>CAWBKQ010000001.1:0-1050926 GCA_963789415.1 uncultured Acidobacteriaceae bacterium
TGGGAACCGCCTTCGCCAGCTTCTTTGCGCGGCTATTCGCCCCCTGGGGCGTGGTAGTTCTAGATGCGTCCGATCCCGAGTTACATCGTATCGCGGACCCACTTTATCGGTCGGCAGTCGAACGCGCCGACGAACTGGATGCCGCGCTGCTCGCTCGCGGCCAAGCGCTGGGAAAGGCAGGTTATTACCAGCAGGTAAAAGTGACGCCATCGTCGGTTCTGCTTTTTACGATGCGCGATGGAGCGCGAGTGCCAATTCGGCGTAAGGCAAACGGATCGACTCATTCCGACGACTTCGTGGTTGGCGCCGATGACCATGTGGAGAGGCTTTCGAAGGCCGAGTTGCTCAATCGCATCCAGACGAAGCCTGAGAACTTCAGTCCGAACGTGCTCTTGCGGCCGGTGGTGCAGGATTATCTTTTACCCACGGTGGCGTACGCCGGAGGTGCCGCGGAAGCCGCGTATTTCGCCCAAGTGGGCGCGGTTTATGAAACATTGAAGGGCCGCGTGACCCCGATTGTTCCCAGGTTCTCCGCGACGATAGTGGAACCCAAAGTTCAGCGTTGGCTGCGGCAATATGGCATCACGGCCTCTGACGTCTTCGAAGATCCCGCCGCTCTTCGTCAGAAACTTGGTTTGCGCACTTTGCCGGAAGGCCTGCATGCTGCGTTTGAAAATGCTCAGCGCACGGTGGAGGCTTCGCTCGCGCAGCTTCGGAAGTCGCTGGAGCAGCTAGACTCTACACTAGTAGGTGCAAGCGAGACCATGAGTTCGAAAATGAACTACCAACTGGATCGCCTTCGCCAACTCGCGTCGGCTGCAGAACTGCGGCGCAACGAAGTCATTGCCAGACATGCGCAAGCGCTTAGCCAGGCCCTCTATCCCAACGGAGCCTTGCAGGAGCGGGAAGTCGCCGGCGCCTATTTCCTTGCCCGCCACGGAACCGAACTGCTGCAATCCATTTACGACACGATGCATACTGACTGCCACGACCATCAGATTTTGGAGTTGTAGGCGCAAGCTGCGCCTTAGTGAGTCTCGCTCACTGCCAGATACGTCCCTAAGCCGATCATGATTGTGCCGGTAATGGTTCGCTGGCGTCGCCTAAAGACTGGAGACGAGCGGATGAGCTTGCCCAATGGACCAGCGAGCAGAATAACGATGAGATCCGCCGAAGTGTTGAGCGCAACTGAGAAAGTTCCCAACAGCACGAATTGAAAAAAGACATGCCCTGCCGGGCGGCTCACAAACTGCGGAATGAACGAAAGAAAGAAGAGCGCAGTTTTCGGATTTAACACTTCAGTGGCGATGCCTTGCCAGAGCGGGTTCCTGCCGAAAGTTAAAGCGGCGCCCGCATCTTCTAGCGTGAGCGTCGTTTCCTTCCGTGCGTCGACAATCATTCTCACGCCCAAAAAACAGAGATAGGCTGCGCCCGCGTATTTCACGGTGGCAAAGGCAATAGCCGACCGCGTGAGAATAATCGAAACTCCCAGCGCGGCGGCGAGCACATGTACCATGCCTCCGAGAAATGTGCCGAGCGCCGAGAGCACACCTTCGCGTTTTCCTCCGGCTAAGCTTCTCGCGAGCACGTAAAGCATGCCCGGGCCCGGCGCGACGGCAAGCAGTACCGCCGCCGTGAGGAACAACACCATTCGCGCCGAATCGAACATGATGAAAAGATTGTACGACACGGATCACTGTTGGAGCCAGCCCTCGAGTTGTGTGAGCGATTCCACGCGCGGTACCCCGCGATCGCGATAGGCGCCGGCGACATCGAATAAAACCGCATCTATTCCAGCGTTGCGGGCTCCCTGGTAATCGACTGAATACACGTCGCCGACGTAAACGCTTTCTTCGGGGCGCGCATTCATTACGCGCAACGCGGCTTCAAAAATTTCGCGACAAGGTTTTTCTACCCCAACGATTCCGGAATCGGTGATGCTCTCGAAACAGTCGGCGATGCCGCAACGAGAGAGAACCTGCTGGATTCGGCCATCGGCGTTCGAGATCACGGCAATGCGAAAATCCTTGCCGATGCGGCGCAACGCATCGCGGGTGCCGGGCAGGATCTGATCCCAATTAGCGGAGTTCTGCGTGTTTTCGACCAGCAAGTCCCGAATCGCTGCGCCTTCCCCAAGTTGCTGCAGCAGATAAGTGTGAAAGGTCCACCAGAAGCCGTGATCGATACGGCCGGTTTGCATGCTTTGGTCGAATTCCGTTTTGGTTCTGCGTTCCAGTGCCTGCCACTGCTCCAGAGTCGGATGACGCTCTCTGGCAATTGGGGCCAGCATCCTGGTCCGGTTTGGGAACAAAAGAGTATTGCCGACATCGAAGAAAACCGCGGGTCGTTCTGACATTCATTTATCTTACAAAGGAAATGCTTGAAGCGAGTGAACGGGTCGCGAAGCGACCGCGCAAGCTCCCCCGGTGTCAACAGAAGCTCCACCGATTTCTGACTCCGTGACCCAGTTGTCCAAAAACGGTAATATGCACCTAACTGGGGCGAAAATAAGCTATTTCCTGAGCGCTGGAGAAGGGCATGTTCGACCATCACTAATGAATTGGCCAGCAACATCGATCATTACGCGCGCCATGCAAGCTGCGATCTCGTCACAGAACGGATTTCGCGTGCTGGCGGCAGCGTTTGTGCTTTTGCAGCGCGTCTCCAGCCGGCGCAACGATGTCTACAACTTGCTCTGGGCGGTCGTCTTCGGCTTCGCGACCTTGAATATCTTGAGTCTGGCGGCCCGGCGCTTCGAACCCAACCGCCGCGGATTGACCTTCGGAGAAATGATGGCAGTCCTTGTGGTATTGCTCTCGGTTTTTCTACTGGGTTGGGAATTGTTGAGCGTATTTCACATCTTTCCCATCAAACTGCAGCGCTGAGGTTTGCCCACCCGAAGGGCATTTTGCGGTATGATTCGCAAAGTGGCCAAGACTTCCACCACCCTCGAAGTTACCTGCCCGTGCTGCAGCGCACTGCTGAAGGTCGACACGGCGACCTCCGCTGTGATCGCGCATACCGCCGCCGTGAAGCCGAGAATGTTCAACGACATGGACGATGCCGCCCGCGCCATGAAGGAACAGGATAGCCGCCGCGAGTCGATTTTCCGGCAATCGGTCGAGGCGCAGAAGCATGCCTCCGAACTTCTGGAGAAAAAATTTCAGGAGGCCGTGAAAAAAGCCAAGGAAACTCCTGACACTGGAAAACCGATCCGCGATTTCGATCTGGATTAGAACAGTGGTCAGTGATCAGGCGTCAGGAAAAGTTCACGGATTACCAGCCACTGATCTCTGACCACTGACCCATGCCAACACCTCCTCTGCTTCTCGGCCACCGCGGCGCGCGCGCTGAAAAATCAATTCCCGAAAATTCTTTGGAGTCGTTCGAACTCGCGCTCGCACAAGGCTGCGTCGGTTTCGAATTTGATGTTCGGCTCTCGGCGGACGGCCAAGCCGTGATTTGCCACGACGAGCAAATTCGCGGGCGAACTGTCGCGCGGAGTTCGGCGGAGAAGCTGCGACTTCCAAGGCTGGATGAGGTGCTTTCCCCGCTATCATCGTAGTGCCTTTCTGGATATCGAGTTGAAAGTCGCAGGTCTCGAGAAACTCACCGCCGATCTGCTAAGCAGTTTTCCTCCGCCGCGCGGTTACGTCGTGTGCTCGTTTCTTCCCGGCGTGCTCGAATCGCTGCACTCGATCGACGGAAGAATTCCGCTGGGTCTGATTTGCGAAACCCGGCAGCAGTTCAACCGCTGGCCCCAGCTTCCAATCGAGTACGTGATCGTGCACCGTAGGTTGGTTGAGAAGAAGCTCGCCGGCGACCTGAAAGCCGCCGGCAAGAAGATATTCGTATGGACAGTGAAACTTCCCGCCGAGATGAAACGCTTTGCGAAATGGGGCGTGGATGGAATCATCTCCGATCACCCCAAGCTGCTGGCACGCACGCTGTCAATGCATTCGATAAAGGGGTCGTGAAAAAGACACCCCTTTCTTATTCCCAATTCACAGCACCGGGAACTAAGATTGCGCTTCTTACAATCTTAATCTCCGTTTCCACTGAGGCCGACCTGCTGGGGGCTGCTGACGGCGTTGTCCGTGATCGTGAGCGTCCCGGTCAGCTGGCCGGTCTGGGTGGGGCTGAAAACCACGTTGATCGTGCACGAAGAGTTGACCGCCACACTGGAACCGCAGTTGTTGGTCTGCGAAAAATTTCCGCTGGCCGTGATGCTACTGATGGTCAGCGTCGCTGCTCCTACATTCGTTAGCGTTACGCTTTCCGAAGCACTCGAAGTTCCCACCGGCTGAGTGGGAAAACTGAGGCTGGTCGGCGTCAATGACACCACCGGTTCGGCGACGCCCGTCCCGTTCAAATTTTCGCTGATGGGGCTTGTGGCAGGATCAGAATCGAAAATCAATAACGATCCTTTCCGGCTTCCCGGCGCAGCCGGCGAAAAGGTAACCGTGAATTTGCAGCTTTTTCCTACGGCGAGGCTCGATCCGCAGGTGTTGGTTTGAGAGTAGTCAGGATAGTTGTGGTACGCTCCATCCTGCACGAGCACCTCTGTGATCCCCAGGGCCGCGGTGCCTTTGTTTGTGAGTGTGATGGTCTGCGGAGAACTGGTCGCCCCCATATCGATTGATCCGAAACTCAGATTGCCAGGTGCGATAACCCAGCTCTTGCCGATTCCGCTTACATTCAAGACCTGAGGAGATGACCCGTCGCTGTCATTGATAGTGACAGCGCCGTACCGAACGCCGGTGGATGTAGGTGAGAACGAAACGGTAATCGCACAACTGGACCCCGGGCCGACGCTGCTCCCGCAGGTGTTGGTCTGCGTATAGTCGCCGCTCGCCACGATGCTCGATATGTTCAGTGCATTAGAGCTTGCATTCGTCAGCATGGAAGTCAGGGTTGTCGCCGATCCACCTGCACCCACCAGCGTCGCAGAAAATTGCAGAAGAGCCGGAGACAGCGTTACTTGGCTCCCCGTCCCGTTAAGGTCGATCACTTGCGGGCTTCCTGGCCCTGTGTCGGTCACGGTGAGCGTTCCAGTTTGAGGTCCGGTGGCAGTTGGTGTGAACGTGACGCTAACCGTGCAACCAGCCTTGTCCGTGCCGATCTTCGCCGGGCAGCTATTGGTCTGGCTAAATGGTCCGCTGGTGGCAACGCTGGAGACGGTCATCGCGCTCGAGCCCCAGTTGCTGATTTGCACATCGTAGGGAGTGCTGGTGGTGCCAACCTTTTGCGCGGGGAATGTCAACTGCGTGGGCGAAACTACCGGACACGTCCGTTGTGTCAAAATCAGCGGCGAAATCGGTGTCTGCGCGAAGTTGAAGCTATCGGTCAGATCGTTGGCGTCCGCGTCGCGATCGGTTAGCGGAGGAAGCCCAAAGTCCTCTTCTACTGTTTTCAGAAATGACGAGAACTCGTAAGTAGTGTGCGAAATGTATCCCGCCCTGGCGTAGGGCGAGATGATGATCATGGGAACGCGCGCCCCCAATCCAAAAATATCAAGCACCGGCGGAGACACATGATCGTAGAACCCTCCGTAGTCGTCCCAGGTCAAGACAATCGCCGTCGAGTTCCAGTCCGGCCCCTGCATGATCGCGTTGATCATGTTGACCGTCCAATTCTCGCCGTAGCAGGTGCTCCTTCCGTTCGGATGTTCGCTCTCGATCGCGGGAGGCGTCAACCAGCTCACGGCGGGAAGATTTCCGGTAGTTGCGTCGTTGATGAACTGGTTATTCGATACCACGTTGTTCCACAGGGAACTGTTGTAAATGCTGTTGATCGTGCTCAGAATGGACCATTCGGCGCCGGCTTGTCCCGCTTGCACGGTGTAGTACTTCCAACTCAATCCTGCATTCGTCAAGCTGTTCGCCAGAGTTGAAAAATCAAAGCAGGGATACACGGGGACCGTGTAGCCCTGGCTGTTCAGCATCGTTACCGTGATTCCCGGCGCCGAGTTGCATCCTACGGCAGCATTGGAGTTCGGATTGGAAATCACTCCCCCCGATTGTGCTGCAACCGTGTAGAGATGGTTTGGCATGCTGTCGCTGTGGATGGAACTAAAAGCGTTGTCGGCCAGTACAAACGAAGTTGCGTAGGTCCAGTAATTGGGAATGTCCTGCTGCGTCAGTTGCGACAGGCTCAGGTAATCGCCGTTTACGTTGGCTCCCGGCGGCAGATCGAACTTGTCCATCCGCCCATAGTCGATGCTCTGGTTGGCGTTCGACCAGCTATGCGGCAGGTCGCGCGGCATGTAATCCGGGGCGTGGCTGAGCGGCAGAACTTGTCCGGTCGAAATCGTGGCGCTGGTGGCGCCGTTGGCGCCGGGAAACGTGCCGAAATAGGTGTCGAAAGTGCGATTTTCCTTGATGATGAAAACCCAATGCTGAATCTGGCTCAGGTTCTGGGCATGTGCGTTCTCTATGCCCGATATCAAGGGCAAACTGAAACACATGGCGATCAACAATAGAAAGCGCTTGCTCACTCTGACACGCTCCTTAGTTCTTCCTCTGGCGGAGGAGTGGGACTTATTAACAACGAACCGACTGGGGGAGACGACAGACCACAAAGGGGGAACTGGCGGGAAATATTAGCACGACCTTTGCGGCGCGTGCATCGAAAAATTAACCAGGTGGAATCGTCTAGCTCGATTTTGGAAGAGAAGAGTTGCAAGATTCTGCAACTTGACGATCGTTGTTGCATGGAGAAGAATGTTGCTCTCGTCAGGAGGACTTCGATGACGAAGTTAAGGGCCTGTATCATCCTGCTCTCTTGCACCGCGAACGCGATTGTTTCACAGGCGCAAATCACCTTCACGACTCTGGCAAGTTTCGACATGACGGATGGCGATCGCCCCTATTCGTCTCTCGTCCAAGGCTTCGACGGCAACTTTTACGGGACGACCATGTTTGGCGGGGCCAACGATACAGGAACAGTTTTTAGAATTTCGGCGGACGGTCAGCTGACCGAGTTGCACAGCTTCCAGAAGTCTGAGGGCTACTATTCCTACGGAGGGCTGGTTCAGGCCGATGACGGCAGCTTCTACGGAACGACGTCGGATGGCGGCGTCAACAATTACGGAACGGTCTTCCGGGTCGCCCCGGGGGGCAAGCTGAAGCCGCTCTACAGCTTTTGCTCCCAGCCCAGCTGCGCGGATGGTTCCGTCAGCTACGCGGGGCTGATGCAAGCCACTGACGGAAACTTTTATGGGACAACTTACGAGGGCGGAGCCAATAACTACGGCACAGTCTTTAAAATTACGAAGGGTGGAGACCTGAGTACGATTTACAACTTTTGCTCCGCGCCGGGCTGCGCGGATGGTTCCGGCCCCGCCGCAGGGTTGGTGCAGGCCACCGATGGGAACCTCTACGGAACAACCCAGGGCGGTGGCACTGGGGGGAACGGTGGGACCGTTTTCAGGATCAGTTTTGGGGGCGAGTTGACCACGCTTTATAGCTTTTGCTCCCAACCGAACTGCGCTGACGGCGAGGACCCCGCGGCCGCATTGATGCAGGCGAACAACGGGAATTTCTATGGGACGACGTACTCCGGCGGTGCCAGCAATGAAAATCGCGGGACGGTCTTCGAAATCACTAGGGCGGGAAATCTAACTACGCTCTACAGCTTTTGCACTCGACCTTCCTGCGATGACGGAGCGTCTCCCCTCGCGCCTCTGACACAGGCCACCAATGGGGATCTATTTGGTACGACACAAGAAGGGGGTGTCGACGGAAGTGGAACCATTTTTAAAGTCAACGCAAAGGGAATGGTGACCACGCAATACAGCTTTTGCTCTCAGCCTAGCTGCTCAGACGGCGGAGTGCCCTACGCGGGACTCATCCAAGCCACGGATGGAAACATATACGGGGCCGCCTACACTGGCGGTGCCTACAGCGACGGAACAATTTTCGGCGTGTCCGTGGGCCTGGGTCCGTTCGTCGAGACACAGGCTGACTCCGGAAATGTCGGGGCGCACGTCATTATCCTTGGAAACAATCTGACGGGCTCGAGCGCCGTCGGATTCAACGGCACCCCCGCGACACTCACTGTTGTTTCTGAAACCGAAATTACAACGGTTGTGCCAGCCGGCGCGACCACCGGATTCCTTACAGTAACCACACCAGGCGGCATTCTCACCAGCAACAAGGTGTTCCGAATAGTTCCGTAGACCCTGCTAATCCGCCGCAGCTTCAAACGCCGCAGCGCTGCGTCCCACCGGCCGGAGAAACGCAGACCGCTCCGTCTCAAACGATTCCAGATTCGCGCCCATCGTCTGCTCGTTCCATCCGAGAACGGCGCTGATGCGCAGCGCGGCTTCGCGGCTGCAAGACTCCGACCAGCACGGCCCAAGCGCCACCGGCACGCGGCGGAGCAGCACGTCTCCCAGAGTTACGGCGCATTCCCGGCGATAGGCCTCGACCACTTCGGCGATCACGTGAGAAGTGTGCGGACAGATCGGCGCGCGCAGCTCCGCACTTACCAGGGCCATGCGGGCGATATCGGCGGCGCGCTTGCCGTGCCACTCCAACATGCCGCGAGCGGTCTCTTCGCTGACGGCTCCGATGCGGGCAATTTCGAGCACAGCTTCATCGAGCAGAGGATCGAGCGCGGGGCCCGGACCGACCGCAACTGAACTGGGCTCCCTGGCGTTCAATCCAATCTTGTGAGCACATTCTCGCGCCAGCGCCGATGCGGTGGTGAGCTTGCCGCCGATCACGGAAATCATGTGCGCCGCGCCATCGTCGGAGTGATCGTGAAGAATATGTTTGCGAGTTATCGCCGAGGGCTTGCTATTTGGCGAATAGGGAAGCGGCCGGACTCCTGCGAACGCGTGCTTCACGCTTTGCCCTGTAATCTTTGCCTTGGGAAATAATTCGGCGACCGCGCGCACGAGGTAACCGATCTCATCCGCAGACGGAGCAGTCTTCCCGGGATCGCCTGTATCGCCAACTTCGGTGGTGCCGACCAATATCTGATCGTTCCACGGAATCACAAAAATCGGACGGCCATCGGCGGCTTCGGCATAAACAGCAGTGTTCGGAGAGCCGGAAAATCTCGGCAACACGATGTGCGATCCGCGTACTCCGCCCAGCAAAGGTTTCGAGGTGCGAATCGATGACCGCTGGCACACGCGATCAGCCCAGGGTCCAGTGCAGTTAATGACCCATCCGGCATCGATGCGCTCGTCGCGTCCAGAGACTTGATCGCGCACCAGCACGCCGCGCACGCGGCCGTGCGCCACGTCAACCGCAAGCACCTCCGCGTGGTTCCGCACAACAGCGCCTGCCGCGATTGCCTCCGTGAGCCACTCGGCAACCAGTCGCTCTGGGAACTCGCACTGCGCATCTTCGTAATTGAAGATCGACCAGCGACGCCCGGCATCGAGCGCACGCTCGACTTGCTTCAGTTCCATTTCACTCGCGTCGGTGGTCGGCTTCTTTCCTGCCATACGCTGGTAGAGCCACAATCCGGTGCGAACTTTCAGCGCGCTGCGCTGGCTGGTCTCGTTCATCAGAAGAAGGAAGCGAGCGGGATGCACGAGGTGAGACCGCTCGCGCAAAAGCTTCTCTCGCTCGCGCAGCGATTCCCGCACCAGCCCTATTTCGCCGTGCTCTAGGTAACGCAATCCGCCGTGAATGATTCGAGTCGAACGGCTAGTGACTCCGGAGGCGAAATCATTCTGCTCAATCAGCAAGGTTTTCTTGCCGGCGCGAGCGCACTCGCGCGTGACCGCGACCCCATTGATGCCCCCTCCAATCACCACGACCTGAAAGCGCTGAGATTCCAGGGGCGTTCGCGGATTGATAGCTAAGGTCATAATAATCAGTTAGATATACATCTAAGCGAAAGTTAATCGCGAAGGAGCAGCGGGCGTGCTAGGTTGGGAGTCTCCGGACCTCCCCATCGTCAGAGTTTGCACCACCTTTGACATCATCAGAAGGTAACCTTGGTACCGAAGTGAGAGCTGACTAAAGGTCGCGAAATCGCCGCCAAGCGGGCGCGAAAATGCCGGCAAGCGGCACTGCCGCCAGCCGGCCGAGAATCGCGAAATTCATTAAGCGGCCTTGCTCTCGTTCTTGCCACTCTCCGCCGATGCTTTGGAAAATAATTCAATCATCTTCTTATTGAAAGCAGGAATATCGTCGGGCTTGCGGCTGGTGACAACTCCATTGCTCAGGATTACCGGCTCATCGATCCAGCTTCCGCCCGCATTTTGAATGTCGGTTTTCAAGGAAGGCCACGAGGTTACGGTTCGTCCGCGAACCGCGCCGGTCTCGACCAGCATCCACGGGCCGTGGCAGATGGCCGCGATCGGCTTGCCTTGTTTTACGAAATGTTGCACGAACTCCACCGCCTCGGGAATCATTCGCAACTTGTCTGGATTTTGCACGCCGCCGGGCAGAAGCAGGGCATCGTACTTCGAGGGATCGGCCGATTTCAAAGGAACATCGACCTTGACCTCCTCGCCCCAGTCCTGCTTCTCCCAGCCTTTGATCTTGTCGTCCTTGGGCGAGACGACTTGAGTTCGCGCGCCAGCCTCTTCCAGCGCTTTCTTGGGTTTGATCAGCTCGGACTGCTCAAAACCATCGGTTGCTAGGATTGCTACGGTTTTTCCCCGTAAGGTATTTGCCATGATTTTCCTCCATTCATCGGAATAGGATCGCTGACAGGTTCGATGCGGTGCTCAGAGCAGCGGTTTATATTGATTCCTGAGAAGCTCGCCGCATTGCCCGCACTCCGCCGCGTCATTTACATTGGTTGCCAATGTCCACGACAGGCGAACGTTTCGAACGCGCAGTCGAGATCATGGAACGCCTACGCTCCCCCGGCGGCTGCCCCTGGGATCGCGAGCAGACCTTCGATTCCATTAAGCCTTACACGCTCGAAGAGACGTACGAAGTTCTCGAGGCTATCGACAATCGCGATTGGGACGAACTGCCGGGCGAACTCGGCGATCTGCTGCTGCAAGTCCTGTTCTATTCGGAGATGGCCAAGGAGCAGGGAACATTTTCGATTGATGACGTTCTCGACCGGCTTTCTCGCAAGCTCGTGGATCGCCATCCTCACATATTTGGAGATGCAAAAGCCGACACGGCCGCCGACGTGAAACGCAACTGGGAAGCGCTGAAAGTGGAAGAACGAAAAAAGCGTTTGGAGCAGACAACGACTACGACCGCGGCCAAGAGCCGGGAAGAGACACAGATTGCTCCGCCTTCGATTCTCTCTGGCATCTCAACCGCGATGCCTGCCTTACTCGAAGCTCACAAGCTGAGCTCGCGTGCAGCGCAAGTTGGATTCGATTGGCCGAATATCGAAAGCCTGTTCGAGAAGCTCAACGAAGAAGCCAACGAACTGCAGGAACATCTGCGAGATTTTCCCGCTCCAGGTCCGCGTCCGGAAGCTCGCGGGGTCGCTGGTTCGGGAAAGCAGGTCATCCCAGAAGATTTGCGAACGAAGCTGGAAGAAGAAGTCGGCGACCTTTTCTTTGTTTTGGTCAACCTCGCACGATACCTCGGGGTCGACCCAGAATCGGCGCTCCGCAAGACCAACCGCAAATTCCGTCGCCGCTTTCAGTCCATCGAGCAGCGCCTCCACGAACGCGGAACCAATCCCGAGCGCACATCCATGGACGAACTGGAGGCGCTCTGGCAAGAATCCAAGCTTCGGGAGAAAAGATCTTGAGCGGCGATGGAATCGTCATCCGGCGCTGCCAGGGCTTGGACGAGCTGCGCACCTGCGTCGCTCTGCAAAAAGAGATATGGAATTTCACTGACGCCGAACTCGTTCCCTTGCGCATGTTCGTCGTGGCGGAAAAAGTTGGCGGACAGGTCATGGGCGCTTTCGACGGCAAGGACATGGTCGGGTTCGCGCTGAGTGTTCCAGGCATGCGCTCGGGACATCTCTACCTTCATTCGCACATGCTGGCGGTTCGCAAGGAACATCGCAATGGAGGATTGGGACGACGGCTGAAATTGTTGCAGCGGGAGGACGCGCTGGCGAATGGCATCGAGATGATCGAGTGGACCTACGATCCTCTGGAAATTAAGAATGCCTATCTGAATATCGAAAAGCTGGGAGCGATTTCACGCCGCTACAACATCAACCAGTATGGAATCACGTCATCGCCTTTACAGGGTGGCTTGCCAAGCGACCGGCTCATTGCCGAGTGGTGGTTGAAATCGAAGCGGGTGGAAACGCTGCTCGCGACCGGGAAGAATCCATCCTTCGAGCGAAAGACCGCGATCGAAGTTCCGGCACAAATTTACGACTGGAAGGCGGTCGCGGAAACGCGCCCCAAGGCACAACAGGTTCAGGAGCGCAATAAGCAGCTTTTTCTTCGCGACTTCAATGACGGATTAACCGTGCTCGGCTATGAACGAGACGCGGAAGGCAATGGCAGATTCCTGTTTGGCTATTGGAATGAAAGATGGTCCTATGCATCGAGAGCATGATTGACTACACAAAGCGCAGAGAAAAAGGGAAACGCGATTTTTTGCTGGACCGGAATTTAAGGGCCACCGTGTCTTTGTATCTGTGTGATAAATGATTTTTTGGATATAAAGCGATTATGAAGATTGAAGCCATCACGCTTCGCGAGATTCAAATGCCGCTCGTGCACTTCTTTGAGACGAGCTTCGGCCGCACCTACAGCCGCCGCATCCTGCTGCTCACCGCACATTGCGAAGGAGTCTATGGCTGGGGAGAATGCGTTGCGGGCGAGGATCCTTTTTACAGCAGCGAGTGGATCGAGAGCGCGTGGCCGACGATCACCCAGCATCTGGCCCCGGCAATTCTCGGTCGCAATCTCGATTCCGCACGTGATTGTGTTGTCCTGTTCTCCAAGGTTCGCGGCCACCGCATGGCCAAGGCCGCTCTCGAAAACGCACTGTGGGATGCGGAGGCGAAACAGAAAAATCTGCCGCTGTGGAAATTGCTGGGCGGCTCGCGCCGCGAAATTCCCTGCGGGGTTTCCATCGGCATTCAGGATTCAATCGACCAGTTGGTCGAGAAAATTCAGACCGAGCTCGCGGGCGGTTATCGGCGCATCAAGCTGAAGGTGAAACCTGGCTGGGATGTGAATGTATTGGAAAGGATTCGCTCACTCTGGTCGGACATCACGCTGAGCTGCGACGCCAATTCGGCTTACACCCTCGACCAGGTCGAGCACCTGCGCAGCTTCGATCAGTTTAACCTTCTCATGATTGAGCAGCCGCTCTGGGACGATGACATTTTTTATCACGCGCGGCTACAAAGAGAATTGCGAACCGCTCTCTGCCTGGACGAGTCGATCGTGAGCGCGCGCAAAGCCGCAATCGCCCTTGAGATCGGAGCCTGCCGCATCATCAACATCAAAGTTGGTCGCGTCGGCGGATTTACCGAAGCGAAAAAGATCCACGACATTTGCCACTCGCAAAAAATTCCGGTCTGGTGCGGCGGAATGCTGGAATCGGGGATTGGCCGCGTCCACAACATCGCTCTTTCAACCCTCGAAAATTTCAGCTTGCCGGGCGACGTTTCGGCTTCGAAGCGCTATTGGAAAGAAGATATCATCGATCCTGAAGTGCACGTTTCGCCGCAAGGCACAATCGCCATCAACGACAAGCCCGGAACTGGCTATCGAATCAAAGAAGACCTGATTGAGAAGCTGACCGTGCGCAAAGAAACAATTGGTCCGCGCGCGTAACCTGTCTTGGTGCGGTAGGCTACTTCGAGATATTTTCTGCTCTTTCAGCATCGGAATTGCCTTGCCCGTGCTTCGCGACTTCCGCTTCTATTAGTTTCACGCCCTGCGCAAAAGTCGTGTCATCGGGCACGCGGTGAAAATCGCTGAATACTTCGTCGGACTTAATCGTGAGAGTTTTGAAAAGCAGGATCTTGCCATTGAAACTCAAAGACATCCGCGAGAGTTCCCACGAGTTGTCCCCCACGTCCGCTTGGTCGACGAGGAAGTGCCCGCCCGGATCCAGATGCCCGAGGATTCCCCAGCCAAAGCTGACCGGTTGAAAGAGAGTTCCGTCGATTTCGGCGATGCGGTGCTTAGCCGGATCAATCAGAAGAGATCCGTCCATGCCTAATAAAACGTCTTCTACGTGAGATGGAGGGCGATATGAGGGATTGGGGCGGAATTTCAATCGGATCAACTGTGCGCCTTCCCGGCCAACGCTGGCAGTGCCGGCGACAGTGCCAGCGTATTGATAGAGGAACGCATCTGGCAAAGCCTTCACGATGCGAAGAGTTCGGTCCGCGTCCTCCTTCTGTTCGTGCTGTTTGCGCTTCAGTTGCTCCGGGCTGTTCATCAGTCCGGCGAGCCGGCCCTCTTCGTCCTGCAACTGCTTGGCATTGAGCGGCCTATCGTCGTAGGAAACCGTCATGCCCGCCATCGCCTCCCGCGTCTCTACGTAGATCCTGGTCATGGAGCCCTTGGGAGTTTTTTTGCGGTCGCGGAACATGTGTTTAATCCCATTCGAATTTGAGGCCGCTACCTCGTTGGCGACGGTGGCTCGGACCAACCGAGCGAGGGAAGGCTGTTGCTCATCCGACGCAGAAGAGGTGCTAGCGAGCCCAGACAGCAGAACTGTGAGCGATAGACTGGCCACGATTCGCGAAATATTGTTCATGCGCACCGCATTGACCACACTTAAGTTTAGCAATTGGGCTCGAAATGTCGCCCTACAGGAGTGTGGGTAGTATAGAAACAATTATCGGTGCTTGCCCGGCGCTCCTTGCCTTGCGTATAGTCGTTGCAGTGGGTTGCCCTCCCGGTTGTCTCCCAGCATCCAGCCCCGGAGGTCGGTTCACGGATTTCTGACGCGAGGAGTCTTCCCATGAGTGCACCTGCCAGCGGTCTAGCGCAAATCGGCAAGTCGGTTGTCATCAAAGGCGAGCTATCGGGCAGCGAAGATCTTTATCTGGATGGGCTGGTTGAGGGCAGTATCGCATTGAAGGGCAATAGTTTAACGGTTGGGCCCAATGGTCAGGTTAAAGCCAGCGTCGACGCCAAGGGTGTGGTCGTGCAAGGAAAACTTGAGGGCAACATACAGGCCAGCGATCGCGTCGAACTACGCAAGTCCGCAAGCGTTACGGGGGATATTGCCACACAACGTATTTCCATCGAAGAGGGTGCTTACTTGAAGGGGAAGGTTGATATTCACCGTACCGACACGAAATAACGAGCCCAGCTTTTGCCACCGCGTTCCTAATCGGCGGAGGTACATGCGTCCCCCAGTGGTCAGGCTCTCGGAAGGTACTTCAGATTCCATAGTTTCATGCATATAGAATGTCGACAGTCTCGCAGAATTTCATGAAATTTTTTCGCGGTTCGTCCGCACCGGAAAGACCCTCGGCAGAAGCCGCAGAGAAACTGACCCGCCGCTCCAGCGGTCTGGGCGAACTGTCGCGCAGTTGGGAATCCGCCGAAGGACTGTGTGTGCTCGACCTGGGTGCGACCTCGCCGACCAACATTCGTCACTTCACCGAGCACGGTCACAAAATCTACAGCGAAGATCTCTTAACCGCTTCTACCGATCCCGAATTGATCACGAAAGATGAGAACGGAACTCCGATTCTCGATAGCCGCAAATTTCTCGCCGAAAACCTGGTTTACCCTGCGGCGCAGTTCGACGTGATCCTCTGCTGGAATTTGCCGGACTACCTCGAGGAAAGTCTGGTGAAACCGGTCGTGGGAAGGCTGTGGTCGGTGCTGAAGCCGGGCGGCATGCTGCTGGCTTTTTTTCACACCCGCGACGCCGGTCCGGATTCTCCCTATCATCGATTTCACATCGTCGGAACCGACACTCTGCAGATGCAGAAAATCGAGGCGAAGCGTGACGCTCGCCTTGGTTCTGGAGCCATGCGCGGCGCCATTCCGGATGGTTTCCCGTTGCAGCGCGTCTTCAACAATCGCCACATCGAAACCTTGTTCCGCGATTTCGCTTCAATCAAATTCTTTCTCGCCCGCGACAATATCCGCGAAGTATTGGTCGTTCGCTAACCCGCCTCCCTTCGACGGTATCTTCAGCGGGCCCGAGCCAGCCTGTGGTTACCGCGCGTTCTTCCACACAATCACTCCCATACGAAAAAGATAATGGCGTGAGATTTCGAGCGGCCTCTGGCTCGAGGCAACGGTTGAAGTTACTATCGAGCGAATCTCCCGTGGAATGTACGCGCGGCGGACAGAAGTCAATCCATCGAGCCAGGCGACGCGGTTTCGCATCAAAGGCAAGCTGGCATACACTAGCGCGAGGTGTAGCGGATGGCGAACCAGATCATTGATCAACAGCGCCACGCGGCTGACGCGAATACCTTCTTTCACAAATACGGCTAGCTCTTGCGGTTGAAGGTGATGGGCGAAGAGATTGCAGCTGACAAGGTCGAAGGCATTCTCCGAAAATGGCAACGAGAGCGCATCCGCAACCACGCTCCGGTTCGCGGCCCTGCTACCGTTCCTCGGAACAAGATGAGAAGGGGCCCGGTCGAGCAGCGTAACCTCCAACGAAATTTTCGGTGCCACATTCTGCCGAACTATTTCCGGGACTTCCCCCGTACCCGCTCCGACCTCCAGTAGCGATAGTTGGCGCACTTTTGCGACACGTGCGACGCGCTCGACCATTCTCTGAGTCGTCGATACTCCTCCAAACCGGCGGTTGATGCTTGTGAGAACCTTAAGAACTGCTTGCACTTCCGCCGGCGGGCAGGCGTCGGAATCGAGAATTTCAGGAGCGTCGATGCGCTGCATGACGAGGATATCGCGCACGATATAACTGCGCAGCAAAGATTACTACATCCGGGTCTCGAATTGGTCTCCTGGCTTCGTCCCTATACTTCAGCCAGCTCTTCTTCCAGCAGTTGCTTGTTATAGAGGTCGGCGTAGTAGCCATTCATGGCCAGCAGTTCGTCGTGGGTTCCGGTTTCGACGATGCGTCCTTCGTGCAGTACGGCGATGCGGTCGGCATTGCGAACCGTCGAGACGCGATGCGAAATGAAAATAGTCGTGCGGCCCTGCATGACTTCGCGCAGATGGTTGAGAATTTTATCTTCCGTATGCGTATCGACACTGGAGAGCGCGTCGTCGAGAATTAGAATGCGGGGGTTACGGATCAAAGCCCGGGCAATCGCAGTGCGTTGTTTCTGTCCGCCCGAGAGCGTGATGCCGCGCTCGCCAACCATTGTCTGGTAGCCCTCGGGAAAGCTTTCGATATCCCCGGCGATATTGGCGGCGGCTGCGGCGTTGTGAATTTCCTGATCGCTGGCAGCTTCCACACCAAGGGCAATGTTTTCACGGATGCGCTCGCTGAAGAGAAATGTTTCCTGAGGGACAAACCCAATGTTGCCTCGCAACGACGCGAGCGAGAAATCGCGAAGCGGACGGCCATCGATCAAAATTGCTCCCGGCACGGCGTCGTAAATGCGCGGAATTAGGCTAACCAGTGTGGTTTTTCCCGAACCGGTTGGGCCGACAATCGCCATGCTCGTCCCCTTGGGAATGTGAAGATTTACATCGTGCAGGACCGGTTTGCCCTCGTATGCGAAGTTCAGCCCACGAAATTCGATTTCGCCCTGCACCGGAAGTTCGCTCGCCCCCGGCAAGTCCTGAATTTCCGATGGCTCCAGCATGATCTCATTCAGACGAACCAGCGACGCTGTTCCACGCTGGAAGATATTGACCACCCAGCCCAGCGCGATCACTGGAAATGTCAGTTGCATCATGTAAATCGTGAATGCGGTAAAGCCGCCGATCTCCATGCGGCCGGCGAGCACTTCGCGGCCGCCGATCCAGAGCACCAGCACCATGGCCAGGCCGAGCATGAATTCCAGCGTGGGCCAAAGCATACCCATCAGCCGCACCAGCTTCAGACTGCGTGACACGTACTCCTGATTTGCCGCTTCAAAAGATTTGATCTCCGCTTCTTCCTGCACGTAAGCGCGAATGACGCGTGCCCCGGAGAAATTTTCCTGGGCCCGTGCGGAGATATCGGAGAACATCGCCTGAATTCTTTCGAAACGTTCGTGAATGCGGCGGCCGAAATACTGAATCACCACGCTGACCACCGGCAAGGGAAGGAAGGCATAGAACGTCAGCTTGGGACTGATCCGCGTCATGAACGACAGAGCGGCGGCGGTAAACACCAGCGTATTCGCCGAATACATGATCGCTGGACCCAGCAGCATCCTTACCGCGTTCAGGTCGTTCGTCATGCGGGCCATAATGTCGCCCGTGCGAACGCGCTGGTAGTACGAGTAAGAGAGCGTTTCCAGATGTTGAAAAAGGTCGTTGCGCAGGTCGAATTCAATGTCGCGCGAGATGCCGATCACCACCCACCGCGTCAGAAAAAGAAAGATCGCGCGCACCGCTGCGAGGCCGAGCATCTCCCAGGCGAAGCGAAGCAACTTTGCAGAGGTTACACCCGTTTTCAGGTCATCAACCGCGTGGCCGATCACCTTGGGCATTAAGACATAGGCGCCATTACTGAATACCACGCAGAACGCGCCAAGGACTAATCCCCAGCGGTAACGCATGAGGTATGGCAGCAGTAGTCGCAGGCGCTTCGGGAACATGCAGGTTGTGTAGATGAAATTCTAGCAGGCTGGGACGCAGGTGATACGTGGCGAAAGCCTGAATGATACACAGGGGCCGAGAATGGCTGTCTTAAGTGCGCTTCGCCTTGCCGGTCTGATCCTCTGAAAATCGAAGGATGTCGCGGCCAAAGGCCTTAATCGTTACGACGGCGAGCACGGTGCTCCATGCAAGAAAGAAAACCCATCCGAGATCAAAAATAATCAACTGAGAATCCATAGCATCCCTCCTGGGGGGCGGAAGATGCGCCGGTAAAAGCGAACGGGGTTAAGTAAAATCTCAAACGCTCAACCCCGCCCATGTTCCTTACTGTTGCTCGTCGCTCGGTGCACCGTTTGGCTGTTGCATGCGTTGTTGCATGCGGGCCTGCCGGTTCGCCTCGAATTCTTTCAGCTTGGCCTGCTGATCAGGCGTGAGCTGCTGGTAGAGCTCGTTGTGAATGCGAGTCTCCTCGACTTTCAACTGCACCAGAGTTTGCGCCTGCTGGGAGACGAGGGCCTGCACCTTGACTGGATCATATGTACCTTCCACGTACTGTTTCAGCTGCGTATCCAGTTGGTGCATCTGCTGCATCAGAGGATGCATGGTGGCGTGCTCTTTCTGCAGAGTCGCCTTCATCTGTGTTTTCTGCGCGTCCGTTATTTCGAGCATCTTGGAATAGAACTCGATCATGTGATGATCGATCCCCATCATCCCCGGTCCATGCATGGGCGGCGGAGGCGGAGTCGAATCCGCGGTTTGCGATTTGGCGATAGCGGCACCCAGCGTTACTGCCAGCGCTGCCGCGAGGAACCGAAAACGAATCGATTTCATAAGCTTTGTGAACTCCTGGTTTCGCTCTAAGACCGGTTCCTTTCCGGAACCTTGGCTGTTTCCGTACACCTATACAAACACCGTTTCCAGGGAAAAGTGGTAAAAAGAGCGTCAAGCCGAGTAAAGTTTTGTCAAAGAGGAAACATTCGGCACACCTGCAGAGTTCAAGTGTTTGACAATTCTTTACCCCGTGCACCGCGCGGCATGAGGCACAATGAAAACTAAGATGGAACGCATTCTTGTTATCGATGACGATGTCGAACTCTGCACCCTGGTTGGCGAATATCTGCAGGCCGAAGGTTTTACGGTCGAGTCTGTGCATGATGGCGAAAGCGGCTTGCAGCGCGCCACCGGCGGCAGCTATTTACTCGTCGTCCTGGATGTGATGCTGCCGGGCATCAACGGCTTCGAAGTTCTGCGGAGGATTCGCGCCACCTCGCGCCTTCCCGTGCTTTTGCTCACCGCTCGCGGAGAAGACGTGGATCGGATCGTCGGCCTTGAGATTGGCGCCGACGACTACCTGCCCAAACCTTTTAACCCGCGGGAACTGGTCGCCCGGATTCGTGCCATCCTGCGTCGTACCCGTGGCGATAAGTCCGCGTCGGCGGCTCCGGAGATTGTGCGGGTGGGAGAGATTGAACTCGATCCGGCTACGCGGACCGTTCGCCGCGATGGCCAGCCCGTCGATCTTACCTCCGTCGAATTCAATCTGCTGGAAGTGCTGCTGCGCGAGGCTGGCCGGGTGGTTCCGCGCGAGCGCCTGGTCAACGCCGTACTTAGTCGCAAATTCTCGCCCTTTGATCGCAGCATCGACATGCACGTCAGCAAGGTGCGCAAAAAGCTTGGCGACACCGATGCCGATGAGCACATCAAGACAATCCGAGGCGTAGGCTATATCTTTGCTCGCCCGCGCGAGAAGGCTCCCGAAAAAATTGTCGAAAAGGTGAAGGCGACATCGTAAAGTAGTAGGTGCCGCGGAGCGGCGGCGCCATATCACCTGCATCCATGAAGAGTCTTTTCCTCAAGATATTTCTCTCGTTCTGGGTCGCGCAGGCTCTGTTTATTGTGCTCGCGATGGCGGTTACCTTAGCCCTCCGTCCTCGCAGTTCCACGTGGGAGGCCTTGCGCACGACAGCGCTCAATGACGCGGTTAGTGCCTATGAAGAAGGCGGCAGCCATCAACTGAGGCAGTACCTGGAAAACCTCGAGGCCACGCAGCACGTCCGCGCCTATCTTTTTAACGAGCAAGGTGAGGAAATGTCGCATCGCGGCGCTCCCGATTGGGCAGTGCGCCTGGCCTCGGGCGGTCCGCGGCTGCCGCGTGATGGAGTGGTTTTTCCGCCTCCTCCGGTGCAGCGCGAATCCCGCGCTTCCTCCGATGGAAAGCATCGCTACACGCTGGTGATGGGTATGCCGCCGGGTCCACGCGTATTTTTCGGGCCGCGCGGATTACCTCTGCCGGGATTAATCATCGCTGTGCTTTCATCGGGATTGGTCTGCTATTTCCTCGCGTGGTATATGACCAAGCCCGTCACTCGATTGCGAGCCGCCACCCAGCAACTCGCCGGCGGCGATCTGACTGCCCGCGCGGGCGTTCCCGATAACAGGCGGCACGATGAGATTGGGGGATTGGTTCGCGATTTCGATACCATGGCTACCCGGCTTGAAAATCTGGTTAAGGCGCAGTCGCGCCTGCTTAATGATATTTCCCACGAATTGCGATCGCCCCTGGCGCGCCTGAACGTTGCATTGGGACTGGCGCGACAACGCTCCGGTCCGGAAAGCGCCGCCATGCTGGAACGCATCGAACTTGAGGCTGCCCGCTTGAACGAGCTCATCGGCCGGCTTCTGACCTTGGCGCGCATGGAAGACGGTGAGCAACGCGTTCCCTCCACTCCAGTTTTGCTGGACGAAGTGATTTTGACGGTCACCGAGGATGCCGAGTTCGAGGCGCAGGCGCGGCACTGCCACGTACATGGCGAAATTCCCGAGGGAAGTTGGGCCGTCCGCGGAGACGCGTCTCTGCTGCATAGCGCGATCGAGAACGTCGTCCGCAACGCGATCCGCTACACGCGCGAAGGCTCGACGGTCGAGGTTCGTCTGGAGAAGCGGGGCAATGACGGGTTGGCTGAAGCCGTCGTTCAAGTCGCGGATTGCGGCGATGGAGTTCCAGCGGACGCGCTGGAAAAGTTATTCCAACCCTTTTATCGCCTGGACGATGCTCGCGGCCGGCACACCGGCGGAGTCGGTCTTGGCCTTGCCATCACCGAGCGTGCAGTGCGCTTCCACGGCGGACGCGTCGCAGCGATGAACCGTCCTGAGGGTGGACTCATGGTTGAGATTCACCTTCCGCTCATGCCCGGTAACCTCGCGAAAGAGAAGCTTCTCGACGTTGTTTCGGTGGGACGCGACACCTAAGGACTCTTCTCGCCTCATCGACCGACACATTACTAACTTCTGCCTCCAGCTTTTCAGGCAACTCTTGGCCGCTTCCACGGTTCCAATCGCTGCGAGAGTTTGCTCTTCCCCGGCTTTCCTGATACACAATTGGATGGCAATTCTCGCCTAAAATTTAAAGTTCCTGTCCGTTCAGCGGTCGCAAAAGTATGTTCACAGGAGAAAAAAGAAAGAATGCGTAAAAGGCTTACCTGGGTGTTGGGAACTGTGGCTGTCGTTGCATTGGGCCTGTTGGTAGCCTGCAGTGCCAAGTACTCTTCTAACAATAACGGCCTGGTGGTGGTTCCCACCCAGGGCTTAGCCGTCATGCAGAGCTTCAGTCTAGATCTGGGCAATGGGCACATCGCAGTGATCAATGATGTGAACGGACCCCCTACGCCCGGGATCCCCACCAGCGTAGTTCTTGACCCGACGGGTAACTATGCTTATGTAATCGTGCAGGCGAATTCAGTTCTGAACCCCAGCACCACCGGCGTCGCTGCTTACAGTATTGCATCGGATGGGAAACTGTCCAACATTAGCGTAACCCCAGTCGCCAACCCGGTCGGCATGGTTATGGATTCGAAGGGTAAATTTTTGTTCGTAGCGAGTGGTAGTAATGGGACGGTCACCGTTTTCTCCATCGGCAGCAATGGTGGGCTTACCCAGGTTGGTCAACCTACCACTCTTCCAGCCGAACCAGGCGGACAAGCTCCGAGTGCGGCTGCCTTGGGCATTACCGCAACCGTCTACCCAATTCAGTTCGCCTACTGCTCAGGAGGTGCTCCCCCCACCACCGAGAACCTTTATGTCGCAGACAATGTGAATTACTTTCTCTTGAACTATTCGGTCTCTTCATCCGGCACGCTGACACTGGTGCCCTTTAACTCGGCCCAGGCGGGAATTCCGACCGGCACCAACCCTGCCGGTGTAGCAGTCGACCCCTGCAACCGCTTCGTTTACGTTTCGAATGCGCAGCCCAATACCGTCAGCGCCTATACCGTCTGCCAAACGGTTTCCATACAAAACAACTGCCCGAATGCGAACTACAGCCTGCAAGCAGTCACGGGCTCGCCCTATCCGACGGGCGACGTTCCCGGACCGCTCATCGTCGATCCTTACGGAAAATTTTTGTATGTTCTCGATACCGGATCGAACCAGATTTCCGGCTTTCAGATCAGCGGCGCCACAGGATCTTTAACGGCATTCACTGGTGCTCCCACGTCTACCAACTTGAGCCCGACGGCAATTGCGATTCGCAGCGACGATACCTGGATGTTCGTCTCGAATCTCAACTCTGCCAACATCTCGCAGTACGCTATCTCTCCCGGAACAGGGACGTTGAATCCGCAGACACCGACCTCCACATTCAATTATCCCTCCGGCGTGGCGGTCAAATAGCTCAAGGGATCTTTTCGAAAGGGCAGGTTTCTGCCAGCCACTCTACGTCGGAATTTTCAGTATCAGGTAGGAGCCAAGCAGCGCGAAAATCAAGTCCGGCGACCACGCTGCGAGCGCCGGCGGCAACTGGCTGATGTCTCCCATGGCTTCGAACAGACGCGAGACGACTGTATAAACCACGGCAATTCCCACCGCGACCGCCACTCCAGTGATCGCACCCTTCTTCGACGCCGACATGGAAAACGGCACGGCGAGCACGGCCATGATCAGTGTAATCAGTGGATAAGAGAGCTTTTTGTTCAGCTGCACGCGCAGTCGGACCACATCGAAGCCGCTCTGCTGAAGATCTCGGATGTAGCGCCGCAACTCCTCGTAATTCATCTCGGAATATTGCTTCACTTCCTTCTTGAAATAAGACGGCGCTTCAGTGAGTTGCGGGAAGGTGGAGACATCGAATGTGTGGTAGCTTGCGATGGCGGAGCCACTCAGAGAACGCTCCCAGCCCTCTTCATAGATCCATCGGTTCATGCTGTCGGCCCAGTGGGCGCGATCCGCATGAATGCGCTGTGCAATGGTAAACGTCGCCGGATTGATCTGGAAGATGGTGAGATTGGCAAACTGGTTCCGGTCCGCATCAAAAAACTGGTAGTAGTAAATGTCGTTGTGCTGGCCAAAAATCCAGCGCCGGTCGGGACGCAGGTAAGTCTGCGGCGGCTTGCCCTTGATCTGATTGTGCAGAGCTTCCTGTCGTTTATTTGTATGCGGAAAATAGAATTGATCAGCGAGAAAGAGTCCCGCTGCGACGACCGCAGCTGCCGTGAGCACCGGCGTAAAAATGCGGTAGATGCTGGTTCCAGTCGCCTTGATGGCAGTGATCTCGTTTGCACGGTTCATCAGACCAAAGGTAATCAGCACGGCCAGTAGCATTATCAACGGAGCCACGTTGTAGAGCAGGTAAGGTGCAACGTTCAGGAGATACTCCGCGACCACGAAGGCGGGCGTCTGATTGCGCAGAATGTCGCCCAGCAACTCAAAGAGAGTGAAGACCAGTAGCAATACCAGAAACGTGGCGACGATCAGTCCCAGGTAAACGAAGAAATCGCGCAACACATAATCATCGATAAGGGTAGGGAAGCTGGCACTGAAGACTCGCTTCCGCCGCGAAGCCCTCTCGAAGGCATCACTTCGGTCGCGACGGCGTTGTCTTCGTTCCTGGAAGGGCTTATTCGCAATGGGCTTCTCGCGCTTCCAGGGCAGCTTGATGGCCGAGAGCGCGAATGGCCTCCGCTCTGCCTGCCACAAAAGAAAGAGAGCAGCCGCGAAGAAAACCAGATTAGCGAGCCACGCTCCGAGTGCCGGACTGAGCTTGCCCTGCTTGGCCAGCGAAACTCCGAGCAGAGAAACGAAGTAGTAAACGAACACCAGCAAAATCGTCAGCACGAAGCCACCCGATTTGCCGCTTTTCTTCGACGACAATCCCAGAGGAATGCCAACCATCGCCAGCACCAGACAGGCAGTAGGCAGAGCGAAGCGGTTGTGAAATTCGATCCGGTACCACCGTGCCGCGACCGGATTCACCGTAGCCGCGCGGGCGCGAAGTTCCCATGTGCCGATCGCTCTCACGGGAATCTGTTCTTCCGCTTTGTTCTCCGTTGAAGGCAGTTCGATGGGGATATCGGTCTGCTGAAATGTTGAGATCTGATATTTGCCGGTTTCTTTCGGATCGGTCTCGTGCGTCGAGCCCTCTTTCAAATGCAAGTGCAGGCGATCCTGCCCTTCAGGCACGAGAATGCCTTCGCGCGCCAATGTGATGCGCGGATTGGCCGGGTCCGAAATGTCAGCGAGAAACACCCCGTTCCAGACCGCGCCGCCTTGCGCGCTGTGAACGTCTTGCACGTAGAGTACGAGCTTGGGAAATCCCTCATAGAAGACCCGAGGCTGTACCTCGAAAGAAACCTGCGACCCTTTGAGCTGATCTTCAAGATGTCCCAGCGAGGCCAGAGACCATGGTGCGAGGTAGATGCCATTGAGCAGCGCCGCTCCCCATGCAACCGCGACGAAAATGGCGATGATGCGGCCAAAGTCCCACACGCCCATGCCGCTGGCGCGCATTGCAGTGATTTCGCTATCAGCCGCGAGCCGGCTCAAGCCAATGAGAATGCCGACCAGCACCGCCATGGGAATCGTGTAGGTAAGTGCGACCGGAACCGTAAAGAAGAAAATCTCGGCGACGCTTGGAAGCGGCGCGCTGGCGCGCACCACCAACTCAAGAATGCGTCCCAAATCGCGCGTGAAAAGGACAAACGTAAAGATCGCCGCGCCGACCAGGGCGTGCGAGGTGATTTCACGCAGAATGTAGCGGGTAAGAATCCGCATGGGAGCGCGTTAAGCCGAGCATACCATGAGGCCTGCGAGCTTACCGATTGCTTCAGTTCGCCTTTTTCTGTGTCTTAGTCTGGATCTTTCCGCCGCCATGCGTCGAGTCTTGCGCTGCCCGTCGCCAGGATTCCCAGCGTGGCCCCTGCAGGCGCGGTTCCACTGACTTCATCCTTGCCGGAAGTCTTTCCGGTGAGGATCGGCTTGCCGGGCTCGGTTTCATACGCATAGCCGGTCAGAACGGCGGCGGTGGCGCATACCTGTCGCGGGATGTTTTTAACCGTAACGCTCAACCTGGCCCAACCGTAGTGAGTCTGCCCATCGATGGAAAACTGCAGGCCGACAAAAAGGTTCTTCACGTTTGCCCACGGACCAGTAATGTAAGTGCTTCGCCCGTTGTTGGTGGCGCAGAACTCCATCGATCCGTATTTGGAAAATTTGGCTTGCGATCCTACTATTTTGCCCATCGGCAACGCCGAATCCCAGACACGCGAGTTAATCGGGTTCCCTGCCACAACCGCATTCGTCCCTGCCGGATGGATGGAAAGATCCGCGAAAGCATGCTGACTGCATTCGGGCGGCTGGGTCGCCAATCTGGCGGGGGGTTGTGAGCCGCACGACGAGAGGTTGTTATGAAAAGTGAAATCGGTTATTCCGTCGCCGTTCAGATCGAGCGCCAGCGTTCCGCGTATTTTGACCGCTTCGTGGGTTGGCGTGTAAACAATTTCGGCGTGGCTTGGTTGCGCCATCGCCATTATGCTGACACCAGCGGCGCTGGCGGCTGCGGCATAACCCAGCAGTTTCTTGTCGAGTATGTGATTTAACGAAACGGAACCTCGATTCGTGCGAGAAGGCCGCCGAGGCGGCGTCGAGTGGGACATAGGCTGCTCCTGTACCGCGTCGGCCGAACTTAGGAATGGATATTGCCCAATCCGCAGGGAGGGTCGCGGGGATTCGAGTGTCTACTGCAAATAAGAGCAAGTCAAGGCTGAAAGAATTTGCATAGTCCCGATGCCTGTCTTTTAAGAGCGTGCCCGGAGAAAGTGGCGCAGAATGGGGCCGACGATGCCGAAGGACCAACAAGGCTATGATTACCGAGCGCATATGGTGACTGTAAAGATTGATCCGGAATAGGATCAAAGCCGGTGAGCGGAAGTATTCGGAGGTCTTCTCGATAAGCCTCGAATCCGCCTCTGGATGCTGCGGCGAGCATTGTTCTGGTCGTATCAGGCATATTACAACTCACCTGGTCGCACTGGTAATCGCGTTTACTACACCACTTTCAAAAACAACGCCCCCAGCGGTGGCAGCGTAAGCTTCAGCGAAAACGGCCGGCCGTGCTCTGGTACCTCTTCTGCATTCACGCCACCGAGATTTCCTATCCCCGTTCCTCCGTATTCCACCGCGTCACTATTGAGCAACTCGCGCCAATAGCCTCCGGATGGCACGCCGACGCGGTATCCAATCCGAGGCACCGGTGTGAAGTTGCATACCACGAGAACGGCGTCCTTCGGACTTTTGCTCTTCCGCAACAGCGAGATTGTGCTTGTCAGCGCGTCATTGCAATCGACCCATTCGAATCCCTCGAGGTTCGTATCCAGTTCGTGCAAGCCAGCCTCACTGCGATAAAGACAGTTCAGTTCTCGCACCCAGTTTTGCAACCCGTTGTGAACCGGATACTGAAGCACGTGCCATTCGAGGCTTGTATCGTGCGCCCACTCCCGAACCTGTCCGAATTCGTCTCCCATGAACAGTAGCTTTTTTCCAGGTTGCGCGTACATGTATCCGAATAGCAATCGCAGGTTGGCAAAGCGCTCCTTCTCGTCGCCTGGCATCTTGCCGATAAGCGATCCCTTGCCGTGCACAACTTCGTCATGCGAGAGCGGCAGCACAAAGTTTTCCTGAAACGAATACAGCATGCGAAAGGTGAGTTTGTTGTGATGATATTTGCGGTGAATGGGATCCTGCTTGAAATATTCGAGCGTGTCGTGCATCCATCCCATGTCCCACTTCATACCGAAGCCGAGACCGCCGAGATAAACCGGGCGCGAAACCATGGGCCATGAGGTCGACTCTTCCGCCGTAGTCTGAATGTCAGGATGTTCTTTGTAAGCTTCCTGATTGAAACGCCTCAGGAAGTCGATTGCTTCCAGGTTTTCGCGCCCTCCAAATTTGTTGGGAATCCACTCGCCCTGCTTGCGCGAGTAATCCAGGTACAACATCGAGGCCACTGCATCCACGCGCAGGCCATCGATGTGATATTTATCGAGCCAGAACATCGCACTCGACATCAGGAAGCTGCGGACTTCCGTGCGCCCGTAATTGAAGATGTGAGTTTTCCAGTCGGGATGAAATCCCTGCCGCGAGTCAGCATGCTCGTAAAGATGTGTGCCGTCGAAATATGCCAAGCCATGGGCGTCAGAAGGGAAGTGCGATGGCACCCAGTCGAGAATCACCGCGATGCCGCGCTGGTGCAGGTAATCCACCAGGTACATGAAATCCTGCGGCGTGCCGTAGCGCGAAGTCGGCGCGAAATAGCCGGTGGTCTGGTATCCCCACGAACCGTAAAACGGATGCTCCATGACAGGTAGAAATTCAACGTGAGTGAAACCCATTCGGCCTACGTATTCTGCCAGCCGAGGCGCTGTTTCGCGATACGTTAACGGCCGGTTGTGCTCCTCCGGTACCCGCATCCACGAGCCCAGATGAACTTCGTAAATAGCCTGCGCCGCGTGCAGGGAATTGCGCTCGGCTCGCTTCGCCATCCAATCCCGATCGCCCCATGGATAGTCGAGATCCCATACCACCGAAGCCGTCCGTGGAGGCTTTTCATGCCAGACGCCCATCGGGTCAGCTTTGTCGACGCGGTAACCGTGGCGGCGAGACTCGATATGAAATTTGTAGAGCGTTCCTTTGATAACGCTGGGAATGAAACCCTCCCAGATACCGGAGTTTCCCCGCGGCTCAAGCAGGTTTGATTGAAATTGCCAATCATTGAAGTTTCCAATCACCGAAACCTGGCGCGCATTCGGAGCCCATACACTGAACACCGCTCCGGCTTTTCCCTCGCGCGAAACCAGATGAGCGCCCATGGTCTCGTAAAGACGGTAGTTGCTGCCCTCGTTGAACAGGAAGAGATCCTGATCGGAGAGCAGGCTAATACGATCAGAAGCGGGAGTAGAAGCGTCTGGCATTTCTAAGCTCCTAGTCTACCGGAAGAGTGGCTCAGCGACCTTCCGTGTAAGCCTGCCCGCCGAACCTCCGTGCTATCCTGACCTTTCCCGTCATGCCCGCCCTGCGTCTGATCTTTCTCTGGCATCAGCACCAGCCTTTTTACAAAGACCTGGTCACCGGAGAATACCGCCTGCCGTGGGTGCGTCTCCACGCCCTCAAAGATTACTTCGGCATGGTCAAACTGCTCGAAGAGTTCCCCGACGTTCACCAGAACTTCAATCTCGTGCCTTCACTGATTACGCAGATTCAAGACTACGTTGCCAACACAGCGATTGATCCTTTCTTCACCGTCGCGGCGAAACCGGCAAAAGAATTGACACAGAAAGAGCGGCAATTCGCCCTGCAATATCTCTTTCAGGCGAATCCCACCAACGTAATTGGGCGCTATCCCCGCTACTGGGAGTTGCGCGAAAGGTTCCGCGAGCACGGCTACGATGCCGACAAGGCGGAGAGGTATTTCGAGCCCCAGCAATTCACCGATTTGCAGGTATTGTCGCAAATCGCTTGGTTCGATGAATTTTTCTTGGAAGACAAGGATGTTGCCGCGCTTATCCAGAAAGGCCGCAACTATTCGCTCGAGGATCAGCAATTTGTGATCGGCTGCGAGCGGGAGTTGCTCGCAAAAGTCTTGCCTGCGTACACCGACGCCGCGAAAAAAGGTTCGATCGAGATTTCCGCTACCCCCTTTTATCATCCCATTCTTCCCTTGGTCTGCGACACGAACGCCGGTGCGGCGTCCTCTCCGGGATTGCCGTTGCCACAGAATCGCTTCCGGCACCCGGAAGACGCGCGCGAACAATTAGTACGCGCGCTCGAACTGCATGAACAAGTCTTTGGTATCAGGCCGCAGGGCGTCTGGCCGTCGGAAGGCAGCGTTTCGGAAGAGGTGTTGGCCATCGCGCACGGCCTCGGCGTCAAGTGGATGGCTACCGACGAAGGTGTGCTCGGCCGCAGCACCGGCGTTTTCTTTGCACGCGACGGCAACGGGCGGCTGCCCATGCATCTCGCCGAGCGCCTGTACAACATTCACCGCTACGAAAACGGCAACACTTCCATGCACATGGTCTTCCGCGACCACACGATTTCCGATTTGATCGGATTCGTTTATTCCGGCATGGATCCGAACGAAGCCGCCAGGCATTTGCTGCAAAACATCAAAGACGCCGCGCAGCCAGTGCTGGCGCAGGGACGCGACGCGGTCGTTTCGGTGATTCTTGATGGCGAAAATGCCTGGGAATATTATCCGAAATCGGGGCGGGAGTTTCTGCGGCGTTTCTACGATGCGCTGCAGCACGAGGGCGGACTCGAGGCCGTAACCGTTTCCGAGGCGATCGCGCGCCATCACAATCCCTCACCTCTGCCTTCGCTCGTGCCGGGATCGTGGATCAACGCGAATTTCAATGTCTGGATCGGCGCTCCCGAGGACAATCGAGCCTGGGATTATCTCTACCACGCGCGCGAATTTTATTCGCAAAACGCTGCGCGGGCCAGCGACGCGCAACGCAAGTTAGCGCACGAAGAACTTCTGATTGCCGAAGGCAGCGATTGGAACTGGTGGTATGGTCCGGAGCATCACTCGGCCAACGATCGCGATTTCGACGAGCTCTACCGGAAGCATCTTTCGAATGTTTATCAAGCTCTCGGTGCGGCGCCTCCTGATTATCTGGCGCAGCCCATCACGGCTGTGGAGGCGAGGCCTGCGTTCACGCCGCAAACTGCTTATATCCATCCGCACATAACTGGCAACAAGATTCGTTACTTCGAATGGATGGGCGCAGCCGTCTTTACCGCAGATCAGCGCCCCGGCGCCATGCATGGAAAACAGTTTCTTCTCGACTCGGTTTATGCCGGCATCGATGGCACGTTTGTCTACGGCAGGCTGGATTTTGCTGCTGCCGTGCCGGAGATGGAGTTCGATCTGGTCGTCAACTTGGAATCGTGGGCGCTTGCGGAGGCGCGTCCGCGGCGTTCGTTGCGCCTGGATGCGAGAGTGGCCGACCGGGAGTTGATGGATTGGAAAGTCGATGGGCGGGACGAGTCTCCGGAGAAGAACGACGTCTGCGCCAAAGTTGCTCTAGGACGCAATTTCGAGTTCCGTTTGCCATTGAGTTGGTTGCTGGCCACGCCACATTTCGGGGTAAGCTCCGATATAGATGCTCCCGCAATCCCTTCTACCAGGAAGTTGCGGTTGCGCTTCAGCCTGTGGCTCAACCGTCTTCCAGTGGACGCGTTGCCGGTTGAAGGATGGATCGAACTCGAACTGGTGAGCGAAGCGGAGCTGGTGTCAGGATTGTAGGTGGCGCCAGGCTTCAAGAAAACGAAACGCCGGAGCGAATCTCCGGCGTTGCCCGACTTGATATTTGTTACTGTCCCGCGTTTGCGACCGCAGGCGCCGTTCCCAACGGACGGTTGAGTTCGATCGTGAGTTCGGTTCCAGCAGGCAAAACTGCAGAGTGATGCCGGCTCAACCAGTGCGCTCCGGCGGCTCCCGCCCCGATCGCTCCGCCGACCGCCACGCCGACAGGGCCGCCGGCAAGCCCGCCAATCAACATACCGCCAGCCGCGCCTCCACCCGCTTCTAATTGATCGCGGCGCTCATGACCCGATCCCTTGAATTCGCCCTCGTTGTTCACGTCGGTTCCCGGAATATTGGTGTCGACTAATGTTGCATCGAGATACATCCGTTCGCCGCCGGGCAGAATCAGCGCCTCAGGCAGAATTCCAATCGTCGGCTTTCCCGAGACGCGCCGAGGCTCGGCAACCTTCGTAACCCGGCCTTCGATGGTTGCTCCCGCGGGAATGACGGTCTTGCCGTTGAGCACCACATCCTTCGTCAACTCTCCCCGAAAGGGATCGCCAGCTTTGTTGCTAAAAGTCGCCAGAGTTGTTTCGAGCTTGACCATGAGCGCGGTTCCGGCTGGCACCGGCGAGCTTGTTTGCGCTACCGAGACGGCACCCAATAGAAGAATGGCAGGCAGAATCGTCCACTTCTTCATCACTCCTCCTCAATCTGCAAATACGGTTATTTAGAACACTAAGACGCCGCAATTGTTGCTTTGACTGTAGAACAGCCGCATCCGCCGGACAATACAAGCCTTAATCAATGAACCAACTCAGTGACCTCTGAGAATATGAGGGAATTCTATGTTGAGCGGTGAAAGATGAGCCGCCCGGCCGGTCTGTGACTGTGACGCGATCCGCTATAATCGAGGGTTTCACCGAGCTTGAAGGTTATAAAGCCTGGAGACCCCCATGACGAATATCTCAGCCATCCTCGCGCGCGAAGTGCTGGATTCGCGCGGAAATCCCACGGTCGAAGCGGAAGTGCAACTGGCGAGCGGAACCACTGGACGAGCCATCGTTCCTAGCGGCGCCTCGACCGGAGAACACGAAGCTGTCGAGCTCCGCGACGGAGACAATACCCGCTTTCTAGGCAAGGGCGTGCTTAAAGCCGTCGAGAATGTGAATGGTGAAATCGCTGAAGCACTGGCAAATTTCGACGCGGGTGACCAGCGCACGCTCGATCAGAAGATGATCGAACTTGATGGAACTGACAATAAAGGCAGGCTGGGAGCGAACGCGATTCTCGCCGTTTCCATGGCAGCGGCGCGTGCGGCCGCGAACGATTATGGCCTTCCGCTCTATCGCTATCTCGGCGGCGCGGGAGCGAACACACTGCCCGTACCGATGATGAATATTCTGAACGGCGGAGCCCACGCCGACAACAACGTCGATTTCCAGGAATTCATGGTGATGCCCGTCGGTGCCCCCTCGTTTTCTGAAGCGTTGCGCTGGGGCGTAGAAGTTTTTCACACCCTCAAAGGAGTGCTGAAGAAGCGTGGGTACAACACAGCCGTCGGCGACGAAGGCGGATTTGCTCCCTCGGTGAAGTCGAACGTTGAGGCGATCGAGGTCGTGCTGGAGGCGATCACTCAGGCGGGCTACAAGCCGGGAGAGGAAATTGCGATCGCGCTCGATCCAGCGGCCAGCGAATTGTTTCAGGATGGCAAGTACGTCTTTAAGAAGTCCGATAAATCGTCAAAAAGTTCGGACGACATGGTGAGATTCTACGCGAAGTGGGTGAATGATTATCCCATCGTCTCCCTTGAAGACGGTCTGTCCGAAGGGGATTGGGAAGGCTGGCAGAACCTGACGAAAGAGCTTGGCGGCAAGATTCAGCTGGTTGGCGATGACATTTTCGTCACAAATATCCAGATTTTCGCCGAAGGCATTGAGAAGGGAATCGCGAACTCCATTCTAATCAAACTCAATCAGATCGGCACAGTCAGCGAAACGCTCGACGCCATCGACTTGGCCCGCCGCAATGGTTACACCTCAGTAATCTCGCATCGCTCCGGTGAGACAGAGGATACTTTCATTGCCGATCTCGCCGTCGCCACCGGAGTGGGTCAGATCAAGACCGGTTCGGCCTCGCGTACCGATCGGATTGCGAAATACAACCAGCTTCTTCGGATTGAAGGGGAGTTGGGAGATTCTGCCAGGTTCTTGGGAATCAAAGCGCTGAACTGCCACGCGTGATTAAGTAGCTTGAGCGTTTTTTCGGAGGAACGAAGATGAAGCGGCAAATTCTTGTGGTCGTCGGCTTCTTGCTGGTGAGTTGTGTCGGCTTCGCGCAGGGCACAGGCAGCCCAAATATTCCGAGCAAAGACGATGTCTTGCGCCTTCTTGACCTGATACAAGTCAGAAGCCGCATGGTTCAGGTCATGGATGGAATGAAAACCGCTATGAAGGCCGGTGCAGAGGAGGGCCTGAAGAAACAGCTGCCTTCCGCCACGTCAGAACAGATCGCCAAGGTCGACGCCCTTGCAGAGACAGTTTTCAAAGATCTTCCTGTCGATGAAATTCTTGATGCCATGATTCCGATTTATCAGCGGCATCTGACTAAATCAGACCTGGACGCGGTGATCGTCTTTTATTCTTCTCCGGTGGGTCAGCGCCTCTTGAAGGAGCAGCCCGCGATGATGGCCGAAGGCATGAAGGCGGGTCAAGATATTATGCTGAAGAAAGTGCCAGAGCTTACTCAGAGGATAAATACTCAGGTAGCTCAACTTGTAAGAGACGCGCAGAAGGATCCTTCAGCTCCGACCAGCAAATAAGATTTAATTTCGATAATTTCGGTCGGAAAGTAATCCTCGTCTGGCGGACAACGGTCCCGGACAACGGCTGCGCGAACCGAAAATCGGACGGGTCCTTCCGGACCCGTCGACTCAGAATCCCATCGTGTCATCCGCACTCGGCCCGTAAGTAGCCGGAAGCGGTTTACCGTTTAATCGAAGATAAACGCCAAGCTGAGCGCGATGATGCACCAGATGATTCAGAAACATCTCGCGATACGCCAGGAATCGCTGCCCGCTAAAAATGGGCTTGCCTTGAAAACTCAGTTTCCAGCTTTCCGTCCAGGCCTTGTCTGGCATGTCCTTAAGTACGTTCCGCGTCTTCGCAGCACCTTCATCGAAAGCTTTGAGCAATCCCGCCTCTTCAAACGGAGGCCGTGGGCGGCCGCCACCCCCGCTTCCGAAGTCCAATTCGGGAGTCGTCAGGATAGTCAGTCCGAAGCCCGGCAACTCCGCAACATGCGGCGCCAGTTTTTCCAAAGGCATCGACTTCGGGTGCGGCGCGAAGCCGGTTTTGTCAAAGGGTACGCGTTCCAGCGTAGTGCGGGTGGTTTTCATCTCTGCATCGAATTCCGGGAGTAGAAGCTCGCTGATCGACATGAATCCTCCAAAGTGTGATGGTGCTTTTTCACCAGATGTTATCGAGTTCGGAAAAGATTCGCTATTATTTCGCCCCGTGCGAAGGCAATCTGCCGGCATCTGGTAGTCTTGAACGTGATTTCGCCTGCTATGTCGCGTCCTAAACCTCTTATCCTCATCATTCTCGACGGCTGGGGTTACCGCGCCGAAACCAAGGCCAACGCCATCGCTCTCGCGCGCAAGCCCACTTACGACCGGCTGCTGCGCGAATATCCCAACACCCTGATTCAGACCAGCGGACCCTTCGTTGGCCTGCCCGAAGGGCAAATGGGCAACAGCGAAGTCGGCCACCTCAACATCGGTGCTGGCCGTATCGTTCACATGGACATCACGCGCATCGATCTGATGATCCAGAATGGCGAATTCTTTTCGCACCCAGTTTTGTTAGCGGCGATGAAACATGCGCGCATCGGTGAACGGCGCTTGCACCTCTTCGGTCTGCTCTCCGATGGCGGAGTTCACTCGCAACAGGCCCACCTGTACGCGCTGCTGAGAATGGCAAAGCAGAACGGACTGGAACGCGTTTTCGTTCACGCTTTCATGGACGGCCGCGACACCTTGCCCACCAATGGCGCAGGCTACCTCGAGCAACTGCAGCAGAAGATGCGCGATTACAACTGTGGAAAAATCGCTACTGTGAATGGACGCTACTACGCGATGGATCGCGACCGCCGCTGGGAGCGCATCGCCAAAGCCTACAACGCCATGGTCTTCGCGGATGCCGAAGGCGGCAAACAGATCGATCCGGTGCAGGGCATGAAAGATTCGTACAACAAAGGCGTGACCGACGAATTCGTCGTTCCATTTGTTTGTACCGACAAAAGCGGTCAACCGCTCGCTACGATTCGCGACGACGATGCCTGCATCTGCTTCAACTTCCGTGCCGACCGGGTTCGCCAGATCACCCGCGCTCTCACTCGTAATAGCGGTCTCAACGCGCAAGGAGGCAGCGATCTTCCCGGCGCAGTTGATCTCGACGCCGCCATTCCGCGCGAGCGCGTGCCGAAAACTCTGCACTTCGTTTGCATGACGCAGTTCGACAAAAATTTCAGCCTGCCGGTGGTGATTCCTCCCGAGTCAATGGCGAACATTCTAGCCAACGTGATGGGCAATCGGAAGATGCGCAACCTCCGCGTAGCCGAGACGGAAAAATACGCGCACGTCACATATTTCTTCAATGGCGGCGTGGAGCAGCCGTTTCCTGGCGAAGAACGCTTGGTCATCCCGTCGCAAAAAGTGGCAACCTACGACCTGAAGCCGGAGATGAGCGCCGCAGGCATCGCTGACGCCGTTGTGAAGGCCACCGAAGACGGAGCCTTCGACGTGATCATCGTCAACTTCGCCAACGCCGATATGGTCGGTCACTCTGGCAAGATTGAGCCTACGATTAAGGCCGTCGAAACCGTCGATACCTGCCTGGGCCGCATCGAAAACGCCGTTCGCGCGAAAGGCGGAGTGATGCTCATCACAGCCGATCACGGCAATGCCGAAATGATGATCGACCCCGCCACCGGCGGCCCGCACACCGCCCACACCACGAATCCTGTGCCGTTCATTGTAGTCTCGGAAAATTCGAAACAGTTCACCCTCAAGCCCGACGGCTCGCTGCGCGATATTTCTCCAACCATGCTGGGGATTCTCGGTGTGGATGAGCCGAAAGAAATGACCGGATCGGACCTGCGTACCTTTACGAATAAGAAGTAAGGGCGCGGCAGAATCGGGGTTATGATACCTTCCCGATGCCGAAAGTAAAATATCCCCCGCGGGAAGCCTGACTGCGACTCTGTAAATCAACGGAGGCCACCATGTCTTCACACCCTGCCGCGGCGTCGGCAACTTCGCTCCCCAAACTGCGTCAACCGCGATCGCTCAATCAAGGCCTGAGCAAGCGCCTCCTGTCCTACGCAACCGTGGCCGGAGCGGGCTTGGCTGGTTGCGCTTCCCGAGCTGCCGCTGAGATCGTGTACACCCCAACTCACGCGGATATCAACTTCACTTACGAACTTGATCTTAATCACGACGGCATCGACGACTTTAGGATCACCAGCTTTTACAGTTTTTACAGCTCGGCTGCTTCCGTGACAGTGTTTCCGCTAGGCCCTGGCAACCATGTCGCTGTCGTACGCGAGGCTTGCTTCTACTCCCCAACCGGTGTTGCTGCCTTGCCCGTGGGCGTCGTGATCGGCCCGGCGCTTTCGTTTCCGCTTGTGAACGACACCTGCATGGCTGTCCTGCACAGTAATGTGTACAACGGTCCATGGCTGTTTGCGAAAGAGAAATACCTTGGTTTGAAGTTCGCGATCGAGGGAAGAACCCACTACGCCTGGGCGAGGTTGACCGTCCAGGATTTATTTTGCTATCGGTGTATTGCCCGCATCCAGGGTTATGCCTACGAAACCGAACCGGATCGCCCAATTCTTTCCGGCGACGAAGGCAACGCGGCCGAAGTTTCTGTCGAACCGGGAAGCCTGGGAGCGCTGGCGGCAGGCCGTAGGCCATTTGGTTCTTCCAGATAGCGACGAAATGAAATCTCGGGCGTTCTTCATATCAATTCTTGCTTGTGGCGGAATTCGTTGCTTTCGGACGCTTGAAATTCTTGGTGACACAACTTCGCAGAGGGTCCGGAAACGGGAGAATTCCGAACGCTAGCCAAAGCCCACCAGACACAAGAGCGCATCGGCTCTTGAGAATGGCTCACGCACAGGCCTCAGAAGGCGAAGCGCAACGAGAACTGCATGAACCGAGGCGTGGTTAGCGTCGAAAGATATTTGCCGAACTGCGTCGGGTCATAGGAGAGCGAGGGTTGAGCGGAGTTGCCGACCGGTCCGCGCACGTCGTAGCGCACCGAGTTAGTTGCGTTGAAGGCTTGCCAACTGAACTCCAGACTCCTGCGCTCGCCAAGAGAGAAATCCTTGCTCACTCCAGTGTCGATATCGAACATACCGTCGCCTATCACGTTGTTGCGGACCCCGGATTCCCCCGGCCACTCCGGACGGAAAGCGGCCTCTGCCGCTGCCGGATTTTGGAAGATGTCCGGGCCGATTCCCACGCCATTGACAATCGCGTTCTTGGGATTGGAGGCCAAAGGAGCCGGCCCGTTCGGCTCGGCGTCGCCCTCGATATTCCAGTTGGTTGCCCAGGTGAAACCGTTGTCGATGGTGATTGGGAAGCCGCTTGTCCAGCGGAATATGCCGGAAACGTGCCACCCGCCGACTAACGCCTCAACTAGGGGCTTCGCGTTTCCCGCCAGCATCTGTCCTTTGCCGAAAGGCAGATGATAGACCAGATTGGCGTTGAGCTGTTGAAAGGCATTGAAATCGGAGAGCCCGCGCAGAGATAGCGGATCCCAGGAATTAATGACAATGCCGCCGCCGTTCAGGTCGTTGCCGGTTCCACCGGTTCCTTCATAAGGTCCGATGCGCTCGGCAGCCGATGCCTCGTCCAGCGATTTCGAAAAGGTGTAATTAAACTGCCCTTGCAGGTTTGCTCCCCAGCGCTCGTTGTAGGTCACCTGCAGCGCGTTATAGTCGGAGGTTCCGATGTTGCGCCAGGCGTAGAGCGAAGCGAACTGGTCGTGGAAAAAACTATACGGACCGTTTTTGCTGTTCGGGAGAGCGGGACTTAATCCGGTAATGGAAGCGGGTAAATCCATTTCGAACAGGGAGAAGGTTTCGTTATGCGGGAAGCAATTCCACAGTTCGTAAATGTTTTGTGTGGCCGTCGGCTTGGCGGGGTAGGCACCAGGCGCGCAATTAAGAGGAGTCGATTGACTGCTCAGCTGGCTCTTAGTCACGCTCGCCCAGGCAGGGAAGAGATTCTCGAAGAAAGGTATGGGCTGGATTTGACTGACGCTCGTGCCAGCGGCGGCGGCTTTCGAGAGGATTGTTGCCGACTGAAAATATGTTGTCTTACTTACCGGGTCGGTCAGATTAGCGGGCATCGCGAGATCGACCTGCAATGGGAGTCGCCGTCCGATGCTGCCCACGTAGGCAACCTGGATCGAGGATTGAGGCGTAATTTGCCGCGAAAGCGAGAAATTAAAGACATGGGAATAAGGAGTCTTCAAACTCTGGTCGAGCCCCCAGTTGATGGCAAAGGCGCTGTTGCTCGGTGTAACGGGGAAAGTACCCGAGGGCGTCGGACCGAACAAGCAACCGGGGTTATTTAGATTGGGACACGGTGGCGGAAGGCAGGACTGGCCCGACGAACCCGGAACGAGGCAGGTAAAGCGCGGCGCATCCGCCGGAGACACCACGCCGGCGGGATTTCCAAGATCGGTCGAGAGGCCAAAAGAGCCATGCTGGTCAAAGCTATTTACGATCGGAATGCCGAAGTGGTCGTAGACGATGTTGTACCCGCCACGAACCGAGAACTGATCCTTCTTTCCGAGAATCTTCGAGACCCAACCATCGCCGGTATCCGGTGCCCATGCTACTGCAATGCGAGGTGAAAAATCTTTGTGGTCCCAGTTCCAAAGACCCGGGCCGTTATTTTTGGGTCCGCCAAGAACAAAGGAAATCTCTCCCGCGCTATTGGCCGATTGCCCCTGTGAGGCCAATTGGGCAGTGTGGTTGAACCAGTCGGCGACGTTTTGATTCGTGCAGCCGCCACCTGCAGCCTCGACGCAAGGCGCGACCTGATACCCATTGGTTTCGTACGGCGGAGCCTCGAGGACCCAGCGCAGGCCGTAAGTCACTGTCAGGCGCGGCGTCATCCGCCAGGTATCCTGCCCGTAGAATTCATAGTCATTGATGGCATAACGGCGGTTGATGGGCGCACCTTGCGCCAGAGCACCGCCGGTGCGCGAGAAGTTATAAATGCCATCGCCCTCGGGGAAGATGCCCATGACGATCGTAGCCGCGCTGTCGTAGTTCGGGCCGAAGTTGCTGTCAACGGCGGGATAACCGTTGTTTGCCGGATCGAGCGGGCTGGAGGTGTTGGCGATTCCTCCGGTGTTGAGATATACCGCGTTGGTCTGCACATCCGAGAATGAGTTGGCGTAGCTGGTGTGGTTGTTGCGAATCAGAAACAAATCGGTGCCGAACTCGATGGTGTGGTTTTTCCGCGTCCAGTTCAAACTGTCGGTAAACTGGTTGACGGGCACAAAGTAAATCGTGGAGCGCGTGAAAGGAACAAGGTTGTCGAGCCCATTCAGAAGTACTGCCGGCTCCTGAGAGACGCCGGCGGTTTGCCCTCCCTGTCGGATGTAACCGTAGTGAAAATCGTTGATGAGCTTCGGGGAAATAAGTGAAGTCAGTCCGACGGTGAGCCCTTTGCTGTCATCGAGGATTGTGGTGGCGGCGGATTCCCCGGGGAACTGTTGTAGTCCCGGCTCTTTGAAATTTTGTGTTTCTCCGCGCAAGAATAAAGTTTCCGATCCGCTAGCGTTGATGTGGTAATCGAGCCGCGTGATGTAAGTGTTAAAGCCGGAGTCGGCATTCGAAGCAAATCGGAAACCTAACGTGTTCGAACCGTCTCCTGCATTTTCGTTGGGCATCGGGTATTTCGAGAGGACACTCTGCAGCACCGCCTGACTCACGCCAATTCCCTGCGGGTCCATGCCTTTGATCTGGGTCGGCCCGAGGGCATAGTAGCCTGGTGCAACGCCGCTCACTCCGTTGACCGTGCCGCCCGGACAATCCGCCGTGTCGAGGCTTCCATTCGAGTTGCGTTGACATAAGTAGACGAGGTCGCCCTGCCGAAGGGTCGTGCTCGGCACGTCGCGCAATACGCTGGTGCCCTGGGCGTCACGCCGTCCTTCATAGTTGGAGAAGAAGAACAGCCGGTTCTTCTTGATCGGCCCTCCCAGCGTCGCCCCGAATACATTGCGCAGGAGTTTGGGCGCGGTGTTGGATTCTCCGCTGTCCAATTGGGACTCCTTCAGGAATGGGTCGTTGGCGCTAAAGATGGTATTGCGGTTGTACTCATAGGCCGAGCCATGAAAGTTATTGGTCCCGTTCTTGGTGACCAGCGCGACTTGAGCACCGCTGGAATATCCGGAGTCAGCATTGGCGTTGGCGGTGGTGACCCTGAATTCCTGGACGGAGTCCGGCGGAACATTCAGTACGCTGGTAAAGGCGTAACCATTATTCTGGTCGTTGACTCCAATGCCATCGAGCATGACGTTGGATTGATCGCTGCGCATACCATTCACTGCGCCACTGCGCGTGTCAGTGTCCTGATCCACCTGGTTTCCGAGGTAAGCCACGCCGGGCTGGAGACTCAACAGCTGAACCACATTGCGATCGGCGATGGGTAGTTCCGCGATCTGGTCTTGCTCGACAACGTTGCCAAGCGAAGCGTCCGTGCGATTGATGAGGGGAGCGACACCTTCAACGGTTACCGATTCCGCCACACCCGCAACCTGCAAGCGGATATGCACGGTGGCTGGCGTTTTCACAACCAGCGTGACCTTCGCCGCCACATATGGCGCAAAGCCGCCCGCCGTTGCCTCGAGCCGGTAGTCGCCCGGAGGCACATCCAGGAATTGGTAAAGACCTGCCCCGCTGCTGGTAGTCGTCCGCTGCAGCCCCGTCGCCGGGTCGGTTAAAGTAATCTTGGCGCCGGCAACCGTCGCGCCCGAGGGGTCGGTGACGCTGCCGTTCAGCAGGCTGGTTGATTGCGCCATCGCCGACGAAACGAGGAGTGCCCACACCGCGAACACCCAAGTCGAGTGCCTTGTGTTCTGCCCACACCGAATATCAAACCAGTACCACAGCTCGCGTCCTGTGCTGCCCGCTTGCTGATGGATTCGCGTCATCGACATAGCCTCCGAGGAAAAGACAACGCGGGGCGAAAACGCGTGTGAAAGTTCACACGCGCATTTTTTCGTGTGCCCGCTTGCGCTTCTCCGGCTCCTCTTGATTTTTTGCTTATTCTGGGGCGGACCGCACACTCCCGTCCGAGTGCCGCGAATTATACCTGAAGGGAGTCGGAAGGCATATTCAGAAAAATGTGGTCGTGCAACAATTTTTTGGCGAGTTGGCAAACACGGCGAGTACTGCTCGACTCGGGCGAGTGTTACAAAGAAGCCAGACTGTATTCTAAAAAGCGACTAGCTACCGTGGGTGTGGATTTCCTCGGTTCCGGTGCGCTAACCCTTGCTCTTCTTCTCGACATCCGCAATCAATTTCTCGACCATCGCCTTACGGTCTGGGCTGAGTTCTGGATTCGACTTGAGCAACTCATGCCACGCGCTGACCGCTCCGCCACTGTCTTGTTTGCCTTGCCACTTAATCATCCCAAGATTGAACAGAGAGTTGACGTCTTTGGGATCGTACGTAAGCGATTGCTGAAGCTGGCGGATGGCGCCGTCGACATCGCCGCCGTAATAGAGGCAGGAGGCCATTTCGGTACGAATCGCGACATTCTCTGGTTTAACCTCTAATGCCTTTTCGTAATATCCGGCTGCGTCTTCGAACTGGTGGGTCTTTTCGTAGATGTTTCCGAGCTCAATCAGCAGATCGCTGTTCTTTGGATCGCTCTTTAATTTTGCGAGCAGCGGCTGGGCTTTGCTGTCGGCCATCCTCTTCATGTCGTCGAGCGTCGGCATCTGTTCTGGCATACCGGCGGCAGAAGCGGATGGAGCAACGTTTGCTGCCGGAGCAGCTTGAGCTTGTGGTGGCAATGTCTGCGTTAAAGCGGGTTGCGCAGCCCTTACTTGGGCGGGGGCTGCTGGCGATTGCGACCCGCGGAAGAAATAGCCGAGGGCAACTCCCAGCAGCAGGCAAATGGCAGCCAGCGAGTAGACCTGCTTCGACTGCCAGTTTAATCTCGCAGTTGTCTGCCTCGTAAGTTCTTCTGCGGTTGCCATGCTGGTTTCTCCAGTGTTTCGTGATTGCTTCGAATCCCCAGTTTTGTCTGCGCCGGCAAAGGGTAGCATCACATTCCAGTCACCCAACTCGGCTAATTTACGTTAAATGCAAGGAGGAAGGCGGGCAGCATTCCGCATCACGCGAGATTGTGATCTCGATCACAAGAGCCGCAACGTTTGGCCGAAATCAGCTATTTTGATAGATGGTCTTCGCGATGAGCCTTGCGCCAATCGTCTACGGCATGCTCAGCTTCGGCGATCTCTTGCGGGCTCATCAACTTTCGCAGATCGTTTAATGCGGGCGAGCTTTCCCGGATTGAGGATTGCGCCAGCATCAGCCATTTATACGCGGAAACCCGGTTGCTTCCATATTCACCTTTGCGCGCGAGCAACTGGCCAAGCCGGAACTGCGCCTTGGGTATGCCTTGTTCGGCTGCCAATTGATAGTAGTGCTCGGCAAGCTCCGGATCTGCGGGCGCATCTTTGCTTTCTTCCCACATGGTTGCCAGGTCATATTGTGCGTCTGGCTGGCCGTCGTCGGCTGCGGCGGTAAATAGGCGGCGGGCTTCCTGCGGATCTACCGGAACGCCTTGGCCTAATGCGTACAAAACTCCCAGACCAAACTGAGCATTTCGATCTCCCTGATCTGCCGCCTTCCGGTACCATTTCGCGGCTTGCTCGTAATCGGGCTTGCCTTGTGCGCCGGTGACGAAAATATCTCCGAGAAGTACCTGCGCACGAGCGGAGCCGAGACCGGCCGCCCTTTGGTAATAGTGAACAGCCTTTTCCACGTCGGAGCTCGTGCCGTCCCGGGGACGCATGTAGAAGGCGGCGAGATCGAGAATTGCAGGGACTACGTTCTGATCCGCCGCGGCTGTTAGCCAGCGAACGAACTCTTTGTAATCTTGAGTTACTCGGTTTCCTCGCCCGTACATTAATGCAAGATTGTACTGAGCAGTTGCGTCGCCACCCCCAGCCGCTTGAAGAAACCAAGTAAGGGCCTGGCCGGCATCCTTCGGCATTCCTGCTCCTTCTGCATACATCAACGCGATGCTTGTAGCAGCGTCGAGCGACCCCTGCTGCACCGCCTTCTTGTACCAATCCAGGGCTTCGGCGGGGGCAGGTTGAGGCGTGCCGAATCCTGCCTGCGCAAAGATGCCTAGCGACTCTTCCGCCGCCATGAAGTTCTGGCTTGCAGCTTGGTGTAGCAGGCGCAGCGATTCGGCATCATTTTTCTTCAGTAGCACGGCCTCGTGATATGCCAGCGCAAGCACGGTTTGCGCCTCGGGGTCGCCTTGTGCAGCCTTGTCTTCGAGTGCTGGCAGATCTTCCAGCCGCAATGTTTTGGCTTTTGCCTGAAGAGTGTAGGCTGTGGCTTTGGAGCCGGCACTGGGAGTGGCAATGTTTTGCTGAGGCTGATTCTGCTCCGCGTCGTTTGTTGCGGGAGGCTGCTCTATTTTCTTCGATGGGAGGCTCGACGTCGCGGAAAGCGGCGTCGCGGCTGAAAACGCAATTTCAATTACGATTTTGTTCTCAGCGAATTCTAGTTCGAAGTTCAGTGGCTCTTTCGAATCAATCACAACGCGGGTGACCGGTGGAAGGGCCTGAAACAATGACAGCCGAAGATCTCGTACAGGCCCGTCATTCACCGGGATGCGCTGACGGGAGTTTTGAAGCTCGTATCCGGGAAAGTCTAAGACCAGGCGATCTGGGCCGATGAGCTGAACCGCGTGCGGAACAAACGGAGCGCTAAGAGAAATCTCGATCGCAAGATGATTTGCATGATGGGTGACGTCGACGCTCTTCAGGACCGGATAGTTTTGCGAAGGTTCCGCTGCGATCTCTGCTTTCTGCGCGTGCTGGGCAAAGCTAACTGTGAAACCCATGCAAATCAGTACGCCAAAGAACATGGAGAAGCGCGGAATCACAGTACTCCTGAATAACATGAAACTGAATAACATGAAACGTCAGCAGCTATTCTACGTTCATTGATCGGAGTGGGGAAATAGGCCGTTTTAGTCGGACTCGATGGGGCGCAACCGAGTCCGACGTTGACTCGCACACCCATCCTACGCGGAGCTCCAGTTGCTGCGATCCACAAATGTTGGCGGTTCGTAAGTGCGTCCGGCGGCCAGCCGCTTTTCTTCACGCCGCGTCGACCAGAGAAGCATCGGCCCAAAAATGGCGGCCGTGAGGCGAGCTACGACAGGAAACTCTTTTTCCACTTCGCGCCGCAATTTGTGAATCTGTTCGCTGCCGCTGCGGTTCACTTTGCTGAATTCCCGCTCCATTACCCACAGCGCAACGTTGTAGGCGCTTCCCAGTTTCTTCACGCCGCGCGTGAAGCGCTCGCGCACGCGCGCATCGGGATAATCCTTATAGCGCTGCCAGCCCTGGAGCATGGTGCGGCACATGCGGTAAAGGCTCGGGCCGTTACGCTCGAAATCGCGCCAGAAGGCCCAATCCAAAAATCGTTTGGAGTCGTCACGCGAGATCGCCTCGTGGCGAAAATTAAATTTGTATTGCCCGTGAATGTCGGCGAGATCAATTTTGTTCAGCATGCGGCCCTGCTCAGTCATCTCCTGGAACAGCGGCGTGCCGGGTACGGGTGTATAGAGCATGAACTGGTGGAAGTCAGTTTCGCAGCCAACCGCAGCCTCAATCTCCGGGATGATGTTGTCGGGCGTGTGGTGCTCGAGTCCGATTATTGTCGAGCCTTGCACGCGAATGCCGTGCTCGCGAAGTTCATGCGTGAGTTGACGGCCGTCGGTATCTTGCAGTTTGCTATAACGCGAGTTGGGAGATTCCAGACCCATCCACACCCAGGAGACGCCCAGTTCGACGAGTTCTTGCATGGTGTATTTTCGAATTGCGTTGGCGGAGGCGAAAATCGAAAGCTCCCAGCTTTTGCCGGCCTGCTTCATACGTTCCAGCAGGCGCAGGGCGCGCGTGCGGTGGAGCAGGAAATTCTCGTCCATCATAAAAAATGATTGCACTTTCAATTCCGATTCAGCCTGGCACATCACTTCGAACAACTCGTCGCCGGTCTTGAAGAAATCTACAAACTTTCCCTTGCCTCCGAAAAAAGCTGACGTGGTGCAGAAGTTGCATCCCATCGGGCAGCCTACAGAGGGAATAATCGCCGCCGCGGTTGCGCCTTTCCGCTGAGGAAGCCGCATTCCCATAATCCGGGTTCGCCATCCTGAGACGATCGGTGGATGATGGATCGGAGCGTTTTCATCTTCACCCAAGTACTTCCGCATCCACGAAATGCCTTCTCCGCGCACAATGTGATCCGCATCGATCAACTTATCGAGATCGGGAATTGCCGCCACGTGACCGCCGATGACGATCACTGTTCCGGGCGACAATTCGCGAACCATGCGGCACATTTCGCGAACCTTGCCCAAGTTCGGGATGATAGAAGAAATGCCGACGATGTCGTACTGATGTTTGCACAATTCGCGGGAAAACTTGTCGCGGGTCGGAAAGTCCAGCACCGTGCATGGCGCCGAGATGTTTGCCTGAATCAGCATGATTCCCCAGGAGCGATGAAACATACGCAGCGAGAAAGCGCCCTGCGCGCGAGTTACCTGATTGTGATACAGCTCCATGGGGTTGATGGCGCGGCTGCCAAAATCATCATCTTGCGCATAAGGACCGAAGACTGAACTCAACAGGATGCGAGCTTTACTTCCCTTAGGATGTGGTTCCATGCAGCGAGCGTACGCTTCACGCAAGTTTTTCGCGGTGAGGTAGGTTACACATTACAGAACTATTACACGAAAAATAAAAGACTGTGCCAGGGGCGCGGTGGAGTTCTTCGCGCTTCAAATATGCCTTCGACTCTTTCCTTTGTCCGATTTGCAACAAATGTTGTTTCAGTTTTTGTCGCGCATGATCAGCACACCCTCAGCAGTTTGGGATGGGGAATCAAGTTCGTCATTGATGTGGCGCTGCACGCGCTCCCACTGGGATCGCAGAATCATTTCTTTAATGGTGAATTTGCTTTCCCTTTTCGCATCATTGAGGCGCACTGCGATTTCGTTTTTCTGCACGCGAAAATCGATGATATCGGCTAGCGGAATCACCTGATTGGAGGATCGTCCCACGATTACGAACACGACTTTGTCGGAAACGAGAGTGTACTCCGGACAAGAGTCCGGGATTAACGGACCCTGCGGGGCGCCGAAGTTTCCCATGAACCCATGGGGCACCGGCAAACAATCTCCTGTGCGCATGCGCACGACGGTTCCGTGCTGGTAGACGCCGAGTGGCTGCGCATGGACAGTCTGCAAGCTGAACAAAATCATCAAAATCGAGATGCGTTTCATGGGCCCTCCTTTGCCGGGCAAATGGTCTATCGGACAGTCGCTTGGTTGTCGTATCCGTTTCGGCAGTGAAAGCGCAGGTTCAAATCGTGTTTGGGAAGAATGCGCAGGGATCGAAAGCCCGGTCGTGCCTCCGGCGCCTGATAAGTGACGACATAGGATGCGCGCAAGTCGTTGAAAACCTCTTGCAACAGGTAGGCTCTGCTGTCACCCTCTGCGATGTAGCGGCCGCCGGTCGCGCCGGCCATTTCCTGCAGACGCATGCGCCTGTCGGAAGATCTCGTAGCGTATCGACGAGTGTTCTTCTCAACATCGTTCTTGCTTAATTCAACGGCGTAGAGAAGCGCGCCCGCGGCAGTTACCGATTGCAAGGCATCCCGCATCGAGATCTTGCTGATGCTGTCATCTCCGTCGGAGAACAGAATCAGAACCGGCCTGCTCTCAGGCGACTTGCGTTGTGAGAGGAAGTCAGCGGCGAAGGCGACCGCGTCGAATAGAGGCGTGGTCCCGGAAGCCTGAAGCGAAAGCAGGCGTTGCTGGGTTTTCTGGCTGCGGCAATCGCGGTCACATAGAACCGCCGTTTGCAATCCGGAGAATGAAATGACCGAAATGCCATTGACGGCACCGGCTTGATCTTGCGACAAAAGATCCAGAACATCTCGCACTGCCGCCCGCAAACGCATAGCCATGGATGCGCTGGCATCGATCAGGATTCCGACCTCGAGTTTGCTTTCTTCTGACCGCGCGAGGCTGCGAAAGTCGCGCACTACTTGGTCGCCGTCAACGATTGCGAAGTCGTCTCTGCTGATTGTTTTGACTGGATGATTTGCGGCATCGGTGGTGAAGAACGTTACACGCACCTCTGAGGCGCTGCCGCGATACGTGGGAATGGAGGCGTCTTCTGCGACCAATGCGGCTGTCGCAACGCTTCCAATCGCCAGCACAAGCACAAAGACAAGAACGATCGCCGACTTCGCTGACGATGTTATGTATCGACCGAAATCCATTGCCTCTTACCATCGGCCAGAGAATGGCGAAGCTTTAAGCCGAATTGGTTGCGGAGGCATAAAGATAGGTTGCGTTGGGATGAGATCGCCTGATCTCGAAGGAGAATTGAGAGAAGTCGGAGCTGAACTTATGAACGAAGGCGAGAGTGCATGAACAATTTTGCTTGGCCCGTTCTGACGCGACCTCTAACGGACCGCTCGAGCGTGAAATTCTCGGTCTACGACCAATTCCGGGTGCAGTCGACGGAAAGTTTCGGCCACATGGCAATTCCAGCAGATGGCGCAATAAGTTGCAAGGACTTCAGTTAGCAGTTGAGGCGGAACATCCTTCCATTCGATGGTTTTATGATCAGGCGAGGACAGCGCCGGAGCGTGATCGAGATGACGCAGCGGGCCGAAGGGTTTGTGGCAAAGCGCGCACTTCTTACCTTCATACCACTTCGAGACGATATTCCAGATCAGGCAATTCTCAGGGTCCGCTTCAACTTGCCTTAGACAGTCCTGGCCGCAGTTCTCGCGTTCCGGCCAGCGTGAGCACCGGCTCAAGTGCAACGTCGGTTCGGAGAGAAATGCTCCCAGCGCGGCCTCTCTCGTATCCACATCGACAGCTTCGACTTTATGATTCTCAGGACAGGTGACCAGTCGCTTGCCTCGATAGTCGAAGAACGCGCGAACTCCCGGAATGGCACGAAAGATAAAGAGCCCGGCTGCAAGGGCAACCACCACAACAGCAACGAGCACCGTGACCGACATCGATCACCTCCTGGCCCCTCTCAGGTCTCTGTTACGCCCGGCTGCGGCCACTCCCCTGTAGCTTTAGTGTGCCGCAATCGTACGGAACTTGCGATGCTTCCCGTCACTTAGGCTGGTGAGTAATGTCACTTCCGCAGATTCTGCGAAATGAGCGGACAAAAACCCCGAAGCGCCATGCTCCGGGGTTGAAGATGTCACGGATTAGATCAGGCCGCCAGCGCTTCCACAAAGCGCTCGCACAGCGTTGTTTCCAGGTGATAGTTGGTGACTTCGATGGGCGTCGTCAGGAATGGTTTCAGGATCTCATGCACTTTGACGTACGCATCTCTCTCATACCTTTCGGCATCGGAGGGCGTTGCCCAGAGGCTGATGGTGCACACTTTCTGCTCTTTCATCTTCTCGGGCAGGAAGGGCAGAATCTCCAGGAAGCCGTTCTGCTTTTTCAGAATCGGCAGCACTTGGTTCTTGAGAACCTTTACCAGGTCCTCTTTCTTTTCCGGTTTCACTTCAAAACGGAGAATACGTGCAAACATGGGGTGCTCCTTTCCTTGGTAGGGGATAAGTGGGGATCAGGCGGGGCTCTCGGGCAAAGGGGCTTACGATTGTCCCGAGCGCCGGGAGCTCAGGCCGGGAGAAGTTTACGGCTATCGTTGGGAAAGACGCAGTGATAGTTAAGGGTGATCAGAGTGCTTTCGATCACAGTGTGCGCAGGAAACCCGCTAAGACGCTCCGCAGGCGGCACGTGCAAAATGGATTCGAACCCGTTACATTAAGTGTCCAGGCTATGGCTAGACGTAGCGTCGACCGGCAAATCGCCCCACCACCCATCGCTACCGGCAGCGTCAGCGAAATGCTCTTTTCGAGTGACTTTCTCGAAGCCCTGCCTGATGCCATTGTTGCCGTCGATCGCGATGGAGTTATCCTTCAGATCAATTCCCAGGCTCAGGAACTCTTCGGATACCTGCGCGCCGAGTTAATCGGCAAGAAGATCGAAGTGCTTGTTCCGGAACGTCTGCGCCGTGACCATGATCATCACCGCGAGGATTTTGCGGCACGGCCGAGAACCCGGCGCATGGGAGCGGGACTGGACCTTTATGGTCGGCGGCATGATGATTCGGAGTTCCCAGTTGAAATTAGCCTAAGTCCGGTTTCGATCGATGGCAGCATGGTCGTTCTCAGCGCGATTCGCGACGTTACCGATCGCAAGCGCATCGAGCAGGAACTGCGCCGGGCCAACGAGGAGCTGGCGGAAAGAACCGCCGAACAAATCGGCGAATATCGCGCGCGGCTCGCTTCCATCATTGATTCTTCGGAAGATGCGATTCTCGCCAAGAGCCTCGATGGCACAATCACTGCCTGGAATAAGGGAGCCGAGCGCATCTATGGATACTCCGCCGACGAAGCCGTGGGGATGAACATTTCCATGCTTGTTCCCGGCGACCGGCCCGACGAGATCCCTGAAATTCTAAGGAAAATCGCTCGCGGCGAGCCGATTGAGCACTACGAATCGGTGCGCGTGACTAAAGATGGCAGGCGCTTGAGTGTATCGATCAGCGTCTCTCCTCTGCGCGATAAGAGCGGAGAAGTGGTTGGGGCCTCTGCGATCGCACGCGACATCACCGCCCAGCGCAAAGCCGAAGATCAGCTTCGTCAAGCACAAAAGATGGAAGCCATCGGGCGGCTGGCCGGCGGCGTTGCCCACGACTTCAACAACGTGCTGGGGATCATCAATGCCTGCGCCGAGTTTCTTCGCGACCGGATCGAGCCTGCTTCAGAGCCTTCGGTTTTTGTCGAAAATATACGTAAAGCCACGGAGCGCGGATCGGCCTTGACTCGGCAACTGCTGGCCTTCAGCCGGAGACAGGTAATCAAGCCTGTGATTCTCGATGTAAACGACCGCTTGAAAGACATCAGCAAGCTGCTGCGCCCGCTCATGGGAGATGATGTTGAAATCGTCGTCTCGCCCCGCTCGCAGGCGGCGATCGTTGAGGCCGATCCCGGTCAAATCGACCAGGTCGTAATGAACCTCGCGGTCAATGCCCGCGATGCCATGCCCAGGGGCGGCAGACTCATCCTCGAAACGGATTTGGTCGAATTCGATCAGCATTTTGCCGATCAGCACCAGCCGCTCGTTCCGGGGAAATACATCATGCTGGCAGTCAGCGACACGGGCTGCGGCATGGACAAGGATACCGTTTCGCGCATCTTTGAACCTTTCTTCACCACGAAAGAGCCCGGAAAGGGAACTGGACTCGGTCTGTCAACGGTCTACGGCATTGCCAAACAGAGTGGTGGTCATATCTGGGTTTACAGTGAGCCCAACCAGGGAACTACCTTCAAGGTTTATCTGCCTTCCGCAGAGCACAAGCTCGCTGCGCCATCGGCGGCCGCTGTCGACACCGTTGTTCCTAAGCGCCACGGATCCCGGATCCTGCTGGTGGAAGACGACGAAATCATGCGCACGCTCACCAGCAAGCTTCTGCAGGAGCAAGGCTATGCCGTCGTCGAAGCAAACAACGGGAAGTCCGCGCTGGAATGGACGAAAGCGAACCCTCGTCAAATCGATCTGCTTCTAACCGACGTAGTCATGCCTGCCGTCAGTGGTCCCGAACTCGCTGAGCGCCTGTCTCGCTCACACCCCGGCTTGAAGGTCGTTTATATGTCCGGCTATACCGGGGAACTGATGGAAGCGAGTGAGCGGCTAAAGCACGGAACACTGCTGGAAAAACCCTTTACTCGAACCGCCCTCCTCACGACGCTCCATAAGATCCTCGACTGATCCGGCGAACTCTCTTGTCGAAACATGCCTGGTTGGATCACACGGACGCGGTGATGGCGATCACACACTAGGCGTGCGTGAAATCACCCACTGATGGCCCATAAGTCCACCTCTTTTTTCCTGTGGTTATCCCTCCTTCGGCCAAATAAGCGCCTTGTTTTCATGCAAATCTAAGGATTTTCTAATCCTCCCAGGGCTCAGAAAAAAGATTGGCATGGAAGCTGCCATATCGAAGGTGTCAGCCCGGAGGAATCATGGCAACTCATATCGTAAGCAAGCTTCAAAAAGATGCGGATAAGAGCCTTGGCGATTTTTCTGCAGCGGTAGCCGATGCAGTTGAGCAGTCCGCCCTCACCACCACCTACCCCACCGGGGCAGTCCTCTTTGCCGAAGGACAAGCGCAGCGGGGAGTATTCATTGTGCGCCGCGGCCGGGTGAAGCTTTCCGTTTGCGGCAGCGACGGAAGAACTTTAATTCTGAGAATGGTTGAGCCGGGTGGTATTCTGGGCGTGGCATCGGCTATCTCCGGACGCGTCTACGAAGCGACCGCCGAGACCCAGGAACCCTCGGAAATCAGCTTTCTGCGCCAGACCGATCTGCTGCGCCTGATGCGCCTCCACGGCGAAATCGCTCTCTGGGTAACCCAGCACCTGAGCCAGGACTACACCACGACTTGCCGCGAGATTCGCGACCTCATGCTGTCGGATTCCGCCAGCGAGAAACTGGCTCGCCTGCTCATGGGATGGCTCGACAGCAACGCCGACTCGAAACAATCCGGCCATGTGAAAATGGCTTTGACCCATGAGGAGATCGGCCAGATGATCGGCACTTCGCGCGAAACCGTCAGCCGCCTCTTTGCCGGCTTCAAGAAGCAGCACCTGATTCAGCAAAACGGCGCGACCTTGGTGATTCCGAATCGGCTGGCGCTGGAATCTTTGATTACCGCGTAAGTTCGTCTCAACAAGGGGCCGGTTAACCGAACGGCCCCCTTCCAAATGCTGGCCTTGAAAGACCTGCTGTTTTCGATCTCCCTATCAGACTCTCGAGACCCGTATAAAGCTCAGCGAATACTCGTCTACAATTTGAGGGCTAACTCTTCGGCCTTGGCCTCTGCCGCTTCCTGATCCTTCTTCTGCTTTGCTGCTAAAGCAGCAGCCTCTTCCCGTTCCGCCCGCTCGATGGCACGCAGGTATCCCGGACGTGCGTGCCGGTAGTGCTCGGCCGGAACTTTGCCATTCAGCCACGCCGTATCCATCGGATAGACCAGCGGATCGAAGATCACCATGTAGAAGTGCCAGATCAAGATCGAGAACGTAGCCAGCAGCGCTTCGTAATAATGAACCGCCGTGGCCGCATCGGTGACCCACTTCGGAAAATGCCGCAGGGTGAAGTTATTGAACCAGAGCAGCGCACCGGAGACGCCCATCACCACTGTGCCCCACATGAAGGCCCAGTACTCCATCTTCTCCGCATAGTTGAACTTTGCGAAGGTCGGCTGAGTTTTCGAGAGTCCCAGGTTGTAGGCGAAGACGTGCAACAGATCGGTGGCGTCTTTGAAATCCGGCAGCATCGCCTTGAGGAAGTGGTTGCGATCCCGGTTGACGACGGCAAGATGAATTACGTGATAGAGCGTCGCCGCGACCAGGATCACGGCCGCGCCGCGGTGAACGGCGCCGCGAAATGCGAAGTGCCGCTCCCAAACCAAAATCGGCCGCGCCCACCACGCCTCGGGATACTTCAGCGCGAAGCCGGTGAATACCAGCGTTGGGAAGCTTAGAACTACTCCCGCATGGGCAATACGGAAGTTGCGATTCATGCGAGTGACGTACCCGCCGGTCTCGTGATGCGGTTTACCGCGAAGCAGCTTCGAAATCAAGTCGATCAGGTTGTGCAGGATCATGAATCCGAGCGTCATCGGAATCAGAACCAGATAGCTCCACCGAATCCACTTCACGACCGGGTGAGCTGGGCCGGAAGCGATCTGCACGTGCACCGGGCCGATGGCGAAATGTTCGCCGGCGCCCGAGTGGCAAGCTCCGCAGGTCTTGCCGAGGTTCGCGGTGTTCACGGTCGATCGTGCATCGCTCGACGGCAGAATATTGTGCACGCCGTGGCAGGAGGCGCAGTTGGCGACGACTTGCGATCCGCCGCGCATGGCCAATCCGTGATAACTATCAGAGTAGGACGGAACACGATCCTTAGGCAGGTTATAACGCGAAGCCAGTCGTTCGTCATTGTGGCACCGGCCGCAGGTGACGGTCGAAACGCGCGAGGCGTTAACCAGCGATCCTGCCTGCTGCGGTTCGAGAATGAGATGCTCCCCATGGCAGTCACTGCAAACCGGCGCACCCGGCACGCCCGACTTCATCGCCTGGCCGTGGACACTTTCGAGATAGGTTTTCGCAATCTCAGAGTGGCACTGTCCACAGGTCGCGGCGACATTCCAGTGATTGATTTTGGATCGCGCATCTTGCCCGGGGAAAATCCCATGGCTACCGTGGCAATCCGTGCAGACAGCCGCCTTCTCATTTCCGCTCGCCATTGCCCGTCCGTGAACGCTCTGGCGGTACTGCTCCACCGGGTGCGAGAACGGAATCTTGTGGCTGGCGAGAAACTCGGGATTGCTGTGGCAGGCGGCACAGGTGTTTGCCACATTTTTCTTTTCAACCGGCGATGACGCATCGCTCGCCGTTTGCACCTGATGGATCTCGCCATGGCAGGAGACGCACTTCGGCGCATCCTCATCGCCGGATGCAGCCGCTTGCCCGTGAATACTCTGTTTGAAATCTCTGACTTCGTCAGCATGGCATTGCGCGCACTTTGCCGGCGCAATGTCGCTGGCGGTGGTTACGTCGTGCACATTGCCATGGCAGGATTGGCACGCCTGCTCGCCCAATGCCGCGTGAACGCTGCCCGCCATGTGCTTGACTTCGTCGGCATGGCAGGTCGAGCACTGCACCTTGGCAACCTTCGCGGGATGCGGAAAATCTTTGATCAAGGTGTGGCAATCGGTGCATGCCAAAACTCCATGCACACTTGCCGAATGTTTTCCGGGATCGATCGAGATGCTTTTGCCGCTATCCGACTTCATTCCCGCCTGGCCGTGGCAAGCCAGGCAGTTTTCGTCCGGATTCGCTGCGTGAGAGGTTTTCGACTGCCCTGTGGCAAAACCTGGTATGAATACGGCGATTCCTAATAATGCGATGATTGCAAATGATATGAGCGAAGCCAGATTGAATTGTTTTGCACAGCCTTTTGGATATTTAGTTGTTTTCAGCACGGTCGTACTCCTGCTGCTCGTCTCCTATTTCATTCCCAGATCCGTGAGAACCTTGGGATGTTCTTCCGCCGTCGCCAGAAAATCGTGGCAGGCGGAACAGTCATTGGTAATGGTTTGGCCATCGGCGCTGGTATGGCTGCCGTCGTGGCAGCGGAAGCAGCCCGGTGAATCGTTGTGGCCTAAATTGTTCGGATGCGTTCCCCAGGTGAGGCGCATCCCCGGAAAAATATTTCGCAAATAGATTGCCGCGACCTCATCCGCGGATTGCTGCACCAGTGCACGCCGCGTCTGGTAAATGTCGGGATAATTCGTTCGATAGAACTTGTCGATCTCCTCGACAATGCGCTGCTTTCCGATATCACGCGCGGGATAATCGACCTTCAGAACCTCGACCGCTTTTTTCTTGATAAAGGGAAGATCGGTGCTGATGTGTCCCAGCTGCATCTGCTTGTCGACCGCATTCTCTGGCAGGTCGAAGGCATGGGTCGGGCGGTTATGGCAATCTACGCAATCCATCACCCGGTGCTCGCCTTTGTCCAGTTGCGCCTGGGTCGGCTTGGCGTCGGTCGAAATGAACTCGGTAGTTTTTCCGGAGTCGTCGGTGTAATAGACAACCGGAATCGTCTGTCGTTCAACATCAGTCGAAATGTAATGAATGCGCGCTCCATCTGCGAGATGGTGGCCATGAATTCCCACCGAACCTTGCCAGGTGCGCCCGCCCACTTTCATAAGAAACACGTCCGTCTGCGGCGTATTCTTCTCGTCGTCCTTGTAACTCGTATTTACTTTGAGTTTGTCGCCGGCGAAGCGTTGCGGCCAGTGACATTGCTCGCAGGTCTCGCGCGCGGGACGCAGATATTTAACGGGGGATGGAATTGGCCGTGAATACGTATGAAAGGTAACTGCGAATACCTGGCGCAGCCCGGAAAGTTTCGAACGCACAAACCATGGAGCCCCAGGGCCGATGTGGCATTCAACGCACGCCACGCGCGAATGGGGAGAATCTTGATACGCGCTGTACTCGGGCGCCATGACGGTGTGGCACGTGGTCCCACAGAAACTGGTGGAATCCATATACTCCACGCCGCGGTACGAAGCAGTTCCCATGATAAGAAGATTAACCACCGTTGCAAAGGCCACCCACTCGAACGCCCGCCGCACCAGGGGAACTCGGAGGTCGATCGCGGGATAGGCTGTGGGCAAAGTCCCCGCGGCACGCAAAGCTCGTCTGCGCAGCCAAATGCCAATCGGAATAAGCACCAAACCAAAAGCGAAGATCCCGGGCAGGATAAGAAAAATCAGAATTCCAACGTAAGGATGCGGGGGGCCCGGCAGGAAAAAATCGTAAAACCAGAAGGCGATCATGCTGAGCGCGGCGCTGGTGGTCAGCACCGCACCTGCAAGCGAGATCGGATTTTGGCCAAGAAAATAAATTGGCCGGGACCAGTCGCGAATGTTTTCTCTAACACTCATTTCAATCCATCGCTCCTTCTTCGGCTGCAGGGGCTCCGCACACTACAACCTTCACCGCGGAGTTTCCGCAGTCTGCAACACTTTCTTTGAGGTGCGGGCCCCTACTTCTTCAGAGTGCGAATGTAAGCCACCAAGCCCTTGACCTGATCGGGCGTCAGAGACTTGTAGGCCGGCATTTTATTCTTGCCGTTCGTGATAGTCTCGCCAAGCTCTGCATCCGACATTTTCTGTACATCGGACGAGGTAAAATCGTGCGCACCCATTTTCTTGCCCATCGCCGATCCGGTGCCGTCGGGGCCATGGCAGCCGGCACACTTCGACTTAAAAAGCGATGCCGAGTCTTGCGCATGCAGGGTGGAAGGAACAAACATAGCTGCCAACGCTACCGTTACGGCAAGAGTCCGGACACTGATTCTCTTTATCATTTCTCCAAGCTCCATAGGTGAATGTTTTTGTCGGCTTTCTGTCACTCGAAACCCCACTTTTGCCGACGGAATGAGTGTATGGGCGGGAGTCTAATGAAACAATGTCGATTATCACAAGAAATAGTGACTGCTATCACGGTGATTCTGTGCTCTTCTCCCGAAATGACTCGCGAGGAGCCCGCAGCTCAAAGAAGAATATTTGCGAAAGTGAGGGAAACTTCAATAACTAAAATAGACGTTCGCCGCCCAGACAACTGCCTCGCGCGACGTCACGTTAGAAGAAGCTTAAGGAATCTATGCGGTCGGCCTAGGCCGTTTGTTGTGCGTCTTGCTTAGCCTTTTCTGACTCCAGCCGCTTAATCGTCGCGCGCAGCCAGGATCCGAGGGCATCTTCGATCTCCTGCTGCGTGCCAGTACGGTACAGAGAGTCAAGCGTGTCTCCGCTTGGGGTGATTGGAATGTGGTCGCAAGGAACATTTTCTTCGCGCCCATTCGCAGGAACCAGCGCCATCAGCACGCATTCTTCACAGGGAATTACCTGCTTAGAGTTGAAGTTCGCGCAAGTCGGCGAGTCTTCAAAGATCAACCGTGACCGCCAGGCTTCTCGCGGCAAGCGTCCGTACCCGCCTTGCTCAAGAAATTCCAGTTCAAACTTCAGCACTTCGAGTAAATCTCGGCCATCTTTCCCCATACACACCTCGCCCATTCACGTCTCAGTTTGCGCTATTCTTCTGGCTCACTCCGTGATGTTCGTCACTGCTGGCAGTGAAGGACATCACACGCCCCGGATTTCGCCCGCCGGAGCAGGGGTTTAGAGGACTCCATCATCGCCATTTTGCTTCGATGTCCCCTGAACAGGTGACTTTCGTCATCCAAAGCCGCGGGCATAAAATCGGCGCTCTGGATTGCCGATGCGGGTAGAACATCGGCGGATCTCGGCTGAGTCATTAGTAAACGGAACTGCCATGGCGCTGCACCGCAAAGAAGAGATTTTCCCGAATCTTGACGAGCAGGTTTTCGGCAGCAGCTTTCTTCCGCACCCCTTGCCCAAATACAAGTTTCCGAAGAAGGAAACCGACCCTAACGCCGCCTATCAACTGGTTCATGACGAACTGCTGCTCGATGGAAATTCCCGCCAGAATCTCGCCACGTTCTGCCAGACCTGGCTGGAGCCCGAAATTCAAAAGCTGATGGAGGAATGTCTGGGCAAGAATCTCATTGACCGGGACGAATATCCCCAGATCGCAGAACTCGAGGCGCGCTGCGTTCACATGCTCAGCGATCTATGGAATGCGCCGGAAGCAGCCGGTTCGCGCGGTTGCTCGACCAGCGGATCAAGCGAAGCCGCCATGCTCGGTGGTATGGCAATGAAGACCAGATGGCGCAAAAACCGCGAGCAAGCAGGGAAGCCGGCGAACCGCCCTAATCTGGTATGTGGGCTATCGCACACCTGCTGGCCGATGTTCGCCCGGTATTTCGATGTCGAGCTTCGCCAGATCCCGTGCCAGGGGCGGCGGCACCTGATGTCTGCCGAGGAAGTCATCAGGCGCTGCGACGAAAATACCATCGGCGTCGTCCCTACTCTCGGCACAACCTATACGCTGCAGTACGAACCCGTGCAGAACGTCGCGCTCGCTCTCGATGATCTTGAAGAGGAGAGTGGACTCGATATCCCAATCCATGTCGATGCCGCGAGCGGCGGCTTTATCGCGCCATTTATTCATCCGTCCCTCGCTTGGGATTTTCGGCTTCCACGCGTGAGATCAATCAACGCCTCAGGGCACAAGTTTGGTCTTGCTCCCCTTGGTTGTGGCTGGATTGTGTGGCGCGGATCGAACGATCTTCCCAAAGAATTAATCTTCAACGTCAAAGTGCTCGGCGGCAACATGCGAATCTTTGCCCTGAATTTTTCGCGGCCAGCCGGCCAGATAGCCGCGCAATACTACAACTTCCTTCGCCTGGGGCGCCAAGGCTATGCCCGGATCACGCAAGGTTGCGCCGATGTTGCGGCCTGGCTCGCCGGCCAGATCCAGAAGATCGGAATCTTCGAAGTGTTTCACGACGGCCGCTGCGGAATTCCGGGATGCACCTGGACCATCGCACGCGGTGCAGATCCTGGTTTCACTCTGTACGACCTCGCCAGCCAGTTGCGCCTGAAAGGCTGGCAGGTACCCGCATATCCCATGCCGGCACACTGTGACGATCTGGTCGTGCAACGGGCTCTGACGCGGCTCGGCGTAAGCCGCGATCTCGCCGGGTTGCTGTTGGACGACCTGCAACGCGCAACCAAGCAACTGCAACAAAATCCGCCCGCAAAATCTCTAACCCATAACGTCGCAGGTGGCTACAACCACAGCTAGATTTTGTTCGAGCCTGAGCGTTTGTTCGGGCTGCTGTCGTGTTTGCTGCAGTTGCGTGAAGGCGCTTTATTTACGTTCTTGCCGTGCAACTGATCCTGCTTGTCCCGAATTGCGTCAACGCAGAGCAGTTTCAGCGGGCCCCAGCCGTCGCATATTCGAGCGAACCCAAACCTGCTCGCCACAAGATGTGACTAGACTCGTTCTCCACGCCGTTATAAGTTGGCTCGCGTCGTCATCAAGCGTGAGGAGGTCAGAACAATGGCGGACATGAATCAGGGCGAACTGGAATTGGAACTCGAAGACGAATTCCATGAAAGCGCAGGCGAGGGCGAAGAAGAAGACGAACAGGAAGAGGAGTTCGGCGCCATCGGCAACATCATCGGCGGCCTTCTCGGCGAAGGCGAGGAAGAACTTGAAGATGAAGGCGAACTCGAAGATGAAGATGAGCTCGAAGATGAAGAGGAGTTCGGCGCCATCGGCAACATTCTCGGCGGCCTTCTCGGCGAAGGCGAGGAAGAACTTGAAGATGAAGATGAACTCGAAGAGGAATCGGGCGAACACTTCTCATTTGGCAGCTTCTTCAAGAAAGCGCTTCCCATCCTGAAGAAAGTCGCGAAAGTTGCCGCACCCATTGTCGGCGGAGCGATTCTTGGGCCCGCTGGAGCGAGCCTGGCGAAGGCCGCAACTTCATCTTTAGAGGGCGAATTCGAAGACGAAATGGAAGATGAGACGGAAGGCGAGGGCGAAGATGAGATGGCGCACGAAATCGCCGCCCACCCGCTCACGCACAATGAGGCTGTCGCTGAAATGCTAGCCGACACCGCCTGCCGCGAAGCGAACGAAGGCGAAGCCGAGGCCATGGTCGGGGCTGCGGCAGTTACGGTAATCTCGCCGAGAGACCGGCGGGCGCTGCGCCGCATTCTGCCATATCTGGTGCGCGGCACGGCGATCCTGACGCGCATCCTTCGCCGCCGTCGCAGAACGCGAATTGGCGTCAAAGCGGTTCCCACCATCATGCGCCGCACCGTGAAGTCGCTAAAGCGGCAAGCGGCGAAAGGCATGAAGATCAATCGCCGGCGCGCCGCGCGCACAGCGGCAACCCAAGTCCGGCGCGTGCTCGGTAGCCCAAAGGCATGTTTGGCCGCCATCCGGCGCAACACGAAAGTGGCGCGGCGATACAACCGTCCACGCCGCCGCATGCGCGCGCGCTTTTCGCGCCGCCGCAGGGCCGCCATCTAGCGCCTCGGATTTCAGCTTTCCGGAATCTAGCGCTTGAGGTTCTTCAATGTCCGACAACTTTTCGCAGGAGGAATGATCATGGCGTACGAGCTGGAAGACGAACTGGAAGCCCTGCCTGAACTCGAAGACGAGTTGGAGGATGAGGGAGAACTGGAAGACGAAGACGAGCTGGAAGATGAAGATGAGTTCGGCGCCATCGGCAATATTCTCGGCGGCCTGCTTGGCGAAGGCGAGGGTGAAGACGAGGGCGAAGACGAATTCGAAGACGAAGTTAACCCGGCGCGCAAGATCTACCCCGACGCCATGATGGAGCATCTGGGGGAGCTTGCAGCCGAGGCGGAAACCGAAGATGAGGCAGCTGAGCATTTTTTGCCGCTCATCGGAATGGCAGCTAGCAAGCTGCTTCCGGTCGTGGCCAGGGCGATCGCGCCATCCGCGAAAAAGCTGTTGCCGAAGATTGCCCGCGCGGTGACCAAATCAGCGCCGCATTTGACGAGGCACGTCGCCCAAGTCGCGCGCACTCTCCACCGCAATCCGCAGACACGCCACCTGCTGAAGGTGGTGCCGACGATCGCACGGCGAACCGTGGGCAGCGTGGCTCACCAGGCGGCACGCGGACGGCTGGTCACGCCCCACGCCGCTGTGCGAACCCTCGCCCGCCACGCGCGGCGAGTGCTGGCTCACCCTGCTCAACGCCGGCACGCGTTGCGACACCATCGCCGGCTCGAGCATAAGTTCCACCGGCGCTACGGGTATGGAAGGCCGCATCTGCACGGACGTTGGGGACGAGGCCGGCACTGGCACGGTCGCTACCCCTACGGCCGATACCGCGGCGGCGTACGCGGTGTCGCTCAGGGCGTGCCGGGTACGGGGATTGTTCCTCACTCAGGGCCGCGTTTTGGCCGAGTTGTCGGCGGACAATGCAGCTGCGCGCCTTGTCCCGCATGTGGTACGTCAGGGAGTCCGCAGTATTGCCGTTGCTGCGGACAAGTACTGCGGTAGGAAGGTGCGGTCATTCAGTGACCGAATACGACACGAACTGGGGCCACCATGGCAACGCTCATCGAGACCGGAGCAGAAACAACAATGGGGAGGCAATTCGCTTCGCGCCAGCAGGTGAAAACTGTTGGCGCATCTTCCCCGGTGATGTTGCCCTGGCTTAGAGCGCAGTCGATCAACGTCACCAGGCACGCCGCGGCGCTGCGACCGTTTCGCGCCGACGAATTCGGAACCGGTGCAGAAGCCCCCACGGCAGGGCACCTGCAAGCCGTCAACAAACTCATTAGCGGACTGCGGCACGGGCTGCTGCAGATGTCGGGGAAGGTTCGCAAAGCGGCCGCGAGAACGGCGCAAGAGCCGGCAACTCGCCGCCTGCAGCATCTGATGCGGCGCAAAGCTCACGCTCATCACTGGGTGCGCGGGATCGAAAAGATATGGGATTTCTACTTCGAAACCTTCGGCCAGCGGCAAACGCGCTATGCCAAGTGGCTGTTGAGCTGCGATCGCATCGGGCTCGATTGTTACCGTGCCGGTTATCTGGGATTGGGAGTGGCCAGACCGATTCCCGCTCCGCCGCCGTTTTCGTACATGGCTACCGGATTTGCGCCGTCGACATTTCGCCGGGGAATTCCGCTGAAAAAGCTGGGAAAGCAACTGAACCCTTTCCCGCTGATTCAGCTCCCCTACACGCGGCTGGTCAACCCGTGGACTCTGGGCGCAATTTTGCACGAAACCAGTCACAATCTGCAGAACGATTTGGGATTGCACAGAGATGTCCCGAGAAAAGTTGGTGTGAGTTTATTGCGCGCCGGAGTAAGCCGCGAGGTGGTGCGCACCTGGGTGCGATGGAATCGCGAGATGTTTGCCGATATGAGCGGCATGCTGCTCGGCGGCCCGTGCATTGCCGGATCGCTGATGGACATCCTCGCTCGCGATCCAGAAACGGTTTCGCATTTCAACCCGCGAGGTCCCCATCCGACGCCTTTTTTTCGGATGCTGATCAATACGGAGTTGCTTCGGCGCATGGGCTTCGAACCGGAAGCGGCGAAGTACCGGAAGGCGTGGCTGCGGATTTATCCCAAGCCGGCGTCGGACAGCATTCCGAAAGCGCTGTTGCGCTCGTTCCACGACGTGTGTCCGATTGCGGTAGATGCGATGTGTTATCAGCCCTACCGTTCGCTCGGCAATCGCAGCCTGGCGCAAGTGATGAACTTCGGGCACAAAGAACAGACGATGATCGAAGAGGCCTCGCGGCGACTGGCAGCCGGAACGGACCCCGGGATTGTGCCGGAACGGTTTCTGATCGGTGCGGTTCGCATGGCATTGGATCGGCGGCACGCTCGACCGGAGATTCTGACAAAGAATTTTTACAAGGCGCTGGCAAGCGGGTGAGTGATGGCATTGGAAGCGACATTTCGAACGCTGTTCGTCCAGGTTCGCCAACTCTGCGACACGCTCAATGCAGTGCTGCTGACGGTGGGCGACCGGCCACCGAACCGTGGGGCGGCCCTGGTCGATGGAATGGAGAACACGATTCTCGACATGCTGGGCAAGCTGCAGGAAGCGCGAACGGCAGCGAAAGCCGCGGAACGAGCGGTGGCGACGCCCCTCGATTTGGAACGAGCCCGCCAGTCTTTAGTCAAGTGCCAGGAGGATTTTCGCCAGGTAGAACAGCAGTATGCCAACGAACTGGTGTCGTACGAGAAATTGAAGCAGCTTGTGATTCTTGCCAACGAGCGCGGCGGCGAATGGAAGCCATGGGCCGGCAGCATGAAGAGTGCCGTGCAGGAGTGCCGCGAACCGCTCGAACGAGTCGGCAAAGCGCTGGCCGCATGCTGGAACGAATTGGCCGAGCGCCTGGGCATGACAAACGTCTCGGTCAACGCGACCAACATCGGACAGCAGATTTCAGCAAGTCCCGAGCTAGTGCGAGATCTTGAAAAAGAGGGCGTGACTTGAGCAGCCGCAACGCTGGGGTTGAAACTAGCGCGAAAAGCAGTTCGTGAATTGGCGCTGACGAACGACAAGAAGAAAACTGATCGTGGCGGAACAAGGAGAACAACTATGCCGTTTACCGTAACCGATTGCCAGGTAACAACAAAGTCGATCGAACTCACGTTTTCCGATCCGCTATTCAAATCTAGCCCGAGCTCGACTGTCACGCCTCTGGCCGGCTGGTGGGCAGTACCGGTCCCCGCGACGGCGAAATCAAAGACACAGTTCGATCATAGTCCTCTCAACCCGAACAACTACACGGTTTCGGCTCCGGGTTCCAAGGATTTTGACCCGCCTGCCACCATTGCAGCTTGTGCTGCTCTAAGCGGCTGGAATTCGGGACAGCCAACAGGAGGGCATCGTAAAGCAACGGCATCATTGGATTCGACCTTTACGGTCCTCGACGATCAAGTTTACTGGGGACACGAATTTAAAGAGGGCGATTGGGTAACGGTGATCCTTAAAAACATTCGTGCCGTCTCCCAAGGCGGTGATCCGCCAACGATGAGGATACCGTCGTGGTCGTGACAGGACAGGTTCCTGAGACCAATCCACCAGCGGGCACCAAGCTGACCAAGAACGTGGAAGATGCAGTTACTTATCCCATTCTGACGGAGTCGGTTTCATATCCGCCTTCGATGGGATATCCGCGCAAAGGCGGCAGTTCAGGCTTTTCCGGCGGTGGGGGCGGGGGAGGGGCGGCGCAAGGACTAGGACAAACCGCATCGCTGGCGATCGCGGACGTTCTGGGCTGGAAAGTAAATTCAAGCGATCCCAAAGGGTTTGTCAGCGCACTGACGCAGTCATTTTCGATCACCGAGATCGAAGGACGGATCGAATCGAAGTGGAATCCAAAAAGCTACACCGTGCAGACCGATCTCGCCGGCGGCATCACCGGCGCGCAGGCCAGCCTTTACACCCGCGCCAAGGTTGCCCAGGACAATTGTCTGCCGTTACTGGATGGACTCTACGCGCTCGATCCTTCCGCCGACCCGGAGTATGTGACCGCGCTCCGCGGAATGGCCAAGAGCCAGATCATGGAGATCGTCAAGCAGTTCGGCGTTGTTCCCCCGTCGATCCTGCGAGTGAACACCTATTTTCGGATTCTTCTCGACGCCAAGGGTTTCAACTTCAAGCGTCCAGAGCTTCAGGCCGATCCCGATAAAGTTGGCGGGACGCTGGGCCACATCCGCGATATCTATGGCATTTGGTTCCAGAAAAGCGGACAGGACAACCGGTTCTCCAACTCCGTAGATGACGAACAGAACATCACCAACTTTCGCGTGATCTCTGACTATATGACTTCGCTGTTGCAGAGCTGGCTGAGCAACGGCCAATTCTTTGAATTGAGCACCAGTATGCCGCAATTCTTTGGAACCCAACTGATTCTGATCTCGCGACAGCTCAATGTGATTGCCGAAACCGTGAATGAAGTGCGCTTTGCTCTCGATTCAGTATTCATTGGTCCCAACGAGCGGCAAACGCTGATCTTGATATTCGCCGATGGATCCGATCTGCCGGCGATGTATCTGGAAGATGTGCTGACCGAGATTGAATCGGCCGTCTCCGAGGAGCTTCCACGGTTGCTCAAGGATGGCGGTCGTATCTCCATCAACAACAACCTGCTGCCGGTTCTGCAGACCTTGATCAACATGATTCAGTCTGCGCGGAATCCGGTCAACATCGATAGCTTGCCCGATGGCTTCGGCACGGCGCGCGTCCAGCACTCGTTCGATGATCTCAGTGATCAGCTGGAAGCGCTGTACACAATGGGCCAGCAGGTGGGTATGAATGTGCCGCCGGGAAGTGCACTGCTGAAAACCGTCTGAGCGGGTTCAGGCAGTCGAGTCGGGCGGAGCCGGCGGATTAGCGGTAATCGACACAGCGGCAATTGAGAAAGAGGCGCTCGCTATGGCGAGGGCCATTGAGGAGGGTATCCATGGCGTTGCATAAGGATCATCAGAGCTTATATGACCGCATTGCCGCGTTGCGCGAGCAGGTGACGGACCGGCTTGGTCCCGATCTCATCTCCAATCCCCAGCTCGCCGATGCCCTTACAAAACAGATCGACGACATGCTCAAGTCGGTCACGGAGACCGACGCCAAAACTCCACCGCCGCCAGATAAAGGTCTCGGCGCTCTCATCGGCATTGGGCCGGAAGCAGCGACCGAGATCGGTTCCACTCGCGTTCCTCCTGGGGTCGAAGCTTACGATGAAACCATCACCTCGGAGCGGATTATGGCGGTTGGAGATATGTACTATCTCTGGCAGCATGAGCGAATCGGCGTCTTCCGGGTCGTGAAGAAGCTGCAAGAACTGTTCAAGGCGGGCACAGTGCGACTCTCGGGCGGGCCCGGTGCTTTCTCGCTCTATCAATTCGACCGTCGTGAAGTATTGCGTTATACAAAAATCGGATCGTCTTTCCGCGTACAAGAGAATTTTCGGATACGGCAGCGTGTCGGCGCCGGCGGGTGCTCGCGCTAACACCGACTTCCAGAAATTGTTCTCGCACTTCGTGCACCAGGTAACCTTGTTCTGGCGTGACAAGCGCATCTCTGACGTGATTCGCGAGCGCGCCTACGATCCCAGCTTCGGATCAATCGCCATCGTGCGCCGCGCTGGGCTCGATTTGCGCAATAACCTGAAGTGGCTGTCATTCGGCCACCTCAACGTGCTGCGAGTGGAAGTGATGCAGTTGCTCGAAGAGGCTTTCAAGATTCTCAACGCGAACGATGTAAAAAGACTCTTCGGCGCCGACAATGCGTGGGATGTGATTGAAGAAGTGTTGGTGCGCTACTTCAACGAACGCCTGGTGACCTCGCCGCGGCAGCGTATGGGCGTGACCGGACGCGAGATTCTGCGCTGGCTGGCGCAGCCGCACATTCTGCAGACGACTCGCGCGCAGTTCGAGACCCTGTTGCTCGAGGTTGCTGAACAATCGGAAGAGTGGCTTACCAGTGCGCAGGCTATGGGCATGGCAAAGCGAACTGGCTCAGCGCGAGTGCTGCCGTGGGATCAAACTCAGCCGACGCCGGCAAAGTCCAATGGAAGGCCGAAATCCGCCGTTTCTGCCGGTCACGGCGGGGCGCGTGAGTTCGAGCTCGAGTTCTAAGGCTCGCTCCATCTCGCAGGTTATATTGCCGCCGCTGAGATACAACGGGGCGCCGATTCCGCCTTTCGCGTTACCTCCGGCCCGTGCCTCAGGAAGAGGGACCGACATGCGCTATGGAAGTGAGTCCGAGATCGATCGCGAACTGGAAGCTGCCCTGGCCGAGTTAGAGGATGAACTCGCAGCGCAGGAAGCTGAACTTGCTCAGGAGGCGGAAGAAGAACAGAGAGGTCTCTTGTCAGGGCGGGACAAACGAATCGGTAAGCGGGTTTACCCGCTACTCTAACGCGGTCCGTTCGCTGCCGCAGTCGCAGCAAGCTCGGATTCTGGCCATTGCGCAGCGAATCAAGCAAAGCTTCAGGCCGGGCTGCCCTCCGATTCTTCGTGTCAGAATCGTCGGCCATGCCGACAACGACCCGCAGCGGGAAAGTCGGCGAACCCGGCTACATGTTGAAGGTCAGCGAAGAACGAGCCGCGGCCGTTGAAGATGAATTGATCAATCTTCTCGGTCGCGACATCGCTTCCCAGATTGCATGGGAATCTCACGGGGTTGGGAATGCCGGATTGGTGGTGAGAAATCCAGTGACAGAGGCGCAGCGGGCGAAGAATCGGCGAGTGGAAATTGAAGCGTCCACTGATCCGCGGTCGTGTGCCAGCGGCTGTGAGCTCGACTTCCAAACCTGCATGAGCCTCGCTAGAGGTAGGACGGAAAGAGGCCGATGCGCCAGCAAGCGGCGAGGCTGCCTCGCCCGGTGCCAGGGCGTACCCGTATGAGAGCACGACACAACGCGGATCAAATTCGGGAAAGAGATATGTCGCAAGGATTCCGTGATGGCCGCCATTCGGAGCTATAAGCGTTATGACTTCACGCGCCATCGGCTATGCTCGCCGGCATCGTTCGCGCTTCGTCGAAGAACTGAAACAGTTCGTGCGCTTTCCGAGCGTGAGCAATCAGCCGCAGCATGCGCAGGATGTTCGCGATTGCGCAAAGTGGCTGGCGAATCATCTGCGGCAAACTGGATTGGAGCGTGTCCGGATTATTCCGACAAACCTCCATCCCATTGTCTTTGCCAGTTGGCAACATGCCCCCGGGAAGCCGACTCATCCTTATATATGGGCACTATGACGTGCAGCCCGCCAGAGCCGTTAAGCGAGTGGCGTACGCCTCCGTTCGAGCCGTCGATCAAGGACGAGAATCTCTACGGCCGGGGAGCCTCTGACGACAAAGGCCAGCTCTTTGCCCATGTAAAAGCGATCGAATCCTACTTAAAGGCGCAACGAGCCTTGCCCCTCAATGTGAAGTGCATTTTCGAGGGTGAAGAAGAACTTGGCGGCAGCCAGAATCTTGAGTCTTTCGTTCATCGCAATCGCTCCGGCTCTTGCGAGCCGACGCTGCCGTTATCTCTGATACGCGAATGCTCGGTCCCGGACAGCCGGCTCTGGGATATTCGCAAAGAGGAAATATACGTTTCGAAGTGGAGGTTTGCGGACCTCAGCAGGATCTCCACTCTGGCAACTTTGGGGGCGTGGTTCACAATCCGCTCCAGGTACTAAGCGAAATCATTGCCGGCCTGCACGATTCCGAGGGTCGGGTTACCATTCCGGGCTTCTACAAGAAAGTTCGTGAGTGGAGCGATGAAGAGCGGGAATACATGGCGAGAACCGGCCCGAAGGATGCCGACATATTACGTGACGCCCGCGTTCCAAGAGATTGGGGCGAAGCCGGATACACGCTCTACGAGCGGATCACACTGCGCCCGGCGCTCACCGTGAATGGAATCAGCGGCGGCTACCAGGGAAGCGGAGTCAAGACTGTGATTCCGGCCAGAGCGACGGCAAAACTCAGCGTTCGCCTGGCGCCTGACCAGAGCCCTGCCGCAATCGACCGGCTCTTTCGCGACCACATTGCCCAGGTCGCGCCGCCAACCGTGCGCGTAGAAATTCGAACTTTGAGTGGCTCTCATCCGGTGCTCGTGAACCGCAATCATCCAGCTCTGCGCGCCGCATCGTTGGCATTCGAGAAAGGGTTTGGAGCAAAGCCGGTGTTCTCGCGGTCCGGCGGTTCAGTCTCTGCCGCGGGCGTATTTCAAAAACATTTAGACATACCTTCGGTCTTGATGGGCTTTGCGCTGCCTGACGATCATGCTCACGCGCCCAACGAAAAATTTAACCTGCCGAACTTCTTCCGCGGTATCAAGACCTCGATCTGGTACATCGCAATCGCAGCAAAGATGAGTCTTGGCAAAAGCGAAGTCATGCAAGGACATTTCAGTCCAAAAAAGCCAGGGCGAATATGATCATCGATTGTCATTGCCACGCCGGAAAGGGGGATCGCATGACCGCCCCCTGGAACACCGATGCGCCCATCGAGCCCTACCTGCGTCGCGCGCGCCGAGCGGGTATCGACAAAACAGTCGTCTTCGCTCCGTTCCATAGCAATTACGATCAAGCAAATCGCGAGGTGGCGCGAATCGTTGCCCGCCGTCCCGGACGCCTGATCGGTTTCGCGTTTGTTCATGCCACCCGCGATGCTGGCCGCATCTTCAGCATGGTGCAGCGCGCACGCAAGTGGGGATTTCGCGGCATCAAATGCCACGGCTTCGAAGCTATGCCTACGCGCGAACTCTGTGAAGCTGCCCGTGCCTTCCGGATGCCGCTTCTCGCGGATGTGGTCGGCCGTGCAGAAATGGTCGACATGCTCGCCCCGCAATTTCCCGACGTAAGTTTCATCATCCCTCATCTTGGCAGCTTCGCCGATGATTGGCGCGCCCATCAACGGGTCATCGATCAGCTAGTGCGCTATCCCAACGTCTATACCGACACTTCCGGGATCCGTCGCTTCGACTACATTGTTGAAGCCATCAAGCGAGCAGGCGCGCGAAAGGTGTTGTTTGGTTCGGATGGCCCCTGGCTCCATCCCGGCCTCGAACTTCACAAGATACGTTTGCTTGGTCTGCCGGCAAAACAGGAAGCGATGGTGCTCGGCGGCAACATTATTCGGCTGTTGCGAATGGTGCGGTCACAGCCGGGGGTGCCGGGAATTCGGCAGTCGGCCCAGCAGGCTGGATATTTACGACCGAAGGAATCGTTACTCACCACCGCGCAATCCGGCGATGCTCTTCCACCCGGCACCCAAACCGAATACGAACTATAGACTCAGTTGAGTTCTAGCGCACCCCGCCCGGAGCGCGGTTTTCGTGCGATAGAAGTCCGGATTCCAAAAGCTGCGCTACCATGGCCGCGCGCGATCCCACGCCCAGCTTGGCAAAGATGCGCCGCAAATGTGTGCACACCGTCCATGAGCTGATGTTGAGCACGTCCGCAATCACTTTGTTCGGATGCCCTTTCGCAACCATGCGCACAATTTCCTGCTCCCTGGGACTCAGCTGTACGCGTGAATTGCGCTTCGGCATCCGCAGCAGCAGATAGCGTGAGCCGTCAACTTCCGTATCTACCAGGATTTCTTCTGATCCGCTGCCAGCGGCGCTCTCAACCCCGAGCTCGCTGCTTATCTTTCCAATCATCTCAACCAGCGTGCGGCTGCGAAGGTCCGTGGAATCGCGGCCGGAATCGATCTGCGGTTCGATAGCGACAAATGCCGCGCTGCTGCGCATGACAACGTCTCCGTCTGCACGGCGCAGGAGTTCCATCGCCATCTGTTCGGTCCGGCTGCGTGTGCTGGTTGTTGGGTAATCGAGTGGACGCGCTATCGTTCTGCCTGATAGTGCTACTACAGCTCGTTTCGTTACAAACTAACTGCAATTGGTGGCAAGATACGACCCGCAGCATGCGAAAGCCAGTCCCTTTTTCAAGTGTCGCGTAAATTGGTTAGCTCGCGTTCGACGGCCTTAGATTGGAGTGTCCGATGTTAGGTGACTCACTGCTCCTAGCCGCATATATTCATTGGTCTTTACTTCCTGTTAACGGTGTTCGAGGAACGTACGGGATGCTGCCGCATTCGACTTAGGAAGAATTCGCAAAGGAAAGACAATCTGGAGCGATCGTGCCCGCTTTTGCTGGCTGGACTTCCTCGCAGGCAGCTTGATGGTCTCGGTACGCGGCTCTCCCCCTCCACGTGAGCACCCTGGTCCCATTGAGGCTGCTTTACGAGTTGGTCAGGGTAAACGGCGTTGTTGAGATAGGGAACAGTATAGATAAAAGTATTATCGCTGGCCCGCCGCTCCCAGGTCTTCAGGACTTCCAAGGCTCGGTTATAAGGTCCGGCGGTTATTTCCAACCGCAGCATCGCTCCTGAATCGCCGGCGGGTTCATGCTCAAATTGTTTGCGAACCTTGCAGGAATAACTCCGAGAAGCGGATGGCGCTCGTAACGATGGACTACATGGTAGGGTATTGCAGTTATTAGTCAAGTGGAGTCCATTAGCGGAGGGTGCTATCTCTTAGCATAAGGTGCTGCGGACTAGCGCAGGAGGTGCGGCAGCTACTTACTTACGAGCGTCAGCAGGCAACTGAGACGCGTCGACCATTAGGACTGTATTCATCACTACGCTCCCGACGCTGACTTCTCTTGCGCCCGTTGTTCCCGTGTGGCATTTCTGAGACAGTCATCGGGCCATAGCGAAGATGTCAGAAATTGTGCATTTTCATTTTTCAGAACATCGAACACGCCTCCAGCTTTACTCGCGCTTTCGAACGTCGCTTCCAGCAGGCGCCACGTTGCCCGTGAGACGCAAAGTTCCTGCCGAGGCGCAGCAAAGAGCTTTTGACTGTACCCCTCAGGTTCGCTCCTGATTGGTGACAACGGGCTCCCGGTTCACGGCTTAGCTGATCGCCTTGCGTTTGCTCAACCTGAGTGACGCCATGGTAGTGGTGCAGTTTGAACTTACACCTCAAAGTTCTTATGTGGCGTCATCCTGAGCAGAGCCGTTTTTCAGGAGCAGCGAAGGATCTCGTGTTATAACTGGCTCTTTGCGTGAGCCAAACTGCACCACTATCCGCTTGATCATCAACTAGCAAGAAAGAGAAAAACCGCTTAAGATGTCCACTCCCTTTCTTCCCATTGCAGACCGGTACGGCATTCAGCGGGTACGAGGTTCACGGTGTTGACGAACGCAATCCCAACCCAAAAAATGCCCAGAGCCAGTAGTTATCGTTGTGAAACTAATCTCGATGATTGGCGCAAGAATTTAGAAGGAGAAACAATATGAAACGGATCGCTTTCTTGCTGGTTGCAGTTGCAACGGTGGCCGGCGTTGTCGCCTCTTCGGCTCCCGCATCTGGAAAGGCCGATGAAGAAGCCAGTCCGATCTTCGGAATTAAGATTCCCCCCGGTTATCGCGACTGGCGGTTGGTCTCCGTGGCCCATGAAGAAGGCAACCTCAACGATATTCGTGCCATTCTGGGCAACGACGTTGCGATCAAATCGTACCGGGAGGGGAAGCTTCCGTTCCCGGATGGCACAATCATTGCCCGACTAGCCTGGAATTACGTTCCCTCGGAGGAAAATAATAGAGTCTTCGGCCGCGCACAATCTTTTGTGGCCGGGTCCGCTACGAACGTTCAGTTTATGGTCAAGGACTCGCAAAGATACGCCGCGACGGGCGGTTGGGGTTTTGCACAATTCAAAGACGGCAAACCTGACGCGACGGCGGCGCTGAAAACCTGCTTCCCTTGCCACGAGCCTGCGAAAGCTAGCGGCTTTGTCTTTACCCGTTACGCACCTTAGCAGCAGGAGAGCTTCGATGGAGGCTCTCCCGTTTCATGCGAAAGTCATTTAGGGGAGATGCAAGCCATGGCCTTCTTCCGAAAGAGCCGGAGGTTTGCTCTCGCCTGGCGTCGCGGTTGCCTGTGCAGCCAAGGCTGCGGGCAATATAGCTCAGCGGCAGCGAACCACTTCGCGCAGGGTCTAGCGTCGAGCCCCGAGCACTGAGCGTTCTCAGGCATGTATCTTCGGGCACAACGCACTTCAACGCTTTCACGATTACTTCAGTGATTACGAACGCCAGCGCTTGGAGATACGGCCAATCGCTATAATAAAGGTGCGTACTTTACGTAGGTGCCGCAAGTTGAGGCCGAATCGAACGCTCCCCGAGGTCATCAAAAGGAAATGACGAAAGCCCACCCACATCCTCTGGAAAAGATACTTGAGAGTCGAATTGCCATCATCGATGGAGCGATGGGCACGACGATCCGTACCTATGGGATGAAGGAAGCCGACATCCGCGGAGACCGTTTCAAAGATTCGAAGAAAAGCCTGCTGAACAACGGGGATCTCTTCTCGCTGACCAAGCCAGAGATGATCGGCGATATCCATCGCCGATTTCTCGAGGCAGGAGCGGACATCATCGAGACGAATACCTTCGGGGCAACCAGCATCACCCAGAGCGAATTCTTCGTCGACGATCCGAGGGAGCGAGGCGGCCGGAAGGATCCGGCGTTCTACGAGAAGATTGTCAAGGATCCGTTTCTCAGCAGCCTAGCGTGGGACATCAACGAGCAATCGGCGCGGCAGTGTAGAGAATGGGCTGATCGTATCGGAACCGCAACCTCGCGTCAGCGGTTCGTGGCGGGAGCGATTGGACCGCTGACCGTGTCCCTTTCGAACTCGCCCGATGCCGACGACCCAGGCTTCCGCGTGGTCACCTTCGATCAGGTCAAATCGGCCTACGCCCAGCAGGTGCGCGCCCTCATTGCTGGGGGTGTAGATCTCCTCCTGGTCGAGACGATCTTCGACTCGCTGAACGCTAAAGCGGCCCTTGTCGCTATTCGTGAGGTGTTCGACGAGAACGGCAAAGAACTGCCGGTGATGATCTCAGCGGCCGTAGGCCGGGGCGGCGAGACGATGATATCGGCGCAGACGACTGAGGCGTTTTGGAACGCGGTGCGGCACGTGAAGCCTCTGTCGGTGGGGCTTAACTGCTCTCTCGGCCCCGATCTGATGTATCCGTTCCTGGAGGAACTCTCGGAGAAGGCGGATGTGGCGATCTCCTGCTACCCAAACGCCGGCTTGCCGAATCCGCTGTCGGAGACCGGATTCGATCTGGGGCCGCAAGACATGGCCCGCTATCTCAGCGAGTTTGCACGGGGAGGGCTCATCAATATTGCCGGCGGTTGCTGCGGCAACACGCCTGAGCACATCGCCGCGATCGCCAAAGCGCTCGAAGGCCAGCCTCCACGAAAGTGGGGCCTGCAGGATATCGAGGAATCTTTCGTCCCCCAACTTGAGGGCCAGGCGTGAACGTGTCTGATCGCGCGGGCGCGGCCGTGCCCACGAAGACTAAGCCCCTCCGTCTCTCGGGATCGCAGCCCTTCACCCAACAATCCGGTGTCTTCATCATGATCGGCGAGCGAACCAATGTGGCCGGCTCGCCCAAATTCGCGAAGCTGATCAAAGAAGGCAAATACGAGGAAGCGGTAAGCATAGCGCGGCAGCAAGTCGAGAGCGGTGCCAATGTCCTCGACATCTGCATGGATGAGGGCATGATCGATGGCGTCACGGCGATGACCCGCTTTCTGCAGTTGCTGGGGAGCGAGCCCGAGGTCGCCAAAGTCCCTTTCATGGTCGACTCCTCGAAATGGGAAGTCATCGAGGCCGGGCTGAAGTGCATGCAGGGCAAGGGAATCGTTAATTCGATCTCGCTGAAAGAAGGCGAAGAGAAGTTTCGCAAGAATGCCGCTAAGGTTCTGAAATATGGCGCGGCGGTGGTAGTCATGGCCTTTGACGAGCAGGGTCAGGCGGCGACTTACAACGACAAGATCCGGGTCTGCGAGCGGGCGTACCGCATCCTCGTCGATGAAGTTGGTTTCCCGCCCGAAGACATCATCTTCGATCCCAATATCCTTACCGTGGCCACCGGCATGGAGGAGCACAACAACTACGCCGTGGACTTCATTAATGCAACGCGCTGGATCAAGGCCAACCTGCCGCACGCCAAGGTCAGCGGTGGCGTCTCCAACATCTCGTTCAGCTTCCGAGGCAACAACAAGGTTCGCGAGGCCATGCACTCCGCATTTCTTTATCACGCGATCACGGCGGGCATGGACATGGGAATCGTCAATGCCGGCATGCTCGAAGTCTACGAGGAGATTGATCCTGAGCTGAAGGTGCTGGTCGAAGACGTGCTGTTAAACCGCCGTCCCGACGCGACTGAACGACTGGTGGATTACGGCGAAAAGCTCAAGGGCATCGGCAAGGCGGTCAATGAAAAGAAGGCCGAGGAATGGCGCAATGGCACGGTTGAAGAGCGTCTTTCTCACGCGCTGGTCAAAGGCATTGACGCATACATCGAAGCCGATGCCGAGGAAGCTCGCGTGAAGCTGGGTCGCCCTCTATTAGTGATCGAAGGCCCGCTGATGGCCGGCATGAGCGTAGTGGGAGATCTGTTCGGGGCCGGGAAAATGTTCTTGCCCCAGGTAGTCAAGTCTGCCCGGGTGATGAAGAAGGCCGTAGCGCACCTGACGCCCTTCATGGAAGCCGAGAAGCAAGCCAGAGTCGCGGCTGGCGAAGTGGTCAAGGCGCAGGGAAAAATCGTACTCGCGACCGTCAAAGGTGATGTTCACGACATTGGTAAGAACATCGTCGGCGTCGTCCTTGCCTGCAACAATTATGAGGTGATCGACATGGGGGTGATGGTCCCCTGCGAAAGGATCCTCGAACGCGCCAAGGCGGAAAACGCTGACATGATCGGCCTCAGCGGCCTGATTACTCCGTCTCTGGACGAGATGGTGCATGTCGCCCGTGAGATGGAGCGTCAGGGTTTCAGATTGCCGCTGCTCATCGGCGGGGCCACCACAAGCCGAGCGCATACGGCCGTCAAGATCGCTCCGCACTACAGTGAGCCAGTGGTCCATGTGCTGGATGCCAGCCGGGCGGTCCCGGTAACTACCAGTCTTCTCAGCGATGAGGGCAAGTCGGCATTCGTAGCCAAGCATCGCGCCGACTATGAAGCGCTGCGCAAGTCCCACTCCGCGCCGAAGCTGACCGTCGTCTCCCTTGAGACCGCCCGAAAACGACGGACTCCGATTCAGTGGCGTGCCGAAGACTTGCCTAAGCCAGCTTTTACCGGTGCGCGCGTGCTGGACGACTTTCCTCTGGCCACGCTTCGCGACTTCATCGATTGGACGCCGTTCTTCCACACTTGGGAGTTGAAGGGCGTTTACCCCCGCATCTTCGAGCACCCGGCGCACGGTGCGCAAGCGCGCCAGATATTTGCCGAAGCCAATGCTCTCCTGGATACCATCATCGAGAAGAATCTGATCACGGCGCGGGGTGTATACGGCTTCTTTACCGCCTTCGCCGTAGGCGATGATGTCGAACTATACACCGACGACGCACGCGAAAAGGTGCTGGAACGATTTCACTTCCTGCGTCAGCAATCGAATAAGGAAGGCCCTGAACCGTGCCGGTCACTCGCCGACTTTATCGCGCCAAAGGAAACTGGGTTGCCCGATCACATCGGGGCTTTTGCAGTGACCAGCGGGATCGGCCTGAAGGAGCTATGCGATCGCTTCAGGTCTCAGAACGACGACTACAATGCCATCATGGCGGAGGCCATCGCCGACCGCCTCGCGGAAGCTTTTGCCGAATGCCTGCACCAAGCGAGTGCGGTGTGAATGGGGTTACGGCTGCAGTGAAGGCTTGAGCAATGCGGATCTCATCGCAGGAGAAGTACCGGGGGATCAGGCCGGCCGCAGGTTACCCGGCGTGTCCGGATCACACGGAGAAGGGCACGCTCTGGCGTTTGCTCGATGTGCAGGCCAACACCGGGATGCTGATTACTGAGTCGTTTGCGATGTGGCCCGGATCGAGCGTGAGCGGACTCTACTTCGCTCATCCGGAATCGCGCTACTTCAGTCTCGGCAAGATCGATCGCGACCAAGTCGCCGACTATAGCAAACGCAAAGGCATGGGCGTGGCAGAGGTCGAGCGTTGGCTCGGGCAAAACCTGAACTACGACCCGACGGAATAGAATCTGTGCTTCGTCAACGCAACATGTGGGCGAAGCTACGCCAACGCGTAAAGATACTCGACGAAAGAGCGCACAGCTCCATCGATGCCCGCAACCTTTGCATTGTTGGAATCGATCAGATAGTACTCATTGGGAGCATGTGCCCCAGTTCCGTGCCCGATTCCAAAATGTCCGGCCGGAAGATTCAGAGGTTCGGAAGTGAAGATGTATCCCGGCCATGATCCGGCGGATCGAGGCCACAGCACGGGATCCAGGCCCAGCTTACGGTAAGTGGCAATCTGCGCCTGGATAAGCTTCGAATCCTGCGAGGTCTGTGTCGGATCGTAGCCGCCACTCATATTGACTTCGATATCGCCGAAGCCGTGTTTGGCAAGATGCTCCTTGAGAAGCGCCAGGGTGCCGGCAGCCGTCATGTCAGGAACAAGCCGCATGTCAATCTTCGCGACGGCTCGATGCGGCAGAATAGTCTTGCCACCGGGACCCGTGTATCCGCCGACCAGGCCCTCGATGTTGATCGTGGGCTTGGATTCGAGCAGTACCAGCGAGTCAATCCAGTTTGTGTCGTGCACCCAATGCTCAACCCCTAGCTGCTTCTTAACCATGGCTTCACTGCGGCGAGCGGCAGCATCCTGAATCATTTTCATTTGCGCGGGGGTAAGCGGCTTGGCCTTGTCAAAAAATGTCGCCACGGCAGGGGTGTGTCCATCGGACTCGATGAGCGTGTTGAGCGCTTGCACCAGGTGCCACGCCGGGCTGTCCACCTGCGCCTCAAGGCTCGAGTGAACGTCGTGTTTGGGCCCTCGTCCCCATCGCTCTCCACTGGAAACCAGTTCGAGCTCAACCACTCCCTTCGCGCCTAGCGATATCTGAATGCCTCCATCCACGTCCTGGCCTGCTTCTGGGATGAACACACCCATACATTTCTTCAGCGCATCGGTGATCCTGGGTTGGCGGACAACCTCGGGAAAGTGGGTCGAACCAATCTCTTCTTCGCCTTCGCAGACAAGCACGAGATTTACAGGCAGCTTCTTTCCCGCTGCCTTGAAGGCATGAAGGGCGCCGAGGAAGGCGGTTTCAGGTCCCTTCTGGTTTACTGCGCCGCGACCGACACAGATCCTGCCCAACCCCTCCTTGTCCACAATCCGCCCCTCGAGCGGTGGCGAAGACCACTCCGAAGGGTCAAACTGTTTCACGTCGTACATAAAATAGATACCGACGGTGGTTGCCGCACCGGCATCCAGAATGCCGAAGACTCCAGGCTTGCCCGATGTTGGCACAATTTCAACGTTCGCGAACCCTGCATCGCGGGCGAGTTGTGCCATATACTCGGGGCCTTGCGGATAGTTGCGGTTTTCAGCCGCAATCGAGGGCAATGCGATCCACTCCTGCAGTCGCTTCACATTCTCATCATGCATCTTCGGTATTTGGCTCAGCACCGGTTGCTGGTCGGGATGGTCTGTGCAGAAAGCGGAGATTGGCAACGCGGCGACGGCCGCTCCGGCTAGCGCGCCGTGGATAAATTCTCGACGATTGAAGGCGTTATAGTTCGAATCAGTCAATTTGTTCTCCGTTGTCCGAGCGGCCCGACTTAAGGATAACTATCCTTACGATTCGCCGGGGCTCAATTCTAGAAAACAACCATCTGCTTTTATCGAACGTGATCATAGCAGTTCGTTGCCGACAGACCAGCGATCTTTTTCTACCCAAGGCGACGTAGTCCGGTTCGTCTACTGCCGGGTGAGAAGAGATTCTAGGCAAAGCCGTCTCTGATCTTTGGCTGCAAGAGAAACAGCAAGAGTGCCCCGGCGATAATGACGCCCGTTCCACCGCGCAACACATCGCCTCTGACACAGTTAACGACATCCCCTAAAACCTGTGTGACGATGATTACAACGGCGAGTCTCCAGCCCCAAAGGCGGCGTCTGAACCACCCGATTCCCGCCGTGGTGAGCGCCGCGCCGAGCAGGAGGAACAGAATCCCAACGGAACTACCCAGAGGCGCGAGCCGCTTGTGCCCCGTTGGATTGAGAACCCAGAGACGGTCAAGCGGTGTCCCTCGCCAAAGGAGAGTGACTGCGGCGACACCTGCCATAACCGCTCCAAAGAACAAAAAAATGCCCACGGCAGTGAATCCTCGCGCCTTGCGCCCGACAGCGGACCTCATGCGCTGAATATAAGCCGACGCGGCAGCCCATGACCAATCAGCCCCGAAAAACGGGCGAGGGGGGCGAGGCAGAGTAAATCATGAATCAGGCTTGACGTGTACCCGTATTTCTGCAAACATAGAAATATGCAAGCAGCCTCAGCCAAAAAAAACATCGAGCAGGTTGCAAAGTTCGCTGACATGCTTTCCGCGATGGGCACCGAACCACGCCTTCGCATCATGCAATTGCTGCTATCCGCGCATCCCGATGGCTTGGTCGTAGGCGATATCCAGTCAGAGCTGGACATCCCGAATTCCACGCTTTCGCACCACCTGGAGAAACTGAAAAATGAAGACCTCGTGAACGTGCGCCGCGAAAGTACCTTTTTGCGGTACACGGCAAACACGGAAGCGCTCCAGGAACTCCTGCAATTCCTCTACGCCGAATGCTGCACTCGAAACAAAGCAGTCAAACCGCAAAATATCGTTCAACTTTGTAAATAGGAGAAAGGGGTCGCCATGAGCACCGCCGATATTAAAGATGTCGTCAAAGAAAAGTATGGCCAGGCAGCCTTGCGCGTGAAAAGTGGCGGAAGTAGTTGCTGTGGGGCCGATGCATCAAGTGGGTTAGGTTGCGATCCAATCACCTCCAACCTGTACGACTCCTCCCAGGCCGGGCAAGTTCCCGAGGAGGCCATGCTCGCCTCGTTAGGATGTGGAAATCCAACCGCATTGGCGAAATTGAACGCGGGAGAAGTCGTTCTCGATCTCGGTTCGGGAGGTGGTGTGGATGTCCTGCTTTCGGCGAGGCGTGTTGGCCCCACCGGCAAGGCATATGGTCTCGATATGACGGACGAGATGCTGGCGCTTGCCAATGAGAACAAGCGCAAAGCGGGCGCGGAAAATGTCGAGTTCCTAAAAGGCGAGATCGAGCATATCCCCCTGCCGGATAACTCGGTCGACGTGATCATCTCGAATTGTGTGATCAACCTTTCGGCGGATAAAGACCGGGTATTGCGAGAAGCCTTCCGGGTGCTGAAACCGGGTGGCCGTTTTGCAGTTTCCGACGTCGTCACCCGAGGCGCAATCGCGCCAGAAATCCGCCAAAGCGTGCTTCTGTGGGTCGGCTGTGTCGCTGGGGCGCTCGGGGATGACGAATATCGCGGCAAACTCTCCGCAGCGGGTTTTGAACAAATCGACATCGAGCCGACCCGAATTTATCGGGCAGAAGATGCGCGTGAATTTCTCTCGGCGGCAGGCGTCGATGTCGAAGCGATTGCGCTCGAGATAGATGGCAAATTCCTGAGCGCCTTCATTCGGGCCGTCAAGCCCGCAAACGCAGGGGCGAAGCCGTGTTGCGGGCCGGCCTGCTGCAACTAGGCTGGAAAAGTATGCAAGCACATTACAACGCTTTATTCCTGTGCACCGGCAATTCCGCGCGGTCAATCATGGCCGAGGCAATTCTCAACTCCAGAGGCCGCCCCAATTTCACGGCTTACAGCGCCGGAAGCCATCCCTCAGGAAAGGTTCGACCGGAAGCATTGAGACAGCTAGAAACGGCCCACCTGCCAACCCAGGGTCTGCGCAGCAAAGCATGGGATGAATTTTCTCTGCCTGGCTCTCCCAATCTCGACTTTGTTTTTACGGTTTGTGACAACGCGGCGAAAGAGGTTTGCCCAATCTGGCCCGGACAGCCGATGACCGCCCATTGGGGTGTTCCAGACCCAGCGGCCGTTCATGGAACCGAAGCGGAAGTCGAACGGGCGTTTCGCGATGCGTTTTTTATTCTCGAGCGCAGAATCAGCCTCTTGCTCTGCCTGCCACTGAAAACTCTCGACCGCCTCGCACTCAAGAGGGAGCTCGACAATATCGGACAGACGATGACCCCCGTGACCAACGAATAGCCACTGGTTTTCGCCAAAGAGCCCCACTTCGAGGAGTTCCGTGTTGCAGGATTACAAATGAAGCCGGCCAATCGTCTCAGCTTTCTCGACCGCTATCTGACCGGATGGATCTTCGCGGCTATGGTCGCCGGTGTTGTCTTGGGCTGGCTTGTGCCCGGAGTCGTACGGTTCCTGAATCGCTTCAACATTGGTACGACTTCCATTCCGATTGCGGCAGGATTGATTTTAATGATGTATCCACCTTTCACGAAAGTGCGATATGAGAATCTGCATGGGGTCTTTCGTAACAAGAAAGTGCTAGGTCTCTCACTCGTCCAAAACTGGGTGGTCGGGCCGATCCTGATGTTTCTTCTGGCCATTATCTTCCTTCGCGGATACCCGCAATACATGGCTGGCCTGATCATGATCGGTCTCGCCCGCTGCATCGCGATGGTTATCGTGTGGAACGAACTCGCCCGAGGCGATACCGAGTATGCGGCTGGCCTCGTGGCCTTCAATTCACTTTTCCAGGTCTTTTTCTACTCGCTCTACGCCTGGGTTTTCATTACGGTTCTTCCCGCCAAGCTCGGCCTTCGGAGCACCATCGTTAATCTATCGATGGCAGAGATTGCAAAAAGTGTTTTTATTTATCTCGGAATCCCGTTTCTCGCCGGATTTCTGACTCGTACCGCATTGGTTCGATCTAAAGGGCGGGACTGGTATAACCGCAACTTTCTTCCCCGTGTCAGCCCGCTGACGCTGATTGCCCTGCTGTTCACGATCGTGGTGATGTTCTCCCTAAAAGGTGGGTACATTGTTCGCCTGCCCCTGGACGTCCTGCGTATCGCTGTTCCGCTCTTAATTTACTTTGTGCTGATGTTTCTGGTGTCCTTTTACATGGGCAAGAAAATGGGAGCGGACTATTCCAAGACCGCAACGCTGGCATTTACGGCCGCCTCCAATAATTTTGAACTGGCCATTGCAGTGGCGGTATCGGTATTCGGCATCAACTCCGGAGCCGCATTCGCAGCTGTCATAGGGCCCTTGGTGGAAGTGCCCGTGATGGTCGCGCTGGTTAGCGTGGCTTTGTACTTTCAACGCCATTATTTCCTCAACGTACAATCGATGGCTATCGAGCCCCTTTCCTCCCCCGCTGCCGAGTAAGGTCTCCGAAGAGCAGCCTTTTGTAACGCGAAGAGTTGAAACTGACAAACGACCACGCGCTAGGACCAACTCTCTGTTTCCGAGAGTCGAGCAGTCCTTCCTGCAGTTTTAATTCAGTTTTCGGAGAGAACCTGGGGAATCACTGAATATATAGAGGTTTAGGATGGTTGCGGGGGGTGGATTTGAACCACCGACCTTTGGGTTATGAGCCCAACGAGCTACCAGACTGCTCCACCCCGCAGTTCGATCATAATCAATGCCTTCGGCATCGTCAAACGCTCGATTCCATGCACCCATTCAAGGCTCCTGCGTGTTATCACGTTTTCGAATCGCTTTTTCGCATCCTAGGGTCCATTACATGGCATCGAACAGGAACCAACCTTTGGTGGATTATGACCTTAAAATTGCTGCGCAGTTAAGGAGACTACAAATATGGCCAAAAAAAATGTCAGCGCGAAATCGATCGCTGCCGATCGCGGAAAAGTAAGCTCTCAGCCTCATCTTCATCAGCGGGCTCCCGAGATTCAAGCCTACGGCACCGTTTCCCATATGTTGCCGCTCGATCTCGAAGAGCCGGTTCGTCTGGAGATGACTGAACAACTCAACCTGCTCTTAGCTGACACCTCGACGCTTCGCGATCTCTATAAGAAATGCCACTGGCAGGTCGCCGGCCCAACCTTCTACCAGCTTCACCTTCTCTTCGACAAGCACTTCGGTGAGCAGGTCGAACTGGTCGACGAAATTGCCGAGCGCATTCAACTTCTGGGGGGAATTTCAATTGCCATGGCGCACGATGTGGCTGAGACCACGCGCATCGAGCGCCCGCCCAAGGGAAGGGAAGAGGTTCCGGTGCAGCTTTCCCGTCTCCTCGATGCCCACCAGATCATCATCAGCCACTGCCGCGAGTTGGCCGAGCTCGCTGACAAACTGGGCGACGACGGCACCAACGATTTGGTCGTGAGCGACGTGCTTCGCACCAACGAATTGCAGGTTTGGTTCCTGAGCCAGCATCTGGTCGACGAGCCTCTGGTGCGGGCCGAAGAGCCGCAACTGCGCAGCGCCAGCTAGCCGCTGCCTGACCCTCGAGCAGGCTCCCCCGGGAGCCTGCTCGTCCAGCCTGAACATTTTGCGAATAACAAATCCGCATAGGCTCTTCCACACATCTAACCAATGGGAAGCTTCGCGCACAAAATTAGAGATTAAGACAAGGTTTGTTTTAGAGGAGGATTTATGCGAAAGGATTTTCTTCCTGGTTGTTTAGTGCTTGCCGCCGTGGTCGGCATCTGCGGAGTTCATACACTCTCCGCGCAAGCGCCCGCCGCCAGCGGGCTTCCGGTCCACACCGTAGTGACAGTCGAAGCCCACAAGGGCGCCAACCCGCCGGTCATCAACCGCGAAGATGTTTTGGTGAACGAAGGCAAAGATCGTGACCTCGTGACCGAATGGATTCCTGTGCAAGGCGACAACGCCGCGCTAGAGTTCTTCATCCTGCTCGACGACGGATCGAATATGAGTCTGGGTACCGAACTGGATCCGATTCGCCAGTTCATTCTGGGCCAGCCAGCCACCACGAAGATCGGTCTCGCTTATATGCAGAACGGCATCGCCAGAATCGCTGCCAATCTGACGACCGATCATGACGCGGTGGCGAAAGCTTTGCGACTTCCCATGGGGATGGCGGGTGCCAACGGCAGCCCGTATTTTTCTCTCAGCGATTTAGTAAAACGCTGGCCCGCAGGAGTGCCACGCCGCGAGGTGCTTATGATCTCGGATGGAATTGATCGCTACTATGGCAGCGGTGATTTTCTGGATCCCTACCTCGAAGCGGCCATCGAAGATACACAGAAGGCAGGCATCATTGTTTCCGCCATTTACACCCCCGGCACCGGCCATTTCGGACACAGCTATTACCAGACTTATTGGGGCCAGCTCTACCTGTCTCAGGTCGCAGAGATGACCGGGGGAGAAGCCTATTACATAGGGATGACGGGCGCACCCGTATCTTTCAGTCCTTATCTGCAGGACTTGACCAACCGGCTGATGCATCAGTATCTGCTCACGTTTCTTGCCAAGCCACCGAAGAAAGCTGGACTGCAGCGGGTGAAAATATCGACTGAGGTGCCCAATGCCGACCTGGTAGCGCCGGAGAAAGTTTTCGTCCCGGCTGCGCCCTAGCTCGCGCGATCTCTCAACCACGAGCCGGGACGAACCCGCCCGCTCCCGGCTCGATTTGTCTACTTGCGGGTAGTCACGTTCAAAGTGTCGTGATCGTAGTATTCGTACGCCGACATCGGCTTCTCCCCACCTTTTTTCCAGGTGCGTGAATCCTCAGGCAATTTCCCAAGCACCCGTGCCATTTCGCGGATGTGTATCGCCACCGTGCCGCAGCACGCCCCAATAAAGTTGATGCCGATGTCTCGCGCCTGCGCCGCGTAATCGCCCATCTGCTTGCGCGTAAGCTGTAACGGATCGAGCGCGTAAGGAAATTCCGGCAGGCTGGTGAAATCGGGCTTCTCTTTCGGAGTGCGGTAGGCCACCGGCTGGCACGCCAGATATCCAGACACGGCTTTACGCATCTCTTCCATGGGAGCGAGAATGTGTTCCGGGGGCCGCAGGCAATTCATTCCAACAATGTCGGCACCCGCATCGAACAAGGCTTTCGCCGCATCGGCCGCACTCTTGCCATCAGTGGTCTCATCTTTATTCTCGAAGCAGATCGTAACCATCGTGGGCAGACCCGTTTTTTTCCCGCGCTCAACCGCGATCAGAGCTTCTCCGAGATAAGAAAATGTTTCGGCGATGATGAAATCCACTCCCTCCTCAACCTGCACCGCCAGTTGCTCGTCGAAAGTCTTTCGTACCCGATCCGCCGCCGACGGGCTGCCTGGTTCGTACATCCAGGTCAAGCTCAAATTTCCCGCGACCAGGCAACGATCCCCCGCAACTTCGCGCGCGATTCGGACCGCAGCCCGATTTAAATCTTCGAGACTATTTTCGAGTCCGACCGTAGCCAGCTTGTCACGGCTCGCATAAAACGTGAGCGCCTGTAATACTTCCGACCCCGCCTCGCGAAACTCCACATGCAACTCGCGCAATGCTTCCGGATGCGTTAGTACCACTTCTGGCGTAAACGGACCCGCGCGCACCCACCCGCGCTTTTCCAACTCCAGCAGATAACCTCCATCGCCAAGCACCGGACCCTCTTTCAGCCGCTCCAAAATCCCTTTCTTCTTCTTTTCTTTCTTCTTCTTCATGCGATCTCCTTAGCGTAAGAATCTTCCTCGCGCGTTTCCCCTGTTCCTCTGCATCCCTATGGTTAAGATTTTTACTGTTGATTCCGACCTTGATGCGCCTCAATCTACGCCGCATTTTTAAAAGAACCTTTCTTCCAATCCCGCAAAGCCTGCAGCGCCGCATTCCGCCCAGGCGCCCCAGTCACGCCGCCTCCGGGATGCGCCCCGGCGCCGCATAAATAAAGACCGCGAACCGGCGTTCGATACCGCGCCCATCCCGCCACCGGACGCATAAAGAAGAGCTGCTCCAGCCGCAGATCCCCATGAAAAATGTTGCCCTCGGTCAATCCATACGTGCGCTCCAAATCGAGCGGGGTAAGCACCTGCCTCGCAACAATCGCTTCCGGCACGTTCGGGGCATACTCGGCAATCTTTTGATCACGCGATTGCCCAGCAGCTCGCGATTTCTCATCCCAGTCGCCCTCGCGCAACTTGTAAGGGACATACTGCACAAAGCAAGTCATAATGTGCTTGCCCGCAGGTGCAAGCGAATCATCGGCATTCGATGAAATCACGCAATCAACCCACAGCTCTTCGGGAATCACTCCAAATTTCGCGATGTCATAGCATCGTTCTGCAAACTCGAGCGACGGCACCAGCGTATAAAAAGTGCGTTCCAGCGCGGTTGCCGAAGGCGATGTTCCTGTAAATCGCGGCTCCTCTCCCAAAACAAAATTGACCTTCGCGCACGGACCATCCATCTTGATGCCCTGCACGGCAAACCGAAAATCTTCGGGCAATTCCCGCCGGGCAATCATCTTCAAGAAAGTCCGCTTGGGATCGCAATTCGAAAGAATCATTCGACCGCGAATCTCGGTTGCATCCTCAAGCACAACACTGTGCGCGCGTCCGTCGCGAACTTCTATCTGCGCCACCGGCGCCGAAGTTCGAATCTCCACTCCCAGCTTTTCCCCGGCCGCAGCCAGTGCCTGCGTGATCGATCCCATGCCGCCGATCACGTGTCCGTAGAATCCCTGCAGTTCGTGCTCCCCGCCGCTCAACAAGTGAAAAAGTAATCCAATGGCTGTCCCCGGCTGGTACGGTCCGCCGTGCTTGCCGTAAACATTGTTCGCCAGGAACATCGTCTTCATCTTTTCCGATTCGTAGTTGTGATCGAGGAACTCTCCCAGGCTTCCCGTGAGAAACGAAACCAGCTGCGCAGCCTCAGCGTTCGAAATCCCGTAAAACCGTTTTCCCACTCGAAACAAATCGCTCCATCCCGCCAGCGACGATGTATCGATCTCCGGCGGAGGCTCCATAAAAAATGGCTGCAGATAGCGCGCCAGCTTTTTCAGCTGATCGTCGATCTCAATAAAACGCTTAGCATCCTTCACGGAAATCTTAGCGAACTCTGCCGTGGCTTTTTCCCGCTCCGCCCACCACGGAACCACCTGTCCATCCGGGAAGGGAACTTGAATCGCAGGATCGCACGGAATCATGCGCAGCCCATGCTCAGCGAGACGCAATTCCGCAATCACCTCCGGCCGCAACATGCTGGCGATATAAGAGGTCGTCGAAATCCGGCAGCCCGGAGCAATCTCCTCTGTTACACAGCATCCGCCCACAATCTCGCGCCGTTCGAGAACCAATACCGACAGGCCCGCCCGCGCCAGGTAGGCAGCCGCGGTCAAGCCATTGTGGCCAGCGCCCACGATAATTGCGTCGTAAATGGAGTTCGAAGCATTCGCCATCGAATCTGACTTGCAGTCACAATCGCCAATATTAGACGCCATACCTTACTGCATACGCCTCTAAAAATGAAGTTGAAAATTAGAACGATTTTTTATATGCTTCCGTGACTTGGAGTCACTCATGAGCGGAACCGCTACTCGCCCCCTCGAGCCACCACGCTACTCGCCCCAACCCGTACAACGACCCCGATCGGCGGTGAAGCGTTCGCGCATCATCGACATTGCCATGCAGCACTTCGCCGAACAGGGATATCACGCCGCCCGCGTCGGCGACATGGCGGCCGCTCTCGGCATTGCCAAAGGTTCCATCTTTCAGCATTTCGGCAGCAAAGACGGGCTATTCTTTGAGGTCTACAAGCGCGCCGTACATTCCTTCCCAAGATATCTCGACGCTCCCGCCGAGGTTCGAGTGACCGGATTCTTTGCCGTTCTGAATTATTGGCTCATCAGTACCGAGCATCTGCTGCGCGAAGACTGGATTCCTTATCGCATCTCTCTATTGGGCAATTACGGTACCGACCTCGCCCTGAAGCGGGAAATCAATCGCTTTCTGATCGCTGAAGATCCCTACGGAACTGTCGCCTTCGTCCGCTTCGGCCTGGACCGCGGCGAATTGCGCACCGACATGGATGCGGAAATGATCGTCTCCATCCTCGACTGGACCATGGAGCGCTTTCAAGACGCACTGCTCACTGCCGAACTCGACCCCGGACTTTTCCGCCGCCAGGGCGAACTTCCGGAGAAGAAAGAAGCCCGTATCCAGCAATTTCTTTCGGTATTGCGGCGCGCGGTGGGAGTCGACTCGGAAACCTCAGCTCGCACTCGTCCAGTTTTGAAAAAAGTACCCGCGATCAGTTCGACCAAGCCAAAAGCTCTTTAGATCGAGAAAACGACGCGCAACAAGGATTCGAATTTCATAAGTTCCGAAAGCGAGAACGATACACATGCAGTCTTCGATCGAGCAGATTCTCTCCAGCTACGATGTCCACGCCCCTCTGGCGAAAGCGTCAACCATTCCAGCCGCATGGTACGTCGATCCTCGAATCGCTGAACTGGAGCTCCTCAACGTATTCAGCAAAACCTGGCAACTGGTGGCGCGCACCGATCAGGTAAAGAATCCCGGGCAGTTCATTTCCACGACCGTCGCCGGCGAGCCAATCGTAGTAGTTCGGGCCAACGATGGCATTCTGCGGGCCTTCTATAATGTCTGCCGCCACCACGCCGCGGCGGTCGTCACGCAACCGTGCGGCGTTGCTTCCATTCTGCATTGCCCCTATCACGGCTGGAACTACGGCCTCGACGGCTCTCTGAAAGGCATGCCGGAATTCGACGGCGTCGAGAATTTCGACAGATCGCAAAACGGACTTGTTCCTATCCGTGTCGAAACCTGGGAATGTTTCGTTTTCATCAATCTCGATAACGCCGCTCCGCCGCTAGCCGAATTTCTTGGCGGCCTGGTGCAGCGCATCGCGCCGCTCGGCATCGGCAAACTGCACTACTTCGATCGCCGCACCTACGACATCGCCTGCAACTGGAAGGTCTTCGTCGATAACTACCTCGACGGCGGATATCACGTACCGCACTTGCACAAGGGATTGAACTCCGTTCTCGACTACAAGCAATACACCATCGAGAACGAAGATCGATACTGCCTGCAATCCAGCCCCATGGTTTCGTCGACCGAAGACGAAGCCACGGGCTCCACGCGCAAAGGCGATCGCGCCTGGTATTTCTGGCAGCATCCAAATCTAATGATCAACTGCTACGCCGGATACATGGACACCAATCTTGTGATCCCGGTCGATGTCGATCATTGCCATGTGATTTTCGATTTTTATTTTGCGGACGTTAGCGAAGCCAGCCGCGAGTATAACGAGCAATCGGTCAATGTCGGCAACCGGGTGCAGGAAGAAGACTTGGGAATCTGCGAAGACGTGCAGCGCGGCCTGAAATCCCGCGCCTACCGCGCCGGACGGCTATCGGTCCGTCGCGAAGCCGGAGAACAATTATTTCATCGCCTGCTCGCCGCTGATCTCCGGCGAGGCACAGCGCCAACCTGTGCCGCAGCAGATTAACACTTCCTGGAAAGCTTCATCCGCTGCATTCTTTACCACTTTTCCTTTCGAGCGAAGGGAGGAACCTGCTGTTTGCATGCAGCGCCCCTGCTCCATCCTCACTGATGATCCCTGGCAATCGTCTCCTGCCATGTCTTCGACTTGATCATCGCGCCATCTTTCAGCAACTCCCGCCTATACGTATAATAAAAATTCTTCTGATCCGTAGTAACCAGCAAATGTCCGCGCCACGTCAACGTTCGACCTTTCAGCGCAAACACAGTCTCTGCCTCGCCGCGCACGGATGTAGTCTCCGGATGCGCATCATCCGCGTCATAAGTCAGACCTTCTAAATCGCTTTCGGTCCCCCACGGATACGTGCCGCCCTCTTTGCCCTTCCAATGCACAGTAGTTTTATGCCGCGCCTCGTCGCGCTCAACAGTCCACTCACCCGGCCAGGGAAATCCTTCCGTCTTGATATCACCGCGCTCCTCCGAAGACTCCGGCGGAGAAAATGCCGGTGGCACTTCTCCGTGCTCCGGCACAACCGGCAAAACAATGTGCGATCCGTTGTTCCCGCCAACCTCCAACGAAGTCGTCATCGCATACGGAGTCGGCAACATCATCGGCCACAATGCATTCGAAATCGCTACGCGTATACGATGTCCCTTCGGAAATACCCACGCGGTCAAGTGCATCTCAATGTCGAGCGAATACATTTTGCCGGGCTCAAGATCGCGCGGCTCGCTCATCGACTCCCGCTGCGCGCCGTTGATGCCCGCTCCAGTGATCTGCGTCACTGTGCCATCCGGAGCAACGTCCGAGAGTCGCGCAATCCAATCCGCCAGTGGGGCCGTAGCTGAGGCCCGCAGCAACGCATGCGGCCGTCCCAGAATCGCCAAGTCTTTTTTGAGGGGCGCCGAATCGTACACCAGACTGAATGCGTCTACCGGGCGTACATCATTCAACAATTCGCCCCACCAGAATCCCGCCTCTACACCTACCGACGGAACATATTTCAACTGATGTACATCGGGGCCGGGTGTACTCTCTGCCAGAGAATGATTCGGCTGCATAAATAAGGTAGAGGTTCGCGCATCCCTCGGTGGCCAGGTATCTTCGCGTCTCCATTCACCTGGCACATTTTCCAGATTTGGATCGGGAGGATGCCAATGCTGCATATAAATCACCAGCCGCGGATCGCGCTCAACGCCCGTATCCCGCCCCTTCAGCCAGTGATCGAAAAAGCGCACGGCCTCGTTCCGCCATTCGATCTGCGGCCCCGGCACCGCGTCATTCGGGAACGTATGGTTCCACGGACCCACAATCGCCTTCACCGAACCGCTCGCGTGCATGAGCATGTCGGTTACATTGTCGCGGTACCCATCAAGCAATCCGCCAATCAGAAAACTTGGAATCGTGATCTCACTCAGCGGACGCACACGATCTCGCCAGAACCGCCCATCGTGCTGATGCATCAGGTACAGCAGAGACCAGGGAGGCGAATCGAATCTTGGCCCCAGAACCTTTTCGTCGAGCGTGTAATCCGGCGCGCCGGTCCATCCCTCCGCCATATCCATGTTCAGTTCAAATTCGTCGATATGAGCAATGCCGTCCACGTAATGCACATCATCGTGAAACAACTCCGCAGTCGCGTCGACCGCAAGAATCGCCTTCAGCCCCGGCGCATGCCGCATCGCCATCTGCAGTGCGGTGAAACCTCCCCAGGAAATTCCGAACATGCCAACATTTCCGTTCGACCAGGGTTGACGTGCCAGCCATGCGATCACCTGCTCTCCGTCCACTTGCTCTTGTTCGGAATATTCCCGCTCCGGCGGTTCGCCTTCACTGCCGCCAAATCCGCGAATATCCACGCGGACCCCGACATATCCGCGCCGGGCAAAATAAGTGTGCTTCGAATAATCCTCCGCTGCCGTTCCGTCATCCTTTCGGTAAGGCAGGTATTCAAGCAGGGCAGGGAATTTCTCGCCGGACTTCGCGCCATCAGGCACGTAAAGCGTGGCCGCCAACCGCACGCCATCCTTCATAGGAATCCAGGCCTGCTCCATGCGAACGCCATAGGTGGGAAGAGAAGCGGCATCGCTGCAAAAACCGTCAGCCGCGGGGAAAAATAAAAGCAGCCAAATAAGGACAGGATGCAGACAGGCCCGACGATCAATATCACTCAATCCGATCTCCCCCTGTTCCTGCTGTGGTTATTACCCTTTTGAGCGCGAATGAGAGTCAACGATTGCTACTCAGCCGACTCCTGCTCCCGCCTCAGCATGCGCAAATCGATCCCCAAATGCTCGGCTTTCTTATAAAGATGGCTGCGCTCGAGCCCCAGCGCCTTCGCGGCCGAGCTGACATTCGAATGGTGACGCTTCAACTCGGCGAGTATGACTTCGCGTTCGAAGGCATCAACGCGGTCGGAGAGGGTCCCGCCGCCCACGGATACATTTCCCGCGCTGCTTCCCGCCGGCAAAGTCATCTCCACCGTCTCAAGATCAACTCGATCACTTGCACCCAGCAGCATCAACCGCTCCACCACATTGCGCAACTCTCGAACGTTGCCCGGCCAGCCATACGATTGCAGCGCCTCGATCGCCTCCGCACAAAACTTCACCGGCTTCCATCCATTCTGCGCGGACACCTGCGCGGCAAAATGTTCGACCAGCGCCGGCATATCTTCCTTGCGTTCCCGCAACGGCGGCAGCGTCAACGGAAAAACATAAATCCGGTGAAACAAATCCTGGCGGAATTTCTCCTCTCGCACTCGCGCCTGCAGATCGCGATGGGTCGCCACCACCACGCGAACATCGACACTTACAGGCTTCCCACCGCCGATCCGTTCGACCTCGCCCTCTTCCAGCACGCGCAGCAGCTTGGCCTGCATCGCCAGCGGCATATCGCCAATCTCATCGAGGAAAATCGTCCCGCGGTCGGCCTGCTCAAACTTCCCAATATGCCGCGCCGCGGCGCCGGTGAACGAGCCTTTTTCGTGCCCGAAAAGTTCCGACTCAATCAACTCCGCGGGTATCGCCGCGCAATTCAAGGTGACGAAAGCGCCGCTGGCCCGCGAACTGCGCTCGTGAATCGTGCGCGCGACCAGTTCTTTGCCCGTGCCGGTTTCGCCCATGATGCAAACTCTCGCCTCACTAGCCGCGACCCGCTCCACCAGCGCCATCACCCGCTGCATTGCAGCACCCTTCCAAACAATTTCGTGCTTGCCCAGCCGCTGCTTGAGTTGCCGATTCTCGTTTTCTAACCGCTGCAACTTCAGTGAGTTCTCCACGGTGATCAAGAGCTTTTCCGTGGAAATCGGCTTCTCCAGAAAATCAAGCGCGCCCAGCCGCGTCGCCTTTACCGCCGTTTCGATGTCTCCCTGTCCGGACATCATTACGATCGGCGCCGTCACCCCCGCGGACTTCAACTCGTCAAGTAGCGCCAGACCGCCTTTCCCAGGCATCACGACGTCAGAGAGGATCAAATCGAAATGTTGCGCCCTGGCCTCTTCAATGGCCTTCGTTGCGTTGTCGCACACGGCAACTTCATGGCCCGCCAATCGAAACGCTCGCGCCAGCGACGCCAGCGTGTTCGGATCATCGTCCACGATCAGAAGTTGGGCTTTCTTCACAGGAATCTCAATTCTTCTCCCAAGTCAAGTGGTTCAGCTCTCGTATCGGCAGTTCAATCACAAAGGTTGTACCCACACCGACCTCGCTCTGCACGCGAATTCTGCCGCCATGATCGCTCACAATGGATTGCACAATGGCCAGCCCCAGCCCGGTCCCATGCGGCTTGCTGGTGTAATAAGGGGTAAAGATTCGCTCACGCTGCTCTGCTGTCAAGCCCACTCCGGTATCCGCAATTTCAATGAACGCCCTCCCTTCTTCGTTTCGCGTACTCACGGTTAGCGTCCCACCATGAGGCATGGCGTCGATCGCGTTCAAAACCAAATTAGAAATCGCCTGATGCAAAAGCTCGCTATCGCCAATTGCTGACGGCAGGTGCGGGTCCAGCCGCGTCTCGCACGAAATCTTCCTGCCTCCTGTAGCCTCCAATTGTGCCTGAAACAATTGCAGTACGCCGCCAATTACTTCATTCACCTGCAGTGTGCTCATCTGCGGCTGCGGCATCTTCGAGAAGTCGCTAAACCGCGCGATGATTTGTTTCAAGGTGGCGATCTCGGCCAGCAGGGTTCTTGAGCTCTCGCGAAACACTTCCTCGAACTGTTCCGGCATCTGCTGGCGTGCCCGCACCAGATTTTCCACCGTGAGCTGCAGAGGAAACAGGGGATTCTTCAACTCGTGCGCCAGCCGCCGCGCCAGTTCGCGCCACGCGGCCACACGCTCCGCTTGCACCAGCCGCTCCCGCTGCGCAAGCAGTTCCGTGGTCATGCGATTGAAAGAGTCCGCCAGTTGCCCCAGTTCGTCCGCCCCGGTGACGTCCACGCGGACGTACCAATTCCCCGCGGCCACTTCCTGCGCCGCATGTGCCAATTCTCCCACCGGACGCGTTACTCGTGCCGCCGCCCAACTGCTCACCAACACGGCAACTACGATCCCGAGACTGCCCACCAGCAACGCTGCCGATTGAATTCGCCGCACCAGCCCCACATAAGTTCGCCGCGAATTGCCGACCAGCAAAATCGCCAACAACGGCCGCTCTCCGCCAGCTCCCAAGCCCAGCAATGGAATTGCATGAAACTCTTCATCGTCGGCCTGATCATCCGACCACTCAACGACAGCGGCGTGTTCCTCTTTGGATTGCCGCACCGAATCCACGAGCGGCTGCAGTTTCGCCGCAGGTCGCGCGTTCTCCGCCGCGGCCCCCATCGGATCAACAACTTGCTGCGCGGAAAATCGATCCCCTCGATTCTGGTAAAGCAATACCCGCATTCCCACCGGCACGTCCAGGCCAGAGAGAAATTTCTTATCCAGCCTCAATCCGCCAATCACGTAAACCCGATGCTCGTCCGCCCCTGCCGCGCGCACGGCGAACAACCCCAGTTCGCTGCCATCTTGCGCTTCTTCCTGTTTGAGAAAAGATCCCTGATCCGCGACCGCGGCCAGGTTGCTGACTGAAGTGTCTTGATAACCAAATTTCGATTGCGATTGCGCGGACGAGATGATCGTGCCATCGCTTTCCACGAACTCGAGAAAATCGAGCTGATGATTTTCGGCCGTCGCCTTCGCCAGCTCGAAGTAAGGACCGGCATCCGCGGATGCCCGGTTCAACGCCGCACTCATGCGGTTGACGGGCTCCGACGAAGCAATCGCTTCCACCCGCCCAACGACCACCTCGCCCTGCCGGCTGAATTCGCGGCGAAACTGCGTGACCAGAGCCGTGGCCCGCTCGTTTTCGCTGCGATCGAAGGCGCGCCGAGTCACCGCCGATACCAGCAATGCCACTGCCGCCACCGAAAGAAACACGGTCAGCGAGAACACCAGCAGCAACTTGCGTCGAAACGTCATGGCTTTTTTGGTCACGCCATAACCCGATTGAGCGTGAATCCGCCCTCGCCATATTTCAACATCGTGTCGTTGCGTGTGCGAATGGCTTCCGCGGTACTATCCTCGGCTCATCTCGGCTGCTCCTCGGCCTGCGTGCTCTGGTTCGCCATGCTCATGCCGCGCAGCACATCGTTGGTGAAGAAGAACTTTCCGTCGCTCGGTACCATCATGATCTGCAGCTTATCCGAAAGCCGTTCCGCAATGATCTTATTAATGAGTAGCGGATTCCCTTTCAAGATCGCGGCTTCGCTCCGCAGGCGCTCCGCGTCGGCCGCCGCCGTCACTCGAATGCGCTCTGCTTCCGCATCCGCCAGCATCTTCCGCCGCTCACCTTCAGCTTTGCCGTCGATCACTTTGGCCTGCGCATCGGCCTCCGCATTTTGAATCGTGGCTTCCTTGCGGGCCTGCGCCTCCAGCTTGGTTTGTTCAATCTGCTTCTGCTTCAACGGTAGCGTGTACTGCATGGCATCGGACTCCGCTTTCGCCCGCAGCACTCGGACCCGCGCTTCGCCCTCCGCCTGCTTCACTTGTCGCGCCTTGTCCGCTTCGGCTTCGAGTTCCGCGATCCGCACTTCCTTTCTCTTCAACTCCGTCTCGACGCCCATGCGATCGTTCTCCTGCTCTTTCAGGAGCAGAGTCTGCAATCCGTCCGCATATTCCTCCGGCAGTTGAATGTCGCGCAGCATCACCTCTTTCACCACAATCCCATCCGTCGCGAGCTTCTGCGTAATTATCGCCGCCGCTTTCTGCCGCACTTCTTCGCGCTTCGCCGAGAACACGTCGCGCACCGTGTAATTCGGAACAATCTCCCGCCACACGCTGGCGACTGTCGGCGGCACAATTTCTCTTTCCACCGGCATCGGTAAATTCCCCTGAATGAAATCGAGATGCCTCGCATCGAGCCGGTACCGAACCGTAATCGATAGACCCAGAGTCAAACCTTCTTTAGCCTGCACATTCAAAGGTTCAGTTCTCGCGGTCTCATTCTTAGTTTTCGCAGAATTCTTGGCGGTGGGTTTTCCACCCTCCACCATCCCCGTAGTGAAAACCTGATCGCGGATGTCGAACAGCACAACATCTTCCACCAACGGCACGACCATGTGCGCTCCGGCATAAAGCGTCCCCGGAACCGTTCCACTCACCTGGCTCACGCGCACGCCCGCCATTCCGCTCGGCACCACCACAATGCTGAAGGCAATCAACAGCGGTCCCCACGCCAGCATTGCCAGCGCAATGGAGGCTCGCCAGCGCACCGCCGGCGGGGTTCCGGTTACGCTGCCCGTCAGCGACGCGCGCCGATAAAGCAGGTCGCGATACAAGTCGTAGATCAGGATGCCAACAGCGGCGATCATCATTCCTAAGCCGCCCGTAATCAGCAAATATTTCAGCGCCAGCATTGTCGTCTCCACTCCGCGCACTATCGTTTCATTCCGCTTCTCACGACGGCCGTTTGCGCAACACTCCGCCGAAAGAAAAGTTTAATCACCTGCCCGAAAATCAGTTCTTCCGCTACCAAGGCAACGGCTAGCGAAAGAATCAGCCCGGCGACCAACGCGATGAATGTGACTGCAATCTGCATAAACCCCTCCCAGACCAATATCAGTGAATGCAGGAAGTGAGCCAAAAGTGCGGTGATTGACGGCATGAGACTTAGCGACAAATAGATCTGAGCGACCGTGTGCCGGGGAAGCACACCGTCCCTATGGAGACACAGCCGCTCGAACCCGATGCTGACGGAGTAAGTTCAGACTTCCATGGAAAAATCGCCCCGAAAAAGCAAAAGAGAGAGTTCCGGAGGAGGGCAAACTCTCTTCTCTCTTAAGCTTCTATTTTTTGAGGCGCCCGGCCCCGCCGTCTGGGGTTACGGCTTGTGGGGTTCTGTGGGTTGGGACCGGGCGATCTTTTAACTAGTAAGGACTAGTTCAATGGACGTATTCTCACACGAAAGTTTTTCGATTGCGGTGACCGCCGTCACTCATCTGCGTGATTGTTGGGCCGACAGAAGCGCGCTCCGAATGAACGGTCTTTTTCCTTATAAGCCGCTCCCGCACAGCGTGCCGTGACCGCCATCACGGATTCCTGCGATTCCAGCCTCTACACTCACAATCGAGCACTAAAAATAGCACCTTCTGCACGGAGAACGTTCCATGCCCTACGTAATTACCGATTCTTGCATCAAGGACTCTCTTTGCGTCGATGTATGCCCGACGGATTGCATACACCCCACGCAGGATGAGCCCGGCTTCGAAGAGGCGACCCAACTCTTCGTCGACCCGGCCGAGTGCATCGATTGCGGCGCCTGTGTCCCAGCCTGCACGTCGGACTCGATCCTCGCCGTGGATGATATTCCGGAGGAGAAGAAGCCATTCATCGAGCGCAACGCCGCCTTCTTCAAGAAATAAGCTTGCGCCTCCTCTGGGCGTGTGAACCCGCGCAAGGTGCGGTCCTGGCCTTGCGCCGGTTTTTATTTTGCGTGTCCCGCTATTCCTCAGCCGCGTTTGAATCGTCCAGCGATTGACTTCTCGTTCTCTCCGCCGCTATCGTTGCCCGCATGAACGTAGTCAAGGCTACGCGCCAGTTCGAAGCTTGGCTGGGCCAGCACACTCGCATCGACCAGCAGGATCTTCGCCTCAAGCACGAGCGCATGAAGGCGGAACTATTTCCATTCTTCCGGGCGACTTATTACCGCTGGGTCCAGCTCTGGCCACAGATCTGCCCCGACCTTGCCAAAGCTCCCCACGTGCTTGCAGTCGGCGACCTGCACGTCGAAAACTTCGGTACCTGGCGCGACGTCGAAGGCCGCCTCATCTGGGGCGTCAACGACTTCGACGAAGCCTGGCCTATGGCCTACACCATCGACCTGGTGCGCCTGTGCGTTAGTTCTCATTTGGCAGTCGAAGCGGGGCGCCTGCCGCTCAAAAAGGAGGACATCTGCAACACAATTCTCGAGGGTTATCGTGAAAGCCTCGACGCGAAGGGCCTCCCCTTCGTCTTGGGCGAAAGGCATCAGTGGCTGCGCCGCATCGCCGAAGGCGAACTCCGCGATCCCGTCAACTTCTGGAAGAAGATGGACGCTCTGCCAACCCTGAAAACCGAAATTCCCGTCAGCGCGGTCGATGCCATCGAGCACCTCATGCCTTCGCCTGAAATTCCTTGCCGCATCGCCCATCGCGTTGCCGGTCTCGGCAGCCTCGGCCACGCCCGCTACGTCGCCCTTGCCGACTGGCACGGAGGCCGCATTGCACGCGAGGCAAAAGCTCTGGTCCCTTCATCAGCCTGCTGGGCTCACGGCCTTGAGTTTCAAAAAAACGACTCGCAGAAATACGAAGGACCGCCCGAGATCCTCTATCAAACCATCATCAACCGCGCCGTCCGCTGCCCCGATCCTTTCGTTCAATTACGCGGTCGCTGGATCGTTCGCCGCCTCGGCCCTCATTGCTCGCGGATCGAGCTCGCTTCCCTCCGTGGCCCCGATACCGAACTTCGCCTGCTCCACGCCATGGGGTGGGAAACCGCTAACATCCACCTGGGCACGCCTTCGGCGCGGAAATCGATTCTCAATCATTTGCGCAAGCAAAAAGGGAAGTGGCTGCATCAGGCCGCCGCAGCCATGCTCACAGCGGTTCGCGACGATTGGGAGGTCTGGAAGAAGAAAGGCTACCGCTAAACCAGCCAACATTCACGCTCTGACAAATTCACCCGGCACAGAGAAAAGCCCTACGGATTCCACCTGATAGTCGAGATGTTTTCCCGTCGATACTCTTATATAAACCTTCGTCTTACCGGATTTATTCTTTGAGTAATCACAGCTCCAGGACCGATGGTCTGCTTACTAGCTTCCTTTCCTCATACTCTCGGGCACGCCGCTTGGATGACCGCATTCGCAAATTGTGTGTCCAGGCCGTCGAGGCCAACGATCCCGGGCAACTTGATTCCATTCTGGAGCAGCTCGCCTCCGCCTTGCGCGAGCACACCGCCCGCATTCGAAAACTAGCCGCCGCCCGCCCCGCGCCCCAGGATAGGCGAGCGTCAACCCCAAACTGACGCAGTTTGGCTCCCGTTTCAATCCGCCCGCTGGTGGAAATCCTGTAATTCATCTCAACCCCGGATTACAACCCCGCACCCGCCTTAGCGTTCGACACCGAACATACGGGAACTTACCGATGCTGTAATGTTTCCCGTTCTTATGAACCAAGTCTTATGAACAAGGCCCAGAGTGATCGCATTCACGAGCTTTGCTCGCAGATTGCCACCGAGCAGGATCACAAAAAGTTCTTGACCTTGGTGCAAGAGCTAAACCGTATTCTGTCCGCGCACGACCAGAGCTTGCAGGACCTCTCAGAAAAACAACAGAGTGGTTCTTCATGTTTGCCGTCTGATTCGTAGATAGACCTGGAATAGACGGTTTCGCAGTCGCGGGCTGGAAACGCCGGGGATTTTCTCCGAATGTTCTACGGTTGATTTTCAGGGAGACTCGGTAGGGTTTTGCCCAGAAATGCTTACTTTTCCTGAAAGGGAAGCACCGAGCAGGGCGCATCCAATCCTGCATGGATATTTTGGCGAAGGAAGACCTCATCGTTAAAAGATCTGCAAAACCAGACAAGTCGATACCCCTGCGCTCGGGCTCGCGTTCGAACGCAAACGGACGAGCCGTGCATAACGTGATTCTCTGCTCGCTCACCGACAAAGATTACAACCTGCTTCGTCCTCACCTCGAGCCGGTAGATCTTCCTCAGTACGAAATTCTTGAGGAGCCCACGCAAAAGATCGACTATACGTATTTTCTAAACGAGGGCATGACCTCTTTGGTCGCGCTTAGCCGCGACGGAAGAAGCGTCGAAGTCGGCATCGTGGGCAAGGAAGGCATGGTCGGAATGTCGCTGATCGCGGGCCTGCACTACGGAACCTTTCGCGCCATCATGCAAATGGCGGGCGACGGCGTGCGCGTCCGCGCCGAAGTTTTTCAGGATATCTTGCTCTCCGCTCCCAGTCTCCGCTCCGAACTCAGCCGCTTCGCCCTGATGCATGGCATGCAGGTCGCGCAGCTGGCCGCCTGCAACCGCCTGCACGAAGTCGAGCAGCGCCTGGCACGCTGGCTGCTCATGTGCCAGGACCGCTTCGATTGCCAGGCCCTGCCGCTCACCCACGAATTTCTCGCGCAGATGCTCGGCACCGGGCGTCCCAGCGTAAGCCTCGCCGCTGGCGCCCTCGAAAACGCCGGCCTCATCGAAAATCTGCGCGGCAGCGTAAAAATCCTCAACCGCAAGAGCCTCGAAGAAGTAGCCTGCGAGTGCTACGGAGTAATTCAGCACTTCAACGGCGGCCTCGGCCTGAAATAACTTCACCTTAATCCATCGAGGCGTCATCGAGTCTGCGCTTTATCTCAACGGCGTCATCCCGAAACCCGGCGTCCTTTAGCCGGGTGAGGGATCTCGCGTGGAACTGGGCTCGCACCCCGCCGGATTCTTCCGCTTCACCGAAAAACGTCGTACGCACCTGGCACCCCGGTCGCGTTACACTGTGTCGCTGCCCATGCCACGCACTTTCAAACAGACCGAGCGTCTCCTGGCGCAACTCGATGCCGCCAAGAATAACTTTGCACCGGCCCATGAACGCATTGTGGCCCAACTCCTCAACAAATTATCGGCGATCGAATTCAATCCTCAACAACTAATCCGCTTCCACGAATACCTGCTCTTCCTGCGTGCATTCCCGCACGCACCGGCTCATGTCACGCGCACCGAGCGTCTTCTCAATACTTTCCATAAGCGCATCCGGCAACTCCGCGAACTCGGCGCTGACATGTCGCTCTTCGACGACTTCGACACCTCGGGCATCGCCGGAACAACCATGCGGGACACGCTCTCTTTCGACATCGCGCACTGGCTCGCGCGAACCATCCCACGCAACGTCGATATCGCCTGGAAAGATTACTGGGACGATTACGAATCCGAGCGCGCCCGCGGCAACACCTGGCCACGTTTCATTCCGCTGCTCGAAGAGGATGCCGACGTCGAAGCCAACATTCCCTGGCCGCGCTGGCTCGACGCCGCGCGTGGACGCACTCACTCGCTGCCATGGTTGCTGCATCTCTTCGAGAAACTCCCGCTCCCACCGCGCCAACGATCCGAACTCTACGACTCCCTCCGCATCCCGATCCGCTGGCGTCTCGAAAATCTCAAACTCTCCCGCACCCGCAACTGGACAAGTCCTCGCCGCTTCTATTTTCACAACGCGCCGCTGATTCAGCGCAGCGAAGTCTCTCTCGCGCACGAATTACAGAAACCCGCGGCCAAATTCGAAAAGCTTTCCCTCGCCGCAGGCGAATCCCTCATGCAGGCGATCCGCGAAATTATGGTGGTGCGCTACCGCGAACTCTACGGCACCACGCTCGGCGATCCGCGCTCCGTCGTTCGCGCCGACCTCGGCCGTGGCGTCGTCATGCATTTCTGGGGATTGCCTCCCTCCCGCCGCCTGCCTCTCCGCGCCTACCTCGCCGGCTACACCCTCAAGAACGGCGTCCCCATCAACTACATCGAGGCCATCGGACTCTGCGAGTGGATCGAGGTCGGTTTCAATACCTTCTATACCTACCGTCAGGGAGAAACTGCCTGGGTCTACGCGCAAGCCCTCCGTTGCATCCAAAGCTCTCACCGGCGCAACCACCATTTCGATTTATCCCTACCAGATCGGCCAGAACAATGACGAAGCCATCGACTCCGGCGCATTTTGGTTCTATCGAAAGTTGGGTTTCCGCTCCGGCCGCCGTGATTTGCAGAATTTATGCGAGAGAGAAGAGCGGAGAATCGCCGCCGACCCGCAATATCGCACCTCTCCACGGATCCTGAAGAACCTGGCCGAAGCCCACATGCTCTACGAAATGCAACCCTCCGGCGGCGCTCTTTCGTGGGCTACCTTCTCCACTCGTAATCTCGGTTTGCGAATCAACCGCCGGATGGCCGAGCACTTCGAAGGCGACAGCGGCAAACTTCGAGCGTCATCTCTTGCTTCCTCCACGCGATCGCTGCGAATCAACCCATCCCGATGGACCGCTTTGCAACAGCAATCACTTGAGAACTGGTCGCTGGTCCTGGCTCTGATTCCCGACCTGGCCCTCTGGTCCCCCAGCGAAAAGCATCAACTGATCGAGATCATTCGCAGCAAGTCCTCCAGCAACGAAATGCGCTACTTGCGCCAGACGCAGCAACACCCCCGCCTGCGATCAGAACTTCTGCGCCTGGGCTCGAAGCCGTAGCGTCTGAATGCCCTTTGGTTCGTCCGCCGCAAGCTTCTCGTCAAACGGGTCAACAGGTCGGCTGATGCTCTCCTGGCCGAGCCAGACTCCCAAACAGCAAGATTTTCATGGCGTTGTGCGCAATTGCCTGCGCTGCAGGGGTAGGTTATTTGTGAAAGCGGTGTAAAAACAAAAGGGTCTACACCTTTTGTGTTTGAAATCCCATCTCTCCAGTGCGATGATCACCAAGGCCTTGAAGACTATGAGAAACCTCCTGCTTGCCGCAATCGGCGGGGCCTTTGCCGTGTTCGCGCTCGCTACGTTTCCCGCGCAAGCGCAGCATGCCCCGCTTCGACTGGGCACCATCGATCCCCACACGGTCACCAAATTGCACTCCTGCCCGGTTGGCTTCTATCCCGGAATGACCTGCTTTCATGGAGAAGTGGATTCTTGCCAGAGTGCCGACAATCTCGGCTTCACTTACGGCTACCTAGATCCCGGGCAGTCCGCGCGTGGCACCATCGTCTTTCTCGAAGGATCGGGCGGCACCAGCGCTTACACCGATCCTACGTACGCGCAAACCTATCTGCAGAGTGGTTATCAGGTGGTCTATCTCGCTTGGGACACAGACTGGGAGAACACGAACGGAGATGTCGGCAACAGCATCAGAAATGCCGCCTGCCGTCCGGCTACATTTCTTCAATACGTCTACCAGAATGTTTACACGCGAGGCGGCATGTGCGCGCAGGGCGCCAGCGCCGGAGCCGGCGCAGTGGGTTATTCGCTCGCCTGGTACGGCAGCTCTTCCTATCTCGACCATGTCGAACTGCTTTCCGGCCCGGTGTTCAGTAACATCGGTCAAGGCTGCATCGTCCCCAATCCATCCAAAGTGACGGTTTGCCCCTACGGACAGTTCGGCTGCATTGGCGACCCCTGGTTTGACAGCCCCTCTTATGTCGATGGTGCTGAGAATCAGGTCGGCGGATGGTCTGGCATCTCTAGTTGCAACAATGCGCCAAAAACCACGGACGTCGAGAACGATGCGTGGAAGACGATGAGCATTGTCGACGGTACTAACAATCCCAGCTTCAACTATCCGCTTACGTCGATGGCCGGGTGGCTTTGCAGCAGTATTGATCCCATGCAAAACAACTCCGCCGCCCAAGGCGAGTACTTCTACGAGCAATTCACTATTCCCAACCAGACCGCCGGACTAACCCTGACGCGAATCAATAATTGCCAGGGGGACGAAGGAGTTACGCAGGGCCAGACTCCTTCAGGTCAAAACGGTTTTAGTGCCATTAGCGACAGCATGATTGACGCCTGCCTAAAACACCACTAGCACATCACCGAATCCATTGAGTAATTGTGAAATTGAGTAAATGCTGAATTGAAAACTAGCCTCAGGTATTTTCAAATTACCCAATTACCAAGTTACTCAATTTCCTAATCTCCTCCACCAACTTCGAATATACTTTCCCCAAGGATTGCCCATGGTCCCGGAAGCGCTGGCAGCCCGCCTCAAAGTCTTGGAAGAAGAGATTTTGCGCCTGAGCAAACTCGCTTCCGAGTCTTCCGATCAACTCGATCAAGACAAGTACTGGAGTCTGGCACTGGATCTGCAAAGGGAAGCTCGAGCCCTGCGTGCCGGCTTCCACAGCATTTCAAAGACTGCCAAGGGAGCCCGGCCCGAACCAACCAGCCACACACAGTCTAGTGATCTGCATCACATTCGCTTCGCCGCCCTCTAGTAGTAAAATGTCGCGGTGCTTCAGCGGCGTTCGCAGTCAATGCCCAGGATTCGTGGCAACCGAACGCCAGCCGCAGCCAGCCAGCGCCTTTCAAATTCCTCCAAGTCGAGGCTTCTTCCAATGGCAGATAAAGCATTAGCCGATATGCAGGCCAGCAGCATCGATTCCATTCTGCAAGAGCAGCGCAGTTTTCCACCTCCTGCCGAATTCAGCCAGCACGCTCATATCAAGAGCCTTGCCGAATACGAGCGCCTCTACAAGGAATCGATCGACGACCCGGACAAGTTCTGGAGCCGCATCGCCAGCGAACTGCACTGGTTCAAGAAGTGGGACAAGGTTCTCGAATGGAATTGCCCGTGGGCCAAATGGTTCGTCGGCGGCCAGATTAATCTTTCCTACAACTGCCTCGACCGCCACGTCGCTACGCACCGCAAAAACAAGGCCGCTATCATCTGGGAGAGCGAGCCCGGCGAAATCCGCACCCTCACCTATCAGCAGCTCCATCGCGAAGTTCAAAAATTCGCCAACGTCTTGAAGTCACTCGGCGTAAGAAAGGGCGACCGCATCGCCATCTACATGGGCATGACGCCCGAACTGCCCATCGCCATGCTGGCCTGCGCCCGCATCGGCGCGCCGCACACCATCGTCTTCGGAGGATTCTCCTCCAACGCCTTAATCGACCGCATCCACGACTGTGCAGCTACAACCGTCATCACTCAGGACGGCTCCTATCGCCGCGGCGCCGAGGTCAAATTATTTCCGGCCGTCGAAGAAGCCCTGAAATCCTGCCCTAGCGTGAAGCACGTCATCGTCTACAAACGCACCGGTACACCGATCAACATGCAGGAAGGCCGCGACCACTGGTGGCACGACCTGATGGCCAAAGCCTCCGACGTGTGTCCCGCCGAGCCGCTCGATGCCGAGCATCCGCTCTACATTCTTTACACCTCCGGTACGACCGGCAAACCCAAAGGTGTGGTCCACACCACCGGCGGATATTCCGTCGGCACCTACCTCACCACCAAATGGGTCTTCGATCTCAAAGATGAAGACACCTACTGGTGTACAGCGGATATCGGCTGGGTCACCGGACACAGCTACATCGTCTACGGGCCTCTGCAGAACGGCGCCACCAGCCTGATGTACGAAGGCGCGCCCAACCATCCCGAACCTGATCGCTTCTGGTCGATCATCGAACGCCACGGAGTCAACGTTTTCTATACCGCTCCTACCGCCATTCGCACCTTCATCAAGTGGGGCAACGAGTGGCCGAAGAAACATGACATGAGCAGCCTGCGCCTGCTCGGCACCGTCGGCGAGCCCATCAATCCCGAAGCCTGGATGTGGTACCGCGAAACCATCGGCGGCAATCGCTGCCCCATCGTCGACACGTGGTGGCAGACCGAAACCGGCTGCATCATGCTCACGCCCATCCCGGGCGCGATCGCAACCAAACCCGGCTCCGCCACCAAACCATTCCCCGGCGTCGTCGCCGAAATCGTCACTATGGACGGCCACCCGGTTCCCGACGGCTCCGGCGGATTCCTGGTTCTCAAGCGCCCGTGGCCCGCCATGTTGCGCACCGTCTACGGAGACCCCGATCGCTACGTGAAAAATTATTGGTCGCAAATTCCCGGCGTCTATTTCACTGGCGACGGGGCCCGCAAAGATAAAGACGGATACTTCTGGATCATGGGCCGCGTCGACGATGTCCTGAATGTAAGCGGCCATCGCCTCAGTACGATGGAAGTGGAGAGCGCATTGGTAGCGCACGAGGCGGTTGCCGAAGCAGCGGTAGTGGGCCGTCCCGACGAATTGAAAGGCCAGGCGATTTCCGCATTCGTCACGCTGGAGCAGGGAAGAAAGCCCACGCCAGAACTGAAAGAAGAACTCCGCAAGTGGGTGGCAAAAGAAATCGGAGCGTTAGCCAAGCCTGACGACATCCGCTTCACCGACACGCTGCCCAAAACCCGCAGCGGCAAAATCATGCGCCGCCTGCTTCGCGAGCTAGCCGGCACCGGCGAAGTCAAAGGCGACACCACAACGCTGGAAGATTTCGGCGTGATCGCAAGATTAAAAGAGCAAGACGAGGTCTAGAGCGCCCTCCCGCGAATGTCATCCTAGCGAAGTCAGGTGATTCGCGAACGCGAGTCCCCTGTCGTAGTCGAAGGATCCCTGCCAGCCGCTCAAATGCCTGCAGCTGAGAATTCCTCCTCAGCGTTCGTGACGCTCCCGTTCCTCCGCAAAAGCGGCAGCACTCTTCAATCGCTCCGGAAAACTCTTCTCATACCCCGCCAGACTCGGACAAATAAAATGATGCGACTGGGTAAACCCGAACGACTTCATCTCGTTCATCGCCTCATCTGCCGTCCATCCCTCTTCAGCCATCCGGTAAGCCGCAACCATCATTCCGGTCCGATCGTCTCCCAGACGGCAATGCACAAAAATCTTCTTTCCTTTATTCTCATGTACCACCTGCAGAAACTTGGCAAACACCTCATCGTGCGGCCACGGACAATGCCACGGAATCGCCACATATTTCATCCCTAGCTTTTTGGCTTCCTCTTGTTCGCCGGTATCGTTGGCGTGCGTGTCAATAATCACATTCATTCCCAGCTTTTTAAGTGCCTTGATGCCGCTCTCGCTCACCAACCCTCCCCGATAAAGCGTCGGCGTAACTTCGCCGAAGTTCCTAACTCCGGCCTCATTCAGCTTCCTGCCGATCGCGCGCACCCCTGGCGGCTGGGTTTCTTCTTTAGTTTGGGAGCGGGCGGCGTCGAACGGCGCGGTCAAACTGATTATCAAGATAGTTAACAGGGTTAAGAAACGGCGAAGTGAGTAGTTCATCGGCTCCATTTTGAGATTAGATGATACCGGGTCGACAGATGGGTTTTCTCACCGTGTGTTCGACACCGAACATTTTCCTGCGCTGCCTTCCCATTAAACTTCAAACCAAGTTCCCGCATGCGCGAGAAAGAGCCACGCTGTCCCTATTGCGTCGTGGAAGACGAGTTCCATCTCATGACTGCCATCGCCCACGGCCGCTTGATTTGCCAAAAGTGCGGCCACATTGTTTTTCCCAACGATACTGCCTTCCGCTGTCCCTGCCCCGAGTGCATGAAGATTACACTTTCCCCCCGGCTCCGCCGCTTGCGGCCAAATTAGGCAGATTGTCACGGAACTCAGTCGCGAGCCCGCTTCATTGCCGGCAGCAATCGCTCCGTAAGCTGGTCGGTCTTCGAAATCACATCTCGAATGCCCGCAGCCCGAGCTTCCTCCAGTAACTGCGGCGAGCTGTGGATGGTGAACATCAGCATTGCCGTCTGCGGAGACATCGCATGAATCCGCCGGGCCGCCTCCAGTCCGTTCATCACGGGCATCTGCAAGTCTAGAATCACCACGTCAGGATTCAATTCTGACACTTTGCTCACTGCCTCTTTCCCGTTCTCAGCATCCCCGCATACTTCCCAATCCGGATCCTTTTCAATGCACGTTCGCAGCAAGCTCCGGAGCAGGGAATTATCATCGACGATCAGAACCCTATGCGGCACGCGCCCCCTATCATCCCCAAACAGGCCGCTGCCGTGCGGCTGTCATCGACAGAGCGTTTGGAGAGCTTTCCTTTACACTATGCGTTCAACGGGGTAAGTCCATACAGCGAGTCGTGTACGAATCGCATATTCATGAATGTTGTTTTTCGGAGTCACTCTGAAGGATCACCTGATGCATTGTCGGTTGGAATAAAAGTTGCGCCTGACGCAATTCAATTGAATAGAAAATCTCCTCTCCTACAAATCTCTAGGTCCGCTGGTGATCTCCGCGCCTTCCGGCTCTTCTTTCAACAGCGCATGTAAATCGAGCGGACGCGTATACATTGCCAACCTTCCGTCCGCAGCGTGTGGCCATTTCTCCACCGGCTTGTCGCAATACAGTTCCACGCCGTTCCCATCCGGATCACTCAAGTAAATCGATTCGCTCACCCCGTGATCCGCCGCTCCTTGCAGCGGAATTCCCTCAGCCAGTACTCGGCGCAAAGCCACAGCCAGCGCCGCTCGCGAAGGATACACAATCGCCGTGTGATACAAACCCGTCGTCCCGGGCGCCGGCGGCGGCCCTCCCAGGCTCTCCCAGGTATTGATCGCAATGTGATGATGGTATCCGCCCGCCGACAAGAAAGCCGCGCTGTCTCCCCACTCCTGCATCACCGCGAGCCCCAGCACGCTGGAATAAAAACGCAATGCCCTCTTCAGATCTGCAACCTTCAGGTGAACATGCCCAATGTGCACCCTGGCATCGGCAACATAACCATCGCTGGCCGGGTCGCTGCGCTCTCGTTTCTTGGTTTTCGAATTCACGTCTCCCACGCCCACAGTCGAGGATCGGCATTCCCACCGCTACAATCTTTTTCGCAGAAACTCAAACAGAAAATATCCAATCACCGCCGCAACCGACGCAATCACAAAGTTGGACGCGGTAAAAATATCGGCAAGCGCCCAAGCCAGACCCCTCCTTTGCCCACCGCCCGAGCGTTCAAACTCGCCCATCAGCAGGTTGGCATAGAACAGGAATACAATGAACCCTGCCTCGATAATCGCTCTGCCGATGTTCCGCTTCATGCTTTTCAATGTCTCATGATTTCAGCGTCTTATCCCGAACCGCACTGAAAGCTTGGTGAGAGGCTGCTCCGAGCCTGGCCTGCCTGCCGAAGGGAACCCGCTGTTTTTCGCTCCGCCGAACTTTGCGGCCCCACAACAACCGCTCCCCGTATGGCGAACAAAAGACGAAAATGCTAAAATGTTCTCATGGCCCGCCGCCCACACCTCGAACCAGCTTCCCAACGAGAAGACATTCTCTCCCGCGAACACCTCGATGAACTTGCCCACAACCTGGCACACCTGAGCATGAGTTCCGTTCTTGATTTCTACCAGCGTGCCTACCGCGATTGCCGCATCATTAACCGCAGCACTTTCCCGCCCGCCCGCGCCCTGCAGGAACTGGTCCAGGCCTGGAAACAGCTGCGCAAATGGCGCAAGTGAAGCTGTTGAAAACTTAAAAACCAGGGGCCGCGCAACCTGCTATCCTTTAACTAATCCTTTTACACATTTCTCCGTCGGACCCATTTTAGTTAGGCGTCGGTCTCTTGTGCAGTCTGGTATTTTCCCGGAGGCCCCCAAATGCCAATGCGTTCAAACCTCTCTCCCAAACCCCACTTCTCCATCTGCTCCATCTGCAACGAGCCGGTAGAATTGCAAACTGCCAAAGTGGACGCGAGCGGCGAGCCCGTTCACGAAGAATGCGATGCCCACAAAACCGCTTCGAAGAGGTCGCCAAGATCAGTATCCGCCGCTGCCGATGGCACCGCCACTCCACCTTCCCGTGCGATCATCCGCTTTCTCGACTCCATTAACGCCAGACCTCCGACGCCCGGCTCGTGTGGAACGGATGCTGTGTCCGTTGCCTTTAACTTTGATCATTCGTCTTAACTTCGACTTGCTCGAACTGGAAAACACCGAGCAGATCACGGCAGCTGGCAGCAACGTCGAAAATGCCGATTGGATCACAAAAGTCGGCAGTGACGTGCAAGACGGCGTTTCAACGTGTAAATCGGTCCTCAAAAATCAGCACGGCTTCCGCCGGGCGATAACTCAGGCGTGCACCGCCTCCGCTCTTCGTCCAGCCAGCAGCAGGCCAATCCAGCAGCTCACCGGCCAGGTCAGCAGCCACGACAACCAGTACCAGTGCGGCCAACCTTTGCTCCAATTCGGAATGATCGCAACAGTCCCCATCACTTCGCCGATAATAAAGAACCAAAGCACATGCCGCGCAGCCCGCCCCGGAGCAAAGCGTGCGCAAACCCACGCACAAAAGATCGAAATCACCACAAAGAGCGCGGTGCTCGCCATCAGGGCACCATCGGAAGGCACCCGTCCTTTGACGAAATCTCCGGGAAACAGTCGCGAGAGCAACGGGTCCGTCGCCAGCACGAGAACAACCGAGAGCAGGTAGCTGCCAACCACGGCGCCGATAGATTTAAGCATCGGTTACACCTCCATGTCAGAGCAGGAATCTCAACCGGCCCGACAACCGCAGGCATTATCGCTCAGGACCCAGGTCTCAGTGAAATGATTCCGTAACAACGTCGACTGGGGTGCCGTTGCCCCATCCTTGCGCGTTTTTTTCGGAGCGTGGGGATTTGACTTGGATTTGATCTCGAATTGTGCTTTGGCTTCTTCCAACCCCCCAAACCGCCCGCCAATCCTGAGCATTCAGCCCAGGACCGTGTATAATCGGTGCCACTTTGAGGGGGACAAAGTCGCGCCATTTTTCAATGGGCGCGGGACGAATTCAGAAGCGAGTCCACCAAATCCCGCCCAGGAGATCCCGTGCAGCACAAGATCAAAACCCAGTTCGCATCCCTTTCATCAATTGTCCGCACAATTTTCCTCGTAGCCCTAGTCGCAGCATTCGTAAATCATGCCTCTGCCCAAACCGGCTTCACTGGCATCTTCGGGGGTGGTCCATTCTACAAAGGAAACGTCGCTCCCAATATCACCGAGATCGAGAACTCGGGCTTCACCGAAGCCATCGTCTGGAGCGTCGAAGTCAGCAACACCGGCGACCTCAATTTCAACGGCGAATTTCCCCTGACCTCCGGCGGCGTCTACGTGGGCAACCAGACCTATCCCAACTTCCCCGCAGACATGGCGCAGTTGAAGCAAGGCACGGTCAAGCGCGTGACTTTCAGCATTGGCTCCTCCAACTACGGGGACTGGGAAGACATCACCTCGCTCGTCGAATCGCAAGGTACCGGCCCCACCAGCATCCTTTATCAAGACTTTGCCGCGTTGAAAGCCGCGATCCCGGCGCTCGATGCCATCGACTTCGACGACGAGAACAGCTTCAACTCGCCGACTACCGTTCAGTTCGGCGTAATGCTCGGCCAACTCGGCTATCACGTAATGCCCGATGCTTTCGATGACAGCAGTTACTGGACAAATGTCGTCTCGCAAATCAACGCCCAACTCCCCGGCACAGTCGACGGAGTTCACCTGCAAGCCTACGCCGGAGGCGCCGGCAACAATCCCTGCGTCGGATGGAATTTCGGCACCGTCCCCGTTTTCCCCGGCCTCTGGGATCAAGACGACACGCCAGCCCAGGTGCAAAGCATTATGAGCGGATGGCACAGCCAGTGTGGCATCATCGGCGGCTTCATGTGGCTCTACGACGACTTCGTCGGCACCGGCCTAGCCGCGCAATATGCCAGCGCCATCAACAATGCAGTGAGCAGCGAAGGCTTCACCCTCGCCGGACCCACCAACGTTTTCCTGAACCAGAATTCCACCGCCAATGCCGCTATCACCATTACCGATTTCGGCGGCTTTACCGGCAACGTCACTCTGAGCCTCTCGGCACTTCCAAAAGGGGTTCAAGCAGCCTTTGCGGGGCAGGGAAACAAACGCAAGCTGATGCTCAAAGCCACGCCCTCCGCCGCGACCGGATTCACTACCATAACGGTCACCGGAACCTCCGGCACGTATACGCAAGCCATAACGTTCAGCCTGGCGGTCAGCGCAGCCACGGGCACAGCCGGAACTGGCACGCCTGTCAATCTCTCTTCCGAATTCAACGTCAACGGAATCTATACCGACGGTTCTACCTACACCACCGGAGGCCTCGACGGCACCGGCTACTCCTACTCTGCCAACCTGCTCACCAAGTCGCGCGTACTCAGCGGCACAGTTTTCGAATTCGGTCCCGCCAACGAGCCAGACGCCGTAGGCAGCACCGGCCAGTCGATTTCTCTTCCATCCGGACAGTTTGCCGGCCTGATGCTTCTCGCTACCGGAGTCGAAGGAGATCAAACTTCCCAAACCCTAACCGTCACCTACACCGACGGCACCACTTCGCAATTCACCCAGAGCTTCAGCGACTGGTACACGCCGCAGAAATATCACGGCGAATCCGAAGGTGTAGCCATGGCCTATCGCAACTTCGACAACGGCACAAAAGACAATCGCACCTTCAACCTCTACGCCTACCGCTTCGTCCTGAACTCAAGCAAGACAGTGCAAACCATCACACTACCGAACGATTCCCACGTTCTGGTGCTGGCTGCAACTCTGCTTGCCGCAAAATGATCGTGAACTAAGTCAGATTGAGAAGCCAGCTGCCCCGTCCCGTCGCTCCGCTGTTTGCTGCGACAGGGCGGGGAATTTGACTTCTTGACCCTCACTGAAGCCGACCGGTTGATTCCGTGGTCGGCAACCTCGTCTTCTCCTCGCGCATCTGACTGCCGCTACTTGGAGGTCAATATGTCCCGCGCCATTTGTCTCCTGCTGTGCTTTTCTTCCCTTGCGTTCGCTCAGACCCTCACCCGAAGCTCTCAGGCCGCATTCCCGCCTTCGTCGCCCGTAGAGGTGTTCTATGTAGCCAGCAGTTCGACCCTGACCACGTACAACATCGATCCGCAGACATTTCAGCCTATGTCGGTAGGAACGACGACCTTGCCGAGGTCGAAATACCCCACGATAGTCACTTCGCCCAACGGACAATTTCTTTACTACCTCGCCTTTGTTTCCGTCGATAAAGAACAGCTCTACGTTTATGACACCGATGCTGCAGGTGTTCCAGGAAGCACGCCGGTGCAAACAACAAGCGCCGGCGATGCCGGCCAGCTCTATAACTTGCAGGTGAATCCGCCGGGGACGTTCCTTTATTCGGTGACGGTCGGACCCGTGCAGCAGCAGCAGCAAACCACGCAGTACGCCATTGTGAGAAATGTAATCGACCCTGTGACCGGGAAGTTGAGCCAGCCGCTGAACGAGGCGACCTACCAGCTGGAGACCGGGTCCAGCAGTAATGACTGCTACTTATCCATCCTTGGCTTCAATCCTGCCGGAACGATCATGTACGACGCCATTTTATGCAGCGGGCCCCACGGAAGCGGATCTTCAACTTACAACCAGCGCTCCGTCGATTTGCAGACCGGCGCTCTTGGACCGGATCAACAGATCTACTACTTCAGCTATTACGCCGGCAGCGGTTACGCCAACGTCCAAATGGAAGACAATCTCATGTTCGCCTTCGTTACCTTCGACAACCAAGGGCCGGACGCCGACCTTGTCGATGTTTACCAGATGCCGAACGTGACCACGCCGGCGGTGAACTGCACAGCATCGATGTGGGCGGCTTGTGGGGACTTCGGCTTCGCCTTGGCGCATCCGTCGGGGCAGTATGTTTTTCTTCAGAATTCGAACGGCCTCACCGACATTGGGCAGGTCAATTTAGAGACGCAGCAAATCGTCGAGGTGAACAGTCTGCCTTTCGGAGTCCGCATGTTTAGCCCGGACGGCACAATCGCCTACGGAACAACCTCCGTTGGACCAGGTCAGATTCACATTGCCGGCTTCAATGGCGTAACGGGACAGGTCACGCCGGGCGGCACAATCTCATTGACCCATGTGGATGACTTCTGGGTCCCGGCAGAACGATATTAGAGCCTGGCGTGGTGGCATAGCTTCCGCGATGTATCAGGACGGACTTATTCACGCCTTGGGACGCATTCTTGCTCCCCCGGCCTCTCGGCGCAAAAAGGTGAGGCCGTCTAACCAGAGCCCCTCCCGCCTTTACCCCCTCCCCGCCCGCGTGGTATCCTCATTCCGTCACCAAGATAAATCGAAACTAGAACAGGAGTGCACTAGGGTAGTGTTAGCCAGAGAGCAAAAGAAGTCTGTCATTGACCGGTACCAGACGCACGCGACTGACACGGGGAGTCCCGAGGTTCAGATCGCCATTATCAGTGAACGCATCGGCCAACTCACAGACCACTTCAAAACGCACCAGAAGGACCACGGCTCGCGCCGCGGCCTGCTTATGCTGGTCAGCAAGCGGCGTCGCCTGCTCGACTACCTCAAGAGATACGATTCCGAGCGCTATAAAACCGTCATTGGAAAGCTCGGCATCCGCAAATAAGTTGGGAAGAGCGGGGCACCCTCACGAATGAGGGTGGCCCACCCTATCGCGTTCTTTGCGATAGGGTGGGATAAGGCATTAGCCGCAGTCCATCCCGAAGATTTCCTGAAACCTATCTCTGAGACGCCGTCTTTCGTTGAAGACGGGAAGCATCGAAGGACCTTCTGCAACGTGCATCTTTTGAGCGAATCCCACCACTCGATCCCGCTTCCGGGATTGCATCGGAGCCGCGTGCTCGCCGCTCATTTCTCATTGCCCACCGCTCGCTGTTCCAAAGGAAAATGAAATATGAAACCAGAAGTTAGCACCGTGACCGTCGATCTAGCCGGCGGAAAGCAACTCTCATTTGAAACCGGGAAATTAGCCAAGCAAGCCCACGGAGCGGCCGTAGTGCGCATGGGCGACAACGTCGTGCTCGCCACGGCGACCGCCAACCCCGATCCCCGCGAAGGCATCGACTTCTTTCCACTCACCGTCGACTACCGCGAATATACCTATGCCGGCGGACGTTTCCCCGGAGGCTTCATCAAGCGCGAAGGCCGCATGAGCGAGCGCGAAGTGCTCACCAGCCGCCAGATCGATCGCCCTGTGCGTCCCATGTTCGCCGAAGGCTTCAAGTGCGAGACGCAAGTCATCGCCTTCGTTCTCTCCGCCGACAGCAGCAACGACCCCGATGTGCTCGGCATCAACGGCGCATCCGCTGCGCTCACACTTTCCGACATTCCGTTCCTCGGACCGATTGGCGCCGTGCGCGTCGGCCAGATCGGCGGACAGTTCATCGTCAATCCGACCTACGACGAGATGCGCGAAAGTTCCGTGAACATCATGGTCGTCGGAACCTCCGACGGGATTGTGATGATCGAATCCGGCGCGAAAGAAGTGAGCGAAGAAGTAGTCCTCGACGCCATCGAATTCGGCCACACCGAGATCAAGAAAATCTGCGCCGCAATCCGCGATCTGCAATCGAAAGCCGGCAAGAAAAAACGCGAAGTCACGCCCCCGGAATTCGACCAGGCCTACTACGATCAGCTGAAAAAGAAGGTCGGCGCAGAACTCTCGGACGCGCTCGACACCAAGAAGCATCCAAAAGCGGAAAGCTACACGCTAGTCAAAGACATCAAGAAGAAGCTGCAAGCCGAAATCCCTGAAGATGACGAAGAAGCGCTGGCCAAGCTCAAGCACTATTACGAGACGCTGCGCGAGCGCATCTTCCGCGAGCAAGTCATCGAAAAGAAGCGCCGTCCCGATGCCCGCGCCTTCGACGAGGTCCGCGATATCTGGATCGAAGCCGGCATCCTGCCTCGCACTCACGGCAGCGCCATCTTCACTAGAGGCGAGACCCAGGCGCTGGTCACAACCACGCTGGGCACCAGCGACGACATGCAACGTCTCGAAGGCTTCGAAGGCGAAGCCAAGAAAAGATTTATTCTCCACTACAACTTTCCTCCTTTTAGCGTTGGTGAGGTTGCCTTCCTGCGCGGAGCGGGCCGAAGAGAGATTGGGCACGGAGCGCTCGCAGAGCGCGCGGTGTCGGCAGTGCTGCCGTCGGAAGAATCCTGGCCTTACGCGATGCGCGTGGTCTCCGACATTCTGGAGTCAAACGGATCCTCTTCGATGGCGACGGTTTGCGGCGCGTCGCTCTCGCTGATGGATGCAGGCGTTCCGCTGAAGGCTCCCGTCGCCGGGGTCGCAATGGGATTGGTGAAAGAGGGCGATCAGTATGCCATTCTCACCGATATTGCAGGCGCGGAAGATCATTACGGCGACATGGATTTCAAAGTTGCCGGAACGCGCGATGGCATCACCGCGCTGCAGATGGATATCAAGGTTGCCGGAATTACTTCGCAGATCATGCGCGAGGCTCTGGCCCAGGCCAAGCGCGGGCGGCTGCATATTCTCGGCAAGATGGAAGAAATCATTTCCAGCGGGCGCGAGAAGATTTCTGACTTCGCTCCGCGCTTCTACACGGTTCAGATTCCGGTCGACAAGATTCGTGATCTGATCGGGCCGGGCGGAAAGATGATTCGCTCGATCGTCGAGCAGACCGGAGTCAAGATCGATGTCGAGGATTCCGGCCTCGTCAAGGTTGCCTCCAGCGATCAGGCTTCGGCGGCGAAGGCTCTGCAGATTATCGGCGATCTAACGGCCACTCCGGAAGTAGGAAAGACCTATCTCGGCAAAGTCACGCGGCTGGCCGATTTCGGCGCGTTTGTCGAAATCATTCCCGGTACCGAAGGTCTGCTGCACATCAGCGAAGTGGCGGAGCATCGTATCGCCGATGTACGCGACGAACTGAAGGAAGGCGATCAGGTGCTGGTTAAGGTGCTGGCCGTCGAAGGCAACCGCATCCGGCTGTCGCGCAAAGCCATTCTGAAAGAGCAGCGCGCAAAAATGCAGGGCAGCGCGGGCGGAGTCGAGGGCGGCGGATCGGCATCCGGCGAAGCCGTGGCTCAGGTTGAAGGCGTTCCGGCGCTGACCGGCACCATGGTAATTGAAGGCGGCGGCGACTTTCCGGAGGAAGCGGAAGGCGAGCCGAACTTCAATCGTGACCCGGCGCAGCGTGCCGCTGGAGGGAATGATCGTCCTCACGGAGATCGGCCGCATGGCGGAGATCGCGGCGGACGCGGCGGCCGCCCGGGCGGCGGCGGCCGTGATCGCGGACGCGGTGGACGCGGCGGCCGTCCCGGCGGCGGCGGACGTGATCGTGGCGGACGCGGCGGAGGGGGCGGAGGACGCCACTAGAGCTTCTGCTAACGATTTGCGCAGATAAGCGGAAAGGCCACGGCGAGAGGCGTGGCCTTCGTGATTTCCTGGCAGACGGCGCGAAGCTAGTCTGGTTCTGGAATGGTACCTTTTGCACGACAGATTTCTGTCACGGCATAATGGCTCTGCATGAAATCGTCAGGCGACCGATTGCTGCGGCTCATCGCAATATTCAAGTTTCTTAAGGCCGCATTTCTCATCGCTCTTGGCGTAGGGCTCTTCAAACTCATTCACAAAGATATTGGAGACGTGCTCATGCGCTGGAGTGAGGCGTTGCGGCTTAACCCCGGAAGCCATTTTGTTAATGTGGCTTTGGAGAAGGCCGCCCACCTGAGGCCGGAACAGGTCAAAAAACTCGGATTAGGGAGCTTTCTCTATGCGGGATTGTTCCTGGCGGAAGGCACCGGTCTGTGGTTGCGCAAGCGCTGGGGAGAATGGCTCACGGTAATAATCACGAGTTCTTTGGTGCCAGTTGAGGTTTACGAAATCTACCGGCACTTCAGTGATGCCAAGGTCGTGGTGCTCGCACTCAATGTCGCAATCGTCCTATACCTGATCTACCACATGAGTACCGCGGGTTTGCAGCGCAACCTGTGATGCTAGAGGTAGCTAGCTCTGGACGCCGACCATGAGGGGTTTTGAAGTTGGGGCGGGCGACCCTTCTTCAGGTTCGACCGTAATGGCGAAGGTTTTGGCTTCTACTCCCGCAGGCAGGGTTGGTTCGACTACGGTTGCGCTGCCACGGGTGTCCGGTTTGAAAACTCCGGCGGGGATTGGGGCGCCGCTCTGGGGAATCAGCCACAACTCGTAGGCTTTTTGTGGCGGGAGTTTTGGCATGTTATCGGCGATAAATACCAGCGTTCCGGTTTTGCGCGAGTAAATTGCCTTGCCTTGCGGCTGCGGCGGAGTGTTGCTGGCTACCAGCGTGAAGTGCTCAGAGTCAGGAGATGCCAACGAGGTGACGAGTTGCTGTGCTTGCGCCAATTGCTGCTGCGCTTGCGTCAGTTGTTGTTGCTGACCGGAGACTGCGGCGCTTAAGTTGGAGACCGTGCGTTGCAAATCTCCGTTTTGACGGGCCAATAGCATGACTATGATGAGGGCGGCGATTGCAAGCGCCCATTCTAGTGGCCTCCACCAAAGTTTGCGTGCGGCTTGAGCAGTCTGTATTCGTCTAGGTTCTTTCTTGATTGCCGCCATCAGGCGCTCGCGGGAACGCTCCGGCGGCTTGGGGCCACTGACCGAGAGGGCGAGCAGAGCGACGTCTCCGCGCACTTTCTCGAGTTCCTGGCGGCAGGCGGAACATTGATTCAAATGTTCTTCCAACGCCCGGCGCTCTTCGCCTGCGAGCGCACCCATCGCATAGAGCGAGAGGTCATCGGCAAATTGTTCGTGCACGCTCATCTTCTCAGCCTTGTGTGGTTAGAACCTTGCGTAAGATCGTCAGCCCTGCGCGAATGCGAGTCTTGATCGTGCCAAGAGGCTCGCCGGTTTTTTCGGCAATCTCGCTATGCGTGAATCCTTCGAAAAAAGCCAGCTCCAACGCGGAGCGCTGTACTGTCGGCATGCCGGAAAGTGTCGCGCGAATCTTCTCGAGCGTCCGCCCCCAGTCGGCGCCGCGAACCATATCGGGCTCGATGCTTACTACCACGTCGTCGAGGTCAGACTCCGGGCGACGTTTGCGCAGCGCGTCGATCGCGCGGTTGCGCGTGATCACGGAGAGCCAGCCGGCGAGGCTGCCGCGATTCTCGTCGAACCCCTCGGGATTGCGCCAGAGTTTCATAAAAACGTCTTGCAGGATGTCTTCGGCTGCGCCGGTGTCTCCTAGAACCCGGAGCGCGACTGCGTACACAAAGCCAGAGTAGCGCCCGTAGAGCTCGCTCATGGCTTGCTCGTCACCGGAGCGAATCGCCGACAGCAGCATGGCGTCGGTCAAGGCCACGTTAGGAGTAGTGCGAGACAAACCGGTTATTGCTTCCTTTCGAAATACGTTCCAGCTGCCACCAGCGGATTCTTACACCCTGCTCTCGCATGAGTGGCCGGCGAATGTTACCGACTGCCGGCTTCAAAGCGAATTCAATCGTATCAGAATCGGTGGACCGGTTTTGTTGCTGGGATTGAGTTCTCCAGTGGATTTATTGGACGCAAAAATCAGGCGCTCTGGTACGAGCGCCTGAGCGGCTGAATGTCTTCAGAAAGCAACTTAGTTCGGCAGCAACACGGTGTCTACCACCTGAATCACACCGTTCGACTGGTACACATTCGGGATGGTGATGGTGGAGACATCGCCTTTTTCATCCTTCAGAACCACGTTCTTGCCCTGCATCATCGCGGTGAGTGTGCCGCCGCTTACCGTCTTGAGATCGGCCTGGCCGTTGCCGGCTTTGATCTGCTTCTTCAAGTCCATCACGCTCAGCCGGCCCGGCACTACGTGATAGGTAAGGATCTTTACCAGCGTGTCCTTATTCTCGGGTTTCACTAAGTTGTCGACCGTGCCTGCGGGAAGTTTCGCGAAGGCTTCGTTGGTCGGGGCAAAGACGGTGAATGGTCCAGGACCTTCGAGAGTTTCGACCAAGCCAGCGGCTTTCACTGCAGCCACCAGCGTTGTGTGATCGGCGGAATTCACCGCGTTCTGAACGATGTTCTTGGTGGGATACATTTCCTGGCCGCCGACCATCGGGTTCTTATCGGCGCCGAGGACTGATGTTGCCGACAGGGCGACGATCCCAAATAATACGAGCGCAATATTCTTCTTCATGGTTCCTCCTTAAATTGAAATCCGCTGCATGGAAGATACGGGATCGTGGCGCAATCGGATTTCATGTACGGAAGTCATGGTGTTTGCGGGCGATTTGGGAACGAGTGAGCCGATTCGCTAATACGGATCAAAGCGAAAATTGGATTTGAGGTGGGAAGGGATATTCTGCGCCGATGAATGGAAGGTTACAAAAACTGGACGAAGGCCGTCACCGCCTGCGACATGTGTAAATTCTTCTTAAATCCTCAATCCAAAATGAATCCACCTTCGTAACGTGAATGATCGTAATTCGCGAAAGCGGAGGAATAACAATGAAGTTCCAGGTTCTTCGGCCGATGGCTTTCATGGCCGCAACACTTTTATCCCTGGCAGCCCTTGCGCAAGACAACGGCAAGATAACCCTTAAACCAAATCAGACTCTTGGCTACGGCTCCAACCAACTTCTTACCTTCACGTACACACAGAGCTTCGATTGCGTGGATCAGCCTGCTGACGATCTTAACTTCAACGGAATTCCGGCAGCGTCGGATCCGGCGGAATTTCAGAGTCCGATTTGTCAGGCGGGAATTCAGCCCACGCAGGATCCGGCCGGACTTGGATTCGGCAAAGACGATCCGACCGAGCCTCTTTATGTCTTGGTGCCGATGTTCTCGGTCGATAACGACCAGAACCCGGATGACGCAATTTCGTGCTCCGGAGTGGTGACGGGAACGAATTGCGGCTCGGCTCTCGGAAGCACGCTCATCAGTTTGTTCGGATCTTTGCCCGAAGCCTTCAAGGCGAAGCCGCTGGTTTATACGCAGTGTCCTGATCCAGGGCTGCCTCCCGGAACCTGCACCATGCATACCTCGCGCGTGGATTTGGGCTTGGCTCTGGAGCAACTGGGTCTACTGCCTCCGCCGACGGCGAATTATTTCGTGCCTTCGCCAAACCACAGCCACATCGTTCTCGACGTGGATGTGAACACTCCGCAGATCTGGTGGGAAGTTGTGCCGGTTCTGGTGATGGATTCGGCCGACTGGCCGAACCGGGAAGGCAGCAGCGGAATCACGTCTTTCGCAAAGCTGCAGGCGGCAGAGAAGGCCGGAAAAGCGGTACAGGTTCCATCAAACTTCTTTCTGTTTTTCAGCACTTACGATATGCAGGGAATGCGCCACTAGAAGTTCGTTATCATCAGCAGATCCCGGCCCGGCACGGCTGGGCGGGATCTGCAATGTGCGTGCTGGATTTACGTCTATTTCTTCACTTCTTTCGCTCTGCGAAGGTCACCTCCCAGCCGCGAAGATTCGAAGGCAATTTTCCACATGCCGTAGAACTGTTCTTTCAATGGCGCCGCAAAAGAAGTAAGGCAAAATCTGCTCGATAGTAGGAAACGGCGAGGCGTCGTTGGATACAGGGCGCAAGGTAGGGAAGGCATGGAGGCCTCCGTAGCCTCCTGAGAGCACAGCGTCTCAGATTTCGCTAAGACCTGCAGTTACAGCGAGCCACGCGGTCTGCGTGCCGATGAATTTCTGTTCCGCAAGCGGCCAAGGTTTGGCAGATGATTTGCTCCACCGAGCTAGACACTTGTGTCCAGACTCCGTGGAGGATCTATGAAGAATCAAGTTCGGCTTTTCTGGCTAGGCGCTCTGGCGATGTTTTTAAGCGCGGGCGTGGCGCTTAGCGCACAACAAACAGCACCGCAATCATCTCCTGACTCAACCGCCCCCGGGTCGTCGGCACAACAACCGGCCGCACCCCCGACCTCGGATCAACCGGCGCCGCCTCCGACCGATCAGGCCGCACCACCGGCTTCGAGCCAGACGGCCCCGACGACGCAGTCGCCTTCGGCACAAACTCCGTCCAACCAGGCACCGGATCAGTCCACGCCGAATGCTGGCGCATCCTCACCGGGCTCTGCCGCGCAGGCCGGCGGAGCGCAGGCTTTCAGCGGCATGATCGTGAAGCAGGGTGACAAGTACATGCTGCAGGATGAGGCAAGCGGACAGACTTACGATATCGACCATCAGGATGAAGTGCAGAAGTATGTCGGCAAACGCGTACGCGTGCATGGGACACTCGATGCCAGCGGCAAGATAATTCATCTGCAGTAAGTTGTCAGCAAATTAAGAGCGAGTGCAGAATGAAGGCCGCGACTTTTGGTCGCGGCCTTCGCGTTTTTATCCCAAGTGTCTGTTGCCAAATCGAAGCGTCAGTCGGCCGCCGAGACCGAAGGTGTGGCTTCGTCCCAGATGCGGATGCCGTGAGTCTCGCGCAGCAGCAGGCTTCCCACTACGAACGTGATGCCGGCCACAATCATCGGGTAGTAGAGACCTGCGTAGATATTGCCGGTTTCCGCGCAGAGTGAGAGGCCGATCAAGGGCAGCAATCCGCCAAACACTCCGTTGCCGATGTGATAGGGCAACGACAGCGACGTGTATCGGATCTTGGCAGGGAAGGCCTCGATCAGATACGCCGCAATCGGCCCGTAGACGAGGCAGACATAGATCATCTGCAGGAAAATCAGAAACACCAGCATCGGAACATTCGGATTCGGCGCTTCTTTGGCGGGCACGAGCGCGCCGGTCGCGTCAGTCGTCAAGGGTGTGAGAGCAATCGCTCCGGTCACTTTGTTGCGAGTTGATTTTACGGTGACGACATTGTTACCGGCGGCGCGTTCCATCGCTTTATAGATCGGAATATAGGTGAGCACTCCGAGCAGGCAGCCTGCCATCATCAGCTTCTTGCGCCCAATCCGGTCGGAAAGCGCCCCGACCACGGTGAAGAACGGCATGCCGATGAGCAGAGCGATCGCGACTGCTACGTTGGCGGTCTTCACATTCACTTTCAAAATGGTTTGCATGTAGAACAGCGCGTAGAACTGGCCGGTATACCAGACCACGCCCTGTCCGGCGGTCGCTCCGAACAAGGAAATCAATACGAGCCTCAGGTTTGTCCACTTGGTGAAGGCGTCTTTCAGCGGTTGCGCGGAAGTCATTCCGGTAGCTTTGAGTTGCGCGAAGATCGGCGATTCCTTCATCTTCAGTCGAATGTAGAGCGAGATCATCACAAGGATGATGGAAATCAGGAACGGGACCCGCCAGCCCCAAGCCGCAAATTCTTCCTTCGACATGGAGTTTTGCGTGACCAGAATCACGATCAGCGAGACGAAGAGGCCAAGCGTTGCGGTAATTTGAATGAAGCTGGTATAGAAGCCGCGCTTGTTATCGGGAACATGTTCACCGACGTAAACGGCTGCGCCGCCATACTCGCCGCCCAGCGCCAGGCCCTGCAAAATGCGGATTAGCAGAAGGACGATGGGCGCGAACCATCCCGCAGTAGTGAAGGACGGCAGGAGCCCGATGGCAAACGTGGAGAATCCCATGATCGAGAGGGTTACCAGGAAGGCGTACTTGCGTCCGACCAGATCACCGATGCGGCCGAAGAACAACGCGCCGAAAGGCCGCACCAGAAAGCCGACAGCAAAAGTAGCGAGGTAGGCGATGTAGGCGAAAGTGTCGTTGCCGGGAGGATAAAATTTTGGCCCGAGAATGGCCGCAAGGCTGCCGAAGATATAGAAGTCATACCACTCGATCATGGTGCCGACCGACGAAGCCATGATCACACGCCAGATGCTGTACTCTGCTCTACCAGTTCCCACGACCGCGGTACTAGCCATAACGTCTCCTCCGTTGATGTGCAGTTCGAAAATATCCCGTTCGAAAACTTAGAACTGAATTAAAGGCCTCAATTCAAGACTGCAGGGGACGGCTAAATATGATCACGGTTGCTTCTGCAAAATTGCGTTCACGGTTAATTCTGATCCGGCGATGACGGTAAGATCGCGTTTCCATTCCGCAAAGCCGGGCATGGAAAAAGTAATCGCATGGCTCCCGGCGCTTATTTCGATTTCGGATGGCGTGCTGCCGACGAATTTGCCATCGACGGTGATCTCAGCGCCGGAAGGCGTTGAACTGAAGTTGCACTTGACGGCGTTTGGAACAGAGCCCGGGACAGCAGAGCTTGGGACGATGGAGCTCGCTGCAGCGGGCGCGCGTGGCGAAGGCGCAGGGGTGGCCGCAGCCGCCGGAACCGGGGCCGCAGCCGGAGAGCTCGCCACGGGCGCATTATGCGGCTGTGCCGCTACAGCAGCGAGGGGGCTCCTTTCTCCTGCCACCAGCGTATACAACTGCTTTCGAGGCTTGCCCTTATCGTCCACGTAGTACACGGTAATGCCGTGTTTCTCTTTTCTCGCCTCGAAAGTTTCGCCCTTGGGTAACGGAATGCATCTGGAGAATTTCGATTCGATCCTGCAACTGATTCGGAACGGAGGCTCGTTCCCTTCCTGCACGAGCAAAGTACTCACCAGCGGCACGTTTGTGGTGGAACGGCAATATGCGTCGAAAGTAAGTTGATCGCAATCCTTGGGAACACCGTTGTTGTCGTCACGCGTCGATGCTCGAGTTATAGAATCCAGCACCGTGATCTGCATCTGGGTTTTTGTTGAAGTAGCGCTCACTAATATGGCCACCAACAAAAAACCTGACTGCAGAGCCGCAAGTGTACGCATACTCATCAGACCCACTCCTCAAATACCGCGGATGCATTTATCGCATGCCAGGTCTACCCTGCGATTCCGGAAAACGGTCCCGCAGATTCGGTACATTGTGCTCCCTCGGCGTGCTGCGCACAATAGCTTTCCCCGCCGACGGAGATTTGGGAGGACGGACCTGTCTGCGGGTTATCGCCCGAGTGAGGTCCGCCCTTCCTTTGGTAGCCGCTGCCCTCAATCTGCACCGGCCTAAAGAGCTAGAACGTAAAGATCGGCCCGAATTCGGTTCGGTGATCCTGCCATTCGTTGGACGGTTGTCCAGCAATTGTGTATATCGTGAGGCCGTCCTTCATACGAGTGGCGTAGACCGACTGCTCGAAGGCGAAGGTAGCCCACGTATTGAGTTTGTAGTACAGGGTTGCTATGGAGCTCTTGCCCATCAGCATGGGCAGTGGGGCGGTGCCGCCGCCGTTATAGGCGGCAACATAGCCAGGATTGTTCAGGTCCTTATCGCTCACCTGGTCCTTGCCGAGAGTGAACTGAAGCTGCCATCCCGCATTGTGGCCTTGCGGATTGGCATTGAACCAGCGGGAGAGCGGCAAGCCGAGCTGGGCGAATCCGCCAAACGAGTGGATGGGCCGCTGCGGAGCAACCACGACCTGTCCGGCCCCATTGGTTCCGAGGACGGCGCCACCGGCTGCAGCCAGCGGACCGCCATCGGCCGTTACGAAGGGACCCGTGAGGCCCGTCAGTCCACTCACATCGGTGGCAAAAGTGTTGATTTGGCCACCGAAGTAGAAGCGCAAGTCGCCTCCGCGGTAGGCGGTCGCCACCAAGGTAAACCACCGCGTGGGCAATTGCGCCACGATTTGGCCGCCCCACTGTGTGCTGGAAGCTTGAAAGCCATTCGGGAAGGCCGCTTCGTAGTTTGCTGGAATAAGAGTAGTGTTTGCGGCGCAAGGGGCTGCAAGGCAGTATGACGAGTCGGGAACGATCGACGTACGCCGGGAATGGAATCCAGCCAGAGCGATTTGCGCTGGAGCCACACCCCTCGCCGGGTCAATCTGGTAACTCAAGGCCGCTCGGGCTTCCAATTCGGGCCGGTCGGAGTCGGCGCCCTCGCGCTCGCCTTCCCCGAGCTGACCGGCAAGACCGGACGAACCGAGCTTTAGGATTTGGCCTGAGCTCGGCATCATGACCCCAAACTGGCCCTCGAGATTGACTTTGTGCGCCCTGTCGAGCGTCTGGATGAAGCCACCCCGCAGTTGTGGCGAACGTTCGTAAATGTTGCCCCAAAATGCGCCGTTGAAGGTGGTTTCCACTATATTCATCAGTGCGCCGGATCCGAAAAGTGTCCAGTCTTGTCCACCCACGAGGAAAATGTCGGTGTCCTCGCTCGCGTGGTAATCCAGGCGGACGAAGGCCAGACGCAGTTGCGGTTCATTGCTGCGAATCGAGGAAACGTCGCGGTTGTCGACCTCACTGAAGTTGCCTTCGAAGTCGCCCTCTATCTTGCCAGTCAGCGTCAGGCTCTTCGACATGTCCGGCCATTCGAGGTTGAGGCCAAAGCGCGTGGACCGCGCCTTGACGTGGACCTCGGGATCCTGCGTGGGGCCGGTATTGAAGGTCGAGTTAGGCCCGGCAGTCAACCATATCCCGGGAAATGGGAAGTCATCGCCATTGGGGTCGCTGCTGTCATGCACGACCGTCGCCTTGATGAAGCCGTAAGGTGCAAGAGTAAGCGGCCCGACTTTAATCCCATTTAGGCCGCCGGTTTTGGGAGCGTCGACCGGGAACACCCGGACCGGTGCAACCGCGGGTACCACCGGCGGTGGAGCAAGCGGGGGCGCCCCGGCTATCCTTGGCGTTTTGCTGGTCTGGGGAGAGGCTTCGGCATCCGGAGTTGACGGGGATGAAGAAACGTCTGCCCGGACCGGGGTCGGCGACGTCGCTGAAGCGGCTGGTTGTGGTGACACGGCCGGTTGCGCACTCGGGCTTGCAGCCGCAGATAAATCCGCGGCGCTTACCAGGCCTTTGCGATTGAGCGCGTCCACGAGCAATTGAAATCTGATATCGGGAGCGGCGTTGTGGATGGCGTTGGCTTCGCTGGGAGCGAGAACGCCCTTCATCACGAGCACTCCGAGCAAGGCGGTGACATTGGCATCGCTGGCGGTTACAGCCAGACTGGGGCTAGCCGCCGCGGGAGACGGATCCGCGCTACTTGTGGCTACTGCAGCGTTACTTTCTGGTTTGGCATCAGAACTCCCCGCCATGACAGGCAATGCTGTGATGGCAAGCAAAAGTAAACTCGACGACAACCTTCTTACTGTCAACATGGACGTTCTCTCCTCTAAGACGCTGACTTGGGGCTGCCTGGGAAATATGGGCCGCAATCATAGTCCGTACGTGGTTTTTGTCAAGTCTCTGGTGAAATCGGGCTACCCCAGGGCATCGGATGTTTATTCGCTTTAAGGCATACCTTTGCAGTGACGCTTATCACCGGTCTGGGTGACGGTCTGTGGGGAAGAGCGCTTTGCCGGCTGAGATTGAAGGCAAATGAAGATGTCAAACCAAGTTGGGTTGAGTCACAAGCTGACCGAGCGCCTGGATTTTCGACATAAAAGGAGCTAATGTGATCTGCGTCACTGCGCTGGGTCTGCGGGGCGGGGCAGAATCCATGCGATCTTGTTGCTGTTCGGCGTTTTCCGTCTTTCGTTCCCGGAGGTCTTCATGAGCACTCTCACTGCTACGAAGCCAGAAAATATTTCCAACCTGTTGGCCATGGATGAGGAATATGCCGCGCCGGAAATTGTGGCGCGCAACACCATCCAGAAAAACTGGCTCGGGGAATGCGCGCGCGCACAGAAAGACCCCGAGAAATTCTGGGGCGATTATGCTGCGAACTTTGTGTGGTCGCGGAAGTGGGATCGGGTACTCGAGTGGGATGGAGTTCATCACAAATGGTTCACCGGCGCGAAGACCAACATCACGGTGAACGCGCTCGACCGGCATGCCAATTCGGAGCGGCGCAATCGGGCGGCGTTCATTTGGCTGGGCGAGGATGGCAGCGAGCGCATCGTTACTTACGGGCAACTGCATCGCATGGTCTGCCGCTTCGCCAATGGATTGAAATCGCTGGGTGTGGTGAAGGGTGATCGTGTCGTTATTTATATGCCGCTGACGATCGAGGGGGCGGTAGCGATGCTGGCGTGCGCGCGGCTGGGAGCGATTCATTCTGTAGTCTATGCAGGGTTGGGGCACACGGCGTTGCGCGATCGCATTACTGATGCAGAAGCGAAGATTGTGATTGCGGGCGATGTCGGCTTCCGGCGCGGGAAGACAGTGGCACTAAAAGCGATCGTCGATGAGGCGGTCGACAAGTTGGAGTGCGTGCAGAAGGTTGTCGTGTACTCGCGGAGCGGGGCGGGGTTAGTTGGTCCGAGAGAGATCGATTTCACCGAGCTGCTGAAGTTTCCGGCGGATTGTCCGGCAGAGGAGATGGACGCGGAGGATCCACTATTTCTGCTTTACACCTCGGGATCGACGGGAAAACCGAAGGGCGTGTTGCACGTGCATGGCGGTTACATGGTTGGCACGACCTACCATCTGGAAAATTATTACGACGTCGGCGAACGCGATATCTTCTGGTGCACTTCGGATATCGGATGGGTGGTGGGACATTCATACATCGTTTACGCGCCGCTGTGCGCGGGAGTGACTACTCTGTTTCGCGAAGGCGCGGTTGATTATCCGAAGCCGGATACGGCATGGGAAATCGTTGAGCGCTACGGCGTGACGAAGATGTTTACCGCGCCTACCGCGTTGCGAATGTTTATGCGCTATGGCGATAGTTATCCGGCGGCACACGATTTGACATCGCTGCGCGTGATTGCCTGCGCGGGCGAGCCGCTCAATCCGGAGGCCTGGCGTTGGGCGCAAACGCATCTTGCGGGCGATGGCAAGTGGGGCTATGTGATCGATAACTGGTGGCAGACCGAACTGGGCGGGCCCACGCTGGGTACGCCGCCGAGTATGGCGATGCGTCCGGGGAAGTGCGGAGTGGCGGTGCCGGGTGCTGAGGCTGATGTGCTGGATGAGAATGGCAAATCGGCACCGGCAAATGTTGGCGGGCGACTGGTGCTCAAGCGGCCGTTTCCGCATATGTTGCGTACGGTGTGGCGCGATCCGGCGCGCTACGAGCGCGACTGGCAAGTGATTCCCGGATGTTACGTCACGGGCGATGTGGCGATGAAAGATAAAGATGGATACATTGCCGTGCTCGGCCGCTACGATGACGTGCTCAATGTTGCCGGACATCGCATTGGCACGGCGGAAGTCGAGAGCGCGCTGGTGTCTCATCCGGCGGTTGCTGAAGCGGCGGCTATTGGCGTTCCGGATGCCTTGAAAGGTGAAACGATCAAGGCGTTCGTGCAGGTGAGAAATGATCATGTGGCTTCGGATGCGCTGGCGGCGCAGCTGATCGAGCATGTGCGCCGGGAGTTGGGCCCGATTGCTACGCCTTCGTGTTTGGAATTTGTGGCGTCTTTGCCGAAGACGAGATCGGGGAAGATTCTGCGGAGATTCTTGAAGGCAAAGGAAGCGGGCGTGGACGCGGGTGACGTTTCGACAATGGAAGGGTAGTGCTAAGGCATCTGCGGCGAGGCTGCTCTCAGCGTTCTGGCGATCCAATCCGGGTAAGGCATGCCGGAGGCCCTGATCGCTTCAATTTCTTTTTCCACGTCATACTCCACACGCCTGATTCGCGGCTTGCCGTCATCGATCAATAAGTAAGAGGCGCGCGGGTCGCCGTCGTGCGAAAGACTTACGCTGCCGCTGTTGGCGACAATCAACCCTGGTGTACCGTCCTGCGAAATGTTGCGAATAAAGGGCCGATGAATGTGCCCGTAGACAACCAGGTGCTCGCCGAGTTGCGAGTAGACCGACTTTAGTTCGGCATCGCTGGCATCGGGACTGGGCGCGCACCAGCAACTGGCGGGGCTCGAATGCACCAGGGCAAATCCCTGGCGAGATTGCTGAAGCGGCAACGTACTCAACCAGTCGAGACGGTCTTTTCCCAACGCCTCACGGTCCCACGCTGCCATTTCCCCGATCATTGCGAACATGAGCTGCAATTTCGGAGGTTGCAGTTTGGGAGACTGACTGGCGAATTCGGTAAGGGCCGCCGGGCGAAAGAGCATTTCGTCGGTATTTCCCAGCACACCGGACCAGCAGAAATCGCGGAGGCGGTCGATGATCTCCGCAGGGCTGGATCCTCCGTGAGCAAGATCGCCGCCGTGTAGAGTCAGGTCAGGCGCGGTTTCTCGGAGATCGGTCAACACGGCCTCGAAGGCGAACCGGTTGGCGTGGATGTCGGAGATGATGGCGATCCGCATTGACCAATAATAAGCGTGGTGAAATCGACCTTGGGGCGCGTTCAGGAAAATCTTTCTTCTCGCAGAAGCAGCGAGAAATGGGATACCCAATCGAGAAGTGGTACCACTAAGTTCCACTGAATCGTGCTAATAGCGGTCGTTGGTATTGATGTTGAAGCCGAGGATGGCGTTAATCTCTACCGGCTGCACACCTCGCATGGCTGGACGGAACTTCCATCCGGGGAGGGCGGCCATGATTTTGGCAGTCATCGTGGCGGGCCCCGGTTCGAGCACTTCAATATTCTTGACGTTGCCCGAAGCATCGAGCCTGCATTTGACCACCAGGCGAGCACGGGGAAGATTTGCCGGCAAATTAGTGCGAATGCCTTCGGGGCCGGTGAGGCTTCCGGGATGCGCGGCGGCAGCGCGCGGATCGGCTTCAGCGAATTGCATCACGACGGTGCCGACGGAAGTGTCGACATAAACGGTGTAATTGTCGCCGGGGAGCTTGCCGTAGAAATCGAATGCCCCACCGGAGCGCGAGCTAGCGACGATGGTGATAGCCGGGCCTTGATCGGTTTTCACGTTGGTGCGTCCGGGAAGAGCAGGCGGATCTCCGCCCCCAGCATCGGAACCGAAGCTGGGCAGCGTGACGATAGTGCTTCCGCCGCGAACGTCGACGCCGGGAACGGCGGGAGTGCCCATGGCAAGACTGCCTGCGCCGCCCGGACCGGAGACAGAGGATGTTCCGCCGCGAGCGTTGGTGTCCGAGCCGCGTCCAGTGCCGCTTTTCGCAGCGCCTGGGTTTCCGGCGTTCTTAGCAGTTAACCCGCTCCCCGAGCCTTCGCCGTGGCCAATGCCTATGTCTCCGCCGGAGCCACCGATGCCGGGTTTGTCTGTGCCTGCCGGAGACATGGCCAGCGAACCTTTACCACCGGTGCCGGGCACGGCTACATTCGAGCCGGGCTGCGCCGAGACCACAACTCCAGCGTTGTTGTTGTTATTTCCGTTCGCAGTTTTCGGCGGAGCGAGGGCTGAACCTGCGTCGCCGGCACCGCCGAATCCTGATCCTCTTCCGCCGGAGCCGTAGGAAGGGGATGCAGAATCGATTGCCGGAGGCGGAGGAACGATATTGCTGCCGAGCGTGTCACCTGCGCCGTTCCGGCTGCCGGACTTTGATCCATTCACCGATGGCGGCGGGGGAACGATGCTTGCGTCGAGTCTGGCACTGGACGACGAGCGCTCCGAAGTTCCGACTCCCGCTGCGGAATCAGATCCCGTGACCGAAGGAGGCGGAGGGACGATATTCGTGCTCGGACCTCTGGGTGACATGCGCGACGTTCCGCCTGAAACGCCATTCGCGTTTAGCGGAGCCGGTGGAACCACCTTAGCCGCAAGCGCGCCTGATCCAACGTTGCGATTTCCCGCTGAAACGCTCGGCGGAGGTGGAACGACATTCGCCGCAAGACCGCCCGTGGATGTACGGTTCGTGGAAGAAATGCTGGGCGGCGGCGGAACGACCTCTTGTGGGCCAAAAATCTTTCCGATGATGCTGCTCACGAACGACGGCGCCTGGCTGGGTGGCGGAGGCACCACGCTCGGAGAAACTGAGCCACTGCCGCTTTCAAGGCGGCGCAGGTCGCGAGAGGAATCCGCAGACGGCGGCGGCGCGACGACCGAGGGCGCGGGCAAATTGAGTTTAGCTGTACGCGCCGACTCGCGTTCCGGCGCGCTTACCGGCGGCGGTACCACCGTGACATTGGTCATCTGCACGCGTGTAGATGGAACTTCGCGGTCGACGCTCGAGGGCGCAGGTGGAATCACACGAGCGTCTAGAGTTCGATTGGAGCGGGCCTGATCGTCCGCGACTTGCGAAGGAGCCGGAGCGATCACATTCGCGTTCAGCGATGGCGCAGCCCGTCTGTGCTGGCCCGAAACCTTAGGAGCGGGAGCGATAATGCTGGGGTCGAGAACTGGTGCAATGAGCGTGTGCTCGTTGTAAACGACGGGCGCCGGGGGCACCACGGCTGCATTCAGCGATGGAGCGGGGCGGGCACCGTTCGAAAAGACGGAGGGCGCAGGAGCGATGACGGAATCGAGGTGCACTCCTCTGCGCGAGCGACTGCGTGCGGCGTCAGGTGCTGGAGGAATAACGTTTGCGGCAAGAGCGGGTGCTGTAAGCGACGAATGCAATCCCTCGGCGGATGGTGCTGCAGGGGTGGACTTGAATGCGAGCAGGTTTGCAACCTCTGCGCTGGAGGACGGCAACTTGAGATTCGGAGCGTCAACAACTTTCGCCGCAAGTGAGCTTCCGCGGGCAATCCGAATGGTTTGCGTGCGGTGGTGCGCTTCGCGGCCTCCGGCTCGGCCGGAGGATCCAGCTTGTGACCCACCGAGATCTTCGGTGCGCGGGAGTTCGTCGCCGGAGTAGTAGATCACTTCATCGGGCTGCAGCCGGGGAGCGGCGTACGGTCGAAGGCGGTCAATCTCGCGGGGAAGAAGCAAGGCCGCCACCAACACAAAAAATTGCAGCAGCAGCGATGCGGCCAGGCCGCGGTAGGGAAACTCACCGTATCCAGCTTCACCAGCGAGACGTGGTCCGGAGCGCGCGAAAGCCGGCCCGATGGAAGTAACGAATTCTTCCCAGCGCGGCGACCAGTCGACCAGGAGCCTGGGAGCGTCGTGCAGCTCGCGGATGGTCGTGATCTTTTCGAGTTGGAGAGTTTGGCTCAATTATCCTCTCGCTTCCCTAGCGGCGATCGAGTGAGGCGGGCAAACCCCCTGCGAGTTCGTTCAGGGCGGGCTGTCGCTTCGCTCGGAATGATCACCATCACGCCGGTTTTACACCTTCGCTCGGAATTACGACGGTTGAGGGGGAGGGTTCGTTACTCGAGTTGCAAAACGCGATCCGCACAAAAACTGATTACGAGGACTCCTTCATTCTGATCTCGATCCGGTCGCCCAAAGCAGTTTCTGTTCTGGCTACCGTGTGGCTGGGTAGTTCAAGAACCGAGGCTGCCTGCATGCGGACTGGGGAGAAGCGCCAGGGTTGGAGGTCGTGCTCCACGTGCACCACCGTCCCAGCGCGGTCTAGATAGACTACGTCAATTGGGAAGCGCATAGCAAGAGTATGAACTCCATGGCAGGGACGAATCCAGAGGCCGCAGCCGTTACCGAAGTCATTGGGGGAAGTTCCAAGCAGGCCGCGCAGGCGGGACCAGTGGGTATGGGCCAAAGCGAGTTCGGTTGCTAGAGAAACGTTTCGCGTTTGGTTAAGTGCTTCGGCCTGTGAGTATCAATCCCGGCATGAGAACTCCTGAGCGTCGATTGTTCCTCCTAATTCCTCAGGGGCTAAAGCCCATTTCCTGTACCACGTTGAGCGGCACGGCTGAAGCCCTGCCCGGATACGAATCCATGATACGAATCTTGCGTACAAATGAGTCTCTTTGGCACGAGCTTCAAAGTGTCGCTGCTCTCATTTACCGACGAGGGAATGATAGGCCTGGATCAATGCCGGACCAATGGTCACGAACAAAAACGGGACCAGAATGAAAAGAACCAGAGGAGGGACCATCTTAATCGTAGTTTTCGCAGCTTGCTCTTCGGCGCGCTGGCGGCGGGCGGTTCGCAGCGAATCGGAGTGGACGCGCAGGGCTTGAGCGACGCTCGTGCCAAAGCGGTCGGTTTGGATCAGAGTGCCGACTAGAGAGCGAATGTCGTCCACGCCGGTGCGGTCGACCAGATTGCGTAGCGCTTCAGCGCGCGGTTTGCCGGCGCGCATTTCAAGATTAACCAGATGAAACTCATCGCTGAGGTCGGGGTGGGCATGGTGCAAGTCCTGTCCGACTCGCATGAGCGCCTGATCGAGTGCCAGGCCGGCTTCCACGCAGATGACGGTAAGATCCAAAGCATCGGGGAGCGCGATTCGGATTCGTTGCTGGCGGTCTTTAATCATGCGCTTCAAAAAGAAGCGCGGAAGAAAAAAACCCAGGGCCGGAATGCATACCAGAAGGGGCATGCTGTTGAAGCCGGAGAAAAGAATGACGCCGGCCAATCCCAGTGCGGCGAGCGCAAGGCGCGCTCCGAAGTAGTAGCTGACGTGGCGCGAATCGCGAAGGCCGGCCTGGATGAGCCAGGCGCGAGTTCGGGAAACGTCCGACGGCGAAAGCGGGATGGCTTTGCTGAGCGGGTCGAGCGCCTGTTCCAGCCGCTCCTTCATTTTGACTGCGGGCTTGCTGGGTGCAACTTGTGCAGCGCCGGCCAGCGAGCGCAGGCGCGCTCCGAGGACCGAGCTCGGAGTAACCGCAGCCGCGCCGAAGGCAAAGACCACCAGGGCGACGGTCACGAATATGACGATGGTGAGAATCAGCAGAGGCATTAGACCTGAATCCTGATGATCTTCCGGATTACAAAATAGCCGATGGTCTGCAGAGCCACGGCGGTCACTACCAGGAAGTGGCCGATGGGATCATAAAAAAGAGGATGCACGAACTCCGGACTGAACAACTCCAGAACCAAGACCACCACCGGCGGCATTGCCATGAGCAGCACCATCGTCAAGCGGCCCTGGGCGGTATGAACGCGCACCTGTCGCTGAATCTTAAAACGCTCGCGAATTACATAGGAAAGATTGTCTAAGATCTCGGCGAGATTGCCTCCGGTTTCGCGCTGCAACATCACCGCCGTGACAAAGAATTTTATATCCACCAGCGGCACGCGCTCAGTCAGATTCATGAGAGCATCGCGCACCGGCATACCGAACTTTTGTTCTTCGTATAGTTTGCGGAACTCGGTGGCCAGCGGCTCGCTGATTTCGTTGGAGATCATTTCGAGGGCTGTGGTGAAGGCGTGGCCGGCGCGTACGGCGCGGGCCAGTGTGTCGATCGCCTCCGGGAAGAGCTCTTCGATTTTTTCAAAACGCTTCTGCCGCCGGTAGGAGACGAACGCGTAGGGAATGAATGCGCCGATGATGATGGCAGCCCATGCGATGGCTGGATTTCTCGCCCAGAGCATCGATACAACTCCAGCCGAAATACCGCATAGTCCGCACAATACCAGGAAGTTTCCCGCACGAAGCTTCAGTCCCGACTGCAACAGGGCGTCCTGAATGGCGGAGACGCGGGCCGAGCGGCGGAGCAAAAGGTCGAACGCGGGAATGTTGCTGAGTTGTTCGTCGCGCAGCAGTGCCAGCTCTTCGTTAGGCTCCCGCTCGGGGGCCTTCTGTGCCATCGCCAAACGGTCTTTGATGAGGCGCGCCTGGGCGCGCCGCTGATCAAATAGCGACGCGATGGCGAAGGTCGCGAGAGCAACCACTACGAAGACCGCAAATGCGATTAAAGCTGCGGACATTTACAGAGTGCTCCGTTTAAATCTCAAGTCTCCAATCTCCAATCTCAAATCTCAGTCTTCGAGTCGAACAGCGCCGGACGCAACCGGGCGCCCGAGGTCGCAAGCCGATCGGCGAACAGCGGCCGGATTCCGGTGGCGCGGAAGGTTCCGCGAACCTTTCCATTTTCATCGATACCGCGGCGTTCAAAGGTAAAGATATCCTGCATGGTGATCATGGTGTCCTCGATGCCCAGAACCTCGGAAATCGAAGTCACCTTCCGTGTGCCGTCAGACAGACGGGCCACTTGCACGACGGCGTTAATCGCCGAAGAAATCTGGTGACGGATAGCGCGTTCGGGAATGTTCAGGTTCGCCATGGAAACCATATTTTCCACGCGGGCCAGTGCGTCTCGCGGGGAGTTGGCGTGAACTGTCGTCAGCGAACCTTCATGGCCCGTGTTCATGGCCTGCAGCATGTCGAACGCCTCTTCGCCGCGAACCTCGCCGACCACAATGCGGTCGGGACGCATACGCAAGCTGTTGATCACGAGTTGACGCTGGCGGACCGCGCCTTTGCCTTCGATATTGGGGGCGCGGGTTTCGAGGCGAACCACGTGTTCCTGCTTCAGTTGCAGTTCGGCGGCGTCTTCGATGGTCACGATGCGCTCGACGTTGGGAATGTAGCCGGAGAGCACGTTCAGCAACGTGGTCTTGCCTGCGCCCGTGCCGCCGGAAATCAGAAGATTCAATTTGCCTTTTACCATCGCCGAGAGCAGCTCGAGCATCGCCTCGGTAAGGGTATGATTCTCGATCATGTTGCGCGCGGTGACTGGATCGCGGCCGAAGCGCCGGATCGAGAGGCAGGCTCCGTCGAGAGCGAGCGGTGGAATGATCGCGTTGACGCGCGAACCGTCGGTGAGGCGGGCATCGACCATGGGTGAAGATTCATCGACCCGGCGGCCCACGCGGGAGACGATGCGCTCAATAATCTGCATCAGGTGCCCGTTATCTTTGAACGAAAGTCCGGTCAATTCCAGTTTGCCGGCGCGCTCAATGTAGACGCGATCGAAACGGTTGACGAGAATGTCAGAGATCGTAGGATCCTTCAACAGCGGCTCGAGCGGGCCCAGGCCGAAAATTTCGTCGAGAATCTCGCGGGAGAGGCGCTCGCGCTCGGCGAAGCTGAGAGGTACGACTTCGCTGTTGACCGAGTTGCGAATGAGGATGAGAACTTCCTCGCGTGCGCTATCGCCGCTGGCGCGGCCCAGCTTTTCGAGGTCGAGCCGGTCGAGGATTTTGCGATGCAGGTCCGACTTTACCTGCTGGTACTCGCTGCGCTCGAAGGTCTGCAAGTTCGCCATAAAATCCTATACCGTCTTGAACAGCGACCAGGCGGCACGTTTCACGTCAACGTCATTGCGCGTGAGTTCATGCGCCAGGCCTGAGAAACAGCGTGCGATCTCGGTGTGGCTCTGCTCCATCACGGGCGCGCCGCGGTCGATCGCGGAGGAAATCGCGAAGTATTGATTCGGCACCCGCCACAGCAATTTTACTCCGGCAGCGTTCTCGGCATCGGCTTCGGTGAATCCCGGGACCTTGCGGAAGCGGTTGAGCACCAGGCGCAGACGCTCGCGGTTACCGGTCTCTCCCAGATATTGTTGGACGCGGGCCGCGCTCCACAGCGATGCAACGTCGGTGCAGGCTACCAGAAGAACGCACTCCGACAAGTTGGCAACCAGGCGGCTTGCGGCATCCAGGCGCGTCGAGTTGTCGACCACCACGTAGCGGTAGTGGCTTACGAGCATGTCGAAGAGCCGGACAAACTCTGCGGTCGAGGGCTCGAGCGCCGCGGGAGCGTTGGCGCCCGCGAGCAATTGAAGTCCGCCGTTGTGCCGGGTCATGAAACTTTCGAGCAACGAACTATCCATGCGGTGAAGATTGCGCGTCGCATCGGAGATGGTGAACAACGGCTTGAGGTTCAAATGCAGCGCGGCATGTCCCAGCGGCGCGAGATCCACCAGCGCGGTTTGACCGTGCGAAGCTTGCAGCGCCAGAGCAAGATTCACGGCAACCGTGGTTGCTCCGCTGCCGCCTTTCGCATTGACCACAAAAAAAACCTTGCCGCGGGGACCTTCTTTTTGAACACGCCGCTGGGCCGTCGTCAGGCGAACGAACGCTTCGAGAAGATCGGTCGTTGTCGTCGGCCTTTCGATGAACTCGCGGGCTCCGGCGCGCATGGTGCTGACGATGACCTGGGGCTGGGTAAGGCTTCCGATGGCGAACACCGCGGTTTCCGGCAGTTCCTGGTGCAGGAGTTCTATGGCCCGCATAGCCATGCCGGTATTGTCGGAAGGAATATCGACCAGCAAAACATCGGGATTGGCGGCTTGCACCCGGCGGGTAACGGGATCGGAAGCGGCGACGGGAAAACTGGCGCAGGTGTGAACCGTACGAGCTACGCTGGTGCCATCCACCAGCACCTGCAGAACGGTCCGTTGTTCATTGTCCGTGGCTACGATAACGACTGAAAGCTCAGGCATACCCGACTTCGAATATTTTCTATTTTCACATCTTGCATCTTTTGCAACCTTGCTTCGTGGCGAACGGGTTCGCCGCCTACATCCCAGAAGGTTTCTTTCCGTCAAACTTTCCTTTGTCCATGAACGGCGCCGGGTCCTTCGGTCCGGTCGGACGCTCATTGGAGGGCGAAGTGCGGTGAACCGTGCATAGAACCATCAGCTCAGAGTTGCTTTTGGAAAGGTTCTTGCTTCGGAAAAAGGCACCCAGAATCGGAATGTCACCCAGGCCTGGAATCTTGTTCCAGGTATCGGTGACACGGTTGTCGATCAGGCCGGCAATGACAAAACTCTGGCCATCCTGCAGTTCAAATTCGGTTTCCGCTTTGCGGGTGCTCAGCGCGGGCACAGTAAAACCGGAAATGGTAAGGGCGTCGGCGAAGTCAAGAGTGCTGACCTCGGGCGCCACGGTGAGGTGGATATTGCCGTTAGGCATGATCACCGGAGTGAACTCGAGCTTTACGCCAAATTCTTTGAAGGAGATCGTAACCGCGGTGAATCCCTGGCCGGGCTGCACAATCGGAAATGGAAACTGGCCTCCCGCGAGAAAACTGGCTTTCTTGCCGTTCACGGCGATCAGAGTCGGCTCGGAGAGAATCTGCAGCAGGTTCTTGGTTTCCAGAGCCTCGATGACCGCACCGAGGTGAATATTGGGCTGGAATAAGAACATATTCAGGACGCTGCTGACGGTCTGCGTGGCGGAAAACGGTGTGTTTTGTCCCTGCGTCTGACTGATGTTTTGCGAACCGAAGCCGCCGTATTCGCCGGTGGTCGTGCTACCCACCAGATTACCGGCTCCGGTAGAGAAGACATTGAGCCCGAGCTGAGTAAGAGCCGAGCGGTCGACTTCAGCGAACTTTACTTCCAGCAAGACTTCCTGAGCTCCCACGGGACCGAAGGTGAGTACGTTGATCACATTCTTGGAGTATGCAGAAGCCAGCTCTCCGGCGCGCTTGGCGACATCTTCGGTACTCACATGACCCGAAAGCACAATCGCAGCCCGCGAAGGAGTAACAGTGATCTGTTCATCGGGAAATACGCGATGTTCTTCCTCGGCGCAGGCCGTGACATCGACATCCACGCGCAGATCGAAACTGCGGGAGCGCTCCAGTTCATCCCAGATCAGAAGGGAGACTTCACCCGGCGATCGACCGTGAACAAGTATCTGCGTGGGAGTAATGACGGTAGCGTAGGCCACATTGGGATCGGTAACCGAAATGCGCTTCAGGCGTTCAGTGGTGTTGATAAGCAGAGACTTGTCGACCATCACGCGCAGCGGAGCCGAAGATTGCACTTGCGCCGATTCGGGTGGAAGTGTGGTTTGGGTTGCTCCGGCGGTACTTTGGCTTGGGATTGGGTCTGGGGCGGCCGGTTGTTGCTCCTCTGCCGCCGCGATGTGAGGAGCAGCGAGCACCGTCGCGAGAAATGCTGCTGCGGCGGAGCTCAACAGCGGGTTGCGAAACTTCATCGTGTCATTCCTCTCCACGTGAGGAAAACTGCTGTCCGGTCGGCACATGCAAGCGCCAACTTTCTTACACTACTTGGGCCCGTCGCCACTCTCTTCCGGGAATTTCACTATGTCCGGCTTCGCTTTATCACCTTGGTAAACCTCAACATTGAGCACTGAAGGAGCAGGCGCAGTCGTCTCAACCTTGTGCTTCGCGGGATGAACCGCCGCTATCTTCGGCGCTACTGGAGGTGGCGTTCCACCTTTATACAGCCCTCTGGCATTGGCTGCGTCTACCGGGTCCTGATGCGTGTCAAGCGGGTTGCGCAGGATCAGTTGAATTTTTCCTTCCGAACTTGCCAAGGTAAGGCGTTCGGCGTCCTCGGGCGAAGCGAGAAGCGTGATTACCGGGGTGTTCTGCGCCTCGCCTGCAGCATTACGTTCGAGGGTGTGTCCAGAGGCGATGACCGCGACATTCTGCAGAACGGTGGTAGTTTGCGATTCGTTGCTGCCGTTCGGCGTGCCGGTGAGCAACACATCCACCCGCGTTCCCGGTCCAACGAAGCCCGCGACCGAGACGACTTCATTCACACGCACAGAAACCGCTCGCATTCCGGGAGGGATGAGAGAAGGCAATCCGGCGCCAGCGTTCTCGGGCGCCAGTTTGCTCGACAGGATGAATTCGCCTTTTGCAATCGGCAAGATCACGCCACGTCCCAGCACCTGGGATCGCCGGCTGGGAGTTCCCGCGGGCAGGGCGGATGCGGGATAGCGCACTAAACGCACATCGTGCTCTTCAATCCGGGCCCCAACTTGAATATCGTTCGCCGCAACGACAACATCGACGCCAGGTTCGTTGTTCGTCGCGCTGCGTCCCAGCAGGTTGCGGTAAACGGCAACACTGACCAATGCTCCCAAAGCCAGGGCCAGAGTTCCGATCATCAATAAACGAGTGCGATTCATAATGCTCCGTCAGAACGAGCAACGACAATTGCGCTCGTCCCTGGCAGGAACGCCTGAGTCAATTTTTTCCGCTGCTAACCTTCGTCTGTTTTTTACTGGATCGAACTGGCGACGTTGGAGAAGACGTTATTCGCATTGGAACCGATCAGCCGGATGGTGCCCACCACGATCACGAGGATCACGGCCAGCATCACGGCGTATTCCGCGATATCCTGTCCTTCTTCTTGGCGCCACAATTTACGCAAATGTTCCATTGCTCTCGCCCTCCTAGAACGAGATCACACGTTCCAAACAGCCATTCCAAGCAGATATAGGCCTTCGGCCTGCCGGGATTTATGTCCCATGTACTCGTACAGCGCTGCGGGGGAGATGTTAGCACTCATAATAACCCGCAAAAGGCCTTGGCAGGTGTAATTTCTTGCATACCGAGAGTAACTGTCGTGCATAGGGTCTACAGGGGTGATTTCGCACGGAAGGCTGACTTTCGAAGGAGCGCTCAGAATGATGGCTTGTGAATCCTCGTAAGAGACTCTCCAGCCGGGAGCCTCGCGCAGACCCGTCGCCAACGCGGAATCGCGGGGCACGACCACCGTTTGAATCTTCCATCGCTCCAGAAGTCGTTGCCAGTCGTCTTTGAATTGGTAGGTATTGGCGAAATCGCGGAACAGAGATTCTCCGTAGACGTCCGCCCGGCCATCGATGAATACCCGCGTCGAGGGATACAGCTTCCAGATGAGATATCCGCCCCAATCGTAATGGTTAAAGACTGGACCAGCCGGCGGATGTGCCTGCAGAAAGGCAACGGCGCCAACCGGGAAGTTCTGCGCCTCAGCTTGCGGCTGACCCCGAATGACTTGAGTAATGTGAACGGCTGCGAACACTGCCATGGCTACCACGATCGCAGCGTTGAGTGCTGGGCGGAAAGTTACTTTGTGAACAGCGGGCCCTTGCCTTGAAGAACGCGTGCGCAGCCATGCCGCAAGTTGCCTCGACACAATCGGTACGGCGATCAGCGCGAACAATGGGATCAACCGGATAGAACGCAGCGCGGCAAAAAAACTCACAACCAAAAGCAAAAGATCGCGCGCCCGCAGCTTCGTCCGCATACAGCCCAGCACTCCGAAGGTGGCAAGCGTAATCAGCAGGAGCGGCGCGTATTCCCCGCGGTGAAAGTTGGGGGAGGCCCATTCGGCGATGTACTTCTGCATCGCTGCGGAACGCAAGGTCTCGACGGGATACCAGAACAGTTTGACGCTGTTGGGATTGAACGGAACAAGCAGCAAGTCGAAAGCGAGAATGAGCGCGGGAAAACCCAAGGAGCGCATGTTTTTTTCTCCGCTCATTACCCCTTCGATCCCCTGCCCCACGAGAAATAGGGCCGACAGCGCGAGGCCGACTGCAAATGCGGCGTGCAGATTCACCCAGAGCAGGGTGAGCGGAAGCGTCCAGTAAAGAAGTTTGGGATTGTGTTCGGAACGCTCGAGGATCACCAACCACAAGCTCGTCAGCAGCAGGGAAAGCATTTGCGGCCGCACTCCCCATAACGGCCGAGTAGCCAACGCAGCGCAGAGGGTCGCCACTCCGGCGACGAAGAGATTTGAGCCGCACCGCAAATACAGCAGCAGAAACGCTCCAGCGATCACCGCCGCAAACGTAACAATCAAACCGGCCTGTCCGGCGGTACTCTGGAGTTCGTAGAGCAGAACATCGCTGAGCCACTCGTGCGCGATCCAGGGTTGGCCGGCGCGCGTGAACGAAAAGGGATCAGCGTGAGGGACGCTTTTGCTCTCAACGATGAGCTGTCCGGTCTTGAGGTGCCACCAGAGATCGGGATCGGCGGCATTGCGGGCCGCCAGGGCAAACAGGCCGAGGAACAGGACCGCAAGGAAGATATCTTGGGTTCTCAGCATTTCTCTCATGGGCAGTCCATCATAGCGGGAGTTTTATTTCCAAGGTACAATCGCGGTCCGTTGTCCCCGGTATCAAAAAGCGAATGACCACCACGAGAAAGTGGCGCCTTGTGCGTCTTTGCGTCGCCGGTGTTTTATGTTTGCACGCCCTATTTGTCATAAGCCTCGGGGAACGCATCGCACGAGGATATCCGGACTTCTCAGTTTTTTACACGGCGGCAAGGATTCTGAACCAGGGCCTCGGCCATCAGCTTTACGTCGCGGATGTGCAGAACCGGGTGCAGAAGGAATTTACGGGAAATCTTCCTTCTAGACCCGCGGCTTTGCCCTACATCCATCCACCCTTTGAAGCTCTGATCTTCCTGCCATTGAGTCGATTGGCCTATCTGCCGGCATTCTTGACATGGGACTTACTGAACATTGGAATTCTTTTCGGCGCGGCATTGCTGTTGCGGCCGAGCATCGGACTGCTTCGAGTAATGTCCCCGTGGGAATCCGTGCTCGTGGCGGCTGCCTTCTTTCCGGTTTTCGAATGTTTGTTGCAAGGGCAAGACTCCATCTTGCAGTTGCTCGCTTGCGTGCTTGCCTGGAAGGCACTTAGGAAAGAAGAAGACTTTCTGGCAGGATGCTGGTTTGCTCTTGGTGCCTTCAAGTTTCAGCTCATGCTTCCAATCGTGCTGCTTGTCGCCATCTGGAGGCGAAGTCGGGTCCTGCTCGGGTTCGCGGCTGTTTCGGCTGTGCTTGCGGCAATTTCGATTGCGCTGGTCGGATGGCAGGGCTTGTTGCGATATCCAGCCTTTGCTCTGCGGGTCGCCGACACGCCAAACCTGGGAGGGGTTCCGGCCGACTTCCTTCCGAACCTGCACGGTTTGTTCATGGGATGGCCTCTCCGGTTGAGTGGAATGATTGGGACCGTGGTAATACTTCTGAGTTCGGCCGCTTTGTTTCTTTTCTTCGCGATGAGGGGACAACGGCTTGCCGGACCGGATAAGAGCGGTCTGCAGTTTTCAATAGCAGTTGCTGTCTCTGAGTTGATTGGCTGGCAGACGAATATCCACGACTACACGCTGCTCGTATTGCCGATGCTTTTGATTGCGGACCACGGTTGGCATACACCGCCTCGGAACGCTGTCGGCAGATGGGCTCTGTTGTATCCCTTGTTTCCGCTTTTGATCAGCCCGGTGTGGTTCGTGCTATGGCTGGTAACCGGGAACGTGAATCTTATCGCCGTTTTACTGCTATGGTGGCTGTGGAAGCTCAGCCTGGAAATCAGTGGACGCCAGGAGGTCAGAGTTTAGCTTTCTCTGCCGATGCTTGCCGCCCCAGGCGGGTCCGGCTCGTGACGCGAGCGAAAAATAATCAGCGCCAGCATTGGCAGGTAAATAAAGATAACGATCCAGCGCCCCACTTGATTGAAACTATGCGGAACGTGATACCAGCGCCAGACCCCGGCTCCCCAGCTGAGCAACGCGGTCCATGCGATCTCGCGACGCGTTTTAGGAATGAACCAGAGGATAAAAGCATCGTAAAACCAGCGCTGTGGCATCAGCGCCGTCAACAGGAGCATGTGCGCATCGCGCTCACGATAGCGGAAAAGAGCTAGAGCAAGCAACGGCCCGGGAAAAACCAGGAATGGTATAAACCTGGCGTAGAGATCAGTGTTGCCCCACCACTGCCATGGCCATCCGGGGAAAACAAGAAACGTGAGCAAAAGCACCATTGAGCATGTCAGTAAGCCTCGCCTTGTCGGGCTGGTGAATAAGATAGGTAGACCCAATTGCGGTTTAACCAGAGTGGCGGGGAGTAGGGTCGCAATAAAAGCGCTGGCCAGAATTAGCGGAGTCCATTGCGCCTCAAATAGGCCCGCCCAATAGGGATAGGCGAGGAATACTAGGAGCCGGTGGTATCCGTGGCGGGAAATCCCAAATGCCAGAAGCGCGGAGCTGATCCCATAAAAAACACCGCCGGCAACGGTTGGCCGCATCCAGCAGAAAGGCAGCCCGAAGAGTGCGGCGGGGAGCGGGTACAACTGCATGTACCGGAGATACGGATTGCGATGCGCCAACAAATCCTGAGCAGCCCAGATGGCCCAGGTAAAGTCGCCGGCGCCGTGATGAGCGCGTTCCAGCCAAAACCAGCAGAACACGCCGCTGACCGCGCCGATCGCGGCTGACACTGAGATCCGTTTTCCCATGCGCGGGGCTTGCCTCACCAGTTGTAACATGATGTCGTGAAACAGAGGGGAGGGGTTCTGACAGTCAGCCCAAGAGCGCAGAACTGCGCCAAGCTTGCATAAACGTTTGCAATCCGTTGTTGGGCTAGTGCTGGCCGTGACCGCGGCGGCGAGCATGTGGTTTTACGTCATCGATATCTTGAGGCCTCGCCAGATCGCCGACTCCCGAGCCAGGGGAACTCCACGTGGTAATTTGTCTGATCTCTACCCCCGTTGGGTGGGGACTCGAGAGCTATTGCTGCACCGTCGCAACCCCTATAGCCACGAAGTCACGCTTGAGATTCAGGAAGGCTATTACGGACGTCGGCTAGACTCCAGTCGCCCGAATGATCCGAAAGATCAGCAAGGTTTTGCATATCCCGTATACGTGGTGTTTCTGCTGTTGCCTCTGGCGAGCTTTGCTTTTCACAATGTGCAGATATTTTTCTACTGGTTCCTTGCGGGCCTGACTGCGTGGAGCGTCTTCCTGTGGTTTAAGTTGCTGCGCTGGCGCTTGCCGTTGCCCGCGCATGCTGCGGTTATTTTTCTGACGCTGGGAAGCTTCGCGGCCGTGCAAGGAATCAGGCTGCAGCAACTAAGTTTGTTGGTCGCGGCGCTTCTGGCGGCTTCCACGACCTGCGTAGCTGGCGGATTTTTATTTTGCGGCGGGGCGCTGCTGGCCCTGGCGACGATAAAACCGCAACTGGCCTGGCTTCTGGCTGGATGGCTGATCCTTTGGGCGATTGCCGATTGGAGCCGCAGGCGGCGCTTCTTGGTCGGATTTGGGCTTGTGATGGCGCTTCTGCTGGGGGCGGCCGAGCTCGTCCTTCCCGGTTGGCTGCGGATGTTTATCGCATCGATTCAGCAATACCATCGCTACACCCAAAACGCGTCGGTGTTGGATGAACTGGCGCCGTGGGCTTCGGCAGGGAAAGTACTCGCCCTGCTTGCGATTGCACTGACTGCTTTCTTGCTTTGGAAGTTGCGAGTGGCGCCAGAGAATTTTGATCAGTTTGGCCGGGCTATCGCACTCGTCAGCGCCGTTACTGTTCTGGTTGTGCCCATGTACGCACCGTACAATCAGGTGCTTCTCGTTCCCGCAATTCTGTTGCTGTGGAAGGATCGGAGATTGTTCTTGAGCGGCTCCCTTGGACTTCGCCTCGGCTGTATTGCCGGAGTCTTCGCGTTAGCCTGGCAATGGATTGCAAGTCTCGCTTTGACCGTCGGCTATTTCCTGATCTCGCCCTCGTGGGCGCTGGAACGATGGAAGTGGCCGTTTTTCGCTACGTTTGCTTTGCCGGTGCTGGTTTTTGCGCTAACGGCGATTGATTTGAATCGTGCAACGAGCGGGAAGCGTCAGGGCACGCTGCCAGAGATTCTGATCGAACCGAACGCGAAGCGCTAGAATCGTGCGACGGAGACTTTGTTCGGCGGGGGATGGACGTAGCCTCTTCCCGTCGAGGCCTGATTCCTGTCATTATGCTATCGGTGCGGGAGTCAGGATTATCTGAGTCGCGACTAATCCATGGTGCTGAACTCGATACGAACGCCGCAAAGCTCCGGGTCGGGAGTTTTCCCCGCGCTGGTGTTGGTGCAGGGCAATGAGCAGCGGAATATTGTCCTGAACCGCACGCCATTCAGCGTGGGCCGCAAGGTCGATAAAGATCTGGTGATCGCCGATCCTCGCGTGTCGCGCGATCACGCCATGATCGTGCTCGAAGGCGAGGGATTCTTCGTTGTCGACCAAGGGAGCAAGCACGGTACTTTCGTCAATGGCGAGCGCATTCAGCGCCAAAAGCTGGAGCGCAATGACCGGCTGGAGTTCGGCGCCCGCGACTCGACCTATGCCATTTTCAATCCGGCACATGCCTCGTCGAATACCGCGCGCGAGTTCCTGAGCCAGATCTCGGGAATTCAGATCTCGCAGGAAGCCACCGATCTCGAGAAACTTACTTTGTTTCTCGAAGCGGCGCGCAAGTTGAATACTGCGGGAGTGCTCGATGAAATTCTGATGACTATGCTCGACGTCACTCTGCGCCTGACTCGAGCCGAGCGTGGCTATGTGTTTCTCAAAGACGACGAAGGCAAGCTGCGGCTGGCTGCGGGTCGGAATAACAAAGGCGAGGCGCTCCTCGACGACAAGACCATTTCTCACTCGGCTCTCGAGGAGTCGATGCGGTTGAATTCAGAGTTTCTGCTTACCGACACCGGCAGTTCGATGGACGTTGCCGCCCGGCAAAGCATCGTCGCCTACGATTTGCGCACCGTGGTTTGCATTCCGCTGCGCAAGCGGCAGGTGCAGGCCAATCGCGATCAGACGCCGGCGCCAAACGCTGCACCCGAAGTCATGGGGGTCCTGTACATCGATTCGCGGTTTGCTTCGCGGGAATTCTCCGGTGTGGGTCATGACGTGGTGCGGGCGATCGCGACAGAAGCAGCATCGCTGATTGAAAATGCCCGGCTGGTGCAGGCTGAAGAAGAATCGCGGCGCTACCAGCAGGAGCTTACAATCGCGGCCAGCATCCAGCAACGGTTGATGCAGGTGAAAATTCCTGAAGTTCCATTCGCCAAGGTGGGCGGCAGAAATCTCCCTTGTCGCGATATCGGAGGCGACTTCTACGACGCGGTGAATACCAAAGACGGCCTGGCGGTGGTTCTCGCGGATGTGAGCGGCAAAGGAGTTTCAGCCGCGCTGCTGGCCTCTACTCTGCAGGGAATGATCTACTCGCATCTGATTGCGGGCATGCCCCTGCTCGACGTAGTGACAGCGGTGAACCGCTATTTCAGCGAAAGGCTGATGGGTGAAAAATATGCGACGCTGCTCTTGGCGCGGCTGCGCAGCGATGGCGATCTCGAATACGTCAACTGCGGCCACGTGCAGCCGCTGCTGATTTGCGGCAAAGAGGTGCTGCGTTTGCCGCATGGCAACGTCCCGGTAGGTTTGCTGGCAGACGCGGTATTTGAGAGCGCCCGTTGCCAGCTTAAATCTGGCGATCGCTTTATGCTGGTCACCGACGGAGTGACCGAAGCGGAAAATTCCATGGGAGATTTTTTTGAGGACTCGCGTCTGGAACTGGCCGCGGCCAATAGTCCGTCGTGGCAGGGAATCCTTGCCGCAGTTTCGGAATTCTGCTCGGGAAATCCCCTGAATGATGATTGCACCGTGGTGGAGTTGGTTTACTCGACGCCACCCGCGCTGGCGTAAGCCGCTCGATCCGAAACACGGCTTCGATTCCTCGCTTTTATTTGCCTTTTCTACTCCACAACTACGCTGAAATCCGTTCCTTCCCACCGATTTTCTTCGGGCCAATAGAACGTGAATGTCGCTTTGCCTCCGGCTGGCAGCGAGGCTGTCGGCAAGTCGAGAACGTAAGTGCCGAGTCCGGTGTCTTTCGTATTGCTGTCTTGCGCGGTCTTCCAGCCATCGACGCTCCAATGCACGAGCGCGGGATTGAGCAGCACCAAGCGCAGGGTTTTGTTGCGCGGGAGCGAACGAGTTTTATTGTTGAATCTCCAACCGAAAAATTTCCTTTCGGGTTTCTCCACCAAATACCGCCGCACGGTTTGCGGAGGCTGGTCGAAAATCTTCCCGTCGCGCAGAGAGCGGCGTAGCTTTATATATTCCGCGTGCGCCCAAACCAACGGGCAGGCGGAGCCTGTGGGCTTGCCGCGGAACAATTCGAGCGCGGGGATATCGTCTGCATCCCAGACCTGCTCGGAGAGTAATCGGCTGTGTCCGATGGTTGAGCCTTCCATCACCGCCAGCAATCTCTCCGCCTCTTTGGGACGTCCGGCGGCAACTTCGTAGTGAGCGCGTTCGCCCGCGAGCAGAGGCCAGGGCCGGCCGATGCCGGTGCCATCGAAGGCTGAACCGTCTTGGTGCTCTCCGTAGCCATCGCCGTTGTAGCGGTACCAGCAGGGGCCTTGCGGCAGTTGCACTTTTAAAAGCGCATCGATGACGCGAATCGTGTTGAGGATTCGAGGATCATCTGGAGCGCGCAATCCGAAGCGCACAAGCGCCAGCGAATCGGGACTGATGAGATGAGAGGCGCGCTCCAAATTGTCCCCGGGAGGGCGGTTCTTGATGGGTACGAAGCCCTGCGTAGGCGAAGCGGCGGTATCCTCACCGTCGGACGGCGCGATGCGCACGTAATAACCGTCAACGCCGATTTGCTGTGCGAGGTCGCCGCCGATAGCGTAAGTCCAGCGCTCGATATTGTCGTTCCACGCGTCGGCTGCGTCGCGGAGGGTCGATGCCACATCGCCGTGCCCGGTGACTTCGGCGATCTCTGCCGCGGCGAGCAGCGCTGAAATCTCCGCCGCCAACGTGAACGGGGAATAGCCCGCATCTTCTTCCCAGCGATCCTGTTGAGTCACTGGGCCGTTGCGCAGAATAAAGCTGGCGGCCTTGCGCACCATCGGCCACCAGCGCTCCAGCTTTCCCAACCCGCGTGCCGGATGGCGGCGCAGCAGGTCGAGCAGCAGGATGGGGAAAGAAGTTTCATCCATCTGGATACCGCTCCAGTAGGGGCGGCCATCAAGCCACAGATTTTGCGCCCAGTTGCCCGCAGCCTCCTGCGTGGCCTCGAGATAACGCAAAACCCGCACGGAATCGTTTTCCGCGCCCGCGGCTAGCAGCGCTCCGGCGGTCTCGACCAGGTCGCGCGGCCAGACCAGATGGTAGCCGCCGAGATCTTCGTCGCCTTTATTGAAGCCCCAGGGAATCGAGAGGCTGGCGATAATGCCGCCCAGAAAATCCTTGGACTCATGTGTACGCAGAACCGCAGTGGATGCGCGATAAAGATTAGTCTGGCGCGAAGGGTTGTCAAGCGGGAGCAGCGTCTTCTGCCAGTTATCCCAATGCATTACATATTGCCGGCGAAGGTCGTCGTAGTCTTCCAGCAGGGTCGAGCGAGCCTGCTGGCCGGCCTCAGTCCAGGTGCCGCCAAATCCGAGGGCCATTACAAATTCGCCGTTACAAGCCGCGAGATCGATCTCTCCAGTGCAAGCGATATTGCCGTTTTCTGCGCGTTGATATTCCCACAACATCTGGAAGTGTGAAGCGAGGTCTTGCCATCCATCCGAGGTGCCCACAAATCCAACTGACATTTTTCTCCACAGAGCGGATGAAGCCAGGGCGAGAGCGGTGCCGTCATGCTCGGCGAGAAACATGGGCACACCCTTGTAGTCGCCAATCCAGCCAGTATTGGCAGAGCCACAGTTCGCGAGATGGGGCGAAAGCAGCGCATAGAGGCGATAATCCGCAAGTTGACCTTGCAGCGGCTCGAAGCGTACCTTCTGCAGCACCACGTTGCGATAAGGATCGGTCAGAACTTCTTTGCAAATGCGATAGCGCCCACTGTTCTCGGTATTGGTTAGTTCAAAGCCGGGGATGCCAGGCTCGAACGGTTTGTTCTCGAAGGTGCAATGCCGTTTTTCTTCGGAAAAGAAGGATTTGCCGTCGGTGACCAGGAAACCGAAATCGCGGGTGCAGGCTTGATCAACCCGTGGAAAGTAAACTTCGTTCAAAATTCCGTGACTTAGCGTAAACCATACTTTACTGTGCTGGTTAAGCGCCGTTCCTGCTCCGGTTTTCGCGCTGGACGTCCAGCGAGGTGGAATTCCCGGCCATCCGGGGGCAAGGCGAGATGAAGAATCGCTCATAAAGTTTTTATCCGCTGACTTGCGACTGAGACTGGTCTAGCATAAAGCTGATTTCCCGTAAGAGTGTTCTCGTGTAAGAAAGATTCAAGCGCTCTTTGGATTCATTCTGGAGAATATTGTTCGCAAGGCCGAAAAGCTGTACCAAGCCAGTGTCCGTGCTGGCCGCCAATTGCATCATAAAAGAAAGTGCCAAAGCGGGTTCGCGCCGGCAAAAACCAGTTGAAAGGACGTTTGAGAACTCAGCGCATGAGAAATCTGATTCGATTTTGCAGAATCCGGTCGTGGGGATTCTTTCTGTTCGGTGCGGTAGCAGCCTTGGGCGCGACTATGGTGTCGCCCGCGGCGGCCGCTCTCGATGCCCCAGGAACGGCTCTGGATCGCGGCTTTATGGGCCTTTACAACCTCGATTTTGCCGGTGCCCAGAAAGATTTTTCCTCCTGGCAACGCCTCCATCCCGATGACCCCGTCGGGCCGGTCAGCGAAGCGGCAGGATATCTTTTTTCCGAGTTCAGCCGCCTGGGAGTGCTGGAGACTCAGTTCTTCGAGAACGACAATGCCTTCAATGCGCGAACGAAGTTGAGCCCAGATCCTGCGGTGCACCAGGAGTTCCAGGCTGCGCTCGACCGGGCGGAGTCGCTGGCGCACGCGCGCCTGAGTAAAGATGCAAAGGACCGCGATGCCTTGTTCACAATGACACTCTCCTCGGGATTACAGGCGGATTACGCGGCTCTGATCGAAAAGCGGAATTTGGCTTCGCTGCACTACACCAAGGAAGCGAGTGCATGGGCGCAGCAGCTTCTGGCTATTTGCAATAACTGCGAAGACGCGCTGGTGGCGACCGGATTCAGTAAGTACATCATCGGCAGCATGACGGCGCCGGTGCGCTGGTTGCTGCGTATGGGAGGATTGCCGGGAGACAAACAAGCCGGCATCGCAGACCTGCAATTAACCGCCGCACACGGTCATTATCTCGCGCCATTCGCCCGCATTTTGCTGGCGATCGCGTATGTTCGCGATAAAGATAAGTCGCGCGCGCTTCGGGAACTCATATCTTTGCGCGCCGATTTTCCGGGCAACACGCTTTTCCCGCGCGAGATTACACGTTTGCAGTCCGCGCACTGAAAACTCCCCGTCAGAAACCAGATTTAGACGCGCCATTCATCAGAAATTCACCGGCGTGTAACCATCCTGTAACATTGCTCCGGCTAAAGCTGATAGAAGGTGAGCATAATCCATTTCCGGAGGAATCATTGAGTTATGCGTAAACTCGCTTTGCTATTGTTGTGCGCCATCGCGGTCCTGCCCGCTGCGGCGCAGACCACGCTAAACGGAGCCGGCGCTACATTCCCTTATCCCATTTATTCGAAATGGTTCAGCGAATATCACAAAGTTCATGCAGACGTTCAGATCAACTATCAATCAATCGGCAGCGGCGGCGGCATTCGTCAGGTGACGGAAGCCACGGTAGATTTTGGCGCCAGCGATATGCCGATGACCGATGAGCAGCTCAATGAAGCGCAAGGCAAACTGAAGAGCAAAGTGCTCAATCTGCCCAGCGTCCTTGGCGCGGTGGTCCCGGCTTACAACATTCCCGGTGTGAATGGCGAGGTCAAATTCACCCCGGACGCGCTGGCTGGAATTTTCCTGGGAAGAATCACCAAGTGGAATGACAAAGCGATCACTGGCGTAAATCCCGGGATGAACTTTCCGGACAAAGACATTATTGTCGTTCACCGCTCCGACGGCAGCGGCACAACTTTCATTTGGACCGATTATCTCTCGAAGGTCGATTCCGAGTGGAAGAGCCGTGTGGGCAGCGGCACGTCGGTGAAATGGCCGATCGGCTTGGGCGGGAAAGGCAACGAAGGCGTGGCAGGCTCGATTCGGCAACTGCAGGGATCGATTGGCTACGTCGAACTAATCTACGCGGTGCAAAACAACATCACTTTCGGGAGCGTGCGCAATGCTGCCGGAGTTTTTCTTAAAGCGTCGCTTGAAGGTGTGACGGCGGCGGCCGCCTCAGCGCCCAAGATGCCGGCAGATTTTCGAGTATCGATCACCAACGCCCCGGGCAAGGATGCGTATCCGATTTCGAGCTTCACCTGGCTGCTGATTCCTCAACAGTCTAAAGACCCGAATAAAGGGAAGATTCTCGCTGATTTTCTGAACTGGATGGTCGCCGACGGGCAGAAAATGACGAATGCGCTGTCTTATGCGCCCTTGCCGGATAGCGTTGTGCAAAAAGAAAAAGAGGCTATCAAGACGATCAAATAACTACCGCGCGTCTTGAAGACAAACCATCCGTATTTCTTCCCTGAGGTGTGGGCTCTAGAACTGAATCGCCACTCCGGTAGAAATCCGGACGTTATTCTGCGTCGAACCGGATAACCGCGTTTCCAGCGCGTCGGCCTGCACTCGCCAGCTGACACGTGGGATCAAGCGGTAGTCGAGACCTCCACCGATTGCGTCGGCAAAGGAATTGCTGGAAGTGGTGGCGTACGACTCGCTTACATGCGACGCGCCGACCAGAAAGTGAACAAACGGGCGGAACTTCGCAATCCTGAAAGAAGCTCTCGGACCAAACAGGAAGTTGTGTTCGGCTATATTCTGGCTGGGCGGTGTCAGAATGCAGCCTCCCGGCAAGCCTCCGACCGGCGTGACGCAGGTTGTGCTGACGGGCACCGGACCCGAACCTGCGATCCCGTATTCTCCGCTAAAATCGGCGACCAGCCCGATGAATGGAAGCACTTTGCCCTCGACCGAAGCCTCCCACCCGTTGAGATTAGCGCGCGTTCCGATGCCGTTAGCAAAATCTGCGTTGAGGTACGAGTATCCGCCGAAAACATTTCCACTGGGCAGTTGAGCATAGCTTAGTGCGGTAGCGCCGCAGAAGAGAAGAAAAGCGCTTGCGATCATCCGCGAGGATGGCTTTTTCATTGGGCAGACCTTCAAGGGCTGGTGAGTCATATCACAACATTCTTCAACCCGAAGCTGAACTTTAAGTCGCGGAACCCCGGCTTTTTCCTACCGAGATACGATCTGATTGTTAGTCTTGATAACCCATTCGTTGGCATTCAAGCCGATGCTTTATACTTGGTAGTTGGCGTTTGTTTGCGACGCGACCGTCGCTGTTTGCGGGGCAGCGAGCGCGAGACGATTCGTTCCAGTTCCCGCCGGGTGTTTAGTCAAAAGAAAGCGTAAGAATCCTCGCAGATGGCTCGTCTTTCGCTCGAAAATCCTCAGTACTACCTCAACCGTGACACCTCCTGGCTCGCGTTCAACCGGCGTGTGCTTGAAGAGGCCGAGGATCAGGGGAATCCGCTGCTCGAACGATTGAAGTTTTTAGCGATTTCGGCCAGTAACCTCGACGAGTTTTTTGAGATTCGCATTGCCTCGATGATGCAGCAGATCGAGGACGGCTACAACGAGGCTGGCCCGGATGGTTTAACCCTCGGCGAGAAGCGCGACGTGCTTGCACGTCTTACGCACGAATTTGTCGAGGATCAGTATGACTGCTGGAACACGCTGCGGCCCGCCTTGGCCGGGCAGGGAATTCGCGTGCTGGCGCTGCACGAGTTGGACGCCGAGGCGCGGCGGTTCGTCGAGGAATACTGCGAGAAGGAACTGGATCCGTTGTTGACGCCGGTCACGGTTGATCCGTCGCACCCGTTCCCGCGGGTGATCAACAAGGCTCTCTGCCTTGGGCTGCTTTTGCGGCGGCGGCGGCGCTCCGCGCTTACCTATACCGGTGTTGTGTCGGTGCCTCGGGCTCTGCCGCGCTTGGTGCGGCTGCCTTCGGAAAATACCACCGACTTCATATTCCTCGCTGATCTCGTCGCGCATCATGCGCAAAAGATGTATCAGGGCTATGACATTGTTTCGTCCGCTCCGTTCCGTGTAACCCGTAACAGCAACCTCTATCTGCAGGAAGAAGAAGCTCGCAACCTGCTCGAATCGGTGCGCGCGGAGTTGCACAATCGGCGCAAGGGCGATGCGGTTCGGATGGAGATTGAAGCTGATGCCGATCCGGAAGTCATCGAGCGGCTGCGAACGGTTTTTGAGCTCGATCCGTGGCAGGTTTATCCAGTGAACGGTCCCGTTAATCTTTCGCGCCTGTTCAATGTTTACGAACAGACTGCTCATCCCGACTTGAAATATCGCCCCTTTACGCCGCGCGAGTTGCGGCTTACGGCGAAGTCACAGGATCTGTTTGAGGAACTGCGCCGGCACGACCTCCTGCTGCATCATCCCTTCGATTCCTACGATGCTGTGATTTCCTTCATCGAGTCGGCGGCGGAAGATGACAACGTTCTTTCTATCAAGCAGACACTCTACCGCACGAACGAGCACTCGCTAATCGTTCCTTCGCTCATCGAGGCCGCTTCGCGCAAGGAAGTTACCGCGGTCGTCGAGTTGAAGGCGCGCTTTGATGAAGCCCACAACATCCGCTGGGCACGTGATCTGGAGGATGCGGGAGTGCAGGTCTTTCACGGGTTAGTCGGCCTGAAGACGCACTGCAAGCTTTCCCTGATCGTGCGCCGTGATCCCGATGGCGTGCCGCGCAGTTACGCGCACATTGGAACCGGAAATTACAACGCCAGCACGGCGCGGATTTATACCGACCTGAGTTTATTCACCGCAAATCCTGAGATCACGCGCGCGGTGCATGACGTATTTAGTTTTCTGACCGCTTACGCCGAGAACCCCAGCTACGAGCCGCTGCTGGTGGCGCCGCTCGATTTGGCAGAGAAAGTGATCGGACTGATTGACCGCGAAACTGAACACGCGCGCCAGGGCCGCGAGGCGCACATTATCGGCAAGATGAACGCGCTGCTGGATAAGAACGTGATTCAGGCGTTGTATCGCGCATCCCAGGCTGGCGTGGAAATCGATCTGATCGTCCGGGGCATCTGCGCACTGCGCCCGGGAGTGCGCGGCCTGAGCGATCGCATTAAAGTGCGCAGCATAGTCGGGCGTTTTCTGGAGCACAGCCGTATCTATTACTTCGGCAATGGCGGCGACGAGGAAATCTATATCGGCAGCGCTGACTGGATGCCACGCAATCTTTATGAGCGCGTCGAGGTGCTGGTGCCGCTGCGCGACGAATTTCTGCGGGAACGCGTGCACCGCGAAATTCTCGATGCGTATCTGGCCGATAATCGCAAGGCCCGTATTCTTCTTCGCGACGAGACCTACATACGAGCGTGGCAGCCGTTGCACGGCAAACGCAAACGCAAGCCTCCGATCGGCGCGGCTGCTTTCAGCGCGCAGGATTTTCTCATCAGCGTGGCGGAAGGCAAGCAGGCGGCCCTGCCCATACCGCAACCTGCGCCCAGGAAGCGAAAGATTTCCGTTGGAAGGGAACGATGATTAAGCAATGATTATTTATTTTCTCCGTCATGCCAGCGCGGGCGAAAGCCTTATCAATCCCAAGAAGGATGAAAAGCGCGCGCTCGATAAAGATGGCATCGAACAATGCGGTTACGTGGGCCGCGCCCTGGCGGCGCTCGATGCTCAGGTCGACGTAGTCGTTTCCAGCCCTCTAAAACGTGCTACGCAGACCGCATCGCTGGTGGGCAACGAGATGGGCTACGAGGGCAAGTTGCAGATTGAAGCGGCGCTGCGGCCAAACGCTTCTTTCGCGGACTTTCGCAAAATGCTCGACAAATATGCCGTCCAGGAATCCATTATGGTGGTCGGGCACAATCCCAACCTGAGCCAGTTTCTCGGCACCGTAATCAGTGAATCTGGCTGCGAAGCCTCGGTCGATTTAAAAAAGGGAGCCGTCGCGCGAGTCGATATGCGCCGCAGCTCGGGCACGCTGCTATGGTGCCTGACGCCGAAAGCCCTGCGCACCCTCTACGCTGCGGCCGTCGAAAGTTCACGTCCAAATACCTCGCGGAAGTAAGCTGCGTCTTTCTCAATCGCCCAAAGTTCCAGGTCCACTCCCATTCTTCGCCGTGGCACGAGGGTCAGGCGGACTTCGGCCGCTCGATGGCTGACCCGCACCTTTTCGACGGCACGGCTTCGTCCCAGATTCAGCGCGCGCGCGAGGCGCAGCAGGAGAATTGCTTTCTGCACGCCGGCGCGATCCGCGGGGTCAATCTCTTTCATCGGCCATTCTTCCGGAACCGGCCTCGATTTTCCCAGAAAACGCGCGATGGTGGCGATGATGCGGCGTTGTTGCGGCGTGTAGCCCAGAATCTCGGAGTTTGAAATGATGTAATACGTGTGCCGGTGATGGCCGTTGCGATTCAGATAATCTCCAACTTCATAAAGCATCGCCGCCGCCGACAGCCATTCACGAAATTCCACTGGGAGGCCATGGACCGAGCGCAGCGCCGAGAATAGGAACATCGCGGAATCGCGCACGTCGAGCGCGTGCTTCATTTCGACGCGGTAATGAGCCACCGCTTTGGCAATCGACTCCCAGCGTTCCGATTCGATTTGCTTCCGAGAACGGGTGTTGCGGTCGTAATCCGCCGCCATCTGAGCGAGTAGCCCGTCGCGCAGCCCCAGCGGAGAATAACGAAAGCCTTTCAGATTGCAGCGGTCGAGAAGTTCGTGATAGACGAACGTTCCGGCTACGATAATTTCAGCCCTTCGCAGCCCGATGCCTTCGATTTGTCGGCGTTCGTCCAGCGGCAGCCGTGCCAATCGTTTGGCGATGCGCGCCATCTCTGTCCGCGTCACCATGGGCCGCTGTCTGTTTTGGCCCTTGCGCAGATGGGTAGCGACTATGGCTAGCGCTGCCGCCGTGCCCGAAGTAGCAATCACATTTTTCGCTCGCGCAGCCACGATTCGTGCGGCGATGCGATTTACTTCGCGGGTCACGAAGGCCTGGAGGCGTTTCAGTTCGCCTTTGCGCGGCGGATCATGCCGTAGGAATTCATCGGTCAGCCGCACCGCCCCCAGCGGCAGGCTGGCAGTATCGCGAATCTGGCCGCGCCCGGAGATAGTCAACTCGCAGCTTCCGCCACCCAGATCGATCATCAGGGTAGAGGAACCGTCCAGCCGCATGTTCGAAACCAGCCCGAGGTGAATCAGGCGCGCTTCTTCCAATCCGGAAATGATTTCGACCTTCCAGCCAGTGGCGGAACGGACCCACTCCAGAAAGGCCTGGGAATTGCGCGCGTCGCGCAAAGCGCTGGTGGCGACGACGCGAACCGAATCGGTGACGACCTGTTGCGTCGCGCGATGAAAACGGCGCAGCACTTTAACCGTCTCGGCCATCGACTCGGGAGTGAGAAAGCCTGAGCGGAACACGCCTTCGCCCAGGCGTGTGACCTCCCGATCTTCAAGAATAGGACGAAGACGGCCGCGGGTGAGGCGGGCGATCTTCAGCCGGACGGAATTTGAACCGATATCAACCGCGCCGAAGGCAGCCATGGGAGAAGCTCAACAGTGTACATGAGCCCGGTTTCAGGGCGTGTGATTCGGCCAGGCTGCGAGATTTCTATGCGGCCGATGCCGCATCGCCGCTCCTGCTGAGCGGCAATCGCGAAGGCGCCGGCTGCATCTGGCTGTGAGCTGCTTCGGAACGCATGTGGGTAAGTGCGGCGACCGCGCGGCGGAATTTCGCTCCCGTCACATTCTGCAGTTCTGCGACCAGCGGTGACTCAGAAACTTCGCCGAGATGCTCCTTGGCTGTCTGCGAGAGGATCAGCCAGTCGTGCCAGTCGCCGAGAGCGTCTTGCACGCGTTTCACGCCGGCGATAAAACGTTCCGCCTCGGGTGAGCGCTCGGCAAATTCGGCGGCGTAGCGTGCGCGTTTGCTCAGGATGCGATATTGATGTAAGACGGCCTCGTTCACCGGGGCGCTTGCGCCGTCGATCTTTCCGATCATGGCTCGTGCCACCGTGAGTGGCTCTCGACACTTCTCGGGATCAAAGTTTTTTTCAGTGCGCTTCAGCCGCTTCCGAAGGTCGTGTACCGTCTCTCGGTCAAGTTCCTTGCGCAGTTTCTTTTCCTGGCGGTCGCGAAGCTCGATCAAGTGATTGACAAGTTGTGTTTTGCGCCGGGGCTGGCGCGCCATTTTGAGGCTGCGCAGAGCGGCTAACTGCACATCCAGATCACGCACCTTGCCGGCACGCTTGCGAATCGAGCCAAGCGACTTCAATAGCTTTTTGTGGCTGCGGCCTGAATCCGGAGAAAGATCCTGCAACAAAATCTGCAGGCGGCGCGTGCCGGTGCGGAAGCCATGCACATTTTCGGCTTGCGGTTTCGAGCCTAGCCTGGCCAAGTCCCGGTCAAGCTTCCCGAAAACTGCACGGCTGCGTTTTGCTGCAATGGACATAAAAAACCGAGTGGGGCACGAAGATACAACGAGGTCGGGGCGAAACGCAATCCCGAAAGCTGAACCATTTTAACATCCTATTAACAGGGTTCTGATAAGGTGAGAGCGCATGGCCGATCCCGCCCTCCAGCGTCCCGAGGTGGAATATCTGCAACCCGCTGAAAATAAGTTTGTTGGCGGGCTCGGGCCGGTAGCCGTGCCTGTTTCTTCCTTACGAGGAACGACCGGCGAAACTGCCGACCGCGTCTTTAAACTGGCCATGCTTTTCTGCGGTGCCGCAGTGCTCGGTACCCTAGCGCTCATAGTCTACGAATTGGTGTTACGCTCCGGGCCGTCGTGGCACGCGTTTGGATTGAAATTCTTCGTTGACCGCGACTGGGATCCTGTAAGCAACCAATTCGGCGCTCTTCCGTTCGTCTACGGAACCCTCGTTTCCTCCTTCCTGGCGCTGCTGATCGCGGTTCCGCTGTCGATTGGAGTCGCAGTCTTCACTACCGAGATGTGCCCGGTGGCGCTGCGCGGCCCGCTCTCGTTTTTCGTGGAACTGCTGGCCGCGATTCCCAGCGTCGTCTATGGGCTGTGGGCGATCTTCGTGCTGGTTCCCATCTTGAGCAATTATGTGGAACCGTTCCTTTCGAAGACGCTGGGCTGGACAGGATTATTCGAAGGGCCGCCTTATGGGATCAGCATGCTGGCTGCGGGAATCATTCTGGCCATTATGATCATCCCGATTATCTGCTCCATTACTCGCGAGGTGCTGACTGTCGTGCCCCAGCACCAGCGCGAGGCTGTGCTGGCGCTTGGAGCCACGCGCTGGGAGATGATTCGCATCGGCGTGCTGCGCAACGCGCGTGCCGGAATTGCCGGTGGGATTATCCTCGGTCTCGGCCGCGCCTTAGGCGAAACCATGGCCGTCACCATGGTCATTGGAAACCGGCCGGAGATCGCGAAGTCGCTCTTCGCTCCGGGATACACCATGGCCAGCGTGCTGGCCAATGAATTCAGCGAAGCCACGGGAGACGTTTACCTTTCGGCGCTGATCGAAATCGGCCTGGCCCTCTTTCTGGTTACTATCGTCGTTAATGCTTTAGCCAGACTGCTGGTCTGGTCAGTCACTCGCGGAGGGCCTGCGAGCACTCATGCCTGAGACCGCCCACATGTCAGCGAGCCGTGCCGTTCCGCCTATCGCCCTGCGGCGGCGCGTCGTCGATCATATGATGACGGGGTTGTCGATCCTTACCGTCATTCTGGTCTTGGCGCCTTTGTTCGCAATTTTTGCCTACTTGGTTTACCGCGGCATCGGCTCGATCAACTGGGCCTTCCTTACCCAGACGCCGAAGCCGGTGGGGGAATCCGGAGGCGGGATGGCCAACGCGATCGTCGGTTCCTGCTTCATCCTTGCGATCGCCAGTGTGATCGGAGTGCCACTCGGCGTGGGTGCGGGCATCTACCTCGCAGAGTTTGGACGCAATCGCTTTGGTGACGTAATCCGTTTCACCGCCGACGTGCTCAATGGCGTGCCCTCGATCGTAATCGGCATCGTGGCTTATTCAATCGTCGTACTTTCGCAGCGGCACTTCTCGGCGCTGGCCGGCGGCGTGGCCTTGGCCATCATGATGGTCCCTACCATCACGCGGACCACCGAAGAAATGCTTCTGCTGGTGCCGCAGGCTTTGCGCGAGGCGGCTTACGGCCTGGGGATTCCGCGCTGGCGAACCACTCTATCGATTACTCTGCGAACCGCAACCTCGGGAGTGATTACCGGGATCATGCTGGCTTTCGCCCGGGTTGCGGGCGAGACCGCGCCGTTGCTCTTTACCGCCTTTGGCAATCAATTCTGGAATCTTCGCATGGACCAGCCGACCGCCGCCCTGCCCTTGCAAATCTTCACCTATGCGATTTCTCCCTATGATGAATGGCACAAGCAGGCATGGGCTGGCGCTCTGGTGCTGATCGTTCTCATCGTCAGCGCAGTCGCGGCGGTGCGCTTTGCCGTGCGCCGTGGTACTTTCGGAGCGGCATAAATGGGCGTTGGAATCCAGGTCGAGAATCTCAACGCGTGGTACGGCAAGACGCAGGCTTTGTATGACATTCGCCTCGCAGTCGCCGCCAACCATGCGACCGCGTTGATTGGGCCTTCCGGTTGCGGCAAATCGACGTTTATTCGATGTCTGAACCGGATGCACGAGACGATTCCTGACGCACGCGTAACCGGCAGCGTCCGCATCGGCGACATCGATGCTTACAATGGAACTTCACCCACCCAGCTTCGCCGCCGCGTGGGCATGGTTTTTCAGAAAGCCAACCCGTTTCCCACGATGTCGATCTACGACAACGTAGCCTCCGGGCTGAAGCTGAATGGATTCAGCGACCGCCGCAAGCTGGACCAGATCGTGCAGCAGTCGCTGGAGTCGGCGGCGCTGTGGGGCGAGGTGAAAGATTATGTCCACAAGAAGTCGGGCGCGAGCCTTTCCGGCGGACAGCAGCAGCGCTTGTGCATAGCGCGCGCTCTCGCAGTCGAACCCGAGGTTCTTCTGATGGATGAGCCCTGCTCGGCGCTCGATCCCATCTCGACCGGCAAGATTGAAGAATTGATCTTTCAGCTCAAAGAACGGTATACCATCGTAATCGTCACTCACAATATGCAGCAGGCGGCGCGAGTCGCCGAGTTCACTGGATTCTTTCTGCTGGGCAAGATGATCGAATTCGACAAGACAGAAAAAATCTTCACCAAGCCGTCAGACAAGAAAACCGAAGATTACATCACGGGACGATTCGGATAAGATTTGGACGACTCAAATCTGCGAAACGCAGATTTGAACTTCGGAAAAGCAGATTTGGAGGGGAAAGGCTTTCATCATGCGCACGCGATTCCAACAAGGGCTTGATGATCTGCGGCAAAAACTGCTCCGCATGGGTGGACTGGCTGAGCAGGCGGTGGATCGTGCCCGTCAAGCCTACGTCGATCGCGATCTCAATCGTTGCCAGATGATTCTTGAGGGCGAAAGCCAGATCAACGACTCGGAGCGCGAGATTGACGAGGCTGCTTTCGATCTGCTCGCCATGCAGCAGCCGATGGCTGTGGATCTGCGCTTCATCCTGGCGGTCACCAAAATCAACTCCGATCTGGAGCGCGTGGGCGATCAGGCAGTCAACATCGCAGAGCGCGTGATGGACATGATCGAGCTTCCCACCGCGGATCTGCCAGTCGATATTGCGCGCATGGGCTCCGCCGTCAGCGCCATGGTTCGCCGCGCGCTGGAGTCGTTTATTGAAGGAAAAGTTGAACTCGCACAGGCCGTGCTTGAAATGGATAACGTCATCGATCGCATGAAAGATGACGCGTTCATCCAACTGGTGAAGACTATGAACCAGCGGCCCGAAGTGGTGCGGCAGGCGCTCGATGCGCTGCTGGTCGCGCGTAACCTTGAGCGAGTTGCCGACCACGCGACCAACATCGCTGAAGACGTAATCTTCTGGGTGCAAGGCTCCGACGTGCGCCACAACGTGAATGCCGAGGAGCATCCCGGCCATGTTTCGGATCAGGAAGGGCCGCGGCGCATAACCGGTGTATAGGCAGGCATCCCCAGAGTCAATGCGCACACTTTGACCCAGGCTCTGCCTTTCGATTACGCTCCGTATCATTCTGTCGTGCCTTATCTTCCCGGAGGCGCCGTGATCCGATCTCTTTGCATCTCTTTTCTGAGGGCTATGCTTGTTTGTTCGCTGGCGGCGTGCGCTCAGGAAGGCTCGTCTGCCAAATCATTCGTCGACCTTCCGACCAGTAAGTCGTTAACGCTTCCATCGCCCGGATACATTGCCCCCACCAACGGCTTTGCCGCCACCATCGCGATCAGCCCCGATGGCCGCTACGCGGCGCTGCTGAACGACGGCTACGGCACGCAAGAGACTCACGCGACCCAATCGATTGCCGTCCTCGACCTGAAAACGAACAAGCTTTCGGATTATCCCGACAAGCGATTCGGCGAAGACGTGCACCAGAGTTATTTTCTCGGCCTAGCCTTCAGTTCGGATGGCAAACATGTGTACGCGTCAGTTGGATCGATTACCGATCCCACCGGACAGAAGTCTGGAGACACCGGCAATGGCATCGCGGTGTATCGCTTCGACGATGGCAAAGTGTCGCCGGAACGATTTATAGCCATCGCGCCGCAACCGCTCGCCGCCAGGAAGAAAGTATCCGTCGAACTGCGAAAGACTCCGGACGGAACCGCGATTCCTTATCCGGCGGGATTGGCACGTAATCGCAGCACAAGGCGGCGACCGCCTTCTGGTTGCCGATAACCTCTCGGATGATGTTGTGCTCCTCGATATCGCGAGCGGCAAGATAGTGCAGCGGTTCGATCTCACCACGAACGATCTGGTTCCTTCTTCATTTCCCTACACCGTCGTCGCCACACGCGATGGCAGCCGGGCTTGGTGTAGCTTGTGGAATGCCTCACGCGTCGCGGAACTGGATCTTGCTGACGGCAAAGTTACGCGCTGGATCACCTTGAAAGAGCCCGGCGATCCGCTCGCTCCCGGCTCGCATCCGACGGCAGAGTTGCTCAGTCCCGACGAGAAGCTTCTTTATGTAGCTCTCTCGAACGCCGATTCAGTAGCGGTGATCTCGACACAGAGCGGCCAACCAGTCGCGTTTCTGGATACTGCGGTGCGCAACCAGGAGTATGCCGGCAGCTATCCGAGCGACTTGCTCAATCGACGGACGGGAAGCGTCTGTTCGTAGCCAATTCTTCTTCGAATGCCGTAGCTGTCTTTGATGCTTCTAAGCTCACGACGAATGCTTTCACAACCGAGGCTGCTGGACGCATCTGCGCTCGGTTTCATCCCCACCGACTGGTATCCCAGCGCGCTTGCGCGTGCAAGGCGACGATCTGCTGATTGCCACGGCCAAGGGTCGCGGCACACGGCCGAACCCCGGCATGGGGCAGACCCCATGGGAGATCAGACATCGTGACCATCCTTACATTCCCACGTTGCTCCGAGGTTCGGTTGCGCGGCTGGATATTCCCTCGACTCTCGGAAAGCTCGACGCATTCACCCGCACCGTCGAGCACGATAATTTACTGCACCACAATCCCGGATCGATTCAATTTCCCGGTGGCAAGAACCCCATCAAGCACGTCATCTACGTTATTAAAGAGAACCGCACTTACGATCAGATCCTGGGCGATTTAAAGCCCGGGAACGGCGATCCCTCGCTCACCCTTTACGGCGCCGACATCACCCCCAATGAACACAAGCTGGCTTTGCAATTCGGCGTGCTCGATAACTTTTACGACAGCGGAGAAGTTTCCGGCGACGGCCATCTCTGGTCAACAGCAGCAATCACCAGCGATTACAACGAGAAGACCTGGCAGATCGCCTATCGCGGCAAAGAGCGCACTTACGATTTTCAGGGTTCGGTCGCGGGCGAGTTTCCACTCGATCATCACGAGTCCGATATCGACGATCCGTCGACCGGGTTTCTTTGGGACAACGTGGCTCGCCACGGCCTTACCTACCGCGACTACGGTGAATATGTCGACGCCGAATGGTGCAACAAAATCCGCAAGGCCGCCAACCCGCAGCAGGGAACTCCTTCTGTACTGGAAGCACCCTGTCCGCGCACCGACGTAAAACAGGGTGAGAAGCTTGCCGACAACGTCGGAGATCCACACGGCGTGGCGAGTTCGTGGCCCTGGCCCGTGCCGCTATTCAAGCGGGTGAAAGCCACAAAGGCAGTGCTTCGCGATCACTTCGACCCGCTCTTTCCTGATTTCAACACCGACTATCCCGACCAGCTTCGCGCCGACGAGTTTCTGAATGAATTCGGCGCCTACGTTCGTGCGCGCGCGTCGAAAGAGAGCGAAGAGCTCCAGCTTCCAGCCTTCGTCCTGCTCTACCTTCCCGACGATCACACTGGCGGCACCCGCGCTGATCGGCCGCGTCCAGCAGCCTCGGTTGCCGATAACGATCTGGCCCTGGGCCGCGTCATCGAGGCGGTTTCTCATAGTCCCTACTGGGATGACACGGCCATCTTCGTTCTCGAAGACGATGCCCAGGACGGCGCCGACCATGTCGATGCCCACCGCTCCATCGCTTTTGTGGTCAGTAAATACTCTCCCGGAAGCGCTACAGAAACTCATGTCGAGCACGGCTTCTACACCACCGTGAACCTGATCCATACCATGGAAATGCTTCTCAGCTTGCCGCCGATGAATCAGAATGACGCCTATGCGCCGGTGATGGCCCCACTGTTTGCGGGGCCGGGGAATCAGGCTGCGTTCGAGGCGGATTATCGAAATTTAAAGAACGGTCTCATTTATGAGACCAACAAGCGCGACACTCGCGGGGCGAATGAATCGGCCAAAATGGATTTCTCCCGTCCGGACGCCGCCGGAGCGGTCAAGCTGAATGAAATTTTGTGGCGTGATCAGAAGGGCGACGCGCCCGTGCCGGTTGCGAAACATACCGTATTTGCAGGCCATGTTGACTAGGTGCTGACCCGCAACGGGAACCGCGACAAGCCCTCCAAAATCAGGAAATCTTTAGTTTCTGAACCGGTTTAACTTCCTGCCGATAGGTCCCTCATGGCCGCAGCTATGCCTGAGATGCGCACCGCCGTCATGATCATGGTCGATGTCTCCTGGCACGACCCGGGCGGCGGAGCCTTGCAGACGGCGCGCGCCCGCATGGAAGACAAATCGGCGGGCGGAGTATGTATTCGTTCTAAGAAAGCGATTGCCGCAGGCTCAAAGCTGAAGATTCAGTGGCGCTTCGAGCAGTTTTCCGGGATCGTCATATACTGCCGCAGCGAAGCGCGCGAATATGTCATCGGCATTCAACGCATTGCCTTGGATATCGCTTCTGAACCTCCGGCATCGGCCAAGGCTTCTCCGCCGCTGCTTCCCGCCGCGATAGCTTCAGTCACTCCTGAAACGCTGGCGCCACACATGAATCGTCCGCCGGCGATGTTGATCCCAACAAAACCGAAGGAGCCCTCCGAGCCGCCGCTTAACGAAGTCTTCAATCTGCCTCCCGAGGCTGCACCGCCTCCGCTGCGCTGCCCAACTCTGTTGACCTTGCCGGGTGCTTCCGAATCGGAGGAAATCATCCACCTCCGTGTCAACGCGCGCGACGGCCCGGTCACGTCCTACCGCGAAGCTTTGGAGGCTCCCCGCTGCGACGAACTCCGGATGGAACGCACTTCAAAGCGAAACCAAGCTGACCAGGAAAGGAAACCTATGGTTAACAAATGGCTGGCAAGAGCCCCCTGGAACACTAAAACCGAAGCTCCTGAGGTGAGTGGGGGCCAAAGCGGAACGTATCCCCAAGTCCGAACCGCCAGCATTGCGAAGGAGAACTTTATGCCTCAGTCAACCCAAACCATGGAACGATCTCCGGCAAATTCGGCACGCGAGGTTCCGGCTTTCCAGGTCGAGCTATCGACCATGGAGGATATTTATCGCATCGCCGGAATCGCGACTCCGAGCAAGGGATACAGCGTTACCAAACTGGTTGAGATGATCAACAGCGAGCACATTCGCGGGCTTTCCCGGGAGACGAAGCGGGCGGCGATTCTGATGGCGCTCGACGCTGCAGGCGTAACCCTCGAGCAGGTGCAGCGCGACGCAAAATCGCGGCAGAACGCTCTCGAAATCTACGAGGCCGAGCAGAAAAAACAGGCTGAGGCCGAGTGGTCGCGCAAAGCCGAAGAAATTACTCACATTCAGTCCGAACTGGAAAGCATCAAGGCGCACTATACCTCGCGCATCAACCGAAACATGGAAGCGTTAGCCAGGGACAAGGCGAGATTCAATGCCTGGATTACCACTAAAGAGCAGGAATCGCAAAGCATGACGGAAGCGGTGGAACTATGCATGAAGCCGGTCATTGCCGAGCCGCCCAACGCGCCCCCGCGCGAGTCAACTTCGGCGGCATCCGCCGCATCCGGATCGACTGCCGCTGCCATGAAGTAGGCTATACGCGGGCATCGCGATTTTAGCGCTGCAACCGTTTGCCGACTGCTAGACCGATTTTGCTGCTGCTACCCTCGCCCTTTACACTGAAGATGTGAAGATCGCGCTCGGTCAGATCAACCCCACAGTTGGAGATTTTCCCGGAAACGCCGCCCGGCACATCGAGTTTTCCCGCCGTGCACAGGCGGCCGGCGCTGAACTCATCCTTTTCCCAGAATTATCGGTATGCGGATATCCGCCTCGTGACTTGGTTGAGCGCCCATCGTTCGTCGCACGCAATTGCGAAACTGTCGAGCAGATCGCCGCCGCTACCCGCGGCATTTCTGTCATTTGCGGCCTGGTGACACCTGCAAACTCCGAGACCGGCAAGTCTGTGATGAACTCTGCCGCGCTGTTGCAGGATGGAAAAATCTCCTTTGTGCAGTCGAAAATGCTGCTCCCTACCTATGATGTCTTCGACGAGATGCGCAACTTCGCTCCGGCAAAAAGCCAGAATTTATTTTCGCTCTCCGGCAAGCAACTCGCGCTCACGATCTGTGAAGACGCCTGGAACGACAAGCTATTCTGGCCGAAGCGCCTGTACACGCTCGATCCGGTCGAGACGCTGATTCAAGCCGGAGGCAGCATCGTCCTGAATATTTCAGCTTCGCCCTTCTGGATCGGCAAGCGTGAGTTTCGCCGCGAGATGCTGGCTTCGATCGCGCGCCATCACAAAGTTCCGGTCGCCATGGTCAATCAGGTTGGTGGCAATGATAGCCTGGTGTTCGACGGCTCCAGCATCGTTTTAAACGCAAAGGGCGATGTGATCGCTCGCGGGCGATCTTTCGAAGAAGACCTGATTTATTTCGAATCTGGATCCGAGGTCAAAGCTCCGACAGGGGATTTGCACGAGCAGGCTGAGGGAGAGGAAGCCAGCGTCTACGCCGCGCTGGTGCTCGGCACTCGCGATTACATGCGCAAATGCGGGTTCAAGAAAGCCATCATCGGACTGAGCGGTGGCATCGATTCGGCGCTCACGGCGGTAATTGCCGCCGATGCCGTCGGCGCGGGGAACGTTATCGGCGTCGGCATGCCCGGCCCCTATTCCTCGCCGGGCTCGATCGAAGATGCGCGCGCTCTGGCCGGCAACCTCGGCATCCATTTCGAGTTATTGTCGATCAACTGTGTTTACGAAGCTTATTCAACAACCCTGCGAAACGTCTTTGCCGGCCAGAAGACGGACGTCACCGAGGAAAATATTCAGTCTCGCGCCCGCGGAACGCTGTTGATGGCTCTCTCCAACAAGTTCGGCGCGATCGTGCTTTCCACCGGCAACAAAAGCGAACTGGGCGTAGGCTACTGTACACTTTATGGAGACATGGTTGGCGGTCTTGCAGTCATTTCCGATGTTCCGAAAACACTCGTTTACAGATTAAGCCACTATGTGAATACGCGGCGACGGGTGATTCCGCAGGCGACGCTCGAAAAGCCGCCATCCGCGGAGTTGCGGCCGGATCAGAAAGACAGCGATTCGCTGCCTCCTTACGAAATCCTCGATGCCATTCTCGAAGATTACGTGGAAGACGCGCACTCAGCTGAACGCATCGCTGCAGACCGCAACTTTGATATCGATCTGGTGCGAAGAGTCATTCGCATGGTCGATCGGGCCGAATACAAGCGGCAGCAGGCTGCGCCCGGAATTAAGATTTCTCCCAAAGCGTTCGGCTACGGAAGGCGTTTTCCCATCGCTGCGCGCAGCGAAGTCTGACGGGGTTTGACCAGCATCTGAAAAGAGAGTTTGCCCAAATATCCCAGCGAGCTCTGATCGCAATTATTGAAAGGAAGCCATGCGCATTTCTCCCAGATTGACTTTCATTTTCTTGCTGCTTTGTGGTCTGTCAGCAGCTCAAACTTCAACCACCGCCAAGACCACCGATAAGCCGCCGTCCGCGCCGTCCGCCAATCTACCCTCCGAAGCTACCGTCGACTCTTTTATGGAACAGACGTTCGGTTACGAGCCGCAAGTCAGTTGGAAGATCTCCAGCATCAAGCCTGCTTCAGTTCCCGGCCTCGCCGAGGTAAATGTCATTCTGGCCAACCCGCAGGGCCAGCAGTTGAGCCGTTTTTACGTGACTTCTGACGGGGAACATGCCGTGGTGGGCGAAATTATTCCCTTCGGTGCCAAGCCCTTTGAGCCCGCACAGAAAATTCTGGAGAAGGGAATCACCGGCCCGTCGCGCGGTCCGAAAAATGCGCCGGTCACGATCGTCGAATTCGGAGACCTGCAGTGCCCTGCCTGCAAAGCCGCCCAGCCGACCATCGAAGCGCTCGTCGCCTCAGAGCCGAACGCGCACTTTGTCTTTCAGAACTTTCCTCTCGAGATGCACAATTGGGCTGCCAAGGGTGCAGCCTACGCCGATTGTGTAGGAAAAGCCTCGAACGAAGCATTCTGGAAGTTCATCGCCAAGGTCTACGAGACTCAATCTGATATCACGGCGGAAAATGCCGACGAGAAACTGACGGCGATCGCCACAGACTCTGGCGTAAAAGGTGCCGACATTGCCGCCTGCGCCACGACGCCGGTAGCCAAGGCTGACATCGATGCTTCCTTGGCTCTGGGCAAAACCGTCAACGTTACGGGGACTCCTACAATTTTTATTAACGGGCGCAGCATTGGGAATGTCAGTGGAGTCCCTGCTGCGAGCCTGAAGGCTTTAGTCGATTTCGCTGCCAAAGAATCGAAGTGATCGCAGGGAGCGAAGTGAGTAAGACTCGTTCCTAGTTGCTGCCGACCCAGATCGGACTCGTAGTCAGACCGCGATTGGCGATGATGTGCGGGGTCATGACGATGAGCAGCTCATCGTCTTCCTTCATCTTCGTGGTGTCGGAAAAGAGCAAATTGATCCCAGGGATCTCTGCAATCGCAGGGATCCCTTCCATCGAACGTTGATCGTTGGTGGTGATCTCTCCCGCGACCACTGCGGGCTCGCCGTCGCGCAGCCGAATGCTGCCGTGATACTCCGAATTGGCTATCACCGGCACTCCGTTGGCGCTTTGCCCGGTCAGCGAGCGCAGTTGCATTTCCAGCGTCATGCTAATTTCGCCATTCCCGTGCGCCACCGGCTTCGCTTTCAACTGCAGTCCAAGATCCTCATAGCTGATGGATGGGAATGGCGCCACATAGCTCTGATTTCCGATCACTGAAGCGATCTGCGGCGAGTTATAAATCGGCGCATAGGAGGCGTTCAGAATCGGATAGCGCTCGCCGAGATGAAAGGTTGCTTCTTCGCCTTGCGACGAACGCAGACTCGCATGGCTCAAGCTGCGCGCCCACGACTCGTTCAGCGAAAGCGCCGCAGTGAGATGATCGAGGCTAAGCCCTGAGAATGTAAGTCCGCCGCCGAAGGTCGCCAGCGGCTGGCTGAAGATGGAGTTCGCCTGCCCTTGCAGTTGCGCCAGCAGCCCGGAGAGTGCCGAACTTCCCGCCTGGTTGATGCCGCCGGAAGAAACCAGCTGGTTGACCAGCGATTGAATGCTCTGTCCACCCAGTCCAGCGAGCGCCGCAACCGGAATGTTGTACAGATTGAAAGTGTTCGGAACGTGCATCCCGATTTCGCGGGTGAAGTTGTGGCTGATCTGGTAGATCTCAATATCCAGCATGACCTCAGGCCGCTCGTCGTTGATTTGGCGGAGCAACTCCGTGCAGGCATGGAGCATAGCTTGCGGGGCGCGGATTTCAAGCGTTCCCCCCTGCCCGGTGCTCATTTTCTGGAACTCGCAGACGTTGCGCAGCGCGCTCACGACTTCGGTGGTCTGCTGCGGAGTGTTCGCCCCGGGCACGGCGAGGGTGGCCAGCGACATTCGGTCAAACTGCTTATGATTTTCCGTCGTGTTTGCGGCAATCAACACCTGGTGCGATGTAAGCGGGCTCCACATCGTCTTGCTCACTTTGCAGGCTAGGCTTAGCGCCTGCATGAAATCGACGTCGTCCACATAAAAGCGCACCGTCTTCGCCGTCACCGAATCGTCAAATTCGACTTTGATGCCATAGGCGGTCGTGAGCTCGCTGAACAAGCCGCGAATGTCCCCATGGTAATGAAAGGTTGCACGGTCGGATTTCGGCTGCAACTCAATTTCCGTGGACTCCGAAACCACTGACAAACCTGAGAGGTTCGCTGACGCCGGATCGCCCACAGCGTCCGCCAGGCGTCCCTGCACATAAGTATTGTCCGAGTCGAGTTTCAAGGCCGCGCGAAATTCGGCTGCTGCCGCCTCTCGCTGACCCTTCACCAGCAACGTCTCGCCACGTTGCGTGTGCTGAAAAGCGAGCTGCGATTTGGTCAACTCCCACGCCGATAGGAACTTTAGATCTTGCGGCACAAGTCGCGAGGCCTGGTCGAATTGAGCCAGCGCCTCTTCTTCGCGGTGGTACTTTTGCAACTTCCTTCCGCGGTTGTATGCATTTCGCGCCTGCTTGATTTCGTTCTTGGATGGAATGCAGTAGACCCCGCCGGGCACACCATTGCCGCAGGAAAGCTCCGGCGCATCGGTCCCTGCGACCTCTGCGGCCATCGACGCCACACTCGTCAACACCGATACAAAACAAGCTAAAAGAATGAAAAACGCGCGGCGCATTCGCTCGATTTTATCCTGATGCCCCGATTTCTACAGCTGGCTATTAGGGCAACGTACCTTTGATTAAATGAATGCAGTTGCAACGGGATACAGCTTTCAGAACGATCGGGAATGCGTCCTTCTTGCAGAAATCTGGCCTCATGTAAGCATGATGCGCTCGATATCACGGGCTTTGCCGGTCTTCTCGTCACAGTCAATCACCACGGCGCACAAGCGAACATCGCCGGTCGCAGGTTCGAAGCGCACCGGCATGCCGTTAAGGAATTTGTTAATCACCAGCTCTTTTTTCACGCCAATCACGCCTTCGTATGGCCCGGTCATTCCAACATCGGTAATGTAAGCCGTTCCCTTCGGAAGGACGCGCTCATCGGCCGTGGGCACATGAGTGTGCGTGCCGATCACTGCCGTGACCCGGCCATCGAGGTACCAGCCAAACGAAATCTTCTCAGACGTCGCCTCTGCGTGAAAATCGACCAAAATTATTTTGGCCTCCACTTTTTCCAGCAGCCGGTCGGCCGTGCGAAACGGATCGTCGTTCGACGCCATAAACACGCGCCCTTGTAAATTCATTACCGCATAAGGAATTTTTGCTTTGTGGCCCTGGTAGAGTCCCGCCCCCGGCATATCAGGAGGGTAATTCGCCGGGCGGAGAACTCGGCGCGCCGGACTATTGCCGTTCTTTCCTTCCTCGAAGAAATCGAGAATCTCACGCTTATCCCAAACATGGTTTCCTGTGGTAATGACGTCGATATCGAGCTCAAAGAGTTCCTCCGCGAGCACGGGCGTGATGCCAAACCCTCCGGCAGAATTCTCACCGTTCGCGATGACAAGATCGACCGCATTGATCGCGGACCAGTTCGGGCAGTCGCTCTTTCACGATCGTCCGACCCGGCCGGCCAAAAATATCGCCAATAAAAAGGATTCGCATGCATCGAGGCCGCCCGCTGAAAAACTCATCCCGGGATGGCCGAGACCTGATGGTAACACCATCGATAGCTCGCGCATTTTGCACAGGGAATCTTGGTAGTGGCGGTTTGAACCTAAACCTCAAAATTCTTATCTGGCGTCATCCTCAGCGGAACCGTTTTTCAGGCGCAGCGAAGGATCTCGTGTATAACTGGCTCTTCGCGTCAGCCAAACTGCACCACTACCGCAATTCTCCGTCCCAGTCCGCTGAGGTCTCATACGCCTGCGGGAATTTATGTCTGAATGCTGCGGTCGACGATGGTTCTTAAACCTTTCAGCCCTTCTCGAACCGGCGCTCGAGTGAGATATGTAGCCAATGAATCTCCAATCGCCAAGTCATGCAGCAAAAATGCGAAGCGGAATCGCGATGCTTTTCTTTGTGGCGCTTGCGTTACTGACCGGTTGCGGCGTCCAGCAGAGTCCCACGAACCCGAGTGCGCGCCCTGCAACCGCTCGCGCTGAAGGCCAGGCAGTCAGCGGCTCGGGCAATCCGAACGCAACCTTTAAAGGCTGCTGGTACAAGCAAGGCGGACGCCGTTATCAGGCGGTCGACATCTCAGTCGGAACTGCCGGCACATACTCGTTCAACGCGCTTCTTTATCACGGAGCAACCTGCAATCCCAAGGACAAGGCAGATCAATTTGGATATGGAGAGCCGTTGCAGTTAGGCAGAGGGTCTTATACGTTTTGGTTCACTGCCTTTGCCAACCATCCCAATATGTCGGCGCTCTGGTACCTGGGAGACGAGGTCTCGCAATGCATCAGCTATGTTGATGCGCCCGACTGCTGATAGAAAACCGCGACGACGCAACGTCACCTGAATGGCTTCGGCACGATAATCTGCAGCGAAATCTCTCACGGCGCCAGCTCCGCCGTCCGCAAAAAATCGTAATTCCCCGCCGGGTTTAATTGAAGATTGCGCACACGACTGCTGTGCACCAGAACGTTGTCTAAATACCAGAGATCGATGTAAGGAAGCTCCTCGGCCAGGATGCGCTGCAGTTCGGCGTAAATCGGCTTGCGCACTTTCGGATCGACCTCCCGCCGACCCTCGTCGATGAGCGCGTCTACCGTGGAATTCGAATAGAACCCTCGGTTCGCGCCATTCGGCGGAAACTTCGCCGAGTGAAATGCATATTCGAAAATGTCCGGATCTTCATTGCCGCCAATCCACCGCAACCCGTAAAGCTGGAACACTCCGCGGGTCACGTCGGCAAAAAATGTGGCGAACTCAAAGCTGCGTATGTCGAGAGCGATTCCCACGTCGCGCAATTGCTGCTGCATCACCGCGACCATCAGCCGCGTATTCTCGTCCGTCGAGGTCTTCATGGTGAGGTGAAATCGCGTCCCATTCACGATGGGATAACCCGCAGCGTCGAGCAACTGCCGCGCTTTTTCCGGATTGTGATCGTAAACCGGAACGTCGCCGTTGTAGGCCCAGCTTTGCGGGGGAAGAATGCTCCGGGCCGGTTGCGCCTCGCCGCGCCACAAATATTCAATCATCGGCCGGCGGTCGAGCGCATAAGCGATCGCCTGCCGCACGCGAACATCTTGAAGGATTGGATCGCGCAAGTTGAATCCCAGATAAGCCAGCACGGTTCCCGGCGCGCGTTCGACGGCGAGCGACGGATTGCGCTGCAGCGTCTGCACCATATCGGGAGTGAGTGCGTTGATAGCCGCGTCAGCGCTGCCTTTGCGGAGTTCGAGCGCGCGCGTGGTGGCATCGGGCACGACCGCAAAACGCACTCGGGCCAGTTTTGCCTTGTCTCCCCAATAATCGTCATTGCGCTCGACAACGACCTCTTTGTCGGTTTCCGCGCTGACAAACTTGAAAGGTCCCGAACCCATGGGATGCGTCGTCACCTCATTTCCGCTCCCGTAGGGAACAATGCCAATGGCGCCGTCCGAGAGGTTCCACAGCAGAGTTGCCGACGGCTCCTTCATGTGGAAGACCACCGTGAAATCGTCGGGCGCATCGATGCGATCGACAAAGCGGTAGACCGCGGCTTTCGTGCTGCGCACTTTCCCTTGCAGCAAAGTGTCGAACGTCCACTTCACGTCGCGTGAAGTAAGCGGGCGGCCGTCGTGAAACTTCACACCCTGGTGCAAATGAAAAATGTAGGTAAGGCGGTCGGGTATTTCCCAGCGTTCAGCCAGCCCGGGCGCCACATCAAGATTGTCGCCGCGCGTAAGCAGGTCGTCGAAAATGAGATTGTCGATGCGCTCCGACTGCGCATCCACTCCGATCCGGGGATCGAGATTGGTGGGACTCGACTCGATCAGCATCACCAGCGTGTTCGGATCGGGCTTGCCGGAACACGACAGGAGCGAAAGACCTAACGTCAGAGCGCCCGCCAGCACAGAAGAAACGCGAAGCCCGTGGAGCATCAGCTGCAGTCCTGGCACATCTGATACAAAGCGTTAACAGTTTTCCAGTTGCGCGTAGTAGTGACAACCGAAAGAGCGCGGTCGAGCGGGGCCTTCATCAACTTGCTTTCGCCGGCGCCGTTTGGAAGATACAAATAAATTTCCTTGCCCAGGCAGCGTGATCGATCCGGAGCGGTGGTGAAGGCCTCGAGCTTCTTAAGCGCCTCGGGAGCGGGAGTGTCGGACAGAAACATCACATGCAGCTTCTCCCGATCGATGCCGCGTTCCTTCAGAAATGGATTGCTCTCAATTGCCTTTAACATTTCGTCCGCAGTTCGGGTAACGACTGGAACCGAGAATCCAAAATCAGCCACCAGCCGCGCCTCAATTTTCTTTGAGAAAGCCACGGGAGAAGCTTTTGCCGCGTGGAAAACGACGTTGCCGCTCTGGATGAAGGTTTTCACGCGCTCCAATCCCAAAGCCTCAAACGCTTCTCGAAGCTTCTCCATCTTCATTCGCTTGTTGCCGCCAACGTTAATGCCGCGCAGCATGGAAACGTAAATCGCCAAGGTTGCCTTCGTTGCATTACTTAGGGATAGCAGATTTTACCAAGCACCGCGGCGCGCTTCGCTCCCGTCGCCGAGGGAATATTCGACGCTCGCCGGTGCCAGGTTTCATGAGCGAGTAGAGCGAATGCAACTGCTTCTTTCGCGGTAGATGGCAACCCGAATTCGTCGGAAAACCGCAACCGGATCCCCGTCGAACCGAGCTCAGCCCTCAACATTGATACAAGTGTAGAGTTCTTTGCTCCGCCACCGGAGAGAATCATTTCGTGAAATCGCTTATTTCTCGGTGGGCGTGAGCATTCAATCGCAACCTGCTGCACCGCCGCTGTGATCGACTTGGCCGTCAGTGCAGTTGCGGTGGCGACTATGTCCGCCTTCGGGCGCTTATCGCAACTCCGCAAAAACATCTCAACGAATTCTCGTCCAAATTCTTCGCGTCCGGCAGTTTTAGGGGGCTTCTGGCGAAAGAATTTGTGCCGCATTGCCTGAGTGAGTGCATCGTCAATGACTGTTCCCGAAGCAGCGATCCTCCCGCCGCGATCGAAGGCCTTGTGAAATAACTTCTGCGTGACCGCGTCGATCACCATATTCCCCGGCCCTGTATCACACGCGATGACTTGGTCGGCTGCCGCGCCGGCAGGAATCGCCGTGAGATTGGCGATTCCGCCGATGTTCTGAACCATGCGGCTAAACTTCCGGTCGCGAAAAAGCATGTAGTCGAGGAAGGGAACCAGAGGCGCGCCTTGGCCTCCCGCGGCCATGTCAGCGGGACGGAAATCGGAGACCACCGGTACTCCAACCTGCGCCGCAATTATGGCTGATTCGCCGGTTTGCCACGTCGCGCTCACTCTGCGTCCGAGGAAAAGTCTTGGCTCGCCTTGATGGTAAAGCGTTTGCCCGTGGCAGCCGACCAGATCGCTCTTGGCTCGAAACCGCCGTTCGGTCGCCCTCACTGCATCTGAATAGAGCTCACCAAGCAGAAATTCAGTCGAGCTAGGTCTGCCACGATCGCCGCAGTAGGCATTCATTGCGGAGAGTACAGCGGCGCGCACTTTTTTCGGATAGGGATACTCGGCTTGGCCCAGCAATTCGAATGCGCCGCTGACGAGGCTCATCTGAGGCTTGCGGCGATTCTGCCCAAAACGTACCAGCGCCACGTTAACGCCATCGGCGGACGTGCCGCTCATCACTCCGGCAATGACCATGCCTTTATTCCTCATGTGCGCCGAATCCGCGACTGATTTCGCGGCGTTCTGTTCCGCGCGAACCCAAGCCTCCAGCCGCACCTGTTTGCCGAATTCCCACAACCTCCGCCTAAGATCTTCAGCGTTAACCGCTGAAGGCTGGACTCGCAACAATTTCGTGAATCTCTTCTTGAACGCCGTGATGCGCCGCGAAGATTCCGCCACCCGTTTCGCAAAATGCTTATCGCGCCCCATCGTCGTAATCATCGCTTCATGAGCTTCCATGATGCGATCCTCGCGATGGCAGATCAGGCACAAGTCTCCGCCGGCCCGGACAAATTCAATTGCGGCCTCGCCAGTCGGCGCCGCCGACAACACGCCGCCCATTTCCAGATCGTCGGAGAGGATCAGATTTCGGTATCCGATTCTCTTGCGCAATATTTCAGTGATCCAAACTTTCGAAAGCGATGCCGGCGTGCGGTCGTGAGTGACTTCCGGGTACGCCGCATGCGAAACCATCACCATCGGCAGTTGCGCACGAAGCGCGCGGTATGGGGCCACGTCTTCCGCCCACAGTTTTCTTAGCGCCTTGTTGATAACCGGCAGCTTGTGATGGCTGTCAAGTTTGCCCTCTCCGAGTCCGGGAAAATGCTTGCCGCATCCCAGCACTCGCTGGCTGCGCAGTCCCGCCAGGAATTCGCGTGCATACAGGGCTGCCTCGCGCGGCTCAGCCGAGACCGCTCGCGAACTCATCACTTTGCGGGAAGCTTCAAAAGCCAAATCGAGCACCGGCGCAAAGTCGACATTGAATCCAAGGGAGCGGCAGTTATCCCCGATCACCTCGCCGTGCCTGCGAAACAGTTTGCGACCGCCAGTGGCAAAAACATCCGCGGCCGAAGGCGTCGGCCCGAGCACATCGCGAAAGCGATCCACCGTTCCGCCCTCCAGGTCGACGCAGGTGAACAGCGGCGCCGCGACGCATGCTTGGCAATCGCGCAGAAGTTGACGAGTTTGCTCGGTGCTCTTGATGTTGCGCGCAAACAGAATCACCCCCGCAGGCTGAAGTCGCGTGAGCAGGGAATTCAACCCCGGCGTCATCTTCTCGCCGTCGAACCCGACGATCAGCAGTTGGCCAATCTGAGCTGCGTGCCTCTTTGATCGAGCTTGCATTGGGATGCGAACCTGCGACGCTTTTTCCTCAATCAGATTTCGTTTTTCAATTCCGCCAGCAAATTCAACGCCTCAAGCGGCGTGAGCCGGTTCAGATCCACCTCGCGCAGCCGGTCCAGAACCGGCTGCGACAGCGGAGTGAAGATCGTCAACTGGGCTGCCGGAGGCTCGGCGCCGGGGGATAGATGACCTGTAAGCTGGCGCTCCGCCGATTCATGCTCTGCCAAAACCTCCCGCGCTCGCGAAATCACTTGATTGGGCAGGCCCGCCAGTTTCGCCACTTCGATGCCGTAACTGCGGTCCGCTGCTCCCGGTTGGACCTTGCGCAGAAACGCGATTCCGCCGCCGGTTTCCTTTACCGAAACGTGATAATTCTTAACTCCCGAAAGCTGCTCCGCCAATTCAGTCAGCTCGAAATAATGTGTCGCGAAAAGCGTTTTGGCCTGCACCCGCGCATGCAGATATTCGATCGTCGCCCAGGCGATCGCCAGCCCGTCGTAGGTCGCAGTCCCGCGGCCGATTTCATCCAGAAGAATTAGAGAGCGCTCGGTCGCGGTGTGCAGGATTGCCGCCGTCTCTGTCATCTCGACCATAAACGTCGATCGCCCTCGCGCCAGGTTGTCGCTCGCGCCGATGCGGGTGAAGACACGATCGACAATGCTCAATCGCGCGGAGCGAGCTGGAACGAACGAGCCCATCTGCGCGAGGATCACAATCAGCGCGGTCTGCCGCAGATAAGTAGACTTGCCGCCCATGTTCGGCCCGGTGAGTAAAAGAATATTGTGAGTGCTCGAATTCATAAAAAGATCGTTGGAAACAAATCGTTCGTTGCCTCCGGCCATCTCCTGCTGCTCAATCACAGGATGGCGCCCTTCGACAATTTCAAGATCGCCCGCTGTGGAAACACGATCTTTCACGCCTTCCTCTGTCGGCGCGACGAACTGCGGCCGGCAATAATTTCGCACCGCGGCAATGTGAGCCAGGGAAGTTAAGGCATCAACTTCGGCCAGCGCCAGCGCCGTCTGGCGGATTCGCTTTGCCTCACCCGCAATCGCGCTGCGCAACTCGGTGAACAGTCGCCGTTCGATCTCGACCATCTTCTCCTGGGCATCGAGAATCTTGGTTTCGTATTCCTTCAACTCAGATGTAGTAAAGCGCTCGGCGCCGACCAGCGTCTGCTTGCGTTCGTAGTTCTGCGGGACGAGGTGAAGGTTCGCCTTCGAAATCTCGATGTAATAGCCGAAGATCGAATTGAACTTCACCTTCAGCGAATTAATTCCGGTGCGTTCGCGTTCCCGCTGCTCAATCTGCGCCAGCACCTGTTTGCTGTTGCGCGAAAGCTCACGCAACTCGTCAAGCTCGCCATCGACACCGGCGGCTATCACGCCCCCATCCGCAAAGCTGAGCGGCGGCTCCGTCACAATGGTTTTATCGATTCGCTCGCGCAGGTCGCTGAGTTCGTCCAGCGACCCATGAAGAGTGAGCAGCCGAGCAGCGGCGAATCGGGCGACTGCGGCTTTTACCGCCGGAATTCTCGCCAGCGACCCGGATAGCGCCAGCACATCGCGCGGGTTTGCCGCCTCCAGCGTCACGCGGCTCAAAAGCCGCTCCAGATCAAGCACTCCGTCGAGCGCGCGGCGCAACTCTTCGCGTGCGATCGTCTCTTTCACCCCGGCTTCCACCGCATCCAGGCGCGCATCGATCTCCGCCACGTCGAGCGAAGGCCGCAGCAGCCACGCTCGCAGCAGGCGCTTGCCCATCGGTGTAACGGCTGCATCGATGCAACGAAACAGCGTTACACCGGCGTCCGAGCCTGCAAATAAGGGTTCAATGAGTTCCAGATTCCGCACCGTAACCGCGTCGAGCACCAGGCAGTTTTGCCGCTCGTACCAACCGATGCGGTCGACGTGATCGAGCGAACCGCGCTGGGTCGAGCGCACGTAGTAGAGAATCGCTCCCGCAGCAGCCCCGGCCGCCGTGCGGCCAGACAATCCAAATCCTTCCAGCGACAACACCCCGAAATGATTCTCCAGCAGCGGAATGGAATGGTCCGGCGCGAAAATCCAATCCTCGAGCGGAGTTTCGGTGCAACCTTGTGCCCGCCCTTGAGCCCTTTGGTTTCGGCTCTTCGCCTCAAACAGGGGCGCAGCAGATCCATACAGCAGTTCCTTCGGCCGCAATTGCTCTAATTCTTCCTGCACGCGCTGCAACGCAGTTTCGCCGGCAAACTCCGTGGCGCGAAATTCGCCGGTCGAGAGATCGAGCGCCGCAAATCCCACTCGATCTCCCACTTGCGCCAGCGCAGCCAGAAAATTATTTTCGTCTGATCCAAGCGAGGAATCGGCCGCTGTTCCCGGGGTGACCACTCGCGTCACTTCGCGTCGCACCAACTTCTTCGCCACCCGCGGGTCTTCCACCTGCTCGCAGATTGCCACCTTGAATCCTCTGCGAATCAGCTTGCCAATGTAGCCCTCGGCCGCGTGGTGGGGCACGCCGCACATGGGAACCGCGATTCCTTTTTCCTTATTGCGCGAAGTCAATGTGATCTGCAGCTCTTTCGAGGCCACGATCGCATCGTCAAAAAAAAGCTCGTAGAAGTCTCCCAGGCGGAAAAACAGCAGCGCAGTGGGATGTTCTTTCTTGACGGCGGCATACTGCCGCATAAGCGGCGTGGAAGGCTCGGTCATTGCTTCAGTCAGATGAGGGCTTGGCGCGGATTATAACAAAGCCGCATGCCCGATTTTCGTGACGAGTACACACATGAAGCAACAACTGCGGTAAGGCTTTGCGCTTGCGAAATGGCAGTTGACGCAATTTGGTCTCGGTGTTCTCCTTACACATGGAACTCCGCAAAGATCCCATTACCCGGTCCTGGGTCATGACCGGAGACGACGGCGCCTTCGCTCCCGCTTCGGAAACCGCATGCCGCTTCTGCCCAGACTCGCCGGAGGCCACGCAAGTCGTTGCTGCGGTGCCGTCTTCCGTTGGGTGGTCGGCTCGCTCGATGGTTCATCCCCATCCGCTTTATCACATCGAAGGCGAGCCCGCCCGTCGCGGCGACGGCCTCTACGACCGCATGAACTCCGTCGGAGCCCATGAAGTACTGGTAGAAAATCCGGTGCACGACCGGCATCTCTGGCGGGCCAGCGACGACGAGATTGGGCAATTCCTGCGACTCGCTGCGGAGCGCATTTTGGATCTCAAACGCGACTCCCGCATCAAGTACGTAAGCCTCTTCAAAGATTTTGGTCCCGGTTCAGGGCAGGAATTCAGCCACCCGACTTCCCAGATCACCGCAACCACCTTCGTACCCCGGCGTGTCCTTTACGAGTTACGCGCCGGTCGCGAATATTTTGTCGGCAAAGAGCGCTGCGTCTTCTGCGACATTCTCAGCCAGGAAGAGCGCCAGGCCTCGCGCGTCATCGAAGCCCGCGGAGATTATGTCGCAATCGGACCCTACGCGCCGCGCGTGCCCTACGAGACCTGGATTCTGCCGCGCAATCACGAAGCGTCTTTCGAGCGCACCGGTTTGTCGAAGCCCGGCTTGCGAGTGAATCTCGCCGCCCTGATTCGTCGCACCCTGCAGCGCATCCGAGCACTGACGGAAAGCTTTCATCTCGTCTTGCACACCTCTCCCAACAGCCTGCATCCCTCGAAAACCCTGGGTTACTGGAAGACGATCGATGAAGATTACCACTGGCACATTGAGATCATGCCCGTTCTCGCCACCAAAGCCCGCTCGTACACTTTCAAGGAAGTTTACTATTCGCCGGTCACTTCAGAGACCGCAGTCAAGCAGTTGCGCGATGCGAAGATTGATGGATGAGCAGCTTTTCGATTTCTGGGTGAACCGGCTTAATTATGCCGTCTACGGGCGCGCCCCGGCACGCCGTAATATTCGGGCTACGTCGTTATTCTTCCGCGCTTGCGCCCAGGTCAAAGCCGCATAGCCGTTGCGCGCACGCAGGTTCACATCCGCGCCGGCGGCGAGCAGAGCCTTTACCACTTCAGAATTTGCTTTCGGATTCTGGCAGGCCAGGATCAATGCGGTTTGCCCGCCCTGATCCAGCGCATTCACGTCCGCAGGTGACGCCGTCGATAACAACTGTTGAAGAGCTTTCAGGTCCTCCTGCGCCGCCGCCCGCATCAGTGCTGTCTCGTCCGGATCTTCCCAAGTCTCTCCGCCGCTTCCCAGCCCGACCGGCCAGGCAATCGGGATGATGGCGAGCACTTTGACGGCGATCTCACCATTCATTTTCTGCCAGTCGTTGAGCTTGAAATACCCTCGTAGGAGCGGCTGAATCTGTATCTCGACGACCGATCGCCACAGAGGATTTCCGCTCACCCCCGGATCGCTCGCGGCAGCGTCCGGAGGCTGCACGCGAAAGACGCTGAAACCATCCCCTGCGTCCCATTCAAAGTGCGCGTCCAGGGTGCGAGTAAATCCGGAGAATACGATCCATCCTGCCGCACAAAAAACAACCAGGCCCGCCACGCCGTAAGGCCACAATCGGCGACCGGCAATCCGCGAGACCAGCACGGCCGCCGATCCAACCAGCGCCAACGCCTCGATCACCAGGCCCACGGCGGCGAATATTTCTCCAGTTCCGTTCCACCAGTAAACCCGCCAATCCAGAAAGCCGCCTTCATCAAAATGCCAGAAGGGATTCAGATAAAGCAGCAGCAATCCCGCGACGAACAACATCGCCCCAGCCTCAAGTCCGGTGACTGCCCAGGTAGTGCAGCGAATGTGTCTGGCTTTCGGAGTGAGCATCGGCGAGAAGAGTATAGACAGCGCGCCCAGAAATCGGAACCAAAAACTGCGCCAGAATTGCGTTTGCCAAGACCCAGCGTCGTCAATTTGCCGTGCGCGCCTGCTTGGTGTGCGGCATGTGGTTTTTTTGCCGCATCAGTTGCAGCGCTGCCCTGCCATCGACAGGATGAGAGAAGAGGTACCCCTGGCCGAGTTCGCAGCCGAGCGTCTGCAGGTGCTCAAGCTGTCTCGCAGATTCAATTCCTTCCGCGATTATCTTCAACTTCAACTTGTGTCCCAGCATCACGATCAACTCGACAATCTCCGCTGCACTGCGGTCGAGCAACATAGTGCCGATCAGCGAGCGGTCGATCTTCACGGCTTCGACCGGGAACTGACGAAGAGCTATCAGTGAAGAATTGCCACTTCCAAAATCATCCAGAATCACGGCCACGCGAAGTTTTTTCAAATTCGAAAGAATCGCGGCAGTCAGTTTCGGATCGGCCGCGGCCACCGTTTCCGTCATCTCCAGCCGCAGCTGCGACGGCTCGACGGCGGTTTCCCGTAAGGCATTCTGCAGTTCGGCCACGAATCTCCCATCCGCTAACTGAGTAGCCGAAATGTTGGTGCTCATCGTGATCGCAGCCAGGTCGGGCATTTCTACTATCCATGAGCGCAACTGCCGGCAGGCTTCCGCAATCACCCATTGGCCGGCGGAGGCGAGCAGCCCGGTGCTCTCCGCCGTCGCCAGAAATTTGTAGGGCGATATTAGGCCCTGCTCCGGATGCTGCCATCGCAGAAGCGCCTCGAAGCCTGTGATCTGCCCGGTCTTCAAGTCGATGATCGGCTGGTAGTAAAGCTGGAATTGGCGTTTCTGCAGCGCATCCCGCAGTTCCTCTTCCAGTCGAAGCTGGTTGACGGCGCGGGCATGCATCGCCTCGCTGAACACCTCGCAACGGTCTCCCCCCAGTGCCTTGGCCCGGCGCATCGCCGTGTCCGCTTCCTGCAGAACATCGTCGGCGCGCTGGTGCGCGGCGGTGCTGAGGGCAATGCCAACGCTGGCTCCAGCCTGAACCTCGCGTCCTGCAACCACGATCGGCAGAGATAAGGCGGCGAGAATCCGCGTACCTGCCCGCATTGCGTCGCTCGGATCTTGCACCCCTTCCAGAAGAATGGTGAATTCGTCCCCGCCCATTCTGGAGAGCACTGCGCTCTTCATTGGCAAATCGTCCGCGTGCCGCGAGATGGTATCTTCGTCCCTGAGACAAGCGCCGATCCGGCGGCCCACTTCCATCAGCACGTGATCGCCAAGAGCCGCTCCGATACTGTCGTTGAGCTTCTTGAAAGCGTCCAGATCAACGACCAGCACGGCATAGCAATGCTCCAGGCTTCGCTGTGAGCGATCGAATACGTGTTGCAGCCGGTCGAGGAACAGTCTCCGGTTCGGCAGTCCGGTTAGAGCGTCGTGAAACGAATTGTGCTCCAATTGCTCCTGCGCGTGCTTGCGCTCGGTGATGTCGCGATTCACGATCACCAGCTTCGTAACCTCGCCCTTCTCATCGCGGATCGCCCGGGCAATCGATTCCAGCACCCGCCAGCTTCCGTCTTTGTGGCGAATGCGATATTCCAGTTGCCTGCCTGTGCCTGTCTCTCTCGCTTCGCGCGCCGCTTCGAGAATCTTGAAACGATCGTCGGGATGAATCTGCTCGAAGGCCGATGTTTCTCCAAGCTCCGCCGCGGAATATCCCAGAATTCTCTTGTATGCGGGGCTGTTGTAGAGCCGATGTCCTTTCACGTCGACCAGCGCAATCATGTCGGCGGCGTTTTCCGCCAGAATGCGAAACAACTCATCGCGCTTTTTCGCAGTTTGCTGAATGCGGAAAATATAATACTGCTGCCCGGAGAGGAGAGCGGCCATCACGCCCAGCGCGTACCAATTCCAGTGCGGCATGGGAGAAATATCGGCAGATGGGAAGGAAATCGTTAGCGATCGAACATTAGGGTGTAGGGCAGCAGGCTAGGTACCTGCGCCCAGCAGTTCGATCACCTGCGGTTTGGTGGAAGCACTGTCGAGGATTGAGATCGTCCCCTGCACCGCGCCCTGCTTTGTCGGGGAGAAGGTCGCGCTGATCGTGCAGTTCGCCCCGGCCGCGACTCTGTCGCCGCAGGTTGAGGTCACGGCGAACTCGGTACTGGCCGTCATCGACTGAATCTTCAGTTCCGTGGCCCCTGTGTTGGTGAGCGTGACGCTCTGGGGCGCGCTGGTTTTGCCGACGGCTTGCTTCTTGAAATTCAGCGGGGTGGTGGGTGAAAAACTCACCACGCCGGTGTTCAGCAGGGTGGTAATAACCCCGCGCTCGTGGTCCACCTCGACCAGATCGGGCCGGTGATCGCCGTTGAAGTCACCCGAGGCGATGTAGTTTCCCTCCTGGCCGGCGGGATAGAAAACCCCAGGCTGAAATGTGCCGTCGCCGTTGCCGTGAAACACGGTCACGCCCGGCGGGAACAATGCGTTCGCTGCGGCAATGTCGGTTTTACCATCTCCGCTGAAGTCTTGAGCAATTACCCAGCCTGGGAAATGGGTGTCGTAATTTGCGGCGGGCTGGAATGTGCCATCCCCATTCCCGAGCAGCACGCTTATGCTGTACCCTTCCTCGTTCCCAACAACCAGGTCAATCTTTTTTTTGTTTGCGGTGAAAAACCCTGTCGAAATAGACTCGGGCTCCTCCCCGACTTCGTACGATTCGCCGACAGTAAATGTGCCGTCACCGTTGCCGAGCATGATGGCCACTATCGAAGTGTCGCCTGTGCCCGACACTGCCGCATCCAGCTTGCCGTCATTGTTGAGGTCCCCCACGGTGACTGCGTAGCCAGCCATGTTGAACGGCAGGGGCGTTGTGATCGCCGTTCCCAGCGTGCCGTCGCCGTTGCCGGGCAGCACCTGCAAACAATTGCACGGGTTTTCTTCAAGAAGAAGCACATCGGGTTGTTGCCCGCTAGTGAAACGGCCAACGGCCACCATGTCCGCGCCGATCCCAGCCGGATACGCGACCGAGACCTGAAACGTGCCGTCGCCATTGCCTAGAAGAACGTACACGTCCTGTCCGCCATAAGGGGCGACAACGAGATCAGTTAACCCGTTGTTTCGAAGGTCAGCCGTTGCGCCGAAGAAGACTGGAAGGGGTAACGAATAAGTAGCACCCTGCCGGAACGTCCCGTTGCCGTTCCCGAACCAGATCTCCACGCTCCCGGTAGTATTTTGTACGCTGTTGAGAACCGCTAAATCAAAAATCCCGTCGCCGTTGAAGTCGCCGACCAAGAGGGAGTAAGGATCGGTCGTGCCAGGAATTAGAAAACTCGATCGAGTTTCGAACTGCGCATAGGCCGGCGCCAGAACGCCCGCGGCGAGTATCACGGATATCACAAGAACTGAAACAGCTACACGGCGCATGATTCGGGCCTTCGCGGTGCGGTTCCAGTTGAGGCTAGCACTGCTTCAGGCGACGCCGCAAGCCGGGCACCCCTCGGGGTCTGCCAGATTTCTTGGCGCTCCGATCTCATACCGCGCCCTCGCGCGAAAGCGCATAATGGCGTCATGGTCGCCGACAAAGCTGTTCGCCGCCTGAAAACTTATGCCGGGGCGCAGGGATACGTCTACCAGTACTATTTCGTGGGGCAGCGTCCGGCGCTGGCGGAAGATCGCGAAGCTCCGGCCACGGAATTTGTTTTCGACGTGACCTCCGACCGAAAACAGACCTACGCCGTCAGCGTCTTTCTGCCACAGAGTTCCGCGGCCGCGTGGGCGTCGGATCACCACCGTTCTTTGACCGAGCCGGAGCAGTATGCCGCCGCGAAGCTGCGGCTTTTTCGCGCCTTCGACGAATTGGAAAATCTGCAAGCCGATGGCCGCCGCCTGGTGATCGACGCGGCGTCGCTTGACGAATCGCTCTCCGGTTTGGGGGTAGACTAGAGAGCCAGTGTGATTTGGATCACAAATACGCGTGATTCTTAGCGTTTCCCATTCGCTGAAATCTGTGGAGAATATAATTCGTGGAAAAGGATTGGGTTCGCTGGGGACAGTCGAACGACATCACTTAAGCCGGGCGCAAGGAATAGCGCCGGCTTGCATTAAACCCAGCCTGCTCAGATACTTACCTGAAATATGTCATTGCTTTGGTTACGCTTCGCGCTGGCTTGCTACTTTATAGGGCTGATCTATGCCTTCTTTGCTATTCGCCGAACCAGCGACCTGTTCAGCCGCATCGCGTTACATGCCGCCAGCCTGGGCATGGTCTTTCACTTCGTATCCCTGGTGGAGTTGTTTCTTTCCGATCACGTCGTCTGGGCTTCCGTTCACAACGGGGAGTCGTTGCTCGCGTTCTTCTCGATGACGTTTTTCATGATCATTTACGCCATCTACAAAACCACCTCGCCCGGCGTCGTCGTGTTTCCCATCGTGTTCTTCCTGACCTTCGTCGCGGCAGTCGACGAGCAGCCGGTTCTGCTTACCTCCTTCGTGCAGCACAAAGGGTGGTTAGTTGCGCACATCATCCTTATCTTTACTGGATATGCTGCCCTTATGCTCAGCTTCGGCGCCAGCCTGCTCTATCTCGTGCAGGAGCGCCGCCTCAAGACAAAGAAACCCAGCAGCCTGATTTCATTCCTTCCGGCGCTGGAAGTCATCGATCAGATCGGCTACCGCTCGCTGCTGCTAGGCTTTCCTTTCATGACCCTTGGCCTGATCACGGGCTCCGTGGTCGCCATGTCGGCCTACGGCCACGTCGATTTCACCGATCCCAAGATTTTCCTCTCCATCCTCATGTGGGTCGTCTACATGATCATGGTCTTCACCCGCTGGAACTCCGGATGGCGAGGCCGCCGCGCCGCCGTGCTGGCAACATGTGCCTTTGTCGCCGCCATCGTGGCCTGGGCCGCGAACTACTTTTCGACGATTCACAGGTTTGCCTCATGAGATACCAGCTCATCGGCGTGAATCACAAGAGCGCTCCGCTCGAAGTGCGCGAGCGCCTGGCGATCCCCGAGTCGCGCCTGCCTGATTGCTGCCGCGATCTTACGGCGCATCCCGGAATCGAAGAGGGCATGATCATCTCCACCTGCAACCGTGTGGAAATGATCACCCACACCACCAACGGCTCGGCCGACCTGCGCGGCTTTCTGCACGATCATTTCCAGTTGAAGCCGGAAGATCTCGATGCCCATCTCTACGAGTTCCGCGAAAAAGATGCAGTGCGGCACGTGTTTCGTGTAGCCGCCAGCCTCGATTCGATGGTGGTCGGCGAAGCTCAGATTCTCGGTCAGGTAAAAGAGGCCTACGCCACCGCCCGCGCCGTCGGCGCCGTCCGCGGACAACTCGATCAACTTTTCACCCGCGCCTTCGCCGTAGCGAAACGCGTCCGCACCGAGACTGCCGTCGGTTCCTCCTCGGTTTCGATCGCGTCAGTTGCCGTCGAGTTGGCAAAAAAGATCTTCGGAACTCTGCAAGGCAAGAACGTCTTCATCGTCGGTGCCGGCAAGATGAGCGAGTTGGCCGCGCGTCACTTAATGGCTCACGGCTGCGCTTCAATCTTCGTCGCCAACCGCACCTACGAGCGCGCCATCGGACTGGCGCAGCGTTTCAATGGCCAGGCCATCAAATTCGATGATCTCTACAACTCCTGCGACAAAGCCGATATCGTCATCACCTCGACGGGCTCGCCTCATGCCATCTTCCGACGAGAGCACGGAGAGCAGTTCCTCGCCCGCCGCAAGAACAAGCCCATGTTCTTCATCGACATTGCCGTTCCCCGCGACGTCTCGCCGGAAATGGCCAAGCTTGACGGCATCTTCGCCTACGACATTGACGATCTGCAGCAGGCCGTAAGCAGCCACGTAGCCGACCGCCACAAAGAAGCCGAACTCGCCGAAGCCATAATCTCCAGCGAGGTGGAAAACTTTAAAGCCCGCTTCGAAGCGCGCCTGCACACGCTCGACGTGGTGCCGACGATCGTGAGCCTGCAAGATCATCTCGAGACCATCCGCCAGGCGGAAATCGACCGCGTGCGCGGCCGCATGGGTGCGCTCACGCCGGAACAGGAAATGGCCGTCGAGGCTTTGACTCGGGGCATCATTAACAAGGTCATGCACACACCGATCACCACGCTGAAGACCGCGGCGCGCGAGGCGGAGGCGACGACGGTGATTGATGTCGTGCGCAAGCTGTTCAACTTGCACGACAAAGAAAAAGGCCCGGCGTCCCAGGCAAATAGGGAATGTGAGGGCAAGAAAGAAGCAGAGACGCATCACTAACCCGGTCGCATCCCGACGAAAGATTGCAGCCCGCACCGTAGCCGTGGGTATAAAACCAAAACCGACCTCCGAAGAGACAATTTTGTGAAACTCGCGCCATTCCTCAATGACTGAATCTCATAACAACGGCCACTCTCCCACGAAACTCCGCATCGGCTCCCGCGGCTCGCAGCTCGCCCTGTGGCAAGCCAACTACATCTCCGCGCTACTGCGCGCTCACGGTCACGAAGTCGAAATCGAAATCATCCACACCACCGGCGACAAAATCACGGACGTACCACTCGCAATGGTCGGCACCAAGGGCGGGCTTGGCAAAGGAATTTTCACCAAAGAAATCGAAGAAGCCCTGGCCGCCGGTCGCGTCGATCTCGCCGTCCATTCGTTGAAAGACCTTCCTACCGAGCTTCCCCCGGGATTCGAAATCGCCGCCATCACCGAACGTCAAGATCCGCGCGACGCATTCTGCTCACGCCGTTACTCGAACATCAACGATCTGCCCAAAGGTGCGCGCGTGGGCACATCGAGCCTTCGCCGCCAGGCGCAACTGAAAGCGATTCGTCCCGATCTCGATATTCATCCGTTGCGCGGCAACGTCGATACGCGACTGCGCAAACTCGAACAAGGCGAATACGACGCGATCATCCTTGCCTCAGCCGGCCTCAAGCGCCTGGGGAGAACCGAGCTAATCAAACAGATCATCCCCGCCGAAGTCATGTGCCCTGCGGCCGGTCAGGGAGCCCTCGGCATTGAAATCCGGCAAGGCGACACCACCACGCGCAAGCATCTCGAATTCCTGAACGACCCGAATGCCCGCGCCGCCACCACCTGCGAACGCGCTCTGCTCAACCGCCTCGGCGGAGGTTGCCAGGTCCCCATCGGCGCCTTCGCAGAAATGAAAAATGGCAAGCTGCATCTCGAAGCTATCGTCGCCGACCCTGATGGATCAAAGCTCCTGCGCGAATCGCGAGACGGCAATCTCAACGATTCCGAAAACCTGGGCAATGAGGTTGGCGACACCTTGCTCGCCCGCGGCGGAGACGAGATCCTGGAAGCCGTCTACGGCCGGGGCTTGGCCGTCCCTCCGCAACCGTGACTCTCGTATGAAGGCCCGCAGCGCTCTCCTGCAGTTTCTCGGCGGCACGAAAGATTCGCATGCGCTCCGCCGCTGGATAAACCTCTGGCCTCCATTCCTGGGTGCCGGCATCCGCGTCTCGCACATCGCGCCCGACATGAAAGCGATCGACGTGAAAATGAAACTCCGCTGGTGGAACGCCAACTACGTCGGCACTCACTTCGGCGGATCGCTCTTCGCCATGACTGACGCCTTCTATATGCTTATGCTGATGGCGAACCTCGGCCGCGACTACATCGTTTGGGACAAAGCCGCGACCATCCGTTACCGCAAGCCAGGGAAGGGAACTGTCCGCGCCCAATTTCGTTTATCCGATAGCCAGATCGACGACATTCGCGAGAAACTGAACGTGCTCCCAAAATATGAGCCTGTTTTCTCCATACAAGTAAAAGACGGAGCCGGTGTGGTGATCGCCGAAGTAGAAAAAGTTCTGCACGTACGCAAAAGCTCAAACGTCAGCGAGCCGCGAAGCGGCGAAAGAATGCAGCCCACGGCGTAAGCCGTGGGCATGTCAACAAATCGTCAACCAGTCCCGGAGGGACGAAAGAGCATCGTGTACATTCCGGAACATTTCCGCGTGCGCAACCACGAAGAAGCCGTCTCCTTCATGCGCGCCAATCCATTCGCCACCCTGATCTCAACGACCGACGCTGGTCCCTACGCCACGCATCTGCCTTTGTTCGTGCAAACGGAGGGCGACCGCGTGACCATGCGCGGTCACGTCGCCAAGGCCAACCCGCACTGGCAGTATCTCGAGCAGCATCCGCAGTGCCTGACGATCTTTCATGGCCCTCACTCCTACATTTCTCCCAGCAACTACACCGTGCACGAAAGCGTTCCCACCTGGAACTATGCCGCCGTCCACGTCTACGGCGAAGCAAGACTTTTTTCCTCAGAAAACGAACTTCGCGGGATGTTATATGAGCTGGTGGGAACCTTCGAGCCCGCTTATCGCCGCCAGTGGGAAGACCTGAGCGCAAAATACCGCGAGAATATGCTGCGCCAGATCGTGGGCTTTGAAATCGCCGCGACGAAAATCGAAGGCAAGTTCAAACTCAGCCAGAATCGTCGTTAAGGAAGACCAGGTCAACGTAATCGCATCATTGGAGAACTCAAACGACTCAGCCATTTCCGGCGTGGCCCGCATGATGAAAGAGCAGGGTCTGGGAACAAGCAGAAAGAACGAGAGCGAATAGAGATATGTGCTGGGTGGGCACTCTGCCCGCCAAATTTAACCATGAGCAGGAAGAGCAAGTCCTCAACAAATCTATCGCTAAGCGGAATCCGGATTCTGGTCGGCCGCGCCCGCCATCAGGCAGGCGCGCTCTCAGCGGAGTTGCGCAAATTGGGCGCGACCGTCCTCGAAATCCCATTTCATCGAAATCCGCAAACCGCGCAGTTTCAAACCACTCGACAACGCGCTAAGAATTCTCGTCAATTACGACTGGCTCATCCTGACCAGCGTCAACGGCGTCGAAGCGATGTGGGATCGGATGACGCAACTAAGGCTGACGAAGGCGTCTCTGGCGAACATGCGAATTGCAGCTATCGGCCCCGCAACCAGGAAAGCGATCGAAAAGCGGGGCACCAAAGTTGACGTAGTTCCCGAAGAGTACGTCGCCGAATCCGTGGTCTGCAGCTTAAGAAACAAGGTAAAAGGGAAGCGCGTTTTGCTGGTCCGAGCCAAAGTTGCACGCGATGTGATCCCCAACGAACTGCGTCGAGCCGGAGCGCATGTGGATGTCGTAGAAGCCTACGAAACCGTTATGCCGGAATCTTCCAGCAAACGCCTGCAGGCGGTGCTGGCAAGTCCCCGAAAACGTCCACACGTGGTGACATTTACAAGTTCGTCGACCGTAAGAAATTTCTCGGAACTTTTGGGTTCGCGCCGGATGCGCGCGAAGAGACTAGCAGGGGTTCTGATGGCTTCCATCGGCCCGGTAACCTCTTCCACTCTGCGCGAATTCGGCATGCCCGTCGATATCGCAGCTGAAGAATTCACCATCCCAGGTCTGGTCAAAGCCATCCGCAACGCTGGGCCGCAACCCCGGGCTACTCGCTGAGCGAGCAACTGCAGTCCGCCGGCACTACATGCGCCAGCAAGAAATCGGCAACGCGCTGGTAAGCATCAATCTGATTTTCCACGCGTGCGAATCCGTGGCCCTCGTTCTTGTAAATCTTGTAATCGACCGTTCCCCCGCGCTTTTTTATGGCATCGACCACCTGCTGCGTCTCTGACTCCGGACATCGCGGATCGTGGCCCCCGGCCAGCAGCAGCAGTGGCGCTTTCACCTGATCGATAAAGTTAATCGGCGAGCGCTCTTCGTACAGTGCTTTGTTCTTCACCGGATCGCCCATGGTCGCCAGATCGCTCTGCTGCAGTACCGGATCTTCGTTCTCAATCTCGGTGAACCAATTCACAAAGGGCACAATCGGCACGCCTGCCGCCCAAAGCTCCGGTGCTTTCGTAACCGCCATCATGCTGAGATATCCGCCGTAGCTTCCCCCCATCACCGCAATCTTCTTGGGATCTAGATGCCCCGTCTGCTTGATCCAGTCAACGCCGGCAAGAACATCTTGCAAATCGCCGCCGCCCATATCGAACAAATTGGCCTGTTGAAATTCCTTACCGTAGCCAGTTGATCCGCGGTAATTCGGCGCCAGCACCATGTATCCCTGGTTCACCGCAAACTGCACGAATCGGTTAAACGAATTCATGGTCTGCGATGCCGGACCGCCGTGGATGTAAACGATGGCCGCATTCTGCCCGTTGCGCGCCATGTTGAAGGGCACATAGAGAAATGCGGAAATGGTCCACTTGCCGTCGCGGCTGGGATAGTGAACCAGATAAGGCTCGACCATGTCCTCCGAACGGATGCCCGCCACGAGGGAGTGCGTGACCTGGTGCGACTTGGCCGTGGACAACGTGTAAACCCACAGATCGCCCGGAGCAGTCGGGCCATTGTGGGAATAGAGCAGCCGCGATCCGTCTTTCGTGAAGGCGTATTGGCCGCCGGCCATCTGGTTCACGCCTTTTGGCAGCGGCAACGCGGTCGATTTACCGGTAGAAATATCGTGAAGATAAACATCTTCATTGCCATCAACGTTGGCGCTGAAAGTTACGTGCTTGCCATCGGGCGAAAATTCGCCGCCTCGGATCTCCCATTTCTCTTTTGTAACCCATGAAATCTTCTTCGAAGTAACTTCGAGCAGGCCAACGTTGTCATAGCCGTTCCCTGCATTGGAAGTGATAAGGACATGTTTCTCATCCGGAGAAACATCGTTTGCCGAAAAAATCTGCTCGCCTTCGTGCGGCGTCAGCAGCGTGCTTACTCCCGTCGCAACCTCGGCGATAAATACATTGGAATCCGTTCCCTTAGCCTGCTCCTGCGAATACACGATGTACTTGCCATCTTTCGACCAGATGGGAGCCGAATTGCGCTTATCCTGCGGAGTATTCGCGGTGAGGTGCTTCACCTCCCGCATCAACGTGTCGTAAACATCGATTTCCGAAGCGGCCGAAGTTTTCGGCTTAACCAGATAAGCCAGATAACGTCCATCCGGCGACCACGTCGGATCCATCTCCGCAATTTCGCGCGTGCTGGTCAGGTTCACCACTTTGCCAGTCTTCGGCGAAACCAGAAAAATGTCCCACTGCTCATCCCCGTCGTAGTCCGATTGATACGCGATCCACTTCCCATCCGGCGACCACGTCGGCGCAGTCTGCCGCTGGTCGCTCACCGTAAGCTGTACCGGCCATCCGCCCTCGGCCGCCACGAGCCACAGATTATTCCGTCCGCTCATATTCGAGATGAACGCAATACTCTTGCCATCCGGCGACCACGTAGCGCGCCCCACCTGACGCGTCATGTAGAGCTTTTCGATCGTCAGGCTCTTGGGTTCAACCTGGGCATTCGGTTTGGAAGCGATCTGCTTGGGATCAGTAATGACTTGCGGTGCGGAGATGGCTTGCGCCGCGGCAAAAGTTTCACTGACAAAAGTACTCATAAGAATGACCATAGCAAAGCGGATGAATGTGCGCATGAGAGTTGAAGACCTGACAAGGATTGGCGAAAGAAAAGTTTACCAGAGTGAAATGGCTGAACACGGCAGCGACCTCGGGAGATGCGAAACCTCAGGCCTTCGCGTTCTTATGCATCTCCACCGTGCTCCAGGTCTTGTCCCCGGCGTGGCAAATGTTCTCAAGCAGGCAATCGGCGCACTTCGGGTTGCGCGCGAAGCAAAGCTTACGTCCGTGCCATATGACTTGATGCGAAAACAGAATCCATCTTTCCCGCGGAATGATCCGCATCAAATCCTGCTCGATCTTCTGCGGGTCACTATTCGTGGTGAGCTCGAGCCGCCGCGAGATACGGTGAACATGTGTATCCACCACGACGCCATCGGCAATCTTCCCCCACGTGCCCAGCACTACGTTCGCGGTCTTGCGTGCGACTCCGGGCAAGGTGAGCAGCTCGTTCATGTTCATCGGCACTTGCCCGCCGAAATCGGCAACAATTTTCTTCGCCGCGCCAACCACCGATTTCGATTTGTTGCGGAAAAACCCGGTCGAGCGAATGTCAGGTTGCAACTGTTCTGGATCGAGTGCCGCGAACGCTTCCACCGTCGGATACTTTCGAAACAGCTCCGGAGTGACGCGATTCACATTTACATCGGTCGATTGTGCCGACAGAATCGTTGCTACCAGCAGCTCCCAGGCGCTGCTATGCGTGAGAGCGCAAGTCGCGTCGGGATAAAGCTGATCGAGCCGCCTGAGAATTTCGGCCACGCGGCTCGGCTCAGTCGGATTGTAAGCTGAAGTTTTCTTCGCAGATTTCGCACTTCCAATCTTGCCGCTAGCTGGCGTTCTCGCAGCTGGAGTGAAAGCTTTCTTTTTCCCGCCCAATACCTTCGGAATCTTCGCCGCAACCGGCCGCGAGACACGGTCCTGCCGTCCGCTGCGCGCAGGCTGTCGGGGAGTTACGCCGCGAGCCATGAAGTTCAAGACTCCTTCTTCGAAATCAGTGAGCCCATCATGTTAGCAGAGCCGCAAGTTGATAGCGCCACGAGCCCTATCGCCCAAAAGTAACCAGCGATGGAATTGACTCGCGCCATTCGCCCCGATACTCTGGATACATCCTCATAACTTCAGGAAGATTTCGTGGCCGTAAACTCCATTCAACTCGGGCAAGTCTGGCGCAACGACACTGACGGTCAGGATTATCTCGTCACCAAGGTTTACAGCGAAGTCTTTACGCAATTCGCCATGCTGCGGCCGGCCGGCATTACTGCCCCCGACGCTCCGACTGTACGCATTAAAGTCACCAAGAGCCCGCAGGGCGCCTCGCTGCCCGGTTACACCTTTACTCAGGATGGGTCGTTTTAAAGAGATCGGATTCCGAGCGCTCCTGACCTTACCCACCTTCCAGTACACTTGATCTTGTGTAGTACAACGTGGGAGTCGTTCTGATCGGAGCACGGCCTCTTCCAAAAACTAACAACTGAGAACCAGAAATCGGCAACTGTTTTTCCCTATGAGTGAGAAAGTCCTGGCGGTAATCTTCGTTTTCATCAACTCAGTAGTCAGCTCGACCGGCTACGCCGGAGTCATGCTTCTCATGGCTATAGAGTCGGCCTGCATTCCGTTGCCCTCCGAGCTGATCATGCCGTTCGCCGGCTATCTGGTTTACACAGGCACCTTTAAGCTGTTTTGGGTCGCGACCGCCGGAGCCATCGGCTGCAACCTCGGCTCGCTCGTCGCTTACGAGATTGGCTGTTACGGCGGTCGCCCCTTAGTCGAGCGTTACGGCAGCTGGATTTTAATGGGCCGCCGCGAGCTCGATTGGGCCGACCGCTTCTTTCGGCGTTGGGGCTACCTCGCCGTCTTCATCGGACGGCTGCTACCCGTAATTCGAACCTTCATCGCTCTGCCCGCCGGCATTGCGCGCATGCCCCGCGCACGTTTTCATCTCTACACGTTTCTCGGTTCCTGGCCCTGGTGCCTCGCGTTAGCCTATCTCGGCATGAAACTCGGCCAGAACTGGCGCGAGCTGGGCAAATACTTCCACAAGTTCGATGCGGTGATCATGGTCGTCCTCGTCGCTGGAGTGCTGTGGTTTATCTGGAGCCACTGGCAGAATCGCATCAACGCTTCATCCACTGTGAGCCGCCAATCATAGCTACAGTTTGTCATCAGCGCGTTTCGCCAATTGTGACGCGACGATCTGCCACTTCCCGCCACGCTTTCTCACGACGTCCATGTAAATGTAATTCACTCGCAGCCGACGGCCGCCCTGCTTGATCTCATCCTCCTCCGCGCCATGCACGATAGCTACGTCATCGCGCAGCATGCGAACGTGGCGTCCCGTCGAACGCATGGAGAGAAATCGGATTTCTCTCGACGTTAGTTTGTGAATCAACTTTTGCCGACTGCATGACGCACCCGACCCGTCATACTGCTCATAATCCACGGCATAGATGCGCCGCACTTCGGCAATATCCGCCGCGATTAAGGCGCGGTCGCCGTCCTCGAAAAGCTGAAGGATCTGCCGCCCATGTGCTGGCCTTCGCCCGCGTTTCACTTGTCGCTTTTCATTTGCCACTCGGTTAGTGTACAAGCGGGTATTCACTCGGAGGCCTCTATGACCCGAACGACCTGTATCTCCGCGCTGCTCTTAATGCTCACGTTTGCTGTATCTGCCCCCTCCGGCGCGCAATCCGCGCCAACCGCTTCCGGCAAGCCATTTATCGTCGAGTACTACTACAAAACCAAATGGGGACACGCAGAAGAATTCCTCAAACTCTTCAAGAAGAATCACTTTCCCGTACTGAAAAAAGAGATGGAAATGGGACGCATCGCCAAAGTCTGGATGGATCAGCCGCGCTACCACACCACCGAAGACGGCCGCTGGGACTATCGCGTCACCATCGTCTTCCAGAACGCAACCGTAGCCAACGAACCCTTCGACGAAGCCTCGCTGCAAAAGCAGATGTATCCCGACCAGGAGACATTCCAGCGCGAAGAGCAACGGCGCTTCGAAATCCTCGACGCGCACTGGGACTTGCCAGTGAAACCGATGGACCTGGAAGCGAAGCCGTGAACTGATTTACCCTGCGCACCTCCCTCTCCACTGTGGTGAGGATTTTGGAGTGCCGATAATGCAGATTCGCGCGACGATGCAGCGCCTCCGCAAGAGATGTTAAAAAACGATAACCCTCCTGCCAAATCCTGAATCGTATTGATTGAAATTTGGAATTAGACACACCGTCCATCCCGCTCTACTCTTGAACATGGACAGCTTATTAACAATTGAAGATTCGCATGTTGACTTACTGCACGAGATCAGCGCCCAGCTCGCCACCGCTGAGAGTTTTCATAAAGTCCTGACTCGGGTCGTCGACTTTGCTTCCGCTTTGGTGAAGTGCGATTCCTGCCTGATCTACGTTCTTGAAGGCGATCACCTTATTTTGCGGGCTTCCAGGAATCCGCGTCCGGAGATGGTCGATTCCCTGAAATTGCGCGTAGGGCAGGGCATTACCGGCTGGGTTGCCGAACATCAGGAGCCGGTGGCAATCTCCGAGCGCGCAGCGCTCGATCCGCGCTTTCAATTCTTCCACGAGCTGCCGGAAGACAGCTATGAGGCGTTTTTGTCGGTGCCGCTAATGTGCCGCGGCCGCGGCGTCGGCGTGATCAACCTGCAGCATCGCCAGCATCACGTCTATCGCCCGCATGAGATTCGTCTGATTTCGACCATCGGATTTCTTGTCGGCGCCGAAATCGAGATGGCGCGGCTGGAAGATGTCAACTCCAACCTCGCCCAACAATTACAGACCCGCAAGGTTGTGGAGCGCGCGAAAGGAATTTTGCAGCGCGACTTCGGACTAAGCGAAGAACAAGCCTACCTCGCACTGCAACGGCAGAGCCGGCAAAAGCGCAAGCCGATGAAAGAAATCGCCGAAGCGATTGTGCTGAGCGATGACGTGAAAGGGAACGTCCCTTCGGCGAGGCTGAGCTAGGCCTTGCCCAAGCAGCTCGCGCCAGAAAAATCTGGAAGAAGAAATCCCCTGGGCAATGAAAAGACACTAAAAAGCCCGAGAGCAGTGGGTTATCCGATCTCGGGCGTTCGCCGGGCGCTTAACGAGCCGATAAGGTCGTGGTTGCGACCGCCTGAGCCACTTCGCGGGTTTCAGAAGGCACTGCAAATTGCAATGCGATTTCCGACTCGCGAAGCTGCATCGTGCTGACAAATTCTATTCCTGATCGCGAGACCACCACGATCCTGCTCGGACCCGGTTCAGCTTCTCCAATAACGCCCACCGGCAGCATGAACATTTCTCCGTTGGGGCCGAGGTTGCGAAGCACAAGCATCTCCCGCGCACCCGTCAATCCCAGGTTGAATCGGTACTTTCCAGCCGGCACAATCGCGTTTTGCCAATGGACCTCGTGAGCCAGAGCAAACGTCCCTCTGGCATCCTGCGCCGAGGCCTGGCCCGGCGCCAGACGAAAGGCGCTGATCATCAACAGTGCGGCGTAAACCACTTTGCGAATCGAGTTCATAGCATCTCCTCTTCTTGATGGAGTGTTGGAAACAGCGCACGCGCGGCGGTTTGCCGGGCGTCGTCGTTTTCGATTTCTGTGGAGAACTACGAGGTCGGGAGATTGCAAAGCCGCATCAAGGCCGCTCGGCAAACATCAGCTTCGCGGGACCCGGCTGCTGAGCCAGTTGCGAAGTACTTCTACTGTGAAGCAAGTTCGCACCCGAGTCCAACGCAAAAAATCCATCGCAGCGATTCGTGTGTCGTCTGAGCTCACATCGGAAATCGATCGTCAAACCCGCGAGCTCAATTTCCGTTCAATGATGCCATGAGCTGTTCGACGGGAAGTTCCTGCAGTTCCATCCCTCTAATTTGCCTAAAACCGCGATATGCCGGAATATATCGTGGTGGCACAATAGGTGACACAAAATGTCACCAATGAGGGAATAATGTATCAGAAACATCCCAAAGCATTCATGGCTGATTGGACCGATGCCGATGGCCGTCGGCATCGCAAACAGTTCACTACTGCTGAGGCTGCACGTAAGCATGAGCATCGCGAAACCGCGCTCTCCCATGCCCTGCGCGCAAGCCGCGAGCTGAAGCTGGCCGGGTCGAAAGGTGGCAAAAGGCAGGCCGTTGCAGAGGCAAAAACTGTCACCAGCGACGCGATTCAACCCGCAAGAGGCAAGCTCGGCGTCATGATCCCCGGTATGGGTGCAGTAGCCACGACCTTTGTCGCCGGTGTGGAAGCCATTCGCAAAGGTCTGGCCAAGCCGATCGGCTCTCTCACCCAGATGGGCACGGTGCGGCTCGGCAAGCGCACCGAAGGCCGCTCGCCCAAGATCAAAGAATTCGTGCCCCTCGCCGGCCTCGACGACCTGGTGTTCACCGGATGGGACATCTTCGAAGACAACATGTACGAAGCTGCCTCGAATGCGGGCGTCCTTGAGCAACGCTTGCTCGATCAGCTAAAGCCATTTCTCTCGTCGATCACTCCGCGCGCCGCAGTTTTCGATCACAACTACGTGAAAAAGATCGACGGACCCAACGTCAAGAAAGGCAAGACGAAGATGGATCTTGCCGAGCAGTTACGCGACGATATCAGTCAGTTCAAAAAGTCGAGCGGCGCGACCCGTCTCATCACCATGTGGTGCGGCTCCACCGAATCCTACATCGCCGCCGGAGAGATGCACCAATCCGTGAAGTCGTTCGAAAGAGCGCTGCGCGACAATAACGAGATGATCGCGCCCTCGATGGTCTACGCTTACGCATCCCTGATGGAAGGCGTCCCCTTTGCCAACGGCGCACCTAATCTCACCGTCGATCTCCCCGTAATGCTGGAACTCTCCCGTCAGAACGAAGCGCCGATCTGTGGCAAAGATTTCAAGACTGGCCAGACCTTGATGAAGACCATCCTAGCCCCCGGCTTCAAGGCCCGCATGCTGGGCCTCAACGGATGGTTCTCCACCAACATTCTCGGCAACCGCGACGGCGAAGTGCTCGACGATCCCGGGTCCTTCAAAACAAAAGAAGAGTCGAAGCTTTCGGTGCTTGAACACATCCTGCAGCCCGAGCTTTATCCCGAACTTTACGGCGAGATGTATCACAAAGTTCGCATCAACTATTATCCGCCGCGCGGCGACAACAAAGAGGGCTGGGACAACATCGACATCTTCGGCTGGCTCGGCTATCCCATGCAGATCAAAGTCGATTTCCTCTGCCGCGATTCAATCCTCGCCGCGCCCATCGTGCTTGATCTCGTGCTGTTGATGGATCTCGCGCAGCGCTCTTCTGAACTGCGTGACCTGGGGATTCAGGAGTGGCTGAGCTTCTATTTCAAATCACCGATGACGGTGCCCGGCCTCTATCCCGAGCACGATCTCTTCATTCAACTCATGAAGCTGAAAAACACGCTGCGGCACTTGAAAGGCGAAGAGCTGATCACCCATTTGGGACTGGAGTATTACGACTAGATTGCAACGAAGCAAGCTCCCAAACGCTTCTGAAACACTCCTTTCGGGCGGCGCCGGATAAGATCGACCTCTTCGATCACCGGAAGTTTCGCGACTGCCTTGCCTCGTTCCCGGATGGGTAGCGGCTGTTTGATCGATCGAATCACATCGAAGTGACCGCTATGTTTTCCTCTGTTTGTACTCGTCAAACTTCTCCAAAAATCGATCAATATCCTTCTTCTGTAAATAGTAAGGTGTCGAAAGCCGTAGCTTGCTCGGATCTCCTCCGCGGATTCGGATCTTATATTTCGTCCACATCCAGTTCTCCAGATCCATGCGCTGAACCGGCGGCACATTCACCGTCACAATTGCGCAGCGTAGCGCCGCATCGGCGGAAGTCCACGATTCCGCTCCGCGCTTCGTCATCTCCGCGAGCGTGTAGTCCGCGAGCGCTCGATGCCGGCGCTCGATGCGCTCCATCCCAATCTCGTTCGCCAGCTTGATCGAAGCCCGCAATCCCCACAGCGCCGGAACGTTCGAGCTCCCGATGCGCTGGAAGCGCTCGGCACGAATCTTCGTATCGTCCCAGCCTTCCGTTACGATTGTGTTCCAGATCCGGTCAATCACTTCATCGCGTACATAAAGGAACCCCGTGCCCTTGGGCGCCTGTAGCCACTTGTGCGGGCTCGCCGAATACATGTCGCATCCGATCTCTCGCACATTCAGCCGCATCATCCCGGGCACGTGTGCGCCATCCACTGCCGACAGAATTCCCTTTGACCGTGCCAGCGCACACAGCTCTTTTGCCGGCAACACCACTCCCGAAAACGTGGTGATGTGGCTGAAGAAAATAACCCGCGTGCGCGGTGTAATCGCTTCACTAAACAGATTCAAAACCTGTGCGCTATCTTTCACCGGACGCGGCAGCGTCACTTTTCTGATCACAACTCCGTAACGCTTCGCCTTCAAATCCCACGGATGCTGCCCTCCGGGATGCTCCTGGTCGGTCATCAGCACTTCATCGCCCACCTGCATGTCGATCCCGTTGGCGATATAACTGTTCGCTTCCGTAGCATTGCGCAACAGTGCGATCTCGTCTCGTGTGCAGCCAACGAATTCGGCCAAAGGATCGCGAAACTCGTTCCACGCCGCATATCCCCAGATCGGATAGTCCTCCGGATCTTGCTGGTCCATCTTCTCGGTCGTGTTGTAGCCATCAAAAACCGCCCGCAGCACCGGCGCCGGACTCGAGCCCACCGTGCCGTTGTTCAAATAAATCTCGTTTTCAGGGATCAGGAATTGCTGGCGCAGCTGGGCCCAGTAGTCGTCTTCATTCTTCTCCAGCAAAGGGCGATCAGGCAGCGGCGGAACTTTCTCGAGCTGTGCAAAAAGATCGCCGCCAAAGGCCCGTGACGATGCAAATGAAGAAAAAGCAGCCAGCCCCGCGCTGGCGGTGGTCAAGAATTGACGGCGGTCAAGCATGAAGCGCCTCCTATGCGAGTTAAACGAAGGCGCTATGGTACGACGGCGCCGATCACGGGGCAAGAAGCATCCCTGCAGCGTAATCGGGGTCCGACCGCCGATGCCCCGACTTTCCCCATTGCGCGGAGTTATTGCCCGCAAATATGCCAGTCCAGACGCACTTCCCGTACCAATGACCCGGTTTGAACAACCCCTGTGCATAAACGCCGCTTGACATCGGAGGCTAACGGTGACAATATCTCGGCGAAGTCGCAGTAGTCTGACTCCACCCCCCACTCAGCTACTAGCCCGGTCATCGAGAAGCATTTGGGCTCGATGCTCCTTTGGAACCCATTTTCGCGGAGATCCGGCAATGAAGCGCCCATTCGCTGCGGTACAACTACTGCTATTCCTTTCGCTAGTGCCTTTTTCACTCAAGGCCGGCGCCTCTGCCGTGGCCGTGGGGAATTGCATTCCGCAGATCACGAGCTACAACACCATCTCCGAAGCGGTCGCCGCCGTCCCGGCGAATTCGACTGTGCTGGTATGTCCGGGAACCTATCCTGAACAGATCACTTTCTCCACAGCGCTAACCCTTCGCGGATATTCCAGGACCTCCCCTCCCGTGATTACCGTACCTGCCGAGGGTCTGACTGGACCCCAAGTCTCGGTGGTCTCCCTGGATGGTTTTGCCCCCCCGGTAACCGTGAACCTCATCAACCTTGTTGTTGACGGGAGTGGCGCTGCCGACGCAATTGGAATCGCTTACTATTCAGATTCGGGCCTGCTATCCCAACTGGAGTTGCGGAATCAGTCGGTTGCCATCACCATTAACGGAGACCCCGTGGATGAGAACACAGTGGATCTCGCGGACAGTTACATCCATGATTTTACGAACACAGGAATCGGCACTTTCTCCGTCGGGGCTACGTCGAACTTCGTAAACGTTCGGCGGAATCGTATTCAATCGAACAATTCCAGCGTCCAGTGGGGCATTGAAAGCTATTCCACCGAAGGCTCGATAACTGACAACATCCTCGTGCTCAAAGGCGGTACCGCGTTGCTGCTGAATAACTTCTTCCCCGGCGTAACAGTCGAACGCAATTACATCGCGGGCGCCAATGTCGGCATCGACTCCCAAATAGGAGTTCAGGTATTCGGGAACGTCATCCAGAACAACATTCTGCTGAATGACGCCACAGGCATCATCGTCGAAGACATGAGGGGCGCAGATTTGATCACGGGGAACACCATCGGCCAGAGCAGCGTCCAGGCCATCGAACTGCAATGTACGAGTCTCAGCAATGTTGTCGACGACAACCTCATTTACGGCGCACCGATCGGCGTCGCAAATGTTACTTCCGGGGACACGATGAAGTCGAACAAGTTCTTCAACGTGGCGACGCAAAAAACCACCTGCCAACAATGAATTTCTGTAGTTCGGTCGCTGGGACGATTGCCACTCCGCTCAGAACATTCCGATATCCAGCGCGGGATAGTTTTCCCGGATAGGGAGGAATATCCCGCCGCGTTCCGTCGTCAAAAGCCAGGAAAGTTCAATTTCGAAGAGACGAAGCTCAAGCCTTTCACCCCTGAAAAACCGACGATCAAAGCCACAAAAAATACGCTCAGCTGGTTGTGCAGAAACGCGCTTTCCAGCTTCGGCAGGCCGACAATCACGTATGCCCAGCTCGCAACCAGTCCCACTGCTAGGCCGGTGAAGATGCGAGCTACCGGGTTGCCCTGGGAGTTAATCCAGGACAGAATCCCCCCGATCAAACCGCCGAGCAGGCTGGCGATCAGAACCCCTAAAACTGTGATCGTTATCACCGAAGTCGCCGGAGCATAATTAGGGGTAAATGCCTGCACCGTGGACTTTCCGAAATAAGTCGGAACCAGCACCGTCGAAGAATCAAATCCACCTGCCCGCACCGTGGTTTGCAACGGGCTCAGATTTAAGACAGCACTGTCCGCGCTAAATGCACATCGCGGCTGTCGCTCAGTTGGACAGGACCGCTCGGCCCTTTAAACCTGGCCGTAAGATTGAAGCTATCGACGATCGTAATGCTCTGCGGCGGATTCACAAATTCGATCCCGCTGATGTTGTCGGTGAATTTGTGCGTAGCCTGCCTTGGGTCCGTTCCGCCGATTCCGGAAACGAACGAATAATTTGCCGGGTTGGTCGCCGCCACTCTCAACGTCGCAGCCGCAATCGGATACTCTGACGTCCAGCACGCTTTGCCCGATGCCGAGCCTTTAGGAATAACAATCGGGTTATTGTCGAGCACTCCATTGCTCGGGCTCAGCCATATCTGGATGTCGCGTTGTGGATCATCCGCCCCAAGATAGAAGACTTGCACCACCGCGCAGGTCGTCCCATCCGCTCGTGTTCCGCCGTTCGCATCCTCGCCAGAAACTGTCAGCGCAAGATTCGCTTGGGATGACGGCGCGGCGGCTACAGGAACCTGCGGCTCCGCGAAGGTCGCCAGCCGCAGGGTAGCGCGGCTTCGGTTTCTTAGCGGCACCTCACGCAACCAGGCTCCCGGCCCGGCGGGATGTCCCTCCGTCGATTTCTTACCCTGAGCGGGCGCTTTCGTCTGCGATTTTGGCGGACGCACCAGCACAAAACTCGACGCCCCAATAAGCTGCTGCTGAGTCTGCTTTACCGATAGCTTCGCCAGGCCCGGCTCCCCGATTGGGACTGCTATCTGTTTCGCCGATTCTCCCGGCGCAAACGTCACCGAATAGCTTGCAGTCTGCCCCGACGGTTGCTCCACCTGAACCTCGGCTGCCGTCGCCTGCGCTGCCGTTGCGGGGCGTCCTTTGGCGTCCTGCAGTTGAACCAGCACGGGCACGTCACTGCCAAGCTGGTTCTGCACGCTTAAAGGAGAAATATTGATCTTTGCTGGAGATGACCCGGCACTTTGTCCGGATAATTCTGTGAAGGAAAGGGTGAGTAGAAGAAACCCTACAACTGAATGTCGTAACATGGCACACTCCCGGTCAAGATCGACTCAACCAGTTCTCGCACTACCGCTGCGGGAACATGTTTCCGCCCGCCAGACTAGGTTTCAGTCCGCGGCGTGGGAGGGGAAGCGACCGTAGTCTGGCGCAGGTCGCCTTCAAAGTCAAGAACAGGAAACGGTTGTTTCGGATTTCGTAACAAGCCGGCTTTCACCTCGGCAGATCCCCGTCAGGTGCCGCGGAGTCAACAGCAATCGGGGACGTCGTGATTTTTTCTGATCGTCCTGATAAGAAATATAGATTGGACTTGCTTCCCGCCTCCATTTACTTTCTGCCCGTCAATGCAATTCGCCTGTCTAGTGGACTCGGAAAACTTGTTTCCACAAGGGGGAGGCATTCGCTCGCACGGATCTGGGTCGAGGGTTGTTGCTGACTGCCGAGAATCTGCAATTATTCTCCAAAAATTGAGAGAAGAGGAGGCTGTCACATAGCGGGAAATTTGTATGGCATATCGGCAATCTTGAGTTGTATTTACTGCGAAAATCGTCGCGAGTCCAGTGGTGCCGCCGCTGCTCGTCATACGCTATCCTTCCGAAGACCTGTTTACCAATCAAAAGAGGGAGCAACCAGATCATGACCAAGCGAGATGAGAGGCATCCGCTGTGCCTTTCGTTCACCCTTAGTAGCCTCGTCCTGAACGGCCTCAGAATCCTTCTTGTCGCCGCACTGTTCGCGTGCCTAGCCATGCCTTGTTTTGCAGACAACGCGATCCGGCCCGATCCATCGGGCACTGCCACCGGCGACAAGTCGGACGCCGTGGACGCCGCCGGCAATCCTTTTGTCGTTCCCGAGCCCACCGACAACACGGCGCCGGACTACGCCGCCAGAAAGAAAGCGTTCGATGAATATCAGGCTCAGGCGGCGAAGGAACCGCTTGCGGTAAAGCTCGCTGACAGTACAGGTCACGTTCGCATCGGGACGAATTTCGCCTGGACCTTGAATACCGGCTACCTTGTCTTGTTCATGCAAGCTGGTTTTGCGTTGCTCACCTGCGGGCTGGTGCGAAAGAAAAACGCCGCGCACTTAATGATGCTGAATTTTGCGGCCTACGTCTTCGCATTTCTTGCGTACTACGCGGTCGGATACGCTTTCCAGTTTGGCGCCGTCGCCATCAATGCCGCGCCCGCTAACCTGGGCGGCATCCCAACCCTGAATCACTTTCTTATCGGCAGCGGCCAATGGGGTTTCGTTGGCGGCAAAGGTTTTTTTCTGACCGGCCCCGCCTATGACGCCAGTAGCAACTGCCTCACCCTGTTCGAAGTCGTATTCATGGAGACCGCCGGATACATTATCGTCGGCGCCATCTGCGAGCGCATCACCTTCTGGGCTTTCCTGCTTTGTGAACTCTTTATCGGCGCAATCCTTTACCCTATCTCCGGTTGCTGGACCTGGGGAGGCGGCTGGCTATCGCAGATCGGAAGCACCCTGAATCTCGGTCACGGTTATGTCGACTTCGCCGGATCTACCGTGGTGCACGCCGTCGGCGGTTTCTGCGCCATGGCTCTCGCAATTGTCCTGGGCCCGCGGCTCGGAAAGTACGGTCCCGGCGGCAAGATACGCGTTTTCCCCGCCCACAATATCGTGTACGTCGTGACCGGAACTTTTCTCCTGCTCTTCGGCTGGATGGGCTTCAATCCTGGCTCAACGCTGGGGGCAACGGACCTCCGCATTTCCGTGGTTGCGGTGAACACCAATCTTGCCGCAGTTGCGGGCTCGGCAGCCGCCATGCTCTTGTGGTACTTCCTCTTCGGCAAACCCGATATCACCATGGCGTGCAACGGCATGCTCGCCGGCCTCGTCGCCATTACAGCCCCCTGCGCGTTTGTCTCACCCACTTCGGCGGTAGTCATTGGCATCCTGGCAGGACTTCTGGTGTGCGGCGGAGTTCTCTTCAATGAAAGGGTTCTCAAGATTGACGATCCGTGCGGCGCGATCTCAGTGCACGGCTACTGCGGATGGCTGGGCGGCGTTTGCGTGGGCATCTTCGCCGACGGCGTTTACGGAGCCGGATGGAATGGCGTCGGCGCCACCTCCTACCTGGGGCGAGCCGGTCAGGGCGTGACAGGCCTCATTCATGGTGACACGCGGCAGTTCCTCGTCCAACTCGGCGGAGCAACGCTGTATGCCATTTGGGCCTTCGGGCTGACCTTCGGTATCTTCTGGTGCGTTAACAAAGTAAAAAGCATGCGCGTGTCGCCGGAGGTGGAAGAGGAAGGGCTTGATGTTCCAGAGTTTGGGATGCCAGGTTATCCGGAAGACGCAGTGGTTACGCCATATTAGTTCCAACGGGAGCGCGGGACGCCAACTCGTTGCAGCTTCTGGCGCCTCACCTGGGTTGGTTTTTTAACCGGAGGGAGGTACCCGAAAGTGACGATTAGGCCGAAAGTGAGGATTAGGCCGAAAGTGACGATTACCCCCTCCCCGGATAACCCCGACCGGCCATCCGGCGTCTAAATATATGCCAAAAGTTTGGGATGGGTGTGTCGGCGTCGGGCGTATAATCTCCAGAAGAGTACCAGGCCGCAAAGGGGTATTTATGAAATTGCGATGGTTCGCTATCGCTCTCGCATTGGCGGCGTTCAGCGCAGTACCATTCACGCAGGCGCAAACGCAGAATCCCGGTCAAACTCCAACTCAGACGCCCACAACCCAGGCTCCGACTCACGATCCGGATCAGGGCCAGCCCAAGGCGAGCGATGTGCAAAACGCTCCCGCCCAGGCTCCGGCTGCGTTGCCCACACAGGATGACAGTCAGATCAAGCACGATGGTGGCAAGACGGATATCGATGCCGTCGGCAACCGCAACGTCGGCTGCGGACGCGGCGTCGGCAACTGGTACACCGTCGAGGGTCAGGTGGCTCGCGGACGCGTCTATGCCCAGCAGATCGAATCGCAGGTCAAGCTGATCAACGATCCCGTCATCACGGAGTACGTGAACCGCGTAGGCCAAAACATCGTGCGCAACTCTGATGCGCAGGTTCCATTTACGATTAAGGTCATCGATTCCGACGTGGTCAACGCCATGGCGTTGCCCGGTGGATTCTTCTACGTCAATTCAGGATTGATTCTCGCCGCCGACGAAGAAGCTGAAATGGCCGGCGTTATGGCGCACGAGATTGCGCATGTCGCCGCCTGCCACTATGGCCGCGAAATGACTCGCGCCAATCTGCTGCAAATGGCTTCGATCCCTTTCATCTTTATGGGCGGCGCGATCGGCTATGCCGGGTATGAAGCGGCTGGCCTCGCCATCCCAATGACGTTCCTCCGCTTCTCGCGCAGCTTCGAAGCTGAGGCCGATTACCTCGGCGTCGAATACATGTACCGCGCCGGCTACGACCCCTCCGCTTTCGTCTCTTTCTTCGAAAAGATTCAGGCAATGGAGAAGAAGAAACCCGGTACGCTCTCCAAAGCCTTCGACACGCATCCGCAGACTCCGGATCGTATCGAGAAGACGCAGGAAGAAATTCGCAAGATCCTGCCCTCGAAGCAGCAGTATGTCGTCACTACCTCCGAGTTCGATGACGTGAAGGCGCGTCTGGCATCGATTGAGAACCGCCACAAAGTTCTCGATCAGAAGGATGCCAATAAGCCCAGCCTGCGGCGAACTTCCACCAGCAGCACTGATGGCAACAACCCCAACGGGCAGCCCGACGACGACCGTCCAACCCTCAAGCGCCGGGATGATTCCTCCAATTAAGCCATGTTCGATTTACGATCAATTGAACCGGCGGCCGCGGCCGCCGGTTTCGTTTTGTACCGACCTAACGAACACCGTTCGAATCAGGACACGCGTCACGGCTCCGCGTGACCCTGGTCACAGCACTGTGTTGTGCAGGCCCGGTACTGTGAGCTACGCTAGCTGTAAAGTGCGGTTTAAAGAGAGGTAAGGAGCGCTTCTTTCGCATGCCAGACAACACACTGACGATTACCGACAATCGCACCGGCCAGGTCTATACCGTGCCCGTCGAGAACGGCACCATTCGCGCCATGAATCTTCGCCAGATCAAAACCAGTCCCGAGGATTTCGGATTGATGACCTACGATCCAGCCTTCATGAACACGGCATCGTGCCGCAGCGCGATTACTTTTATCGATGGCGACCGCGGAATCCTGCGCTATCGCGGCTACCCGATCGAGGTGTTAGCTGAGCGCTGCACGTTTCTCGAGGTCGCTTATCTGCTCTTGTTCGGCGAACTGCCCACTGCAACCGAACTCAAGACTTGGGTGCATGACATCACCCATCACACTATGCTGCACGAAACTACCAAGAAATTCATGGAGGGTTTTCGCTACGACGCCCACCCCATGGCAATGTGGGTGAGCACGGTTGCAGCCATGTCGAGTTCCTATCCCGACGCGCGCCACGTGAAGAACGCCGAGAATCGCATGCTGCAGATCAAGCGCCTCATCGGCAAGGTGCCCTCAATTGCGGCTATGTCTTACCGCTACAACGTCGGATTCCCCTACGTGTACCCCGACAACGATTTGAGCTACACCGAAAACTTCATGAACATGCTGTGGAGGATGGTCGAGCCGAAGTACGTGGCCAATCCTGTGCTTTCGCGCGCGCTCGACATCCTGTTCGTTCTGCACGCCGATCACGAACAGAATTGCGGTACCGCGACCATGCGCACCGTTGCCAGCGCCGAAACCGATCCCTATCTGGCTACGGCCTCTGCCGCTGCCGCGCTCGCCGGCCCGCTTCACGGCGGCGCCAACGAAGAAGTTCTCAAAATGCTCGACGAGATCGGCACCAAAGACAACGTCTATCCCTACATCAAGCGGGTTAAAGAAGGGCACGGCAAGCTGATGGGCTTCGGCCACCGCGTCTACAAGAACTACGATCCCCGCGCCAAAATCATCAAGTGGACGGCCGAGCAGGTTTTCGAGGTCACTGGACGCAATCCGAAGCTCGAAATCGCGCTCGAATTAGAACGCATCGCACTCGAAGATGATTACTTCGTCAAACGCAAGCTCTATCCCAACGTCGATTTCTACTCCGGAATTATGTACCAGGCGATGGGCTTCCCGCCGGAGATGTTCACCGTCTTGTTTGCGATTCCGCGAACCGCCGGTTGGCTGGCGCAATGGCAGGAGTTGATCACCGATTCCGAGCAGAAGATCACCCGGCCGAGGCAAGTTTATATTGGACATGAAGAGCGGGATTTTGTGCCGATGGAAAAAAGGAGTACGACTGCGGTTCAGGCGCGATAACTGCCGCGCCGGGCGGCGCGGGAAAGACGCGGCAAGGCTAAAGAGCCGGCGCCGGTCCAACCGCTCTCCGCACCTTATGTAGCCACTTTTGTGGCGACCGCGGCCACATACTCGCGCCGCTCGGCTGGCGATGTAATTACTCTCATCTCTTGCCAGTCATAGGGGAACTCTCGTCCACAATCGAGGCAAGCCACGTAAGTTCCCGTCAAAGCTGCGGCCTGAGGACGCCGCGCCGCTCCACGAATTGTGACTGGAAAGCTGTAACGCGTGTGCCTGCAGCCAAAAACCAAATCGATCAGTTTCGCGACCATCGAGCACCTTCCACGCCTGGACTTCTTCCGCCTGGGTCATTTGCGTGCGGCCCCGGAAAAATCCTGCTAGGGCTACACACAATACCTTAGATTCACCGTTTATGAAAATGGTTTCGACTTCTCAATCGGAGGAATAACACTAGAGATTCCCAGGCTGGGAACCTCCGTTTTCGATGGACTTAGGGCAGCTAGGAAGAAACTTGCACAGTAAGCTGGGCAAAACTTCGTGTTGCTTCGGCGCTTGCTGGTTGCAACGCCCTCTATTGCTGCCGAAGGCGAAGGCTCTTAAGAAATGTTCAACGCCTTCCGAATCGTGCCCCGCTCTTTCTGAATCTTTTCCTGCAGCAGAGTAATGGCGTAAATCAGCTGCTCCGGCCGCGGCGGGCATCCCGGAACGTAAATATCCACAGGAATCACCTGGTTCACGCTTTGCACCAGGGCGTAATTATTGAACACGCCCCCCGACGTGGCACAAGCGCCCATGGAGATGACCCACTTTGGCTCTGGCATCTGTTCCCACAACAGTCGGATCACCGGCGCCATCTTGTTCGACACGCGTCCGGCGATAATCATCAAATCGCTCTGCCGCGGCGATGGACGAAACACCTCCGCCCCAAAGCGCGCAATATCAAACCGCGCCGCCCCCATCGACATCATCTCGATCGCGCAGCAAGCCAGCCCAAACGTCATTGGCCAGATCGACCCCTTGCGCATCCAGTTGACGGCCGAATCGAGAGTAGTCAGCACCACGCCCTCAGGCGTCGGGTTCCCAAACGTCAGATCCTTGACAACCTTCTTGCCATTTTCGATATCGACGTAAGGGCCAAAGTTTAGTTCGCGGGCCATGGCATTATTTTAAACCACAGAGGACAAGAAGGCGTAGATCGGAGACGCCGGAGTTTTGGTTTGCACCATTACGAACGAGGCTGCCCCACACTTCGCGATTTTCGAAGTGTGGGCACCACGGACGATGGTCTCAGGCCGTGGCCCTAAAAGGGTTTCCTCACGGGTTCACCACAATCTTCCCAAACATCTGGCTCTTCTCCAGATACTCATGCGCCGCCCGAATCTCACTCAGCGGAAACGCACGATCCAGCACCGGCTTCAACCGCCCAGCAAACACGTGCTTCAAAACTTCATGCAACTCACCCATCGTCCCCATGTAAGAACCCAGCAGCGACAGCTGCCGCGCAAACAGATGCCGCAAATCAATCGCCACATTCGGGCCAGTGGTTGCGCCGCAAGTCACCAGCGTGCCACTGCTCTTCAGCGACTTCAGACTCTCATCCCAGGTAGCCGCGCCCACGTGCTCGACAACAATATCGACCCCTTCTTTATTCGTGATCTTCCGCACCTCATCAGAGATCTTCTGCTTGTAGTGGTTGATCGCAAAATCGGCTCCCAGCTCGCGTCCCTTCGCCATCTTCGCTTCATCGCCAGCAGTCGTAATCACGCGGCAATGAAAAAGCTTGGCAATCTGAATCGCCGCAATTCCCACTCCCGAGCCCGCGCCCAAAACCAGCACAGTCTGTCCCGGACGAATCCCGGCCCGACCGACCAGCATGTGCCACGCCGTAACGAAAACCAGCGGAACACTCGCCGCCTGATTGAAATCGAGCGAATCAGGAATCGGAATCACATTCGGAGCCGTCGCCGCAAACAACTCGCAGTCTCCTCCATCTACCGCGTTCCCCAGGACGGTGAATATCCGGCACTGGTTCTGCAGCCCTGCGACGCATTTCTCGCAATGCCCGCAGTAGTGCATCGGCGAGACCACCACTCGCTGACCCACTTTGAATCCGCCAAATACTCGCCCACCTCGACAATCTCCCCGGCAATGTCGCTGCCAAGAATGTGCGGCAGCTTCACGCCCGGCAATCCCTTCCGCACCCATATATCGAGATGATTCACCGAACACGCCCGCACCCGCACCAGTACCTGATCCTTCCGCGGCTGCGGATCGGGAATATCCTCATACGTCAAAACTTCGGGCCCACCAAATTGATGAATGCGAACCGCTTTCATAAAGTCGTTCTCCTGTGATCTTTAGCGCACGCAGCGCGTTTAACCTACACCAGCATACTTCTCTGGGCTCGCAATTCCCATTACCCTCGCCCGCATTTTGGACTACGATAATCCTGCATGGCCACGCGCACCATCGCCGAGCCGCTCCTCGACGCCGAGGCGCGCCTTGAAGGCTTCGACAACCTGATGCCCTTCAAGGTCCAGAACATTCTTCTGGTCTCGAGCCTTTACGACTCCTTCATCCTCCGTGAAGATGGACGCCTCAACGAGCTTCTGATCGACGAATCCCTCGAACTCAACCTCCAGCAGATTCCCGGCATCACTCATGTCTCAAGCTGCGCCGAGGCGCTGGAACTCGCCCGCTCCCAGCCGCGCTTCAATCTGATCGTCACCAACCTCACCGTCGCCGACATGAGCGCAGCCGATCTTGCCCGCGAAGTTAAACGCGCCGGCCTCGACGTTCCTGTCGTCGTGCTCGCCTACGACTATCGCGAAGTAAAAAACTTCATAAGTCGCAATCCCGTCACCGATATCGAACGAATCTTTCTCTGGCAGGGAAACGCCCGCATCCTGATCGCGATCGTCAAGTACATCGAAGACAAGCGCAACGTCCTGCACGATACCCGCGCCATGGGCGTGCCGGTTTTGCTCGTTGTTGAAGACAACATCCGTTACTACTCGTCTTTTCTGCCGGTCATCTACACCGAGCTAATCAAGCAATCGCGCCGCGTCATTCAGGAGGGCATCAACGTCGCCCACAAACTGGTGCGCATGCAGGCGCGTCCCAAAATTCTTTTGAGTTCCAACTTCGAAGAAGCCTCCGAGTTAGTCCAGCAATATCGCGACTATATTTTCGGCCTCGTCTCCGACGTCGAATTTCCCTGGGAGGGCAAACTCAATCCCGAAGCCGGTTTCGAACTCGCCCGCCAGATGCGTTCCCTCGTTCCCGACGTTCCCGTAGTTCTGCAGACCAGCCGGACCGAGTTCCGCCCCCGCGCGCAGGCCGCCGGATATTCATTCCTCCGCAAGCGCTCGCCTACGCTGCTGAAAGATCTCCGCCGCATTCTCACCGAGCATTTCGGATTCGGCGACTTCGTCTTTCGCCTGCCCGATCTAAAAGAGGTGGCTCGCGCCAAGGATCTCACCGAACTTGAAGAACAATTGCAGACAGTTCCCCCCGAAAGCCTCACTTACCACGCCCAAAGCAACCATTTTTCCCACTGGCTCATGGCGCGGACCGAATTCGCCCTTGCCGCCAAGTTGCGTCCCCGCAAAGTTTCAGATTTCACCGGCCCCGAACATCTGCGCAGTGATCTGATCGATTCCATCAACGACTACCGCCGCGAGCAGAGCGAGTTGGTCATCGGAGACTTCAACGCTGAAACTTTCAAGCCTTCGGAATCTCATTTTCTTCGCATCGGCGCCGGATCGCTCGGCGGCAAAGCCCGCGGCTTGGCGTTCGTTCGTCACCTGCTACGCAAGAGCCGAATCACCCGCCGCTTTCCGGGCATTCGCATTTCTGTGCCGCCGGCCCTGGTGCTCGCCACCGACGCCTTCGATCAATTCATGGCCGAGAACAACCTGCTCGATTTCGCCCTGCAATGCGAAGATGATGCCGAAATCCTGCAAAGATTTCTCGCCGCTACCCTCTCGGAAAAACTGCAGGAAGACTTGAAGGCGTTTCTCGCCGAAGTAAACTATCCGCTCGCTGTGCGTTCCTCATCTCTCCTCGAAGACTCCCAATACCAGCCCTTCACCGGAGTCTACGAAACCTTCATGCTCGGCAATCAATCGCCCGACCCGGTCATGCGCCTCGCCGAATTAATCGATGCCATCAAGCGCGTCTACGCTTCCACCTTCAGCCGTCACGCTAAAGCTTATGTTCGAGCGACACCTTATCGCCTCGAAGAAGAAAAGATGGCGGTCATCGTTCAGCAATTCGTCGGCACAGCGCACGGCCAGCGCTTCTATCCCGATTTTTCTGGAGTCGTGCGCTCCCACAACTTCTATCCGGTCGCGCCGATGACGTTCGCCGACGGCATCGCCGCAGTCGCTCTCGGCCTTGGCCGCGCCGTTGTCGACGGCGGCAAGTGCCTAACTTTTTGCCCTCGCTACCCGCAGAACCTGCTGCAGTTTTCTTCCGTCGAAGACATCCTGAATAACACGCAAACTGAATTCTGGGCGCTCTCGCTAAACGGCTTTCCAGAAGGACGGCCTGGCCATCTCCATGAAGTTCGCTTCTCGCTCGACGCCGCCGAAACGGACGGCACGCTTTCCTCGCTCGGCTCGACCTATTCCGGCGACAACGAAGCCATCTACGATGGCATAAGCCGCCCGGGAGTCCGCATCGTAAGCTTCGCGCCCATGCTCAAGCACGGCCTGTTTCCTCTGCCGACGATTCTGGAAACTTTGGTCAAAGCTGGCGAAGATGCTCTCGGCATTCCGGTTGAAATCGAATTTGCCGTTCGTCTCCCGCGCCATGCGCGCGGAGTAGCTGAGTTCGGTTTCCTGCAGATTCGCCCGCTAACGCTTTCCCGCGATCACCAGGATCTCTCCGTCAGCAACATCGACCGCGGTCAAGTGCTTTGTCAATCCAACAAGGTTCTCGGCAACGGCCGCATCGAAAATCTCTACGACATTGTCCTGGTCGATTCCCAGCGCTTCGAGCGCAGCCGCAGCCAGGAGGTTGCCAAAGCCGTCGCTTACTTCAACGGGTCGCTCAATTCCGAAAATCGTCCCTATCTCTTGATCGGCGTCGGCCGCTGGGGATCGAACGATCCCTGGCTCGGCATTCCCGTCGAATGGGACGAAATCTCCGCCGCCCGCGTCATCGTCGAAGCTGGCTTCCGCGACTTTCGCGTTACGCCCTCGCAGGGCAGCCACTTCTTTCAGAATCTCACTGCATTTCAGATTGGATATTTCACCGTCAATCCCGATGCCGGCGAAGGTTCCATCGATTGGGAGTGGTTAAACCAACAGCCTTCTCTGGAAGAAGACGGATGCGTCCGTCATCTGCGCTTCAATGCCCCCATGCGAGTAGTCATGAACAGCCGCACCAGCCAGGGTGTAATTCTCAAGCCGGAAATGACGGCGTCATAGAGGTTGCCTGCGGAACGCTAACGTGAGATCACTGGAGATCATTGAAGAGTCCTACTCAAACATCCACCGCGTAGTCTTCGTCATGAAATATTTCTCCCACAATCCGAAAGCGACACGTGGGCTTACGGCAAATACCGGCTCCTTCATCGAGAGAATGTCATCTTTCATCCCCTTCATATCGAACTTGTATTTGCGTTCGTAAGCCGGAAGGAATTTGCGCCGCGCCGCCACATCGGCGATCTCCGCCGTACCTTCCACCACAACAGCTTCGTGGGCGTGCTCGGTACAAACCACGCAATTCTGATTCTGGGCCAGATTCCGCGCCTTGCGGCTCTTGCTGCCCGTACTGAAAAGAAGTCGCCCGTCTTGCCACAAACCCCATACGACCATTGTGTGTGGCGAACAATCCGGCTTCACTGTGGTGATCCAGTAATTGTGCGATTTCTTCAGTCGCTGCTCCGCCCAACTCCACGGCAAGAGGCCCTTCGTTCCTTCCGGCAATCCATATCCAGGTGCATGTGGACGGCTCGCAGGTGGCGCTGGCGCAGCCTGCGTATTTTTCTTGGTAGTCGTGCGCTTGGTCATGATATGCGTTCCCATGAAAAAGGCCGCCGCTAGTTTAGCCGCAACCCCAAAAAAAGCAACCCCGTCCAGGCCAACACGCCCGAACGGGGTTTTGGGGGAAGGCGGCATGTCAGCCGTCTCACATCGTTTACTCCGAGTCCCACGTTACAGTGAAGCTCGATCCATCGGTGCTCAGCGCTGAAGGCACCGCCTCATCCGCGCCGCTGCTGCCGTTGACCATAATCGACTCGAATACATTGGAGCCGAAGTCGCTGATCGGGCCAGTCACCGTGGAGTCGGTGGCGTCGTTCGTGCTGGCAACGCCGGTATAGTCGTCGCCCAAATCCACGATGCCGAAATCAGCCAGCGGTAGAATTCCGCCGCTTCGCGTGCAGCAGGGGGCTTCCGCAATCCACTCAGCCGAAGTACGCTGCGCGCCCGAAACTCTGCCCGGTCTTGCTGAACGACTTGCCGGTGGTCTCGTTCGTGATCGTAACCGTGAACTCGGTTCCGCTGACCCAGGTCACCGAAGCGGACATCTTGTTGCCCGGAGAAACCGGGACGCTTGAGATCAGAACCGATGCCGCTGGATAGAACTCATACCAAGCGTAATACGAAGGAGTTCTGCCGCTGCAATCGGAATCCGTTCCCGTCTGCTCAACTGTTGTAGAAGTCCATCCGTCGATTCCCACCCAGAACGATGAATAGGTGTTGGGCGTCTTCGTGCAGTTTACGGTAGGAATAATCCACGAGCCTTTTGCGGAAGTAAACGAGGTGCCTTCCACCGCATAGCCGCTCCAGTTGGTGCTGTCCTCGACTGTCACATTGTTGATCACACGCGGTACGCTGCCCGGATATACCCTTCGCGGTGCGTGCTGACGTGGAGCAATCACGGCCGCTGTGTCGGCTGGTGCGGCGACGTTCGGAACCTGGGCCAGAACAGGTAACGTGCCCAGCGCTAGCAAACTTCCTAAGCTTTTCGATATCAAACTTCTCGATAACATAGATACATCCATCCTTTCCTGGCGGGACTTGGATCGCATTCTGTCCCGGAATCGCGCCATTCTATACACGCACACATCTCGTCAAGAGGGTGACCTGTGAATTGTTCGCAATTCGTAAATGAGGCTTGGATGGGCTTAAGACCGTTTACACAAGACCCCCACTCAAGCCATTCTCTCGGCTTGGGTGGGGGTTTTCGAAAGATCGCGGATCGCAAGAGCGATCCTCGATGTGTCCGCGCAAACAACTGCGCCCCGGAAGCCCGCTGTTGCAGGCCTCCGGGGCGCGATTCACTGCAGTGGTTGCTGCCGCGGTTGTCTTACTCAGGCGTTCTTACTCAGGTGTCCCTACGAACCCAGTGTTAACCGTGCTCGAGATGGTGTAGAAGCCAACGATGGTGCCGTTGTCGTTGATGCCGTTGACCAGCGTAATGCCAACGCCGTTCGGGTCGTCAATCGAGGTCCATACACCCTTCGCGTAGTGGAAGCCGTGCATCGCGTTGGAAGAGTCCGTATAGGAGCCAACGATTTCGTCGTTGTTGTTGATCCCCAGTGCCTGCGTCGATGTGCTGCCGGGGAAGTTCAGCTTGATGTAGCTTCCGTTGATCAGCTCCCAGCCGTGACTAACGCTATTCGAATCAAGGTAGAATCCCACGACCGCCTGCGAGTTGTTGATGCCCGTAGCCTGCGCGCTGGTGGTGCCGGGCAGATACAGCTCTTCGAACACTCCGCCGCCAACCTTGTCATACAGGTAGGGGTGGAAGTTGCCCGCTGCGTCCTGGTAGTAACCTGCACCCTCGGCGTTGTTGTTGATGCCGAGAATCTGATTGAACGTGGTTCCGGGGAAGTCGACAGTCAGCCAAACTCCGTTGCAGTGCTCAAAGCCGTGGGTGACGCCCGCCTGGTCAATGTAAAAGCCCGAGGTACCGGGGTTGGTGAGGCTGTTGATGCCGATCACTTGCGTCTGCGCCGACTTGGGAAAGTTTTCCGCGGTGAACGTATCGGGCAGCGTCAGCGTGAAGCCTTTGTTGACGGACGCGCCGTGATAGCCGGCAATCAATCCCGTGTTGTTCACTCCGAGCAACTGAACGAACGGATCCTTGGGATAAGTAACATCTTCGAAGCTGTACGTTAAGGTCGTCTTCTGTGCAAACAGCGAACTGCAAGCCAGAAGGGCTACGGTAAGGGCGAATGCGATGCGTTTCACGGTGATTCTCCTTGTCAGTTTTTTTGTTTGAGCAGGAGACCCCCTCGGACGGGCATCGCATCTCGCCAAGCTATACAAGGCGTGTCCCGCAAATTGCCACTGTCCAATGTTTCCCGCTCACTGATAAAAGCGACAAGGCAATAGGAATCCCCTCATCTTCGCAAAAAAGTTTTTTGAGGTACTGCGTAGGAGTCCCAACAGATCGCTAGCCGAGAAGCGGCGCAAGAATGCAGCCCACGGCGTAAGCCGTGGGTAATAGGCGGGAAAGGGAACAAGCCGCGGAGGGGCGAAAGACCAGCTCTAACTCAGACTCTCAGGCCGTTTCTTAGCTTGAGTGGGGATTTACGCAGGCCACTCATCTGCTCCCATGAATCGCAGAACGCCACGCACACATACTACAAATTCTTCTTCGTCCACTGCTCAACCCGCTCCAGCGCCTGCTGCAGATTCTCCAGCGAATTGGCGATGCTGAAGCGCAAGTATCCTTCGCCGAACGCCCCGAAAGCCGTGCCTGAAAGCGCAGCGACTCCAGCTTGATCAAGCAGCGCATCCGCCAGCGGCTTCGACTTCCATCCCGTCTGCGTGATGTTGGGAAACACATAGAACGCTCCATGCGGCATGCGGCAGGAGAAGCCTTTGATCTGATTCAGGCCGGCAACAAACACGTCGCGACGCCGCTTGAACTCCGCGCACATGTGATCGACCGAAGACTGATCCCCGCGTAGCGCCTCAATGCCCGCCATCTGCGTGAAGCTGGCCGTGCACGAATTGGAGTTCGTCATCAGCCGCGTAATCTGCGTGGCCAGGTCGGCGCGCATCACTCCGTACCCCATGCGCCATCCCGTCATCGCATAGGTTTTCGAGAAACCATCGAGCAACAGCGTGCGCTCCTGCATCCCCGGAACCGTCATCATCGAAAAATGGTCGCCGTCGAAAAGCAGGCGGCTGTAAATCTCGTCCGACAAAACCAGAATATTGCGATCGCCAATCAGCTCGGCAACTTTTTCTACATCCTTGCGCGGCATCACTCCGCCCGTCGGATTGTGCGGCGAATTCAGAATGATCAGTTTGGTCCGGTCGGTGATCAGAGACGAAAGCTCGTTCACATCGAGCGAGAAATCGCGCTCCTCACGCAGCGCAATCGGCACCGCCTTGCCGCCTACATAATTGATCATCGACTCGTAAATCGGAAACCCGGGATTCGGATAAATGACCTCATCCCCTTCATCAATCAAGCTAAGGATCGTAAAGAAAATAATAGGTTTGCCGCCTGGGACCACCACCACTTCCTCGGGCGTGACCTTAACCCCACGGGTGCGGCTAACGTATTCGGCAATCGTCTGCCGCAGATCTGGTAATCCCGCCGACGGGCCGTAGTGCGTCCATCCCTTATGCAGGGCATCGACCGCAGCCTCGACCACATTCGAAGGCGTATCGAAATCCGGCTCGCCGATTTCAAGATGAATAATGCTTTTTCCCTGGCGCTCCAGCGCCCGTGCTTTGTTCAAAACTTCGAACGCAGTTTCAGTACCCAGCCGTGTCATGCGCTTCGCCAGCTGTAGTTCGTATTGTGTGCTTTGTGGCATGGATCAAGAGCTCCTGTGAAGCCACATGAATTATACGACGGGCGTACTCCGCCGCCGAAAAGGCGGTCAGTCGTTTTTTGGATTCAGGACTCCGTGGTTTACAGATGCACGCGAGAAGAAGCTTCGGAGACGAGCCAACTTTTCGATGCCTTATGACCGGCGGCCACGAATCGCCCAGGCTCGCGCCGGAAGTTCGATCGCCCCATCGCCATCTACGGGTAACGTAACCCTCAAACGCTCTCGAATTTTTGCTTGGATTTGCCCACTTCGCGAAGCCAGATAATTCGGCGCCGAGCCCTGACCGGTCGTCAGCGGAGCCCAATAATCCTCAAAGTCAGCAAAACGCGTGACAACATCCAGAGGCCGCGTGGCAATCTCTTGCAGCGAGGCTTCCTCGAATAGTTCTGTCAATCCAGCTTCCGTGCACATCGGAAAACGGCTTGCCTGGTCTGCAGCCGCTGCTTCGCGATCGACCGCGCGCGCCGCATCCCAGAACATCCGCAGAAATTTTGCCCCCAGTTCGTAATCCCACACATACACGGCGATCGTTCCACCCGGTTTGACTACGCGTCGTAACTCTCTCAGCCCCTGCGCCGGGGTCGGAATAAAATTCAAACCCAGGCCGCACACCGCAATATCAAAGCTGGCATCCGCAAAGCGTAGCGCCATGGCATCGCCGGTTTCAAAGCTGACATTGCGATCGGCGCGCCTCTCGCGCGCAAAGCTGATCTGCGCACTCGACGCATCGACTCCGGTGATCCCCGCAGGTTCTGCGCTTTCGAGAATCGCCTCGGTAACAATTCCGCTGCCGCAGCAAAGATCAAGCCACCTTAGGCCCTGGGGAGCATTCAGCCAATCGAGAAATTCGCGCGCCAGCAGCCGGCTCCAGCGGCCCATCCATTGTTCGTACTTAGCTCCCGAGGTCCATCGGTCAATCGCCATTCTCTCTCCTGCCTTTGACAACCACACAAGATCGCAATGCTATAATCCCGTGATTTTTAGCGGCTTCTCTGCGGACCTGTGAATCCAGCTCGAAAGGACCTGCAATGAATTTTACCCGCGTCGCCCTCGCCGCTATCGGCGGTTTCGTCGCCTATTTCATCCTCGGCGGCCTCGCATTCGCCCTCTTTCCCCTTCGCGATGAATTCCAAAAATATCCAGCGGTCTATCGCGACCAGCAGGGAATCATGAAGCACATGCCCGGCGGAATGGCAGCGATGTTCCTTGCGATCCTGGCCCTGGCCGTCATTTACGCCATGCTATACCACGATGGCCGAGGCCTTTGGCAGGCAGCAATTTTCGGGGCCATGATCGGAGTCTTTTCAGTCGGCTCCTTCGTGGTCCACAACTACGTCAACCTCAACATCGGACTGACTCTTACTCTGCAACAAGCCGCCGCCTATTTTCTGGAATGGACACTCACAGGCTTCGTCATTGGCCTGATCTACCGTCCGCTGCCGCGCTAGCGCGGATGGATTCCTGAGGAAGTCACGCGATTCGTATGCGGCGCACTTGGAATAAAGCTGGGGACCAAAAGAAGAGGGAATTAAAGAGCGACTACTCCGAAACGCTGTGCTCTTCGTTCTGAGCCCGCAGAACGCGGTCGACCGAATAAGGAGCGCGATTCCGCGGCTCATGGTAATGCCGCACCTGCATTTCGCCCAGCAGTCCAATCGCCAGCAGGTTCAATCCGCCCAGCAGCAAGCCCATCGCTAGCATCATCAGCGGACCGTGATTGGTCATCACATGCACTCCGCGCAAAAACTTCTCGGCGCCCAGCCAGACCACAACGCCACTTCCCGCTGTCATGCAAAGCATGCCGAAAGTTCCAAAAAAGTGCAGCGGACGCGACAGATAACGCAGCAGAAAACGAATCGTAATCAGATCGAAGAAGACGCGGAACGTCCGCGAAATTCCGTAGTGCGAAGCTCCGCGCTCGCGATTCACATTGCGAATCGGCACTTCGCAAATCGAAGCTCCATACCACGACGCCAGCGCTGGAATAAACCGGTGCAACTCCCCATACAGCGGCACCTGCTCCAAAATTTCACGCCGGTAGGCCTTGAACGTCGTCCCGAAATCGTGAATATCGACTCCGCTCAACTTGGCCATCAGCCAGTTGGCAATGCGGGAGGGAAAGCGCCGCACCCAGAAATTATCGATGCGTACCTTGCGCCAGCCGCTCACAATGTCATAACCGGCTGCAATTTTTTCGAGAAACTGAGGAATATCCGCCGGATCGTGCTGCAGATCGCCATCCATGGCAATGATGTATTCGCCCCGAGCATGATCGAAACCGGCCGCCAGCCCCGCAGTCTGCCCGAAATTCCGCCGCAACTTCACCACCGTAACTCGGCTGTCAACCGCCGCAATCTCACGCAGCATTGCGAACGTGTGGTCGCTCGAGCCGTCATCGACCAGCACGATTTCGAACGTCTCCCCGGCCGCTTCCATGACGACCTTCAGCCGGTCGTAGAGGTCAGTGACATTCTCCTGCTCGTTATGCAGCGGAACTACGATGGAATACTTGGGCACAATTCTTCAATTATATAGCGGGAACGGTTCCGGCATCGCGAATTTCTTCCGTGGCGTAACCCCATTCGTAACCCGGAAACTCACTTCACGGGCGTCAGCCCGCCAATCGGCTCGGTAAAATCGAAGCTCGCTCAGCCCTGTTCCTTGAGCTTCAATCTCGATTTGTTTTCTTCCATGAACTTCTTCAAATCTTCAGCTGCGCCGAGCAGGCGGTTCCATTGCTCGTAGTAGAGCGTCACCGGAAAGCGGCCTAGGCCATATACGCTGACCCCGCCCTTTTCGCCCACCTTGAAAATCAGGTCGCCGGCCCGCTTCTTAATCTCTACCTCTTTTTCCAACTGTGATAGTCGCGCCTTAAGTTCCTCGTAAGTGGGTTCTGCCATGTTCTTCCTCGACGTTGACGTTATGACTGCCCGAACCGTCTCAAGCGACCGTCTAACAGCGACCGCCCATATCTATAGTAACGTGTCCGGCAATTGCCACATAGATTGCAACCGTTGTACGCTAAGTAGAATCTAGCCCAAGAGCAGGAAACACGGATGCGATCGTCTCTCCGATGGTTGGCTTGGCTTGGCCTGTCGCTGATGTTGTGGGCGGCAGTTGCCGAGTCGACTCACAGCCACGCCACCAATACCGAGGCGGCCTCCTGCTCCATTTGCGTGGTGGCGCACAGCAGCGCGCCTGCACTCGGTTCCCATCCTTCCCGGCCGGTCTTCGCCACCATCGGCGTGCTGCTCGAGAACGCAGTCACCGCCAAGGCGCAGTTCGGACTTTTCCATCTGGCCCTTCGCGGCCCTCCTGAAGTTTAAGAAACCTGAAAACTATTCGATCCCGGCCACATGCCGGTCAATTCCAAGTTTTCGATTTCTTATTCCTAGCTTCGACAGTTCGAACCCACAACGTTCCGAACGATATCGGTTCAGAAGCTAAATCAGGAGAACCAATGACCACGTCGCAGCACTGCCGCTTCGCTGTCATCAGCCCAGCCGCCATCTTCCTTTTTGCCGCGCTCAGCCTGGCCCAGGGCACTGGCACCTCGGGCTCGGTTAACGGAGCCGTTCTCGACCCCACCGGCGCCGTTGTTCCCAACGCAACCGTCGAAATTCACAATCCCGTCAGCCACTTCGACCGCTCCGCCACCACCGATAACGCCGGCAATTTCAACTTCGTGAACGTCCCGTTCAATCCCTATCACATGACCGTGACTGCCGAGGGATTCGCCCCCAAGGCACTAGATGTCGATGTTCGTTCGGTGGTTCCGGTCAATGTCAAAGTTGGCCTGCAGGTATCCGGTTCTGTCACCTCGGTAACGGTCGAAGCCGGTGGGGACCTCGTAGAGAACGACTCCACCTTCCACACCGACGTCGATAAAAACGAAATCGACAGGTTGCCCGTGGAAAGCCAGTCGTCGGCCCTCAGCGCAATCGTCACCAACACCACCCCGGGCATTGCCGCCGATTCGAACGGCCAGTTGCATGGCCTCGGCGACCACGCCGAAAATTCGGTCTCGCTCGACGGCCAGCAGATGACCGATCAGATGAGCAAAGTTTTCTCCAACCAGATTCCGCCCGACGCGCTGCAATCGATGGAAGTAATTTCGGGCGCTCCGCCCGCCGAGTATGGAGACAAAACCAGTGTCGTAATCGTCGCCACCACGCGCTCCGGCCAGGGCGTCACCACCCCACACGGCAGCGTCTCCGCTTCCTACGGTTCCTTCGGCAGTTCGAACCTGTCCGCCGAGGTGGCCTACGGCGGAAAAAACTGGGGCAATTTCATCTCCGCAAATGGCTTGAATAGCGGCCGCTTTCTCGATCCGCCCGAGTTTACCGTCCTCCACGACAAAGGTAACGAGGAAAACATCTTCGACCGCGTGGATTTCCAAATCTCAACCGCCGACTCGATCCATCTCAATCTCGGCTACAGCCGCAGCTGGTTCCAGACGCCCAACTCCTTCGACGCCGAAAACGCGACTCCATGGTTAGGGTTGGCCGGCATCGAGCCACAAATGGCAGCCTTTGCCGGTATCGGCCCCAATGGCATCCCCGTCGGCCCCACCGATCAGCGTTCGAAAATCGGAACCTTCAACATCGCTCCCTCTTGGACTCGCCTGATTAGTTCAACTTCCGTGTTCACCTTGGGCGCGTATATCCGCCAGGACGATTACAACTACTATCCCAGCGGCGATCCCTTCGCCGACTTCGGTCCGCCGAGTCTGCAGAGACAGTCCGTCGGCCAAGACCGCACTCTCACCAACGCCGGCCTGCATTCCTCGCTCTCCTATGTCAAGGGAGTTAATAACATCAAGGCGGGAGTCAATTACTCCCAAACGTTCCTCAATGAGAACGACAGTCTGGGAATCGTCGATCCCACCTACAACGCTCCCTGCATCACGTTTTCACCAGCCCAAGACCAATATGTCGCCGCGCCCGCCCCGGGAGTCACCAATCCCTCGGGCTGCGCAGGCATCTATGAACCAAACACCCCGCTTAACGCCAATGCGCCCGGAACTCCGCTCTATCCTTATTTCAACCCCGTTCTGTTCCCCCACGACCTCACGCGGGGCGGCTCCTACTTTGATTTCAAAGGACACACGGACGTAAAAGAACTAGCTCTCTACGTGCAAGACAACGTAACCAAAGGAAACTGGTCTCTGAATATCGGCTTGCGCGGGGATTTATATAACGGCATCACCACGGCAAGCCAGGCCGAGCCGCGAGTGGGGATGGCGTACAACATAAAAAAGACCAACACAGTTTTGCGAGCTTCCTACGCTCGCACGCTCGAAACTCCATTCAACGAAAATCTCATACTCTCCAGCACCGGATGCAACAACGACGTTTTAGCGCCGCTCCTTCTCTGCACCCCCGGCGTGAGCCAGCCGTTAAGCGCCGGCTTCCGCAATGAATTCCACCTTGGCCTCGAGCAGGCCTTTGGCAAATATCTCGTCTTCTCCGGCGAGTGGATCAGCAAATACACCCACAACGGCTTCGATTTCAGCGTCCTCGGAAACACTCCCATCACCTTTCCCATCGAATGGCACAACTCCAAAATCCCCGGTTACGCCGGACGCCTCAGCGTGCCGGAGATTCACGGCTTTTCAGCGCTCTTTGTTTTCTCCAGCGTAGCCGCGCGCTTTTTCCAACCGCAGATCGGCGGCGCCGGAGCCACCGTCGCCACCGCTGCCGGGCTTCCTTTCCGCATCGATCACGATGAAAAATTCAACCAGACCACACATCTGCAATATCAGCCCTGGAAGCGCGGCCCCTGGCTTGGCTTTAATTGGCGTTACGACAGCGGACTGGTGGCCGGCGCTTCCCCGTGCTTCGGAGAAACCATCCCCTACAATGATTGCCCCGGATCAACCATCATCGGCGGCGTGCCCAGTGTGAGCATGGTCGCCTCCAACGTCGGCGCAGTCCCGCTCTCTGCCGACCAGGAGTTTGAAGCCGGTTTCACCTGCGCCGGGGTTCGCGCCACACCCACAACTCCACTGCCCTTCAACTGCCCGGCAGCGCGGTTCGCTTCCACGCTGATTAAAGTCCCTGCACCCAACTCGGAAAACGACGACCACAACCCGCCGCGTATCGCCTCGAGAAACGTCTTCGATCTTTCCATCGGACACGACAACATATTTCACGGCGACAAATACAAATGGAGCGTGCAATTCACCGCCATCAATCTGGCCAGCAATTACGCCCTCTACAACTTCCTTTCCACTTTCAGCGGCACACATTACTTGACGCCGCGCACGCTGACCGCGGAATTAGGATTTCACTTCTAGTTGAATCTCCGAGCGAGACCGGTGCAAATCCACTGCCACCTCCTCTCTGTCGCAACGCGAACATGAACCATTAGAGTTTGTAAATCAAAGTAAAAGCCTAGGCAACCATGCCAGCGCCCACGAATCTGACTGGTAGAATTTGACGTACACCTCTTGGCTTGCAGTGAGGGTTGTACCCTTGGGAGAAACTTGTTTCAATGAAGCTTCTAAATCGGCCCTTCGCGGCCTTTCTCGTATTCTTTCTTGCTGTATCAGCCGCGGCGCAGCAGGCTTCGCCGCCCCAACCGTCGAAGGATCAACAACCATCGAACGATCAACAGCCGTCAAACGCCCAGGCGCCGCCGCCTGACCAGCAGCAATCCGGCAAGCAATCCTCGGATAACAAGAGCACCAACCAAACCGCGGCGCCCGCGATTCAGGTCATTCCGCCGAACCAGCAGCAGCCAAAGCGAATCCTGGGAGTGATGCCGAACTTTCGCGCTGTGAGCGCCGGTGCTCTACCGCCCCCGCCCACGGCCAAGCAGGCCTTTAAGATCGCAACCCAGAACAGCTTCGACTACTCCTCCTTCGTCTTCGTCGGCGTTACCTCAGCCCTGGCCGAATGGACCGATGCCCACCCCCAACTCGGACAGGGGCTTCCGGGCTATGGCCGATATTATTGGCGAGGCTTCCTCGATAAAACGGACGGGAATTACTGGGTGATCTTCGCCCTGCCGACGGTCTTCCATCAGGACGAGCGCTACTACGCTAGAGGCAAGGGAAGCATCGTGAACCGCGGCGTCTATGCCGGTACTCGCATCTTCATTACGCCGGACTATCACGGGCACAACAGCTTCAACGTTTCAGAACTGCTGGGGCGGGGCATCGCGCAGGGAATTTCATTGTCGTACTATCCCAGCGGCACCCGCACGGCAAGCGCGCTCGCCACCAAGTACGGTTGGGCGCTCGGCCGCGACGCTCTGACCAACGTATTCCGCGAATTCTGGCCGGACATCGCGACTCACGTACTGCACCGCCATCCGTAAATATGGCAGCAGGTGAAACCTCCGGGCGCCGTTGGGGTTACATTCTTAAGTGTCGTGGCAGTGGTAGAGATGCACCCTTGAGATCTCTAATGAATCGGAGTGTCACTGCTATTTCGAGTTCAGGAGAAATGCTTGTCGAGACAGTTCGCGGCGTGGCCCTCAGCGGCCCTGGTTTTCTTTGTTTCTCTATCGCCTTTAACCACGGCGCAGAACTCCGCACCGCAAAATCCCCCAACCCCAGCGCCTGCCGCTCTACAGCAGCAAGCTCAACCTTCCTCTTCGACCAGCCAGCAGACTCCCGCCGAAAAGGAAAAAGACCGCGGAGCTCTGGGTGAGACCGTCCAGGAGAAATCCTCCAATACCGACCAGAATACAAACGGAACATCGAAAGACCGCCTTTTCTACGCACTGCCCAATTTTCTGACCGTCCAGAATGGCGGTAACCTGCCGCCGCTCACTGCGAAGCAGAAATTTGCCGTCGTCTTTCGCGGCTCTTTCGATTACGTGCAGATTCCGTGGTACGCATTTCTCGCTGGCCTAAGCCAGGCAGAAAACAGCGAGCCCGGATACGGCCAGGGAGCCGAAGGTTACGGCAAGCGCTACGGCGCGGCCTTCGCTGACGGAACCATCGAAAATTTCATGACCGGCGCGATGCTTCCGTCGATTCTGCATCAGGATCCACGCTATTTCCAGCTCGGTCATGGCGGCTTTCTCCACCGCACCCTCTATGCCGCCAGCCGCAACCTGATCACCCGCACCGACGATCACCGCTCGCAGTTTAACTACTCTGAAGTTGCCGGCGGAGGTATCGCCGCATTCATTTCTACCTACAGTTACCATCCCTCGGCCGACAAAACTGTATCGAACACCATGGCCGTTTGGGCAACGCAATATGGATACGACACGCTAACGCTGGTCATCAAAGAATTCTGGCCCGATATTCGCCGCAAGCTTTCGCACAAACCCGACGAGCCCGCAGCTCCCACGGCGAATCAGAATCCGTAGTGCGGGCTAATTTTCTTCCTGCGGCCGCATCTTGCCGGTTCTCAAGTATCGGTTATGCCAGCCCAGCGATTCGCCCAGCAGATGCGGCGTATGCTTGCCATACGAAAGCCGCTCTGCCCGGTCAAGATAATCGACTAGCAGAGACTTGTAATCCGGATTCGAGCACTTCTCAATAATCAGATGGGCCCGTTGCCGCGGCGAGAGCCCGCGCAAATCCGCGAGTCCATGCTCGGTCACAATCACCTGCACGTCGTGCTCCGTGTGATCGACGTGCGATACCATCGGCACAATGGTTGAGATGCTTCCATGCTGCGCCGTCGACGGCGCCATAAAAATCGAGAGATATCCATTCCGCGCAAAGTCTCCCGACCCGCCAATCCCGTTCTGAATGCGCGATCCCATCACGTGCGTCGAGTTCACGTTGCCGTAAATGTCCGCCTCGATCATCCCGTTCATCGCAATCACGCCCAACCGCCGAATGATCTCCGGATGGTTCGAGATCTCCTGCGAGCGCAACACAATCCGCTCGCGGTATTTCGCCATGTCGGCGTTTACCTCGTTCAGCTTCTCTGGACTCAGCGAAAATGCCGTCGCCGATACCGAAGTCAGTTTCCCCGAATTCAGCAGAAGGATCATGCCGTCCTGAATCACTTCGGTGTAAGCCGTGAGATCTTGGAAGTGACCCTCCGCCAGCCCAAACAGAACAGCATTCGCAATATTGCCCACGCCCGATTGCAGCGGCAGCAAATTCGCTGGCATGCGTCCCTTCTGCACCTCCCAACTCAGAAACTCCAGAATGTGCCCGGCGATCAGCCGTGAACTTACATCCGGCGCCTTGAAAGCGCTGTTGCGGTCCGGAGAATTCGTCAACACAATCGCCGCTACCTTCTCCGGCGGAACTTCCAGATATGGCGTCCCAATCCTCTGTCCTGCATGCACCAGCGGAATCGGCCCGCGAGTCGGCGGGGCCTGCAAACCGTAATAAAGGTCGTGCATCCCTTCCAGTTCCGCCGGCTGCCACGAATTTACCTCCAGAATCACGCGCTCCGCCTGATCGATCCACGTCTTGTTATTCCCGATCGACGAACTCGGCACCAGCCGCCCATCCTCCAGTATCGCCGTCACTTCGATCAAAGCCACATCCAGCTTGCCCAGAAATCCATATTCCACAAACTGCGCCACATGGCTGAGGTGGATATCCATGTAGTCCATTTCGCCGGCATTAATGCGCTTCCGTGTCTCCGGATCGGACTGGTAAGGCAGCCGCAGATTGATCCCGCCCGCCATCGCCAGCGCTCCATCGAGCTCCGGCCCGGTCGAAGCCCCCGTGAACACGCTCACGCGAAACTTCTCTCCGCGAAAATTCGCCTCGGCAATGCGCCGCGCCAGTTCCATTGGCACCGCCTTCGGATAACCGGACCCGGTAAACCCGCTCATCCCGATCTGATCGCCCGACTTGATCAAAGCTGCAGCTTCATCGGCGCTCATAATCTTCTGCGCCAGGCTGGAGTTCAAAACCCGGTTCGTGGTTGGAGAAACAGTGGTTGGAGAGACAGTAGACACCATATTTGAAGGCCTGCCATCAAAAAAGGATCACACCCGCTAACTGTAACTATGCCTCTCACTGCGGTCTGTGAGCTGCATCACACGTGAAGTCTCTCGGAATGGCGGTATTTTCAGAGCACAATTCCGGCGCGTTGTGATATTTTCAATAACTCGCCCGCTGACCGTGGGCTGCAATCTTTTGGGAAGCGTCATCCTGAAAACCGGCGCGTTTCAGTCCGGTTGAGGGATCTCGCGCGAGAGCTCGGCTGCCCTCGTTCCCGTTGCAAGCCGCCCCATTGTCGTCGGCGATCATTTCACCGTCTGCGCGCGACAAAAAGCTCATGACCACCAAATTCCGCGTCTACGCCACCTGCGACATCGGAGAAGCCATCGACCTGCTGCGCACCCGCGGTTATGAAGTCGAAGTCTATCCGCAACCCGAAGCGCCGCCCAAAAGCCTGATCATCGAAAAAGTAAAATCCGGCATCGACGGTCTCATCACCACCCTACGCGATCCCATCGACGCCGAGATCTTCGAGGCAGGGAAGAACTCCCTGAAGGTTGTAGCTCAATACGCCGTAGGCTTCGACAACATCAACCGCGCCGACGCCAACCGCTACAGAATTCCCTTCACCAACACCGCTGACGTCTTGACCGAAGCTACCGCCGAGTTCGCCTTCTTCATGATGGGCGTCCTCGCCCGCAAAATGTGGCCCGCTGAGCACCTCACTCGCGAAAATCAATGGGGATTCTGGCACCCCTACCTTCCATTTCTGGGCGACGAAGTCACCGGCAAAACCATCGCCGTCATCGGCACCGGACGCATCGGCCTCGCCATGATCAAGAAATGCGCCGGCTTCGACATGAATATCCTGTGCTACGACCCGGCGTACGAAAATCACCAGTTCATCAATGCCATTCAGGAAGAATTCGACCTGCGCCACGCCCGCGGCATCTCCCGCGAAAAGAACTGGATCAAGTACGTTCCCTTCGAAGAAGCTCTACGCCACGCCGATTTCGTCAGCGTCCATGTTCCGCTCCTGCGTCCCGGCGAGAGCAACACGCCCACCTACCATCTCTTCAACGAACAGACCCTTCGCCTGATGAAGCCATCCGCTTTCCTCGTCAACGACTCCCGCGGCCCGGTAGTCGACGAATTAGCTGTGGTGAAAGCGCTCAAAGAAAACTGGATCGCCGGCGCAGCCCTCGACGTCTACGCCAAAGAGCCGCTGCCAGCCAATTCCCCGCTGCGCGATCCCGCCATCGCCGATCGCTGCCGTCTCTACCCCCACTTTGCGAGTGCCGCCCGCATCACGCGCTTATCAACCGACCCCAACAAAGGCATGGCCGGACGCTGCGTCCAGGGCCTGATCGACGTTCTCGAAAAGAACTATGACGGCGACTACACAAAAATGCCGTACCTGGTAAACAAGGAAGCCTTCAAATAAAGCCACGGGGAGGCGCAACCGAACTCCTTTTTGCTCTTTGTGGTCCGAGGTTTCAAGAATGCAGTCGCCCGCACCACGCCGGTCCCGCTAGAATGAATAACTGGATTTCTCGATCCAAAAAATGCAAATAATAAAACGACGCGCCTCCTGCCTGAGCCTAGCCCTGCTCCTCCTGCTGGGTAATTCCTCCGCCGAGCCCACCGGTCCCAACAACCCGCTCAAGCTGATCCCCATGCCCAAAGAAGTGCGCACGCAGCCGGGCGGCTTTCGCGTCAAACCTACCACCAGAATCCTCGTCGAGTTCGGCCATCAGGAAGAAGATCGCATCGCCGCCGAAACCTTGGCCGAAGAAATCCACGACCGGGCCGGCTTCACCCTGAGCATCATCGGTGAGAAGCCCGACACCCGCCACGAGAAAAAAGAAGATCAACGCAATATCGTCCTGGCCCGTCTGCAGGATCGCAAAGTCCGCAACTTCCTCGCCTCCAAAGGCCTCACGCCCGGTTCCATCGGCGACCAGGGCTACCTTCTGTTCTCCGATCGCTCCCACATCATCGTCGCCGCCAACACGGGCCAGGGACTCTTTTACGGAGTGCAAACCCTGCGCCAGTTGCTTCGTCCCGATGGTCACACTTTGATCTGCCCCGCCGTGGCGATTCGCGACTGGCCCACCATGGAATGGCGCGGCGTCCAGGATGACATCAGCCGCGGCCCAATCCCCACTGAAGAATTCATGAAGCGCCAGATCAGCACGCTGGCCGCCTACAAAATCAATCTCTTCGCCCTTTACATGGAGCACGTCTACGACTTCGCCAGCCAGCCGCTCATCGCTCCCAAAGAAGCCGCGCTCACGCCCAAAGAAATCAATGCTCTAGTCGACTACGCAAAAACCCTATATGTCACTATTCTCCCCGAGCAACAAACCTTCGGCCATCTTCATCACATGCTGAAATACGAAATTTATTCCGACGTCGCCGAACGCCCGCACGGCCACGTACTCACTCCCACCAAAAATCGTTCGTACGAAATCGTCAAAGCCATGTATGCCGATATCGTTCCACTTTTTCCCGGTCCATTCCTCCACATCGGCGGCGACGAAACCTTCGAACTCGGCCACGGACAAACCTCCGCGCTGGCCGCCCAAGAAGGCCTCGGCCGTGTCTATCTCGATCACATTCAAAAAGTAAGCGAAATCCTCCAGCCCTATCACAAACAGTTAATGTTCTGGGGAGACATCGCGGTGAAATATCCGCAGTTGTTAAACATCTTGCCGAAAGATCTGATCGCTGTTCCCTGGGATTACGATCCCAAGCCCAGCTACGCCAGCATCATCAAACCCTATCGCGACGCTGGCCTGCGCGTAGTAGTCGCGCCCGGAGCCAACAATTGGAATCAAGTCTGGCCCAATCTCGACGACGGCTACGTGAACATCCGCAACTTCGTCCGCGACGGCCAAAGCCTGGGTGCAATGGGAATGTTAAACACAACCTGGAATGACGACGGCGAATCCCTCTACGCCATGGCCTGGCCAACGCTAATCTTTGGAGCCGCCGCAGCCTGGCAATCCGGCGAGTCCAACATCGACGATTACAAAGACGCTTACGATTGGGCTTTCTATCGCAACTCCGACGATTCAACTTTCCGTGACGCACTTAACGATCTCGACGCTGGTCACGAAGCGCTGGCAAAAATCAAAGTCGACACCGAAACCGACGACCTCTTCTGGATCGATCCCTTCACTCCCGCCGGCGCAGCCACCATGCAAAAGCTCGCGCCCGCAGCCCCCGAAATGCGCCTCGGCGCCGAGCACGCGCTGCTAGCGATTTATCGCGATCGCGCCAAAGCCCGCGCCCATTCATCCACATTAGACGACATGACTCTCGCCGCCTGGCGCTGGGATGCCCTCGGCATGAAAATCGAGTACACGCAGGAAATCAACAAATTTTACTGGGACGCATTCCTCAACCAAACCGACGCCGACCGTGTCGGCAACGATCTCGAAGAAATTTCTTCGATCAACGCACGCCTCGAAGACCTCCGCGACTCCACCACACGCCTCAGCGAGATGTACCGCCAAGCCTGGCTGCGCGAATACGAGCCTTACTGGCTCGATAACGTCTTAGTCCGCTACGACACACTAGCCCGCGAATTCCAGGAGAAAATCGTTCAAGTCCGCCAGGTCCGCCGCCAGTACGACGCAACCAAAACCCTGACCCAACCGCAAGAGTTAGGCTTTTTCCTGCAGCCGTAAGTTGTGGACGAAAGAAGGTGAATCCCTACTTAAGGCGTCATCCCGAAGCCCCGCGTTTTTTCCAGCAGGGCGTGGGATCTCGCGTGTAGGTAAGCCCAGGATCGCGCTTCTTCCATCCGCATATTAACGCCATCCTTGATACATTGAGTTCTGACTAAAAATAGTCTCGTCACAGAGTTCGACTTGGCAACGCAAATGTTCTCCAATCGCACCAACTGGAAGCTAGCGCGCAATCGCTTAACCGAAGCCCTTGAAGAAGCCAGGGCGCGCGGCGACCAAATCCTCGATCTCACGATCTCCAATCCCACCCGCGTCGGCCTTCGCTACGATGAGAAGGCGATCTTGAAGTCTCTATCCTCGCCGCAAGCCCTCGACTACGATCCTCAACCTAAAGGCTTGCTTGCAGCCCGCGCAGCGGTCGCCGCGTACTATCTGGATCAACACGAAACCCCAATCGATCCCCGGCACCTGATCCTCACCACCAGCACCAGCGAAGGCTATTCCTTCGTCTTCCGACTGCTCTGCAATCCCGGAGACGAAATTCTCGTCCCCAAACCTAGCTATCCTCTATTCGAATTTCTCGCCGACCTCGAAGACGTCAAACTCGTCCCCTACCCGCTGCTCTACGATCACGGCTGGCAAATTGATTTTCACTCGCTGCAAAACGCCGTCAGCAACCACGCCCGCGCCGTAGTTGTCGTCCATCCCAACAATCCCACGGGATCTTTCGTCCGTCCCGAAGAGCAAGCCGAACTCAATCGAATCTGCCGCCAACATTCGCTGGCGATCATTGCCGACGAAGTTTTCCTCGACTACGCTCACGATCAAAAGCCGCGCCAAACCTTCGCCGCCAATCAAGATGTGCTCACGTTCACCTTGAGCGGGATCTCAAAAATCTCAGCGCTCCCGCAAATGAAGGTAGCCTGGATCGCCACCAGCGGCGCCGCAGCCGAGGTTGAGGCTGCGCAGTCGCGCCTCGAAGTAATCGCCGACACCTATCTCTCGATGAACGCGCCGATCCAATGTGCAACGCCAGTCCTCGTCGACCAGCGCAAAGATATTCAGCGCCAACTGCGTGACCGTGTCCAAGCGAATTTAGCCGAACTCGATCGCCAATTAGCCGCACAAAAAACCTGCCAGCGCCTCAACGTCGAAGGCGGGTGGTACGCCATCCTCCGCGTCCCGGTAATTCAGACCGATGAGGATTTGGCCGTTGATCTTCTGCGCCGAGAAAACGTTCTCGTCCATCCCGGACATTTCTACGATTTCCCGAACGATGGCTATCTGGTTCTGAGTTTGATTACGCGCACCGAGGAATTTTCGCGAGGAATCCGAAGAATCTTGGGAGCTTTCCACGGCTGATCGCTGTCTCCCACATTTGGCTTCTTCACAACATGCGAAGGCCGATTCACATCGGCGTACCAGGCCGGAGACGTTAGCCTTGACCCAAATGATGAGTATAATCGCCTGCCTACGACAGCCACATGGAATTTTGCCTTGTCAGGGTGTACATTTCTTCCCGTGAATGACGGCTCAACTGATCGACACGACGTGCTTCGTTCCTGGATTTTGGTTACTTGCGCCGTGTTGCTCTTTGCTGCATCTGCGTTTTGCTATTTAGGTTACGTAGGGCAAGGAATTGCTGTTGGCGATTTGCTGGGAGTACGAGGGCGCGAGCCGGATGTAGCCATTATGCAGCGTTGGGCTACCTACTGGTTGATGGCCTCTGTGGGTTGTTGGGCAGCCGCCGGCGTAACCGCTGCTCTGGCGCTGTCAATTTATGCAGAGGCGTCCCGGCTGCCACGGTTCTTCGCACGTTTGGTTTTAACCTCGATCTCTCGCAAGTGCTGGCGGTTATCGTCGGTTAGGTGATGTTCTCGATCTTAACGGCATCCCATCACTCCGTCATTCAGGGATAGGTCCACCGTGGCCGCAGGGTTGGCTAGGTCGCCATTACGCTCATTGACGAATCAGTTGGGCGGGATTTTCACTTTGCTGGCCGTTTGCAGGGGCACCCAAATCATGAAGAGGGAAATCGGTAATCCTATAAGGGCCTGTATCGGTAATTCTCCACGAGCGATTTCGATCATTCCAACGAGCGCCCCAAACACGTAGATCATTGCTCCCCGAGTGAGCCGACGACGAAGTATTTAGGGTCACGCTGAATTCGCTCGGCTGAACGAAAGAGCCGCCCCATCAGCCATCCCATCACCGCCGTGGCGAGCACTACGCCGATGATGACGGTCGCGATCGTCGCCGAAGTTGACATATCGATGCTGCGCGGAATTACGGTCTGATTTCTATCACATAAAGGCTGCGGTTCGCAGCAGCAGCCCAGTCAGTTGTCGTAACATCCCGATTACACTCATCGACCGACGATAATTCGCTGGGCTCGGCAAGGGCCCTCGCTTTTTGATCGAGAATCTTCAATCGATCTTACCGCTTCACCAGAAACGGATTACTCTCGCGCTCGTCCCCAATCGTAGTCATCCGGCCATGCCCCGGCACCACCACGGTCTCATCCGGCAAAGCCAATACAGTCCCATGCAGCGATTGCATAATCTTCTGCATTGACCCCCCAGGTAAATCCGTCCGCCCAATCGATCCTGCAAACAGCGTGTCGCCGGCAATCAATTTTTTCTCGGCAGGGAAGTAAAGGCAGATGCTTCCCTCGGTGTGTCCCGGCGTATGCAGAATGTTGGCTTGATGCGCGCCGGCTTTCACCGTGTCGCCGCTGGATATACTGTGATCGATCTTCACCTCGCCCGGCGTCGCAACCCCAATCCATGCCGCCTGCACATCCAGCATTTTCAGCAGCGCGTAATCATTTTCATTCAGCAGAATCGGAGCCCCCGTCGCTGCCCGCAATTTCATCGCGCCGCCCACGTGATCAATATGAGCATGCGTAACCACAATCTGCTTTACCTGCAGCTTAAGCCGGCGAACAATCGCCAGTACATCTTCAATATCATCGCCGGGATCAATCACCATCGCCTCGCGCGTAGCTTCATCGCCGATAATCGAGCAATTACACTGCAAAGGCCCCACCGGAAAAATCTCGTGAATCATGCTTTTATTGTAACGAAGGGTGCGAAATTCCAATCGCCGCTGTCATACTGAGCGAAGCGGAATCGTCCGCAGGACGATCCCGCGAAGTCGAAGCATCCCTGTAGTCACCACAACGCCATCCCTTGAGGGTGAGACTCCGTGAACCCCCGTGCCCTCTGTGGTTAAACCTCCTCCCACGCGAACCACTTGCCCTAAACCCCAACTGGCGAGACAATACGCCATCGTGCGCCAGGTGCGGAGGTTTTGTGGCAGCCAAATACCGTCAACATGGATATCAAGATCGCGACCGAGATCGCACTCGGGAAGATAAGTCGCGCGAGAAGCCTCTCGGCGGGACAACGCAAAAGCCCTCGCCCGTACCCCCGGCGAGGCGCGACTACAGCATGGGCCCCAAGCCCGTAAATATGCCGGGCACCCGCGCCGTCTCCCGCTGCGCTCAGTGCGGCACCGTGTTGCAACAAATCCCGCCCACCGGACTCTGCCCAAAGTGCGGCTTCGAACTGCACTCCTGCAAGCAGTGCAACTACTTCGATCCCGGCAAGCGCTTCGAATGCATGCAGCCGGTGCCGGAACGCATTTCCAAAAAAGATGCCCGCAACGACTGCACTTTTTACGAGATCCGCGTCAGCCGCGAAAAAGAAACATCCACGCCAGCCACACTGCGTCCTACCGACGCACGCCAGGCTTTCGAGAATTTATTTAAGAAGTAAGTCAGAGTGGTGTGGATAAATCGGAATATTCAAAACGACGTGTCATGCTGAGCGGAGCGTCATCGTCCGCAGGAAGTTGCGTAGTCGAAGCATCCCTGCCGCCAGCGCCGCCTCACCCGGGATTACCAGCGCCCTTACTGGCTTAACCGGATCGCCAGCTGCCGCTCCGGCTGCGTCATCTGGCTCCACAGTTTCTGCAAATCATTCTGAAGTGCCTGATTATCCGGCTCCTTGTGGAGCGCCACAGCGAACCACCGGTAAGCGGTCGGCAAATCACGCGGGGCGCACGTTCCTGACGAATACAACGAGCCCAGCAAAATCATCGCCTTCGCATCCGATTGTCCTGCCGCTGTTTTCAGCATGCCCAAACCGCGGTCGCAATCCTGCGCCGCTCCGCGTCCATAAATATAGCGTTGAGCCTCCGCCACATTGTCGACCGGCCGCGCCGGTGACGGCTTCGGCGCCGCCCGTTTCACTACCGCCGGCTTGCGGGGCACAGCTTTCACAGCCGCAGGCTGCTCTGCATCGTCGGAGTCATCCGCGTCAGAACTCTGCTTATCGGGAGTTGCATTCGTCGCCACGCCGGAATCAGATGCCTCGCTCTGCGTCCCGCTCGCCTGTTTCGAATTGTCTAAATTCGCCGAACTATTCGCCGCCGCACCGCCTTCCGGTTTGACCGTCGGCGGCGGTTGCGTGGGGTTTTGCGAAGGACTCGAAGGAGAAGTTCCCGTGTCCGTGGGAATTACCGCCGTCGCGCCACTCGCCGCAGCTCCGCTCGGGCTCCCCGGCGGTGCTGCAGGCGCAGATGTTGCACCCGCGCTTCCGCTATCCGCACCGCTAGCCGCATCCGGCGCGGTCTGCGCCGCCGCCGGCTTCCTTTCGCCCGCGGCAGTCAGCCAATCGAATCCGCCCTGCTTCCACCGCAAATATCCAAATCCGCCTGCCAGCACCAGCGCCACCAGAATCAAAACCACCTTGCCCCATCCCCGTCGGGGAGGCTCGTCATCATCGAGCAGATAATCCACGCTTCGCGAGGCTCGCAGGCGATCCAGCGCCCCGCTTCCATCTTCACCAAACTCGGATTCCGATCTCCGCGGCCCCGGCTGGTTCAAGCCCAGAAATGACGGGCCGCTAATCACCGGCTCCGATTCCCCCTCCTCATGCCACCGCCGCTGCGTACTCACCGGCTCGCTCCCCGCACTCGCGGAACCGCCTGCTTTTGTCGTTGAAGCTGTAGCCCATCTTTTCTCCGGCTGCACTGCAACTGGATTTGTCGGCTGCGTGGCAATCGGCTGCGTCAAAGCCGAACTCGGCTTTGGTCCGTTGAGAGCAGGTGCACCGGCGCCTGCTGCGCTCGCGCTCTGCGTCGAAACAATCGGCGCGTCAACGCTTCCTCTGGGTGCGGCCGAAACCGGATGCGCATTCTGCGCACTTCCCATCAGAGGCGCTCCGCACATCCCGCAGAACCGATACCCCTCCGCATTTTCGTTGCCGCATCGTCCGCAACGCAAGGTCCCCTCCTCAACTTCCTTCAACATTTTAAATTAATCCCGGAGAATAGATCGCGATTTCAGCGGCCCTGCACCTTCATCACTACCTAAAAAACACGAAAACGAGAAACTCCCTTATTGCCCGCTCGATTCCCCAGGGTCCGTCAAAGCTATGATCTTGCCCACTGGATACTCGTTCGCGTTCAAAGGTGTATAAGGTTCGAAGCTGACGATCGTCAGCACATCTCCGCTCCGCACTCCGCGCACCAGCAAGCGGTCGCCCTCCACGCTCAACACCTGGTAGTTTTCGTCGAAGACTGACATGACAGTCGTTCCTTTTTTACTGATTGGATGCTATTCCCTCCATCGGCGGCTGTTCAGGTATTCACCCGGCAGGCTGAAAACCCCCTTCCTTATATGAATCTAAACACCAAAAAGAGGAAAAATCTGCTCATTCGCAAATTTCACACGATGAGCCATCTCTAAGAAGGGGGATCGAGCGAATTTCCTGGCCACGTCTTGACTCAACCTTTAGAATAGAGGCAGAGGATTCAGCAAAATCTTTTCACTGTGAAGGCGAAGCCGCCAGGGCTTCGCCTTTCGTGTTTTCAGGAGCATTTCATGTCCAGGCGCCGCACCAAACCTTCGTCAACCGATAAACACTCCCAGCCGAGCCCAGCAAAAAACCCGGCACCCACGCCAACCAATCCCAAACCGCCCAACCGCAAATCGCCCGATCGCAAATCCAACCCGCTCCGCCCCAACACCAAGCGCACCGGAGAGCGTTCCGAAGCCGCCTTCCTTTACCAGGCCAGCCAGCGCCGCTTCGCCATCTGCAAGCCCTGGGGAGACAGCGAGCGCTACGACTTCATCCTCGACAACCGTCCCCAACCCGAAGTCCACCTCTTCCGCATCCAGGTCAAATGCACCGACGCCATCCGCGCCGATGCCTACGAAACCCGCGCCACTTACACCGTCGGCAAACGCCGCGCCGTCTACACCAAGCGCGACATCGACTTCATCGCCGCCCACGTCGTCCCGCTCGACATCTGGTACATCATCCCGGTAGAAGTCTGCACCCCCCAACCCATGCTCCGCTTCTATCCCCACCGCCAGGCCAAACAAATGCGCCTCGAAATCTACCGCGAAGCCTGGCACCAGCTCGATCCCCCGCTAACCATCCAGGCCAGCGCCGACCCGGACTTCGCAGACAAAGATTATCCCGAACGGCCACGTCCCACCACCAGAACCATAATTTTTGTCATTCCGACACGCGACCGAAGGGAGCAAGGAGGAACCCGCTGCTGACTTCGCGAGCCAGCACCACGAAAAAGGGTGCCCCATCCAAGCCTTCTTTTGGCTTGGGTGGGGATTTTGATTTTGATGTGTGGGGATATTGACCTCTGATGGAAGGATTTTGACTTTAGGTGGCCGGGTGCCCCATTTCTCGCGTCCTTTGCGAGAAGTGGGGAAGCCACCACAGAACCAAACTTCGACCCACGGTATATACGAACGATATATACTAACGGTGGAAGCTCTCCATGCCCAAACCCGACACCCCCAAGCTCTTCCAAAACGGCCGCAGCCAGGCTGTACGCCTGCCCAAAGAATTCCGTTTCCCGGGAGACCGCGTGCGCATCCGCCGAGTCCCGCAGGGGGTGCTGCTCGAGCCGGTAATCGCCGACACGGCGCGCTGGTTCGAGCAACTCGACCAGTTCAACTCCGAGCCGTTCCCAGCACGACGCCGGGTGCCCCATTTCTCGCGTCCTTTGCGAGAAGTGGGGGAGCCACCACAGAACCAAATTTCGACCCCACAGTATATACGAATGATATATACTAACGGTGGAAGCTCTCCATGCCCAAACCCGACACCGCGAAGCTCTTCCAAAACGGCCGCAGCCAGGCTGTACGCCTGCCCAAAGAATTCCGTTTCCCGGGAGACCGCGTGCGCATCCGCCGAGTCCCGCAGGGGGTACTGCTCGAGCCGGTAATCGCCGACACGGCGCGCTGGTTCGACGAACTCGACCAGTTCAACTCCGAGCCGTTCCCAGAACGCCGCCGGGTGCCCGCAGCCCCAAAGCAAAAGATTTTCTAGCTATATAGCCGTTAGTCGTAGCCGCGAAGACCTTCGAGCAGCAGCCGCGAAGCGGCGAAAGAGTACAGCCCACGGCGTAAGCCGTGGGTAGTCCGAAAAAACCCAACTAGCCCCGGAGGGGCGAAAGAAAACGCCCTCAAGAATATGGACTATCTTCTCGACACCAACGCCTGCATCGCTCTGATCAACGGCGAGCCAGCAAGCGTCCGCAAGCGCCTGCACAAAGCCACTGCAACTGGCACGCGCGTTTTGGTCTCATCCGTCGCGGTCTTCGAGTTGTCGTACGGAGTAGCCAAGAGCGCGAGACAAGAGTTCAATCGCAAACGGCTCCAGACATTCCTGTCAGGCCCGGTGACGATCCTTGCCTTCGACCACGTCGATGCTGAGATCGCAGGCACGATCCGCGCCACGCTCGAATCAAGAGGCAAACCAATCGGAGCCTACGACCTGCTGATGGCGGGACAGGCGCTGCGGCATGACCTGACTCTCGTTACCGCCAATGCTTCGGAATTTTCCAGGGTGAAAGGGCTCGGGTGGCAGGACTGGGCAAGGCCGTGACTACAAATCCTCCACCCTCAAGCCCGTGTGCTTCGCAATCCGCGCCAGCATCTTCGGGCCGATCTCCACGCGGTCGTGAAATGCCCACACAAAATCCGCGTGACCGTTCCTTTGCAATGTGATGTGGGAAGAACCTTTGTGCGCTCTAGGGGACCAACCGATGTGCAGCAACGCTCGATATACCCGGCTGGCTTTCGAACTTGGCCATTTGCTCACGCCGTAGCAAAACTAATTGTCTTCTGCCCGACCTTCTCTGCCTCGATCCGATCAGCAATCACCCGCAGCGCGAGCGCCTCGACGGATGCCTCGGCTTCAGCCTGAGTCGTTCCATAAGCCATAACTCCCGGCAGCGCGGAAATCTCGGCCAATCCAGCGCCCATCCTCTTCCTGCTCAAATTCGATCTTAAAGTTCACGCCGCCTCCGCGCCCAAGACACAAATGTCTCCACCGAAGTTCAAACCTCGGATCCATCGCCGCGAACATCGTAAAACTGAGTTTATCGCCCAGGCGAGTATATTAAGTCCGACCCTTTCCTTTCAATACTTTACAACCCGCCCAATCCCCACATGCACCGCTAAACCCTTATTTTGCACCATCCGCTGTGATATCGATGCGCGACGCCTTTGCCTCCAATAACATAGTTTCAGCCAACTCTCAGGGAAAAGTGTAAGAACCAATCCGTCCGCCGTAATCCCAAGGGAGAGCCACAACTAGCGGAGCTCATATTCGAGCTGGCAGCTAGAAGCTAGGAGCCTGAAGCTAAAATGCGCAAGCCGATCAAGTACGTAGAAAAAGCAGCCGTCGTCGCCGCCAAGGCAACTTGGGCAGTCTTCGATCGCGTCAACCGGATCAAGCCCAATCCGTCCCCCACGCCCAAATGGTCCGACAAGCCTCTGCTCAAATCCTACGAGAAGTCGAAGCCGCCGCTGGGCTGGCCCCGCTCCACCGATTCGCTCTGCCCGAGGTGTGTGCCGGAAATTCGCCAGCAGATTCTCGACGGCCATCTGCCGCACGAAGTCTTGATGAACGAAAAGGTCGGCGAGATCAAAGCCACCATCATCGAGCGCGACGGCAAGATTCTGATGGTCAAGGAATGTCCCAAGCACGGCCAGTTCGAAGACGTGATGTCGATCGACACCGAATTCTCCAAGCACCTCGAAGATGTTTTCCCCGGACGCGATATCGCCGCGCACAATGACGAGAAGCTGCACCACCACGGCTCATCCACCGTGAAGTACGGTCGCGGCTCCGTGCTGACCATCGATCTGACCAACCGCTGCAACATGATGTGCGATCCCTGCTTCATGGACGCAAACCAGGTCGGCTTCGTCCACGAACTGACGTGGGAAGAAATCAAGACCATGCTCGACAACGCCATCACCATCAAGCCGCGGCGCCAGATGAGCGTGCAGTTCTCCGGCGGCGAGCCCACGTTGAGCCCCTATTTCCTCGACGCAGTCCGCTACGCCAGAAAAGTCGGATACAACTCCGTCCAGGCCGCGACCAACGGAATCGAATTCGCCAAAAGTTTCGAATTCTGCCAGCAGGCTGTTGACGCAGGCCTCCGCTACGCCTACCTGCAATTCGATGGCATCGGCAACGCCGCCAACGCCCACCGCATGGTAGGCAACCTGTTTGATGTAAAGCTGAAGGCGATCGAGAACCTGCACAAAGCGGGAGTAGAAATCGTCCCGGTAGTGACGATCGTAAACGGCATCAACAACGAACAAGTAGGCAGAATCATCAAGTTCGCGCTCGATAATCCCAAAACGATCAGCTTCCTGAGCTTCCAGCCAGTAAGCTTCACCGGACGCGACGAAGCCGTAACCGACGACCGCCGCCAGGCCCAGCGCTACACCCTGAGCCATCTAGCCCACGACGTAAAAAACCAGACAAGCTTAGGCGAGCCAAGCCGCGACTGGTTCCCGATTTCTTTCATGGGAACCTTCAGCGACTGGGCCGACCTGATGCACTCCCAAGACACAAACAACGATTGGGGCCAACTAAGCTGTGGTTGCCACCCGAATTGCGGGACTGGGATGGCGGTGATGATTGACAAGGAGACTAAGGAAGCCGTGCCGGTTACGGCTTTCCTGCATGGGGATCAACTTGCTAAGGATATTGCCAAGGTAAATGATGCGGCTCGTGGCAAGTTTTGGACGGCTTTTGGGATGGCTCTGTGTTTGATGAAGAACTACGATCCGTTCCAGTCGCCTACGCACTTTAAGTTGATGGACCTGCTGAAGAAGTTTGACAAGAACTACAACGTTACTGGCCGGAATTATGGAAAGGTTGGTCCGGATCGCACGATTGATGACGTGATGAAGCGGCGTACTAACGATCGGTGGAACTTCCTATTCATCGCGGGGATGTGGTTTCAGGATCTGTTCAATTACGACTTCCGGCGGACGGAGCAGTGCATTATTCCTTACGCCACGCAGGAGGGCGAGATTTCGTTCTGCGCTTATAACACGGGCGTGGGATGGCGGAACATCATCGAGAAGATGCATATGACGGCCACGCTGACCAAGTGGTACGACGAGCATGGACGGCATGAGATCTTTGCCGGCGGCAAGAAAGTAAAGATGGAAGACGAAGCGCACTCGCTGCTGTTGCGCGATGATCTGGTTACGAACGAATTGCAGCATGATCTCGACAAGCTGGGCATCGCTAAAAACGCTCGCGAAGAGAAAAAGCGGGCGCGGGATGCGAAGGCGGCGGCTTCTGCGGAACTGCCGGTCGTTGGCCAGCATCGTGGGCCGGTGAAGCAGGACGACGCTTACAATGCGCGCATGGCTTCGCTTTATCGGGAAGTTGTGTTGAAAGAGAAGCCCGCGCAGTCGCAGGATGGATTCATTCCGCTGGGGGCGCTGGCCAAGCCGGTGGCGCCGAAGCCGGAGGTTCCGGAGTCGGTGGCAGGAGATTAGCTCTCGGCTTCAGCCGTCCTATAGAACAACGGGTCGCCTGCGGGCGGCCCGATTTTATTTGCACACGCGGATGAGATTGGAAAGTAACAGGTAAACGTGGCGTCCGTCGATTGGCGGGTCTTAGAATCAGCTCAAGTCAAAAGCCCCACTTCTCGCAAAGGACGCGAGAAATGGGGCACCCGGTTTATCTTCAGCTACAGGTCAAAAGCGCCACTTCTCGAGCTACCACGTCAAAATCCCCACTTCTCGCAGAGAACGCGAGAAATGGGGCACCCGGCGGCCGACGGCCCGATTTTATTTGCCCACGCGGATGAGATTGGAAAGTAACAGGTAAACGTGGTGTATGCCGTCGATTGGCTGGTCTTAGAATCAGCTCAAGTCAAAAGCCCTACTTCTCGCAAAGGACGCGAGAAATGGGGCACCCGGCGGCCGACGGCCCGATTTTATTTGCACACGCGGATGAGATTGGGAAGTAACGGGTAAACGTGGTGTCCGTCGATTGGCTGGTCTTAGAATCAGCTCAAATCAAAAGCCCCACTTCTCGCAAAGAACGCGAGAAATGGGGCACCCGGCACCCGGTTTATCTTCAGCTACAGGTCAAAAGCGCCACTTCTCGAGCTACACGTCAAAAGCCCCACTTCTCGTAAAGGACGCAAGAAATGGGGGCACCCGAGTCTTATTTTGATGCGTTCTTGAATCTCAGCCAGCGCTCCGCCGAATTTTTTCCTCCCACCAAGTCCAGTCGTTGATCCGAAACAATCCCGACTCACCGTATGCATAGGTTCGATAGCTACTCCACCGCCAATCCTCCGGACTCGCCACCAGTCCGCGCACCACCGGATTGCGATGCATGTACTTCAGCTTCTCAACCTCTTTCTGCTGGCTCCACAGATTGAAATCGTAGAAACGACTTTGCCAAAACTTACCGGAGAATTCGCCCCCAATCGCCAGCCGCCGGGAGACGCTCAACTTCACGGCCTGAATTATCTTCGACGGATCTCCAATTAAAGGTTCGGAGATTAGAAGATGTACGTGTTCGGGCATGACCACGTATCCGATCACGGCAAACCGATAGCGGACGCGCATCAGTTCGAGGACGGTGACTAAAAGATCGCGGCGCGCGGGAGTGCCGAGAAAGGGCTGGCGTCGATAGCAGCTCCAGGTGATGAAATGGAGGCTTCCTGTACCGTAATGACGCTTTAATCCCCAGGGCATGGGGAGAACCCTACACACAAATGCTGGTTCTGTCTGTGGCGGGTAAACATTGGTTGGGCTTATTGCGAGCTCAACGTTAAAAGCCCCACCCTTCGACTTCGCTCAGGGCAGGCTTTCTCGCAAAGAACGCGAGAAATGCAGCTCAAGTCAAAAGCCCCACTTCTCGCAAAGAACGCGAGAAATGGGGCACCCAGTTCATTTAAGGGATCTTTCACGAATGGGGGTGGGGGCCGCCCGTCCGGTGGGCGCACCTATTTTTTCTTCTCCTCTCCAAACCGAAACACCACGCCGGCGCTGAAGCGCAAATTATTCTGATGATCGTTTACCCCGTTACTGAACCTGGTCAAGAAATAATCCAGCTGCGCCGGCCGCAGTGCCCAATGCCGGGCGATTCTGAGATCCAGCCCTCCTCCAGCCGTCAATGCGAACGAATTCGCCGGCTCGGCGACACCGAAACGCACAAAGGTTAAATCTCCCTCCGCGTGCGCCCCGCCCAGCAGAACTTGCCCGAAGGGGGCGAGGAATCCCAAGCGCCGCGAGTATCGCGGACCCGCCAGATAGGAAGAAATGGTCAGTCCCGCCGTAGTGCCATCGATCTCCGAAGCGTGCTCGCTCCCCACTTCCCCGACCAGAGCGACCCCATGCATAAAGTTGTAGGCAATCCACCCCGATCCGCCATTCATCGAGAAACACCCGCAATCTCCGGGCGGCGCATTGGTCCGGACGAAGCTGTAGTTCGCGCCCAGCTCCATGCGCTCCAGGCTCTGCGCCGCCGCCCTGCCGCTTCCACCAAGCCAGATGAGAAAGGCCGCAACCGCGACTGTGGCCCGCGACAGACCCGGCATCTTCTTTTCTTCCTGTGTCAACTCCATGCGCGCGCTCATTGCACCACCACCGTGACCGTAGTCGAAGCGCGCAGCGCACCGCTGGCACCGGTAATCGTCACCACGTAACGGTTCGGCGGAGTTGTGGGCGGACTTAAGAATCCTCCACCGCATCCGATCATGGTTAGTCCTAAGCAGAGCAGAGCCGCAAAGCAGAGAAGCGGCCTGCCACGCAATAAAGGTGGACGCTTCCGTCCAAAGCCCGCGCCGCACAAGCCAAGCAACAGCAGGATCGATCCCAAGGGAAGCCGCCGCAGCGGCCGTCCGGGATCGAATAAGGCGGCGGCCAGCGGCGCCAGCTGAATCGTCATCACCGTAGGCGCGCCGTTGGCTCCGGGCGTCACCGCCGGGGGATTAAAAGTGGCCGTCGCCCCCGGCGGCAGCCCGCTCGCCGAGAGTGTCACCACCCTGTCAAAAGCCCCGCCCAGCGGGGGCACCGTCACATTCACCTGCACCGCGCCGCCCTGGGGCACGCTGACTGGAGCGGGAGGAGCCGTCACGGTGTAGGCCGTATTCACCGTTTCGGTGAAGGCAGACGAACTCGACGCCGCAAAAGCCGCATTGCCCGAATAGACTGCGGTCAGGCTCAACCCGCCGGCGGGAAGACTCGTCGAGGTGAACATGGCCACGCCCGAGGAATCCACTGTCCCCGTCCCCAGCAACGTTTCGCCATCATAAAAACGAACCGTGCCCAGCGGCGCTCCCGCCGGCGCGGGGCGAATGGTTGCCGTCAAGGTAACGCTCGCGCCTGCGGTTGCCGGATTGGGAGAGCCCGACAACGTCGTCGTGGTCGCGGCCAGCGGCGAAATCACTTCGGTCAATGCGCTCGAGGTCGAGCCCGCAAACGAATCATTGCCGGAATAAACCGCCGTGAGGCTGTCGGACCCCGCAGGTCAGGCTCGTAATCGTGAACGTGGCCACGCCGGAGGAGTTCACGCTCGCCGTCCCAAGGAGGGTTTCGCCATCGTAAAAACTAACCGTGCCCCGCGACACTCCGGTTCGGTGCTGGGCGAATGGTTGCCGTCAATGTGACGCTCGCGCCACTACCTGCTGGATTGGGAGAGCCCGACAGCGTCGTCGTGGTCGCAGTCAGCGACGAAATCATCTCGGTGTATGTACTGGAGGTCGAGGCCGCGAATGAGCTGTTGCCGGAATAGACCGCAGTCAGCCCGTCTGAGCCCACGGGCAGGATGGTGGTCGTTGCCGTCGCCACGCCGGACGAGTTGACGCTCGCTGTACCCAGCAGAGTCTCGCCGTAATAGAAACTCACCGACCCGAGGGAACATGCGAATCCCGGAGAGGGCCGCGCGTCGAAAATCATGGAACTTCGCGGCCCTCGATTGGAAACTTTTTTACCGCCCGGCAAACCCATCGTGGTTGGAACGGAACAGCCAGGCGCAGGCGAAATGGTTGCGGTGAGCGTTACCGTCTGCCCGGCGAGGGCCGGGTTCGGAGCTGCAACCAGCGCGGTGCTTGTCGAGGGCAGCGCGGTGCCCGTCAACGGCGTTGTTCCCGACTGGCTGGGCGAGCGCGAGGCGTCGCCCGGATAACTCGCCAGCACCAGATGGCTTCCGGCGCCCAGAACGTTGACTCCGGTTGCGGTTGCAGTTTCGGTTTGCGCCTGCAACAGAATCGTCGCCGAATTCCCGCCGAAGTAAGCGTTGGACGTCGCAATGTCCAGCAGGCCGTCGCCGTTAAAGTCGGCCAAGGCCGCCCAGGTCGGATTATCGCCCACCGGGTAAAGGGTCTGCGGGGCAAACGTGCCATCGCCATGGCCAAGCAGCACGCTCACCGTGCCATCCGCGTCCGTGGCGGGCACCACCAGGTCGAGCACGCCATCTCCGTTGATGTCGCCGAGCGATACTCCTTGCGGGCCATTGCCCACGGTGTAGGTCGCGTACGGCTGGAACGTGCTGTTGCCGTTGCCCAGCAGAACGTACACACTGGGGGAGCCGGCGTCGGGCACGACCAGGTCAAGCGTTCCGTTGTCTCGCAAGTCGCCGGTGACCAGCCAATAAGGCGAGGCTCCGGGGGGAAGAGGGAGCGTCGTCTCTCCGGGCGCATTGAATGTTCCCAAACCGTTCTCCGGCAGGATAGTGATCGTGCCGTCCCCGTTGTTGGAGACTGCGAGATCCACGAAGCCAAAGCCGGGATTAAATATTCCTATGGCCACCCCGAGGGGGCCGCTGCTTGACCCACTGCCCACCCCGTATGGGGTCGCCGCGCCGTAGAGGCCGGCATCGCCGGTGCTCAGCAGTACGCTCACCGTACCGTCACCGTTGTTGGTTACCGCCAGATCGGGCAGGCCGTCGAAGTTAAGGTCACCCACGGCCACAAACCTCGAGAAGGCGCCGGTCGCAAACACAACTTGCGGCTCGAAGGTGCCATCGGCGTTGCCCAGCAACACGCTTACCGAGCCATTGTTACAGCTATCATCGGCGCACTCGTTGACCACGACCAGATCGAGCTTGCCGTCGCCATTCACATCAGCTGCTGCCATGGCTTGGGGAAATGTGGCAACAGTCGAAGAGCTTGCCGGCGGCGACTGAAAGGTGCCGTCCCCGTTGCCGAGAAACACGTCAACGCTGCCGGGGTCGCCGAAGTTCAGAATGGCCAGGTCGGGAATGCCGTCATTGTTGAAATCTCCGCTCACCGCAAACTGCACATTGGGTTCCGACGTGATCGGCGAGCCGGTTGCTGAAACGAATACGGTGGCCAGCGTCGCCGGATTCAGCGCGGCCGAGCCCACCAGCGTATTGCCGTTGCTGGTGTCGAGAAACGATACCGTCCCCGTCGGCGTCGCCTGGCCAAAAGCCGTGACCGTACTGGTCAAGGTGTAGTTGCCAACGCTGCCGCTGGCCACAATCGTAGTACTGCTCGCATAATTCGCGGCGGGATTCACCGTCACGGTCACCGCTGTCGACGTGCTGCTGGCGCCTCCCGGAAAAAGAGCGCCGACATATAGCGCGTCAATCTGGTGGGTGCCGGCGCCCAGCACCAGCTTGACGGACGCCGTGTGGCTGGCGCCCACCTGCCCAGCGCCCAACACGGCAGCGCCGTCGCAGTGCGCCGCCGTCGCATTGCAGAACAACACCTGACCGATGGTGACTGGATTGTTGGTTCCGGTCACCGTGGCCGTCAGCGTCACCGCAGTTCCCGCCGCCACGCTGTTGGGCGAGGCGAGCAGAGTCGTCGTGGTGAGATTGACCGAGCTATAGGCTGGTAATGACAAGGCGGTCACGCACACGCAGCCAATCAACATCGTCGTAAAAGTCTTGGCGCTCGACATAGTGGGCACCTGGCATCGAGATTCGCAGATCGACAAATTCTTAAGAGTTAGAAAAATCTAAGAACTGTCCCTGCCGTCGATCGATCTCAAAGCAGGTTATTGACCGGAGAGCGTTGGAAAAAGAAAACGGAGGGGATTGGCCTAACTGGACGGATTGCCGACGGGTGAAACCTGGGGACAGGCGGTTGAAGGGGTGCCACCGGTGTGAGACGAAGACACGAGACACATTTGTGTTGCGTGCAAGAGGAAACCGGGGGAGTAGGTGTGGGGCGAGGGGGTCAGCTTCCTCGCCCACTGTCTCGTTCAGATTTTCTGGTGTGTTGTCGACTATGAGGGCGGGCCAGGATTTGTCCAGTAGGGTGACCGGTCTGGAATTGGGTCTCTCATTTCGAGCGCGGTCAAAACCGTGGCGATTACCTCCCGGCACTCGACTGGATCGACAAAACCGCACAATTGGATTGCGCAGGCAACGATTTCACTCAGTTCGAGTTCGGGCAATCCGTCGAGTCCGCGCATGGATTGGTCGAGCTGATGGAGGAGAACGAGCAAGTGTGGCAGCCTCCTATCGTCAAGATGCGGATCCGAATTAGAAAAGGTTTTACCGTAGGCATAGTCAGGATAAATGTCGTTAACGAAGGAAGGACGAAACATAGTATTCGGTTTTCTCATGTTGACCTCTCTGGCTGAGCCGCACGGCCGAGACGGGCCGTGGTTATGCGGGACGTAATTCCTCGCCAGGTCGAGATTGAACAAATAACCGTCAGGCGAGCGGGAGAGAGTTATTGGGCGCGAGAGGCAATGCTCAGATCAGGAAAGTGCAAAGAAGTTCTTGCAGAGAATGCCGGTGCCGGTTTGGCATGGCCGCCGTTTCGGGCGCCAGAGTTTTGAGAACATACCGGGTGGCGTATGCCAGCGGGGCCGGCAGCGCCAGGGTTGGATGGAGAGCGGGGGCGACAAGCTGGATACCAAGACGAACGGGAGGGGCCAAGTTCACGGGCGCGTCCGACTCATTAAAAGCGGTTTCGGGGGCATCTGCTCGTGGAACGGCTGCCGCGCAGACGGTTGCGCCTAAAAGGACGAGAATTAAGATCCAGCGAATTCGTGCCACTCTACTTAGCCTTGGGTTCAGAAAATACGCCTGGCCGCAGTGCTTGTCAATGGCCCAATCGGCGCGGGTTTCGGCGGCCCTGGGGTTGTTCAAGACGCCGTCGCGAACGTCTGAAGGCGTGCCCGGTACGAATCGGTGATATCGCAGACGTCGGAAAGGGATGCCGAGCCGAAGGTCTCTAGGGCAGCATGTTTCCGAGGCGGCGGATTTGGGCTCCGACGGCTTTGAGTTTCTCTTCGATTTTCTCGTAGCCGCGGTCGAGGTGGTAGACGCGGTCGATGATGGTCTCGCCGTCGGCTACTAGCGCGGCTAGTACTAGCGATGCCGATGCTCGGAGATCCGAGGCCAAGACTGCGGCGGCGCTTAGTTGAGTTTTTCCCACTACCACGGCGCGGCGGCCTTCGATTTTTATGTTGGCCCCCATGCGCACTAATTCCTGGGCGTGCATGAAGCGATTCTCAAAGATGTTTTCGGTGATGATGCTGGTGCCTTCGGCTTGCGTGGCCAGCGCCATGAATTGCGCCTGCATGTCGGTGGGGAAACCGGGATATTCTTCGGTGACCAGGTCGGAGGCAGTGAAGGGATTGTCTCCCATAACGCGGACGGAGTCTTTAGAAGATTTGGTTTTCACTCCGGTTTGTTTGAGTTTTACGAGAATCGCGTCGAGGTGAGCGGGATCGCAGCCGGTGATGTTGAGATCGCCGCCGGTGAGCGCTCCGGCGATTAGAAAAGTTCCGGCTTCGATGCGGTCGGGAATGATGCGGTGCTTCGCGCCTTTGAGTTTGGTCACACCTTTTATCTTGATGGTGGGCGTGCCTGCGCCCTGGATTTTCGCTCCCATTTTGTTGAGCAGCGCGGCGAGGTCGGCGACTTCGGGCTCGCGGGCGGCGTTCTGCAGAATGGTTTCGCCTTCCGCCAGCGAAGCGGCCATGAGCAGGTCTTCGGTTCCGGTGACGGTTATTTTGTCGAAGAGAATTTCTGCGCCTTTGAGGCGGCCGGCGGTGGCTTCGACGTAGCCATGCTCTTGCGTGATTTTTGCGCCGAGGCGCTCGAGGCCTTTGATGTGAAGATCGATGGGGCGCTGGCCGATGGCGCAGCCTCCGGGAAGCGAGACGCGGGCACGGCCGCAGCGGGCGACGAGCGGTCCGAGGACAAGCGTGGAGGCTCGCATGGTTTTCACTAATTCGTACGACGCCTCGGGCGCGGCTAGATTTTTGGCGTGGATGGTGGTGCGGTGGTGAGCCCGTCCGTAGCCGAGTTCGACTTCGGCGCCCATGGCGGCCAGCAGCTTGCGCGTAGTCTCGATGTCGCGCACCTGCGGAATGTTTTCGAGAATGACCGGCTCGTCGGTGAGCAGGGCGGCGGCCATGCAGGGGAGGGCGGCGTTTTTCGCTCCGCTGATGCGGACGGTGCCGAGCAGGGGCGAGCCACCGCGGATTACGAGTTTATCCATTGTGTGGTTTCACAGTTCGTTTCACGGATGGAGCGAGTTCTGGTGAAGGATTATTTTAGCGGGGAATGAGGCGAGGGGTGGGTAATCGAGAGGGCACGGACTTGTGGGGGCTATGATGGATCCTTGGGCCGCGTTGTAAATTGGCCCCCTCAGACCGTTCCAGATTGACACAGCGGATTGCACTTCCGATTGAAACCGGAGCGAGAAATCATCTTCCACCCCTGTTCAGCCATGCTAGTCTGACGTTCAACAGCGTCCTCTCCGTCCACTCATTTCCTTCCTGAGGTGTTGGCATGCAAATCATTCGGCGGTTTCGTATCCGGCGCAGTCTCTTGCCCAGCGCATTTTTTGCTGCGATTTTCGCGATGGCTTCCGCGCAGGGGCAATCCTGCAGCCAGATGAGCCTGGGGCGCGGGGCAAGCTTGAACGGATTTATTCCGTTTCCTGCCGACAATGCGTGGAACCAGGATATTTCTGGCGCAACGGTTGATCCGAATTCCAGCGCAATTATCAATTTCATTGGGGCGTCGACGCCGCTGCATCCGGATTTTGGCGCAGGGTTGTATGACGGGCAGAGCATTGGCATCCCTTATGTGGTGGTGAGCGGGTCGCCGTTTGTGAATATCAAGTACACCGCTTATGGATCGGAGAGCGATCCGGGGCCGATGCCGGTGCCGAAGAATGCGCCAATCGAGGGGTATCCGAATCCGGGAAGTGGCGACCGGCATGTGCTGGTGCTCGACCGCGATAACTGCTGGCTGTACGAGTTGTACAGTTCTTATCCGCAGAAGAATGGAGCCTGGGACGCAGGATCGGGTGCGGTGTGGGATTTGCTGAACGACGAGCAGCGGCCTTATACGTGGACTTCGGCCGATGCGGCGGGATTGCCGGTGTTTGCGGGGCTGGCGCGGTACGATGAAGTGGCGAGCGGCGCGATTCAGCACGCGTTGCGATTTACTTTGCAGAACAGCGCGACGGCTTTTACGCCCCCAGCGACACACTGGGCGGGGAATTCGACGAATCCGTATGCGGCGCCGATGGGGATGCGCATGCGGCTGCAGGCGTCATACGACATTTCGGGATTTCCTCCGCAGGCGCAGGTGATTCTGGCGGCTCTAAAAAAATACGGCATGATCATGGCCGACAACGGCAGCTCGATGTATATCACAGGCGATCCGGATAATCGCTGGAATAATAATGATCTGGGAACGTTGAAAACGGTTCCGGCGTCGGCGTTTGAAGTGGTGCTGATTGATCCGCTGTACACGCCCAATAATGTGCCAACTGGGCCAGCGCCGGTGATCAGCAGCTTCACGGCGAATCCGTCGACCGTATCGGCGGGGCAGCCAGTTACGTTGAGTTGGAACGTGGCTGGGGCTTCTTATTTTGTGGTGTCGCCGCAGGTGGGTGCGGTGCGGGGGAGCTCGGTGGTGGTGACTCCGACGGCGAGCACTACTTATGTGTTGTATGGGACGAATGGGTATGGGCGGACTGCGGCCCGGGTAAAGGTTACGGTGGAGTGATTAAGCGAGTGCATCATTAATTATGGGGATGCTTCGACCCTGACGTGGATTCGCTGCGCGAATTCACATCCCTGCTCAGGGAACAATTTCATGCGACACCCCGTTAGCTGACGGGTGGCGGGTCCTTCCTTTACAATCACTGGTTGATCCCTCGAACTCCTAAACAACAAGTGTGAGTCCAGCCGCCTCCAATTCGCTGACCTTTCAGGACCTCATTCTGCGCCTGGAAACTTTTTGGGCGGAGCGCGGGTGCGTGCTGCAGCAGCCTTATGACGTGGAAGTGGGCGCGGGAACCATGGCGCCGGAGACCTTTCTGCGGGTGCTCGGGCCTAAGCCTTATAAGGTGGCGTATGTGCAGCCGTCGCGGCGTCCGGCGGACGGGCGGTATGGAGAGAATCCGAACCGGCTGTTCAAGCACACGCAGTTGCAGGTGATTCTGAAGCCTCCGCCGGAAAATGTGCAGGAGCTTTATTTGGAGTCGCTGGCTGCGATTGGGATTGACTTGCGGCAGCACGATATCAAGTTTGAGGAAGACAACTGGGAGGCTCCGACACTGAGTGCTTGGGGGGTGGGCTGGCAGGTGATGCTGGATGGGCTGGAGATCACTCAGTTCACCTATTTCCAGCAGTGCGGCGGGATTAATTTGCTGCCGATCTCGGCGGAACTGACTTACGGATTGGAGCGCATTGCGCAGTTTCTGCAGGATGTGGATTCGATTTACGACATAGTTTGGGCGCGGGACCCATCGACTGGATACGAAGTTAAGTATGGAGATGTGCGGCTTGCCGATGAGCAGCAATTTTCGGTTTACAACTTTGAAGATGCGGATGTGGAAAAGACCTGGAAGCATTTTGAGTTGTATGAGGCGGAATGCAAGGATCTGCTGGAGAAATATGAGGAAGGGAAGGGAAGTCAAATTCCCCGTCCTCTCTCTCCAAAGGACGGAGAGAGAAGGACGGGGCAGCCGGTTGAGGATGGGATCGCGCGGGAGAAGTCACGCTTTCCGCTGCTCGCGGCTTATGATTTGTGCCTGAAGTGCTCGCATTTGTTCAACATTCTGGACGCGCGCGGGGCGATTTCGGTGACTGAGCGCGTGGGTGTGATTGCGAGGGTCCGGGCGCTGGCCGTGGGGATTGCACGGGCTTGGATGGATCAGCAGCAGGGTGAGACGGCGGCTGAAGCCGTGGTGGAACCATCTGTTGTGCCGGCGAGAAAATCCAAAGAAACGCTGACGCCGGTGATAACGTAGGGATCCTTCGACTCCGCATCACGATTCGCAACGCGAAGCGTGATGCTCCGCTCAAGACGACAAATGCAGTAAGAATCATGAGACTAGCTCGCAGTCAACGGCATGGCTGATTTTCTACTTGAGATCGGGTGCGAAGAGATTCCGGCGCGCATGATTGATGCGGCGTCACAGGAGTTGCGCGCGCGCGTGGGCGCGATGCTCACACGCGAACGCTTGAGTGGCGGCGACATCTCGGTCTTCGATACTCCGCGAAGATTGGCGCTGATGGTCCCGGGGATTCCTGCGGCGCAAGCGGATGTCACCGAACAGATCGCCGGACCGGCGCTTTCGCACGCTTATAAAGATGGGCAGCCGACGCAGGCGGCTCATTCGTTCGCGAAGAAGGCCGGAGTTGACGTTACACAGCTGGAAAAGATCACGACTCCCAAGGGCGAGTATCTTTCCGCGAAGGTCACTAAGAAAGGCCGAAGTGCTTCTGAAATTCTTGCGGAGAGTCTGCCCAAGGAAATCTCCTCAATTTACTGGCCGAAGAATATGTACTGGCGGAAGCCAGGCGAGTTGTTTGTGCGTCCGGTGCGGTGGGTGGTCGCGATGCTGGATGAGGAAACCATTCCGCTCGAATTTGATGGAGTTCGCGCGCGGAAGGTGACGCGGGGGCATCGATTTCTTTCCGGTGGAGCAATCGAAATTCCGCGCGCAGGATCGGCTTATGTCGATGGCTTGCGGGCGGCGAAGGTGTTGGGGCGCGGCGAACGCGAGCAGCGGATTCGCAAGGCGCTGGATGCAGCTACGCGCACGATTCCGGACGCGCGCTGGCGTGAAGACCAGGCGCTACTCGATACAGTTGTAAATTTGACGGAGTTTCCTTCCGTTATCCTTGGATCGTTCGATTCTCAGTTTCTGGAGTTGCCGGAAGAAGTGCTGGTCACGGTGATGCGTGATCACCAAAAATATTTCGCGATCGAGGATGCGAGCGGCAAGCTGCTGCCGTATTTTCTGGCAGTGCTGAATACGGATGGGGATCCGAAGGGATTCATCCGGCACGGCAACGAAAGGGTCTTGCGCGCGCGCTTCAACGATGCGCGATTTTTCTGGCAGACCGATCAGGAGATCTCTTTGCTGGAGCGGCTGAATCTGCTACGGCAGGTTACGTTTCAGAAGGATCTGGGCAGCTACTACGACAAGACGCAGCGGGTGCAGCGTTTGTGCAGTTGGCTCAGCGAGATCGTGAAGCAGAGCGGGATGGCGGTGCGTCCAGGGGTGATTCACAAGGCTGCTTGTATGGCGAAAGCTGACTTAACGACCGAGCTGGTGAAAGAGTTTACGGAGTTACAGGGCATTGTCGGAGGGCTGTATGCGCGGGCGCAGGAGCTCGATCGGTCGTTGCCGGAAGCTACGCGATTCGCAATTGCGGATGCAATCTACGATCAGTACAAACCAGAGTCAACTGAAGGCGAGGTACCGCGTTCGATGGAAGGCGCAATACTCTCGATCGGCGACAAAGCCGATACGATTGCGGGAATGTTTTCGCTGGGAATGGTTCCAAGCGGGTCGAAGGACCCGTTTGCTCTGCGACGCCAGGCGAATGGAATCGTCAAAATCATCGCAGAAAAGAAGTTGCCATTCCGTTTGAGGGAAATGATGCGGGATGCGCGCGCAGGCTACCATGGATCGGAGGCGGAGAAGAAGTTCATCGACGATGCGCAGTTTGAACAAGCTGTCGCCACATTCTTCCGAGAACGGCTGGAATTTTATTTGAAGGATACTCTGGGTTACGAATATGACGTGGTGAAATCCGTCCTGGCGGCCGACGCCTACGATGTGGTCGACGCGGTCGCGCGGTGTGAAGCGGTCAAGAAGGTTTTGCATATGCCGGAGTTTCAGGCGATTGGTGCGGCCTGCAAGCGCATTCGGAATATTCTTAGACAGGCGCAGGAGAAGGGGATAAAACCGGCGGTATCTTTTGTGCCGTTGCCGGAGTCAGCTCCGGAAGAAAAAGCTCTCGCCGAATATATTGAGACAAACGCTCCCAAGATCGAAGGCTATCGACGTGAAAAGAAATACGGCGATGCGCTGGTGCTTCTCTCTACGGCGCGGGAGCGGGTAGATGCGTTTTTCGACAAAGTGATGGTGATGGTCGAGAATGAAAAGGTGCGGGCGAACCGGCTGGCGCTGCTTGAAACGTTGTTAAAAGAATTTTCGACGATTGCCGATTTTTCAGAGATTGTGGCTGAGGGTAAGGCCTAGAGCCGTGTCGTCCGCAGGGACTCGGTTCCGTTGGTTGGTCGCCACCCACCGCTGAAGCGGAGGGCTATTTGCGGCGCACTCCCCTCCGGGGGTGCGCATTGGTGATCACCGCAGGGCTTGAGGCTGCGCCGCTCAAAATCGAAACAAGATTTAGATTATTAAAATCGAAGTAAGAGGACTCATCATCATGGCGACAATTACTCTTCCCGAAACTGCGATGCAGGAAAACAAGAAAACCCCGACCAAGTACGTTTATTTCTTCGGCGGCGGCAAGGCTGATGGGCACGGCAAGATGAAGGACGATCTTGGCGGCAAGGGAGCGGGCCTGGCCGAGATGACGAACGCGGGGTTGCCGGTGCCTCCGGGATTCACGATTCAGACCGAGGCTTGCCGCGAATATATGCGGCGGGGGAGTGCGTCGCGAGAAGTGGATCGGCAGATGGATGAGGCGCTGGCGAAGCTGGAAGAACTGCAGGGGCAGAAGCTGGGAACCGGCGATAATCCGCTGCTGGTGAGCGTGCGATCGGGGGCAAAGTTTTCGATGCCGGGAATGATGGACACGATTTTGAATCTAGGGCTGAACGACAAGAGCGTCGAGTCGTTGGCGAAGCGCAGCAATAATCCGCGGTTTGCCGCGGACTCTTACCGGCGGCTGATTCAGATGTTCGGCAACGTGGTGCTGGAAATACCGAAGTCTGCATTCGACGAAGTGTTCGATGCGAAGAAGAAAGAGAAAAAGGCCAAGCTCGATACCGACCTCGACGCCAAGGCGCTGAAGGAAGTGATTGAAGAATACAAGAAAGTCGTCAAGAAACATGCGAAGCGGGAGTTTCCGCAGGATCCGCACGAGCAACTGGTGATGGCGCGGGATGCGGTGTTCCGCTCGTGGCAGAACGAGCGGGCGAAACATTACCGGCGCATCAACAACATCGACGACATGCTCGGCACCGCCGTAAATGTGCAGGCGATGGTATACGGCAACCTTGGCGATACGAGCGGCACGGGCGTGGGCTTCACGCGCAATCCGGCAACCGGAGCAAAGGAATTTTATGGCGAATTCCTGATGAATGCGCAGGGCGAAGATGTGGTTTCGGGCGTTCGAACGCCGGTGCCGATCCTCGAACTGCAAAAAATCATGCCGGATGTTTACAACCAGCTTCGCGAGATCACCACGCGGCTGGAGAAGCATTACCGCGACATGCAGGATTTCGAGTTCACTATCCAGGATGGCAAGCTTTACATGCTGCAGACGCGCAACGGCAAGCGCACCGGCCTGGCGGCGGTGCGGGTAGCGCTGCAAATGGTCGAAGAAGGATTGATCACGAAAGAAGAAGCGATCTTCCGCGTCGAGCCGAACCAGCTTTATGACTTTTTGGTTCCGAGGCTGGATGAGAAGAGTACGAAGGTGGAAGTGCTCGCGACGGGGTTGCCGGCGTCGCCGGGCGCGGCGGTAGGGCAAATCGTTTTCACGGCGGAAGAGGCGGTGAAAAAAGCTGGGCACGGCGCGCATAAAAATCCGGTGATTCTGGTGCGCGCGGAAACGACTCCGGAGGACATTCAGGGGATGGAAGTGGCCGCGGGCATTTTGACGTCTCGCGGCGGCATGACCAGCCATGCGGCCGTGGTCACTCGCGGCATGGGGAAGTGCTGCGTTGCCGGGGCCGGCGATATTCAAGTGGATGAGCGTGCGAAACAGATGCGAGTGAAAGGCCAAACGTTCAAAGAAGGAGACTGGATTTCGCTCGATGGCACGAGTGGCCGTGTGATCAAAGGCAAGCTGAATACGCTGGATGCGTCGACGGATGACAAAGACCTGCAAACGCTGTTGAGCTGGGCGGAGCCGTTTCGCAAGATTGGAGTGCGCGCCAACGCCGATATTCCCCGCGATGCAATCCAGGCGCGAAGTTTCGGAGCGGAAGGAATTGGTTTGTGCCGCACGGAACATATGTTTTTTGCGGCGGACCGGATTCCGCATATGCGAGCGATGATTCTCGCCGACAACGAGAAAGACAGGCGGGCGGCGCTGAAGAAATTGCTGCCGATGCAGCGGGCCGATTTTATCGGCTTGCTGAAGGCGATGGACGGGCTGCCGGTGACGATCCGTTTGCTCGATCCGCCGTTGCATGAGTTCCTGCCGAAGCGCGAGAAGCTGATGGTCGATATCGCGACCCTGGCTAGTGCCGGGGCGAAGCAGAAGAAGGAGTTGGTGGAAGAGTATCGCGAGTATGGCGCGAAGGGCGCGGGTGATCTGAAGAAGATTCTTCCCTCACTGCTGGCGCGCGTGGAAGAGTTGCACGAATTCAATCCCATGCTGGGGCATCGAGGATGCCGGTTGGGAATTACCTATCCGGAAATTACCGAGATGCAGGCGAGAGCCATTATCGAAGCCATCGTCGCCGTGGATAAAGAGGGAATTAAAACGCATGCGGAGATTATGATTCCTTTGATCAGCACGATGAAGGAGATGGAGAATCAAGCCGCGATTTGTCGTCGCGTGGCGGACGAGGTGTTCAAGGAGAAGGGACGGCACGTGCATTATCTGGTGGGTACGATGATCGAATTGCCGCGCGCGTGCCTGGTTGCGGACGAGATTGCCAAAGAAGCGGAGTTCTTTTCGTTCGGAACGAATGACTTAACGCAGACGACGTTTGGCTTCTCACGTGATGACATTAATAAGGTGCTGCCGACTTATCTTGCGGAGGGAATTCTGAAGCAGGATCCGTTTGCCGCGATCGATCAGGTTGGCGTCGGCGAGTTAGTCCGCATCGGGATTGAACGCGGGCGGAAGACGCGTCCGAAGCTGGAAGTGGGGATTTGCGGCGAGCATGGCGGCGATCCGTCGTCGGTCGAATTCTGTCATAAGGTTGGGATGGATTATGTTTCGTGTTCTCCATTCCGCGTGCTGACGGCGCGGCTGGCTGGAGCGCAAGCGGGTGCGGCGGACAAGCTGAAAGTTGAAGGTGGAAGAACGAAATAATGCCGGTGCGGACCTAAGCCCGCACTGGTTTTAGCGGTCGCCCGATTATCGGCTGCAGTCTGGGTTTTGGGAATTGCTTCGCCTCGTGAGCTGGAGACGGGTGCGACACGCGGGAGAGCCGGCCCTGGTTCAGGAGGTGCTCGTAGGCTTCCGGCCAAGTTGGGATGACTGGGGTTGTCAGGTTCCAGTGGGTGTATGCGGCTTCGTCGCACCATTCGGCGAGTTTCGGCATTACGTGAGCATGCGCACCGGAGCCGCGGAAGGCCTTCATCGCTTTTTCGTCCTCCCACGTGGTCAGAGTCCAGAAGGTCTTGGACTTATCGATCAGCAAAGCTCCGCCGAGAAAACCCGGAGCACGCACGGTCTGGCGCTGCGTCCGGAAAGTCATCCAAAGAAAGGCGGGAAGATCGAGGAAGGAACGAACGCGGAGGCGGGTGACCGATGCGAGCATGACTGGATCTGTGGTAGACCGTGCCACAACGAAGTCGAACGCGTGACCTTTGCTGCGCCCTTTACTGCACGCGCTGCAACCGGGCAATCAATTTCTGCGCCAGGTTATCTTCCGACTCCGACCACAGCAGGCGTGAGTTAGCCCCACTGTGTTTTTCGACCTTGGTTGAAAAGTCGACCAGCTTGGCGACGTTGTCGCGAATCTTGGACTGTGTCTGTTCGTTCAATGGAGTCTCGGGCTGCAGAAAGAACGAGTCCAGGCCGAAGTCGATTTCGATGTGTCCGGTCTGCTCGTAGGCGCGCTCGTCGAACTCTTCTCCCTGTACGATGAATTTCACGGTGGCGGGTTCAAGAGTCCAGTTTCCATTGGTCTGATCGGGAGTCCAAAGATCCCAGGCGGCTTCGAAGACGTAAGCATAGTCGTCGTGAATCTGTTCGGCGGCGATGAGCGTGGCCTGGCCGGGATCGATGCCGCCGGGGAAGCGGCGCTCAAGAATGGTAGCTTCGTTCCACGAAACCGGATGCAGGGCAAGGTAGCCAACGCCGGGCCGCTGCGCCGAAAAGGGAAATTGCTGCAGGACGGCGAATGCGTGGGGCAACATCTCCGGGCCGGAGAAGTCGGAGAACCAAAGGCTGAGATAAAGTGGGTCGGCCATGATTGCCTTGATACCGGCAGCTTGGAACTTACGGCACGATTTGATTCTATATGGGTGGGAAACGGTGCGAGAAAAAATGCCGCGGCCGAGAAGATTAAATGCGCGCGAAAGATCCTTCGGAGTGGATGATGTGCTTATTTTGACAGGGCAGGGAAGGGTTGTTACGATCAATTGTCGCGTGGCATCCATCACCTCACAGCGGTCCCCGTCGTCTAGCCTGGCCTAGGACATCGCCCTTTCACGGCGGTAACACGGGTTCAAATCCCGTCGGGGACGCCAACCTTATCAACCACTTGCAAATCCCCTCCAGAATTTTGTACGTCCGTTAACGTCCGATAAGCCTCGGTGCTTGGTTTTTCTTCGTTCTTGTCGAGCAACAAGCTCACAACTCGGCTCTGCGCATCTCGCTTGGTTTGCGTGATGGCTTGCGCGTAGATGTTCAGGGTGACCGAGATGTTTGCGTGCCGCATTAGTTCTTGCACAACCTTCACGTCTTCGCCGTTCCCTTTGAGGAGCGTCGCGTACGTATGCCGGAACGTATGCCAACCGAAATGGCCCACGATTCCGATTTCCTTGGCCGCTGGTTCCAAATGCGCCTTGTAGAGCGAACCTGGCCAGTACGGCAGTTTGCCTCTGCTGTGTGGGCTGGCGAATACCCAGTCCTCATCGATTGGGTATGGACTCTGCAGCCGCCAGTTCCACAGAACCTTAGACAGTCGCAAATCGAGCGGAACCGGCTTGCGAGAGGCTTCGGTCTTGCAGTCCCCGACGTGCTGCATCACGATCGAGCGGATGACATGGACTTCCATCTTCTGAAAATCGATGTCCTTCCACTTGAGCCCCAGCAACTCCCCAACCCGAAGGCCCGTGAACACGGCGAGAAATACCATCGTGCGCGTCGGCTCCTTCAGGATGCGAAGCAGTGCCGCAATCTGCTCGATGGAAAGCACAATGGGCATCCTGGTCCGCTTGGCGCTTTGACGCACCATGCGTATGGGATTCACACCAAGCCATTCCCACCTGACAGCGTGATTGAAAACGGCACTCATGATGTTTCGAGCTTTGGCTTTGCTTCCATTCGCATACTTGAGCGACCGAAGCCACTGCTCGACAGCGACTGCCTTGACCTCGGTGACGCGATAGCTTCCCCAACGAGGCAGAATCCACTTGTTGAAATATCCCTCATAGGTGACCTGCGTCTTCCGTGTTTTGCTGCAATTCGCGCCCCAGCTCCTTTTCCCGGTAGTGTTCGATAAGCGTTTGAACACTGATCGGTGTCAAGCTGGTGCGCGGATTCTCAGCGTTGATGTCTGCCCGAAGTGCGGCTACGGCCTTCTGCGCCGACGCCTCGTTCGGATATTGTTCGACCGAACCAACGATCAGACAGCGTCGCTTGCGGGAGCCGTCTGCCTGGAGTTCGTACCATCGATACTCCCAAGCGTTCCGGCCACGAGCACGCTTCACGATCTGAAGGCTGCCTTGCTGAAATCTCGTCCGTCTCATCACGATCCTCCGTGGTTAGGGACGGTACGGATAGCTGGCTAACTTTAACCTCAAATGCACCCACGCGTCGAGATCCGATGTGCGAAAGCGCCACAATTTTCCGATCCGCATGGCGCGTATCTCACCCTTGCGGGCGAGTCGTTGAAGTGTTTTCGGGTGGATCTGCAGCAAGGCTGCCGCCTCGCGCGAATCGACTAACCTCTCGAAATGAGGGAACGGCTGGCTGACTGGCGTTGCTTCGTGCATCTCGCTCATAAAATCTCCTGCAGCGAGAGTCGAGACCGGGCTGAAATCACCGCGTCGTCTGAAGGTCGGCTTTGGCGTCCGACTTCGTTCGACAGATTTCGAGCCCATTCACTACTCGGCTGGCGTTAGTCTTGGCGTCATGGGCGGACGAGAACATTATTCGTATAGAAACCGTACAAGACGCATTTGTTGCTTCCTCTCAAAGAATCTTTTTTCTTTTTGACTTCGAAAGAACTTCTCAACAACTGCTTAAAGTGCCTAAAGCGCCTAGAAGTGCTTTTAGGTACGTTTGGGGAATCCACGGGAACATCGCAGTGGCGACACCCACCCGGCGGATTTCTTTGGCTGGGCGGTTCCTGCGATCCGCGCGAGATTTTCCCCTCTATCTATAAAAGGAACCTGCGGAAGGAAAAAGGTATCGAAAATATTTCGAACAAGGCTCTAACGAAAGCTTGCAGACTTGGTGACCAAGGGTTGGTGCGAAAGGTTGGCGTGCTACGGTTTCGGTGAGTCAAGAACCAGATCGACGTCTGCGGGCATCTTGCTGGCCTCCGACTCGAATCGGCGGCTGTAGTATGTGTCCCACCACTTCTTTTTCGGATTATCGACGAACTGCTCCGCAAAAACCCGAACTCGCGAACTGCCGTACAAGTGAATGGTGGCGCCCCCGGCTTGATCAGTGTCTTTTATGCCGTTTGTGCTCTCTAGGGACTCGTATTCTTTGGTGCGCTCGTAGGCAACACAGATGTGTGCACCGGCTGCGGGTTTACCGTTGGGCCAGCGCACTCGCAACTGCACGGTCCGCTGCATGAGGGCTTGAACCTTGAAATCGACTCTCTTTACCTGTTGGCCTTTTGACAGATCAAAAACTTGAGCGTCGGCGACAGTCAGTGCCGCTGGATAGTACTGGATGTCATAGGGCCATTCGTCATAAGGACCGTCCGGGTTGACCAAGACCATATACCGACCCGGCGGAATTTTGCCTATTGCGTAAGAGCCATCAGGGTTGGTTTGCAGGAAGAATTTCACATACCCAGGTAAGCGAGTACCATCTGCGCTGGCCAGCATCACCCACAGATGCGCCGGTTTTCCTGAGCTATCCTCCACGCGACCCTCAATTCGGCCGTTCCAGAACATTTCAAAGTTTTGTTCCAGAACGCTTCCGGGCTCGACGTGCACCTTTACTGGCGATCGTTCACTCTCAAAAAAGCCATCCACCTCATCATCAGGTAACAGTAACTCTAGCGTGTAATCGCCTGGCGGCAGATTATCTTCCTGGAAAATACCTGACTGGTCAGTGGTGATGATTCTCGCGCCAGACGGTCCCATGAGACGGATTCTTGCTCGCGGTGCCAGTTTCGGTAAGGTCGGAGGTGCTAATCCTCCGACAAACGTTTCTGGTTCTCGCACGTAACCAAAGAGGCGTGTGCCGGTTCTTGAGGGCGCTTCATGAAGCGCGCGCAAATCGACGATGGCATCCTGCACAGGTTTTGTACGACTGCAACTGACCCTACCTTCCACAATCGGAAGTACTCGGGTCAATAGCCCCCGACCGCGAGATCCATCGACGAAGTAAGCCGCGTCTTTCCAATAAATGAAATTAGTGAGAAGCACAAGACGAGACCAGGAGGGCAATCCCCAGAATCGTTCTTCAACAACGCCGATGGCCCAATCTCCGACGTGAGGGTCGCGCGCTCCCTTAATTTGCGGATCACGGAAGAGCCCCCTATCGCGCGTCAGAGCCTCGATCGAACGTCCTACAAAGATGACCCGTGCGGTGAACACTGCATGAAAAGGTGATTCGGGATGAACAAAAAGCGGCTTGCCGCGGCAATCTCCGCTGAAGAGCGAGGAACCCAACGCGGAGAGCCCGAACGTCACAGCAACATCCACGCACAAGACGACAATACATGTGAGGGCGAACGCTGCGATTCGTTGGCTCAACGAACGAGCGCGAGGTTGAAGCACGGAGCGCCAGCCTCGGTTAGTTGCTCCGCGCCAAAACAGTCCAAACAATAGAAATATCGCTGACCATCCTGCAAAAGGTGGCAAGAACGCCTTTGACCAGTGGGATATGCCGAACCCGACCACCGTCAAGACGACTGTGAAGGCAAAAAGATACAAGGTCCAACTTCTGCGGCGGAGTGCCAGAAGGCCCGCAAAAATCGGCAGGAAAAACAGAGCCGTCAATCCAATGGCCGTCGGAATTTCCGGGGGCTCGAACCAACCACCGCCATCCGAATGCCAAACCAAATATCCCGCAGATGGATATGCCAGACAGAAAACGGCAAACGGCATAGTGATGAGCAAGACGAGTCCCGCTCGTTTCGGATTCCGTAACGCGACGATGGAAGCCGCAATGAATACGGGCCCTAAAAGCGCACCCCCGACATAGGAGATCCAACGGAGCAACCAACCTGGATCGTTGTCGCCGAATGGAGGCCACGCCATACCGAATCTTGCAAGCGCAAGAAAACCGAGCAGAAAGCCCAGCGCGAGCACGAGCCAACTCAGTACAGTCCTTCGCATTGGTCTCATTGGAGCCAAAGAGCGATACCTATTGTCACAGTCGACTACAATCCGCCAACGCCATACAGCCAGCCTATCTGGTTAGACACCGGGCGGTACTTGTATGACAGCAGAAGTAGTAACCGCCAGCAAGATTACGAGCGGGAGACAGGTTTCTAGGTCCACGAACGTCGTTGAGTCTTCCGGATACCTGCGTGTGAGGCAAGCTGGGACTGGTTTCTGTGCGCGCCGAACCAAAAACCGAAGAACGACGGCTCAGTCCCCATTGAGGCATTCTGGCCGGAAAGCGGCTCGTGTCAAGGCTCTCCGACCGCTTCGCGGCGCACAGAGCGCGGCCTTGACGCAAGCCTAACTCCCCGGCTCGTTTCTCCGCCATCTGGGGAATGTGCAGGTGTGGCTGTCCGCGAGACCTCAAAGCCCGAGACCAAGACTGGGGCCATTGAGGTCATGTTCCACGCCGACATGGGGAGTCTTTTCCGGTTCCGGTGTGTGAGTTGGAACGGAAGAATGCTGCTCTCCGATCTGCTGGCCAGCTTGCCGGTTCACCCCATTCATCAGGTCAACACGGTGGCCATTTTCCGGATCGTGTGCGGATAGCTGTTTTCGAGCCAGTTCAATCGCGGACTGCCGCATCGTAGATACGCCGACGGATTCACGAAGTTGCTCGCGGTCGCTGGTGACGACAGCGATCTCGCTCCGGCCGCGGCTGGCTGCGACATAGAACAGTTCCTTTTTCATGGCGTCTGCCGAGATGATCACGCGTATCTACGGTTTTGCCCTGGCTTCGATGGGCGGTGACCGCATATCCGTGGGTGAATTCGTGATAGTTCGCAGGGAGCGTTCTTCCGTCTTCGAGGCGAATGGCACCACCATCTAGGGAACTCACTTTGACCAGCTCTCCGTTGGTCGCCCGGAGTTCCGGCCCTCGACGGTTTGCTGTCAGCATGAGGCTGTCGCCAGGGGCAACTTCAATGGGCTGACGCTCATAAACGGAGAATGCCCGCGTTTGTTTCGGCGAGATGTTCACCTCTTCTCCGGTTTCTTTTCGCGCAACCAGAGATTCAGGGCCAATACGCACGACTTCCAGAGACTCATGTCGTTTTGCTAGTTTCGTGTCCCTGTGGAACTGCAGAACCTGCCCCTCTTGGTAGTTGGACAGTTCTTGTTTCTGGGCTGTCGTCCACTGGAGCGAGACGTACCGATCAAAAGAATGGCCGACTCCCAGTTCACCGTGCTCTTTCCGATCCTGGCGAATCGCGTCGGTGAGTTGGGAAATCTCAGCATGAGTGCCCGCAACTACCAGCGTATCGCGCCCTTCGGCTCGAAACTCACGATGCAGCTCCGCCACAATCTGGCCTCGGTCGAAGATGGATACTTCGCGAATGGCTCCGAGCTTTTCCAGTTGTGCGAACCCTTCCTCCGGTGAATGCCTCATGGTCTTTACGGCCTCGCGATAGACAGAGTTCGTCTGCCGCTGTACTTCAGTAAGGGAAATACTCTTCAGGCCAGACTCCCGTTCCAAGATACGCAAAGCATCCGAGGCCTCGACGCTGGGAATTTGTCGCGTGTCACCGGAAAAGACGATTCTGGCTCCCTGATCCTCGGCGAGGTGCAGCAAGCTTTGCATTTGCCGGCCAGAAACCATGCCTGCTTCATCAACAATCAAGACCCTCCCGCGCAGCGCGCCCTGTGGTTCCTGAGCCTCCAGAAGTCGGGAGACAGTCATCGCGTCACGGAAGCCAACTTTTTCCAGTTCGTCCACGGCACTTCGGGTAGGAGCCACCGCAAGAACCTCGTGTCCGGCCTCTCTGAGGCCACGGTCAATTTCACGCAGCGTGGCAGTCTTGCCAGTACCGGCAGCGCCTCGAACATTGATCGCCAGATCGCGAGAATCGAGCACTGCTTCGACGGCGCGCCTTTGTTCGGGACGGAGCTTGTCCGAAGGCTCAAAGTCACAGCCTTTGCCGAGGCGGTCGTAGCGGTCTGTCCCTCGGTTAACTACCGCGATCATGTCGCGCTCGCGTTGGAGGCGTCGCGTGTGTCGCAATTTCATCCCCGGAGGAGATGAGAGTCCCTTTCGCACGTTCAAGGGAGAGAGAGCCCTGAAGGTCGCTGAGTTCGACGTTGCCGCGCCCGTGACGAAGAGCCTCGGTTAGAACCTCATGCTCTCTGGCGACTGAGAGACGCTCGAAAATGTGCTCCTGAGAGTATGCAAGCGAGGCCTCATGCATACCGCGATCGATTTGAGGTGAATGGGATTGTGTCTGAGCTTCGTTCAAAGCATCCACGAAGCATTTGCCTCTCATCCGGGGTCAGTCGATCTTGCTGAAGGTTGCGGACTCGCTCGGTCGATATCTCCTGAAGCTTGTCGGCCCGCGTTTCCCGGACGAGTACCGCAACCTCGTTGTCTGTTGGCGCACGACCACGTGAATTGGGTGAATTCCTGAATGGCCGCGTCCCGCTGGGCACTGCGTTGGCTGTACTTGTCGAGGAGGTCCTGGGAGAATCCTGCGATCTCGAATCCCTTGTCACGACCACGAACATCGTGACGGTTTTCAACCTCGTAACCAAGGGCGCGTACTTCGCGAGCAAGGGCATTGCGATAGACCTCGGTCAGGTAGCTGCGACGCTCGTACAGACCGGAAGCCTGGAGCGCCTTCCAACGTCCTTCAGTCCCATCATAGGTGAGATTGGCAGCGACGGCATGAGTGTGGAGCTGAGGATCTAGCTGACGACTCGTGTCGTGAGTGTAGGAAGCTACGATCCAGTTTCCGGTGGCTCGATTTTCGTTCAGGCCGGCGAGGCGAACCCTGGTGGCCGAGTATTTCTCTGCTTCTTCCAATGCCTCGCGCACGGCGGTTCCGTGCGCGGCGACCAGTCTGTCATCACCGCCAACAATGGCCATGACAGAGACGGACTTCGGCGCTGAAAATGTCATGTCATAAAGAGAACGTGCCTTACTTTGCTCCTCACCATTGCTGGCAATGCGATCTGCCCCGTGACGTTGCCGGAGGAATTCTCCCGTTTGTGGGTCGAGACCCTGACGCACTGCCTCGAAATCCTCGGAAGTAACCTCTCCTTTGAGCCCGAGCAGTTCAGCGCCGCGGCCGCACCACCGGCCTTCGACGGTCCGATTCTGGTCGTAGTAATCGCTCTGCCGAAGGTGACGCTGGGCGTAGCCCTCACCGCTACTCATGGCACGAATCGTCAGCACAGCCCGACGCTAGCTCTGTTCGAGATTAGAGATCAACCTGTGGTGGGACACACAGCTGGCACACAGATGTGTCACAAGTAAGCTCGAAGCTAGCGACCTTGGCTAACCGACATCCATGTAAGTCTTCTGTCAAGGAAAAAACACACGTGGCCAGGCGCGCTCGCGAGAGCGCGCAATTCTCGGTCAAGATCTTCAGCTCGCATCGGTGCCTCTCGGCTTTGGTCCCTGCCTTCGCAGAACCTGACATCCATTTGCTGCCTCGGGCCCGCGAGGGCCTTCGCAGAAGATTGAGTTGGTGTTCTCTGCCAGTCCCGAAACAGTCAGTGGAGAGCCTCAAGAGAGTTTTTATCTCCGTCGCTCACTCGGCACAGCGGGCGGGACCTGGCAGTCTGCGCGCTCTACGATCTTGAGATTTTCCTTTCGTTGCGGTTTTTAGGCCGCAATGCCGGCGAGCCCTCGCACCGGCTCAAAGTCTCGCTGCTCCCGATCTACAGCCATGAGATATGCAACCAACTTGCGAGCTACAGCTAGTGTTGCGCAGTTGGCGTTCACCTTCTGTCGAGCGTTTGCATAGACCAGAGCAAGATCAGGATTCCTCCTCGGTGCCAACTTCGCTGCTTCGATGAGCACCCGCTGAATATGTTTGTTCCTTTGTTTCGAAATAGGTGTGCGCATTACTTTTTCTGCGGAACGTTTCTCATCCCCGCAAAGTCCGCAGTAGCTGATCGCCTGTCGGATCGATCGGAAACGTGAAGTGTCCCCCATCTCCAAGGCCCAAGTCAGTGCTGTCACCTTGCCAACGGCAGGAATCGTCTGCAGCCGCCGTACTCTTTCGGCCAGGAGCGGATCGCGTTGCAGCGAGCGAATGATGGCTCCTTCGGTCCTTTGCAATCGCGTGATCGACTCCCGGCTCAGCTGCAACAGCGGGCGGATACTCGCGCTCACCGCATCCGCGTTAGCCAACAACTCCGGGAAATAACCCACTTTGTGTAATCGTTGTTTGTTGTGGCTCACCCCAGTTTCCATCAACAAGCCGGACACGCGGTTCTTCATCTGGACCATTTGCCGTACCAGCAGGTGCCGATATCGCAGCGTTCGGCGGCGTTCCCGGGTCTCGGTCGGTGCCATGTAGCACTCGGGAAGAAAATCGCAGCGCAGGCAGTCCGCGATCTTGGCCGCATCGATGCTGTCGTTCTTCTTTTTTGCCGCCGCGATCGCCCGCAACATGAGCGGATGAGCGACCCTCACATCCGCTGCGTGTGGTTTCAAATGATCATAGATCCAGCCGGTGAAGATCGTAGCTTCCATCGCCACTGTCCAGGGCTGTGGCAGAGTCTTGATCCACTCATCCAGTTGCCAACGCGTTGCCCCGACCTTACCTTCCTGGCAGATGCGGCCGCTCACATCTTTGACACAATAGCTGATGGTCTTCTTGTGCACATCGAGTCCGATGTAATACATATGTCCTTTGAGGAGCCTCCGTGGTTGTGGTCTGAATCAACGTGGCCGTTGAGTTCAGCTCTTTGTACACCACGTGCTTCCTCTTGGACTTAGCATTCAAACAGTCAGTCGGCTTGATCGGAACGCCACTGTTCTTTGCGGACGCAACAAATTAGTCTGTTCTGGCGAGTGGGATTCGAACCCGCCTGCAAACGTAAACTGAAGGACTTGCAGCGCACAGGTACGTGCGCCAGCATGGAGGCAACTACAAGGACTGGATCGCTTCTGAAGAACGCAACCGGGTTACAACTACCTCTACACGCGCAAGGAGCTTGAAGGCTGGGCAGGGAGCGTTGAGACGGTCAGCGAAAATGCGAAGAAGACGTTTGTGATTACGAACAATCACCCGGACGGCAAGGCCGCCGTGAGCGCGCTCGAAGTGAAACACCTGCTCACGGGAAAGAAGGTCAAGGGGCCGGAAATGTTGGTCGCGCACTATCCGCGGATTGCCGAATTTGTGCCGGCTGTATCCTGTGACCAAAGCGGTGACGCTGCGAAGCCATTACTCTAGTTTTCCTATGAGTAGAGATGCTTCTATGATTCAAGTGTTGCGTGTTGAAGGATGGAAGTCGCAGCGTGTGAGCAGCGCCACGTTTTACAAGTGTCCGTTGTGCGGTGATTGTTACGATCTTATGACACCCGATCAAAAAGGGTTAGCCCAGTGTTTTGCTTGTAACAAATCCAGCCCCGAGACGACGTTCGACCGTATCAAGAAAAAGACAGTGATCGCGGGATGTGCGCACTGCGGTACGGAAGTGCCGTTTGTTCCTTCGACAATGGGCCTTATCGGCCCTATGTGTTCTGATTTCGCTTGCTCAAACTATGTGGCGGTGTGCTACGGCGAGGCATTTCTGGAACCTAGTACAGTGCTAGATACGAGGTGGAATCCAGGACTTCAAAGTCGGGCGCAGCGGGTCGCTGCGGGATTGCTTTTTGCACGCTGCCGGTCCAAGAAGGACCAGACGGTCTTGCAATTACTGCAGGTCTTGGCAAAGCAGGACGATCCGAGATTCAAGTTTGGAGACTCAAACGAGTTCCGTTCAGCACTGTGTTTCGATGCAAGGCGGCGTAAGTATCTTGGTTTTGTAATCTGGACGGAAAGTAAAACCGCAGTTCTGCGTCAGCTCTTTGTCGTTAGGGACGAACGCAGGAAAGGAATTGCGTCGAAGATGGTGAAGTTCTGGATTGAAAACTACGCGAAACCATTAGGCGAGCGTTTCGGTATCGAAGGCCCGAATGAAGCTGCGCTTAAACTGCATGTCAAACTGGGCCATATAAAGATCAGAGGCTCCGACGCGATCGGAGTAAAGTGCCATTTTGTGCCGACATTCTAGGATGTTGCGGGAGAGCGTTGTTGCGAGGGTTAAGTGGTCACATTGATGAGGTCGTCTATGGAAAGTGTCCGTGTCGATATTTGCTATCGGCCTCTCCGCATTGGTTGGGCGATCCGTGCTGGGGATAAGGACGCTTTTCGCGCCGCGACACGGCTGTCGTTCGCGCTTTGGGGCGGGCGGTTTAACCCCATAATCATCGTCGATCACCGGGACGAAGCGGAAAGCCTCATCGATGTGTTTCGCGTTGATGTCATCCTTCCTATCGGCGATTCCGAGGACGTGAAGGGGTTTGTGAAACGCTTCCCGTACCTGATCAAACCCTTCCATAGTGAGAGCGTGTTCATCGGTGACGGAGAGGGTGGGGCCCGGTCACAGGTCCTCGACATTCACAATTTGATTTCACATCACCACAGAAAGCCTGAATGGAAGGCCCTGAAAGAGCAAGGAGTGCGCCTCTACACATGGGCGGCCGATGATCCTTTGGCGGATATTTTCCTGATGCAATTCGGGGACTATCCCAAACCGGACGAAATCCTTATTCACTACCGAGATCTCCTGCGGGACGCCTCCGAAGCTACAGAGGTCAAGATCGATCCGGCAGCCAAGCTTCCTGTTGATGTCTTCGACCATCCAAGTATCGCCTTTATGTCGCGCTGCGGCCTTCAGCGTCACTATGCGGTGCGGGCAGGGTGGGATACTCCGGGATTCTTCTCGGGCGATGCCCAGAATCTTGACGATCTCGTTTGTTGCTGGAACCTACGGGCCGCGGACATTCCTGTCCTCTTCGTCGACCCAAAACATCTCGATCGATACGAAGAAGCACTGGCGTCCTGGGACAAGACCATGAGAGAAATGGTTTCGCACCGGCGTCATGAGTTCGAACGAAGGCTAGCTGTATGGGTACGGGAAGAGAGTCTGAACGGCCGCACACCTGAAGCCATGACCGAGGTTCTGAAGCCATTTGGAACCCGCGCTTCAACTATATGCTCAGTCGGTGACGGCTCATGGAATAGGTTAAACATCCGTCCGCCGATGATGCACTTTGGGCGCGTCTCGACCCTTGGAGTCATGAGTACCGAATCTGGGAAGCCCAAGGTTTCGTTCGCGCTCAATGAAAAGCCTTTCGACGGGGATAGTTGGTTTCATACGCAACACTTGGTTGCGTCCGTATCCTTCATTGGCGGTCTCTACGGAGACGAAGATCACACGCTGACACCGCCCTACATCCCCGAATTGAACGAGTTCTATGCTCGGACGATGCATTTCCACTATGACAAACTGCGTAGTGAATCGGAAACCGTTGGTTTGGTTATCGACTCTGCTGATACGTCCTCCTTTGTCTCTGCCATGCCTGTGGCCGACTTGGTCGAAAAGTTGTTTGGGTTGGCGGGCTTCTCCGCGAAGCTGAGTGCGGGTGGCCTTATTGCGCGACAGCTCATCGCGCAGCTCGGTGGCGTGGATGGTGCCAGGGTCTTCAAGATCGCAGGCGTGCGCCGATTATTGAAAACGCATGGGCCCACGGCGGCGTTCACCAAAAAGAGTGCATTGGAACTCATTGGCGGCAAAGACCCAGAGAATCCCAGCAGCAGCTTCAAGCAGTTTGAAGGCCTTTTCATTGAGCCCAGGGACCGGAACAGTAAATTGAAACCAGAGGCTGTATTTACATATTTGGTCGATAAGGGACTCTTCCGCATGGGCTCTGAATTAACGTGCCCCAATTGCCGGATGAGCAGTTGGACGGCGTTGGATGTGCTAAAGCAACGGATAGTTTGTGAACTATGCGGGCGCGAATTCGATGCAACGAGACAGTTGGTGAATGGCGTATGGCACTACCGAAGATCTGGTGTTATGGGGGCGGAAAGGAACGCGCAAGGGGCGATCCCAGTGGTGTTAACGCTTCAGCAATTCAAGATCAACATGGGCGGATTGTTTCATAGCGCCATGTACTCTCCGTCCCTGGATCTCGAACCGAAGCCCGCAACGGATTTACCGAAATGCGAGGTGGACTTTGTATGGTTGATTCCAGAATCCTATCCGGATAAAACTGTGGTCGTAATTGGTGAGTGCAAAGATCGTGGAGGGAAAACCGAAAGAGGCAAAGACACAGGCACCATCGATGCGAAAGACATCGATCATCTGAAAAGGGTCGCCGATGCGTTCCCGCGCAAGCGATTTGAAACTTACATAGTGCTGGCCAAACTCTGCCCGTTTACGGCGGAAGAGATAGCTCTCGCCAAGACACTGAATGATAAATACCGGCGCCGGGCGGTTCTTCTGATCGCGAGGGAACTGGAGCCATATCATTTCTTCGAGCGTACAAAACTTGAATTCGCGAACATCAACGAATACGCCAGCAGGCTAGAGGATCTGGCTGCCGCTACAGCGGAGATGTACTTCAATTAGGGTCGCCCGCGCGGAGATTGACATTATAGTAGTTTTACTATATATTGATGAGGTGTGGTCTGGACAGAGATAAACCTCCGGTGTTGCGGCCGGTCGTCTGGATGGGAAGCTCGAAAAAGGATATTCGGGACTTTCCGGATGGCGCACAAAAACTGCTCGGCGATGAGCTGCAGCTCGTTCAGTTTGGCGGGATGCCGAAAGATGTCAAGCCGTTCAAAGGTGTAGGTAGCGGCGTTCTTGAGATTGCCCTTCGATACGCCTCTGACGCATACCGGGTCGTCCTGGCCGTGCAGATTGGGAAGAGAATTTATGTCTTGCACGCCTTTCAGAAGAAGTCGAAAAAAGGCATTGAGACCCCGAAGCGGGATGTTGACTTGATCAAGAAGCGGTATGCGGAAGCACAGGAGTTGGCACATGAACACGAAAAAACGAAAACCAATTAAGTTTGAAGAAGGGTCTGGGAACGTCTTCGCGGATTTAGGCCTCAAAGAGGCCGACCAACTCCTCGCGCGCGCGCAGATCGGATATCACGTCTTCAAAATCCTCGAAGAGAAGAAGCTAAAACAGCGGGAAATCTCCGATATCTTAGGCATTGCGCAGCCTGATGTATCACACTTGATGAATGGGCATTTCAGCCGCTTCACAACGGACAAGCTGCTCGATTTTCTGAAACGGCTTAACCGGAAGGTGACGATCGAAGTTAGCCGTCACCACAAGGGCGAACCGTACCAACAGGTGACTTTCGCCCCATAGGTCCCGAGGGTAAAGCTAAAACAGCGAAACTTCCGCGAGGCGCAGAAAATGTCTTTGGAGTGGAAAAAGCTTCGATCTTGGAAGAATTCGGTTAACAGTGCGTTTGAAGAGTTGTGTTGCCAGCTCGCGGAATATGAGCCGCATCCTCAAGGGTCGGTATTTCTCCGCAAAGGTACTCCGGATGGAGGAGTTGAGTGTTTTTGGGCTTTTCCGACAGGAAGCGAGTGGGGCTGGCAAGCCAAATTTCTGTCCATACCCTTTGGGCCGGCACAATGGCAGCAGTTAGACAAATCCGTCTATAGCGCCCTAAAAAACCACCCCCAGCTGAGTCGTTATACCATTTGCCTTCCGTTTGATAGGCCGGACGCTCGAATCAGAGGCCAGAAATCCTTTCTTGACCATTGGAACCTCCACGTAAAGAAGTGGCAGGCGCAAGCCAAGCGACTTGGCAAATCGATACAATTCGACTACTGGGGAGACCATGAGATTTATGAACGTCTCTCAAGAGACGAGCATGTTGGACGATACAAATTCTGGTTCGATCAAGAGTTCCTGACTCAGTCCTGGTTCGCTGCTCACATTCGTGAGGTCGTCGCAAACGCCGGTGACAGATATACCCCACAGCTCAATGTCGAACTACCGATCGCGAAAGTGTTCGAGGGGCTAGGGCGTACAGCGGCGTTCTTCTCATTACTTGATTCCCATTTACGAAGCATTGGAAAAGCTTTCCGGCTACTGCCTCTAAGAAGGCTCTCGGAAATAAGCGAGACGGAGGCACTGAGTGTTCAAGAAAACATGCGGAGGCTTCTTCGGGTCTTGGACAGGATGCGGGATCACAATTGGGAACAACTACCATTTGACGATCTTGCCGTCCCACAGATTGATTCTGTGCGACGTTGTATCGGAGTGCTGAGGCAACAAGAAGAAGAGAGCAAGAAGGCTAAGACCGCAACGGGTCAGACTGGGCAAGTACCAGATGTAGACCTGAGAAACGAGATTTACGCGGTCGGAGAGCTTCTCAGGTCACTACATGATCTCCGCGAATTCTCTCAAAGTGGAACGGCGCGGTCGTCAAATAGGCCGGCTCTCTTGATCGTGGGAACAGCGGGATCAGGGAAGACCCACCTATTTTGTGATGTCGCTGAACAGAGGATTAAAAAGGGATATCCGACGGTCGTATTGCTCGGAGAGCAATTCAGGGCAACAGAACCCTGGAAGCAGATTCTGGACTTCTTGGGCCTTTCGTGCACGAGAGAGCAATTCCTCGGGGCCATGGATGCTGCAGCCCAAGCATCCGGAACCAGAGCGTTAATCCTGATAGATGCACTTAACGAGGGCGAGGGCCAGAAAATCTGGACCAAGTATCTAGCGGGAATGTTAGCTCAGCTAGAACGCTACTCTCGCATAGGCATAGCTGTAAGCGTGCGGAGTTCGTATGAAGAGGTGATCGTTCCCCCGCAGCTAAGTTCGGGCAACCAAATGGTCAGGGAACAACACCGTGGCTTTGAGGAGCATGAATATGAAGCGGCGAACAGGTTTTTCACGCATTTCGGGATCGAGCCAAGCGTACCGCTCCTGTATCCAGAATTCACAAGTCCACAATTCCTCATGCTGTTTTGCAAAGGAATCCGAAACAAAGGATTGTCGCGTGTGCCTGCAGGTTTACATGGAATAAGTTCGATTTTTGAATTTTATTTGGACTCACTGAATGACAAGCTAGCACACCCCGATCACCTCAATTTTGATGCGAAAGAGCGCATCGTTCAGAACGCAACCGATAAGATCACAAAAGTGATGGCGGAGAAGGGCCTGCGTTGGCTGCCTTTCAGAGTGGCCAAAAAGCACATCGACGCCTTCCTGCCAGGGCGAGAGTACGAGACATCTCTATCGCGCCATTTGATCGGTGAAGGGGTATTTGCCGAAGACCTTTTTCCTGTAGATGGTCAGCAGAAATTGGAACGCGTCATTCGATTTTCGTATGAGAGATTTGCCGATCACCGCATCGCGAAATTAATGCTGGACAAGCACTTGAATAAGAAGCGTCCGGCTGCATCATTCAAACCAACGAAACCATTGGGGGCAATCTTAAGTGACGATGGCGCGCTGTGGCGCAATCAGGGGCTCATCGAGGCCCTTTGTATTCAATTGCCGGAAGTTGCCCAAAGAGAGCTACCAGAACTCGTCCCGCACCGCGCGAACCTTAGATCAGTGCGTTTGGCTTTTTTGGAAAGCTTATTTTGGCGAAAACGGGAAGCATTCACCGACAACACTCTGAAGTACATAAATGCCGAGGTCTTGGCTTATCGGGAGTCGTTTGACCGTTTTTGGGATTCGATGCTCATCCTTGCGCCTGTTCCGGGTCACCCGTTAAATGCAGGATTTCTTCACAAGCACTTGAGCAAATTTTCGATGCCGGACCGCGACGCTTGGTGGTCTACCTACCTGCACAAGCAATACGGCACACAATCGGCTATTGATCGCCTTCTCGACTGGGCCTGGTCCCCACTGACAGGCAAACAACTGGATAGAGAGGCAGCAGTTCTCTATGCAACGGCAATTGGCTGGCTTTTGACGAGCTCAAACCGTTACCTGAGGGACAGGGCGACTAAGACTTTGGTGAAGGTCATCGGGTCCAGAATTGACGTTCTCTTGCCCGTACTGAATAATTTTCGATCCGTGAACGATCCGTACGTCCTTGAACGAATATGCGCCGTGGCTTATGGATGCGCGATGAAAAGCACAAACCCAACCCAGCTGCAGGAGTTGGGCCAGTTTGTGTATGACTGGATTTTTGCCAAGGGAGAGCCGCCAAACCACCTATTAGCTCGGGATTATGCGCGGGGTGTCATCGAAGTCGCTCTGCGTCGCTGCACGAACTTTAAAATCGATGCATCAAAAGTGCGCCCCCCTTATGGGGCTGCATGGCCGAAAGCGATCCCTGCAGAAAATGAATTGAAGGCTAAGTACGGAACACATGTTAACAAAATGCCCGATGACGAATGGGCAAGGATTTCCATTTACGAGTCGGTGATGGGGTTCGGAGATTTTGCGAGATACGTGATAGGAACCAATTCCGGCTCTTTTGAGTGGTCTTCTATCAGGCTAGGAAAACGTCCCCCAGTGTCGCCGCAAGAAAAGTATGAAGCCTTTCTAGGTGGTCTTGGTGAAAGAGAGAAGAAAGCCTGGACAAAAGTGGAGAATGCGAGGTCGCAAGCGTTATTCGCTGGCTTCGCGTCGTTGATGCCCAAGGGCCAGGGTAAGCAGAAGATTTCGCGTGTAAGCGACAACTCTGCTAAAGAACGGTTAAGGAAAGCAGAGAGATCGTTCGAAGCGGTTCTGGACCGAACGGAACTTCAGCGTTACCGCAAAGATGTGGTGCCATACTTGACCAGCCAATCGAGGGGCCGTGAGAACCGCTTCGACCTTTCGATCGCGCAGCGGTGGATTCTTCAAAGGGTATTTGATCTCGGTTGGTCAGTAGACAAATTTGGACGTTTTGATCGCGACGTAAACGCGCGCGCATGGGATCGAAGCGCCAGAAAAGCGGAGCGGATGGGAAAGAAGTACCAGTGGATCGCGTACCACGAATTCTTGGGACTCGTCGCCGACAATTTTGAATACGACAATCAGTTGCGCGATGACAAAAAGAAATACGAGGGACCGTGGCAGTTCTTTGGGCGTGACATCGACCCATCTTGTGCAATTCTTGATCTTCCTGGAGGATCAAACGAACGTGAAGACGGACGCTGGTGGTCTCCTCGCGCGCCGTACAATTGGAGCACTGAGACGGATGCAAAGTGGATCAGCGCCGTTAAAGATCTTCCGGCTGTTGAATCACTTATTGAGGTGTCGAACCCCGATGATGGTTCGGAGTGGTTGGCCCTTGAACAATTCCCCGAGTGGAAAGAAGATGCTCCGCCGTCTGAGGACGATTTCGAAAAACCCAGAAGAAGGCTCTGGTACCAGATTCGAAGCTATCTGGTCGAAAAACAAGATGCTACGAAAGTGTTCTCCTGGCTGTCGAAGCAACATTTCTGGGGCCAATGGATGGGTTACGTGCGAGGGTGGGAGATAGACACCATCCCTAAGCCTTCGGCTTAGGTCGGTGCAGACCGTCCGGAGGCTAGCGAACGCCGCTCGCACGACGTCGAACAGCATTCGAGTCCGTTCGAATTGCGTCCGATTCTGATTCGAACGGATATAAGTAATCCGAACTGCCACCTTAGATTACTCAATGCTCGCCGCAGACAACCCTGTTTGTTTAGCGGTTGACACGCTTACGCAATATGCGTAATAATATACGCAATATGCGTAACTATTCCGTGCTGACTGCGTTGTTCCCACAGGTACGGCAAGGTGTGCTCGCGGCTACGCTCGGCCAGCCAGACAAGTGGTGGTATCTTTCGGAACTCGCCGGCCGTTTGGGCACGAGCCCGTCGAGCCTTCAGCGGGAGTTATCGTCTCTGGTGGCGAGTGGAATATTGGTGCATCGTCGGGAAGGCACAAGGGTTTATTTCAAGGCGGAGACCCAGTCCCCGGTGTTCCGAGACCTGCAGCAGTTGTTCGAAAAAACCGCAGGGCTGGCTCCGATCTTGGAGTACATACTGAAACCGTTTGGGAACAAGATTCAGAGTGCTTTTATCTATGGTTCTGTGGCACGAAGCCGAGAACATGCGATGAGTGACGTGGATGTGATGGTCATTGGCAGAGCGGGTCTTGCTGACCTGTCTCCGGCGCTCCGCAAGGCGGAGGCGCGGCTGGGAAGAGAGGTCAACGTCACGGCCTATTCCCCAGAGGAGTTTCGGGAGAAAATCAAATCGGGCGACCATTTCCTTGCGGCCGTTTTACGAGGACGGAAACAGTTTGTGAAAGGAGGCCAGAGTGACTTGGACGAACTTGCTGGCAAATAAGGAGGCCCAGAAACACAAAACGTCCAAGAAGGAATTAGACAATATGCGGGCCCTGATCGCCCGCGACCTCGCCGACGCGGGCCTTGCTGGCCTATCAGCGGATCGGAAGTTCGCGACCGCTTACAACGCTGCGCTTCAGGCCGCGAACATGGCGATCGCGTGTGCTGGGTATCGAATTGTAAGCAAGGTCGGACATCACCGGGTGTCGTTAGAAAGCACGAAACTTGTGTTGGGCAAACCTGCGCAGAAGTACGCCGACTATTTCGAGACCTGTCGGAGGAAGAGAAATACTATCGACTATACTTTCTCCAATGTTGCGACGGACACGGAAGCAAAAGAGATCCTCGTCCAAGCAAGACAGTTTTATGTTCAAGTCGAAGACTGGATTGCGAAAAACCACCCCGCGCTGAAAATGTGAGACTCGAGACCTGCCTAAATCGACGCCGCCGGCCAGTCACCAGTTGTTGGACAAGCTCATAGGACACCTGCCAGAAGCCCGTTTCTGGCCAACCAGTAGCGCGTTGATAGTTCGGTGGCCACAAGCGCGTTTTCCAGTACCGATCTGGCAAAACTTCCTACAAGCCGACTTCTGGCTCGCCAGCATCTCGGTGGCTCAACCTCCGAATTGCCCGTCATCCACAAGGTAGGTGCGCTCGCTTCCTATGAGCAGACCTCTCACTACCTCAGGTGTTGAAACAGTTGTGGACGTAGCGGTGAATACCGCGTTGCAGAGATTGTTGATCGGTTGCATGAAATAGAATAGAATTCTTTTCCTATTCGCACCTCACTGGGTTTGTATTTTTTGGTTTTTCTATTGCCGGGGGGTGACATTTGGTTCCGATCTCCACGCAAGAAATAGTCGATCTGGTTCGTCCAATTGTTGAAGATGAGGTGCCTCATCAGGTGCTGGCATTCGACCTGTCTGCGGCAGACTTCGCAGAAGACCTCGTAAGAAATAAACATCATAAAGCTCCTAGTGAACATCCAGAGCATTTCGGATTTTCCGGTGCAAAGGAAGCCGTAGAGGTTCTTGAGTGCTTCAAGCTTTTGGCAGCCGTCTACGGCGTCTGCGAGACATTGAGGGGCTGGTCATTCCATAGGCGTGACAGTGTTTCCGATGTCAGGGAGTGCTTAATCGACTACCTCAAGAAGCAGGATATCTCGGACACGAAGGCGAGACGCATTACAGAGCGACTTATCACACGCTTACTTTCAAGCATCAACAAAGCACACGCCAAAGAATGAGACTCATACCCCGCCATCCACGGGAATCTTTGGAGGATGAGCGCAGACAAGGTCTGCGGCAGGCGAAATAGAGGTACGATGGCTGCCGTTTTTGCGGTTAAAAACGAGATTCCGGCTAATCCTGAGACCGAGGGCAAAATCTATGCGCGCAAATTCGGGACCGCCAATTATTTTGATGATGATGTTCTCGCTTCTGGCGTGCTCAGCGGTTGGCCAGAACCTGGGGGCAGTTTGCCCCGGCTGGAGCGTTACTGGCGACGTTCGCATGGCGCTCGACATCAATCGGGACGGCAAGGCCGATCTGGCGGCTTTCGATAATCCCGATAGCTTCAATCAGTCTGCGCTGTGGACGGCCATCAACACAGGCTCGGAATCATTCACCGTGCAAAAAGCGCTTTACGATCTGGACGCGGCAAACGCGGGCGACCCGACCAAACACGTTCGCATGCTGGTTGACCTCAACGGGGACCACATTCCCGACATCGTCATATTCGGTGACGCGGGTGTCTGGACTTCGCTTTCTCAGCAGAACCCTAGAGTCGCTCAAGTGACTCCAGCCGTGCCTATCCACGGTCCAAGCCCGGTCGAACCGCCGACGCTTTTCTCGACGCCCACTCTTGTGTTGCAGAACTTCGGCGTGCAACAAGGATGGGATCCGCAAAAGCACCTCCGTTTCGTGGTGGACGTGAATCACGACGGATTCGCTGACATTGTTGGCTTCGGCGATGCCGGGGTGTGGGTCGCATTGGGCAATGGAGATGGCACCTTTCAAACGCCGAAACTTGTAGTGCCAAACTTCGGCGCAAATCAGGGATGGAGCCCCGCCAAGCACGTTCGCTTGCTGGCCGACCTCAACCACGATGGCTATCCCGATATCGTTGCCTTCGGCGACCAGGGCGTATTTACCGCCATGAACAACGGGGACGCGAGCGGTACGTTCAAACCAGTGCAAGCCGGGCTGCAACCCCAGAACTTCGGCTCGGATCAGGGATGGAGCGTGGAAAAACATGTACGGCTTACGGCCGTACTAAGCACTGTCGGATACGCCGACATTATCGGCTTTGGCGACCAGGGCGTGTGGACCGCAGTGGGCAATGGCGATGGCACCTTTCAGACGCCAAAACTTGTGTTAGCCAACTTCGGTGTGGCTCAGGGATGGGATCCGGCCAAGCACGTACGCTTGATGGCCGATCTCAATCACGACGGCAGAGACGACATCGTGGCCTTCGGAGATGCAGGCGTTTGGACGGCGATGTCGGCAGTACAGGAGACCTTGGCGCCGGTAAAGTTGAACTCTCCGCAATCCCTCCCCCCCGGAAACATCCCATTGGCGGAGCCGGGAGCGGGCACGTTTGATACGCCGCGGCTGGTGTTGCAGAATTTCGGCGTAAAACAGGATTGGAGTCCGGCCAAGCACATCCGAGTCATGGCTGATCTCAACGGGGACAACTTCCCCGACATCGTCGGCTTCGGGGACGGCGGCGTGTGGACAGCGCTCGGCAACGGAGACGGCACATTCCAGAACGCGCAGTTCCCGCTGGATTATTTCGCCTGCAACGGCAGATTCGATTTCAATGTCGAATCGTCCCAGACCGATTTGAACGGGTTTCCGTTGAATCCGCAATGGAGATGGCAGCTGTATAACCCTGCTCCTGGTACTCCATTGACACCGCAGACAGAGACGCCAAACGCAGCCATGTGCCATTACTTTAGCAATCAAATCGGTCCGTCATTTTCCGATTGCACCGATCAAACGGATATGTCTCATGTAAACGGGGCGAGTGGCTTTCCGAATCAAGATGTCTGCGGAATAGGAGCGGGTTCCGGGTTCCCGGGCCACCTTAATTGGTTTACAGCTACTTTCCAGGCATTTCATTCGGCGCAAAGTGAGGGTTTGAGCTGGGGGGACCATAACACCGATGACGACTACGACATGCCGCTGATTGTCTCCAAGGCACCTGCGATCATGAATGACCGACCGGATCTGCATACCGAGGCCGACGCGAGCGAGACCTACTCGAACTTTGAAACGCCGTGGTGGAACGGGTTCGTCCAAAACGTGCCGGGCCTCCTCGACCCAGGCAATCCCGTTCCCTTGTTGCTCCTGCATGACGCCGATGCCATTATGACGGGCATGTTCGGCGTTGACTGCGAGCACGATGGCTGCAAAAGCGAAATGCATCCCATCTTCACGCTTGCGGCCCACGTAGTGGACAATCCCGATAACGATACCTGGGTGATGTATCTGCGCAATACGGGCGACGAAGGATACTGCTCGAGCCAGATGGAGTCGGCCAATTTCACCAGTTACACTTTCCGGCTGCCTTGGCGAACGGAGGAAACCATTCCCTGGAACACGGTCGAAGTACTCTGGGGACCAATGTATCCCGCTTGCGCGCAAGCGCAGGAGCTGCAAGCCAAATCGTGTTTCGAACAGCAGGTCCCGCCCGGCGGCGCGACCGGACCGACAATCACCTACTTGAGCGGTCAGTGGGTGGACGTTACGTTCACATTTCCCGGTCCGCAAGAGAGGCCGCTGATCGATGGAGAGCTTCACCTTCAGTGGGGTCGTGGACGAATTTCCAACGGGCCGCTTGTGGCGAGTTCGCCTGCTTCCACGTCTCCGGCACGAAGTTCCGCGCCCAGCGCCGAGCAAGAGAAGGAGCCTGACGAATCCGGCCCCCTGGGAATCGCTCTTGGCAAACTAGGCCCGGCGCAGCAGAGCCAGATTCGAAAAACCGTTGCCGCGGCGACTGCGAGCGGAGCGAAGATGCAGGCGATGCCCGCAGGCCAACCGGCACGCGAAGTAACATCCGAACCTCCCGCGCATCCCGCGGTTCGCATCGGCGAAGCAGGACCAGCGGCGACCGAGAAGGCCGCCCGCGACGCCGCAATGGTTCGTGAACTCTGCAAAGCATACGGCGGTTCCATCGAAGGAGCCCCCGCGAATATGTGTAAGAATTGACGATTGGCGAGGCAGTCTTGCCTGCTCCTACTGAATGTACACACAGATTCGTCAGCCATAACGTCCTCTGATTTCAATCTGCTCCCGGGCGAGAAAGTTGAGAGCAGGATAGCTGACTCGCGTCGGACACCGTCCTTGATGAACGAGCAGAATCGTTTCGCGGTCATACAGCGACGAGTGGCTAGCCCATGTGGCGCATCGAAAACCGGGAAATTCTGCCGCGCGGCGGCACTCGTCCGCGTAGAATGCTATGCGAGTGAAGCCACTCACGGCCAAGAGGACGGTACCGAGCCGGACTCGTTGATACAGGGGGGACGGAATGGCGCGAATTGATTTCTCTCGAACCGTCAGGCGCAAGAGTCTTTTCCCAGCAAGGTTGGCCTGCATTGTGTTGTCGGGGGCTGCGGCGGTTCATGGTCAGATAGCGTGCCCACCAAAGCCAGGTACCCCTGCATGCATAACTTGCGGCAGTGAGGCCAAAGCGGTGTGCTCCGAGCTCAAGAGCGGAAACCAAACCATCTACGAAAATTGCCTGAGCAATTGCTCTGCACATTGTCCTCCGCCGCCACCAGGTCCGCCGTCTACGATCGTTGCGCCGTTTGACCTGACGTGGAAGACAGTGGATCTTAACGGCTTGCCGCTGAATCCACGGTGGGCATTACAGGACAGCCCAGCGTGTCCCGGCCTACCCTCTGCCATACCCTTCACCTCGTTTTATTGTGCAAAACCTTGGGCTAGACCATGCACGACGTGGGAGCCGAAGGAAATGACCTTGCCGCCTTTCCCGAGCCCTGGTTGGTTTTGTCACAACAGTGGCGTGAATGGACACCACGAAAACTGGGCGGTCGTAACTTATGCGGGCGCGGCACAATGGGCAGCGCACGAGCCGTGGTACGGGGATGATGACTACAACATCTACATCACTCGGGACGATCAATCGTTGTACACGGAAGACAATCCAGATGGCGTGCTAACGGAGTTCGACTCACAGGAAACGATCAACTACTTTATTACGCCTTGGTGGACCGCATTTCATACCGCGGTGGATCACAGCGACGCCGACGCGGAATACATGCTCACGTTGCTTGGAAAACCGGCTTATATAGTCGAAGTCGGAATGCTGGGCCTTGATTGCGCCCACTATTGCGGCAGTGAGATTCATCCCACCTTTGCGCTGGCCGTGAACGTGAAGAATGAACCGGGGGACGATGAGTGGGCTATATTCGCACGGAATTGGGGAGATGAAGGATTTTGTTCAATGGACGAAGTGGTGGACACCGACTTGACGACTATCTATCTGACCCTGCCCTGGTACCCCGGAGCCGCGGACACTGCGCCAGTGGCCACAGGAGTGTGGGAAGAAATTGGGGAGGGCATTCAGGTCACAACCTTCCCTCAGTTTACGCAATTTGGCTCAGTTCGACATGGCACGGGTTTTGTTGTCGAACTTCATCTTGGTGATGCTGCCTCGTCACCCCTAGTAAGCGGAGAACTCCATCTCAAGTGGGATATGCAAGCAGGCCCTGGCTCAGGACGGGCAGCGGCGAACGAAGCGTTTTCCAGGGCACAGAAGAGTATCCAACGTCGAGCGGTAGCCTCCGAATCTGAACCTGAGCAGGCATTTGCGAAGTATGTGGCGAGCCTGCCGCGCGACGCGCGCAGCAAGATCAAAGCAGCTCTCGTTCACGCGCACCCGCGTCCGGCTTGGGTTGAACTTCATGCGACCAACCTCAGCGAAGCTCCGGCTGGTTTTCAGCCGCATCCGCAGCGGTATGACCCTTCGGGTAAAGGCACTTTGACGAACATTAGGATAGTTCCTGACCCGGCGAAGAGGAATGCCGTCAAAAAGATAGATTCGATCTTGCGGGAAGCCAACGCTCCCAAGCCCCCAGAGCGATGAGGTTCTTCGCAGGGTCCTTCACTTGCGGGTATCCAAAGACTCTTGGGAAGTTGGCCCGGCTTCACTTCTCGACCATGTCGATAACGCATGGTCCATGAACGGAGTAGTTTTAGGATTGTCGGCAAGCCGGAAGTTGAACACGATTCGCATCCGGCTCGCCTACGAGTCACTGGACGTGACTCTCGCCTACCTCAAAGGCAGGGACGCCAAGTCAGAAGAAGCGGAAGAGCATGCTAATAGCAGCAGCCTGGCGCTCTACGACTGACTGCTACGTTACAGTGAATGCCGATCAAAAGGTCGGCGTTGTCGACCACTCTTCCCTAGCACGTAACGGAAGGGTTGCCCGGGCCGGATCTCCTCGATCCGGCCGTTCTTCCGTTCCTTCAATGGGGCATCTCAAACCTAACACGCGCCCTCAACCAAGTGAGACCATCGGGTTGCTGGCACGGACCTAACCGCGGAGGCCAAACGGGTTGGAACTGCCTGCCCACTGGCGGGCCGAAGGTTACTGCGATTCTGTCTGTCGACAACTCCCGAACCGTCAGCAATCCGGAGACTGGCCATAAACGGGCTTCGGGGAAGCATGCCAGATCGGTACCGACAAGTCGGCATGTAGGAAGTCGCAGTCACTCCCGGATGACGGGCAACCCTGAAGTTATCGCCCCGAAGATGCTAGGCTTGGGGAGTACCAACCGAAGTCGCAGCCCGACCTGAACTACCGGGAATTCGATGGAGGATTGCTATGTAACTCGCCTCGCGCCTTTGCCTTCTCAGTCATAAGCAAATTGATCTCGTCGAAATGCCACGGGCAGAAATCGTGGGTATCAACTCCGACATCCATGGAAAGAGAAGTCGCTGCCTCCGGGAGTTTACCGTGGGAATGTCCGTAGAGATGCCACGCGCCGTGATGGGCACGGTTCCAGACCCGCATGGCGTAGTGACAGATCACGATGGGTTGGCCATGTATGGAGATTTCCGCAAGGTTACTGAGCCAAGAGAACTCCTGGGTCAGCTTGCGAATTTGCTTGTCGTGATTGCCCGGCACCGCAAAGATCTTCTTACAGCGAATCTGCTTGCGGTGCGCCAGAGCCCTCACCTTACTCCCGATGCAGAAATCCCCAAGGAAATAGAGGATGTCATTGGCCTTAACGGAGGCGTTGAGACGTTCGAGGATCGTTTGATCCATTTCCTCGACGTTTCGAAACGGCCGATTACAGTAGCGGATTATGTTGTTATGCCCGAAATGAAAATCCGCGGTGAACCATATGTTCGGCATGTCTCTTGTGAACTCCCTGGCGACCTAGCCCCATCTCAATGATGCTTTGTGTTGCGCTGCGGAACGACTTGCTGCGCAGGAACCTCCGACGTTGGCATCTGTTGTAACTGAGTGGCACTTGACGTTTCCGGCGTTCCTTGTCGCACGTTGGCAAACCACGTACCCAACGCGAATCCCAGTGCTAGAGCAGCACTGGCAATGACAGGCAGCCAAATAGCCCAGACCTGCTTTTCCAGCCTAACAAGGAAATCGTCCATCTGCTGCGCCCTTGTGGTCATGCTCCGCAGGAGCGAGTCATTGGCGCTTCTGACCTTTTCGATCACTCCGATGTCAGGGTGAGCTACTTCTCGTAGCACGTTCACAAGTTGCTCTTGAACGGAGTTCATTTCAGAACAGGACTGGTCAAGCGCTCTGGCCGTATCCGGCAGACCGGACTGCTGGAAGCACTGTCGCAGGCTCTCGCCCAGAAGCTTCGCTATGCGTGGCGGGTCCAAACCTGTTTCCAATTCCTTCGGCAAGTGCGCAATCCGTGACTCAAGCCGTGACGAGTATGCCGCCATTCGCTTCTCGACTTCATCGGCCTTAGATAGGGCATTTTCTAGAATCTTCTGCAACGATTTCCGTTCTGCCGCGATGGCAGCGGGCGTTTCTCGGGTGAGAAGCGCCAGGATGCCCATCGCTTCCAGTACGCGGAGCACCTCGTCGTTTGGGCTGAGAGTGCGAGTGTGCGCGATGACTCTGTAGTATTCCGCCTGCCGTTCAGCGGGCACCAGCCCTGCCAGTTCATCGAACAGGGTTTTGCTCTCGGACTCTGCGCCCGCCAAATTGAGGAGTTCCTGATCGGGGCTCATGGTAGGAACATCTCCTTTGCGCGGTCGAACTCGGAGAAGAGCCGCCGTCGATAGCTCTCGGCTCGCATCACGATGGAGGCACGTTTCAACTCGGTGACTGTGTTCTGCCGCGTGGCAACCTGGCCAAGGCGGATACCGTGTTGCCGGGCTGGGTTCTCCAGTTCTGCTAGACGAAAGTCCATTCGAATCACGGTCGGCGACAGTGCTTCGCGGAAATGAATTGCTTGCTCAGCCGAATCCCAATAGCTGAAGTCTGACTGGGGACTTGTGGCGTTCTGGACGACAACATACTGGGCCCGCTCTTGCAGTCGGTTTGCCCATGCAAGGACACTCTCAACGCTTGCTGGGTCCGGCGTAACGACTCCAACAGCAGTGAAACGCGCGCCAGTGGCTGAGACATCGTCATACATCGCGTCGAACCAGTCACTTGCTATCTGCCCGGAACCGGCCCCCATGTCGGCGAGAATGATCGATGCACCGGAATCGAGGTGATCTACGAACGCATCGAGACCGGCTGGCGTGTGAATATTCACTTTTGCCACCGACCCGTTGAAGAAGTGCTTTAGAGATCCGCGAGCCTTGTTTTCGGTATCGAGATCGAGCAGCGTGAATGGAATCTCTGTGGCTTCAAACCACTCAGCCAGGGCGACCATCAATCCAGTCTTGCCCACTCCGCCCTTACCTCCCATGGTGAAGACCACTCGTTTGTTCTGTGCTGGGGCGTTCATCGCGATCCTCCTTGGCTGACGAGTTTCAACGGCTCGTTTTCTTCAAAGTGAAAGTGCTTAGGTTTTGCCTTGTGCTCGACTGGCTTTGCTTTGAGCGCTGCAATTCGGGAGGCAACGTCCTCGGGATTCTTGCGGGTGCTTACGAGCGATTCCGATTCGAGTGGCGGAAGTTCGTACTGAATCTGTTTTCGGTGTTTGGCGCGAACCTTGATGAAGGAGTGAATCGTGCTAACTGCCACGTCGAGGCCGACACGCTCGTGAAGAATGCGAACGATGTCGCGATACGTGCAGCCTTTGCGCCGAAGCTGGCGAATCAGTTCACGGTGAGTTTCGAGTTTGGAGCGAGGTGATTTCTGCGGGATCGAGTCCAGCAGGGAAAGAAGGGTCGGGTCCATGATTTTCAGGCTCCTTAGCACCTGGCCATCACAGTCCGTTAACAGTCCGATAACCCGTCTCCACAGTCCGATAAGTGCCCTAGAGCGCTATCCGTACCGTTTAGTTTCAATCGGTTACGAACTCTAGGACGACTTTCACGGCGGTAACACGGGTTCAAATCCCGTCGGGGACGCCAAGTTTATCAATCACTTGCGGAATTGCTGCTTTTGGCGCACTCCGGGTTACGCTACGGTTAAGCTGCTGCATCACTCCCCGATGGGCATCGCGCTTCTCTTCCGACATGGCTTCATCGTGGACATTCATCATGATTGACTACGAAGATGCCGCCACTGACCTTGCACTACTTTGGGTTTTTTGTTCTGCCGCGGCAAGGTTGTGCAGGAGTGGCGCAATGTCTGCCATGCCATTCTGCAGATGAGCTCAAAAAGCGAGCAGAGCAGAGCAGAGTTGTTCGGATCTGGTTGTCGTCGGTCATCGCGGAATCTCGCAAATCAAGAATCTGGAGATGGGCTCGGTATCGGAACATGTTCTGGGTCATGCTCCCTGCTCCGGTGCTTGTAACGAGATAAGGCGTTCGACGCGACCGTTGACTTCGGCCACTTTCTTTGTTGTACTAAAGACGTTATTTAAGGTGAAGGAGTTCACCTTCAACCGCTGCCCCATCTCTTAAGCCGGGCGCAGCTGATGACTCCTGACAAGCGGACGAATCCTTGTCGCGGAGTCATGTCCCGGCAGCGAATCCGCAAAATTAGATAGAGGTACGTTGATGGAGAACGTGTGGGTCCTCGCCTCCGTGTGGGTTGGCCTGGCTTTGGTTGCGACGCTGGTTGCGATCTGGTTTAAGATCTCGACCGCCTTGAGCGAGATTGTCGTCGGCACCGTGGCCCAGTTGGTGATTGGCGCCCTCTTCGTCCACACCGAACTTGGCGGTAAGACAAGCTGGATCAGCTTTCTCGCCGGTACAGGCGCTATTGTTCTCACGTTTCTCGCTGGCGCCGAACTCGATCCCCAAATCTTCCGGACGAAATGGAAAGAAGCCACCGTCATAGGACTCGTGGGTTTCGTCGGACCGTTTCTGGGGTGTACGGCGGTTGCCCACTACGTCACAATCAAGACCCTAATCTTTGTAGTGGACAGCATGGTCGTCTTCGCTATCCTTCCTTTTCTGACGCCGCGATTCTTCAAGAAGTATGGAGGGCGTGTCTCCGAACTGGAAGCGAAATACTAGCTCTTCCTGCTGTTCGCAATGGGGGATTGGCGGTCTGGTCAGGCAGCGAAGCAGTCTTGCCGGGCTACATCATCGGGATGGTGCTGGCGAGAACTGTAGGTTTCACCTACAAGGCTTGGAAAGGCAGCCGATCGGAGCCGAACTGTGGCTTCCTGAGTGGCCGGTGAGTCTGTTGAAGTGAATTGAAAAAAGAAAGGAACGAGGCGACTTGCTGAAATACGTGATGGTGGGCGTGGGGGGTTGTCTGGGTTCGATTTTGCGTTTCTGGGTGGGCAGTTATATCGGCAGCAGAATGGGAACGCGTTTTCCTTACGGGACACTCGTGATTAACATTACGGGTTCGTTCCTGGTCGGCCTGGTCTTTGCGTTATTAACGGCCAGAACTCAGTGGAGCCCGAACTGGCGATATCTGATCCCAATTGGCTTCATCGGAGGCTACACGACATTCTCCGCTTTCGAATATGAGACCTTGCGTACGATCCAGGATGGGCAGATCGGCGTGGGCCTCCTTTATGTGGCACTGAGCGTGATCGTTGGGTTTGTTGCCGTCTGGGGTGGCGTTATGGCGGGGAGGGCGATCCCATGAAAGCGGAAGCTTTAGCACCGGAACTGACGTAAACCAGGCACTCACCAAGGGCACATGTCCAATTTGCACGATCCTGAAAATTGTTGCATGGACATTTGATTTTTTGGTCGGTCAAAGAGGACTCTAACGACAGGAGGAAAATGTGCTGACACCAGGGCCGGGTAAGAAGGTCGGCATTTACGTAGCTGAGGACCAGCAGTACCACGGGAGTGCTGCCTATGCAGCTGTTCTGGATTTTCTCTTTTTCCATGGCGTATCGGGCGCAACCGTTACGCGTGGCATTGCTGGATTTGGTGCAGATCATCAGATGCAAACGACCAGCCTTGTAGACCTGGCGGTCCATCTGCCTGTCAAGATCGAGTTCATCGAAACTGCTCAGAAAGTCGAAGAGTTACTGCCCAAATTGCAAACCATGGTAGGCGCCGGACTGATTGAGATGCACGACACCACAATCGTCAAGCCCGCCGAGAAGAAACAAAAACATTCTGCGGCTGAAAAGCCTGCGCTGAAGAGCGAGGGCAAAGCCAAGATGATGCGGATCTACATTGGGGAGAACGACAAATGGAACGGCAAGCCGCTGTATGAAGCCATCGTCGATGGTCTGCGATCGAACGACATTGCCGGCGTCACGGTTTACCGCGGGATTCTCGGTTATGGTGCCAATCGGAGAATTCACAAGGACGCCGCGCTCAGCCTTTCCCATGATCGGCCTATCCTGCTGTCTGTGGTTGATACGGAGGAAAAACTGAAGGCCTTTATGCCGATTCTTGACCAAATGGTGAAGCAGGGCTTGGTCGTGTTATCCGACGCGGACGTCATCAAGTACACGCATAACTACGAGAAAGCCGAGCGGCGCCAGGAGACGCGAATATGAAACTGGAAGGAAAAGCCAAAATGTTGCGCATCCATTTTGGCGAGGATGACAAGTGGCACGGTAAACCGCTATACGAGGCCATCATCGCCAAGTGCCGAGAACTCGACATCGCCGGCGCCAGCGTGTTTCGCGGGATCGAGGGCTACGGAGCAAGTACGCTCATTCATAAGCAGCATCTGCTGCGTTCTTCCGATCGCCCAATCATGGTCTCGGTGATAGACACTGAGCAGAACATTAAAAAATTGCTTCCAGCTCTGGATGAGATGGTGGACGAAGGGTTGATCGCGATGTCCGAGGTGGAGGTAATCCGCTACGTGCACCAGGAAGGCCTGCGCTCTCCCGCTTCCTAGCCAAGTGCAGAATGGAACGAGAGCATTCACGGATGGCTCTACTCCGACGTTGTTGGCGGGGATGTAGCGGTTAATCACGTAAGGATAGCGGCTGAAGCTGCCCTCGCTGCAGTGTTACATTCAAAAGAAATGCGGTCTGAGATAGAACAAGCCGTGCAACTCCTGCAGCGGGGTGACGATGCTGCCGTGGAGCAGGCTCTAGCTCTGCTCCAAAACACCGTGTTCTCTTTTAGCATGCGCGTCTGCGGTCAGCGCGAGGACGCGGAGGACACCATGCAAGAGGTGCTGCTCAAGTCAGTTCCACACCTGCCCAAATTCGACAGTCCCAAAGCCCTTTTGGTATGGCTCTATAAGGTGGCAAAGAACCGCTGCCTGATGAGTCGGCGCCGGAGCAAGTTTGCTCCCAATCCGGACCTCTCTCTGGAAGAACTCATGCCGGATCGGAAGGAACTTGAGCAACTCGGGACCGCAGGCACCGTCAACCCCGAAGCATTCGCTATTCGGAGTGAGGAAGCGGGGCGGTTACGAGATGCCATCCAGGGGCTGCCGCCAGGGTACCGCATTGTTTTAGTTCTGCGTGATATGGAAGGGTTGACCGATGAAGAAGTGGCCGAAATCACAGGGCTACGTTCGGGAACAGTACGGGTTCGTCTACACCGTGCGAGGTTGTTTGTCCGGAAGGAATTGATGAAAGGGCTGAGACCTCGCTCGGCGAGGGCAGCCGTCGCTTGGCCGTCGGCTTCCCAAGAACAGCCAGGCACGGAGCAGCTGAGACCTGCCCGCTGCAAGGCCATGTTTGCGGAGCTCTCGAACTATCTCGACGAGCAGTTGGATGATTCGCTTTGTGAGGAACTGGAGCGGCACCTGGGCAGTTGCGAACCGTGCAAGGTGTTCCTTTCCAGTCTCGAAGCAACGATCAAGCAGTGCCGCAAACTTCCTGCAGAAAACCCTGACCGCGAGAAGGCAGCCGAGCTACGTACGAGAGTACTTGCTGATTACGAACAATTGGTCGCACAGAACATCCGTTAGTACTCGATAGCTACGAGCCTAGTGAACTGGAACCAGCTCCGCTTCTCAGTAGATCCACGATCTCTTTTTCAAAGACTGAGATATCGGTTGCGCCAGTATGTTTGGCATTGATCCGGCCATCCCTCCCGATCAGGAATGCGATCGGCAGTCCGAGAACTCCGCCGTAGAGCTCACCCGTCTTTGCACTTCCCATCACAACCGGGTAGTTCATTTTGAAGCGCTGGTAGAAATCACGCACAGGTTCCGGTCCGTCGTCCATGGAAACGCCAATGATCTGCAAGCCTTGGCGGCCGTACTTATTTTGGAGTTCGACGAAATGTGGAATCTCGTCTCGGCACGGATCGCACCACGTTGCCCAGAAGTCCAGAAGGACGATCTTGCCCCGATAGGATGAGAGATCGAGTTTTTGTCCCGCTAAATCGGGAAGAGAAAAATCAGGGGCCAGGGATGGTTTGGCGCTACCGTTACCCCTCGTGCCAGTGGGCACGCCATTATGACGGGTCAGGAAATAAAGTCCCGCTACTGCAATCAACGCTAAGCCGATGAGAATCCATTTCCTCAACATGCCGACGCCAGCCAAGAAACGATCAGATCGCTAGTCTCCCTTGGCAACTGGATAACCTTTCTCGACCCAATCAGCACCGAAGTTGTCGGCAATATAAAGGATCTTCACATTGGTGAAGCCCATTGCATGCAGAGCATCGTCGGCAGGCTTGACGTTCGGACAGTGGCTCCACGGACAACAGCCGCAATACAGAACAATGAACTTATTTCGCGACAAGGATTCCGTGCGCTTTCGCAAGGACTGCAACCCAGCCTCACTGGAGGCTGGGCCAATGTATTCCGAGCCCGGAATGTGCGCCTGTGTGTAAAGGACGTGCGATCCGACTTGAATCATCAGCGGCTTCTCGCTCTTGGCAGAGTGAAGAATTCTGACTAGTTCGTCGGAGTTCATCAGCCGCGAGGACGGAATGAGGCTCGCCTGATAAGCGAGGGCAGCAGAGGCTAGTGCAATGGCGACGGTCCCAAAGATAGAGACAAGGAGTATCGGGCGAAGTTTGATAGGAAGACTCATTGGAATTTCCTCCGCGTTATCAATTCCTGATCATACAGCGATCTAGCAGAGGCACTGGGTTCGCACGCCATCGGCTGCCGAAATTTTTCCTGTAACAAAATCCTTCCTTCTGCATTTATTCGTGTGCTTTGTCGATAGAAGCAAGCTGGAGGCAATCATGATCACAGCCAAAGTCGAACTAACTCAACCACTTAAGCATCAGCGCCAATTTGTGGCCCAGACGGGAAGCGGCCATCACCTCTTGTTAGATGATGCAGCCGGAGGCAGCGGCCCAAAGCCGATTGAACTGGCCGCCGCTGGATTGGCCGGGTGCACGGCGTTCGACGTCGTTACCATCCTTCGCCAGAAGTACCACCAAAAAGTTACCGCATACGAAGTGCGGGTCGAAGCGGATCAGGCGGAACGCCCACCGCAGGTGTTTACGGCTGTGCGAATTCACCACGTAGTCACCGGCTTCGAGATTGATGTTGCGGCCTTAGAAGAAGCCATCCGTCTCTCCGAGGAAAAATATTGCTCGGTCGGGGCGATGGTGCAGAAGACTGCGAGCTTTCATACAACTTACGAAATCGTTCAAGACAAGACGGAGTGGGCAAAGCCGACTCAGGCCGTTGGAGTTCAAGGTTGAGAACCGCGCTCAAGGTGTTTCTGAGCCTCGCTATGGCGTGGCTGAATTTTGGGGAAGCCTCAGCTCAACAAGCGGCGCAGTCGTCGTCTCTGACTCTGCTGCAGGCGGTGAATATCGCGCTGGAGAAAAATCCACTGCGCAAGGCAGCGATCGCAGACACAAAAGCAGCCTTGGCGGCGGTTCGTGAGGCACGCTCGTTCCTCATGCCTCATTTGAGTTTTTCGGAAACGGCGACTCGCGGGGATGATCCGGTTTACGTGTTCGGCACCAAGTTGCGGCAATCGCGCTTCACCAATGCAGACTTCGCGTTGAACCAACTGAACACACCGCTGCCCTTCGGGAACTTCAGCACGCGGTTTGGGGGGAGCTGGAACCTTTTCGACTCATTCGCCAGCTGGCACGGAATCAATCAGGAAAAACAGATGAGCGAAGCTGCGGGACACCAACTGGACCGCGCGGATCAGGAGATCGTGTTCCGGGTGGTCAGTTCCTACTACGACGTTCTGCTGGCGGCCAAGGAACTGGAAGTTTCCGAGCAATCGGCGAAAACTGCTAACTCGATTATGGAGAGTAGCCAGGCGAGATTCGACAGCGGGCTGACTGTAGAGTCAGATCTGCTGACTGCGAAGGTGCGCATGGCGGCGCGACAGCAGGAAGTGATCCGGGCCAGGAACACTCTGGAAGTGGCACGGGCACAGCTGAACACGGCGATGGGCGTGCCGATTGATTCTTCGTTCCAGACTACCGAAGGGTTAGCTGAGCGCACGCTTCCCGCCCCTGTGCTTGGTGAAGTCGAGAAGCAGGCGCTCGCAAGTCGCCCTGACTTGAACCGGATTGCCTCCGAAGAGGCGGCCCAGAGGCAGAGCGTGTCGGTAGCCAAGTCGGCGTTCGGACCTCGGGTGAACGCCTTTGCAGGCTGGGAAATGGATAACCCTACGTTGCTAGCCGGCGGCGGGGGCAACAACTGGCTGGGCGGGATCGAAGTGCAAATCGACATCTTTCAGGGTGGTGCCAAGCGGGCGGAACTGTCCCGGCAGCGAGCCCTTGAAGAAAAGGTGGTGGCGATGAAGCAGGCATCTAGCGATGCCGTTCGCCTCGAAGTGAGGCGGGCTTATTACGAGACAGACGCCAATCGGCAACAGATCGAAGTGGCGCGAGCGGCAATCGCCCAGGCACAGGAGAGTCTGCGCATCAACCAGGACCGCTACGAAAGCGGATTGACCACAATTACCGATTTGTTGGGCGCTGAAGATGCCGCGCGCCGCAGCCAGACCGACTACTGGGAGGCTGTTTATCACTTCCAGACCAGCTATGCCAACCTGGAGTTGGCGAGCGGAAAGTTGAATCCGCAATCTCCCGTGGTGATGCCATGAATCGTTCAAATACCAAACGCAGGCTTTCGTTTTGGGTGCTGATTGCAGTTGTTAGCCTCGCCGGTTGTTCGAGCGAGCACAACCGCACGCCTCCTTCGCCGGAAACCGTGCGGAACATTCCCGTGCTCGCCGCGCAGCAGGCCAACGTGTCCGATTTGCTGGAAGCGGCAGGCACGGTACGTGCCGCCCAGACCAGCGACGCCGCCAGCCAAATGATGGGGAACATCGTCGAGATCCGGGCTGATGAAGGAGAGCACGTGCAGCGCGGTCAAGTGCTCGCCCTAATCGACGACTCGCAGCCGCGAGCTGCCGTAGACCGCGCGACCGCAGCCGATCTTGCCGCCGAACGGCAACTGGCCGGAGCAGAGTCCGACCTGGGCCTGGCGGAATCGACGTTGAAGCGTTACCAAACTCTTTTCGAAAAGAAATCGGTAAGTCCGCAGGAGTTCGATGAAGTGAAAGCCCGTCAACAAGCGGCTCGGGCGCGTCGCGATATTGCAGAAGCTGGGAAAGCCCAGGCGCAGGCCGCATTGAGCCAGGCACGCACGTCTCTGGATTACACGCGGATTCGGGCGCCATTCGAGGGCGTGGTGACGGAGAAGAAAGTCGATTCCGGCACGCTGGCGTCACCCGGCATGCCGATTTTCACCGTCGAGGACGTGCGCCGCTACCGACTGGAGGCTACCGTCAACGAGAACGATCTCCAGTATGTGCGAACCGGGGAGCAGGTTTCGGTCGTCATCGATGCCCTCGACAACGCGGGTCTGAAAGGCAAGGTTGTGCAGATCGTCCCAGCCGCGGACGCCGCGAGTCGCACGTTCCTGGTGAAAATTGATTTGCCCTCAGACACACATCTGCGTTCCGGGCTGTTCGGGCGGGCGCGGTTTTCTCGTGGCGAGCGGCAGGCGCTGATGATTCCGCGCTCGGCGGTCGTCGACCGTGGCCAATTGCAGGGCATTTATGTGCTGGACCAAAACAAGGTTGCGAGTTTGCGCTACATCACTTTGGGAAAGCCTTCCGGTGCCGAGGTCGAAGTGCTGGCGGGCCTGCAGAATGGCGAGCGCCTCGTCGCCAGACCGGGCGCTGTGGACCTGAATGGCAAACGCATTGAGGGCCAGTAATGACTGATGGCAAATCCAAGTCGGCGATCCAGCCCCCGAAGAGCTTGCGCCTTGCCGGTCGCATCGCCCACACTTTCATCGATTCGAAACTGACACCTCTAGTGATCGTCGCTGCGCTGCTGCTTGGAGCCTTCAGCATTCTCAAGACCCCGCGAGAAGAAGAGCCCCAGATCATTGTGCCCATGCTCGACGTTTTTGTGCAGATGCCGGGTGCGTCGGCGGATGAGGTGGCACAACGGGTCAGCCTTCCCATGGAGAAGTTACTGCGCGAAGTGCCGGGCGTCGAGTACATCTACTCAATCAGTCATCCGGGCGTGAGCATGCTGGTTGTGCGGTTCTACGTCGGCGCCAAAGAAGAAGATGCAATCGTCCAGACCTACAATAAGCTCTACTCCAACTTCGACCGTATCCCACCCGGCGTCTCACAACCGATTATCAAAGTCCGCTCGATTGACGACGTGCCGATCATGGCCCTGACGTTGTGGGGGAAAGACTATGACTCTTATCGCCTGCGGCGAATCGCAGGGGAGTTGGAAAATTCACTGAAGCCGCTCAACGACGTTTCTGAGACCAAGATCATCGGCGGGCAGCCCAGGCAAATACGAGTCGTGCTCGATACCCAACGGCTCGCGGCCTACGGCCTTACGCCGGGCGCGATCGTAGCGCAACTCCAGAACGCGAACAGCCGCGGCCAAGCCGGCAGTTTTGCCCGCGACAATCGCGAGTTTCAGGTCGAAGCGGGCGGTTTCTTCACGAGTCTCGAAGACTTGCGCCAGGTCGTGGTCGGGGTTCACGCCGGACGCCCTGTCTACTTGCGCGACGTAGCGGAGAAATTGGAAGATGGCCCAGCCGAGCCGGACACTTACGTTTTGTTTGCGAATGCTCGCGGCGGTTCAGGACAGATTGCCGCCCCGGAATATCCCGCGGTAACCGTCACGCTTTCCAAGCGCAAAGGTACGAACGCCACAGATATTTCTGAGCGAGTGCTGGACAAAGTCACTGCTCTGCGCGGTTATGTACTTCCAAACGATCTGAACATCACAGTCACGCGCAATTATGGGGAGACTGCGAAAGACAAGTCCGACGAACTTCTCAAACACCTCCTGATCGCAACATTGTCGGTCACCTTGCTGATTGCCCGGTCGCTCGGCTGGCGTGAATCGGGGGTCGTACTTCTGGCAGTGCCGGTCACGCTCGCCCTGACGCTCGCCGTCTTCTACCTGTATGGCTACACACTGAATCGGGTCACACTTTTCGCGCTGATCTTCTCCATCGGCATCCTGGTCGACGACGCCATCGTTGTAGTCGAAAACATCGTGCGCCATTTTCGGTTGCCGGAAAGCCGAGGGCGATCGTTATCTGAAGTCGCGGTAGAGGCCGTTGACGAAGTTGGCAATCCTACGATTCTTGCCACGTTCGCGGTAATCGGCGCCATCCTGCCGATGGCGTCCGTGCGCGGGTTGATGGGTCCGTACATGCGCCCGATCCCAGTGGGAGCGTCGGCAGCCATGCTGTTTTCGTTGATGGTGGCCTTCGTGGTTTCTCCGTGGGCGGCACTAAGGCTCCTGAGGAAATATGCGGGCGGTGGCGACAATTCTGGGCACGACGCCGAAGGCTGGACCACCCGACTGTACCGCCGCATGATGAACCCGCTGATCCGCGATGCGCACCGCCGTTGGATGTTTCTTGGCGGTGTGGTGTTGTTGCTGCTCGCCGCGGTCGCGTTTGTTCCGTTGAAATGGGTTCGGGTAAAGATGCTGCCCTTCGATAACAAGAGCGAGTTCCAGGTCATCATTGACATGCCCGATGGCACGCCACTGGAACAGACGACTCGCGTGGCGCAGGCACTGGGACAGTATCTCGGCCAGCAGTCCGAGGTTATCAATTATCAGATCTATGCCGGAACCTCCGGACCTTACAATTTCAACGGTCTCGTGCGTCATTACTTCTTGCGCGATCAGCCCAATCAGGCTGACATCCAAGTGAATCTGCTCTCGCGGCACGACCGCAAGGCGCAGAGCCACGAGATCGCACGACGATTGCGGCCGGAACTGGACAGGATTGCCGCGCCCTTCGGCGCGCGCATCAAGGTAGCCGAAGTCCCGCCTGGTCCGCCCGTATTGCAAACTCTGGTTGCCGAAGTTTACGGACCTAACTACAAAGGGCAGATTGAGCTGGCGGCGCAGATCAAGAAGGTTTTCCAGCAGACGCCAGGTGTTGTCGATGTGGACTGGTACGTCGAAGACCCGCAAATCAAGTACGACATGAAAGTGGATCTGGACGAGGCAGCGCTGCACGGTATCTCGGCCGCTGATGTGACGCGCACTCTGCAGGTGGGGCTTGGGGGAGCCAACGCGGGCCTACTCCACGATCCCCATTCCCGCGAGGACATCCCTATTGAAGTGCGACTGGCGCGCCCGGATCGCTCGGGGATCGAAGACCTTGGCAACTTAAAGTTGCCGACGGCGTCGGGCAGCCAAATCGCGCTGCAGGAAGTAACCAAGCTTCAACAGACGACGATCGATACCAGCGTGTATCGCAAGAATCTGCAGCCAGTGGTCTACGTGACGGGAGATGTGGCGGGCGGAGAAGAAAGCCCTGTGTACGCAATCATGAAGATGAGCGAAGCGATCGACAAAATCAAGTTGCCCGATGGCTACGGAGTAAAGCAATACAAGGGCACGACCATGCCTGAACGCACCGACCGCTTCTCCATGAAGTGGGATGGCGAGTGGCGTATCACGGTGGAAGTCTTCCGCGACCTGGGACTCGCCTTTGCGGCTGTCCTGGTCTTGATCTACGTGCTGGTTGTGGGCTGGTTCCGGTCGTTCGTCACGCCGCTGGTGATCATGGCGCCGATTCCGCTCACGCTGGTTGGCATCCTCCCCGCCCACGCCCTGATAGGGGCATTCTTCACCGCAACCTCGATGATCGGTTTTATCGCAGGGGCTGGAATTATCGTGCGCAACTCCATCATCCTCGTTGACTTCATCGAACTTCGCCGCTTCCAGGGAATGTCGCTGGAGGATGCAGTGGTCGATGCAGGCGCGGTGCGCTTCCGGCCAATGCTTCTGACCGCAGCCGCAGTGGTGGTGGGAGCGAGCGTGATCCTGTTCGATCCGATTTTCCAGGGCCTGGCATTGTCCTTAATGGCGGGAGAAGTCGCGTCCACCGTGCTCTCGCGAATGGCGGTGCCAGTTCTTTACTACCTGTCTCAGAGGGGACACTCGCCAACCATGCATCCACATTCGCCAGAGAATGTCGCTGAATGCGAAACACCGCAATGCGAAATTGCGCAGAGCAGTCTGTAGTGCAGAAGGAGAATCGTCATGACCGTAGAACGTGCACTTCGTTTAATCGCTGGCAGCTTTATTCTGTTGTCCCTTGCCCTTGGGCACTACGTAAGCCCGTACTGGTACCTTTTCACGGCTTTTGTTGGCCTGAATCTGTTTCAGTCTGGATTCACGAACTGGTGCCCGATGATGACGTTTCTGCGTAAACTTGGAGTTGGCAGATAGGAGGAAGTGAACATGCCCAATTGGGTCTTGGGAGCGGTTTTCCTTGTCGCCTATGTGGTCTTGACGCAATGGCTACTGCCAAAACTTGGTATTCCCACCTGAAGGACTCAAGGCTGCGCCGAGTCTCGGCGCAAGATTGTTCCGAGGGCCGATACGCCCGAGAACCATGATAACGATCGTGCAGGTTGAATTTCGCGAGAGCTTGTTGTCAATCCGAGACGAATTACTCCAATCGCTGGTCGTCCCGTAATATCTGCGCTCGGTTCGCGCGCAGAGCGAAATCTCGACCTTGCCCATGTCGGGCCGAAGAAAGGCACTCCTCTTGGCACTGCCTATTGCCGGATGGTGTTTCTGAGGCGCTGGAAGCACACGTACAACGCGACTAAACTGCCCACTCCATCGGTTCGGTTCGCTTCGATTCGCCGTCGGCGGCTGTCGGCACCGGAATGGTCACATGGATTTGGGTGCCCGAACTGCTCGACTCGATGAGCATTTTGCCATCGAATTGGCGCAGCCGCTCACGCATTCCTCGAATGCCGACGCCCGAGCCTCCCAGTTGCAATTCGGCCACTTTGTCGGGAGACATTCCGCGGCCCTCGTCGCGAATGTCGACTGTGATCTGCTCGGGCTCGCGCGCGATGCGAATGGAGGCGGTCTTACTGCCGGAGTGACGATGAATGTTGGTCAGACATTCCTGAACCAGCCGGAAGATTACCAGCTCCATTCCGCGGGCGAGCCGTCCGAAGTTTTGGGAGATGTTCAGGGTGATGTCGAGGTCGCTGCGCTCGACCAGTCCCTGCACGTACCAGTTGAGCGCAGAGGACAAGCCGGTCTCATCGAGCAGAGGCGGGTGCAGCAGGTAGGAGGTCGTGCGGATTTCATTGTGCAACTGTTGCACGGTTTCCTGAATGAGTTGCGCATCGGCCGCCAGCCCAGGTGCAGCCGTTGCGGCCTTCTGAACCAGTTGCGCCAGATTGATGCCGAGAACCGTCAGGGTTTGACCGGCGCTGTCATGCAGCTCACGGGCGATGTGGCGGCGCTCTTCGTCCTGAGCCTGCAATAAGCGCTGCGAAAATTCGCGAAGCAGGTCGGACTGCCTTAAGACTTCGAGGTTGCGATTTTCAAGCTCGATGGTGCGCGAGCGGACTTCGGCCTCGAGGCTTTCCGCGAGATTTCGGTAGTTCTCTTCCGCGCGCTTGAAGTCGGTGATATCGACTCCCGTGGGATGAAGGAAGAGAATCTGATCTTCGTTGTCGAAAATGGGATAGAGCGCAAAGTCGACCAGCCGCTCGGTGCCATCGGCGAAGGAATAGTGCAAGATCTCACGGTAGGGAATACCCTGAGCCACGAGAGGAGTTGCCAACCGGATTTTTTCCTGGGATTCTTTAAAGTTTCGCCACCAGGGTGTTTGCCAGAGGGGAAGGCCCAGCACTTGCTCTGGGGTATAGCCGCAGGCCTCCGTACATAATTTGTTGGCATCGAGGACGATGCCGTCTCTCGTGGTGATTCCCGCGAAAACCGTGGTTTGCTCGAAGACGGCGCGGAACTTGGCATTGGCTGCGATCGCTTCGGCAGTGATATTTCGTTCCCGCTCTTCTGCCTGCTTGCGCTGGGTAATGTCGAAGGTCAAGCCGTCAAAACTCTTGGGCTTGCGGGCGGCGTCATAAAAAGTGCGGCCGGTGGCGCGAATCCATTTCACGCGGCCGTCGGGCGCAAGCGTGCGATATTCGATGTCATACGGGATATCGTTGGCAATGCTTTCGGCGATAGTTTCGCGCGTACGCTCACGATCATCCGGATGCAGCCGCTCGTAAAAAGTGTCGATGGTGACTTCCGCATCGGGCGGCAACCAGAAATGTTCTTTGACGAGATCGTCCCAAACCAATTTGTCGAAGGGAAGATCGCAGAACCAGAAACCCACCTGGGCCGATTGCGCGACGAGATCGAAACGCTCGCGGTGCTGGCGCAGCATTTGTTCCGCGTGCTTGCGCGGCGTGACGTCGCGGGTGACCGCGAGCTGAACGGTAGTGCCATCCTGATTGTGTAAGGGTGCGGCGTGAGTCTCCATGTGCCGCCTGCTTCCGTCCAGGGTCAAAATGTCGAATTCCAGCGAGCCTTTTCGTCCAGAGCATACTTTTTCGTTGAGCTCGAGGAAGCTTTCGCGGTATTCAGGCGCAATCATGTCATATACGCTCTTGCCGATGACTTCTTCGGGCCCATGCGCATTGAGCATTTGCAAACCGAAGGAGTTCATGAAGAGCAAATTGCCGTTGGGAGCCATGAGCTTGACGCAGTCAGGCGTGGTCTCGACGATGGCGCGGAAGCGCTCCTCGGAAGCGCGAATAGCTTCCCGCGCCTGCACTAGCCGCAAAATATCGCGGAAGTAGCAGACCACGCCATGCTGCGCTTCGGGAAGCGGGATACGGTTGATTTGCCATTCATAAGCCTGGATGACATTACCATCGACGTCACGGCCGATCCGTTCCGGGACTTTATAAGGTTCACCGGTTTTGAGGGTATGGCGGAATCGCTGCACCACTTCGTCCGCGTAGGCGTGCGGGCGCATCTGGTGAACAACCTCATCGAAGTCACGGCCGATGGGATCGGGAATGCCTTCGAAGAGAGAAAGGGCAGCCGGATTTATGGCGCGAATCCGGAATCCCGCATCGACGACGTATACGCCGAAAGGAGCCGCATTGAGCAGAGTCTCGAATTGTGCGGTACGGCGGGCGAGCGCTTCTTCGGAGGTTCTGCGCAGGCGTGCCAATTTCAAGTGCGTTTCGACACGGGCGAGCAGTTCACGCGCGGAGAAGGGCTTGACGAGATAGTCGTCGGCGCCGGATTGAACTCCCTCGATTCGGGACTCTTCGCCGGCGCGCGCTGAGAGCAGGATGACCGGAATGTTCTTGAGAAATTCATCGGCTCGGACTTCGTGCAAAAAACCGAAGCCATCGAGATTGGGCATCATAACGTCGGAGAGAATCAGATCTGGACGTTGTCTGCGGGCGCTCTCCAGAGCTATTTTGCCATCTTCGACTGCTGCGACTTGGTATTGAGCCGCGAGTAACCGTTCAAGGTATTCCCGCATGTCGGCATTGTCATCGGCGATCAGAATGCGGGAGCGCGTATCGCCTTCGAGGGGCTGAGCACGAATCGGATCGGGTTTTGAAGCAGACAGCGGCGAGACGGCAGATTCAAGTGTTGACGTGGCCGGGCCGACTCTAGGCAGCCACTGCAGAGCCTCTTCCAGATAAGGTTCAGCGTTGAGCCCGGTTGAGGCGAAAATGCGGGGTGCGCTGATGCGGTCGGCGGGCAAGTGATCTTTGCCGAATGGAATCGTGACCCGGAATGTGCTGCCGCGGTCGGGTTCGCTCTCAACACGGACCGTGCCGCCGTGCAATCTCACGAGTTCCTGCACCAGAGCGAGGCCGATGCCGCTGCCCTCGAATGTGCGCCCCTGTGCGCCCTTAACCCGATAGAAACGCTCGAACAGGTGAGGAAGATCCTTTTCCGGAATACCGGTTCCGGAATCGCGAACGGCAAGTTCCACGCCGCCTTCGACCTTTGCCAGTGATACCGCAATCTCACCCACGAAGGTGAATTTGAAAGCGTTTGAAAGCAGGTTGAAGACTATCTTCTCCCACATTTCGCTGTCGACGTAAACCGGCTCATCAAGGAATTCGCAGTTGATGGTGAACTGAATGCCGGCGCCTTCAATGACAGAGCGAAAGACACTTGCGAGATCGGAGGTTAATTTGCAGAGATCTGCCGGTTCATAGGAGGCTTGAATGCGTCCCGCCTCGATGCGGGAGAAATCCAGCAGGGTGTTGACCAATTTCAGCAGGCGAAGAGAGTTTCGATGCGCAATTTCGATACGTTCGCGGTGCTCGGGCGCGAGCGCGCTGGAGGTGGAAAGCATTTCCTCCAGCGGGGAGAGCATGAGCGTGAGCGGTGTGCGGAATTCATGGCTCACGTTGCTGAAGAACATGGTTTTCGTGCGATCAATTTCCGCCAGAGCGTCGGCGCGTTCCTTTTCCTGCTGCAGCGCTCTGGCATTTTGAATCGCAGTCGCGACCTGATCGGCGATCAGCGAGAAGAAGGTGCGATATTCCGCGTCGAGCTTGCGCGTCGGGTTCACCCCAGCGACAAGAACGCCGATGGGGAAGTGCATTCCAACGGAAGTAACCGGCAGAATGATGGCCTCGTGAACGCGCTGGTCGGAAGGGCCGAGAGGGATGCAACGAACGTTGCCCAAAGCGATGGTTCGCCCGGCAGAACCGTTGAGCAGTTCGCGAACAGGCCAAGGTGTCGGTGATTCGCCATCGAGAGCAATGGTTAGAGGGCTCACGCTTTCCACTCCCGCTGCGATCTGGCTGGCACCCTGCAAAATCGCAGTTTTCTTGTCTGGATCGATCAGATACAGCAGGGCAAACGGAATGTCGTCGGGATTTTGGGAGCAGATGCGGATGCACGAGGCGGCAGCGGCCTCGGTTGATTTTTCACTCAACGACTTAGTGGATAGTTCAGAGAGAGTTCGTAACCGGCGGGCGTTCAGAACTTTTGAAGTGATCTCCGTGCTGGGGCAGAACAAGCCGGAGACTTTGCCGGATTCGTCATAGATGGGACTATAGGAAAAAGAGTAATAGGTTTCTTCCAGGTAGCCGCCGCGATTCATGAAAAGGCGGACATCGTCGACGTAGGATGGTTCACCTTTCAGGAAAACCTTGTCAGCCAAAGGGCCGCAGACATCCCATATCTCTGCCCAAACTTCTCTTGCCGGCTTGCCCAACGCCCAGGGGTGCTTGGCCAGGCTCAAGACCGAGATATAGGCGTCGTTGTAGAGATAGGTCATCTCCGGACCCCAGCCAATCCAGATGGGGTGCTGGGAGTTGAGCATGAGATTGACGGCGGTTCTCAGACTCTGGGGCCAGGCTTGCAGCGGCCCAAGCGGCGTCTTTGACCAGTCGTATTCCCATATTCTTGAAGCTAAGTTGCCGCCTGCCTGTAGCCAGTCGCTTTGAGTCGATTTTTCTTTCTGGTCGTTGGAGGCCGAACCGTGGTGATCGTCCACGTGCACTAGACGAAGGATGGCAGGAATGAGGTCGCGCACTACATCGCTTTTAGAGACGAATGCGTGCGCGCCGGTTTCAGCGGCGATTTTGCGCATGAGCGCGGGATCATTCTGACTGACAATAATTACCTGAGCGTCGACTTGACGGCGAAGATTACGAGTGGCTTCGGCGCCATCCATGCGGGGCATGGACATATCCATCAGCACGATCTGGGGACGCAGCGCCTTGGCTTTCTCAATGGCCTCGATGCCGTCGGCGGCTTCGCCGCACACCCTTAGGCCCGGCTGAGATTCAATGAGAGCGCGCAGGTTGTGGCGGAAAAACTCGTGATCATCGGCGATCAAGATGTCGATGAAGCTCATTCTTAGCTCTCAATAACCAGGCGGGACGGCGCCAGGACGTCAGAACTTCCCCGAGACAGGCTTTTCCACGAACGCCATTTTCGGGAGTGCTTGACAGAAAGGCCGATGGATCCCCCGCAGCAGGGTACAGAATGCATTAGGTCGAAGTCCTGACGTATCAGGTGTTTCCTGTAGCTGAGCGTTATTCGAGGGAAGAGACGTGCCGGCGCATTGGAGGAACAGGTTATCGGCTTGGCGGCGACGTCTCTCCGGGTGAGTGCGTCATTTATTGCCGGCGTCCGGCTGCTTCAGAATGATGGCCGGAACCTCCTGCTGCTTCATCAGGTTGTTGTAGGCAGCAACGTCGGTCGAGACGATTGCCTTCCAGGCAGCCAGTTGCTCATCGACGTTTTTGCTAAGCATGTCGAAGACTTCGTAGGATTGTCTGGTGGGAGCCGAATCAGCACTCTCCACAACGCCGCCCAAAGCAACGAGGTGATTGTTCAGGCGAACTGGAAAATTGAGCACGTCCTGGCTGCTCTTGGCCTTGGTCTGGATGAGTGCTTCCTCGATTACCGTCATTTTCTTGTCGAGAGACTTCCCGGCGTCGGCGATTGCCTTGGCGCGGGGATCCTCTTTCATGCGAGTGTCGATCGCCTTGATCTGATCGCGGAGATCGCGAATCTGAATAATGGTGTCATCAGTTTCGGTAACCTTGTCCCGGATTTTGAGAAGCAGATCGAATTGTTTTGACAGGTCTTCTTCAGTGACATGCAGGCGCGGATCGGGATCGATTTTCAGCGGGGCGGTATAGGTTTTTCCGAGAACAGTTAGCCGAACCTGGTACGTTCCGGGCAGAGCCTCGGGGCCGTCGGTGCTGCCGCCCCATAGTGGCGCCTTGGGAACTTTGGTGGCGCCTTCGTAGCGCAGATCCCAGACGAAGCGATTGAAACCGGCATCGGCGGGCAGGGAATCCGCTTTGTGATCGCGGCCGAATTCTTCTTCGTCGTCACCGCCTGGTTCTTCTTTCTTGGGATATTTACGGATCGCTTTTCCGGAAGAGTCGAGAATTTCCAGTGTGATCTTGGGAGTTTCGTCAGCATCGTTTTTCTTTGCTTCAGGAGAGGCAGCGGCAGAAGAATCAGCTTCGCCTTTTGTCTTAGACTCGCCCGTGGCGGAAGCTTTCGACTTTGCATCTTCTTTCTTGAGGGATGTCTTCAGCCAGTAGTCAATGACCGCTCCCTCGGGCGGATTCTTTCCGACATTGCCGCTGGGGGCGAAGAATGAACCGCGGAAGACGGTGTGATTGGACATCTGCCGGTGTAAACAGGTGCGCTTCTTCCTGCGGAACGGAGTCTTCGTATTGCTCGAGAGGAGTGATGTCATCGAGTATCCAGAAGCTGCGGCCGTGAGTCGCGACGACCAGATCGTTGTTTTTGACCACAAGATCGTTCACCGGAGCCGGCGGCAAGTTTAGCTGCAGTGGTTGCCAGTGCGCGCCATCGTTGAAGGAAATGTAAACGCCCTCTTCAGTTCCAGCGAAAAGCAAGTTGGGATGATGTGGATCGACTCGTACAGCGTGCACGTAGTTGTTTGCGGGAAGTCCTTCGACCAGCTTCGTCCAGGTCTTTCCGAAATCTGTGGTCTTGAAGACGTAGGGCGTGAAGTCGTCAGACTTGTGCCGTTCGACGGCAAGAAAGGCGGTTCCTGCGTCGCGTGGCGAAGCTTCGATCATGCTAACCGTGCCCCACTCCGGCATGGCTTTTGGCGTGACATTTTCCCAGTGCTGGCCGCCGTCGCGGGTGAGCTGAACCAGGCCATCGTCGGTGCCGGCCCAGATCAGATCTTTCTGCACGGGCGATTCGACTACCGAGAAAATTGTGTCGTAGACTTCAACGCCCGTGTTGTCTTTTGTGATTGGGCCGCCGGAGGAGGCCTGTTTGGATTTGTCGTTGCGAGTCAGATCGGGGCTGATGATCGACCAACTCATGCCGGCATCGGTTGTTTTGAACAGGACTTCTCCTGCGAAATACATTGTTTTGGGATCATGCGGCGAGAAGACGATCGGCTCCGTCCACTGAAAACGATGCTTCACGTCGGCCGCGGACCATCCGATGGGATTCACCGGCCAGGGATTGATGGCTTGCTCTTCGCCGGTGCGGTGATCGTAGCGGCTGATGTCTCCGCCATAGGAGCCGGCGTAGACGATTTCAGGATCGGTGGGATCGGGAGCGATGTAACCGCTTTCGCCGCCGCCCACTGCATACCAGTCGGGGCGGTCGATCGCGCCCAAGGGGCTTGCGCTGGCGATGCCGACGGTTGAATTATCCTGTTGCGCGCCATACACGTAATAGGGAAAACGGTTGTCGGTGGTGACGTGGTAAAACTGCGCTGTTGGCTGATTATATTGGCTAGTCCAGGTCTCGCCGCCGTCGATGGAAACGGTCGCACCGCCGTCGTTGCCGTTGATGAGACGCTTGGGGTTATCAGGATCGATCCAGAGCGCATGATTATCGCCATGCGGCGCGCGCACGCGGTTGAAAGTCTTGCCGCCGTCGTTGGAGCGATAGACGCCGGTGTTCAAGATATAGACCGTGTTTTCAGATTTGGGATCGGCGAAGATGTGCGAGTAATACCAGGCGCGCTGGCGGAAGCGATGATCGTCGGTCATTAAGTGCCAGGAATCGCCGCCGTCGTCGGAGCGATAAATTCCGCCTTTCTCGGCTTCGATGACCGCCCAGATGCGATTTGGATTTGCGCCGGAGACGGTGACGCCAATACGCCCGTAGATACCGTCCGGCAGGCCGTGACCTTTGAGTTCTTTCCAGGTCGTGCCGCCATCAATGGAGCGGTAAAGCCCGCTGCCGGGGCCGCCGCTATCGAGGCTCCAGGGCGTACGGCGCGCCTGCCACAGTGCTGCAAAAAGAATGTTCGAGTTTGTGGGATCGAAGACTACATCGATTCCCCCCGACTTTGCGTCTTTGTAGAGCACTTTCTGCCAGGTCTTGCCGCCATCCTGGGTGCGGAAGATTCCGCGTTCTTCGTTATCGCCGAAGGGATGTCCGAGAGCGGCGACGAAGGCGATGTCGGGGTTCTTTGGATTCACGGCGAGGCGGCCAATCGCATGCGTATCGGCGAGGCCGACGAATTTCCAGGTCTTGCCGGCGTCGATGGACTTGTACACTCCGTTGCCGCCGACGATATTGCCGCGGATGCAGGCTTCACCGGTGCCGACATAAATCACATTCGGATCAGATTCGGCAACCGCGATGGCGCCGATTGCCGGCGAGGCGTCTTTCTGCTTGTCGAAGATCGGCTTCCAGTTGAGGCCGGCGTCCGTGGTCTTCCAGACTCCTCCGGCGGTTGCGCCGAAATAATAAATGTTGTCCTGGCCGACGACTCCGGAGACGGCGACTACGCGGCCTCCGCGAAATGGGCCAATGAGCCGATACTGCAGATTCTTCCAGGGGCCTTTGTCTTCGCCTTCATCAGCGTCTTTATTTTTATCTTTCTGAGAATCTTGTTCATCGGCCGCTGCGCTTTTCGGTTGAGACGACGGCTTCTGCGCCGAGTCGGCATTCTGCTTGGATTGATGTTTTTGTGCGAATAAGGCAGTGGTAAGGATAGCAACGAGAACGGCGAGTTTGAGAGATCGCAATTCCTGGTTCCTCCGAATGTGAACGATCAAATGCGAAGACAATTAATGACCAACACGATAACCCTGCGCGGCCAAATTCACAACTGGAAAGAAAGTGGTGAGAGACGTTGAAGCGGAGATAGAATTGGCACGGATACCAGGCGAGGAAACCAATGTACTTCGAACAGTTTTATCTGGGGTGTCTGGCGCATGCTTCTTATATGCTGGCTTCGGAGGGCGAAGCCGCCGTGGTCGACCCGCAGCGCGATGTTGAGATTTATTTGCAGGCTGCGAAGACGAATGGATTTTCGATCCGGCATATTTTTGAGACTCACCTCCACGCTGATTTCGTTTCCGGACACAACGAACTGGCAGGAAGAACGGGCGCGCAAATTTATATTGGAGAGCAGGCGGAAGCGAAGTTTCCTCACGTTGCGGTGCGAGACGGCTTTCAACTGCAGTTTGGGAAGATTCGGATTACTGGTATGGAGACGCCGGGGCACACGCAGGAGAGCATCTGCCTGGTAGTTACTGATGAAGAGAAGTCTGAGAAACCGTGGGCTGTGCTGACCGGCGATACTTTATTCCTTGGGGATGTCGGCCGGCCGGATTTGTCGAAGCGCTATAGTCCCGCACAGTTGGCTGGCATGCTTTACGACAGCCTGCATGACAAAATCCTCAAGCTGGATGATGGTGTTCTCGTCTATCCGGCACATGGCGCCGGATCACTTTGCGGACGCAATATGAGGGCTGAGCGGGTTTCAACGATCGGCACCGAGCGGCTGACGAACTATGCGTTGCAAATCAAGAGCAGGGAAGATTTTGTGAAGCAGTTGACCAGCAACTTGCCGGCGCGGCCGGAATATTTCCTCCAAGATGCAGAGATCAATCGTGCAGGTGCGCCGTCGTTGTCGGATTTCTCTCCCTTGCGTCCGATCGAAGCGGGCGAATTAGAAATTCTGCTTCAGGAAGGCGGCATCGCACTGGACGTTCGTACTGGCGAAGAGTTTGCGGAAGGACACGTGCCCGGATCGGTGAACATTCCTTTGTCGGGGCAGTTTGCATCGTGGGCGGGAGCGCTCCTGGGACTGGAATCGCGTCCGGTGTTGATTGCGCCCTCGGACGAGACGCTGGATGAAGCACGAATGAGGTTGGCGCGCGTCGGCCTTGAAAATGTGCAGGGATATCTTAGGGGCGGAATCGCTGCATGGAAAGAAGCTGGTCTCGGTCTAGAGACAATTCCGCGGATGACAGTTGAGGCGTTGAATGCCAAATTGAACGACCTGCAGGTGCTGGACGTTCGGCGCGAGCCGGAATGGGAAGCCGGGCATATCGGGGACGCGATGTGGTGGCCGTTGGATAATTTCAAGATTGCGCCGCCCGAGATTGATTGCGATGCGGCGGTTGCCGTTCATTGCAAAGGTGGATATCGGAGTATGATCGCGTGCAGCTTGTTGCAGCGCGCCGGCTTCAAAAACATCGTGGATGTGACCGGTGGTTTCGATGCGTGGCAGCAAGCGAAACTTCCCGTTACCATAGAGAAGCCTGTGGTTGCGTAAAGAATCTTCCGGTTCTAATGGGCGCCTGAGCGTGGCCGTTTTCCAGGCGGAGCAAAGGATCTCGCGGACCGGAGTCAGCTTCGCGGGAAATCGCTCGCCCCGCTGGTTAAAGCGCGGCCTTCGGGATGATGCAGTGGTCAGACATCGCCATGCAAAGTTCGGTGTAGACTTTCCTGCTGGAACAAAGTTGAAGACGACCCGACAATGAAGACGGCCGAGCTCGCCAAATCCTACCGCGTCGACGATGGAAAGCATTTCCGGCTGAAAGATTTTGATCCCGCCGACACCGGGGATTGGAAGTCGGAAGATGAGGCCAAAGACCAGCTGCAGAAAGATATTGCGCAGATGGCGGATTTGCAGGCCAAACTCTACGCGCAGGATAACTGGGCGCTGTTAGTGATTTTGCAGGCGCTGGACGCGGCCGGCAAAGACGGCACGATAAAGCATGTGATGTCGGGAGTAAATCCCGAAGGCTGCGAGGTTCACTCGTTCAAAGCGCCGTCGGAGACCGAATTGCAGCATGACTTTCTTTGGCGGACGACGCGCCATTTGCCGGAGCGCGGGCACATCGGCATTTTCAATCGTTCTTATTACGAAGAAGTGCTGGTGGTCCGGGTGCATTCAGGGGTTTTGAAAAATGAGAAGCTGCCGCCTTCGCTCGTAACAAAGAAAATCTGGAGGGAACGCTTCGAAGACGTTCACGCGTTTGAGCGGCACATGGCGCGCAATGGGACGGTGATTCGAAAGTTCTTCCTCCATCTCTCCAAGAAAGAGCAGAAGAAGCGTTTCCTGGCGCGCCTGGAAGAACCGGAGAAAAACTGGAAATTTTCAGCGGCGGATATTCACGAACGGGAGTATTGGGACGACTATCAGGACGCGTACGAAGAAACGATCCGCCATACGGCCTCGAAGCACGCGCCGTGGTACGTCGTTCCGGCCGATAATAAGTGGTACACACATTTGGTAGTTGCGGCGGCGATTGTGGAGACGCTCGAAGAACTTAAGCCGTCGTTCCCGAAAGTTGACGCGGTCAAGCGCAAAGAAATTGAAAAGGCGAAAAAAGAGCTGCTGAAAAAATAACGGCGGCCTAAAAGCAATTGAGCGAACAGGGGCGTCGAGCGCAGGTTGGCGACTTTAAGGGGGCATCGAATATGGGGGTTCTTACACTCGTACCGTATCAGGCGAAGAAGTCGTTAAGCGGTGGGCCATTATGGTTGATTGCATTCGTGCTTTTGTCACTTAGCGCGGTTCCTGGTCAGACCAAACCGGAGCGGCAATCCAAATCCGTCAAGCCCACACAGACGACGCCGTCGAACGCGATGGCGACCGCGCAAAAATCCGACGGGGAAAAGCTTCCAGAGAGTCCCGAGGACAAGCTCTTCAAAGGGATGAAGTACCGGCTTATCGGCCCCTTTCGCGGAGGGCGCTCGCTGACGGCAGCGGGAATTCCGGGAGATCCCACAACCTATTATTTCGGCGCGACGGGCGGAGGAGTGTGGAAATCGACCGACGGTGCGATGACATGGTCGCCGGTTTTCGATAAAGAGGGCACGGGATCGATTGGCAGTCTGGCCGTCGCGAATTCCGATCACAACATTGTCTATGTGGGAACGGGCGAAGCTTGCATTCGCGGGAACATTTCTCAGGGTGATGGAGTCTACAAAACGCTCGATGGCGGCAAGACATGGAAAAACATCGGGTTGCATGATAGCCGCGCGATCGGCAAAGTGATTATCAATCCGAATAACCCGGATATCGTTTTTGTGGCTGCGCTGGGACATCCTTATGGACCGAATACTGAGCGCGGCATTTTCCGCACGATGGATGGCGGCAAGAGCTGGGACAAAGTTTTGTACAAGGATGAGAACACCGGCGGGGTCGACGTTGCTTTTGATCCGCACAATTCCAATATTGTGTTTGCCGCATTGTGGCAGGCGCGCCGCACCTCGTGGAGCATGACCAGCGGCGGTCCGGGGAGCGGACTGTATCGCTCGAATGACGGTGGCACGACCTGGAAACGTCTTGAGGAACACGGGCTGCCGAAGGGACCCTACGGACGAATTGGCATTGCCGTGGCAGCGAACTCCGATCGCGTCTACGCGCTGATCGAGGCGCACAATCCGGATGGCGGTTTGTACCGGTCCGATGATGGCGGCGACAGTTGGGAATTCGTAAATCCCAGCCACAGCCTGTGGCAGCGGCCCTGGTATTACATGCATATTATTGCCGACCCGAAGGACGAGAATGTCGTCTACATCATGGATGTGGAATCGTACAAGTCGACGGATGGCGGCCATCTATTTAATAAGGTTCGAGTGCCGCACGGCGACAACCACGGATTGTGGATTGATCCCAAAGATACGCGGCGGATGATTGCTTCAAACGACGGCGGCGTCACGATCACCCTCGACGGCGGAAAGAACTGGACGCGCGAAGATAATCAGCCAACGGCTCAGTTCTATCACGTGATCACCGACACAGCGACGCCGTACCGGGTGTACGGATCGCAGCAGGACAGCGGCTCGGTGGCCATCGCCAGCCGCAGCGACGACGGCGCGATCGATCGCTCAGACTGGTATGACGTGGGTGGAGGCGAAGCCGGCTATATCGCGCCGTATCCTCCGGACCCAGACATTGTTTACGCAGCCGATTACCAAGGAACGATTACGCAGTACAACCGGCACATCGGCCAGGTGAAATCGATTACTGAACAGCCGGAGCTTTCCGATGCACACGGTGCGGACAAGCTGGAACATCGCTTCCAGTGGACAGCGCCTGTACTGATTTCCGTACATGACCCAAATACGCTCTATCACGGCGGCGAGGAGCTGTTCAAAACCAGCGACGCCGGAATTCACTGGCAGGCGATCAGCCCGGATCTGACTCGCAACGACAAGACTAAGCAGCATGTTTCCGGCGGGGACATTACGCTTGACGACTCCGGAACCGAATACTACGACACAATTTTTGCGTTGGCCGAATCGCCGATCACCCAAGGTGTGCTGTGGGTTGGAACCGATGACGGACTGGTTCAGGTGACGCGCGATGAAGGAAAGAGCTGGAACAACATCACGCCCAAAGATTTACCGGAGTGGAGCCGGATCAGCCAGATCGAGGCTTCGCCGTTCGATGCAGGGACAGCCTACGTTGCGGCGGATCGCCACCAGAGCGATGACGTACAGCCTTACATTTACAAGACGACAGACTACGGAAAGACCTGGGCGAAGTTGACTAACGGAATTCCGGGTGGTTCGTTCGTGCGGGCAGTGCGCGAAGATCCCAAAAAGCGCGGGCTGCTCTATGCCGCCACGGAGAATGGCGTCTACGTTTCGTTCGACGATGGCACAAACTGGCGACCTCTGAAACTAAATCTGCCGCCGACTCCGGTACACGACCTGATGATCAAGAATGACGATCTTGTGGTGGCTACGCATGGGCGCGCCTTCTGGATACTCGATGACATCGGTCCGTTGCGGCAGTTCAGCGACGATCTGGAGAACAAAGAAGTTCATCTTTATGCGCCGGATCCTGCTTACAGGATTCAGGCGGGCGAAGGGGGTGAGCGCCATCCTTCAAAGCGAACTGGGCAGAATCCGCCGGTTGGCGCGATCATTTATTTTTATCTGAAGGATGCACCGAAAGAAGGTACGGAGACAAAGATCGAGATTTTGGACGCTTCGGGAAAAACCGTTCGAAAATATTCCAGCCTGCAATCGCAGCCACTCGATGAACCTCCCGATCCGGATGATAAGAAGCCGGAGAAAGAGATTAAGGCCGAAGCAGGATTAAATCGATTTGTTTGGGATTTGCGGGGCGAAGAAGCGCACCGGGTTCCCGGCTATTATCTTTGGGAATATGGCAGCGGAGCCCAAGGCCCGGTAGTGCCGCCGGGCAAATACCAGGTGAAGCTCACGGTAGGGAGCGAGAGCCAGGGCGCGCCTCTGGAAGTGAAGCTGGATCCGCGGGTGAAGATCAGCGAAGAAGATCTTGCGAAGCAATTCAACATGCAGATGCAGATTCATGACGAACTCAATCGAGTGTACGACGCGGTGAACCAGATTCAGGACGTGCGTTCCCAGGTAAATGGGCTGAAACGGCGGTTGCCTGAGAATGCGAGCGCGAAGACGATCGCGGCTTCGGCAGACGATCTCGATAAGAAGCTGATCGCCGAGCGCGATCAGTTCATTAATCTGACGATCAGTGCGAACGAGGATTCGCTGGCGTATCCTCCGCAGATTGATGCCAAGTGGGCATTTCTCGCGATCGATCTCGGCACCGCTGATTCCGCGCCCACCGAAGCCGAACAGCTTCAATTCGAGAAACTGAAGCGCCAAACCGGAGAAATGCTGGGCCGCTGGGAGGAGTTGCAAAATCACGAACTGGCAGACTTCCGCAAGCTGACGCTGGAAAACAGTCTCTCTACGGTCGTCGTTCCACCTGCGGATCGCGCTGGACAAGTGGAGAATGCGGATTCGCACTGAGCACCTGGCCACCCTGAGCGCGGGTCTGGGCTGAAAAACCTGCATCTTTAAAGTGATAGTAAAGTGCTATTACTTCCGTGCCAGAGCGATGGCACGGTTGGGCCTTGTCCGCCTTTCGGACGGCTGCTATCTTGCGGCTAGTGATGCTGATCCTCCCCTGAAAAAAGAAACGATAACTGGATGGGGGTGTCCATGAGGTTCATGCATCTGTGCTATGCGGCTCTGGGCTTTGCGGTGGCCCGATGGGTATTTCGGCGAGAGCCTGTAGTCGATCCGGTTTCACGTTTGCGCTCTTCGGGGCTTCTCTAGACCGCTGGTTAAGAAAGCTGGGTCTGAGAAGCTTGAGTCGTAGAGGTCGGGCGTGCGCACCCCGTTGCGCTTCCATTTCGTCAGCGCGCGCCCAACCAACCTTATCTGCTGCGCGGAAGGTCTAGTCCCAAGGTTTGCCGCTCGTTACCTCTGCCTCCTGCTTCGCTCCCGCTACAATTCAGGTAACGTCACCTTCGTTTCGTGACTTTGAATTGTGCGACTCCTTCGACCACGCCGCCTGCAATTGACTCTACTGATCGCCGTCTTCTTTATATGGGTTGTACCGTCGGCGTGCGCCCAGGAAGATGCCGGCGACGTTTCCCTGGGTGATCTGGCGCGCAGCCTGCGAAAAAAGCCTGCTCCTTCTGAAACAATCATTGATAACGACAACCTGCCGGAGGTAATGAGCGATGCTCAGAGCCGAAGGTCGTCAGGCTCGTCGCCGGTGCTATCGCTCGACCCTGGCAGCAGCGCTCACGTCTCTTCGCCGGATGTGACCTGCAGTCTTTCCTTCAGCTCGAAGTCCTCGCCGTTTTCCGATGCCATGCTGTTGAACGACCTGCCCGGCCCGGAACTGGCGAAGTTAGACGGACCGGCGGCGATCGAAGGGGATTCCTTCGAGGTCACCTTGCATAATGGAACCGCATGGGAGCTTCACGAGGTGCTCATCGGCCTGACGATTGTCAGGAACCGCAAGTCCGATGGCACGGCTTCCTCGTTTGGCAATGCGAGAATCCTTCCTGCGAGTGTGAACGCATCCCAGCAGGCTCAGGATTCCTTTCAGAAGCATCCGGATGTTACCGTTCTATTACGGGTAAAAGGATCGGCGGCGCCGTCGACTACTGCGACCTTTCGCACGACATTAAACTTTGAGCTGTTTCCCGATCAGGAATGGCACTGGGCGATTGTGAAAGCGAAAGGAATTTCGCCGCTAGTTCCTGTGGAGGAGCTCACGCAATCAGATCGAGCCGATCCCAAAGGCGGCGCGGGGCCCTCCAATACAAGCACGAAGGTTGAGTCCGTGGGTCCCGTCATACCGAGTCTGCCAGCGCTGGGACCTCCTGCAGTGGGCTCATCTTCACAGGTCAAACCTGCGCGCTGAAACATCTTTTTCTTTCCGCATCCTCCTGGATACCTTTCACTCATTCCCGCGAAGTTGACATGCTAAACTGACCTTAATCCCACGTAAAAAGGGCACACGATGAAATTCGGAGTCATCATTTTTCCGGGTTCGAACTGCGACCATGATGCATTCTGGACCATTCAGCAGGTTGCCAAACAACCCGTCACCTTCTTGTGGCACGAGTCGCACGATTTGAAAAACTGCGATGCCATCATTGTGCCCGGAGGGTTCGCCTTTGGCGACTATCTGCGCACAGGCGCCATCGCGAAATTCTCGCCAGTTATGGAATCGGTGCGGCGCTTTGCCGAAGGTGGAGGCCTGGTACTCGGAATTTGCAATGGTTTCCAGATTCTGTGCGAAGCGGGCTTGCTCCCTGGAGCGCTCATCCGTAACACTGGCTTGAAATATGTGTGTAAGCCGGTGCATGTGCGGGTGGAGAATGCGGCGACTCCATTCACCAATGCCTGTTCGCAAGGCGAAGTGTTGACAATCCCCATCGGGCATATGGAAGGGAATTACTTCTGCGATCAGGCGACGTTGGAGCAGCTTCGTCGTGAAAACCGAATAGTCTTTCGGTACGCGACAGGAGCTGGTGAGATCTCAGCCGCAGCCAATCCAAATGGCTCGCTGGATAACATCGCTGGAATCTGCAGCGCCGGGGGAAACGTTGTTGGCATGATGCCGCATCCTGAGAGAGCCTCCGAAGCGGAATTGGGCGGCACAGATGGGATCAAGATTTTCCAGTCGATGGTTGGGGCCTTGGTCGGCCACTAAACCTCTGCGGTGTAATCACCACGTTTTCCACCGTTTCGCTGCATATTCTGTTTGATAAACCAGCAACGCGGTGTTAGGTTTCTTCGCGAAGGCTAACTTCCCCGATCGCACAACAGGAACAAAAACGTTCAAGCAAATAAAGGGAGGAGTGTGCCTGATGACGGCGAAGCAGATTCTCGATGCCTTTTCTGAAACGTTAATGCAGGATGAGCGAATTCTGAGCCCCCGAGAGCGGGAGCTGCTCACCAGCCTGCTGCAAAATTCCAAAGCGACGTCGATAACCACCACCCCGGAGATTCAATCGGGTGTAAGTGCGATCATTGCGCGATCGGTTGGCGAAACCGTCGCGCAGCGGGCATTTTCGCTGCTGGGCGGCAGCATCGTTGAACAGATCCTGACGCAATCGGGAATCGCCGGTTCGCGAGGCGAAGAGGCGATTCACGAACACACGATCCGGGCTGGACCGCAGCCGCCGACCAGTTCTCCGCAACCTCCAACGAAGGGACCCGGGCCCGCTGTTTCTCCGCAACCTCCAACTTCATCGCCACAGCCGCCAACGCCGACTCCGGGGCCTGGAGGTTCGCCACAGCCGCCGACCGGTTCAACAGCCGTACGATCTTACGCAGTTGCTAACCGGGAAATAACACAAAGGCTTCACGACGCGGGCGGAGTTGCCGTTGTGGATCGTCCAGGCGAGTTGCGCGCCCAAAGCGTTGTTCTCGACGAATTTCTCGCTCCTCAGGAACTTGAGGATCTCGTGAACTTCGCGCTTCAGCACGAGGCCGATTTTCAGACAAGCGGCGTGATCTCGCCAAGCGGCGAAACGGGGGTCGTTGATTACGCTCATCGTCGCTCTCGCGTGCTGATGGAGATCGGACAACACCAGGAAATCATTCTGGAGCGAATACGTGGCGTCCTGCCGCAGGTGCTGGAGCAGCTAGGGATGGAAGAGTTTCCGATCACGCAGGTTGAGGCTCAAATCACCGCCAGCAATGACGGCGACTTCTTCGGCGCACATGCCGACGACGGCGATGCGGCGATCGCCTCGCGCCATCTTACCTTCGTGTATTTCTTTCATCGCGAACCGCGCCAATTTGATGGCGGGGAGTTGAGGTTGCACGATTCGCGTCGGGTGGGCGTGCAACCAATCAAGAGTGGCAGCTATCAAAGTATCCTGCCGCAGCAAAACCAGATCGTCTTTTTCCCGTGTTCGATGTTGCATGAGATTATGCGCATAGAGTGCGCGTCTCACGCTTTTGCCGACAGCCGGTTCACCCTAAACGGATGGCTACACAAGTAAACAATCCGGCCTGGCTGGAGTGGATTGCAAGCCTCATGGGGGCGGAGCCGCGGCAAACACAAACCTCGGCTCTGCCGCCAGACCAATTCCATTGCCTGCTTGATGAGCTTCCGCTACATTTAATTCCACGTTCTTGGCGGGAATCGATTTTGCCGAGCGACCAGGTCGATCGCCCGCTTTTTCTGAATCGAAGTTGCCTGTTTCTGTCTGATGGAAGCATCCCGCCAGAACTGGAGCATCACCGGGATTTACTGAACAAGTTTAGTTTGAAGGGAACCATTGCCTGGGTTCGCGACCCTTTGACAAGCTGCCTGCAGCCCTTCTGGATAGGCCAAAAACTCGCACCGTTTGTTTGGGCGTTGAAGATGGGCGAACCGGTGCCCGCCTCCGTTCCTCTTAATGCTCTCTCAGTGCTTCGTGCCGCGGGCGTTCTAATGCACGAAGAGACGGCCAAGCACCGCGCGGAGAAATGGCTGGAAATCGTAAACAAAGGTCGCGATCAATTTAGAGACGAATCATATTGGCCCCTTCGCAGGCTGATTCATCCATTTCATATCGCTGCTCTGAGGCGCTATTACCGGCGGGCCATCAGGCGGGGAGCAATTCGCCTGGGGGACGAGCAGAGTTCGCGCCGTTATGTCGCGCACAATGAGAGTGTCGCGCGTTTCTTCCATCATCAGCTTGCAAACGCGGTGAGTGCAATCGTCGGCGAAACAGTGAAGCCTTCCTATGTGTATTTAGCTTCTTATTTGAGCGGCGCGGAATTAAAGAAACATGTAGATCGCGCGCAGTGTGAATTCAGCGTCACTCTGTGCCTCGATTTCTCCCCTGAGCCCGAACTGGCCACATCGTGGCCCATTCTTCTCGACACCCCTGGGGGCACAGTTACAGTCCACCAGGCGCTGGGCGACGGGCTCGTGTATCGCGGAACTCAGGTGCCCCATTACCGCAAGCGCCTTGCCGAAGGGTATACATCCACATCGATTTTTTTTCACTACGTGCCGGTTGGATTTTTGGGAACGCTCGATTGAGAGGGCAGCTTTCTAGCGTGATTACTTCAGCCCGGGAATCACGTAGAGCACCGATAACACCTGGTAATAGCTGTATGCGGACCGGGAACCATCGCGATTGACGATAACCGGGGCAATCGTGACCACTCCGGTATTGCTCTCCGGTTGCAACTCCTGTACGACTGACTGCTGTCCAGTAACAATGTTGACTTTGTATACCTTGGTTGGAACCGGTCCTTGGTAGTAACCGTAGACGGACGAGTTGTCTTCCGCCCACTGAATGGGAATAAATCCAGGAGCCAGATTTGGAATTGGTCTTGAAGCGCCTTCGCCTATCGGGTAGACCGCGACAACTCCGTTCGCGTCTGCACGAACTACATGCTTCACATCGGGAGAGACCAATGCCGCCTTGATCCCTTCGGGCGTAATTGGCATCGGTTGCCCTCCGTCTACATCCACCAGGAAACAGCGAACCTTGTGAGCGTGTTCACTGGCGTAGATGGTGATGTGTTTTCCATCGGGGAGAAAATGACCTGCTCCGCTGTAGATTTGATCGAGGCCCGGAGTGGGAACTATACGCGGCCTGCCGGCGCCAGTGGGAACGAGCACGATTTTGCCCGGGCTTCCGGTAGTGATGGATACGGCCCATTTGCCGTCCGGTGAAAGGCCACCTGCGCTTCCGACGCCCAGTTGTACGGGGGGCGTGCCGTCGATGCTGCGAATCGCAACTGAATATTGGCCACCGGCGGCTTCGCTAGAATCCTCAAACAATATCGATCGTCCGTCCCGCGAAATATCCTTTGCCAAATTCCAATCGTGCCACGAAAGATCAATCGGTCTTTCATTTCGCGAGTTGGTAGCCATGGCAAGGCGCTCCGCATCGAGACTGACGAGCGCGCGGCCGTCAGGGGCGACATCTTCAAGAGTCATGTCCGCGGGCAGTGCGAACACTTTCCGCAATCGGCCGGAGGAAGTTACAGCCAGCAACTCGCGGGCATTGCCTTTCTCTACCGCGGTGAACCAGATTTCTTTGGCGTCGGGACTCCAAGCCAAGCCGTCTTCCGATTCCCATCCTTTGGACAGCACGCTGTGGTTGCCATTCAAGTCGACCAGGTCGACCGATCCACCGTCATCCCACAGGTTCGGATGATTCATGAACGCGATTTTGTCGGCCTGCGGAGAAAGACGAATATGGCTGATCCAGCCGGCGGTTTGGTAGAGGACGCGCCCGATGGGGTACTCGAGCTGATCGCGGCCTGGGAAGCGATGAACCACTGCCAGTTCCCCGCTGGCGTCCCAATCCGCCCAGGACACATCTTCCAGAATTTCGCGGGGCGAGCCTCCAGCCAAAGGAGCCCGCGCGAGCATGCCGCCTGAAATTTCCAAGTGAGAGCCAGGCTGAGGGTGCAAGGCCAAGGCAAGCTCGCCAGTGCGCGAGATGGCCAGCAGGCTGGCTTGAGTGAGATTGAGCGGCTGGCTCAGCAGGGAATCGCCGACGGTAGAAAAAAGCTGCAGCGGCTTGCCGTTCCATGCCGCCCCGTAAACGATTGCCCGAAAGTTGGGAGTGAATCGTGCTGAGTAGACTGTGCCCTGGTCAAACGTCAGGCGCTGATAAGCGGGGCTGACCATTTTCTGTTTCCATGGATTCCAGAGCAGCAGGGCGAGTGCAACAGCAGAAACCGCAGCCAATGGAATCAGCAAGAATTTGGCAGCCGGGGTACGCAGTCTGGATGGCCGTTTTCTTGTGCCGGAGACGTCCGTGAGCGTCTCCAGTGCGAAAGCGAGATCACGAGCCGATTGAAAACGATTCTCCGGCTCTTTTTCCAGACAATGCTGGACAATCTGCTGAAAGGAGACAGGAATTTTCGCCTGCTCAAAATTGCTTTCAGGAGGTTGCTCGCGGAGCACCGCCGTGATGGTGTCGACCTCAGTCTCGCCGCGAAAAGCCCGGCGGCCGGTCAACATTTCATAAAGGATTGCGCCCACACTGAAAATATCGCTGCGGTGGTCGACAGCTTTGCCCCGCAATTGCTCAGGAGACATGTAGGCGACTGTGCCGATGACTGCGCCACTCTTGGTCACGGTAGTCATCTCTTCGGCTGGACGGCCAGACTCTTCGAGCGCAGGCTGCAGCTTCGCCACTCCGAAGTCGAGAATCTTTACGCGAGCGTCGGTGGTGAGGAACAGGTTTTCCGGTTTAAGATCTCGATGAACGATGCGCCGATCATGGGCGGCGATGAGTCCATGCACAATTTGCAGCGCACAGTCGAGCGTCTGCTTAACCGGCAGTGGTCCCTCAGCCAGGCGAGTGCGTAGAGTTTTGCCTTCCAGCAGCTCGCATACGATGTAGGGCGCGCCTTCATTCGATCCAACGTCATAGACGGCAACGATGTTGGGATGATTGAGCGCCGCGGCGGCGCGCGCCTCCAGCTCGAAGCGCCGAAGATGATCGGGGTTATCTCCGGACGATTGGCGAATGAATTTGAGCGCGACATCGCGGCCCAATCTCTCGTCACGCGCACGAAAGACTTCGCCCATCGCGCCGGAGCCGATCTGTTCGAGTACCCGATAATGTCCTATTAGCTGGCCAGACATAAGCAGGGAACGGGTTCGCTGGCATGTTAGGTTGGCTTATCGGCGGCAGTCAATGCCCTAATATGGCTATCGTCCGGGCACTTTTGGGGATACCGTAACCATGCCGTGCTATAATTTTTCGTACGCCTGCGCATTTTCGAGGCAGCCTGTGAAACGTCTACGGGCGCATCCCGCGTAAAACGAAATCATAAGACTGAGGTCTAACCATGTCCGGCCATTCAAAATGGGCCACAATCAAGCATAAAAAAGGCGCGCTGGACGCCAAGCGGGGCAAGATTTTCACCCGCCTCATCAAGGAAATCAGCATTGCCGCAAAAAACGGCGGTGGCGACCCTGATTCCAACCCACGTTTGCGCGGCGCCATCCTCGCTGCCAAAGGGGAAAACATGCCTGCCGATAACATCAAGCGGGCGATTCAGCGCGGCACCGGAGAGCTGCCTGGTGCGACTTACGAAGAATTTTCTCTCGAGGGTTACGGCCCCGGCGGCGTCGCCGTTCTGCTCGACATCAATACCGATAATCGCAACCGCACGGTCAGCGAAATTCGCCACGCGTTTGGGAAGAATGGCGGCAACATGGCCGAAGCGGGGGCAGTTTCGTGGATGTTCCACAAGAAGGGCGACATCATTATTCCGAAGAGCGCCGCGAAAGAAGACGATTTGATGAACATCGTTCTCGAAGCCGGCGGTGAAGATCTCAACGACGATGGCGAGAACTGGGAAATACTGACTGAGCCCTCCGCTTACGAGACCGTCCTCGAAGCCGTGAAGAAAGCTGGAATCGAGCCATCATCTTCGAGCGTTTCCATGATTCCACAGAATTACATCAAGCTCGAAGGGCAGGCGGCGAACACCATGATCCGACTGATGGAAGCCCTGGAAGAGCACGACGACGTGCAGAACGTGCACTCCAACTTCGATATCGATCAGAAGTTACTGGAGGAAGTGGCGGGTTAATTGCCATCGATCATTTCCGAGCCGCCCTTCGTGGCGGCTTTTCTTTTTTGGCCAGAAGTTTTCAACACACTGGTGGATAATTCTGTGGAAAAGGGTGGAGGTATTTTCGTAAGTGATTCATGAAAAGATGGTTCAGCATTTTGCACCGGAGCGGGTGCTGGCACTTTGGTGGTGTCGTTCCAACGTACCCGCATTTTCTCAGGACTGCGATATCCTGCCGACATTGAAACTCAGACTCGACAAACTTCTGGTTGATCGCGGATTCGCCGCTTCGCGAGAGCGAGCGCAGGCCCTGATTCTTGCCGGAAAAGTCTTAGTCGACGGCCAGAAGATCGACAAAGCCGGGTCCCAGGTGGAGACGGACGCCGCGGTGCGGCTGCTGGGAGAGGATTTGAAATATGTCAGCCGTGGCGGGCTGAAGCTCGAGCGTGCGCTCCAGCATTGGCACATCGTTGTAACCGGTAAAGTTTGCGTGGATGTCGGCGCCTCGACCGGTGGATTTACCGACTGCCTTCTGCAACAGGGCGCAGCCCGAGTCATCGCGATTGACACGGGTTACGGCCAGATGGATTTCAAACTACGCCAAGATGCGCGCATACGATTAATGGAGAAGACTAACGCCCGGTACCTCACAAAAGAAATGGTCGGAGAGAACGCGGACCTGACCGTGATCGATGTCGCATTTATTTCTGCAACTTTGGTAATTGCTTCCGTAATTAATGCCGTTTTTCCGGACTCCAGCGAAGGACGCGCAGGCCGGCAGGTGATTGTTCTCGTCAAACCACAATTTGAGGCGGGAAGAGAATTCGTCGGCAAGGGCGGAATTGTGCGCGATGAAGGTGCGCAGCTGGCTGCGGTTGAAAAGGTCAAGGCGAGCTTGCTTGAACTTGGGGCAAAGCGTACCGATGTGATTGAATCGCCGATTCTTGGGGCGGAGGGGAATCGAGAATTCCTGTTGTGGGGAATCTTCTGACCGCTGCGAGCGTCGTAGAGTTTCGCTTCCCGACGGTCGCCTCTCTTGCATGACCCGATGCAGGGTTCAACGGGCCAGTTTGGGTTGTCGCGCGACCCGGAGCTTTTCATGCAAATTCTGTACAATCTTGCTATTGTCCTTCAACATGGCAAGCCCACCCGAATCTTCTTCACGGAAAGTTGCGGCAATCGTCTCGCGCCCCGCGCGGCCGGAAGTAGCGAAAATTCTCCCCGAGTTGTTGGCGTGGCTCCGGGCTCACAGCTACGCAATTATCTTTGATCCTGAAACGGCAAAGTACTGCGACGGCGAAGAAGAGGTGCTGCGTTCGGAGATGGCTTCACGGCATCTCGACCTGGTAGTGGCCCTGGGCGGCGACGGCACGTTACTTTCCGCGGTCCGAGCAACCGCCGCGAGCGATGCGCCGCTGCTCGGCGTGAACCTGGGTTCGCTTGGTTTTCTCACCGATGTTCCGATTTCTTCGCTGTTCTCGATGCTGGAGGTCATTGCCCAGGGGCGTGCACCCGTGGAGCAGCGGTCCTTGATGCATTGCGACCTGCTCCGGGGCGAAGAGATTCTGGGAAGCTATCTAGCCTTTAACGATGTCGTGGTCAACAAGACGACGCTGGCCCGTTTGAACAACTACGAACTGTTCGTCGATAAGACATTCGTCTCCAGCTACCGGGCGGATGGAATGATTGTGGCCACGCCGACGGGATCGACGGCTTATTCTCTTTCTGCTGGCGGTCCGGTGGTAATGCCGACGGTCAGCGCCTTTGTAATCACTCCGGTTTCTCCTCATTCCCTCACACACCGGCCGCTGGTCGTGCCGGATTCTTCGGTGGTCGAGATTTTGCTGCGCAGCGAAGAAGATGTCGCGTATCTCAGTCTGGATGGTCAGCCCGGACTTGATCTGAAAGATGGAGACCGGGTGCGCTGCCGACGATCGGAACACAAAGTGAGTTTATTCCGCACCAGCGCAGATTTCTTTCAAGTGCTTCGCACCAAACTCAAGTGGGGAGAAAGGTAAGCCGCATCATCTGAACCTCTCAGCCGCGAGCAGGTCGCGGGTCGTCTCTCGATGCCGAACGAGCTTCGCGGATTTGCCACTCACCAGAACTTCCGCCGGCCGCGGGCGGGTGTTGTAGTTCGAAGCCAGCACCATGCCGTATGCGCCCGTGTCCAGAATTGCCAGCAAGTCTCCCTGCTCGATGCAAGGCATTTCTCGATCGCGGGCGAAGAAGTCGCTCGATTCGCAGACTGGCCCTACGATATCGAGAAGTTCCGGCGCCGCTGAATTCGGATTGCCTGCCTGAACGGGAACGATTTCGTGGTGAGCGCCGTAAAGCGCGGGCCGGATGAGATCGTTCATCGCCGCGTCGACGACCAGGAATCGCTTGCCGTCGTTCTGTTTTTTGTACAGAACCCTTGTAAGTAGAACTCCAGCCGGACCGATGATGGAGCGACCCGGCTCAAGAAGCAGGTGCACGTTCAGCCGTCGTAAAGGAACGGTCACGGCGCGGGCATAGGCGTTCACGTATTTGGAGAAGTTTGCATCAGGGTCTTTATAAGGGATGCCGAGGCCGCCACCAACATCGACGAAGTCGATATTATGGCCATCCATGCGCAACTCGCGAACCAGACTCGGAGACGCGAGCGACTGCTTCCTTGAATGGAGCGACGTCGGTAATCTGAGATCCGATATGAACGCTAACGCCAGTCACTTTCAAATGCCGCAGGCCAGACGCCCTTGCATAGAGTGCACGCGCGACACCGATGGGCACGCCAAATTTGTGTTTGTGCAGGCCGGTAGAAATGTAAGGATGGGTGTCGGCGGCGACGTCGGGGTTGACTCGCAGCGCAACCGGCGCAATGGTGTGCAATCGCGCGGCACATTCTGCTAAAGCCAAAAGTTCCGCTTCGCTTTCTACATTGAATAGCAGGATTCCGTTCTTTAAGGCCGCGGTCATTTCAGCGCGGGATTTTCCCACGCCGGAGAAGACGACTTTCGGGGCGGCTTTGCGGTCCGCGATTAGAACGCGCTCGAGCTCTCCGGCTGAAACTACATCGAAGCCGCAGCCTGCCTTCGCGAGCAAACGCAGAACGCTTAAATTGGAGTTCGCTTTGACCGAGTAGCAGACGGTGTGGGGAATAGTGCGAAAAGCATTTTCAAATGTTCCCAGCCGCTTTCTGATCGTGGTTGTCGAATACACATAAAGCGGCGTGCCAAAACGTTCGGCAAGTCTTGCGAGAGAAACATCCTCGCAGTACATCAAACCACTCGCACCGGGGCTCAGGAGCTGCTCACGATACACGAAGCCAGGCGGCCGCTCGGGGTTGTTGCGGGCAGGTTTCGAGACTGCACTTCGCGGGCTCATGTTCGCTTGAGGGGAGAGCCGGTTTTTGCACCGTCTTTGACTTTGATGGCCAGTACGGTCTGGTCATCGAAGGTCTCGACCCCGGCGGAGTGCTCGGCGGCGGCTTTGAAAAGGGAATCCACGACGCAGTTTGCCGACTTTCCGGCGCATTCGGCGATGATTTTTTCGACTCGTGTACGACCGAAGAGTTCTCCGCGGCGGTTGCGCGCGTCGAGAATGCCATCGCTGAAGAAGACGAAAGTGTCGCCCGGCTTCATGTCGAAGCGAAACTCGTCGTAGCTGACATCGTCGAACAGACCGAGCGGCAAGCCGGTTGCCTCGATCGGAGTGGTCTTTCCGTCCCGCACCAGCACTGGGCGGGGCAAGCCCGAATTCGACACCAGAAGCGTGCGATGTTCATCATCCCACACGGCGTAGATCAGAGATACAAATTGCGCTTCAATGCGGCGCTCGGCCAGCGACATATTGACCGCCGAAAGCATTTCAGCCGGACCGGGTTCGATAGGAGCATGCGAGCGCAGGATGCCGCTCACCAGGGCCGCGTAGATCGCGGCTGGCGCGCCCTTGCCGCTGACATCGCCGATCACAATTCCGAGCCGCGAAAGCGAGTAAGGAATGAAATCATAAAGATCTCCGCCGATGGCTCTTGCCGGAGTGAATTTGGCTGCAACTTCGAGATGCTTCATCTGCGGCAGAGTCTGAGGCAGAAGCCGCATCTGCAACTCCCGCGCGAGCGAGAGTTCGCGCTCCAGACGGCGCTCCTGCCGGGCGATCTCTTCGTATAGGCGAGCGTTCTCAATGGCAATGGCGACTTGTGCGGCAAGCGTCACGAGCGTGCGCCGGTGATCGTCGGTGAAATACCCGCGCTTGGTATGCTCGAGATCGAGAACGCCAATCACTTTGTCTTTGTAGATCAGAGGTACAGCCAACTCGGATCGGGTCTCGGGATTTCCCTCGACATACCGCGGGTCTTTGCTCACGTCAGAAACCAGAACTGCCTGCCGCATTTGCGCCGCATGGCCGACGAGCCCGTAGCCAAGCGGGATTTCCTGCTTTACATGAACGTTTTCGTTGAAGCGCAGGCTGAAACGGTTCTGCAGCTTTTCGCCGGAGGAATCGAGCAAGTGGATGCTGAACATCTGGTAATCAATCAGTCGCCGCAACAATTCGGCAATGCGGCCCAGGAGTTCATCGAGGTTGAGAATCGAAGTTAGTTCGCGAGCGATTTCATTGAGCAGCAAAAGAATTCGGGCCTGCCGCGTGGTGCGAGTATAAAGTTGGGCGTTTTCGATGCCCGCAGCCATGCGTGAAGCGATCAGCATCAGCAGGCGCTTGTGTTCTTCGTTGAAATAGCCCTGGTCACGCGCCTCTAAATCGATGACCCCAATTACGCGATTCTTGGTGATGAGCGGAACCGCCAGTTCGGAGCGCACGTTGGGAATCGCCGCAATGTACCGCGAGTCGCGAGTTACATCGTCGATCAGGATTGCCTTGCGCTCCTGCACGGCGATTCCGGTCACGCCTTCGCCCACTTTCACGCGGGCGCGCTCGGCGAACTCCCGCGGATAACCGATCTGGAAGCGAAAGCGCAGCTCCTGGGTTTTTTCGTTCAGCAGCAGGATCGCGAAAATTTCGTAATCAATAACTTTGCGGACCACTTCCGCGATGCGGCGCAGTGTGGTATCCAAATCGAGCGAAGTCGCCATGACGTCAGCGACTTCCAACAACAGCGGCTCGACATGCAAATGTTTTTCGTGCTTGGTCAGGGCAGACCCCATTGCCTTCTATAATAGCAGCCGGATTTTCGGCCTAAGATCCAGGCGCGAAACCAGAGTTCAGACATGCGAAGGTTTCCTATTCCCTTGGAACAATGCAGATGTCTGCGAGATTTCGATAGCGCTCTGCGTAGTCTAGGCCGTAGCCGACGACGAACTCATCGGGAATCGTGAAGCCCACATAATCGCCTTGAAGAGGCAATTTGCGGCGCGATGGTTTATCGAGAAGAGCGGCGATTTTCAGCGAGCGCGGCTGGTGCGCAAGCAGCAGCTTCTTCAGAACAGTGAGCGTCAGCCCGGTATCGAGGATGTCCTCTACTACGATTACATTCTTGTCTTTCATCGACTGATCAACATCTTTGGTCAGCTTTACCTCGCCAGTCGAGTCCCACCCACTCTTAAGCTCCTGCGGCGGACTGGGCCGGTTGCCGTAGCTGGAGACACCAATGAAGTCGAAAGTCGCATCCAGCTTCAACTGCCGCGCGAGATCGGCCAAGAAAATGGCGGAGCCCTTCAAGACGCCCACCAGAATCACTGGCTGCCCTGCATAATCGTGCGAGATTTCAGCGCCCATTTCAACGACCCGTTTAGCAATCGCGTCCCGCGAAATCAGCACCTTCAGTTCCGTCATGGCGTTTCATATTAAACTAAAGTTCGGTCGCAGCCCATGTTCGTTTGCCCTTTCCCGGTAGGCTATCAAACCGAACGAGCGACCGAAGGAGATAGCAGCGATGAATCTCAAAGGTGTTCAACTTACGTGGCTTGGCCACGCGACCTTTCGCATCGTAACGCCCGGCGGACGCACCGTAATTATCGATCCCTGGATCATGAACAATCCCGCTTGTCCGCCTTCTGAAAAAAAGGTCAAGCATGTCGATGTCCTCCTGTGTACGCACGGCCACGGCGACCACATCGGCGATGCCGTTGAAATAATCAAGCAACACAATCCGCAAGTTGTCGGTATGCCTGAGCTATGCGGATGGCTGGAGAAGAAGGGCGCGAAGCAAACCGCGATGATGAACAAAGGCGGCACGCAGAAGATTGGAGACATCAAAGTCACCATGGTTCATGCCGACCACTCCTGCGGCATTCAGGATGGCGATCAGCTCATTTACGGGGGCGAGGCCTGCGGATACGTGGTTGAGTTCGAAAATGGATTGAAAATCTACCACGCAGGCGACACGAATGTTTTCGGCGACATGGCGATCATTCGCGAGCTTTACGCGCCGGAAATCGCAATGCTGCCGATTGGCGACCATTTCACGATGGGCCCGAGAGAGGCGGCGTACGCGTGCAATTTGCTTAAGCCAAAGAGCGTGATCCCCATGCATTTCGGGACGTTTCCAGTGCTGACCGGCAGCCCCGCTGATCTGCAGAGGCTGGTGAAAGGGATCGAGGTCCTTACGCTCAAGCCGGGAGTAACGTTGGGTACTCGAGAGGCAGCGTAGTTCATAATTCCGTAGTCTAAGGAAAGCAAGTGGCGAAAACAAAGACGAAGAAAGATTTGAAACCGAACTGGCGACACTACAACTTCACCACCGTCGGCGCTGTCGATGATTACCTGTATTCGATGCTGCCGAAGCGCGACAGCGTTTTGGTGGAGATGGAAGACTACGCGGCCAAGAATGATATTCCCATCGTCGGCCCCGCGGTTGCACGCGTCTTGCAGCAACTGGCGCTGATGATGAATGCCAAGTCGGTTTTCGAGTTAGGCTCGGCGATTGGCTATTCGACGATCTGGTGGGCGCAGGCAGTCGGCGAAAAAGGGCATGTCACTTATACGGACGGTGATCCAAAGAACGCTGATCGAGCCCGCGGTTACTTTGATCGCGCCGGCGTGGCGAATCGCATCACGCTCCACACCGGCGATGCGCTTGAAGTTCTCTCGGAGCAGAAAGAGCAATTTGACATCATTTTCAACGATGTCGATAAGGAAGATTATCCTCGCGTGTTGCGGTTGGTTCCCCCACGGCTGCGTAAAGGCGGGTTATTCGTCGCCGATAATGTCTTGTGGAGCGGGCGTGTTACGCAGAAGAATCCCAGGGAGGCGCACACGAAAGCCATCCTCGAATTCAATCGACTGTTATATGCGTCCAAAGATTTCTACACCACAATTCTGCCGATTCGCGACGGCCTGGCAGTTGCCGTGAAAGTGTAGCGATCGGGCAACCGTCCGCCGGCTGAATCTGGTGTTCAGGTGACGCTGGACTGGTGAAGGCTATGGATGTAGGAACGAAAGCCAGACAGAAACTCAGCGGCTCGAGAACATAGTCAGATCGACTTGACGGGAATTGCCAGCAAGTCCTCCACTAGCCCTACTTCTTTTTGCAAGAACGGTTCCCCGTAAGTCACGCCGCCCAGCATGCCGTAAAAGCGCGCCATCGAATCTACGCGGGCGCGAATTTCCTCATGAGCAGGGAAGAGATGTTTCCCGGCTTCCTGATCGCTGAACTGCGACTTGTACGCCAGAATCGAGGCGAGCTTTTGCTCAAACTGCTCGCTGACGTCGACCACAAACGTCGGCCGTACGTCGTAGTAAAGCGTTGCGTAAATGATTTTGAAGGGCCGGTGCGCAGGAAGCGTCCCCGTTTTGTCGGCGCCGGGTTTGGTTTGGCCGAGGGGCGATGTCTGAGGTCCAAGATCTAATTTCGCCAACCCCGCCAGAAAGCAGGCCTCATATCCCAGCACCGAGCAGGTGTAGTGATCGGGATGCCGCCCCTCCCAGTAAGGCAAAATAACTACGCGCGGGCGGGTCTCGCGAATCACGCTGGCAACTTTGAGTCGATTTTCCCAGGTGTTTTCGACGCGGCCATCGGGAATATCGAGAGCACGCCGCCAGGTTGCGCCAAGTATTCTTGCCGCGTCGGCCGCCTCACGCGCGCGATCTTCGGCAGTGCCGCGAGTTCCCATCTCGCCTTGCGTGAGATCGAGAATGCCGACGCGTTGCCCGCGCAGCGCGGCTTTCAGCAGTGTGCCGCCGCAGGTCTGCTCCACGTCGTCGCGATGCGCGGCGATGGCAAGGATGTCAAGAGACGAGTCCGGCATGAAACAGGAAGCGTACTAGCAAAATGCGGCGGAGCGCAACCAGAGACAGTCTGATTGGAAAAGGCGATCATCGAAAAAATTCAATGGGACGTGATCGCCCTCCTCGGATGAAGCTAAAATTCCTTGACTGTGTACCCGAGGGCGAGGAGCCGGATCGTATGAAAAGAATATTTCATAATGGCAGGGAGTTGCGGGCAGGCTGGCGGCTGCTCTTGTTCTGCATTCTGGTGTTCGCGTTCGGATGGGTGGGAAGAAGGGGACTTGACCGTCTGCCACTGGGGGACTACCAGGGTTTGCATCCAGTGTTGCTCATTCTAGCCGACGTTCTTATGCTGCTGGTCGCGCTGCTAGCCACCCTGATCATGTCCTTGTTCGAACACCGCAGCTTTGCCACTTACGGTATTCCTGGAATTCGCGAGTTGGTTGGGCGCAAATTCTGGGCGGGCGCGGTTTGGGGTTTCGCGATGCCATCCGCGGTGATCGCTCTGATTTTCTTGAGCGGCGGCTATCACGTGAACGGAATCGACGTCGGCGGTGCTGCCTTAGTCAAATATGCTGCCCTTTGGCTGGTTGCGAATCTTCTCATCGGCGCGGGCGAAGAAATTCTTTTTCGCGGCTATTTCCTTTATACGTTAGCCGACGGAATTGGTTTCTGGGCCGCGGCCATTCTTGAATCCATTGGCTTCGGAGCACTCCATTACTTCACGAAGCCGTTCGAGCGATGGGAGGACTGGTTTGCCGTATCCCTGATCACGATATTCATCACGCTCGCATTGCGTCGCACCGGAAGTCTCGCATTCCCGATCGGCATGCATGCCGCCTTCGACTTTGCCTTCATCTACGTTTTCTCAGGAAGAAACGGGGGAGAGTTTGCAGTGGGGCGGCTATTGGACGCGCAGTTTCCCGGCCCGAACTGGCTGACCGGCGGAATGTTGGGGCCGGAGGCCAGTTGGTTCACGTTCTTAGTGGCGATTGTGGCGATCCTTTTGTTGCATTTCAGGTATCGGGATGCGAGGTGGCCATTGCCGTCGAACCACTAAGAGCGGGAAATGAGTCGAGGTCGCGGTCTTCGCTAACTTCCGCCAAATTTCCTGGAGAGGCTCCGCTTTACCTTTTACGCTCCACCAGGAACCGGGCTAATTCTTTCAGAGTGTCAGCGCGTTCTCCAAAACTATCGAGTTCGCTGAACGCATGTTTAATCAGCTCGTCCGCCTTGCGCTCGGATTCTTCAATGCCAAAGAGCGCCGGATATGTGGCTTTCTGTGCTGCCGTGTCTTTGCCTGCGGTTTTGCCGAGTTGCTCCGAAGTTTGGGTTACATCGAGCACGTCATCGACGATCTGAAAGGCAAGGCCGACTGACTGCCCGAAGGCGCGCAGCTTCTTGACCTCGCTATCTTTGGCTCCCGCGTATAAGCCCCCACTCACGAGGCTGGCGGTGATCAGCGCGGCGGTCTTCGAGCGGTGAATATATTCCAGCATCTCGGCGGTCGGGCGGGTATGCTCGGCTTCGAGGTCGACGACCTGGCCGCCGATCATGCCATCGACCGTGCCGGTGCCACGCGCGATTTCTTCGATGATGCGCACGCGTGCCTCCGCGGGACATGCGAGCCTCGCGAGAACCTCGTAAGCCTGGGTTTGCAGCGCGTCTCCAGCGAGAATTGCGACGGCATCTCCGAAAACTTTGTGGCAGGTGGGGCGACCGCGCCGCAAATCGTCATTATCGAGCGCCGGAAGGTCATCGTGAATCAGCGAATAGGTATGCAGCATCTCAACCGCCGCGCCAAGTTCCTCGATCTTATCGGGCAACGATCCGGCGATCATGCGTCCGGCCTCCATGCACAGAACCGGACGCAACCGCTTGCCTCCGGCGAACACGCTGTGGCGCATGGCCTTGTGAATAGAGACGGGGTTCTGGGTTTCCAGGGGAATGAGGCGGTCGAGCGCCGCGTCCGTCAGCGAGCGCCCTTGATCGAGAGTCTTCTGCAACATTGACGAGTGAGTATAACAAGCGGCGCGCAGAGAAGGCAGGGCAGGAAAAGTAAATGAGCACGCCAGGGCGTGCTCATTGGTTGACTCGGTTGCGGACTCCTTATGCTACTGCGGCTTTTGCCAGGGCCGCATTGCGCAGCACCGCGGCCAGAACATTCTGAACCTCGTCCGTACAGCAAACGTCGCTGGCGCCGGCGTCAAGAGCCGCAATCCACAGTTCCTCATCCGGAACGCGATGGGTGCATAAAATCGGGAGCGAAGGAAAATCCTGGCGCAGGTCGCGCACATCGCTCAAGCGAGACTGTTCCATGTCAAGAATCACGGCTTCCGGCCGGCTCTTGGCAACGCGCTGGCGGAGTTCCTCCCCAGGACGTGTGAGATAAACGGAATGGAAGTGGGAAGAGAGTGATTTCACCACTCTGGAGTCACTTTCGACAATAACGACACTCGGGCCCATGTATCCTCCTGACCAACGACCGTCAAAAACGGCGGATTAGGGCTGCGGGGAAGGGTTCGGAACCACTACTCCACAGACAATGCAACTGCGTAGCCCTCACGTCCGGTGAGCAGCTACCTGCGAGATGGCGCTTTTTCGGCTAATGGATCAAACGGTTCAGCCTGCAGTTTTCCGTTTTTCTTCAGCAGGATTTCAACCTTGCCTTCGGCCTGCTCCAGCTCTTTGCGGCAGGCGGAAGAAAGATTCATGCCTTCTTCAAACAGAGTGAGGCTTTTTTCCAAAGGCACTTCTCCTTTCTCAAGCTCCTGCACGATGGTTTCGAGTCGCTGGAGACACTCTTCAAATTTGGCCAACGGAGTTCGCTCCTGTGCCTATTGTAATGCCATTTCTTATTTGCAGTGTCCAGTGAATTTTCTCGAAAGCTACGGAGGGATTAATGCCCGTGTTCAAAATTGGAACGCCAGTCCCAAGGCATGCATTCGGATTCCAGGGCCAAACCTTACGAGTCAGTTTTTACCCAAGAAGCGGATGCGTCCAGTGAAGGCGCGCGTATTGCCGTCGATAAACGTCGGAAATGGATGGGCCGAGTCGAGCACTCCGTTGGCCAGGGCAGCATTGGCATGGTTGGTGATATTGTCGAAGCCCCCGCGCAGCGCCCAGTATCGTCCAAATAAATGGAAACGTTTTTCGAACTGCAGATTAATCGTGTAGAACATCGGCAGTCGCAACTTGCCGGGAGGGTCGCCGGGATAGAGTTCTCCCTGATCGGTGGTGGCATAGAAGGGAAGTCCGGTGCGGGCCTCTCCCGAATAGACCAGATCGACTTTGTGCAGGATCGGCAGCCGGAAAAACGGCAGAATTCCCCAGCCAACAAAACGGTTCGGAGTGTCCCAAGGATAGGGGCCGGGCAATTGCGCGCTCAATAAGGGAATATCGAGGCTGAAATCAAAAACTTCGTTGGTATGCGACGTCGACCGCGTGTAGGCGCCAAACACTTCGTAGTACTGGTGAAACCGATGCCGCAAACTTACCTGAAAGGCATCGTAGCGGTCATCGCGCCCGTTGCCCAGCAAATACTCGCCACTGACCGCTCCGTTCAGCGTGTTGTAAGCGAAGCCGTCAGTGCCGCGCTTCTCAAGAAACTCCAGCTTTATGAATACGGCGTAGGGAAGTTTTTTTTCGAGCCCAAGGCTCCAGTTCAGGTAGCGCGGTGCAGCAAGATTCGAACGATTGGCTGAAAAGTTCGTCGGCACGGGAGTGGGGGCCGAAATGACAGAGCCATTCTCGTCCGTCGGTTGCATCATGCTGTTAAAGAAATAATCAATCCTCTGCCCCTCCAAGGGCTGATGGATTATCCCGAGCGTAGTGGCATCGTAGATGATTCCGACGCCCGCTGAAATTTTCGTATTACTTTCATCATCGAGTATGTAAGTTCCAGCTAGACGCGGCGAAAGTAGGGGCCTACGGACGATCTGATCCTCATCGAAGCGGAAGCCAGGTTCAATGAGCAGCCGGTTCGTGATTAGCCATTTGTCTTCCACGTACGCCGAGGCTTCGGTGTTGAAGATTGTCGAGTAGTTGCCGGGGGTGAAAACGGAGTAGCGCGCGCAGATATAAGGGGGCACTGGAACGCCGTTTGTTCCCGTGGCGCAGGATTGCAATGGTGCATTCGGCTGCAAGAATGAAATTGGATTACGCAGGAATTGAGCGTCGTAGTTGAGATGATCAAAATCTACGCCCAGCTTGACGTCGTGCCGGCCGTGCCATTGCCTTGGCGGCAGATAAAGATTCGCCACTCCCTGCACTCGGCGCGCGAGAGTGCTTTCGTTGAGGTAGTAATTGCCCCCAGCCACTCCCGTGGTCTGAATATATGGCGCCGTCCCGTGCGGAGTGAAAGCGAGCGTGTATTGATTTACACCAAAGCCGCTCTCCAGCAACGCGCCGTGGAAGTAATATTGGTCCTTCAGCGACCCAAGGTAGGCGGTTTCCGCGTCAGTGGGCGTGGTTGGCTGAGTTTGGAATACTGACAATCCGTCGTATTCATCGTGATAATAGTTCGACAGAAAGCTGGCAGTTACGATGTTGCGCGCGGTGAGGTTCGATTGCAGCTTGGCGAGATTGTCCATACGCCAGACGTGGTCGCTATCGGCGCCGGAGGGCAGTTGCTGCACGATGTTGTTGTCGTACTCGCCGCTCACAGCGTCGATGAACCAGACTTTGCCTTTGCTTATCGGCCCCGAGACTGTGACGATGGGCGTCCACTGCGAGAGCGAAATTCCTTTAATCGTCTGGATCGAAGGAGTGAAGTCCGTCGAGCTGGCATGGAAGTGATCGTCGCCCATTTTAGTATTCAAATCGAGCACTCCGCCTGAGCCTTTTCCATATTCCGCCGGCTCGCGGCTGGGAGTTACCTCGACCGAGCGAAACGATTCGATGCTGGTGCGTACCAGCAACTCGCCGTTGGTCGGCTGGCTCACGTTGAATCCGTCGAGGAGCACAACCGTTTGATAAGTTTCGGCCCCCGCCACGTGAGCCTGCCCAAATGCATCTGGCGTGACTCCCGGCATGAAGAACAATGCGCCACGATAATCGTGCGATCCGGGATAGGGAATGTCGATGATCTCGTGCCCGCTCAATTCTTCTTTGGTCGAAACCTGGGCCGGATCGATGGCCGGAGCGGATTCGGTGACGTTGACGACTTCGTGCGTCTCTCGCTGATGCGAAAGGGTTACATCGAGACTGGAAGCGGCTTTGATCGGCACGCCGGATTGCTGCACGGCGTAGTAGCCGGTCTTTTCCACGGAAAGGTCGTATTTTCCGGAAGACAAGTTAGGGAACTCGCAGCGTCCAGCAAAGTCGGTTTCGCAGTGAAGCGACGCGCCAGGCGGAAGCGGCTGCAGTTGTACGCGAGCCGATGGGACGCCGACGCCGTTGTCGTCTGTCACTGTGATGGTGAATTTTGAAGTTTGGCCGGGAGAGTTTGAAGAACCAGGCTTCGCAGGCAAGGGAGTGTCTTGTCCGCATGCGCAGACCGTGAACATAAGACATACGATCGCGGTTCGAATCGAGCACGGCACCAGATCTAGGATACCGCCGCATCTCCGGACATTGCATTGACGAAGCGTGGAACCTTTGTAAAATCTGGATGCGTGCGATAAGGGGGCAAATGTATAGCGTCGTTAGTTGGCGCGCACTTCGCTTTTCGATCCCAAGGCCTCCAGTACATCGACCGCCGAACTGTAGCGTCCCTGCGGAGCGCTGATCTGCGCGCCTTGCACCGTATTGCGAACCGCGATCAGCATCTCTCGTGCAATGGCAACGCCCTCAGCTCTCGCGGCCTCCGGGTTTTGCGCCCGCGCCATGCGTTCAAGAATTGATTCCGGTACCGACACGCGCAGTTCGTTCTTCATGAACTCGGCATTGCGCACGCTGACTAACGGCCAGATTCCCGCTATCACCGGTATGCGGCAATGCTCGATGCGCCGCAGGAAATTCTCCAGCAGCCGGATGTCGAACACCGGTTGGGTGACGGCGTATTCCGCTCCGGCTTGAACTTTGTATTCGAAGCGGCGAACTTCTTCATCGAGGTCGGTCAGGCCCGGGTTTGCACCCACGCCGATGACGAAGCTGGTCCCGACTCCGATCGGATTGCCGCCAATATCGAGTCCTCGGTTCAAGTTGTGAACGATATTGACCAGACCAATGGCATCTACGTCGAACACCGCCGTCGCATCGGGGTAGTTCCCCATCTTCGGCGGATCGCCCGTGATGCAGATGAGGTTCTTGATTCCCACGGCTGCCGCGCCCAGCAGATCACTTTGTATGCAGAGCACATTCCGATCGCGACAGGTGTAGTGCAAAATAGCATCGATTCCCGCGTCGCGTTGGATCAGAAGCGACAGCGCCTGATTGCTCATGCGTGCCGAGGCCCGCGGGCTATCGGGGATATTCACCGCATCCACGCCCACCGATTTCAGAAAGCGCGAGCCTTCCAGCTCCTTCCCGATATCAGTCCCCTTGGGGGGAACGATTTCTACCATGGTCACGAATTCGCCGCGCACCAGCTTGTAGCCGAGGGTCGATCTTTCTTCCAAAGGCTGCGCGGGCGCAGCAGTATGGATCGTAGCGGTGGTCGCATGGGCGGCAGGCGCTTTTCCTCTAGCTTCGCCGACGCGCAGAGCTGACTTCATCACGCGAATGTGATCAGGAGTTGTGCCGCAGCATCCACCCACGATGCGCACTCCGGCTGCGACAAACTTTCGCGCGTAGCTCGCCATGTATTCAGGCGAGCACAAATAGATGTTCCGGCCTTCGACCGAGCGCGGGATGCCCGCATTCGGTTGCGCCGAGAGCGGCAGGGACGTGGCGGCCCGCACCCGCTCCATTGCCTCCAGCATGGCTACCGGACCTACGCTGCAGTTGCAACCGATGACGTCCGCGCCCCACTCCTCCAGCCGCGGTGCAAACGTCTCCGGATCGGAGCCATCGAGGCAATTGCCATCTTCGTCGATCGTCACTTGAACGATCAGCGGCAGCTTAGGCGCGACTTCTTTTGCAGCGAGAATTGCCTGATGAAGCTCTTCAAGGTAGCCGAAGGTTTCCATCATGAGCAAATCGACGCCACCTTCCACCAGCGCCACAATCTGTTCGCGGAACGCCTGGCGGGCCTCTTCGAAGGAAGTTTTCCCCAGCGGCTCGATTCTGGTCCCCAGCGGGCCAACCGATCCTGCAACCCAAACATCGAAACTCTTGGCGGCCTCTCGTGCCAGTTTGGCGCCGACCCGGTTAATCTCAGAAACTTTGTCGGCCAGGCTGTGACGCGCCAGCCGGAAGGAATTTGCTCCGAAAGTATTGGTTTCGATAATCTCGGCACCGGCCTGCAAGTATTCGTGATGAATGCCGCGGATCAGGTCGGGTTGGGAAAGATTCAGCTCGTCGTAGCAACGATTGATGAAAACACCCTTGGCGTAAAGCAGGGTGCCCATAGCTCCATCGCAAAGAGCAGGGTACTGTTTGATGCGAGTGAGAAGATCAGACGCCATAACGATCAGAATACAGGATGAGGGCATTTTTCGGCAGTGAAGGGAACCAGATTGATCCAGTGATGGGCGGTGTGGCGGCGCTGCGAAGAGTCCGGTTCTGAAGCTCTGGTATAATCTGCTACTTCGCGCTAAATCCAGCTTTCCTCAGTGGTTAGGAGCCTGACTGTTTGAAGAAAACCGCTCTGCTTTCTGCCGTGATCGTTCTGACAAGTTTTGGCTTGGTATCGTGCGGCAGCGCGTCGCCGAGCAACTTGCCATCGAACAAGCTGCCAACCCGCGTTTGGGCCTCTCAGAGCGCTTCCAGCCTTACGTCAACGGCCGGCCTGGTCGTCATCAATGGAGAATACGACACACTGGAGCAGACGCCGCGCGTCAATGCAGGATCCTCCCCCGGATACATGATGATGTCTCCGCAGCGCGCGGTCGTCATGGTCTTCGATTCGGCCACGAACAATATCGACGTCGTGAACACAAAAACCTCAACATTGGTAGGAACTATCGCGCTGCCTGGTCCAACCATAAGCATGGTTGCGGTCTCGAACACGATTGGCTATGCGGCGGTTCCATCCGCTCCGGTGATCGGATCGCCTCCGGGAGCAATCGTAGCCATGAATCTTTCGTCGGATAGCGTCACCGCCTCGATCGACGTTCCCAGCGCGCAAACCGTGGTATCGAATTCCGGGGGAAACCAGCTTCTGGCCTTCAGCAATGACTCGGATGCGGTGACCGTTGTTTCACCCTTGCAGTTGAACACCGGAGGGGCGATCACAACCGTGGTCCCTGGTTTCGACCGTCCGGTTTATGCAGTCTTCAGCACCGACAACAGCACAGCCTACGTCTTAAACTGCGGACCGCAGTGCGGAGGCACGCAGGCGAGCGTGCAGACGTTAGATATGGCTAATTTGGCCGTGGGTGCTCCTCTGCCAGTCGACGCCGCCACCATCGGCCTGCTGGATGGTTCTACGTTATACGTGGCAGGTACGCCTGCGACCAACCACGCCTGTACGGGCCAGACCACAGCCGCAACTACCTGCGGGCGTCTCGATATCATCAACCTGGGAACGATGACTGTAACCGGCCGGGTTGTGATCACCGATGGCTACCACGACCGCATCGACATCAGCAACAACGGCCAGCTCTTCATCGGATCGCACACCTGCACGAACATCGGCAATGTGAACGCTCCGGTTGGTGAGATTAGAGGCTGCCTTTCGATTTTCAACACGATGACTCCCGGTAATCTGACCGCGGTGATCCCTCCCGACAACGGAGATGTAACCGGGTTCCAGAGTTTCGCCAGCCGCTATGTCGAGTATGTAGCCCAGGGCGGCAACTTGCGCGTCTACGATACGACCATTGACAGTCTGCTGATCACGCAGTTCATCGAGACAGGAACGATTACGATCACTGGGCAGATTACCGACGTGAAGGCCGTAGATTTCTTCTAGGCGATTTTCCTGTGTTTTCTCCGGTATCCGGCGGTAGGTCAGTTACTTTTACGGCTCCAGCGTCAAGGAGTGAGCGGCCGCCGAGTTCACGGCCAGTGAAGTAAATGCCAAATTGAAGGTCGATCCTTCGTACCATGCCTGCCACTGATCCATGTAATAAGGGCTGAGGAAATTCCCTCCCTGCCCAGTTACCGTATTCAGAGTGGATTGATCCAGGTCGGCAAGATTTGCGGTAAAGCGTTCAGATGGACCGTGATCAGGTGCGACTGCCTTTACGCAGTAAACACTGCCCGACTGCTCGTTCACGCCGGGCCCCGCCCAGCGCCCAATGAGTGGAATCTTACTCAACACAGGGTGCTCGATCTCGACCGCATTGACTTTCCCCCAATACCACTTGGCGAGATCCTTTGGAGCCTGCGTTTCGCCCACGGCAGCTTCGACCGCAGCCGCCAGCAATTCGTCATAGTTCGCATATTTCTCGGGCAACCAGCGCTTCGGCTGATGCAGCATGATGTTCTGTAGCCACACTGTCCGCATTTGCCAGTGGTAAGTCTGCCAACTTAGAGTCGCGTTCTGTTCTTTCAAGTTTTCGGGAGCCGCACCCAATCGAGGCTCGAGCAGTAGGCGAGTAAGCTCCCGCTGTGAGCGCACCGCGAGCGTCGGCGCGGCAGAAGACGCCGACATTCTGCCGTCCCAATTGCGCATCAGATCGGCTGCTTGCCGTGCGCGCGAAGACGGTTTCGCGGCATGATCAACGGCGTAGACAAATCGCTCGGCTGCGAACAAGTCGTTCTCGGAGTGAATGTCGTTCTGCAGGGCAAGCATGTCCGCCGCCGAAAATTTTCGTCCCGATTCGAGCACGTGATAAATGCGCTCGGTGCGCCATGGCGCCTCCCACTCGGCGCTGATCGAATAGGGATACTTATTTGGCGTGATGCGGCCGTTCGCCGTTGCAATCACTCCAGACGGTGGGTTGTAGATGCTCGGCAGTTTGTCGAAGGGAATGTAGCCGGTCCATTCATGGGTGTCATCGGCGCCGCTGACGGGGAGGCTTCCATCGCCGGCGGCGCGAATCGGAACATGCCCGGTCGTTTGATATCCAATATTTCCATCGACGTCGGCATAAACGACGTTTTGCCCGGGTGCATCGAGCAGCGAAAATGCCTTGCGAAATTCGTCCCAGTTCTGTGCGGAATCGACATCGAAAAACGGCATGTGTAGTCCGTCGTATAAAGTCCAGCGCAGAGTGATCGGTCGCTTCTCACCCGGCAGGATATCGGTAATGATCGGACCGTGCCGCGTGATCTTCACGTCGACCGTTACGTCCGGCTGGCCTTTGACGTGAATCACTTCCGTACGATGTTCCGGCTGCTGCCATCCCTTCGGCGTTTCATATGCTCCCTGCGGGTTGAAGTTTTCGATGAATGCATCGGCGACCGTGGGACCGACGTTGGTGAATCCCCACGCGACTCTTTGATTGTGGCCGACAATCACATACGGCATCCCCGGCAGCGTCACCCCGGCCACGTCAAAGTTCTGCGATTTCAGATGCGCCTCATACCACAGGTTCGGCATCTGGTGCCCGAGATGCATATCATTCGAGAGCAGCGGCTTCCCTGTAACGGTGTGGTCGCCAGAAACAACCCAGTCATTTGATCCGTTCACCGCAAGCGGTCGCCCGCGCTGCCAAATTCCCTCAGCGGACTGGTTCTGCGTAACCGAGTTGTCGGGACCATCGTCATCGTCGTCATCATCGTCGGAATCCGTCGGGTTCTGTTCTTGGTTCAAATCCGCGCGCATCACCGTCGGCGGACGATCGTGCCACGAGCGGTTCACATACAAGTCAGCGGTCAACTCCGGCCCCAGCTTGGCCAAAATCTTTTCGCGATCCAAAGCGTCGCGAAACGTATAGAAGTTGAGATCCTTCACCATCTGATTCGCAATCACAATGGAATCTTCCGGCTGCCAAGGCTTCGGCCGATAATGCAAAATGCGAAATTCTATCGGCAGGCGGCCGCCATGGCTCTCGATGAACGCATTCACTCCGCGGGCATACGCGTCGAAATACGATGCATCGCGCGGAGTCGACATCAGCAACGATTGTTTCGCGGCCGCGCGCAATCCCAGGACACGTTGCTCGCGGTCGATCGTAAGAGTCGCTTCACCCAGAATCTCCGACAGCTCCCCAGCTCCGAAGCGCCGCATCACATCCATCTGCCAAAGCCGATCCTGCGCGGTGACGAACCCTTGCGCAAAAAATAAATCTTCCAGACCTGCCGCTTCGATGGTCGGCACTCCGTGATGGTCGCGTGTGACTTTAACCGGGGCCGAAAGGCCTTTCACTGGCAAACTTCCATCCAACTGAGGCAGCGCAGAACGCGCAACGAAGTAAGCAAATCCAATCGCGGCCGCAATCAAGATCGCTACGACAACGAAAAACCAGAGAAAAATGCGCACCGCAGGATTGCGGCGCGAGACGCGGACATTCGATGAAGCCAGAGTGCTCATGGAGAACTTGATTTTAGGTGGCAGTGCCCGGCGATACAACTGCCTCGATCAGAAACCAATTCCGGACGCGCGTCCAGTTTACCGCCGCTCTCTTCTGCCGATGGACTCGCCCTGGGCGCGCTCGCCCTGGGATCCGACGGCATCGCGCTGTGGCGAAGAGAATAGTAACCGCTTCCTCTGTGCTGCTTAGTGTCGTTGCCGGTAAATCAAGATCCCCATCTTGAAATTGAATTTCATTTTCAAGACGCCAGGATGTTATTCTACCTAGCACCGCCAACCGGCATCGTCTTCAGGCGCAACCCGGTCAGACTCGCATTCGATTCCGCCCATGCTGCAAAAACGCATCGATGACCAGCCCTCCATCTCTCGCGAAATGGTTCGCGAGGCGCAGGAGATCCTCCACCAGCATCTGAAGCGCGTGGGCCTGAAGCAGACCGCGCAGCGCGATACGATTTTGCGCACTTTTCTCGAAACCCGTGACCACCTGTCGACCGACGAACTCCACCGCGTCGTGCAGAAGAAAGATGCTGGAATTGGCTTTACGACGGTGTATCGAACACTGAAACTGCTGGCCGAGTGCGGGCTGGCCAGCGAAGTGGCCTTTCACGACGGCATCGCCCGCTACGAGCATCAATACAACCGGCGCAGCCATCACCACATGGTGTGCACGGAGTGCGGCAGTTCTGTGGAATTTTTTTCTCAAGAAGTCGGCGAATTGGAGCAGGAGATCGGCCACAAATACCACTACGCAACCACCCGTCACACATTCCAGATTTATGGAGTCTGCGAGGAGTGCCGCAAGAAAAACGGAGTTTCGCGTCCAGTCTGAATTCATGGCCATTTCCTGCCCAGACTGCTCCGCGCCGATGCCAGAAGAAGCGGCCTTTTGCCCTGATTGCGGCCGGCCTATGCTTTCCGTAGAGCGCGCACGCGGCCAGGTCGGCGCCTTGCCGGAAGTCGTCGCCGGGGCGCTCGCTTACTTTCTTGTGCCGGCTTTTGTATTCCTTTTTGTCGAGCCTTACAGCAAGAATCGCTTCGTGCGCTTTCATTCGTTCCAATGCATCGGCGCATGGCTGATTGCGATTGTCATCGCGGCCGCCGTCCGGATTTTCGGCGTGGCGATGAGTCTTCTTCCGGTGATCGGCTATCTCTTAATCTCACTGGTGTCGATCGTTATGGTTTTGGCAGTACTGATCACTTGGGTGGTTTTGATCGTGAAAGCCTTGCAAGGAGAAATGTTCAAGCTGCCCTTGATTGGAACTGTGGCAGAGCGGCAAGCGGAAAAAGTCCAGAGGAACGTGTAATTTTCATTCGCCAAAGAACGTTCGAATGTCTGTTACCGGTTCGCAGCTTCCTCTTGACTTTCTTTCCATAAGCTGTCAATCCTATTAGCTTTTGTCGGACTTGCCGAGATTCGCGGATAGGCGTACCGGCGATGAGAATTTTGTGTCGAACTGGGGCGATCATTGAAAGTTAGAGTGTTCTATCACGACAAGTGCTTCGACGGAGCTTCTTCCGCCGCCTTATTCGCGCGTTTCTATCGGGAGCGCATTCGCGAAGATGTGCAATTCGTTTACTCCGGCCTGCTGCACCGCGCCGGAGCACTTTTCGACGAATCGCACTTCGACGGCGACGAAAACGCCATTGTCGACTTCAAATACTCCAGTTCACCGAAGATCACGTGGTGGTTCGATCATCACGAGAGCGCTTTTCTTTCCGCCGCCGACGCGGCTCACTTCGAGCACGACGAAAGCAATCGCAAGTTTTACGATCCGGGTTTCAAATCATGCACCAGCTTCATTGCGATGATCGCCCAGCAACGCTTCGGATTTAACCCCGCTCCGGTGGCGGATCTTGTTCGCTGGACCGATGTGATCGACGGCGCGCTGTATCCGGATGCCCAAACGGCGGTGGAGATGAAAGCCGCGGCCATGAAGCTGACTATGGTGATCGAATCCGCGCCAGACCAAAGTTTTGTCCCTAACCTGATTCCGCTCCTCGCCACTAAGCCGCTGGAGGCGATTCTGGAAGAGCCGTTTGTGGCTCCACTGTTGCCGCCCCTGCTTCGCCGTCATCAGTTGTCCATTGAGATCATGAAGCAGCGAACGGAGTGCAGCGACGGCACCATCTTCTTCGACGTTACCGATCAGGACCTAGAGGGGTATAACAAGTTCGTCCCGTACTATCTGCATCCTGAATCCATTTACAGCGTCGGATTGAGCAAGAGCAGCTTCCGCGTGAAGGTTTCGGTGGGATCGAACCCGTGGGCGCCCCAGGAGCCGGCGGTCAACTTAGCCAAGATATGCGAGCGTTACGGCGGCGGCGGACACGCCCGCGTGGGCGCGATTTCTTTCAATGTGAACCAGCATGCGGCAGCAATCGAAGCGTCACATGAGATTGTGAACGAGTTGCGGGCGGCAGTGCGGGCCGGCAAGAACTGAAGGCGCATGCTCCTGCCTTTAAGGAATATCGACCGGCAGCGCGCGCGAAAGAATTTGCTCCGTGCGGTCGCGTCGCTCGAATTCACTAAAGGCATTCTAGGGTTGTCAGTGGGCGTACTGGCGATTCTTCTGCTGCACAAAGACGCTTGGGTCATTGCCGAAAGTCTTCTGGCGCTCTTGCACATCAGCACCGACAGGCGCGCAGCGCAGCTTTTCCTCGACTTTGCCGACGACATTACCGACGCCCGCCTCTGGCTCGCGGTAAAACTCACGTTCGTGTATGCCGCTCTGAGATTCGCGGAAGGTTACGGTCTGTGGAAAGAACGCACCTGGGCCGAGTGGATTGCATTCGGCTCGGGAATGCTGCTGTTCCCGTTCGAAATCCGCGAACTCGTGCACGGCATAACTGTGCTGCGTCTGGGCGTATTTGTGATTAACGTCGCCGTCGTCCTGTATATGGGATTTCTGCTGCGCGAAGGCCGCAAGCTGCGCCGCCTGTCCTCTGCCGGGCCGCAGCAAACTTAGAGTGGCAAGGTCAAGGCCTATCCGGACTGGCAGGATCATCGTCATGGCAGAGACCCAGGCAGATCAGCACGCCCGCGATAGCGCCTCCGCCGAGCAATGCCTGCCATGAATTCAATCCTTCTCCCACGCCCGCGATCCCGGCACGTTGCGGCTCCGGCGCCGCCGCGCAGCGCTCCGATCGCTCCACCTGCTCGCCCTGATGCACGATCGTGTCCGACGACTCGCCTTGTTTTTTCCCAACCAGCTTTTCATGCGCGTGAATCTTTACATCGTTCTTCGACGCCAGTACTCTCACCTTGCCGGCGCCGTCCGTCACCTCGTACTCAGTGCGGTCTGCGCGGACCGGACTGATGGTGATGCATCCCACAATCACTTCCATCTCGCGCGAAGTATCCAGATGCAGGCTGCCATGGTCGAGCACCAGATCGTGACCTTGAAATTGCACCATGGTTTCGGGCGCGATGAGAACGCTCGAACCTTCAACATCAATTCGTGCGACATGTCCGGCTTGGGTTTGCACCAGAGAATCGGGAAAGATTGCGGCCACCGGCGTGGCCGGGACTTCGTTGAGCCAGGTTCCTCCGTCACTGTGCAGCAGGCCGCGATTGGCGTCCTGGGCGCAGAGAGATGCCGGCAGGATCACAATCACGACGCGGCAAACAAGATGGCGCCATCCAGACAAAAAGATCCCTGCCTCCGCACAAACTCCTTGCGTAAGGATAGCTTGCGGCTCGCCGAGGGGCTATTGACTGCGAGGATGCAAGCAATCGCCGAGTAATAAGCTGGACACTCCTCAGCAAATAACAACCACCCCTTGACAACTCCCCACTCACATCCCTATAATTAGCACTCAGTAGGCGAGACTGCTAACAGATCGTCCTATCCCACTATAATTTCATAGGGTTACGTCGTATCAACCTTCTACCAACTTTGAAAGGAGTTGCAACTATGGCTAAGTTCAGCCCACTACATGACCGTATTCTGGTCCGTCGCGTGGAAGAGGCTTCGACCACTCGTGGCGGCATCATCATTCCAGACAGCGCAAAAGACAAACCGCAGGAAGGCGAAGTAATTTCAACCGGCAAAGGCCGCACCAATGATGAAGGCAAGACCTTCCCTCTGGCTGTAAAGGAAGGCGACCGCATTCTCTTCGGCAAGTATTCCGGCACCGAGATCAAGATCGACGGTGAAGAGTACATCATCATGAAGGAAGACGAAGTTCTCGGCATTCTGACCGGCGCGGCCAGCCCGTCGAAGAAGGAACTGGCAGGGTCGAGGAAATAGGGCGGTCGCGGGCCTTTGTGCCCGCTGGCGTCATCTTGCGCGTGTCTTTTGCGCGAAGGATGTTCCCGACAGCAATAGCAGTAAATAGAAATTCCGCAGGTCAATCCTGCAAATAGAAATCATCAGGAGAAAAAAGCAATGGCAAAACAAATCGTACATGGAGAAGAGTCGCGGCAGGCAATTCTGCGCGGCGTGAATCTTCTTGCCGACGCAGTAAAGGTCACGCTCGGCCCCAAGGGCCGCAATGTCGTTATCGAAAAGAAGTTCGGTTCGCCGACCATCACCAAGGACGGCGTTACCGTGGCAAAAGAAATCGAACTGAAAGACGGCCTGGAAAACATGGGCGCCCAGATGGTTCGCGAAGTCGCTTCCAAGACATCGGATGTGGCCGGCGATGGGACCACCACGGCCACTGTCCTCGCCCAGGCAATTTATCGCGAAGGCGTCAAGACGGTTGCAGCTGGCGCGAATCCGATGGCCCTGAAGCGCGGCATCGAGAAGGCCGTGATCACCGTTTGCGGCAAGCTCGACAAAGAAGGCAATCGCGAAAAAGGGGAACTCGACAAATTCTCCAAGCCCGTCTCTGGAGACATGATTGGACAGGTGGGCACGATCTCGGCGAACAACGACGAGACCATCGGACACATCATTGCCGAAGCCATGAAGAAGGTCGGCAAGGATGGCGTTATCACCGTCGAAGAGTCGAAGACGCTCGAGACTCAGCTTGAAGTGGTCGAAGGCATGCAGTTCGACCGCGGCTACCTCTCTCCTTATTTCGTCACCGATCCCGAGCGCATGGAAGTTGCACTCGAGAACGCCTATATCCTGATCAACGAGAAGAAGATCAGCTCCATGAAAGATCTGCTGCCATTGCTCGAGCAGATTGCGAAGAGCGGCAAGCCGCTCGTCATCATCGCAGAAGATGTCGAGGGCGAAGCGCTCGCAACTCTCGTCGTCAACAAGCTGCGTGGCACGCTGCAAGTTGCAGCCGTAAAGGCTCCCGGATTCGGCGATCGCCGCAAGGCGATGTTGCAGGATATCGCGATCCTGACCGGCGGCAAGGCGATCACGGAAGATCTCGGCATTAAGCTCGAGAACGTGCAGGTCGGCGATCTCGGCCAAGCCAAGAAGATCACCATCGACAAGGACAACACCACCATCGTCGAAGGCAAGGGCAAGCATGCTGAGATCGAAGGCCGCGTGAAAGAAATTCGCAGCCAGATCGACAAGACTACCAGCGACTACGACCGCGAGAAGCTGCAGGAGCGGTTGGCGAAGCTGGTCGGTGGCGTGGCCGTAATCAAAGTCGGCGCCGCAACCGAAACCGAAATGAAAGAAAAGAAAGCCCGCGTGGAAGATGCGATGCATGCGACACGCGCAGCCGTGGAAGAGGGTATTGTCCCCGGCGGCGGAGTGGCGCTGGCTCGTTGCGGCGCGGCTCTGGACAAGATAAAGATGGAAGATCCGGATGAACAGATCGGGATCAACATCGTGAAGAAGGCTCTGCAGGAGCCGTTGCGCCAGATCGTCGAGAACGCCGGCCAGGAAGGCGCGGTCGTACTCGGCAAGGTGCTCGACTCCAAGGACGCCAACTACGGCTTCAACGCCCTGAACGACGAGTACGAAGACCTGGTAAAGGCCGGCGTGCTCGATCCCACGAAGGTCGTGCGCACTGCACTGACCAATGCGGGCTCGATTGCGTCGTTGATGCTCACCACCGAAGCCCTGATTGCGGAGATTCCGGAAAAGAAGGAAGCTCCAATGCCAGGCGGCGGACACGGCGGCGGCATGGGCGACATGTACTAAGAAAGCTGTCAGCTATCGGCTTTCAGCCGTCAGTAAAAATCAAAAGCCTCGCTCGCAAGAGCGGGGCTTTTTTTGGACGGATTCGGGAACTGCTGTTAGTTTTTTCTTAGCAATTTTGCTGCGGCCTCTTGGCGCGTCGTTAGAATTTAACTGAGCGAGCGGCGTTTAGGAGGGTATTGCCAGTGGGTACTGGACACCGCTTGCCAAACGGTTGAGTGGTTTTTCAGCCACTAGGGTTCGACTCCCTTGCCCTCCTCGGGTCACTCGACCGGCACTAATGGTGCTTGACTATGGGCCACATTGACTTATCATAGTAAGTGTTTGGCGAGCGGTGTTTGGTATCTGCGAGCCCCGAGCGATTCGCTCGGGGCTTGGCTTTTTGGAACAGGCTGGTGCGCATCGCACTGACCATGCGGGCTCGATTGCGTCGTTGATGCTCACCGCCGAAGCTCTGATTGCGGAGATTCCGGAAAAGAAGGAAGCTCCAATACCGGGCGGTGGACACGGCGGCGGCATGGGCGACATGCACTAAAGGCGCTATCGGCTTTCAGCCCGTGAGTAAGATCGAAAAGCCCCGCTGTCGCGAGCGGGCTTTTTTGTCCAAAAGCAGATAGTGTCCCAGGATTTCACACCGCTTCGCGCAGAAAATTCTTAACCGGCACGGTGGCCCGGATGGTGGTACCTTTCTGCGTGGAGATGATTTCGCAATTGCCGCCAAATTGCCGCATTCGTTCCTGCATGCCCATAATGCCGACACCGGGGATGAATTTTCCATCGTAAAGGCCGGAGGACATGCCGTTCCCGCTATCGACGACTTCTACCTGAACGTTCTGGGAATCCCGGGCGAGCTGAATCTTCGCGGTGCTGCTGCCGGAGTGGCGATGCACGTTGGTCAGCGATTCCTGCACCACGCGAAATAGCGCGATCTCCAGATCGTGAGGCAAGCGGCAAAAATCGGGACTGATCTGCAGGTTCACTTCGATTCCGCTGCGTTGGGCAAATCCCTCGGTGTACCAGCGCAGGGCCGACTGCAGGCCGGTTTCATCGAGCAGCGGAGGGTGAAGAAGGTATGACATGGTCCGCAACTGACGATTCATTTCATCCACGATCGCGATGCTCTCGGCGACCAGCGTCTTAATCTCAGGATCTTTGGCGTCGACTTTTTCGTTGAGCAGGTCGAGGTTAATCTTCATCGCGGCGACCATCTGCCCGGTGCTGTCATGCAGTTCGCGCGCCAGACGGCGGCGCTCATCATCCTGGGATCGCAATAGCCGGCCGGTGAGCTGGCGGATTTCTTCACTTTTCTGCTCGAGCTGGGCGGTGCGCTCGTGCACCCGCCGTTCCAGTTCGTCGTGAGCTTTCTTCAATTCCTCTTTAGCTTTTTCGGTTTCCGCCGATTGCAGACGAGCTTCCCGCTCCGCCTGTTTCATGCGCAGTAATGCGCCCACCGTCGCCAACAGCTCTTCGCCTGAAATTGGTTCCGCAAGATAACCGTCCGCTCCGGCTTCCAGCCCACGAACGCGATGTTCGGGTTCTACGAATGTGGCTGAGATATGAAGGATGGGAATGTGAGCCGTCTTTGGATCGGACTTGAGGCGGCGGCACACTTCGAATCCATCGAGATCCGGCAAGTTCAGGTCAAGTGTGATCAGGTCGGGAGATTGAGAGGCAAGCTTCAGCGCATCCAGACCGGTTCGTGCTTCGATTACCGTGTAGCCTCCGCCACGGAGGGTCCGAGTGATGGTGTAACGGAGCGCATCGTTGTCGTCAACGGTGAGTATCGTCGAACTGGATGACACCGGAACTTTCAGGAGCATGATGAAGATCCCATTGTGCTAGTCAGTTGATGCTTAGACTGAACTTCAGAAGAAACCCCCGGGCCAAATGGCAATCCGGCGCGGGACAGGGCTTGTGCAATTCTGGCTTCCGCCAAGTCGCGTGAGCCGGTTTCTTTTGGAACAATGTCGACTGCAGCCTGCAACTGCGCTCGCTCTGTGCTATCCAGTTGTTGCGAGGTGTGAATGATTACTGGAATATCGCGGGTCTCGGGATCAAGTTTCAACTTTTCAAGAACTTCGAAGCCACTTAAGTCGGGCATCTTCAAATCCAGAATAATGACCTTCGGGTTTGCCTCCTGGGCCATTCGGATGCCCTCCTGACCGCCGTTGGCCTCGAGCAAACGGTAGCCGCTATTCGCCAGTGCGCCCTTCAAAAGATAACGCGAGACCTCGTCGTCGTCGATCACCAAAATTCGATTGTGAGGAAGATCCTGTGTAGCCTCCAGTTGCTCGAGCAGCCAGGCCCGGTCGATCGGCTTGGAGTGAAATGCGTTCGCCCCAAGCGCCAGAGCCTTTTGCCGGTTTTCAACGACAGTCACAACGAACACTGGAACGTTTCGGGTCGAAGGACTTTGTTTCAATTCCTGCAGCAGATTCCAGGAATGTTCGCCCTGCAGCAGAACATCCAGGACGATGGCGACGGGGCGAAATCCCTGCAACGCCTGCCGTGCTTCTTTGAGATCTTGCGCCGGGATGACCTGAAATTCGGTCCCTTTCAGATATTTTTCGTAAATGAAGAGAGCTTCGCGATTGTCCTCGACCACTAACACGGGAAGTTTTGAACCGTCGAGCTCTCGTTTTATGTCCGGAACATATACAGCTTCGGTAGCACCGGTGAAGCGAATCGGAATGGACGCGAAAAAAGTCGAACCGGTTCCCAAGTGACTCTTTACGTAGACACTGCCGCCTAACAACTGCGTTAACTTGCGGGAGAGCGGAAGACCGAGGCCAGTTCCTTTGGCGACTTTGTGCAACTTACCTTCGACTTGCGTCCACTCCTCGAAAATCCGCTCCTGATTTTCTGGAGCGATGCCGATCCCCGTATCGGCAACGGAAAATATAACGGTATTGTCGTGCCCGCGCTCGACTGAAACTCTGACCTCACCGCGTTCGGTGAACTTTAGCGCATTCGAGATAAAGTTTCTGAGCACCTGGGAGACCTTGGCTTCATCGGTATACAGCTCCGGGAGATCAGCTGGGTCTTCGAAAACCAGCGACACCGAAGAGTTCTGCGCGAGTAATGGGCGAAGCATGCCGCGCAGGGCTGAGAATAACGACTCGACCGTGAAAGCCGAAGGACGAATCGTAACTTTTCCCGCTTCGACTTTTGCCAGGTCCAGCAGATCGTTCACTAAGTCAGTGAGATCTTGAGCTGAGCGGCGGATAAAGTGCACTTGCTTTTCCTGCTCAGAGGTAAGGTCTCCGTCCATCCGGTCGAGGAGTATCTGGCTGAGGGCCAAAACTGAATTCAGCGGAGTTCGAAACTCGTGGCTCATATTCGATAAGAAATGGCTTTTGAGTTCTGATGCCTGCTGCAGGAAGTCAGCTTTGTCGTTTAATTCCGCATAGAGCGCGACCACGCCTCGATTGGTTTCGTCAAGTTCTTTGTTGAGTTGAGCCAGTTCGTCCTGGCGTTCGCGGAGCTCCTCAAGTGTGCGCATCAGCTCTTTATTCTGCTGTTCGAGCTCGTCATATGGATTCTCAGGCTTGCGCTCCATGGAGCTGAGCAGTGCATTCAGATCTGTTTCGCTGAGCCGCATGAACTTCGACGGAATCGCCTTACCGAGGGCGACGATAGTCCCTTTTCCGGCTTCACTCTCTACTTGAAAGTAATCCATGAGGCGTTTGGCGCCGATCATTCCGAGACCCATGCCGGTCGGTGAGACGTATTTGCCATCCAAAATCTCAGCCAAATTCCGTATTCCCCGGCCTTTGTCCTGGACCGTAATCAGGAACATGCGGTTTGCGCCGTTCTCCACGTGGAATCCGACCGAACCGCCACCTCCGTATTCGAAGCAATTCCGCGCAATCTCCGACACCGCGGTTGCAATTCTGGTTTGATCCTGCACATCGAACTTGAGCGAGGCCGCGATTGTCCGCGCGCGCTGCCGCGCCAACACGACATCGTGTTCGTAACGGACGGCCATCGTGAGCAACGTCAACTTCATGCCATGTCCGTTTCCTGACAGTTTTTCGCGACCAACACGGTAACGTCATCGCGTTCGCGCGAAAAATCGCGATACAGGAGTCCTGCGATCAGAGCGGGATGCTTGCTCCAGATACCGGGATATTGCGACAGATCCCAGCGGGTGTTGAGACCGTCGGAATGCATCACGAGTATGCTTTGAGGGCTCCAGGGAAGGGAAAACTCCTGAATCTTGCGGACTTCATGCCCTACGGTGCCGTTGTGCGACGCGATACCCCGCGAGCCTTGTGGCGCAACGAGAGAAGCCGAAATGTTCCCAACTCCGGCAAACGAGAGCAACTCGCGCTCGAAGTCGAGCGATGCGACCGCCATGGCAGCGCCACGGGTCTTCTTCAACGAGAGGTGGCTATCCTGCAAGATGGGCGTTGGCGACAGGCTATGGTCGTCGCCGAAGATACGCTCGGCCTCGCGCGCCGCTTCCGCAGCCAGGATGCCGTGTCCGAGCCCATCGACAACCATCAGCAACATCGAGTCCGGCATCTCTTTATAGCCCCAACCATCCCCGCAAACCTCTTCGCCTTTGACGGGAAGGGAAACCACGCCGACTTCTACGCCCCAGCGCTTTTCTTTTGCCGCGGTTCGTGACCACACTTCCGCCATTACGGCGGTTCCGTTTCCCAGCGACGAGTGAATGTCGAACACGTCGGATAATCGCTTGATTGCCCCGAGGCCGTTTCCGGCAGTGCCCGCAGTGGAGTGACCATCGCGCAGCGCGGCACTGAGATCTTTTATTCCGGGCCCTTTATCCAGTGCGAGAACTCGCATGCCGCGATTGCCATTTGAAGCGATTGGATCAAGAAGCAGCCTGCCGTTGCCCGCATGTTTCACTAAGTTCGTAACCATCTCGGTGACCACGATCGCGAGAGACGCAGATGCCCGTTCGCCCAGAGAGAGTCGCTCGGCGAACGAAGCGGCTCTCCGCCGGGCTTCTCCGGCGTGGGTGGCGTCGCTGACGTGGATTACTCTCGGGTCTCTCGAGATGGTTACTTCCATCGTGTGATGACCACTTTCGTCCCCTCACCAACTCTTGACTGAATCTCGAACTCGTTGACCAGGCGCTTGGTGCCACCCAGTCCCAGCCCCAGTCCAGTCCCAGTAGTAAAACCGTCGCGAAGAGCCAATTCAACGTCGGGAATGCCTGGGCCGTTATCCTGAAATGTGAGGCGGATACCCAGCCGCGGCCCATTCAGGCTCTCCAACTGCATGGCCCCGCCCTTACCGTAGATCAGCGTATTGCGAGCGAGTTCACTGGCGGCGGTCACAACTTTGGTCTGGTCGACCAGCGACAACCCGATAGTCGAGGCAGTCTCGCGTACCCGGCGCCTGACCAGCACGATGTCCTGCTCCGCCAGCAGCGGTATCGATTCGCTAGAAACGACTGCCATGGTTATTTCCCTTGCGGCCGTTTACCGACTGGCGCAGCAACTCCATACCGGCGTCCACGTTCAGCGCAGTGCGAACGCCGGGTAACGACATTCCAAGTTCCACAAGGGTAATAGCAACCGCCGGCTGCATGCCGACAACGACGGTCTCGGCATCCAGCACTCGCGACATGGCAGCGATGTTGCCGAGCATGCGTCCAATGAAAGAATCCACAATCTCCAGCGTGGAAATGTCGATCAACACTCCGCGAGCGCTGGTCTCGCTGATGCGCTGCGTGAGATCGTCCTGCAGCGTCATGGCCAGCCGGTCGTGCATATCGACCTGGATGGTAACCAGGAGAAGATCGCCCATCCGAAGAATAGGTATTTTTTCCACGAATCTCCTATGCGCCGCGGGGCTGCGAGTGACCCATGGCTAAGCCTGTTCGCTGCAAAGCCAGAGCGAATGCGTCAGAAAGCGTGGATTTGGTTGTCACATCGAGCAGATTAATGCCGAGATGGACAATGGTTTGAGCGATCTGCGGACGGACCCCGCTGATAATGCAATCGGCGCCCATCAGGCGTGCCGCCGTCACGGTTTTCAAAAGATGCTGGGCTACGACGGTATCGACCGTCGGAACACCCGTGATATCGATGATGGCGACCTTGGAGTTCGTCTTCACGATGTTCTCCAGTAAGGTTTCCATCACCACCTGCGTGCGCGCGCTATCGAGGGTGCCAATGATGGGAAGCGCGAGGATTCCTTCCCACAGCTTGACGACCGGTGTCGATAACTCGAGCATCTCTTCCTGCTGCCGGCGGATCAGCTCTTCCCGTGATTTCAGATAGGCCTCAACTGTGTAGAGTCCGATGGAATCGAGCAGTTCAGTTGCTGACCAAAGCTCTGTCACGAGGGCCTCTGCATCGCCCTGAAATTGAGCACGCAGGCGGGCAAACAGGGGCTTTTTGAAGGAAAAGACAAAAGTGGCGGTTTCGGAGGGAGTGAAACCTTGCTGGGCACGGCTCCGTGTAATCTCGGCCATCATTTCCCGCATCGGGCTCCACGCTGGACCTTCCAGATCTGGGGCGCCGGATTCCGTTCCTTGGCGCAGGAGCTTCAGGAAAAGTGCGCATTGTGAGCGGACTTCCGATTCTTTGATGAGGTCGGCGCGCCGTGCCCCGCCGCTCATTTGCTTCAGCCAATCCTCGACCAGGGAGGATTCATCCATCAAAAGAATCTCCGCCCAAGCCGCGCTGCGGTTTTGCAGGCTCTTACTCATGGGTTTCTCCTTATAGCGTCCTGCGAACGCCTGGCACCAGACCAGAAACTGTTCGCTGTCAAACACTTTGGATCGAAGAGAATTTTCGACCAGGGATCAGGGAACTATGCGGCTTCTCGTTTTCCGCAACAGCGTCAGATGCCACTCCAACGGAAAGAGCTGCTAGCAGAATTTTGGGTTTCCGAAACGGGGAATCAAAAAGTGCGAGAAGGTCAAACGCATAGCGTATATAATGGGCTGATCTCCAGAATAAGCCTCTAAAGCGCCTGCATCCGGCATTGGATATAATGCGCGGAACTTCGGCCCATGAATCACGGAAACGCTCAAATGCTCGAATGCTCCGTTTCAATTTTGACCAAAAACGAGGAAGCCAACATCGGAGCCTGCCTGGAAGCGGTTTATTCCCAACAAGAGGTGGGGGCCTTCGAGGTCAATCTTGTCGATTCCGGCTCGACCGACGCAACTTTACAAATTGCGCGGGGTTACCCCATTCGTATTGAGCAGATTTCCCCGCATGAGTTCCACCATGCGCGGACACGGAACTTCGCCGCCAGTTTGGGAAAGGGGCCGATTCTGATCAATCTTTCGGGAGACGCGATTCCTGCTTCGAAGCGCTGGCTTCGCAGCCTGCTCGCGAACTTCGGCGATCCTGGAGTGGGCGCAGTATACGGACGGCAACTACCGAAACCCGGCTCGACCATGGAGCGGTCCGATACCTTCGACGCGGTGTACGGTGAGCAAAGGATCGTAAAGGATCCTGGTCATCGCAACGGGTTGGGATATCGCTTTTATCATTTTTCCGACGTAAACAGCGCAATTCGGCGATGCGTTTGGGAGGCGTGCCCGTATCCCGAGGATCTGAAGATGTTTGAGGACCTGGCGATCGCCAAAGCCATCCTGGACGCGGGGTGGAAGATCGTTTATGAGCCGGAGGCCCCGGTCTTTCATTCCCACCGCTACAGCGCAGGCCAGCTTTTCAAACGCTACTTCGATATCGGATACACGCTCAAGGAACTGGAAATTTGGGACGCTCCCGGAACCCGGTCTTCGCTATTGCGGGACTTTGGGAAATTGTTGCGTCGGCAGTTTGCGCGGGCCTCAAAGCGAGGGTCGCCTCGTCCTGAACCCGCGGGAGTGGGGCAAAGCCTCGCCAAGTCCGCTGGGATGTTGCTCGGCCTAAATCAGCGCTTTCTCCCCTTGGTGCTGAAGCGACACCTGAGTTCGTACGGAGCCTTTGAATAAACTAGACAAATTGGCATGGAAGGATTACTAATTTCTGTTCTGCAGGAGAAATAATCATTCCGTATGATCCGCAGTCGCCTTAGCTATGTACGTTTTTATTTAAGAATTCTAACGTTGCTGCTGCCTGCCTGCGCTTATTTCATCGCCGTAAAAATACGCTTCGGCTTCAACTTCCTTGTCTCGCGCACGACTCCCGCCGGTCTACCTTCTTATTGGGGAATCCTTTTGCTCACCACGATCGTCTGGGCTATTGCGGCGGAAGAGTCCGGGTTGTGGAACGTTGAGCAGCTTTACTCGCCGGGAGGGAAAAGCCGGCGGCTGCTTGAGGCTCTGGCATTTACCTACGCCGTGGTGATGGCCGCTGGCTTTTTATACCGGGCGGCAAGCTATTCGCGAGTGGTCATTGGCATCAGTGCGGTGGCTTTATTTGTGCTGGCGACGATTGCCCGCATTATCTTTCGGGTGATCCTGGAGTTTCTCCGCGAGAATGGGCGAAACGAAGTCAAGATCCTGGTGGTGGGAACGGATCGGTTTGCGCGTCGGGTGGGCACATCTCTGCTGCATGGCGAAGTGTTGCCCTGTAAAGTGGTGGGTTTCGTACATCTTCCAGATCAGGAAATCGCGGTTGACGGTCCAGTTTACGAATTGGATCAACTTCCCGCCTTTACCAATGGGCATTCGATCAACGACGTGATTATCGCACTGCCCGCCGCTCGCTTGAGTGATGTACAGAAGATCGCGCCGCAGCTCGAGAAGCTTTGTGTTCCCACGCGGGTGGTAATCGATCTGGGAGAAGGCGTCATTCTGCGCGACCGCTTGATCGATCTGGGCGGCATTCACATGCTCGATCTGCGGCCGACGCTCGCCGAGACTGGGCCGTATCTTTTCCAGAAGCGCATCTTCGACATGGCGTTCTCGATCCTAGTCCTGCTGCTAACGTTGCCGTTGACCGTGCTGATCGCGCTTGCCATCAAACTGACCAGCCGGGGGCCGATCTTGTTCGCTCAGGACCGGGTCGGTCTCAACGGACGTGTTTTTCGGATGATCAAGTTTCGCACCATGAAGGTGGGGAGCCGCGAGGAAGGCGACACGCGATGGACCTGCGATAACGATCCGCGCCGAACCGCGATTGGCACCTTTTTGCGCAAGACCAACCTCGACGAATTGCCCCAGTTCCTCAACGTCATAAGAGGGGATATGAGCATCGTGGGGCCTCGTCCCGAGCGGCCTTATTTCGTGGAACGGTTCCTGGACGAGTTCGACCGCTACAACGCGCGCCACATGTTCAAAGCCGGAATCACCGGTTGGGCCCAGGTAAACGGTTGGCGCGGCGATACCTCAATTGCGAAACGGGTGGAGTACGATCTGTATTATCTGCGCAACTGGAGCCTGACCTTCGATCTGCAGATCATCACGATGACCGTGGTACGGCTTTTTACAAGCAAAAACGCATACTAGCCGCATTGGGAATTTCACCCAGCAAATCACTGAAGAATTCTGCACTCAATACTTGAGGTGCGTTTGACCGGTCCGTGAGGAGGCTCAACCCTGCTGCTTGGAAAAAATTTCCCTAGGTGTTTACTTTCGCCAAGCGCGCCCAGCTGGGGGGTAAATTGCGTTCAATCTCGATGCCTTCGAATGTCGAGCTCTCCCGGGCGCCATGTGCTTTGACCCACTCTGCCATCATCTGAACGCCCTGTTCCAGCGAGACTTTCTCTTGCTTCCCGAAAATGGATTCCGCTTTGGAATGATCAGAGAATGCTATCTTGACCTCGTTGCGTGCGTCCAGGATATTCAATCTTCCTCGGTTTTCCCATCGAACTCGCAACGATTTCTGCCAGCTCCTTCACCGAATGCGGGATGTCCGCTCCGACGTTGAAAACCTGGTTCCTAGCCGCGGGACGCTCAACACAGCTCGCGATGACTGGGGCAACGTCGCTAATGTGGGTAAACGCCCGCTGCTGAGTGCCGTCGCCGAAAATTGTCATCGGTTTCCCCTGAAGCAACTGGTTCATGAAAATGCCCACCACATTACGGTAACGATCGGCGATATTTTGCCTCTCGCCATAGACGTTGTGCGGACGGAAGATTACGTAATTAAGGCCGAACATTTCATGGGTGACCCGCAATTCCTGCTCCACTGCAAGTTTTGCAATGCCGTAGGAATCTTCAGGAATCGGCAGAGTATCTTCCGTCATCGGAACCTGGCCGGCTCCATAAACCGCAATCGACGAGGTAAACACAAAAGTCTTGACGTTGTGATTGACTGCGGCGTTGATCAAATTCACCGAACCGATCAGATTGTTCTGGTAGTTGAATCGCTTGATGAAGTGGCTGAGTCCCTCGGCGGCGTAGGCGGCTAGATGGTAGACGTAGGTAAAGGAGTGCTTGCGAAACAGACGCTCTAAGAGTTCATGATCGAAGATCGATCCCTGAACAAATAGCGCTCCCGGGGGAACGTTATCGGAAAAGCCGCCGCTCAAATCGTCTAACACGACAACATCGTGCCCTGCACCCAGCAGGTGTTCGGCTACATGCGAGCCGATAAATCCGGCTCCGCCTGTGACCAGCGAAACTGCCATGGTAATGGACTCCTTCGGGATTTCGGGAAAGTTTAATTATACAGTCGAGTTTCTGCGGTTATGTGCCGAATTGACGAGGCCGGGCGCGCACCCGCTCGACGGCAAGGCTTTAGCTCTTGGCCCAGGTTTTGACATCGAATGTTGCACTTAATTTCCAATCAGAGAATCTGTACCATGGCAAGCGATCGTTCAGCGCAGACCATTCAGGAGGACGTGTGACTGGCATTCGAGCCTTGTTTTGGGACATTGGAGGGGTTTTGCTCACTAACGCCTGGGACCATGCCGAGCGCAGTGTTGCGCTCGAGCATTTTGGTCTTGATCAGGAGGAATTTCGTTCGCGGCATGAGCTGGTGGTTTCGTCGTTTGAGCGCGGCAAGATTTCTCTCGACGAGTACCTGGAGCGCACTGTGTTTTATCGCGAGCGTCCCTTCAGCCGCGATGTATTCCGCAATTACGTTCTGTCTTTATCCAAGCCGAAGGATGAAGCTCTTACGTTCGCCCGAACGCTGGCGGCTTCCGCCAAATATTTCATGGCGACAATCAACAACGAATCGCGGGAATTGAACTTATACCGAATTGAGAAATACGGCTTGCGCGACATTTTTCAGCTCTTCATCAGTTCCTGCTTCGTGGGACTGCGCAAGCCTGAAAGTGGCATCTATCGCCTTGCTATCGACATCACTCAAAAAGATCCGCAAGAATGCTGCTTCATTGACGATCGCGCGCTGAATCTGGAATGTGCTGCCGCTTTAGGCATGTACACGATCCAAATGCAGAATGTGCAACAATTGCGCGGCGAATTAGAGAAGCTGGGGGTGAAGGCGTAGCAATGTCGTCTCTAGTTTTTTCTGGTCAACGCTTTCGACGTAAGGGGAATTGCGGCTTTGGGAATATCGGATTCCGCGCCCGGGAGAGTCAGGTCGCTGCACCAGCATTCGGCGGTCAATTTCCAATCGCCGCTCGACTGCCGGGCAAATATCCAGAGGTATTTGCCGCGCTCCTCACGGCGTTTCCCGGTGGTTCCTGGAACAAGCGCGCTGTAGCGGCCCACTTCATGGGCGAGATCCCCAAAAACTTCCACCCGCATTGGGTCGAGAGCTACTTCTCCCAGTCCGGCTTCTAGCGATGAGAAGAAAAACTCGCGCACCGCCATGGCGCCGCGAATTGCCGGAAGATTTGAACGCAGCACGACCGCATCCGCCGCATAGAGCTCAATGAGTTCGTCGAGTTGCCGGGTGTTACAGGCCAAAATCCACTCCTGGGTAAGGCGCCGTACGGCAGCCTCACCCCGGCTCATCGGCTCGCCCTTGGCAGCCGCAGCCACGCGCAACCGGTCCGCTTCCCGAGCGCTCTCCGGAGCATTCGGACGTGGCCCTGATGTCACTTCCTGGGTTCCCTGGAAATAATGGTGGTGGTAGTGATGATGATAGTGATGAGTGCCGGCATCAGCCCCCGGCGAGGGATGAACCTCTTCAGCTACTCCCGGCCCTGCGGAATTTGACTCCGCTTCGTCGACGGCCGTCAGAGCAGTGGAATCACTCGGTGGCGCCATCTCGGAAGGAACCGTCGCCCGAGAAGGTGCCAGGGATTGCAAAGCCACGCCACACACTCCACAGAATTTGTTGCCTTCCCGATTGCGGTGCCCGCAAGCGCTACAAGAGACCGAAGGTCTCAGAGTGCTTTCGACCGCCGAATTCTCTGCCACACCTTCCGAATCCGCCTCCATCGTGAGGCGCTGCATGGCCTGCAGGGCGGCAGCGATGGCTTCCTGGTTTGGCTTGGGGCGGCGTATCTCAGGATATAGACGCTGGTAAATCTCGCCTAATGCCCGGTTGTACGGGCCGATCGAAGGAGTTCCAGCTTCGGACTCTTGGGATGCAGTCGAATTCGGTGGTTTCGTCAGATGTTTTTCCTTGTTCACGATTGTGCCGCCGTCACATCGGTTATTCTAGCCCAAGCGCACCGAATCTCAACGGCGCGAAAATTCAATGTTGCCCTCGGCCTCCGTGGGTACGCCATTACAGGTTGCCGGACGATAGCGCCACGCCCGGACTGTGCGCAGAACGCTGCGGTCGCCGACGGAACCTCCGCTCTGCAGAATCAAAGGACTGTGCACGTGGCCATCGGTGCCGATGATGAAGTTCACCTTCACGCTAAGTCCGTCCGTTGCCGCTCCCAGCAGAGGATCAGGCGTGGTCAGCGGTTGCGGCGGGCGGGCCTCTTCGCAGTGCCATCGGGCGATCACCCGCGAAAGATCGCTGAATTCCGATTGGTGGGGAATCCTCCACGCGCGGCGTGCACGGGCGTTCAAAGCAAGGTGGCCCTGCGGCGTAGCTGTATTCGGCACTAAAGCATAGCTGTAGCCGCAAGTTGCCGATATCAGCAAGCATAGCCAGAGGGTGCGGAGCATAGCTGGAAGAGTGTGTCCCGAACGGCAAACCTTAAAATGCAGGATTCTCATTGGCAACTTTGAAGCCACTTTCACTTCTGCCTAAGTAGATTGTTATGAGTAGATTCGCAAGAGCTTCTCAAGGGGCTAGAGTTCAGATGTGAACGCCGTTGCACATTTCATACTGCCACGCCGGTGTCGATGTGAGCATCTCGAGTGAGTAATCAGGCTCTGGAGTGCAGGGTCAGTAGCGTAATTTCAGGGGGACAATTCAAGCGCATCGGAACCGCGACGGTGCCAAGCCCTGCGTTGGTGTAAAGCGTCATCGGACCTACCCGGTACGTGCCTAGAACATACTTTCTTGCGAGCACCGGCAGATAAAGCGGAGGCAGCAGAGGTATTCGAATCTGCCCGCCATGCGAGTGTCCCGACAATTGCAGATCGACGGGATAGCGGCATGCGACATCCGCGAAATCGGGCTCGTGCACCAGCAGAATGACGGCTTCGTCAGAGGGGATGCCGCGCAGCGTTTCGGGTACGTCGGCGCTGCGGCTAAACACGTCGTTAACTCCAGCCAGCCAAATCCGCGCCCCGTCACGCTCGATGGCGTGAGACTGGTTGGCCAGAACATGAATGTTCTCTGCCTCAAGCGCGGCAGCGACATGCTGGGGGTCGGTATCCTCATCGTGATTTCCCAGCACTGCCCAAAGGCCGCACGGCGCGGTCATCTCGCGAAGCAGGCGCGCGCAGGGCTCGGCCGCAAAGCGCAGCTTTTTTCGCATCTCCAACCGTCGGAACAGAAACGAAATCTCCGGTCAACACGATCAGGTCGGGATGAAGGTGGTTGACCATCGGGATTGCCGCCCGCAGAGGATGGACGGAGAAATATGGGTCGTAGTGAAAATCGCTGAGCAACGCGATGGTGAAGCCATCCATCCGCTCGGGCCAGCGCGAGAGAGAAAAGTTCTGGCGCACGACGCCCGGATGGTTCGGTTCGAGCAGAATTCCGTCTCCCACAACAGCGGTTGAGCCGGCGACGATAGCCGAAGCGAGGAATTGGCGTCTTGTGATGGGCAAACTGGACAAACCGATCAAGCGACCTTAGGCTGGCAACGCTCTGAACAGCGGCATGCTCCTCCAGAATAACCTAGACGCTGAGAGTAGATCACCCCTGCTCAGAAACTGAAAAGGGCCTGCAGATCGATGCGGCGGCTGGCGTTGCCCGAGAAGCTGAAAGGTCCACCGGCCAGCGAGTTGTACTTTCCCACCAGAATCGAGTCGACGTCGGCGACCGGTGAGCCAAGATTCACGCGGTTGATGGCGTTGCGGGCGGAAACGGTCAGAGTGAGATTGTAGCGATGACTGGTATTTGTCGCGCCAAAAGGATTGCCGCCACCCCCTCCTCCTCCAGCGAGTCCCCGGCCGCCCAGTCCACCGCCGCGTCCGCCTCCGCCGCCATGAGGTCCGCCACTGGTAGGACCGGCGGTTCCAGTCTTGGGGCCGAAACCCAACGTTTTCGCGAGGCGCAAATTCAGCGTGAATTCAGTCGGGCCAGTCCCATAATTGATGGGAAGGACGTGATCGCCGAGCGCAGGCGCGTCATTAAATGTGCCCAACGGCGTGCACACGATATTCCCCGATTGAACTGTTCGGTTCGAGCAGGCGGCCGAGGACACAAAGGCCGGCCGGTCATTGAAAGTATCGAAGCCGTAAAGATCCTGGCCTACGCTGAAGTTATACGGCGAGCCGGAATTCACAACCATAAATGGACTCAAGCGAACTGCGTAGGGCAGTGCAAAGGAACCGCCAATCAAGCCACGATCATGAGTATCGAAAGAGGCGCGACCATAGTCGGCGATGGGATCGTAGGGATTCGATAAGAATTCAGGAGTACTCAGTGCTCCCCCAGACGTGAATCCACCTGTGACACTAGTGTTGCTGTTGATCGGGCTACCGGTGCCCAGATCGCTGTTGGCGTAGTTCAACATGTAAAAACCGAAGAGCGACACCTTGGACCCGGCGCTCACGCGGAAATTTGCGATCAATTCGTTTTGCCGGTAGACGCCTTCTGAATCGTATTGGAATAGATTAGCGGCCCCATAGGCGCTACTTAGCGGCCGCACGGCCGAAGCGGGCGCAGCGGGATCGAAAGTTCCCGGTAACGGCGCGTTGATATTGCGAATAAAAAATTGATGATCGCCGATTGAATTCAGATAAGTGACGGCCAGGGTTGAGTTCTTTGTAACCTGTCGTTCCACGCTGGCTGCGGATTGTAGCGTGTAGGGAGCCCGCAAATTCGGTGCGATTTGGTAATAAGTGGGCGAGGTTGCTGCTCCGGCGAGTTGGCTGAGCGGAGGAATGCTCGGATAGCCCGTGGGATCGTTCACCACGTATTGGGTTTGTCCGCGGCCATTCGGATCCAATCGTTCGGATTGCAGCACGAGGTCATAAGCAAATCGGTTGTAGAAAATGCCAGCGCCGGCGCGGATCACGGTTTTAGGGGCGGTTTTTTTCGAGCCTCCCAAGCCCCAGGAAAATGTCATGCGTGGGGCGAAATCGGCATGATCGCTGATGTGATTCTGAGTTTCGAATCGCAAACCGTAACTGAGCGTCATATTGGGGCGGATCTTCCAGTCGTCTTCGGCATAGAGTCCGGCGTCCACCAGGGCTACGCTGAATTGCGAAGGGCCGGTTGCGATGGAGAACTGCGAGGGCCCGCAAGAATTCTGCGGCGTTGGTGTGCACGGAGCGCCACTGATCGCGTTCTTATACGCGGTGAGCGAAGCGAATGTATACATGCCGTTGAAATCGGAGTGCGACTGGTTGGCATCGGTGGCGGCGCGAAGCCTTCCGCCAAACTTTATGAAATGTTTCCCGTGCACGATGGAAGTGTAATTCTGCAGTTCGAAGTGATTCTCATAGTCGAGCACGGTTCCGACTTCGTTGCCCCCACTGGTAAAAGCGCCCAGTACAGAAGTGGTTACGCCGGGCGTTATCAGCGGCGATTGGTTGTTGCTGTCGCGAATGTATTGAAATCTGGTTTCGTTGATGACGTTCGTGTTTATGACCTGTGTGTCGCTGATCTGCAGGGTTTGTTCCGTATCACGCAGATTGTAGGCTTGCGAAGGATACAGTGAGAACTGGCCGACTCCCTGACTGTCCTCCGTGTTGCGGGTGAACTGGTAACGCATCATCAGAGTGTTGCTGGGAGTGATCTGGAAATCGACGCGCGGGCTGACATTGGTGCGTGTCTCCGGGCTCGATATCGCCTGGCTAAAGGGAGCTTCCTGCAGGCTTGAGTTGAGCACGGTGGCATCGACGATGCTGACGTTCGAAATGTCGCGCCGTTCGGCATCCAGAAAAAACGACGCGCCTTTTCTGATGGGACCGCTCAGGTTTCCTTCGAACAGCTCCGAGTGATAACCCGGTTGCGCTACTTCGACCGGACTCCAGATGGAATTGAACGCAGAATCGTTACCGTCGGCGAGGACCTGGCCGTGGAATTTGTTGGCTCCAGGCTTGGTGAAGATTTCTATTCGTCCATAACCGAGAGTGTCGTACTGCGCCGAAAAGGGATTCTGGTTGATGCGAATCTCGCGAATCGATGACTTGGGCGGAATTTGCCCGCCGGTGAAGCCATCGATATAAATTTGTCCGCCGTTCGGCCCGGCCGATGGACCGGCGAGGGCCTGCAGTTCGGACTGCAGCTCGTCGGGGTCATCCGATAGAGCTTCGAGGTCCGCCCCTTTGATGATGATGGAACTTGCGTTCTCGGCGGGATTTACGCCGACTGTGGCGCCTTCTGCCTCCACTTGAATTTTTTCTTCCTGTGCGGCGACCGAGAGTGCGAAATCAAATGGCTGCGCCTGCCCAGCAGCCACAGGCACATTCTGTTCGGTATCGGTGGCAAAGCCCGCCGCTGTTGCCGTTACGGTATAGCTGCCGGGCGCGAGATTCTTAATTTCGTAAACCCCCTGATCGTTAGTGAGTGCGGTTGACTTCTTGCCACCGGCAGAAAGTGCGGTAACCGTTGCGCGAGTGATTACCGCTCCAGAGGGATCGGTGACTTTACCCTTCAGCGAGCCAGACGAGGGAGTTGTGCCGGTTTGCGCAGTGGCGAGCATAGTAAGCATCTGCAACGAGCAGACGATGAGCGTGTAAAACAAACACTTCCGGATTTTCATCCAATGTCCCATTCTTGAAATCTCTAACATGAGCGGTAGGTCAGGCGTGTACTTCTGTGGTGTCAACGTCAAGGGCCTCCGGCATCTCCAGAGGGCCCACCCAAACTCCAGGGTGTGAGGATCGATGCGCCGCTGGCATTGGGGGCGGCCTGCAGGATCGGCTCAACGCCGGTGAGCAAGGTAATCGCCGTTCCTTCTCCTGCACTGCCTTCGGTCGAAAGAAGTATCACTGCGTCGCCTTTGTGCAGTTCACTCAAGGCAACGGTCGGCGTGCGGCTGAGAATCTGCTGCAAATCGGGCGCACCGCCGGAGCGTCGAAAACCGCCGCCTTCGCCCGGAGTCGTTCCGCTGGGAGGCCCAGCAGGATGGCTCTTCTGGCTTGCTGGGGAGGAATCCGAATCTGACGGTGCCCCGGAAGACCCCCCTGAAGTTCGCTTCAGGCGCGCGGCGAACCGCTGTGCCATCTCTGGCGGAAGCTGGTGAAGCTGTGAATCCTGTGCGATCTTTACCGTCACATTCTTATTCGACAACAAATCGTGAACGTTTACGGCGGATGAACTTGCATCGACTGAATTGATCGTGCCCGCAATGTTACGGAATGCTCCAGAAACAATTTCGTCGGCAGTAAGCTGACTGCCATCCACACTTCGTTCGCCGCGCGCCCGCACCTGGTCACCAGCATGAATCTCGGCCAGCGTGCCGGGCTTGGCGTCGTCAAATTTCACCGAGTTCGGAGCGTAGCGTCGAATCACCGCAGTTTTGGAAACCTGAATGACTAAATTCTTCCCGCGCACCGAGATGGTGACGGTCCCGGCCGGAGTGTCAACTGCCGTTACAAGTCCATCTACGCCGCGCTTCTGCCAATCTTCCAACTCCTGTTGATGGAGCGACTGAATGTCGGTGTGCGTCATCACTACGATTGTCGAAGCCATCACGGGCGAATTCTCGTCGGGGGCCTTGCCTCCGACGAGAATACGGTCTCCGACGTGAAGATCCTGCAACTGGATTGGAGTGGCGTTCTTGAGATCTTTTTCCCCGGGAGCGATACGCAGAAGGCGAGTCGTCGGCTGTACCGTGACACTGACATCGGGACCGGAGTCGGGACTTATCGTGAGCGCGGTTCCGCTGATCGATTTGATTGCGCCAAGGTGGCGATTCGGGGGGGATTGCCCAGCGGTTGTTGGTTCTGCTGGGCGAGTGTTGTGGACGCTGAAGAGTGTTGCGAGCGTAAGACCTGCGATTGCCACCGACGACGCAGCTAGGAGGAAAGGCAGTCTCGATCCGCACATCTTCGTTTTCTTCGGCCAGACGTTGTGCATTACCTCTTAATTTACATGTCCGAACCGGCCAAAAGGCCGTCATTTACAAAGTTTTACCTCGGCGAAGATGAACGGATTGTTAAATGTGCAGGCAAAGGCGTTGGCCTGACAGAAAGGGCGCGAAGTAACACGAAGGGAAAATGAAAAGACTTCGTAACACCTCGCGTCCCTGGTTGGGTGATGAGTTTTTCTTACTCTGCGATGAGCAGGTTCTCCGCAAATGGCCATTGCTCGTCGATCCATTGCGCCTCGCAGCGGAAGCCTGCATTGCTGGCCATGCGAAATATTTCCTGCGGCGAATATTTGTGGCTGCTTTCGGTCCAGATGGTTTCACCCCGGCGAAATTCAACAGAAAGATCGGCAGCAGGAATGCTCACAACCTGCTCGCGGGTGGAGCGCAGATGCATTTCGACGCTGCGCGTTTCAGGATTGATTTTCGATACGTGCTCAAAGCATGCTAGATCGAAATCGGCATCCAGTTCGCGATTAATGCGGGCCAGCAGGTTCAGATTGAAAGCCGCGGTAACACCCAACTCGTCATCGTAGGCAGCCAGCAGTTGAGCACTGGATTTCTCCAGGTCGGTTCCGAGCAGCAAAGAATCTCCGGGCTGCAATACACGCCGCACTTGGTTGAGAAACTTCAGGCCCGCCATGCGATCGAAGTTTCCGATGGTACTGCCCAGAAACAAAACCAGCAGATGCTGCCCAGGATGCCGGTGCGCGGCTACTTCGTGCAAGCCGTCCAGATATTCACGCTCGAAGCCCAAAATGCTGATGGAATCGATGTCGCTGAGTTCGCGCTCGCACATAGCAAGCGCGGTGGGAGAAATTTCAATCGGATAGTAGCGAGTATGCTGGCGCCGGCAAAAAGCTTCGAGAATTCGCCGGGTCTTCTTACCGCTGCCGCTGCCAAGTTCGGCGACGGCGATCGAAGAGGGAAGTAGATCGACGATGTCGCTGGCATGCCGGGTTAGAACGCGCTCGTCGGCGCGCGTAAGGCCGTATTCGGGAAGACGGCTGATCACTTCGAACAAGGCGGAGCCCACTTCGTCATACAAATACTTCGAGAGGAGTTCCTTCTGGCCCGGCTTGGTAAGCCCCGCTCGAACGTCGGCGGCGAATTCGTAGTGGATGTTGGTGGTGACGGCACGAACCAGCATTGGTAAACTCCTCAATCCGAATTAACGGCTGACGCAGCGGAATCCTGCATACATGTATTGATAGTGCGGTTGAAACCAGTTGCGAAAACTGCGGCGCAACATGCGGGCGGCGGTGCGCGCCGAACCGCCTTTTATGACGAAGTGCTTGCCATCGAAAAAGTCGCCGGAGTATCCGCGATAAAAGGGAAATGGCTCAAAGCCGGGGAACGGAGCAAACTCGCTTGCGGTCCACTCCCAACCGTTGCCCACCATGCCTTCAACGCCGAATGCACTGCGGCCCTCAGGAAATGCATTCACCGGGGCCGGACTCCAACCGCCAAAATCAAAATTGCCGAATCTCCGAGACGGTGCTTCTGCTCCCCAGGGGTAGGTCCGGTCTCCTCCGCTCTGAGTCGCATAAGCTGCTCGCTGCCATTCCGCTTCTGTCGGTAAAGACTTGCCCGCCCACTTGGCAAATGCCTTTGCTTCCGCTTGACTCACATAGACTGGCCAATCTGGCGGCAAAGGGACATCTTCGAACATGGTCCGATATGTCCATTCATCGCCATTACGCTTCCAGAAAGCCGGATGCGAAATGTGTTGTTCTGATTTCCATTGCCAATCCTGAGCATCGTCGCCGTGTTGCCAAAATTCGCGCTTCTCGTAGCCGCCACCAGCGATGAAGTCCAGATATTGCCGGTTCGTAACTTTGTATCGATCGATTGCAAATGGCGGCACCTCGAGGGTCTGTGACTCGAATTCGTTATCCCAGCCGAAGCTTCGTGCTCGGTGCGAAAGACCGAGTGTGACCCGACCTGCGGGAATTTCAATGCTGTGAGGAACAACGGAAGTTATGCCAAGGTTGAGCCGCTCGCGCTGCAGGAGTTTCTGCTCAAGCGGCATTTGATGAAGCATGTAGGCCAATGTCTCGGCATGCATCAGCCGGTGTTCGAGTGCAACATTCAGCAGTGTGCTCAGCGAGAAACCATCAAACTCGCGATCGCCGGAATCTGACAACACTTCCGTGAGCTTGTTATCGAGTACGTTCCGTCCTCGCTCCACGTATTCGCGAACGACCGGGATCACCGGCCAATCGGAAGGCTGATCCTTGGGTAGACCTCCGCCTACCGGATCGATTCCGAATGCAAACAGCCGGTCGAGTTCGGGATTCCACCTCTTCAGGTTGAGCACTCTCTCGCTCAACAAATTCCAATCGAAAGCCTCGAGATGCCCGATGTAAAAAACGATCCGGTGACGCTCGGCAATGGGCCGTTGATAGAGCGAATCAGACTTCACTACGGCAAACAGTTCGTCGGTGCGTCGGCGTGCCGAAGCCAGCTCCTTCATCAGATCGTGGCGAACGAGGGTATCGCTTTGGGTTTGCATAAGACCTCGACAAAATCAACGGAGACGAAAAGAGCACCCCAGTTTGGAATCCATGCGGCCCCAGACCTCTGTAAGATACGGTGAATGCGATTGCCGTTATTTCACGTCGACGCCTTTAGCGACCGCCGTTTCGCCGGCAATCCCGCGGCAGTCTGCCCTCTTACGGCGTGGTTAGATGACGATACGCTGCGATTGGTCGCCGCAGAAAACAATCTTTCAGAAACCGCCTATTTCGTTCGATCCGTCGATCTCTATGAGTTGCGGTGGTTTACGCCGCGTTGCGAGGCTAGGCTTTGCGGGCACGCCACGCTCGCTTCAGCCTTCATCATCATGCAATTCATCGCAAAAGACGTTGGTGCGGTGCGTTTCAAAACGCGTTTCAGTGGAGAGCTCAGCGTAACCCACGATGGCGACTTCCTCGCCATGGATTTTCCCTCGTCACCGCCGTGGCCGTGCCCAAATCCGCCGAAGGGCTTAATTGAGGGTTTAACAAAAAACCCGGCTTCGGTCATGCAGATTGAGGATAACTATTTCGCAGTTTACGACTCACCAAAGGACATAATTAAGCTTCGCCCTGATCTGCGCTCGATCGAAAAACTCCATCCAGCCGGCGTGGCCATTACAGCTCCCGGCGATGATTGTGATTTCGTCTCTCGCTACTTCGCGCCAAGCTATGGCATTCCCGAAGATCCGGTTACCGGCTCGACTCACTGCTCGCTGGCGCCGTATTGGGCACAGCGTTTGGGTAAGACTCAATTGCACGCGCGACAGCTTTCCGAGCGCGGAGGCGAATTGTGGTGCGAAGTGAAGGAGAAGCGAGTTGTTATCAAGGGGAAGGCGGTGCTTACGCTGCAAGGTGAAATGTTTTTCTGACTGCAACACTCACGGAAGCAATCCCTTGCTCAGCAGAAATTCGTGCGCGACGTCTTTAGGGTCGCGGTGCAGGCCGTCGAGCGCATAATTTAGTTTCTGCATTTCCTGATCGCTGATTTTTCCGCCTAAGGCCGCCAAAGCCGCGGCGACCTCCGGATGCAGCTGCAGGGTTTGCTGACGCACAACTGCCATCGCCTCATAGGGAGGGAAGTAGTGCCGATCGTCTTCAAGAACGAACAGATCAAAAGCCGCGATCAATCCATCGGTAGCATTTCCGGCCGCAATATCGATCTGCCGATCTTTCAGCGCGGGCGCGAGGAGGCCGAGGTCCATAATGCGCGGCGGCGCTGCGAAGTGCAGGTTGTAGGCTGCCGCCAAGCCTTTGTAGCCATCCGGGCGCTCCATGAATTCGTAACCAAATCCGGCTCGCCATTGCGGAGCATAGGCAGAGGCCTGCGATAGTGTTTTCAGATTTAAGCGGCGCGCATCATGGCCGCGAATCTCCATTGCGAAGGTATTGTTAAAGCCAAACGGAGGCCCGAGAGTGAGGTCCAGGCGCGTTTCATATTCTTGCTTCACGCGCTGGTAGATGTCACTCTTCTCACTTCCGATGGGTTGCTTGAGGATCGCAGTTAGCGCTGTCCCTGTATATTCCGGATAGAGATCGATACGCCCCGCAAGTATTGCCTGCTGGCAAATATAACTACCTGCAAGATAAAACCTCCGCTCTACTTTCAAGTGCGTGCGCGCTTCAATCTCCTGGGCGATAATCTCGCCCAGCATCAGGGATTCGGTAAAGTTTTTTGAACCGATCACGACGCGATTGGCGTGAGAGGGCGCGCAGGAAGATAAGATGAGCGGGAAGATAATGCAGAGAATGCAACTCAGTAGTCGTACATCGGGGATGCGACGACGTGGCTGCTGTTTTCGTATCATCGTGGCCGCATGCGCTTTTCAAGCCATCCCAAGCCGAAGTCCGCCGACAAGGCGAGAACGGCTGCCGGGATTGCTCCGGCCAAAATCAGTTGGTTATTGACCATGGCCAGGCCACGAAAGATGAACTCGCCTAAGCCACCGGCGCCAATGGCGGCGGCAATCGTCGCCAATCCCACCGAGATAACCACCGCCACGCGCACTCCGGAGAGAATCACGCTCAACGCGAGCGGCAACTCCACTTGCAGCAAAAGTTGGCGCCCGGTAAGTCCCATGCCGCGCCCCGCCTCAATCACGGCAGGATCAACGCTGCGAATACCGGTGTAAGTATTGCGAATGACCGGAAGCAGTGCATACAGGGTAAGCGCCAGAATCGCGAGACGATCGGCACGCTCTCCAATCCACGGCACCGGCAGCAAGAAACCGAAAAGGGCAAGGCTAGGGATGGTCTGAATGATGTTTGCCGTTCCCAGCACCGGACGATTCCACACCGGCCAGCGCGCGCTGAGAATGCCCAGCGGGATGCCAATCAGCACCGCCATCAATGTCGAGATCCCCACGAGCCACAAATGCTCGAGGGAGAGCTCCAGAATCTGGCCGCGATTTTCCATGAAAAAGTGCAGGAGATTCACAAGCTGCCTCGCTGGGCAACCAACTCGCACCCGTCGGCGAAAGCCCGGACATACGCCGCCACCAAACGATCGTCGGATCGAACAAATCCTTCCGGTGGGAGAACAGTGACCAGGCGTCCAGCCTCCATTAGCGCAATGCGTGAACCAAGCCGCAAGGCTTCTCTCAGATCGTGAGTGACAAAGACGACGGTTTTACTCAACCGTTGCTTCAGCGAGAGAAATTCTCGCTGAAGTTCGTCACGGGTGAGCACATCCAGGGCTCCGAAGGGTTCGTCCATGAGCAGGATCGCGGGATCAGCGGCAAGCGCGCGGGCCACGCCGACACGCTGCCGCTGTCCCCCCGAAAGCTGATGGGGATACCGTTCCCCGATTTTCGCTTCGAGACCAACCAACTGCAATAACTCTTCTACGCGATTGTGAATTCGTGGGGCCTCCCAGCCCTCGATTCGCGGGACCAGTCCGATGTTTCGTTCCACCGTGAAATGCGGGAACAATCCCACATCCTGGATGACATAGCCGATGCTGCGCCGCAGACGAATGACATTCGCTTCTACGGTTGACGACCCGTTGACCCGAACTTCACCGCCACTTGGCGCCAGCAGCCGGTTGATCAGCTTCAGCGTTGTCGTTTTTCCCGAACCGCTGCGCCCCAGCAGCACCAGCGTCTCGCCGCGCTGCACCTCGAGATTCAGCTCCAAGAGCAACGGCTTGCCATTGGGAAGGACATAGGCGACGTTACGGAATTCGATGACCGGAGCACTTGCAAGCGTTCTTTCCATAATCTTCAAGCCGCCTCAACTTACGTCGAGCATGTTGCCAAGCATACCGGAGTTGGCAGCTGCAGCCACAAGCGCGGGGCTCGCCCTGCGGACGAGGTGACCCAAAGCAGCTAATAGACGCTCTGGCTACCGCTCGTTACCATTTTCAATGGACTCATAGTGATTCGAGCACGAGAGGTATCGGGTACGCGCTATTTATTTTCCTGGGTGATGATCGTTCTGTTCCCGCTACGGCTCGTTGCCGGAGACACAACGGCTGCCTTGGTGCATGGCAAGGGGGGCGTCTGGGTCAATGGCGCAGAGGCGACGGATTCTACTTCTATCTTTCCCGGCGATTTAGTCGAAACCAGGCCAGGCTTCGTTGCCAACCTTGATGCTGAGGGCTCCTCGGTTTTGATCCAATCCGAATCGATAGTAAAGTTCCAGGGCAACTTCCTGGTCCTTGAGCACGGAAGCGTGTCGGTGGGTACCTCGACCTCGTTCAGCGTACACGTAAATTGCATCAAGGTTGAACCGGTCAACACCGGGCGAACGCAATATGATGTCACCGACACTACCGGCACGGTTCAAGTCGACGCAAAGAAAAGCGATGTGAACATCACGCAGACTGGAGGCTTGCAGAAAACTTCGAAGCAAAGTGCTATTTTGGCGTCGGCAATCGTGCGGGAAGGCGAAGAGGCAAAGCGGAATGAATCGGCGGCGTGCGGAGCGGCGGAGCGCGCGCCTGTTGCGGGGCATTCGAATGCAAAATGGATCGAGATTGGCGGGGGCGCGGCCGGGGCGGTGGCGTTGTGTCTGGTCTTTTGCAAAAGCTCACCGACCACCAGCGTGAGCCCGTCCGACCCGTAGAGATCAGGCGTCATACGTTGATAGAAATTGTAGCGGTCTCAAAAGCGGTGGAGGCCCCGGGCGGAGTCGAACCGCCGACCAACGGTTTAGGAAACCGCTGCTCTATCCAACTGAGCTACGGGGCCGGCAATGCTAAGTGGCCCCATTATCGCATGCGGATCAGACGCGGCAGCAGTCTGGAAAAAGCCGCGAAGTATCGATTATTCCGGCATCGCGAGAGCCTGAATTTGTCGGATGTTTGGTGGAGCGACCTAAATGGTGGATTTATCCATATCTGAGGGCAACCTGACGTTGCATGTTCGCGGTGCGGACAAACTATGGGCCTTCAAGAGCAGTCTGGAAATCCCGTTGATCCACATTGCGGGCATTCGAGCGGACGCGGAGATCGCGCGTGGCTGGTTGCACGGAGTTCGAATGCCGGGTACCAGCATTCCCGGTGTTATCACCGCGGGAACTTTCTATCAGGACGGCAAACGCGTGTTTTGGGATGTGCACCAACCCGCCAACACGATCGTTATCGCACTCCATGACGAACGCTACGATGAAATTGTCGTCGAGGTTGCCGATCCTGATGCCGCGGTCAAACAGATTCAAAATGCCCTGTGAAGAATTCGGTGAGCATTATTGCGCCATGTGCATAGTTCGACACGATTCGTCTGCCGGACAGAAATTGCATCTTCAAGATTCCGGTTGACAGTGCATTTCTCACTGTGCTACACCGTTGCGTCTGGAATGGTCCGCTTATCAGACGAGTTCTAGCTGAAAAGGTGTTTTGGTTAAGGCCAGGCAATGGTTGTGTCGGGCTGGTGTAGTTGGTGTGTGTTTGCAGCACGCGCCGCGAGCCGGACATGGCTGCAGCTACATGTCACTCCGAGAGGGGAAAAGCATGCGTTCGCTAACGATTTCCTTCGCCCTAGTAATTCTCCTGGTGCAAGGTGCACTCGCCCAAAGTTCTCCATCCGACAACAACGCGGCGCCGGCCAGCAAGCAGGAAGTGAACGAGCTCCGCGACCAAGTTGCCGCACAGCAGAAGACCATTGAAGAGTTGAAGGCTCTGGTCCAGAAGCTGGCGGACAGCAAAGATCAAGCTGCGGCGGCGAGCACAATCCAGGTTCGGCCCGTGGCCGCCACTCCAGCCGCAGCGGCCTTAGCCACGCCGCAACCGGTAAGCGCGAGCAATGGCGCAAAGTTGACGAACGCAATCCTGCTGGAGCCCGATCCCGCCGCGGTCGCTGCGCTGCCGCTGCCGCCCAACCGATCGCTCCGCAGAACGCTACGCAAAAAGACAACGCTCCACTGACGGCGGGTTGGAATGGAGAGCATTTTTTCATTCGAAACCCGGGTGGACAATTCAGTATCAGCCCATATGGTTATGTGGATAGCGACTATCGCGCTTACAAGGGCGATGGAGCGCCGGCTGATACTTTCATTCTGCGCCGCGGCCGCTTTGGTTTCCAGGGAAACTACGGATCGCATTTTGATTTCGCGCTGCTCACCGATGCCGCTGCAACCAACGGTTCAATCATTCGCGACGTTTACCTCAACGTGAGAATTCGCCCCGAGTTCCAGTTTCAAGCGGGGCAATTCAAGACACCTTTCGCGCAGGAAGCGGGCACCGGCGCAACGAACCTCGATTTCGTAGAACGGGGCTTCCAGGCCATGTTGTATCCGTCGGCTGCATCGGCGTTTCGCAGTCCTGGTATCGCTTTGCACGGCGACATTGAGGGCGGCGTCATGCAGTGGTGGGTGGGAGCCTTTAATGGCAAAGGCTACGCGATCGCGAACACCACCAACCAGGCGGAAATTATCGGACGGCTGCGTTTCTATCCATTTCGTAAGACGACGAGCAAGTGGTTCCGCGAGCTTGCTTTCGGTGGCGCCATCGATCGAGGCCGATCGCGAGGTGAGTCAGGAGACCAGAGTTTCAGCGGCAATATACCCGATGGCGCCTATAACTTCTTCCCACAGTTCGCCATCAACGGGCCGATCCAGCGCTACAACGGCGAGTTCACCTATCTCAAATCGGCCTTCGCGCTGCGCGGCGAGTTCGATCAACTCAACATGTCGCGTAACAATGTCGGCTCCGAGCAGGTCGGAGGGCTCGGATTTCTCAGCCTGCCATCGATTATCGCTAAGTCATGGGATATTCAGGCAACCTACCTGCTGACGGGCGAAAAGCGGCCTGAGAACGGCACACCGCGCGTGAAGCGTCCGCTATTCGGCCCCGACACTCCGGGTGGTAAAGGACGCGGCTGGGGAGCCTTCGAAGTGGCTGCGCGGTACATGGGCATTCATGCGAACGAACCCGGTGCCAATTTCCTGAACTATTTCACGCCCGAGTTCGTGCCAACGTTTGACTACCACACCGACGAGGTCACCGTTGGGGTGAACTGGTACCCGAACTACTGGGTCAAGTACATGGTCAACCTTGGGATTGACCAACTGAAGGAGCCGAGCACCATCGGCGCGATCCCGCAGAACTATTTCGCGATTACGCAGCAACTGCAGTTCAGGTTCTAAGCAGTCCGCTCCGGGTGCTCGCTTGAACAGAGGCTTCCACGACTTACTAGTTAGCCGGGTCCGGTCGAAGGCCGGTTCCCAAGGGAAATTGCAGGAGGGAAATTCGATGAGGTCGAGAATTTTTCTTACGGTTCTTCTCACTGTGTTTTTTTTGATCGTGAGCGGTTGCGGCACATCGCCAGTTTGCCCGGTGTGCGGCACCACGAAATATGGCGCCTACGCCAACATTGACGTCATTGCCGTGCCGGAACACAACCCGACGGGCGAACCGGGCGGTCCATTCAATTCCTTCGACATCAGTTCAGTTGCGCCGAATCCCGCCGTCTCCGGCAAATATCTCGACTACATTTCCGATCGTATTGGCATCGCGATGGTGGTGATCGACACCGAGCAAGATCTCGCCGTGAACGTCATCCAGGGATCGAACGCCGTGTCGGATGCGGGCAACGGGGCGAGTCCGTGTTTCCAAATGCCGCAGCCAGGCGTCACGCCGCCGACAAATGTCGCCGTGATTCCGCCCACTATCGACGTCTTTGGGAATTTCACGCGCTTCGGCTGCAGGTCAGATTTAACTTGGGAGGGTGGACCGAAATTCCATCTGAACACGGGCTTCGGCGCGAATAATAACTTCGGGGGATTTCCTGGGGCACAGTGCTGCGCCTCGCGCGCCAACGGCGTAAACCCGATGTCTGGGCCGGATGGAAACACAACCACGGCAGATGGCAAATTCCTCTTTGTCGGCAATGGGAGTTCCACGGTGGAGGTTTTTGACATCACTACCATGAATCTCGCGATGAACCCGCCTACGCCACCAACCCTGGTTGCAAACATTCCTACTGGCGTTTCTGCGGACTATGACGGACCTCTCGGAATCGCGGGATGCATCGCCTCGTGGAACGGAGAAGCCGGATCCGCCGCCGATTGCGGCGATGACCGCGCCGACGAAATGGCGTACGACGATACCCACCACGTGCTTGCGGTTATTAACGGCGACCCCGGGTTGCCCTTCGTCACTTTCATCGACATGTCGCATATCGTGACGAAGACGGGGACACTTCAGCAGCAACACTGCCTGCCCATCGATTCAACGCTCGCATACGGCCCATATCCGGCGGGATTTACGGTGGCGACCAGTTCCTATACTTATCTTGGCGCTGGGCCCTATGCCTATCCTCTTCAGGGAAGCGGCACGGGCATTGCAGGCACCGGAGTCGACGGAGGGGGTAATCCTCTACCTTCCCCCGATCTGGATCCTGGCATCGGAGGGTCGTTTAACCCGCCCAGCTGCATCATTGGGCAGATTTACTACGATGGTGCCGGCGGTTCCGCATCTGGCGGAACTGGTCTCACTTCAAGTGTGCCGGTTGACACGCTTGGGGGTACCTTCCCTTGCCCAGATCCCTCCAACCCGCACGTCTTCAGCGGCGTATCGGGATCTGCGGCCGATGTCGCTGCCGGTCTGCTTGGAGTGGGTACGACTCCAAGCGGCACGGCGTACACCATTCCCTGCCACCACGGGCCAATTCTCAACTACACCACGGGAGCTTTCTGCAGTCAAACCGCCCCGGTCAGCGCTTGCTCCGGTGCAATCGCGCCCGCAGGCTTGGGAGGGATGATCTACGACCCCAATAGCGACAAGTGGCTGCAGGCCAATGAAAATTCCATTGGAACTACCAACATCGGCAGTGTCGACGTGATCGACCTGCAGCTTGGGACCGGCAATGGCCCTGTGGTGGTGAACAGTTATCCCCTCATGAATTGCATGCCTACCGGAATCTCACAGGGACCAGGCGACAACTTCCTTGTTGGTTGCGCGGACCACGACGGCGAAGCCTTCCCGCCCAATGAATACATCATTAACGGAACCTCCGGTGCGATTCTCGCAACTATCGATCAGGTCGGAGGCGTTGACGAAACCTGGTACAACCCAGGCGACAACAGATACTACCTCGCGGCGCGCGACATGCCGACGGGCGGAATGATGGGCGTCATCGATGCCGGCACAAACCAATGGCTGGTGAACGTCGCGACCGGCTCGAACGCGCACAGCATCTCGGTCGATCCCAGCAACAACCACGTTTTCGTGCCGTTGCAGGCGGGCACGGGCTGCAAGACGGAGAGCGCCAACGGCTGCGTCGCGGTATACGCGCAACAGTAAAAAAGCCCTCCCCTCAGGGTGATATAGTGAGGTGAGACGCGAACTGAACCAAGTTCCGCGTCTCAACCTTTAGAACAAAGAAGTGTTTTATGAAGAACATTCGTAATATCAGGCTTCGCTCGCTGGTTCTTTCGTCGTCGCTTTTCCTGTCGTTACTGGGGTTACTGGCGGTCGCCAGCGACAAACCCGCTGCGAAACCCACTGATGTTCCTGCAACCGTCATCGCCCACTTGCCTCTGCCCCAGGCGACGGGAAGTGAGATGATGCTGCAGAAGGAGCACGGCAAACAATTCTTGTATGTGCAGCAGGCGTCCAAGCCCGGTTATATGGTCGTCGACGTGAGCCATCCGGAGACCCCAAGCCTTCTAAAGCGGGCTCCCGGCTCAAACCAGGCGACCGAGGGAGACCTGAAAATGGTCACACCCAATGTGGCTATTGCCGAGGCCCCCGAGAAAGATTCAGACACTCTCAGCAGCAGCAAGCACGCCACCGAAACGGTTCGAGTGCTCGACCTGAGCGATCCGAAAGCTCCTAAGACACTGGAAACCTTCACCAACGTCACTAGTACTCTAGCCGATGGCCGTCATGGCCTGCTTTATGTCGCGAACAACGACGGCCTGTGGATTCTCCGTTACAGCCACCCGTGGATGTTTGAGCCTGAGAAAAACAAGAAGCCCTGCACCTCCGAGTCAGAGATTCAAGCCATGCCGCCAGATTGCCAGTAGCGCTCTACCCTTTTCTCTAGGCCGCAGCTAAAAGCCTAATTTAACGCGAGACCGCGCGATCCGAGCAATCCTTGTCAATCGTCTTGATGGACTTGATCGTTATCGTGATCGGGGCGGCAGAGCCTTGCTTTGCCATCGCGTCGGAACTTGAGCTCAGCGTAGGCGCCTGATTGCCAGTTACCTCCACCCGCTGGCCCAGATAATTCTTCAGCCTGGTTTTGCCGGCCGCCTGAAGCTCGTACGTGTCAGGCGGGTTCTCCTTCATCAATACATAGTCGCCATTGGCCCGGCTGACGCAGCCCCGCACCGTTATCGATCCGCTGGAATTGTTCGGGCGTTGGTTGTCGACGGGAGCGGCGTCCTGCGCCAGCAGAAGACTGCCGGAGAGCAGCAAGGTAAAGAAAAGCAATTTCTTCATGGAATTCCCCTTTCCAAGGTGGGATGGCAACACTCTTGCAAAGGTTGATTCCAATCTGCCGGGACCCAGCTCGTCGGAGCCTCAATGAAGCTCATCTCGCGACAGGAGCTGCCGAGCAATTTCGAGCGATCGTCGTGATCGAGATGATCGTCAAGGTCTCCGGAGCCGCAGAACCGACCTTGTTCATCGCGTCCGAACTCGAACTTAACGTCGGTGACTCGTGCCCGGTAACCTCGACTCTTTGGCCAAGATAATCTTTTAGCCTCGTCTTGCCTGTGGCTTGCAGTTCGTAGGTCATGCCGGGGTTTTGCTTCATAAGAATGTAATCGCCGTTCGCCCGGCTAACACAGCCTTGGACAGTAACCTCGTCCTTCGAGGGTTTGGATTTTTTGGTTTGCGGACTAGCGGAGTTGCCGTCTTGCGCGACCAGAACCGCAGCCGAAAGCAGCAGGGTGAGCATGGTTTTCATGAGCTTCTCCTCTACGAAAGAATGAAGCCAAAGGTATGAAAGAACTTCTGTGTCGGTTTTTATATCTTTAAGAAATCGGCCAACGATAACGACTACTTCACATGCGTCTCCTGGTAATGGACTTCTTTCCATTCGCCGGCCTGCTTTCTCCAGACCGCGCCGACGTAGATACGCGAATAACGTACTTGCGACTTGGGAGGAAATTGCATCGTCACCTCGTAGACGGTGAAGGCAGCGTCCGTTCCCAGCGGGATCAGCTTGAATCCCCATAAAGTATAGTTGGAGATATTGCTTTCGGCGAGTTCATTCATCGCCTGCAGCCGGTTGCGTTCGCCCTTGCCGTCAATTTCGACTCCCTGGTAATCATCGGCCAGGAAGTTTCCGTATGCTTTCTTGTCCTTGTTCTTGATCGCTTCCCATTCGACCTGAATGGTCTGCTCGAATGAGTGCCTCAGTTTTGCCTCCGCAGTTACGGCGGGCAATTTGAGATCCTCCGCAAAGGTTGTCGGTGCAGCGGCAGGCGATTGCGCCGGGACACTGCCGGGCTGCTGCGCAAAGACCGTAATCGCCAAGCCCGCAAAACCGATCAAAATCAATCGAAACGGCATAGTCCTCCAGATAGGGCCCGAATCAAGCGCGAATCTTATCAGGCAGAGAGCAAGTTGCTCAAGGTTCTCCGGTGATTCGGCATCGCTGTGGTTAGGACACCATCAGGTTTCTGATTCCCACTCGGGTTTGCCCTGATGCGGCAAATGATTTACTCTCAGCCGCAGTCGACTATGACCACGACAAAGCTCGAGCCGAAGACACCGGTTGCCGGTTTTTCTCACGCCATGCGCCGGGAAATCTATGAACAGCCGGAGGCGATCGCCAAAACCATCCAGCGGCATCTGCGAAACGACGTTCTCTTTCCGGATGCGCTGAACGCCATCGAAAGCTCGTTGCTGACTTTCCAAAAGCTGATTATTGCCGCCAGCGGTTCCAGCCGACACGCTGGACTTGCCGGCGAAATCATGATTGAGGATCTTTCCGGTGTTGCGGTCGATGTGGAATACGCCAGCGAATATTGCTACCGCTCCACCCACGCGGGCAAAGAGCCGCTGGTAATGGTGATCACGCAATCAGGCGAAACCGCCGACACTGTCGCCGCCCAGCGCGAAGCCCTGACCCGAGGAGTGAAGACCATCGCGGTCTCGAATGTGGCGGAAGCGACGATTCCACGGGAGGCCAGCGCGGCCTTGATAACAGGCGCCGGCCCGGAGCTCGCCGTGCCAGCGACGAAGAGCTTTACCGCGCAGCTCACCATTGTGTATCTGATGGCGTTGTTTCTGGCACGCAAGCGCGGCAGAATGACGTCCGAAGTTACGCGTTCCTATCTTCACAGGCTCTTGCAACTCCCCGAGGCGATTGAATCTCAATTGCGCACCTGGGACGAACTCGCCGAACAATTCGCGCATAAGCATTTTCAGGCGGAGAAGTTCCTTTATCTGGGCCGCGGCGTACATTACGCCATCGCGCGCGAGGGAGCCCTAAAACTGAAAGAGACTTCCTACGCGCATGCGGAAGGCTATCCGGCCGGCGAGTTGAAACACGGGCCAAACGCTCTGGTCGATGACAAGCTTCCGGTTGTCGTGCTGGCAACCCGCGACCAATCCGATCCAGATTCCGTGCTGCGTTACCGTCGCACCTTGGACGTCATGAAGGAAGTAATGTCCCGCAACGGACGGCTTGTGGCGGTTGCGACGGAGGGCGACCGCGAAGCTGCCAATCTCGCCGATGTGTTTTTCGTGCCTGCGGCGCCCGAGCTGCTGCTGCCGATGGTTGAGGTAATTCCGCTGCAACTCTTCGCGTATCACGTGGCCACCCAAAAAGGATACGACGTAGATCGTCCGCGAAACCTCGTAAAAGCCGTTGTTATCGAGTGATGATTTCCCCAATCTGAAAGTACCAGTCCGATTTGTGCCTATGCCCACCGGCGGTTCATCCCACATCGATCTGCAGGCTATGGCGAAGCAAGTCGTGCAGGAGCGCGGCTTTGATCCCGACTTCCCATCGGCGGTGCAGCAGCAATTACAGCAACTGCACAATCATCCTCCGACAATCGCCGCAGGAGGGCCCATACGCGACCTGCGCGATCGATTGTGGTCGTCGATTGATAACGATACTTCACGTGACCTCGATCAAATCGAAGTTGCCGAGCGGCTGGGGAACGGAGATACGAAAGTTCTCGTCGGCATCGCCGATGTTGATGCCTTCGTTCCCAAACAAACTCCGATTGATCAACACGCGGCGCGCGAGACCACCACGGTCTACGCGGGCGTTCGCAACTTTCCCATGCTGCCGGAAGACCTGTCGACGGGCAAGACTTCGTTGCTCGAAAATCAGGATCGACTTGCCGTTGTGGTCGAGTTTGCAGTCGATGCCGGAGGCCATATCAACTCGAGTGACGTGTGCCGGGCTGTGGTTCGGAATAAAGCTCAGCTCCAATACAACTCACTCGGAGCCTGGCTGGAAGGAACGGCGCCACCCCCGCCAAAAGTCGCTGCTTCCGCCGACCTTCAAGCCCAACTTCGATTGCAGAGCGATATCGCCCAAAAGCTCAGAGACCGGCGTTACGATCGTGGCGCTCTCAATCTCGAAACCCACGAGTTTCTTCCCTTGCTGTTGAACGAGCAAGTCGTCGAAATGGCGAAGCAACAGAAGAATCACGCCACTGAACTGATCGAAGACTTCATGATCGCCGCCAACGGGGTGGTGGCGCGGATGCTGGAAACGATATCGTCGTTGCGCCGGATCGTGAGAGAGCCAAAGCGGTGGGACCGCATCGTGGAGCTGGCCGCGAATCTGGGTCAGAAACTGCCCCCGGAGCCAGATTCCAAAGCGCTGAACGATTTTCTGATCGAACAGAAAGCGGCGAATCCTGATCATTTCGCAGACCTCTCGTTGGCGGTGGTCAAGCTGATTGGCCCAGGCGAATATGTTCTCGAACGCCCGGGCGAGCCTGCGCCAGGACACTTCGGTCTAGCGGTGCAGGACTATACTCATTCCACCGCTCCCAACCGGCGCTTTGCCGATATGGTGACGCAACGCCTGGTCAAAGCGATGCTTGACGGAAAGCCCAATCCTTATTCTGAGGGCGAATTGTCGGCAGTTGCTGCCGCCTGCACCGAAAGAGAAGATGCCGCGCAAAAAGTTGAGAGAGATATGTCCAAGCGGCTCGCTGCCGTCGCCATGCAGAATCGCATCGGCGCCGTCTTCGACGCGATCGTCACGGGCGTTACGCCGCACGGCACGTTCGTTCGTGCACTTCAGCCGCACGTCGAAGGCCTGTTGGCACAAGGCTACAAGGGAGTGGACGTCGGAGACCAGTTGCGCGTTCGACTCATTCGCACCGACGTGCAGCACGGCTTTATCGATTTCGCCCGTGCCTAGCTGGCATCTGCTCGCCAGACCGCGCAGCCGCGCTCGCGGGCACTACCGCGACTGCATGTGCTCCCGGTTTCTCTTGCATCCCTGCAGTCAATAGCTGGTTGCGAATACGCAAGCTATCCTTACGCGAGGAGTTTGTGCGGAGGCTGGGATTTCGTTGTCCGAATGGCGCCAGGTAGTGTGCTGCGTGGTGATCGTGATCCTGCCGGCGTCTCTTCTCGCCCAGGACGCGAACCGCGGCTTGTTGCACAGCGACGGCGGAACCTGGCTCAACGAAGTTCCGGCCACCCCGGTGGCCGCAATTTTTCCCGACTCTCTGGTGCAAACCCAAGCCGGACACGTCGCCCGAATCGATGTTGAGGGGTCTAGCGTTCTCATTGCGCCGGAGACAATGGCGCAATTTCAAGGTCACGAACTGGTGCTCGATCACGGCAGCCTGCAGCTCGATACCTCGCGCGAGATGGAAGTAATCGTGGGGTGCATCACCATCAGTCCGGTCGGCTCAGACCGTACTGAATATGAAGTGACGGACAGCGGCGGCAGGGTCAGAGTGCTGGCGTCGAAAAGCGATGTGAAGATTCACGCGCATGAAACGCTGGTTGGGAAAAAGCAAGGGGAGTCGTCGGACACAATCGTGCACCAAGGCCAGCACGTGGAACGATCGGAGCTCTGCGGAGCGGCAGCGGAGCCGCAGCGTGCCGCGATCCCCGGCGTGGGGGAAGGCTTGAATTCATGGTGGGCCTGGATTGGTGGAAGCATTGTTGCGGGCGTACTAATCTGCCTGGGCCTGTGCCACGGCGATGACCCCATCAGCCCGACAGAACCTTAACCCGAGCTGCCGTCCTAAGCATGCCTGACCCGGCTGAGGCTCTCGGCGGTCGCAATGATGGCGTCTTCTCTAGAACGCGGCGACCAGCCGAGCATACTCCTGGCTTTCTCGCTGGTCGCGTTCTTTTTCTTTCCCAGCTCTGGGATGATCTGCTTCACCGCCGGATCGCGCAGCGCAGCGAGGCGAACCAGAAAGTTCGGAATTTCTCTGGTTGGCACCTTCCTGGCTGCAGCTCCCAAATGCGATTTCAGCACTCGGGCAATGTCGAGCATCGACATAAAACTTCCGGCAACGGCAAGGAATCGTTCGCCGCTGGCGGCGGGATGTGTCATAGCGCGAATGTGCAGGGCGGCGACGTCGCGCACATCGACCGCACCGAAATAAAGCTTCGGAAGGCCGGGCATCTCTCCATCCATCAGGCGCTGGACAATCAGGATTGAAGTAGAGTAGTCAGGCCCCAGGACTGGCCCAAACACTCCCACTGGATTGACTACCGAAAGTTCGAGGCCCCCCTCTTTGGCAATGAAATCCCACGCGGCGCGCTCGGCGATAGTTTTCGACTTCACGTAAGCGGTCAGTCCATCGCCGTGCAGATCCGTCCAGTCAGTTTCATTGAAAGGCTCGTCCTGCGGCCGGTGGCCATAGCCGATTGCCGCAAACGATGAAGTCAGCACCACACGTTTCACCCCGGCTTCGCGCGAGGCTCGCAGTACGCGAAGCGCCCCTTCACGCGCGGGAATGATCAACTCGTTCTCGTCTTTGGGAACAGTCGCCGGAAATGGGGAGGCCACATGGAGGACGTATTCGCACCCCGCGGTCGCTTCCGCCCAGCCGGAATCGTTTTCAAGATCGGCGGCGATGAATGACAAACTGCCATCGGTCTCCGCCCCGCCCCGCTTGAGCGTGGCTCTTACATCGGCTTCGCGATTCGGGTTGCGCACCGTCGTGCGCACGGTGTGTCCAGCGCCAAGAAGCTGCAGGATGCAATGGCTCGCGATGAATCCCGACCCACCCGTAACCAGGATTGTGCTCATTGTTATTCGATGCCCTTGCCCGCGAAAAGTCGGCAGCATTCGAAAAGCGGCATCTATGGGTTTGCAGTACGCGTTCTCTCCGAGGATAGGCACTCCAATGGTTTTCGCAGCTCAACTTGCAAAATTCCGTTTACTCCGGCACCCTCGATGAGATGGCCGAAAAGAGCAGTTTTGTGGTTTCTTTTTGTCTAAGTGCAGCCCTCCTGATGGGGACCGTGCCCCATGCCTTATCGCAAGCCGGACCGGAGCAAGGCGGGAACGAAGTACAGGTTTGGGCTGGCGGCGGGCATTCGGTACCGGGCGGGACTTCGAACACGGAGGTTTTCAACGCCGGCCTGCGATACGGATGGGTGATCAGCGCTGAACATTTGCCGTGGCTATTGCGGGGACGTTTCGAGTACACGCTGGACGTGGTGCCGGTCTATCTGATATTTCAGCCGGCAAATACGGCATATGGAGCCGGCTTTGACCCGCTGGGATTGAAATGGAATTTTGCGCGGCGCGGTCGTTTCTCTCCGTTCCTGCAGCTGACCGGAGGGACGCTCTTCAGCAATGTAAACGTCCCGACGTATACCAACACGGTCAACTTCACGCCGAGTGCGGCATTCGGGACGCACGTGCTCGGCGAAAAATATAACTGGAGCGTCGAGGTGCGATATCTGCACATTTCGAATGCGGGCTTGGGTTATTACAATCCAGGGCTGAATACCGTTCAGATACGGCTGGGAGTGGGGAGGTTCTGGAGAAGAGGGCGAGGGCTCGAATGAATGAATTAGAGTTGAGGATGCCATCGTTCAGGGACGGGAGTCCTGACGATGGCTGCGTGCCTCTTACCGCCCATTACGTCACCGTGACACAGATTGGCTTGGGGCAACAACTGGCCACGAAATAATACTTGCCGGGCTTTAGACCGTTCGCAATTGTGATTTTTCTGGCAGAGGGCATGGGGAAAACGATTGGCGGGCCGATGTTGAAGGGCCAGCCATTCGAACCGTCCTGGCTGACGGTGCAGCCGGAGACCGGGATGTTTTGCCAGCGCACCGGTTCGCCCGGCTTGGCGCTGAAATTGTTGCAGATATTGATGCTGATCGTGGGCATGGAATCTCCTGGCGTTGGGCTAGAGCAGCGACCGGCCTGGCCGGGAACTTTGCCCGTCCAAGCCGGAAACTCGCAAGCTCAATGCGATAGGTCTCGCAATCGTCCTACGCTGACTTCTTCAGCATTGCGCTGGAGACAATGGTCACTGACTTTTGGATCAAGTTGTTGCAGGTTTGGTTGATTACGTTGTACGGAATCTGGTCTCCGACGGGGTAATCGCCGACATATATTTTCGTGTTTCCTGCCAGCGGGAAGGGGCCGATCGGAGGTCCATACTGGGTACCGTCCGATTTGTAAAACGGCCAAACGCTGCCGCTCTGCACTATCTCGGCCCCAGTTTCGGCATTGGTGAACGTAACTTCAGCTCCGGATTGCGCCTCGAAGCCGTTGCAGATATTCGTACTGACCGGCGGTGGTGTGTCATCTCTTTTCTCGTGTGTCATAAGGTTTCTCTCCATTTTAAATTTGTTCCCCAAGGAGCTCCCTGACTGGTAGCGAAGCACCGCTGAACTGTAGCCTGGGCCCCTTCCAGCGCCCTCTGCTGGAGTTACTTCGACTTCATCAACTGCTGATAACCCGGAGTACCGGCGAGATTATCGAATTCGTGCATGCTGCGAATCTTGTCTACGGCGTAGCCAGCGTGCACCGCCTTGGCCAGCCATTCTACAGCTAAACCGGTTTCGCCCAAATGGTTATATATTGAGGCAGCCTCGAGCAAGACGTCCTTGTCGTTGTGCGTATACTGCAGAGCCTGTTCGAGGTAAGTAAGGGAGTCCTTCCGATCCCCGAGCTCAGATTCGTAGCTGGCTAAATCACTTAGCACATTGGGGTCGTGGGGATTCACTTTTAGCTCGGTTGTGGCCAGTGCCACCGCCTTGCGAAGGGGTTCCGCCGCCTGATCCTTCTTGCCGAGTTGATAGAGGGCGTCGCCCAAATTGCCCCAAATCACGTACTGCTGCGGATCCAGCTTGGCGGCTTCTTCATAGGCTGCTGCCGCCTCGGTAAACTTCTGCAGGCCGAAATAAGCCGCTCCTAAATTGACGTAGCCAGCGTAGGTGGGCCGAATGGCGATCGACCTCTTCGACGAATCGACCGCTTTTTCATATTGACCCATATCGTTGTAGATGGACCCCATATTTACATAGGGAACATACCATTCGGGGGCGATTTGTGTGACCCTGGCATACATTTGGAGGGCTTTTTCGTGCTCGTTCTGCCCTTGATAGAACGTTCCGAAATCGTTGTAGCTGAAGCGGCTGTTAGGATGGGCCTGGATGGATTGCTGAAAGGCCTTTTCCGCCTCTGAAATCTTGCCAGCGCTCTGATAGGCCAGCGCCAGACGCAGCGCCGCGCCTTCGTTGGTAGGCTCCAGGGCCAGCGCCAGTTGAAACTCGGATTCTGCTTCGGGATAGTGTCCTGTGCCGCTATCGATGTGACCCAGGCATAGATGCCCGTCTGCGCCCGCGTTCCCGAGTTTGACGGCATCGTCACAGTTAGTCTTCGCCAGGCCGATCCACTGACCCTGCTTGGTGGTGGCATACTTGAACCAATAACTCTCCCCCAGCACTGCCTTGGCCATGCCGAAGTTAGGATCGAGTCTGAGCGCTTCGCGGGCCATCGACATGGCGTTGTCGAGATTCTCCGCTTTCGTGTGGTCGAGCAGATAGCCTTGCGCCTGGAGATAGTACTGATATGCGGCGGCATTATCGGTGCCGTGATATTGCAAGGCGGCCTCTTCTTCCGGGCGAAGTTGCAGTTGCAGGTCTTTTACCGCCCCCTCCGCGATTTTCTGTTCAAGAGAGAAAACGTCGGTCATTGGGACCGTGACCGAATCGCTGCCGACAGTCGCGCCGCTCTGCGCGTTCTGCACGGCGTAAACGACCTTGACCAAATCGCCGGGCTGCGGCTCGAAAGTGACCGTGAGGCCGAGGTTGGCTCCGAAGTTGTGAGCCGCGTCGGGCAGGGATGTGATCTTACGATCCTGCAGATTGCCCGGCGACACGACTTCAAAGGCGCGATCTCCGGTGAGTTTGGCCAGTTTGGCACCCACGCTTTCCACAACGCCTTCGCCGAGTGCGGTGAGCTTTGCATTGCCGGAGACAGGGACGAAGGGAAGCACGGCAAGGATTTTCGTTTGTGGCAGGATCGGAGCGGTGTTTCCGGTGGGGGCAGCCATTTTGCCGAATAAGAGGCGAACTCGATGACGTACTGTCGGAAGCGAAGCGAGAATAGCGATAACTGCGAGCAAAACGACGGCACCCACGGCCTGGCGTGTTCTCCGTTGCAATTTCGGAGTGGGTGCTTTGAGCGGCGACCCGCCCCGCTGCACACGGCGCAGGTCTTCGAGAACGTCTGAAGCGAGGGGATAGCGCTTGTCGGGATTTTTTGCAATCATCCGCCACACGATGGCCGTCAATTTGGCGGGGACATTTTTGAGCTCTGGGGGATCCTCATGCACGATGCGCGCGACCGTCGTCGCCAGACTGTCGCTGTGGAAAGGCTGCTCGCCACCGAGCATCTCGTAAAAAACCAGGCCCATGGAAAATATATCGGAGCGGCCGTCGTCGGGCTTTTGCAGGAGAACTTCTGGGGCCATGTACGCCGGCGTCCCACCCGAGGCGGTCATGGTCTCCATACTTTTGGTGGCTTCGTCGGGCGCGGCTGCCTTCCAGGCGCGGCGCGCCACTCCGAAATCAAGAATCTTTACCCGTTCGCCGGGTTTGATCATGATGTTTTCAGGCTTGATGTCGCCATGGATAATGGCTTGCTCGTGCGCGGCGTTCAGGCCTTCGCAGCACTGCATGGCGATAGCGAAGAATTCATCGCGCGAAATCGGCCGCCTGAGGCGGTGGCGCAGAGTTTCGCCTTCGACATACTCCATGACCAGCCAGAGTTCGCCGGCGTGCTCGACCACATCGTAGACGCCGCCGAGATTGGGGTGATTGAGGGCCGAGGCGCGCTGCGCCTCTTTGAGAAAGCGTTTGCGGTCGGCAGGGTCGGAGCGCGAGCGGGGAGCGGCGCGCTTGATAGCCACCAGCCGTTTTAGCGTAGGATCTTCGGCGACGTAGACCTGGCCCATGCCGCCCTCGCCGAGGCGGCGGCCCACAACAAAACGGCCCACGAGCGTGCCCGTGAGATGGTCAACGACGACAGGGGGCGTCTTGATCTCGTCTGGCATGAACGAACGTGCCCGCTGCTCATTCTAAACACAATGACGGATCAAACCAAAGTGAAAGTTCGATATGACCCAGAAGTTGCCGCGTGGCGTGAAGGGGCTAATGCATAGAGGGGCTGGATTTGCTTCCTACACCTGCGCCAGATATTCTTCTGCGTTATGTCTACGCTAGTGGAGTGCGTACCGAATTTTTCCGAAGGCTGCGATAAGAGCAAGGTCGACGCCATTGTTGCCGCCATGAAGATCGACGGCGTTTACGTCCTCGACCGCGAGATGGATGCGGACCACAACCGTTGCGTCATTACCCTGGTTGGCGAGCGCGAGGCGATTCAGGAAGCCGCGATTCTCGGAGTTGGGAAGGCCTCGGAGTTAATCGATCTATGTATTCACAAGGGTGCGCACCCCCGGATGGGAGCGGCCGACGTAGTGCCGTTCATCCCGATCGAGGGCGTGACCATCGAAGATTGCGTTGCCATGGCGCGGCACGTGGGCGCGGAAATCTGGAAGCGTTACCAGATTCCGGTTTACTTGTACGAAGCGGCCGCGGCCACGCCCGAGCGGCAGAATCTCGAGAACATCCGGCGCGGGCAATTTGAAGGCATACGCGCCGAGATTGCGACCAATCCAGCGCGCAAGCCTGATTTTGGCGAATGCAGAGTGCATCCGACGGCGGGCGCTACAGTGGTTGGGGCGCGCAAATTTCTAATTGCCTACAACGTGTTTTTGAACACGCCCGAGGTTGAGATCGCGAAGAAAATTGCCAAGGCTGTTAGGTTCTCAAGCGGCGGGCTGCGGTTTGTGAAGGGTGCCGGTTTCTTGGTGCGCGGTCAGGCGCAGGTCTCAATGAACCTGACGGATTTTGAACAGACTCCTGTGCACCGTGTGTTTGAAACGGTAAAGCGAGAGGCGGCACGCTATGGCGTGATGCCGGTATCGAGCGAAATTGTCGGACTGATTCCGAAAAAAGCGCTGGAGCAGGCGGCGGAGTGGTTTCTGCAGGTTGAGAATTTTGATTCATCACTGATCCTGGAAAACCGCCTCTCCGCGGTTATGAGTGGAAAGACGGCCGTGGGCGGGTTGCGGGCGGGTGTTGAGCCGTTCGTCGAACAACTGGCTGCTCCCACGGCGACGCCCGGCGGCGGAAGCGCCGCTGCGGCAGCGGGAGCGATGGCAGCTGGCTTGGCAACCATGGTGGCTTCGATGTCGCGTGGCAAGAAGGCTTACGTGCAACATGAATCGGAGCTGAGCGCCGCAATCGGCAGGCTTGGAGCGCTACGCGAAGAATTGAAGGCGGCGATCGACGCCGATGCTGCCGCTTACGATTCGGTGATGAAAGCCTACAAACTAGCAAAATCGGGAGGAAGCGAAAGCGAGGCACTGATCGATGCTGCATTGAAGCAGGCGACCGGCGTTCCACTAAGGGCAGCCGAGATGGCGCGAGCGGTCGCCGAAATTTCTGCCAGCCTCGAGGGAATCACTAATCCAAATATGAAGTCCGACTTGACGACCGCGCAGGCCCTGGCACGGGCTGCCATCACCGGAGCGCTGGCTAACGTGGAGATCAATCTTGGGTCACTGAAAGATGCGGAGTTTGCGGCTGAAATTCGAAAACGGGTCGAAATGGTAAGAACATAAGACTGCGGAGGATGAACTGAGAACGTTCTGCCCCGGTCTCGCTATAGTCACTGTACCTTTGGATAGCTCGCGATACACTGCAAGGAATAGAATAGAAATTCGTTCTATCACGCAGGCCCCACTCGAACGTTCGGGCCTGAACCTGCATCTTACTTTGGGAGAGTTCCCGCACAACCTGGTCCATAAAGCCGGGTTTATACATATCTGAGGGCGCTATGAAACTTGCTAGAACCGGATTGCTCTATCTTGTTTTGTTTTCACTGGCATACGTTGTGCCAGCACTGGCAATGCCGTTGAATTCGTCGGCGCGCGCGGTCGTTCCCGCGGACTGTCAACAATTGATTTCGGTGGATTACCGGGCGCTGAAGGATTCCCCCACTGCCATGCAACTCAAACAGCAAGTGCTGCCCGACAACCTCAAACAGTTTGAAGAGGCTCTGAAGGGCGTCGGAATCGATCCCGGCAAGGACGTGGATTCTCTGGCCTTTGCTGCCTTCCGCACCGAAAAGAGCGGGATCAAGTCGGTGGGCGTGGCGGCCGGGCCGTTCGCCATGAAGACCGTCATCAAGAAAATGACTGTGGCAAAGATCAAGCCGACCAAGTATCGTCTGGCAAGCATTTATCCCATGGACGGCGGCATGGTGATGGTTTTTCTGGATGACAGCACGCTTCTGTTCGGAGAAATGTCGTCGGTGAAATTGGCGCTCGATACGCGGGACGGGCAGATTTTGAATCTGGATACGAACTCGACTATGTCTGACATGATGTCGGACGTGGATTCAGGGCCAGTATGGAGCATTCTCGATCAGCAGGGAACGCAGAACGTGATGCGCTCGGCTCTAGGCGATGCAGCCAAAGTTGCGGATTACGAGACCATCAAGAAACGCCTGCTGGGTTCGCGCTACACCATGAGCTTCGCCAGCGGCGTCAACTTCGATCTGACGGTGGTCACGTCCGATTCGGTCAGCGCGGCCACGCTATCGTCGCTGGTGAAAGCCGGCCTGCTATACAAGAAGATGAGTGCCAGCGCCGCGGAGAAAGTCGCCATGGATAACACCACGGTAGATTCCGATGGCAATAATGTCGGCTTCCACTTCAAGGCGAGCGACCAGCAGTTCCAATCACTGATGCACTCGCAGTTGTTCGCTGCAGTTGCACACTGAGAAACTGAGATAAGCGCAGAGGCGCCTGAACTTGAATGCCAGTTCAAGCGGCTTTGTGGTCTAGCCATAGAAATCGTTCTTTTCCTTAGGTGAATCTATTTGGGCTTCCGCGAGGCGCGCTTCTCGCTCGCCCAGCCTGCCTTTACGACCTGCTGCGCACGTCCGATGGCGAGCGCATCCTCCGGAACATCGTGCGTGATGCACGAAGCTGCGCCAACGTAAGCGCCTTTTCCCACGCGCACCGGCGCCACCAGAGTACTGTCACTGCCAATAAAGACGCCATCCTCAATGATCGTGGTGTGTTTGTTCACTCCGTCATAATTGCAGGTGATGGTTCCGGCGCCGATGTTGACGCCGGCTCCGATTTCGGCGTCGCCGAGATAGGTGAGGTGGTTGGCTTTTGATCCTTCGCCGAGCTTGATCTTCTTGGTTTCCACAAAATTGCCAACGTGCGCGCCCGCTCCGATTTCGCTGCCGGGGCGCAGGTGAGAGTAAGGGCCGAGCACAGCATTTTGGGCGATCCGCGCTTCTTCCAGGATGCAACCGTTGCGAATAAGAACATTCGAGCCGATCTGTGAGTCGTGAATCACGGAATAGGATCGAATGCGGCAGCCTTCGGCGATGGATGTCTTCCCCAGGATCTGTACAAAGGGCTCGATCACGCTATCCGGCGCAATTTCCACGTCGTTATCGATCACGCAGGTGGCAGGATAAAAAATCGTAACGCCGTCGGCCATAAGCTGCTGGCACTTGCGCATGCGCATCTGGTGATCGATTAAGGAGAGTTCGCGGCGCGTGTTTGCCCCTAGAACTTCACTGGAGTTTTCTGTCTTGTATGCCACCACCCGCTCTCCGGCTTTGCGCAATGTCCCAGCCATGTCGGTGAGGTAGTACTCCGCATGAGGATTCGCCGTGGAGAGCTTACCGATGTTGGCGAGCAGTTGCGGGATCGCGAAGACATAGAAGCCGGCATTGACCTCTTTGATCTTTTTCTGCTGCGGGCGGGCCGATTTTTCCTCCACTATTTCTCTGACTTCGGCGCTGCGCGGGCTTTTTCGAATGACGCGGCCGTAGCCGGTTGGCTGGGCGAAATCCGCGGAAAGCAGAGTCATGGCAGCTCGCTCGTCGAGATGAAAGTTCAGCAGGCGGGCAATTGTTTGCGGAGTGATCTGCGGGGCGTCGCCCGAAAGAACGATCACATGGTCATAGGCCGAGAGCGCTCCCCGCGCCACCATCAATGCATGCCCGGTGCCGCGCGGTTCGCTTTGCAAGACAAAATTGACGCCCGTTTTTGCGACCGCTGCTCGAACCTGCTCGGCTTCATGGCCGATGATGGCGAAAATGTCGTTTGCCGGAACTACGCGCACAGCGGCGGCAATGACATGCGCCAGCAACGGCTTGCCCCCAACTTCATGCAGAACTTTTGGCAGTTGCGATTTCAGCCGCGTGCCTTTACCCGCAGCCATGATCGCGATAGCGACTTTCGGCTCAGCCGCAGCTGAAGTTTTCGACAAATGTGCACTCGCAAGTTTCTTCATTTGCCTCACTATACCTTGAGGGTGAATTGCAAAAAAGTGCAACGTGACTTCCCCAGGAAGCCGTGTCTCGGAAGAAATGCGCATTATCGATCTCACTGTGGCCGAGGCATCATCTGATTTCGGCTGGCTAGAGGCCGAGCCCACCATCTACAGCGAGGATTTGGCCGGTAATAAACTGGGGCGCTGTAGCGAAGAACAGGACCGCCGCCGCGATCTCATTTGCGTGGCCGTTGCGCTGCATAGGTGTTTCCTTGGCCATCCGCTTCATGAAAGAAGCCGCGGATTTTTCACCCAAATCGATCATCCCCGGAGCCACGGCATTTACCGCAATTTCCGGAGCGAGGGCTTTCGCCATGACCTTGGTCAGCATATGGAGCGCTGCCTTTGAAGAGCAGTAATGCGCATGGGTGGGCCAGGGCCGCAGGCCGCCGAGCGAACCCATGTGAATGATCTTCGCCTCAATTGGTCTCGAATTCGATCCTGGCCGCTTCCGGCGCAGCAACTTCAAGGCTTCGCGAGAGACCAGAAACGGTCCGCGCGTGTTTGAGGCAAACATGTCGTCCCATTGCCGCAGGGTGAGGCGCTCGAAATCGACTGTCGCGTAGTTGGCCGCGTTATTGACGAGCATATCGATGCGGCCGAGTTCGCGTCCAACTTCTTTCATCATGGACTTCACGCTGGCCTCGTCTGTAATATCGCAGTGCAGGGCAAACGCACGCACCCCTAGGCCAGCGAGGTCGACGACAGTACGCTGTGCTTCGCGGGCGGAGCTGCGAAATGTGATGGCAACGTCCGCTCCGGCGGCAGCGAGGGCCAAAGCAGAGGCACGTCCGAGACGCTTCGCGGCCCCAGTAACGAGGCACGCTTTGCCGCGCAAAGGTTTGCTGTCGCGGTCAGGCATTCCGGGATTTTACTCCAGGCGTTTGCCCGCAACCAGGAAGAGCCTTTCGTGCCCGCCCGCCGCCTTCTTTTTGCTTGCCAGCGGGAGTAGCGCCAACGGTACAATCTGGGCGTGCCGGAGCCCCGACAGGTCGTGGTGTATTCCCGCAAAGGGTGTCACCTCTGCGAGGTCGTAAAGGAGAGCCTCACCAAGCTATCGCGCCGCGGGGGATTCACCTGGCAAGAGGTGGATGTGGACAGCGATGGAGAGCTGAGGCGCCAGTTCAATGACGAGGTCCCGGTTGTATTCATCGACGGCCGCAAAGCCTTCAAATATCGGATGGACGAATCGGAATTCCTCCGCAAGTTAGCAAGCTAGCCTCGAAAAGCCAATCCTCTCGTTTTCCTCTAGAATCATCCTCGCTATGTCGCGCCCAGAAACCCTGCGCACCGAACTCTACGCGGACCCGACCAACGTGTTTGTGCACGACACGATCCTGAATTCATGCCGCAGGCATGCCGACAAGGTGGCAATCGTAGACGCATCATGCGCCAGGCGGATTACCTACGCTGAATATGGCGAAATGGTGGAATCGTTGGCCCACGGTCTGGTCGCAGCTGGAGTGAAACAGGGCAGCGTGATCGGTATTTTTCTGGCCAATTCCTGGGAGTTCTGTGCAGCCTACCATGCCGCAACCCTGGCCGGCGCCATTCCCACTTTGCTGAATCCCACTTATCGCGAGCGTGAGGTCAAACATCAATTGTCGAATTCTGGCGCGGTGATGCTGATCACCGACGGCGCCAACATCGAGGGATGCGACCTGAGCGGGTTGCCTCATTTGCGGAGAGTCTATTGCACACGACAGCAGGGAAGTGGAAGCGTGCTGTTTTCCGAGCTGCTGAACGCGAGGAGTGCTCGCCTTCCAGAACCCAACAAAGATTCAGAGAACACTTTAGCGGCGCTGCCATATTCAAGCGGAACTACTGGATTACCCAAGGGGGTCATGCTCTCCCACATGAATCTAGTGGCGAATATCTACCAGTTGTTAGGTCCGAACGCAGTTACCTTGACCGCCGCAGACAATATTCTCTGCTTCCTCCCTCTGTATCACATCTACGGATTGAATGTGATGCTCAATCCCGCGCTGATTGTCGGGGCGACACTGGTGCTCATACCGCGCTTTAGCGTGGGCCAGGTGGCCTCGTTGCTCAAAGAGGAATCGATCTCAATGATGCCGCTGGTGCCGCCGGCGATGAATGCATTGTGCCAGGCGGCGGAAGGAGGGCAGTTTCCGAAAGATCACAAGGTGCGCTGGGTAAAGTCTGGAGCGGCTCCGCTGCCACCAGAACTCCCGCGAAGGTTTACCTCCCTAACCGGCATTCTTGTGCGTCAGGGCTATGGCATGACCGAAGCTTCGCCGGTCACACATGCGGGCTATCTGGAACCGGAACTCTACCGGCCCGATTCGATAGGGCATCCACTGGCCAAAACTTTGTGCCGGGTGATTGCTGTGGACAGTGCGAGTGCCTCCGGTGACATCGCCGAAGAGGTCGAGGTGGGCGAACCTGGAGAACTCGTGATGCGGGGTCCGCAGATCATGCAGGGCTACTGGAAGGAGCCGCAAGCCACTGCTAGCGCGCTGCGCGATGGATGGTATTGGTCTGGCGACATCGTCACGCGCGACCGCGAGGGCTTCTACCGCGTCGTCGATCGCCGCAAGGAAATGATCAAGTATAAGGGCTTTGCGGTCGCTCCCGCCGAAGTCGAAGCGGTGTTGCTGGAGCATCCCGCCGTGCGCGAGTGCGGAGTCGTCGGACGTTCCGATGACGCTGCGGGAGAGATTCCGGTCGCGTTCATTGCGCTGCGCGACGGCTTCGCAACTTCCTCCAAAATCAAGGATGAGTTGTGTTCCTTCGTGGGCGACCGCCTTACCCATTACAAGCAGCCGCGCGAAGTACATTTTGTAGACGCTGTCCCTAAAACGGCATCGGGAAAAATTCTGCGGCGCGAACTGAGGCAGTTGATCCGCTGAAGGTCCCATCACGAAATTCTGTGCGAGGGTGAGGGGTTGTTCTGAAGTGAAGAATCCGATGCTCGCTATCGGTTTTTCGCGCTTACGAATGGTCCGGCCTTGGTTCATTCTCATTGTTGTAGTCCTGAACTTCCGGTAGTATCACTGCCTCATGTTCCGGATTCTCCTGGTGTTCATACGCCGGCTATGGCTGCCGCTCGCGGTATTCGTTTTATTCAGCGTGGTGTGCGTGCTGGTGTATCAGCGGCTGGAGGGAATAAGCTGGCAGGATGCGTTGTTTTGGATAATTCATCCCCACGCCATTGAGGCCAAACATGTGCGAAACGCCACCAAGCTCTTCGCCCTGTTTGTATATTTGGGGGTGTTTGGATTTCAGATCTGGGTTGCCGAGCGGGTTGCCGTGACCATCTTTAAGCGGCAGGGAGTCGAGGCTTGGAGAATGATGGTAAATGACGTCAGCATCGAAAAACTGCAGGACCACTTCATTATCTGCGGTTATGGACAGGTGGGCCGGACGGTGGTCGACCAGCTCAACCGCCTGAAGATTCCGTTTGTGTTGATCGAGAGCAACGAAGGACTCTGCCGCGAGCTGCTGAAAGAGAAAGTGCTCGCCATCCAGGGCGACGCCAAGCGTCAGGATGTGCTGCTGTCGGCAGGCATTGACCGTGCACGCGGTGTTTGCATCGTGATCGATAATGACGCCGATAATCTGTACATCACAGTTACGGCGAAGGCTCTGAATCCGAAAGCCCGCATTATTACACGCGCCGGACAATCCCGTTACGCGCAGGCGATGCGCAATTCCGGCGCGGATGAGGTAATCATTCCGGAATACGAAGGAGGATTGATGACCGGGCGGATGATCGCAAAGTTCTATCCTGGTGCTCATCCGAATCTAGAATGAGGAAGCTACTTCTGAGTGCTGACGTCGCTCGCGATTTTCTTCGTGCTCAGAAAACTCCAGATGACTTCGTTGGCGTTGATCGCGTTGCTGGTCTTTCCAATTTCCTTTTCCGTCATATACTGCTCGCCGCCCGGCCAGGTGTTACCGCCATTCTTAACGCTGTAGAGCGCAACCTGAGCGTCGGCTTGGCAGCCGGTATAGGTGAAAGTTTTTGTTTCCTTTTCACCCTTTTCTGGCGGCGGGATTTTGCTTTGCATCGGTTTTTCCGCGCAATGGTCGAATTTCGCCCAGGACTTGGCGCTGTCCTCGGCAGACAGCACGTGGAAGTGGCCGGGCTTGTAGGTGCCGCCATCGGAGGGGACGATCGGATCGTCGGTGCCGTCGATGAAGATCGCGGACACCGGGTGGGCGGGAAGGCAAATCATGGTTTTTGGCAATGCGGCCCCTACCGCAGAAATGCCCGCAACACGATCTGCCAGAGTGCATCCCACCCGTAGAGCCATGAAGCCGCCGTCGCCGAGGCCAGCCGCGTAGACGCGGTGGGTATCGACCGAGTACTTCAGAGCAATCTGGTCGAGCATCTGATTGACAAATGCGACATCGTCGGCAGGTTCGGACCGGTTCCTCGATGCGTCGGGATTCTCGCCCCCGTTCTGCCCACCTCCAGGATATCCTCCTCCGCCTGGATATCCGCCGCCCGGATATCCTCCGCCACGCCTGCCATAGCCCCGTCGCGGCATATACGCCGGCTCCTGCTCCTTACGCACCCCTATATTCCATTCACCGCGCTGGGCGGCCGGATAAACCGCGATAATCCCATTCTTATCGGCGACCACATTGAAATGCGTTAGCCGCTCCATGTCATCCGGATCCTGATTTTGAGCGTGGAGAAGAATCATGAGCGGATAGTGCTGCTGCTGGTTATAACCCGCCGGCAGATGCAGGATAAAGTTGCGCGTGACGCCGTCAACATCGACCGTCTCGTGCGTCTCCTGACCGTCCGCCGCCGACAAGAGCCAAGAAAGACTGCAAGCGACGATGAGCATCGCTGTGGTGGGTGAGGGAAGCGTTTTATTGGCTCTCGCTCTAAATCCCATGGATTTGTGAATCCTTACTTTGAGAATCCTTACAATGGTTCGACGAGATCATGATAGGTGATTGAGCCCGTTGTGCGAGTAAGAACTCCAGAGTACAGGACTGGTTGCCAGTATTCAGCCAGGGTTTTTGCAAAGTTTTGTCAGCGGATCTCATTCCCAAACAATAAACGGGAACTTTCCTACCACCCCTCCGTACTTACCGATAGACGGGCTAGACCTTTGTCTAGCTCTTTCTCTGGGCTCTATTTTTGGCTCTAAGGAGGGTTTTATGGACGGCAACTTTGTGGGATTAGCGGCGGTTGTGATGATCTTCGGAATACCGATGGCACTCATGTATACCGTCTACCGGATTCGGAAGCTGCGGACCGATGAGCGGCTGGCTGCGCTGGCTCGAGGGGTCGACGTTCCGATGCAACCGGAACTTTCAGAAGCGGCCCGCTCACGGCGATCAGGGATTCTCTTAGTCTCAGGAGCTCTCGGCTATATCGCAACGTTCGTACTCATCGGGAGGGTCGAACCTGACGCGATGATCGCCGCCACTTTCGGCGTCATTCCTTTGGCGATTGGACTGGGCTTCTTCATCGATCATGCGCTGATCCGGCGTGACGCTCGCGCGCACTGACACTCGGGCGTGGCTGCGCTTCAGCCACCGGTTAGGAATGCATATTGATCGGCCGTAAGGGGAACCACGCTCAATCGTCCTTGCCGGACCAGAGGTGAGTCCGCAAAAAGCTTTTTGGCTTTAATTTCAGCCAACGTAACGGGCTTGGCCAGCGGCTTGCCGGCTTTGATTTTCACCAGCGGGTTCTTCGCATCGCTGGCGTCAACCGACACGACGGTCGCGGTTCCCACTGCGGTCTTTTCGTCCCCGGTGTGGTAGAGGATCAGCCGGTCGCCCGCCTTCATACCACGAAGGTATTTCAGAGCAACCGGATTCGTCACGCCATCCCAGACAGTTGTGCCTTCGCGCTGCAAATCAGAGAACGAGTAAACGCTGGGTTCGGTCTTGAGAAGGTAAGCCATCGCTAGACTCTACTTTCGAGAGATTGTTTGATTGCTACTGCGGTTTGGCGTTTGGATCCGGTGGCGTCGCGTTTCCATCTTTTTTGTCCCCCGGATGATTGTCATAGATCGAGTATTGCCCCCGCGGACGCTTCAGCTTAATTGTGAAATTCATCTTGGCCTGGTTCACATCGTAATCCTCGCCATAGGTCTGGAAGCCGGAGGCCAATACTTGTACCCGGAGCATGCCGTACGGTATGCCGTCAAAACTAGTCTTTCCTTCGAGATCAGTTTTTAGTTCGAGATCACCCCTGGCTTGTTTGCCCTTGGAGTTGACCGCATGCATGATCACAGCGGCGTTGCGCACCGGCTTGCCATTGTCGTCCTTCAAGATCAGGAAATTCAGCACGGAGGTAGGCTCGTTGTCATCGTCGTGCTGCGCGACCGAGAAACCAACAAGCGCGATCACACAGATCGCGGTTGCGATGACGCACCGTACGGTGAATGGCTTTTTCATAGCCACATTTTAGCCACTAAGCAGCCGACGCGAAAGGAAGAATTGGAGAACCCTTACGCCTTTCCAGCGGAACGCCTCTTGGCATCACCTCGGCTGGAAGCCAGGTCCAGCAGGTCGGCGGCGACGCGTGCGGTGTTGTGCCGGGCGACTCCCGCTTCTTCCAGATAATCGCCAATAACGGGAACCACTCCGAGCTTTTCGATGGCCTCTGGATCAACGGCAATCTGGCACGCGCCTTCGACCGCGTATTTCGCCTTGAGTTCGTCGGATACCGGGGCGCGATTAATCAGCGCGTAGTCGAACAGAGCTTGGTGGGCATGGGCGTTCAGGGCGCTGATGTGGTCGGCTGCGGTGAGGCCGAGACTCTCATTGGCCTGAGTCATCAGATTGCAGATGTAGACTTTGACGGCCGCTGACTTCACGATCGCATCCACAATGCCGTGTACCAGCAAATTCGGGATGAGGCTGGTAAACAGCGAGCCGGGGCCGATGCTGATGATATCGGCGCGGGCAAGAGCCTCAAGCGTCTGCGGCAGCGGTTCCACGTTGGGTGGAACCAGACAAAGCTCCTTGATGCGGCCCTTGCTGGCGGTGATCTTGGTTTCTCCGCGAACCCGCGCACCGTCTTCCATTAGCGCTTCCAGTTCGATATTCGAGGTTGTGGAGGGATAGATGTGGCCGCGAGTCACGAGAATTTCCGAAGAAAGCCGCACCGCCTCGGAGAAATCATGAGTGATGTCAGTCAGAGCCGCGAGAAAAAGATTGCCAAAGCTGTGCCCTTCAAGTCCGGAGCCTTTTCCGAAGCGGTGACGGAAAAGTTGCGAGAGAAGCGCCTCATCCTCGCTTAGGGCGACAATGCAGTTGCGCACATCGCCCGGCGGAAGCATATTGAATTCTTTGCGCAAGCGCCCGCTGGAGCCGCCGTCATCACTAACCGTAACTACCGCCGAAAGATCGCGAATGATGGGAGACACAGCGGGGGTTGCCGCAAGTTCCGCCGGTGTAAGAGCGAAGCGCTTCAGCCCCTTGAGAAGCGTAGAAAGGCCGGTCCCTCCGCCGATAGCGACGACCCGAAGTCCACGCTCACGCGTAACTTTCTCCGAGGACGGCAAGTCGGCGGTTCTGGTTCCCATCAGGAATTTTCGCGGACGATCTAAAAAGACTCGTCCTCCCGGAAAGGGCTCTCCGGCGAAGAAAGGTCGGCACCAGGATCCGGGTACAACAGTTCAGTGAATCGGGGATCTTCGGCCAGATTATGGAAATCGGAGTCGTTTCGCGCCTGGAAACGCAGGCCCGCGTTCAACTTGAGGGCCTCGTCGAGATGCTTAAGCGACTCTTCCACGTGCCCTGTCAGGCAATCGAGGGCGGCCAGACCATAGATCACATAGTCCGTCTTCGGAGCCTGTTTAAGCAGTTTGTCGATATGCTCGCGCGCAGTTACGTAATCTCCTACGTTCATAAGAGACACGGCAAAATCGTAATGCTCCTCAACGCTCTTGAACTGGGTCGAGGACGAACGCTCGAGGTGCTGGTTACAAATATTGAGATGGACGTTTGCACGGTCGCAAAGCTCCTTGCTGGGGCCGGCGAGCACCTTCTGAAATAACGGCTTCGCCTTCTCAAATTTATGTTCCTGCAGGGCGCGCAGACCGGCTTCGTAAGCCTGCAGCGCCTGGGTAAGGCGAGGATCGTCGGCAAGGGAAGAGTTTTTCGGCGTAACCTTTTGAGCCATGTGAAGAATTTTTCCTGTACCCTTCGTAATGAAGACTCCTTGGCTCCGAAAGTGCAGAGCTGAAGAACAAGTATCACTCAAATTGCAGTTGTTGGGCAATTCTGGGCCTGAACTAACTGTATACCTGCCCTGCCTGAGGAATCGCGGTGCGGGCTAATTGATCGCAGCTGCGGATTCCAAATCGATCAATTTCCAATCGCCCTTGATGATTCCGGCTCGGATCTGCGAAGCCGTTTTTCCCTTCTTATTTTCCACATAGGAATAATAAAGCTCCTTCAGGCAGGTCGAGCAGCGCGCTCCGTGGGTGCCTTCAAAGCAGCTATGCAGACTGTTGTGGCCCATGCGGTCGCAGTAGCAGTAGCAGGGTTGCTGATGCAGCACCGTCGGAATCTTCGCTGCCAATTCATATGCGTGCGTCTGATAAGGATGCTGCGCATCTGCACCCCAAAGCTCGCTCTTGCCCATGATGGCAGGTAGTTTCGTGCCTTTAGGAGGAGGGCCGGCGTTGTAGGCGGGGATGCCTCCTTCGTCCTCCTGTGCAGCCCATTGTGCCGAGACGCTTAGCGTCACGGCAAAAAGAAAAACGAGAGTTAAGGCCCGGTACACGTATTTCCGGCGCAATCGAATCGAGGTCATCAGAATCTCCTGAACGGCTATATTCTAACCTGCTTGGGCGCGGCATGCCTGGGATGGCTTGCTGCGAGCATACAACTTGGCGGTTCTCAAGTACGATCTATATACAATAGGATCGCATGGCCGAAATCGCTCCCCTGGGGTCAGCCAAAAAAGAAGCACAGTCAGTTCCGGGTGTGGAACCGGGGGCGGCGGCGGTGCGTCTACGCCCCTCCCTGGGCGTCTGGCTTCGCGACCTTATGGTTTCTCTGGCGATTTCAGCCTTCATCATCGTTTTTATTTACCAACCGGTGAAGGTCGAAGGTACCAGCATGATGCCCTCGCTCGAAGATCAGGAGCGAATTTTCGTCAATAAATTCGTTTACCGGTTAGAGCCCATTTCGCGCGACGATATCGTTGTATTTCGTTACCCGCGGGACCCTTCGAAGAGCTATATCAAGCGCGTGATCGGCGTTGCGGGAGATCGAATCCGCATCGACGGCGGACAGGTCTATGTGAACGGCCAGGCTCTGGACGAGGACTACGTGCCTCCCGCTTACGCCGACGCAAGATCCTATCCCGAGACGGTGGTGCCGCCGGATTGCTATTTCGTGCTCGGCGATCACCGGTCGATGTCGAATGACAGCCGCGACTTTGGACCGGTGAACCAGAGCTATATTTACGGCAAAGCCGTTTTTGGCTATTGGCCGATGGATAAGCTGGGTAGGGTTCGCTAAGAGTCTGTTCGCCCACCTTCGCGTTTTCTTTCCTTGCCTGCTTCCTTCCTTGAGGCCTCCGCGCTACACTCAAGCCTTCGCCGAGTTCTCTCGGGATTTGCCCATGAAGCCTCTCGCCTACACCTCGCCTTACTGCTGGCTGTTCTGGGCCATTTTTCTTTATTGCTACGGGCCCGAGTTCGCCCTGGTCCGGCGCTCGCGTCCGGAGCAGGGGAAAAAAACAGATCGGGGTTCGATGGCGTTCATCATGCTCGCCGGATGGCTTGGATCGATCGCAGCCTTTGTTGTGGCTCCGAACCCGCGGTTTGCGATAACCCAAAATCGAAAGGCATGGTTTGCAATTGGTCTGACCGTGCTACTGCTCGGCCGGCTCCTGAGAAAACACTGCTGGAAAATGCTGGGCCAGCACTTCACCGGCGACGTGAAGGCTTCGGCCGACCAACCGGTCATCGATAAGGGAGCCTACCGCTGGGTGCGGCATCCTTCCTACACGGGCGGCATACTCATGTACTTCGGCACTGGCCTTGCGTTAACCAACTGGCTGAGCGCCTTGATCATGGCAATCTCCGGCGCAGCCGGATACGTCTATCGCGTCTACGTGGAAGAGCAGGTTTTGCAGGCGAACCTTGGCGGGCGATATCAGGAGTACATGCGGCGGACCAAGCGGTTCGTTCCATTTGTGTTTTGACAGATTCGTTTTTCTCATACAGAATTCCTGCTCCGAAGCGTTCCCCACTTGGCCCTGAAGCATTTCCCTGCTAAAATCTTTAAAATCCACTCCCCGGAGCGAGAATGCAAGCTATCCTTGCGCTGGAAGACGGGCGAGTCTTCCGAGGCAAAGGCTACGGCGCCAAAGGCGAATGCTACGGCGAAGTCGTTTTTAATACTTCCATCACCGGCTATCAGGAAATTTTCACCGACCCTTCGTATTCAGGCCAGATCGTTGTCCTGACCAATCCTCAGATCGGCAACTACGGTACCAACCAGGAAGATAACGAAGCCACGCGTCCGTGGATCGAAGGCCTGATCGTGCGCGAGTTCTCGAAGGTGAGCTCGAACTGGCGCTCGCAGCAGGTGGCCGAAGAATACCTCGAACAGTTCAAAGTTCCGGTGCTTTCGGATATTGACACTCGCGCGTTGGTCCGGCACCTGCGCGATCACGGTGTGATGCGAGGCGTGGTCTCAACGATTGAAAGCGACGCCGAGAAGCTAGTTGCCAAAGCGAACTCGATTCCAAAAATGGACGGAACCGATCTGGCCAAAGAAGTGAGCACGAAGCGGCCCTACGTTTGGGAAGTGGGCGAGCGCTCGCACGAGCCGGTAGCCATGGTGGGAGTGAAGGATGAGCCCGCGCGCTTTCATGTGGTGGCTTACGACTTCGGAATTAAGCAAAATATTCTGCGGAAGTTGCGTGGCGAAGGGCTGCCGGGTGACGGTAGTCCCCGCCCAGACTCTCGCGGAAGATATTCTGGCGCTTAAGCCCGACGGAGTTTTCCTCTCGAACGGTCCCGGCGACCCGGAGCCGTGCACCTATGCCGTCGATTCAATTCGTCGGCTGATGGGCCGAATGCCAATCTTCGGCATCTGTCTGGGGCACCAGCTCACCGGAATCGCGCTCGGGGGAAAAACTTTCAAGCTGAAGTTCGGACATCACGGCGGGAATCATCCAGTCAAGCAGCTGTCGACCGGGAAAATCGAAATCACAGCGCACAATCACAACTTCGCAGTCGATCCGGATTCGCTGCCCGAGAGCGAAGTCGAACTGACGCACATCGACTTGAACGATCAGACCCTCGAAGGCCTGCGGCACCGCAACCTGCCGCTCTTCAGCGTGCAGTATCATCCCGAAGCCGCGCCGGGGCCGCATGACTCGCATTATCTGTTTAAGGATTTCGTGAAGATGATGGAGGAGTGGAAAGGGTGAAGGCTGCAGCTACCGCTGACGTTCGGTGTGACGAGACTTTCAATCTCGCGGCGTTTGTCCCAAGCGAGTTGCGAAAGCTTGCCGACCTTCAGACTGCCATTCCTGAGATTGCTAAGAATGAGAGGCTGCTTGCCCTGATTGAAATGACCGTCGGACGGGTCCCCACAAAACACGTACTTGTTCGTGGTGATGCGAGGCGGATGTCTAAGGAAAACGTCGTTCAGGCTCATCTAGTGCTTACATCACCTCCGTATTGGACCTTGAAGCAATATCGCGACACACCGGGCCAGCTTGGCCACGTTGCCAGCTACGAAGAATTCATTCGGGAGCTTGATCAAGTTTGGCGGAATTGTTTCGATTTGCTCGTCCCGGGGGGCAGATTAGTGTGTGTGGTAGGGGATGTTTGTCTATCTCGTCGCAAAAATGACGGTCGGCATACCGTGGTGCCCTTGCACGCGACGATCCAAGAACATTGCCGCGAAATTGGGTTCGACAATCTCGCACCGATCATTTGGCACAAAATTGCCAATGCTGCTTACGAGGTTGAAAACGGCGGTGGCTTTCTTGGAAAGCCATACGAGCCCAATGCCGTAATAAAGAACGATATTGAATTCATCCTTATGGAGAGGAAACCGGGCGGCTACCGTACACCGGATGAGAGCGCTCGGATACTTAGCGTAGTATCGGCGAAGGACTATCAAAAGTGGTTTCAGCAGATCTGGCAAGGAGTCGGCGGCGCTTCAACGAAAGACCATCCAGCTCCTTACCCATTGGAACTTGCCGAGCGATTAATCAGGATGTTTAGTTTCGTCGGCGATACTGTTCTCGATCCATTCATGGGTACGGGTACCACAGCGTTGGCTGCGTCGAAGTGGGGTCGAAACAGTGTCAGCTTCGAAATTGACTCGGAATATCTGAGGCTGGCTGCCGAGAGACTGGAAGGGAAGCTCACGTCGTTGTTCGCTAATCCAGTTGTAGTTGTGGAGCAAAACAAAACATCGTGAAGGCAGATCTTGACCTTAAACTCAAGTCCGCTGTAGCCCAGTTCTGGTCGAGTCGAGAGACCCAGGCGCAGAAACAGGGGGCCGCGAGCGGTGTGCGAGACGCTGGTGCCCGGACGGCCGTCACAGGCGGAAGCCAAATGAACGGTTTTGTGGGGTTGGTTCGTGACTTGTTGGAGGAGTCGGGGATAGATCGCCCAGTTATTTATTGCGAGCGCAGCGTCGAGCTCCCTGGATGGTTTCGGCCAGAGAAGAAATGGGACCTCCTCGTCGTGGTCGAGGGATGTCTCATTGCTGCAATCGAGTTCAAGTCGCAAGTTGGTTCGTTCGGTAACAACTTCAATAACAGGGCTGAGGAAGCCATTGGAAGCGCATCGGACCTGTGGGCAGCCTATCGCGAGGGAGCCTTTAAGCCATCGGCTCGTCCTTGGCTTGGATACTTGATGCTGCTGGAGGACGCGCCAGGATCAATACGGCCTGTCAAAGCGCAAGAGGCGCACTTTAAGGTCTTCGAGGAATTCCGATCTGCGTCCTACGCGAAACGTTACGAAATCCTTCTTACTAAGCTCGTTCGCGAGAGGCTCTACGACTCCGCCTGTTTCCTGATGTCGAATAGCTCTGACGGCCCGAAAGGCCACTACGTAGAACCGGCCGAGGAATTGCGATTTGCAAATTTTGTCTCACCGTTATTGGCAAAGGCCATAGCCTGCAAGAAAACACAATAAATGCCCAAACGCACTGACATCTCGAAGATCTTGATTCTTGGCTCCGGGCCCATCGTCATCGGGCAGTCGGCCGAGTTCGATTACTCTGGCACGCAGGCCTGTAAGGCGCTCAAGTCCGAGGGCTATGAAGTCGTGCTGGCTAACTCGAATCCGGCAACCATCATGACTGATCCGGAGATTGCCGACCGCACCTACATCGAGCCGCTCACGCTGGAATATCTGGAGGAGATCATCCGCGTCGAGCGCGAACTCTCGCCCAGCGCCGGTTTTGCCGTGCTGCCGACCGTTGGCGGACAGACCGCGCTCAATCTCGCCATCGAACTCTCCGACGGCGGCGTGCTGGAAAAATACGATGTCAGCTTGATCGGCGCGAACGTTGCCGCCATCAAGAAAGCCGAAGATCGCCTCTTCTTCAAAGATGCGATGCAGAAAATCGGCCTTGATGTCCCGAAATCAGCGCTGGTGAATAGCACCAAAGATGGCCTCGAATTCGCAGGAAAAATCGGATTTCCCGTAATCATCCGGCCTTCCTTCACCCTCGGCGGTACTGGCGGAGGTATCGCTTTCAATCGCGAAGAGTTGGTCGAAGTTCTCACCCGCGGTCTGGATTTGTCTCCGGTGCACGAAGCACTGATTGAAGAGTCGGTCCTCGGATGGAAGGAATTCGAGCTTGAGGTGATGCGCGATACCAAAGACAACGTCATCATCGTTTGCTCGATCGAGAACTTCGATCCCATGGGCGTGCACACCGGCGATTCGATCACTGTCGCTCCGGCGCAGACACTGACCGACCGTGAATACCAGGCCATGCGGGATGCCTCGATCGCGGTGATTCGCGAAATTGGCGTCGACACAGGCGGATCGAACATTCAATTCGGAGTGAATCCTGAAACCGGCCGCATGGTTGTGATCGAAATGAATCCGCGCGTCTCGCGCTCCTCCGCGCTGGCTTCTAAGGCGACCGGATTTCCGATCGCGAAGATTGCCGCGAAACTTGCAGTCGGCTACACGCTCGACGAAATTCCCAACGACATCACGCGCAAAACTCCAGCCTGCTTCGAGCCGACGCTCGATTACGTGGTCGTGAAGATTCCGAAGTGGCAGTTCGAAAAATTTCCCGGAGCCGACGAAAGCCTGGGCGTGCAGATGAAGTCCGTGGGCGAAGTGATGGCAATCGGCCGCACTTTCAAGGAAGCACTGATGAAGGGGGTTCGCTCGCTCGATACCGGCAAGCGCGTTGGCGGCGGCAAAATCGAACCAAAGATCCTCACACAGCGTTTGGTTACGCCTCACCCCGAGCGCCTTGCCTATGTGCAGTACGCGCTTCGCCAGGGGCACACAGTGAAGCAAGTCGCAAAGATGACTTCGATGGACCCGTGGTTTCTCTACCAGCTCAAAGAAATTAACGATATGCAGCTCGAGCTGGAGAAGCACCCGATGGAATCCATTCCTCGTGATGTGCTGCGAGAAGCCAAGCGCATGGGCTTCTCCGATGGACGCTTGGCAAATGTGTGGCGGCTCGAAGGCCAGGAAAAAGTTCGGCACCTGCGCAAAAAGCACGGCGTGCTGCCCGTCTACAAGCGAGTCGATACCTGCGCCGCAGAATTTGAAAGCTTCACACCGTATCTTTACTCGACTTACGAAGATGAAGACGAAGCCACGCCAACTGAAAAGAAGAAGATCATCATCCTCGGCAGCGGCCCCAACCGCATCGGGCAGGGAATTGAATTCGACTACTGCTGCTGCCATGCTTCGTTCGCGCTGCACGAAGACGGCTACGAGACGATCATGATCAATTGCAATCCCGAAACTGTCTCGACCGACTACGACACCAGCGATAGACTTTATTTCGAGCCGCTCACGTTCGAAGACGTGTGGGCGATTTATCAGCATGAAACATCGAAAGGCGCGCCCTGCGGAGTGATCGTCCAATTTGGTGGACAGACTCCCCTGAATCTTGCTCTCCCGCTCAAGAAAGCTGGGGTCAACATCATCGGCACTTCGCCGGAGTCGATCGATCTCGCCGAAGATCGCAAGCACTTCAACAAGCTGCTGGAAGAACTGCAAATTCCGCAAGCCGCGGGAGTGATGGCGACTTCGCTCGAGGAAGCCATTGCGGGGGCAAACAGCGTCGGCTATCCCGTCGTGGTGCGGCCTTCCTACGTGCTCGGCGGACGGGCAATGGTTATCGCCTATGACGAAGAATCCGTTGTGCGCTACATGAAAGAAGCTGTCGAATATTCGCACGATCGTCCGGTCCTCATCGATCACTTCCTCGAAGACGCGATCGAAGTTGACGTTGACGCCCTCTCCGACGGCGAAGACGTGGTCATCGGCGGAATCATGCAGCACATCGAAGAAGCCGGCATTCACTCCGGCGATTCTTCCTGCGTGCTGCCGGCGGTCGATATTCCCGAGCCGCTGATGGAGCGCATGCGCGAATATACGTTCAAGCTGGCGCGAGCTCTGAAAGTCGTTGGGCTGATGAATATTCAGTTTGCGATTCCGCGGGAAAATGGCAATTCGGGCAACGGCAAGCAGGGCGGCAAGGTTTACGTACTCGAAGTGAACCCGCGGGCATCTCGCACCGTGCCTTACGTCTCGAAAGCCACAGGTGTCCCGATGGCGAAGATCGCAGCGCGGTTGATGACCGGCCGCAAGCTGCGCGAATTTCTGCCCGAGAATGTTCAGCGGCGCTCCGATCTCGATACTGGAAGTTGCTACTACGTTAAGTCGCCGGTGTTTCCGTGGAACAAGTTTCCCGGAGTCGATACGGTGCTCGGTCCGGAGATGAAGTCGACGGGCGAAGTGATGGGCATTGGCGATAGTTTTGGCGAGGCCTTCGGGAAAGCGCAGCTTGCCGCCGGACAAAAGCTGCCAACGCAGGGCACGGTCTTCATCAGCGTTACCGATCACGACAAGCGGTATGTCGCCGACGTTGCTCGAAAGTTTGTGAATATGGGCTTCAAACTCGTGGCGACCTCGGGAACGGCCGACGTAATTGAAGCTGCGCGCATGAAAGTCGAGCGGGTTTACAAAGTGAAAGAGGGACGCCCGAACGTAGTCGACTTCATCAAAGGCCAGCGCATTCATCTGATCATCAATACGCCCACCGGCATCGAGCCCTGGTTCGACGAAAAAGCCATCCGTCGCGCTGCGGTGATGGCGCGCATTCCTACCATTACAACGCTCTCTGCGGCGCGCGCGGCTGCCGAAGGAATCGCGGCGCTGCAGCGCGGCGAAGTGAACATACGAGCGCTTCAGCAGTTGCACGCGGAACGTACCGCGCAACGCCGATAGCTGCGGTACGGCCGCCCACGCGCAACGCTGATGGCCATCCCGACCTCGCCGATCTTTGCCTGATCCCGTGAGCGAGTTGAACCCGCGACACCCAATCATTACGGCCGCCGAAGATTTTCGCGCTTACCGCCGCAACCAGCGTGACGCCGTTCCGCTGCTTTGCCCGCTGAAGAAGTGATACGCTAACCCGTAGCACCGAAGGGTGCTGCGGAAAGGTTAGGACATGCTACTTCACGGTATTTTTCCTCCCATTACTACGCCTTTTAATCCCGATGGCAACGTCTACTTCAAGAAGCTCGAACACAATGTCGAGTGCTATTCGCGCACGCCCGTTGCCGGCATTGTCGTGCTTGGCTCGACCGGCGAAGCCATTCTTCTTTCCGATCAGGAGCGCCGGGACGTACTCAAAGCCGCTCGCCAAGCCGCTGCGCCAAACAAAGTGCTGGTTGCTGGAACTGGCATTGAATCTGCGATTGAGACTCTGCGGCTCACTGAATACGCTGCGGAACTCGGCTATGACGTTGCCATGGTACGCACGCCGCACTATTACAAGAGGCAGATGCAGCCGGCCAACATTCTCGCGTTCTACCGCACCGTGGCCGACCGCTCGCCTCTGCCCGTGATTATCTACAACTTCCCGCAAGCAACCGGCTATGACATCCCTGCGGAGATTGTGATTGAACTGGCGGAGCATTCGAATCTGATTGGCATTAAGGAATCGAGTGGAAGCGTTGAGAAAGTTCGCAAGATGGTGGAAGCTACCCGCCACCTTAAGCGCAGCGCGACAGTAACAGAAACGTTCGAAGCGGTTACTCCGCGAATGATTGCGGCGGCGACCGTGGGAGCGAACGGGGGCGGGGAACTGGTACAGGTCGGGGCCTTGGCAGGTGCAGGCTCTGCTCCTGGTCCCAAGCCTTCGTCGTCGGCTGTGAGCACGATTGGCAAGCTGAAAACCCGCCAGAAGGAAGCTGGATTTCAGGTGCTCGTTGGGGCTGCGCATAAATTGCAACCCTCGCTCGACGCCGGAGCCGTAGGTGCGATTCTCGCTTTTGCTTGCGTCGCGCCGACGGCGTGCTACGAGATCTTCGCTGCGTGGAAAGAAGGCGACGGGGGCCTCGCATCGGTTAAGCAGCAACGCATTGTTCGCGCAGCAGAGCGGGTTGTAGGCGAACTGGGCGTCCCTGGCGTGAAGCAGGGCATGGACTTCAACGGATATTTCGGTGGTCCGGTGCGCCTGCCCTTGCTGCCGCTTACGGGCGAAGTGAAAATGGAGGTCGAGCGACTGCTGGCGGATATTCGAAACTAAGTTCGGGCCAAGCGTAAAAGTCAACGCGGTCTCAATCGGACCGCGCTTGTGATGTAAATCACAATTGCGATATACTTACTTTCGAACGAACGTTCGAATTAGCCAAGCTTTCATGGCGAGCCCATCAACCCAAGTTCGAATCCCGCCTCGAGGACACCGTTCGCAGTCTGCGCGCGCAACCCGCTTTGATCTGCGCCTGGCAGAGATCCTTGATCACGCGACCGGAGTATTCTGCAAAAAGGGATACGAGGGCGCCTCCATGCGCGACCTTTCGCGGGCCAGCGGAATGTCTCTGGCCGGCCTCTATTACTACTTTGAATCCAAAGAGCGGCTGCTTTTCCTGATTCAGAAGCACACCTTCACTACGATTGTGCGGCGGCTGAAAGCGAGACTCGACGGCGTAAACGATCCGGAGCAGCAAATTCGCATCTTCGTTCTCAACCATCTGGAATATTTTCTTTCCAATCCGGAGAGCATGAAAGTTTTGTCGCACGAGGATGACGCGCTGAAAAATGGATTCGCGTCGGAAGTGGCCACAATCAAGCGCGAGTACTATCGCATTTGTGTAGGACTTCTGGACGATTTCAAGCGAGAGCGCGGGCTGCAATTTTCCACGCGCATCGCCGTGCTCAGCTTATTCGGCATGATGAATTGGATTTATACCTGGCATAATCCGCGGGTAGATGCAGATGCCGAACAACTTGCGCGAGAGATGGGCGACATTTTTCTGCGCGGAGTGACCAACGGTGGCAAGGGACGGAAAGACGGGCGCTCAGGTGGAATGCGGGGCGAGCGAAAAGCAGGTTCCTCGCTGGGCTCGGAATGACATAGTCATTGGATTTTAAGAAACTGAAGATTGTGAACTTTTCTTGAAGAAATAAGGAGCTATCGATATGGCGACCACAACGCAGCCGGCGACCGGCGAAACCACCAAACAGCTTGTTAACTACCGCACTGACGGCGGCGTAGCGATTATCGAGATGTGCGATCCGCCGGCGAATACATATACGTACGAAATGAATCGTCAGCTTGATGACGCGATTTTGCGCGCACGCATGGAAAATGACGTTTACGTCATACTGCTTACGGGCGCGGGCGACAAGTTTTTCTCGGCGGGCGCGAATATCAAGATGTTATCGAGCGTCGATCCGACGTTCAAGTATTACTTCTGCCTGCACGCCAATGAGATGCTCCTGCGCTTGGAACACACGCCCAAGCTGGTGATTGCCGCAATCAATGGGCACTGCGTCGGCGGTGGTCTGGAAATCGCCATGGCGGCCGACATCCGCATTGCCCGCAAAGACGCCGGCAAGATTGGCCTGCCGGAAGTGAACCTCGGCGTCCTCCCGGGCACCGGTGGAACCCAGCGCCTGTCGCGGTTGGTGGGTAAGAGCAAAGCCATCGAACTTATGGTGACGGGCAACACCTTCTCGTTCGAAGAAGCGCAAGAGCTCGGCATTATCAATGATATCTACGAGCGCGATGGCTTCATGGAGAACATGATCGAATACGCCAAGCAGTTCTGTCCGCCAAATAAGGCTGCCAAAGCCGTGGGACGGATCAAGCGCGCGGTCCAAACCGGCTGGGAGATTCCCATGGAATCCGCTCTTGCGGTCGAGCGCGAGAACCAACAAATTCTCTTTCAGAGTGAAGATGCCAAAGAAGGTCTGGCTGCCTACGTGGAGAAGCGGCCGGCGAATTTCAAGGCGAAATAGATGCTCGCAGCAAAGACAAGAATCGAACCGGGGCAACTACTGATCGACGGACGCTGGGTTGATGGAGGCAGGACGTTTGACACCATCAATCCGGCGACCGGCGAAGTATTGACGCAAGTGGCCGAAGGCTCGTCGGCTGATGTCGATCGCGCGGTCGAAGCGGCCCGACGCGCTCTGGAAGATCGCAGCGGTCCCTGGCGAAAGCTCTCGGCCAGCGAGCGCGGGCGCCTGATCTGGAAGCTCGCCGATTTGCTCGAAACAAATATCGACGAGTTCGCCGAACTCGAAACTCTTGATAACGGCAAGCCTATTTTCGAGTCGCGCTACGTCGACATGCCGATGGTAATCGATGTACTGCGTTATTACGCGGGTCTGGCGACGAAGATTCACGGCGAGACGATCAACACTCTGGAAACGGCATTTACTTACACGCTGCGCGAGCCGGTGGGGGTTGTCGGCATGATCGTCCCGTGGAATTTTCCGCTGCTGCTGGCTTCGTGGAAGCTTGGTCCGGCCCTGGCATGTGGCAACACGGTGATATGGAAGCCTGCCAGCCAAACGTCGCTGACGACCTTACGATTTGGAAAACTCGCTATTGAGGCGGGCGTGCCGGCAGGCGTGATCAATATTGTCACCGGGCCAGGCGCAATCGGCCGGGCGATGGTGCAGCATCCGGGCATCGACAAGATTGCATTTACCGGGTCAACCGCTGTTGGCCAGGAAATCATGCGCAATGCCGCCGACACGCTTAAGCGCATCACGTTGGAACTGGGCGGCAAGTCGCCGAACATTGTGTTCGCCGATTCCGATATCGACAATGCCGTCAAAGGTGCGATCACCGGCATCTTCTACGGCAAAGGTGAAGTCTGTAATGCGGGCTCTCGCTTATTTCTCGAAAGCAGAGTGAAAGATGAGTTCACCGAAAAACTCGCGGCGCGCGCGGCGAAGATGCGTCCCGCAGATCCACTCGATCCCAAAACTCGTTTGGGGGCAATTGTCAGCCAGGAACAAATGCAGACCGTCCTGGGCTACATCGAGGCCGGCAAAAAAGAAGGAGCAAAGTTAGTCGCAGGCGGCAGGCGCGTCTCGGTTGACGGCAGCAAAGGCTTTTTCATTGAGCCGACAATCTTCGGCGACGTGAAGAATGACATGACAATCGCAAGGGAAGAGATTTTTGGTCCAGTGCTTTCGGTGCTGACTTTCGACGATGTGGACGAAGTCATCGAACAGGCGAATAACAATCCGTACGGATTGGCGTCTGCAGTCTGGACAAAAGACCTGAAGAAAGCCCACATGGTTTCACGACGGCTGAAAGCCGGAACTGTGTGGATCAACACTTACGGTCTGATGGACGCTTCACTGCCATTTGGCGGTTTCAAGAGTTCGGGCTTCGGCCGTGAACTGGGAGCGCACGCGGTTGAGCACTATACGGAAATGAAAACAGTTTGGCTGAATATGGCTTAGGAGTTTGCAATCATGCCAGGAAAAGTAGCAAAGATCGGAACTTTTAGCGACTGGGTCGGCTTGTTCAACGATTGGCGCAAAGACATCGGCGTCAACACCGACGACATTGAAGCGTTCAAATTCGATACGCTCTACGGAGCCATCGACACCGAAGAGATTGAATTCGGTTCCTACAAGGGCCGGCGCAAATGGGAGAATCTGCGCCAGATCCCCACACAGCAGATGCGCGACGCCCTGATGAACATGATTGTTTACCAGGGCGACACCGAGTTTGCCAGCGTCGAGCAGCAGCGCAATTTGCTTGAGAATGCGCCCACCGATTGGGATCGCCGCGCCATCACCCGTGTCATGATCGAAGAGATGCGCCACGGCTGGCAGATGTGCGCGCTGCTCATCGATCACTTCGGCTATTCTGGAAAAGTTGAAGCGCAGAAAATGCTGGAGCGCCGCGCCTTCGAAAACAAGCGCTTGCTTGGCGCATTCAACGTTGATGTCGACAACTGGATGGATTTTTTCACCTACACCGACTTTGTTGACCGCGACGGAAAATTCCAATTGCAGATGTTGAAGTATTCGGCATTTGCGCCGCTTGGCCGCTCCATGTCATACATGCTGCGCGAAGAGGCGTTTCACATGGGAACGGGCAACGACGGAATTCGACGTGTCGTTGAGGCTGGCGTGCTTCCCGCGTGGCTGATCCAAAAATATCTTAACAAGTGGATTTCGAGCTCTTACGATTTGTTTGGCACAGACCATTCTTCATCGGCGCACTGGGCTTACGTTTGGGGAGTCAAGGGACGTTATGACGAGCCGAAAAACGACAAGCCCGTAGACCTCGACGATCTCAACGACTACAACCGGCATCTCTACCGCGACGAAGTCGCTGGGCTGATCGAACGCTTCAACAATTCGCTGAAACCGGGCGAGCCTAAGCTTTACGCGCCGGACATCAAGTTCAATCGCTTTATCGGGCGATGGGCGAACCAGAAATTTCATGCGAAGACCGGGGAACCGCTCGAGGACCGCGCCTATGAAGAACACCTGAAGGAATACACGCCGGCTCCGGCAGACCGGAAATTACTGCTCGACATTATCGAGACAGAGAAGAAATGGATTGCCGAGAAAGCTGGCGCTCGTGATCCTCTGTCTTCCATCGGCGAAGTGCGGAAATCAGCCATCAATATTTGAGCTGCAGTTCTAGAGAAGAGTAGGGAACGAAGCTAGACAAAGGAATCCATGACAGCGCCGGCGGAAACATCGCTCAGCAAAATGTCGGTCGAGTTTGCGCCCCCGCTCGCGAGATTGGTTCTGCGGAACCCTCCGCTGAATGTGATCGACATTCCGCTGATGGCAGAGCTGACAGCGGAGCTGGAGAAGATCGAGGCGCGTCCCGATGTCTCGGTCGTCGTGCTCAGCGGAGAAGGAAAAAGTTTTTCTGCCGGAGTGAACGTAGCGGATCACATGCCCGACAAAATTGACTTGATGTTGGGCAAGTTTCATGGAGTGATCCGGGCCTTGGTGAGTTCGAGGAAGGTCACGATCGCCGCGGTACAAGGGCATTGCCTGGGCGGCGGAGCTGAGATCGCGATGGTCTGCGATTTGGTTTACACCTCCACGACGGCAAAATGGGGATTTCCGGAGATCAAGCTGGGATGCTATCCCCCGGTCGCCTGCACGGTACTGGCTACGCTCATCGGGCAAAAGCGGGCGGCTGAACTGATTTTGACGGGAAAAACCATCAGCGGGACCGAAGCCGCTGATATCGGGCTGGCGACGCAGGCCTTCGGCGACGAAGATGTGATGTGTGCTATCGATAAAACTGTGCAGGAACTGGCACAGTTAAGTCCCACAGCGCTGGCGGTCACAAAAAAAGCAATCTATGCCTGGGATGCCGTGCACTTCGACAAAGGCCTCGCGCGGGCTGAGACGATCTATCTGCAAGAACTGATGAAGACTGCGGATGCCCATGAAGGGGTTCGCGCGTTTATCGAAAAGCGCGAGCCGCGCTGGTCAGCAAGATAAGTCGATCGATCCATGGATTACGAAATCACCCCCGAAGAAGTGAAGCAGAAGCTCGACGCTGGAGAAGAATTCAGCTTGGTCGACGTCCGCGAACCGTGGGAGTTCGAGCGATCGTATATCGAGGGTGCAAAGCTGATGCCGATGGGAGATGTTCCATCGCGGGCTCATCAGGAACTTGACCCCGAAGATCACATCGTCGTGATCTGCCATCACGGAGTTCGCTCGATGAACGTGACCGCGTGGCTGCGGCAGCAGGGATTCGAAAAGGCGCAATCGATGCGCGGCGGGATTGATGCGTGGTCGCGAACGGTGGACTCCGCCGTGCCACTTTACTAATCTCTGTGCTTTCTGAATTGGAATCTGCGGCGGTTTGGCCGCAGCTCAAAAGCTCGTATGAAAAAAGAACTCGTCGAAATGAACATTAACGGCCGCGGTCACGAGCTGGCGATCGAGCCAAGCGCGCTGTTGCTCGATGTCTTGCGGTGCGATCTCGACCTGACCGGATCGAAACGTGGATGCGATGATTCTTCCTGCGGTGCTTGTACCGTCTTGATCGATGGCGTCGCCATGCTTTCGTGCACCCTTCTCGCCGTAAGCTGTGAGGGACAGGAGATTACGACCATCGAAGGCGTGAGCGAGCATGGCAGCCTTGCAGCCATTCAGAAGGCCTACGGCGATTGGGGTGGTGCGCAGTGCGGTTTCTGCACTCCGGGATTCATTATGACGGTGAAGTCGTTACTCGCGGAAAATCCCGATCCCTCGGAAGAAGATGTTCGCAACGCTCTGAGCAGTAATCTTTGCCGCTGCACCGGATACAGCCAGATGTATGCGGCGATTAGAGCGGCAGTCGCGGCGGAACGACAGGGAATAGCCGAAGAAAACCTGGCCGACAAATCATGAATAACGGTTTCACCATCATCGGAAAGCCCACCGCCATGATCGACGCGGCGGAGAAGACGACCGGCGGTGGAAAATACGCCGACGACATCAGCGTTCCAGGGATGCTGGTTGGCAAGATTCTCCATTCCCCTTATCCGCATGCGAGGATCAAAAGCATCGATATACATCGCGCCGAACATCTCGAAGGGGTTGTCACGGTTGCGATCGGCAAAGACGCGCCGAATCCCTTCGGAATCCTTCCCGTCGGCCACGATGAACACGCGCTGGCGCTCGATAAGGTTCGTTACGTCGGCGATAACGTTGCCTGCGTAGTCGCAGTCTCGGAAGCCATCGCGGAAAAGGCTCTTGAACTGATCGATGTCGAATACGAACTGCTGCCGGCGTACTTCGATCCCGAAGAGTCGATGAAGGCCGAAACCGATCTCATTCACGATCACAAGTTGCACAACCTGGAAAAAGATTATCACCACGTTTTCGGCAATCCCGATCAAGGATTTGCCGAAGCCGACCAGGTTGCGGAAGCCCGCTTCATTGCCAATGAAGTGACACATGCGGCGATGGAGCCACATTGCACGCTGGCTTCATTCGAACTTGATCCCCACACCGGCACAATGGGACGGCTCACGGTATGGTCTTCCACGCAGGTCCCGTACTACCTGCAGCACAAGCTTTCTCTCGTTCTTGAAATGCCGATGCAACAGATTCGAGTCATCAAGCCGCTGGTCGGCGGAGGATTTGGCGGCAAGAGCGAAGTGATTCCCATCGAGATTATCGCAGCCATCGCGGCGCGCAAAGCGAAAGCGCCGGTGAAAATCACTTACACGCGCGAAGAAGTATTTTGGGCGCACCGCGGCAGGCCACGCACGATCATCGATCTCAAGACTGGCATTAAGAACGACGGCCGCATCACCGCCGTGAAAGCCCGGGTCGTGCAGGATGGCGGTGCATATTGTTCATACGGCGTCGTCACCATTCTCTACTCGGGGGCCCTCCTGGGTGCGCTCTACGATATTCCCAACATTCAATACGACGGCTACCGCGTGCTCACCAACAAGCCTGCCTGCGGCGCCATGCGCGGTCACGGCACCGTCAATGTACGCTTCGCCTTCGAATCGCAGCTTGACGAACTCGCTTTGAAGATTGGGATGGACCCGGCAATCATTCGTCAGCAGAACCTCCTGACGCCGCCCTGTATTACGGTCAACGGCTTGCGGGTGCAGAGTTATGGTCTGCCGGAGTGCATCGAGAAAACTGTCGAGCGTTCTGGCTGGAAGCAAAGAAAAGGGAAGCTTGCGAAGGGTCGCGGGCTTGGGATCGCATGCAGCCACTACGTCAGCGGTGCGGCCAACTCGATTATCCGCTCCGACATGCCGCACTCCACGGTGAACATAAAGATCGATCGCGATGGAGGAGTCGTCGTCTATACGGGCGCATCGGACATTGGCCAGGGCTCCGACACCATGACGGCGCAGATCGCTGCCGAAGTGCTGGGATGCTCGATCAGCCGGGTACGTGTAATCGCCGCCGATACCGACCTCACGCCAATCGATATCGGCTCCTATTCCAGCCGCGTCACGTTCATGTCAGGCAACGCAACTCTGCGCGCGGCCGAGGAAGTCAGGAAGCGAATCGCGGCAGCGGCAGCGAAAAAGATGAACTGCGTCTTTGAAGACCTGATTTTCCGTGAGGACCTTGTCTATAAGAAGGGAAGCGTTGCACCAGCGGCAAAAAAAGATCAGATCGAAGAAGCCGAGGTGACTCAATCAGGCGCTTCCGTCAGTGGGCGCGTGGAAGGCCAGATTCTACGCGGCTCCCTGCAGCAGAAGCGCAAAGAAGAAGGTCCGAAAGAATGGATGACCTTTGAAGAAGCGGTCGTAGCGGCGATCGATTTCCACGGCGCGCTCACCGGCACGGGCTCGTATGCCCCGCCCCCCGAGGCGCGCGGAGGCAAACACAAAGGCGGTGGCGTAGGCCCTTCGCCTGCCTATTCTTACTCTGCGCAGGTCGCTGAAGTCAGTGTCGATGAAGAAACCGGCGAAGTAACGGTGCACAAAGTATGGGCGGCGCACGACTGCGGCCGCGCACTGAACCCTGTTTCCGTAGAAGGCCAGATTATCGGCTCGGTATGGATGGGCATGGGCCAGGCGCTCACGGAAGAAATGGTTTGGAAAGATGGCATGCTGATGAACCCCGGCCTGCTCGAATACCGCAGTCCGTCGTCAGTCGAATCGCCCGATATCGAGCCGATCATCGTGGAAAGTATCGACCCGGAAGGCCCCTTCGGCGCAAAAGAATGCAGCGAAGGCTCGCTGGCCGCGACAATCCCGGCGATCGCAAACGCAATCTATGACGCCGTTGGTGTGCGCCTGCATGAGTCTCCATTCACGCCCGAACGGGTGCTGGCTGCCCTGCGGGCCAGGAGACAAGAGAAGGCCTTGAATCTGACCGAAGGCGTTGATCCCAGGTCGCCCTCGCGGTTTCGCGAGCATGGCGGCGCGCTGTGCTTCAAGTCCAAGGGCCCGGCGCGGCATGCGCTGGACCCGGCTCGCTGCGAAAACTCTGCACCCGCGGGGGGTGCAGATTGAGCCTCCCAGAATTCCGATTGCTTCGACCGCGCGCCGTGGACGAAGCAGTTGCTATGCTCGGAAAGCATGCGGGCAACCTTCGCGTGCTCGCCGGTGGCACCGACTTAATCCCTTCGATGAAGCAGAGGCTTTTCGATCCGGAGTATGTTTGCGACCTTCGGGGCATCACAGAGTTGCGCGGAATTCGCCAACAATCAAGCGGCGCAGTGGAAATCGGCGCACTTACAACTCTAAGTACGATTGAACGATCTACGTACCTACGCCAGCATTTCCCAGTGCTTACTGAAGCTGCGGCAACGGTTGCGTCGCCGGTGCTGCGCAACATGGGCACGCTCGGGGGAAACATTTGCCTCGATACCCGCTGTCTCTGGTATAACCAATCGCTCGCGTGGCGAAAAGGCTGCGGGTTCTGCATCAAGAAAGATGGCGATCTTTGCCACGTCGCGCCCGGCGGCTCAAAATGCTGGGCGGCATTTTCCGCTGATACTCCGCCGGCTTTGCTTTGTTTGAACGCAGAAATTGAAATTGCGAGTCCCGCTGCTACCCGGCGCTTGCCTCTGCGCGATTTCTACACTGGAGACGGAGTGAACTACCGCAAGCTGCTTCCCACCGAACTGGTGACGCGAGTATTCCTCCCCGCAGAGTCCGCGGACTGCCGCGGAGTCTACCGCAAGCTTCGCATTCGGGGGTCAATCGATTATCCTTTGGCGGGGGTCGCTGTTTTGGTGAAGCGTTCAAATGGAATGGTCGTAGATGCACGGATTGGACTCACAGCGGTAAATCCTGCCCCCGTGCTTGTCAGAGGACTGCCTGGATTATTGGGCGGCAAAATTATCGACGAAGCGCTGGCAGAGGCTGCGGGCGATATTGCAGCGCGAATGGCCAAGCCTTTGACCACCTCGGCCCTCACGCCCGAATATCGCCGCGAGATGATCCGTGTTTTCACCAAGCGCGCTCTGCTCGCGGCGGCGGCCAATTGAGCCAGGATCGAATGATCACCGATTGCCACATTCATATTTCGCCGCTGGAAATGTTTAAGCCCCACGCCCTGGAGCTGATGAAGAAAAAGCGGCCGAACTTCGACCAGATAGCCGAGTTCTGCCGTTCACCCAAGGCGTTTCTAAAGTATCTCAATGCTTGTGGCATCGACCGCGCCGTGCTCATTAATTACGTAGCCCCCGAGGTGATCGGGTTCACCAACGGAGTCAATCAATTCATCGCCGACTACGTAAAAGAAGATCCCAGGCGTTTGCTTTCCTGTGGCAGTCTGCATCCCCGTCACACCACCAATGTTCTCGCGGATATGGAGCAGATTCTGCGCCTGGGAATCCGGATGATCAAGATTCATCCTCCGCACCAGCTTTTGTTTCCGAACGATTACCTGAACGGAGTGAAAGAGCTGGAAATTATTTATCGCGCCGCTGAAGCGAACGGCGTGCCCGTGATGTTTCATACCGGCACTTCCATCTTTCCCGGCGCTCGTAACAAATACGGCGACCCGATGTATGTAGACGATGTCGCGGTCGACTTTCCCAGGCTGAAAATTTTGCTGGCGCATGGGGGGCGTCCGCTCTGGATGCAGACCGCCTTCTTTCTGATCCGCCGGCATCCCAATGTCTATCTGGATATCAGCGGCATCCCACCGGCAACGCTGCTGGAATATTTCCCCCGCCTTGAAGAGATCGCGCACAAAACTTTGTTCGGCACAGACTGGCCGGGGCCTGGGGTGCCTGATGTGAAGAAGAATCTGGATCAGTTCCGCGCGCTGCCCCTCGGGGAGGATATTCAGCAGCAAATTCTCAGCAGGACGGCGCTCAGCATTTGGCCCGCGTGAGTGCCGCTATTTCGGCTTCCACAATCCAATGGTATTCCCGCCGGGGTCGGCGAACCATGCAAAGGTTCCGGTTGGAATCTCGACCGGCGGCACCAGCGTCTTTCCGCCGAACTTCTCGGCCTTATCGAGATATGCCTGTATGTCGTCCACTTGAACGTAGAAGATCGTGTACTGGTGAGGCTCGTGTCCCAGGCTGGTAATGTGCCCGTGAATGCCGGCATCGGCGCCCGTATTGATCATGGTGGCCGGGCCCGCCGCCTGCATCTTCCATCCAAAAAGATCCGAGAAAAATGCCACCGTTCTCGCTTGGTCACGGCAGCCGATTTCAAAGTGGACGACAGGTTGGCTCATAGTCAAGGTATCTCCGCTGGCGTCGCCGATTGTAGCATGGGCTCTTTCTTCGCGCGATTCATACAGCTGATGTAGAAATGGCGCAGTCAGCTTTTCTCGATGGTCACCTTCTTTACCACGATGTCTTTGTTGGGACGATCTTGGCGGTTGCGCGGCGCCGCTGTGATCTTATCCACCACGTCCTGGCCCTCAACCACCTCGCCGAAAATCGTGTGCTTGCCAGTGAGCCAGCTTGTCGGTGCGACCGTGATGAAAAACTGCGAACCGTTGGTATTCGGTCCGGCATTCGCCATGGCGAGCTTTCCCGGTTTGTCGAACTTATGCGCCGAACCCTTGGTTTCGTCTTCAAACTGGTATCCCGGTCCGCCCATGCCTGTTCCTTGCGGATCGCCGCCCTGAATCATGAAGTCGGGGATCACGCGATGGAAAATCGTGCCATCGTAAAGCCGGTCTTTTGACTTCTTGTGCGTCGAAGGGTGCGTCCACTCGCGCTTGCCTTCGGCAAGATCCACGAAATTGGCGACCGTCTTGGGGGCATCCTTTTCGAATAATCGGCAGACGATATTTCCTTCGCTGGTTTCAAAAGTTGCATAAAGTCCAGTTTGGCGGGGCATAAAATCCTTTCAGTGTTCGAATTAGGTTAAGTTCGCGTTCTTCGATCGAAACGCGATTGTGGAACTAGCTCAGTTTGAGGTCGGCTTTGCTGCAGGAGCCTTCTTCGCTGGGGTACTCGATGCTGAGGTCGAAGCGTAAGTGATCTTCACGTGAAGAATCTTCACCGGGCGAAACGGCTTGTCGTTCATCGGGTCGCGCGACATGCCGGCGATCTGTTTGACCAGCGCCACCGTCGCATCATCGCATTGCCCAAAGATGGTGTAGCCGCCGTTCAGGTGCGGTGTCGCTACTTCGGTGATAAAGAACTGCGAGCCGTTCGTGCCCGGGCCTGCGTTGGCATAGGCGAGGCGTCCCGGTTTGTCAAACAGGAGGTCGGAGGAGACTTCGTTCTTGAACTTGTACCCTGGGTCGCCTGTGCCGTCGCCCTTAGGATCACCTCCCTGGATCATGAAGCCCGGAATCACGCGGTGAAAAATTGTGCCATCGTAGAGTGGTACGCCATGTTTGGTGACTCCGCTGACCGGATTTTTCCAATCCTTCGTGCCCGTGGCGAGACCGATAAAATTCTGGACTCCGACCGGGGCTTGATCGGGAAACAGTGTGCAAGTCATATTGCCGGCAGTAGTCTCGATAATGGCAGTAGGCGGCCCTGCGTGGTGGACCGGGGCTTTTGCCCCAGAGGACTGCCCGCTCGATTGCGCCATTGTACTGATGGCAGTGAGCGAAATCGCAGCGGCCAACAAGAACGAATTACTCATAATTGCTCCTTAGCACATGAGGATAAATTGAGCGAATTAAATTGTACGACAGCACGGCATCAATGAAATTGCGCTTGAGCCTGCATTTCGCGGCTCACCCGTTCAACTTCGCCGAACACGCGCAACAAGTTGCCTCCGAGTATTTTCTTTATGTCGGCTGCGCTGTATCCGCGATCGAGCAGTGCCTGCGTAATCTTCGGCAAGTCTGCGGCCGAATCCATGCCTTTCGGAGTGGCGCCGCTCACGCCGTCAAAATCCGAACCCAACCCAACGTGATCCACTCCCGCGACCTTGGCAATGTGATCGATATGATCGATCAGCACATTGAATGGCGGCCGCGGAATCTTTGCGATCCACTCGCGCTCGATGCGGTCGACCTCAAGGTAGTTCACTGGCTTGCCCTGGGCTTTCAGAGCGTCAATATATTTCTGAACCGCGGCTGCCTGATCTTTGCTTTGAGCCTCAGCCGCATTTCGGAAGTCCTCGTCGTCAAAGCCCGAGAAAAAGTTTACGTCCACGACGCCGCCATTCTTGGCTACGGCTCGTAGCATGTCGTCGGTCATGTTCCGTGGCGCATTCACAAGCGCTCGTGCCGAGGAGTGCGAAGCGATCACCGGAGCTTTACTCACGGCAATCGCATCCCAGAAAGTTTTGTCGGCAACGTGGGAAATGTCGACCATCATGCCAAGTCGGTTCATTTCCAGCACAACCTGCTTGCCGAAATCGGTAAGGCCGTTGTGATGCTGGATTTTCGGGTCGTTGATGTCGCCAGAAGAGTCAGCCCACTCGTTCGTGTTCGACCAGGAGAGCGTCATGTAACGCACGCCGAGGCGGTAGTAGTCGCGCAGCAGGTGCATATCGTTTTCGATCGAATGCCCACCCTCAATGCCCATCAGAGCGGCGAGTTTGCGTTCGCGGTGCGCTTTCTCGATGTCGGCCACCGAAAATGCCATCAGTATGCGGTCCGGATGATGCGCCGCCTGCTCGTAAACCGAATCGATCAGATCGAATGTGTGCTGTGCGAAGTGGCCTTGATTGGTTTCGGGATCGACCCAGATCGAGAAGAACTCAGCGCTGAGACCGCCGCGGCGGACTTTGTCGAGACTGATATGTCCAATGTCGTTTGGATCGGTCGATCCAATATCGAAATTCTCGTCGAGAAACCGCTGCGGTGTATCGGCGTGAGTATCGACGACGATGGCGGAGTCCTGAATGGCGTCGGCTTTCGCGGTGACAGTCGGACCTGCTGGGTTCGAAGATTGCGCGGCCACGGAGAGCGCCAGCGCGAGGGAAGCGAAGAGTAAAACGCCGTAGCGAGTCATAGGTTTTAGTGAGTATGCAAGCAAGTCAACGATTGTATAGGGACGAACGGCAGGAACAAAATGGGGAGCCTTCGCTAACGCAACGCGACAAGGGCGCGCTCAACGCAGATTTCAAGATGCTCATCGGTATTGATCACCGTCTTAGGCAAAATGATGGCTTCGTGGCGGGACCGCACCTCGTGGTAAAGCTGAAAGTCTCGATTTCCGGCGGGATGTGTTTCTGCGGCATATGCCAGCCGAGACTTGGCGGTTGCTTCGTCGCACACACATTCGAGAATGCGCCAGCTTTGATTCAACGAAGCGGCTGCGTTCAAAACATTCTCGATCTGATAGCGCCTGGAGAATGTCCTGCCATCCAGAAAGATATACCGCTGCGGATTTTGACCGAGCAAGTATCCGGCAAGATCGAGCATGGCCTGTTGGCAAAAATCATCCTGCCGGGACGAATATTCGATTTCTTCCGTTGCGAAGAACTCTTGGCGAATCTCATCTTTACTAACGATGCGGCCACCGGTCCGTGCCGCCAATGCGTTTGCGAGCGCTGTCTTGCCAGTGCCCGGAAGTCCGGCCATCAGAACGATCATGTTAAGAGTTGAGATTATACGAGCGGTCTTATTCGGCGCTCGTGGCAAGCACCGGAGCAGGCTCGGGGCGCTCGACGGGAACCACATCCTGCGTCTCGCGCCAATCCGCGTAGCGTCCTGAAACCATAATGTGGAAGACCCATTGATGCCGCTCTTCTTCCGGCTCAACCAGGCCGAGTGACTTCATGTAGAACAGGTAGCGCTGCATCCAGTGAATCTGATCCTGCGTCATGCCGCGGCGCTGCAGGTCGACCGTAAGCCCCGCGAGATGCGATGACGCCGTATCGCCCTCAGCCGGAGCGGCATTGCGGTTGTGCCGGCGCAGCTTTTTCTGAATCTTGACCGTGCGCACCGCCGAGTTCACCTGGATCTGTTCGTGAAAGCGGTGATAATAAGCCTGCGATAGGTCCTGCACAAAGTCGCGCGTCCAGGGACGGCAATACCGTCGCGAAGGATCGAGCCGCGGATCGAAGCGTAACGTTTCATTCGCGATGATCGGCTGCAGCGCGCCGCTGGCTTTCAATGCTTCCAGTTCGTCATCATCCTGAATACGCGGCAATTCCATCCGGTCGACTTCGGCGTTCTGCAACAGCAGAGACTCGTGTGAGGGACGGAACATCGGATTCCAGCGCGTCCAGTGAAGGCGATGGAAGCGATGGTGGTGAATCGGCTTCCGCATGGCGGTTGTGGTCGCCCCAAACGCTGGGCTGCACACTACCGCAAACCAACAAACCAGACTCAGTGGGCGCTGTAATCTCAATTATGTGTCTCGCACTCTGTCGCGGGCTTCCCGCGACTGTTGGAACATTCTAATCCTAGCTGTCAACCCGTCCTAGGAATGACTGCCACGCCGCCATTACGAGCGTTATCGGGGGTAGTGACCGTGCTTGATTACCTGATGATTACTACCTCACAGCGCATCTCGCGTTGCACACTAAATGAGGTGCATGCCAAGCGCCATTGATGGCGGGAGATTACTGCCAACTCATGTGCTCCCAAGGCAACAAGATGCGAATGTTCGATGCCGCATTAAACTGCCCAGTTGTGGCAAGGTGACAAAAAGCGCGCATGAGATGAGGGAATATGCTCAGGCCGCTTGCGGCGAGTTGGGTTGCGGTCTCTCGATTGCCGCGCCCGGCACGGCTTTTCAATCGTTGCCGCCGGTGACGAAAGTAACCAAGGCGCGATCAGCGCCGGAAAAGATCGGTGACGGCCTGGACCATGACTGAGCCGCCGACTTCGGAAATGGCTTTGGTCAGAGGAATGTCTTTGGGGCAAACCTCGACGCAATTCTGGGCATAGCCGCACTCCTGTATACCCCCGTCGCCCATGAGTGCGTCGAGGCGTTCGCGCTTCAGTACCTTGCCCGTGGGATGTATGTTGAACAGCAGCACCTGCGCGATGGTAGCTGCGCCCACAAATCCAGTGTCTTCGTTGAATTGTGGGCACGCCTCCATGCAGCAGCAGCACGAGATGCAGCGCGAGATCGGATACGCTTCTTCCTGGTCCTCGGGAGACATACGCGGCCCCGGACCGAGATCGTATGTCCCGTCGACGGGAAGCCATGCCTTTACAGCCTTCAGGTTTTCAAAGATCACGCTGCGGTCCGTAGCCAGATCGCGGACGACAGGAAACTTGGAGAAAGGTTCGAGTTTGACCGGCTTTTCAAGATTATCGATCAGCGCAGAGCAGGCCATGCGGGCGCGTCCGTTGATGAGCATGGCGCAGGAGCCGCAGACTTCCTCCAGACAATTCGAGTCGTATGTGATGGGGGTGGTTTGCTTGCCATCGCGCGTCACGGGGTTCGCCGCGATCTCCATCAGCGAGGAGATCACGTTCATCCCCGGATGCCACGCGAGTTCAAACTCCTCCCAATAGGGCTTGGAAGTTGGATTATTCTGGCGTTTGATTTTGATGATGACGGATTTGTTAGCCATTAACTCTTTCCCGAAACGAGAATCTTTGTACAGAAAACCACCGGGAAGGGCCCGAGTTCCACTCGTGCCAAGTTGCTGATTCGTGCCTCTACTTCACCGCGTCATACTTCCTCGGCCTCGGCGGAATCAGCGACGTATCGACCGGCTCGAATTCGAACTTCGGTTCATCGGCATCCGGAGCGAAATATGCTTTCGTTGTCTTCAAGAAATTCTTGTCGTCGCGCTCGGGGAAGTCCGGCTTGTAGTGCGCGCCGCGCGATTCATCTCTCATCCGCGCGCCCTGCGCGATCACCCGCGACAATTGCAGCATGTTGTAAAGCTGGCGCGTGAAGACCACGCTGGTATTCGCCCACTGGGTGCGGTCGCTCAGGTTCACCTTGCGGAAGCGCTCGAGCATCTCCACCAGCTTTGCATCCGTCTGTTCCAGATTCTTGTTGTAGCGGATAACGGTGCAATCCTTCGTCATCAACTCGCCGAGTTCGCGCCATAGCCGGAAGGGATTTTCCGTACCTTGGTTGTTCATCAGCATGGCATTGCTGTCTTCCTGCTTTTTCTTCTCAGCCTCAAAAACGCCGTTGCCGTCAGAAAGCGCCTGTAAGCCGCGCGCATATTTCACGGCATTCGGCCCGGCAACGCCACCGCCGTAGATGCACGAGACCAGCGAGTTCGCTCCCAGGCGGTTTGCGCCGTGATACTGGTACTCACATTCACCTGCCGCAAATATCCCAGGAATGTTCGTCGCCTGCTTAAAATCGACCCATAGCCCGCCCATGGTGTAATGCATGCCCGGGAAAATCTTCATCGGAGTATCGCGCGGATCGTCGCCAACAAACTTTTCGTAGATTTCGAGAATGCCTTCCAGCTTGCGGTCCAGAATCTTGCGGTCGATGTGCGTTAGGTCGAGGTAAACCATCGGCTTGCCGTCGATACCGAGGTTGTGCTCGAACACCACCTTGAAGATGGCCCGCGTGGCGATGTCGCGCGGAACCAGGTTGCCGTATTTGGGATACCACTCCTCCAGGAAATACCAGCGGTCTTTTTCGGGGATCGCCTTGGGATCTCTCTTGTCGCCCGGAGTCTTCGGAACCCATACGCGCCCGCCTTCACCGCGTGCCGATTCCGACATCAAGCGAAGCTTGTCTTCTCCGGGAATGCAGGTGGGATGAACCTGGATGAACTCGCCGTTCGCGTAATAGCATCCCTGCTGATAGAGGGCCGACTGCGCCGAACCTGTACACACAACCGAGTTGGTCGACTTGCCGAAGATCGCGCCGTTACCGCCAGTCGCGATAATCAGGGCGTCGGCAGGAAAGGTGCGCACTTCCATCGAGCGCAAATCCATAGCGCAAATGCCGCGGCAGACGCGGTTTCCATCGAGCACCGCCGACAAAAACTCCCAGTGCTCGTATTTCTTCACCTTGCCTTCGGATTCGTAGCGGCGAACCTGCTCGTCGAGCGCGTAAAGAAGCTGCTGGCCGGTGGTGGCTCCGGCAAATGCAGTGCGGTTGTATAGCGTTCCACCGAAACGGCGGAAGTCGAGTAGCCCTTCGGGCGTTCGGTTGAATGGAACGCCCATGCGGTCGAGCAGATCGATGATCCCTGGCGCGGCCTCGCACATCTCTTTGACCGGAGGCTGATTCGCCAGAAAATCTCCGCCATAAATCGTGTCGTCAAAGTGCTGCCAGGTCGAATCGCCCTCGCCCTTCAAATTTTTCGCAGCGTTAATTCCGCCCTGGGCGCAAACCGAATGTGATCGCTTAACGGGAACAATCGAGAACAGGTCGACATTTGCTCCCATCTCCGCAATCTTGATGACCGCAGCCAGTCCCGCCAGCCCGCCGCCCACGACGATGATTCTCGGAGCTGCCATCGTTATTTCACCAGCTTTCCGGAACTCGATGCGCTCATGGACATGGCCGCGGTTCCCGGTTCCATCAAGGGCTGTTGTGGCCGCGAGCGGAAGGTATATAAGCTGACAAGCCCGACCCCGCTCAGCACGAAGAAAAAGCAGACGCAGACTACCAAGAACCGTTTCCGTGCTCGTTCGCCTGAGACAATGCCCCACTTCGCGCAGAAAAGCCAAATACCATAAGCAAAGTGCCACGACGCCGCCAGCAATCCAACCACGTAGAAGATAAACAGAGCAGGTTGAAACACTTCCTCCTGAACCTTGCCGAACGAAGCGCCCGGATACGCATGCAGATCAATGCCGGTGAAGCGCATCGTGTATGTATGCCAGACGATGTAGATGAATACGATTCCGCCGGTCCAGCGCTGCGCCGTATACATCCAGTTACCGGACCACGGATACTCCAGGGTATTCCCATCGCCGCGGTACCAGATGTAAAAACCGTAGAGCCCGTGAAATGCGATCGGCAGCCAGATTCCGAACAGCTCAAGAAAAAAAACCAGCGGAAGATTACCCAGAAACGTGACCTGCCGCGCATAAGCCTCAGGGCCACTGATCGCCGAGGCGTTGGAAATCAGAATGTGTTCGAAGAGAAAGGCACCGACGGGAACAATCCCGGTCAAAGAATGCAACCGCCGCAGAATGAAGGAAGTACCTTGTCCGGCACGCAACGGCGCTACGCCCTGCACTGCTCCACGCGCCCGGGCGGGAGCAGTAGAACTGGCTGCTGAAGCCACGAAAGCTCCTTATGAGTTCAACGATGAGAAAAGAACCTTATATTATCGGCGCAGAAAACGCGGCAAGTCAAGAATAGGTCGGTCAGTCCGACACGTCGTCGCACCATCTAAGGAAATCGCGGAACGCAGCTCCGCGGTGACTGTAGCGCGATTTTTCTTCGGCTGTGAGCTCCGCAAACGTCTTCTTGATCTGCGGAAAATAAAATAACGGATCGTACCCAAAGCCGTTCGTTCCTCTCGGAGCGTTCAAGATCTGTCCTTCCGCTCTTCCGCGAAATGTAGCCAGAGTTTCACCGTCGCGTGCCGCCGCCAATACACATACGAATCTGGCAGTTCGCTGCTCGGGCGGAACTCCCTGCAACTCGCGCAATACGCGTGCATTGTTCGCCTCGTCATCGGTGTTCGTATCGGCCTGATGCGGTTCTTTGTTATGCAGGTCGGGTGCGGCGTAACGCGCGGAGTGGATACCCGGAGCGCCCTTCAGCGCGTCGATCTCGAGTCCTGAGTCGTCGGCGAGAACTAGTTTGCCGGGAACATATTTGCTGTAAGCCTCTGCTTTTTTCCGCGCGTTCGCCTCGAAGGTCTGGCCATCTTCGACGACCGGCGGCAACGAGGAAAAGTTAGGAATGCCGGAGATCTCAATGCCGCGTGCTTTAGCGGCGCCTGCGAAATCGCGCAGCTTGCCGGAGTTCGAAGTGGCAATCAGAACTCTTTTCATGCTGGATCAGGATCAGCTGTTTTCGGAGCCCTTTTTAGAAGTGACAGTCCGGTAAACAACAGCGCAAAAAAAGAAATCCACCCTCCCAGAGTTCGATCCCAGGTGCGGCTGAATGTGATCTGAACGCGGTTCGCTCCTGCCTCGACGGGAACCAGCATTTGTCCGGTATCTTCTCGCGTTCCGGTATGCGCAAGCGTTCCATTCACCTCAACGCGCCAGGCCGGATAGGCGAATAGCTTCAACACGAGTTCATCGCGAGCTGACATCTCGGCAGTAAATAATTTGCTTTCCGCATTCCACTTGAAGACATGAATGGCTGCATGAGCCGGGCCCTCGATCTTAACCCGGCGAGCGTCTTTATCCGCAGCCGATGCATCCGCTCCGGCGGGCGTGTATTCGTCCGTGCCTTCATATCCCAGACCGGTTGCCATGTTGTCCTGCATCTCTCGCAGATCGGCGGCATTGTCCCACCAGGGAGCCTGATCATGTTTCCAGGCGAAGGCAATCACGCAGAGCATCGCCGCATACAGAGCGAAACGGAGAACCCATCTTCGGGTCGCGGTCGTGATAAATAAGGTGAGAGGAACTCCGAGGCAAAGGAGCCAGCGCCACGGAAACTGCATGAAGCGTAACTTGGGAAGAACCATCCATGCAGCATTGCTGACGGAGAACATCAGCAACGAGGATGCGGCCGCCCAAAGAGTCAGTACATACCAAAGCTCACGATTACTCTTGTGCAGGCTGCGTGCCGCCAACGCTGCGCCGATAGTTACGAAAATCTCTGTCAGCGCAACCCATGAAATAACCCGGTTGAAGGCATCGTGCTCCGTGTCAGGGGTGTGAACGAACAAGAAATTGTCCAGTGGACGCGAGCCTGCGGAAATCGACCGTGCGATGTCGACCCACTTTTGCTCGTAGATCGCGGGCAGCAAATAGAATCCGGCCAGCGCCGCACCCAAGACCACTGCAACACCCGCGTATATCAGAAGCCGCGGCGACCGTCGGTGCGCTGCCGAGAACGCCACCATTAACGCCAGCGAATAATGAACCATCACCGCCGCCGGAGCGTTGATCAGCCATGCGCCAGCAAGCAGTACCGCCATCCAAATTATGTACCGCCGCGGCTGCTCTGAAATGCGCCACACCAGCAACAACAGCAGCGGCAGCAGTGCGCTCGCCAGCAATTCGGCGAACGCGCTTCGCCAGTACACAATGATCAAATGATAAGGATTGATCGCGTACAACACTGCGGCAAACGTGGCGTCGCGACAATCGAACCATTGCCTCGCCAGGAAGAACATCGATACGCCCGCTGCCACGAGAACAAGCCATAAGTAAATGCTCGGAACCAGCACCCACGGTAAAATCGCGCTCAGCGCCGCTCCCAACGTCCACGATGCGGGGGGATAAAAAATAAAGCGCGGCTCCCCATATCCAAAATGCGCCAGACTCGCCCAGCGCGGATAAACAATGCCCTGCTTCCACTGCGACAAAACTTCGAGCCACGAGTACAAATGAAATTCCACATCGTGACCGGATGGTATTCCGAGGAAAAAGAAAGGGATTTCGACAACGAATGCCGCTGCGGCGATCGCCAGCCATGGAATCCAACTAAGCTTGGGGCGCCTTGCTAACGCTGTTTTGGGCAGGAAAACGGAATGAAGACTATCCCCGGATTGTGAAGTTGCTTCTGCCAGTTTTGTTTACCTGCCGTGTTGCGCGCATTCTTCGGATTCGCCTTCATGTTCTCACATCGCATTCGAAAACTGCACCTTGGATTCACTTCGATATCCCGGCAGACTTCGGAACAGAAGTCAGCGCCAGCGCAACGCACCCATCGGCTGTGAATAACGTTGTTGATTTCATAAAAGAATGTGTGCCGTTTAACTCAACTTTAATCTTGCTGCAACGCCCGCGAAACAGTGGCAGATTACCTTCTTCACATTGGGGTGGAACAGAACACCGAGAGACGAGGGGCCCGGGCCAGAGACGGGGCGCGGGTTCTTCGACTTCCGGAACATTTCTGCCGCATGCCTCTCGCACCCTCACGCAAGCCACCGCCAGTTTACTGCCAATTACTGCCGTGTTCTTCTCGAGCCTGCCAATGCGAGAGGCTCTATTCTGGCGGCATTCCTAAAAACATGTAAGTCGAGAGATAAATGAAAACGCGGCAAAATGAAACATTCTCGGGAGGAAAAAAGATGACGAAACCTACTGTAGCGAGAGATCTCGCAGGTGGTGCTACTTATGCCTCAACCCCTTCGCTATTGCGTTGGAGGCGAAGCTCTGAAAGGAAGTCTTCTTGCTGAAGCTCTGATCCTCGGCGTAGCAGTTCAAGCAGAGGATCTTCGACTTCATCCGCCACTTCGTCGCCCGGCTCAAACTGCTGCAGATCTGCGGTCAACGCCCGGGGTGAAACACTCAACTCCAGCATCGATTCAGGACATCCGCGAAGAAAGTTGATCAAGTTGCCCACTTGCGATCGTTGCTCTTGCGTGCGGGAAGGGAATTCCACTCCCATGCCGAAGCCGGGATGTGTGACTCTCACCATTCCTTCCGTATGCACTGCCATATCTTCCGTTCGCAAACAGAGATCGACCATGGCACGTTCCGGAAACGGCGAGTCGCTTTCCAGATAACATCCGCCCAGGCTCAGATCGGTTAGCTTGCAGTGCGGAACGCTCTCATCCGGCGCGTCGCCAACAGCGGTGGCTGCAGCCTGCAGCCAGACGTGGAGCTTTGCTTTGGTCGGTTCCTCGAGATCAAGAAAATGAACTCCAGTTTGGCCGTTCGGGTTGGCCCATGCCACCTGCCCATGCGCTTGAACTTCGAAACCGTCGTCGGGCAACTGGAAGTGGCAACTCAGCAGCGCTCCGGAGGCCTGCGCTTGAGCGGTCAGAACCTCCATGCCACTCTCGCTCAGGTCAATGAGAATACCCTCGATCTTCCGGCCATCGGGAAGTGTGAGCTCTGCCGGTGCCTGCACAGGAACGCGATGAGAGCGCCTGCGTTCGCGACTGAGCAGAGCCGCTACGGCCCGCAGGCCAGCCCGCGCCTTTTCGTCGGAGACAGGTTTGTAGAGGATGAAGTGCGCTCCGCTGCTCAGAATTTCGCGGGCCTTTGCCGGCTCCGCCAGCATGGCCACCGTGATCGGCGGGTTTGCCGAATTGAGCCGATGTACTTCCTGCAGCAACGCTACTGCGGCTGTGGGATGATCAAAGTCAACAATCAGCGCGTCAAATCTCTGCTGCTGCAGACGGTCGATTGCCGTGCTGAGGTCGCTGAAATGCTCAGTCGCGATCCCAAATCCAGGCAGGACTCGCTCAAGGATCTCGCAAGCGTCGTGGTCAGCCGAAACCAGCAGTGCCAGCAGGGTCATAGTGAACTCCGCGCGGATCAGGCGGGATTAGGGCCAGCGTGGCGCCGCCGGCTTCGTTCCTTTGGAAGCGCCTGAGCTGCCAGCTCCCGCTTTGGCGGTCATCGCATCAGCCGTCGGTGCACTGTCCTCCCCCTCCATCAGAACTGCGTTGTCGTCATCGTCGTTCTCTGCGAGTAAGGGAGCTACTTCGCGTAGTTTTTCGGCGGCCTGTTGGAGCATTTCGATCTGCTTGCCCAGTTGCGCGTATTTATTCTGCTTCTGCCGCAAGACCTCATGGATATCCTTCATACCACCCCCTGTGGAGAATGTAAGGAGCGGCGCTGGCGGGGGTCAACGGTAATCCCCGGTTGAGTGTTACTGGGGTAATCCAGCCGCTGAATGAGCAGGGTATATGCGGCGCGGACAAAACGAAGAGCCCCGCTTCATAGCGGGGCTCTTGAAGATCTACATCAGTTGAACGCCGGTTTTGATGTACTTAGGCTTTCAGCTTTTTCCGGACAATCCCGGCCAAGCCGACCAATCCTGTCCCCAGCAAGCCAAGCGTCCCCGGCTCCGGAGTCGTGCTAATGAAGGTGTCGCCGCTCAGCGCAGTCGCGGAGCCAGTGAAACCATTGGGTCCAGCGACGACGGCCATCTGCGTGGTGGCGCCGCTGACTTTGGTTCCGTTATACCAGGTACCCGAGACCGTGCCGATGAGGTCGTAGACAGTCGAACCATTTGCCAAAGTGCCTGCATTGACCCACTGCGTGGTGCCAGTGAAAGAGCCTTGGAAGATGACACCATTGGGAACGCCATCGTTGCCGTTGCCGGTGATCGTGAAGGTCCCGCCTGCGGCAAATAAAGACGTGCCTGTCATCATGTTGCCCGAACTCAGCACACCGGTCGTGAAGGTGACCGTGCCGCACGATACAGCGACCGAACAACCGCCGGTTCCAAGGCCGCTGACCGAACCTATCACGTCTCCGCTCAGGCTCAGAGTATTCGAGGTCCCAGTGATCGTGCCGTTGTTATTGCCGAAATCTATCGTGGTTGCGAACGCGGTCAATGGCAGGGCCATTGCCAATACAACCAGCATTATGATGCGCTTCATTTTCAACTCCTCAAAAGACTACGCTGGAAACCCAGTTAAACCCCAGAGAGCCGCAGGCCCTCGCTGGCGGAGCCGTACCCGCACGTCCCTAAGTGCATGCCTATTGCCAAAACAAAGAAAAGCCTAAGTTACTTTTTTTGCAACATTTAGGAGGCTTTCCTCAGGCTTCGAACGGTAGATAGATGCAAACAGCTGCATACTAGTGCAGTGCTTTTGCAAGGATCTGCAAACCATTTGCTCGAAAAGGTTTTGCGTCCACCGTGCGTACGCCTTCTTTTCAAGGCACCTGGAAGTTTACCTAAAGGAGGATGGTTGCCGCAATTGATTTGTGGACTTCAGCCCCCGGTCCGCCTCCCGGGAGAATCATCTCTATCAACAGCTAGCTGAGTCTTCAGGGCTTATGAGCCGGCCGCGATCAGTTCCCGGAGCCGGCGTGACAAATTTGTAGCCAGGGAATGGTAAAAACGTGAGCCCAGGTGAGGGAACAATTCGAACAGGCTTTGCAAAGTGGTAGCGTCCAGGTGATACGCCTCAATCTCTTCCTCGGCCGTAACGTTCACGCTGGCGGCCGAATCCTCCAGAAACGACATCTCTCCGCAGATCTCGCCCGGTCCAATTAGTCGCATTCCCGGCTGCGAAAGAATCTGCACCCGGGCTTTGCCCTTCAGCAGCAGATAGATGCCATTCGACCGTTTGCCCTTTTGCACCAGCGAATCGCCTTTTCTGAAGCGGACCCGGTTTGCTTTATCGGCTACCAGCGCCCAGTCGTTTGGCGTCAGGAAGGCTAAACCGCCCTTGGACGATGACAGCACAGAAATTTCCTGATCGACGATCTTTGAGGTCTTGGACATGGCGCGCAGCCCCGCTGCCTGGGGAACGCTCCTCCCGGGTGAAGAAGAAACAACAGGGCATTGCCAGACTAGCAAAATCCCGGGTCGTGAGCCAGTCCCGCTCGGGGTTACACAGATCAGCAGTACGCTAAGGAGTCGTCGAGATGCGCCCGGAATGCAGGAATTTTCATACTACGCAATCGTGGCCAACAGGTGTACGATGCATCGACGCATCATCCCCTGCGCGTCCCGTCCGATCCCCGGTTCCCGAGCCGCTTCCGAGGAGAAACTGCATGAAATCTCATTGGTTCTTCGCCCCCAATCTTTTCATGTGCGCCAGCCTGATTGCTTCCGCCTCGCTCTGCTTCGCACAAGTCGATTCAAAGACACCGCGCGACCTCCCGCCTTCAACGGTCACGATCCTGGTGAACTTCGACGGGACCAATGGCGCGTCGCCGTTCACCGAAAATCTGGTGCAGGGCAAAGACGGAAATCTCTACGGAACGACCCTCTACGGCGGAACCAGCAACGACGGTACAGTTTTCAAGATGACGCCCGCGGGCACGCTCACAACGCTGCACTCTTTTAGTGGGATGGACGGCGAAAATCCATACGCAGGACTTTTGCTGGGACTCGATGGAAATTTCTACGGAACCACTTATGAAGGTGGCACGAACGGCGATGGAACGGTTTTCAAGATTACGCCGGCGGGTACGCTGACCACGCTCCACAACTTCGACAATACCGATGGCGGTTTTCCTGCCGGTGCGCTGGTACAAGGTTCCGACAAGAATTTTTACGGCACCACCAGCTATTCCATGCCGACCGTTTACGGCACCGTCTTCAAAATGACGCCTGCGGGCTCGGTGACGACACTGGCTTTTTTCGCCGACACCAACGGCTATGATCCCCTTGCCGGATTAGCTCTGGGCTCGGATGGAAACTTCTACGGCAGCACCGCAACCGGAGGTACCGACGACCTGGGCACGGTCTTTAAAATCACCCCCGGCGGCACCCTGACTTCCCTCCACAGCTTCGACAACACCGACGGCTGGGAGCCCGAGGGACAATTAATCCAGGCGAGCGATGGAAGCTTTTACGGCACCACTCTGCGCGGCGGCGCGAACGGGGACGGAGAGGTCTTCAAAATCTCGTCTTCGGGCACTTTCACTTTGCTGCACAGCTTCGACCTCACCGATGGCTACGAACCGAACGATGGACTCGTGCAGGCTACCAATGGCAATTTCTTTGGCACTACCACCGGCGGCGGAGCTCCCGGTGCTTTAGGTACCATATTCGAAATGACTCCCAGCGGCTCAATCACGACAATCTACAGCTTCATGGGAGGATTCACCGACGGCTCGACTCCCTTCGGCGGTATCACCCAATACACCAACGGCTCCTTCCTGGGCACAACCATTTCCGGCGGCTCCGGTAGTTTGGGCACAGTGTTTTCGTTCAGTGAAGGCCTCGCACCGTTTGTGAAATTACTGCCCGCATCAGGCAAGGCTGGAGCGACCATCACAATTCTGGGAAACAGTCTGAGTAGCGTAACCGGCGTCGCCTTCAACGGCGTGACGGCGGCATTCACCAAAGGATCGAGCTCTTTTCTAACCGCGGTGGTACCGCCAACGGCTACCACTGGCTTTGTGGTAGTGACCACGTCGAGCAAAAAACTGAAGAGCAACGTGACGTTCCGGGTGACGAAGTAGCCACAATGCGTCCGAAACGCTGTTTGAAAATTTTCTCGGAAGGCCATTGCAATCGCGCGAAAGAATGGTGCGCCCTGAGAGATTCGAACTCCCGACCTTCTGGTTCGTAGCCAGACGCTCTATCCAGCTGAGCTAAGGGCGCGCGCTTTAGAAGTGCAAGAAAAGCAAAGGGACGGAATGCAGAGGGCGATCGCCCATCCCCCTCACTAAGGCCAAATGTCTGTGTTCTGTTCCTGAATTCATTGGAAACTGAAAAATCATTGTAACGTCTTGAGCGGCAGAGCAGCAACCCTCAACGAGGGTAATGGGCTACTGCGCCTGCGTACGATGGACTGTCGTCTCGTCGAAACGCTCCAACCATCGCACTGGGATTTTCGGTTTATCGGAGGTAAGATTAGCAGACACGCCGGAAATGAATTGGCGAATAAAAGTCGTTGTAGCGGCTTGGTTGATAGCGGCAATTGCCGTTGCGATCTTGATCCGAAATTTGATGCTTGGCGACTGGAAAGACTTGCCTTTCGTCTCCCGGCTCCTATCGCCCGTTTTTTTACTCCTCTTTTTCGGCTCTTATTTTCTAGTGAGAGAGGCGCGGAGAAATTCAAAATAGGCGAACCCCCGCGGAATAGCCGTTCGGACCCCCTGGGTCATTCCACGCGCTTTTCGAGTTTTTCGGCAGACCTCCAGGCTCACGCGGCGGAAAGTTTTCCACAGTCATTCCAGATTCCCGTTCAGCAGAATATATCGTGACCCGAAGTAAAAGTTTCCCAATGAGGAAGAAATTACTACAGGGCGCTTGCCGCGCCCGGCTAGTGTTTTGAGTCACTTAGAGAACGGCAAGCCATGTGCATTAGAAAGAACAGACGAAGTGGCGCGCAACGGGGCGCTCCAAGAAGAACTTCGGCCAGAGGTTTTCTTGGACGCCCCTTTGCAGAAGTTGTAAATTGAACCTCCCCTAACTGTTCGCTCCCCCAAGCAATCTCCCAGGTTCTGGTTGGTCGGGCAAGATTCCGGTCAGGCCAGATTTGGCTAGGCAAGGTTGGCTAAGCAAGCACGACAGGTTCACCGACGGCGATCCCCGCCTGGCGCAGCAACTTGGCTACAGCGTCTCCCTTAAGCCGCGAGGCATCGAACTCGACGCGCACCGTGTGCTCTTTGTGGTTAAACCGCACGCGCCGGATCCCGTACACTTCGCGCATTCCATCAATGGCGCGCAACTCGGTTTCGCCCGGCGTTGCGCCGTAGGGAAAAACCACCTCAAGGTAAGTCATAGATTGTCCTTTATCGATCGTCGCTTTGATCTTGCCTTTGATGGTGCCCGTGAAGAGTGGTAATGCCTACGCCGCTTCGCCTTTCACCTGCACTCCGGCCCATTTCTCCAACAGGCTCAGAGTGGCTGCGTAGTCGAGATCGCGGTGCCCGTCTTCGGTGGCCATTTCATAAACCTCTTCGACGGTTTCAAGTCCCGGCAGCTTGACGCGTGCTTCCTTCGCCGCCTCGAGGGCCAGCAGAATATCCTTGTGCATGAGCCGCAAAGGAAAATTAGGAGTGAAGTCGCGCTGTAAAACAAAGGGCGCCTTGTATTCAACCACACCCGACTTGACCATCGTGGCCTCGATCAGGGCAACCAGTTGTTTCGGATCGACTCCCAACTTGGTTGCCAGCGTCAGCGCCTCCGCGAAGCCTTCGAAAATCATGGCAATTTGCAGGTTCATCGCCAGCTTGGTGGCTTGTCCCTTGCCGGTTTCACCCATGCGGAAAATCTTCTTGCCCATCGCTGCGAAGAGCGGACTCAACTTATCGATCGTAGCCGAATCGCCGCCAACCATGAAAATCAGGCTTCCATTCGCTGCGCCAATTTTCGATCCGGTCATCGGAGCGTCCACATAATCCGCACCCTTGCCGCGAACTCGTTCCGCAAAATTGACTGTGGCCGAAGGCGAGATCGTGCTCGAATCCGCAATGATCATTCCTTCTGTCAACGATTGCTCGGCCCCCTCGGGTCCGAACAAAACTTTCTCGACCGCCGCCGTATCGGCAACGCACATCCATACAACGTCGGCCCCTTGCGCGGCCGCTGCCGGAGTCGGGGCCACTCCAGCGCCTTCCACCAGCTTTCCCGGCGTACGATTCCAAACCGTAACTTCGTGGCCGGCCTTGACCAGATTCGTCGCCATGGCATGACCCATGATTCCCAAACCCAAAAAAGCAACACGCATAGAAGTGCTCACCTCGCCAAAGACGCTCTTGCGATTAAATATGACGGCTGCAGGCAGGTCAAGCAAATCACCGCAGCTGCATCAACGTGAGCCACACATTTGCGTGGCCCTTTCGGCTGTGCAAGAAACTTCACATCGACAGCTCCCATTAACCGCAGTATAGTGTGCTGCGAGAACATTCTGCGAGAACATGGCGGTTTGATCGCTACCCCTGCGTTCCTCAATTCCAGAGTTGAAAGAAATTGGTCAGGAAAAAATAGATAAGGAAAAATCAATGAAACGAATTCTGTCTGGACAGAGCCTGTCTTCTTTCGCGCCTGTACTTTGCCTTGTCGTTTTCTTCGCGATGACTGCAACTGCGCCAGCGCAACTGGCGCGAATCAGTGTCGACAATCTGACGAACACGGATAGCGATCACAAAACCGAAGTCGAGCCCAGCACTTTCGCGTGGGGCAATACCATTGTGAGCGCCTTTCATGTCGGCCGCCGTCCTGGATCGATTGGGTGGGGCAGCGGCGATGTCGGTTTCGCGACCTCCACCAACGGTGGCGTCACCTGGGTCCATGGCGATCTTCCCGGCCTTACTGTGAATTATCAAGGTGGCACCTACGGTGCAGCCGCCGATCCCTCCGTAGCCTACGACGCTAAACACGGCGAGTGGCTTATCTCTACTCTGCCGCTCGTCGGCCTCAACTCAGAGTCGCGTTACATTGGCGACGTCGCCGTCAGCCGCTCTGCCGATGGCTTGCATTGGGGCACCCCGGTCAACGTCGATAAAACTCACTTGGACGACAAAAACTGGAGCGTTTGCGACAACACTCCCAGCAGCCCGTATTACGGCAACTGTTACACCGAGTGGGATCAGGCATACGGCACCGGCGACATTCTTCTGAGCGTCTCAAGCGACGGCGGCCAGACCTGGGGGCCCGGGCTGGCATCCTCCGATCACGCCGGCGGCTCCGGTGGAGAGCCGGTCGTTCAGCCCAATGGCACCGTGATCGTTCCCTTCGAAGGCGGCGGCATCGACGTTTTCAGTTCGACCAATGGCGGCACAAGTTGGGGCAAAAGCCAGCTGGTCGCCAACATTAACAGCCATCTGGACGGCGGCGAGATCCGCAACCCAAATCTTCCGTCGGTTGGCATCGACGGCGCGGGCAAAGTGTTTGTTCTATGGTCCGATTGTCGCTTCCGGAAGAGCTGCTCGTCGAATGACATTGTGATGAGTTCCTCGAGCGACGGCAAAACCTGGAGCGCGGTGACGCGCATCCCAATCGACGCGACGACGAGCACGGTCGATCATTTCCTTCCCGGCATCGGCATCGATCCGACCACCTCGGGAAGCACCGCTCACATCACCGTCGTTTACTACTACTACCCCGTGTCGAATTGCACTTCGAACACTTGCCAGTTGGATGTCGGCTTCACGACTTCCAGCGATGGCGGCGCAACCTGGACTGCCGGAACCAAGATTGGCGGCCCGATGAAGCTGTCGTGGCTTCCTGTCTCTGATTTGGGACCCATGGTGGCCGACTACATCGGAGTTTCTTACGTGAACGGTAATGCGTTCGGCGTTTTCGCCGATGCAACCGCGCCCAGCGGCAGCACGTTGGCAGAATCTATGTTCACGACAAAAGCGCCGCTGCCTCCAGCCGGCAGCGCTCCACGCTATAGCAGCCTCGCGGATAAGCCGGTGCCGGATGCGAAATCCGATCACGAGATGCACTTCTATTACGACGATGAAGGGACGCGGGAGATTCCTCGCTCGCGCTGGATTACAAACACAAACCAGTGACCAAACGTGCAGAGATTTGAAATGCCGCCAGTCGAAGGCTGGCGGCTCTTTCTTTTGCACAAGAGTTTCTGCAGCCAAGGCTATCTGTGATTCTTATCCTAAAGGTGTCGGAGAGGAACCCTCCGAATTACGCGCGAATACTGCGCTGGTGAACTAAAATAGTACGAAGGCGTGGTAATTCTCATCTAATCGGTAGGCAAGAAGTTAGGCCTGTCCTGATGATCAAGGCAACGCTTCGCAACCGGGCTCTTCGCAAACGCGCATCGCAGTTCGGGCGGCTGGTTCGCCACTCCGCCATGACCCCGCGTTGCGGAGAAATGCACAAGCCGCGTCTGGCCTCGAATGGGGAACTGGGAGTCACTTTCATCGGCCACTCCAGCTTCTTTCTCCAGCTGGGCGGGCAGAGCGCGATGATCGATCCTAACTTCGCGCGCTGGCTTTTTGTCCTCAAACGTCTGCGCCGTCCCGGACTTCGAGTGCGCGACCTGCCGCCGATCGATGTGGTCCTCGTAACGCACGCCCATTTCGACCACTTGCATCGGCCGTCTCTTCGCGCCATCGTGCAAAACAATCTACGCACCTGCGGGAAAGCTCCGGCCATCATCATTCCCACTCACGTCACCGATCTGATTTCCGATCTCGGTTTCTCGGAGATCATCGAACTCGATTGGTGGAATGCTTCCCGCTACGGAAATCTTTCCGTAACCCACGTACCCTCCCGGCATTGGGGAGCGCGCATCCTGAAGGATTCGCATCGCGGTTACGGCGGCTATGTGTTGAAGGCAGGCAAGCATTCCGTCTACCATGCCGGCGATACCGCATACTTCTCCGGCTTTCGCGAAATCGGCCGCCGGCTTTCTCCTGAGCTCGCTTTGCTGCCGATCGGCGCCTACAACCCCTCAACCTTCCGCAACGTGCACACCGACCCGGCCGACGCTACCCGGGCATTTCTCGACCTGAACGCCCGCTGGATGGTTCCCATGCACTACGGGAGCTTCCGTCTCTCCCACGAGCCCGTAGAAGAGCCGCTGCAACTGCTCGAGAAGGAAGCGCGCGCCGCGGGAATCAAGGATCGCGTGGTGGTGCTGGAAGAGGGCGTTACGAGATTTTTCTGACGACCACCGCTCTCGAGGTTTCAAAGTCTCAGAGTTTCCAGCCACAAGGCCTGCACGCTGGCTCAGTCGTTGAAACTTTGCGGCCTTGAGACCGTGAACCCTATTCCGTTGTAACACTCGTTTGACAATGTTTCTTGTATTTCGGTGTAGACTTTCTTGCCGCAATTTACGTTCCGGCCCAGGAGGCAAAGACAAAGATGTCTGCTAAACCGATACCTGATGGATACCACACCCTTACTCCATACATGACCGTGCGCGACGCCGCTCGCGCCATCGAGTTCTATAAGCAAGCATTCGGTGCAACCGAGAAAGGCGTCATGCAAGGACCAGACGGCAAAGTGATGCACGCCGAGTTGAAAATCGGCGACTCCATCGTCATGCTGGCTGACGAATTTCCCGAGTTCGGATCCATGGCGCCACCATCCGGCGGCAGCGGGACCGGATTGCACATCTATTCCGAGGACGTAGACTCCGCCTTCGATCGCGCCGTGAAAGCCGGCGCCACGGTCGAGATGCCCGTCATGGATATGTTCTGGGGCGATCGCTACGGCAAGCTCGTCGATCCCTTCGGCCACAAGTGGTCGATCGCGACCCACAAGAAAGATATGTCGATGGATGAGATAGGAGCCGCTCAAGAGGAGTTCATGAAGCAGATGCCGAAAAGTGCCTAGAAAAAGAGCGCGCAAAAAAAAGGACGTCGAGAGCCGTCGCCAGGGCTGGCTCGAAACCGTCGTGAATTTCCGCTAACGAATCAGGGCGCGCCCCAGTCGCGCCCTGTGCGTTCCGGGCACCCTAGTACCTCCGTAATGCCCAATTCCCCGCTATTACACAAGTATTACAGTGCCTCACTCAACTCTCTTGATAGGTTAGAAGAGTAATCAACATCAACTTGGGGCCCAGCCGGATATGCAAATCGAAAGTCTGGAAAGAAAACAAGCTGCAAACGATGAAGTGAATTGGGTGACCGCCGTTTTTATGGGACTGTTTCACGTCGGTGCCGTGGCCGCACTGTTCTTCTTTACATGGAAGGCTTTGTTCGTCGCCATGTTTTTGTGGTGGGTCTCCGGCAGCCTGGGAATCGGCATGGCCTATCACCGCCTGCTCACGCATCGCGGTTACAAAACCTACAAATGGGTCGAATATTTTCTGACGGTTTGCGCCACCCTGGCTCTCGAGGGCGGACCGATCTTCTGGGTCGCCACGCACCGTATTCATCACCAATATTCCGATCAGGATGGTGACCCCCATTCACCGATCGATGGCAAATGGTGGGCGCACATGGGCTGGATTCTCATGGGCAAGTCGATGCACCATGACACCACCACGCTGGCGCGCTACGTTCCCGATCTCGCCAAAGATAAATTCCACGTCTGGATCACGAAATATCACTACGTTCCCATGATCGTATTGGGCGTCATATTGCTCGCCATCGGCGGAATGCCTTTCCTGATGTGGGGAATCTTCATGCGCACGGTCGTCGGCCTGCACGCCACCTGGCTTGTGAATTCGGCCACGCACACATGGGGTTCGCGGCGCTTTGCCACGCGCGATCTTTCCACCAATAGCTGGTGGGTTGCTCTTCTCACTTTCGGCGAAGGCTGGCACAACAATCATCACGCGCATCCAACCTCGGCCGCCCACGGCCTCCGCTGGTATGAAGTCGATATGAACTGGTATGGCATCTGGGCTCTGAAAACGCTTGGCCTGGCTTGGGATATCAAACGCGTACGGTTGTCTGAGCTCGAAGATGGCTTGGTTGCCGCTCCAAACGGACGGCTTATTTCTGCGGCGTTGCCGGAAACCGCTGCGGCAGGGGATTAAAGCTATTTTGTAGACGACCTCTGCAGTTGTGATTTCAAAAGCCTCGATTCACTAGATCGAGGCTTTTTGCCTCTTGTGCACCTCCGTGTCCCCTGTGGTTATGCTTGTGTCTCCAACTCATCCAGGCGGTAAAATCACCCTGAGATGCACATCACCAGCCGCCGCGGAACCATCGTCTTCTTTGTCTCCCTGGGCATCGGCCTGGTGGCGCTGGCCATCGCGCTCAACGTCGGATGGATCATCCTCAACTGGCGCGAAGGCGTACTGCTGTTTTTCGGCATCATCTTCTTTGCGCTGCTGATCGCAGGCATGATCGTGAACACCAGTTTTCTGGTCCGCGAACTGCGTCGCAGCGAGCAGCACGATAGCTTCATCAACGCCGTCACTCACGAACTGAAGACCCCCGTAGCCTCCATCCGCCTGCATCTCGAGACGCTGCAGCGCCGCGCGCTGCCCGAGGCCCAGAAGCAGGAATTTTACAGTCTCATGCTTAGCGATACCGATCGGCTAACCGCGACGGTCGAGCAAGTCCTGCGTGCCGGCCGCGCCGGCGACAGAAAGGCCGGGCGCGACAAATCTCAAGTCGACTTCCGGCAACTGGTGCGCGAATGTATGGACGCGGCACGAACCCGCCATCGCTTATCGGAAGATGCGTTGCACTATGAGGAAGCAACCAGCAACGGCTCAGGAATGCCGGTGCTCGGCAACAGCGAAGATCTCCGCACCGCGGTCTTCAATGTCCTGGATAACGCCATTAAATATTCCGGCGACCACGTCGATGTACGCGTGCGCCTCGCGGCTCCTGATGAAAAACGTATTGTGCTGAGCGTTCAGGACCACGGCGTCGGCATCCCGGCCGACGACTTGAAAAGTATCTTCAAGCGTTTTTATCGCGTGAACCGGCGTACGCTAGCGCATGTGAAGGGCACAGGCTTAGGCTTGTTCATCGTCAAATCAATCGCGCATAAACACGGAGGCCGCGTCTCCGCCGCCAGCCCCGGAGAAGGGCAGGGAACCACGATTACGATGGAGCTGCCGAGGTCAACCGCGTGACCCGCGTTCTGGTCGTCGAAGACGAAGCCCATCTCGCGCAAGGCTTGCGCTTCAATCTGGAGGCCGAGGGCTACTCCGCCGAAATCGCCGGGGATGGCGAATCCGCCACCGAGCGCCTCCTCGCGAAGAAAGAAACTTTCGACGCTATCGTTCTCGACATCATGCTGCCCGGAAAAGATGGCTTCAGTGTAGTTTCAGAACTGCGCGCCGCGCGAAATTATGTCCCCGTACTCATGCTGACCGCGCGCAATCGTCCCGAGGACGTGCTGAAAGGTTTTGCCGCCGGGGCCGACGATTACCTGCCCAAGCCGTTTGACCTGTCGATTCTGCTGGCGCGCCTTCAGGGATTGCTTCGTCGCAGCCAGTGGATGCGCGGCCACCCGTCCGCGAATCCGGATGCGCCCGATTCCCCACGCACATCGCCTCCGAACAACCACGAAGACTTCGGAACATTTTCCTTCGATGGCAAGACCATCGACTTCGGCACTCTCGAGTTGCGCACCCCGGACAACCTAATCCACTTAACTCTGATGGAGTCGGAACTCTTGCGGCATTTGGTCCGCAACGATGGCCGAGTGGTTTCCCGTAAACAGATTCTGGAAGAAGTGTGGGGCTTGCACGAAGACACTGATACTCGCGCCATCGACAACTTCATTGTGCGCCTGCGGCGGTACATCGAAGTCGATCCCGCCCAGCCAAAGCATCTGCTAACGGTGCGCGGGGTTGGATACCGCTTTCTCGCAAATCCTGAGAAGAAATAAAGATAGTTCGCGAAGCGCGAAACAGTGAGCAGCTTCGCGTGCCTACTTCCGTTTCAGCGCTTCCAGTTCATCCATCGTTCGCGGCCAATCGGATTTCAGAAGCCGCGACAAACTTCGATCCGCGAGAACCTTGCCTCCAGTCTGGCAGCGTGCACAATAATCGGTTTCATTGTCGGCATAACGAATGCGCAGAACCTTTTCGCCGCATCGAGGGCACGGTCTCCCATAACGCCCATGAACCGCCATACCCTCACGGAAAGCCGTAACTTTTTCCGGAAACTTGGCTTTCGCCTCATCCCGAAAGCGATCGATCCAAATCCGAAGAGTCTCGTGCGTCGCCTTGAACAGGCTCTCCCATTCCGCCGGTTGCAGCTTATGGGTAAGAGTGATTGGCGAGAGTTGCGCCGCATGCAGAATCTCATCGGAATACGCATTTCCGATGCCGCTGATTATCCGCGGATCTGTAAGCGCTCTTTTCAGCGTTCGGTTCTCCGCGGTGAGCGCGCTGCGAAATGTTTTAAAGTCTGACTCGAAAACTTCAATGCCCCCGGGATCAAGCGCGCGCAATCCCGCTTCACCGCGTACCACATGAATCGAGGCGCGGCGTTTCGATCCGGCCTCGGTAAGCACCAGGGATCCATTCGGAAAGTCGAATGCTGCCAGAGCATTGCGTCCCCCGAGCTTTGCCGCGGCAGGCCGCCAATGGAGCCTGCCGGCGATCATCAGGTGAAGAACCATCCATAATTCATTGTCGAAACCAAACGCAATGCGTTTGCCGATTCGCCGCAGTTCACCAACGGTGCTGCCTTCCACACTTTCGATCTTCGGCTCGACGGTTCGAACCACGAAGGGGCTTCCAAGCCGCACACGCTGCAGCGTTCGTCCGATGACGCGGGTTTGGAGTGCGGTGATGTAGGCGGAAATATCCGGAAGCTCAGGCATCGCTTAGGATTCTAAGCCACGAATCATTTTTAGTTACCATCAGGATGATTTGCGCCGGCGTCGATAATCTGATCGCCAAGCTCCGCCGATTGGGAATAAGCGGGCACGGGGAGCGCGCAGAAACGCAATCCCGGGAAAGCTTGGGGTGATCGGCGTCACCTGTGTGGGAGACCTTACTCACGGTGAAGGCGCTCGCCTCATTAGAAAATGTAAATCAGGTTCAGGGAAGGAAATTAGCAATGAAGGTCGACGAGCTTCCCGGGTGGGAGAGACTCAAATATCCTTTCGTAAATGCGTTGAATTTTGCGTTTGGGTGTCACCATAAAGTATTGAGCCGTGTATTCACGATCGACGGGCGCACTTACAAGGTGTGCTGCGAATGCGGAGCGCACCTCGACTATTCGCTGAAAGAAATGGCGCTGGTGCGCCGCCGGCCCTCCAGCCGTGCGCTGCGGTACTTGCGCGCGCGACACATCTAAACTACAAGTTCGCCTCAGGCCTGCGGCTCCGGGCCCTGATCTGCGTGGCCGCCCGGGGGTATGCCGGCCACCACCATTCCGACGCTAATCACGGCAAAATTCGCCGAAAAATAGTCCCGTCCATATTTTTTCTTCCTCGATGAGGTTCTCCATCAAAAAATGTCGCTTTCCTGTGTGAGCGAGAAGATAGCAATTAATACATTCTTCTCTCGCCACATTTCAAAATGTTTGGAGACTCAGTCATGAAAACTTCTGCCCTCGCTCGCTTTGCCGCATCCGCCGGAAGCGTGCTGCTTCTGGCCGTCTTGGCAGTCTGTCCCGCGTCTGCCGCTAACCCTCTCAACCAGCCCCGCGGTTTGGCACTCGCTGCAAACGGCGATCTGTACGTAGCCAACCAGTCAGGCAACAACATTCTTGTTTTCAATACCACCTATCAGTACCTTCCGGCGAAAACGATCACTGCGGGAATCAATAAGCCCTCGGGCGTCGCCATCGACACTTTGGGAAATATTTATGTGTCGAACTGGGCCAGTGGCCAGGTGACCATGTATTCGTCCGCAGGCGCACAAAACACGATCGCGACCATCTCTGGCCTCAACACTCCGCAAGGACTTGCGGTAGACGGAATCGGCAATATCTACATAGATGAGAACTACCAGGATGTGAAAATCTATTCCGCCAATTTTGAGCCGACGGATAGTGTGCCCGTACAGGTTGGAACCTACACCCCCGGATCAGACATTTTTGCCGTTGCCACGTACAACCAATTCTTCGCCTGGGGCTCATTATCGGTGGCGCAGAGCCAAACCATAGACGGCACCCTGGCGGGGGCTGCGGTTTTCCCAGCCCAATCGCCGGCTGCGGAAGTACTGGCACTCGCTTACAACAACAGCGGCAATTTGTATTATTGCAACGCAAACGGGACCGTGGACTACGCAAACTTCCCCTCTGGGCTTGCCGGGCAGTTTGCAACACCGGGCTTCACCTGCGAAGGCATCGTGGTCGATAACACCCGGCAGCGCATATACATGTCGAACCAGCAGGGAAACTCGATCGCAGTGTATAGCACGAGCGGAGCGCTGCTGAAGACGATTCAGTAGTGCTCGGGGATGGAAGCAGCAATAAAGAAACAGCTGAGGATGCCCCACCCGTCGCGATTTGGCGGGTGGGATTCTTTCTTGATCGCCGTAGAGCGGGAGGCTTGCCGGCAAGTCGGAGGCTAAGGTTGCGTCAGTTGAAAACCGAACACAGACCCTTCATCCGAGTTGCCTCTCACAGTCTGATACGGCGCGCCGACGAATACAACCCCTTCCCCGATTCCGATCGAGTATCCGAAGTGACTCAGCAGTTGCCCGCTATTCAGCAGCACCGAGGGCGTTGCGGTTTGTTGCCAACCGCCCGGTGGCTCTGTATAGACCTGGGCAGGATTTCTATAGGTCAGATTTCCGTCCTCGGCGATGACCGCTTGCGCGCCGACGATTGCGACGGCGTTGCCAAACCCTGGGTGTGTGTTGGAGGAAAGTAGCTGCGTAGTTTCCGTCATATTCGTCCAGCCACCAGACGGCTCCACGAACAGATACGCAGCACCGGTGTTATCGGCACCGGCTTGCGGGGCGCCAGCGACTATCGTGCTGCCGCTGATCCCTAGGGTCGCGCCAAAAGAGTCATATAAGCCTTGCACGCTTTCCGTCAGCTCTGCAGTTTGCGTCATGCTAGTCCAGCCTGCCTCTGCCTTGACGTATACGTAAACAGCGCCGGGACCCGTTTGGTCGCCGTTATATGGGGCGCCGATTGCGATTGTGTTGCCGTTAAACGCAATGAATGCACCGAACAGATCTAGGTATGTATCGTTTGATGAGGTGAGTACTGCATTAGCCGAAGACGTGTTGGCCCACCCCGTCGGAGGTTCCTCAAAGACGTAAGCGGCACCCTGGAACTCAGTTCCCCCCGGTGCCCCGACAACAATTGTGTTTCCATCAATCGCAACTCCAGTGCCGAAGTAGTCTCCACTCAAACCGTCGCTTAAAATCGCGGTTTGATTCATGTTTGCCCAGCCGCCCGCGGGCTTGACGAAAACGTAGGCCTGCCCGTTCGGCGTATTTGAACCGACAACAACTGTGTCTCCGCTGATCGCCACATAAGGGCCGAACGAGAGTCCCTCCGACGAGGTGAGTTCGGCGGTCTGAACCATGTTCCCCCAGCCGCTTGCGGGCTTCTCGTAAACATAGACCTGCCCGGTAAGGTTGCCGACCACCAAGGTGTTTCCGCTCACGGCTATCGAGTAGCCGAAGTAGTTATTCTCCGCGCCGGTTGAAGCGAGCAATTCCCACGACCGCGGCGAGGGCGTGCCATCCGAAGCGCAGCAGATTGCGCCGAAGAGTAAGAAGACGGAGAGAATACGGGCGATGCGCATGAAGGCCTCCACAGGCGTGAGTGACGAATGTGTTTGACGCGGCGGGGGTACCGAGCGCTTGGATGCTAGTACGGCACGGAACGAAAGTCAAACTTTAGCGGCGTGGTTCCCTCGGGGCTAAAGCCCCGGTTTCTTATGTCAGCTCGGCGCGGCCGAAGCCGCGCCCCTTCAAAAACGCGCGTTGACTATAGCTTGTGCGGCACGGCTAGCCGTGCCCTGATACGACCTGGGGCGACCGTCGCTCTAAAACAGATTCCACAAGAACTGGTTGTAAACATCGTGGTGGTACTGCACCTCGGGAGCCTTCACAAATGTTCCCAGCAGCCGCGGGCAACGATCAGCCGCAGCCTGCTTCAAATCCGCATAGCGGCCCTTCACATCTTCACCGAGAAGCTTCGTCGTCCAATCGGCCTTGCGGAAGTTAGCCAGCGCATCGTAAATGTTGTCCGGCAAATATCGTTCCGCCTGGCGCAGGTTCTTGATTTTAGAAGTTTCGCCGTCGATGCCGGTCTTGAAAATCGACAGCATCACCAGATAAGGATTCGCATCCGGAGCCACCGATCGCACTTCCACCCGCATACTCTTCTCATTGCCGATGGGAATACGAATCATCGATCCGCGATCGACCGGCGACGCCTTGATCTGATTCGGCGCTTCAAAGTGCGGATCGAGACGGCGATATGCATTCACGCTGGCATTCAGCAGCAGGCAAATATCGTTGCCGTGGGTGAGAATGCGGTCCAGAAACGCCCACCCCATCTTGCTCAGCTTTTCTTCGCCTTTTGCATCCCAAAACAAATTCTTCCCGTCCTCGCTGATCGACACATTCGTGTGCATGCCGCTGCCATTTACGCCCACCACCGGCTTAGGTAAAAACGATGCGGTCAGCCCCATGTTGGTCGCAACCTGGCGGCAAATCAGCTTGTAGAGCTGAATCTGGTCGGCGGCCGCAACCACCTCACCGTATCCGTAATTGATTTCAAACTGCGAGGGCGCGACCTCAGGATGGTCTTTCTCATTCTGAAAGCCCATCGCTCGTTGCACTTCGGCGGTTGTATCGATGAATGTGCGCAGAGGATCGCCGGGCAGCGAATGGTAATATCCGCCGGTATTCACATATTCGAACTTGCCGGTCTCGTGGTAACGGCGCTCCGCGTCCGAGCCCTTGAACAGAAATCCTTCGATCTCGTTCGCCGCGTTCATGGTATAACCTTTTTTCTTGTACAGCTCGGAAGCATAGTTCTTCAGCACGCCGCGAATGTCCGCCGAATAAGAGCTTCCTCCTTTGTCAATCACCTCGCCGAACACCAGCACCTTGCCAGAGCCGAAGACGTCCGCCGGCGCCCAGTAGAAAGCCGACCAGTCAATGCCCAGCCGCAGGTCGCTCTCCCGCTGGGCGGTAAAGCCGCGAATCGAGGAGCCGTCGAATGTCAGGTTGTCCCAGCTCTTGATCAGAAATTTCTTGTCGTAATCCAGCATGTGCAGCCGGCCTTCAAGATCGCTGAAAAGCACGGTCACAGCCTTGATCCGCTTCTCATCGGTCAAATACTTGAGTCGCTTCTCCTGAATCTTGCCAATAGGCACCCGGTTTTTGCGTTGCTCCTTCGCCTCAAGATTCAGGTCTTCCAGTTCGTCATATGTGAGTGCCAGGAAATTACGCAGTTCAGTAGGCATAGATAATCCTTGGGTCTCCTATTTAGATGTCAGCAAGTTTTATCGGTGAAGCAATGCTACAGACGTCAGCAGTTGAAATGGCCGGGGGTTTCAACCGGAAAGAATACCGCGAACCGAGGTGCCTCGCCAATCGAAAAAGCTGATCTGAGAGATAAACAGATTTGTTGCAGAGATGCACTCAGGAATGTGCACGGACGCCCTGGCCATGCGGGAGCGGCTACTTTTTCTTTGCACCGTCTTCCGCGATGTACATAATCTCGTGCTTAAAAATGAAAAGATTGGGAGCGCCGTCGCGAGTCAAACGCACCATGTGCTTGTCATAATACTCGATCCAGCCAGTGACCACCTGCCCATCCATCAGCTTGACGCTAACCTGCTTCTGCTTCTCGCCAATCGTCTTCAGGAAAGCGGCTTCTTCTGAAGTCTCTTCCGGAGGAGGCGTGCGGCTGCGTTTCCCGGCGTTGGGATTTCCTTGCGAACGGAACGGCATGCCCACATTGTACAAGAGCAGCCGAGAGGCCTGTGCCGTCGGGACAAAACGTCGGCCTCATGACTCAACCCCAGTCGGCGCGACGACGATTGCCCTCACTCGTACTTAAAAGCTGATCCGCAACCCAAACTCGAACGTCCGCGGAGTTCCCATGGCGAAAGTGCCCGACTGAAAATTCGCCCGGAAAGGAGCAAGGCTCGGCGATCCTGATGCGATGCCGCCGACCGCAGTCGGAGCCAGAAGGCCATTCTGCCCCGGAATCAGCGATGGATTCGGCAAGTTGCCGGGAAGATAGGCGTTCCAGAAATTGAAAACATTGAACACGCTGGCGCTCGGCTCAATCGTCACCCGATCTTTATAATTGAATGGCCAATAAAGTTTCACATCCATCGACTTCAGCCACGGGATGCCCACAAAATCTGGCGCAACTGAGCCCACGGTCGGCATCTGCCAGCCCAAAGCAGTCATGTCCGCCGCAGTCATAACCGCTGGCCCGGATATTATTCCGGGACAGGAGAAAGGATTACCCGGAGCCGTGTTCGCCACCAGGCAAGCCCCCGCCGGAGTAAGCGTCCCTGCGTAAGTGTGGTTGTAGGTGTTGATCGCCTTTTGCAGCGTATAGATATTGCTGCCGCGCTCCATCTGGCCGAGCTGCGTTCCGGGCAACGGCTCGGGAGATCCGTTCGCCGGCAACCCCGCCCCCAGCCAATCCGTAGCAAAAATTTCTCCGCCATTCGTCAGTGCCGGAAGCAGCAGATTCTGCGCCAGCGGGCTGTAGAAATGCCCGACAATGCTCAGTTTTGTATACCAGGGCAAGTCAAGCGTACTCGCGAACGAAATTTGCTGCTTGCGATCCAGCGCATTCGGACCGATAAACCTTCCTGGGTTGTCGTTATCGAGCGCCAGGTTCACGGTGTCCTGATCTTGCACATTGCTGATGAATTTGGAATACGTATAGGCCACCTGAAGGTCGGCTGCCTTCACCCCACGCACCGGCTTACCAAGGTGGTGGACTAGCTTCGCCTGATATCCGGTATACAGCGAGCGTCCATCGGGAAAGAGCATATCCACCCCGCCGACGGCTCCCGTGCTGCCGCTGATCGGGTTCGTTCCGGGGAACGCGCAATAAGAGCAAGGTCCGCCGCCGGCCGTTTGCAGGTTTGAATCGAGTCCGGCAGCGGAGTAGGCAGCTTGGGCTCCAGCTTGGCCCAGGGCCGCGACCATGCACGTTGCCTCGCCAAAACCCGCCGGGCATCCATGCGCGATCTGCGCGGCATCACGTGCCGCGAGGGCGTTCGCCTCGTTGAAGCTGCGCGCCGCACCGCTGTGGTTGATGTCCTGCCCAATCAAAAAGTGCTCCCCGATGTTGCGGATGTAATCCAGGCTGAGCCTGGTGCTCGTGCCGATCGCTTTTTCGATTCCGATGTTCATCTGCCACGAGCGCGGCGTGCGGTAACCGGGATACAGCAGGTCATAGCCGCGGTTGTCGAGCGCGGTCAGCGCCGAGCCAACAAAGTTGTTGTTGGCTCCGCCCGCGGCTGCTGCTGTCGCAGCCTGGTAAGCACTGCTCAGCGCCAGAATTGCCGGAGCCACGGTCGAGATGCTTCCGCCGCAGAAAGATGGCAGCGCCTGTGGTCCGGTCGACGTATTCACAACGGTCGCCGCACCTCCCGCAATCGAACTCACCCCGCCCAGACTCGTCGGCCACGGAAACGGCGAAGCCACTCCCGCCGAACAAATCTCCGGCGTCGATAAAAAGCTGCCCTGGGAAAGCCGTGCGGGCGTGTCATAGGCGAGATTGTTCAAAAGCGGATCAGCCCAAACCAATCCGGCGCCGAGGTGAATCACCGTCGTGCCGCCGCCCCCCACATTCCACGCGAGGCCCGCTTGCGGCGCAAAATTCAAATTAGGATTGCGAATCCGATCCCCGTAGCTGGCGCCCCACTGGTTCAGTAGAGGCTGCGGGCCAAGACCGCTGTCGGTGAGTGCTGAATCGTGCAGATACTGCACGCCATAGGTGAGAGTCACGTTGGGCTCGATCTTGAAAGAATCTCCGACATACATTTGCAGACGATTGTTCGGGCCGAGACCTCCTCCGCGTAAACCAAATGCCGATTGCGGAGTGGAGAATCCGATGCCATTTCCCAGCGTCACATAATCTGCTGGGTAAGAGGTAGGGTTCGATGACGTCAAATTGGCAAACGAAGTTGTCCCAACCTGCGGGTACATTGCTAGATCGGCCATGCGTGCGCCATCGATTCGGTTGAAGGTCATTCCGTAGCGAAAAATGTGACGGTGAAATACCCGGTCGCCGTCGTACCGGGCCAGCTTGTCCGATTGAACTTCTCGCTGCGGCCCCACCCAGCTCGGGCCTCCACAATATCCGCCGCCGTCGCTCAGGACGCAGTTCCCCCCAATCGACGCGGCAATATTAATCCCCAACCCCGGAATCGGATTATCAATGCCGGTGAGCGTATTCGTAGCGTCTGCAATCGAACTGCGAAGCTTCAGGTATTCAACGCGAATGCTGTGCGCGTAAGCGCCCGTGTTGAAATCGAATCCTAGCGTGTTGGTCAGCGTATTGTTGTCGGTGCTCAAGCGCTGCGTGGAACTCGCAGCTCCAGCGGGACGAACATCGGTGTCCTGAAAGAAATTGAGCCGGTAGAACGCCCGTGTGCTGCCCCGCATCTTCCAATCCACCCGCTCATCGGTGTCGAACTCGCGGTAAGGCTCACGCAGGGAAGCGAAAAGTCCGTCGAAGGGAAAAGCAAACGGCTCAGGCGAAGTAAGATCCTGCTTGGCCCGCTCCGCGTCGGCGAACCAGAAAACTTTGTCTTTAATGATGGCGCCGCCCGCGTGTCCTCCAAACAATTCGCGCGAAAAGGATTGAGGCGCCCTGCCTGGCAGGGAGGCCGCGCCCTCGTCGCCGCGGAAGAGCCCGAAAACGCCGCCGTGAATTTGATCGCTGCCCGAGCGAGTGATCACGTTCACTGCGCCGGAATCGGTTGGCGGAGTTGAAAGATCGAGCAACGACCGCGAGACTTGAAACTCTTCTACCGCACCCGCCGGAATATTCTGTGTGGGCGCCCCCACGATCTCGTCATTGACATCCGCCCCGTCCACGGAGATTCTCGGATTGCTGCCATAACGACTCAACAATGAGATGGAAGAAATCCCATTCTTCGTCGCGTCCAAAACCCCTCCGTCCTGCATCTGCACATCCGGGTCAAGCTGCGCGAAGTCAAAGAGGTCGCGCGCGTTGATCGGCAATCTGTGCATGGGGTCTTCAGCGATCACATCCTGCACAGTTGCTTGCGTAACATTGACCTGTGTCCCGCCGAGGATTTCGACCACGGGACCCTCCGGGCCCAGTTGCATTCTGATGTTTGCCGTCGTCGTATTTCCGACATGGACCCCGAACGTCAAATGTGTTGTGTTTAACCCTTTCGCCTCCACTCGAAGCGAATAGTTGCCGGGTTGAATCGGACCAGACGAATACCATCCCGCCGGAGACGTAGTTACGTGAATCACCGCCGTGGTGGCCTTGTTTGTTATATCCACCTTGGTGCCCGCGATCGGCTTTCCACTGGGATCTGTGATTTCCCCGGCAATGTTGCCAGTGCCAATCGTTTGCGCCGGCAGCAGCGAGGGCAACATGAGCAATAGCCCCGCTACGGCAAAGCAAGACGTGGCGGCAATCCCGCGTGCTAACTTGAAATCCAAAATCGCGAACCTTTGATTCAAAATGTTCACAGAACCTTTCTTGTTGAGAACACAAACCTTGGTCGAGCAAACCTTGATCGAGCAAACATAGATCCAGAACTCTGCATCGGTGGTTGATTACGCTTTCGACGGAAGTTCTGAGGATATCAAACCCGCACACATTCTTTCTTGGCTCCAGTGAAGTTTTCTCCGGAATCCACAAAAAAGTTTGGCCGCTCTTTAGCTCAGAAGTCTGACTTCGTTGTGTAGTAACCAGTTCGGTGGCGCGCGTGATACGACGAAGCCGCATCGGGACCGTTCACTTCGACCTGAATGCGGCGAAACTGCGAATTTGAAATGTGTTGCGATGGATAGTAGGCCAGCAGGTACTGCGTGCGCAGTTCATCGCTGATTTGCCGGAACGCATCGTCAAGCTGCGACATCGAGGTCGCGTAATAGTACTTGCCGCCGGTGTCTTCAGAAAGCTGAATCAGCGCATGTTCGCCGCCGGTTTCACGCCCCGCGCTGTTTTCGATCGGCACAACGATGATGCTGTATACCAGGGCTTCCGCCTCTTCCGCGGCGCGCGCCGCTGCTTTGTAATCAATCTTGCTGACCGTGTCGCCCCCGTCTGTAATCAAGACCAGCACCTTGCGGCCCTGTCGCCGGTCGAGCGAGCGCGAGGCCAGGTACACGGCGTCGTATAGAGCAGTGGCCGCGCCCAATCGAACGTGGTCGATCCCTTCCTCGATGCGCCTCAGATCTGCAGTATAGGGAGACTGCGACACCGCCTCGCTGAAGCTAAATACCGAAAGTGCATCCACCGGCCGCATGATCGTGCGGGCGAAGCGCTTGGCCGAGGCCTGCTCCAGCGGCAGGTCGTGGCGCGTGCTCAGGCTTGTGTCCACTGCCAGCGCGATCGAGAGCGGAAGCGCCGACTCCTTGTCGAACACCGAGATCACCTGCGGCCGGCCATCTTCGAGCACGGTAAAGTTGTCTTTTTTCAAACCGGACACCGGCGCTCCGTGCGCATCCGTCACGGTAACGTAAACATTCACCAGTTTGACGTCGACTTTAAGAGTCGTCTCCGGATGGTTCTGCGAAGGCGCCTGCTGCGCCAGCAATGCCTGGCTGGCCAGCGGCAGCAATAGGAGAACAAAAAGTTTTCTCATTCGCTGAGAAGAAGTATAACTTCGCAAGTTGGACCGTGCGGCAGCCTCGCCGGCTTTGACGCCTGATTGAACGGGAAAGAAGTCCGGTCCGCTCACTTAGATGCGCGGTCCTGATTGGGGCTGCCTGCGGCTCGGGGAATTTCGGCAGGGAAGGGTTCGCCATCAGCCCATACCGCGCCATCCTCGAAATATTCCTTCTTCCAGATGGGAACTGTGCGTTTGAGAGTATCGATCAGCCAGCGGCATGCGTCGAAAGCTGCGGCGCGATGAGCAGACGCGACGACGATGAGAACGCTGGTTTCGCCGATTTGCAGCCGTCCCAGCCGGTGCACTAAGGCAACATCGCGAATTTGAAATTGCTTTAGCGCCTGCTGCGCCAGAGCTTCCATCTGCCCCAGCGCCATCGCTTCGTAGGCCTCGTAATCGAGATAAAGCGTCTTGAGCCCGCGTGTGTGGTTTCGAACCACGCCTTCGAAAACCGCCGCCGCGCCATCCTCCGGACGTTTAATCGCTTCAAGAACGGACTGAGTGTCAATCGGATCGCGCACAATCGAACCGCAACGAGCCACTCGCTTGTCTTCCACTCCACCGCTGACCGGCGGCAGTAGAGCAATTTCGTCATCTGGCTTCAACATAGTCTCAGCTCCGGCATATTCCTGGTTTACCGCCGCAGCCAGTGACGGCAATACACCTTTTAACTCCGGTGAGCGAGACGCGTAGAGCTCCAGCAGATCGCCAAGCGAAGCTCCCTCAGGCAACTCAACCGAGTCGCTGGATTTGCCCACAGCTTCCTTCAGCATACCGAAAAATAGAACGTGCACCTGCATCGGATCAACGCCAGTGTAGCGCGATCACCCGGCTTCGCTAAAGAATCAGCCTGGTTCGCCGATGAATCACCGTGGGGGTCTCTCCATGCCACGGGCTGCGTTAGCGTTCTTCGTTGCGTGCTTCTGCGTCGCTGGCGCTTCCGCACAGGACTTATCCGGCATCCAGATCCACGGATTCGCAACCCAGGGCCTGCTTTACAGCACTCACAACAATTATCTGACCATGCAATCGAGCTCAGGCAGCCTGCAGTGGACCGACGGTGCCATAAGCGTCACCGATTCACTGACCGAGAACCTGCGCGTCGGAATCCAGTTGCACATGTACCAATTGGGTCAACTCGGCGGTCCCAACCTTCAGGTCGATTGGGCATCGGGAGACTACAAGCTGGACGACCATCTTGGATTTCGGGCCGGCAAGGTCAAGACTCCCTTGGGATTGTTCAACGACTCTCAGGATGTGGACGCCATCTTCCTCTGGATACTCCTGCCCCAAGGCGCCTACCCGATCGATAACAAGAGTTTCTATTTATCCCACCTCGGGGGAGAAGTATACGGCGGCCTCTCCCTTGGCAACGGCGGTGGAAGCTTGCGGTATCGCGGGTACGCGGGGTACAACGCTCTCGATCTGAATGGTGGATACCTGAAAGAGTCTGCGGATTACGGCCTTGTGTTCACTTCCGCTCCTGGGGGCAAGACTTACGGCGGCGATCTGCGCTGGGTTGCTCCTCTAACAGGATTGACCACTGGATCGAGTGCAGAAGTGCTCGCCATCGACGGGACTGCGCCAGCAGGCGGCGTCCACGCACCTCCTTTTGCCATCATCGACTACTACGCCCAGTTCACGAAGCGGAGGTTTTACTTCGCGGGAGAATATCGTAGGGGTTCGTTCGATGCGATTTTGACGATTGGACCGGCGGCCATTCCGCTCTCTTACGATGAGCGCTCCTGGTTTGCAATGGGCAGTTATCAGCTCTCGAAAAAAATTCAGGTGGGAAGTTACTACAGCCACTACGTCAATAAATCATTCGACACGACCCAGCCGGCAAATTATTCGAAGGACTTTGTGGTCTCCGGACGGTATGACTTTGATGCCTACTTTTACGGCAAGATCGAGGGCCATTTTCTGCGTGGAACTGGACTTGGCTACTATGCCAGCACAAACCCAAACGGCCTGCAGCCGGACTCGAACATGTTGGCGGCTAAAATCGGCTTCAGCTTCTAAAAGCGATACGAGCAATGAATGAATGCGGCCCAAGCAACGACCGAGTCATGAAATGAGAGCCGTGAGCAAAATTCGCTGGTCGATTTGGTTGCTGGCCCTTGTCGGGTTTTGCGAAGTGGCGGGAGCTCAGGACGTTGTCATCGTGGTGAACAACGATGTGCAGATCACAAAGATCAAAGCCGCTGATCTCCGCGCCATCTTTACCGGGGAGAAAACCAAATTTGCCGATGGCACCCACGCCGTGCCGGTGATCTTAAAAGGAGGTCCGGTGCACGAGGTCTTTGTCGAGAATTACTGCGACGAAAGTCCCAACGAATTTCGCGCCCAGTGGCGCAAAGCGGTCTTTACCGGGCAGGGCTCCATGCCCAAGACCTTCGATTCGGAAGCCGCCTTGATCGATTACGTCGCCCAGACCCCCGGCGCCGTCGGATACGTAAGCCGCCTCTCCCAAAAAGACAAAGACAACGTAAAGGCGCTTATCACTTTGAAATAAGCCCAATAGTTGTCTTCGTCGTAACGCTGATCTGTATCGTATCCGCCCAACAGCTTCCAGCACTCTTACGAGTGCCAGCTCACAACCTTATCCTGAGTCACAACCGGCTGCTGCACAGGCGGCACCGTCGTCGTCTCCGGCTTCGTTTCCTTGGGCGGCACCAAAATGGTCTTCGCCGCAAGCGACTCCGCAATTTCCGGCAGCGACACTCGCAACGCTTCCCCTATCGTCTTCACATAATGAATGGTCACGTTCTCGATCTGCGGAGGCGTCAGGTCTTCCTCGACATTCATTTTGTTTTCTGCCGGCAGAATAATTGTGGTGACTCCGGCACGCTTGGCAGCAAGAACTTTTTCCTTGATGCCTCCCACCGGCAGCACATTGCCGCTCAGCGTGATCTCGCCCGTCATCGCCGTCAGGGGACGCACATGCTTCCCCACCAGCAGCGAAACCAGCGTCGTCGCCATCGTTACGCCAGCCGATGGACCATCTTTCGGAATCGCCCCCGCCGGCACGTGCATGTGAATGTCGTGATCGGAGAAGAAATCCTCCGAAATGCCCAGATGAGCCGCATTCGATCGCACCCAGGTCAATGCCGCCTGCATCGATTCCTGCATCACCTGGCCGATCTGTCCGGTCATGGTGAAGCCGCCTTTGCCTTTCATCGCATTGGCTTCGACGAACAATACGTCGCCCCCAGACGGAGTCCACGCCAAACCAACCGCCACGCCAGGCCGTTCCGTCCGCTCCTCGATTTCGCCTTCGACGCGAATCTTGATGCCGCCCAGAAACTCCGTGATGACTTCCTGCGTCACCACCAGCTTATCGGTCTTGCCCTCGGCCAGCCGCCGCGCCTGCTTGCGGCAGATCGTACCGATCGTCCGCTCCAGGCTGCGTACGCCCGCTTCCCGCGTGTAATGGCGAATGATGTACCGTATCGCTTGCTCCGGAAACTCGATCTGCTCCCCCGTGATTCCGTTCTCTTCAATTTGCCGCGGAACCAAATACCGGTTCGCGATGTGCAACTTTTCTTCCTCGCTGTAACCCTGCAGCTCGATGATTTCCATGCGGTCGCGCAAAGGCTCGGCAATCGGATCGAGCATGTTCGCGGTCGTGATGAAAAGCACCTTCGACAGATCAAACGTCACGTCGAGATAGTTATCGCGGAATGACGAATTCTGCTCGGGATCGAGCGCTTCAAGCAATGCCGAAGCCGGATCGCCGCGGAAGTCGCGTCCAACTTTGTCGATTTCATCCAGCATAAAGACCGGATCTTTCGTCTCCGCCCGCCGGATGCCCTGAATAATCTGCCCCGGCAAAGCCCCGATGTAAGTTCGCCGGTGCCCTCGAATCTCCGCTTCGTCATGCACGCCACCCAACGACAAGCGCACAAACTTCCGTCCCAGAGCCCGCGCAATCGACTTCCCTAAAGAAGTCTTGCCCACGCCCGGAGGTCCGACAAAGCACAGAATCGGCCCTTTCATATTCGGCTTCAATCGCCGCACCGACAAATAATCCAGAATGCGGTCTTTCACCTTTTCTAGATCGTAGTGATCCGTATCCAGAATTTCTTTCGCCTTGAGAATCTCGATCTCCTGCCCCGAAGTCTTCGCCCACGGCAGCACGGCCAGCCATTCCACGTAGTTCCGCGTCAGCGAATAATCCGCCGCCATCGGAGACATCCGAGAAAGCCTGCCCAACTCCTTCAAAGCTTCTTTCTTCACGTCATCCGGCATGCCGGCTTCGTCGATCTTCTTTTTCAGATCGTCGACATCCCGCGCCCCTTCATCCTGCTCACCCAATTCTTTCTGGATGGCTTTCATCTGCTCGCGCAGGTAATACTCGCGCTGTGTCTGCTGCACCCGGTCCTGCACTTCGCTCTGAATCTTGTTGCGCAGTTGCTGGACTTCGAGCTCTTTGGCCAGATGCTGGTTGATCTTCTCCAAGCGCACCCTTATGTCGAGCGTCTCCAACGTGTCCTGCTTGTCCGGCGTAGATAGCGACGGCAGAGACGACGCGATGAAATCCACCAGCCGTCCCGGCTCGTCAATATTCATGGCAACGGTCGACAACTCATCGGATAAAGTCGGCGAACCGGCCACGATCTGCTGGAACAGCGTCAACACGTTGCGCTGCAAAGCCTCAATTTCCGAACTGGTCGGCGGGATCGCTTCCGGGATCGGCGCCACCTTGGCGCGCATGAATGGCGCCAGTTGGGTAAACTCCCCCACGCGTACCCGCTCCAGGCCCTCGGCAAACACAAACAGGCTTTGGTTCGGCATCTTTACGACTTTATGAACGATTGCGGACGTACCGACGGTATAAAGGTCGCTGGGTTGCGGACTATCAACACGCGCCTCGCGCTGCGCCACTACTACGATTGTTTTATCTTCCCCGAGCGAATTGATGAGCTGAACCGAACTCTCCCGCCCCACGGTCAAGGGCAGAACGGCGTGCGGAAACAAAACCGTATCCCGCACCGGGAGCACGGGCAGTGCCCGTACATCGTTGGTTTCTCTCTGCTTAGGAACTTGCTCGGAAAGCGGTTCTTGCGTCATTGGCTCTCCTTGAGTGTAACTCACTCAAGCTTAGATGAGATTGATTCGGAAAGGTTTCAGCTCTCGGCCCCTTTGGCCGAATTTGTATTCTATCGGCAATTTCCCCTCTGGCAATGATGCCCAAGGTACCACGGCTATTGCGGAGGGCTTTGAGCCCGATGCCGTGGAGCGGAAACCCTATCCGCGATGAGCCTCGAATGTTATCGCGCTGGGTCCCAAACGCCATGATGCTGAGCGATGAACCCTATCATGAGCGGAATTGAGGCTGCCCCAGCTTTCGTGGTTTTCGAAAGCTGGGCACCACGACCCCAGGGTTCTCCTTCTGCCTCTTCTGCAAAGGGATAGAACTTGACGCCGCCGAAACACCACAACCGTTCGCAACCCCCTGTGACACCCAACCTTGCCATCCACAGCTCCATTTAGCGATCATGTTCGAGGCCGTAACACCCAGGCACTCGAAATGTTCGCGCCGCCAACGGCTTTGCTGACAATACTTTGATATCTAAGTTCTTTGAACGCAGATCTTGCGGGGAAAAATGCGCTAACGCCATGATTCCAGCGATCTTTCAAATCGAAAAAATAAAATCCAGATCTGACTTTAACATTTCAAAGCCCGCACGGACGCGTGCAGCATCCTCCAAATTATTTTTGAGGAGAAATGCGACATCCCGCTGGCGCCAACCGCATCGACGGAGACAAACACAACTCACGCCGCCGGATAGATCCCCAGCACCTTGACGAATTCGGCCACTTCGCGCAGGTGCCGCAGCGCATTGAAGGCAGCTTCATCGTCGCCGCGCAGAAAGTCGACGTAGAAGACGTACTCCCACGGACGCCCGCGCATGGGCCGCGATTCGATCTTGCTCAAGCTGATGTCGCGCAGCGCAAACACACTCAGCGACTTGAACAGCGCCCCCGGCACGTTCCTCACCTTGAAAGCAATCGAAGTTTTACTCGCGCCGCGCGGAATCAGCCTTCGATACCGCAGCGCAGAACCATCGTCAGCATTTTTTTGACTCGAAGCTTTTCCTGACAACGCTCGAGCTTTCGGCAATTTGCGGATCAGAAAGAAACGCGTCAAGTTGCGCTTGTCATCTTCAATACCGGCCTGCAGAATCTTGCCGGAATATTCACGAGCCGCATGATGTCCCGCAATCGCCGCTGCCTCAGGCAGATTTTCGGCGATGACATGCTTCACGCTTCCCGCAGTGTCGTAGAAAGGAACCGCTTCGATGTGACGATGTTTGCGGAAGAAGTCGCGGCATTGGTCAAGCGCCACCGGATGCGAGAACACCCGCCGCACGCGGCTCAACGTCATTCCAGGAGCAGCGATCAGATTGTGCACAATGCGCAGCCGGAATTCGGCCTGAATGAATACATCGCGAGCGACCAGAAGATCGGCATGTTCCGCCACGGTTCCGGCCAGAGAGTTCTCGATAGGAATCACCGCTGCGGAAACCGATCTTTGTCTTGTCAGCTCATGCTCGACCCGGTCCTGCTCAAGCAGATCGAAGACCTCGACCGAGCGACCGCAAGGCACAACCTTGCAGCGCGGAATCATCCGCTCAGCCGCTTCATGGCTGAACGAGCCAAGCTCTCCCTGAATCGCAACCTGCATTGCACTCTTACCCGAAGCTTTCATGAGAAGGCAAATTATCTAGAACCACGCTGCCAACGCAACTGTCTCGTCTTCTTGGCAAAATGTTTAGCTGCTGGCGAGATCTTTCTCCAGAACCAGCGCATCGACGCCGTTCGCGTAATAGCGCGGAAAAGTTCGAACTACGTGGTAACCGTGACGGTTATAAAAGGAGAGAGCCGAGACATTGTCGACGGCAGTTTCCAACTCGGCCGCAAGACAACCGCCGCAGCGCAAACGCTCTTCAGCAGCTCCCAGAAGCAACGATCCAACTCCATGTCGTCGTGCGGCAGCAACAACGTCAATCGTAATGATGTGACCCGCGGCGCGGTGATGCGATTCGGCAACGATAAAGCCGGCGGTTTCGCGGCCGTTACGCTCCGCCGGAGAATTGCCCGATCGTTTTACCAAATGCTTGTGCTTCATCGGCGCACTCTCGGCTACCAGCGTGAACGATCCAGCCCGGCGCATGTAGGTTCTGAGTTCGGTGCGCGAGTAAGAAATTCCGGGAGGAAAGCACGCCTGGTCGATGCTCCAGATAGCGTCGAAATCGCTTGGCCGAAAATCGCGAACTTGGAAACCCTTAATGCTGCGAGGCACGCCGCTATTGTAACGGGCTCGGAGATGGACTGGAGAGCAAGCACCCAGAAATTCCTAACGCGGTCGTTTTGCGCGTCGAGGCTGCGCGGTTCGGTTTTCCACAATCGAGCTTAGTCCCATCCAAAGTGAACGGCCAAAAAAGTAGACGAATGGCTCTTGCGCCGCTCGCAACCTCGGACGTACCATGAGCATCAGAGGAAGCGTTGTGGGGCGCCTTCTGCTGATTGACGTCGTCAGTTCGGTCGCGATTCTGGGGCTGTGGTACTTCGTGTTCTCCACCTACAACCGCCAAAAGGGAGCGGCGGCCTTGCGCTGGGTGGAGAAGGCATGCGCCGATAAGGGCAAGATTCTGGAATTGCGCTGGATGGGCAGCTCACGCATGCAGGCGCGTCTGCATTTCCCCTCCAACGGCTTCGAAAATGCCCGCGTGATTGTGAAGTTCCGGCCTCGGCCCCTGCCCGTGCAATGGCTGATCAGTTGCTGGCACCGTCAAAAGGAAACCCTTACATTTGAAGCAGATCTGGGCGGCTCTCCCAGTTTTTGTTTAGAGGTGGTTCGCCATCGCTGGAGCGCTTACAATCGTGGCATCTCCTCCCGCGCACGCGAGGGCCGCGAGTGGGAAGTTTACGAGCCCGGTCCCATCATCCTGACCACGCGAACGCATTGGAAGCAGGATCCTACCGCCGAACTGAATGCCTTGATGTCAGCCCGCCGCCAGGACATTCTACAGGTGCGCTTCCGTCCTGAATCCCCACAGTTCTCTGCGACGGTTCACCTGGAAGCCTTGTCCGATCCCAACACAGCCACCGGATTCGTGAGCGCCTTGCGCGAGATCGCCGCCGGGGCGTCGGCGCACCAGCAATAAGCCGTCGAGCTTCTTCCTATAAAATCTTCACGTAGAATCTAGAATTCGTACCAGAGGCCCAGACTGACACCCAAGCCAGCGCCCCAAGATTCCGCCGCCAGCTTTCTGCCTGCCATGTCGTCCATTGCGCGCGAAGCCGGAAGTTTGCTGATGGAGCATTTCCGCGAGCACGTGAAAATCGAATACAAAGGTGACGCCGACTTGGTCACGGCTGCTGACCGCGCTTCGGAGAAATTGATTCGCGAACGCATCCGCCAACAATGGCCCGACCACGACGTTCTTGGCGAAGAACAAGGTTTAAACGATCAGGGCAGCGAATACCGCTGGTACGTCGATCCGCTCGACGGGACGACGAACTTCGCCCACGGTTACCCGGTTTTCTGCGTCTCGATGGCATTGGAGCGACGAACCGCGGCAAAACCGGCGCGGCGCATTGCCGCCGTCATCTATGATCCCACCCGCGATGAGTTGTTTTCCGCCGAACCCGGTACCGGCGCTCACCTCAACGGAGAGACGATCCAAGTCTCCCAGACCTCGGTGCTCACAGAAAGCTTGGTCGCGACCGGCTTTCCCAGCCACAAGCGGCATAAGAATCCGAATATTTATTTCTATCACCAGATCACGCTGCATTCGCACGGCGTGCGGCGCGCCGGCTCAGCGGCGCTCGACTTGTGCAACGTAGCCGCAGGGCGTTTCGACGGTTTCTGGGAATTCAATTTAAACCCATGGGATACGGCTGCCGGCGTCTTGATTGTGGAAGAAGCGGGTGGCAAGATTACACGCTTCGATGGGTCGCCGTTTCAGCTCGATAGCCGTGAAACCTTGGCCTCAAACGGACTGATACACCAGAGTCTATTGCGGGAATTTGCGGATATCTTTGAAGGGCGCGGGTTAGAAGCGCTGCCTGATCCGCGGGAATATAAGAGCTGACATTTTTGGGCTTTCGCTCTCTGTGATAAAAAGGCTCATCGCCGGGAACACGAGGTTTGATCTTATGAATTGCAAGGCCGCTTTTCCTGCCTGTCTCTGCGTCGTGGCCGCTGCCACGGTGGCTTTTGCTGCAGCGGACATGGCTGCGTCGTCGCCCACCGCGCCCGATGCCGCCTACTTGCAGACCTACGACAAATGGAAGGCCGAGCTCGCCGACGACCTGAAGAAAAACTGGCTTCCCCTGGCTGGTCTTTACTGGTTAAAGCCAGGAACAAATAGCTTCGGTTCCGCTCCCGACAACGCCATCGTTTTTCCGAAAGGTCCCGCTCACGCAGGGGAGTTCGACCTTGATGGTAAAGAGGTCAGCATCAAGCCGTCCCCTGATGCTCATGTCACGGCCGCCGGAAAGCCGTTGGCGGCTACGAAAATAGAGACCGACGCTTCCGAGAATCGCACAGTGATGGAAATGGGCAGCCTGCGTTTTCACGCAATCGTTCGCGGCGAGCGCGTGGGAATTCGGCTGAAAGATCTTGAGAGTCCGGCAATCAGCACCTTTAAAGGCCTGATATTTTTCCCACTCGACATGAACTATCGCGTAACCGCAACCTGGGAGCCATCAGACGGCAAGAAGACCATCGACGTGCCGAATGTCTTGGGCGACGTCACTCCGGTCCCGGTCGCTGGGACGGTGGTGTTCAAGATCAACGGGCAAGAGCAACGCCTCACAGCGCTGGGCGGAGATCCCGCCAAAGGGCTCTCGTTTGTCTTTAACGATCTCACCGCCAAGACCGATACCTATCCTGGCGGGCGCTTCTTGGAGACTGACGCAGTCGCAAACGGAACGGTCATCGTGGATTTCAATCGCGCCTACAATCCCCCTTGCGCCGTAACTCCGTACGCCACATGTCCGCTGGCTCCGAAAGAAAATCGCCTGACGGTGGGAATTCCGGCCGGAGAAAAATTCGACAAGGCGGCGCACGCGCATCATTAGAACAAAGCCAGGCTGCGAAGGAAGAATGTGATGCTGAGCGGGGCAGACCGGGCCAAAGGTCCTGTCTGTGGAGTCGATCTATCCTGTCATATTTGTTATCGCTGGCTACGCGAGTCATTGTGCTTTGCCGCGCTACAATAGTTGAGGGAGCTGTGGGTGCTCCCGATTCCCTACCTCGGGTTTAATGTGATCAACTCTCTTCTCGAACGCAAATTAGAAAAACGGCCAGATCGCGTCCGCTTGCAAGGACGTATTCTTTTTCTCACTGAAGATCCTGAACTGATCAAGCGCCAGCTTGCAGGCGAAGATCTGCCGTGGGATACGAAAAATCCCGCGAATAATCCGAAGTTGCGCGACGACATTTCAACCGACGAGATCACGCCGGCACACTACTGTTTTTACTTTGACGAGACTCTGGGGGAGATTCCATATCTCGGCCTGAAGTGCGGGAGCGTGACTCCGATCGGCCGCGGCGAGGTGAAGCGCGGCGGATTTGTGTGCGCCGTGAGCGGCAAGCGGCGGGGCAAAGGCTCCAGCCGCGAGCAGTCGCCTTATGCCGAAATGTGTGCCGGCATCAAAGTCGTGATCGCGGAAAATATCGAGCGCATCTACAAACAGAATTGCCAGAACCTGGGCGTGTTAACTTCGACGGATTTTTCGCTGATCGATAAGATTCGCGCTGGAGAAGAGATTTCGCTCAGCGAGTTTACCAAGGGGGAAGACGAGATCACGCGCCAGGTGATCGAATACGGCGGCCTGTTCCCCTTCAATGTTGCGCGCATGCAGAAGAAAGTTTTTCTGCCGCCGATCAAGACCGGAAAACGTCCGATGACTCTGGCGGAGAAAATCTTTGCCCGCCACATGATCAACGAGCAAGGCGAGGCTGGCGTACCTGCCGTGAAGCCGGGTGACACTGGCTTTGCGAAAGCCGACCTGCGCTTCAGTCACGAATACGTTACGCCGATGGCGGCGATCTTCTTCGAACGTTACGTCGGGAAAGATGCCAAGGTTAACGACGCTTCAAGCATTATCTTCTTTCGCGATCATTTGACGTTTCTCGATGAAGTCATCTCCGAAGAAAAGAAGAAGCTGGGCCTGCTCGATCTGGCGACACAGCTCAAGATCAAACAACAGGACTTCGCCGCCAGGCAGGGAATCAAGTTGCATGGCGAACTGAAAGACCGCAAAGGTTCCGAAGGTATTTGCCACTCGATCGTGCTCGAGAGCTACGCTCTACCGGGGCAGTTGAACATTGGCTCCGACTCTCACACTCCGCACGTGGGTGCGATTGGATGCGTTGCTTTTGGTATCGGCACAACTGACGTGTTCAACAGCTGGATTACGAAAGACGTGCGCGTGAAGGTCCCGGAGTCAGTGCGAATTGTCATACAAGGCAAAAAGCACGAGAACGTCACGGCGAAAGATTTTATCTTGAAGATTCTGAGCCTTGATTACGTGCGCAGCGGAAAAGCGCTAGCCAAGGTAATGGAGTACGCTGGCGAGGCCATCGAAGAATTGAGCGTCGACGAGCGCGCGACCATGACAAACATGGCAGCGGAGATCGGCGGTTTTACCGGCATTGTTGCGTCGGATAAGAAAGCCGTTGACTTTCTTGTGGAACGCCGGGGCGTGGATCGCAGGAAAGCCGAATCCATGATCGAAGGCCTTTACAGCGATCCCGACGCCCAATATGCGCATGTGATCGAGCTGGATGCGGCTGAGATTACGCCGATGGTGGCGACTCCGGGCGATCCCGGGAACGGCAAATATATTCGTGAAATAAACACGCCGGTGCCGGTTGAGATCGCCTACGGAGGCACCTGTACTGCCGGTAAGAACGAAGACATGGATATGTACGCCGCCGTTCTCGCTGATGCTCTCAAGCAAGGCAAGCGCGTCGCCGGTTCGACGAAGTTTTACATCCAGTTCGGCTCGCAGGAAACCCGCGATTATTGCCTGCGCAAGGGCTATTTGGAGATTTTTCAGAAAGCCGGAGCGCACGTCATCGAGCCGAGCTGTGGAGCCTGCATCAACGCCGGACCCGGGGTTTCGACTCGCCCCGATCAAGTTGTGATCAGCGCCCAGAACCGCAACTTTCCCGGGCGCAGCGGTCCCGGCCAGATGTATCTGGCATCGCCGCTTACCGTTGCCGCGAGCGCTGTGGCAGGCCATATCGTGGAGTATGAACCCAGCGAGAAAAGAGAACTCGTCGGGGCATAACGGTCGCCGAGATTTTAGAAGCATGGGCGACCTTCCGGCGTTGGTGTACGGACGCCTTTTTCCGGTATAAATAAAAGTTGCATCCGCGCAGAAACTGGTGCGGCTCCCGCAACGGAATACAATCCGAATCAAGCGAGAGATTATGTCCAGCATTACTAACCCCGCCGCCCCCAAGGGGCTCGAAGGCATTGTCGCCACCAATTCCAGCATCTGTTATATCGATGGCGAGCAGGGCGTGCTTGCCTACCGCGGCATCGATATCCACGAACTGGCGGACCACTCGAATTTCGAGGAAACCTGCTATTTGCTCTGGTTCGGGCGCCTGCCATCCCGCGCAGAACTCAAAGATTTGCAACAGCGACTTGCCGAAGAGCGTCAGATCGATCCAGCGATCATTCAATTATTACGAAACGCACCGAAAACTGCTTTGCCCATGGATGTGCTGCGCACCGCAGTTTCAGCCCTGGCATTCTACGATCCCGACGAGAAGAGCAACGACCATGGCGCTAACATCCGCAAGGCAATTCGGCTGAGCTCGCAGATTGCGATGATCGTGGCCGCCTATGACCGTATTCGCAAAGGGAAGCCACTGGTCGAAGCTGACCGGTCAATCTCCCACGCCGCCAATTTTCTGTGGCAGTTGACTGGGAGCAAGCCTTCACCAACCGCCGAGAAAGCGCTCGACGTTGCTTTGATTCTTCATGCCGATCATGAACTGAACGCATCGACATTTGCGGCGCGGGTGACGGCGGCAACCTTGTCCGATATGCATTCGGCCATCACGTCCGCCATCGGCGCCCTCAAAGGGCCGTTGCACGGCGGAGCCAACGAGGCGGCATTTCGGATCATGGATCAAATTGAACGCGAGAAAGCCGACCCGCTCGAATTTGTTCGCACCATGCTCTCTCAGAAGAAGAAGGTTCCCGGCTTCGGCCATCGGGTGTATCACACCGAAGATCCGCGCGCCACACATCTGCGCGTCATGTCGCGCCATCTCGGCCAATCGAGCGGACAGCCGCAGTGGTATGAGATGTCGGAGAAAATCGAGAAGTTCGTGAAGGCGGAAAAGAAGCTGAATGCCAACGTGGACTTCTACTCGGCTTCCACCTACCACGTGCTCGGCATTGATGAAGATCTTTTCACGCCCGTCTTCGCAGTTTCCCGCATCAGCGGCTGGGCGGCACATGTTATCGAGCAACTCGACGACAACCGGCTGATACGCCCTCGCGCCGAATACATGGGGCCGGAATATCCCATTCATTACGTCCCCATCGACCGCCGCTAGCCGCCGTTCCGTGCCAACAGCGTAAAATAGACGCGTGGGGTCTGCTTTGCGCGTATATCTCGACAACAACGCCACCACCCCGATTTTGCCGGAGGCGTTCGAAGCCATGCGTCCGTATTTTGGCGAGCGCTTTGGTAATGCGTCGTCAATTCACAGCCACGGGCAGGAAGCTCGTGCGGCCGTGGAAGGGGCGCGGGAAGCGGTTGCAGCGTTGTTGCATTGCCGCACGTCCGAGGTGGTGTTCACCAGCGGCGGCACGGAGGCCGACAATCTGGCAATTGCCGGACTGACGCAACCCGGCGATCACATCATCACTTCGACCGTCGAACACCATGCCGTGCTGCACGCGTGCAAGCACGCCGAGGAATCGGGCTGCGAAGTGACGTATGTTTCCGTGGATGGGCGAGGGCTGGTTGATCCTGGCGATCTGCGACGGGCGTTGCGTGCGAACACGAAGTTGATGTCGATCATGATGGCCAACAACGAAACGGGAGTGCTGCAACCCCTCGAAGAAATCGGAAGGATCGCGGCGGAGGCTGGGATTCTTTTTCACACCGACGCGGTGCAATCGGCGGCAAAAGTCGCGATCGATGTAAATCAGATTGGCTGTCACGCTCTCTCGATTTCCGGACACAAGATGCACGCCCCGCAAGGCGTGGGCGCGCTATACGTACGCAAAGGCACGCAGCTTCAGCCGCTGTTTTATGGAGGACGCCACGAGCGCTCCCGGCGGGCCGGAACCGAGAATGTAGCCGGGATCGTTGCTTTGGGAAAGGCGGCAGACTTAGCCGTGCAGGGATTCGAGCGTGGTGACGATAAGATGGTGCCTGCACTACGAGATCGGCTGGAGAATGGAATTCTCGCGCAGGTAGAAGATGCTGGTGTTAATGGTGCCGGCGCTCCGCGTGTGCCGAACACAACGAACATTTATTTCGATCACATTGACGGAGAAGCGATGGTGATCGCGCTCGATCTGAAAGGTCTGGCCGTTTCCACAGGTGCCGCGTGTTCATCGGGAGCGATTGAGCCCTCACATGTGTTGATCGCGATGGGAGCGACGCCAGATCGGGCGCGGGCAAGCATCCGCTTCAGCCTGGGCAAGCAGAATACGCTGGAGGAGATCGATTTTGCGCTTGCTCTGGTACCTGAGACAGTTGCGCGATTGCGCGAATTGAGTCCGGTTTACAGCAACAGATAGTTCGAATTTAATACTCCATTGGCGCACTATCAGGAAATGAGCACACGGACCATCGCCGTAGCTATGTCGGGAGGAGTCGATTCCTCGACCGTTGCGGCCATGTTGCGCGCCGAAGGGCACAACCTCGTTGGCTTGACGATGCAACTGTGGAACCAGCGCAGGCTCGCTGGACGCGAGGGCATGCCCGAGCAGGTCACTGGACGCTGCTGTTCGCTTGACGACGTCTACGATGCCCGTCGCGTCGCTCAGCATCTCGGCATTCCCTATTACGTGGTCAACCACGAAGAGCGCTTCGAGCGGGAGGTCGTGCGCCCGTTCGTCGCCGAGTATCTTTCCGGCCGCACGCCGATCCCATGCAGCCTTTGCAACAATCACTTGAAGTTCGATCAATTGCTGGTCGTCGCTCGTCAGATCGGCGCAGAGAGCATCGCTACCGGCCATTACGCTCGCGTCGAGTATGACGATGTGCGCGGACGCTGGCTCCTGAATCGTCCTGCCGACCGAAGCAAGGATCAGACATATTTTCTTTTCGGCCTGACGCAAGAGCAGCTCAGCTGCACTCTGTTTCCGCTTGGTGACATGACCAAGCCCAAGGTCCGCGAGCTGGCTCGCGCGCACGGGCTGGCGCTTGCCGAAAAGCCGGATTCGCAGGAGATCTGCTTCGTCCCCGGCGGCGACTACAAGCGCTTCATCGATGCCTATCTTGCCGAAAGCGGCGAGTCACTGCCTGACACTGCTGGCGAACTCGTCACAACCAGCGGCGAAGTAATCGGCGAGCACGGCGGCATTCACAATTTCACCGTGGGCCAGCGCAAGGGACTCGGGGTGGCTACGGGATCACCGCTCTATGTCATCCAGATCAATGGCGCCGACAAGCAGGTAGTGGTCGGCGGCGGCGAGCATCTCTACTCGCGCACCTTGCGTGCGCATCGCATCAACCTCATCTCCGTGGGCCAACTCAACGAGCCGATGCGGGTGTCGGTGAAGATTCGCCATCGCCACGAGCCGGCCGCAGCGATCATCGAAAAGAGCGGAGAGGATGAAATCCTCGTCACTTTCGATGAGCCGCAGCGAGCCATCACGCCTGGGCAAGCCGCCGTTTTCTACGATGGCGACGTGGTCGTCGGTGGTGGCTGGATCGCGTAATTAGTTCACCGACTTTCGAAAGTGGTTGCTGATTGCCTCGGCCTGTCCCCGAGTCACCACTGCCGATAAAGCCGCAGCGTCGGCCTGCTTCACCGCCTGCAAGCTGCCGAAGTGTTCGAGAAGCCGCCGCGTCGTGCTCTCGCCCACCCCCGGAATCTCGAGCAGCTCTGTTGATCTGTCCCGCATCTGTCGCCGTTTGCGATGGAAGGTCACGGCGAAGCGGTGCGCCTCATCGCGAATCAATTGAATCAAATGCAGTACCGGAGAGTGATGGTCGAGTGCGATCGGGTCTTTCTCCTGCCCGTAGATATAGAGGATCTCCTCGCGCTTCGCGATGGCAGCGAGCGGCTGATTGATGATCTCGAGTGTTTCTAGCGCTTCAGCGGCCGCATGTAATTGACCAAGACCGCCATCAATCAAGACCAGGCTCGGCATAGTCTTTTCTTCCTGCTGCATACGTTTGTAACGGCGAGACACCACTTCGCGCATCGAGGCAAAATCGTCTACGCCCTCAACGCTCCGGATGATGAATTTCCGGTAATCCGATTTCTTCATTTTGCCGTCTTCCCACACCACCATCGAAGCGACCGTCTCCGCACCTTGAATATGCGAGATGTCGAAACACTCGATGCGCTTCGGAAGATCAGGCAGGCTGAGTACCTCCTGCAACTCTTCCTGGATGGCTCTTGCATTGGGTTTGAGCACGCGGAAGCGTTGATCGTACGACTGTTTGGCGTTCGTGCCGGCCAGATCGATCAGAGCTCGCTTATCACCGCGCTGCGGTACCAGGATGTGAACCCGCGTGGAGCGAGCATTGCCACCCGCTACTTGCTCTGACAGCAAATCTTCCAAGACTTCACGGTCTTCAAAGTCAACCGGAACGTAGAGATTGCGCGGCACATAAGGCTGAGCAATATAGAGCTGCTTAAGCAGTGCAGAGAAAAACTCACCGGGATGAAAAACCTCGGCAACAGAAGCCGGCGCATTGTCGGCGTCGGGCAAAGAAGAAGCAGAGGTGGCTTCTTCAAGCTCTGGCTCGACAATCTCACCCGTCTCAGGAGCGGCGGGGGACGCGAACTCCGGCAAATCCTCCCAGAAGAATTCTCGGCGATCGACAACCCTGCCGCCCCGCATATGGAACAGATTCACCGCCAGCATGCCATTTTCGCAGTGATACCCAAACACGTCGGCGTCATCTCCCTCGGCAGCGGCGATGCGCTGTCGCTCCTGCAGTTGCTCGACGGTCGAAATCAGATCGCGGTAGCGGGCCGCCCGCTCATACTCCTGCGCGGCTGCGGCTTGATCCATGCGAGCATGCAGCGACTGGCTAAGATCGGTTTGCCGGCCTTCGAGAAACAGCTTCACGTCGCGAACCGCTTCCTGATATGCATCCGGCGTAGTCAGTGCCTGCACGCAGGGTCCGAGACAGCGCTTGATGTAGTACTGAAGACAGGGCCGCGGGTGAAAGCGCGTCAGATCGACCTTGCACGATGGAATCAGAAAATTGCGGTGGATCAGATCGACGATCCGGTAAGCCAGATTGGCAGGGAAATATGGCCCGTAATAGCTGCTGCCGTCTTTACGCAAGCGCCGGGTCACAAAAACTCGCGGCCAGCGATCACCGAGCGTGAGCTTCACATAGGGATAAGTCTTATCGTCGCGCAGCAGAATATTGAAGCGCGGCTTTCGCTGTTTGATCAGATTATTTTCAAGCGCCAGCGCTTCCTTGTTGTTTGCAACGACGATGTAATCGACGTCTACCACTTCGCGGACCAGGCTGCCGGTTTTAGTGTCTTCCCAGCGGCCTTCGTGGAAGTAGCTGGCTACGCGGCTCCGCAGATTCTTGGCTTTGCCCACATAAATGACTTCGCCTTCGGCGTTCTTGTAGAGATATACGCCGGGCTCGGTGGGGATGGTGCGGATTTTCTGCAGAAGGTCCATCGGTGATTAAGACATTCTATTTGATGACGGGAGGCACCTCAGCGCTACTGAGCCCCCTTCCTGGAGACCTGATAAGAGAGATGCTGCCTCCGAACCGGCGAAAACACATGGAGGGCGGCAGAGTTCAGCCCGTGCGACTACACCCGCCCACCGTATAAAAATTCCATTAATTTAGGTGGGCTTTGCGTTCTTTCAAGTTGCAAAAGTTGGTGCCGTTGGTGCACTTCCAGTTGCAACTGGTTGAAAACGTATATACTTATATCAGGAAAGAACTGTATGGCAGACTGGCATGTGCCGTGCAAAAGTAAGCACGGGAATAGTTTGGTAGTGTAACTTCCCAGGGATTTGAATACGTCCGGACTTGCGCCCCGACTTGAAGGTGCGCTCAAACGATAAAGTAAGGAGCTTTTCCCATGACCCGCACTTCGTTAACAATTCTCCTGGCAGTGAGCATGGCAGCGACTGTCGGCTGCACCAGCAAAAACTATGTAAAACAACAGACCACGCCGCTCATCAACAAGACCAATGAACTGGATGACATGACGGCGAAGAACAGCAAAGACATCAAAGATGTCGATGCCCGCGCCCAAGCCGGCATCGCGGCCGTGAACGCGAAGACCGCCGATGTTGAACAAAAGGCGCAGGCTGCCGGCCAGACCGCGACTTCGGCGCAGCAAACCGCCGATGCAGCCAATAGCCGCGTTGGCGTATTGACCAACACCGTCGCCAATCTCGACAACTATCACGCGGTCGCTGAGACTTCGGTGAAATTCGGATTCAATAAAGACAATCTGACTCCGAAGGCCAAAGATGCCCTCGACCAGCTCGCGACTTCAATTTCGAGCACCAAGGGTTACATCATCGCCTTGGAAGGCAGCACGGACTCGGTCGGTTCCGCGGATTACAACTATGATCTCAGCCAGCGCCGCGCGAACTCCGTCATTCAGTATCTGGCCTCGAAATACAACGTTCCGGCCCACAAGATTTATGTGATCGGACTGGGCAAGGATAAGCCGGTCGAGTCCAACAAGACCAAAGAAGGCCGTGCCGATAATCGCCGGGTCGACGTTCGCCTGATGACCAACACCGTCGGCGATACGACTCCGACGACTCCAGCAACCACGGGACAGAACAATCCGTCTTCGATGTAACAAAATAAGTTTTCCTTCCCCTACAGGGCCAACGCCACGGGCCGCTCAGATTTGAGCGGCCCGATTTTTTCGGGATGCAACTGGTACAGCAAGCCATTCAGCAGCACCTGATTCCAGAGTAAAATGGAGTCATGGTTTTTCGGCGGTTCGGATTTCTAATCGTCGCCATCGCCGTCGCGAGCATCGAAGTCGCGGCATGGGCGCAGCAGGGAAGCGGCACAACTCCTCCGGCCGCTTCGCCAACCAGCTCGGGACAGAGCGATTCGACTCCCTCCAATCCTCCCTCTTCGCAGAGTGCGCAAAAACCGTCGCCTCAGCCATTAAAGCCGGCGACCCCAGACGAGTTGCGCTTTCCTGAGGATGATCCCTCGCAGCCTCCGCCTTCATCATCATCTGCTTCCCGTTCCTCCGATCAGCCCCGAACGCTAATGCCACCGCGTTCCGATAGCGTGCACGTCCAGGATCTGGGTCCGTCGACCGGCGAGAGTTCCAGCAAAGATGCGCCGGTGGATCTGACCGCTCCTGCAGACGACGCCAAAAAGCACCCGCAGAGTTCCGAGGTGATCACAAATGCTGAGGCCGATTCTTTGAGTAGTGGCGGCGTCACTGAACTACGCGCCTGGGATCCACACAAAGCTGCGAAAGACGTGGAGGTAGGAGATTTTTATTTCAAGCGCCAGAACTACCGTGCTGCTGAAGCTCGCTATCGCGACGCCTTGCGCTACAAAGACAACGATGCCATCGCCACGATCCGGCTGGCAGTATGTTTGGAGAAATTGGGAATCCTCGACGACGCTCTGGCCGAGTATGAGAGCTACCTGAAAATTCTGCCGCATGGACCGCAGGCCGGGGAGGCGCAGAAGGGGATTGCTCGAGTGAAAGCAGAGACGGCGGCGAAATAGCACTCGGCTAAGTCTTGGCGACTTTGCTCTCCGCCTCTTCTCCCAGAATTAATCCTGCCGGCCATTTTGCGCCGGAAGACTTTCCTTTTGCGCGGGATGCGTCCCGGACGATTGCTTCCAGAGCATCCAGACACGTATGAACCATTTGCTTGCGCAAAGGACCGGAGACCCCTCCCCGAATCATCAGCATCGCGGTGCCATGCATCAACGACCACAACGAGAGCATGAGGCGGGTGTGTTTCCGGGGCGGCCCTCCCAGGCGTTGGGCTACGCGAAGGCGCATCAGATTGAAAGTTGGCCAGGGCTCGTGAAGGGACGGCGGTTCGGCAAAGCCGTCGAACAGCACTTCGTAAACGTAAGGATGCTCCACCGCAAAGTCGAGATACTTTCGGCAGGCTTGCGCGAGCGAATGCGTCGGACTTACTGCGGCGAAGAGTTCTGTGCGAGTCTGCATACGCACGGCGCGAAGGATATCGTCGCGGTCATGGTAGCGCTCATAAAGCGTCGGAGTCGTCGTTCCTGCCGCTTTGGCAATGCCGCGCATGGTAAGCGTTTTCTCTCCACCGCGAGACCACAACCTGCAAGCGGCGTCGAGAATGCGCTGTTCAAGTTGTGGATCTGCTTGTCTGGGCACCGGCCCGCCTCCCGAAGTGGTCAAACATTTCCTACGGGGCCCCGATTGCTTAAAACTGTATTTGTTTGAATTGGCGCGGTGATTCTGGCGTTGCCAAGCTACAACTTATTTTTCGACACGAATGAATGCACCCGATGAAGCGTTGATGGCGACCGTTAGCTTCGCCGTCTCTCGAGCTTCGCCGTAGATGACGTGCCATACCAGTTCATTGGTGTTGTGGTTCCAGTCACAAACATAAATGACCGGCGTGGCAGAATCCTTTTCCAGAAGCTTGTCGCCACCGTGCTTTTGCGCTTCGGCGAATGCTTGGTCGGAATCCACCTTGAGGAAGGCTACGTCGAAAATCTGCGTCGAGGCATTGTTGGGATTGTAGGTATCCTCGTTGCCGGGGCTTACGCCGCGGGAGGGCGCATCGGGTGCGTTGCTTCCCGACCAGATAAAAGGCTTTACGCCACGTTGGATGCTCGAAGCGAAGCTCGCGCGCCAAACCGCAGACTTGCCGTCATGGCCGTTGCTGTCAGTAGTGGGAATGGATTCGATGCGGAAAGGCTTCACGTCCGCGGCATAATTACGTGCTGCGATGAAAACTTTTTGAAACGCAGCCCGGCCGGTCAGCATTTCGACAGGTTTGATTTCAGGCTTCGTCTCGGCGGGCTTCGGTGCATTCGATTCGCAGGCCAGGAGAAGAGCCAGGAAAGCAAGAACACACGCGGCAGGAATTTGTTTTCCGGTTGTGGCACGCTCCCGGAGCATGCAGTCTTTACCTCGAGCTGTGAATGCGCGCATCTTTTGCCGCACAAAGTCCCGCGTTTTCATTCGTGCCTTCCTCTATAACTTTATAATGTTTTGATGGTCGCGCAATATTCTACCTGAAGCGCTCGGAATCGCGAGAGTGTCGAATGCATCCCCTCCTCGAACAGTTGAAACGCAACCTGGACTCAGCCATCGAAGGCATGTCTGAGGAGCAATTGGCCTGGCACCCTGCGCTCAAGTGGTCGACCACTGAAGTCCTGGAGCATCTGTATCTGAGCTACACCGGAACGACCAGGGGATTCGAGAAAGTGATGGAAGCCGGCAAGCCCTTAGCAACGCATGGCTCATTCCGGCGGCACGTCCGGGCTTTTGTGGTTTTCGGATTCGATTATTTACCCAGTGGGCGTGAAGCGCCCGCTCCGACTCGTCCCAAGGGGCTGCCCGCCGAAAAAGTAAGAAACGGATTCTCGGAAAAACTCGCGGCGATGGACTCCATCATCGAGCAATGTGAGGCTCGCCTCGGCAGTCGCACTCAACTTCTCGACCATCCCTTCCTTGGGCCTTTGACGGCAGGTCAGTGGAGAAAATTTCATTGGCTCCATGGCATGCATCACCAGAAGCAGATTCTTCGCCTTCGAAAAGGTGCGAGCACCGCACGAACCTAATCCAGCATGGAGGAGGGAACGCCGGCTCTTCGCCCCTGTTCCTGCAGGTCGTCGAGTTTCTGCTTGGCATCGTCCACAGCCTTCTGCTTGTCGGCGATTTTCTGCTTGTAATCCGCGTCCTGCTTGTCCCATTGTCCGGAGTTGCGCAAGCGGTTGCCAGCGTCGGCATACATCTCAGCGGCGCGCAGTTGGTATTCGCGCTGCAGAACGTCCAGCTCGCGGCTGGCTAAATCGATCTGCTCTTTCTGGGACGAAACCTTGTCATGCCACCCCTTCCATTCTTCCTGCTTCTTCGCTTCGTCGTCGCTCCCGGCCGGCTTGCCTGCGTCCTTGCTGCCAGTAGCACTCCCGCCTCCGCCTGGGGCGGCATTTGCCGCTTCCGTCGGAGCCGGGCCGACTACCGACAGCTTCTCGTCCGTAGGAAGATTGTCGTTATCGAAGACCTTCGCTTTGGGCTTGGCCGGGTTCGCATCTTTATGCACTTTGCGGGCATAGTCGCCGAGGGGCTGTTCCGGCACAGGCGATGCTGGCGATGCCGCCGGCGAAGCGGGTGACGATGTCTGTGCGCCCGCCCACGTGCCAAGCGCGAATGTGAACGAAGCGACTACGAGAATGCTGCGAGTGATGCGTATCATGAGTTCATCCTTTGGTTTTCTAACTTCGCGCACCAGCTACCGTGCGCTTTGCGAGAAAGCCTCCAATGTTACGGTCCAGATGCGCCGCTTCGCTGGCGATATCGGCTGCCAGTTGCGGAGCCGTTTCCGCGTCGCGATGCTGCGCCAATTGCTGCGCGTATCCGGTAATCGTTGCCAGAGAAGTCCGCAGCTCCAAAGCCATCTCTGCGGAAATCTCTCCCTGCAGCTCCTGCTGATTGCGCAGGCTTTCAAATTCGCTGCGATCGCTGATCAGGCAGGCAACGCCGAGCAAGCCGCCATCTACCGAGGGCACCGGCGACACCGTGACTGCCATGCGAACGGTTTTACCCGCGGGAGTTGCGTAGTCCACTTCCGCATGCCTGCTCTTGCTGCCATGGTGCAACACCGCGTCTATTTCATCCGCGAGGCGCGAGGCCGATGCCGCTCTGCCATCAGTCTTGGTCGAGCAAACCCTGGCGCTCCGGAAAATGTCTTCCGCGCTCATGCCGGAAGGAGAACTGAATCCGAGAATCTGCTTCGCCGCTGGATTCGCTTGTTTTACCAGCCCGTTGACTCCGAAAACCAGCACCCCCGAAGAAAGATTTGAAAGCACCGCCTGGCTGAAATTTTCCGTGGTCCGCGCCCGCCGCTGCTCCGCCAAAGTCTGTACCTGCAACTCATGTTTCTGCTGCTTGAGTTGTTGAATGACGGTGTTGTAAAGGTGCATCGGCAGATTTTCCAGAGTCGGCGAGGCTGTTGAATCCAGATCGGCCTCTTCGGCAATGCTCTTTCGCAGAGCACGGATGGCTATGATCGCCAGCAGAAATGCCGTCCCCGCGATGATCATGACAAGAGCGCCGCGCAACACCAGCGGATTGCCGAGAAGTCTTACCACCAGAACCTCCCGTACCAGCTCAAAAACTGATTGCCGACGAACAGCGCCAGCAATGCCATCGCGCCCAGAAACACTCCAAACGGCATTTGATAATGCCGGTAGACCATTTGCGCCGATTGCCATCCGCGTCGTCGGGCAGCCTCTACATTCGAGAACCGGCGCTTGAAGCGGTGAGTGCGCTTCAGCCAGACCACGAGTACGGTCGTAAGACCGAAAACCGAACCCGCCAGCGATGCGGCGAAAATCGTGAAGATAGTGAGCTTGATCCCAAGGAATGCGCCGACCATCGCCATCAGCTTCACATCTCCGAAGCCCATGCCTTCGGCGCCGCGCCATCGCAGGTACGCTGCTCCGGCTCCGTAAATGAACGACGCGCCGACCGCCGCCCCCAGCACGGAGTCGAGCAACGAAAATAATCGCGTGCAAACTCCCGCGCTGAACGGCAGGTTGACCACTCCCGGCAAGAACTGCGAAGCCACGTCATGCACCGGAACCAACAGGCTAAAGAGAACGCCTAAAGCTAGACCGGGCAGGGTAAGTTTGTCCGGCAACAATTTGGTCTCAGCATCGGTGAAGATCAAGCCAAGCACAAGAAACCCGAACACGCAGTATTTCAGCGTGGCGAGCGTGAGCCCGAAATAAGCGTAGCAGCCGAGGAACAGCATTGCCGTAAGCAGCTCCACCGCCATGTAGCGAGGCGAAATTCGCGCTTTGCAATTGCGGCAGCGGCCACCGAGAATCAGCCAGCTCAGCACTGGAATATTGTCGTAAAAAGCAATCGGCTTCTTGCAGCCTGGACACGCCGACCCTGGCGTCACTACCGATAAACCCAACGGCAGCCGGTAGATGCACACGTTCAGAAAGCTGCCGAAGGCCAGCCCCAGTGCGAAAATCGAAATGGCGTAAACTGGATCCACTGATTTTGTTGGCTTTCTCAGGATCGGCGCCGCGTGCGAGCCGCTCCCTTGAGAACGCAGTTTTTGCTGATTCTTGGGTCAATTATAAGTGGCTTGGCGAGGCTAGACGAAGGTACCGAAGTCACTGTCCGGAGGGACAATGCGGGACTGTCGACGGCGCAACTCTCGCGCCTCGGCAACGGGAACGCCCGCAGATAGTGAAGGTGCTCGACCTTGCCTTTCTTTTCGATCATCCGCACCCGGTGCCGGCCGATGGTCATCACGTTCCTTGGGACCAAACTCCCTATCTTCAAGACCTGATTTCACCACCCAAAATCACGTACCTCGCCCTTACCGTGGTAATGCCACTACCCTGCCAGGCCAGTTGCATACTGTTTGAGTCGCTGTGGAAAGTATTATCTGGAACAGGCCCATCCCCTATTCGTTCGCTTGTTTCGGGACGCGTCCATCTGCACGAAGAACAAGGATCGTGCAGCGATGCGCCGGACAACTGGGAGTCCTTGCGCACAGCCACAGTCGACCAGATTTGACCTTCGAGGTTAGAGCGCTTGGAGACAACTCGCGATCAGCAAACCCGCGCTCAATTCAAAACGCGGCTCGTTGAGCAGATCAAGATCTGCTTGCGCTCGGGCGACTACTCTCGCGCCCTGGATTTGTTGCGAGGCACAGGCGCCGAATTCCCCAACGATCCGGAGCTGTCCGAACTGGAAAAGCTGGCCCGGGATGGCGTCAAGCGTAATGCCGACGCCCAACGCCTTATCACCGAAAGCCAGGAACTGTTTGCGCAGCAGAAATCCGCCGAGGCGATTCAGTTGTTGCGCGAAGCCTACGAGCTGGACAAAAACAATTCTCTCGCCCGCGCCATCCTGGCCAATGCCCTGGTCGAGCACGCGCATTCTGTCGTAGAAAACGATTGGCTGGAAGCTGAGACGCTAACCAATCAGGCCCTGAAGTTGAACCCTGCACATCCCACCGCCAAAACGATCCGCAATCTGATCGAAGACCAGAAAAAAGCAAGCTCGGTGGAGGATTGGGTTGCGCGAGCGCGCAAGCTACAGTCCTCCGGCGATCTATTCGCATCTTTGGCTTGGGTTGCGGAGGGGTTAGCTGTCCATCCCGACGATCCCAGGTTGCTTCAGGTTCACGATGCAATCCAGCGCGACCAGGCCGCTCGGCGGCGCCAGGCCCGCCGCGGAGACGTGGAAGATCTGCGACGCATGGAGCTTGAAATTGATGAGACTGCGGACGTTACTGCGAAGCAAGCACTAGCCGGTCGCATCCAAGCCGTAGCTGCCAAGTATTGGACGGATGGAGAAATCTTAGCTGTCGCCAATCGCTTGCTGCACCGGCTGGGATTTGTCCCCCAGGAGGGTTCCACCGCCTCGCCGCGGAACAAAGGCGCGGCTGTCATTTTTCACGTCCCGCGACCCAGTGCTCCGAAGCCTTTGCCCGCTGATCTCAGCCAGGTTGCACCAAGTCAGACCCTGGCAAGTGCTGTTCAGGAAAGCCCGGTCGAACCCCAGAGCGTTCCAAGCCACTGTCCACCTCCACTGTTCCACCAAGCACGGTTTCCCCCGGTAAAGTTCCGGCGAGCAAAGTTCGTCCGCGCAAAGTTCCACCCAGCATTGCTCCGGTGCAATTAGTCACGACCACTCCCCCAAAGCCGCAGATCACTCCGCCACAAGCTGCCACCCCTCCCGCCGCGGAGCCTTCCGAACCGCCGGCCGAAATCGCATCTCCGCCACCCCGGCCTAAACAGCCCGCAGGTTCGAAGTCCACGAGACCGATCCTCGTCTCCGCCACCGCAATAATCTTGGTCGTAGCGACTTTCTTCTTTACCCGAAAACATTACGCTCCACCGATAGCGAAGACCCCGTCGACCGCCGCGCTCACCGTCTCTGCCGCGCCTGTCGCGGTGCCCCCTGTCTCCATTCCGGCTTCGATTCCCAGCGTCTCCACTCCACCAGTCGCTGCTCCCGCCCAAGTAACTTCCGAACGAACAATTCCCGCACAAGCAGTGCCGACACAAACGCCCCCCGAATCACCTCCTCCCGCTCCGCGCACTTCTTCCGACAGCGCCGCTAGAAAAGTCACGCTTGATAATCGGCCGCAAGCAGGGTCCGGCCACAACTTGGGTACACTCCTTGTCGTTGCCGGTCAAGACAATGCAAGCGTTTTTCTGAACGGAAAACCTCAACAGCAACTCACGCAAGCGGGCCAACTGCGCCTGCCGAATCTCGAACTCAAGGACTATGTTGTGCAAGTCTCAAAGAGCGGCTTTCAGGACACTCCCCAACAAAAGATCCGCATTCGCAAGGGCGAACAAGCCACGCTCATCTTTCACCTCCAACCGCGGAATCTCCAACCGCAGCCTCGCCTGGGCTCGCTGATTATTCAGGGGGGCGCTCCGGGAACCGCGGTTCTCGTCGATCAGACTCTCATCGGGACCGTTCAGGCGGATGGCATGCTTTCCGTCTCCAATGTCAACCCGGGAGATCACACGATCGAACTGCGCAAAGAGGGATTCATTCCCCGGCAGTTCAGGAAACACATCGCTGAAGCAGGAACCATATCTCTCGCCGCTGCGGATGCCGCGCTGGAAGCCGCTCCCGGCGAATTGAAAATTACCTTCGCGCCCGCCGACGCCACCGTTGCAATCGCCAAAGGTGAGCTTTTGAAAATAGTAAGCAGTGGGGTCCCGCTCAATCTTGCCCCCGGCACCTACACTCTTACTGCGCGGACCGCCGAAAGGTTCACGCGCTCCTCCACGCTCGAAGTCACAGCCGGTCAATCCAGGGCTTTGGATTTGTCTCTCGCTCCGAGCGGTATGTCGAAGTGGGATGACCCAGGCGCATGGAAACATGAGGGAGATTCTTTCATTCGCAAAGGCGGGGACTTCGTTTTGTACGGAGTCGTTCCTGCCTCGGGTACATTTGTTTTTTCCGCGATGCTTACCAAGGGTAATCTTTTGCAATGGGTGCTCAACTACAGCGACCCCAAGAACTATGTCCTCTTCCAAATGGACGACAATAATTTCTACCGCACGGTCATTCGCAATGGGGAGAAAACGGACCAGATCATAGTGCCAGACAAGGGCGACAAGAAAAGCTTCCGCACGCTACAAATCCGCGTAAGCTCCAAGGAACTCGTCCACCAGATCAAGCACGGTGATCATTGGACCGTCCTCGATCGCTGGACACAACCCGGCACGAATCTCAGCCTGGGCAAGTTTGGCTTCTACATACCCGGCAACGACCAGGTAGCTCTCTCTAGCTTCGCCCACTACGCTGACCTGAACATCCGCTAGCACCCTGGGGTTTCCATTACCGTCGCAGAGGTGTTGAAACATCGCAATATCTCTCACGGTTTCGGCTGTCACTTGGCGAGCAGTCAGCCGCGCGGAACTTATCCAGAAACGGCGTTGGAGTGCTCGCAGTTGGCGAGAATCGCCATTACGCAGTGACCTTCCCCGCAAATTCTCGGTGGAAGTAAACGCCTGTTTGCAACAGCTATGATTGGGGTGGCGCATGGGGCTCGTCATATCGGCCGTGCACACAACGTCGCCGCAGTATTGCTTGTTGCTTTTGTCTCGACGACTCTGCCAGGCTGTTCGTGGTCGAGCAGTCTCCGGAGACTATGATTTCTGGGATGAATATCAGCCACCTGTTCTTTCAGCATCTGGCTTCTGAGAACGTGACGGTGGTCACTGACCGAGACTCGTCGTCAGAATACTGTTAGCGAAGGAGAAGCTGCCGTAGAGGAGGGAATCATGTATAAGAACATCCTCATTCCGACCGACGGCTCAGAGTTGGCGGGGAAGGCTGTTAAACACGGCACAAACCTGGCCAAATATTTCGGGGCGAAGGTCATATTGCTGACAGTCACGACGCCCTACCACATCTTCACACTGGAAACGAGGATGGTGGAGGACACACCCGCCGAGTACACGAAAGAAGTGCAAGCCGATGCTGCAAAATTGCTCGCATTAGCGGCCGAAACGGCGAAAGCGGCGGGGGTTGCCTGCGATACGGTACAGGTGGATCACGAGCATGTCTATCAAGCCATCATTGATACGGCCAAATCGAAAGGCTGCGATCTGATCGTCATGGCTTCGCACGGACGGCGCGGAGTTTCGGCGCTCGTTTTGGGCAGCGTGACGGTGAAGGTGCTCACGCATTCTGGGATACCCGTGCTCGTGCATCGCTGATGGGGAGCCCGCCGAGGCACCAGGAATGGGTCGGGCACTATCAACTCCAGCGCCTGGCTTTTCTTAACTGTTGCTAAATCGCGTTTACACTCATCGATCGCCAATCCTGCTGAAGGCGCCAGTTGGTCGGCACAACCTACGATTCGGCCAACGCCACTACGATAACTCACCCTCATTCGGTGGCCGCGTCTGCCGCCCGCCGCCGGCTCGGGTTCGAGGCCGTCCCAAACAGAATCCCAGTTTCTACCTCCACCGGCTTTCCGCTCTGCCGGTACGGTTTGAATCTCCACTGAGCCAGCGCATCGGAGATCACCTTCGCCTGGTCGGGGAAGGCGCTGAGATAGTGAATGTGCTTGATCTTGCCTTCTTTGTCGATGATGATGCGCACCGGCACCGGATTGTATCGATGTTCGGTAAAGACCGGATCGACCCGAGAGATCATATTTTCCTCACGAGCATAATCTTTCATGCAGACCGGAAACTCGCCGCCTCCAGTTCCAGCCGTCGAACCAATGTCGGCCGGCAGCTTCATCTTGTTCAGGTCGAGCGTCAGATTCTCGAGCAATTTCGTGTCACGGCTGCTTAGAACAATTTCGACGGCGTGGCAGCGAATCTCGGTGGCCAGTACATACCAATGCAACTCCGCCACCGGCGACCAGTAGGCAAAAAAAGTAAATGGATGGTCGGCAATCTTCGTGGGCGTCGGCGGCATTTCCACCTTGTAGTCGGCCTGCAGATGATTCTTCGAATAATTCACCAGCTCGATTGCATTGCTCGCCGGCAATGGCGTAAAGAACATATCCTGTGCGGTAATCAGAATCGTTCCGCGATCGGGACCTTTGAATCTCTCCGTCGGACCGAGCTGTGCCAGGACGTAGCGTCCGCTTTCGGATGGCGGTGGCCCTTTGTAGGTCTCGGCCCAGGCATCGGGCAGGGAATAGGTCATCCCAAAGTACTTGTCAATAAAAATGTTGCTAGTCATCGTCCCGCCTTCCGGCACGGGAGTCACAGAATCGCTGGCGCTTGACCAGGCTCCCTTCACCAGAATGACTCCGGCCGGCACTTTGTTGAGCGGCTGCACGTTATCGGAAAAATCGCCGCCATTCTGCGGCGACGGCTGCGGCTTGGCAAGTTGTGCCCAGCTAAATGATGAAACCAGCAGAGCGAGAACAATCATAGAGCCAGAGAATGAATGATTTTGCGGACATAGATTTTGCAGACGGGAATTTTGCAGTCGCAGATTTTGCGGACATAGATCTCCTTCACCATGTTCCAGTCATTCCGGGCGAAGTCAGAGCCTGCGCGGCTTCCGCCTCTCACCCAGAACTCGACTCTGAGAAATAAGCCGGCGAGACATTTGCGTCCCGCCAGCATTTCCCCAAATCGCTATAGCGAGCGCAGGAAGTCCAATATTTCCTGCTGCTGCGTGGTGTTGAGGTTGAAGAACTGCTGCTCCACCGTGCTGGCTTCACTGCCATGGCTTGCGTGATCCTGGATGGCCGTGATTAGGTTGGTGGTGCGACCGTCGTGCAGCAGGAAGATTCGCTGCCCGAGTCCCCACAGCGGTGCGGTGCGGAACTGATCGCCGCCAGCATTGCCCTGCGAGACGTTATCCGCCAGGCCCGTACCCATGTGATGGATCTCAATATCCGAGTAAGCAGGCACCGAAGCTTTGCTTAACGACGACGTTATGTTCGATGGCTGGGTGGTGCCCGGGCTGGGATTGTGACAGGTTGCGCATCCGATGGAACTGAACAGCGAAGCTCCCGCCGAGATGGTGCTCGAGGAAACTTGCGATCCATTCAATACCACGGTGCCAGTCGGAGCCGGAGCCAGTAACCGCATGAAGTTCGCAAACGCCGAGACGTCATCAAGAACAGCCGAATTTGGAGATGCAGCCGGGTTCGAAGCGTCCTCGGGATATCCCGAGCCGCTGAGATTCAGACAGGTTGGCGGCAACCCCGTTTGCAGCTGATCTTCTCCCGGCAGCGGGCGCTCCTGGGTGAACAGCAGGTTGGTGATGCCCATCTCCACGTTGTAAGCTTCACCCGCAAAGATGTGCAGTGACTTGTTCTGCGCCTTCCAACCGAAACGTGTAATAGTGCCATCGTTGCCGTTGCGGTTGAATGCGCCGCCAATTCCAACGTTATTGTTCAGATTAACCAGCTCGTTGTTGAGCAGGGTTGAATCATCCAGATTCTCAACCAGGCCCGCGCCAAAAACCGGTGTCGGGATGCGGAAGATCACATTGTTCTCCGACACCGCAGTCGCGAAGCTGGGCTGAGGTAGCGTGGTGCTGTTGTTGCAAGTTCCGGCATCCGAACGGCCAGTAACTGTGAACAGATCTTCCACACCACCATTGGGTGAGTTGAAATTCACCGTGCCGTTGCTGTTAAAGAAGAAAGGGAACCGTGCCTCTCGTGTTGGTCCCGTGGCGGTGATAAACGACGGAATGGTATTGCCCGGTGCGACCCCGTTGCTGACAAAGCCGAATTCGGGATTCGTCGCGGCGCCGGTGCCGCCGAGTGTGGGTTGAGCGTGGCAGGAACTGCAGCTGTTGGAGTTGAACCGTGGGCCCAGGCCGTTGTTCGCCCCGCCCGAAACCGACTCGACTTCCTGGAATCGGGCTTGTCCGTCGGTGAAGAATGAGAGTATCCCGGACGGGCTGTTTGCTAAAACAGATGAAAGCGCGGCGCCAGTTCCACGGCTGCCGCTCTGAACTCCGGGGTCGGTTTGAGCTAATGCTGCTCCGGCTAGAAACAGCACCGCTAAAGTCAAAATCGAGGCAATCCTTGTAGTCTTTGACACGGGTCCTCCTGAAAACCTGTTCGTCTCGCTTTCACTCGGGCGATTGGAAGTTGCGGGAACCGAAATCCCAAAGGAGCGGGGGGAATGCGGTCTTGCCTCCCCCGCCGGGGGAGTGAACTGCATTGAGCGGAGCATAAGCTCCTCCTTGAAGGATTTTTCTTACGGCCAGGGACCGCAGTGGCGTTCAAATGCAAGGGTGATTTCAGACCAGTGCGAGCGCACCGATGCCCGAAATCGAGTGCCGGAGTTCTAACGCAGTTCCTATTGCGCCACTAGGAATTCCGTAGGTTGTTACGGAGTCGGAACAAGCTGGTCTGCCAGATTACTCGCAATCATCAGATTCTTCTGAGAGATACGCACGACCCGATCAGCGCGGTTTCGAGCGGCGAGAAATGCTGGGAATGATGCGACAATTTTCCGAAAGCCGAAACTCGTTTGGGCAGGTCGTTACACAGAGGTTGGCGTCCCCCAGCCAATCTCACGAAGCAAAATCAGTGCACGCTTTAATTGGCATCAACGGCGCATCACGTGTTTTAGTGGACGAATTTGTAGTCGACGATGGAAGCCGCCAGCAGGCTGGGATCGTTTTCGTTATCAGCCTGATCCTGCTCCCCGTCGTCCTTCGCCTTGGTGTCTTTGGCACGAATCACGCGCCCCTGGCAGAGCACGTTGCGATTTTTCTGTCCCGAAATTTCTTCCGGCATCTCGAAAACCATCTCGATCAACGCGTTCACCGGCAAATTCTGCGGGCCGCGAAATAACAATCCCGTCTGGCTCAGGTTATCGATCACGCCCTCATGCCAGGTGCTGGTGCTGTTCACGCGATATCGCAGCGGCAGGTCGAGTTTCAGTCGCCGCGCGCGCGGAGTCCACGAAGGCCGCTTTTCCCGCGTATGCGAGCGCCGCACCGCGGTCTCAGGCTTGGCATGTTCCAGCCGCTGGGTCCGCCGCATAGTCGCCCAGTCATACTTGTATTCCGCTGCGCACAGCATACAGACCTGGTAATACTCTCCGTCAGCACCGCGTCTTGGCCAGGAGAACTCGTGGGAGCAACGCCCAAGCATAAGAACATCCATGATTTTTTGCGGCATGATGGTTACTTCCGGACCTAGGGAGCGCCGGAAGCCTCATCATCTCCCGAAGTCTGGTTCTTGGGAAGGTTACTTTCGTGTCGGGCAAGCCCGGCCCAGCGGCCAACCCACATCGAAGCATGTACTTACACTGTGAATAACTCAGAAAGGTCTTCCCACGAGGCTGGCCTATCCCTCCGTGTATCATCGGCGAATGGGAGATCCTTCCACCGACGTCACCGCCTTCCTCCTGGCTGGCGGAAAAAGCACGCGCATGGGCACGGACAAAGCCTTTCTCCGCTGGGAGGGACCGAACCTGCTTTCCCGCGCGATAGCCGTCGCCAGCGCCGTCACTCCTAATGTCGCTATCGTCGGCAGCCGCGAAAAATTCGCCGCCTTCGCTCCTGTGATCGAAGACATTTTCCCCGACCGCGGCCCCCTCGCCGGAATTCACGCCGCCCTCACCGGCTCGACAACCGCTCTCAACCTCATGCTCGCCGTTGACATGCCCTTCGTTACGGCCGAGTTCCTGCAATATTTAATCAGCCGGGCGCTAAAAGCCGGCGATGCAGTCGCGACCGTTCCTCGATCTGACGGACGCATGCAGCCGCTCTGCGCCATCTATCGCCGAAGCTTCGCCTCGCACGCGGAAGAATCGTTGAAAGCTGGCAGAAACAAAATCGATCCCTTGTTCTGCACCATTCCTATTCGCACCATTGAAGAAAACGAAATTCAAGCCGCCGGATTTTCTTCCGCGATTTTCCGCAACGTCAATACGCCGGAAGACTTGGACCTGGCGCGCCGCGATCCTTTGCCTCAACTCTAAACATGTCGACCGGTCAACCCACCAACGATCATCCGATTAACGAACCACCAAGCAACGAACCACCCATCCTCGTTCCCGCGCCGCCAGAAAATATTCAGGGCCCGTACATCGAGTTCCGCGAGGTCAGCAAATCGTTCGGCGACAACCACGTCCTCGACGGCGTCAGCTTCAATGTCATGCCAGGTGAAACCGTATGCATCCTCGGACGCAGCGGCGTCGGCAAGTCCGTCTCCCTGCAGATTCTCATGGGCTTTCTCAAAGCCGATTCCGGACGCGTCATCGTCGCCGGCGAAGACATCACTAATTTCACCGAAGAGCAGATGGAGGCCATCCGTAAAAAAGTCACTATGGTCTTCCAGAACGGAGCGCTCTTCGATTCGCTCACCGTCGGAGAAAACGTTGCATTCCCTCTGCGCGAAGGCGGCGGCCTATCGGAAAAGCAGATCTACGAAGTCGTCGATGGCCTGCTGAAAATGGTCGGGGTCGAGCACATGCGCGACCTGCTGCCCTCCGATCTATCGACCGGAATGAAGCGCTCGGTGGCCATCGCCCGCGCCCTGGCCGCGCGCCCCGAGTGCATTCTCTATGACGAGCCCACCACTATGGTCGACCCGCTCATGGCGCAACTTCTCGGAGATCTCATCAAGCGCCTCAAAATCCAACTGCACCTCACCAGCATCGTCGTCACCCACGACATGCGCCTCGCCGAAAAGCTCGCCGACCGCGTCGTCTTCCTGCACGAAGGCAAATCCATCTTCTTCGGAACCTACGCCGAAATGGAAAAATGCAACGAACCCATCATTCAGGAATTCCTCTCGCTGGATGAGCTGAAGATTGAAGCCTAATGCACAGAGCCCTCACTCCACATTCGCGTTCACCTGTGCCGCAATCGCGTTTTGCGTGTCCGGTTGCGCGCCCAGGCAGCCCATGAAGTGCAGCACCGGCTCCTTGAAAATAATGAAATTCACCCAGCACGCCGGCGTGCCCTTGATGCCTGCATCCGAGCTGGCGTAAGCGACCGGGTCATCCAGCAAGGCCGCGGTCGAATCCGCCGCTGGGAGATTTTGCACAATCGACTGGCTGGTCAGCGGCACAATGTCGTCCGAGTATCCCGTCAGCCCGTCCCACGCAACCGTCACATCGTCGAAGTAGTCTTCGATCGCTTCGATGGGAGTTCCATTCTCAGCGGGAAGCTTTCCGGCGATCGTGTCGCCATCATAATTCAGCGATTCAATCAGCCCGCTGCCGTCGGGCAGCGGCTCCAGTTCCGTCTTGTTCGTCGAGCTTCCGGTGATGCAACTTAGCGAAGAAGGCGGCGCCTCACCCTTAACGAAAGTAATTTCGGCCAGCGGCGTGCCCGCATGCGGCGTGTCGATGCTGATAATGTCACCCACATTGCCGGAGTAGGCAGCGTCGCCTGCTCCCGGCGTGCAGGTTGCCGCCGAGTAGTCGGGAGTATTCTGCGAATAGTTGTAGCAAGCCCCAGGCGACGCCATGTTCTCCACGTAAGCGCGCACGTCCAGCCCGCCCATGCTGTGTCCCATCACGATCACCTGCGGCTGTTTCGTGATCAGCGTGATTAGCTTTACGACCTTTGCGATCTCATAGGCCTTGTTGAGAATTGAGATCTTCGCCACATCCGACGCCGATGTAGTCTTGCCGACCGGGTCATAAAAGACGATGCTGAAAAACCTGGCATCTGACGGGATGGCGGTGCGGGCGATCTGCTTCATCGTTCCGCTACCACTGGAGTTCACCGTGATGCTGTAGAACGTCGGCTTCTGAAGAACCGTGTCGTACTGGATGGCATACAGATTCGGAATCGGATAGAGGCTTCGCGGAAGCTGGTTGAACAGTACCTCGGTCGTGGGAATAAAAAGCGGATCGAAGTCCTGCGCGTTGCCGCACCATCCATGCGCAAACAAAATGGGACGGCTGGCGGGATTCTGCGCCCAGCACCCGCCCGCCAGCACAACTACAACGGAGAGAGCGACCCATGCAGCAGTTGAAAATGGAAGAGAGGCGCTCGCGCGCCCGCGAATGAGAGAGCGACTTGCGGAGATTGGTCTCATGACCCGCTCCTGAAAAGTGAATTTAAGGGAGACAAGGCTGACTTCGGCGCGCCGAAATCCCGGTGGCCGAACGCGCCGATGATTCTAGCACTGAATAGGCGCTACCCCCGCAACGCAGGCTGCCCCACGCTTCGCGATTTTCGAAGCGTGGGTCACCACGAACACCAGCAGCTGAGCTTCGACTTGCGCTGCCCGTTCGGGATTATTAACTCTACGACTCCAACGAAAGCAAAGAAGACAAAAGTTCGGAAAACTGCGAAGGGTGACATCCAACCTTGCCATCCACAGCCCCGCTCCGCAATCATGATCGAGGCCGTAACAATCGGGCGACCGGAAATCGTCCGCCGCCAGCCCACTGATTCAAAAGAACCTCAGACTTAAGTTCTTTGAAAGGCGCAGTTACAGACCAAATCCCGCTAACCCGAAGATTCCAGCAGAATTTACAAAGGGGGGAGAACGGGGAGGGGGACATACTTTAAAGTGGATTGAGTGCGAAAACATCGGCTAGTCAATATGCCGTCCGGTGAAGAACAAATCGCCAAATTGGCGAATGTCACGCTTCGCTCTTTTTCTCGTACCCGCTGCACACCAGAACCGGCAGCCGCGGGTATTTCGCAAATCGGGGATCGGTAAATGAAAGCTGGCACTGCAGAAAGGTCGATCCCTTATCCGAAGTGATCAAGCGCCCATGAACGCAATCCCCGCAAAGGCCCAGGGTGGTAGATGGATTCGATTCCGAGTGATCCACTAGAATCCCTGCCGCACAAGCTCCTCAATGGTAAGCGAACTCTCGCCATTTTCCCGGCTCATCATCTTCTCAACGTACTTTGCGATCAGGTCCGCTTCCAGGTTCACCGGATCGCCGGCCTTGAGCGAGTTAAGATTCGTCATCTCCACCGTATGAGGAATGATCGCCACCACGCACTCTCGGCCTTCGAGCTTCGCCACGGTCAGGCTGATGCCCTCGATCGAGATCGATCCTTTGTACACGGTATATTTTTCGACATCCGCAGGAAGCTCGATGCGCAGCCAGTAATTTTCCGACTCGGCAATGCGGTCAAGCGCAACAAATTGCCCACTCCATCGACGTGCCCCTGCACGATGTGCCCGCCGAAGCGGCCATCGGCCCTCATCGGCAGTTCCAGATTAACCAACGCGCCTTCATGAACGCGCGAAAACGAAGTGCGCGCCCAGGTTTCGGGAGCGAGATCGGCACAGAACGATCCCGGTTTGATATCGAGCGCTGTCAGGCAAACCCCGCTGACTGCAACACTGCGCCGGTTTTCAATTCCTTCGGCGCATTCGCCGCAGAGATTGTAATGCGCCGGTTCTCGCCGCGCTGTTCGATACGAGTGATGCGTCCAACTTCTTCAACAATGCCCGTAAACATGAAGACCTCCATGAAGATAACGACACATGATAACTCCCCCTCGCAGGCAAGAGAGAAATGTGAAATGCCTCTCTCTGTGTCGCCGTGTCTCTGTGGTGAAAGAACCTATTCCTCGTAAGGATCCCGCAGATATGCTTCTACCGCGAAGTCTTGATCGAAACGATGCAGATGAACGTTCCGCACTCGAAGCGGCTCAAAGCCCGCTCCCGAGGCGAACGGGACTGCGCTTTCCCCCAAGATCGTGGAGGCATAATAAAGAAACACTTTATCGACCAACCCAGAAGCCAGCGCCATGCCGTTGACGGTCGATCCGCCTTCGATGATCAGACTGGTAATCTCGAGCTCTCCAAGATAACGCAGAACCGCTTCAATGTCCGGACGCCCACTCGCATCCGCCGGAACTTGCTGAACTCGAACGCCACGCGCTTGCAATTCGCTTTTCTGTTTGTCATCGGCAGACGAATAGAAAACCAGAACATCACAATTGCCGTCGCGATCCGCAACGCTTTGCACCAGCCGCGAACGCAATGGCAAGCGCAGGTGCGAGTCGAGAATCACCCGGAGCAGAGCACGCCTTCGCGCCTTGCCGCTGCGATCCGTAAGCAAGGGATCGTCTGCCAGTATCGTGCCAACGCCGGCAAGAATCGCATCACTGGCATGACGTTGTCCTTGTACATGGGCGCGCGCGGCTTCGCCGGTGATCCATCCGCCAGGAGGGACACCGTCAGACTGTTTCGAACCCTCGGCAGTGGCGGGAGCGATCTTGCCATCGAGCGTCATCGCCGATTTCAGCGTCACGAACGGAACGCGATGGCGAATGTAGCGCGCAAAGGCCTCGTTCAAACGCCGCGCATCGTTCTGCAAGCGTCCCACTTCGACCTGAACTTCAGCCGCTCGCAGCGCCTCAAACCCGCGCCCGCTCACCAACGGGTTTGGATCCGGCATCGAAGCCACGACGCGATAAATTCCCGCCTCAATCAGAGCATCGGTGCAAGGAGGAGTGCGGCCGTGATGTCCGTGAGGTTCGAGATTGATGTAGAGCGTTGCGCCGCGCGCCTTAGCACCGGCTTCTTCCAGTGCCTGGATCTCGGCGTGCTTCACGCCCTTGTAGGTGTAGGAGCCGGTTCCCACGATCGTACCCTGCGCATTGACAATCAAAGCCCCAACGCACGGATTCGGCGACGCGAGTCCAATACACTGGCGAGTGAGATCGAGTGCGCGCCGGAGAAAGTGGTCGTCGACGGAATGGTCAGACATGGATCAAGCTTGTTCAGCGGCAACAGGCGCGAAAGCGTTACCGGCAATCTATATTCGCCGCGGCGGAAAGTCGCGATCGGAATCATCCTCCGGTTCAGCGACGGCCGCGCCGCTGCGCCCCGCAGGACCACGGCGCAATGGAGCCATAACATAAGCGAAAGGATCAGCCGGAGATTGCGGCGGTTTCCTTCCGAAGCGGCGCAAGAAGTCGAGAAACAGTTTGAACCGGGACGGCTTGTCGTCGGCTTTCCGCATGACGCGCCTCCTATTCGAAAAGCGAGTCGACGAACTCCTTCGGATCGAACGGCAGCAAGTCTCCAATCTTTTCGCCAACCCCGACGTACCGCACCGGCAAGCCGAGTTCGCGGGAGATCGCGACAACCACGCCACCCTTCGCTGTACCATCGAGTTTGGTCAGCACGATTCCGGTCACACCCGCCGATTGCGTGAATAATCGCGCCTGTTGCAGACCGTTCTGGCCGGTCGTCGCATCCATCACGAGCAGCGTCTCATGCGGCGCGCCTGGAATGATGCGCTGCGCAGTGCGGCGCATTTTATCCAACTCAGCCATGAGACTGGTCTTGGTGTGCAAACGGCCCGCCGTATCGACGACCACGTAATCGGCTTTGCGCGCCTTCGCCGACTGCAGGGCATCGAACAACACGGCCGCGGGGTCCCCTCCCGGCTTGGTCTTGATCACTTCTGTGCCGGTTCGTGCGCCCCATATCTCTAATTGATCGATCGCTGCCGCGCGAAAGGTATCGGACGCGCACAGCAACACGGTTTTTCCTTCCGAGCGAAACACCTGGGCCAGCTTCCCGATCGTTGTAGTTTTGCCGGTTCCGTTCACACCAACCACCAAAATGACCTCAGGTTCCCCATCCACCTTGCGGACCGGCTGGGAGTTCGCGGCATTCAAAATTGCCAGCAGTTCAGTCTTGAGAAGCTGCTTGAGCTCTTGCACATCTTTGATCTGTTTGCGATCAGCCTTGTCGCGCAGCTTGCCCAATATTTCCTGAGTTGTGGTTGAACCCAGGTCCGCCCCGATCAGTGTGGCTTCAAGATCATCCAGCGTATTGCGGTCAATCTCTTTATTGAAAGAGACAACCTCTTCGATGCGCTCTGCCAGGTTTTCACGCGTGCGCGTGACCGCCTGCTTCATGCGCTCGAACAGCCCGCTCTTTCTTTCTTCAGTGCTGCCAAACAGGGTTTGGATCATTTGGAGACCTAAGCTTTGATTATAGCTTTGTCGCTAACAGCGGGAGAGGAGGATGGGCGAGAGCAGAGTAGATCGTTACACGCGCGAGCGTTCGAGGTTGGCGGCTTCCGCCGGAGTAATCGGCGGCGCGGTGACCGCTACTGGAGTTTCGGCAGGCAGTTCAGCAGCAGCGGCGGCGACCGCTTTCTTGATTGCGATGCGCTGGATGCGAATTTCGCCCCGAGCATACACCGCCAACAGCGCCGCGACTGGCTCGGGATCAAGCCGCTTGCCGGCAAGGTTTTGAATGATCTTAAGCGCTTCCTCGGGGGAGTGCGCCGTCTGATAAGGACGATTTGTAGTTAAGGCATCGAACGTATCGGCGACAGCGATGACCCGCGCCAGCAACGGAATCTGATCTCCCTGCAGGCCATAAGGATATCCGCGGCCGTCGAGAGCTTCGTGATGAAGCTCAATTCCTGGCAGCATTTCAGCCAGTTGGGTTACCGGACGCAGAATGTTCGCTCCCTTGGTAGTATGGGTTTTCATTACCTCGAATTCTTCGGCAGTGAGAGCGCCCGGTTTTTTAAGGATGTGGTCTTCGATGCCGATTTTGCCCACGTCATGAAGCTGCGCTGAAATCTGCAGTGTCTCCATGAAAGTCGCATCCAGTCTCATTTCCTGAGCGATCATCATTGAATAGCGGGTAACGCGGTCGGAGTGGCCACGAGTATAGGGATCCTTTTCGTCGACCGCTCCGGCCAGCATTTGAATCGATCCCAAAAACAGAGCGCGATTTTCTTCAGCGGCGCGCTTCAGATCCTCGACGAAATGTTCGAGTTCCTCCGACATGGTGTTGAAGGTCTCCGCCAGCTCGCCGATTTCCGTGTGGCTGCGCAAATGAGCACGTTGCGAAAAGTCACCGCGCGCCAAAGCACGGCTGGAGTGGGTGAGAATTTGCAGTGGATTGGTAATTCTGCGGGCGGCGATGATGCTCACCACAATGCTAACAAGGACCGCAAGCAGAGCCAGCAGCCGTGCAGTGCGTTGCATCTCATAAACCCCGCGATACGCCTCCAGCCGCGGCTTCTGGACTACAACCGCCCAGTCGAGCGTCGTGACTGGACTGTAGGTGCCGAGCATTTCGACGCTGTTCTTATTTTCCTCGACCGAAAATTCCTTCGTGGCCGCGAGCTGGGCTTTGTTGCCCTCGTCCACAAAATTGCGGACGATTTCCAGGCTCTTCATGTCCTGTCCGGTTACATATTGGCTGGTGCCTGCCGCAACCAGGCGGCCTTGCGCATCTACGACGTAAGGAATCAGCCCGCCGCCGCTCACTTCATGCAAGCGCCGAATTAGGAACTGGAGATCCACAACTGCGCCGACCATGCCGAGAAAACGTCCTTCATAGCTAACTGGATTGCTGACCAGCACAATGGTGCGTGATGTCTTCCCGTCTTCTATCTGAAGGGCCTGACCGTTGTAGGCACGGCCGTCACGGGCGGCGTCGAAGGCGTGCTGCAACTCCCTTTGCAGGAAGGCATCTGGAGCGATGCGACCGGCAGAAATTCCCTTCGCATCGGAGTTCAACAACGTTGCGTAGGCCAGATCGTCCGACGAAGAAACGAAGTTTTCCAGCAATGCCCGCAATTCCGGGGCCTGGATATTTTTGCTGCCAATGTCACCACCGCTCGCCACCTGAACCGCCGATGCCAAATTCGCCAGCATCATTCTCAGCGATCGCTCATGCTGCGAAAGATCGTCGGCCAGCGAGCGCGTTACCGTGTTTTGCAGCAGCATCTCATTCGTTTTTAGCCGGTCGCGATTGATGGCCTCGACCTGCGCCGAATAAAAATACATGGGGACGATGCTGATGATCAGTAGCACGCCGAGGATCACATACAAAATCGGAACGCGAAACATGTTCGGCGGCGTGGATAGGTCTGAGTGCGACGGAGACAGATCGCTCCCGGGGCTCGGCTGGGAATCGCCCATGCTTGAAGTGGCGGCAGTTTGCACTGGTTCTATAGAATTTTAATGGTGCGGGAATGAAGCAAAGGCGAAAACCGGCAAATGCGGGATTACGAAAGTACCAGCAGGCCGGCACGAGTGGCGCGGATTGGCAATCGGACCTCCGCAGAAACGCTCAGTTCTTCAGGGTCTCACTTTTGGCGGCGCGGGTCATCAGATCGTAGATCGCTTCGCGGGGAGCTTTTCCCTTGTGCAGGATGGCGTACATTTGCTCAGTGATGGGCATCTCAACGCCCTGCTTTCCCGCCAATTCCATGGCAGCGGTGGTTGTGAAAACTCCCTCGGCGACCATGCCATGCATGCCCGCGAGAATCTCGGGCAACAGCCGCCCGCGGCCAAGCTCTACGCCAACGCTACGGTTGCGAGACAGGCCGCCGGTGCAGGTCAGAACCAGATCTCCAAGGCCGGCGAGCCCAGCCATGGTTTCCGCTTTGCCGCCACAAGAGACGACGAGCCGTGTCATTTCCGCCAAGCCGCGGGTGATTAACCCGGCGATCGAATTGTGGCCGAGACCGAGTCCGGCGCAGACCCCAGCGGCGATGGCAATGGTATTTTTTAGGGCCCCTCCGAGTTCTACGCCGATCGGATCGTCGTTGGTGTAAACCCGAAAGCTGGCGTCGCTGAATTCGCGCTGCACGAACTTTCCGAGCTCGGCGTCTTTGGAGGCGATAGTGATTGCAGTGGGATCTCCGCGCGCGACTTCAGCAGCGAACGACGGCCCGCTAAGCGCGCCGATGCGAGGCGTCGAATGATTGCTGGCGCGAAGTGTTTGTGCGATCACCTCGGTCATGCGCAGCAACGACTGCTCTTCCAGTCCTTTGGTCGCGCTGACGATTATGGGTTCCTCGCACAAGTGCGCAGCCATTTGCTCAAACAGTGCTCTGCAACGTTGCGAAGGCATGACGCTCACCACGATGCTGGCGCCTGCCAGCGCCCCAGCGAGATCGTTGAAAGGAGTCACGCTCATTGGAATCGGGTGGCCGGGGAGAAATGCTTCGTTTAGACGCCGTTGCGCGATGCTCTCGCAAATATCTTTCTCGTAGGCCCAGAGCCGCACCTGGTGACATCCGCCGCGTCCGAGCACAATCGACAAGGCTGTGCCCCAAGCGCCCGCGCCGATCACTGCGATCTGGCTCATGCGCGCTTTACTCCTAAGCGGCTTTCTGTGCCGCTGACGAGCCTGCGGATATTGGCATAATGGCGTTCGATGATAAGCAGGGAAGTTGCGGCAATCCAAATCAGGGGGGCGGCGTTACCATTCTTCGGTGCGTCTATTAAAAGTAGAATCGGGAAAGCCGCCACCGCAACAATTGATCCCAGCGATACATAGCGAAAGATTGCAACCACGACTATAAAAATACCAGCCGCCACCAGCACACATTTGGGAGCGATGAGGAGGAATGAGCCAAGTCCTGTTGCAACTCCCTTGCCTCCACGAAATCTCAGCCAGATGGGAAAAATGTGTCCAACCACCGCGAAAAATGCTGCAATTGCCACGGTTGGATAGGATTGGCCACTTTCCGTCAAACCGGCCGATAAACGATACGCCAACCAGACCGCGGCCATTCCTTTAAGCGCGTCCAGGAGAAGAGTGATCACTCCGAGAAATGGCGATTTTCTCGAAACATTGGTTGCTCCAATATTTCCACTGCCACTAAGGCGTACGTCTTCGCCGCGAACGAACCGAACAAGCAGATAGCCGAAAGGGATGGACCCAAGAAAGTAGCTGGCAACGGCGATAAGCACCAATCGGCTCATTAAGATGTTTGAAAGCGCTCTTGCAGCGCAAATCGCACGAGCTTAGTGTATTTCGATCCACCCGGCGAAAGCCGGCTTTGATACAGAAAAAACTCACGGGCGGTCATCGTACCAAACTCAGGCGCTGACAGCGCGGTAAGTTTCTTCTGCAAAACATGAAAGCTGGCTGGTCGATTCTTGTCCCCGTGTTTGCGGACTCGGCGACTGTCACCGGCACGTGCAAGCGTCAGGTGGGGCTTGAAGGCAGGCTCTTCCTTTGGAATGCCAATTTCCGCCAAGGCTCGATCGATACTGGCTGCGAGCGCGCCGAGTTCCGGCCCAGCGTCCACGCCGATCCAAAACACTCGCGGCGCCCTTGTAGTTGGGAAAAATCCACAGCCCCGAATATTCATGTCGAATGCTCCGGCGAGAATAGTTCCCAATCCGCGTTTGATATGGTCAGCCTCTTGCTCGCTCTTCTCCCCGATGAATTTCAAAGTGATGTGCAGCGACTCAGGACGCACCCAGATGGCATCGGGAGCAAATTCTCGGACACCGTCCAGGAAGGTGGTGATTTTCTCGCGCGTGTCACTCTCGATCTCGATGGCGACGAAAAGCCGCATATAGAAGCAGAGTTTTCAACCGCTTTACATCAGAGCCTTGCGCACCATATCGAGCGCCATGGTTGCTGCATAGGTACGAATGCGCTTACGATCACCGGGAAAGTTGCGCTCCACTACTTCCGTTCCGCTATCGCCAGCTAAAGCATGAAATACCAGGCCTACGGGCTTCTGCGGCGTTCCTCCTCCAGGGCCTGCTATACCTGTGATGCCGATGCCGAAGGTTGTGTCACATCGATAGCGAATGCCTTCGGCGAGCGCCACCGCTACTTCGCGGCTCACAGCACCGTGACGGTTGATCATGTCGGCGGGAACACCCGCGAGTTCAGTTTTCAACGCGTCCGAATATACGATGGCGCCGCCGGCAAAGTAGCGCGAGCTGCCGCTCACCGAAGTGATCCTCTCGGCGAACATTCCGCCGGTGCACGATTCGGCCGCGGCTAGGGTTGCGCCGCGCATTTGCAGCCAATAGCCGACGATTTGTTCGAGCGACTCACCCTTTCGTGAGTAGACAGCATCATCGAGTTCTTCCTCGACGGCGTCGGCCACTTCGTCCGCCCGCTGCTGCGCTGCTTCAAGGCTCATAGCACGAGATTTGAAATGCAGCTGAATCTCCCCCGCTCCTGCCAGGATAGTGGTTTGCACGTCAGGGTAGCGCTTGTAAATCGGCGCGACACGAGCATCCACATGCGATTCGCCTAGCATGGCAACCTTCAACACGCGAGTGGCGATGAAGGCCTGCGGCAACTTTGACCGCAGCCGCTCACGACATTCCGCCTCGAACAACGCCTTCAGTTCGTGCGGAGGGCCGGGCAGCAGGATGACGATGCGCTCGCGGCCATCGAATTTGCCGCAGAGCCACTGTCCCGGCGCGGTACCGTTGGCATTAGGTAGAGGCGCAGCGCCTTCGAGGATATCGGCTTGCTTGGCATTGTTGGGTGACATCTCCCAGCCGTGGGCAGCAAAACGCTGCTCGATGCGGGACAGAACATTTTCATCGCGGCGCAATGGCAGTCCGAGGGCTTCGGCGACGGCTTCGCGAGTCAAATCGTCTTCGGTCGGACCGAGGCCGCCGCTGAACACGATTATCTCAGAGCGGAAAAGAGCATGTTGGGCCGCCGCGGTCAGGTTCTGCAGATCATCGCCAACCACGCCTTTGAAAATAACCTCAACTCCCAGGTTATTGAGCTGCTCGGTCAGGTAGAGCGAATTGGTGTCAGCGCGGAAAGGCGTCAGCAGTTCAGAGCCGACGGCAATGATTTCCGCATTCACGGCTAGAAGTGTAAATGAAATGACGGAAGGGCGGGACGGGATCAACTCACGAAAGATAGAAAAACTAATCCACGACTGCAATTTATTCTGGAAGCAGCGGTAAGCCGGGAATATTCCACGCAAGATGATGTACCGCATCGGTGGTTGCCAGAATCACGCTACGGCCCGGCGCAAAGGCAAGGCCGACGAGCCCATGGCCAGCGACTTCCAGACTGGCCTTACCATCCGTTGCTATTTTGACGATGCCACGCTTGCCTGCAAGCGAAGCGGCGACATAGAGATTGCCGCTTGCATCGAAGGCTAATCCTTGCGGACGTCCGAGGCCGCGGTAAAACTTGTGAACCGTCCCTTGCGGGTCGACGCGGTATACGGAATCAAAGCTCGACGTCGTGGGCCCGGTAACGAACAAATCTCCCTGCGGTCCAAAGGCGAGATGATATGCAGAAACGCTCGGCTCCAATGTGGCAAATACGAACACCTGCTGGTCGCGGCCAATCTTAAAAACGGTGCCGCTACGATCACCGACGTACAGATTTTCATTTCGATCGAATGCGATGCCCGTGGCAATTCCCATCCCTCCCGCGTAGGTGGTCATGGTTCCATTTTGCGCGACGCGATAGACCGCGCCGTCGTGGCGCGAGGACACATACATCTGGCCTTCGCGATCGAAGGCGATCGCCGTGGCGTTCATCATCTCAGCCACGAAAGGTTTGACCGTGTAATTGGTATCGATCTTGAAAATTGCGATGGGAACCTTTTGCCCTCGCGAACCGGAGAAAGTCGCATAAATGTTGCCTTGCGCGTCAAGCGCTGGGTTCGTCACCGGGTGCAGGCTCTCCGCGATAGGGACTGCCACTTTGACGGTTTGGGCATTGCTGATGTGGCCGTCGGTGGCGACCACAACCGGTCCGGTGGTAGCACCGTGGGGTACGCGGGCAACCAGGAACGAGTCGGAGCTGACCACCACGCCGCCTTCAACATCGCCAAATTGCACTCGCGGACGCTGCAGTTGCTGCGGCCGAAGTCCCGAGCCGGCGATGCGCACTTCGCCTCCAGCCAGCGCCAGCACCGGCGAGACCGATTCGATATGCGGTCCCCCGTTCACGTTTTTCTTGCCCAGGATGCGTTCAGAAAATCCCATGAGGAAATGCTCGATCAACTCCGGAACTAATTATGTTAGAAGACCAACGCGCATCAATAGATGCACGGCTAAAAGAGCGTAGAGACCCGCGGCAGCGTCATCCAGAACGATTCCCGTGCCTTCGGGAAGCGTCTCCAACTGCCGTACCGGTGGCGGTTTCAGAATATCGAAGGCGCGAAAAAGAATAAAGGCCGTTAGAAACAATTTCCAGGAAAGCGGCACGGCGATCAGCGCGATGAGTTGCCCCGCAACCTCATCGATCACCACGAACTGCGGATCTTTGATTCCATAGCCCCGTGAAACAAGGGTGGCTGCCGGAGTACCAACCGCGATGACAAGCGATGCCAAAGCGATTGTCACGGCGGTACGCGCTGTCGACGGGAGTTGGCTCGCCAGGGCCGCCCACAGCAGCATTGTCAGTGCCGACGCCCATGTTCCAGGTCCGGGCTTGATTCTGCCCACGCCGAAAAAAGTAGCGGCCAGTTCAGCCCACCACGGTATCCGAGGCCTTGATACCGTCGGCTCGATCGTACAACCGGGTTCGGTCGAAGGCGTTTCGGTTTGCGGCTTCACAAATCCTCATCCCGATCTCGTGAAAGGATGTCCTCCACTTGTTCTTCGGCGTCGGTAACCGGTGAAGGGATGACGTAAGCACCGCTCGCCCATTTTCCCAGATCGATCGTCCGGCAGTGGGCGCTGCAGAAAGGAAACTCCGCATCATTACTTTTTACGGATTTCTTGCAAATCGGGCAGCGAAGTTTGACAGCGCTCTTACGGGCCATGGGACGAACCAGCTTCACTCCGTAGCTTTCGGAGCCTCGATCAACACGACTATACAATCCTCGCAACCAGATCGTAGTCGTGCGCTTCGGTAATCTCGCAGCGATAGAATTCACCTGGCTGCGGAGTGAGCTCCGCAGGAAAATCGTTTACAAAAAGCTTGCCGTCGATTTCAGGCGCATGCATCGGTGTGCGCCCTTCCATCAGGAGATCGGTCTCGTCTGACATTCCCTCCAGAAGCAGTTCGAACTCTCTTCCGACCAGCGCCTTCTTTTTCCTCCGACTGATTTGCCGCTGAATGCCCATCAGGTGTTTGCGACGCCGCTCAATTTCGGCAACCGAAAGCTTCTTTTCCAGATCGTATGCGCCGGCTCCTTCCTGATCGGAGTAGCTGAAAGTTCCCATCCAATCAAAGCGAACTTCGCGTACGAAATCGCAGAGCTCCTCAAATTCCTTCTCGGTTTCGCCAGGGAAGCCGACAATAAACGAAGTGCGCAAAGTGAGATCGGGAATCGCCCGTTTCATTTTCGAGATGGATCGAAGAAAAACGTCGGCCCCACCTCCGCGCTTCATCCGCTTCAGCACCGAGGCCGATGCATGTTGAAGAGGCACATCCATGTAAGAACAAATCTTTTCATGCTTCGCGATGGTCTGGACCAGCTTTTCCGTGATCTTGTTGGGATAAGCGTATAGAAAACGAACCCACCGCAAATCTTCGATGCCGGCGAGCTTTTCGAGCAATAGCGCCAATCCATCCTTCAGCCCCAAATCTTCGCCATAACAGGTCGTGTCCTGGCCGATCAGAGTAATTTCCCGCACGCCGTTCCGCGCCAATCGCTCAGCTTCGGCAATGACCGATTCGAAGCGGCGCGAGCGAAATTTCCCGCGCAACTGAGGAATAATGCAAAAGCTGCAAGGATGATCGCAGCCCTCGGCAATCTTGAGGTAGGCAGTGTGCTTCGCTGTTGCAAGAACACGCGGGGTTTCATCGTCATACAGGTAGTTGGGCAAGTCGGCAATCGCCCCAGCCCACTGCTCGCGGGAAAAGCGTCCCTGTGCTTCGCGCGCGTCACCCTCGGCCCGCGAATTCAGCACTACAAACGGCGAATTATTGTTTCGAGCCGATGAGGTCTCAACTCCAGCTGCGGCAAGAATGTTTTGCAGCTCTCCCGTTCCAACCACGGCATCGACTTGGGGAATTCGTTTCCTGATCTCGTCACGGAAGCGTTCGACCAGGCAACCCGCAACGATCACTTTCTTCGCTCGCCCTGAGTTCTTGTGCTCAACCATTTCAAGAATAGTGTTCACCGACTCTTGCTGCGCGCTCTGGATGAAGGAGCAGGTGTTGACCACGATCACGTCAGCGTCCTCGGCGCGAGGCGAAAGTTCAGCGCCAGCCTGCGTGAGGAGCCCCATCATGACTTCGCTGTCGACCAAGTTCTTCGGGCATCCCAGGCTGACGAAACCTACTTTGGTCAACGGCGCAGCAGCGGCCTGCGACGCTCCGTTGGCAGATTTCTTGATGGGTGCGGTGATAGTGGGTCTTCCAGAAGGCATGTAGTCTCGTTATTTTAACATTTTTCCCTAGCTTTCCCCGGACAGCTATGACTCCTCCGGCAAGGCTCGACCGGCATCAGGAAAGGTAGCAGCCCCGCGATTGGAGACCAAACACTTCATGCTAGGCTAACTTCACCGAGGAAATCGTGCTTCCTATGCGGAGGGGAAATGCCGGTTAGATATGGCGCGTGCGCGGCCTTGGCGATGATTATCGCCATTGTCGCCGCTAGCGCTTCGGCGCAGGATGAAAAGAATGAAGTGACGGGGAGCCTGGGGCGAGTGTTCATCAGCGATCAGGGAATTCAAGGTGCGACTTATTTCAATCCATTTGTTCGCTCGGGCAAAGGGCTCACGTTTGAACTGAGTTATGCCCGCCGTCTTTTCAGTACTCCCATGTTCGGCGTTTCGGCGGAAGTGCCGGTGGCCTTCAATCTTGATGAAGATCTAAATTCGGGGGCGAACGTCGTTCCCACCGATTACCAGCAGATATTCTTCACTCCGGCGGCGCGACTGAATTTTTTTCCGTCGACGAAAGTTTCTCCTTGGGTTAGCTTTGGCGGAGGCTTCGCCCATTTCAGCGAAAACAAGAATCTGATCTATGGTGGTGCGAACCCAGCCGCCTCTACAACCTCTGGCGCGCTTCAAGGCGGACTTGGCATCGACGTGAGGCCTTGCAGCGGACGTTTCCATCGTCTGGGCATTCGAGGGGAGTTTCGGGATTTTTGGTCGGGAACCCCCGACCTGCCCCTGGCCGATACCGGCAAGACGCGCCAGCACAATTATTTTCTGGGCGGGGGACTAACCTGGAACTTTTGAAAGCCGTTTATTTCTTCGCAGCCGATTCTACTTCCTCCAGCAGTTCGGGCAGTTTGCGAGCGTCTTCCAGAGAATTGCCGAATCGCGCCGATTCGTAGGCGTCGGTGAATCGCCGCACTGGCGACTGAAGCCGTGCATCTTCAATGGTGCGCGCGAACTCCTGCGCGGTATGCGAACGCGATTTTTCAATTCCTCGGCGGGAAAGAAATTTCGCCATCCGTTCATACCACATGGTCGATGCCTGCTCGAGCGACCTTTCAGGATGCGCCCGCAGCCGTCTCATCCGAACCGCCCGAATAATCCGGCCGGAGTTCACGAGAGCGAGCAAAAATATGCCGGCCGAGGCGCACATCGCCAACCACCACGCGGGAGCACGAACTGCGCCACGCTGATCTTTGCGAGCGAGACTGAGAAGGCGCGCATAGAGCAACCGCGCCTTCATCCGCGTGCGATCCAAATTGCTGCGCGTTTCAGTTAAAACTGAATGGCCGAGAACATACTGGTGCGACGAGTCGTAGCTCACTACCCACTCGCGCCAGAACGATGCGGCAGCGTCGAGGTAAAGCATCGCGCGGCCCCAACCTTGCGGTGAGCCAACTCCGCCGCCCGGCGTAGGATCGAAGGTAATCCAGCCGTAGCCGGGGAAATAAGCTTCCACCCAGGCGTGCGCATCTCTGGCGCGGATCACATACTGGCCGGTGAGGTCGTTGAACTCTGCGCTGCGAAAGCCGTTCACAACCCGTGACGGAATGCGCAACGTTCGCAGCATCACGGCCATCGACGATGCGAAGTACTCGCAGTGCCCCTGTTTCCGTTCGAACAAGAAATTCGCGAGAGGATCGTCAACGGGAGTGCGCAACAATTGCAAAGTGTATCCGTAATGAGTTTTTAAATACTTCTCTACCGCCACGGCTTTGTCGTAGTTGTTGGTCGCCGCATTTGAGACCTGGCTAGCTAGCCGTGGGATGCGTGGATCGAGAGTGGGAAGCTGCAGGTAATCCAGGGCGAACGGCGGCAGCAAGTCATTGGCATGACGAAGCAAATCGGTAGATGGAACGGATATATCTGAATCGGCCTCGTAGATGCTCACGCCGCGCTGGCTGTCGATATCTGATACAGCCCCGCCCGAATCAATCTGCAACGCTCGATAGCCACCGCTGACTTGCAGAGGCCACGGAGCCAGAAAAAAAACATTGGTGCCCATCGGCTCCATCAAGACGTGATAGTGAATCAAGCGGTGGAAGTCATGCGGCGCACTCTGGCTGCGAGACGGTCCAGCCTCACTCATTCTGGATTCAGGAAGCGAGAAGGCGCCGTTCGCACCGCGGTGCAGCAGGTATTGCTCCGGCGGGTTCGACCAGCTTTGACCATCGAAGAAGGCCAGCGAGACGCCTCGCCAGTGCAAAGCGTAGCGCCCTTGCTTATCGCCATCGATCTGAATGTGCATGGCGACGGCATTCGATTGTTGAATCTGCCCGATGCCTCCCAGTTGTACTCTGTCACTGAAGCCCGTGGCGAAATTGGTTCCGAAGGCATACGCGCCCATGTAGCCTGCCGACATGCGAGGCAGAACGAAAAACAAGGCAGACGCCCCCGTCAGGATCATCAGCACCAACGCCGGCGTCAGTCGCGCCAGAGAAAAAGCGAGATGCCGATGCTCGTGCGCATCCGGTGAGTGGCGCGCCTGAACCGTAGCGTTTTGGCCGGAGCGCCGCATTTCCATCAGGATGAAAGTGGCCACCGCCATCAACATGAACCCAGCAAAGAATGCCACGAAAACACTGTCGACGGTGAGCACCGCCGACGCCAGAACCATGAGGAACGCGACAATTGCCAGCATCAAGTAATCGCGATCGCGGCGGAGTGAGAAGGTGCGCACAACGACCGCGAAAAGTACAAGGTGCACCGTCACGGTGAGAAAGCTGCGGGAGAACAATAAATAATCGGCCGCATAAAAAACGAAATAGGCGATGCTCAGAGGCGTGGTCCACTTCTGCGGAATCACCATTCTCCGGCTGGAGGCCAGTAGATATCCGCGGAAAGCCAAAGCGGCTCCAACCAGCAAGACCGTTGGTACATCAAGCGTGCCGGTGCTAGCCAGCGTTCCGAACCCCATAAGCACAAGTAGATAAATAGCGAGCTCAAAATACTTATTGATCGCTCGTGAGACTGGAATTACGTCGAATTGCGCTGCGGTTTCTGACATGAGACTTCAGAGACAGGTGAAGAGGCGAAATCGACGCACCTTCCGATCAATGGGCTGTCGGCGCCACCCGCCAATCTCTCTATTGTTTGACAAGTGAATCAAGAAAGGAAGGCCTTAGTGGCAATTCCTTGCACCGAAAGTCACCGCCGAGATTCCTCAAATGCCGCGCTTCCACCCCGGCTTAACAAACTCAACAGTTTCGTTTGATAAGATGGTTGAGGTCAGGCATCGGTCTCACGCGACGTACTCTCGCCAACCCCGCCAGGTCCGGAAGGAAGCAACGGTAACGGGCTCTTGCGTGTGCAGTGGGTCGCCGGTGTCTGGCTTATTTCTTCGTGGACCGCCTGCGGTTCGCTCGACTGCCTTTTACACATTCTTACAAACTCTTTGCGCAAGAAACGCTCTGTGCGCTCGTCCTTATGAGTAAGGCTTCTGACTAAATCTCATGGAAGGGCGTCGAGCAGAAATGATTTACAATTTTCCGCAAAAGCCAGTTTCCCCATCCGTTACCATTCGCGTGTCCGGCAGTTTATCTCAAGGGCATTTATCGTATCTTGATCAGCTCGTTGCGTCCGCGATTGACTGCGGCCTGTGGCCGCTGCTCGACATGGTTCATTTGCGAGAGTTGGACCGGGTCGCTCTTACTTATCTGATTGGCGGCGAGGGTCGCTACTTCGGCATCGTCTCCTGTCCGAACTTCGTACGCGAGTGGATGCAAATCGAAAAAGAGCGTCGAGCCGCCTAGAGTTCTGCATTGGCGAAGCGGCAAAGTAAACCTGGGCATTGCCGCTGAGTTAGACATTCCTGCTTCAATCGTTCAAAATACTGCTTCTACTAGATCAGGAGCCTTCATTGAACGATCACGGCAAGTCTTGCGGCACGAACGCGAGAGTGAAAATCAGCGCCCTCGGCACTTATGTGCCGCCACGCCTGCTAACCAACGCCGACCTGGAAAAAATGGTCGACACCACCGACGACTGGATTCTTGCCCGGGTTGGGATTCGCGAACGTCACATTGTTGATAAAGGCGTCGCCACCAGCGATCTGGCGGTTGAGGCCGCGAAGAAAGCGTTAGCACAACGTGGGCTGGGTCCGAGCGACATCGATGCCATCATCGTGGGAACCGTTACACCGGACATGTTTTTTCCTTCCACCGCCTGCCTGGTGCAACACAAACTCGGCGCGCAGGGTGTGTGGGGATTCGATCTCTCGGGCGCCTGCTCGGCGTTTGTTTACGCGGTGCAAACCGGAGCTCAGTTCGTGGCCACCGGCGTACATAAAAGAGTGCTGGTGATCGGCGCTGACGTGATGTCTTCGATCATCGATTACAGCGACCGCGCTACCTGCGTGATCTTCGGTGATGGAGCCGGCGCTGTAATTCTCGAGCCCGCGGAAGACGATTCCGTTGGATTGATCGATTTCATTCACGAAGTCGATGGATCGGGGGGGTGCTTCCTTTATATGCCCGGCGGAGGCAGTCTCAATCCCTCCTCGCACGAGACGGTCGATCAGAAAATGCATTACGTTCATCAGGATGGCCAGCAGGTCTTTAAATTCGCCGTGCGCAAGCAGACCGAAGCCTGCCTGAAGTTGCTCGAGCGGAATGGACTCAAAGGCTCGGATGTCGACGCGTTTATTCCTCATCAGGCCAATCTGCGTATCATCAATGCCACAGCAGATCGCCTCGGCCTGCGGCCAGAGAGCGTCATCGTTAACATTGACCGCTTCGGAAACACGACGGCAGGAACGATTCCGCTGGCGATGAATACCGCGATCGAAGAGAGGAAGCTAAAGAAGGGAAGTCTGGTGCTGATGGCTTCCGTGGGTGCGGGGTTCACGGTGGGTGCGGCTTTGTTGCGCTGGGCTTACTGAATACTTCTTACTGCGTAAACGTGCCCTGCATGGCAATAACCTCCCTTCCGAAAGGAATACTTGTACCATCAGGAACCTAGGTTTCCTGGCATAGCTAGCAGTATTCTGCGTGGCAGCCTCCCCACAGAACGGACCCACCAGCACGGCTACGATCGATGATACGAAAGTGAACTGGGTGCGGCACTTCTAAGTTGGGCGTTTTGCACGGCCAAGAATCGGACCCGGGGTTCCCTGTTCTCGCCTCTTTTACGAAAGGAGGTTTTCCCCGTGTGACCTCCGTAACGCGAGTCACTTTTTTCCATAACGAGTCTGCGGTAGTTGCTGCTATCTTTTCGCAGCGTCCGCTCCACGTGGGGATGCGGTGGACGAGCACGAACCCATGCTTCGAACGACCTTTTGTTGCCTTCTATTATCAGCCTTTGCGCTCGGGCAAGCGTCCGTCCAGAAATCGAAGGACGATTCTCAGCAAACAAAACTGCTGTTCATGGAACGCTTGTGGAACGAAGCCCAGGTGAACCGTGACGCACGCTCACTCGATGCTATGCTCGGAGCGAACTTCGTCAACACGGAATACGACGGCGAGGTCAGCGACCGCAACAAGTTTCTTGCTGATATTAAAGACCCGCAATTTGACCTGGCCAGCCTCACCATCCAGGATGCGAAGGTGAGAATGTACGGCGACTCTGCCGTTGTCGTCGGCGCCTATCGCACCAAGGGCACATACGCGGGCAAGCCCTACGAGCACGTCGGCCGTTTCACCGACACCTGGGTTTTCACCGACGGCCGTTGGCAATGCGTCGCCAGCCATACCAGCCTGCTGAAGAAGTAGTCTCATCAACCGATCCCGTCGTTTCGCCGTCTGATCGGCGCTGGTGTTGCCGGTTTCAATTCTGGTTCCTATCGAAACTTTTCGTAGCTGACTCTTGCTTCCGGAGATCAGTCCGCGTGATCTAACAGCCAAAGTGGGGTTCGACTTTCGGCCAATGTCTCCTATGCCCGCCACATACAAACCGCCGCGGTGGAAGACTCTTCTGGCTTTCGCCGTCATTTATTTCGTCTGGGGCTCTACGTTTCTGGCGATCCGCATCGGCGTGCAGCAGGTGCCCCCGCTTCTATTTGCCGCCATGCGCTTTTTTACCGCTGGAATCCTGTTATACGCATGGATGCGGGCCACGGGCACGCCTTCGCCCACCGGCAGACAATGGGCCGGGGCATCTCTTCTCGGATTTGCGATTTTCGTCCTGGACTACGGTTTGCTCTTCTGGGCGGAGCGCCGCGTCGCGTCTGGGATAGCAGCCGTCATGCTGGCAACCATCCCGGTCTTCATGGCGCTTTCAGAAATTGTTTTCTTGCGCACCCAGAAGTTAACCCCGCGATTAGCGCTCGCCATGCTGGTTGGTTTAGGGGGCGTGGCGGTCCTGGTAAATCCTGCCGTGGGCTTGGGCCAAGCCTCAGTTGATCCGCTCGGAGCGGCAGCACTTCTAATCGCCGCCATCAGTTGGTCGATCGCGTCTATCCTTACCCGCAAGCTGCCGTTGCCCGAATCCAAAGCAATGAGCTCCAGCGCCCAGATGCTCACGGGCGGTCTCATGCTTGCCCTGGCTGCGGCGTCGTTTAGAGACTTCCGAGGGTTTTCCATCCGGACAATTCCATCGAGCGTATGGGCAGCCCTCGCCTACTTGATCTTCGCCGGATCGATTATTGGGTTTACCGCGTATGTGTGGCTGATACATCACGAGTCGCCGACCAAGGTTGGGACTTATGCGTATGTGAATCCCGTCGTCGCAGTGCTGTTGGGATATTTTGTCGGCGGCGAAGCGCTGGGCACTCGGACTGTACTGGGAACGATGCTGGTGCTAGGGAGTGTGATGGTGATAACGACTACGCCGAAGGAAAAGCCGGAGACAACCCTCGTGAAGGAATTGGAAGAAGCAGCGGAATAAGCAGTCGGACTGATGATTCCTTCCAACTATAACGCTTTGGCCCTACGGCCGTGTCATCCTTTCCGGCTTCACTAACTGATCGAACTCCTCGCCGCTGAGATGTCCCAACTTCACAGCCGCCTCGCGCAGGCTGCTGTGATCCATATGCGCGGTGTGGGCGATCTGCGCGGCCTTGTCGTATCCCACCTTGGGAGCCAGCGCCGTCACCAGCATCAGCGAGTTCTTCACGTACCAATCGACCTTCGCGCGGTCGATCTCGATGCCTTTGATCATGTATTCGACATATCCGTGACACGCGTCGGCGATCAGCGTGACCGAGTGCAGAAAGTTGTAAATAATCACCGGTTTGTAGACGTTGAGTTCGAAATTGCCCTGCGATCCGGCAAATCCGACCGCCGCCGTCGCTCCATGAACCTGCACGCAGACCATGGTCATCGCTTCGCATTGCGTTGGATTCACTTTCCCCGGCATGATTGACGATCCCGGTTCGTTTTCCGGAATGGAAAGCTCTCCCAAGCCGCAGCGTGGGCCGGATGCCAGCCAGCGGATGTCGTTAGAGATTTTCATGAACGATGCAGCCAGCGTCTCCATCGCACCCTGGGCGAAGACGATTTCATCGTGCGCCGAAAGCGCGGCAAACTTGTTGCCGTGTGAGCGGAAGGGAAGTCCCGTGAGCTCCGCGATCTTCTTGGCAGCGCGCTCGGCAAATTCGGGGTGAGTATTCAGTCCTGTGCCAACGGCCGTTCCGCCGATGGCCAGATCGTAGAGACCGTCGAGCGCCTGCTCCAAACGCTTGATATCGCGCTCCAGCAAACTTGCCCAGCCGCCAAACTCCTGGCCGAAAGTGAGCGGGACAGCGTCCTGCAGATGCGTGCGGCCGATTTTCACGATGCTGTCGAATTCTTTGGCCTTCGCCGCGATAGCATCGCGCACGCTTCGAACGGCCGGAATCAGCGAATTCTTCACGCGGTCCGCCGCCGCGATGTGCATCGCAGTCGGAAACGTATCATTCGACGACTGCGACATGTTGACATCATCATTGGGATGAATTGGCTTCTTCGATCCCATCTCGCCACCCGCGATCTCGATCGCACGGTTGGAGATCACTTCGTTGACGTTCATGTTGGTCTGTGTGCCGCTGCCGGTTTGCCAGACGCGTAGAGGAAACTGATCGCTGAGCTTGCCCGATATGACCTCGTCGGCGGCCTGCACAATCAACTTGGCCTTATCCGCTGGCAGCTTGCCCAGATCCAGATTCACGAGCGCGCAAGCCTTCTTGAGAATGCCGAAGGCGCGTATCAGCTCGGGCGGCATGGTGTCGCGACCAATATTGAAATGCAGCAGCGAGCGTTGGGTTTGAGCACCCCAGTAAACATTGCCGGGGACTTGGATTTTCCCCATGCTGTCGGATTCCGTGCGGCTACGGACGGTGGCTTCGGTTGAAGTGGCCATAAGTGTCCTGATAAGAATTCAGCCAAGGATTAACTGAAAATTATAGCGCGGAACGGAGGGCGTCCCGCGCTTAGGGTGTTATAGAAGAGGCATCGCCTCTCACCGCCAGCATGCTAGAATCATCGGTCTCTAATCATCTTCATCTTGATCTTGCAAGTATTGTCCCCGAAAGCTGATGCCTGACCTTTTCGCTGCCGAAGAGATCGAAACCCTGGCCAAGGCTCAGACCCTTGCCGAACCCGAGATGCGCTGCGATGTTCTGGTCATCGGAGCCGGTCCCACAGGCCTGGCTTGCGCGATCGAAGCGCAGAAGATTGGCCTTAAAGTCATCATCGTCGACAAGGGATGTTTGGTGAATTCGCTCTTTCACTATCCCGCGGGCATGTTGTTTTTCACTACGCCGGAGCTGCTGGAAATCGGCGACGTACCTTTTTCGACCGCGCACCAGAAGCCGACGCGGGAAGAAGCGCTTGAGTACTACCGCAAGGTGGCCGAGCACTATCATTTGGATATTCGGCAGTACGAGTGGGTGAAAACCGTGATGGGGGAAGACGGAAATTTCAGCATCACGGCCACCGACCGTGCCGGCCGTCCACACGACTACCGTACGCGCAAAGTCATCGTTTCCACCGGTTACTACGATCTTGCCAACCAACTTTGCATACCGGGGGAGGATCTGCCCAAGGTCTCGCACTACTACGGCGAGCCGCATCCTTACTACGACACCGACGTGCTGGTGATTGGGGGCAAGAATTCCGCCGCGATTGCCGCGCTTGATCTGTGGCGGCACGGCGCGCGCGTCACGATCGCTTATCGCGGCTCGCAGTTGCATCACCACGTTAAGTATTGGATCAAGCCCGATCTCGAAAACCGCATCAAAAACGGAGAGATCGAAGCCTATTTCAACAGTACGGTGCAGGAAATCGGGGTCGATCACGTCGTGGTGAACACGCCCCGAGGCGCCATTCGCCTGAAAAACGATTTCGTCCTGGCGATGATCGGCTACCATCCCGACTACGACTTTCTGCGCAGCATGGGAATTGAATTATCGGATGAGCAGTGCCGCCCGGTCTGTGATCCGGTTTCACTGGAGAGCAACGTTCCAGGGATTTATGTGGCTGGAGTGATCGTCGCCGGATCGCGAACCAACGAGATTTTTATCGAGAACGGCCGCTTCCACGGCAAGCAGATTGCCGAAGACTTGAAGATCAAGCTACGGCTGCAGTAAGTTTCCGGGAGACCAGTTGCATTGATTTTCGTTCACACGACCTAATCTCGGGGCCCATTCCCAGCTCAAACTCCTTCTTTGTTACTCTAGCCATTCCCATGGAGCCCCAGCCGGAGCGCGGAGTGCCCACGATTTCGCTGGCATCCTATCTGCGCCTGGTCGGGGAAAACCGCAATTTCCGCCGCTTGTGGCTGGCGCAGATCGTCAGCGAAATCGGCGACTGGTTTTACACGCTCTCGATTTACACGCTGCTGCTGCAGTTGACCGGGCACGCCAGTTCGGTCGCGCTGGCGCTGGTTCTTCAGGTATTGCCACAAACATTCATCGGACCAACTGCTGGCGTGGTGAACGACCGCCTACGCCGTAAGCACGTCATGATCACCGCTGACGTGGTTAGGTTTTTTGTAGTGCTGGCGATGCTGCTGGTGCAGTCGCGGTCGATGGTCTGGCTGATTTATCCGCTGCTGTTGGCCGAAACAATCATGGCTGCATTTTTTGAACCCGCGCGCAATGCGGTAATTCCTAATATCGCAGCGAAGCAGGAAGTGCTGATTGCCAATACTCTTTCGTCGGCGACGTGGTCGGTGAATCTGTTGATTGGCGCTTCCGTCGGAGGGCTGGTTGCAGCTTTCTTTGGGCGCAACGCCGTTTTCGGTCTTAACGCGCTGTCGTTTCTCGCCTCGGCAATCCTGATCGGCGGAATGCGCTTCGCCGAGCCGCACGCCGAATCGGCAGCGCCGCTAAGTGTCCGCGATCTGGTGGATTTCTCTCCGGTGCTGGAAGGAATCCGTTACGTGCGCAATCACCCGACACTCCTGCCCACAATTTTTGCAAAAGCCGGCGAGCTTATGATCGGCCCAAGTTGGGTGATCTTTACAGTCCTGGGTGCGCATGAGTTTGCGGTGCATTGGCGCAACATCGATCCTGTACGCGGCGCGATGCTCGGTATGAGCATACTGCTGGGTGGGCGCGGGCTGGGCGCGCTGTTTGGGCCGATCATCTCGGCGCGTTGGGCGGGGCGCAGTGATCGGCGGCTGCAGCTCGGAATCCTCTTCGGATATCTGACCATTGCTATTGGCTACGGAATGCTTGGCGTCTGCCGAACGGTTTGGCTGGCCAGTCTGTGCGCCTTATTGGCGCACGCCGGAGGGTCGACCGTATGGGTTTTCTCAACCACCCTATTGCAGCTTCACACCGACGATCGCTTTCGCGGCCGGGTCTTCGCGGCCGACCTCGGCTTCTCGATGCTGACCATTGCTGCCGGCGCTTATGTCTGCGGACGTTTTCTCGACGCTGGAATTGCTGCCCGCATAGTCGCGACCTGGACGGGATTCGTGATGATGATTCCTGCGGGGTTGTGGGCAGTAGCGACACGAATTCTAAACCGAGAATCGATGCCATTGTCGAACACCGGGGCTCAGGTTTGAGGGTCTACGGAGTCTGGGATCGCGCGTGCCGGTGAGCCGAATCCGTCTTAACTATGCCGCCAGCCGGTCGATCTTTGCGGCCATAATGAAATCGCTCTCGGTGAGGCCATCGATCTTGTGTGTCCACAGTGTGATCTCCGCCTTGCCCCACGCCAGCAAAATATCCGGATGGTGCCCTTGCTCTTCTGCTAAGTCTCCCACGCGGTTCACAAACGCGAGGGCCTGCCTGAAGTCAGGAAATTTGAATTGCCGTTGCAGATGGTGCTCGTTCACCGCATTCCATTCAGGAACAACTTTCAGCAACGCCTGCAGCTCTCTGCCCTTAATCGGAGGCACTCCGCCGCGGCAAGGTACGCACTTTTTGTCGGCCAATGGTTCAGTCATACCTTTTGTCAATAAACCTTTGTGGAGGGTGCGTCAAGTAGGACGTTGGCAGGTCGCCACTGATTTGCTGAAACCTGCTGCACTGCCGAGGCATCTGTATTATCCCGCCGTTTCGAACGGTGCGTCCTGACATTGTTTGTTCGCAGGGCAAGTTTCACAGGCCAGTTCACGGGCCAGTCATAGGAAGAGAATGGCTGCCGCACCTTCGCAAACGAATTCGAGTCAGCTTCAGCCGCCACAGCCCGCTTCTAATCCCTGGCTCATCGCCGCCGCCGTCATGCTGGCCACGTTCATGGAAGTGCTCGACACCTCCATCGCGGCAGTTGCCTTGCCATACATTGCCGGAAGCCTTTCGGCAACGAACGACGAGGCGACCTGGGTGCTCACCAGCTATCTGGTGGCGAACGCGGTCATCTTGCCGGCAAGCAGTTGGTTCTCGTTGCGCTTCGGCCGCAAGCGATTTCTCATCGCCTGCATCATCATCTTCACTGTCTCGTCGTTCGCCTGCGGCGCAGCCACCAGCCTGGGGATCATCCTGTTAGCGCGGGCCGTTCAAGGCGCTGGTGGAGGTGCGCTGCAGCCTCTTTCGCAGGCAATCCTCCTCGAAAGCTTTCCTCCGCAGAAGCGCGGCATGGCGATGGCCGTGTTTGCTCTGGGAGTCGTGGTCGCGCCCGTGCTCGGTCCAACATTGGGTGGCTGGCTCACCGATACGTATTCCTGGCGCTGGGCGTTTTACATCAACATTCCCGTCGGCATCTTCGCGGTTTTCATGATCTCCCGCTATGTTGAAGACCCTCCCTACATCAAGAACGCTCACCCCGGCAAGTTCGATGGCATCGGCCTCGGATTGCTCGCCGTGTGGCTGGGGGCTTTGCAGATTATCCTCGACAAGGGTCAGGAGGACGACTGGTTTGGAGCCGCCTGGATTCGCTGGGCCGCAGTGACTCTAGTCCTTGCGCTGGTCGCGTTTCTCATTCGCGAACTGCGCCACCGCCAGCCGCTGGTCGATCTAAAGGTTTTTCGACACCGCAACTTCACCATCGGATGCATTCTTATCGGACTTTTCGGTGCGAGCATCTACGGCCTGGTTACTCTCCTGCCGTTGTTTTATCAAGAGCTGATGGGCTACACCGCCTTTGCCGCGGGGTGGGCGGTCAGCCCGCGCGGCATCGGAGCGATCTGCGCCATGCCGCTCATCGGCTATCTCACGGCCAAAATCGACAACCGGTGGCTGATCGCCTTCGGTTTTGGACTGTTCGGCATCGCGAGCCTGTGGTTCGGCGAAGTCAACCTCAGCATCGGCCAGTGGACGTTTCTCTGGGCTATCCTGATCAGCGGATTCGGTTCGGGCTGCGTTTTCGTTCCGCTGTCGACGACCACAATGGCGTTCCTGAAAAACGAGGAAATCGGCAATGCCAGCGGCCTGTACAACCTGTTGCGCAATGTCGGCGGCAGCGTGGGAATTTCTGTGGTGAACACGATCGTGGCCCGCCACGAGCAACTGCACCGCAACGAACTCTCGGCATCGTTGAGGCCGGGCCGCATCAGCGTGAGCAGCTCACTGGAAGGAATGCAGCAATACCTCACCGCACAAGGGTCCTCGCCGACCACAGCTCTGCGCCGAGCCTATGGATTGATAGATCTGACGCTCAACAGCCAGGCGCGCCTCTGGTCGTACGTAGACGATTTCCGCTACATGGCGCTGGCGTGTTTTGCCTGCGTGCCGATCGTGTTTACATTGAAGAAAGCGATTCGGAAGGGACCGGCGGGGCCGGCGCATTAGTAGAACCCAGCCGTTTGCTCTTGGCGCACAGCACTGCCACTAAGCAATGTTTGTCTATCCCGGTCAACGTGACGTCGATCATCGGACCACTTGCGGCCGCAATCAGCTCGCGTCGATTGCACGCAGAGTCCTTGCCCTGCCTGAATTGGCACAATCCGGTAGCGCCTTCTCCCATTCTAGAAGGGGATATCCTCGTCGGTAATCGGCCCGGAGGCACCTGCCGGCTCGTGCTCCGGCACGCGCTGGTCGAAGTTGTTGCCGCCGCCGGCCGATGCTCCTGCCCCGCGCGAGCCGCCGTAATCTCCGCTCCCCTCGCCGCGCCCGCCGAGCAGGATCAAATCATTGCCCACAACTTCCGTCATGTATTTTTTCTGGCCGCTGGTCTTGTCGTCCCAGGAGCGGGTTTGCAGCCGCCCCTCGATGTAGACCTTGCCGCCTTTTTTCAAATACTCGCCCGCAATCTCGGCCAGCCGCTGCCAGAGCACCACGTTGTGCCACTCGGTGCGGTCCTGCCACTCGCCGGCCTTATCTTTGAAACGCTCATTGGTAGCGATGGTCAGCTTGGCCACAGGCGTGCCCTGCGGCGTGTATTTCACCTCTGGATCTTTGCCCAGATTGCCGATCAGTTGAACCCGGTTGAGACTTTTTCCAGCCATGGGGTGCTCCTTTGCAGGGGTTCACTATAGCAGAAAGGCGGAGGTGGAAAGCGCCTTCGCCACAGAAACGCCGTCTTGTGTGCCATTCCGGGAGAGTGGTCCGACTTCGCTAAAACAACTCTATCTTCGCCGCATGCCCGGAGCCAGAAGCAAGCCGGAGGTCTCGCGTAATCAGAGTTGCCTCCAGCTCTTCCGCAAGAACAAGGTAGGCAGCATCGTGCGCAGAAAAATTATCGCGCAGCTGCCAAATTCGACTTAAGAATACAAAGTGAGGATAGCGCTGAACCCGGAGATCGAGCAGATCGTCGATCGCCTCTTCAGCGCGGAGCCCGCTGATAATTCCTTGCCGCACCAGTCGCTGCAATACTCGCGTGACTTCAAGGTCGAGCAAGTGAGGCGCATGCAAGCTTTCCTTATGTGAAAAAAGTCGATCCTCAATGCGCCTTCCTACAGGCGTCTGAAGAAGCCAATCAACCGCCGCCGAGGCATCGAGAACGATCATCGAGCGTTGCGCTCTTCACGTATCATGCGCGCGCTGTCGATCCTCGCCGAAACCGGTTTACGCTGGTGCAGGCGCTCTCGCAGCTCGTCAAGCGTAGGTTTCTCAGCGATTTCTTTGATCTCCGCCAGAAGATAGTCCGAAAGGGACATGCCCGCCATCGCGGCACGGGCCTTTAGTCCACGGTGTAGGCCATCAGGCACATTGCGAAGTTGAATCATCTTGGACATGTTTCGAGCATAGTTGCATGTGCTGCACATGCCAATTAGTTCTGGAGATCGACTAAGCCGTCGATTGCTCACGCGAGATCCCTCCGCCAGCTGAAAAACGCTGGCGTTCGGGACGACGCCTTCAGCGAAGAGGCGAGCAGTTGAAAGTCCAAGCTCTGAAGCCGGCAGCCCAGACCTGAGGTATAATCCGGCCATGCCTCCTGCACCCGGCGCCACCAAAGCTGTCGGCATGGTTCCCGACGAAATGAAGTGGGAACCGAAATCGAAGGGCCTGACCACACCGCGCAAGAAGAAGCCGAAGGAATTGGCCGTGATCACCGAATGCTGCACCGGATGCGCCGGCTCTCCCGCCTGCGTGGAATATTGCCCAGTAGAAGACTGCATGTTCTGGGTGCCCGACGAGGACAGCACTCCATTTGGCCGCATCGCGATCGATCCTATTCTCTGCATCGGTTGCAAGAAGTGCCTCAGCAAAGGCCCCGACGGCTGCTTCCTCGACGGCTGTCCCTGGGACGCGATCGTGATGGTCGACACGGTAGAAGTAGAAAAAGAAGTAGGCGCGATGGCAATTTAGAAGCCGCGGACTATGGCTAGGGGTCAATCCCTCACATTGTCGGCTGCGTGAGTAAGACCACCGTCTTCCCACCGCCGCAACAGACGGAATAGAGGTCCTCCCACTCCGACGCGAATTGCTGAGCCAATCTCCCATCTCCCCTAAGGATGACACTAGGGAAGGCGTCGTGAAGCAAGAGTGCTAACGCCGGCTTTTCTTGGCTCTCTGGCTCGGCTTCTTCGCCACAGGCTCGCCGGAGTGTTCCGGATTCTCTCCCGGCTCCGGAAAATCCGAGTCCGCACCCTTCACTCGCGGATCCTGATCGCGGTGTCCCAATTGCTCTTCTAACCCCACATTGCCGTCGTGATGATGTTCTTCGACTTCAACCGCGCCTTTGGCGCGGTCGGGATCATTGGCTGAGATCTTTGTCATAGTCCCTCTTAGAGTGCCTGTTAGACCCCTATTGTTGCAGGGAGATTGATTTTCGGGAAGAAATCGGTCTTCTAGACGCCCGGTCTGCTCGAAACTCCCATTTTGCGCAGCCGTTCCCGCGCCTGTAACGCCTCATTCGATTTCGGATAGCGCTGAATCACCCGCCGCAATTCACTCACGCCGTCATCCTGCTTGCCCAGTTCGATGAGCGCGAATCCTTTCTTCAGCTGAGCTGACGCGGCTTTGTTTCCGGTAGGAAAATTCTGCAGAACCTGATCATAGCTCTGCGCCGCCTGATCATATTTGCCCTGGCGGAACTGAATTTCGCCAAGATAGAAGTAGCAATTCCCGGCGAGATCGGTATTGGGATAGAACTTTAAGTAGTCGGAGAATTCCTGCGTGGCCAAGTCGTTGTTGTTGCCGTTGTAATCGCGCAGGGCATTGTTATAGAGGACATCCGGAGGCGGAGCTTGCGCCATCGCCTGCGCTTTGGCTTGGTCGGCTGCTTGTGTGGCCTGAATGCTCTGCTGCGAAGACTGCATGTCTTCAAGCTGCTTGCTCACTTTGGTGAGCCGCGCCTTGAGTTCGTCGAGCGAATCGTTGAGCGCCTGAATCTGACCCGAAAGCTGGTCGACTTTGCCAGTCGAATCTCCCTGCTGTTTTTCCAAAGAGTTCTGCAAAGCAGTAAGCGCGAGCACAACCTTGTTGACCGCGTCGGTATCCTGCTCGACCAGATTCTTCATTACGCCCATGCGCTCGTCGAAGCTGCGCTGCATGGCGGTCATCTGCTCCTGCAGTTGCTGCACCTGGGTCTGCAGCTGAATCATGTCTTTGTTAACACCGAAGGCGGGAGTCGCAGCCAAGCCTATCGTCGCTAGCAGCCCGAAAACAGCGGAGAATCGTTTGGTTGTCATAAGCCTTATTCGCAGGGAAGGATTCCCGAATCCATTTTAGACGGGTCGGAGGCGTTGCGGGTTGTGCAGGTTATCAGTGAGTAAACAAAAGTGCCACTATAAAGAAGTAAAGACCGTGGGCGGATTTCTCCGCCCACGGGAAACATTCGAGATTACTTCTGATATACGAAGTGTCCGCGCCGGTTCTGCTGCCAGCACGCCTCGTTCTCTTCCATGCAGAACGGTTTTTCCTTGCCGTAGCTGATGGTCTTGATCCGGCTGGCATTCACACCGGCCGAAACCAATGCGCTCTTCACAGAGGAGGCGCGCTGGTCGCCCAGAGCGAGATTGTATTCTGTCGATCCGCGCGAGTCGCAGTGTCCCTCAACGGTGAAGCTGATATTCGGATGCTGGCTGAGGAACTGCGCATCCCCCTGGATCGCACCTTGCTGATCCGGACGAATGTCGGACTTGTCATAGTCGAAATAGATGTCTTTGACATTCTGTCCGAACAAGTCTTCTTCCGACGGCCCCGGGGCGGCGGCCTGTTGTGGTGGAGGCGCCTGCGTCACAGTCAAGCGTGTAGTCGCTTCCTGTGTTCCACCCGCACCTTTGGCAACCAGGTGATAGGTGGTTGAATCGCTCGGGTTCACCGATTGCGACCCACTGGCTTGGACAGCACCGATGCCATCGATCGAGACATCGCTGGCATTCGAGGTCTGCCAGCTCAGGGTGGCCGATTGTCCCTGTTGAATCGTATCCGGGCTCACCGAAATGGAAGCGGTGGGCGATGGCGGAGGCGGCGGTGGAGGCGGCGGGGGCGGTGCAGCTTTCTTCTTGCAAGCGCCCAACATCATAACTGCACACAATGCACTTACGAGTGCGAGCGTCTTCACTGCCTGCTGCAGGTTCATCTTTTTCACGTTGTTCCTCTTCATTAATTCCTCCTGCGAACCCGAAACTGCTTCGAGTTCAGACGAAGTGAAATGTATTCCAAACTGCAGTGTACGATTTATGGCTGCATTCTTATATTGCTACGTTCTTACCCGTGATTCCTATTTCCAACTCCAGTTCGGTTGCGAGTTTCGTCCAGTAAAAGTCAGTTGATGAAGCTTGCTTCCATCGGCAAGCATCATCCAAATCTCTTCTTTTCCTGACCGGCTGGATTGAAACACAATATGCCTTCCATCCGGCGCCCACCAAGGAAAATCGTTACGCCCACCATCGTGTGTGAGCTGTACCCACTGCTTGCTGGCAATATCCATTAAATAAATGTCGGAGGAACCGGGTTCGCCGGGCCCGTATTTGCGCGTCCATGCCAGCGTCAAGAACTGCCCGTTCGGCGCCCAGTTGGGCGAGACCGCATATCCCTGATCGGTCATGCGCTGCTGGTTCGTTCCATCGGCCTCCATCGTGTAAACCTGAGGCAGCCCGCTGCTCCCACTAACGAACGCAATCTGCGCGCCGGTCTTGCGATTCCACGTGGGAGAAACATCTGGCCCCTTCCCCGTGGTCATGGCACGAAGGTTCCCCCCGGCCCCGTCGCAAACATAAATTTCAGAGTGGCCGTTGCGCGACGAGGAGAGCGCCAGCCGTGTTCCATCGGGCGACCAGGAGGGCGAAAAGTTGCCGCCCCCGAAATGCGGGAAGGTCACCAGCCGGTTTAGTTCGGTCGAGTACATCTCTATCTCCCAGCCACCCCGAGTTAGGCCGCTGAAAGCCAGCCGCGAGCCATCGGGCGAAATGCGCGGCGAAAGAGCGATCGCACCTTGATGGGTGAGTTGATGCTGGTTCGAGCCGTCGTAATCCATTACCCAGATTTCTTTGTGGCCGGAGCGGTCGCTGACAAAATAAATCCTGCTTTCGGCGATGCCCGGGATCCCGCCTCCCAGACGGAAGATGATTTCGTCGGCAAATTTGTGCGCGATCAACCGAACTGCATCGTCGGTAGGAACGTCCATGTACTGCTTGCCCAATACCTGCGGCGAGGCCGTGTTCTTCACATCGTAAAGCCAGCCTTGCACTACGGCTTTGCCGCCGGCAACGGCTAGATTACCGAAGGCAAGCATCGCGGCATTCGGAGGAGGCGAGTTCCAGGCGGAAAATGTTACGTCCGTCGGCTGTCCAGGCACCTGTAGGGGATAAAAGCTCTTAGAGACGAGTTCGACGACGCCCGAATTATCAAGATCATTCCAGAACGTGTCATTGAAGGTCTTGAGCAGGGAGGTATTCTGAGGATCGCTGTTTGCGGCCTTAAAGTCGGGAACCGCAAGGCGAACTTTTTCCACACCCAGACCCGAACCGGTCCGCACCCAATCCTGGGCAAAAGAAAGAGAAGTGATGGCCAGAAAAGCAATTAGCCAGAAAGCAAGGGCGCATGAAGGGCGGGCGCCGGGCACTGCGAAGAGTGAAGCTTTTCTATTTTTGTTGTCCATCCTTTTGAAGCCGTCACGCGAGCTGCTGGGATAAAAGGATACTGTGAACGACAATATCGTAGTCCGATATGTTCTTCTTAGCAAGTTACGATTGGCCAACCTCAATATTTGGAACCTAAAGAATCATCAGGCAGACGCTCGATTTCTGGGACACTGATCAGCCAAATCCAGACCCCGGTGTCCTGCCCACTTGATGCTTTCCAGAGACACCGAGGGCACATTTATTTTCTGTCGTAATCGAACCAGTACTCGACCGAGATTTTGCTGCCACTGTAGTCGGGGGGCAGCGGTCCGAACGTGTCAATTCTCTGCAAAGCTCGCGTCGCCGAAACATCGAGGGACGGCACGCCGCTCGACTGCTCCACCTGCACGTTGAAAGGATGCCCATCGCGCGCCACATCAAACGTGATGTAGACCCGCTGCCCGCTATTGACACTCGGATCCACTTCGTACTTAAGCCAGTTCTCTGAAACTTTTCGCTGGATGATCTGCACGTACCATCCATACTTCGTGCCAAAATCCCCGCCGCTTCCAGTCACCCCAAATCCACCCTTCGCGCCGCCGGCGGCAAAGCTGCCATAGGGTCCGCTGACCGGCCCACCCTCACCGAACGCGACTTGATTTGTCTCCTGCTCGGGCGCGGGCTTTGGCTTTTCCCTCGTCGGGGTCGGAGTTTTCTTCGGTTTGACTTTGGTGTTCTTGCCCTGAATCTCAATTGCGTCGGGCTCTTTTTCTTCCGGCTTCGGTTCCGACTTTGTCAGCCCTTTGGATTCGTTCGCCAAAACGTTCTGCGCCTGGGGCTGCGTGGACGGCAAAGGCACGTTGCTGACTAAGGAGACGCCAATTGCCGAACCGCCCCCGCCCGAACCCCAGCCTTCGCCGCGCGATCCGGTAAACACCGCGGTATACAGTAAAATCAGCGCGGTCAGCGCGACGTGGAATCCCGCCGACCAGCCCAAGGCCCGCGGCCAACTGTCGTGCTCAAAAAAAATCTCAGCGTTTCGCGCCATGTTCTTCCAGAGGCTGTGTCACGATGCTGATATTGGTAATGCCCGATTGCTTCACCGCATCCATCACAGTTGCGAACGCACCGAACGGAACATTCTCATCCGCCCGCACGAAAATAAACTGATTGCGGGGATCGCGAATCTTCTGCCGCAACTTCTCCGCGATCTGATTGATGTTCACCGCATCATTGCCCAGAAAGACCCGCTGATCCTTGTTGATGGTGATGACGGTTCGTTCTTCGGTGATTTCCTTCACGGTGCGTGTTTTCGGCACGCTCACTTCGATTCCTGACTGCAGAATCGGAGCAGTCACCATAAAGATGATGAGAAGTACCAGCACCACGTCAACCAGAGGAGTGATGTTGATATCGGCAAGAGCCGTTTGCGTTCGGCCGTTGGAAGTCGTGAAGGCCATCAGCGCCTCACTTCGGCTGTCGCCACTTGCGGCTGGAGGCTCTCAAGGGCGTTGAGCACTTCCAGCGAAAAATCGTCGCCGCGGGCGGCAAACACTCGAATCGAATTGCCGATGAGGTTGTAAGCGATAACTGCCGGAATCGCAGCCGCCAGCCCGGCTGCCGTGGTAATAAGAGCTTCCGAAATGCCGGGAGCAACAGCCCGCAGCGTCGCCCCTCCGGCGGTCCCCAAGCCGTGGAACGCGTCAATAATTCCCCAGACGGTTCCAAACAGCCCGATGAAAGGTGTGACGGCGGCGGTAATCGCCAGCCAGGGAACATTGCGCTCGAGCCGCGTAATCTCTTCGGAAGCGCCAATCTGCATGCCGCGTTGAACCGCAGTCAGACTTCGCAATGACGATCCCGGCGACGAAAGCTGGCGCTTGTATTCTAAAAATCCGCCTTCAAACACTCCCACGAGCGGGCTTGGGCGGAACTGGTCGGCCACGGTGGCAATATCCTGCAAGCGCTGCGCCTTGCGAAAGGCTCGCAGAAAGCGTCCGCTTTGCAGCCGCGCGCGCCGAAGCAGGCTCCATTTAGTAAGGATGATCGCCCAGGAGATCAGGCTGAACGCCAGCAAAGTCAGCAGCACAAACTTGGCCACCGGACCCGTACTGGCTATAAGATCGACGATTTCGCCGCCGACGAAGAAGGCAAGAAAGCAGAAGAAATGCATCGTTTGAGAGGTTTCCTTTGTTGGCGATTATAGATGATAGGACGTTTTTCGGGCTGCAACCTTGATGATACGAATCTGAAATATCAACGGATTGCACTAAGTATTCGCGAAATGGAAGGTCCAGATCGCCCAACCTCAGAATAATGACAACGTTCTCGCTTGAATGGGTCATTCCGAAGCCCCGCGTTTTCACCCGGGCGTGGAACCTCGCGCGCCGAGGAACTTATTTTTCACCGCTATACCCCGTCCCCCCGAGTGGCATCCAAAAGCAGCACGGATGTAAATCTTTTACCTTGCGAGGGGACGGAATCTATGGCGCAATGCGGAATGCTGAGAGACTATCGCTTTACCAACGACGCCGAAGACATTCGCGGCTCAAAACTCTACGGATTGAGCGACGAAAAACTCGGGAAAATCGACGACGTTATCTTCGATCACTCCACCGGGGACATTCGCTACCTTGTGGTCGACACTGGCGGCTGGCTTTCAACCAAGAAATTTGTCGTGCCCGCTGAGCGGATTCGCGCCTCGGCTGAGCACAAAGACGATTTCGCCGTCGATCTGAACAAGCGGCAGATCGAGAGTTTCCCACCCTACAACGAGAGCGATCTCGAGTCGGACGAGCAATGGGCGGACTACGAAGGCCGTTATCGCTCAAAGTGGGAGGCCGATCCTGTGATGCACCGCGCCGGAACCGACCGAAACATCACTCCAACCACCTACCAAATGGAGGGGAATCTTTCCTCCGAGAAAGCCGAGCGTAGAAATGACATCGTCGGGGAGGGCGTCAATCGAGCCGACACAGTTGCCGAATCCGCCCTATCCGACGACGTAGAAGACACGGGCGCATTCGAAACGGGAGGCTATGCCGCCAGCACTGATACGGTTTACATCGACAGCAATGCAATCGGCATTGGCCCTCGCTGGGACACCTTTCAGGACCGCCTGCGCGAGCGCCGGAAAGAAGTGATCGGACCCCGATCGGAAACCGAGCCCTATCGCAAGGCAAGCTAGCCGACGGAGCCCCCGAACTTATTGATTTCAGCCACGGCTATACGTCGTGGCTTTTTTCTTAGGTCAAGTACCCGACTTCAAGGAAGAGAGTTTCGCGCCGCAGTTTCATGCTATGCTGCGCAAAAGTTCAAAACATCGCGATCGACAGGTTGACTTGTGCTGCTTGAACTGCGGCTCGAAAACTACGCAGTAATCGACAACGCGGCAGTAGAGTTTGCGACTGGGCTAAATCTGCTGACCGGCGAAACTGGCGCAGGTAAGTCGATTCTGGTCGATGCTTTAGCGCTGCTGCTTGGAGACAAGTCCTCCAGCGACGTCATTCGCGCCGGCACAGAAAAAGCTATTCTCTCCGGAGTTTTCGAGTGCGAAGGCGAAGTGGAAGAAGCCATCGAGAAAATACTGGAACGCAACGGTCTCGATGAATCCGAGCCTGGCTCGCTCATCATTCGCCGCGAGATTGCTATCGAAGGCAGGGGCCGAGTCTTCGTGAATAATCAACCGGCAACGGTTGCGGTACTGCGGCAACTGGCGCCTCATTTGGCTGTCATCCATGCGCAGAACGAGTCGATCCTCGTTTTCGACTCTCGGGCCCGGTTGCAACTACTTGACGGATTCGCCGGCAACGACCTCGGACCGGCCGCAGCGGCATATGAAACGTGGAAGAATATTCAGGCCCGCATCGCTGATCTCCGGCGTGACGAGCAGGACCGCCTCCGCTTAGTCGATCTCTGGCAGTTTCAGAAACGAGAGATCGATGACGCCAAGCTGCAGCCCGGCGAAGACGAGAGACTCGAAACCGAAAAACGCGTCTTAACGAACGCAGAAAAGATTTACAACGCAGCCATGCACGCCTTCGATCTACTTTATGAAGGAGATGCCTCCACCTCTTCCACCCTGCGTGCAGCTCAAAAGCAGATCGCAGAACTGGCTCGCTACGAACCGAAATACTACGAAGCCTTGGCGACCTTAGAGACTGCCCGCATTAGCGTTGAAGACGTCGGAGCCACGGTCCGCGATTATGCGGGTGGAATCCACGCCTCGCCCGAACATCTGGCCGAAGTAGAAGACCGCCTGGCCCTCGTCGATCGCCTGAAACGCAAATATGGTCCGGCGCTGGACGATGTAATCGCCTTCGGAGTGGATGTCTCCCGCAAGCTCTCCGACATCGAAAACAAAGATGAACTCCTGCGCGAGTTGAGCACCGCACTGGCCAAAGCCGGTACAGAATACTTGCGGGTTGCGCGACTGCTCTTAAAAAAGCGCCACGATGCCGCCCGCAAACTGGAAAAATTGGTCGAACGAGAGATCAACGATCTGGCGATGAAATCGACCTTCCATATCGAGATAACCAGTAGCGAGGAAGAAGGAAACTGGAGTGCTACAGGAATCGATCAAGTGGTCTACCTGATTGCAACCAATCCCGGCGAGCCTATGCGTCCGTTAGAGGACATCGCCTCGGGTGGCGAGCTATCGCGCGTGATGCTGGCTTTGAAAGTAAGCGTAGAAGCAGGTACCGAGTTTGTGGAGAGGGCGCCCTCGCCCGCGAAAGCAAGCGACCCGTGCCCTGCAGCCAAACGCACCATCCAGCGCACCATGGTCTTCGACGAAATCGATACCGGCATCGGAGGCCGCGCCGCCGAAGCTGTCGGCAAGAAACTCAAAACCCTCGCCCGCTCAAACCAGGTGCTCTGCATTACTCACCTACCCCAGATCGCAACCTTCGCCGACCATCACTACGTGATCGAAAAGAAAGAACGCGGCGGCAGAATTCGTACCAGCATTCGCCCAATCCTCGGCGAGGAACGCACCGAAGAAATTGCCCGCATGTTGAGCGGCGCCAAGCTGACCGACACTTCCCGCAAGCACGCCGAACAGATGATCAAGGCGAACGGGTAGAGTTCTGGCCTAAAGTATAGGAAGAGAAAGCCGATGAGTACTCAATAGCGATGTTCTCTATTGCCTTTGCCAAGAAACACCGCTCAGAACTGGTCAATCATGCCTTGCAGAGTAAGGACATCCTAATCCTCCAGGCTTTCGAAGCCCGTATACTGTTGGTTCCGCTCGATGGAACAACTTTGAAGATCCTGGGGGAGGCTGGAGCAGCCGAGGCGCGGGTGTCCCTTTCCACTACGAGAGAGTCGAGGCGGTAGATCATCGCGCTGCAGTTAACTACGAAAATCTATCCGTTCGCTGCTAATTCCCGCCCTTTCAGCCTCTTACATTGACCCCAACCTCCCTTTCCAGTAACTTATGAGTATCCGCCAGAATGGGATTCGTGTTCACTGATCGTATAATTTTGGCATTGGTTCCGCATCCACAGCGGTATTGGAACGATCACATACAGGAAGGAGTTCGATAGGTGCCAAATAGCCGGGGAAAAACCTTACTCCTATTGAAGCCGCGAGGGTTCTGCGCCGGCGTGGTGCGTGCCATCGATGTCGTGCGTATCGCACTCGAAGCCTTCGGTCCGCCCATTTACGTGCGCAAAGAGATCGTTCACAACAGTTTTGTGGTCGACGAACTGCGAGGCAAAGGCGCAATCTTCGTGGATAGTGAGGATGAAGTCCCCAACGGCGAGCGCGTCATCTACAGCGCGCACGGCGTTTCTCCAGAGGTGCGCGAGCACAGCCGCCGCCGCGGCCTACGGGTGATCGATGCAACCTGCCCACTTGTGACAAAGGTTCACGTTGAAGCGGTAAAGTTCGCCAAAGAAGGTTACTCGCTCATCTTGATTGGCCACCGCGATCACGACGAAGTCGTGGGTACTTTAGGCGAGGCGCCACTCGTCACCCAGGTCGTGGGAAATCCCGAGCAAGTGAAGTTGTTGTTCGTGCCCGATCCCAATCGGGTCGCCTATCTCACCCAGACCACGCTGAGCCTGGACGAGACCAAAGACATCATCGCCGCGCTGAAACAGAAATTTCCAAATATTAAGGGCCCGGCTGCACAGGATATCTGCTACGCCACAGAAAACCGCCAGGTCGCGGTCAAACAGGTGGCCTCTGAAGCTGACTTGCTACTGGTGGTTGGTTCGGAAAACAGTTCAAACTCAAATCGTCTGGTGGAAGTGGCGCGCAATCTCGGAACGAATTCGCACCTCATCGACAGCTACAAAGATATCGAGCCCGACTGGCTGGTAAATGCCAAGACGATCGCGCTGACTGCCGGTGCATCTGCACCCGAATGTCTGGTAGAAGAAACCGTGAAGTTTTTATCCACCAAAGGTTTCGACAAAGTGCAGGAACTCGAAGTGATGCCGGAAAATGTTCGCTTCGGCCTGCCGCCGGAGATTGTCGAAGCTATCGCCGCCGCTCCGGCGGGTGCCACCGCGGACTGACGGAGCCGCACTGGAATGGACAGTAACTCCCCCGACTCACATTTAGCCTCTGAGCCGCAACTCCGTTTCGGCAAAATAGATGCTTTGGCCAGTCGTGTTGCCACCGCAACTAACGCCGCGAGAAAGTTCCTTTTCTCCCAGCAGCACGATGATGGCTACTGGTGCGGCGAACTCGAAGCCGACACCACGCTGGAGTCCGATTACATCCTGCTTCACACTCTATTGGGAACCGGCGAGCCCGAGCGCTTTCAGAAAGCCGCCAACTGGATTATTCAACATCAGAACGAAGATGGCGGTTGGAGCATCTACCAGGCTGGCCCGTCCAACATCAGCGCTTCCGTGAAGGCCTATTTCGGACTCAAACTCGCCGGCTATCCCGCTGACCATCCTGTCCTGCAGCGCGCCCGCGAGAAAATTCTCGAACTCGGCGGAGTCACAGAAGTAAATACGTTTACAAAAATATATCTCTGTTTCTTCGGTCAATACGATTACGACGCAGTCCCGGCGATTCCGCCGGAAATTGTTCTGTTCCCCAACTGGTTCTGGTTCAACATTTACGAGATTTCCTCGTGGTCTCGCGCCATTCTGGTGCCGCTCTCCATCTGCTACGCGAAAAAGCCCTTCAAGAAAATTCCGCGCGAGATGGGTGTCGAAGAACTTTTCGTCGGCGGCATGATGAAGTCACGCATGCACCTGCGCTGGTCGAAAAAGCTTGTTTCATGGCGCAATTTCTTTTTGTGTCTCGACCGCATGGTTCACTGGTTCGAGGCGGTTCACGTTCGTCCGCTGCGCTCGATTGCTCTCAGGAAAGCCGAGAAATGGGTCCTCGAGCGTTTCGAGATGAGCGACGGTCTGGGCGCCATTTATCCCTCGATGATGAACGCCATCATCGCCTTGCGCTGCCAGGGATATTCGCTCGACGATCCGCAAGTCATTCGCGCCCTCGACGAATTTGAAAAGCTGGGCATTGAAGAGAAAGAAACCTTCCGCATGCAGCCCTGCATGTCTCCCGTCTGGGATACGGCTTACGCGATGTTCGCGCTTGGCGAAGCCGGAGTTCCAGCCAACGATCCCCGAATGGTGAAATGCGCCGACTGGATCCTGCAGAAGCAGGTGCGAAATCCGGGCGATTGGCAGATCAAGAACAAGAAGGGCAAGCCCGGCGGCTGGTACTTCGAGTTTAACAACGAGTTTTATCCCGATGTCGATGATAGCGCTATGGTTTGCCTCGCGCTCAGCCGCGTCGAACACCCTAACGGACGTTATCAGCGCGAGTCGGTTCAGCGCGCCATCGACTGGATCCTGTCGATGCAATGCAAAAACGGCGGCTGGGCCTCGTTTGACAAAGACAACGACAAAATGGTTTTTCAGTACATCCCGTTCGCCGATCACAATGCCATGCTTGATCCACCGACGGTCGATATTACGGGCCGCATCCTCGAGATGATGGCCACCTACGGTTTGGACAAGAATCATTCCGCGGTGAAGCGCGCCATCCAATTCATCCGCGATGAGCAGGAGCCTGACGGAAGCTGGTTCGGACGTTGGGGCGTGAACTACATTTACGGCACGGCGCTTGTGCTCCGCGGGCTGGAAGCTATCGGCATAGATAACCACGAACCCTGCATCCAGCAGGCGGCCGAATGGCTGCGCATGGTGCAGAACCCGGATGGCGGCTGGGGCGAAACCGTTGGCTCTTACGACGAGCCAACCCTGCGCGGAGTGGGCGACAGCACCCCTTCGCAAACCGCATGGGCGATTCTTGGCGTACTCGCGGCGGGGGATACTCGCAGCGATTCCGTCGCCCGGGGTGTAGCCTATTTGCTGCGCACGCAAAAAGACGACGGTTCATGGGATGAGGCCTTCTTTACTGGTACCGGTTTCCCGCGCGTCTTTTATCTCAAGTATCACCTCTACCGGCAATACTTCCCGCTGCTAGCGTTGACAACCTATGCCAAGGTGATGGAGAAAGAAGGCAATTAGCATCCAGCAATCAACATCCGGCATTCGGCGATTAAGAGTCGCTGCTAAACTCCACCAGCTAGATTCTGTTCGCTCGTGTCTGGTCGAGTGCTGAGTGCTGAATGCTAGCCTTCGTCACCGGCGCAACCGGATTTCTCGGCTCCCACGTAGCCCGCGTTCTTTCCGGGCAGGGAGCAGATTTGCGACTGCTGGTCCGCTCCAACAGCAACCTACAGAATCTTGCGGGCCTTAACGCCGAAACTGTAATTGGCGACCTTCGCGATCCGGCCTCGATCGAAAAAGCCATGTCCGGCTGCGATACGGTGTTTCATGTCGCAGCAGACTATCGGCTCTGGGTACGCGATCCCAATGAAATGTACCGCGCCAACGTTGAGGGAACTCGTGCCATTCTCGGCGCCGCCCGCAAAAATAGAGTTCTTTGCGTTATCTATACCTCAAGCGTCGCCACCATCGGCTTCAGCGCGAATGGGCAGCCCGCAGACGAAGATTCCCCCGTTTCCCTCGCTGACATGATCGGCCACTACAAACGCTCGAAATTCATGGCCGAGCAGATTGCTCTCGAAGCCGGCCGCGCTGGGGGCGGCATGCGGGTTGTAACCGTGAATCCGACCACGCCGGTCGGCGAACGGGATCTGAAGCCCACTCCCACCGGACGGATCGTCGTCGATTTTCTCAAAGGAAAATTTCCCGCCTACGTGGATACGGGATTGAATCTGGTCGATGTTTGCGAATGTGCCCGCGGTCACATCGCAGCTCTGGAAAAGGGAAGAGCGGGCGAACGCTATATCCTGGGCGGAGAGAATCTGACTTTGAAACAGATTCTCGACAAACTGAGCTCTATCTCGGGCTTGCCTTCGCCGACTTTAAAGCTGCCCTACTTCGTTGCATACTTGGCTGGGGCGGTCGACCAAACGTTTTCCGGCCGCATGCTCGGCCATGAACCCCGCGCCACAGTCGAAACCGTTCGCATGGGCAAGAAAAAAATGTGGGCGAGTTCCGATAAGGCAGAGCGCGAATTGAAATGGAAGATCACCCCTGCTGACGACGCACTGCGCCGGGCGGTCGAGTGGTTCCGGGCCAACGGCTATGTGTAAGGTTGCCAGCATCGCCGCCCTCGAGCGCGAAATCAGACTGCTGATCGCAGGTGCGAAGCGAATCGAACGCCAGCACCAGGGCCGGAAGTTTACCTTCTTCGAAGGGGATGACAGTGTGCTGTTGTGCGGCGGAATCGGCGTCGAAGCTGCCCGTCGCGCCGCCGAAGCGGTCGTCGCTTTGTATCATCCCGAAGCACTGCAGTCAGTTGGTTTCGCGGGCGCGCTACAATCGGATTTGCATGTCGGCGATATCTTGGTGCCAGCTTTGGTGATCGACGCTCGGGATGGCCGCCGGATCGAAACGGCGGGCGGAGAGGGAGTGCTGTTGACGTTTACCTCGGTCGCAGACGCAAAACAGAAAGCCAGCTTGGCGAAAGCTTACAGCGCACAAGCCGTCGATATGGAAGCAGCAGCCGTTGCCGCCTCCGCGTGGGCGCATGGGATTGGCTTCCTTGCGGTGAAAGCAATTTCAGATGAGGTCGATTTCGAGATGCTCGAAACCGGGCGTTTCGTCGACGCTCGAGGACGCTTCCGCACCGCAAACTTTGCGACCTATGCCGCTTTACGGCCTTGGCTTTGGTCTGGAGCCGCAACCCTGGCGCGCAACAGCCGCAAGGCGGCAAAAGCGCTCGCCGAATATCTGAATGGTTCCGAGACATCGCTGAACCCAACTGCAGCAAAGACGAGGTAATCTTTAACTAACCGTCCTCATGAGCATTGCCGGACAGATAGAAATTGAACGCCACGACCGCACAGTCCCTGCGACTATGCTGGCTGCGGTTTACCGCGGAGTGAACGATATCCGACTGGAAACTGTTCCAGTCCCAAAGATCGGTGCAGGCGAGCTTCTGCTTCGCGTCCATACCTGTGGCGTTTGCGGAACAGATCTCAAGAAAATCGCCACGGGCTCTCACTCCGCGCCCAGAATCTTCGGGCACGAAACCTCAGGAGTAGTCGCGGCCGTCGGCGAGGGCGTTCGTAACTTCCAGCCCGGAGACCGCCTGGTCGTCTTTCATCACATTCCCTGCGGTCAGTGCTACTACTGCCGTCACAAAACGTTCGCGCAGTGCCCAATCTATAAGAAGGTTGGATGTACGGCCGGCTTCGAGCCTTCCGGCGGCGGTTTCGCCGAATACGTGCGTGTGATGGACTGGATCGTCGAGCAAGGGACAGTCAAGATTCCCAATGGCGTCTCGTTCGAACAGGCTTGTTTTGTTGAACCTGTAAACACTTGTATGAAAGGGATCGAAGCTTTGGGCGTCAAACCCGGTGAAACGGTCCTGACCATCGGCCAGGGTCCAATCGGCATCATACTTAGTGTTCTGGCACGCCGGGCGGGGGCCAGTGTTATTACTTCCGATTTATACCCTGAGAGGCTTAAAATAACTGAAAGCCTAGGATTCGAACACAGGGTTCATGCGGCGCAGCAGGACGTACTGCGAACTGTGCGGGACCTGACCGAAGGGCGCGGCGCCGACGCCGTTATTTTGGCCGTCGGCAGCAACGCGCTAATCCGGCCAGCGATAGATGCCGCACGTCCCGGCGGGCGTGTTTTGCTGTTTGCGCAAACCCAGCGCGGCGAGGTCGTCATTGACCCTGCCGCGATTTGTGTCGATGAAAAGACGGTGCTCGGGTCGTACAGCGCGTCGGTGGATATGCAGGCGGAATCGGTTCGTTTTGTAATGAACCGGGAGATGGATCTGGAAACTCTAATCAGTCATAGGTTCCTGTTGCAGCAGGCGGTGCGAGCCCTGGAGCTAGCAGCCCATCCGCAGCCCACTTCGATGAAGATCGTGATTCAGCCCGGCAGCGCCTGGAAATCTGGAGGCGAGACCCGGGAAGGAAGCCAGCAGTGAATGGAAAAATGACAGCCGCCGTCCTGTACGGCAAAGAAGATCTGAAGATCGAGAAGGTGCCGATTCCTCGCGTTGAAAAAGGCGAGGTGCTGGTCAAAGTGCAGGTGGCGCTCACCTGCGGCACCGATCTCAAGGTCTACCAGCGCGGCTATCACGCCCGCATGATCGTGCCCCCAGCTCTTTTTGGGCACGAGCTCGCCGGAGTCATCGAAGAGGTTGGCGAAGGCGTCGTTAGCTTCAAGAAAGGCCAGCGCGTTGTGGCACTCAATTCCGCTCCGTGCCAGATGTGTTTTTACTGTTCCAAGCACCAGGAAAATCTATGCGAAGATTTGCTCTTCAACAACGGAGCCTACGCCGAATATATTCGTGTTCCGCGTCGTATCGTCGAAGCCAATATGCTGGTGATTCCCACCAACGTGAGCTTCGAAGATGCCGCCATGACCGAACCGCTGGCCTGCGTTCTGCGTGGATTGCATGAAACTGGCGTCGAAATCGGCGACACGGTTACGATCATCGGCGGTGGCCCAATCGGGCTGATGTTTGTGCAGGTGGCGCGCGCTATTGGCTGCAACGTGATTTCCGTCGTCAAACGCGACGAGCAAGTCACCGCCGCCAAGCATATGGGCGCGCATGAAATCGTTCAGATCACCAAAGCCCCAAACGTCGTCGAGGCCGTGCGCGCGCTGACACCGCTAAAGCGTGGCTGCGATGTGGTCATTGAGGCCGTCGGACGCCCCGAGGCTTGGGAGTGGGCGGTAGAAATGGTCCGCAAGGGTGGCACCGTAAACTTCTTCGGGGGGTGCTCCAGCGGCAGCAAGGTGCAGCTCGAAACCGACCGCCTGCACTACTCCGAAATCACTTTGAAGGCCACCTTCCATCACACGCCGGAAACCGTGCGCCGTGCCTTTGGCCTGATCGCCGCGAAGAAGATCCGTCCGACCGACTACATTACGGGGGAAGCCCCGCTATCGAGCCTGCAGAAGGTCTTGCGGCACATGCTGAACCGCGGCGGCGATATCAAAACGGCGATCATTCCCGGCCACTGAAATGAATACGAAGACGACGGCTTGTCATCCTGAGGGCAGCGAGATGGCCGCGAAGTTGGCCTCTCCCGGAGTCGAAGGATCCCTGCAGGCTCGAACTCGCTTGCATCGCAGCGAGAAGGTCCGTTAACACTTTCGGTGGCGGGGTGGTTGATCAGTACCAGCTGCTGAGGAAGCATGATAGGGACGGATCACACTCCACGAATAATCTCATCCAATAAACTGTGACCCAAACTGTGCCCCAACTTTCCGTAATCACCGCAACCGGCTGGAGCCGTCTGCCTGCCCAATACGCAATCCCGAAATCCGCCCCTTCGCTTGCCGAAGCCCAACAATATTGTGCCCGCCTGGCGCGTACACACTACGAGAATTTTTCGGTCGCGACGTGGTTTCTACCCAGGAATCTGCGACAGGACTTCTTCAATGTCTACGCCTACTGTCGCATCTCCGATGATCTCGGAGACGAAGTGGGCGATCCCGCCGCTTCATTGGCCTTACTCGATCAATGGCAAGGCGAGCTTGATGCCTGCTATTCCGGCAATCCGCGACATCCAGTCTTTGTGGCGTTGGCGGAAACGGTTCGCAGGTTCGAAATTCCAGAGCACGAATTTTCCGATCTGTTAATCGCCTTTCGGCAGGATCAAACCATCATCCGTTTCGAAACGTTCAACGATGTGCTCGCCTACTGTCGTTACTCGGCGAATCCGGTCGGCCATATCGTCCTATATCTTTGCGGCTACAAAGACGCCGAACGCCAGCAGCTTTCCGACTACACCTGCACCGCCCTTCAACTCGCGAACTTCTGGCAGGATGTCACCATCGACTACGCCAAAGGACGAATTTATCTTCCGCTCGAAGACCTGCGGCGCTATTCAGTGACGGAAGAGGATATCGCCCGAAACCGCAACACGCCGGCTCTCCGCGAGATGATGAAGTTCGAAGTCGCGCGCGCGCGCGAATGGTTCGACCGCGGCCTGCCACTGATCGGCAAAGTCAGAAAAGCGATGGCCATCGATCTCGAACTTTTCAGCCGCGGTGGCCAGGAAATCCTGAATGCGATCGAGGGCCAGGGCTTTGCGGTTCTCGGCCAACGTCCCGTGATCTCAAAAACGCGCAAGCTCGCGCTGGTAGCTCGCGCCGCGCTGGGGAAGTTGCTGGGTGGGCCCGTATGAGCGCCGGCGCAGAACCTCTGCTGGCTCACTGGGTACCCGCTCCCGCGCAGCTTACCATGGCGTATTCAGTTTGCCGCGGCATCACCCGCTCCAACGCCAAGAATTTTTATTACGCGTTTCTCGTCCTGCCCAAGCGCAAGCGCGAAGCGCTGTGCGCGGTCTACGCTTTCATGCGCCGCTGTGACGATATTGCCGACGACGCAAATCTCACCGTCGACGAACGCAGCATCAAGCTCGATACCTGGCTCGATGCTCTGCACCGCGCGCAACAAGGAGAGCCGACCGACGATCCAATTCTGATTGCTCTTATCAACACTCAAAACCGCTATACGATTCCTGCGGGCCTGCTCGACGAACTGGCCATGGGCACTGCTATGGATGTCGCTGGCGCGGGAGGACAGAATCCTGAGGAGGACGAACCTTTATTCGCGACTCCGTCTATTCCCGGTCTCACCATCCAGTACCAGACCTTCGACGCTCTTAAGCTTTATTGCTACCGCGTGGCATCGGTAGTCGGCCTGGTCTGCATTCACATCTTCGGGTATCGCGATCCCGCGGCTGAGTCTCTGGCCGAGCAGTGCGGTCTGGCTTTTCAACTCACCAACATTATTCGCGATGTGAAAGAAGATGCCGCACTGGGCCGCGTGTATTTGCCGCAAGAAGATCTGGCACGGTTTAATCTTTCAGCTGCAGAATTGCTTGCAGTTCCAGACCCGGCCCGCTTCCGTCCCTTGCTGGCGCTGGAGGCAGAGCGCGCCCGCGAGTTCTACCACGCGGGCGACCAGCTCAGTTCTTACATTTCTGAAGACAGCCAACCGGCGTTGTGGGTGCTGGTCAACATTTATCGCAGCCTGCTCGAAAAAATCGCTGCGCGCCAGTACGATGTTTTCACCGACAAAGTTCGTCTCTCGGTAACCGAAAAGCTCCGCATCCTCGGAAAAGGCTTCCTGCAGCGCCTCACCTGATGCCACCCAAATTGAGCATCCGATTTCATTTTCAAGGCCGTCATTCCTTGCCGGACCCAAGGTCCCGTGACGCTTGCCCTGAGCGCAATCGAAGGCAACCTGCTTTTTTCGTGCAGCGGCTATGCTGCCTCAAGCCCGCATGAACCGGAACTCAACCCAACCCACAGTTGCCATCGCCGGAGGCGGCCTGGCCGGACTCGCCGCAGGCTGCGCACTCTCCAACTCCGGTTTTCGCGTGACGCTGTTCGAGCGTCGTCCCTACCTCGGTGGGCGCGCTTCATCGTACGAACATCCCGGAACCCATGAGGTCGTCGATAACTGCCAGCATGTCCTCTTTCGAGTTTGCACAAACCTGATTGAGTTCTACGGCCGCATTGGAGTCGAAGACAAAATTCGCTGGTTCGACGAAATGACCTTTATCGAGCCAGGCGGGCGTTCGACGGTCATGCATGCTTCTCCGCTGCCCGCGCCCCTGCACACCGCGCCGTCATTCCTGCGCTTTCCGTTCCTGACCGCCAAAGACAAGCTGGTAATCTCGCGCGCCATCGCGGCGATGACGCTGAAGAGGCAGCCTGACACGGGAGAATCTTTTCTCGCCTGGTGCCATCGGCACGATCAAACGGAGAACGCAATCCAAAGATTCTGGAAGCCGATCCTGGTCAGCGCCCTCAGCGAAGATCTCGAACTCATTTCCGTCTCCTACGCTGCGCAAGTCGTCCGCGAGTCCATGAAGTCACGCGAAGCGCGGCACATGGGCGTCCCAAGCATCCCTCTGACCGATCTCTACGACAAAGCCGGAGACTACATCTGTGCCCGTGGCGGTGAGATTCGACTCCGCACTTCGCTCGAATCCTTTTCGCCGGAGCCTTCGCAGGTTCGTGTTCGAGCCAGCAGCGCAGACAATATTTTCAATTATCTCGTGCTCGCTCTTCCCTTTGACGGTCTCGAACGCGTGCTGCCCGAAACAGCAGAAGCCGCGCCTCTGCGTAACATCCTGAGCCACTTCGACTCCGCCCCCATTACCGGCATTCATCTCTGGTTCGACCGCCAGATCACCGATTTGGATCACGCCGTCCTGCTCGACCGCACGATTCAATGGATGTTCCACAAATCGCGCTTGCTCGCACCTCGCACCGTGCCTGTCGAGAATAGCGGCAACGGAGGGGCTAATGGCAGCTACATCGAGCTTGTCGTCAGCGCTTCAAAAAGCCTGATCAATAGATCACGCTCCGAGATCGTTGATTTGGCGCTCAAAGAAGTGCGCGAATTCTTTCCGCAAGCTCGAGCGGCCAATCTGATGAAATCTACCGTGATCAAAGAAGTTCATGCCACGTATTCACCGCGACCGGGCATCGACGCCTACCGCCCGGCGCAATCCACGGCATGGCCACGCGTCTTTCTCGCCGGCGATTGGACTGCTACCGGGTGGCCGGCCACCATGGAAGGCGCCGTGCGCAGCGGATACCTGGCAGCAGAAGCCCTCAGCAGCGCTGCCGGAATAAAGGAACGTTTTCTTGTTCCCGATTTGCACTCGGGAGGCCTGATGCGGCTGTTTCAAGGTTGAGCGATTGATGGAGGAGATTGACTACCGATCAGGCTTAGTGGCGCCCAATGCCAGCTTCAAAGCGCGACAAAAATTTCGGAGCGTGGCTCTTCATCAACTGCTCCAGACCCGGCCCGAACTCGTGCAGAAGGTTCATCCCTGCGTCGTTGCCGACGGTCGATCCGAAATCGCTGAAGGGCGCCGAAACCGGCCGGTTCCAGTAAGGACGGTATGCGGTGTGGACCACCGCTGAAGTCAGCACTCCGAAGAAATAGGAGGTATTCAGTTTTCCTTTCCCTGAAGGTGTACGGCTGACAAAAGTATGGGAAGCCGCATTCATCGCGCGGCCGAGTGTACTCCCGCTTTCCGAAGAGCTGAAGTTCCGGCTGGCTCGGGCCAAAAGGAGCTGCCTGGAAAGGAAATTATTGACCTGTTCCTTTCCGGAATCCAGCCTGTAGAAAGCTTCGGAAGCGGCCTGAAGAATGTAAATGCGAGGAGCGTCTAAATCGACTGAATATTGCTGGAAAGGTTTTGCAGAAGTCAGTTCAGACGGCGCCTCGGGCAGTGAATTGATGCTGTCCTTCGCTCCACCCCGCTGGCTGAACGCTGTGGACGTGGCCAACAAAAGAAAGACCGGGACCCAGTTTGCGCCCACGCACATCGCTATAACCTCACCCAGCCAAGGAAACAGCCGCGGGCTTTCCCGAGCCCACTCTCGAGAACGAGCATTCTGATTGCCATAGTCAGACAAGCGACGCTCCATACTCATCCGGATTGGTTGATGAAACGCAAAGAGAAGTTGTCTATGAAGGTCGCTGGCAATTGGCGTCAACGCGTGACAGTGCAGAAATTTCGCCCCACCATGAGCAAACATTTTCACTAGAGACGCTGCGTTAGAGGGTTACCCGGCCAGCAGCGCCACTCCGGCCGCCACCAGGCTCGCGGCAATCCAGCGCCGGCGGTCGACCCGTTCGTGGAGAAATATCTTTGCTGCAACGGCATTCCCGATAAAGGTGAGAGAAGCGGCCGCAGGCGCGACCAGGCTTACGTCGCCCCAGGAGAGCGCAAACAAGAGGCTGAAGAACGCCACGGCCATTGCCACGACGCCGATGAGAAAATGCGAATTGCCCAAAATGCGTTGGATCACGACTCGTAAGCCGTCCTGCCGCCGAAGCTCCCCGACGTCACCTACTTCTTTCATGGCCCGAGAAAGCAGCACGTCTCCGACTACTGAGGCAAATACTATCGCGAGAATTGCTCCCCAGGTGTAAACCGCTTTCATGATTCAGCTCTCCAGTGCTCTCTTCCTGTGCCTTCGGTACTCGGGCGCTCCGCGATGACTCCGACTTCTTCCGCCACCGCCACACCGGATCGTTCTGCCGAGTGCCCAACCGTAGCGGGTTGGGCATGCTTGGTGATCTCCGGGCCGCCTGCTATGAAGCCGACGCCTCCAGTAATCAACGCAATGCCCATCCAGCGCAAAGGACTGACGTGCTCATGCAGCACAAACCTTGCGACCAGCGCCAGCAGCACGTAGCCCAGTGATGTTGCGGGCAGGACATAGGTCAGGTCAGCCCACGAAAGCGCCGTCATGTAGGTCGCGAAGAATGCGAGAAGCAGCACAATGCCGAATGCCACCCACGGATTCAACACAGCCAGAACGACACTGGGAAGATGGTGAATGGAAATGCTGCCGGTTTGCTTCATGCCATGCGAGAGCAACGAGTCTCCGGCCGCGGCGAAGACCGTGACTCCGGCCAGCACCATATATTTGCGAACGGTCACAGGAAAGCCGGCAAGCGATGAGCTTTGTCTTTCTGAAAGATAAGGTCTATTCCAGTATATAAAAAATGCACCGGAAACATTCTGGCGCATACGGCGCGAGGCTAAACCTCGCTAATAGCGAATGGATCCCTTTGGCGGCGCAAGATCTTTGGAAGTCATGTCAAAAGTCAACATGAATCCATTCGTGCCCTTAAATTCGTATGGATCCGGCCCCACGCGATGGGCTTCCAGTTCGCTGGGCGTCATCACGAAGCCGCCATTGCAGGGTGTGTGCCAGTGTGGCGACACAAGTCTTATTTTTTTATTTTTTCTCGAGGTCCGAACTCACAAGATAAATGGGAGATGGCCACCCGTCTCCCATTCGCCTAAAATTCCGAGGCTTACGCTTTTGCCGGCTCGGCCGCAGTTGCAGCGTCGGTGGCGTGCTTCTTGACCATCTTGTTTCGCGCCGAACGCAGCTTCAGGAAGGTTTTCGCTTCGTGGTACAAGCGCTTGCGGTCATTGCCGTCGAAGGCAGCTTTCTTCAAGATGCGGAACACTGCCTTCGGCCTGAAATAATACTCGTCGTAGAAGCGGTGTACGGCCGAAAGAATGTCATCGGCCGGTAGCCCTGGGTATTGAATGTGGGCCAGTTGGTGCCCGCCTTCATCCACCATTTTGTTGTCGCCGACCATGAAACCGTTCTTCACCGCGTAGTCGTAAAGCTCAGTACCCGGATACGCGTGCGCCACTGAGACTTGAATCGTCTCGACATCCAGCTCCTTGGCAAAGTTGATCGTGTTGTTGATCGTCTCGTGCGTCTCACCCGGTAGTCCCATGATGAAGTCACCGTGAATCACCAATCCGAGCTTGTGGCAATCCTTGGTGAACTGGCGCGCCCGCTCAATGGTTGCGCCCTTCTTGATGTTCTTTAAGATTTGCTGATCACCTGACTCATAGCCCACGATCAAGAGACGACATCCGGCTTCTTTCATCGCCTTCAACGTTTCGTAATCTGTGGTTACACGAGACGTACACGACCAGGTGAGTCCCAGTGGCTTCAGCTTTGCGCACAGTTCGATCGTCCGCGCCTTCTGAATATTGAAGGTGTCATCGTCGAAAAAGAATTCCTTCACTTCCGGCCAGTAAGCCTTTACCTTCGACATTTCTGCAGCCACATCATCCGTCGAGCGCTTGCGCCACGGATGCCCGCTCAAAGTCTGGGGCCACAAACAAAACGTGCATTGCGCCGGACAGCCACGAGTCGTATACAGCGACACATAAGGATTCAGCAGGAAAGGCACGTTATACCGCGTCACATCCAGATCGCGCTTATAGATATCGGTGACATGCGGCAACGCGTCGAGATCCTGAATCTGCGGCGCATCGGGATTGTGTACGATCTTCCCGTCTTTCAGAAAGGAAATGCCCGCAATCTCCTCCAGCGGCTTGCCCTTCGCATAATCGACCACGGCGTAATCAAATTCCTTACGGGCAACAAAATCGATTGCGGGGCACTCGCGCAAAGACTTCTCCGGCAGGACGCTAACGTGCGGGCCTACAAACGCAATCTTGATATTCGGATTTGCCGCCTTAATCGCCTTCGCCAGCCCGATGTCGCCGGGAAAACCCGGTGTGCTGGTGAAGAGCACCAGGAACTCGTATCCCTTGGCAATCTCGATGGTCTGCTCGGCCGAAATGTGATGCGGAGGCGCATCGAGCAAACGCGCACCCTCCAACATCCCCGCAGGATAAGCGAGCCATACCGGATACCAGTACGACTCGATTTCGCGCGTCGCAGGCCAGCGGGATCCGGCCCCGCCGTCAAAGTTGTCGAAAGAGGGAGGGTTCAAAAACAGTGTTTTCAATGGCATATTGGATACTTAATATTTTAACATTTGCGGGTCGCACGCAGAGGTAATCGCAGTGTGTACAGAGGTTCGCGATACACTACTAGGTTCGTCCGGTTTTAACCCACAGATGTGTAAGCTAAGTGTATGCATCCGGCGAAGATGCGCGGTAGGGTTATTCGCTGGACTGCCGCTTTAGCGCACCGAACAGGCAAAAACCCGCATCCGCCCGAGCATCGGCTTTCACATGCCGAAAAAATAATGCGAAGCCGACAGGCCACTTATTTCCTTCCTAGGGCCCAGCCTTCTAATTCTCCCGTAGCCCGCATCAGCGCGACTTGGCTGCGCTCGAGTTCAAACGTAACATCCTGCAGAGTGATGAACCGCTCGCTCATCTGCATCTGCGCATTATCGAGATCGTGCAGGTTCGCCGTGGAGGCTTGCATGCGCGTCTTCACCGCCTCCACGTCTTGCTGTGCGATCTCAAATTCGAGTTCGGCCACGTCACGCGCGTCCTGCATTTGAGTCACCGATCGCTGCAGGCGCAAGGTTTCTTCCGATGCTGAATTGCGCGCCGCCTCGGCTTGCTTCTTCGCTTTCAATGCTTCCGCTTCCGCCTCTTGCACACGGGCATGTTGCGCCAGATTCAAAAAAGGCAGGTGAATCGAGACGCCAACCGTCGCATTATTGGGCTGAAAGTGTTTGTAGTATGCGTCATAATTGTTGAAAGTGGCGAGATTGGCATACTGGGCTGCGAAGTCCATGCTCGGCCATAACGACCGGCGTTCTCCGGTCACTCGCAAATACTGCGCCCGCGCATGTTCCACTGCAGCTTGCACGGCCGGACTCACATCGCTGGTTTTCTCCGGCAAATCCTCATCCTGCTTCGCCGCCGGTAAGGGGGGCATCGATTCCGGCTCGATTTCAAACGACGCCTTCGGAACCCCGGTCAGCTTCGCCAGATGCTCGCGCAGCACATCCGCCGCCCCGCTCGCCTCGGCCACTCGCAGCCGCACTCGCGCCACCGACAGCCGGCCCCGAGTAGCATCCATTTCGCTGTCGATCCCTTCTTGCACGCGCTGCTCCACCGCCGCCTTCATCTTCTCTTCCTCGCCAAGGGTCTCGCGCAGTCCGCTCAACCGCCGGTGCCACTTCGCCAATTCGGCATAGCTCAACACCGTGTCCTGGATGACCGCATTCCGCTCGTCCTTCTGCCGCAAAGCAGCGTTCTTAATTTCGGACTGGTCAGCCTCCAGGAAAGACTTTAGCTCGGGGTGTACCAGTGCGGACTGAGCATTCACGTTGAACAAAGAGGGCGCCGCGCCTTCCAGGCTCAGCGGAAAACCATCTGACCAGCCGATCCCCGCTCCTGCGATCAATTGCGGGATGTAGCTGTTGCGCAACTCATGGTAGAAGGCGGTCGCGCGTTGCTCTTCGGCCATCGACACGCCGATGCCGGTCGCATGCTCCAGCGCGAGTTGCACCGCCTGCCGTAATGTGACCGGCTCGGCCATCAACCCGGCGGGGAAGAATAAGAGAAACAAAATAATAGCTCGATATAAACCCATCGCTTGACAAATACCCTGTAAGTGCCCTCTGCGTTTCATGGTTCTCCCCTCGCGGCCTCTCGAAAGATTCTACGGTCATTCAGATGCGAGAGAAATGATAACCATGAGTCAGGTGCGCACCGAGCCGAGGCTCAGGTCAACTGATTGCCTGCGCGCGAGGTTAGGGATCAGACGATTCGATAATGTCAGCGAGGCGCGGGAACGATCAATCCAGCATATCCGACAACCAGGTCTCGATCTCCTGATACATCGCCGGAAGTTGCATACTTAACGAGTTCAGCGGAACGGCCGCCGAGTTTTCTCGCTGCTGTCAACATGGCAATCGTCGGGCCGAAGCCGCACATGCTGACGTGCTGTCGCGTGACTATTTCATATAACGCGGCCGCATCCAGGCGGAGTATGGGATCAATCGCCGTCTGATCTTTAACGCGGGTGACGGCGTCCGATTCATAGTGGTTCATGTCGCTCGAGGCGATGATTAAAACCGGCTCTTTCTCCCCGGCGATTAGGTCGGCGATGGCCTCACCCAGTTGTTCGAGAACTTCGAAGTACCCGGTTCCGATCGCAATCGGAACGAACCTGAGTTGCGGCTGGCGAATCTGCAGAAACGGTAACTCTACTTCGGCGGCGTGTTCGTTCCGGTGCGCCGCCGTATCCTCGTGCAGAAGTGGAAAGCGCTTCGCGAGAGCAGTGGCGAATTGGTTGTCGATCGGCACGTCGCCGAGTGGCGTTGCCCATGCGCCCTCGCCGATAATGGCCAACGGTTGCCCCATGCCAGTGTGGTTTGGACACAGCACAAGACACAGTTCCGGAATTTCGATGGCCGCAAACACAGCTCCCGCCACATGGCCGGAATACATGTATCCGGCATGCGGAGCAATACAGCCCAGAGCACGAATGGGTTTTTGCCCCGCAGCGCGCACGAGATAAGCGCGAACATCTTCGCGCAAAACTTCGGGATCACCGGGGTAGAAACGTCCTGCGACTGCAGGATGACGAACGGTCGTCGTGGCCATGCTCCCTCCACGAGAAAAATCGGTAAAATCCGCCGGCGGTTGGTTACGAGCCGTTGCGCGAATCGCGTAGAGCACGAAATAGCGTGGCACTTTGTTCCAGGCTCAACGTTTCAGCGCGGGCGGCAGGCTTTACTTTGGCTTCGGCGAGTGCCACTCGCAAATCAGCTTCCGGATAATTCGATTTTAAATTATTCCACAACGTCTTGCGCTTCTGCCCGAACGAAAGCTTGAGAAAATCGATGAAGCCGTCAATCGGCCTCCCATCTCCGCCCAGGCCAAGTTCATGTTGCCGCGGCGCGATCGTGAGGCGCAGCACGGTCGAATGAACTTTCGGCGGCGGTGTGAATGCTCCGGGCGGCAGCGTAATGAGTTTCTCGACCCGCGCATAGAGCTGCGCGGTAGCCGACAGCAGTCCGTAGTCGCGGCTCCCCGGCTTCGCGGCGATGCGGTCGGCGACCTCGCGCTGCACCATCACGACCAGCACCTCAAAATATTTCGCGTAGTCAAAAAGACGCAGAAGAATGTCGGAAGTGATGTAGTAGGGAAGATTTCCGATCACTTTTGCAGGGGTAGGCTTGAATTCGAGGCCGGGACGTCCCAAGCCGGGTTTAGGACCAAAGAGGGAATCGAAATCCACGGAGAGAATATCCGCCTCGATGATCTCTACGTTCGGAAACATGCCAAAACGAAGGCGAAGCTGCGCAGCAAGCACGCGGTCAAGCTCAACTGCAATCAGGCGCCGCGCCTGTTTGGCGAGCAGGGAAGTGAGCATGCCCCGTCCAGGTCCGATTTCGAGAACGGTGCTTTGCGAGACATCGCCGAGGGCATCGGCAATCTGCAGGGCATAGCTGTCGCTGGCGAGGAAATGTTGTCCTAACTTGGGCTTCAGTTGAGGACGGCGTGTAGAAACGACCTTCGGCACGTTGACCCTCTTTTCTCCGGGCATTAGACTGAAGATTCGGCCCGCCTGCATTGTGCGGGAGCGTGGGTCCCGCAAACTATATTCCATCATATCGTGTGCCCGCGACCAAGCGGGTCTAGCCAGAGGAGAGAGAAATTCATGCACATCGCATTCGTGGCTTCAGAAGGGGTTCCATATTCAAAAACCGGCGGCTTGGCCGACGTAGTCGGCGCTTTGCCGCGCGCTCTGGCCGCGTTGGGACATCAGGTGACGGTTTATCTTCCGCGCTACAAGCAGACGAAACTCGCCGATCCGGCAACGGTGGTGCGCAGCATTACGATTCCTTTCGATGACAAGTATCGCTTCGCCTCCGTGGTCACTGCCGGCAACCAGTCCAGTGTGCGGTTTTGCTTCATCGAGTATCCCGAGTTCTTCGAGCGTGATGCGCTATACGGAACGCCAGCCGGAGACTATCCCGATAACGCAGAGCGTTTTGCGCTCTTCTCTCGCGCCGTGTTAGAAGCCACAAAGATTCTGGGCGCGCCCCATGTTTTTCATTGTCACGATTGGCAATCAGCGCTGGTACCCGTGCTGCTACGCACGGTTTACGCGGAGGATCCTGCCTTCCGCGATGTGGGCACGGTCTTCACTATCCACAATATGGGTTATCAGGGATTGTTCCCCCCCGAAGTTCTGCCGCTCCTCATGCTGCCCTGGGATTTATTCACCATGTCGAAGATGGAATTCTTCGGGCAGGTAAATTTCCTGAAAGGGGCGCTCACATACTCGGATTACGTCACGACAGTGAGCAAGAAATATAGCCAGGAAATTCAGACTGCCGAATACGGCTTTGGACTCGAGGGCGTACTGCGCGATCGCGCCGCCACAGTCACCGGCATTCTGAATGGAGTCGACTACGACGAGTGGAGCCCGCAGGCCGATAAGTTCATCGCGGCGAAATATTCCCCGCAGGATTTCTCGGGCAAAGCCCAGTGCAAGCAGGATCTTCTAGCAGCCTTTGGCGTGAAGAATGCCGACCCTAAGATTCCGGTGATCGGCATCGTCTCGCGCTTCGCCGCCCAGAAAGGCTTCGACCTGATCGCGCAAATCATGGACCGGCTGGCTCGTGAAGAAATGATCATGGTTGTTCTCGGCTCCGGCGACAAGCAGTATGAGGAAATGTTCGCCCGCCTCAACAAGCAGTTTCCCAACAAGATCGCGCTGAAGGTGGCTTACGACAACGCTGTCGCGCACAAGATCGAAGCCGGCTCCGACATGTTCTTAATGCCTTCCAAATATGAACCGTGCGGCCTGAACCAGATCTACAGCCTGAAGTACGGCACGGTTCCAATCGTCCGCGCCACCGGAGGCCTTGACGACACCATCGAGCCTTGGGACGTCCGCACAGGCAAAGGCACCGGCTTCAAGTTTACCGACTACAACGGCGAGGCGCTCCTGCTCACGATCAAGCAGGCTTTGCAAGCGTTCCGCGATCAGACCTCATGGCAGGGGCTCATGCGCAACGGCATGAATAAAGACTTTTCTTGGAATGCCTCGGCGCGTGAGTACGGCAAGGTTTACGATCGGGTGAGGCAGATGCGCAGCGTAACGCCAGCCCTCGACAAAGTATTGGTTTAGAAGCGTGGCAAGCGCAGCATCAGATTTGCCTATGGAGGGCTCCCGGCAATGCTTGGCGTTTCAATGTCGGGATCCCAGCTTGCTGGCAACAACCGTGACCACCCCTGTGGAGACGATGGAAGTAGCTCCGACGATCCTCAAGGCCTTGGGGCTTAGTCCGAACGCATTGCAGTCGGCGCAACAGGAAGGGACAGCAGTGCTTCCAAAATCGGTCTGGCGGGGCGAAACAGCCAAGGCCGAAATAACAACAAGAGCGCGGCGATATGCCGCGCTCTTGTCTTTTGCCGAGCCTGGCCCGGTCAAATGCGGAGAATCATTACTTCTGTGGCTTTGATGAGGGCTGCTGCGGTTTGCCCAGGCTTAAGTTGCATTTCCCTTGCTGAGCGTGAAGTGATAATTGAAGTAATCTGTTGCCCGCCAATCGAAATTGTTATCTCGGCCATGAGTCCGCTGATGCGAACCTCTTCGATCCGTCCCACCAGCTGATTGCGTCCGCTGACGTGTCGAAAGCGCTCCTCGCGCTCTTTTTCAGTCTTCCCTCGCGTGCGAAACAGCAGCCGGTCGATTTCGTTCTGGGGGATGCGATGATGGCCCCCAGCGGTCTGCACGCTGCGAATCTTTCTCTTGTAAATCCACTGCTTGATGGTTGGGAAGCTGATTCCCAGTTGCAAAGCTGCATCACGAAGCTTCAGCAGTCCCCCAATATTGCCTTCGGATTTGACGGTCTTCTGCATCGGGACGCAATCGTAGCGGCAACCAAGTTCCAGGTCAACTCAGGGCATATGCATAGGTGTAGCCCATAGGCTCATTGCAAAACGCACCAAAGCGTATGCTTCTGGACAATAGAAGCGTATGTCGTATACACTTGCGCGTTCTATCCACGAATCGTTTGATTTTTCTGAGGTCGGAATGCGCAAGGCTTACCTGTTTATCCCAGTGGTTGGATTTTGTCTTTCGTTCTCGGCGTGGGCCCAAACGGGGGCGAGCAACCCCAAACCGGCTCCCGCAACTCCACCTACCCCTGATCCCTGCGCGAGCGGCCACGAGTTCGCCACCACAGATTGCACGCTGACCTGGCACGGCATCACGCTGTACGGTGCGTATGACGTCGGCGTCGGTTGGGTCAGCCACGGCTTACCGGAAAACGGCTATAACTATGAGGGCGAATCTCTGGTGAACCGGAACGGTTATCAACATCGATTCCTTGTCGCCCCGAACAACCTTTCGCAGACGGGTTTCGGCATTAGGGGCAAGGAACAATTTATGCCCGGTTGGTCTGTTGTATTCAACGCTTCAACTGGCATCAATCCGCAGTCCGGCCTGCTTGCCAACGCGTCGGCCACCGACACCATCAACAACGGGCTTCCCAGGAGCAGCTATTCCATAGCCATCGACGGCGCGCGAGCAGGCCAACCCTTTAATGACCAATACTATGGCGGTATATCGTCCGCGCATTTTGGCGAGCTGACCTTCGGTCGTCAGCGCTCGCTCGGCACCGATGCGATGCTGCTTTACGATCCGGCTGGGGGCGCCTATGCGTTTTCGTATATCGGGTATAACGGCACCATGGCTGGCGGCGGCGACACCGAGGACTCCCGTTGGGACGACGCCCTGAAGTATCGCATCACCTATGGCGCGGTCCATTTCGGCGCGATGTATAAATTCGCTGATGGTTCCGGCGGCTGCTACTCGGCCTCGGCAACGTTTACTGCCGTCAACTGTACGCCAGAATCGGCGCATAACAATGCCTATGGATTCGACCTCGGCGGAAACATCGGCCGAGGTCAGGGTAAGTTCTCAGCCGACATCGTCTTCCAACAATACAACCAGGCAATCAGTGTATTGAACCCCTTGCTGGGGCCTCAGAGTCTGACGCAGCCCTATCAGTCAACTACCGACAGCATCAATACAAATCCAATCACCGGGCCCAATGTGATCGGAACGACCAACACAGTCTATGGCATCGTGACCGACAACCGCGCCATCATGGTCGCCGCCAAGTATGCGTGGGACCCGTTCAAGTTTTTTGCCGGCTACGAATACATCTGGCAGAATAACCCATCGAACCCGTTGGGCATTGGCGCCTCCGACCAGGGCGGTTATTTCATGAGTGGAGTCGAAGACAATAATCTCGATTCTGAAAAGCTGGTGCAGATCTGGTGGACGGGCGTGAAGTACACCTACCGCAGCAAAACCGACGTGACTTTCTCCTGGTATCAACAGCGGCAGAACGATTTCCGTCTTCCGCCGACCTGCTCATCTTCAGCTGGTTTCCGCAGTTCCTGCGCGGGCAACCTCAACGAGGTGTCGCTCTACGCGGATCATCATTTCACCAAGCGTTTCGACGGTTTTGCGGGATTTGCGTATTCTTACGTGAGCGGGGGCCTGGCCATCGCCATTCCTCATGGCCCCGGCGTCCCCTACCTCAACGACAACAACTTTGCTCCGACAGTCGGTGGTCGTTTCACCTTCTGATCGTCTCCGCGGCGGGCTCAGTCGAAGATTTCGCCAAGCGCGGAAAAGGAACCGCTGGCCTCGCGCCAAGCAGTTCCTTCCCCACCCACAATGAGTTCGCCCGTACATTCTGCGCGGACAAAACTGCCCGGCACGCAAAGTCTAAGAAGCGCCGGCCTCACCCGCGACTTCAGCGGTTGTCACATCCTGAACAACGTTTTGGCTCTCGGCAGTCTCGGGGTGTGCCTTGCGCCCGAAGCAGGCCTCTCTTAGCAGTTTGAAAATCGTCAGGCGGTTCTGCGCGATCACCTTCAGCCACGCCAGGCGCCCCATCATGGGGAAATAAATTCCACGGAAGCAGAGCCGTGCGAGAAATATGTTGATGCGATAGCCGAGCGGCTGATCGTCGAGCGCTTCCACGGCCAGCGCCAGCGCCTCCGGGCTGTAAGAATGTGCCCAGCCGTATTTCACTTCGGCATGAGCGTCTTCGATCGTGATCTTCAGCGGGGTGTGGGCCATGGTAAAAGGAATGAATTCCTGCCAGTGCTTCGGACGCGTGAGGCGCCCCGCGGTTTCGAGGCGCTTGTAGAGCGGAGTCGCGGGCAGCGGAGTCAGCAGGCCGAAGATCGGCAGCCCCGGCGGCCAGGTGCGGACCTGTTCCAGCGTGCGCTCCGCCACGCCGGGCGTGTCGTTATCCATGCCAAAAATAAAAGAGGTGATCGCGTAGACGTTGCGTTTTGCAAGCCGCTCCAGCACCGCAGCATATTCGCCTGGCTTGTTGAATCCCTTGTTCACATCTTTGAGATTCGCAGGATCGATGGACTCCATTCCGATGAAGACCCACTTTCCGCCCGAGGCCGCAATCAGGTCCACGAGTTCTTCGTCGCGCAACAGGTTGGCGCTGATCTGTGCCACCCAATGAACCTGAGCTCCGGCCGCGATGATGTCTCGCAAAAGCGACTTGGTTCGCTTCACGTTGATGGCAAAATTGTCGTCGATGAAGAAAACCGCGATTTGGCCCTTTTCGGCGCGAGCGCGAGCCTTCAACAAGAGTAGTTCGTTGACCACACTTACGTTGGTGCGAAAGCGAATAGAATCTCCGAAGAATCCGGTTACGGTACAAAACTCGCAGCCGTAAGGACAACCGCGTCCGGATTCGACCGGCACGATGCGAAAAGTCCCCCAGCCTTCGCCCACGCGGTTCAGCAGCGGAGCGACGGCCTTGGGCAGCAGATTGAATTGGTTGAGATCGATCGACTGCCACGGGATTGCCGGATATTCCTTCAGCGAAGGTTTGCGCTGATTGCCAGCATCATCGACCGGAGCGTAGATGTCTTTCAGTTCGCCGCGCGCAGCATCGTTGACGATTCTTGGCCAGGTTTCATCGGCTTCGCCGAGAGCAACTGCGTCGGCGTGGCGGGGGCCGCCGTCGCGGCCCAAGGCTTCGTCAGCCATTTCCGTAACATGAGGTCCGCCCATGACGACTGGCACACCGGTAGCTCGGATGGCATCGGCGATGCGATATGCCTTGGCGATCATGCGGGTCATGGCGCCAATGCCGACCAGTCCAATATTCTGGTCGCGAACATATTGCGCGATCTCAGACTCGTTCATCGGTTGGGCGTTGCCATCGATCAGCAGCACTTCATGGCCGCGCGGCGTCAAAGCCTGTAGGAGGAACATCCAAAGATGCGGCATGAAATTGCGTGTCACCCCGTTGTCGGGGTTATAGAGCAGAATTTTCATAGGGACCCTCGCGCTCTGGAGAGTGCGCAAGCATGCATGGGGCCGTAGCAGTCGATGCCGTGAAAACGCATCGCTGCCAGGTTTGCGCGATGGTTACTAATCGTTAGAACCCCAGATCAGTGAATTGTACGCTATCAGACACATAAGATTTCCTGCGGTAGGCTAAAATTCGCTCGGCATGACGGCTGCTGCTCCCATTCCGGCTCTCGCCCGAACCATCTTTCACGTCGATATGGACGCTTTTTTTGTTTCGGTGGAAGAGCTATTCGATCCGACGCTGAAGGACAAAGCAGTCGTGGTCGGAGGCCAGCGCGACGAGCGCGGCGTAGTTTCGGCAGCTTCGTACGCCGCGCGCAACTTTGGAGTGCATTCAGCCATGCCGCTGCGTACGGCAGCGAAACTATGTCCGCAGGCTATTTTCGTCGACGGGCATCCCGAGCGTTACCGCGAGTGTTCTGCAAAGGTTTACTCAGTGTTGCAGGCCTTCTCGCCGCAGGTCGAGATGGCCTCAATTGACGAAGCTTATCTCGATATGACGGGAACGGCGCGGCTGCACGGGCCTCCGCTGCGGGCGGCGCACAAACTTCACCAGCGTATGAAAGAAGAGACGGGGCTGAATTGCTCGATTGGGATCGGTTCGTCGCGGCTGATTGCCAAGGTCTCTTCGGCGCAAGCGAAACCCAACGGCGTGTTGTGGATCGTCCCCGGAGAAGAGGCCAAGTTTCTCGCTCCGCTGGATGTGCGCGAGATCCCCGGCGTCGGCAAAGTGATGGAAAAGCATCTGCACGACATTGGCATCAAGAAAGTCGGCGATCTGGCGCAGCTCGAAGAAGCGGAACTCGAAGAACGATTCGGAAAATGGGGGCTAGCGCTGGCGGGCAAGGCTCGCGGAGAAGACGCCGGAGGATGGTTCGACGCGGAAGTTGGCGAACGCGAAGAGGCGAAGTCAATCAGCCACGAACACACTTACAACGAAGATACAGCTGACGCCACTCAACTCGAAGCCACGCTCATGCGGCTCTCCGAAATGGTCGGCAGACGCCTGCGGGAAGCGAACTTATACGCGCGCACCATACAACTCAAGCTCCGTTACAAAGATTTCACGACGATTACCCGTGCGCATTCGCGACCGCAGCCCACCCAGCTCGATGGCGAAATTTTCGACGAAGTCAGGACTCTGTTTCGCAACAACTGGAGACACGGGAGCACAGGTCCGGCTCCTGGGAGTACAAACATCGACATTCGAGGAGCAGGGGCAGCAGATCGATCTGCTCGCGGACAATCGGCAACAACGTTGGAGAAATGCGCTAGAGGCAGCTGATCGCCTCCGCGATAAGTACGGCGAGTCCAGCGTAAAGCTGGCGACGGGGATGCGCGGCAACTTCCGCGAGCGCACGCACGAAAATCCCGCAGGCCTGCCGGGAAAGAAAAAAGAATAAAGGCCATTCCTTTGCGGCGGGTCGATTTCTAGCACAAACGAAGGCCGGGCATCCCGGAAGGTAAATTCCGGATCCCGGCCGTCGTCTTACGTCAACTTGTTGAACTTTTCAGTTTCCTGTGGGCGAGTTTGCCGCCGTCGTCGCCGAGGAAGGGTTCTGAGCGCTCTGGTCGCTCCAGCGAGTCAGCCGCGGATAGAACGGCGTCACTTCAAACGGCATCTTGTCGCGTGCCGAAGTGATCGCGACCGGAGCGGTCTTGATCATCTCCGCCTTGTCGTTCCATGGATTGATCTTCACGCGCCCACCGAGCGGCAGCGCCGCAACCTGATCAAGCTTGCTGTTGTCGAGCGCCGGACCCTTGGTTGAGAGCGCCTCCAGGCGCGTAATATTTCCGTTCTCACCCAGCGGATTGCCCAGGTGCGTCGTCAATAGAGCGTTGAGTTGTTTAGCCCGGCTCTGCAATGCCTTCAGAAACAGACCCACGTTATCGAGTTTCGCTGCGTAGGGAGAATTAGTGAGCAACTCCACCGCCTTAATATCGGCGGCGGCCTCTTCCTGCGGAATGTGCTTGAATCCGAGATTCGCGTAAGTGGAGTCGTCCGAAAACAGCATGCGATCGTTAAACGCATACTTGCTGCCCAGATTATGCCCCAGGACGATATGCGCCAGTTCATGCGAGAGCACAGCTGCAAGGCTGGCCTCATCGGGCAGCACGTCGACCAATCCGCGGCTGATCACAATGGTGTTGCCGACACTGAAAGTTTCCAGCGGAGAAGTAAGCAGCACGCGAACCCGCACCGGCCGCGACAGTTCGATATTGTTAGTAACGATTAAATTATTTACGACCGTCTGAAGAACGTGATCGACGTCGCCCTCCGGCGCGAGCAAGCCGCCGTTCGTGAGCCGGTCGATGACATTGTCTTCTGCCTGCTGCTGCCACTCACGCTCAGCCTGCAGCGGAGATGCATCCTGCGCCGCTGCGCTCTCATCCTTTACGCTGTCAACGCGAATCTGCGTGAGCTCATCGTCCTTGCTTTCCTTCTTGAGGTCGTAGCCCCAGATGCGGGTCTGTGCCTTGAATGCGATCCGGTTTTTTGCCCCCGCGCTGAAGTCGCCTTCTTCGCTGTAAATGTAAGAGGGAATCCAGTAGCCGGGAGTCAGATTCAGCCGCCAGCTATCCATGTGGAAGAAGTAGGAGTTTTTCGGCGCCGGAGAATACGTTCCGTTCATCCGCACAATGTTGTAGGAGTGGTCTTCGACCCAGACGCGACCCAGGAAACGGCCTTTGCCTGCGGTTTTCTTGGGCGTGACGTCGAATACGAAGCAGCGGATGTCGCCGAGAAACTCGCGGCGCACGAAATGGAAGTCATAGTGCTCACGGTCAAAATCCGTGCGGTCCGCATAGACCATCCAGGCGAAACCGATCGGCTGATACTGAACCGTGAACAGTTTGTGAAAGCCGCCCAGCAGGCGCGCCTGCATGCCGTGGTCGTCATCTTTTAAATAGTCTTTGCGGTCGATGGTCTCGCCCATGTCGATGCGGCCGAGAAAATAATGGTCTTCGCTCGGCACGGGGCCGAGGACGGGGTCTGCCGTGAGATTCTGTAGGTAGGTCTCTACCACAGGCGTGCGGTTAGCCAGGAACTTGATAAGCCCATGTTCGCGCCCCAAGAAACGATCCACTACCTCATCCATCGTCGCGGGCGGGGGCTCAGGCGCGGCAGCCTGCACGGAGAGCGTGGTCGGATGAGCTGGCGCTTGCGGAGCGTTGGACGTCGTGGCAGAAGACGCCGGCGTTGGCGCGCTCCGGGCGGCAGTGTCCTGCAGCGCCGTTTGGGAACCCGCTGGCAGCTGTGCCAGTACGCAGGATGAAATCAGCAACGCCGCCGTAAAAATCCCTTTCCAGTTTGGCATAAATCCTTCTCTTCTTCCCTCGCAATTCGTCTCTGAGCACCCAGGTAGCCCGCTAGCTCAACTCGTCTTGCACGTGCACGGCCACAAAATAGAACCCGTGAACAACGCCGTGCGCCGAAACCAAACTTTAGTACGCCATCTGAAACAGCACATGCACAATCGCGGTCGAATCCACGGCCTGCCCCATGCGGAGCGCCGGTTTGAATCGCATTTTGTCAGCCGCCGCCACCGCCGCTTCATCCAATCCATGACCCAGGCCCCGCACCACGCGATCCACGTGCAGCGTTCCGTCGGCGCTAAACATCACTTCCAGCAGAACTTCCCCTTCCAACTTAAGGTTGCGCGCTTCATCGGTATAAACCGGGTTCGGCTTAAAGGTAATCTCTACCGGCACCGTTGCGGGGCCGGAATCGGCCTGCGCGATTTTCGTACCGTGAGCAAATTGTTCCGTACCGAAACCGCCAGTCGCGACCGTGCCATGGTTGCCGCCGGACGTTGTGGCGATTCCGCTGCCGAAATCAGTGCTCGCTACTGTTCCCTTAATGCCTTTGGCTCCGCCCGACCCGTTGCCCTGCCCGGGTCCTACCGGCATGTCAAACGACCCGGTCTGCGCCGCATATAACTTCGCGGCTTCCTTGCCAGTGCCCTTCAAACCATTGGGATCGCCAAAGCCTCCGGTCTGCACGTTCTGCACGACCGCCTTCACCGTCGGAGCAACAGAACTTCCGGCAAAGTCTCCGGTATGCAACAAGCGCGGCTTCGGATTGTCCGCAACCATCTTTAGTTCCGGCGCAGGGAATTGATTGATCACAACTTTGGGCGCCTCCACCGGCTCGGGTTTGGGAACTAAACGCACTTCTTTCGGTACCACTAATTTCGGCTCCGCGATCACCGCCTCCGGCGGAAGCAGCTTCGCCTTTGCCGGCTCCACTTTCACCGGCTCCGGCGGAGGTTCGGGCTTCATCGCCGGAAGTGGAATCAGCGAGGTCACGCGATACTGCTTAAGCTCGATCCGGCCGGGAAATAGAAGACTTATGTTGATCACCATTAGCAGCATCAGCACAAGAAAGATGTAGCCGACCGCGACTGCCCGCCGGTCAATCTTGCGTTCGGGCAATAGAGCGAGCTGAAAAACCTGTGGCGACGCAGACATGCCTTAAGCTCCAATGGGATCCTGGCCGAGGGAGCGGACCACGATGGAACTTTAGATTACGGGAGAAAGGATAGCGGGAAAACGTGTCCACGGCTCTTGAACCAAAGTAACCAACGCACTCCGGTTTTAAGACTGGTTCCAAAACGGTCTAAGCTCCGGTTTTGGCCAGGGAAGTACCGTACGATTAGGGATTACAACCTTCTCAACGCCCGATTCCGCCAGCGAAACCATGCAAAAACCGGCGTTCCGGCCAGAATGACCAGCAATCCATAAAAGGAGTTTGGCCACTCGCCGCGAAAGGTGTAATAAAGGAGCACCGCCGCTACCAAAACGAAAAGCAGTGGAACGATCGGATAGCCGAACATGCGATAAGGCCGAGGCGCTTCTGGGTCACGGCGGCGAAAGACGAATACTGTGCTGCCCGCGATCATATAGAAGAGCCACTCGGCGAAAATCGTAAGCGAAAAAAGCTGGCGGAAATTCGCCCCCAGCAGCAGCAAAATAATCGACAACGCCGCCTGTACCACAATCGCCATCGATGGCGTGTGAAACCGCGGATGCACTTCCGCCAAAGCCGGGAAAAAATATCCGTCGCGCGCCACGGCGTAAGGAATGCGCGCGCCGCTCATGATAGTGCCGTTCAATGTAACCAGCATCGAAATCGCCATGCCCACCGAGACGAGGCTCGCGCCAGCGCGTCCCATGACCAGGGCAAGCGCATCGGAGGCAGGTCGCAAGGAGTGAGCGATGGCACTCGCCGGCAGCACATACTGCACCGCGGCGTTCATCAGAACGTAAAGCAGGCCGACCGTCGCAACTCCAGCGATCAGCGCGATCGGAATATTGCGCTCCGGTTGCTTCACTTCGCCGGCAACCATGTTCAGATCATTCCATCCGTCGTAGGCCCACAACGCCGCCACCAGGGCGGCCATGAAGCCGGCGATCCCACCCCTCGCCCCCGTGAAAACACCGGCAAAGTTACTCCAACCATGGTTCGCGACGCGGCTGGCGCCGGCAAAGCAGATCACCACGATGCCAAGAATAATGACAACCTTCAGCAGTGTGAAGACGAGTTGGAACTCCCCTGCCTTTTTGACGCCCAGGTAGTTAAGGAACGAAATCAGAATCGCGGCAGCGATCGCCACCAGCTGACCCCAGCTCACAGAAAAAGGGAAGGAAATAACGTTCGCAGAAAAAAACGAAAAAACCGGGAATGTTCCCAGAATGCGCACCAGCCCGGTTGCGATGGTCGCAATCGAAGCCGGCTTGGCGATGACGAACCACGTCCACGCGTAAAGAAAGCCAGCGAGCGGACCGTAAGCGTCGCGCACGTAAACATATTCGCCTCCGGCTTGTGGCTTCATGGCGCCCAGTTCGGCATAGGTGAGCGCGCCAAAAAAAGACAACAACCCGCCGACGAGCCATGCCAGGTAAACCAGCCTCGCCGAGCCGACCGCCTGCATCATCTCCGCAGGAACCAGAAAAATTCCGCTGCCGATAATCGTGCCGACAACAACAGCCGTGGCATGGCTGACACCAAGCTCGCGGCAAAGCTCGGGACGGGCAACTTTTTGTTGAGACAATTCAGTCATCCGAGAGTGAGTCAGTATACGCGACGCGAACAAAGACTACTCCGGCATAGCAATGCTGGCCACGTACCCAATCACAAAAGTAGCGACGGCCCCAATCATCACCCACCAAGTCCAGGGAACATGGGTTCCCAGCCATAGATACAATCCCACGCTGAACCCAAACACCATCCCCACCATGGCCGCGCGCTGGTTCGCTCTCCGCGTCAGCACACCCAGCAGGAAAACTCCAAGCAACGCCCCGTAAGCTACCGACGCGATCTGCAATCCCACTTCCACCACTCTTCCAACTTTGTGCAGAGAGAGCACAGCGAGCGAAAACAAAATCAGCGCCCAGATAAAGGTTGACAACCGCGACAATTGCATCCGCCGCCGTTCATCCGTCTGCGGCCGAAAACGCACATAGAAATCGACAATCGAACTCGACGACAAAGCATTCAGCGCGGCGCTCAGATTCGACATCGCCGCCGCCAGAATGGCCGCAATCAGCAACCCTGAAATCCCGTGCGGCATGCGGCTCACAATAAATGTCGGATAAATCCGGTCCGGCTTCCCGAAATTTCCCGAAGGCACGCGATAGTATGCCCACAGCATCACTCCCACGATCAGAAACAGCGCGAACTGAAACAGAACCGCGACGCCGCTCGAAATCAGCGCAGCCGCCGACTGCCTCTGGCTGCGCGCTGCCAGCAACCGCTGCACAATGAGCTGGTCAGTTCCGTGGCTCGCCACCGTAAAGAACGTTCCGCCGATCACGCCCGCCCAGAACGTATAGGGAGCCCAAAAGGTCGGACGGAAATCGAAAACCTGCAACTTGCCCGCCCCCGCGGCCGCAAAGTGAATGGCGCTCCATCCCCCGGGAACAAGGTGAAGAATCGTATACAGACCCACAAGTGTGCCACCGACATAAATAAAGGTCTGCACCACATCGGTCCAGATCACCGCCGCCAGGCCGCCCTCGAACGTATAGATCAACGTCAACGCGGTGATGATTGCGATGGACGACACTTCGCCCGTCCCAAGCGCAATCGTAACCACGATGGCTACCGCGTAAACTCGTACGCCTTCTGCGGCGCCGCGCGTCAGCAGAAAAAGTCCAGCAGTCAGTGAACGCAGTCCGCGCCCAAAGCGCCGCTCGATGAGTTCATACGCCGTATAAAGATCTCCGCGAAAATAGTGCGGCAGGAGCACGAAACTGATGACGACACGTCCCACCACATATCCCATGACCACTTGCAGGAAGGTGAGGTTCGTGTCGTACGCGAGCCCGGGAATGCTGATGATCGTGAGCGTGCTGGTCTCAGCCGCAACAATCGAGAGCGCAATCGCCCACCACGGAATATCGCGTCCCGCCAGAAAGTAATCGCGCAACGAGCGATGCCGCTTGCGGAAGCGCAGCCCGAACAGAGTAATCCCGATCAGATACAGCGCGATGATCGCGAGATCAAGTTTGTCCAGGCCCATGCGTTATGGAAGAACGGGCTACACTACTTTTCGCGCCACCACTGTCGCCGGATCGTACGCTTCCGACGAGCACGCCACCAGCCACAAAGGCCCCGCGCCTTCATTGCGCGCCGCGTGCGAACAGCCCGGAGATATCAGCACCAGAACGGCGCGGCTCCCATCGAAGCTGCAACGCTGAACAGGCGTGCCCTCACCTTCATCCCAGTGCAGCGACCACGCCGCGCCGGGTAAAAAGACGATCGCCTCACGCTTGTGCACATGATAATGATTGCCCCGCACGGCGCCAGGACCGGTCGAGGCCAGATGCACATCGCAAACCCGCTCCAGATAGGTGATCGCCTGCGATGGCAGCGCAAAACTCAAGCCACGCCCATCGCCATGGTTATCGAGTTCAGAAATTTGGACGTTCATACCATCTCGGTTCAATTATGGCGGCAATTCCCAGGCTACGCGAGTGAGTGTTTAGAGACGCGCCCGATGCAGCTTTAGCTTTTCTTTGCGAACTGGCGGCTGTTCTTCGCGCACTTTGCGTTTAAAGCTCTCCTCGAGAGCGCAAGAAAATTGCGTTTGTAAGAAACGAACGGAGCGATTTTCGGCACACAAACCGCCTATGGTAGAACTAACGCGTGGCGTATTACCTCGGCATCGATGGCGGCGGCAGTAAAACCACCTGCGCCATCGGAGACGAACGCTCACTCCTCGCAAACGTCGAAACCGGCCCCAGCAACGTCACGCGCGTGGGCGAAGCCCTTGCCCGAGAATCCCTGCACCAAGCCATTCGCGAAGCCTGCAACACTGCAAAGATCGCGCCCTCTGAACTGCTCCGCTCCTGCATAGGCGTCGCTGGAGCCGGCCGCGAAAATGTAGCCGCCATCATCCGCACAATCGTTGCCGAAGTAATCCCCGGCGAAGTCGAAGTAGTCGGCGACATGCCAATCGCGCTCGAAGCCGCCTTCAGCCAAGGCCCCGGCGTGATCGTAATCGCGGGCACCGGTTCTTTCGCCTATGGCCGCAGCCAGCAGGGAAAGACAGCGCGCGCCGGCGGTTGGGGATTTGCCATCTCCGACGAAGGCTCCGCTCACTGGATCGGCCTCAGAGCGGTGCGCGAAGCGGTGCGCGAAGCAGACAAAAGCGCCACAACACCAGCGCTCCTTGAACTGCTGATGCAGGTTCGTCAAAACCGCTCCTTCGACGAATTCGTCCACGCCGCTAACGTCGACCCGGATTTCGCCACATTCTTTCCCGTCGTAACAAAAATGGCCAGCTCTGGCGATCCGATCGCGCGGCAAGTCCTGACCGAGGCGGGAGTTGAACTCGCAAATCTCGCCGAAATTGTCATAAGTAAACTCTTCGCAAACGACGCCGCGGTACCCCTGGCCATGGCGGGAGGAGTCTTTCGTCACTCATCCCTGGTGCGTGAAGTTTTCTACAATCAGGTTTGCAAAGTTCGCGGAGGCGTCGCGCTCCATCAGGAAATCATAGAGCCCGTCCTGGGTGCGCTGCGCATGGCTCGCAAACACATCTGAGCTGAAAGACCGAACCCAGACACCGAGCCCGAAACCGAGCCCGAAAGCATGCTCATGAGCCAACTCGCCATACGTTCGGCACGATCCATTTTTACCGATTCATTCTCCGGCAAGCCCTGGCAGCCGGTTTCGCGTCCGGCGCAGGTGGCATGGCTCATCTTTTATGCCGGATTCCTCGCCTACGCGTTCCGCGCTCACGGCGACATGCTCTTCATCGATCTGGCCAATCTAATTGTCCACGAAGGCGGCCACAATCTTTTTCGATGGTTCGGCCCCACCCTCTGTCTTTGGGGAGGCACGCTGCTGCAATGGCTCGTGCCGTTTCTTTTGGCAGCCTATTTCTTCACCGAGCGCCAGACCACCGGCTTCGTCTTCTGCCTGTTCTTCTTTTTCGAGAACTGGCTCTACACCGCAACCTACATGGCCGATGCGCGAGCGCAGGTGTTGCCTTTAGTCACCACCGGCGATCCAGAATTCGCCGAGCACGATTTCTTCCGCATCTTCGCCAGCCTCGGCGTTCTCGATTACGACACGAGGATCGCCGCCGTGGTTCGCCTGCTGGGCTGGTGTGGGATGATTGCAGTCGTGGTCTGGTTCGCCAGGCGCCCAAGAGGGAAGATGAGCCAGTCCAAAGAAGACGCAGCGTTAGACGCCAGGTTCATCGACTATTTGCGGAAATAATTGCGGATCGTCTCCACCGTAATTCCTGGCGGGCTCCCCCTAGTGAACCTTCGTGCCCTTCGTGGTTCAATAGGTTTTCGGGTCAAGATCTCGAACTCCGCAGACTTTCTCTTGACGGCTCCCAGGAAATAGAGGATCATCGTTTCCCATATTAAACGCATTTAATATGGGCGATTTCGCATTCTCGTGAGGGAGTATGTCGAATCCCAGCCTCAGTTTTCTCCTCCGCCTGAGAACCGTACGGTTCATATCCGCTCTCACCTTCAGTGCATGTGCCCAGGTTCTTCTCGCACAATCCGCCTGGGTACGTGTAAGTCAGGTCGGATACGAAGCCGGCCAGTCGCCATCTCGCGCGTACCTGATGGCGACTGCACCACAGACCAGCGCAACTTTCAGCGTGATCAATTCGCAGGGGACCACGGTGTATTCCGCACCAGTCGGAACTCAACTCGGTACCTGGAGCCACAGCAATGCCGGCACCTATTACGTCTATGCTCTCGATTTCAACGCTCCAGCCGGTGACCTCTATAGCATCTCAGTTTCCGGGCCCATCGCGGCCGAGTCGCCCAACTTCGCGGTTGATCGCTCAGATGTGCTCTATTCCGGCCTGCTCCTGAACACACTGTTCTTCTATGAGACCGAGCGCGATGGCCCCGATTTCATTCGCAACTCCCTACGCTCAGCTCCCGGACACCTAAAAGACCGATACGCGCAGACATATGAAACACCGCTGGTCGATAGCAACGACTTCAACGCCAACACGCCACCAAAGCCGCCGCTAGTACCGGCGAACCTCGCACCAATCGACGCCTCCGGAGGCTGGTGGGACGCCGGCGATTACATGAAATATGTAGAGACCGTCAGCTACACCGCCGCGCTCATGCAAATCGGCATTCGTGATTTTCCCAATCAAATGGGCGGGCAAGCGCCCCAAAACCCTCCGGCGCCTCCGGGATCAGTTTCCTATGCGGGTAGCAGCGGAATCGGTGCCCCAACCTCCTCCAACTTCGCAAGCGAGGCCAGCTTCGGCGTGAGCTGGCTGATGAAGATGTGGGATGACGACGCAAAGGTCCTTTACTATCAGGTCGACGACTCTCAAGACTTCGACTATTACGGTGAAGGCGATCCCAGTTCCGCCGCCGGCAACTGCGGCGGCACCTATGCAACCCCGTATTGTCTGATCACCGAGTACGACATTTGGATTTTGCCCCAGCTCGCTGACCACTACCAGCAATCAGGCGACCCCGAGCCTTGCGACCCGTTTACGAGTTTCTTTATCTGCAATCGTCCGGTGTACATTGCCGCGCCGCCGGGCGCCCCGATCAGCCCCAATCTTGCCGGCCGTTTGTCCGCCGATTTCGCTCTCTGCTATCAGCTAAACCGAAACACTAACCCAGCGCTTGCTGATCGCTGCCTCAAGAACGCCGAACATATTTTCGACCTGGCGGACCTGTCCTTCACTGATCCCGCGCCCAGCGCCGGTTCCGGCACTTGCCGCAGATGCCTGCTGACCATCTCGCCCTTCGACGGCTATCCCGAGAATGTTTGGGAAGACGATATGGAACTGGGCGCAACTGAACTCTACTTCGCTCTCCAGCGCGGCGGGAGTGGCCGTGATCTTCCTGCTGGACTGCCGCACACCGATGCAAGCTATTACCTGCAGCAGGCCACACAGTTCGCCGCCGGCTACATCAAAAATATTTACAACGCCGGCTACAGTGACACGCTGAATCTTTATGACGTGAGCGGGCTCGCTCACTTCGAGCTTTACCGTGCACTGGGAATGGCTGGAGATCCCGCTGGCTTAGCCATTTCAAAAGAGTCAATCCGCGGGCAGTTACTGCACCAGGTGGGCGACGCAATCACTCAATCGCAAAGCGACTCTTGGGGCTTCGGCTACCAGTGGAGTTACGGCGACACCACTTCGCACGGGGCAGGCATCTCGGTGATGGCCAGCGAAGCTTTCTACCTGACTCAATTGCAAAACTACAACACATACTCGCAGCGCTGGCTCGCGAACATCCTGGGCGCGAACCCCTGGGGCTCGTCGTTCATCGTCGGCGACGGCAGCATCTTTCCTAATTGCATCCAGCACCAGGTCGCGAATCTCGCCGGAGCCCTTAACGGTACATCGGGAGGCACGCCAGTTTTGTGGGGAGCGGCAGTCGAGGGTCCATCCTCTTACGCCAGCTCCGGCGTCGTTGACGGCATGATTCTGTGCCCGGCCAACGGCGTCGATACGTTCAAGCGATTCAATGGAAGCGACGGAGCCTACAACGTGTCCCAAGTCGCGGTCTTTCGCGACAACATGCAGTCCTATAGCACAACCGAGCCCGGCATCGATCTCACCGCAACATCGTTCCTCATGTGGTCATGGCGATTAGCTCAGACTCCTAGTTTCTAACGCTCTGCCTCTGACTCCAGAATCCTGCTGTGTGTTGAAAGGTGCGGCTTCCCGCCGTCCGTAAATGGCACAAACTCAACGGCGACTTTAGCCTCTGAACCTCGGTCGAGTCTCACACGCCGGTGTGATCATGGTTACGGCGATTCGTTATACCCGCGCTCACAATCTTATTGTGTCTTCCAGGCACTCGAGGCACGCCTCTCACCACTCCGCGTTCAGCGGTAATTAAGACAGGCGTACTTTCCCAGGAGCCTCATCATGGTAATAAACTCAGCCGCCATTCCAGAGTTGAAAGTCGTGGGCAAGCAGGCGACCACGCGGGAGAAGATTGCCGAGCTTCGAACCAAGAAAACCGAAATTGAACAGGGCGGAGGCGCACTCCGCCTGCAAAAACAGCACGCCTCGGGGAAGCTATCGGCGCGTGAGCGCCTCGACCTGCTGGTCGATTGCGATAGCTTTCAGGAGGTTGGACTCTTTGCCAAACACCGCGCTACTCATTTCGGCATGTCGGGAAAACAGCTCGCGGCCGATGGCGTGATTACAGGCTGCGCCACAATTGATGACCGACCGGTTCATCTCGCCAGTCAGGATTTCACCGTCGCTGGCGGGGCGGCCGGGGAAACGCACTGCTGCAAGATCGCAGAAATGATGCAGCTTTCCCTCAAAACTGGAACTCCGTTTGTCTTTATCAACGATTCGGGCGGGGCGCGGGTGCAGGAAGGAATCGATAGTCTCGCCGGCTATGCGCGCGTTTTTTACAACAATGTAATGCTGTCAGGCATCGTGCCTCAGATTTCGATTATTTGCGGACCTTGCGCCGGAGGCGCGGCCTACAGTCCCGCACTGACCGATTTCATTATCCAAACCAGGCGCGCGCAATTGTTCATCACTGGACCACAGGTAATTCGCCAGGTTACCGGAGAAGTTGTGAGTCCCGAAGAACTCGGCGGCCCAGCCACACAGATGAATCGCTCAGGAGTGGTTCATCTTATCGCAGAAGATGATGCAGCTGCGCTGGCACTGTGCCGGCGCGTCTTGAGTTTTCTGCCTGCCAACAATCTGGAAGATCCGCCGCGTCTGCCGTACAACCTGCCGCTTGAGGACGATCAGGACTTAAATGAAGTTGTTCCCACTGACCCGAAAGTTGCCTACGACGTTAGGCAAGTGATCAAGCGGTTGGTGGATTACCGAGACTTTTTCGAAATCCAGCCCGGGTATGCGGCCAACGTCGTCATCGGATTCGGCCGCATCCAGGGCCGCACCGTCGGCGTGGTCGCAAGTCAGCCATTGGTGCTCGCTGGAGTCCTCGATATCAACTCTTCTGACAAAGTCGCGTGGTTCGTGCGCTTCTGCAACGCATTCAACATTCCCCTCCTCACGCTGGTGGATACACCCGGCTTCCTGCCCGGAGTCGATCAGGAATTCGGCGGAATCATTCGGCACGGTGCCAAGATTCTTTTCGCCTATTCCGCCGCGACAGTTCCGAAGATCACCGTGGTGCTGCGCAAAGCCTACGGGGGAGCTTATATCGCGATGTGCTGCAAAAACCTTGGGGCAGACCGCGTGATCGCATGGCCGACGGCGGAAATCGCCGTGATGGGTGCGGAAAGCGCTGTTGAGATAGTCTTCCGTCACGAAATCGACGCCGCTGAAGACAAAGCGGCGAAGCGCTCGCAATTGATCGACGACTATCGGAGTACCTTCTCGAATCCCTACATAGCTGCCGGCCGCCAGCTTGTGGATGACATTGTCGAACCGGCGAAGACCCGGCGCTATCTCGCTCAGACTCTCAATTGCCTGCACTCCAAACGAGAGTTCCGCCCGCCCAAGAAACATGGTTTGATCCCGTTGTAAGCATCAGGAGACGCGCCATGCTGATTCCCACAATCGTCGCATGCGTTGTCGCGCTGGCATGTTGGTGGATGTTTGCGCGTACGACGAAACAATTGCGCCTGGAGCTGGAGAACGAAATCGAAAAGCTCTACATCGCACTTCGTTCGGTCGAACGGAAGTACGCCGAGACATCGTCCGAACGCGATGAACACTCGGCAAACATCTCCGACATTCAGATCGTCGGCACAAAATCCGTTAAGCAGTGCCTCGTCTTGGCCCGCCAAAGCCCACCACAAGCGGAGATTTCCGCTGAAACCCAGGAGGCGATCAAAGCGACCCTTTCAGCTTTTCTGGGTCAAAATATTCGAATCCGCTCGGTCAAATTGTTGGAAAAGCACGATCCCGCACTCGCCTGGATTACACAAGGCCGGATCGCAGTGCAGTTGTCTCACAACCAGCGTGCGGCACGTGGGTGAGCCGTGGGAAATGGTTCTCCCATTCTTTCGCCCAGGAGCAAGGTCTTGAAGCTCCAGATCGTAATCGACGGAAAGGCATACGAAGTTGAATACGATACTGATGACCAGGCGATTTCTGCATCGGGCGAGGTGGTTGAGCATGCGCAATCTCTCGTGTTGCCCACTCCTCACAACCAAGACCAGATGTCATCGGAAATTGACGAAACGAAAGTATTGCGCAACCCGGTTGCTGGGATTGTCGCGAGTATTCGGGTCGAGCTCGGTCAGGTTGTACAAGCTGGAGATGTCTTGCTGGTGGTGGAAGCCATGAAGATGGAGAACAGCTTGGCGGCATCGACGTCAGCAAAAGTAGCGTCCCTGGAGATCAGCGTGGGCGATACCGTCAAGATCGGCCAGGTCCTGATTCGCTTCGAATAGGTTCCGACGCAGACCCGACGCGCAATTTCAGCGTTGTGTGATCCAAGTCACAGTAGCTCGTCGCCTCGGTCACTGCGTAGTGTTCATTGTCTTTCTAAGCTGTTTCCAACGCCTCTGATAGCTCTGAGGCGGCGTCAAGAAAAAAAGGAAAGGCCCTGCTTCCACCTTCTTATTCGTGATCGATTCGATGACCGGATACTGCGCTGAACGTCCCGCGTGGAGCGGCAGAGAGAAGAAGTCCGATGTTACTCAAACCCTTTGTGATCAACCATCACGGCCGCTTGGTGTTCCCTTGCAATTTTTTCCCCGAGCTTGATTTTTCGGTTTTCGAGTCCCTTAAACAATTTGCCGCCGTGATACGTCGCGACTTCGGCGAGAAAGCGCCAACCGAGACTGACATTGTGAGCCAGTTGCAGGCTAGCAAATACTTAAATCGCTATGAAGTTTGCCGCGACATTGCCCTAAACCTCTTCTGGGCGAACCGCTACATGTTCACCATGTACGAGAAGCGGCCCACGCGTTGGGGCGACTTGCCGCGGCTGCGCGAGGATATTTTTCTACCTGTGTTCAAGCCGCGCGATGCTACAGGAATCGTCACCGCCATCGAGGCCGGTTGCCAAGCTCTGCCCGCCATGTGGGACGAAGAGCAGGAAGAAAAGATCTTCGAAATCCTGCTGAACGTTTTTCGCAACAAGCCGAGCGCTGGCGGAGAACTGCGGGCGATCAAGCCCACCGTTGCCGAGATCGTAGCCGAGCCTTCCAACCTCACCTATCGCCTCCTGAACCACGATCGCGATTATCTGCACTATACCTACCAAGACGTTATCGACTGCATTCATCCCGTGCCAGAACTTGAAGCTCTGATGCGTCAGAGCATGATCTTGCATAACCAATACCCGTGGAGCCCGGAATCTGCCAGCCGCATTGAAGTCGGCGCTCTGCGCGATGAGGATTACGTAGTCGCATATCATCCGCGGAATCACGAGGTGCTGCAATTTATTCGACATGTGAAAGGTAGTCTGGAAAGCCCGCGTCTGCGCCCGGCAAAAAATCGCGTGGCGCTGCCGGAAACTCTAGCTTTGAGTGAGCCCGTCAAACCGTACCCTCCCGTGAAAGTCAGCGAGCGTTTCCGCATTCTGCCTCGCTTGGAAGCGATTGCGGTTTATGAGGGAGAAATCGCCTGTACTAACCACGACCTCATCAGCAATCACGCATATTGCTGGTCGCGCATGACGGCAGCGGATATATCCGAAAAAACGGGTATCGAACAGCGGCGTTATACCGAACTGACGCTCGAGCACATGGCCTTGCTCGCGGCGCGAGAGGCGCTCGCGAAATCCGGCAGAAAGCCGGCCGAAATTAGCGCCGTTCTGTTTTGCAGTTGCACCAGCACGCGGCTCATCCCTTCGGTTGCAACGTGGTTGTCCGGCGAGTTAGGTCTTATGCAGACCCACAACTCCTGCGACATCGTCGCAGCCTGTGCCGGCATGCCCTACGGACTTTCCGAGGCGATTCGATTGCTCCAAGAGACCGAAACCCCAGTACTCGTCGTGTGCGCCGAAAAATTTTCCGACAAGATCGGCACCGTTCGAACTTCGCGCATGATTTTCGGTGATGGCGCCGCTGCCGTCATCGTCGGTCCCGCGCCCGAAGGCGCTCCCTCCGACATTGAGATTTTTCAAACCTATGCCAGCGGCCCCTGGTCTGAGGTGAACTCCATCATCTGGCCCAATCCCGAATTCGACAACAACATCACGGTTTACGGGCCTGAAGTGAAAGCTCTTGCCCGGCGTTATCTGGTGCAGATGATCGGTGAGTTGACTTTGCTGCCGCATCCAGATGGCGGGACCGGTTCGTTCATGGACGCAATCGACATCGTGGTCCCCCACCAGGCCAACAAGACCATGGTCGCGGATCTTTCCAAAGCCGCCGGGGTCAGCGAAGAAAAACTTTATTTCAATATCGAGCACGTCGGCAACACGTCTTCGGCAAGCATCCTGCTGGCCATTCATGATGCGGTTCGCGAAGGGCGCATCGATCGTCCCATGCGCGTCTTTGCTCCCGGCTTTGGAGCCGGCGCCGTCGGCGGCTACACCGTTCTGCGCGTAGACCCCGCTATCGTCAGTATCAACTCCCAGGAGGACACCACCGTGACAACCCTAAACAGCAATGGAAACAATGGTGCCAACGGCCACAACGGTTGGGGATCACTAAAAGGAAAAGTCGCGCTGGTGACCGGCGCCTCCCGTGGGATCGGACGCGCGATTGCGATCGAGCTGGCTCGTCGCGGCGCCTCCATCGCGCTCGATTATCGCTCCGATAGCGTCCACGCGGAAAGCGCCGCAACCGAAATCCGCGCGCTGGGCGCAGAGTGCATCCTGGTTCAGGGCGACATTTCGCAAAAGGGCGAGGCAAAGCGCGTCGTCAAAGAAGTGCTGGATAAATGGCAGCGTCTCGACATCCTGGTCAACAACGCCGGCATCACGCGTGACCGCGGCATGCGTAAAATGACCGAGGATGACTGGGCTCAGGTAATCAACGTCAATCTGAATGGCACTTTCTACTGCACCAGCGCCGCTCTTCCGGCAATGATCAATCAACGCTATGGACGCATCATCAACATTTCTTCCGTCGTTGGCCAGATGGGCGCCTTTGGACAAGCCAACTATTCAGCCAGCAAAGGCGGCATCATCGCTTTCACAAAAACGTTGGCGCTCGAAATGGCGAAGTTCAACATCACCGCCAACTCTATCGCTCCAGGATTCACCTCGACCGAAATGGTGGACGCAATTCCCGAAGAAATCGCGGCCCAGATCAAAGCCAAGATCCCCCTGGGGCGTTTCGCGTCACCGGAAGAAATCGCCAAAGCAGCAGCATTCCTCGCCACAGACGGCGATTACATCACCGGGCAAGAACTGAACATTAACGGTGGTTACCATATGTAAATGCGCGAAAACGACCCTGACAAGAGCCGTGCATTTTGCGAACTTTGCGATCCCTTCGCGCACTTCGCAGCTAAGAGCTTTCACTTTCTCCTCGGCCACGCTCGAAAGCTGCCGCGACATCGCAAAACCGAACCCAGCAACCCAAGATCGGTTCTTGGAGAAATCTCGCGTCTTGACTTAGCGCCCGGAAGCGTTATACTGCACTGTATGCCGCAGTGCAGCATAGGTTGCAGAAGAGCTGCGACGAGCCGGCTTCCCTCGGGCAAGACTCACCGCATAACCTTCCTCAACATCCCGCTCGATTTGCGCATCCCGGTTTCTGCGCAACGGCGTCCTGATTTTGTGCAGAGGGCTTTAAACTATGCAAACAGGTAGTGCAGTGTCGGAGGCGATTCTTACGCCCTTTTCTCTTGCGGGTAAGACGGCGCTGGTGACGGGCGCGGGCCGCGGCATCGGGCGGGCGATCGCCACCCGGCTTGCCAAATCAGGCGCGGCCGTGATGGTCAACGATCTGGACGGCTCCGCACTCGACGAAACCCGCTGCACGCTACGCGACGCTGGGCACCGCGTCGAACGCCTCATGGGCGACCTAGTTCAGCCATCCTTTCCCGACAAACTCATCGAAGCCACACTGTCTGCGTTCGGGTCCGTCGACATCATCGTCAATAACGCCGGTTACAGTTGGGACAACGTTATCCAAAAGACGACTGACGAACAATTCCAGGCAATGCTGGAAATCCACCTCATGGTGCCTTTCCGTGTCTTGCGTGCCGCCTCCAACTACATCCGCGAAGCCGCGAAGAAAGAAATTGCTGCCGGAACTCGCATCATGCGCAAAGTGGTGAATATCACCTCAATCGCCGGCACCGATGGCAATGCAGGTCAGGCCGGATATGGATCAGGAAAGGCTGGCGTGATCGGCCTTACCAAAACCTTGGCCAAAGAATGGGGGCGTTACAACGTCAACGTCAACGCAGTCGGTTTCGGATTGATTGAAACTAGGCTCGTGCAACCGCTCACCAGCGGCCAATCTGAAATCGAAATGAAGGGACACAAAATTCAGATCGGAGTCCAGCAGACCATGCTGGATTCGGTCAAAAAGAGCTGTCCTCTGGGAAGATTAGGAACGCCCGAGGAAGCGGCGGGAGCGGTTCTATTCTTCTGCTCGCCGCTTTCCGATTATGTGACCGGAGAAGTGCTCATCTGCGGCGGAGGTTTTCACTTTTAGAAACCGTCAGCCAGCCGCGATGAGCGGAGGGCCACCATGAGTCGCATCGAAAACCGCACATTTGCCGAACTCCAGGTCGGAGACTCTGCCAGCATCGCCCGCACCCTCAACCACCGCGACATCGAACTTTTCGCCGTCATGTCGGGAGACGTGAATCCCGCACATGTGGATGAAGAGTACGCGAAAAGCGACATGTTCCACCACGTCATCGCGCATGGCATGTGGGGAGGAGCGCTGATTTCAACCGTCCTCGGTACACAACTGCCAGGCCCGGGGGCAATCTATCTGGCGTCAATCGCTGCGATTTCGCCATCCCGTCGCGCTCGGTGACACCATCACCGATCACGGTCAAGGTGGCCGAGCAAAATCGAAGAAAAGAACCGGGTGCTGCTCGACTGCGTGGCGACCAATGAGAAAGGCGAAATCGTTATCAGCGGCACCGCCGAGGTGATCGCGCCCACAGAAAAGATCTCGCGTGAGCGGATAACTTTGCCCGAAATTAAGCTCCTTCAGCGGGGGCGGCACTATCGCAGGTTGATCGAACGAGCCAAAGGGTTAGCCCCTATCCGCACCGCAGTGGTACACCCGGTCGATGGAGTTTCATTGCTCAGCGCAGTCGAAGCTGCCAAGGCGCAACTCATTGTGCCCATCTTAATTGGCCCGGAAAATAGAATTCGGGCCGCCGCCAAGCAGGTTCATCTTGATCTTTCGGAATACGAAATCCTGCACACCGCTCACAGCCATGCCGCGGCCGAGCTCGCAGTCGCCATGGCGCGCGAGTTGCACGTCGAGGCCTTGATGAAGGGAGCGATTGCCAGCGAAGAGTTAATGCACTTCGTGGATTCCCAGCCCGGCTTGCGCACGGAACGTCGTATGAGCCACATTTTTGCCGCCGATGCTCCCAGCTACCCGCATCCGCTGTTCATTACCGATGCGGTAGTTAACATCTATCCGAACGTCGAGGAAAAACGCGACATCGTACAGAACGCGATCGACCTGCTCCACGCCCTCGGAATCGCGCTGCCGAAAGTGGCGATTCTCTCCGCCCAGGAGACAGTTTCCGCGCGCCTCACTTCGACCCTGGACGCCGCCGTGCTCTGCAAAATGGCAGATCGCGGCCAGATCACCGGAGGCGTGCTCGATGGTCCGCTCGGCTTCGATGTTGCCATCTCCGCCCACGCGGCAAAAACAAAGGGCGTTGCATCGCCGGTGGCGGGGCAGACAGATATTTTTGTAGTCCCGGATCTGGAAGCTGGGCACATGCTGACTGAGCAATTACGCCAACTGGCGGACGCTCAAGTCGCAGGCCTGGTAATCGGCACAAAGGTGCCTATCATTCTCAGCACCCGCGCAGACGATACGATCGCGCGCCTTGCTTCCTGCGCGCTGGCACTTCTGCTGGTTCGCTATAAGCAGACTTCAAGCGGGAAGGCGGCGACTATGGCTGCCGCCGGCGTAGATCAGGCTACTTCTTCCAGTTCGGGAGCGTGAGCGAGTGTCGAATCTTCTTCTGCCGCATCTTCCACCATGCACTGCAAAGCGATGTAGTGTTCCTGGCTGAATTCATAACCGAGATCGTAAGATGCGATGAAGGGCCTGGAAGAATTGGCAACTGGAGCTTCAGGAGTGCCGGGATAAGTCATCGGAATTCCCCTTTGTTCGAATGACCGCAACGTCACTGTTAAAACGTTACTGTCGCTTTGCCTGAGAGACTACTCCCAAGAGAGCGCTTTTGTTGGTGTCGTACGTCACCGATCTCTGTGAGGAATAAACCTGTAGGAATTAATAACGAAAAATCTATAACAAAACAGGAGATCGCTACTTCCGCCGCATTGGGTTGCGCCGCTTGCCTTTGTTCTTCAACGAGGTGTTCTTCGAGGCCATATCGGCAACCAGCGCCTCAAGCTCCGCCACGCGCTGCCGTAATTCTTGTTCCTGCCCTGGATTCCCGGCTGGCCGTTCCTGCGGCGCCGGTCGCGCTCCCGGCTGCATGAACTCGAACGGATTCAAAGCCGGCGTCAGAGCTCGATACGCGTTCTGATACATATCCAAAACTGCTTTCATGTATTTCAAGGTACTTTCCTGGGTCGCGCGGCCCGAGGCGACCACCATCTGTCGTAGAATGTCGAGCGGGAAATTAGAATCCGGCTCCTTGGCATCCTCCACGATGATCTGCGTCAATACCAGCCGGGTCAGATCTTCGCCCGTAGCCGCGTCCTGCACCTGCAGTTCATGTCCTTCGCGGACCATCCGGGCAATCTCATCTAGGTTGACGTAGCGGCTGTTCGTGGCGTCGTAAAGGCGCCGGTTCTCGTACTTCTTGATAATCACCGGTTTACGGGCCATTCGAGTGCCCTCACTTTTCCCTTGACACGGATGAGGAAAGCGCTATGATTGCTGCAGTGCAGCATATAGTGCAGCATACAGTGCAGCATACATAAGTTCGCTAAAAGGAGCAGACCATGAGCACCCCCAAAAAGTCAACCAAGGCCGCGGGCGTAAAGCCGGAGGCGCTGGAGAACTTTATCCCGCTGTTCAGCAAGAACGTGGCCCGGATCGCTGAGCTGCAGAAGAAATCGCTGGAGATCGCAGCCCAGCAGAATGCGGAATTCGTCGAGACCTGCAAGAACGCGTTCGATAGTCCGGAAACACCTGGACTCTTTTTCTTCGATCTTTTTGGCCAGACTTTTGACAAGGTCGTGGAAGCGCAGAAAGGCGCCATCGATGCCGTTGTCGAACAGTCCCACGCCGCTGCAGATTTGGCGAAGGAGCGAGCAGCTTCCTTTGGCAAAGTTGCCGAGGGCGTGAATTCGCTCTTCCGGCACACTGTCGAGCAGTCGGTAGCAGCGCAGAAAAAGGGCTTGGAATATTTTGCCGAGCAGGGCAAGACAGCCTGCGAAACCGCGAAGAAGCAATTCAAGGTTCCAACCCCGTTTGCCGACGCATTTCAGACTGGCTTCGATGTCCTGATCGAGACTCAGAAAACCATCCTCGATCTGGCAACCAGACCCTTGAAGCAGACCGCGGCGTAACGCGGCTGTATACTGCGATTGAAGAGCCAGCGTGAAGCCAGTCGCTAGCCGCGCGCGTTGCGCAAAGCGCGTGCCGAACTCGCAACGCGTTAGGCCTTCCTCCAGGAGGGATTGCCCATGGCAGACGAACGCGCGCCCAACGGAAAAGATATCGACCCGATGAGCGCATTCCGTGACCTGCGTGACACTTATCTCGATGCCTGGTCGAAAACCATGGTCGAAGCGGTGAATTCGGAAGCCTATGCCAAGGCCAGCGGGGCGATGCTCGAAACCGGCCTCGCAGCCTCGGCGCCTTTTCGCCAGGCTCTCGAGAAAACCATGCTTCAAGCGCTGCAGCAATTAAGCATGCCATCTCGCGAAGATTTTGTGAGCCTTGCCGAGCGCCTGACCAACGTTGAGATGAAGCTCGATGACATCGACGCCAAACTCGATCAGTTACAGTTGTCATTGAACAAGCCCGCCTCCGCGGCCCGCCGCCCGAACCGGCCCGCCGCACGTAAGCGGAGGAAAGCTGCGAGGTAGCTATGGCCGAGGCTCACGTGCTCCAGCTCTCCAGTACTCCAGGCTTCAGAAATGATGGATCAGTTCCTGGGTTTACCCGAGAAGTTAATCAACTTCAACAAGACCGTCACCACCAAAGTTCCCATCGCGCAAACGCCCAAGCAGTTGGTGTGGGCGCTGAACAAGGCCAAGCTCTACCGTTACATTCCCGTCGTTCCCGAAGAAAAACGCCATCCGGTTCCGTTGCTCATGGTCTTCGCTCTCATGAACCGGCCGTACATTCTCGATCTTCGTCCGGGACACAGTTTCGTCGAGTTCATGCTCAAGCAGGGATACGACTTGTATCTGCTCGACTGGGGATCTCCTGGCCTCGAAGACAAGCACCTCAAGTTTGACGACTACACGCTCGACTACATGCCTCGCGCCATCCGGAAGATGAAAGCCATCTCTGGCGTCGATGAGTTCAGCATGCTGGGCTGGTGCATCGGAGCCATTCTTGCCACGGTCTACTCAGCCCTGCGCGCCGACGACGGATTGCGTAACCTCATTCTCTTGACTGCTCCGCTCGATTTCTCGAACAAGCAGGGCATCACCTTCGCCAAGTGGGTCGACGAGCGCTTTTTCGACGTCGACAAAGTTCTCGAAGCCACGGGCAACATGCCTGGAGAGATGATTGACTACGGGGCTAGGGCCTTGAGGCCGGTCGACAACTACGTTCTCAACTATCTCAAGCTGTGGGACAATCTTGAGAATCCGCAGGTCGTCGAAGCCTGGAAGGCGATGAACACCTGGGTTACGGATAATGTTCCGCTGGCCGGCGGCGCGTTCCGCCAGTTAGTTGTCGATCTCTACCGCAACGATCGGCTGATGCGCGGCGAATGGATCATTCGCGGCGAACGCGTCGATTTGAGCGGCATTCGCGCCAACCTGCTCACCGTGATCGCCGAAGGCGACCACATCACGCCTCCATGCCAGTCAGAAGCGATCATGGCGAAGGTGAGCAGCAAAGATCGAGAACTCTTCCGGGTCCGCGGAGGCCACATCGGAATCATGGCGGGAAGCGGCGCCGACAAAGTCACTTGGCCGCACATCAATCACTGGCTGGGCCCGCGCTCGAAATAAAAGACTTCTTCGGCGGTGTTGAGCGCCTCAGTCGCCGCCCGAAGCTGATTGAGCATCAGTCCTGCCTTATTGAACTCGATCTCGCCTGACGCCAACCGCTGCATGACTTGGCGCAGAGCGTTCTGGATCGCGTTTCGGTCATCCAGGGCGACCGATTCAAACCATGGCTGCCGCGCCCGCCGCCCGGTGATTCGGATGGACTGCTCGTACTGGCGCTGATGGTAATAGCAGTAGCGCTTTCCCCTCATTGCGGGAGATCCGCAATGCCTGGTGTCGTCCATTGGACGCTGACAGAGTGGGACTGTAGTGATTGGCATGGGTACCCTCCCCCTCCCCCTATTTGGCAAATTATTTAGAATCATGCGCATCGCGGGATTTGGCCTGCAGGCAGCGATTCTAAAGATGTTAAATCTGAAGTTCTTTTGAATCAGTTGCGTACCTGCCTAAGTCTTGGTTCTCGGCCCACATTCACCCGTCGTGCTGGATCATGTTGGAATGTGTTGGCTGTGGATCGCAAGGTTAGCCGTCACGGTGGTGTGGTGGAAGGCTGCGACCTTCGAAGCGAGCTTCTTGCAGATGGATCTCAGCGTTACTGGCGTAACTCCGATTCCATTGAAATATTGCCCTCTCTTTTCAGGTCTTGCTAAAGTCCGACAAATAGGTACCCAGGTTGCCTTATGTACTTCAATAGGGAGAAAACTCTCAAGCTGTGTCTGACGGCAGTTCTTCTCGCAGCCATCATGGCTCTGTGCTTCAGCGCTGGCTTCTACAGCTCAACTATTACTTCGATATATCTGTCTCTTGCACTTTTCAGCGCTCTCATCGTTCTTCAAATAGTTCGCCCGTCATGGTCTGATCTTTTGTGGGCAATGGCTGGATCAATGTTCCTGGCTGTCCTCGACTACCGCCTGATGGGCTTCCATCCGACATTTACGGCATTTTTCTCGTTTGCTGGGTTGGCTGCATTCGCGATTCTCGGTATTCGTACAATCTGGGCCAAAGGCGAACAACAGAAGCTGTTGCTATACGCATTAGTACCCGCTGTGCTTTTCGTCGGGAGTGAATGGATGGCGAGCACCTTGCTCGACATCACGGAGCGAATGCACCCTAAAACTCTGGACCTCTTCTTATACTCTTTTGATTGCAGTCTGAGAGTGCAGATTAGTTTTCTGATGGGGCAGCTTCTCAGCAAGTTTCACTGGTTGTGGTGGACTTCATTCGTTTTCTATGCGGCGCTGCCACTTCCTCTGGCCCTTGTTTACGCGGCCCATCTACGTCGCGACAAATCGGCCGCGGGCACGGCGATGCTTGCATTTATTGCTACTGGGCCGCTCGGAGTCGTGCTCTACAATGTATTGCCCGCATGCGGGCCGGTCCACCTTTTCGGAGCAGGCTTTCCCTGGCATCCGCCTGCAATTGCAGATGTAATGCAACGGGTTCCAATCACTCTTCCGATCCCGGGTGCTCGCAACGCGATCCCATCGCTCCATATGACATGGGTGCTTCTCATTTGGTGGGACTCTAGAGGACTCCCACGCTGGGTGCGGGCAATTGCGCTATCGTTCGTATGCTTTACCGTAGCCGCGACTCTTGGAACGGGCGAGCACTACTTTGTCGACCTCATCGTGGCATTTCCGTTCTCTCTTATGGTCCAGGCCCTTTGTTCATGTTCACTGCCGTTTCGTAGCCAGCGGAGAACATGCTTCCTTCTCGGCGCACTTGTTACGTTAATCTGGCTGGCTTTGTTGAGTTTTAGCACGCACTTGTTTTGGGTGTCTCCGATCATCCCTTGGTCGATGGCCGTCGCCACCGTCTCCTCATCTGTTTTCCTTTGGCATCGCCTGCAGCGGACGGAGCCACTGCCACTGCGCACTCTGGCGGCAGCGGCTGGGAGAGCATAGCGGTAGGGACGGCGAGAGGTCGGAATAGACTTCCTTGCCACACGCCGGGTGCCCCATTTCTCGCGTTCTTTGCGAGAAGTGGGGCTTTTGAGGTGTCTGAAGATAAGCTTCCGGCTCGGGCCAATGTTAGCCCATCACAGATAGGACCCACATTCGTATGTGGGATTTCTGCATGCTTCGGGGGAGGGGGTCAGCGAAAATCCCCACTTCTCGCAAAGGACGCGAGAAATGGGGCACCCGGCATTTCCTTGGCACCCTACTCCAACTACTCCACGCTACTGCAAGGTTACTGGGACTACAGTGGAAGCTTCACCAACTACATTCTTAACAATGTATGCCAGTCCACATCCTGCAATTAGGGAGAACCTCTTGCGTTCAATGAACAGAAAGATAGTGCTTAGTTTACTTGTCGTCGGGGCGATAGCGATTTTGTGTATTGTCCACGTTTACACGATTCGAGAAGACGGCGGCGCTGAGTTGCTTTGGGACAAGAGTGAGGGATATTTGTTTGTGTATGAGAACTATCGTGGCTTCCGCACAAGCTATTTGGCGTATCCATGGGTGGTATTCAAGCAGTATTTGAATGCACCTCCCGATCCAGATGATGAATATGTTTCGGCGGCAGTGTTCCACATTGCGTCAGCAGGCATTGAACGGTACAGTCTAGATTTACCTGCAGCTTCTCTTGAAACCCCGTTTGAAGGCCAAATCTACGCGAACTGCAATGGATCTCTCTGTAAGTGGGCTGGCGCCCATTTCGAACCTGCGAGCGAAGAGGAGCGGCGAAGGCTCGACGGCCTAAATCGTCTGGCCCCTAATGACATCGATGACGGCCCCGACGGGTGGTCGAAAAGACGGATCGGTTTAGCGTTACACGATTACCAATTCTCAGTAGGAATCGGAAAAGTGGCAAAACTCGACGTGGACGTAACGAACGCAGAGAGAGCTGCATACTCCCGTATGTCAGTCGTTCTGCTGCGTCCGGGCCAATCTCCGGAGAAGGTTTGGTATCGCGACGGCTATCCTAGGAGGGTCAGCAAGACTGAATACAAACAGTTATTCCTAAGACGCTAGATAGAACTTGCAAACCTTCCAAATCGTGATGCCCAGTGAAAGGTCGAATGGGCGTAAGTCTCCGCCTCGCCTGCCTCGGTTGTTTGTGCCAATCGTAATGTAAATTCCTTTTTTGTCTACCACTGCCTCCGTTTTACTACGAATCATGCAGACGGACGAGGAACCCGTCAAGGTTCCCCTCCGGCTCGCTCCGCTCGACCTGTGACTGAACCCTCGCCCGTCCGGACGGGTGGCCCCATCCCCCATTCGTGAAGGGTCCCTTAGCCGGGTGCCCCATTTCTCGCGTTCTTTGCGAGAAGTGGGGCTTTTGAGGTGTCTGAAGATAAGCTTCCGGCTCGGGCCAACGTTAGCCCATCACAGATACGACTCACATTCGTACGTGGGATTTCTGCTTCGGGGGAGGGGTCAGCGAAAATCCCCACTTCTCGCAAAGGACGCGAGAAATGGGGCACCCGGCCGAAAGGCTCTTGTACGCTGTGACTCTGTTCCCCAATAATCTACTTTCGGACTTGCCTGAAACGTAAGACATGTTTCGTGAGGAAAGCGATGGATTCCGTGAGCCCGCTCCCGCGCCTTCCGTTTGGCCTTCACAACACTGGCTGCATTGCTTTGTGTGTTTCGCGGTCGCTTCGGCGAAGACACAGACCTTTGAGGTCTTCTATTCCTTCACTGGAAAAGTGGGCGCCGGCGGCCCTGGTGATAGGCTTTCTGGGCAGAAGTCAGTTTGATTGAGGTTCCGATGTTCTTTCGAGTGGTTTCTCCGCTGGCTGGCCTACTGCTTGTTCCGGTGATACTGGGCCCTATGGCCCTCGCCCAGTTCGATGCCCGGGCGATCATCTCCGTGCCCACCGCTCCCGTCTCGCTCGCGGTTGGCGATTTCAACGGAGACGGAATTCCAGATGCGGCGGTGGCCAACATTGGCGGGACCGGCAGCCTGGAAGTCCTCTTAGGAAACGGCGACGGGACCTTTCGGCTTGTTGCCACTTATTCGGTTGCGATAGGTTTTAACGTCGCGACTGCGAGCCTCAGGCACAGCGGAATACTTGACCTTGTAACAGCCGGCACAGGCGACGACGATTATGTTTCTGTCCTGCTGGGCAACGGCGATGGTACCTTCCAGTCTCCGGTTTCCTATCCCACGACAGCCGGATCAAAGATGCTGACCCTCGGAGACTTCACCGGCCACGGCAATATCGACGTGCTTAACCTGGAGGGGACGAGCGCTCTGGGACAGATTTGCGATTGCATCGAAGTACTCCCCGGCAACGGCGACGGAACCTTCGGCGCCCCGATAACAACCTACATAACCAACACCACCCCTGGCGCGATCGCCACAGGCGACTTCAACAACGACGGCAAACTCGACCTGGCTGTGGCCGGGGCATTTTTCTCCACCTATCAAGTCGATATCCTGCTGGGGAATGGCGATGGCACCTTTACCGCTGATGGCGATTACGTGCTGATCGGGTCAGGACCCGTCGCCACAGGCTACTTCACCAACGACAAGACTAAGGTCGACGTGGCTGTAGCTTACGGAGGCGGCGCGGGCATCCTGCTCGGCAATGGCGATGGCACATTTCAGCCGCCTGTGTACTATCAAACGGCGCCCGTCCCAACATGGCTGATCGCGCAGGACCTCGACGGCGATGGCAAAATCGACCTGGCCGAATCCATCGACGGCTCGGGCACGGGGACGCCGTTTCCGCCAGAGGCCAGCGTGCTCAAGGGCAATGGCGACGGCACCTTCCAAGCCGCTGAATTCTATCCGGTAGGAAATAGGGACAACCTTCAGTACATCGCTGCCGCCGATTTCAACAATGATGGCAAGACTGATCTCGTGCTCGTCGGCTTCCTGACTGAGCAGGTTACTACGCTCCTGAACACCGGCAGCGCTACGTTCTCCCCCACCTCGCCGCTCATGTTCTCAAGGCAACTTATCGGCACCACCAGCGCCCCGCACACCGTGACCGTCACGAACTCCGGCACATCAACGATGACATTCTCGTCCGTTACCCCGAGTGGAGCGCCGTTTCGCATGACAGCGAACTCGTGCCACGGCAGTCTCGCACCCGGCGCGGAATGCTCGATCACCGCCGAATACACCGCCAAGGCGATGGGCACTGTAAGCGGAGGGATTACGATCGAGGACAGCGCCTCGTCGAAGCCGCAGTTTGTGGAGCTGATCGGCATCGGCACCGAACTGGCCATTTCGCCGACGGCACTGACTTTCCCGACACAAAAGAGGGGTACAAAGAGCGTCCCGCGCATCATTCATTTGACGAATACAGGAACGAAGAACATGGGCTTTACCCATTTTATCTACATAGACGGCTTGAACGGATACCTGGACTTCTCGCAGACGAACGATTGCGGCAAATTTTTGGCACCCACGGCAAGCTGCACAGTTTCTGTTACCTTCCAGCCGCGCCGGACGGGCACGCTCGACTCAATCCTGTACATCTCGGACGATGGAGGAGAGAGCCCGCAAACCATCCCGCTCTACGGGACGGGCGACTAGCGTTCTCTAGCAGGAGTTGCGATGGGGCTGGACGGGTGGCCCCATCCCCCATTCGTGAAGGATCCCTTAAATAAACTGGATGCCCCATTTCTCGCGTTCTTTGCGAGAAGTTGGGCTTTTGATTTGAGATTCAAAGGCTGGGCCAACCCGCCCTTCTTTGTTCGGTCTCAGCATTACTGGCGTAACTCTGATTCCATTGCAATTTTGCCCTCTCTTTTTCAGGTCTTGCTAAAGTCCGACAAATAAGTACCCAGGTTGCCTTATGTACTTCAATCGGGAGAAAACTCTCAAGCTGTGTCTGACGGCAGTTCTTCTCGCAGCCGTTTTGGCTCTGTGCCTTAGCCCTGACTTCTACAGTTCAACCATCGCTTCGATATATCTATCTCTTGCACTTTTCAGCGCTCTCATCGTTCTTCAAATGGTTCGCCCGTCATGGTCTGATCTTTTGTGGGCAATGGCTGGATCAATGTTCCTGGCTGTCCTCGACTACCTCCTGATGGGCTTCCATCCAACATTGATGGCGTTTTTCTCGTTTACTGGGTTGGCTGCATTCGCGATTCTCGGTATTCGTACAATCTGGGCCAAAGGCGAACAACAGAAGGACGGGTGGCCCCCATCCCCCATTCGTGAAGGGTCCCTTAGCCGGGTGCCCCATTTCTCGCGTTCTTTGCGAGAAGTGGGGCTTTTGACGTGTCTGAAGATAAGCTTCCGGCTCGGGCCAACGTTAGCCCATCACAGATACGACTCACATTCGTACGTGGGATTTCTGCTTCGGGGGAAGGGTCAGCGAAAATCCCCACTTCTCGCAAAGGACGCGAGAAATGGGGCACCCGGCATTTCCTTGGCACCCTACTCCAACTACTCCACACTACTGCAAGGTTACTGGGACTACAGTGGAAGCTTCACCAACTACATTCTTAACAATGTATGCCAGTCCACATCCTGCAATTAGGGAGAACCTCTTGCGTTCAATGAACAGAAAGATAGTGCTTAGTTTACTTGTCGTCGGGGCGATAGCGATTTTGTGTATTGTCCACGTTTACACGATTCGAGAAGACGGCGGCGCTGAGTTGCTTTGGGACAAGAGTGAGGGATATTTGTTTGTGTATGAGAACTATCGTGGCTTCCGCATAAGCTATTTGGCGTATCCATGGGTGGTATTCAAGCAGTATTTGAATGCACCTCCCGATCCAGATGATGAATATGTTTCGGCGGCAGTGTTCCACATTGCGTCAGCAGGCATTGAACGGTACAGTCTAGATTTACCTGCAGCTTCTCTTGAAACCCCGTTTGAAGGCCAAATCTACGCGAACTGCAATGGATCTCTCTGTAAGTGGGCTGGCGCCCATTTCGAACCTGCGAGCGAAGAGGAGCGGCGAAGGCTCGACGGCCTAAATCGTCTGGCCCCTAATGACATCGATGACGGCCCCGACGGGTGGTCGAAAAGACGGATCGGTTTAGCGTTACACGATTACCAATTCTCAGTAGGAATCGGAAAAGTGGCAAAACTCGACGTGGACGTAACGAACGCAGAGAGAGCTGCATACTCCCGTATGTCAGTCGTTCTGCTGCGTCCGGGCCAATCTCCGGAGAAGGTTTGGTATCGCGACGGCTATCCTAGGAGGGTCAGCAAGACTGAATACAAACAGTTATTCCTAAGACGCTAGATAGAACTTGCAAACCTTCCAAATCGTGATGCCCAGTGAAAGGTCGAATGGGCGTAAGTCTCCGCCTCGCCTGCCTCGGTTGTTTGTGCCAATCGTAATGTAAATTCCTTTTTTGTCTACCACTGCCTCCGTTTTACTACGAATCATGCAGACGGACGAGGAACCCGTCAAGGTTCCCCTCCGGCTCGCTCCGCTCGACCTGTGACTGAACCCTCGCCCGTCCGGACGGGTGGCCCCATCCCCCATTCGTGAAGGGTCCCTTAGCCGGGTGCCCCATTTCTCGCGTCCTTTGCGAGAAGTGGGGCTTTTGACGTGTCTGAAGATAAGCTTCCGGCTCGGGCCAACGTTAGCCCATCACAGATACGACTCATATTCGTACGTGGGATTTCTGCTTCGGGGGAGGGGTCAGCGAAAATCCCCACTTCTCGCAAAGGACGCGAGAAATGGGGCACCCGGCTCGCTCGAATCGTCATTGAGCGGGGCCGAAGATGTATACAGCCCCATCGGAGTTGGGATAGGGGCCCGGCCAATATGGCGTCGCGATTCCAAGAACCCCGCCGCCGATTGCCACACGGAGGCCAAACAAGTTGTTAGACATTGCGTCGTTTGCGACAATCGCCTCGCCCGCGGCCTCATCTTGCCAGCCTCCAGGCGGCTCGTTAAATACGTAAGCGACACCTTGTTGGTTACGTACATAAGGTGCCCCGGCGATTAGCGTGGTGCCGCTAATCGCTACCGAATAGCCCATTTCGCTGCCGGCCTTGCCGCTCGCAGCCGTTACCTCGGCGGTCTGCGTCATTGTCATGGGCCAACCTGCGGCGGGCTCAGAAAAAATATAGACGGCCCCTTGCGCCTGATTTGATCCCACGTCCTCTCCGGGCGCACCCACTGCAACCGTCGCGCCGCTCACTGATACCGAGAGCCCGAACAGAGCGTTGCGCTGCCCGTTGGAGGGCTCAAGTTCTGCCGTCTGCCCTCGGGTTCCGCTCCATCCCCCGGCCGGCTCGACATACACATATGCGCGCCCACGGACTGTGACGCCGTCCACATTCGCCCTTGGATCTCCGACTACTACAGTGCGTCCGCTGATCGCGACCGAGTCTCCAAATCCGCTGTTGTCAGACTCGTCGTTGGCGACTAACTCCGAGGTCTGCGTCGTGTCCGCCCATCCACCAGAAGGCTCAACGTAGACGTAAGCCGCGCCAAGTTCCTTCTGGCTGCCAACCTGCGCAGACGGGCTGCCCGCGACGATTGTGCCGCCGTCGATGGAAACCGAGCCGAACGCCGTGCTCGGAGCCCCCGATGTCGAAAGCTCAGCATTCTCCGTAACTGTTCCGGCGGGGCTAATGAAGACATAGGCCGCCCCCAACCCGTTATTTAGGTCATACCCTCCGACAACCACGGTCTCCCCACTGATCGCCACAGCATCGCCGAAGCCGCCTTCGCTCTGGCCACTCGACTGCGTCAAGGTCGCTGTTAATTGAAGGTTCGACCAGTCGCCGCTGACCGCCGTATAGACGTATGCGACCCCGCATCCGACGCAACCATCCGGCGGCGTTGCTCCCGGCGCTCCAATGACGAGAGTGCCGCCGCTGATCGCTATGCTTGATCCGAAAAAAGCAAATTGCTGCGTACCGTTTAATTCCGCCAGTTGTTGAAGTGTTCCGCCCGTCAGGCCGTCAAGTCGGCTCTGCGCAATTGCGCCGAGAGAGAGCAACACGAGCGTCATGCCAAGAATTGTTTTCATCGGTAGACCTTTCAGATTCGCGATTCCAGAGACGACTCCAAGAGACAAGCAGCATCGTCATGGGCCGAGGCCCAAGGGGGAGGTGGGAATTATCGCACGATCTCCCACCGCGAAGATTGAGCCTTTAGACCCGCATTGGGGACGGTTGGCCCACACCCCCCGTTCGTGAAGGATCCCTTAAATAAACTGGATGCCCCATTTCTCGCGTTCGTTGCGAGAAGTTGGGCTTTTGATTTGAGATTCAAAGGCTGGGCCAACCCGCCCTTTTTTCGGTCTCAGCGTTACTGGCGTAACTCTGATTCCATTGAAATTTTGCCCTCTCTTTTTCAGGTCTTGCTAAAGTCCGACAAATAAGTACCCAGGTTGCCTTATGTACTTCAATCGGGAGAAAACTCTCAAGCTGTGTCTGACGGCAGTTCTTCTCGCAGCCGTTTTGGCCCTGTGCCTTAGCCCTGACTTCTACAGTTCAACCATTACTTCGATCGACGGGACAGTCCACCATCGGACTGAAGTACAGGTCGTTTCGCGCATTGCTCTTACGCCGACTGCTGCTCCCGCGGCATGGCCGCCGGCACGAATCCGTCTTTGATTAAAATGCTGCGATCCGATCCATTCAATAATTCGCGAAACAGAGCGTAGATTTTCGTCTCGCCGGGGTCGAAATATTCGCCGTGAATCTGGATCCCGTTTACCTGGCGGACGAACAGGTTTGTGCAATCGATATCCCACACGTTATCGGGTACGGGGCAAGTATCATCGAGCCCGGCGCGGCCGAGGCGGCGTTTTCCGAAATGCTTGAGACCGGCGGAGGCGCCGAGCACGTCGTCGCGTCCGGTATAGAGCGCGGTGATGCGGTAGGAAAGATTGGCCAGTCCCTCGCCATCGCCGTGCGTGACATTCTCGCCGGCGCGGAACAAGTCGTTATCCACATCGGCGGCAACCATTAGAACCTCGAGCATCAGGCTTACCAGCAGGGGCTGGTTCTTGCGCGTCCACAAGGCATTCATCGCATATTCGAGCGCATAGTTGCCCATGCTGTGAGCGATGATTGAAGTCTTTGCCTTGCAGGCGTTATTCACGTTCTGGATTGTGGCAGCCTGCTTGGCCGCCATCCAGTCATAGAGTTCGGAAAGAACGGTCGTAAGATCGTCGCCGGTTTTGCGGGCGGACAAGCGGTCGGGAAGATAACCGAGCAAAGACCCTTTCGACGGCCAGTCGAAGCAGACAACTTCGCCGAGTGAGTTCGGTCCATCGAAAAGGGTTCTGGCGATCGTATCGTAGCGCTGGATGGTGGCGTTGAAGTCATCGTCATAGCCGTGAATAAAAAGCGTGATGTGCTTCTGACTGTCCGGCGGAGTGGTGAGGGGATCGGGAAACTTATCCGCTACCGCGACCAGCGCGTCGCGAAAACTGGTTAAGGTTTGCGTAGTCCAGTTTGAGCGGTCGGTGATGTCGGCGTTGGGCTTTGCTGCGGGATCGAGTGTCCAGTAAGTCAGGGTGTCAAGGTCGCCGCCGAAAGAAGGTTTACCGGTGGCGCCGGCGGGGGGTATCTGATTTCGATTCGTGATAAGCCAGCGCATGGGCCGCACCTCGAAATAGATGGAAGTCTCTTACGACCGCATATATATATCACAACTAAGGCTAACCTTCGGCACATTCGAGGATAGTTACTTCTCAAAGTCGTCTACGACTAAGATCACGAAGTTACACAAAGGGACACCTAGTCGATTCCTAACTCTTTGGCGAGCGCTTTCCATTTCGCATCAACGAGCGTCTTGGTCCTCGCATCCATCACGATCTCATCGGGCCACGGGCGCGTGAAGCCTTCGGTGGGCCACTTGCGGGTCGCGTCGATGCCCATCTTCGAGCCGTAGTTCGGCAGGCGGGAAGCATGGTCGAGCGAATCGACGGGGCCAAGGGTGAATTGAATGTCGCGCTCCGGATCGATATGATTCAGAGCTTTCAACGTGACATCAGCGAGATCCTGCACGTCGACATCTTCGTCGACAACAATGATGCACTTGGTAAACATCGCCTGGCCCAGCGACCAGATGGCATTCATCACTTTTCGCGCCTGACCCGGATAGGATTTGCGGATCGAGACAATCATCAGGTTGTGAAAGACGCCCTCGACCGGCAGGTTGATGTCGATCAACTCAGGAATAGTGAGCCTCATCAGCGGCAGAAAAACCCGCCCGACAGCTTTGCCCATGTACGCGTCTTCCATCGGCGGCTTGCCGACAATCGTCGTGGCATAAATCGGATCCTTACGGTGAGTGATGCAAGTAACGTGGAAGACAGGATAGAGATCTTCAAGCGAGTAGAAACCGGTGTGGTCTCCAAACGGGCCTTCGGTACGCAGTTCGTCAAGATTGACGTAGCCCTCGAGCACGATCTCGCTGGTAGCGGAAACTTCGAGGTCAACCGTCTCGCACTTGACCAACTCGACAGGAGTACCGCGCAGAAACCCGGCAATCAGATATTCTTCAACATCTGGCGGAGCCGGCACGATCGCCGAGAAAGTCACAGCCGGATCTGTGCCGATGGCAACCGCGACTTCCATCCGCCCGCTCGGCATCGTACCTTCTGAGATCACTTGTCCGCCGGACGTGCGGGCCATGAGATCGACGGCCATTGCTTTGCCCGAACTTTCACGACCTGAAGCATTGCGCAGCGCCTGCCGATAGTGTTCCGCCGCAATCTTCTGCCGCTGCCAATGGGCGCCGAGGGTGCGGGCGTCAAAAACCTGGAGGCGATACATCCCGAGGTTACGCTTGCCAGAGTTTGGATCGCGCGTGGTGACGCAGGGAAGTGTGATGAAGCGTCCGGCGTCTTGCGGCCAACACTGCAAGATGGGGAAGTCGAGCAAAGAGAAATTGTCGCGCTTGATCACTTCTTTGCAGGGGCCGGTTGGTACGGTCTTGGGGAAAAACTTAGCAGCCTCGGTCAACAGCGGAAGCATTTTCAGTTTGTCGAGAAAGCCCTGGGGCGATTTTACGTCCATGAACATGCGAATGCGCTCGCCGAATTCGTCGAACGATTTGACGCCGAGAGCGAGTTTCATGCGGGCGTCGGATCCGAACTGGTTGATGAGAACTGGCGATCCGCGGTAGCCTTTCACAGTTTCGAACAGAAGCGCGGGCCCGCCTGGGGTGCCCGTTTTCGATTTGCTGACGCGGTCGGTAATTTCAGTGATCTCGAGAATGGGGTCGACTTCAGTCTTGATACGCTTGAGTTCGCCAGCGCGGTCGAGCGCCGCGATCCATTGGCGGAGGTCGTCAAAGGGCAAAGCTTTCTCCTTGAGAACGAATGATTATACCGGGAACGGAATGGACGGCTACAACTTCGAGCGGAGCATGGTGATGATGTCGTCGGAGGTGATGACACCTATTAGTTTGTTGTCCTTATCGATCACCGGAAGCGTGATGAGGTTGTACTTATCAAACAGTTCGGCGACATCGTTTTCGTTGGTTTGCTCGCGAGCGGAGAGCAGCGGTTCCTGGGTGAGCGACAGTAACGGAGTGTTCGGCTGCGCGAGCACAAGATTCACGAGAGGGACGGATCCGACGAGCGTGCCGTGCGAATCGACCAGATAAATCGTATTAACCGTCTCAACGCCGCCCTCGAACTCGCGTAAGACTCCGATCGCATTCTCGACCTTCGAGGTGACCGGCAGCGCCAGGAACTCGGTAGTCATACGGCCGGCGGCAGTCTCCTCGCGATGTTCAAGTAGTTCGACCACCTCCTGGCTGGCTTCGGGCTCCATCTCTACCAAAATTTGCTCGGTGCGATCCTGCGAAAGGTCCGCCAGGAGATCGGCGGCGGCGTCGGGGTCCATTTCTTCAACGATGTCGGCAGCGCGTTCGGAGTCGAGAGACTCGACGATCGATCGCTGCACTTTCGGATCAACCTCTTCCAGAGTTTCGGCAGCGACATCTTCGTCGAGGGTGCGAAAGACGGCCTCGCGCTCCGCAGGAGCAAGCTCTTCGACGATGTCGGCAATATCGGCGGGATGCAGCTTGGAGAGTCCCTCGTGCGAAATTTTGAGCTTGATGCGCCGCGCCGGATCGGTTTCGATCAAGTCGACAAAACTCCAGGGGATAGTGCGTGGAGGAATTCGGCTAACAATGCGATCGAGAGCGGCTCGCGGCGCGAGCCCACGGAGAAGCCGGCGCAGTGCGCCGCGTGCACCGATGTCGACAGACTGGACGCGAAGGATCGCGAGGGTTCGTCCAGCTTCGACGGCTGATTCGATTTGCAAATCTACGTCATTGACGCGAACCACTTTGCGCCCGTGGACGTCGATCACCTGCTGATCGAGCAGGTCGCGCTCGAGCAGAAACATGCCATCCGAACCATTGGCCACGGGCCACTCGGAGGAGGCAGTGGAAGTGTGAACGTTCGCATCGATCGCGGAAACCGAGGAGAAGGGAAGCAGTCGATCACCGGACTTGGTCTTTACAATGAATGAGGCGATTCGGTTGCGGTCGGTTTCCGGGGATAAGGTGACTTCGCGCACGCGTCCGCTCGCCTCGCCGGACGGGTCATAGACCGTAGAGCCAAGAAGCTCGGAGAGTGGCAATGTCGTCATCCCGCGTAGAGCATAGCGGAGTTCAGAAGAAGAAAGAAATGATTTTTAGAAAAAATCATAAAAACATCGCAAATCGACCGCCGGCAGCCCATTCGGAGCCAATCGAAAAGACAGGAGCTGCACACGTATAATCTGAGCCGTCAGCCATCAATCAAAGTGACATCCTCGGAAGACATTCTGACTTTGCCGCCGCCAAAAGCGGACGCGAGAGTGGCATACGGTGCGGATGAGAATCAGTTTATCGATCTGCGTCTGCCGGCCGAAAAACCGCCGCATGCCCTCGCACTTTTTATTCATGGGGGATTTTGGCGTTCCCGATACAACCTGGCGTATGCAGGCCATTGGTGCGCTGCTCTTACGGCGCAAGGCTTTGCGACAGCTAATGTCGAGTACCGGCGCGTGGGCAATCCCGGAGGAGGATGGCCGGGCAGCTTTGCCGATGTCCGCGGAGCTTATCAGTTTTTGATGCAGAATTCGCGCCGCTATGGTTTTGACGCGGGGAGGGTCGCCGCCGTCGGCCACTCGGCCGGTAGCCAGCTCGCGCTCTGTTTGGCGGCACACGAAGCCCTGGCCGCAGCGATCTCTCTCGCCGGTGTTGTGGACTTGCAGCAAGCCTACGCCCTGCATTTGAGCAACGACGCCGTGGTTGAGTTCTTAGGCGGAACGCCGTCGCAGGTGAAGGATCATTATCAGGAAGCGGATCCGATGAAGATACCGATCAAAACGAAGCAATGGCTGGTGCATGGCTCGGCAGATGACATCGTGCCGCCTGCGTTCAGCCGAGATTACGTGAAGGCAAAGGGCGCGCAGAAAGAGCGAACGAGTGGAGCTGGTGGAAATTGCTGGAGCGGGACACTTTGATCTGGTCGATCCGCGATCGGCGGCGTGGAAAGAGGTTGAGCGAGTGGTAAAGAATGCGCTGGGTTGATTCAGGAGCCCGCGCGTTTTCGTATTGCCTGTTCTGTCTCGAATGCCTGCTGGCGCACGTCATTGGAAACGTCGGCCACGTCACGCTCGTAGGGACGAATCGCCTGCAAGTCCTCTGGCTGACCAATCAGGTAAAGCGCGCGCAGGGCTTCCCAGACTTGTTCGGTCGCGGGATCGACTACTGCGACTTCCGCACCGGCAGCCAAGGTTGCGCCGGTTCCGGCTACCGAGCGAATACGTCCGGGGATCGGCGAACGGATTTCTGCGATCTGCCCGTTGCCGTATCCAAGCTTTGCGATCAGCCCTCCCTGATGGATGGCGGTTCCCGGACGATCGGAATCGACGATGCGGCCAGATGCTGGGGAAGAAATGTACGCGGGTTGGAGCAATGCAAGAATCTGGGGCCGGCCTGTCGCATCCCCGAAGCGAACCAGCGATAAGGCCGCATTCCCGCGCACCATTTGTGATGAGATCGGACAACATTTTCATGCAGCGTTTCGTGAAATTCCGGGCCGGAAGTGTCCTGCCCCATGACCCAGGCGTCGGTGTTGCGAACTTCTTCCACCGGATCGGTTGCCAGCCTGACCAGATCGGGATACCACTGTTTCGCGTCCGCATCATGCTGGGCGATGCGCTCCCCAACCTGCACAAGAGCCTGTTGAATATGGCGCGGTTTCTTCGTGTCATGCAGGTATTCCGTAAGCTGCTGGCTGGAAAGTTTCCTGCCGAACCAGGTATTCCACCAGAATAGAAAAGGCATGAGACAGATCAGCCAAGCCGTCAGGAAAAATAGAAGTTTCTGAAGGCGCGACATGCGCGGCTTGCTGGCTCGACTTTCAGCGGCGAGAGGTTCGGCATTGGATGAGAGAGGCATTAGAAGTTTTTTACTCGCCTATCGGCAACACACTGCGATTTATTCGACCACATCGGCGTCGAGCACGCGCTCTTGCTCAAGATAGTGCGAAACGGCGTACTGCGCCAGAAGCGGCGTTTGCACCTTGATTTCAGCTCCAATCCATTCGCCCTTGCCGTGAGGCGCATCCGGAGCGTGATTGCAGCGTCCGCCGCTGCCGAACTGCGGGCCGAAATCCGCGCTCTGGATCTGATCGAACTGCTGGATCCCGCGCCAGGCTTCGTCGCCCACTGTGCCGGAAACGTCGATCTTTAATCTAACTGTCGACATGACGCCAAAATCTTATTTACCGCAGAGTCACAGAGACCAAGACAAAAGTTTGGAATCCGCTAGCCATTTAACTTTCTCTGTGCCGTTGCGACTCTGGGGTGAATCCGATTGCCTCTCCCTAGCTATGCGGAAACCATTGGTAGAGCATGAAATAAACAATTACGCCGGTGACGCTCACGTACATCCACAAGGGAAAAGTCCAACGCGCAATGGCACGGTGGCGATCGTAGCGGGCGCGGAGCCCGCGACTCAAAGTGACAATTACCATGGGCACGATTACGATTGCGAGCGTAACGTGTGGGATGAGGATCGCAAAATAGATTGTGCGCCAAATGCCTTGCCCAAGGAAAAGAATGTTTCCGGCGTGATAGTGGAAATATACATAGCACGCGAGAAATAAAGCCGATGACGCTACGGCGGCCAGCATGCAGGCGCGATGCGCAGCCATGCGATTACGCGCGATCATGTAACGGCCGGTGACCAGCAGAGCTGCGCTGGTCCCGTTCAGGCCTGCGATCAGCGGAGGAAAATAAGCGTATTGCTCGGCAATCATGCGGCGGGCCTCGTGGTGCGGCGATTGGCCATCAGGAATGCCAACCCGAACATCACCAGTGAAAACAAGACTAAGGTGGCAATTTCAGAGGACAGGGCAAAGCTGGTTTCCATTGCGGGGTAGAGCAAAGCGCGCAGAGCTTCGACGCCGTAGGTGAGCGGATTGATATACATCAGGGCTCGGATCCAGCCCGAGGCCCCGGTCATGGGAAAGAGCGCGCCCGATAGCAGCCACAGCGGAATCAGGAAGAGATTAATAATGCCGTGAAAGGCTTGGGTGGAATCCATGGGCCAGGCAATCGCGAAGCCAAGCGCGGTCAGAGCAAAGGAGACGAGAAACACTACGACGCCTACCAGCAGCACCTGAACGATTTCCAGATGAATGCCCGCGAATGGAGCGAAAACCAAAAAGATCATTCCCTGAATCGCAGAAAGCGTGGTGCCGCCAAGAACTTTGCCGAGAACGATCGCGGATCGCGGCACGGGGGCGACCAGAACCGAGAGCAGGAATCCTTCTTTTCGATCTTCGATCACCGACATCATGGTGAAGATCGAGGTAAAGAGCACGATCATGATGAGCGCGCCGGGGTAAAAGTAATCCATGTAATGCTGCTGAGGCTGACCTGGACCGGAGCGAAGCGAAGTGCCGAAGCCGGAGCCAATCACCACCCAAAAAACCAGCGGCGAGGCCAGGACTCCCACGACGCGCGACTTCTGGCGATAGAACCTTACGATCTCGCGCCACCAGAGGGTGAAGGCGGGCAGCAACACGCCGGTGGAGATCGGCGCTGCGGGCCGGGATAATGCCGCGATCTGAGTCGCCATTCCGTCAGCTCGCCTTCGCGGTCGGAGCTTTGGCGACCGCGGTTGCAACTTTCTTTTTGGCAATCATGCCGCTATCGCGCATTTCCCAATAGGCGTTAAGCATGAAAACTCCCGAGAGCGTGAGCAGGATCAGCACCATGAAGAGGCCGTCAACCGTGGTGATCATTCCATTCATCAGCGTCAAAACCACTCCCAGCAACGGCAGAATACCCAGCACAAGAGAAAGAGCGAGCATCATAGGTAGCACATTACCTCCTGTGATCTTTCGTTTTCGGATCGTTTGTTCTGTGCTCTGGTGTATCGGAATCGGCGGCTTCTTGTTCGCTTTCGCTCCAGAACTTGTGTCCGGTGCGGCGAATGAAGACGTCCTCCAGAGCGGGTTTGCTTACCGAGAGCGATTCGATTTCTCCGGGGAATGCCTCGACCACATCGGTGACAAAGCGGTGCGCGTTCTTTTGCTCGATGCGCACCTGATTATCCAGGACCGTGGTCTCGACGTGAAAGCGGGCGCGGATGCGCTCGGCCAACAGGCCAGCGTCGTGGGCGGCAACGAACATCACCACGTCCCCACCGATTTCGCTCTTTAGCTCGGCGGGCGTACCGAGAGCGACCAGGTTCCCCTCATTCATGATAGCGAGGCGGTCGCAGCGCTCTGCTTCTTCCATAAGATGCGTGGTCACGAGTACTGAGACGTGTTCTTCGTCGCGCAACATCTGCAGGTATTGCCAGAGGTCGCGGCGGGCGCCGGGATCGAGGCCGGTCGTGGGTTCGTCGAGCAGCAGCACGCCGGGATGATGCAGAAGGCCCTTTGCCAGCTCAACGCGCCGCTGCATGCCTCCGGAGAAAGTTTCGACCAGATCCTTGGCGCGATCGGCTAGTCCAACACGGGATAGAACCTCTTGAATGCGCTTTGTTAGCGCGCTGCCGCGAAGGCCGTAAAGATGACCCTGATGCCACAGATTCTCGTATGCCGTGAGTTTGAGATCTACACTCTGCGCCTGAAAAACGACGCCGATTTGCCGACGCACTCGGGCGGGTTCTCGAGCAGTATCGAAGCCCAAGATGATGGCGCGTCCAGCGGTGGGAACCATTAAAGTGGAGAGAATTCGAAAGAGTGTGGTTTTGCCGCTGCCGTTTGGACCGAGCAAACCGAACAGCTCGGCTGGCCTGACGGCGAACGAGACGGCATTGAGAGCCGTGCGGTCTCCATAGCGGTGAACCAGATTTTCGACGGAGATCACAGCTTGAGCGTGAGGGGACGCCGGTTGGGCGTCAGCGTCGACGAAGGCGGCAACTTTCGAAACCAAGGGATCCCTGAGTGAGCTCTAAAACTAAGTTTGTGACGGCAGGTTGTCGAAACGAATCGATGAACCCTAACACAAGAATACTACGCGGCCGAGACATCCTGCTGGGTCTGCGGCACGCGCTCTTCGAATGCTACTGGGACGTGACGCCATACCTGGATCGCCAACACTACGGTGGTTGCAAGAAGCAGGGCGCCGACTGCGACGTGCGCAACCGTCGCCGCTACCATCGGTAGCTCGGGCTGGACCGCGTCGCGTCCCCAGGCAACTCGAGTCAGGAACGCTGTGAAGCCCAGGCACAGCTGCGTGATCAGCAGCGAAAGCATGATGATTGCGGGACGCCGCACGGCATCGATTCTCGAGTATACCGAGAGCGCACGAATGGACGTCCATGCCAGCACGAAAGACACAATGATTGCGTGCAGCACGTGGGGCCACCAGCTCATCCCATGATGGCGGAACATTCCTCCCAGAATAAGCTGTACGTACAAAACGAAGATCGAGAGCAAAGTTAGCGTGAATAGACTTGGCCGGCGGGAATCGAGTTCGACGCGCGGTTGTTCTTCGACCCACCTCCTTCCGGTGAAGATCGCAATTGCGACAGCAATGCAAAAAAAGGTCTGTGCAACGGTTGCGTGGGCCGTTGATAGCCATGGCGGCTGGAAGAACAGCACTGTCATTCCGCCGAGCGTGGCTTGGGTGATGACGGTGAGGAACGCGGCAACGGCCAGCCAACGCATCCAGCGACGGCGTTCGACTATCAGAGTCCAGATTGCGATCGCGAGCGTCAGCGTGAGTAATGTGCCGGCGACCATTCGATGGCTCCACTCGTAGCGGATGCCGCCGACGAAATGCGGAACCTTTACCAGGTAGCCGAACGAAGTTGGCCAGTCCGGAACTGAAAGACCCGCGTCGTTGCTGGTCACGAGGGCGCCGGCGGTAATCACAACCAGGGTTGCGCAAGCCGTGAAAACCGCGAACGCATGATGCGCTGGATTGTATTTTGCCGGAATGGCTTTCAGAATCTTTCTCCCTTGGCCGAGATATCGCAGCCCGCGCCGAGATGGAATCAGGTGCGCGCGAATGAGCGCAACACTGACTCCAACGTAAAATTCTAGCAGAGTAGGTGCGGCTATAAACGCCCATCGGGCGTTTCCATCACTCGGCGGCAGCTTTGAAGCTCTGATCGACCGTCTTTGTTTCCTTGGGCCCGACAGTCACACTCTGGTCCTGCTCGCCAAGTTTTTCCTGCACGAAGGCAATCGTGTAAGTTCCCGGGGGCAGTCCTTTAATTTCGTACTTGCCCGATTTGTCCGTTACCGCGTAGAACGGGCTTTTCACCACGTTGATGTACATCTTCATCCAGGGATGCTGGTTGCACTTCACGGGCAGCATGATCTCTTCGCGGGCGAAATTCTTTTCCAGAGGCGCGGAAGACGGCGGCTGCGACTCGTTCCATTCGCGGTTGTCTTTTGGCGTGGGATGGATGTTATGGGTGGTCTGATCGTCGTTCTTGATTTCGACCGTCTGTCCGGTCATTACGCCGAGAACGTGAGGATGATATTTACAGCCGCTCTGGTCGAGAACCACGGCATCCTTCGGTACATCGAAGGTGCGGTTACCTAATCCATCTTTCACGTAGACGAATACGTTAGCCAAGTCGCCGCCCTCGACAACAACGTTCTCGGCTTCGTTGGCGCCTTTGCAGGCCGGGTCCTGGGACATGTCGATTTTCGACGGTTTGGGCGCGGTTCCATCAAACTTGACCGTGCCGTTTACCGTCGCGACGGTTGCGGGATCAATGGGCGCAGCTGCGGGCGCCGCTTTTTCTTCGGTAGCGTTGTTCGATTGCTCGGTGTTCTCCTTTTTGTTGCAGGCCGCTAACAGCGTCAAAGCAAATAACGCCAGCATGCTGACCGCTATCATCCAACCGGTTTTCTTATTCATGATGTCGCCCTCTCTGAAAGTAGTGAAACTATTTCGAAGCCGCGTATTCGCGCCGCAGGCGCTTACCGTCAACCGACCATTCTACCGCGAGCCTCCACTTACTGCCTGATGGGAGTCGGACGCCTGCTTGCGAACGCTCGGGTGCTGTGCGCTCGCCGTCTTGGCATGAGGCATGGAAGCCGCTACCTTTTTCTGTTCTTCCGGAGTCAACTGGAAGATATAGTCGGTGAGCAGTTCGCGATGATCTCCCTGATAACCCTGGAAGGACGGCGGTGTTGGCCCGGCAAATACCCACTGGTTGTTTTCTTGTTTAAACAGACCTGAGGGCATCGACGTTCCGGGGCTTACGGCCTGCGGATCGGTAATCCAGCGCTCGACCCAGTCGGGCTTCAGACGCTCTTTCGCGAGCAAGAAGTTGGGCGCGGTTGCGATTTTGTCGTGATTCGGGTCGCCGGTCGCGTGGCACTTCAGGCAAGGCGCCGCGGTGCTCGAGAACAAACTGCGCGCCATGTCGGTTTCTTTCGCCGTCAGTACCGGAACCTGCTCGGGAATGTACGGCATGGGCTGTTGCGACAGTGCCTGGAAAAATCGAACCAGCTTGCGCAGTTCGTTATCGGAGAACGAGAAGGTGGGCATTCGAACCTTTAAATATGGCCGCACGCCGTTACGGTTTGTATCGGTCGCGCTCAGTGCGGGATTCGACAGGAATTTTCTCAACCATTCAGGATCGACGCGCGCGCCTTCGGTGAGCAGCTTAGGCGGCAGTTGCTCCTGCACATCCTGATACTGCTTTAATCCCATCAGAATCGTCTGCTGTCCAGGGATGAACTGGTGGCATCCCATGCAGTTGTATTTCTTGACGACCCACCAACCCTCTTGAATATCGTGTCGCGCGTCGCCCGGCTTATATTGATAACTCGCGGGCAGGGAAGTCTCTTCGCTGCCCATCAGGAATGTCGTCAAGTCAAGCACCTGGTCTTTGGTCAGGTGCATGTTGGGCATCCGCAGAGCTTCGGTCTCACCTTTGACTTTGCCTTGATCGTAGATATTCGGCTCGGCGAGTTTGTGCTCGAAGAATCCCTTGTGGTCGTACCAAGGCTCGGTTGCGGGACCATCGGGCAGGCGCGCCAGATCTTCTTTATTCTTGATGGGCTCGGCATCTTTGCCGCCGCGTTGCGCGGTTTCCGTGAACAAGGCGAAGTCGAGGCGCTCGATCGGTTTGCTGCCTTCGAAGGTTAGCTCGGTGCCGATGCGGCCCTCATCTTCGAGTCCCGCAATTTCGTGGCATCCGGCGCAGCCGAAGTGTTGCACCCACTTCTTGCCTTCGGCCTTCAGATTCGGGTCGTCCATATAGGTCGCGTCCGGATATGACGACGGGTCTTTCTTTTTCTGCGTGATCAAATAACTTGCAATATCTTCGGCGTCTTCGGGAGACAAGCGCAGACTCGGCATCACCGTCATGTTCTGCACTTGCAGTTCGTGGCCGTCGTTGGGGCAGCGGCTGTGCTCGAGATCGAACTGATAGGGCAGACCCTTTTTGGCGTAGTCCTCGGGGCCGATATCTTTCTTCTCGTAAGGACAATAGGGCCGGGTGCGTTGGCGCGCGTTGTGAATCCAGCGGACGAGATAGTCATAGTTTGCTTTTTCGCCGACGCGCGTGAGGTTTGCGGCGAAGGTTCCGCCTTGCATCTGATCGCCTTCGCCAATCGAGTGGCAGGCCAGGCAGCCTCGCTCTTCAAATAGTTCTTTACCGTGCGCAGCGTTTCCCGGCTTGTGTTTCGGCAAAGGATCGGTGAATCCGGATTGCCAGATATAAGCCGAGATCGCTTGAATCTGATGATCGGTCAAGCGGAAATTCGGCATCTTGGTTGTCGGGCGGAAATCTGTCGGCTTCTTGAGCCATACGGGAATCCAATTTTTGTTCAGCTTCAGACGGACGTCCTTCAGATTCGGCCCGACTTTCTTCATGTCCTGCATGAGGCTGTGCGATTGAAAATCCAGCTGCTGCAAACGGCCGTCCAGCTTGCTGTTTGCAACTCTCAAGTCAACCGCCTGAGTGTTCAAGCGGTTTGCCTCTTCATTCGAATCGGCGGCATCGGCCTGCTTCATCAAATAGGCGGTCTCTTTTAGATTGTCTTTTTTCTGAGTTTCGATCTGCTTGATCTGCTGGCTGATCGTATTCAGATCTTCAGGCTCTTTATCGTAGCCTTCGTAGCGATGGCATCCCATGCAGCCGCGCTGCCGGAAAAGATCCTTTCCGTTGTTAATCGTCAGCCATTGGGTGTCTCCGCTGACCAGAACCATATCGGCGGCGTGGCAGTTCTGGCAGCCGGCCTGGGAATTTTCTTTGGGAAACAGGGGCCACAGCCAGTGCTCGTAGTTGCCGTGGGCTTTCTCAATGCTGGTGGTGGCGCGCCCATTGCCCTGGTGGCAGGGGGAACAGCCAAACTTTTCGGGATCGTGAATGCTCAACAACTCGGGTTGAGGATGGCTTCCAAACGCCTCGGCATACTCATCCGGCTTCTTCTCACCTTTCGCAGTCATCGACACCGGAGTGATCTTAAGCGGTTCGCGGGCATTCATGTGGCAGGATTCGCAGCGGTCGACGATGTTGGCTTCGGCAACGTTGATCTGCACGATTGCCGGATCCCATTCCATGGCCCGCTTTTTCAATCCATCGATTTGTTGCGGCGTGAGATCGACCATATGCTCGGAGATGTAGGCGTCCATGTTCGCCCGGGCCACGGTCACGGGCTTCAAGACCTCTCCAAGTTCGAGACTCAGCTTTGTTTTCTCGACGCGAATCTCGTTGTAGGTTTCTTCGAGCTGTGGAAAGGTGAATTTCTTTTTGCTGCCGTCGGGGAATTCAACGGTGGCGAGTTGCGCTTTATAGGAGTCGATTTCTTTTTGCTTGCTAGCCTTGGAGGAGGCGCTAGTGCTGGTTTCGAACTCGTAGGTAAGCGCGTTGACGTAGGCGCGGCGGTCGGTAAATACGCTCTGCACCGCGAGCAGGCGGGCGTTGGTGTCATCCAACTGCCGGCGTACTTCTGTTGCCTTCGCCTTCGTATCCTGGTTGGCTTTGTCGAGGGCTTGCGTCAACACCACGTAGTCAGGGTTCTTCTCGATGCCGTTCTCGGAGGTCACTGACTTCGAACGCGCGGTATTGAGAAAGGCAGGATAGCGATCTTTCCATTGTTCCTGAAATGCCTTCCATGGGCGCTGACCCCAGGCTTCGTCCCACAATGCCCAGAACAACGTGGCCATCAGAATCAAAACCGCGATCAGGTAATACGCGGCGTACGATTTACTTGTGATCGGGTCCTGCTCGGGTTGTTCAGGCACCATTGCCTCCGACGTTTTTTACTTCGAATAGAGCTTTTCGTTCTAGTTGCTTTTTGTCATTCCGAGCGAAGCCGGGGAATCTTTGAATCCCCCGTGCCGCTGATAGTGACGGCTATATGGATTCTTCGACTCGGCCGAAATCCGCTTTGCGGATTTCATGCTCCGCTCAGGATGACAACTGAACCGCTTAGAACCTAAATATTGAACCAGGGCGTTATCCACACGTACTTGATGTGCCACAGCAGCCGCAGCCCCATCTTCAGCGGCAGCGCGACCATCGTGAGCAAAAGAAACTGCGTCAGACCGAATTGCAGCAGGCTCATGCGCTTAAAATCTTTGGCCATGTAACGACGGAACAGGGAATAGACGATGAACCCGCCGAGCAAGTAATAGCCGCCGACTACGATCGCGCCGAAAATGGCTTTGCCGAGATTTGAAGCGATGCCGAAAATATCTGGTAGATCGCGGTTCACCTCATAGATCAAGCGGTTGTGATCCCACGTCTGCCCCGGCCAGAACCACTGCCATCCTGGGCCACGGATAAATGTGCCGATCAGAATCATCGAAACCCACAGAATGATAAAACCGAATAAGAAGGTAGAGATCGAGAACTTGCGCTGCTTCCAGGTGTAATAACCACTGCCCAAGGGGTTGGTGTCAATGTAGGGAATCACCATCAGGCCGACGATGATCATGGTCGGCATCACTACGCCCGCGATCCATGGATCAAAGTAGACGAGCATCTCCTGCAAACCGAGGAAGTACCAGGGAGCTTTCGCCGGATTCATCGTCAAATTGGGATTGGCGGGTTCTTCGAGTGGAGCGTTCAGGGAGATAGACCAGACCATCAGAATGATGGTGACGATGATGGCGGCGAGAAATTCGATGCGCAGCAGAAACGGCCAGACATGGACTTCCTTCTGCCATCCCTGCTTGAAGGGCCAGCTCTTGCGATGATGAGTCTTGGCCATCGCCGGATCGGTCTCGAGTTGGGCGATGAGCTGATCGTTGGCGTGCGCCTGCTTCCAGGCCAAATAGATGTAGAAGATCAACAGCGGAATCAGGCCCACGATCGGCACGTTGTCCGGCGCCGAGCAGATTTCCCAAAGTTGTCGCCAATCCATAAAGTCCTCGTGTGGCGCGGGCACTTTTGCCCGCGAAACGCATACAGTGATCCAGTTCCAGTGCGGTTACAATTACAGCAACGCGGGCAAGAGTGCCCGCGCCACACATCACTCTCCCGCCGCCTTGGGTCCTCTTCTCGGTTTATCTGCTTCGGCTTCGAGCATCACCGGCGCCGGGCCGGAAATTCCGCCGTCTTTTCTCACCCGCCAGAAGTGCACGATCATCAGGATCGAAGCCACGATTGGAATACCGATGCAGTGCCAGATGTAGGAGCGCAGCAGCGCGTTCGCATCGACGATTGAACCACCGAGCAGGCCGAAGCGCACGTCGTTGTAGGGAGTCATTCCCAGTTGCGCACCGAACGGGCCTTCATGTCCGAGCAGTGGCGTAGCGCGAGCCATGTTCGTGCCTACGGTTACTGCCCAGAACCCCAGTTGATCATCGGGTAGAAGATAACCGGTGAAGGAAAGCAGCAAAGTAAAGACGAGAAGCAGCACGCCGATGTTCCAGTTAAACTCTCGTGGTTTTTTGTACGATCCTGTGAGGAACACGCGAAACATATGCAGCCACACGCCGATCACCATCAAGTGGGCGGCCCAGCGGTGCATGTTGCGAAGAATTTTTCCGAAGGGGACGTCGTGCTCGAGATAAAGCACGTCGCGGAATGCCTGCACTTTTGTAGGATGGTAATAAAACATCAACAACACGCCGGTGTAAGTAAGAATGATGAACAACAGAAAAGTAATTCCGCCCATGCCCCACGTGTAGCTGTAGCGCACCGCATCGCGGTTGATCTTTGCGGGATGCAGATGCAGAAAGACGTTAGACAGCACGCCCAGTGCCCGGTTGCGCGGGGTGTCGTCGTGCTTGTGGCGGAAGATCGAGGTGTAGACCTGAGTCTTGGTTGGATCTTTCAGTCCCTCGATCTGTTCTTTTGCTTTTGCCGGGATGTCGACCTTCATCGCCTGAATGTCGTCTTTGACGCGGTCGACCAGTCCTACTTTGCCGTTTTTCCCGTTGTTTTCTTCAGCCATGATTGCCTCTTGAAAATCCTTTCCGGGGCGCCAGCAACTCCGAGCCTGACGTCGTTATGCCGGTAAGAACGCTCCCGGATCGTTGAAATGAGTGGGCTGTCCCTTGGGCCACTGGTAGAGCCGGGAAGTATCGACGATGATCTGACCATCGGGAGCGAGCTCGACCTTGGCTCGATCCATGGGCCGCGGTGCGGGACCTTCAAAGTTGATCCCTTCGCTGTCATAGCCGCTGCCGTGACACGGACACTTGAACTTGTTCTCACTGGGCTTCCAGTCGGGCGTACAGCCAAGGTGAGTGCAGCGCGCGTAGATTACGAACAGCCGGTCCGGAGTGCGATCGACCCAGATGCGATACTTCTGCTGAAATTTGGTGTCGACGCCCAGCGAGAATTCCGAGGGATAGCCGATTTTGAAAACTGTGTTGGGCTCAAAAAGAGTGCGGGGAAGAAAGAATCGGAAGAACGCGAGAAACCACGCGGTCAGGAATGCGGTTACGCCTACCCAGGTTAATCGCCGACGGCGGCGATCGATATCCGTGTTCGAGGGGCCGCTGGAGGAAAGGCCGCCCGCAGCTGCGGCCTTCGAAGTTCCGACCGCGGGCGTGCCCACGTATTTCGTGGCATCTGCCGCAGCGCGCGGCGCGGGTTGCGCCGGGTCCGGATTCGGAGTCGGGTTGGCTGGATCATTAACCGGAACCGCCATGAATGCCCTCCTGCTAGGAAGTCGTACTCAGTCTCCGGCGGCCGCCAGCATTTGCGTCGCCGCCATCCGCCTCCCATTTACTTGAATCGTTCGTAGATAACTGTCGCTGATCGCTTCGAGCACCAGTTGCCCCAGTGCAGAAATAAACTTTGGAGAATTGTTCAGACCCGCGCTCATTTCAAATCGCGTAATACCCAGCCGGTAGGCTTCTTCGCGGGCTTCGTGATTAATCTCGCCGAGCGTCTCCACATGGTCCGAGACAAAAGCCACGGGGACGACGCACACTTCACGCACTTTCTCGGCAGCGAGATCGCGCAAAGTGCGGTGCAACGAAGGCTGCAGCCAACGACTGGCTCCCACTTTGCTCTGATAGCAAAGCCGGTGGCGATTCGGCCATCGGCCACGCTCCATGAGAAGGCGTACGGTTTCCTGCACTTGTCTCTGGTAAGGATCGCCCTTGGCTACGATCGACAGCGGAATGCTATGTGCGCTGAAAACGATCTCCGGCTGCGATGGAGTGGCGAAGCGGGACAATGCCTCTTCCACCTTTTCCACGACGGCATCCAGATACATGGGATGCTCATAGAACGGAGCTACGTTGTGTACGGGAAGATCGTGGCGGAACAAGCGCTTCCACTCATTCAGGCTCGAACCGGTGGTGGTCGAGGAGTATTGCGGGTAAAGCGGCAGTAGAACAACCTCATCGCATCGTGCAGCCAGCAATCGGTCGATCGCCTCGCTGGTAAAAGGATGCCAATAGCGCATCGCCACAAAACAGCGGGCGTCGAGACCCTGACGATTCAGTTCAGTTTCCAGCGCGGAAGCTTGTTGTTCGGTGAAGCGACGGATGGGCGAACCTCCGCCAATCGTCGCGTAGTGATGCTGCACCTTGTGCGCGCGCGTAGTCGAAATGAGTTTTGCGAGAGCCCTGCGCCCGATGCGGGCGAAAGGGAAGTCAATAATATCGGGGTCACAGAAGAGGTTATAAAGGAAAGGTTCTATCGCAGCCAGCGTATCGGGTCCGCCTAGCTGAAATAGGACTACCCCCACACGACGAGTTCGATTCAACATCCCCCCACATTCCCCAGAACCGGCGAATTTACTACCATCTGCGATGGGAGTCAATGGTGGAATGCAAAATTTCGATCAAGAAAATATCTCTTTTCGATTTTGCGCTCGGGTTCGCTGGCGAAGATACGGCTTGGGAGGAGTGGAAATGACAAATCCGATTGCGAAGAACGTTTCGTCACGGTTGGTGCCCGCTAGCAAACGGCGGCCGGATCCGCCTTCGCGGTCTGCATTTCTTCGATGACCGCGTCTGCAAAGTCGGAAGTGCCGGCCTGCCCCCCGATGTCACGGGTTAACTTCTCGCGGTGACGATAGACTCTTTCGAGCGCGTTGCGGATTTGCGTGGAGGCATCGAACTCGCCGAGGTGCCGCAGCATGAGCAGAGAAGAGCGCAGTAGCGCCGTGGGGTTCGCAAGATTTTTGCCCGCAATGTCCGGTGCCGAGCCGTGAACCGCCTCGAAAATAGCGCAATTGTCGCCGAGGTTGGCGCTGGGCACGAATCCAAGGCCGCCGACAAATGCGGCGCAGAGATCGGAAAGAATGTCGCCGTACAGATTTTCCATTACCAGCATGTCGTACTGATACGGGTTCATGACGAGCTGCATGCAGGTGTTATCGACAATGTGCTCGGCGTAAGTGACCTCGGGGTATCCCTTGGAAACCGTACGGCAGCAGCGCAGAAATAACCCGTCCGAAAGCTTCATGATGTTGGCTTTGTGGACGGCATGAATTTTCTTGCGTTGGTTCTTCCGCGCATATTCGAAGGCGAATTTCGCGATGCGGGTCGATGCTTTCTCGGTGATGATCTTTAAGCTTTCCACCACACCGGGAACTACCTCGTGCTCCAGGCCGGAGTAGAGACTCTCGGTGTTCTCGCGCACAATAATGAGATCGACATCGGGGTATCGGGTGGGAATGTGTGGCAGATTGCGAATCGGGCGAAAATTGGCGTAAAGCTCAAACTTCTGGCGCAACGCGACGTTGATGCTCGAAAAGCCCCCGCCAACCGGGGTTGTGACTGGACCCTTCAGAGCTACGCGTGTACGCTCGATCGATTCCAGGGCTTCCTTCGGAATATATTCGCCGTACTTTTCGAAGGCGTCGGCGCCGACCGAAAACTGCTCCCAGTCGAACTTCACGCCTGTCGCTTCGAGGATGCGGACAGTCGCCTGGCTGACTTCGGGCCCGATTCCATCGCCGGGGATGAGGGTTACTTTATGACTCATGATTGTTCTTTTGACCGCGACGCAAGGAAACGCGCCACCTAGTAAGAAGCTATTACACTGTACGGCAGCCAAGCCACTCACGACGGGACATGGCCGACCTTCTGCGGCTACTTCTTTGACCGAACTTCCACAGATTCTTTAGCTTTTACTAAATCCTTCAACTCATTCATGAACTCGTTGACATCTTTAAAGTCCAGATAAACAGATGCGAATCTTACGTATGCGACCTTATCGTAGCGGCGCAGCCGGTTCATGATCAGCTCACCCAGCTCGCTGGTCTTGCGTTCGCGTTCCTGCGATTCAATGACGAACGATTCCGCCTCGTTGACGATCTGCTCCAGTTTGCTGATCGGGACCGGCCGCTTTTCGCAGGCACGCAGCAGGCCGTTGAGAACTTTCTGCCGGTCGAACTTTTCCCGGCGGCCGTCTTTTTTCACCACCATGTAGGGGATCTCGTCAATGCGCTCGTAGGTGGTGAAACGCTTGCCGCATTTCAGGCATTCGCGGCGGCGGCGGATCGACTCCGCTTCTTTACTCTCGCGCGAGTCGACGACTTTATCTTCGGCAAAACCGCAAAAAGGACATTTCATGGCGCTGATGTTGCGAAGCTCAAACCCTGGAAGCCTTTTGCTCTCCGAACGCGCAACGTGGAAAAACGTTGCGACACGGGGCAAGCAGAATCGATTGTCTTGAGTCGTTAACCTGAAATTGTAACAGGGGATCGGGACTAGCCCTCGGAAACCGGAACCTACCGGATCGACATGGTTTGCCCTTAACCGAACGAACCCACGGTCGCGGGTGCGACCTCCAAGGCAGAGGATCCAAGCGGGCTAAGCGTGCAATGCGAACCGGCTCAACAGTGCCTCCAGAACCTTCTCTTTTTTCTGCAGGGCAAACCTGAAGTCGCGATGATCAGTGTGCCAGATTTCATGAAGCAACGCACGATGTCGTTCCTCTAGAATCTCGGACAACAACTCTCTCTCCTCATCGGTGAGTGTCAGCGAAACAGAAGTTTCGGTCATAAGCGCCTCCCGATATCTCTAGGGATATTTTACTGCTGGGCCGGATGGTCCTGCAGCCATCCGGTCGGCACAGGTGGGGGGAACTGATCGGTTCGGCGGTTCGTGCAATATGGACCGCGATGCTCTGGCGGCAAGTGAAATCTGGGGAGTCGGAGCTAGTGCGACCCGGCAATCTCCGCTTCTTCGGCCTGATGACTCTCTTTCGACAACTTCCGCAACGACAGGCGCTCGAAGTGCGCCAAGGCCAAACCGAGAGGGATGACGCCCGCGAAGGTTACCAGCCAAAGCAGGATGCCGCAACTGGCAGCAATTTCCGGGGGCACATCAAAGACGCTCGAAAGCGCGGCGATGGTGGCCATCTGTGATCCTCCGCCAACGGCCGGCAGTTGAAGCATCGAGCCGACCATGCTGGCTCCCATCAGAATCAGGAGTTGCGATACCGGAATCTCCAGCGACGGCACGCCGTAGGAATGAGTCACTTCCTGATAAGCGAGCGCAATGATGTACCACATTCCAACCGAGACTGCGCTCAGAAGCAGCAGCGACACGGGGCCATGAATCGTATCGAGGCCCTGGCCAAACTCGCGGATCTTCTGCCCGAGTTTGTGGCCGAAATTGGAAGAGAGATGTCCGAATCTTTCCTCCACCCAGCGTGCGACCGATTCTCCGCTGCGTTTCACAATGACGGCGCCGGCGGCCATGGCGAGCACTAACCCCATGAGAAAGAATCCGCCCTCACGAAAACGAACGTAATACTCGGGATGCGGAATCGACGGCAGGGCGCTCGGCAGAAAAATTGCCAGCACCATGAGAACCGTGAAGGCGCCCACATCAAAAATGCGCTCTACAGTCCACACCGCTAATTGCGAAGAGAAGGAGAGATCGGTGCGGCGTGCGATCAAGTAAGGTCGGATGAATTCTCCAGCACGGCCTAGCAAGGCGATGCCCGTGAATCCGATGAAGGTCGGGGAGACGAGGTCGAAGGTCTTCATCTTCGGACGAACCGGCTGCAGAAAAATCTTCCAGCGAACCGCGCGTAAAACGTAGCCAAGGTAAATCAGCATGAGCGCGTGGAAGACGTGCAGCTTGTTGACGCGATCGGTTTGCGCCCAAAATGTGGACCAATCGAAGCTCTGCCAGTGACGGTATTGCAAGTAGAACAAAGCAGCCAGTATCAGGAAGACGGCGAGGCTGGCTAGAATGCGCTTTTTATCCATGAAGGAGAAAAACCTTCGTGCCGCGGCCCGGCGGCGCGAAGCGAAACGGCACTCTCAAGGTAAATGAGTGGGAGGAGGGGGTCAAACCTCAGCTTGAGTAGGGCAAGCTAGTTGGCAGCAATGGTCTGATGAGTTGTTTGCTGCTGCGTGCTGGCAGCCTGCGGTTTAGCGGCAGGAGTCTTGCGGGTTGCCTTCTTGAGGGTAGCTTTCGGTTGGGGTGCCGTCTGCGCATTTTTCGCAGCCCGTTTCTTTTTATTGAAGTCGCGCACAATACGCGCAACGTACGCTTTGGTTTCGTAATATGGAGGAACACCGCCATACCGTTCTACCCGCTCCGGACCGGCATTATAAGCGGCTAGTGCTTTGATCAGGTCGAAGTTGTAGCGCTCCAGCAGTTCGCGCAAATAGCGCGTACCGCCTTCCACATTCGCCTGGGGATCGAACGCGTTCTCAACGCCGAGCGCCGACGCGGTTTGCGGCATCAACTGCATCAGCCCTTGCGCTCCCTTTGGCGAAACCGCCCGCACATTAAAGCCGCTCTCGGCGCGAATTACGCTGTTTACCAGATCTGGATCAAGACGATAGGTTCCACTGGCTGACGCTACCAACTCGTTTATATCGATCGCACGCTGCGGAACTTGCGACCCAGCTTGGGCAGATGGCTTTCTAGTCGCTGCAGCAGGGTCATCAGGAGCGGCTTCAATGTGATCGATCTCCGCTGTGGGGACGTCAACAAAACTGGATCCGTCGCTGCTGACATAGAGCCGCGTCAGGATCCCCATGACTTGCCGGCGCTCGTGGCGTATCGAGAATCCGTTGCGGAGCACAGCCGTTTCGGCCGCGCGGCAGGGAAGCGCAGCCATCGCCAAGAGCACGAGAGCTGACACCCATCCACCGAGTTGGATTTTCTTATTCATGTCAAAACTTGTTGCCATTCAGAATCTATTCGCCCAGTATCTCTGCCAGCGCAGCAGCCAGGCCGCACCGATCGTTGCTCAGCGTCACGCTCCAGCCGCGTCCCCGCAACTCCTCGCAGGCATTCCCCATGATAACCGGATGTCCGGCAAACTCAAGCATCTCAACGTCGTTATGATTGTCACCGATGGCCATGACCTCTTCGCGGCGAAAGCCACGGTGCTCGGCCCAGCGCTGCACCGCGTGCCCCTTGGAGCAGCCTACGTTCAGCACATCGATCATCGAAAGATCGCGCTCTGGATATTCGGTGCGAAGGACGGTAATGCGGTTGTCCAGGCCGGCAGCCTGTATGGCCTGCAAGGCCTCACTCATGCGCTCCATCGAGCCACAGAACATAGCCTGAACCGGATCGCTCACCAGGGACTGTTCTATGGGCACCACAAATTCGATGAAGGCGATGTTTTTTTCCAGCCAACGCCGAATGCTCAGGTTTAGATCGTCGAGATGCTCCAGCACAATCGCACCCTTGGTTTCTTTGTCAAAGGTTAGAACGGTGTTGCCCCGAAAGGCATGCATCGCACCGCAGAGCTCCCGGCATACTTCTTTGGGCATCAGGTCGCGGTGAAACGTGTCGCCCGAGAGTGAGCGCGTGACCGCTCCGTTGGAGCTGATCAACCACAGGTCAAAGCCCAGTTGTTTCGCGATAGGGAGAGCGAAAGTATGGCGGCGGCCGGTCACCAACACGATTTCGATGCCCTCCGCGTGAGCCTGCCTCAGGGCTGCAAGATCGTTCTCTGCGATCTGAAACTGCGGATTGAGCAGGGTACCGTCGATGTCGGAGGCCAGTAGCCGGATTGGCCCCGGCTTCGGCCTTCCGCCATTGGGCTTCGGCAAGGCTGTCGCGTGCGCCGGGCTTCCGTCTTCAACAAGGGAGGGGGCGGTAAGCTCTCTAAAATCATCCACTCTCTCTATTGTGGCATGAGCGGAACACATGTGTTGGCCCAATTTGTCGTCGAGTTCGGCGTCCAATAGCGGAGCCGAAGCCGCACTCCGAGGCATGTTATATTCCGCTTTGCATGGGATCACTCTTATTCTTTTTTGCTTCCTGGTGGGGAATTATCCTTGAAGTGATCGCCATCGTTCATTTCATCCGTCGCCGCCCGGAGACTTATTGGCTTTTCGTGATCCTTTTTCTGGGATGGATTGGCGCACTCGTCTACATCGTCGTCGAGGTCGTCCCCGACGCAGGCCTGCTGCGTACTTCGTTTCAGGCTTTCCCGCGCCGCCGACGGATTCACGAACTGGAGCGCGCCGTCATCGATAATCCCTCGGCGGGAAACTACGAAGAACTCGGGCTGCTTTATCTCGACGATCACGACTTCGGCCGCGCCAAGGCCAGCTACGACAAGGCAATTGCCTCCCGCAAGGATTCGATTGACGCTTTTTACCGGCGGGGCGTGGCCGAGGTTGAACTGGGCGACTTCGCCGCCGCCGTTCCGGATCTGGAGAAAGCGGTGAGCGCCGATCCCGCGTATGATTTTCACCGCGCCGTGGGACTGCTTGCCCACGCCTACGCGCAAACCGGAAAGCCGGAGAAAGCCGAGTCGCTGTTTCAGCAGGCTACAAAAATCTCCACCAGCTCCGAGACGTACTATAACTACGCACTATTCCTCCACGCGCAGGGACGCAACGAAGATGCGCGCCAGTGGGCCCAGAAGATTCTCGATAAAGGACCGACCATGCCAAGCTACCAGCGCCGCCGCGAACGAACCTGGTTCCGCAAAGCCTACACGCTGCTGGCCAGGCTGCGCCTGCAAGCTCCATAGCCCGGGCGCGAAAGCTGCGTGCGCAATGCGATATATTGGCTAACGGACGACCATCAAAGCGGCCGGGATGGCGAAATTGGCAGACGCAGCGGACTTAAAATCCGCAGGGGCGAAAGCTCTGTGGGGGTTCGATTCCCCCTCCCGGCACCAGCAAAGCTAGTGTTTATGGTGACTTGAGGGCGCTTTCTCTTCCCTGTCCTAGGATTCTTAAGCTTGTCGGATTTCGGGCCGTGCCCAGTTTTGTGCCCGCGAAATTTGCCTTCGAATATGCGTGGAAGAACCGACGAGAATTCTGGAAAGCGCACAGCGCACGATCAGAGGAGCTACTGTCCAGCCGCGAGCGATGCGGCTGTCTCCACCCTATTCCGCCCCCGGTCCTTGGCGGCATAGAGAGCTTCGTCCGCGTGGCGCAGAAGTGTTTCACAGTCTGGGGTTTCCTTCTCACCTTGTTCCACGGAAGCGAGCCCGAGGCTGAGAGTGACTGGAATCTGACCTGACTTGGTCTTCACCGGCTGATCGGCGATGCAGTGGCGCAAGCGTTCTGCGCTGATCAGCAAGTCGGGAGCATTGCAGGCTGGAAGGATGATGAGGAATTCTTCTCCACCATAGCGCCCGACGGAGTCATACTGTCTAAGACTCGTAGCCAGACGCCGCGTCACCTCCTGGAGGACGGCATCGCCCACAAGGTGGCCATGCGTGTCATTGATTTTTTTAAAGTGATCGACGTCGGCCATGATTACACCCAACGCATCCGTGGTTCTTTTCCGTCGAGCTATTTCCCCCAGCAGCAAATCGAGGATGGCGCCACGATTCCAGAGCCCGGTAAGCGCATCATGAGCCGCAACGGATTGCAGTTCATCCCGGGCATGAAGCAAGGCCGCCTGCAGATCAAGAATCCGCTTGCCCGCGCGAACCCGTGCACGAAGCTCGTCGACCTCAAACGGCTTCGTCAAGTAGTCGTCAGCGCCGGCTTCGAGGCCTGCGACGACATCCTGCTTATCGTCCCGGGCGGTCAGCAATAAAACATAGCGATAGGGCCCGTGGTCGCGGCTACGAATTTTGCGGCAGAGTTCGAGGCCATCCATCCCGGGCATCATCCAATCGAGGATTGCCAGCTGCGGCGCGTCTTCTTGTTGCAGGACGTGCCATGCATCGAGCCCGTTTTCAACAACAGTGACACGATAGTCCCAGCGTTCGAACCAGCGTTCGATCATACGGCGAAAGAGTGGATCGTCTTCGGCAATCAGAACGGAGTTGCCTGCGGAGGTCTTGTCCGGAAGCACAGGTTTCGGATTTCCTAGCCCTGGGGTGACTTCCGCGGGAACCTTATTCATGGTGCACCTCGCATAACGCTTTCAGGTCAAGGTGCAGGCCAGCCACTTGCCGCTCCAGCACAGCAAGCGTATCGCCGGCGCCGGAGAGGTTTTGGGTACGCCCCATTTCCTCGAGCTGACGGGCGGCATCGGTGGTTCCACTTGCCTGCAGATAGCTGGACTCGCCTTTCAGGCTGTGAGCTGCGCGCATGACTGCGTCGGCATCTCCGGCCGCGATAGCCTGCTGCAATTTCTGCAGCAACTTCGGAGAATTCTCGAGAAAAATCTGGCACATTTCATGGAGCAGCTCCTCGTCGCCTTCAATGCGGCCAAGAGCTTCGGCCTTGTTCCAGAATGCGGGGTGTGGGTGAGGCGCGTTCGGAAAACCTGAGAGGGCCTGCTCAATGTCGCCAAAGCGCACGGGTTTGGTGATATAGCCATCCATGCCGGCCTGCAGACAGCGCTCGCGGTCGCCGGACATAGCATGAGCGGTCATGGCGAAGATTGGCAGATGAGTTCCACTGGCCATCTCGCTGTTGCGGATCGCTGCGGTTGCAGCCAGTCCATCCATCTCGGGCATTTGGAGGTCCATGAAAGCGACATCGAATTTTTCCGCCGTGGCCATAGCCAGCGCTTCTCTGCCGGTTTGCGCCAACAAGGGCTCGTGCCCCATTTTCCGCAACACGCGAAGGATTACCGCCTGGTTCACCGCATTGTCTTCGGCGACCAGAATGCGGAGATTGTGGGCCGATTCGCGGAGGGTGTGGCGAGTCACCAGCTTAGGGACGGCAAGCGTTCCTCCCTGGGGGTGGCTCAAGGCTGTAAGAATGGCGGCCATCAAGTCAGCTTTGAGGACCGGTTTGAGCAGATAGGCTGAGATCCCTAACTGCCGGCAGCGCTTCGCTTCTCCGGGTTGTCCGCCAGAGGTCAGCATTAGAACCCTGGCTTCGGTTCCTGGGTTGGGCAGCATGCTGTTCTGAATCCTTTCCGCCAACTCGAATCCGTCCATCACGGGCATGTTGCCGTCGATCAGAACCAGTCGAAAAGGATTGCCTTTCTGTTTCGCGGTCTCGAGCGCGGCCAATGCGCTTTCGCCGTTTTCCGCCGCGAAAGGATTCATTCCCCAACCGCGCGTCATGGCGCAGAGAATCCGCCGGTTGGTTTCGTTGTCGTCGACGACCAACACGGAAAGGCCTTGCAATTCGGTTGCGGCCGCGGGCGAAGCTGCTTGAGTCTTCGCCTCAGCGAGTGCAAACCGCGCGGTGAAGTGGAAGGTACATCCTTGGCCTTCGCTGCTCTCCAACCATAGCTTTCCGCTCATCAATTCAGTGATGCGCGCCGAAATTGCCAATCCCAAGCCGGTGCCGCCATATTTGCGCGTAGTACTGCTGTCCGCCTGCGAGAAAGCCTTGAACAGCAGCCCATGTTTCTCGGGAGGAATTCCGATGCCGGTGTCTTTCACTTTGAAATGAAGTTCCACATTCCGGGCATCCTGCGACTGGACTTCAATTGTGACCAGCACTTCGCCGCGGTGCGTGAATTTAATCGCGTTGCCGACCAGGTTTACCAGAATCTGCCGCAGCCGCCCGGGATCGCCGATCAGTTGCAGGGGCGCCTGCGGATCGACATCGTAGGCCAATTCCAGTCCCTTCTGATGGGCTCGCAAAGCCAGAACCTTGATGGTGTCGCCGACGCAGTTGTAGAGGTTAAATTCAATCATCTCCAGATCGAGCTTGCCCGACTCCACTTTAGAGAAATCCAGAATGTCGTTGATCACCGACAACAGCGATTCGCTGGAAGACTTCACCATGAGAAGGTATTCCCGCTGTTCGGTGTTCAGTTCCGTGTCCAGGGTCAATTCGGTCATGCCCATAATGCCGTTGATGGGAGTGCGGATTTCGTGGCTCATGTTAGCGAGGAATTCGCTTTTCGCCCGGCTGGCCGCTTCCGCCGCCTCCATGGCGGCTTTCAGTTCGGTGTTCATGGCCACCAATTCATTGGTGCGATGGGCGACGTCCCGCTCCAGATTCTGCCGGTGCTGCTGCAGTTCCAGATCGCGCGACTCGATTTGCTGCAGCATGCCGTTGAACTCGGTCGCCAGCATGCCGAACTCATCGCGATTGAGGACCTCAGCTCGAATCGAATAATCGCCACCGCCCGACACCGCTTTTGTGGTCGCGACCAGTCGAAGGACAGGCTCAGAGATCGGCCTTTGGAAGCGCGAGGCCAGCACAAGGGCAAGGGACATTGTGAAGAAGAGAGTCATCACGAAGCTGATGGCGTACGCACGTAATCGGGAATGCAGTCTCTCCAGATCGGATTCCAGGTAAAGCGTGCCAATAGTCTCACCAGCAAGCACGATTTTGCGAAACTGAACCAGGCGGCCGTTCTTGAACCGGGTGCTTTCGAGTTGCGGTGGCGGGGGCATAAAGCCCGAATCTTTTGCATCCCGCACATACTTGGCGAACGGTTTGCCTTCGGAGGTATAGATACAGGCCGCAGTCACGTTGGGTTCGACGCGCAGCGCCCGCAACACTTCCCGCGCCGACTCCGCATCCCCAAATGTCAGGGAGGCGGTGCTGTTGCCGGCGAGGACATCGCCAAGGACTGCCAGGTTCTGGGCGACGGCGCGCCTGAAGGTCACTACGTCATAAGCCGCTACGGGGCCGGAGACCGCCAACGCGGTGAATCCGCTGATCGCCAGAAACAGTACGGTTAGCTTTCGGCGAATCGACAAATTCCCAAACCAACTCATCGGGGTTTCTCCCAACATCGTCTATTCGGTTACCGACTTGGCTACATTCAGCAGCTTGGAACTGATTTTTAAACCGGCCTGTTCAGCCGCTTTGTGGTTGACTTCGAAGCGCACGCGATCATTTTCCAGCACAAAATTGATCATCCCCCCCTGCTCAACAAACCCTTTCGTATCGCCCACAGTCAGGGCAGAGCTTCCCTGGAGAATTTCAAGAATCCGTTTCAGTTGAGTTTTTTCCGAGGATGCAATGAACAGGATGTGGCAACTTCTGGCCAGTTGCAGATCGATGACTGGCATGATCAGGAGCTTGTGCCCGTTGACGATTTTTTCGCTGGTGATGTCGCGCAGTTCCTGACCGAATGGATCTTGTCCGAAGACGCAAATACGAAGCGGCCCAGAAGCATCGCCGAAATCGCCTGGCGGCCACTCAATAAACTTCGCGAAGTTATACAAGAAGGCTGCCTTGATCTGATACTCGCCGGCAGTCTGGGATTGCGCTCGCGCGTTGACGATCAGGATCATCGCTCCAACCAGCCAGAGCAGTCGCTTTGGACTCGAGATGCCATCAACCTTTGCCGGAGTCACAGTCCCAATCTGCATGTCGCTCTCGAAACACTGTTGCGCTCTTTGACCCCTTGAATCCTGAAGACAAGTGCTTGCGGTCCGCCAATCCCGGTGCGCCCTCTGTTTTCAAAAACGTGCGGTGAGTTTTATCCGAAAACTTCTGCCATCCTGCTGGATGGCATCTTCCGGATCCTCCGGCCGGCCGGGATCGAAGTACTTCTTATCGAAAATGTTGTAGACGCTGGCAGCCACGTCCAGGTGTTTTCCGAACTTATGTCCCAGGAGGGTGAGGTTAAATACCTGGTAGCTGCTCAACGAGTTCTGCAACAGCGTCAGGCGTCTTCCCAAAAACTGCCCATCGATGCCTGCAACCAGCGATTGACCCATCAGCGGGATAGACAGGTTCAGCTTCGCCATAGGGCTCGGTGAGTTATCCAGCGCAGGGTGCCCGGCTGTTTCGTTGTAAGCGTTCACGTAATCGAAGCTAGCCTTGCCCTGCAAGCCGCCGGCTGAGCGGCCGATAAACTCGACATCCATTCCAGTGGCTGCTGCACTGCCGACATTTTGGTATTGGAAGTCGCCGTCGCCGGGAACCTGGACGAGCGTAATAAGGTGATCAATCCGGTTGCGATACGCACCGCCCGAGAGCTGAAAGTGCTGCCCCAGCCCTTGTTCCACTCTCGCCTCTAAACTCTGGATGCGCTCGGGCGCGAGTCTAAAATTGTTGTCATAAAAAGTCCCGAAGTCCGGCGAGATTTCGTAAACATCAGGAGCGCTGAAGGCCTGGCCGTAGAGCAGCTTGAGCGCGGTTTTGCCGGCCGGACGGTAGATCAGCGCCGCCCTCGGGTTGGTGGTTCCTCCAAAGGTGGAATAGTGGTCGTATCGGACCCCAGCATTTAGCGTGATGCGGTTAGTGATATCGAATTCATCCTGGGCATACACAGCAGCGATCAGGGAACTGTTCGGATCCGAAGTAAATACATTAGGAGGGCTCAGGAGATCGCCCTGGTCTTGTCTGACGTTGTCTCTGATCTCCGTGCCGAAGGTAAGGTGATTTCGTTCGAAGAGATCACGGCTGACCTTGGCTTCTCCCGTCCACCAGTTACCGCGGAAGGAGTACGTACTCAGGACAATCGGGTCGCGAGCTGCCAAAGGGGCCTCAGGGACCGGCCCTTGCAGGCGCGCCTGGTCATAGCTCGTATGCGCATCCAGTTGCCACCTTCCGACCGGGTGTTGATATCCCAAAGTTAGATATTGATGGCTGTCGATGTTGAAATCGCCAGGATCGTTAAACACTGCTCCGAAATACGCAGTAGGAACTCCCTTATCCCGCGTGCTGAATAACCCTTGCAGTGTGAGTCCATGAAAGGTAACTGTGGCCAGAATGTGCTTGTAGGATTCGTAGTCAGTGTCGCTGGTTATGCCGTTGTTGTTTGCGGGAGAATCGAATTGCGGGAAAAATAACGTCTGGCCCTGGCTGTTATAAAAAGTGCCGGAGAGAAGAACGCCGAGGCCATGCCCCTGATGACTATAAGTCGCTCTGCCCTCGTAGGTGCCAAAGCTTTCCGCCTGGAAAGAAAGCTCCCAACCCTTCACTTCTTTCGCAGTACGCGTGATGACATTGACGACGGCGAAAAAGGCGTTCGCGCCATAGAGGGAGGAGCTGGGGCCGCAAACAATCTCCACCCGTTCGATCATGTCCACATCGACCAGAAACTCGTTGCCCAACATCGCCTGGCCGAGAACGTTGTTGTTGCTGCGATGGCCGTCGATCAACACCAGAATCCGGCTGTTCCAGTCTCCGAGGCGTCCGAAGCCTCGCACCCCGACAAAGGTGTAATCGCGGTCGTAGGTAACATAAAAACCGGGCACGCTGCGCAGGATGTCAGCCATGTTTCGATAACCGTATTTTTGGATTTCATCTGCCGTGACGACCGTGACCGAGGCGGGAGCCTGGCTGGCACTTTGCATGTGCCTTGAAGCGCTATAAACCTGTAGGTTGCTGAGCTCTTCCAGACTGGCGTTACTCAAGTCCTGACTTCCAGGCTGGGCGACAGTCGTGGCGGTTAACGCGAAAATAGTAAGCCAGAACAACCAACTCTGAGGTCTCTCCCGAGGTCTTCCTCGAGCAGGACGGTAAGGAACCGCCGTCACGGTGGTGGATAGTTCAGGACGCATAATACTTTTTCCAGCCTCCCAGAAGGCATGTTCCAAGCCGCGTGGTTCCGCACACGAACGTCTCGCGACTTTCTTCGGCAAGATGTGAGTTTTTCTTTACTTTTGCGCTGCTTTCCCGGTGCAGGGTTGCGCATGCTCGAACGTATGTGCTTGCAAGCTAAAGAAAATGGTTTGTTCGGGGAGCGGAGGAACGGACTTAGAAATCCGCAGGGACCAATAGTCCTGGGTGGCGATTCACCCCGGCACAGAGGTCAAGGGTCTTGTATTAATTCAGGATGATCGGTGCCTGAAGAGAAAACGGGAACTGCCGTCAGCTCGCTGACGCCTGGCTGTCGGTGACGTGAATCGAGAAGTTGACCGTGATGCGAGCCTTGGTTTCGACTGGCTGGCCATGTTGGAGGTAAGGCTTGAATCGCCATTGCCGGACGGCCTGCTGCGCGGCGGCGCTGAGGATCGAAGGACCGCTGACTACGCGTAATCCTTCGATAGAGCCGTCGGCCGCGACGACTGCTTCGAGCACCACCGAACCCTGCACGTTCGAGTGCAACGCCAGCGCCGGATAGGTTGCATCAAGAGCCGGCCGGAGTTCCGGAACGGCGGCGGCTGAAAGACGCTCGTGCTGGGCGGCGTTTACCGAGAGGCCTGCCGACGCATCGGCTACGTGGCTTGGATTTCCAGTGATCTCGGCAACGGTGACGTTGCTGCCGGGATGAATTGTGCTGTGCTTGTCGCCAGCGACCACTTCGACATCCAGCGGCGGGAGTGCGACGCGATTGGTCGCGACCACAGGTTCGCTGGCAGGGGCTGGCTGGGGCTCGACGGCCTTTGCCTCAGAGGCCTTGCCGGAGGCCTTAACAATATGTTCGGTTTTCGAGACTGGCGCCAGGGCTTCTGGCGATTGAAGGTTTTTTGCCGGCGCAACCGCCGGCTTCGTGCTCGGTGCGCTTTGGGAGATCGCATCGGAGTCCGCCACTTCTTCGGTGCCGAACCAGAAATCCCGATTTCTTGCCACAACAACCGTCAGCACGACCAGCAGAAGAGCAAGCGCCATCAGCAACTGTGGCGACTGCCTATCGGCATTCCGCGGATTTCCGATCTGCCCCGCGTTCAACCCTCGCGCTTTGTAGTTTGCAACTTGCATTTGCCGTCTGAAACTTTGGTAACTCGTTTTGCACCACCATCCTCACGCTAGCGGGCCAAGTTGACAATGGCACGTTGTGGCAGGGACCTGCCTAATAGTGCTAGAGAGGAACCAGAAGAGGAACGGGGTGTCGGTTATGGAATGTTGGGCTTCCGTTTCGGCGCCGCCGTCGATCAACCATCCGAATAGCCCCGTTTTTGACTTGCGTTCTGTTCTCAGATAGCCTGACAGTCCGCCATGAACGCCGCTTCGCCAGCCATCTCCGTGCAGGGGCTAATCAAGTCCTATGGCGATGTTCATGCGGTCAAAGGCATCGACTTCGAGATCCAGCCGGGAGAAGTCTTTGGTCTCCTGGGGCCGAATGGCGCGGGAAAAACCACTACCGTTGAGATTCTGGAAGGATTGCGTCCTCGCACCGGCGGGAAAGTCTCGGTTCTGGGCTTCGATCCGGACAAACAGCGGCAACAACTGAAAGATCGCATTGGAGTCTGCCTGCAAGCGACCAATTTGCCTGAAAAGGTCCGCGTCCGCGAGGCGATGCATGTTTTTGCATCTTTTTACAGTCGCCATGTCGATCTGAGTAAGCTGCTGCGCCGCCTGCAGCTCGAGGAGAAGCGCGACGCCTTCTACGACACTCTTTCGGGCGGGCAGAAACAGCGGCTGGCTCTGGCTCTAGCCTTGGTGAACGATCCGCAACTCATTTTTCTCGACGAGCCCACCACCGGACTCGATCCGCAGGTGCGAGTCGAGATTCATTCCTTGCTCGAGGAGCTGAAGCGCGAGCACCGCACGATTCTGATGACGACGCACTACATCGAAGAGGCTGAGCGGCTATGCGACCGCGTTGCCATCGTGGACGAAGGACGAATCATTGCCCTCGACACGCCTGCGCGCCTGAAGCAGCAGAGCCGTAATGCGTCGAGCATCGTGGTGACCTGTGCCACCAGCTTTCCCGAGAACCGTCCCGCGTGGGCCGAGGCGACGCAAAGCGCGCTCGATCACAGCGGCCGGATGCTCACCGTGCACTCGCGCCATGCGGCGGCTACTCTCGTGGACCTGGTGAAATGGATCGATCAGCAAGGCCTGGAACTGACCGACGTCAGCCTGAAACAGCCCAGTCTCGAAGACGTTTTCATCGAGTTAACGGGAAAGAGCCTGCGCGAATGAGGGGACAGGTATGAGAGGCTACAAGGCACTCATCGGGCTGAACCTGAAGCTGGCGTTGCGCCAGAAGTCCGTCATTTTCTTTAACTATCTTTTTCCGCTGATTTTCTTTTTCATCTTTGGGCAGGCGATGCACGCCGAGCGTGGCGCGGCCATGACGATTGTGATCGCCATGGTGCTGATTATCGGCATCCTCGGCAACGGCCTTTTCGGCGCAGGCATTCGCGCCGTGCAGGATCGCGAAGCCAATATCCTGCGCCGCTACAAAGTCACACCGATTACGCCCGGGCCGCTGCTGGCCGCGTCGGTCGTGACCGGCTGGATTTTGTACATGCCGAACGTGATCCTGATTCTGGCGCTGGCTCATTATTTGTATGGCATGCCGTGGCCGCAGTCGATGCTTTCGATTCTGATTTTTGTCAGCGTCGCTATTGTGGGATTTCGCGCCATCGGCGCCATCCTGGCTTCGGTCGTCAACTCGATGCAGGAGAGCCAGCTTCTTGTTCAATTGGTTTACTTGCCAATGCTGTTCCTGAGCGGCGCTACTTTTCCATTGGCGATGTTTCCGCCGTGGCTGCTGGTCATTACTCAATTTGTACCTGCTACGTACCTCGTGATCGGGATTCAGAGCATGCTGGCGCGCAACGAGGGTATCGCCCAGAATATTCAGCCAACCCTGGCGCTTTTGCTGACGGCATTTGTGGGCTTGTTCATTTCCTACAAATTATTCCGCTGGGAGAAAGAGGAGAAAATTCGCGCCTCCGCCAAGCTGTGGCTGGCTGCGGTGGTTGCGCCGTTCCTGGTGCTTGGCTTCTGGCAGATGCACGCCCGCACCGGCATCGCGAAGACCAAGGTTCTCAACCGGCAACTGGCTCGGGGCGATACGTTCCTGATTCGCGGTGCGCGTATTTTTGTCGGCGACGGCAAGGTGATCGAGAATGGATCAGTGCTGGTGCGTGGAGGCAAGATTGCCCAGATTTTTGAGGGCCAGACGCCCGATCCGAAGACGCTAAACGCGGAAACGGTCGAAGCCGCCGGGAAAACAATTCTGCCGGGGCTGATCGACGTACATGTTCATCTTGGAGCGCCGGGCGGAATTTACCAGGATTGGAGCAAGTATGACGCGAACAAAGCGATGCTGCGCAATCTGGCGGCGTACTTGTATAGCGGCATCACCACGGTGAGAAGCGTCGGCGACGGACTGGATGGCGTGCTCAAAGTGCGCTCGACGGTAAATAGCGGTGAGATGCTCGGGGCGGAATTATTTACCTGCGGTCCGATGTTCACCGCGCCGGGCGGGCACGGAACAGAATATTCCAAGAATCTTCCGCCTGCGATCCGCTCGGCCTTTGAGAAACAAACCACGCGCATTCCAACTTCCGCCGCCGAAGCTCAGCAGCAGGTCGATGAACTGAAAGCGAGGGGCGTCGATTGCATCAAAGCGATTCTCGAAGCGGGAGCGGGAGGCCAGGTTTTCAACCGACTCGACACATCGCTCTTCGACGCCATCGCGCAGCAGGCTCATGCGGACTCGCTTCCTCTGGCCGTTCATACCGGAGATGCGCGCGACGTAGCCGATGCCGTGCAGGCGCAGGCAAACTCGGTCGAGCACGGCTCTTTTCGCGAGAGAATTCCTGACGCACTGTTCGAGCAGATGACAAAGCAGGGAACCTATTACGACCCAACATTGAGCGTGGGTGAAGCGTTTAAGGATTTTGCGGCAGGCAAAGACGCATTGCTGAAGCGGTCTCTGGTGCAGCAGGTTGCCCCTGCCGATCTAATCACCGGAACCGAAGAAGCACTGAACTCGGCCGAAGCGGAACCGATCCGCAAATCGCTGGCAGAGTATCCGACCGACATGCAGACCGCGATCGATAATCTAAAACGAGCGCACGCGCAGGGAGTTCTACTGGTAACCGGCACCGACGCCGGGAATCTTCTGATCATCCACGGCCCTACAGTGCAGCATGAGCTGGAACTGTGGGTTCAGGCCGGTATTCCGCCGGCCGTTGCGCTGCAGGCTGCAACCTGGAATTCCGCGCTTCTGCTTAGGGCAGAGAACAAAATAGGCTCGATCGTTGCGGGAAAGGATGCCGATCTTCTGGTGGTGGATGGCAATCCGCTCGAGGATATAACCGCGACCGAAAGAATCTCGATGGTCGTCTTCAAAGGCGAGCGCATCGAGCGAAGCACGCTGTTCGACCAACACTGACGGCAACGCGACCGGCGGCTATAGAGCGTCCTGATAATCCAGAAATAAAATTGCCAAGGCCGCTCTTTAGGGCCTTGGCATTGTGAGTTCTTCCAAACCGAAGCCAGCTACTTGAAGCTGATCACTCCAAAATAGCCGTCGGTATCGTTCGGCCCGGCCGTGAAGAAGAGCTGGTTCTTCTGTCCGTTGGAAGAAGTGCCGCCACCGAATTCGATACCCCACAGTCCGTTGATCGCGAGCGCGTGGCCGGCTGTGTCCTTCATCGTGCCAACCAGCTTTCCGGTCGTCACGTTGTATCCGCTGATGCCGCCGTTGGTCACATTATTCGTGATCAGCAGGGTGTTGCTAAGTGGGCCGAAGTTCGCCGGAGCCACTGCGAATCCCCAGGGCTGGTTGAGCGGCTTGCCGTGCGCGAAGTGCTTTTCCAGACTTCCGCTCTCGCTGATGATATCGATGTACCCGCCGGGGCCGCCGTTGGTCGCCGCGTAGGAAACGTAGACTTTGCCGTTGATGTCCTGAATTCCGAAGGGCGCGAAACCGGCCGGAATGGCGGGATCAGTAAACGACGATACCAGGTTGAAGTTGCCGTCGTAAATGTCGACCTTGTTGTTCGCGGCGTCGGCGGCGAAGAGGTAGTTTCCTGAAGCCTTGCTGGTGATGGCCAAGCCGGTGTAAGAGGCCCCGGATGCGGTTACGGCAATCAACGATGAGCCGATGTTAAACGAGGACCAGCCCTGGATGGTGCCGTCGAGCGTGGCAAACAGGAAGACCGAAACCCAGCTATCGATGGCGAATTGATTAGAACCGTTGTAAACGATTCCCGTCGGCGATCCCGAGCCCGATCCGCTGGCCGGAGGAACGATCACCTGCAAGCTTTGCGGATTGCCTTTGCCATCATAGAGGGTCGACCAACCATCCGCCTCATCGCTGACCCAGAAAGGATTGCCGGGAGCGTAGGCCAGGCCCCATGCATTTTTCAACAATGGATCTTGATGGAGAGCTTTTCCAGAAAGATCCGAGACCAGGTTCACGGATTGATATTGCGCCAGGGCGGAGCTGGACACGGAGACCAGCACCAACCCGAGCAGGGCTGAGAAAACGTAGGAGCGACTGAGCAAACGATGCATGTGAGATTCTCCTTGGGTGATGTATTGCGGGCGGAACATCGGCCGGGGTCCGGCCTTTTCTCCGCGGCAAATCTGAGATCCGCGGATTGGCGCAATACTAGGAGGTGGCCGCCTGGGGATTGTCAGGAAATTGTCATGGGTTTGTACAATTATTGTTTTTAGGCGAAAGGGAAGAGCCGTCTAAAAGCCGGGCTGGACAAGGCGTGCGGGCGAACTAAAAACAAACGGGCGTTCCGGTTTGCCGGAACGCCCGTTGATTCGCTTCGCTGTTTCCGATAACCGCGACCGGTATTACCCGCTCGCGAATCGATTGTCGATTACGCCCCCGCTCTCGCCGCTCTCGACATCGCTGGAGCGCTTTGAGCCTGCGCCGCGCCGCCGAAATACATCCGGTACGAGCGATGGATCACGTACATCAAGGGGAATAGGACCACCGCGGTTTGCCAGCCAAAAACATGGCTGACCGTGCTCATCATCGATGTGACTCCCGCACTCAGTACAAAGTACGGGAATGACATCTCAGAAATCGCGAGCCAGGTGCGATGCCATGTGCTATGCAGACTCTCGCCTTTGGCCAGAGTGATGACGGTGGCTACAGGAGCCGTCTGCCCGAAGAAAAACACAGCGGTGGTCAGGGCCACCATCAACGGTTCCGACACCCGCGTTGTCGCTGCGGCGTTCCATGTCAGGTGGGCGAGGCTGGCCGCAAGAGCCATCATGCTCACGTTGAACAGCATCTGTTGGCGGTTGAATTTTGCATCTCGTTTTGGCCAGCACTGCACCATGGTCGAGGCGCATGCGATAAAGACCGCTTCTGCTGCGCTCAGACTTACGACTGCCACGAGCAGGAACGGAAGGTTCACTGACATGTTGCCGTCGATTCCCGGCAGTTTAACCTTCATTCGCGAAGTCACAGCCGCGATTCCCAGCACGGCAACGGCGTAGTACGGGTGCAGGGTGTGGCTGGCGAGGCTGGCATAGGCGGTGCCAGCAATTGCCGCCACTGTCATTGCCGCGATGAACGTTTGAGTGAGCCGTGTGTGCTTCATAATCTTCTCCTTTCTCTTGGTTTGATATTCACGGCTACTGTTCATCGTCTCCGGCATCGGAGAACGCGCCATCGGCACTACCCACGGATGCACCCCAGACTACACTTTGTCCAGTTGCAACACCCGTGCTCGAGCCCCAGACCACGCTGAATGCACTTAACAGCGGGTTGCTGTTCCAGGGCAGCGAGCTGCCCCAGACCACCGACATGCCATTCACTGTGGATGCGCCCCAAACCACCGAGCTTCCCCACACCACCGAGCTGCCCCAAACCACGGAATTCACGGACACGTTCGCATTCCCGTTAACCAGGCTGATGTTCCCGTTCTGCGCGTTGTAAACCGCTGTAGGGGAAAGCGCCGATCCGAGTGTCGCCGGCGCCAGGTCGGTGTTGGTCATCGCCGCCTGCACGTTCAACAATCCAGATCCTTCCGAGAACAAATCATAGGTGCTGAGGAACGACTGCAACAGGTGTGGCACATACGCCGAGGTTTGAGTGAGCCCCGGTTTATAAGTGGTTTTCATCAGCCGCGCCTTCACCTGGTCGGGTGTGAGCGAGCTATGTTCTTGCAGCATCAAAGCAGCTGCGCCAGCGACTGCGGGCGTAGCCATGCTGGTGCCGCTCAGGGTGAAGTAATCGTTGTTTCCGTCGCTACCCGAGACCAATTCAGCGGGATATTGCGATTCCAGAGTTGCCCCCGGAGCCGACAACGAAACGATGTCGTTGCCGGGAGCCACCATGTCAGGCTTGGCGACGTGATCGTAGGTCGTGGGACCTTTCGAGCTGTAGCTCGCCAGCGTTTCCGCCGCAGGAGAGGAAGAGCCGTTGCTCTTGGTGGCGCCCACCGTCAGCACGTAGGGATCGTTGCCCGGCGCCGTGACCGTTCCAAAACCGTTGCTTCCATTTATGCTCACGCGGCCGTAGTTACCGGCAGCGACCACGACCACGATGCCGGCCTTCCATGCCGATTCAACTGCCTGGCACAAAGGATCCTGCGCGTAGCCGACAGCGATACCGCGGCCCAGGGACAAGTTAATGATTCGGATGTTGTAAGTGCTCTTCAGGGCGACGGCTTGCTGAATGGCGGCGATGACGGTGCTGTCCGTGCCCGCTCCGTTCAGATCCAGCGCGCGAAGGTCGATCAGAGTTGCTTGCGGCGCGACACCCTCATATTGTCCGCCGGAGAGCGAACCGTTGCCGGCGATGATTCCGGCGACGTGCGTGCCGTGACCATAAAGGTCATATTGAGCGCCGTTCGAGTTCGTGGTGGGCGTTCCCGTGAAATCCTGGTGATAGACCACTCGCGACTGAGTTTGAGCGGAATTCCAGAGGTCGGGGTGGTTGTCGTTGATGCCGCTATCGATCACCGCTACTCCAACGCCGGCGCCGGTATATCCGGAGTTCCAGGAGGAGCTTGCGCCGACGGCCGCATCAGTCATCGCGTCTGTGACGTGCATTGGATGATCGACGCTCACCGAGACGATTTCAGGATCAGCCTCCAAGAGCGGCAGCGCGCTGACTGGAACTGTAAATGCCGCACCCTTGATCATGTGCAGTTTCGAGTGAAGACGGCCGCCGCGGTTCTGCATGGTCGCGTAATGAGCCGCGGTTGGGACCTCGCGGTACTGGACGATAACTCTTACCGTCTCGCTGGCGGGTGCGCCCCGATGTGCTCGAGCCAGGGTCGGAGCAAGGTCCGAAGCAAACTTGCTGGCAGTATTCGCGGCTGGGGCGCCAAATGCGGACTCTGCCACCAGGAACACCAAAAGAAAGGCCACGCGCTTACCCCACGCTGCGCTGTGGCGCTCGCCACGAGCCGGCCGCTTGGATTTGACTGTCTGCAACATAGAAATTTCACCTTCCTCACTGCGAAGAACGAGTTTTGGAAGAAACGGTACTAAACCCCACTCCCGCTAGTGCACGGCCCGTGCCAATGGGGAGTTCATAAGTCATTGATATTGCTGGGGATGATGGTCGCGGCGAGGGTGGCTTTGGGCCACTCTGTCCTGCTGGCATGGGCGCGGGACAGTTTGTCTCAGAACTGCAGCCGCCATTACTTCGGTTCCCGGCGAAAGTTACTCGGGGAAAACCGGGAATCGGATGAGCGTCGATCGCAGATCGGGAGAGAGAAGAATCCGGAAGGAAAAAACTCGGATCTAGGGTGCCTTCGCCGCTTCGGCCTTCAACGCCGGTTGCGCGATCGAGGAGCTGATCTTCGGCAGGGCTGCCATTAGCTTGCGGGTGTATTCGTGATGCGGCTGAGTGAAAATCTGTTCGGTCGTGCCACACTCAACGATTTCGCCCTGATGCAGGATGGCTATGCGATCGCAGATTCCCGCCACCGAGGCGAGGTCGTGAGAAATGTAAAGAACGGCCATCCCCGTGGCACGGTTGAGTTGCCGGAAGAGCGCGAGAATCTCAGATTGAGTAATCACATCGAGGGCGCTGGTCGCTTCATCCGCAATCAGCAGGGCCGGACGATGCATGACCGCCATGGCGATCAGCACTCTTTGAGCTTGCCCCACACTCATCTGCGAGGAATACTTGCGCAGAAAATCCTCGTCGCACGGCAGGGAAACGCTTTCCAGAGCGGCTCGGATCGCGCTGTTGCACAGTTCGCTACCACCCGACGCATGGGCCCGCCATGCTTCTCTTAGTTGAGTTCGTATGGTGAGCGCGGGATTCAACGCGGATAGAGGACTTTGCAACACGAGAGAAATCGCTTGCCCTCGCAGGGAGCGCAACTCGCGTTCAGAAAGTTGAAGAAGATTCAATTCCTGAAATCGCATCGAGCCTTCAGCCTGAGATCGTTTTTTTTCCAGCAGGCCGAGAATAGCGAGCGCGAACGTGCTCTTGCCTGAGCCGCTCTGCCCCACCAGGCCGAGGACTTCGCCTTTACGAATCTCTAACCGGGCATTCTGCAAAACCGGCTGCTTGCCGGAGTAGCGTACGGTGAGCCGTGCCGACAACAGAACCGGATTTTCCGCAGTGTGGGTGGGCATGGGTCTATCTCGACTTCAATCGGGCTTCGGGACTATTTCGCCGACACCGTAAGCCGTTCAGCGTTCCAAAAAGTTTGCGGCGACAAGATGACCGGCGCCGCGCCGTGCACACGCGGCGACACGGCTGCAAGCGCATCCTTGTTAATCAAGAAGATGAATGGCTGCTCTTCGACTACGATTTCCTGCACGCGGTCGAACGCCGCCTTTCGCTTTTTCAAGTCGGTTGAAGACGCCTGCTCGCGCATCCGTTGATCGATTTCCGCTTCCCACTTGGTCTCCGGAGTTTTTTGCTGGGGGTTCCACTGATGATTCTCCGAAGAACTCAACCACACGTTCATCTCGCTATCGGGGTCCAGATCGACATTCGTAAGCCCCAGAATGATCGCTTCGTAATCGAAGCTCTGGGTCATGCGGTCGATGAGGGAGGGGAAGTCCAGAGTCACCACGTTTACGTGGATGCCAATTTTCTGCAAATCATCCTGAATCAGCACGGCCATGCGTTCGCGCGTTTTGTTGCCTGCGTTTGTGATAATCGAGAACACCACGGGATTGCCGTCTTTGTCTTTGAGGGTGCCGTTCTCCAGGCGAAAGCCTTCAGACTGCAGCGCATTCAATGAAGCATCGGGACTATAGACGGGCGGCTTAAGCTTGGCGTCGAACCAGAATTTATTGGCCGGAGAGAACGGCCCCATCGCCGGCTGCGCGTGCCCGCGGTAGACAATGCGGCTCATGTCTTCGCGATTGATCGCTTGTGAAATCGCGCGCCGGAAAACCGCCGATCGAAACCAATTTTTCTTGTATTCGGGGAGCGGCGACTTCGCTACTTCGTTGAACCAGAGCTGTTCGCTATCGAGCGACGGCCCGGCGTCGCGCACAAGTTGTGGCGAGGTTGCTTCGAGCTTGTCGAAGTAATCGCTGTCAAGCGTGTTGATCATATCGACTTCGCCGCGCTTGAATCGCATCATCTCGACGTCGCGATTGGGCTGAATGTCGAGCTCGATGGAATCGAGGTAGGGAAGCTGCTTGCCCTGCCCATCTCTTTTCCAGTAATTGGGATTGCGTTTCAAGAGAACGGATTGGCCAGCCTTGTAATCGGCCACCATGAATGGTCCCAGCACCGCCATTTCCTTTTTTGGCGAATGTTCGGAAAGAATCGCGACCTGATCGAACAAGCGGTCAAGTCCCGAAACTGCGGCGGGAAAGTTGATGGAAATCTCGGTCGGAGAAACCACCTTCGTCACGACACTGCCAGCCGCGGAGCGAAAGGCATCGCCGGTCGGCGAATGCAGGGCGGGATCCATGAGCTGTTGAATCGTATAAGCCACGTCCTGAGCGGTGAACGGAGTGCCATCGGAAAACGAGAGTCCGCTCCGCACTCGAAACGTAATTTCCCGCCCATCTTTCGAGAGTTGCCACGACTGCGCCAATCCCGGCTCCAGCTGCTGGGTTTGCCGGTTGAGCCGTATGAGTACTCCTCCCGTCAAGTAGCGGATGGAGAACGACGCGTCGTCATCCACTTTTAACGGATGGAAGGTCTTCGGCTCGTTATGCAGGCAAAAACGCAGCTCGCCACCTTGAGCGGCTGCGGCGCCGACGATGAATGCGAGACATGCCAGCACGGCAATCGCTCCCGCAAAGGCACGATTGTTGGCTTTCGGTTTTGCCGCAATAATCTTCAAGCGGGTAATTCCTCCTGACGCGAAAGCAAAACCTGAAACGAAGTCACAACCACGACTAGCAATGCCAACGGGACAAACTTCCATGGTTCCGCGCCGACGGAGACCAAACCCTCAAGCTCCTTTAACAAACTTCCCCACGAAGGCATTGGTTCCGATACGCCAAGGCCGAGAATGCCAAGGTTTGCTTCGCTCAGAATGAACACTGGAATCGAAATCCAAAACTGCGCATAGAGCACTGGTTTCAAATTGGGCGCTACATGCACCCAGAACAACCTGCCTCCAGGAACGCCGGCAGCTCGCGCCTGCCTCACAAAATCGGCAGAGCGCAGGGAGGCTGTGCTCGAGCACAGAACGCGAGCTGCGGTTGTCCAGCCCAGAGCACCGAGCAGCAGAAACGTAACCAGAACCGAAGCGAACGGCGAAACATTCAGCGGCAACAATGCGCGCGCCGTGATTAGCAGGAACAGCCACGGAAGCGACATGAAAAGATCGGTGACGGCCATGGCAAGCCGCACCCAGGCTCCGCCCAGATATCCCGCAAGCCCACCGACTATCGCGGCCATGAACGTCGAAAGCAGGGCTGCTGCCGGCGCCAGCAGAAGCGAAATTCGGGTGCCGTAGAGGACGCGGGCAAAACGGTCGCGCCCGAGATCATCGGTTCCAAGCCAGTGCGTGCGCGACGGCGGTTCGTCGATCGCTTCCCGGTACTGCCTGGCATATCCGGCAGGGGCAAGCCACGTCGCTGCTGCAGAAACCGCAAACAGGAGCGCCAGAACCGTGCAGGCAATCGTGCGCCCCGGCCTCATGCTTCCTGCCTCCGCAACATATGCCCGATTACATCTGCGCTGGAATTGGCCAGCAAGGTAACGAGTGTCACCAGAATCGTGATATTTACCAACAGCGGCAGATCCCGAGCAAGAGCTGCTTGCCACGCCAATTGTCCAACCCCCGGCAATCCGCACAGAGCCTCTACAGGAATGCTTGCACCGATCGCCATGCTCACCGACACCCCAGCCAATGCAAGCAACTGCGGAGCTGCCACCGGGACCACGTGCCAAAGCAGAATGCGGGCTTCGCCCAATCCTCGTGCCCGTGCGGCATTAATGTGGGGCAGGGAATAAGCTTTGACCAGCAGATTGTGAGCATAGCGGTATGTATGAGGAAAAACGATCAGCGCAATTGCAATCGACCCTGGGACGTTCCACAGAACAGATAGCAGGGCCAGCACGGCGGCCGGAAGGCAAAGCAGGGTTGCGCTGGCAACCGTGGTCACAATGTCGTAAATCGAGAGTCGCAGCCACGCCGTAGTCAGCGACAAAGTCAGTGCCAAAACCCAAGCGAGTGCCAAACCAGTACCGAGAAGTCGCACCGTAAGCGGAATCCGTTCCCGCAGCAGAGTACGAACCGGTTGGCCGAGCGCAATTGAGGTTCCCAGTTCACCGTTTCCGGCGCTCTTCATATAAGAAATGTAGAAGCGCAAGATGTTGTCGTCGCGCCTGCGGGCCTCGCGTAGCGCCTGCACGCTCTGCGCATTTAAATGCGGGTCCAACTCCCGCTCGTCGGAATCGAAACCGGGAGCCAGGCGGACCAGCGTCGCTGAAATCAACCCACCCAGAAGAACCGTTGCCAGCAAAGCCAGGACGTGTGCCGAGATTTTCCAGTGCAACTTCTGCATTTACTTTCCTGCCGCCCCCTGCGCCATCGTTTCGTGGCCTGCTGCAAGCTGTGCGTGATGAATTTGCTTTACCGTATACATGCGCCGGTCGGCCTCGGCCAGCAGGGCCTCCACGTCATATCCGTCCTCGGGACAAAATGCCGTGCCGACGCTCAACGAAATCATTTCTCTGCCGCAGGTATGGCGCCCCGCATCGAGAGCAGCCTGATTCAAACGGCTGGCCTTCTCGGTTGCCGCCTCGGCTGTGAGCCCCGGAGCGGTGACTACAAACTCGTCGCCACCCATTCGAGCCACATAGTCGTAGCCGCGGCAGGCGTCTTTCAGGCGCACGCTGAACTCGCGCAGCAGCTTGTCTCCTTCCAAATGTCCGAAGGAATCGTTGATCTTCTTCAGCCCATCAATGTCGCAGACCATAACTGCCAGGGAAGTTTTCATGCGCCTGCAGCGCGTCACTTCTTGCGCCAGGTGGACGAATAAAGACCGGGCATTGGGCAACCCGGTGAGGAAATCCGTAGTTGCCGAGCTTTCCGCCTGCTGATATTTCAAGGCATTCTCGACCGACAACGCGACCTTGGAGGCGACCGCCAGCAGAATGCGCAGATGATCGGGCGTGAAAGCGTCCTGAGCGGAGTGATACATTGCCAGAACTCCTACCACTCCGTTCAATCCCTGCAGCGGAACCACCAGTGCGGAAGACAACGTTGCGATCTTCGGATCGGCCGCGTAACCTTCCTCCACCTGCGGATTGCCATTGATGATCGGTTTGCAATTCTCCGCGACCCATCCGCACAGCCCTTCGCCCATGCGAATCTTCAGAGAAGATAATGCCCGAAAATTCTCGCCGCTCACCAGTTCCGGCAATAGCCAGCCGTTGCGGTTCACGAACACCGCGATCGAATCATACGGAATCAGCTTCCGCAGTCGCATGGACAACACAGAAAGCGTTTCACTAAGGCTCAGCGAATTGCCCAGATCCTGGCTCAAATCGAACATGGCCTGAGCCTCCTGGCGCGCCGACGCGATTGAAGTCAGGAAGTCGGTCTCGCTCTCGGGTTCGCCCCATTTTTCGAATCCGGTCGCCGGCGCCAACCCGCGCTCCACGCGCAGATTGTTCGAGAACCCCGAGGGAAGGTTTTCCTGATTGCTTTGGGCGATGTGCTCCAGATCTTTGTAGCGGCGACCCAGCACCTCGACTACCTTAGGGTCGAACCATGTACCGGACTGCGCTCTTACCGTATCCATGGCGCGGTCCAGGGGAATGGCCGAACGATATTGCCGGTCGGAGGCCAGAGCGTCGAGACAGTCCACCACCGTGAGAATTCGAGCGCCGATAGGAATTTCTTGACCGCTCAAGCCCGCGGGGTATCCCGAGCCATCCCAGCGCTCGTGATGTGCGCGCACGATCGGCGATACAGGGTAGGGAAACGCGACTCGATCGAGAATTTCCGCACCCACAATCGGGTGGACTTTCATTTTCTCGAATTCTTCGGGGGTCAGCTTCCCGGGCTTGTTGATGATGTGCTCCGGCACAGCCAACTTGCCAATGTCATGCAGGAGGGCCGCCGCCCGAAGCGCTTCGATCTCGTCGGTGGATAAACCGATCTCCTTGGCGATCTCCACCGCATAGGTGCGAACCCGTTGCAGGTGTGTGTGGGTGGTGTGATCTTTGGCTTCAATCGCCAGAGCCAGCGCCTCGATGGTCCGCATGTTCAGCGAGGCAATTTCTTCTACGTGTTTCTTTTCAACTTCGACTCGTTCTTTCTCCGCTTCGAGGCGTCCCAAATATAGTCTGTAGGAGCGGTACACCCAGTAAATCAGCGGCAGGACGAGCAGGGAAGTCTGCCATCCCGCGCGCCGGTTGATAATCCCCACCAAACCCACGGCGGCCGCGCCAACCAGGTAATATGGGAACGACCAGAAGTAGCACTCCGACCAGACTTTGCGCGCCTTCTTGTTCTCCGTGAGCGCAATGACGACCGACACGGGCAGGGTGTTCGCGAGGAAAAAGACCAGCGCGGCGATCAGCAGAATGATCGGCTTCTCGTTGCCCATTCTAGGGTCGAGCCAGTGATAGATGGCGTAGGAGAGAGCGCTCGCATTCGCCATCATGCCAAACACATTGAACAGCACTTTGACCGGGTCGGGGCGTTTGCGCGCCTGCCACACGCTTTGCATCAGGGATGCGGCGCAACCGATCGCCAGCGTCTCCGGCAGGCTGAGTTCCATCACTCCGAGCAGGATGAACAGGAAGTTCACCGACATCGTCCCGTCGATGCCCGGCAGTTGAACTTTTAGGCTGGAGGCCAGAATAGCGACGACCAGGTAGCAGGCAAAGCGAGTCAGATCAGCCGATTGCCAGTGCCAAAACGCGAACGACAACACTGCCAAACCGATGGTGACCGTGGTTCCGACGAACAGTTTAGTGCGTATAGACATTCGTATATTTGCGCTTCTGCTCGACAGGCGGATAGCTGCGCCCCCGGCGCGCGACCTATTTCCGCGACCACTCCAGACGCACCTGTTCGCTTGAGATCGTATTGGTATTACAGGACTTTAAGTAGCTTACGGACGTAACTCGCAAGACGGCGCCGAACCGACACTTCGGTAATCAACGATCTTTTCTTCGCGGGCGCGGAGTGTGGCCACGCCCTTTTCAAAAGATTACCTTCGTGACTATCCAAGGCTGCATACTTCCGGCGATGTCTGTCTGCTGTGTCAAGATCGATTCCAAACGTGCGGAAGATGCCATCACCAAAGCTAAATTCGCAGATCAAATCGCCGACCTCGGCAGCGAACGCGGGAAATCCAGAAACAGCGCCGGACCGGGGCGCTGTCGCGACGCCGGTAGCCGTTCTTCTGGCGGATATGGAAGGCAAAGTAATCGCCTGCAACGAAACTGCCCTCAGAATACTTGGTACCGATCCTTCAAAGAAGCTTGACCTTGCGCTGGTTGACGTCATTGCTTCCCAGGACCCAGCCGAACGCGCCGAACTGGAGAAGAAGATCATATCGGCTGTGCTGAAGCAGGGGCGGTATGAATCTTCCCGGCGATGCCGGGGTGAATTCGGAGCAGAATTCACGTCGGAAGTCTTTGTCACGTTGCTGCGAGACGCCAATACTCGACCAACGGGAATGATCGCCCTGTTCTCCCCATCGCAACAAAATTCAAAATCGCCGTTGGTCGGCGTGACCGCGCGAAAGGCGGACGATCGAGAAGCAGCCCGCGCCGAGTCCCGCGACGTCGACGGCACAGCTCTCGTCCTGGCTAGCCCGGTGATGCACCAGTTCATGCGAATGGTCGATCGCGTCGCCGGCCACACCGAGAGCGTTCTCATCACGGGGGAGACGGGTACCGGCAAAGAGTTGATCGCGCATGTGATTCATCGATCATCGAACCGGCGCAGCCGGCCCTGGGTCGATATCAATTGCGCCGCCCTGCCGGAGAATCTGGTCGAGAGCGAATTGTTTGGATACGAGAAGGGCGCATTTACCGGCGCCGATTCTTCCAAGCCCGGCCTCTTCGAACTCGCCGACAAAGGCACGCTGTTCCTCGATGAAATCGGTGAACTGCAGATCCAGACTCAAGTCAAGCTGCTACGCGTGCTCGATGGCTATCCGTTCTATCGCCTCGGCGGCCATCGCAAGATCATTGTCGACGTTCGCATCGTCACCGCCACCAATCAGGATCTTGAAGCGGCTGTGGCTGCCGGGCGTTTTCGCGAAGATCTATTTCATCGTCTCGGGCAGTTTCGCCTCCGAGTGCCGCCGTTGCGTGAGCGGCCTGAGGATATCGTCGCCCTGGCTGAGCACTTCCTGGCGCTCAAAACGCCGAAGGGTTCGTTTCGCGCCCGATGCGATTAGCGCGATGCTGTCCCACTCATGGCCGGGCAATATTCGTGAGTTGCGTAACTTGATTGCACGCGTTGCCGTCGAGGCGCGTGAGCCGGAGATTCACGAATCGCAAATCAAAGGCGCAATCTTCGGCAATCCCATCACTCAGCGCCAGTCGCCCTCCATGCCGGTCGGCAATCTCGACAGCATGGAAGAGCAGATGATCATTCGCGCTCTAGAGCGCAGCGGCGGCCATCGTTCGCAGGCCGCCGAACAACTCGGCATTTCCCGCCGCACGTTGAGCCGGAAATTGAAGGAATACAACATCAACATTAATCCCGGCGAAGGCGCCAACGCGCTCGGCTCGATCAGCCTCGAACAACAAAAGTTCTTCCGCGCCCGGGTGCAGCTTGCCGTGACGCTGAAAAATCAGCAGGGCTACGAGACCCAAGTGCAAGGAGTGAATCTGAGCACTGGCGGCATGGGACTTGACGGCTTGAACGAACCCATGCGATTCACCGGCCTTCTTGATGTGAGCTTTCCTTTGCCGGAGAGCGAATTCATTTTCCAGGCAAAAGCCCGCATCGTTTGGTTCGGTGACGAAGGGCGCGTCGGCCTCCGCTTTGCCGTCATCGATCCCGCGCTGTTTGAACAGCTGCAGCAATGGACGAACAAAAAGATGAAGGATGAAGGTTGGGAGCTGCCCAGCTGAGATTTGGCAAAGGTCGCCGCTTCCACCTGTAGAGATGTGGCGCTCTACTCTCTTCCGCCACATACCTACCTCTCGATTGCGAGTAGAATGACTTTCATCTCGGAGATCCGATCATGCTCCGTCGGTTCATTTTTCTACTGCTATCGAGCGCGCTTTGCTCGTCGCAAATCCCCACTCCAACTGCGCTCGACCTAGTGAAGCAAGGTGAGAGACTGAACAGCGAAGGCAGGCAGGATGATGCGCTGGGACTCTATCGGCAGGCGCTTCAGATGTCGCCGCATTTATACGAAGCGGAACTTGCGACTGGCATTGCTTTCGACTTAAAGGGAAACTACGCCGCAGCCCGTCAACATCTGGACAAGGCTATTAATCTCGCTTCCGGCAAAGAAGAACAACAGGCCCGTCGCGCCATGGCTATCTCCTATGCCTTCGAACGGAACGCCGCAGAGGCTTCTAAATTCGAGCAGCAGGTATTCGACGCCCGCATCGCGGCAAACGATTTTATTGGCGCCGCCGAGATTGCGAATGAACTCGCCCGAATCGATTTGGAATCGGGAGAGACGGCGAATGCTAGCAAATGGTATGAGACGGGATACAACACGGCGCACAAAAAAACCGATTTGACTGCAGCCGACAAGAACCTCTGGCTCTTTCGCTGGGAAAGTGCTCAGGCGCGTATCGATGCGCGCAGTGGTAAAACTGCCGATGCGTTGCGGCACGTCGCAGCGGCCAAATCGGCCCTGGATCAGGCCAATAATCCCGATCAAGCCCGATTCTTTCCTTATTTGACCGGCTATGTTGCGTTTTACACCGGCGACTACAAAACCGCGATTGCCGATCTCGAAAAGGCCGATCAACGAGATCCCATGAACCTTGCTCTTTTGGCAGAGGCATATGAAAAGTCAGGCGACGCAGCGCACGCCGCCGATTATTATCAGAAAGTTCTCTCACTCAAATCGCTCACAATCCAACCAATGCTTTCGCCCGTCCTTTAGCCAGAGAAAAACTCGCGAAACGGCAAATAGCAAATAACGACAATGGATGCGGCGCGACGACCTTGAATCCATAAAGCCGCCTTCTGCCTTCTCCGCCAACCTTCAACGTGCAACCTCCGCATCAGAGACACATGCAGCCCCGACTCCTGCGTCCGCTTTCGATCGTGGCCTTCAGCTTTTTGTTGGCAGGTATCACTGCCTGCAACAACAATCAGGACAACCCTGACGAAATCCGCCGCCGCACCGCGGAAGCCACCGAGACGATGCGCCGCGACACCAAGGCGGTTGTGGAGGGAGTCAAGGAAGGCATGAAGGGCGAAAAGGCCGTTGACATCAATAAAGCCTCTCGTGAGGACCTGCTTAACCTTCCGGGCGTGACCGAGCGCGAAGCCGACCGCATTATTGCCGAGCGTCCCTTCAACAATGCCGACGATCTGGTGAAGCGCCGCGTGGTTTCGCAATCTGAATACGATAAGATTCGCGACCGCATCATTGCCGGTCATTGACAGATCTCTGTGACTCAACGCGCAGGCCTGCGATATGATCTAGAGGATGCCTGTCTCAGATCGCCATCATCCGTTTCAGACTGACGACTCCCGGCTGCAGCCGATTCATGCCAAAGTCATGGCGGGGGAGCGGCTGGATCCAGAGGATGCGCTCGCTCTCTACCGCACCGGCGACATCCTTGCGCTCGGCTGGATGGCTAATCGGGTTCGCGAGCGCCTGCACGGAGACAAGACCTACTTTAACGTCAACCGCCACATCAACCCGACGAATGTGTGTGTCGCCGCCTGCCGGCTCTGCGCCTTTGGCCGCAAGAAAGACGCGCCCGGTGCATACACGATGGCGCTCGAAGAAGCTTTCGAAACCGCTGCCTCCGGTTACAGTGAAGCCGTCACCGAATTTCACATTGTCGGCGGGCTCCATCCAGATTTGCCGTTTCAATATTTTCTCGACCTCTGCTCCGGTCTGAAACAACGCTTTCCGCAGGTGCATCTCAAGGCCTTCACCATGGTCGAGGTCGCGTATCTGTCGAAGCGCGCCAAGCTCTCCATTCGCGAGACGCTTGAGCAACTGAAGGCTTCAGGGGTCGATTCACTCCCTGGCGGCGGAGCCGAAATTTTCGCCGACCGCGTTCGCCACATCATTTGCGACCACAAAATCGACGGCGATCAGTGGCTCGACACGGCGAAATTAGCGCACCAGATCGGATTGAAATCCAATGCGACGATGCTCTACGGGCACATCGAGAATGACGAAGACCGGGTCGATCACCTGCTCAAGCTGCGCGCGCTGCAAGACGAAACCGGGGGGTTCCAGACTTTCATCCCACTGGCCTTCCATCCCGATAACACTCCGCTGCAGCACTTGCCGAAAACCACCGGGATGCTGGATATCAAGCAGATCGCAGTGAGCCGGCTCGTGCTCGACAACTTCCCACATATCAAATCCTATTGGCAAATGATGACAGCGAAGATCGCGCAAATCTCATTACGCTTCGGTGCCGATGATATGGATGGGACCGTCATCGAGGAAAAAATCTATCACGACGCCGGAGCGACCACCCCGCAGGGAATGCGCAGGGAAGAACTTGAACGCCTGATACGCGCCGCCGGCCGCGTCCCGGTCGAACGGGACACGCTTTACAGACCAGTAACTCGGACGGAGACTTCGGTTACGGTCGCTGTTTAACGTACTCCGGAAGAATTTACTTGAAGAACTCCGTCATATCCGGCGCCGTAGCAGCGGCTCCCGGCAGATCCGTAACGCCCAAGCCCTCCATCATCAGCCGCAACGTGCTCTCATGCTGGTAAAGCGTGGTCGATTGGTATCCAGCTTTTACCTGTGAACCCACAAGCACGCAAGCCACATGGCCGCCGCCGTGCTCCGTATCGGAATCCTCCGATTCATCGAAAACGACGATCAGCAGTGAATTCTGGAAAGCCGGACTCGCCAGCAGCGGAGCAATGTTTGCGGAAAGCCATTGGTCGGCAGCAGCCAGCATCTGATCTGAGGTGCAGGTCGTCATTCCGACCGGGCAATTGTGCGCGTCATCATTTACATCGGGAGTGATAAACGCATAATCGGGCAAGCTATTGTTGGCGATGTCGGCGGCCAGCTGGATAAATGGCACAACATTGTCGGCCTGGCTCGGACTCTGCTGCACATCCGAGAAGTAGACAACCGGAACGTGGCGCCGCAGATATGCGCCTGTATCGCCGCCCAAATAGCCTACCGACGGCAACGCCTCGGCATAAGCCTTCCAGGTTTTTCCCGCAGCAGCAAGGGCGCGCACTGCGTTATCGTCGGTGACGACTCCGTCCCACGAATCGCCCTCGGTCCCTGTGATTGAGGTTCCCTCGCCAACTGTCAACATGAAGTAATTCGGCAGCGAGGGATGGGCGTCGGCATAATATTGCATGGCCACGCTGTTCGCAGAAATCAACCCGTTCAAGTAGGGCATGTTTCCCGTGTTTCCTACGACGTCGCTGAAGCTGTGATTTTCCTCCAGCACAATAAAGACATGAGCAAACTGCGGAATGACCGATCCTCCAGTCCCGCCGCTTCCGCTCCCACTTCCTCCGCTGCCGCCTGATCCGCCGCTGCCACTCCCACCAGCACCTGACCCTGTTCCGCCGCCTGCTGCGCTGCCGCCAGCGCCGGTCGAAGGGCTGTTGCTACTACTTGAATTGCCGCCGCCGCACGCGGATTGCAGCAGGAGAGCCGTGAAAAGACAAGCGACGATGACAGTGAAGAGGCAGTGTTTATTCATGATGACGGCTCTCCGAAAGAGCCCGAGCGGTGCGCTCCGATCCGCTGGTACCCGGAGAGATTCAGGCGAAATTTGGATGGCAGGACACTGCCGGAAGTTGCCGCAAAGCGTGCCCGATGACGATTTCAGCCACTCAGGAAAGAGTTAAACGCAGCGAAAACGGATCAAGAAGCGGAGCCTTTCCACGAAACAAAAAGCTGGAGCAGGAAAGTATCTTTCCCCTTTCTCCAGCTTTCAGAACAACAGAAAACCAGCAGCCGATGCTACAGCTTTTCGTAGAAATCGCACGCCGAGCACGAAATATAAATCCCCCCCGGCACGCCGCGCTCACGGTCTTTCACGCGTTTCACGATGCGCGTCGACTTACCGCACTTGGGGCAATCCGTGCTCTTGGTGGTATCCATCACCTTCTTACGGTCTGCTGTTTTCGCGATCTTTGCGCCTACTGCCATGATCTCATTCTCCTGATGTTGGCTGCGCAGCACTCCGCCTCACTTCAAGCGGATATTGTGGATAGGGGTTGATGCAGAAAGCAAAGCCCGGAACTGCGGATCCACTGTGGAAGACTCTATATGGCTGCGATTCGTTTTTCTTCCGTCGCGATTTATTTTACAGTAAGGCCGTTCCGGTTGTCTCGTTCTGCGATTGACCCCGCCACACCGCCCCTGATAACGTCATATGTTTGCCCTCAAGCCCAGGGGCCGATCCAGTTGGCGGCAAACGATCTGATTGAGTTAGTCGCTCCTTCATCCCCACGGAGATTCCTATGCCAGCCATCAAATTTCGCGGCGTCGATTTTATTCAGTTCGATTCGCTGCTTACCGAAGAAGAACGCCTGGTGCGCGACACCACCCGCCAATTCATCGAAGACAATCTGATCCCCATCATAGAAGAATGCAACCGCGCGGGCCGTTTTCCCCGCGAACTAGTCAAGCCCATGGCCGATCTCGGCTTCTTCGGCGCGTCCATCAAAGGCTATGGCTGCGCCGGCATGGGCAACGTGGAATACGGACTGATGACACAGGAGCTCGAACGCGGCGATTCCGGCGTTCGCAGCTTCGTGAGCGTGCAATCCGGATTGTGCATGTACCCCATTTACGAATTCGGCAGCGATGAGCAAAAAGAAACCTGGCTGCCGCCCATGCAGAAGGGTGAAAAGCTTGGGTGCTTCGGACTCACCGAACCCGGTTTCGGTTCGAATCCCGGAGGCATGCTCACGCGCGCCCGCAAAGTGGGCAAAGAGTACATTCTCAATGGCGAGAAGATGTGGATCACCTCCGGGACCATCGCTGATGTCGCCATAATCTGGGCAAAAGTAGAAAACGAAGACAATAAAATTCGCGGCTTCCTTGTCGAAACAAATCGGCCCGGATTTTCAGCAGACGACGTTCACGGCAAGTGGTCGCTGCGCGCCTCGGTGACGTCAGGATTGTCCCTGCAAGACGTTCACATCCCCGAATCAAACCTGCTGCCAAAAACCGACGGCTTGAAATCTCCCCTGATGTGCCTGAATCAAGCACGTTACGGCATCGCCTGGGGAGCGATCGGCGCGGCGATGTCGTGTTACGACACCGCTCTGCAATATTCGCTGCTGCGCAAGCAATGGCGTGACCAGCCCATCGCCTCGCACCAGTTAGTGCAAGACAAACTCACCTGGATGATTAGCGAGATCACTAAGGCACAACTTTTGGTGTTGCAAGTCGGACGCTTGAAAGATGAGGGCAAAGCCGAACATCAGCACATCTCCATGGCGAAACGTAACAACGTCTGGATGGCCCTCGAATGCGCCCGCCTCGCGCGCGACATTCTCGGCGCCAACGGCGTCGCCGATGACTACCCCATCATGCGCCACATGATGAACCTCGAGTCGGTGAAGACCTACGAAGGCACCCACGACGTGCACTCGCTAATTATTGGGCAGAGTGTAACGGGGATTGATGCGTTCTAGAAGTGTTTGAAACGCTTATGTGCGTAGCAAGTCAATCGCATACTAATATCATCGATTATGAAAGTAGCGCCCTGACCGCACCAGGGTGTCGTGGCGCAGGCGGATGCAAACGGCGACCGGGTGAAGAACAACATTGCCAGTGCCTACGAGGGAGCACGAGCATCGTTTCAGGAGACGTATACCAGAAAAACAAAACCTTCGCGATGATCCTCAGCTTCGTGGTGGTGTTGGCTTTAAACGCGAGCTTGATCAGAATTTATGAGACCCTGGCAGCCGACGGAATCAGTTACGACTTTTCGTCATTAAGTAGCTTGTTCGGAGGGTCTATTGGAAATCCCTGAACCCCGGGCCGTCTGATCCGCTCTACGCCGTCGGCTTTTCTCTCTGCGGCTCAACCGCCATAAACTCCTCGGCGAATCTGCGCGCGTAGCCTTCCAGCAGCGCGGGAATCCGCTGCGCCTCCGCAGACCGCAACACTAGTCCCGCGTGATGATGCTTCTTTATCCGCAAATACACCTCCGGGTCGTTGTACGCCGCAGTATCCGGATTTTCCTGCCGCGCCAACGAAAGAATCACTCCGGCATATTCTTCCCGTGTCTCCGGCAGCCTGTAGCTGCCGTCGCCTCCGGCCACTTCAATGCGTGCCCACTCGCGCCACAGATTAATTCCTGTCGCCGCCTCGACCATCTCGTTGATGTACGCGCCGCCGACGCGCGCCGCGCACTCTAGAAAATAAAACTCGCCATCGCTCTGCGCCCGAATAAATTCCGCGTGCGATACGCCGCGCACCAGCCCTAAACCGGAGATCAGATCGTGATTGATCTGCCTGAGCGATCGATCTTCCTCACTTCCGCGACGCACGGTGAACGTAGTAAAAACTCCGCCGCCCTGCGCCACGTTCATCGGAGGCTTGCCATATTGGCTCACGTTGGCAAACACGACTTCGTTCTCAGACACCACCGAATCCACATGGTAAACCTCGCCGGGCACAAACTGCTCGAGCAGAAACGAAGACTGCTTGTCCCCCAATTGTTCGAGCACCGGCCACAACTCTTCAGCGCGATTTAGCTTCTTAATCCCAATTGCCGAGGCCTCCTGCCGCGGCTTTAGGACCCACGGGCCGGATGCGTGCTCAAGGTAATAGCGAATGTCGTCATGATTCACGGCCGGTACAAAGTCGGGCACGCGAATGCCGCGGTCCAGCGCCTTCATCCGCATGGCCAGTTTGTCGCGGAAGTATCGCATCGTGGTCAGGCCCATGCCCGGAACGCGCAAATGCTCGCGCAGGGTCGCTGCCGTTTCCATATCGAACTCGTCCAGTGCGACGATGCGGTCGATTTTCTGCGTGCGCGCCATGTGCGTGACCGCTTTCACAATATCGTCGAGCGCAATCTCGGCCGGAAGGTAAAAAATGTCTTCCAGATTCTCCCGGGGCCAATCCGCATCGCGCAACTTCTCTGCCGTAAGCAGAAGCACGTGGCAGCCTTGCCGTTTGCATTCACGCATGAACTCCTGCCCTTTTTCGTATGTGGTGATGCACAAAAACGTGAGTGGACGCGATTCGGGCACGGTTCGGTCTCTAGTTGGGTCGTGAGGATATCACGAGAGTGATGCAGATCACATCAGTTATTTCCATGATGTCGTACGTTTCTTTTAATCTTTAGCAGATTCCGGTATAGTCTCAACCCGGCTGGCAATGCCGCTCGCCACCGATAAACAATAAAGAAGCAACCAGCGGTCTACGGGAAGCACGGAGGCTCTAATGGCTACGCAAACTCGTCCAGAAGGTAAGGCCCGCATTTTTGGGGAGAACATCGAAAGCGACCTGGCGTCGCGATTCCTGCGCGTGGTGGAAGTGGCCGCAATCGCTTCCGCCCGCACCATGGGCCAGGGCGAGCGCAAGCTCTCCGATCAGGTAGCCACCGAAGCCATGCGCCGGAGCATGGAGTCCATTCCCATGCGCGGCACCATCGTAATCGGCGAAGGCGAGCGCGACGAAGCTCCTATGCTCTACATCGGCGAAAAAGTTGGCGCCGATTTTCCCGACGGGCGCGATGTTCCAGAAATCGATATTGCCGTCGATCCGCTGGAAGGCACCAATCTGTGCGCAACGGGCGCCCCGGGTTCCATCACGGTTCTCGCCGCCGCCGAGCGCGGAGGCCTGCTCAACGCCCCGGACTGTTACATGGAAAAGATAGTTGTCGGCCCCTCCTGCAAAGATGCTGTCGAGCTCGAAGCGCCAGTAGCGGACAACCTGAAAAATATCGCGAAGAGGCTGGATCGCGACGTCGAAGACCTGGTCGTTATCGTTCTCGACCGCCCGCGCCACGAAAAGTTGATCGCCGATATTCGTGCCGCGGGCGCCCGCATTCGCCTCATCGGCGACGGCGATCTCTCCGCGGGCATCGCGGCGGCCGTCATCGGCACCGGCGTGCACGCCGTCATGGGCTCAGGCGGAGCGCCAGAAGGTGTGATCACCGCCGCCGCCATTCGTTGCCTGAACGGCTACATGCTCGGCCGCCTCGTGGTAAAGCCCGACCAAGAAGAGCGCCTCGCCCGCATGGGCATCAAAGATAAGAACCGAATTTACGAAGCGGAAGATCTGGCTCCCGGGAAACAACTCATCTTCGCCGCCACCGGAGTTACCGACGGCGCGTTGCTCAAAGGCGTCCGCTTCTTCGGCGAAGGCACGCGAACGTCATCCGTCATTCTTACTCTGATGACGGGCAAGGTGCGATTTATCGAGAGTATTCATCTGGAGAAGGGCCCGGACGTGAAAGTCAGGTTCGCCTAGTAGCGAGCACTACTTCATATACTCTTTCTTCACGTCCTCGGGAACGCTCGGCTCCGGCGGAAAATCCTGCGACCATCCTTTGAACAGGGTGGTCGTCACTTCTGCCCGTTTTGTGCCATCGTGAACTGCGATTTTGTGCGGATGCCCCTGCGAATAGCCTTCCCACAGAGAAACGCCGGCATAGGCTCCATCTTTCCTCAAAATGTAATACGTCATGTCCACGAAGCGCAGCTTGTTCATATCTCCGTTGTAGTTGCGCACGATGCGCTTCAGCGCGTCTATGCCCGCTTCCTGCGGCGGCATTCCGTGGCGCATGTTTTCAACAATCGTATGCGCGCCCGCGACTTTAATATTTTCTTCCCCGCTTCCGGTTGCGCCCGCCGAGCCCACCTCTTGATCGGTGTAGCAACCTGCCCCAATAATGGGTGAATCACCTACGCGGCCCGGCAGCTTGTAGGCCAATCCGCTCGTCGTCGTACAGCCGGAGATTTCACCTTTCTCATTCAGCACCGAGCAGTGAATCGTACCGGTCGGCGGAAATAGGACCTTGCGGACCGCCTCCGCCCGCAGCTCCGGAGCAATGCCCAGGTCCGCAGCGCGAGCCTGGAGCTTCTCAATGCGCTCCTTCCATAGCTCGGTCTGCGGCTTACCTTTATCTTTCGACTCCGGCGACTGCCAGTGCGGATCGGCTAATCCCGGTCCCCACCAATCTTCGTTCGAGTGAAATTCTTTCCATAGCAGCCAGATCTTGCGCGAGTGATCGGTCAGCAGGTTCTCGCGCGGAAATCCCACCGCAACCGCGAAGCGTTCCGCGCCTTCGCCGACCAGCATGACGTGCCCGGTATGTTCCATCACGGCTTTCGAGAGCAGCGACACGTTCTTGATATTGCGCACTCCGCCAACCGAGCCCGCGCGTCGCGTGGGTCCATGCATACAGCAGGCGTCGAGTTCGACCACGCCTTCTTCGTTGGGAATCCCGCCGAGCCCCACGCTGGTGTCATTCGGATCGTCTTCCGGCCCTTTCACCACGCGCAACGCAGCGTCGAGCGTATCTCCGCCGCCTTTTAGGAAGGCGTAGGCATCGTCGAGATAATTGAATCCGTTATGGGCGCAGATGATGATGGGAAGTTTTGGGGATCCGGCAGATGTTGATCGCGAGTCTCCAGTCTTTGCGTTCCCCGCGTTTCGATTCGCGGCTGCGAGAGTTGGGGTCTTGATTCCGGTGGCGACCGCTCCGAGTACAGAAGTCCTGACAAAGTCACGGCGTGAAAATGGCATGAGCCCTCCTGCTTGTACAAAAGCGGGAGGATATCACGTTTTCGCTCGCACAGAGCTAACCGAGCCTATGTTTCACACTAGGCGAGCGGGTTGGCTCCCGCTGCTCGGATCAAACTGTACGTTGCACAGACTCATGAAAGCGCATTCGCGCCTCGAGCGAGTTCAGCCAGGAGTGAAAGCATGCGGTCGCTTCTTTTTCGACGTACAAGAATCGCAAGCCCATGGCGAACGAATCGCTCCACACGATCTCAGCCTTGCCGCGGAAAAGCTGCGGCTCCACGCTGGGCAACTCGAATTGCAAGCTCACGACTCCTTTGAGCTTGACGGGATCGAGCAGCTTGATCGCCAGGCCGCCTTCGCTGATGTTCTGGATAGAGCCGCGAACGAACGACTGTCCCAGTTGGTCGCAGAAACGCACCGGCAGATCGACCTCGTAGCGGAAATATCTGCGATGTTCCCGCTCCATCTTCGGGATCGCCAGCTCCAAAATATTATTGAGGCGGACCGGCTGGATCGGCTTGCTGAGCGCGAAATCGGCGCCAAGTTCAATGGCTTCGCGCTCCTTCAAAGAAGCGTTGACCACGGCTAGAATCAGGGTTTGCTGGTTGGCGCGGCTGTTGCGAACCTGATCGAGTGCGGATGCACTGCCCCGGACATCGCAATCCATCACGAGACCATCAAGGTGCACGCGCGAGGCCAACTCACCAGCGCTCTCCGAATCGCGGCGAAACTGCAGCGAGACTCCGCGCGGCTCAAGCGTAGCCCGCATCTCCGCGAGCAACGCCGGATCCTCGGTCACAATCAGACACTCCAGCCCCATTCTGCAATCTTAGAGATTGCTAATCCGGCGGCGTAGTGACCGACGTGCATGACCCTTTCAGAACCAGGTTGGCGCGCGAGAATTCCACATACTGTGCATAACTCCCGGTCTTCCACACCCTTCCATTCGCTACAATTCCCGCGATTCCCGTAAAATTAAAGAGGCCTATGCCGCAATTCGTCCACCTGCACCTGCACACTGACTATTCGTTGCTCGACGGCGCCTGCGACGTAGAAAAGCTTTGCGAACGCGTGCAAGAACTCGGCATGCCCGCCGTCGCCATGACCGACCACGGCAACATCTTCGGTGCCGTGCATTTCGTGAACGCGGCGCAGAAACATGGGGTAAAGCCGATCGTAGGCTGCGAGTTGTACATCTGCAAGAAAGAGGATCACAACATCGAGCGCACTCCGCCCGATGGCGACACTTACAACCACTTGCTGGTGCTCGCTGAGAATGAAGAAGGCTACCGAAACCTGGTGAAGATCACCTCCGAAGCATCTTTGCATGGTTTCTACTACAAGCCACGCGTGAGCAAGAAATTTCTGGCCGAACACTCCCGCGGGCTGATCGGCCTTTCCGGCTGCCTCAAAGGCGAAGTCGCCGAGCGCCTCATGGAAGGGAACTACGCTGCCGCCCGCGCGGCAGTCGCGACTTTCACCGACATTTTCGGTAAAGAAAACTTCTTCCTCGAGATTCAAGATCAGGGCCTTGCGATGGAGCACAAAATCCATCCCGGTCTCTTCCAGCTCGAAAAGGATCTCGGCCTGCCACTCGTCGCTACCAACGACAGTCACTATCTTTGCGAAGACGATGCTCACGCGCAGGACGTGATGCTATGTATCCAGACAGGCAAATCGATTCGCGACACCGCGCGCATGAAGTTTGAAGGCGACCAGTTCTTCGTCAAAAGCCATGATGAGATGTATCGCGTCTTCAAAGATTCGCCCGAAGTGTTAACGCGCACGCTGGACATCGCGGAACGCTGCAGCCTGCGCCTCGAAAAAGTCGCGACGCCATTTCCGCAATTCGAAGTCCCGCCTGGATACACGATCGACAGCTACTTTGTGCACGTCTCCCGCCAAGGCTTCGCGCGCCGTCTGGAAACCCTCCGTCCGTTGCACGAGCAAGGCAAGCTGAAGCACTCGATTTCCGATTACGAGCAGCGCCTTGAACGCGAGCTTGGCATCATCCAGCAGATGAAGTTTCCTGGCTATTTCCTTATAGTTTGGGACTTTATCCGCTACGCTAAAGAGCGCGACATTCCCGTCGGCCCCGGCCGGGGATCAGCTGCCGGATCACTCGTTTCCTATGCACTGGGCATCACCGATATTGATCCCCTCCAGCACGAGCTACTCTTCGAGCGCTTCCTCAATCCTGAGCGCGTCTCCATGCCCGATATCGATATCGATTTCTGCATGAACCGCCGCGGCGAAGTCATCGACTACGTCACGCAGAAATACGGCCGTGACAACGTAGCGCAGATCATCACCTTCGGTACCATGGCCGCCAAAGCAGCCATCAAAGACGTCGGCCGCGCCATGGACATTCCTTACGCCGATGTCGACCGCATCGCGAAGATGGTGCCCACACAGCTCAACATCACGCTCGACCAGGCCATCGAAGATTCTCCGCAACTGCGCGAAGCGATGGAAAAGGACGGCCAGATTCGCGAGCTGATGCAAACCGCGAAAAAACTCGAAGGGATGGTGCGCAACTCCGGAGTACACGCCGCCGGTGTCGTCATCTCGCCGCGGCCGCTCACCGAGCTGGTTCCGCTGCACAAAACCAAGAACGACGAAATCGTTACCGCCTTCGACATGGTGGCCATCGAAAAGATGGGTCTGCTCAAGATGGACTTCCTCGGCCTCACGACGCTCACGATCCTTACCGATGCGCTGAAGCTGATTGCTCAAACTCGCGGCACTCCGATTACTCTGGAAAGTATTCCGCTCGAAGACGCCGAAACCTATCAGAAGGTCTTCCATAAAGGATTAACGTCCGGGGTATTCCAGTTTGAATCGCACGGCATGCGAGACGTCCTTCGAAAATATCAACCGGGCTCCATCGAAGATCTCACGGCTCTGAACGCGCTTTACCGTCCGGGCCCGATTCAAGGCGGCATGATCGACGATTTCATCGATCGCAAGCACGGCCGCAAGAAAGTCGAATACGAGCTACCCGAGCTGAAAGAAATCCTGCAGGAAACCCTGGGCGTGATCGTTTACCAGGAGCAGGTGATGCAGATCGCCAACCGCCTCGCCGGATATTCACTTGGTGAAGCCGATCTTCTTCGCCGCGCCATGGGCAAGAAAAAAGCCGAGGAGATGGCGCAGCAGCGCGAACGCTTTGTCGAAGGCGCAGCCCAGCGCAAATTTCCGCCGAAGAAAATCGAAAAGATTTTCGATCTCATGGCACAGTTCGCCGGATACGGCTTCAACAAATCGCACTCCGCCGCCTACGCCCTGCTCGCCTATCACACGGCATATTTAAAGACGCACTATCCCGTCGAGTTTATGGCGGCTCTGCTCACTTCGGTCACGGGCAGCACCGACGACGTCGTGAAGTACATCAACGAGTGCCGCGAGATGGGCATCTCGGTCGAAGCTCCCGACATCAACGTGTCCGACGCCAACTTCACTCCGCACGGCGAAGCCATTCGCTTCGGCCTTGCCGCAGTGAAAAACGTTGGCGGTAACGCAATTGAGTCAATCGTAGCAGCCAGAAAAAAACTTAACCGCTTTAAGTCGATTTACGAATTCTGCGAAAACGTTGACCTGCGCCTGCTCAACAAGCGCGTCCTCGAATCGCTCATCAAGAGCGGCGCCATGGATTCTCTCGGCCGTCGCTCCCAACTGATGACTGTTCTCGACCGCGCCATGGAGCGCGCTCAGAAAGCTCAGCGTGATGTCGAATCCGGCCAGCACGGCCTCTTCGGGGTTTTCCAGCAAGAAGATACCGAAGCTCACAACGACAAACTCCCGAACATTCCCGACTGGGATGAGCAAGCCCGCCTCGCCGCCGAAAAAGAAATTCTCGGCTTCTTCATCAGCGGCCATCCTCTCGAAAAATACAAAGATAAGCTGCAGGATTTGCAGGCGCTCAGCATGGAAGAAATCGGCGCCATGACAAAGTCGACCGGCAAAGATGAAACCATTGCCACCGCCGGAATCATCGCCAACGTGCGCGTTCTTAAATCCAAGCGCGGAGATTTCTACGCTCAAGCCACGCTGGAGGATATGTCTGGATCGATCGATATGATCGTTTTCCCCGAAGCCTATAAGCGCCTCGGCGAAAAAGTGAAGCTCGAAGTTCCGGTTCTCGTGCGCGCCGGAGTACGCATCGAAGAGGGCGCCAATCCAAAAATTACTGCCGCCGAGATCATTGCTCTCGAAGATGCGAAGGTTCCATTGCCGCGTGCCCTCCGTATTCGCATCCCGCTAGAATCTTCAGGCGAGACCACCGTCGACGCTCTGCACACGCTATTTAGCGAGCGTAAAGGAGAAGCCAAGGTGTTATTCGATGTGGAACGCGCCGGGGATTTCATGGTCGTAATGGAGGCCGAGGGTTATAATGTGCTGCCAGACCGCAACTTTATCGCACGCGTCGAGCAGCTCTGCGGCCGCGGCAGTGTGCGCGTGATCAGTTGACCGTGGTTTATCTGATCGAGGACTCGCACCAGTTCCAAATTTGTGATGCAGAGAACCATCCAAAAAACGCAGCAGGAATTGGAATCGATCGAGCGCCAGGTGGCGGCGATCGAAGCATCTCCTGGGCAGAACGAGCAAACTCACCGCCAGCTCGCGAAGTTGCACGAACGCATCCACACTTTGCGCGAAGAAATCAAGGGTACGCAAACTGCCTGGCAAAAAACCGAACTGGCCCGGCATCCGCAGCGCCCGCAGACCCTCGACTATATCGAGCGCCTGTTCACTGACTTCAGCGAGATTCACGGCGATCGCGGCTTTGGCGACGATGCTGCCATTATCTGTGGGATGGCCCGCTTTCACGGTGATGAGGTTCTTGTCGTTGGCACCCAGAAGGGCCGCGACATGAAGCAACGCGTCCATCGCAACTTTGGCACGCCGCATCCAGAAGGCTATCGCAAGGCTCTTCGCATCATGCAAATCGCGGAGAAATTCCGCCGGCCGATTCTTACACTGGTCGATACCGACGGCGCTTACCCCGGCATCCACGCCGAAGAGCGGGGCCAGGCAGAAGCGATCGCCTACAACCTGCGCGAAATGGCTCGCCTCGAGGTTCCCATTATCGCCACCGTCATCGGAGTCGGGGGCAGTGGCGGGGCGCTGGCCATCGCCGTGGCCGACCGCGTCCTCATGATGGAGAACTCCATTTACTCGGTGATTTCGCCGGAAGGCTGTGCCGCTATCATGTGGCGCGATGCCGCCAAGAAAGAACTGGCAGCCGAGGCCATGCGCATCACCGCCACCGACCTCAGCGAACTGGGCTGCATCGACGATATCGTTCTCGAACCCGAGGGCGGCGCCCACCGCGACTACGAAGCCGCCGCCAATCTGCTCGACGTCAGCCTGCAGAAGCATTTCTCTGAGCTGAAGAAGATCCCGGCAGCAGAATTAGTCGTGTCACGATATAATAAATTCCGCACCATGGCGCAGTTCTTTAAAGGTGAATAGCGGAACAGGGAAGAGCGAACTTACCTTGTCGACTAGCTTCGGCCCGGCGGGGTCGAGTCGAGAAGGCACCCTCCGTTCCAAAATAGGTTCCTTCAGCCTTGAGTGCGCGATTCCGCTGCCAGAGCGGCGCGACCCGCCGTATAATAGTTTGTTCCCCTGAAAACGAACCCAGACGGATCATTTCGTCTCCTAACTGGAAGGAAGGTGCAGTAATGGCCAGTACGGACGTTGCACGCCACGATATGGGTGGGCAGCTAGCTCGCAAGCGCATCGTCAACGACATGAGCATTCAGGTCGCTACGGTCAATGGCTCTGGTTCGCAAAGCTCGAATACAGTTCTATTGCGGGCCATTTTCCAGATGGGAGTGCCTATCTCCGGCAAGAATCTTTTTCCCTCGAACATCGCCGGCCTGCCTACGTGGTATACGATTCGCGCCAACAAAGATGGCTACATCGGGCGCAAGAAGGAAATAGATTTCCTGGTCGCGATGAATCCGGAAACCGCGCAAGACGACGTCATGTCGCTCGCGCCCGGCGCATCAGTTCTCTATGACGAACCGCTCGGCCTCGATAAGCTGCGCAGCGATCTCGTCTTCTACTCAGTCCCGTATGACAAGATCGTCGCCGCGGTCTGCCCCGAAGCCAAGCTGCGCAAGCTAGTCAAGAACATGGTGTACGTGGGCGTGGTCGCGCAACTTCTCGAAGTCGAAATGGGAGAAGTCGAAAAGGCGATCCGCAAGCAGTTCGCGAAAAAAGTGAAAGCCGCCAATTTGAATCTTGCCGCCGCCCAGGCTGGGTTCGATTACGCAAAAGCCAACCTGCAGAAGCGCGGGGTTTTCTACATCGAGCGCATGAACAAGACCGCAGGCAAAATCATCATCGACGGCAACTCCGCCGCCGCTCTTGGCTGCATGTTCGCTGGATGCACCGTTGTCACCTGGTATCCGATCACGCCATCGTCCTCGCTTGTCGAAACGATGATCGAATACATGAAAGAACACCGCATCGGTCCTGATGGCAAAGCCACATTCGCCATCGTGCAAGCGGAAGATGAGCTAGCCGCCATCGGCATGGTGATCGGCGCCGGCTGGGCGGGCGCGCGCAGCATGACTGCAACCGCGGGGCCCGGTATCTCGCTCATGGCTGAATTTACCGGCCTGGCTTACTATGCCGAAGTGCCCGGCGTCATCTGGGATATCCAGCGTGTCGGCCCCTCCACTGGCCTGCCCACGCGTACGTCTCAAGGAGATATCCTCTCAACAGCATTTCTCTCGCACGGCGATACCAAGCACATCATGCTGATTCCATGCTCGGTCTCCGAGTGCTTCAGCATGGCTTCCGAAGCCTTCAATCTCGCTGAGCAGTTCCAGACGCTGGTCTTCGTCATGTCCGATCTCGATCTCGGCATGAACAACTGGATGTCTGACCCCTTCGAATATCCAGCCATTCCCATCCAGCGCGGTAAGGTTCTGCACAAAGCGGATCTCGACAAACTCGGCGGCTTCGCTCGCTACAAGGATCTTGACGGCGATGGTGTCGGCTATCGCACTCTGCCGGGTACCGATCATCCCGCCGCCGCATACTTCACCCGGGGCAGCGGCCATAACGACAAATCCAGCTACAGTGAACGGCCCGACGATTACGAAAACAACATGGAGCGCCTGAATCGCAAATTCGAGACTGCGCGCTCCTTCGTTCCGCGCCCCGAAATCTTCCGAGGCACAAACGCCAAAATCGGGATCATTGCCTACGGCACTTCTCACTGGGGCATTATCGAGAGCCGTGACCAGCTCAAAAACGAATACGCAATCGAGACCGACTACCTGCGCTTGCGCGCATACCCGTTCACCCGCGAGGTTCACGAATTCATCGAGCAGCACGACCGCATCTATGTGGTCGAACAGAATCGTGACGCGCAAATGCTCAGCTTGCTCAAGCTCGATCTCAAACCCGAACTCACCACGCGCCTGCGCAGCATCGCTCATCTCGACGGCCTGCCGCTCGACGCCCGCTCCGTCACCGACGAATTAAGCACCATGGAGGGAAAATAATGGCGACCACACCCGCTGCTGAGCCAAAAACCAATCGTATCGGCCTCACCGTCGTCGAGTACAAGGGCGGCAAGACGACGCTCTGCGCCGGTTGCGGGCACAACGCCATCTCCGAGCGCATCATTGAAGCCATGTATGACATGGGCGTAAAGCCCGAACAGGTCGTCAAGCTGAGCGGAATCGGCTGCTCCTCGAAGAGTCCCGCCTACTTCATGAACCGTTCGCACAGCTTCAACTCGGTTCATGGACGCATGCCCTCGGTCGCCACCGGCGCCATGTTAGCCAATCGCAATCTGATCGCGCTAGGCGTCAGTGGCGATGGTGACACCGCCTCCATCGGCATCGGCCAGTTTATTCACCTCATGCGCCGCAATCTTCCCCTCATCTACATCATCGAAGACAACGGAGTCTACGGCCTCACCAAAGGGCAGTTCTCAGCAACCGCCGACCTCGGATCCAAGTTGAAAAGCGGAGTCATCAACGATCTTCCGCCGATCGACACCTGCGCCATGGCCATTGAACTCGGCGCGACGTTTGTCGGCCGTTCGTTCTCCGGCGACAAGCGCCAGCTGAGCGCCATGCTCAAGGCCGCTATTGCCCATCACGGTACCGTTATGCTCGACGTGGTCTCACCCTGCGTCACCTTCAACGATCATGAGGGCTCCACCAAATCCTACAAGTACGTAAAAGATCACGAAGAGACGTTGCAGGAGATCAGTTTCGTTCCGCACTTTGAAGAAATCGATGTCGAATACGACGCCGGATCAACTGTCAGCGTCACCATGCACGACGGTTCACATCTGCAGCTTCGCAAGTTGGAAGAAGATTACGACCCCACCGATCGCGTCCGCGCCATCGAACGCCTCATTCGCGCGCATGATGCGGGCGAAGTTCTGACCGGATTGTTCTACGTCAACACCAAGGCGCCCAGCTTCCTCGATATGCTGAACATGGTCGACGAACCGCTGGCCACGCTGCCCGAATCGCTGACGCGTCCCGGCAGGGAAGCGCTCGAAGCGGCCATGGAAGAATTGCGGTAGGAGAGTTTCCACTCCAATCGAGGACCGGTGTCCTCTTCTGCGTCTGGACATACCCCTGTCTTCTCAACCTCTTAGTCGGTCGCTTCTAGTTCCGTTTCAGAACTGGCCGCAACTATTCCATTCTTAAGTGTTTATAGGTGTTGTTTTTTAATGACCATTGCTGTAGGCTGCACCTCCAGGTATCCTTGTCCCGGTTCATAGCACCCGTAAGTTAATCAACTTATCACTCAAGATAAGTACAGATGGCGGCAGCCGGTTGGTCTAAATGTTGGAATAAATAAAAGCAAAGCATCTACCCCAGTCTGATCTATCCCGGGCCTCGCACTTATAGGAGGAACCAATGAACAGTCAACTGGTCAATGCCTGGATATTCCTGAATGAGGATGAACCCAAGGGCACCAACTACAACAACTCCAACAGCTGCTATCAGACGCTCATACAGAACAGCGTCTATCAATCCGTTGACATCCTGAACCTGTGCTTCGTAACCACACTCCCGACGAGCGCCAAAACCGTTCCAACGGGAGACGGCTCTTCGTACACGATTCAAATGGGCGCTTCATCGCATCCTGGTGGCCTGACCAATCAGGATTACATGAACTACATCATCCGGGATGCGCGGAAAAGCAATTCGAGCATTAGGATCGCCGTCACCTTGAACTGGGGCGACGGGAACGTCTTGTCCAATATCTTCTCCAACTCCAACTATTCAGCGCAGCAAAACGCCGAAAACTTCGCCGCTAACCTCATGGCTTATCTCAAGAAGTTTGATCTTGATGGCTTTGACATCGACTGGGAGAGCCCTATCTCCGATCAAACCACACAGGCGCAATTCGCTTTGCTGGTGAACGCCATTGGTGCTCAGTTCAAGCAGCAGGATAAGCCGTATTACCTGACCCTTTCACCCGCCGAGGTGGGAAACCTCGACGCCACCGCCGTGAACAACAACATCAGTTTCGTGAACCTTCAACTGTACTCGGGATTCACCTCGCCAGACTCTTTCAAAGACGCCGGAGTCAATCCAAATCTGTTCGCCTACGGCGCGAAGTTTGAGTCGGGATATCAAACCGGCCAGAGCGCCTACCAAGACAACGAGACGAATTACAAATACAGCGTCTTTACCTGCTGGCGGCTAAACTCGAGTAACTACGCTTTTGAGCAGACACAACAGCAGGTGCTGTATCGATTAGTGTTTCCGATCGTCGACAGCAAGACCGCGTAGAGTCAACGGAAGCAAAAATCGGAAGGTGGGGCTGCGACTACGGAGTTGGGCTCGATGCTGTGGAGCTCCCAGGTTGCAGTCCCAATCCCGCGCCATAATACTCGGCCAGAGCTCGCCGCTCGTCTTCCGATAGAAGGTCAGCAATTGTGCGCATCGGCTCGTTGATATCATTGGCCCGGCTGCCGTTCGCAAATCCGTCTAGCTGATTCAGCAGATAATCGGCATTCTGCGTCGCCAGCGATGGCACCCCGACCTTATACGCCACCGGACCGTGGCACGCCTCGCATGGCGGGATCCCGCGGGTTCCGTCTCCAAACGTGATCAGGCGCGATGCCATTTCAAGGTGACCGGCGCCGATCTGCGGCTGGGGAAAAATTCGATTGTCCTGTGGATCGGAAAAAACCGGCAGCGAAGAATAATACGCAACCAGATCAGCCTGATCGCGCCCCGAAAGCGACTCCGCAATCGGCACCATCGGCCGCGATTGCCGCTTGCGATCCCGAAAATCCTCCAATTGCTTCCAAATCGCGAGATTGTTCATGCTGGCCAGATTCGGGGTTGAGCCCACCGGACTGAAGCCTTCTGCACCATGGCAATGCTCGCACCGCCTGGCCAGCAGCATTCCGCGAAACGCATTTCCACTCGAAGCAGCCGCAATCGTCTCTGGAGTGAATGCCACGTAGGAAGGAATTCGATCCGGACCGGCGGCATTTACCTTAAGCAACAGGGAAGTTGCAGCCAGCCCAGCCAGCAATGCAGAGGTCAGCACTGCCGCGCCTTTCAGACGCAGGGAAGAAATCTTTATTAAATGCTTCATGTCTCTACTGCGCCGCACAGGTCCTCCGTTCTTCCGGACGCAGGGCTGGGAATTGTTCCCGCGGCACAACTTTCACTACCGACCGCATCGCATAGTGTCCCGCACCGCAGAACTCGCGACAAGCCGTCTTGTACACGCCGGCTTCCGGAAATTGGAGTTGCGTCTCGCTCACCGTGCCCGGAAGCACCTTCACGTTGTAGCCCGTTCCTTCAATGGCAAGCGAGTGTACCGCGTCGGCGCTGGTGATGCGCAGATGCACCGGAACGCCCGCCGGAATCAGAACGCAATGCGGGATGAACAGGTATTGCTGCGCCAGCATGCGAAGGGTCACGGAACCGTCGCTGCTCAATTTCGGTTCCCAGATTGTTTTCGACAAACTCGCCCGCGAGATGAAGCTCTGCCGGGTCGAGCGGACGCCGCCCTTCGAGCGATCGCAGTATCGGCTGATCGATCTGGTAGTAGCGTGTCGCTGGAATCAGGCACAGAAACAGCGTAGTCAGCAGAACCGTTCTAATCTTTCGCCAGTTCACAGTCACGCAATCTTACTGCGGCCCATTGCCAGATCGATGCAGCTAATTCGGGCTGAACGCCCGTACGAGTTGTGGAAGGTAATCGTGATTTCTGCCAGATGTACTTCTATTGCAAGGTCTCCAGTTCCTTTAGCACTGCGCTGCACCTCTCACAGACTCCGGGATAGTTTTTATCCTCTCCGACATGAGTCGAATAGTTCCAGCACCGCTCGCACTTCAGTCCGTCTGCCTTCTTCACTTCGGCGTGCACGCTTCCCGTACCGTTGCCAGCCGCGGGCGTAAGCGTAACCGCCGAAACAATAAAAAGATACCGCAGTTCGCCGGCGTGCTTCGCCAGCACGGAGTAAACCGGCTCAGCCGCAGACAAGATAACGTGCGCTTCCAGGCCAGTGCCGATCAACTTGTTGTTGCGCGCTTCCTCCAGCGCTTTCAAAACATCATCGCGCACCGAGCGAAGCGTGGCCCATTCCTGTTCGTTTTTTTCTTTCTCAGCTTTATTGTTGCCCGCAGAAGTCGCGTCTCCGGTAATGTCCGCCGCCCCAGGAAACAGCGCCAGATGCACGCTCTCCTCGCGCCCCGAGGCCTTCGGCAAATAACCCCATACTTCCTCTGCCGTAAAACTCATGATCGGCGCCAGCAGCCGCACCAGAGCTTCACCAATTCGCCAGATCGCAGTCTGCGCACTGCGCCGTCCCGGCGACTTCGGAGCAGAAATATATAAACGATCCTTGAGCACATCGAAATAAAACGCGCTCAGATCCACGATGCAAAAATTGCTCAAGCGCTGGTAGATCTTGTGGAAAGCAAACTCGTCATACCATGTGCGCAGATCGGAAGCGAAGCTCTCCGTCTGCCGCAACATGTACTGATCGATCGCTTCCATCGTGTCGAACGGCAAAGCATCCTTCTCCGGATCGAAGTCTCCAAGATTGCCCAAGATGTATCGAAAAGTATTGCGAATCTTGCGGTAATTCTCTGCCACGCGCTGCATCAGCGCTTCCGATCCCACCACATCTTCACGGAAGTCGACCGACGAAACCCACAGCCGCACCACTTCGCCACCGAGGCGCGACGCGATATCGACGGGATCCACATCATTCCCCCGCGACTTCGACATCGCCTGGCCCTTCTCGTCCAAAGTCCATCCGGGTGTGACCACGCCCTTGTACGGAGGCGTCCCATGAGTGCCCATCGCACACAGCAAGGAAGACTGAAACCATCCGCGATACTGATCTCCGCCCTCCAAATACAAATCCGAAGGCCACGGATACGTGGGTTCGTCGTCAGTCGTTTTCTCGGCAATCAGTGCCAGATAGCTCGCACCCGATTCCAGCCACACATCGAAGATGTCAGTTTCCTTTTCAAACTTCGTTGCGCCGCAATGCGGACACTTCATCTCCGCCGGCAAAATCGAATTCGATTCCGGAGTGAACCACGCATCGGCTCCCAAACGAGCAAACAATTCAACAACTTTGCGGTTTACTGCTTTGTCATTCAGCGGCTTGCCACACTTCTCGCAAAGAAAAACTGCGATCGGCACACCCCAAACCCGCTGCCGCGAGATGCACCAATCCGGCCGGGTGGCAATCATGTTCGAAAGCCGTTCCTCGCCCCACGCCGGATCCCACCTCACCCGCTTGATCTCTTCCAGCGTCCGCCTGCGCAGCGTGTCTTCCTCCGGACCACGGCCCCCACTCGCGCCCGGCATCGGCGTCTCCATCGAAATGAACCACTGCTCAGTCGCACGAAAAATTACCGGATTATGGCATCGCCAGCAATGCGGATAAGAATGCTCTGTCTTCTCCGAATGCAGCAGCGCTCCACGGCTCTTCAGCAACTCGATGATTGGCTGGTTCGCATCCCAAACGCGCTTACCCTCATACTCCGGCAATCCATTGCGCAGAATTCCTTTTTCATCCACATTACTAGTTGCATCCAGCCCATACTTCACCCCGGTGATGAAATCCTCCGCGCCGTGCGAAGGCGCCGTGTGAACGACACCAGTTCCGGTGTCCATGGTGACGTACTCGGCGAGCACGCCGAGAATCTTGCGCTCCAAAAACGGATGCTGAAAATTCAGCCGCTCCATCACGCGCCCCGGAAAACGGGCCAACACACGCGCGTCCGCAAGGCCGCACTTCTCAGCCACATCCTTCGCTAGTTTCGCCGCGACAATATAAACCTCGCCGCCCGATTCAAGCGCCACATACTCTTCATCCGGATGAAACGCTACCGCCATCGACGCTGGCAGCGTCCACGGAGTCGTGGTCCAGATAATCGTCGAAACTTTCTTCCCCGCCAGCGCCGCATCGACCCGCGCCGGATCGTCGATCAATGCATACTTCACCCAAACCGTGGGGCTGGTGTGATTCTCGTACTCAACCTCAGCCTCAGCGAGCGCCGTCTCGTCATGCATGCACCAGTAAACCGCGCGCAGGCCTTTGTAGACGAATCCGTGCTCGTAGAACGAAAAGAAGGTCGACAGCACCACCGATTCATACTGCGGCGTCATCGTCGCATAAGGACGATCGAAGCGACCGAATACGCCGATCCGCTTGAACTGCTGACGCTGCAAATCCAGGAACTTCTGCGCATATTTTCGGCACTCGGCCCGCACATCCAACGGACGCATCTGCAATTTCTTGCCGCCGAGTTCCTTATCCACCTTGATCTCGATCGGCAGCCCGTGACAATCCCAGCCGGGCACGTACGGCGCGTCAAATCCCGACATCGTCTTCGACTTCACGATGAAATCTTTCAGGCACTTGTTCATCGCCGTGCCCAGGTGAATCGGCCCGCTGGTATAAGGCGGCCCATCGTGCAGAATGTAGGTGGCCGAGCCTTTCCGCGCCGCGCGAATGCGCTCGTAGATCTTCTGCTGCTCCCAACGCACCAGCATCTTGGGCTCGTTCTGGGGCAGGTTCGCCTTCATGGGGAAGGCAGTCTTAGGCAAATTGATGGTGGATTTCAGTTCGAACGGCACCCGGGACGTTTCTCCAAATGATTGAATCTCTTCATTATAGGGAGCGTTGCCGGGAACGTCCATGCGCCTCACCGTCTCTCGCCCTCCTGGCGTTTGCTCCTCAAGGGCAGGTCCATAGGTTTCTCGCAAATACACTACGTAAACCACCACAGACGCGGTACAATTTTGGCAGGCAGGAAGCAGGTGCGGCGGTTTGGGGCATCTGGCGAAGTTTTTGCGAACCAGAATCGAAACTAACAGGAATGGGAAGCAACTCGCTGGAAAGACTGCTCATCTGTGTAGGATGAAGCGTCCCCAGAAGTAGCCCGAACAGCGTCCTGCAGGAGAACCAACCGGGGAACAATGGCATCCGTAGAAATCAAACCGAATCCCAGCAGCGAACCTGAGCTGCATCTTCTGCTCGCGCCCGATACATTCGAGCCGCTGTGGAAATCTTTATTCCAGGGTCTCGATGACTTTTTCTTCCCGAAAAAGCTGCCGCCACTCAAGCTCGAATCCAAGCCCGAACCAGTCAAAGACATCTGGGGTTTCTACAACTATAAAAAGAATGGAGCGCTCGGTTCGACCGCGGCCCACGTGATCGTGATCGGATTGATCGTTGGTGGCACCCTCTGGGTCAGGAGCCTGGTTCCCAAGGTTCAAGCCAAGCCATCCACCACCACGGCGCTGGTCGATCCCGGCGACTTCATGCCTCTTAAGCCCGCGAAGACACAGGCGGGCGGAGGTGGCGGCGGCGGTGATCGCGATGTATTGCAGGCCTCCAAGGGACGTTTGCCGAAGTTCTCCATGCAGCAGATCACGCCTCCAGCGGCGGTGATTCGCAATATGAATCCGAAGCTGGCGGTTGAGCCCACGGTTATCGTTCCGCCGGACATCAAAGTGGCCATGAACAACATGCCCAATCTCGGCGACCCGAAATCTTCGGCGGTGATTCCTTCGAATGGCACCGGAGGCGGCAGCGGTATTGGCAGCGGATATGGTGGCGGTGTCGGCTCTGGTACCGGAGCAGGCGTCGGCCCCGGCATCGGCGGCGGCATGGGTGGAGGCTACTTCCGTCCCGGTCGCGGCGTAACCGCTCCGCGAGTCATTTACCAGACCGATCCTGAATTCTCCGAAGAGGCGCGCAAGGCGAAATATCAAGGAACCTGCGTGCTCGGCCTCGTCGTAGATGCGAACGGCCGTCCCACCAACATCCGCGTCATTAACGCGCTCGGCATGGGCCTCGACGAGAAAGCCATCGAATCCGTCCGCAACTGGAAGTTCGAGCCGGGCCAGAAAGATGGCCATGCAGTAGCTGTCGAGATCGCCGTCGAAGTCGACTTCCACCTTTACTGAGATCTGAAACGGCGCGGCTTCAGCCGTTCCTAAGGATTGACCTCATTCCTTCAAATCCACATGCTGCACATCGTCAATCGAGTGCCCCAGGAATCTCCCGCCTAACTTGCGGAACTTCTCCACCGAATCCGTGGCAAAAAATTTCAGTCGCGGCGCCGCCCGCCGTTCCTCAAGTGCCATCGGGGTTACCAGGCTTCCCAGTCTCAAGGCCACAGCCTGCGCCGTCGACTCTGCCGAGTCCACAATATTCACATGCTCTGGCGCCACCCGCCGCAGCAGCGGCTTAAGCAGGGGATAATGCGTGCAGCCCAATACCAGCGTATCCGCCTCCCGAAAGCCGTCGGCAAATGCTTCGCCTAGATAAATCCCCGCGACCTGCTCGGTCACCGGATGCTCGACCCATCCTTCTTCCACCAGCGGCACCAGTAGTGGACAAGCTTTCTCTCGTGCCTTCAATCCCCGAGCCTCCAATGCCTTCTGGTAAGCATGGCTGCTTACTGTCGCGTCGGTTCCGACGACCACGATCTTCTTGTTCCGGCTGATTGCATGCGCCGCCTCGGCTCCGGGTTCCACCACGCCGACCACCGGCACATGCGCGGCCGCCGTGATCCGGTCCAGAGCCAGTGCCGTCGCCGTGTTGCAGGCAATCACCAGCAGCTCAGCTTTCCGATTTTCCAGAAAGTGCGCAGCCTCAACTGCATACCGCGCGACAGTTTCAACCGACTTCGAACCATAGGGCAGCCGCGCCGTATCGCCGAAATAGGCATAATCAGCCCCAGGAATAACTTGAAGTAAAGCTTTAAGTACGGTAAGCCCGCCGAAGCCGGAATCGAATACGCCGATGGTTGGACGCCGCGATGTCATCGAATGAATACGGTCAAGGACTTCCAGTTGTGGACCTGCGTGTCTTTTGTAGTGAAAAATATGTAGTGAAAAATATTTGGCAGAAATTTAATCGGACTGCCGTGAAGAAACAGTGAACCCGCGAGCCGCTTCCTCCGGACTTCTGCCGCAGCAAGTCCCCGGAGGAATCGGTGCCCCGTGCGGACAAGTCCGCGGATGCCCGAGAAAAGTGCAGATCTTATCCGTGGCTTCCGGCGAAAGAATGTGTTCAAACTTGCAAGCCTGTTGTTCGATTTCCGTCTCGCTATCCATCGCCAGACTGTCAGTAAACAGCCGTTCGGCCAGCCGGTGCCGCCGGATAATACTGCCCGCCCGCTCCCGCCCTCGCGGAGTGAGCTCCACGATCGCCGTACCGTCGCCCATCGAGATGCCCATCGGCTTCAACGCATCGTGGCACGGATTCACAAATGGCTTGTGATCGTGCGCCTGCGGAGGATGCGGCGCCGACACCACCAAATCCATCTGCATCATTCGCTCAATCGCCAGGCTTACCGGCAGGGCGCCGTGAACTTCCATGCGCTCGACTTCCGCAATCTCTCCGTGTTCCCCGAGTACCCAGAGTTCTTCCAGCACTTCGTCAAACTGCTCCTCATCGGCCATCGCAAAAACTTCTTGCGAGGCAATCTTGCCGTGATGAAATTCGATTCTCCGGTCGGCCAGCCGCGCCACCACCGGATCGTGCGTCACCATCACGATCGTTCGGCCCTGCTGATGAAACTCCCGCAACAGCCGCAACACGATCTCTTCGTTCTGCCCGTCAAGATTGCCTGTGGGCTCATCCGCCAAAATGATCTTCGGATCGTTAATCAGAGCTCGAGCAATGCAAACCCGCTGCTGCTCGCCTCCGGAAAGCTGCGACGGCAAATGATGCGCCCGGTCGCCAAGGCCCACGCGCGTTAAAGCCTCAATCGCTTCTTTCTCATCGGTCATGCTGTGAAAGTACTGCGCCAGCATGACGTTCTCAACTGCAGTCAGAAAGGGAATCAAATGAAACTGCTGAAAGATAAATCCAATTTTTTCCGCTCGAACGCGATTCAATTCGGTACCCGAAATCCCCGCGACATTCTGCCCATCCAGCCAGATTTGCCCCGACGTCGGCCGGTCTAAACACCCAATCAGATTCACCAGAGTCGATTTGCCCGATCCAGATGGCCCCATGATCGAAAGCCACTCGCCCTGAGCCACATGCAGCGAAATGTGATCCAGCGCATGAATCGCACCGTTTTCCTTACCGCGGGTACCTCGCGTCTCGCCGTTCTTGCCAGATGTGGGAGCCACCGCCGCTTTCGCCGGATAAAGCTTGGTCACATCCTTGATCTGAATCATCTCACTCGCCTCTTAGAATCACTGCGGGCTGCACACGTTGCAACAGCGAAATCGGCAGAATGGCCGAAAGCAGTGTTACCGCCACGCTGCCCACCAGAATAAACGGCAACACGGTGAACCGCGGCACCACCGGAGCATGAAAGTTAACCCGCCCGATCCAAGCCGCGATCCCAATACCCAGAGCAAACCCGATAAACGCTCCCATCGCTCCCAACGCTGCCGCTTCCGCCGCGAAAAATCCATTCAGCAAACGATCCGAGGCCCCCAGCGCCTTCATAATCGCAAAATCTCTCCGCCGGTCAAATACCCATCCCATCAGCGTCGAAAGCACGCACAACGCAGCCGTCAAAATAATCAATGCAGATGCAGCCAGCAATGTGGCCCGAACCTTGCCCAGCACTCGCGCCTCGCCTTCCATTATCTGCCTGACCGGACGAACATCTGCCGAAGGGATCGCCCGCTCAAGCTGGTTCATAATCGACCCGACTTCCTCCGGAGACCCACTGGCCGCGATCTCGACGGTCGAAGGCTGCACCCCCGTCCACGAAACAAAGTCGGCAAGCGCTAAATAAACGCGGCTGTCTTCGGCCGCGCCAGTCTGCAGAGTTCCGCCAGGCGCGACCTGAATCGAGTGACCTTGGAAATTCAACTCGAAGGGTCCATTCTTCGGCGATACCACCGGCATTGCCCGCACTCCCACGAGCGCCTCATTGGTAGCGGCGGGCCAGTTGCTCACCGACCACCATTTATCGAGTTGCCGAACCTTGCCAAAATCCGCGCCCTCAACCACCACAGGCTGTCCATCCCTGGTCTTCGCCACGACCATCGCAAACGGTGCGGCAACACCGCGCCCCGCGACAACAGACTCGACCTGCATTAACGTTTCAGCGGGAAGAGAAGCGCCGTTCTTCCCGACCACAATAATATTCGCGCCATAGTTACGGAACTCGCGCCGCAATTTTGCCTGCACATCGACGTATAAATTCAGCATCGCGGTCGCCACAGCCGCCGCCACAACCATCGCGAACAAAGCCGAAGCCGCGCGTCCGCGTCGCAGCACTGCCGCCCGCACCAGCATCCGCACGAACATCGAAGTGTGCGGAGCGTGGGCGCGCCCCGCAGCCACGTTCCCTGCGCCGCGATCCAGAGAAGGGTTGCCGGAGCCGTTCATGGTTCGCCGCCGTTCACAGTTCACCCCGCAACGCAAACACCGGATCCATTCCCACCGCCTTGCGAATTGCCGCCGCACTCCCCGCCAAAGTCACAATCACGGCAATCGCCAGGATCACAGGAAAAAGCACCGGAGCGATCGTGATCTGCGAATTGAAAATCGATCGCCCAATCTGCCGCGCCAACAGGCCGCCGCCGGTGAATCCAATCACTCCGCCAATCAACGCCAGCAAAGTCGCCTCGGCAAAAAACACCGACCCAATCGCCATCTTCCCCGCACCCAAAGCCTTCATCAAACCGACCTCGGCGCGCCGTTCAAAAATCGCCGTCGCCATCGCCGCCGACACAGCCAGCGCCGACGCAAATAAAGCCGCCAGTGTAACGAGGAAGATCAGCCCCTCAATCCGTGTCAGCACCGCGCCCTCATTCTGCGAGACCTGCCGTATCTGCTCGGCATGCGAATGTGGAATAGCCTCCGTTAATTGATAGGCAATCGACGCCGGATAGGGCGAACAATACCACCGGTCATATACCGCGCCCGACATGCTCTTAGGGTCGCGCCGCCCCAATTCATCTTCCGGTTTGGTGAGTGCGCTCACATAAACACGACGCACCGCGCCGGGCCTGCCGAGGATCTCCTGCGCTAGGGCCAGGGACGCGACAATCTCATCATCCTCTGCGCCTCCAGCGGAAAGAATCCCACTCACCCGCAACTCGCGACCAGAGACCGAAAGCGAATCCCCAGCCTTCGCCCCAATCCGCCCGGCCAACCGTTCTCCAACCAAAATATCGCTCGAACTGTCGGATGGCCACTCTCTGGAAACCCTCCACCAGGGATGCGTACTCCGTACCCCAGTCGTAAATTGCTCTTTGCCAAAAGCAATCTGCTTGGCAAAGTAGGTTCCTAACAGGGTGAGATCCTCCGTTTTCCCACCCCGCTGCAACGCCACGTTCACCGGCAGCATGGGAGAGAATCCCGTAATGTTGTTGTGCCAGAAAGTGCCTTTGATCTTCGGCAGGTCAGCTTCGTTGAGGAAAGCTCCATCGCTCGGCGGCTTCAAATTCACCCCGCCAATCTCCACGTCCAGCGTATCTTCCTGCGGAGTAACAAGGATATTCGCACCTATGGTCCGCAGCTCGCGGTTAATCTTGTCCCCGATATCGGTGGCGACCGCTATCATCGCCGTCGCCACGGTCACGCCCAGAGTAATCGCCGCGCCCGCCAGCAGCTTGCGCCGCTTCTGCCTCCGGAACGATTCGTAAACCAACCGCGCAAACATCGCTACGGCTTCTCGAACGGTCGGCTTCCGGCCGCAACGTCCGCCTCCGTAATAATGATCGAGTCCGCCGTAGTCGTCGCCTTCAGCGGTATCGGATTACATCCGCCCGCCGTTCCCACCGACTGCGGATTAATCGGCGCCGCGCAATTCTTGCAGATCACCCCATTGCCCGCCTTGTAAAATCCCACCGCGCCACAAATCTCGCACGCGTCGAACACCGTCGCAATCTTCCCATCCGGTTTCTGGTAAAGAAAGAAGCGCACCTCAACTCCATTCTCTTTAGTCGCGTATCGATGCAAATCCCCATCGGAAACCTGCGACAGCGGAATCTTTACCTGCCCATTCGTGAACGTCACCTCCGTCGACGGAGACAATGCGCTTGCACTCTTCGCATAAACAAATTCCGCGGTTACCGTTCCGATAAAGAGGAAAGAGAATACATAAACCGAAGCCATCCACAGCCGTTCCTTTCGCGCTGTCCACAACGCCTTGCGCCGCTCCGCCGGAGAAGTAAATTCGCCCACCGGTTGTCGCCGCTTAGCGTCGAACAGAATCATCAAAGCCGCCAGCGCAATAATCGTCACAAAGAAGAACCATTCGTTGCTGACGATCGGCCCGACAATTGCCATCTCCGTTCTCGACGACGGGATCACGCCAGCCTCCGAAAGCTCATGGAGCCCCGCGATCACCAGCTGTGCTGCCACCAGGAACAGAATCGCCGTTGTCACCTTAAAGAATTTCTGCAGATTAATCCGCACGCTGCCCTTCACAAACATGACGCCAAAAGCAATTGCCGCCCCAACGCCCAGCAGCGTGCCTAGGAAGCTCATCAACTCGGTCGAGTTCAACGTCACCGCCGAAAGGATCAACACGGTCTCCGCACCCTCGCGCAGCACCATCAAAAACACAAAGAAAAAAAGCCCAACCCAGGCGTTGTTACCACTGAGCAACCCGCCGACCCTGCCCTCAATTTCGCCCTTCATCTTGCGCCCGGTCTTCATCATGAAAACCACCATGGTCACAACGAAGAACGCAGCTACCAGCATGACCCAGCCTTCAAAAACGTCTTCATTCCAGCTCAACTTCGAAATTAGAACGGCCATGCCAATGCTGCCCACGAAAGCCGAAGCCAGAGCGGCATAAACGGACTTGCGCAAATCATCCCGTCCGATCTTGGCCAGATAAGCCAGCGTAATGCCCACGATCAGGGCCGCTTCGACGCCCTCGCGCAATGTAATAATGAATGCCTCTAACATTTATCTGGATCCCACCATTTTGAAAATGAATTTCAATTTCAACTTTCAAGGATAAAGCTCTGATGCCAGCGGGGTCAATTGGCTGCATCACGAACGCGCGTGATCTGCATCACATGGCGAAATCGAAGGGCTGAACGGATCTACCAGCACGCAAAAACCCCCGCAAACCGTACCCTCCAAAACCGAATCAAAACCCCAGGAGGAAAGACGACAAATGAAATCCCTCACCATAGGCGTACTAACCCTTGGCCTGGCAGCACTATCCTGGGCCGCAGCTCCTAAAGGCGATAACGCAGATTCCGAGCTGGAACGCGCAACCGAAACCGTTCAACACATCACATCAGCAGCCCCCGATAAAGGCGTTCCTAACGACGTTTTGCAAGGCGCAAAGTGCGTGGCTGTAATTCCCAAGCTGATCAAAGGAGCGTTCGTAGTAGGCGGCGAGCACGGGGACGGCGTCGCCACCTGCCGCACCCCGAGTGGCACTTGGAGCTCGCCCGCGCCCTTTGCCGTCTCTGGCATCAGCTGGGGCCCGCAGATCGGCGGCAAGAGTACCGACCTCATGATGTTCATCATGAACGAGGAAGGCATGAACGGCCTGATGAAAGGCCACATTAAACTTGGCGCAGACGTCTCCGCGGCCGCCGGCCCCGTAGGCCGCTCAGCCTCCGCCGACGCTGGCTATAAAGCCGGCATTCTCACGTATTCCAGCAGCAAAGGCGCCTTCATCGGCGCATCGCTCAACGGAGCCGAACTGCAGCAGGACAACAAAGCGACCGAAGTCTGGTACGGCAAGCAAGTCCCCTTCAGCGACATCCTGAAAGGCAACGTGCAAAGCTCAAATCCAGATGCGCAAGCGTTCGTGAACGCAGTCCAGAACGCCAAAGAATCGGCGCAGGTGCACTAAGAGAAAGTCGGCAACTTGAGCTGCGTCATCCCGAAGGCCCGCCCTTTTCACCAGCGGGCCAAGGGATCTCGCAAGCATCGACCCTCAGATCGAGCTCGCGAATTGCCGGACCCTCTCCCTTGCGCGGAAATCAGGGGCGCCAACTCTCAATCAATATGCAGTTTCTTGGTCTGCGCCATGATTTTTCCCTCGACGCCTTCCTGCACCACCGATCGCAATCGGTAAAATCCCGGCGGAGCATCCAGTGAGAGCGTCCCCGTAATCCCCGAATCTGCCAGCCGCGCAAAACTGTCCGGCTTTAACGCCAAATTCATTTCGGCCTCTCTGCCAGCGATTAGTGTCCCTTCCAAGTCGTAAAGCGCAGCGACGAAAGTTAATTTTTCCAGCTCCAAATCTTTTTCCCGCCGAAACGGTAGCTTCTTTGAGTCAACATAAATGTTCAGAGTCAGCCGCCGCCCATTTTCTCCGGTCTTCACCAGTTGGAGAGTCACTCCCGCGTCCATGGCATTCGAATCATCGTCACCCTCAACTGCACGGTCGAGTGTCTCCGCAGGATCGGGCTGCGCCAGCCTCGCACGGTTAGGAGCGAAATAGCCCGGCCTGGCCTGTACAAAACCAGCACTCTTATTTCTTAACTCCACCTTCAACTTGTGATATTTGCCATCCTCCGCCGGCGGAAAAGCCAGTTGATACGCCACATCAGGAATCACGCCCAGTTGATAAAAGCCAAGGTTGAGATCGTTGTTATTGTGAAAGAACAGGCCGCCGGTGCTCTCCGCAAGCCGGGCAAGCGGCGCATCCTGGCTCTCCAGCCGTTCGCCGAGGGCCCTCGCCTCATACACCATGCTTAAAGGATGAGTTTCCGAAGCATCCGAGGCCTCGTTCAGAGGTCGCCCTGTCGACTCCGCATAAACCCCTTTTGCATCAAGAGAATTGATAACCACGCCGCCTCGTAAAGCATCCTGCACAATTGCGTCTTCCTCCTGCTCCAACTCGCCGGTAATAAAGCCCGAAGACGCAATCAACAGCATGCGTTTGCCGGGCATGGTAGCCAGCGACCTAACACTCGACCGGACCGCGTCGAAGGTGGTTTCGGAAATTAGCTTGGCCTGCAGCCAGGTTGCCGAAGCTTGCGTCTTCACCTCGGCAATAATGTTCCCTGCATCTTGGGATCCGCCGCCCGGGCCCACGGCACCCCCTCCCGCCATGGAACTGTCGAGTTGATAGGCAGGCATACTCTGAACGTCCATGCACTCGCTGCCATCATGCCCGGGACACTTGCAGTTCTCCATCACCGCGGCCTGCAGCGCTCCCGGGTCTCCGCTGGAAATCTGATAAGCCTGGTAAGGGGTGATCCTGGGACAGGATCCACTTCCGCTGCTCGAAGCCCGGGGATGACTCTGAAGCTGATGGACGGCGCTGATCAGCGAATTCGTGTCGGCCCGGAATCCCAAGGCTTCGCCTGTGGAGGCCGAGAATATCGCGACGCGATCGCCGGGTGCCAGCTCCTCTTTGAGAAAACGTGTCGCCGCAATCTTGGCGCGAGCCAGATCGCTCGGAGGAGTATTGATGTCATCAAAAAAGAGCGCAAGTGAACGCCCGGCAGATGCCGCTTGCGCCGGAATGGGGCCGGGAGCCGAACCACTCGCAGCGGCATGAGCCGACGTCGCATCGCTCGCTTCTGCGGAACTGCTTTGATCACTGGCCGTGGTTTCAACCGCAAACGCAGCGCTTTCGCGTTTTTTCCCCGCATCCGTCAATTCGAAATCGTCCTTTGTAAGTCCCTTGACGGGCTTGCCGCGCGAATCTCGGACCACAATCTCAACTACCACCAGTCGCGCTTCTGAATGAAGTGTCGCAGCCCGGGGCGAATACGGGCGGCTGCTGATGCGCACCTCCCCAGGCGAGAACTGCGGCAGGTGCTGCGGCGCCATAAGCGCTCCAGCCAACAAAATACCGGCCGGCCCGAGGGCCACAAAAGACCTGCCCAACATCGCGAGCATCGTAGCACGGCAGAACTACTTGCTCAGCGGAAAATACGCGCGGTCTCCCAGACCCCGACCATCCCTTCCGTAACCTCCCATTTCGCCCACCCACCGCACATACTCGACTGAACCGAAATGCCGTCCCCCTCCCCACAGTACGCCGTCAACAGGCGCGCCCCGCGCACCCGTTTCGCCGAAACCACCCCTGCCGTCCTGCGACTGCATAACGGTTTCCGCGCACGAGGCAAGTTGCAGATCATCTCCGTCACCGGAGGCCTACTCTCGCTGTCCAAACCTCTGTATCAGGGATCCCGCGTGAAGCTTATGTTTCTTACGCCCAAAGGGTCGGTGTTCGGCGCGGCAGAAATGTTAAGTCCCATCGACTGGGGCCTGCAACCCTTCAAATTCACCCGCCTTCACGACGATGACGAAGAACGTTTGCAGGGCGCCATTCAAGCCTCCATCGATCAAAACCGCCGCAGTTTGGCGCAGGTGGAAAGATTCAGGGCGTGGTGATTTTGGCCCAGGCATGTGGTCTATTCAAGGGCAAGAGCCATTTTCAGCGCTCGACTCAGTTCGTCCATTTTCGATCGCGGCAGCGATCCCACAAAGCGAGTAAGTTGCACCTTGCGAAGGCTTACCAGGTTATCGCAGAAAATCCAGCTCTCCTGCTTTAAACCCTCGTCGATGCCGACCGACACCTGTGTGGAGAATCCGTGTCTGCGGCTGAAAATAGGGGCGCAGACCACCGTGGAGAATCTGGAGTCGATCAACGTCTGACGGCTTACCACCACGAAGCTGCGATAGAGCTTAGGGTCGTCGGCGGGGTCATCGACGCGATAGATTTCGCCTGGCCTCATCTTTCCTTCGCCTCATCAGATCTCGATGTCACTCGCTTGGTACCGGAGAACGTCCTCAACCTCAGCATTCAGTTCATCCGCAGCCTTGTTGATGAGTTCAAGATCGCGGGCTTCAATTTGCGCGCGCGCACGCTTGCGCAAGTATTGAGCGAGAACGCCTTCAATGAACGCTGAGCGAGACTTCTTCGATCCGGCGATATGATCGATGCCGGCGAGCACCTCTTTAGATAGTGTGATGGAAGTCTTCTCCTTCATACTACCATTATACTACCAAACTGTGACTACAGCCTCTTCAAAAAAGCCTCCGCCCGCCCAGCCTCCGGAAACAATTTCTCCTCCGCCTGAAACTCCGCCGAGTGCACGCACCGCCGGCTCCCCCGCAGCCGCACCGGATGCTTCAAATGCAGCATCTCGTGATACACGATATATTCCACGGCATAGCGGGGAATCGCCGGATGGTCAAAAATACGGCTGATCACGATCGCATTGTGCGCCGGATCGTAATGCCCCAGAATGCGCCGCGTCTTACTCGGGCTCCAACTCATTCGCGGACGCCCCATCAGCCCATTAAAAAATTGCCGGTTCAAGTCTTCGAAGATCGCATCGAGATCGTACGCCCGCCCCTGGGGTGAATGCAGCCGCTTGCGCCCACGCATCTGCCGCACCAGGTGTGCTTTATTCACCACCTCATGGCTGCCCACATATTTCCGGTACCGCGCCGCGTGCCCGCGATCAATCGGCTTGCGGTACATCTTCGCCAGCAAAATATGCGCAATCGCGCGCACCACTCCCTCCGGAGCGCCCTCCAACAAATCGGAAAGCCGCACCAGCAGCCGCCCCTCCCGCAATCGAATGGTGTTGTTGACGTTCGCGAACGCGAAGAATTCGACCTTCAACTCCGGCAGTGCCGCCCCCGGCCGCAACCGCCGGTGCTCATCATGAAAAAGTTCGAGAAGCCCCTCACGCACAGTGAGCCCAGCTTAGCACGAAAGGTTTGCGTTTAAGAGATACTCAAGAGAGGACCGCCAAAGGACTCGCTACCCCAACTGGCAGGGCATCCGCTCAAATGCATCATCCCGAAACCCCGCGCTTTCTCCGGCGTGGCGAGGAATCTTTCAGGCACGACGGCCCACCTGGGATTGTTGTAAAGCCTGGAAGGACACGCGCTACACTCGGGGCATCGAGTCGAAGAATGATCGCCGCTCCCAGCGCTTGAGGTTAGCCCTTGCCCTTCGAATGTTTCCTTGCAGCTCACTCCGCCTTTCCGCCCGCCGATTTCTCAAACTTCTTATGTTTCGCCGCCTCCTGCTGTTCCTCCAGCAACTTGCGATGCTCCTCCACCGACTCATTCAAAGTCTCCAAAGCATTTCCCAGCACAAACTCATACTGATTCGCCTCGGCCGCCGGAACATCCGCGGCATTCTTCAGAGCCAGCAACTTCGCCTGAAACTCTCCATCGGCGTCAATGATCAGCTTCAGCGGTTTGCGAATATCATTCTTACGATCGATATACGTTTCGATATTGTCGTTCAACTCATCGTAGATCAACGAAAAGTCATCCAGCTTGTCGTGTGTCAGTTGCGCCCGGTTTTTCGTCTTTGGATCATTGCGTGCAGTCTCCATCGCCACCAACCGCTCCCGCGCAAACTTCACATATAAGGCCAGCCGCTGCTGCGGCTCCCAACTCACGTCGCGAATCTGATCAATCTCCGCTCGCGTAAACGGATCGCGATGCCGCTGCGCCGAAGCCATCGCACCGGCCATCAACATCATCCCGAGGCAGACCACGAATGCGGGTCCAACCTTCATTTCTTACCGCCCTTCGGAAACATCGCCAGCAAAAGGTCGTCGCGAATTTTATCCAGGTGATCGAGCGTATCCTGCACCGCCTGCTGGTCCTCGCGGATGACTGTGTGCTTCAAATCGCCCAGCCTGCGGGTCATTTTTCGCATCGCGATCTCCGCTTGCTTCTCGTGCTTGTGCGACTGAATGGAGTAGTCCCGCGCCAGTTCTGCAAACGCGGTCACATCCCTAAGCGCGGCCTTGGCCTGCTCAACATCTCCGGCTTGATACAACCTGCCGGCGGCATCCAATTGCCTCTCCGAAATGCGGATACACAATGGCGGACGATCTTGAATATTTGTATCGGGAAGCCGAGCCTTCAATTCAGCGATCGTAGACTCTTCGCGGCCAAGCAGCGAAGGCGCCGCGGCGGCGAGCAGCAACAGGCTCCCCGCCAGCAAAAGCAGCCGCGTTTGAGTCGATCGCATTCCAACACCGCTTCCCGCTTACCTTTTCGGCTCAATGGCAATGAGCCGATGCCTCGCCTGCCACTCCTCATCAGGATACTTCCCCTGAGCGCCGTTGAGGAAGAGGTGATAATTTGCAGCTGCTTTCTTGAAATCGCGCAAGTGATCGTACGCCGAGGCCCGCATAAAATAAGTGATCGGAATCTCGGGCAACAGCTTCGCCCGCGCATCCAGCGCCCGAATGGCCAGCGCAAAATCCTTGTTCTCCCCCGCGGCGAAAGCCAGTCCGCCATACGCTTCGCCGAAATCGGGTTTCAGCTTCACCGCGATCGCAAACTCCGGCTGCGCTTGCGCAAACTTTTTCTCCTTCAGCAAAGTCTCTCCCAGCCTCCGGTGGAGTTCCGCATCATCCGGATGCACCACTAGCAGCTCGTGATAACTGTTTTCCGCCAAACCGTTCTTTCCCGCGGCCGAATACAAATCGGCAAGGTCGCGCTCCGCTTCTTCTTCGTGGGGACCCGCTGTCAGCCCAGCCTGCAGTTCGGCAATCGCCGCTTCCGTCTTGCCCTCGGCCGCGAGCACGCGTCCAAGCTCAATATGAACCGCAGGCGATGTCGGTTGCTCCGTGAGCAACTTCTTCAGATAAACTTCTGCCTCTGCAAATCGCCGTCCGTGCATATAAAGATTCGCCAGCCCAGCCCCAGCGTCGGCAGAATGTGGGTTGATCTCGATCGCCAGCTTGTATTCCGCCTCCGCATCGCCGAATTTATTTTCTTCCTCGAAAATGTGGCCGCGAGAAACATGCGGCTCACTCTCTTTCGGTTGAAGTTCTGCCGCCTTGGCGTAAGCCGCCAGCGCCTCCTCCGGTTTCGATTTCTCGATCACCTGTGCCAGCGCCATCCAAGCCCTGTACTGGCCTTCCGCCATGCTGGCGGTGGGTTTCAATTGCGTAGCAGCGCGCAAGAATGTTTCCGCTTCCGGCTGCCCGGTTTTTGCCAGCTGCAATCCGAGATTCAGGTTGGATTCGAATACATCCGGCTTCGCGGCCACCGATTTGCGATAGGCCGCAATCGAATCGCCCACCTTGCCCAATTCGTTTTCGACAAATCCCAGATCGAACCATCCCACATAGTTGCCGGGTTCCCGCTCCAGCAGCGTGTGAAGAAAATCCTCCGCCGCCGGGTACTTTTGCTTATCAATCGCCGCCTCGGCATCTTTCAACTCCGCGGGCTGAGAGTCCTCATCCTCCACCCGAACATGCACATGATGGCCCGAATGGCGTGAACTCGACTCCTGCTTGCCAGCGCTGGAATCATCAGCCTGCGAGTTTGTAGAAGAGGACTGGGATGAAAGAGAAGATGAAGACAAAAGAGAAGCAGGAGAAGCAGATGGAAAAACGAAAAAGGCCGGGACCGCGTTTACAGGTACAAGGCTCCGGACTGGGAGCTGTGCCAAAATTCCGCACACGCAAGCAGCCGCCAGCAGCCAGCCCGGCCTACTGGCTATCATCGGCCCGCGACGCCCCGTTGCGCCCATTGGTGCCATTCAACACACGCGCCAGATATTGACCCGTATACGAAAAGGGAAGCTTCGCAATCGCCTCCGGCGGTCCCATTCCTACAATCTTCCCACCACGCGCTCCACCCTCCGGCCCAAGGTCGATCACCCAATCCGCGGTCTTGATCACTTCCAGATTATGCTCGATCACCAGGATCGATCCGCCCGCATCGATCAAACGCCGGAACGCCGCCAGCAATTTACTCACATCGTCAAAATGCAATCCGGTCGTCGGCTCATCGAAAATGTAGAGCAGCCGCCGACCTCGTCGCGCTTCATCCTGCCGGGCCGCCACCGGACGCCCAATCTCCCGCGCCGCTGGCTGTAAATGTGCCGCCAGCTTCATTCGCTGCGCTTCGCCGCCGGACAGACGTGGTCGCCGACTGTCCCAGCCGCAAATATCCCAACCCAACTTCATCCAATACCGACTTAACTTCTCCGTGATCTTGGGAACCTCGGCAAAAAACTTCAGCGCCTCTTTCACGGTGAGGTTCAACACCTCATGAATGTTCTTTCCGCGATATCGAACATCCAGTACCGAACTTTTGTACCGCGTGCCTTTACACTCTTCGCAAATCAGCTCGACGTCAGCGAGAAATTGCATCTCGACCGTAACTGTGCCGTCACCCTGGCAGGTCTCGCATCGTCCGCCGGGAATATTGAACGAAAAATGTCCCGAGGTGAAACCCCTCTTCTTCGACTCGGGCAGGGAAGCGAACAACTCGCGGATCGCATCGAAAGCCTTGATATAGGTTACCGGATTCGATCGCGGCGTCCGTCCAATTGGCGATTGATCCACCAGCACCACTTCATCAATAAACTGAGCGCCCTCCAGACTCTCCCATGTCGCCGCCCCTCGCCCAGCCCCAGAGACTTGCTGCTTCTTGCTTTCGGCGAGCGCCTGAAAGAGCACCTGATGCAGCAGCGTCGACTTGCCTGAGCCGGAAACGCCGGTAATCGCCACCAGCATATTCAGCGGGATACAGATATCCACGCCTTGCAGATTATTGGCCCGCACGCCCTTAATTCTGATCTGCTGCGCTCCCGGCTTCCGCCGCACGGTCGGAACCTGAATTCGCAAATCTTCCGAAAGATAACGTCCAGTCAACGAAGCCGGATTGTGCAGAATCTCATCATAAGTTCCCGCCGCCACCAGCTTGCCGCCGTTTTCTCCCGCACCCGGTCCCAGATCCAAAATGCGGTCGGCCTTCCGCATAATATCCGGATCGTGCTCCACCACCAGAATCGTATTTCCCAAATCCCTTAAGTCAAGCAGGATCTTGATCAGCCGGTGGGTATCCCGTGCATGCAGCCCGATCGACGGCTCATCCAGCACATACAGAGTCCCCACCAATCGCGATCCCAGGGAAGTTGCTAGCTGAATCCTCTGAGCCTCGCCTCCTGAGAGTGTTGACGATAAGCGATCCAAAGTCAGATATTCCAATCCCACATCGTTTAGAAATCGCAACCGCTCTGTGATTTCCTCCAGCAGTCGCTCCGCAATCTCGGCCTCCTCCGCACTTAATTCCACTCCGGCAAAAAACTTGGCCGCATCCTCCACCGTCATGCCGCAAACGTCACAAATATTCTTGCCGTTAATTTTCACCTGCCGCGCTTCCAGCCGCAGCCGCGACCCCCGGCACTCCGGACAAACCGAATACCCGCGATACCGGCTCAAGAAGACGCGCACGTGCAACTTGTATTTCTTCCGCTCCAGATATTCAAAAAATCCCCGCACACCCGGAAACTTGTCATCTCCGTCCAGAATCAATCTCTGCTGTTCTGGTTCCAAATCCGCCCAGGCCACTTCCAGCGGAATCTCCATTTGTTTGGCAAATCGCTTCATGTCGGTAAACACCGGCCGGTACTTCGGCTTGTTCCATGGATCGATCGCCCCTTCGCCCAGCGACTTCGTCTTATCCGGAATCACCAGGTCCATGTCAAAATCGATGGTGTTGCCAAATCCCTGGCAGCGCGCACAAGCCCCATAGGGATTGTTAAATGAAAACAATCTCGGCTCCGGCTCCTCATACCGCAGATGGCAATTCTTGCACTCAAAGCGCTGGGCAAACCGCAACGTAGGATGAGCAAGAGCCCGTATGGAGCCGGTGTCCTCACCCGCCAATCCGACCACGTTCTCCGAAGCCTCAGTCGTCGAAACCCCGGACTGCGCCCCCGCAGCAACTTCAAAAATCACTTCCCCCGACTCTCGATAGGCAGTCTCCACAGCATCCACAATCCGGGAGCGAGATTCAGCTGAAACACTCAATCTGTCGACCAGCATAAACACCGGCTGATCAAAACGAATATCCAGCAACGATTCCGGAGTGGAAAATTCAAACACCTGTCCGGCCTGATAAAGCCGGTTAAAACCCATTTTGCGCAATTCGAATAAGCGAGCTTTAACCGCCTCACTCAATCCCGCATCCGGCGAGCCAGCCTTCTTAGTCTTGCGCCCTCTCTTTTTCTCCTCCGGCTTCGGAGCAATCCCATGCTGCAGGGGAAATAAAACCTGCACCCGCGTCCCTGCTCCCAACGCCAATACCGCATCGGCAACTTCATCCACGGTGTCCTTCTTCACCTCGTTGCCGCAATTTGCGCAATAAGTCCGCCCGATCCGGGCAAACAGCAACCGCAAATAATCGTAGATCTCAGTGGCCGTCCCGACGGTTGACCGGGGATTTCGTGTTGAATTCTTCTGCCGGATCGCCACCGCCGGCGCAATCCCATCGATCACATCCGCATCCGGCTTCTCAATGCGTTCCAAAAATTGCCGAGCATACGCCGACAGCGACTCTACATACCGACGCTGTCCCTCGGCGTAGATCGTGTCGAAGGCGAGCGACGACTTTCCCGATCCGGAGACACCGGTCACCACAGTCAGCGTGTTATGCGGAACCTCAAAGTCCACATTCTTAAGGTTATGCACCCGCGCCCCGCGAACGATAATGCTCTCGTTTGGATTAGGATTCGCCATCGGATGAGAAACAGCAGCAAGCTATGGCCAGTTGAAAATGTCTTGACCAAACGCCAGCGACACTCACAGAGGGCTCAGAAGCGACTGCCGAATCTTCCATTATAAGTCAGAGTTTGGAAGGAAGATTTGCCACTATCAGAAGCAGTACGGGGAAAAGCGCGTCTATTTCTCGCCTCCCAAGGAATTAGTAACCAGTAACCCGCGGACGATTTCCTCACCGCATGAACAAAAATTCATGAAATCTACACGATTCACCCTAGTGCAAGCGGCTTATCTCATTTGTACACTCGGTGCAGTTCAATACTAGCTAACCTCGGCACGTCAACTGCGTGCCCCTATTGCCGATCGAGCACTCGTCAGTCTCGCGTTTTCCCGATCCTTAACCGGAAGCCAGCCTGACCGGAGAACACACTATGACCGTCAACTCCGCCGCCTACGGAATCTACTCCCAGGATGTAGCGCTCGCCGATATCATTCACACTCTGAACCAGGCCGGTTTTGATAACGAAGATATCTGCATGATGCTCTCACCCTCGCACCCCATCGCCTCCATGGTGCGCGAAGCCAGTCTTTTCAGCTCCGAGCGCGAAGAAAGTGCGGCTTCCGCCGGCATGATCGGGTGGCTTTCAGCCTTCGGCGCCGTGTTGATTCCGACCGTAGGCTTCTTTATTCGCTCGCAGGCATTCCTTCACGCACTCATGGCGGCCCGCGAAGCGCCAGCTCTTTGCGGAAACGCTCGAACGCTGGTGGGCCTCGGCTTCCCCGAAACCGACGCCATCAAATATGAGGATCAGCTTCGCGGCTTCGGAGTTCTCGTCTACATCGCCTGCAACGAGAGCGCAAAGACGCTATGGGCACAAGAGGTCCTGCGTCACACCGGAGCCAAAGAAACCGCCACACTCAACGACAATCTCGAAACCATGATGACGACAATGACGGTTGCCGCGTCAGCGTGAAAATTGGCAGGGGTTCGGCGGCCGTCTCATGGTCGAAGCGCGAGGAGGTTCTATCAGACGTACCTGTATTGAGGATTCGAGTGGTACTTCGGCGCGCACCCTAGCCGCATAGCGGCGTCACAGTGCAGCCCATGGCGTAAGCCGTGGGTAGCAAGAGGGAAGGTAGCGAGAGGCGGCAAAGAATAGTTCTCACAGAAACACCTAACCGCCCCTGGGATGCAACTCACTCGCGCTCTGCATCCAGATCCCGGCGCCGTCCGTAACGAAAAGCCAGTCCTACTCCCACCAACATAAATCCCACCGGAGGAATCAGCAGCACGAGCACCGCCCGGTTCAAAGTCTGTTGAGCGTCCTTGGGTGTGGCTCGAGCGTTCGCATTGCACATGGCGCAACCCTGTCCGAATACCGGCAGCGTGAGAACGCAAAAGATCGCGCCGATCAGCACGACTCTCAGCTTCGTAAGAATCGAAATCATGATATAGGAATCCAATTTTCTTCTGGACCTTAGCGGCAGTTCTGAGCACCCTTGGCGGTTAAAAATCCCTACTTCACCCCAAGCCGCAGAATCCGCCCGGCATCCGGAAAGAAAAATAAATACATAATCACAAAGCAAGCGACCACCGAAATCACAATCATCCAGCGCATCAGCGCCGTTTCAAACTTCAAGTGCATGAAGTATCCAATGATCAGCGCCGACTTCACCACCGACAGCACAAGCAGCACTTCCAGCATGCGCACCGGCTCAAATATCTGCCGGTAACCTAGCCAGACCTCGATCGCCGTGAGAAAAAGCAGCGCACCCCAAACCCAGAAATACTGCCCCTTGCTGTCATTATGCTTTGCCACATCATGCATTAGAAGGTTCCTCGCTCAATCAGGACTTCAATTAGAACCGCAACTCACACCCTCGTCGACATCAAGTAAACCAGCGGAAAAATAAACATCCATACCAGATCGACAAAGTGCCAGTACAATCCCGACACCTCAACATCGTGAGCGTCGTAATCCTTCGGCTTCAGAAACAGAATCACCGCAACCACGATTAACCCCACCAGCAGGACATTGATCCCATAATGAAAAACATTATCCGAAGGAATCAAAAAGTAGCCCAACGCCCAAAACGCCGCCAGAATCGGCAGAAACAATTTCCGCAATGCAACCGTGCCGAGATAAATCACTCCAATTGTGACGTGCAGCATGTGCATCGCCGTGAGTCCAAAGAAAGTCGCTGCAAACTGAGGCACACCCGCTGAAATTGTGGCGTACTCGCCCCTGCCGCGCTCAATACTGGTCGGAAATCCCGGCAGAGTCAGCCCTTCATGAATCAAATGAGTCCACTCCATGCCGTGCAGCACAATAAACGCAATCCCGAAACCCATGGTCGCCAGCAGCCAGTTCCGCGTCCACGATCGATCCTGTCTCTGAGCTGCAAACACCGCCATCACCATCGTCAACGAACTCGACAGCAGGCACGCCGTCATGATCGTTGCGTTGATGATGCTCTCTTTCCCGAAAGGCGTCGGCCAAGCCGTATAAATCCGGTTGTAGCTGAACGCAAACAACAAAGCCCCGAACGTCAGCGAGTCCGAGGCGAGAAACAGCCACATACCAACTTTTTTCGAGTAAGCCCCAAACAGAGGCGCTTCATATCCCCCCGCAGCCCCATGGGAAGCCGCGTGATCAAGCACAGCGTCAGCCATTCCAACCCCTCCCAATCGTCTAAGATGCTGCGTCATCCCGAAGCCCCGCGTTTTTACCAGAGGGGCGAGGGATCTCGCGTGCAGCAACTCACTTCACAAACGCCAGCAACCCAAACACATAAATCCACAGCACAGCCATGAAGTGCCAATACCAGGCCGTTACGTCAACGGCAATTCGCTGCGCCTCGACCGGTTTATTGCGCATCGAAGTGATTCCCGCCCACATCAGGGCAATCATCCCTCCGGCCAGATGCAAAGCGTGGGCTGCGGTCAGCAAATAAACGAACGAGCTGTTCGGATTCGTATTAACAAAAAACCCCCGCGCCTCAAGTTCCCGCCACGCCATCCACTGCCCGGCTAGAAATCCCAGCCCGAGAACGATCGTCGCACCCAGCCACGGAAAACCTTTCTCTTCGCCCAGCGAAATCCCCGGAATCGACTTCACCGGAGCCAGCGCCGCCCGACGCGTAATATCCCGCCGCGCGCCTTCCACGGTCACACTGCTGATCAGCAGCAGCGCCGTGTTGATCGCCAGCAAAAGCCACGGCAACTGCACGCCGCCCCAGTCGCGAAAATAAGCCTGGCTCGTAACGTCGAATGTCGGCAGTCCACGCCGCACCACATACGCGCTGGTCAGCGAAACAAAAACCATGCTGACCGTAACGACGGCGCAAACCAGCCCCAGCCGCGCCCGCCGCAATCGGGCGCCGTAATTCGGCAAACTCGAATCCGGAAATCTGCCATCATCCCCGCCCCCCGTCGGAGGCCCAGGCACATCGCCGCCGCGCCCCAACCCATGAACCGGAGTACTCGGTGTGTAAGTCGCCATGACTACTTCAGATGCCTAACGGTCTTCGTCGGTTTGGCTTTTGCGCAAACCATCGCTGCCTTAACCAGCCTTGAAAAGCTTATCAAATGCGTCGTTCCGAAGCCCCGCGTTTTCCCCAGCGGGGAGAGGACCTCGCGTGGCACCGTTCCGAAGTTCGGGCAAATTGCGATCTCTGAGTTGTGGACTGCTCATCCACTCCTAATGCACCGGTGCCACGGCCGGATCGGTCTGCATCACATAGTCCCGCGCCGCACCCGGCACTCCGTATTCATAAGGACCGTTATGCACCACCGGCGTCACTCCACCAAAATTGTCGTGCGGCGGAGGCGTTGCCGTAGTCCACTCCAGAGTCGTAGCCTCCCAGGGGTTATCGCTAGCCTTAGGCCCCTTGAAAATGCTCCAGAACAAATTGATCACAAAAATAAACTGCGCCGCAATCGTAATGATCGCTGCGTAAGTCATGAAGCCATGAATCGGCATCAGCTTCTGCAGATAAGCCACTTCCGTATATTGCGAATACCGCCGCGTCCCACCAGCAATGCCCAGGTAATGCATCGGCATGAAGATCGCGTAAGTCCCAAGCAGCGTGATGAAAAAGTGAATTCGTCCCCAGGTCTCGTTCATCATTCGCCCAAACATTTTCGGAACCCAATAATAAGTAGCCGCAAACATCCCAAAGATTGCCGCCACTCCCATGATCAGATGGAAATGTCCGACCACAAAATAAGTGTCGTGCAATTGAATATCGAGCACCGGTTGCGCCAGAAAAGGCCCGCTCAAGCCTCCGGAGACAAAAAGCGAGACGAAGCCAATCGCATACAGCATCGGCGTCTGAAATCGGATGCGCGCCTTATACATAGTGCCCAGCCAGTTGAACGTCTTGATTGCCGAGGGCACCCCGATGCACATGGTCAGCAACGAAAACGCGAACGCCGAGTAAGGGCTCATTCCGCTCATGAACATGTGATGGCCCCATACCATGAATCCGAAAAATCCAATCGCCAGCATCGCGTAAACCATCGCCTTGTAGCCGAAAATCGGTTTGCGTGAAAACGTCGACAGAATCTGTGAAGTCACGCCCATGCCCGGCAGAATGGCGATGTAAACCTCGGGATGCCCGAAGAACCAGAACAGATGCTGCCACAGCAGCGGCGATCCGCCTTTGTGGCCCATGATCTGCCCGTTCACCACCACCAGCGGCACATAAAAACTGGTTCCCAGATTGCGATCCATCAACAGCAGAATCCCTGCCGACAACAGCACGCCAAACGCCAGCAATCCCAGAATCGCCGTAATGAACCACGACCAAACCGTCAGCGGCATGCGCATCATGGTCATGCCCTTCGCACGCATATCCAACGTAGTCGTCAAGAAATTCAGCGCGCCCATCAGCGACGCCAAGCAAAAAATCGCGATCGACGTAATCCACAAGTCGGCGCCCAGTCCTTCACCCGGCCCAGCCTGCGGTATCGCGCTCAGCGGCGGATATCCCGTCCAGCCGTGCAGGGGCGCTCCACCGGTCACAAAAAATGCCGACAGCATCACCACGAACGCCACAAACGTCGTCCAGAACGAAAGCATGTTCAGCACTGGAAACGCCATATCCGGCGCGCCGATCTGAATCGGCAGAAAATAATTTCCAAACCCTCCCTGCGGCGCCGTAGTCAGCACAAAAAACACCATGATGGTTCCGTGCATGGTGAGCAAAGCAAGATATTGCTCCGGCTTAATCTCGCCCACGATCGGCAGCACCGCGCTCGGCCAGTACAAATGCAAGCGCATCAGCAAAGACAAAGCCATCCCCACCCACACCGCGGTGAGGGCCAAAAAGAAATATTGAATGCCAATGACTTTGTGATCGAGGCTGAAAATGTATTTTCTGATGAACCCCTGAGGAGCAGCGTGCGCGTGAGCCGTAACCGAAGTTGCCATTACTGTTTCTCAGCCTCCCGTGCCGCCAGCCACTTGTCATAGTCCTCTTGGCTGACGACGTGAACCATGCCGTGCATCTTGTAATGCCCCAAACCGCACAATTCGGCGCACGCAATCTCATACTCGCCGATCTGCGTCGGATGAAAATGCATGTGAATGTTCAGTCCAGGCACCGCATCCTGCTTGAAGCGCAGGTTGGGAACAAAAAAGCTGTGAATCACATCCACCGACCGCAAACTCACCTCGACCTCGCGATCCACCGGCAAATACATCGTGCCAGTGACCACATCGTCTTTCGCCGCCGGATCGGAAGTATTCAATCCCACCGCCGCCTCGCCGCCCGCCGAAGGATCCATCAGCTTGGGGCTGGTAGCGCCAAATTTTCCATCCGGCCCGGGATAGCGGAAGTACCAGGCAAACTGCATCCCCGTAACTTCCACCTGCACCGCGCCCGGACCCGCAGGATCAAAACGCTGGCTCGCCCAAACTTTGCTACCCATCAGGTTCAGCCCGATAAACAAAATCGTAGTGAGCGCAGTCCAAACAATCTCCAGCTTCACATTGCCGTGCGAATAATCTACCGGAGGCGACGAAGATCGCTCCCGGTATCTCCAGGCGAAGTACCCCAGCGCGAGCTGCGCCGCCAAAAAAACGATTCCCATCAGGACGAGTGTCAGCGTGAATTGTCCGTCAATGAATCCCGCAGCGGCAGACGCGCCCGCAGGCAGCCACCAGGTTTTAGCGGCAAAGAAGTACGTGCTGGCAAAGGTGATAAACCAGATTACAACCAGAAGCGCGAGGCCCATTCCCCAGTCTCCAAACTTAAGACGACACGGACGATTTCCCCACGATTGCCCGCGCCCCAGAGCGCAAGGCAACATTGGCGCCGAGTGTACCACAGCCGCATGAGAATTTTGCAAGCCAACTATTCAAAAAGTTAATGATGGGGAACTTCCTGTTGCCATTTCTTACAGCCACCATCACGCATCAGAAGGGGTCATCCCGAAGCCCCCGCGTTTTCGTCAGCGGGCGAGGGATCTCGCGTGAATCGCTCCCCTCGTTCCTTTATGCCCCATGGCAAGGCACTCGGTAGCCAAAATCACTCGCCATCAAATCCGCGAACACAAACTGCTCGCGGACCACAGTCTCGCCCAAGTTTACAGGCACAGAAACATTTAGCATCGGACCCGCATAAACAAAAGAATGAAACTCACCGCGCTCCCCGCAAGGATCGGCGTTAGCCGGCAAATCCGAAAGTAACTCCTCATCAAACTCACGTCCGGCAAAGCTCCGGTCAAGTTTCGTTGTATCGATGCAGGTCAACTTCGCCCGCACGCCAGACGCAATCATCTCCCGCGCCAGCTCGCGCGTGGGCAATCCCCAAACCGGAAATATCGCTTCGAGCCCACTACCACGCAGTTGCTTTTCCCGGTAAGTCCGCACGTCTTCAAGAAACAAATCGCCAAACGCGACGCCCTCGATCCTCTCAGCAACAGCCTTCGCGCAAGTCTGAGCCATCAGCGACTCGTACTGTTCATTCGAACAAGGCCAAGGCAAGGGAACCGCCCACAGCGCAAGCCCGGCTGCGGTTGCCTGTTGTTGGACTAACTCGCGCCGCACCCCATGCATCGCCACACGGTCCGCGACCTCATTAAATGTGGTCAGCAACCCAACAACGTCATACTCCCCACGCTGCCGCAGCACATGCAAACTCCACGCACTATCCTTCCCGCTGCTCCACGACAAGAGAATGCGTTTCATCGTCCGGATGCTAGCTACCGGTATTTCCCCCCGTTGGCCCCGGTGTCCCCTGGTGTAGAGATTTTCTCGCACTCGGCAGGACTCTACTTCTCCGACCACTCTGGCACCCTCCCCGGAGTCCAAGGCGCGCCGGCAGCCTCCATGTCTTTTTCGAGCCTGTTCATATCGACCTCAACCAAAGGGCGCAGTCTGCTTAGCTGATCGCCAAACTCCGCCGCTGCCGTGTTGTAGTCGTCGATATGTGTCTGAGTCGGTTTAGCCAGCGAAAATCGCTCACCCTCCATAATCGCCTGCACCCGATCATTGATCGACGAAGGCACGTTCTCCTGCCGCTTCTTCATTTCCTTGTCGCCCTGCAGCGCTCGCAGAACCTCGCGATCCCTCTGCTCGATCGAATCGGCTTCAGCCTCGAGCTGCTTTTCCGCCGCCGGAACGTCGCGTATCGCCTCCCGCATTTCCTTCAAATGCGCCTGCAAATCGTCCGCCGCATGGATCGCTCCCGAGACCGCCCGATACAATCGAGCAACCTTCCGCAGAAATTCCTCCTGCACCGTCCGATCCTCCGCCGTCATCGATCCCGCGCCCTCAGCCACAACTTTGAAATTCTGTGGCGCACCTAATTCACTCTCAACTCCATTCAGCTTCTCAAACATCTTCACCGAATAATTTCCTGGAACCACCAGCGGTCCCATCGCTCCCGCCGGAGGAAAGTCTTCACCGTCATCCATGTTCTCCTTCGTAGAGACCGTGGGATATCTCAAATCCCACGCCTCGCGCTGGAATCCCGAATCCAGCTTGCCATCCACCCGCCGAATCGCCGAACCCGATTCGTCATAAACCAGGAAGTAGACCTCGGGCTTCGGCTCCTCCGCTTCCGCCCGCAACTCATCATTCGACGGATAAGGCAAAGTCTCGCCTTTTTTTGCTGCCGTTTTCTCCGCTTCTTGCCGCTTTTCCTTCTTCGTCTTCAGCTTCTCTTTCAAATATCCGGTAAACACCGCCCCATACGGAGGATTCTCCGCCGTATAAAACGCCTCCCCCTGAAACCCGTGCTTTGGCCCGCCCAGTGGATGCCGCTCGATATACAGCAACGCATCTTTCACCGGAAACAAATCCGCGCCTTGCTCGACCGCTTGCGCGCTGGCCTGCCGCAAAGCAGAAATATCATCCAGCACATAAAACCCACGTCCAAACGTAGCAATCACCAGATCGCTCTCACGCGCCTGGATCACCATATCCCGCACCGCAATCGTCGGCAGTCCGCCCTTTAACTGCACCCAATGTCCGCCACCATCGACGGTAAAGAACGCGCCAAACTCCGTGCCAGCAAATAGTAAGTTTGCATTCACCGGATCTTCCGCAAATGCCAGCACCGATCCATTCTCCGGTAAATTCCCCGCAATCGAAGTCCAGGTTTTTCCCGCATCCGTCGACTTCAACAAATAAGGTTTGAAGTCTTCATTCTTGTGATTGTCAAACGCCGCATAGACCGTCCCTGCATCATGCGACGACGCAGATAACCGGCTCACATAAGTCTTCTCAGGAACGCCTGCAAAAGTCTCATACTTAGTCCAGCTTCCACCGCCATCGGCCGTGACTTGAATCAATCCGTCGTCCGTCCCCGCATAGATCAGCCCTTCCTTCTTCGGCGACTCTGACAAAGCCACAATGTTTCCGTAAAAGGAAGTCGAACCATTCTTTGCCACGGCGTCCGGCTCCCAAACGCGTCCCATCACCGGCAAAGTATTGCGATTAATCTGCCGCGTCAGATCGCCAGAGATCGGCTTCCACGTATCGCCACGATCATCGCTGCGAAACAATTTGTTCGCCGCAAAATAAAGCCGCGTATGCGAATGCGGCGAGATGATCACCGGGGAATCCCAATTCCACCGCAGCGGAGGCTCACCCTTACCTTCTAGCGGCTGCAACACCAACTCCTGTCCCGAAGCCTTGTCGTACCGGACCAGCACCCCATACTGGGACTCCGCATAAACCGTGCTCGCATCCACCGGATCGACTACCGACCGAAATCCATCACCACCGGTAGTCACATACCAATCCGAATTCATAATGCCGTTGATATTCCGCGTACGCTCCGGTCCACACCATGAAAAATTATCCTGCGTTCCGCCGCACACGTCATAAAAGGGAAGAGCATTGCTGACCGCCACGTCATAAAACTGCACCGTCGGCAAATTCGCCTTAAACTCCCAACTCTTCGCGTCATCCCACGTCTCATACATCCCTCCGTCGGATCCCAGCAGCCAATGCTTCGTATTCTCCGGATCGACCCAGATGGCGTGATTATCCCCGTGATGATTCGTCTCACTCACCTTATGCAAAGTCTTGCCGCCATCCAGCGACTCGCGCAAATCCACATTCATGATCCAAATGCGATCCACATTCTTCGGATCGCAAGCCACCCGCGCGTAATACATCGCCCCCAGATCAAATTCGTTCCGCCGCTCCCAATTCGATCCCTTATCATCCGACCGGAAAATTCCGCCCTTGCCGTCCGCCGCTTCAACCGTCGCATAAACCACATTCGGATCTACCGGCGAAACCGCCAGTCCAATCCGCCCCATATGGACCGTTGGCAATCCATTCTTCAACTTGTTCCAGGAAGCGCCCGCGTCCGTCGATTTGTAAATCGCGCTCTCCGGCCCGCCATCGATCAAAGTAAAAACATGCCGCCGCCGCTGGTAAGCCGCCGCGTAAAGAATGTCCGGATTCGCCGGGTCAATCGCCACGTCCACCACGCCAGTGTTCTCGCTGATCGTCAGCACAGCCTTCCATGTCTTCCCGCCATCAGTGGTCTTGTATAATCCGCGATCTCCACCCGGTCCCCACAGGGGACCCTCCGCCGCCACATACACCACCTTTGAATCCCGCGGATCAATCACCACCCGCCCAATATGTTCGGACTTCTTCAGCCCCAAATTCGTCCAATTCTTTCCGCCATCATCCGAGCGATAAATTCCATCGCCATAATCCACGCTGCGCTGCGAGTTGCTCTCGCCCGTGCCCACCCATACCACCGACGCATCATTCGGATCAAGCGCCACCCACCCAATCGAAAACGACCCCTCCTTATCAAAGACAGGCGTCCAAGTCGTCCCATCATTCACCGTCTTCCAAACTCCGCCCGAAGCTACCCCAACGTAATACTCAAACTTGTTTTTCGGATTCACCGCAATCGACATCACCCGCCCCGAAGCCACGGCCGGACCAATTGACCGAAACTTCAAGCCATCGAAAGTCTCGGCATTCATCCCCGGCTTCTTTTCTTCATCTTTTTTCTCCGGCGCAGACTTTTCCTGTGCCGCGCTCTTGTTCTCATCCTTCTTCGCAGATTTCTTACTCTTCGGCGAAGTAGGTACCGCCTGCGGCTTTACATCGGAATCCTGCGTGTAGGAAGAAAGTTGGAAGGCAAACAAAGCGGCAAGGACGACTGCGGCAAATCGCAATTTCATCACGAATCTCCGTCAAGAAATCAAACCGATATGTATACAGCGTTGCAGCCACTTTTGAAATCAAATTTCTTAATTTGTCATCCTGAGCGGAGTAACTGCTTCGCGCAGCGAAGCAGTTGCGGAGTCGAAGGATCCCTATGGCAGTACGAAAGCCGCTGCTCTCGGAAACCGAATACGCACCCGGAAAATCACGTAAAATCCCCATATGCCCGGCAAGCCCCAAGGCCACGAAACCCGCTACCACAAAATGCAGAAGAACCACTGCTTCGTCTGCGGCCAAAACAATAAAGACGGCATGCGCCTCAAATTCATCCTCGACGAAGCCCGCCAGACCTTTGTCTGCAAGTTCCGCCTCAGCAAGCGCTACACCGGACCCCCCGGCCATTGCCACGGCGGCATCATCGCCAGCATCCTCGACGACGCCATGGGCAAAGTAAACAAGCTGCACCACGTAGTTGCACTCACGCGGGAGATGACCGTCGAATATCTCAAGCCCGTACCGCTGCAAAAGCCGCTACGCGTCGAAGGCCGCGAAATCCAAAAGCGCGGGCGCACCCACGTCAACACCGCCCAAATCCTGAACGAAAACGGGGAAGTGCTCGCCCGCAGTCGCGGCATCTTCATCGCCATCGACCCCGAAAAAATGTTCGCCAAATACGCAGAACGCTAACCCCAGCCGGATTGTTATTCGTATACCAACTGCGGCCGTCATTCTGAGCGAAGCATTCCAGGCCGCTTCGGTCCGGAATGCGAAGTCGAAGAATCCCTATAATCAGCTCTTCTGTCAGGGGCCGAAGGCTTCTCTGGAGGGTCACACCTTACCTCAGGCACACTTCTCTCCCGCACCCAGCCTTGCTATACTGCGCCCTCGCATGAAAATCAGAAGATCACTCCACATAATCTCAGTTCTCCTGGCAATCACAGCAGCCGCCCAAACCCAGCCACCGGCCTCCCAACCCGAAGCCAAGCCGCTCTTCAAATTCCAGGAGGTCATGATCCCGGTGCGCGACGGTGTTCACCTCCAGACCGTAATCCTCACACCGCTCGATCAAAACGGCCGGCTGCCCATCCTCTTCCGCCGAACACCTTACGGGGTTCCCGATAAGTCTCCCACCGAGATGCCGGCCTCGTTAAAAGAACTCTCCAAAGATGGATACATCTTCGTAGTCCAGAATCTTCGTGGCCGCTTCAAATCCGAAGGCATCTTCAAGCTCTCATCCCAAGTCGACCTGAACGATCCGAAGGCGACAAACGAAACCACCGACGCTTACGACTCTATCGACTGGCTCGTGAAAAACGTTCCCAACAACAACGGCAAAGTAGGAATGATGGGAGTCTCCTACGACGGACTAACGACCGCGCTAACGCTCTTACATCCCCATCCCGCGCTCAAAGCCATCAGCGAGCAAGCTTCGCCCGTCGATCAGTGGATGAACGACGACGACCATCGCTACGGCGCCCTGCGCGAAAGCTACGACTTCGAGTACGCGGTCCTCGAGCAAGCCGACAAAAACAAAAATACACATTTCGATTTCGAAACCTACGACACCTTCGAGTGGTATCTCAATCTCGGCCCGCTCTCCAACATCAACGCAAAGTATCTTCACAATTCGATTCCTTACTGGAATTCCACCATCGACCATCCCGACTACGACGATTTCTGGAAAAAGGAAGCCTGGGTCAGCCAGCTTCACTCATCGAGTGTTCCGAACCTGAACGTCGCCGGATTCTGGGACCAGGAAGATCCCTGGGGGCCGTGGCAGATTTTCCGCCACGCCGAAGAGCACGATCCCGATCACACGAATTTCATAGTCGCCGGCCCGTGGTATCACGGCGAATGGCAACGCGACAAAGCCGACAGCATTGGACTCATCCCCTTCGGCGGCCACAACACCTCCGTCGAATTTCGCGAGCAAATCGAGGCGCCATTCTTCCGCTACTATCTGCACGGCGAAGGCGAAAAGCCCGCATGGCAAGCCACCACTTTCCAGAGCGGATCAAACACCTGGCACACCTATCCAGTGTGGCCGCCAAAAAAAGCCAAGCCAACCAACCTCTATCTGCACACCGATGGCACGTTGTCATTCAGCGCCCCGTCAGCGAACTCAAACGCATATCGCGAATACGTTTCCGATCCGGCCAATCCCGTGCCCTACCGCCAGCGTCCCATCTCTCCCACCTATCCCGCCGGAGACTGGCGCACCTGGGAAGTCGCCGATCAGCGCTTCGTCGACAATCGCCCCGACGTTCTCACCTTCACCAGCGAACCGCTCGATCACGACCTAACCATCACCGGCCCGCTCGCCGCCGACCTCTTCGCCTCCACCTCCGGCACCGACGGCGACTTCATCGTGAAACTCATCGATGTCTATCCTCAGAACGCGCAGAAGAACGACTGGAAAGAAGAAGACGGACCGAAGCCCGGCCAGTACGCGCAATCGCTGAACGGCTACGAATTACCAATCGCCATGGAAGTACGCCGCGGCCGCTACCTGGAAAGCTTCGAACAACCACACCCGCTCACGCCAAACCAACCAACAGAATGGAACGTTCCACTGCGCGATCACGATCACGTCTTCCTGAAAGGCCATCGCATCATGGTGCAAATCCAATCCACCTGGTTCCCGGTAATCGATCGCAACCCGCAAAAATTCGTACCCAGCATCTACAAAGCCGCCGCCTCAGACTACGTCAAAGCCACCCAACGCATCTATTGCTCGCGCGAGCAACCGTCGCACCTGGTCCTGCCGCTGATGCCGTAACGCAGCGATGTTGTCATCCTGAGCGGAGGAGCCGGTTCGCGAAAGCCAACCGGCTGCGGAGTCGAAGGATCCCTGTAATCTCCACGGAAAGCCGATTATCGCGAGGAATCGACTGATCCCGAACGGCTGCCCCCATCCTTGTCGCGTTCTTTGCGACAGGATGGGGGATTTGACCTTCTTTGCACTCCACAGCATTTTCCAAGGTGGAAGAAAAGCGAACCCGATCATCTACAACCCAGGGGTACCGCGAATGATGAATGCCCTGTAAAATGAAACCAGCCGGCAGCCGATGCGCCGGCCCATCCTTCGCGCTTGCGAAAAGGTACCCACGGTATCCATGACATGTCCAACAACGGCTCAAACAATTCGAACACCAGCCTCCGCCTGAAAACCGGCTTAGCCGAAATGCTCAAAGGCGGCGTAATCATGGACGTGACCACTGCCGAGCAGGCTGCCATCGCCGAGAAAGCCGGAGCCGTCGCCGTCATGGCCCTCGAGCGCGTTCCCGCGCAAATCCGCGCCGAAGGTGGAGTTGCGCGCATGGCCTCGCCCAAGAAGATTCGCGAGATCATGGCTACCGTTTCCATCCCCGTCATGGCCAAGTGCCGCATCGGACACTTCGCCGAAGCGCAGATTCTGCAGGAGCTCGGCGTCGACTACATCGACGAATCCGAAGTTCTCACGCCCGCCGACGAAGCTCACCACGTCGACAAGCACGCCTTCACCGTCCCCTTCGTCTGCGGCGCGCGCAATCTTGGAGAAGCTCTCCGCCGCATCGCCGAAGGCGCGGCCATGATCCGCACCAAAGGCGAGGCCGGCACCGGCGACGTAGTCCACGCCGTCAAGCACATTCGCCAGATCGTGCAGGAGATGAAAATCCTCACCGTCCTCGGCGAAGAAGAACTCTACGCCAAAGCCAAAGAGCACGGCGCGCCCTACGAACTGGTAAAGATGGTCGCCAAAACCGGCAAGCTCCCCGTCCCCAACTTCTCCGCCGGAGGCATCGCCACCCCCGCCGACGCCAGCCTGGTCATGCAGCTAGGCGCCGAAGCCGTCTTCGTAGGCAGCGGCATCTTCATGAAAGACAGCACCACCTTCGCCGACCCGGTGGAAGCCGAAAAGCGCGCCAGAGCTATAGTCAAAGCCGCCACGCACTTCAACGACCCTAAAGTTTTACTTGAAGTCAGCGAAGACCTGACCGGAGCGATGAAAGGGCTGGCTGTGGCGGGGCTGGATGAAGCGCAGATGCTGCAGACGAGAGGATGGTAGAACCGCGTTAAGTGAGGTTTGATGTTGCCGGCGAATTTCAAGGTGCTCGCGGAGTATTTTGTAATTCCTCTGCTCGTCCTCCTCATTTCCTATGCCATCAGTGGCCAGCTCAATTTAAAGTACAGCGCTGGAACTGACTTCTTCATTTTCTTTCTGAGCGCTGACCTCGGCGCAATGATGGAATTCGAGGACTTGCGTGCTCGCATCAATCCCGTTTTTCGCGAAGATTATCTCCCGGTCTTTGCGGTTCTTCTAACCCTGTCGTTCTTGTTCGTAGTCGTCTCCGGCCTTACGCAGCGCAAACTCGAAGCCTGGAGAGAACGGCAGCAACGAAAGGCATCCTGGAAATATCACCCGGCAGACCGTTCTGCGGTAAAATATCCGGTGTGGGGAGTGGTCGTGAGTTGGGTAGCGACGATCGCTCTCATGCCGACTCACCTTTTCGTATTTTTCGGGAAGGGCTGATTTTTATGCTTGCGTTACTTGAGGTTCTTGGAATCTATTCCGGTCTTGCTCTCGCAGCCGTGTATGGAATGTGGCGGCTGATCGGCCGTCAGGGATTTATCGGACTGGACGACACAGACTCGCGACTGGCAAAGCACTTCCGCAAGCCCACCGAGGTGGTCCCAGCCCATAAGCCCGCCGCCTCGGGCGCAGGAACGTAACCGGCGCGGCAGTCTTCGGCGGCAGCGGCATCTTCATGAAAGACAGCACCACCTTCGCCGACCCGGTAGAAGCCGAAAAGCGCGCCATCGTCAAAGCCGCCAACCACTTCGACGACCATAAAGTATCACTTGAAGTCAGCGAAGATTTGCAGGGAGCAATGAAAGGCCTAGCTGTCTCAGGGATGGATGAGGCGCAGATGCTGCAGACTAGGGGATGGTGAGGTCATCTACAAACTGAGGTTGGGTAAACCGGCCCTCACACGATGATGTCACGCCGTTAGGAGTTCACCGCCAATGCGCTCGACGATAGCACTTCTATTTTCCTTTGGTCTGTTGGCTTGTTATGCAGCCGTTGCACAAGAAGCCTTCACCATCGACCAACTGCGTTTTAAATCGATTTTCGGGACGAAAGCGGATGAGCCGGACAATGTGTACAGCATAGTGGGATCTGGAGCGTTCCGGGCAATGCGAACTAAAGACTCGGATTCCGTGGTTTCTACCTGGCTCAGTAATCATCCTCATGCGCAAGTTGTGAAGGTCTCAGAAATGAAGCCAGTCATGCGAAATGGAACTGGTGCGTCCATCTTCATCTGGGTGATGGATGGAAAAGAAAGCTTGAACATTTTTTTGATCCGAGAGGGGGTGTTTCCCGCCGGTGTGATGAGGGATACAATCGACTCCTTTCACCATTTGAAGGATACCGGTGGGGCGTTACCGGGAGAGCATCCCGACTTGCGCCGTTTGGTAAGTGACGATCAATACAAAGAGTTTCTAAAAAAAGTCGATGACGCCGAAGGCCACGCCAAGGCCGAGAAAAAGGGCGTTTGGTCTGACGCATACAAAGACGAGCGCGAATATGAAGGCATCGAGTGACCCCATGGACTTTAGCACGAGCGGGTCGAGCAGGCCTCCGTTGGCTGGTGGCCCGGCCCTCGAGATAAGCCTTTGGGACAGGAAAACCGGGGACAGACGGGACTGTCCCCATTTTTCTAGCTGCGAGCCGGTGACAGAAAATGGAGAACGTCCCGTCTGTCCCCAGATTCCCGGGTGCGAATCCCGCCGGGTCCATTCTCCCTTTTGTGGAGGAGAATTCAATGAGGAGAAAACGCAGAGATAAACTCCTCGAAGTAACTTGACACCGCCGGCCACTTCACCAATACTGAAGCAGACAGAGTGCCTGCACCACGTGATTTTCCTGATGGCTCCGGATAACCGGGGCCATTGTTATTTGCCGCTCAGTTTCGCTCCTTAGCGTGCCGTCGGAAAGCGCCTTTTTTGCGATTCCGACCGAAATCCTGTCAATTCAGGCTACGGAATCCCAATATATGCCTTGACACGTATATGCTCCGTGGGGTATATGAAGAGGGTGGAATCTGTCTTCGAAATCATTGCGGAGCCGAACCGCCGCGCGATACTGAGCCTGCTGGTGCTTTCACAACAGTCCGTGGGAGAGATCGAGCGCCGGCTTCGTATGCCGCAACCGACCGTGTCCAAGCACCTGCGCGTGCTGCGCGAGGCCGGTTTCGTGGAGTCCACGGTGGACGCACAGCGCCGTCTCTACCGGCTGAAACCCCAGCCATTTGAGGAGCTGGACGCCTGGCTGGCTCGCTTCCGCCGCTTCTGGTCGGCCCACGTGGATGCTCTCGAACGCCACCTCGATCGCATGGATCAGCGTGCGCCCGGATCGGCAACCCCCGCGAAAAAGAAAACTAAAGAGAAGACGACGCGGCCCAAACCGCGAGCGTGACAAAGGAGAAACGAAATGAAAATCAAATTGACCAGCGTATACGTCGACGACCAAGCCAAGGCCCTGCGGTTCTATACAGAAGTACTCGGCTTTACTAAGAAATCCGATTTCAGTAATGGCCCATATCGCTGGCTGACCGTCGCGTCGCCCGAGGAGCCCGAGGGCACCGAGCTGCAGTTGGCGCTGAACAATAACCCCGCAGCCAAAGCGTATCAGCAGGCGATCTTTCAACAGAACCAACCCGCGACCAATTTTCTTACCGACGACCTCAAGGGCGATTACGAGCGGATCAAGGCCCGCGGCGCCGAGTTCACGATGTCGCCCACTGACGTGACCGGCTCGACCATTGCGATGCTCAACGACACTTGCGGCAACCTGATTCAGCTCACGCAGCTGAAGCGCTGGTAGGGTCGCCGTTCGGCACCGTTGTTATTTGCCGCAAGAGATAATGGAGACGGATATGACAATGAAACAGGTCTGGCTGATCACGGGCGCGACGCGCGGCCTGGGTGTCGAGATCGTCAAGGCCGCTTTGTCCGCCGGTCACGCGGTGGTTGCGACCGGGCGCGACCCCGAGAAGGTCACGGCCGCCGTTGGCCCCCATGACAATCTGTTGGCCGTTCGGCTCGATGTGACAAGCCCCGCTGACGCGAAAGCTGCGGTTGAGGGTGCGATCGCGCGATTTGGCCGGATCGATGTTCTGGTCAATAACGCCGGGAACTTCTTCGCAGGCTTCTTTGAGGAGCTGACGCCTGGCCAGGTGCGAAGCCAGATCGAAACCCTGTTGTTCGGCCCGATGAACGTTGCGCGGGCGGTGCTGCCGGCGATGCGCAAGCAGCGCTCGGGCCTGCTGGTGACCATCTCCTCGACGGCCGGCATCACGGGCGGCATGTTCTGCAGCGCCTATGCGGCTGCGAAGTTCGGTATCGAGGGATGGATGGAATCGCTCGCGCCCGAGGTCGCCCCGTTCGGCATCCGCACCATGCTGGTCGAGCCGGGCTTCTTCCGTACCGATCTGCTCAGCCGGGGATCGACCACCTATGCCGCGTCGTCGATCGACGACTATGCCAAGCGCACGAAAGAGACCGTCGCCGCCTGGTCGGGCATGGATGGCAAACAGAGCGGCGACCCGGCGAAGCTCGCCGCTGCGCTCGTGACGCTGACCGGGGGCGAGGTGCCCCCGGTGCGCTTCGCGGCCGGGGCGGATGCGGTGGCGGTCTTTGAGGCTAAGGCCGACGTTCTGCGTGACCAAGCCGAAGCCCATCGCGACCTTTCCTCCTCTCTCGCCATCGCTGATTGAGGCGGCCTCACGTAATCAACCTAAAGGAAGACCGATCATGAACAACGCGACCTTCGACCTCGAACGCGGCTTCAGCCGTCGTGCCGTCCTCCGGCCAGGGAGCCGAGGATGAGCGAACCTGAACTGTACGAACCGGGCCACGCCGACCTGGCGCGGGTAGAGAAAGATGGGGAGAAGTGGACGCTCGTTCTCGTTCGCGAACTGCGCCACCCTCCGGAAAAAGTTTGGCAGGCTATAACTGACCCGGCGCATCTGCGCGAGTGGGCGCCCTTTGACGCCGATGAGAACCTGGGTACTACTGGAATCACCGTGAAGCTCACCACGGTTGGAGCGCCCGTGCCGCGCGTTACTGAAACAATAGTGAAGCGAGCCGACGCTCCCAAGGCTCTCGAGTACAACTGGGGTGGCTTCGATATGCGATGGCAACTCGAAGCCCTTGGCGGCGGCACGCGCCTGACGCTGTGGACCAACATCGGTCACCGCTTCATCGCGATGGGTGCTGCCGGATGGCACATCTGTTTCGATGTTCTGGATCGCCTGCTCAACGGAACTCCCATCGGCCGCATGGTCGGTCCCGATGCCATCAAGTTCGGCGGCTGGCAGCGGCTGCACGCGGAGTACGCCAGGCAGTTCGGCATTGAAGCGCCGAACTTTTCGCCGTCGCCGGCTCAAAAGTTGTGACACGAGGAGATTGCACCAATCATGAAAGATGCCACTAAACGTTCGGTTATTCGGTGGATTCACATTGTCGTTGGGATTCCGATACTCGGCTATATCTATAGTCCGTTCGAAAAACTTCGTGACTATGCCCCCGCTACCCGCTTTGTTTTCCTCCCTGTAATGGTCGTTTCGGGATTGTGGATGTGGAAAGGCCATATCCTTCGGCGGCCTTTTTCGAAGCGATCGGCCTAACCAGATCGGCGCCGGGATTTGCATGGACTATCCCACCGGAAGCTCTGCTCGAGGATGACGGCAAAAAGACGCGAAAGGATGGGAAACCCCGTCTTGACTTCATGTGGGGGCTGTGACAGCCTTGCTGCCGCAGAACCACTACAAAATTCAACAGACAGGAGAGAGCTATGAAGAAGCTTCTCGCAATATCAGTTTGCGCGGTTTGTCTGAGCGTCGCAGGCTTTGCCGCTCAAAAAAACAGTGGCAGCAGCGACTCGAAAACATCATTCGACCAGTTCGTACAACAAAGCATTAAAGCGCAAAGCTCCAACGATGCTAAGTGGCTGGAGTCGAATTTGGCCGATGTCTACGTCGAAGGTACCAGCTTCGGCACGTGGATTCCGAAACCGCAGCTGATCAAAGACGCCAATGATCCGAGCAACAATAAGTTCACGAAGAATGATGTCAGCGATGTGCAAACCGAGGTTGTCGGAAATGTCGGGCTCGCGCGCTTCAAGGAAAGTTATGACGCTGTGATTGAGGGCCAGCACCGTGCTCGAACTATTATCTGCAGCATGACGGCTGTGAAGCAGGGGAGCGGCTGGAAGGGGCTGTCGACCCACTGTTCGAAAACTGAATAGCGGCGTGAGCCTTGCACAATCGGTTGAAGCCGCAGCCTGATTTGAACCTAAGCCAAGAACGAGAGCGCCCCGATTAGAGACTCCCACTCAAGGCCGGCGAACGTCCCCACTCAAGCCAAAACTGAGCTTGAGTGGGCCACCCATGACTTGGCATTTTGTATTTACTTGCAATCGACCTTGTTGTCTTGTGCGGCAACGATCTGCCACTTGCCATCGCGCTTCAGCCAGGTATCGGTCCAGATCTGGCACCACTTTGCGTCTGGATGCGTTTTGTCCTTCCCGATGGCATGCTCGCTGCCGTAAATGATTGCGACGTCTTCGCCCGACGAAAGAGAGAAGAAGCGCACCCTCGCATCGTCGAGTACGCAGCCGCGCGCCGAGTGCGGACTTTTTTCATCGCGTAGTTCATCCGCTTTGTTGTAACGTTCGCCGCGAGTGCTGGTACCTTGGAAATCTTCAGCCAGCGACTCGGAGACAACTCCATTATTCGTGCAAACGCCTTCGGCCCACTTGCGCTCCTTGTCGATCATAAACTTCGCGGTCTTGTCGTCGGGTGTGGCCCAATGGCTTTGCTGCGCATAGGCAGCGTTCATAAGGACTACGCCGCACATCAGGTGGAGAATTTGGTGACGCATTGTCCCTCCAGTATTTGAGTCACTATACAGTGGGCAAACCTGGGACGGAAACCTGGGAACATACGGGACGTTTCCTAGTTTTCGTGAGGAAAGAAACCAGGGTGCGTTCCGTCGGCCCCAGAGTTCCCCCAAACTTCAGGGCTGCGCGCTGGTTGACCGGCTGCGATACAACAACTCAACCATGCCAGTCTTGTAAGCGATTACGTCCTTCAGCTGCCATCTGCTTTCGAAACCAGAGTTGTCAAAGAGACGCAACCCGTCACCCAATAGGACCGGCACAATCGCCAATCTGATTTCATCCACCAGATTGAGCCGGAGAAAGCTCTGGCACAGCATTGCCCCTCCCACCAGCCATATGTTTCGATATCGCGGCTTTAGAATCTCATCGACCAGCTTTTCGAGATTACCGGAATAGAACTCGACGCTCTTCCGCGTCGACGGCAGCTCTCGGCTCGTAATCACGACGGTCGGCGTGTCGCCATAGGGCCAGCCCAGTTGGAGCGCATGCTCGTAGGTGCGGGAGCCGAGCACAAAGCAGTCGATCGAAGTAACGTCGTCGTCGGCATCGCCCTCAGAAATGCCTTTTTCGTAGACTGCTCCAGAGCTATCCATCCACGAAACACTGTTATCCTTCTTGGCGATGAAGCCATCGAGGCTTGAAACCACGTGCAGAGTTATCGTCGATCTTGTTGGTTTGTCCCCAGGGCCTGACATAGATTTCCTTTACGATGGACCGGCCGCGGTAACGCATACATTCCTTTCGTGATCCCACTAGCTGCCAGTCTTTCGTCGTACCTTTGGCCGTACTAGGCTAACAGGATTTTTTGTTAAGAAGAGGCTTCCATCTGCGAAGGTTGCGGGTTAAGCTGAGCGCGGCTAAATTAGTTGCGAGAGCTGGAGCCGAACATGAAAAAGCCCGCCGCGGTGGAGTCTGCTTCCTTCACATCTGCTTCTGCGTTCATCGACCAGAGAATCAAAGACCTTGGCGACTGGCGCGGGAAGATGCTCGCGAAAGTCCGCGGAATCATACACGAGGCTGACCCGGAGATCGTCGAAGAGAGGAAGTGGGTCAAGCCGACATCGCCCGGGACCCCCGTCTTCTCTCACGCCGGCATCGTCTGCACGGGAGAGACCCACAAGAACGTCGTCAAGATGACATTTGCCAAGGGAGCTGCGTTGAAGGATCCTTCCGGTCTATTCAACTCCAGCCTCGAGGGGAATGTCAGGCGCGCCATCGACATCCACGAAGGCGATAAGATTGATGAGGCGGCGTTGAAGGGTCTCATCCGCGCCGCAGTTGCGCTCAATCTCAAGGGCAAAACCGAGACAAAGAACAAGCCGAAGCGCCGGGGTTAGTATCGCCTCTGTTCTCCTCTGTTGCGCCCCATCTTGAGGGGGCCCTGCGACCCAGCGCATCAGCTCCGTGCGCCTGTAACCCGCGAATAAGCCTCCAGCTGTCCCCCAAACGAGCGACTTGACAGCCACTCGAAGCGGACGCAGAATGGCGTCCGCCCAACCCCCATGGCTCGGCTGGTTTTCCCGGCCGGAAGTGTCCCCCCAAATCTTGCGTCGCGATTTCAAGCCCAGATCTCAAGTCCGGATTTTCACGAAAAAAGAGGAGTGGAAAAATGCCATTCGATGCGATGAGCAAGCTAAAAAATCCGATGGGCACGCTGAAAGAGGCCACCGAAACGCTCGCCAATGTAGGCATGGAAAAGACCCAGGAACTCCTGGGGCAGATCAATTTGCTGCTGCAACTTTTGCAGTCGGCCGGCTACGGCGTCGCCAGCCTGGATATCGAATTGAGCCTGCCGCCCAAAGTTACCGTGAAATTGAAAACTGGTCCGGCGGTGAAGGAAGAAAAACTGGGCGAGATTTTGCGCGATCACGCTGATCAAAGAGTGATCGCGGCGGTTGTTGCGTCGCTGATTCAAGCCAACAAACTGCGAGCCTCGGTCACGGTGGAAACGCTTGAACTGGAAGGCATTGAGATCATTTTGACCACGACTCCGAACATCTCTCTTCAATGGAAGGATAAAGACAGGGACAAGAAAGCAACCGCTGCTTAAGCATCCGACGGGGCGAACTCCTTCGCCCTTTGCGGGTCTTTACAATGAGCCCCGCGGTCGCGCTAAGGCGCTGGCATCCGTCAGCTACTCCCCTTAACCACTCTTCCTCTAAGCTTCGGCAATTGTCTTTGACGAGCTCACCGGCCGCGCCGCAGCAGCAAACATCCCCCGATGAACGAGAAGATCCCAATCACGCCGGCAGTCACAATGCCCGTCCAAAACAGCGGACTCTGCAGATCGCTCGAAGAGGCGCCGGAATAAAAGTGATGCACAGCGTGTCCCAAGTGTAGCGTCGTGAGCAGCACAGCAGCCCCGCACAAAATATTCAAGATTCGCATCTTCACTCCCGCCCCGCTGATCGGATAGCCCACTGCACCGGAAGTATAGCCCAGCAGATTGCGAAGCCCACGATACAATCTTCCTCTATGCCGCACTGGGTGAGCCGTCTCGGAATTACTCGCGAGGTCCTCATCCATTCTGCCCGTGCGACGGTGGCTACGGTCATATCCCTGCTGCTGGCGAGGCTTCTCAAGCTGCCGGAGTTTTACTGGGCGCCAATTTCAGCCATCGTCGTCATTCTTTCGACCGTGAATCCGCGAACTGTTGCCTGGCAGCGTTTTGTGGGTACGGCATTGGGAGCGGCGCTGGGTGCGGCGATCGCCACGTTTTTTCGCCCGAATTGGATCGTCTACGGTGCGGGCATTTTTGTGTGCGGCATCCTCTCCGCTTTATTGCGGATCGGTGCCGCCTATCGCTTTGCGGCCATCACACTGAGCATCGTGCTGCTGGTCGCGCATACCCGGCCACCCTGGATTGTCGCTGCGCATCGCTTCGTAGAAGTCTCGCTGGGTATCGCGGTAGCCTTGGCGGTATCCCTGGTATGGCCGGCCCCCGCAAGCTAACAGGAAGAGTATAAGTGTCGATAATCTCGGGGCGGCAATTCACTCGAGCAACTTAGACATGATGGCCTCAATGTGAACACGAGCGCCGTCTACGTGAGGAAAATCCGTGTTCTCCGGATTAAACACGAAGGCGAGGTCGGTTCCCGCGAAAATAATCGCGTCCAGCTTTTCGCGTTCGATCAGCCTGTGGGCGAGCGAACGTAGCGCGCTGTAATCTTCGTCAGAGGCATGCGCCTCTTCTACGACGCGAGTATAGATGCCGGCAATCCTGTCCATCTCCTCCGGCCTCGGCGTGACGACCTCCACCTCTCGCAGCTGGCCGAACATTTGCGTTTCCATCGTGACCCGTGCACCGAACAAGGCCACGCGGCAAAGCTGCCGCCGCTTCACCTCGGCAGAAATCGCGTCGAGCAGGCTAACGAGCGGTAGCGGCGTGATGGCCGCCAGTTCCGCCGCGCAGATTTGAGGCGAAAACGCCGGAATCGAAGCAATCTCCGCTCCACCGCGAGCCAGCTGACCGAGCAATCCGGCAAGGTACTGCGCCAACTGATCAGCCTCGCGGGCGGCAGCGTGATTCATCACGCGGCGCACATCGGCGTGCACCATTAATATGCGAGGCGAGATGCCAAGCGCGAGGTGGGCTTCCACCAGCGCCCGGTAATAAAAGATCCCCGCGCCCACGCCGAGGCCTGCAACCAGGCCAAACGTGTGCGGCTGCGAATTGTGATTGGTCTCGATGACTAGCCCTCATCGCGCGAGGTAAGTCACTGCGCGCTGGGAAAATTCTACAAGGATGCCGCACTCTTCGCGTTTTCCGAAAGGCGGATTATCAAACTTCTCTCCGCCTCGCCTGCTCCCGCGTGAAGGATATCGGCTTCGCTGTAAGAGAACGGCACGGCAAGGCACGGAAAATTAGAGCTTAGATAGAAACCGGGCAGGCGTTATCATGACTCGCACACATTAACTCCATGTCCGCATACAATCGCCTGTTTTTGGGAAAAGTGTTCCGCGTAATCTCGCGGAAAGCCGATGCGCTGGCCGGCCGGCTTTACCCGCTCAACAAAACTACCAGCGCAATGGCCGCGCGCCCCTTCGAACTACATCTCGAATTAACCAACCTGTGCAATGCGGATTGCGTTTTCTGCCCGTATCAGTTTCAAACCCGCGAAGTGCAGTTCATGCCTGACGATGTTTTCGAAAAGGCCGTCCACGATTTTGTAGCTCTTGGCGGCGGCTCCGTGGGGCTCACTCCCATTGTCGGCGATGCCCTGATCGATCCCAGGTTTCTCGAGCGCGTGCGGTATCTGCGCTCCTTCCCGCAAGTCGACCGCATCTGGCTCACCACCAACTGCATTCTGCTCGATAAGTTTGGAGTTGATCACGTTCTCCAATCCGGACTCACCGCGCTCAACGTCAGCACCGCCGGATTCGAGGCTGACATGTACCGTCGCGTTTACCGAAATTCTTCATACCAGCGCATGCGCCACAACGTAACCGAACTTGTTGAGCGCAACAGCGCTCTTGGCTCCCCGGTGTCGATCACCATCGCCCTGCGTCCTGACCGGCCCCTCGATGCCGTGATGGCCGATCCTGACTTTCAGCCCATCCTCGCCCACAAACCGCAGCTCGATTTCACCTGGTCTTTCACCTCCGCCAACGGACGCATCACCCGCGAAATCCTCCCCGCATCCATGAAACTGAGAGTCGTCGCATCCCGGCCAGAGCCGTGCGTCAATACCTACAACGGGCCGATCGTCCTTCCCGATGGCACAGTCATGGGCTGCAGTTGTGTTGCCGCAATGGATGCGCTCAAAGACTTGGGAATCGGCAATATCAGAAACTCGTCCCTGCAAGAAATCTGGGGCGCTCCGTCCATGCGTGCACTGCGATCCAGCTTCACCACCGGCACGCTCAATCCCACCTGCGCAGGTTGTGATATGTATCGCGATCTGGAGTTCTACCGCACAATCGACGGTCGCCGCCGCGCCCGATTAAATCACCTCCGCGGTCAGGGAGAACTTATCAACGCCGGCGCCGTGCACCGTCCGTTCTCCGGGGGATGACCCCGTTGAATCGCCGCATAAAGAGCCGCATCCATTAAGATTGTTTGTAACCTTTTTATTCCCTCGTGTTCCTCCTTGTTCCGTATCGTGAAGGCGTTGAAGATGAAGATAGGCGTTTTGGCCTTGCAGGGCGATTTCGACGCGCACCGCCGCCGGCTCGAGGAGCTGGGCGCCGAAGTTGTGCTCGTAAAAAAGCCCGACCAACTCGATGAAATCGATGGGCTTGTCATCCCCGGCGGCGAGTCAGGGACATTCCTTAAACTTCTCGGGGAAGAAGGTTTCGAAAAACTAAAAACGTTTGTTCGTCTCAAGCCGACCTTCGGCACTTGCGCTGGAGCGATCCTGCTTGCCGCTGAAGTAGAAAATCCAAGGCAGGCCGGCCTCGGAGCCATCGATATCGGCATCCGCCGCAACGCCTACGGACGCCAGATCGACAGCTCGATCCGCGAAGGTAAATTCATCGAGAAGCTTGCCGCCTCGCCGCTCGAAATGGTGTTCATCCGCGCCCCGAAGATCGAACGCATCGGTCCCGGCGTGGAGGTTATCGCTACCGAAGGCGAAGACGATCTTCCAGTCGCGGTGAAGCAGGGAAGGGTAATGGCCGCAACCTTCCATCCCGAACTTTCCTCCGACACGCGCGTCCACCAGGCATTCCTGGACCTGTGCGGGAGTAGTTATTGAGTTGGTGCAGTTTTTTGCCGCCACATTGCCAGCGCTGGTGATCCCATCGCCAGCATCCCCAGCGACGCAGGCTCTCGTTTCGGCGACTCGAGCGGAACGCTCAAAGCGCTCGTTGCTCCTTTATATGTGCCGCTCGTCTGCCCGGCAACAATCGGCGTGTCGGCTTCCGTTTCGTAAGCGTATCCGGTCAGTGCAGCTTTGATTCGCAATCCCTGATGCTCGATGTGAACTGTCAACCGCGCCCACCCAAAGTGTGTACGCCCGTCAATCTGAAACGCCAATCCTAAATACCGGTCAACATTAATCCAGTTGCCGTGCGCGCTCTGCCCGCCGCCTCCCGAGTAGTAACTCACCATCTTGGCGCTGCCTTTGAAAAAACGCTCGCTCGGACCAATCTGCGATCCGGACTTAAAGGCCCGCGCATTCGGAGGAAATCCGAAGTACACAAACGTTCCCGCCACCACATTTCCCGCCATGGGCCTCACAAACAGGTTCGAGAACGCCTGGTCGGTGTTGACGAAGGTAGTGTTTGTGATTCCGAAGTCGATGGTCCCGTCGTGATTGAGATCGAGTCCATAGAATCCACGCGGCCCAAGAATAGTCTTGTGGATCGGCGTGTAAACAATCTCAGCGCCGGCCGGCTGCGCCAGCGCCAATACACTCACCCCAGCCGCGCCCGCGGCCAGCGCATACATATTCAGCCGCTGATGAGTGGAAGAAGAAAGATCGGTCGACGACGGAGAACAAAGAGAGGGTTTGCCGGACCGGAGCGTGTGACTCATAACTCCTCCTGCAGGGTCTACATTTTCGTTCCGTGGTCGGGGCCTGTCAACGGCAAACCTCCAGAATTGTGTTAAAAGTTTGTCAAAGCGTGGGAGGAAAAAGACTCTACAGGGCAGGCAGAAATTCAATCTTCACATCTCGGCTGGCGCTTTTGAAATCGAAGTCGGAGGTCACAAAGATTCTGTCCGGTGCTAGCGCCGTCAGTGCAATTCCGAAAGCATCGACATAGGGAATTGCTCTTTGCAGCTTGATAAGGGCCGCCTGCACCGCCAGTTCTCCATCCACCGAAACGACCCGCAGACCCAACGCGCTTAAACGTGAAAGTACCTGCTCCATCTCGCGCCGGCCATAAAGCTTGCATGTGATTCCGGCGACTTCACCCCAGTGCGCAGCGGAAATGAGCGCCTCGCAATCTCCTGCCAGGCGGCCTTTAATGATTTCGGCGACCCGGTCCGATCCAGCTTTATCGTGCAGATAGCGCAGCACCGCGCTGGAATCGAGCACATACGTCACCATCGATCTTCTCGCCGCCACTTACGCCGGAGTTCTTCCGCCTGAGTAGCCTTGCCCTTCAACATCCCCCGAGTCTTATCGACAAGCGCCTCCGTTACCGGCTCCAGGGTGATCTTCATCCCGTCCTGCGTCACGGCAATCCGCGTCCCCGGCTTGATTCCCAATGCCGACCGCATCTCGGACGGAATCACAAACTGTCCTTTGGTGCTTACCGTTGTTATCTGACGGGTCATGCTTACATTGTACATGAATGTAAGACGTTCCTCGAGCGATAAATATTCCTCTTGACACGGCAATCGCGTAACTGTATGGTTACACATTATGCGGAACCGTTCGGTTACATATTCACCAGCCAAGACGGCCGAAGCCGCCTTCCAGGCGCTCGCCGATCCGACCCGCCGCGCCGTCCTCGACCTCCTGCGCCGCGGCAGCCAGCCCGCCGGAGACATTGCTCAGGCTTTTCCCGTCTCTCGTCCGGCGATCTCGAAACATCTGCGCCTGCTGCGTCGCGCCCATCTCGTCCGCGAGCACCGTGAAGGCCGTCATCGCGTCTACCAGCTCAATCCCGAACCCCTCCGCGCCGTCGATTCCTGGCTCGAGCAATACCGCAGCTTCTGGAGCATGAGCCTCAACAACCTGAGAACTTTCGTCGAGGCCGAATACGCCAAGGAAACTGCACAAAAGAGTTCGTCAAAATCTCACAAACATTCCAAAGGAGACCGTTAAATGAAATCGCTACGCTTCGCTCTCTCAGTCCTGGTGCTGTTCGCCGCCTCCGCCGCCATCGCGCAGACTGCCGCCCAAAAATCCTTCGACCAGCTGAAAACCCTCGAAGGCTCGTGGGAAGGGAAGAGCTCTCAGGGCCACCCTCTCACCGTCACATTTCAAGACACCGCTGGAGGCTCGGCGGTGATGAGCGAAATCCACGGCCACGGCCCCGAGAACATGATCTCGATGTTTCATCTCGACGGTCCCAATCGCCTCATGCTCACGCACTATTGCGGCGCCGGCAATCAACCCCGTTTCACCGCCAGCGTTTCTCCTGACGGCAAGACGATCACCTTCGATTACCTCGACGCCACCAATCTCGCCACTCCTGACGCCGGTCATATGCAGCGCGTAGTATTCACCGTTATCGACGCCAACCATCACACCGAGGACTGGACCTTCAATGCTGGCCAGGGCAAAGAGATGAAAGAATTCTTCGACCTCCACCGCAGCGAAGTCGCAAAAAATTAAGCCAAGCGTGCCCCATCCTGGCGCGGACTTTGCGCCAGGGTGGGGAAGTTCGACTTCCGTTCACGGTGGATTACTCCCAAGCAATCGAGCAGAAGTTCCGAATGACTATCACCGCGAAATCTCAAATCACTCCCGACAACGACGCCGTTATCACCGAAATCGAAATCGCCGCCCCACCCGAGCGCGTCTTCCAGGCGATCGTCGATCGCAAGCAGGCGTTGCAGTGGGGTGGAGGCGACGCCTTCGAAATCATTCTCTGGGAAATGGACCCGCGCCCCGGCGGAAAGTGGGAGTTCGTTTCGAAAGAACGAAGCGGCAAGAATCCGGCCGGAGTTGATCGCTTCGAACATCACGGCGAGTTTCTCGAAGTCGATCCGCCGCGATTGGTCGTGCAAACCTGGTATGCGAATTGGCATCCTGACCCATCGCATCGCACCGTCGTCCGCTGGGATCTCACCCCCACGAAAGTCGGCACACATTTAAAAGTGACGCACAGCGGTCTCGCCGCGCTCGCCGGCACGGCCCAGGGCTACAGCCAGGGATGGCCCGGCCTCGTGCAACAGATCAAAGATTTCGTAGAAAAAAGTTCTTCCAGCAAATAAATGGAGCTACGCATGGCCTCAACCATCATCACGCCCGATCTCGATTCAGTCGTCAGCGAGATTCAAATCGCCGCGCCCCCGGACCGCGTTTTTCAGGCCCTCATCGATCCCAAACAGGTAATGCTGTGGTGGACCGGAGGCGATTGTCGCATCCAAAGCTTCACACTCGAGCCCCGCCGCGGCGGCAAGTGGACCTATGACACTGCGCCCTCAAAATTAAATGTAAACGGCGTCAGCCAATTCCATTGTGAAGGCGAAGTGCTCGAATACGATCCTCCCCGCGCTCTCGCCTACACCTGGATCGCCAACTGGCACCAGGACAAATCGCGTCGTACCGTAGTGCGCTGGCAACTCGTGTCCGAGGGCTCCGGCACTCGCCTCAAAGTCACCCACAGCGGCCTCGCGGAAGAACCTGCGTCCCGCAAAGATTACAGCGGCGGCTGGACCGGGGTCATGCAACAGCTCAAGCAATTTGTTGAACAGCACGTCTAAACAGAAGCGAGAAAGGGTGCCCACCCTTCGCGCCTTTCGAAGGGCCTGCCCTGAGCGAAGCCGAACGGTGGGATTCCACAAAAGGATCGCTGAGACTTAGCGAGAAGCCGCGAGGAGACAAATGGCAAGCGTAGCAATCACACCCGACCAGAGTGTAATCAACGGAGAGATTTTTGTGGCCGCTCCGCCGGCGCGAGTCTTCGAGGCCATTACAGATCCTGCTCAAGTTCCCCGATGGTGGGGCGCGCAAAATCAATACCGCATCACCGAGTGGAAGGCCGATCTTCGCGTCGGCGGAAAGTGGTCGAGCGAAGGCGTCGGCACCGACGGCAAAACTTTCCGCGTCGAGGGTGAATATCTGGAAGTCGATCCGCCGCGTCTTCTAGTGCATACTTGGTCCGCCAGTTGGACCGGCGCTATCCGCACCGTAGTGCGCTGGGAACTCGCGCCTCGCAGTGTCCACGGCCTGCATCCTGCAGGCCCGCAACGAGCGGGTACCGGCACGCTGCTGAAAATCCGCCACGAAGGCTTCGCCACGATCCCGGCCGCCGCTGCCAATCACGCTGAAGGCTGGAAGCGGGTTATGGGCTGGCTAGCCGCTTACCTGGAGAAAGGAGAAACAATCGAGGGACGCCGCTGAGGCAATACGAGCCTTCGCCTGGAGCATGTCGGTCGAACCCGGCCACACCCGGAAATCCTTTTCTAGTGTCCGATAACAGGTATTATGTAAAGTAACCGAGATCAGCCCGTCACGCGATCACTTCCCCTGCCTCAGCAGGCCCAAGGCGTCAGGCTTCGCGGTGAGAATCCTCAGGATTCGAGAGAACCTGGACCAGCACCGCTGTGGCAATAGAACAAGTCGCCCACCCTTGATACGAATGACGGGAAAACCAGCGCCGGGCGCGCTTATTCAAGGAACGTTCCGGCCACACCAGTGCGACGAGCACGCTAGCATCGAGCAGGTTAGAGCGGCACTAAAACTCATCCTCCAGCAGCCTCTTCACGTTCTCAGTCGTGACTTGTGGCAGCTTTCGGGTAGGACGACTCTCCAAAGCCGTCAATCTTTCCCATCTGGACAGCAGCATTCACTCCATAAATCGGCATCGGGAGTGAAGTTGATGCCAATTCCCTGCGAACTATGTAACCGAAGGGTTACATCTTATACTTGCCCAGGTCTTCGTCGTTCAGCCCTTCCAGATACTTTCGCAACTCTTCGGCAGTCACCCGGTCCGACATATTGGCCGCCTGCTTAGAACTCTTGAGCACGATCTCATCCACGAAAATGGGACAATCCACCCGCAAGGCCAGCGCCAGCGCGTCCGACGGGCGCGAATCCACACTCACCACTTCCCCGCCGCGCTCCAGCCAAATCACCGCATAAAACGTGTCTTCCTTAAGCTCCGTGACCACAACCTTGTGCACCTGAGTCTCAAGTCCGGTCAACACATTCTTAATCAAATCATGCGTCATCGGACGCGGCGTCGCCACCTTCTCCATCTCCAGCGCAATCGCATTCGCCTCATAAACCCCGACCCAGATCGGCAGCACGCTCTCGCCGGCCACATCCTTCAAAATCACAATCGGCATATTCGAAACCGGATCCATCAAAAGGCCGCGGATTGTCATTTCCACTTCCATCGGAACTCCTAGGTGCCTGACTTCTTTGACCCGAACTGCTTTCGATTGGATGCGAGTTTCGGTCATCGAAACTGCACCGTTGATCGCTTTTATACCACCAATTCGCCCAGAAGACTGTTCGGAAAACTGGTTGTGACTCTTACTTGGGCGTATCCTCCCACTTTGGGCGCGGTCGTTTCTGGCGCGGTGAAGTTCAAGGTCTTATTATGGCTGGTGCGGCCGATCCATTGGTTGCGGCCTGTGTTTTTACCTTCAACCATTACTTCTTGACTTGTTCCTATGTATCTCTTGTAGCTGGCTATTTGTATCTCTTTTTGCTTCGACATTAGGACTTCCAGGCGGTGCGCTTTCTCCTGGTCTGGAATGGCGTCGTCCAGAGCGAGCGAGGGTGTATTGGGGCGCGGCGAGTATTTGAAGGTGAAGACGCCGTCGTAACCGACTTCACCGAGCAGCACTAGCGTTTCGTTGAAGTCTTGCTCGGTTTCGCCGGGGAAGCCGACGATTACGTCCGTAGTGATGCTGATTTCGCGTTTGGCCAACTTCATCCACGCGATTCGCTCCAGGTATTGTTCGCGAGTGTAGAGACGCTGCATGGCTTGCAGGACTTTGTCGGAGCCACTTTGGACTGGAAGGTGAACGTGGTCGCAGAGCGTGGGGACGGCGTCGATAGCTTCGACGATGTCACGCCCAAAATCTCTTGGGTGGGAGGTGGTGAAGCGGACTCGCTTGATGCCTTCGACCTCACCTACCGCGGCCAGCAGTTCCGCGAACGAGCGCTTCTTTCCAGAACATTCGCCTGCCGGGTCTTTGTAGGAGTTCACGTTCTGGCCTAGCAATTGAATCTCTGTGTAGCCTAGATCGGCCATCTGTCGGGCCTCGGCGAGCACTGAGTCCGAGGTGCGGCTGCGTTCTTTTCCCCGGGTGAACGGGACTACACAGTAGGCGCAGAATTTGTCGCAGCCTTCGATAATAGTGATGTACCCGCGATGGGGATTGGTGCGGGCGGTAAATTCGGTCTCGAAGCACTGGTCGGTTTCGCGGTCGTCGAGCCCGGTGATGCGAACTAAGGGCAGTGATGGTCCGAGCGAGATCCCTCGCCCGGCTGTTGAAAACACTGGGCTTCGGGATGACGCAGCATCGAACGGGGCGGAAACTGAGGCTTCCTCCTCTGCCCTATCCAGCTCTTTCAGCATTTGTGGAAGGTTGCGATACGAGGCGGAGCCGCAGACCAGGGAGACGTGCGGGGCTCGCTCGAAGATCTTTTCGCCTTCCTGTTGGGCTACGCACCCCAAGACTCCGAACTTCTTCCCTTGCGCTTGCAGCTTTTTGAAATCGGAGAGACGGTGGAAGACCTTTTGCTCAGCTTTGTCGCGGATGGAGCAGGTATTGTAAAGAATCAGGCTGGCTTGCTCGACGGATTCTACCTGGCGATATCCCTCGTGGAGGAGCGTGCCAATAACTTTTTCGGAGTCATGCACGTTCATCTGGCAGCCGAAGGTTTCCAGGTAGAAGGTTTTTTCCGCGGACATGGCAGAACTCAGTATAAGCGATGCTTGTGCAGGACGGACACTCTTATCCGTTAGTTTTGACTCTGGTTTTCTGGGTTCGCGGAGGCACAGCCGGTCGGCGCCTATAGGGTCGGTCGGCCGAAATCGTGATGGGATGAGATAAAGCCGCGGAGTCCTCGCGGACGGTCGTTTCCGAGAGCAACATCAACCGCAAGAACAAAAGGACAAAGGCGACGAATAGGAGTGTTCGTTCCCACACTCAGTTAGTCGGCGTCTTTTTCTTCTACGGGGACTACTTCGACAGTTCCCTTGTCTCGGTCGACGGTGAAGTGCGTGGGGTGCTTGGCGTCCGACAGGGCGGGGGTGCCTTTCAGCAGACTGAGTGGCGGCATTTTGTCGTCGGCTGCGCCTGGGGTTGGGGCGGACGCGAGGAGAAGAGCCAATAGACATGCGGCGGCGAGAGATTTCATGGAAGCCTCCTGGGAAGTGCTGCGAAAATCTAGCAGACTCGGCTTAAGGGTCAAAAGAGAAAGCGGGTTTTACGGATTCAGAACGGGGCGGCAGTGAGTATCGACGATTGATCGGCGATACAATTACGGCATGAGCGCTGAAAGCTTCGCCGATGTTCCCACTGCGATAGAAGAGATACGCGCGGGCCGCATGATTGTTGTGGTCGATGATGAGGACCGCGAGAATGAGGGCGACCTTACGCTGGCTGCAGAGAAAGTCACCCCGGAAGCCATTAATTTTATGGCGAAGTATGGACGCGGGCTGGTTTGCCTGACGATGACGGAGGAGCGGTTGGAGCATTTGCGGCTGGGGCCGATGTCGGCGGAGAACACATCGCAGTATGGGACGGCGTTTTGCGAGGCGATTGATGCGCGCGAAGGCGTGACGACGGGGATCTCGGCATATGACCGGGCGCGGACGATTCAAGTGGCGATTGATCCGGCGACGAAGGCGAGCGATCTGGCGCGGCCGGGACACGTATTCCCTCTTCGCGCACGTAAGGGCGGAGTGCTGGTGCGCGCCGGACAGACAGAGGCTTCGGTTGATCTGGCGCGGCTGGCGGGATTGATTCCGGCGGGAATCATCTGCGAAATCATGAAAGATGATGGCACGATGGCGCGGGTTCCGGATCTGATTCAGTTCTGCCGCGAGCACGATTTGAAGATGTTGACGGTGGCGGAACTGATCCGGTATCGCATGGCTCATGAGCGTTATGTGCATCGCGTGGGCGAGGCGCTGGTCGATACGCGGTTTGGGGAGTTCCGGCTGATCGCATACGAGAGCGAGATTGATGGCGGGGAATCGCATGTGGCGTTGCTCCGCGGAGACATCGAGAACAGCGATGCGCCTGTGCTGGTGCGCATGCATGCTCACTGCCTGATGGGGGATGTCTTTGGCGCTACTGGATGTGAGTGCCACGCGACGCTTGAGGGCGCACTGCGGCGGATACAACGCGAAGGGCGTGGGGCGCTGATTTATCTGCACCAAACGTCGAAGGGATTTTCGATTGACAAAGCCGGAGAGCGATCGGCGCTTACTTTTCATCGCGGGCGGAAGTTGCCGGCTTTGCTTGACAATGAGAAGCAGACGCAACGGGAGATTGGGATTGGAGCGCAGATTTTGTCGGATTTAAATCTGCGGAGGATACGGTTGCTGACGAATCGTCCGAAGCGCGTGGCGGCGCTGGAGGGATTTGGGATTGAGATTGTGGATCAGGTGCCGGTGGAGTTGACGAAGGTTTAGCGGGCGAGGGCGCCCGCTTCGCCCAGGCTTAGAATGGTTTTCGAACGACTACTTCGCTTTCGCGAATGAAGAATTGCGCCGAGCATTGTTCGGAGCCGCAGATTACGGGAACGAGGCCGTTGATCTGGCGGCGGGTGATGAGGCCGAGCATTCCGCAGGATGGGCACGCGAGCACGGCCCAGTAGGGATCTTCCTTTTCGCCGACTTCGCCGGCATTTTCCAGGACAAAGACGGTTCCGGGCTGCATTTGTTCGGGAATCCACTCGTTCAAGATATCCAGTTCTCCGACCATGCATTCCTCCTGTCTTTAAACAGCGACTCCAGAAACAGCGACTCCAGCAGCTAAAGCCGTTTGGATTTGCGACCCTTATCTGCGGCCTTAACGGCGCGGCTTGAAGCCGCGCCCTTTCAAATCGACAACACGCCCGAACCAATGCAAAAAGGTATCTAAGAAACCTTTCTAGCACGCCGGCGTTCGATTACCGATGTTACGGAGGTACTCGCCTTTCTTGCGATCACCTCGGCGCGCACCTGACGGACGGCGTCGGTGAGGCAGACACTTAGAATCGGCTGCTTCGAATTCTTCAGGATGTCGACGATCTGCTTCGCTGAAGTTTCCAGATAAAGATGCGTGCCGTCGGTGAGCAAGTGAAGGTCTGAGTTGCGGGCGGTGATTTCCGCGAGACCTTTGCCGAATTCGCGTTGCAGAAAGCGCATGACTTTGCGCACGCCTTGAAGTGAGAAGCCTTTGCGGCGGAGTTCACAGATGACGGCGATCTCCATGACGTTTTGCATGGAGTAGAGGCGACGATGACCCTCGCGCTCGGGCTTGACAACACCGCGCTCATCCCACCATTGAAGCTGGCGGGCGGTGATGCCGGTCAGCGCGATGACCTCGTTTGATGGAAAACGGTCTGGCATGGGTGCGAGTTTATGTTTGAAACATTCCCAGAGTCAAATGTTTCAAACATTCTAGATGCAGGCGGGAGGGTGTCAATGGAAGAGTGACAATGGGCGTTAACTAGAAGAGTGCTGGGGTGGGAGATCGGGTAATTTGGCGATCGGGCGATGGAACATCGCAGAGGGCCTCATCCATTCCGCAGCGGCGGGGTTGAGGAATGCTGCGCCGGGGATGGGTGACGCGGTGGCTGGAGAGATTCTTCGACTCGCACTCGCTCGTAGGAGCGCTCAGAATGACAAATCTAAAAAATGCACCGGCAACGAAACCTAGATCGCTCCCCCGCCGACGAAGTGGACTATTTCCAGGCGGTCTCCGTCTTTCAGGGCAATTTGTTGCCAGCGGTCGCGGGGTGCGATTTCGTGATTTAGTTCGACCGCCACACGGTCGGATTTCATGCCTAGCGACTCGATTAGGTTCGTTAGCGTCAATGAATCTGGGCTTGCGGGATCGGGAAAGGTGCGGGCTTCTCCGTTGATTTGCAGGTTCATGGATGGAGTCAGTTCAGCAGTGGTGCATCCGTCGAAGAAGTCCAAATCCCCGCCCATGCCGCTCCAACAGTGAGGAGATCCATGCAGCGGTTATGCGGCAAGGATGGGGCACCCACTTCTGATTCACTAGTAATTTTGATCTCATGAAACTCGCATCGTCAGGCTTTGCGCAGGGCGAATTTTCTGGTTACGGTGCGGCCTTCGTGGTTGGCCTGCACCATAATGGAAGAGTCGGGGAGGGCGGATTCTTCTACGTCTAAAGTGATGATGGCGGCGCCTCGGGAATCGGTTACGGCTTGCGTATAAAAAGGAGCGGCGTCCGGGCGGGCGAAGCGGAAGGTCAGGCGGGCGCTGGGGACGGCGGTGCCGGCTTCGGTCACGCGCAGCTTCATGGTCAGGCTGCGGTCGTTGTGTACGGATTCGGCGTTCACCCATTGCACGTCGAGTTGCTTGATGCCGGCCAGGGATTCGGTTTCGGCGCGGTCGAGAACGGTTTCCACCTTGCCCTCTTTTATGGCTTCCAGGACCAGGCGGTGCAGATCGCGCAGTTGCTGTTCTTTTTGAGGATCGGCGAAGCCGGGTTCCATGGCTGAGGCGGCGTAGGAGATGGCTTTTTTGCCGATACAGCGTCCGCGAACGAAGACCTGGGTTTGCAGGAGCTTCTCGCTTTCGCGGGCTTCGCTCTGCACGTGGTAGATGGTGTCGCCGTGTTTAACGTCGGTGTTGAAACCGAAGATCATAAAATTGAGTAATTGGTAATGTCGTAACTTTGGTGATTCAAGGGCTCATCCCTGCTGGTTGTTCCTCAGAAACTGCATTCGGATTTTCGATTTCCCAATTTTCAATTACAAAGCTGCCAATTGCATTTTTTCTTTCCCGAATCGGCAAAATTGGGCCGCGTTCCCTTGACACTGCCGCGCGCCAGCACCTAATCTAGAATGTTTATCGAACGCTTGGCGCGAATTATATATAGCTCCTCCTATGCCGGACAATTACTTTGCTCGCTACCTGCCGTTTCTGATTCATTTTCTGCTGGCGAGCGCGATTGCAACTGCAATTATCACCCTTTCCTGGATCGTTGGGCAGCGTAAACCGAGCCGGGCCAAAATGTCTCCGTATGAATCTGGGATGGCGCCGGTCGGGGACGCTCGCGGGCGCTTCTCGGTGAAGTTCTACCTGGTGGGCATGCTCTTCATTCTGTTCGATGTTGAGGCGGTGTTTCTCTATCCCTGGGCGATTATTCTGCGCGATTTGAAGCACTTTGGGCTGTGGGAGATGTTTGTTTACATCGGGATTGTGCTGGTTGGGTTCTTCTACGTGTGGAAAAAGGGCGTGCTGGATTGGGGCCCGGAAGCAGCGCGAGGGAGAGTGCGGTGATGGCTTTGGCTCCCCCTGTCACTGATCTCGAACAACTTAAGGCTCATCCGGCGGTAGCAAGGCTGCTGGCTTGGAACTCGGCGGCGGTGAGTGGGGCGAAGTTCGACCGCGATGAGATGACGATTTACGTGGACCGTTCTTGTATTCGCGAGGCTTGTGCGCTGCTGCGGGATGACGCTTCGTGCTTATTTAATTTTCTTTCCGATGTGACCTGCGTGGATTGGTTTCCAGCTGAGCCTCGATTTGAAGTGGTTTATCACCTGTTGTCGATTTCGAAAAAAGAGCGAGTGCGGCTGAAGGTTCGGCTCGACAGCGCCAGTCCGGTGGTCGATTCGGTGACGCCGGTGTGGGCGGGGGCGAATTATTTTGAGCGCGAGGTATTTGATCTCTTCGGGATTCGGTTTGCGGGGCATCCTTATTTAGTGCGGCTGTTGATGCCGGAGGATTGGGAGGGGCATCCGCTGCGGAAGGATTATCCGGTGGAGGGTTACCGGTAGGTTATGGCGCATTTGACACCAACGCCGGTGCTGGAGCCTGGGCAGGATCGCACGATGATCCTGAACATGGGGCCGCAGCATCCTTCGACGCATGGGGTGTTGCGCGTTTTGCTGGAGATTGATGGCGAGACCGTAGTACGGATGATGCCGGATATTGGGTTCTTGCACACGGGAATTGAGAAGACTTGCGAGGCCAAGTTTTATCAGCAGGTGGTGCCGCTCACGGATCGCATCGATTATCTATGCCCGATGACGAACAATTTGTGTTACGTGCTGGCGGTGGAAAAGCTGCTGGGGCTGGAGATTCCTGCGAAGGCACAGTGGATGCGGGTTCTGATGAATGAGTTGACGCGGATCAATTCGCATCTGGTGTGGCTAGGGACGCATGCCATGGATATTGGCGCGCTGACCGTTTTTCTTTATTGCTTCCGCGAGCGCGAAGAAGTGCTGCGCATGTTTGAGGCGATCAGCGGGCAACGCATGATGACTTCGTACTTTCGGATTGGCGGAGTGGCGTTGGAGCCGCCGTTGGGATTTTTCGATCGGGTGCGGGAGTTTGCCGGGTATTTTCCGGATCGCGTGGATGAGTACGAGAATTTGCTGACGGGAAATCCGATCTGGATGATGCGGACGAAGGGCGTGGCGCGGATGACGGCGGAAGATGCGATTGCTCTGGGGGCGAGCGGTCCGACGCTGCGCGGCAGCGGCGTGGATATTGATTTGCGGCGCGATATGCCTTATTCCAGTTATGAGAAGTTCAAGTTCAATGTGCCGGTGAGATCTGAGGGCGACGTTTTCGCGCGGTATCTGTGCCGCGTGGCGGAGCTGCGGGAGTCGATTGGAATCGTGAGGCAGGCTTTGGACGGAATGCCGGAGGGCCCGATTAAGGCTGACGCTCCGGGGATTGTGTTGCCGGACCGGGAAAAGATGAAGACGCAGATGGAGGCGATGATCTATCACTTCAAGATCATCACTGAAGGTTTTGCGGTTCCGGCGGGAGAGGTTTACCAGGCGGTGGAGTCTCCGCGCGGGGAGATGGGGTATTACGTGGTTAGTGATGGGACCGCGAAACCTTATCGAGTGCATATGCGGGCGGCTTGTTTAGCGAATTTGCAGACTTTGCCGGCGATGTGCGAGGGCGGGCTGATTGCCGATGTGGTGGCGGCGATTGGGTCGATCGACATTGTGCTGGGAGAGATTGATAGGTAGGAATTTGTAATTTGGTAATCGGGCAATTTGTAAATTAAAAGCCGGCGGTGAGTTTAATGTCCACCGGGCCTCAGGAATTGCGGGATCGAACAAAGGCTTTTGCCGTTCGCATTGTGAGGCTTTACCGATCGCTGCCGCATACCGCAGATTCGCAGGTTGTGGGAAAACAGCTACTCCGTTGTGGAACCGCTGTCGCCGCGAATTATCGAGCGGCATGTCGAGGAAGATCGCGTGCTGAATGGATTGCCAAGATCGGCCTCGTAGTTGAAGAAGCGGACGAAACGGTATTTTGGCTCGAAATGCTTTCGGATTGCGACATCGTTAGCAGTGAGCGGTGTAAGGATATTTTGAAGGAGGCTTGTGAGTTGAGTGCTATTTTCCCGGCGTGTCGCCACACCGCCCGACGAGCAAGTTAAGTTACAAATTACGCGATCACAAAATCATGAAGTTCTCTGACGAGTTCGAGGCGCGGTTTGCGGAGATGGTGCCGCATTATCCGACGAAGCGGTCGGCGCTGGTGCCTACTTTGCTTTATGCGCAGGATGAAGTTGGGTTTCTTTCCGACGAAGTGGTTGCGGAGATTGCCGGGCGGTTGGATTTGACGGAGCTTGAGGTGCGGAACGTGATCAGCTACTACTCGATGCTGACCACCAAGCCGCGCGGGAAGTTTAATGTGCAGGTCTGCACGAATATCAGCTGCCTGGTGCGGGGCGGAGAGGAGATTTTGCGTTACTGCTCGAGGAAGCTGGGGATCGGCCACAAAGGAACTACCGCGGACGGCATGTTTTCGCTGGAAGAAGTGGAGTGCATTGGGGCTTGCAGCTGGGCTCCGGCGGCGCAGGTGAACTATGACTTTCATGAAAACCTGACGCGGGAAAAAGTTGATGAGATTTTGGACGGATATAGACGGGGATAAGAAATTTAGTAATTTTGTAATTTGGTAATTGAGTAATCTGAAAACGACTCGATTCGATTCTTTCAATTTACAAATTACCAAATTACTAAATTAACAATGGCTTCTCTGGTTTCTCATCCCGATGAGGTGAAGGTGGTGTCGCGGCGCTTTGGTATGGGCGCGACTGATATCAACCGCTACGTCGAATTGGACGGCTACAAGGCTGTGCAGAAGGCGCTCGGGATGGATGCGGACTCCATTATTAATGAGGTAAAGAATTCGGGATTGCGCGGGCGCGGCGGGGCTGGATTCTCGACGGGAATGAAATGGTCGTTTGTGCCGAAGCAATCGGCCAAGCCGAAGTATGTTTTGTGCAATGGTGACGAGAGCGAGCCGGGAACTTGTAAAGACCGGCTGATTTTTGAGCACGATCCGCATGCGGTGATTGAGGGCGTGATGATTGCTGCGCTGGCGGTGGGTGCGGCCAGCGGGTACATCTACATTCGCGGCGAGTATCGATATCTCTCGAACATTATGCAGAAAGCGATTCGCGACGCTTACGCGAAGGGATTTGCCGGAAAAAATATTTTTGGCAGCGGACGCAATCTCGATATTTACTGGCACGGCGGCGCTGGGGCTTATGAGGTTGGTGAAGAATCGGCGCTGATGGAGTCGCTTGAGGGCAAGCGTGGGATTCCGCGGATTCGGCCTCCCTTCCCTGCCGTGGTTGGGCTTTGGGGCGGGCCGACGGTCATTAATAATGCGGAGACTTTGGCTAGCGTGCCGCACATTATTCTGGGCGGCGCCGAGTGGTATGCGAAGATCGGTACGCCGAAGAATGGCGGCACGCGGTTGTTTTGCCTCAGCGGCAACGTGGCGAAGCCTGGAGTTTATGAGCTGCCGATGGGCTACAACCTGAAGAAGATGATTTATGACGTGGCCGGCGGCGTTCTGAATGGGAGGAAGCTGAAGGCGGTGGTGCCGGGAGGATCTTCGACTCCGTGCCTGACGGCGGAAGAGATTGACGTGGCGATGGATTTTGATTCGGTGGCGAAGGCTGGATCGATGCTGGGATCGGGCGGAGTGGTAGTGATCGATGATGCGCAGTGCATTGTGAAGTTTGCTTTGCGAACGATGAAGTTCTATCAGCATGAGAGTTGCGGATGGTGCATCCCTTGCCGCGAGGGGACGGATTGGCTGAAGAAAACTCTGACTCGTTTTCATGCTGGGGGCGGGGTGAAGAAAGATATCGACAACATGCAGTACTTGTCGGAGAACATGCTGGGGCGGACGTTCTGTCCGCTGGGCGATGCGGCGGCAATGCCAATGATTGGATTCATCAAGAAATTTCGCAGCGAGTTTGAAGATCACCTTGAGGGCCGGCCTTGTCCTTATGAAAAGGAAGGAGCGATCGAGCGATTGCCGGTGCTGGCGGGGTGAAAGAATTGAGTAATTTTGTAATCGGGTAATTTGTAAATTGAAACCCGACCGCGCTTTTAATTTACAAATTACGCGATTACTAAATCATAAATGTTATGGCTGATGTGAATCTTACTGTTGACGGCAAAAAGCTAACGGTACCTGCCGGGACGCTGCTGATTGAGGCCTGCAAGACGGCTGGCATCGAAGTGCCTTCGTTTTGCTATTACCCCAATCTGTCTTTGCAGGGCGCTTGCCGGATGTGTCTGGTAAAGATTGAGAAGATGCCTAAGCTGCAGACTGCGTGTACGACTGTGGTTAGCGAGGGCATGGTTGTGACTTCGGACAGCGCGGAGATCAAGCAGGCGCGGAAGTCGATGCTGGAGTTGCTGCTGGGAAACCATCCGCTGGATTGTCCGGTGTGCGATGCTGGCGGCGAGTGCGAGTTGCAGGATATGACGTTCACCTATGGCGCCGCTGAGTCGAAGTTCATGGAGGCGAAGAACCATAAGGATGAGCAGCAGTGGTCGCCGGTGGTGTTCTTCGATCGTCCGCGGTGCATTTTGTGCTATCGATGCGTGCGGGTTTGCGGCGAAGGGATGGATGTTTGGGCTTTGGGTGTGCAGAACCGCGGCGTGAGTTCGATTATCGCTCCTAATAAAGAGGATCACCTGGAATGCGAAGAGTGCGGAATGTGCATCGACATTTGCCCGGTCGGGGCGCTGACTTCGGGGGCTTATCGATATAAAACGCGGCCCTGGGAGATGAAGCACATTGGGACGACTTGCACGCACTGTGGCGATGGCTGCAAGACGACATTGGGGGTGCGGCGGGCTGACACCGGCATGGAGATTGTTCGAGGAGACAACCGCGATAAGAGCGGAACGAATGGGGATTTCCTTTGCATCAAGGGGCGATATGCGTTTGACTTTGCGAATCATGAAGAGCGGCTGAAGCAGCCTCTGATCCGCAAGGATGGCAAGCTGGTACCGGCGACTTGGGAGGATGCGTTCGAATTAATCGGGGAGAAGTTTGCCGCGATTCGGGATGTGGACCGCGGCGCAGCGATTGGCGTGATCGGTTCGACGCGGACTACGAATGAGGAAGACTATCTGCTCTCGAAGTTTGCCCGGGTGGTTTTAAAGACGAATAATGTCGATCACCATCGAACAGCTGACTTCCCTGCTTTTGCGGCGGCGCTTCGCGGTAAAAAGAACGCGACGGCCAGCATGACGGAGGTGTTTACGGCTCCGGCCATTCTTTTGATCGGAAATGATCCTACTGAGCAGCATCCGCTGCTGGCCTGGCAGATTCGCAATAACGTGCGGCTGCACCGCGCGCGGCTTTACATCGATTAATTCGCGAACCGATCAAGCTGCGCCGGCAGGCTACTGGCTTTACCCGGATCGGCGTGGGACTGGAAAGCAAGGTGGCTTCGTTCCTCTCGGGCGACGATGGAGCGGCGGATGCGCTGATTCATTCGTCGATGAATAAGGACGCATGGATTGGGCTGCGGGAGAAGCTTCGCAGTGAAGAAAAACTGGTAATCATTTTTGGTTCGGAGTTGCGCGGGTCGGGCGTTACGGATCTTGTGAGGTTCGGTTCGGCGATCCCGGGCGCGAAGTTTGTTTGCCTGGCGGATTATGCGAACTCGCGCGGAGCGGCTGATATGGGTTTGTATCCTGACCTGTTGCCGGGATATCGCCCCACGAGTGGGAGCAGCGAGTTTCATCAGGAATGGGGAGAGATTCCAGCCGTTCCCGGTCTTGACCTGCTGGGAATGATTGAGGCTGGGAAAGCTGGGAAGTTGAAGGCCTTATACGTGGTTGGTTCGAATCCGGTGGGGCGTATGGGTGTCGATCCGTTTGCTTTCTCGAAGAGCTTCGTAGTCGTGCAGGATATGTTCTTGACCGAGACGGCGGTGATGGCCGATGTTGTGCTGCCTGCGGCTAATGCTTACGAAAAGTCTGGAACATTTACCAACACATGCGGCGATGTTCAGCTGGTGAAAAAAGCTGGCGAAATCACGGGCACAAAAAGCGATTTTGAGATGACGGTGCGCATCGCCGATGCGATGGGATTCGATGTGCACAAGCTAGTGCCGTTTGGCGGAGGCACGCAGGCCGATATGGGACAGTCTCGGGGAGCGCAATCGGGCGAGGCCGACCGGCATGCGGTATGGCTGGAGGCGCGCGGGCTGGAATTAAAGATGAGCCCGTTTGATCCGACGGCGATTCTGGATGAGATTCAGCGGCTGGTGCCGGGGTATGACGTGTCGCGAATGAATCTGTTGGCGGGTAACAGTGAGCATACTTCTCTGGCGGAAGCCGGACCCGGCGTCGCACATGAGCCGGGGCTGATTGTTCCGGCGAACGACAGTCTTTTTACGTCGGGAACTTTGGGACGTTATTCGCGAGCTTTGAAATCAGTGATCGAAAGCCGCGAAGTTGCGCCAGCGGAAGTCGCGGCGGACTGAACAATATTTAGTAATTTTGTAGGTGGGAGTAGTTGGGTATTTGAAAACACGCCCGGTTTCATTTGTCCGGTGTGCGCGTTATTCGCTAATCATTTGCTACTGTCTTCCAACTTTTGAACTGCGGAGTTATTGAGGAACGACCTTTTGCCGCTTTCCATTTTCATTCTGATTTCTGTCATCAAGTCGGTGGTCGTTCTTGTCGTGCTGTTGACGGCGGTTGCTTATTCGGTCTGGCTGGAGCGCAAAGTTGTTGGGCACATGCAGAACCGGTGGGGGCCCACGCGGGTGGGGCCGTTTGGACTGCTGCAGCCGGCGGCCGATGGGCTAAAGTTCTTCTTCAAGGAAGATCTGACGCCGCCTCACGTTTACAAACCGCTATTCCTGGCTGCGCCGATGATTGCCGTGATCTTTGCGCTGACTTCGATTGCGGTGATTCCGTTCGGCAATTCGCTTCCGATTTTCGGTTACAACATTCCGCTGCAGATCACCGATGTGAACATTGGGCTGCTGCTGATTCTGGGCGTGACCTCGCTGGGTGTTTATGGAGTGGCGCTGGCCGGGTGGTCGTCGAATAACAAATATTCGCTGCTGGGCGGGCTGCGCGCCAGCGCGCAGATGATCAGTTATGAGATTGCGCTGGGGTTGTCGCTGGTTGGAATTCTGATTCAGTCGGGCAGCTTCAGTTTGCGCGATATTGTCAATGCCCAGGGTGGGCGATTTCTGCATGTGATTCCGCGGTGGAATATTTTTCACGGGCAGTTCATTGGGTTCTTTATTTATCTGATGGCGGCGTACGCGGAAACCAACCGCATTCCATTTGACTTGCCCGAGGCGGAGACTGAGCTGGTTGCGGGCTATCACACGGAATACAGTTCGATGAAGTTCGCAATGTTCTTTATGGCGGAGTACGCGAACATGATTACCGTCGGCTGCCTGGCTACGCTGCTGTTTTTTGGGGGATGGAACGGGCCGCTGATTGGGCCTCCGCTGGTGCGGGCGCTGCTGCCGCTGTTTTGGTTTGGGGCGAAAGTTTTCTGTTTCCTATTTCTTTATATATGGGTGCGCGGGACGTTGCCGCGCTTCCGCTACGATCAACTGATGGCCTTTGGATGGAAGTTTCTGCTGCCGCTGGCGATTGCGAATCTCGTGGCGACGGCGATTGCAGTGGCGTGGTAGGTGGAGGCAATGTTCAGTGGTCGGTTAATTAGCCGGCGGTTTTCGGTTCAAAATTGACACCCTTTGTGGTTGCTATGTCTCGCAAAAACGGCGAGACATGCGGCACCCAGTGATGTTGAAGGTGTCCGATAATCAGAAGTCCTTATGAGTTTTCATCTCATTTTATTTTTGGCCTTTGGCGCGGTCTGCGTAGGCGGGGCGGTGAACCTGCTGGCGCAGCGGCATCCGATTAACAGCGCTTTGTCGCTGATTGCGGTGATGGGAGCGCTGGCGGGAGAGTATTTGCTGCTCGGTGCGGAGTTTGTCGCTGCGGTGCAGGTGATCGTTTATGCGGGCGCGATCATGGTGCTGTTCGTTTTCGTCATAATGCTGCTGAACGCAGGCGAAGAGGAAGAGACGAAGGGCAGCCGCGTTGCGTTTTTGCTGGGTGTGCCGGGGATTCTGATCACCAGCGTGCTGATGGCTTGGGTGGTGCTGCGGCGATCGGGGACTGGCGACGTCGCGATTGGCGCTTTGCCGGGGCATCCCAGGGAGATTGCTCAATTGTTGTTTCACAATTTTCTGCTGCCATTTGAAGTGACTTCGGTATTGATTCTCATTGCCATCATGGGCGCAGTGGTTCTGGCCAGCAAGCCGGAATCGCCGGCCGGGAAGGCGGAGTGATGGTTCCACTCTCGCATTACCTGTTGCTCAGCGGATTTCTGTTTGGCTGCGGCGTGGTGGGATTTCTGATCAAGCGCAACATCATCACGATCTTCATGTCGATTGAGCTGATGCTGAATGGCGTGAATCTTTCGTTTGTCGCGTTCGCGGCGCAGTGGCATGCGCTGGCGGGACAGATTTTTGTGTTCTTTGTGATGGTGGTGGCGGCGGCAGAAGCGGCGGTGGGGCTGGCGATCATTATTTCTGTTTACCGTACGCGTGAAACGTTGAATGTGGACCAGGTGAATCTGCTCAAGCTATGAATCCCATGCTCAATCTTTGGCTGATTCCGATCCTGCCGCTGGCAGGAGCGGCGATCAATGGATTTTTCGGCAAGAGGTCCTCGCGGCAGGCGGTGACGGCGGTTGCGCTGGTGTTCAGCGGGGCGGCGTTTGCCATGGCTTTGTGGGTGGCGGCGCGATTTTCATCGTTGTCACTTCCCTACCAGGAGTTTTTCGCGCACTGGATCCGGGCCGGGAGCTTCAGCGCGGACTTCGCGTTTTATCTCGATCAGCTTTCGCTGGTGATGCTGCTGGTAGTGACTGGTGTGGGATTTCTGATTCACGTCTACTCGGTCGGGTACATGTGGGACGATCCGAGCTATTACCGGTTTTTTACGTATCTGAATCTGTTCATGTTTTTCATGCTGACGTTGGTGCTGGCGGGTAACTACCTGCAAATGTTTATTGGCTGGGAGGGTGTCGGTCTGGCGTCGTATCTGCTGATTGGATTCTGGTTCACGAAAGATTCGGCGGCATCGGCGGGAAAAAAAGCTTTCATTGTTAATCGTATTGGCGATTTTGGATTCCTGATCGCGCTGTTTCTGCTGATCAAGCATTTTGGATCACTGGATTTTGCTCGAGTCTTTGGAGCGATTGGGCCGATACCGGCCGAGGCGGCGGGCGCTGGATTGCTGACTACGATTGGGATTTTGCTGATGGTTGGGGCTTGCGGGAAGTCGGCGCAGATTCCTCTTTATATTTGGCTGCCGGACGCGATGGAGGGCCCGACGCCGGTTTCGGCTTTAATTCATGCGGCGACGATGGTGACGGCGGGCGTTTATATGGTTGCGCGTTCGCATGTGATCTTCGAGCGCGCGCCAATGGCGCTGACTGTGGTGGCGATCATTGGGACGTTGACCGCATTTTTTGCGGCGACAATTGGCATTGCGCAGATGGATATCAAGAAAGTTCTCGCCTACTCGACTGTCTCGCAGCTTGGTTACATGTTCATGGCTTGCGGCGTGGGGGCGTTTTCGGCGGGAATCTTCCATCTGATGACGCACGCATTCTTTAAGGGGCTTTTGTTTCTGGCTGCGGGTTCGGTGATTCATGCTGTGGGCGGCGAGCAGGACATGCGAAAGATGGGCGGGCTGCGGAAAAAGATTCCCTGGACATTTTGGACGATGACGGCAGCTACGCTGGCGATCTCGGGGATTCCGGGGTTCGCGGGATTTTTTAGTAAGGATGCGATTCTCTGGCGAGCTTATCAGGCGAGTTGGGTTTACTGGCTGGTGGGAGTGGTTACGGCGCTGATCACTTCTTTTTACATGTTCCGGTTGTGGTTTCTGACTTTCTTTGGGGAATATCGCGGCGAGGCGGAAGCGGCGCATGGGCACGGAGGCCATTCGGCGGACGAAGCGAGCGGGGGACACGGGCATGGTGGGATTCACGAGAGTCCGTCGGTAATGGTTGTGCCGCTGGTGATTCTGGCTGTGCTCTCGGTGATTGGCGGATACGTCGGCGTGCCAGGATCGCTGGGCGGAAATGACCGGTTCGATAAATTTCTTGGGCCGGTGTTTCATGGGAGCATTCCGGCCAATACTCAGAGCGCAGCCGTGGGAGAAAAGGATGTTCCGGAGCAGCAGACTGACGGAGGTGAGCCTAGGACCGGGGCTTCCATGGAATTGATGTTTACGGGTATTTCGGTGTTTGCAGCATTGCTTGGGTTTGGGCTGGCTTGGCTGCTTTATTACAAAAATCCCGAGTTGCCGGACCGGATTGCCGCGTCGTTCTCAGGAGCGTATCGAACGCTCGTTCACAAATATTACGTCGATGAGTTGTATGCCGCGCTGTTTGTGAAGCCGCTGATCGATGGGTCGACGCGAATTTTATGGCAGGGAGTGGACCGGAACATTATCGACGCGGCGGTTAACGACGCGGGCGACGGAGCGCGGCATGTTTCGGATGAAGTGCGGCACATGCAGTCGGGAAACATTCGTTCTTATGCAGGGTGGATTGCGGCTGGGGCGGCGGTGGTGATTGCGTTCGTGATCTGGAAGTGGGTGGAGACATTATGAACATCCGCGATCTGGATCAGGCGATTTTGACGCTGGTGACGTTTGCGCCGCTGGCCGGCGGATTGCTGCTGATGCTACTGCCGCGACGGGATCGCGATATACGGATTTTTGCGCTCGTCATTTCTCTGTTGACGTTTGTTTTGTCGTTGCACTTGCCGGTTTACTTCCACCGCTCGCAGGCTGGGTTCCAGTATGAAATCGACAGGCAGTGGATCTCCACTCCAAATATTCACTATCACATGGGAGTGGATGGAATTTCGCTGTGGCTGGTAGTGCTTACTACCTTCCTCACTCCGTTGTGCGTACTGATTTCCTGGACCTCCATTCGTGAGCGCGTGAAAGAGTTTTTCATCCTGCTGCTGATTTTGGAGACGGCGCTGATCGGTGTGTTTACTTCGCTGGATCTTTTTCTCTTCTACTTCTTCTGGGAGGCGACGCTGATTCCGATGACGTTGCTGATTGGTATGTTTGGACATGAGCGCAAGGTGTACGCCGCCGTGAAGTTTTTCATGTATACGATGATCGGCTCGGTTTTCATGCTGGCGGCAATTTTGTGGCTTTATGCGCACACTGGCAGCTTCGACTTCGTCGTGATTCGCGATCAGATCGCCAGCGGCGCAGTTCCGAAATTCCCCGCTGCCGCGCAGTGGCTTTTCCTGGGATTTTTTCTGGCGTTTGCGGTAAAGGTTCCGCTGTTCCCTTTTCATACATGGTTGCCGGACGCGCACGTGGAGGCTCCGACGGCAGGTTCGGTTTTGCTGGCTGGCGTGCTGCTGAAGATGGGAACCTACGGGATGCTGCGCTTCAACCTGGGATTATTTCCGGAGCAGGCGCGGCGGAACGCTTCGTGGATCATGGTGCTGGCGGTGATTGGCGTTGTTTATGGCGCACTTGTGGCGATGGTGCAGCCGAACATGAAGAAGCTGATCGCTTATTCGTCGGTGAGCCACTTGGGGTTTGTTGTTCTGGGCATCTTCAGCTTCACGCAGGCCGGTTTGGACGGGGCGATGTTTGTGATGCTGGCACACGGGATTTCGACCGGCGGGCTGTTCATGCTGGCGGGAATTTTGCATGAACGGCGGCACACGTATGAGATTAGAGAATTCGGCGGGCTGGCCTCGATCATGCCGCTGTATGCCGCGTTGTTCCTGGCAATTGTGCTGGCGTCGGCAGGGTTGCCGCTGTTGAATGGATTCATAGGCGAATTTCTGGTGCTGAGTGGAACGTTTCAGGCGAAGGCGGTTTTTGCAGTGCTGGCCGCAACCGGCGTGATCTGGAGCGCGGTTTATTTGCTTTGGATGTATCAGCGGGTGTTCTTTGGGAAGGTTACGCACGCCGCGAATAACGCTCTTGGTGATCTTTCGGGATATGAAAAATGGGCAGTATGGCCTTGCGCAGTGACTTCACTGGTGATGGGCGTGGCACCGATTTTGTGGCTGGGAGCGATTGATCCCGCGGTGCAAGCGGCGCTCAGTCCGTTTACGCGGCTGGCCAGCCGGATGGTGGGCCAATGATCTTCATTGCGACGGAGCCTGCCACGATGAGGCATTTGGTTCCCATCTATTTTCAAAGTTTGCCGCAGAGCTCCGATTATGCGCGTATTCTGCCGGAGATTGTGCTGTCGATTTTCGGCATGATTGTGATGATGCTCGAGCCTCTGATTGATGAGCGAAAAAACCAGAAGTTGCTGGCAGGGATTGCGTTTGTGGGAACACTGGCTGCACTGGGCTCGATTTGGTTTATGGCGCAGGCTCCGGGGCAGGGCTTCTGGAGCATGGTGCAGGTGGATGGTTTCAGCATTTTCTTTCATGTGCTGATTATTGCGATTGCCGCGATTGTGATTCTGAGCTCGTACGAATATATGGGTGTGCAGCGGATACGGGCGGGCGAATACTATGCTTTGATTCTTTTTGGTGCGGTGGGAATGGCGCTGATGTCTTCGGCGATTGAACTGGTTCTGATTTTTATTGCGCTGGAGATCTCTTCGATCTCCTCTTATGTGCTGGCGGGGTTCCGGCGGCATGAGGCTTCCAGCGCGGAATCTTCGTTGAAGTATTTTCTGCTGGGTTCCTTCGCAACCGCATTCTTTCTTTATGGAGTGGCGTTGATGTTTGGGGCTACGGGCCACACCAATATTAACGAGATTGGCCAGACTCTGCGGACAGGACAAATTCCACTACTGGCGGCGGTGGCCGTAGCGTTCATGTTTGTGGGACTGGGATTCAAGGTAGCAGCCGCACCATTCCATATCTGGACGCCGGATGTTTACGAAGGAGCGCCGGCGCCGGTAGTGGGCTTAATGTCGACCGCTCCGAAGGCTGCCGCTTTTGCGGTGTTGCTGCGCATTGTTTTTGTAATCAACGTGCACTCGATCTTCTGGGTCATTTGGGTTGCGGCGGGGCTGTCGATGACGTTGGGAAATCTTGGCGCGCTGATTCAGGACAATGTTAAGCGACTGCTGGCTTACTCTTCGATTGCGCATGCAGGATATCTTCTGGTGGCGTTTGCGGCGGCGCCGGAGATGGGGACGTCGGCTGCGATGTTCTATGCGTGTTCGTATGCGGCGATGAACCTGGGAGCGTTTGCGGTGGTGAGCCATTTTGCCAATGCGGGGGAGCGCTACGTTACTTTGGAAGACTACGGGGGCCTGGGGCGCAGTTCGCCGATGCTGGCCGCGACGCTGACGATTTTTCTGCTTTCGCTGATTGGGATTCCGATGACCGGCGGATTTTTTGCCAAGTTTTACGTGTTTAGTGCGGCGGTGAAATCGAATCTGATCTGGTTGACGATTATCGGCGTGCTGAACAGCGGAGTCGGAGCGTATTACTATCTGCGCATTATCGTGAGGATGTATATGCGCGAGTCGCGAAGAGAAATTCCGGTGACTCCGGTCACGTTCGCGCCACGCCTAGCGATTGCAGTGTGCCTGATTGCCACGATTTACCTCGGAATTTTCCCCGGCTCCGTGCTGCGGTATGCGCAGAATTCCGCGGTACAGCTTGTACAGGGCTCTGCAGCACAAAATGCCATGCCAGCTGCTGCTGTGACGACAACCCCCGCAACGATTCCGGAAAATTAGCGCTTTCTGTTTTTGGAGAAGAATTACCCCCTTCTTGTCTTATTTCGCGGAAGCCAGAGGAAATCTGAGTGACGGTAATCGTCGAAGGCGTCAATCCATTTTTCGCTGATTGCCGACTGGCAGCGATAATCGAGCCCCTGTAGCAAATCCCAAGTTCGTGCGCGGCCCGCTTCCGAGCATTCCATGAAGACGACTGGGCGGACGGAGGCGATGGTGTGGCGCATTCCGTTCAGCACGGCGGCTTCGGCACCCTCGACATCAATCTTGACGAATGCAGGACGAGGGAGATCGCCCGCTTTTGTTAACTCATCAATCGAAACCGTTCGAACGGAAATCTCCGTGGCGGAGGGATCATTGCGGTGCCAGACCAGGCTGGCCATGGAAAGATTTCCGGCGATCCGAATAAGGGTCTCTACGGCTTCATCGGAGACTGCGGCTTCGATGAGCTGGACGCTGGTGAGATGGTTGATCTCGATGTTTTGACGAAATGCTTTGATATTGGCTGGGACTGGTTCAAAAGCGATTACATGGCCAGAAGGTCCGACTTTTTTAGCGAGGGAAAGCGAAACGTAGCCGATGTTCGCGCCGATATCATAGACGGTGTCTCCGATTTTGACGTATTTTCTGATGGCCCTTTGCAGGTGGCGCTCGTCGGTTCCCAACAGATAACCGAGATGTTCTGTTGGGGAAACACAGAGGTGGCAACCGGAGGCAAGTCCTCGAAAGATCTTTCTTGGCCTAGTTTCGCGCCCCAGCAGGAGCACAACGCACGACTTAGCGACGCTTTTGACGGCGAACATTTAAAGTCACCGATCTTGAACCAGGGGAACGAAGCGAACCATTTCGTGCGGCGACATGACTGGACGTCCGTTGATCATTCGGATCAATTGCAACTGTTGAGAGTCTCCCGCTCCGACGGGAATCACCATTCTGCCGTCGTTTGAAAGCTGGTCGAGGAGCGCGGGAGGAACGGCGGAGGCTGCGGCGGAAACGAGGATAGCGTCGAAGGGGGCAATGGCGGGAAGGCCTACCGCGCCGTCTCCGGCGAAGATCTTGACGTTCGTGTTGCCGAGCGCCGCGAATGTGTGGCGGGCACTATCGGCAAGCGCGGGATGGCGTTCGATGGAGAAAACCTGGCCGCCGAGCTCGGCAAGAAGCGCGGTGGCGTAGCCGGAGCCGGTTCCGACCTCGAGAACTTTGTCGGTGGGCCTGAGTTGAAGTAATTCGAGCATGATGGCGACGATGTAGGGCTGAGAAATGGTTTGGCCCTCACCGATGGGCAAAGGGTTATCGTCATAGGCTTGCGAGAGAAATTCAGGGGATACGAATTGATCGCGAGGTACGCGAGCCATGGCAGCGAGAATACGCGGATCGGAAATGCCTCGCGCGCGCAGTTGGAATTCGATCATATTCTGGCGCGCGGAAATTGGATCAGGCATGAGTTTGGTATTCGGACTGGGGTGTGCGGGTTGTCATGGTAGCGGCGGGCTGTCCACGCAACATCGTTATTTCTTGCCTTACTTCTTGCGGGTGCGGACGCGCAGATCGAAACTGACTACGCCGTTCTGGTCGCGCGTGCCCACGGCAGAAACGTTGCGGTTCACATAATACTCTCCCTGAATGATCTGCTCGGAGCTTTGCGAAACATTGGTCGAGTAGATGAGGGAGATGTGGTTAACGAATTCCTGCTCGATGGTGATTTGCGGGCCGTTGCTGATGGGATTGGTTTCGGTGGTGAGTCCTTGAGGATCGATTTTAATGTTGCTGGCACCGAAGAGTCGTTGCAGTCGATTGCCCACGCTTGCGTTCAGGGCCTGGCTGAGGATTTGCGCGGTTGCATCATCGGAGAAAGAGCTTTGATTGGACTGATCCTGGAGCGCGGCGGATTCTTCGTTGGTGCGGCCGAGGGCGAGGAGGGCGATGATATCGGATTTGGGGAGTGGAGGCTCGGAGCGGTAGTTGACGTTGAATCCGCGGTCAGGCGTGCCGGTGATGGTGATGTTGAGATCGTAGTCGCGAACGTGGGTGGAGGCCTGCAGGTTGAGCTGAGGCTCAATGGCGACGGGATTGGTGAAGGTAATGTCACCGCGCTCGAGGGTAAAGCGGGTCCCGTGAAAAGTGGCCTGGCCTTCAAGAATGTCGGCGCGTCCGAGAACCGCGGGACGGCCGAGCGAACCGCGAATATGGAGGTCGGCGTCGCCGGAGAGGCGGGCGATGGCGGTGCGCATCTGAAGTTCGGGTGCGGTCTGCACGTGAACGTCGAGCTTCACGTTATTCAGCGGAGAGTTGGCGAGGGCCGCGGCGCCGAGCTGGCGGCTGCGGTCGATATATGCACTGAAGTCGAAGCCTGGCGTGATCGCGATTTTGTTGACGAGGATGTCTCCCGAGACTGTGGATGAAGAGAGGGAACCGACCCAATGCAGTTGCGCATCAGCGGTGGAGCTGACACCGGGAGGGTAACGCATACGAACATCCCTTGCAGTCGCGGTGAGATTGAGATTGAGCTGGTGATTGATGAAGGTGGCGTCGCCTTTGAGGTCGACAGCCCCGCCACCGGTTCGGGCGGCAAGCGATTCGATGTGGGCGTGATCGCGGGTGAAAAGCAGTGAACCGCTCAGTTCGGTCAATCCACTGGGAAGACCGGCGTAGGCAAGCGAAGAATTCGTGAGCTGTATGCGGCCCTGGGGAAATGGCTCGGTAATCGTTCCGGTTACGGTGAGGTTCAGGGCGACCGATCCATAAGCGGTGAAATTTGGATCGAAGGTAGAAAGGAGACGGAGATCGGCGTGACCGTCTGCGGTGAGGTCGAGAGATTCGGGTCCAGAAAGCTGGACTGATCCGTGGGCGGCAAGATCGGTGCCATCCCCGATGAGGTGGAGTTGCTGGATGGTCAAGGTTTCGTGCGCGATGGAGAAGTGCACGGGAGCCTGATTTTGGACTTTTACGTTTTCGACGTTGAGAGCGAGGGAAGACAGGTTTCCGTCGATTCCCCATTGGTCAGGGTAACGGAGCGGGCCGCGCATCTCCATGGAGCCGGCGACGAGCGAGTGGGTCTTGAGCTTTCCAGCAACGTAGGACTGCCATAGCGGGTCGACATCGAATTGATCCATTTGGAAGGACAATTTTGCCGGGTAATCGTTGCGCAACTGAATATTTCCGTTGACAGCGAACGCGCCTTGCCGGAAATGAGAGGTGCCGGTTAGACGCAACTGGCTTCCCTCGGTGGCGGCTTGCAGATCGAAATCTCCAGCGATGGAGCCGTTTAAGGCCAGAGAGCGGATGTGGACGTTGCCGTTGACTGAGGGAGCGTCGGGAGTGCCGGAGCCTTTGAGAGCGAAATCGGCGAGGCCCTCGAAGTTCAGGCGATTGGTCTGGATCGGACGAATGTCCGCGAGATTGAGATTGTTGCCGACGACGTCAAAAGCGAAGGCCCGATTTGAGAGACGGTAGGAGGCGCTTCCGGTGACGACGGAATCGCCGTGAAAGAGGTGCATGTCGGTGAAGGCGAAGTTCTCACGATCGATATGGAAGTTGGAATCAAACTGGCGAATGGTCTCACCGTAGGCGGAGGCGTTGGTGAGGTGGACTTGCCCGTCTGCGCGCGGTTGAGAAATGGTGCCGTTCGCCTGGAGCGAGAGATCGGCGGTGCCGAGGACGGGATAGTTCCATCCCGCGAATTGCTCGAGCGTGCCTACATCGGCGTTGTAGAGGTTGGAGCGCAGGTTGAAGGTGCTGTCGCCGGTCAGATGGCCGTGCTCAAGCGAGGCTGACGCTTCGAGTTCGGCGGAGGTCTCGTCACGCTGCAATTTGGCATTACGAAATGCAATTGCGGCGAAGGAAAGCTGAAGAGAGGTGGAAAGCGAATCCCAGTGCGTTTTTATGGCGCGCGTTCTGGTTGTGGCGGGCACGGTGATATCAAAATCGTTGACGGCGAGACTGCCGGCAAGCTGGGGCGATCTGAGCGAACCGGTCATGTTCCCGTTGAAAGTAGCAGTGCCGTTGAGCGCCACCGGGAACAGAGCGGGGCCGCGCACGACACTGACAAACGGAAGCCAATCGGCGAGACTTGAAGTGGAGGCGCTGAGGTGTACGGCGGAATTAGAGGAGAGCGTGCCCGAGGCCTGAACGTGACTGGTGGGGGTGGCCAGAGTGAAGTGTGCAAGATCGAGAGTGTCGCTGGCGTTGTGGTAGAGGCCGTTTGCGTGAGCATTGATGGGAAGCTGATCGTAGGGGTATATCGGTGGAGGGACGGCATCGACAGCAAACTGAGTTTCCGCGTCCTGGGGAGTTCCCTTCCAGCGTGTTTCGAAGTCGCCGGAAGCGAAGGCTGCAGGATGAAAGCGCGGGAAAGGATGGGCAGAGGTATTAAGAGCCGCGGCTATCTCGTCGCCAGAGAGGTTGCGCAGATGAATCTGGATGAGGGCGCTCTGGATGGGTGGGGGTTTCGGCTTGGCGGCCGTGCCCCGGGGGGCATTCGGGCGTGCAGCGGAGATGGTTGCGGTTTCTAGAATTTTCTTGGCTGCCAGCGATAAATGCTGGGGCGGAGAAAGCCACTGGTCGATTTCGACATCTCCGGCGAAGCTGCCGCCGAGGATTTTTCCTTCGAGCCTGTTGAGGAGAAGTTGCTGCTCGGTTACGGAGTACCCGGTGCTAAGAGAAGCGCGGGAGAAATTGATCTGGTCGTTTTGAATACCAAGATCTTTCAATGTGAGCAGGCCGGTGGTGGAAAATCGATCGAGCGACCAATCGCCGTGGCCCTTGAGCTGAACAATGCCGCTGCGAAGATCACGGCGTCGGGCTATGGACGCGGCTTCGGTGAGATCGAGTTGCGCTTCGTACGGGCCGTTGAAGTGGGGATGACGAAAATCGGTGACCTGGCCGGTGGTGGACACATGGGAGTGACCTGAATTCCACTGCAGCGAGCTGATGACGGCGGAATTGGCGCCGAGGGTGAATTCCATGGTCGTCATCCAAGCGAAGGGGCGGCAATCCAGAAGTTTGGTGTCGACGAGGCCTAGCAAGATTCTTCCATCGTAGCGGCGGCCGAGAAACGAATAATCCATCTGAAGCGAGACGTCGCGAGCGGAGAAATCGAGCGGGACGGGCTGATCCTCCCAGAGGATTTGGCCGTGGCGAAGTTCGAAATGATTGATGGAGAGAGCGAAGAGTTTCTCGACCGGGTTCTGAGTGGAGCTGGCACCCAGTTTTCGTCCGGGGAAATTGGTAGTGCCGTCGGGATAAAACTCGACGTGGACGGTGGGGCGCTCGAGGATAAGCTGATTAAAGGCAAGCTCAGACCGAAGAAGAGAGCTGATCTTCAAGCGGCCGACGATAGCGTCGGCGTGAGCGAGCGGGACGTCTGTAGCCGATTCGCGGCCGTGTACGGTGATGTCTCGAACCTCAGCTTGCAGGCGAAACGGAATCGTGTGAATGCTGGCGATTTCGGCGCGGCCTCCCGTAATGCGTTCGACTTCGGCGATCAGACGGCGGCGGACCAACGATTGGAACGAGTCGGTATTGACGTAAATGAAGAGGCCGAGCGCCGCGACGAAGACCCCCGCCAGGGCCAGCAACCCCAACTTCAGCCACGGGCGATGGGCGCCCGTCGGGGAGGTCGCGGTTTCGCTCCCGGTCACTGCGATTGGACTCCCTGGTCAAGCGCGGATGGTGAGCCGGGGATGTGGACCTGGCCCTCGGAGCGCAATGTTTGCAGCCAGGAGACGAGCAATTCGCTAACCTTTTGTTCGGTAAGCACCTCGCGAATTTTGGCAGAGACGTCCGCGAGCGGGACTTCGGTCGAGCCGGACTGCTTCAACTGAGGTACGAATTGATCACGGTAATAGGCCTCGATGGATTTGGAATCGATCTGAACTGCGGGGCGAAGACGAGCATCGACAAGGCGCATGAGATCGATCTGCTGCCGGACGTGATTTTCGAGATCTTTCTCGGTGAGGTGATATTTGGCGAGGAGCGCCTGCCATGCCTCCGGCGAGTTCGAGTCCGGATAAAGCTGGCGTGCCTGGTCAAGGCGCTTGGTTATTTCGGCGTCGGTGGCGTGGGGGAAATCGGCCGATTTCATTTGCTCGCGGAGAAGTTCCTGATCGATGAGGCGATCGAGAACCGCACGTCGATCCTCTTCGTTGAGATCGGAGACCGGGCGGTTGGTGAGAAGAGCTTCGTAGCTCAGACCCTCATCCCAATCGGATTGCAGGATGATGTGGCCGTTGACGACGGCGACGATGCGGTCGATAACTTCGGGAGCGACTTCGAGGTCGGCGGCTTCGGCAGCCGCGCGTTGCGGAGTGAGAAAAGAGGCGAAGAGCGCGATGGAGAAAACGGCTAGCACGAGCTTGCGTAGATGATTGCAGATTCTCAAAATGGCTGACCTATGCTAAAAAAAACGTTGAAGTGGCGGAGACGCTGGGTTTCGAAGTCTCCGGTCAATTTTCCGGTTGTATCGACCAGACCTTGAAAATATTCGGTTGGATTTAAATTGTAGCTGAAATCGAAGCGGAACGGTCCGATGGGTGTCTTGTAGCGCAACCCAAGGCCGACGGCGTGAGAAGTGTAATCATAGCCGCTGTTGTTGAATTGGTTCATACAGGTAGCGTTGGGCGCACCCTTTGGCTCCTGCAAACACAGACCAGGATCGGCCTCATGCCAGCGCAGAAGACCTTTGATCATGTCGTGACCAGCAGTGAAGACGTTTCCCATATCGTGAAAAATGGCGAATCCGAAACCTTCTCCCAGGTAGGGCAGGGTGACTGGCGGGAAACGAAGTTCCTCGTTGTCGACAAACAGCGCCGAGCCGCCAACGGGAAAGCCGGAATCCGGATCACGAGGTCCTGCTTGATTTAACGCGAAACCGCGGTAAGAGTTGTCGCCGCCGGCGAAAAAAAGCTCGGGCAGAGGGATAACGGTAATTCCCTGAGCGCACGAGGTAGTTAAATTGCTGACTTCACAGGCTCCGGGCGGCAGAACCCTGGTACCGCGATAGACCTGTTCCAACCCGAGCGTAGTGGAACGGGCGAAGACGAACTTATGGTTCGCCTTTCCGAAAGCATAATAGGTGGAGTCCTGTGAAAGTGCGCGCGCGTAGTCTGCCTGAGAACCAAAGTAACTGGAGGCGGCGAAGGCGTCGAGGGTGAAATACTGGCCCTTGGTGCTTTCGAGCGGATTGTCGCGCTTATCGCGAATGAAGGTGAAGCCGGGGCCTCCAACGACAGCCGGCAAGGAAAACAAGTTGAATTCGGCGGGAGAAAAGTCTGCGGCGAAGTCTGTGGCTTTTACGCGGCGATAGTCGAAGCGATAGGTGATCGACGTGGAGTGGTTCTGTTGCTGCTTGCCGATTTGCTGGCGCACGTCGATTTTTCCTTCCAGGCGCTGTGAGGTAAAGGTGGCGACGTCTGTGCTGTTGTCGTAGAAGATGGTGTAGAAGACACGAAAACGGTTGTTGTTGAAGAGTTTCGGAATCTGGTAGCTGATCAGACCGCGCTGCTGGAGACGTCCAACGTGAGACTGGAAGGTAAGAGTCTGATCGCGGCCGGCGACATTGAGGCGGGTGATATCGAATTCGACGCGGGGGCTGACGCCGGTCTGTCCTGCGGGAGCGTTGGGGCCGGAGGGAAGGCCAGTTTCGAATTCAAGGCCGCCGCCGTAGGTGAACGTGTAGCGCTTGGCTTCCTGAACCTGGATGAGAACATTTTTCTGCGAATCGGATCCCTCGGGATTCTGCACGCCGGTGTCGACTTCGTTGAAGATTCCGAGATCGTAGAGCTTGCTTTGCGTGGCAAGGAGGTCCTGCTGACTGAGAGGTTGGCCGTCGGTCACTTGAATTTCGCGCTGCACGACGTAGTCGCGAGTGTGATTGAGGCCGGAGACCATCACTTGATTCACAAAAAACTGCTCGCCTTCCTGAATCTTAAAGGAGACGTCCTCGCGATTGAGTTGGGCCGCAGGCTTCGTGATGATATCGAGCGTGGCGTTGGCAAAGCCGTGGTTGAAGTAAAAGTTGAGGATGGCTTCGCGATCGGTGGCGAGATTTTGCTCGGAGTAAGGCTGGCCCTCGCGAGTGTTCAGTTCAGGGAATTCCTTAGCGTCGATTTTCTGATTACCCGCGATGTGAAACTCACCGACCAGGGTCTGCGCTCCTTCGTCGATTTGAATATGAACTGCAACATGGTCGGGGACGCCCTCGAAGTTGTCATCGACTTTGGTAAGAATTTTGGCCTCTCGGAATCCATTGGAAACGTACAAAGCTTGCAGCGCGGCAACGTCACTTTTGAGCAATGAACCGCTGTACTTCCCTTCCGAAAGAAACGTACTGGCCGGCTGAATCTGCATGCGCTGGCGGAGGGTTTTACGGGAGAAATATTTGTTGCCCGTGATATCAAGAAGGACGAATTTATGGATGGGACCGGGATCGATACTGTAGATGACACGGACCACTTCTGGGGTGGTGGATTTTCGAATTTCGACTGAGGCGTCGAGCCGGCCGCGGCTCTGCAGATAGTCAAGGAGGTTATTCTTGCCCTCGACGAGGAGGTCGTCGTCTATGGCGTTTTCCTGGTAGACGGGAATCTCTTTTTTGAGGACAGCGCTGCCGATGCGGAAACCCAGGGCGTAAATGATAACTACGGGGCCGGGTTCGATGAGATAGGTGTAGTCGACCGCGTTGGACGCGGGGTTGTATTTCTGCTCGGCGATGGAAACCTGAGCCAGGACGCGCTGCTGTTTCTGCAGCTTCTTGCGCAGGCGCTGAAGAGAGTTGGTGATACGTGCGGCGGTGATGCGATCGCCGGGATGCATGTGAGCGGTGTCTTGAACGCGCGAGGCGGAGAAGGCTGAGTGCCCGGTGACCTTGACTTCGCCGACGTGCGCGGGCTCTCCGGGGCTGATTTTGAAAAGGATGTCGATTTGCTGGTTGGGGACGTTGGAAGTGGTGTCGGCGGCGACGCGGGCACGATAATACCCGTTCTCCTGCAGCAACTGGCGGACGTTCTGCAAGGCACGGTTAAGCTTGTCGTTAGAAAAAAGTTCTCCGAGCTGGAACTTGGAGGCGTTGACGATCTGGTTCGGGTTGGGACGGCTGGGCGCGCCTTTAACGTCGACGGCGCCGATAAAAAAATTGGGCGAAGAGCTGAAGGTTAGCCTCACGCCCGAGAGCAAAGGAACGACTTCAGCCTCGATATCGGCGAAGCGTCCTGTGGCGAAGAGCTGGCGGATGCTGTCGCGAACGGCGTCGCGGTCGAGGGGCTGGCCTTTTTTTTGTGGCAGCAATTTCAGCAGGCGGCCCGCGTCGCGCACGCCGGGCAGTTCGATCGATTCCACGGTGCGGCCGGCATACTCCGACATTGTGGCCAGGGCGGAGGGCTGCTCTTGTTGCTCAGGAGATGAATTGGCGGAAGGCGGCGAGCTCGGCGTAGCGACAGCATGGGGGCCGAGGAGAACGGCGATCATTATGACGACTGGCGAGAACCGTCGCAGAAAATAGATTCCTTGAGCTTGTTGGTACGTTCGATGAAGCGCAATGGCGCACGTGTTGTATGCACCGCGTAAGCTGATGTTTTGCAAACTCTTATAATAAAGGTTTTGGGCGGAGAAACTGGTGACCTCCTTGACACAGGGTATCGATAAACAAAAATTCGAGCGCTACTCGCGGCAGATTCTCTTTGGCGGAATCGGTGCGGAGGGACAAGAGAGGCTTGCGAAGGCGCGAATTGCGGTCGTGGGGTGCGGAGCGACAGGGTCGGCGCTGGCTTCGTTGTTGGCGCGTGCTGGAGTGGGACTGCTACGCATTATTGATCGCGATTATGTTGAGGCCAGCAATTTACAGAGGCAGTCGCTGTTTGATGAGAAGGATGCGGAAGAATCGCTGCCGAAGGCAATTGCGGCGGCACGGCGGATCGCGGCGTTTAATTCGGAGATTTCGGTTGAGTCGAGAATCGAGGATGTGACCCCCGCTAATATTAATGAGCTGCTTGAAGGTATCGATGTAATCGTAGATGGAACAGACAATTACGAAACGCGGTATTTGGTGAACGATTACGCGTTAAAGAACGGGGTTCCGTGGATTTATACGGCTGCGGTGGGCGGTTATGGAATCACGATGAATGTGGTGCCTGGGGTTTCAGCATGTCTGGCGTGTGTATTCCCGGAGACACCCCGGGGAATGGTTCAGACCTGTGAAACCTCCGGCATATTGAATAGTGCGGTGAACGTGGTGGCGTCGGTTGCCGCTACGGAGGCGATGAAGATGATCGTTGGCGGCGAGGCTGCCGACAAGCTGCGCAGGACTTTATGGTCGTTTGATGTCTGGACAAATGAGCACGTGGAAATTGCGGCTGGGAAGCCCCGGCCTGGATGCCGGGTCTGTGGGCAGCGGGAGTTTCTGCATCTGGCCGGGGCGGGGCGTCCGCATATTACGATGTGTGGGCGGAATTCCGTGCAGATCCATGAGCAGGCGCGGCCGATTGACTTTGCCGAGCTACAGCGACGGCTGGCGCCGCATGGGGTGGTGCGGCATAACGAGTTTGTTTTGAAGTTCTGGCACGAGCCCTATGAGATGACTTTGTTTCCCGATGGGAGGGCGATTATCAAAGGAACGACCGACACTGCAATTGCGCGTAGTTTGTATGCGCGGTTTGTGGGAAGCTAAAGCAAGGAACAGTTCGCTAATCTTAGCCTTTCCCTCCTCCGGAGCTTTCTCCCTTCACACCTTTATTACCGATTTGCTCCATAGGTTTCATTCCGACGCCACTTCGCGGCTGATCACTTTATCGGTGGGATGTACGGGATATAGCGCGCGAAGAGCCAGCAGAGAAAAAACACAACCGGGACATGAACCATTAATTGCAAGAAGCCGTAGCCTACGATGTCGCGGGCTTTTAGTTTCAGGATTCCAAGCAGGGGGAGCATCCAGAAAGGGTTGATCAGGTTAGGCAGAGCCTCCGCCGCGTTGTAGATTTGTACCACCCATCCCAAATGGACCTGGTGCAAATTTGCGGCCTGGAGCACGTAGGGAGCTTCGATAACCCATTTGCTGCCGCCGGAGGGGATGAAGACTCCGAGCACGGCGGAATATATGGCTACCAGTAACGGGTAGGTATTGTGCGTGCTGATCGTCGCGAACAGTTTAGCCAGGGAATCGGCGATTCCGGTGCCGACGATCATTCCGAAGATCACCGCGTAAAACGGAAATTGAATGATGACTCCCCCGGTGGCGGGAATGCACTCGACCACCGCGCGCATGAAGCGTTTTGGGCGCCAGTGCAGGAGCAGGCCGACGGTGATAAACATCAGGTTATAGGTGTTGAGGTCAAGAGCGGCTAGTGCACCTTGGGGTGAGGTGCGGAAAACATCGAACAGGTAATAGCACAGGAGCGCCGCGACGAGGATGTTGAGCAGCGGACTGTATTCGAGCCATTCGCCGGGCTTGCTTCTCACTTCGAGGCCGGGGCGAATGGGATCGTATTCGATGAAGTACGATTCGGCCGTTCTAGCGTTTTCGGGCGAAGGCGTGGAGAGATATGCGATCAACACTGAGAGGATGATCAGGATCGCGGTGGTGGCGACGCTTTGCCATAAGAAAAGAGTTTGGGTGAGTGGGATGAGGCCGCTAATGCTGAATAGAGACGGCGGCATGGCGGATTTGGTCGCCATGAGCATGGCGGCAGAAGATGAGAGACCCATCGCCCAGACGGCTCCTAAACCGAGATAGGCGGCGGCACCGGCGGCGCGGTAGTCCATGCCTTTGACGCGATGAGCCAGTTCGCGCGCGAAAAGTCCGCTGAAGATCAGGCTCAGGCCCCAGGAGATCAGCGAGGTCAGCATCGAGAAAAGAGCGATCATGGCGACGGCCGCGCGCGGGGATTTTGGAACTCCGGCCAAGGCGCGAATCGCGCGGTAAACCAGCGGGGTGGAGGCGACAACGTAGCCTCCGACAATGATCATCACCATCTGCATGGTGAACGGAACGAGTGCCCAGAAACTCTTTCCACCTTGAATCGCGAGTTTGGACGGGCTCTGATGAAGCAGCAGGCCGAACACAAAAACCACAACGACACCGAGCAGCGCAAAGACCAGCGGATCAGGAAACCAGCGCTCGCTCCAGTTGGCAAGGGCAAGACCGAAGCGGACTAGACCTTGCCCCTCGGTGGGTGAGTTTTTATCGGGCGGAGTATGCATGCTCGATCCTTTCGTTTCTGCCGGCTGCAGTTTGTGCCCGCATTGTAGCGCGAGTTTTACGGGAAACAAGTGATTGTGCAGAATTCTGTCATAGGTGTAGGATGCCTTCGATTAGTCCGCAGAACACGCCACGTTCTGCCCAAAATAGGAGCCTTTGATGAACACTTTCCCGGTTCTGTTGGGTGCGCTGTGCGTGTACGCGCTCGCTTACCGTTATTACAGTGCATTTATCGCAGCGAAGGCGCTGGCTCTCGATGACCGGCGAACGACCCCGGCGCACGCTTATCCAGATGGCCACAACTATGTGGCTTCGCCACGGTGGGTACTGTTTGGGCATCACTTTGCGGCAATCGCAGGCGCGGGGCCGCTGATTGGGCCGACGCTGGCGGCGCAGTTTGGATTTGCGCCGGGATTTTTATGGATCCTGATTGGGGCGGTGCTGGCGGGCTGCGTGCAGGACTTCACCGTGCTGGTGGCTTCGGTGCGGCATAAGGGCCGATCGATCGCCGATGTGGCTCGGACCGAGATCAGTCCATTTGCCGGATTGGTGGCGATGATCGCGGTGCTATTTATTCTTCTCGTCACCCTCGCCGGACTTGGGATTGTGGTGGTGAACGCGCTTTCGAATAGTCCGTGGGGAGTGTTCACGATTGGCATGACAATCCCCATCGCCGTGATCATGGGATGGTGGATGTTCAAGAGCCATGCGGGAAAAATCACGGTAACCGGCCCTAGTATTTTTGGAGTCGTGCTTTTGCTGGCGAGCGTGATCGCGGGACATTGGGTAGCGCAGACTTCATGGGCGAGCGCGCTTACATTTAGCCCGCATCAGATCACCATTCTGATGGCGATTTATGGGCTGGTGGCCTCGGTGCTGCCGGTGTGGCTGGTGCTGGAACCGCGGGATTATCTTTCGACTTATGTCAAGCTGGGGACGATTGCAGTGCTGGTGATTGGCGTTTTCGTGGTGCATCCCAATATTCAGTTTCCCAACTTTACGCCGTTCGTGCACGGAGGCGGACCGATTATAAAAGGGCCTCTGTTTCCCTTTCTCTTTATCACGATCGCGTGCGGCGCGATTTCGGGTTTTCACTCGCTGGTTTCGTCGGGAACGACGCCGAAAATGTTGGATAAAGAAACGGACGCGAGATTTATTGGATACGGGTCGATGATTTGCGAGTCGCTGGTTGGGATCCTGGCGCTGATCGCGGCCTGCTCGATGGCGCCGGGAGATTATTTTGCGATCAATACTCCGGCGGCGGTGTTCAGCCACCTTGGCCTGCATACCGTGAACCTGGATATGTTCTCGCACGAGGTCGGAGAGCAACTGGCGGGGCGCACGGGAGGAGCGGTTTCGCTTGCGATTGGAATGGCCCAGATCTTCAAAGGCCTGCCGGGGATGGCTACTCTGATGGGTTACTGGTATCACTACGCGATCATGTTTGAAGCGCTTTTCATTCTGACCACGGTCGATACTGGAACGCGCGTGGCTCGCTACGTTTTGCAGGAACTGATGGGGAAGGTGCATAAGCCATTTGGGAATAGTTCGTGGATGCCGGGAAATCTGCTGACGAGCTTTTTTGTGGTGCTGGCATGGGGATATCTGATTTATACGGGAAATATCTCCACGTTATGGCCGTTGTTTGGGACGGGCAACCAGTTGCTTGCAACCATCGCATTGGCTGTGGTGACAACCTTTCTGATCAACATGGGCAAAGCAAAATATGCCTGGATCACAGCGGCTCCGATGTGTTTTGTAGGCGTGACGACGGTAACGGCGGGGGTGCTTTCGATCAAGAATATTTTCTTACCGCTGACGTCGAAGCCGGGGCAGGTATTTACCGGCTATCTGGATTCGGTGCTGATGAGCATCTTCATTGTGGGTGTTGTTTTGGTGGTGTTTGATGCGGCGCGGCGATGGATCGCCGCGTCTAAGGGCGTACCCGCGCCACAGGAGGCCTTTGGGCCTCCGCTGACCGCGACCGGCGAGGTGAAGATGGGCTGCTGTTAAGGGCCGTTTTACCTAAGCAGCTAAAGCGCAGTCCGGGTTAGCTTTTCAGTCCCTAGACGAATAGGACCATTGCTGAGCGAAGAGGGCTGGCTCCGAACGACATCCAAGTTGACCCCTGTCGAGGGAATTTCGCGGTTGCAATCTCGGGGAAGTTGGGATAAAAGACAGACACAAGATACGCAGGCGTAAATTCCTGCGCTTGCCAGAGCTGTCGGGTTCCCTTCCTCCAGGCCCGCCGGATCTCGGCTAGCCACATCCCAGATAAGGTGGCGTTACATGAGTATGTCGTCGTGCGCTTTGAAGCGGCAGGTGTATTTCACAAGCCTCGCAGGCTTTCTTATAGCTCCTCTTCTTTTTCTTTGTCTTTCTCCGGCGGCTCTCGGGCAGTCTCCCCGGCAGGGGCAAGTGATAGCGCAGCCTCTGATTACACAAGCTATCGATGAAAGCAAGCTGACCGTGCTGACGGGAAATACGCATCCGCTGGCGCGGCCGCTATTCGACTTAGGCACGGCGCCGGCGACGTTGCCGATGAACCGCATGGAGCTGGTGCTGAAGCGGAGCGCGGCGCAGGAGTTCGCCGTGCGAACGCTACTCGATAACCAGCAGGACAAGCGCTCGGCGAATTACCACAAGTGGCTGGCACCGGAGGAGTTTGGCAAACAGTTTGGCCCGACGGACGGCGACATACAGATTATTACTGCGTGGCTGCAATCGCATGGATTTCAGGTAGGCACGACCAAAGGGCGCACGGTGCTGGAGTTTTCGGGCTCGGCGAGCCAGGTGCAGGAGGCGTTTCATACCGCGATTCACCGCTATGTGGTGAATGGGGAGGAGCATTGGGCGAATGCGAGCGATCCGGCGATTCCGACGGCGCTGGCGCCGGCGGTGGCTGGAGTTTTGACGCTGCATAACTTTTTGAAGAAGCCTGCACTGCGGATGTTGCCGCAGCCGTTTGCGGGAAAGATACAACCCGGGAAGCGGCCTGCGCTCACGTTTTCGGATGGCTCGCATGGGATGGCGCCGGCGGATTTCGCGACGATTTATAACAGCGCTTCGCTACTCGTTGAAACACCCACTGCGATCAATGGCACCGGCGTGACGATCGCCGTGGTTGCGCGCAGTAACTTGTACAGCGTGGATTCTCCGGCCGAGGACATTACGGATTTTCGATCTTCCGAGGTGTTTGACCTTGTCCCCGGAAGTTTCAATGTCGTTTTGAATGGGCCGGACCCCGGCGATCTTGGGGGTGGAGACGAGGCGGAAGCGACGCTCGATGCCAGCTGGTCAGGAGCGGTTGCGCCGGGAGCGAATATCGATTTTGTGGTTTCAGCTTCAACGAACACGGCGGATGGCACAGATTTATCCGAGATTTACATCGTCGAAAATAATCTCGCGGATGTGATGACGGAGAGTTTCAGTTCCTGCGAGGGGATCACCACGACCACTGAGGCCGCGGCGACTTCTCTGTTAGCTGAACAGGCCGCCGCGCAGGGCATTACTTATTTCGTCTCGACCGGGGACAGCGGGGCTGAAGGTTGCGATGATCCGGATACGGAAACGGTGGCTACCCAGCCGATTTCCGTGAACGTGCTGGCATCGACTCCCTTCACGGTTGCGGTTGGCGGGACGCTCTTTAATGACACGGCCGATCCGACCAAGTACTGGGCCGCGACCAATACGAATCAGGAAAGCGCGCTCTCTTATATTCCGGAGGATGTGTGGAATGACAGTTGTGAGGCGACTACTTCCGGTTGTACTAGCCCGAACATCGCCGCGGGCGGCGGTGGAGCGAGCGTATTCTTCGCGAAACCATCGTGGCAGGCGGGGGTAACGGGCATTGTCAATGACAATGCGCGCGATCTGCCGGATGTGTCTTTGAACGCCGATCCGCATGATGGGTACGTGATCTGCCTGGAAGCTTCTTGCGTGCCGGATTCGTCGGGCAATTTTTCGATCTATCTGGTGGGTGGGACGTCAGCGTCGGCTCCGTCGTTTGCCGGAATTATGGCGCTGGTGAATCAGCAGGTTGCCGCGGGCGGAGGGGGAACGCGGCAAGGGCAGGCTAACTACATCCTGTATAAGTTGGCGGAAGCCGACGATGCCACGCTTTCGGCATGCGACGGGTCGAATACCTTGGGATTGCCGGCCAGCGCTTGCAACTTTAATGACGTGACGGTGGGCAATAACGCGGTGCCTGGGGAATTGAATTACGGATCATCGACCGCGCAGTATCAGGCGACCTCGGGTTATGACCTGGCTACGGGATTGGGGTCGGCGAATATTTCGAACCTGGTCAAGAACTGGAATACGGTTACGTTCCAAGCAAGCACGACGACGCTGGGCCTGACTCCGGCGGCGATTACTCATGGGCAAGCGGTGACTGCCACTATCACGGTTGCACCCAGTACCACTACTGGAACACCTCCAACTCCTACCGGGGACGTTTCTCTGATTGCGCAAACTGGGCCGAGTCCGAGCGCACAGACTTTTGTAGGCGAATGGACACTGGCCAGCGGTTCGGTAAACCAGCCTACGAATTATTTACCGGGAGGATCGTATAGCGTTTCTGCGCACTATGCGGGCGACGGAACGTATGGCGGGAGCGATTCGCCCCCAGTTCCCGTGACGGTTACGGCGGAGGGGAGCACGACTACGTTGTCGGTGCTGACGTTCGATTCGGCTGGCGACCAGTTTAATTTCACAGGCGGTCCGTTTGGGAGCTTCGTTTATTTGCGGGCGGATGTTGCGGGATTGTCAGGGCATGGGACGCCGACCGGGAGTGTGACGTTCAGTGACACTTTCGGGGCGCTTAACGGCGGGAATTCCTATGCTTTGAATTCGGGGGACGCATTGCAGAGCGGCGCCTACGCCGCCACGCCGAATGGCGTGCTTTTTGACACTGGTTCGCATGTGATTACCGCTTCTTACCCCGGCGATGCGAGTTTCAACGCGAGCAGCAGTGCGGCGGCGCCCAGTTTCTCGATTACACCGGGATTCTTTGTGACAACGCCGGGGAACACGGAACCGACCGTGGTGATTACCGCGCCGGGCGCGACGGGCTCGGCGACGGTCTCCATTTCTGCCTCGACAGGATTCACGACCGCGATTGCTCTTGCGTGTTCCGGGCTGCCGGTCGGAGCCGCGTGCACATTCAGTCCTGCGTCGATTACTCCAAGCGGCAAGCTGACAACCACCTCTTCGACGGTAACGGTCACCACGACGGCGCCGACCGCGGCTGTATTGCAATCGCCAAAGCGGCCTGGATTTGAGCGCTGGCTGGCGTTCAGCGGCTTTATGCTGCTTTCGGTGGTGGTGGCTGGAGTTTCAGGAAGACGGCGTTTGCCGCTTTATACCGTGGCTTTGCTGACATTGATTATTCTGTCGCCTGCCTGCGGCGGCGGAGGGTCAAAGAGCACGACCCCTCCGCCTCCAGTGACGGTGACGCCTACGCCGGCGGGAACTACAAACATAACCGTCACGGCAACCAGCGGATCGAGCGTATCCAGCACGCAATTTGTTCTGGTCGTCGAATAGTCTCTTTCGCTTGCGGTAAGAGCATTTGCGGGAGCAGTCGTAGCTAGTACGGGGTTTCTAGCGCCTTCGCACTGGTGTACGATCTATTCTTGCTTCCGTTATTTTTACTTTTCCATTATTCCTATGAAACTTTCAGCGATTGCATCGGCGCTGCACGCTCGTCTGGAGGGCGGCGACCCTGACACAGAAATCAGCGGCCTGAACGGAGTTGAGCAAGCCGGGCCGGCTGAGATCACCTTTGTCGCTAATCCAAAATATGCTGCGGCGGCGCGGCGCACGCGGGCGGCGGGGGTGATTGTGGCCGAGGACTTCCCTGCTATTTCGGCGGCTACTTTGCGCGTGGAAGATCCTTATTTGAGTTTTGCGGGCGCGCTGGAGTTATTTCACAAGCCCTTGCGCTATGCGCCGGGTGTGCATGCGACGGCGGTGGTTCACAAATCGGCGAAGATTGGGGCACGGGCGCACGTTGGTCCTTATGTGGTGATCGATGAGGGCGTCGAGATTGGCGCGGATGCCGTGCTGCTGGCCCATGCGGTCATCTATCGCAGAGTCAAGATCGGCGACAATTTTTTTGCGCATTCGCATGCTGTGGTGCGGGAAAACTGCCGCATTGGCAATCGAGTGCTGCTGCATAACGGAGTGGTGATCGGATCCGATGGATTTGGTTTCGCGAAGACGCCCGAAGGGCGGTGGCACAAGATTCCGCAGCCCGCTCCGGTGGTGATTGATGATGATGTAGAGGTGCAGGCGAACTCCTGCATCGACCGCGCCAGCGTGGGCGAAACGCACATTGGACGCGGGGTAAAGGTCGACAATCTGGTGCAGGTTGGACACGGATCGACTGTGGGCGACGATGCTCTGCTGTGCTCGCAGGTGGGACTGGGGGGATCGACGGAGATCGGCAAGCGCGTGATTTTGACGGGGCAAGTAGGCGTGGTTGGGCATTGCAAAGTGGGCGACGCGGCGATTGTGACTCCGCAGAGCGGGGTGGCAAATGATGTTCCGGCGGGAGCGCTGGTGAGCGGAGCTCCCGCGGTCGATCACAAATTGTGGCTGAAATATTCGGCGTTGCTGCCGAAGTTGCCGGAGATGGCGCGGGCTTTGCGGGCGAAATTGCGAGTTAATCCGGACAAGGAATGATTGAAAGAGCTTTTTCACCATCAGAGACGCAGAGAACAAGCTTGAAAATACATCACGCTTGAGATTCGGCGATCATTGCCGTTGAACTTGGTTATTAGCAGCTTTTGGCTGATGCTACTGGAAGCGTTCTGCATTCTTCCGGCAAGCCACTCTCGATTACTTTCCTCACCTTTTCCATGAGGCAGTCGCGGCTGCCGAAATCCTCGGGTTCGATTGGCGTGTGGAAGATTACGGTTACTAATCCGGGTTTGATGGCAAACCTGGCTTTCGGCATGACGTAGTGCGTTCCAACGATGGTGATAGGAACGATGGGAACTCTGGCACTCCTCGGCCAGGTAGAACGGTCCTTTCTTGAAGGGCAGCAGTTTGCCATCGAATGAGCGCTTACCTTCTATATAGATGATCATGTTTAAGCCCTGGTCGACGACTTGCTTGGCGACGCGCACAGCTTCGATCCCTGCGTCGCGATTGCCCCGATCGACAGGCACGAGCGATCCCATACGCATAGCACGGCCGAGGATGGGAACTTTGAAAAGCTCGCGCTTCACCATAACGGAACTGCGGCGGGGAATAAGCGGAATGGTAATGGGTGGATCGAGATTCGATACGTGGTTGGACATGAAAATGTAGGTGCGGGCGGGATCGATTTCGTCGAGACCGACGGTTTGAACGCGGACGCCGGTGAGCCGGACACCGCTCCAGGCACCGATCATGAACAAGCGATAAAGGAGACGAATATCGCCGGTGATGAAGGTCCAGGGGAAGCCGATGAGGGCGGCGACCGGTGCGGCCAGCGTCCAGAAGGCTAGCATTGCGATGGTGCGGATCATGTGTTGATCGGTTCTTGACCGCTTTAAGCTAGCGTGGCTCACACCCTTCGAAAACGCGAAACGTCGGGCAGCCTTTTCTAGCAGTTCCGCTGAGCTCTTATCAATACGATCGTGCTGGCTGAGTATGCTGCGCCTCGCCCTTTAACCAGGCAGTACGCTGTGAGCGTTGCACTGCGGTAACGTTCTCCATGTCTTTGAGTTCGTAGGAAGTTTCTTCACGACTGCCCATCTTCCATTTCAGCTCGCGCTCTGCGCCGCGGCGCGGGCGGATGGTGATGGTAATTGTATCGCCTGGCGTCATGGCCGCGATGCTTTCTGAAGATTCCTGCCCGGGTGGACCACCGTTGATTTCGAGAATCACATCGCCGACTTGCAGGCCGACTGCTGCGGCTTCGCTGCCGGGGGTGATTGCAGTGACGATCATAGGTCCATCGAAGTTGCGCGAGGCGGTGAATCCAGCGTCAGCAATTGTAGCGGCTCCTGTCACGAGCTGTAGACCGATGGTGCGAAAGAAATCGTTCCAGGGAATTTCGCTGGTGCCGGCGACGTATTTTGCGAAGAACGGGGCAAGATCTGAATGGCTGACTGCTTCTGCGGCTTGGCGCACGCCGTCGGAATCCGGGAAGAAACGCCCTTGCTTCGCATAGTTCTGATTCATCCACTGAAATAGTTCACGCAGCGATGCTCGCCCGTGACTGGCCTCTCGTACAGCTAGATCGAGCGTGAGGCAGAGCAACTCGCCTTTGTTGTAATACGAAATGCTGCGCTCCGGACGGCGATAGTAAGAATGACCTTCGAGCCAGGCGTCGAGGCTGGATTCCTCGGCCGATTGCGTAAGGTGGGCAGGGCGATGTTGGAGTTCGGCGATGTCGGAGGCGACTTCCCTCTCCAAGCGACGCTCATCGAGGATGCCGGCGCGGAGCTGGATGAAATCCGCGGCGGTGCTGGTACAGCCTTCACTGAACCAGAGTGCGCGCGTGAAATTTTCTTTGGTGTAGTCGACCGGTTCAAGAGATTGCGGGCGAATACGTTTTACATTCCAGAGATGAAAAAATTCGTGCGCGGTGACGGAAGAAAGGATATCTGAAGCGCGCGACAGTGCATCGGCATTCAGCGAAATTGCCGTAGAGTAGGCATGCTCCATGCCGCCGCCCGCGGGTCCATGAGGAAAATGGTAGATGAACATGTAGGTCTGGAAGGGGCGGTCGTCCATCCAGGTAGTGGCCGCCGCAACAATTTTGTGGAGCATGGCGACGATCTTTTCCATGTCGTAGTCGCCGGGATCTGCATCGACGATTACGCGATAGTGGCCGCCGGTTTCATCGAAATCGGACTCCTGAAATGCGCCGATTTCCACGGGGGAATCAACGAGGCGGTCATAATTTTCCGCGTTGAAGCGGCCATCGCCAAGATTGGCGAGGGGCGTGGCGATGCGCCATGCATCGGGGAGCTGGTTAAAGCGCACGGTCATAGAATCGCTTCGGGCATCGACGGGATACATAAGAATTTGGGCGAGATTGAAAAATGCATGATGCGGATTGAACTGCGCTCCGAAGGGACCGGGGGAATCCGACGAAGATTTGGTATTCGACGATAGCTCCGTCCTCTGCGCCTGTGATTTGCCAGCGGCTATCACTTACGGAATGGACTGTCAACGACCGGCCCGCCCGGTCTTGAGCGCGAATCCAGTTTACATATTGGGCGAAGTCGCGTATTTGATACAAAGCGTTCCACACTGGCATTTGCAGCTCACGCTCGGCTGGGCCAGCGGGCAAGAGAATTTTCACTTGGACGAGATGCTGCTCGGGGTTGGCTAGCGAGACGGTGTAGTCGGTCGTGGCGAAGGAAGTTGAGATTGAGAGCCACAGGAAAATCAACACGCGGAGACTCGCGCGAAACAGGCGTATTCGCGCGAACGCTTGTCTCATTGCTTCCCTGCTGCGTTGGCGGAATTGAGTGGGTTACCTTCGGATGATATTTCCTTCAGCTTTGCAGGCAACTTTTCGTAAATACCACCAAAGCCGCCATTGGAAAGGATCGCGACGACGTCTCCGCTGTGAAGTTCAGGAGCGATCATACTTGCGATGGCGTCGGCGTCGGCTGCCAGACGCGCGCGGCGCCCGTGATTGTGAATCGCGGTTGCAAGCTCCGGAAGGTCGAGGCGCTCCTCGGCGGGCACGGCCTCGGACCGAAAAACGGATGCGATGACGACTTCGTCGGCAAGGGCGAGACTGTGAGCCAGATCAGTTTGCAGGACGCGGCGACGAAGCGTGTTGGAACGCGGCTCGAGGACTGCCCAAAGGCGTGCTGCAGGGTAGCGCCCACGTAAGGCCTTCAGAGTGCCAGCAATTGCGGTGGGATGGTGAGCGAAGTCGTCGATAATGGTAATGCCGTTCACTTGCGCCTTGACTTCGAGCCGGCGCTTCACGCTTTTGAAAGTTGAAAGTGCATGGGAGATCTGTTCTATTGAAACGCCGTAGTCGGCGGCCAGGGCTGCGGCTGCGGTCGCGTTCCAGACGTTGTATTCGCCGGCAAGGGGAAACTCGAAGTTGGCCCAGGGTTGGCCGGCGCGCAAAACCGACCATGAAGTTTGAGCGGAATTGAATTCCACGTTGTTGATTCGCCAATCGGAGTTTGGTCCGACGCCATAGCGCTCGACGGGGCAGAAAGCTTTTTGTAGACAGCGCTCGAGGCTCGGACTTTCAGTGTAATCGCCGGCTGCTCCATCGAAAGCCACGATGCGGCCTCGTTGCGGGATGAGATTCACCAGCCGCTTGAAAGCGATTTCAACGGAGTCAAGGTCTTTATAAATGTCGGCGTGATCGAACTCGACTGAGGTGAGGATGACGGCATCGGGAAAGTAGTGCAGGAATTTCGGACCTTTATCGAAGAAGGCTGTATCGTACTCGTCGCCTTCGAGAATGAAATGCTTGCCTTGGCCGAGATAGAAGCTGGAACCGAAGTTTTCGGCGATGCCACCGATAAGAAAAGAGGGGTGGAGTCCAGCAGTATGGAAAATCCACGCCAGCATGGAGGTCGTCGTGGTTTTGCCGTGCGTGCCCGCAACCACGAGCACTTCCTTCCCGCGCAGGAATTCATCGTGCAGCAACTGTGGCAGCGAGCAGAATGGGATGCGTCGATCAAGCACGTGCTCGAGTTCGAGGTTGCCGCGCGAGATGGCGTTGCCGACAACGACCAGGTCGGGACGGGGATTGAGATTTCCTGCGTCGAAGGGCTGCGCAACGGGGATGCCGAGGTCGCGAAGAAAATCCGACATTGGAGGATAGGCGGCGGCGTCGGAGCCGGTCACGCGAAAGCCGCGCTGCTTGAGCATTCCGGCGAGTGAGGCCATGGCGGTGCCGCAGATGCCGATGAGATGAATATGTTTGTTGTCGTTCATGCTTTGATCATGCTCGTATAGTCCGGGAGAAGCTTTATGCCTGTCTATCCCGCAGTTAGCTCACAGCCGATTCTAAAATGCTCAGAGTCATCTCGCTGCCTTCGACGGTAAGCCGCGCTCGCGCCCCGAAGGGCAACGTAATATTTCGAGAGGTCACGTGCCCGGAGCGCAAGCCGAACGCCGCAGGTATGCCGAGGTTGCCTACAATCCGCTGAAGTACTTCTTTTAGCGTATAACCCTGGTTTGCGTTTTGCACGCAATCGAGCATCTCACCGAAGACGATTCCGCGAACTGCGTCCAATTTGCCCGAGAGTTTTAACTGCATCAGCATGCGGTCGATCTGGAAAGGCTTTGCTGCGACATCCTCCATAAAAAGAATCGCGCCATCGGTGCGAATTTCGTAAGGTGTGCCGAGTGAAGCTACAAGAATCGACAGGCAGCCTCCGTAGAGCGTTCCTTCCGCGCTTCCTTCGATCAGGCCGCTTGCGCCGGATGACGGACCTGATTTGATCTCCCAGCCTGTAGTGCCCGCCAGGGCTGCATTCCATGACGCCGCATCGATACCGTCTTCGTGGGCCCAGTCTTTCGCCGCCATGGGGCCATGAAATGTGACGAGGCCAGTCGCGTCTGCGAGATAGGTTAGCAGAGCGGTGGCGTCACTATAACCGACGAAGATTTTGGGATGCGCCTGGATCGTACTCAGGGGCAAGGAGTCGAGCAGATAGTTTGCTCCGTATCCGCCACGGGCACAGATGATGGCGCGCACATCTTCGCGGGAAAACATGGCATCAAGCTCACGAGCGCGGCGGACGACTGGTCCGGCGAAATAGAGATCCTGCTCAAAGATTGAATCGAAATAGAAGGGCCGATAACCCGAGCGCCTGAGCGCTTCGCATCCGACTTCGAGGTCGGCGCGCCTGATGTTGCTGGCGGGAGCAATGATGCCGACGGTGTCTCCCCGGCGAAGCGCTGGGGGTTTGATCCACGGGATTTTGGAGGAGGCCATAAAATTAAACGAAGGTGCGTGGATCGGATGCAGATTCGCTATGCCGCAGCGTACGCGCTTTTGAGATACAGCCTACGACAGAAAAAAGTCCCCCTTGCAAATGATCTGAGCCTGACCGCGAAGAAAAACACGATTGCCATCGACGCGGATGTTTTGAACTCCGCCGGGAGCATGGACGTTCACGGGCGACTTTGCCCGGCTAGTAGCGATCGCCGCCAGAGCGGAGGCACACGAACCGGTTCCCGAAGATTGCGTTTCACCCACACCGCGCTCGAAGAAACGTACGTTCACGTCATGTTCTCCATCGGCAATAACCAACTCCACATTCACGCCGTGCTTGAAATGCGAACTCCGCTGGATGTTGGTCGCTTGTTCTTGCCAGTTCATGGGAAACTCAGGTACGAAAACGACATAGTGCGGATTGCCCATGGAAACGGGTATACCGCGAACTTCTGCGGCATCCAGCTTCACGGCTAGCTCCGGCTCGATAACGGCTTCCCCCATGTCGGCTTCGAATTCGTAGCCCGATTTCGTTTTCGTGATCAGCGTGCAGGTTTTGAGGCCGGCTCCGGTTTGAATCTTAACTTTCTCTTTCTTGGTTTCTGAATACAGGTAGGCGGCTACGCAGCGGGTGCCATTGCCTGAAATCTCAGCTTCGGAACCATCGGCGTTGATCAACCGAATTTCGATATCTGCCGAGGTATGAGGGTAAAGCCATTCCACTCCATCAGCGCCAACGCCTTCGTGGCGATTGCAGATGCGCTGGGTGATGGATGAGAGATTACCAAGAGAGGGTTTTGCTGCGAGTTGCGCGGTATCGATCAACAAGAAATCGTTTCCGCAGGCGCTGGCTTTCACGAATGGAATGGACGAGCGCGGCAAGCTCACTCCAATTCCACTGGGCCCAAACAGTTCACGCTGCCCAGCACGGTTGAGCTTTTTAGTTCTGTCAGCAGTTCCTGCTGTTCGCGGTTGCAACCGGCGACGTCGAACTGCAGGCGTACATGCTCGGAAGTGTTGCCGCTGAGCATATTCTGCATCATGCGATGGCGGTGTTCCAGAATGCGGTTCACCTCCTGCGTGATTTCATCCACGCTGCCGCCGGTTACTTCGTAGGTATTCAAGAGCGTCTTCAGATTGAATGTCAATTCGAGGTGGCCGAGAGAAAAGAGCGCGGCCAAAACTGCCGCCGTCGAGAATATGGCAGTCAGGTAGAGACCTCCGCCAGCAGCCATGCCCACCGAGGCGACGACGAAGAGAGTCGCGGCGGTGGTCAGGCCGGTAGTCAGGCCACGGGAGTGCAGAATCGAACCGGCCCCGATGAAGCCGATGCCGGGAATGATTTGCGCCGCGATGCGGGTGTGATCGCCAAGATGCTCGACGGCCAGGGCGTCGGAAAGAATTGTGAAAAGCGCTGAGCCGAAGCAGATGAACATGTTGGTGCGCAAGCCGGCGGGGCGATGTTTGAGTTCGCGCTCAAGGCCGATGACTCCGCCAAGGACTGCCGCCAGAACCAACCTGGCAAGAGATGAAGAAACGATGCCGCTTGCCATCTCTCCGCGAAGCAGCTCGATAATGTGCGGCCAGTTCATGGAAGCTGAAGTCCGAATATCCCTTGGATGGCCGGATTTTATCACCCGACGCAGTCCTGGCTGCTATTGCGCGTTAACCTGCCTGATTACCGCGCGGGCACGGCCCGGCCGAGAAAAATTACAGCGGGTGCCTGACCGGTGGTGTGGATTTCGACTGTGGCAATCAGATGGTTGGCTTTCGCGGCTTGCCATACGGGATCGCCCTCGAATCCGACGATGTAATCGGCGTAGGCTCCGGGGTTTGCGAGCGCGCGCTCCCAGAGGCCTTGCGAATCCGATGGATGTTTCCAGACGCGATGATTGCCTTCATTGATCACGCGGCGCAATGGTATGCCGGCTTCTTCCAGGGCGCCGGAGTGCTCGCCCAGGAACATGAGCAGGATGGAGTTATCGGGAAACGATGTAAACCACTTCGCAAGTTGATGATCAAGCACGACCCGGCCGCGGCTGTTGATGGCGGCTTCGCGATAACAGATTGGATCGGCACGCCAGATGGAGCCATCGCTAACGATCGCGAGCACGATGATCAGGCAGAAGAATGAGAGCGTCCGCCCAGCGTTGCGATGATGGTTGGAAGCTTGGAAGCTCGCTTGCGGTTTGAACTAGGTACGAGATCGCCAGAGGCACGAATACGGCGAATGCTGGAAGGAGTTGCAATCCGTAGCGAACATTGTAATAGGAAAACGGCCACCATGTGGGAACGAATATCGGGATGCTGCCATACGCGACCGATAATGCGTAGAACGGCAGCGGAGCCCACAGAACGAGCGAGGGACGTAATCGAGGCCTGAACCAGGCTACCGCTGATCCGACCAGCGCCAGTGTCAGCCAGAGACGGCCTTGCCAGTTTGATTCGGCGACATTCAGTTCAGCGGTTTTCAAAAAATACAAAGCGGCCGTGGCAAGACTTCCTTTTGCGGGATTCACTGTGGCGGTTTTTTGTTCGATGGCTTTGGCTGAGTATGGGCCGTTAGCGAATTCCAAAGGATTGCGATAGACGACAGCGTTGTAGGACAGCCAGAGCAGCGGAGCGGCCAGGGCGATCAAGAGGAATTTTACGATTGCCGTGTGGGGCAGTGAGGATTGTCTCAAGTGCGGCCGGTGCGCTCGGATGCGTTCCGACGGCCGTGAACAATTAAAGGGACCGCCACAAGCAGGATTACTGCGAGAAACCATCCGTCATACCGTGTTAAACAGGCGGCGGCAAGACAAAGGCCGCATTTGGTCACAGATGTTTGTTTTTCCGGGGAGGTGACCAGTTCCGCAAAGAACACTACCGACCAAATGAAGAATGCTAGATATAACGACTCGCCCATGGCGGTTGTTTGCATGTAAATCAGGTTGGGGTTTGCGGCGTACAAAATAGCTGCGGCCCACGACAGAGTTTTCGCGCGACCGTCGACTTTGCCATCTCGAGACGAGGATCGTGCGCATGAGCCGAAATATTCCCAGGACGCCGAGGATGTACGCGGCCATCGATGGAATCGAGCCGCCAGTGCCGCTTTGCCAGAGGCGCATAGGGACGATGAACGGCAGGATCAGCAGATGCGGCAGAGGCAGCCAGACGGTTCCGAGCTGCAGGAGACCGGGAGTTTGCGAATCGAAAACCCGGCGCGCGATGTTGATGTGGGCAACGGCGTCGCCGTAGAGCAGGATATATCCGTGGCGTTGATAGAAGAGAAATGAGAATACCGAGACGAAGGCCGCAAGCCAAGCCAGGCGGACGGCTTCGATTGCGGAATGCGGCTCCGGTGGCCTTTGCGGCTTCATTCGAGGTGCGTGAGTTCGCGAAAGATCTGAAAGCGGGCGTCGATTTCGTCGCGTGTGAGAGATTGCAGACGCTCGGTACCGAAGCTTTCGACGGCGAAGGATCCCATGACTCCTCCGTAGAATAACGCGCGCTTGAGCACTTCACGATTGAGTTCCGGCTGCGAGGCGACGTAACCCATGAAACCTCCGGCGAAGGAGTCGCCGGCGCCGGTGGGGTCTTTGACTTCGTCGAGCGGTAGGGTGGGAGCGCGGAAGGGGTGATGACCAATTCCGAAAGCGCCTTCGCGGAAGAAAATAGTTGCACCGTATTCTCCGTGCTTGATGACTAGCGCCTGCGGGCCCATGGCCAGAACTTTTTGTGCGGCTCGGGGCAGGTTCTTTTCGCCGGCCAGCATCTTGGTTTCGGTATCGTTGATGAGCAGCACGTTGACGAGCTTGAGCGTTTCCGCGAGTTCCTGACGCGCGCCGGTGATCCAGTAATTCATAGTGTCGCAGCCCGTGAGACGTACGCCGTTCATCTTTTTGCGAACGTTAGCCTGAAGGGTTGGTTGAATGTTTGCCAGAAAAAGATATTGGCTGTCCTCGAATTCTTTTGGAATGCGCGGCTGAAATGTCTGGAAAACGTTCAGGTCGGTGAAGTTGGTTTTAGCTTCGTTGAGATTGTCGGCATAAGTGCCTCCCCAGCGAAAAGTTTTCCCGGCAGCGTGCTCGATGCCGCGGGTGTCGATGCCGCGCTTCTTCATGACGTGCTCATGCTCGGCGGTGAAATCGTCGCCAACGACGGCGACCACGCGTACCTGTGTGAAATAGCTGGCGGCCAATGAGAAATATGTGGCCGCCCCGCCAAGAATGCCTTGCACGCTGCCCGAGGGCGACGTGATGTCATCAAACGCTACCGAACCGACTACGACGATGCTCATTTCGCTCCCACGTACTTGCCGAGGATCAGTTTTAGTTTTTTCCTGGTCGCTGCTGGAATCTTTTTCGGGTCGGTCAGAATCGCATGCTTGAGCGCCGAACCGCACTTGCACGAGCGTTCTCGCGGCATTTTGGCGATGGTTTCGCGCACCACTTTGGCGGCGTTTTCGGCGTTCTTTACCAGCACGCGGATGATTTGTTCGACCGTCACGGAGTCGTGATGGGGATGCCAGCAGTCGTAATCGGTGACCATGGCCACGGTCACGTAACAGATTTCGGCTTCGCGGGCCAGCTTGGCTTCCTGCAGATTGGTCATACCGATGACATCCATGCCGAGGCTGCGGTAGACGTTGGATTCGGCCTTCGTGGAAAACTGCGGGCCTTCCATACAAAGGTACGTGCCGCCACGCTTGCCGTTGACGCTAACGGTCTTGCAGGCGCCCTCGACTACGCTTGCCAGTTCACCGCAAACGGGATCAGCAAAGGCGACGTGGGCAACAACTCCGCTGCCGAAAAATGTATCGACGCGGTGTCGCGTGCGGTCGAAGAACTGGTCGGGAATGACGAAGTCGAGAGGACGATGCTCCTCTTTGAGCGAACCGACGGCGGAGACGGAAACGATACGTTCGACTCCAAGCTGCTTGAAGCCGTGAATGTTGGCGCGGAAGTTGAGTTCGGTTGGAGAGATAACGTGTCCGCGGCCGTGGCGCGCAAGGAACGCCACTTTGCGGCCTTCGAGAGTGCCACAGATGTAGGCGTCAGAGGGGGCGCCGAATGGCGTTCTCAGACGCACTTCTTTCACTTTGGTCAGGCCCGGCATGGTATAGAGGCCGCTGCCGCCAATAATTCCGATTTCCGCTTGCGCCAACCGTTCTACCCTCGATTCTGAAATGAATGTGTGACCGTGAGCAAACGTGTGATTATACAAGACGGGGCGCGCTAGTCTGACGGATCGCGGTTTAGAACTTCTTAATTCACATCTTTTAATTCACATTAATTCACGGCGGGCATCGAACCGGAGCGCTCCTCAGTTACTGTCGAAAATACTTCCCTTTCGAGTCTTTCGGTGGTTGCCCAATCGAGGCTTTCGCTGACGAAAACCGTGTTGCCTTTTTGTTCGATCAGGACGGTCCCTTCTTCTGTGTTCCACACACGGCGGCCGCGCAGGAGATCGCGGCTTGATTGTTGCCCGTATGCGACCGATCGCAACGCAAGGGTTGTCTTTACTTCTTCGGCATTCTTGTAGCGCAGCGGAACAGCACGGGCATAGATGGCCGCGAACTCAGCTGCTTTCTCTGCGCTGGACCAGCGCGACGCGTAAAGCAAACCTAAGGGAGCGGTCGTGTCTTTCTTTGGTTTCGCTGCGTAATAGTAGCCGCCGCGCCACTCGGGACAGAGTTCGTCGGCGAGTTTCTTGCCCACGTATTGTTCGATCAAAACGGCTACGTCGAATTCGCCCATGGCTCCGATATCGAACTTCGAGTAATCCTTGAAGTCACGCTTGAACTCCGGTACCGGCATGGGTTCTATCTTCTCGCCTGAGAGATAGGTTTCAGGCTGCATGATCTGCCGGGTCGTGTGCGGGGGGTTGGCGAGGACATCGGCGAAGGCTTTCTGCTTGCCGCCTTTTTGCATCAGCGCGACTACGAACTTCAAACCGTAGCTGTAGGGGAACGTCAGCGACTCGCGCAGAAAGATTGGCGCGTCTTTGAAAACCACGGAGTCGTCGGTGCCGCTATTCATTTGCGACTCCATGGCGTCTACCAGTTCGGGCGAATCGACGATCGATTTGCCGACGGGCGCTAGCTCGTATTCGAGCATCATGGCTTCGGCCTGGCCCTCGACGACTGCTTCGCGAGAGTCGTCGATCTCGTCGTTTTCGATATCCTGCGGCGTTGGATCTTTTCTGATTTCGCCCAGATCCTTCTCGCCTTTGCTCATCCAGCGATTGAGATTGATGGTCTGATCCTGCAGCGCGTGGGTTAGTTCGTGCGCCATTACCGGTTCCTGCTGATCAATCGGAACCCAGTCGAGCAGATTTACCGTTTTGGTTTTGGGATCGTAGTATCCAGCGATTTGCTCGCGCAGCAGCGAGACCAGAAGCTTCTCCAGATCGAAGTCGCGAGGGCAGCAGCCCGAACTTTTTCAGCACGAGTTCGGAGCGCTGCAGGCGTTTTACGTCTTCGTCTTTCATGTGCTTGGTGAGGAAGGCGACGACTTCGTCGCGGCTGGTGAGGCGCTTCTTCACTTCTCTCTTGATCGGCAGGCCGGAGTGCTTGCTATCGAAGGCCAGAATTTCGTCGACCGAGTGAAAGAGCTCTTCGGCTTCCTGAGGAGTGATCTTGACTTCCGGTTGCGCTTGCGGAGAGGCCTTTGAAGGCGGCGTGGGGGAAGTGGTTGGGCTGGTTTGCTGACTCTGGCCCTGATCCGATTGAGCGGGCTTTGGCGGATCAGCCTGCGCTCGCAATGCCCCGTGCAGAGCCAGCGACAGAACAACTGCAAAAACCGACCTTATGAATATGCTGCGTCGCAGTTTGATCGAAACCATTAGGAAAGAGTCTATCCTGTTTTCTTATACTTGCAGCAAGAGCAACAGTTTTTGGGAGCGGATCAGAAATGAATGCCAAGCCTTCTGTCAATCTTTGGAGTATTTCGGAACATGCGCGCGATTATCTCGGTCGCGCTGACTCGGTGCCCCATCGGAACGAGGGCGAATCGACTCTGCTGGAGTTTATTCCGGCGACTGCGCAGCGCATGCTTGACTTGGGTACCGGTGATGGGCGATTGCTGGCTTTGGTGAAGACTCATTTGGGCGTGATCGGCCGTGAACAGGTTGAGGCGGTGGCGGTCGATTTTTCGCCTGCGATGTTGGAGGCCGTACGCAAACGCTTTGCAGAGGACCGGGCTGTCACGGTTGTTGCTCATAATCTGGACAATCCGCTGCCCGCGCTTGGAAAGTTCGATGCGGTCGTTTCCAGTTTTGCAATTCATCATCTGGTGCACGAGCGGAAGCGGGAGCTTTATTCTGAGATTTATGGCTCGCTGAACTCTGGAGGAGTGTTTTGCAATCTGGAGCATGTGGATTCTCCTACGCCGCGACTGCACGAGGAGTTTCTGCGGAGCATCGACAAGACGGTGGAGACTGAAGATCCGTCGAATAAGCTGCTTGATCTGGAGACACAGCTTCGATGGTTGCGGGAGATTGGGTATGTGGACGTGGATTGTCTTTGGAAGTGGAGGGAGTTGGCGCTGATGGTGGGGCGGAGGGCGTAGCCGCGATTTTGCTCTCTGCCTCGCTCAGGATGAGATTGCGGGAGACATTGATCGCCGCTATCGCGCGTTAATCTTTTTCGAGATCCACTCCCCTGCTTCTCGCGTTCCTAATGCGCCGCAGATATCTTGGGTGGTTTTCTTGTGGCGGACGGCTTCGAGGACGGCGGCTTCGATCTTGTCAGCTTCTGCTGTCATTCCGAGATGTGCAAGCATCATGGCTGAGGTCAGGATTGCGCCGAAGGGGTTCGCGATGTTTTTGCCGGCGATTGGCGGGGCGGAGCCGTGAACTGGCTCGAACATTGAGGTTTTGCCGGGATGAATATTTCCGCTGGCGGCCATGCCGAGGCCTCCCTGAAGGGCGGCGGCGAGATCGGTGATGATGTCGCCGAACATGTTGTTGGTGACGATTACGTCGAAGCCGCGAGGGTCGCGGACCATCTGCAGGCAGAGCGCGTCGACGTACATGTGCTGGGTTTCGATTTGAGGGAAGTCCGTGGCGACCTCTTTGAAGACGCGCTGCCAGAGACCTCCGGCGTGGGTCATGGCGTTGGACTTGTCGCACATGAGAACGCGACGGCGCGGTGATCCGTCGAGTTTGGCGTGGCGCTCGCAGTATTCGAAGGCGTAGCGGATGATGCGCTCGACTCCTTTGCGGGTGTTGATGTCTTCCTGCGTGGCGATTTCGTCAGGAGTTCCCTGCTTGAAGACTCCGCCGGCATCGGTGTAGACGCCTTCAGTGTTTTCACGGATCACTACGAAGTCGACATCTTTCGGTTCGACGCCTTTTAGCGGGCAAAGCGCGGCATCGAGCAGGCGCACGGGTCGAACGTTGGCGTAAAGATCCATTTTGAAGCGCATGCCGAGCAGGATTTCCTTCGCGTGAATATTGGTTTTGACTCGGGGGTCGCCGAAGGCTCCGGCGAGGATGGCGTCGAAGTCTCGGCCTAGCATGGCGAAGCCATCTGGAGGGACTGTGGTGCGGTCGCGGAGGAAGCGATCGGCGCCCCAGTCGAACTCAGAAAATTCGACGTTGGCTCCGGTTGCGCGAACTGCGTTGAGAGCCTGCGGGATCACTTCCTGGCCGATGCCATCTCCGGCGATGACAGCGATGCGCTTGAGCGAAGGCTTTTGGGCGTTTTGTTTCTGGTCCACGCGAAAAAGCTAACACATTGGCGCGCTACGGCGCATTTTCGAGTGGCGATTTCCGATTGCTTGCTCGGCAGTCTGCTGCGGCATCGTGACCGGCTTCGAAGGCATCTCGACCACCTAAGGGCGCGAAGGGATACGCAAAGGAAACCGGGATGGGCAATTGCCGATGAATCCATCGGCATTCGCTATAATCAATAATTCCATGGGTTTGACGCCGCTACAGGACGCACTTCGCGCGAATGCAGGGAAGGACGCGGGTTCGCTGGTTTCTGCGGATTATCGAGGCGCCGCGACAATGGCACGATTTGGCGATCCGCAAGAGGAGTTTAGCGCGATCTTAAACGGGTGCGGGATCTATGATCTCGGCTTCCGCGCTCGAATTGCGATCACGGGCGGCGATCGAGTGCGCTGGCTGAATGGGATGGTCAGCAACAATGTGCGTGATCTGGCTGTCGAACGCGGCGTCTACGCGTTTCTCTTGAATCCGCAGGGCCGGATTCTCGGCGATATGCACATTTACAACGAGGGCCAGCGGTTGATCGTAGAAACGGATCGTAGCCAGATCGAAAACATCATGGCGACTTTCGACCGCTTTATCATCATGGACGATGTAGAACTGGCTGATATTAGCGACTCATGAGACGGCGATCGGTTTAGCCGGGCCGGATTCGCGGAAGCTCTTGAATAGCGCGGGAATTGAGATTTCTGAGTTGCAGCCGCTGCAGATGGTGACGCCGATGTGCAAGTGCGACTGCGATTGTCTGGAGTGTACGATAATTCGCGGCAAAGACATGCAGACGGAGTGCTACGAGGTATGGCTTTCTCCGGCGGACGCTTACAAGACGTGGAAGGCTTTGGTGACTGCAGGAGCGACGCCCACCGGCAGCGAGGCGCTGGAGATTCAGCGAATTGCAGCGGGCGTTCCACTCTATGGCGTGGATATTCGCGAGCGTGATCTGCCGCAGGAAACCGAACAACTGCGCGCGCTGAATTTCAATAAAGGCTGCTATGTAGGGACAGGAGATCGTGGAGCGCATTCGATCCCGCGGCAACGTGCATCGCACGTTTACTGGCTTCGTTTTCGAAGGTGGGTCCGCGATTGCTGCGGGAGCGAAGGTTTCCAGCGGCGAGAAGGAAGTCGGCGAGATCACGAGCGTCGCAAGGCTGCGTACCTCTGCGGGCAACAGGACAATCGCGTTGGGATATATTCGGCGCGAAATCGGAGTGCCTGGACGAGAAGTGACAATTGAAGCGAGTAAGGCGAGTGTCGTCCAGTTTCCATTTGATACTGGTGCATTGAGACATGCGGACGATGCGATGTTGCATCGGGCCTGAAAAAAGCTTTTAACCGCAAAGGGCTCCAAGGGTGCGCGAAGGCCGGGCGATGGCCGCAAAGCACAGTGACAGGTGCCTTCCTCCATCAGGACCCGGAGAATCCGAGCTCTATAAGGGAAGAAATCATGGCTGATAAGAAACGGGAATCAGGCTTTACGGTAACCGACCGTCGTTTATTTACCGAAGACGGAGAGCGGCGAAGCGACGTGCACGAAGAAGAACAGGAGAAAAAAACGTCTGCGGCGGCCGCCGCCTCTTCCGCAGCGCCCATCAAGGAAACGGCTGAGGAAGAGAAAGTCGCCGGATTCCCCTCACCCGGTGAAAGCCAGGACGCACCGCCTCCGCCGACCGCGGCCGAGCAGCAGGCGCAGGCGGATGCTTACCGTGCTTCTTCGAAGGAGCTCGATTCTCGCGTTGAGCTCAGCGGCCGTTCCGCAAAAGAATTCGAGATGACGTTTGAGCGATTTCTGGCTTCTCTCTACATGAGCGCGATGCTGCAGTTGGGATTGATGCACCAGCAGGGTGAACAGCCGAGAGTGGACATCATCGGTGCGCGGCAAACGATCGACACGCTCGCGCTGCTGGCTGAGAAGACCAAGGGCAACCTGACCCCCACAGAGCAGAATTTCCTGCAAAACAGCCTCTACGAAGTGCGCATGGCATACGTGGAGGTTACCAACGCGCTGTCGCGTCCGCCGCAGCCGGGAGCCGCAACCGGAACTGGCGGACGATGACGGTCGGGTCTCGAGATCACAAAATGAAGGGCTGGACATGAAGGCCACGCTCACGGTGTTGGGCAGCGGCACGTCGATGGGCGTCCCTACATTGGGATGTAGCTGCGCGGTGTGCCACTCAAGCGATCCGCGGGACCGGCGGACGCGTCCCTCAATCATGCTCGAGTATGCGGGCAAGGTAGTGCTCATCGACACAACGCCGGATTTTTACGCTCAGGCCATACGGGAACAAATCAAGCGCGTCGATGCCGTGTTCTTTACGCATACTCATGCCGACCATATTCTGGGCATTGACGATCTGCGTCCGCTCAGTTATGCGCACAAGCCGAAGAAGCTGCCCCTGTATGCGAGGCCGGATGCGGCAGCATTTTTGCGGCGCATGTTCAGTTACATTTTTGACTCTGACTACAAGTATGGCGGTTTGCCGCAGCTGGAGTTGCGGCCGATTGACGGGCCCGTGGAGATTTTTGGTGCGTCCTTCGAGCCGGTGCGTCTGATCCACGGCGAGACGGAAATCTATGGCTTTCGTTTTGGCAAGGCGGCGTATTTGACCGATCATAGCGAGATTCCTGAAGCATCGTTCCATCAGCTGGAAGGCCTTGACATTCTCTTTCTCGATGCATTGCGGCATAAACCTCATCCGACACATTCGACAGTGGAGAATTCGCTGCGTATTGTCGAACGGGTGAAGGCGAAGCGGGCGTTTTTCACACATATCTGCCACGATCTGCCGCATGAAGCGACGAACGCGACGTTACCGCCGCATGTGCGACTGTCGTATGACGGGCTGAAGCTGGAGTTCGAAATCTGATTTCCGATTTCTGAATGCAAGTCTTCCATAAACTCGAAGATGTTCCCGCGGGATTCGGGCCGTCGTTTGTCAGTGTGGGTAATTTCGACGGGGTGCATCGGGCGCATGCTCATGTGCTGGGAGAACTTGTGCGACGGGCGCGAGCGAACGGCGGAAAAGCGATTGCAGTGACCTTTGAGCCGCATCCCGCACGTATTCTGCGGCCGGACTCCGGATTGAAGCTGCTCACACCGGTTCCGGAAAAATTGCGCCTGCTGGAAGGGACTGGGATCGATGCCGTGCTGATGCTGCCGTTTGCGCGCGATCTTTCTCTAATGACGCCACGGCAGTTTGCCGAGCGGATCCTGAAGAAGAAGCTGCATGCGCGCGAGGTGCATGAGGGCTACAACTTCAAGTTTGGGCACAAGGCGGTAGGAGATGTGAATCTTCTGGCGCAACTGGGCGGCGAACTGGGTTTTGAAGTGACGGTGTATCCGGAGCGGAAGCTGCGCGGTGAGCCAGTTTCCAGCAGCCATATACGGAAGCTGATCGGCGAAGGACGGGTGAGCCGGGCGCGGCATCTGCTGGCGCGTCCATTTTGCGTTTTAGGCGCTCCGGGGCGGGGACGGGGCCTGGGATCGAAATATACGGTGCCCACGATTAATCTGGCGCGCTACGAGGAACTGGTGCCGAAAGATGGGGTTTACATTACCTGTACGCGGGTGGGAGGCGAGCGGTTTGAGTCCGTGACCAATGTGGGCAATCGTCCTACGTTTGGGCCGGACTCGTTTGCCATTGAGACCCACCTGCTGAATTTCCATCCCATCGATCTTGCGCCGGAAAGCGAAGTCGAGATTTGTTTTCTTGACCGGCTACGCGATGAGATCAAGTTTCCGTCAGTGGAGGCTTTGCGCGAGCAGATTGCCCGAGATGTAAAGAAGGCACGGAGATATTTTCATCTGCTGCGGGTTAGTTCTCACCACAGAGCTACAGAGACATAGAAAGCCGTCCTCACAAGGCAATGATCTGCGCAGTGCAGTCAGTGCGGCAAATATCCGGATTCCATGGGCAGCTTGCCGTCGACGCGGACGACGGTGATCGAATTGTCGACGGAGCGGACATCGACGAAGCCTACGGCTCCTGGCAGAGACTGGACAATCTTCAGCACGTCGGCATCCGAATCGACAACTTGGATTGAATCTTTATGGGCAGCCAGCAGCGCCTTCCATTCGCCAGCAGTCATTTTATTCAGGCGCTCGAGAGTCTCGGTTTCGCCCGGCGAATCCTTGTGCAGCACTAGAACGATTCCAGTGCCGTCGGGCCACTTCCTGATCTCCGAACGAAAAATCTTCGCGAGGTGAGCTGCGGTGACGTTGCTGACGCTGTTGTCTTTGTTCACTACCACCGCCATGTGATGGGCGAAGCAAGGAGTGAGGAAGGCGAAGAGAAAAGCGCAAAGAGCAGCCGGTCGCTGATATCGCATTTGAGCTCCTGATGTGTCGGTTTTCGCCCAGCGTTCACAATGAGGCTAACTGAGAATCGGGGCACAAGCCGTCAAAACATTGTCAAAAGGGCAAGTGGGCATCAAGAGAGAAAACATGCGGAGCTTAGGCGCAGCCGGAGCCACTGCATTCCTTCGGCCTATTCGACCGTAAACGATTTTGTGCTGATCATGGTTCCTCCGCCGTTGGTAATCGCGATGAGTCCAGTCGTGGCCCCAGTCGGAACGGTCAGCCTTATGTAGTTGACACTGAGGATTTGAAACGCAGCATTCACGCCATTCACCGCCACGGCGGTCGTTCCCACGAAATGATTCCCTTCTACAACGACCTGAGATCCAATCTTCGCGGATGCTGGACGGAAGGCTGTTATGGCTGGGGCCGGTGGCGCTAGACCGGCGTCGAGGCTCCAGATCGTGCCATTCAGAACGGCGTTTGTATTGACGCCCCCATCGCCGAGAGTAACGCCGTAGAACTTGCCATCGGCTGCCTGGATCATCGCCGTGGGTTGCTCCCCGATAGTTGTGCAGTCGAAGGTGAGGCTTTGCAGTAAAGACCCCGTGGCGCTCGCTGAGAAAGCGATTCCCTCCCCGCTGCAGTCGCCGCCGAGGAAATCTCCCCATAAGTTGCCGTCGGAGGCTTGAAGGATGTTGCCGTCGAAAAATCCCGCGGGAGAGAGATTGCCGATCTTGTGATACTTGCCGGCGAGACTGATCTCATACAGTTGGCCAAAAGCCTGGAGGCCGAAAAGTTCGCCAGTCGAGGTTAGCGTGGGCGTGCTGGTGGCAACACCGGGTAGCGTGATGCCAGGAGTGTTGAAGCCGTGCAAAATCGTGTATCGACCGTTGGCGGGGTCAAAGCGGAAAAGACTGTTGTAGGGTTTGAATTGCTCTCCGGCGACAGTGGTTCCATACAGATTCCCATCTGGAGCCTGCACCATTCCATAGACGCCCGTGCCATCTGGCTGAGTCTTCGAGTCGAAGGTGTGGAGAACTTTGTAGGTTCCGCTCGGCGTCATGCGGAAAAGAACGCTGGTGGGAAAGTCGGTGGGTCCGGTGCCCCCGTAGAAGTTGCCATCGATGGCCTGCATGAGAAAACCCGGATTGGCGCCGTCGGAGCAGGTGAGGGTTCCGCAGAAGTTGTGCAGCACCTGAATCGTACCGGTCTTGCTCAACTTGAAAATCGTACCGAAGCCATTGGCTCCGTTCTCGGAGGTGATGCCATAGAGGAAGCCGTCCGTGCCCTCGACCAGGCTGCCGGGAGAAGAGCCGTTGGGCAGGCTGCCATCAGAATTCTCGGCGAAGCTGTAGATCACAGAGAGATCGCCGGAGGGCATGATTTTGAAAATCGTGCCTTGGGAGTTCATGCCGGTGCCACCGCCGGCGGCCGCTCCGTAGAAGTTGCCATCGGAACCTTCGATCAGTTCGTCCGGGAAGTAGCCGTCGGGGCAAACAAATGACGAATTGCAGGGGAAGGAAAATATATTGGTCAGCGTGGGCGTTTGCGCCTGCAATGTTGCGGCAAGCGAGATCATGAGGACGAGAGAAGCTAAGAAGCCGGTCCGCGTCATATGGCTCTCCGTGATCCTTTATAGCCGAAGAGCGAGCGGCAAGTGTCGGCCGGTTGTAAAAGGTTTGTAAAGGCGCGGCAGTGGCTCAGTTTTAATTTTCCGGGTCTTACAAGGCGTCATCCCGAAGCGCGCGTTCTTACTAGCGGGCTGAGGGATCTCCCCCGGCACACAGCCTGGGGGCGGGAGATCCTTCGCTCCGCCTGGAAAAACGGCTGCGCTCAGGATGACGCCGCCGAAGAGGAGAAAGATACCATCAGAAATTCAAACTGAGCCACCACCAAAGGCGCGCTGAAATTGACAAATTCTTCGCTGCACGTACAATCGCGGCCTGCATGAAGAGTGGACCTATCGAAGTGATTCGACTAGCCACCCCGGGACAGCGCCGAACCTTGCTGGCTGCCGCTCTCGGATGGGCGCTCGACGCGTTCGATGCCATGCTTTATGCGCTCGTGCTCGCTTTACTGATGCGCGACCTGGGCATGAGCAAGACCGCCGCCGGCCTGCTGGGCACTCTTACGCTGCTGGCTTCCGGTATCGGTGGCGTGCTCTTTGGGTTTGTTGCCGACAAGGTCGGGCGCAAGCGGGCGCTCATGGCAAGCATTCTTACCTATTCGATTTGCTCATTCGCCTCGGGCTTGGCTACCAGCATCGCGATGCTGGCTGCGGCGCGCTTCGTACTCGGACTGGGCATGGGCGGCGAGTGGAACACTGGCGCGACTCTCGTGGCTGAGTCCTGGCCGTCTGAGTTGCGCGCCAAGGCGATTGCGATTGTGCAGAGTTCGTGGGCCTTTGGATTTGCTGCGGCCGCAGTAGTGGCGGGTCCGGTGGCCCATTATTTCGGATGGCGGGCGGTTTTCTTCGTGGGGATTTTGCCTGCTCTGCTGACGCTGTGGATACGGCGCGGTGTGCCTGAGTCGGATATGTGGAAACAGCGAGACGCCGGGAGCACCGCTCCTAATTTATCGCAAGCTCGAGGGGCTAAATTTTCTGATCTGTTCAGCCGAAGTTATCGCAAACATTGCTTCGCACTGCTATTGTTCAATTTCTTTTGCCTGTTCGCGTGGTGGGGGCTGTTTACTTGGATGCCGCCGTATTTGTCGTTGCCGGTGTCGCAGGGTGGACGAGGTTTCAACGTGGTCGGCACGACATCCCTGCTGGTGATCCTGAATCTGGCCGGGATGTTTCCGGGGTATCTTACATTCGGCTGGGTTGCCGATCGACTGGGCCGGCGGAGGGCATTTTTCCTCTACAGCCTCGCGGCCGCACTGCTGATTCCCTTTTACGCCGTTGCCCGGACGCCTGCGGTACTCATGGTGATGGGAACCCTGGTCGCATTTTTCGGAACTGGAGTGTTCTCCGGTTCAGGAATTATGGGCAGCGAAATTTTTCCGACCGGCTTGCGGGCGCGGGCATTGGGATTTACATACAACGGTGCGCGAGCGCTGAGTTCGGTTGCGCCGCTGGTGATTGGGCGCGTAGGGCAATCGAAGGGATTGGGATGGGCGTTCTGCTTGTGCGCGATTGCATATTTGCTGGCGGCGCTGATGACAACGCAATTACCTGAAACGCGCGGCAGGAATCTCGCTTGATCGGGATGACTTACTGCGGAGACCAAGTCAGATCCACACGAATCGGGACGTCGTTTTTCACCGGGACGGTGAGTAATGACGGCGGATCGATCTTGAAATCGGTCAGTGTTGCGGGGATGGTTCCGGTCACGTGCATTTCTTTACCTTGCGGCGACATTTGAAACGGAACCTGCTTGTACTGGACGGTTTGGCCTGCAAATTGAATTTGGAGATCGGCCTGGACTGTCGTGTACCCAGCGGCGGATTCAGGCAACTTGGTGCGCACCGTCACCATGGGAAATTCAGCGCCACGCGTGACCTGGAGCATGTGCAGATCGCGATTGCTGTCGCCCGAGTTGAACGATTTCACAGGCACGGCGATCAGGAAGTCGCATTCTCCATCGTGGCAAATGCCTTTGCCGCGCACTTCGTGGCTCACGCCTTCGCTCTGGTGGAGCGGGTGTGAGACGTGGTAGGTCAGCGTTCCCTGTTGCAGGATCCACTGGTTATCGGCGGCCTGTGCGAAAAGCGCGAAAGCCGCGACAGCTAGCGTGACATGAATGGCGAGAAAACTGGTGATGGATTTAAGAATCATATTTAGCATGCGAAAACTTTCAGGATCCGAAACACCCCGCTAGAACTTCACTGAAACCGCGAGCAACGCCGCGCCGTATGCGCCCGCGGTCACGATAGCAACTGGCCCGTGGGCCGAGGCGATGCCGTGAACCTTTTCTCCGTTGCTCTTTTGGTTGAACGCCATTTCCCCGAGGATGGGAGTAAGAATCATTCCCGGCCCATGGACCCAGGCGAGCGCTTTGTGGACGCGAATGGGACCGCGGGTTTCTGTCCCTTGGATTCTTGGAGCCCGGATGGCGAAGTATGCGGTGGTGAAATACAAGACTGCCGTCGTACCGCCGAGTGCGGCGTGGAAGTCGCGAGTCGAACTGCTGGTGCTTTTGCCTCCAGCTCCGGCTCCGGCGATTACCGTTGCCACCAGAGGGACGGCGGTGATCAGACCCAACTTCTGATGGATTTTCAGCATGTGCGAGCGGCGGTCGAGCAGGGCCTGTTCGCGGGCATTTCCCTGCTCTTGAGATGGCGAGAATCCGAGATCGTTCAACGATGGTTCGGTTTTGGTGCTCGAGGGGGCATTGGGGAGCTCTGCAGGCTTTTGCTGGTTTTGTGATCCGGATGGGTTCTGCTGTGGTGGAGGCGCAGGTGGATTCTGATTCTGAGCCGGTGGCTGCGCCGTTTGCGGTGGAGGCGCACTCGTCTGCTCAGAGTTTTGCGCCGGCGAAGTCAAAGAAGCGGCTGAGAGGAAAGACAGGAAAAGCGTGATAATTCGCAGGGGAATGGCTTTCACGGCGATTTGAGACCTCCGGAAAAATCCAGCTAAGCTTACGCGATATAAAGGCCTGAATGTTAGCCTAGGATGCGAAGCTTTTCTAGCTGGATGCTTAACAGCCGGCTAAAACGCGAAACAATCTTTCCTTCAGCAAGGCCCTTCTTCTCCTTTCGGGAAGTTTAGTCGATAGGATCCACCGCGACCGACTGTTGCGCGATTCCGCGGCCGGGACTCTGCACGATTACGATAGCCGCAAGCACAAACACGATTCCCAAGGTTTGAATCGGGCGCAACACTTCTCCCAACAGGATCGCGGCCAGAAGGATCGAGAATACCGGCTCGAGACAACTGGCGATGATGGCGCGAGTGGGTTCGAGATGCTGCAGGCCCAGAAAGTAGAACGAGAACGCTCCAAGCACGGAGATCATCGAGAATACAAACAGAAAAAGCCACTGCATCGGCGCGTAGTGAGCGGCGAGAACCTTCCACGGAGGGTTCACGACCAACCAGAAGGCAGAAGCTGCGGCGAGAGTCCAGACGAGCACCCGCCAGCGGTCGTAGCGGGCGAGAATATTGTGTCCGGCGACATTGTAAAAAGCGAACGAGAAGGACGCGAACAATGCGGCGACCAGGCCGTAGGAATCGACTCGAAACGCAGCGGCCGAGCGCATCCGGACAATATCGATCACTAGGGCGGTGCCGATAATTGCCATCACAACGGCTGCGACTTTTTGCAGCGTCAGTTTTTGCTGGCGTCGCGCCACGACGTAGAGCAGAACCCAGACTGGAGCGGTGTACTGCACGATGATGGCGATGGCGACGTTGGTCCGCTGAATTGCGACGTAATAAAAATAATTTGACACCGCTACGCCGAGCGTGCCCAGCAGAAAGCAATAGGCGAGATCGCGCGCGGGCAGCTTGATTCGCTGCCAGCCCTTACTCGCTGCGAGAATGGGAAGCAGGATAAGCAGGGAGAACGTAGTGCGGGTCTGCGAAAGAATCAGCGGGTCGATGGGACGCCACGCGGCGGAACCTAGCGGCATCCTTCCGGTAAATACAGCGCGGCCGAGAGCGGCTGAGATTCCCCACAGAAATGCCGCCGTCGCGATGAAGAGATAGCCGCGCAGGGGATGTGGAGTTGATGTTTGTTCGTTCGGGATAGCGGCCTCGGCTCTTGCTAGGCGACGTCTACGTATTCGATCTCGAACGTAATCTTCGCAGTTTTCTGCAGCATGGCTGAAACGGAGCAGTATTTTTCTTTGGAGAGACGAACCGCGTCTTCGACGGCCTTGCGCGAAACCGTCCCGCCGATACGATAGATCAATTTGATTTGTGTATACACGGACGGCGGCTCTTTGGCGCGCTCCGCTTCGGCGCGGACTTCGAGGCTAGTGAATGGTTCTCGCTTTTTCTGCAGGATTGAAACGACGTCGTAACCGGTGCAGCCGCATAGGCCGATCAAGACCAGTTCCATCGGGCTATTGCCGCCGGTTTTTTCGCCATCGACGATGATCGAATGTCCGCTGTCGGAGATGCCGTTGAAGCGCTGCTTTTCTATCCAGGTGGTTTTGGCATTTGTCATGATTTACTCGGAAGACTACCGACGATTATCGGTGCTGGGCTCGGGATGAATCAACACGCGAAACAGTTCGGGAGCAACCTGCTTGAATCGGATTTCGAGTTCGGTCTGAATGTCGTGCACGCTGGCTAGTGAAAGTTCGTCGGAAAAAGTGCAGTGGCAGGAGACATAGAGGCGTCCGCGGACTTTCTTGATCTGCACATCGTGCACGTCCAGAATCTCGGGAAAATCCCTCGCTACCTTCTTTAGCTTGCGTTCCAGGGTGGCGTCGCGAACGAGCTCGTCTCCGGCTTCGATGGTGGCGGGCTCGCTTTCGATGTGGGTGAGGATGTCAGCGATCTCCGGGCACTTCGCTGCGCATGGTGGCTTCGAGTTCGGTGACCTGATCGTGCGCGCTTTTCAGGCTCATGCGCTCGTCGAGTTCGACGTGCTGCTCGACGTGGAGGCGGCCAGCGAGATCCTGCACGCTGATGTCGTGGACGTTTAGATTGTGGCGGGTCGCGACGGCGCGGACGCGGTCGAAGATATTTTCCGAACGCTGGGCGCGGGGCAGAGGTTGAACGGTGACGTCGGCGTCGGGAAGCACGCTGTGAACTGCTTCGGTCACGGCTTCCACGAGCTGCTCGGAGCGCTGGAAAGTCACGGTGCGGGCCAAGCCTACAGCAAGGTCGGCGAAGTAGCGATTTCCGGCACGGCGGATGCGAACGCGTCCGATTTCTAAAACACCATCGACGTGGGAAACCGCGTCGGTAATCTGGGCGCGCACGCCGACGGGAGCAGCATCGAGCAAGGCGTCGATGGTGCGGCGGGCCAGACGCCAGCTTACGGAGACGATTACTCCGGCGACGAACAGCGCAGCGATGGGATCGGCTTTGCCGAGCCAATCCAAATGATAGGTGCGGCTCAGCAGCACCAGAACCAGGCCAACAACTACTACGCCTGCGGACCAAACGTCGGTGGAGAAATGCAGGGCGTCGGCTTCGAGCGCCTGGCTTTCGTATTTGCTGGCGATGCGGCCCAGGGCGCGGGATCGCCACACGTCAACGGCCATGGAAATCAGCATCACGGCGAAGGCCCAGACGGATGGCTCGACCTCGACGCGGCGGAAAAACAGGCGCACCACCGCTTCGTAGACGACCCAGGCGCAGGTCAGCAGCAGCAGGCCGGTTTCGACGAAGGCGGAAAAGTTTTCTACTTTGCCGTGGCCATATTGGTGGTCGGCGTCGGCTGGCTTGTCGGAAACTCCGACGGAGAAGTATGTGAGCGAAGCGGCGATCAGATCGAGGGCGGAATGGGCCGCTTCCGAGAGAATGCCCAGACTGCCGGTGGTTACGCCGACGGCGATCTTCGCGCCGGTGATGAGCAGCGCGGCGACTACCGAATTCCCGGCGACCGCGCGTTTTTCTGCGCGCATGGCACTTGGCGAGTAGAGAGCCGGGGTTCCGGACATGATGGGATTATCGCCGCTAATGCGGAATTGCGCCAAGTGCTCAGCTTTGCAGAAAGAGGCGCAAAGCCCCGGCGTCGATTGTGACGGCACCGGCGAAGACGGGCAAGCCGCCTTCGTTCGGTCTGCCTATTCTTGTGCCCCCACCCCCTCCCCCCATTTTGCAAAATATCTGGAATCATGGGGTTGGCGGTTTTGTCGCGGTAAGATCCGTCTTCCAAAGGAGTTAGATTTGGAATTCCTTGTTGGCAGCGGGTTAGCGCGCTTGTCGGGCCGTCTGGTTTTCAAAGAACGAGTGAAGATTTGGGATGATTGTGAGGCACGGCAAGGGGTGTGAACAAGGTCGCTCGTCACATGAAACTTGTGGATTAGCCGCGAGAAATTGCTTCTGGGCAATTCCCAGGGCGTCACCAAAAACGGGCGCAGGCGTGGAGCGGCCGGGGCCGGGAATTCAAGGACGTTTCTGTTAAGAACGGACGCGCGGTCTAGGGCTGTGGTGCCCAGCTTTGCAAAAGAGGCAAAGCTGGGGCAGCCTCAAATGGGATGGTGCCGGCAAGCCCCCTGGGAACTGCTTGGAGTTGTGCCGCAGATTACGCAAAGTCAAAGTCCCCGCCCCTTCGGCAGGCTCAGGGCAGGCTCTGTCCCTGCAAAGATCGCAGGGACAAGAACGGGGCATCGGCAAGAAATAGGTCGGGAAAGGCTGGGGCAGCCTCAATCGTGATGGCGCCGGCGAGGGTGGGCCAGCCCCAGCCGGCGTGCTTGGGGAGATCCCTCGGCCCGCTGGTGAAAACGCGGGCCTTCGGGATGACGCCGTCCGGACGAAGGCGCCAGGGTTATCAAACTGCACCCCTGCCAATTCGGGCGCGGGGGTTTAGCCGTAAATGGTGGCTATGCTAGGATGCTAGGTTCGGTTCCATACTTCCTGATCTACCAATCCTGGAGGAATTTTGTATGCGCAAGAGTTGGTTGCTGTGTGTGCTTTTGGGAACGCTGGCCTGGGGACAGGCGCAGCCGGAGGCGCCACCAGCGCAGTCTAATCCGATGATGGCGCCGGGCGCGGCCGCTAAAGCGCCGGCTCCGGCCGCCGAGGTGCCCGAGAACGCGGTTGTACTCACCATCAAAGGCGTGTGCGCTCCGGCCGCAAAAACGGCTGCGGGCGCTAAGACTGCCGCGGGGAAGGCCGCTGCCGCGAAGAAACCTGCCGACTGCAAGACGGAAATTACCCGCGCGCAGTTTGAGAAGATTGCCAACGGGCTTTCGCCGAATGTCACGCCCCAGCTAAAGCGACAACTGGAAACGGCGCTGCCGCGATTTATGGCGATGTCGGAGATTGCGCAGGAAAAAGGCCTCGACAAGACGCCGCGCTTCCAGGAGATGATGAAGATCGTGAGAATGCAGGTGCTCACGCAAGAGCTGCAGCGATCGGCGCAGGAACAATCGGACAAAGTGACGCCGGAGGATGTTGAGAAGTATTACAAGGACAATCCGCAAACCTTCCAGCAGTTTTCTTTAGACCGATTATTCATTCCACGCTTCAAGCAGGCAGCACCGGACGACAAGCCGGAAACGCAGATGAGCGATGACGAGCGCAAAAAGAAAGAAGCGGACGATAAGGCCAAGCAGGAGCAGAGCGAGCAGGATTTGAACAAACTTGCCGAAACCTTGCGAGCGCGAGCTGCGTCAGGAGAGGATTTTGCGAAGCTGCAGAAAGAGGCATTTGAAGCGGCGGGCGAGAAGGTCGATAACCCGACCGTGAATCTTCCGAAGGTGCGGCGCAGCGGACTGCCTCCGGCGCATGCGGCAGTGTTCGATCTGAAAGTTAATGAGGTATCGCAGGTCATTAGCGATAACGGCGGACACTACATCTATAAAGTCGTTAGCGAGGAAGTTCTGCCGCTCGACCAGGTGAAGGATGAGATCCACAACAAACTGAAGAGCGAGCAGATGAAGGCGATCATGGACAAGTACAACGGCTCATTCGAGGCGATTCCGAATGAAGCGTACTTTGGACCAGCGCCGGCGCCGGGAATGCATGGGGCCCCGCCGCCGCACATGCCGCATCCGTCGCGGGCTCCGATGGCGCCGCCGCAGGCGCCACCGGCGTCACAACCTCCGCCGTCGAACTAAAGACTGATGTCGAGCGAAAAACCTGTCGTCGTGGTTACCGGCATTGCGGGAAACCTGGGGTCGAGGTTGCTCCCGCTGCTGGCGGATTTTTCGGTGATCGGGGTGGATTTAAATCCGCCCCACACCGATTCGCCGTTGCAGTTCGAGAAACTTGATCTTGGGGAAGAATCTTCCACGAGGGTGTTTTACGAATTACTGCGGGACACACGGCCGGTGTCAGTGGTACACTTGGCATTTGTGATTGATCCGGTGCGCACGGGCGTGCTCAACCTCGAGCGCATGTGGCAGATTAATGTGGCCGGTACGGCGCGGGTGATGGAGGCTGTAACCGAGGCGAATCGAACTTCCGACTCGCCGATCCGGCGATTCGTTTTTCCCAGCAGCGTATCGGCTTACGGTCCGAGCCTTCCTGCGCCGGCGACCGAAGATTCCGTGCTCGCGGCGCATACCCTGCCTTACGCGATTCACAAGAAACAGTCCGATGAAGTCGTGCAACAGCGCGCGCCAGCACTGAGGGGATGCAGTGTTTACATTTTGCGTCCGCATATTTTTGCCGGCGCCAGCGTGGAGAACTATCTGCTGGGCGCGTTCCGCGGCACGCCGAATGGCCAGAGCGCGCGGGCAGAGAAAATGCGGAGCGAAGGCAAGCGCCTGCCTTGCATGCTGCCGCGCGGGCAGCAGTATATGAATAACAAAATCCAATTTGTTCACGTCGACGATATGGCGAGGCTGATTGCGCATATATTGCAACGCGATCCTGAGGCGCAGCGGGTGACGATTTTGAACGTGGCGGGGCGCGGAGAGCCGCTTACCTTCGGCCGCTGCGTTGAGATGGCACAGGCGAAGCTGGTTCGGGTTCCGGGAAAATGGGCGATGAAGCTGGTTTTAAATTTCCTGTGGAAGCGGAAACTTTCTGCTATACCGCCGGACGCGCTGCCTTACATGACTGGGGAGTACATCATGAATACGGATCGGCTGCGGAAGTTTCTTGGCAATGAATACGATGGCGTGGTTCGCTATACCATAGCGGATGCGTTCGCCGATAGTTTTCGACCTGCGGGCGACGCGGCCTTAAACACGGCTGCAAAATAGGGCGTTTCCTTTTTGCGAATTTTTTATAGCCTCCTGCTCTGCCATTTTCCGTTTGGAGGCCTGCGATCTTTTCACGCTCGGCGTTTACTTCGTTCCGCGGTACAAGCCTGCGATGCCGAAGCTGTAAGGAGTCCAACTTACCTGGCTGAAGCCTGCGCGGCGCATGCGGTCCAGCATTTCGTCCGGTTCGGGAAAACGTTCTACAGAGTTCGGAAGATAGGCGTATGGGCCTCGGACGCCGGAAATCATGGTCCCGATTCCGGGCAGAATCTGCTTGAAATAAAGGCGATAAAAAGTTCCGAAGAGACCCTTAGGCTCGGCGAAATCGAGAATGCCGCACTCGCCTCCGGGACGTAATATGCGGGCGATCTCGCGTAAGCCTGCGTCGTAGTCGGCGAGATTGCGAAAGCCGAAGGCGGAGGTCACGAGGGCGAAATGCTCGTTTGGAAATGGGAGCTGGAGCGCGTCGGCTTCGATCCACTGCGGTGACTTGCCAGCTCTGGAATCTCTGTCGAGCGATTTGGTGCGCGCGCGCTGCAACATGGCGTGAGAAAAGTCGGCTCCGAGAATCTGCTGGTTGCGCTTCCCTGCCTGCTTGCCCAGGGCAAATGTCATATCGCCGGTACCGCAGCAGAGATCGAGAACGTTGACATCGGGTTGGGCGAGGATATGTGCGAAGGCGCGCGCAGTGCGGCGCCACCACAAGCGATCGACATTGAATGAGAGAACGTGGTTAAGCAGATCATAACGCGGAGCGATCGACGTAAACATCTCACGGACTGCGAGGGCCGCGGAAGCTTTGTCGCTCGCTCCTTCGGGAGCGGCGCCGATCACGAGTTTCGGGGAGTGGGACATGCGGTGCTTTATTGGTTGTTGACGATCTTCTAGATAGGGCAGGTTCATCCTTCGGCAATTGAATTCGCGCTCAGCGCTTTTTGCCCCAGCCGCCGCGGGAGAGCCTTCGCAGTTCTTCGACGGCGGCGATTACCACGTGATCTGGGACGTCGGAGACGATTTCGACCTTGCCGATTTCGCGCGGCAGAACAAAATGCACAACGCCACCTTGCGTCTTTTTATCGACCTGCAGCCGCGCGAGAACCCTGCGGGCGTTGACTTTGAGTTCCGGCAGGCGTCCGAGACCGAGCACGGCATCGGCGATCCGGCCGGCGGTGACGCTATCGGTGCGGCCGACGCTGAGAGCGATGTTGGTGGCGGCGATCAGGCCCCAGGCGACGGCTTCGCCGTGAAGCAGGCTGCGGTAGCCGGTTTCGGCTTCCAGTGCGTGTCCGATGGTATGGCCGAGATTGAGAACGCGCCGCAAGCCACCTTCCTGTTCGTCGGCTGAAACCACTTCAGCTTTCAACTTCACCGACTGCGCGATTACGCTCTCCAGTTCTATGGGATCGCGTTTGAGAATCTGAGTGCGCTTCTGCTCGAAACGAAGGAAAAGTTCGAGATCGCCGATGATGCCGCACTTCAGTGCTTCATAAAGTCCTGCACGAAATTCCCGGTCGGGTAGTGTGCGCAGAAGTTCGGGATCGATGAGGACGACTCGCGGATGATGAAAAGTTCCGAGCAGATTCTTCCCCGTTACCAGATTTACGGCGGTCTTGCCACCGACCGAAGCGTCGACCTGAGCGAGCACGGTGGTGGGGATTTGCACGAGATCCACTCCGCGCATGTAGAGCGAAGCCAGCAGGCCGGTGACATCCCCCACCACGCCGCCGCCCAAGGCGATGAGGACTGTCTTGCGGTCGGCTCCGAGACGGGACAATTTTTCGGCTAGGGTTTCGACGGTGTGGAGCTTTTTGGCAGGCTCACCATCAGGCATCTGTAGAACCTGCGGCTTGAATCCGGCGGAGGTTAGCGAGCGAACCAGTTTTGAACCCCAGCGCCTGCGCACGGGAGGCACAGTCACCACAAAGACCCTGCTGGCCTGCGGCAGCGACTCTGCCAACAGGCTTCCGGAGCGCCCCAGCAAGCCGTTTTCGATACGGGCCTGGTAAGGCCGGGGCGGCACGTGGATAGTGGCCTGTGCCATGGGAACTCCATAATAGCGTAATAGCAAAGGCACTTTAATCAGATAGGCGATGGAAGTGGTAATATTTGGCCCGCTATGAAGGGTCTTCCAGCCGAGACCGATTTCATCGTCGTAGGCGCCGGAGTTGCCGGCTTGCGCGCGGCGATCGAACTGGCCGCGGCGGGGCAGGTGTTGGTGCTGGCAAAGAATGAAGCGCTGCCGGCGACGGGCAAGAATACGGGCGGCTCGCTCAACGATGAAGAAGAAGTCATCCTGCACCTGCAGGATACTTCGCTTGCGGGCGAGGGCTTGTGCCGCCTGGAAGCCGCAAAAATTCTGGTGGAAGAGGGCGCGGAGCGCATTGAAGAGTTGATTGGCTGGAGCAAACACCGGGACCAGGCTGGGAGCAAACTGACCTTCGAAAGCGAACCGTCGTACAGCCACAGTCATGTGCTGCGCGCGTCCGGCGATTCCGCGGGAAACGAAGTTCTGCGGGTGCTTCGGGCGAAGGCTCGCTCCTGCAAGAACATCTCTGCTTTGGATTTCGAGTTTTGTGCCGGGCTATTGGCTGAAGGCGAACGCGTGGCGGGGATATCGATCGTTGATGACAAAGGAGTGCCGGAAGATATCGTTGGATCGGCTGTGTTGCTGGCGACGGGAGGCTTAGGACAGCTTTACCGGAACACCACGAATGCAGTGACGGCAACCGGGGACGGCGTGGCAGTGGCTTTCCGCGCGGGAGCCGAGATCGGCGACATGGAGTTCGTTCAGTTTCATCCCACATCGTTGTACATGAAAAAAGTTCCTCCGTCCCTGCTACCGCTGGCGCTGCTGAGTGAGGGCGGTTATCTGCGAAATATCGAGATGGACCGGTTCATGGCAAAGTACCATCCGTTGGCGGAAAAGGCGCCGGCAGATCTGGTGGCGCGTGCCATCGTGCATGAAATGGAAGTCAGCCGCGCCCGGGACCCGTTTGTGTATCTCGATCTGACGCATCTCGGCGCTGCCAGGGTGCAGAAACGGTTTCCGCGGATTTACGCGACCTGCATGAAGCGCAATATCGACATTACTGAGGATCTGATACCGGTCCGGCCGGCGGCTCACTGCTCGATTGGCGGAGTGCGCACCGATCTGGAGGGCAAAACGAGTCTTGCGGGTTTGTACGCTGCCGGCGAGGCCGCTGCGACCGGGGTTCACGGAGCCAACCGCTTCGCCAGCAATCTGTTGCTGGAGGCTCTTGTGTATGGAGCGAGAGCGGGAAAAGCGATGCGGGAAGAACTGAAAACCGGGTCAAAGGCGTACAGGGGAGAGAAAAAAGCCGCGTCGCAGAATGGGCCAGTGGACGCCGGAATTGAAGACCTGGTCGGGCAAATCCAGGATCTGATGTGGAAACAAGTCGGAGTGGTGCGCACGCGGATGGGAATGCAGGAGGCGATCAAAGTTCTAGAAGGGTTGTCGGCAAAGGTGGCGCATCCGCGCACGCGGCGATCTTTTGAGGCTGCGAATCTGCATACTGCTGCCTTGCTCGTGGCGCGATCGGCGCTTGCCCGGCAGGAGAGCCGGGGTACGCACTATCGTACAGATTATCCGGGAAACGACGACAAGAAGTTTCTTAAGCACTCGCTGATCAAGGCAGAAACCGTGCGGTTCGTGTAGTTGTTAGCTTTGGTCAGGAGCCGCTTCTGCGGGAAAAGCCAGCGACGCGGCTACCGAGATAACGAGCACAGCCGCCACTACGCCCAGCATGGCCAGTGTGGGAACGGCAAGGTAGTTTGCGGCAATCATCTTCACGCCTACGAGAACCAGAACCAGCGCCAGGCCGGCGTGCAGGAAGCGGAAGGATCTCATCAAGCCAGAGACCGCAAAGTACATCGAGCGTAAACCCAGAATGGCAAAGACGTTCGCGGTGTAGACGATAAAGGCATTGAGCGTTATGGCCAGAACGGCGGGGATTGAATCGACCGCGAAGAGCAGATCTGTGGTTTCAATGACAGCGAGCACGACCAACAATGGAGTAGCGTACAGGCCTGGGTTTCCTTTCCATCCGCGCACGAAGAAGCTTCCACCCTGGTATTGATCTGTCACTGGAAGCAAATATCGTAGGGCTCGCACTGCTGGGTTTTTCCCGGGATCGACTTGATGCTCGCCGGTTAGCCCCAAGCGGATGCCGCTGTAGATTAAGAGAGCGCCGAGTAGGTAGACGATCCAATGGAAGCGTTGTATGAGGCCCACGCCTGCAAGAATGAAGATGCAGCGCATGAGCATCGCGCCCAGGATGCCCCAGAAGAGAACGCCGCGCTGGTATTCCTCGGGCACAGCAAAATAGCGAAAGATCACGAGAAATAGAAACAGGTTATCGACGCTGAGCGATAGTTCGAGCACATAGCCGGTGACGAACTCGAGCGCGACCTGGCGCCCTTGCCAGAAGAGGATGAGGGCGGCGAAGGCGGCGGCGAGAGCGATCCAAAGAACGCTCCAGAGCACTGCCTGGCGGGAGCGAACGATGCGACCGGGGCGATGCAGGACCTTTAGGTCCAGGACCAGCAGGGCGATCGCGAAGAGGTTGAAGATAACCCAGAATAGGAGCAATGGAGTTCCGCGGCGGAATGAATAATCTTGGATTATTGCTGACCGCTTTAGCGGTCCGCGCGCCTGTGAATTAGAAACGAAAATTGTTAAAAGAGCAAAACGGGATTTCGTTTACTTCGGGGGCAACGGGTCCATCTTGTCGAGGATACGTGTGGTTTCCAGCAGGGTGCTGCCTACGATCTCCAAGCTTTTGGGACTGAGCTTGTCAACCGTATCCTGCGTCGTATGCCAATAAACGTCGTTGTAGCCGTAATCGAAATCGATGAAATCGGCGCAGGCAACGCCTCGCTTCAGGAATGGAAGGTGATCGTCATCCACGGTCATGGTGCGGGCGAAGAAATGCGATTGATAACCTAGACGCGAGGCTGCCTGGTAAACCACGGATTCAAGCCAGGGCGTTGAGTTGGTATCGTGTTCGATGTTGAGGTCGGCGTCTCCAACCATATCCACAAGAAGGAATGCTTTGATTTTTTTCAAAGTACCGTCGGCTTGCCATTTTTCCGCGAGATGAGTGATGCCGTAGAGACTGTCCTGTTCGAAAGGCATTTCGTTCGGAGTTCCGCCTGATCCGTCGGGCTTGATTGCTTCTTCAGCGTCGTCCCAGACCAGCCAAACAGTGTAGCCGTCGAGTTTCCTGCCCCGCAACTGGTTTGCGAACTCGAGAAGCAGAGCGCTCGAGGAACCCCCATCGTTTGCGCCAACGAACGAAGTCTTGCGAAGAGGATAGTTCGTATCGTAGTGGCTGGCAATCACGATGATGCCGTCTTTCGTGCCGGTAAATTTGGCGATGAGGTTGTGGACTGGAAGCTTGCCCTCTGGCGTGTCGGCGGTGAAGACGTCGTTTTCCACCGTGTCGCCGTTGAGGTGCGCGAGGATGTAGTCTTCGACTTTCTTGTGATTGGCGCTGCCCAGCGGCCGCGGGCCAAAGGCGACGATTTCCTTCAAATATTTCATCGCACGCTCTCCGTCAACTTTCGGAGGTGGGCCATCGTCGGGAGGAAGCGAAAGTTTGGGCAGAGAGGTGTCGGCTTCTGCAGCTGGCACTGGATTTTTCGCTTCCACCTGAGAGGCATCCTTGTTGCTATCACAGGAAGCGATTGCGAACGCAAGCGAAAGCGACAGCGCCAGAACAGGAAAGCACTTAATCGAGTTCACCAACACATGTACCTCAAGGTCAACTTAGAAATCAAAGCACGAACTCCCCAAATCTTATGTTGCCTGCTTTTCTTTTCGCGCCCGGCGCTGTTTAGGATGAACTATCCATGCGATGCCGATGCTTACGGCGTATAGCGCCACCATGGGAGCGGCGAAGATGCACATGCTCAAAATGTCGGGAGTCGGCGTCACGATGGCGGCCACGATAAAGATCACCAGAATGGCATAACGGAAATTCTTCCACATGAAGCGGGCGGTGACGATACCCATCAAGGCCAGGAAGAAAATCAGAATCGGCATCTCAAAAATCAGGCCCATGCCGAGGATGATGCTGAGAAACAGCGAGGTGTATTCGCTGATTGTGATCATCGGCTGGAACTGCCTGCCGAAGTGTACGAGAAAACCCAGTGCCTGCGGGTAGACCACTTTGTACCCGAAGTATCCCCCGCTGACGAAAAGCGCGATGGTCGAAACCATGAACGGGACGACGTAGCGTTTTTCATTGCGATACAGGCCGGGCGAGATGAACATCCAGACCTGGTAGAGAACGAAGGGCGATGTAACAAATAAGCCGGCCATTGCGGCAATCTTCAAGTAAAGGTTGAAGGGTTCGGTGGGGTTCAAATAGACCAGTTTTTCTGACATGCCGTTGGCGCGGAGTACGTCAATGATCGGCCGCTGCATGATGTCGTAGATATATTCGACTTTCCACCAACAGGCAAAGAATCCGACGGCAACGGCGGCGATTGAGTAAACCAGGCGGCGGCGAAGCTCCTCGAGATGATCGAGAAAGCCCATAGTGGGCATAGCATCGCGATTGGGCTGGTCGTCGGCCGAAGCCCCGGCGGCGGACTCAGACATGAGAGGCCTGTGAGGCTGGATCGCTTGCCTCAGCGACGGCCTGGGTAGGAGATACGGAATCTGAAGATACGGAATTGGGGGCAGGGGCGGTTAAGCTGGGTGCGGCCTCGGTAGGCGCAGCCAGAGTCGCGGCGGGGTCGGGCTGGTGGGGAATGGATTCTGTCGCCGCAGGATTGAGACTGAGGCTGGCAACGGTGCCTTGCGGCGGCGGAGCAGGCGGCAATTCGGCCTGAGCTTTCTGGACTTCGATATGAGCGATTTCGGTTTCGATTTGCGACTTGAACTCGTTCGAGGCACGGCGGAGTTCAGCGAGAATGCGTCCGGCCTGGCGAGCCATCTCCGGCAGCTTCTTCGGCCCGAAAATAATCAGGGCGAGGAAGAAGAGGAAGATGGTCTCGGAAAAACTCATGGCCTCATCATAATGCGGGAAGGCAAAGGCGGCAATGCGGCCGACTCCAGTGACGCCTGAGGCTGAAACCCTTCCAGCCACCAGGAGGCACGAAGGTTCATGAAGTTATAACCGGCGGTGAGAACCTCAAATGCAGTGGGGCGCATCTCATTATCAGCGGGGTGGGGTCCGGTTCCGATGGTAACCATACGGGTCCGGCGCAGTCTAACGCGGTGATATACTGCAACTAATCGGCGCGGCACACGGGGTAGTCCGACAACCCTCAATCGAAGGAAAATCTAGATGGCACGCAGTTCTCGGCGCTCGCTCTTCCTGGTAGTTTTCTTTCTGCTGGCTTGCGGTTTTCTGGGCATCCTCTTTGCCCAGCACAGTGGCCAGCAGTCTTCGCTTTCGGGCGATTCTGATGTCAAAGACAGCCTGAAGCAGTTCACCGACGTGTATTCGGTGGTTGAACAGAATTACGCCGAACCGGTCAATCCCGATAAAGCCATTTACAACGGGGCAATTCCGGGAATGCTGCATGCCCTCGATCCGCATTCGAACTTCTTCGATCCCAAGTCGTATGCCCTGATGCGCGAGGATCAGCGCGGCAAGTATTACGGCGTGGGCATGACGGTCGGGCCGCGCAATAACAAGGTCATTGTGATCGCACCTTTTACTGGCACGCCAGCTTATAAAGCAGGCATTCATCCCGGTGACGTGATCATCGCGGTCGACGGCAAATCGACCGAGAACATGAGCACCAGCGATGTGGCCGATCTGCTGAAAGGGCCGAAGGGGACGACGGTACACATCAGCATTTCGCGCGAAGGGGTGGAAAAGCCGATGGAGTTTACGCTGGTGCGCGATGAGATTCCGCGCTATAGCGTCGATGTGCACTTCCTGATTCGGCCGGGAATCGGATACATGCACGTGACCGGCTTCAACGAAACGACCGAAGAGGAAGTTTCGAAGGCGCTCGAGGAGTTCGGCGATCTGAAGGGACTGATTCTGGATCTTCGTGGGAATCCCGGCGGTCTGCTGAGCGAAGGCGTGGGGGTTGCCGACAAGTTTCTGAAGAAGGGCCAGGTCATCGTTTCGCACCATGGGCGCGCCTCGGCTGAGAAGCGTTATGTGGCGCAGCACGGCAACGGCGGCAAGGATTATCCGCTGGTGGTTCTGGTAAACCGTCTGACTGCTTCTGCGGCGGAGATCGTTTCGGGAGCGATTCAGGATCATGATCGCGGTTTGATCGCGGGCGAAGTCACGTTTGGCAAGGGATTGGTGCAGACCGTTTATCCGCTGTCGGAGAATACGGGCCTGGCGCTGACCACGGCTCACTATTACACGCCGAGCGGACGGCTGATTCAGCGCGATTACAGCAACATCTCGCTCTATGACTACTATTACAGTCGCGATGCGGCCGACAACCCGAGCACGGCGAATCGCGAAGTGAAGCTGACCGACAGCGGACGCACGGTTTACGGCGGCGGCGGCATCACCCCCGATGTTTCGATTCCGCCCATCAAGAGCAACCACTTCCAGGACACGCTGCTGCAGCACTATGCGTTCTTTAACTTCGCCAAGCGATATGTGGTGAATCATCATCCCACGAAGAGCTTTGAAGTGGATGACGCCATCCTGCAGGATTTTCGCAAGTCGCTGGAGGAGGCCAACATTCCCTACACGCAGGCCGACCTGGTCGACAACAACGACTGGATCCGGTCGAGCATCAAGGCGGAGATTTTCGTCGATGCTTTTGGACAGGATGAAGGCTTGAAGGTGCGCGCGGAGAGCGACCCGGAGATTCTGAAGGGACTTGATCTGCTTCCGCAAGCCAAGGCGCTGGCCGATAACGCCCGGAAAATCGTGGCGGAACACAATAGTGCCGGGGCGTTCAACCGGTAAATGAAATCATTACCCGGGGGCCCGGATGCGTCCGGGCCCTTGGTTTTGCCCGCGAAGCCTTGTTCAGGTGGTCAATTGACTTCGGCATTTACCTGTGTGAGAATCCGCGACAGTGGAGCTTTGGGCGTGTTCCTCGCGCTTAGGAGCAGCTAAATTTTCCCCCAGCAGCAGCGAAAAATCCCTAACCGTCGAAACGCTCCGAAGCTTCTGGCCGGCGTGTGCCGGAGCGCTGCGCCCCGCGAATCGGGGCTGGTTTGAAGCTCATCGTTCTGATTCCGGCGGTGGCGCTGGCGCTGATTGCCGGTTACACGGATTGGCGCAGCCGGCGCATTCCGAACTGGCTGACGGTCACGGGATTTGTGATTGGAGTTTCGGTGAATTCGTTAACCGGAGGATGGGGCGGACTGAAGACTTCCCTGCTGGGCGCGGGACTGGGATTGCTGGTGCTGCTGCCCTTCGTTTTTCTGCGCAGCCTGGGCGCGGGCGATTGGAAGCTGGCTGGAGCGCTGGGCGCGTTTGTAGGTTGGGAAGCGATGGTGACTTTGCTGGTTGGTTCGATTTTTGTGGCGGGTGTGATGGCTCTGGTGCTGGTGATTTATAAGCGGCGATTTATGCAGACGCTGCGAAATATTTGGGGCATGCTGGCGTCGATGGCGAGGTTTCATATGCCTGGAGCGGCAGTCTCGCTGGATAATCCGGAGTCGTTGAAGATTCCGTATGGGGTCGCGCTGGCGCTGACGATGGTGCTATTCGCGGCTGGAACGATGTGGGGAAGACAATAAGATGCGGACGGCTCGGGCAAATTCGGATCGTGGCTTGGGGCGAGGCGCTCGCGGCACGGAAGTCGTCGAGTTCGCGTTGATCCTGCCCATATTATTTTTGCTGCTGATCGGAATTTTGTGGGCCGGCCAGGCATTCCGCATCTACACAGCGATCACGAATGCAGCGCGAGATGGGGCGCGGGCAGCGGTGAATCCTGCATGCACAACATGCGCAGCAGTCGATCCCTCGGCGAACGCATGGACGACTATTCAGAACGATCTGCAGGCTGCGCACATTAATGCCTTGGCTTTGCAACCGCCCACGAATCCGCCTGCGGTATGCGCCTGTGGCGGGAGAAACAACGGGATGCACACGCACCACGGTCCCCTGCGACGGCAAGCCAGAACTACATTTGCGTTCAAGGAGTAACCCATAGCGGTGGGAACAATACTTTAACCGAGGGATACGTACAGCTATCCCATGACCGGCGCCCTTAGCGGTACCGGACAGAACGGCCAGGCTGGCGGCGCCGGGGAGTGCGGCATTTCGGTCAGTTTTCAGTATCCATATTCATTCTGGCTGCCGGGTTCGCCGCTGAACAAGCAGATAATTAAGTTGCGGGCACAGGCGCAGATGAGGGCGGAAACGCAGTGAAATGCGCTGCTCAGCTCGGCAATTTTCATCCGACAGCCCGGCGAGGGTCGCGAGCCGATCGCGGTTCTCAAGTCGTGGAGTTTGCGCTCTCGGTTCCTTTGCTCGTGCTATTTGTTATTGGCATTTACGATTTCAGCGCGGCGCTGACTCTCAAGCACAAGCTGACGAATGCGGCTCGCGAAGGTGCGCGGGTCGCGGCGGCAGACCCCGCGACCGATCTCGGCGCGGCGATGCCGGTATCGGTAAGCGACGCGTATCAGGCGGTCGATAATTATTTGCTCTCGGAAAAAGTGAATGATTGCGGACTTGCGACGGCTGCCGCGCCTACTCCAACCGCTCTTACCTGGGTCTACAAAGCGAACACGGGTTGCCCCGGCGCCGCGAATCCCGGCTTTGAGTTAACCATCAATCGGGGCTGCATCAGCAACCAGAGTTTGAGCGGGTTCAGCAACCCGGTCGACCTGGTCGGGACGTGCGTCACCATTGTCTATCCCTATGTGTGGCAATTTACCAGTGTTGCGGGGTTGTTCAGCAGCTTCACCGGGCCGACCAGCATTACCACGAGCGCGATGTCATTCAATGAGAATTAAAAGACAGAATCGGGAAACAGAATGCTGCCGCCGCTAATTCCACGCCGGCGGTCGCAAGCGCATCGAAGCCGCGAACGCGGCGTGACCATGGCGCTTGTCGCCTTGACCCTGCTCGCCGTGATTTCGATGGCGGCGATCTCGATCGACCTGGGCTCGCTTTACGAGGCCAAGGCCGAGGCGCAGCGGGCAGCGGATTTGGGTGCATTGGCTGCGGCTCGCGTGATTTCGTTGGAAGGCATTACAGGTGATCCGACAGATGGGGACGGAAGCTGGAAGAACATCTGCGGGGGTGCTACGAGCGCCGCGAGCGTTGCAGCAATTAGCATCGCTCAAGGTCAGAAGAATTCCGTGAACGGCAGCCCGGCGCCGAATGTAGTGGTCTACTACGGCACGGACACAAGCGTCGGGACCGATCAAGACTGCACCAGCGCAGGAACAAATTTTGCCGTGAATCCCGTGGTGAAAGTGTCGGTGCAACAACCTACTCTGCCCACATATTTTGCGCGGATTTTTTCGCTGGTGATACCTGGGGCTGGCGGAAATTCTGGCGTGAGCGCCACGGCTACGGCTGAAGTGTTCAATCCTTCGGGGTCAGGATCGGTGGGTTCGGGAATGGTTCCGGTGCAGCCTCGCTGTGTAAAGCCCTGGATCGTGCCCAACGCCGACCCAAAGAGTAGCGGTAACAAATTTCTCAATGCCGATGGTACTATCGTCAATCCCGGCATTTCTCAGCTTGGCCCAGGAGTGATCGGCGAGAATTTCGCTCTAAATGCGGACTGCAGTTCTGCGAATCCGGCCGGTTGCACCTTGCTGAACCCCACACCGACGGGAATCGCGGGGCTCCTACAATACGTCCCGGCAACGACTACGGGCACGCCCGTCGCGGTTGCAGCAAACAGTTCCTGCTCGCTAAGCAATAACTACCAGTCTGCGATTGCCGGGTGTGATCAGACCACGGTTTATGCGTGTGGAACTCCGAACGCCGTTACTCCCAACCTAACAACAGAAAATCCTGTATATCCGAACGCTCAAACCGGGGACACTACCTCCGCCGTCGAATGCTTGACAAACAGCACCGTCGGGGCCGATCAACTTACGGGTTACCCCAGCGTCAACTACCCCTTTCAAATACAGGCTGGATTCGGCAATCCGCTCGTTCACGCGGGCGTGGTAACCAGCAGTGACATCATCACCGTCAGCAACAATATCGTTACGATACCAATCTATGACAGCACTCCGGGCGTGCCGTTGCCGCCGCAGGTAACCATCCTGGGGTTTCTGCAGGTGTTCATTTATAACGTGGACGGCACAAACGGCAACGTCAACGTGACCCTGCTAAATATCGCCGGGTGCAGCAACAGCGCGTTATCCGCACCCACAGTATCCGGCACTTCTCCGGTGCCAATTCGGTTGATCACGTCTCCTTAGCCTCTGAGGGCTAATCTTCAAAAGCAGATCGTTTTCGCGTTGTGGGGCTGAGAGTTCCGACTACCTCTGTGGGTTGTCGGCTGGCGGAGGATTGTCTTCTGTCGGCGGGTCTTCGGGGCGATTGGGGACCGGCATGCTGCGGTTGGGGGCGGCGAGGCGCGGCTGCGGCTCTGCGGTTGCGTTGTTCGCCACCGGTTCAGGAGCTTGCGGCATGGGCGGCGATGGCGGCATGGAGCCTTCGGCGCGCGGCGTGAGAATTACCTGGTCCAAAGCGTGCGGGTCTTTCGACGAACTCAGAATCAGGAAGTTGAATCTCGAGCCGTTCAGCAATTGCGCCAGAACTTCTGGCGCGGGCGCCGGGCCAAGATTGACTACGACTTTTTCCTGCTCGGCTCCGGCAGGGATGGCGATCTCGGCTCCCGTACGCTGGTGCACATCAAAGAGAATTTCTGACAGGCTGGCGCGATCGGAGACGATTGAAAGCAATCCGTTGTCGAACGAAACCTGGAGAGACGGCTTGGGAGGCGGCGGTGGCGCGGGCGGGGCTTGCGGAGTCTCGGCGATCGGAACGTTTCCCGAAGAAGGCTTCAGTCCGGCATTGTCCGGCGTGGGAGTTCCGATTTTGATAATTGTCGTCCGTCCCGACGGAAACACCTGATAGGGCTGCGGGCCGTTCAGATCGACCACAATGCGCGTGACCGGAGGATCGTTAGAAAATAATGCGACCCGCACGCCTTTGACCTCCGAACTTTTTATCGACTGATTGCGCAGCTGTGCGCCGGGCGTGGCGTTGACGAAGTCCACCAACAGGCGATTGGGGCCGCCGAGTTCGTTGGTATGCGGAACGATCGGCGCGGTTGATTCGATCTCGATTTCGACTTGCGCCCCGCCATGCAGCACCTGCAGGCGCCGAACTGAGGGCACGGCCTGCGCACAAATTGTCTTTGGAGCGCCGGCGCACATAACCGCCAACACCACGAAGGCGGCGCTTCTTTGGATGGGGGACATAAGAATGTACGGAGGCTCTCAGCAATTCTAGCAGTATTTGTGCGGGCAATTGCTTACTGAAGGATTACGACTTTGCGCCCAAGCTACTTTGTCAAAGGAGCCAGCATCGTGGTGAGAAGGTCGGGCTGTTCGACGATGCGTTCAAGATGAGGATTTTTTTCGCCTTCGTGATAATTGACGGAATATGTCCGATAGAACTGTGCGTTGACGACCAGAAGTTCGATGGGCTGCGTCGTTCCCTGAGCTTTTTTTAATGCTGCGCGCAAAACGGCCGGAGTCCATTTCTGGCCGTTAACGGCGATGAGCTTCATCCCCGGGCCGATTCCGGATTGATACGCGGGGGAGCCAACAATGACGTCATTGAGCTTGCCGTCTTTGTCGATGGTGAATCCCAGCGAGTAAGCGAAGTTGGCCGCTTTGAAGCGCTTTTCGATGGCCTTCTCTTGCAGGTTTGGCTGATCGCTATAGACCAGCTTCCAGCCGTGGCCTTCGATGCCTCCTAATGGGGCGTGCGCTCCGGTGGCGTTGACTCGGTCTCGTAATAAAGCTGCCCAGTCGTAGGGAGCAACTTCATTTAACGCGTGAACCACATCTTCGAAGGTGTAAGGCACAACTTTAGGAGGGCCGCTCTCGCCGCCTTCGAAGTTGCGCAGAAAATTGTCGAGCGAGCGTTGGCCGTGGGTCTGTTGCCGGATGATGGAATCAACTTCCAGCCAGATCAATTCGCCTTCGGGATAGTAATCGAGGCTGCGGCGCCAGTTCGACCACCGCGGGCCCATCATGCGCAGAATCTGCACCGAACGCGAGGTGTCTTCCAACGGACGCCAGGTGCGGCCGGGGCGGTGATCGAGCATGGCAGCGGTGTTGGCAAGGGCTTCGCGATATTGCTCGGAAGTGATGAGGCCGCTGCGCTCGGCGAGCAGGTTGCCGAGATAATCGGTGAGGCCTTCGTAAACCCAGAGCAGATTGCCGATCATCGGCTGCTGATAGTTGGGCGTGGCCAGTCCCGCAGGACGGCGGTATTTTCCGTTCCAGGAGTGCGCGAATTCGTGGGGAACGAGATCCGACTCGAGGAAATGCAGGTCGGGATCGAGCAGGGTGCGCTCGGAGGCGACGCTGTCGTTCGACTCGTGATGCTCGACGCCGTGTCCGCCGACTTGATCGCTGAGCGTGTAGAGGAAGTCATAGTGCCGGTAGTGGCGGGCGCCGAAGAGGGCTCCGGTTTCGGCGACCAGCTTTTTGTAGGCGGCGAGGTCTTCCGGCTTCATGGCAAGATCGGCTTCGCTGTCGGCGACCATATCCATGACATGGGGACGGTCCTGAGAGACGCCCAGATCGATTTGCCGGAAATGTTCTCCGGCGATCAGGGGCGAATCCACGAGCGTAGTCAGCGAGACCGGAGTGAATTCCACTTCGTTGTTGTTGCTGGAGGCTTTTGTTGATCGCAGGGCGGTTCCGAATTTCCATCCATCGGGAAGTTTAATCGACGGTATGACTTCCACTGCATCGGAATTTGCGCCCTGCGGGTAGAGCACAACCGTATTCCAATTCAGATCAAGCAAATTGCTGGACGCCGCCGGGCCTCCGCCGCCAGCGCTGGAATTTGCGGTGATTGCGTCGAGAGAAACGTCAATCGTCTGGGCGCCTTCAGGCACGGTTACGTGAAAGGCGTACATGTCGATTTCGTCGCGCTGCCAGACAAGCGGCTTGCCGGCCGCTTCCATGTGGATGCCGGTAAGATCGGCAATCGGGCCGCTGGGACGATGATTGCCAGGAATCCATTCGGGAAATACCAGAGTCGTCGCGCCGGGCTTCGCCGGGATGCTCAGCTTCGCATGATAGATATTGCGCGGCGCGTCGGTGAGATCGACGTGCAACTGGATGGATTGAGCGGACGCAAGCGAGACTGAAGTAAACGTGGCGAGGGATAGAAAGCAAAGATAAGGGGCAAGACGCAGCAAAGGTACTCTCATTCGTTCGAAGTTCGATTTTATTCGAAGCTGGATTGTAAAGGATCGGTTCTGAATTACGCGTGGAATAGTTTGCGGCGCGCAGACCAGCCGAGTGCGGCGAATCCCGAGATCAGCATGATCCAGGTCGATGGCTCTGGAACGGTGGATGGTCCCTCGCCGGTGCCACATGGACCAGTTTTTTTCTTGCCGGTCGTCGAGACCGTAGTGGTAGCCCCGCCAGCGCTTTTCTTTACTGGCGCGCAAACGCCGAGCGGAAGAAGCGGAGGCGAGAGCGCGAGCAGGCTTCCTCCGCCGAAAGGACTGTATAAATTCAGCGGACCCAGGGGATCGAAGCCGCCCGCCTGTCCGGGACTCGTCAGAGCAGACGCAAACGGGACGCTGGGAGAGTGCATTGCCGTTCCGGCGCCGGGCTGATCGAATTTCTCAGGGGCAGGCTCGTTTGCGGCGGCTTCCTGCTGAGGCTTGTCTTCGACGCGATTGCCGCAGCGGCCGCGGGCTGTAATACGCCCATCGGTAAGGAGTTTCTCGCCTTTGTGCAAGGTGATGCGGCGGCGCATCCAATAAATGTGGTTGCCGATACGATAAGAAACAAACGCCGTGCGCGCCAGTGTGAGGCGGACGATGCGCGCATGGTCATAGTCAAAACCCGCATAGTGCGCGGCGACGATGGGATCATGTTCCGCGACCCACTTCAGTTCTTTCGAATCTTCTACGCCACCGGGAACGACGGAATAGGGATAAACCGGCCGTGCTGGTTGGATTTGCGAAAAAATCTGGTCGAGATTCGCGGATGAAGCGCGGCCCGGATTCTGGCCGTCGAAGTCGCGGTGCAGGAAAGCGTTGAATACAGATGGGCCAAGATACCTTAGAGCGAGGCTGGACGCTACCGCTGCAAAAAGGGCGACCACCGACAGCAATAGGAGGCGGCGAATGAATCGATTGCGGCGGTGACGGCGCGTGGGCCGTCGTTGGATGATTACGCGGACATTCCCGTTCTCGGGATCGGGCACAGACAACTCCTACCTCTGGCGGCTGCGTGGGATTAGCACGTTTCAGACACTCCACCAGCATACCGTCAGTGCACCTGGAGTGCCATTGCTCCTTCGCTCGAATCGCGCATAAACAAAGGAGATCCGCCTGTTTTGTTGCGCCCCATAGTAGCAGACGGGAGAAGGGTTTGCACATGAATGTGCTGTGGATTTCTTAGCGGGTGCCGATTTGATCAAGCTGCTCGCCTGGAGTCTTTTTACCCGTACGCGAAATCGGGCACCAGGAGCGAGATCACAGCCGTAATTACCCGTTTGGGCTATTCCGAAAATTTGCAACCGCTGGTACTCTTCCTCTGGTTACCAACGTAAGCAAGAAAAGCCTTGATCGTGAGTGCTGCATCCTTCACGGAATCCGGCGCGGGTTTCAAATCAGGAGGGGCTGCAGGCATCTTCAAAATCGAAGGAAACCAAGTCTTGCGGCTCGGCAACTAAACCAGCCGCTGTATTGTTTCACCGTTTGCTGGGAGGCAAACCGATGCGCCTTAGTCGTCTGCACCTCATCTTTGCCGTTCTGATCTTATCGCTGCTCGTGGCGAGTTCGGCGTTTGCCACCTCGGTTCAATTGACCTATGAGGGTCACGAGGGAGCTCAACCCCAGAACGGTTCTCCTTACGTAGGCTATCCGTACTATCTGTCGATCAACGGCAGCACCAACTACACTGCGATGATTTGCGATTCGTTCGATAACAATGTGTATAAGGGTGAAACCTGGACGGCGTCGGCTGCGCCCTTCCTGCAGGGCATCGCGACCAGCATGTTCGGGCCTTCGATGACTCTCGACTACAAGGCTGCGGGCTTGATGTTCCTGAGCGTTCTGGACAACACGTTGAATAGCAACACCGCGCAGTGGGCGATCTGGGGTTTCTTCTCGAATTTCAAATCCAGCCCGCAAGGGTTGGCATATTTCAATTCAAATCCGATTTTCGCCCAGACGGAGGCTACCTATCTTGGCTTGGCCGCCACTGCCTCCAACTCGGCCTTCAATGGATTGGTGCTCTACACGCCGCTGAATGCGAAGCCCGGGGTTGGGCCGCAGGAATTCATCGGCTATAGCCCGGTGCCTGAACCGAGCAGCCTGCTGCTGCTGGGAACTGGCTTGGTGGGATTGGCTGGCACGTTGCGACGCAAGTTCGCCAAGAGCTAATTGCAACACTCGATATCCAACCGCGTTCGCGCGGACGAGGTTGAGGCAAACCGCGCTGCTAACCGGCAGCGCGGTTTCTCTTTTGATAAGCGATTCGAATCGGTATCGCGTGCGAACTCAGGTGAGACTCAGGGTCAGCGGCGGAAGAGAGATACCTTCGACCTCGGCGGTCCAATTATCACCTGTGGTGGTTGAATGCCCGGCGGTGAGCGTGCCCGAACTGACGATCTCGCCCGGGTTTAATGGCTCGTCGGGAAAACGGCGTAAAATGGCCCCACCGAGTTCTGCGAGACACAGTGCCGGGCTTTTGAGAGAGTTCTTGCCCGCGCCTTCTTCGACGAGTTCCCCGTCCTTCAACATTCGAAGCTTGAAGCGTGGCAGTTGTTCAACGAGTTTGGGAATCAGGTCTCTCGATACTTTTTGCTTTTCGCCCACCAGCAGTGCCGCATGCAATCCGAAAGATGCGACAAAATCGCTGGGTTGAAACTTCCAATCGAGATATGGGCAATCGATAATTTCGAAGCCGAGGGCGAGCCAGTCCGTGGCTGCCAGCGCGTCAGCGGCATCAAGAGCCGTAATGGGTTCCTTCAATCCGAAAACAATCTCAGGCTCGATCTTCAGTGAACGCGAATTGGGAACGGTGAGCGAGGCAGAGTTGTTCACAGCATAGTGGACGGTGTCGTCGTACATGTGGGCCCAGACCAGCGTTTCCAGCTTCAGCACCCGCCACATCGCTTTGTTCGCATAACCTACCTTGCGGCCGACCGCCCTGTGTCCGGCGTTTTCGCGAGCCCGTGTCAACTTCGCTTCGACGTCGTAGGCGAGATCCAGATTAAAGCCGGGGCGCGAGGATGGGGCTTCAATCATGCCGCCGGTTTGATAAGCGCTCAACAACTCGCGGGCTATATTTTCCGATTCGTTGGTGGACATGATTGATATGTGACGCCGCTCCAAGCGACGTTTCTTGCTCAGTTTAGCCTAGATTCTGTGACTTCGAACAAACGCGGCTGACGCGCTTGTAAGCGATTGCATGTCAACAATTTGTTTTGAGTCTTCTATCGCCGCGCAGCATTTATCTTGAATTACATGGGAATCGACCTTGGCAGCGCCATCTTTCTATTTGTTGCGGCGGTGATTGCCGGGACGCTGAATGCTGTGGCTGGCGGCGGCAGCTTCATCTCGTTCCCCGCCCTTTTGTTCTTGCGTGTGTCTCCTGTTGCTGCAAATGCTACGAATACCGTCGCTCTTTGGCCGGGCCTTGCTGCAAGCACTCTGGCGTATCTTAAGCGCCTGAAGGTCCCTCTGCGGCTTTTGATTCCTTTGCTCGTTACCAGCGTGGCCGGAGGCTGGGCTGGAGCGCTGTTGTTACTCAAAACTCCGCAGCACACTTTTCTGCACCTCGTGCCCTGGCTGCTGCTTTCCGGGACATTGCTGTTTGCGTTCGGTAATTCAATCCGCACGATCGCGGGCAAGTCCGCGGCAAGCGACGATCTTCGGGCGACCTCCTGGACGGCCGTTGCCGTGAGCTCGTTCGTCGAGCTGCTAGTCGCGATTTATGGCGGATACTTCGGAGCTGGAATCGGTTTCGTCATGCTCGGAATGCTGACCGCACTGGGCATGCGCGACATTCATGCCATGGGCGCGATCCGTACGCTGCTTGCGGCGACAATCAATGCAATCGCCGTTCTCACTTTCATTCTTGCTGGGGCAGTGTTATGGCGCGAATGTGTGGTCATGGTTGCGGGGGCTCTTGCCGGCGGCTGGTTCGGCGCGCACTATGCACAGAAGGCCGATCCGCGCAAAGTTCGGGCCTGCGTGATTGGCTTGGGACTTGCCATGAGCGCCTACTTTTTTGTTACTACCCGCTAGCCAACCAACGCCATTCCACAGAAGCGCATCTGAGGGTAGCCGCACATTGAAGTGCGGTAATTTTGCGAATAGGATACTTGCAGCACTAGAAAGAAGGCGCCGGTTGGTTTCGGTCTTAATTGCTTTCAGCGCTGGTTTGAGGGCCTCCTGTCATGGCTACGGACATTGAAAATGCCACCTCGCAAAGCATGAATTACGCCCCTGCGGGCTTGAATTCTGAAAAGGATCTGCCCAAGGGATTTCTGGATTTTCTTTTTCCCCTGCACAAGCAATTCACGCCATGGCAGCAGAAAATCATTGCGAAGCGTGCGGAAGTTTTGAAGGCCTCCCATCGCGGCCATCCGCCGGAGTACTTGCCGCCATCCGAAGCGACGAGTTCGGATTGGAAGATCGAGATTCCCGACTGGTGCGCCGATCAGCGCAACCAGATGACGGGTCCGGCGGATGATGGTGAACTTACCGTTAAATTGCTCAACTCCGGCTCTCCAGCAGTCATGATCGACCTGGAAGATTCGACCGCGAACATCTGGGAAAACATCATGCTCGCGGTGCGGAACACAATCGCCGCGTACAAATACGAACTCAGCTACGATGATAAAAAACGGAAAAAGCAGGTTTCCGTGCAGCGCTCGAAGACGGTGACCTGGGTGCGGCCGCGTGGCCTGCACGTCAGCCAGGGCGGCGTCATCAAGAATGAAATCATGTCCGCTTCCCTGTTTGATCTGGCGCTGATCTGGTACCAGATCGATCCGGCATGGTTGCCACACAATTTCTCGGTTTACATTCCCAAGAGCGAATCGGCGGAAGAAGCTTTCTGGTGGCGCGATCTTTTTCAGGCCCTGGCGAGGCAGAAAGGCCTGCCCAAGGATTACATCAAATGCATGGCGCTGGTAGAGGCGCATCCGTTGGCCTATCAGATGGAGGAGTTTCTCTTCAACCTGCGTGCACACTGCCTAGGATTGAATCTTGGCCGCTGGGACTATATGGCATCGCTGATTGACTTCATGCTGGAAGATCCGAACTGGATTTTGCCGGATCGCAATACGATTCCGCACGATGTTGCGTTCTTTCAGAATTTTCGCACGCTGATGCCGGAGATTTGCCACAAGCATGGGGCGCATGCAATCGGAGGCATGACTGCTCTTTATCCTAGCCGCACCGACAAGGAGTTGAACGATCGTGCTCTGAAGGTGCTGGAGCAGGATAAGAAGAACGAGGCAAATTGCCTGATGGATGGAGCCTGGACCGGGCATCCCGATCAGAACGAAATTGCCGTGGCGCAGTTTCCGTATCCAAATCAAATTGCGAAGCGTCCGCAGTTGGCGAACTCGCATCCCGACTTGCGGCCGGTTCCGAAAGGGATCGGAGAAGTCTCGCTTGCCGGAACGCGCGCCGCGGTACGCACGGTCATTCGCTACCGTAATGGTGTGCTCAACGGAAAAGGCGCGAGTCTGCTTGATGGCTATATGGAGGATTTGGCGACCGATCGCATCTATCGACTGATGATCGCGCAACGGGTTCGGCACCAGGTTCAAGTCGTGGGTGACGATGGCAAGCCAATCAAGCATTCGCCGGAGCTGATTACTCGAATTTTCGACGAGGAGTTAGCGAAGATCCAGCGCGATCTGCCTTCGGAAATCGATCGCAAAGCGGCGACCACCCTGCCAGATGCCCGGCGGATTGCGGAAGAAATGATCGTGCAGGGGCATCATTCGCCCGTATAGGTTGGCGCGGTTCGCAGCAAACGAACAGCGTGGAAGGGCGCATCCGGAAATCGGGTTCAGGAGATCGAAAAAATTGATTTGACGGATAGCGTCCCGCCGTTGCTCACTGTCAAATTGTGCTTTGCGCACGGAGTAGTGCATTAACGATTTTAATAGTCATTCGAATTGTATTAGCTGGAAAGACTAGGAGCGCCTGACATTATGAGCACTGTTGAGCAGCCCGTTGCCGTGGCCTATCCCGCCTTGCAGCCACCCCGCCGCTATTTGTTTGGTCCGGGGCCGAGCATGGTTCATCCGCGCGTGTATGAAGCGCTGTCGAAGCCGATTGTGGGGCATCTCGATGCTTTCTTCATTCAGGTCATGGGCGAGGTGCAGCACTTGCTCAAGAGCCCTTATGGCGTGAACGATGGCGCAACTTTGGTGATTTCCGGCACCGGCAGCGCGGGCATGGAAGCTGCCATCGCCAACTTCGTGGATAGCGGCACGAAGTTTGCGGTTTTTGCCAATGGATATTTTTCGGACCGGTTGACAGAGATGGCCAAGCGGAACGGCGCGAATGTGGTTCGCTTGGAAAAGGCCTGGGGAGAAACTTATGCCGACGACGAAGCCAGGGACTTTATTCGCCGCGAAAAACCAAATGTCGTTGGTTTTGTACATGCGGAGACCTCGACGGGAGCATTGCAATCCGGCAAGGCGATCTGCGCGGCGGCTCATGAAGCTGGAGCTCTAGTCATCGGAGACTGTGTTACTTCGCTCGGCGGCGTACCCGTCGAATTCGATCGCACTGGCATTGATGTCGCTTACAGTTGCACGCAGAAAGGTTTGAGTTGCCCGCCAGGACTGTCTCCGATGGCGATGTCGCAGCGGGCGATGGAATTCCTGCGTGGACGCACGACGGCGCCGCGCAGCTGGTATCTCGACCTGAAGCTGATTCATGATTACTCGACGGTGTCGCACCGCTATCATCACACGGCGCCGATTTCCATGTTCTACGCCCTGCGGGAAGCGCTAGCGGTGATCGCGGAGGAAGGGATCGAGAATCGGTGGGAGCGGCACCGCCGTTGCAATCAAGCCTTCGTCAAGGGCATTGAAGCGATGGGCCTCAGAATGCATGTTCCCGAGCAGCATCGCATTGCCACATTAAACACAGTTTGCGTGCCTTCGGGGGTTGACGAAGGTAAAGTACGCAAACGCCTGCTGGACGGACCCGGAATCGAAATCGCCGGAGGATTTGGACCGTTGGCGGGGAAGGTTTTCCGTATTGGCGTAATGGGGCCCTTGGCAACAGAAGACAATGTGCAATTTTTCCTAAATGAGTTCAAGAAGGCCCTGCAAGCGGAGGGCTACTCCATCTAAGTTCACAAATCCCCGGCGTGGGACTTGTCGGTCTGAAGACTGCGGACTATCCTTTCGTGTCGCGGACAACACAAACCCCCCGCTGATCATCAAAGACCCGCGCCAGAGGCACCACGAATGACACTGAAGTCGGTAGACACGCTGCTCGACGTTCTGCACTTCGCTGACAGCCACACGGCGGTCATCGTACCCGAGCTGGGAATCCGGGTGACCTACGATTCGCTGCGCGAGCAGGTTCTCACCATGGCGGACGCCCTGGCCTCGGCCGGCATTCGGCGTGGAGATGCGGTAGCCATTGCGTTGCCGAATGGACTTCCGGCGATTGTGGCCTTTCTGGCGGCATCGATCGCCGGCACCGCGGCGCCTCTGAACCCGGCGTATCCTTACGAAGAATTTCACTTCTTTCTTGGCGACACCGATGCGCGAATTTTGCTTTGCCCTCCGGTTGGGGCTGAGTTCGTGCGCACGGCAGCGAAGGATCGCAAGATTCCGGTCTACTCGGTGGAGATGAGCGAACAGGGCAGGGTCTACATAGCGAACGCGCCCACGGGTGGCAAAGCCACCGAGCCGACTGGCGACGATATTGCGTTGATCTTGCACACCAGCGGGAGCACGGGTCGGCCGAAGCGAGTTCCGCTGCGGCATTTCAATCTGGCTATTTCTTCGGCGAATATTGCAAATACTTATTCTCTGACCGAAGAAGATGTATCGCTATGCGTGATGCCGTTGTTCCATATTCATGGCCTGATTGGCTCGACCATGTCAACATTGCTCTCCGGTGGAACAGTGGTGGTTCCGAGCAAGTTCAACGCGCTCTCTTTCTGGAGGACCGCGGCCGAGCACCGTGTGACGTGGTACTCGGGCGTGCCAACCATGCACCAGTTGCTGCTGGCACGAAGCCGGGGCAAGCCCATGGAAGCTGCGACTTTGCGCTTCCTGCGATCGTGCAGCGCGCCGCTATCGGCAGAGCTTATTCATAAGATCGAAGGAATTTTCGGCGTGCCTTTTGTGGAAGCGTATGGCATGACCGAAGCCTCGCACCAGATGACTTCCAATCCTCTGCCTCCGCAACATCGAAAGCCGGGCTCGGTGGGAGTTGGCATTGGCCTGCGCATCAGCATCATGGATAAACAGGGCAAGCATCTCGGCACCAACCAGCGAGGGGAGATCGCCATTCAGGGGGCAAATGTTTTTCGGGGATACGAGAATAACCCCGACGCCAATGCCCACGCCTTCGTCGATGGATGGTTTCGGACGGGAGATCAGGGCTATCTGGATTCAGATTGTTACTTGCATCTGACCGGGCGCATAAAAGACATCATCATCCGTGGAGGCGAGAATATCGCTCCGCACGAGGTCGATGAAGTTTTGTTAAGGCATCCCGCGGTCGCAGCGGCGGTTGCTTTCGGCTGTGCTCATCCGACCTTAGGGGAGGAAGTGGCAGCGGCTGTGGTATTGCACGAGAAGCACGGCGCGACCGAACAGGAGCTGATCAATCACTGCCGCGAATTTATGGCCGAATACAAGTGTCCGGCGAAGATCTATCTGGTAGACGCTATTCCCACCACGGCGACCGGAAAGATTCGTCGCCGGGCCGTCGCCGCGGCTTTGGTGGAAGATCAAATATGAAGTTTCTGGTGGTCGGTGCAGGAGCTATCGGCGCCTATGTGGGCGCACGGATGGCGCAGGCGGGTTTCGACGTTACTCTATTTGCCCGCGGGCCGCACCTTCGCGCTATGCAAGAACATGGCGTGCAGGTAAAAAGCAGCGAAGGCGACTTTGTGGCGCGCCCGCGGATTGCCGGATCACTCGAGGAAGTGGGAGCAGTAGACGTAGTTTTCCTTGGTGTGAAGGCTCACGGGTTGCCACAACTGGCGCCGCACCTTAAGTCAATTCTCGGGCAGGAGACGACCGTCGTCAGCACTCAGAATGGAATTCCCTGGTGGTATTTTCAGGGTTTCGGCGGGGAGTGGGATGGGCTTAGGCTGGAGCGCGTCGATCCCGGCGGAGTGATCTCATCGGCGATCGAAGCTCGCAGGGTCATTGGCTCGATCGTCTATTTGGCGACGGAGATTACCTCTCCGGGCGTGATTCAACACATCGAAGGCAACCGCATTTCGCTCGGCGAGCCAGACGGTTCGCGCTCGGAACGTATTCGTAAGATCGCCGAGGTGCTGATTGCTTCCGGCTTGCGCAGCCCGATTACGACACGACTGAGGCACGAAATATGGGTGAAGGTCTTAGGCAACGCTTCTCTGAATCCGGTGAGCGCGCTGACCCGCGCGACTATTGTTCAGATGGTGCGCGACCCCGGAGTCTGTTCGGTGATTCGGAGCATCATGGAGGAAGTGGCAGCGGTTTCGAATAGATTAGGAATGGAGCTGCCGATCACCATCGATCAGCGAATTGCAGGAGCCGAGAAAGTCGGTGAACACAAGACCTCGATGCTGCAGGATCTTGAGGCAGGCCGTCCTCTGGAGCTCGAGGCGCTGGTGGGCTCGGTCGTGGAATTAGGCGAGCGCGTGGGCCTGCCGATGACGGTCACCAAGACCGTGTACTACTGCACAAAGCTGTTGACCCGCGGCAATTGAGGGTTCCAACCTGCGAGATGAACGATGCCTGGCGTAGTCCGATCCGCGTAAGGTCTTTGCTGTAGTTTTACTTGGACAACTATCGCTAATAGTATTCCTATAAATGAGTTAGGCTAGTGCCCGCGACAAAGCGCATCACGATTTGTTGATGCGCCGCCTCAATAAAAAGCTTTTGAACGGATTGACAGGCGCGTTATACTCTCCACGCTAGCGGTCCGTTCTTTAGACCAGTCGGAGTTCGCATTGGCCACGAGCATTAAGTCGGATTTTGAAGTCGTCCGCAGAAACAAGGTCTATGAGGAAGTCGCCCGGCAAATCGAACGCCTGATTCTCAAGAAGCTAAAGCCCGGCGACAAACTCCCCGCCGAGCGCGAGCTGGCAGAGATGCTCAAAGTCAGCCGTGGCTCTATCCGTGACGCGATTCGCAGCCTGGAATTGCTGGGCCTGGTAGAACCTCGCCAAGGAACCGGCACCATTGTTCGCGCCACAATGGCGGACACGCCATTGGCGAATGCCCTCAAGCACCGAAAAGAATCGGTGAGTGAGCTGCTGGATTTTCGCAAGATGCTCGAACCGCCGCTGGCGGCGCGGGCCGCGACGCATGCGTCTACAGAAGAAATTGCCGAAATGGAAGCGATTCTGCTGCGCCAGGAAGAAAAACATAAACAGGGGGAGCCCGCCACGGCCGAAGATGCCGAGTTCCATTACAACGTTGCGTTGGCCTCGGGTAACAGCGTGATATTGAAGGTAATCGACATTCTTATGGATCTGCTGCGGGAAACCCGGGCCCGCTCGTTACAGGTAGAAGGCCGCTCGCAAAAATCGCTCGATGGCCACTGCCGAATCCTGGCTGCGATAAAGCGGCATGACTCCGACACGGCAAGATCAGCGATGCTGCGCCATATCGAGGATGTAGAGGAAATCGTTCTCGGAAATTTCTAGACGCAGCAGGAAGCGGACTAGCCTTCAACAGCTCTAAGCAGGCAGAGAGCGACCGCGGGTTTCCGTGCCGAAGGGAATCAGGAGCAGTCCGATTGCAAATGCAATCGACGTGAGCGCCACCGGCGTCCCCAGGGATCCAAAGTGACGAACGCCGCTTCCCACCAGGAAAGTAATTCCCGCCCCGCCGAATCTTGCGAAGGAAGTCGAGAATGCGAAGGCGCTGGCTCGGCATTCTGTCGGATATTGCTCCGGCAACCAGAGAGTGTAGACGGCGAAATTCGCGCCTCCGAAACCCAAGAAAAAAAGACAAACGAAAAACCACGGTAGACCGCTTGGCCCGAGATAGAAAATTTTGCCGAATGTAAGCGAGATGAAGACCACCATGAGGGCAAAATAAATCGCGAGCGCTCCGCGGCGGCCCAGCCGTTCAGCCAACCAGGGCATCGCCAGGCAACCGACGATGGTGGCGAACGAAACCAGCATAATGCCCCATGACGCGAGTTGTGCGGCATGAGGACCGACGCGGCCCGCGGCTTCGGCGAGCGAGGTAATGGCAGCTGGAACGTAAACCGTTCCGGCCCAAAGACCACAAATGGAGGCGAGCATAAAAAAAGAATTGAGAACCGTGCGGCGGCGAAACTGGGGAGAAAAGAGAACTGCGAACGGGCGCCAGATCGCCCACGATCGGATCACGCTCGCTTTCTTTTTCCACGCGACCGGCTCAGAAACGCCATGGCGCAACCACGCCAGTAGAAGGGCCGGCACCCCGCCGACGATGAACATGGCGCGCCAACCGTAATGGCTTCCAATGGCATAGTTTGCCAGGGCCGCAAGAAAGATGCCGACGTAATAGCCGGTATGCATGTACCCCGCGCCCATCCGCCGGCGATGCTCGGGCCACTCTTCCGCAACGAAGGTCCCGCCCATCGCCCATTCGCCGCCAATGCCGATACCGGCGAGCAGGCGCAAAACGGCGAGTTCCCAAACATTGGCGACGAAGGCGCTGAGAAAGGTAAACACTGAATACCAGACGATGGTCAGCATCAGCGTGCGCACGCGGCCGAATTTATCTCCGACAGGCCCCCATAGAAATGCAAGCCCCCAGCCGACCAAGAACAGAGCGAAGAGCAGTGAGCCGTAGTATCCGATATTACCTTTGGTGGCCGCGATGCCGGATCGTGGCAGCAAGTCGCGCAACGAAGGAACGAGAACGAGCGCGTAGACGAAAGAATCCATGCCGTCGAGCGCCCAGCCGCCCCAAGAGGCCCAGAAGCCGCGAATCTGATTACGGGTGAGCGACGTGGGCGCTACCGGGACAGGACCATCGGCAAAGTTTATAGCTGCGTTGGTCGCGGAGCGCGCCATGACAGTGCGGAACTATACCAAAAATGGAGACGCAACTGCGGAAAATCGTAGAATTCGGCATCGGTGCGATGCCGAAACAATCGGGCGCGATCAACGCCGGCTTTCTGGAGAACTAGCGCTTAGCTGCTAGTAGCCGCTCCTCCAAAGCCTTCAGTTCCTGGCTCAATCCTCGGGGGAGATGTTTCCCGAAATGATCGAAGTGTTCTTTGATGCGCGGAACCTCGGCCAGCCATCCCTCAATGTCGACGCCGAGCAGTTGGTCAACCTGCTTGTCTTTAATGTCGAGACCTTTGGTATCGATATCGGCGGCCTCGGGAACTCGCCCGATCGGAGTTTCTTTCGCGTGAACCTTGCCATCGCATCGCTCGAAAATCCATTTCAGCACGCGGCTGTTTTCGCCGAAGCCGGGCCACAGGAATTTGCCATCCTGGTCTCGCCGGAACCAGTTGATGTAAAAGACCTTCGGTAACTTCGCGCCCGCGCGCCCTCCGATCTCGAGCCAATGCGAAAAGTAGTCGCCCATGTTGTAGCCGCAGAATGCCAGCATGGCCATGGGATCGCGGCGCAATTGCCCGACTTTTCCGGTAATCGCAGCCGTCGTTTCGCTGCTGACCGTTGCGCCTAAGAATGTACCGTGTTGCCAGTTGAAAGCTTCGGTCACGAGCGGAACGATACCGGCGCGCCTTCCGCCAAAAAGAATGGCGTCGATCGGCACGCCTTTGGGATCTTCCCACTCCGGAGCGATCACGGGGCACTGCGAAGCGGCTGCCGTGAACCGGGCGTTGGGATGCGCAGCGTTGCGTCCCGATTGCGGCGTCCAGGGCCGACGAAGCCAGTCGATGAGCTTGGCCGGCTTCTCATCGGTCATTCCCTCCCACCAGACATCGCCATCCATGGTCATGGCGCAATTGGTGAAAATAGAGTTTCGCGTGACGGTGAGCATGGCGTTGGCATTCGACTTCATACTGGTGCCTGGAGCCACGCCGAAAAAGCCGTATTCGGGATTGATTGCATACAGCCGGCCATCAGCGCCGAACTTCATCCAGGCGATGTCGTCGCCGATGGCTTGCACCTTCCAGCCAGGAATGGTTGGAATGAGCATCGACAAGTTGGTTTTGCCGCATGCCGAAGGAAACGCGCCCGTCATGTACTTCACCTGCCCCGATGGGCTGATCATCTTCAGAATCAGCATGTGCTCTGCGAGCCAACCTTCGTCGCGCGCCTGCACGGAAGCAATACGCAGGGCATGGCATTTCTTGGCGAGCAGGGCGTTGCCTCCGTAGCCGGAGCCGAAAGACCACACTTCGCGCGTTTCCGGGAAGTGGCAAATCCATTTGTTTTGTGCGTTGCAACGCCACGTCGCATCCGGCTGATTGGGGCCAAGCGGCGCACCCACTGAATGCAAGCCGCGGACGAACTCTCCCTCCGGACCAAGGGCTTCAAGAACATGCATGCCGACGCGAGTCATGAGGTGCATGCTGACGACTACATATGCCGAGTCGGTGATCTCGACTCCGATCTTGGCGATGGGCGAGCCGATTGGGCCAAGGCTGTAGGGGACCACGTACATGGTTCGGCCGACCATTGAACCCGTAAACAGGCCTCGCAACTTCTGCTTCATCTTTTCGGGATCTTCCCAGTTGTTGGTGGGGCCGGCTTCTTCTTTGGTACGGGAGCAGATAAAGGTTTGATCTTCGACTCTGGCAACGTCCGCGGGATCGGATCGGACCAGATAGCTATTGGGACGTTTCTGCGCGTTAAGTGGAATTGCGGTTCCGGTCAGCACCAGCAGGCGCAGCATCGATTCGTACTCTTCGTCAGATCCGTCGCACCAATGAATGCAATCCGGCTTGCACATCTGCGCGACTTCTTCGACCCAGCGCTCCAGCTTGGCATGTCGCGGCTTATCTGCTGCTTCGACGTCAATGGTAATTGTGGCCATGGTAAAAATGTCTCCCAACGATCCGTGTTTTCAGCAGCGTCCGCTTGGACTGTGGCCCGAATAAGTTGAAGGGGCCGTCAACAGCATGAATGCGGGTGCTCAGAAAAAGCGCCGCCAACTGGATATCTTGCATCCGCACGGCGGCTCAATCGGGCGCTGACCCTGTACACAGCAAAAGACAACCCAATATTGTCTCTCAGTTGGGAACTTTATTCCAGCAAATGGTTGCTAGAAGAAAGTTTGGTCTGGGTCGCGATAAGGCTCACTGCATGTGCCTCTTAACAGGGCTTCGTGTTTCAGTGTTGTCGTCCGCCTCAAGGGAAGCGTGTTGTTGGGACGGCGCAGCTAGCAGGATCAACTACCTCATCGTTGCAAATCCTCAATTCAGGAGAGCCGCAAGGTCCCTTTTGAGTTGTTTACGGAATCCTCGAGTCACGGTTCATCAAGGCAGGTGGCGAGCTTTGCCCAGTCGGCATGGGCAGGTTTTGCCGAGCTTCGTTCTTTAAGAGCGGCGGACTCACAGGCATTCCACTAAGCATCGTCGATTGTGTGGATTTCGGTCTTCATGCAACCAGCCGCGTTTGGTACGAAAGTTGCCAATTATTTTTAGGCCACGCGGCAATTGAAGTTCGAAAGAAAAACGCCGATGGGTGCCAACAAGCTTCGGGAGCAGACGGCTCCCAAAAGGAGATCGCAATGTCAGTATCGGGTATTTCCAGCGCCAGCCTCTACAGCGCCCAGAGCACGCAGAACAATTTTCAGCAACTATTCCAGCAACTCGGCCAGGATCTGCAATCGGGCAATCTCTCGGGCGCGCAGTCTGCTTTTTCCAGCCTGCAGAAGCTCATCCCGCAGAGCAGCTCGACCTCCGCGTCGGAGAGCAACAGTCCCATCGCCCAGGCTTTCAGCCAATTGGCCAAGGACCTCCAATCTGGCAACCTTTCCGCGGCCCAGCAGGATTACACCACAATACAGCAGGACTTCCAGAATCTAGCAGCGCAAGGCCAGGCTCAAGCAACCGAGGGCCACCATCATCATCACGGTGGGGGCGGCAGCGGATCGACCGACATCACTCAGCTACTCGAAGAACTGGGCCAGTCGCTTCAATCCGGCAATGTCTCGTCCGCGCAAAGCGTATTTAACACACTACAGCGGGCATTGACCCAAAACACCGGAGAGACGACGTCACAGTCGACTTCGTCTACAGTTTCGGTATCGGCGTAGTGAACATGCGATTAAAGACACCTCTACGACGTAAAACTGGCTGTGTCTAAAGCCAGGCGTGAAGGATGGTGGAGCTAGTCGGGCTCGAACCGACGACCTCATCGTTGCGAACGATGCGCTCTCCCAGCTGAGCTATAGCCCCTTGGGTTTGGATTGCTGATCGCCACGCTATTTTACCAGCGTTTCTTTCCGGGCACTACGACCAGGGCACTATTCCGATAGGGCAATCCGATGGCGTTGCCTTGTTTGGAGTGACGAAAAGTACTTGACGGTTTGGCGGGTTACGCGTCTAACTATCGTTATCGGTTCTTGGATCAGGGTTCGGTTGGCTGGGGTCTTCGATGTTTGAGCAACTCAATCGCGGAACCGCGACGCAGCGCAGAGTGCTCGCGATATCCCTCACGCTGCACAGCCTGATTTTTGCATGGCTGCTGCACCGCTCCGAGCCGCGACTGCTGCAGCCGACTTCCGTGGCGCTCGGACGCAACGGCAAGGTGCTCGCGAGAGTTTATTTTCCAACACAAACTCCTGACGACAGCGCAACAAACTCACCGGATAACGCCAGCGAACGCTACCGTCACCAGCGGATGGGGCACGAAAAGCTGGTTTGGAAACCGTCCGACGCCTGGGCAAAGCTACATTCGCCACGAACTTTTCCGGCTCCGACAACCGCCGAAGACGCAGCGAAAACAGCCACTCTTTCAAAGCTCGGCCACGGTGACACTGCGGGATTCCGTTATGGAAGCCTCCCGGGCGGCCCGATCTACGGGGACGAGATCCGTCCCGCACTGCCGGTTGAAACATCGGATCCGGTTGTTTATCCATGGCAGTGGCCGGATTCGGAGGGCAAAGTTGTCATTGAGATCACGATCGATGAAACCGGTCAGATTGTTCGCAAGACTGTGTTGCAAAGCCTGGGAGCGGAGATCGACAGCAAGTGTCTGGAGGCGCTGAATCGGTGGCGCTTCCAGCCTGCCACCCATAATGGCGTTCCCATCGCTTCGAAGCAGGATGCGATTTTTCCCTTCAAGCCGCGTGGCGCCAGCGCAAACTGGCGCAGTCTGCTTGACTCTCCGCATGCCGCGATAACCGTGCCGCTATAATGAAGTTGTGACTTCCTCAAATGTTCAACAGATTGCTTCCGCGGACTTTCCTACGCGCTGGGGCAAATTCCGCATTTACGGATTCCGAGCGGAGTTTGGCTTAGACGGAAATCGCCGAATCGAGGAGGCTGTGGCGCTTGTGATGGGGGATGTACAGTCTAACCCCCCGCTGGTGCGGGTACACTCTCAATGCCTGACTGGCGACGTTTTTCATTCCTTGCGTTGCGACTGCCGGCAGCAACTCGAGATGGCGCTCGGCATGATTCGTGACGAGGGAGCGGGCATTCTGATCTACGAACAACAGGAAGGGCGCGGCATCGGCTTGATGGCGAAGCTGCAAGCTTATGAATTGCAGGATTCGGGGCTCGACACTGTGGAAGCCAACGAACGGCTCGGCTTCAAAGCGGACCAGCGCGACTTCGCGCTGCCCGGCGAGATGCTCAAAGCGCTGGGAGTGACAAGGGTTCGCCTGCTTTCGAATAATCCCGACAAGGTTGACGCGCTGCAGCGCGCCGGAATCGAAGTTATAGAACGTGTGCCTTGCGAGGTCGAAGCCAGTCCGCACGCAGAGGAGTATCTGCGAACAAAGAAGGAAAAGCTGGGACACCTTTTAGGTTCGTAGCCAATCCTCTCAATCCCTGTCGCTTGGCCGCGGTTTTTTCACGCCAAGGATTTTTCCCAAAGCGCTTCGATTTCTCGCCGGCAGATGCCGCAGAGCACCTCGCGCAAGAGCAACGTAAATGTCTCGAGCGCCTGTGATTCCGCTTAGTGATTTGAGATGCTTCCTGACCGTCTCAACATCTCCCCGAGCAATCGGGCCGCTGAAGGATTCAGCTGCGCCAAGGTGTTCGTAGTTGGCCAGCGTCTGGCGGAGAATCGGAAGCATTCGTTTTCCTGCATCTTCCCGATTCACACCGGCAGCGCCCGCGACACGTTCGGCCGAGGCCAACAGCGCCGCGAACAGGGGCGAGGCGAACATTCCCCAGGCGTGATAATTCTCTTTTTGGCGTTTCCGAACGAGGTTCGGCTGGCCATGCAGGTTTAAGACAATCCTGCAGGCCGCGTCGACCGCCTTCCGGGTGCCTTCAAGCGCGAAGGGCACCTTCACGAGAGATGGCCGCGATCCGCGGACAAAAGTCATCATCGGATGAACCGACGCCACTGCGGCTCCTCGCTTACGCAGTATGTTTAGGGCATCGCTGGTCAGCGCGCCGCTGGAATGCAATGCGATTTTTCCACGCCAATCACAGGCTTCACGTAACGCCCGTGAAGCCTTCTCGATCTCGCCATCCAGAACGCAGAACCAGACAATCTCGGCGTGAAGTTGCACGGCATCGATTGCAACCGCGCGGGCATGCACCTCGCGGGCCAGTTTGCGTGCCCTCCTCAGTGATGCCGCCGGAGACCGGGACACAATTTGTTCAATCACGTATCCGGCCGCACGAAGAGCAGGCGCCAGTGCACTTGCCAGTTTCCCTGCACCAACGATTGCTATATGCGGCTTTTCTGGAAATCCTACGGACATGCCCGGCAGAATACCAGAGTCCGAATTTCCTGGTGACTTCGCGAGCGGTGGCAGATCGATCATGTTTTATATTGATGTCATGGCCAGATCCGAATCTTCGAAATCAAAACGCGGGCACTCCGGGAGAGCTAGAGCAAAACTTATTTCGTCGCGAATTGTTTATCGCGGACCAGCATTTTGGGTAACCAAAGACATGGTGTTGGAGCCGGGCGGGGTTTACGCCCGCCGCGATATCGTTCACCACAGTGGATCTGTGGTCATTCTTGTGGTCGATGATTCCGCAAAAGAACCTCGGGTGTTGCTGGAGCGTCAGTATCGCCACGCCGCCAATGACTTCCTATGGGAGCTGCCGGCAGGACGCGTGGATCCCGGGGAAAAAGTTCTCCCTGCCGCCAAGCGTGAATTGCGGGAAGAAACGGGATACACCGCCACTAGTTGGCGGCGCATCTTTAAGTTTTATGCCAGCCCGGGATTTGTCGCCGAAACTATGTCAGTTTATCTTGCGACCGGATTGCAAGCGGGAAAGGCGCAGCCAGAGGAAGACGAAAGAATTCACATACGTATGATGCCACTCAGCGGGGCCGTTCGCATGGTGGTGAAGGGAAAAATCCGCGATGCGAAAACCATCTCGTCGGTTCTTTGGCTCGATCACCAGATCGCTAAGAAGAACCCTCTCGCTTCCGGCAAAAGGCGGAGATGAGCGATGCGCTGAGACTTCAGCAGCAGACCTCCACCGGAGTTTGCCTTAGTCAGAGTCGAGTTTCAGCCTAAGGACCTTACCTTCGGGCGTTTGCCTTCTTGACACCCCATCCTAATCGCTACAAAATGCATCCAATGTGGGCACGTTTCTTGAGCCCGGGGAGTCATGAAGCGTGCGGAAAGTGGGGATGACGAGGTGGAACGTTTGAAAGGTACCGTCAAATGGTTCAATAACGCCAAGGGGTACGGGTTCATCGGACGCGAGGATGGTCCCGATGTTTTTGTTCACTACAGCGCAATCACTGCCGAGGGGTACAAGAGTTTGCAGGAAGGGGATGCGGTCGAGTTCGAAATCACCGAAGGGCAAAAGGGGCCGCAGGCTGCAAACGTCAGCAAAGCGTCTTGAGGTTTGATGTGAGTTAGTTCGCGAACGCCGCACGGCTGATCCGTGAGGGTATTCGTGCTTCCGTATTAGACAGTGTTCTTTATGTTTGGTCTATGGCGCGGGTCTGGCCCCCAGCCGGAATCTTGTTTACTCTTTATTCGTGGACAACAAGGCGATCGCCAATATTCTCTACGAAACCGCCGACCTGCTCGAAATTGACGCGGCCGATTCTTTTCGCATCCGCTCCTATCGCAATGCGGCGCAAGCCGTTGAAAATCTAAGCGAGACAAATCAAAGACATTATCGACGAGCCGAAGAAGGTATTGGCGTATTCCCGGCATCGGCAAAGGAATGCTGCACGAACCTGCAGGAATTGTTGAAGGAAGGCAATCTCAAAATTCAAGCCGACCTGCTGAAGAAATATCATCCATCGATGCTGCAATTGCTCAAGATTCAGGGGCTGGGACCGAAGACAATTGCGTTAATCTGGAGCGCATATCAAGTCTCTGACGTTGATGGCGTGGAGAAGCTGGCTCGTGAGGGCAAGATTCGAATACTCCCCCGCATGGGCGAGAAACATGAGCTGAAACTGCTGAAGGCGATTGAAGATTATCGGCGAATTTCTGGCCGATTCCTGATCGATGCCGCGGAGGCAGAGGCGAAAAAACTCACTGACCATCTTGCAAAGTTCGAGGGCTTCGACCGCATTACGCCCGCGGGTTCGCTGCGCCGCGGCCGCGAGACTGTCGGCGATCTTGACATTCTGGTGACGGGCGCCGCTTGTTGCAGTGACGCGGAACGGCAGAAGGCAGTCGAGTTCGTGGCGCGGTATCCGCCGCTGATGAGCGTCATCGCGCGCGGCGACAACAAGATCAGCTTTCAGGTGCGCAGCGGGATGCAAGTGGACGTGCGGTTGCTGCCGCCTGACTCGTTCGGTGCGGCAATGCAATATTTTACGGGATCGAAAGCCCATAACGTTGCGCTCCGGCAGCGTGCGCTCAGGATGGGTTACACGCTGAACGAGTACAGCCTGTCTGACCTCAAAACTGAAAGGGCGGTCGCTGGCAAGAGCGAGGAAGAGATTTACGCGAAACTCGGGCTCGACTACATCCCGCCCGAGCTGCGCGAGAATCTGGGCGAGATCGATGCAGCCGAAAAACACACCCTGCCAAAGTTAATCACGATCGAGGACCTTCAGGGCGACGTGCATATGCACACCGTCGAGACCGACGGCCGCAACACGATCGAAGAGATGGCAGCAGCCGCGAAAGAGCGCGGCTATCGATACATTGCGATCACCGATCACTCCAAGAATTTAGCTTTTGCCAACGGGTTGGACGATCAGCGCGCGGTCGCGCACATCCAGAAGATTCGTGATACCAACGCGAGGATCGGCGGTATCGAGATCTTTGCCGGCATTGAGGTCGACATCCTTGCCGACGGCGAGCTCGATCTTTCAGACGATGTTCTCGCGCAGATGGATATCGTGATTGCCAGCGTGCACTCGGTTTTCAATCAGGAGCCGGCAAAGATGACCGAGCGGCTATTGAAGGCTATCGAGAACCCGAATACTTCGATCATTGGGCACCCCACGGGCCGCATCCAGCTTCGCCGCGATGCCTACCAGTTCGACCTGGATGCGGTTTTGAGCGCGGCGGCTAAACATAGAGTGGCGATGGAGTTGAACTCCTACCCTGACCGGCTTGATCTGAACGACGTGCACTTGCGCCAAGCCCGGCAGCGAGGCGTGAAGATTGTGATCAATACCGATTCCCATCACACTTCCCACCTCGAAAAAATTCGTTACGGGATACTGCAGGCGAGGCGAGCATGGTTGACTAAGGACGACGTGCTCAACACGTTGCCCCAGGAGCAATTCGCCCAAGCCGTGAAGCACCGATGGAAGTAATCTCTGGAGCCAGGGTTCTGAGAGAAAGAGTAGAATCGAGCGAGAACGAATGACTGATCCAGCCCAAAAACCGGCTTCGCCCGGTTCTGCTTCTAACCCCCCGGCAGCCGCAAATTCTCCTGGTAACTCACAATCAGGCTCTCAGCGCGGGCCGACGATTCGCATCGGCGATGAATTTGGCACGGCGGAGCGCAATCTTCCCCCGGTAAAGATAGTGCTGTTCGCGATCGCGGGGGTGCTGATCGTCGTTGGCATTGCGTCGTTCTTCGAGCGCGCCAAGCCGCAAGGAGCGGGGTCGCTCGATAACGTAACAGCAGTAGACCTTCCCGGCCAGAACTCGGTTTTGGTTGCCCTCACTTTCACTTTACGGAACACCGGGAAGAAATCATTGTGGGTTCATAATGTCGCGGGAAAGCTGGCCACGTCGAGCGGCGAATCTACGGGCGACGCGGTCTCTGCCATTGATTTCGATCGTTACTACCAGGCCTTTCCCGCACTGAAAGAGAACGCGCTGACGGCGCTTTCTCCGGAAGACAAATTGAAGCCGGGTCAAGAGATCAGGCGCACCGTGATGGTGAGTTTTCCGGTTACGCTCGACGCTTTCAACCAGCGCAAGTCGGTAAGCGTAGTTGTTCAGCCTTACGATCAACCAGTACCCATAACCCTGACGCGGTAGCGAAAGCATTTTTTATTTCGCGGAGCAGGCTCGTCTTAGGGCTTCCAGACCACATTCTATAAATGGCCAAATCAAAGAACCAACTACTTGCAACGCTGATTATCTTTCTTCTGTCTACCGTCTACGGTGCGACACCACCTGAGCAACATCGAGAATATTACGCATATGTCGGCACTTACACCGGGCAAGGAAGCGACAGTAAGGGCATCTACGCTTATCGCTTTGATTCGGAGACGGAACATCTCACTCCGGTCGGCCTGGTCGCGAAAACTACGAATCCTTCTTTTCTTGCGGTTCATCCCAACCGCCGCTTTCTCTACGCCGTGAATGAGGTCAGTGATTACCAAGGACAGAAGAGCGGAGCGGTGAGCGCGTTCGCAATTGATCGCGCGACGGGGAAATTAAGTTTGCTGAATCAAGTTGCGTCGCGAGGCGGCGATCCGTGCTACATCATGGTCGACAAAACTGGCAAGTATGTGTTGGTGGCGAACTATGGGGGTGGCAGCGTCGCTGTATTTCCGATCCGTGAGGATGGCAGCTTAGGCGAGGCTTCATCTTTGATTCAACACGCGGGCCATGGGACGAATCCAGAGCGGCAGGAAGCGCCGCACGCCCACTCAATCGACATGTCGCTCGACGATCGCTTCGCAATTGTTGATGATCTTGGCCTGGACGAAACGCTGGTCTATCCGTTCGACCGTTCGGGGGGATTGCTAATTGCCAACCAAGTTAAGATTGCGAAAGCAGCACCGGGCGCGGGTCCCAGGCATTTTGCGATGCATCCCAACGGCAAATTCGGCTATGTCGTTAATGAAATGGGGTCCACGGTTACTGGCTTCGACTACGATGCTGCGGCGGGAACATTGAAGCCTTTGCAAGCAGTTTCTACGATTCCGAAGAGCTTCTCGAAACTCAACGAAGCTGCCGAGATTGAAATCGCCCCCTCCGGCAAGTTTCTTTATGCCTCGAATCGCGGACACGACAGCATCGCCGTGTTCGCCATCGACGGAAAGAACGGTATGCTCCGTCCTATCGAGTACGTTCCGACCAAAGGTGCAAGCCCGCGCAATTTCGAAATTGCTCCCGGCGGTTCGCTGCTCTTCGTGGAAAATGAGAAATCGGATGATATTGTTCTGTTCCACATCAACCGCGACACCGGCCGCTTAACTCCCACCGGAAGAGTTCTAGACATATCGCAGCCAGTCTGCATGAAATTTGTGGCGATCGATTGATGGCGATTGCTTCAGATAATCGACGACGAGGTGGCAGCGGCAACCGGCAGCTATTGCTTCTTCTGTATAAACCTGCGGCGCGCCAAATGGGTGCTCGCGTCCGGCTTGATTTCGTCGTACTTCATGCAACTGATTGAGCCGTCGACTTCCAGAACAGCTAACGCGACGTCGTGAACATTCGCGATACCGTGTTCGCGCAGTGCTCGCTCCAACTCGTCCATACTGACATGCTCTTCCGCCATGTGCGATTCGATCGGTTGTCCGTCATGCACAAGCAGGCTCGGCTCGCCCTGAACCACGCGTCGGAAACCTCGGTTCCTGCCCGATAGACTTCCGACCAGATAGTTCAGCACCAGCAAGGTAGAAGCCGCTACCACGCCGCCGGTTAGCGAGGTGTCAGGACCAGTCATGGCATTCTGCACGGAGTTGGAAAGAAGCAGCAGCAGAGTGAGGTCGAAGGGCGTCATCTGGCCGACTTCGCGCTTGCCGCTCAGGCGAACGCCAATCAGCACGACGAGATAGATAACGCCGGTGCGTAGAGCAATCTGCAGGAGGGTATGCCAGCCCGCAGGAAAAAGCACTCCGCTCAATTGGCGGTCACCGGAGTGGGGGCGCTTTTGGGAGTGCTCAAGTAGCCGGTGGCTTTCTTTTTGTCGACAGTCCAAACCACCAGCTCAAAGAGCAAGTGATCTCGTCCCGAATAGAATTGAATGGGTTCGGCAATGGTGCGGTCTCGCTTCTCGATGGTTTTGTCGTCGGCGGTGACGTTCATGGTGTATTTGCCGTGCTTGGCGTCGGTCTTCTTGAGCTGCAAGCTAACGGTTGCGACGGCCTGGGGCTTTGCGCCCCTGAGCAAGGTGAATTCGTAATAGTTGCGGTCGCCCTTGTGCTTAAGAACTTCGAGATCGTCGCGGGTGTGGGCGATCAATCCGCTCTGCATACCCAAGTCGCCGATCGTGCTTTGAAGCTTCTGCTTGGTTGCTTCTAAATCGGCTTTGGTGGAGGCGGCATCAGTCTTGACTCCTCCAACGTCGGTCTTCACCCCAGCGAGTTCACCAGTCACCTGGCCAATTTGCTCTTTGGAGGCTTTCTCTTCGTTTTCGAGGCGGGACTCGGCGGCTCTCTGTTGCGCCTGCAACTCCGCGGCGCGTTGCGCTAGTTCTTTCTTCGTCATGCCGAGCTTTTGGCCAAGCGTTTCTTCCTGCGCTTCGGCAGACTGCATGCGTTTCTGTAACTCGCTGACCTGCGCCTGGCTGGAGCCCAAGTCGGACGTCAGCTTCTCGACCTGCTGCCGCGTTATGACGTAGCCGTAGACTGTAGCGGCTACGAAGAGAACTCCCAAAACGAGTAGAATCCACTTCCCTGCCGTCGACTGCTGTTCAACCACGATGTGTTCGCCTTCTTCCGGCATTGAGCCTCCAAAACGAGTTGCGCCTTAATTGTTTAGCATGGAGTTGATCGTGTCAATCGGCGCCAGGAATGGTTATAGTACACGACACGGAGTCACACGCTGAATGTCTAGATGCAGGAGGATCGAGGTTGGGTTAGCTAGCGCCGAAGTTCCAAAGCTTCGCTCAGCGTGGGCTCTGGATCGCGGCGGATATCGCTGGCCAATTTGCCGATGTGTTTTGCGGCCTGCGCTCGCAGCTCAGTCACGTATTCGCGTTGCGACGGGTCAGAAAGATGACTCTGCAGCGATTCAGACTTAACGAAGCAAGCATAAGCGAGCCGCTCTGGAAATCCAGCGCTCTGGAGAAAACGACCATAAGTGAACCAATCTTCCGCACTCGATGGCTGATCGCCAATCGAGTTATCCAGCCTGAGTGCGTTCTGATAGAGCTGGAGCGCCTGATTGAAGTTGCCCATCGTGCTTTCAAGCGCGGCCTCATTCACTTCAGCAACGCTCTGCAGTTTCGTCTGCCCGGTCTGAGCTGCCAGCTTTGCGGCCAACTTGTACGACTGAACAGCGTCAGTGGTCTGAGAGGATTTCGTTTGGCAATCGGCCATTCGGATAATAATCGCAATAATCTCTTCTGCCGGAGGCCGCTGTGATGGCGGCTGTTGCGCAGTTGTTCCGAGAAACACTCGGTAGTGCCCGACGGCCTCCTGCGGCTTGCCAGCATGATCGAGTTCGCTTGCCAGATACAGATGCGCCAGTACCTGGCCGAAATCGATGGCAATCGCACGGTTCCAGCTTTCGATTGCCTGGCGGGAATCGCCTCGTTGGCGAGCCAGCAGCCCGTAGTCCAGCCAAAGATTTGCATCGCGAGGCGTGTAAACGAGAGATGCCTTTGCCAAGTCGTAGGCCTCATCAAAACGGTGTTGCTCCAGCAAAAACCGGAGTAGGGCCTGCCGCGACGCGGGGTCGGCCGGATTCGACTGAATCGCCTGTCTCCATGCGGCTTCGGCTTGCTGACTATGGCCTGCCTCCAGTTCTCGGCGCGCCAGACGCATCTGAGTGGAGCTGTCAAATGAATCGAGCATGACCGCTCTTTGCAGATCATTAAGGTCCTCGAAGTGAAGAGAGAAATAGTAGCGAGTTTGATCGACAATTCCCCAGGCCAGGAGCAGAACTGCGGCGCTGATCCGCAAGAAACGTGCGCTTGATGTGCCCCCGAAAATCCACGCCCAAATCGACGAGAGCCAGCTCCGCGTGGCGGATGCAGCGTTTGTGACGCGATCTTTCGAATTCAGCAACAGGGATGCGACCCGGCCATCGCGCAGCTTCCAGATCGCCCCATCGAGAATAAAGTGATGGAGGTTCACAAGCGCGGTGAAAATGAGAAAACTGGTGGTGAAGTCATGGTGAAAGATCCGGCTGGCCAGCCACGGCCCAGGAACGAACAAAGCGATGCCGCCAACGATCAGCAGGGCAAAGTAGCCGAGAGATCGCCATTTGGCGCTGCCGGCTTCCTTTGCTTCACGACGCGCATAATAGCTGGTTATCCAGAGATACTGCGCCGAATGCATGATGGCAAGGACGCCGGTACTGTAACGATTTTGCGGGATTTCCAATCCCCGGATCAGCGTTAAGGCAACCGGCAAAAGAAACCAAAGAATCTGCGACGAAAATAGCGTGAGAGACGGCAGAAGCTTCCGCCATCCAGTTTCCCGCAGCAGCGGCCAGATTCCATATGTTGTCAGCGCTAGAAAAGCTGCAGTGAATACCATTTCCCCGCAGTGTGCAGCCAGCGATGGAATTCCCAGCGAGATGAATAATGGGTCTGCCGAGGCCCCAGAATGGAAGCTCAAGAACAAAACTAAATAAGAAGCGATGAAGGCGCCGTAAAGAGCACGCCGTTCGGTCTGGCCAGGCTTAGCCCCGGCCCGGCGAGCGAACATCATAAACACGCCATAATTCTGGCCGGTGTAATGCCACGGACTCCATGTGAGGTAAATTGTGAAAATCCACGGCAGCATCCGCAGCCAAAAGTGTGAAATGAACACGGTCAGCAAAATCACTGCCGTCATATGAAGCGTGAAAATCCGATACTTTTGAAAATCTTCTGCACGATGGTAGGCACGGTAAATCGTAGCCATGTAATGCGGATAGTTGAAGAACAGCGCCAAGGCATAGAACGCGACCGACCACGCACGCGCGTTGGAATCGCTGGAGAAATACGAGAGCAGCAGCAGCGGAGCCGACCACGCGCCGCATCCCACGACTAGATCGAGCCATGGATTGTAGAGCCAGGCTACGGCGGATGAGCCATGCTGGCTCTCTGTTTTGCTCAAGGTCGACATAGCTGCCACGCCGCGAACCCAGTCAACTGCCCCGAGCTCTATGCTTTTCTTTCTCGTCTTCTCGGCTTGATCGGATTATAGGTAGCCCAGGCGCCTCAGGGTATAGCGAGTCTCCCGCTTGCGCGGTACGAAAGTCACACATCGGCAGCCGCCTATTGCCGCTGGACTTTGTTGTGAGGCGAGCTTAGTCATAGCGTCTCGATGGCTAGGGAGTCTTTTACAATGCTGACAGTGAAGACCTGGGATGCAATCGTAATCGGTGGCGGAATCATCGGTCTTTCGCTGGCGATTGAATTGCGCAAGAGTGGTGCGTCGGTTTTAGTGATCGAACGAGGCAAGCCTGGCCAGGAGGCGTCTCACGCCGCCGGTGGAATGCTGGTCGATGGCAGCGCCGAAACCCCAGCCGTTTTGCAGCCACTGGCGAGCGCCAGTGCCCGCATGTATCCCGAATTCGTGCACGAGCTGCAGATCGAATCGGGAATGGATGTTGATCTGCGCGATCAGGGGGCGATTGTTTTTCCTCCGCCCGAGCATGTTGAGGAGATGCCCGGTTTTTCTCTTGAGGGCCTGCTTCCCGCACCTCTGGCCGAGCTTGAGCCCGCGCTCGCGGATCCAAAGCGTCCGGCTTTTCTACTGAAAGAGCGCAGCGTCGATCCTCGCGCGCTCACAGCCGCCGCCCTGATAACTGCAAAGCGCCGCGAAGTAGACATTTCTTCCGGAGACGGAGTGACGTCGGTGAATACGACTGAAGGCAGAGTAAGTGGAGTCGCAACGCGGAAAACTTCATTTCTGGCGCCTACAGTTGTCAATTGTGCGGGTGCCTGGTCGGGACAGATTCTGCCGCATGCTTTTCCGACTCGTCCGGTGAAGGGACAAATGCTGTGCCTGGTTTTTCCGACTCGCGGATTATTGAAACATGTGATTCGTACGCCGGAGGTTTATTTGATCCCGCGCAGCGATGGGCGAATCCTCGTAGGTACGACGCTGGAAGAAGCCGGCTTCGACAAGCGCACCGACGTTGCGACGATTCAACGGCTGCATTGGGCGGCTATCGCGCTGATTCCTGAGTTGAAGAATGCGAAGATTCTTGAAGACTGGGCCGGCCTTCGTCCGGGGACCCCGGATGGGCTGCCGATTCTCGGCGCAACTTCAACACCAGGCTATTACGTTGCTACTGGCCATTTCCGCGATGGAATTCTACTGGCACCGATTACTGCCAGTGTCATGGCGCGGGTGGTGCGAGGGAGAAATCCCGATCACGATCTGACGCCATTCTCTGCAGCCAGGTTTGCAAGCAGCAATTGATTATAAGTAAAGGACCGTTCCGCTTGAAGTGCCCGGTAGTGGTGCAGTTTGTCTCCCGCGAAGAGCCAGTTATACACGAGATCCTTCGCTGCGCCTGAAAAACGGCTCCGCTCAGGATGACGCCACATAAGAATTTTGAGGTTTAAGTTCAAACTGCACCACTACCAAGTGCCCAGCGATCATGAACGGCGTCGATTCACTGGCGTATACTAGACGGTTTCGTGAGACATCAGCCGTTCCTGCCACTTGCAGCAGAAAGGACTTACCTATGGCTTCTCCAGCTGTGGATTTTGCCCGCAATAATCAGCAGCGTTTTCTTGGTGAACTGAAAGACCTTCTCCGTATACCCAGTGTCAGCACGCTGGAAGAACATAAATCTGACGTTCAAAAAGCTGCGGACTTCGTCGCCGACGAACTGCGGCGCATTGGGATGGAAAATGTCGAAGTCATTGCGACGAAGGGGCACCCCCTTCTTTATGCGGATTGGCTGCACGCGCCCGGCAAGCCGACGGTGCTGTGCTACGCGCACTACGACGTGCAGCCGCCCGATCCGCTGGATGAATGGCACACGCCGCCGTTTGAGCCCACTGAGCGCAATAACAACATATATGCGCGCGGCGCGGTCGACGATAAGGGCCAGCTCTGGATGGAGGTAAAGGCGCTCGAATCGCTAATGCAATCCGGCGGGGGCAAGCTCCCGATTAACGTCAAAGTAATTTTCGAAGGCGAGGAAGAAGTCGGCGGCGAGTCGATCGCGGAGTACGTGCGCAAACAGAAAGCCAAGCTGAAAGCGGATTTCGCTCTGGTCTGCGACACCGAGCTGTTCGCTCCCGGCCTGCCTACGCTGTGCGTGGGACTGCGCGGACTCGTCTATACGGAAATTGAGGCGCAGGGTGCGATGATCGATTTGCACTCCGGCGTTTATGGCGGAGCTGCGCCGAATCCGTTTTTCGCGCTGATCGAAATCATCAGCAAGCTGAAAGATTCAAAGGGACACGTGCTCATTCCCGGCTTTTACAAGAATGTGAAGGCGCCGAGCAAAGATGAACTCAAAGCCTGGAAGCGGCTTCCGTTTAACGAAGAGAAATATCGCAAAACAGAAGTCGGATCGAAAGTGCTCACCGGCGAACCCGGATACTCGGTGCTTTATCGAACCTGGGCGCGGCCCACCCTCGAGGTTCACGGTATGCCTGGCGGATTCGTCGGCGCAGGAGCCAAGACGGTAATTCCTGCCAAGGCCAGGGCCAAAGTTTCTATGCGGCTCGTGCCAAACCAAGACCCTGACGATATTCTGAAGAGATACACGGCGTTTGTGAAGAAGCTGACGCCCAAGGGTATCGAAACGACCATCAAGGTTCACAGCAAAGGTCCGGCGAGCGTGGTCGACACGGATAATCCATATATCAAGGCGGCAACCGAGGCGCTGCACGAAACTTTTAAGAAAGATACGGTATTCATTCGCAGCGGTGGATCGATTCCGATTGTGAACGATATTTATCAGGCTTTGAAGATTCCCAGCGTGATGATGGGCTTCGGCTTGCCGGATGACAACCTGCACGCGCCGAACGAGAAGTTCCACATCCCGAATTTTCATCACGGGATCGAGACGATCTGCTTGTTCTTTGAGAAGGTGGCCGGAAAATAAGAAGCTAAGTGGCGGCGCGACTCTCGTCTTCCGGATGAAAAAAGACGCGCCGCTGCATCTCATCCACGGGCCAGTTCACCATCTCTTTTCATTGCTAATGCAATGGGGCTGATGTAGGCTTATTTCGCTCTCGCGATTCTCCCGCCTCATTTTTTCCTCGCCCGTAAACTGATCGAGTGGTGCATTGTCTGTGCAATACAGGGCGCTGTTGCGTAAGGCCATACAATATATAGTGTTATATTGCTTGACCCCGCCCCCATTTCGCCGTTACAGTTGCTTAAATTTGTGCCTGCTCCCTCCAGCCGGGGCGCGGTTTCAGTTGGGGATGAATCTGACTATGCATGGATTGGGGACGGGAATCCGCTTAGTAAACAGCTCCCAAGCCCGGCGCAACTGGCCACTGACAAAGACCACTGCATTCGAAGGAGTTCACGTTGCTTAAACTGAAGCGGCTTCAGATTCTGGGCTTCAAATCGTTTTGCGACCGCACCGACCTCAAGTTCCACGGCGAAGGTATCGCTGCCATCATCGGTCCGAACGGGTGCGGCAAATCGAATATCGCCGACGCTATCTCGTGGGTGCTGGGAGAGCAATCGGCCAAAACACTGCGTGGCTCGCGCATGGAGGATGTGATCTTTGCTGGGACCCGCGACCGCAAAGCAACCGGGATGGCTGAAGTATCGTTGACGTTGATTGATCCCGAGGGGTATGGGGGCACCGATGGCGACGCTCCCACGGAGATCGAAATTCAGGACGAATTGCCGAACCAAGCTTCGGCGTTAGAGAATGCAGCCGATCTTCCCGACCAGGATTGGGACGAATCCGTGATTCGTGCCCGCGCCGCTAAGGAAACCGAACTTGCTGTGGAAGATGCTCAACCTGGCAGAACCGAGGAAGTGGAAGTGCGACACTCGAAGGTGACCATGATTTCGGCTGCCTTTCCTGACGATGAGCCTGTCTTTTCCTTGCCGAATGGAACGCTGGCGACGGTCACGCCGATTTCTGCGGCGATTGTCATGACAGCGCCGCAAGTGGTTCTCAAGATTCGCCGTCGCAGATTTAATCAGCAGCAATTTCATGCGGGAGAGATCGTCGTGACCCGGCGGCTGTTCCGCTCGGGAGACAGCGAATATCTGCTTAACGGCAAACTCTGCCGCCTGCGCGATATTCAAGAACTGTTCATGGGCACTGGACTTGGCCCGGAAACTTACGCTTTGATTGAACAGGGCCGCATTGGCCAGATTCTCAGCAGCCGCCCTACGGATCGTCGAGCGATCCTGGAAGAAGCGGCCGGCATCACGAAGTTCAAAACCAAGAAGCGCCTGGCCGAAGCCCGCCTGGAAGATGCCAAGCTGAACCTTGCCCGCATCAACGATATTTTCGAGGAAGTTACGCGGCAGATGAATTCGCTGAAGCGGCAGGCATCGAAGGCCGAGCGCTATGCCAGGCTGCGCGACGAGATGCGCGCGCAGCTGCGGATCGTGCTGGCCAGCAAATTCTCCGCGATCGAGCGTGAGAGTGCAGCGCTCGACTCTCAACTCATCGGGCTTACCCAAGATATACAGCAGCGCACCGAGGCTGTGCAGCAACTGGAATCCGAGCACGGTGAAAGTACAGAACGAGGCTATACCATCGAAAGTGAACTCCGCGAAAATCGTGATCGCCTGAGCCAGTTGGCGATGGAGATCGATCGCGCACACGCGCGCCGGCGGCAGAACGAAGAGCGATGCAGCGAACTAATGGCCCGCTCCGCTGCGGCTGACGCGGAACTGGCGCAGGCTCGCATGCGCCTGAGTTCGCTCGAGTCCGAGCGCGACTCGAACCGGCAGGTGTTGGAATCGGCGGCCGCAGATTTGGCTGCGGCTCATCAGGAACTGGCATTGGCACAGCAGGAGGCAGCGAATTCCGCCAGCGCGCTGCAAGAACTTGAACGGCAGCAGGAAGAATCGCGCGTCGCCATCTTTGACACCGTCTCCTGCGCTTCACGGCTCCGCAACCAGCTTGCCCAAGCGGAAGAACGGCTGGCTGGAGTGGATCGCGAAGGCCGGCGGCTGCAGACTCAAATCGACCATGCGAATCAGCAAGTGGAAGCTTTCAGTGGCCAACGCGGACAGCTCGCCCTCGAGTTCGAAAGCGTCGCGCAGCGGGCGGCTGGGATTTCGGAAGAGCTTATTCAACTGCGCCGTGTTATCGATTCCAAGCGTCAAGAAGAAACCAGGGCTAAAGGCCATCTCGACCTGCTCCGCGCCGAATTTGCTACCGCGTTGGGAAAGAAAGGCTCCCTCGAAGCGGTGATCGCCGAACATGGATATTCCACCGAGTCTGTTCGCCGGCTGTTTCAATCCGGTGTAATGCAGGGGGGTCTCGCACCGGTCGGCGTGCTCGCTGATTTTCTGGAAGTGGAGCCTCGCTTCGAGCGCGTGGTGGAAGATTTTCTGCGAGATGAACTGAATTATGTGGTCGTCAAATCCTGGGATGCGGCTGACGAAGGCCTGCGCCTGTTGCGGACGGATGTGGATGGCCGGGCCACTTTTCTGGTTCATCCAGAAGATGCGCAGGCGAAATTTTCCTTCATCCTTGATGAGGCTGCGCACAGCGCACCGCCGGCAGCGTCGATTGTTCCGCTGAAAAACACGATTCGAGTCCTTGACGGCTTCGGGAAATCGCTGGAAGTGATTTTGCCGAAGCTCCGCGACGGCTACATTGTTCCGGGATCGGATGTTGCACGCGGCCTCGCGCTGGAGAATCCGGATGCATTCTTTCTGTCGCAGTCTGGTGAGTGCTTTCACAACGTAACGGTCACCGGCGGTAAGCAGCGCGCCGAAGGGCCGCTTTCCATGAAGCGCGAGCTGCGCGAAGTTCTCCGCCAGCTAGAGGATCTCGAGCGCGCGCTGCGCGATGAAGAGATGCGGGTGCTGACTCTCGGCCGGGAGATTAAGGATCTTGGTTCCCTGCTGGAACGTCTTGAGGCCGAAAAACGCGAAGCCGAACACCAGTCCATGACTTCGCGGCACCTGTTGCAGCAACTTGATGCGGAAATGACTCGAGTTGCGGAGAGCATGAACATTGCGCAGTCTGAACTGCGTCGGCTTGCTGGGGAGCGTGCCGAGCAAGAATCAATCATTACTGCGCGACAAACCGAAATCGCAGCGGTCGAACAAACGCGAATACAGCTTGAGCAACAGATCGCTGCCGGACAGGATTCGCTTAGCGATCTGCGCCGGCGGCGGGAAGATGCCGCTCAAAGCAGCACGCAGCGTGCGGCCTATGTAGCAACGTTGCAAGAGCGCCATCGCTCGGCTAAGGATGCACTGTCGCGCATTGAGTCTTTGTTCGGGGAGATGAATCAACGGACCCAGGCGCTTGGGTCGCAGATTTCGGCCGCGGCTGCCGAGACGTTGCAGCGGGAGAATGAAAATCTTCAGCTCCAACAACAAGCGGCCGATTTCGAAGCTGAGCGCAATGCGGGGCAGGCCCGCGAAGCGCTGCTGCAATCGGAAAGAGATCAACTTCGTTCGCGGCTCACGGAAATCGATGAACTGCTGCGCAATGCCCGGCAGCTCCTCGATACAGCACGGGACCGCCGCGGCGAGTTGCAGGCGGCGGCGGCCAAGCTGGAAGCCGACGGCATGCACATGACCGAAACTTGCCTGAACGAGTTAGGAATTGAACGTGAGGCATTGCTAACCGATACCGCGCTCGCCATTCTGGCGGGAGAGGAGCTTGCTGCCTGCGACCAGTCCTATCGCGAGATGCGTAACAAACTCGAAGCAATGGGGCCGGTGAACATGATGGCGCTGGAAGAATATCGCGAGACTAGCGAACGGCACGGGTTTCTTGACGGTCAGCGCAAGGATCTTATTTCGTCCATCGAGAACACAACGGCGACGATTCGGGAAATCGACGAAGTCTCGCGGCAGAAGTTCCAGGAAGCCTTCGCCAAGATCAACGAGAACTTCCAGACCAGTTTCAAGAAACTTTTCGGCGGCGGGCATGCGTTTATGAAGCTCACGGACGAGGAAAACAGCGCGGAGAGCGGCATCGATGTGATCGCTTCTCCCCCCGGTAAACGTCTGCAGAGCGTGTTGTTACTTTCTGGCGGAGAGAAGGCGCTTACCGCGCTCGCTCTTCTTGTCGGCATTTTCCAGTACACACCGAGTCCGTTCTGCATTCTCGACGAAGTTGACGCGCCGCTCGACGAGTCCAACATCGGCCGGTTTACCGATTTGGTCAAAGAGATGAGCGTGCAGACCCAGTTTGTGCTCATCACGCACAGCAAGAAGACGATGAGCATTGCACCGGTGCTCTATGGAGTGACCATGCAGGAGCCGGGCGTCTCGAAGCTGGTTTCAGTGCGCTTCGGGGCCGCGTAATGAAAGAGACGCCGCGTAAAGAATAGACAAGGTTAGCCGATTCTTCCAGCCCAGCCTGAATATCCACGCCTATCCTCAGCTTTTCCACAGTCTGACGGAGGGAACGAGGTTATCTCTGATCTCGCCGGCTGAGATTCAGCTGCCAACATTTGACACCTCAACAGGATACAAATAGAGTCTGCGTGGTCATCTCTTCTCGTTGACAAAAAATTCTCAGGGTCTAGAATACGCGTCGCCCGTTACCTGTAAAATTTCAATATGACTTCTAATCTTCTTGATCCCATCATCCTTCAAACCGACTTCCCGGACGTGAAACTTCTGACCAGTGGAAAGGTCCGGGACGTTTACCAATTGGATAAAGACCGGCTGCTCTTCGTGGCCACCGATCGCATTTCGGCTTTCGACTATGTTCTGGCCACGGGCATTCCGCAGAAAGGCCGCGTGTTGACCCAGATCTCTCTATTCTGGTTCGACTTCCTTTCTGAGGTTGTGCCGAACCACGTTGTCACGGCCGATGTAGAACGCTACCCGGCGGAGCTTCACAAATATGCGGACCAACTGCGCGGCCGCTCCATGATCGTGCAGCGCGCGAAGATGTTTCCGGTTGAGTGCGTAGTGCGAGGCTATATTTCAGGTTCGGCGTGGAAGGAATACAAGGCATCCGGAAGGGTTTGTGGGATAGAGCTGCCGGCGGGTCTGCGCGAATCCGAGGCTTTTCCCGAGCCGATCTTTACTCCGGCCACAAAGGAAGTGAGCGGCCATGATGAGAATATCTCCTTCGGCCGCATGTGCGAAATCCTCGGCACCGAGACCGCCAGCCATCTGCGCGACCTAACCGTGCGAATTTATAAAAAGGCTGCCGCATATGCTCGGCAACGGGGTATCATCATCGCCGATACGAAATTTGAATTTGGGCGGACCACCCACGGAATCACACTGGCGGACGAGGTTTTGACTCCGGACTCCTCGCGCTTCTGGCCTGCCGACAAGTACGAGCCGGGGCGCTCACAGGAGTCGTACGACAAGCAGTACGTCCGTGATTATCTCGAGCAGATCCACTGGAACAAGCAGCCGCCCGCGCCGGCTCTACCGGCGGAGGTCGCGAGCCAGACCAGCGAGAAATATCTCGACGCCTATTTCCGGATCACGGGACGCAAGCTGGATGCGTGATGGCCGAAGCCTCCATGAAGGTGGAGGTGCGAGGATCGCATGACCGCGGCGGATTGGCTGATTGTCGTGGTTGTGCTGGTGAATATTTTTTTAGCTGCTATGCACGGGTTCTTTGCGGAAGCCTTCAGCATGGCGGGGCTGGTGGTTGGATATGTGGTAGCCGCCTGGCGCTACCAAAGGCTGGCGGAGTGGTTTACGGGTTTCCTGAAGTCCCAGTTGTTGGCCGAGATTCTTGCTTTTTTGATCATCTTTTTTGCGATTTTGCTTCTGTTCAGCATTGCCGGCAGAATCGCGCGCAAATTGATGAAGGCGGCAGGATTGAGTGGTTTCGACCGGTTTCTGGGAGCGCTGCTGGGAGTGGTGAAAGGATGCCTGGTGGTGGCCGTTGTGCTGATGGGTATGACGGCATTCACACCTACCTCGCAGTGGCTCGAGAAATCAGAGCTGGCGCCATATTTCCTGGTAGTTGGACGCGCCGCAATCTGGGTAGCGCCCTCGCAGTTGCGGGCGCGCTTTTATGAGGGATTGGATTTCTTGCACCGTGCTCCAAAAGACTTAAGCGGAAGTCCCGGCTCCTCACGAAGCAGATAGCTGCGGCGCCTGCACAAAAAATCTAAAGATATTGACGGAGAGGGACGTGAAAGATCAACTGGAAGCACTTGTGCTGCAGATGTACAAGAGCAACATTCTCTACTCCGAGGGTGTTCGCGAGTTCAAGAAACGTTTCATTTTGACGGTTCTCCAAGAAAATAAGGGCAATCAGTGCCGTGCTGCCCGCGAGTTGGGCATGCACCGCAACACCCTGAGCCGGACCATTGATGAACTCAAGATCGATGTCCGCCAGCTAAGGGACGGCGCCAAACGGCCGCCGCGCAGCGCCCGCCCAATGGCTTTCGATAAGAAAGCTATTCGTTAAGCTTTGGGTTTCTGGCGCCTTGCCCAGGTCAGACCCGCCGCCGCAAAATAAATAAGGCAGCCCGCAGGGCTGCCTTTGGCATGTTCGAATCCGGTTATTGCGACGAAGTATTGTGATGCACCGGAGCCTTTTTTGTTGGGGTCGGAGCCGCAGCCCTGAGCAGCTTCCCGTTGTCCATTGTCATCATAAACGGGTTGCTGGTGTAGGACGAGGGTTCGCCCTGAAAATCCAGGCTGGCACCATCCTTGGGGACGAGCCTGACCGGAACCTTTTCCGGGAAGATAAGCGTGATATCGGCTTTCTTTGCATCGATGTCATCCGAACTGCCTGCGATATCAAACTGGGTTGGGGTGGCATGGATTACTGTGCCCTGCATCTGTACGGCTTTGCCTTTTATGGCACTCCAAACAGCGTCCTGATCTTCCTTGGATCCGTTGGTGAAGACAAACTGCCAGGTCGAGAAGTCCATTTTGTCTGGTGGCGTCGTGGTCACCATGGTGTGGGCCTGTTCGGCGGGTGTCGGGGCAGGCTTAATAGAGAAACCGGCCGGAGGATCAGGATTGGCCTTGGCCTGCGCCAGCAGGTCGGCCCAGCCATCATCGCCGCCGTGGTACTTCATATATTGACCCTTAGCGTACTTTTCGATCTGCTGCTGATATTGAGGATTTGGGGCTACGGCAGAAGCACGGGCGGCAAACCAGATCGCGTCCAAGGCGTCGGGGGTGACACTGGGGTCCGCTGGAGTTGGACCTGCATAAGCCAGAGCGAGGGGATAAACCACGCTGAAATCCTTCTGCTCGTCAGGGCTGCTATCCGCTGCTGCGCGCAAGGCTTTCCTGGCGTCGTTATAGTCCTTGTCGGTAAGATCGGAGATGCCGATGGCGGCGTTGAAGATTCCCGTCATCTGGCCTTTCATCTTGTCAAAATCAGCTTCAGACGTGCCGTCTGGCTTCGTGAACTTGGGTAAACATTCCAGGCCGGAATCACCATATTTCTTGGCGTCTACCAGATCCTGCTTGGCATTGGGGTCGCCGCCCTGCGCTTTGAGGCGGTCGATAAAGGACAGCAAGGCGAGCGCCCGCTCGTTGCAGGGATCTGCTGCTACCAATTTTTGGGCAGTCTCAACCGTTTTCGCCTGGTTGTTGGTCTGCTGATAGTCCTGCATGAGAGTTTGCAGCGCAGCCACCTTCATCACGCTACTGGGATATTGCGTGAGATAAGCCTCCAGGCCGCTTATCTGCGCGGCGGGATCCTTCTGCTGGATGGCGCCCATGTAGGCGTTGTACTCGGCAGGGTCTTTAATCACCGGCGCCTGGGGCGCGGCGGCTGGGGCAGTTGAGGCCTGCCCTTGCGGTTGTGCTTGTGCGGGAGGGGTCTGCGCAGGCGTGGCAGGGTTCTGCGCTACCAGCGTTGCGCCAATCCCGAGCACCACCGTGACCAGAATCTTTTTCATCAGCATAGCTCCTTAGGCTCTTCGCCAATCCAAGAATACGGGGAAATACGATTGCTCAACTTTGTGGCTGCATTGTAATCGGACTGATAATCGCGCTCCAAGGTGAAGCTGTCGAAGCGCCGTCGCTTGCCGGCCGGGCCTGAAAAAAGGACGGCCTGTGAGACGTAAGGCGACCGACCCCGCACATGGGGTTGGCCGGATTATAAGTACCTCTGGTTCCGAAGGCAAGCAACATCCCAAATACGCCGTGTCCCCATTGTATAAGATGCAAAGATAACACCGTGCCAATGACGGTCTTCAAGCTTTGTCGCAGGGAAATTAGAATTGTTATCGGAGAAGAAGGTTTTCATGAATAAGCAGGATGATCTTGCAGGGCACGTAGCAGTGATCACGGGAGCGGGACGCGGTATTGGGGCTGCGATCGCTCGCAAATTGGCTGGGCTTGGCGCCACGGCAGTATTGTGCGGACGAAGCCGCAGTTTGCTCGACTCAACCGCAAACGCGATTGTGCAATCAGGCGGTAAAGCTGAAGCAGTTCCCTGCGACGTTACGAATCTGCAGTCGGTCGAGGAGGCCGCACGGCGAGTGGCGTCTTCCTCGGGGCGTGTCGATATTGTCGTCAACAACGCCGGCATCGGTGGGTTCGGCGGGCCGCTTCATCAACTCCTTCCCGACGAATGGGATCGCCTCATGAACACGAACTTGCGAGGCGTTTTTTACATGACGCGGGCATTCGCGCCAATGATGATCAAAGCCCGCTCCGGACATATCATCAACATTTCCTCTCTGGCCGGGAAGAATGCGCTGCCGAACGGAGCTGCTTATGCGGCCTCGAAATGGGGATTGAACGGACTGAGCTATTCGCTCGCGGAAGAACTTAGGACCTTTAACATTCGCGTATCGGTGATCTGCCCGGGCTCGACCAATACCGAACTCAGCCCACATGCCGGAAAAGATCCCGCTAAGATGCTGCAGCCAGAAGATGTGGCGCACGTGGTGGCGATGCTCGTAAGCCAGAGCCCACAGTCATTCGTGAGCGAGATCAGCCTGCGCCCGACGCAGAAGCCGTGAGAGCCAGAGTGTTGGGGGAACGCAAGCTGCGTCGGCCGCGTTCCCTTTCCTTCGAGGCAAGCTCAGTTACTTTTCGAGAACCTTTACGGCTTTCAGGCCAGCAGTGGCGTGCTCTTTTCTGAAAGCGCGAGCCACGTCGCCGAGTGGTGTTTCGTACTCGATTGATCCCAGATCAGAGAGTGGCACCTCGCCTTTGGCGTAGGTGTAGACCGACGTGTCGAGCAGCGTACTTTCCTGCGCCATGGCATGCACGGATGCGCGCTCCGTATGGTCGGCAATCGAGATCGGCTGAGCCGTACTGTTGAGTACCTGAGCGCTTTGCGAGAAAGCGGCGGTGGCGCAGAGCAGGAACAGCGTACAAAGTATGGTTTTCATCATCAATCCTCTTCGGGGGACTGTTTAGGTTTTGAAGGAACTGGCAGAACGCCCGATTCCCAAGGGTTCTGGCGTGGTATGCGCAATCGTGCGACCAGAAAGTGACGGCCTATCTTAGGGTTACGGAGCTGCTTTCAACGAAAGCCGCAAGAGTTTGCACATATGTGGAAAGGCGGGATTTATGATTGATCAGCGGGCCGCCACCCGAGAGAAGAAAGACTCCTGAACAATCTTTCACAGTTGACAGCCTAAGTAAATGAACGGAGAATCATCCGATCTTGTTGTCCCTGCTTCTGCGCTGTTCTGGAATCAGCAAGCCTTTCGTGGGATCCAGATTGCTGAAAATTTTGTTAAAGACTCTAAGGAGATCTACTCAATGAACTCAAGGTTTACTGTGCTCAGCCGTATGGCTGCGCTTTCGGTGATGGCTATCTTGGCCTGCACCGCTTTCGCCCAGGAACAATCTACTCAACGACCGATGTTCAAGCACCCAACCCCTCGTTTCGACGATAACGCAACTCCGGCCACCGCGCTGCAGGTGTGGAATGGCAGCTTCGTCTACCAGAGCAAGACCAACAAGTTCGTGATGGTTGGAACCGATCCGTCAGCGACCAACGTCACCACCACTGTTCCGGTTTACATCATCCCCGTAAAGTTTGGCTTCACGAAGAACAGCAAGAACTATATCTTCGATCCGACCAAGGCGATCGGTTCCGGTCTTTCTGCGGTGAACCAGACTTTGGCTTCGCCGATCTTCCAGAGCAGCATCGATTACGTGCAGGGTGGTACGGATATCGGCACGACGCAATACGAAGACGCGTTCCAGCGCGGCAACTTCTGGACGGACGTTATGACCAACACCGACTACCACGTTCTGCTGGGAACGCCCACGGTGCTGCCGACGCTGACAATCAAGGTGCCCACCGCGGATGGAACAGTTGGAACTTCATCTTACGGGCCTCCGGGAACGCTGGGAATCGTAAGCTACAACTGGTTCACCGCTGAAGCTCCGACCTGGATCGCGAAATACTCGCAGATCACGCCCAGTGCGATTGCGATCTTCATTACCTACAACGTATATCTCTCCGAGACGAGCAATTTCGCCGGATGCTGCATTGGCGGCTATCACAATGCTTATGGCAGCTCGAAGTCTCCCCAGACATACGCACAGTTCTCGTTCATGGGTCAATCCACCGCCCGCGAAGTGTTCTCATCCGACGTTTCGGCTCTGTCGCACGAGTTGGGCGAGTGGTACGACGATCCCTATGTAAACAACCTGCAGGGCGCTTGCGGTGGATTGCTGGAAGTCGGCGATCCGCTGGAAGGCAATGCTGACTACGGCGACACCATCTACACGATCGGAGGATATCCTTACCACATTCAGGATCTCGTATTCCTGAAGTATTTTGGACAGACTCCGGCGACTTCGGTCAACGATTGGTGGACTTTCCAAGGGTACAACTTTACCCAAGTCTGCCAGAACGGCCAGTAGTTCATCAACACGTTTCTTTAGCAACCCGCTTCGCAAGAAGCGGGTTTTTTTATGCCTCAGCCAAATCCGAAAGGGTCAGTGATCATTGGATGGTGACCCATATTTCTGAAAGACGGATTCGCGGGAAACGATGCCCTCGAGGCGGCGGAAGTCAGCTCGATTTACCACGGGCACAAGCGTGTAAGCGTTGATATAGCGGAGAGCGGAATCGAGAGCAAGATCGGGGTAAAGGCTGGGCAGCGGCTGCGCGGGCAACACCGAGGCAAGCGTGAGTTCACCTTTGCCTTCGCGGAAGAGGCGCGTGAGTTGCTCCCGGTTGATAACGCTCCAGCCACTAGGATGCATGCGAACCAGAAAAGCCGCGTCAGTGGAATCCTGTACACGGCGAACGCTGGCATCAACATAATCCTGCGCATTGAGAATCGTCTTGGGAACCGGCAGCATGGCATCTTCGACGCGCAGGATAGTTTCTTCGCGTTCTTCTTCAAGCGAAGGCAGGATCAGTCCATCCTGACGCGTAAGCAGGTCAAAAATTGGGATCGCCTGCAGGCTGCGTGACACGAGGTAGGAAACGGTATTCGCCACGATCACAGGAACGATGATCTCGTAGTTGCCGCTAACTTCAAGCACCATGAATACGGACGTCATGGGGACGCGCAAGAATCCGGCGAAAAGCACGCCCATCCCGACCAGCACATAGGTTCCGGTCGATCCCGTGAGGTGTGGGAAGAAGAGGTGCTCGACCGCACCGACCGCTCCACCCAGCATGGCACCGATAAAGAGCGTGGGGGCAAACATACCGCCGGGAGTGCCGCTGACGAAAGAAAGCGTGGTCGCAATGATCTTTAGGAGTGCCAGCAAGGCCAGAAACTTCCAGACATATTGGCCGTGCATAGCCTGATCGATGAACTCATAGCCGGCGCCCATCACCTGTGGGGCGCCCAGGAATGCGATGAGTCCGACGAGGAGCCCGGCGATGGCGGGCTGAAAATATTGTGTCCATCGCGGCAAGGCTTTCAGATACGGCCGAAGAAAGCCGATGGATTTGGCGAACGCGACAGAAGCAAAACCACCGACCAGACCCAGAACGGCATAGGCGATCAACTCGCTCGGGCGCTTGAAGGTCGTGACCGGAATGCGAAACAGCGGCTCGCTGCCCAGAAACGATCGCACCACCACAACGCTAGCCACGGCTGACAGGACGACCGAGCCGAGAATGCCAGCACTCCAGCGTCCGATGACCTCTTCAATTGTGAAAAGCACGGCCGAGATAGGCGCATTGAATGCGGCCGCTAGCCCGGCAGCCGCCCCCACGGGAGCCATCAGCCGGTGTTTATCGCGGGAAATTTCGAGCTGGCGTCCCAGGGCAGAAGCAATGCTGGCACCAATCTGGAGCGAGGGGTCTTCGGGACCGAGGGACTGCCCCGAACCGATGGCAATGCCGGCGCAGAGGAATTTTCCAACCGCCGTGCGAAATGGAATAAAACCGTTAAAGATGTAGAGCGCCGCCTTCGTCTGGTTCACTCCGCTGCCACGAATGCCGGGAAAAACATGGAGCACGAGAGCGGCAACGACCAAACCCGCAACCGAAGGAACAAGGAACAGTCGCCAGCTATGAGTCTGAGGAAGCGGTCCAAGCAGGGCGAGATGGGTCCAATCGATGGCGAGACGAAAACAGACGACTGCCAGTCCGGAAAAAATTCCGATGAACACTGACAAAATGAGGAAAAAAACCTCCTCGTGAAAAACCCCTTCCAGGGTCGAGAACAAGCGCTGCCGGAGGTGTAGACGAACCGGTGGTGTCTGCGTCGCCGATTCCAGACTTTTCGTAGTTATCGGCTCGCTCATTGGGTTGCCGCCTCGCGTTTTTCGGAGATCAAAAGCAGGGCGAGATCGAGGCCTTGCGGCTGCCCGCAGGTAGCCGCCGTCTGCTGTTCGATCTGGAAAACTACATCCATGATCGCGTCCGGCAGGTCGGCCTCCGCCTGAGACTGCAGGTACGCCAGATCAGGCTTCACGCCGTTCCAACGCGCCTGCAAGTCGGCTAAAGGAGAATGAACGGAAGAGTTCGTGGAAGTGAGGTTGACACCGGTTTGCAGGGCGCACTGCGCGAGACGCTGCTGAGCCTCGGCGAACGCGGCGGTAATGCGGCGGTTGCGCTCCGCGTCGGAGATGTGGCTGTGAAACGGATTGGAACGGAGCACCAGATCGGTTGTGGCTAAAAGCTCGCGTGCATTCGCGTCCGCGTGATCCGCGCTTACCGCACCATGGAGAAAGCGTTGGGCAAGCATGTAGTTGCCGGAGCGATATGCCGCCTCGCCGGCGCCCGCCATCGCCGTGGCACTGTTGGGCTCGGACCGCAGGACATCCTGAAACTGCCTCAGGGCGCCAACATAGTCCTGTGCCTCTAAAAACAGTTGAGCCACCTGCAGGTGCGCGGCGGGATCAGGTGGAAGCGACGCTGAAAGGGCGATGAGTTCGGAATCCGCCTGCGCTCTGGCATTTTTCTTGAGCAGATATTCGATTAGCTCAATGCGCACCTTGTTGCGGTTCGCATCGGCATCGGAGTTCCAGACGCCGTACATGGCATTGTGATAGTAGCGAATCGTGTCGTCGATAGACCCACGATGAGCGGCGACGCGCGCCAGAGCAAGATTGACTGCGGCATCTTGAGGGGCACGCTGCCAGAGCGCTACCAGATATGCTTCGGCTTCGTCGAGAAGCCGCGGGTCATTGCTGTCTCGAAGCGCCCGCGCCAGGCTAAGCTGATATTGAGAATTGGTTGGGTCGCAGGTCAGCGCCGCCCGAAAGTCATCGATCGCATGGTTGTAGTCCCCCGCCGCAGCGGTCGCGATTCCTTGCGTATAAAGCTTGCGGCCGCGAGCCTGCTGGTTGGCGTTGTAACGGGCCACAAGATGGCCAACCGCGGCGAATCCCGTAACAGCGCCGAGCGTCAGGATGAGAAGAACCACCGGTCCGGAGCGCGGAACCAGTTTGGGGAGCTTCCACGACATGTCTCGTATCACGATATCATCTGATGACCGGCTAGCGCCCGGAGTTGAGCATAAAGTTGGCTAACAACCCACGCGCTTCAGGTAAGATACTTCGACTGCGAGCGATTTATTTGGCTGCAGCTCAATCGGAATGAATCGCGAATATCACAAAGGTTACAGCCAGGAACTGCACCGGGACATGGAAGCCTTAGTCTTCGGCCATGCCGGCACTCCGCTTCTCGTATTCCCTACTTCGATGGGAAAGTTTTTCGAATACGAAGATCGCGGGATGATCGGTGTGCTGGCGCCGAAGATCGAGCGAGGCGAGTTGCAGATTTTCTGCCCGGACGCGGTCGATCTGGAGAGTTGGTACAACAAAGCCGTGCATCCCAAGGTGCGCGTGCTCCGTCATCTACAGTACGAGCGCTACATTCTGCACGAGTTTCTGCCTTTCGTCCGCTGGAAAAATCAAACTCCGCAATTGGCGATGACCGGATGCAGTTTCGGGGCGTACCACGCGGTGAATTTTGCCTTGAAGCACCCCGATGTCGTGACGCATTGCGTGAGCATGAGCGGAGCGTTCGACATTCATCAGTTTCTCGATGGATATTACGACGACGATTGCTACTTCAACTGTCCTCAGGATTATCTGCCGAACCAGAATGACGACTGGTTCTTAAGCCGCTACCGGCAGATGAAGATCGTGCTAGGCTCAGCGGATTGGGATATGTGTTTGGACCAGAACGTTAAGCTTTCGGCGACCTTGAACAGTAAGGCGATTCCGAACTGGCTGGATATTTACGGGGATAATTCGAAGCATGATTGGCCGTTGTGGCTGAGGATGGCGGAGAAATATTTCTAGAGTGCCGCGCCCGCTTCGCGAAACAATCACATCGCTTCAGGATAATAAGGGGGATCGGTCGTGAAGAAGATTGGAATTCTATTTGGGATGGAAAATACCTTTCCACCCGCACTCGTTGAGAAGATTAATTCGATGAAGGTCGATGGAGTCGAGGCGGAGTTCGTCAAAATTGGCGGCGTCCGAATGGATGAGCCCAATAAATATGCGGTCATCATCGATCGGATATCGCAGGATATTCAGTTTTATCGGGCATATCTGAAAAACGCGGCGCTGAATGGAACCATCGTGGTGAACAATCCGTTCTGGTGGACGGCGGACGATAAGTTTTTCAACTATGCGCTGGCCCACAAATTGGGGGTAGCGATTCCTCCGACGGTGATTCTGCCGCACAATAAGCATCCGGAAGGCACGACTGACCGATCCATGAGGAACCTGATGTATCCGCTGAACTGGCAGGAATTGTTCGATTATGTCGGATTCCCGGCTTTCCTGAAGCCTTATTCCGGCGGTGGATGGAAACACGTCTATCACGTGCATTCTCCGGAGGAATTTTTCCAGCACTACAACAACACCGGCGATTTGTGCATGACGCTGCAGCACGGCGTGGTTTTCGAGGAGTATTACCGCTGCTACGTGGTCGGGCAAGAGAAAGTACATATTATGAAATACGATCCGCGTCTGCCGCATCACGAGCGGTATGTGAAGGGTAATCCGCCGCCGTCGTCCAAGGCGTTGAAAGATCGCATCGAGCAGGATGCGCTGACGCTTTGCCGTGTTCTTGGATACGATTTGAACACGGTGGAGTTCGCCGTGGAAGGAGGCGTGCCCTATGCCATCGATTTTCTGAATCCAGCTCCGGATGCGGAGATTACTTCGGTCGGGCAAGAAAACTTTGACTGGATCGTGAATGAGGTCGCGGAGATGGCCGTGAAGATGGCGTTGACGGGGGAAGATCCGGCTCGAGAATTGCGCTGGGCGAAATTCTTGGCTGGCACGCCACCGAAGTTAGCTCGCAAGGGCGAACCAAAGTGGGTGACGGAGCGAAAGCACGGTAAAGCGGCAAAGTAACAGCGCACCGAGGCGGCGTATTGCATGGAAGACGTAAACAAAAGGCGCGTTTGCTGGGGCGCACTTCTTGCATGGATTCCGTGGGTTCCTATTTTGATTGGTCTGGGCATGACGCTCAGGGGTATTGCGAAACAAAAGGCGACGGGGATTGGGGCCGTGGCCGGCGGCCTGAATGAGCTGTTTGTAGTATGGGGTATAGGGGCGATTTTTATTGGTCAGGTAGCCGCCATTGTCTTGCTTTGCCGCGCATTTTCCGCCGGACATGTAATAAGGAACCTATTCTGCGCAGTGACTATCTGTCTAAGCGGGATGTTGCTTCTCCTGGTTGGCCTCTTTCTGTGGCTGTCATGGTTTCAGGCTCATCACTCCTTCTGACCGGCGTTTTGACTGATTGGTATACTAGTACGGCTTGATTTGCCTATCCGTTGTAAGAGGAAGAGGGCTAAGTCGGGTAATTTTAATCTTGCGCTTATGCGATGAAGCCTACCTTCAGTATCGGAATTGAAGAGGAATATCAGACCATAGATCCGGAGACGCGCGATCTGCGGTCGCATATTCACGCCGAGATCCTCGAAAAAGGCAAATTGATACTGCAGGAAAAAGTAAAGGCCGAGATGCATCAATCGGTCGTCGAGGTGGGGACGGGAGTTTGCAAGAACATCAAAGACGCCAAAGCGGAAGTCAAGATGCTGCGGCGCGACATAATCCGGCTGGCGAGGGAAAACGGGCTGCGGCTGGCCTCGGTGGCCACGCATCCCTTCTCGGATTGGCGGACTCAGGAGATCAATCCCGACGAACGCTATAAGAACATTGTCGAAGACATGCAACTTGTGGCCAGGGCAAATTTGATTTTCGGCTTGCATGTACACATTGGCATCGAAGATCGCGAGACCGCAATCCACATGATGAACCACTCGCGCTATTTTCTGCCGCACTTGCTTGCGCTCTCGACGAATTCTCCTTTCTGGCTGGGGATGGACACAGGGTTGAAATCGTATCGTTGCAAGGTCTTCGACAAGTTTCCGCGAACCAATATTCCGGATTATTTTCCCAGCTGGGGTGAGTACGAAAACTTCATCAAGCTGCTGATCAAGACCAACTGCATCGATAATGCCAAAAAGATCTGGTGGGATATCCGGCCCCATCCATTTTTCAACACCATTGAATTCCGCGTGTGCGATATCCCGATGCGGATGGAGGAGACGATCGCGCTGGCTGCACTGATTCAGGCCACTGTGGCGAAGCTGTATAAGCTGCATACAGCGAATCAGGGATTTCGTTTATACCGCCGCGCCTTGATCATGGAAAACAAGTGGCGTGCTTCGCGCTATGGATTGGAGGGGAAGCTCATCGACTTCGGCAAGCAGACCGAAGTGCCGGCGCGCGATTTGATACGCGAGTACCTGGATTTTGTGGACGATGTAGTGGATGAACTGGACTCGCGCGAGGAGCTGAACTACATCCACACCATGCTGGAGCGAGGCAGCGGCGCCGACCGGCAACTGCGAGTCTATCGCGAAAGTGGAGATTTGAAAAAGGTTGTCGATTACATCATTGAGGAGACTGAAGCTGGGCTCGAAGAAAGCGAACCGGCCTCGGTGCTGAAAGTTAGCTAATGACTATTCCGACCGACTCGTCAATCTTGCCCGCGCAGGCGCAGAGGCAGCGGGGATGGGGCGCACGAAAGCCAATTGCCTTCGATCCGGAGTACACTCCCGGAGCCCGTAATGCCGTCACCGTGTGCCTTCGCGTGCAGCCGCAAGAAAAAGTCTGCGTCATAACGGACGAGGGAACGCTGGAGATCGCAACCTCTCTCGTTGCAGAACTGGATCTGGTCGGATCACCCTATAACCTTTGGGTGCTGGAAGATTGGGCGAAACGTCCTCTGACCGATCTTCCCCGTGAGATTCTTGATGATCTCGAAAGCAGCCAGGTCTCGATTTTCGCCGTGCAGGCACAGAGAAACGAGCTGCGGTCGCGCATGCAGATGACCGATGTCGTGAACCGCCGGAAGATTCGCCACGCGCACATGGTGAACATCAACCGCCAGATCATGCTGGAAGGCATGCGCGCGGATTTTCAGAAAGTAGATCGTTTAAGCGCTAAGGTTGTCGCCATGGTGCGCAAGGCGCAACGTGTTCGAGCCCAGACGGCGGCGGGAACAGACCTGACTGCCGATCTGAATCATAACTACAAGTGGCTGAAAACCAGCGGAATAATCACTCCGGAAAAATGGGGTAATCTGCCCGGCGGAGAGATTTTTACCACGCCTGGCGAGGTCAACGGCACCTTTGTCATCGATGGCGTTGTGGGCGATTATCTGTGCGCGAAGTTCGGCAACCTGCGCGAGAATCCGCTGACGATTCACATGAAGAAGAATCGTTTGGTCGAGGCGCACTCAGACAACCGCGAACTTGAAGACGACTTTTGGAAGTACACCCACACTGATGAAAACAGCGACCGCGTGGGCGAGTTTGCCATCGGCACCAATATCGAGTTGAAGGACATTATCGGGCAGATTCTGCAGGACGAGAAGTATCCTGGCGTGCACATTGCCTTTGGAAATCCGTACGGTGCGCACACGGGCGCGGAGTGGGACTCGTCGACTCATATTGACGTCGTTGGACGGAAGTTCAACATCTGGATCGACGACGAGCAGATCATGCAGGATGGAAAATTCCTGGTGGAAGCGTAGAGCATATTACACAGCAGGGATCCGTCGACTCCGCAAGAATGCCCCGCCATCGTGGGCATTTTTGTTGCGCTTAGGATGACGGGGTTCGATAGAATGAATCGCCGGAATGATTCCCTCCCTTCGAAAGCAGTTCAATTCGAATTTCACATCTGAGAAATATCAGGCGTTTCTGCGGCGGATTGATGACACGTGCGGAGCACACGTGCAGTTCCGGCTGTCGGAGACCCCTTGTTTTTTTCCCAAGAGCCTGTTGGAACGGATGGCGGAGGATGGGAAAGAACTGATCCATCAACTGGTGGAGAACGCGAAATATCGAGCGATGTCGGATGAATCGATTCCAGCGGAATTTAGAGTGCCGAACGAACCGGATCACCCAATGTTTGTGCAGGTTGATTTCGGGTTGGTGCGCGATGACGCTGGCGAACTGCATGCGAAGCTGGTGGAACTGCAGGCCTTCCCTTCCCTGTATGCCTATCAGCCGGCGTTGGCGCAAACTTATATCGACATCTACGGACTGAGAAAATTCGAAGCGGGAGAAGGATTGCGGTTCTTCCTGGGCGGGTTCGATTACAAGTCTTACTGCGAACTTCTGCGGCGCGCAATTGTAGGCTCGCATGACCCGGAAAACGTGATCTTGATGGAAATTGATCCGCCCCGTCAAAAGACGTTCCCGGATTTCGCACTCACCGGAAAGATGCTGGGCATCCGGACCCTAGACATTACCTGGATAAAAAAGGATCTCCGGCAGCTTTATTACGAACTGGACGGAAAGCGCGTGCCGATCCAGCGAATCTATAATCGCGCAATCGTGGACGAGCTTCAGCGAAAGAATATCAGGCTGAACTTTGACTGGCGCGACGATCTTGACGTGGAATGGGCGGGCCATCCGAACTGGTATTTTCGAGTCAGCAAGTTCTCGATTCCTTATCTGAAGCACGAGTCAGTGCCAAAGACCTGGTTTCTCGACGAGCTCGATAAGATTCCCAATGATTTGCAGAATTACGCTTTGAAGCCTCTGTATTCATTTGCGGGGCTCGGCGTCGTGATCGCGCCAAAAAAAACAGATATCGTGGCGATTCCTCCCGACAAACGCCACAATTACATCTTGCAGGAGCGACTGCACTTCGATCCGGTCATCGAAACGCCATTTGGAGCTACGAAAGCCGAGATCCGCGTAATGTACATTTGGCTCGAAAAATTGGAAGCTGTGCTGACCATCGTCCGAATGGGCCGCGGTTTGATGATGGGCGTTGATCACAACAAGGATATGGAGTGGGTGGGCGCCTCGGCGGCGTTGTATCTGGAGTGAAAAAGTGGAAAGCGAGGGCCACTGAGCTTAGCACTGTCGCCCTAACCGATCCGCTTCACAATCGTGGTTTGCAGCTCGCGGCCATTCGGTCTGCGAAGGTAGAGTTTGTCGCCCGCAAGGCGCACAGGCACCCGCTCGCCTGGCTTCCATTCGCCGGGAGTGTAGTCATCGGCAGCCGTGCGATCGTACTCGCCCGTGTAAACCACCCCACCGAGGTTGACTACGACGGCGCGGCGAACCGCATGCGCGGATATTTCACGAAGCACTTCGGCTTCTGCCTGGCACCAATTGTCCAAGTCATGGCCGTCGACGTTTCCGCTGCTCTGGAAGAGTTCAGTGGCACGGCGGCGAATGGCTTCTAAGACTTGTGGCGGATAGCTCTCAGGGCCCCGGTTCATACTCAATTTGCCTCGCAATCTGAGGGTTGCTGACTCATACTAACCGTCACTGCGGGTGTTGCAAACGACATCCAACCTGAGTGGAAACCCGGAAGGACAGGTTGTTGTCAGTTTGGGAAAGCTGGGGCGGCAAACAACGTGAATTTGCAAAGTCGGATGCACAAATGTGATGATTCGGCTTCGCCGTTGACCGCGGTGGCCGAGGGGCCTAACATTACCGCCGTCGGGGGATTTGTCCACTCATGATCGGCCAGACAGTGTCCCACTACCGCATCCTGGGCAAACTGGGCGGCGGTGGTATGGGCGTGGTTTACGAGGCCGAGGACCTCAAGCTGGGCCGGCACGTCGCTCTGAAGTTCATTCCCGAGAATCTTACCGGCGACCCCAAATCTCTGGAGCGCTTCGAGCGCGAAGCACGAGCGGCTTCCCTTCTGAACCATCCCAACATATGCACGATTCACGCCATTGAAGACAACCACGGACATCCTTTTATTGTGATGGAAAAGCTCGATGGCGAGAGCTTGAAACAAACGGCGAAGCCCGTCGAAACGGAGAAGTTGCTCGACATCAGCATCCAGGTTGCGGATGCACTGGCCGCGTCGCATGGCAAGGGGATTGTGCACCGGGACATCAAGCCCGCGAACATCTTCCTGACACCGACCGGGCAGGTGAAAATACTTGATTTCGGACTGGCGAAACTGGTCCACAACGTCGGTACCGACAGCGACGGCGGCGCAACCGAAGACTCCCTAACCGCGATCGGTGTGATTCCTGGCACTGCAGTCTATATGTCTCCCGAGCAGGCGCGCAGCGAGGAGATCGACTTCCGCAGCGACCTGTTTTCATTCGGCGTCGTGATGTATGAAATGTCGACCGGGAAGAAGCCATTTTCAGGCAAGAACTCGCTGATGACTCTGGATGCGGTGCTGCACACCAAGCCGATCCCTCCAGCAGAGATCAATCCGAAGGTTCCCGTTGAACTCGAAGGCATCATCGGCAAAGCGATGGAGAAGGACCGGACCCACCGGTACCAGAGCGCCACGCAGATGAAGGCCGACCTGCAGCAACTGAAGCGGGAAACGGAATCCGGCCAAGTCAAGAGCGCATTCCACAGCGGGCGGCTGCGCGTTGCCAACAAAACCTTCGGACGAGGCGGCGACAGCAGGTGGCTTTACTGGCTGCTTGGCGGAACGGCTGCGCTGCTGATCACCGTATTGGCGGCGGTTGGAGCCTACTGGTGGAAACATCGGACGATGGCGAGTGCTGAGCTGCAGCACGCCATCGCAGTCTTGCCCCTGCAGAATATGAACGGCGACTATTCGGTGGATTACCTGCGCTTTGCGCTTGCGGATGAATTGACCAGCGCGCTCTCCTATTCACGTTCGCTCGATGTTAGGCCATCATCCGCTACGCGGAAGTTTGTGGAATCGGACTTGGATTTGCGCAAGATCGGGCAGCAACTGCGCGTTGGCCGATTGCTTACCGGGCACTTCACGCGCCAGGGCGAGCGCCTGAGTGTAACCCTGGAGGCCATCGAGGCTTCCGACGATCGGCTGCTGTGGCAGGCAACGGTGACGGCGCCGGTCAACGACTTGATTTCCCTGCAAAACCAGTTGAGCACGCAGATTCAGCAAGGACTTTTGCCCGCGTTGGGCGTTGGCGGAGCTTATCAGACGGCCTCGCGGCCGAAAAGTCAGGAAGCCTACGATTTATATCTGCACAGCTTAGCCTTGCCGCACGATCCCGGACCGAACAAGGATGCCATCGCCGTGTTGGAACATGTAGTGGGAATCGACCCCGGCTATGCCCCCGCGTGGGAAACTCTGGGCAGGCGCTATTACTACGATTCGCACTACGGCAGCGGCGGAGAAGCCATGTTCCAACGGTCAAATGCCGCCTACGAGAGAGCCCTAGCGCTGGACCCCAACGATGTAGTGGCTGCCAGCAACTTGATCACAAATCGCGTGGAACGCGGCGAGCTTGGCCGCGCCTATCAGGCTGCAACGGACTTGGTAAAGCGTCGGCCCGACAGCGCCGACTCCCATTTTGCCCTGAGCTACGTATTGCGTTATGCGGGCATGCAGGAGAAGGCCGCGCAGGAGTGCAATGCCGCGCGATCCCTCGATCCGGGAGACTTCAATTTCCGGTCGTGCGCCTGGGTCTTCCTTGAACTCGGGCAGCCTAACCAGGCGATGAACTTCTTGAATCTCGATCCCGGCTCGGAGTGGACGGCCTGGGTCACTCCGTACCTGTATCTGGTCGAAGGCAATCTGGCGCAGGCGCGCGATGCCGCAAAAAATACGCCGAGAGGCGCATCCTACCATCGCGAGTTGGCGGTTGCGTGCACCCAATCGCCGCATCCGGCCGACCTGGAGAAGATTGTGCACGATACGGAAGCCTCGGTCATGACGGAACCAGATCCGGAAGCTTGGTATCATGTCGGTGCTCTTTTGGCCCACTGCGGGCAAACGGACGCGGCCTTGCGCCTGCTCAAGGCCGCGGTACAGCAGAACTACTGCGCGTATTCGGCATTATTGGACGATCCATTGTTAAAGGACCTGCGCAAGGACACGGCCTTTAACCAGGTGCTGACTGCAGGCAGCGAATGCCAGGACGCATTGAAAGAAGGGACACAGTAAACGCTGGTGTTGACGTTCTTGGCTAGCCGATGGGCCTCCACTTCAGGAAAGAATTTGCGTCAAACGGGGGTTAGGCTCCATCCTTGTACGGTGAACGATTTGCGATGCAAAAACCTGGGTGGCCGCGTGGCCGGCCTCGCGCATCTTTTTTTTCGGCCCTCTCTTTTACTGACCTTGCTTGTTGTGGCGTTGGCTCTCCCACTTTTTTTACGAGCCTCGCCGCGGCAGAACGCGCAAGATAAACCGAACAAACCCACCGTAGCGCTGCGAACGCAACCGCAGGCTTCCCGAGCGAACTTTCCTCAGCTTCCCTATGAGGGATCTCCTCCGCAGCTTCCACAGGATGAAGGCATTCTTGGTTTGCGGCAGATGCTGCGCCGGTTGAGCACGACAGCGCAATTGATGCAGACTGTGGCGCATCCGGACGATGAAGACGGTGGCATGCTTACGCTGGAATCACGCGGACGCGGAGCCAACGTCTTGTTGATGACCCTGAACCGCGGTGAGGGCGGCCAGAATAAGATTGGCAGCAACCTGTCGGACGTGCTGGGCGTGCTTCGCACCTTGGAACTATTGGCAGCGGATGAATATTACGGCGTGCAGGAGCGGTTCTCGCGGGTTGCCGATTTCGGCTTTTCGAAGAGCGCCGATGAGACTTTTGCGAAGTGGGGCGGCCACGATATCGCTCTAGGCGATATGGTGCGTGTGATTCGAACTTTCCGCCCCGATGTACTCGTGGCGCGTTTTTCCGGCACTGAACGCGATGGGCATGGACATCATCAGGCTTCGAGCATTCTTACCCGAGAAGCATTTCGTGCGGCAGCCGATCCGAAACGATTTCCCGAGCAGGTCGCACAGGGGTTACGACCCTGGCAGGCGAAGAAACTCTACATTGGGAATGTCTGCGGATTTGGAGCCATGACCTGTCCGGATGCGAATTGGACAGTGAGGCTGAATACCGGCGAGCCAAGTGCGGACCTCGGAATGTCGTACATCCAGTTTGCGATGAAAGGTTTGCGGCATCAGCTTTCACAGGGCGCGGCAAACTGGAATGTAGAGCCGGGCGACCGCTTTACGTTTTACAAATTGGTTGATTCGATCGAACCTGCGAAGCTGGATAAGGATGGTCATGAGAAAGACTTCTTCGATGGCATCGATACCTCCTTGCCCGGACTGGCTGTGCGTTTGGGTGGAGACGAGCCAAAGCTGCCGTATCTGCGGCAAGAGCTGAGCGAAATCGCGAACCAGGTTATGAGGGCGAGGGAGAGCGCGAAGGGCGACGACCCATCCCTGTGTGTTGCGCCTTTACTGAAGATTCTTAGCATCCTCGAACAGGCGCAGTCAGAAGCCGCCAAGAGCCCGCTGGCAGAGCAATCCAGATCAGACCTGCTGGCGCGGTTGCACGAAAAGCAAGAACAGGCACAGATCGCGCTCAATCTAGCATTGAATGTGAACTTGTCAGCCCTGGTCGTGACGCGGGCGAAACCGTCAGGCGTCATCCCGAAAGAGGCAGACGCATTGACTGCGGTGTCTCCTGGACAGGAGTTTCTGGTTCAAGTGGTGTTCAAGAACGGATCAAAAGAAAAGCTGGTCCCCGAAGATCTGAAGTTGGAAGTACCTGAGGGCTGGGGAGCAATCTCCGACAAGGTAAGACCGGCTGTCATCAAACCCGGCGAAGATCTGGAGGCCACGTTTCGCCTGGTTGTGCCAAAGAGTACGCCATACACGCGCCCCTACTGGCATCGCAATAATCCAGAAACTGACACGCTGAACCATATCGACAATGAGGAGTATGTAACGCTGCCATTTCCGCCGCCTCTGCTGCGGGCGCGGGTGGAGTATTCGGTTATCGACGCCGGCGACACGCCTGGCGCAAATAGAGCAATGGGCCGCGTTCAGGCGACTGTTGTGACACCCTTCATCGACGATGGAGGTGTGGAACGCGCCCGGCCTCTCGCTGTGGTGCCGGCATTTTCCGTGGCGCTGGAGCCTGGCACCCAGGTGATTTCCACCCACAACGGTTCAAGTTCAACCGTTGCGGTTGGGGTCACCAGTAATTTAAGCCACGACGTGCAAGGCGCTTTGCATTTGGAACTGCCGCAGAGTTGGCGGTCAGACCCCGAGAACTTCAAAGTCGATTCTAAGCAGCGCGGAGAAAAGCAGGATTTTCACTTCAAAGTCTCCCCTGCCGGCCTGCAGGAAGGACGAGCCAAAATACGTGCCGTCCTGCAAAACGATAGCGAGAACTACAGCGAAGATTACACGCTGGTGACGCGCGAGGATCTCGGCAGCTTCTACTATTATCAGCCCGCGCTGCAGCGAGTCAGCATCGTCGACGTCAAGGTTCCGCACGGAATGGAAGTCGGCTACATCATGGGCGCGGGCGACGATATTCCGACCGTGCTCAAACAGGTGGGGATGAATGTGATCCCGATTCCGGCTGACAAGCTCGCAAGCGAGGATTTGAGTCAATATCAAACGATCGTGCTTGGCATTCGAGCCTACGATACGCAGAAGGATGTGGCCGCGAACAATCAGAAGTTGCTCGATTTCGCTTTCGCAGGCGGTACCCTGGTCGTTCAATACAATACGGGCGTAGGGGATTTTAACAGCGGGCACTTCACACCCTACCCGGCGGAACTAAGCCGGGCGCGGGTTTCAGTGGAGGAGGTTCCAGTGCAGATTCTTGCTCCCAACGACCCGATCTTCCACTATCCCAACGAAATCACGCAGCATGACTTCGACGGCTGGGTGCAGGAGCGCGGCCTCTACTTCATGGATAAATGGGATGAACATTTCACCGCGCTTCTCGCCTGCCACGATCCCGGAGAAGGCGACCAGGAGGGCGGGCTTTTAGAAGCACATTACGGCAGAGGAATGTATATCTACGCCGGCTACGCATTCTTCCGCCAGTTGCCCGCGGGAGTGCCGGGAGCGGTGCGGCTGTATGTGAATTTGTTGAGCGCGGGGCATGAGAAGCCGTAGCCAGTCGTCAATTGCCCGTTGAATCCTGTATAAGGTTGAATGAAACAGAGTAAGCAGCCTCCGCTTGCGCTGATTCGTCGAAGTCTGCACTCCACTCAACGAATGGCTTCGCCAACAAATCCAGGGGAAAATTCGCAAGGTCTGATCCGCGGCATGGGTCTGGGGAGCGCCACAGCGCTCAACATGATCGACATGATCGGCGTGGGGCCGTTCATCACCATGCCGCTGGTTTTGAGCGCGATGGGCGGACCGCAGGCGCTGCTGGGATGGGTGGCGGGCGCTTTGCTTGCGGTTTGCGATGGGCTCGTCTCTGCCGAATTAGGCGCTGCGCTACCTCACTCAGGCGGACCCTACCGCTACCTGCGCGAGATCTATGGGCCCCAGAAATGGGGCCGTCTGCTTTCATTCCTGTTTATCTGGCAACTTTCATTCAGTGCTCCGCTCTCGATCGCGACCGGATGCATTGGCCTCGCAGGCTACGCAGCTTACTACTGGCCGGGTCTGGAGACGGTATATGCTGAACACACTGCGGCATTGCCTTTGCCATGGGCAGGGCCGCTGCAGGTGAGCTGGATTGTGACCCCGGGAACTGCATTGGCGGTCGTAATTTGCCTCTTCACGGTTTTACTCTTGTACCGACGCATCACGGTAATCGCGCGGCTCTCCACGCTTCTCTGGTTTGGCGTGATGGGGACGATCGGATGGATCATCTTCGCCGGTCTGACGCATTTTAACTCCGCACTCGCGTTCGATTTCCCTGCCGGCGCGTTTACGCTCTCGCCCAGCTTTTTCACTGGACTCGGGGGCGCCATGCTCGTCGCCACCTACGATTATTGGGGCTATTACAACGTCTGCTACCTTGGCGATGAGATTGAGGACCCCACGCGGAATATCCCCCGCGCTCTGCTGCTTTCCATCCTGATCGTCGCCTGTCTATATATATTAATGAATTTATGCATTCTCGCAGTGGTGCCGTGGCGTGAGATGCTGCAAGCAGGCCAGAACAACAACGGCTTGTACGTGGTGTCATTATTCATGCAGAAGATCTACGGCCCTTGGGCTGCTCGGCTGGTGACGGGATTGGTGATCGTAACCGCTTTTGCATCAGTTTTTTCGCTGACCCTCGGGTATTCCCGCGTCCCTTATGCAGCCGCTCTGGATGGGAATTATTTTAAGGCTTTTGCCAAGTTGCATCCGGTATACCGTTTCCCATATGTTTCGCTGCTGGCACTGGGAGTGGTGGCGGCAGCGTTCTGCTTTTTGCGTCTGAGAGACGCGATCGCCGCGCTGGTGGTGATTCGTCTTATTTTGCAATTTCTAGTGCAGGCGGTCGGGGTAATCGTCTTCCGAATTACACAGCCTGAAGTTCCGCGTCCATTTCGGATGTGGTTGTATCCCCTGCCGGCGCTGGTCGCAATCGCAGGATTTCTCTTTATTCTTTTTAATCGTCAAAATTGGCAGAAGGAAATGCGGTATGCGGTAGTAATCTTGCTAGCGGGTCTCACGATTTATATGATTCGATCCTGGCGGAGCCGGGAATGGCCGTTCAGCACGGAAGATGCCACTGGCTAGCGGCTCTGTCCCGGCGCTGGTTTGTCAATGAACACCGGAGAAGAATGATGCGACAAAAACCTATCGGAGTAATTTGCTGTTTGCTGGCTATCACCGCAATTGCCAGCGCGCAAGAAAATAAAATGAAGGACGAGCGCCGGACGTCAACCGAGATACTCGATCATACGGTTGCGAATCTGGAACACGAGTTCGTTCCTGCGGCGGAAGCCATGCCAGAAGATAAGTTCGGATTCGCCCCAACCACCGGCGAATTCAAAGGCGTCCGCAACTTCGGCCAGCAGATTAAACATGTCGCGGCGGTGAATTATGAGTTGGCCGCCGCGATCCTCGAACAAAAGCCTCCGGCGGATATCGGCGACGAATCAGGTCCGACATCGATGACCAGCAAAAGCGATATTCTCAAGTACCTTAACGATTCATTTGCATACGTGCACAAAGCCATCCAGACCATCAACGACAAGAATCTCGAAGAAACAGTCAGGAGCCCGTTTGGCGAAGGCAGAGTGTCGCGCCTCGGGCTGGCAACGAGCGTGGCGGCGCATGGTTTTGATCACTATGGTCAGATGGTGGTCTACTTGCGGATGAACGGAATCGTACCACCGGCGAGCCGCTAAGACTCTTGCGCGGAACTTATCTTCGGGCGGCGAACCTGTCGGTCGGACGCCGACGGTTGAAGCAAGTTGCACAGGTACCGATTGAAAGTAAGACCGTGGTTTTTGGAGAAACTCGCCGGGTAAGAGTCAATCGCACGGAAAAAGGTTGCGATCTCCTCGCGCACCGACTCGCTGAACAAACGCTGGATTGCCCGCGAGTTCCCCTTTGCCTGTTTCGTGTTCTTCATTCTTGGATGTGGCGAAGAAGGGCTTGCGTTTGATAAACCCCGGCGCACCCAAGAAGTTGCAAGCGCCAAAGCGGTTAAGTCTTGCCGCGAGCGCCGCGTGATGCGATTGAGGTGAGAAGCACTTCCGCGCGAAGACCCCTGCAAAGCAGGTGGGAAACGAGCGCTTTTGTAGCAGCTTGAGCCTTTACCTGAGGATCCAGGAAAACGATGACGGAAGGACCCGCTCCGCTCAGTGCTACGCCAACTATCCCATGTCTGCCAGTTAGTTCCTGAATAGCCGGGAGTAGAGGACAAAGCGGGGTGCGATAAGGCTGGTGAATGCGGTCCACCAACGCCGCGGCGAGCAAATCGTGCCGCCCCTGCATAAATGCGGCCATTAGCATCATTGAGTTCTGAATGTTCGCCACAGCGTCAGCCCGTGAATAGTGCGCCGGAAGCACGCGGCGGGCTTCCTCAGTCGACAAGGCCTGCTCAGGAATGGCGAGAAGCAAGGGCCATTTCCCTTTCGGCTGGATGCCTACGACCTGGACTTCGCTTGCGCCGGACATTCTAGCAATCGCAAGACCGCCCATCCAGCATGCCGATGCATTATCCGGGTGGTGTTCCCGGCGTGACGCTTCGCCCATGATCTGAGCGTCGTTCCATCGCAGACGACCAAAGTGATTCGCCAGCGCAATTCCGGCCAATCGCGCAGCCGCCGAAGAGCCGCAGCCTTTGCCAATCGGGATGTCGTTCTTGATGCGAAGCGCTAACGGAATAACCTCTCTGCGGGCAGATTGGAGAATCTCGCGATAGGTGGCGAGAATCAGATGATTCTCCATTGAGCGGCAGATTTCATGATCGCGCCCGGTCGCGGCGATCGAGAAGCTGTGATCCGGCCGGGCTTCGACCGTGATGTATAGGTTGAGTGCGAGCGCGGCCGCATCGAAGGCTGGGCCCAAATTCGCGGAAGTCGCCGGCAGTACAAGCCGCAACGAGGCCAGGCGTTGTGGTTTTTTCTTAGGCATTCTCGTTTCGCGAATCCGATTTCTCCGCGTGCTCTAAGGCCCTAATAACCGCGTCCAGCGAAGCATCGAGCACGGCCGGAGGATGACGCAGCGCATCGAGTCGCGCGTTGGGTGGCGTGGATTGTGCGGGAAGGTCGCCGCGGTGGAATTCGATCGTGAACTCCGGGTCTTTGAGCAGATTTCCGGTTAGAATCAGCGCAACCGATTCTTCGGGCTTCACGAAGCCTTTGGACTGCAGCTTTTTTAATCCGGCCAGGGTTACGGCTGACGCGGGTTCGCAGCCGATTCCCTCGGCTCCGATCTCAGCTTTCGCTTGAGCAATTTCCGGTTCACTGACTTCTTCGCAGGCGCCGCCCGTCATCTGAAGAACCTTTACGGCCTTTTGCCATGAAGCAGGATTTCCGATGCGAATCGCGGTTGCCCGAGTTTCGGCCTGAACGCTGATCAGCCGCTGCCCTCCAGTCTCGCGCCAAGTGCGCACCAGGGCATTCGCGCCTTCGGCCTGAATCACCGACAATTTCGGCAGCCGCGTAATCAAGCCGACGTCGCGCATTTCCAGCAAGGCTTTGCCGATGGCCGAGCAGTTCCCCAGGTTTCCACCGGGGACAATGATGTGGTCTGGTGGCTGCCAATCGAGTTGCTCGAGCAATTCAAACGCAACCGTCTTCTGGCCCTCAATTCGAAAAGGATTGATCGAATTCAACTGATAAACTGGCGATCGCCGCACCAATTCCTGCAGGAGCCGCAAACAGCCGTCAAAGTCCGTACGCAGTTGCAAGGTAAGCGCGCCGTAATCGAGCGCCTGCGACAATTTGCTCCACGAGATTTTTCCTTCCGGGACGAGGACCAGGCTGCGCATGCCCCCGCGCGCGGCGTATGCGGCCATGGAAGCCGATGTGTTGCCGGTGGAAGCACACCCGACCCAGCGAAAACCCGCCTGGCGAGCGAAAGTCGCGGCTACCGTCATGCCAGTGTCTTTGAATGAGCCAGTGGGATTCATGCCCTGATGCTTGGCGTAAAGCTGGCGCACACCAGTCGAACGCGAAGACCGCGGCAGTTCATACAGCGGTGTGTTTCCTTCACGCAAGCTGACAATCTGCTCTGCGGAAGCTGGCGCGGGTAGAAGTTCGCGGAATCGCCACACGCCGCTAAGATCAGAGGGCAAATTCGAAGAACGGCGCTGGCGCCATAACGACTTAAGAATGTCTCCGGGGGGGGCAGATTTCCAGGAGGGGTCGCTGATCTCAAGCAGGTTACTACACTGCGCACAACGAAAATCCTTCGCCGCCGATTCAGTCACGGTGCCGCATCCGATGCAGGAGAAGTAATAGGCGGGCTTATGCTCGTGCGACTCAGGATCTCGTTCAGAAGTGGCCGAAGAAGGCATGAACCTGAATTATTTCTCGCCGCGCAGGTATTGGTCGGTTCGGTTGATCCAATCGGCGCGCGGCGGGTTGAAAATATCAAGATCAACCGTGTCTTCCATCGCTTCCGCCTTATGCGGCATGTTGGCGGGAATACAAAGCACTTCGCCCGAGTGAACGACGATTTCTTTGCCGTCGATCCAGAACTTCAACGCTCCATCGAGAATGTAGGTGAGTTGCTCGTTGTGATGGCTGTGCTGGGGAACGATGCAGCCTTTCTTAAGCAACACGCGGGCCACCATAATATCCTGCCCGACCACGAATTGCCGCTGCAACAGGGGGTTCAGATCTTCCAGCGGAATGGTGTGCCACGGAATGTATTGCATCTCGGTCTTGCTGGCTGCATGCTTTGTTACGGCGCGTTGCGCGCGGGAATGAGACTTTGCTCGCGCCGTTCTCTTTCTCGAAGAATCCCGTCTGCTGGGAGAAACCTTTCGTGTTTTTGTCATGGATGTAATCCTGTGTGTTGTTGTCTTAAGATTAATGCACTTTGCCGTGGTACAGACCCACGGCAGTGTCATGCAGATAAGCGCGGGCGAGTTCCAATGCGCGCGATTCGGTAATTTCGTTTTCCGAAACCATTTCGGCGAGCGCCGCAGCCAATGCCAGGCGCGACGATTGCGCTCCCAGCCAGTAACTCTCTTCCGCGCCCAGCACCTCATTGTAAGGGAAACAATCGGTGCCGAACGTGATCTTATCGGGGAAAGTTTCCAGCCACATTTTGAGTGTTTCTTTAAAGGCAGATGGGTACTGAGCGAGTTCGCCGAAGGATGAATCAAGATACACGTTCTTCATCGCCGCCAGCCAGACGGCCTCGCGCTCGAGCGGATAGCCGCCGTGAATCAGAACAAAAATTGTGGAGTGGTACCGCGGATCACGAAGCACGCTTTCGAGTCCCATGACGTTGCTTTGCGAGAGATTGAAGTAGTCTCCGATGCCGACGGCAGTGTGGATGTGCACCGGAAGATTCAGCCGCCCGCCAAGGATTACGAGATAGCGGAAGATGAAGTCCTGAAAGATCCGATAGTCTTTCTCGGGCGGCACACTGCCCGATATGAATCGGTTATAGACTTCTTCTGCCTGTTCGCGTGTGGGGTCGGAAAACGTTGTCGAACGGAAGTATGCTACTTCGAACTTCATGGCGATGCCGCCCTTTTTCTGGTTGTCCGATAGCACGCGAGAGATGAAATCCAGATAGTCGCTGAGTTTCGCGGGGAGCTTACTCACGTCTTCCTGCACCATCCAGCGGTGCAGCATTTTTTCCTGCAACGGAATATAAACGCCTTCGTCAGGATTGCGTGCGGTCTCGCGCTCATTGTTGAACGGCCACATAAACGAATCGGCGAAAAAGACCCACGGAAAACGGTGAGGATCGAGGTAATCGGGCATCATGGCGCGGTTGGCGACGGAACTCTCGGTATTAATCTTGTCGAGGATCATGTCGAAATATGCGGTGCCGGGATATTGTTTTTTGAGTTCGCTCTTTTTCGCTACTAGCCACTTCGCGTGTTCGGGTGAGAGATCGCTGTACGGGTATCCGAATAGCGCCTTGGCGGCGGCAATCAGCTCTGGATTGTCGTCTCGGGTGCGGAGAGCTGAACTGGCATCGGGCGGCGCTGCCATCGCATCCACGTCGGGATCGTCGGAGAAACCGGGATGCGCATGATGGTCAAAAGCCGGAATCTTCTCGATCTGCGGCAGCAGACGCTCGTAGATCTGTGGGACGTCTGGTCCTGGGAGTGGACGTGCCTGAGCAGGGGCAAACGACACGAAACTGTTTAGAGCGCCGGTAAGCAGAAGAATTGTTCTCGAAACTGACCCGTGAATTGTCGTTTTCATACTTGCAAGTCGCAGTTGTTCTATCGGTTTACCGGCGTTCCCTGCCACGCCGCCGAAACTTTCGCGATGCGCTCGACTGCTTCCCGCAGATTTGCTACCGATGAGGCGAACGAAAAGCGCACGAAGTCTTTGCCCGACGGACCGAACGCAGCCCCTGGGATCGCCGCTACTCCAGCCTCTTCCAGCAGAATTCGGCAAATGTCCTCTGCGCTCATCCCAGCGCCGCGGATGTCGACCCAGGCGTAGAAAGCGCCCTCAGGAGCATGGCAACTAAAGCCGGGGACGCCGTTCAGGTCGCGCACGAACTGTTCCCGGCGCCGGCCGAACTCAGCGACCATGTGCGGCGTGTTTTCTTCGCGATCTCGCAAGGCGTCGATGGCCGCATACTGTATGAATTCCGCGACGCAGGTATAGCTGTTGATCGCCATCATGGCTAGCGCAGGCACGACTTCGGGCGGCGCCACTGTATAGCCAAGCCGCCATCCCGTCATGGCAAAGCTTTTTGAAAAGCCGTCAATGATCAGTGTCCGCTCCTGCATTCCCGGGTAACGCAGCATGGAAATGTATTCGCGGCCATAAATGATCCGTGCATAGATTTCATCGGAAAGAACCCAGAGGTCGTGCCTCAACGCTAACTCAGCCAAGCCTCGCTGAACCGCATCGGTGTAGACGGTTCCGGTTGGATTTCCCGGACTGTTAAGAATGATGGCGCGAGTGCGGCGCGTGATCTTGGCGGCGATTTCCGCCAGATCAGGCTGGAACTGATTGCGCGACGATAACTCAAACGGGACGGGAACTGCACCAAGGCCGAGAGTGATTGAGGGATAGCCGGGAAAACCCGGATCGGGATACAGAACCTCGTCGCCGGGCTCGAGCAAAGCCATCAAGGCGAAAAACAGCCCCGCTTTGCAGCCCGGCGCGACGACAATGTTCGCCGGAAGACACATCGATGTTGCGCGTGCGCTGCAAATATGCGGCGATTTCGTCTCGTAGCGCGGGAACTCCGGCGACGGCACAATAACGGTCTCTACCGTCGGCGAGCGCTTTCGAGGCGGATTCCATCACAGACGCTCCCGGATGAAAATCTGGTTCTCCAAGCTCGAGGTGAATAATCGAGTGACCTTGATTCTCCAGTTCCCTGGCGCGCGCGAATACTGACAGTGCGCCTTCGCCGCTCATTACCGAAATCCGGGACGCTATCGATCGCATTGGGTCTCCGAAACCTATAAACCTTTATACATGCCACCGTCGACGAGAACGGTTTGGCCTGTGATGTAGGAAGCGCGCTCAGAAGCCAGCCATACGATCGTTTCAGCAACTTCGCGGGGCTCGCCCAGGCGCTGCACCGGAGCATCGGCGGCCCAGCGGTCGAAGAACTCCTGTTCATTTTTCCCGGACGATGCCGCTCCCGCGCGCGCCAATTCTTTTAAGCGGTCGGTTGCGGTGAAACCGGGGCCGACGTTGTTGACCAGAATTCCATCTTTGCCAAATTCATTGGCAAGGCTTTTCACTAAGCCAACCACCGCGGCTCTGACGGCGTTCGAGAGCACAAGATCTGCGACTGGCTGTTTAGTCGTAATCGAAGTGAGAGTGACGATGCGACCCCACTTTTTTTTCTGCATGTGCGGAATGACTTCCCGAACGAAGTAAACCGTGCTGAGAAAATTGGCGTCGAGCGCGCGCTGCCAGTCTTCACGCGTGGTGCTGAGAAATCCTTTCGCGGGAGGACCACCTGCATTGGTGATGCAGATATCGACGCTGCCGAATCTCTGGGCGACGAGCGCGACGAACCGGCTCACTTCGCTAGAGTCGGTCACGTCGAAGGCTTCGGCAAGAACTTCAACTCTGTACTGCTTTCTGATCTTCTCTGCAGCGGCCTGCAGCGTCTGCGGGTTGCGCGCACACATAGCGATGCGGCAGCCTTCTGCAGCAAAAGCTTCAGCCGTGGCCCGGCCAATTCCCTGACTGGAAGCCGCGACCAGGGCAACTCTGTCTTTTATGCCAAGATTCATGAATCAGGCATTATAAACGTTACTCGCCGATTCGCCGGTGACTTCGCTTGCGAGAGCGTGGCATCGCAATTAATCTGGCAGACATGAGGTTTTCATGAAGCCCTACAATCCACGCCCTGAAACCAAGGCGGTACGCGGCCCGGCTGCGTTGGAAAAGAAAAACGGCCCGATGGCCACGCCCATTTATCAGACTTCTACATTCGAAGTCACGGACAACGACGAACAGCTCCGCGCGACCGATACCGACCACTTCTACACGCGCTACGGCAATCCCACGAACACGGTGGCCGAAAAGACGATTGCCGCGCTGGAAGGGATGGAGATGGCCGTGACGTTCGCATCCGGCATGGGAGCGATCACCACGACGATCATGTCTCTGCTCGAGAGAGGCGACCATATCGTTGCGCAGCGCGATATCTACGGCGGCGCAAATAAATTCCTAAGCCAGTGGCTACCAAAGATGGGGATTGAGACGACCTTTGTCGACACCACTGAATATGTACAGCACGAGGGGGCGATTCGCCCGAATACGAAGCTGATTTATCTGGAATCGCCGACAAATCCGACTCTGCGCGTTGTCGATCTGAAGCGAGCCGCCGGAATTGCCCGGGAACATGGGCTGTTGAGCATGATTGATGCTACGTTCGGCACGCCCATAAATCAGCATCCCGCAGAGTTCGGGTTCGACCTGATCATGCATTCGGGAACGAAATATCTCGCTGGACACTCCGACCTGATTTGCGGCGTCGTGGCTGGGCGGCACGAACTGCTGGAGAAAATTTGGGGAACGCGAACGATTCTGGGTAATTGCATGGATCCGCACGCCTCGTGGATGCTGGTTCGTGGGCTTAAAACGCTCTCTGTGCGGGTTTCGCGCCAAAACGAAAACGCCATGCGGGTAGCTGAGTTTTTATCAGACCACGCAAAGGTGCGCAGCGTGAATTATCCGTTCTTGAAGCGCCATCCTCAATACGAAATAGCACGGCGGCAGATGAGCGGTGGTGGGGGGATGGTCAGCTTTGAGATCGAGGGCACCGGCGAAGACGCGCGGCGCGTGACCGAAGCCATGCGGCTGTTTACGCTGGCACCGAGCCTTGGAAGCGTAGAGTCCCTGGTCTCAATTCCGGTGTTAACTTCTCATGCCATGGTTCCAGTTGAAGAGCGGGTGAAGATGGGCGTCACCGAGCAATTGATCCGGCTCTCGGTAGGAATTGAGAATGCCGACGATCTGGTTGAGGATTTGGAGCGGGCGCTCGAGGTGGTGGCGGCGCCACAACGCGTGGGCATCCTCCACAAATAGCCGCCTTGCAGCCGCTGAAGTCTCGTTATTTGCGAGGACATTCGGGCACGAACTGAAGCCGGCCCTTCCCCAAAAGTCCTGGTGCCGGCCTAGAAAACGAATTTCAACGCCAGTTGCATGATGCGGGGAAGATGCGTGCCCGCTGAGCGCAGATAGGCGTTGCCCCCGCAAGAGGGATCGCCGGCTGAGTACGGAGCCGCTTCTCCGTAACATGCCAGCGTGTTTGAAATGGTTCCCCGGCCTGAATTGTCTGCGGCGGAGCCTGCGTCACCCCCCAGCCAGTTGTACTCGACGTGATTGAAAACGTTGAAGGCCTCAGCACGGAATTCGAAATACGTGCCCTCAGTGACGGGGAAATGCTTGAGCAGCGCCATGTCGAAGTTCGTGCGCCACGGGTTGCGCAGGATGTTTCGACCAGCATCGCCGAAAGTGAGTCCGGTCGGCAATGCAAACGCCGCCGGATTATAGAGCAGTGGCCCGAATCCGGTGAGATTGCCGGCGAGCGGGCTGGAGTTGACTCCCTGGTGCGGATTTCCGATGAGATCGGGGTAAGAGCCTGCGGTTGCGAAGTCATTGCCGACACCGGCGTTGTCCGCCGTGGCATAGAAGCCTTCGTTATAGACGCTGAAGGGTGTTCCACTCTGAATCAGCGTGATGCCAGACCACTGCCACCCACCTAACAACTCGTTCGCAAGACCTTTGTGCTTGAAGAAGGGATCATCGTAGACGTAAGCGACGGTGAAGTTGTGTCGAATATCGAAGTTCGAACTGGCACGATACGCATTGAGATTGTAAGCGTTCACAAAGCCGGTGTCGTTGTAGTCGGAAGAGTCGTCGATGGAATGGCTGTAAGTGTAAGATGCGTTGAGTTCGAGTCCTCCGATGTTATGGCGAAGAGAAGCTTCCAATGCGTTGTAATTCGAAGAGCCGGTTTGGTCTTTGCGCTGGATGTCTCCAATGCCGAGGTAGGGGCGATAGAAGCTTGAGTTTAAGCCGCAAGCCACGGCGAGATTGTTTGCCCAGCCCCCGGTCATAGGCGTGGTGTAAGTGGTGTTCCCCGTGGCCGTGGTGCCGTCGGGCAATGTAACGGTATACGCGCCTGGGGTCGCAATGCCAGCCCCTCCCGATCCCGGGGCGGTCGATTGCGAAATACCGGAGCAGTCAAATGGAGAAATTGGCTGGCCGGGAGCATATGGATTTTGACTGGCAGCAACCGGAAACATCTGGTTGTACTCGTAAGAGCGCGTCAAGTGCACGCCGGCACTGCCCACATAGGAAAGGGTGGCGACCGTGCTCCTCGCGATATCGTGCTGAATATCCAGGTGCCATTGCTGCATGTAGGGCCAGATGGCTTTGTTCGGCAAGGAAACAAACTGAAGGGGTGTCGTAGTTGCACCAGAGATGCCGAGAAGGCTCGAGTTGAGGCAGTCATAGCCTGTGGTTCCACCGCAACTGGCTGCAGAGATAGGATTCGGAGTGCTGGTCGTTGGAGTACTTTTGCTATAGGGCTCTAAAGCTTCGGTATTGGACTCATTGCCGTTGGTGTGCTCGAAGAAAATTCCGTAGCCGCCGCGAATCGCCCACTTCCCATCGCCCTTGGGGTCGAAGGCAAAGCCGATGCGAGGCGCGGGATTCCACCAGTGGTTATTCATGCAGCCAGCAGGAATTCCGGGTGTGACACCGCAGTCAACCCAGCCGTTGTACGGATTGCCGATTACCAGGCCGGTGGCTGGATCCACGCTGCTAGCCCCCGCGACGAACAAACTCGGGTCGAAGTTCCAGGCCAGGTTATTTTTTTCGCGATAGGTGCCGTAGAAGCTGAAGCGGACTCCGAGGTTCAACGTGAGCCGCTTGGTGGCATGCCAATCGTCCTGGAAGAACGCTTCGTAAATGTTGTACTCCTCATGCATTTTCAGCGCTGCGCCTTCCTGAGTGTAAGTCGAAATATTGCCGAGCAGAAGATCGGCGAAGGCGTTTCCACTGGATAGGGCGCTTGTACTGTTGAAGAACAACTGTCCATTCACGCCATAGGTCGGCTGCGGGATTTCGTTCTTGTGAGCGTTGACGACATAGGCGCCGAACTGGAGATTGTGTCCGCCCACAATCTTGGTGACGTTATCGCGATACGTGAACGTGGGATTCGAGTTCAACGGTCCCTGGGGAACATACCCCGGATCCTCGCCGAAGCCTCCACCATAAATGCCGCCGGCAACACTGATGCCCGGCACCTTGCCGCCGTAGCCGTTGTTATAAAGGCCAACAGCAGGAAAGCCGGAAGGGCGCTGCCACGGACCAGTGAGCTGGGTGCTGATGTGATCCGTGGTGTAGCTGGCGACAAATTCGTTGAGCAGACTGGGCGAAATATTGGCGGTAAGGTGGGCGACCATGCTCACGCCGGGATTGCTGAAATTGGTCTGCACCGTGGGGAAACTTGTGCCGTCGGTCCAGAGAGGAACTGGGTATTGCTCATTCCACGAGTCATGAATGTAGCGAAAACTGGCGCGCAGCTTCTGGCCGATATTTTGATCGACACGGAACAGTTCCTGACGCCAATTCATGGGTAGAGTTGGAGTGGCGAACCATTCGTCGAGAACCCCGCTACCTAGATTGCCGGAAGAGAGGTTGGGCGCGGGTATTAAGGCGATCAGAGCGTTTGCGACAGTTGGGTTTGCGATGGGAACCTGATCGTTGGGATAAGGTTTTCCCGCCAGTGGGTTGGCTTGGCCGTTGGGAAGGACGGCTGGTTCAAGGGGGCAATCGCCGGGGGAAAGTGTACAAACGTCGGTGAAATTACCGCTGCGCTCAGCCATCGTCGGTACGGGCGTTGTGGAGAAAAACCCGGAAGCCGGAGTGAGCTCTCGTCGCCACTCCTCCGACCAGAAGAAAAACGTCTTCTGCTTATTTGTATTGTAGTGGCCGGGAATGAATACGGGGCCTCCGATGGTAAATCCGAAATCGTTTTTCTTGTACTCGGGGACTGAGGTTTCGAACTCCGGCGTGGCGTTGAAATCGTCGTTGCGGAGAAATTCGTACAGGTCGCCGTGGAACTGATTAGTCCCAGATTTGGTTTCAACTTCGACCGTGCCGGAGCCATTGCGGCCGTACTGCGCGCCAAAATTTGAGGTAAGAACTTTTACTTCGGCGATTGCATCAATGCTAGGGTAAACGTTGAGTGTTTGATTGCTGCCGTTGTCGAGGGCGTCGCCGCCGTCGATTTCGAAGTTGTTATATTCAGTGCGCCCTCCGTTGATGCTGAAAGCCACAGTGGTCGCACCTGGTTCGCCTTCATCGTTGCCGGACTGGTCCGTTACGCCCGGCGATAAGGCCACGAGTTGTGTAAAGTCGCGGCCGTTAAGTTCAAGCTGGGCGACTTCTTTTCCCGTGACGGTATCTCCCAAATCAGAAGATTGCGTTTCCACCTGCGCCACTTCGGTGCCCTGAACCACAACTTCTGTGTTGATTGTTCCGATCTCTAACGCAACATTCACACGGGCTTTCTCGGCAACCTGCAGGATGATGCCTTTGGCCTGGTACTTCTTGAAGCCTTCGGCGGTGACACTCAGGTCATAGGAACCGATGGGGAGCGAGGCGAACAGGAAATCGCCGCTGCCGTTGCTGGCGCCGGTACGATTGATACCGTTCTGGGCATTCTTAACAACTATCTGTGCCCCAGGCACCGCGGCTCCGCTTGAGTCTGTAACCGTGCCGGTTAAGGAGGCGGTATCCTGGGCCAAAGCGACTGCGCCGAATGCCAGTGCTGCAAATGTGATCGCCAAGAACCTGCAACGGAATTTCATGGTTAAAGATTCTCCTGATGACGCAGCCGGTTGACGTTTCTCAGAGATTAGACGTGGCCCAGCACAAGGTCACGTCTTTACTAGCAATGTGTAATCAGAATGCCCCAATATCAGCCCGCCGGCGGCAACCCACAGAGCGGTTATTAAAACGTATGAATAGTGCTTTTTAAGCATGTCGGATGTCAAGAGAAAACTTATGTTTTCAGACCGATTGAGGAACTAAACGTCGATTTGTTTCACGATTCGCGCAGCTTCTTAATGCTAGGAATATCCTTTTTCTAGGAGATCGCCCGAGTTGACTCCCGCACTACCAGTTCCGGAGCGACCTTTGTGTGTTCAGCGGCGACATCGCGCTTCTCCAACACGGACTTGATACCTTCCAGAACGATCTTTACTGCCCCGGCGCCCATGGCTTCCATCGGTTGCCGAACCGTGGTCAGCGAGGGCGTGCACAATGCCGAAGGCGCGACATCGTCAAAGCCGATTACCGAGCAGTCTTCCGGAACACGGAGCGCAGCTTTCGATAACGCTCGAATCGCCCCGAACGCGGTGATGTCGTCGAAGGCCAGAAGAGCCGTAAACTCACGCTTATGCTCGATCAGTTTGTTGGTCAATTCCTGCCCAGCCTCAAAACTGGATAGTGGATCGCGAGACTCCGGCAGGTCCACAATCAGTTGCGAATCGATTTCCAGATCAAATTTCTTAGCGCAGTTGCGGATTCCTCGCCAGCGTGGAGAGCTGTCGGCTAAAGTTTTGGGGCCGCGGATGAAGGCGATTTTACGATGGCCAAGCGAATACAAATGTTCGAGTGCAACAAAACCTCCCAGTTCATTGTCGACGATCACCGAACTCATCGCGTCGCCTTTCAGTTCGCATCCGATCAGCGCGGTGGGGATGCTGCTCTTTTCCAGATCGGCGAGCAGATTGATATCGACAAAAAGCCAGTTGGCGAGAACGATTAGTGCCTCGATGCGGCGGTCCAGCAGCATTTCGAGGTAGCGCTCGAAACGGCTGCGCTCATTGTGCACGTCGGTAAGAATCGGGAGATACGAGGCCTGGTAAAGCGAATTCTCGATGCCTCGCAGCACGAGCGTGCAGTACGGATCGGTCATATCGAAGACCATGACGCCGACTGTGTGGCTGCGCTTGCTGCGCAGGGAACGGGCAAACTGATTGGGCCTGTATCCCAGCTTTTCGGCCGCACGCTCGATTTTTTTCTTAGTAACCGGAGGAATGTAGCGGGCCAGCGGAGCATCATTCAAAACTATCGACACGGTCGTCGAAGAGAATCCGCTCTCCTTCGCGACGTCGCGAATCGTGACCATCGAGCCGTTGCTGGTGGCGTGACGCACTTTGATACCTGGATTAACTTTTCCGGCGCTTGAACTCCGCGCGGAGGTTGGCGGACACTACAACAGAGAGTTGATCGAGTGTCAAGCAAACACATACGGCGCAGCCTTCTGTTGTGCTTTCTTCTGGGTGGCATGGCGGCTGCGATTCCGCGGCAATCGCCGCCCGCCTCCGGGGATGAAGCGACGAGTGCCATCCCGGGAAAATCGTCCGCAAGTTCAGCGGATCCCGCGCAACTGTTTAAAGCGGGTCAGGAAGCGCTTCAGCAAGGTCACATGGATGAGGCAGAGCGCGACTTCCGGCATGTGCTTGCGCTGAATCCGGAGGCCGGCGGCGCCTATGCGAACCTGGGCGTGGTTTACATGCGCCGCAAACAGTGGAATAAGGCCTTACAGGAGTTGCGAAAAGCAGAAACTCTCATGCCGAAGGTGCCTGGAATCCGGCTGAATATCGGCCTGGTCTATTATCGGCAGGGCGATTACCCGAAAGCGGTTCCGGAGTTCGAATCTGTCGTGCGCGATCAACCGGACGCGCTACAGTCCCGGTACCTACTGGGCCTGTGTTATTTCTTCATGAATCAATGGGCTAATGCGACCGATACCTTGGAGCCGCTCTGGCCGCAGCAATCCACCCAACTCAGTTATCTGTACGTGCTTTCCATTTCAGCGCACCGCGCGGGCCGAAAGGAGCTCGACGGGAAAGCCACAGCGCAACTCGTCAGGGCTGGCGAAGGATCACCTGAGTACCATCTTTTCATGGGCAAGGCGCATCTCAATCTCGAACAATACGACCTGGCATTGGCTGATTTTCAAGCCGCGGCAGATGCGAACCCAAAGCTCACATTCGTTCATTTCAATATGGGCCTGGCATACCTCAAGAAACAGAATTACGAGCACGCCCGCGACGAATTCCTGAAAGATGCGGCGATCGAGCCCGATCTCGCTTTCAACTACGACGAACTGGGCGACGTCTACGCGTTGATGCAGCAAGATAGCAACGCAGAAAAAAGCTATCGTGAGGCGCTGCGGCGCGATCCTCGGCTCGTGAACTCTTACATCGGCCTGGCCAAGGTTTATCAGCGAGAAGCAAAGTATCAGAAGTCTTTAATCGCGATCGATTCCGCAGCCAGGCTTGATCCTCAACGTACCGATATTCATTACATCAAGGGACAGACCCTCATTCACCTCGGGCGCAAAGAAGAAGGCAAGAAGGAACTGGAAGAGTCGGTTCGCATCGATAACCAGCGGCGGGCCGAGCGTGAAAAGCAGGTGGATTCAGGCACGGTACCTTCGCCGGAACTCCTCCAGGAGGAGCCGTAGGTAGCCTATTCCGCCAAGACCTGCTTCTTACCTTCGCTACGACTCGGCTTCGTGCCGAAGCTGCGCTCAACATGAGGGGTCAGAAACCTATGTAACTTGCCGGCCACAGCATCAAAATTGCTATCCTCGATTTCGTTGACATTCCCAGCGGTTGCAGACCATACTCCCGGTAAAGCTGCGAACGATCGCAGAGCGAAAAAGCTCTTGGTCCGATCGCAAAGCCCCCAAAAAATCGTGCCGAGTCATTTTGCCTGCAGCGGGGTTTTCAATGTGTCATCCATAGGAGGGTCGTGTGTCGAAACCAGGTTCCTCGAGAGGGTGGGTTAGCGTTGTCTGCATCATCTCCGTGCTTGCCGTTGCTGCTTTAGCCCTGACCGTCCTTGGCCCTCAAAAGTACCCAGCCAGCGCCACTAGCTCGAAAGCTGGCACGTTCGCCTCGCAACGGCAGGATATCCCTGCTGACATGCAGCCAGGGATTCACTCAGCTTCCGGGACTCTGCCACTGGTTTTTGAACAGAACAAGGGTCAGGTCGATGCGGCAGTGAGCTATTTGGCGCGGACGAGCGGCTACACGCTTTTTCTGACTGGGAACGAAGCTGTCTTCTCATTGCGTTCCTCATCGCCTTCGGGACCCACTTCGAGTGATCCAGTGAACCGAGCGAGAACGCCTCAGTTTGAAATCACACAATTGCGGACGAGTAGCCCGAACGCACGTCCGTCGCGGAACGAGACAACCGCAACCGTCCGTATGCAACTTGTCGGTTCCAACCGGCTGCCGAAGATTGCAGCCAGTGAGCAACTGCCCGGCCGGGCGAACTACTTCATCGGGAAAGATCCCGCCAAGTGGCGGAGCAATGTTCCGCTTTTCGCGCGTGTTTCTTATCAGGACGTTTACCCCGGCGTGAAGCTGGCCTTTCACGGCGCACAAGGGCAAATGGAGTTTGACTTTATCGTAGCGCCGGGCGCCAATCCTCGGCCGATTGATCTTCAGTTCAACGGCGCAAAGAGCATTCAGACGGACGGCTCAGGCGATCTCGTAATCTCGTCTGCGGCAGGCGACGTCTTACTGCATAAGCCGATCGCCTACCAGGAACAGCATGGCTCTGCACAGCCGGTTTCTGCGCGCTTTGTGCTTGGGGCCGATGATCGCGTCGGTTTTGAATTGGGCGCTTATGATCACAACCGCGAGCTGGTGATTGATCCGTCGGTCAGCTATGCGTATTCCACCTACCTAGGCGGATCGCTCGAAGACGACGGCTACGGGATCGCTGTTGATGCCAGTGGAAATGCGTATGTGACGGGAAGGACTTCATCGGCAGATTTTCCCATCGTTACGGGAGGTTACCAGACTAATAACAAAGGCGGCGGAGGCACGTTCGACGTTTTTGTGAGCAAAATCGCCGCCGACGGATCAAGCTTGATCTACTCGACCTATGTGGGCGGTTCGGGCAATGACAGTGGAAACGCCATTGCCGTAGACGCTTCGGGCGACGCGTTTGTCACGGGAGGCACGGCCTCTGGCGACTTCCCCGTTACTGCAGGAGTGTTCCAGCCAACGTTGGGAACCTCCGCCACGGACAATGCCTTCATTTTCGAGCTTAACGCCAGCGGCACGTCCCTGACGTACAGCACGTACCTGGGCGGCACTGCGAGCGACGAGGCTCTGGGCCTTGCGGTTGATGGGTCTGGAAATGTCTACGTGGCAGGCAAGACAACTTCTGCGGACTTTCCTGTTTTTCCTGTTGCTACTCCGCTGCAGGCGTATGTGTCGGGAAGTCTCTCAAGCGGCTTCGTTTCAGAATTGAATTCCACGGCCACGGCGCTGATATTTTCAACCTATATCGGCGGCGGCACTGGCGATACTGCGGACGCGATCGCGCTTGATTCCGCAGACAATGTATACGTCGCCGGGGAAACCTTCAGCTCAAATTTTCATGTCACGACTGGCGCATTCCAGGCCACCTGCGGCAGTTGCGCTAATTCCTTTCCCGATGCTTTTGTGACCGCAATCAAGGCGGGCGGCACAGGTTACGTCTATTCGACGTTTCTGGGCGGTAGCGCCCAGGATGGCGCCAGCGCCATCGCGGTTGATGCGGGTGGTAATGCCTATGTCACAGGTTCGACGCAGTCGTCCGACTTTCCCGTGAAGGGCGCCATTCAGGAAACTTCTGGCGGGGGCACGGACGCGTTCGTCACGAAGTTGAACCCGACTGGCAGCGCGCTGATTTATTCCACGTATCTTGGTGGTGCCGGGTTCGATCTTGGCGCCGGCATTGCCGTCGATGGCGCCGGAAATGCATATGTTACCGGACAAACCAATTCAGATCCGTTTCCAACCGCGAATGCAACGCAAACAACTTACGGCGGATCAAATGACGCCTTCGTAACCGAGATCAATCCGCCGGGCTCGAAGCTGGTATTTTCCACTTATCTGGGCGGCCCCGCAGCAGAGGACGCCAGCGGCTTGTACGGCGCGATTGCCCTTGATAGCGTCGGCGCGAACATTTATGTCACGGGGGACACCGCCTCGGCTTCGGGATTCCCGCTGCAGGCGGCATTACAGAGTACTTACGGTGGTGACCCCTATGACGCCTTTGTCGTCAAATACGCTCAGCCGACATTTGGCATCAAGGCGAGTACTCCAGTTGCGGTCAATGCCGGAAGCTCCGCCACATCCACCGTCACGCTCACTTCTTATAACGGGTACAGTTCGCCGGTGAATCTGAGCTGCACGGTAACCGGGACCGGATCGCCTCTGCCGGCGTGCGGCGTAACAGCCTTCTCCACGAATCCGGTCACGCCCACTTCTGGCGGCGCGGCAACCACTTTGACAATTACGACGACGGGGCCGAGCGGCGTTCTGCCTCGCCCGAGAACGTTCTACTACGCTCTGTGGCTGCCGATTTTCGGCTTGTGCGCGATGGGGCTGGTGCTGTCGTTCTCCGGTTCGCGAAATAAAGCCTTGCTCGGTTTTTTGATGATTGGCATTGCTGGCTTGCTGCTACTGCCTGCTTGCGGTAGCAGCAGCAAATCCACGGGCGGAAGCTGTGCGAGTGCCCCTAACGCGCCGACCGGGCTGGCAGCATCCGGCACTACCACCACCGGGACGACACTTAACTGGACTGCAGCTACTGTGGGCGCAAGCTGCAGCATAACCGGCTACACCGTATACCAGAATGGCAAATCGATTGGAACGCCGACAAGTACGACTCTCGCCGTGACGGGGCTCACTCCCGCAACCCAGTACAGCTTTACAGTCGCAGCCAGCGATTCTGCCGGAATTTCTGCCCAGAGTACCGCCGTCTCTGTCACCACTCTGTCCGGCGCCACCCCGGCTGGAACCTACAGCATCACGATCACCGGAACCGGCACGGATGCCAACGCAACCACGCAATCGTTCACGATACCGCTGACCGTAAACTAGGCTGGTTCAAGGTTATGGCCGTCTTTCGTCACCGGTCTTTTTCCCTGATATTCTGCTCTTCGAACTCAATGTTTTCGGCAGTGGCGTTTGGCACGAGGAGCGGCTGTAGTCTAAGATTCTTTCTGGCACATTCAGCATAATTTTTTAAATACCACTTGCTCATGACCACAAGAGGCACGAGGAAAACTGTTGTTCGGAGTCTGGGCAGCGTTTAAAGGGTTGGAGGAATCGAAGGTAGTGAGTTTCCGATCATTCATGGTGAATCTGAAGCTGTTGATTCGGCCCGTCATCTTGGCGTTCGCTCTGCTGTTCCTCTCGACGGCCGCAATTCGGTCAGCTCAAGCGCAGTCTTTTTCTCTGACTACCACCTCCCTGCAGCCTTCAACGGTCGATCCCGGAGGTTCCGCCACTGCGAACATCGACGTGACGACCAGCGGTGGCTTCAGCGCCGCGGTCGATTTTACTTGCTCGGTGACTTCCAGCCAGGTCACCTCGAATCTGCCAACCTGCATGGTGAGTCCGGTCTCCGTGATTCCACCTGCAAACGGGCCTTCGCTGACCGTGATGACCACCAACAGCACTCCGGCGGGGACTTATCAGGTCACGGTCACCGGAACGAGTGGAACGACAGTTATAAGTGCCACCCCACTCGACTTGAACGTAACGGATTTGGCCGAGGACTATACGATTACGATTTTCCCGACCACCGCGGTTCCGAGCCCAGTCACGGCGGGAAATATCGCGACGGCCACGGTTACAGTTGCGCCACTCGGCAGCTACACGGGGATGGTTACGCTCGCGTGTTTGTCCGTCACTCCGGCCGTTGAAGGAGCGCCCGTGTGCTCCTTCGATAAGGCGACGGTAAGCGTAACCGGAGGCACGCCTCCGACCTCGACACTGACCATCACTACCTTCAACACAACGGTGACGCCAGTGAACGCCAAGTTACTTCGACCGCGCCTGGTTTATGCATTCTGGTTGGGCGTTCCCGTGTTCGCGTTTCTGGGCCTGGGAGCAACGGGCAAACGCCGCAGCAAATTTCTCGGCATCTTTTTGCTGCTGGGGCTTGCCGGAGGAATACTCTTCCTGCCAGCCTGCGGTACTACCACAACGAACGCGACCAACCAGATCACGCCCAACAATACCTACACTCTTACGGTGACTGGTACTGACCAGAACGGAATTGGACCGGGCTCGACCACCAGCGCAACCGTCACCTTGCAAGTGACCTCACCATAGCGCTCCGCTCATGCGCTGCCTTGGCCTAAGCATGAGGTTTGATGCTGTGAGTATTTGGGCGGTGGCGCTTTCCGTCACGATTCTGGGCCTGCAAATAAAGACTAATGGGGCTACAACGCCTGGGGGCGATGACAGGCCAAAGCCTGTCATTGTGCGTTGGAGTGAATCGCAACCGGGATGTACCTTTTCCCGCGGAGCCGACGGAAAATATAGCTACGGGCTGTGGTCTGGAGACCTAGGTATTGTGCTGGCCGTGGATGCCCGTGAGGTGCAGATAATTCGCCATCGCATCGAGCCGATCTTCGGCGTCCTGCTGACCGTTCGTTATCACGGCGCATCGAGCCTGGATGAGAACCCCGATAACATCACATTGCAGTTTATGAAGCACTTCAAATTAACGCAGAGCTCACTCGATCCGGATGCATACAGCCAGAAAATCCAGGCAGACGCAGATGCCTTCGACGATGAAACCCGGCGAGCAATCGCCAAACATCCGGATGAGAAAGCATCTCGACAAGCGCGCCTTCAGGCATATCAAAAGTCGGTCAACGAGCTAATCGAGTTTCTCAACCGGGACAGCTTGCGCCCGGCGCGTCTGGATCGCGCCACTCCGGAGGCGAGGGGCTGGGTATTCTTCAATACGGAAACGAAGTGGCTAGGAAGATGGAAGGAGCAGGAGGAATTCATTCTGCGATTGCCGCTGGCGGGGGAAGTTTTCGAATTTCCCTTTCAACTGCCGCCCGAGCCCGGAGAACTGCTCCTGCGCCGGCGGCCGTGAAGCTCTCGCTTTTTATATGGTGCGCGGGGATCTGTACCTACGAGACCGCTCGCCGCGTGCGGCGCTCGAGTTCCGCTGCTTGATGCATCACGACATCACGCAACGAAACCAGACCCTTCAGTTCTTTGCCATCCACAATCGGCAAATGCCGAAAGCCGTACTCGTGCATGATGAAAAGGCACTCCTCGACACTCTCATCGACATGCACCGCACGGGGGTTTGCGGTCATCACTTCCGCGACCGCCGTGTGCCCTGGGGTGCGGCCTGCGGCGACTACACGGTTCATAATGTCGCGCTCGGAAAAAATTCCGGCCAGCTGCCCGTTGCGCAGCACCGGCAGAGCGCCAATGTTGTGTTCCGTCATAAAGCGCGCAGCCTCCAGCACCGTACTGGCTGCGTCAATCGAGTACACTTTGCGGTCTTTCACCAGGTCACGAAGAGTGTTCATGGAAACTCCTTTGGGACCGGCTGGATCGTGGTTCTGCAGGCCAGCCAAATCGCGAGCGGCATTACTTTATCACAGGGGAGCAATGACTGGTTTGCGAAGCGAGACCGCTCGTAGAACGGCCAAAAACTGGGCGATGCGGGTGAAGCCTGGCCAAAAACGAGAACCGGCAGCCCCGTGGAACCGCAGGCAATTTGTTTGGCAGTACTGGAAGCGGAGGCGCGGTCCGATACTCGTTCTGAGATTGTTGTGGGCGACGTTCAGGAAACAGATGTCATCTCCAACTTCGACCCGAACTCCCGTCGGCCCGGCGAAAGCTTCGATCCTCCGCCCGGATAAATGGCAACTGGTACTGCCGCCGCTGAGGCCTACGGGGTTGGTAGATCCGGCAGGCGCATTCGTCGAACTCCTGATTAGTGTTTTCGCTCCGCTCGACACACTCTTCCCCAGGAGGAGCTGACGGCGCGGCGGGCGCGATGCGGATCGGGGAAATCCAGATGGAGCCCGCGATGCAAGGGTTGTTTGCTGGGAGCGGCTTCAGAGCGCGCTTAAGAGCGCAAGCCGAATAGATTTGTTACGGGTCTTGCTGCAGGTTTTAGCGGAAGACATCACTGTAAATGATTCAATCGGATTCGATGTGCATCAGCGGCGCTCTCAGCGCGCGGCGTCATCGAGACTACGAGGTACTCGCGTTCTTCGCTGTCGAGAGGTTTAACTCGGAGAAGCAGTTCATTCTGATTCAAGCGAAACTGTGCGCGCCAGCCCACCTGCAAAAGCGCTGGATGCTTTGTATCTTTCGGGCGGATCCGGTACAGCACTCGCTCGGTTTGAAGCACGTACTCGGTGCAGACTGCTTCCTTTTTTGACCGACTTGGCTTGCTGGTGATGATTTGGACTGAACCGTCCGCTTCCTTACCGGCACACTGGACCCAGTCCTTCTGCACTAAGGCGCCAGCGAGATAAGCTTTCGGCTCCTGCGCGATCGCGTTCGTCGCGAAAACTGCGCATGTGAAGAGAAGCAATCTGAACGGCATGAGTGAATTCTTGTCGATTCGCCGCAGGTGGGTTAGATGACATCGGTCACCTCACGTAAGTAATGTAGCGGGGGCGGCGAGGGTTGGGCCCGTGATGCACTGTTCCGATTGTTGCCGCCTTCAGCGCTCGACCAATTCGTCGAGAGTCGAAAAGAACGCCGGATAGGAGATCCCGACGCACTCACTGCCTCGAATCAATGTCTCTCCCTCAGCACGCAGGGCGGCAATGCTGAACGCCATCGCGATGCGATGATCTCCGAAAGATTCAATTTCGGCGCCGTGAAGTTTTTGCCCGCCGGGAATCCTCAGTCCGTCTTTACGCTCTTCAATCTGCGCTCCCATGGCACGCAGATTAACGGCGATCGCGGCGATGCGATCCGATTCTTTTACGCGCAGTTCTTTCGCGTCGCGCACCTCAAGTCCCTGCTCCGTGACTGGCGCAATCGCGGCCAGGACGGGAATTTCGTCGATCAAAGCCGCCGAATCGGCTCCTGCGAGCGCAGCTCCCTTCAAGCGTCCGCCTTGGACCTGTACCGTGCCGACGAGCTCGCCGTGAGCTTCTTCCAGCTGGGAAACCGAGATGCGAAGGCCCAGCTGCATGAGAAGATCGAGCAATCGGGCACGGGTGGGGTTCATCAGCAAATTCGTAATCGTCAATTGCGATCCAGGAAACAGCGCGGCCGCGCACAGAAAAAAAGCGGCACTTGAAATATCCCCAGGAATTCGAACATTGATTTCATGCAGACGCTGTCCGCCATGAATCCGCACTTCATTTCCTTTTCGGCCCAGTATCGCCCCGAATGCGCGCAACGCCAACTCTCCGTGATCGCGTGTGCGGATTGGCTCATGAACCGTTGTTTCCCCGTCGGCCAGAAGGCCTGCAAACAAAATGCAGGTTTTCACCTGCGCGCTGGCCACCGGCATTTGGTAGTGAAAACCTTTGAGATGCCTTCCGCTGATGCGCAGCGGTGGACGACCATTTTGCGACTCGATGCGCGCTCCCATGGCTGTCAGTGGCGTGATGATGCGCTCCATCGGCCGTTGGGCGAGCGATTCATCTCCCGAGAGTTCGCAATTAAAGCTCTGCGCGGCCACAATTCCGCTCAGCATGCGAATCGTCGAGCCAGAGTTTCCGCAGTCGAGGGCAGCGGCAGGGGCAGTGAGCGACAGCCCGCGCCCATGTACTTCGATCGTGTTTGCAGCATCGTCTGTCCGCTTCCAGTTCACTCCCAGCGACTGAAGGCAGTCGAGCGTGCTGGCACAATCCGCCCCCGTCGAGTAGTTTTCAAGCCGCGAGTCGCCGTCGGCCAGTGCCGCCAGCATGGAATAGCGGTGGGAAATCGACTTATCACCCGGCAGAGTTATGCTTCCGCGCACGTTGCGCGCGGGGCGCACCAGTAGCTGAGCCGCGCTTTTCATGTGAAATTATAGTAATGGATTGGGCAACTAACGTACTCGACGCGGATCGCTAGGCGAGAGCCTTGGCCTCCGCCCGGACTTCTTGCAAGATATTCGCGGGAACTTCCTTCAACGCTAGACCGAACTCGAACATCGGCGTCTCAGTGCCGCGTCCCCAGCGAGCGACTTCCCAGTGGGCGCGGACGAATTTCACATCTCGACGCTCCGACAAATCGAGCAGCAAAGGATACTGTCCGGAATAGAATTTCTGCGGAAACGCGGCGACCGGTTTGGGATCCCAATTGGTACCATCCGCCGATCCTGAAATGCTAACGTCGATCGACTCCTGCTCGATAATGCGCGTGACATCGAGAGTAAGCAGAAATGCTCGGCCAGTAGCGGCGCTCACATCCTGAACGGGGCCGTCTCCTTTTGCGCTGACTGCGGTCTTCGCGGGAACTAAAACTGTTTCGATCATCAGGAAAAATTGTAGCATGCGGTCTGTCCGGTAATGCCCTGAGTTGGAAATCTGATCGGCCGAACAATCCAAAACGCGGCATTACGCTTGCTCCTCCGTCACTCACAATGCGGAATCGAGAAATTGCCGTAGTAAGGTAGCCACATCTTCCGACCGCTCCCATGGCGAATAGTGCCCGGCCTTTGGGACAACCCGCAGCAGACTGCCGGAAATATGCCGACGCAATAACTCCGCCTCATTGATGCCGGTGAGGATATCTTCGTCTCCAGTGATGATGATGGCCGGAACGTTAATCGTCTTCAGTGTGTCGACGGAGTCTGGACGTTCAGCCATTCCGCGTTGCACCTGTGCCACATCCTCGGGCGACATTTTCCGCATCATGCGAAGTGCGCCATCCACCAAATCAGGACGCGTCTCGCGCGTCGTTTTACCGAGCAGCCGCGGAACCATGCTTTGGAAGAATGGCTCCGTGCCGTGATCGACAAGGTCATTCGCGACCTGCAGGCGCGCTGCTCGCGCTTCGGACAAATCCGCAGCAGCTTTTGTGTTGATCAGACCCAGCGCCGTCGCGCGACCTCGGTATCGGCGCCAGAATTCGAACAACGCATATCCTCCGATCGAGACCCCAAGCATCTGGGCTCGGTTCACATCGGCATCGTCCATTACGCTTGCAATGTCCACAGCGTGTTTTTCCATGGTGGCGGGGCCATCGCCGACTTCTGAATCGCCGTGCCCGCGCAGATCGGGAATTATCAGGCTATATCGCGAAGCCAGTGCTTCGGCTACCGGGATCCAAAATTCGTGGTTGGCTGGAAAGGGATGTAGCAGGACCACCGGAGGTCCATCGCCGAGGACATGATAGACGATCTCGGCGTCACTGCTCTTCACTTGATGAGTCGAAGGCATGCGAGATCTGAGGCGAGCTCAACAGCAGTGTCCCTAGGATTGAGGGACGCTATCTTACGGGTTCGTGGCTTGATGCGCTCCTGTCGGCGCAGCCAGCATCAGAGGCTCTTCGGGAATAACGATCCACGCGATTGGGTAAGAGAGCAAGCCGATTCCCGTCATGAATGAAGCGATCAACCACGTCAGCCGTACCACGGTCACGTCGATATCGAAATATTCGGCAAAGCCCAGGCAGACGCCGGCGATCTTCCGGCCCTGGCGCGGCCGAACCAGCCGCTTTCGCGCCAGCGACGCTCCCACGCGAGTGCCGCAATAAGCGCAAACGTTGGCGTCATCTTGTATGACTTTACCGCAGTAGTTGCAGTACATAGATCACCCTTGGTGGAACGCTCTCTACAATAGAATACGCAAACACGGTGCAAAAGTTTCAGGAAATTGCTGCTACGCCGCCTCTCTTACCGGTTCCTTATTCTCGATATGCTTCGCGGAGGTGTTTACGGGCCTGTTCGGCGGGAGGCGTGCCGGCGTTCTCGGCTACGACCGACTGATACTTCTTCATCGCCAAATCCCGCTTTTGCAAGAGATCGTACATTTCTCCCGCAGCGAGATTCGCGTTCTGCAACGTTTCTGGATCAGGTGCGGTAGCTTCGCCCACCAGTTCGTACGCAGCCGCGGCACCGGCGTAATCTTTCTGGCTGCGCAGCAATTCGCCCAGTCCCCAGGCCGCTACCTCGAAATGCAACCCGTCGTACTTCCCTTCACGGCCACCCTGCCACACTTTGCGGTAAGCTGCCGCAGCCTCGTTTGTGTGACCACCCGCCCGCAGCAGATTCGCCTCCTCGAGTGGGAATAGATAGTTGTGTGGGTAGCGCTCCGCCAGGTCATGCATCAGCGCTCGCGCTTCATCGTAACGGCGCTCGCGGCGCAAGAAGAGACTGAGGACGACTTTGGCGTCAACGCTGTTCTCTCCCCCGCTTTCCGCCACCTCGTGCAAATACTGGAATCCCTTTTCCTTCGTGCCGCTCAAGCCCACCATAGCAACAGCGACTTTCACGCTCCAACTCAGGCTCCCCATCACGTAGTTGTGCGTGCCCACGACCAGCTTCGCGTCGACGTAATTAGGGTTCAATTCGAGGACGCGTTCATGATCGCGCCGCGCTCCCACTGCATTGCGCAGAGCGGAGAACCACGCTCGCTCCACTAATGCCGTGTACAGAGCAAACTGCGCCCGGGTGACGCCTCGGCAGTAAAGTGCGTCGACATTTGAGGGATTCGTTTTCAGTTCCTGTTCTTCGAGGCCTTCGGCACGCGCTACGAGTTGCTTGATCTGGTCTTTCACCTTCGGATCGGCGGGCCGGTGAGCCTCGCCGATAAAGCTGTCATTCGCATATTCACCGGAATTCATCGCGCCCATTCGATAAAGTTCGCGCAGCAGTACTGTGGACAGCAGATGGTTCACCGCAGCCGGATCATTCGGATGCCGATCCAGCACCTTCTCGAACTCCTGGATCGCACGGTCGTAATCCATGTTGTAGAAGCGCTCGAAGGCTACGGCGACCATTGGGTCATGGCCAGGCGGATCAGAAGAAAACGCGGCTGCGGGGTTCGACAGCGGCAAAACACCCGTCTGCGCCACTCCCGGAAGCGACAGCAAACCGGCAAGCAGCAACCACAACGGCCAAAATTTGCCATCAGGTTTTCTCGGCAATGTCGGCGTGAAAAACATCCGCTATAGTTTTCGAAGAATTGATTTCAGTTTACCCGAAGTTTGAAAGCACGGGACGAACCAAAGGCATCATGAGACAAAACACAATAATTTCTCAAAGGGATTGAAGGCGGACCCTATACTTTCGGCAGTTGAAAGCGGCCAAACCAGAGTAACTGGGCGAACTTTACTCGGCTATTCGCGTAATTATTGCTTGGGGCACAGCGCACATGCCGTTTAGGAATAGCGCAAGCATTTGAATTGACAAGAAGTTTGAGTACACAGCGTTTGGCTCTCTGCTTGCGATGCATTGGACACCGCCTCCCCCGTCTTTAACTTTTTATGGCAGACGTAGTTCCGAGTACAGAGCAGGAGTTCTGGCGGTCGCCCGCCGGTCTCGAAGGCTTGGCAGATCCAGCTCCCCCGCCGGCTTTGCCGAGTCTGGCAGATGCCTGCTCCTCATGCGGCACCGAATACCTGATCGGGGCCAAGTTTTGCCACGCTTGCGGGCACCATCGAAGCAGCGCACTTGTTGCCCGGGTGGCCTCGGGAGAAGTCGCCGACATGTGGGCTGGAAAACTCGTATGGCTCGCAACTTGGCTGGATTGGAGTGCCAATTATTGGCACGATCTTACCCTTCCTCACTGGCTGCGCTATCTGCATTTTCATGAGATCAAACGCGGCGTGGGCCTGCCGACCGCATCATTCGTTGCGTTTTTGATTGGGTTAGGGTGTGTCGCCGGAACCATCGGCGTCAGCCTGTTCTACAGAGCCTCGAACCTGGGTGAGTTTCAGGCAATTCAAATGTGGCGCCTGCAATGGTTGCTAGCAGCCGCCGTTTCCTTCCTGGCGGGTATTCTGCTTAAGAAACCGTCGAGTAGCGATCCCGAATAGATACTCGCCGTCCCGCAGCGTCTTTCGCTTAGAAACGCCTCCTCACGATTCGTTTCCCGATCCTGCCGCCCGTCGTTGCTCGCGCATACGATAAAGGTGATGGAGGGGTCCGATGCCTCGGCCCAATGGATGTCCGGCAGTTATGGCAGCCGTCACGTAGGTTTTTGCCAGCAAGGTCGCTTCCGGCAAGCCCCGCTCAAGCGCCAGGTGGCAGGCGATAGCGGTGGCAAATGCACACCCGGTTCCGTGGGTCGAATTTGAGCGCTGGCGCTCAGCTTTAAAAACCTCACTTTCCACCCCGCGTTTCGTGACAAAGCTCAACAAATCAATTGCCTTATCGAGATGACCGCCTGTGATCACCACCGAAGTCGACCCCATGTCGTGAAGCTTCGCGGCCGCCGCCTTCATTTCATCCAGATTGCTCACCTTCAAGCCGGTGAGCGCCGATGCTTCGTCGATATTGGGCGTAATCACGTCTGCGAGCGGGATCAACTTCTCCACCAGCAATTCTGCTCCAGATGCATCCAGCAGGTCCGCACCGGAAGATGATTTAAGAATCGGATCAAGGACAACATTCGGCAGTCTCGCTTTTCCCGTTCGGCGGCTGAGAAAATCGATGACAGCACTCGCGACCTTTGCGGTGCCTAACATCCCGATGTGAACGGCCGAGATCGGCATATCGGCGGCCAACTCTTCCAGAGTTTCAAAAACCAGCGCTGCGTCAACCGCGTCAACTCGTCTTACACCCGTGGTCGATTGCACAGTCATAGCTGTAATGCACGCCACGCCATAACAACCGTGTGCGGCGATAGTCTTTATGTCGGCCGTGATTCCCGCCCCGGAGGATGGGTCGAAACCGGCGATGGTCATTACTACAGGTGGTTTATCCGGCATGTGTCCAAGTCTCGCCCTGTGAAGAATCTTGCAAGCCCACAGGGTCGATGCAGCGCGCGTTTCCGACCTTCACCGAGAAGATCGACATGAAAAATAGCGCGTACTCCTAGCAACCTTTTACCTAAAATGCGAGAGATAAACAACTTACAAAGATTTAACCGCTAAGTCATTGGGATCATTGGGGATGAAAATTCTTCCCGATTTAGGGTCGCCTTGGTATTTACTACAATATAAATAAATAACTCCATTGTTTTGATGCACATCATTGCACTTACCTATAATTAACAATAGGTTACGTAAGATATCGATTACTATCCCATCACCTTCGGTGCCTCACTTTCGGGTTGACAAGGGCCGCCTGGGTCTCTACGATTTACAGAACGCTTAAACACGACACAAACGCCACTAGCTAGGGGACGACTTTTGAGTATGCGAGGAGAACTGAATGCAACGAAGTATGGCTCATGGACTGATGGTCGCTGTATTGATCGTCGGCCTGGGAGCGGCTCAGGGCCCAAACAACTCGGAGGCAAGTTCAACCCCGAATAGCCCGAAAACTAAACCCACAATCCGTAAACAGGCTGGCAAAAGCCTTCCGTATCAGGTTGGAACAGCATCCTGGTATGGGGAGTATTTTGAAGGCAAGCCGACCGCCAGCGGCGAAGACTACGACATGTACGACATGACCGCTGCGCATCCCTCTCTGCCCTTGGGAACGTATGTACGGGTCACAAACCTGCGCAATGGCCGGGCTGTGGTGGTGAAGGTTAACGACCGTGGTCCCGTCGTACCGGGCAGGATTATTGACCTGTCCTACGGAGCTGCACGCGTCCTCAAGTTCGAGCAGCGCGGCCTGCAGCGAGTCCGTCTGGATTTGGTGAAACCCAAGGCTCAGCATCGTCAAGATTATGAGACCGTGGCCTTCAACCATCCAGTAGCGCAACTGCCGTAAAGGTTTTATATTGAAGGGATGCAGGCCACTCTGCCCGACCCCATCCCTTCAAATTACGGTCTCCAAGACATCGTTCGTAAAAACGACGCGCGTGAGCGACTGATCGTAGCGCTCGACGTCTCCAGTGCGGCAGCCGCGCATAAGATCGTTGCTGCTATCGGCGACTCCGCCCTGACTTATAAAGTCGGCATGCAGCTCTACACTGCGGAAGGCCCGCACGTAGTGAGGGAGCTTGTGGCCTCAGGACGCCGTGTATTTCTCGATCTTAAGTATCATGACATTCCGACTACGGTGGCAGCTGCGGTCCGCGAAGCTGCCCAGCTGGGCGTAAGCATGTTGACGGTTCACGCCGCGGGCAGTGGCAAGATGCTGCGCGCGGCTGTGGATGCTGCTCGGTCCGTTAATCCAGCTCTGCTGGTGCTCGGGGTGACCGTTTTAACGAGTCTTGACGATAACGACCTCGACAAAATCGGCGTGCGCGGCACGGTTGTTGACGAGGTTCAGCGCTTAGGAGCGCTGGCTCTAGCCAGTGGATGCAAAGGAATCGTGACTTCGGCTCGCGAAGCCTCCACGCTGCGCGCCGAACTGGGATCTGATTTCGCCATCGTAACTCCCGGCGTGCGTCCAGCCGGCAGCGGACATGCAGATCAAGTGCGCGTCGTTACGCCTGCCGAAGCTATCGCCGCTGGCGCAAGCCATATTGTGGTCGGTCGGCCAATCACGGAAGCGGCAGATCCGGCCGCAGAGGCGCGCGCGATTCTCGGGCAGATCTACTCCTAGAAAAATTTCTTTCCCCACGGGCCGAACCGGCGTAGTATTCGTCTGCCTACAGCAAAGTTTTGCGGGAAAATACACCGGCCCCCTGCAAGCAAATCAGCACATCAAGGAGAACATCTTGACCCAGAAATACCTGCGGCGTGGCGTTCTGGTTGTTGTGATGAGCGTGGCACTCACGGCTCCTGCGCGAGCAGACAATCTGAACACAACCGCAAGAAACATCATTATCGGAATTGTCGCCGTGACCGCGGCGGTTGCAGTTGTCCTCACCGTCGTGATTCTGCATGAATCGAAGAAAGACAAAATAATCACTGGATGCGTTAGCTCCTCCGTGAATGGGATGACCATCATCGACGAGAACAACAGCCGAGTTTATGAACTCACCGGCAATACGGTGGGCATCACTCCAGGCGAACGATTGCGGTTAAAAGGTAAGAAAGCCAAGTCCAGAGATTCTGCCCGGACTTTGATTTGGGTAACGACAAGTGTGAACCGGGACCTCGGCGCCTGCGCTCCGTAGGTGGGATTCATGCTGGAACCTGCGGTTGTCGTCGTGATACTTCCGGTTTCGGCGTAACGTCTATTCACCTTAGCCGTGGCCGCGATGGTGAAGTCTCGTGCCATGCCAGGTTATTCGCCCCTGGGGATGCAGGGTCGCCACACTACTATGCTGCGAAACGAACTATTTCGCCTCCGCGATACTCCTGCGTAAGTCGTCTGCCGACCCGCTCAGTAGATTCCGCAGCACCGCGACCTCAGCCTCAATTCCGGTATGCAATGCCGGATCGACATCCGGCGCGAACAGCGGAGAATGATTCGACGGCAGCATCGTTCCACTGGCCTTCGCCGCAGCAAACTTCTCGGGATCGGCTCCGCCGAGACTGAAATAAAAGCCCGGCACTCCCTGCTCGACAAAGTAAGAAAAATCTTCCGATGCGGTGATCGGCTCTTCCATCACGACATTATCTTTTCCCAGCGCCGCTTGCAGCACGGCTTTCATTCGAATGGCCAGCGCGGGGTCGTTGTACACCAAATCCGTTCCTTCATAGTGATTGATCTCGGGTGTCCGTGGCGCGCCGCCGGCTTCGGCTTCTGCCTTGGTGATGCGATCAATCGCCGCCAGAACCTGCTTGCGCACTTCAGTGTTGTTGGTGCGCACGGTCAAACCCATCTCAGCGTGGTCGGGAATAATATTGTTCTTGGTTCCCGCTTGAATGTAGCCGACGGTGATCACGGCCAGACTTCCTGGCTTCACTTCTCGCGAAACAATGGTTTGCAACGCAACGATAGTGCGGGCTGCAATCACGATTGGATCGACAGCTGTATGCGGCGCAGAACCATGACCACCCTTGCCGTAGATCGTGATCTTCACAGAATCCGCGTTAGTGTTGTAAATGCCTGGCACGATGCCAACCTGGCCAGCGACCAACGTGTTGCCTACGTGCATTGCGACGGCCACGTCAGGCCTCGGAAAACGGACGAAGAGCCCGTCAGCGACCATAGCCTTGGCTCCTCCGATGGTTTCTTCGGCCGGTTGCCCGATGATGATCAGCGTCCCGTGCCAGCGGTCTTTGCTGCGCGCCATAATCGCCGCCGTTCCAACGATCGCTGCCATGTGCAGGTCGTGACCACAGGCGTGCATGACGGGAACATCGTGGCCTGCGTCATCTTTGGCACGAACTTTGCTCGCGTAGTCGAGCCCGGTCTTCTCTTCTACCGGCAGTGCATCCAACTCGGTCCGGAGCATGACCGTCGGCCCCGTGCCATTTTTCATCAGGGCTACGATCCCGGTGCCGCCGACATGCTCGGTCACTTCATAGCCGAGGCCTCTTAAGCGTTCGGCCAGTTTCGCTGCAGTCTGTGTTTCATGCGAGGAAAGTTCCGGGTGCTGGTGCAGATCGAGATAAAGCGCGTGTGCGTCGGGATAGACGCTATCGACCCCTCTCGACGCAGTAGCCTGTGGAGCAGAGGACTGAGCGGGAGCTTCGACCACAAGTGATGCGATAAAAACCGCAAACAGCGCGAATAAACACTTAGTTGGTTTCATAGCCCACGCATCATATCTGTCGCGGCGTTTCGGCTGCAAATAAAGTCTGAGTAAAGCCGGGCATTTCCCCTCATTCCCGAAACTGTTTCTCGCCACAGCGAAGACTGCAATCCCGTTTTTTCACCTTTTTCTGCGGGTGTACAATCAGCTTAGAAAGCACTGGCTGGCGCGCTTCGTCTGCAGCTTGAGGTGCTCATGAACGTTCACATCAGTTACCGCCTTCATAAAACTCCCGCCCTGGAAAAAGACGTTCAACATCATATTGAGAAACTGCGAAAACGATTGCAAGTGTTCCGGCCCGAACTCGTTCATCTGAAGGGAATGGTCGAGGAAAACACAGCCCGCGAGGGCACGAGTGCGTCGTTTAACCTTCGTCTGCCTTCCGGACAGATGGCGGCCCAGGCAAATGCCTCAAGCGCGGAAGCCGCGGTAAAGAGCGCGTTTGACGAACTGCTGCAGCAAGTCAACAGGCATAAGGAACTGCTTCGCTCCACGCACAAGTGGCCACGCCGGCAAAATGATTCATCGGCGCGACGGAATCGTTCGGTTCCTTTCGAGCAAACCCTGGCTGCAGTTTTTCCTCCATCAGTTTCCGCCGAAGATGTGCGTTCTTACGTGAACGTGAACCTCTCGCGTCTGGAGCGCTTTGTCGAGCGGGAGATTTATTTTCGCGAAACGTCTGATCTGGTTGCTCCGGAATGCATAACCAAGGAAGAAGTTATCGATGAAACCATCGCCGCCGCCCTCGGTGAAGGCGAGCAGAAACCCGAGCGTCTGGCTCTGGAACCCTGGCTCTACCATTTGGCGATGAAAGCCTTGGACCAGCTTTCCCGCCCAGACGATTCCAACGGCAGCGCGGTGCACCTCGAGGATTCAGCGCGCAAGCGCAACGTCAAGGGCAGTGACGAGCCCGAATTGCAATTCCACCAGCCCGACGAAGCGATCACCGAAGAAACCATTATCGCGGACGGACGGATCGCCACGCCCGAACAGATTGTAGGCTCCGACGAAATGGTGCGACTGATCGCTTCGGCCCTGCGCGACGTCAAGGCCGGGCATCGCGAAGCTTTCATCCTGCATGCCGTTGAAGGCTTTGGCGTCGACGAAATCTGCGCTATCACCGGCGCCCAGCCGGAGCAGGTTCTGCACTCAATTTCGGTCGCGCGCGATCACCTGCGCAAGTCGCCCAGCGTTGCCCGCCAGTTCAAGGGCAGGCAGGCGACCGGCACCGCATAACCTTTAATTCGAAAGCGAAAGGAAGTGGGTCACGATGATCACTCGTGAACAAATCAACGAACTCGCACAATTCGAAGATCATGATTTCTGCGCTCTTACCTATTATTTCCAACCCACCACTCCGCGTAACAAAGCTCACAAAGAAGAAGCAATTCTGACGAAAGATTTGGCTCGCGAAGCTCTACGCAAATTAGAATGCGAGAGCGCTGAGGGAAAGACTGGCGGAAGGACAAAGGAGAAACTTAATTCGGCCCGCGCCGATCTGGACCGCATCGTACGCCTTTCGCAAGACCTGCGCGGCAACGGGGCGCACGCCAAGGCGGTATTTGCCTGCTCCTCGCAGGATTTCTGGCGCGAGTATGATTTGCCCACGCAGCTTGGCGGAACGCAGCTCAGTGTCAACCGACACTTCCATCTCAAACCCCTGGCACAGCTTCTCGGATCATTCCCTAACCTGGGCATCGCGCTGGTCGATCGCCATCGCGCGCGGCTTTTCGATCTGCGCCTCGGAGAACTCTCCGAGCGCATGGATTTCTTCCATCCACTTCCGCATCGCGGCCGCGGCGACGGCTTCGGGGGATACGATGGCGGCCACGCCGAGCGCCGCGTTGCCGACGAAGCGCGCCAGCACTTCAAAACTGTTGCCGACTTTCTCAAAGAGGCACTCGAAAAAGGCATGTTCGAGAAGTGGATTCTCGGCTGCCAGGAAACTCACTGGCCGCTGGTCGAAGCGCAACTGCATCCTTATGCCTTGCAGAGATTGCTTGGGCGGTTTCCCGCGGAGGTCGCTTACGAGCGCACCGATGAGATCCGAGCGCAAGCCGAACGCATTTTCGAGGAATGGCAGGAGAAACGGCGTCACGAACTGGTCCTCGAGGCAATCGAGCAAGCTCGGGCGAACGCCCGCGGTGCTACCGGATTGCGCCGCGTACTGCAATCGCTCGAAGCCGGCGAAGTTCAGACGCTTCTGCTCGGAGAGAATTATCACGCGCAAGCCGTCGAGTGTGCCGGCTGCGGCCATCTCGACGCACATCTGGTAAACAGCTGCCCGGTCTGCGGACGCGAGACGCGCCAAGTGGTCGACGTGGCTGAAGCGATTCTTCCTTGGATCATCCGCCGTAACATCGAGCTTTTCTACGTTAAAGACGATCCAGAGTTCGACAAAGTCGGCAACATCGCCGCGCTCTTGCGCTTCCGTTCCGAACAAAACAATAACATCCGCTCGATCGCCGAGGCCCGTCAGACTCCGTCTAGTCACAGCGAGGGCTTCGTCGCCCGCAACCGCGGCCGCGGTCAGCGCATGATTCGATAAAGATCATGGGGGCACTCGTTGCTAGGAGTGCCCCACCGTTAGCGTTTTTCTTTCGTGGGCTTTCGAGCCTAGCCTGCCTTTATTTGCTTTGAGAATCCTGAATCAGGACCAGGTCGGAAGGGGCCTCTCCGCGCACCAGCGCCAAACTCTTACCGTCGAATGACCACTGATAGGAATAGATTTTCAGCGCAGTAAAATTTGTGAGTTGCCGTCCGGCGCTGCCGTCGAGCGGCTGCAGCCACAAGTTATCGACTCCCTTTTCGCGAATCGGATAGACGAGGCCTTTGCCGTCCGGGCTGAAGCGAATTTGCCCATTATGCCGCGGATCGTATTCGAAGGTTCGCAAGATTTCTCCGGAATCGAGAGCGACTAAAGAGAAGTTGGGCCTTTGCGCTTTGAAATCATATGTGCCGAGAACTGCCGTTTTGCCGTCGGGGGCAATGTCGTAGCCAGCCTGGGTCTCAGCGTATGCCTTGGAGAACCGCTCCGGCGAGCCTCCATCCACTGAGACCTTCATGTACGCTGTGGTCGTTAGATCTACGTAAAAAACGGATTTTCCATCCGGTGAGCAGATGGGGAATTGATCGTTTCCACTCTGCGTGATCTGGTGCAAACCGGTACCGTCGGCATTGCTGCGCCAGACAGTCAGCGACATCGCCTTCACATTTCCGCGGATAAAAACTACCTGGCCGTCGCTGCAGCCGTGCGGAGTCATCGCCGCGGAGTCTTTCTCGGGAGTTATCTCACCGCTCAAGCCGCCGTCTGCTTTTAGAAAACGGATGACAGGCGATTGATCGATGAGCAACTTTCCGTCAGCCGTCCAGGAAACGTCCTGGATTGAGTCGCCCGAAGTGAGTTGCCGCACGTCGGAATAGTCGGGTTTCTGGCCCGAACTCACATAAACGTCGCGCAATGACTGGCGCATTACAGTTGCAATAGAGTGTCCATCGGTCGAGACACTCAGCGTTGCGTAATCGTTGGTGTCGGCGGTGATCGGCCGGAATTTGCCTTCTGGGTAACTCAAGAGAGCGATTTGCTGACGAAGGAAGTTGGTGTCCAGACCTGTAAAAGTAGCCGCCACAGCCCGCCCGCTCGGCAGCCACGACAAGCCGGTTACCAGGCTATAAGGAGGCCGGGAAATGATCTTCTGGTTGCCGGTGGTGGGATCGATCGAGACGAAAGTGCTTAAGCTTGCTTGGCTTTGTTCTATCAGAATGCCCCCAATAGTCTTTCCATCGGGCGACCAAGACACACTGAACAAACCCTTCGAGTTTGGACCGCTCGCGATCGTCCTTTCGTCCGTACCGTCGGCGTTGGTCATCATGAGAAAGTACTTGCCGGGCTCGGGGTCATTGTCCCGCACGAAAATCATGCGCTGCCCGTCGGGAGAAAAACTGGGATTTGTGTCGACGTCCTTGACCAGCAATTGTGGAGAGCCGCCCAGCACCGGGATGCGGTAGAGATCATATTCTCGAGATGCCGGGCCGCTGACGGGTTCGGTGTGAGTGTAATAAATATGACTGCCATCTGGAGAAAAGCGGAGAGCGTCAAACTGCACGTGCTGCGGCGGGGCGATCTGGACGTTGCTTTCGCTGGCCAGATGACGCAGCCACAGAGATTCGTTGCCCTCGTTGTTCAAGATATAGGCGAGGTAGTTGCCATCGGGCGACATGGCGCCGATGCGTGCGTTGTGCGTACCGCTGATCTTGGTAATCCGAATGCTTTGAAATGGTTCACGGCGATTAGCGAAGAACAGACTGTAAACGCCAAAGGACGCGGCGGCTACCAGCACGACGGCAACCGCTGCGATCATTCCTAACCCAGCCTTATGTTGGCGCGCGGCGGCGGCAAGAGTCGAACTGCCGGAAACGTGTTCGGACCGCGCGGCCGTCACGCTCGCGCGGGAAATCCCAACTGAACCCGAATCATTGGCCGGCTCTCTTCCCGATTCTGTGTCGCGCTTGAGGCGCTTGAGATCGCTTCTCAGCTCAGCCGCTGATTGATAACGGAGTTCTCGGTCTTTCTCCAGGAGCTTACTAACGGCATCTTCGAGCTTGCCGGGAATTGCAGGATTTAATCGTAGGAGTGGAGGCGGAGTTCGATTGAGAATGCCATCAAAGATGGTTGCTGAAGTGTCTCCTGGGAAAGGCAAGTTTCCCGTGGCCATCTCATACAACACCGTTCCGAAGGAGAACAGATCAGTCCGGCTGTCGAGGTCTTTCCCTTTGGCCTGTTCTGGCGACATGTAAGCCACGGTTCCAACCGCCGTGCCGGGACTGGTCAGAAAATCGTGGCTCTCGGCCACCGTGGCTGCGGTGGCTCCCAGCGATGATGCCTGCGGCAGCACAGCAACCTTCGCCAGGCCGAAATCCAAAATCTTGGCGTGACCTCGTTTGGTAATGAAAATATTTGCAGGCTTTATGTCCCGGTGAACGATCCCACCGGAATGTGCAGCGTCGAGCGCATCGGCAACTTCGATTGCTACCGAGAGCAGCGTCTCAATATCCAGCGGACGGCCCGCGATGCGGTGCTTCAGGGTCACACCATCCAAATATTCCATGACGATGAAGGTGTGACCGTCCTGCTCGTCGATCTCATGGATCGTGCAAATATTGGGATGGTTAAGCGCCGATGCGGCTTTGGCTTCTCTTCGAAAACGGCTTAGAGCCAGTGGATCATTGGCGACTTCATCCGGAAGAAACTTCAAGGCAACGAAGCGATCAAGCTTGGTGTCTTCGGCCTTGTAAACGACTCCCATTCCTCCGCCGCCGAGCTTCTCGACGATCCGGTAGTGCGAGATGATTTGACCGATCATAGTAAAGGTCTAACTCTAAAGCGAGGTTCCATCTTAAGTAGCCCGGCTGAACCCGTCAATGTGTTCGTGGATCCGTGATCGAAGCGATGCTTTACGTGGAGCAATGATTGGGTGGAAAAGATACCTGCGATAATTGCCGGAGATGGTTCTAGATGGGCCGAGCACAATGAAGGTTCAGAAACTAACGAATGCTTATTGGCCTTCGTGCGGAGTAGGTAAACGAAAATCGACGCCACGCTCGTCATTGGCTTTTTGAGTGGCTTCGATATCAAGATCGGATAACGGAATTTTCTGCGTCCGCTGTGTCGTGAAGGTCCAGATTGTCTCACCGACGATGGCGTAGTTCTGGACTTCCTCGTGGTGCTGATCGCGGAAAATCAGAACTGTTGCCTGAGTCGGCTCAGTTTGTTCTTGATGATGCCGTTGCGGTGGGGTCGAGCGCGAATAATAATCCTGAGTACCAGAATCCGGCGCAGGGCGCATCGGAATGCCTTGCTGATTCATCTGGTCCGCCAAGCCGTTATCATAGCCATATGGCTGGCCGGGATCGGCACCGGAGTCTGAATCGTTGTCCCCCCACCAGTACGGATCGACTCCGCCGCCGAGGTACGGATAACCCCAACCGTAGCCCCAGCAGCCCCAGCAGTTGCGCCCGTAGTAAGGATAAGAACGAATGCGCACACCTACGCCAGAGCGGTTGTGGCCGAATCTGCCGATAGAACTACGATTAAACGCACCGCGGTTGAATGCAGATCCACGATTGAAGGAATGACCTGCGAAGCCGCCTGAACGAGGTGCGCTGAAGGCGTGAGCCCCGCCGCCGTGGCCGCCAAAGCCACCACCACTGAAGCCAGAGTGTCCGGAGAATCCGCCGTGGCCACCGCCGCCACCGCCATGACCACCTCCGCCGCGCTGCGCGGAAAGCGACAGTGAGGCGACAATCAACACGAACGCCGCGACTAGGAGCGGGCGGTTCATGTGAGTATTATAAGCCGATTTGGGCGGGCCTATCCTAGAAATTTCCGATAACGGAAGGATCATCGCTTTCTGGATTTTTCCTTCTTTGAAGCTGTCTTCTTTCCCTTCGTGTTTCGAGGTTGCTTCTGTTTTACAGGGGATTTCGCCTGGCGAATTGAGTTTTTTGGCTTGGTTTTGGCCGTTTTCACCGCTGGCTTTGGCTTTGCTTCCGGCTTTGTACTCACCGGCTTGGCTTTCGTAGTAGGTTGCGGTGGCACAACCGGAGCCGGGGGTACAACCGTGGGAGCCGGCGCCTTGGCTTTGCCCTTCGGCGCTTTGCCGGCCTTGACTGGAACTGCTCCGGTCGCGCCCTGCGCTCCAGCAACTCCCTTTGCCGCGCGTCCGCGTCTGGGCGGAGGCGGTGGCGGTGGCGGCGGCGGCGCAAAGGGTTTCAGAAACTTCAAGGTCTCTGTACGCGAACGCAGCTTGCCATCCAGCAGCAGCATGAATACATCGCGCGCGATTTTCGGATATTCGGGCAATTGCGGCGTGATGAGCAACTCGGTCATCTCGGGCAGCGGAATGCGTTGCTGCACTTGTCGCCACTTGGTCAGGAAGTTCTTGATCTTCTGCGCCACGGTTTGCTGCCTTGCTGTCACCGCGAGAAACAGAACCATTTCGGAACGCGCGGACGAAAGCAGATTCCACGTCCGCGACGGTGTGGCCGCTTCTTTGCCGGTCAGGCGTTTTGCCAGGTCCTTCGCGTGGTCCTCGATGTCACGCCAAGCCTCAACCAGGTCTTTGCGTGGCATTTGGCGGCGCAAGTCTGAGATGTCTTTCTCCGAAAGCCGAGCCGTCAAGAAATGCATAACCGCGGCAGAAGGATCGACGGTATAGCCGAGATCCACCATCTGCTGGCGCGTTTTCATCAGCAACGCCAGGCCGTTGGTGTCGACTTTGGCCGATGACCAATGTGGGTGCAATACCTTCAGCCAGTCTTCCTTCTCAAGAGCGCGGATCACGTTGAGCGGATCGTCTTCATGCGCTAGTTGAGCGATCTCATGGCCTATGGCGCTGCGCGAGATGTGCTCGATGTACTTATTTTCTTTGGCTGCGTCATAGCGCTGCTGCGTGCGCTCTTCCAGCGGCCAATGAAAGCGCGCGCCGAATCGGGTGGCACGAATCAGCCGGGAAGGATCTTCGACGAAAGAATAATTGTGCAGAATGCGGAGCAGCTTGGCTTCGATGTCAGCCACACCGTTGAAGGGATCGAGAAGAAGCCCGCGCGAACCTTCATTCAAGGAGAGAGCCATCGCGTTCACGGTAAAGTCGCGGCGCCGCAAATCATCCTGAATACTCGCCGGCGTGATCACCGGAGGTTTGCCGACCTTCTCGTGGGCCTCGCTGCGAGCCATGCTGATCTCGGCGCGCACGTTGCCAGGAAGCACCAGAAACAGAGTGCGAGTGTCTTCGTCATGGCCGACGATTTGCGCGCCCGCACGCTCGAACTCTTTTTGCAATTTAAGGGGGTTGCCCTGAACCGTAAAGTCAAGGTCGCGGATGGTAAAACCGCTGATGATATCGCGGATGGCGCCGCCGGTGAGATAAAGCGTTATTTCCGCAGCGCGGGCTATTTCTTGAACCAGATTGACGCCTTTAAGTTGATCCGGCGTCAACCGGATTTCCATTGTGTAGATGTAATCAGCCATTCGTCGTCAAGCGATCTTCGATCAAACACCGGCTGTTGCCCGAAATCCGAGCCAAGACACTCGGCGTGGAGATTTTCACAGCTTTTCCACAGGATGCTACAGCCCAACGAAAGCGACAGCCCATCGAACCTTGTACAAGCCCTTCAATACAAGACACTTATAAAGGTTGAGCGACTTGGCGGCAACTAAAAGGAATAACACAACGTTGACAATTTGGCTACTGCTAACGTGGATTCCGGGAATTTGCGACAGATTAATGCGAGAATCGTTGTAGCTTCCGCTTTGCAATCGGCTGTCAGGTCCGTCGGCAACGCCTTGAGTGCCCGCTATATAAGATTTTGTTTTCGGTGTCGCGTCTGAAATTCGTTAGCCGTCCGTCAGCATATGCCCTCGACTCACAAGAAAGTGATCGTGCGAAAAATGGACCGGGACTCGGTTTCGGGTTATGTGTCTCCGGCGCAGTTCGTGAACGATGGCAAACTCGAACTGCTGAATACCGCCGGAAATGTTGTGGCTATGGATTTGAAAGAGATCAAGGGCGTTTACTTCGTCCGCGAATTCGGCGACTCCGAATCTCTGACACGAAAAACCTTCACCTCACGTCCGCGTTCGGAAGGTTTGTGGGTGCGGCTGCGGTTCAAGGACAACGAAATTCTCGAAGGATTAATGCCCTCCGACCTCACGCAAAATCTACCCGAAGGCTATCTTGTGAATCCACCGGACCAGCGTTCGAATACGCAACGCATTTTTGTTCCGCGCAGCGCCCTGGAGAGTCTGACGGTGCTGGCGGTGATCGGCGCGGGACGGCGGCCGCGGCGCGGCGCGACAAGCGATCAGCGGCAAGTGCCGATGTTTGAGGAGTGATGCTCGAAGGAGCGGCTTTGCGCAGCTCCGAGGCAATCGCCTTCGTTCTCCTATTGAGTCGACTTCTTGACCGAGTTCAATGATTTCAGATAGCTCACTAGCTGCCAGCGTTGCGGCTCGGGCAGCTTCGACCAGACGGGCATTCCGCGACGAACCACGCCATTGGTGAGTATCCAGAAAAGCGTCCCGGGGGGAGCCTGCTGCACCGGATCGGCGCGCAAGCTCGGACCTTTGCGGCCACCTTCAGCCATTTCCCCATGACACTCGGCACAATGCTGATCGAAGAGGTTCGCCCCAGCGGCAACGGCCTCGGGATCGTTCTCCAGTGGATTTGGTCTTGACGCGTCTTTCTGCGGAGCTTTTGCCAGTTGTGCATATACCGACTGGTCCTTTTTCCGCGACTTCGCGATTCCCTGTTCCACGAACGTGAGAGAGAGGGCAATCGTACAGAGGAGCCCCGCAAGACACTTGAGGAGCCCTGCTTTACTTTTCTTTCTGGTCATCAGTTCCTGCCTCCGAAGAAGTCCGATATTCTCCCGCCGAGCCCGGATATTTCGCGAGAAACTCCCCAGCGCAGAAGGAAGCGATGACTGTTGTCGTTCAATCCAAAACCTGGCGACAGTCGCAATGTCCAATCAGAAGGCAGGTTCCAGGCCGCAACCGGCGCCAAATAGTGCGACGTATCTGCCAAGCCGAAGTCGTTCCGGGTTCCGAGGCCACCATACATCTCGGCTCCAACGATGAAGTTTTCAGGGCAGAAATTGCAGCGATGCGCCGAGGCCTTCATGGCCAAGGGGTGACTGGCGCCGATCGCATAGCCGAACTCCCAGGGATTGCCCCCGGTGAGATTCTTGGTGGCGAGAGTGTTTTCCGCGATATTCCATCCCTTGAAAGTTCGTGAGAGCAGCAGCTTCGACTCGAGTTCGTGATCGTGTTCTTTGCGGGCGATTGCGTTAGGAACTGAGTGATCGGCCTCAACGTCGTGGCCTTCGACTTCTTTGAGAATCTTGTCGGCGCCGCTAGTCTGCTCGTACTCGAGATACAGAACCGGATTGATGAAGTGCTCCCTCTGCAGCAGACGAAAGCGATTCTCCCAGCGGAAACCGGTAAAGATTGTGCTGTCGTTGAACGTGGTCTGTCCGTCGAAATAGAGTTCCGTCGTCCACCAGGCGGTCCCACCGTATTCGAATTCAGCCCAGAAGGCGTGAAAGTCATTGCCTCCGCGCTGCGTGCCGAAAGTCGAAAAATATTCGACTTCGAGGTTACCCGGCTCTTCCAGATAGTGATCGTACGTGACAATGTAGGGGCTCTCTTGCGCGCGCCCTAAAACGCAACTGACGAGCAAGACCAACAAAACTGCACCGTACCTCCATCGATAAAACATAATTTTGCGGTCTGCCCCCTGCAGAGAAAATCGGTTAGTTCGTTCTTGAGAGTCCCGAGTTTTTAACGTCCCGTTCCCAGTTGCAACAGAGTCGCATCTAGATTTACACTCTGATGTTGCGGGAAAGAGCGGGTCGGGGTCAAGGACGCGCGAAAGATTTCGTCGCAACCTGCCTGCGACCAGTTGCGACAAAGTCAAGGAGTCAAACGTCGATGCCACTACCAAAAACCGAAATACCAGGAAGGCTGCAGGCACATTTGACGGAGCGCGGCATCCGCATGACTGAGCAACGCCGCGCCATCCTGAGTGTGATGGAAACCGCGACCAAACACCTTGACGCCGGACAACTCTTGCGGCGCGCACAGAAGCTTGATCCGAGCGTCGATCGCAGCACCGTCTACCGGACTCTGCAGTTGCTGAAGCGGCACGGGCTGATCGATGAGCTCGACTTAATGCACATTCACGGCGAGGGTCACTACTACGAGCGCAAACTGAACCGCGACCACATCCACATGGCGTGCCTGCGATGCGGAAAGATTATGGAGTTCGTCAGCGATATTTTCGAGAAGCTCAAAGGTCAAGTGGAAAAAGATTGCCGGTTTCACATTGTGGTGTCACGGCTCGAGATTGGCGGCTACTGTGCAGCCTGCTCAAAATAATCTTCGATTCTCCTGAACTCTACATTCCCTCAAAATTGCTCCGCATCTTCCATTCAAGAAGCCCAGGAGGAAAACTTACGTTCGGAGCCTTTCTTACCTATTCAAGCGGCGAAATGCGATTGAACCAAGCCCTGGGCTGTGGTTAACTGCAACAGGCGTGATTAGTTGTTAGAGTTCAAAGGCCAAGCTATGCGAATGCGGGTTCCCTTTTGGTTTGCGAATTGTGTCGTGATGTTGTTTTGCATGTGGCAAAGTACAGCTGCCGCCTCAACCCCGCCCCACTATCTGGTCACGAATGACGACGGTACATTCTTCAACAGCGTCAGTTTTTTCACGATTAGCGGGACCGGTTCCCTAACGCTAAAACAGGAAGTCGTTACAGGAGGCCAGGGGATCGGCGGAGGATATTTTGGAGCCAATCGTATCGCTTTGGTAAATGCTGGCAGCGACCAGTGCGCTTATGCGTCTGACGCGAACACCGACGATATTGCGGGCATCGATGTTGGTACCTTAACTCTGGCCGAAACCACCGCAGGATCTTCCGCAGATTCCGGCAATGCCAATGGCATTGGCTTGGCTATCGGGGGACAATATCTCTACGCCGGCTTTACCACCTCGAACACGATTGGCACCTTTCAACTGCAGTCGAACTGCAGCCTTACGTTCGTGAATGATATTTCGGTGGCCGGCCTGCAAGGCGGATTTATCGAGGGCATGGCGATCCACGCTAACCTGCTCGTAGTCACCTACGGAGATGGTTCGATCGAGTCTTTCGATATTTCCGCTGGCACGCCCGTTTCGAATGGAGACGAACAGAACTCCTCGGGCTATGTCACATCCCAGGGTGCGAGTTATCCGACCAGCGTCGAAATCACAAAGGACGGGCATTTTGCAATATTCGGAGACACATCGATGTCGACTCTCGTCGAAGTCTCCGATTTAAGTTCAGGCAAGCTGCGAACAACCGTTGCCTACTCTCTTGGCACCTCGATCAACTCCAGCAATATCTTGCTGAGCCCCGATGAGACTTTGCTTTACATCAGCAACACAGAAGGTGACACCGTCACGGCAGCCTTCTTCGACAGCACTACGGGGAAGCTGTCAACGGGGTGCACTTCGAACCGTCTGAAAGATTACAGCGTGCACTGGTCGTATCTGGCACAATTGGCGCTCCGCGACGATAGCGGGACCGGAGGGCTAATCTATGTTTCGGAGTTCAGTACGAGTCCCTCTATTGCGCTGCTGTCGGTGCAATCGAGCGGAGGCAAATGCACCCTCGCCGAGCTTAGCGGTTCCCCGATTGCGGAACCCGACAGCTCAGGATTATTGTCGATTGGGAGTTTTCCTTCGCGCACTTTCTAGACGTTCACGACAACCTTGTTCAGTAGTGGAGATGGAAGATGCAATGTGTTTCTAGATTTCTCCTGATTGTTTTGATTTGCGGTTTCTTCTGTTTACCACTGGCAGCGCAATGCCCGCCACGACCCTCCGTTGGCACGGTCGTGGAAGATGCCACGGTCTTGAATTCTCAAAATGGTACGCTCAACGCCGATTTCAACCTGGGATATTCGGTAGATCCTTTCGGATACACGCACTATTGCTACAAGTACTCTTCGCCCACGGGTATCGTGGAAGCTCCGACGCTGGAGCTCAACCCAGGTGACGAGCTTCTGCTCAACGTTAAGGACACCGTGCCCAGCAATAGTTCCGATTCGATGAGTGGCATGGACATGTCTGCACCCGCGGGCGTCGCCTGCGGAGATGGGGGCACGGCAACCCTGCAGTCAACCAACGTTCACTTTCACGGCATGAATATTCCGCCGCTTTGTCACCAGGATGATGTTCTTACGACCCTGATCCAGCCCGGATCATCAGCTTTTCAATACAAGATTACGGTCCCCAGCACTGAGCCTCCCGGACTCTATTGGTACCATCCGCACGTGCATGGTTTTACCGAGTTTCAGGTAAATGGAGGAGCCGCCGGAGCACTGATTGTGAACGGAATGGAGAAAGTCCGGCCAGAGGTTGCCGGATTGACTCAGCGGGTTTTCGTTGTCCGCCAACAATACCTCGTTCCCTGGGTTCCAGGACCTTACCAGCTGACCATTAATTTCGACATTGCGGCACAGCCGGGTGCGCCTTCCGCGCCCATTATCAAAATGAAGCCCGGCGAAAAGCAGTTTTGGCGGGTTGCGAACGCCACCCTGCAGGCATTCATGCCTCTGCAAGTGTTGATCAACGGCCAGCCCGAGCAATTGGAGCTGATTGCCCTGGACGGCTACCCTCTCGCTGCGCCGCGAATGCAAAGCACGATTCTGATTCCGCCTGCCGGACGTGCGGAATTTATTGTGCAAGCCCCGCAAAAGGGAGCAAGCGGGCAATTCCTTTCCTTGTTCTATTCGACTGGTCCAACAGGAAATCCTGACTTCGAGGAGGTCCTCGGAAATATCGATATCGACAACAGCAGTGGTTCAACCAGCGGCATATCCCCAGTTAAGCAGGCCGCGGCGTCGGCGCCAATTTCGAGAGACAGCTTGAAATTCGCAGGTTTGCAGAATGCAACCGTGACCGCCAACCGAAAACTATACTTCTCAGAGGAATTTGGCGGGACCAACGGTCCGATCCAGTTTTACATCACTGTCGATGGACAGAAGCAAAAAGTTTTCGAGCCGAACGAGAAGCCTGTGATTACCACGAAGGTGGGAGCGGTAGAAGATTGGACCATCGAGAACCGAGCACTCGAAACCCATGCGTTTCATATTCATCAAATCCACTTCCAGGTCTTGGAAGTCGACGGAAAGCCCGTCACAAACCAGGATTTCCGTGACACCATCGAAATTCCCTACTGGTCTGGTACCGGACCATACCACAGCGTGAAGGTGCGCATGGACTTCCGGGACCCGACAATTGCCGGCACGTTTGTTTTTCACTGCCACATCCTGTTGCACGAGGATCTGGGCATGATGCACAAAATCTTGGTCGAGCCATAGTAGTCTGCCAGTGTCAACAATCCAACCAAAGGACATTCTGTTATGCAGAAGAGGATTTTGCTCGTCGTAAGCGGCGCCCTATTGGCGGCTGCAGGATTTTTGTGCGGAAGCAGAAGTGCCGGTCCAGCGTACGCGGCAGCTCCACGTCAGGAAAATACTGACCAGACCTATGCTCCAACCCACGGCAGCGTTCCCGCAGCATACGGACGCCTGGTGACGGCGATTCCGGATCAGATTGGCACGGGCCTGATTTTCGAAGACAAAGAAGGCATCATTCGATTTGTCAGCATGACCGGCATGAAGGAGGGAGAACTGGCGCGCTATGACCAAACGCCAACCCACGGAGGAATTCCGAAGTCTTACGGCCATCTCGTCGCGGCTGTGGTGAATCCTCTGGGTACAGGATTGGTCTTTGAAGACAGTGCCGGCGTGATTCGCCTCGTGACCATAACAGGGAAGAAAGAAGGGGAGTTGGTCCGGAACTGACCCCGCCTTATGCCGGCAGGTCTCCTTCTCTGCCATCATCTCTCGGGCGTGCCAACCGCACATTTGTTTTTGATTTCGTTCTTGCCAGTGGCAAAAACGATTTTTGCATGAAAAAGGCTACCGGCAACTCGCGTGGCAATGGCCAGAAGGTCGGCCTGTCCAGAGAAAACCTTAACATAGCGCGCGCGAGAGAGTTCAGGAAGATTGACCGGGCGACCGTTGCGGATTCGAGCCACACTGGACTCGTCCGCGGTAACAGAGGGAAACTGCGGCAAGAGTTGGCGTGGGTGGACGAAGAAGGACTCTATGGAATGAGATTCGATTTCGCGGCCGCCATCGACATCAGCGGACTCCTTACCCCCAGCGCGACACCCTTCGATTTCCTCCAGTGTGTGCGCCAGTTTAAGGTCGAACTCAGCGGCGGCCGTTCGGCGAAGCGATTCTAAATGGGCTCCGCAGCCAAGTCTCTGGCCAAGTTCATGCGCCACCGAACGCATGTAAGTTCCGGAGGCGACGCGGGCGTAAAAGTGGGCGCGGTCAACCTCGAGGGACGTGATCACGAACTCTTTTATCTCAACCTGGACCGGCTTGAGTTCGAATTCCTGATTTTGTCGCGCCAGCTTGTACGCCGGAACGCCGTGAATTTTTTTCGCGGAAAATGGTGGAGGAGTCTGCTGTATAACCCCGACGAATTCAGCAGCGAGTTGTTGGGCCTGATCTAGGGTCGGCGGGGCCGATCTGGATTCGCCAGTTGGATCTCCGTCAGCATCGTAGGTGCTGGTCGCAAAGCCGAAGCGGATGACCCCTTCGTACGTTTTTTCAGAGCGGGTGTAGAACTGGGCCAGGCGGGTGAGATTTCCGGCTACGAGCGGCAGCACGCCGGTGGCAAGAGGATCGAGCGTGCCTAGATGGCCAACGGAGCGCTGGCCAAGTATCCGGCGCAGACGGTTGACCACATCGTGGGAGGTCCATCCGGAAGGCTTATCGATGACGATGACGCCATTCATGAGAAGATTGAGCAATTGTGCGATCGGGTTATTGAGTGATTGAAACGCAAGATCAGCTTTTCAATCGCGCAATGACGCACTCGCTCAATCACTAAATTAACATCTCGCATGCTGCCGATTCGCGACGACCAGGCTCGATATAGCACTCCGTGGGTGACCCGGTTCTTGATTGCGCTGAACCTGCTGATATTTCTCTTTGAGGCGTCCTTGAGCCCCGGCGCGTTAAATGGGCTAATCCGGCAGTTCGGCGTAGTGCCGTCACATTTAGCGGCATTGCTGGCAGGTTCCCCGAAATATCAGTTGCCCGAGGTCGTAGTTCCCTTTTTCACTTCGATGTTCCTGCACGGATCGTGGATGCACGTGATCGGCAACATGTGGTTCTTGTATATTTTCGGCGACAATGTCGAAGATTATCTTGGTCATTTCAAGTATCTTGTGTTCTACATTCTCACCGGACTCATCGCGATGAGCACGCAGGTGGCAATTAATCTGCACTCGACAGTCCCGACACTGGGAGCCAGCGGAGCCATTGCAGGCGTGCTGGGAGCTTACTTCATTTTGTATCCACGTGCGCGGGTATTGACGTGGTTTTTTGTTTTTGTGGTTTGGGTACCGGCCTGGATCATTCTGGGTTATTGGTTCGCCCTGCAATTCTTGAGCGGGACCGCGACCGCGCTCGCTGTGCAGAGCCAAAATGCCGGAGGAGTGGCGTTCTGGGCGCACGTCGGCGGATTTGTCTCCGGGGCTCTGCTGGTAAAAGTGTTTGGAGAACGAAAGCTGAGGTATCCCTATGCCGCCGACTGGCGCTAAGGTTTCCCAGGAAAACACACGTCATGAGCTATTGGAGATTCCTCCTTTCCTCGCGTCCAGACCGGCAGTGGCAGTTTGTCGATGGTGACGTTCGAGTGGGCGATGCCCGCATTGTTGACGAGAATATCGAGGCGCTTAAATTCAAGGCTCACGGTGCCGAAGAGCCTGTCGACGGACCGAGGATCGCGACCATCGCAGGGATGAGTGATTTGAATCTTTGGTGAAGACAATTCCCTGCTGAACACGCTGCAAACCAGATCCTTTGCAGGCAGTGAGGATCGGATTGCATCGTTCAGCCGTCAGAGCACGCGAGATCGCCAGCGCACAGCCGCGGTTGGCGCCGGTGACGAGCGCCGCGCGACCTTGAATATCCCCATTGAGAGATTCCATTTTGGGTAGAAGCGCGTCCGTCAGGTCAGGTCGGAATCAAATTCCATTTGACCGCTGGCGTATGAGAGATAAAAACTCCGTGCGGGTTTCTTGTTCTTCACGGAAGCAGCCCAGCATTGATGACGTCACCGCTTGAGAATGTTGCTTTTCCACCCCGCGCATCATCATGCACAGATGGCGCGCCTCTACGACCACGCCTACCCCTTGCGGTTCAATCACTTTCTGAATAGTTTCCGCGATCTGGGTGGTGAGACGCTCCTGGATTTGCAGGCGGCGCGAGAACAGCTCGACGAGCCGCGGCACTTTGCTGAGACCGATCACTTTGCCGTTCGGAATATAGGCTACGTGTACTTTGCCGAAGAATGGCAGCATGTGGTGCTCGCAAAGGCTGAACATCTCGATGTCTTTGACGATGACCATTTCGTCGTAGGTAACGGTAAAGAGCGCGGCCTTGAGCAAGGCTTCTGCGTCTTCGGTGTAACCGCGGGTGAGAAACTGCAGCGATTTGTGGACGCGCTCAGGAGTCTGTTGCAAGCCTTCGCGTTGCGGATCTTCTCCGAGACGCACCAGCATTTCCTGGACGAGATCTTCGAAGCTGGCACGGGTTAGTGTAGAAAGTTCGGTGGCGGTTTTCATGCGGTTATCCATAGACAAAATCGAGTACTTTTGTAATTGGGTAATTCTGCAAATTGAAAATCAAAGGCTCCCTTCACCTGCATATTCAAAGGAGTTCATCATAGTCTCTTCGAGCCGCACTCTTTCAAGATGCCCCTGGGTGAAGCCGCGCTGCACTATTTCGTAGATATGGATGCAGAGGTTTTCGGTGGTCGGAACCTCGTGCGCAAATTCCTCCAGCGTATTCAGATTCTGATGATCGTAGCGGGCGAGCACTTCCCTTTCGACGAAACTGTCGAGGCCAACCAGATTGCAGACCATGCCAGTTCCGCGATCCACGGGGCCGCTGACGGTAACCTGGAGAATGTAGTTGTGGCCGTGCCCGTAGGGATTGTTGCATTTGCCGTAGGTCGATTCGTTTTCCGCCTCTGACATTGCATCACTGTGCAGGCGATGAGAGGCTGAGAAAAGATAACGTCGGGAAAGATGAGCTTTCATTTCGGCCTTTTGCGCGTGGCTCTTGGCATTTGGCTTGAATCGGCACCGCTCACACTAGGCTTCGCCGTAGAAGTCAACGAATAGATCCGGCGTCTCGTAGACCCGGATACGATGCAGCTTCGCGCGATCGAGTTTGCCCGCAAGACGCTGCCAGATGGCGACGGCGATGTTTTCGGTCGTCGGAATCTGCTTCGCGAACTCCGGAACTTCTTTGTTGAGGAAGCGGTGGTCCATGGCGTCGAGGACCTCGCGGTGCATGATCTCTTTGAGTTGCTTGAGGTCTACGACGAATCCAGAGCGGGGATCGACTTCGCCTTTGACTGTGACTTCGAGCGTGTAGTTGTGGCCGTGTCCGTTCGGGTTATTGCATCTGCCGAAGACGCGGCGGTTTTCTTCCAAGGTGAAGTCGGGGTTGTGGTAGTAGTGCGAGGCAGCGAATTCGGCTTTGCGTGTTAGATAGAGCATATCTATTACGTCTTCCGTCAGTTCAACTTGGGTTAAGATCCAGCCAGCCCTGGAAGCCTCACCGCGTCTGCCCGATCTTACTTTGAGCAATTTCAAGCTGAGGCCCAATACGGGGACCATAAATTCTATCTTTCCAGACGATGCGGCCGCTCTGAAGACTCCTCCAGGATTGAAAAAGCAGACAGGAGAATACGGGCAGTCCGATGAAAGACAGAAAGTTCGCGTCCCAGGCAAAATGCGCGCGTCGAATCCGAGCGAGAAATATTGCCGAGAGAACGGCACCTAGCAACCCGACCACCGAAGCAAAATGCTCTCGACCTCGCAGCAGTTCGGCCACGGCGATCACTAAGCTAGCGACCATCAGCACGAATTCTGTTGCGCGAAGCGCGGCCAGCCGCCGAGCAGACGAAAACAGCAGCGCCAGATTCTTAGTCCAGCCTTCGCTTAGTTCCGCAAAGTTGTGGTACATGCGGGTGCACACGGCATCGGCCGCGTAGCGAAAGAATATTTTCCTTCCCGAGCGCTTTACCGCCCGAGCCAGCGCTACATCTTCGAGAATTTGATCGGCAATGGCAGCGTGTCCGCCCACCAGATCGTAGGCTTCGCGTGTGATCAAAATATATTGGCCATTTGCGGCAGCCGCAGCCGAGCGTGGATCGCTCACTTGAGATGGCCGGTAGGCCGCGGCAAGTTCGGCGAAGATTACAGGCATCACGGCTTTTTCCCAGAAACTTTCGACGATCTGCCGCGGCGAATAGGACAACAAGGGTGCGTCGTGCTGCCTGGCTTCCTGGAGAGCCCGAGCGAGTGACCCAGGAAGGTGGATGGTGTCGGCGTCGGTGAAGAGCAGCCATTGGCCGCGCGCTGCGCGCGCCCCGCAGACGAGCGCATTATTCTTCCCGGTCGATAATGCTGGCAGTGTTCCGGCCTCAATGAGGCGGACACCGCGATTCGAGAATGACAACGCAATTTCATGCGTTCGATCAGTGGAGTGATCGTCCACGACGATGATTTCGAATCTTACCCCGCTCTGAGCTACAAGCGATTCCAGGCACGCGCCAAGGCTAGCTTCTTCGTTCCGCGCCGGTACGATCACGGAAACCACAGGTTCAGCAGGAACTGTATCTGTCGCAGCCATGAGCCGAATCTACTATTATAACTACGTGCGACGCGCCTTCTCGCTTACCATCTCGATCGCTTGCCTGCTGCTGGGATTCTCCGCCTGCTACAGCGGCTCCAGGCCGCCCCGTATAGGTTCTCCTGCCCCGGATTTTACGGTGCGCGACTCGGAGCACGCGGTCACACTCAGCCAGTTCAAAGGAAAGATCGTCGTTCTCAATTTCTGGGCGACCTGGTGTCCGCCATGCATCGAGGAGATGCCCTCGCTGGTGCAGATGCAGGACCGGATGAAGGCGAAAGGCGTGACCGTGTTGGCCGTCAGCGTGGATGTTGACGACAGCAATTACCGGCGCTTCCTGCGCGATCACAATGTGAATCTGCTCTCGGTGCGCGATGGAGATCAGAAGAGTAACCAGCTTTATGGGACGTTCAAGTTCCCGGAAACCTACATCATCGACCGCAACGGAGTGGTGCGCCGCAAGTTTATTGGCGCGGTTGATTGGACCGAACCCGATGTGATGGAGTACTTGGGGAAGCTGTAGATTTATCCCCGGAATTTGCATCCCCGGACGCGAAGAACCAGAGACAATTGCGACGGATAAGGATCTCCAACCACCATTTATAACTTCACATTCCGCAAGCGCAGGGCATTCGTGATAACTGATACAGAACTGAAGCTCATGGCGGCGGCGGCGAAGATCGGACTCAGCAGCAGGCCGAAGAATGGGTACAGCACACCTGCGGCGATGGGTACTCCAATCGCGTTATAAATAAAAGCAAAGAACAGATTCTGGCGGATGTTGCGCATGGTGGCACGACTCAGCTTGCGGGCGCGCACGATGCCGGAGAGATCGCCTTTGATGAGAGTGATGCCGCCGCTTTCCATGGCGACGTCTGTGCCGGTGCCCATCGCGATGCCAACGTCGGCCTGGGCGAGCGCGGGAGCGTCGTTGATGCCATCGCCGGCCATGGCGACAACTCTTCCCTGCCCTTGCAGCTTGCGTATGATTTCGAGTTTTTGTTCAGGCAAGACTTCGGCTTGGAATTCATCTTCCTTCAGTCCAAGTTGCTGCGCAATCGCCGCCGCCGCGGCGTACCTGTCTCCGGTGAGCATAACGATTCCGACAGACTCCCGCTTCAACTCGCTCACGGCGTTGGCAGAGGAAGGCTTTATGGGATCGTACACAGCGAAGCTTCCGGCATACCGTCCGTCAACTGAGACCGCGATCTTCGTGGCCGCAGCGTCGATCTTCGTCGTGTTTGGTAATTGAGAGCCTGTTGCGCCGACCGACGTCATCAACGAGGCATTGCCTACAGCGATTCGCTTGCCCTCAACCGTGCCTTGCACACCTCCGCCAACAAGGTAGCGAAATTCAGCCGGATCGGAGAGCGTTAAACCGCGTTCGTTCGCAGCTTGCACGATAGCAGCCGCCAGAGGATGTTCGCTAGCTCGTTCGATGCTGGCAGCGAGATGAAGCAATTCATCCGCGCCGATTTTCCCGAGACGGCGTGATTTCGACCAGCTTGGGTTTGCCTTCCGTCAAGGTTCCGGTTTTATCGACAACGAGCGTATCGACTTTTTCTAGAATCTCAAGAGCTTCCGCATTCTTGATGAGGACTCCCGCGCGCGCGCCGCGGCCCAATCCAACCATGATTGCCATCGGCGTAGCCAGCCCGAGAGCACAGGGACAAGCGATGATCAAGACTGCGACCGCATTGACTAAAGCGTGAGCGAAACGCGGCTGCGGACCGAAAAACCACCAGGCAAAAAATGTGACGACTGCGACGCCCACGACGATTGGAACAAACCATTTCGAGACCCGGTCGGCAAGGCGCTGAATAGGAGCACGGCTGCGTTGCGCTTGTCCCACGAGCTGAACAATGCGGGCCAGCAGAGTTTCGCCGCCAACTCGCTCGGCGCGCATGACGAAAGACCCGGAGCCGTTCATGGTTGCGCCGATGACTTTGCTTTCCGGCGATTTTTCGATAGGCATCGATTCGCCGCTGATCATCGATTCGTCGATCGAGCTGTGACCTTCGAGAATGACCCCATCGACTGGGACCTTTTCGCCAGGGCGGACGCGCAGGCGGTCTCCCGGCTTGACTTGCTCAAGAGCAATATCTTTTTCACTGCCGTCGGTCCCGAGGAGCCGCGCGGTTTTCGGGCTTAGGTCAAGCAGCGCCCGGATGGCGGCGCCCGTTCGGCTGCGGGCGCGCAGCTCCATAACCTGGCCAAGCAATACCAACGCTGTGATCGCCGCCGCGGCTTCGAAGTAGAGATCCGGAAATCCGCGCCTGTTTGGAGGCGACGCGGGAAATATCTGCGGCGCGACAGTCGCGATGAAACTATACAGGTACGCGACGCCAGTCCCGAGGCCGATCAGCGTAAACATATTCGGACTGCGATTGACGAGCGAGGTCCAGAAGCGCTGGAAGAATGGGAAGCCAGCCCATAGCACGACTGGAGTGGCGAGCGCCAACTCGATCCACGATAGCCGTCCTGACTCCGACGTAACCTGAGTGCCCAGACCAGGCATCATTTGGTACATGTCGATAAACACGAGTGGCACAGTAAGGGCCAGGCTAATCCAGAAGCGGCGGGTCATGTCCCGAAGCTCGGGGTTGTCTCCTGCAGCAACCGCCACAGTGCGAGGCTCGAGCGCCATGCCGCAAATCGGGCATGAACCCGGCTCCGCACGGACGATCTCCGCGTGCATCGGGCAGGTGTATTCAGTACGTATTGCGGCTGTGGGGACTTCCGGCTCAAGCGCCATGCCGCAGGAGGGACAGGCTCCCGGTCTTGATTCGTGAACTTCCGGGCACATGGGGCAGACGTAGGCAGCAGTCCCGCCCGGCGGAACTGCACCGCGCGGTTTCTCAATCTCGCTGCCTTTGGATCTGGCTTGATACGGAGACAATACCGCGGTCGAGAGATTGCCCAGCTTAACTAACCCCGCGGGACCGGGCGGCGCTTTCTGATCCAAATATTTTGCCGGCGCGCTCCTGAATTTATCGACGCATCCCGAGCAGCAGAAAAAATATGTCTTCCCGCCATGTTCGTAGAAATGTTTGGCAGTTCAAGGATTTACGTTCATCCCGCAAACAGGATCGCGTTCCAGTTGGGATGGCTGATTCGGCTCTTGCTTGGTCACCTTCAAATTATGAAGATGAATTCGGAAGAGGGAAAGTCGCAATTTTCGGATTTGCAGACCGTCTGCGCGATTAATAAGCGGTAAGGTTCACCTCATCCAGCCAGACGTTGTATGGAGTGCCGTTCGCGTCCAGATCCATCTGAAATGCAGTGTCGATCTCTTCGAGGGTCCATTCCTGCTGGTTGGGATAGACGGCGTTCACCTGGTGAACGGTACCGTTGATGGTCAGCGTATTGTACTGTACGTTATTGCCGTCTTGCTGGACGTCCCATGTCAGGTGATTCCACGTATTCGCTTGGAAATCTGAGGAAACGCACGGAATCGTGGTCGGAGTCCAACCCGTATCCGGAGCGTCGTTCCAGATGTCCCAGACGCCGTCGGCCTTGAAGTTGCACTCCGATCCCCAAACCCATCGCTGTCCACCATAAGTCTGATTGATGTCGAATTCGAGAGCCTGCGGAGCGTCGGGGTTGTCAATGTAAAAATACAGGTCGTAAATTAAATGGCTGACATTATTCCCGCCGGCAACCGGGTTGAAGTACAGCATGTTGCAGTAATGCGTGCAGACTGTGCCTGCGGCAGTGGGCGCCATGCTGAATTTCGCCGAATTGCCGTCCATAGCGGGCGAAGACTGATTCTGCGTCAGGCTCGAATTTGGCGTGCCGCCACCGGCAGCGCAGATTTGTCCGGCGCGCCCGGAATTCGAGGGAAATCTGGCGCCACACGATTGCCACCCAGGCAGAGCCTGAATCCCTTGAATCGTGGTCTGGCCGTTTGTATTCGGCGCCTGCGCGCTAATGGTGACTCGCAGTGGGGTTGCGGAAACATATCCCTTGTTGTCTTCGGCCATTACCGTGATGGTGTGCTGGCCTGGAGCGACGAAGATTTGCGTATCGATTGAATTGTTGAAAGTAAAATAAACCGCCAGTTGATCGACATAAACTCGCATGAAGAAAATGGGATTCTTCGGCGTGGCCGACGCAACCACATGGATCGGCGATGTAAGGGTGGCACTCGCCGTGGGACTGGAAACGGAAAGCGGAAAATCATTCGAGCCGGTGCCCCATTCGGCGCTATTCGGGGCAACCGCCGCTGGCGCCGGCAACGGACTGGTTGAGGGCGACCACGTAATGGGCACGGGAGGCGTGGACGGATAATTTTGTTGCGATGGGGCGGGTGTTGGAGTGGGCGCCGGGGTCGGAGAGGGCGCCGGCATGGACGCGGAACTGGCCCCGCATCCGGTAAGCACGCCGCCGGCAGTGAGTAGTCCAAGCGCCATCAAAAAACCGATGAGTCCAATCGCGCGGGGTTGTTGTTTTGACGATGTTCGAAGACCGCGGGAGTGAGCGACAAATGGGATACAGCGCATTCCAGCCTCCAGATGCAAGAAAAGTTCGGTAGAGACAACAGCATCTGGAGCGGTACAAGAGCTGGTCGCTACAACTGTGTGTGCCGGCTCCCGGACACACCTTACCCTTATCCATGATGGTGGGTGTGTCGAGCAATACGGAAGCACCCTTACGCCATCACGGGAAATTACCTGAAGCTTTCTTATTTAACGACTGGAACTCAACTTCAACGACCGGAACTCAACCCATCGCGCAGATCGGGCGAATATTGTCCGAAGCTGAGCGGTTTGCGAGGAAAATCAACGATTAATAAGCAAGTAGGATTCGCAGGTCACGCAGATTATTTCCTGTTGATCCAATTTCAATCGCGTCACCCAGGGCATGGAACAACGAATAAGCGTTGAATGTTCTGAGGGCGGCCTCAGCATCGAGTCCAAGGGCGCGCGCCCTGGCCAGCGTGCTGCCGTCGACAACCGCTCCAGCGGCTAAGCTATTACCGTCAATGCCATCTGTGCCGGCGCTCAACACCGTGATGCTCTCTTCCGCAATCCTGGTCGCACAGGCGAGGGCAAATTGCTGATTGCGGCCACCGACCCCGCCGTTGGTCACTTTGACTGTCACTTCGCCCCCGGAGAGCAAACAGACGCGCGGCGATTGCTGGCGCAATTCGCGAAGCCGTTTCAGCAGATGATCGGCAGCAAGATCGTAGTCCCAATCATCACATGAGTTGTCGACGTACGCCGTGAAGCCGGCGTGCTCGGCGGCTTCACGCGCGTGTTCCAGAGCTTTACCATTAGAGAGAATTGTCCAGAAACGCGAGCGGTAGAACGCCTGATCGTCGGACTTCGGAGTCTCTTCCAGGGCGCGACGTTCGAAGAGTTCGCGAGTGGAGCGCGGCAGGCGTTCGAGTAGTTGGTGCTTTTCGGCAATCCGATAGCAATCCTCCGCGCTGGTCGAATCAGGCATCGTCGGACCGGAAGCTAGAGCGTCTGGCGTATCGTCAGGAACGTCGGAGACCAGAAGTGAAACCTGCTGCGCAGGAAATGCTGCTCGGGCGAGTCGTCCTCCCTTGACCGCAGAGAGATGCTTGCGAATGGCATTGATTTCTGCGATCGGGGCACCTGAGTGAACGAGAGCCCGATACGTAGAGATCAGATCGTTGATTGAGATCTCGTCGTCAATTGGCTTCTCGACAATGGATGAACCTCCACCGCTAATCAGAAAAATTATGAGCGAGGCAGAAGTTTGTGCATTGAGCGCTTTCAGGATAGCGCTGGCGGCTTGAATCGACTCGGCGTTGGGAGTGGGATGTCCACAGTGAAAATAGCGGAATCCGCGAATTTGCACCCGAGTCTGTGTGTTGCTGGCAACGATACCGGCAATTGAATTTTCAAGAAAAGGCTCGCCAAATTGTGTGGCGAGGGCGTCTGCCATAGTGTGTCCGGCTTTGCCGATTGAAATGACTAGAACGCGTGAATAAGAGTGCAGATCGTAAAGGTCTTCGCAGATGCGAAGCACGCCTCGTTCGCAGTGCACGTGCCGGGCAAAAGCGCTCGCTATCGAAGCCTGGGTCAGTGCACGCCGAAAAATCTCACGCGCCGCTCCTCGCATTTGGCCGAACTGTAATTGGAAATCGCTGGTCATAGCCAGCCCTTCAGCCAGCTTTCGATGGTTTGGCGAAGTTCGCTCAGCCGCCCTTCAAAGAAATGATCGGCACCTTCGATGAATACAAGTTTCTTGGGTTCGAGTGTGGAGGCGACCAACTCTTCCAGTTTCGCGCGGGCGCTGAATTGATCGCGAGTACCGCTGACAAACAGCTTTGGCTTCGAGCAGTCCCCAAGGAAATCGAAACTGTAAGCACGAGGGATTTCGCTATCAGGGGCTGGGGACGCAACCGGTGTTCCCAGGCCGATCACTGCTTTCACGCGAGCATCAGGGCAGGCGGCACGAAGGCCGACGGCCGCGCCAAAGGAAAATCCGGCGAAGAGCAATGGCAGATGGAATTCCGAGTCAAGCCAGTCGAGAGCGGCACGAACGTCATTGACCTCTCCCCGGCCGTTGTCATGTTCACCTTGACTGAGTCCCGCTCCCCGAAAGTTAAAGCGCAGCACGGGAAATCCGAAGCTGTTCAGCGCTTTCATGGTGTGGAAAACGACTTTGTTGTGCAGCGTTCCGCCAAAGAGCGGGTGCGGATGGCAAACGACAGCCGCATGTGTAGCCTCGATAGATCCCGCGTTGAGCAGGGCCTCAAGGCGGCCGGCCGGCCCCTCAAGGAACACTGATCGAATACTGGAAGTGTGGCCAGGCACGATTTTCAGGTTACACGAAACCATGCTCTCCTAACCTTCCACCACGTCGGAGCCCTTTCCAACCTTTGCTATTCTCTTTTCATGGATGCCGTCGCGCTCACGCGAAAGTTGGTTGATATTGAGTCGATTACCGGCAACGAAGGGCAGGCCGGGGAATTTCTGTTCCGCGAGCTCTGCCGGATGGGGTACCAGACAAACAAAATGCCCGTTGAAGACGGGCGGGCGAACGTATATGCAGTATCGGCAGAGCAGCCCCATCCGAATGTGGTTTTTTCCACGCACATGGATACGGTCCCACCCTTCATCCCTTCCTCGGAAGATGCACGACGAATTTACGGCCGAGGCTCGTGTGACGCCAAGGGGATTATTGCGGCGCAGGTCGCAGCCGCTGAGCGCCTCCGCGCAGAAAGAGTTTACGTTGGGCTGCTTTTCGTCGTCGGAGAAGAGCGCGACAGTCTGGGCGCGAAAGTGGCCAACGAATATGCCGCGCGAGATCAGGATGGTCGACGGCAAAATCGGGGCCGCAGATATCTGGTAAACGGGGAGCCCACTGAAAATCGGATCGCTCTGGCTTCAAAGGGAACACTGCGGGTGGAAGTGACGGCCACTGGGCGCATGGCGCATTCGGCTTATCCGGAGCTCGGCGAATCGGCGATCGACAAGCTGATCCCGGCGTTGTCGCGTCTGCGCGAAATGCCGCTGCCGAAAGATCCGGAAATCGGACCTTGCACGCTAAATATCGGATTGATTGAAGGCGGGCGCGCCCCCAATGTGATTCCCGATCACGCCCACGCGGATCTGCTTTATCGGTTAGTCGGTCCATCGGATCTCTTGCAGAAGCAGATTCTCGAAACGGCCGGCGACGCCGTGACGGTGGATTTCCCGTTGGAGTTACCATTTGTGCGGTTGCGAACGGTCGAAGGCTTGCCCACTATGATCGCTGCGTTTACTACGGATATTCCGAGGCTCACCAATTGGGGCGAGCCGTTGTTGATCGGTCCCGGATCAATTCGTGTGGCGCATACCGACGGTGAGTTCATCGAGAAAAGTCAGCTAGCGGAAGCGGTTGCACTGTACTGCTCGATTGCGAAGCAGCTAGTCTAGATGGCGGACTGACGCGGTCCTCTAGGCGCCTTCCAGCCGCCATTCCACTATGCAGCGTTAGGCTGCGAGCGGAAATCGCCCCACCGACGGCGCTTGCAGCTTTTCCCGCAACTCCTGCACCCGCATCTGACGGACGTAGCACTCCCGCAGTTGATCGTCTGTCAGTCCAAAAGGCGAATCTAGAGCGTCCATCTGCTGGCGAAGCAATTGCAGGATTTCCTGCCGGAGTATTTCTCTTTCCTCATGATCAGCGTCCATGACCTGCTCCTTCCGTTTTCTTGAGTAAAACCTAGAAGGGGCGGCAAGCACTCCGTATCAGGTCAAGGCTGTATTTGAAAAGATTTCGCGGGGGATGGTAAGGAGAGCGGGGTTGGAGCCAATGATTCGTTAACCGGATCGGAATCAGCGTTTGCTCTGCACCGACCTAGCGTTGCTGCCTACCTTCATTAGTTCCCTGGCTCGCGCGCGCACAATATTCAGCACAGAATCGTCCTCAACAATACCCTGCAGCACCGGGTTGATACTCTGGATCTCGGTTAGCTCATTATTCCTGGCCTGATCCTCCATGCGCTTCAACTCGTCGTCTAAGGCGAGCTTTTGATAGCGGTGATCGTAGGTGAGCCGGCGGCCGTATTCGAGCGTGGATGCCAGGTTCTGAAAGAGATTGGTCAAATCCCGCACAGGTGCTTGGTTCGAGTAGTTGTAGCGCTGCGTATTGTTGTGTGCCGAATCCTCATAGCTTAGGATTTTTGTGCCGGAAAAGGCCAGCTTTCGATTGCCAGAATCGATACTCCCGGCGAAGTACTTTGCCTGCTTTGACCAGTCGAAGATCCTGTCGCGGGTGCCCGCTGACAAGTCGAATTCTGACCGATAGGTTTCATCGTCGGCATCGGCCTTGCATTCGAAGCGAGTGTGGCCGGTGGACTCGACGGCAATCGAATAGTGTTCCGGATTGGAGTGAGGAAAATCGAGGGTGAATGTGACCGTCGCGATCGAGCTGTCTTTAACAGCGATTTCCTGGGAAACGAGTAACGCAGATAGGAAGCCGAGAACTGCCGCGGCGCCAATCGCCTTCCTCAGGATTCGTCCAGTAAAAAAACCTCGATTCTTCACCGCGCCAGCACCTTCCGCCTGTTCAGTGTTCCCGCGGTATGCAGATGACAGATCGCAATCGCCAGGGCATCGGAAGCATCCATGGGATGCGGGGCTTCGGCTAACTTCAGCAAGCGCGTGACCATATGCTGTACCTGCTCTTTTTCTGCGCGGCCATAGCCGACCACCGAGGACTTAATTGTTAACGGTGAGTACTCCGCTACTTCCAAACCGGCGGTGGCGGCAGCGAGCATGGCAACTCCGCGTACTTGTCCCAGCTTCAGCGCCGACTTCACATTCAGAGCATAGAAAATGCCTTCGATGGCGACCTCATCCGGTTGGTGTTCTCCGATCAGGGCTCTCAGCGACTCATAAATGCGGGCCAGCCTTCGCGCCAAAGGTTCACGCGGGGAAAGCTTGATTGCGCCGCTTGTCAGGCATACCAAGAGGCCGTGGCAATCCATCTCGACAATACCGTAACCGGTATACTCGCCGCCGCAGTCGATGCCCAGTACGCGCATGCGAAAGCCAGTTTATCGCGGAACCGCTGCAGATCATAGAACTTGTGGGGAACCGGTTATGCGGACTTGGAATTGATTTGCACACCTGCCTGCACAAGATGAGTTTGATGTTAAGCTTTTTGCAGGCTACTGCTAGAGTCAGGTCGTGCGCTGGGGGCAATTCGCGCACTTGAACCCGGACCGCTGACCCGTGAGTGCGAAGGGGAGTGGAGAAAAGAATGAAGATCGGTATTTTGACCGGCGGGGGAGACTGCCCGGGGCTGAACGCCGTAATTCGCGCCGTGGTACGCAAAGGTATTTTCACCTATGGAGACGAATTTGTCGGCTTTCTGGAAGGCTGGCGCGGCCTGATCGAGGACATGAGTACACCGCTTGACCTTGATGCAGTGGGCGGAATTCTGCCCCGCGGCGGTACGATTCTGCGAACTTCGCGCACCAATCCCTCGAAACGTCCCGACGGTATCGACCGTTGCCTTGCTACTCTCGAGAAAAACCAAATTCAGGCGCTGATCGCGATCGGTGGCGACGACACCCTCTCGGTTGCGCAGAAACTGCACGAACGGGGCGCGAAAGTCGTTGGTGTTCCCAAAACTATCGATAACGATTTGGGCGGCACTGATTACACATTTGGCTTCGATACGGCCTGCAACATCGTGTGCGAGGCCTTGGACCGCGTACATACGACGGCTGAGGCCCACAATCGGGTGATGGTCGTCGAGGTCATGGGGCGCGACGCCGGCTGGATCGCTCTCTACAGCGGCATTGCCGGGGGCGCCGACGTAATCCTAATTCCCGAGCGGCCCTTCGACGTCGACAAGGTGGCCGACTCGATTCGCCAGCGGCATGAGCGTGGACTTTATTTCTCGATCGTGGTTGTCGCCGAAGGCGCCAAGTTTTCCTCCTCTGAGCCGGGCCAGGGTGCGCCGGTCTTGCAGGATATGGGCAAAGACGAGTTCGGCCACGTCAAACTTGGCGGTATCGCCAATATTCTGGCGCGCGAAATCGAGAAGCGCACTGGCTACGAAACCCGCGCCGTAGTTCTGGGACACATTCAGCGCGGGGGCTCCCCCACCGCCTTTGATCGTGTCCTGGCCACGCGTTACGGCCTGGGCGCAATCGATATGGTGCACCGCGGAGAATTCGGATGCATGGCTGCATTACGCGCCAATAAAATCGTTTCCATCCGCCTGACCGAAGCCATTTCCCGCAATCGCACGGTCGACGATGAGATGATCCAGATCGTGGATGGCCTGTTGCCGAAAACAGAAGAACGGGCGGCGGCGCCGCGATAGAGCGCGCCACCGGATAAAAAACCTAGCTCAATTCCGTATTGCTCTGTAGCGACTTCGTCCTCGCACCCGGCTGGAGTTCTGTTCGGAGGACGCTTCGCATCACCACTGCCAGCAGTATCAGCAGGACAAAAGGGAAAGGTTCGGCCATACGAATGGGTAGAACGAAAATCTCAGCCGAGTAGAACCGTTGAGAGGAGATCAATGGACGGATGGCGATGATTGCCAGCGCTGCAATCCATTGCCACGAAAGTGCCGCAGTCGCAATCGACGTGAGTCCTCGAATCAGCCTCTGGGACGGGAGCAAACGATGCCAGGAACCCACCGCCAGCAAGATTCCGGGTAGCAGCAAGATATGGTCGTATACGGCCTGCCCAGGCAGGACGGCGACGACAGTCACGGCCAACAGCAAGCCCACGGCCAGCCGGAACTCTGGGCACACAACCGAATATTTGCGGACGCGCCAGGCCACAGTCGCACTAGCCCCAATCATGCCGGCGATAATCACAGGCCCAATGATCGGCCCAAATCGCGGACCCAGGAGGTCGATTACGAGGGGAACACCCGAGTAGTCGCGGTAACCAAAGAGAACTCGAACCCACTGCTGTATCCAGTGTGGCCAGACCAGAAGCGCGGAACAACACAGCAGAGCTTCGGTTGCAGCGAAGCTTTCAGCCAGGCGATGTCGCTCGCGCCACTTTGCCGCGCTCCATAGCAAAAGAAAGATTATGAGCAGAACCACCATCTGTGGCTTGATCGTCGTCAGCGCCAACAGAACTCCCGCCGTCCCATATTTGCCCGCAGTTAGCGCCGCAATGCAAGCTGCTAATGCGAATCCAACGACCAGACCCAATTGTTCGGCAAATAGCGCCTCCAGAATTGGGTAGTTGCAAAGCGTGAGCAGCAGAAATATTGCAACCAAACTTGGACTGGCTCGAAGGTCAATCGCTCTCAGCCAAAGCAAGAGCCCGCCCGCGGTGATGATTGGCAAAGAAATCGCGAGAAGCACGCGCACGACCGGAAATGGCAGGTATGCCAGCGGCCAGAAAAGAAGATCGACGAAAGCCGGATAAGCGAATTCGCGATATCGAATGGGAGGGTCGAACGGATGCCGCGCGTCCAATGGACGACCGAACAGGCCAATTTGAATTTCTTGTGTTATTTCCGAGCTGTACGGCTCCCCATGGCGAAGCAGTGCTTCCCGGGAGGTAAGCCATACCGGATAGAAGTCGTTGCCGAATGAGTATCCGCCTCCGAGACCTTTTGCGGAACGGACTTCCAATGCCCTCGGCACGAAAAGAAAAAGATGGTAATAAAGCATGCCCATCGCGCCCGCAAGCGCAATCAACAGCGCTGCCCCGGGATGTCTTTGCACGAGTCTGGGTCGCACCACATTCAACCTGGCCTCAGAAGGAACGCGGGTTGCCGCCTGCTTCACTGGTAGAGTAGAGTTTCCCAATCTGGTTGCGATGTATACACTTTACGCCCGTCTCGCTCCATGGCTCTTAATCCTGCTGGAACTTCTCTTGGTCGCGTCCGCCGGGACGTTAATACTGATTCGCTCTCGAAATGTCTCAGCTCAAGGCAATCCCACTACATTCCGCTCAATTGAACACAGGTTAATCCGGCTGGCGCGGCACAAGCGCCTTGCGGTTCTGGTGGTGGGCCTGAGCGTCATTGTTGTTCGGGTTGCGCTCATCCCGGTCATCGGAGTTCCTCAACCCAGCGCTCACGACGAGTTCAGTTACCTTCTCGCGGCTGACACGTTTGCCCACGGCCGGCTCACCAATCCCCCGCACCCCATGTGGGTTCACTTCGAGACCTTCCACATCATTCAACACCCTACATACATGTCGATGTACCCGCCGGCACAAGGCCTGGTTCTTGCTGCCGGCCAGCTTCTAGGCAATCCCTGGATCGGGCAGCTCCTGGCGACTGCGCTCATGTGTTCGGCCCTATGCTGGATGCTGCAGGGTTGGTTTCCACCTTCCTGGGCATTACTTGGAGGTGCGATCGCTGCGCTGCGTTTAGGCATACTCAGCTACTGGATGAACGGCTACTGGTGCGCTTCCATCGTTGCTCTTGCCGGCGCGCTTGTTCTTGGAGCATGGCCGCGATTACGTAAACATCCGCGGATTTCAGATTCCTTATGGATGGGCGTAGGCCTCATGATTCTTGCGAACAGCCGTCCATTCGAGGGTTTGCTCGCCAGCATCCCGGTCGCCGTCGCGATGCTACTCTGGCTAACCGGAAAAAGCCGCCCGACAGCGCACGGTCTATACACCGCTGTCCTGCCTCTTGCTCTCATTCTTGTCTGTGGAGCTTTCGCTACCGGTTATTATTACCACCGCGTCACCGGGCATGCTTTTCGAATGACATACCAGGTCAATCGCTCGGCCTACGCGGCAGCTCCATATTTTCCCTGGCAAACAGAGCCACCTGAAGGGTTATACCACCACGCGATTATGCGGGATTTTTATCGCGCCGAACGAAAGGACTTTGAAAGGAACACTACTCTCCCCGGCTTCCTTTCGCGGGCGGCCCTAAAAGCCTGGGTGTGGTGGCAATCCTTCATTGGGGTCTTGCTCACCATACCTCTCCTCGCGCTCCCCTGGATCGTCCGGCGGCGAAAGATGCGGTTGCCCCTGGCGGTCGCCGCTGCTGTGGCTGTGGGCCTGGCGGTTGAAACCTGGGCCCCGCCACATTATTTCTCGCCCGCAGTGGGAGCTCTCTACATTCTGCTTGTCCAGTGTTTACGCCAACTTTGGTATTGCCGCTCTTTACAGCCGCGAGTGGGTCCTGCGTTCGTTCGCGCCGTTCCGGTATTGGCATGCGCTATGATTCTGCTGCGTGTAACTGCCGTGGCGGCTCATGTTCCGATCGAAAATGCTTGGCCGCGAGGCAATTTAAAAAGGGCCAGTATCCTGCGTCAAGCACAGCAATTTCCTGGTCAACAACTGGTAATTGTAAGCTACAGCTCGAGTCACAATGTCGACCAGGAGTGGGTTTACAACGATTCGAATATTGACAGTTCCAAAGTCGTGTGGGCTCGCGATATGGGTAACGATGCGAACCAAGAGTTATTGACCTACTTCAAGAACCGCCGCGTTTGGAGGGTGAACGCTGATGATTCGCCTCCTCTACTGCAGCCGTATCAGATTTCCCGCTGAATGAAAAACTGGATCTGGCTTTTCCTAAGCTTACTCGCGACAGCGGTCACGTCAGCCTATACGGTAAAAGTCCTGAAGCCCTATGATCGGCGGTGGGGCGAAGTCCGCGACGGAATCAAAAACCCGATGGGGGACTTGTATTCCCCCTGGGTTGGCGCACGTGAACTCCTGCTCCATCGCCGCAATCCCTACGGACCTGAAGTCAGCCATCAGATTCAGATGGCTTTCTACGGCCACACGATCAATCAAAGCTACCAGGGGCCGCCGGAATCTATCGTTAACGAACAGCGATTTGCCTATCCGGTTTATGTAGTGTTTGTAATGGCGCCGGCTGTGTACTCCGACTTTGCTCACGTACGCCGCGTGGCCTGGATTGTATTAGCCTTGTTGACGGCGTTGACGGTGTGGCTCTGCCTGGACCTCCTGCGCTGCTCTATACCGTGGGAGGTGGGAACCGCATTGGTCCTGTTTACTTTAAGCAGTCCGCAAATTGTGCAAGGTTTACGCCTTGAACAGCTCGGCCTCTATGTCGGATTCCTGTTGATCGCCGGTGCATGGTGCGTGAATCGGCATCACTTTAAGACAGCTGGCGTGTTGCTCGCGCTCTCCACCATAAAACCTCAAATGTCATTGATGCCTCTGTGTTGGTTTGCGATCTGGACATTCGGAAACTGGCGGAACAGGCGCAACATGGCTGTGAGCTTCACGATTGCATTGAGCACGCTGTTCCTGCTTGGTGAACTTCTTCTTCCCGGCTGGTTCGGATATTTTATTACCGGCCTCTCGGCATATCGAATGTACTCACCGAATTCTTCCCTGCTTTGCGCGGCTCTCGGCGATGCGCTGGGAAACGTCGTCGGAGCCATCATCGTTCTGGGACTCGTGGTGTTCGCCTGGCAAAATCGCACATGCCCAGCGGACTCGAAGCAGTTTAGTAGTCTGCTCGCCACATTTCTGATGGGAGCGCTTCTCGTGTTCTCATTATTTCCACCCTTCAATCAAGTTTTGCTGATTCTTCCTGCGATGCTACTGCTCGAGGATTGGCACAGATTGCCCCGCTTCCCTCAGTTCGTTTTCGGAGCGATCGTAAGCTGGCCCTGGGTTACGTCGTTGATGCTTCTACTTTTCTTGCCAAATCTAAGGCCGCCCTCGAACCAGCTTCCATTGTTGCCCAATTTTCTCGTCTTATTTTTTCCTATTCTTCTGCCTCTAGTCCTAATGACGAGACATCGAGGCAGTTTTTCGAAGTCGTCTTTAGATGCTCCCTCGTCATGAAGATGAACTTCGCGACAAGCACTTTGATGATTCCGGCGAAACCTGGTGCCTGGCTGACCGCACGCCGTCTTCGCGCACACGGCCTTATCCTCGCGCTCTGTCTTTGGTCTGTCTACCTGTGGAACGTCAGCTCACCCGGGCTTCGCGATCGGACGGGCAATCTCAAGGGAACCGATTTTCTACATCTCTATACCCTCGGCTCGCTCGCGATTGCTCATCGGGGAGCCGATCTCTATAACATGGATGCGCAGGCAAAGTTAGCCGCGGCTCGTGTTCCAGCTGCAGCCGGCATTCGCTATTTGCCGCTCTATCCGCCGCAGGTTTCCATTTTGCTTGTTCCCTTCGCGGAACTTTCTTACGCCTGGGCGCTGCTTCTCTGGTTAGCTTCGACCGCAGCCATTTACAGCCTGTCTTGTTACGCCGTATGGCGCGCCTGCCCAAATCTGCGCCAGCAAGAATTTACAGTGATGATTCTGGCCGTGGCGTTTCCGCCCTTTTGGCATCTCATTTTGTGGGGGCAGACTTCCGCCCTGGCGCTCGCGTGCTTTACCCTCGCTTTTCTCGCTTTTCGCAGCAAGCGTGAATTCCTCGCGGGCCTCGCGATTGGATTTCTCATCTTCAAGCCGCAGTTGGCGCTCGCTTCGGCGATCGTGTTTGCGGTCACGCTCCGGTGGCGAGTCGTTGCCGGCGCATTGCTTTCGTCAATCACCCAATTAACTTGCGGATGGCTTTATTACGGCTCGGCCCCCTTGCGCGACTGGGTACGGATGCTGCTCAAGGTACCTGAGCAAGCTCGATGGTTCGAGCCCAGACCCTATCACACCCACTGTTTACGCACATTTTGGACCATGCTGATCCCGGGGAGCTCAGTTTCACTGGCGCTTTATCTTATTAGCACAGCCTTGGTCTGTTTTCTTGCGATCGCCTGCTGGCGCAGCCGCCTGCCTCTTCCGCTGCGCTATTCAGCGTTACTGTTTGCGACGGTCCTGATCGCTCCGCATCTCACGGTATACGACCTGGTCATTCTTGCGCCAGCTTTCCTTCTTCTTGCGAACTGGCTTGTTGCTTGTCCAGAATCTCACCTAAAATCTCGTTTCGCCCTTCTGCTCTATCTTACTTTTGTGCTCCCGCTGATTGGACCATTTGCTCGCTGGACACACTTTCAAGTCAGCGTACCGATCATGGCGCTAGTTGTATTCGAGATATGGAAATTAAGCAGGGAGTCAGCTCCGATTTCGGACTCGGTCGAAGTCACGATGGGCCGAACAGGAATTGCAAAGCCTCCGGAAAGCGTTCCGCCCACGCCGCTTCGCTATGCGTTCCGCCATCCTTGATAACCGTTCGCAACCGTTTCTCGCTCAACACGGCGCGGCGCACGATGGCCTCCAACTGACGCACGTCATCGACAACTTTCCGGCTTCTCTCGACGCTACCCGCCTCTGCCGTTCCCGCCGCCAGAAATATTTTGTCGGGCCAAATTCTTACAGCGCGGCTGTCCCTGATGATTTGCCGGTTTGAAACCCATAGTGACGGGCTTTCGAGCAACAACTTTCCAATGACTCCCGGCCGCACAATGGCGGTGTGCAGAGCGATCAATGCTCCCAGCGATGATCCGCCGAACCCCGTATCTTCAGGCCGTGTCGCCACGCGATAGTTGCGCTCGACGAAGGGCATTACTTCTTTGATCAGGAAATCTGGATAATACTTTCCCTGCACGCGCAGCATCATGGGATGCATGGAGCGGTGCGGCATATATTCGCGCAGCCGCTCCTTTCCAGTATTGTCAATACCCACGATGATCATCGGAGGCACGGCGCCTTCGCGAATCAGGCGATCTGCCGTTTCATCCGCCTGCCACTCAACTCCACCGAAAGCCGAAACGGCTTCAAACAGATTTTGTCCATCGTTCAAATACAGTACTGGATAAAAGTTCCCTTGATTGGCAGGGTCGTCATAGCCCGGCGGCAGCCAGACGCGCAGAAAACGGGTATTGCGAAAAATGCGGCTACGGAATTTGTGCAGCCGCAAGTCCCCAGTCGCGCCACTGGCCCTTACGGCGGGTGAACCTTCGTTCTCGATTGTCTGGGTTTTTGCCATCGGATCTACTGATTTACATTGGCCGGCGACAGCGGCGAATTCACATTGGACTTCTCGATCGGACCTTAAGCACTCGCGCCATAAGAGTGATCCCTGTGATCGTGACCAGCGAACTAAGACACAATATGCACCACGTTTCCAGAACGTATCCCTCGATATATGTCAGGTAAAGGGCGAAGGCCAATCCCGCGGCCGACACAGCCAACAGCCGCGAGGCGGTTTGAGGCCGCTTGCGATAAAAGGTAGCCAGCGCCAGGAGAAGTGCGTAACCGGCCATGCCAATTCCCGCCACCGGGATTCCCATCACCGTTGAATACTCGCTCCGGTTGACAACGTCACAGTTAAACTTCTCCCCAAACTCGCAAAACGATGAAGCGGATTTTGCATAGTGCCGCTGCAGCGATATCGCAGAAACTACCATGCCCAAGAGCGCGAGAACAGCGATGGCTGCGAACAGCCTCCCGTTATCGTTCGCGGGAGTTCTTTTGAACCCAACTGGCTGGTTGGGAGCCGCTGTCACTGCAGGCTACATCCGGTTTTATCACTGAGTTCCTGCATTGGAAAGACACCTTCAACCGGAGGATTCGATCCGAACTGCCAGCTCGGAAACAATTTCACGCCTGCAGATTGGCATGCGGGCGCAAGCTCGCGTGAGCCTTTGATGGCGCACTCCACGTAGGGTACGTAGCGGAAAGATTTCCCGAACATCGCTTTCTGCTCGGCGCAGTGCGGGCACCAGTAAAGCCCATACATCTTGGTCTGTGCCGAGGCGAGGCACTTGGCAAATGCATCGTAGCGGTGGTTGTTGTAATACCAGAAACCCGCATACGCGATGACAATCACAACCACGATTCCTGCCCAAATTAGCTTGTCGCGCGATATGGGTTGCGCTTCGGGCTTACCCTTTCCTTCCTGTCGACGATTTCGCCGCAGCTCAGACATGAATTCCTTCCTGGTGATTTATTTTTATATCACGTGTAGGCTGACGCTCGGTTCACGCCACCACGCTTAGAGCCGAAGGAAGCACATCCAATTCCTCGCAATATAAAGTCAGCACTTCTCCATCGACCATTACATCGACGGGAGAATCCAGATCGAACTCTAAACGCTTCACGGCCTTTCGCTCCGCCAAGGGATGCTCAATGTGCGTTCCGTCGTAAAGCCGCGGCAAATTGCGGATGAGACCCAACCTGCTAATTGGGCCCCAGCGAACGTACTCGATCATGCCGCTATGCACTTCTGCTTTTGGCGCGATCATCATTGTTCCGCCGGTAAATTTGCTATTGTTGAACGCAAGAAACAAACAACGGCGGCGATCGAAATTTGCGTCTCCGCCCGCGCGCACTGGAAAAGGCCTTCTCCGCAAACGTGCCAGCCCCAGAAAAATCGACACGATGTATCCCAACTCGCCATGGGCGCTGAATCGTCGTGCTCGCAAGGTCGCGACATCGGCCGCAAACCCTACGCTCAGCAAGTTGATGAAGTAGAGGACTCCCTGGCGATGCCGTAAACGAAGCACATCACAATCTCGCGACCGGCCTTCGATCAGAGATTCGATCGCGTATTCGGTACCGCGGTCGCTGAAATCGCGCAGAAACGAGTTTCCGGTTCCAAGCGGAAGGAAACCGAGCGTCGGGCAACCGCCTTTTAAAGCCTCGGGAAATAATCCATTCACAACTTCATAGGAAGTGCCGTCGCCGCCGACGGCAATGAACCGCCGCCGTCCATTCGCGTACGCCTCCCGCGCGATGCGGGTTGCATCGCCCACTTTTTCTGTTTCCGCTATCTCGATCGCGATTCCGGCTGCGCGCAACCGGTCCAGCGCCGGAGCGAGCAGCATGCGCCGCCGCCCCCCTCCCGCCGCCGGATTCACAATGGCGAGATACCGCAGTTGTTCGTCGTTCACAGAGCGACCACCGCTCCCGGCTGCAGTGCCGCTCCCATCTCTTCGGCCAGTTCCTGCCGTTTGATTTTCATGGAAGCGGTGCGGGGAAAGTCCTTTTCCCAGATCACGTATCCCCCGACGCGCTTGAAATCCGGCAACCTGCGGTTTCGCGTCAGGATATCTTCGAGCAGTTTGCTGTCGAAGTGTTGATTCGGCTCGAGTCGCAGTGTCACCACGAGCATCTCGTGACCCAGCTCTTTTTGCGGCCAAACATAGTTCGCTGCGAAAATGCAATATTCCTTCACCGGCAGCCCATCGAAAACGGTTTCAATATCTTCGGGATAAATGTTCTTGCCGCCCTCGGTCACGATCATGTTTTTCTTGCGGCCAAATAACTGCAGATGCCCCGTCCGATCGAAGCGCCCCAAGTCGCCCGTCAACAGCCAGCCCTCAACGATCGTTTCCAGCGTCAACTCGGCGTCGTCGAGATAGTGCGACATGACGGTTTTGCTGCGCGCCGCGATTTCACCAATTCCCTCCTCGTTCGGACTCAGCACTCTCAGTTCCACCCCCGGCAGCGGTTTGCCAACGGTATTGGCCCGAAAGGGTTTCAAATCATTCAAAGTCAGAGCAGTTCCGGCTTCGGTCAATCCATAACCGTTCACCACCGGAATTCCCAGATCGTAGAAAAACTGCATGGTCGAAGGTTCCATGAACGCGCCCCCGGTAATCAGAGCGAGCAGTTCCCCGCCGAACGCGCGATGTACTCCTGGGAGCAAAGCGCGACTCAATTTTGGACGCGGCCGCCTGCGCGTGAGCATTTTATTGAGGGAGATTAGCTGATTCAGAATTGTTCGCTTCCAGGGCGGCACTTCCTCCATTTTGGCGCGCAGGCCCCGCTCCAGATTCTTGACGATCATCGGCACCAGGGACACGTAGGTGATTCGATAACGGAGAAACGCGTCGCGGACAAACTCCGGACGCAGCGTTCGCAGATGCACCACGCACGCGCCGCAGACAAAAGGCCCAATGAATCCCACCATGAAATCGATCGCATGGTTCGTAGGCAGGATGCTCAGATAGCGAACTCCCGGCCAGAATGGATACCAGGCCGTCAATGCGCGGCACTGTTCCAGATAATTCTCGTGTGTCAAGACGCATCCCTTGGGGCGTCCACCTGTGCCCGACGAATAAACGATGCACGCGACATCCTCGCGCTGGCGCATCACAAAATCGGGCGCGCCTTTGCGCCGAAAGTCTTCCCAGCGAAATCCTCCAGCGAGATCGGCGCCCAAAGGCGCTTCTGTAACCAGCACTAGCTTGGTCTTGATGTCGTGAAAATCGGGCGCCTGCATGATGGCGCGCCAAAGATAGTATTCGACAACCAGCACTTTGGCCTTCGAATGTGCAAGCAATTGCAAATGCTCCACCGCAGTCAGCTTGTAATCGAGCGGAACTAGAACGCCGCCCGCGTAAAAAATCGCATACGCCGAAATCAGCCACTTTGACTGATTCGTCATGAGAATTGCAGCCCGATCTCCGGCCTCGAACTCCGCGTCCTCGAGCGCGCGGGCCAGAGGCAGAGCGGTTTCCTTGAAGTCGGAATACGTGAGGCGAGTCTTCTCCCGATCACGATCCGCTTCGATGAGGCAGGTTTCGGCGGCGAAGCGGTCGAGAGCATCGCGCAGGGCCGCGCCCAGACAACTGTACTTTTGCAGATCGAGCATGAGAACTGGTGATCTTAGATTGTAGATTGTCGTTCGCGCAAACCGGGATGTGTTACGGCGCACGTTCTCTCGCAATCAACAGGCAGGGCAATCGCAAGCGGACCGTCAGAGTCTCGCTTGGATTCTTGCTGCCAGGGTGCGAAAATCTGAGACACCCTGCAGTTCGTAGTCTGGAAGCTCAATCTTAAAGTGGTGTTCCAGTCTCGTCAGGAGATCGAGCGCCTGCAGGCTGTCGATACCGAGGGTCTTGAAGAAGTCGCCGTCAGGGCTGATTCTCTCTTGGGACACTTTGAAATGCGCGGCTGCAAGGTTGATGATTTCCGTCAGCGTTTGTTCAGCGGTAGGCATAATCCTCTTCTCTAGCTTCTCCGCGAGAGCCGGAACGGAATCGACTCACTAAGGCAAGTACGGCTGCGCATCCGTGCTATCGACAAATTTCTTCAATCCTGACTCAACTGCCGGGCTTACAAACAGCTGGCAAAAGAGATCGATCTCATGGCGCAATTCGTCATACGGAATAGGCTTGATGAATTTCTTCGCCGCCGATGCCGTCGCACCATCGAATTTTCCAAGTTGCGCAGCGGTTGCCCGGGCCGCCCGCAACACTTCGCCTTCGCCCACGACCTGGCTTACCAAACCGATCTGCTGCGCTTTGGTCGCGTTAAAACTCCGGCCGGTAAGCAGAAGATCGCGCACCACCGCATTGCCTAAATCTCGTTTCAGGCGAGGGATGCCACCGAATCCGGGGATCAATCCCAAACGCAATTCCGGGAAACAGAAACGCGCCATCTTGTCGGCAATGATTAAGTCGCAGGTCAGAGCAAGCTCAAAACCACCGCCGAAGGTCACTCCATGTACCGCGGCAATCGTGGTTAACGGTACGGCGTCGATGAGATTCAGCACACGATGAATCCGCTCCAGAAAATCCCGTACGCCCTTCAACGCCTCCCCTGCCGCCATCGCCTGCGATCGGCCATACAACTCACGCAAATCCGCGCCTGCACAGAATCCGGCTTTCAATTGACTGTAAATAATCAAGGCGTGCGCTGCGCCCTGCATCTCCTGCAGCGCGGTAGCAAATTGTTCCAGCTCCTCGAGGGCGATCGATCCCAGTTCGTTGCAGGGCGCGCGGTGCAGAGCCAACTCGATCACTCCATCGTTGAAAGACCACGACAGAGCGCTTCCGGAGCGATGGTCTGCCGGTTTCGCCCCGGTGCGCGCTTCATTAAAGTCAATGTTCTTTGTAGATGCCAAAGTTTTCGCTCTAAACCGCCTGCTTTACGCCGTACATTTCCTCGATCTCATTCTTCATCTGCCCGGCTATCACGTCACGCTTCAGCTTTCCATTGACTGTTAACGTTCCACTCTCGATGGTAAAGGGTTCCTCGCGCATCACAAAAGCCCTTACCTGTTTGTAATGCGGCAGATCGGAGTTCACAGCGTCGAGCGCGGCCTGTGCCGCGGCGATCTCCACCTTCCCGGTGATAATGGCGGTCAAATATCCGCGTCCGTTGCCCACGACTACGATCTGCTGGGCATCGGGCAAGTTTCGAGCGATCGCGATTTCGATCGGCTCGGGAGAAAGTTTGTGGCCAGACCCCAGAACGATCAGATTCTTGATTCGCCCTGCGATGCGCCAGTTGCCGGCGGCATCCATCTCGCCCTGATCGCCCGTATGAAACCATCCGTCGCGGAGCGCTTCGGCACTTTGTTGCGGCCTATTCCAGTAACCTCGAAAGATGTTTGGCCCACGCACCACAATCTCATCATTTTCGCCAAGCCGCATTTCCATGCCTGCAATCGCGGGACCGACGCGCCCAACCTCGACGCGATTGGGATCGTCCATGGTACAGATTGCCGTAGTTTCTGTAAGTCCATAGACCTGCAGCACGCGAATGCCCAGCATCATGAAGTAAAGTTGCGTCTCGGCGCTGAGGGGCGCGGAGCCGCAGATCAGGGCCTTCAGATTCTTCCCGATCATTTTTCTTCGGATTGCCGGAAAAACCAGCCGGTTGGCTAGCCACAACCAGATCGCATCCGCACCCTGCGATTGTCCCTCCTGCTTTCTCGCCCATGCACCTTTGGCTCGCGAGTAAATCGCCTGCGCCACACCCCCGGTCTGCCAAAGCTGCTCGTCCACGGCCCGGCGCATGCGTTCGAGCAATTGTGGGACATTAAGGAAATAGTCTGGGGCAACAGTACGCATGTCACTCGCGATTTTCGTCAGATCGGTATTGATTGTCACCAGGCTGCGGCGCATGAGAAAGGTCAACAACGCGATCCACGAGGCGGCAAAGGTAAAGGGCAAGTAATGAAAGATTCGCTCTTGTCCGCTTGACCCTGCCATCAGTTCGCTAAGTCGCTCCGAAGTGCGTTCGAGCATGAAGCCAACATTCGCCGCGGTGAGCACGACGCCTTTCGCATCGCCGGACGTTCCTGAGGTGTAGATGATGGTCACCGGGCTGTCGTTTCCAACCTGTGGCCTCTCCAGCTGAATACCTTCCACGCCAGCGAACACGTCTTCGAACAGAACCTGCGGCGGAGCACCCGGCCAGTCTTTCGCGATTGAGTCGCGCAAATTCGCGTCTCCGCAGCAAACCATGGACGGCGTGCAATCTTTCATCATGGCGATCAGCTCGGCCGACGCCTGTCGCGAATACAGCGGAACGACGATCAGGCCCTCGGCCATCAGCGCCAGATCCACCGCAACCCATCGAATGCTGTTCGCAGCCAGCAACCCGCAGCGGTCGCCTGAGTTTAGTTTTTTCGAGGCAATAAACGTCCTTGCCTTGCGAACCAGCTCCAGCAATTCGCTGCCTGTGACTCCCGTGACCTGGCCGTCGCGAATTTCCGCGAGGATGCGAGTATCTCCCGCCGCCTGCAGTTGCGAGAAGATCTCTGCGATAAATGGGATCTGTGTAGCCACGTTCGTTCGTAAACCGAGCCCGATTCCGAAAATGTTGTAGACAGAAGGTAAGCGGAGCGGCTTCTAATTGTAAGCTGCCACCAGCTCGCGCAAGCCGCTGTTCATCGGAGGCAAATAGTCTTCCCAACTCCATTCGCCCTGGCGAGTTCCAAACTCGGGATACCTTCTCTGCAATTCTTCCTCAAAATAAATGCCCATGCGGGCCATCACTTTTAAATTGCGTACGACGGTGCGCGCGATTCCGTCAGCAATCGATTCGCTCTCACAACTTAATCGCTCGAGCGCGGCAAGCAGCTTTGCTTCAAGCTCCGGATCATCGACCGTCATCAGCAAATCCTGATGTCCGCGCTCGCGCATAAGATTGCGAATGCGCTCGTCCATCGTGATTCCCACTGACGGCACCAGCGCCGGCATCGAAGTCACAATCCCGTGATAGCGCGACGAGGCCATCATATGGCAGGCTCGCAGCACACTGACCAGCTCATACATGTTGTATCCGTCGGATGTGAGAACCGGCACCCCGCCCAGTTTCTCCGCGATCTTGTTCGCCGGGCGCGCATCCAGCCGTTCAGTTGCGGCCAGAATTACGAAAACATTTTTCTTTTTTCGGAATGCGTCGACCGCATTGGCAATCGCTGTCCAGTATTTTCGATATGCTTGCTCGGCCGCAGGTCCGGAGTTGTGAAAGTAAACCGTACGGTAATGGCTGTCCTTGTAAGCGCCAGTCAGACTGTGAATTGCGTACTTCGCAACCGAGGCACGTACCGGCCACTCGAATGGATTTATCGGGCAGACCACGAGCACTGGCGTGCGCCCATCCCAGCCCACTTTTCGCAGCACGCTCTGCCCGTATTCCGCTGGACGCGGTTCAAACGTCCACGCCGTATCCGTACCCAGTTCGGTAGGCACGCCCAGCTCACGCAGCACGGTGCGCGACTCGTCGTTGCGGGTAATCACGAAGGAATTTTTGCAGTAGCGCCCGCACATTTTCGCGACCAGGGGATCCATATGCCCGGCCTCGGCGCCGTACCCCACCGACAGCTTGTTCTGCGCCGCCGCAATCCCCAGCGACCCAATCATCATCGTGGTAAGAGCATTGGCGAACTTGCTCTTGAACATCGAGCCTTCGCACGCGACCACGCCGTCATGCTGCGGCACTTCATTGGCAAGGAACGGCGGAAAAATATCCGGCAGATGAACCTGCTTCGTGCCTTCGAAATAGCCGCGGGAGAAATCGAAGTTCTGGCTCATCACGCTGAATTCGACGCGATCCGGGCCAAGAATGTGCCGAATCTGCCGCAGCATCTCCTCGACCCGCACGTCGGATCCCATATTTCTTGTACCGTTGTAGCCCGCGAATAGCAGCTTCAGTTTCTCGCCCGGCTTCCAGCGCTTGCCGCCGCCCAGCATCCATGAGGCTTTGGCACGCTCGATTGAGCTGCTGACCCACGCTTCCAGAATGAAATCCATCATGCGGCAGTTCCTCCCACGGCAGCCGGCCAGGGATGGTAAGGATACTCGAAATTATTTTCGCGGCTGAATTTCATGAGCGGATAACAATATTCGGAGAATGGCGCCGGCTTTTTGCCCAACTCTTTTACGACGCGCCGGTTGTCGAATACCGTGTTCCAAACAAGATACGGCATGAAGACCTTCATCAGCGAAGCGCTTTTCCCCATGGGTCCTTTGCGGTTCGATAGAAAATTCACGGAGCCAGCAAAGGGTTTCTCCGCCACGGGAACGAACACCGGCGCACGTTTGTTTTGAGCCGCCGCCAGTGCGCGCGTGATCTCACGAAAGGTCTGGGAGCTGGTGCCCGAAGAAAGATGGTATGTGTCGTAATCGGGCTGGCCTTTCTGATGGAGGGTCGCGATCGCCTCGGCAACGAAGTCCACATTCACAATGTCGATTTTGTCCGTGGGACGAAATGGGAGAACCGGCAGCCCCGCAAGAAACACAAATGATTTCACCATGTCGAACTGCGTCGTTTCGGCATAACGGCTGTCGCCGAGCACGATGCTGGGACGAAAAATAGTCTTGGGAGTTTCCGGAAGCAACACGCGCAGCATATGCTCGTTAAATTTCTTGGTGCGCGCGTAGGGATCATAGTCGGAGCGCTCCCAATCGATGGAGCGATCTTCGCTCACGACTTCATTCTGCCGTTTGCCGGCCACAGCAACCGTGCTCACCAAGCTAAAGCGGCGCAGTCCATGGTAATGCTCAATGTGCCGCGCCAGCGTGATGACCTCGAGCGTGCCGCGCAGATTGACATTGAGGCAGCTCTTTTCCGATTTCCGGTTCAGCGACGCGGCACAGTGAATGATGGAATCAGTAGTGTGCACCAGCCGGTCGTATTCGTCACGGCTGAGCCCGAAACCGGGATCGGTCAAATCACCGCGAAAGACCCGCACCCGGGTCTGCAGATACTCGTAAAACTGTGGAAAATCCATGTGCAACTGCAAACCCTGCCACAGTCGATTTTCTGCTTCGCCTGCATCTCGTGCCCGCACCAGCACATTCAGTGCTACTCCATGATCGCGCAGCAGATTTGCCGCAACATGCGCCCCAATATATCCCGTCGATCCCGTAAGAAAAATCGCCATTCACCAATTCCCACCCGTCCCCGTTTTCACGGTCTCGCCGTTCTGGCTTGAAACCTGCAAACTGCGCGCCGGACGCGCTTCCAGCGGCCTACCCTCGATCAATGGATAGGTCCACCGCCGCAGCGCCGGTATATGCACGTTGATCCAGTAATCCCACCAGTCAAGAGTCCGCGCGTTGTATCCAAATTCTTTCCGCTCGCACTCCACCAGCGCATGCGAGAGCTTTTCAATATTGTCGGCGGCAAAATCGTGTTCGTTGAGCAGGATGAAAGGCTCAAACAGCTCGATCAGCTTTTCGACGCGTTCCAGATTTCTTTCCGCCTTCACAAGCGGGGTCTTTTTTAGCGGCAGCGGCGACATAACCCTCTGGATCGATTTCACAATAGCCCGCTGCGCCGGGGCGGACATTCTCTGATAACGCGTCTTCGACACGGAAATTGCATCGAAACGCAACCGGAGCCACGACTCTAACCCCTCCTGTGCGCGGTAGTGCTTGCGGTGCGCCAGAGACGTAAGCTCGATCGAGCGCCCCATATCGCACGGATTCGTAACCGAGGTCGCCAGCTGATAGAGAGGATCGTGACGACGCTCGACAATCGCCGCTGCAATCAGCGTCATCCCCGCGCAAACAGCATCGACGGGAATGATGTCCAGACGCTTGCTTTCGTTCGAAGGCAATTGCCGGAAATACGTGCCCAACAAATAGGAAAGGGAAGCCGAAGTGTTGATCCCTTCATTCCATCCCAGAAATGGCTTGGCAACTGACGTTTCCACGATCGCCGGACGCACCACTGCAACGGGCAGCCCAGCGCCATGCTTCACCATCAAAGACTCGGCTAGGCTCTTGGTCAGCGTGTAAGTGTTCGGCCAGCCGAGTTCTTTCGCTCGCCGCGTGCCTTCTTCGGTCAGGTAGGTCTTCAACCAGCGGATGCGATTCTTGCGGATCTGATTTTCGAGCGCCGCGCCTTGCAATCCCTTCGACGCGTGCTCTTTCGCCAGCGACTGCGATCTCAACTCGGACGTTACTTCCTCGCTCTCAGCCTTCGTCTCGGCCTGGCCGATCAGTTCGTGTAACGCGTTCCATTCCTGCTCGGCATCGAAGTTTGGGATCCAGCGCGGCGTATAGTTCGAAACCAGCTTCTCGGTCACTCGCCCATCGCGCGCGCCCGCAACGTAGCAGGTGGAAAGGTGAAGCAGGCCGGCATGATCGGCGCCGCGAACGAATTCCAGGATAGTCATTGCGGCATCGGTGTTGGTGGTAAGCGCATCGCGCAGATCGGGATTAAAATCCGTTAGACCTGAGCTATTCACTACAAGATCAAGATTCCTCTGGAGTCGCCGCGCAACTTCGGCGCTCAGCCCCAGTCCGGGCTGCGTGACATCTCCTTCGACGACCTCAACTTTCTCGCGCAAATACTCGCCCAGGCTCGTTCCATATTTCTCGAATAAGGGATCGAAGACCGGAGATTCTTCGACTATTTTTTCGAAGCGGCGCTGCGCCGGATTCGATTTCTGCCGGCGTATAAGTAAATAAATTCGCCCGATCTGCGGCAAATCCATCAGCAGGTTCGCTAACCACACTTTGCCAATAAATCCGGTCACGCCGATCAACATGATGTGCTTGCCGGTAAGCGCCTGGCGCACCGAAAATCCCGGCGCCTGCCGTTGTCCTGCAAAATGCACGATCGGATGCTCCGGCGCATTAGTCTCTCGGGCGGAACTGATGATTGCGCCGCGAAGTTCTTCGAGTGGAATGTCCAGTTGGCGCGCCAGGGTCTTCGGAGCCCGCCGTCCGTCCGGGCTCTGATCCCTAAGTCGCGCAAATGCTCCCCGCGGCCGGATCACGGGCTCAAGCAACCTTCCGGTGGCCACGCCGTCGCGAAACTCCAGCCGGTTGGCCACGATGTGCTTCACGCCCAATTGCAGGGCCAGAGGTTTCATCACGTGTTCGAGCGCCTGGCTTACCAGGACCACGTCCGCGCCCGCAGCCACTAATTCCTGCACGCGTTTGATACCACTCGCCTTGAGCTGCGGTTTTAATTTGTATTGGAAATACTCTTCGCCCAGCAGGTCGAGGCGGTCGCGGGTAACCCCCCGCAGCGCCGTGTGCACCACGCGCGTTGCAAATTTACGGTTCGTCGAATAGAGAAATGGCCGCAGGGCGGCCATCAGGAAAATCAGTCCACGCCGCCGGAAACGGTCGGTGAAGGTTTGGGCATTCCAGGTGAAGAACGCGACCGGCCGCACCACGGTCAGGTCGAGCAAACTGCCTTCAACCCGCCAGAAAACCGTTGGGGAGGGTACGGCCGACACACCAGCGGACACGCTGGGGGACGCGCTCGATGGATGGTTTGCCGGTTCCAAAGCGTTCGTGAACCCGACTGGCGAGCCTGCTGCAGTCTGGGCAGACGATCATTGTAAACAATGGCGCGGCCTTCCGCGAGGCATTCCATTAATAAGCCTGAACTTAGGTCGCTAGGTAAGGCCCCGCGGTACAGTTGCCGCTTATTCACACTCCCGTAACACTCTTTTCGTATAGTTGCGAACTTCAGCACGCGCTTTCATCCCAGAACAAACTGAGGAAATCATGGCTACCGCCTCCCCGAGCGTACTCGACCAGAAACTCTCCCGCACCCCGGGCAAACTCGGCATGCTAATTTTTGGCGCCGTGCTGCTGGTTGGAGTTCTCTACGCCGGCTCCAGCCTGCTGCGCGATCTTTCTAACGTTCATGCGGAATCATTCCTGCCCTATCTTTTGTTGGGAATTGCCTTGCTGGTGGCTCTTGGATTTGAGTTTGTGAACGGCTTCCACGACACCGCAAACGCCGTGGCGACTGTGATTTATACCCATTCGCTGGAGCCACATATTGCCGTGGTCTGGTCCGGCTTCTGGAATTTCCTGGGCGTTCTGGTCTCGAGCGGCCTGGTAGCTTTTGCCATTATTTCGTTGCTGCCGGTGGAACTCATTCTGCAGGTGGGCAGCAAAGCCGGCTTTGCCATGGTTTTTGCCCTGCTGGTGTCGGCGATCATCTGGAATCTGGGCACATGGTATTTCGGATTGCCGGCATCCAGCTCGCACACCTTGATCGGATCTGTGATTGGAGTTGGCATTGCGAACCAGCTCATGAATCCAAAAACCGGAACCAGCGGCGTCGATTGGGGACAGGCTGCCAATATCGGCAAGTCTCTTCTGCTCTCGCCGGTCGTGGGCTTCGGTTGCGCCGCGCTCTTACTGCTGCTGGCGAAAGCTCTAATCAAAGACCCCAAACTGTATAAGGCTCCGGAGGGCGCGGAGCCGCCGCCGTTCTACATTCGCTGCCTGCTTATCCTCACCTGCACCGGCGTGAGTTTCTTCCATGGCTCCAACGACGGCCAGAAAGGCATGGGACTGATCATGCTGATTCTGATCGGCACGGTTCCCACGGCTTACGCGATCAATCACGCAGTCACGTTCAAAGACTCCCAGGATTTCATCGCCGTTTCGCAACAGGCCGCCGACGCCTTAAGCAAGTATGTCAGCCCCGATGCGGTCGTCTCCGATCCTCATGAGGATGTGACGGATTACATCCGCACCAAGAACTTCACGCCGAACACCATGCTCGCCATGCGCAGCCTGGTCGGCGACATCGGAAACGAGACCGCTCTCTACAAGGAAATGAAAAACATTCCGAATGACCGCGTACGAAACTTCCGTAACGATCTCTACGTGGTCAGCGAAGCCCTTCGCTTGATGCAGAAAAGCGGGACCCCCCAGTTTGCTGCGGCTGACAAGGCAATCCTTGCCAACTACAAGAAGCACATCGATCACTCGACCCGCTTCATTCCCCTTTGGGTTAAAGTCGCCGTAGCGATGGCTTTGGGACTGGGCACCATGGTCGGCTGGAAGCGCATCGTCGTCACCGTGGGAGAAAAAATTGGCAAGAGCCATCTAACCTACGCACAAGGCGCTGTCGCTGAAATCACTGCAATGGCGACCATTGGTGCAGCGGATGGATTCGGGCTGCCGGTGAGCACCACCCACGTTCTCTCTTCTGGAATTGCCGGCACCATGGCCGCGAATCACTCCGGTATTCAGTGGTCAACGGTGCGGAATCTTGCGTTGGCGTGGGTACTGACTCTGCCGGTCGCCATGGGATTGTCGGGTTCCCTGTTCTTCATCTTCCGTAAAATCTTCTAAAGGTCTAACGTGGATGGGTCGGTTCGATGAGCCGACCCATGCGCGCGAATAGCTACCTTTTCGCCGCCTGCGTCATCTCAAAACGCGAGGGAATCCTATGCGTTTCAAAGAACAAGTTTCTTTATTGTGCATTTTAGCTTTGATCGCTTTTTCAATTTTCGTTCCGCTGCTGCATGCCGGCAATGGCGTCGAGGGAGAAGTCGAACTGATCGGCGCAACGAAAGTCGAGAATACTTCCGGCGTCTGGGTTGACGGACAATATGTCGGCTATCTCAACGAACTGAAGGGATCAAAAAAGCTTCTGCTGTTGCCGGGCGAACACGACATCACCGTACGGCAGGGAGGATATCTTGACTTCAATCAGAAGATAACGGTGAAGGCGGGAGAAAAACAAACCCTAAACGTGAAGATGGAGAAAGACACGCGCGTTGCGCTGCCGAAAATTACGGCTGAGATCAAGCTCGATGTGAAGCCGAATCGTGCCGCCGTCTTTGTCGATGGAGTCTACGTCGGGCACATCGCGGAGTTTGAGGGAATGGGCCGAGCTCTGTTGGTTGCACCCGGAAAGCACAAAATCAAGATCAGCCTGCCAGGCTACCGGGATTTCGATACGGAAATCGATCTTGTCGCCAATCAGAAGTCGGCGATCAAGACGGACATGATGAAGGGCGGTCCGGTCGAAGGGCCAGCATTGCAGCCGCCACAGTAATCTGCTCTGGATTGCTGCACGACTACGTGAGAACTGGAAGAGATGGATTAGGCGGAAACGCCGGATGCGGCAGCCGCCCCGCGCTGCTTGCGCAACTCTGCCATAAAATCATCTGGCAGAAGTGTGGCTTGGGTGCGGAATAGGGTAAGAAGCGCGTCCTCTGCCGGCCCTCCCATTCCTTTGGAGTCGGCTGCGGAGCCTTCATTTTCCAGGCCTTCTGGTTCCACTAGCAATTCAGGGAGCAGGTCGCGATTCTGGGTGAGCACGCTCAGAAACTTCTCTAGCAATTTCTGATGTTCCGATGTTCTCTTCGTAAACTCCACGCCCATACCCTGATCGGAATGCATGACGCGCACCACGCCTTCGGTCTTGACGTCAACTCCCGCCGCGCTCATCGAAAGCGTTACCCGAGTAGAGACGGGAAACGGCGAGCCGATTTCCAGATAGCAACCGCCCAGGCTCAGATCTGTGAGCTGGCAGCGAACCGGCGGGTCATCTTTCTCGGCATCGGGAGAATTGCAAATAAGCCAATCCCGAAGCTGGCGTTCAACTCCAGGGGCGACGGCGATAAAGCGCAAACCGACCTGAGTGCCAGTTCCCTCCCAGGCGAATTCAGCGGGGACCTCCAGCGCGGAGTCGGTTCCCGGCAGGGTAAGCGAAAGCTGCCAGCGTCCTTGCTGCTTCATCCGGCGTGGAAGCGTAGCGGCCAGACCTCCCTCGCCCAAGTCGGTTGTAATCACTTTGAGGCGCGCTCCGGATTCCCGGTTCGACATCTCCACCGGAATGCGCACGGCTACCCGCGAGTTGCGGCGGCGTTCTTTCTTCATCAAAGCACGGGCAGCGCGAAAGCTCGACCTGGCCCGCTCCGGTGATACTGGTTTGTAGAGAATAAAGTGGGCGCCAATCTCGAAAGCTGAGCGCAGCCGGATTCCTGGGTCGAGAATAGCCACTGCGACGGCTCGCTTGTTGCAAGGAGCGTTTCTTGCACTGCGGAGGACCTCTTCGGCTCCCAGGCAACTGCAATCCACGATAATCGCCTCAAAGCGCTCCCGAGTCAGCGAGCGCAGCGCAGTTTCCGACTTGTCGCAGTGCTCGACGCCGATTTCAAGGTCGCCCAGGGTCCGGCGCAGGACGCGTATGATCTTTTCGTCGGAACTGAGCAACAGCGACTTCAAATTCATAATGCGAACTTTCCCATTCTGCCGCTTCTGAGGGCTGCGAACGGTCGCGCATCGCCCTTGAGCAGAGAACTAAGCGCCTGCTTTTCACTGTAAACTCTGGCCAAAACGTATGACAACCGCGCACTTGCCGCTGGGATTACGGCAGTAACTCGACGATTCTCCCCATAGAACGCAATGACATCCGCTGGAGGTCTTAAAACCCGTAGGCAAGAAATTGCATAGACCTCATTTAGCCCGTAAGCTGGGCTTATACAAAGGTTTAAGAGGTATTCGCTAAAGTCTTGGAGCTACATTTCAATTGACTTTCAAGCCAAGTTGCCATAACCTACCGAGTCTCCACTGAGTGAAGGGCTTTCTTGGATGACCCACTTTGGTTGTCCTCGACGGCTTTTGGTGCATCCCTATACGCTGCGGAGAATCATATAGATAGAGCGAAAGAATGAGTTAATTCCCCCATTTGTACGAAAGGCAAGTTTTATGGCGAAGCGACGCGGAAATCCAAACTGGGGCAAGCCCGAGCCTATCGGTCCGGTTGTCCCCACGGTCACCGAATTTGAGCAGGTGGTTCGAGAATACAAGCTCACGCCAGATCAATACCTCCGTTCTACACGTTTGCGCGAGTGGGCCCGCCGCAATAAGAATTCCAAATACATCCCCGAGCCGTTGCTCGAAGCCTGGGGCTTCGAAATCGAATCGACCTTATAAGTGAGAGCACAAAATTTGAGGGTTGCCGCAAGGCGACCCTCTTTGTTTTCACGAGATTGGCGCCTCGCATTTTGACCGGCCAAGGGCTATTCGGTCTTGAATGGTTTCGCTGCCGCCGACGGGCATGTTTGTACCGGAATGATCCCTAGGGGTTAGGGAAATGGCTAGGAGTGCGGCTTCAGCTTAGAAATTGGAGAAGGCTACGGAAGGGACTCTTCTCAAGAATTATGGCTGCCCCCCAGGGATTCGAACCCCGATATGCTGATCCAGAGTCAGCTGTCCTGCCGTTGAACGAGGGGGCAGTGGTTGATTGAGCCGCTGTTGATCGATAGCTCACACTGATTCTACGGGTGAGGATAAATGCGGTCAACACGGACGGTGTGCTGGAAGAACATTGCATTCTCTTCAATTCGGATTTCGGCTTTGCAGGCGCTTGCCTCGCCCGGCGTAAAATCGTTTGTTGCGGTGCGCGCGGGAGAAAACATGACAACATTTCTTGAAAATGCCCCCACACCAGCCGCTGAGTTTGCCGCGGTTGCCCGCCAGCCGATCGAGGCGGAACGCTGCGCCCTGGTCGTGATCGATATTCAGGAAAAACTGCTGCCGCCGATTTTTCAGAAAGAACAACTGCTTCGTAATACCAAACTACTCATTCGCGCGGCTCAGGTGCTGAAGATTCCCGCAATGGTGACCACGCAATACTCGCGGGGTCTCGGCAACACTGTGCCGGAGATAGCATCGCTATTGCCCGAAACCGATGCCATCGACAAAGACAAATTTTCCTGTTTCGGCAGCGATATGTTTTGTGTGGCACTAAAGCGCGTTCCTGGGAATCGCAACACCCTTCTTCTCTGCGGAATGGAGAGTCACATTTGCGTGATGCAGACGGCATTGGCGGCGCTAAGGGAAGGATATCTGGTGCATGTCGCCTCCGACGCGGTGAGTTCGCGAACAGAATGGAACTGGAAGGTCGGTCTGGAAAGAATGCGCACGGCCGGCGCAGTGATTTCTTCTACGGAGATGATGATTTACGAGCTGATGCGATCGTCTTCTTCGGCCGCGTTCAAGGAGTTGCTCCCACATCTGAAGGGCTAAGTGCTCTCGCCCGGCTCGGACTCTTTCTTTTTCACTCGGACGACGGTGATCTTCGCAAATCCCTCATCAAATGTGGGCGGCTTTAACTTCGCGGCCATGCGTCGCATCACGTCGTCGGGAACTACGCGGTCGCGGCGCTGGTGGCGCTCGATGCAAACCTCGAGCGGGACGTCAAAGAATACCGCCTGCACTTCGTACTGATAATCCTTGGCCAGCTTGATCCAATGCTGGCGCTCCTGAGGCGTGAGATTCGTGGCATCGACATAATTCATCGGACGCTTGGCGATCAGCCGCGCTTTCAACATCGAACGAAGATTGGAGAATACTAAATCTTGATAGCGTTGCTCACGCACGTCGTCAAACAAAAGCGAACGCATCATATCGCTCGATAGCGCGACCACGTTATGACGCTTGAACCAGGAACTCTTGCCAGATCCGGGCAATCCGATCGCTAACACGACGATCCCTTTCGGGGCGCGAGTGGCAGCGGGAGCCACCGAAATCTGCGGAGCAGCTACCGGCGTAGCTGCGGGTTCGCCCTCTGTATCTCCACCCTCCGAAACCTCTTCTTCGCCGGCTTGCGCCGGAGTTAAAGGAGTCGATCCTTTGACCGCGGCTGGAGTAAACGCCTGCGCGACGGCTTGCTCGCGCCCTCGCCCACCACGGCCACGGCCGCCACGGCGCCGGCGTCCGCGAGTTCCCTGTCCTGCATTTCTGGATGTGGATTGTGCCGCGGGAGCCGCCTGCTCAGACGGTGTCTCTAACCCCGGTTCTTCGAATCTCACATTCCGGCGGGGCGCGGAAACTTCCGAAGCGGCAGGCATGGCTGACGATTCCGCCGACGCGGGTGTTTCGGACTCCGAATCGGATGGCGCTCCAGCGTCAAAATAGGCTGGCTGCAAAGGTGGTGGAGCAGGTTGGTCGGAGGGCTCGGCGGGCTTTTTTTTGCGACGCTGTAAGCGCTCGCGCATCCATTTGCGCATGCAAGGCTTTTAACACAGAAGCGAGGGCGTGATCAATCGCGAAGCCTTGCGCGAACCAGACGCGACAGCCGTTCACCGCGCAGTCTGGGCTGACGCACCGAAAGCTGGGGAATAACGATGCCGGGCCAGATCCCTGCCGCAATTCACAATCAGAAATACATTTCGCTCACCACTTTTCGAAAGAATGGCGCCGGCGTTTCTACGCCTGTCTGGTTCGGGGAGGACGGCAATAAGCTTTACGTGATGACGCGCAGCGATATGGGCAAGATGAAGCGCCTGCGCAACAATCAACAGGTTCGAGTCGCTCCTTGCACCATTCGCGGAAAAGCTAATGGGCCGGAGTTCGCGGCGCAGGCGCGCATCCTGCCGCAGGAAGAGCATGCGCACGCGCGGCAGACGATCAACCGAAAGTATTGGATGGCGAGGTTCCCCTGGATTTGGCGTCGAACCGATTCTTACGTCGAGGTGACCTTCCCTTAGCCTTGTCTTTGTGCTGAATAGAACACGCCGCGGTGTGGGCTTGGCCTTAAGAATTTCCTAACGAGTGAAGCGATTTACGCCGCTTCCCTGTCCTGCTACCATCATCTGTTCCATACGAGTCCCGGAAACTGCTAAGCATTCATAAGGAGACAGATCATGGCAATTAAAGTTGGCATTAATGGTTTCGGACGCATCGGGCGCAACGTTTTGCGCACATCTCTTAACGATCCTAACCTGGAGTTTGTGGCGGTCAACGATCTGACTGATCCCAAGACGCTGGCCCACTTACTGAAATACGATTCCATTCTCGGCAACCTTCCAAATAAGATCACGTCCAGCGCCGACAGCATTTCGGTCGATGGAAAAACCATCAAAGTTTTCAAGGAGAAAGATCCCGGCGCGCTGCCGTGGGAATCGGTGGGGGCTCAGGTGGTGATCGAATCGACCGGGCGCTTCACCGACGCGAACGACGCCAAAAAACATCTGCGTGGGCCAGTAAAGAAAGTCATCATTTCAGCTCCGGCAAAAAACGAAGACGTCACGCTGGTCCTCGGAGTCAATCATGAGAAGTATGACGCCAGCAAGCATCACATCATTTCGAACGCGTCGTGCACCACGAATTGTCTCGCGCCAATCGCCAAAGTCATCAATGACGAATTCAAGATTGTCAGCGGAACGATGACCACCATTCACTCCTATACCAACGACCAGGTAATCCTGGATTTTCCGCATAAAGATTTGCGGCGGGCGCGGGCTGCGGCAATCAACATGATTCCCACTTCCACGGGAGCGGCTAAGGCGCTGAAGCTGGTGATTCCTGAGCTTGCGGGAAAGCTGGACGGCTTCGCCATGCGCGTGCCGACTCCGAACGTTTCGGTGGTTGATCTGGTCGCATGGGTTGAAAAGAAAACAACGAAGGAAGAAGTGAATGCGGCGCTCAAAAAAGCTGCAGAAAGCGGCCCGCTGAAGGGATATCTGGGCTTTGAAGAAGGTGAACTCGTTTCGTCGGATTTCAAAGGCGATTCGCGATCTTCCATCGTCGATGCGCCGATGACCCTGGTGGTGGGCGGCAACTGCGTAAAGGTGATCTCCTGGTATGACAACGAATGGGGATACTCATGCCGCGTGCGTGACCTGATCCACTACATTGCCGGCAAAGGCCTTTAAAACAGCGCAACCCGTCGAGTCACCAATCGGGTAGGAATTCGACGGGTGCGCCAAATCCATATTTGAATAATCCTGCTAAAGGACGACCAGCCAATGTCCAAGCTGTCGATACGAGATCTCCCACTTAACGGCAACCGCATCCTCATGCGGGTTGACTTCAACGTTCCACTCGACGACGGGCGCGTCATGGATGACACGCGCATCCGCGAAACTCTGCCGTCGATCGAGTACGCGCTGCGGCACGGCGCCCGGCTCATCCTGGCATCCCATCTGGGAAGGCCGAAGGGCAAACCGAATCCGAAAATGAGTTTGAAGCCAGTCGCCGAGCGGCTGCGCATGGTGCTCGATAAGGAACTGGCGCGGGGTGAGAACGTGGGCTTTTGCCCGGAGTGTGTAGGCCCCGAGGCGCAAGAAGTAGCAACTCAACTGGAAAAAGGCCAGACGCTGCTTTTGGAAAATCTGAGATTTCATGCCGAGGAAGAAGCCAACGACGAAACATTTTCGCGGCAACTGGCGAGTCTCGCGGATTTTTATGTGAATGATGCCTTCGGCAGCGCGCACCGCGCTCACGCCTCGACGGTGGGCGTCACCAGGTTCGTATCGAAATCAGCCGCCGGCCTGCTCATGGAGAAGGAACTGCAATACCTGGGCAAGGCATTAGAAAATCCTGAGCCGCCGTTCGTTGCAATTCTGGGTGGCGCCAAAGTCAGCGACAAAATTGGCGTGATTCGCAATCTGATGGGCAAGGTCGATTCGCTGATTATCGGCGGCGGCATGGCCTATACATTCCTGAAGGCTCAAGGACAGGAAATTGGAAAGTCGCTGCTCGAATCCGACAAGGTCGACCTCGCCCGACAACTGCTACAAGAAGCGAAGCATCGAGATGTGAGGATTCTTCTGCCGATCGATCATGTGGTGGCGACCAAGCCAGAGGCCAACGCTGTCGTGCAGCAGATCGGCGAAGGTCAGCCGATTCCAGCCGACCGCATGGCGCTCGACATCGGACCCAAGACCATTGAACTGTTTTCCGAAGAAATTTCGCGCGCCCGCACGATTGTTTGGAATGGGCCGATGGGAGTATTTGAGGTTCCGGGATTTTCGCGCGGTACTTTCAAGGTCGCTCATGCCGTCGCTGAAAATGTTGGAGCAATCTCGATCGTGGGTGGCGGTGATACGGTTTCAGCAGTGCACGCCGCTGAAGTCGCGGACAAGATGACGCACATCTCCACGGGAGGTGGCGCGTCGCTGGAGTTTCTCGAAGGAAAAAAGCTGCCCGGGGTCGAAGCCTTAACCGATAAGAAGTAACCGACAAAAAGTGAGCGGTGTGCAGACAGTGGTGCGAAATTTCACGGTTCGGATCGTCCTCGACGGCGGCAAGACTATCGAGATTCAGGGTCCAGCCGATATTACTTCCGAGACGACCAACGCGATCGTAAACGCCGCCAACTCATCTCTCCTGGGCGGAGCCGGCGTCGATGGCGCCATTCATCGTGCCGGGGGAAAAGCGATCCTCGCCGAGTGCCGGCAGATCGTAAACAAAATTGGCAGCCTCGCCGCTGGGAAAGCCGTGATTACCACCGGCGGACGCCTCTCTGCGAAACACGTGATCCACACGGTCGGCCCCATTTTTCGCGGCGGTGGCCACGCAGAAGCTGAAAAGTTAGCGAGTTGTCATCGGGAATGTATCCGATTAGCAGATGAGCACAGGCTATCGTCTCTGTCATTTCCTGCAATCTCAACGGGCGCTTATGGCTACCCGCTTGCGGATGCCGCACCCGTCGCCATTTCTTCCACTATCGAAGCGCTGGCTTCGGCGAAGCATGTCAGCAGAATTCGCTTCGTCCTGTTCGATGCTTCCACGTTGAAAGCATACACACGCGCCGCCGAAGAATTAGTCCATTCAAATACCGCTTTCCCATTCCGAATCGAAAAGGCCCTTTCATGAGAAAGAAACTCATTGCCGCCAACTGGAAGATGTACAAAACGCCCGACCAAACTCGCGAGTTTTTTCTTGAATTTTTGCCGATGGTCTCTGGCCATGACCGCGACGAGATTGTAATTTGCCCTCCTGACATCGATTTGTCGGCTGCGCTGGAATCGGCGAAGGGCTCGAATATTCCGATTGGCGCTCAAAATGTTCACTGGAAACCTGAGGGCGCGTTTACCGGCGAAACCTCGGCGCCAATGCTGCTCGCGCTCGGCATAAGTCACGTGATCATCGGCCACTCCGAGCGACGGCAATACTTTTGCGAAACCGATGACACGGTGAATCTGCGGCTTAAGGCCGCGCTGGAAGCCGGGTTAACACCCATCTGCTGCGTCGGAGAGGTTCTCGAAGAGCGTGAAGCGGGATTAACCGATGACGTGCTGCGTCGGCAATGCGTGCGGGCTTTTCATGCGGTCTCCTCGAAGAAAGCCGCGAAGCTGGTCGTTGCCTACGAACCGGTCTGGGCTATTGGCACCGGAAAGACAGCGACTCCAGAGATGGCTGCCGAGGCTCATGCCGTGATCCGCCGCGAAGCTACAGAAATCTTCGGTGAGGAATTCGCATCCAGGCTGCGCATTCTTTACGGAGGATCGGTGAAGCCGGAGAACGCATCGGCCCTGATGGCGCAGGAGGAAATCGATGGCGCGTTAGTCGGCGGAGCCTCACTCGATCCGAAATCATTCGCGGCGATCGTCAAGTACTAACTCTGGAAGTATCGTGGAATTGCCGCTATGATTTCGTCTGGAATATAATCTTGCGATCCCGTCAAAGGAGGTAGTCCATGCCCAAAGTATTGCGATGCAACGACGTCGTTGGAAACTGCGATTTCGTGGCGCGTGGCGAATCCGAGCAGGATATTCTGCAACAAGCCGCAGCACACGCTCGCACAGCTCACCAGGTAAGTGAGATCACTCCGGAACTGGCGAACAAGGTGAAATCCGCTATTCGGGACGAAGCGGCATAGAAAGCAGACTGCCCTAGTGGGGCGAACTGAAGGTTCGCCCTGTTTTATTTATCGCTGGATCGTCTCTCGCCGCTTGCTGCGTTCTTTCGCCTTCCCCAGCCGCATCTGTAATCTGCTACTCTTTCTTGCTCCACGGATGCGCTCAAACAAATCAAGAAGAAAAGAGCACTGATGACAGAGGGTGTTCGTCCGGAACCAAGCCGCATTTACCGATGGCTCGTGTTGATCTTTGTCAGCCTGGCGATGTTTGGCAGCTATTACGCCTACGACGCGCTGAGCCCGCTGGCCGATGTTCTCAAGCAGCAACTGGGATTCACCGATCTCAACATCGGGTTCCTGCAGGCAATCTATAGCTTCCCCAACATCTTTACGGTGTTAATCGGCGGGGTCATCATTGACCGGATCGGCCTCCGGAAGGCGCTGATGATTTTTGCCGTACTTTCTTTCATCGGCCCTGCCATTACGGCGGCAACTGCGCACCTCTCGGTTATGGCAATCGGCCGCCTTATTTTCGGGATGGGTGCGGAATCGCTGAATGTTGCCGTCGTCACCGCCCTCGCACGCTGGTTCCGCGGCAAGGAACTGAGCTTCGCGTTTGGATTGAACCTGACCGCTTCCCGCCTCGGCACCTTCGCCGCGCTCAACTCTCCAACTTGGGCCCGCTCAGCATATGCGAACTGGAGGGAACCATTTCTAATCGCCGTTGGATTCTCAGCTTTCTGTGTTGTGGGAGCGGCCGTCTACTGGGTCTTGGAAGAGCGCGCCGAGAAAAAATACCATCTGGGCGACATTTCCACGGACAAGGTCGTCTTCGCCGACCTATGGAAATTCGGCGTAAGTTACTGGCTCATTGTCGCGCTGTGCATCGTCTTCTATTCAGCCATCTTCCCTTTCCAGACCTTTGCCGTAAAGTTTTTCATGGAGGCGCATGGTACTTCCCGAGAATTCGGAGGATTCCTCTCGAGCATGTTGACGCTGTTTGCCATGATTGCAACCCCGTTGTTTGGTTTGTGGGTAGACCGCATCGGCAAACGCGCGCTGCTGATGATGTTTGGGTCCATGCTGCTGATTCCGGTTTACCTGATGATGGCTTACACGCAGGTAAACCTGTACATACCGATGGCCATGATGGGCGTGGCATTCTCGCTCATTCCGGCCGTCATGTGGCCTTCGGTTGCTTATATTGTCGATCAATCGAAGCTCGGCACCGCCTACGGGTTGATGACCATGATCCAGAATATCGGACTGTTCGGACTGAACCTTCTAGTCGGCTGGGCCAACAATTACAGCGGCGCCGATGCCTCAAATCCCGCTGGCTACCGTCTCGGGATGTGGATATTCTCAGCTCTGGGGATTCTGGGCGTAATTTTTGCTTTCCTCCTGCGCCAACGAGAATTGGGCCCCCACGGACATGGACTTGAAACGATTACGACCGCGAAAAGTGCGGCCTAGTAACCGAGGAGTCAAGTTTGAAAAATTCCAATTTCCGAAGATTGCTACTCTTTGCCCACTTCCGGGTTTGAGCGTTTAGGCGAATTTCTGCATCCAAAGCTCCGAAGACAAAGGGGTTTCGGGGATGGATGCTGGCGAAAGCACAACTGCCGGCGCATCCGCAGTTCGGTAGAAATATTCTGATATTCTGGAACTCAGAAATCCGTTCGTGATCGCCGCTAAGCTAGGCAAACGATACAACATAAGAGACTTACGCCGCATCCCAATAGGTGCGGCCGGAAAAGGCGACTTGACCGACCTCCGAGATCAAAAACAAAGCATCGAACCTAGCGAAGCCCAGTTAATCGAACGAGCCAAGCGCGGGGACGCCCAAGCGTTCGAGTTGCTCTATGAAAAGCACAAAAGGCGCGTATATTCTCTGTGTCTTCGGATGACAGCGAATACCGCCGAAGCAGAAGATCTGGCGCAGGAAGCATTCTTGCAGCTGTATCGCAAGATAGGAACTTTCCGGGGCGAGTCGGCGTTTTCTACCTGGCTGCACCGGCTCGCGGTCAATGTCGTGCTCATGCAACTGAGGAAAAAAAGTCTTCCTCTGGTTTCATTGGAAGAGAGCACGCAGGGCGCGGACGACGAGTCTCCCAGAAAAGACTTTGGGGCTGAGGATGTGGCCCTGGCTGGATCGATCGACCGTATGCAGTTGCAGAGGGCTGTTGATAGTTTGCCTCCGGGCTATCGCATGATATTCGTTCTTCATGACGTAGAAGGTTTCGAGCACAATGAGATCGCTAAGATCGCCGGGTGCTCGGTAGGTAACAGCAAATCGCAATTACATAAAGCCCGCATGAAGTTGCGGGACCTGCTCAAGATGAATAGAGCCGAAAAGGCCGGGAAATCTAAAGCAGGTTAGATAATTCTTTAGAAGCAAGAAAATTGTTTATCGGGCAGTGGCGGCAAGAGCGGCAGCGGAAGCAAGCTGCGGCGAACTTGGGGAGAAGTCGGGTATGACTTGCGTGGAACTGCAGGAGAGCTTGGCGGAAGTGGATGATGCCACGACCGCCGAACAGAAAGTACATTTAAGGAATTGCCCAGCATGCGCGGCGCTGGTCAGGGAGTTGAATCTGATCATCGCGGCGGCCGGCCGCTTACAGGACGCTGACGAACCCAGCCCGCGAGTTTGGAATTCCATTGAAACGGCATTACGGCAAGAGGGGCTGATTCGTCCCCAGCAGAAGCCCCTCATACCGTCGTTCATTGGGCAGTTGGGTCCAGCAAGATGGCTCGTGCCCGCTGCGGCTGCGATGCTTTTGTTCGCCGCAGGTATTTTCGTCCGCCAACGATTACAGCCAGACATGCAACAAAACGCCTCGCTTTCCCTGCCTGCTGCGAACCAGGCAGACCTCAACGACGACGAGCTCTTGCAAGAGGTTTCGCTTAACTCTCCCGCAATGAAGGGGCAGTATGAAGAGAATCTGAAGAGCGTGAACGAGTCTATCCGGGACGCTCAGACTCTGGTGGAACAGAGCCCAAACGACGAGGAGGCCAGCAGATCCTTAATGGATGCCTATCAACAAAAATCCATGCTGTTTGAAATGGCAATGGATCGTACACTTCCGTAAATAAACAATCGTTTCTTCAGGGAGCAGTTGCCGGCTGCATCGGCGAGCTTGGGGGAGTAGGTAATGATCAGGAAACGCGCGACAAAGGCGGTTGCGATCGGCGTGATCGTGGCGGGTACTCTGGTCGCTCAGAGCCGCAGACAATATCACTTTTCGGTGGGGTCCAAGGCCGGGGTTTCGGTCACCAATCCCTACGGGTCGATTTATGTCAAGCCGTCCACGGATAACAGCGTGATTGTAAACGCTGTCTTGCACTCGGACAAAGTGGAAGTGGATAACAGTCAGAATGGCAATCGCGTCGATATTCAATCGCACTTGCTATCCGGTGCCGACGCTGAATCTGGCCGCGTGGATTATGAGGTACAGATTCCTGCCGATGCCAGTATCACGCTGCATAGCAGCAACGGATCGCTGCGGGCTGAGAAACTCCATGGAGATGTCAGCCTCGAGGGTGCCGGAGCAGTGGTAGATGTCCGCGATGTTTCGGACGCCCATGTGCACGTGAAAACCATGAACGGCGCCGTGAATCTCTCGAATATTCAAAACGGGCACGTCGAAGTCGATTCGTTAAGCGGAGAAGTTACCTTAACCGGTGTGACCGGCCCTTTGGTGCAGGTGGTTTCGACCAGCGGCCGAATTAATTACATCGGCGATTTTGGCAATAGCGGTGAATATCGCCTGACCAGTCACAGCGGTGATATCGAAGCAACCATCCCAGCCTGGACTTCGGCAGATGTAAGTGCACGCTCGGTGCGCGGCGAAGTGAGTGACGACATCCCCCTGCAACCGAAATCTCACACCTGGTTCCCTCTCGATAAGGGACGTGCCTTTGCAGGTACAGTCGGCCGTATGGCAGTCTCCTCCACCGTAGTTCTCCGGACGTTCAATGGTAAAATCCACCTCAGAAAACGCTCCGAAAAACAATAAGCAAAGCTAAAAGCAAACCGGACCAGCGCCAGCGGCGTGGCAAGCGCAAAGGCATTCTTGCGGGAATTGCCAGGGAGGATACCCTCGCACGCAAGTCCAAAGCCGACGGCCGCCCACTGCAAGCTGTGATCCTTATCGGATTCATGGGTGCTGGCAAGAGCAGCGTGGGTAAAGCTTTGGCCGCGCAACTCGGCTGGGCATTCGAAGACCTTGACGATCGCGTCGAACGTCGTGAAAAACGGGAGATTCATGAGATCTTCCGCCGGGCCGGGGAAGCCGAATTTCGCCGTGCCGAACGGGCCGCTCTGCGGGAATTATTGGACGAACTGCGAAGTCGGGCACACAAGGTCATAGCTCTCGGAGGCGGCGCTTTTGCCCAGATCCCAAATGCCGAAATGATCAAAGCCGCAGGCATCCCAACGGTCTTTCTCGATGCGAGCCCCGATGAGCTATGGAAGCGTTGCCAACATCAGGCTAATTCGGAAGACTCGGAGCGGCCATTGCTGAGTAGTCTGGCCGGCTTTCGCGAGTTATACGAAGATCGACGATCACACTACCTAAGGGCAACCTCCCGGCACGACACTAGCGGAAGAACTGTGGACGAGATTGCGGCGGAATTGGCCGAGGTTCTCGGCCTGCGGTCGGCGCGGCCCGCGCGAAAGCATCCCAAAAGAGGAGACAACCCGTGAGTCTGAGTCGAAGTATGCGATTTTCAATCGGCCTGGTTCTGGCATCGAGCGCTTTGCTGTGGGCCGGCGATAAAAAAGAAAAGGCTAGTTCACCGGCCGGCGGAATGGTCGACTCCGGCTCCTTCGGAGTTTTTGTTAAGGGGCAGCGGGTTGTGACCGAAACATTCAGTGTCCGGCAGGACAATGGCGTCAGCACCGTGAAGTCTCGCCTGCAGGAAGCAGGCGACTCGCCGCTAAAGCAGCATTCAGAACTGCAAATGACCGGCTCGGGCGAACTGGTGCGTTACGACTGGACCGACGGCACCGGATCTCTGCTCGTAACTCCTAACAACGATTTTTTGCTGGAGAAGATCACTAGTTCACCCTCTTCTAAAGCGGCCGAGCAGCCTTTCTTGATGCCGAGTACGTCAGCGATTCTCGACAATAATTTTTTTGTACATCGCGAAGTATTGGCGTGGCGATATCTTGCCATGAATTGCAAGACCGAAGGTGGCGCTATCAAATGCCAGCAGGGACCTTTGGAATTTGGAGTGCTGGTGCCGCAGGATCGAACTTCGTTGCGAGTGAAGTTAGAACTGGTGGGACGAGAAAAGATCGCAATTCACGGTACTGAGCGCGAACTGATGCGCCTGAACCTGATGGGCGAAGAGTTCTCGTGGGCCCTCTGGGTAGACGATAAAGACCAGTTCAAGCTAATCCGGGTACTGATTCCCGACGCCAACACCGAAGTAGTGCGGGACTAGCGCCGCCGCAGTAAATGCGAGACACTTGGAATCGGGGACTAGGTAGCAAGAATGCCAATCACCGACGGGCGTACCGCGCGGGTTCTGATCACGGTGCTGTTGTTTGGGTTGGCGCTGGGGTTTCTCTACGTTGCGCGCGAAACATTTATCGCCTTTCTTTTTGCCATTTTTTTCGCCTACCTCGTCAGTCCGCTGGTTTCATATCTAGAGAGACTGCTTCGTGGACGAGGCCGCGCCATCGCAGTCATTTATCTCCTGCTGCTCGGATTGGTGGTACTGCTGTTCGTCTCCACGGGTCCACGGATCGCCCGCGAAGGTGCTCGCCTCGTGCAGTCGCTCCCCGCCCTCGCTCAATTGAGTTCCGGCCAAATCGCCGAGCGCATCGGGCAAGAACATGGCTGGAATTCACGCATCATCGATATGGTGCGAAATTATCTGGCAAGTCATAGCAATGAAATCGCCAATCTTGGAAAAGCGGTCGGCCTCTGGGTGGCTGACGTTGCCAAGGAGGCATGGCTGCTAATCGTCGTGCCGGTACTATCGATTTTCTTCCTGAAGGATGGGAGATCGTTCAGTGACGTCCTGCTCGGCCTGGTGCCGTCGCGCCCAAAGCGCGAACTTCTGCAAGGCGTGCTCAGCGATTTGAACCAGATGCTGGCTCACTTCATTCGGGCCCAGCTGATTCTGGCTGCTCTGACTTTTTGCGTGTATTCCTCGGTTCTGGCCATTATGCGCATGCCTTACGCGCTGGTGTTGGGCAGCCTGGGTGGCCTGTTGGAATTTATCCCTGTCGTGGGACCGCTGGCGGCCGCGGTTATCATCATTATGGTGGCATTGATCATGAGTTTTCCCCATCTGGTGGCCGTTATCGTTTTTCTAGGGCTTTGGCGCGTCCTTCAGGACTATGTAGCGACTCCTCGCATCATGGGGAGAAGCGTGGAATTGCATCCTTTGGCCGCGATTTTTGGGGTCATGGCGGGGGGCGAAATAGCCGGCATCCTTGGCGTTTTTCTCTCCATCCCAGTTATGGCTAGCCTGCGCATCGTTTTCCGGCGCTGGAGACTCTACGCGGAAAAGCGTAAATTTGGGCCGCTGAATGAGTATGTGCTGGACGCGCAGCGCTCAAATCCAAAGTGAGCTTTTCCTCGGCCCCATTCTACTCGGCTCTTCTAAGTTTGGTTTAATTGACCTTCCAATTGTGAATCGGCAGTCTTATCCGGCAGACACTCCGGCTGTCTTTTCTGTTCCAACCTTGCGAAGAAATTCCGCAGCTGCTTCCGGCAGCACGGTATTAATGAACATGCCTGAGCCCAATTCGAAGCCGGCAACGCGGGTGAGCCGCGGGATGACGCTGACGTACCAATGGAAGTGCCGCGCTCCCGTGTAGTCGGATGGTCCGCTGCGCACGGTGAAATTGAGATCCGGGTTTTCTAACCCCATGTAGAGTTTCGCCAGCAGTGTGCGCAAAACCCGCGCCAGATCTGAGATTTCCGCTGCCGTGATCTCGCCGAAGCTGGCCATGTGGCGCAGCGGAAAGATGTGAGTTGCAAACGGAGTGGCTGACGCAAAAACTTCCATCGCCACAAACATTTCACTCTTGATCACCACCCGCGTTTGATCCTCGACTTCCCGCTCTACCATATGGCAGAACATGCACTCCCCGGCATCGTCATAATGGCGCAGGGCCTCGTGAAGACGGTGACGCACCTGGCTGGGTATCACCGGGGTTGCAATGATCTGCGAATGGGGATGCTGCAAGCTGGCGCCGGCATCGGCGCCGTGATTCTTAAAAATCGTCACGTGGTTGACGCGATGGTCGGCGCACAGAGTGTTGTATCGCTCTTTAAAAACCGTTAATACCTGAGCTACGTGCGCATCGGGCATTAACGCCATACAACCGGAGTGATCCGGTCCATCCACTACGACTTCATGAAACCCAAAACCGTCGATGCGCCGCCGCAGGTGCTGCAGACTGCGCGTCGGCGCCACCTCGCAGGAGAGCGCGGCAAACTTATTGGGAAAGACCCGTACCGCCCAGGGTTCGCTCGCGTCTCGTGGATGGCGCATGACTTCGGGCGGAGTCTTATCTTCATGGCCGGGACAAAACGGGCAGCTTTCTACGAACGCCGGCACGGCCACTACCGGGCGGTGTGTGGCCAGTTCCTCCGGCCGCTTCGCCCGTTCAGTAGCGATAATGACCCACTCCTTGGTAAAGAAATTCTGTCGCAACTCTGGCATGGCGACCCCCGCTATGTTCTATCGGCCGGATTGATGAAGACTGTAGCTATTGGTGGCCGCTTTTTCGTTGGGGGGTGAGACGCTGCTTTGGTTCTGGCTTCGGTTCGGCAATTTTTGATTGCGCAAACCGGAAACATCCGTTCGATTGCTCCAGAACCTCTGTTGTAAAATCCCAAGTATCCCTCTATGAGCAAGAAGCTTTCCATCGGTATTCTTGGCGCGACTGGTGTAGTCGGGCAACGATTCATCCAGATGCTGCAGAATCATCCCTGGTTCGAGGTAGCGTGGCTGGCCGCTTCCGATCGATCGGAAGGCAAACTTTACGGCGATGCCGTGCGTTGGCGGCTAAAGACGGCCATTCCAGCCAATGTCGCAATCATGAAGGTTTCGCCGGCCACGCCTGATAATGCGCCGAAGATTATTTTCGCCGCGCTCGATGCCTCAATAGCAGCTGAACTCGAGCCGCGCTTCGCCGATGCCGGCTGCGCCGTAGTTTCGAACTCCAGCGCCTTGCGCATGAAGTCAGACGTACCGCTGGTGATTCCAGAGGTTAATGCAGGCCACATCAAGCTCATCGATACTCAGGCCTGGCGAAAGAATTCCGGCGGTTATGTCGTGACCAATCCGAACTGCTCGGCGATCGGCCTGGTGCTAGCGCTGGCGCCGCTGCATCAGCGATTCGGCCTCGAGTCGGTAATGGCAGTAACCATGCAAGCCGTGAGCGGTGCGGGTTATCCCGGTGTCGCTTCGCTCGATATTCTCGGAAACGTGATTCCCTACATCCGCAATGAAGAAGAAAAAATGGAGGAAGAAACCCTCAAGCTGCTGGGACAACTCAACGGAACAAAAGTTGAGCCCGCGAGCTTTGCCATGAGCGCGCAGTGTAACCGCGTCGCGGTCGAAGATGGTCACACGGAATCGGTGTCGGTGCGGCTAAAGACGAAAGCCAAGCCGGAAGCAATCATCAAGGCGTGGAACGACTATCGGAGCGAGCCGCAGGAGCTGAAACTGCCGAGCGCTCCCGAGCATCCGCTCGTGTATCTCGAAGCCAGCGATCGTCCGCAGCCACGCTTCGATGTCGATCTGGGAGCTGGGATGACTTCTGCGGTGGGCCGTTTGCGGCCGTGTGGCGTGCTGGACTGGAAATTCACCGTTCTGTCGCACAACACCATCCGAGGCGCGGCTGGCGCGGCCGTTTTGAACGCCGAATTGCTAAAAGTCAAAGGCTATCTCGACATGGTCGGCTCTCGATGAGATCCGAGCCACGCTCCCGTAAATCCGCCAGGAAGCCACGCCGATGATCGTGATGAAATTCGGCGGAACTTCGGTCGAAGACGCCAAGGCCATCGAGCGCGTAGCCGCAATCGTCAAAGGGCGCCTGCCACAGAAGCCGCTGGTCGTGGTCAGCGCCATGGCCAAAGTCACCGATACTCTGCTGACCATGGCCCGCGCCGCCGGCGGCGGCGAACGGAAAGCGGCGCTCAAGCTTTGCCGCTCCCTTCAGGAGCGCCACTACAATACAGCCAGCGAACTGCTCGGTACCGCCCTTTTTACCGATTTCCATTCCGAACTGGGCAGCGAGTTCGAAGGTCTCGACGAATTGCTCCGTGGAATCTCTGCCGTAGGCGAGTTGACGCCCCGGACAACCGATCATGTCGCAGCCTTCGGCGAAATGCTCTCCAGCAAGATCGTCGCTGCTGCCTTCAGCGCTCACGGCCTGCAGGCAGCGCACGTCGACGCACGCGACGTTCTCGTCACCGACAACAACTTCACCCAGGCGGCGCCACAGGAGGAAGAGACCAACCAACGCCTGGAGGCAAAAGTGCAACCGCTGCTCGACGCCGGCCAGGTACCGGTCATGGGTGGATTCATCGGCGCAAATCGTGCCGGCGTCACCACGACCATCGGAAGAGGCGGCTCCGATTATTCTGCTGCAATCGTCGGAGCTGGATTGGGGGCTGAGCGTATCGAGATCTGGACCGACGTGGACGGAATTCTAACCACCGACCCCCGCAGTTGCCCTGACGCCAGAAGGATTAAAGTCATCAGCTTCGATGAAGCCGCTGAGCTGGCTTACTTCGGCGCTAAGGTGCTGCATCCGGCAACCGTGCTCCCTGCCATCAAGAAGAATATTCCCGTGTATGTGCTGAACTCGCGGAATCCGTCTTGCGAAGGAACGAAGATTACCACTCGCGCTCCGCAGGGCAAAAATATTTTCAAGGCAATCGCCGTCAAGAAACGCATCACCATTATCGACGTCGCCGCACCACGCATGCTTCTAGCCCACGGCTTTCTACGCGCTATTTTCGAAGCCTTTGACCGGCACCAGGTAGCCGTCGATGTGGTTTCCACTTCCGAGGTAAGCGTCTCTCTCACCGTGGATTCGAACAATGCGATTCCGGCATTGGCGGCGGATCTGGCCAAACTGGCCGACGTGAAATACGAAGGGCGCAAAGCAATCGTCTGTCTCGTGGGCGAGAATCTGCGGGAGACCCCGGGCATCGCCGCACTCGTTTTCGGCAAGTTGGCTGACAAGAAGATTCGCATGATCTCGCAAGGAGCGTCGGAGATCAATCTGACCTTTGTGATCGAGGAAGACGAAGTGCCAGAAGTGATTCAGCGTCTGCATCGTACGTTTTTCGCGGAGTTGGATCCGGAAGTGTTTGCCTGAAGTTCTTCCTTTCTCGTCTGAGTCTTTTTTGAGACTTTGATTGTCCAACTAGGGGCTGGCTATGGAACTCCTGATTCTCGGGCGCGGTAAAACCGGGTCGCTGGTCGCGGAAATCGCGGGCCAGAGGCGGCATAAGGTTCGTCTCGTCGGCGCGACCGACAACGCCGGCGCTGCCGCTCTCACCCCAGAAAAGCTGCACGACATCGATATTGTGATCGATTTCACCGCCCCTCATTGCGTCATTGGAAACATCGAAGCTTGTGTTCGAGCAGGAAAGAACATGGTGGTCGGCACCACAGGGTGGTATGCACAGCTGGATCGCATCAAAGAATTCGTACGAGAGCGAGGAACCGGATTTCTCTATGCCGCAAACTTTTCCGTCGGCGTGAATTTATTCCTCGAAATCGCGCGGTCTGCTGCCGCGTCACTGAAGTACGATTACTCCGGACAGATTTTCGAGCGGCACTACGCCCAGAAAAAAGACGCTCCGTCGGGCACGGCCATTGCTATCCAGCAGGTAATGCATCGAGCGAGTAGCACCGCCGAACCCCTTGAGATCACTTCCTTCCGCGAGGGCGAAGTCGTTGGCATGCACGAGGTGGTGCTTGAGTCGTCCGCCGACCGCATTTATCTCTGCCACGACGCCAAATCGCGCCAGGGTTTCGCCGAGGGCGCAGTACGCGCCGCAGAGTGGCTCTTCGGCAAGAAAGGTTTCTACGATTTCAAAGATGTTTGGCGCGAATTGTAGCTGCCGTTTTCATGCCAGGCTATTCGGGTTATCTTATTACCATGCAACTTCGCGGTTGTGGCACCGCCCTCGTCACTCCATTTCATCAGGATGGCTCCATCGATGACGCAGCCCTGCGCAATCTAGTCTCATGGCAGGTCGAATCCGGCATCGATTTCCTGGTCCCTTGCGGAACCACCGGAGAGACGCCGACCCTGAACCGCGACGAGTGGCTGCACGTAATCGATACCACGATTGAAGTGGCAAGCGGCCGCGTTCCCATCGTTGCCGGGGCGACCTCGAACTCCACCCGCGATGCTGTGGAAAAGGCCGAAGAAGTCGCGGCGCGAGCGGGAGTCGACGCCATTCTTACCGCCTCTCCTTATTACAACAAGCCGACTCAAGAAGGCCAGTACCGGCACTTCAAAGCCATCGCGGAGGCCGTTGGCGAGAAGCCACTAATCCTTTACAACGTACCAGGGCGTACAGCGGCAAACATCGAACCCGCAACCCTCGCACGGCTAGCGGAGATTCCGAACATCATCGGAGTGAAGGAAGCTAGCGGCAACATGACGCAGATTGCGGAGGTCATCAATGCCGTGCCCGAAAACTTTCTGGTTTTCTCAGGGGATGATGCCGTAACGTTGCCGGTAATCGCGCTGGGTGGAGTAGGAATTGTCTCCGTGGCATCGAATGAGATTCCGCGCGAAATGGCGAATATGACGCAGGCCGCGCTGAATAACGAATGGACAACGGCCCGCAGCATTCATCGCAAGTATCTCGCGCTGATGCAGGCGAATTTTATTGAATCGAACCCGCTACCCGTCAAAGCCGTCCTCTCGATGATGGGGAAGATCGAAGAGAATTACCGCTTGCCCCTTCTTCCCATGCGCCGCGACACTCGATCAAAGTTGCAGAGAGTAGCAACAGAGGCGGGGCTCATTGCAGGAGCAGCGACCCCGGCAACGGACAGCAAGGAATTTTATATCTACGAGAATTGGGCCGCCGGCCCGCACAAGATTGTGCTGCATCGCGCATCCTGCGGACAATGCAACCAGGGAAAAGGCCGTCCTGCGGGGCACGACGCCAATCATGCGCGATGGCACGGGCCCTATGCGACGTTGGCCCTGGGACGCGACGCGGCTCACTCGATGACCGGGGTGCTGATTCGCAGTGAGTGCAAGTGCGTGTAACCGAGAACCATCGGCGGTTGATTTGAACTCTGACCCGTCACTCTTTCAATCACCAGAAAACAACAACCCATGCAATCCCTGAAAACATCCATCGAGCATTTTTCCGCGCTAGGCGAAGTCGAGCAGAATCCAGAGGCGCGCTCGGCCTTCCTCGAATTTCGAGATGCACTGACGCAGGGAAAAATCCGGGCAGCGGAAAAAGTCGACAGCCAATGGAGAGTCAACCCCTGGGTCAAACTCGGCATTTTACTGGGGTTCCGGCTTGGCGAACTTGCCGAGAGCGGGTGTGACACGCTTACCTTTGTGGATAAAGACACCTTCCCTGCCCGGCGATTTTCGCTGGCCGATCGCGTCCGCATCGTTCCCGGAGGATCGTCGGTTCGCCTCGGAGCATTTGTAGCGCCGTCGGTAATCTGCATGCCTCCAATGTTTATCAACGTGGGCGCCTACGTCGACGAAGGAACGATGATTGATTCTCACGCTCTCGTAGGTTCCTGCGCACAGATCGGCAAACGGGTGCATTTGAGTGCCGCCTCGCAAATCGGTGGAGTGCTCGAACCGGTCAACGCCGCCCCCGTGATCATCGAAGACGACGTCCTCGTCGGCGGCAACTGCGGAGTGTACGAAGGCACGCTGGTGCGTGCGCGCGCCGTATTGGGTGCGGGAACGATCTTGACGCGGTCTACTCCCTTATACGACCTCGTGCGTGGCGAAATCTACCGCGCCACGCCCGAATCGCCACTGGAAATTCCCCAAGGGGCCGTAGTGGTTCCAGGCTCTCGCGCCGTGAAGAAAGGTGCTGCAGCTCAGAGCGGGATTTCCTTGTACACCCCGGTCATTGTGAAATACCGCGACGAAAAGACCGATCGTGGAATCGAACTGGAAGACTGGTTGAGATAGGAGCCAGGTTGCAACTCTCGTCGAGCTTTCAATTAATCGATCCTGATCTTCATCTTTCCCGCCCCATTGGCGCTGACGCCGATCCGGGCAAGTGTCTCGACAACCGCGTCAGCGTCTTTCAGCTTTGACGCCGGATATGTGCTGGCGAGCGCAATCACTTTCATTTGTGCCGCGTGCGCCGCGGCAATTCCCGCAGGGGCGTCCTCGATTACCACGCAATCTTCCGGTTCGACGCCCAATTCGCGCGCTCCCTTCAAATAGGGCTCCGGATGAGGCTTTCCATTGACCACATCGTCCGCCGTGATCATCACCTTCGGCAGCGGAACTCCGGCGAAGCTGAGCCGCTCGGTGGCAATTTCGCGCGATCCGGATGTGACCACACCCCAACGGCCCGCGGGAATCGAGCGCACCAGGTCGATAGAGCCTGGCATCACTTCAATTCCGTCATGATCGGCAACGTGCCACTTCTCGAGGCCGCGCAATTCCTCCTCCGCGTCAAGACTAGGAGCAACCGCGCGAATCACCTCCACGGCCCGCACTCCATGCGCGATGGCGAGCACTTTCTCAACTTCAACCCCACGCTCCTTTGCCCATATGCGCCATAGCCTTTCGACCGCACCGGTGGAATCAACCAGAACTCCATCGAGATCAAAAAGAATTGCCGAACAGAAAACAGTAATCATTGTTTGTTTCTAACATAACCGGCGATCGAAGCCGGAGACGACTCAGGTACCGCTTTCGAGAATGCGCAGTTTTTGGGCGATCAAACCTGCTTGACGAGTTTGCTCGCGAATCTGCAGATGCCTTTCGCGGAAATGAGCTCTGGCGCGTTCGCCCCACGCGCGCACGAACCAATAATTGAGTCCGGCTCCCAAAGCCGAACTGACGAGGGGGATCATGCGCCCCGCCCACTTCTCCACGACTTCGGCACTGGCACGCGCAGCTATTCGCTGAATCACTCGCGGAACGAATTTGTTCACGAATTCCTTCTCTAGCAGGTCGCGGCTGATGTCCACTCCGGCCGCGCTGGCGGCCGCAATCCAAAGCTCGGCAATCTCACTGTCGGTATTGAACTGAAAACCGTATACCAAACTGAGCTTCTGAATCGTGCGCATCGTAATCGCCGAAAGAATGCCCAGATCAGGCAGGAGTGTAATCATCCCGCCCAGACCGAAGCCCGCACCCTCCACGGCCGCCAGCTTCATGCCACTTCGAATAATGTCATCCGCGACCACGTCGATTTCATGAAGATCCAATGAATAAATGCCTTGATAACCGCTCACGGGCATTCGGTACGCGGTGCGAAGTTGTATAAGAAATCTTTGAGGATCTACCTGGACGGTCGAGTAAGCGCGCGTCAATCCTTTCGTCAGAGCCTTCTCTACGCGGCGGCGCAGCCAGGATTTCGGTTCCGTTTCGCTCACTGAATCGACACTACCGCAGAACGCAGCAAAACGCTATCGGGCGCATCCGGTACGGCCTACAGCGCCGATGTCCATAACCCGCCGTGTGCTAGCATCATTGCTTACAATGCCAACTGGAAAACTTCAGATCATCCCGCTCGGGGGCCTCGGCGAGTTCGGCATGAACTGCATGGCCTTGCGCTGGGACGACGATATCATCGTCATCGACGCCGGCCTCATGTTCCCCGAAGCCGAATTGCTGGGCGTCGACATTGTGGTCCCCGATATTTCTTACCTCACTGAGAATCGCCAGAAAGTTCGCGGCATCATCCTTACCCACGGACACGAAGATCACATTGGCGCATTGCCTTGGTTTCTTTCCGAACTCAACGTACCGGTCTGGGGCACGGAATTCACATTGGCGTACGTCGAAGACAAGCTCGACGAGCACGGACTACTCGACGATGCCGACCTGCGCGAGATGCGAGCCGGCGAGCGCTTTAAAGTCGGGGTGTTCACAATCCATCCCATTCGCGTGACGCACAGTCTCGTCGATTGCGTCGCGCTGGCGATTCACACTCCGGTCGGCGTGGTTATACATACCGGCGATTTCAAAGTTGATCCCACACCCACTGATAATCATCTTTTCGACCTGCATGCCTTCGCCGAATACGGCAAACAGGGCGTGCTCGCTCTATTTCAGGATTCCACCAATGTTGAGCGCAAGGGATACACACCGAGCGAGCGCGCGGTCAGGCGCAAGTTCGATGAAATTTTTGCGCACACCAAGCGGCGTCTTTTCATCTCCTGTTTTTCGTCTTCCATCCACCGCATTCGTCTGGCGGTCGAGCTCGCTCACCAGCACGGGCGCAAGGTCGCGTTCATCGGCCGGTCGATGAATAATTCGGCCGAGATTGCTGAAGACTTGGGCTATATCGAAATTCCCGATGGCCTGCTGATCAATCCCGGTGAAATGAGAAATTTTCCGCCGGAAAAAGTTTGCGTGATGATCAGCGGAACCCAGGGCGAACCCATGTCGGCTCTGTCGCGCGCGGCCGTTGACAACCACAAACACGCCAAAATTGAGAAGGGCGACACGGTTGTGCTTTCGTCACGCATCATCCCCGGCAACGAGAAGACCATTTACCGCATGATCGATCACTTGTTCCGGCGCGAGGCGTACGTGATTTACGAAGATGGAACCTCGCCTCCAGTCCACGTCAGCGGACACGCCAGCCAGGAAGAACTCAAACTGATCATCAATCTGGTCAAGCCGAAATATTTCATCCCCATTCACGGCGAGTATCGCCAGCTTAAGTTGCACGCGGAAATGGCCGCAGCCATGCAAAGTTCGGTCGGCAAAGTAATTCTGATCGAAAGCGGAGATATTCTCGAATTCGACGAACAGAATGCACGCAAGGCTGGACGCATCAACGTTGGGCGCGTCTGCATCGATTCCGGCAACCGCACCGACGTGGTCGAGGATTTGATCATTAAAGACCGAAGACATCTGAGTGAAGATGGCATCGTGCTGCCCATCATCGCCATCAACAAACTTACCGGTCGCGTCGAAACCACGCCGGAGATCGTCACCCGCGGCTTTAATCCAGGCGACAATGGTTTACTGGAAGGCGCTCGGCGGATCGTGGAAGATACGCTGGCGCAATCGAGCGAAGAAGAAAAAACCGACTACGGCGTAATCAAAGAAAAAATCCGCGCCGATTTGAAACGCTATATTTCGAAGCAGACGCAGAGGCGGCCGCTGATCATGCCGGTGATATTGGAAATATAGAATATTCCCATGGTCTCGCTTTCCGACGTACGCGCCGCCCAAGCCCTCCTTGACAACGTCACAGTTCATACCCCGCTGATCGAATTTAGACTCTGCGATGCCGACCCTCGCCGGCTGTTTCTCAAGCCCGAAAATCAGCAGCCAATCGGTGCCTTCAAGTTGCGCGGAGCCTACAACAAAATCGCTTCCCTATCGGGAGCGGAGCGCAAGCGCGGGGTAATTACGTATTCAAGCGGCAATCACGCGCAGGGCGTGGCTTACGCGGCGCGCGCGCTGGGAGTAAAGGCTGTCATCGTCATGCCGAACAATGCGCCCGCAATCAAGCGCGACGCCACTATCGCGATGGGCGCAGAGATCGTAACTGTGGGCCCGGGTAGTACGGAACGTCAGCTCAAAGCCGAAGAACTGGCGGCGCGGCATGGCTATGTAATCGTTCCTCCATACAACGATGAAAAAATCATTGCCGGCCAAGGCACCATGGGATTAGAAATTCTTGAGGATCTGCCCAACGTAGAGATGGTGCTCACCCCCGTTGGCGGTGGCGGTATGCTGAGCGGCGTAGCGACGGCGATCAAACTCAGCAAGCCTTCGGTTAAGGTCATAGGAGTCGAGCCCGAGTTAGCGGCCGACGCGCAGGCCAGCTTGCGATCCGGAAATATTGTTCAGTTCCCTGCTGATGAAGTTTCACGCACCATGGCCGACGGACTGCGCACCCAAAGCATCGGTGCGCTTAACTTCGAGCACATTCGTCAATACGTGGACGATATTATTACGGTTGCGGAAGATGAGATTCTTCAGGCTATGAAATATTTGCTCACGAATCCTGGAATGGTGGTCGAGCCAAGCGGTGCAGTCGCGGTCGCCGGATTTATCTTTCATGCGGCTCAACTTCCGCAATCTAGACTGAGCGTCGCAATTGTCAGCGGTGGAAATATCGATCCTCGCATGCTGGAAGAGATTCGTGCCACAGAGACGAAAACGACGGCTTGAAAACACCATCTGCCTAGAACGTTGAAAGTTTATGAAATTGCAACTTACAAAACTTGCACTGCTGGTTGTTTCGCTTACCGCATCTCTCGCCTTCGCCGATGCCTTACGCGGGACCCTGGTGAACGCAGAGACGATGCGCATCGCGCCCAGTAAGGATGCCGCGAAACTGTCTGAAGTGGGCCGAGGACGCGAGTTGATCGTCATTGAAAACGGACACGATTGGGTGCATGCGCAGGCCATTCTCGCCGAGCCGAGCAGCGAGGAAGGAGCAACCGAGGAGGAGGAGGAAGGCAAAACCATCACTGGTTGGCTCCCGGCAAAAGGTGTGGTGATTACGGCCACGCAAGACGGCGACCGGATCATCTTTGGTGAGGCAGCCGATTCCGAAGACCAAGCCAGCCGCCGCCGCGGCCGGCGCGACGCGGCCCAGGATGCGATGCTGCTCTACTACCGCGTGTACGATCTCATGCCGGCCTCACCCCTGGCCGCAGAGGCGCTGTACCGTGCAGCCGACATCCGCTGGCAGATCGAGCGGTCGGATGTCATGACGCGCCCCTCGGCGCGCGAGCGCGAATCCTACATGCGCGGCCAGATGAAAGAAGCCTGGATGAGGCTGGTCATCAAGAAATATCCCGGGACCAAGTGGTCTGACTTAGCTGAGTTTCGTCTGATCGAGAACAAGCTGTGCGGGGACTGGCAAGCCTTGGCGAAGTGTCCCGACAAAGAAGCGGAGCTTTACGAAAATTACGTCAAGGACCATCCCCAATCACCGGCTGCGGCAGAGGCGCTGTACGATGCGGCTTGGCGGCGGGCGGCGCTGATCGATATCTACCGAACCGAGCCCAACCAGAAAAAATCCGCCGAATCGAAAGATCTTGCCCTCAAGCTTGCACAGAAGCTCGTGAGCCAATACCCACAAAGCGATTGGTCCTTGCGCGCGCAACGGCTGATCTTCTACATTCAGCAAGGAATCCCAACCTACGGCAGCACGACGGATTAAAATTTGCCCATCTATCAAGCGATTGTTCTAGCCATCATTCAAGGACTGGCGGAGTTCATCCCAGTCTCAAGTTCAGGGCACCTCATCATCGTTCGCCGGCTGCTGGGCTGGAACGAGTTGTCCCCTGCTCACGAACTTACATTCGATGTAGCGCTGCACTTTGGAACGCTGCTATCGGTTTTGTTCTATTTCCGCCGAACCTGGTTCCAGATCGTTCGCGCGGCTTTCGGCGGCAGAGTTGTCCGCTTTTCCGAAGCGGGCGAATCGGATGTAATCCTTTCCCCGGATGAGCAACGCGAAGAGCGTTTGCTTCTTTGGTTTCTTGCCATCGCTACAATTCCGGGAGCGATCGCCGGAAAGCTGCTGGAGGGTCCCGCGGACGATTATTTCCGCGAACACATTTTCCTGATCGCGGGCGCACTGATTGTGGTTGCATTGCTGATGTGGTGGGGAGAGAAGGTAAGCAAACTGAACAAGCCGCTGACACGCATCTCCTTTACCGATTCTTTCATCGTCGGCTTGGCGCAGGCTTTTGCACTCATTCCAGGAGTTTCGCGCTCCGGATCGACCATTACCGCTGGGCTCTTCCGCAACATGACGCGCGAAGCTGCGGTGCGTTTCAGCTTTCTGCTCTCGACGCCAATCATTGCCGGCGCGGCGCTGCTTAAAGCACACGAACTGCATAAAGAAGGCCTGCCTGCGGGAATGCACGCGCCCTTCATCGTGGGAATCATCGTTTCCGCGCTCGTCGGCTACGCGGCGATTGCCTGGCTGATTCGATATCTGCAAGCCAATACCTTGCGCGTGTTCATTGTTTACAGAATCGTCGCGGGCATTGTGGTGATTGCGCTAGCGGTTCTGTGGCATCTGCAATGAGCCAGGGTCCCCGACCTCGCCTTGGTTTTTCTTTGATTTTGTGGCAGCGCGGCGGTTACGGCGGAGCCGAATCCAGATTAAAAAAATTCCAGATTAAGTCGCTAAATCTTTGGAAGCAATGAAGTTACAGAGCCGCAATCTGCCGAAATCTGACTAAAATATTCAGCTCGAAGATCTTACCGTAAAATATTCTGGATAAACGACCTTAACCTGCCGATCCGCCGATCCCTTATCCCCTATCTCTGCTATTTACGTTTTCAAAGAGCGAGTAAAGCATCGGAAATAATGATGAAACAAGTCGCGGGTTCAGCGACAGGTTTGATGTCACAACAGCGTTGTGAATATCACGGCCCAGTTGCGCAAGGCATGCCCCGCCATGAATGCCTGGTGGGCACTTGAGAGGCCCGCGCATCCAACTCAATAACCCCGTCCCATTCGTCCGTTGCCGTCCTCTTCAGTTCTTGTAATAATGATTTCGCTCTGGCCGATTTGCACCCCAGGACCGGTTCGCGTCCGTGGGAACAACGGCCCACATGGAATTTCTGGCAAGGATGTTTTCCCCGACGGCCAACCGGCGGCTCAACGAGCTGATCGGCTTCTTGTTGTGCGTCTCTGCGCTCCTCCTTTTTCTCGCTCTCGCGTCGTATTCGCCGCTCGACCCGTCTCTTAACAGCGCTTCCGTGCTCACCGGAGCTCACGTCGCACGCAACTGGATCGGAGTCGTGGGCGCGGTCATCGCCGACCTGATGCTGCAGTTTTTTGGGATTGGGGCGTTTCTGCTGCCGGTATTTTTCAGCGTGGTTGGAATGCGCTGGTTCAGTTCGCGCAAAATTAAATCTCCGGTAGCGAAAACCCTCGGCGGGATTTGGCTCTTGATGTTCGTTCCCGCACTGCTGTCGCTCCTGCCTGGGCACCTTCGCTGGCTGAATGTGATTCCGATTGAAGGCCTGATGGGCCGGATTGTCGGAGACATGCTCATCCATTATCTCAACCTCACAGGCGCTTATATCGTATGCGCCAGCGTACTGGCGGTCGCGCTGTATATGACCACTGCGTTTTCTTTTTCAACGTTGCAACTCTGGCTTCCGACGCGCTTCGCATTTGCGACGGCTTTATGGAACCGCTTCGAAGACTGGCGGGAGGAGCGCATCAGGCGCAATCAGCAGAAGGAACTGGAGAAGCGCAGAATCTCGAAGCCGGTGGTGAAGACTCAGCTGATTCCTTCCCGGCCGAATGCAGCCTCGGAATCCGCATCGCCAACGCGCGCGACCGAATCCCGCCGCACCGGCATCGAACGCACGTTCGAGCCTGAGGTCGTCGAACAGGCTCCAGCCGCAACCGGGGGAATTCTCCCCGAGCCTTTAGCCGAGCCAGCCATCGAGCCCGAAGTTACGCAGCGAGCCGATAGCGACCACAAAGCCAAGACAACGATGCCCAAGATTGCCGGGGGCTACAAATTACCGTCGAGCAGTTTGCTGCAGCGTCCCGATGAGCAGCAGTCGGTCGATGCCGACGAACTGAAACTGCTGGCGCAAGTGCTCACCGAAAAGTATGCCGAGTTCGATGTACACGGCCAGATCACGCAGATCAATCCCGGCCCGGTTGTGACGACATTCGAATTCAAGCCCGATGCGGGAGTCAAATACAGCCGCATCACCAATCTCACCGACGATCTGTGCCTTGCACTGAAAGCGGAGAGCATTCTGATCGAGCGCATGCCGGGTAAGTCGACGGTCGGCATTCAAGTGCCCAATCACAATCGCGAAATCATCTGGCTGCGCGAGAATATCGAGTCGCAAGAGTTTATGGGCTCGAAATCGAAGCTGACGATGGCTATGGGCAAAGACATCAACGGCCGCATCGTCACTGCCGATCTGAACGGCATGCCGCACTTGCTCATTGCGGGATCGACGGGTTCCGGAAAGAGTGTGGCGATCAATGCCTTCATCATGTCGATTCTTTACAAGGCAACACCAGATCAGGTGCGGCTGATTCTTGTCGACCCGAAGCGACTCGAACTGGGCAACTACGAAGGCGTTCCGCACCTGTACACGCCGATCATCACCGAACCAAAGCTGGCGGCGAATGCGCTGCGCAATGCGGTCCGCGAGATGGAGCGCCGTCTCAAGCTGCTGGCAGCGAAAGGCGTCCGCAACATCGATCAGTACAACCGGCTATTCGACAACGGCGGCACTCCCAGCCTGTTCGAAGAAGATTCCGACGACAAGCCGATTCCCTACATCGTCATCATCATCGACGAACTCGCCGACTTGATGATGCTCGATTCCTCGAACGTTGAAGAGTCAATCACGCGCCTGGCGCAGATGGCGCGGGCTGTAGGCATTCATCTGGTGCTGGCAACGCAGAGACCGTCGGTCGACGTCATTACCGGTTTGATCAAAGCAAACTTCCCGGCGCGAATTTCGTTCCGGGTAGCAACCAAGGTTGATTCGCGCACCATTCTCGACTCTAACGGCGCGGAGGCGCTGCTCGGCCGGGGTGACATGCTCTATCTCCCGTCAGGCTCGGCACGAGTGCACCGGCTACACGCGCCTCTGGTCACAGAAAAAGAAATCGCCGCGGTGGTTGAATTCTGGAAGGCGCAAGGCTCCGCCGAGTATCAGCAGCAGTTCCTCGAAGCGCCCAAGGACGAGCGTGAAGCCGCAGGCAGCGTTGGAGACGCGGAAGGATCCTCAGGCGGTGGCGAAGAGGACGATCCTCTTTACCAGGACGCGGTAAGACTCGTGGTCGAGTTCGGCAAGGCTTCCACTTCCCTGCTCCAGCGGAGGCTGCGCATCGGCTATGGCCGCGCCGCGCACTTGATCGATCTTATGGAGCAGGATGGCATTGTCGGCGCCGCGGATGGTCCCAAGCCGCGCGAAGTGTTGAAGCGGCCGGATTGGATCTCTGAGATTGAAGAGACGATGCGGTAGCTAATCTCGCCCTGCAAAACGCGTCATGCCTAAACGCAACCTGCGAGTGCTCAAATGGCTGGGGACGACTCCCGCAATTGCGGTCTGCACGGCCTGCAGCCGGGAGTTCAAGGTTCCATTGGAGTCATTGAAGCGCCTGACAAGCGCGCAAGAGTATTTGACCCTCGAGTTCTCCCGGCATCCGTGTACGCAGGAAACCGCCCCTGATCCCGCCCGCAGGTGATTCTCTGCGAAGCAGTGGAAGCATCGCCGCAATCGGGTTATACTGCCACGTTCATGGATGCCCAACAAGGAGAGCCTGGCCTGACCATGAAACGCCGGCCCTATCGCCATATTGTTCCGATCCTTCTTTTCTGCCTCACCGTGCGCTTCGCCGTCGGTGCAGAATTCTGGTCAAAGAAACCGTACTCAAACTGGTCCGCCGAAGAGACGCAGCAAATTATGGCCGAGTCACCTTGGGCGACGACCGTTACGCTAGGCGGCGTTCAGGCCGTCATCACCAGTAGTGACTCGCGATATAACACCGGCTACCGGGGCGAGATGGAAACGAACCCCGCCATCTCTTACAATCTGCAGTTTCGCTCGGCGCAACCGATTCGGGAAGCCCAGGTGCGCACTTCGCAGTTGAATTCGGGCTACGACAAAATGAAGGTGGAGCAGAAGGCGGCGTTCGACGCCGGCGCGAACAAGTTTCTGGCCGCAACCTTTCCCGACCGCGTAATAGTTGCAGTAACCTTTCACACTAACGTTCAACAATATGAGAGCCAGCTACGCGACTACTGGGCACGGCAGAGCCTGCCGACCCTGAGCATGACGGTGTTTCTGAATGCCGGCAAAGAGAGATTGAGCCTCTTGAGCTACAGCTTCAAGGATGATACTTTTCAGTTCACTTTTCCTCGTCCCAAACAGCTCGATCCGAATGAAAAGATCGGTGTGGAATTCGTTCACCCGACAATCAACGTAATCCGGCGGCAACGCATACTTCAGGACTTCAGCGTGAAAAAGATGCTGGTGAATGGCGAGGCGTCATTCTGATCGGCCGCTTGAAATCAGGGCGAGATTCCTCGTCCCGCTGGTGAGAACATCGGAGTGACGGAAGACGACGCTCTCAGCGGGCCTCCGGCCTGCGCCAAGAGCGCAAATTTACCGCGTACAGCCCAATACAAAATACATTCGCCGGAATAAAGCCGAACTGCGCCGTGCGGAATCCGATGACGCAGACGACGGCGCTATTGATGGCCGCGAGAATCCAGCCCTCCCAGCAGCGTTTTCCGAGCAAAATGGTTGAAACGACGGTCAGAATGCACGACACGTAATCAAGCCTGAACAGCACCGGAACCTCCCAGACAATGCGAGTATGCGGCATCCCGGCGCGGTTTGATGTGATCTTAGGTGTGTATATCCGTTACGGAAGTCATGGTCCGGTCGTTTATGGCACTGTCGGGTAGAATCATTCGTACTCAGGAGTGGGGCATTTGAAAGTTCTCACGGAATACCTGAAGTTTCATACCAAGACGCACCGGGCCTACGTTCACATCACGCCGCAGGTCGAAGAGATTGTGCGGAAGAGCGGAGTGAAAGAAGGCATGGTGCTGGTTTCCGCCATGCACATTACCGCCGGAGTATATGTCAACGACAATGAGGGGGGACTGATCGAAGATATCGACCAGTGGCTCGAACACCTCGCCCCGTTTCGCAAGAACTACAAGCATCATGAAACCGGTGAGGACAATGGCGACTCACATCTGAAGGCTTTGCTGATACATCACGAAGTGATCGTGCCGATCACGGCCGGAAAACTCGATTTGGGAACCTGGCAGCGCATCTTCTATGCCGAATTCGATGGCCAGCGCGACAAGCGAGTCATCGTCAAAGTTATGGGGGAATGATGAGTGAAGAACTTCAGGAATTGAAGGAACATGCCGAGCATGCGCACGACGATCCCAGCCTGGCTCCGGTTTCGCTAACCATGGCGGTACTGGCCGTGCTAGTGGCAGTTGTTTCCCTGCTCGGCCATCGGGCGCACACGGAAGAAGTGGTGCTCCAGGCGAAGGCTTCTGACCAGTGGGCCTACTACCAGGCGAAGAATATTCGCCAGCATCAGGACGATCTCTTCGCCGATCTCACCTCCGCGGTGACCAGCAAAGACGCTTCCGAAATGGCCAAGCTACATGACAAATCTGCCCAGGAAGCCGATCGTTACAAACATGAGAAAGAGGAAATCCAGGACAAAGCGCGCGATCTCGAGCGCGAAGTAGCCACCGAACGAGGCCGTGCCGACCGCTATGACCTTGCCGAGGTGTTTCTGGAGATTGGCCTGGTGATCACATCGATCACGTTGCTCTCAGGCCGACGGCTCTTCTGGTACCTGGGAATCGTATTTAGCGTGGTGGGAATCGCCACCAGCATCACCGCGGCTGCAGTGCATTGATAAAGGATGAACGCGAAGGTCTTTCCTCGTCAGGGCAGAAACCTCCTTACGGCAGAAAAACCTTCATGCAAAATAGGCTTCCACCGGATTTCTCGAACTCTGACGTAGCCACAACCTCCGGCGTGAGACCCTCGGAACGAAGAATGCTTTCCAGGTGCGGCGTGTTATAAGGCGTCAGGTAACGTCCGTTGGCAACAATGCCATTCCCTATGAATCGGTGGGCCTCGTCCGTAGTAAGCTCATGCACGCGCTTCCAGAACCCACGCAAAAGTGACAGCGATTCGGCACCGTAGGCCGCAGGATAAATTAACGCGGCCTCGTTGTTCAGCGGACAAAGACAAGTATCAAGGTGATAGCAGAAAGGGTCGACGAGGTGCAGTGGCACAACCGGAATTTCGAAGTCAGCCATTCTTCTCCGAAACTTTTCAACTCCGCCCCTCGTCGAACGAAATCCATATCCCGCATAAACGCGCGACCAATTCGGATGCCAGAGCAGATCGCCGTGGCCCTCCAGATGATCGCCGTCGAGCTCTAAATCGAGAATCTTGAAATCACGCCGGCGAAACCATTCCACATAGTATGCGACCTCGCGCTGCCGTGACGCGTGCACCATACCGCTGGGCACGATGAACTTGCCGATTCTCGGGTTAAAACCCACGAACACCTGATTGGCGGCGAAAACCATGTCTTCCAGGCCGGGAACCGGATCCATCGTTTCCACCTCACATCCGGCACGTTCAAGGGCGACACACAAAGCCTCCCACTGGCGCCGGGCATTCGCCGCATCCACCCGGTGACTTTCCTGCATATATGGATTCTTCCGATCGATGACGTCGAAATACGTCGGAGGACACAAGAGGACGCGCTTCGCCATTCCTGAAATGGTATCGGCTTGAAACAGGTGAGGCAAGGTGACGCAAGAGACGAAAGTTCGTCACACTGCCGAGGATTCGGCTCCCCACCAGCTCCGCGACGCATGCCCAACCAGCGGATTTAGAAGCGACGGAGATTTGGGAATCTGGCCACCGACCTGCTCTTACCGGAAAATCTGGCCCCCCGTCCGAACCTCGGGAACACAGGTCTGCCTTGCAGGTCTGAGCTCAAAGTCAGGCCAGTGGAGGCATGTATGCTCAGTCGCTGCGCCAATTCCCAGTGCAGTAAACCGTTTCTTCGCCTTGGTCAAGGCAGATTATTTGTGGTGGAAGCGCCACAGGTGCCGGAACTACGAGACTTGAAGTCCACCCGATCGCCGTACTTGCGCAAGGACCCTCGACGGATCGAGCGATATTGGCTGTGCGACGACTGCGCCGAGACTTGGACCTTAATTCAAGACAAACAGCAAGGGATCGCTTTAGTGCCTTTGCGGCGGGAAGCCGCAGGCACAGAAGTCACAACCTTGTCCGCGAGGCAATCCGCTTAAGCCAATGTTTTAACTTGATAAATCGATCAATTGTAAGCGTACCAGTAATCTCGGATGTGTCTAGGGTCCACGTCGCCGCGGTGCACGGTAGCCCATGCCCATCGAGATATGTCGAGCCGAATCCTTCAGAGCTTCAAGGATGCGAGGCATGGTTTGCGGGCTCACCTGCTGCGTCGTGCCGCTCAACCCGAGGCTGGCGAGCACGGAACCGCGCTCGTCGAAGATCGAGGCGGCGACACAGCGCGCACCCAGATTGTTTTCCTCGTCATCGACTGCATAACCCTCCGCGCGCACTTTTTCCAGCTCCTTCAGCAGCCGCGCCACGCTGGTAATCGTCTTCGGAGTCCGCTTTTCCATTCCACCCTTATTCAGAATCGCCTGCAACTGATCCTGAGGAATATGCGCGACGATCGCCTTTCCAACGCTGGTGGCGTGCACCCGCATGCGGCGCCCCACCCAGGTATCCATGCGAATGAAGCCTTCCGGCTCGACTTTTTCGATGTAGACCGCCTCTGAGCCGTCCAGAACCGCCAGGTGGCACGTGAGCCCGGTCTGCTGCATCAGGCGGCGCATAATTGGCAGAGCAACCCCGCGGACATCGAGGCCTCCCAACGCTCCCCGGCTCAGGCTCAGTATCTTAAGACCAACGCGGTATTTTCCAGACTCGGCATCGCGGCCTAAATATCCCTGATTTTCCAGCGTCCGCAGAATATAGCTGGCAGAACTCTTGGGAATGTTGAGCTTACGGCTGATTTCAGCGTTGCTCAGGCCATCAGACGCCTGGGCAACGATCTCCAGCATCGTCAAAGCCCGCTCGACGGCAACCGAGGGCGATTCGGATAACGTTTTCGACATGTTCACGAGATTAGGGCAAACCTGTAGTTGATCAATAAATTGAATGTATGTTCATCATATCGAACAAACGCCTTGACCGGCAATTAGAAAATTACTACGCTTCGCCAGTATGCTGAATTGTTGTTCACTATACTGAACAACAAGCTAGCACCACAAAAAGAGTCAACCCGAGGAGACGCGAATGTCTGTACCGAAGAATGAATACACCCAGCCGGAGCGAACCCTGATGACTAGCGAAGAACGAATTGCGCAATATGCGCTCGCCCAGGAATGCATGGCCTACGATTGGGCAAACAGTCCCCGCTGGAAGGGTGTCGAGCGGCCCTACACGCCGGAAGACGTGCTTCGGCTTCGGGGATCGATTCACATCGAGCACACGCTGGCGCGGCTAGGTGCAGAGCGTCTTTGGACCCTGCTCGAAAGCGATCCTTACGTGAAAGCGCTGGGAGCGGTCACAGGCAATCAGGCGGTGCAGCAGGTGCAGGCCGGGCTGAAAGCAATTTACGTCAGCGGATGGCAAGTCGCGGCCGACGCCAACAACGCAGGACAGATGTATCCCGACCAAAGTTTGTACCCTGCGGATAGCGTTCCGAACCTATGCCGTCGAATCAACAGCGCTCTGCAGCGGGCCGACCAGGTTCACCATGCGGAAGGAAAAATTGGTCCCGGCGGAAACATGGTTTGCGCCGCTGGTGGCTGACGCCGAAGCCGGATTCGGCGGAACTCTGAATGCTTTCGAACTGATGAAGGGAATGATTGAAGCCGGCGCGGCCTGCGTCCACTTCGAAGACCAGCTATCGTCAGCGAAAAAATGCGGCCACTTGGGCGGCAAGGTGCTCGTTCCAACCAGCGAAGCAGTGCAAAAGCTCGTTGCGGCGCGCCTCGCGGCAGATGTGATGGGCGTGCCCACGCTTGTCATGGCGCGAACCGACGCCGACAGCGCGCATCTGCTCACCAGCGACATCGATCCTCGCGACGGCATTTTCTGCACCGGGGAGCGCACCAGTGAAGGATTCTTCCGAATTCGCGGCGGCATCGAATCGGCGATCGCCCGCGGTCTGGCTTATGCGCCCTATGCAGATCTGCTGTGGTGCGAAACTTCGCACCCCGATCTCGAGGAAGCAAGGCAGTTCGCCCATGCCATCCACGCGAAATATCCCGACAAGATGCTCGCCTACAACTGCTCGCCGAGTTTCAACTGGCGCAAAAAATTGGACGAAGCGACCATCGCCCGCTTCCAGACGGAGTTAGCCCGGATGGGATACAAGTTCCAATTCGTCACGCTGGCAGGCTTCCACGCGCTCAATCTCAGCATGTTCGAGTTAGCTCGCGGCTACAAGCAAAGTGGAATGACGGCCTATTCCCGCCTGCAGGAAAAAGAATTCAGCCGCGAGACCGAATTTGGATACCAGGCGGTGAAGCATCAACGCTTCGTCGGCACCGGTTACTTCGATCAGGTGCAGCAGGTGATCAGCGGAGGCCTAGCCTCAACCACGGCACTGACCGGATCGACCGAGACCGAACAATTCGGTGGATTAAAGCCGCTCGTCCATCCCGAGCACGGTCCGGATGCGGCCTGCCAGCCGATCCTGGGTGAATGTCCGCACACGCCGGTACAGCTCGAACCAGCGCAGGAAGATATGCTGCTGCCCTCGGGAGATTGACGCAAGCTGGCTAGCATCAAAACGCTTGTCATTCCCAACCTGGCGGCAATAGCTTTTTCATTTCGAACCGGGCCGCAAGGCCCGGTGAGAGCTCGCCTAAGCTCGCCCTGAGTTTGCCCAAGGGAACCAGCCGTTCGCATGCTCCATAAAATTGAACGGGGCGAGCTACAATTTTGCGCAGCAACGCTCCAGCGCTTCCATTCTCCCTCTGCTATAATCACACTGCCTCCGGTGGTTTCGTTTCACATCCGTGCGGAAGTGGTGGAACTGGCAGACACACCATCTTGAGGGGGTGGCGCCGAAAGGCGTGGGGGTTCAAATCCCCCCTTCCGCACCAACACACAATCTGCACAACCCAGGATCTCTAACGCAATGATTATTCTGGTCACTATCGTTCACATCATCGTTTGTCTGTTTCTCATTATCGTAGTGCTGCTGCAAAGCGGCAAAGCCGGAGACATTTCCGCCGCCTTCGGCGGCCAGGGGAGCCAGGCGGCTTTCGGTCCGCGCGGCGCGGCTACAACGCTTTCGAGAGCCACGACTCTTTCGGCGGTCCTGTTCATGCTGACATCGGTCACGCTTTCCATTAACGCGATCAAGCACGAGGGACCCAAGTCAGTTTTGCAGGGCGTGAAATCCGGCCCAGCGAAAACGCAGCCCGCAACCCCCGCGCCCGCAGCTCCTCCTCAGCAAAAGTAATCCGGGAAAAGAAAAGCGGGGCCAAATTGCGCCCCGCCTAAGCTATTTGTGTTTCGGTTCTTACCGGCCGTGGCCGCCGCCGCCGAAGCCACCTCCGCCGTGGAAGCCGCCTCCACCACCTCCGTGGAAACCGCCGCCGCCGTGAAAACCTCCACCATGCGAGCCCAGGCCACGAAATCCGCCAAAGCCGGCGCGCGCTACCATCCCGGAATGGAAGGCGCCACGCGCCGCTCCAGCCCCGGTGTAGACGCCATGGGAATAGCCCTTACTAGTTACGTAATGGTCTCCAGGGCCCCAGGAACGAACATTCGCAGCGTTAAACGTATGGAAGTAATGCCCGCCGTAGAACGGCGCTCGATAGGCCAATCCCGGTGAGTAGAATCCCCAGCCGAACGGGCTATAGCAAATTCCTCCCCAAGGCATGAACGTGTAGGCAGAGAACCAGGGATCCCATCCCCAGCCACCCCAGCCGCCCCAGAATCCGCCCCAGCCCCAGCCCGGTCCCCAGAAACCAGAACCCCACCAGCCTTCGCTGGCGATCATGTTGGCTTCGTCGACATTCGCCTCGGCCAGGTAGGACGATCGCAGGCTGCTCCAGTTGTAGAGGTCGCCGGTTTCGTAGTCTTTCTTTTTGAAGCTGACCTCTTTCACCTGCGCGGTGGCTGCAATGGCCAACTCATGCCCGCCTTTCAGCTTGACCTGTTTTTCTCCATCCTGCACCTCGGCCTGGCCATCAAAGACGCGAATCTCACCCTGGCGCAAGTTAAAGTCATACAAGCCGGGCTTCACCATGCGCGTAACCACATCGCCGGAGACCACGCGAAGGTCATTCTGCTTGTAGATGTCATCGACTTCGACCATCGCGTGACCTTGCGTCAGTCGAACTTGAGTGTCAGCAAGGCCGGCCGAAAGCATCGTCACAGAACTGTTATCTCCAACGCGCATAAATACGCCCGGCGTCAGGAGAAGCTCGACTTTACCTTTATCGACATCGAGCGTTTGACCAACTTCAAGAGTGGTTTTGCCAACCGATTTCTGATCGAGAGGCTGGTTGGCGATGCTGGCCTGTCCCTCTACGTAGTTGACCGTTCCCGGCACGGCTGAATTTGAGCCCGCGTTGGTGGTTGCGATTGAAGTTGCAGTTGCCCACGCAGGCGCAGATAGAAGCGCTGCCAGGAACAAGGCAGCGAATCCTTGTGCCTGAAACAGCTTCATAAAAAGGTCCTCCTGAACCAATTCGTAATCTTTTTCGCTACTGTATTAGATGTGCGCGGATAGGCGCTCGATGCCCGTCTGGGGGACATTGCCTGGACATGGTTGGAAGTGGAGGAATCTAAAAAGAGACCTAACTCAAATATCGGTGCGCGGCTCAGGGTTGCGCTGTAGATACCAGCATGGAGCGAAGCCGTTGTGGGGAAATAAGGCATGAACGCAGGTTTGCGCTTCGGGTGGGTTGAAAATGAATTGAGTCTTGCCGCTTTTCTGAGCGATGGCGTCGTAGCTCTGGACGGTCACCTGTCCGAAGGGATTGCGACTCGTTGCTACGCGATAGCGAAATACAGCGTAATCGACGGCGTAGACGGTTGCGAAGGACGCAATTGCAGACGAGAGCGCAACGATAAACGCGCGCTTTAACCAGCCGATGAATCGTGCGTTCAGTTCAAACTCCCAGCCAGAAATTATATTTGCTGATCATATATGAGGGTGGAAACGCCATCGCGCACTCGCAGCATCGCCTGGAATTCAAATCCTCGCGTTGACAACTCCCCGCCTGCACAGGCAAACTACCGCATCTGCCGAATACGGGCGCGAAGCATCGCCTACGGCAACCTAGAGGAACAAGTGCGGCTCTAACAGCATTCATCGGCCATGGAGCAATCAGTCTCCTATACGCTCGATTCCACCCTTGACACCGTGGACCATGCGGAGCAGAAAGCGACCCGCATTGCCACGGAATTAGGCTTTGGCGAGGATGAAATCATGCAGATTTCGATGGCGGTGCGCGAGGGCGCGGTGAATGCCGTTCTGCACGGGAACGCCTATGCGCCGGATAAAAAAGTAACGCTGGCGTTCGAGCGCACCTCAGACGGTCTGGTGATCACGATTCGCGATCAGGGACACGGCATTGACTTGAACCACATTCCGAATCCTCTGGCGCCGGAGAATTTACTCAAGACTTCGGGACGCGGCATTTTTCTGATGCGTTCCTTCATGGACGAGGTGGAAATCCGCCCGTCTCAAACGGGAACAGAAGTGAAATTGATCAAGCACGTCCGCGGCTCATCCGCGGCCGGCAAGGAGGGGTCTCAGTGAGCATGAAACTTAGCACTCGGCAGGTCGACGGAGTCACCATCGTGGATGCCAGCGGCCGCATCACTCTTGGCGAAGGCAGCGTCATGATGCGCGACACCGTTCGCGATCTGCTTTCGAAGGGCAACAAAAAAATCATCCTCAATCTCGGCGAGGTCAACTACATCGATAGCTCGGGCATCGGTGAACTGGTCAGCGCCTTCACCACCACCAAGAATCAGGGCGGCGAACTCAAACTGCTCCATCTCACCAAGAAAGTGCACGACCTGCTGCAGATCACCAAACTCTACACCGTCTTCGACGTGAAAGACGATGAAGCCGCCGCCGTAAAAAGCTTCAAGTAAGCTTCTGCGCCAGCAGCTCAGATTTTGCTGTTGCCTCGAAGGGGCGCGGCCTTCCAGCCGCGCCGCAGAGCCCCACCAAGTAGTAATGGCGATATCTGGGTGCCCCATTTCTCGCCTCCTTTGCGAGAAGTGTGGTCAGCATCCCCGAAAATTCTTGGCCTGCTTCGCTTTTGTATGTGGGCACGGGCCGCACGCTTCAGCACTCGTGTCCGCGCAATTTACGAAATCCGAACAAACACAAATAACCTATAGAGACTATCGAGCCTTCCACTACTATCCCACTGCCTGAGAGTCGGTATCCCGGCCGAGCCCAAGCACCCTACCCCAAGTTCCTGATTTTTTTGGACACCTTCTACAGGCAATTCCCTTCGAAGGAGCTCGCCCTATGCCAGTTCACGACTGTCGGATTCGAAGACTCGTGCATGTGCTGCTATTTCTTGTTTTCGTGAGCTTGACCGCAACATCTCTGCTTCGGTCTCAATCAGCCAAGCCAAAAACCCTGCCTCCTGTTGGCGGCCCGGTCCGATTGCCGGATCCGCACATCCCTGGGTTTGTGTATCCCGAGCCTGAAGCAACAGTTCTAAAACGCGTGAATGCGAACGATCAGACATGGATCACGAAGCACGCATGGGGCATTTGGACAGCCCTCACCCTGCCCATCCAACCTGGTAGCTCTACGCTCGCCTATGAAACATGGCTGTCTCCAGTCCCCGGCGGTGTAATGACACGAGAACTATTCGCGGAAACCGCAGGCGGCAAAGAGCCGACAACAGCCTTCCATCTTCTCCAGCGGCCACCGCAGTTCCACGGAAAGAGATTTGTCGAAACGGCGCCGGGCGCGATCCCTCCGACTTCAGATCAAGTGCTCGTCACCGTGAATTGGTCGCCGGAAATGGTCCGGGAAGTGCAATTGAAACAGCTTCTATCCTCGGCCACTTTGAACAAGCTTCTGGCCAGTGGAGTGATCGGGATCACCTTGAATAACCGATCGCTCACCTTGAAGCCCACGTATCTCTGGCTGAATCCCGCGTGGATGGTACAGGGGCGCTATTTTCAGGTAAGCACCTGGCCCGGACCACCCAATCCGGCCGCGCCGTTCCCGTCGAATTTGTGGAATCGGTGCGTTTGGGTGGACGTGCAGCAACCCGGCGCCGGAACCGGTACCGGTGCGGTGGACACCACCTGTTCAGCAAGTGGCAGTTCGCGCACCGCGCAAAATACGTACGGGCTCGCCAACTTTATTCACTTCACTTTGACGGCGCAGGAAGCAAAGAAATGGAACGAGCAAGGAAACTCCTCCGCCAAAGCGGGAGATAAAGTCATCCTGGTGGCCATGCACGTCAGCACCCGGGAGATCACCGAGTGGGCATGGCAGACTTTCTGGTGGGAGCCCAATCCGGCGAAACCGGCGGCGCCTTCTTCGACCTCCATCGCCGCCTTGCGGCCTACTCAGTTGAAGGGCGCCGCTCGTCACTATGCGCAATGCAGCGCCTACCAGATGGTGAATCCGAACCAGCCGACGACCGGAGGCACCGGCACCTACCCGCACCTCTGTTTCAATCCCTATTTGGAAGCGCCATTTTCGCCCACCGATTTACCGGATTCGAAGCCGTGGACTTACCAGGGCACCACCTACAATCTCAATGTCGGAGTTCAAACCAACTGCATGAGCTGCCACATTCAGGCAACCTTTCCGCAGGACGCAACCGCCCCACAGTACTCCGCCGACCAGTACATCGATCTCAATGCTCCTGCATTCGCTAAACATCTGAAGATGGATTTCGCCTGGTCCATCGTCCAGAACGTGAAATGATCGCTGTCTACTTGCAGCCAAAGAAAAACGGGGGAAGCTAAGGCTTTCCCCGTTCTGCTTAGAAAACAAACTGCCCGCGCCTTACACCGGATTACACGGACCTTGAGGCAATTTGCGTGCGGCCCAGTGGCGGTGTAATTAGAATTCACAGCCCTCTTCTGTGACAACCAACCTTGCGGGCGTCCCCAAATCCATTTCATTATCGTTCGAGCAAGTGCGCTAAAAGCAGTCCGTGAGAAACGAAAAACGCACCTCGATTGATAGGAATCGCGCCCAACTTCTTTGTTATGCCAATTTTGCCTCTAAGTCCTTTAGACGACGTATTTTTCCGCCAGGGAACAGGTTAAATCCATGATTCTAAAGAATCGAGTAGGGAGGGGGGGAGGGGGGTGGTCTCCCAGCAAGGCGAATCAGGGCGTCAAATCAAAAGTCTGGCAAAGGAAATTCCTCGCCCTCCTGACCTTCCTCATTCCCACAACGCTGGCCGCCTCCGACTGCCTCCCGATCGGCGAAGCCAGCAAACACGTCGGCGAAAACAAATGCATCGTGGGAAAAGTTCTGCGAGTGAAAGCCGGTGCCAGAGGAGTGCACTACGTCGACTTCTGCGAAGATCAGATGAGCTGCCCGTTCAATGTAGTTGTTTTCGGTTCCGACTTGAAAGATATCGGCGACGTACGCCGCCTCGCCGGGCGCGTCATCGAAATTCGCGGCCCGGTGAAGATGTATAACGGCCGCGCGGAAATCGTGCTGAAACGCGTGAGCCAGCTCACCGGAGGCGGAACCCTGATCCCGCCGCTGCCCAAGAATTACGACGTCGAGAAGCAAGGACACTACAGCGCCGGCAGCATCCATCCGCCGGCGAAGCTGAAGACCGCGAAACCAACAGTTCCAGCCACAACCGTTTACGGAAACGAAGCAGACGCGAGCTCGGAGCCGCAGTGAATCGTGATCACACCATGCCCTTCTTCAATTCTTCGAGTCCATACTTGGTCCCGCGCCAGATGATCCCGTCGTTCCACAACGCGTGAAACATCGAGAGCAACAAGGTGTAAATAAATAATGTCGCGCCCACGGGATGTAGAACGAAACAATAAGCCGGAATCCGCGATCGCCGCGACATTCCCACGTAGACCGAGAATATTGATGCCAAGGCAATTGCATAAGGCAGCTTCGCCCAGCCGTGAGCCAGCCACACTCCGAGAAACGGCCCGAGATTCAGGAAGGCTAATCCGACTACCGAGAGCAAAGTTCTCCACCACTGAAACGACAATACCGCAAAGAAATTCTTGGTCAGGTTATCGACGACGCCCATGGCGCCGCGAGCCCAGCGCAGCGAAATCAGGTCACCGCCAAAAACATTGCGTTGTGCAAATCCGGTATTCTTCACGACCTTGCCGAGCTTCATGTCGTCGAGCACTTCCATGCGTAGCGCTTCGTAAGTGCCGACCGCCTCATACACGCTGCGGCGAACCAGGTTGAAAGCGCCAACTCCAATATGGTCGCGCGACTTGGGATCGGCAACTTTCCACGGCCGATGCCCGAAAACAAACATTGTCTGAAAGAAAGCGATCATCATGGACTCGCCTAGAGTCTTCGTGATCATCTGCGGAAGCAGCACAAGGTGATCGGCGCGCTCAGCCTCGGCATAAGTTACAGCACGGCGCAGCGAGTCAGGCTTGAAGAGAACGTCAGCGTCCGTGAAAAGCAGCCATTCGCCAGTCGCTTGCTTTGCAGCCGTCCACATGGCGTGGGTCTTGCCAAGCCAACCAGAGGGCAGCTCGCGATGGTGAATGATAAGCAGGACCGCCTTATTAACTTTTGCTGCAGGTTTCGACGTGTATGCCTGCGCAATGTCTCTTATGATTTCCCCGGTGCGATCAGTGGATCGATCGTCCACCGCGAGGACTTCATAATTGTCGTAATCGAGTTCGAGCAGACTGGCAAGGCATTGCGTAATGTCCGCTTCTTCATTTCGCGCAGGTACGATGATCGATACTTTAGGATTGCCGGAAGAAATGACCGGATTGCGGTCCCATTCTGGCGCGGAAATGTCCTTGACGCTGGGCATTCCGATGGCGGCCTCGATGATGCGGGAAAGCCAGGCCAAAGCGAGAATCGTGCCTGCGATCCAGTGGAAGTAATGCATTCCGGGTCAGCTCGTCCCTGCCTCGGCAATTTCCGGCGTGAGATCCGACCCGGCGAGTCGGACTGGCGGAGCGTATTTCATTCCATAGAAAAGAATCACGGAAGAAAGCGCAGTGGCCACGATCGTACTGATGAACCCCGACTGCAGCGAAGATTGATCGGAAACTCTGCCGATCAGCCAAGGAGAAAACGCATCTCCCAGGAAGTGAATGACGAACAGATTGACAGCAATCGCTGTAGCGCGGATGTGAGCTCCTACCGAATTGATTACCGCAGCGTTCAGCGGAGCGGTATTCAACAGCAAAAGGAAGCCGGCCAATGCAATTCCAGGGACCATCGCAGGCCCACGATTGAAGAGCGCAACTGCCATCACCGGGATTCCGAGTCCCATGCTCGCAGCCGAAACCAGATAGTAAGCGCTTTTGGTACGCCGCAGCAGACGATCGCCGAGCCATCCGCCGGCAAGCGCGGCGATAGTTCCGTCGATGGCGATGATCACGCCGAAGAGATTATTCGCCTGCAATAAACTGTAGCCGCGCATGCGGGAGAGAAACGTCGGCATCCAGACGAGTAATCCGCCTTGCGCGAAAGTCATCATCGCCATGCCGAGAGTCGCGGTCAGAAACGCGGGATTACGAACCAGCCCTTGAACGGTTCCTCGCTCGGGAGTTTCCTGCAAGGAATCGAATTGTCCACGCTTCGGCTCAGCCAGCAGCAAGACCAGCGCACCCAGAATAAATCCTGGAGGACCTGCGAGCAGAAATGGCATTCGCCAGCCGTAGTGCGTTCCGAAATAGCCGCCGATGGGATATCCGAGAGCAAATCCGACTGGAATCGCGAGATAAAAAAAACCCAGCACGCGGCCGCGCACGGACTCGGGAAACAAATCGGCAACCACAGTTGGAGAAATCGTGACAAAGCTTGCTTCGCCCACCCCGACGAGAGTGTGCCGAATCAGCAGCGCGTTGTAGCTGTGAGTAACCGCAGTCAGCAGAGTCGCGCCACTCCAGGCAAAGGCACCGAGCGCAATGATGAGCCTGCGCGAATAGCGGTCGGCGAGCGGCCCCATGAGCGGCGCTGCCAAGGTGTAGAAAATCAGGAAGACCGTGGTGAGACGGCCGATCTGGGCGTCGTTGACGTGAAACTCATTCTGAATGAGCGGCTGCACCGCATTCAGCACCGAGCGATCAATATAGTTCAGCAGGTTCAGCGCCGTCAGCAGAACCAGCGTCGCGCGCGGATAAAGTTTCGTGGAAGTCACAGATCGAGCGAATATAGCATGGGCCCGGCCCGGAGCTGATCATGATCGTTTAATGACGGCCGTTGCGTGCATTCTTCTTTCGGGGAAATTTCGCGATGACTGTGGTTGAAATGCCGCCACGCGGACGAAAGTCCCCTTTCACTTCTGCCCACACCGGTTTGGCGCAGCGCACAACATCTTCCAACACACGGTTCACGACGTTCTCCTGGAAGATTCCCAGATTGCGGTAGCAATGCAGATACTCTTTGTATGATTTAAGCTCGAGACAGCGCTTGTCTGGCTGGTAGCGCAGGGTGATCACACCGAAATCTGGCAGGCCGGTCTTGGGGCAAACAGAGGTAAATTCAGGGTCGTCGATGACTATTTCGTAACCAGGGAATTGATTGGGCCAGGTTTCGATTTCGGGAAACTCGGCGTCCAAGCCCGCTGCCGCATGCTGGGGGGTGTAACGAGAGTGTCGTGGCATGAAGATATTGTAATTCTTGGCTTTCCGGGGGCCCGAGCGGTTCTTGCGATACCGGCATCCGACCCGCTAGGGCCGCATCTAAAGATACATCGGGTCTGGCTCTGTGTGCCGTTGCGAGTGATAAATTAGTACTTACGCTTATTCCTGTTTCAGCCTGAAAAGATAATCGTTTGGCGACAAACCATAACTCGAATGGGCGGCCTGCAACGCGCAAAAGCCGCACATGGATCGTGCTGGGCGCATTAGCCGTTCTGGCGGTCCTACCCATATTTACGCGCCAGGGACCTTTGCGGGTGCGCACCACGATCTTGGAACGTGGTCCGATTCGCAGTCTTATTTCGACCAACGGTAAAGTCGAACCTATCCAGAATTTTGAGGCGCACTCACCTGTTGCAAGCACAGTCAAACGGCTGCTGATAAAAGAAGGCGATCACGTCCGCAAGGGTCAACTGCTTTTGCAGCTTGATGACGCTGACCTGCGCAGCCAGGCCGCACGCGCTCAGGCTCAAATCAAAGCGGCACAGGCGGATCAAGCGGCCATCACCACCGGCGGAACCCGAGAAGAAGTTCTAACTCTTGATTCGCAATTGCTCAAGGCGCGCAATATTCGCGATTATGACCACCGCAATCTTGAGGCACTCCGCCGGCTGCAACAGCAGGGAGCGGCTTCCGCCGGTGAGGTGAAGCAGGCGGAAGATCAGTTGCAGCGGGCGGAGGCGGATCTGACGTTGCTCGAGCAGAAGCAGAAGGACCGGTACTCGCAGCCGGAAATGGCGAAGGTGCAGGCTCAGGCAGCGGAGGCGACGGCGGCCTACGATGCCGCCGAAGACGCCCTGCAGAAATCCAGTGTGCGCGCACCCTTTGATGGCATCGTGTACTCACTTCCGGTAAAGCAAGGCGCTTACGTGCAGACCGGGGAGCTGCTGCTGCAACTGGGCGACCTATCGAAAATGCTGGTGCGCTCGTTCGTTGACGAACCGGATATCGGCCGGCTGGCTGCGGGCCAACCCATTGAGGTAAGTTGGGATGCCGTGCCCAACCGGATATGGAAGGGCACGGTTAGCACTATTCCATCCACGGTAAAGCTGCGTGGCGCACGTAACGTAGGAGAAGTCACCTGCACGGTCGATAATCGTGATCGGCGATTGCTCCCCAATGTAAATGTGGGTGTCACGATTATTACGGCCGAGCATACAGGGGTTCTAACGCTGCAGCGCGAGGCTGTGCACATGGACGACACCAAACCTTATGTCTATGAAGTCGAAGATGGCAAACTGAAACGCCGTGACGTTGAAGTTTCTCTGCAAAATCTAACCCGAGTGGAGATCACTGGCGGGCTGTCGCATAACGCAATTGTAGCTTTGTCGTCCGTGGATGCATCTAAACCGCTAACGGACGGGGCTCGCGTCAAAGTGGTGCAATAATCAAATGAGATGGATTCATACAGCGATTAGATTTGTTTGTCGTTTTCAGCATAACTTGATGACTTCAGGACTCGCACGCATGCTGGCCGGCGTGCTTGCTCTCTCGGGGGCGACCCTGGCGTTTGCGGATCAATCCCCGCGGGATTTGCTCGCGGCCGGGCATGTGGATGAAGCGGTCCAAGCACTGCAACGGCAGATTCAGGTTTCACCTACGGCAGAATCTTACAATCTGCTCTGCCGGGCGGAGTTTGAACTTGGAGAGTGGGATGCCGGCATTCCTGCCTGCGAGAAAGCGACCCAGCTGGCACCGAGCAATGGTCTCTATCATCTATGGCTGGGACGCATCTACGGAGAAAAGGCAGATCACGTCAATTTTCTGACCGCTATCGGTCTCGCTAAAAAAGTTCGCGCCGAATTCGAACGCGCGGTGGAGGTTGCCCCCAACAGTTGCGAGAGCCGGATTGATCTCGCGGAGTTCTACGTTGAAGCTCCCGGCATGGTTGGCGGAGGCGAAGGCAAAGCACGCGCACAGGCAGAGCAGATCGCTACTCTGAATCCTGCAATGGCGCATTGGGTGAAGGGGCGCGTAGCCGAGAAACACAAAGATCTGGCAGGAGCGGAGCGCGAGTACCGCGCTGCCATTGACTCGAGTCACAGTGGCGCTCGTGCCTGGCTTAATCTTGCCGGCTTCTATAGCCACAACCAGCGCTTTGACGATATGGATCGGGCTTTGCATAATCTGGAGTCGAGCCCGCTGGATCATCCAGATGCTCTGGTCGACGGCGCCAGCATGTTGATCAGGACGGGCCGCGATTATCCACTGGCAGTTCGGCTTCTGCATCGCTATATCGCGGCCAGCACAGTGGAAGAAGCACCCGCATTCAAGGCCCACGCGATGCTCGGGGAACTACTGGAAAAGCAGGGAAACTCGGCTGCAGCTGCCGGCGAATATCGCGCTGCTCTGGCCATGGCTCACGGCTACGGGCGTGCTCAAGACGGGTTGCGGCGGGTTACTCGCGAAGCCGAAATGGCCCGCAGCTAAAGCTTCGCGGCAAGCCTTGTTCAGCCTCCCGGAAAACCGATCTATGACCTCTGTGCGGATCGATAAGTGGCTTTGGGCCGCCAGATTCTTCAAGACGCGGTCATTGGCGGCGCGAGCCTGCGGTCTCGGCAGGATTGTCTGCAACGGACAGCCTGCGAAGGCTGCGCGAGAGATTCGAAGCGGCGAAATGTTGCGCGTTACCAACGAAGGCGGCGATTTCGAGATCGAAGTCCTGATTCTGAGCGATGTACGAGGTCCGGCTTCTGTGGCGCAAACGCTTTATCGCGAGACTGACGCCAGCCGTGAATTGCGTCAAAAAATTGTGGCCGAACGCAGGGCATCGAGGCAGTTCGAGGAACTGCCGCTAGGCCGCCCCTCGAAGCGCGACCGACGCAGAATTATCCAGTTCAGAGGGAGAGCGTAATAGCCGTTGCGCTCCGACTTGTCAGGGTCTCATTCTCGTTCACACGCTGCCCAGCGATGAATCCCCGGATTGCAGGCCGGCCGGAAAGTAGAATCGAAGCAATGATCAAGATCACCGCCGCGTTCTTACTTCTCTTCGCAACCAATATCCCCCCCGCCTCGGCGTTGGAAGACATCCACTCCGTTGCGCAAGCGGTTGACTCCCATTACAACCACCTGCACACCTTGGAGGCGCAGTTTACCGAGATTTACCGGGGCTCCGGCATGGATCGCACTGAATCGGGCACGCTCTGGCTGGAAAAGGGTGGGCTGAAAAAACCCGGCAAGATGCGGTGGGAGTACCGTTCTCCAAAGGAAAAGCTCTTCGTGAGTGACGGGAGAGATGCGTGGTTTTACATTCCCGAGGACCGGCAGGCACGTCGTACCGAGGCAAAGAAACTGGATGACATTCGCTCGCCGCTTGAGTTTTTGCTAGGCAAGACGCAGCTGGAGAAGGAGTTACGCGGTCTTTCGTTCGCTCCAGATGTCAAACCATGGGTGGCCGACGATGTCGTTCTGCGAGGTGTACCGCAAGGCTTTTCGGAACGGGTGAGTGCGCTGCTGTTCGAGGTCACGCCTCAACATGAGATCGTGCGCATCCTGATCGAAGAAGTGGATGGATCGGAAACCGAATACAGATTCAGTGACCAGAAGGAGAATGCGATCATCCCGGCTGGATCGTTTCAGTTTAGACCTCCAGCCGGGACGGAGACGGTGGAGGGAATGCAGCCTTAAACCAAAGTTGTCGGCTGTGCTACATCTGGTTGATTATAAATCGCTTATACGACAAACAAGGAATCGGCCTTCGGCCCCTTGGCCCCTGAATCCGCTACAGCCGTTCTTTTAGTTACTTGCGGCACTAAAAACGGCGTCTGTCGAGTGATGCGCGGTTCGGGAGGGGAACATGCAATGTTAAACTGAGGCGATCAGCGGCGCGGCTAAGACCAGGTGAAGCTGAGCAAGAAGAAGCAAGTAAATGGCGGAATTCGTTGTAAAAATCGCAGACGAACGCGGGCATACCCATCAGCAGGTGGAGCAGGGGTACTCGGTGGCGGAGGTGCGTGAACGCTTTGCGGCGCAGGGCTATCTGGTCCATTGGGTCAAACCCCAAGGCATACTTTCAGGGTTCTCAAAGCACCGCGGTCGCAAGCTCAAGCAGAGTTCGTTCCTGGTTTTCAACCAGCAATTCCTTACGCTGCTCAAGGCCGGATTACCCATCCTGAACTCGCTCGATCTGCTGATTAAGCGGCAACGAGACGGCAGCCTCCGCCAGATTCTGGAAAATGTGCGGGAGCGGGTAAAAGGGGGCGAGTTGCTGTCGGGTGCTTTCGCCACCCATGCCGCGGTGCCGAAGATATACACCACCACCCTGATGGCTGGAGAGAAGAGCGGCAACATCGATGAAGTTCTGACCCGTTACATCAATTTCCAGCGGATGGCGATGACCTTCCGCAAGAAACTCTTCGTCTCTTTGATCTACCCGACGCTGCTGGTTACCGTAGTGACGATCATGGTGATGTTCTTGTTCACCTATGTCGTTCCAAAGTTCGCCGAGCTCTTCAACAGCTTGGACGCGAAACTTCCGGCCATCACGCTCTTCATGCTATCGCTTGGGGTAAACGCGCAAAAGTATTTCCCGTTCCTGGCGGTTGGGGTAGTGCTAGGCGGTTTTCTCTTCTGGCAGTGGCGGCGGACCGACAGCGGAGCCGATCGGATTGACCGAGTGATTTTGAGCCTTCCGTTGCTGGGCGACATTCGGCTGAAGCATCAGGTGGCGACTTTCTCGCGCATGCTGGCTACTCTGCTACAAGGCGGTTTGCCGCTAGTTCCGTCCATGGAGACTGCCGGCGAGTCCATGGCCAGCCGCAGCATCCTGAAGGCGATCATGCGCGCGAGCGTGAGGGTTCGCGAGGGGCACGGTTTGGCGAGCAGTCTTGAGGAACAGAGGGTTTTCCCCGATCTCGCGGTTGAGATGCTTGAAGTTGGCGAGTCCACGGGAGCTTTGCCCGCGATGCTGAATTCGGTCGCCGAGTTCTATGAAGAAGACGTGCAGACGGCGTTAGGTGCATCTATGGCATTGATCGAACCGCTGATTCTGATGGTTATGGCGGTGTTTGTGGGTGGAGTATTGATTTCGTTGTATTTGCCGATCTTCAGCTTAGGAATGCAAGGAGCGCACTGAGCCGGGAGCGGAAATAGTTTGGGGTTTTGAGAATGGCAATGGCGGACAAGAAATCACTCTTCGTGAATGGACAAGCTGGCCCGCAGGTGGGATCGACAGGAAATCCCATTACCGATCTCGAACGCGCACAGGACGTGGCCCGGCGCTATCGTTGCGAGTTCGTCGATCTCACCGATTTTCAGCTCCATCACGAGCTCTTCAAAAAGTTCTCTCCGGAGTTGATGTTCCGCTACAAGTTTGTGCCGCTCGAGGAAACCACTGACGGACGATTGGCGATCGCCATCGCCGACCCCAGCCAGTTGATGATGATCGACGAGATCAGCCTGCTGTTGCAGAAGCGCATCGTCACCAAAGTTGCCACGCTGAAGCAGATCGACAACATCCTCACCAAGACGGAGCAGTCGCAGCGGGTTCTCGAGGAAGCCAGCGAGGGTTTCCAGATCATCCGCGAGGATGAGAACACAGGCGCCGAAGAAACGCTGACCATTGACAAGCTGACCGCGGCGGGCGATACCAGCCCCATTATTCGTCTAGTCGACACCACGATTTTCACGGCACTACAACGCCGTGCTTCCGATATTCACATTGAAACGCGGGACGATTCCGTGGTGATCAAGTTCCGCATTGACGGCGTGCTCACGCAGGCCATGCCGCCGATCGGGAAAGAACATCACTCGACTGTGATCTCTCGTATTAAGGTGATGAGCGAACTGGATATTTCCGAGCGCCGCGTGCCGCAGGACGGCCGCTTCCGCGTGAAATATAACGGTCGCGCCATCGACTTCCGCGTCTCTATCATGCCGTCGATTCACGGCGAAGACGCGGTGCTGCGCGTGCTTGATAAAGAATCGATGAGCGAGAAGTTCAAGTCGCTCACTTTGGAAGTGGTCGGTTTTGACGAAGACGATCTGCGGAAATTTCGCCGCTATATCAAAGAACCTTACGGCATGGTGCTGGTCACCGGGCCGACCGGAAGCGGCAAGACAACGACCCTTTACGCCGCCGTGAACGAGATTAAGACTGACGAAGACAAGATCATCACGATTGAAGACCCAGTTGAATACCAATTGCGCGGCATTACGCAGATTCCGGTTAACGAGAAAAAAGGACTGACGTTTGCCCGCGGCTTGCGCTCGATTTTGCGTCACGATCCGGACAAGATCATGGTCGGTGAAATCCGCGACACCGAAACGGCGCAAATCGCCATTCAATCCGCACTGACTGGCCACCTGGTATTCACTACGGTTCACGCCAACAATGTGGTGGACGTGATCGGGCGATTCCTGAACATGGGGGTTGAGCCTTACAACTTTGTTTCGGCGTTGAACTGCATTCTGGCGCAGCGACTGGTGCGTTTGATTTGCGAATCGTGCCGTACGCAGGTGCATTATGCGCCGGATGTGCTGGAAGCCAGCGGACTCGATCCTGCGCAATGGTCGAAGGTCTCTTTATATGAAGGACCAGGGTGCATCGAGTGTGCGGGCACGGGATTCCGCGGACGAACCGCGATTCACGAATTACTTGATTTGAGCGATCGCATCCGCGAAATGATTTTGGCCAGAAGGCCGACTTCGGAAATCCGCCGCGCGGCACGAGAAGAGGGCATGCGCTTTCTGCGCGAGTCGGCGTTGGACAAGGTCCGGCTTGGCCTGACTACGCTAAAAGAGATCAACAAGGTTACGTTCATCGAGGCGATGCGGTAAAGCAGTGGTCAGGTTCAGCGGCCAGTGATTAGAATCGGCGACCGCACTTAACTGACCACTAACCACTGGTCACTGACCACTGCCTGCAGTTCCCTTCCCGCTATTGCATTTGGCGTGGCAGGGCGTTTCAATTGTAGAGAAGGACTCCATCTGAAATGAGCTCCAGTTCCAAGATCGCGAAACCCAGGTTGGCGTGTGAGATCGCGGCTGACCGTGTGCTCGTGGGCCGTCTGGCAGAAGATGGCCGAAGCCTGGAAGCTTGCGCGGCGCGCGAACTGGCGCCGGGCAGCGTGATTCCGGACTTGGTGGAGAATAATCTGCGCCAGCGCGACGCGGTAAAAGAGGCAATACAAGCGGCGCTGCAGACCATTGCAGCACGCTCTCACGATGTGGTTGCCATCGTGCCGGACGCCGCGGTACGGGTGGTGTTGCTCGAATTCGATACTTTGCCTTCGGATTCCGACGAGGCCGCAAGCGTCGTGCGCTTTCGGATGAAAAAATCGTTGCCCTTCGATGTCGACAAAGCTCGTGTTTCCTATCACGCGCAGAAATCGACGGATGGAGTCAGGGTCGTGGCCGCCGTGGCGCTCACCAGTGTGGTCGAGGATTATGAGGTCGCGTTCCGGGAGGCCGGATTCAGTCCCGGGGTGGTGCTGCCATCGATGCTGGCGGCGTTGGGGGCTGCGGAGGGACAGCGTCCCACGCTAATCGTGAAGGTCGACGCGAGAACGACGAGTATTGCAATCCTGAATGCAGACCAGCTTCAGCTCTTCCGCACCCTCGAGAATACCCGCGGAGTTACAGTGACGGGAGATCAACTGGCCGAAGACGTCTATCCTTCCGTAGTCTTCTTCCAGGACACCTATCATTTAAATATTGAGAAAATATTTGTATCGGGGATTTCTGACATTGCTAGCGCCGCTCCAGCGCTGCACGCACAGTCCGGCGCAGAAGTGCAGGAACTGGTCACCTCGTCGCAACTGGGCGTGAGTACAGGCGGATCGGTGCCGCGTTGGCGAATGGCCGGAGTAGTAGGAGCTTTAATCTCCTAGATCATGCGTCTCGACATCAATCTCGCGAGCCAGCCTTATGAGGATGCCCGGCAATTCTGGCTGCGCTGGGGAACGGCCCTGGCGGCCGTGTCGATTCTCACCCTGGCTCTGTTGGCGATTACCATTTCGGGCTGGTTTGCCGCGCGGCACGACCACGCCACCATCGCAAACTATCAGGCTCAAATCGCGCAGCGCGACCAGACTCGCCTGCAGGCCGAGGATTTTCTGAACCGCCCGGAAAACCGCTCGACCAGAGATCAGTCGCAATTTCTGAATGCCCTGATCGAGCGCAAATCGCTTTCCTGGACGCACGTGCTGGAAGATCTCGAAAAAGTGATGCCGGCGAGAGTTCACCTGGTCTCGATTCAACCCGAACTTGATGAAGACAACCAGCTCAGGCTCAAAATGATCGTGGGGGGCGACTCCCGCGAGAAAGCGATCGAACTGGCTCAACGCATGGAGGAGTCGCGGCATTTCAGCCAAACGTATATCCAGATGGAACGTACTGCGATGGAAGGTACGGGCGACCGTGTGCAGTTCGATATCACCGGAGTTTACGTTCCCGAGGTGGAAGCAGCGTTGACTCCGATGCCGGCCCCCTCTCCAAAGAATGCGAAATCCAGGGGGAGTCAGCCCTGATGCCCGACTTACGCCAAACCCGAAAAAATATCAAGGCGGCGATGGCTGTCCTCTTGGGAGTGGACGTGGTGACGGCCGCTATCCTGTTCTCTCCGCTGGTGGGCTCAACTCAATCGCGACGGCAAGAGCTGAACCAGTTGTGGAGCGATCTGCAGACTAAAACGAAGCAAGTAGAGCCGTTGCGGAACTTAGATAAGAAAGTGGTGACGGCAAACCAGCAGATCGTTGAATTTTACAAACAGCGGTTTCCATCTGAGGATTCTCAAATCCTTACGCGACTGGGGAAGCTGGCGGCAGATAACGGAGTCACGCTCGAGGCTGCGCACTACAAGGTGAAAGATCCAGAAGCGGCCGGATTATCGCCAGTCGAAATGGAAGCGCAACTTTCGGGAAATTATGTTTCTCTGGCAAAATTTATCAATGCGCTGGAACGCGATGAGATGTTCTTCATCATCGACAGCATTGCGCTCGCCGGGGAGCAAAAAGGTCCGATCAAGCTGCAGATGAAGTTCGAGACTTACTTGAAGGCAGGGGCGTAGTGAGGCTGGGAACGGAAAATCGAAAGCAGGCGATCGCGGCCATCGTGCTGGGCATCGTATTGCTCTTGGTTGTCGCTTATCAGTTCATTCCGTATTCCTCCACAAATGCCTCGACGTCTTCCCCCACAACGGCTCTGACCGAGCCGCTGGCAAAAGCTGCGCGCCCGGGGCGCCGTGGGCAGACATCCGCCAAAAAACAGAAACCCGCTCAAGATCTCGATCCGACTCTGCACCTGCAACAGCTGGAGGCAGCGGAGCAGATCAAGTATGAGGGTTCGGGACGAAATATTTTTGTGGCGCAAGCGGACGCTCCCATTCCCACTCCGGTTGGTACGGGAGCCACAGACCATACTGGTCAGGCCAAAGATTCCATTTACCAGGCTCCAGCTGTTGCACCAGCTCCGCCGATACCTCTGAAATTTTTCGGGTTCGCGAGCCACCCTGGCGAGCCCAAGAAGATTTTTCTCTCCAAAGGCGATGACGTTTTCATTGCCGGCGAAGGCGAAGTGGTGGATCGCCGGTACAAAGTTTTGCGAATCTCCGCGAACTCGGTGGAAATTCAGGACGTGGTTGGAAGCGGCCCGCCGCAGACCATTCCTTTGACACAGGGCTAGAAGCAATTTCGAAATGACATCGATCTCGGGCAAACATCGATTCATCGGCCGCCGTGAGCAGGGGTATGTGCTTCTAACCCTTCTGCTTGTGGTGAGCCTGATGACGATTGCGGCTCTGGCGGTGCTGCCCGATATGATCTTCGAACTCAAGCGCGACAACGAGAACGAGATGATCCACCGCGGAGTTCAGTACTCACGCGCCATCCGCGCTTACTACAGAAAGTTTGGACGCTATCCAACGCGGCTCGAAGATCTCGACAACACGAACAATCTCCGCTACCTGCGCAAACACTACAAAGATCCGCTCACTGGGAAGGATTTCAAGCTTCTGCACTTCGGCGACCCCGGTCTGACGCTTGGCGGAAGTTTTGGTGGAGGAGTGATTCCGGGCGCCACGCCTGCCGGCGCGATGAATGGAAACGCTGCGAACGGTTCGGCATTTGGAAGTTCGGGCGGTTCGAGCTTTGGCGGGAGTTCTAGTTTTGGTGGAGGCTCGAGCTTTGGCGGATCAAGTTTCGGCAGCTCCGGATCAGGAAGTAGCGGAGTCAATAGCAACGGCGTTTTTTCGCAGTCGTCGTCATTCGGAGGAGGTTCGAGCAGTGGTTTCGGCGGGGGATCCAGTTCATTCGGATCGAACTCCAGCTCGCAGGCAACTGCCGGGCAGCCAGGAACACAAGGGGCGGCAGCTGGAACGGACACCTCGCAATCGGGTACCGAAGTTACCGCAACCAGCGCCAAGGATGCAGATGCCAGTTCCAGCGGGCAGCAGCCGGTTGCCAGTGGTCCCATTGTCGGCGTGGCAAGCATTAGCAAGAAGACCACGATTCGCGAATTCAACAAGAAGAAGAAGTACAACGAGTGGCAGTTTATCTATGACCCGACCGCGGACCGCGGCGGGCTGATCAAAACGCCATACCAGCCGCCATTGCAGGGAATGGCGGGATCGCTACAACCGGGACAGAATGGGCAACCCGGCACTCCTGGCGCAAATGGCAGCCCCTTTGGAAATCCCGGCAGCAATGCCGCTGGACAATCGCCCTTCGGCCAATCTTCCTCGTTCGGCTCTGGGCAATCTTCGTTCGGGCAACCTTCTTCCGGCTTCGGCAACAACTCCGGTGGATCGACTCCTCCGCCATCGAATCCGCAGCAACCATAGCGGCTTTCCAGAAACAACTTTTCGCGACGGGATTTCTGTCAGCAAAAGAAAATGGCCCCTTTTTCAGAGGCCATTTTAAAGATTGAAGCTTGCGGTTTTACACGCTAAACGACGATCCGCAGCCGCAGGTGCTCTTCACGTTCGGGTTTTCGAACTTGAATCCGGCGCCTTCGAGAGTCTCGACGTAATCCACGATGCAGCCGTTCAAGTACATGACCGACGTCGCATCGACGAACACCTTCAGACCATCCATGTCGAAAGTCTTGTCCATCATGCCAGCGGCGTTCTCGAATTGCATGGAATACGAGAAGCCAGAGCAGCCGCCGCCCACCACACCAATACGCAGGCCGGCCGGAGCGGGATTCTGCTGCCCCATAATCTCTTTCACTTTGGAGACCGCATTCGGGGTGAGCGACACCGGCGGCGTCTTCTTTACTTCTGATGTATTCGGTGTAACTTCCGGCACGGACGTGGTTGCCATTTATTTCTCCTCGGCTCTTAAAGTAACTAAATTATAGCAAACTGTCGCGGCTGTCAGCAGGTCTAATCTTGGTACCAGTGGGACACTTCGCCGGCAGCCGATTTGCCTTTTTGTTGGATGCCGACTGGAGGTTGGACGATTCCCGCCTCAAGACCTTGCCAACGGTACTATAATGTGGGCGTTAGGACAGTCCCTTCGGACTTGTGGATGTTTTTCTCAATGATCTAGGTCCCTGGTCTGGGAAGCTGCCTAAAAAAGGCGAGGTGCATATGACGTGGACTTGGACTCCTCTGATGGTCGGCCTTGCGGTGGTGTGGAGTATTTTCACCGTCGGCCTGATCATTCTCCTCATCTACCGCAGCACGCTCACCATGCATGAAGATGAGCAACTCTACCTTGATGAAGCGAACTCGCACATGCAACAGGAGCAGACGGAACTGCTGACCAAAGTGAATCGGCTCACGCTTCCAGTCTGGGTCTTCGGTGCCGGCTCCGGAGTGCTGTTGCTGGTGCTGGCCGGCATGTTTATCTATCAGGGATTGAACGCGGTACAGTAGGCGGCTCAGAAACGAACCCTCGAGGCGGTCGGTGAAGTCCGTGTCGCTGGGGTTCTTTTCCTATTTGACGTCTTGGTTTGATCTTCGCGATTTGACATCCGCGCCGGCGAGTTCAGCTCGTTAAACCAAATTTCCCGCCTGTTTATATAATTGAACCTATTGCGAAAGTGGCGGAATTGGCAGACGCACCAGACTTAGGATCTGGCGGGTAAAACCGTGGGGGTTCGAGTCCCCCCTTTCGCACCAAAGAATTCCTGTTGCGGTTAGTTTGCCTGCATCACGGGTGAGACGGCCAGAACTCCTGCGGCGACTTCCAGATCGTGCAGATCCTCGCGGCTGAAATCCTGGGTGAAGCGTGGATCGATCCCTTTTCGCGAAATCTGAATCACGCCAAGAACAGTTGATTCCGGATCGAGGATTGGTACCGACATCAATTTCTGAATGGGAGCCGTTGTGTTGGTGGGTGCCTCGTCCGTTTCCACGCCCAGAGGTTTAATCGTTTCGAAGATGCTGGCGTGCTTGACGCGGGCAAAGTTGTTGAAAATCTCTCCCTTTTTGCTCAACGCGGTGTGGGCGGCGATGGCCTTGCTGGAGATCGGAATCGCTCCTGTGGTCCGCAGATGTTCGGGAAAAATGAACTTGAGCAAACCGCCTTCGAGCTTGAGCAACGCGACTTCGGCATGCTGCACCCGAAAGACCTTCGCCAGCACCATGCTGACTTCGAGGGGTGTGATTCCTTCGCTCAACACAGATCCCAGCGGGAGCAAATTCTCCGGCAGAATAATCTCTTCGATAGCCTCATGTTCAGGCTTTTGGGTCATAGAATGAACTCTCAACAATTCGAAATTAAAAACCGCAGTCAGTCTCCGCACTTTGAACGCCAGTTGGGACCGATAGACCCATCCTACAAGCCCTTTGAATTCAGCAAAGTAGCGAACGATCATGTCCTTTTGCGCAGGTATCTCGATGGAGTTCTCAGTCACAAATCAGCCATCGATTGACACTTTTTGTCGGTCTAGATTTAGCGATTCTTCCTCCCGTTGGCCCTCGAAGACCGATTTCTGTGGACACGACTTCCCTTCCTGACAGGAAAATCATTACACTTCTCTCCTATGGTGATTCCCGCACAACCGAATGTGAAGCTAAACAATGCACCCGACTACCGTGAATCGTATGCCAACAGTGTGCAGATGCGAGTGAATGTTTGGGACTTTTTCATGGTCTTTGGAACCCTGCAGCAGCAGACCGAGAACCAGGTCGAGATTCGCAACTTCCAGGGTATTTATCTCAGCCCACAACAGGCCAAGGCGCTGCTTGGACTTCTGCAGCAGAATGTCTCAAGCTATGAGAGCGCCTTCGGTGAGATAAAGCTAGACCCGCGGTTGAGCCCAACGGGCCCGGTGCACTAGGAACCCGTCAGATAGACATGCACGGTGCGCTATCCCGACTTTTATCGCAGAAGTCGCCGGCGCAGGCCTCAAGATGGCTGACCAGCTTCGTATTGCAGAATTGAAACCTTGAACGACGGCCAAACCCCGAAGCGGCGAGAGTCAGAGCCTGCTCATTCGGCGCTGGTGTTCGCCGTTATCTTCGGAATCATCTTCTTGCTGCATCTGCCTTTGTTACAGCTCCCTTATTTTTGGGACGAGGCAGGCTACTATGTTCCCGCAGCCCGCGACATTCTGCTCACAGGCAGCGTTATTCCTCATTCCACCGCATCAAATGCTCATCCGCCGCTGGTGCTGGCGTGGATTGCTTTGTGGTGGAAAGTGGCGGGTTACGCGCCACTGGTTACGAGATCCGCGATGCTGCTGCTGGCGGCCTTCTCGCTTGCGGGAGTATTCCGCATGGCTGAAATCCTGACGGATAGGAAGGTGGCGATCGCCTCGACGCTTTGCACGGCCCTGTATCCGGTCTTCTTCGCGCAAAGTTCACTCGCCCAGCTTGATCTGGCGGCGGGCGGCTTTGTTTTCTGGGGCATCGCTGCATATTTACAACATCGAACTGCCGCGACTATTTTCTGGTTCGCTTTTGCAGGCTTGTCAAAAGAAACCGCGATTCTGGCGCCAGCAGCCCTTGCCGGCTGGGAAGTCGTCGGTTGGCTGGCGCGGCAGAGTTCTCTTCGCAGACTATGGAGGGATGCCGACGGCGAGCCGGGCATCGGAGCTCTCCGCCATGTCGCATTGCTGTCGATTTCAGTTTTGCCTCTCGTGCTTTGGTATGGATATCACTACTCGCGGACCGGGTATGTTTTTGGCAATCCGGAGTTCTTTCGATATAACGTGGCGGAAACGCTTGAACTCCACCGATTCTTTGTGGCGCTGATTCTCCGCATATGGCAGGTTGTCGGATATCTACATCTATGGGTTTTAACTCTCGCCGCATTGTTGGCGATGTGGATATTGCCGCGGCAGAAACGAGATTCGGGTTTTGAGCACTTACGAATTGGGCTGCCTGAGCAGATGATTCTCTACACGGTGATCGCTACCTACGTCATCGCGATGGCGCTGATTGGCGGCGCTGTCCTTGCGCGCTATATGCTGCCGGCGATTCCTCTGGTGATTATTGTGTCGATCTCCACGTTGCGATGCCGAGTGGGGCTCTGGCGGCCGATCGTGTTTTTCGTTGCGCTTGCATTCGTCGGCGCATGGTTCTGGAACCCTCCGTATGGATTCTCGCTTGAGGACAATCTCGCCTATCGCGATTACGTGATTCTGCACGAAAACGGAGAGGGATTTCTAGAGGCTCGATATCCCATGGCGCGTGTGCTCACGGCCTGGCCTGCTTCGGATGAAATATCGCGACCGTGGCTCGGCTACATCACACGACCGATGAGCGTGGTGCGGATTGAGAATTTTTCACTGGATGAAATGCTGTCAGCGGCCGACTTGCGGACAAAGTACGACGTAGCACTGGTTTTCTCTACGAAGTATGAAGCAGGATCGAGGATATGGGATCGCTTCCGAAGATTCAGCGAATTACGGACTCGGTGGAAGGCTCGTTTCTTCGGCTTCCACCGTGATCTGCCACCAGCCGCGGGCGCGCAAATTCTGGGCGGAAGAGTCGTATTTTCGGAGCAACGCCAGGGCCAGTGGATCGCCGTAATCGAAATCGAAGGCGTGGAAGAGGCTCGGAAGTCAACTTCTCATGTCTTAACTCAGGCTACCGCCAGTGAAAGGAAGTACGAGGAAAACTGATTCAGTTCGGGGCGGCCTCTAATCTCGCGTGATAGCCCTTGCGCGAGCGCACCTGCAGTCGTTTGCCATTCTTCTCAGCCACAATGCTGATTGTGCGATAACTTCCGTCGGGCAAAAAGTCAGCGGGCTTGTAGGCAATAAAATAGCGGCTGCGGATCAGATCGCGCAGCTTGTCGAAAGACCGGCCCAATGTCAGCACGTCTCCTGGAAACATCGCCTCCCCGCCGCTTTGATCGGCCAAGGCTTCCAGTATTCTGTCGGCATCGGTCTTGTCGCCGCGGTCTTCGCGAGTGCTGATCGCATATACCGAGACGCCGGCTTTTTCTGCAGCCACCAGAGTTTGCTTCAAAGTGGTATGGCTCGAATTGTCCTCGCCATCGGTGAGTATAACGAGGACCCTGGCCACGTGTTGCTTGTCCGGGTAAGCCGCCAGCTTCCGGCAGGCAAACGAGACAGCATCGAAAAGCGCGGTTCCGCCACCATTCGTCAACTTATGAATACCACTTCCTAACTCAGCCGGATCGGAACTGAAATCCTGAGTAACCGCAGTCTCGCTCGAAAATCCAGCTACGAACGCAAGATCCGAAGTGTGATTCAAAACTTTTTCAACGAACTTTGCAGCCGCGTTTTTCTCAAATGAAAAGCGCTCCCGCACCGAGCCGCTGGTATCGATCAGCAAAGCCAGCCGCAAAGGCAGTTTCGACTGTGGCGAAAACTGTACGACTTTGCCCGGAGGCTTGTTGTTATCGCGGATCTTGATCTCTGACTGATCGAGATCATCGATCATGTGCCCATGATTGGTAACCGAGAAGAATACGGCCACATCGTCAACGCTTTTTCGAATGAGCCAAATCCCACGAGGAATTCCGGAAGTGATCGAAGCCAAGTTCGGCACGGCGCCGGTATTGAGCCCATCCGGTCCGCTATTCGCCTCGGCCGTAAGGTTGCAATCGCCGCATTCCAATTCACCACCCAACTCGCTTAATTGGGCCTTCAACCGGTCTGTATTCGGGAATGTCACGGTGGTTTGTGAGACGAGGCTGGGTCCCTGCCCGGCCGCCACGGCGTTGGCGGCAATTATAGTTTTGTTTCGCGCCAGTATCTCCAGATTCTGCCGTGCCGGCGCAGCGTATTCGCTGGTAGGATCCTCGCTCAGAAAAATATTCAGCTCGCGCTCCATGACCGCGTAATTTTTCAAGGACAGAGCGGCGGACGCCGCGACGTAATGTGCGCTTGCCATTCCCTTGTGGTCGCCGGCGTGGAGTCGCTGCACCGTTGCCAAAGCCTGAACATATTCGTGGTTTCCATTCTGGGCAAAAGCGAGGGTCGACAAGACTCTGGGATCTTTGGGCAGCAAATTCGCCGCCTTTTCAAGTTCCGATTCCGCAGTCGTGAAATCATTGGCGGAGATTGCCAGGCGCCCGAGATTGAGAAACGATCCGGCAAATCTGCCATCAATCTTTTTCGCCGTCTCAAACTCGCTCTTCGCCCGATCCTTTTCGTCGAGATCAAGATAGGTTCGCCCGAGAGCCATGTGCGCGGCTACGAACTTCGGATAGTCGGAGATCGCCTTTTGCAAATACTTGACGGCTTCTTGTGACTTCTGTGCTTTTAGCAAAGCACTCGCATGATTGAACTGTTCAATCGCATTGTTTGGTGCTTCGAGATCGAGCGCCGAGACTGCGCCGGAATCAACGAGTTCCTGATTCTGCGCTTTTTGCCTGGCAGTTTCCTGGTTGCGTTTGTTGAGCTGGTCAAGATATATCTGCGCGAAATCAACCTGCGCCATCACATTGTCCGGGCCGGCGTTCATGTATTGCATCTGCGCGAAGGCGGGCAGGCCCGCGTACACGCAGGCGAATACGGTCATGGCAACAGAGCGCCGAATCGATCGGGGGAGCCGACGGTGAGAGACAACCCGCACTGGAAGACCTCTACAATCGCAAAGGATTATACGTCAGGTGCGCATTAAATGACACGAGTGGGTTTTGATGACCAGCCAGACCTCCTGGCCGTCTTTTAGCCTTAACGAATCCCTTGCCGCCAAGGTTAATTGCACGGATATTTCGACACCGCAATCGACTTTGGCAAAAACGATCATGTCCCGCCTCTCCAGCGCAAGCAGACGGCCGGGAATTATATTCTGCGCGCTGAGGCCTTCCGGCCTAATAATTGCAAGCAAGATGTCTCCGGCGCGAATGCCTACTCGGAGGAGCGAATTGGATTGAACGCGAACCATCGGCGTTTCGAGCTTCACTGCTGTTCTCTTCTCTTCCTTCATCAGGCGGCACGTGAGCGTGCCACGATCTTCATGGATCGAATCCACTTCAGCGTCGAAGATGTTTTCGAAGCCTGCAAGTTGCGCGACCGTTTCTTGCATTGGCGCGCCTAATATCTCGTGCGCCCGCCCTTGGGCAATGAATTGCCCATCCTCAATGACCAACACCCGTTCGCCAAGAGCGACCACCTCATCGCGATTGTGAGTTACATACAAGATCGGTATTTGGTGAGCCTCGTTCCACCGCCGAAGGTCATCGATGATTTTCGATTTCGTCGGGCCATCTAGAGCGGAAAGTGGCTCGTCGAGCAGGAGAACGCAGGGCTCAGTCAGCAGCGAGCGAGCCAGAGCCACACGCTGGCGCTCTCCACCGGAGATTTGAGCGGGACGACGGTTTCGCAGGTGGTCGATGCGAAAGTCCCGCAACACCGCGGCCGAACGCTCCCTTCGCTGCCGGCGTGGCAAGCGGAATAGGCCGTATTCTGCGTTTTGTTCCACGGTCAAATGTGGAAACAAGGCAAGTTCCTGCAAAACATATCCCACATTGCGTTGCGGCACTGGTGTATTCACGCGCAGACCAGCGTCGAACAGGACACGATCGCCGGCCGTGATTCGCCCCTGGTCGGGAACCGTCAGTCCCGCAATGCAGTTGAGCAATGTAGTTTTTCCCGATCCGGATGGTCCGAACAACACAGTAAAACCGGGTCCAGCAGTAAATTCCAAATCAAGGATGAACTCTCGCTCGGGCGTCGAAAAGTTCTTGCGAACTCTGGCAGTAACGTTTCGATTTGCGGATTTGGGATTGTCGAGCGGAGGCATTGAATTTCGTTTTATTCCGACGCTCGCGGCGTCAGGAGCGCGTTCATCCTTCGCCGGTTCAAGCCGTAAACCATCGTCAGGATCACGAAACAAACCAAAAGCAACAGCAATGCCATCGAGTTCGCACCGGCGTAATTCGCAGCCTCGACCTGATCGTAGATGTCAATTGAGACAGTACGAGTCGCGCCGGGAATGTTGCCTCCGACCATCAGCACGACGCCGAACTCGCCCATGGTGTGGGCGAAGGTAAGGACAACGCCAGTGACCAATCCCGAAACGGAAAGCGGAAGCAGTACGCGAAAAAAAGTTTGCAGACGTGAAACACCAAGGGTTGCCGAAGCCTGCAGCAACCTGCGGTCGACCGCCGAGAACGAAGCCGCAAAAGGCTGCACCGCAAAAGGCAGGCTGTAAAGAATGGAGCCGATCACCAGCCCGGGAAAGGTGAATGCCAGCGTGTGTCCGGTCAAAGACTGCCACCAGCGTCCCACGGGACTCTGCGAGCCAAGTGCGACCAATACATAGAACCCGAGCACGGTAGGAGGCAGAACGATGGGTAAGGCAACTATCGCTTCAATGAAGAACTTCCAGCGCCAGCGCGAAAACGAAATCCAACAGGCGAGAGGCAGGCCAAGAAGGAACAAAATTGCCGAAACGACAATTGCCAGCTCTATCGTCACCCACAAAGCTTCCCAGTTAATGAGCATCTCGTTTTATAGGCAATTCGGTCAATCCTAATGGCTAATCCTGGTCTTTGCGAATGCTAATTGGGAACGCTGAAGCCATAGTGTTTCAGCACCGCTTTCGCCTCTGCGCCTTTCATGTAATCAAGCAACGCGGCCGCATCCTGCCGGTGGGGAGAAGATGAGATCACAACTGCACCCTGATCCAGAGCAGGATAGGCATCCGCAGGGACCCTCCAATATCTGCCTTTGCCCTGCATCGCCGGCGCTAAGGCATGCGCCAGCGCGACAAAGCCAACCTGCGCGTTTCCGGACTCCACAAATTGCGCCGCCTGCGAAATATTCTCACCAAGTACGAGGCGCGGCTGGGTTTTTTCATACAATCCAAAATGTTTCAGCGCAGCCGCAGCGGCGCGCCCGTAGGGAGCATGCTGCGGGTTGGCGATTGCGATTTTTGTCACTGCCGGATCGAGCAACACGTCCATTCCCTTGTGCTCGACATCCAGAGGCGACGACGCAGGCACCCAAAGCACCAACTGTCCCACGGCGTAGCGATATAACGTCGTCGCATCGGCCTTACCTTCCGCGATTAACTGTTTCGGATAATCCATGTCGGCGGAGAAGAAAACATCAAATGGCGCACCATTCTCAATCTGCCGAGTGAGCGCCCCAGAAGCGCCAAAAGAAAGTTTCAGGGTTGCACCAGAACTTTTTTCATAGCCGGCTGCTAGCGCCGGAAGTGCGGCACTCAAATCCGCAGCCGCTGCCACGTTAAGTTCGCGACCTGCCGCGCCAACTGTCTGAGATGAGACTACGGGAAAAATCATCAGCGAGGTAACCAGAAGAATTTTGACAAAGCGTGTCAATCGAGCACCTCCATGATGAGCAGACCGCAGCTATGTTTCGTCGAAATTGTACAGGCACCCCGGTCCGCTCTGCGAGTAGGCGCAATGTCGTTTCGTCGGATCAGAGATTTTCGCCAAACGTGCTACCTGATCATCGTTGTTGATGCCCTTTGTATTTCCCGAAACGGTCGAGCAACCGATTTTTCAGTCCTTTTCTTTTGACCCGGTTGTCGGGGGCTTTCATACTCCGGATTGTCGCGTTTGGAATCTATGATCTGTCTCAGACTTGGCCGCTTGACTCGCTCGTCCCTGCTCACGATCCTGCAGTTCGCATTTTTCGTTGCGCAAGCTCAAGACGCAAAGACACTTTCAACCAAGTCTACTGATGGTGATGCTGATTATGAACAGCAGCGCATGGAATGGTTTCTACGAGGACGCGCCCTGCCTGGGAAATCGGCAGCTGAATTGCGGCACCGCGCTTATGAAGCAAAAGTGAAGGCGCGCAGGATGCGATCCGCGCGTGCACGCATGAGTTCCAATGCTCAAGCGCCGCAGTCCAATGGGGACTGGGTGCCATTGGGCCCGGTGCCGCTCGCCTCGGACGCTACCGGAGACGGCTTTCAGAATTACAACCAGGTCTCGGGACGGGCCACGGCGGTTGCCATCGATCCCGCGGATCCGAGTGGCAACACTGTGTATATCGGGGGGGCTCAGGGTGGGGTGTGGAAGTCGACGAACGCCACCGGCACCGCGAACGATGTTGGCTGGGCACCGCTCACAGACGATCAGGCTACGCTCTCCATAGGCGCGGTTGCGATTCAGCCGGGAAACATTAATCCCGCGAATAGCGTAATTCTCGCCGGCACCGGAGAGGCTGACGATTCCGCGGACTCGTATTTTGGCCTTGGTATTCTGCTTTCGGCCGACAGTGGCTCTAGTTGGACGTTGATCTCGACGGCCAACGGTGGCCTATCTTTCGCTGGACTCGGCGCAACTCGAATGGCCTTCAGCACTGCCAACCTGAATACGGTTGTGGCGGCGATGGCTGCTTCGAACGAAGGCAACATTGATGGCGCCCTCACCTCGAATACCTATCGCGGCCTCTACACCTCGACTGACGCCGGGCAGAGTTGGAGCTATGACGCGCTGTTTTCCGGGGGAGCGTCCGAGGCGACGTCCGCTACCTCGGTCGTTTACAACGCTGCCGCGGGATTGTTTTTTGCGGCGTTACGCTATCACGGCTTTTATTCCTCGCCCGACGGCTTGACCTGGACGCCTCTTGCCAATCAACCGGGCCCTCCGGGGCTGCTGAGCACGACGGCATGTCCGCAGAATTTCGCGACGACCTGCCCAATCTATCGCGGCGAAATCTCCGTCGTGCCGGGGCGCAACGAAATGTACGTCTGGTTTGTCTCGGCTGACGTTAATGGCAATCCGGTAGATCAAGGAATATGGCAAAGCCTGAATTCCGGCGCGTCCTGGAGTCAAATCAGCGATAGCGGCATCATCAACTGCGGTGATCTCAATGGCTGTGGAGTTGAGCAAGGATTCTACAACCTGGAATTGCTGGCGGTTCCGAACGGGACTACCGCTACGGACCTCTACGCGGGTGCCATCAACCTTTACAAGTGTTCCATCACAGCCATAAATGCAACGTGCGCCAGTTCGCCATTCATCAATCTTACGCACGTCTATGGGTGCAGTCCGCTGAGTGCGCCGGCGCATGTGCATCCCGACCAGCATGCAATCGCCTACGCCATTCCTGCTGCTGGTTCGGACCCAGGGGCTGAACTGCTGTATCTCGCCAACGACGGCGGCATCTATCGCGCCCTGAATGGATTCATTGGCCTTTCCACAGGCTCTTGTTCGGGCACGAATCAGTTTGACGATCTCAACCAGAACCTGGGTTCAATGACGCAGTTCGTCAGCTTCTCGCAGAGCACGTCTAATCCCAATACAATCCTGGGCGGTTCGCAGGATAACGGTTCGCCTGCTACCGCGACTGCGACCTCAAACGCAAGCTGGGGTAACGTGTTGAGCGGAGATGGCGGCTATAACGCGATCGATCCCAATACAGGCAACTTCTTCGCGACCAATCCCGACACCGGATTCGGCAACCTGAATATTCAGGAATGCTCCTCCGGTGTGCTCTGCACTGACAGCCTTTTCGACGTCGTGGTTGATAGCAGCGACCTGCAGGGTGACGACGGAGCATTCTACTTCCCTTATATTCTGGATCCGCAATCTACGACCTCCATGTTGGTGGGGACTTGCCGAGTCTGGAGCGGGCCGCGATCGGGCGGACCATTCACACTCTTGAGCTTGAATTTTGACACACTAGGAACTGGAACCTGCGCGGGCACAGAAGTGAATGTAGTTCGCGCCGTGGCTGCTGGCGGTCCTACGAATGCCCTGGGGTCTCAGGTAATTTACGCAACCACCGATGGACCCGGCCCGAATAATTTGGGTTCGCCCGTAGGCGGCAATGTTTGGGTGACAACGAACGCGAGCGCGGTCTCTGGCGCTTCGTCGACTTTTTCCAATGTGACTTTGAATGGGCCCGGCGCCGCTAGCATTAATCCAAATCAGTTTCCGATTTCGGATGTCGCGATCGACACATCGGACCCTACCGGCAACACGGCCTATGTCACCGTGATGGGCTTCACCGGTGGCCCAGGGCACGTCTGGCAGACAACGAATGCTGGCGCAAGCTGGACCGATTTCACAGGCAGCGGCGCTGGCGCTCTTCCGGATTCTCCGGCAAACGCAGTCGTTATCGACCCGATCGGTCACGTGATTTATGTAGCCACAGACGTGGGTGTATTCGAGAGCATAACTGCTTCCCCCCTTTGGACGGAGCTTGGTCCCAATCCGGGCATGGCCGGGTCATTCGGATTCTTGCCGGACGTGGTAGTGACCGCGCTGGCGCTGTTTGACTCCGGGGGTCAGAAATTGCTGCGTGCATCCACCTATGGCCGGGGAGTGTGGCAGTTCAATTTGCTCGCCACCCCCGATTTTGAAATCGCGATTACCAACACGCCGCTCGTGGTCTTCTCCGGATACACCGCCACACTCAATGGGACATTAACTTCGTTGAACGGATACAACAACTCGGTTGCGTTGAGCTGCACACCGGCCGCGACGAATCCGCCAACGCCATGTACTCCGAATTTTGCGAGTCTCACGCCTGCGCCCGCGGGCGCTCCATTCCTGATCAGCGCCGGACCGAGCGCGATCGCAGATTATTTCTTCAACGTGCAAGGGGCCGGATCCGATCCCAATAACATCACCCACACTGTTGCGGTCACGATGCACGTCGTCGATCTCCAGTTGAGCACGCCATCGCCGAGCGCGATTACCGAGAAGCGAGGCACGGCATCGCCGCCGGTGAGCTTTCAGGTCACAGTGCAGGGGACGTTTGATCAGAGCGTGACTCTGGGCTGCGGATTTTTCCCCGCAATGACGGGGGCGAGTTGCGCTTTCACCCCAGGCGCAACCGTGAATCCCACCCCTTCTTCGCCTGTCGGCATGAACGCAACTGTGACCGTTCCTTTGACAACGCCGACAGGCAATTACACGGTTACGCTGCAAGCCACGACTGCGGGAGCACCCGCTCCGATTACTACGTCCTTCACCCTCTCTGTCATCTTGAACCCAGACTTCGTACTCGGCGAATCCTCCGCATTCCCAGAAGTGAACGCGGGCAGCATAGGAACCAGCGGTCCAATTACGATTTCTTCTCAGGACGGCTTCAGCAATACCGTTAGCTTGACATGCGCGACGACGTTCGGCGCAAACAGTTGCGACATCGTCCCGTCGATCGTCAGCACTTTCCCCGCGACCGCTACACTCACCATCAATGGCACAAGTCTTGCAGCCGGCACATACCAGATCGGGGTGCAAGGTACGTCGGGCGCGACGACCCACACTTATCAAGTTGCGTTTGATGTCGGCGATTTCCTGATTACCGGCACACAGGCTCTCTCGGCCGATCCGGGCGCTCAGGCGACAGCGAATCTCAGCTTGACCTCGTCCTTCGATTACAGCGGTCAGGTAAATGCTACCTGCAATACGGCCGGTTTGTCGGGTACGCAGTGCACCCTAAGCAGCCAGGGCAACCTGGTGAACCCGGGGAACCCGATCAGCATCAGCCGCGGCGCGGCGACTCCGCTCACTGCCGCGTTCAACATCCCGAACAATGCGGTTCCGGGCCTATACAGCATCAACATCGTGGCACAAGACACTTCTGGAAGCCCCCGCCATTCGTGGACTATCGGCCTGACCGTGACCCAGGACTTTACCCTCAGCTCGCTCACTCCCGCGAGCCAGACGATTACTCCGGGAGAATCGGCGAGTTACAACTTCAGCGTGCTGCCGGTCGGCGCATCGTTCACAAATGCGGTCAATTTGTCGTGCTCCGGCGCGCCGTCGCCATGCACGTTTACGCCCAGCTCCGTGACTCCGGGCAGCAACTCGGCTGCAGTCGTATTGACGATTAATACCAGCGCGAGCTCGGCCAGCATTATTCCCAGGGGCGGCAGCAGAATCATCTTCTACGCTTTCTGGCTCGCACTTCCCGGGCTGGCGATTTTGTCGGCTGGTCGGTGCAAGCGAAGTCGGATAATACCAATGATCTCGCGTCTGCTTGCCCTGATCGTGATTGCGGTAGTGCTAAATTCCTGCGGCGGAGGAGGAGTCAACGGCGGCGGGAGTGGTGGCGGAGGTAGCGGTGGAGGGGGAACTGGCGGTCAACAGCAAGGCACGTTGCCCGGCACATACACCGTTACGGTAACCGGCACCTCGGGCTCCCTGCTCCATCACGCGCCGTCGGCGGTCACCCTGGTCGTGAGCGGGCAGTAGGCGGGCGACACCCAACGCCCGGTGGTACGATCATGGGTGATGACGGATTCACGCTACGACGTGATCATCATTGGTGGAGGCATCGTCGGCCTTGCGGTTGCTCTTGAAATTACAAAACTCTTTCCCCGTCATCGTCTGCTCTTACTCGAAAAAGAAAGCCGGGTGGGCCAGCATCAAAGCGGCCACAATAGCGGCGTCATCCACTCTGGTATTTACTACAAGCCTGGATCGCTGAAGGCGAAACTGTGCGTAGAAGGCGCGCGCGCGATGGTGCAGTTTTGCCGCGAGCACGAAGTTCCCTATCGCATTTGCGGCAAACTTATCGTCGCGACGGACGAAAATGAGTTCTCTCGCCTGGCAGAATTGGAGCGCCGCGGCAAGGCGAATGGAATTATCGGAGTGCGATCTCTGGGACCAGAAGAGCTGCGCGAGGTCGAGCCCAATGCTACGGGGCTGCGAGCCCTGGCAGTCCCTGGCACTGGAATCACTGACTACTCGCAAGTCTGCCAGAAGTACGCTCGGATAATTTCGGCGGGCGCGGGCATCAATACCTCGACCGCGGTGACGGGGCTCAGACAATTCCCGAACGAAATAGTCGTAGAAACGACTAAAGGAGGGTTCGCAACCGCTTCTCTCATAAATTGCGCCGGTCTATTCAGCGATCGCATCAGCCGTATGGCGGGCCGCGCTTCCGATGTGATCATCGTTCCCTTCCGCGGCGAATACTACGATCTGGTTCCCGAGCGCGAGTCTCTGGTTCGGGCGCTCATTTATCCGGTGCCCGATCCTCAGTTTCCATTTCTGGGGGTGCACTTCACGCGGCGGATTAACGGAAAAGTGGACGCCGGGCCTACTGCGGTTCTCGCCTTTCGCCGCGAAGGTTATCGTCGCACTGATTTCAACTTGCGCGATCTGGCTTCATCGCTGGCCTTTCCCGGATTCTGGCGCATGGCGGCGAAGCATTGGAAAAACGGCCTTGGCGAATTCCGCCGTTCGTTTTCTAAGCGAGCGTTTGTAAGCGCCCTGCGGCGGCTGATTCCCGAGTTGAGGAGCGAGGATCTGGTTCCCGGCGGCTCTGGAGTTCGCGCCCAGGCGCTAAGGCGTGATGGAACGTTAGTCGATGACTTCCAGTTCGCCACTTCACGCCGAATGCTTCATGTTCTGAATGTCCCGTCGCCCGCAGCGACGGCGTCGCTTCCGATCGGAAGAGAAATAGGGAATATGGCCGCTAAGAACTTCGGGTGGGAATGAAGATTAACCCCGTGACTCGGAAATGAGGATGCGATCAGCCTACATCCGAGCCCGGTGCGCCAGCTGTTTTGCTGGCTCAGCCGGTTTTTTGCTCCCGGATGTTCCGGCCTTCGCGTTTTCGGACGTGGCTTGGACGGATTCCGGATTGCTTGCCGGAGGTTCGCAAACGATTCCGCGAACGCTGAACGCGTAGAGCACGACTTCCACCCGGCTGGAAACGCCAAGCTTGTCGAAGATGCGGAACAGGTAGTTCTTGACTGTATGCTCGGTCAACTTCAAGCGGCCGGCGATTTCCCGGTTGGACAATCCTTCGGCGACGCACTGCACAACGTCGTGTTCACGCTTGGAGAGAATCGCATCGCCGCGCGAGTCCACCATGCGCACCGGAGCGGCTTCGCGCAGAGCCTGAAGCAGGTAGCGTAATTCCGCACTGTTAGCCCATACCTGGCCCTGGTGAACACTGGTGATGCACTTGGCGAGCGCCTTTGACGATTCGCTGCGCGCAAAGATGCCCTGCGCCCCACTGCGAAAGGCTTCAACGACCGCAGCGGGATTGGCTGCATCCATCATAAGGATGATCTTCGTATCCGGAGACGCGTCGCGCACCCGGCGTGTTATCTCAAAGCCGGCGGTAGCGGATCCGTTGAAGTCTGCGCTCAGCAGTACGACATGCGGCTTCTGTTCAGTAACAGCATCGACGACCGAGGCCGCCTTCGCATCAATATGGGCAACTTCAAACTGAGTATCCTGGGCCAATGCTTCCGCCAGCAGTTGGCTACTCATGCGAGTACTGTCGGCAGCGAGCACTCGTATTTTCTTGACATGTTCCTGTGCGGTCGCGACAGACTGGTTCATTCTCTCGATCTCCTGTAAGAACTTAAGCGAAGTGGGTGGGCATTTAAGCTTGCAGTCTGCCCTGCATTGAAGCCCGTCGCCGGATCGCGCGACCAGACTCCAAAACGGTTGAGCGCAAAGCTCCCAGGCAGCAATTTAGAGACTTTAGTCTGCCCTGCCAGTCGGGTAAAGGACACTTCGGTTCCAAGACTTGTGCGTTATTGAGGAACCCCCAACAGAGAGCGGGCAAATTGAATTTGAAGGCATTGAGGAAATAGAATTTTCCCATGCATGCAATGGCTTATGTGCGGTAACCACTGCAGGTTACCAACGGGCGAGGAGAGGATGGGGTAGAAGGTCTCCTTGACACAGATTGCAACCGCAGTCCATAGTGATTGGACAAGCAGAGTGCTCAAGTAATCCCCCACGACGAAAGTCAGCGGCACCCCATCTATTTCAAGTCCTTAAAGGAGCAATACATTGGTTCTTACCAAGCCGGATTTTGATGTTGCCATCATTGGCGGTGGACCCGCTGGCGGTTCCATGGGCGCCTACCTGGCAAAGGCAGGCGTCAATTGCGTTATTTTCGAGCGCGAGTTGTTTCCCCGCCCCCATGTCGGTGAGTCTCTGGTTCCTTCGGCGATGCGAGTTTTTCGCGATCTTGATTTCCTGGGCCAGATGGAAGAGGCCAAATTTCCGCATAAGTTCGGCGCCGCCTGGACCGCTGAAGATCAAGGCGCTTATGAAATGAACTTTCAGGGCGGCTTCAAAGATAAAGACCACGACCAGATTAATCCCGAATCCTACGTCGACATTCGTTTTAACGAGCGCCAGCAGGACGGGGTGGACCGCGAGTACACCTATCACGTCGATCGCAGCAAATTCGATCTGATGCTCTTACAGCATGCCAATAAGCTAGGCGCGGCGGTGTACGAGGGAGTCAAAGTAAAGGATGTCGACTTCGGTCCCAAAGAACCCATCGTTCGCTTCAACATGGGATCGAAGGAAATGGGTGTCAGCTGCAAGATGGTCATCGACTGCAGCGGGCGCAATACTTTCCTCGGCAACCAGATGAAGCTGAAGATCAAAGATCCGGTTTTCGATCAGTATGCCATCCACACCTGGTTTGACGGCTACGATCGGCGCGCTTTCGCGAAGAAAGATAGCCAACTGGACTTCATCTTCATACACTTCCTGCCCATTTCCAACACCTGGATCTGGCAGATTCCGATCACCGACTCAGTCACCAGCATCGGCGTAGTCACGCAGAAAAAGAACTTCGCCAAGTCACGCCAGGATCGCGAACAGTTTTTCTGGGAGGCGGTCGGTACGCGTCCCTTATTGCGCGAGAAGCTAAAGATGGCAGATCAGATGAACGCCTTTAAAGATGAAGGCGACTATAGCTATGCCATGAAACAGCTTTGCGGCGATCGCTTCATGCTGGTCGGTGACGCGGGACGCTTTGTCGATCCGATTTTCTCCACCGGAGTGAGCATTGCACTGAACAGCTCGCGCTTCGCGCACACGAACGTTCTGCGCTCGCTGGAGAAGAATGATTTCTCGCGCGAGAGCTTCTCCGACTATGAGACGAAACTTCGTCTCGGCACCAAGAACTGGTACGAGTTCATTTCGGTTTATTACCGTTTGAACGTGCTGTTTACATATTTCGTTGGAGACCCGCGATACCGCCTGGACGTGCTCAAACTGCTCCAGGGCGACGTCTACGACGATGCAGCGCCGCCAGTGCTCGAGAAAATGAAGAAGATGGTTTCCGAGGTCGAGCAGAACAAGAAACACCCGTGGCACAAACTGCTCGGCGACATGACCGTCGATGCGTTCAAGCAGGCAAGCCAGTAGGCGAGCCGCAATAATCTTCATAGAATTTTCAGGAGGAAGCGTTGGTTATTACGAAACCAGATTTTGATGTCGCAATCATTGGTGGTGGGCCGGCGGGATCGTCCATGGCATGTTACTTGGCCAAGGCCGGTGTGAATTGCGTGGTGTTTGAGCGCGAGCTTTTTCCGCGTCCTCACGTGGGCGAGTCGCTTGTTCCATCTTCGACCAGGGTTTTCAAGGATCTCGATTTCCTGCCGCAGATGGAAGCCGCAAAATTTCCTCACAAGTACGGCGCCGTGTGGACTACGGACGACAAGAAAACTCCCTACGTTCACGACCTCGAGGGCTTGGCTCCGGATTGCAACGTCGACATCCGTTTCGACGAGCGCCAGCAGCCGGGCGTGGATAAGAATCATACGTATCACGTCGATCGCGGAAAGTTCGATCTGATGCTCTTGCAGCACGCACAAAGACTCGGAGCGACGGTGTATGACGGCATCAAAGTCAGCTCTGTCGACTTCGGCCCCAAAGAGCCCATCGTTCGCTTCCAGATGGGACAAAAAGAGTTTGGCGTAAGCGCGAAAATGGTCGTGGACGCCAGCGGCCGCAATACTTTTCTGGGCAACCAGATGAAACTCAAGGTTCAGGATCCGGTTTTCGACCAGTACGCGATTCACTCCTGGTTCGATAGCTACGACCGCAAAGTATTCGCCAAGCGCGACGTGAATCTTGACTACATCTACATTCACTTCCTGCCGATTTCCAACACCTGGATCTGGCAGATCCCGATCTCCGACGACGTCACCAGCATCGGCGTGGTGACCCAGAAGAAGAATTTCGCCAAGTCCAAAGAAGATCGCGAGAAGTTTTTCTGGAGTTCTGTGGGCGCGCGTCCCATGATCGAGGAGACTCTTCGCAAAGCCAATCGAATTCGTCCCTTCAAAGACGAGGGTGACTATAGCTACGCGATGAAGCAACTGTGCGGGGACCGCTTCCTCATGGTCGGCGACGCAGGACGCTTCGTCGATCCGATCTTCTCGACCGGTGTCAGCATCGCGCTAAACAGCTCGCGCTTCGCGCACAAAGACATCCTGAGCGCACTGGAAAAGAATGAGTTTGGGCGCGAGAGTTTTGCGGACTATGAAGACACGCTGCGCCGCGGAACCAAGAACTGGTATGACTTTATTACGGTCTACTACCGGCTCAACGTGCTGTTCACGTATTTCATTAGCGATCCGCGGTATCGCCTCGACGTGCTGAAGCTGTTGCAGGGCGATGTTTATGATGAAGCTACTCCGCCGGTGCTTGAGAAAATGCGGAAGATGGTAACTGAAGTCGAGCAGAACGAAAAACACCCGTGGCACAAGCTGCTCGGCGATCTGACTTCGAACGCGTTTCGGCCTCAGGCCTGAGCAGGGTTCGCAGTTCAGCAAGCCGAGGATTAGAAAGTGTTATTTTTGCAGGGAGTCCCCAACCGAGCAGCGGGGATTCCCTGTAGTACTATTGACCGCTATCAACGCATGAGCTTGATCGTCCGAGCTTAATAGTCCAGGCAAACATGGCTTCCGCGGCGGGTGAAGCTAGACTGAATGTCAGGCACGAATAGAAATTTCGTTTTGGCCTACGCGTTCCTCGTGGTGCTTCCGCTGGTCGGACTGGCGGGAATTCTTAAAAGTGGCCGCGGCTTGGCCGCTCCGCCCGCCATCGATGGATTGTGGAGCTTGCAGCCTGATTCGACACAGCAAAATTCCTCGTCTTGCGACGGTGTCTTAGCGGCGATTCCCGGCCGGACTATTTCCATTTCGCAATCCGGCAAGAGTTTAGTTCTTAGCGTTCCCGGTAATCCCAAAATCATCGCTTCAGGCACTGTTGATGAAACAGCGGTTCGTGCATTACTGATATCCGCAGAGTCTTCGACGGAGAATGGATGCGCTGGCCCGCATCGCTTTACTATGCTCGCCAGCATCGATCGGCAGGCAGGTGCCACTTTTCTGACGGGCACGCTAGCGGCCGCGGACTGCCCATCTTGCGCTTCCGTGGCGTTCCGAGCCGAGCGCCAACCAAGCGCTCCGGTCAACGGAGGCCATTGATGCTAAACCTGTTCACGCTGGTTTTGCAGATCACAGTGATTTTGGCCGTGTGTCGCCTCGTCGGAACCCTGTTTCGGCGCTTTCACCAACCACGTGTGGTGGGAGAAATGTTTGCCGGGATCCTCCTTGGGCCTTCGCTGCTGGGTTCGGTTGCGCCTCATCTTTCCGCCTATCTCTTCCCGCCATCGAGCCTCGGATTTCTCAACGCTTTAAGCCAGGTTGGCGTCGTCATTTTCATGTTTCTGGTGGGTCTGGGAATCAATCCCAAGGAGCTCAAGCATCAGAGTCACGCCGCCGTGCTGGTAAGCCACGTCAGCATCACGGCCCCTTTTATCCTGGCTTCCCTTTTGGCCCTTTATCTTTATCCGCGTCTTTCCGACGATAGCGTGTCATTTGCCAACTTCGCTTTGTTTATGGGCGCCGCAATGAGCGTCACGGCGTTTCCCGTGCTGGCCCGCATTCTGAATGAGCGCGACATGATGCAAAGCCGGTTGGGAACCATAGCGATTGCTTGCGCCGCCGTCGACGACGTGACCGGATGGTGCATTCTCGCCTACATCGTCGTGCTCATCCGCGCGGCTCACCAAACGACATCCATTTGGGTAACGCTCGGGGGCATCGTCCTGTTCGTGGTGGTCATGATCTACGGAGTGCGGTTCCTGCTGCGCAACTTGGAGCGCACATTCAACAAATACGGCGAGATCAGTGAGAATCGGATGGCGTTTCTGATCCTAGCGGCGCTGGCTTCGGCCTTATGCACCGAGCGGCTCGGAATTCACCTGCTCTTCGGCTCGTTCCTGATGGGCGCGATCATGCCTAAGGAACCCAAGTTCGTCCGCTATGTTCTTGACCGCTTTGAAACCATCACCATCACACTGCTGTTGCCTCTATTCTTTGCCTTCACCGGACTGCGCACCAACATCGGCTTGATGAAAGGGCCGGCGATGTGGTTTTACTGTGCGCTGATCATTCTGGTCGCTACGGGCGGGAAACTTGGCGGTTCTACCGTGGCGGGGTGGTTATCTGGGATGTCTCTCAGAGAGGCCGCCGGCCTGGGCACATTGATGAATACTCGCGGTCTTATGGAGTTGGTGATCCTGAACATCGGCCTGGATATCAAGGTCATCTCTCCTGCGCTGTTCTCCATGATGGTGGTGATGGCGTTGTTCACCACCTTCATGACCACGCCGGTTCTGGAGCTGATCTGTCCCGAGCAGGCTCTTCGGACGGCGCCGAAGAAAATCTCCGTGCCCAACGTTCCGCTGCAAGAGATCGCATGAAAAACGGCCCGCAGAGAGCGGGCCGCTCCAACACTGCAGATTTCAACGTTCCACTACATGCGAATCCGGCGGGCTTCCTGCGCCGGTTCCAGCGTCTTCTTCGCCGCCACGGTCGCCACGGTCCGGGATTTGACCGCTTGCGGCCCCGAATAGGCCTTCGCGCAATCTACGCAACTGCTGTCGGAGTTTGCGTTTGACCCGACCAAATCCTTCCGAAATCGAAACGCGTAAAGCACGACTTCGACGCGGCTGGAAACACCCAGCTTGTCGAAGATACGGAAGAGATAATTCTTAACGGTGTGCTCGGTCAATCCGAGTCGGCTGGCGATTTCCCGGTTTGACAATCCCTCAGCCACGCAACGGACCACATCCTGCTCGCGTTTGGAAAGAATGGCTTCAGTTCCCGGCTCGATGGTTCCCGCTGGCTCTGATTCGCAAAGGGCCTCCAGCAGGAATCGCAGCTCTGCGCTGTTAGCCCAAACCTGGCCTTGATGCACACTGCAAATGCACTTTGCCAGCAACTTTGGAGACTCGGTACGCGAGAATACTCCATGCGCGCCTGAGCGAAATGCCTCCACGACTGCCGACCGTTTCGAGGTATCCATCAACATCACAACTCGAGTCTCCGGGCGGGTTGCGCATACCTGACGAATCAGGTCGAAGCCGGTGCTCGATTCCTCCAAGACTGAACTCATCAGCACCACATTGGGTTTTTCATCAGCTACAGCAGCCAGGATCGAAGCCGGTTTGGGCTCGATTCCGGTTACGTGAAACTGGGTATTTTGCGCCAGAGCCTGGGCAAGCAGCTGGCTACTCATTCGGGTACTGTCAGCAGCCAAGACACGGATCTTGTCCGGTGCCTGTGGCATAGGTGTTGCGTACTGGGCCATTTCGTCGTTTCTCCTCTAGACGGGGCGGTTGACGAGATATCGAATCCACGACACCGATGTAGCTGGCGCCAAATAAAGGCAGTGAGACGCTATTTGCAGCACTACAGTACAGGGGGATTAATTATTGCATGAACGGTGCACGAGAGGGGGGCGCTCCGAACTCGTTCGTTCAGGACGGATCAACCTCGTTACCGTCCAGAGCACATTGTTCAGAGACTTTAGTATGGGATTGGCAAGACGTAAATGGCACTTCCGTGCCATAGAAGTGCACAGGGCAGAGTGCAAATGGGAAAGTTTTCCACTGGAGCGCCTGTCCGCTGGAGTGATTTGTTAAGGTAAAGCCTTAACGTAAAGCTTAATAATCCGACGCCGCATACGATTGCGTGGGCAAACCCGGCTGGGAAACTCGGGCTGCGATATTGATTCTTGCTGCCTGATGTGTACAATGCGAGACCGACGCATTACTGCGGAGGATTCTTCCCGTGATTCGACCTGTGTCGTTCTTCTCTACCATTTCGCTCTCTATTCCCCTCTTGTTGACGGCGGCGGCCGCTTCCGCCCAAACCGAGAACGTGCTTTACGCTTTTCAGAGCGGCACCCCCACTGACGGCGCCAACCCCGGCACCATCGTTATGAATAGCAAGGGATCGTTCTACGGCACAACCAACATTGGCGGTGCAAATAACTACGGCATCGTCTTCAAGTTGTCTCCCCCCGCTGGAGGCAAGGATACTTGGAACGAAACCATCCTCTACTCCTTCACTGGTGGCGCAGACAGCGGAAACCCTTCCGGACCTCTTTTGCTGGAAGAAAAAAGCGGAAAGTTCTACGGCGCTACTTCCTGTACTTGCGGCTCCGCCGTTTTCGAGCTTACTCCGCCCTCGGAGGCTGGTTCTCCCTGGGCGGAGAGCGTTATCTACAACTCGCCGGTGGGAGTGACTGACCTGATCTCCGATCCAAAAGGAAGGCTTTACGGTTTGACTCTAACCGGAGGAACTCACAACGCAGGAAGCGCGTTTGTTCTTTATCAGGCGGGCGGCGTGTGGACCGAACAGCTTCTTTATAGTTTCCCACCTTATTTCGGTAAGTCGAGCACGCCCAATGGCATGGTTCTCACCCAGGGGGGTGTGATTTATGGAAACACCGTGTTTGGCGGCGGGACCGGCTACGATGGGACGATCTGGAGCTTGACGCCTCCCACGGGCCGCGGAACCGGCTGGAAAGAAAGCACGGTCTATGGTTTCCCCTCGGACTTTAGCTTGGGGGCCTGGCCCGAGGGAAAGCTGATCTTCGATAGTTCCGGAAACATCTACGGAACGGTTATCGTCGGAGTGGGTGGCGTTAGCGGCTCGGGTGGCGTATTCCAGTTGGTTCCTCCAAGCGTGGCAGGAGGCTCGTGGACTGAGAACGTCCTTTACGCTTTTCAGGATCAGGGAGACGGATCAGGTCCCTCGGCGGGGGTAATCTTTGACAGCGCAGGCGCACTTTACGGCACTACGGCTAACGCAGGCGATTTTTCTTGCGGATACTTTGGCGCAGACAACGGTTGTGGCACCGTTTTCAAGCTAATCCCCCCATCGACGGCCGGCGTACCCTGGACCGAAGAAACACTCCATGCTTTTACTGGCGGTACCGACGGCATTAACTATGGCAGCGCGACGCCCCTGCTGATTGATGGAACGCTGTACGACACAACGCTGATCGGCGGAGATCCCAATGTTTGCCTCACTGGCAGGAGCGTGGGCTGCGGAACGGTCTTCGATGTCGTGCAATAGCGGGCTAGCGTTGTCGGCCAACGGCGTGTCACCAGCGGGCCATCTTAACTTCAGCACTCCTTCCGGCTTTAATAATCGGTCGGGGCATACGACTGCGTCGGAAAGGTGGGCGCAATTGTCGGTGCGGTTATGCTCGTGCTGGTTCTCCCGGCTTGCGTCGTGTCGAAGGGAACGAAACCGACTCCCGGCGTGGCACTCACGGAATAATCATCATTCGACGGGCTCATGCTGCTAAACGGATTCTGCAGCACACTTCCCTGATCTTCTCCGAGGGCTTGCCATTGCTGAAGATTCGCGTAATCGGTTACGGCTGAAGTGCCGCACCCGAGTTGATTGGGCGGATCCTCGGTGCTGAAGAAGGCGTAAGGAGAACTGGGAAGCGTACAGCTATTCCCGCTGGGCGCGTAGCAATACATATTGCTTTGAAAATTCACCGTGGCGGGCAAGACCTTGGAGCATTCTCCACCGAGGCAGGAATAACAGCCCGCTTGGATGTGCCCTATGTCATAAACAATGAGATTATTGGTCATGTCAAACAGCTTGTTGCCGACACCTGAAGGAGTGCAGCCCTGCTGCTTGATCGACTGCCGGCCGAAGGCGAGAATGTTGTTCTTGATGGTGTTCGCAGCGCCCTGTACGCCTTGCGGGCCGCAGGTTTGCGCGACGGTGGAAGCGGAGACGCGGTAGACCAGATTGTTCTGGACTGTCACATTGCCGCTGTAATTATCGATGTACAAGCCCTGGCCGCCGTAGCCATCCGTGTCAAAGATCGATGCGTCGGTCACATCGTGGCAGATGTTGTTCGAGGCTTCATTCCCGGAAGGCGGCGTGGCGCCGAGCGGGCTCGTATTGAAATAAACGCACCCGAAGTCGTTGCCTGTTCCCTGTCCGAGATTGTAGATGTTGTTGTAGGAAGCCACATCGTTTCCGGTGAAGCTAGAATTGCCGACGCCGCAGTTCAAAGCTCCGATATTAATCCCGCCGCTGTAGCCATCGAAAATATCGTTGTGGGTGTAGCTGTTGTCGTGATTGCAGCCCTGCGCGATGCCAAATCCGTCAGGAAAAATTCTTCCGAAGCCTTCAATCACGCTGTTCTGAACTGTCGTAAACTGCGGGAGGTTCGCGGCCGTATCGGAATTCTGTGCCAGCAATCCAATGCGAATACCGTGGGCGCCGATGTCGTACAAAGCCCCGTTTTGAAATGCGTTGTTCGCAGTCGTCACGTTCGTTGATGTCGTCGTGAAATCAATCCCAGTGCCCGCAGTTTGCGTAATCGTCACGCCATCGAAAGTAGCGTTCTGGCAGTTCTGGCATGACACTGCACTCGTGATGTTCTGGTCGAGACGTGTATAAGCGTAGCCAGTCGCAGGCACGGTGAAGTTGTCGTGCTCGAAGGTCAAGCCCTGAAACGTAACGTTCTGCAGGTTCGCAGCGATCAACACTTGCGGCGTTGCGGCGGGCATTTGGGGAATGATCACCGTGTCGGTGTTCGGATTCTCACCCGGATTCGGCAGGTAATCCAAGGCCCATGGGCTGCTCGAACGATCCAGAAACCATTGTCCGGGCAGCGTCAAAGCATCTTTTACGTTTTCGACCAGATAGCGATGGCCCGTCACAAAACCACTGGTAGTCGCGCTCATTTGAATGGAGCCTGTCAGATAAATGATCTGATTCGTCGCATCAATACAGTTGATCAGCATCTTCGACGTGCCCATGAGTTCAAAGCTGTAAAGCGCAATATCGCCCGTTGGATACGCGCTCGATGCGGGCACATTGCAGGGATTCCCTTGCGGCGGGCTGAGATTCGACCAACTCGCGCTGATCGGATCGTTCTCTGAATAGTAGAACCGGTCGAAACATTCCCATCCCTGCTGCGAAACGTAGACGCTGCAGTTCGGATCCGGAGCGGGCCCGGTCGACGATCCGGGCAAATACACCGTGCCCGCAACTCGGTAGTAAGTGCCAACAGTCGAAGTTCCCACGCGCGGCCGCAGCCTTCTCTGTCCGTTATAGAAAAGCTGCTCAAAATATTGTGTGCCCGCGGGCAAGGTCGCGGTCCACAGATCGCCATTCTGCGTCCAGTTGGTGACCGGCATTCCGCCGCTGATTGTCGGGGTTTCGCCTGGATACGCCTGCCAGAAAATATTCACCGCTGCGGTGCCGGAGTCTGCGGAGGTGAAAGAGAGCGGCTGCTTAAGATAGAAGGTTCCGCCTCCTCGAAGCATCACGACGACAGAGTTCGTTCGCCCCGCCAGAATTCCTTGCACTGCCTCTTGTGTGCGGGCGATCGTCGCAAACGGTGCGGCGAAAGTTCCTGGGTTCGAGTCATTGCCATTCGGGGCTACGAAAAAATCAGCGCTCGGGGTGGGAGTGATCATAATTGTCGCTGTCGCGGATTTTGTCGAATCAGTCACGGACGTCGCAGTCACAGTTACCTGATCGCCTGAAGGTACGGAAGATGGCGCAGTAAAAGCTGTTTTAGTACCGCTGGCGGTGTGGCCCGAGCCGAAGGAGCCGCAACTGCCTGAAGGAGCGCAGCTCCAGGTCACTCCGGCATTGGCCGAATCATTGATCACACTGGCAGCAATTGTGGTGACCGCGGTGACGCCCATGGTCGAGGGCGGAGACGGTGCAAGAGCCACCCCAATCGTCGCCGGCGGAACGCTTGTTGCCGGAGTAGTGCCGGTTCCCCCTCCACACGCGCTCGAAATCACGACAGATGCTGAGAGGACAAGAAAAACGATCTTTGAGGGAGTTTCGCCTGGCAATACCGAAGACACGTCGACTTCCTGGGGCTGAGATTTGGAGAGGTTGCTATTACCTTAACACCGCCAGGCGAACAAGGTTCCGGCGAAGCCGCGGAGCAAAGCCGCGAACCGGTCGAAAGGCTGCAAACCATTGAGATCAGTGGTCCATTCCACGCACTTTCGCCTTTTCTTCATACATACCAACGGCTCCATAACTTTATACCTCTTGATAGGAATTTGCGCTTCCAATAGGCTTTTGAGATAAGTTTGCGTTGCCGGCTTTGTTTGCCGGATCCCCCTTCTGGGATAAGCTGCTTTCCCCCAAAACAGCGGCCACCAGCGATTGAAAAATTTCTAAAAACCTATGAATTACAACGGTGGAACCGCCGAGCCATTGGCCCATAAGCGTGACCCGCGAAAGGTTTCTGTTCCCGGGGACCGAATAAACTATGCGCCGTCAGGCTCATTCTTTCGCCGCCTGGGAATCCCCATGGTGGTTGCGGCTCTACTGGCAGCGTCCTGGCTCAGCGCGCAAGACGCGCAATACACCCAACGTGGAGATACCACGCGCGCCGGTCAGTACACCAACGAAGTCTTTCTGAACCCGCAAAACGTCAACCAAAATTCTTTCGGAAGCCTGTTCTCCTACAGCGTCGACGGAACTGTAGCGGCGCAGCCTCTTTACGTTCCCTTCGTGAATATCGCCGGAGTGGGGACAGTAAACGCGCTTTACGTCGCTACCCAGAATGACAGCGTATATGCTTTCAACGCTGCCTCACCGGGAGCACCGCTCTGGCAGGTGAATTTTCTCAATGCCGCAAACGGTGTAACCGCGGTGCCCATCTCGGCGCAGGGCTGCTCGGGAGTGACCAACTTCACTCAAATCGGAATCACGGGAACGCCGGTCATCGATCCTACGACCAATACCATGTATGTCGTCGCCAAGACACAGGAGCAGTCGGGCTCCGGATATAACTATGTGTTCCGGCTGCACGCGCTCGACATTACCAGCGGCGCAGAGAAATTCGGCGGGCCCGTGGTCATCACGGCTTCCGTGCCGAACGGCAATAATCAGGTCACGCTGAATTCGCAAACTGCACTTCAGCGTCCGGCGCTTCTCGAAGTCAACGGTTCGATTTTCATCGGCTTCGGTTCGAACGGATGCGACAAAGCTGCGCATGGCTGGCTTCTGGCTTACAACGCAGCGACCTTGCAGCAGCAGGGAGTCTTCAATACATCCCCCGCGGTCACGTGGGGATCGTCGCTGTGGATGTCGAGCATTGGTCCGGCTGCCGATGCTGCAAACAATATCTACCTGGTTTCGGCCAATGGCACCTACGACATCAACCAGGGCGGATCCGATTGGGGCGACACCGCCATGAAGCTGACCTTCAATGGCACCAGCTTCACTGTCGCTGATTCCTTCACCCCATCGAACCAATCGACGATGGCCGCCGAGGATTTGGACTTCGGATCTGGGGCTGCCATTCTGCTTCCACCGCAAACCACCGGTCCCGCGAATTTGCTCGTGGTAGCTGGTAAGACCGGTACCATCTACCTCCTCAACTGCGACGATATGGGCGGCTACAACACGCAAGACAACGTTGTGCAGGAGTTGCCCGGCGCCGTAGGCGGCATTTGGGGCGCGCCGGTTTATTGGAATGACGCTCTCTACTTCGCGGGCAGAAGCGACTACGTCAAAGCTTTCCCCTTCGTGAATGGCGTAATTTCCACGCCGCCAGTGCAAACTACGAACGCCTTCACCTTGACGGGTATTCCGATAGTTTCGGCCAATGGCAACAACAACGGCATTTTCTGGTTTATCCACAATGTCTCCGCCACGAATCCGGCCCAGGTGTTGGCTGCCTTTAATGCGAGCACATTGCAAACCAGTCTGGCGAAGCTTTATGACACCCAGCAAAACAGCGCACGCGACGCTCTGGCTAGCGCTCCGCACTTCGCCATGCCGCTGGTCGCCAACGGCAGGGTGTATGTGGGCGGCAATACTTCGGTCATGGTATACGGACTGTTCCCCGAATTGGGGCCAGCCTCCGGCAATTATCAATCGGCTACGGTAAATACCGCGATCAGTCTCTCGGTAGAAGCGGTGAATGCCTATACTGGCAATGATATTTCCGGGGTTCCTATTACCTTCACCGACGGAGGACGCGGCGGCACATTTAACCCGGCAACTGTGAATACAAGTTCTTCCGGCATAGCCGCGACTTCCTACACGCTGCCAAAAACTGCAGGACTGATAACCGTCACCGCAAGCAGCAGCGGTTATGCCAGCACGACATTGACGGAAATAGCGCTGGCAGGGCCTCCTGCCACAGTTGGAACGGTCTCCGGCTCAGCTCAGTCGGGTACGGTAAACACCACACTGCCGGCGCCCTTGATAGCCAAAGTGGTGGATGCCTATGGCAACGCAATAGCGAATGCACAAATTACCTTCGCGGATTCTGGATTGAACGGCACGTTCCAGCCCAATCCTGTCGTCACGGGCGCCAATGGAACAGCAAGCACGAACCTTACTTTGCCGACGGCAGCCAAGACCAACTTTGCGGTAACCGCATCTTCCACCGGTGCAACTTCGGCAACTTTTCGCGAGACTTCGCTGGCTTCCAGCCCAACCAGCATGGTCACCAGCGGAGGAAATAAGCAAGTTGGCACGCATGGCACGCAATTGCCGAAGGCACTGCAGGTGACAGTGACCGATCAGTACGGCAATGGAGTTCCCAACGTTACCGTGAATTTCTCTGACAACGGAGCGGGAGGTACTTTCTCGACTCCATCCCCCATAACCAGCAGCCAGGGCGCGGCCAGCACGATGTACACTCTTCCCGGCACTCCCGGCACATGGACGATTACGGCCACCACTGGCAGCTTGCAGGTTAGCTTCACCGAAATTGGGCGTTAACACGGTATTCTCTGCACGAGGGGATGAAACATTTATGCGGACGTTTAGGCTGATTACGCTGATTGCACTGCTCCTGGAGATTTCGACCGGGTTGGCGAGCGCTCAGGCCGTGACCAGTTTCGAAGGGATCGATGCTTCACAAGTGCCTAATCCTGAGTACATGGCTGATGCCAGCGGCGCGGTAGGGACCAAGCAGTTCATGGAATACACCAACGTGTATTACCAGGCCTACGACAAAATCACGTTGGCTCCGCTGTGGCCCACTCCCCAATCGATCACCAGCATTTGGAAGAACAATGGCATCACGAGCTGCAATACCATCGTCAACGATGGAATGATCATTTTCGATCGCCTGGCCTTGCGCTGGGTTGTGGGCGCCCACACCTCCTCGGCGAACAATTACAACTACTGTGTCGCGGTCTCCAGTACGGACGATCTCACCGTTGCAACCTGGCATACTTACGTTTTTCCAATGAATTCTTATCTCGGAACCAACGCCGAGGGCCAGACATATTTTCCGGACTGGCCGAAAATCGCCACCTGGAGCAATGGGTATTACGTCGCGATCGACTTGAACGATACGAGTCAAAATTTTCGTGAAGTCGGGGTTTTGGTGTGTGCTCTGGACCGCGCGGATATGTTGGTCAACGAGACAGCGCAAAACCCCATCTGCTTAGGACAGATGAGCTCTCCGGCAGGCAGCGTTTATCTGGAACATAGCCTGATCCCTGCCGATGTCGAAGGTACGACTCCGCCGCCGGCAGGAAGAGACGAATTCCTGACGAGCATTGAAAACCCGGTGCTGGGCAGCGGAATGCTCACTTCGACTACGTTCAATCTCTGGGATTTCCACGTGAATTGGGCGAACCCCTCGGCCTCGACGTTGACGCAATCCTCTGTTACCGAAGCTCCATACCAGCCCGGCTGCTACACGGCTGGCGCCCCGGCCAACACGATCTGCGTACCCGAGCCTTCCACCGCCAACACCGGCCAGACCATCGACTCCGTAGGCGACCGCTTCATGCCTGGCATGTCGTACAGAAATTTCGGATCATACGAGTCCTTCGTGGTCAGCCATACGGTGCAGGCAACCAACGGCGGTAAAAACCAGCAGACCGCAGTTCGCTGGTACGAGCTTCGGGATAGCGGCAGCGGCACGCCTACGCTTTACCAGGATGGAAACATAGACCCGGATAACAGCACTTACCGGTTCATGCCGAGTATCGCCGAAGACTCCAACGGCAACGCCGCAATTGGTTACAACATCTCGAGTTCGTCCACCCATCCGGGCATGAACGCCGCCTACTTCAGTTTGACCAGTCCCGATGCCCCTACCGAAATCACGCTTTACGACGGAACCGGTGACGAAGAAAACACCTGGCACATGGGCAGCTACTCCAGCATGACGGTCGATCCCGAAGATGGCTGCACTTTCTGGTATGTAGCGCAGTACTTTCCGACGAATCAGACGGGATCGCCGGCATGGGGAAGCCGGATCAACAACTTCAAAGTCCCAGGATGCGGCAGTCCCACTCTTTCACCGGGAAGCCTGACGTTCGGCGGACAAGGTCTGGGCACAACCAGTCCTTCGCAGCCTATCACGCTCATCAACAGCCAAAGTGATACGCTTAATGTTTCGAGCATTACCTTCACTGGGACGAACAGCAGCGACTTCGGACAAACGAATAATTGCACCAACGTTGGAGCTGGCGGCAGCTGCACCATCAACGTGACCTTCACTCCCGGCGGATTGGGCACGCGTACCGCATTGCTGAACGTGAACGATGATGGCGCAAACAGTCCTCAGACCGCGAGCCTGACGGGAACTGGCGTCACCGCCGTCACTCTGTCTTCCAGCAGCATCAGCTTCGGCAGCGTTTTCATTGGCAGCAATTCGACCGCCCGTCCCGTTACCCTTACCAATAACCAGAACGTGCCGTTGACCAACATCAACGTCACCATCAGCGGATCGTCAGCGTACACCCAGGTAAACACCTGCGGAACGAGCATTCCTGCGAATGGGCAGTGCACCATTACCGTGACTTTTACGCCCACGACCACCGGGCCGCAAACCGGGACGGTCAATATCAACGACAGCGCCAGCAACAGTCCGCAAACCATCAGCCTCACAGGATCGGGAGCGGTCGCCCTCACACTGAGCCCGACATCGCTGAATTTCGGCACAGTGAAGGTTGGAACAACCAGCGCCGCCAAAAGTATCACCGTCGTCAATCATGAAAAAATCGCCGTGACTTTCAGCAACGTGCAGATCACTGGTGCGAACAGTTCAAACTTCTCAATAGCTAGCAATACCTGCACCAACTTGCAGGCAGGAGCTAACTGCAGCGTGAGCATCACGTTCTCGCCGTCCGCCCAGGGAACACGCAAAGCCACCCTGACGCTCACAGATAGTGCTCCCAACAGCCCGCAAACGGCGCCTCTTCAAGGCGTGGGAAGCGCTTCGGCGGAGAGTGCGGCGGTGCGCAGCGTCAGGTAAGCACGTAAGAGAGAACTTTGGAATTTGGGCGGCGCGCACGCCTAGGGTCGGCCCTCTTGTTTGTTCTTCCTTAGTAAACTATCGTGGAGTTCGGAAAACAGGTAAAGGCGTCCCTGCTTTTTTCGAAACGTCACCTACTTGCGAGCGGACGCGACGTTCTGATCTGTGGAAAGGCTCGAGTTTGTCGGCACTTGAATCTTCAATCTTAGTGGTCGGTGGAGCAGGTTATATCGGCTGCCACGCAGCCCACGCTCTTCGGCGTAGCGGCTTTGATGCCATCCTCTACGATAATCTGTCGCGCGGTCACCGCTTTCTGGCTGAGGGATTTGAGCTTATCGAAGCGGATATCGCCGATCAAGCCAAACTCTCGCGCGCGGTCAAGCGCGTCTCTGGTGTGATGCACTTTGCCGCGGATTCCCAGGTGGGCGAAAGCGTCGAGAATCCCCGCAAGTATTTCACTAACAATGTGGAAGGTGGATTAGCTCTGCTGAATGCCGTAGTCGATGCGGGTGTACGCAAATTCATCTTTTCTTCGACCTGTGCGGTATACGGCATTCCTGAAAAAGTTCCCATCACCGAAGCAACCCCACGACAGCCGGTAAATCCCTACGGAATGTCCAAGCTATTTTTCGAAAATGCGCTGGAAGCTTATGCTCGTGCCTACGGTCTGCGCTCTATGAGCCTGAGATACTTCAATGCCGCCGGGGCGGATGAGAGCGGTAATATCGGCGAGCTTCACCATCCGGAGAGCCACGTCATTCCGCTGGCTTTGAAAGCGGTGACCGGAGAACGCGGCCCCTTGGAAGTCTTCGGCGCTGACTATCCGACGCCCGATGGAACCTGCATTCGCGATTACGTTCACGTCAACGATCTGGCCGAGGCACACGTTCTGGCGTTGAAACAACTCGATACGGTTGAAGGTGCGTCCCAGCTGAATCTGGGAACGGGCATCGGAGCTTCAGTGCAGGAATTAGTCGCCACCATCGAAGCAGTCACGGGCAAGACCGTACCCAGACGTGTGGGTCCACGGCGCGCAGGCGATCCGCCGGAGTTAGTTGCAGATCCCTCGCGTGCGAGGGCTGTTCTCGGCTGGAAACATACGCGTTCGTTACGCGACATTGTTCAAACCGCGTGGCAATGGGAGCAGAATCTTCGCGCTCGCAGCAACGACGTGGCGCGAACGGCCGTGATGCAGGGCAAGGAAGCTTGAAATCGAAACGACAACGAGGACGGGCGTGAGCAAGAAAGTTACAGAAACTTCTCTTTTGGGGAAGAAAGTGGCTGTTCTGGGAGCGGGCAAGATGGGAGGAATTCTCCTTCAGGCTCTGCTGAAGAACGGCTTGCTCTCTCCCAAACACACTACCGCAACTGTGGCTCACGAAGATCGCGCGAAAGCGCTGAGCCGTAAGTTAGGCATCAGTGTTGGAACCGACAATGTGAAGGCGGCCCAAGACGCCGATATCATTCTAATCGGCGTGAAGCCGCAGGTGGTGGAAGAAGTAGCTTCGGAACTTCGCAGCCATCTTTCGCCTCGGCAACTGGTGATCTCTGTGGCCGCGTCGGTTCCCAACAGTTTGATCGAGAAAGCGCTGGGCGCTGACATTCCCGTGATTCGCGCCATGCCAAATACTCCGTGTTTCGTCGGCTGCGGAATGACGGCAATCGCCAAGGGGGCGCACGCAACCACCAAGCATGTCGAACTCGCGACTATGATGTTTAACGTCGTGGGCCGCACGGTGGTCGTCGACGAGAAGCATATGGACGCGGTCACGGGCCTTTCCGCGAGCGGCCCGGCTTACATTTACATCATTCTGGAATCGCTGGCCGAGGCGGGAGTCAAGGTGGGGCTGCCTCGCGATATCGCTACGCTGCTTGCGGCTCAGACCACGATGGGAGCTGCGCGCGTCGTGCTCGACACGGGGGATCATCCGGCCTTGTTAAAAGACTCGGTCACTACTCCCGCTGGATGCACCGTCGACGGCCTGATGGAATTGGAGGAAGGCAAACTGCGCGTCACTCTTATCAAGGCCGTGGTGAAGGCTACACAGCGCGCGAAAGAATTAGCCTACACATCCTGATTTGCCTGCGGCGTTCTTGCGGCCAGACCAGCCCACATTTCACATCGGCGATTGCGACTTCTATTTCTATTCTTAGAAGCGCCGCTTTCTAGCAGCACAGGTTTTGAGCCAATACTTACCGCGCCTCCGCTTATCGCCAACTCACGCCCGTCGAGATCTCGCACCTCGGTGAAGGGCGCGCCCGCCGCGTACTTCCACGTGACTCCCGCGTCGTATGATCGAGAAGAATTCCACACGATTCTTGCCGGAGAGCCATCGCCGCGCACGAGATCGCAAGTCCAAAGGTCGTGATCGGCAGAGCAAGATCTCGTGAACCTCGATCCCACCAGCCACCAGTAGACTTGTCCGTAAGCAACTCCCGCCTTGTAGGTTCCCCGCTCCGCGTCCCACAGCCCGCCCCAGGCCTGAGGATCGCTTCCCATATCCCACATGTACCAATAGGCCCGCTGCACGCCTGCTGAGGCCTGCAGAATGAGCCATCGGGCTATGTAGGCGGCTTGCGCATCCGGGTCGCGCATTTCGCCGTTCGTGCCCCAACCGCCTTCAGTGGTCCAAACCGGCTTGCCCGCCATTCCATTCTGCATAATCGAGCGCATGGTATCGACTTTCCCGAGCAGCGTGTCGGGACAAACCGGCGAACGATCCTCGTGAGGACATCCGCTTCCCGCGAAAGTCTCCGGAAATGGAGCGGGAACGATTCCATGTGTTCTTGCGGCGTATAAGTGAACGGCAGTCGCATCGGGATAGTTTCCAAACTGCCGATACACCAAGAGGAAGTTCTTGAACCACTCGTCGTAAGACCTGCTGTCGCCGTTATCTTTCGTATCTCCGGTGGTCGCAGCGGAAATATCGGGAGTCAGCGTAACGCAATCTTTGCACTGCGCCTTGACGATCTGCACCATGTCTGAACACATCTTGGCGCTCTCGGCATACGTGCCAATCCAGAAGCCATCGAGATTGGGCTCGTTCCAACAGGAGAACGCGACAATGCGGCAACTTTTGTTCGGAGCTTTGCCGCTGCAGACGTGATCGAGCAGGCTAGTTGCGAATTCTTTGAAGTAGCAATCCGTAGTGGTCGTTCCCTTCAGCGGTCCCTGGCATGCTGCCGAAGTATTCAAGTCCGCAGGAGGCGAGCAATCCGCTTCGTCGCGGCTGGGGCCGCAGGTGGAATGTGCGTTACGCGCAGCCCACGCAGGCGTGCGGCTGAAGGTATACATCACGTCTACGTTGTGGGTGCGTGCGGCATCAAGCCAGCCATCGAGCATGCGCCAGTTATAGCGATTGCGTGCCTCTCCCTCGAGATGAAACCAAGTGGTCAAATTCCCCAGCATGCGCAGGCTCCCGAATGGAACGTCGGGCCATGGGGTGGAGAGACGGTTAATGTGCATTCCGAAGAATGTTCGTGGAATGGGAGCGCCCGGGGCCGACGATGTTTGCCCTGTATTTGGGTTTCCAAAAGATGCCGGCACCGAAACCAGAAAGCAAAACAGCAAAATTGCCGAAACTCTTCGCATGCCGATGCTACGTCCTCTCGCTTTTAAATTGTCGACGATGAAACAGTAAACAATTTATTCTATAAGACACGAAAGGCGTGGCAGCAAGATGCCGCCACGCCTGATGATTTTCTTATGCCGCAGATTTAGTTGCCCTATGCGGTGATCCTTGAAAGAACCGGCGCTTGAGTCTCAACATCGCGCGAGGAGACTGATGCCGAGGCAATTGGCGCTTTGGTCAGCAAGAAATTATCCATCAGAAGAGCATCGACGCCAGAGCAGGAGTAGCTGCGAATCGCATCGACCGGACTTACGACCAACGGCTCTCCAAAGAGGTTGAACGATGTATTGATCAGCATCGGCGCCGGCGCCTGCATGCCAAAGCGCTTCAGCAGATCCCATAGCGCTGGATTAGCCTCTCTAGCGACCGTATGGAGGCGCACCAAGCCTCCCAGCAGCACAAAGCCTTCCGGCAAACCCTGGACATCAGGTCGAACCCGAGCCAGCGAATTCATGGTCTCGCAGAGACTCGAGCAGGCGAAATATCGCGGAGCATCTTCGACCGGCACCGACAGCGCAAACGGGCGAAACCACTCGCGGTGCTTGATGAAGTCGTTAAGATTTTCTTTTACGTAGGGTGCCCAGGGCGAGGCCAGCACGCTGCGGCTTCCCAGAGCTCGCGGACCGAACTCGGCCGGGCCCTGAAACCATCCAATGATCTTCCCGCCAACCAGAAGCTGAACCGCCTGATCCATCTGACGGTCGCGCATCACCTGAAAGGAGAAGCGCGCCTTGCAGTTATCCAGCACGTCTTTGATCTCGTGACGCGAGTAGGCCGGACCCCAGTACGGATTGGACTGGTATTGCTTCCGCGGCACTTGCTGCTCGTGATGTTGTACGTACAGAGCGGCGCCAAGCGATGTTCCTGAGTTCCCCGGAGCCGGAGGCACAAAGAGATGATCCAGCCCAACTTTTTGTTCGAGAGCGGCGACCAGCAGGCTGTTGTTAAATAATCCGCCACCCAGGCAGACATCCTGAACCTTGTGTTCACGGCGGAGCGATTCGATGATCTCTGCGATCTTCTCAGCGCAAGCTTGTTGCACCGAGGCGGCAAGAGCGCGGCGCTGTTCGTCTGTAAATTCGGCCGAATTGAGGGGTAGTCCGGTCTTCCGCCAGAACTTTGAGGAAAGGACGAAAGTGTCGCCAACCCCGTGGTCGAGGTAGCTGCGGTCCAGACGCAAGGATCCATTGCTCGAGGTCCTCAGCATGTCTCGAAAGACGTCAAGATACTGCGGTTCACCCCCGAGGCTTAGCCATTGGGTCTTGTGCTCTTCCGATCGGGGGATAAAGCCAAGAATCTCTGTTATGCGCGAGTAAAGCCATGCCAGTGAATGTGGATAGCGAATGTTGCGCACTTTGCGAATGCGCGTGCCTTCGCCGATCGCAATCAGGCCGGAGCAGCCGGCGCCGTCCTCGTCCATAGTGATGACAAGAGCACGCTCGTAGCGGGAAAGGAAAAAAGCGCTCGCGGCATGACTGAGATGGTGTTCGACAGTGGTAATTGTTTTGCCGCTGCCGGTTTGGTGGCGCAGCAAACGCAGGTAGCCGAGCTCTCTCGCCAGACGTCCGACTTCGCGCACCTGGGCATGGGCAGCGGCTGCAGGATCGAGCGGGGCCATTCTTGCGCCGGCAGCCGAACGCCGCATCCATCCGCGCACCGGAGTCGCTGTGATGGCAATGCAATCCACACTTTCCATGCCTGCAGCCGATTTCGACAGGCAGAATTTCATCGCCGCAGCAGGCAATCCACGGGAATCCCTTTGGCGCGAAAGCTTGCTTTCTTCAATGACAGCGCGGATTACGCCATCCTCGACAAGGGCGGCCGAGGTGTCACGTCCGAACGACGATAGTCCAAGTATGCGCATAGTGATTTGGAAAGAGGGGGTGCTACGGCTGGGAATTCAAAATTCCCCGGATACCGTTATTGCCTATAGGGATCCTTCGACTCCGCATGATTAGCTTCGCGATCATGCTCCGCACAGGATGACAAATCAGTCAGGAATTCGAAGAAAAATTAATCGCCGTCGCCAACCGCAACCGGATTGGCCTTCAACCGTTGCAGCAGCGGGCTATTCTGCGAGAGGAATTCCAGATGACCGCACTTCGGGCACTCCAGCACAACGTTGCCGCTTTGCGTGCCATACGGCAGAAAAGTCAGCTTGGTAAACACGTAGCTGTCGATCGTGTGCTTGCATCGCAGGCACTCAACTCCGCTCGCAGCGCGAGCCACGGGCTTTTTGGCTGCCTCGGTAAAACTTATACGGCTGGTCTTTTCCTCGCTCATGCGGGCTGCCCTTCGAGAGAATGAACTTCAGCATAACCCAATCGCGCCATCAAGGTTCCAGCATACTGTTGCATAAGTTGGCACTGCCGCTCGGTAAAAGTTGAGCGCCAGCCTCCCGCCGAACCGCTGCGAATGAAGCGGCCTTGAGCCGAAGCACGCTGCGGATTGGCTTTCTCCTTCTCTTTCATCCGCGCCAGCGAATTATTTTCAATCGCTGCAGGAATGCGGTTCTTCACCTCTGGCATTTGCAGAAAATCAACGATGCGGCCAAGTTGTTCCAGGGGCCTCTGCTTCAATTCCTCGAAGTTCATATGCAGAATTTTGCCGCGTCCGGATTGCGCGGCGTTCATCCAGGAATTCGCGTGGTCGATCCACGAACCAAACGGATTGACTCCGCCCTGCAGAAAGCGCTCGACATATTGATCGAAGTCGCCTTTCTCCAGTCCCAAAGCCGTCTGGTAAGCGAATTCAGAAAGAGCCACGTCGCGCGGGTCGCGCACCAGGTAAATCGCCTTCTTGTATTCCGTGCGGAAGCGCTCGTGCGTTTTGATAAGCCGGCCGTTCCCCGGCAGCACGGACGCGCCCGCTTCATGCTTGCCGACGTCAGGAAGCATCTCGTTCGTGTTGTTAAAACTGGAGGCTTGCCCCGCCAGAATCTCAAGCAGCATAAAACGCAGCCACGTGCTTCCGGACCGCGGATAGGAGCCGACAAATACGTCGGTCGAGCGGAAACCTCGATGGCGCATCCAAACCAAGGGTGTGCGCACTGGAGTTTTGGAAAGAGTGTGGCGTACTTTGCGAAGTGTAGTCATGATTTATTTCTGCAATTCGACTAACTCTGATGGGGAGCCTGCAATCGGGGTCTCGGCAGTCGAAAGAGGCGGCTGCGAGTTCTTGGCTCCGCGGTAGCGGCGAAGCAACGAAATCGGCGCGTAGCAATAGACAAAGGCAGTAAAGCGGTCGAAGGCTCGCAGACTCTGGAAGTAAGCTTCATCCTTGATGCGTTCGGCGATTCCAGCGGGCTTGAGTCCTTCCGAGCTGGCCGGATACACCGGCCACGAACCCTGTGATTCTTTTTTCCAGTAGGCGACGTAGCGCGCGATCTTTTCGCTCAACCCGCCGGGCAAAGCCGCGTTGCCTTTGGCATTCGAGCCAATCTTTTCGCTTTTCACACCGGCGTGCTGTGGAGCGTTGTAGATGGCCGACCGGTCCGCCCCAGCGGGCGATGCCATTCGCGAATCGAACGGGATTTGCAAAAACCAGCAGATGCCCTGCATTACGGTTTCCGGCGACTGCACCATTTCTTCGTAGTGAATCTGGTGTAGCGCAATCCCGCGCCGTTCCAGCGCGTCGCATTCCCGCTTCATTTTGCGGTAGCCGATCAAAGCCCGATGGGTAATGCCCCTCTTGGCAAAAAAGGCCGAGCCTTTGCTGGCTTGAACGATACTACGGCAAGTATCGGCGAGATCGCGCCAGATCACGATGAAGCGTGCATTCGGAAATTCCCGCGCAAGCGCCTGCATGGAATCGAAGTAATTCGGCGATTTATCGCCGTAAATCCCATTCCCCGCATATTGCTTCCAAACCGCGGTCGCGGCCGTTGGGTAGTCGCGGACTGGTGCCGGAAGCGTGGACGTATCGATATCATGCCGGGTGAGGCAGTTGTTCCAGAACTCCCAGCGCTCAAGCCAATCCCGTTTATTGCTTCCTCCTCGGAAGAGCGACCGCAGTAGAAAAAGATCGCTCTCGTACGTGAGAGCGATCTGCGGATGTTGATTCAGGAGTGTGTAAAGCAATGACGTGCCGGAACGCCAGATGCCGACTACGAAGATGGGTCCCGAGAATTGGCCGTTCGTCATTTGCTTGCGTCGTTGGTTACGTGATTTATCGGAACGACGGAAAACTCAGAGTTCCCACCCTGTCTCATAAGACGCGACCAGGGTGGGGCATCGGATGCGTCTTAGTCTCCGTCAACTCCGGCGAGTTCCATGGCGTCAGAGGTGACTTGCGACCTGATCCACGGATAGGTCCTTCGCAGACCTTCAGCAAGGGAGATCGAAGGCTCCCATCCCAGCACCTGACGCAGGCGGGTGTTGTCGCTGTTGCGCCCTCGCACGCCTTGCGGCCCGGTAAGATTGTGTTGTTTGACCAACTTTTTTCCGGCGATGCGCGAGATTACATCGACCAGATTGTTGATGGTCGTCAGCTCGTCCGTGCCCAGATTCAGCGCGTCGCGATGATCCGAGGCCATCAGGCGAATCAGGCCTTCGACGCAATCGTCAACGTACATGAACGAGCGGGTCTGCTCGCCGTCGCCCCAGATCTCGATCTCGCCGCCATCTTCGCAGAGAGCAACTTTGCGCGAAATGGCTGCGGGGGCTTTCTCTTTTCCGCCGTCGTACGTGCCCAAGGGGCCATAAACGTTGTGAAAGCGAACGATGCGTGTCTCGAAGCCGAAATCTTTGTAGTAGTAGCGGCAAAGCTCTTCGGCAAAGAGCTTCTCCCAGCCGTATCCCGGCTCCGGATCCGCAGGATAAGCATCCTCTTCCTTCAGCGCGGTCACGTTCGGATCCTTCTGTTTCGCCTGGTTGTAGACGCATGCCGAAGAAGAAAACAAAAACTTCTTCACGCCATTCTTGTAGCTGGCGTCGAGCATGTGCGCATTGATGAGAATATTGTTGCGGCTGATGTCGGCATGATTTGCCGTGATGTAGCCGATGCCACCCATATCGGCCGCGAGATTGTAAACCTCGTCGATGCCGCCGCGCGTGGCGAGCAGGCAATCTTCAATTCGGCGCAGGTCGAGAACTTCCATCTCGTCGGCGGGGCTGGTTTCGTATTCCGGCAGTTTGAGGTCGGCGCCGCGCACCCAGTGGCCGTCCTTCTTCAGACGTTTAACCAGGTGGTGGCCGATGAAACCTCCCGCTCCGGTTACGAGTATCCGCTTTTGCTTGGTCATATGGCTGGTCTCCTGAATTTCTCTATCTAAAGTTCTGCAACCTGCAGTTGCGACGAGCTGATATCTGAGGAAGGGCTTGATCTGGGTCGCTGCTATTGGGAAATCCGAGGCAACAGATGTTCGATGCAAACCGCCCACAAAAATTTCGATCCATTCACCATATATCTTTGCCAGAGCCGGCGTGGCTCCGCCCACAACCGAAACAGCCACTCCAAGCCATTTTCGCGCATCCACTCCGGAGCCTGCTTCAAGCGCCCGGTGTTCAGATCGAAGGCCGCGCCCACGCCCAACATCACCGGCACCTGCAGAGTCTCACGATGCTCATACATCCATCGTTCTTGCTTCGGTGTGCTCAAGCCCACCCACAATACATCGGGACGAGCTTCCCCGACGAGACGCTGCACATCGCGTTCCTCTTCTTCCGTCAAAGGACGGAACGGAGGACAGTACGTGCCCGCGATCTGGATTCCATTGCGCTCCCGCTCGGCTTCAGCCAGGGCATCGGCAACTCCTGGCGCACCGCCGTAGAAAAAGTGCCGGTACTTCGAGCCGGTCTCGCGGCAGAACGTTTCCATCAACTCCGGACCATAAACGCGCCGCTGCATCTGTTTGAATCCCTGCAACCGCCCCAGCCAAACCAAAGGCATACCATCGGCCACAACCAGGCTGGCATCCTCCAGAATGCGGCCAAACCCGGCATCCTCACGCGAAACCGAGACGCCATGCATCCCCGTAACCGCGACGTATCGTGCTGGTCCGCGCTCCTCGATCCATGATTCCAGAATGTTGATGGCGTCGGGGATCTGCACCGCATCCACCCGCACGTTCAGCACGCGGTAGCTGGGAATCTTTACTTGCGGTTTGGCGATGGCTATCGTCGACACATTGGTACCTGGCTCTATCTTTCTTGCTTTTTCTTAACGCGCTTCGGAGCGGCTCAATTGCAATTGAAGATTCTTATTGTGCCGGTACCGAAGAGAGTTGCCACGCCGGCATTTCCCTGACTTCAGCTTTCTTCCTCGCCGCTGCCAGCAGCCGATCGCTAACGAAAACCATCGAGAACAAAATCATGAAAGTGCCGTCCGGCCGGCTTCCAAAAGCGCGGCTGACCATTCCATTCACAAAAATATTAAAAAATATTGCGAAACAACCTGCGGCCAACTGATGAAGAGGATTGTCATTGTCCACGGTCCGCACCACGTTAAACAGGTTGCGAACCGTCCAGCCCAGCATCATCAGAATCACAAACAAGCCAATGAGGCCGTTGTTGTACATCACCTCGAGAAATCCGTTGTGCAGGTGGTTCGGCATCCAGTCAACGTCGATCTTGTAGGAGAGAAACCGCGACGACATAAACCCGCGCCCCAGAATCATCTTTTGCTTGATGAGTTGCCAGCCCGCCTCCCAAACATCAGAGCGGCCTGTCACGCTGCCCGCCTGCCCGCTATCGACATAGAACTTCAGATAAGTACCGAGAGGGGTGAAAGCGACCACCAGGCTTCCAACAACAAAAAGAATCAAAAGGAAGCGCGCCGCAGCCTTAAATTTACCTCGCAGCGTGAAGAAAACCAGCGCACCCAAGATGCAGCCGAGGATTCCGGTTTTACCGCCGCCCATCAGCATGGCGATCATTCCGATCACCACGAAAATGTTTCGCGACGCGTTTTTCCTTCCCGTCTCCGACAGCGTAAGGGAATAAAGCACGACCAAGCCGGCATCCACCGAGAGCACCGTGGGCGCCGTCGATACGTCATATAGTCGCCCGGTTGCAAGCGTTGCGGAGTCGGCTAACAGGCGAAGGAAGGGGATGCTGATCATGAATAGCAGCGCCCATTGCGTGACCTTCAGAAAGGTTCGCAAGTCATCGATGCCCTTGATTTCGTAGTTGCACGCGCCCAGCAGCGCAATGGCAAGAAATAGTTTGATGATCCAGGCGAGTGAAAAAATAGGTTGCTCCGCATAGGCGCAAGAGAGCAGGCAAACTACGCCGAACCATGACACCCACTTATAGGACCCGGTGAATAGAGTTCGCAAATACTGAGTGTGGCGGACGGTATAAAGAACAAAGACCACGCCAACGAATACCCAGATCATCGCTTCGGAATAAGCGCCTGAAGAGAATCCCTTGCCTTCAGCGTCCTCGGTAACATAGGAGAAGACCGCCTCCGAACCCATTAACACCCACCACAACGCAAAAAGCAGGTTCCGGTTGCGCAACTGCGGATTGGAAGCGGTAGAGACCGCGAACCACATGATGACGAAGAAGACTGCTCCCACGGCCATGATCGAAATGGACTGGTCTGAGGACAGCGGGAGAAAAAGCACAAGCGCCACCAATGTCAGGATACCAAGGCCCACGATCCAAAGGATCGCCCTATTCCGGCCCGGGGCGGGCAGAGTAGAAGGTCGCGAAGTGAGAGAAGATCCCATGAATTTAAGCTGCTCCGGACCCCTTCAGAACGGCGGGAATCGTCTTCAACAAAATCTTGAAATCCAGCAGCAGAGACCACTTATCGATGTACTGTAAATCCAATTCCATCCACTGCTCAAAGGAAATCGAACTGCGTCCGCCGATCTGCCACAAACACGTTACCCCGGGGCGGACACTGAAGCGCCGGCGCTGCCAGTCTTCGCTGAAGCCTTCATAATCGCGCAGAGGCAGAGGGCGCGGCCCAACCAGGCTCATATCTCCGCGAAGCACGTTAAACAACTGCGGCAACTCATCAATGCTGGTCTTGCGCAAAAACCGGCCGACTGGAGTAATGCGAGGATCGTTCTTAATCTTGAAAACCGGGCCGCTCACTTCGTTCAGGTGCTCGACTTCCTGCATGCGTTTTTCCGCATCCACCACCATGGTGCGGAACTTGTAGATGCCAAAATGGCGCTTGTTCAATCCCAGTCGCTTCTGTACAAAAAACACCGGACCCGGCGAAGTCAACTTAATGAGCAGAGCCGTAAGCAGGAAGACGGGTAGCAGCAGCAAGCTCATGGCAGCGGCAACGATAATATCAATCGTGCGCTTGATTACCACCGGCCACCCCTCCAGCCGCATGCTGTTGTGGGTGATGATCGAATCGTCTTCGACCGTAACCACCCGTGGGCGCGAGGTCTTGCTGTCGAACAGATTGGAGATGAAGCGCACCAGGATTCCCTGCTCTTCACAGATGGCGCTCACTTCCGAAGCGCGGGAATGCAGCGAGCGCAAGGGCAGTGCTACAACAACCTCATCGACCACGTTTTTGCGCAGGTAAGGAAGCAAGCTGTCAAAATCGCACGCCAGGCTGAATTCGGATTGAGAGAACTCGTCCAGCCCAGACCACTGCTGATCGACGAAGCCGATTACCCGGTAGCCAAGAAAATGGCTGTCACGAAGCTTGCGGGCAAATTGCACTGCCCGGGGATTAGTCCCGACAATCAGCACGTCCCGCAAGTTGCGTCCATGGACGCGAGCCTGTCGCACCACAATCCGCATGATCACGCGGCCGGTTGCGGTCGTTGCCGTGGCGACCAGCCAGAACACGCCGAGGAATTCCAGAGTCACCAGGTCAATTCGCAGCAGAACGTGGGTGAAGAAAATCACCAGCGTGCCCGCTGTGGTCGCTTTCAGTACGTCGAGGGTTTCGTCCCAGCGGCCTGAAAGGCGACGCGACGCGTACATGCCAAACAGAACGTAGATCTGATGCCAAACCAGGAGCAGGATCGCGAAGACGATGAAGTTCTGGATCTTCACCCGCATTCCGAAAAATTCCGCCAGCGATACGGCCGATCGCTGCGAAACGGCCACCGTAGCCAGGCCAAAAGCAAGCATGACCGCGGCCAGGTCGAACAACTTCATCGAGTTCAACAAAACCTGCCGCCGGAAATGGCCCAAAGTAATGTTCTCCTGGGATTAAGAGCGATAGAAGCGCGAAAACAATTGAGGGAGTAATACTGCGCAAATCAACAGTCGCGGCCGCAAAAAGCCGATCCTTATGCGTTACCATCGGGCAACTTGCGCCCGGCGGCAACATCGCTAACGACCCGGCTGAACCCCTGCAACTGTGCGGCAATCTGCTGCATGTAGGCCTTGGCCTCAGCGGGACTTAACACCTGCTGCGGCTTCCGGCCATTTCCGCGATAGCTGGTGCTGCCATTCGAGCCGGCCGGTATTCCCAAGGTGTCATCCTCCAGCTCCGTAGCAGTCACTGCCACCGGTTCGGCGAAAATCTGCGCCGCGCCGGGCCCGTAGGCTGGTGCGGCGCCCGTTGCGTGCGAGGTGTGCTGGGTGATATCGAGGTCACCGATGACCTCATCCACGATTTCGCCGTCAATCATTTTTTTCTGCAAAGCGCAGCCTAGCGACAGGCAGTTAAAGCAGAGATTGTTGATATTGCGCGGAATGCCGGAGGTGAAGTCGGAGACGCGCAACAGAGCGTCAGGAGTGAACATCGAGCCACCTTCATAACCCACGGCGCGCAGGCGGTGATGAATGTATTTATTGGTCTCCTCGAACGAAAGCGGCTTCAGGCCGGTCATCAGGGAAACTCGCTGCCGAAGCTGCATCATTCCGGGCCGGGCCAATTTGTCGGCCAGTTCAGGTTGGCCGGCGAGGATGATCTGCATCAGCTTCGCCCGCGGCGTCTCGAAATCGGAAAGCAGGCGCACCGTCTCAAGCACAGACGGCTCCAGGTTCTGCGCTTCGTCAATCACCACGATAAAGCGATTTCCCGCGCGCGCTTCCTGCAACAGGCGCTTGTTGAATTCTTCGTGCATTCGCACGAAATCGTGATCGTCGGATTCGTAACCCAATTCCGCCAGAAGGAAGCGCATGAATTCGCGCGAATTGCACTGGGTTTGGAACAAGAAGGCGGTGCGCGCTGAAGAGCGGAATTTCTCCAGCAGATGGAACAACAGAGTTGTCTTGCCCATCCCCGGAGGCGCAATCAGGCTGATGAACCCGCGTCCCGCTTCAATTCCGTAAACCATCGAGGCGAGCGCTTCGCGGTGCGCTGGGCTGAGATATAAAAAGCGGGGGTCTGGCGTAACCCCAAATGGCTGTTCGCGCAAACCGTAATAGCTTAGAAACATCCCCGGGCTCTCTTTCTGTTCACTCTATTACGTTCGATGAACCTACCGTTGATAGTCGTTTTCCGAATCGTAGCCAGGCTCTGCCTCGCTCACAACCGGCACCGCAACCGTTCCAATCCCATTGCCGTTGCCGTTGAAACCGTGGCTTCCGTTTCCGTTCGTACTGTGGAGCGGAACCGACGCCAGCACCGGAATCTTCAACTCCGACAAAACCTCGGACGGAGTGCGGAAGGAAGAGTCGAGATACTCCTGAGCAAAGATCAGCGCGCTGCTCATTACAAGCGCGAGAAGCATTCCCACCAACAGGAAGACTCCCGGCGAGCGGACGGGCGAAACCGGGACCGTAGGCTGCTCAACCATGCTCACGTTCAAGATGCGGGTACGATCGAGCGCTTCCTCGATGCGGGCTTCTTCGCGTTTGTGCAAATACAGCAGATAGTTATCTTCGTTGGCTTTGGCTTCGCGCAACAGATCCTGCTGCACCAGGCCAGCCTGTTCAAGTTGCTGGGCGCGGCCTTGATAAAGGCTAACGATCGCCTGCGTTGCTGCAGCCCGCGCCTGCAGTCCGCTGTAATCCGATTTTGCTTTCGCCAACTCCTCGTTGATCCACGCGTAGGTCGGATTGCGGTCGGTGGTCTGCTCTTTCAACGGCTTCGCTTCTTCCGCCGCGATCGATCCCCGCGTATCCGCGATCTGCTTGTCGACTTCCTGAACCAGCCGGTACCCCGGCTGATATTTGGTAAGCAATTCCGTGCGCTTCAACTCCAGAGTCATCAACGTGCTCTTCAATTGCTGCAGCACCGCGGTATCATCGAATTCGCGAACTGAGGTGGTCATCCGGTCAGGAGTCACTCCCGATTGTTGTTCGAGGTTAGCGATCTTCTTTTCGGTGGCCGACATTTCGGCGCGAGTGGACTCCAGAGAGGCAGCAAATTCATTCAGCTTCTGCAGCGTGATGTCGCGTGAAACCTGCGGAGCTACACCGCCTTGCTCCTGCGCAAACTTTCGCAGCCCGTCTTCGGCTTGATCCAGTTCTTTCTTGTAGCGGGTTGTTTCCTCATCGAAAAACTCAAGCTGCCCAGCCGGGCGGTGAATGGCGACGTGCTTCTCAACGTAGGCATTCACCAGGTTATTCAACACCAACGCCGCAAACTTCGGATCGTGCGCTGAATAGGTCAGCTCAATGTCGTTGGTCTTTTTGATGGGTTCGACTACGAGATGAGAGCGCAGCCTGTCAACTGCTTTCGCGATCTTTGCATCCTGGTTCGAACCGAGATCGATAAAAGACAGGAACCCCTTCTTGTTCTGCAGGCCGGAATCCACCACCGCCTTGCGCAGCACATCGCCGCTGGTGATCAGGTTCGCTTCTGAGTTGATCTCTTCCTCGGTAACGTCCTCCCTCACCTGTAGTGGGCTGTTCTTCTCCGCGCTGACCACCGGGTCGACGCGTTCGCGCTTGACCAGAATCTCGCTCTTTGACTCGTAGGTTGGCGGGACGACAAACATCGCCACAATACTGCCGGCCAGCACCCCAAAAAAGCACAGCAGGAACGAGCGCTTGTGCCGGAAGCCGATGGCAAGTAAATCGCGCAAGGTGAAATTCAATCCACTCGCGCTGGCCGTCGTAAATTCTTGTTCTCTCATCTCAATCTCCTGTCGTCTGCTTCAGAACCGCCCCTGGTCTAGAAAGGGACTTGGGTGTAAGCGCCCAGGCCGGCATTGGGGATGAACGGCTTGATCTTCGACAACGTATTCTTCGGAACTACAAGCATATCGCCGGGCTTCAGAGTGGGATCCTCGTGCAGATCGCCTTTTTTACGCATTTCTTTGACGTTGAATATCTTTGCCGAAAGCCATTGATCGTCCACCCGCCGGAATAACAGCACTTGCGAGTGCCTTGCGTTTTCCGTGAAGCCACCGGCGATTGCGACCGCTTCCGTTAAGGTCACAACTCCTCGCATTTCGTACTTGCCCGGATGCGTGACTTGACCGTCGGCGATGAAGTAAGGTTTCTCGAAATCCTTCAACACGACGACAACCAGGGGATCGTTCAGAATCTTTCCGTATGCGGTGCGCAATGTCTGAGTAAGTTCTGGAATCGTCTGCCCCATCACTTTCATATCGCCCACTGCCTTCAGAGTTACGAATCCGTCGGGCTGAACGGTGACGGTCTGGTTGAATTCGGGGCTCAGTTCGAAACCAACATCGAAGGTATCTCCGGCCGCCAGGCGGTAGCGCGAGTCACGCTGCTGCAATTGCGGCACGCCGCTGGTGGAAGAAGTTGTACTGTCGGAGCTGACCGCTTTTGAGGCCACCGGGACGACATTCGGGTCCTGAGCCGCGAGTAACGGAAGCGCGCTCAGCAACAAAATTCCAACTGCAAAACCCACCCTTGTCCTCATACCCTCCGCCTCCAAAAATCTGAACTTTATAGTCGCTTTCATCGCATCCTGAATTCGCTTGATAATTGTATGTCCGGGAGTCTTTTACGGAAGAACTATTCGTCAAGAAAATGAAGCTTTCCGGCCTCTTCCGTTACAGCTCCGCCCTTTCGGTCACATTTGTGACCTTCGATCATGAACGGTCAAAACACTAGTCCTGCAATAACAAGACGGAATTGTTTAATGCTGTACAGCCAGATTGTTGTCGGGGGGATACGCTCTAGCGAAAGGGACGGCCCACAAACGACTGCCCCAGTTGTTGCAAGATTATCGGCGCGTGCACGTTCTTGCAAGTGGCCGAAAGCCCTAGAGGCAAAAGACTCTAATCGACTCCGCGAGACTCTTGCATCTTACTGAACAAAATGGACTTAATAATATATGGTTCAGGCCGGGACGCTCGATGGGGGATCGAAAATCCGGCGAATCTTCTACCGGTCTTATGCCGGAGACTCTCATAAGTAACCCTCTAACGTTTGCGCCACCGACTTCACGTTCGGTTCGTCAAAAAGATAAGCGTGATCTGCCGGAATACGATGAAAGTCAATTTCTGGAACCAGATCTTCCCATCCCAATTTGAAGTCGAAATAAGGACTCTTCGGCCACTCACTCGACTGCAAAAGAACGATCTTTCCCACATAAGGTTGAGGTTCATATTGGCTGAATGCCGGGTGAACAATGGAATCAGAATTTCTGAAATCCTCGGCTCGATCTCTGCGGTCGGCAGTGAGCCTCCACGTGACGCGCTCAATTTTTCGGCGAGCTTCATCTAACCGGTCTCGTAGGTAAGCACCGGTTTCAGTGGAATCCATACGGAGAAGATTTGATAGGTGATATTTGATTCGCGCCGTGTACCGGCCATCCATCAACGGATTTTTGTAGTAGGCGTGATTGTGCGCGTCAACCATGGCCAGCAACGCTACTTTCTCTCCCTGTTGCGTGAATTGCTGAGCGATCTCATAGGCGATCACCGCATTCACGCACAGCCCTCCCAGGTAGTAGGGACCTGCAGGCTGCACCTCGCGAATCGCTTTCAATAAGTAAGCGGCAATGTCTTCCAAACGATAGGGCGCGGGCAATTTGACGCCTGCGGTATAAGGCAGGTCGACTCCGAGAAAGGGCCGATCCGTGCCCAACTCTTGCGCCAGCAAACGGAATCGCGGCCCCCCACGAATCCAAAACAACGGAGGCAAGACACCTTTCGGTTGAATGGGAATAATCGCCCGTTCGCGCACGCTTAGCGAACCCAAGCGTAAGGCTTGCGCCATCTGCGCAATGGTCGGCGATTCAAAAACAAAAGCTAACGATAGATGAACCTCAAACTCCTTCTCGATGCGCGTGAGCAGCTTCGCGGCCAGCAATGAGTGCCCACCGATTTGAAAGAAATCCTGGTTCACATCCTCAAGTGCGTGAGGAAAAACTTGCTTCCAGATCGAAAGTAGCCGCCGCTCATCCTCGTCGCGCGGGGCGGTGAGTGTCTCCGATCGTTCACCTGACGGGATCTCGCCAGCCAGCTTCTGCCGGTCGATTTTTCCATTCGAAGTTCTCGGGAGGGATTCGCAAACCTTAAAGCTGGCCGGAATCATGTACGAGGGTAGTCTTGTCTTTAAGAAAGCGCGCAGCTCGGAGGTGGAAATGGATTCGTTTGACTGCTCGACGATGAAGGCAGCTAGCGCGACGTCACCGGAAGGCTGGGGTCCCGCAACCACGGCGGCTTCTCTCACCGCAGCATGCTCGGCCAACAACCCTTCAATTTCATCCAGCTCGACGCGCATCCCTCGTAATTTCACCTGTTGATCGGAGCGCCCCAGGAACTCGATATCGCCTGTTGGCAGATACCGCGCCAGATCGCCCGTCCGATAAAGCCTCGACTCCGGATTCGACGAAAAGCCGTCTGGGACGAAATGCTTTTCCGTCAACGCCGGTTGATTCAGATATCCGCGCGCCACCCCTTGGCCGCCGATGTAGAGTTCGCCTGGAATTCCGATCGGCAAGGGTTGCAGATGGCGATCGAGAATGTAAGTTTGCGCGTTTGCGATAGGGCGGCCGACGGGAACGCTACTTTCCGTTCCGCCGGGCTCGCACTCGAAAACCGTGCTCCAAACTGTTGTCTCGGTGGGGCCGTACTCGTTGAACAAGGAGCATTGCGGCAGCAGCTCATAATGTAAGTTCACCAGCTGTCGTGGGCACACCTCTCCCGCCACGATCACCGCTTGCAACGAGGCCAGTGTCTCACCACGAGCGCCATCCAGAATCTCAGCGTAAAGGCTGGGAACTGCCAACAGGTGCGTGATTTTGTTTTCGAAAATGAGGCGTCGAATCTCTCCGCCTTCCCAACGAAAGTCCGCCGGCGGAATTACCAGCGCCCCACCTGTACTCAAAGTGTGGAAAATACCAGCTACCGAACTGTCAAAGGTATAGGAGGAAAGCAGCAGAAATCTTTCGGGAACATCCTTGTAATAGCTGAGTCTCGCATGGTTGGCGTATGCCAGATTGCGGTGTGTAATCTGGACTCCTTTTGGCACGCCGGTCGACCCTGACGTGTAGAGAATGTATGCGAGATCATCGAACGCGGGCGCATGATGCCTGATCGATGGCCGTGGATTCTCTTTGGTCTCCGAAAGCGCGGCATGCAGAAAAAGGATCGGCGCTGTGGTGGAGAGCGAAGCCCCGACCGTATCTTTCTGGGTGAGAAGAACGCGAGGCTTGCAATCCTTGAGGATCATCTCCAGTCGCCGCCGCGGATTCGCCGGGTCAAGGGGAACATAAGCGCCGCCCGCCTTCAGCACGGCTAGAATTGCAACCATCATGTCCACAGATCGCTCCAGGCAGAGCGCAACTGGAACATTCGGCCCCACTCCCATCGACTGCAAAACCCGAGCCAGCCGGTCAGCTCGCTGTGCGAACTCAAGGTAAGAGAGTTCCCTGGTGCCGCAGCGCAGAGCTATTTTCTTATTCTGCTGCCGCGCTTGCGCGCCAATCAGATCGGGGACTGATTCCGGAGCATACGCTTCGGCAGTGTCGTTCCATTCGACAAGAATCTGCCGCCGCTCGGCTTCCGTCAGCAGCGGATACCGGCTAATCGGAAGCGCGGGATTTTCCGCAATAGCTTCCAGCAGCGTTTCCCAATGCCGAGCCATGCGACCGATCGCCTCCGCGTCGAACAGCGCAGTGTTATAGATCAAGCGGCAGAGAAGGCCATCCGCCCGGTCATCGAGCACCATGCAGAGTTCGAATTTGGTCGCACCGGTTTCAACCTCAATACAGGTCAGATCCCACTCCGGTGGGACCGGGGCAAGCGGCGGCTCCAGCGAAAACAAAATTTGAAATATGGGATTGCGATGCGGGTCCCGTTCCGGCTGAAGGTCCGCCAGCAGCCGGTCAAGGGGAACTTCATCATGCGATAACGCTTCCAGCGTAGTTCCGCGCACTCGATCGAGCAGCTCACGAAACGTGGGGTCTCCCGAAAGATCTGAGCGCAGCGGGATGGTATTGAGAAAATATCCCAACAACTTTTCACTGCCCGAATGATTGCGCCCCGCTGTGTTGCTTCCAATCACAACGTCTTCTTGGCCGCTATAGCGACAGAGAAGCACGTTAAAGGCAGCCAGCAGCCCCATATACAGCGTGACGCCCTCGCGACGGCACAGTTGGCGCAACCCTTCGCTTAAACCCAGCGGCAGCGATAACGAGTGCATCGCCCCGCCAAACGTCTGCACCGACGGCGTAGAACGGGCAAATGGAATTTGCAGCGAAGGCAACGGTCCCGCCAATTGCCCGCGCCAGTACTGCATGCTGCTTTCCAGCCGGTCGCCATTCATCCGTTCCCGCTGCCAACATGCATAATCGCTGAACTGAAATGGCAGCTCCGCCAGAGGTGACGCCTCGCCCGCCCGGAACGCCTCGTACAAGGCGACCAGTTCGGGCAGAAGCACTCGATAGCCGCTGAAACCATCAAAGATCAAATGATGCAGAGTGACATAGAGGCGGTGTTCCTGGTCACCCAGTCGCACCAACCTGGCGCGAAACAGCGGTCCCCGTTCAAGATCAAAAGGTAGCCTGGCGTCGGCGGTGGCCAGACGTACGGCCGCTTTCTCGCGTTCCTGAGAATCCAGGGAACGCAGATCGATTTCCGTCAGATCGACAGAAAATGGTGGAAGCACCTGCTGAAAGGGCTCTCCATCAACCACAGGAAACGTGGTGCGCCATGCCTCGTGCCGGCGGATGATCTCGTTGAACGCTTTTGACAGTACGCGAACGTCGAGCGGGCCATGATGCCGAACCGTGAGCGGCTCGTTATAGAGTGCGGTATTCGGCGCGAGTTGCGCATGCAGCCACAGTTGCTGCTGAGCGATCGTCAGTGGAATCCGGCCACGCTCCAACCCGGCCTGGATTGTCGAAGGCTGCTCGACAGCAGTCAGGTGAGTCCGGAAATAAGATTCCAGAAGCTGCCTGCGCCGGAGTTCGGTAATCACTTCGGACATGACTTTTGATGACACTTTCGCGATCAACTCAAAAACGCGAGATCGCTTCCTTGCTAGACGGTCACTTTCTCAGGCTCGACTGTCTCCAACCGCCTGCCGCGCGACGCCATTGCAAACTCGTATGCGTCTTCCAACATCGCGATATTGCGTTCTGCCGTATACTTCTCTTCGAATTCCTGCCGTGCGCGCCGCCCCATCGCCTGAATTTCTGCAGGATGCTGCCACGCCCATTGCACTTTACTGTGCAGGTCGTCGACGCTGCCTGCCTCAAAATGCAATCCGGTCACGCCATCCGCGATAATTTCCTGCATGGCCCCCAGTCGCGACCCGATCACCGGAATCCCACAGGCAAAAGCCTCTGCAATCGTGACCGGAAAACCCTCATACCATTCGCTGGGAAAAATCAGGAAGCGGGCATTTCTCATCGCCGCCAAAGTATCCGCGCGCGGCAAACGTCCGCGGTATGCAACTGAGCCCAGATTTCCGGCCTTGTGTTCTGTCTCGATCAGTTCGCGGCAAACTCCATCTCCGACAACCTGCAACGGAACAGATAATCGTTTCCACGCTTCGAGCATTGTAGGCACGCCTTTGGACTTGACCATGCGGCCGACAAAAAGCGCGTAGTCCCCCTGCCCGTTCTTCGGCCCCGGGTCGGGAAGAACAAAGTTGGGCTTGACCCGAATGCGGTCCGCGGGCAGGCCGCCGGAAATCAGCTTGCGTCGCGAGAATTCGGTCAGGGCAATGTAACAATCAACAAGGTTAGACCAGGTGTGCGCGCGGCGATGCAGATCCACCATCACGGTCAAAACCGCAGTTCCGGCCTTCGATCCCTGATAGCAACCGTGGCGAATGCCGCGCAGGACGCTATGATCCAGGCACTCTTCACAGACTTTTCCGTCGCGGTACAATTCGGCTCCGGCGCACAGCAGCCGGAAGTTGTGCAGCGTCTGCACCACGGGTACGCCTTCACGCCGACAGGCATAGTAGATCGACGGAGAAATGCGCGGAAAGAAGTTGTGAATATGGACCACATCCGGGCGCGACTGTCGCAGCAACGCGAGGAAATCGTTGTACCATCGGCGCGACCATACGCAGTCAATCGCCATTTCGATTTTTTTTGAAACCGTGTCGGGATAGGCGTTCTGCTCTTCCAACTGAGTCACCTGGTGTCCACGCTCGCGCAACAGGCGCGCCTCCGATTCAAATACCTGATCCTCGCCACCCGCTATCAGATAGTGATTGTGAACCGAGATGATCGAGAGTGGGCGCATAAAGTCGATCGGGTTAGAACGCGCCCTCTTCCGCTTGCCGGGCGACGGACACTTTTGTCTCCACGCCCTTGAGCGTAGAAAGCTTCCGTTCCAGCAGAATGAAGGCGACGATTACGTACAGCACATTGGCCAGCACCATGCTCCAGATCACGCCGTGCAGGCCGAAATAGCGCGTTGCCGGGATGCCAAACAAGAGCGCGACCACGCTGGCGGCTCCGTTGGCAAAAAACAAGGATCTCGGATACTCCATCGCACGCAGCACAATCGCGGGACCAAGCGCCGCGCTCCAGATCACGGTCTCCGCCGCAAACAAGGGCAGCAGGGCGCTCGCGTCCATATACTTCCCTGCATAAAGCAAAGCAAACAGAGGGCGCCGCAGTGGAATCAGCACCACCCAGTAAGCAAGCGCTCCCACGATGAACAACGCGGTCAACTTTCGCGTCAGCGCGTTTGAGCCCCGTGCTCCCTCTTTGCCCTGCACTCGTGCCGCAAACGGCAGGAACAGCATGGAGAGTGCCGCATAGGTTTGCAGCACGGGACCGCCCAGGTTCATCAGCGCTCGCAACTCTGCCGCCGCCGGCAATCCATGAAACTTGCTCACTACGGGGATGTATACATAGGTCGGAATCCAGCCCACGATGCAGGTGCCCAGCGCCCACTTTCCGTAATTCCAGTGCTTTTTCCAGGTTTCACTGAGGTGCATCGGCGCGGTGGCCGGCTCCAGTTTTGCATTCAACTGGAACACCATGATTACCCCGCCCACGAGCGCCGCGAAACCCATCACCAGAAATGCCGTAAACGCCGAGAGCCATCCCAGCTTGTACACCAGAAACGAACCCGAAACCACGAGGACGCAGTAAAAAGACGAGCCAAACGCCGCCGGACCGGGCGACAGCTTGAGATAAAAGCTGCGGCGTCCGAGAGCGTGAATCAAGATAAACGGCGTGGCCGCTGTCATTCCTGCAAATGCCAACGCCGCCACGGGCGAGTGCCACCAAACCTTAGCCGCGATTGCAATTCCTGCCATGACGACGCAAATCACGGCGGAAACGCCCCAGTGCAGCCAGAAATTCGATTTCAAATATCCGCGAAGATTGCTGCTATACGTCGTTCCGGAAAAAACCGAAAGTGGCTCGAGCAGCAGGGCCTGATAGAGGAACGTAACCAGAATAAAAATACTGAACACCAGCGCATATGCACCGTATTGCTCGGGAGCCATCCAGCGCGCCAGCAAAATGCCGAGCAGAAAATTGGATCCGGAGTACAGGCCAAAATCGAGAAGCGCCAGCCCTCCCTTGGTCACCCACGGAAAAAACTTCTCAGTAAAAAACCGGCGGCTCAACAGCGGCGAGCGCTCCCCCGCGCTGTCATTCACCGCCGTTTGCCCCGTTTCGTCGTGTACGCTCACTGGCACCGGATGCTCCTTAATCTTGTTCCTCTCGTCAACTTGCCATAGTCGAGGCACTTAACCGACCTCTTGGCCGATTTCTTGCACCACCAAGCAGGAACGTTTAAGAACTCAACGCGCTAGGCTGAGTCTCGTCCTGACGTTCCATTCTTGCCCGATCGAGCTTCGCTCGCATTACTGCGGCAAGTTGCCGCACATTCGGCTCGTTCAAAATATTGCCGTGGTCCCCATCGATTTCTTGAATTTCCAGGCCAGCTGCCGCATATTGTTGCCATCCATTCAGCGCACCGTCCAAGCCGCGCAGCGCTTTTTCGCTGGCCCGAAAAAGCGTCAGCGGAACCGACACTGGCGAAGGACGATATTTCCGCTCGGCAACTGCACAAGCTTCGCGCACTTTTTTCACGGGCACAGGTAAAGACAGCGCATCAAGGCGCCGCTTGATTCCACGGCGATAGCGCGTCGCGCGTTTTTTCAGGTACGCCAGCTTCTGCTCAGTAGAGAGCGAGAAAAATCGGTTGAGCAAGGAAGTGTTCCCGTCCTGGCCAACGAAGTATGTATCCACCAGCGCCAACAGCCCGATCTCGTGACCACTATCCGCCAGGCGTCGAGCCATTTCCAGCGCAACCAGGCCGCCGAATGAATATCCGCCGAGATAGTAGGGTCCCTCCGATTGCGCCTTGCGCAGGTGCTCGCAATAAAGGCCTGCCATCTCATCGACTTCATCGAGCACCCGAAGTCTTCCGTCGATGCCCTGCGCCTGAAAGCACCAGAAAGGCTGATCGGGCGCCATGTGCCGGGCCAGGTCATGAAAACGCATCACCGTTCCACCAAGACCATGCACGAAGAAGAGCGGCGGCTTTGCGCCCGCCGGTTGCAACGCGACCAGAGGAGACCACGCCCCATCCTCGCGCTCCACAAGCCGCACCATCTCTTCCACGGTCGGAGCCTGAATCAGCGCGGTCAACGTGAGCTTCTTGCCGAACTCCTTTTCAATCCGGCTCGTCAGGCGCAAGGCCAACAAAGAGTGCCCCCCCAGATCAAAAAAGTTTTCCCGGATGCCAACTGTTTCGCGGCCCAGCACCTGCGCCCACAATCGCGCCATCCTGCTTTCCATCTCATTGCGCGGCGCGATCAAATTTACCAACGCAGCCTCATTTCTCTGCGGCTCGGGAAGCGCTCGGCGATCCACCTTTCCATTCGGAGTGAGAGGCAAACTTTCCAGAAAAACAAAATCTACCGGCACCATGTACTCGGGCAATTGCTTCTTCGCGTAATCGCGCAACTCGCCCGCGGCAATACCGTCGGAAGACGCGATGATGTACGCGGCAAGTTGCTTGCTGCCCACAACGTCCCGCGCGGTTACTACCGCTTGTGCGACCGCAGGGTGCTTTTCCAATACGCCCTCGATCTCGCCCAGCTCGACTCGAAAGCCGCGAATCTTTACCTGGAAATCGATACGCCCCACGAACTCAAGATTTCCGTCCGGCAAGCGTCGAACCATATCACCCGTTTTGTACAGTCGCGCACCGGGTTCATTCGAAAACGGATCGTCAATGAACTTCGCCGCGGTAAGCTCCGGGTGGTTCGAATATCCTCGCGCCAGTCCCACGCCGCCGATGTGGAGTTCGCCAGGATCGCCAATTGGCAACTCATGGAGCTTCTCATCCAAAACATAGAGCCGCACATTCGCGATCGGGCGTCCGATCGGAAGGTTGTCGGGAAATGGCTTCTTCGGATCCGGCTCGTAGGCCGACGCGATCACGCTCGCTTCCGTCGGTCCATAGGTGTTCACCCAGCGAACCCGAGCACCCCCTGCTCGCAGCCATGCCGAGTAAGCCGACGACGAAGCCTTCTCGCCCCCCACAATCAGCAACCGCAAACTCTCGGGCAAAGCCTGGCGGCTCTCAGCCAGTTCATGCACGAGTTCGTGCCAGTAGGCGGTTGGCAGGTCCAGCGCAGAAATTTTACGCTCAGCAATCCACTGCAGGAAGCCCGCAGCGCTGAGCGGAACCTCATCGCCCCGTGGAATCACGCAACCGCCGGCAAACCATGTGGGAAATATCTCTTCAATCGCGATATCAAAACTGATCGAGGCAAATTGCAGCATTCGCTCGGTTGGCGTCAGGCCATACAGATCGATGGATGCCACACCGTGATTGACCAAGCCCCCATGCGTCAATTGCACGCCGCGCGGCTTGCCGGTCGAGCCCGAGGTGTAAATCAGGTAAGCGAGATTCTGCGGAGTCAGTTGGACGGGCAGGTTTTCTATGTTCTCTTGTGCAGCCTGCTTGGTGATAGCCGAGAAATGAACAACTTCCGCCCCGCTAGAGCCGAGCAGAGAGAGCAATTCCGGCTCAGTGATGAGCAGTGGAGTGGCGCAATCCTGCAGAATGTGTGACAGCCTCTCGCTCGGATAATCCGGATCGAGCGGAACGCACGCTCCTCCCGCCTTGAGCACCGACAAGAGACTTATGAGCAGTTCCGCCGAGCGCTTCAGGCAAATTGCAACCGGAACTTCCGCCGCAACGCCCTTCCCCTGCAGGAACTTTGCCAGTTGATTCGCACGCTGATTCAGTTCGCGATAAGTCAGACGCCGCGATCCATCCTCGACGGCAATCGCATCCGGCGTCTTCGCAGCGCGTTCTTCAAAAAGCTGGTGAACACATTTGTCCGAAGGATACGGCTTTGCCGTATCGTTCCAGCGGGCCGAATCGGCAGCGTCGATGCAGGGATTAGCGTGGGCGTCCGAAAGCACTACTGGCTCCCAGGAGTGGCAGTCTGCGGCGCGGTGGCGCCATTGCCGTTACCGGCAATTTTGGCAAGAATCAAATTTTCCACTTCCACCGACATTTCCTCAAGCGTGGGGTGGTCAAACAGGCTGAGAAGGCTGAGGTCAACGTCAAACGATTCTTTGATCTTGGTGATAAGCTGTGTGCCCAAGAGAGAATGGCCGCCCAGCAAGAAGAAATTGTCCTTTGTGCTAACCCGCTCAACACGCAGCAGGGGCGCGAGAATCGTCGCCAGTCGCTTCTCAACTAAGGTTTGTGGCGCGACAAACTCAGATTCGGGCAACGGCCGCAACTCCGGATGAACCGGAAGCGCGGCGTAATCGATCTTGCCATTCCGGGTCAGAGGCAAGGACGGAAGATTCTTGTAGACGGACGGCACCATGTATTCCGGCAGTTTTTTCGAGAGTGCGTCACGTAATCCGGAAACCGTAACACGCGCATCCGCATCGAGCACGACGTATGCCGCCAGACGCTTGTCCCAATTATCCGCGCCAAGCAGTGAAACTGCGCTCGCCCTCACGCCCGGATACAAATTTAAAGCAGTAACGATCTCACCCGGCTCAATGCGAAAGCCGCGAATCTTGATCTGCTCGTCCAAGCGTCCGAGAAATTCAATCTCTCCGTCGGACAGGAATCTGCCGAGGTCGCCGGTGCGGTACAGTCGGGCATTTCCGTCTTTCGACAACGGGTCCTTGACGAAACGCTCCGCCGTTAAAGTAGGGTTGTTTCGATAGCCTCGCGCGACTCCCGCTCCGCCGATATAGATTTCTCCCGCTTCCCCCTGCGAGACCGGACACATCCTCGAATCCAAAGTGTGGATCACCGTGTTGTCAATCGCCCGGCCGATCGAAGGCTGCTTCCCTGACGAATCCGCGGCCACAGTCCCGGAAGTCGCAACCACGGTGCACTCGGTCGGACCGTAGTTATTCACCAGCACGAACGGCGCATCTTTCGCCGGACGACGCCGCAACGTATCGGCGCCGGTCAACAGTACGCGTAGCGAAGTTTGCTTGGGCCACGGCAGCGAGAGCATTCGCTCAGCCATCGCTGTCGCCAGGAAGGTAATCGTGATTCCGGTCGCCAAAAGCCACTCGCGCATCGCCTCAGGGTTATTCCGAACCGCCTCGTCAGCGATAGCAACGCTGGCGCCACACGCAAGATAAGGCCAAAGTTCCCACACAGCCGCATCAAATCCCGGTGCCGATTGCAAAGCCGCGCGGTCGGCTGCCGTCACTTGAAAGGCGCGCATGTGCCAGGCCACAAGGTTCATCAGATTGCCTTGCGTAACCTCCACGCCCTTCGGTTGTCCGGTCGAACCTGAGGTGTAGATGACGTACGCGAGATCTTGGGCAGAAGCCTCAATCCGTGGCAAATCACACGCGCACGAAGACGCCTGCTCAAATTCATCGCTGTTAATGAATGTCCACGGGCCGGCGGGCAATTGCCCACTCAGCGCGGAGGTGGAAACCACCGCCGTCACTTTCGCGTCTTCCAGCATGAATGCCAGGCGTTGCTCGGGAAGCGACGGATCAAGCGGCAAATACGCCGCCCCAGCCTTGAACGTTGCCAGCGCCGCCATCACCGATGCCGGCGATCGCTCCATGTAGATGCCCACCACTCGCTCGCGCGTCACACCCGACTTGATCAGCTGGTGCGCTATCCGGTTCGCGCGACGGTTCAGCTCACCATAAGTAAGCGTTTTTCCCCCGCCCAGAACAGCCGCAGCCTCCGGGTTCTCGCGTGATCGCTCCTCCACCATCTGAAGAACAGAGGCGGCACTCGCGTTCGTCGACGAGTTCTTCAGTTGTTGGTCTTCGATCAGTTCGGGTTTCACGTGATTCCTTTCAGCTCGACCTTTCAGTCGAGCCCCGGTCACGCGTCAGTTTGGGGAGTAACAGACGCTACCAAGTGTCTTCCCGTGGGTCGGCTAACGAATCTCCGACATGCCAGACCGTGGCAGGGACGAACAGCCTCGGCAGACGGTAAACGCGCCAGCCTTCTATTTATTCCGCTTGCGCAACACTAATTCTTCAATCGTGTTCACGCTCTTTAACGTGTCCGCATTGATCTCTTCGTCGCTCACGCGCACTCGCAAATCCTCTTCCAGAAAAGAGACCAAGCGGAAAATGCCTAACGAGTCAATGACGCCCGTTTCCATCAACGATTCATCATCGGTAAACGAGCTGATGCCCTTGGGCTCAGCCAGTTGTACCTGAATGAATTCGCGAATCTGATCCTTGAGAGCCGGTGGAGCTGCGGGTGTTTGATTTGTAGCCGACATTGTGAACCTTTCCTCCTAGGAGCTTTCCGTTGTTCCGTTGTATAAGTCTGACAAACTCTTAAGGCGCCACCAGCGTTGCCGCGGTCGCCGCGCTTTCCTGCGCCAGTTGCACCCGGTCCACTTTTCCGGTGGAAGTCTTGGGCAACTGATCGCGAAACTCAATCGCCTCCGGAATCATGTACCGCGGAATCCGCGTGCCGCAATACTGCTGCAATTCCGCCGCCGTGAGCGCGCTGCCATTGTGAAACGCGACCACAGCCCTTATCCGGTTGCCCACGATCTCATCGGGAACCGCAACTGCAACTGCCTCTTTCACTGCCGCGTGGCTCAATAGCGCGCTTTCAATTTCTCCCAGCTCGATCCGGTATCCGCGGCTTTTGATCATGCTGTCGCGCCGGCCAAGAAAATAGTAGTTGCCATCTTCGGCAAGCTGCACCAGGTCCCCGGTGCGGTACATCTTTTCCTCGAAGTTCGGCTGAAACGTATTCGGGAGCACCATCTTTTTTGTTTTCTCTGTGTCCGCCCAGTATCCGTAGGTAACCGATGGTCCGCGCACATATAGCTCCCCGGTGTCGCCTGGCCGGGTGACGATCTCATTCTGATCATTTACCGCAAATACTTCTGTGTTCTCGCACGCAATGCCGATCGGCAATTTCTCCATGCTGGCCAGGCGTTCGCGCTCCACTTTGTAGTAGGTGCAAACATTGGTTTCGGTGGGACCGTATAGATTGAAAAGATCGACGCGCGGCAGCAGGTTAGCCAATTGCTGCAGATACTTCATCGGGAACACTTCACCGGCAAACAGAATGATGCGCAACTGCTTCAGATTTTCGGCGCTAAGACTTGCATGCAACAACAGCAGCGTCAGCGCGGAAGGCACCGAGTACCAGATTGTTATTCCCTTTGACTCGATAAACTCGGCCAGCTTCACCGGAAACAGCGCCAGATCTTCCGTGACCATATACAGCGACGCGCCCGCTTCGAGCGTGTTGTAGACATCGAAGACGGAAAGATCGAAGTGCAGTGGCGCGTGATTCGACAAGCAATCATCGCTCGTGATCTGGAAAATCTCGGCGCACCACTCGACAAATGTCAGTGCGTTTTGATGCGTCAGCATCACGCCTTTCGGCCGCCCGGTCGAACCGGAGGTGTAAAGAATGTAGGCCAGGTCGGTTTCCGTAAGCACGACTTTGGGAGCATGATCCGCCGGATACTGTTGCAGTACCGACCACGGCAGCACCGAACCGCCGTTCGTAGACTTCGGAGCATCGTCAGTCAAAACCGACAGAATAAAAGATTCGACAATGGCTGGATCAAGCCCACGCCGCTTATCCTCACGCGTAATCAGAATCCTAATCCCGCAATTTCCAATGATGTAGCCGACGCGATCGGCCGGCGCCTGAGGATCAAGCGGAACATAAACTCCGCCAGCCTTCACCACGCCCAGCATCGCGACAACCGACTCCACGCACTTAGGAAAATAAATTCCGACGCGGTCTCCCTTGCGCAGGCCGCTTTCACGCAATAAATGCGCCAACTGGTTCGAGCGTTCTTCCAGTTCGCGGTAAGTCAGGCTGCGCCCACGAGCCCACACGGCCAGCTTCTCTGGATACCGCGCCGCGCTCTTTTGCAAAAGTTGCTGCAGAATGTAAGCCATGTCTAACGAGTCCGTTCCGCCGCGTAGTCGGGGAGTACCATCAAAGTCAGTAGCGTCAAAGTCCCTGAAACCCTGCGATAATCACTCGCTGAATTTCGCTCGTTCCCGAATAGATCTTCCCGGAAACTGAATCGCGCAAATCCCGTTCCATCTCGTATTCAGTCATGTAACCGTAGCCGCCATGAATCTGGATGGCATCCAGGCAAGTCTGCACGGTCGCCTCGCTGATAAAGAGCTTTGCCATCGCCGCTTCCCGCAACGCATGCCGTCCCTGGCTCTTCATCCATGCTGCCTTGTAAAGCAGCAGGCGCCCGGTCTCGAGCCGCACTTCCATGTCGGCGACCATGTTGGCGATCGCCGAATACTTTCCGATCGCCTGCCCAAACTGCTTGCGCTCGCGCGCATACTTCGCGCAAGTTTCGATTAAGCGCTGCATCATTCCCAAGTGGCTGGCCAGGATGCAGGTCCGCTCCCACTCCATTGAGTGAGTAAAAATCGCCTGCCCGCTGCCCTCTTTGCCGAGAATGTTTTCGGCAGGGACTTCGCAATCGATCAGCGCCACTTCCGACATCGGCGAGGTGCGCAGGCCCATCTTGTGTAGCTTCTTCCCCAGCACCAAGCCCGGCGTTCCCTTCTCCACCAAGAATCCGGTTACGCCGTTCGCGCCCTTCGACGGATCGACATTCGCGAACACGATGAATAAATCTCCATGCGTCGTGTTCGTAATGAAAGTCTTCGATCCATTGATGACGTACTTATCGCCCTTTCGCTCGGCGCGTGACTTCAGACTGTAGGCATCCGAGCCCGACATCGGCTCGGTCATGCAGTGCAGCCCGATCCATTCGCCGCTCGCCAGCTTGGGCAGATACTTTTTCTTCTGCTCTTCGGTACCGAACGCCATCAGCGGCAACTCGCTCGTCCACATGTGAGCGTTCAGCGAAAACAGAAATCCGTTGTCTTTACATCCGTAGCCGAGAGCTTCCAGCGCGCAGGCCGTCGTCAGCGTATCCGCGCCTCCCCCGCCATATTCCGGAGGAACCGGCAATCCCTGAATGCCGAATTCTGCGCACTTTTTCCAAAACTCCTTCGGGAACTCTTCTTGCTCGTCCCGGCGTGCGAGATCGTCGTTCAGTTCCTGCTTGGCGAATCGAATCACTTCCTTGCGAAACGCCGCCTGCTCTTCACTCCAGGAAAAATCCAAGCTCTTTCTTTCTCCGTCGTCGCCGCAGTCTTAGCGGCTGGATGTCTTTTCCGTAACCGGCGCGGACGCGTTGCCGTCACCTGCAACACCGTTTCCCGCAACCCCGTTCCCATTCCCCGGGGGCGTCGAGGCCTTCGTTCCGTTGCTTCCCTTGCCGTTTGCGGCTGTTGGCTTTACCTCGGAATCCTTTCGATCCAAAGCACGCCACGGAAACTTCTTTGGCCTTCCGCCCGGCAATTTGATACGCGCTGGAACCCCCATAATCGTGATGTTGTCTGGCACATCGGTCAGCACCACGCTGTT
>CAWBKQ010000002.1:0-81007 GCA_963789415.1 uncultured Acidobacteriaceae bacterium
GGCCACGACAACAACGTTGTTGCCGATCTTGACATCGCCGATGATCTTGCAGCCTGCGCCGAAATACACGTTGTCGCCAACGCTCTTGCACCCGGAGTTAATCAGCGTGCCGGTCGTAAATGTGCAATTGGCGCCGATTTTCACCGGGGGAATAAAAATGCCGTAAGGAGTATGAATCACCATTCCCGGGCCAATCTCGGCGTCCGGCGAGATGAAAATTCCGAAAAACATCTGATTCAGCCGCTGCCAGATCAATGCCGGAATCATCAGCAGGGGCCGCACGACCGGAACTTTCAACTTCAAAACCCAGTGCGAGAAGCGGTAACAAACGATTGCCGGGGTCTCGAGCCGCATCAGAACGCGCAGCAGTCCTCTTTCCATGGCGCGATGCCCGGCGGCCGCTTCGAAATCCGCACGTAAATTCTCAAACATAACTATCTCTTTGCCCCAGCTACCGGCTTCGGCGTGGTTCGTGATTCGCTTTAAAGTTTCTTGTAAATCGACTCAGGAATCGGGAATGTCCGCTGGTTCAGCACCGCTCCCAGCACCCTGGCCTTCGCGGCCTGCAGATGCTGCATGGCATTCCGCGCGCTCTCGCGCCGTGAACTGTTTGCTTTTAGCACCAGAACAACACCCTCCGTCCCGCTTCCCAGTAGAACAGCATCGTTGGCGTCGCTCAACGCGGCCACATCGAGCAGAACGTAATCAAACTCGGCGCGCAGCTCAGAAAGGCGCAGCCTCATGCGGTCGCTGGTCAGCATAGTTTGTGCGGCTTCGGTGTTCGATCCGCAGCTCACCATCCACAAGTTCGGCCTTCCCAGATTAGTCGCAAAGCTGCGCACTGGGTCCGGTTTCATCAAAGCATCGGAGAGGCCATAGTGATTCTCCGCCCCAAACTGCGAATGCACTCCCGGACGCCGCATATTGGCGTCAACCAGGCATACCGAACCCGCGACCTGCCGCGCCAGAGTCTCCGCTACCCGTGCGCACACCCAGCTGCAGCCGTTTCCACCTTCTGGAGCTGTGAACACTACACTCCGTGGCGCGTCATTTCCGGGGACAATAAACAAACGCTGCACCAGCTTGGTGAACTCTTCGACTTCCAGCTCCGCCATCGTCAGCAGCGAGGGCTGCGGCTCAGAGAAGACCACCGGCTGCTCCGGTATAGGTTCGACTTCCGCTACCGGCTGAGTCGCGTATAGCGCCTGCTCGCGGCCCACTCGTTGCAGCAATTCAAAATTACGGCTCATAACGAATCTCCCTGTGTTCCGACGGAGCTACTATCTTACCAACACCCGCTCTCGTCTCGGCCACCCGAATCCATGAAAAATCCTCGCCCGCTTCCACTTTGACACGGGGCGAAGCTTTTCTAGACCTCTGGTCGCGGTGCCTGCGCCAGATTGTTCCGGGAAGCCGGTGTAATGTTGTACTGCCGAATTTTGTAGAGCAGCCCGCGATAGCTGATGCTCAACAGTTTCGCAGCGTGTTTGCGGTTCCATCCGGACTCTTCGAGAGCCCGGCTGATCGCGTGAATCTCCGTTTCGGCCCGCAGCGACCGTAAAGCCGCCCACGGCTTGGCTAACGCCCCAGTTCCATTCGACGGAGATTCGGCGCCCGTTTGCGTCTGCTCGTCCATCCCTGCGACCTTCAAATTCGCTTCATCCATAACTGTCCTCGTCTCTTCCACCCACGTTGGAAGATTTATTCTTGAATTTTCTAACCGGGGAGAATTCAGTTCTTACGCTTCGGGGCGAAACCCCACCGCCTCGCCCTAAACCGGCTCCACTTCATAGCCTTGCAACCGGATCGATAACGACCGCTGGATCAACTCCACGGAGATAATCAGCCTGCGGTCACCTTCCTGGCCGACTAAAATGCCCTCGGTCCCATTCAACGATCCGCTTCGGATCCGCACTCTCTGTCCGACCTTTAGAAACGGGTAGCTCTCAAACGGAACATCGGCGTTCATCAACGATCGAATGTCTTCGATCTGCTTCTCTGGAATCGGCAATCCCTGACCATGGATGCCCACAAAGTTCACAATTCCTTCGGTCGTCAACACCCGCAGCCGCTGCTCAGGCTGGTACACCATCTGCACGAAGGCATACCCTGGAAACAGAGGTATTTCGACCACTTTCCGCCGGTCGCTCCACTGCCGCACCTCGGTTGAGATGGGAAGAAAGGTCGCGAAACCCTGGCCCTCAAGCAGGCGGGTCACCATCTTCTCGTGCCGTGACCGGGTTTGCACCGCGTACCACTTCAGCGCCACCGATTCTCGTTTTGTTTGCGTCGCTAGCGTTGGGAAGCCGGGGCTGGAAACTCGCAGCATCCCCGCGCTGTCACTCACTGGCGGCGGCCAGAGCGAAGTTGTGTTGCCCAATCTGCGACTCCTTTCCGGTGCCCTCAAAAAGTAGAGGGAAAACAAAAAACTTCGGATTGCGTTGAATTTGTTGGGGGGAGATACAGTGCAGCGAACCGCCAATCGGGGTGCCACGCCGGCATCTTCGCGCGGCCAGTCACGCCCACTAACTTGGGTCCAGCCTACGGAAGATTGCAAGTTACTGCAAGTGGTAAAAAGCCTTGGTGCCCAAAGTCTCCAACAGGCCATTCCTGGCGGATAGTAAACGTAAGTATACTGTATTCATACACTTGGATCGACAAGCCAATTCCCTTCATCGCTCACGTTTTGTAGCCGGCACGGCAAAGTAAGCGCGATTCGTTTCGGAACTGTAGGAGCCTTGAACCTTGTCCAGGGCTTGGGTGGCGTGTTGATTCTCCAGAAAATGCCGAATCTCGGCATTCGCTTGTTCAAGGGGCAGCCGCTCCTTAGCCTGAAGCTTGTAAATATAGTGCCCGCCGGAATCGGTAATTACTGTCGAAACTTCGCCCACCTGAAGACCTGCAACAGTCGCCGCGTGCCCGGCAGGCAGCGCTGCGCGTCTGACCTTCCCCAAGGACGTATTTGAAGACGCCGCTTTCATCCCCGCCGCGTCGTAGGCAGCCTGCTGCAATTTCGCAAAATCCTCGCCAGCCACGGCTCGCTCACGAAGACTCTTCGCTAAGTCGTCGAACTCTTGTTGGGGCGCTGCCTTAACCGTCGAGATCTCGCCCTGGCCGCGCAAGGGAACGACCAGCCGCTCCAGCGTGTACTCCTCAAAGGACGCCGCGTTCTTATCGTAATAGTCTGCAATCTCCTGCTCCGAAACCCCAGCCGAATCGTGCTGCAACTTGCGTGTCAGCGCCTGCGTCAGGATCTGCATGCGCGAGAACGCAATCATCTGCTCATAGGGAGCTTCCTTATCCAAACCCATTTCTTCCGCCTTCTTCGACATCACCAAAAGACGCGGATACAAGTCGGCGAACTGCTGTTTCACCGAAGCGCTCAGATTCGGACGAATCGCGGCGGTCATCTTTTCGAATTGCGCCCGCGTGATGACGGTTTCGCAGGGCTGCGCGGCGTTCTTTTGCTCAGGGCAAAAGCCCTTAATCGTCAGCACCGCCTCGTTCATTCCTACAGAGTCAGGCGCCAATGTGGGCTTTTTTTCATCGCTGTCCGCCTCGTGAGGCGAGGCGGCATTTGTACCGGGCGCTGCCTGCGCGCAAACCAGCGCCGAGCTAAGCACGCATACCCATCCGATTCGAGAAATCATTTACGCCTCCGCGATGCGCGTGAGATGAAAATCATTCGTTTTCCCCTACTGATCGTCGGACTCCGGTTTCACCTTCGAAAAATCCGGAGGCTTCGGAGCCTCAGGAGCGCCGAAATAACTCTGATTCAGCTCCGTGGATGCGGCCGCCTGCAGCCTATCCATCATCTCTTTCGTACGTTGCTTCTGCAGTATCGTGCGAATCTCCGGCGTGGCTTCGGCTTCAGGTTCGATTTCCTTGGAGTCAATCTTGTAGATGTAATGCCCGGTCGAGTCGCTGATCACGGCAGAGATCTCTCCAATTTTCAAATCCATCACCGAAAGATGCGAAGCCGGCAGGCTGCCGCGCCGCCAGTTCAGCTTGGTGCGCGGAATCGGCGCATCCACTCGGGCGGCATCGTAAGCTGCTTTTTGCAGCTTGGCGAAATCTTCACCCGCAGCCGCACGCTCTCGCAGTTGCTCCGCTTCCTTCACCATCGCTTCCCTGTTCTCTTGCTCGACTTTTTCATCTTGTGGACCGGTTTGTAAGGCCTTGTCTTTAGCAGACGTCGCCGGCTCTTTCGTAATCGGAACCAGAATTCTTTCCAGCGTGGCGCGCTGGAAGGACTGCGTGTGTTCCCGGTAATAAGAGTCAATGTCTTGTTGAGAAATTTCGGACGCCTGCTTTTGAATGTTCCGAAAAAGTTCCTGGGAAAGAATCTGCGCTCTCGAGTAGGCGAGCAGCTCCTGTACACGTTCGTCCTTTTCGAGTCCTTTCTGCTCCGCCTCCCGCGACATCACCAATATCCGCGGGTAACTCGTGGCCAGTTGCCGCTTGCTCGTCGCGGTCATGTTCGCCTGGATGGCGTCGGCGAGCCTTTCAAAACCCTCGCGCGTAATCACCGTCTCACAGGAAAGATCCGTGGAATTCTTTGCCCGCGCCTGCGCTGGAGAGCACAATCCTTTGATAGTAATAACGGCATCGTCCGCGCGCACTGTGCTGACAGAAGCCGGCTGCTTCGCGCCAGCGTCGGTTGCGCCGTTCGTCGAACTCGGCTGGGCTGGTGCGGCGGGTTTAGCTTGTGCCCACCACAGAGCACTCAGTAAAAAACACACTTGTGAGAGATTACGCATGAAATTCTCCGAAGGTATTTCAGGGGATCGATTCTGATTTTACAGGGAAAGCACAGAGGCAAAGCAACGCTCAGGGCGGCGAATATTACGAAAGACCTTTTCCCTGCAGCTGTCTGACCTAGAATTAGCAGCCAGAAACAACAAAGCCCCAGCCCCACATTCGATGTGCAGAGCTGAGGCGCTACTCAAGCTACCTGATCCAGTCCCAGACTACGGCAGCAATCCGTACACATCCAGATTGGTCGAAGTCCCAACGTAGACACGTCCGTTCGCCACAATCGGGCCGGACTTCACCGTGTGCCCATCCGGAGCATCGCGGGTTTCATTTTGCGTGGTCGAGTAAATGTTCGCGGACATGTTGTTGTATTTGTAGGCAAACAGAATGCTCTTCTCCCACTGCAGAGCCCAGATGACCGGATTTGCGTTATTATTCGCCGAAATCACCGGAACCGGCGCATTCATCTGGACCGTGCCCATATTCGCCGCCTTGTTCGAGAGCACGCCATTCTTCAGCGTGAAAACATGCAGGACGTCGTGCAGCGGGAAAATGTAGACATAACCATTCCAAAACGCAGCCTCGTTCCAGTAACCGTCAACCGGCTGCCCCGGAACCGAGCCCCGAATCGCGCCCACCACCTGCTCCGGAATCTGCGTATTTCCGTTGGCGTTGTAACCGCCCAGGTCGTCGCGATTCAACACGTAAATCGTTCCTTCTTTGCCGCCAGTAAGCGCCAGGTGCGGATACGTACCTGTCTGATCGGGCAGAATCGTCATTCCCGCCGAACTCAGATCCCAATCGTAAGTGTTTAGCTTTGCCTGATCGTACGGCGTGAAGTAATCCTCTACCGATAACGCTCCGCTGACCGCATTCTGCGACATCTTGATAGCCGACTCGCTGTAATCTACTCCCCCGGTATTCACGTCGAATGTTCCGTTTCCGGTGGTAAAGAATATGTTGCCGTCGGTATCCGCCGAGAGGCCGGCGCCGTCCTGCCATACTCCACCCATCGAACCGTTCGCCGTACTCAGCCATGCGCCGGTCTGCTCCAGAGTGCCAGTCGACGCACTGTAAGCCAGAATCCAGCCATGATACGGACCGTAATCTCCCAACGACGCCGCGCCCATGTAAACCGTGCTATTCACCAGCAACAGCGCGGGGCGAATCATCTCGTAGAACGGATCGAACGCGATCTCCCCGCCCACGCTTCCGTCGCCGCTTCCCGGCAAAGAAGCCTGAATCACCACCGGACCATTGAATTTCTCTTCGCCCGTGGTCACATCGAGAGCGTGCAGCGTGTGAAAATACGTGGTCACGCTGTTAGCTACCTGCTGAGTTCTCGCTTCGACATAAATCGTATTGGTCGTCGGATCGATCACCGGCGTTGCAGTGATTCCCCACTCCGGCTGGTTCAGGCAGTAGGGACAGAACGATCCAAAAGCGCTTGACGGAATCGCCGAGATTCCTTCCGCGGCATTATTGAAATTTGCTTGCCAGATTGGCGTTGTCTGCAATCCGTCGGCATCGAAAGCAAAAACGCTGTTGTGTTCCGTAGCCACGAAAACCAGATTGTGGTAGCCCTGGCTCGGTATGAGCACGTTCGCCATATAAAGCGGCTGCGCCCGAACGTATCCATCCAGCGCATAGGTAAACAGTTTGCCGAAGGTGTTCGTGTTCACATTCGCTGGTGTCAGCGCAACTTCTGAAGTGTTTGCTCCGGTTCGCTGGTTGTTGTACTGGTAAGTGAAGGAGCCTGCAAAATTCTCAACATAAACCTTCGCGGTTCCCTTCGCCGATCCACCAATAACCTTCGCCGTAATCGTATAGCTGGCGACGGTTTGCGGCGGCGTATAAAGTCCGGTTGTGCTGATCGTGCCGATCGAGCTGTTCCCGCCAATAATTCCGTTTACCGCCCATACCACCCCATTTGAACTGCCGGTCACGGTTGCGGTGAACTGCGCATGCCCGGTGAAAGTCACGGGAATATTCGCCGGATGCACCGTTACGGTGACTTGTGCGCTTAACAGGCTCGCGCTACCCACGATGGCAAGCGCCAGAAACAGGACTGAAAACTTACGCATGATTCGCTTCTCCTATGCTCTTCGGGACACGTCGATAGAACCAGCAGTTGTCATCGCGCAGCAATCTCTCAGCGTCGATGGGGACATTTCTTTGGGGAGGATTAATAACAGAACTTCGCGTGAGTTTAATGCGCTTCTATGCGATTTGCAACGGAAAAGCGGACTGCCGGCGGCGAAAATTCTTACAGTTGAAGAAACTTGCAACTTGCAACGGCAATCGCGCGCGTCTTGTTACGAATGACTCTAGTGGAAGGTCTCTATGCGCCAGCGAGTGGACGTTGTGGCCGAAGGCAGGCCGACGTAAGTCAACCCGCAGTGGCGCTCAATGATTGTCGCAGGGCTGCGTTATGGCTGCTTGATAGGCTGAAGCATTGGAAGCATCCGAGGGATCCGGTGGCGTGTAGCCCGGCTCGAGAGCGAGATACAAATCTGACTGGGCAATCTCCAGAATCGTCGCGTAGTTCGTCGCCGCCGTTTGCGCTATCAGATCGGCCAGATTCCCGGTCGGATTATTGGGAGTGGAGTCACTGGGATTCGCCGGCTGCAATTCTAACGGCACGCCGCTCGAATGGTACTGATCGAAGAGCGCGCACCAATCGGCGGTGCACAAACTTGCGCCCGCGGTTGCAGCCGCTGCAATATCGGTCGCCTGCCAGCCATTGGAACCAAAACCGAAACCGTCAGCCACCGCAGTTGCCGCCTCAAAGGCGGGCATCGGCGCGCCCGAATCCGCATCGAGTGAATTCAGAGACTGCATCAGCTGAACGCCCGGTTTTAGGCCCTTCTCGAAGCTATACATGCCTCCCACGTAGTTTTGCCAAGTCGTTATAGTGCCGTCTGCGGAAAAGGTGTTCGGAGACGGCAAGGTTTGCAGCTGTGGGGTGCAATATGCGTCGGCCTCATCCCCTACCGAAAGTCCGAATCGTATATAGCCAATGTTGGTGAAGGTTCCGGGATAGTGCGCTAAGACCGCTGCAATGAATTTCTGGTACGCACTGACAAACGGGGCTTCGTATACCACAGGATAGCCCGTTGCATCGAAGTTCCCCATCAAGATGTTCGTATAAGAAATGCCTTGTTGGTCGAGCTTGTTCGCGCCCTCATAATTTGAGCAGTAGGCTACGTCCTGCGGCGATGCGCCAACAGAAGACGCCCACGACGACGTGAATACGTACCCAGGCGTCATGTAATTCACTCCGCCTTGCGAGTCGTTGACGCTTCCGTAGTTCACAGCCATCCACGTCAGATTAACCCTCTTGCTCGGATAGGCTCTTTGGTAATAGCCGACTTGAGAGTCCAACGCCGAGAAATCGTAAACACCCTGGCTCGTCTCGACGCTGCTCCAAGGCACGTAAATATTAACGCCATAGATCGCCGAACTGCCCAGAATGAACTCGCTGAAATCCTGCCATCCGCCCTGGGAAAGAGTTGAGCAAGAGTTTCCCGTACAGGAAGCCGTCGTACATGAGACGCCTGACGCATTGGGGCAGGGCGGCTTCAGGGCATTGATTTGTTTGATTTGGCAGTTCGCGATTGGCGTGCCCGGGATTGGCGTCGGCGGGGTAATGTTCGTAGAATTCGACCCAGTTCCGCCGCCGCAACCGGGCAACAGGCATAGGCCTGCGCAAAGCGTCAGCAGGCAAGCGCATCGAAGGGGGCTCAATGGTCGCATCGACTTACTCCCAAGCAAAATTGTGACAGGCTTATGGTCCTAGAGTTTTAACACAGATTTGCCGGAAAAGTTGCACCGACCCTCTCAGAGCGTTGACCAAAGGAGCACCAAAGGATTAGCCCGGTTTCCACCAGAAACTCCGGATTCGGAACTGCGCTCGAGGCGGATCAATCTGATCGGCCATCCCCTAAAGCTCGCTAGCTCGCTCTCTATGCCATCCGCCTCAACCAGCGAAGAAAAAGCCCCTTCGAGGTTCATCGAAGAGGCTTCACCTTATTGTGAGACTGGCTGCTACAACTAGTCTCCGGTGCCGCTGACTTTGATAACCTGCGGGCTGTCGCCGCCGCTATCTACCAGCGTGACGGTGCCGCTCGCGGCCCCGGTCTTTGTCGGGCTGAACGTAACGCTCACCGTACACTTCGTATTCAGAGACAGTCCGCCCATGCAGGTATTGGTAGAGGCAAACGGTCCCGTCGTGGTTACGCTCCCGAAGGTAAGTGTATTGTTACCGTGGTTGGTGACGGTTATGTTTTGCGGCGCACTGGTCGTGCCCACGCTCTGTGCCGCGAACGTCAGCGTCTTCGGCGCATAGCTGACCGGCGTACCGCTTCCACTCAACCGCAACTGGGTCGGGCTGGCCGGGTCGTTGGAATAAATCACCAGGTCGCCGTAGTAAGCGTCGGTTTCCCGTAACGCACTCGCGGTCGTCGGCTTGAAGCTGATATTGAATGTACAGTTCGCTCCCGCCAGCACCGTGCTGCCGCAATTATTCGTCTGGCTGAACGCGCCCCCGATCACCTGAACATTCGAGATGCTCAGCGAAGAAGTCGAGGAGTTCGTCAGCGTCACAGGTTTCGTCAGTGTCCCGGTTCCATATGTCAGCAGCGGGAAGCCCAGCCCTGGGTATGCAATATTGACCCCGAAGATGCTTCCTGTACCCTGCAACCCTACGCTTACCGACGGCCCGCCTCCATAGGAGGTAGGTACGGTCAGCGTTCCTGTCTGCTCGCCTACTTCTGTCGGACTGAAAGTAACATTCACCGCGCAGCTTCCACCCGCCTTGAGCGATCCCTTGCAGGTATTGGTCTCGCTGAATGGTCCGCTGATCGTCGGCTTCCCGACGCTCACGGTCGTGGTGCCCCAGTTGTTCAACGTTACCGTGTAAGGCGTGCTGCTCGTATTCACCGCTTGCCCGCCAAAGGGCACCGTGCCGATCGAGTTCATGGGGCAGGTGCGCGTCTGCAGAATCATTGGCAACCGCGGCGATTGCGTGAAGTCAAAGCTGTCAGTCGTGTCGTTCGCATTGGCGTCGCGCTCGGTCAACGGAGAGAGCCCGAAACGCTCTTCAATAAACTTCAGCACCGACGAGAATTCATACTGCGTGTGCGAAATGTAGCCAGTCTTCGCGTACGGCGAGACAATTAGGAACGGCACGCGTGGTCCCAATCCCCAGTTGTCTACAACCGGAGGAGCCACGTGATCGTACAACCCGCCAAAATCGTCCCACGTGATAAAGATGGCGGTCGAGTTCCAATCGGGACCGTTCATGATTGCGTTGATCTGCTGAACCGTCCAGTTCTCGCCCGCGCAAAGCGCGCCATGTTTCGGGTGTTCGCTCGCCGACCCTCCGGTCACCAGCCAGCTCACAGCCGGCAAACCAGTCCCGGCGTCGCTCACGAAATTCGCATCGTTCACAACATTGGTGGTCCACAGCGGGCCGTTGCGAATATGGTTGATGGCATCCAGAGTTGAAAAGTTATAGCCGCGCTGTCCGTTCGGTGGGGCATAGAACTTCCACGAGATGCCCGCGCTCTGCAACGAATCTGCCAAGGTTTGAATGTCGTAACAGGGGAAGACATCACTGATGTTGCCTTCTTCATCCGCCGTCACTCCGGCGGTGCCAACGGGAGCGTCGCAACCGAAAGATCCGCTCTGCGCCCCGGTCGTCGGCCCTTTGATGAACAGAGCGCCCGTGTCCTGCGCCGCGACCGTGTAAAGGTGGTTGGTGAAGCTATCCGATTGAATCGAAGAAAACGCATTGTCCGCCAGCACATAGTTCTGGGCGTAAGTCCAATAATTCGGCAGCTGGGCCTGGCTCGCCTGTGTAAAGCCGAGGTAGCCCTGGCCATTAATGTTGGCATCCGCGAGCAGGTCGAATCCGTCCATCTTCCCGCCGTCGATCGCCTCGTTGCCGCTGTTCCATCCATGCTCGGGATCGAACGGATACGCGTAATCCGGTGTCTCCTGCAGAGGCCACGTGGCGCCGAAGGAGGTCACACCTGTCGTCGCGCCATTTGCGCCCGGAAACTGCCCGAAGTAGTTATCGAAACTCCGGTTTTCCTTAATGATGAACACGATGTGGTTAATCACCGTGATGTCTTTCGCGCCGCTGGGAGGAGCGGGAGATTTACCTTGAGCGGCCGAAAGCGTCGCGGCCAGGCTCGCGGCTAGACCAAACAAAATCGCACGAGGAACAGACATGGTGGAAGTTTCTCCTCTTCGGATTGACATCGCAAGAACGTTTGGGGGGATATTGCTCGACAACGAGATGCAAAACCTTACTATTGAACGGAAGCCCCGCGCAAGAGACTTTCCTCTAGGAGACGGGATGCTCCAATCAATCCCCGTCCAGCATCTCCGGCAACTCCTATGAGCGGGCGAGGCCGAGGTTCTAATGGAGAGTCTTGCCTCTGTTTGCAAAATCTTTCACATTGACGGCACCATCGCCCCGTGGAAATATAGGTTCGACAGCAGATTTTATCGCCCCAAACACTTCCCCTCCGTAAACTTCTTAAATCGAGCGCGTATGGTGACTTTTTCATGAAAGATGTGCGCATTCTTCCGATTGTAGTGTTGGTGTTTGCCTGGATAAGTTTCCTGCCTTCCGCTCACGCGCAATACGCTCTGGGATCCGTTTCAGGCGTAGTCAATGAAACCTGTCCCGCGGTTCTCGGGGGCCACGCTTCCGACTGGGTGACAGAGACCAATAACGGCACCGACATTCAAACCATTTGTTACCACGCCACGATTTCCTGCCCGGAAACCACCGATCTCGGCGTGACTTACGGGGTGGCTACTCCAACCACTACATCCAACGGAACTATGGTCTTCGTTCCTGCCAAATTCGGTATCAATACACTTCCCGGCAATTACATTGGCGAGATTCCTTTTGACCTCTACCACGCCAGTTATCAAACGATCCAGCTCGCCTTCGATTCTCAGTGGCAACTGACGGGAACCAGCACGGCCAGCCTTAAAGTAGCGGCCTGCCGTGTCGCCACCGTGCTCAATTTCCTTTACACCAGCTTCTATCTCACCAATACGAATAACAGCCCCACCGCGGGAATGTGCGCCCACAGCCAGAGCGGCGGCGCCGGCGGGCTGGGCTTCTCTCTGACCTACTATGGCGTCGGCAGTTTCCTCGATAAAGCGGGATTTGTTTCTGGTCCAGAGTATGGAAATCTGGTGAATGGCTGCACTACTCCAATCCACCCTCCGACCAATATCTGCCCCAACCCGAACGGCGTCTTCGCCATGGGTTGCAATACGGTTGCGGGAACCTGGCAAGACCGTCCCAACTACCAGCAGGGTTCGGCCCAAAATCTGAGTGTGGAGCTGAACGACAATCCACCCTGCTATGACAAGACGTATACCTACAATTCGAGCGCGAAGCACACCCTGGCAGCTACCAGCGTAGTCGATAATCTCGGCGACGGCACCTTCACCTATCCACAAACCGCCTTCAGCGCCTATCTCTGCGACGATGACAGCGTCTGGAAGAATCCCTCCGAAGCGCAGGGCTGGGCCTACTACTCACAGTTCACCGCCTCAAGCGTTCCCGAAAACTGCAATTACACGAACAGCAACAGCTCCACTCCGAACTCCTGCCTGATGGTGAACCGAGTATATGGTTGCACAACGGTTGAAGAAGCCGCGACCGGGTTTATGTGCGTCGGCGCGAATTGCCCCGTCTGTACCGGAACTCCGCCAAGCTGCACCTGCGGCGGCGTGGCCTGCGATCAACACAAAACAGCCCCCTACGCCATGCGAGTAAATGCCGAGTCGGACTACGAAGATCCACTCAACGGTTGTATCAACCGCCACGGAACTCCACGCACTGCGATAGTCCAAAAGCCGTAATAGCTGCTTCCACTTTCGATTACGGCACCCGCCCCTCGATAGGGCGCGGGTCAGCTGAGGTCGTGCCTGCGCCAGCTAGTTTTGCGAAAGTATATTTGTACGCTCGTCTGGGCTGGAGATGTTGGCCAGGCACGTGGCCAGCGGCGAGGCACAACCGAGAGGCCATGATGCCGTCTTTACTGCGTACCCGAGCCTGACAACGAAATCGACACCGGTGAAGTCGCCGGATCCGAAGTAAAGACCAGTAACACTCCCGACAGGTTCCCCTTCACCGTCGGAGTAAACGTCACCGTAAACTTGCAATTTTTGCCGGGATTTAAACTGCTTCCGCAGGTGTTGGTCTGCGTGTAGTTGGGGCTGTTGTGAAACGAGTTGTCCTGAATGTTCACGCTGGAGATATCGAGTACGGTCTTTCCTTGATTCGCGATCGATACCGTCTGCGGCGCGCTGGATGTTCCAATTGGTATCGAACCAAAACTCAACGACGCCGGAGATTCGCTCGTCTGCCATCCCTCGCCTGTCAGATTCAGTACCTGCGGCGAAGCAGCGTCGTTGTCGGTGATGGTGATTGATCCGTAGCGAACGCCGGTAACCGTGGGCGTGAACGTCAACGTGAACGTACAACTGGAGTTCGCCGCAAGCACGCTGCCGCAGTTGTTAGTCTGCGCGTAATCGCCGCTGAGCGCGATGTTCGAAATATTCAGCGGGCTGCTGCTGAGATTCGTGAGTGTCGCAGTTTTCGATGGACTCGTTTTTCCGACTACTCTGTTTCCAAAACTTACCAGCGCAGGAGAAAGCGTAACGGCCGTGCCGGTTCCGCTAAGCGTCACCAATTGCGGGCTCGCCGGCCCTGTGTCGGTGATGGTCAACGTGCCGGTCGCGACTCCCGTAGTTTTGGGACTGAACACCACGTTCACTTTGCAATTTTGATTTACACCTAGACGGCTCAGGCAGGCATTTGTCTGCGTGAAGGGCCCCGTGATCGCGATGCTCGAAATTGTGATGGGACTGGTCGCCCAGTTCCCGACTTCTACCGGCGTGGCCACGCTGTTGGTTCCCGCTTTTTGTGGTGCGAAATTCACCTGCGACGGCGACACTACCGGACACGTGCGCTGGCTCAGAACCAGCGGAGGCAGCGGCGACTGCGTGAAATCGAAGCTGTCGAGCAGATCGTTGGCGTCGGTATCGCGGTCAGTCAGAGGCGCGAGACTATAGCGCTCTTCCACCGTTTTCAGGAACGATGAAAATTCATACGTCGTGTGCGAGATATATCCCGGCTTGGCATATGGAGAGATGATGATCCACGGCACTCTCGGCCCCAGGCCGTAGAAGTCAAGCTGAGAGGCGGAAACGTGATCATAGAAGCCACCGAAATCGTCAAAGGTGAGCACGATCGCCGTCGAATTCCAATCCGGACTCTGCATCACCGCATTGATCATGCTGACTGTCCAGTTTTCTCCCGAGCAAACACTCGTCCCTTGGGGATGCTCGCTCGAATATCCCGGTGGCGTGACCCAGCTCAAGGCGGGCAAATTGCCGCTCTGTGCGTCGGTGATGAACTGCGTGGTGGGGAAAACGTGCTCCGACCACAGCGAAGTATTGCGGATGTGGTTAATCGCGTCCAGCGATGACCAGTCGTAACCTTTTTCCCCTTCACTCGCCGCGTAGTAACCCCAACTCAGGCCCGCTGTCTGCATGCTGTCAGCCAGCGTCGCGAAGTCGAAACACGGAAACACATCGCTCACATAACCTTCGCTGTTGACCCAGGGCACAACCGTCCCCGCCGGAGAATCACAGCCCCACGAATTCACTGAGACGGTCGGATTATCGATCACCCCGCCCGACTGCGCTGCCACAATGTAAAGATGGTTAGGAAGGCTGTCGCCGTGCAAAGACGAGAATGCTTCGTCTGCCAGCGTGAATGTGGATGCATACGACCAATAGTTCGGTATGTCTTGCTGGTAGACCTGCGACATACAAAGTTCGTAGGGGACGCAGTTGACGTCGAATTTATCCATCCGGCCGTAATCCATCGCCGTCTCGGTGATCGCCCAGGTGTGCTTCAGATCCTGCGGCATCACGTCTGGCGAGTGTGCTAACGGGACGATTTGTCCGGTCGAGATCGGTCCGCTGGTCGTGCCATTCGCTCCGGGGAAGGTGCCGAAATAATGATCGAAGGAGCGATTTTCCTTGACCAGAAAGATCCAGTGCGAGATCGCGGTAATGTCAGGAGGGTGCTTGGGCCGGGATTGGGCCAGAGCCGCGGGAATCGCCAACTCCGAAGCGATTGCGATTCCGGCGGTAATCAAGGCCCACGCAGCAATGCGACTCATCAGATACCGCTCCGGTTCAAACAGTGTCACCACCGCAGCCGATCATCGTTGGTATTACTTCTTTGGACTTCCGTGCCGCGCAATGCAGCCGTTCAACGCATCTTTGTAGTCGCTTTCGACTACGTTGCGCATGGCAAAATTCGGCGTCTTCGAGTCGCTGCACGCTTTTCCTCCGCAGGTACAGCTGATGTTCGGCGGAGTTCCCGTGCACACCGGGCAATTGGCTCCCTGGCAGATGAATCCCGTCGAGGGCTGTTCAACCTCCGTGCAGCCGTAAACCCGGTTCATGATCATGCAAGCCGTCGGGTTGGGCGTTCTGCTCTTGCCGTAGTTGCATGTGTTCGCAGTCTGCGTGGGACTGCTCAACTGCGAGAGCCAGTACCAGCCCTGCAGCGTTGTCGGATTGTTGAAGTAAATGTCGTCGTCGCACTCATACGCTGCGACCGCCGTTTGCGGAAAGCTATAGCTCGCATCGCTCTCTCCATCCAGCAGGCTGGTATCGGTGAGAGTCGCGATGTCGCCCGAAGTGTAGGTGTGGTTGGGGTCATCGCAGGGCGGGTTGTCGCCAAGTTCCCTGCCAATGTTGCTCGCCGACCCTGTGTAATAATTCGGATATTCCGAAAAACTTCCCGCGGCGACACTACACCCGTTCGGATATTTCCTTCCATTCGGCGTGCATACGCTCTGCAGGGGCTGATTGGGCACACATCCCTGCACCAGATTTCCGTACTGCGGTCCCGAAACAAATACTGCTTTGTCGATGAAGTCCCCCGCGCCGTAAAAAGTCATCGCAAGCGCCAGCGCGCCCGCAGCCGCGCTCTGCGCATGCACGCACATGCCGGCAGTAGAACTGTTATTCACGTTCGTCTGGTAGTAGTTCGTGTACATGTAATTGAGGAAGGTCGCCTCGCGGCAGGCAGCCACTTTAAAGCTGCCGCTGTCCACCCACCCCGTCAGTTGCCACCAGTCGTCCCAGGCCGCCTGCACGGTTTGGTAGCCGTCATGGTACATGTCAAAGGGAACTTCTTTGTTGATGTTACCCGGCAGTGTAATCGTCCCTCCCGAACCGCGGATGAAAATGATCGTGCCATTCGAGGTGGTCGAAGGGGTGGCTATTCCGTAAGTGATCCCGAGATCGGGCAGTTGTGGACAACTAATCGTAGCGTGATAACAGGTCGTTGCAACATCAGTCCCGCCGCTGGTCTGCGTAACCCAATCCGAAGCCGCACCGCCCAGCGACGACGGACAGGTCTCCGTGGTCACCGCCGAAACCGTGCCCAGCGGATACTGCGCCAGCGCCGGAATAGCCAGAATCAAGCACGCAAAAAATAGCACGACCACCATCAAACTGGCTCGCACAATAGCCTCCTCGATCACATCCAAGATTGTCGGAGCGAAACCCGGGGGGATTTACAGTTCAACCCACAGAATGCAGAACAGGAGTATACAACGATTCCATTTTGTGTTGATCGAAAAAAATCGGATCAATGGAGCTTTTCAAACAAAAGTTTTGGGAGAGGAGACTTTCGACTCCGCGGATTTCGCGAAGTTCGTGAAATGAAGCGATAGGCACTCGCCTACGAGCCTTCGCCTTCGACCAGCGGCGTCATGACCACCAGTGCGAGTGCAAGATCTTGCAATGCCGCAGCCTTTTTCGGCTTTACGTGCAGCTTAACCTGCATGACGCAAGTACCGGCATAGTCGGTCGTTACCCCGGGGAAATCCTTGCGCGCGATGGTCACTTCGATGAGGTTCATGACAGCCGGTTCTTTGGTGCGCGAGGCCACACGGCTCAACCGGATCAATTCACTCGCCGGAACCACGCGCGCCGGATCGTGATCCAGCGCCGCCGGGCTCAGCAGCACAAAATCACCCAGCTCGGGTCCATGTTCGCCGATGCCCGCCTGCAAAATTCCATATCGCATGGTGTAGTACCCCGGCTTCAGCTTCTGGTCCTTATTGTCCTTCCGGTACTCCTCGTCCGCCCCAGGCAGAAAGTGCACCACTCCAACCAGCACTCCCGGCTTCAGATTCCCGTACACCAGGCTGCTCGATTTCGCAGGCACCTCCTGCTCCGCCACTGCCTTCGCCCAGAAGATCTCACACACATTCATCCGCACGCCGTTTTCTGCGGTGTACAGAACCGATCCCTGCGGATCGAGAGCGTCCGCCATCGCCTTCGAGAGCTTTGTCGAAGCCTGCAGTTGAACCGGCTCAATAGCATAGGGCTCCGGAACCTTTGCCCAGGCCGCCCCGGCGATACTCAACACCGCCAGGCCCAGGCCAATAGCCGACGACGCAATCCTGCGTGGTGAACTTGACCTTTTCTGATCGGACATTCCGAGCGAACCAGTTCCTGACATCCAGCCTCCTAAATCCATTTTTTGGGGTGATTGAATTTTACATTAGACCGTCGCGGCGTCGCATCACGTCATGAAGCAGATTAAAGAGGCAAGAACCAAAACAAGCAAAAGCCGGACGGTCATGCTTGACCCATCCGGCTCTTGTTCGCGGGTTTGTCGCGCCGCGTTAATTCACCGTCTCTGTAACCGCCTTCGACGTACTCTGATCGTTATTCGAGTCGCCACCATACGTAGCGGTGATCGAGTAAGACCCTGACTTGAGTTGTTTTCCGGTCGTAGTGAAGGTCGCAGTATTTCCTGAGAGTGTTCCCTTGCCGAGGTACGTTGAACCGGCGTAGAAGCGCACTGTCCCGGTCGGAGAATCTCCCGTCACCTTGGCCGTAAACGTAATCGCAGTCCCATAAGTCGCCGGATTCGGCGAAGCGGAGGTGATCGTTGTCGTGGTTGTGTAAGGGTTAACGACCTGGCTCATGCTGCCTGAGCTACCGTAGTAGTCGCCGCTGGCCGTGTATTGCGCGGAAATGTTAATCGTCCCCGTGCGTAAAGTCGAGGTCGAGTACTTTGCTACGCCGTTCGTCAGGTTCACGGTTCCGAGTGTAGTACCGTTTCCTTTGAACGTCACCGAACCGGTCGGCACGCTGCCGGAGGCCTTCACTGTCGCCGTAAACGCCACCGATTGCCCCGCCATCGAGGGATTCGGCGATGAAGTCACGGTGACTGTAACGGTGGCATCGTTCACATGCTGGTTGAAGGTTTGCGAGACGCTGCCCAGCCACATGCTGTCGCCTGCGTAACTGGCCGCAATCAGATTCGTGCCTACCGGCAAGCTCGAGGTCTGGATCGACGCTACACCTTGATTCATCGTCGCCGTACCCAGCGTAACTCCGCCATTCGTGAACGTAACCACTTCCCCGCTCGGTGGAGGCCCGATCTGTGAACTTACCGTCGCCGTCAAAGTAACCGATTGGCCATAGGTCGAAGGAGTTCCGCTGGAGGTAACGCTGATGTTGCTGATTCCCGCAATCGTGTCGATGGGAAACGTGGTCGCAATCGCAGGCACGGAACTCGCTCCCGACTCGCGCCCCGGAGCGTTTACATCGAACGCCACAAATCCCACCTGGCTGGCCGGCGAACCGCTCTTTAACTCAAAGTTGTCATTCGGATAATACGGGCTCACAAACTGCGGATCCGCCACCGTGCTCCCGTTGTCCTCGCCCAGCGCCTGCCAGCTGGCAAAGTCAAGCGAAGTGTGCACAGCGCAACTGGCATCGGAAGTAAAGAACGCATTCGATGGCATCGAACAATCGGAGTTGCCGGCATCGCAATACATGTTCTGCCGGTAGTTTTGGGCCGAGGTCAGGTTTCCGGTCGGCGAATATGCGCACATCGCCTGAACTGACGACCGTGGCTCGGAGTAAACCAGGTTGTTGGTGAAATTAAACTGCAACACGCTGCTGGATGGCGGAATACATCCTTCTTGCTTCGCCGCCTGTCCGAAGAATGCAAAGATGTTGTTCTTGATCGTGTTCGGCGTATTCGCAGTTTGTGGGCCGCAGGTTTCGGCCATCGCCATGGCGGTGAGCCGGTAAGCAAGATTGTTTTCCACCGTCACACTCGCGGTGTTGTAGTCCAGATAATAACCCTGCCCTGCGTATCCGTCGGAGTCAAGCACGGATGCGTCCACCACATCGTGGCATTTGTTGTTCAGGATCTGATTCCCCGTCGACGACGGATCTGTGACCAGGTAGATGCAACCCATGTCGCTCAGGATTCCCTCGCCGATGGTGTAGATGTGATTAAACGAAAAAGTGTTATTGAACACGCCATGCGAGTTTGACTGGCCCAGCTGGCACGCCGGAGCGCAGACCTCAATCGCTGAGTGATAACCGTCATACAGATCGTTGTGGGTATACGTGTTGTCGTGCCCGTCGCCCTGTGATATGGCCGGCACACTGGCGATGACGCGCCCGAAACCTTCAACCACAGTGTTCTGCACCGTATTGAACTGAGCAACGTTGCTGTCGGTATCCGTGTAATACGGCAGTTGGCCAATTCGTATGGCGATGCCGCCGATATCGTAGAACATGCTGTTCTCGATATTGTTGTGGGCCGTCGTGGAGCTGGTGCTGGTCGTGATGAACTCAATGCCGCCGCCCGAAGTCTGCGTGACGGTGCTGCCGTCGAAAGTTATATGCTGGCAATTCTGGCACGAGATCGCCACTGGCAACGCGGGCTCCTGCTGCTGCGCCGGATATCCCGCCGCCGGAATTGTCCAGTTATCGTTTTCAAAAGTCAGCCCGCTGAAAGTTACATATTGCAGATTCGCCGCGACCATCAGCTGCGAGAGTTGCGGAATAATTACGGTGTCGGTATTCGGATCTTCGCCCGCATTCGCAATATAAGTCAGCGTCCATGAAGAAGTAGAGCGGTCCAGAAACCACTGCCCCGGTTCGGTGAGGTCGTCCTTGATATTTTCGATCAGATAACGATGGCCCGCGATCGGCGTCTGGTTCTGCATCGCAGTCGCATTCTGCGTCGTTGATGTCGGTCCTGTGAAATAAATGATGTGCTTCGTCGTATCGATGCAGCTGATGCGCATCTTCGACATGCTCCAGCGCTCGAACAGCTGCAATTCAATATCGCCGGATGGATAGGAATTTCCCGAAGCTCCGCACAGGTTTCCGCTTGCCGGGCTCAGGTTCTTCCAGCTTTTGCTGATCGGGTCGGTCGAAGTGTATTGGAAACGGTCAAAACATTCGTATTGGCCCGGGCCCGACGATACCGTGCAATTCGTCTGCGGCGAACTCACGTACACCGGCGAGGCCACACGGTAATAAGTCCCGATCACTCCTGTGCTGCCGCCCAAGCGGGGGCGCAAGCGGCGCTGCCCGTTGTACCACAACTGTTCGAAATACTGCGTCGTCGTCGGCAGGGTTGCTTCCCACGTGTCGTTGCCTTCGGATTTCCATCCCGTGATGCGCTGACCACCGGTGAACACAGGAGTTTCGCCAGGATAATTTTCGTACACAATTCCCAGTGACGAAGTTCCGGAGTCCGTCGAGGTGAAATTCAGAGTGCTCGACAAGTAATACGTTCCCGCGCGGAACATCACGGTAATTGGAGTTGTGCGCCCTTTGTCTTTCTGGAGCAGCGCGTCAGCCGAGATTCTGGCCTGATTAAACGTGGCGAAAGGCTCTTCCAGCGTTCCGGGATTACTATCATTGCCGGTCGGGGAAACGTAGTAATCTGCCGTCTGTGCAAAGGTGGAGATTCCGGTCAATGCAAAGAAGAAAACAAGAACAATACCGGTGAAAAGTGGCTTGATACGTGACTGGGGGAGTCTCATGCATCCAGTCTGAACAAAAGCGCACTGGCTAAGTAGATTCCTGTAGTACATCTCGACATTGGCCGATAGTGCAATGGGCCAACAGGCTTCCCAATGTGGAATCTGGCAATTCCCGTAGAACCGGGAAAGATTAAGGCTATCGACTGAGAGAGCTTTCTAAAATCGACCCGAATTCCAGCACCAGTCAATGGATTTGCGCGACTTCGAGGGCCGGTCGGAGCTCATGTTCTGCGGGCCGACGCAATCAGCGATCGAATGTCAAGATTGCCTACAGCCGGTCTTCGATGAAAAGCTGTGCAAATCTTGTACAAAACAACAACGGGAGCCAACTGCGGCTCCCGTCTTACGAATTGTCGCTTTCGACGATTGCTTGCGAACTATGTTCCATCCCCCGAGAGCGACACCTGCTGCGGGCTCGGGTCCGAATTGTCGTTGATGTTCATATACGCCTGCCCAAGCCCGTCAACCGAGGGCGTAAACACAACGTTGATGGTGCAGGTCGCGCCCGAGGCCAGGGTGCCGTTGCAGTTGTCCGTCTCCGAAAATTCTGTCGGGTTCGGGCCACTGAAGTTGATGCTGCTGATGTAAAGCGTTCCCCCTCCATTATTCAGCAAACTCACGGGCTGCGGTGCGCTCGAACTTCCCAGCGCGACCTGGCCGAAGTTAATCTGCGGCGGGTTCGGCGAAGTGATGACGGCATTGGGTTGCACGCCGGCGCCGCTTAAGCTCACAACCTGCGGACTGCCGGCAGCGTTATCCGTAATGTTGAGGTTTGCGCTGAATTGTCCGCTGGCAGTCGGCTCGAACGTCACATTAACAGTGCAGTTCGCGTTCACCGCGAGCGAAGCCGGGCAGTCGTTGGTTTGGGTAAATAGATTGGCATTTGTACCGGTGATTGTGACGCTGTTAATCGTGACCGGCAGGTTGTTCGAGTTGGCAACCGTCACCGTCTGCGCCGGGCTGGCAATATTAATATCTTGTCTGCCGAATGCGAGGTATGGTGGCGTCACATTCACCGTCGGCTGATTTCCCGTACCCACTAAGCCGATATTGTGCGGGCTGCCCACGGCGTTATCGGTCACCGTCAAGAATGCAGTCTCCGGCAGGGCACTCGTCGGTTTAAACGTAATGCTGACCGTGCAGCTTTGCCCCGCCGTCAGCGTAGTGCCGCATTTGTTCGTCCTGACGAAATCTTTTGCGCTCTGCCCCGTCACCGCGATCGAAGTCAAATCCAGCGTTCCGGTTCCAACATTCTTGATGGTGACCACGAACGGCGGCGTCTTCTGTCCAATTTCGACGCTGGGAAACGTATTGCAGACTTTCGAGAACTGAACCCCCGGCAGTCCCGATAGATTCCCTAGAAGGCCATACACATCAAGCTGGGTCTGTGTGCCAACGTAAACCTTGCCATTCGCAACCGTGGGCGTCTGGAATTTATTGGCGCACCCCGGCTGATCCCTGCCGGCAGCCTGGTTGCTGTTGTACAGCATCTGCGCGACGTTGTTCGCGTTGTACGCGTAAAGAATTGCCGCCGTATCGCCCGGTTGCTCGTCGAGCGAATCCACACGCTCAATCGCCCACACTATGCCGGCATTTTTCCCGTTCGATGAAACCGAAGGCGTCGCGCCTTGAGGAAATAAGTTCGTGCTCTGCGCCGAAGGAACCGAATTTAACAGCGCCGTCTCGCCGCTCCCGCTGACGGCATTAATTGGATACTGATCGAGCGCACCGCCCGCGTTTCCATTATTCCCGGTAGTTGTTCCCGCCATGTAGACGTAAGCGGTTCCACTCGTTCCGGCAGCGTTTTCCGAACCCTGCCAGAAGGCAGGACTGCTCCAGAAACCTTGCGCTGTTCCTCCCGGCGGATCAGTCAACTCCTGCAGCACATTGTCCGTGCCGTTCGGTCCAGTTTCGTATTCGCCCAGATTTTCCGCGTTCAACAGATATAGATCAGCCGTATCGCAAGTTTCTCCGCTGATGCCCGTGCCGCTCTTGCCGGTCACCAAAAGCTCATTCGGCGCCGCGCCGCCTTGTGTTGGCAACAGTATCGGCCCCGCGGAGCCTAAATCCAGATCGTTCGGCTGCCGGCAGATTTGATCCATCGGCGTAAAGTAATCCGCGACATTGAATGTTCCCGGACTGCCCGGCTCGGGCGTCAGCTTGAGCAGCGTGTCTCCGTAATCGACACCTTGCGTGTTAGCGTCAAATAAAGCGTCGCCCACCGAGACATACAGGTTTCCCGCGCTATCCGCCACAAGCCCATTGCCAGTCTGCCAGACACCGCCCAGCACGGCGTTCGGCGCAGTGTTGAAAATTACCGTCTGCGCCAGCGTCTTCGCGCTAAAACCCATGATCCATCCATGCGCCGCACCCGCCCAGCCGACGTACACAGTTCCGTTCAACAACAGCAAACCCGCGCGCTGGATATCGGCCAGCGGATCATAAGCGACGAATCCTCCGGAGCTGCCCGCTCCGTTTCCCGCCACCTGCCCCTGAACCACCACCGGGCTGCCACTTTTGTCAGTTCCGGTCAGAATATTGATCGCGTGCAGCCGCTGGTAATAAGTAGTGGTTCCATTCGTGGTTTCCGATGTTCGCACGATCAGATACATCGTGTTTGTCGTCGGATCGATCACCGGCGTTCCAGTGATTCCGTAGTAAGGGAAAACATTGCAACTGATGTCAGTGGTGCTTCCATCCGTGCCGCATGGCACCGGCACAATGCCCTGCGACGGATTGATAAATGATCGATGCCAGAGCGGAGTGCTCTGCCTGTAATCCGCGTCAAAGGCGTACAGACTGTCATACTCTGTCGCCACATACACCACGTTGTGCACAGAACCTTTGATCGTGACATTCGGCACGTAAAGCGGTTGAGCGTAAATCTGCCCATCCACCGCATACGAAAATACTTTACCGAAGCTCTTCGAATTGACATTCGAAGGAGTGAGGATCGTCTCTGCCAGATTCTGGCCGGTGCGGGAAATGTCATTGTGCTGGGTTAAAACGCCACTAAAAGTCTGACCGCTTGCCGTAGCGACCAAAAGTGAGCACACCGCCGCCGAGATAATATCTGCAGAAAAAAACTTCCTTAGCATTAGGGTCCCCCGCACAGAGCGTCTGCCTTAGTTTTCCCACCGAGACGAGCTGCAGGGAGTTCAGGAGAAGGCGGCGAATCGATCGCACTTGCAAGAGGTTTCTGCCTCGCACTTCGCCGGATCGCTGCAGTTAGTTAGCTGGTGGGGGTAAGTGTGACCAACTCGGCCGGGTGTTCAAAACCTCACCCAGTCGTCGCTTTTCGTGTGTGTAGTATCCTGCAACTTCCCTTGGACGCGCAACCAACGAAAGACTCCAAGTCGAAATTCTCTCAGGTCGCCGGACGCTCGCACAAGACGGCACCTGGCACAAGGGACGGCGACTTTGATCGGGCGATCAGCGTGGTGCTCGGGTAACGTCACTGATGCCAATGGAACTTCTTTCCCATTGACGCGACAAGGCTTTGAAGGGACAATGGCTGAAATTTTGCCGTCAAAAGCAGACTTCCGGTTGAAGCCGTGCCTATCTCTGAATATCGACAGCAAACACTACGCGGGTAGACTCGATTACCCCGGCGAATTCGTTATTTCAAGGAATCAATGATACGCACACGAAGCTCTCTAGCAATCTTGGCAGGGATGGCATTTCTGCTGCTTATGTCTGGCACTGCGAATCACCTCGACCTGCAGGCCTCCCGGCCAGCCGTTCCTCACAAGAGGTCCGCAAACGATTCATCCAAAGCCACCGCGCTCGAGATGTTTCACCGCTCTGCGATGAGCTTCGAGGCGAATCAGGGACAAACCGACGCGAGGGTGAAATTTACCTCGAGAGGCGCAGGATACGCTTTGTTCTTAAGGGCCGATGGCGCCGTGATGAAACTCCAGATACCGGAACCCGCGGGCAATCGGCATGAACCCGAAGGCCCGCCATCGACGAGCTACCGTCCCATCCATGCCGTATATCGGGAACTCCGATGAACCGCGTCAGCAGAGACCCTCAAAAGTGGCGGTGCTGAACATGCGCGTTGTTGGCGCCAACCCCGCGGCAGAAGTTACGGCTCTCGATCGGCAGCGCAACACGAGCAACTATTTTATCGGCAATGACCGCTCGAAATGGCGAACCAACGTCCCCAACTTCGCCAAGGTACGTTATGCCGGAATCTATCCGGGCGTCGATCTGGTTTATTACGGCAACCAGCGCCAGCTGGAATATGACTTTGTCGTGGCTCCGGGCAGCGTTCCGGATGTAATCGCTTTGTCGTTCGGCGCCGGCCCCGAAGGCGATCGCAAGCTTTCTTCGATCGTCGACCAGAATGGCGACCTTGTGACGCATCTGGAGGGCGGCGACGTTCTCTTCCACAAGCCAGTCGTGTACCAGATCAACAATCAGCAGCAAAAAAACATCATCGATGGCAGATATGTTTTGCGCGACGGCGGACAGGTCGGATTCGAAATCGGAAAATACGATCACACCCGAGACCTGGTTATCGATCCCACGATGGCCTATTCCACCTATCTCGGAGGGAGCAACGCAGATGTAGGCATGGGTGTCGCGCTAGATTGCTGCGGCGACGCATTCATCACCGGCAGTACGCTCTCGACCGACTTTCCTACCGAAAATCCAGAGCAACCGACGAACGCCGGCGGCAAAGACATCTTCATCACCAAGTTCGACGCGGCCGCGGATGCGGAGGATTATTCCACCTATGTCGGCGGCTCCAAAGACGATGTGGCCACCGATATTCTCCTCGACAACCTGGGAGACATGACCGTAACCGGCTACACCCTGTCGACCGACTTCCCGCTCGAGTTGCCCATCCAGGCAAAGTTCGGAGGCGGCTCGGTGACCGGCGATGCCTTCCTTTTTCAGATCGCCTCGCACGGCACGGCCTTCGTGTATTCCACGTATTTTGGCGGCAGCTCTGACGATGAGGGCATGAGTCTGGCGCTCGACAGCAGCAACAACGTTTATTTGGTGGGCTACACCAGCTCCACCAACTTCCCGGTTGTTCCCGGCTCTTTCCATACCAAATGCGGCCTCACCTCAAAAGGCCTTTGTTCAACGGGGTTTGCGTTGATGGTCACCGTTCCGCCGGGCCAGAACCAACAAACCAGCCTGACTTATTCCACGTACCTCGGCGGATCCAAAGGTCTCGGCGACGCTGCTTACGGTATTTGGGTGGATAACACCACGGCACCACCTCCGGGAAACGCATACGTCGTCGGCATCACTGGTTCTCCCAATTTCCCCGTCACCCCTGGAGCGTTCGCCCAGGATTGCGGCACCGATGGCAAATGTAACGGAACCTATGACGGCTTCGTGACTGAACTGAATCCTGCGGGGACCGGCCTCGTGTTCTCAACATTCTTGGGCGGCAGTGGTTACGACTATGCTGCCGGCGTTGCTGTCGATTCGACCGGCGTATATGTCTCGGGCAATACGACCTCGACCAACTTCCCCATCACCGCCGGAGCCGCTCAGAAAACATTCGGAGGCATGTCTTCGGGATGCGTCCCCAGCAGCACCAAAACGTGTGGTGACGTTACCATCACGAAGCTGAATCCAACTGGGTCCGGTCTTCTTTATTCCACCTATCTCGGCGGCAATCTCGACGAGAATCCGGGGCTCTCACTGGCGCTCGACCAGGGGGGCAGCGTCTACGTCACCGGCCAAACCGACTCCACAAACTTTCCCATGGTCACGCCTTTGACAGGACAGAACAACTATAACGGCGGCACCAGCGACGCATTCCTCACCAAGCTGAATCCACAAGGGACTGCTTTCAGTTACTCGACATACGTGGGCGGCTCGGGCTCGGACGTGGGCTCGCGCGTGGCCCTCGATGTAGACACGGCCGCGTATGTTTCCGGGACAACGTTGTCAACAAATTTCCCGATCGCGGGGGGCGCGTTTCAGCCCACTTGCAAGAGTTGCGGGAGCAATCTCAGCGATGCTTTCGCCTTCAAGGTTTCAACCTCCGCCGCTCTCAGCCTTGCAGTTTCGGCCCCCAAGACCGTCGCCAGCGGAGCTAATCTTACTTACACAATCACCACTGGGAATACTGGCCCAGACGGCGCGTCTGTTGTGATCATCAACGATCTGGTTCCAAACAATTTGCTTTACCAAAGTGCCACCGTGAGCCCCAACGGCTCGTGCGCTCTGGTAACAGTCCTGGGCTCGCAACCCACCGTTACATGCACGGTGGGATATCAGGCAATCGGCGCGAAGATCAGAGCCAACATCGTGTACAAGGTCTTAGCGACCTCGGGCACGATCACAAATACAATCGGCGTAACTTCCGCAAACAGTTCAAACAGTCCGTCGGAAACAGTTTCAACAACCGTGAATTAGATTTCGCCACGCTCAACGAAAAATAAAGGGAGGCTCTCGCCTCCCTTTGAGATTACAGATGGAACTTTCGTCGAAACTCGGCCTTAAGTCCCGTCTCCGTTGAGCGAAACTACTTGCGGGCTCGGACTCGAGTTATCGTTCACATTCAGAAAGGCCTCGCGCGTTCCCTGCGTAGTCGGCTTAAACGTCACGTTGATAGTGCAGCTCGATTGAGAAGCCAGGACGCCATTACAGGTGTTGGTCTCAGAGAAGTCCCCCGGATTGGGGCCGCTGAACGTAATGCTGCTGATCAGCAACGTCCCGTTCCCGTTGTTTGTCAAAGTTATGGGCTGCGGCGAACTCGATGAGCCCACCTTCACCTGGCCAAAACTGATCTGGTTCGGAGAAATCACCGCGTTGGGCTGCACGCCTACTCCGGTTAAACTGACCTGTTGCGGGCCTCCGGCATTGTCCTCAATATTCAGGCTGGCACTGAATTGCCCTGTAACCTGCGGCGTGAAGCTTACGTTGATCGTGCAGTTCGCATTCACCTGGATGGTCGAGCAGTCGTTCGATTGACTGAACAAGTTGCTATTCGTCCCCGTGATTGTGATGCCGCTCACGTCAACCGGCAGGCTCCCCGAATTCGCCACAGTTATCGTTTGCGCCGCGCTCGCGATTCCAATATCTTCGCGGCCAAACGCGAGGTACCCCGGATTTACCACCACGGAAGGCCCGTTTCCAGTGCCGATCACGCGAATATTGTGCGGGCTCCCAACGGCATTGTTGGAGATGCTCACGTAGGCAATCTCCGGCAATCCAGTGGTCGGCGCGAATGTAACCGAGATCTCACAGCTCTTGCCGGCCGCGAGCGAGATACCGCACTTATTCGTGAGCCGGAAATCAGGACTATTGAGCCCGGCCATCTTGATGGAGGTAATCTTCAGCGCGGCGTTCCCGGTGTTCTCGATGGTGAACGCCTGAGGGGGGCTCTTTGCCCCGATGTTTACCGGATCTCCCCACGTATAGCAGACGGCAGGTAAATAGACCCACGGCTCCGCGGGCGGCGATACCGCAAGCAGCCCGTAGACGTCGAGCTGCGTCTGGGTCGCAACGTAGACGCGGCCGTTAGCGATTGTTGGAACCTGAAATTTGTTCGCGCATCCGGCTTGATCTCTGCCATTCAACGCCTGACCGCTGTTATAGAGCATCGTGCCGACATTGGTCGCGTCGTACGCATAAAGCAGCGCAGCCGTGTCGCCCGGCTGTTCGTCGAGAGAGTCCACGCGCTCGATCGCCCACACAATTCCATCGCTGCTGCCATTCGATGAAACCGATGGAGTCGCCCCCTGCGGAAACAGGTTGGAGCTTTGGATCAGATTCGAGAGCACTGCGGTTTGTGATCCCGTTACCCCGTTAATGCTGTACTGATCGAGGGGCGCGCCCCCATTGAAGTCGTCCAGCGCACTCGTCCCCGCCATATAGACATAGCTCGTGCCGGTCTGGCCATTCGCACTCTCCGTGCCTTGCCAGAATGCCGCACTGCTCCAGAAGCCCTGGGGCTGAATATTATTGGTACCGACGATCGGAGGGTCAGTAAACTCCTCGAGCACATTATCCGTACTGCCGTTTCCGGTATCGTACTTGCCCAGATTATCCAGGTTAAGAAGGTAGACATCCGAGGTGTCGCAGGTATCGCCCGAAATGCCGTAACCGCTCTTGGCCAGCACCAGCAACTCATTGGGATATTTACCGCCCTGCGTCGGCAGAAGTATCGGTCCCGCCGAGCCGACGTCGAGATCATTGGGCGCCCGGCAGAGCTGATCCATCGGAGTGAAGTAATCTTCCACCTCCAGGGTGGAGCTCATTTTGAGCACGGTGTCACCGTAATCGTCGGTATAGGTGCCGCCCAGCGAAGCGTCGAACATCGCATCGCCCACCGCGACGTAAAGATTTCCGGAACCATCCACGACCAGGCCGTTGCCGGTTTGCCATATGCCGCCGAGAACGAAATTGGGCGCGGTATTGAACACAGCGACTTGCTTCAGCGTGGTTGCGTTATACGCCATGATCCAGCCGTGCGCAGCCCCGGCCCAGGCGATATAAACGTTGCCGTTCGCCAGCGTGATCGCGGAGCGTTGAATGTCTCCGAGGGGATCGTACGTAACCGTACTTCCGTCGCTGCCCGCGCCAATCCCCGGAAAGGTTGCAGAGATTGCAACCGGGCTGCCACTGACGTCTTTACCCGTGGTAATGTCCACGGCGTGCAGGCGCTGGTAATAATTAGGAAGACCCCCAGTCGGCGTCTCCTGCGTCCGGACCACGAAATACATTGTTCCCGTCGCAGGACCCTGGGTCGCAAGACTGATTGCCGGAGTCCCCGTAATTCCGTAGTAAGGGAAGACGTTGCAACTGATGTCCGTGGTGCTGCCGTCGGTTCCGCAAGGCACCGGCGTAACCGAAAGACTCGAAGTCGAGTTGAGGTAATTCACCTGCCAAAGTGGTGTGCTCGATAAGCCATCGGCGTCAAAGGCGTAAACGCTATCGTTCTCGGTTGCCACGTAAACCACATTGTGACTCGTGCCGTTAATCGTGACATCGGGGACGTAAAGCGGCTGCGTATACATTTGCCCATCCACCGGGTAGGAAAACACTTTTCCGAATTGGCTCGAATTCACATTCGCCGGAGTGAGAGTCGTCTCAGTCAGATACTCACCAGTGCGCGACAAATCATTGTGCTGCATGATCACCGGAGTGATAGTGCTCGGAGGCACCGGCTGCTGATCGCGGGGCACCCAACCGACGTGCTTTGGAACGGGTGAAATCTTCCCGCGGAACGGCTCGGGAGAAAACGGCACGTACGGAGCTTGAGAACCACCCGCTCCTTCGCGTGGCTCCTGTCCAACTCGAGGAACAGCGGGCGGTTGCGGCGCCACTGGGACGGGATTAAAAGGAGTCCGAGCGTTCGCCGTCCCGTCCATCGCATGCCCGTCAGCGCGGGGAGCATCACTCTGCGGAGTCTCCTGAAGTGCCGGGGTCTGAGCATTCGTAGGCGCGCCCAATAGCGCGCCCGCAATTACCAAAGCAACGATGGAGAAGAACTTCTGTACCATAAAACTCCTGATTGCAGGACGATAAACTCCTGCTGTGGCACGATCTGCGCCCTCTTTTTCCGAAGGGCGTCAATCGTCCTCACCCTTCAGTGATCAACCTTGGCTTGAGCAAGGACCTGACTCCAATTGCGCCAACGGATCGTTTTGCTCAAAGGGGGGAAACGCGTTTGTGCGTTGGCCCTGAATATCTAATTCCCTGGGTTTTCAGGGCTGCGCACAGCTCTCTGCCCTTAGTGTGCAGCACCCGCATTAAGCTGACAACATACTAAAGACTCCATTTAAAAACCCGGCGGTACACGGAAGTAACAGTTATTTCGGTTTGACTTCTGAACCACCATGCTCGGCTCTCACCGCAGGTATACCCGTGAGCGATCCTTGCCGCTGCAAGCTTCCAAGAAACAGGCTGTCCGCGTCGACTTCCAGCCAGAACAACTCGCCCCCACTCGCCTGGTAAACCACAACGTTGAACGGCGTGTCATCGCCCGCCGTCACCGTAAGCGAACTGCCGAGCGGAAGTGTATAGCGACCCGGGTTACTCCCATCAGCTACCGCCGTCCCCGTCAAGGTAACGCCTGAGTCCGTACCACAGCCGGCGGGCGTTCCCGGCGCAGTGCACACCGTGGTGTTTGTGAAAAACAACCACGGATCACTAACGAGCCCACTTCCGCTCAGGGCAAGACTGGTCACCGTTCCCTGCCCGACGAAGTCAAACTCCCAACCCAGGATATTAGAATTGAGTTCCTGCGCTCCGAAAACATAAGTGTTCGTGAAGCTGGCACTCGATGTATCGGTCTGCGGAACCACAATTCCTGTGCCGTTAAGATCGAACCCGTCCAGGTCGGCAAGCAAAGCGCCGCCGAGGCCGCTGGTAGTGTTGTTTGGATCGCTCAGGTTGAGATTCGGATCAGTCATGTAGATCCCAAGAACGCTGATGTCTCCCAAGTCGGTAGCGTTAATGGTGAAGCTGCCGTATCCGTTATATGTGGTTGAGCCGACGGTATTGGAAATGGAGTAAGTGCCCGCAATCGGAGCGCCGGTATCGATTTGCACACCATTTGCCACTTCGTTGTCGTCCGCAACTCCTGAAAACGTACCGGACGCCGTTGTGAACATACCAGCGGCCGCAAAGTTCAACTGAAACTCATTGCTTTCCACTGCGAAGACGGAAGTTCCAAGCGACGAATTAGTGAATGTTGTGGTGCCCTGACCGAAGGCCGACCCGATGGCCGAATCGCCACTGACCCCGGCAACGTTATCCACATCGATGATCCGGACAGCTTCCGGCCCAACGATGTAATAGTTCAACGTGTTGGCGATACCGCTGCCCAGCATCGTGCCCCGCCCAAATTCGTCCGCGGCTGAGATCGTTGCCGTGAATGCCGTTCCCAGCGTCGGAGTCGTATTAGCTCCAAGATCATCAACGTCGTAAACGCCCTGCACGGCGTTCCCAGTAATCGTAAACACTCCTCCGTATACCGCCGAAGAGTAATTAACCGCGTCCACGCCAGAGAGCGTAAACGCATATCCTCCGCTGAGCGTGCTCGGCAAGGTTTGAAAATCCATGCTGCCGCTCGAAGTCGCGCTGCCGTCGAATTGAATGATCAGCGCATGCTTGGCATTCACAAACTGCACGCCCAGAGTCTCCGTTCCGTTCACGCCCAGGTTTGTATTGTTCGTAATCAGCGTGAGTGTTCCCTGCCCAGTGGTGGCGTTTACGGTCAGGGCTCCGCCACTGATTTGATCGCCCGCCGGCTGCGGCGAAGTGAACCCGAAACCATCGTTATAATCCTGTTCCCCGGCGATGACGGTGCCATTCGAATCGATGGCGACCGACCCGGCGACGGCATAGAAATTAGGCCCGGTGTTGATCGCCTCAAGGCCGCTCAAATTGAACGAGAATAGCGTCGCGCCCGCCAGCGACACCGTATTCGTCAAACTATAGGTGGCGGTTCCTGCTACGCCCGAACCCGCCGTAGCTGTCACTGTGTAAGCCCCGAACGTACTATTTGCCGTGAATGTCGACGAGGTCGCAACTCCGCTCGCGTTGGTAATATCGGTTTCTGTATTTTTTCCATTGGCGAAAGTCCCGCTCGCCGTCGACGAGGGAGCGGTGAAGGTCACTTGGATGCCGCTGACCTGCGGGCCGCCAGTGATCGTTGCTTGCAGCTGCTTGGGGAACGCAGTGCTGACCGTGGTGCTCTGCGGCGTTCCTCCGGTCGCGCTGAGCGTGGCTTGCGACAGCAGATTGTTGGTCAGACTGAAATTCGCACTTCCCGCAATCCCGGGGGCCGTAGCCATCACGGTGTAAGGTCCGCCCGCGGTGCCGTTCGCGGTCACGGTCGCAGAAGCATTGCCTTGCGAATCCGTGGTCATGCTGATCGTGCTTTTTCCACCCGTAAACGTGCCGGTTGCCCCCGATGTCGGCGCTGCGAAGGTTACCGATACTCCTGCGGCCGCTGAGCCGCCAGTCATTACAGTCGCTGTAAGCGGCAAAGCAAAGACAGTGTCAATGGCTGTGGTTTGGGTGATGCCGCCGGTCGCGCTGATCGTGCCGGCGGAGGTGTTCATCAGCTGAAAGTTGGCGGTGCCCGTCGCACCGGGCGCGGTAGCCGTGACAGAGTACGACCCGACCGATCCATTCGCCGTCAATGTTGCCGAGGCTTGGCCACTGGGGTTCGTTGTCGCCGTTACCGTGTTCTTGCCGCCGGTAAACGTCGCGCTCGCTCCGGAGGTGGGGGCCGTAAAGGTGACCGTCACCCCGCTGGTGGCCGATCCGTTCGTCGTTACTGTCGCGACGATTGGGCTGCTGAACGCGGCATCAATGTTCGCACTCTGCTGCGAGCCGCTTGAGACGGCGATCGTTTCTCCCGTCGACTTCGTGCCGCCGCCAGAACTCGAACCGCACCCCGGCAAAAAGACCAGTGTCAGCCACATCACGACCAGAGCGCAGGCATAGGCTCTCCGCTTCATAACGAGCTTCCCTTCTCACTTCTCGGCTCACGTGCCTGCGGAGAAATCTCAATCCCATGCTCGTTTCGAATCGTATAAGTCTCAGCGCCAACCTTCACGGAGCGCGCCAGAAACACTTTTTGGTCCTTGATCGTTTTCAGCTCTCCCGTCACTTCAACCTGCTGCCCCGCAGTTACGGCCAGCGCATTCTTGCCCTGCAGTCCGAAGCGTCCCAGGCTGACATCGACTGAACCCGATGCGGTCGTCAGCAGGAGATGAGAGCCAAAAATCATTCCAGACGCCGGTTTCACAAGCACGCTCGCGACCACGCCGCTGATTGTGCTTTCGTTAGCCACCTCGTAGCGAAATGGATGAGGCGCGGCCGCCGACTGCGCGACAAGCGAAGTTGCCAGCGCTGCGCTCGCGAAAAACACCACTAGTCCGGCAACAACTCGTCTCCCCGGCACCCCACTTCTGCACTTCATGAATTCATTCCTCACTATGTTCTCGATTCCCATTCCCTGAATCTTTATGCTTTCTCCCTCGATCACCGCTTCTGACTTTTAGTTCGGTTGACTCTGGAAGAAGTAGCCAAGAGTGAGCTGGTTCGTGTCCGTTTCAATTGCGATTGAATCGCCCGAGCGCGTCGATCAGGTAGTAATTGAAAATGTCGGCAGTGCAGCCGACCTCCCCGACATGAAGATGCTCGCAGGTCGTGACATCCAACCCTTGATAGTTCCGATGAACATGCCGGTAGAAACGCCGGTAAAGGCACCATCAACAGACTTATCCGGCACCTCCGCTGGCGACGGATGCAGGATAGAGCCAGTTGAGGTCGAAGGTCCCGGAGAGCGCGCTGGCCGCCGTAGCCGCAATGGCCGAAGCGCCGATCTCACCAAGTTATTCCAACCCTGACCATCCTGTCGCGTCCATCGCATAGCCCCCACTAAGTTCGCTGCACTGAACGAGCTCGCAGTCTGCTGGTAGGCCAACGCCACCCAGCACATCCGTTGTATCCATCGAAATGGCACGTCGCATGTCCACTGCCATCCAGATAGAGCTGAAGATTGAACGTGTTTGTGCCGTCGGTCAGATTCGAAAGCGTTACTCGCCCGGTTCCGTCCGGCAAATAATTTCCCCCGGTGATCGCAGCGGGACCTACCGCTCCAAGGCCCGTGAGGTCGTTGTAGCTGATGAATCCGCTCACAGTGCAATTGGAGCTCGAGAGCGTAAGCAGAGCCGCCAGCCTGCAATTCGCCCGCAGTATCAATCCCATTCAATCCGACCACATAGCTCGTGCCCAGCGTGCAGCCCGAAGCAAACATAGTCGACCCCTGAGAATAGGCACTCCCTCCCAGACCGCCGAGATACGAATCGGCCGTCTCCACCAGCCGAACGGAGGAACCATCCACCGGGTAACCGGCAAGACCGATTTCCGGAAAGTCCGCCGAGTCCTGCGCCATCAGCGCGATGCTAACTCGGCCAAAAGAATCAGGAGCGGAGATCGTTCCCGAACTAAATGGCTTGGCTACGTAAAGCGTTTCAGCATCGTTGGCGTCGAACTCGCCGGACGTGACGCTCGTGCCGTTCACGTTGATCACCCCGCCAATCGCCAGCGGCTCGCCAGAAGGATCGAGGCCATTCAGTGCAAAAGCGTAGCCATTATTCGCCAAGGAAGTGCTGGTCTGGAAATCGAATGTCCCACTGCCCGTCGCCGCACTGTCGAACTCGGTAACAAAGCCTTGATGCGAGTTCGTCGGAAGCAAACTGGCATCGAGCGTAATCACACCCGACACGCCCGCATTCAGATCGACGTCTGTACAGTCGGTGACATTACAGGTAGTTAAAGTCAGAATGAAATTCCCATCAGTACCCTGCGAGATGGTGCTGGCCGGACCATTGATCAGGTCGTTGTCGGCATAGAAATAGTTATTGAAGTCCAGTTCTCCGCCACCAACAATGCCCCCGCCGCCGACCTGCAAAGCACCCGCTAACGAATATGGAAACACGCCATCGATCCCGAGATTGTCGGTTCCAGACACAAAGAACACGTATGTGCCCGTCGCCAGCGTCACGGCCGCCGTATTGTCCAGACTGAAACTCGCTCCGGCCGATGCCGCCGGAATTGAAGCAATCACAGTATAAGAACCCACCGTGCCGTTCGCCGTAAACGGCGCCGCATTAGCCACGCCAAGCGCGTTCGTGACCGCCGTGGTCGTGTTCGAGCCCGTATCGGAGAATTTCCCGCTCGCCCCCAACGAAGGAGCCGAATAGGTAACCGTAATTCCGGTCAACGGTTGCGGTCCCCCGCAACTCCCCCCGCCCGCGAGCCCGTAACCATGCTTTGCAGTTGCGTCGCAAAGGCGGTGTTGACCGTGGCGCTTTGCGCAACCCCGTTCGCCGCCACGCTGGGCATGACATTAAACAGACTAAAGGTCCCGATGCCGGCTCCCGCCGGGCCGGAAGCGGTAACCTGTAGCAACCTGGGCCCCATTCGCCGTGAAGATCGACGACGTGCCATGCCAGTTACTGTCGGTTGTGTCGGTCTCGGTCGCCGTTCCGTTGGCGAATGTTCCAGTCGCGCCACCAGAAGCGATTGCCAGTAAAAGTGACATTGACGCCGCTGATGGGATCTGAGAACTCATCCACCACCGTAGCCTGCAGTGGTTTCGCAAACGCCGTGCTGACGATTGCATATTGCGGTGACCCATTGCTCGCCCCGACCGCACCCGCCGCTCCCACAGTATTCGTCAGGGTGAAGCTGGTGGAGTCGTCGACTCCGGGCGTCGTCGGCACTGACGCATTCACCATATAAGTCCCGATCGCCGTGGTCGCAGTTAACGTAGGTGAAGTGGCCACTCCACTCGCGTTCGTCGTGGCGGTCGTGATGTCTCGCGCCGGGCGCTCCCAAGCCTCCCGACGCCGCAAACGTCGCGCTCGCTCCCGAACCCGGAGCCGTAAACGTCACCACCGCCCCGCTCACCGGATTCGAATCGCTATCAAGGACAGTTGCCTCCAAATCAGTTCCAAACGCCACCCCCAGCGCTTGAGTCTGATTCGATCCTTTCGTCGCCGTGATCGTCGCCGCCGCTCCCGCGGTGTTGCTGAGACTAAACGTCGCGGAAGATGCGCCCGAAGCCGAAGCCGTAACCGAATACGATCCTGCGATGGTATTCGCGGTGAAGTTGGTCGCCGTGGCAATGCCGCCCGCGTCCGTGGTCTCCGTGTCGGTGGCGGTTTTATTCACGAACGTCCCGCTGGCGCCGGTCGATGGCGCGGTAAATGTCACGGTCACGTTTCCCATCGGCGATCCATTGTTCGTGACCGTCACTGTCAACGGTTGGAACGATCGCCCCACCTGCTCGCTCTGCGGCGTTGAGGTGGTTGAGGCCGTAATCACTTCGCCCGAAGACCCGGATGAACTCCCACCTCCGCACCCGGATAGCAGACCAAAGTTCGCAAAAACAACGACAACAATACACACAACCCCAAGAAATCCCGGCCCCTGCAACCTGGCGTGAGCTTTCAGCCTCATAGCTCACTCCCGGTCTGGTCGGAGATGTTACTTTTGCGCGCCCGCGCAGGCCGCGATTCTCCCGGCAACCGCTCGTGCACCGGAAGCCCATGTGCGCTGCGCAGTATCACGCTTCGCCCGCCCACTGTAAACTGCCGCGCCAAAAGAAAATCTTTTCCATTGAGCGACACCATCGCCCCAATAATCTGGACCGGCGACCCACTAATCAATGCAGATTTGGTTTGTTCGCTGAGGAACGCTCCCAGATGCGCATCCACCAATCCCTGCGGCCCGGCGACCATTACATGCCAGCCCGCCGGAGCGCCAACCGCATGCTGTGTCACCACAGACTGAATCGTTCCTTCCACCGTAACTTCATGCCCCGCGTCATAGGCCGGACCTAATCCCCGTGCCACTCCAGAATTGGCTGCGGTCTGCGCTCCGGCCATGACAGCCAGAAGCCCAAACAGCAAGCTTGAAAATAGCCCCGCACCCAAACGTCTGGATTTCTTGAAGCGGCCACAATCCATGCATGAACTCCTTAAAGGCTGGCCAGACAATCTCGTCGCAAGCTGCTCCCGTTCCACACGGGATTTTTACGAGGAGGAAACTCCTTGCTCTCCAGTGTGGTCTTCACCGGACGACCGCTAAGCGTGCCCGGACTTTCGTGAGGGGGATGGCGGGAAGATTATCACCAATCGGACATCATCTTCCAGCAGTTTCTCGCTTGCAGGGTTACCTTGAGGGCAAGCGCAGAGGGAGGAAACTAACTAACTTCTATTTCGCCCGACAGCACGGAAGCGATCCCGCTTCTTTTCGAACACCTCTCGATTCGGTCACGACCCGGATTTCAGCTCCGTCGCCGAGAGCTGATTCACGATGCCGCGCCGGCGCCGCTCCAGAATCGTTGCTTTCACCCGCCCCTGGTCAGAGGCAGGCCACATCTCCTCCAAAGTCTGCCACGCCTGTTGCTCGCGCCCGCTATAGAGATAGTCCAAAACAATTGTCAGGACGCCTTTCACCGCCGGCAACTGATCCATGAAGAGCTTGTCGTTATATCGCGATTGGCGGAATTTTTCCAGCTCGCCCGGTCTGAGTTCACTCCGCGCCTTCGAAATCTGCTCATCGTATTCTTGCTGGTGCTGTGCGCTGATGTCGATCATCTTGTCGCCCTCGAGCCGAAAGATAACCAGCGGCGTCACCGCCTCCTCGAATGGCAACATGAAAAATTGGAAGGCAGCGTCGGGAATCCGAATCTCGACCGCGCCATCAGAATTTTTCTCGAATTTCGCCGGCAGAGCACTGCGGAGTTCACGTATCAGTTTCGGCGTCCGGCTCAGGCTCGCAATCCAATATTCATAGCAGCAGCGTGCCCCGCTGGTATGCCCGTCGAAGACGGCATCGGGCTTGCCATCTCCGTTGACGTCGCTTCCGGAAACAGGATCCACCGCCATCGTCCAATCTTTGGCAATGGTTTTTCGGACGCCCTGCGGCGGCGTGATCGTTCCCAGGCAACGGAATTCAACCCTCTCTTTTCCGTGCGGCGCAATGCCAGGAACTATCCCTACGATGTACCGGTCGAAACGGTGCGGCTCTCGATAATCTTGAGAAGCGGGACAACTGCTATCGGAATCAGCCAACACAAACGGCACCAGGAACACGCCCACAAGCAAACACACGCAGACCTTCGATCGCATTCGTTCTAAATCGCCTCCGACAGCAGCATTTTACACGAGGAAGTTTTTTGTCTGGGAAATCATTGCGAGAGCGAACTCACTGGCGTTTTCCCCCAGCCGTCGCCCTTTCCAGAAATTTCCCCGAAAGCGTGCCATAGGATGGAGTGATCGTAATGGTCTGTGCCTTCGTGGGGAGCGTGTAGGTCACGGTCGCCGTGCCGGTAGAATCCGTCGTGACCGGGCTGGGAGGAGCGAACGTTCCCATGGCGCCATTATCGGTAAACGAAACCGGAATCCCGGGAACCACGTTGCCGTACGTATCCTTTAAGCGAACCAGAAGCGGTGCGGGCAGCGTCGTTCCGACCACGCCCGTCTGGTACCCTCCGGAAATATCGGCGAGCGCAGCCGGATTTCCAGCCGTCGCCGTTTCGCTGAACGAGCCCGCAACGTAATTCGGATTGGTCGCGCTGATCGTGATTGCGCCTGCCTTTGTGGGCAAAGTGTATTGTGTGGTCGCGATGCCGCTCGAATTTGTGGTCGCGCTCGTCGGATTAAACGTGCCGCCAGCCCCGCCATCGCTGAAGCTCACAGCCACTCCGGAAATCGGCAAATGCTGGTATGAATCCGCGGCCGTAACGTTGAGCGCCGTCGGCAGCGTCGTCGCCACCGTGCCCGACTGGCTGTTGCCCGCGCTCGCCGAAAGCGTCGGCAGCAGTCCATACGCTTTCAGCTGCGATTGCGTCGCTGCTGTTCCCACGTAAACTTTCCCGTTGGCGATGATCGGCGTCGCGAAGTGCGCCGTCCCGCCTAGAGTGTCGCGGCTGGCATTTTGACTCGTATCGTAAAGTTCAGGAAGGGTCGCACCGCTCGGCGTTGCATTATAGGCGTAAAGCCCTTCCGTCCCGTTGTTCTTCACAAAGCGCACCAGCCACACTATGCCGTTGGTACTGGCGTTCGCGGACACTACGGGCACTCCCACAACCTGGTAATGAGTACTCGACTGCGCCACCGGCGTAGAAGAGAGCACCCCGTTCGTCAGGCTGAATGCCTTCAGATAGTCGTTGTGCGCCGAAAAATAAACCATATTGTTCCAGTAGGCTGCCGTGCCGTACTCCTGCAGAAGCGCATTGGCGATGGATTGCGGAATCTGATTGTTATTGTCTCCGTCGATGTCATATTGACCCAAATCCTGCTCGTTGATGACGTAGACGGTTCCCGTCTTGCCAGCGGCAATCAGAAGATTTTGATACGTTCCCGACTGCGGCGGGAGCAGCATGGCGCCGCCCGAACCGAGATCCAGATCATTCTCCTCCATGTTTCCCTGATCGAAAGGAGTGAAGTAATCCGCCACCGAGAGGCCATTGCTGGTCAGTTGCAGTTTGACCACGGAATCGCCGTAATCCGATCCTCCCATATTTATGTCAAAGTCGCCGTTCGCCGTAACCAGGTAGATGTAGCCGTTCGAGTCAGCCGCCGGACCATCACCGCTCATCCAGATCGCGTCTCCCGCGGATACATCGGGCGAGGCATTGAACACACCAACCTGCCCCAGTGAACTGGCGCTATAGGCCATCAACCAGCCGTGATCTTTGAGGTCGCAGCCATTTGACCCGAACCCGACAAACACCGTTCCATTCGAAAGCAGCAGCGCCGGGCGCTGCATCTGCGATAGCGGATTGAAGTTGAGCGTGCCATTAATGCTTGATACCGAAGCGTTAATTGTGATCGGCGCGCCGAACTTTTCCGCTCCGGAAGTGATGTCCAGCGCATGCAGCCAAAAGCTGGTTTTGTCGGTATTGGTGATCGTCGACTTGGCTACCACGTACAGCGTGTTGCTTGTCGGATCGATGACCGGCGTCCCCAAAATTCCAATCTCCACGAGCCCGTTGACGCCAACGCAACCCTGCACGTTAACGGGGACGGTCGTGCTTCCCGACGGAATTAAATTGACCTGCCAAAGCGGAGCCTGGCAGTTCGTATTGTCAGCATCGAAGGCGAATACGCTGTCGTGCTCTGTCGCCACATACACAACGTTGTGAGTGGTGCCGTTGATAGTCACCGCCGGCACATACAAGGGCTGCGCCGAAACATACCCATCCACATTGCAGGAAAACAGGCTGCCGAACAGGGTCGAGTTCACATTCGCCGGGCTTAGCAAAGTTTCGGTGCCAAATAGTCCGTCGCGAGAAACATCATTGCGTCCAGTCAAAACGCTTGCCTGGCCCCACACGGAGCTCGTCGCCAGAAGCAATACAACGATGCATAGAACCGCTCGCCAGCCGCTGGAGACCAGCGAACGCCGCTCGCTGGTTCTCGGCAGCAATGAAACGGGAGGATTCTTATGAATCACACGGAGCATAATCACACGGACCTCTGATTATGGATTTCGAGCGGAACCCGGTCTTAGAAAGCCTGTCCAAAAGACGGACAGAATGCGGCCCAGAGGGGGGCTCAGGCCAATATAGGTAATAGACGTTTACCCACCTCAAGTCAATACAATTATTAGGAGATCGAGGCCAGAAAGGATTAGGGCCTTTCGGCTCTGCCCCCCCGAATTATTTCGGATTTTCCGTCGGCGTGCTGGCCGCAGCCGCCGGAGACGTCTTCCCCTGAATTGCGCCCTGTGTTGGAGTATGCCGCTTCGATGGCGGGCCAAAGTATGCCGGATTCATTTCGGTTGTGATCGAATCCTGCACTTTCTGCATCATGGCTCGCACCCGTTGAGTTTCAAGGGTTTTGCGGATCTCCCTTTCAGCTTCGTTCAGCGGCTCCGTCTGTTTCGATACGACCTTGTAAATGTAGAAGCCTCCGTCGTCGCTGATCACCGGCGAAACCTCCGCCGCCTTCAGATCGAATACCGATGCGTGGCCAGCCGGAAGGCTCGTGCGCCGAATCATCGACAAACTCGTCGCTGGCGGCGGCGTGGTCAGCCCGGCAAAGTCGTAAGCCGCCTTTTGCAGCGTGGCAAAATCCTCTCCCGAGGCGGCACGGCCACGCAGCGAGTCGGCTTCTCCCTTCATCGCCTCTTTGTCCGCTTCGATGCCCTCTTTACCTGACGCACCAACACTCTGATTCCCCTGCGTCTGTCTTATGTTGGGCACTGTGATCCGCTCCACATTCACTCGCTCGAAGTTCGCCGTGTTCGCGCGGTAATAGTCCTCGATCTCTTGCTGCGAAATCTGCGCCGCTTCGTCCTCGATCTCATGCACCAGATCCTGCGACAAAATCTGCAGGCGCGCGAAGGCGATCATCTCCTGAAAATGTTCCTTCTTGTCGAGTCCGCGCTGCTCCGCTTCCCGGGCCATCGCCATCAGCCGCGGATAAGAGCTGGCCAGCTGCCGCTTGGTCGTCGGCGGCATGTTGGGGTGAAGCGCATCCGTCAGCTCTTCAAACTGGGCACGAGTAATAACGGTCTGGCAAACTGCCGGTGCGGATACCGTTTTCTTTTGCTCGGGGCACAAACCCTTGATCGTCAACACTGCGGCATCCTGCGGAACTTTCGCCGCTGAATCCGGCAGCGGCTGCTTGTCGTCCTTGTCCAGATTAGTATGTGGTCGCCAGTATTGTGGTCGCCAGCGGTCGCCGATCCTGCGGGTGGCTCGTCCGGTTCGGCCTGGCTCCAGGCGAGGCTCAATGGCAGCAGCAGACACAACAGCAAAAGCAAGCGCATGTCTTGGATTCTCCGAAAGGATTGGGGGGTATTTTCAACGATCTTAGCATAGACCTTCGGCTGTTCAGCCCGCATGGGGTTGCAAATTCCTTCATCTTGACCTTGTCTGATAACAGGTGCAGAATCGTGTGCATTAGCGGATGAGGTAGTTCCCCCGATTGCTCGTCCCACATCAAACTCCTAGCCGTCTCTGCTGAATCGAAAGGGACTTTCTTATGTTGAAGCGCCTGACCCTCGCCCTCACTATCGTTGTCACCTTTTCATTGTCTCTTCGCGCTAGTTCAACTCCCAACCAGACTTCGCTAACACCTTCGGCGCAATCGACGATCTCAGCAACGCTGGGCGCCGACTCGCTGGTTTACCACGCGCATTCCTCCAAGACTTCAATCGTGATCACCAATTCTGATCAGGATCTTTCCGCCAACTTTACTTCCCGGGATATCGAGGTTAACAGCGGCAAGGATCGCTGGGGTATGGCATTTCTCGGATACGGATACGGCAACGCTTTGAGAGCGGCGCAACCCGCCGCTCCGATCGCCAACTCGAACCGCGTGGAATACCGCCGCGGAACTTTGACCGAATGGTACGTCAACGGACCCGCAGGTCTCGAACAAGGATTCACGATCAGCCAACCCTCCCTCAACTCGCAACATGATTCGCTGACAATCGCTCTATCCGTTTCAGGCAATCTCGTGGCCGTCGCCGATCAAGACCGCAAGGGCCTGAGCCTCAATGATCGCTCCGGCAAGCCGCTGTTGCGCTACGCCGGATTGACCGCCTACGACAAAACCGGGCATGAGCTTGAAAGCTGGCTGCAGGTGAAAGGCAGCAACTTGCTGCTGCACGTCGATGACGCGGGGGCGCAATATCCGATCACCGTCGATCCTACGGTTCAACTGGCAAAGCTGAGCGCGACCGATGGAACAACCGGCGCGTGGCTCGGTTACTCGATCTCTATCAGCGGCTCGACGATTGTTGTCGGAGCGCCGCAGGCGACCGTCGGCTCCAACACCTATCAGGGCGCGGCTTATGTATTCGTCGAGCCCAAAGCCGGCTGGATGAACATGCCGCAAACCGCCAAGCTCACCGCCTCCGACGGCGCACCTTACAACTATTTCGGCAACTCGGTCTCGATCGATGGCAGCACCATCGTCGTCGGCGCAATGGATGCAACGATCGGCTCCAATCAGGGCCAGGGCGCGGCGTATGTCTTTGTCCAACCGACGGGCGGCTGGGCGAACGGCAACGAGACTGCCAAGCTCACCGCTTCTGACGGTGGCCTGGACGACTTTTTCGGATACTCGGTCAGCATCAGCGGCTCGACGGTCGTCGTCGGCGAACCGCATGCAACGGTCGACAGCAACTTCGATCAGGGCGCGGCGTACGTTTACGTCGAGCCTGCGGGCGGCTGGGTCGGCTCGACGGAAACCGCGAAGCTCACTTCGAACGGCGTCACTGGTGATCAGTTCGGGCAGTCGGTCTCGATCAACGGCAGCACCATTGCCATTGGCGCTCCGTACGTCGCTGTCGGCGGCAAATACTCGCAAGGTGCGGCTTATGTCTTCGCCGAGCCTGCAGGCGGCTGGGTGGATATGACTCCGACGGCCGAGCTTACTGTGGCCAGCGGTCCGGGAGGCGAGTACTTTGGCACCTCCATCGCCACTAGCGGCAGCACAGTCGTCGCGGGAGCTCCGGGCGCAAACTCCTTCGCGGGCGCTGCTTACGTCTTCGCCATGCCTGCGGGCGGATGGGCCAACATGACGCAGACCGGAACGCTGACTGCTTCGGCAGGCATCGCGGACGATCTGCTTGGAAGTTCGGTCTCGATCAGCGGAACGACCATCGCGGCGGGCGCTGAGCACGCGATTATCGGCAGCGCGACCTGGGCGGGCGCGGCTTACCTGTTCGTCATGCCCACCGGCGGATGGACCAACATGACGCAGAACTCGCGTCTCGTCGTTTCGCACGGCTCGGCTTACACCGACTTCGGCGCAGCGGTCAGCATCTCCGGCAACACGGTCGCGGTCGGAGCCTACGGCTTCAGCTCATACACCGGAGCGGGTTACGTCTTCGGCAACAGCTCCAGGCTGGTGAAGAAGACCATCGTCAAGCCCTAACTCCAAGCCTAACCCAGCCAGTCAGGCCGGAAGCGTAAGCTTCCGGCCTTTCCATTGTCGTGCTTAGCAGAGCTTCGACTCCGCGGCGAGGAGAGCTGCGCGCTTTTGGCTGCTCCGCTCAGCATGACAGCGTCCCGGTGGCTGGTGCCTGTCGTGGCGGTCTTTCTTAGCCTTACCGTTTTAGTCTCATCTTGCTGGTCTTATCTTCTTAGGAGTTATCCCGGAGCGATGTTCGCCTCGACGCCGGCTGCTTCCATCACCCACTGGCGCGCGGCGCTCTGCACGCGGCGTTGCGCCTCTTCGAGGCTGACTGTCTCCATGATCTTTCTTGCTCTCATCCGCGGCTGGCAAAGTTTCTTGGGATCCTTCTCGCCACCGGCGGTTGCGGCTGCGCCGGCCGCGATCTGCCGGCCTTCGTTTTCCTGGCAACCTGGTTCTTTGGAATCCGGCTCTTCGACCTGTGGCGGCTTTGGAAAATCTTTTTCCAGCCACTGATGTCCCTGGATGCACGTCTTGTCTACGGTGTCGGTATCGATCACCGTATCTTTCACGTTCAGCGCTTCGAACCTGACGTTCTTCAGGTTTGAGGTGGCGGTCTGCAGCGCGTAGAGCATGAGCGCGGCGGTCTTATGATCCATCAGACCGGAGCCCAGCAGGTGCATCACCTTCATCAGCGCGACCTGCACCGAGTTGGCATCTTCGAGGAGCGGCACGCTGAAAGGATGAGTGGTTTTGTCATCCTCCAGAATCCGCTGGCGGACGACTCCGACCGAATTGTGAAAATAGCAGAACCGTTTATCCCGCAGCGCCGGAGAGCCGCATTGCGTCCCATTGACTTTCAAATGCTGGCACCGCGGCACATTTTGCATACTCATATTTTTCTCTCCACTTGTTTGGCTTCTTGCTCGGTTATGACGAGCCGGTGATTCGGGTACCCCTCCCCCCCTCCCATACCCTATCTCTGGAATCATCGAGTTAGGGGGAAATTCCCCGCAAAATACGTCCGTCCAACGACTTAAATCAAACTACCTGGAATCATTGATTTAGAGCCTAGTCCTCGTGCTTTTCTTGGACTGTGAGCCTCGACCATCATTGAGGGATCGGGCTGTGGAGGGCAAGGTTGGATGTCACAAAGTGATTTCGTGGTTAGCGCGCGCCCCATTAGAACGGTTCCTCAAGCTCCCCACCTAGAGGAATCTGTTCTTCGGCAGGCTTTCTGGCTTTCGTGGCTTTCTTGAATGTGGCATCGAGCAAGCGGGGATGGGCTACCTGTTTGCCTGCGAGGAGGTCCTCAATGGTGAGGATTTGGATGCGCGGATATTTGTCTTGAAGGCCGGGCGGTTTGTAGAAACCGGCTTCGGCGGCTTCTTTCAGCATGGGCTTGGTTGGGGCTTCCATGCTGATAAGTACTCCGATCTGCGCGTCTTCGCGTTCGATGACGCCGCGCAGGTCGCGTACGTAGGCTGACTGGACGTGTCCGGCTTTGACGGAAAAAATGATCTGCTTGGTTTTGCCGCCCCGGGGTTCGTCGTGGAAGTAGAGTCGGCCGTCGATGTTAGTATTTCCCCCAGATTATCGTGTAGGAGGCGCCAGTAGCGTGCTCGATATCTTACGAGACCAGGGGTTTGAGATTCAGTTTCAATCTCACGCTGCAGCCATCCTGGAGAAAGACTTCCCACAGGCGGTTGAAGACCTGGAGGGGGCTCTCCGCGACCTTACTATTCCGATCAGCGAGATCATCGGGCTCCGGTGGAGGCGAGACCAAAGGCACTCAGCGGATGCGCCGCGCCCTCAACGATGCGGGGTGGGGCAAGTTTATTTTCGAAATCAGGGAGATCATCAATGGCGTCGAACGCGAGTCAATTTCTCATGAAATGGATCATGTTAAGAAATTCGATGGGAATACACTTGGTCTGGAAATTGAGTGGAATGGGATATTTCTTAGAGCGGAAGGTCCCGCGATTGCAAGCTCCTGTAAGCGAAGTAGGGGTGCAGGAAGGAAATCGAAGATGGCCAGCAATGCCGATGGAGGCCCCAAGTCACTCGTATCTGGGTCTGTGGTATTCGTGTTCCGGAATTACTATAAGTGCCCTGAGGATGGGACCACTTGGCATGACGACTGGAGCTGCATGTGCGACGACAGGTGCCCGACCTGCGATATCGAAGTTGAGCCGTACGAGAGCGAAGATATCTAACGGGGTGTCAAATCCTGCGCCATGAATCTTCAGTGCAGACCCGAGATCGCTTCAGCTTATAAGGCTGCGTCGCAGATCGCACGCGTACTCACAGAGGAATGGGTTGCGCGCGAGCTGTATTGCCCGGCGTGTAACTCTGACGAACTCTCGCAGTCCAAGACGAACGCTCCTGCGATCGACTTCACTTGCCCTCGCTGTGAGCAGCTCTTTCAGCTTAAGGGCTTAAGAACTTGGAATCCGCGAAAGCTTGTGGATGCAGGCTATGAGGCAATGATTCGCGCAATTCGTGCCGACAGGGTTCCTAACCTGTTAGTTCTGCAGTACTCGGCATCCTGGGCTGTGGCAAACCTGATGCTGGTTCCAAGGGTCTTTTTTTCAGAGGGCGTTATTGAAAAGCGAAAGCCTCTGGCCGCCTACGCCCGCAGAGCGGGTTGGGTAGGCTGCAATATTCTTCTCGACCAGATAGCGCGTGACGGCAAAATCGCTATAGTTTCCGACGGTGCGGTGGTTCCGAAGCAGAGAGTTAGAAGCGAATTCTCGCGTGTCCGAAAGCTAGCAGAGGTGCCCCCGTCCGTGCGGGGCTGGACGCTTGACGTTCTCGGCGCGGTTCGCAAGTTGGGCAAGTCTTCGTTTTCCCTCGACGATGTTTACGAGTTCGAATCCGAGCTACGAGCCTCCCATCCGCTTAACCGACACATACGCCCGAAAATACGTCAGCAGCTTCAGGTTCTTCGGGACCTCGGTCTTCTTGAGTTCAGTACCCCCGGGAATTATAGGATTAGAGAAAACGAGTCCCTCAGGGGCTGAAGCCCCCGTAATTCTGGGGTCAATCGGCACGGCTGAACAGGCTGAGGAAAAAGTCCCGCCGGGAGCAGAAGCCAACCTCAGGCGCTGGAAGCGCGACTCATTTTGCATGACTTAGCGGCACGAGTGGAACTCGTGCCCTTCCCAAACCAGCTTGAAACAGGCTTTTTCCGCAGCCTGTGAAGCCGTGCCCTTCCCGATCCTATTGGCTAGAGAACCATGTCGCTGTGGCCGAGGAGGGTGCGGAAGGCGCGCATGGCGTCGGAGACACGGCCGCCACGCTCGACGATTTCCTGGTAGGCGGCTTCGGCATCCATGTTCCACTCCCAGGTGTCTTCGAAGGCCATGATCTGGGAACTGGAGCGGGTGCCGTCTTTCTCCGCGAAAAGGACGTAGTAATCCTGGCGGCTGTTGAAAGGCGGGTCGAGGTAGATGAGGTCGACGGACTCCGACTTGATGTGCTCGCGGAGGACGCCGAGGTTGTCGCCGTAATAGAGTTGGTTCTTTTGCACTGCGCTGCATTCTAGCTGGAACGTTGCGTGGAGGGAATTGGGTAGTTGGTGGCGTCCCACGCGCTTGGTTGCCTTTTATTGGGCTTACCCCGGACTCACGTCCGGGGCTGCACTATGTCGCCCCTTTTGGGGCTGGGGTCGGGTGGTTCGTTCTGCGTCTTTACCACGAGAGGCGTCTCGCTTTGATCTTTGTGACCTCGTCGCTGCATTTTTTCAACGGGTAGTCCGCCGAACTCAAAGTCAAAATCCCCACCCTAGTCGCAAAATACGCGACTAAGGATGGGGCACCCGACGATTATCTACACAATAAAAAAGCCGGAAGCTTGCGCTTCCGGCTTGGAAGTTACAGCGACGTACTTCCTTCTACTACGATCCGGTGCCTGTCAGCTTTGCTGACTCCGGGCTGTTGGGGTCGTTGCTGATGATGCTTACTGTCCCGGAGTTGGTGCCGGAAACGGTTGGCGTGAAGACGACGCTTACGGTGCAACTCGCGTTGGCCGCCAGGGTTGCGGGGCAGTTGTTGGTGGCCGAGAAGGCGCCTGTGGTGCTGATCGTACCCACGGTCAGCGGAATCGTCTCCGCCGTAATGGTGATGTTCTTGGGCGCACTCGACTTGCCGATCGCGGTGCTCGGGAAGGTCAGGCTGGTGGGCGCGTACTTGATTTGCTGGCCGGTGCCTTCGAGATCGACGGTCAGCGTGGGTAGCTGGTCGTTGAGTTGCACCGAGAAGCCGCTGTAGCTCGTGCCCGATATTACCGGATTGAAGTTGACGGTGATGGTGCAACTGCTGTTGCCGGAGAGCACCGTGCCGCAGTTGTTGCTGACGGTGTAGGGCCCGGCGGCGGTGATGGCGCTGATGGTCAACGGGGCGCTTTGGGTGTTGGTCATGGTCACGGTTTTGGCCGCGGTGGAACCCAGGTAAAGCGATCCGAAGTTGGCGATGGCTGAAAACTCGGTGGCGATGCCCACGCCGGTAAGATTGATGGTTTGCGGGCTGGTTGGATCGCTGTCTTTAATGGTGATGGTTCCGCTGGCCGGTCCGAGCGCGGTTGGCTTGAAGGTGACATCGAGCGTGCACTTCTGACCGACGGGAATGCTGGTGGGGCAGTTGTTCTTCTCGGTGAAGGGTCCGCTGGCGGTGATGCTGGTCAGCGTCATCTTCTTGCTGCTGTTGTTGACCAGGTAGAGCACGGTGGTCGGAGACGGTTTGCCGACGGTCTGCCCGCCGACGTAAACGTTGGGATCGACAAACGGGCAGCTACGCGTAGTCAGAGTTACCGGATTGAGCGGAGTCTGCGAGAAGTTGAAGGAGTCAGTAGTGTCGTTGGCTTCGGCGTCGCGGTTGGTGAGCGGCGGAAGTCCGAAGCGTTCTTCGATGAACTTCAGGACCGATGAGAATTCGTATTGGGTGTGTGAAATGTAGCCGGGCTGGGCGTAAGGCGAAATGATCATGAAGGGCACGCGGCCGCCGAGACCGAAGAAATCTTCGGTGGGCGGAGGCACGTGATCGTAGAAGCCGCCGAAGTCGTCCCAGGCGAGGAATACTGCGGTGGAGGCCCACTCGGGGCTGTTCATGAGCGCGTTGAGTTCGGTGACGGTCCAGTTTTCGCCGACGCAGGTGCTCTCCGGCGGATGCTCGTTGTAGGGCGAGCCCATGGTGATCCAGCTGACGGCCGGCAGGTTGCCGTTTTGAACGTCGGTGATGAACTGGTTGGTGTTGACTACGTTCGTCGCCCAGAGCGGGCCGTTGCGAATGTGATTGATAGCGTCAAAGGTGTTGAAGGTGTAGCCGGAAGTGCCGGACGCGGGAGCGTAGAACTTCCAACTGACGCCGGCAGTCTCCATGCTGTCGGCGAGGGTCTGGAAATCCCAGCAGGGAAATGGATCGGTGACCAGTCCAGTCTGGGGATCGGAGACTCGGGCTACGGTGCCGGCAGGAGCGTCGCAGCCCCAGTAGTTCGGGGTCTGGGCTCCGAGAAGGGGATTGAGGAAGTCTCCGCCGGATTGCGCGCCGATCATGTAGAGATGGTTGGGAAGGCTGGCGCCGCGGAGCGAGGAGAAGGCGTTATCGGCGAGGACGAACTTCTGGGCGTAGGTCCAGTAGTTGGGGAGGTCGGGCTGCTGCAACTGGGTCATCGAAAGATAGTCTTCGTTGATGCTGCCGCCGGGGATGACGTCGAACATATCGATCTTGCCGTTGTCGTAGCCGCTGGTGTAGTCGTACCAGCCGTGGCCGGCGATGTCGCGCGGCGTAGCGTCGGGAGTGCGCCCGAGATTGATGATCTGGCCGGTCGAGATGGGCGCGGAGGTCGCGCCGTTCGCGCCCGGGAAGGTTCCGAAGTAATTATCGAAACTGCGGTTCTCCTTCATGATGAAGACGATGTGCTGAATCACCGTCATATCGCCGGAAGGATGCTGCGGGCCATTGTTTTGCGCCGGCTGAGAATTCGACTGCGCCGGAGCGCTGCAGACGAGTGCCAGACTGAGGCAGATTGAGGCGACAGAAGCGCGAAGATGCATACGACAAACCCTCCACAAAAGTTTGTAACCTGACGTTGAACGTCAGACGTTGAACCCAGATGTTTGAACCAAGATATTTCAACCAAGACGTTTGAACTATGTCCCCACTGAAACCCGAAAGTTAGTTGACGGTTGTGTTGGCCGTTGCCGAAGCGTTGTTGCCGTTGGCCGACGTTACACCGACGTTGTTCGTGATCACGGTTCCGGACGCAGCGGTTACGTTCACGATGAGACTTGCTTTGATTCTCGATCCCACAGGCTGCGAGCCGAGCGTGCAAGTCACGGTACCGGTTGCGCCCTGCGCCGGCGAAGTGCAACTGCCGGGGCTTACGGTGACGCTCTGGAATGTGGTACCGGCCGGCAGCGTATCGGTGATAGCGACGGCGCTGGCCGCGTCAGGCCCGGTGTTGCCGCTCGAGATGGTGTAGGTAAGCGTCGATCCGCTGACCACGGTGCTCGGAGCTTTCAACGAGACGTTGAGCGTTGCGGTCGTGGTTACTTTGAAGGCAAAGGCATCGCTCATGCCGAGGCCGCAGGATGCGCAGTGCGGCTGGAAGACGCCGCCGGTTGTGGGGAAATTCAGCGAACCGGTGGTGCCGGAAACGAAAGCGTCGGCAAATTGATCGAGCGCGACGCGAATGCCGTTATCGGGGCCGCCGCCGCCGAGATAAGTCGAATAGGTCAATCCCGTGCCTTGCGGGTTCAGTTTAGTCACAAATGCGTCGGTCGGTCCGCCGTTATAAGTGCCGAGCAAGGCGCTGGCTACCGGGAAATTCAGCGAGTCGGTTTGTCCGGTGACGTAAACGCTGCCACCGGCATCGACCGCCATCGACATTCCGGGGTTCTCATCCAGGCTGCCGCCGAGATAGGTCGAGTAGATGAGCGCGGTGCCGTTCAACTTCAGTTTGGTGATCGTGACATCGCCGCAGGTGTTGGTGCTGCTGGGAACGCAGCCTGAGGACATTCCTCCGAAGGTGGTCTGGAATGCGCCCTTGGTCACGGGAAAATCGGTCGAGGTAGTGTTACCGGAAACGTAGACTCCGGTTGTGTCGAGCGCGACACCGGCAGCATAGTCATAGCCGCTGCCGCCGAGGAAGGTTGAAAAAACGAATCCGTTTCCCTTGGGGTTGATGGCGCTGACAAATCCGTCGTAGGTTCCGTTGCACAGTGCGTCGGATCCGCATTTTGTATCGTAGGCTTTGGCGGTGACGGGGAAATTCGGCGAACCGGTAATCCCGGCGACGTAGGCGTCGCCCTTCGAATCAACGGCTACACCATAAGCCGCATCGCCCAGTCCGCCGGAGCCGCCGAGATACGTGGAGTAGGTCAGGCTGGTTCCGTTGCTGGGAATCTTCAACACAAATCCATTTGAGCAAGTGCCGCCAGAGGTTGCGCCGCAACTCGTGTGCAAGGCTCCCGCAGTCACGGGGAAATTGACCGAGCTGGTGTAGCCGACAACGTAAATATTGTTGTTACTGTCGATGGCAAGGCTGGAGCCTTGATCGTCGGACGAGCCACCGAGGTAAGTCGAGAAGACCATCGCGGTGCCGTGCGAGGCGATCTGAAAAAGGAATGCGTCTCCGGTGACTGAGCCGCCGCCGAAGGTGCTTTGAATCGGCTTTACCAGCGGGAAGTTGGTGGAGGTGGTGTAGCCGGTGACGGTCATGTCGCCGAGATTATCGAGGTGAATATCGGTCGCCACGTCGTTGCCGGAGCCGCCGACGTAGGTGGAGTACTCGGGCGCGTCGGCGTGGGCGTCGAACTTGGTGATGAAAATATCTTCGCCTCCGGCGTTCGCTGCCTGCAGCGGATTCTCGGTCGGAAAGTCGGTGGAGAGCGTATAGCCGGTGATGAAGCAGCTTCCGAAGCCATCAAGCGTAACGCCGAGGCCAACGTCGACATTGCTGCCGCCGAGGTAGGTGGAGTACGCCGCCGTGGGATCGATGACCAATTCCCTGTTGCGATCGTAGGCTCCAAGGGCGAAGGCCACTTCGCCGTTGGCCTGCAGGAGATACCGCCCATCGATGAACTGTTTCTGCGACCCGGCAATTTGATAGACGAGGGGTTTGTGGAAGCGAACGTCGCCGCCTTCGAGATGAGCGATCAGGTCTCCGGCGCTATCGATTGCCGGAAAAAGATTTTGAGTGCCCTGTGCCCCCGTTGTGAATTGCAACCCGATCACGTTGGGATCGGCGCCGGGTGCGACGACAAAGTCATATTCCAGTTGGCGCTGGTTTCCGTAATACACCACGTCGACGCCCGGATACACGCCGGCGTAGCGAACTTTCTCGAAGCTTGGCACATTCTTCCGCCATCTGGCGGGATCATTGCCGATGAAATAATTGCTGGTAGTCGGCAGCTGGCTCGACGCGGTAACCGGCGCATTTTGGTTTGCGCCCAATAGTTGCATGTTCAGGACTGCTTCGGTTGCACGCGTGCTCTGCACGGCAGAACTGGCCGCTGGGTATCCCCCGACATAGGGCATGGCGGGAGACTTCGCGGGCTGAATATTCGGCTGCTTTGCCTTCACTCCATTTTCGAGCTTCATGACTGCGCCGCCGGCCGTGAGGAACAAAGCGTAGCCGGCGCCGCGGGATACGAACTTGACGCGGGGATCGGTCTGTCCCTGATTGGCTTCAAAAGCGATGGGAGACTTGCGAAAGGCTTCGAGGCCGCGGGCTTTTGCGATCGCAGCCGAATCCTGCTTTGGTGCAGCGAGTTCCGATGCCGGCACTCTGCGGGAATACACGCCGGCTGCCAAGGCCAGCAGCATTGTCAGGCTTGCGGCAAGGGTAAGAGCACACTTCTTTATCATCAGGAAATTTCCTTCTCGGTCAGGAGGGAGTGATTCAGTTTGTCTTGTATCGCAATTTATGTCTAGATTCAGAAGTTAGTGTCGGCATGAGACGAAAGACTCATATAGCCGAGTTGCAATTTCTTTCGCGCATTGGCGCCTGGAAGTTAATCTCCGGTTCCCGTAAGCGAGACTTTTTGCGGGCTGCTGCCGGCGTTATCGGTGATCGTGACGCTGGCAGTGCGGTTTCCGGTGGCAGTTGGCGTAAAGGTAACCTGGATCGTGCAGCTTTGCGTTGTGAGCAGACTCGCCGGGCAATTGTTGGTCTGCGCAAAGTCTCCTGGGTTAGTGCCGGTCAGGGCGATACTCGAAATATTCAGGGTCCCTCCACCGTTATTGGTGAGGGTGATTGATTGCGATGGGCTGGTGGTGCCGACTTTTTGCGCCGCGAAAGTCAGCGATTTCGGATTGAGCTGAACATTTGGAGAGACGCCTGAGCCGGTCAGCGAAACGGTCTGGGGACTTGCGGAAGCGTTGTCCGTGACTGAGAGCGACGCGGTCAGAGGCCCATTCTGCAGCGGAGTGAAAGTCACCTTGATGGTGCATTTCGCTGCGACCTGCAAGGTTGCCGGGCAGTTATTGGTCTCAGCGTAATCGGTTGGATTGGCCCCGGTGATCGAGATGCCGCTGATCGTCACCGAAACGCTTCCCGTGTTGGTCAGCGTGACCGATTTCGTCGCGCTGGTGGTGCCTACAGTTTGCTTGCCAAAGCTTAAGCTGGTGGGCGAGAGCGTGACGGTCGCGCCGGGAATTCCGGTGCCTGTGAGGCCAACATTGTGTGGACTGCCGACCGCATTGTCGTTGATGGTGACCAACCCGGTGAAGGTTTGAGCGGAGGCTGGCGTGAAAGTAACGCTGATGGTGCAGCTCGCGCTTGCGGCGAGCGACGTGCCGCAGGTATTGGTTTGGGCAAAGTCGCCGCTGTTATTGCCGGTAATGGTGATGCTGCTGAAAGTCAGGGGAGTGGTCCCGCCGTTTTTGAGGGTTACGACTTTGGCCGCGCTGGTGGTTCCGACTGTCTGATTGGGAAATGTGTAACACGGGAAAGAAAGATAAACCGCTGGGCCGGACTCTGCGCCGAGGAGTCCGAAGACGTCGAGTTGGGTTTGCGTGCCGACGTAGACTTTTCCGTTGGCGATGGTCGGGGTCTGGAATTTGTTGCCGCAGCCGAGCTGATCGCGATTGCCATCCTGCCCGCTGTTGTAGAGCATGGTCGCGACGTTGGTTGCGTCGTATGCATAGAGGATGGCGGCCTTGGCACCGGGCCGGGTGTCGAGCGAATCGGCGCGTTCGACGGCCCAGACGATTCCGTTCGAAGTTCCATTTGCCGAAATCGAAGGCGTCGCCCCAACTGGAAAAATGTTCGTGCTCTGGGCCAAGGGCGCAGTAGAGAGCAGGCCGTTGGTCACGCTGTACATCTTCAGGGAGTCGCCATGAGCGGCATCGCCGGTGGTTCCCGCGAAATAGACGTAGGCGCTGCTTGGTCCTTGCCAGTATGCGGGATTGCTCCAATAGCCATTGGCGGCGCCATTGATTTCTTCGACGATCTGATCTTTGGTGGGATTGTATTTGCCGAGATTGTTCTGATTGAGCAAGTAAATCGGGCTGGCTCCGGATGCGTCGCAGGGATTGCCGCCCTTGCCCGAGATCACCAGTTCATCCGGATTTGCGCCGGATTGCGTGGGCAGAAGCATGACTCCGGCTGAGCCGAGGTCGATGTCGTTTTGCGCGCGGCAGAGCTGGTCCATGGGAGCGAAATAATCTTCGACGCCGAGTAAAGCGTTCATCTTTAAGACTGTGTCGCCGTAATCGATGCCGCCGCTGCCGGCGTCGAAGAGCGCGTCGCCGACGCTGGCGTAGAGATTTCCGGAATCGTCAGCGGCGAGCGCCGCGCCGCTGCCCCAGATGCCGCCGATCACTGAATTTGGAGTGGTATTAAAGATCGCGGTCTGAGCCAGCGACTGCGCGTCATAGGCCATGATCCAGCCGTGAGCGGCTCCGGCCCAGCCGATGTAAATGGCGCCGTTGAGGAGCAACAGTCCGGCGCGTTGAATATCAGCGAGCGGATCGAAGCTAACCGTGCCGCCGACGCTTCCCGCGCCAGTTCCGGTGACACTTCCCTGAATGGCGATTGGGCCGCCGAATTTTTCTGCGCCGCTGGTGATGTCGAGGGCGTGCAGGCGCTGAAAGTAGTTTGTGGTCGCTCCGCTGGTTTCGGCGGTTCGAGCAACCAGGTACATCGTGTTGCTCGAGGAATCGATGACGGGAGTCGACGTAATTCCGTAGAACGGAAAGACGTTGCAACTGATGTCGCTATTGCCGTCGGTTCCGCAGGGCACGGGCGTGACGCCCTGCGCGGGATTGGTCAGGCTGATCTGCCACAAGGGGGTGGATTGCAGACCATCGGCATCGAAGGCATAGATGCTGTCGTTCTCGGTTACGACGTAAACGACGTTGTGAATTCCCTGCCCCGGTATGCTCACGCTCGGCAGGTAAAGTGGCTGCGCGTAAATCTGGCCGTCGACTGAATACGAGAAGATTTTGCCGAACTTTGCGGCCTTGACGTTTTGCGGAGTGAGAATGGTCTCGGTGAGATTCTGTCCAGTGCGGGCGAGGTCGTTGTGCCAGGTGAGAACACCTTCGAAAGTTTGCGCAGGGAGACTGGTCGCGCGCAGGGCCACGAAGAGTATAACGAGCAACGCGGTGCGGTAACGAGGGGAAGACATGGGATTGAGCAAGCGCAATTCAAATAAAAAGAACAGTTAAGGCGAACTCTTCGATATATCGAGTTCGCCTTTTTGTTAGTTGGTTGTTGATGTTTAATTTCAGCGTTTATTTATTGACTCTGAGAGTGATGTTGGCGGTGTGCACCAGGTTCTGGAATGTTCCGGTGACGACCAGCGTGTAGCCACCGACCGGCGTCGTGCTCTGAGTCTGAATGTTGAGCGTTGCGGTGGAAGCGGCGCTGCCGTTCAGCGTGACCTGACTCGGCGTAATGGTGCAGGTTGAGTTCGCCGGATTGCCAGTGCACGTCAGAGTGATCTGCTGGTTGAACTTCGCGACCGGTGTAAGTGTGATCGTCGACGTGCCGGATTGTCCCTCGTTCACTTTAATCGCGTTGGGAGAAACGGCGTTGGTGAAGTCGGGGCCGGAGCCGGTGAGCGCTACTGTTTGCGGGCTATTGGGACCGTTATCGTTAAAGTTCAGACTCGCCGATACCGCACCGTAGCTGCTGGGGGTCAAGGACACGGTGACGGTACATTTCGCTTGTGGTCCGATCAAAGCTGGGAAAGTTCCGCAATTGTTGGTCGCGGTAAACTCGCTGGAGTTGGTTCCCGTGACGCTGATTGAGTTCAGGCTCAGATCGGCGCCGCCAGTGCCAGTGAAACTTACCGGAACTCCGCCGCCGGATTGCCCGATCGGCCAAGTCCCCAGATTGAGCTTGGAAACTGAAGGCGAGCCTGCCGCCGCCAGCGGTACGTAGCGAATGCGATTATTGCCAGCGTCGGCGATGTAGAGATTTCCAGATCCATCGACGCTGCTTCCCAGGTTGTTAATCCTGACGCTGGTTCCGACGGCAGGGCCGCCGTCTCCGGCGAAGCCTCCGAGGGTTGCGTTGCCTGCGTTGCCGACCACCGTGCCGATCTCGTGCGGACCGCCCAATGAAGTAGTCGAGACATCAACTCTTTGGACCAGTTCGTCGTTGCCGCCAGAGATGTAGAGATCACCTTCGGGATCGAGCGTAACTAACAGCGGATTCCACATCCCGCCTTTCGAGGCTGGGCCGCCGTCTCCGGTTGGGCCGGGCTTGCCACCCAGAGCGTAGTTGGTCATCACGTTTGAAGTACTTACGACTCGCACGGAATTGTTCCACTGATCGCTGAAGTAGACATTGCCGCTGCTATCGACGGCGGGTTCGCCAGGGTGGTTAATGCCGGCGGCGATCGCTTTCACGTTGCACGTCTTGTTGAAGCTGCAATCGCCTTGCGTACCGTTTCCGGCGATAGTTGCGATATAACTTGGCTTAATTGAGATTCCGGCGAGCTTGGTCGTGGTCGTCCCCATGTTGACGGCGCGGACGCGATAGCCGAAGTAATCGGCGATGTAGAGATTGCCGGCGCTATCGGTAGCGATGCCGAGCGGCCCAGTAAAAGAGGCTGAGGTAGCAGGACCGCCGTCGCCGCAACCGCTTGGCGGAGGACATCCCTGGCCGGGAGTTCCCGCGACAGTCTTGATGGTGCCTGTGCTGAGATTGACCTGGCGAATCACAAGGTTGTTGGTGTCGGTGAAGTAAAGGTTGTCCATACTGTCGAGGGCCAAGCCGCTCGGCGCGTTCATGGTTGCCGCGGTTGCCTGAAAGCCGTCGCCGCTGAACCCGAGGCTGCCGGTTCCCGCGATAGTGGAAACGGTGTAGACGCCGCTGTTGTTGGTAAGCGCACGAACTCGATTGTTGGCCTGATCGGTGAAGTAGATGGTTCCCGAAGAGTTGGCGACTGAATAGGGATTGGCGAACTGCGTACTGAGCGCCGGACCATCGCCCAGGCTGCCGCCGGCAATCGTCTGAATCGTGCCTGCCAATGTGAACTGGCGTACCCGTTGGTTGCCGGTGTCGGCAAGGTAAATATTCGAACTTGAATCGACGTAGATGCCGTTGGGCGCATCGAGTTCAGCCAGTTGTGCCTGCGCACCGTCTCCTGCGAAACCCTGCACGCCGGTGCCGGCCATCGTATTGATGATTCCGGTATTCACGTTCACGAACCGGGCTTTGTTGTCGCCGGTGTCGGCGATGTAGCCGTTTCCGTTGGCGTCCAGATAAATTCCCTGAGGCAGCCGGAGGAGACCCTTGGTGGCAGGCGAACCGTCGTTGCAGCCGCTGGTGGCTTGCGGACAGGCGGCGCCGGTTTGTCCGGCGTAGGCAGTGATGGTTGCGCCGCCGTTGAGTGCGTTGGCGATCTCGCGAATTTCATGATCGTGAGTGTCGGCGATGAAGATGTCCCCGGTGGCATCGACGAAGATGCCCATCGGATTATTCACCTCGGCCGCGCTGGCTGGACCGCCGTCGCCGCAGGTGGGGTTGGTGCCGATGTTGCATGCGTTGCCGTCCCCAACGATGGTCTGAATCGTAAGGGGCTGAATCGTTGTGCCCGCAACCGTAAGAGGAGTTTTCGCGCTCATGTTCGCGACCCGAATCCGATTGTCGACTGTGTCGGTGATGTAAACGTTGCCGGCGCTGTCGAGCGCAATGGAAGTGGGAATGTTGAGATTGGCGCCTGTAATCGGGCCGCCGTCGCCGCAGACGTTGGTTCCCGTCGCGATATCGCATTTCGTGCCGTTCCCGATAACGGTGTTGATGATGCCATTGCTGACTTCACGAATGCGTGAGTCGGCGATGTCGGTGAGGTAGAAATTGCCGAGACTGTCTTCGACGATGTCGGTGACCAAGCCCACGTTGGCAGCACCAACCGGGCCGCCGTCTCCAGCGAAGTAACCCCATCCGAGTCCGGTGTAATTCTGAACCGTGCCGCTCTGGGTCAACTCAAAGACGTAGGCTGAGGCGGGAGCCGTGATGTAGAGATTTCCCTGCCCATCTTTGAGAACCGCGGTTGGCCCAGGAAGATCGAGGCTAAGAGGACTGGTGGGCGTAGTTCCGCCACCGGCGATCGTGTTGATCGTGTTGGCTGCCTGCTGACCGGCAGAGAGCCCGACCGCGCTCAGCGCAAAGGCGATCACCAAGATAAGATTGACGATCTTGATCGCGGGCGCCTGGGTCAAATCAAAATTTTTTCGGCTCAGTTTCACAGAATCCTCCAAGGAGATTTCGGAATTATGCACGTGTACTCTCACCGTGTCGAACTGCAACAAGCTCGAAGCTGCAGGGGCTTCTGTTCTGGTTTATTTATTCCGGGGAGGATACAGATCACCGCTTGAGACCATCCGCAGGATCTCGTGCGGCGGCGTCCCATCACGGTAAGCGTGTGTGCAGCATCCTGCAAGAGGTCAAAAGGTTGAGGTAGAAAGTCTCTACCCGCGCAGCCTCACCGGTTGATGCGGCGGTGAATTTCTAAGGGGATTTATGGCGCGGATCGAAGCCTCTTCCTTTTCAAAAGCTTGGACGAACTCCCGGGCGGACGGTGGCGCAGACCTCTTGCGTCTCCCGCAGTGGGATTGGAATAAGGTTTGGCGGCCCAAGAGAGGGTTACTTCTTAGGAATGGAGCGGCCGCGCCGGGAGGTTCAAAGGAGCCGGGCAAAACGCGCAATTATTGTGCCTCCAAGAACGCGCTCACTCGGAAGCTCAGGGCTGGCTCCCCCTGCGCAAAATCGCTTGCTCGGAATGACAAGGCAAACTGACTGGCGCCTGCATTGCCTACTTCTTTTTGCGGCCGATCATGATGTAGAGAGCGCCGTCGGCGCCGCCGCCGATCAACATCTCCACTTCGGTCATCCAACGGGTGAACTTCGTGCCTTTATCGTGCGGCTCGAAAAGTTTCTCTTCGTCGGTGAAGGGGCCGGGATCGATCTTGGGAATGCTCGAGAGATATTCGAAGCCGTTCGATTCGTACCAATTGAGCAGCTCGCTGTAGGTGTGCTTGCTCTCGTGCGGGTGCTTGTACTGATCGTAGAACCAGGCGCGTTTGCGGTCGGCGTTGTAATTCTTGTTGCGCATGTGCGCATCGAGGAACGCAAGCTTGTCGGCGGTGACGCGGAATAGAAAGCGACGGAAATCGGTGGTCAGGCGGCCGATCTTGTTGTAGAGGCCGATGATAATGATTCCGTTCGGCTTCACCAGGCGCGAGATCGACTTGAATGCTCCGTAAGGATCGGCAGTATGATGCAGCACGCCATTCGACACGACCAGATCGAAGGATTCGGGCCTGAAGGCGGGGCGGAACAAGTTCATTTGCACGAAGCCGGCATTCTTGATTCTGCAGCGGCTCTGGAAGCCTTTCGCTAATCGCAGCGAGTGCAGGCACATATCGGAGCCGAAGACGCGGCGGTTGTAGTGCATGCCGAGGAAGTTGGTGAGCTGTCCCGTGCCGCAACCGACCTCGAGCACGGCCGCGCCTTGCGGAATCTGCTCGTCGAGAAGACGGGCGAACATGCCGCGGCGGGCTTTTTCCAGAAGTGTCTGCTCGGAATCGATGTCGTCGTAGTTTGGAAAAGGATTTTCCTCGTAGAACGACTTTACGATTTCCGTGACATCGCCTTTTTGCGCCTCGGGATCATTTGGAGCGAACAGTTGCGGAATGCCGCTATCGATGTTGAAGCTCCGGCTGCAACCTTTGCAGCGTACCGATTCGCCTTCGAGACTGACGCCTGCGCCGCAATAGGGGCAAGCGAGCATGTCGATGGAGCGTTCCAGTAAGGTTGCCGGTGGAGCCTGGGTTGCGAGTGTGCTCATTTGCTTCTGCATCCTCTGTGCGATTTGCGTCTCTGCGATTTACGTCAACTACACGAGCTGCTTATCGATGATGAAGTTCCCCAGAACCAGCGCGTCCATCTCGCTCTTCGAGAAGGTGTTGAACGCGTTCGCCGGTGTATTGACGATGGGCTCACCCTTCAGATTGAAAGAGGTGTTCAAGATAACCGGAACGCCGGTGGCCTGTCCAAAGCGCTCGATCAGATTGTAGTAGCGCGGGCTCTCCGATTTGAACACTGTTTGCAGGCGACCGGTGCCGTCAACGTGCGTGATGGCGGGCAGGGTCGCGTGCTCTTTCTCTCTCACTGGTACCACGAATTGCATGTAGCGCGCGGGACAGTGCCTGGTGGCGTTGGGCAGGTCAAAATATTTCTCCGCGCACTCTGCCAGAACCGACGGTGCAAAAGGTCGATAGGGCTCGCGGAACTTGATCTTGGCGTTGACGATGTCTTTCATGTTTGGGTTGCGTGGATCGGCAATGATGCTGCGAGCGCCGAGAGCGCGCGGACCCCATTCGAAGCGGCCTTGCGACCATCCCACGACTTTGCCATCGATCAACTGTTCGACGACACGATCGAGCAACTGGTCTTCGTTGGCGCACTGGATGTGCGGAATGTTGTTCCGCTGCAGGAAATCGCGGACTTCGCCATCTGAGTTCTGGCGTCCCCAATAGGCGTGCTGCATGGTGAAGTTGCGGGGTTTGCCGAGAACGGTATTGTAAGCCCAGAGAGCGGCACCCAGGGCTCCACCGCCGTCGCCGGCTGCGGGCTGGATGTAGAGCTCTTCGAACCCCGATTCCATCAGAATTCGAGTGTTGGCCACGCTATTCAGCGCCACGCCGCCCGCCATGCACAAGCGCGTCATGCCGGTGGTCTGGCGCAGGTAACGCGTGATGTTGAGTAGCACTTCTTCCGTGACTTTTTGAATGCTGGCTGCGATATCGGCATAGTGCTGGTTGATCTTGGAGAGTTCGTGAATGTTGCTGGGAGGCGCGCCGAAATATTTCGGGAAGCCGGTCTCTTCGGTGAAGAACAGGCTCTTTGGCGGACGCGGCGCACCAAATAAAGTCTCGAACTTGTCGCTGTAGGTTTTGTAGGTGGAGTGATGGAAGCAGAAATAATCCATATCGAGGGCGAAGGAGCCGTCGGGATTCTGCTTGATCATCTTCCAGACTTTGTCAACATACCGTGGCACGCCGTAAGGCGCCATGCCCATGACTTTGTATTCGCCTTCGTTGACTTCGAAGCCGAGGAAGGCGGTGAAGGCGCTGTAGAGCAAACCCAGCGAGTGCGGGAAGTCGATCTGCTTTTGCAGCTTGATCTCGGTGCCGCGTCCGATGCCCCAGGCTGCGGTCGTCCATTCGCCGACTCCGTCCACGGTGAGAACGGCGGCTTCTTCGAAGGGCGAGCAGAGAAATGCGCTGGCGGCGTGGGAAAGGTGGTGCTCGGAGAACAGGATCTTGTCCTTGGGGATGCCGATTTCCGTTTGCAGCTTGTTGCCGACCCAGAGCTTGTCGGTCATCCAGGTGATCATGGACTCGCGGAAAACTTTGTACGACTTGGGATAGGTCGCGAGCGCCATCATCAGGATGCGATCGAGCTTGCGGAAGGGCTTTTCGAAGAAGACGACGTAGTCGAGGTCTTCGCCCTTCAAGCCTTCCTGGTCCAGGCAGAACTTGATGGCTCTGGCGGGGAAGCCGTAGTCGTGCTTGATGCGCGAAAAGCGCTCTTCTTCGGCGGCGGCGACCAATACGCCGTCTTTCAACAAGACAGCGGCCGCATCGTGGAAATAGCAGGAAACTCCAAGGATATACACGTTATTGCCTCATTGCGGCCTGCATATCGCGGGCATCGCCAGTGTGGTCCAGCCATTCGGTTGGCAGACTTTTTGTCCGTAGGGGATCTGAGAACAGCCGCGTTCCGAGCCCAAACGGCACCAGAAGCGCATAAAAAATCGTGAGAATGACGCGCGCCTGAAAGTTACCGATGCGGTGTGCGAGTTCTTTCCAGGCTTGCCAGAGTCTTTTCAGCATAGTATCGACTTCCCTTTTTCGAACTGAGATTCTTTGTCTACGACTTCACAATCTACGACTGCATTTCGAGACTAGCGTGACGAAACTGCCGCTTGCGACTGCGCCGGGGCCACGGCCTGCGCCGCATTAACCTGCGTCGCGGGATTAGAGCACGCGGCTTCGTAATTCGGGAGAGTCTCAACCGTCTTGAGTAATTCGTTGGCAATGATGGTATGTCCCAAGATCGTGGGATGAGCTGGATCCATGAACACCGCGCTCTGATCCTGCTTGCTGATGATCGGAATCATATTGACCATCGGGACGTTATTCTGGGCGGCAAAATCCATCATTGCGATCTGGAAGGGATGCTTCGGGGTCTGAGGCGTCTCTCCGTCCGAGCCGAGCATAAGGAATACGAGCTGCACGTTGTAGCGGCGGCACAAGGCCAGACTCTGCTGCAGATTCCCGTTGAACTGGTTCATATCCAGATTGTCCATGCCCTTGAGCGTATCGAGGGTGCCGGCCATCAGCAGGTGGCGCAGGCGGTAATACGCAAAGCGGCGGAGCAGATCTTCGATCACGTAGTTGTAGATGGCGCTGCGGCGGGCGATCGCTTTCCATTCGACGCGGCGCAGAAATTTCTCGCGATCTTCGCCCTGGAGCTTGGTGAGCTTTTCAAAATTGCTGTTGTAGCTGTAGGCGACGATTGCCACATCTGGACGAGTAGCCGGATTTTCCACGACTTCCTTCAACTTTTCGGCCACGAGAGAATTGGGATAGGCATTCACTCCCGCAGAAACTACCTGGAAATGTTCTTTCGTGCAGCTGCCGTGATTGAGCTCCCGCTCCATGATGGCGCTGTAATGCGAATTGTCATCGACGCCCCAGCCTTGCGTGGCGGAATCGCCAAAGGCGATCACGCGGAACTGATCGCTCTGCTTCTGGGTCAGATCGACGGGGTAACGGAATCCCTGGTTGTTGATGGTGATCGGAAGATGATTTACGACGGTCAGCGTGCGTCCCGGAACCGGAACCCAGAGCAGGCGCTCGTCGGGCCGATAAATGGTGTAGTGCCCGTAACCGAACAGCCGCAGGGTGCCTTCGAACAGCAGGCACAAAATCAGGAGCCCGAGAAGTCCCTTGAGAAAGGCGTGCTTTCGCGGTGGCTTGGCGGTATTAGTTTTTAAGGAATTATCGCTTGTCGCCGTGGTGCTCATTTCGGATGAAACTCCCTTGCACTTTCGTGGACGGTGCTCTGTCTCGATTCAATTGATTTGGGGGGCGCTGGCTCGACCGGCACATCGCTTTGGACCTCTCCGCGAATACCGCTTCGATCGAGCCTGCCCGGCCCAGTAGCCTAGAACATCGTATAAATGAAAGGAGCGAGCGAGGAGCTCTGCGCGACGACGATAAAGGCCCCCAGCAGGAACAATGTGACAATGATGGGCAGAACCCACCAGCGGCGTCCACCAAAAAAGGAAAACAGCTCACCGGCAGTTCTCATGTTGCGAGCAGCGCTGCGAACAAACTTCATGGATCTTTCTCCTGTGAAAAGTGATTCTAAGTTATGTACTCGAGTAATGCAGCTCCGCCCTTTCGGTCACATTCGATGACACGCCCGGGGGGACCAGCAACAACAGTGACACACCGCCCAAAAACGAAGAGACTTCGGATTTCTTGCTTCTCTTAACTTTAGTTGGGGAGGAGGTACTGCTGAGTCAGAACAGCTTTGCTCAATTGCCCCGAGATTACGTGGCAGCGCAAATTACTGCAAGTGGTAAGAAGTATAAGAGACCAAAGACCCTAGCGGGCAGGATTCCGATCTCCTGGCGTGACTCGGCTATTGATCTCAAGGACTTAGGCCGTTGCGTATTTGCCCTTACCTGGAAGATCGATCAATTCGAGAGGCGAAAATTGAGAACTACTCGGGTTTGCATGGCGACCGGCTTGCCGTTAATCCGGTAAGGCTTGAAATGCCACTGCTTGGTTGCGGCAACCGCAGCGTCTGCCAGAAGCGGGTGCCCGCTCACCAATGAAACATTCTGTACTGACCCGTCGGGAGCCGCCCGCACTTCGAGCACAACATCGCCCTGAATCTGCTGCAATCGAGCCGGCTCGGGATAGTCCGGCTCTACGCGGTGCTCGAGGAGCTTTTCCGCCTCCTGCCATGGCAGCTGATAGGCACCAGTCTGCCCTGCGACACCCGATGCGCTGTTTGCCGCGCCCGCATTGTTAGGCGTCACGGCGGGCGTTTCGATCTGCGGAACCTGGGGCGCTTGCCGGAAGACTTCTTTTCCATTCTCATAAATTGTGAGTCCGCCGGCCGGCGTCCTCCACGTCCCGGCCGGAGTGGGACTTTTGGTTGCGTCGCCGTTGGGATCACCACCGGCCGCCCCTTTGCCCGCAGATGGGTTGGAGAGAAGAGTGGAGAGTGCCGCCTGCGGGCCATCGCCATCTTTGGCCTGGGTTCCCACCCCGGACCGTGACCTGGAAGCGGCCGGCCGCCAAGCGAACATCTTTTTCCCGAGCAGTCGCTCGCTAGCCAGCGTTGTGAGGAGCACGGCAAATATCAAGACTATGGCTGCAAGAGTCCATGTCAAGGCGGCCATGCCGCGATAGTGCGTCTGTTTGGTTACCGGCTCAAATTGACCGAACTCCATGTTGTCCCCGCGAGTTTGTGCGAGCGAATCTGCACTCTGGCCGTCGTTATGAATCGTACCCTTACCCGGATTCGAATGCCTCGTCCATGCAATCTTGTCGATCGCGCACTGAGATAGGGCTTGAAGAATATTTTCGTTGCGTTCCTGAAATGCCGAGGGATTCGGCGAGAAGGCAGCCAAGACACCGAACAACTCCTCGCCAAGCACCAGCGGAAGCACGATCATCGATCGCACTCCCAGGCTTCGGCACACCTCAGAATCAGCGCGCGGGTCGGTCTCCGCATCGTCGCAGCGCAAGGGCTGACGGGTTTTCATACATTCCGCAGTCAAGCCCGAGTCAGGGCTGACCTTCGCGCCCAACTCCGGAGCCATCGCTCCACTGCTGGCGCGGCAAACCCAGTCTCCGTCCCGCTGCAAAATGACGGCCGCGCCGCTAGCCCCGGTAGAAGCGCAAGCCTGCTGCGCGATTTCGTTCAGCACAATTTCCAGGGCGAGATCGAGGGAAAGCTCGCGGGATAATCCTCCACCTTGTTTCGAGGAAAATTTGGCGGTCAGGTCGGCCACGTTGGATTGCAACTTGGGCAATTCTCCATCCGCGATCCTCACGGACGCATTGGGCGGCGCATTTCCCGCGGATTCAACCTGGTCTGAATCCGGTCCGGGCGTGGAGTGGTGAGCCATCGATGACTCGAGTCTGTTAGCGGAGTTTCGCCCCAAAACATGGGGTTGTCAATATGAAGTAAGTGGGGTGAAGCAGGTGGGGGTTCGTTCGTGGGAAGAGCGGTAATTTATGTTCCCGTGCCGAGCAGCTCGATCACCTGTGGCTTCGATGACGCATTGTCGATGATGGTGATGGTGCCTTGCTTTGCTCCCTTCTGCGTGGGAGAAAAGGTTGCGGTGATTGTACAGTCCCTTCCGGAAGCGACGCGCGAGCCGCAGGTTGATGTGACGGCGAACTCGGCGCTCGCCTTGATTGATTGAATCTTCAATTCCGTCGTACCAGTATTCGTGAGCGTGACTGTCTGCGCTGCGCTCGTCGTGCCAACAGTTTGCTTTTTGAAATTCAGCGGCGTGGTTGGGGAGAAGGTGGCCACGCCGGTGTTGAGCAGCACGGTGACTGAGCTCTTCGCGCCATCGGCGAGGACCAAGTCTGGCTTCCGGTCACCGTTGAAATCGCCGACGGCGACGAACTTGTCCTCCAGATCGGCGGGATAGGAGGCCCCGGGCCGAAAGCTCCCATTGCCATAACCCAGAAATACGGTAACGCCTCCGCCTTCGTTGGCTACGGCTAGATCGACCGCACCGTCACCATTGAGGTGGGCTGCGGTCACCGAGATCGGGGACTGCGTCGCATAGTTCACGCCCTGCTCAAACGTTCCGTCGCCGTTCCCCAGCCAAACGCTGATCCCGACGCCATCGAGGTTGGCAACGGCAAAGTCAAGCTTGTGGTCTCCGCTAAAATCGGCAACTGCGATGGACTCCGGCGAGTTGTCGCCAGTGTAGCTTGCGCCTTGACGAAAAGTCCCATCTCCGTTGCCGAGCAGAATATTTAGCTCGCTACCCGCGCCGAATTGCCCCGGCGACGAGATCTAGGTCACCGTCACGATTGAAGTCACCCAAGCCGATGGCCTGAACCGCGAACTGCGGCTGGGTTGTAATGGCACTCTGGAAGGTTCCGTCGCCGTTGCCCATCAGCACACTGATCTCGCCGGCACCGCCGGGGGCGAGCGCGACCAAGTCGGGGATGCCGTCGCGGTTGAAGTCGCCAACGGCCACGTAGGTCTCGAAGGGGGCTACCGGTGGAGTCTCAGTCGCGGGCTGAAAGGTTCCGTCGCCCTTACCCATTAAGATTGCTATATAGCCGCTTTGGGAGGCGACAACCAAGTCTAGGTTCCCGTCATTATCAAGGTCGGCGGCTGCGATGGAGTTTCCTCCCACGCCCGCCAAGTAGAGCGCCGGCGGCCCAAATGTTCCGTCCCCATGGCCAAGCAGTACCGCGACGTCGTCCTTGTAGTCCCCGCCGGCGGCGATTGCCAGATCGGGAGTGCCGTCATGGTTAAAGTCGCCTACAGCAATTGCAAATGGGGCGCCAAGCGCGGAGAAATCGCCTCTGACCTCAAATTGCGCCGATGCGATTCGCGCCCCGCTCAAGGCCAGTAGCGAACCTGTCACCGTAGCCAAAAGTCTGTGTCTAAAGTGGGCCATATCGCGGGAGCGCCCGTGGAAGGCGGAGAGCACGTTATCACGCCCGCGCCGGCCAGTCCACAGGCCGGTGGCCCACTCAAGCCGTGTGTTGGCTTGAGTGGGCCACTGATCGTCTCGAGATGGCCCGAATGGGGTACTCGGAAGGGCAACTATAGAGTCTTTTGTCCTCTCCCCTTTGTGACTGCAAATGCTAAGATAAATGCAATCTTGGAGCTGGCCTGTCGCTCCTCCAAGGTGCTTTTGAGAGATTCCTCCCCGTGGCTTCTGTTGGAAACACCTGAAAACATAGCCGCTGCAACATCTTGAATCCAAGGGAGTTTGAAAACATGCGGATCGCTGTGGTTGGTTCCGGATACGTGGGATTGGTGGCAGGCGCCTGCTTCGCCGATCTTGGCCACGACGTCATTCTCGTCGATAACGACGAACGTAAATTGGCTGCGCTCAGGAACGGCGAAACACCGATTCACGAGAAGTTCCTGCCGGAGTTGCTCGAGCGTCACCGCGGTCACCGGCTGCAATTTTCTGACGATCTGCAGGAAGCGGTCCGCGCCAGTGCTGCGATCTTTGTGGCCGTCGGCACTCCGCCCACTGAATCGGGCGATGCCGATCTTTCGTATGTCGAATCCGTTGCGCGCGAGATCACTGGCGCCATCAACGAATACAAAGTCATCATCGAGAAGAGCACGGTCCCGGTCTATACCAGCGAGTGGGTGCGCAAAATTATTTTGCGCAATGGGGCCGATCCGGAATGCGTCGATGTGGCTTCGAACCCCGAATTTCTGCGCGAAGGTACGGCAGTCACCGACTTTCTTTTTCCCGATCGCATCGTCATCGGCTGCGATACGGAGCGCTCGGCAAACGTTCTGCGCCAGATCTACGAGCCGCTGACCAGCGGCAGTTACTATCAGCGGAATGATTCGATTCCGGGCCCCGATCGGGCTTCAGTTCCACCGCCGATTATCGTGACCAGCAGCAAGAGCGCGGAGCTGATCAAGCACGCCTCGAACGCATTTCTCGCGATGAAGATTTCTTTTATCAACGCCGTGGCTTCGGTTTGCGAATCGGTGGGCGCGAATGTGAATCAGGTTTGCCAGGGCATCGGCAGCGATAGCCGCATCGGAAAACGATTTCTCAATCCCGGCATCGGCTATGGCGGGTCGTGCTTCCCTAAGGATGTGATGGCGTTCCGCGCCGTGGCGCGCGAGTGCGGCTACGACTTCCGCCTGCTCGATGAAGTCATGCGCATCAACGAAGAGCAGCGGCAGCGCTTTCTGCGTAAAGTGCGCAGCGCGCTTTGGACTCTTCGCGGCAAGCATCTGGGCGTGCTCGGGCTCGCTTTCAAGGGCGGCACCGATGACATTCGTGAATCGCCGGCGCTATTTCTTGTGCAAGCGCTGCTGCAGGAAGGCTGCAAGATTACGGCCTACGATCCCGCCGCGATGGAGCGCACGCAGGAAACGATGAACTCGAATCTCAAGTATGCCAACTCGGCCTACGAAGCGGCTACCGGCGCCGATGCGCTGCTGATTCTTACCGAGTGGGAAGAGTTCGCGAATCTCGATCTCGAGCGGCTGACGAGCGCGCTGAAATATCCGATCGTGATCGACGGCCGCAATCTGTATGATCCCGAGGTGATGGCGGCGCATGGCATCACTTATTACAGCGTGGGCCGCGCCGCTTCGCATCCCGACGGTGTTCCCACGGGCGCGCTGAAAAATGGCTCGATGAAAAACGGCCACAAGAAAGCATAATGTCACAACGCGCGCTGGTGACCGGTGGCGCCGGTTTCCTTGGATCTCATCTTTGCGATGCCCTGCTCGGTGAAGGCTGGAGTGTGGTCTGCGTCGACAACCTGCTGACCGGCCGGCGGTCGAATATTAACCACCTTTCGAGCGATGCCCGATTCGATTTTGTAAATAAAGATATCTGCCAGCCTTTCGACGTGGGCAAAGTGGATTACGTTTTTCATTTCGCGAGTCCGGCGAGTCCGGTCGATTACACCGAACACGGAATCGAAACGCTGCAAGTTGGATCGCTGGGCACATTTCATGCTCTCGATATTGCGAAGAAATACAATTCGAAGTATCTGGTCTCATCGACTTCGGAGTGCTATGGCGATCCGCTCGAGCATCCGCAGAAGGAAACTTACTGGGGCAACGTAAACTCGATCGGACCACGCTCGGTCTACGACGAAGCCAAACGCTTCACCGAAGCCGTCACCATGGCGTATCACCGCTATCACAAGGTCGATACGCGGATCGTGCGCATCTTCAATACCTATGGTCCGCGACTGCAATTGAATGACGGCCGTGTGGTGTCGAACTTTATGAAGCAGGCTCTGCGCGGCGAGCCGCTTACTGTTTACGGCGACGGATCACAGACCCGGAGTTTTTGCTACGTCAGCGACGAAATCGACGGCTTTCTTCGTCTTGCAAAATCGGATGAGCATCTGCCGGTAAATATCGGCAACCCGAATGAGTTCACCATTCTTGAATGCGCACAGCTCGTGCTGAAGGTCACGGGATCGAAGAGCAAAATCGCTTATGAGCCTTTGCCGCAGGACGATCCTAAACAGCGCCGGCCAGACATCACGAAAGCGAGAACACTGCTCGGCTGGGAACCGAAGATTCAACTCGAAGAGGGCCTGCGACTATCGCTGGATTATTTCCGCAAAGCCGTGAATGAAGAGAGCGCTACCGCGAAATAGCGTTTTCAAAGTTGCGGCTTTCGCAAGTAGTCGCCTCGCTTCCTAGCATCCCCGAACGTGATAAATTGACTTCGCAGTAAAACACCCGGTTTTATTACCGACGGAGCCCCGATGCGAACGCCCATTTTAAGAGTCAACACTCAGAAGCTCGCCACCCTGATTCTTGCAATCCTTGCCCTTCCCCTCACACTGGCCATCGCCCAGGTAAAGCAGGAAACCCCAATTGCCAAGCCCGAGCCGGCCAAGACTGAACCCGCTCATCCCGAACGATTCGAGCCAGAGCAACAGGCGAGCAAGGGATCTGTGACTATCGGCGGCAACGTGATTAATTACGACGCCTTCGCCGGCACGCTGGTCGTACATCCCAAGGACTGGGACGATGTTCCGCAAAACGCCGACAAAGATGACAAGAACAAACCGGCCGAAGCCAGCATGTTTTATGTGGCATATTTCAAGTCTGACAATAAAGGTGCGCCGCGTCCGGTCACGTTTCTATACAACGGCGGTCCGGGCTCTTCGACGGTGTGGCTGCACATGGGGGCGTTCGGGCCAAAGCGGGTGGTCACCGCCGACGATACGCACACGCCTGCCGCGCCGTACCCCGTAGTGAACAACGAATACAGCCTGCTCGACGTGAGTGATCTCGTCTTCGTCGATGCGCCCGGGACCGGTTTCAGCCGGATCGCCGGAAAGGATAAGGAGAAGAATTTCTACGGCGTCGACCAGGACGCCTGGGCCTTTGGCGATTTCATTTCACAATTTCTCGCGAAGTACGGGCGCTGGAATTCTCCGAAGTATCTTTTTGGTGAAAGCTACGGCACCACCCGATCAGCCGTGCTCAGCAACATTCTCGAGACCGAACGCGATGTCGATTTCAACGGCGTAATTCTTCTTTCGCAGATCCTGAACTTCTCGCTGGATTCGGATTTTCCTGAATTTAATCCCGGTGTCGATGTTGCGTACCAGCTCAACCTGCCGACCTATGCTGCTACAGCGTGGTATCACCACAAGTTGCCGAGCCCGCATCCTGACCTGGCATCACTGCTGACCGAGGTCGAGCATTTCGCCATGAACGATTACGCGCTGGCGCTTGGAGCCGGTGCTTCCCTTCCAACGTCGATCAGCGCCACGCCATCGCCGCCAAGCTTCACGAATACACCGGTCTTCCTATTTCCTATATCGAGAAAGCCGACCTCCGCATTAACGGTGGAGAATTCGAGAAGAACCTGCAGGATGAAAGCAATCTCACCACCGGCCGCCTGGACACGCGTTTTTCCGGACCTACTTTTGATCCGCTCAGCAAAGAGGCGGAGTACGATCCACAATCGGCGGCAATCTCCTCCGCCTACGTCTCAGCCTTCAACGACTATGTGCGCAAAGATCTGAAGTATGGCGAGAACAAGGAATACAAACCGGAAATTGAACTCTTCAAATGGTGGAGTTTTGCGCACAAAGCTCCTGGCGTGCCTTTCGCATTGCCCGGGGCGACGAACGTGATGCTCGACCTGGCCACTGCGATGAAGTACAACCCGCAGCTTAAAATTCTTTTGAACGCCGGCTATTTCGATCTCGCTACCCCGTTCTACGAAGGCGTCTACGAAATGGAGCACCTGCCGATTCCGCCGGAGCTGCAAAAGAATATCGAATATAAGTTCTATGAATCCGGACACATGGTCTACGCCCACGAAGCGTCCTTGAAAGCGATTCACGACAACGTGGCCGCATTCATTCGCGCGAGCGATAATTCGAAGGCCAAGTAATCAGCGTGAAAAGAAATGAGGCCCGTTGTCAGACCTCAGTCTGGGCCCAGGGAAGATCAGCCTCCAACCAGGGCAGGTCGGTCTCACCCACGCGGGTGATTTTGAGAGGGCGGAAGCGTCTCTATTGGTAGTAGGTCAGCGCAGCGTCGACGCGAACTGTCTTTGGAGCCAGCACGGAAAACTTGTTGTTGAAAACCAGATAATAGCTGCCCGCGCCCACTGGCAATTCCAAATCGATCGCTCCCATGGTTACTCGGCCGCTACTGTAGAACGGAGTTGAAGCGTGCCGGTTCTGCCAGTTTACGTAGTCGGTCTCGGAGAAGATGAACGCTTCAATCGTATTGCCGACGCCTCCACTGGCGATGAAGCTTCCTTTCAGCATTACGCTGCTTGCCTTCGCCGGAACATCGAGCTTGAAATACGAATAGCCAAGCTGATTGATGGTCACTGCCTCGCTCGAAACCGGGATGTTGTGCGGCTTTTTGGTGAGGCGGTCATAAAGATCAGCGGCATGCTCATTGCGCCGGGAGTGGCTCGTACTGTGCGCGTAATAATAGTAACCAGCGCCAGCGAGCAGCAAGGCACCAATCATCGCGAAGGCAATGCGCGACAACTGGAAAGTCAGCGCCCTTCCGCGACCGGATCCCGCCGCTCCCCCGGCCGTTGGAGCAACCAGATAACTGTCTCCGCACATCCGGCAGAAACGCGAATCGTTTGGGGTTTCACCGCCGCAGGTGGTGCAAAACATAAAAACTCCTCAAGTAATCGAAATGAGGGTGCAAGCGTGAATTGACCGCCACCGAACGACCGAGAAACGAACTCTCTCGAGCAGCGGATTTACTTAGCTGCTCTCGGTGGTAGCGGCGACGAAGTCGATCAATTGCTGCACTCCGGAGCGCTCATCCTTCGTGTTCAGTTTGAACGAAATCCCCATCCCGTAGCCGGGATGCGAAGCGCGGACTTCTCCACTCAAGCGCAATTTCATATCATGGGTGCGCACGGTGATCTCGATCGCACTGCCCGCGGGAAATACAAGCGTCATTTCCAGGTAGCATCCGCCAGGGCTGAGATCGCTCAGATGGCAGTAATTCCGCACCGAGCTGCCGCGCTGGTAGACCTCGGCTCCCAGACGACAGGAGTAGCGGGTTTGGCCGCGGCGATTGCCGGGCTCCGAGCGAAAGCGGGCGACGGCATCCCGGTCGCGGTCTTTCGGTTCGGGCTTCCCTCCACCCACGTTGTGGGGTATCACGTCATCCTTTGGTTTGATCGAAGGAGCTACTTCGCCCGCGTCGGAGGTCGGTTCCTGCATGGGGGCTTCGGTGGAATTCTTCTGCAGCCAATCGCTCAACAGGCGCCGGGAACTCAGCGGCACATCGACAAACTGAACGCCGGCGCGGCCGCTCCAGTCCTGCCACACAACCAGTCCGGAGAGCCGGATGGTCTTGGTCTGGCCGGGCAGTTGAAACTGAAAATAAACTTTGCAGGTGGGCGGCAGATGTTTGCCAAAGTTCACGGCGATGCCGTCTTCCGCCACATCGACTAGAGTGGCTTTCGATTGTTCGCCGCCGGCATAATCGATGGTGGCCTGGGTGTGCACCGGAGTTCGCGCCTTGCGGCGTTTGTCGCGGTACAGGACGGTTTGAGCGGCGACCAATGTGCTCATCGCGCGCTCATGTGAAATCGGCTTGTATAGCACGAAGTTGACGCCGAGCGTGAACATCTCCCGGATTTTTTCCTGGCCCGCCGCCACTACTACGGCCAGGGTCGCTCCCGACATCCGCGAGGAGTGGCTCTCGCTTAGCAACACGGCGACGTCATCCTGCTTATCGCAATCGATGATCAGGAGATCGAAATGATCTTGCGCGAGTCTCACGCCGGCGCGTACGGAATTGGCGCACAACTCCACCTTGATATCGAGTTCTTCCAGGACGCCGCGCAGGATTTTCGCGGAGGCCTCGTCCGCACAAACCAGTAGCGATGTGAGATTCATGCTGTTTGCATCGTAGGGTCACCGCCGTTCCAGTCACAAGTTACCGGAGTCATCCATATCCGCTCGTTCTTTCGGCGAGCTTCGTCTAACTCCGTTGCCCTCAATGGAGTGACCTGAGTCACCACTGCTATTACAAAAGACCAATGCTTTTGCGTTGCACCGTGGTGCTTTGACGCTCCGATAGGCCCTCCCTACGATGAAGAAGATTCAAGTACAAAGGCCACTTCTGCCGGCGAGCGCCGCAGGCAGGATAGCTTTTGGACAGAGATCGGTTAGCGGTTATCAGGATGTTCCCCCGAACAAGGACTTATGCCATCGACGAAACAACGCGGCTTCTCACTGCTGGAATTGATGATCGTCATCAGCATCTCCTTGATTCTTGGCGGGGTCACGTACATGGGCATGAAGCCATTGCTCGCTCAGAGCCATGTCAACTCGGCCTATGAAACAACGTTGATGGCACTGCGCAACACGCGCAATCTGGCGATCACGCAGCAGCATGAGTACTACGTCAATTTCAATCCGGGAGGCTTTCCCGCAGGAACGATACAGGTGCAATATCAGGGACCATCGGTGAACGGCGTGCTGCCTGCGGTGCAACAGGTAATAACCTACACGATCCCGACTGACACGAGCTTTGCGGTGCCAGGAGTAACGGGATTTCCCACGGGCGCGTCGAATACCCCAGACGGTTTTGGTACAGGTGTTAATCCGATCGATTTCGGTCAGGGTCTTGGCGGCGGCTCATTGAATTATCTGGTGTTCATGCCAGATGGTTCTTCGCAAGACAGTCTGGGCAACTTTAATAGCGGAATCGTCTACATGACGACTACCAGCGCAACCGGCACAGCGCAGCTGTTGGCCACGCGCGCAGTCACGGTTTGGGGAGCAACAGGCAGAGTTCGTGGATGGACCTTGAATCAAACCGGGGCAACAACGTTCGTCTGGGCACAACAATGAAGCCATCAATCAATTTCGGTAAAAAGAGTAACGGTGAACGCGGCTTCGCACTCATCGAAGTGATGATCGCCATGGTCATCTTGACGGTTGGCCTCTGCGGCGTACTGGCCAGCTTCGGTGCGGCCATCAGGACCACCGAATCGGCGCAGGAAGATCTCATCGCTCGGCACAAGGCTTTGGATGCGATGGAAAGCATCTACACTGCGCGCAACAGCCAGCAGATTCCCTTCTCATCGATCAACAACGTGGGCAACGGCGGAATCTTTGTAAGCACCGCCTCGCCGCTGCTTTGCGCCGGGCCCGATGGCTTGGTCGGAACCGCGGACGATGTGGCCTGCACCGCGCCGGACACTGGCGCGGCCTGCCCGGGCGGTGTCGAGTGCCTTGTGCTTCCAGGGCCGGACGGCATCCTCGGCACGGCAGACGATGAAACTCTCAGCCTGAGCAACTTCACCCGCACCATTACTTTTAACAGCGTTCAGCAAACCATCAATGGCGTGACCAGCACCAATCCGAACCTGATTGCGGTAACGATAACGGTTACCTATACGAAACCAAATCTCCCCCCACGGAGCTATAGCGTCAATGCGCTCATATCGAGCTACCACTGAGTCCGAAATGAAGAAGCATACCAAGAAATCGGAGCAAGGATTCACCCTGCTGGAAGTGCTGATCGCCGCATTCATCGGCGGCATTGTCATGGCGGCGACGACAGTCATCTTCCGTCAAGCGTCGAATGCGTTGTTCGTGGTGACGCAGCGTGCCGAAACTCAACAGAATATGCGCGCCGCCATCGAGCTGATGACGAAAGACCTCAGCATGGCGGGTGCCGGCTTGCCGTCAGGAGGGCTGCAACTGCCTACCGCGAATGGCTCGAGCAAGGTTGCTTGTAATCAAACGGGCACCTGCTACGTCGCGGGCGATGTTTATCCCCCAAATGCCAGCACGGGAACGACTAATTATATGTACGGTGTCCTCCCGGGATTCGCCAACGGAGTGCAAAATGGCACTCTCATAACAGCGGCTCCGGCGGCGGTGAACGACAGCGTGACTTCGATTTATTGCGACTACAATTTTCAGTTAAGTAATTTCACATTTACTTTCCCAAGCACAACGCAAGCCAACGTAGGGCTGGTGGCTACACCGAACTCAGCCTACCCCACAAATATTTTGGCGCCCGGTGGACTGAATGTGGGCGACCTTTTGTTCTTCCTGGTAGCTACTCCGGGAAACGGAACGGGCAATCAGGGTACCAGTTCCGCGCAAACCGCAGCTGTAGTCGCGGAAATCACTGGCCTTCCCAACAACACGGAAATTCAATTCGCCGGCGGAGACGCTCTCAATTTCAACCAGACAGGCTCCAACAGCTTGGCGGGCACGATCAATAGTCTAGGCGCTAACCTGGGCACTGGGAGTGGCAACAACGTTACTGCATGCCGCCTGGAGGCGGTGACCTACTTCCTGCAAGTACCCCCGGCGGGCTCAACCGTTCAAACTCCGCGCTTGATGCGACAGGTGAATGGGCTGAATGCAATTCCGGTTGCCGATAATATCATCAACCTGCAGTTCAGTTATGACATTATCGATTCAAGCACCGGTTTCATAAGCCCCAATGTCTCCAATCCCATTGCGGCCGGGCTCTCCCCAGCGCTGACTCAAAAAGTCGATATGTGGGTCATGGGTCAGGGTTTGACTTCGGGAGCGAACCGCTCCCAAAGCATGTACCTGGCGAGTTCGGTCAGCGCTCGCAACATGAGTTTCTGTAATTCTCTCAGCGACAATCCCCAGGTGTGCCAGTGAGCGCTCAACCGTTCGCCGGGAGATTTGAGGAGGAGAAAATGGGTAAGAGTACACGAGATTCCCGAGGCTTTACGCTCGTTGCCGCGCTGTTGCTGACGCTGTTACTGTCAGCGCTGGCGATTGGGATGTTTTACCTCGTCACCAATGAGCAGCGCATGGGTAACAACGACCTTGAAGGCAATCTCGCCTACTATGGTGCGGAATCTGGCATCGAGAACTTGACCGCCCAGCTTTCAACGTTGTACCAGACTTCGCCGAGTCCTACCGCCAGCGCTCTTTGCGCTCTGGTAAACCCGGCGACCGCCGTTTTACCGACCACAATCAGCGGGTCCAACATTACCAGCATGAACTATGTCGAGTCGCTTTCATGGACGAGCGGCGCGAATACAGTGACCTGCCCGACCACTTCGACACCCTCCAGCACGTGGGACATCGTTGGCGCCGGCCCAAATCAGGGGATGGTGGCCACCATTATTCCCTACAATTTACAGGTGACTTCAACTCGTCTGGCGGGAGCTGGGGAGGCCACCAGCAACGCCGCCCTCGCGACCACCGGGGCTTCGATCAACATGTCGCGCACGATGGAGATCGCGTTACTTCCGGCCTTTGAATTCGGCATTTTCTGCGCCTACGACTGCGACTACTTCGCGGGCCCGCGCTTCAACTTTGGTGGCCGCGTCCACGTGAATGGAAATCTGTTCCTTGGCACGCAATCGAGTTTGACCTTTACGGACAAGATCGCCGCTGCGGGTCAGATCATCATGGATCAGCTCGAAAATGGAAATTCCACTTCCGCTGATGGCTACAACGACCCGGTATACGTGCCCAACGCAGCGGGCGCCTGCCCAGCTGCCCCCGGCTACGGGCCGGCAACCAACTGCACGGCTCTTCCTGCGGGCAGTTGGACGGGAGGCTTCCCGCCCACGGGCAGCGCCAATCCTGCCTGGAAGGGAATTTCCACAACGACGTTTAACAATTTCGTTATTAACGGCTTGACTGGAGCAACCACGCTGCAACTTCCCTTCACGCAGGGGTCTGCGGTGGGTGCCATTGACATTATCCGCAAACCGACGTCTGGAGACACGCCCCTCCTGGCCAGCTCCCGACTGTATAACGAGGCCACAATTCGCATCTTACTGGCCGATACCGAGGCAGATCTTTATCCAGGCGAGACGCGCGCCGACAGTGCGACGCAGGATATACAGCTCAACGCGAGCGGCTATACGGATGTGACAACCGTCACCGGAGGAACCGTCGGCAACATGTACTACGCTGTGGCGACGAAAGGCACGCAGAACTGGTTGCCTTCGAGTGCCCCGACGGGGTGCAGCGGGTCGTCATGGCCGTTGCATGGAGAGGTCACGGTTTCTGGCAGCCTGTGCCAAGGGGCATGGCTTCGCGTGGAATACCTGAATGCCACTCAACAGTGGGTGGGTGTCACCACCGAATGGCTCAGCTTTGGATTCGGCCGTCTCTATGATGCCACTCCGACACATCCATATAACAGCTCGGTCGGTACCGTTCCATACTGCATTACGCCAACTTCTTCGAATGCTCCGACGACGCAATGCCAAAATGGAGTGAGCCCCGCGATCTTGATGCTGCAGCAACTGCAAAACGGTAAGGCAGCATCCACCGCAACTGGGACGGCTACAACAGCAGGCAACTGGATACCTATCAATTTCTACGATGCACGCGAGGGCGAGCCGCGCGACAACCGCCCGACGGGCGACCCCGGCAGCAGTTGCAGCCCGAATGGCATTATGAACACGGTTGAGCTGGACGTGGGCAATCTCTGGTTATGGCTGCAGGGTGCAGCGCCCTATACCGGCAAGAGTGGAAACAAAGTAAGCATCGTCAACCAGTATGGGGTCACGCAAAACGGCTACATCCTGTATTTCGCCGACCATCGCGGAATGCTTCCAGATGCATATCCGCTGACCACTTTCTATAACGGATTCTCTGGCATGTCCGGGCTAAACGACGTGATCAACAGCGGCAATTCCAATGGGTTGCCCGACGGCAAATTGGAAAACATAACCTACTACGCCACTGCGACCCCGACGCCGTATTCGCCGGAAGACGTCGCCGTAAAGGGCGCGTCGGTGAATCATGGCAGCGTCGAAAGGTGGGGTGAGACCTACCTGGGTGCCGGCTTTGGCCTCAGTGGAGCAGCCGAGAGCCAGCCCTATTACATCTACGGAACGACCAGCAACGCAATCACCTGCTACTCGACCACCGCGGGCGTTGCAACCGCTGAGTGGAATATGGTAACCGGGCCACGGCACGCATTGAGGCTGGTAGATGGTGGTATGAGCAGCGGCGGGGTCAGCTATTTGCCCCCGACCAATGGCACTCCCGCAATCAACGGCGGCGGCTTTACCATTGCTTCGGAAGAACCGGTCTACGTGCTGGGCGACTACAATACCGGCTCGGCCGATCCATTCTGGCCCAGCGAGAACACAACCACCACTCCACACTCTGCGGCGGCCATTATCGCGGACACGGTTACTCTGCTATCAAACCCCCCGACCAAAACGGGAGGTACGGTTGGTCCCGGTTGGACCGATCAGGAGAGCTTCCTATACCCGGCCACTGCCGGCAACCGCCCCGGTAACACAAGCTACTACCGGATGGCCATCGCATCCGGAAAGAGCATACCGTGGCCTTCGCCCACCTGGGCTGCATCGGCCGACGTGGGTACGGATGGAGGAATGCACAACTTCCTGCGCTACCTCGAAAACCGCGGGGCCAACAGCGCTACGGTAAACTACGCGGGTTCCATGATCAGCATGTATTACGCCCAATACGACACCGGCATGTTTAAGTGTTGCAATTCGGTATACGGGGCCCCAACGCGAAACTATTTCTTCGACACGCAGTTCCTGAATCCGAACAATCTGCCTCCGGGAACACCGATGTTCCAGGAAGTTGTGAGCTTGAGTTATCACCAAAACTTCACTCCTCAATAACGCGCAGTAGAACTAGAGTTGAGAGGCTCCGATCTTCGGATCGGAGCCTTCATCTTTCTATACTATTGATTGGCCGGCGCCGATCATCTACAGTCACGCGACTAGGTTCTGCGATCGATCCGGTTCTTATCTTTATGAAGGCATCGCCTCCGCCAACATCGCAAGCGTCCATGGAGATCCGCGGCCAATCCCCAAGGCCGGCCAAGCGTCTTGTTTCACTCTGGACTTGGATTGCGTTCTTCTTGAGCGCTGCCGGCGCAATCGGATTTTTCTTTGTTCCGGCATTTGTCATCCGTCCGTTTCGTTATCAGTCGCCGCGTGCGCTGTGGCTGGCGATGGCGCTTCGCCAGCACGGCCCTGCAGGCACTCTGATCGCCGGTGTGGCTTGCCTGGTTCTGGCGTCGTTGCTATGGCGAGGCTCCGGCCGCTGGGCAAAATTTGCGGTTAGCGTCGTGATTCTAGCGGTCGCGTTCGCTGCGGTAATGTCGCGCGTCAACTACTTTGAATGGATGTTCCATCCCATCGCCAGCGCGCAATTCGAGGCGCAATCCCAGAGCAAGCTCGACCCCAAGGAAATGGTCATGGCGGTCAACTTTGGCGGCGACGCGCGCGCTTATCCCATCAGCCAGATGGCCTATCATCACATTCTCAACGATGTGGTCGACGGCACGCCGATCGCGGTCACCTATTGAACGCTCTGTCACACCGGTCTGGTGTGGAAACGGTTGGTAAACGGCAGGGAGCTGCATTTTTATCTCGCTGGCATCAACAATCAAAACTTTCTGATGCGCGACCGGGAAACCGGAAGCTGGTGGCAGCAAATCACAGGCAAGGCGATCTATGGGCCGTTGCAAGGCGCAACCCTGGATCTGGTACTGAGCGACGAACTGACGTTCGGCGAATGGAGAAGCGAGTTCCCTCGTGGAGAGGTACTCGCGCCCGTGGCTCGGTACACGAAAGACTACGACAGCGACTGGGAGCCGGAAGTTGCAAAACTGCCGGTTGTGATTAGTTTTCCGGGCACTGAACTGAAATCGCGTGATGTCGTGGTTGGCGTCGATGTCGGCGGGGTCGCACGAGCGTATCCCTGGGACATTTTCGTGAAACAGTCGCCCGTAATGGATCGCGTCAATGGTGTGCCGCTGCTGCTTGTGCTCGGACCTGATGGCAAATCGTTCCGTGTTTTCGTCAGCCGCATCGACAGCAGGGATGCGGAATTCTTTTTGCCGAGCGCTGACGCAGATCAGGAGGAGGTGTTGCCCCTTGAGAGAAGTGGGGTTGAAGGTTCCGGAAGCGGAGTTGAAGGTTCCGGAAGCGGGTCGAACGCCAGCGTTCCGGCAAAAGGCATTGTGGCAGCACAGTGGGCGCTCATCGACAGCAACACCGCGAGCCAGTGGAATTTTCAGGGGTGCGCCATTTCCGGGCCTTCGCAGGGAAAATGTCTCGACCGGGTGCCCGCCCTCAAGGACTACTGGTTCGACTGGCGCAACTATCACGCAGCCACATCGGTCTATCGGCGGCAATAGTCGTTTGGGGAACGG
>CAWBKQ010000003.1:0-15838 GCA_963789415.1 uncultured Acidobacteriaceae bacterium
GGATCGATCTCGTTGACACGAGATACAGCGTCTCCCGATCTTTCGTGAATCGCCAGCGTGCCTGCGGCAGCTACCATCGTTTCGACTCCGCCATCCCGTCCCAGTTGATGTTGTTCAGCGTTTGCCGTCGACATTGAAACTTGAAGTGCGCAAGTCTCAACCATATTCCGCGATTGCGAAAACTAAACTTTCCCATTCCCGAACCGCAAACATCCTTCGCCATCCAATCGCGAGAAGAAGGCATTGCCGCTAAAAATCGGGCCTGAGAGCTCTGGCGTGCGCGAATGAATCAGCGTCCAGCTGCCATTACGCAGAAAAAAGCTGGACCGCTGCGTGAGTTCTTCCATGAACTGGGGTTCCTGGCGCCCATGCAATCCAATCAAATCGTGCTGCCACGCATCATGAAAGAGATGATCGAGAACCTTCCCAACGGATGCGCCTTCGACACCGATTTGCAAAACTTCGCCGACGCCGCCAGGATTCAGCCCGTAGATATACCAGCCACAGATCTTCTGCTTGTCGTCGCGAAGTAAGACCTTGCGAAGGCTTCCATAGGCGTTGCGCGTTTCCACGAACTTGAGCACCCACTCAAGCGAGTCACGATCGTATTGAGGAACATACGAGTGCTTGCCGGGTATGCGCGCCAGACACTGTAACAGGGTCTCGGCATCGAGGGGTTCCTCGTGAAGGAGCGAAGCCGTCTGTCGAAAAGGGCTGACTTTCATCGTGGCGGCGACGGAATCGATCGCATGACAAAACGGACTCGCGAGAGTTCCGAGAGTCGAGATTGCCTTGCTCTTCTTCAGCCGCGCGACTCCGTGCAAAGCGTACAGTGAAGGTCTTAACGGGCGTGCCCACAGGAGGCTGTAGATCGGTACGACGGTGAATCCAAGACTTCGAAGTAACTGGCGGGCGCCTTCGGTTGCCGAGTCCGTGATGGAAACGTCCTGTGGCCCTTTCATGAAAGCGCTGACCAGTTGCATCGCCGCAAAAGAAGCCCGGCTTCCAGTCTCCACCACAAAGTTGCTTCCGAATGCCATACGAATGGTCTTTCCCTCGATCGACATGAACCGGGGCACCACTCCGAAAAAGCCTCTGACCTTACCGTCCGAATCCTCGTAGACCAGAGAACGTATGTCTTCCTGAACCCATGGATTCCGCAGGAATAGCTGGTCAATATAAGTGGTAAGAGCAGAAGGCGCAGGACCTGCCTGCTCATGCAGGACTTTCCATACCAGGTCCGCAACCGTCGAAACATCGCCTTCTACAAGTGGCCGTACGCCTGCCATCGTTCTCCTTTTTGCCGAAGCTAAATTCTGCACCATCGGACCAGCCTGCTCACCGGCAACAGCCCATCCCACGGGGTTTCATAAATATTCATTAATTCGGGCCTGACGCAGCGGGCAATGCCACGCAGCGCACAATCTTCACCGTACGCCAAACGTTTGTCTGCGTCTGCGATAGCGACGCCGATAGTTTGAATCTTCTGCGAGAGCAGCGGAAGGACTTCCGCCAGATGGTTCACCGCCATCACATACAGTGTGCGCGATTGAAGCGCATCGCGGAGTGAAGCGCCGCGCTCAAGAAGAATCGTATAGCTCAGATCGGCGGAGGCTCGAACTGAACTTTGCCCGCGCAACCCATAGTCCGCGCGCGCCCGAAGAATCTGGCAGGAGGTAAATTGTTCAATCGTCCGCTTGGGGAAACGGCTACAGACCTTTTTCATCTCGTCTTCGAATAGATCGCCGAGTTTCACCAGATCCACATCCGGCGCTTCCACGAAAATGATCTGGGGCGATGAACATGCAGCCTGCTCAAACATTACGGTCTGCCGGACAAAAGCGGTGATCGCCTGGGTTCGCGCCACCGTGTCTTGCATGGTCGCTTTGTCGATCACACCCAGGGAATATTTTGGTCCAAAGACGACATCTTCACAATGCTCCATCCTGGGATAGGCCGTGACGGCCCTCACCGCTTCCAAACCTCCCCAAATCACACGGGCATCTGCCGCCAAAGACATCGACTCGTTCAGGCTCTGGTTGGCGCTGGGGAAATGGACGACGCAGGTTCGTTCCAGCAACATCGAACCGTGATAGTTTTTGCCTTCAAATTCGGCGGACGCCAGCTCAACCGCGCGAAACAACTTGCGTACAACTTCCCGGCTCTCCTCGGGAACACGCATGATGCTGGCGTTTTTTCCCAAAGTCGCCAATGCCCACGAAAAGAATCCGAGCGTGGGGATATTGCCGGCGACCCAGTGGCAAACTGTGCCTCGCGGCACCGCCCGCAATGACAGGCCGTCGACTGCTACCGGACCATCGATGGCAGCCAACTCGGAACCAAAATTGACGCGGAGCACCTTGTCCAGATTCGATTTTCGCAGCCAGCTGGAGAGAAAAGCGATGCCTTCGATGCTTGCATACTCCGCGGATACCATATTTCGAGCTGCCGCGTCGAGAAGTCTGACAAACGCGCCGATCGGCACGCGGGCATAGGTTTCAAAACCCGAGTTCAGTTTTTCTTTCACTCTGGAAAAGATAGACGAGGCATCGGCGGATGCAGGTGGCTGCTGTCCCACCACGAACTCCACCACCGAAGGCGCAACTTGCAAGTCGTTTACTACAACGGGCCGCGACTGCAGTTGCTGCGAAACGGCGAATGTATCTCCACAACCGCGAACTTCTGCTTTGGCGACTCGCCCCTGAAACCGGAAATAGAGCCCCGGACGCCCACACGGGCAGTCGTCGATGCCTAACAGTCGCCCTACATCTTCCGTGAGCAAAGCCTGGCCTGGATAACTGGTGGGAAGAGCGCTGAACACTTCAATCAATCCCGCCTGCCCCGGCCGCACCTGCTGGAGTGTGAGAAAGTCGCGAATCGCCACTTCGGCGAAATTCGGCGTGTGCTTATTGCCGGCTTCACAATCGACAAAAATGACTCCAACCTGCTCCACCATCCCATAAAAATCCCGCACATCGGTAAGTGCGCATCCAAAAGTCTGAGCCACGCCATCTGCGAAAACATCTTTTTCAACACTCAATTCTGTCAGACGCTTCCAACCTCCGCTGTGGAACAGCCTCATGTCCGGATGCCTGAAACGGATCCCCTTCGCCTGCAGGCGCTGGACCACGTCGATCCATACCATATAGGTAAAGCCGGAGAGCAGAACCGGCTTGCCTGCATGCTGCTCAAAGAATTTCTCCAGCACATTGGTCTGCAACTCCAGGCCGGTGCCGCTTTGCGTTAAGGCGTATGTAACCGAGGAAGCAAACGGCATGAAGCCGCGCAGCGCCGCTCCCCGAGCGGTAAGCGAAGAGCCCGCCGCGTTGACTTCTTCGCAATCGAGAACGAGGTACGGGCGTTTCTGTCCGCTGCCGAGAACGTCAATGATCGTTGCCGCCAGCGCCTGGCTCTGCCGGAAAGCAGTGGGCTTGTCGAGGTAAATCTTGCTGGGGCTGCCAGTCGTCGTCGCGCTGGATTTCAATACGCGGACAACCTGCTCCTGCGGCACGGTGCAAAGATCGAATTCCTTGAAGACCGAGACTGGCAGGAACGGTAAATCGGTGTAAGACGAGTATCCGGACGAAGCCATGCCGCCTTTGCGCAAGTAGTCGCGGTAGGCGGGGATACTCTCGCAACTATCCGCTACCTGTTTTTCGAGCAACGGAAGCAGACGAGTCTGCTTCTCCGCATAGGTCATTGCATATTGGCGGCCTTGGATCAGCTCTTTAACGTCAAGCTGCGAGAGTTCGACTTCCGGAGGCGTGAGTCTTGTAGGAACGCAAGTCAAAGCTAGTTCACCATTCTCAATGCAGGCTTCAGAATCTTGCCGCCACTGTTCTTGGGAAGCTCATCCAACACCACGATTTGCTTCGGCATCAGGTGAGGAGGCAATCGCTGGGTGCAAAAAGCGCGCAGGCGTTCGATCAGGCCATCGCCTTTTTTTCTGGGGACGACAAAAGCCTTGACTGCCTCGCCCAGAAGTTCGTCGGGCACGCCGATTACTGCAGCCTCGACCAGATCATCGAATTCCAACAGCGCCTCTTCGACTTCCTTACACGGAGATCGTTTGCCGCCGCACTTCAGAATATCCTTGGAGCGGTCCACGATAAAGATAAAGCCATCTTGATCCACCGTGGCAAGATCCCCAGTGTAGAGTGAGCCATTGCGAAAGATCGCTCGATCTTCATCTCCCCCCTCCCAATACCCGCGGGCAATGTTGTCTCCTTCGGCAACGATCTCCCCCACTTCTCCCGGTCGCACCGGAGTGCCATTGTCGTCGACAACTGTTAGCCGTGTCCCAGATAACCCTTTACCGATCGAACCCAGCTTTTTATCGAGCAGGTTCGGTGGCAAATAGGAAAGTCGGGCCGTCGCTTCGGTTTGGCCATACATCACGAAAAGGCTGGCTGCCGGGACGGTATCGCACAATTCGCGAATCAACGAGTTCGCTAGTTTTCCACCCGCTTGCTGCAGGTAGCGCATCGATGGAAACTGCATCTTCTTGAAGCTGGATTTGCGTAACAGAATCTGATAGTGGCTGGGCACGCCAGCAAAGCCGGTACATCCCGTTTCCTCCATCCTCATCAGGACTTTGTCGGGGAACATGAATCGTGGATCGATCACCAGCGAACCCCCCACGCGGAGATGGGTGTGAAGCAGCGATGTTCCGAAGCAGTAGAAAAAAGGCAGAACCACCATAATGCGATCCCGCGAAGTCAGATTCATGTATTCCACGATCGATGACGTGTTCGCGATGATGTTTCGGTGAGACACCATCACACCTCTCGGTTTGCTGGTCGAACCCGAGGTGAACATGATCGCCGCCAAATCTTTTTCTTCGTCTACATCCGGCCAGGCTCCTGTCGAGTGAGAGGCTAACGCATGCGTAAACGAGATACATTTCGATTCGGCTCCGTCCGGCGGTTTCACAGAATCTTCCAGCACCATCGTGCATTGCGAAAGCGCCAGCCATTGATCTCCGCTGAACTTTACCTGAACGAAAGCAAATCGAATCCTGCAGGAGTGCAAAATGAATTTGAGATCTTCTGCGCTGGCGCCCGGGGTGAGTGGTACCGAAACGCAGCCGGCCCGCAGAGTGCCGAGATAGCAGGCGATCCAGAAAAAAGAATTATCGGCGAGCAGCAGGACCCGATCTCCCTTGCGCAAGCCCGACCGAATCAGAGAATTGGCGATCGCGTCGCAAGCCTGGCGCAATTCGCCGTAAGAATGCTGGCTGTCAGGCGCCAGCAACACTACGTCATCAGACGTGGCCGTATTGTCCATCAAATAGTCGACGACATTCATATCAGGCCCGGCTTGCGAGTATCTTCTTGATCTCTCCGACATTTTCCATGCGCATGATTTCGTCGACATCAAATTCCACGCCGAACTGCTCTTGCAACTGCGTGACCAGCCGGACGTGGCCGAGAGAATCCCATCCGGCAACATCCTGCGGTGTAAGAGCGTCGGTCAACTGCTCTGGGGGAAGCTGAAACACGGTATTAAAAGCTTCTGCAATCCTCTGATCCATCAAAACATCCTTTTCCAAGATGGCTGTCTGCGTCATTTAATTTCGTCCCCGGGAAGTTTTTGTAGAGTGACATGGATGAGAGCGAGGGGTGGTTTATTCCTGCTCTCAGATTCGAACTAGCTGTACGCGGGAGCGGCCTGCGAACGTTGTCCCCGGATCGCTAACTTCAAACGCCGCTTCAGTGAATAAGCCCAGGGCAGCCAACGATACGCCCCTGCCGCCTTCAGGCGGAATTCGATCGGCCAGTCCGTGAGTGCGACCACCGCGCGGCCCGTCAGAAACTCACCGGGTTGTTCGAAGGCGAACACCGGCAGGCCGGTGAACACCCGATCGTAACCCGCCTCGCGGCAAATCCGGAGCACGGTTTCGTTGTATGCGCCGTATGGCAGAGCAAACGTGTTGACCTCTCTCTTGAGAAGGCTCTCCAGCTTGGTGCGCGATCCGGCGAGTTCCGCCTGCATCTTTGCCGTTTCCAGCTTTGGCATAAATGCATGCGTCATGGTGTGTGATCCGATTCTCACCAGATCAGAAGGAAGATTCTGCAACTGTGCGACCGACATGAGGCTCACTTCCGACGTGTCCTCTCCTCCCCGGTGCTCCCAGTTGCGTTTCTTCCCGAGCAAGTCAGTGATGATGAATACGGTGGAGGGCATGCCGCGCTTGCCGAGTTCGGGCAGCGCGTTTTCCACGATGTCGTCATATCCGTCGTCGAACGTGATGGCCACATAATGACCGCCCTTTTCGGGAAGTCTCTCGATATCGGCATGAACGATCTTCGCCTGCCTGGAAAGCATCTCCAGTTGCTTTACAAACGAGGCGCGCTCTGCTGCCGGAACCGAGTGATACGCGAGCACGATGCAACGCCGCGGAAGCGGCCTGCCGGTGAGCCGGCACACGATTTCATGCGCTCCGTCGATGGCGCGAACGACGATGCTTCCTGCGAGATTAACGAGTCGTTTCAACATTTGCTTTTTCCTTAATGAAATTCATGCTGTGGGGTGTCTGAACTCTGTTGGCGGTTACGCTCGTTGCGAATCGTTTTTTCCGAACATCGAGATATATTCATTGCCCATCCATGCGTTCCGGTTCGCTCCCGTGTGTCCGAATACTCCTCGATTCAGCTTGTACAAAGTTTCCTGAGAGAGGAAGCGGTTGATGCCAGGGAAAGGAGTGCTGTATCGATATGTCGTTTCCGGAACAAAACCGTAGCTGCGCAACATCTCCAGAGCCTCGGCATAGGAAACGGCGTTCAAGCCGTACTTTCCGTGGCGGAACAGGCTCTTGACCCGGTACATACAGGTGAAGAAGCGGCTGGCAAAATGAGCGGCATCGCTGCACTCCAGGATGATCTTTCCGTTGGGCTTCAACAAGCTCACCATTTTCGCGATGAGATCGGCGGGCGAGACAACATGCACTAACAGACCGATGCAGAGAATTACATCGAACGACTGTAAGCCAAAACCTACGTCGGTGAAGTCGTCGTTGATGAACTCCACATTCTTCTGCAGTTCCGCCGGAACCTTCGACTGCGCCAGGGAAAGCATTTTGCTGGAGAGATCCAGCATGGTGACTTTCGTCGTAGGCGTTAGGAGGGGAAGAGAAACCGAACCGTCGCCCGAGCCGATGTCGAGCACGTGAGCGCCGTCGGGAAGCTTCACCATCTGCCGCACCGTCTCCATGCGGATACGGATATCGTAGCTTCTTCGGCTGAAATACCAGTCAGGTTGTTCAAACAGGGAACGTACCGCCTGCACTTTCGTAGGAATTACGATTTGAGATTCCATTTGTTCGAGTCTCACTATTCTTTTCAGTTGTATTCTTGAGCGGTCTTGGTCGTGAATGTTACCCAGAAGTCAATGCCAAATGCTGGCACGGCCGATCAGCCGATTCAGTTGCTGGCGTCGAAGATAGGCAATGGCCACAGGATCATCGACCTGTGGAATCCGCTTCCAGTAGCCGCTCGCATATCCGTACAAAAGAGCCAGCGAACCTAGTAGCGGCGGATTGTGGCGAAGTCTCCGCAAACATTTTCCCAGCATGAACAAAGGGTGGTAGCCGCAGATGTAGTTGGCCCGGCCGTACTTCACCAGTCCGCCCCACAATCCGTCAGCTTGGCCGGTGGGACGGTGGTGAATCAGGTGCAGTTCGGGAAAGCTTCTGCTGGTCCAGCCGAGCGAGTTGGCTTTAACCTCATCCATGGTGTCCCAGCCCGGGGCGGGCCAGAAACCACCAATGCCTTCCCAACATTTCCTGCGATAGATCTTAGTAGCACCGCGAACATGAAATGCCGGAGCCTCTTCTATCTGCTCGAGGCCGTCGATGTCGTAGCAGATTACGCCTCCACCGACGCCCAGTTTCGGATCGCTGTCAAACTCTGCAAAGCACTTTTCGAAATACTCCGGCGCGAATGTCAAATCGCCGTCAAACTTGGCGATGAACTGCCAATCTTCACAGGTTAATGCGCGGTAGCCATCGTTGAAAGCATCCACCACTCCGCCGCCCGACTTTCGAAAGCCCCTGTCTTCGCGGTGTACGGCCCGTATCCACGGATTCCGGCAGGCGAATTCGTCGATGATCTTTCCCGTGTTGTCTTTCGAGCCATCATTGACGATGATCCACTCGACGGGCACGATCGTCTGATGGATCATGCTCTCGATCGTAGAGGGAAGCAACGCCTCCTCATCGCGCACTGGGGTGATGACTACGTATTTTCTGCTCTGGACATTCATGGTTGGAGTTTTCGCGGGACGGCGTGCCTAGACCTTTATAGCCATAACCCTTGCCCAGCTTGCCGGCATGTTCCGCAGGATCTCGACACCCTCGAATACGTTGCTCTCGCGGGCACCATGCTGGCGAACCCACGCGGCCATCTTTTCGATGCCATCGCGAAGTGAGGTCTTGTTGCGAGTGCCGAAAACCTGTTCGGCTTTCGAATGATCTGAAAATGCGATCTTGACCTCGTTGCGTGCGTCCAAATGGTTCACCTTGCACTCGTAACCCATGGCCTGTGAGACCACCTTAGCTAGCTCATTGACGGTGTACGGTATGTCAGCGCCGACGTTGAATATCTGGTTCCGCGCTGCGGGCAGTTCTCCGGCGCGGGCGATTACTGGAGCGACATCGTCGATATGGGTGAAAGCCCGCTGCTGGGCGCCATCGCCGAAGATCGTCATCGGCTCGCCGCGGAGCAGTTGATTCATGAAGATTCCGACGACGTTGCGGTAGCGGTCTCCAATGTTTTGCCGCTCGCCGTAAACGTTGTGCGGACGGAAGATCACATAGTCGAGGCCGAACATCTCATGGCTCACGCGCAATTCCTGCTCGACCGCCAGCTTGGCAATGCCGTAGGAATCTTCCGGCACGGGAATCATCGCTTCCGACGTCGGGCTCTGGCCCGCGCCGTAGACTGCGATCGACGAGGTGAAAACGAACCGCTTCGCCCCATGATTGATCGAGGCGTTGATCAGATTCACCGAGCCGATCAGATTGTTGTGATAGTTGAAACGCTTGATGAAATGGCTGAGTCCTTCCGCCGCATAGGCCGCTAGATGATATACGTAATCGAAATGGTGGTGGTCGAAGAGAAGATCGATGAGGCCGTGGTCCAGAATCGAGCCCTCAACGAAGGTTGAACCTTCGGGCACATTCTCAGCAAATCCTCCGCTCAAATCGTCTAAAACGACGACATCATGTCCCATGCGAAGCAGATGTTCGGCCACGTGGGAGCCCATAAAGCCTGCCCCACCGGTGACCAGAGATTTAATTTTTGCGTTCATCTTGAGCTCCCTAAGAAAAATGCTGTTGCGAACGGCTGACGGGGAATATTATGTCGTCTGCAGCGCGATTTGTTCCAGCGGTTGTTCGGTTCCGTGTTGCACGAATTCGATGGGATCGAGCTTTTGGTTCCATTGAATGGTTGCGCGATACATCTCCAGGCGCCCCTTTAACGCGGCATTCGGACGAATCATGTTCAGCAATGAGTAACTTGCCTGACGGGTCCGCAACTTCAAAAGCATAACCCGGCGGTAGCGCCTCGCTCCCTTGCTTCCATAATGCTTGTAGAAGTAGCGATATCCGTTCCTACAGACCTCGACGGCAAAGCGAACTGGAAAGCGATTGACGGATTGTCCGCCCAGGTGGGTGATCGTTACATCGGGAGTAAACCGGATCCGATAACCAGCGCCCCATACACGCCTGCACAGATCCACTTCCTCGAACTGATAGAAGAACCTTTCGTCAAAGCCGCCGAGTTTATTGAGCAACTCAGCACGCAGCATAAGGCAGCAACCCGATTGCCAGTCCACTTCTCTTTCCGTGTCGCCTTTCCAACCTTCATATTCGTCGAGCAAAACTGGGCGCTTCAGGTGGCCGAGAAAGCGCAGTCCGAGAGCGGCGATGAGATAACGCGAGATGGTGGGAAACGGACGTCCCGAGCGCTGATAGGTGCCGTCGGGATTCAGAACGCGGCACCCAAAGGCCCCGGCTTCCGGGTGACGCTCGGCAAATTCAATCCAGCGGTCGAACGATCCATCATGAATGATCGTATCTGGATTCAGGATAAGCACGTACTCGCCGTGCGCCTGGCGAATGCCTACGTTGTTTCCTCTGGCAAAGCCGAGGTTGGCACCGTTCTCCAGAAGACGTACGCCGGGAAACTGTTGGCGAATCTTCTCAACTGACCCGTCCGTCGAACCGTTGTCGGACACGATCACTTCATATTTGAGATTATGCGTGCTCTCGGAGATCGAGCGCAGGCAGTTCTCAATGACCTTCCAGTCATTCCAACAGATGATCACGATGGATACCTTCACGGCGTACTCTCCCATTTCAGTACGTGAGGAACAACTATCTTTCGGATGCGTTCAAGCAATTAAACTGAAATTCAGTTCGAGGCAACCGGCACCACTTCGCCGGCCCATTGATCAGCGTCGCCTGCGGAAATTGGATCTGACTCGGGTACGTGATTGCGGATCTGTTCATGCGCCTTGATCGAGGCGATGACTGCCGGAATCATGGCGAGGGTGACAAACCACCAATCCTTCATCTGATCGAAATAACTGATTCCAAAAAAGCCTGCGATGTGGCCGCATAGAATGCAGCCAATTGTCCACAGCAGCCATTCCTGGCTGCGGCTCCGAGCTTTTCGTCTTGCCAGACCAACCCTTCGGAAGCTTCGCTTGATCAGCGCAAAATACAGAATCAGAGTTGCCAGGCCCCCCTGCACGGCCTCGGCGACGAACTGGTTGCAAAGGTCCCAGGTAAAGAATCCCCATTTGTCGTTGTCGGCGGTTCCGACCAGCCACCAGCTTCCGAAATGGCGCACACATTGGTCGATCAAATTGGCGCGATCCCAACCCGCCGACCCTCCAACCAAATCCACGCGGGCCAGCAGGAACCACACCGGAGCCTTCATCACCGCGGCCAATCCCAAAATCATGAGCACCAGCCCCCAGCGTATCTGGCTCGTGTAGTTTCGCAGGGGCCAGAGACATAGCGCACCAATCGCCACGCCGGCAGCGGCGATGCCGGTGCTCGAAGATGCGGTAATGGTGATGATGATCGACGCCACCAGCCCAACCACGGCTGCCAGCCTGTCTTTCCACGCAGTCCACATGCAAATAAAGAGCGGCACCAGGGTTCCGCCGAAGGTGCTGGCGATAATCTCCTGCTGGAAGACGCCCCGGCAACGAACTTTTCCGTTACGCATGTCGGGCACAATCTGTCCGCCCATGAGCAGAGCGAATACGTTGGTGAGCTTGTAGTACTCGTACACCATGCACGCTGCCATTACCACTGCAATGACAACGAATACTTTCGCTACGCGACGAACGTCGTCCACGTTCCGGATCAGACAGCGAATCAGGAAGTACCCGCCCAGAACGTCCCACAGAAAGCCGAGTTGGTTCACCAGCGCGCCGCCCACGTGGTAGAGGAGTACGAATGCAGTAGCCCGGAATAGCGCCCAGGCCAAAAAAATCTTGTCGATACCGGTGAAGCCTCCCGCGAGAACTGGGTGGATCGATGGCTTAGCCAGGAACCGGATGCAGCCGCATAGAATAACGATCCGCAGAGTAAAGAGGTGAAGTCCGCCGATATTGAACTGTTCGCCGAGAGGCACGAAAAAAGTAAAAAGAAGTAGGGGAACGATGGCCCACTTCCGTGGCAGGGCAAGAATCAGAATCGAAGCAATCACCATCGCCACCAGGCCGATGGGTGTCATGATACTGACGTCGGAGCCGGCGCCAAATGTGATGTTGGGATGTGGACCCATTCGGTTGTCGAAACTCTAAGCGCCCTTCGTTTTGACCCACTTCGCCACAATTGGATCGTACTGCTTGATAATCCTTGCCGGACTGCCGGCAACGACGCTGAATGGCGGAACGCTGTGGGTGAGCACGCAGTTTGCTCCGATTACGCTGTTGCGTCCGACCACAAGATCGCCGGAAGTGCACACAATCGCGGCACCAAGTCCGAGCCAGCAGTTCCGTTCAATCCGCACGGTTCCACCTGCGGTCAAGCCCTGAGCGTGTACCGGCATATCCAAGTCTGAGAACTGATGGCTATGGTCGGTAATCAGCACCGACGGGCCGAGTAGAACGTCCGCTTCGAGGTGCACGAGATTTTTCGCCGAAATCATGCAGCGGCGGCCGATCTTGCAGCCGGTTCCTAGGATAAGTGCGGGCTCTGCATCTATCGCGGGCTCTGGGATATTCAGCCAGGTTTGCTGGGCAATGTATACCGAGTCTCCGATTCGAATCCGGTTGGCGGCAGATCTGCGCAGGTCGCAAGAATAATGAACTGACACGCCGCTTCCGAATTCGGCGAAAGGATAGGTCAAGCGCATCCATACGTTTCTAGCCTTGGTCAATGCAGCGCCAAATACCGAAAACGGATCTTCCGCGTACACCGCTTCCGCATGCCGTAATTGGGCAACCGGCTTTGCCGCTCTATCTACAGCCAGCCTGCTCGTCGTCATTTTCTATTATTTGCTGACTGCCAGCGCCGCTCTTCGGTGCGGCATCATGGCCAGAACTGTGCGCTTTTCGGCGCTGGAGATGGATTTTGTGAAGATCAGAACCGGCCAAGCCACGATCAAACATCCCAATGCGATCTGGCCCAGCTTCACCGTTGCCGCCAGACGCTCGGCAAGATTCCAGGGTATGGGAAGCATTCCGACCATCACGCCGGTTCCGATGATCAGGGCTGCGGCCGTCGCGATGCGAAGTGTGTCTCTCGTCACCGCTCTGGCATCGAATGCGCGGAAGGTCGCGGCCATGGCGAAGAACATGAAGACAACTCCCACAAGCTCAGCGATTGCCATTCCAGCGAGGACGCCATTGAAACCGATGCGCCGACCGAGAACAGCAACAACGAGAATTGCGGCAATACGCAGCACCTGCCGAATATTATCCAGCAAAGCACGTCCGGAAGCGCGATAGAGAATCAATTGCAGCAGCGAAATTGCCCGCAGGAGGGATGCTAGCGCGATGAGCCAGAGCGCCATTTGGAACTTAGGGTCGGCCTCGCCTGTCCAGGCGAAAATCATGACCGTGCCGAAGGCTGCCACAAACGAAAGAGGAAGCAGTGCGGCTGCCAGAGTCGCCTTGAAAGACTTTGCCAGGAACAAACGTATCTGTTCGGTCGATCCCGATGCGAAAACCATCGTCCCTCCCGACAAGATCGGAAGGACCAGCGCATCCTGCGCGATCAACGCTGCGCCAACCACCCGTCCGGCCACGGCGAGGACTCCAGCAGCCTCGGCGCCGAAAAACTTCAGGATGACAATCGGCAGGATCGAACCGTACAGCAACTCAAGCACATTCACCAGCTGATAGCTGCCCGCAAAGCGGAGCAGTTCGGGGAATACTTTCGGGGTGAAGTTTACTAAGCCGACTTGCATTTCCGGCACAATGCGATGCGACGCCCGGTAGCATAAGAAGATATAAATCAGCTCGGAGGTACCCATGGTCAAGGTCATAGCGAGCAAGCCATAGCCGAAGTGGAGCATCACCACTATGACCACTGCCTCGCAGACCGTGAGGACCGTGCTGTACTTTCTGGTCAGATCAACGCGATGTCCGCCCATGACAATGGCTTCGAACGCGGACCCGAAATTAGAGACTACGTAGATCGCCGCAAGCACTGTAATGGAAGAGGCAGCGGCGGAAAGAAACTCTGCAGGAACGCCACCCGCTCTCGCCAGCCTTGGCGCCAGCAGTGCCACCGGGACCAATCCTGCCAGGGAAAGCAGCAGCATGCTGATGCTTCCGGTGCTGAGTAATTTGTTGGCGGTCTGGAAGTCGCCATTTCCCGTGGCTTCAGCTACATATTTCTGAAAGGCCGACTTGATCCCCGCGCTGCCAAAGCGCATGTAAGCCGCGGTCACCATAATGATTGACCAGATTCCGTAACCGCCGAGGCCGAGATGATGGATCACCACCGGAACCGTGATCAGCCGGGTGCCGATTTGCGCACCGCTGGCAACGATGCCGAAAAGTGTGCTCTTTCCGATGGTCGCCGCTAAATGACGATCGGAAGAAGGCGGCTTTAATGTCGCTGGGGCTGCCACTGTCTTGTTCTTTGGGTTGGGGGTGAAAAGGTTTGGCTATTCTTGAATCGCTAGCAAAAGCCGGGCCGTGCTCTCGCACGGCCATCGAGCTTTAGCTGTCTGCTTAAAGTGGTACAGGGTCTCTTCGGCTACTGTACTTGCGCTGCCAGGCCAGTCGGAGGGGCCGGAGGCGTGTCACCGTTGCCGGAATTATAGTAGGCACCGATATCCCAGTTTGGCGGACTGGACGCCGGGCGGGAAGCACCGGCTTTGTCCGAATTGAGCGCCGTGATTCCCAGTCCGGTTAGATTGGTTGCAGTTTGCCACGCCGCGCTGCCGGTACCGCTCAGAGTGTATGTACCGGTCAGAAGCGGATTTCCGGTTGTGCCGTTGGCATCGTATCCACAGGAACCCTGCCAGACACTGAAAGAGACGCCGGGATGGTTCGGGCAATAGAACGAGTTGGCGGCGCCGATATTGTAGTAGTCGTTGTAGTTCGCAACTACTCCGCTGACGCCGCCGGTGGGGTCGATATAGACGCCGGTGCCGGTACTCGAAACGATGTTGTTCTTGAGGGCTGGATTCGTCGTGCTCTCAATCATAATCCCTGTCTGGGTGCAGTTGGGACCGTCTCCGACCAGCGTATTGTTCATAATCTGAATGCCTGAACCGCCGGTTCCGCTGCCAGTCGCCACGCCGAGCATCCCGGTTCCCGCGATCGGACAGTTGGAGATCGAAAGTACATTGTTGACGATCGGGATCGCCCGCTCGTTGGACTCGATATAAAGAAGAGATCCGCCATCCGCGCCCCAGTTGCCGTATACGTAGTTGCCTTCGATGATCGTGTAATAACTTGAGCCGGAGAAGTTCGCCCAGGTGTGAACTCCGTCGTGATGGTTCTGGTCTCCGGCGTCATCCCAGTTTCCTCCATCGTAAATCGTATTTCCGCAGATCATATTGCCGTTCGCACCGCCGCAGGTGGCTGTCGCTGGGCCGGTGGCGGCATCGCCACCCTCCGCGTCTCCGAAGACGACTCCGTGATCACAATGGTATGCGGTGTTCTGAAAAATCTGGACGTTGGTGCCGCCATTCATGTAGGCATCAAAGAGGCACCACTTCATATCGTGCACAGTGTTGTTCGGTCCGACTTGCACGTTGGTGCCGCGCACCACTTCAATTCCGTAAGTATTTTGCCCGCCCTCATCGGTACAGTTGCCGATCGGCAAGGTGCAAGTGTGAACATAGAGATTGGAGATCGTAAGATTCTCGATCTGAATATTGCTGCTCCCCGAAGTCCAGACGCCCATTCCGCTATCTTGCCGGTTGGCAAGGCCCGTGCCGTTGGCTGTGGCCTGAATCGTGCCGTTTGCGCCTCCGTTAATCGTCAGGTAATTGTAGCCATCAATGCTGATGGCCGGACCGGACCAGTAAGGCGCCGTCAGGACTGCGCCGTCTTCAAACAGCAGGGTTACGGGGTTCGTGCTGTTTCCGCCACCCTGAAAAGTCAGATAATTGTTGGCGCCCGCGGGAGCATTAAATGTTCCGCAAAGATGAACGGTGGTGCCGGGGCCGATCTGGGTAGTTTTCGAGCCCCAGTTCGCCGAGTTGTTGAACCAAGTCAGCGCATAGGCATCAGCGCAATCGGCGCCGTTATTGCTGCCGGTTGCATTCTGAGCTATGTAAATGTCGCTGGCTGAAGACAAGGCAACTGTCACAAAAAGCAAAAAGCTGGTGAAAAGAAGTTTGCGGGGTCCGTT
>CAWBKQ010000004.1:0-64045 GCA_963789415.1 uncultured Acidobacteriaceae bacterium
CCAGCCTATGATGCGCCCGGCCCTGGCCGAACAAACTACGTCGGGTACTACCTAGCGATAGGGTCTGTCAAGCAGGCTTGGCAGGAGTTCATGCGTTACATTCAAATTAATCTGGGCTCGCCAGCGCAGGGAACACACCTGGCGACCAGCATAGGCGGGATATCTCTGGTGGATCTTTCACCGTACAACGGGCCGCTGCTCAACGGATACTGGGACTACTCCGGTGCCTTCACGAACTACATATTGAACAACGTATGCCTATCGACGTCCTGCCATTGAAGGCAATGCTGAAGTTCACGAGATCTACGCTCGTAATTTGGATTGCTGTGCTTTTCGTGCTTTTGTCGGCGGGTCTGAGCGCTTACATAGTGCGGACAGATGCGGCTGGCGATGCGCTGTGGAACGGTAAAGAAGCGTACTTCTTCATTTACAGGGAGAAGGAGGGATACCACGTGAAATGGATCGGATATCCGCTGATGGCGCTAGGAGGAAGGCTCGGCTACATCGAACCTCCAGACGACGTGCGCGGAACGATGTATGTTATACGAATCACGTCCTCCGCGGTGGAACGGCACGCTGTGGAACTGACCGATCGCAGGCCTGGGAGCGGCCCTAGCATGTTGACCCCTGTGGAGGACCGAATTTGGACCAACTTCCCAACGTTGGGAGGTCTTTGTTGGTGGGCCGGTGACCATTTTGAGCGGGCGACTCAGGAAGAACTGCACCGGCTTGACGGCATCAATCATCTCGATAATAGCTACTACCGGGACAGACGCGGGTGGTCCAAGGTCACGGTGTGGCCAGGACAGAGTGTTGCAATCAACCTTGGCGACGACACTGAGCTGTCGGCGTACGATCCGAACAGGCTCGGTTCGTTCTCGATCGAAATGCGCAAGCACGGTGGCGAGCCTGTTACCGTTTTCAGCCTCGACGCCAGCTCTGGACTCGTCAGCAAGAGTGAGTACCAACACACTTTCCGAGGTTCTGAGTGACCAGTGGGTCGCTTAGCAGCCCTGTGCTCCTGTGCTCCGCAAAAATTCCGACCGTCGTTACGCAACCTCCTTTTCCAGGCGATATTCGTGATGCAACCCGCCGAGCACGGAGGTGGATCGGCCCGGTGACCGGCGGGAAGCTTGTGCCCGTGGGCGCTGTCCGGAACGCTTGCCTGGATTGGTTCCGGAATGCCAGGGCGCGCAGGGAAATGCGGGACAGACGGGCCTTTCCCCGATTTCAGTCCGCTCATCGCCACCCGTTCACGCACGCCACGCCCGCATCTTGCAGGGGTGTGAGCAGAATCGCCGATCGCCACGGCCAGCGCTTTTGAGGAACCAGCGACCGCAGTTGGGAGCGGGACAGCGGGCACACTGGATCAGGCCAGCGAACTCTTCAGCGAAGCGCTGGTAGATGGCGTCGATGAATCGAGTGGCACGGTAGCAGAGCACGACAGCGCCATTTTCTTCGTAAGCGTCAAACGAATCCAGGCGCAACGCAACGGGCGCAACGGGGGACAGCCTGAGCAGCCACAGTCGGAAATGACAGGCCACGCCGGTTTCTGAGGCCGTACAATCATTGGATTAGAGCGAAGCGGGACACTCCGCCCTGTCCCACTACGAAATTTCGCAGTTTGTCCGGCGTCAACTATTTCTTTGCTTTGACGACAACTATTTCTCCCGATCAACGACAACTACTCTGAAGCTCGTAGGCCAGGGGCGAAGCCCCTTGGCCGTTGGGGTTCTGTTTTAAGAGATGGATAAGATTAGTCGGAGCTGTGGGAATGTGGGAATCTCGCCGCTGTTGGCGAGATTTCCAAGGGGCGGTGGGAAGGGTGGAAAACCTGGGGTTGGTTTTCCAGGCTTTCCACGGCACCGCCATTTCCACAGCTCTCTTGGCTCCTGTTTTGTGTTTCTGCGCTGGGCTGGTCATCCGTTTTCACCTTGGCTTTCCGCTTGCTGATTTTTCTTGGCGTGTTCCACGCGATAACTGGGAATGTTCAGTTCGATGATCACGCTATGGTGCACCAGTCGGTCGATGGCCGCCGCCGTCATCATGGCGTCTTTGAAGATCGCTTCCCATTTGGAAAACGGCAGATTGCTGGTCATCAGGACGCTGCCCCGTTCGTAGCGCTCGGCCAACAAGGTGAACACCACTTCCATGTCGTCCCGGCTTTGCTGCAAGTAGCCCAGATCGTCGATGATCAATCCGTCGTAGCGGCCTAGCCGTTTGATCTCCCGGCTAAGCCGCAGATCCCGTTTGGCGGCCAATAAATCCTGCATCAGCAGCGCGCACTTGGTGAAGTGCATTTTCCGCTCCTTCACCACCACCAGTTCCTGGGCCAGAGCCGTGAGAAGATGGCTCTTCCCCGATCCAGGATTCCCGAACACCAGCACGTTCTCTTTCCGGTCCAGGAACCCGCCCTCCAGCAGCGTCCGCAACTGCCGTCCCGCTTTCGCCGGCAAACGCTTCAGATCAAAATTCTGCAGCGACTTCTCCAGCGGTAGCGCCGAATCCTTCAACAGCCGCTGCACTTTGCTCTTGCGCCGTTGCTCGCATTCCCGCGTGATTACTTCCAGCAGATACTGCTCGTAGCTCAGTGTTTCCCGCTCTGCCTGCCGGGCCGTGTCTTCATAGCATTCCCGCACCGTTGGCAGGTGGAGATCCTTCAGATACTCCAGCAAAGCTGGACGGACATCGGCGACCGCGCTCATTGCCGCATCTCCGTGCACAACTGGTCAAAGCCGGCCAGGTCCACCAACGCCACTTCCACCATCGTCACCGGAGCGATGGTATCGAGTTGGGCCAGCATTGCGCCGATCACTTCCACCGTAATCGCCACTTCCTCTTCTCCCGCCAGCAGTTCGCGTAAAGCCTGATCGACCTGGACCTCGCCGGTCTCCGCCGCCAGTTTCAGAATCTTCAAGTACTCCTTGCCCGCCCTCAGCGGCGTGCTTTCCCGCAGCGCATCGTATGCCATGCGAAACCGGCTGGTCGGAAACAGGTCCTCTTGATACCGGTAGTTTTCAAAGGCTCCGGGCTTGCGCACCAACCATTCGATGATGTGCCGATAGTCGATGCGATGCTTGCCCCGGCCGCGCAGCCGCGGCAGGTCTTCCACCTTTCTCTGTCCGTACCAAACCTCGACGTGGTCCAAGTACAACCGCGCTTCCACCTGCGCCCCGATTAAGCGGCTGTTCACCGAATACGAGTTCCGCTCGACGTGGATCAGACTTCCCGAGTCCACTTTCACCCTCTCCCGTTTGGCCGATTCCATCCGCCGCGCCGGCAACTCCCGCATCACGGCGATTTCTTCCGCCAAGCGGGCCCGCCGCCCGGCATTGCGCTGCGCGAACAGATCCTTCAGAAACTGCGTGTACTCGGCCATGCTTTGAAAATCCCGGCTCCCGCGCAGCAGCAGCGCCTGATCCAGTGCTCGCTTAAACCGGTGATGGCTCTGCTCGCAATCCCCGTTCTCGTTCGGGCTCGCCGGATTGGTGTGCTGCGGCTTCACCCCGTAATACCGCATCACCCCTTCATAGCGCCGGTTGAACTCCTCCAGATTGCTCATGTTGTTCACCGCGCTCGACAGGCTGTCGGTGCGGTGCTCGGCCGCCACGGCGCCCAACTCCCACACCGCGTTCTGCCATCCTTCGCTCAGGCTCTCCAGGCTCTCGGAATAGCAGATCGTGCCTGTTTCCCAGTTCGAATACGTCAATACGAAGTGGTACACCAGGTGTTCGAACGTCCGCCCGGCCAGGGTGATCCCCAGCTCGCTCATGTGCGTGAAGTCCGACGCGCACAGCCGCCCCGGCACGTGCACCTGGCCGAAGTACACTTCCCGCGCGGGCCCTTCCGTCACCCGCCATAGTTTGATTCGCCGTTGGAGCGTCCGGATCTGTCCGTCGCTAAATCGCCCTGGGTGCTCCCGTTGCAGCCACTCAAACAGCGTCTTGGCCTCCAGCCCCGGACTTTCTTCAATCTGCTTCTGCACCGCCTCCCACACCTCGCTGAACGGGTCCCCCCGGGTCCGCCAAGGACGCTCTTTCTTCAGTTCGCTGGGCAACCGTTCCAGCCGCAGATACCTCCGCGCCGTAGCCGGGTCCATCCCCGCCTTCGCCGCCGCAATCTCCTGATTCTTTTCCGTATTCGACAACTTTCTCAGCCTCCTCACCTGCTCGTCTGTAACCATTGCCTCGGCGCTCGACTCCGCGCGATTCTCAATGGTCTCTTTAGTTGTCGCCGAGCGGGGGTTTTAATTGTCGTCAGCCGGGTGATCTAATTGTCGCCGAACAGCAGTGCGAGGATGTCCTCCCAGCGCAGGGCGCGGGCGAGCCGTTCGCCCCAGTGATGGCGCGGCGAGTCGAGATGCCGATCGATACCAACCGGGATCTTCCCACTGGCGGCTAGGAATCTCAGAAAGGATCGCATGATGGCGATGACCTTCTGCATAGTGATGCGACCCACGCGAGCGCTGGCTTGGACTACGAAGCCCTCCAGATCACGAGCCTGAACCTGCGGCAGGTGCTGGATGTCATCGTCGCACTTGAGGAGGCGCAGAAAGTCGCTGGCAACAACGGCGTGCCGCGCGATAGTGGAGGCGGCGAATCCTCGAACGTGGGCGAGGTGTTCGCGGTAGGCGCAGATCAGTTGTTCCGATGCGTTCGGTGGTTCGGACGCCAGCGCCCTCCGTTCTTGGAGGTATATCAGTAAGGATCGGCCGAGGGCGTAGGCGATCTGCGGAGTCCACCGCTTTTGCCGCGGCAAGCATGCACGCAGACGCTCCGCCGTGCAGCCGGACAGCAACGTGATCTGTTGCTCCTGCAAACATTTTTCGAGAAACGGGGCGGCTTCCATCCGCCGAGAAATCGCGTTCGGCGGATAGCCGTGCGCTTCCAGCCATGAGCAGAGATCTTCAAGAAAAGCACCCAGCACGGGCAACGACGTGTAGCGGGTGTGCGTATTGGGGAACAGTGACGTAAGCATCGAGTCCTTCGTTATGAGATGGGCCGCAGCGGCGGCCAGGCCTCGATGCTAGCCCCCTTCGCGAAGGGTACGCGAATTATGTGGAGCGGGATAAACCAAAACGACGATAGGGAAGCGCGTGCCAGCGTCAACTCCACATAACGCGGCGCTTCACATAGTCCCAAGATGTTGAGCTCAACATCTTATGACGGCAGCGGATTGTGGGTGTGCGCCAAGCGCCTGGAGAAGGGCCGGTTTCGCTGGCCGGAAGCCGAGGGACGACACAGCGTGGTGATGCGGTCCGAGGAGCTGGCGATGCTGGTGAACGGTCTGGATGTGAAGCAAACGCGACAGCGCAATTGGTATCGCAAAAGTGCGTGAAAATCTCTCGCGTATTTGTGGAAACTCCGTAAAATAGAGCTTCCCATATGGCTGCTGGCGATCCGCAGGTGCGTATTGCAACGTTGGAAGCGGCGTTGCGAGCCGCCAGTCGTGAGCTGCATTGGGCAACCTCACGATTCAGAAGAAGGACGCCGAGATTCATTCGTTGCAGGAGCGTCTGCGCCAGCAGCGCATCGGGTTTCTCGGGCCGGCAAGCGAAACGCTGAGCGATCTGCAACTGGAGTTATTGGTTGAGGAAGACCCAGCGTAACGCGCGAGGAAGTGGCAGCCGAGGCGCGGCGCGAGCCGATCGTCATGGCGCCCGCGCGCGAAAGGAAACGGCATCCGGGACGCAAGCCTCTGCCCGAAAATCTACCGCGTGTCGAAGAAGTGATCGCGTGTGAAGCGAACTGCACCCGCTGTGGAGAGGAAACCAGGCGGATCGGCTATGACACGAGCGAAGTGCTGGACCGCGAGCCGGCCAAGTGGTTCGTGCGCGTCACCAAACGCGAGAAACGTTCGTGCGGAAAATGCACTGGCATCCAGATGTCGCCGGTGGCGCCGCGCATCGTGGAAAAAGGTTTGGCTAGCGACCGGGTGGTGAAGGAAACGGTGGTGGCGAAGTATTGCGATCACGTTCCGCTTTACCGCCAGGAGGCGATGGAGGAGATTCATGCCGAGTGCCGGAACCTGCGCGCGCACCTGCTGCCTAACAGGCTGCTGAAAAAGAAACTTTGTTAGAGGGTGACACTCGAAGGCGAAGTTGCGTCTTTATGTTTCGACCTTATGCGCGGAAAAGATACTCAACAAAGTGCGATGTTCAGTTACGTTTCGGCGGAACGCCGCGTGCCCGTGGATCATCCGCTTCGAGCGGTCCGGGCCATGGTCGATGTGGCGTTGAAAGGATTGTCGCGGTCGTTTGGGCAAATGTATCCGGATTGGGGCCGGCCCTCGATCGCGCCGGAAAAGCTGCTGCGGGCACTGCTGCTGCAACTGCTGTATTCGATTCGCAGCGAGCGGCTGCTGATGGAACAGTTGGAATACAACCTGTTGTTCCGCTGGTTCGTGGGGCTGAACATAGACGAACCGGTGTGGGTGCCAACGGTGTTCAGCAAGAATCGCGACCGGCTGCTGGCGGGCGACATCGCCACGAAGTTCTTCGCCCAGGTGCTCGATCAGGCGCGCGCGAACGAGCTACTGTCGGATGAGCATTTCAGCGTGGACGGCACACTCATCGAAGCCTGGGCCAGCCAGAAAAGTTTTCAGCGTAAGGATGACCATCAGGCTCCGCCGCCGGACGACCCCGGTAACCGGACCGTTAATTTTCACGGCGAAAAGCGCAGCAACGACACGCATCAATCGACGACGGATCCGGAGGCGCGACTGGCGCGGAAGGGCTCGGGACACGAGTCAAAGCTGGCTTACTGCGGCAACGTGCTGATCGAAAATCGCAACGGTTTGGTGGTCGACACCGTGCTCAAGATGGCGAGCGGCACAGCCGAGCGCGATGCCGCCGTCGAGATGGCCGAGCGGATCGAAGGCGACAGGCGAGTGACGGTGGGCGCCGACAAAGGCTACGACACGCGCGGGTTCGTGCGCGACATGCGCGACAGGAACGTGACGCCGCATGTGTCGGAGAACACCAATCGCAGTGGTGGCAGCGCGTTGGATCGTCGCACGACGCGGCATGCCGGATACCAACTCAGCCAACGGAAGCGGAAACGGATCGAAGAAGTATTCGGATGGCTGAAGACCGTAGGCATGTTACGCAAGACGCGGCATCGCGGAATCTTCAAAGTGGGATGGGTCTTCACCTTCGCGGCAGCGGCCTATAATCTGGTGCGGATGAGGAACCTGGCGGTGGTTCCCTCCGCATAAGTCCGGGGAGAAGTGTGCCCGAACGCCAGCAAATCGGCGATTCGGGCATACAGGCTCCGTGAAAAGCCCGTAAAAAGCTCGTCGGTGAGGGTGAAGAGCCTTCGCCGAGTATCTTTTTCAGCAGCCTGCTAAAAGGCGCTGGGCGAGGCAGTGAACTACACCTTAAATATGTGGGTCAAGCTGCGGCGCTGTTTCGATCACGCCGAAGTCGAGCTGTCGAATAATATCGCGGAGAACTCGATGCGGCCGGTGGCGCTGGGGAGAAAGAACTGGCTGCACGTAGGAAGCGTGAAGTCCGGTCCCAAGGTCGCAGCGATTCTCTCCGTCGTCGAATCCTGCCGCCGGCTCCAGATCCCCGTCAAAGACTACCTGCTGGCCGTGTTGCCGGGAATGAATCAAAGAAAATTATCGGAAGTCTCTTTGCTTACCCCAGGCCGCTGGCAAGCCGCCCGCGTCTGAACCTGGATTGGTCTGACGGATACAATTCTAGAGACTTACCACATGCACGCGCGAACGGTTCATAGCAGAGATATCAGGAAACGCTTCGCCTCCGATTTCGACTCCGGCCTGCCAGAGGCCCCCAAGCGCCACACCGAGCGCCACTAACTCCGCCGTCGGCTCCCAGCCGTATTTCATTGCAGAAATACTCCTCGGTGTTTGCGTGAACCAACCGTTTGGGGATAGTTTCGCGAAGGATGCGAGGGATCGCCCTGGGCCTAATTCGAGCAACACGAACTGACCATCCGACAACAGCACTTCTAAGCCTTGGCCGAACTTTACCGTCCCGCACATGTGTTGGACCCAATACTCCGGATCTCGGGCCTCTTCAATTCGGATCCAATTTCCTGTAACGTTTGAGAGGTAGGGTATCAAGGGGCGATTCAAGGGTATGCCTGCAATTAGTTTCCGCAGCTGCCCCGCAACCGGTTCCATCATTGCCGAGTGAAATGCGTGAGTTGTATCCAAAATCCTACTCGCTACGCGTGCATTTGTGAGTTCGACTCTGATCTGTTCGATGGAGTGGCTCGGCCCTGACAGCACGGTAGATGTTTCCGCGTTTATAGCCGCAACGTAAACATCATCCGTCAAATATCGATGTAGATCCTTCACGCCTGAAGCAACCGCAAGCATTGATCCGCTCGGCAAGGTTTGCATTAATTCTGCCCTTCGCACGACGACATGAAGAGCGTCTTCGAGCTTCAGTACTCCTGAAACACAAGCGGCCACATATTCACCTAGGCTATGTCCTAGTAGCGCGCAAGGTCGAAACCCCCAAAACGTGAACAACTGTGCCAAGGCGTACTCTAGAACAAATACAGCTGGCTGCGCCACGTTCGTTTGGCTCAACCGGCTCTGAACGAAACCGCCGGAACTTCGTTCTCGAGCAAGTAACCGACGCAGGTTAACACCACGCGGGTACACCTGAGTGCTTTCAGGCTCTGCTAACAGCACCTCTCGGATATCAAATCCGAGATCTCTTGCTAGATAGGCGCTGCAGTAATCAATCCACTTCTGATACTCTGGTTCAACGTTGTAGATTTCGCGGCCCATTCCGAAGTATTGCTCGCCAAGCCCGGGAAACAAAAAGGCAACGCTCTTTGGTACCTCAGTATAAACAGCGTCGGATACCATCGAAGACCCTTTTTGACAACCAGTAGTCCCATTCGACTGAGCATCAGATAGGATAAATCGACGATAGCAAGGCCCCGAGTATTCCAAACGTCGGCGGCCGAGGATGGATAGAGACGGGATGACCTTTCGGAGATCTGATCCATCCAGATCGTCCAGGTGGTTGGACACAAGGATAGTGAGCGCATCAAGTTCCTTAGTTGTTGCCGCGGCCAGCAATACAAGTTGCTGTCTCATGGACGCAGTACGTACTCAGCTATAAGATTCATAAAAACAGTAGAACGCTCGCACAAATCCTTTCGGTCCAAACATCCCCTTAGCGCCTCCCAAGTGATAAGGAAAGATGTGGCCTTCGACAGCAGCTCTTTGATTGCGCATACAATGCAAGAAACTAGCCGCCTACGACCATTATAGGCGGTTCAAGGTTACTTGGAATTGGGAGCTGACCTGAACCCGTTAGTCGTCCGACGAAGGTGTGGGTTTGACGAACGCAGACGAACCTCGGAAATTGGAGAACGAGATGAATACAAGTCTGATCATCGGAATTTGAAGCCGGCCGCACGGCTGATTGTGGCGAGCAGAGTCGGTCAGGCACAACACCGTCTGTGCGTGGAGCAAAGAATTGCGACATGTCAGACGAAAAGTCGGGTGCGCTACAGACGCGAATAGCATCGACTGAGGATGTGCTGTCTGATCTAATGCCCAACAAGAACGCTCGGAAGTCATTGAGTGCACAAGCGGTTACGGACCGGCGATCTCAAAGCGCAATTGGCTGCGCGGACACTTTCGCATCCGCATTCGGTCACCCACGCCGCATCGTCCACTTTTCCCGTTTGGGCAGCCGACATAGCGGTACGCCGTGCTGCTGATTTGTGTAAAATAGTTCGCCATCGGGTTCAATTCAGAAAATGTGTTGTCCCGAGAGCGAGCGCGACTGACAACAAAGGCAACGAAAGAATCTCACTAATTCTTTTCCTCATTGTGATTCAGAGGGAGGACTAAAGAGAGCATGCATCGTTCTTTGGCGGATCTGACAGACGATCGTTCGAATGAGCGAGGGGTTCACATCTCTCCGCAAACCTCGGCAGAGATTAGACTTGCCAATTTATGGGCTCAGTTACTTGGGCGTAAAGAGGTCGGCCGGGAGGACAACTTCTTCCATCATGGCGGCAATTCATTACTGGCTACACAGCTTATCTACAGGGTCGAAGACTCTTTCGGTGTGAGCTTGCCGATGCTCACGGTCTTTGAAGCACCAACCATCGGCGCTTTGGCCGCAAAGATCGAAGCTATAGCGTCGGTGGCACGGCCGATACTGGCCGATCTCGCCGGAGGGCTTGAGATCACCACGCGCGCCACACTACCGACGATTACGCGGGCTGAGCGAGGAGAGCGACTGCCGTTGTCATTTGCGCAGCAGCGTTTGTGGTTTTTGTCACAGCTGGAAGGCGCAAGTGCAGCCTATCACGTCCGTATCGGATGGCGTTTGTGTGGCCAACTTGACAGCGCGGTATTACGGAAGGCGTTGGAGGGGGTGGTAGCGCGGCATGAAGCGTTGCGCACGACCTTCAGTCAGGTGGATGGGGAGCCGGTGCAGCGGATTATTCCGGCAGAAGACAGCCGACTTCAGTTAATAGAACATGACTTGCGGCAGCACCCCGACGCGGAAGGAGAGCTCCAACGTCTGAGCATAGAGGAAGCGGGCAACGGCTTTGATCTGGAAGCAGGTCCGCTGATTCGAGGGAGGCTGATCCGGCTGAGAGAGGAAGAGCACGCGCTGTTAATCACCATGCACCACATTGTTTCGGATGGATGGTCGATGGGTGTGTTGCTCAAGGAATTGAGTACGCTCTATGGTGCTTTTATGCGGGGAGAATCGAATCCTTTGCCGGAGCTGAGCCTGCAATATGTGGATTATGCGGTATGGCAGCGGAAGTGGATCGAGGGGGGCGTACTGCGGGAGCAGGGAGAGTACTGGAAGACAAGATTGGAGGGAGCGCCGGCGTTGCTGGAGTTGCCTACGGATCATGGGCGGCCGGCGCAACAGGATTATGCCGGAGGTTTCGCGAGCCTAGTTCTGGATGAGTCATTGACGGCAGATTTAAAGAAGATTGGTAAGAGGCATGGCACGACGTTGTACATGACGTTGTTAGCGGGTTGGGCGGCGCTGATGGCACGGCTATCGGGTCAGCAGGATGTGGTGATCGGGACGCCGGTGGCCAACCGGAGCCGGGTGGAGATCGAAGGACTGATCGGATGTTTCGTCAACACTCTGGCGTTGCGCGTGGATGTTTCGGGTTCGCCCGTGGTAGGAGAGCTGTTGAAGCGGGTAAGGGTGGAGACTCTGGCGGCACAGGAGCAGCAGGATATTCCCTTTGAACAAGTGGTGGAGATCGTACGGCCGGTGCGAAGTCTGTCGCAAAGCCCGGTATTCCAAGCGATGTTCACCTGGCAGAATGCCCCTGAAGGTACGCTCGAAATTCCTGGTGTGGCCGTGCAATCTTTGCTCAGGGTGCCCGCTGTGGCGGCGAAGTTTGATATTAGACTTTGGCTGCGGGAAGCGGGGGAAAAGATCGTGGGTGGAGCGGAGTACGCCACAACGCTGTTCGAGCAGAGGACGATCGAGCGGTATATGGGATATTACCGCAGATTGTTGGAAGGGATGGTGGCAGATGACGCCGAGGTGATGGATCGTCTGCCGATGATGTCAGAGCGGGAGCGGCGACAGATTCTTTACGAGTGGAATGACACGCAGGTGGAGTTTCCGAGCGACAAGTGTGTTCAGGAGTTATTCGAGGAGCAGGTTCAGAAGACACCGGAAGCGGTGGCGGTGGTGTTTGAAGAAGCGTCGCTGAGTTATGGGGAGCTGAACCGGCGTGCGAATCAGCTGGCGCATCATCTACGAGCACTGGGAGTGAAGCCGGATGAGCGAGTGGCGATCTGTGTGGAGCGCAGCTTGGAGATGGTGGTGGGTCTATTGGGGATTCTGAAGGCGGGAGGCGCGTATGTGCCACTGGACCCGGCCTATCCAGGGGAACGATTGAGGTACATGTTGGAGGACAGCGAGCCGGTGGCGCTGCTGACGCAAACCCATCTGGAAGGGTTATTCCCGGGAGTAAGTGAAACTTTACCGGTTCTGGACCTGGCGGCCGAAGCTTTGCCGTGGCGAGAGCAGCCGGAGAGCAATCTGGATACGGCGAGCTTAGGGCTGACGGCGATGCATCTGGCGTATGTGATTTACACCTCCGGTTCGACCGGTGCACCCAAGGGCGTCATGGTTGCGCATCGCCAGATCTCAAATTATGTCGCTGCGATTTTGAACAGACTTCACCTGACCGAGATTCTCTCCTTTGGTTTAGTGTCGACTTTCGCCACGGATCTTGGCAATACGATGCTTTTTCCATCCTTGCTTAACGGTGGAATCCTTCACGTCCTGACAATGATAGAAACCACCGATGCTCGTAGATTCGGTTGCTATTGTCGGGGGCACCAGATCGATTGTATCAAGATCGCGCCTTCACACTTTCGGGCATTACTTGAAGCGGGAGAACCCCTTCCAATTCCGAGGCGATTGTTAATATTTGGCGGGGAGGCCCTATCTGGGGAACTTCTGAGAACAGTCCTCGCTCATCGGCACGAGTGTGAAATTTATAACCACTATGGACCAACCGAGTGCACCGTTGGAGTGTTGGCAAAGGACGTCTCAACATACAGCCTTGGTAGTGCGATACCTCTGGGGCGCCCACTAGGCAATACATTTATTTACATATTAGATGCGCAAGGGGAGCCGGTGCCGGTGGGAGTGGATGGGGAGCTGTATATCGGGGGAGCGGGAGTGGCGCGAGGGTATCTGAATCGTCCGGAGCTGACGGCAGAGCGGTTTCTGCGGGATCCGTTCGCGACCGAAGCTGGAGCGCGGATGTACAAGACGGGGGATCTAGGCAGGTGGCTGGCGGACGGCAATATTGAGTTTCTAGGGAGGAACGATTTACAGGTAAAGATCCGGGGCTATCGGATTGAGTTGGGAGAGATCGAAGCAGTGCTGGCGCAACACGCAGCGGTACGGGACGCGGTGGTGGTGGCGCGGGAGGACCCGGGAGGGGACAAGCGACTGGTGGCGTACTACACGTGCGCGGAGGCCGGTGAGCAGAATGAGAGGGCGTGGGGGGCTGAACAGTTGCGCGCGCATATTTTGGCGAAGCTGCCGGAGTATATGGTGCCGGCGGCATATGTGCGGCTGGAGTCGCTGCCGCTGACGCCGAACGGGAAGTTGGACCGGAAGTCGCTGCCGGCGCCGGAAGCGGATGCGTATGTGGTGCGCGGGTATGAGGCGCCGGAGGGTGAGATCGAGACAGTTTTGGCGGGGATCTGGGCCGAGGTGCTGAAGCTGGAACGAGTGGGGCGGCACGATAATTTCTTTGAACTCGGCGGACACTCGTTGCTGGCGGTACAAGTCGCGAGCCGCTTGAGGCGAGTGGGCCTAAGAACAACTATCGATGATATCTTCGACCAACCCGTGCTCGCTTTGCTTGCAGAGCGTATCTTAAATGTGCAGCTCGACCAGTTTGACTCTTACTATTTGGCAAGGTTGTTGAATCGATCGCAAGTGCCCTGAGCTATTCGAATCAGATGTAACTTGGGCCGACGTCCACAAAAGAGGAGGACATTCCTTGTTCAGGCATTTAACGTTAGCCGAAAGGGAGCATCTGCTGAGGTTAGCAGTGCCCTCCTTCCTGAAGAATGAGTCGACGGCACTACCGACGATTACGCGGGCTGAGCGAGGGGAGCGACTGCCGTTGTCATTTGCGCAGCAGCGTTTGTGGTTTTTGTCACAGCTGGAAGGCGCAAGTGCAGCCTATCACGTTCCGGTCAGATGGCGTTTGTGTGGCCAACTTGACAGCGCGGTATTACGGAAGGCGTTGGAGGGGGTGGTAGCGCGGCATGAAGCGTTGCGCACGACCTTCAGTCAGGTGGATGGGGAGCCGGTGCAGCGGATTATTCCGGCAGAAGACAGCCGACTTGAGTTAATAGAACATGACTTGCGGCAGCACCCCGACGCGGAAGGAGAGCTCCAACGTCTGAGCATAGAGGAAGCGGGCAACGGCTTTGATCTGGAAGCAGGTCCGCTGATTCGAGGGAGGCTGATCCGGCTGAGAGAGGAAGAGCACGCGCTGTTGATCACCATGCACCACATTGTTTCGGATGGATGGTCGATGGGTGTGTTGCTCAAGGAATTGAGTACGCTCTATGGTGCTTTTATGCGGGGAGAATCGAATCCTTTGCCGGAGCTGAGCCTGCAATATGTGGATTATGCGGTATGGCAGCGGAAGTGGATCGAGGGGGGCGTACTGCGGGAGCAGGGAGAGTACTGGAAGACAAGATTGGAGGGAGCGCCGGCGTTGCTGGAGTTGCCTACGGATCATGGGCGGCCGGCGCAACAGGATTATGCCGGAGGTTTCGCGAGCCTAGTTCTGGATGAGTCATTGACGGCAGATTTAAAGAAGATTGGTAAGAGGCATGGCACGACGTTGTACATGACGTTGTTAGCGGGTTGGGCGGCGCTGATGGCGCGGCTATCGGGTCAGCAGGATGTGGTGATCGGGACGCCGGTGGCCAACCGGAGCCGGGTGGAGATCGAAGGACTGATCGGATGTTTCGTCAACACTCTGGCGTTGCGCGTGGATGTTTCGGGTTCGCCCGTGGTAGGAGAGCTGTTGAAGCGGGTAAGGGTGGAGACTCTGGCGGCACAGGAGCAGCAGGATATTCCCTTTGAACAAGTGGTGGAGATCGTACGGCCGGTGCGAAGTCTGTCGCAAAGCCCGGTATTCCAAGCGATGTTCACCTGGCAGAATGCCCCTGAAGGTACGCTCGAAATTCCTGGTGTGGCCGTGCAATCTTTGCTCAGGGTGCCCGCTGTGGCGGCGAAGTTTGATATTAGACTTTGGCTGCGGGAAGCGGGGGAAAAGATCGTGGGTGGAGTGGAGTACGCCACAACGCTGTTCGAGCAGAGGACGATCGAGCGGTATATGGGATATTACCGCAGATTGTTGGAAGGGATGGTGGCAGATGACGCCGAGGTGATGGATCGTCTGCCGATGATGTCAGAGCGGGAGCGGCGACAGATTCTTTACGAGTGGAATGACACGCAGGTGGAGTTTCCGAGCGACAAGTGTGTTCAGGAGTTATTCGAGGAGCAGGTTCAGAAGACACCGGAAGCGGTGGCGGTGGTGTTTGAAGAAGCGTCGCTGAGTTATGGGGAGCTGAACCGGCGTGCGAATCAGCTGGCGCATCATCTACGAGCACTGGGAGTGAAGCCGGATGAGCGAGTGGCGATCTGTGTGGAGCGCAGCTTGGAGATGGTGGTGGGTCTATTGGGGATTCTGAAGGCGGGAGGCGCGTATGTGCCACTGGACCCGGCCTATCCAGGGGAACGATTGAGGTACATGTTGGAGGACAGCGAGCCGGTGGCGCTGCTGACGCAAACCCATCTGGAAGGGTTATTCCCGGGAGTAAGTGAAACTTTACCGGTTCTGGACCTGGCGGCCGAAGCTTTGCCGTGGCGAGAGCAGCCGGAGAGCAATCTGGATACGGCGAGCTTAGGGCTGACGGCGATGCACCTGGCGTATGTGATTTACACCTCCGGTTCGACCGGTGCACCCAAGGGCGTCGCCGTGGAACACAGAAATATCACGCGGCTTTTCGCAGCCACCGCTGAGTGGTTTCATTTTGGTGGAGACGATGTCTGGCCCCTTTTTCATTCTTTTACTTTCGATTTTTCCGTATGGGAGCTTTGGGGAGCATTGCTTTGTGGTGGACGCCTGATTGTAGTTCCCAAAGACGTAGCTCGTTCGACGGAAGATTTTTACAGACTGCTGTGCCGCGCCAATGTTACGATTCTCAACCAAACGCCCAGCGCGTTTCGTCAACTGGTTGCGGTGCAAACTGGAGACGGGCAGTCGCATAGGTTGCGGCACGTGATTTTTGGTGGAGAGATTTTAGAAGTATCCACGCTAAGGCCGTGGTATGAACACAGCCGCAATCAAGGTACGCAGCTTAACAATATGTACGGTATTACTGAAACCAGCGTACATGTAACTCGTCGGCCGCTAGAACGGGCTGATGTCGAGACGCGTGGAAGCAGCCCGATTGGCTACCGCATTCCCGATCTTAGAATTTACATATTAGATGCGCAAGGGGAGCCGGTGCCGGTGGGAGTGGGTGGGGAGCTGTATATCGGGGGAGCGGGAGTGGCGCGAGGGTATCTGAATCGTCCGGAGCTGACGGCAGAGCGGTTTCTGCGGGATCCGTTCGCGACCGAAGCTGGAGCGCGGATGTACAAGACGGGGGATCTAGGCAGGTGGCTAGCGGACGGCAATATTGAGTTTCTAGGGAGGAACGATTTACAGGTAAAGATCCGGGGCTATCGGATTGAGTTGGGCGAGATCGAAGCAGTGCTGGCGCAACACGCAGCGGTACGGGACGCGGTGGTGGTGGCGCGGGAGGACCCGGGAGGGGACAAGCGACTGGTGGCGTACTACACGTGCGCGGAGGCCGGTGAGCAGAATGAGAGGGCGTGGGGGGCTGAACAGTTGCGCGCGCATATTTTGGCGAAGCTGCCGGAGTATATGGTGCCGGCGGCATATGTGCGGCTGGAGTCGCTGCCGCTGACGCCGAACGGGAAGTTGGACCGGAAGGCGCTGCCGGCGCCGGAAGCGGATGCGTATGTGGTGCGCGGGTATGAGGCGCCGGAGGGTGAGATCGAGACAGTTTTGGCGGGGATCTGGGCCGAGGTGCTGAAGCTGGAACGAGTGGGGCGGCACGATAATTTCTTTGAACTCGGCGGACACTCGTTGCTGGCGGTACAAGTGGTGACCCGCATGCGGCAGGGCCTTGGCCTGGAAGTTGCGATTAGGGATCTGTTTGCACGGCCGATACTGGCCGATCTCGCCGGAGGGCTTGAGATCACCGCGCGCGCCACACTACCGACGATTACGCGGGCTGAGCGAGGGGAGCGACTGCCGTTGTCATTTGCGCAGCAGCGTTTGTGGTTTTTGTCACAGCTGGAAGGCGCAAGTGCAGCCTATCACGTTCCGGTCAGATGGCGTTTGTGTGGCCAACTTGACAGCGCGGTATTACGGAAGGCGTTGGAGGGGGTGGTAGCGCGGCATGAAGCGTTGCGCACGACCTTCAGTCAGGTGGATGGGGAGCCGGTGCAGCGGATTATTCCGGCAGAAGACAGCCGACTTGAGTTAATAGAACATGACTTGCGGCAGCACCCCGACGCGGAAGGAGAGCTCCAACGTCTGAGCATAGAGGAAGCGGGCAACGGCTTTGATCTGGAAGCAGGTCCGCTGATTCGAGGGAGGCTGATCCGGCTGAGAGAGGAAGAGCACGCGCTGTTGATCACCATGCACCACATTGTTTCGGATGGATGGTCGATGGGTGTGTTGCTCAAGGAATTGAGTACGCTCTATGGTGCTTTTATGCGGGGAGAATCGAATCCTTTGCCGGAGCTGAGCCTGCAATATGTGGATTATGCGGTATGGCAGCGGAAGTGGATCGAGGGGGGCGTACTGCGGGAGCAGGGAGAGTACTGGAAGACAAGATTGGAGGGAGCGCCGGCGTTGCTGGAGTTGCCTACGGATCATGGGCGGCCGGCGCAACAGGATTATGCCGGAGGTTTCGCGAGCCTAGTTCTGGATGAGTCATTGACGGCAGATTTAAAGAAGATTGGTAAGAGGCATGGCACGACGTTGTACATGACGTTGTTAGCGGGTTGGGCGGCGCTGATGGCGCGGCTATCGGGTCAGCAGGATGTGGTGATCGGGACGCCGGTGGCCAACCGGAGCCGGGTGGAGATCGAAGGACTGATCGGATGTTTCGTCAACACTCTGGCGTTGCGCGTGGATGTTTCGGGTTCGCCCGTGGTAGGAGAGCTGTTGAAGCGGGTAAGGGTGGAGACTCTGGCGGCACAGGAGCAGCAGGATATTCCCTTTGAACAAGTGGTGGAGATCGTACGGCCGGTGCGAAGTCTGTCGCAAAGCCCGGTATTCCAAGCGATGTTCACCTGGCAGAATACCCCTGGAGGTACGCTCCAAATTCCTGACGTGGAGATTAAGCCGCTGAGGTTGCCGCATGTGGTGGCAAAGTTCGACCTGAGCTTGTCCCTCCAGGAAGCGGGGGAAAAGATCGTGGGTGGAGTGGAGTACGCCACAACGCTGTTCGAGCAGAGGACGATCGAGCGGTATATGGGATATTACCGCAGATTGTTGGAAGGGATGGTGGCAGATGACGCCGAGGTGATGGATCGTCTGCCGATGATGTCAGAGCGGGAGCGGCGACAGATTCTTTACGAGTGGAATGACACGCAGGTGGAGTTTCCGAGCGACAAGTGTGTTCAGGAGTTATTCGAGGAGCAGGTTCAGAAGACACCGGAAGCGGTGGCGGTGGTGTTTGAAGAAGCGTCGCTGAGTTATGGGGAGCTGAACCGGCGTGCGAATCAGCTGGCGCATCATCTACGAGCACTGGGAGTGAAGCCGGATGAGCGAGTGGCGATCTGTGTGGAGCGCAGCTTGGAGATGGTGGTGGGTCTATTGGGGATTCTGAAGGCGGGAGGCGCGTATGTGCCACTGGACCCGGCCTATCCAGGGGAACGATTGAGGTACATGTTGGAGGACAGCGAGCCGGTGGCGCTGCTGACGCAAACCCATCTGGAAGGGTTATTCCCGGGAGTAAGTGAAACTTTACCGGTTCTGGACCTGGCGGCCGAAGCTTTGCCGTGGCGAGAGCAGCCGGAGAGCAATCTGGATACGGCGAGCTTAGGGCTGACGGCGATGCACCTGGCGTATGTGATTTACACCTCCGGTTCGACCGGTGCACCCAAGGGCGTCATGGTTGCGCATCGTGGTGTGTGCAATTACCTGCAGTGGGCAGCAAAGATGCTATGGACCGGTGGCTGGCGCAACTGTTCTCAGTCATCATCTCTCGTTTGATGCGCAGTAACTGAGCCTTTACGTAGCGCTGTTGTGCTGGGGGGCTCGCCTATGTATTGCCGGCAAGGTGAGGAGGTAAGTGGTTTAGATCGACCGGGTTAAGCAGGTTCGTAACTGTGGATTACATAAAGATAACGCCTACGGTTTTCAACGGTGCTAGGCCGTCATCTGCTTTCGGAAGCAGCAGTATACGTCAGTCGCTGTATTTGTGATAGGCGGTGACGTGCTGGTACTCTCTGCTGTTCAGTTGTGTCGACAGTTCCAACCGGACGCTGCGACCTGAGTTGAACGATATACGGGCCGACCGAGACAGTCGTTGGATGTATTGCGTACGACATTCCTGAAGCGCTTGACATGGAAGTCTATACCGATCGGGCGACCTATATCCAACGTGCGGATTTACATATTAGATGCGCAAGGGGAGCCGGTGCCGGTGGGAGTGGGTGGGGAGCTGTATATCGGGGGAGCGGGAGTGGCGCGAGGGTATCTGAATCGTCCGGAGCTGACGGCAGAGCGGTTTCTGCGGGATCCGTTCGCGACCGAAGCTGGAGCGCGGATGTACAAGACGGGGGATCTAGGCAGGTGGCTAGCGGACGGCAATATTGAGTTTCTAGGGAGGAACGATTTACAGGTAAAGATCCGGGGCTATCGGATTGAGTTGGGAGAGATCGAAGCAGTGCTGGCGCAACACGCAGCGGTACGGGACGCGGTGGTGGTGGCGCGGGAGGACCCGGGAGGGGACAAGCGACTGGTGGCGTACTACACGTGCGCGGAGGCCGGTGAGCAGAATGAGAGGGCGTGGGGGGCTGAACAGTTGCGCGCGCATATTTTGGCGAAGCTGCCGGAGTATATGGTGCCGGCGGCATATGTGCGGCTGGAGTCGCTGCCGCTGACGCCGAACGGGAAGTTGGACCGGAAGGCGCTGCCGGCGCCGGAAGCGGATGCGTATGTGGTGCGCGGGTATGAGGCGCCGGAGGGTGAGATCGAGACAATTTTGGCGGGGATCTGGGCCGAGGTGCTGAAGCTGGAACGAGTGGGGCGGCACGATAATTTCTTTGAACTCGGCGGACACTCGTTGCTGGCGGTGACGTTGGTCGAGCGGATACGGCGAATGGGATTGCCGGTGGATGTGAAGGCGCTGTTTGCGACACCGACGCTGGCTGAGTTGGCTGCTGCGGTGGATTCGCAGCCCTCCTTGCTTGAGGTTCCACCGAATCGGATTCCGTCCGGGTGCGAAGCGATTACGCCGGAGATGTTGCCGCTGGTGCAGTTGAAGGTGGAGGAGATCGAGCGGATCGTGGCTGGGGTAGTGGGTGGAGTGACGAATGTGCAGGACATCTACCCGTTAGCGCCGTTGCAGGAAGGGATTTTATTTCACCATTTGATGGGTGGAGAAGGCGACCCCTATCTATTGGCGAGTCAGATCAGTTTTGACAGCCGAGCACGGCTGGAGAGCTATTTGAAGGCGATGCAGGCGGTGATTGATCGGCACGACATTCTGCGGACGGCGGTGATATGGGAGGGTATATCAGAGCCGGTGCAGGTGGTATGGCGGAAGGCGATTTTGTCGGTGGAGGAAGTAGAACTGGACACGGCGGCGGGAGATGCAGCCGGACAGTTGTATGAACGCTTCAATCCGCGGCATTACCGGATCGATATACGTCAGGCGCCGTTGTTGCGGATTTATGTTGCGTATGACAGGGCACAGGGGCGCTGGCTGATGATGCGGCTGCTGCATCACCTGGTGGGCGATCACAGCGCGTTGGAGGTGATGCAGGAAGAGATTCAGGCACATCTGCTGGGCGAGACGGAGCAGTTGGGGGTGCCGGTACCTTTCCGGAATCTGGTAGCGCAGGCGCGGCTGGGGATAAGTAAAGAGGAGCACGAAGCCTATTTTCGACAGTTATTGGGAGACGTAGAGGATCCGACGGCGCCATTCGGACTGTTGGATGTGCGTGGGGACGGCACGAGGATAAGAGAAGCTCGGTTGAAAGTGGATGCGGTTCTGGCGCGGCGGATTCGGGAAGAGGCACGGAAGTTGGGGGTGAGTGCGGCGAGTGTGTGCCACTTGGCGTGGGCGCAGGTTTTGGCGCGGGTATCGGGACGCGAGGATGTGGTATTCGGGACAGTTCTATTCGGACGCATGCAAGGTGGAGCGGGCGCGGACCGTGTGATGGGACTATTCATCAACACGCTGCCGGTGCGGATCCAGATTGGGGGAGAGGGAGTAGAGGCGAGCGTGCGGCGAACACACAGGCAACTGGCTGATTTGCTGCGGCATGAGCATGCTTCGCTGGCGTTAGCGCAGCGTTGCAGCGCGGTGGCAGCCCCGGCGCCGCTGTTCTCTGGGCTACTGAACTATCGTCATAGTCCGGGTGTGGGGGAGATTCGTTCGAAACAGAGAGTGCGGGCATGGGAGGGCATCCGGGGGTTGTACGGGGAAGAGCGGACCAACTATCCGTTCACGCTTTCGGTGGATGATCTGGGGGAAGATTTTAGGCTGACGGCGCAGGTGGAGGAGTCGATCGAGGCGAAGCGAGTGTGCGAGTACATGCACACGGCGTTAGGGTCACTGGTGGCAGCGCTGGAGAGTGAGCCGGGCCGGGCGATGCGGACACTGGCGGTGGTGCCGGAGCGGGAGCGGCGACAGATTCTTTACGAGTGGAATGACACGCAGGTGGAGTTTCCGAGCGACAAGTGTGTTCAGGAGTTATTCGAGGAGCAGGTTCAGAAGACACCGGAAGCGGTGGCGGTGGTGTTTGAAGAAGCGTCGCTGAGTTATGGGGAGCTGAACCGGCGTGCGAATCAGCTGGCGCATCATCTACGAGCACTGGGAGTGAAGCCGGATGAGCGAGTGGCGATCTGTGTGGAGCGCAGCTTGGAGATGGTGGTGGGTCTATTGGGGATTCTGAAGGCGGGAGGCGCGTATGTGCCACTGGACCCGGCCTATCCAGGGGAACGATTGAGGTACATGTTGGAGGACAGCGAGCCGGTGGCGCTGCTGACGCAAACCCATCTGGAAGGGTTATTCCCGGGAGTAAGTGAAACTTTACCGGTTCTGGACCTGGCGGCCGAAGCTTTGCCGTGGCGAGAGCAGCCGGAGAGCAATCTGGATACGGCGAGCTTAGGGCTGACGGCGATGCACCTGGCGTATGTGATTTACACCTCCGGTTCGACCGGTGCACCCAAGGGCGTCATGGTTGCGCATCGTGGTGTGTGCAATCTAGTGATGTATTTGGATCCAAAGTTTCAGCATAGACCCGAGCAGTCGCATCTTTGCAGTTTTGCATCATTTCGGTTTCGATGCTTGCGTCATTCAGAGCTGGTTACCACGTTGCTGTGCGGTGGCATCCCTGACATGATTCCGCAAGGATACACAATATTGAGACAGTTACTTGATTAGGAGTGATCGAACGAAACGAATCACCCTACGTGACTTTGCCACGCCGCAGGCATTGAACTTGCTTTCCGGAAGGAGCGTACAAGTTCGCAGCTGCGTACGTTGGTTGTTGCGGAGAGTCGCTAACGGAATCGGCTGGCCGTACAATGCTCATCTGGCCGAGTGCAATTGATTAACCACTACGGGCCGACCGAAGCGACGGTTGTTGCAACGGCACATTCGTGACCGATGAGGGAACTGGCAAGATATACCGATCGGGCGACCTATATCCAACGTGCGGATTTACATATTAGATGCGCAAGGGGAGCCGGTGCCGGTGGGAGTGGGTGGGGAGCTGTATATCGGGGGAGCGGGAGTGGCGCGAGGGTATCTGAATCGTCCGGAGCTGACGGCAGAGCGGTTTCTGCGGGATCCGTTCGCGACCGAAGCCGGAGCGCGGATGTACAAGACGGGGGATCTAGGCAGGTGGCTGGCGGACGGCAATATTGAGTTTCTGGGGAGGAACGATTTACAGGTAAAGATCCGGGGCTATCGGATTGAGTTGGGAGAGATCGAAGCAGTGCTGGCGCAACACGCAGCGGTACGGGACGCGGTGGTGGTGGCGCGGGAGGACCCGGGAGGGGACAAGCGACTGGTGGCGTACTACACGTGCGCGGAGGCCGGTGAGCAGAATGAGAGGGCGTGGGGGGCTGAACAGTTGCGCGCGCATATTTTGGCGAAGCTGCCGGAGTATATGGTGCCGGCGGCATATGTGCGGCTGGAGTCGCTGCCGCTGACGCCGAACGGGAAGTTGGACCGGAAGGCGCTGCCGGCGCCGGAAGCGGATGCGTATGTGGTGCGCGGGTATGAGGCGCCGGAGGGTGAGATCGAGACAGTTTTGGCGGGGATCTGGGCCGAGGTGCTGAAGCTGGAACGAGTGGGGCGGCACGATAATTTCTTTGAACTCGGCGGACACTCGTTGCTGGCGGTACAAGTGGTGACCCGCATGCGGCAGGGCCTTGGCCTGGAAGTTGCGATTAGGGATCTGTTTGCACGGCCGATACTGGCCGATCTCGCCGGAGGGCTTGAGATCACCGCGCGCGCCACACTACCGACGATTACGCGGGCTGAGCGAGGGGAGCGACTGCCGTTGTCATTTGCGCAGCAGCGTTTGTGGTTTTTGTCACAGCTGGAAGGCGCAAGTGCAGCCTATCACGTTCCGGTCAGATGGCGTTTGTGTGGCCAACTTGACAGCGCGGTATTACGGAAGGCGTTGGAGGGGGTGGTAGCGCGGCATGAAGCGTTGCGCACGACCTTCAGTCAGGTGGATGGGGAGCCGGTGCAGCGGATTATTCCGGCAGAAGACAGCCGACTTGAGTTAATAGAACATGACTTGCGGCAGCACCCCGACGCGGAAGGAGAGCTCCAACGTCTGAGCATAGAGGAAGCGGGCAACGGCTTTGATCTGGAAGCAGGTCCGCTGATTCGAGGGAGGCTGATCCGGCTGAGAGAGGAAGAGCACGCGCTGTTGATCACCATGCACCACATTGTTTCGGATGGATGGTCGATGGGTGTGTTGCTCAAGGAATTGAGTACGCTCTATGGTGCTTTTATGCGGGGAGAATCGAATCCTTTGCCGGAGCTGAGCCTGCAATATGTGGATTATGCGGTATGGCAGCGGAAGTGGATCGAGGGGGGCGTACTGCGGGAGCAGGGAGAGTACTGGAAGACAAGATTGGAGGGAGCGCCGGCGTTGCTGGAGTTGCCTACGGATCATGGGCGGCCGGCGCAACAGGATTATGCCGGAGGTTTCGCGAGCCTAGTTCTGGATGAGTCATTGACGGCAGATTTAAAGAAGATTGGTAAGAGGCATGGCACGACGTTGTACATGACGTTGTTAGCGGGTTGGGCGGCGCTGATGGCGCGGCTATCGGGTCAGCAGGATGTGGTGATCGGGACGCCGGTGGCCAACCGGAGCCGGGTGGAGATCGAAGGACTGATCGGATGTTTCGTCAACACTCTGGCGTTGCGCGTGGATGTTTCGGGTTCGCCCGTGGTAGGAGAGCTGTTGAAGCGGGTAAGGGTGGAGACTCTGGCGGCACAGGAGCAGCAGGATATTCCCTTTGAACAAGTGGTGGAGATCGTACGGCCGGTGCGAAGTCTGTCGCAAAGCCCGGTATTCCAAGCGATGTTCACCTGGCAGAATACCCCTGGAGGTACGCTCCAAATTCCTGACGTGGAGATTAAGCCGCTGAGGTTGCCGCATGTGGTGGCAAAGTTCGACCTGAGCTTGTCCCTCCAGGAAGCGGGGGAAAAGATCGTGGGTGGAGTGGAGTACGCCACAACGCTGTTCGAGCAGAGGACGATCGAGCGGTATATGGGATATTACCGCAGATTGTTGGAAGGGATGGTGGCAGATGACGCCGAGGTGATGGATCGTCTGCCGATGATGTCAGAGCGGGAGCGGCGACAGATTCTTTACGAGTGGAATGACACGCAGGTGGAGTTTCCGAGCGACAAGTGTGTTCAGGAGTTATTCGAGGAGCAGGTTCAGAAGACACCGGAAGCGGTGGCGGTGGTGTTTGAAGAAGCGTCGCTGAGTTATGGGGAGCTGAACCGGCGTGCGAATCAGCTGGCGCATCATCTACGAGCACTGGGAGTGAAGCCGGATGAGCGAGTGGCGATCTGTGTGGAGCGCAGCTTGGAGATGGTGGTGGGTCTATTGGGGATTCTGAAGGCGGGAGGCGCGTATGTGCCACTGGACCCGGCCTATCCAGGGGAACGATTGAGGTACATGCTACGCGATAGCTCACCAATTGCGATTCTGATTCAAGGCGATCTGCTTGGCGGAATCGAAAAAGTGTACGAAGCTGTGCCGCTGTTGGATCTAAAGAAACCAGCACCATTTTGGGAAGATCAGTCCGAGATCAATCCGCGTCGGGAAGACATTGGGCTCACTTCCGAAGATCTCGCGTACATAATGTACACCTCTGGATCTACAGGTCGGCCCAAAGGCGTGATGGTTGGACATCGTGCGATTACACGGTTGGTACTCGATTGCGGGTACGCAAAATTCCAATCGGATGATCGCGTAGCATTTGCTTCAAATCCGGCATTTGATGCTGCAACGATGGAGGTATGGGCGCCGCTGCTCAATGGAGGTCGCATTGTGGTGATCGACCAATCCGTTCTGCTCGATTCCGAAAGATTTGGCCACGCCTTGAATCGGCAACGTGTAAGTATTTTGTGGATGACGGTAGGTTTGTTCAATCGGTATGCCGATGCACTCGGCGAAGAGATTTCGCGCTTGCGCTATCTGATTGTTGGTGGCGATGCGCTTGATCCGCGGGCAATAGCTCGAGTGCTGCGCCATCATCCTCCTCAACACCTAGTCAACGGCTATGGTCCCACGGAGACGACCACGTTTGCCTCGACTCAAGAAATTCTAAGCGTAGAGAAAACCGCACGGACCATACCGATCGGGCGCCCTATATCCAACGTGCGAATTTACATATTAGATGCGCAAGGGGAGCCGGTGCCGGTGGGAGTGGGTGGGGAGCTGTATATCGGGGGAGCGGGAGTGGCGCGAGGGTATCTGAATCGTCCGGAGCTGACGGCAGAGCGGTTTCTGCGAGATCCGTTCGCGACCGAAGCCGGAGCGCGGATGTACAAGACGGGGGATCTAGGCAGGTGGCTGGCGGACGGCAATATTGAGTTTCTGGGGAGGAACGATTTACAGGTAAAGATCCGGGGCTATCGGATTGAGTTGGGAGAGATCGAAGCAGTGCTGGCGCAACACGCAGCGGTACGGGACGCGGTGGTGGTGGCGCGGGAGGACCCGGGAGGGGACAAGCGACTGGTGGCGTACTACACGTGCGCGGAGGCCGGTGAGCAGAATGAGAGGGCGTGGGGGGCTGAACAGTTGCGCGCGCATATTTTGGCGAAGCTGCCGGAGTATATGGTGCCGGCGGCATATGTGCGGCTGGAGTCGCTGCCGCTGACGCCGAACGGGAAGTTGGACCGGAAGGCGCTGCCGGCGCCGGAAGCGGATGCGTATGTGGTGCGCGGGTATGAGGCGCCGGAGGGTGAGATCGAGACAATTTTGGCGGGGATCTGGGCCGAGGTGCTGAAGCTGGAACGAGTGGGGCGGCACGATAATTTCTTTGAACTCGGCGGACACTCGTTGCTAGTGTTACGGGCGCTGGATAAGCTAGAGCAAATGGGAATCAATAGTTCGGCATCGGACCTATTCAAACATCCTACCGTCGAGTCTATGGCAGCGGAGCTCCAATTGCAAGCTGACAAGCCGTCCGTTGACAATGCCATATGCATCAGAAAGGGTGATGCAGGACCTCCTCTTTTCATGATTCACGCCTTTTACGGTCACCTTTATATTTCCTCCCTCGCGCCCCATATTGCCAGCAATATTCCAGTTTATGCGCTGCCAACGGCAGCGCATAAACCTTTCAAGCGAACGATCGAGGGACTCAGTGCGAGACTACTGCAAATGATTCGGGACGTACAGCCCGTCGGGCCTTATCGTATTGCAGGCTATTCGTTTGGCGGACTTCTTGCTTATGAAGTTGCAGCCCAACTCATCGGGGCAGACCAGGAAATTGAGTTTCTCGGCTTAATTGACACTGAATACAGCCCGGGTCTGCGCGGCTTTCGGAAGCCGAATATTCAGCCGCTGAATGAAAAGGAATCTCTAATAGCCCTCGTCTCGACTGGGGCTAACCAAGAGGGCCGGCGGGCCGCCCTTGAAGAGATAAGAGCGATGGCGGCTACCGCTGACTACGAAACTCTCGTCTCGATGTGTCATGAGATGTGTCTACTACCCACGCGTTATGATCATCTGACGGCATCGCAACTCAAGAACGCATTGGCTCGAACGCAGTTATACCGCCATGCGCAAGCGCAGTACTTTGCACAGCACATTCCGACTTCTGTCCATCTCTTTGTCGCAGAAGATCGGGAACAACGTCAACAGCTTGGCTGGAATACCGTCGTACCCGAGAACCGTATTTGTATGATCTCAGTACCTGGCACGCATGATACGCTTATGAAGCCTCCGAATATAGCACTCTTAGGCGACCTTCTATCACGCGCGATCCTTACCGCAACCGGGCGCTCAGAACCGATTCCCGAAAGAAGCTATTCTCCGCTGGTCGTAATGGCCACCGGACGGAAAGGGCTAACACCTCTATTCTTGATACCGGGTGCGGGTGATAATGTAGTCAGTTTTATCGAATTAGTCAACGCTCTCCATAGTCAACGGCCGATTTACGGACTACAGCCGCGCGGAATCGATGGATTAATGATTCCACACTCTACGATTCAGGCTGCTGCAGAAGACTATTTGAGAGTGATTACGGGTATGTATCCGACTGGCAGAGTTCATCTATTGGGCCACTCGTTTGGTGGTTGGGTCGCATTCGAAATGGCACGACTTATGGGCAAAACACTGGCATCACTCACTATCCTAGATTCCGCATCTCCGTGTTCAAATGATGCTGACCTTCGCGAATTTACGATGACCGACGTGCTGATGAAGTGGATTGACCTTTTCGAATTACTGCTCGGTGCGCCGCTCACAATTCGTAGCAGTGATCTTGAGGTGTTAGATGACGCCGGGCAGCGTCGGCTTCTGTATGACACTTTAGTTAAGGAAGGTCTTCTTTCTAAACGTTCGGATCCAGATGAATTGCGCGGACCACTACGCACGTTTGCTATGGCGTTGCGTACTCCCTATCATCTTGATGAGATTTACGATGGTCGAGTTCGGCTCGTGCTCGCTGACGATCCGAGGCTCGATGAAGATGCGAATCGCCGAGCGCAAATCTGTTGTGCTAGGGAGTGGAAGCGCTGGGCCCCCAATCTAATCTGCACTCTTGCTTCTGGTAACCACCTGACCATGCTTAAAGCACCTAATGTGGAGACGCTGGCGCGGGTCGTCACCGCCGAACTTAGGCGCTAATGACACAACAACTTGTAGGATGTCCCGGTCACAATGTTATTGCTATTGATTTTAACATGATATAACGGAAACAGACGGTGCGGGTGATCACTGACAAAAGCGAGTGGGGGCAGAAGCGGACGCTGCCGGCTGGTGACGTTGTCGGAGTTCGTTTGATCCTCACTCGCCGAAGGTGCGAATCCACGCTTTACACGTACGGATGCTGTACTTTGACATTGATCTCTTTCTAACAGCTTGGAAGGTTAAATAGAAGGGCACACGACATGGGGACCTCTGGAATGATCAACCGAACTGCACTTGCAAAACACGCGACCGCGATCGATCACTTGGCGATCGCGGTGCACGATTTGGAGCCTTCGATCGAATGGTACAGCAAAGTACTTGGCTTCGCCGTAGTTGAGCGACGGGTTACTGAAGGTACCTCGACAGGAATGTTGTCCGCCGTGCTACAGGCTGGTGCATTAACCATCGTATTGTTGCAAGGCACTGGTCCGGAGTCGCAGGTTACTCGTTTTGTCAATCGCTACGGGCCGGGTGTGCAACACGTGGCGGTGCTGGTTGAAGACGCTGCGGCTGCGGTCAATGATTTGATCGCCGCGGGTTTGGAATTCGAAACACCGGTCGTTGGCAATGCGGGCCTTAAGCAGGCGTTCTCGCGTCGCGATGTTAATTCTGGTCTGATGCTGGAAATTATCGAGCGCACGGTGGACGGTTTTGCCGAGCAAAACGTGTCTGACCTATTCAACGCACTCGAGGACAACGGCACGTTCTAAATGAGGCAAGATGGAGGCATGTGTGCGAACTGTAAAGCTAAGAGAGTGTTTCGACGACCCAAGTCTTGATGTGATGAATTTTCTCAACGAAGTCGTCCTAGATTATCCGTCCGCAATCTCATTCGCTCCAGGTCGCCCACCTGATGCCCTGTTCGATGTCGAAGGTGCTGTCAACTGCGCGCGTGAGTTTATTGGTAGCGAAGCCGACCGCTTAGGCTTGTCAAGAGTGGAGGTGTGGCAAAGACTCGGGCAATACAGTAGCACAAATGGATTGATAAACGCCAGGATTGCGGCACAGTTATTGCGCGATGAAGGGATCCAAGCCGATCCAGAGAGTGTAATCGTAACCGTTGGCGCGCAAGAAGCAATGGCGGTAATCTTGACTGGCCTCTTTGATCCGCTGCACGATTTGTTGCTCGTTAGCGATCCAACTTATATTGGGATCACGGGCCTCGCTCGAATTCTGGGCATTCGTACTCTCGCCGTGCCGACCGGCCCGGCTGGACTTAGACCGGCTGACGTTCGCCAAGCAATATCCAGCGCAGCAGCGCGTGGCAGACCGAGGGCTCTTTATGATATACCTGACTTTAACAATCCTCTCGGCGTGAGCTTGGCTTTGGATCAGCGAATGCAGCTATTGGAAGTTTGCCGCGAGGAAGACATGTTGTACCTCGAAGATAACGCCTATGGCATGTTTGCATACGACGGCGAGCGGCTACCTACAATGAAATCGCTCGATAGGCACGGATCTGTCATCTACATTGGAAGTTACTCGAAAACACTTTTCCCCGGTTTGCGCTTGGGATTTCTGGTCGCCGATCAAAAAGTCGAAGGGTCGGATTTTAGGCTGGCGCAGCAGCTTTCAAAAGTCAAGAGTCTGATCACTGTCAACACGCCAAGTCTTTGTCAAACGATTGTTGCAAGCGTTCTAAACAGTCACGGCAATTCGTTGGAACCGATCGTTGCTCTTAAGCGGGCCTGGTTACAGCGCAATCGTGACGTCATGATCGATTCTTTGGCTCGCGAATTCGGTGATTGTCCTGACGTATATTGGAATCGCCCAAGGGGGGGGTTTTTCTTGGCGCTCAACCTACCGTTCGAATTTGGTGCCGAACAACTCGCGCGATGCGCGGCCGACTTTGGTGTCATCGTGTGCCCGATGAGTTTTCTCTCGTGCTCCGGTAATCGTCGCAAACAAATCCGGTTATCCTTCAGTTACGTGACTGAATGCGAGATTATTGAAGGTGTCCGTCGCTTGTCGCGATTTTGTCGGCGTGAAATGGATTTACCCGATGTCGAAATCTCCTCCAGCCGATGAATGATGCAGTGGAATTTTGATAAAACTGTTAGCGGGGCGGGATGGCTATCTTGCGGCAAGACGTGATCACTACAACCACGGTCGTCCGCACAGTGCTTTGGACGATCGGACACCCGCGCTGTTTGCGAAAATCCTACTCGTTTGGTAGAAAGAACGGGGGTAGATCAGGAGCAGTATAAACCTCGATCGGCTTGCTCTGAAAATAAATGTGCGGAATCGCGCCCAGGAGGAGTATCCAATTGTCCTGGATCTTCTACCCTCCCATTCGCCGGTGTTGAGTGATCACCGGGTGCCGGGTTTCAGGTGACCCGCCGCGGGGCTATATGTACGTCGGTCGGCCAGCGCCAAAATCAGCCGCGCTCGCAAAGCTTCGCCGGCCAGCAGCGCTCGCAGTGCCGCCCACTTGGTCAACTCGGTTCGTTGCTCTTCCGTAACAAGACAGCACTCTTGCGCGAAGCGCGTTTGGTCAACCGGAAAGAACCTCTAAATGTCCAATGCCTGAAAGCGTACTGATGTCGACACGGGCTGTGCACTTGACGTTGACTCCATCGAGGGTCAAACGCCCGACAAGCACTGCGTGCCCCGACAGACTTGCAATATCCATCGCTTCTAATTTTGTTTCTGTTCGATCAAGTGGCACTCCGAGCTCCGTGCCACCTAGCGTGTCTGTAAATTTGACGTGAACATAACCGCGTTCAATACATTCCTTTAACGCGGGTCCCTTCTGCTCAGCTCGGACTCTAAGTTCAATGGGGTGGTCCCCCCTGCACAATTTCTCGACCAGTTTGCTCATCGAACCAAACTCCTCATTTGCCGGCAAACACTTATCGCTGATCTGTCGCAAATAGACGCCTGAACAACATCCCGCCGCGACTGCGCAAACAAACTAAAAAACAGTGCCATCCACCGAAGAACCTCACAACATAGCGGATTTTGCCGCCTCGATGAAACTTGCTGCCCAATTAAGTTATCAATTTGTGGATCGGTTGTCAAGCAAGCGTGGCGACATGTCGCGGTCAAGTGAAAAGTTCCTAATTGAGCCAAGTAGAAAGTTCCTCTTGACAGCCGAAGGGCTGAAGGATGGAACGGATTGATAAAGATTGCGATGAGCCAAGAGGAACGGGACAAGCTGGAGTGGTTGAAGCGGGCCAAAGATAAACTCATCAGCCAGCGTGAAGCGGCGGAAAAGATCGGCGTTAGCGACCGCTGGGTGCGCAAGCTGCTGAAGCGGATGAAGCAACGGGGCGACCGGGTGGTGGTGCATGGGCTGCGCGGGAGAACGTCCAACCGCAAGATTCCCGCCGACGCGCAAGCCTGGGTGCTGGAGATCCTGAAGCATCCCGACTGGCACGACTTTGGGCCCACCTTCGCCGCCGAGCAGTTATTCAAACAGCATCAGATCCAACTCGGCAAGGAGACGTTGCGTCAGTGGATGATCGAGGCTGGGTTGTGGAAGACCCGCCGGCGCAAGGTCGAGGACGTGCATTGCTGGCGGCCGCGGCGTAGCGGGTTCGGCGAACTGGTGCAGTGGGACACCTCCGAGCACGATTGGTTGGAAGGACGCGGGCCGGTGCGTTACCTGGTGCGCATGATCGACGACGCCACCAGTTGGAGCTGGGGCCGCTTTGTGGAGCGCGACGCGACGCCGCACAACATGGCGGTACTGTGGGAGTATCTGGAGAAAAACGGTCGCATGGTGGAGGTCTACACGGATCGCGATTCCATGTTCACCACCGCGCCGCGCGCCGGAGAGAACCCAAAGGAACGGGCCACCGCGGACCGGCTGACACAGATCGGGCGTGGGCTGCGCGAATTGGGGATCGGCTGGATCGCGGCCTATTCGCCGCAGGCCAAGGGTCGCATCGAACGCAGCTTTTTAACCGCGCAGGTCTGGTGAAGCAACTGCGGCTGGTCGGGATCTGCACGCTCCAAGGGGCCAATGCCTTTCTGGAGAAGGAATACCGGTGATCGCTTCGATATTGGCTATCAGGCGCTCTTTGTGATTCCCACCGCCCGGACTCTGGATCTGAGCTTTTTGATATCGCCGAACAGCTCCAGCTTTATTTGCTCTATGGCTCAAGCGGAAAAACGGACGCGGCGGTGTGCGCGGCTCAGATCGGGATTCGGTTGCCCTAAGCGCCGAACGCGCGGCGCGGATTTACGTTCGGCCGATGCGAGAAACACTTGGTCGCGTGCGAGCATTTCAACGGTGGTTGTCATTGATGATTCGGTATATCTGCTGGCCGTACTTCTCAGCAGTGTCGATTCCAATGCCCGAAATGGCGAGTAATTCTTGAACCGTCCGAGGACGTTGGCTGACGATCCCTTGCAGTGCCTTGTCGCTGAAGATACGAAAGGCTGGTATCCGGCGTCGTCGGGCTTCGGCCATACGCCATTCGAGCAAAGCCGCTTCGACCCGGGCATCTGATGTGGAGGGAACGCCGGCTAGGGCGCGCTTATCCGATCCGACCTTCCCCCGTTTCGTTCTGTGCTTCGATTTGGTCCCCGCACCTGATCGTTTCTTACCTCTGCGCTTTATCGACGCCGGCGTCACGACTTTCATAATGAACTGGATCGGCGTCTCTTCGTTTGCTGACAGACCCACGCGTGTAAGACTCACCCTGCGATACGGGATCTGCTTGCCGTCCTTTTCAAATACGGCATCCGAAAGACGCACCAGTCCGGCGCGAGCCATCGCGCCCAGCACATTTTCGAATGAGTCGCGGCTCATCACCCCGGTCGGACACAACTCGCTGTGCAGCTTTCCTGTAGATTTGACCGCGCCCGCGCGCAAGGCCGCGATTATCCGGAATAGCACGGCGCGTTCCGCCGGTGTCGCGGTCCGGAATCGTTGCGCGATACACCGGGCGGGAGCACAGAAATCGCAAATTCCGCACGCTGTCTCTCCGTCCGCGAGATCGCCGAAGTGCCGTACCAGCGTGGACATTCGGCATTGGTTGCTCTCGGCATAGCGGATCACCTCGTCGATTTGGGCCCGCTTCTGCTCTCCGTGAGCAATGTATGAATTCCGCCAATGGAGCTGACCTCCACAGACATTGTCGGCGTAATCGATTACGGCGCCCCCGTGAATCCATAGCTTTTCCAGAGCTTTCTCGAACGTATCCGGGCTCATCCTCACTCGTCCCCGAAGAGCCGCCTTTTGTTGGGGCTCGGGGCCGAGGTGTTTGAATATCCCGTCCAACACGGCAACATTGGGGTAATCGCGTTCGAAAAAGAAATCGTGCGTATAGCGGTCGGCGTAGGAATGCGTAAGGACCGCTCGGCTGGGTTTTCCATCCCGGCCTGCGCGTCCGATTTCCTGGTAGTACGCCTCGAGGCTCCCCGGCAAAGCTGTATGGATCACCGTCCGGATATCGGGCTTGTCAATTCCCATGCCAAAGGCAATCGTAGCGACCATCACCTCAATTCTGCCGGCGAGGAACTGCTCCTGGACCCGTTTGCGATGCTCGGTATCGAGGCCGGCGTGGTATGCCGCCGCGGGAACCAGACGACTGAGTTCCGCGGCCAAAGTGTCTGCCTGCTTTCTCGTGGGCGTATAGATGATGCCTGGCCTATGGGCGGCTTCGAGCAGCAATTCACAGGCGAGTTCAGCCCGTTGCGCCGGCGCAATCTCGACCACTTCAATCGCGATATTCGATCGCCGAAACCCATGAATAAACCGTGCCGAGTGTGCGAGCCCCAATTGTTCCACGATGTCGTCCTGAACACGCGGAGTCGCAGTAGCCGTGAGTGCAATTACGGGCGCCGGACGCAACGATGGCAGGTATTGCCCGAGCATCCGGTAATCCGGCCGAAAGTCGTGCCCCCACTGCGAGATGCAATGGGCCTCATCGATAGCGATCAACGCCGGCTTGCGTTTCGCCAGCATCTGCGGAAAGCCGGCAACGCGGAGTCGTTCCGGGGCGATAAAAAGAAATTGCAGCCGGCCTTCAAGGTAGTCGACACAGGCTTGGCGCGATGCTCCGCGGTCCCGACCGGAATGAATGCGGTCGACAGCAAAGCCCCGTTCCTTTAGTTTGGCGACCTGATCTTCCATCAGCGCAATCAGCGGACTGATCACCAGCGTGGTCCCGCCTCGCCCAAGTCCGGGCAGTTGGTAGCAAAGGGACTTCCCAGCGCCGGTGGGCATCACCAGCAGCGCGTCGCGTCCTTCCATCACCGTCCGGCAGACCTCTTTTTGATTGGCGCGGAAAGCGGAGAAGCCGAAGGCCCGCTGCAGCAAGACATCCAAGGACTCACCCGGCTGGGCTGTAAGGGTGGGTGGAGCGTCTATGGCCGACGCGGCTATTTGAGTGCTTGCTGCGTCTTGCCGGTTGACCACCGTAGCTCGTGAAGCGGCTCCATTGCCTCCGTCTTTGTTCTTGTAGGTTGCTGCCGGAATCTGACCAACCTTGCCAATTACGTTCCGTACGTAGTCTTCAATGCCGTGCAGAAACGGCTCTAACTTTGCCTCGCCACGCTGGATGCGCTTCAGGTGGGCTTCCCACTGCCCTGTCATTGCCGGACTCTTCACCTCCGGATGAACCACCTCAATCAGATGGATACCCTTGTCCGTCGCTTCCAGATTCTTTCCGTTGCGTTCAATATATTGCCGCTTCAGCAGCACTTCAATGATGGAAGCGCGTGTGGCGGGCGTGCCCAGCCCGGATTCCTTCATGGCATCAGAAAGCTCTTTTTCGTCGAGCGTCTTCCCTGCAGTTTCCATCGCAGTCAGCAGCGTCGCCTCGGTGAATCGTTTCGGCGCTCGCGTCTTCTTCCGGATCGTCTCAGCATCGAGTACTTCCTGGGACTGCCCGCGTGCTAGTCCGGCAGGCAAAGCCTGCTGTTCCTCTTCCGAGCCGTCCTCGCCAACCTTCGCTCGCTGGCTGCTCCCCTTTTTCTTCTCTGTCTGGAAGTCCAGCACCTTCCAACCAACCTGCTGAATCGCCTTACCCGAAGAGTGGTACCGATCCATCACCGCGGCGTTTGCGACAACGGTAATTACCGTGGTCACCGACCACACATGATCCTCATGCCAGCAGGTCAGCAATCGGCGGCACACCAAGTCGTAAATCTTCCGCTCATCCGGAGACAGATCCGCTCGGCCCGGCGAAATCGATGTGGGGATGATCGCGTGATGGTCGCTGACCTTCGCATCGTCTACATACCTGCGCCCCAGCGTTTTCTCGCCGGTGCCTGGAGCCAGATGGTCTTGATAGGGGCCTGACATGGTCTGGACGATCCGAGGCAACGTCCCGGCGACATCTTTCGAAAGATATCGGCTATCCGTACGTGGATAACTAATCAGCTTGTGCCGCTCATAGAGAGCCTGCGCCGTGTCGAGCGTATGCTGTGCACTGAACCCAAAAAGCCGGTTGGCATGCCGCTGCAACTCGGTCAGGTCATACAAGAGCGGTGGTCCCATCCGCTGCGTTTCGGCTTTCACTGATTCAATGGCAGCAATCCCCGTCTTTGCGCGCGCCGTTATCTGATCGGCTTCCAGGCCATCCGGTGGGAGCCTGGAGGATTTCTGGATTTGCTCCACGTCCCGGACCCAGGTGCCTTTGTAAGCCTCGGCCTCTCGCCGGGCCGAGGGGCGAAACGTCGCCATCACCTCCAGATAGTCTTCCGGCACGAACTGCCGCACGGAGAGTTCACGCTCTACCACCATCGCGAGCGTCGGCGTCTGCACGCGCCCTACGCTAAGTTCATCTCCGTACGTCAGTGTGTAGGCGCGGGAAAGATTCATGCCCACCAGCCAGTCGGCTCGACTGCGCCCCCGTGCCGCATCCGCCAATGGTTCGTAGTCCTTGCCCGGCTTGATGGCGTCGAAGCCTTTGCGAATGGCCTCCGGCGTGAGCGAGGAGATCCACAGCCGGCTAATGGGTTTCGAACATCCCGTCGCTTCGTAGATGTAACGGAATATCAGCTCGCCTTCGCGTCCAGCGTCCGTCGCGCAAATCACACGCCCAACGCGGGGCGAGGACAGAATCTTCCGCACGATCTCAAACTGATCTTTAGTCTTTTCATATACCACCAGAGGCCAGACACCGGGCACCATCGGCAGCGTCTCGCGCCGCCAGACCTTCCACTGCGGATCAATCTCATGCGGCTGTGCGAGCGATGCAAGATGTCCAATGGCCCACGTGACCACGTAACCGTTGCCCTGTAAGTAGCCTTCGCCCCTGGTCGTTGCTCCGAGCACTTTCGCGATATCACGCGCGACTGAAGGCTTCTCAGCCAGAATCGCCACCACTCCGACTTCGCCTGCCGTATTGCTCAAGTGTCCAGTTTAACGATTCGTCGGGTCTACTTCTGTCTCCGCGAGCACTCGGCCGCTGAGATCGCCTCCGCCGACTTTTGTTCCAGATCCGTTCAAACCAACGCCGCCCGAGGTTTCGCTTCAGCTCTATCATTTGGGGCTGCCACCGTGGCGGTTAATTTTTTCTGCAAGCGGCGCGGCGCTAGAGAGGTCCGCTTTCCAAATGCTGGAGACGATCTGATCGATTTTGCTGGTCCTGCCACCCGCGAATATAACCACTGAACGCCGCGAGGGAGCGCATCCCAATGCACCGTGACTCATGCCGTCGCCAGGTCCCAGACGTCTACTCGCTCCTTTGACGTGATAAAAGCCACGTGCTCTGATGGTACGCTCATTCTTCAGCTTCTGATCGGTGACCAGGCCGCCGAATCGCCTGCTGAATTTTGAGCTAAGATCGAGTGGCCGCACTCTTGGGCCCTTCGGCGCTGCCGTCGTGCCTGCGCCGCGCGACCGGGCCTGCTATCGTCTGGGCGCTTCAACTCCCACCAGGTCCCCACTCCGCAGCTCTCAGGCAAACTATAGGCTCATCTTGATCTGGCCAAAGCCGCCGTCTTGAACGTCAGGCCGACTTCGGAAACTGCAGGCGTGGCTCACCGGCGATGGCCGTTGGAAAATCGCTGGCATTTCTTTCGCGCCATTGATCCGCTTTTGCTTTGGCTTCCTCAGCAGTGTAGCCGAGGGCAGTGTGGAGATGCTTTTCGCCCTGTTTCACGACACAGACCCAGTCCATGCTTACCTGCATTCCGCAATTTTATCATCCCAACCTAACATCTGCCTGACGCGGATCCACGCGGCCCCATCGATCTCGGCCTTGTTCGTACGGTACCTGTTACCCGGTTACCACGTGGATGTGCACGAACGGCGGAATCTCTTGGAAGCACCCCGCGGTGCGTCGGCTCGTCTGCCAAACGCCCTTCCCCCAAGGGTAAGGCCAGAGCCCGGCGCTTGGTTCCTAGCCATTGGATAAACCTCCCGATCAGAAACCATTGCAGAGTACCAAGCAGCAGGATGAGGCAAGCGAACAACAGAGTGTAGGCCAATCCCAAGTCCGCGGCAGCCCAGCGCTGGCTTTTCAAAGCGAGGCTCACGGCAAGGTTCGACACGAGCGGAGAAACCGCAAAGTCGACCGATTTGATGAAGCTCGCGGCGAAGTTGAAGGGGGGCCCCTGCTTCAGGGGCTTGAAAAGAAGGGTTACCTGCGATCGACCGAGGAGCGGAATGGAAAATCACGCCGGCGAGTATACCGGGCGACTCCGCGAGGGCGGAAGGCGCTGACTGAAGCGAAACGCAAGATTCAGGAGTTGTTCCGAGAAGTGGTCGGAGGGCCCGTAGGCCTTACCGTGTAACCTTGTGTTGACCGCTTTTAGTCGGCTCTGGATATAGTTTGAGCACCTGACCCCGGCGCGCGTTCCACCGTTCGAGCGCTCCGGGATTCCCGTCCCACAGGAGCGCAAACCCAAACGCCACAAACAAGACTCATCAGACCGACGGTAGGTAGCCGTTGCCTCTATTCTCGGATGCGCCGATCATGCATCCGGGCCGCGTCTCGGCCCTTTCCACTCTCGATCGCAGCGAACAGTTCGACCGGCCGGAACGGCTTCGTTACGTAGTCGTCCATGCCGGCTTCCAGACACCGTTCTCGATCGCCGCGCATGGCATGGGATGTAAGCGCGACAATCGGTATTCGCGCGCCGGTTCGGCTTTCTCGTGCGCGAATCTCGGCCGTTGCTTCAAAGCCATCTAGCTCAGGCATTTGGAGATCCATCAGGATCACGTCAAAAGCCTTCCGCTCAAATGCAAGGACAGCCTCGGCCCCGTTCGTCGCGATCTCCACGTTGTGCCCGCGCTTTCGAAGCAACTGCACCGCGAGTTGCCGGTTCACGGGGTTGTCCTCGGCCAACAGGACGTTCAGTGGCGTCGGAGCGGCCGCCATAGCGGATCGCGCGGCATCGGCTGCGGTCCGGCTGCCGAGCTTCGATTCTCTCGATGCAATCGAGTCAGACAAATTACCGAGCTCCGACGCGGACTCAGAATCCGGCAGTGGATTGGATGCAATCGCGAACTCGGCGCGCGTCGTAAAGTGGAACTCGCTGCCCTTTCCGAGTTCGCTCTCCACCCAGATCCGTCCACCCATCATCTTCACGAAACGCGAACAGATGGCGAGCCCAAGACCCGTGCCTCCGTAGCGGCGGGTGTGCGACCCATCCGATTGGGCGAAGGGCTGGAAGATGAAGGTGAGCTTGTCCTTCGCGATCCCGATTCCCGTATCCTTCAGTTGGAAATGCAGCAGCGGACCGTCGGCGCTTTGCTCCTGGATCAGTGTCAGATGCACTTCGCCCTCTTCCGTAAATTTAATGGCATTACCCAACAGGTTAAGCAGAACTTGACGCAGGCGGAGAGGATCTCCCAACAAATTGCGCGGGACGTTGGTGTCGATCGTTGAGGACAATTTTAGATTTTTCTCCGAGGCGCGCAGCCTCACGATCTTCAAGGCGGCATCCACCACTTCGCGCGGATCCATGACCACCTGCTCCAGATCGAGTTTACCGGCCTGGATCTTGGAAAGGTCCAGAATGTCATTCACGATGCTGAGCAGCGAATCTGCGGAACGATCCACGATCTCCAAATACTCGCGCTGATCTGGGGCGAGATCGGTGTCCAGCACCAATTGCGTCATGCCAATGATGCCATTCATCGGCGTGCGGATTTCGTGACTCATATTGGCGAGGAATTCGTCCTTTAGACGCGCAGCCTGTTGGGACTCTTCGAACAGATGCTCGATTTCGAGCTTTTGTTTTTCGACCGTGTCCCGCTCGCGTTCAGCGCGGGCCTTCTCCAGATCGAGATGGTAAGTTCGATCCGAGACCGCATCCTCTAGTTCCTGCTGGCGGCGGAGCATGTTGCGAACACGCCACGTCCACAGCGTTCTCGCTAATACACCGGCCGCGACAAGTGAGCTGAGGATGAACCACCACGCAAACCACCATGCAGGACGGATGGAGAAGCCCAGACGGGCCGGCGTTCCGTCCCAAACCCCCGGCCGTCCCGCAGGCTCGGTGGTCGCTTGTACCTCGAAGGTAAAGTGACCAGCAGGGAGACTCGATATGTCGACCTCGCGCGACTGCGTTTCAGTCCAGCTATTTCCCAGGCCCGCGATCCGATAGCGGAAGCGAACCGCATCCTCATTCACGAAAGTCATCGCGGCGAAACTGACGTGAAGCGATCGCTGGGACCACGGCAGCGACATGCCGCCCTCCAAAATCATGTTGCGATCGCCGAAAGCCACCGACGTCAGCCGTGTTGCCGCCTTCCTGGGTCGAGCTGGCAGTCCCGTTGGAGGAACTCGCAAACATGCAATCCCTTGGCTGGTACCCAGCCATATGGTCCCGTCCGCGTCGCCCCAGAATGCACTTGCAGCGCCTCCTAGCCCGTCGGTTTCATCGATGTGGCGCCAGACGCTGCCGTCGAAAATTTCCACTCCTTTATCTGTACCGAACCAGATCCAACCACGGATATCGCACCCCAGGAAGAACGCCTTGTCGGATTGGAGCCCATCCTTATGGGAGAAGTGGCGCCAACGTCGGTCATCCCCTTCGTTTCGTAGCTGCGAAAGTCCGACGGGATCGAAATAGCCAATCCAGACCGAGCCGTCTTTCCCTTCGGCGAGGTACGTGACATGGTTGCTCAGTAAGCCGTCTCTCGCGGTCAGGCGAGTCCATTGTCCCGATTCGAATCGTAGCAGTCCGTCCCAACTGCCAACCCATAGGCGCCCCTTCTGATCCACTAGCGTTGCATAGATCGTCTCGGATCGATCCTCACCCGGCAGCGGCTCACGTTGAAAGTGAATCTTTCCGGCGGTACCGGTGCCCGCGAACAGCCCGCCTTGTGTCCCAACCCAAAGCCGGTCCGAACCGGCAGAAACCGTGGAGGCCCATGGATTGTCCAACCCCGCATCTTTCCCATAGCGCATGGCTTGCTTGCGCTGTAAATCGATCCGAATGGCGCCCTTCCGTTGCGTGATCCACAACGCTCCATCCTCGGCTTGGGTGATGTGCGCGGCCTGGGCCTCATCCAGTCCCCGGATTCCCGGGTTGCCCCACAACCCGCGTTTTTCGTCGAAACGGCCCACGCCGCCGTCACTGACACTCCACAACACTCCAGCTTGATCGCGTGTCATTCCCCACACATTTTCCGAGGACAGACCCTCCGCCTCCGTCCACGTTTCCCAATGCGGCAACCCAAGCCAGCGCACCAGCCCCGTTCCATTCAGGCCGATCCAAAGCGAACCTTCTCGGTCTTCGAGTGCGCACGCCACCGAACTCATCGGTAGCCCTCGGGATTTTCCAATCAGCTCCCATCCGGATGACTTGCGTCGAGCAAGACCCCGAATCGTGGGGATCCAAAGCTGACCATCGCGTGCAATCAGGAGTTTCCCATCCGACGCGGCTTCCGGCAGCCCGTCGTCTCTGCGCAAGAACTTCGATTTCCCTTTTGGCAATTCGATCAGCTTGGTAAGACTTCTCGCCCAGATGCTGCCTTGAACATCAATGCCGACGGACTGCCAGGAATCGTCTGGGACATCGAGCGCCGGTTCGGAGGAGACAACCTGTCCTCCATCGGCCCTGCACAGCTTCCGTCCGCACGAATACCAGACCGGCCCGGATCCGGGAATCGCAATGCCTCTGACCATCTGCGACTTTTGCGTGGTGTCTTTGTATTGATGAAAGGAAGAATTCGGCGCCGCGTCGCCCGCCGAAATGCCGATGAACAGTCCGACAGAAGAACCGATATAGAGCCGGCCCTTTGCATCGGATGCGAGCGCATTTACATCCCGCCCAGGTGAAAAATTAACCTTCTCGAAACGTTCACCTTTCAAGCGCACCAGCCCGGCTCGCGTTCCAACCCAAAGGGTTCCGTCCCTGGTCTCATGGATTGCCTCAACACGGGGCGTAGGTAAACCGTCGACTTCAGTAAAGGCGCGAAACCGGTGGCCATCGTAGCGATACAGGCCGTTTTCAGTGCCGATCCACATGAACCCAACGTCGTCTTGAAACAAACAGCGGACGTCCTGGTTGGCTAAACCTGCGGTCTGGTCGTACCGCTTGAAACTAAAGCGCTGTGCCAGCAATTCGGGCAGCAGTACGCCCAGGCACACGAACGCGCAAATCGCTCTGCCAATAGCTCGGTGGAGCACTCCTTTACTTATCGGAGGGTTCGCACGGGACGGCTATACCCATTCGGGAAGTTGACTGCGGGCCGGTGTGGTGCAACCCGCCCGGATGCCCTGCTCGCGATGTATATTGCTTTAAAAAAAGGACTTTTGGGCCGTCCGCCCAAAATGCGGTCCGGAGTGATTCTGGAACGCTAGGAACTCTTTTGCCAGGCTCCGCAACGTAGAGACCGGTTTCAGGACCACGAATCTGTTGACGATGAAGATCGCTTTGCCGCTGACGCGTTACGACACTGATCCGAAGAGGATGGCCTTCTAAGCGGAACTCGTGCGCCGCGTCGTGTCAGTGCCAGGAGTGCGCGCGGCAACCGTGGCGTGGTCGTCGCCGACAACTCCCTGGTTCAGAACAACGATAGAAGTCGACGGGCAGCCACCCCAAAAACCAAGCGTGCCGCCGCCCTCTTTGCAAGTTCAGAGTGTTACGCCGGGTTACTTTCAGACGCTCGGAATTCCGATGCGACGAGGACGAGATTTCAACGAGCGCGACAATACGATCGGCGCGCCGGCGGATGAAATGAAGCATCGCGCTGAACTGCGGTTCGGAGGCGTTGGCGCTACCGGCCGAGCGTTAAAGGGCGAGGGAGCCGACGGCAACGCGTGTGCAGGGCGTTGCGACGACGAGAGGCGGCCCGACGCCTGCGCCGTGGCCTGAGTCTATTTGATTGAGCCGCTGCCGGCCGCGCGGCCGTGATCAGGATAGCTCCTCATACGAATGCAATCAGTGCCTTCATGGTCTCCTCGGGGCGCTCTTCCATGAGCCAATGCCCCGTATCTTTCAAGTCGACCGCGGTCACATTGGTCGCCACGAGCTTCATCTGCGGAACCAGAATTGCGGCGCTGGCTTTTTCACCAGCGATGGACAGAACGGGCATGGTTAACTTCGTTTTCGCCATCTCTGCGAAATCCTTTGCCGTGTCCGACCATGCGGCGAAGTAGGCCCAGCCGGCACGCATGCGACCCGGACGCGAATATGCCCTGGCGTATGCATAACGATCGCCAGGCTTAAGCGAGCGTTTTTTGTCGGCCGCCAGATCGTTCCAGAAGTATGCGAAATAGAGTTTTTCGCGTCCCTTGACGAGAGCTCCCGGCGTCGGCCCGTGAAACCGAAAGTGCCACAGATTGTCGTTGTTATAGGCGAGCTCCCATCCGGCAACGCCGGGAAGGAAGGCGTCCATAACGACGAGCTTTTCGACTTCCGCGGGGAACTGCGCGGCATAGGCGTATGCAACCATCAGGCCGATGTCGTGGCCGACAACTCGGGCCTTCGTAACGCCCAGCGATTTCGCCAGTGCACGAATCCGAATCGCGGCTGTCTTCATGTCGGAGCCGCCCCTGGGGATGTCGGAATCACCGATTCCTGGAAGGTCTGGCGCGATTATTGTGAATTTGTCTTTCAGCTTTTCAAACAGAGGCCGCCACATTCGCGAGGTCTGCGTGTAGCCGTGGAGAAGAATTAGGGCAGGGCCCTGTCCCGCTGTGAGGTAGTGGATCTTTTTTCCATCGACCTTGAGGGTGCTCGACTTGATAGCTGGACTCGTTTTCATTTTCATCCTCCGGAAAAGTTGCGGACCCAAGGCGACTCTAAGCCCGCCCATGCCCGGCTAAGAGTGCAATATGGACGTGGACGCGCGTGCCATCGCCGATTATATCTGGTTGCGAAGCCTGCTCCCGCTGGGACTTCGGCCGGGCCGATGCGCTTCGACGCCCGCCGCGTCGTCGGGCGCTGCTCAGCTACAATCGGCAGGACGGTCAGTGCGGTCATGAGGTACAGAAGTCAGTCTGGGCTCCTCGGCACGAAACATCTTCGAGCCCACTTATTTTATCGTCTCGTCCTTTTGGCTGCTTGGAACGCTTTCCAGTTGAATAGGGGGAGAGGAGCCAGGCCCGTGAGCGCGATTGCAACTACGATTTGGTTCAAGTTCCTCTCCTTATAATCGTATGAGTGTATCAGCGGCGGCCTCACAATGGACTGGATCGCAGGCTCGTTCCCAGACGAGATGCGGAGCAACCAACCAGCCTGGAACGCCACCCGGCCTGCAGATGGCAGCGCCGCCGAGTTGTCGTTCAGTTCAGCTCAATCGAAGACCCCATCGATTACGCGGTATTGCTACCGACCCAAAAGTTGAGCAACTGTGCCGCGTTCAATAATGACTCTGACAATTTGTTTCTTCCTCAGGAATACATCGTAACTTCGTTCTAATCGGTGAGTTGCCTCGCCCAACCGTAGACCGCCGACGCTGACGCTCTCGCCGGGCATAATTCCCTCTTGCGGCGGCGGCATTATCGTGCCATCCGACTTGACGGCCATGATCTTGCTGACCACGCCACCGTCGGGCGGTAGCACTTTGACGATAAGAATGTCACCAGGCTGAATCAGATTCTGGTCCTGGCCTCGGAGCGCAGGTCCGTACACGCACGCGACTGTCAGTAATAAAGTGGCCAGCTTCATGGCCCGATTATACTCCGACAAGGTTCCTGAAGCTCTACCCGCCTTCGGACTGATCGTGGACTGACCGCATCGGGTGACGTCAGCTCTCAACCACGCGAATTTCGGATTGCCCGGGACCTCGCTGGGAACCGCCGCGTTCGGCGTGATCAGCACGACCGAAGCGCCCCGCAATCTTCAGTTTGGCCTTAAACTTGTTTTCTTGAAGGAGCGTTCATGAGCACCGACGACTTTCGCGGCTATAAAGTGTGGTATCGCGCATCCGGTTCGGGTGAACCGATGTTATTCCTGCACAATGGCGGCAACGATCATCGGATCTGGGACCGCCAGGTGGAGCATTTCTCGAAGTCGCATCGCGTCATCGTAGTGGACCACATGGGACACGGCCAGTCGGATTGCCCCTCCATCGATTACACGCTCCTCCTCTATACAGAAGAGGTCGCGGCGCTGGTGGATGGATTGCATCTGGCTCCGGTTACGCTGGTGGGGCACTGCATCGGCGGAGCGATGGCGCTCAGCTACACCATCGGGCATCCGGAAAACGTTCGCGCGCTGGTGCTGTTCAACGTCGCCACCGAGGATACGTTGTGCGCAGGACCCCTTCCGCCTCACCCTTGCGACGCCATGTTGAGCTTCGCCAACGCTTAGGGCTTTCCGGTTGGTCCGACCCTCTCAATCACACACATTACGGCATATTGTGCGGTTGTTGCGTATTCCGGCGATGTGAATAGAGCGTTCCGACGATCTGAATAAGCCGTCGAAGCGAGCGACGCTGGCACTTGCAATCATGCCTGAAGGTTATTCACATGGTCAAGGGGGAGAGCGGATTTTCCGGGGGGGCGGACCAGCGGGAGTGTTCGGCGACAATTAGATCACCCGGCTGACGACAATTAAAACCCCCGCTCGGCGACAACTAAAGAGACCATTGAGAATCGCGCGGAGTCGAGCGCCGAGGCAATGGTTACAGACGAGCAGGTGAGGAGGCTGAGAAAGTTGTCGAATACGGAAAAGAATCAGGAGATTGCGGCGGCGAAGGCGGGGATGGACCCGGCTACGGCGCGGAGGTATCTGCGGCTGGAACGGTTGCCCAGCGAACTGAAGAAAGAGCGTCCTTGGCGGACCCGGGGGGACCCGTTCAGCGAGGTGTGGGAGGCGGTGCAGAAGCAGATTGAAGAAAGTCCGGGGCTGGAGGCCAAGACGCTGTTTGAGTGGCTGCAACGGGAGCACCCAGGGCGATTTAGCGACGGACAGATCCGGACGCTCCAACGGCGAATCAAACTATGGCGGGTGACGGAAGGGCCCGCGCGGGAAGTGTACTTCGGCCAGGTGCACGTGCCGGGGCGGCTGTGCGCGTCGGACTTCACGCACATGAGCGAGCTGGGGATCACCCTGGCCGGGCGGACGTTCGAACACCTGGTGTACCACTTCGTATTGACGTATTCGAACTGGGAAACAGGCACGATCTGCTATTCCGAGAGCCTGGAGAGCCTGAGCGAAGGATGGCAGAACGCGGTGTGGGAGTTGGGCGCCGTGGCGGCCGAGCACCGCACCGACAGCCTGTCGAGCGCGGTGAACAACATGAGCAATCTGGAGGAGTTCAACCGGCGCTATGAAGGGGTGATGCGGTATTACGGGGTGAAGCCGCAGCACACCAATCCGGCGAGCCCGAACGAGAACGGGGATTGCGAGCAGAGCCATCACCGGTTTAAGCGAGCACTGGATCAGGCGCTGCTGCTGCGCGGGAGCCGGGATTTTCAAAGCATGGCCGAGTACACGCAGTTTCTGAAGGATCTGTTCGCGCAGCGCAATGCCGGGCGGCGGGCCCGCTTGGCGGAAGAAATCGCCGTGATGCGGGAGTTGCCGGCGCGGCGGATGGAATCGGCCAAACGGGAGAGGGTGAAAGTGGACTCGGGAAGTCTGATCCACGTCGAGCGGAACTCGTATTCGGTGAACAGCCGCTTAATCGGGGCGCAGGTGGAAGCGCGGTTGTACTTGGACCACGTCGAGGTTTGGTACGGACAGAGAAAGGTGGAAGACCTGCCGCGGCTGCGCGGCCGGGGCAAGCATCGCATCGACTATCGGCACATCATCGAATGGTTGGTGCGCAAGCCCGGAGCCTTTGAAAACTACCGGTATCAAGAGGACCTGTTTCCGACCAGCCGGTTTCGCATGGCATACGATGCGCTGCGGGAAAGCACGCCGCTGAGGGCGGGCAAGGAGTACTTGAAGATTCTGAAACTGGCGGCGGAGACCGGCGAGGTCCAGGTCGATCAGGCTTTACGCGAACTGCTGGCGGGAGAAGAGGAAGTGGCGATTACGGTGGAAGTGATCGGCGCAATGCTGGCCCAACTCGATACCATCGCTCCGGTGACGATGGTGGAAGTGGCGTTGGTGGACCTGGCCGGCTTTGACCAGTTGTGCACGGAGATGCGGCAATGAGCGCGGTCGCCGATGTCCGTCCAGCTTTGCTGGAGTATCTGAAGGATCTCCACCTGCCAACGGTGCGGGAATGCTATGAAGACACGGCCCGGCAGGCAGAGCGGGAAACACTGAGCTACGAGCAGTATCTGCTGGAAGTAATCACGCGGGAATGCGAGCAACGGCGCAAGAGCAAAGTGCAGCGGCTGTTGAAGGATTCGGCGCTACCGCTGGAGAAGTCGCTGCAGAATTTTGATCTGAAGCGTTTGCCGGCGAAAGCGGGACGGCAGTTGCGGACGCTGCTGGAGGGCGGGTTCCTGGACCGGAAAGAGAACGTGCTGGTGTTCGGGAATCCTGGATCGGGGAAGAGCCATCTTCTCACGGCTCTGGCCCAGGAACTGGTGGTGGTGAAGGAGCGGAAAATGCACTTCACCAAGTGCGCGCTGCTGATGCAGGATTTATTGGCCGCCAAACGGGATCTGCGGCTTAGCCGGGAGATCAAACGGCTAGGCCGCTACGACGGATTGATCATCGACGATCTGGGCTACTTGCAGCAAAGCCGGGACGACATGGAAGTGGTGTTCACCTTGTTGGCCGAGCGCTACGAACGGGGCAGTGTCCTGATGACCAGCAATCTGCCGTTTTCCAAATGGGAAGCGATCTTCAAAGACGCCATGATGACGGCGGCGGCCATCGACCGACTGGTGCACCATAGCGTGATCATCGAACTGAACATTCCCAGTTATCGCGTGGAACACGCCAAGAAAAATCAGCAAGCGGAAAGCCAAGGTGAAAACGGATGACCAGCCCAGCGCAGAAACACAAAACAGGAGCCAAGAGAGCTGTGGAAATGGCGGTGCCGTGGAAAGCCTGGAAAACCAACCCCAGGTTTTCCACCCTTCCCACCGCCCCTTGGAAATCTCGCCAACAGCGGCGAGATTCCCACATTCCCACAGCTCCGACTAATCTTATCCATCTCTTAAAACAGAACCCCAACGGCCAAGGGGCTTCGCCCCTGGCCTACGAGCTTCAGAGTAGTTGTCGTTGATCGGGAGAAATAGTTGTCGTCAAAGCAAAGAAATAGTTGACGCCGGACACGGGAGGCAGCACACGGCTGCAAACCGAGAATGGTTTTGCCTTTGCAGTTGCCCCCTTTCCCTTCTCTAGGATGCGTGTTCGGAACGGCCCGGAGCGGTCCAGGGCGCGCTGGTTTTGCGCGGCGTAGCGGACCCTGGACGGCGAGGACCGTTCTGAAAGATGGCGATGAAGGGAAAGGGGGCTGTTCGGGCGTGGTACAGCGGTGATCATTGCGGCTCGTCCTCGCCGGGTTTACGCCGTTTCTTTCGCAACGATTCGCCCTTCAACTCGATGCGATACGCGTTGTGGATCAGGCGATCCAGGATGCTGTCGGCAATGGTGGGGTCGCCGATCTGTTCATGCCAGTGCGCCACCGGCATCTGCGAAGTCAGGATCAGAGAGCGACGCTGGTAGCGGTCGTCGCAGATCTCCAGGAAGTCGCGGCGCTCAGCATCTTTCAAGGGCGCCATGGCGAAGTCATCGAGCAACAGAATGTCGATGCGGGAGAGTCGGACCAGGAATCGGCCGATGCTGCCATCGGCGTGCGCCACGGCTAGTTCGCGAAACAGTTCTGAGGTTCGTTTGTGCAATATGGAGAAGCCATCGCGGCAGGCTTTCTGCGCCAGCGCACAAGCCAACCAACTTTTGCCGATGCCGGTGGGTCCCAGCAGGAGGATGCTCTGATGCTGGCGTACCCAGTCGCTGGAACAGAGGGTGCGCACTAACTTCCGATCCAGGCCACGGGGGTGTTGATAATCGACATCCTCGATCACGCCCCGTTCCTTCAAGTGGGCGGCTCGTAGCCGCCGCGCCAGTGCGCGATTCTCCTTCCACAGCCACTGCTGATCGACCAGCAGCGCAAAGCGTTCTTCGAAGCTGAGCTGGCTGGCATCGGTGGTTTCCTGTTGTGCACGGAAGGCGTCGGCGAGTCCGTGCAGTTTCATGTTGTGAAGTTTTTCGATGGTTTGTTGGTTCAGCATGGTAAGTCCTTTTTTTTGATATCAAGGGTCTACTGCACCAGCTTGGTGGGCGGATCGTAGTACCGAGGTCCGCGCAGATTTTCATGACGAGGTCCGGGCGGAACGGCCTCTGCATCGAACACCAGTTGGCGGTCGAGTGAGCGCTTCAGAATCGATTTCAGACTCTGATACGAGAACGCTTGGAGTTGAACGGCGCGCTGGCTGGCGGCTTCCAGTCTTGGCTTGGTGTAGATCTTTTCAAGACTCAGAATACCCAGGCAGGCGCGGTAACCCATCTCCGGGTGCGGCTTGCGTTCCAGGATGGTGCGGACCACTTCGGCGGTGGCCACGCCGACACCTTCGGCCCAGTGGATCAACCGCGAGGGAGTCCATTCCAGATGAGCCTGGTGGCTTTTGGGCATGTGATCGGAGACGGTGGTATGGCGATAAGCGGCGCTACTACGTAGGTGCGAAGCAATTCGTTTTCCGCCATGAAAGATCTCTACTGTGGCGGCGGTCGAACGGGCCTCCAACTTTTGGCCGGCCAGTTGGTAAGGGACGCTGTAATAATGACGGTCTACCTCGACGTGGTAATCGATGGAGGCGCGAACCGTTTTCCAGTGGGCCAGGACGTAGCGTTCGGAGGGCAACGGCTGCAAGGCCGGCCGGTCCAGTTCAGCGAACAAGCTGGCGCGCGATCCTTCACGTTTGCGGAAGGGGCGGCGGTTGAGTTTCACCAGTAACTCGGAGATGGCTTCATTCAGCTCCGCCAACGCCTGAAACTTGTGGTGACGCAAAGCGGCGATGATCCAACGCTCGGCTAACAGAACCGCATTTTCTACCTTGGCCTTGTCCCGAGGTTTTCTGGGACGCGCCGGCATGACGGCGACGCCGTAATGCAATGCCATTTCGTGATAGGTGCGATTCAAATCGGGCTCGTAGCGGCAGGCGCGATCCACACCAGTGCGAGGGTTGTCGGGGATCACCAGTCGAGGTGTGCCCAGGCAGTATTCGAAAGCGGCGACGTGGCAGTCTACCCAGTTGCCCAGATCCTGGCTGACTGCGGCGCGCGCAAAGGTGTACGTGCTGGCGCCTAGAACGGCGACGAATAGCGAGGCCGGAGTGATCTCGCCGGTGCGCGGGTCATGGAGTGGGATGGTATCACCAGCCCAGTCCACAAACAGTTTCTCGCCCGCGCGGTGTTCCTGGCGCAGCACCACATCCTGATTGCGGCTCCAACGCTCATACAGCTCGCAGAAGCGACTGTAACCGTAGCCGTCGGGCTGGGTTTCGCGATACTCTTCCCAGACCAGTTGTAAGGTCAGATGCTTGTGAGTCTGCAACTGACGCCGGATCTCGGCGAAGTCTGGTAGGGATCGAATCGCCTGGCTGGGCCGTCCGGCTGCGGCCGGGAACAATAACTCCTCCAGCCGTCGATCATCCACATCATCCGGCAGCGGCCAGCTCAAACCAGCTACGGCGGCTTTGTGTAAATAACGATGAACGGTCGCTTGACCGAGGGAACAACTGCGGGCGATCTGATTCTGGTGCAACCCTAGATCGAACCGCAGACGCAGGACTTCTTTCAGTTTTCGCATGGACACACGCTCCTGGGCCACGAAGTTTCCTCCACGTCCGTGGAATCGACTTCGCCCGCTGGTGTCCAGCGCCGCCTGCTTCGATTAAGGCTTCTTCAGAAAATCATTCCGGGATGTGAATATCGATTCCGGGCCGAGCCCGTTTGCGTTCCACATCCCGCCGGAATCTGATTCCAACATTTCCCGGAATCCGTATTCACCATTTCCCGGAACGCTTATTCACATGCCCCGGATTCCGCAGTTGTCAGACCGAGAGGCCTTAGCACCTCATCCATCCGCAGGCGCAGCGCGTGTTGCGCACGCTTCAGCGGCGGAGCCTTCCCGTCGCGGTCGGAAAGGTGGGCTCGTCCCCCGGATAAAGCGGCGCGCAGGAGTATCAGAAACCGTGATGCCGGATCGCTCGACTGATCATGTTTGGCGTTTGTGGCAATCAATTCGTTCCACGCTCGCGCGGCGCGTTGTAGCAGATCCCCTCGTTCACCGCTACCGATCGCACCGATCTCATGGGCAAACTCAAGAAATACTTCAAAGCTCGCCTGAAGTTGCGCGAGTGCCATGGGCAGCCGCGCGTGGATCGCTGGTCCGCAGCTTTGGTTGACGATCTCCTGTACGCGGCTTCGTAAATGCTGTTGAACGGCGTCGTACCTGCCGGCCATCCAGGCTATGAAAGAGCCCATCGCAGCCGCAAATTCTCCTCGTTGGGCGGCCTGCTGGCAGTCGGTCAGAGCGGTTCGGTCCACATCTCCGCGCGAGATGTCGATAATCACAAGGCGCGCGCGAATACTGTGCCCCTGCGGGACCTTCTCTCCCGTCGCAAGCACGAGAGCGCGTGGGCCCTGGGATTGATTGACCCGGCCATTCTGGTTCATGCGGCTCCGCCCTTGCTGATTGCCCGCGCCCCGGAACAGCCGTTCAGCCACCAGCTGCAGTCCCTGGTCGCCACGAACACCGCGCGGTGCGAAATCATCGGTCACAAGCAACGCGTCCTTGGCGTGGTAAGCCAACGCCTCTAGCGAATTAGCCGTCGATGCAAAATTGGCTGGCAGCCTTGAAGCATCCATATCGGCTCCGAAGTGCTGCTGACACAGGGCTGCCAGAGCGGTCTTGAAAACGCCGCTTTGGCCCGCCAAGAAAAGACTAAAGCCCCGCCTCCCCTGGACGGCGGCGTACACACCGGCCAATAGCGGGATGCTGATCCGATCTGGCGCGACGCCCAAAAAACGCAAGCTGGCAGTGACGGCGTGTACTCGTTCAGCGCCACCCTGAGGAAGTTCGACGCGGTACGGCCGCAAAGCCGCCGGCAACTCAACCTGCAGCCCTGAAACGGGTCCGTCTCCTCCGAGGGCGCCACCCTGGTGGAGATATACCCACTGCCCGTTATTTTTCCTCCAGCCTAGGTGAGCGAAGACCCGTTCTTGAGGAATTTCTCCAGATAGCATCTGAATTGCGGCACGGGCATGCTGGAGCTGACCCGGGTAGATGATTGCCTGCGGCCCCAATCTGTTCATGATCCAGGTCATTCGGCTGAACTCGGCCGCGGACACTGAGATGGCCGCCTTATTTCCTCCGACGATGGCTTCGAGTGCGAGCGCACGTCGTTCCTGCACGCCGTCGTCGATGATCAAGTCGCCGACGATTCGGGCATAAAAGTTGGCCACAGGAGTGGTTCTTAGACGACCATCGGGGCGTATTTCTTGGCGGACGATCTCCGTCCCGCGTTGCGCGTAGCGCGGGAGCTCCCCGTTCGAACGGCGGGGAATTTCTGGGTTCAACGGTTGACTTACATCTCCCGGATCATCATCCGATCCGATCCAAACTAAACGAAAGTTCATAAAAGGCCAGTGTTGAGCTGCTGCGGAAGCCGACGGACTGCGGTATTCGGTTCATGACATTCATCGCTCAGTGCAAATGCCACAGTCAACTGCAATTTCATCTCGGTTCCCGATACCCGAAATCGCCCAGTCATCGCCTTCAGAAAGTGCAAAAAAGCTCTTGCTTGTGTCGCCGATGAGAGGGACGAATGTCATGACGGCGGTTTCTGCCGCCCAAGGAGCTTCTATGACGACCATAACCGAACAAACTGAAACGGGCCCGGCGAGCACCACAACTGCGCCGACGACCACCCGAAATCCGAACAACAGAAAACGTTGCGCGCCTGATACGCCGAAGAAAGGCAAGGCGGGGAAGAAGGCCGCCTCCGCCAAGAAAGCGCCCAAAGCGCACAATTCCAAAAACAAGGGTGGATCTGCCCGCGACGGCAGCAAGGCCGCTAAGATCCTCGCCTTGCTGAAACGGCCCGACGGCGCCACAGCGAAAGACCTGATGAAAGCGACTGGTTGGCAGCCGCATTCCGTCCGCGGTTTCCTGTCCGGGACCGTTCGTAAGAAGCTGGGGTTGGAAGTGGTTTCGAGCAAGCGCAAGGACGGGGAGCGCAGTTACTCGATTAAAGCCTAACCCCAACTCGATATTGATTCACGCACGTCGCCGGCTTCGATTCCGGCGGCGTGTTTCGTCCTTGGAGGTTGTGAAACTCGGCAGGAGGATTCCAAGCTGGCCCGACTAACATTCGACTCGCTTTGAGCAGGGGCCGCAATCACTCGATGCGTTCGAGCAGCCTACGGAACATCACTTGTTGGCGATCCCAGCGCGGCTCACGCGCGATCTTTCGCAGCCCCAGCTCGCTGACGAATCGAGCGTCGGCAGGGGCGACGAACAAAACGTACTCCTGAATCGAGGGTGCGAGGTGCAACAGGACCATGATCTGAGAAAGGCGTGCCGGGGAGATGTGGCCTAGGCGAGCAAGCTCGCCGTAACCGGTGATTGGGCCCGACCGGAGCAGTCCGTCAAGCTTATGTGCGAGCGCCAGAAGCCGCGCAATTCGCGGCGCTTTGCCCATCGGCTCGGGAGCTGGTTCGGCCACACCAGTCATCGGCGCTGGCACGCGCCGGAAGGGGACCGCAAATTCAATCTTCACGGCGGGACTCACTTCCTCTGAGGTGGAGCGCCACAGCCCCTGTTGTCCCGTCATAGCTGATCTTGGTTATCAGTCTTCGAACAAGCTCGCGATCACCTCCGTCAAAAGCCAGCCAGTCCGCTTCGATGACGTTCAGCCGCTCGCGGGTCTCCGGGACGCACAGAGCCGTTCGAAACTGCTCGACGACCGAGTCTTCGATCATGCGCGCTGGGACTGATTTGGTAGGACACGCACTCCATCCCTTTTGTCGTGCTGTTTCGCAAACGTAATATCGATACCTGCGCCCTCGCTTGGCGGTATAGGTCGGGATCATCGGCCGCTGGCAGCTCTTGCAGAGCAGCAAGTTTGCCAGCAGTGCGGTCTGTGACTCGCGAGCGGCTCCCGTTCGAGTGCGGCGGCCAGCGCGGAGTTCGTCATTGACTGCCTGCCACACCGACGGCTCGATGATGGCCGGATGCTCACCCGCGTACATCACACCACGGTGTTCAACTTGGCCAGAGTAGACCGCGTTGGTCAGCAAAAGCCATAACGATGCTCGGGTGAAAGCTCGGCCAACGTGTACTTTTCCGTTTTGCGACGTCCGGGACTTGGTTTTCCACCGCCGCCTTGCAAGTTCGGCGACCACCGAGTGCAGGGAGTGGTGTTCGAGGAACAGTGCGAACATGTCCAGAACACGACGGCTTTCCTTCTCGTTGACGATCAGGCGGCCTCCCGCGGGGTCGATATCGTAGCCGAGTACCGGGGTGCCTCCGACCCACTTGCCCTTGCGGCGCGCCGCCGACATCTTGTCGCTGGTACGTTCACTGATAATTTCCCTTTCGAACTGGGCGAACGACAGGAGTATATTCAGCGTCAGCCTGCCAAGCGACGTTGTCGTGTTGAACTGCTGGGTCACCGAAACAAAGCTGACCGAGCGTTGGTCGAACCGGTCCACCAGTCGCGCGAAATCGAGCAGCGAACGGCTCAGCCGGTCAACCTTATATACGACGACGCAATCGATCTGGTGATCATCAATATCTTCGAGCAGTCGCTGCAGCGCCGGACGGTCGAGATTTCCGCCGGTGAACCCGCCATCATCATAGTGGCGTGGAATCAGAGTCCAGCCGGCATGCTTCTGGCTCTGGATGAATGCCTCGCCGGCTTCGCGTTGTGCGTGGAGCGAGTTGAACTCCTGTTCAAGACCCTCCTCAGTCGACTTGCGAGTATAGATGGCACATCGAACAATAGGAGTGGTGTTAGGCATTCCGCCGCTCCGCGATGCCGAAAAACAAGAGCCCATTCCACTGCGTTCCCGTGACCTCACGCGCGATGGCGCTCAGCGAACGGTAGCGCCGGGACTCGTACTCAAACCCGTCCTTAAGCACCTTGACCACAATCTGGCGCTCACCGACGCGACGGGTGAGCAGACTGCCCGGCGCCGGCAATCTGGAATCCGTGGGTGGTCGCTTGCGATCGACTTTACTGTGATCCGGTTGGGCGACGAACTCCTTGGGGGCTCGGACACGAAGATCTCGATCGTCGGCAATCTCGGTGGCTCGGCGGCGCGCCCGTTCGCTCAGGTCGCCTTCAGCGTTGGCCTGCAGGCGGTATGCGAGGCGGCGCAACAGAAATTGCTTGTTGTTCGAGGATGTTGATTCCTCACCGAACAACTCAAGATGTCGTTTTCTGAGGGCAGGAATCGTCATCTGTTGTAGGGCTTCAATCGCGTCAATTACGTTTGCGTGCATCTGGTCTGTTGTCCTTTCGCCAGCTATTAACCACAGCTCCATGGACGCTCCCGTGCGGATGGCAAAGCAAGCGCGAAGGGCCCGAAAACACGGTTGACTGTGAGCGCAAGCAGAGCGCCGAACGTGGTCGATATTGAGCCATATGCCGAAGCTCCAATGAGTCGAGGACACCTTTGGGGGGCGGCGACAGAGGTATAGGTGTTTGCCATGGCTAAACGCGTAATTCAGTTCCAAAGACCGCCGCAACAAGATCCTGACGGACCACTTGAGTGGGCAACCTTCCAGGTGGGTGCTAATCGCATGGTGATCGACCTGAGGGGTCCAGAGCCTAAGCTGCGCACCGATCCAGCGCAAGTGATCTCGATTGAGAGGAAGCGCAAACAGCGTCGGAAGACGACGTGAGACTCGGGTGCTGCCGGGGACCGTGCCCGCGCGCATTGTTCCGGAGCTTCTTGCTCTCAGGAGTCAGGTGAATCGGGGGAGCAACACGCATCGCAAGAACCTGGTCATCTTGAAGGTGGCGCGACCGGCTTGATCGCGTGGACTGCCCGTTTCAGGCGCGGTAGGCAGGATATATTGAGGTCGGACGTCGAGAAGAGATAGCCTGCTGGACGAGTGCGGTTAGCCGTTTTGTGCGATGAGGCGCAAAGCAATTACTCGATCAAGGCCTAAAATCGACTCGATGGCTTATTCGGTGCGCCGACGGATTTGGAGCTCCCGCGTGTGGGCTGAATCGCTGGCTTCGTACTCTTCGAGTTGGGCAATGACTATCTCGATTTCTTCCACGGTGAGGTTTTTCGTTACCGCTTCAATGGACTGCTCGAGGCTTTCACCTGTACGTTGCATTCGCGATTGCACATCCGTCGAGAATTTGTCAAAGAGAATTTCTCCGGGCGTTCGGCGCGCACGAGCGATCGCTCGTTCCAATTTTTCGAGCCGATGACGAAAGGATCTCATGTTCTGCGGCTGCTTTACGCTGGCTTTAAAAAGAAGCCAGATTGTTCGACGGTAGTGAGGCGAGCTTCGAGCTGCTCAATGTCCGTTTCCCTGGCGGCATGTTCTAGGATGCAGTCGGCTGCTCTCACCCGGCTCGCCGCCGGTGCCGCGGGGTCCACCATGATCTTGCCCAGCGTGGTGACCGCCGCACTCGACATTTGTTGCATGCGAGCCACGGCCTGAGAAAAGGTGGCGTGACGTGCCGCTCGATACGCCGCAGCGAAATCAGGTTCGCGCAGCCATCGAAACAACGTTCGACTGGATATGCCAACGACACGGGCCGCTTCGTCGACAGTGCGCTGATTCATCAACGCAATGATGGACTCCTGCTGCTTGCGGGAAAGGCCGTCATCAGCCTTTGCCATCCGCTCCTCCATCCACCGGCGGTATCACCCGATTCATGCACCTCTTGCGCTCCTCGCTGATCTCTTCAAAGGTCCTGCCATGGCCGTCGAGCACCGCTTCCCGTCCGGTGTATTCCTGATAACGCTTCACGATGCAGTCTGCATACTTGGCGTCGATCTCCATCAGTCGCGCTCTGCGTCCTCGGCGCTCGCATCCGATCAACGTGCTGCCGGAGCCTGCGAACGGGTCCGCGACGATATCGCCCGCCCTCGTGCTATTCAGAATCGCCTTTTCGGCCAATTCGCAAGGTTTTGCCGTTGGATGAATGCGGTTCGCTGCGGGCTTGTTTTGTTGCCACAGAGTAGATTGTGATTTGTCACCATACCATGTGTCCTTCTGCTTCGCGACATGCGCATAGAAGAGAGGCTCGTGTTGAAACTTGTAACGTGCGAACCCCCACGCGAAAGTGTTTTTTGCCCAGATGATTTGACAGCGGACTTCGAAGCCGGCCGCCTCCAGAGCGTTCTGGAACTCACGCTGCCACGAAGACGAATGGCTCACATATAGCGACGCCCGCGGCTTCACCATGGCCCGGCAAGCCTTGAACGCGCTTTCGAGAAACTGCTTGAAGTCCGCTTCCGCCATTCGATCACCTTTAATGGTCAGATGTTCTTCCGTATATCCTGTATAATCAACGTTATACGGCGGATCTGTGAAAATAAGATCCGCGAGGTCGCCACCCATCAGCCTGTCCACATCGGCCCGCTGGGTTGCGTCGCCAACCAGCAGCCGGTGCTCTCCAAGGAGCCACACGTCCCCAGTTACAGAAGCAGGCGTCCGGGGCAGTTCCGGGACGGCATCTTCGTCCGTCAGTCCATCGACAGCTTCCTGGGCGGCGAGCATTCGCGCAAGTTCTTCATCTTCGAATCCGATGAGACTCACATCAAAGCTCTCGTTTTGCAGCGCCGCGAGCTCGCTACGCAGAAGTTCATCGTCCCAGCCGGCGCTGAGAGCGAGCTGATTATCGGCAATGATGTAGGCCCGCTTCTGGGCTTCGCTCAAGTGATTGAGGACGATCACCGGTACCTGCTCAAGCCCCAGCTGCTGTGCCGCACGCAGCCGACCGGCGCCCGCGATGATGCCGGCGTTCGTGTCAACCAAGATCGGATTATTGAAACCGAACGCGGAAATACTCGCCGCGATCTGCGCTATCTGGGCGTCAGAATGAACCCTGGGATTGCGAGCGTACGGAATGAGCTTATTTACAACCCACGTCTCAATATGGTTCGCCATCGAAAGTGAGTTCGATACCGGTGCCTGCCCCGCCAAGCTGGATTGCGTGGACGCCGCGGGACTGAAATGTTTTTCATCTTGTCGATACATGCGGAATTCTCCTTCGCTCTCGCGCAGCTAGCCATCAATGAGCTGCGCCAACTTCGAAAGCATTGATTTTAAGGCGGCTGACCCGGGTAAGCCTTGCCAAATTCAAGTTTAGAAACGCCGATTGATAGACGGCTGCGTTGCAAAATGTCCGCTGCAGCAGACGTTCACTCGATCACCCTCAGCAACCACTCGATCGGCTTCAGCAAAATGGTGCCAGAAGGAAGCGTTGGCGATCAATGTTGGCGCGTTGGCGAATATGATCGCCAACGTTGGCGAATTTGGAGACGTCTTCGGGCGGCCCTAATCCCGATTGATTCGCGGGGCGGGAGGGGTTGGGGGCTCGTTCTTCCTCAAGGCTTCTTCGATTCGGCGCACTTTATCCGATTTCGGAGATAGTTGCCCATTCTTCCACTTGACCAAATCGCTAGGATCGACGAGGGCAGTGCGCGCCAAGGATGCGTCCGAACATGGGCCGGAATCATCGCTCCAGCGGTTCGTGTAGCGGACGATCGCTTCGATCCGTCCGCTCTTAGTGGTGAAATCGAATTCATCGTAATTCCAAGACAGCGGTATAGATTTGTTCTCGGTAGTCGGTTCGACTGTTGGGGACGGCCTCGTCGAGTCCGTGGTTCGGATTTCGTCGGTGCACTTAGCAATTTCCAAACATCCCTTTTCCACGATCCATCTCAAGTCCAAGGGGAACGACCACGCGCTTGATAGACCGATCACCGTCATGGCTAGGCGCCAACACCGAATCGGACTGTGATCGCCGTTCGGCCACGGCAGTGCGCGCGGTGCCTCATTGTTCCACAAACGCACCTGATCGCCATCTACGCTCAAGAATTCCTCGGCGTTAGTCGATGCGCCGGCCCCGAGATCCTTGATAGCGGACCACCGAAAGGCACCATCGATGCTCTCTCGAAAGGCAGATTTCTTTTCGTCAAAACTTTGACTGCTGGTAAGTTGTAACCGAAGTTCCCGGAACGAGTGGAGGGCACCGTTATGAATTTTCCAGAGGTAACAATCGGTTACCGGGTAGATCGCAGATTGCGGTATCACACTCACTCTAAAGTGATTTGCTGCCGGATGAATCACGAGTCGGGCATCGTCAGGTCCAGCAATCTCGATTTCTCGGGAAATCTTCCGGGTCAATTCACTTGAAAACCGATTGTCGGACGGCATTGGCCGCAAATTCCTCCCTGCCACGGTTCGAGGTTGCATCTAGCAACATTTTACAATGGCGGTGTTTTCGCGCTGCCCGCTCTTTCCTTGAGGTCAACCGCTCGTCAGGATACAGATCGCAGGGTTACCTCCGTTGTCGGAATTGTCGGGCTCCAGCCAGGCTGTGAAAGGCCGGGTTTGTCACACGCCCTGATTTAGGGGTAATCTCCAAAGGGTAGTAAGCCTATTATAATCAGATACATCCGATTACCGTACGCAATGGGCACCCTTTGAAAACACTGTCATTTTGTGACATTTCTTGCCACTCGCGAGTCTCCAGAGACGGGTTCGTTTTCTCGGGGTGGGGAGCCATTCCTTGAACTGCGAATTCCAGCCGGCGTTTTATTGACAGCATCGATTTCGTTCAGAACCGCAACTGTATGCGAAACATTTCGCATGAGTTGCGGTTTTGTTGTCTCTCCGTTCATCAACTAATTTCCGGCTGCCCAAGTGCTGGCGCCTCGTCAAAATCGGCGTGAACCCGCCAGACTCTCCCTTTTCTCTTGTTGACAGGTCGCGTTTGTTGACGCTAAGGTTTGGCGCGGGGTCCCAAGATTGCGGTTCCAACTCGGTCATACGCACACAAGATCGCTGCGCCGGCGCGACGTCGAATCCTTAACGGCTGATCTGCAGGGAGTACGATGGGTTGGTTGGGCGCAAATTCCAAAAAACACCGAAAGGGCCGGACCGACTCATCCGCCCAAACGGATGCGTGGACTTGGTCGGGTGGAGACTATTTCGACCCTGGTTCCCCGTTTAGCGTTCCCCGAGAAATCGCCAGGAAGCGATTCCTTGTTCTGGCGAGTGAGCTTTACGGCGTGACCGCCAGTTTGCGCAAGGACGTACTTCCAAGGTTCAACCCAGCGGCTCCGGAGGCAATCGGAAGCGAGCTGGCAAACTGGCACAACCGTTACCATCTCGGACAGCGTTGGGTTTTTGAGCAGGTCCTCGATACGCTCCTGTTCTGGAAGTTGTTTCCACAGGTATCAAAACTTGATCAGCCGAACCCACCGTGGCATCCGCTCTTCCACGTCGTGAAAAGAAGATTGCGACCTGAGTCAACGATCCCCTTTGTGTTCACCTTCAATGCCCCCGCCTTCGAAATAACGAAGGAGGGTGTAATGGAGCGGATCGAGGCCGGTGGCTGGGACGTTCAGTTGGAGCGAAAAGAGGCCTTCGTGGCCGACGCCCGGCGACAATTTGAAGCGGCGCTCAACAGCTACTGTGCCGACCAGGAGCGCGGCGCGACGGAACGTGGCCTGATTAAAGTGAGGCGTTCGCGGGCGAGTAAGATTGCTTGCTTGGTAAAAATGAGTTGGACAGTCCACCGCCAATGTGGACAGAAGCGGTTTGAGGATATCGCTCAAGCTTACTCGAATGAGACCGGCGAAAACGTCGACGTCAGCACAATCATAAAAGCCGTCAAAGAACAATCCGATCTTATCAGCCTCGACGTCTAAGTCTTATCTCCCGGCAACTTAATCGTATGACACAAGTGTCTAGACCCTTACGTCCGTGACCCATTTCGAGATCCGGCGCACTATGGGTAAGAAATGGTTGCCTCAAGTCAACACGCACAAGGCTTGCTAAACGAGCGGGCTGTGTCAAAGATCCTCGGCGTGAGCCTCGGATCGCTCCGGCGTTGGCGTCTTCTACGACAGGGTCCCGCGTTTATTAAACTCGGAGCCGGCCGCGGCGGAGCCGTTCGGTATCCGATTGCTGAACTTGAAGCTTGGCTTGCTTCACGCCCCAGTGGTGGGCAAGAGAAGACGGATGTGGACAAGCCATGATCTGTGCGGCGAGCATTGCACACGCCTTGTCGGGACATCGCTGTGGAAAAGGTTGGATGGCGCGGTGTCCTGCCCACTGGGATCATAAGCCCAGTTTAAGCATTAGTGAAGTCACAGGTAAGGTCCTCGTCCATTGCTTCGCGGGCTGCACCCAGGCGGAAGTTATCGATGCCCTTCGTGACCGGGGCCTCTGGCCTGACCGCAAAAGTTCCTTCATGTCCCAAAGAGCGACAGCGCGCTACGAAAGACGGCGGGCGATGGCGGAAGCCCTTGCCAGGAGTGCGACGCGTTGGCAGTTCGCCACGATCCAGCGACTCCGTGTCGCCAAAGAGACCGCTTACAGCCAATATGCCTCGTGCGGCGATGACGCGTCTGAAGAGAAATGGGCTGCCGCCGCTGAGCGACTTACGCTGTTCGAGAACCTGCGCGGGGTCGCGCTCGCCATCGACTACCGAGCCGCTCTGAAACGCAATCCTCGTGACGTCAGGCGGTTGATCGCCGCGGCGAAGCACGAGGAAGCGCACGTCCGTTTGTCCACGGCGATCGTGGTCACAACGCTCGCGATGGCGACCGGAGATGCCCTGTGAGCGATTTTCAGGAATTGGCAGACGCATTCATGAAGGATGAGGAAGCTGGACCATCCAAGGAAAAAGTAACCCAGGCGCAGCTCCTCATTGAACTTGCATTGGTCGCGGAACTCTCTCATACGCCAGATGGCGACGCTTACGCCCGGGTTCCCGTCGATGCTCATTTCGAAACATTTCCGTTATTGGGTTCCGCCTTTAGGAAATGGCTTGTTGGAAAATTCTACAAACAGTTTGGCAAGCCCCCGCAGAAACAGGCTATGCAGGGAGCCATTGGGGTACTCGAATCGCGCGCTCATTTCGAATCGCCAGAACGCGCTGTGCATGTCCGCATCGCGGAAAACGATGGCCGAATCTATCTTGATCTTGCCAATGACCAGCATCAAGTCGTAGAGATTTCCGTCGCTGGCTGGCGGGTGGTCGTCGATCCGCCGATTCTGTTTCGTCGCACGAAGAGCACTCGACCTCTCCCGACCCCGGTGGCGGGCGGAACTGTATCGGCACTTCGTCGGTTTCTGAACCTCGGTAATGATACGAACTGGTATCTGTGTCTCTTCTGGCTGCTTGGAGCTTTTCGCGCCAAAGGGCCATACCCAATCCTGATTTTCCAAGGCGAGCAGGGGTCCGCCAAGACCACCAACGCCAAACTCCTCCAAAGCCTGATCGACCCGTCCATCTCCTCGGTGCGGACGCCGCCGCGCGACGCGCGTGATCTCCTGATCGCGGCAACCAATTCGCATGTGGTTGCATATGACAATCTGTCCGGGCTCCCGCAGTGGTTGTCGGATGCGCTCTGCAGGGTCTCGACCGGCGCGGGGCTGTCCACACGTGCACTTTATACCGACAACGAAGAGGTTTTCTTTGAGGTGACCCGCCCGATCATTCTGAATGGCATCGATCAGCTTACGGAGCGCGCCGATCTGACCGACAGAGCCGTAGTCTTGACTCTGCCGGCAATCGAGGAGAGTAGACGCCAAGATGAAGCCCAATTGCACGCGGAGTTCGACCGCGAAGTGCCGATGATCCTCGGCGCGTTGCTATCTGCGGTGAGCGGGACCCTGGCGCGTCTCCCGTCCGTCAAGTTCAGCGGAAAACCCAGAATGGCCTATTTTGCGACGTGGTCGACCGCGGCAGAGATTCCGCTCGGGTTGCCCGAAGGTACCTTCAATCACGCTTACTACGCCAGCCGCGCAGAAGCGGTGCGCGAAACCCTTGACGCCGATTCGGTCGGCGCGGCGGTCATCGCGTTGATGGATACCCTGTCCGAGCAGGGCGCGTTGGAGTATTGGGAAGGAACGACGACGGAGCTAAAGCAGCGGCTTGAAGCATTGGTCGACGAGGGAACCAGGAAATCCGGCGGCTTGCCCAAATCGCCTCAGGCACTGTCCAGCCAGTTGCGGCGACTGGCGACATTCCTAAGGGAGTATGGAATAGAAATCCGTCCACCCGCAAAAGGCGCCAAGGGGCGGAGAATACTGACGATCACCAGACATCGCACCGATCCGTCGCCACCCTCGCCACCCTCGCTTCCCATAGCTCCGCAGCCACGTGCGATCAATCACTTGCGACGGCGGCAATTGGTGGCGACGCTGTTGACGATGTGGCGAACAAGGCGGCGACCGCCGAGGTCTTGCCGCCCGTTTGTGTGCCAACGATTTCATCAACCGACAACGACTTAGCGCAGGTGGCAAGGGTGGCGACTGTTCCCCAAGCAAACTCAAACTTTGATGTTTGCCCCGACTGCGGACCCGTCTTTTGGCAACGATTGGGTGGCGTATTGGTGTGCCCCAATTGCGGGCAGGCTGCGCCTCAGGAGACGAGACCTGAGTCCATGGAGCAGTCCCAAGTATGAGCGGCAACCAGTTCCTCCGCCGGCTGCGTCGGGCCGGCGTGCAACTCCACCCCCAGGGCGAACGCTTGTTCGTTGAGGCACCGACCGGTGCTATCACCGCCGAAATGCGGGCCGAGCTGTCACGCCACAAGCCCGAACTCGTGTCCGCACTTCTGCACGAATCCGATTCGAGGGCGCTACCAGGCAGAAATTCGGTAGTCGATGACAGCCTTCGGGAAATCGCCAGTCTCCTGGCAACTGCGTACCGCCGCTATCGTGCGGTCCGACACGTCAGCGACGATCAGGATTCCGCCTCAGGTCACTGGGAACTTGCAAACCATCTCTCACCGGGCGTTCATGGTGTGGTCGAATGAAGGCGAAACTTCAACTCGTTGGGACCATGCGAGCAGATGTGGACTTGGGCCGACTCGCAAAGATGAAGCCGGATGAGCTCCGCCGGCTCCATCGAACGCTGTTCGGATGCGATTTGCCGTTCGGCAACGCGGAACAAGCGCGGCGCAAGATCGCCTTCACATTCCAGGTGGAGCGGGAGGGCGGACTTCCCGAATCGGCGCGCCAACACGCGTTAAGCATCGCACGCGATGCCGCGTTCCGCCTTCGCACAAGAGTCCGTGCCCGCCGCTGCGGGTCCCTCGCAAATGCCAGCGTTTCGGAGATCGTTTCGAACCGTGATCTGCGGTTGCCGATGCCAGGTAGCTTGCTCGTAAGGGAGTATCACGGCCGCGCGATTATCGTTCGGGTTCTCGACGGCGGATTCGAGTACGACGGACACCGGTTCACATCGCTCACCGCTATTGCGACCGAAGTCACAGGGACTAAGTGGAATGGAATGGCGTTCTT
>CAWBKQ010000005.1:0-1272500 GCA_963789415.1 uncultured Acidobacteriaceae bacterium
TGAACGAAGCTCCATGGTCCGTGGCCAAACTAATTCTGAGTGAACCTCAATCCCAGTGAGGAAAAAATGAAAGCAGTTTATTTGCTACGGACCATCCTGGCAATGGCGCTAGCTATCGTATGCGGTTTGACGGTAGGTTGCGGGGCCGGCCCGACAACTCCTCCGCCCCCCGTGGTGGCAGTTTCAAAGACGCAGAATCCGCTGGTCGCAAACTTTACGGTGATGCAGGCATGCGCAGGCCAAGCGATGGTTGAATTCGGCCCCGACATGAATTATGGGAGAGCCACGTCGTGGATCCCAGTGGCGGGCAATTATGCGCAAGCGTCGCTTCTTGTGGCGGGCATGAAAGCCTCCACCACCTACCACATGCGCGCGCAAATACAATGCGACGGCAATACAACCACCAGCCAGGATCTGGCTTTCACTACAGGGGCATTGCCAACCTCCATCACATTTCCCACTTTGACGGTCACGCGCCCGAACCCGTCTCTGACTTCGAGCGAGAACCCTGGCATCGAAATGATGGACATCGATGCTGACAACGAACCAGCGTTTTTCACGGATCGCAATGGCAATGTCATTTGGTATCATGCAGTGCCTGAACCCGGATATTCGCTTTCCACCATCAAAATGCTCCCGAACGGTCACTTAATATTGAGTTGGGCGAACGCGACCTTGGGCTCATCGGATTCGCTCCTGCAGGAAATCGATCTGGCCGGAAACGTCTATAACACCCTTGATATAGCTACTTTGCGGGGTCAGTTGCAACAGGCTGGCTACGATTTCTCACCTCAGTCGTTCCACCATGATGTGCTTCCGCTTGCGAACGGCCATTTGCTGGCGCTTGTGAACTCGACCAAGGATTTTACCGATCTTCCAGGGTATCCGGGAACAACCCCAGTCTTTGCAGATCAAGTTGTGGATTTGGATCAAAACTGGAATGTCGCGTGGGCGTGGAACAGTTTCGACTATGACGGCAAAGGCCTTGATATAAACCGGCACCTTAACGGGTTGCCGGACTGGACGCATTCGAATGCACTTGTTTACTTGCCTGACGACGGCAACATACTCTTGTCGATGCGTCATCAGTCCTGGGTTCTTAAGATCAACTATAGCAACGGGACGGGCGACGGAAGCATCATGTGGCACCTTGGATACCAAGGCGATCAATATGGCGCTGGCTTCGCTCTGACAGTCGGTGGAGTTCCGACCGACGACCCTATTAACTGGTTCTCCTTCCAGCACTTCCCATCGCTTGTTAGCCAGAATGGATCGGTGACCACATTAGCGGTTTGGGACAACGGGGATAATAGAGTCCAGGACGCTGTCGACGACAATGACATATGCCTAATTGGAGGTACACCCGCGTGTTATTCCCGAGCAACTATTTTCCAAGTCGACGAAAGTTCGATGGTCGCCAATTTGCAATGGGCAGACACACTGCAGTTGTTTGGAATTTGGGGCGGAAGCATTAATCAATTGGGTAATGGCAATGTCGAGTTCGATTTGAATGCACCTCAGATTCCACCTAGCCCCGGGGTCGCTTCCCAAGTGGAGGAAGTCACCCAGACTACTGATCCGCAGGTAATTTGGCAGATGGCGATCACCCCCGTAACGGCAAATGCTTATCGGGCGTATCGTGTGCCGAGTCTATATCCAGGAGTGACTTGGCAGTTTTAACGACGCGGTTCGATTCCAAATAAGGAGGGACCGCGGGATAAGGCAATTCCCAAGCATCCCTGTGCGCGTTTTTGCATCCTAAGGGACGCGTATTTACGCTCTGGGTAAGGTTTGTGATGCGGGTGCTAATTTCTTTGTGTGTTGTGCTGGGTATTGCCGGTACACTCTTGTTGGGTCTAAATGGTTGTGGGAGCGGGTACCATACACTCCAAGTTAATTCTCCAATCTCTCACGTCGTAATTATCTTTCAGGAGAATCGAACTCCAGATAACCTTTTCCAGGATCCGGTTTTGATCGCTCGCGGCGCAGATATAGCCCAAAGTGGTCTGGATTCCCACGGACACATCGTCCCCCTTGCTCCAGTCCCGCTCGCTAACAAATACGATTTAAGCCATGCGCATTCAGCGTTTGTGGACATGTACAACGATGGCAAGATGAACGGTGCCGATCGCATTCCGATGACTTGCATCAACGGATTGAAGCTTTGTGCCCCAACCGCGACTCCCCAATTCGGCTACGTTCCTCCCTCGGACGTGCAGCCCTATTTTTCGCTAGCGGAGCAGTATACGTTTGGAGATCGCATGTTCCAGACGAACGAGGGCCCGAGCTACGCGGCTCATCAATTCATTCTCTCGGGAACTTCTGCCCCGAGCACACACAGCAGTCTGTTCGAGGCAGAGCTCCCCATCAACGTCAATGACACAGGCTGCGCAGCTCCTATCAACGAGCCCGTAACCATGATTGACAGGAATGGCAACGAAAACATTCAAACGTATCCGTGCTTTGAGCATCCCACTTTGCCCGACTTGCTGGATGATCACGGAGCAAGCTGGCGCTATTACAGCCCGGTACCGGGAGGCATCTGGACAGCACCAAACTCGATCATGCATTTGTGTGAGCCCCAAGACGAGGGGGGGAATTTGACCTGTGACTCTGACGAGTGGAACAGGAATGTCGTTCTGGATAAAACGCAGGTTCTAACCGACATTACCCACGGAAAGCTGGCTAACGTGACTTGGGTTATTCCAACCGGCTTGTCGTCCGATCATGCGGCCTTTAATGACGGCAGCGGCCCGTCCTGGGTAGCCCAGGTTGTCAATGCCATCGGCAACAGCCCTTTTTGGGCCGACACCGCAATTTTCATTACCTGGGATGATTGGGGCGGCTGGTACGATCACGTTCCTCCCCCAAAAGTACTCAAGGATTGTTCGGAATGGGGCTGTGGGTATGTTTATGGCTTTCGTGTTCCTCTGATTGTAGTTTCGCCCTACGCCAAAGCGGGTTACGTTTCTCATGTTCCGCACGATTTTGGCAGTATTCTGCGCTACATAGAAGAGGACTTCAGCCTGGGATCGTTAGGATATGCCGATGCATATGCCGATGATTTGTCCGATTGCTTTGATTACAAGCAAACTCCTCTTGACTTTCACACCATCGCCGCCCCGTTGGATGCCGCTCATTTTTTAGATGACCAAAGGCCGGCAACGGATCCAGACGACGACTAAAGTCTAAAATTGGGCTAGAGTTGCCTCTGAGAAGTGGCAAGCCACCCGGCACGAAACTTCTTCCATTTTCCGGAGAGGAGAGACGTCTGCAGCTTCGATTGCAGCTGTGCATCAGTAATAGTCTTCCTCTTTCGAAGATCTCCGCGCTTTCGGAGAACTGCGGGTAAACTTTTGAATACCGCGAGCTTCGCCCGCAAGAATGCCCACGTTGCTCCCTGCCTCGCAAAATAGGCTGCCGAACCTAGTTCGTACATTAAACGTTGAGGGGCTCCTTTCAAGATTAACTTGGCAGGCATGTTTTTCAGGTACACCAGTTCGACGTTTCTTTGCGAGAAGTACACTTGCTTAGTGGGAGCTTGTGCGATGGACTTCCGGTAGCGATGGTAAACGATTGCACTGGGAACGAAGACGCATTCGTATCCGCGAAGTTGCGCCCGAAAACTCAAATCGAGATCTTCATAAATCAGAAAGAAATCAGGATCCAGAAAACCAATTTCATCCAACATTCTGCGTCGATAAAGCGCAGCACCTCCGCAAGCACCGAACACACTGCGCAAGTGGGACCAGTTTGGGCCATCGAGTTCGTCCCGTCCTAGATCTATCGTGGTTCCGGCAATGCCCACGTCAAATCCACAATTCTCAATTCGACTTCGTTCGTCAAAATACATCATTTTGGAAGCAAAGCTTCCAGCCTTTGTGTAGAGTTGCGCGGCCCTATGCATCTGCTCCAACCAACGCGGCTCGGTTTCCGTATCGTTGTTCAGCAGTGCAATCAGCTCGCCGCAGGCAAGCTCATAGCCTGCAAGATTACCTCCCGTAAAGCCGCGATTTTCGGGAAGCGCCAGCAGTCTCACTTCGGGAAATTGCGTACGGACGAACTCGACCGAGCCATCATCGGATCCGTTGTCGACAAAAATAGTTTCGAAGTTGCGAAATGTCTGCCGTCTCAATGAGGAAAGACACTCCGTTAAGAAGTGTTTTCCATTCCAGTTCGCAATAATCAGGCTTATTTCGGGCAACGGACATCTCCCCACTGAGGATAGAGATGATGGCTAGTCTCAGAAAGCAATTGTTCTCCTCGGCGCAAACCTGAATTTTGTCGGCTCTAGTTGCGGTTCCTCTAGGGCGATGGCGCCAAAACTTGCGAAGCACGCGATTTCCGCAAAACAACATAGAGCCAGATGATCTGAGTAATAACAGGCAAATAAAATAAATGGTTGTAGAAGATGCTCATCGCGAGGCATTGTCCCAGAACCGCGTAGGCGAGCGAACCGCGGAGAGAACGATCACGCCAGAAGTGCGCTGAGATCAATCCCATCGCGATGCTGAGGCATACGATGCCGAACATTCCAAAGTCCTGAAAGGCGCCAACGAAAGCAGTGCTGACGTTCCAACTCCCTTCATTCACGAGTTCGCCGGTGCCGGCTGTACTAATCGTATCAGGATCATAAATGAAGTCTCTCAGAGCAGAAGGCACCAACAAGGAAGTAGCGTTCGGGAAAAATGGGTTGTTCAAAGGATGAGCGGTGCGGGTCGTATTGACGAGATTATTAATCGGCGTGCTCGCGTATATGTAAATCCAGAGCACTCCTGAGGGCAGCCATTCGGGATAGTTTGGCGAGGGCTGTGCAAGTTCACGAAACTGTTCAACGCCAGTCCTTACATCGCCGATATATCCGAACACCAGGATCAGTGCTGTTAGGCCGAATGCACCCTTAGTCAAAGTTCTCCAAGTAAACCCACGCACAATCGCCCACACGATTCCGCACTCGATCAGGATCACAATCAGCATGTTGCGCGTAACGGCGATCAAAGACCACGCGACAACGAAACCCGGCATCCAGAGATGTGCCCTCCGCCGGGTCAAGACGTACATGGCAAACCCGGTCAGGCCAATTGTTAGCAGCAAAGAATTGAGCAAACCGTGAAACGACGCGATTCCGAAATCAAAATAGGTCTTCGAACTACCTTGAATCAACCACAGGAGCGGAACTCCTCCGGACACGATGATCTCAACCGTCGTGAGAATTGCCCAGATAGTGAAGGCAATGCGGAGCCTCCGCGCCAATTGCGCGATCTGTGATTCCGTCTCCAACCGAAACGCTAAAGGGTTTGTCGGAGCCCAAGTGCAGCATCCCAGATAGATTAGACTCGCCAAGGTAAATGGGATCACGATCCATGCTACGACTCCCACAACCAGGCTGCTGGAAAAGACCAAAACTTGGCTGAGGTGCAAATCATATAAAACAATTGTAAACAGCCAGGCCGACCAAAAGATCACGAGAGGATGGATCCAGAAAGCGCGTGGCAATCTCAGGCTACGCAATCGAGAGATTTTGTGGTTTCCGGGTTGGAGGATTGGACGCACTTGGTCTTAGACCCGAGCCAGGAATCCAAGATGGTTATGTAGAGTGGTTCCCCGTAGTCCATGGCGGTGCAGGCTCCATTGACGGACGAGGGCTGGAAGGTCTTCTGATTTCAGCCACGCCAACAGCGTCTCTTTCTGTTCGCATGTGAGCTCATTGGCATATTTCTGGGCAAACACCTCCGCCTGTCGTCGCGAAGTTTCGACTCTTTCTTTCAACAGTTGATGGTCGTGCCGGAATTTTGTAAGCAGACTGCCCGATCCTCTTCTTCGGCTGACTCCCCATGCATTGCCCTCATGCTGACGATATCGAACCAGAGGTTCGTTTAACGGACACACGACACCAAATGCTATTGCCACCAGCCCCAGCCACGAATCGTGCATTTCCGCTCCCCCTGGTATGCCACGTGTTTTGGCAATCAGGCTTCGGTTTGCCATGGCAGTGCATCCGGTGACAAAGTTCTGAACCAGCATAGTGCCCAAAGTCGCTTTAGCAGGATTTACATGAGCTAGTCTCCACCAGGACGGAGCCAGTGCCGCGTTGTCTTCATTAATCGGCGCCATGTCTGAGAAGACGAGCACCGGAGTAGTATTTCCCTGCTGTTTCTCGACACGCTTCATAGCATCTATGCTTACTGCCAGTTTATCTTTGCACCAGATATCATCCTGGTCGCAAAACGCAACATAAGGGGCACTGGACTGCTGCGCCAGCAACGAAAAATTGGCACAAGGACCTAACCGCACTAAGTTTCGATGAACCACAACACGCTCTGAATAACGATGCCTATAGTCTTCAATAATCTTCAAGGTCGAGTCGGTCGAGCCATCATCTCGAACAGTCAAGCTGAAGTTTTGAAACGTCTGGCAAAACAAGGAATCGAGCTGGTCCCGCAGAAAACGCGCGCCGTTCCACGTCGCCATGAGAATTTCGATCTCCGGATTTCTCAGTGCCAAGTGTTGCTTCTCCTGATGCAGTTCAATGAGCGTCCACGCGAGTCGAAAACACGAGCTAGACTGGGTCTCCTTGCGGGGACAACATAGCGACGGAGTTGACTTGATACCAATACAAACAATGGTAAATTACCCAAGGCAACGGAATTCGAGAATCTAGTAGATACTTATTCGCTCCGAGAACTGCCGCTATGCCGTTGGCCACCCATGTCAAAAAATGAAACCTCAGGGTCGCGGCTCTTTTTTTCTTTTCTGCCAACCAATTTTGCCCGGCTTCTTTCTGCTCAAACGTGCGTCGTGCTTCTCCATTGTTGACTGCCTTCCGGCAAGCATCTGCAAACGTAAAAAATTGATAGTGATAACCGAGGGCCCCGGGATTGTAAAGCAGTTGGAGTCCTCTCTTATTCAGCCGATACCCGAGTTCGAGGTCCTCGTATGCGGCGCTCTTAAAATCCTCGTCGAATTGTCCACACGTCCTCAGGTATTCTGTTTTCAAGCTTAAATTGCAAGTATAGAAAAAACGAAAATCTGTCTCGCGCTTACCCCGAAGCAGTCGATACGCAAAAATTGCACGTTCCCCATACCAGCGCATAAAAGGAGTGGCATTTACTTCGGGAGACCATGTTACATAGCCAAGAACTGCAACAGTGAGGTGCGAATTCTTATTGTGCCACTCGACATGTTCTTCCACCAGATCAGCCTGCGGGATAATGTCGCTGTCTGTAAACAGCAATAACCTGGAACGCGCTTCACGGATCCCGTAATTCCGCGCGGCTGCAGGCCCTTTCTTCTGCTGACGGAGATACCGCACTGGGAATGGCGCCCCGCAGCTAAACTCACGCACCATCGCCTCCGTGCCATCGGTAGACCCATCGTCAACGACCAACAACTCTTTTATCAGGCGCGGCGCCGACTGGGCCCTGTACCCTTCCAACGCCTTTGCCAGGACTGTCCCCCGATTGTAGGTAGGGATCACTACGCTGACGGAATCGAACATTGGTCCCTCAGACACGTGTTCGGCCGCGACTCACGCGTGAGTACAAAAATTTTTCGGTACGACGGCTCCCGGTTAACCAGCTGCAGCCAGCGCTCCACTAACCGCGGCATCATCACCAAAGCCAGCCGGAACGAGTAGTCCCAAGGTCGAAACATTTCAGCTCTCATCATCCAGTCGTGAAACTCCAGGCTTTCGTTTGGAATGACGCTCTTTTTCCAGGTGCCGGGTAATTCGCGGAACAAGCCTTCGTCCGGAAACGGGTGCAGCATATGCTCTTCTAGCCATACTGGGGGTCGTATCCCGCGGCGATGATATTCACGATATAATTTTTGATCAAGGGCAAACGCTGCCGCCCCGCAAGGATAGCCCAGAATTGCGATCTTGCGGGCTACTCTGAGAACCTCTTGCACAACCTGTTCCCGCAAGGCCGGGGGCACATGCTCCATTACATCGGAAACGACCACTGCGTCGAAGGAAGCATCTTTAAAGGGTAATTGATGTCCGGAGCAGCGGACGGCGCGCATATGTTTCACCGGTGTTGACGGGAAAATAACGTCGCACCCCACGAAGGAACCTGGCCAGAATTGGCCCAAGCCTAAGGAGCCAGATCCTATTTCCAACAAGGTTGCAGCAACTTTTGTATTGAGTCGCAGCTGAGAAAGTATTGGGAAAAAACGCGCCGCCCGATTAAGCAATCCGCATCAACCTCCGTGCGAGCCGCATCGCAGGCACAAAACCCTCAATCTTCGCCAAGTCATACGCATCAAAGAATCCAGTGAACAAGACCATGACTAAATAAAGAATGCCAAAACAGAGTCCAATCCCAACCAGTCCAAACCAAGACAGATGGCTCGCGGGGCAAACGATCAAGACACAGACCAACGCCGGAATCGAACAAGTTGCGGCTTTCAAATAGCCTTCCCGCAATACGCGCACGACCGGATAACCAGTGCGAAGATGGAAGACTGTCATGAAGTAAAGCGATCCCAAGACAAGCGACAACGATGTTCCCAGTACAGCCCCGTTTAAACCAAATTTATAAATCAGACCCAGGCTCAAAACCAAGTTCAAGACTATCCCCAAGCTCGCAGACTGAACGCCGGGAGTCAAATTGCCGCTTCCAGCGAAAATCAGGAACCCGGGACCGGTCGCAAGATTAAAGAAGTTCACGACTAGAAGAATGCTTAACGGCAGGGCAACTACAATGAGGCTTGGTCCCACCCACAGTTCCACGAAACGACGGGAGATTGCTACTACATAGCACACTATGGGCACGCCGAAAAGAGCCAGGTACTTGTGCGAGCGGTAGAAGAGTTCCCGCATTCGCGAATCGTCAGAGAGCGCATTCAATTCCGACGCTGCGGGCAAAACTGGGCCTAAAACAAAACTGAGGCCATTACGAACTTTCAATGCGATGTCGCTCGCCATGTCGTACCACCCCACTGCGGCCACGCCCACGAACATGCCGAGATAGAGTTTCTCGACCTGATTATGCACCGCAACGGCCGCCTGCGTGAGGTACAGACGCAGGCTGAATCCGAACATCTTTCGCACCTCGGCGACGTTACAACGAAACGGATTTGGCAGCATCTGTGGCAACAGCTGTCGCACTACCAGTACATATACAATCACGGTCACCACAGCGGAAGCGCAATAACCGTAAACCAGTCCGCGCAGCCCTAAACCTTCAATTAAGAGCGTGCCTCCAAAAGTGGCACTCAATGCTACATTCGCCGCGCTAATCATGTTGGTCAAATCCAGGCGTTGCAAGCCAGTAGTAACCGAGGCGAGGAGCTGCGTAAGGATATTAGCACCGACGACAATCAGAAAAAGTCGCAATAGCGTAATCAATTCGCCATGGGGCACGGGGCTCTGGCGAAACAGCGTTTCGGCGAGTAAGGGACTCGCGATCCAGAGAATCACGCCCATTACAACATCGATCAACAGAAACAAAACCAGCCCAGAATTCAATGTCCTCGACAAAGCCGGGATATCTTCGGTCGCATGGTATTCCGCAATAAACTTGCTCAATGTCCCCACCAGGCCCAGGTCGGCAAGCGAGGTTAACCCATTGATCGCTAGGAATACCGCCCAGGTTCCGTATCCCGCCACGCCAATCTTACGAAGAATTAACGGAGTCATGATGAACGGGATGGGCACTACAAAGATGTAACGCAATCCGCCAAACATTACGTTACGGATAATTTGGCTTCCAAGAGCTGGCCGGGGCAGGATCGGGGCAGCCATCGGCGTCTCTCTGGGTTTAATTTCTTCGGTTAGCATCGGGAAACTATCGCGATCGAGCAAAGTTGATTCACACAGAATCCGTTTCTTTATGCCGGCCCGAACGGTCACGAAGCGACTTTCGAAGCTCCTTGATCCGTGCGCTCGTGCTCTCGTAAATATCGTGCACCAACATTTTTCCAGGATCGCTCGAATCTATTGCTTGCCAGCGCGCTCGGGCCAATACCCAGGCGGCAGCGCCACTGGATACCAAAACCAGGCTAAACAAGACCACTACTAGCCTTGGTGGAAACGATTTTCTCTCCGGAACATCGGCCGGATCGAGAACCTTCACGCTCGGTATCTCTCTGGCTTCTTCCACTTTCGCCAGCTCATATTGTTTTGTCAGGGTCTCAAAAACCGTCTCCTCGACCTTAGTGCGCCGATATAGATCAGCCCAAGTGACACCCAGAACCGGCAGCTCTCTAATGGACGGGTAGAGATCAGGTTCTTGCGCTGTCGATTGATCTGATGGAGAAGTTGTCGAAGCCGCGCCTTCCACCGGAGCCTTCCCACCCATCTTCTGCAACTGGCGGCGGTATTCGTCGATGCGCGCCTGGATAGATCGAATACGTACATTGTTCGGGGTATAAATCTGGCGCAGGCCTTCAAGTTCGGTTTCAGCCGCGATGAGCTGGCCTTCCAGTTCCGCAGCCGCTCCAATCATCGCCTTGCCCTGCTCCTTGACGTCGATTGCCGTATTCTGGCTGGCAAACTTGCTGAAATCTTTTTCCGCTGCTTCCAGGTCCTTTTGAACCTCGGACAGCCGCTCTTCGAGAAAAACCCTCTCTTTATGCGCGGAGGAAGTGTTAAGGGTGATTACGATATTGTTCAGCGCCGTTATATATTCTCGGGCCATGGCCGCCGCGCGATCGCGATCGTGGTCGGTTACTTTAATGGTGATGATCCCGCTTTTTCGCTCGGCAGCAACATCCGTAAGGGCTTCTAATTTTTTCCGGGCAGCTTCGTAGCTGCCCACGCCGTATTCTTTTCTCAAATCAAACTTGTTGATCAGATCGTCCTGCACACTCCGGCTATGCAAAACACCAATAAACAAATCTCCCGACGTCTTAAGCCCCAGGAGTTCCTCGCCAATTGACCCCAGTTCACCACCAGCCTTGCTCACAGCCGCCAACATGGAAGCCATGCCCTGCCCGGCCTGATCCGGCGGCATCAGCCGTGTCGTCGACGTGAAGCGCACCGGGATAAGCATCACGATTACTGACGACAGTGCCAAGGCGGTCGCGGCACAACGGAATAGGAATCGCCTCTCCTGCCAGAGCAGAGCTAAGCGCGCGATTATTCGTTGCCGTCTGCTAGACGCCTCCTGGGCCTCTATTAGCAGCTCCTGCTCAAGTTCCGGGTCAACGTATCGCGGCTCTTGCTTGGTGATTTCTTTCGTCGCCATTTGGCTCAATGCAGTCTAATGGAGTCGCTTACGGTTGCTGCTCGTCTTTCGCTCGAAAGGGTTTTGGCCAGAAACTTAGTTGAATCATCGAAGTCACGTTGGACTGCCGGGTTGAAGCAATGACCGGATAGTTCCACATCTCGTACTGTACCGATGCTGCCATGCTGAATGTGGATCCGGCCCAGAACTCAGCGCGCGCATTGGCGTCAGCCAGTGTACCGCCGTTTGGGATGAACATGGCGCTCACTTTCTGATGCCGGAAGCCAAACTGTAGTTTATCGCGATGCCCCAGCCAATAAGTGCTCCAGGCCTGGGCTCCCTGGCCCTGGCGGCCCATCCAGTTTCCCATCAAATGGCCTGCGTTCTGAAAGCCCGTGATCCAGGTTGCATCCCAGTAAAAGGCACCGAAGGAAATGTCGCCGCCGCTATACGGCGGATCGGTGTATCCGCCCTCGAAGCGCAGATCAAGCTTGGGGATTCTGGGCAAGCTGGGGATGTACACTCCTGCCAGCCATGCCGCCACATCTGGTCCTAATATCGGAGAAATTTCATCGTGCTCAGCCAGGCCTTCCGCGTAGAAGGTTGCGCCGTTTCGCATTCCCGGAATCCGGTAACTGAAATCCAGACCTGACCGGCGCGAGCCGGGTTTGTTCGTCGTGCCCGGATTTGTATTCCCAGTCGAGAACAAGCTTCTCAAAAAGGTGTGCGTGGTCAAGGGATATCCGGGCCCGCCGTAATCCGTGGTCCGCGATAATCCAATTTCCAGATTTGCCGTGGGCTTGAAGCTGATTCGCTCACCGTGAACGATCGGCTGCGGACTGAGCGGCTGACCGTACTGCCCAGCTAATCCGGTTGGAGTCAGCACGAACTGATAGCCAGAGTATTGGCCGATGAAACCTTCCAATCGCATCGGACCGAGAAGTCCGAGAAAACTGGGAAGCCTAAAGGGCGTGACCCGATTTACGCGGAACATGCGCAGCGGCTGCGCATTGTCACTGAACATCATGGCACCGCCTTGCGAAGGACCCCACCATAAGCTTTGGTTTCCGTAGGAAATCTGCCAATCCGAAAGATTCATGGCAACGTAAGCGTCAAGGAATCGTCCTTGATCAAACGCGGGGGTTGGAGTGTCTGGCGGGACCGGCGGCGCCGGAACAAAAGTTGGGAAAAGCCGGGCGAAATCCGCAGCCGATACTGCCTCGCGGGCGCTCAATGGCAATGCCGGCGCCGAAGGCGAATGCTGAAATTCGCCGCGAGCATAACCGACAAATGGACCATCCTCGACCCATCCCGAGATACCAGAAACGTCGTTAAAGCCCTGCTCTTCGGGGCGCCCAAAATCATTAATAATTGTCTGTCCGAAGTGGTCGCCATCCGTCAAGGGCTTGCCAGCGATCTCGGTTCCCCGGGTGTAGATCGACTCCACGCGAAAATCGGCATTTTCTCCACCGCCGAGGAGGTTCACTTCCGGAGCAAATTCCGTCTGCAGTTCTTGAAAAAGACGCGCAGCCTCGCTTTCGTCGGCAGCATCCTGCGAAATACTGTCGGCAGCTTCCTCCACCTGCCGAGCGCACTCCATTCGCGTCCAAGGCCGCATATCGGCGAAACCGGTGTGAATGTATCCCATCGCCGTCAGGCGATCCAAAGCGGGATAAACCCAGCTGTCGAGCGGAACATAGGGTGACCCCATATCCTTCGCCTGCCAGTGCGAGGGCCGATCTGGGCGGACCGCAGGAATCTCCCAAGGTCCGCCGCCCAGGTCTGGATCGTGATGCTTCCGGTAGATGAATTCGCTGGTGAGATACCCGATCGCAGCGCCGACAAAAATGTCAGAAGGAAAATGCTCCTTCGCCGTGACCCGCGACGCGCTGATCACGGTGGCTGCTCCGTAGGCCAGAAACTTCATGAAGGGGCTGGGATACTCATGCGCGAATATCCCAGCGACCGCCCAGGAAATCTCCGCATGCTCCGAGGGAAATGAAGTTCCTCCGCTGCGGAAGGGACCGTTACCATTTCCTTCATAGGGTCGCTGTCTTCCGGCAGCATATTTCAATGCTTCCACTACAGCTAATCCGTCGATTACCGATTCCCCGCTCAGGAGGCCAGTTTCACGTTCATGCTCGTTCTGCGACACCAGGCCAAGAAGATAGATTCCAGCGCCACCGCCGACCATCGAATACATTCCATAATCCGAGATATGCCGGTACCGCAGAAGCGTATTCGGATCATTCGAAAGATGCTTACTTACATCCGAGTCAGTGGCGAACAAGGCTGCCGCGAATCCACCGGCGGGAACGAGCCAGGTCGCATCCGACAATTTAAGTCTCGCGGGGCTTGTCCACATACCAATCTGGTCGCGGAACAGGTGGTGAGGCAGATTCAGAAGCTTGTTCTCGAAAGGGTCGGTGGAGGGCTGGGGATTGTCAGGAACATCGGCGGGAGATTTCGTTTGGCCTGAGGTCTGTTCCTGAGGCGCACTTTCGATCGGAACCGCTCTCCCCCCAGGATCGACCGCAGGCGCATTCTTCGGGCTCGATTGCCCCATTGCGACCGCCGTGCTCGCCAGTAAACACATTATCCTCAGCCTGAACGTCCGCCTTCGAATCACGTACAAGTCCTTAATATGCCGCAGCCAGAATCGCGCTGGTAGTAATAGAGCTGAGGACCTGCGCATTCTGGAATAAGGTCTTCCAGATAGGCGGACCACCCAAGGCTTTTTCAGGAACGACCACCATGTCGCCCGGCTGCAACGACACCCCGAGCGAGTCGCCAGTGACCCATCCCGCACTGTGATTGCTGATGACGGTTCCATTGGCGCGAATTACAAACGTGGCTCGCTTATTTGCCATATTGGTGGACCCGCCGGCTTGTGTCAGATACCATCGCGCGCTCTTGCCCGGGCGATACGAAACCGCGGTCGGTCCGTAGACCTGGCCCTGGACCAGAACATAGCTCGGGCGCTTCGGCACCATCAAGATATCGCCAGCTTTCACCGTGACATCGCGAGAGGTGTTAGCCCAGCTCTTGATATCGGAGGAGACCTGAATGGTGACCCGCCCCGTCGGCGGAGCGCTGACCAGGTTGTCGAGCGTAGTCTGCCATTGGGTTAACGCCGATTCCGCCGAAGCCTTCTGATCCGGGTCAGCTGTGCTCGTCGCCGTCAGCTTAAGTTGCGTTTGTTGCTCACGCACTCGTTGCACCAGTTCCGCGTACGATCGCATTTCGAGCCTCTGAACCTCGTTACGCACGAGAACCGCTCCGTAGGGATATGCCGCAGGGCTGAACCCGCCGGCACGCGTAAGCACTGAACTGATACGTTCGCCTGGACGAATGCCATAGCCGCCCGGATGCACGACTTCTCCGCGCACCATGATCGACGCACCCAGATCCTCCCAACCTGGAACTTGCCGGATTGTAAGTACGTCCCCGTTGTTCAATACAGGATTCGCAGATGGATCGCCAGTCAAGGCTTTCGCCAGTGATACCCGCCCTTGATCTCCGGTCACCTGCTTGTCGTCTTTCCAGACGAAATGCGTGAGATCAGCGGTTTGCAGGTCGGCGCTCTGCTTCAATCCTCCGGCTGCATGGATCAGGTCTGAGACAGTCATCTCCGCGGTCAGCGGATATCTGCCCGGCCGCTCAACTTCTCCCTTCACTAAGACAGTGGAAGGATCGGCAGCCGCGGCGCTTTTGTGGATCAAGACGCGGTCCCGCGGCGTAAGCATGATGTTGTCGGCCGGGCTGCCTTCGAGAGCAGTGTTTAATTTCACGTTGAGAATTTTCAACGTGCTGTCGGGCATGTAACGGAAGACTTGTGCATCTTCCGTCTGCGCGTCCGGATTCAGACCGCCCGCGAGATGGATGGCATCGCTCAGGTGAATGTCTCCTGAAGTGCGGTACGTTCCCGGCACACGCACATCGCCCAAGACCGATACGGACGGAGGATTCTCGAAATCGTACCGGCCAAAGATCTGAACGGTATCGAGAGGCTCAAGCTCCGGTGCGTTTTTCGGATCTGCTAATGCCGCAGCCAGACTGAAGCTCTGTACGGTGGGACGGTAATCGGGCAGGCTCAAGCGGATGATTTCGCCATACTGCAGGGCTGGCTCCGGAAGAACATCTTTGTACGATCCGATCAGATCAGTAACACGCATCCCCTGCTTGTATGAATACTTCCCCGGCCGGATGACGTGACCTTCGAGATAAACCGCATCCTGGTTGTAAGGGGCGATGGGAAAAATTCGCACCTTATCGCCATCCTGGATCTTGAACGAATCCAACTGTTTGGTGACTTCTTCCGTGCTGTCGTCCGTCGGAATATCGAGGCTCAGCATCGTTTGCTTCTGATGCGCAACAACCCGCTGCACTTCGACGTGACGCAGAGTCGCGGTCGGCAGCAGTCCCCCAGCGAGTGCAATCACATCGGATAATGTTTTTTCATCTTTCAGTTCATAGACTGCAGGGCGACGAACCATGCCTTCGATTGTGACCTCTGCTCCGAGCGGCGGCGCCATCACCGTGTCGCCGCTCTCCAGCCTTAGAATATTTCCCTTCACTCCATGCAGCAACAGGTCGTAAACGTCGACGTCTTGCACCAGTTGATTTCCGCGGTAATGCTGGAGGATACGTAGCGATCCGCGGCCAGTCGGACCCCCCGCGGCAAATAACGCGTTCAGCGGAGTGGAGAGTGATCCAACGTCGTAAGCCCCCGGTCGCACGACATCGCCTACGACGTAAACGCGAATTGTTCTTAATCGCGACAAAGAAACGTCGGCGGAAACGTCGCGAAACTGAGTGCGCAGGGTTTTCTGTACTAACTCCTGTACCTCACCCAGCGATTTTCCGGATACCATGACGGGACCGGATTCAGGCAGGTTCAAGCGACCCTCGCGATCAACCACTTGATAGAATCGCCGTGAAACTCCGCCCCACAAATTTACCGAAACGGCGTCGCCGGGACCGAGCACATAGTCCGGTCCAACCGGAAGATCCATAGGAATGTTCTGCAGATCGCGGGTGCCGTTCTCAAATACTTCCATGCCGAAACGCTGCACCGCGGGAGGCCGCGCCGAAGCTTGCAAGTACATGTCATATAAAGACGGAATCTCTTCGTACGGATTCGCTCTGCGTACCAGTCGCTGATTTGGCGTAGTGGCTTCCCTTGCCCGGCGCGCATTTTCGCGAAGAATAGCGTTGCTGACGCTAAGATCTTCATACGAGCCGGTCCTGTTCGTCCCATAAGAAGCGTTGCCATAGGAACCGTAATTAGAATTATTGGCGTAGGGGCCGGTGCCGTAGCCTTGGTTGTTTCCATACTGGCTGATATTGCCGTTCATGCCCTGGCTAAACGCTTCGCCGGCGAAATCTGAGTTCAGCGATAAATCCCCAAACTCTTCGAATCCTCCTTGCCGCTGCGATTGCATTCCGCCTGACATGCTTCGCTGATAATTTCCGCCCGCTTCGTCGTCGGAACCCTGCCCGTAAGTAGAATAAGGTGAAGATCCGTTGCCGCCCTGCGCCTGCTGTCCAACTCCAAAGCCACCATCTTCGGTTCCGCTGGTGCGCAGCAGATTGTTATTCGGCGGGTTGTTCTGTTGGGGCGGGTTGTACGGCTCAATCGGAGGTTCAGACAGAGGCGGCTCAAGCCCCGGCACCTGCGTGGGATATTGATTCATCATTCCCGGCTGCTGTTGTTGAGGCGGCAACTGTTGGATGTACGGAGTAGCAGCATTTTGCGCTCCGCAATTGCGGTCAGTGCGTGGATCGCAATTCTGCTGCTGCTCTGCCTTTTCCTGCGCGGCCTTTAGCTTTTCGCGGTCCGCAGCTTCTTCTTCCGTGATCCACTTGACTCGCTCTTGAATGAGTAATTCCTGCTGCTTCGCCATCGGTGAATCGGGATTCACGGTTGGCTGCAGGTACCCGTACTTCTGCACGATTTGAGTCGCCACCGAGCGGAATGTGACGTCTGTTTCCAAACGATCAAAGATTGTTTCCTCGGCCAGATCTGCTTCGGTGATGATTTGCCCGTGATCGGTCGCATCTTTCGCGATCCAGCGCTTGATTTCCACCATTAGGCCTGGATCACGATGGAGAATCAGCGCTAACTGCTCGGTATTGCCCGCGACGTGGGCCATGTTTTGCCGTGCCAATTCAGACTGTGAAACCGGCTTCTGCTGCCGGGTTTGGGCCCCGCAGACGCAACCCAGGGCCACGACCAACCAGACACTCAATCGCGTCCTAAACCCCGCTCGATGCAACGCCACTCCAAAGCTATATTCTGAATTCATTGTCTGAGTTACCGGCTGCCACAAACTCGACATTATCGCGCCCCTACTGCATCGCGCCACTACTGCGCCTAGCGAAGAAGTTCCCCCCGTACTGCTCACGCATCGATGGCCTGATCAAACGGATCGCAGCGTTCCACGTAAGCTTCGCCAGCTATACCGTACTGCGTTCTTGTTTTCGCGGCTGAAATTGGGACCACTCGACATTCTTCAGTCAGAACATCACACCGAGCATAACCCTTCCAGGCCGGAAAAGTCTCTATTTCCGGACCTTAACAATTAACTGGCTCCAGGATTGTCAACTGGTTTCCAGGGAATATTGCCCGCGTCGTGTCCGCACTAAGGGGGGAACCTCAGCGCCTCCCGTTTGTCTGACTGTTTATCGCTTGGCTGGATTATAAATCAAAATCATGCGGTTTCGAAGAGCATTGGCGAAATGTGAAGACCGGTTGGGCTTTCGGCGCGCTTGCCGGGGCAGTTTTTCTGAAATGTCCGGTGCCAGTTCCACGTGAATGAGGTAGGATTGCGGCATCATCGGTTCCGCGAGTGTATCCCTAGTGCTAAGGTCTTCGTGGCGAGGGGGAATCTTCAGATTTGATCGACCAAGCCATGCATCGTCGTCACGGACATATCGAGACAATATTCTCTCAACCTTCTTATACTCAGTCTTCTTAGACAAGAGCGGCGATATTCGTGTCCCTGTTAAACTGCACGAGGCCGGAAAAGCGGCGCAGCGATTCGTTGCCAGAATAATAGCCTGATGCAAAGCGCAGAAGCCCACTTCATCGGGGTCGATGTAGGCGGGACCAAAGTGGCCGCCGGCCTGGTCAGTTCTTGCGGCAAGATCATTCACCAGACCCGCGTGCCCATGGTGCTATCGGACTCGGCCGCGGCGCTTGCCTGCGTAATTTCGGCGATTGACTCGGTCCGCTCGGCGGCCCCTGAGAACCCCGCGCAAGATTTGGTCTCGGGCATCGGAATCTGCGCCCCCGGGCCACTGAATCCTCACACCGGAGTCGTGGTCAATCCTCCGAATCTTCCCTGCTGGCGCAATTTTCCGCTGGCTTCCGAAATCTCGAAGGCGTACCAGTTACCGGTTCGAGTGGACAACGATGGAAACGCGGCTGCCCTTGCCGAAGCGGTTTGGGGTGCCGGCCGTGGATATAAAAATGTCTTTTGCGCCACCATTGGCACTGGAATCGGAACCGGGATCGTCTGCAATCGCCGCATCTATCATGGCCGCACCGGCGCGGCGGCTGAGGGCGGCCACATGACGATCGACTATCGCGGTCCGCGCTGCGGATGCGGCAAGCTGGGCTGCATCGAAGCTCTGGCTTCCGGCCGGGCTATCGCTCGCCGGGCTGCTGAGAAGGTGGCATCCGGTCGCGAATCGGTTCTGCTCGATTATGCACGCGGCTGTCCCGAGCAGATCACCAGTGAAATGGTGGCGCGGGCGTATGGGGAAGGTGACAAGGTTGCAAAGGAAATCCTGAAGGAAACTGCCGAGTTACTCAGCATCTGGCTGGGGAACATTGTCGATCTGCTGGAACCCGACGTCATGATCATCGGCGGCGGAGCAGGCGCGATGTTGCAACCCTTCTTCGCCGATATCCGCGACCGGCTGCCGGCATGGTGCGTCAACTCACAGTGCCAGGAGATACCGTTCGTGAAGGCGCACTATGGGGCAGATGCAGGTATCGCCGGGGGAGCGGCGCTGTGCCTACAATGAATCTGACTTCGGCCGGGTTAGCGCAGTTTGCTTCGCCTGTCCGAATATTATCTCCAGCACCAGCAATCCCGCGCCAACCACAATTGCGCTATCCGCCAGATTGAAGACCGGCCATTGGTACACCTTCACGTAGACCAAAAGGAAGTCGACTACTCGGCCGCTGGTGATCCGGTCCCAGAGATTGCCTAAGGCCCCTCCCATAATCAGCGATAAAGCGATTCCGGTGATGACGTGGGCGTGATTATTTTTCCAGAGCAATATCGAGACCACGACTAATGCGATCACCGAGAACCCTATCAGGAAACCGGTTTTCCAAGGTGCGGTCGAGTCCGCAAATAGGCTGAAAGCCGCGCCGGTGTTCTCGGTGTGGGTGAGGCGAAAAAAACCGGGGATAATCTGGATGTGCTGATAGAGCGGAATGCGCCGCGCCACAATGCGCTTGGTCCAGCGATCGAGCAGAACCACCGTGAGAGCAATGAACAAATAGACAGTGCGCGCGACGTTCTTGGTCATTCGTGGTCAATCCCGCTTAATCAACCCGGAATATTTGCCTGAGAACATCTTAAACTGCCAGCTTCAAATTTTTTTATTTTCATCTACCGCGCGCGCGGCTGGCCCATGTATCCTGAGTCGGCTGCCGAGAAAAAACGCTTAAAGCCGGATCACAAGCGGCATCCGGCCGTTGTAAATCGTATGTCGGAACAAGACCCGCATGAAGAACCTGAAACGATGGAAGGGCCGCACTCTGGTGTTTCTCGCGGTAGTCGGGCCCGGAATCATCACGGCGAACGTCGACAACGACGCCGGCGGCATTCTCACCTATTCCCAGGCCGGGGCACAGTACGGGTTTCTTCTGTTGTGGACGATGATTCCGATCACGCTGGCTCTGATCGTGGTGCAGGAGATGAGCGCACGCATGGGCGCGGTCACCGGCAAAGGATTGAGCGACCTGGTGCGCGAGGAATTCGGCCTGCGCATTACGTTCCTGATGATGCTGGGAATTCTGATCACCAACTTTGGCAACGTCGTCACTGAATTCATCGGTATCGCCACCAGCCTGGAACTGTTCGGCCTTTCGCGCTATGTAACCGTGCCGGTTTGCGCGGTGATCGTCTGGCTGATCGTGGTGAAAGGTCAGTACAAGAGTGTCGAGAAGGTTTTTCTCGCAGCGTCATTTTTCTATATCACTTATATTTTCGCGGGAGCGCTGGCGCATCCGGCGTGGAAGGATGCGGTCCAAGCAACCGTCAAACCTCCAGCGCTCCATGCCTTTCGTGACCAAGCCTACTTGTTCATGGTGATTGGTGTAGTGGGCACGACGATTGCGCCGTGGATGCAGTTCTATCTACAGGCGTCGATTGTGGAAAAGGGCGTTACCCGCCGCGGGCTCAGGGCTTCGCGCTGGGACGTGATCACCGGCTGCATTTTTACGGATTTGGTCGCGTGGTTCATCATCGTGGCTTGCGCGGCCACCTTGTTTATTCATGGATACCGCAATATTCAATATGCGGCTGATGCGGCGCAGGCGCTCAAACCGCTTGCCGGCCAGTACGCTTACATCCTGTTTGCGGTAGGCCTTTTCAACGCGTCGCTGTTTGCCGCATCAATTCTGCCTCTATCCACCGCCTATACGGTGTGCGAGGGTCTGGGCTTTGAATCCGGAGTGGATAAGAAGTTCGGGGAAGCGCCATTTTTCTACTGGCTCTACACATTGCTGATCGTCGCCGGCGCCGCCGTCCTGCTGATTCCCGGGCTACCGCTGATCCGCATCGCGGTGCTGTCGCAGGTTGTAAACGGCATCGTTCTGCCGTTCGTATTGATTTTCATGCTTCTTCTGATCAACAAGAAAGAGATCATGGGTGAATATGTGAACACGCGCTTGTTTAACACAATCGCCTGGCTCACCACGGTGATTATGATCGGATTGACGATTGCCTGGTTCTGGACGCTGCGTGCCGGTTAGTCAGAATCTGGAAGAGGACAAGGAAAGTTAAAAAGAAGACTCAAAGAAGTTTCCCTGCAGCCAAATCCTTCACCAAGGAAGCATCGGCTTCAAGAAAATCGTACGACGCAAGCGCTTGAGGCAGTGCCCACTGCAAGTCGCGGAAGATGCGATTTTCCATCTCTCCGCTGTATTCGCGGACGATGTAGAAGCGCAACTCGACTGCAGAGCCGTTCGGATAAGTATGCTGCAGGCGTGCGATCTCATCGCCGACCTTAGCGTGAATGCCCAATTCTTCTTCCAGTTCGCGGCGCAAAGCGTCGCGCGGCTGCTCCCCTTCCTCGATTTTGCCGCCGGGAAATTCCCACTTCAGCGGCATGGTCTGATGCCGCGTGCGCTGGCACACCAGCAGCTTGCCATTTTTTTCTATGACGGCGGCGACCACGCGTTTCATTGGAGGAACCTATTACCGATTAAGATGCGCCGTGGACAGGACGTTTGACTAGCGGCTTTCGAGCTTCTTTCCTACAACCTCAGCACAATACTGGACAAGCCTTTGATCCTCGGCGCCGAACGCGGCCGGGAAATGACTGTCGATATCGAGTTCGCCGGCAACTTGTCCTTTCACAAACACGGGAACCACAATTTCGGATTTGGTTTCGAGCGAGCACGCAAGATAGCGGGGATCTTTGCTGACATCATCCACTACGATCGTTTTTCCGCTGGAGGCGGCAGCTCCGCAAATGCCCTGGTTGAGCGGGATGCGCGTGTGCGGAGTCATCGCGCCCATAAATGCGTCAAGAACAAGCACCGGTGGTTTCGCGCCGGGTTCAAGCATGTAGAACCCGACCCAATTGTATTTGAGCATCCGGTCGTGTAACAGCCTGCACAACCGGTGCATCAAGTCTTTTGACGTTGGGGCAGCCAGGGCTAATTCCGCGATCTCTTTGCGGACCTCTTCGATTCTCGTAGTGACCGGCATAAGAGAATCTTAACTCAGAGGCCAAGCTTCGAAACGGCCGAAGCTGGAACATTGGTAATCTGACGGATTCCTTTCGTGCACGGGAACAATTCAGGATGAATCGCGAAAGCCAGTGCTTCAAGACCGAGAAGAAGAGTGGGAGCAGGGGTATTGAGGTATTCGTCGCGAATACAGTAGACCCGACCAGATTGAGCGGCGCGAGTTCTCTGCCAGCTGCGCTGGGCAAGGATCCTTTCCAAGGGAACGCGATCACCAGCGCCGCACCAGGCGGCGATCAGAACATCAGGATCCAGGCAAGTCACTTTTTCGGCGGAAATCTGTTTTCCTGGCGAGCCCAGGAACTTACCTCCCGCGGCTTCCACCAGTTCTTCGACCCACGGTTGGGAGGCGATTAGCGGCTTGCCCCATTCTTCGCAGAAGACCGTTGGAGCCGGCGATCTGCCCGCCATCGAAGAAACTTCGTTGCGGAGAAGTTCGATTCTACGCTGCATCGCAGCGATTACTCGTTCGCCGCGAGCGCTTGCTCCGACTGTGCCGGCGACAATGGCGATGTCGCCGTAAATGTCTGCGAGATTTCTCGGAGCGAGCCCGAGAAAGCGGGTTCCCGACTTCAGTATTTCGATGACCGCTTTTTCCTGGTAAGGAACAGAGGCGATCACCAGGTCAGGCTGGGCGGCGACAATCTCAGCGGCAGTCGATGTCCAGGAATCGTGCAGAATGATGCGGGGTTGAGCTGCGATTTCGGGAACCAGATCTGCGCAATATTTCGTACACGCAACCACGCGATCGAGTTCGCCGATGGCTGCCAGAATGGCTGTCGCGCTCGGTTGCAGGCAAGCGATGCGGCGCGGCGTGTGCGGAGAAGGCATAGCTCAAGACTTGATCTGCCGCAGCGCCGCCGATAGCGTGTCGATCGCCAACTGGGCTGCGTGCGTGGATGCCTGCGGCAGCGATCCGAGCCTGGCGACGACATCCTCGCGCCGTAGTTTGCGCGCTTTTTCGAGCGTCTTGCCGATGACAAGTTCGGTCAGAGCTGATCCGCAAGCCATGGCGGGCACGCAGCCCTTGGCCTTGAATGCAGCCTCCCTGATACGGCCGGCAGTGACTTTCAGGGTCAAACGGAGCACGTCGCCACACGCCGGATTTTCCAATTGAGCATTCGCATCGGCGTTTAAAAGATCGCCTGCATTTCGCGGGTTTTGAAAATGGTCGAGCACCTGTGGCGAATACATTACGTCGATTGTAGCGGCAATTGCGAGGCAGGCGCGAGTTCGGGGGCGCAAGCCGCGGATGCCGGTTCGGAACATCAGCGTCTGGCGCCGTCCGGAAAATAAACCGTCCAGCCACGTTCGCGGGCTACCGATTCCAGGTCCGGATTCGGGTTCACGGCGAATGCATGTGCTGCCATCGCGAGCATCTCAGTGTCCCAACGCGAGTTGCCAAAGGCAACATCGATCTGTTTACTGACGGACTCGCGAAGCGCTTGCGGTTTGCCATGACCGGAGGGAACCCGAATCAAGCGGTCCGTGGCGACATCCCGCTCCAGTTCCACCTTGGCCGCGAGTACGCGGCTCTCCGGGATGCCAAAATGTTTCATCGCCGCGCGGATCACCCACTCATTCGAGGACGAGACCGCCCATACCTCGCAGCGATTTTCCTGCAAGCGGCCGATGAGTTCACGCATTTCAGGAAAGATTTGGGCGACGAAGAATTCATCGAAGAAACGACTCGATGCATCCATCAGTTTGCTCTCAGAAATGCCTGCGTGCATGGTGACCATCTCGCCGCACATCGTCGTTTCATCGACTTCGTTTCGCTTGTACGCGGCGTGGCGATCTCGCCAGTTCCGGTTAAACTTTTCACGGTTCGGACCATCGCCAAAGACGTGGCTCTCTTTCAGTTCCCAGTCGAAGAAGCGCTCGCCAACATCGCCGGACCAAAGCGTGCCATCGCAATCAAACGCGGCGACACGGGGCTCAAGGCGCAAAACCGAGTCGAGGAATTGGTTAGCCCTAAGATGTATGGCTTTTGCGTCAGTGGTGCTCATTCATCGACGATAACGTGTCTCTGGATGGAGAGCAATTGCGGCGACGCTTCTAACAGCGCGCGAGGAGAGCCGCATAGTCCTCGGGGGTGTTGACGTTGATCGTGACTAGCGGATCGTCGACCGCAACGTAAAGGATGTGCTCCTGATGCGCGCGTTCCACATCCCGCGCGGTGGAAGTGGGCGCCACCCGGAGAAATGCTTCGATCATCTCCCTGCCGACAAGATAAGGATGGCCGTGCTGCCCGGAAAATTCAGGCACCACCGCCCAGGTTTTCTGGTCGGCGTTGTCGAACGCCTGCCGAAGAATTGCGAGCGTGGCTAGCTTTACGGGAGGGCGGTCGACCAGTGTCACCATTGCGGCGTCGCGCCCCTGGTCGAGAACGGCGCGCAACCCAACCTGCAACGAGCTGAACTGGCCTCGCTCCGGCGCCGGGTTGACCACGAGCGAAGCGCCTTCCGCATAGATGGTAGGCGCGAGCGATGCCTCATTTTTTCCGACCACAACCACCACGAAGTCGCACACTGCGTTCAGCAGGCGAATCGAGGCCGAAAGAAAAGTTTCGGTAGAAAGCGGTTGCCCAGGTGCTACCGGCGGCCAGGGCAGCAGCGCCTTGTCGCGGCCCATGCGCGACGATTCACCCGCAGCCAGGATGACACCGCCGAAGCTGGATGCGCGGACCATGCAGCGAAGATATCAGGGAACGCGGGGGATTGTTACGTTAATTTGCCGGATTCTGATCGTGATTGCCGATTGCGGACAACGAGTTTTCAGCCAGCAATCTTCGATTCAGAACAGTCACTTGTGTTCGTCTGCAACCGGGCTTGTATCGCCGGCTTGCGGCTGCGAATGTTGGGATTGAAACCAGCTCATGTGAGGCAGTGCCACATCCGCGTGCCGTCGAATCGCGATCAGTTCGGCGGTAATCGCAATGGCGATCTCCTCGGGCGTGACGGCTCCGATATCGAGACCGATAGGAGCATGAACGCGCTCGAACAAATGGGCGGGCACGCCTTCACTTTGCAGTGCTTTGAATATTCCGATGATTTTGCGCTTGGAGCCGATCATCCCAACGTAGCGCGCGCGGGTTTGCACTGCCCAACGCAAGATATGCATATCGTCGCGATGCCCGCGGGTGACGATGACGATATACGAAGCTTCGTTCGGCTCGAGCTTGTGCATGGCCTCATCGAAATCGAGCGCGTGCACTTCACGGGCAGCAGGAAATCGCTCTTTGGTCGCATAGGAGGTGCGATCATCGGTGACAATAGGGTCGAAGCCGGCCAGCGCCGCAGCCTTACAAACATTGACCGCAACGTGACCTGCGCCGAAAATATAAAGTAACGCTGGAGGCAGCACGGGCTCGATGAAAACCTCGAGCGTGCCGCCGCAAACCAGTCCGGTATCGTATTTCGGATCCTGGTTGAGGTCGAACGTCAGGGTGCGCGGCTTTTCGGATTCCATCACTTCGCGCGCCGCCTGCCAGACGTCGGCTTCGACGCAACCGCCGCCGATCGTGCCGACGATCGATCCATCGTCACGCACCAGCATCTTCGCCGTGCGAAACGAGGGAATCGAGCCGCGAACATTGACGATGGTGGCTACGGCACCGCGGCGTCCTTCGCGGCGGAGTTGCACGATTTGTTCGTAGATGTCCACGATACAGGCTTCCTAAATACAGGCTTCCTACTGATTATCAGTCGGTTAACAGGAGGAGTCAAACCTGGAGGCTCCTAAGAAAATCTCACACCCCGACATAGCGAATTGGATTTGCGGCACCGTGTTTCCGCAGGCCTCTGGGCACAGTCTTATTCACGTAGATGGCCTTAACGTCGTCTGGAGCTTCTCGTCCGCGAAAGGCCCATCGCCCGTTCCGGATACCCCGAGGCCGGTCTTTCGGCGAGAACCGGGGAAATTGTCTTGAGTGTCGAGTAGCCACTCCTCAACTTCGAAGGCCCCTACGAGTGCCCTCGATAACAGCAAGCACGTAGTCTGCCTTCTCTGCCCGTATCGGCGAAATCTTCCATGAGTATCTCAACGCATCATACAGCGAAATCTTCGGATCCTTCCCAGTCCTATTTACGTTTATTAGGATCAGCTTGTGTCGAAATACCGCATTGTCTTTCTGGGGATTCATTGGGATCCTCCAAAAACGTCAGGGTGGGCGACTTGCCCACCCCGAATCCTAGCAGCCTTCAGGAACGCGGGCGAGGGCGCCCGCGCCACATAACCACGTAAACCAGCTACACCAACCCCTGATCCAGCATTGCATCGGCCACTTTCAAAAAGCCGGCGATGTTGGCTCCGTTTACCAGGTTGCCGGGCGTGCCGTATTTCTCGGCCGTTTCGAAGCAGTTGCGGTGGATGGCGATCATGATTTTGTGCAGCTTGTCATCCACTTCTTCGCGCGTCCAGGAAGTGCGCGCAGCGTTCTGCGACATTTCGAGGCCGCTCGTGGCCACGCCGCCCGCATTCGCCGCCTTCGCCGGACCATAGAGAATTCTGGCTTCCAGGAACAGCTTGGTTGCCTCCAGCGTGCTTGGCATGTTGGCGCCTTCGGCCACCAGCTTGATGCCGTTCTTGATCAGGTTCGCCGCATCTTTCGCGGTGATTTCATTCTGCGTGGCGCTCGGGAAGGCGCAATCCGCTTTGATGTTCCACAGCGGGCTGTGCTCGAGCTTCACGTCGGTCGGCATGAAGATCGCTTTTTTGTAGCGATCTGCATAGTCACGAATGCGGCCGCGCTTCACGTTCTTCAGTTCGAGAACGAAAGCCAGCTTTTCGCGATCGATTCCGTCGGGATCGTAGATCACGCCGTTTGAATCGGAGACGGTCAGTGGCTTTGCGCCAAGATCGAGCAGTTTTTCGATGGTGTACTGCGAAACATTGCCGCTGCCGGAAACGAGACAAAGCTTGCCTTCCAGCGAGTCTTTCTTGCTCTTTAGCATTTCGCTGGCGAAATACACGCAGCCATAGCCGGTCGCCTCAGGACGAATCAACGATCCACCCCAGTTCAGGCCCTTGCCGGTGAGCACGCCGGTGAATTCATTGCGCAGCCGCTTGTATTGGCCAAAGAGATAGCCGATTTCGCGTCCACCCACGCCGATGTCGCCAGCGGGAACGTCCGTGTCCGGGCCGATGTGGCGCGCAAGCTCGGTCATGAAGCTCTGGCAGAAGCGCATCACTTCGTTGTCGCTCTTGCCTTTCGGATCGAAATCCGAGCCGCCTTTGCCGCCGCCCATGGGCAGCGTGGTGAGCGAGTTTTTGAATACCTGCTCGAATGCCAGGAACTTCAGAATTCCAAGGTTCACCGAGGGATGGAACCGCAGGCCACCTTTATAAGGACCGATCGCACTATTCATTTCAATGCGGAATCCGCGGTTGACTTGCACATTGCCCTGATCATCGATCCAGGGCACGCGGAACATCAGCACGCGCTCGGGCTCGACGATGCGGTCAAGAATGCGATTCGATTGATATTCGGGATGTTTCGCGAGAACCAACCGGAGAGAATCGAACACCTCGCGTACCGCCTGATGGAATTCAGGCTCGGCGGGGTTTTTCGCCTTCACACTAACCATCACGTCTTCAATGTAATCGCCCGGAGCTTTGATTCCAGGCGAGGTGAGAGTGCCAGAAGTCATATTCCTACCTCCGTAGGTACATCAGTTAGAGTCCGCTTTCATTGTGATCTTTTGCTTGCCAACCGCAAGGGCATGGAGCACGGTGCGGGGTGATTGTTATCACCCTGCTAACGTATTTTGAGTCATCGAGTTAGAGTGCAACCTTGCTTCGCACAGCCCATAAAAGAATACGCCTGTTGGAGAGGTAAGCCATCACTTTTGATAGTAACGAGAGAGCTACAGGATTCGTTCGTGCTGATAGCCGTTGGCACCAAGGGCGGAGATGAGTTCGGCGATGTGATCGGGGCCGCGGGTTTCCATGGTGATGTCGATGGCGGTGTCGCCGAGGTTTACGTTGTGGTAGGCCCGGTCATAGGAGGTTTCGACGATGTTGGCGCGATGCTGCGCGAGAATTCCGGTAAGCCGGTGCAGCGCTCCGGGGTAGTCGGGCAAATGCACGCGCAAGCGCACGAGGCGTCCATCTTTGACCAGGCCGCGCTCGATAATGCGTGCCAGCAAGGTTACATCGATATTGCCGCCAGTGACGAGAACCACGATCTTCCTGCCGGTTTTTTCCTGCCTCGCGTGTTGGAGCGCTGGTATTCGGCGATTCACCAGAGCCGCCAGCGCCGCCGCACCCGCTCCTTCAGCCAGAATCTTTTCTCTTTCGAGCAATAACAGAACGGCATTTGCAATTTCTTCTTCTTCAACCGTGACGATGTCATCGACATACTTCTGAACCAGCGGAAGCGTCCTCTCCCCGGTGCGCCGGACCGCGATCCCGTCTGCGATGGTAACGGCGGAAGGCAAAGTGACCGGCTCGCCCTTCGATAACGCAACTTTCAGCGAAGGCAGCCGCGCCGGTTGTACTCCGATGACTCGAATGTTAGGGTTCGTTTCTTTCAAGGCACAGCCAACACCGCCGATCAGCCCTCCTCCGCCGACCGGTACGATGACGGCTTCAAGATCGGGATGTTGTTCGAGCAATTCGAGACCGAGAGTTCCCTGCCCAGCGATAACGGCGTCATCGTTGAAAGCATGGACGAAGGTAAGATGTTCCTCCGCGCTCAAGCGCGTGGCTTCGTCGTAGGCTTCATCGTAATTAGCACCAAAAAGAATGACTTCGCCGCCGTAGCCGCGCGTCGCCGATACCTTTATCAGTGGAGTTGCAAGAGGCATCACGATCTTGGCGCGGATACCGAGGTTGGCAGCGTGGTAGGCGACCGCCTGCGCGTGGTTGCCGGCGGATGCCGCTATCACTCCTTGAGCACGCTCCTCGGCGGTGAGGGTTAACAACTTGTTGAGCGCGCCACGCTCTTTGTAGGCGCCGGTGCGCTGGCGGCTCTCTAATTTGAGATAGATGGCGTTTCCTGTGAGCTCTGAAAAGACTTCGGAACGCGAGCACGGGGAGACGTGGATAGACTTTCGAATGCGGGCGAGCGCGGCCTGGATGTCTGACGCGTTAACCATTCGATTAATACGTGCACTCGCCGATGCGACGCGAAAACGAGCTCTTCCTATGTTTCACCGCACGTTTTCACGATACCCGAACATCAGAACCCGCCCCTGAAAATCGACCCGCGGAAGGTGCAGAAATATCCATGCGCCGCATGAAAAATGACGATTGTACATTCGGCGCGTTTGCCGTTAGACATTTAATATGGCGGAAAGTCGCCCTACCTTCGCGCTCGATCATGATGCCTGCGGCATTGGTTTTATCGCGCAGCTGGGCGGAAGTGCGTCGCATGCCATTGTGGAGCGGGGACTTAAGGCGCTCGTGCGGCTGGAGCATCGTGGCGGCGTCGACGCCGATGGCCGAAGCGGCGATGGCGCCGGCCTGCTGGTTCAACTACCAAAGCCGTTTTTTCGTAAAGTCTCCGGCGCAGAGGGCATGGTCCTGCCCGCGGACTTTGGTGTGGGCATGGTGTTTCTTCAGCGGGGCCAGGAAGATCATGCGCAGGACGCAATCCGGGCGTCGGTTGGCAAGTTCGATCTCGCATTCGTCGGCTGGCGCGAAGTACCGACCGATACGTCGATTCTTGGGCCGCGGTCGCACGATTCCCTTCCTGTCGTTCGTCAATGCTTTCTAGCGCCGCTGGGCGAAGCGGCAGAGTCGGAATCGTTCGACTTTGAAATGCAGCTCTACCGCCTGCGCCTGCATCTGGAGACGATTCCTGACTCCGGCTATTACTGCTCGCTCTCGACGAAACGAATTGTGTACAAGGGTCTGCTGACTCCCGAGCAGTTGGCGCATTTCTATACCGACCTGGATGATCCTGATTTCGCCAGCTCGTTTGTAATTTTCCATCAGCGTTACTCGACGAACACAGCGCCCAGTTGGTCGCTGGCGCAGCCTTTTCGCTTCGTCGCGCACAATGGCGAGATCAACACGATCACCGGCAACCGGCGATGGTTTCAAGCCCGGTCGAAGAGCTTGCGCTGCAAGCTGGGATTGCCTGCTCACGCGAGGCTTCTTCAGCCTGGAATGAGCGATTCCGCCAGCTTTGACAATGCGCTGGAGGCGGGTGTGCGAAGCGGCCGCAGCATGACCGAAGCCGCATTTCGCCTGATGCCTCCGGCATGGGAACACGACGAGCATTGCGAACCTGGCTTGCGGCAATTTCTCTCCCGCTGTGCCTACGAGCAGGAACCCTGGGACGGGCCAGCGGCGATGATTTTCAGCGATGGGCAGTTTGTGGGCGCGAAGCTCGATCGTAACGGCCTGCGTCCGCTGCGTTACACGCTGACCTCTGATGGATTACTAATCGTGGGCTCGGAAGTTGGCATCGCCGATCTCACGGGCAAGCAGGTGGTGGAGCGCCAGCGGCTGGGTCCGGGAGAAATGCTGATTGCCGACCCGGCGAGTGGTTCATTTTTCCGGCCGGTCGATGTTGAGCGGCTGGTTCCGGTCAACAATAAGTGGAACCCTCCGGTGGTCATCGCAGCCAGAGACAAAGCTTCGTCCGTGGTACACGAGGCCAATCGGCTGATGGCGGCATTCGGCTGGACCGAAGATCAGTTCCGCATGCTGTTTCAAGCGATGGCCGAGCACGGGCAGGAGCCACTCTGGAGCATGGGAGATGACGCTCCACCCGCGTTTTTGTCGAGCTTGCCACGCCCGCTGTGGGATTACTGCAAGCAGCGCTTCGCGCAGGTAACGAATCCGCCGATCGACCCCTTGCGCGAGACTCACATCATGTCTCTCGACGTGTATTTGGGCGAAAAACTGAAGCTTAACTCGCCGTTGCTGGACGCGGGGCAGATGGATCGTCTCTCCGAGACACTGCTGACGATTCACTCCGTCGATTTTACTTTCGAAGCAAGCGGAGGCATGGAGGCTGGCCGCGATGTGTTGAGCGAAATTCGTGAAAAAGCCGCCCGGGCAGCCCGGAGTGGACGCGCGATTTTGCTGAGCGATCGTGGGTTGAACGAGCAGCGCGCTGCGCTGCCTGCTCTGCTGGCGGCTTCAGCGGCGTGGCGCACCATGACTGAAGTCGGCGCATGGGACATACCGCTGATCATCGAAACTGGCCAGGTGCTCGATACACATCACATCGCTTTGCTGTTAGCGGCCGGAGCCAGTGCGGTGCACCCATATCTCGCGATGAATCTGGCCGCCCGCGATGGGAGCAGTGGCCCGGCGAAATATCGTGCCGCCATCGAAAAGGGCCTGCGCAAGGTGCTGGCGCGAATGGGTATCTCGACCATGAGCAGCTATCGCAACAGCCAGATGTTTGAAACCATCGGGCTTGATGCGGAGGTATGCGATCAGTTTTTCGAAGATGCGGGCAGAACTTTAAGCGGCGCCTCGCTCGACGATTTGCTCCGCGACTGTATTTCCTGCCACGAGGCCGGGTTTGGAGCCTCCGAGGCCGAGTTCCGCGATACTGGCTTATATCGCTTCCGTCGGAATGGAGAGCAGCACGGAACTTCTCCAGAGTTTGTCAGACGAATGCATCGTTACATTAAGTCTCCAACTCCGGCGAATCAGGCGTCGCTGGCCGTGCTTTCGGAAGAACGAAAAGACGTTGCCGTGAGAGATTTGCTTGATTTCCGCGATACGCAGCCCTGGTCGCTCGGCGAAGTGGAAAGCGAGGCTTCCCTTCTGAGTCGTTTCAGCACGCAGGCGATGTCACTGGGTGCGATTTCGCCGGAAGCTCACCAAACGCTCGCCATCGCCATGAACCGTCTCGGCGGGCGGAGCAATACTGGCGAAGGCGGTGAAGATCCCAGTATTTATTACGAACGCCCTGAGGCGAACAATCGAGTAAAGCAGGTTGCGTCCGCGCGATTTGGCGTTACAGCCGAATACCTCGTGCACGCCGACGAAATAGAGATCAAGATGGCGCAAGGCTCGAAGCCCGGCGAAGGCGGACAACTGCCTGCCATCAAAGTTACGCCGCATATTGCGCGCTTGCGGCATGCGATACCGGGAACGTCGCTGATTTCGCCGCCGCCGCATCACGATATCTATAGCATCGAGGATCTCGCGCAGCTGATCTATGACTTGCGCGCGGTGAATCCGAACGCGCGCATTGGAGTGAAACTGGTTTCCAGTTCGGGCGTCGGCGTGATCGCAACTGGCGTAGCGAAAGCGGGCGCAGACGTGATCACCATCAGCGGGCACGATGGTGGCACGGGGGCCTCGCCGCTCACCTCGATCAAGAACACCGGCCTGCCCTGGGAGGTTGGTCTGCGCGATGCGCACACTGCGCTGGTGCGAGCCGGACTGCGGGCGCGCGTAAGGTTGCGCGTGGATGGTGGACTCAAGTTTGCGCGCGACGTGGTGATCGCGGCACTGCTTGGTGCCGAAGAGTTTGGTTTTGGGACATCTGCTCTGCTGGCTATCGGCTGCGTGATGGCACGGCAATGTCATCTAAATACTTGCCCAGTGGGCATTGCTACGCAGGATGAAGCTCTGCGGGCGCGCTTCGCGGGAAGACCGGAAATGGTCGAGACGTTTTTCAGGGGGCTGGCGCGTGACGTTCGCGAGCTACTGGCGAAGATCGGCGGGGGATCAATCGATGAAGTCCTCGGAGCAGTCGACCGTCTCAAGCCGCACTCGCCGGATGCGGAAGCAAGCGTTGCGGGGCTTTTGAAGCCGATCCTCAATTCACCGCCGCAGTTCGCCTGTCCGCACGAGGATAGCGGGGCCCTCTCCCGCGAATTCACTCGCGTTGTTGACGATCTGGAAGGCTTATCGCTTCGCTCCTATCGCTTCGCGATCACTAACGGAGATCGCGCCGTGGGCGCGCACTTCAGCGGCGAGGCGCTTCGCCGCCTGGGGCGTTCCGCTTTGGAGATTACGGGAGTTGACATCGAGTTCACCGGGACGGCAGGACAGAGTTTCGGAGCATTCCTGATTTCCGGAGCCAAATTCCGCCTGACCGGCGAAGCCAATGATTATGTCGGCAAAGGCCTGTGCGGAGGACGAATCGCGATCAACTCGGGGCCGGAAGCTTCCGAGCGCGGAGACGTTTTGGCAGGGAACACGGTGTTGTATGGCGCAACCGCCGGGGAATTGTTTGTCGCTGGGCGCGCAGGCGAGCGTTTCGCGGTCCGCAACAGCGGCGCTCTGGCTGTAGTGGAAGGCGTGGGACGGCACGGATGTGAATATATGACCGCGGGGGTCGTCGTGATTCTCGGCTCGGCGGGCGCGAACCTGGGAGCCGGGATGACCGGCGGCCTGGCTTATATCATGCGCACCCAGGCGGACAATTATGCCAACGATCAGCGAATTAATCGCGATTCTGTGCGCGTTGCACAGCTCGAGCCGCAGGAAGAACAATGGCTGCGGCGAATCCTTCGGCGGCATGTGCAGCTTACCGGAAGCCCTCGCGCAGCACGCTTCCTCGTCTGCTCGGCGCTGCCGCTTCTGCGTGTTGAGCCGGTTTCGCCGCCATGTTCTATCGAAGAGACCTGGTCCTCAGTTCTTTCGCGGCTTGCCGCCGAGGAAGCGCGCTCGTATAGCTCAAATAAGCCAGTTTTGTCCGAGACCGCCATTGTCCAATAGCCACTTCCGTCTGATCCTGCATCATTCACATAACCTTGCAGCGAAGTCCGTTATAATTCTTCCTCTAACTTCATGGACTTCGATCAGCTCATAACTTTTCTGGAAGTTGCCCGCCAGGGTAGCTTCTCACGCGCTGGGGAAAAAGTGTTTCGCTCGCAATCGGCGGTGAGCGCGCAGATTCGCCAGCTCGAGCAGGAGTACGGCGACCGCCTGCTCGACCGCTCGGGCAAGACGGTAAAGCTGACTCCTGCCGGAGAAATCTTCCACGAGTACGCTCTGCGCATGAAGAAGCTGCGCGACGAATCTCTGGTGGCGGTGGCCGACCATGGACACACGCCGCGCGGTACCCTGCTTGTCGGGGCGAATGAGGCAACCTGCCTTTACGTTTTGCCCGAAGTCTTTGGCGAATATTGCCGCCGCTATCCCGATGTGCAGATCAGCATTTACCGCAACTTCACCTACAAAATTGTGGAGAAACTGGAGAACGGTTCTCTTGACGTCGGCATTATCAGCCTGCCGGTGCAGTCTCCAAGCTTGAAAGTGCAGGCCATCTATCGGGACCGACTGGTGCTGATGGTGAGTCCGAAGAATGCGCTGGCAAAGCAGAAGTCGGCGAAGATTGAGGAGGTTGTGAAGCATCCGCTTCTGTTGCCCAAAACCGGGCACACACGGCGACTCTTGGATAAGCTTTTCCGCGAGCACAATGCCGAGCTGAAGGTGAGAATGGAATTGCCCAGCGTCAGCATGATCAAAAGTTTTGTAGCCGCCGACCTGGGGGTTTCGCTGGTCAGTTCATCGTTTGCCGGGGACGAAGTCGCCGCCGGCCGCGTGAAGCTGCTGGACCTTGAAGGTCCGGAACTGTGGCGCGAACTCGGCATCGCATACCGGCGCGACCGGACCTTGTCAGTGGCTAGCAAAACCTTCGTTGGGGTGGTGCGGCAACTCTCGGAACATATGAAAAAGGCTGATGGCCCGGCACACAAATAGAAGGCGCAAATCGACTGCAACCTGACGCAAATTTAGCCCTCGGATACTTTTTCAGAAGATGGAGCGGGAGACCGGGATCGAACCGGCGACATCCAGCTTGGGAAGCTGACAACCAGCGTAAGTTGCTGAAAATGTTAGCGTCAAAGCTCGATGTTTACTGCATATAAAGCGCCATGGGCTGATTCCCTAGTGCTGACCTGAGTGCTGACCTGTCAACGGGTTCAATATCCACTGGAGAAGCCCTCGAACGGTTTACCGTTCGTTTGGGGTTCGTTTGGGGTTCGGGGTGTTCGGGTTCCAAGAAAACTAGAACCATTTTCGGGTGCAGGATTACCGTTCGGGTTAACGCCGCCCGGTGTCTTTACGCTGCGTATCTTCCGCACAACAAATGGGTTGCAAGCGAAATAGCCCCTTGGCGTTCCCCACCATTCAGCGTAGGTCTTCCAACCCACTAGATCGACACATTGCGGTTTATCCCGGTATTCGTGCGACAATTCTCCGAAAAAACCTTGTCTACAAGGCCGTTCACGTCCGTCGTCTTCTTCGCAATACCATAAGCCCATCGGCCATAGCTACCTTCTGCGTTGACAGCCGCGACCCATCTTTCGGCGGCTGCCACCTTTACTTCCTCCAGTGGGTCATAGCCCTTCGTTTCCAAAATCGCATAGATAGGCACATCACTCCGCAACCGGATGATGAAGTCTGGCATGTAATCGTGCATCTGTCCGTTATTCAAATAAGGGACCGCGAAACCCAGACCCGCGTTCTTCACAAATGATTGAACTGCCGGATGCTTATCGATGTAGTACGCGGCGGACTGTTCCCACCGCTTGGTATCAGGCACAACATAGTTCACGTGGCTATGGAGCACTTCCACAGCTTCCCGGCTTGTCCAGTAATCCACATCAGCAGTTGTGCCAGGGCCGCGCGTCGATTCGTAGCGGGGCACTTCTGGGGCCTCGCATTCCGAAGTATCAGGTCGCAGCGCATCCAACAGGCGTTCAACAATCCAGCCGTAATAGGGGTCTAGAAACAAGTCTTTCATGTCGGCAGGCGGGCGCACCTCAACCTTGTCGTCGAGGTAGCGCCGAACGATCTGCACAAGCTGCGGAAAGAGCACATGGCTAGGGATCGTGCATCGAGACTGTGCAATGCAGTCGCTCGTCAGCGCTTTCGCTAAGTCGAACACAAGTTCCTGAATGCGTCGCCTCGCCCGAAACTCCTTCAGCGACACATCGACGACGTATCCCGGCCCGCTCAGAGATAGCTTGCCACTCGTGTTTATATTCAAGCCTTTGGTCTGCACCTCTGGCGGGATCTTGTCGGGCTGGAGGATCAGCGAAGGTACGTTACCCCAGTCCACAGTGATCTTATTCCGAATCGCTTGTGTGTAACCTTCCACGCGAGGGAACTTGATCTCGAACTCGGCGCGTTGCGGGAGAGCGTGTACGTGATACTTTTTCACACGAGGCGCGGGCGCTCCCGTCTTGCTGGCCTTAAAGGGGATCACCTCAAACGGCACGCCGAGCACCTGGGCGACTTCTTCCGTAAACTTGTCATCCTCGCCCATTGCATAGCTCTTCCGCCGCAGACCACGCCCCACAACTTGTTCACAGAGCAATTGCGACATGAAGGGGCGTAGCCCAATGATGTGCGTCACAGTGTTGCAGTCCCAACCCTCTGTAAGCATTCCCACGCTGACAATGCAGCGCACATCGCGCCCCGGTGGATGCAGTGGCCTTTCCAGTTTCTTTGCGAGTTCTTCAAAGCCTTCGGGGAAGATCGGTTGCCCTTGCCGGTTACGAGGCCAGTCTGTTTTTCCAACAGTGTCAAGGGTTAGCCGCATCCACCGTGACTCATCGTTCTTTGCTTCGCCGGTATCGGTTTCATGCACAACCTTTGAATCCACGCGGATCGTATAGAACTGCCCATCCCGGTTGCGGAATCCCTCGATCTTTGAAGTCGGTATTCCTACGGGCTTCACATCGTTTGCCAACCACTCATAAAAGACTTTGGCGATGTTCGTGTTCTTGCAGACAAGAATGAACACGGGCGGGCGCGGATCAGTGCCCTCCTCGGCCCACTCTTTGCGAGTTTTTTCCCATTCGCCCGCAAGAATTCCTATCGGATGGTGCGCGAACTTGATGATCGCTTCGGGCTTAACTTGTCCCTTGCGCCCACCTTTTTCTTGGGGCGTTAGCTTTTTCTCAATGATCCATTTCCAGATATTGAAGTAAGCCGCAACATCATCACCGGCTGTATCGCGCACGGCAAGTGTTTTCGCTGGCGGACGAATGTTCTTGATCGTGATGGTCCGATTGCCTTCCAGTCGCAGCACAGGAGACTTCCGCAGAATCTCAATCATCCGGTCAACAAACGAACTGTCCGGTGTGCTTTCACCGGACTGGTCGCTCGGTTTACCGCGACGCTTCTTCCCACTCCATCGGAGTGGGTATCGTGGCCTCAAAGAGAACGGCCCGAGCTGACCCGAGTAATTTTGCTGTCGGATTCCGGGCGATCAACCAAGACTTCTTCCGTCTGGAGGTTCGCCGTTTGCAATGGACTTTAGCGTGACGTGCGGCACGATTCCACCAACCTCCTCGCCCTTATTATTCCGTTTGCGGTTGTAAATGAATCCGGCTGCCGGACCGCGGTGTTCGTCTTTGAGTTCGTACCAAGAGAACGTCGCGGTCAGAAGCCGCTGTCGGGCGAGGGCCAGAGGGACTCGGCTGGTGTCAATAGTCATCCAACGTCGGCCCCAATGCTCTGCACAGTATGCCGTTGTTCCGCTCCCGCAGGTCGGATCAAGAACCAAATCGCCAGGGTCGGTGGTCATCAAAATGCATCGCTGGATCACCAGCGTATCTGTCTGAACAACGTACAACGGTTTCTCAGCGAATCCGCTCCCACCCGTGTCGGGCCAGACATTCTTCAGGAGCGAGACTGGAAAGTCGTCCAGATACAGCTTGGAGCAAGGAGTATTCCCCAAGATCATGACACGGCCTTTGCGGTCAAGTTCCTCAGTATCATCGGGCCCAATACTCCAATGTCGATTGACGCCCGGCGTGAACGTCCTGCCCTGAAGGACGATTTCATTCCTAGCGCCTGAGTTCGCTCCTGGAGAGGTTAAAGGTCCGGGACGAAAAACGCGCCAGCCATCGCGAATTGATCCCGGATCGGCCAACTCGGAATCTGTAAGGTTGCGATGGGATTTCCCATCGGGCGACTCAGCCCATGTGTATTGTTTCGCACCGGCTTCTCCCGGCTCCTTGTCCATATACAAAGCGCGAAATCGAATGCGCTCCCTGTCCTTCGAGTAGTGAAGGAGATAGTCGTACGTGCTGGGTAACAGCTTTACGGACTGACCGCCGGTTTTGCGAAAAGCGATTTGCCCGATGTAGTTTTCCCCGCCGAATACTTCATCCATTAGTTCGCGGACGTGGTGAAGGTTATCGTCGCTAATTTGAACAAACACGCTGCCGCTCGCACTCAGCAATTCACGCGACAGCAATAGCCGGTCACGCAAATAGGTGAGATACGAATGGAGGCCCAACTCCCAAGTGTCGCGATAGGCTTGCACCATTTCCGGCTCGCGCGTCATGTCTTCGTCGTCATTGTGGCTTACGTCGCGCTTGCGAACGAACGGCTGAAAATTCGATCCGAACTTCACCCCATAGGGCGGGTCAATATAAATCATCTGCACCTGCCCGCCGAAGTTCTCATAGCGCAGCAGCGAATTCATCACGACCAGCGAGTCGCCAAGGATCATGCGGTTGACCCACTTGTCCTTGTGCTCGTAGGCTCGAAGCACTTGGTCGGTAATCGAGTGCTGCGGATCGCCGCACAGATCAAACATGTCGCCTGTTTGCTGGTCGAGCTTGATGCCCCTTCAGCGTTTCGAGGATTGCTTTCGTGGAAAGCCGCTCATGGATGAACAGCGGCAGCGTTGGCACATCGAACGACAGCCGCTCCGCCTTGCCCGCCCAGTTCAGGAACGGCTTGCTCATGGCCTTCAGTTCGCCGATAGCGACTTGTGCGGCTGCGACGTGGCCCGCAATCTCTTTCGTCTCTGGCTTGCCGTTGAGCTTCTTGCCGCGCCTCCGCAAGCTCCGTCTCGGCCTTCGCTAGCCGTGCCTCGCCACGCTCCCGTGCCGGATTCTGCCCGTCCCACTCCAGCACAGGCGAAAGCGAATCGTCATAGCGATACTTCTTCGGCGGCAGCTTCTTTTTGAACTGCGCCTGCGTCCCGATCTCTGGCCGCATCGGGCTTTCCGATTCAGGGTGCTTGTAACTCTTGGCAGGTTTGGTCGTGGGTTTGGAGGTGCTGCGCGTTCGTGCCATCCACAGAACTCCGGCAGGTCCAGTTTCGAGGGAAGTTAATCGAACAGCTTACACCAGCTAGCACTCCCGCGCGGTTAGACATCAACTCTCAAGGGAGTGGCTGAAAAGTGCGTTGGTAGTTTATCTCAGCAGTTGAGCCATCGCAGCAAGTATGGCTTGTAGTGCAGCGGCCGCCCTTTTCTCGTCCGGGCTTGCAAACAAGGCAGAGTCCAATTCGCCCAACGGCGGTTGGAATTGCTTCATCTTTTGTTTGGTATCGGGGTGTTTATTGAGATCAGTAGGCTCACCAGCGCCGTGGTTTCGATGGTAGTTGCATTCAAGAGCCAAATCAACGGCGTGCCTTGCCAGATTGAGGACAAGCTGATTGTAATTTTCCTTATCGTTCACCGAGCCTCCAACTGGAAAAGCCCCACCGTCACATGGGCCTTCGACCATACGAAACATCACGTCACGGTACTACCACAGCACCTCACTTCGCCGAATCCATTGTAACGCAGAGACGCGGCTCACAATGAGGCTAATGTACTGTGGGACTTCCCGGAGTTTCCTTCCAAGACCGCCAGTTCGGAAAGATTTGTGATCGAATGTCGGGACTGGTGTCACATAGACCTTGGAGTAGACTTGCCGTTCGTGCAGCAGCGTCCAGCAATTCCACTGTGCAACCGGGTGAGAATTTACTTCCGGGAGCATGAAACATACCGCCTGAATAGACTAGCCGACAGCGCAGGAAGGTACATCGCGCAAACGTATATCCGTCTAACACAATTCGCTCGTTCTCGAAGGTTTTATCTTCTACGACTCTCAAGAGAGGCGGAGGGAGCGGAGGAAGATTCTCAGGCATACGTACAACCTCCAGAAAGCACCGGGGCTGAATTATACAGGCTGCGGTTAGGCGAGGAGTTCTGAGCAATCGACCAAACGTGATCCGCGAGGCTGCTTCCATTGCCGGAGTAACGCGAAGGCTGGAATGCACGCGGCAGAAATTGTAGCAAAGCAAAATGCAGCGCGATGGCGGCTCTTAACGGCCTTGCGTCAAGCGCGACGAATGGCTACGATTGGAGGTGCCTAGGTTCCGATGGAAGGTGCCCAGCCTCGCGTTGGACGTTTTCGTTTAGAGAGGCAATTCTAGCAAGCCCGAAGCGTACAATGGCGCGGCATGACGCTATTCGATGAAAACGAGTTGCCGCATGAAGTAATTACGCTCCCATCCGGTGAGATCGTGGAAATCAGGAAGTTTGGTTGGATTTTCCTGCGCGTCCGTGTTTATAGAATGCGAGAAAGCAAGAGGAGGCGACCACATAAACAACAATCAAGCGCGATGACTGGAAACGGGGCTGCAAGGGGGTTAACAGGAGACCATTTCGCCATCTGTGAGTGGGACTTTGAAAAGAAAGCGCGGTGAACCTATGGAATTAACCTCAGTCAACGACTGTTGGAATGAAATACGCTCGCGGCTCAGTTCAAACGCGCGCGTTGGTCATTGGAGTGTAACGGACAGAGCCAAAGGGGACTTTGAAATTGAAGAAGTAACGCCGGACAAGATTGTCATCCGAACAAATAGCGGTACGATGAGGAAGGTGGAGCGCAAGTCATTTGAGGCAATCTTTCCACTGTGGGAAAGGTACAAAAGTGGCAGCGCCCAGCGCATTGAGTTGACAGAAAACAGTTACAACTCTACATACGTGGTAAGCATTCTTCATTGGCTGGAACTACAGATTAAGTGAAGCGTGGGCTTGTTTGGACTCTTTGCGCGGTCCGCCCCGCCGTGCGTCCTTCGAGGATGCGGTCGGCTTGGGAAAGCAGGTTTAGGGCAGCGGGCTCTGTACGGTTCGTTCCCATGCCTCGACGATACGTCGGTGATCGGCGAAACGGCTCAAAGTTTTCCACCAACGCGCTTCTCAGTCACTATCCACTCTCAAGGGAATACCAGACACTATGCGTTCGCCTCAGCAGCACGTTTGTAGAGCAATGCCTGGCTGCACCCCAGATCGTCCGCAATGACTGCGTAGGATTCGCCAAGTTCACGTCGTCGCTGCACCTCTGCCATGTCAACAGCCGCCTTCGGACGCCCGCCAATGCGTCCTAGCTTGCGTGCCTTTTCCAAGCCCGCCTTGGTTCTGTCGCCAATCTTGATTCGTTCCTGCTTTGCCAGCGTAGCCAGGATGCTGACCACCACATCACGGAAGGCACCACAGGAGTCGATGTACTGTTCGGTATAGCTGCGCCAATCTATGCCGTAGTTATTTAGTTGTCGCAGGTATTGCAGCGTTTCTAGCGTTCCTTCTCGGCTGAGGCGATCTAAGGCCCAGAACAGGACCAGATCAAACTGTTTCTGGCTGGCTGCCAGCATCATTGCTTCAAACTGCTTCCTATCCTTCCCCGCAGACTTGCCGCTGATCTCGTCGCAGAACTCGGCAACCACGTCCCAGTTTTGACGGGCTGCAAACTCTCGCAATTGAAGCAATTGATTCTCGTTATCCTGCTTTCCCTTCTTGCTCACCCTTGCCATGATTGCTACGCGCTTCCGTTTCATTTGTCTGCCTCCGCAGTACCGCTTCAGTTTCCATAAAACGACCGTTTTGTCAAGTATGGATTCGCACAAATGCAAGTACATCGAATCATGCACTTGCGAGAATGGCTTTGGGGACGTTTTATAGAAACTACCCGGATGATCCTAAAGCACGTCTCGTTGAAGATGTCCCGTGGGGTGCTCGGCGGACCCAGCTATGGGTCTGGGCGTCCTTTGGGTGCGCTTCGCCGAGAGCTGGGAAAAGCCCACTGCAAAAGCATGGTAGGGCGACAACCCCTTGAAAGGTTCGCGCCATGTGGCGTGCAGGTTTTGCCGTCCGGGAGCGTCGTCTACACCACTTCAGAATTCGGTGACGAACTCTGCAATCAGTGCAATCTGGATTTAGCGACGACGGCGACATCTCCGCTCATATCGACTCTATCGTTCCGTCGTTATCGTTGAAAAACAAGTGATCGCGAGATACGCCGCTTGCCCGCTCGTGGCACTTAAAGCAGAGCACTTGAAGATCATCTTGCTGTTCACAGTACAAGTTGTCGTAGTTTAGATGATGCACCTGCAGATCCCTGCCGAACCTCTCCAGCGACTCATTCCGACTAATGCCATCTAAAGGGCAAGTGTCACTCTCACAGTACGGGCGTTGCCTCTTGGTTCGATCAGCCAACTTTCTCCAGTATCCGCTCTTGAGGTACGTTTTGTATTCATCCCCGGTCATCTGCTTCTCCCCATTACCAGAATCATACGCATAGTTGGCGTTAACCGATTACGCTCATCGAAGATTGACGATCCCAGGCACCGGGCACGGGAGTACAATTCGTACTCCGAAAGGGCTCGTCAAGACCCCTGAACAGATTCTCTGGGTAGCACATATTTTCACCCATTTATGATTCTCGATTACGAACTTTTGGAAGAATGGTTTCGTGACGCCGAACGCGGCGAAGAACGCACACAGGACTTTTTCGGAAACTTCGAACAAAAACCGGATGGCTGTCAACTCTGGAAGGGGCCATTCTGGGAAAAAGGACATGGGCGTTACATCATCTTCAGGCAAAATGTGCGAGTTCACCGTGTTAGATGGGTATGGGACAGACAACAGAAAATTCCAAAAGGACTCTTTGTTCGACACTTCCTCTGCGATAAAAAAGCCTGTGGAAACCCGGCGCACTTGGTTCCGGGAACGGAACCCGAAAACGGGGACGACGACGAGTTAATCCACGGCGGTCCGATTAGTTTTGGGCCAGGGTTCGAAACTGGTGGGGAACCTGCGGGTGAGCACTGTTATCACAATGTTAACAGTATGCGTGCAAATCCATCTCCCAGAAGACCGGACGCTCCCCTACATTCTGCGCTTGTGCCGGAGGAAATAGAGGCGCAGGCGAGGGAAAAACTTGGCAGTCAAACCTTGGAGGAATGGCTTAGAGACGCCCCAAACGGAACCCGCGGATCGGCATCGGGAGAGCGTAAGCCCTTTGGAAAGTAGCATGGTACACACTTAGCTAGGCTGTGCGATGCCACGGCAACACCCGTTCCGGCACCATCCCAAAGGCATTTTGCCACTGCCATGCCCTCTGGTTTCGACCGTTTGATGGGCGGGTCTGGAGTGTACGACGTACACCTCAACTACTGCTGGAACATCATGCCCGCGAGTTTTTCACCAGTTGCTTTGACCGTTTCCTCGATTGCTTGGATGTAATGCTGCTGTGCCGTCTCGACCTTCCGGTGTCGCATGAGCGTCGCAATATCCTTGGGTGACCCCAGATGCTGGGCATGCGTTGCAACTGTTCTGCGTAGCTCTTGGAAATTTACATGCTTGATTCCAGCTTGCATCGCGAGTGGAGACAACACTCGCCGCTGATAGTTTTCTTTGAGCCAGAAAGTACCGGACCCGGTGGGGAACACAAAAGCATCTGGGTCTAACTTCTCTGCCTTGCTCTTTTCTAGGCACAGCGCGGACCACTCGGTCAGTGCTTGCACGGCTTGCTCTGGAACCACAAGCCTCTGCGTGTCGCCTTCCTCTGTTGTTTTCGTATAGGGGCGCAGAATCCCACGGTATACAGTCTCTGTTATGGTCAACGTTCCATTCACAAGGTCGATATTTTTCCAGCGCAGCGCGAATAGTTCGCCAGGCCGCAGAGCCGTGGTTAGAATTAAACGCAGTAGTGTCAGTTCTCGCGGCACCCACATGGCAGCCTTGAGCAGTGCCTTTATCTGTGGTATGGACAGAAACTCGCGCTCCACAGCACGCAGCTTCGGAACTGTCAAACGCCTCGCCGGATTTTTCTCGATGAAACCTTGCTCTACGGCTTCGGCGAGAATCGCTCGGAGAAAGATACGGCAATGTACTACCGCGGAAGCGCTCCGTGTTTTCGCAATCGCGTTAAGCCACGTCTGCACTGATACGTAGTCGATATCTTCGAGAGCTTCGGAACCGAAGCGATCTGTAATGATTTTCAGGAAGTCCTCACTGGTCGCTTTTGTGCTGGCCCTCCACCTTCCCTCACGTAGGGGTTTCCACTGCGTATTGATGAACCCGCTCAACGTTGTGCGTGCGTCACCCGTTAGGCCCAACTTTTTCACGAGCAGCTTCGCCAATGCTTGCTCTGCCTGGGTCCTAGTCATGCCCTTACCTTTGACCCGAACAGGCCCCAGTTTCTCAGCTTTCTGTCTGCGTACTTTTTTTCCGGTTGTATGGTCCGTCACCCAGAGTGCGTAGTTTCCGAGCCAACTGCCGGACTTCTCCCTTACAAAACCTCGCTGAATTTTCATGGGTGCTGACCTCTAGCGCTGACCTTATGCTGACCTAGAGATCGTGTCAAGCTGGAAAGTATTGCAAAGATGGAGCGGGAGACCGGGATCGAACCGGCGACATCCAGCTTGGGAAGCTGGCGTTCTACCGCTGAACTACTCCCGCTCGAAAAAACCTACGTCGAGACCAAGTCGCAGATCAAGAGTCTAGCACTCGACGGGGCGCGAAACAATCGCGTGGCTCTGGTTAGGCTAATCTGTAACGGCGATGTCTTCATCCTCTACAAAACACGCGGGACCGACGGTTCGCAGCGATCAGCCGCCAATTCCCGAGCCTTCGTTCGCAGAGCGTGCGCGCACACTAGTTTATAACGGGCGAATCGGCAGCCTCTCTACGCTCTCGCGCAAGCTGCCGGGATTTCCCTTCGGTTCGGTAATGCCCTATGGGCTCGACGCGACCGGGCGGCCGATATTTCTGATCAGCACTATGGCGATGCACACGCAGAATCTGCTCGCTGATCCACGCGCCAGCTTGCTCGTCACACAACCTGACGCAAGCGGCGATCCACTCGGAGCGTCGCGGGTTACGCTGGTTGGGAATGCAACTGCTATCCCGGCACCCGAAATACCTGCCGCTCGCGAACTCTATTTGCAGCGTTATGCCAACAGCAAGTACTGGGTCGATTTCGAAGACTTCTCTTTCTACCGACTGAATGTCGTCGACGTTTATTATGTAGGGGGATTCGGCGTCATGGGATGGGTGCAAGTGCTGGAGTACGATAGCGCACAACCCGATCCGCTAGCCGATTCCGCATCCAGCATTATCGACCATATGAATGCCGATCACGGGGACGCGCTCGTGTTGCTGGCCCGCTCGCTAGCCGGAATCGAAGCACAAGAAGCGGCAATGACGGCTGTGGACCGCCTTGGCTTTCATGCGCGTCTGAAAACGCAGGACGGTATGAAAGGCACGCGCATCGCATTCCCGCGCGAAGTGCGAACTCCCGCCGAAGCACGCGAGGTCTTAGTAGAAATGGTACGGCAGGCACGGCGCTGCTAGTCGTGGGATCTACCCTTAATTTTATTCCTGCAGCCCATTTGACAGTTGTGCTCACTCTTTCGATTACTATGTAGGGTTGCCAGCAGTAAGCATCGCCCTCCGAAAGGGATCTCTCGACCATGTCTGCAAGAACTCCGCTCCATCTTCGCGGCAGCCGTCGTTCGTTTCTTAAGAGCGCCTTCGTAGGTGGCGCAGTTACCGGCATGATTCCGGTTTATTCCGCGCTGGGCGCGGCACGCGAGATCGATGCCGGATCGGCGACGAAAGAAGTGAGATCGTTCGAGCTTGATGAAGTAACCATTGGCGATCTCCAAGAGGGCATGAAGAGTGGCAAGTTCACTGCCCGCACCCTGGTTGAAAAATACTCGGCGCGGATCGGCGAGATCGACAAGCATGGGCCGTCGATCAACAGCATCCTCGAAATGAACCCCGATGCGATCTCCCTTGCCGACGCACTCGACCAGGAAAGAAAAGCCAAAGGCCCCCGCGGACCGATGCATGGAATTCCCGTGTTGATCAAAGACAACATCGACACCGCGGACAAGATGATGACGACGGCCGGCTCGCTGGCTCTGGTGGGATCGAAAGCGCCGCAAGATTCCGTTGTAGCGCAAAAACTGCGCAGCGCTGGCGCGGTCATCCTGGGCAAGACCAACCTGAGCGAGTGGGCCAACATCCGCTGCAGCCACTCGACCAGCGGCTGGAGCGGGCGCGGCGGGCTGACCAAGAATCCTTATGCCCTGGATCGCAATCCCTGCGGGTCGAGCTCAGGCACGGGGGCAGGAATTTCCGCCAACTTGTGCGCGGTTGGAATCGGAACGGAAACCGATGGCTCGATTGTCTGCCCTTCGTCTTCCAACGGCCTCGCCGGCATCAAGCCGACGGTTGGCCTGGTAAGCCGCAGCGGGATTATTCCGATCTCGCACAGCCAGGATGGAGCCGGGCCGATGTGCCGGACAGTGCGGGACGCGGCCATTCTCCTGGGCGTGCTCACAGGCGCCGATCCTGCCGATCCGGCAACGGCTGCGAGTGCGGGAAAGTCTTACTCCGACTATGCGCAATTTTGCGATGCTCACGGCCTGAGAGGCGCTCGTATCGGCGTAGCCCGGAAATACTTTGGCTTCAACGATGAAGTCGATGCTCTCATGGAGCAAGCGATCGATGTGATGAAACAGGAGGGAGCCACGATTGTCGATCCCGCCGACATCGAAACGTTAGGTAAGTTCGACGACACCGAGCTATTGGTGATGATGTATGAACTTAAAGCCGACTTGAACGCCTATCTTGCGCGAAGAGGGCCGAACGCGCCAGTTCGCACCTTGAAAGACGTCATCGAATTTAATGACCGCAATCGAGCGAAAGAAATGCCCTACTTTGGACAGGACTTATTCCTTAAAGCTGAAGCGAAAGGTCCGCTTACGGAGAAGGCCTATCTCGATGCACTCGAAAAGAACCACCAGCTTGCGCGCACCGAAGGCATCGACGCTACCATGGACAAGAATCATCTCGATGCTATCATCGCGCCGACGGGCGGTCCGGCTTGGATTACCGATCTGCTAAACGGAGATCACGTCGCTGGAGGAAGCTCGAATGCCGCGGCGGTGGCCGGTTACCCCAATATTAATGTGACCGCGGGTTTTATTTCCGGGCTTCCAGCCGGGATTTCTTTTTTCGGGCGAGCCTGGAGCGAGCCAACGCTGATCCGCCTGGCATTTGCATTCGAACAAACGACCAAAGCCCGGCAATCCCCGAAATTCCTGCCCACCGTCCGGATAGAATCCGATTGACGCTGGGCGACGGTATGTCGCACGTCTGATTCCAGGTTGCATCCCCCTCCCAGATTAGTATCGCCGTGCGCGCTTTCTTATGAAAGTCACATATGCGAAATTGCGATTCGGCATTCTCATGTTAGCCTTACGTCCAAGGGGGTATTAATGATGATGAACAACGTCGTAACTTCCCTACAAAAAGAGTACTCCCGTCTAGAAGCAGAGTTGGGACGTGTAGGGAAGGCGCTCGATGCTCTCGGTCATCGCCGCGGGAATAAGCTCAGGACTGGCCGTACCTTGAGCAAAGAAGCCCGCGAGCGTATCGCCGAGGCGCAAAGGCAACGCTGGGCGAAGGTCCGTAAGGCCGCCGCCAAAGCAGCCAAATAAGTATCTGTATCAGTAAAGATGTGCTTTCGCAAGCACCGCAGCCGGCCTCGTTCGTTACTTCTTCCGAATTTACGGGCGAGGCCCAAGCTTCGGAGATCATCTTCAGTAAATTCAAATTCGTACGTGAGTCAGACCCACCCAGATCACGACTAGGTCCAGCGGAACCACTTCAGCGCCAGCAGGAACGAAATAACTCCCCATAAAGACATCACTAACAGGCGTGGCCATTGATGCAGGAGTGGTGTACCTTCGAGGATGCTGGCTCTTAAGGCATCGTTGAGCGCGGTTAATGGCAGGGCCTTGATGAGAGGCTGAATGACCGCAGGAAACCGTTCATACGAGAAAAACACGCCGGAAAAAATCCACATCGGCATCATCACTAAATTCATCAATCCGCTAACGCTCTCGATTTTCTGAGCGCGGCTCGCGGTAAGCAGTCCGACTCCGCCAAAGCACAATGCGCCAAGCGAACCTAACAGGATGATCGCGAAAATCGACCCTAGAACTCTCATATGAAAGAAAAGGACACCCAAGGTCAGCAGCAATCCAATTTCTATGATCATGAGCACCAACCGGCTCGACATAAGAGCCAGCAGAAAATCGCCGCGCCGCATCGGAGTACCCACGAAGCGCTTGAGCAACTTGCGTTGGCGCATATCGACCAGTGCGAAGCCGATGCCCCACATGCCGGAGTTCATCAGATTCATTCCGAGCAAACCGGGAATCAGAAAATCGATGTAACGCGAGCCGGGCTCAGACGAAGTGACCTCGCTGGTTGCCACCACATCTTTTCGACCGGCAGCATCTTGCAGCGCGTCGTTGACTTGAGCGCGGGCGAGAATACTTTCTGGGCGTGCCGGATCATAAAGATAAGTTAACCCGCCCGCGGAATTCGGTTCGATCACCACGTCATACTTTCCAAGCCGGAAGCCCTTCCGGGCGCTGACCTCATCCTCCACATCAACCTTGAACGATGCATATTTGGAGGATTTCTGCAGCAGAGATTGAGTTCGCTGCGCGCCGGGTCCGGCAACAATCGCAATCGAAGAAGCTTCGGCCGGCTTATTGCGAAAAGCGATGCCCAGGCCGGTTGCCAAAAGCAGCGGAAAGACGAATACCCAGAACACGACCTCGGGTTCACGCTTCAGTTCCAGCATCCGCGCCATGAGGAGATGTAGATATCCCGCCCAGCGGCCGTTGCGCCTGGGCGAGTTTCGAGGCGTTGATCTCGTTACTGCTACCGGAGTTTGCTCTGAAACGCTCATCGCAAGTCAAAGGAACAATTGAACCTATCTTATTCTTCGCGCAGATGCCGGCCGGTAAGCCGCACAAACACATCTTCCAGGCTGGCTTGGCGTGTGGTGAGGTGCCGGAGTTGGCATCCCTGTTTTTCAACCGCGTCCAACAGCGCCGGGATGGCCAGGTGCGGCTCTTTCACACTCAGTGCGACCAGGCCGTCATCCTCTCGCACGGACTCGACGCTCGGTAGACTGCGCCAGGCCGTAAGCGCAGCGCCATCTGAGTTGTCATTTGCCTTTGCGGTTGTTTCTGCGTTTGTGCCGACCGAAAATTCCACCACATGGTGCCCGCCAAGGCGTTCGATTAGATCGGCCGGTGATCCCTCCGCGATGATCTGCCCATGATCCACAATTGCCAGCCGGTCGCAAAGCCGCTCGGCTTCGTCCATATAATGCGTGGTCAGTAGGACAGTGCCACCGTCGCGCTGAAACTCACGAATGATATCCCATAACTGGCGGCGGCTTTGCGGATCGAGCCCGGTTGTCGGCTCGTCGAGAAAAAGTATCTTTGGATTACACACCAGTGCCGTCGCCACCGCGAGGCGTTGCCGCTGTCCGCCGGAAAGCTTTCCCACCCAGGCATCGGCTTTCTCGGTGAGCTGCAACTGCTCCAGCACTTCGTCTGACGACCGCGGTTCGCGATAGAAGCTGGCGAAGAGTTCGACCGTTTCGCGTACTGAGAGTTTTTCGGAGAGCCGCGTCTCCTGCAGCGAAATTCCCAGCCACTCGCGCATTTCGCGGGCATTGTCTTTCCAGGAATGGCCGAGAATCGACACTTCGCCCGACGTCGCTTCGAGCAGTCCTTCGAGAATTTCGATGGTCGTGGTCTTCCCTGCTCCGTTCGGGCCGAGCAGTCCAAAGCATTCGCCCGCCTGAATTGCGAGATTCAGCCCGCGCACCGCCTCGACTTTGCCGTCGTAAGTCTTGCGCAGGTCGCGGCATTGGATAGCGATTGGCATGTCTATGGATTCTACCGGATGACTCCCTGACCATCCCTGCAGGTCAGTTCTAGACAACCTTATCGTCAGGCGCATCGTGCAACCGTAGCGCCTCGACTTCTGAACCGCCTTTGTAGAGCCACCTCGCCAGGAACGCGAAGCCAACGATTCTGGTAAACCGAAAGCCTAGCGCGATGAGATCGTAGTGGCTCCCATACTCGATAAGGCTTGACGGTCGGGGCTCCGGATCAATGTAGTGCAGGAAGGAATGAAGACGCTCGGGCAAATAGGACGCCTCACTCAGGGCCCACACAATGAAGAGCAGCGCGAGCGAAAGGCTCGCGAGCACAACAGCATCTTTTCTTAACATGCTGTTCCCTTCCGTGCGAATGCCGTCCTGCTAAAATACCGCATCGCGCGGTTTATTTCCGGCATCTTCACTTCTATGTGCCCCTATCAGCGCGGATTCATTTGATGGATTCCCCTGAGGTAAGGGCGTGTCGTTTTCGAAACTGGCTTTCCTAACGAGCTCTCAGTTAATGGAGAATCCGCCTATGCCACGCAAATCCAGCGCGCTATGGTGTTTACTTTTGGCTTTCGTTCTCTCCGCATTCGCGCCGCCTGCATTGACTCAAGAGTCGCGCCATTTTACGTTTCACTATGCCTTCACAGTGAAGAACTTGCCATCGGGCAAGAAGGTACGCGTCTGGTTTCCACGGGCGCAATCCGATGCATGGCAAGTTATAAAGATCGTTTCGGTGAAGAGCGATTTGCCGCTGAAAAGGACGCGCGAGCCGAAAGACGGAAATGAGATCTATTATGCCGAAACGTCTTCGCCCCAACCAGAATTGCATTTCGACGTTGAATACGATGTCGTCCGGCATGAGCGGGTCGTGCTCGGGTCTGCCTCGCCGAGCGTAATTCGAGTTTCGTTAGCTTCGAAGGAGCGGCAGCAGGATTTGCAACCGAATGCACTCGTTCCGGTCACGGGCTTGCCAGCGGATCTGGCTGCGAGGGTTACGCAAGGTAAGACGCAGCCGATCGAGAAAGCCCGAGCCGTCTACGATTATGTGTTTACGACGATGCGCTACGACAAGACAGGAACCGGCTGGGGACATGGCGATGTTCTCTACGCTTGCGACGCCAAGAAAGGCAATTGCACGGACTTCCATTCGCTGTTTATCGCGATGGCGCGTTCGCAAGGTATTCCCTCCCGGTTCGAAATTGGGTTTCCCCTGCCGGCGGATAAACATTCCGCCGATATTGCCGGATATCACTGCTGGTCCGATTTCTACATCGACGGCAAAGGCTGGATTCCGGTTGACATCTCCGAGGCGTGGAAACATCCAGACAAGCGCGATTATTTTTTCGGCTCGCATGACGTGAATCGCGTGCAATTCAGCATGGGCCGCGACCTTCGGCTAAGCCCTACGCAGGACGGCAAGCCGCTGAATTATTTTGTCTATCCCTACGTGGAGGTCGATGGGCGCGAATTTCCAAACGTTGATTTGGCATTCTCATTTGCTGACGTCGAAGCGGCCGTCGCGGCCAACTAGCCGACTACTGCGCGCCTTGCCCGAATGTCTCTTTGGCTTTCCTGGCCTCCGCCAGTAACTGGGCTACCCGGTCACCCAGTTGGGGATTATTCGTAACCTGCAGCGTCTGAAGAATGGCGATCGCCTCCTCCGGCTGGCGGTTGATTAAAAACAGGTCGGCCAGGTAGTAGCGGTAGCGCTCGTTGAGCGGGCTTATCGACAACGCTTTGCGCATTGTTCCCAACGCCTCGGCGGAATGCCCCGAACTGGATTGAGCCAGGGCCAGAAGCCTGTACGAGTCAGCGAAATTTGGATCGAGCCGGATGGACGCTTCCAACTCCCTGGACATGACGGATAGATCCGTTTCGTCGCCGAAACCGGACTTCCGCGCCATCAATAGCGCGTTATAGTAATGAACCCGCGGGTCCTTCGAATCCAACCCGGTTGCGCGAGTCAGATAGTCCTCAGCCTGAGAGAAATTCTGCTCTTGCAGGTATACGTAACCCAACCCACGACAGGCTGCCGCGTTTGTCGGATCAGACTGCAGAATGTCTCGAAACTCCGCGATGGCCCGCGTCTGATAATCAGCCGAGTGGGCGTGAATATCTGCAAGCATCGCTCGGGCGGCCGCTCCCGTCAAAGCCGACGCAATGTAAGCATTCGAAGAAGTATTCGCCGGATTGGAGATCGGATAAAACTGATAGTGGCCGACCGCAATGTACATTTCCAACGCGTTATCCAACTGCGAAGCGCTCATGCCAAAGGCTTCTTGCGTGGCCTTCTCCACCTCCATTGCCCTATTTTCTCTGAGTTCGAAGTAGGCCAGCGCCCGAGGCATCAACCGGTTGTCGTAGATGTAATGCATGAGCATGTCGGACTCGGCATAGAACTGATCCCGATGATCTCCGCTCTCGTTGTAGGTCTGCGAGTTCTGCCGAACCCGAAACAGATCGGCAACCTTCATGATTCCAGTTTTCTGCAGAATCCTGTATTCGTCGCGCGAAATCTTTCCTACCCGGGCCTGTTTGCTGTCTACTTCAATGCTCGAAAAATATTCTGCGAACCCTTCTTCGAACCAGGGGTCAAGGGCGACGCGTAGATTGCCATTGAGCAACTGGTGAGCGTACTCGTGAAACACGACTTGCCAGGGGTTCTCCACCGACATGTCGAGCATGATGAAACATCGGTCGATGTCCTGATGAAAAAATCCTTCCACCTCTACCGGCTTGCCGTTAAACAAGGGGGCGTATTGCCGAATTTCCCTGGTATCGCGAAAGGCCACGATCTGCAAAGGGACGGGAAGGTTTATGTTTGCTTTTGTCATCAGGGCCGCGTACACGGATCTCATTTGCTCGAAGTGAAGGGCAACTTCACGCCCTCGCTTTTCGCCGGCATCAGTGATGACGGAAAAATTCGGCGACCGGATTTCTATCCACTGTGGCTCTCCTGCAAAGACGGAGGCAGTACTCAAAAAGGGAAGGATCAATGCGAAGACGCCGAAAAGGGAGCAGTGCCGGGACACAGCGTTCCGCGATTGGCTGTTTCGTGTCCGTTCCCAAAGAAACAGCAAGCTCGCCGCTGCCAGGGAAGAATTTTCAAGCAATAGTTGTAAGGTGTGCGAACCCACTGTGGTCGTGAGAGGCATAAGGAGGGTTCATGGAAACGTCAGTACCCGGCTCTCATCGCTCCCGGCCCCCCAGGAGGCTGGGGCAAATCTGGAGGCTGCGGAGGGGGGAGCGGAGCAGCGCCGTTTGACGGCCGCGGAACATCCTCGGAATCTTCGCCTGGTCTCCGCAGGCTGGGCGCGTTGGCCGGACGTTCTCCCGGTTCCTTCGCGGCTTCTTTCTCTCGGTCCTTCTCGGGGAGGACAACTTCTCTTTGCGTGCGCACGATCTTTTCGCCACCGACTTTCATAGTCTCCACGCGCACGACTTCATCCGCCACCAGCCGCACAAAATTCACGTCCGCCGGAGGTTCGCCGTAAATCCACTCTTCGTATTCAGTCTCGCCCTCGTGCTCGCGCACTTTCTTTGGCGGCTTGCCCATGGCGTGAACCACCATTTCCGAGTTCATCCCCACAAGAACATGATGGGCGACAATCGCCTCTTTCACCTTGGGTGGGACGGTATCGAGATAGGCCTGCTCTTTATCCCGGGCGTTGAAATCGAAAACCGGATAAAGCAATTGCCGCAATTGTGCCGCCGACATCTCCGGCACATATTTGGCAAAGTAAACGTCGACGAGCGATCCGTGCGGGTTTTCGGTTGGAGTGTTGTCGGGGCCGCTCATCGCAGGCCCATTTGCCCCTGCAATTTCAACCCGCTGGTACCACTTCTTGCGGCGGATCGGTCCGCCATTGATCTCGAAATGGATGTGGTCGCTCTTAATTTGTACAAAGGAAATATGCGCTGGATCGCCGGGTTTGATCGCTGGTCCGTAGATCACGAGCGACTGCTGCAAATCTTTGCCGTTCGGAGTAATGACTCCATCTTTCAGTTGAAGACCCTTGGTGCCCATGGGAAATACCGTCCGGGAATATACCAGCTGGGTCTCGAAATCGCGGAGGATTTGAAATCGTGTCTCGCGGGTCATGCGCGGAGCATCGGCGGGAATTGGGTCCGCTTTGGGGGGAGAAGAGTGATCGATGAAGACTGGCGGTTGAGCCGAAGCCGGGTTTGCCCGTTGGCCCCGATCGCTGGTCTGGCTATGGGCCGCAGACGCAGCAAAACTAAGCAGCAATCCTAAGAGGGCAGGAATCCGGCAACGCGACATGCAACACCCCAGGGCGCAAAATTATTATATGCGATGGAGCGAAACCAGCGTGGGTTGCCCAAATATTATCCAGGCCCGACGAATAGCCGGCCGTACGCCCGGATTCTACACGCTTTGCGGCCCGCGCTTCTTGTGTTGCTGGCATTTCGTCATGATGGCGGAACGCAGCCGGGTGCGCAAATCCTCCGGCAGCTCGTAGAGCTGAGAATCGCGGTAAATCTCGATGGTTTTCTTAGTTGTGTCGCAGACGACGTAGCAGTTGTGGCACCACGAAAGATGGTTCTCCAACTCGGCTTTTGTAGGCTCGTCGAGGACTCCGTCCAGATAATTCGTCAGCTCGGTCAAAAACTCAGAGCATTTCACCGGTCGCCATCTCCACTCTCACGTTTATCGTCTCCATTCTCGCGTTTTTGGAAGAACCGGCCAAGACGCTCGCGAAGTTGCAAGCGCGCGCGTAACAGCCGCGATTTGACTGCGGGAACGCTCAACTCGAGCGCGGCTGCGGTCTCCTCGGTCGAAAGCCCTTCCACATCCCTTAATACGAACACGGTCCGAAAGCCCGGGGGAAGGCCCTGAATCGTCTTGCTTAATATTTCCCGCAACTCCGCCTGGTTATATTGCTGCTCGGGGTTCGGGCTCCAATCCGCGATTTCGCGGGGCAGAGAGTCATCTTCGGTCTTGATGTCCTCATCGAGCGAAACGGTACGCTCGGGCTTTTTCCGGCGCAACTTCATCAACGCTTCGTTGACGGCGATGCGCACCAGCCAGGTGTAAAACTTCGACTGCTCCTGGAACTTCGCTAAGTTCCCATACGCCTTCAGGAACGCTTCCTGCACCACGTCTTCCGCATCTTCGCGGTTTTGCGTGATGTGCTGCGCGATCCGAAAAACGTTGCGGTCGTAGCGGCGGACTAACTCTTCAAACGCCGAGTCGTCACCCCGCTTGGCCGCCTGTACCAGGGCCAGCTCATCAGTAACAGGCCCCTCTAGTTTGTTTTGGATGGCTCCCATACTTTCCGCGATGCAGTATTTTGTGTAGGAAAAAAAACGTTGGTTCAAAAGTTCAACTGTTATTTTACTTGGTAACCTCGGTGTTTGCCCAATCGCTTTGACGTTTCGGTTGGCATGGCATTTGCGATAGAGTCGGAATAGCGGAGCGGCTGACGCGGTCGAACACGTCCTCACGTACTCTGGGACGGTCTCGCAAGTACCGTATAATCAGCGTTTAGAGCTTAGTGCGTTGGATGGGTATGGGCTTCGCTGAGGATAAAGGCAACACGGCTCTTCCAGGCATGGCGCAACATAAAGAAAAACAAATCGCGGAGCAAGGCGACATTCGACAAATGGTCGAAAGCGCCGTCGCGGAATCTCTGCGAGCGCAAATTCCCGATTTGCAATCGCGAATCGTGGAGCGGGTATTGCAAACCTTGCCCGCTCAAGGCGCCGAAGGACCGGGCCGGCCGTCGTCCGGTGAAGGCTCAGGCGATCTGGTTCGCGCCGTGTCTGCTATTCACGCGGGTTCCACGCAAAAGGAAATTCTGCGGGCGCTGCTCGACGCAGCCAGCGAATACTCCGCGCGCGTCGCACTTTTTGTGGTGAAAGCCGGCGCCGCGTCGGGATGGCAAGCGCGTGGTTTCGGCGAGGATGAGTCCGTCAAGGACTTCTCTCTCGATCTCACCGCTGGTCCGGTTGCGCACACCTACCAGAACCGCACTCCCACTCCGGGCAACATCGCAGAGATGGGCAATAGATTCGCCGATCAGTTCGGCGCTCCGTCCAATGAGCAGCTATTGGTTTTGCCGCTCTTGCTGAAAGACAAAGTTGCGGCATTGGTTTATGCCGATGGGGGCGACAGCGGCAAGCTCGAATCGTCAGTCTTGGAGCTGCTGGTGATGGCAACCAGTGCGTGGCTCGAAGTAGCATCGCTGCGCAAGCAGGCGGTAAAAGAAGAAAGCATGGCGCCCACTCGGGTCGAAGCCGCGCCCGTGCACACGGTTTCTTCGTTCTCCGATCCGTTCGCGGGCCACGCGCCCAAGCACATTGCCGCGAGTGCGCCGGCCGTGCAGGAGGAGCCAGCCGCCGAAGTTGTCGAGGTGGCCGCGGCACACGCGAGCGCAGCCGCAGCACCGGCAGCCGCCGCAGATCCTTTGGCTGGCTTATCTCCCGAGGACGCCGACGTGCATCGTAAGGCACAGCGCTTCGCCCGCCTGCTGGTGGATGAGATCAAGCTTTACAACCAGGCGAAAGTGGCGGAGGGGCGCCGCAACAAGGATCTCTATGACCGCTTGAAGGAAGATATCGATAAGAGCCGCGGCACTTTCCAGAAGCGCTACGGAAGCACAGTCGCGGCTAGTGGAGATTATTTTCAGCACGAACTTTTGCGCAGCCTGGCCGAAGACGACGTTTCAATCATGGGCGCGAATTTCAAACATTAAACTTTCGAGACAGCTTCGACTCGGGTTGCGCGTCTCGGTTTCCGCGATACCGCTATTTTTGCAAAAGGTAAAAGCAGTGAGCTTGGGTTGGAAGTTGTGGTTGCGTGCGGGTCTGATCGCTGTTTTCGTCTCCGGCGCTATTTTCCCGGCTACGAGTGGCGCGCCGCGACCCGCATTTAGCTCTGTTCAGAGCCAGTCTGAAGCAAACTCCCCGGAGCAGGCTGCTCGTGGGGAAACCAGCAGCAAAAGCACGGAAAAGCCAAAGACCGCGGCCAAGAAAACAATTGCTGCCAAGAAAACCTCCTCCGCCAGAAGTCACTACGCAAACGCGCACAGGCGGCCGACCTCGCCGCGCGTTAAGCGTATGCGGCAAGCGTTCGTGGCTTCGGCAAGTCTGCGCCTGATGGCCCAACAGCTTCTGGCGGATCGATCTCTCGCTGCCTACGCCGGCGTTGAACGCTATGCGCGATTGCATGCCAAGGAAGACGCAGGCGCCCTGGCGTGGCTCGCTCTCGGCTATGCGCACGTCGTCGATCACGATTATGCCAAGGCCATCGATCCCTTGAACCGCGCCAAGGTTCATGCCGGAGATTTGGGCGATTACGTCACCTACTATCTGGGAACCTCGTATCTGCAAACCGGGCGGACGGCCGAAGCCATCGCAAATCTCGCGAACTTCGGCAAGGCGTATCCGGATTCCCTGCTGGTGCGCGACGCGGTGGTCAGCTATGCCGACGCGCTCATGGTTGAAGGACAGCCGCAAGAAGCCGTCACACTGCTGGAGCACATTCGGATTCCCACCCGCTCCGACGTGGAATTCGCTTTAGGCCGCGCCTATGCTGCAGTCGGCGAAAACGCCAAAGCGGCCGAAGCTCTCGAAACGGTTTATTACACAATGCCGCTCGCCAGCGAAGCCGATGCGGCCCACGCCCAGTTGGAAAAGCTTTCGATCGTTCCGGCTCCAACCGTCAGCCAGCGCGAAACCCGCGCCAAAGAGTTAACCAAACACAAGCGCTACGCCGACGCGGCCGACGAATATCGCAGTCTGGCGAGCGAGGCGAGTCCGAAGGATCGTCCTGCCATGGAACTGGCGCTCGCCGATGCGCTTCACCGCGCTGGTCGAAATCGCGATGCCAAGCAAGTGCTGGCATCCTTGGAAGGTCTGAGCGGCGACGAAAACGCAGAGCGACTCTACCTGCTGGGCCAGGTCGCGTTCGCTTCCAACGACAATGACACCTTCTACCGAACAGTAGAGGAACTGCGCCAATCCACCCCGGGCAGTCAATGGCTCGAGCAGGCGCTGCTTTCGGCTGCGAACCTTCACCTGGTGCATCACGAGTACGATCAGGCGCTCGATGCTTATCGCGAGGCACAGCAGAGATTTCCCAGCGGTCCACGCGCTTCCTACGTGCACTGGAAGGCCGCTTGGCTCACGCTGCGGCAGGGACGTAACGACGAAGCTAAGAAGGCCTTCGAAGAGCAGATCACGTTGTATCCCAGCGGCTCCGAAACTCCCGCGGCTTTGTACTGGCGCGCCCGGCTTGCGGAAGAAGACAACCAGAGCGCAATGGCGCGCGCCTTCTATCAAAAGCTCTCAGAACGCTACCGCAACTTTTACTACGCGGAATTGGCGCGTGAGAGAACGAAACACCTGCCGGCTGCCGGCGACGCGATTCCAGACTATCCGGTGCTTGACCGCGTCCCGCCGCTCGATAGCGACGTGAAGATCAAAGAGTCAGACCCGCCCTCCGACGAGTTGCGCGTACAGAAAGCCGAACTGCTGGGCAACGGAGGCCTGGTCGATTTCGCCGTTCGCGAACTGCAAGCGGTTTCTACTTCCGAGGGTGGAAGCTGGGTCCCGGCCGAGGAAGCGCGGCTTTATGTAGAAACCGGCCACTACGATCGCGCCATCGAAGTGATGAAGCATTCCGCCCCGAATTATTTCGCACTCGACATTCCCGACATGCCGCGCACCTATTGGGAGGCGCTGTTTCCCAAAGCTTACTGGAACGATCTCAAGCACTCGGCAGCGGCGAATGGACTCGATCCCTATCTGGTGGCTTCGCTCATCCGCCAGGAGTCGGAATTCAATCCCAACGCGGTTTCGCGGGCCAACGCCGTTGGGCTGATGCAACTGCTTCCCAAGACCGGCAGAGCGGTGGCAAAACAAGCGAGGCTGAAGCGTTATAACGCCAGCCAGCTATATACGCCGGCAGTGAACCTGCAACTTGGCACACGCTATTTCCGCGGCATGGTCGATAAGTTCGGTGGATCGTTCGAATATGCGCTCGCGGCCTACAATGCCGGATCAGACCGGGTGGAAGAATGGCTTGGCCAAGGCAAGTATAGAGACCCGCAGGAATTCGTGGAATCGATTCCCTTCACCGAGACTCGCGAGTATGTGCAGGCGATTTTGCGCAATGCCAGCGTGTATAAGCAGCTTTACGGCACGCCGTGAGGCAGGTGCAGCAGGCTAACTCAGACGATGACTGTTACAACTCTGGTCTTCTACACCTTCACGATTGCTTCTAGAATGTGCCTATCCTGAATAGTCGCTCTCAAAATTCCTTGTTCGGTCTCGACGACGCATTCCAAGGTCAGGATGCGAGGTTCGCGAATGCATTTTCCATTCTGGAAAAAGCGACTATCGAGCGAGCTTTTCCATGCGCTTCCGTCGCGGTGACTCATCGTGGGTGGCTCGTCGCCCTGAAAGCGACGGGGCATTTCACGTACGACGGGGATGGAAATGATCAAGCGTCCAGTAGAGAAATCGAAGTTAGTCCAACCACTCTTTTCGATCTCGGTTCCCTTACCAAAGTCGTCGCGACCACTCCCATGGCAATGCTGCTTTATGAGCGCGGCTTGCTCGATCTCGATGCTCCCGTCGCGGCAGTTCTTCCGGAGTTTCTCAGCGACGCCGATCGAGACCCCCGCCGCAAAGAAGTAACCTTGCGAATGCTGCTCGCGCACTCTTCCGGCCTTCCAGCATACGAGAAGTTATTTCTGAAAGCCAAGACGCGCGATGAATTGCTGCGCGCCGCTTTCGCCGCTCCTCTAGCCTCTGGCCCAGGCTCCCGCGCGGTATACAGCGACATCGGATTTATCATTCTGGGCATCGCTCTCGAACGTATCGCCGACGAATCTCTCGACTGCTTCTGCCAGCGCGAAATCTTTGCGCCCCTGGGCATGACCCACACTACATTTAATCCGCCCTCCGAACTGCGGGCGCGAATCCCTCCCACCGCCGACGACAGAACCTTTCGGAATCGAATCATTCGGGGCGAAGTTTACGACGAAAATGCAAGCGTCCTTGGCGGCGTAGCCGCGCACGCCGGTTTGTTTTCTACAGCGCGGGATCTGGCTCAGTTCGCGCAAGGGATGCTCAAGCGGGAAAACCCTGTCCTCCGACCCGAGACGGTCAGCCTGTTCACCGGTCGCCAATCCGCGCCGTCACGCACAACTCGCGGCCTCGGCTGGGACACTCCATCTTCCCCCTCACAATCGGGAAAGTATTTTTCACCAGGGTCCTTCGGCCATCTCGGTTACACCGGAACTTCGCTCTGGATCGATCCCGCCAACCAGCTTTCGATCGCTCTTCTGACCAACCGCACCTGGCCCGACAGTTCGAAGCAAACAATCAAGCAGGTTCGCCCCAAATTTCACGATGCCATCATCGAAGCCCTCAATGAAAAGTAAGCGAACCAAAAAACTCGCACAGGCGGACAAGACGCTTCGTCAACTTCGCACCGAACAATCCAACCCGGCCGCGCAGGATCTCGATCTGAAGTCTTCGCTCGAAATCGCGCGCATGATCAACGCGGAAGATGCAACCGTCGCTCCAGCTGTCGCGGGCGTCCTTCCGCAAATTGCCCAGGCCATCGATCTGGTCACTGCCGCCCTCCGCCGTGGTGGACGGCTGATTTACGTCGGCGCGGGAACCAGCGGCCGCATTGCCGCGCTCGACGCCGTCGAAATCCTGCCTACCTTCAACAGCGACCGGATACGGTTCATCATCGCCGGGGGCGCAAAAGCCCTCGCCACCGCCTCCGAAATCAGTGAAGACGACACGGTAGTTGGGCGCAAAGAAATCGCCCGCCACAAACCTGGCAAGAAAGACGTCGTCCTCGGCATCGCATCGAGTGGGCGCACGCCCTTCACCGTCGCGGCCCTCTCCGAAGGCCGCCGCCGAGGTGCACGCACCATTGCGCTCACCTGCAATCCAGCTTCGCCCCTGGAGCGCGCCGCCGATCTCGCGATCGTGGTGAAGGTGGGCCCCGAAGTCCTCACCGGATCGTCGCGTATGAAAGCCGGTACCGCTCACAAAATGGTTTTGAATATGATTTCCACGGCCGCCATGACTCGCCTGGGCTACGTCTTCGGCAACCTCATGGTGAACGTGGTGCCGAAAAATTCTAAGCTGGCGGACCGCTCGATTACGATCCTTGAACGCGCCACTGGCGTGACTCGCACCACTGCGAAACAGGCGCTGAAAGCATCCGGCAATCGCACCCCTGTGGCGCTGGTCATGCTGGCAGCCAGGGTGGCGCGCGCCGATGCAGCCGCAGCTTTGAAAAAAGCTGACGGGCACGTTCGTAAGGCCATTGCTATCGCCAGCACAGGATAAAGGATATGCCGCATGGCGCCGGGCGTGCGCTTAGAAGCTAGCTTTTTCCAGCATCGACGCCGTGATGAGTTTCTTCTCAATATGCCGTTGCAGGATCTGAATCAGAAACTTCCGCAGGTCGGCGCACTGCGACTGCGGCCACGCACTTTGCAGAAAGTTGTCTAACGGTGTACGCAACATCTGCGCCGCTATCGTGCGTGATTCGATCGAGATCTCAGACGATGCCAGACGCTTGTCGTTGACACACATCAATCCGTCGGCCAGCGCGTGAAAATAGGCGTGGCTGCCATTCAACCCGCGGCCGCACACCGTGCACTCGGTCAGTTCCGGCAGAAAACCCACCAGCCTCGTCAGCCAGAGATCAAAATAGGTGATCGGCGCCCAGACATCCGAATCCTGCAGGGCATTCAACACCGAGAGAGTCAACCGAAAAATGGCATCGTTGGCTTCCCGGTCCGGCAACAACTCGTCGAGCAGCTCTGCCACATGCGCGAGCGCCGTAGCTCGTGCATAGGTGATCTCGTTGGCCATTGGAGAATGCAGCACCTCGCAGGAGTCCAGACGCACCAACTCCTGGCGCTCGCGAACATCGTAAAACGCCCGCACGAAGGTCATTGGCTCGAGCGCGCCGCCGAAGCGCCGCTTCGATTTTTTTGCCGATCGCGCAACTCCGCGCACCTTCCCTTCAACGCGGGTGAATAGCGTTACCAGCAAATCCGCCTCGCGCAGAGGGTAGGTTCGCAAAACAATCGCTTGCGACTCCACAAGTGCCATCGGAAACCAGCGGGCTCAAAGGATGGAGGAATTGTAACCGGGGAAAGCGGCAATGACAGCGCGGCGCCAAGGAAAGCTACAGCAGGACTACTACGCGCCCCAAAACAAAAAGACGATCGAGAAGGTCGGAACGCCGCGATTGCCATCGCGAACACTAACCTATGATCGTCTCAAAACTTACATCCATAAAATAGGGCCTTGCGCATCGGCTCGCAATACAGTCAATCCCGTACGCTTTCGCATCGCGGCTAAACTGCTGCTGTTCAATAAAACAAGGAAAAAGGCGCACGCCGTATAGGCGAGCGCCTCTCTCATAAGAGCTCAATTCACCCTATCATTTCTTAGCGGCCAAAATATGCCGCGTTCTTCGCGGTGAATTCGTTCCATTTTTCCGGCAGATCATCGAGGGCGAAGATCGCCGACACCGGGCATACCGGAACGCAGGCGCCGCAATCGATGCACTCGACCGGATCGATGTAAAGCAAAGCCTCGGTCGCATATTTAGGATCATCTTTCTTGGGATGAATGCAATCCACCGGGCAAGCGTCTACGCATGCGGTGTCTTTGGTATTGATGCAAGGCTCGGCGATGACATAGGTCATAGAAGTGTGAGTCTCCTGAAACTGATTAACAATATTTTACTACCAGTGCGGCCCACGAACCGCACATTCTAGCAAGAAACAGCCGCCGCGGTATAGGCTTTCCGCGTCAAAGAGCCAATCATTCGTTCAGAAACAAATCTTCTCCGACCTCGCCTAGCTCTCATGGTGCAAAAACAGAAGGGCTGGCAGCTCATGCTGCCAGCCCGGTTTGACTGGAATGGTATTCTAGGATCCAAAGCGATTATCGATGGCCCCCACCGCCGCCATGGAAGCCCCCTCCGCCCCCACCGTGAAATCCGCCGCCGCCACCGTGGAACCCGCCGCCTCCTCCATGGAATCCGCCCCCACCGTGAAATCCACCGCCGCCATGGAATCCGCCGCCGACGCCACCGTGGGCGAAGCCGCGTCCACCGTAGAACCCGCGTCCGGCAAAGCCCCGCCCGTAACCACCCCAGCCTCTACCGTAACCCCAACCGCGGCCGTAGCCCCAGCCGCGTCCCCAGCCTCCCCAACCACCCCAGCCCCAGCCATACCAGGGACCGGCGCCAATGAAGATGCCGTTCGCGAACCAGGATGGTCCATAGTAGCCGTAAGGAGCGCAGGCGTACGGGTAGTAGTTGTAGTAGCCATAAGCACAATCGGGAGGCCCGTAATACCCGGCACCCACTCCCACACCAACGCTGACTTGCGCCTGCGAATACGCCAGCGGCAGCATCAGCACCGAAATCAAAGCCAAATATTTTATGTACCTCATGGCGATCGTCCCCTTGTCTCAGATCCGCGCTCACGAACCCCGGACCTGTCAGGCTTCCAGCCTTTCCGTCACCCTGAAAGCTCCTATGTATTTGAACTCGGCAGAGAGAAAAAAGTTGCCGAATTTACAATGGCTCATTTCAGCCAGGGTGAGCGAATTCAGCCACTTATGACGACCCTCTCGAGACTGCAGGTACCTCTTTGAAAAACAGGCAAGAATAGGTAAGAAATCTGCCAGCCAATGCTCCCCGGTGTCCTTATGTTTCGTGCCGAAAACTCTCCGCGAGTGCCCATTGCCATGGCCTCAATCATTTTCCATGCGGTCTATTACGAAGTGGTTTGCGGGTTCTGCTGTAATTGTATTTCGCGTATGCGGGTGCTACGATCAAAACATTAATACGAACCGGTGGAGGCGCGAAAATGGCGGATCATGATGGCAGCAGCTTTGTGTGGTTCCTTGCGGGATTGGGCGTTGGGGCTCTCGTAGGCGTTCTTTACGCGCCGCGATCGGGCAGCGAAACCCGGGAGGCATTACGTTCCAAGGCCGAAGAGGGTCGCGAGTACGTAAAGAACCGAGCGCGAGAGGCGCGGGAACAGGCGTCGGGATGGGTGGACCGCAGCCGTGATGTGGTCAACCAGCAAAAGGATCAGTTCCGCGCCGCGTACGAGGCTGGACGTCAGGCCTATCAAGAGGCCACGTCCGAAGCTGGAACCGCAGCCTCGAAGAATCTGTAATCGCTTTAGTCTGCTTGCAACGCTTTATTACCCAGAGGGGCGTAAGGGTGCTCTATGGATAACAACAGCCTTCTGATTATTTTCATCGCGATTACAGCGTTCGCGGTGCTGCTGCAAGCCGGCTTGCTGGCCGCCATGTACCTGGCGATGCGCAAGTCCGCGACAAAAATGGAATCCCTGGCGGACGAGATCAAGAACAAAGCACTGCCCGCGATCGATACCGTGCAGACCGTTCTCGCTGAGATCAAACCCAGAATCGAGGAGATCGTCGAGAACGTGAAAGATACGAGCTCGACGGTACGCGATGAAATCCATCGGGTAGAAGCGACTCTCAACGATGCCGTCGATCGCGCTCGCCTGCAAGTCATTCGAGTCGACGAAATGCTCACCCGCACCTTCGATCGCGTCGAACATACTTCCGACGTCGTGCAGAAAACCGTGATGTCCCCGGTTCGCCAGGTAACCGGCGTCATTCATGGCGTAACTGCAGGGTTCGAATTTTTGCTAGGGAGCCGCGGACGGAAAAACGGTGGCGCCCGCGAGCGCCGTGCCGTTCCGCAGGACGAGATGTTCATCTAGTCACTCGTTCGGCGGCTTATCTGGGGCGCGCCACAGTTTCACCATGCGTTATCTGGTTCGAGCTCGCGTTAAACCCTACCGCGAAACCGATCTCGTCCGCGCAATCGACAATCACACTCTCGGGCAAGGCTCAATCGCCGGAGACGAATATCTGCGCAACATGAACGAAGCGCGCCTCTGCTCCGACGATACGGTTCGTTGGGTTGAGATCTGCTATTGCGCCACTCCTCTGCAGGAAGAGCGGCCTTACTGGGAAGAATATTTCGATCTCACGAAGGTGCAGGACGCGCACGATCGCCGCAAATGCCGCGACGCCAACGGCCTGGAATCATGGGCTTGCGACCATTGTGATTGCACTGCGCGGCTGGAACAGAAATTGAAGGCGGCCGGCGAATCTTTTCTCGATTCGCTGGGCGGCGTTAATCGTTCTCGCGGTAAGGCTTCGTAAGGTAGCTATCGCTTCGGCTCGCGGGCAGTCTTAACACCTAATCAAAAATCAGCACTGCAGAGGCGATCACAGTGGTCCACAGGCCGCGCTTATCGCCCACTGCAGACTGTGTGACATTCGCCGTTCGCACAATCTTGTTCGACAAGCGGTAGATTTGTTTTTTCTCGTCCCAGGAGCGATCGGGATCGAACTCCACATTCAGCGTCGTCGCCAGCATCTCGGCGGCAAGTTCTTCCGCGTATTCTCCGGCGGCGTCTTCGGTCTCGCCAAACGAGTGGTGCTCGCTCAGATATCCGTAGGTGTTCTTGTCGGCGGGAATCGCCACGCCGATCGAGGAAGCCAGCAGGCGGTGAGCCTCGTGGGTTGAATTTTCCGCTACCACGGCGAATACGACTTCGCCAGGGCTCAAATAGGTCACGCCCTCTTTGCGGGTCAACATTTTGCAATTTGGCGGAAAGATTGAGGAGACGCGCACCAAATTCTGGGCTGCGATGCCCGCGTCACGCAAAGCCAATTCAAACGACGTTAACCGTTCGCGGTGCTTCCCCACCCCCTTGGTGAAAAACATCCGCTTGGGAACCATGTCTCTACCCAACTGTGTATCCTCCGGTGCGAAAAAGTGACTAGAAGAAAGCACAATCTAACACAATGGTTTGTAAAGGAAAGATGAATTTCACGCGGGAACAATAAAAATGGCGGCAACCGCAGGCGCGGTGTCCGCCATTGCGCCCGGATTCTTCGGGGGAGGGCCCGGGCAAGGCCGACCCAATCTACCACAACCAACTCACCCGTCAAGAAGAAAGCGGCAATTTTCGGTTTCGCGAACAAGACTGCCGGTCACTTCGCAGTCACGGAGCGGACTTCGATGGTGTCGCCATTCAGAGTGCCGGTCACGGTCGCGTTTTTTCCCGCCTGCTTGTCGAGAGTTTTTAAAGCTGCCTGGTCGGTTGTGTCCAGAATGTAGATCTTCTCTCCCACGATCAGGGCAAATTTAGAGCCGTGGGCCACACAACTGCGAGTACACTCCGCCGGCGTCCCTTCCATGTGCTTGCTGCCGCACATGGCATCGCCAACTTCGCCGGTGAATGTGCGCTTATGGGCAGGCAGCGCGAAAGCAGCCAGCGTTGTGAGTAACAAAAGCATGAAGCCCGCCACGAACCACCGCGTCAAGTTACGATTCATAATCAGGTTCTTCCTCGAGGATCGGCATTTTCGCCCAACTCTCTCAACGCCACTTTAACGCCCAAATCCGAAACTGCTGCGACCCATTCCGCAGCCCGTGCCGGGAAGCATTATTTCGGGGCTTTAGCCGTATATTGCAGGTCAACGTCGACGGTTTTGTCGCGAGTCATTGCCGTCACGTGGGAAACAACGTCCCAATCAAGATTCGGCGGAAGCAGCTTTCTGGCCAGCGGCAGAAATTCCTCTAGATAGCTGGAATCGTAGATATCTCCCGGCCGCATCTTCCAGGCGGCGCGAAGTCTTGCATCCAGATTGTTGTCCAGTCCGCGAAGCTGAAGCTCTCCCATGTGAAAAAGAGAATCCTCATTTATGGCTAGATGATAATCGACAGTTCCTGCGGCATCATTGAACTCAGCGTCTACTTTGATGCTGGCGAGAATATATCCGTGCGAACCGTAAAGATCCTTCGCCACTCGCAGATCATCCTGCAACTGTACCGTGTCAGCGATCTGCCCAACCCTAGCGTGCATCAAGGACTGCAGTTCGCCGGTCGCAATCACCCGATTCCCCGACCATTGCCAGCCCGCAACTTTATATTGAGGGCCCTGAGCGACCGGGAACGTGACTTCCACAAAGGTTGGGGGAGGTCCATTCATGCCGCTGGACTCTGAAGTCGGGGCTTTAACCACTGTGGGCCGGGCAATGCCGCATGTGGCCTTTAGATAACCGTGCCCGCGAAGAATGGGCAGGATCGAGTGTTCGATGAAGTTACTCATGTACGCTCGCGAATATTCGCGATCCATCAATCTTTCGGCCGCGGCCTGAAGCAGAGGCAACTCGCTCGTTTCCGCTCCTGGAAATTCAACTTGGCGGATGCGAATACTGACGCCGGCGACGTTGTAGTCGAAAGCTTCCAGCTTTTCATTCTTGTCATTCTTTCGGACATATTCGACCTGGCCGGGAGCCCCTAGCTCAACCATGAGCGCCTGCAAGACGTCCGACACCTGATCGGCCAAACGCCCGGTTGCCGGCAATTCGCCGTTGAAAAGCGGAATTCGCCGGTGCAGCTTCCGGATCAACTCCTCATCACTGAACCATACAAAATCGGTGAAACGTGCCGGAACGAATTTATCGGCGTCGGTCACCTGAAACTCCAGTTTTGTGCCCTCGCCGGTGTAGTTGTAAGTAAACGAAATATTGCTGAAAGCTCCGCTCTCTCCGAGCTGTCGCGCAGCCTTCTGAAAATCTGCCTCATGCGCGACCGTCCCAACGGGCAATCCACTCGCTGCTGCGATTTCTTCCTGGGTAAAGCGCTTGCTTCCACTCACCTTCACGGCCATTAGCTTGTAGGCGGTGGGTGGTACTGCTCCCGTCGAATGAGTTTGCTGCTGCGCCGCGGAAATTACAGGCAAGAGAACAAGAAGCAAGCCACTCGCAACAGTCCGTGGATTTGCCGGACGAGCTCGCAAACGCCTCTCCGCCGCGAGCGAGAACAAAATGTCGCGGACGATCTCGGAAGACGTTTGCCTTAGGCTAAAGACCATTAATCGGGCAGCGCTTGCTATCCAGGCGGACTTGAGTACACTTGGGGATTGTTTTCACACCACGCCAAGTATAAAGCCGCGCGATGAAGCACGAGAACACGTGGGCTGTTCAAATTGCAGATTTATCGGGGTTAGATCGCAGTGGTGGTGAGTGCCGCCTGTTTAGCCACTCTGCCGACAATTTTCAAAGCCTTGCTGGATTCCGCAGGCTGCAGCATCTCCTGCTGAGTTGCTTCCACCAGGCCTTCTTCTATCGCATCGAGTGCCATGGTCGATCGTTCGAGCACCAGCGCGAGGTATTTCTGCGCGATCGGGCGGTCAGCGGGGTGAATCAGCTCCCACCAGCGGCGAATAGACTCCTGCACATCGGCTTCGGATTTCTCGCCCACAACCAGCGCATCGATTAGTCGATAAACCTTGCTCTTGACGGCCTGGTAAGAAACAGAAACTTCCTGGGGCATTGGGGGATCCTGGGGTAACTACCCGAGAGTGAGCAATCCGCCAACCAAACCGTAGGTGGTTGTGCCGTAAGTCCTTGTGTGTGTTGAGGCTTTCGGAATAATCCCTTGAATGGAATAAATCAGAATTTTGGATATGAATTCTGGAAGCCGAATGTCGGACGTCATCGCCTGAGCGCCCTTATCCCTGTTGTCGATTGCAGCACCCACCCATGAAAAACGTCTGGACGCTTCAAGCAGATGTGAGGTTCCAAAGCTCATACATGGTACAGGTTACAATGTTCCGCCACATCGTGACTCGATCATGATCGCCCCTACCGCGTTCAGCTCGATTCCGCGAAGCGCAATTAGAAGCTCTATTTCTGGAGGCCGGATGAAAACCTGGTTGTGGATTCTTACATTTCCTATTTTGATTTCCATATCTCTCGCAGCCCAAAGTGCGCCGCCCCAAAACCCGATCGCAGCCCAGGATCGCATGTTCTTCCCGCACGACATGTTCTGGGGCTGGGCACAATTCGACCTAGCGCCTCCTCATAATGAGATCGACCCAAATCTCTGCGCTGGGAATGCCGGTCAATATGGCGGCGTGAACGCGCCCTGCAGCATGTTTGCCCGGTATATGTTGTCGGGAACGCTCGAGGTGCGCCCGTTCGGGCGCGGGCAGCTGAGGCGCTTCATGGTGTTCGGCGCGCCCGCATTCTTGTTTGGCAAGAACGTTCCGCAGACGCTTTACACCTGGTCGCCGGACGCGATCGGCGTCGAGCACTCGTGGGGAGCGGGAATTTACATCGATAAGGGGTTCGAGTTTCGCATCACCCAGCATTTTCTTTTTGACCGTCTAGGAGCCCGCGACACCAATCTTGGAGTCGCCGATCTCGGCAATAACGGACCTTGGGGCCGTTACATGACGGTGGGAGTGCGCAAGTATTTTGGCACTCGCCGCTGGTAGTCGCTCTATGCCGCGACCCCCGGAACCGACGGCCGTCGCACCCTCTGAACCAGCCAAACTACAAGCGAAGCGAGCAGGCCCAGCAGCACAAATGGCGCAAGAATGATAGGCACGATCCAGCCTTCGCCGCCCATCGTAGTCACATCGCCTGAGATGGCCGCTTCCGGGTCCCGGTGCAGATTCCCGCCGACCACAGTCGCGTCCCCGGCGATTTTCACGGCCTGGTCAAGTCGAAGGTTTCCGCCCACGGCGGTCACGTCACCCGCGACCTGTGCCTTGTCCGCGAGGGTGATACTGCCTAAGACTGCGGTCACATCTCCCGCGACCTGTCCATGCACATGAATACTGCAGGCAACACAGGTAAGATCGCCCACTCGCTGATTGGGCCCAATCGTGATGTCGTGGCCGATCTGCGTGTAGCTGGGATTGTCGTTCGCAATGGAGACCCCTGACAGTAACAGGCACATAATCGCTGCGAGGGCGAACCATCGAAGAGGTAAGGAACTGAAAATGCGCATCACAGAACCCCCTCCAAGTGTAGCTCCGAAGTGGGCCTGTGACCTGAATCACTGACAGATTTAGTTAGTGTGCGCACTCTAGACCTTCTTTATAATGAAGGGTTTTCGAATCGCAAGCGAACTCATCGGGAGGCAGGATGGCTGGCTCTTATAACGGTGTAGCGGTACCGCGTGACGGGAAAAAAATTGGCTATGCAAAGGGAAAGTACGATGTGCCGGATAATCCAATCATTCCATTCATCGAAGGCGACGGCACCGGACGCGATATCTGGAAAGCATCACTGCGCGTTTTCGAGGCAGCCGTAGAAAAAGCGTACAAAGGCAAGCGCCGCGTCGCCTGGTATGAAGTTTTCGCCGGTGAGAAGGCCAAAGCAAAGTTCGACAACTGGCTGCCCGATGACACCGTCGACGCCATTCGCGAATTCCGCGTCTCCATCAAAGGCCCGCTGACGACACCGGTCGGCGGAGGGTTTCGTTCGCTGAATGTCGCGTTGCGCCAGATTCTCGACCTCTATTCTTGCGTGCGTCCAGTGAAGTATTACAAAGGCGTACCCTCGCCAGTAAAACATCCGGAACGCATGGATATTGTCATCTTTCGTGAGAACACTGAAGACGTTTATATCGGCATTGAGTGGGAGGAAGGCACTGCAGACTGTGCGCGACTTATCGAATTCCTCAATAAAGACATGTTGAAAGGCAGCAAGAAACAGATTCGCCTCGATTCCGGCGTCGGCATCAAGCCAATATCCGTGACCGGAACCAAGCGCCTGGTGCGCATGGCGATTCAGCATGCTCTCGAAACCGGCCGCAAGACCGTCACACTCGTACACAAGGGCAACATCCAGAAATTTACCGAAGGCGCATTCCGAAAATGGGGATACGAGCTTGCTACCGAAGAATTCCGCGAGCAGGTTGTCACCGAACGTGAAAGCTGGATCCTCGACAACAAAGACAAAAATCCTAATCTTTCCGCCGCGGAGAATGCCGAACTGGTCGAACCCGGCATGGAGTTCGCTCCGCCCGCATTCCGGCAAGCCGTCGAGCAGGAGGTGAAAGCCGTGCTCGACCGCATTTACTCGACACACGGTAAGGGACAATGGAAGAAAAAAATCATGGTCAACGACCGCATCGCCGATTCCATCTTCCAGCAGGTCGTCACCCGCGCCGACGAATACTCCGTCCTAGCGACTCCGAATCTCAACGGCGACTACATCTCAGACGCTTGCGCGGCGCAGGTTGGCGGACTCGGCATTGCTCCCGGCGCGAACATTGGCGACGGTTACGCCATCTTCGAGGCGACGCATGGCACTGCCCCCAAGTACGCCGACAAAGACGTCATCAATCCCGGATCGGTGATGCTCTCGGGCGTAATGATGTTCCGCTTTATGGGGTGGAACGAAGCCGCTGACCTGATTGAGCAGGGCCTGGAGCGCACGATTCTGCAGAAAAAAGTCACCTATGATTTCGAGCGTTTGATGGAAGGCGCCACGAAAGTCAAAACCAGCCAGTTCGCCGACCAAATTATCGAGAACATGGGAGCCGGAGTTTTGAGCGCGGTCTGATGCAGCCGAGCATATCGAGTAACTGGTGAATTGAGCAATTGGGCAACAAAAAACGTTCTGCACCGGCCCTGATGGTTCGTTCGTAAATTGCTCAATTACTCAATTTTCCATTACTCAATCAAATTCAATCATTGCTGAGAGGAATTTTCATGCGTAAAAAAGTCACGATTGTAGGTTCGGGCAATGTAGGTGCAACCGCCGCTCATTGGATCGCGTCCAAAGAACTCGCCGATGTGGTTCTCATCGACATCATCGAAGGCGTCCCGCAGGGTAAGGCCCTCGACCTGCTCGAAGCCATGCCCATCGAGAAGCGCGATTCGTACATCTCCGGTACCAACGACTACAAAGACACTGCCGATTCCGACATCGTCGTGATCACCGCCGGCATTCCTCGCAAGCCCGGCATGAGCCGCGACGATTTGCTCAACACCAACTACAAAATTATGAGTTCGGTAGTCGGGGAGGTTGTGAAGTATTCGCCCAATTGCATTCTTATTGTGGTTTCGAACCCCCTCGATGCCATGGCGCAAGCCGCTTACAAGCTCAGTAAGTTTCCGCGCGAGCGCGTCATCGGCATGGCCGGCGTTCTAGATTCGGCGCGCTTCCGCGCCTTCATCGCCGCCGAACTGAAAGTGAGCGTAGAGAACGTCACTGCCTTCGTTCTGGGCGGCCATGGCGATACCATGGTTCCTTTGCCGCGCTATTCGACGGTCGCTGGCATTCCGATCACAGAACTGATTGAGAAGAACAAGCTCGACGCCATTGTGCAGCGCACCCGCGACGGAGGCGCAGAAATCGTAAAGTATCTGAAGACCGGCTCGGCCTACTACGCGCCTTCAGCGGCGGCCACCGAAATGGTTGAAGCAATCCTGAAAGACAAAAAGAAAATCCTTCCCTGTGCGGCCTACCTGCAAGGCGAATACGGAGTCAACGGCCTCTACGTCGGAGTGCCCGTAAAACTCGGCGCCAAGGGCATCGAGCAGATCATTGAAATCAAGCTGACGGCCGAAGAAAAGGCTGGACTCGACAAGAGCGCCGCAGCAGTGAAAGAGTTAGTCGGCGTAATTGGAGTGTGAACGCGTGAAGAACTCGCTTGAAGTTTCAAAGAAGCTGCTAGCCACTGCATCGATTTCGTTTGTGCTTCTTTTCGGGGCAGCAACAATGATCAGAGCCCAAGCGCAAGAGGATGGTAAACCCGCTTCCGATCCACGTCTGCAAAAAGCTTACCGCTTCCAGCAAGGTGGATGGATTTACGTTCACCTCGAAGGCTCTCCCTCCGACATCGGCTTCCAGCACGGTTACTTGCTCGCACCTGAGATCGCCGACGCCCTCGCCGCCATCAAGCTTTTCGACACTCACCAGACCCAGCGCGACTGGGAGTTCTTTCGAAAAACTGCGCGGGAAATGCTTTGGCCGCGCATCGACGCCGAATACCAGCAAGAGCTGCAAGGTATTGCCGATGGAGCGAAGTTGCACGACGTCGATCTCGATGTTTACGATATCGTCGCCCTCAATGCCTTCGAAGAGGTTCCCGACTACTACGTTCCCTGGCTCAACAAGCGCGAGAAAGCGACGAAAGCGCCGAAGCTCGCGGCCCCGGGAAATTGCAGCGCCTTCATCGCCACCGGCGCCTACACCAAAGACCATCAGATCGTGATCGCGCACAACAACTGGACCAGCTATCTCGCCGGCGAACGCTGGGTCATCATCTTCGATATCATGCCGCAGCACGGCCAGCGCATCCTGATGGACGGCTTTCCCGGAGTCATTACAAGCGACGATGATTTCGGCGTGAACGCGGCCGGCATCATGATTACCGAGACGACCATCACGCAATTCGAAGGCTGGGAGCCCAACGGCAAGCCGGAATTCATGCGCTCGCGGAAGGCCTTGCAGTATGCCAACAGCATCGACGATTACGTTCGCATCATTAAAGAAGGCAACAACGGCGGCTACGCCAACGACTGGTTGATTGGCGACCGCAAAACTGGTGAAATCGCATATCTCGAACTCGGCCTGAAAAACACTCCGCTGTGGCGCACGAGAGATGGATACTTCGTCAGCTCAAACTTCCCGCGCGATCCTAAGCTCATTCAGGAAGAAACCAGCGGCTTCGATCTCAATGACGCTTCGTCTTCCATGAACGCGCGACATCTGCGATGGGAAGAGTTGATGAAGCAATCCAAAGGGAAAATCGATGTTACGATGGCGGAACAATTCCTGTCAGATCACGTCGACACGTTCGACAAACCCGAGCGCTCCGAACCCGACGAGCGCTCGCTTTGCGGACACGTCGACACTTCTGCCCGCGGGGTAAAGGAATGGGAGTGGAACGCATACAACCCTGGGGGCGCAGTGCAAGGCAAGGCCACTGATAGCAAAATGGCGGCAAATATGAGTTTTGTGGCGCGCGCGGGCCATCCCTGCGGAGCTGATTTCCTGGCCGATGACTTTCTTGAGCATCACCCGGAATACTCATGGCAGAGGCCGCTGTTGCACGACATGAAAGCCGGCCCGTGGACCACATTTCAAGCGGGGCAAACCAAATGAAAATGAAAGAGACACCGCAGCAATACACCCAAAGAATCGTCGGCTATATGGAAGGCAAGCAGCCTCTGGCCACCCAAGCCGCTACCGCTAAGAGACTTGAACGGTTGATCAAAGGGATACCAACCGCCAAGCTGCGCAGGCGGCCTGCCGCCGACAAGTGGTCTGTCGGGGAGATACTCGCGCATCTGGCGGAAGCCGAGATCGTGGGCGGCTTCCGCATGCGGCTGATTCTGGGCTCGCCGGGGACGCCTATCGTGGCTTTCGATCAGGACGCCTGGGTCGCAGCCGGACACTATGCCAAACGGGATCCGCGCAAGTCGCTTGAGACGTTCCGCGCCGTCCGGGATGCGAATCTTTCGTTGTTAAAGTCGCTGACACCCGAACAATGGAAACATTACGGCATGCACTCGGAGCGCGGCCAGGAGTCGATCGAACACATTGTGCTCATGTTCGCCGGCCACGATCTGAATCACTTAAAGCAGATCGAGGCAATCCTCGCAAAATAGTTGGGAAATCACTGAGCTGATTTCAGCAGATCGCTAAGCTTGTCGAGATCCCCCGCGGTCACGTCGCCGATCACGAAAAAGCGCAGACCGTTGTGGCTCCAGCTTTGCACCGTAAAAGATCGCGCACTCTGATCGGAGTTCTCTCCCGCCAAGTCTCCGGCCGCATGCTCTTGAAAAATAAAAACCGAAATCTGGTGCTGCCGCACGCGAAAAATCAGCTCTGCGCCCGGCGACTGGTTGAGATAAGCAACCTTCCCGCCCAGCAGAGTAAAAGGTGTATTTTGCAATTCCGGTAGATTGAAGGTGAACGGAATCCTCCCCTCAAACCACGGCTTCACGGTGTGCCGGTCGGTAGAAACAACATCGACGGGATTCAAACTCGCCAGCGTAGCCACATGAAGATCCGCCAGCTCTCCAAGAAGTTCCCCGCTGCTTCTGCGCTGGTTGAGAAAACTGAAATAAATTCCGCCCGTAATTACCACCAGAGCGAATGCAGCAAATGCTGGAATCCATACTCGACCCCAGAGCCGCCGTCTGCGCGGAGTAATGCTGTCCTGGACCCGCGCCCGAAAAGCTTCATCCGGAATGTATTTCTGGGCCACCACCTGAACCACGCGCTTCATCTGAACGCGGCGCAAGCTCGCGGCCGCGCAAGCGGCGCACTCCCGCAGATGCTCGTTGACGGCACGCGCCTCGTCAGGCTGCAGTTCACCGTCAAGGTAAGCGTCGAGTTTCGTAATCCAGGAGTCGCAAACCATATCAGCTTTTCTTTGCCCGGCCCGCTTCCTGCATTTCCTGCACCGCCGACCGCAACGCCAGCCTTGCGCGTGATACCCGCGACATCACGGTGCCGATCGGTATCGCCAGCGTCGCGGCAATTTCCTGATAACTCATCTCTTCTACTTCACAAAGCAGCAACACTTCCCGGTGCGCCACCGGCAATTGCTCCATCGCGCGTTGCACAAGCTGCCAATCAGATCGCTGCAACAAAATGCTCTCCGGCGTTTCCTGAGTAGCCGGTGCGACGGCATCGTCGCCTTCTGGATCGAGAGGAACGGTAGCGGCTTTCAGACCCGAGCGCGAATTCAGGAAGGCATTCCGCAGGATCTTATAAATCCAGGCGCGAAAATTCGTCCCCGCCTGAAAAGACGAAAAACCTTTCAGCGCTTTCGCGTAAGTTTCCTGTACCAGATCTTCCGCTTCGTGCCGGTCCTGCGTCAGCCAGCAGGCAAAGTTATAGAGCCGCTCAAAAAGGGGCATCGCCAACTGCTCGAATGACTCCGGTGGCAGGCTCTCCGACACGCACACAAGAGTAAACCAGCCAACCCGCGTTTTATTCCTCGAGCCGTCAAATTTATTTTTCTGCGAGCTAGCGGAATAAAAGCGGCGGCTCCTGGTTCTCCACGATGAACGAAATGTCACGACAACGGAGGATGCGATGACGCGGAATACGAAAGACGAGCTCTTATTCGACCACAACCATGACGGAGTCAACCGCCGCGGATTTTTGAAATGTATGGCCTGGGCCGGCACCGGAGCGCTGTGCGTGCTTGAAGGCGGAGTGCTCAAATCTTTCAGCCTCAGCGACGCGTCTCACCAGCACGCCAAAGGCGACCTCAGCTTCGTGCAGATCAGCGACAGCCACATGGGTTTCGACAAGCCAGCCAACTCCGATGTCGTCGCCACGCTGCAAGCGGCTGTCGCCAGGATCAATGCGTTGCCAGCCGCTCCCGAATTTATGCTGCACACTGGTGACATTACTCACCTCTCAAAGCCTGCGCAGTTCGATCAGGTGCAACAGATTCTGCAATCCGCGCGGCCTAAAGAAGTCTTCTTCGTCCCCGGCGAACATGACGTCCTGGAAGACGACGGCCAACAGTACCGCGAGCGTTTTGGCAAGAACACCAAGGGTGCTGGATGGTACAGCTTCGACAAGAAAGGCGTGCACTTCATCGGCCTCATCAATGTGATGAACCTGAAAGCTGGCGGCATGGGATCACTTGGCGCCGAACAATTGGCCTGGCTCAATGACGACGTGAGCCATCTTTCAAAGAGCACGCCCATCGTTGTGTTTGCGCATATGCCTCTTTGGAATATTTATCCCGACTGGGGGTGGGGAACGGACGATAGCGCCCAGGCGCTCGCCTACCTGAAACGCTTCGGCTCGGTCACGGTGCTGAATGGGCACATTCATCAGACCATGCAGAAGGTGGAAGGCAACGTCACTTTTCACACTGCAGCGTCCACGGCATTTCCGCAGCCGCAGCCAGGGACGGCTGCGTCGGCCGGCCCAATGAAAGTTCCAGCGGGCCAGTTGCGCTCGTTGTTAGGCATCACCGACGTGAATTACGTGCGCGGTCGCCACGCGCTGGCCGTTACCGATTCCACGCTTGCGTAAGCAAACAGCCGCGAGTTGAGTCGATGCCGGAAATAGTACGAAGCTGAACCGCGCTGCGGGGTTGCTCGCCAAGATCGCGCTCGAAAGGAACAGAACATGAAAAGGAGTAAACGAATTCTCGCAATCATTTCCTTACTGACGCTCGCAGTCGCCATTCTTGCGTATCGAGCGCTGCGGCCGCGCGCCGTGCAGGCTTCCAGCGTCGAAGTGAAGATCGACAACTTCAGCTTCGCGCCGACGACACTACGAGTGAGAGCCGGCACCCAAATTACCTGGACGAATCGCGATGATATCCCGCACACCGTGGTCGAAGATGACAAAGTGTTCCGATCCAAAGTGCTCGACACCGATGAGAAATTCACCTTCACGCCGACCAAGCCCGGCACCTACAAATACTTTTGTTCGATTCACCCCAAGATGACCGCGACGGTGGTTGTCGAATGAAAAGCAAAGTGCAGAGCTGGAAGGAAATCCAGGGCCTAGGTCACACGATAAGCGTCCAACAGCACAATTCCGAGGAGTACTCCAGCAGGATTTAGGGCGCGTCGCAAATCGGACGTCAGGCTGGTCGGGCTGTGGGACTCGCGAGCGCAAAATCTGGCGGAGAGGGTGGGATTTGAACCCACGATACCCGTTAAGGTATGTCCGCTTTCGAGGCGGCCCGTAATCCGCATGTAAGCGATTCTACGTCAATGGCTTAGAGTTTTGAAGGGTGCAGTAAGGGTGCAAATAAGAAACTCGCAGCCATTTTTCGTCAGGGATGTTCTCGAAAGCAACTGCCGAATTTCGCCTGCGGGGTGCCGCTTTCGGCTGGGTGACAGCTCGTCGTCGCGCGTTTGCGCGAAATCGAAAGCTGAACAACAATTCCAGCGCAGAAAGCAGGTTTCATGGCACGCGGACGTGCGCGTTATCAAAGAGGCCGAGTGGTCGCGACCGAGGCCGGCGGCTGGGAAATCCACTACAACGTCTACCTGACCGATCCCACAACCGGCAAAGCGAAACGACATCACCGCAGCCGCGTTGTGGGCTACAAGCCGAAAATGCACCGGGCCGACGCCGAGAAGATCCTGGCGTCGGAACTGGCGGCCATCAACGGCGGTCCAATTACCCGAGCGGCAGACGGAACCATCACATTTGGGAACTGGATGCGGAATTTCTACATCCCCATGCGCGGCGCCAATTGGCGAGACGCGACACGCCGCACCAACCTCGACTACCTCACCAGTCACGTCTATCCAACCCTCGAACACGTGGCCCTCAAGGACATCACTAAGTTTCAGGTGCAGATGCTACTCAACCGGCTGGCTGCGGAAGAATACTCGTACACAGTTGTTTATCATGTGCGCGATCTGATCAAAGCTGCCTTAGCGGAGGCCTTGGACCAGGAGGTTCTGGAGCGAAATGTCGCACGCAAAACCGTCATACCCGAGATCGAGGAGTCCGACAAGCCGGTTCTTCCCGTCGATATGTATGCCAAGCTGCTGGCCGGTCTTGACGGCATCCGCGACCGCGCCATCTTCTTGATTGCCTGTTTCTGCGCCCTACGGCCGAGCGAACTCTTCGGCCTGACCTGGGGATGCTACAGCGGCAATGTGTTCACTATTGTCAATACCGCGTGGCGGGGCCGGCTGCAGCGCAAGAAAATTAAACGCAAGAACCGCTACGGACGCACGAATTATCGGCTTGTCGCGATCCCCCAAGCCGTGCGCAAGGCGATCGACCTCTGGAGGGCGAGGTGCCCGAACCCGGATGCCAATGCCCTCATGTTTCCTGGGATGCAAGCTCGGGCGCGAAAGCCACTGGCGACACCGATTCACCCGGACAATTGGCTACGCCTGCGCCTCTACCCGGTCGCGAAGAGACTGGAAATGGCATTTCATCCAACTTTTCAGGTGCTACGGAGGAGCTTCTCCACACATGGCAAGAAAGAAGCACACCCGACCGAGATGCAGGCCCAACTCGGACACAGCGACATTCGTACCACCCTGGACATCTATACACAGATTACAGACCCGGAGGTGGCAAAGATGGTGAACCAGGTCACAAACCGCATCCTGGGCTTGGATGGGGAGGCTGAACCTGGCTCAATTCAGTGAGATGGGCGGAGAAATTCGAGGCCAACAACTTCCCTGATAAAATAAAAATGAAACTGGTGGGCGCGGAGAGATGGCCGAGTGGCTGAAGGCGCGCGCCTCGAAAGCGTGTATACCTTAACGGGTATCGGGGGTTCGAATCCCTCTCTCTCCGCCAGCTTTAACGCCATTCATTAAAATGCGGTGCGTCGGCCAATTTTCGCCTCGGCCATGCGAACCCGCACAGCGTCAGCCGATCATCAACGATTCTTGGGTGACAAAACAGCCTCTGGACCCACCGTAAATCCGTAAGATTCGCCGGGTGAGTTCGCAAAGGGTTTGGCATTCCTCTCATTTTTCGCAGAATTTCGCCCCTCATTGCGCTTCGTTTGCGATGGTTCGCCGAGCAGATTTTCGAGCCAGTTCGAGTGGCTATGTGTGACGGACGTAACTTTCTGCGTTGGAACTCCGGAGACGATCATGGAGTCAGATGAAATAAGGCCCTCATGCGTGTCTCACACGAAGTCGCGAGTCTTCGAATCAGCAGCTTACGAACTGCCTCCATTCTGTGCTTTTTCCTAGTTTCGGTGGCAAGGGTTTCAGGCCAATGCCCTCCCAGACCTCGAATTCCTGATCCGCCCGGATGGGCGATAGACAGAGGTAGCGATAAGAACATCTTCGGCTACCAACTGAGCGGAGACGGCAACTGGTTCGGATTCAATTCCGAGGGAGCCATTTGGCTCATGAACGTGCGCACTGGCGAGCGCAAACAGTTGCTGCCGTGCATTGAGGTGAGCGCCAACGCCTTTGCATTCACTCCCGACTCCTCTCTTATGGCCTTTGGAACGGGAAACGGCGTCATCTATGTTTTCGAAATTCCAAGCGGTGCTGTGAAGGCCGAACTTCGGGACACCGATTGGGTTCAAAGTTTGAAGTACAGCCCTTCTGGACTCCTCATCGCCACGCGCACAGATGGCATCAGCATCTGGGACACCACCAAGTTGCGGCAAGTCAGTTCGTTCTCAGGAGGAACGTGCGCAGAAGGTGGTCCGTGTGTCTGGCAGTATTTCGACGAAGCCGAACTCAGCCCTGATAGTAAGTTGCTTGCTACATCCGGGCGCGAAAATTCCGGCATTGTCGTGCGCGATATGGCAGGCAAGGTCGTCCTTTGGATCAAGGAGCCAAAGGAACTCGGCGGTTATCTCTTTCTTCCTGACAGCCCGGACACATTGGTCGTGTCGGCATCAGACGAGGTTGATTTCTGGGACGTTGCAACCAAGCGCATCGTCAGGCGTATACCGCATCATGGCTCTCTGGGCTTGCACTCGATGGTTCCCGGCTCCTCGACCATGGTGATTGAAGAAGTACGCTCGGGAGACACGGAGGACATTCAGCGGATTGACATAAACAGCGGCAAAGTCCTGACCAAGTGGCATTGTGCCCATCTTCTCTCTTGGATTTCCCCTGATGGGGTCTGGGCGACGACGTATTACCGTGAAGCCATCTACTTGCCTACACAACGCGTCGCCGGAAAGCTGGAGTACATCCCGTCTACGCCTCGCAACACTGCGTGGAACGTGGATTACCGCTATCTAGCTGGAAGAATTCTCAAAGAAGAGCCTCCGGCCTATCTGGTAATGATCGCGTTTTTGCTTCTTGGAGCTTTGGGATTCTTGCTCTGTCGTAGTTCGAAATTCAGTCTGCTTGCATACTTGGCGTCTGCACTCACTCTAACTATCTGGTGGTTTCGAGAGCTTTGGTGGCCTCTGCACGGGCCTCCCATCGCTATTGCGCTTGGTTCAGTTTCAGTAACGTTGATCTTGCTTTCGATTGCAGCTGCCTATCTTCTACCGATTGCAGCGTTCTGGGCCAGCCCACATTCGAGAACGTCGACAACACACGGACTGGCTTCTCTTTGGGCGATTCCATTGATCGCTACGTGTTTGGCGGGACTAGTTGTCTCTGTCTCAATTGCGCAGTCCAAAGTGGAGAAGGAACGGTATCAAGTTGAAGGCGACATCCGCGCTGGAGGAGAGCTACGCGGCTCCGGGCTCGTGGCTTGGTACGAGCGCAATCTGCCCTACGAGGCAGGAAGCGCAATCTATGGCCCGTCATTCCTAATTTCCAGTTGCCTCCGGGAACGTAGCGAGCGTGTGGTTCTTGTGGTGACTCTCGCTGCCGCATTCGCTTTTTGGCTACTGATTGCTGCGGTGTTGTTCCTTCCACATCGAGGAAAACCGATTCTAACGATCCTGCTGGCTAGTGTGCTGGCTCTGGTTGAGCTTGGTTCGGTGCTAGTGCAGACTTCCTTTTACTCGTTCAATCCTATTTGTCGGGCTTACACGCCATTGCCTTTGCTTCTGCACCGCCTACTATGGGCTTGCTGCATAGGAGGAATTGCAATCTCGACTGTCGTCTCAGTCAGGCGGGAAAAAACGAGGGCTGACGTTCCGGTACGCTGACAAGGATTCTCCCTCGCGTTCATCTTGTATCAAACGACAATCTATTTCTGCCCAAGGGGATGATGCTGGAGCCACGGCGCTGAAGGCTTACCGCGATCTGACAGGCCCAGCCCTAACGCTTTCTATCTCCGCCGCTGATCCTGAATAAACTGATGGACGTCTTCTTCACGAAACTTCCACAGGCCCTTTCCCTTCGCCGGACCAAGTTTAATCGCGAGCAGCCGCGGTTGCCGACGGCCTAAAGCGTGGTCGCGTACCCATCCTTTGCTGACTCCTAGCCATTCCGCTACATCGCTTACGTCGAGCAAACGCTTGGGTTTGATATGAAAGGTGGACGATTCCAGGATTTCGAGAGATGGGGATCGGGACGGCTCGGCTGGTCTTGGTAGAGTAGCCATGGGCGTAGTCTTCCTTGCGGAACCTCAAGTTCGACCTTCACTGGCGTTTTTGAGTACGACGTAGCGCGCCGGTCACAGGGCCATGAGTCGACAGCGGGGCTGGTCCGCGAGTCCTATTTAAACCGGAGCCAGCTTCCAGTCAAACGAGCTTTGTAGCAGGCGTTCAATTCCAACATAGTCAGGCGGCGAGCGACCATAACCAATTGGATGTACATGCTGCCAAACTATCCATTAACTCTGACCAAAGACGACATCAGAAAAATGAAAATAAATCGCGCATCGGGCGCGGCGCGAAATGCAATTTTATGCCTCCTAGCGCAGGCCAAACCGAAGCATTTCGTCACTGGAGCTGACATCTCACTCGCCAAGGATCATTTCAGTGAGTTCAAAGACCCGAACGCGCACCACATTTTCCCGAAGAACTTCATAAAGAAAGCACTCAAACGGTATGTCGAAGAGGTTCATCTCCTACCGAATTTTTGTTTCCTGCCTGCAGACTTAAACAACAAGATCAAAGATCGACCGCCTTCAAACTACTTTGTAGAATTCAGGGGTAGTGATACCAACAACCCGAATTTCGCTGCGGCTTTGCGATCACACCTGATTCCGTCGGGCACAGACTCACCGATATGGACTGATGACTATGACTCTTTTTTGCAGCAACGGGCTGAATTGATTTGGGCTGCAATCCTAGCTGCTGTGGGCGAAGGCGACATCTATGACTCTGGTGCCGCCGTTCCTCGCGATCAGGCGCGACTTGCTGTGGACGAAATCGAAGTTAAGCTCCGCCGAGTTGTGCACGATGTCCTGCGTTCACATCTTGGGGAGGAATATTGGAAGATCGCCATGCCAGGTGACTTGCAGGCGAAAATAAAGGAGCGGATCAGCGAGCGTAATCGATCAAGAATCGTCGTTCGGATCGAGGACCCGCTCATTCGGATGCAGTACGCCGACATCATGGACCTTCACAAGATTGTTGACAAGAACTGGGACGTCTTCAAGGAGAGATTCGAGAGTCGAGAGGCTCTCAAGTCGCACTTCTTAGCTCTAAAAAATTACCGGAACCCCCTGGGCCACGCCCGAGATGTCGATGTCGTCGAACAGAAACAAGGGGAGGCCGCAATCATTTGGTTCAGAAGGGCCGTCAGCGTGCCGGTCGATTCGAGTATCTCTCCCGACGTCGCACAAGAAACAACTACGGCGTAAAACCGAGAATTCCGGGGAACCGACCCTCGCCTCGTTCATGAGCTCCGGGAAGCCAATCGGGCATCATTCTGAAACAAAAGGGCGAAGCAGTTCGAAGAAGCTAGAGTTGAAAATCATTTTCAATAAAAGTGCAGGAAGGGTGCAAAATTCGCCGCACATACCGCATTTTCGGCTATACTCGGCAAGATAAGTTGTTTATTTTCGTTGGCGTTGGAGTTTTTCGCCCGCTTTCGAGGCGGATCGTTTCAACCGCTCACGCACCTCTCCGCATGAAAAATACAGGCAACTCTTAACCGCCGCCTAGCAGCGAACCCTGATTCCCTCGCTTCGCTCGGAATGACAAGTTCAGGAATGCAACCGGCGGGTAGCTCCGGCCACTATCTCCGACTCCTAAAAAACTCCTGCAACAACTGAGCGCATCGCCCCGCTAAAACTCCGCCCCGCACTGCCATCCGGTGGTTCAGTCTGGCGTGGTTTACCAGTTGCATCACCGAATGAACCGCGCCCGCTTTGGCATCGTCCGCGCCGTAAACCAAACGCTGAATTCGGGCGTGCACCAGCGCTCCGGCACACATCGGGCACGGTTCAATTGTAGCAAACAGAGTGCACTCGCTCAGGCGATGATTGCCCAGCGCCGCGCCCGCCTGACGCAACGCTATGATCTCGGCATGGGCCGAAGGATCGGTGTCTTCGATGTTGCGGTTCCGTCCCCGGCCAACGATTCGATCGCCGCACACGACCACGGCGCCCACGGGGACTTCCTCCGCTTCCAGCGCGCGCTGCGCCTCCCGCAACGCTTCCTCCATCCATAGTTCATCGTCGTGCGCCGGGTCGCTCATCCTAGGTTGTGATTTTATATGCTGCGGAGCACGACTCAGCCGCCAAAGATTTCGCCTGGGTTTCTCGCTACATCAAGCTCAGAACTGAGCGCACAGCGTCCGGAACGACTGCCCTTATGATTGCCGGCATCACGATGGTCACGATCGGGTAAGCGATCGCGAGCGCCGAAAGCGCCAGCAGTATCAGGAGATTGGGCTTCAAATTGGCGAGATAGGCTCGCATATCGGTCTCTGATTCTAGATACGCGAAAGTATCCAAAAAGTTCCCGGACTTTTGCCCACGCTCTAAACCATTCAAACCAGCGAGCTGCGCGGCAACTGGCAACTGCCGATTCCAAGTGGTATGCTAAGCGCGTCATGGGCATGCCGAGTTTGCTTCGCAAAATTTTTCTCGTCGACCTTTTGCAAGGCCTGAAGGTCACCTTCCGCTATCAGGATCCCAAGGAAATCTACACCGAGCAATATCCCATGGAGCGGCCGCAGGTGGCCGAGCGTTATCGCGGCGCGCCGCGGCTCAACGTCAATCCTGATACGAACGAAACGATGTGCATTGCCTGCGACCTGTGCGCGCTGGCCTGTCCGGAAAATCTAATAGTAGTTTCGAGCGCGCGCAACGAGCAGACCCGCCGTAAAGAACTCACCAATTTCACTTATGACCTGAGCCGCTGCATGTTCTGCGGTCTCTGCGAAGACGCCTGCCCCGTCGACGCTCTCGAACTCACGCAGGATTTCGAACTTGCCAGCTATACACGTCAGGGTTGGATCTGGGATCGGGAGACACTCGAAAAAGGTCCGCAGCCTACCGAATACAAAAAGTAGTTTCAACGCTACGTAGCAGCGCCGGTCTCGCGGTATTCGGGTATTTCCTCAAGCTGCGCTTCGCCAGCTACCCGATTCCTTACTTCCAGATACGGCATCAGCCGGATGCCAGAGCTTCCCTTCTGCCCTCAGACTTGATCGATGGCGATTTCTGAGCCAGCGCCTCCGCCCGCTGACTTGAGGATTGCCAGAGATTTCAAAGGCTGGAGGCCTCTCAATATGTCCCCAAAAAAATTGATGTTGTTGTCGGTGGTTCTGTGCTGTGGAACCTGGGTAATGGCGCAGGCTGGAGTGGGAGGAGCGGGCGCCGCCCCGGGCGCAGCCGCGCCAAGTGGAGGCTCGGCTACCCCAGGACAATCATCACCATCAGCGCCACCTACGGGAAGCACAACCGCTCCGCCTACGGGAAGCACCACCGCTCCGCCTACCGGTAGCGCGGGATCGGGAACCCCCGGCAACCCAAACACACCCGGAAGCCCGACGCAACCGTCGACTACGAATCCGAACGGCACCACTCCCGGAACAACGCCGAACACCAGTCCGACCACTCCGGGTTCGCCTTCGAACCCCGGAACGTCGCCGAATGGTGGATCGACCAATCCAGGAATGTCCAATCCAGGCTCCAATCCGGGAACACCGAATCCGGGATCGAATCCGGGGTCGACGAGTCCTGGCTCAACGAACCCCGGTAGTTCGCCTTCTGGACCAGGCCGATAGTTTGATTTCGAACAAAGCAATTAGCGTTGAAAAAGCCCAGTATTTTCCAAATAATTGCGGGCCCCTCAGGGCCCGCTTTTTGTGCCTACCTACTACTTGCTAAATGCGCCATTAGCGCTGCGCAACGCTTGCCGATCTTCGTCGATTCCGCGACCTCCTCCACGGTGGCTCCGTAAAGGCAACCGGCATCGGCTATTCGCCCAAAAGTGTCTTTTCCGGCCAAAAATACAGAGCGGGAAGCAGAACGAAAATGGAATACGAAGCGTAAATCGTAAGGTACGCCAAAGGTACGGACACGAAATAAAGCCCTGCGGCAATAGCATTCTTCATCTGAATGTGCTTTTGATATTTAGTCAGCACCGCATCGCCCCGGCTCTGTCGAATCAGTTCCATGCGAAGAAAATAAAATCCCGCTGTTCACAAGAAAAGGTCAAGACCATAAAGTGCTACCGCCAACGGCTCACGGTAGTCTCTGCCCAGAAACTCAGTCACGAATGGCACAAATGACATGCAGAACAATAAGTACAGGTTTGACCATAAAAGCCGCGCCGTAGCTGTCTGTGCAGCGTGCATCAGGGGATGGTGGTTCACCCAAATGATGGCTACAACAAGAAAGCTGAGAGCGTACGTCAGGAATTCGGGAACAACTTTGAGGACGCCAGCCAGCGTAGGTTCCGCCGGCGCGCGCAATTCCAGGACCATAATCGTAATGATGATGGCAATTACGGCGTCACTGAACGCTTCGAGTCGGTTGGTGGGAATGTCGCGATCCGGTATAGCCACACGGCAATCTACCACCTCCAAACCTAGAAAAACAAAAGATCAGAGAGACAAAGAGTTGCCGACGGGGCACTTCAGACCGGCGCGGGCCTTCTCACACCCCTGTCCGCTCGCTGCCCTCTGGAGGATTTGTTGCAGGTCGTTTTCGTAGCAGGTCGTAATCTCTCACCGAGCCCCAGGCAGGCTGCTGCTGCGTCATGCAATGCATAGTGCCAAATCCCCACACTAAGTCGCCGGAATAAATCGGCACAATCTCGCGCCCAGGAAATAACTCAGTAAAGATGTCGAGCGCGATGCGATCGTTCGGATCGTTGAACACCGGCACCAGCACGATTCCGTTGGCGATGTAAAAGTTCGCGTAGCTCGCGGGCAATCGTCGCTTCTCAAAAATAACCGGCCGAGGCATCGGAATCTCAATCACGTTCAAGGTTTTGCCGTCCTGATCGCGCGCAGCCCGCAGTCGTCGAACATTCTCGCGCAGCGGCTTATAATTCTTGTCCTTAAGGTTGCTCTCGACCATGGTCACCACAGTGTCAGCTGCAACGAAACGGCTGAGGTCATCGACGTGGCCGTGCGTATCATCGCCGCAGATTCCGCGGCCCAGCCAGATCACGTTCGGTGCACCAAGATACTCTGCGAAGATATTTTCGTAATCCCTGCGCGACATGCCGCGATTGCGAAGCTGAACTTTGCTCAGCAGGCATTCTTCAGTGGTAAGCAGCGAGCCGCTCCCATTCACGTCAATCGAACCACCTTCAAGTACCACGCGCACGCCACGATGTTCCGGACAGATTTCCTCGACTTCAGCGGCACCAGCCATAAGGGCGCCAATCTTTTCGTCTCTCCGCCAGTTCGAATACTTTGCCCATGCAGTGAAGCGAAAGTTAACTGCAAACCCATGTGGGGACTGCCGCCCTCGGCTGCCCGGCCGGGCAAAGCCCGGCCTTGCCAGCGCTACAAAAATACATCCAGAGTCGCGCAGCCAGACCCGGTCCGTAGACCAACGGTGAAAACAAACATTTTTCAAGGGGACGCCAGCACGATTAAGGAGCTTGCGAACTTTGCGTTCCGCGGCAGAATCCTCGACGATCAGGTCAACCCGCTCATGCCGCGCGAGACTACGGAGAATCTCCGCATACACCCACGGAATCGGCTCAATCTTCCCTGGCCAATCTTCACGATTGTGCGGCCATGCGAGCCAAGTGGCCGCATGCGGCTCCCATTCGGCAGGCATGCGAAAGTGGACGGTTGCCTGGGATCTACTTAAAGTGTTACTTGAATGATTGAACCGGGGCATGGAGGTAGTTTATTGCATGGAATGATAAATCGCGTATTGTCTGAGACTGACGTTGATCTTGACGAGCGGATTCCGGCCCAATGAGTCCAATCGTGAGTTATCGACAACAGCGGCAAATGCCTCCCAGATTGCCACGTGCCCTCAGAACACAGTGATTTCTATTTCCGCCAAGTTCTCTGGTTGTTGAGCCTGCTGTAATATTCCGACGTGCGGCAGGATAGTCTCAGTTGGAGGCTTATATGACTCTTAGCAAACGTTGTTTCGCAGAGTTTTTGGGAACGTTCTGGCTGGTGTTCGGCGGTTGCGGAAGCGCGGTGTTAGCGGCTGCATTTCCGAACCTGGGCATTGGCTTTGCAGGGGTTGCTCTGGCGTTTGGGCTGACCTTGCTCACCATGGCTTTTACCATCGGGCCTATTTCAGGATGCCACATCAATCCAGCGGTGTCGGTGGGCCTGGTCGTCGGAAAGCGCTTTCCCGTCTCTGAACTACTGCCGTATGTCGTAGCGCAGGTTTTGGGAGGAATTGCCGGCTCCGCGACGTTATATCTCATTGCCAGCGGCAAAGAAGGATTCAGCTTGGCCGGAGGATTTGCCTCGAATGGTTACGGCGCCCACTCGCCCGGTGGGTACTCGCTGCTGGCCTGTTTCGTGGCAGAGGTTGTGCTGACGCTGTTCTTTCTACTGGTGATATTCGGTTCCACGGACGATCGGGCTCCCAAGGGTTTCGCTCCGATAGCCATCGGGCTGTGCCTTACTCTTATCCATCTGATTTCTATTCCCGTCACGAACACTTCCGTTAACCCAGCAAGGAGTACGGGTCCGGCGATTTTCGTGCGGGGATGGGCTGCGGCTCAGTTGTGGCTGTTCTGGCTAGCTCCAATCATTGGCGCCGCCCTGGCTGGCGTGATCTATTCGCAGCTGTTCGCCGAGGGCCCGCAAAAGACAGTTCGCGCCGCTGAGAGGTCGCGCTGACCGCGAATTCATTTTTCACTGCGATCAACCCGCTCAGGATGCCGTCAACCAGGGCGATGTAGAATTTGCAACAGTAATCTGGGGACGAAGTCAGAGCGTGCGTTCGGTGGATGGGTCGAGTCGCCCGGTCGGTAACATGGTTCAAAAAGTCTCGCAACCAAAACGCGGCGGTGTTCAGAGGGCGCCCGCTGGCGGTGAGTTCACAGCGAACATAGCGTAGCCAAGGCGATTACACGCAAAACCCGATTTTAGAGTCCATCGAGCAGACGACTTGAGATCGGCGCATAGGCATCGATACGGCGATCTCTCAGGAAAGGCCAGTTGCGGCGAATATCTTCCAGGGCTTTCAAATCCACATCGCCAATCAAAATTTCTTCGCGGTCATGCGACGCCTCTGCCACCACGCGCCCAAACGGATCGCAAAAAAACGATGCGCCCCAGAATTCCAATCCTTGCCCCGGAGTCGATTTACCGCGCACGTTGCCAGTCTCAAATCCCACGCGATTCACCACCGCGACATAAACTCCGTTGGCGATCGCGTGCGCGCGCTGAATGGTTCGCCATGCATCGTGCTGCGCCTCGCCAAACTCCGCCTTCTCGGCCGGATGCCATCCGATCGCCGTCGGATAAAAAAGAATCTGCGCACCCTGAAGCGCGGTCAGCCTTGCGCCCTCGGGAAACCACTGATCCCAGCAAACCAGCGTACCCAGCCTGCCCGCGCTGGTGTCGAGGGCGCGAAATCCCAGATCGCCGGGAGTGAAATAGAACTTTTCGTAGTAAAGCGGATCGTCAGGAATATGCATCTTCCGGTAGAGTCCGCTTAACGATCCATCCGAATCGAAAATCGCGGCCGTATTGTGATAGACGCCGGGAGCGCGTTTCTCGAACAACGAGGCGATCAGCACAACCCCATGCTGCCGCGCACAATCCGCCAGCTTGTCGCTCGCCGGGCCAGGAATCGGTTCAGCCAGATCGAACAAAGCATGATCTTCTCGCTGGCAGAAGTATTGCGTCTGAAAAAGCTCCGGCAGGCAGACGACTTTCGCGCCTCGTCCCGCCGCCTCGGCGACCCGGTCGAGCGCCTTCAGCAGATTCTGTTCCGGCTCCGGCCCGCACGACATCTGGATCAGAGCCACGCGAAATTTATCAGGGGGCAATCGAAGCACTCCTTGTCAACTGCCTAAAGACGATAGAATAGCAGAGCAAAACGAATACGAGTGTAATCGCCATCGCTCCGACGAGTCATCGATTCAACGAATCAACGAATCAGCAGTACACGGGCCTCATGCCCGGAGGTGAAAGCTTGAAGCACGGGAACCACGACCACGCACGTCAGGGGAAAAGCCACGATCACGCCACGCACGCCGGGGACGGCTTGGAGCGCCATCTGCACAATCCGATCGAGGATAAGCTCATTCCGCTTGAGCCTCTTGATTTGAACAAAGTGCGTTCCATCGACGATCTGGTTCGGGCCATGTCAAAAACCGCATTCACCGGACGCCAGCTGGGCGAGGCCGCCGACGTGCTTGAGGCTATGGCCCGCGATGAAGAATGTTTCGTTGTCTTGACGCTCTCAGGCGCAATGACGGTAGCCAAACAGGGACTGATCGTGACCGACCTGATCGATCGCGGCATCGTCAACGCCGTGGTTTCCACTGGAGCCCTTATGGCTCACGGCTTGGTCGAAGCCACCGGACGCGCTCATTTTCGTCACAATCCCGAAGTCTCCGACGAAGAACTTTATGAACAGGGCTACAACCGCGTCTACGACACGCTCGAGCCTGAGCAGAATCTCGACGACGTGGAAGAAGTCATGTCAGCCGTGCTCGAGGGCTGGGATCACAATGAAGTCATGTGCTCCTACAAGCTCAATCATGCGATCGGTGCGTATCTGGCAAAGCACTCCGGAGATCAACGCGGAATTTTGAAATCGGCGCACGCCATGGGCGTCCCGGTTTTCGTGCCGGCATTCAGCGATTCCGAACTCGGCCTCGACACTGCGTTGAACAATCGCCTGCGCGAATCAACCGGACGCCACAAAATCCGCTTCGATCCCTTCGAAGATCTCGAACATTTTGCAGCCACGTTGCTGCGTCAGAAAAAGCTCGGCATCATCACCATCGGCGGCGGCGTGCCGCGCAATTGGTCGCAGCAATTCGGTCCGTTCTGCGAATTGCGTCACCGGCGCCTGGGAGAGAATGTTCCCCTGAAGCGTTATCACTACGGCCTGCGCATCTGCCCTGAACCGGTCTACTGGGGCGGATTATCTGGCAGTCCGTACAGCGAAGCAGTCTCGTGGGGCAAGTTCGTGCCTCCGGCAGAAGGCGGCAGATTCGGCGAGGTTTTCGTCGATGCGACTGTCGGCCTGCCCCTCATCGTCGCAGCTGTATTCGAACGTTTGGATAAGAAAGGTAGCAAGGCAAACAAGGGGAAGACTGCGACGGCGAGGAAGTAACTTCCAGCGGACCTGCTCCGCGAGTTCCAACGCGCGATGACACTACTCGAGGAGATCAGCCCATCAATCTGCTCATTCCAGGATTACTCGATAGGATTCTCGTCATCTTCTGTCTCTGAAAAATCGTCGCCCATCTGGAACATGGCCGCTTGCGCTGCCGCCGCTTCCCGGAGCTCGAGCATGTCATCTACGCCGCCGGTTTCGGGTTTATCCTGTTTTCGCTGGCTCCTGCGCTCGGCTTTATCTCTTTGTTTCTGCTGCCGTGTCTGCTCTTTCTGACGTTTCGTAAAAGTGGATCGGCCTCGTGGCATATTTGTCCCCTACATATTTTATTATTTCATCCCTGGCTGGTGGTTCAGACCACCTATGGAACCTTGCACGGTGCAAATACTACCAGCGCGGTTCCCTCGGCTGACGAGGATGACCACGGTAGTCATCGCGGCTACGGCTTCCTCCGCCTCCGCCACCAAAGCGCTGACCGCCACCCCCACCGCCGGCTCTTGGTCGGTCGGTCTTGGGTTTAGCCTCGTTAATGGTCAAGGGCCGGCCGCCCAGGTCGGTTCCATTCAGCGCGGCGATCGCCTTATCCGCGTCGGCGGCGTTCGTCATTTCCACAAATGCGAAGCCGCGCGAGCGGCCCGTGTCCCGGTCGGTCACCAGGCTGACTTTTTCTACCGGACCGTGCGGTTCGAAAACGCTGCGCAGATCGGCTTCGGTGGTGCTGTGGGGTAGATTGCCAACATACAGGTTCTTCATCGCATTTCCTCTCTCAATAAATCGTCTAACGTAACAGCCGGCGGAGCGATTCGCTTCGACGGCCGCGCGTCCGAATCTCTCACCGGCGCCGGTCTGTCTTGTATCGCTCTGGTCCGCGCGGTGCAGGCGGAGCGCACTGCAGAAATTCGGCGGGACGCTTCCAGGATACCCCAACGCTGCGTCAAACCTTTTAGATCGGCGGAGAGTGCGGCTTTCACATCTCCAATCAAAACTGCGCCGTCCCCGTTCGCGGCTCCGAATGATTCATGCTCATTGGGCAGATTTGCCAGGTACGCTGGCTCGCCCACCAGAAATGCCAGCCGCTGCGGCGGGGTCGCGCCCCGGATCTCCTCGCAAAACTGATCGCGATGACCCGGCTCTTTCTCCATGTTGATCAAGACCAGATCGTATAAATCTGCTCTCCACCAGGAACGCGCTTCTCCAATGTCGGCTGCGCAGTCGACATCGATACCCAGCTTTCGCATCACTTCAGCCCGCAAATCCCTTTTGTGGGACGATGTATCCAGCAGAAGCACGCGCTTCTTCTTCACCGCACTAATCTTCTTCGCTTCATCCAACATGGAAAGCACCGGAGGCAGCAGCGGCGGATTCATGCCGGCACCGACCTTGGCTTGGCTGGAGTGCCAGTATTGGCCGGCTTGGGTTGCATCGCGGCGTGCTGCAACATCTCACGGTTTCGCTTCCGCCGAGCGAGCTTCTGCTTGCGCTCCCGATTGAATCTGGACTTGTCACCATTGATAGCGGACATAAAGGACTCCTGGATCTTGGGTTAGTAGACCAACGCCGGGAACCTACAATCTTCCCACTCGCGTCAACGTCATCGTGGATTTTCTTAACATCACAGGCGCAGCCGCGAACAGCGCCAGGGTCGCCATATCGAGTATGGACATCAACTCGTGGGAGAATCGGCCGATCTGAAACGGCGTGAATAGACCGAGAATGACCAGAAACGGGAGTGCCCACGCCACCTTGCCGCCGAAAAGGCAACTACTCACAACGGTAACCGCCGCCAGCGACACAATAATGCAGACCGCCAACCTGGAATCGGCCGGAGAGCGAAATTGCACGGCCAGCGCCAGGGTCATCGTCGCTATTAACGCCACCAGCCGCGTCAAGACGCACGCTTTCTGGCATAGATTGTGAGGTAGGGCGGTAATCGCCGGAACAAGACGCGCCTCTCGATCTCTCAATCGCGAAGGCGCAGGCAGCTTCGTGGCGTGTCTTCGAGGTTAAGTATACTGATTATATCCTGTTTGACAGCGTCGCGCTTGAGCATTGCCACCGCAGATGGAATCGATGCAGCCATCGGACGCAACCATCGAGCCTTGATCCGGGCAACGAAGCTTGAAATCGCCGACTCGCTCCTTGAAAGCCCTTCAATGCAAGTTCTCTACGGTATAAAGAACCGACGAGTACCTCGGAAATGGATAGGCATAATATTTCAAATCTGGGGTCGCCACAAAAAGTTGATCGGCGCGGGATTCGCTGTCGATGCGTTTCCACAGTTGACGGCGGCCGCTGGCCACATCAATAAGAGTAAGCACCAACTCGCGGCCGGTTGGATCCGCGATAAGCAAAGACTTTCCACCCTCGGCGAAACGAATGGGAAACTCCTCGTCCGACGCGGCTTTCAGCTTGACTGGCTGTCGTCCGTCCGCCGAGCATAAATAGATTCCGTCGTGCTCCTTGCGCAACGCAGCCATCTTTCCGTCGGGCGAAAGCGCGGGATAGGAATCCCGAATATTGGCCATTAACAAGATGGGCGGTCCGCTCGCGACCATTTGCCGGTAAGCATTCCAGCCTCCCTGTTCCGTCTGGGCCTCGTAAACAATTTGGCGGCTGTCATCCGACCAGCGAATCCGGTTGAAGGCGATGAGTCCGGGCGTTGCAAGATCCCTCGGCTCACCCGGGCCGAGAGGCTGAAGCTGGAGCGGCCGCTTCGAATTGGCTTGATTCGAGCCCAGAACTACCCACCTGCCGTCCGGCGAAATTGCCGGCGCTCCGATCCCCAATCGCACTGCTGGAGAACCATCGGTGGGGCGGTAGTAGGACTGGTAGTCACGCGCGATCGCATATAGCTCTCCAGACTCATAGAACGAGATCAAACGGCCATCAGTGGAGATCGCAGTCGGTTGCGTGTCGTCGTCCCACGAATAGGGATGATCGGACTTGTCTCCCGGGAAAAAACCTATAAGTTGCCGCCGCCAGCTTTCATGAGAAAGAAGGACGAGGCCATCTTTCGAAATGTCGTACAGGCGGATCGACGGCGACGTCAGTACAACTCTCGGCTTTCCGCCAGGCCGAACCGCAAAGAGTGTGTCGGCCCACCCGCCAGTCTCGGTCGCGGCAAACCACAGCTCTTTTCCATCCGGACTCCACGCCAGGCCCTCCACGCTGGAGCTCTTGAAAAGCACCGAGTGTTTTCCATTCATATCCAGCAACTCGACCTGTCCATCGTCGTTTCCGGCAATGAAATGGTTTTCGAAAGCGATCATGCTGCCATCCGGAGAGAAGCGCGGGTGCCCGAACCATCCTGCGTTTTGCTGGTAGATCACGTGGCCGGGGGGAAACTCCAGCCGAGGGCCATTCGGCGAGCTGACCGAGATGATCATGCGTTTGCCATCGGGATGCCAATCGGCTTGGGCCACGTGCTCGGCCAGCGTGCGCGGAGATCCGCCGGCCAGATTTACAGTCGCCAACGTTCCACCACAATTGAGAAAGAAATTTTCTTCGCAACCAAGAAAAATCGCCAGCTCATCAGAAGAGGAGATCGACGCCACCTCTGCGGCAGGGATCCCCATCGAGCGCGACTCCGGACTACCCACGCGCGCCACCGACATCTGCGCAGGCTCACCCTCCCAGCGTCCGCTGAAAACGATAGTCTGACCATCGTGAGAGAATCGTGCCCCTGAAAGCGTTCCCTCACGGAAGGTCACGCTCGTATATTGCGGAGCAGGTTTCCCGCGCTGCGCCACGAATATTGCTCCCACCGCGAGGAGCACAACCGCCGCAGTGATAGCCCAAGGCAGAATTTTGAAGCGCGATCGTTCAACCTGCGCGGGTTGCGGCGCTGAAAGTTGAGGGAGCTCTTCGGCAATCCATTCCAGGTCGAGCCTGACATCGTGCGCATTTTGAAAACGATCTTCAGGATTCTTGCTGAGGCATGAACTCACCACACGTTCGAAGGCCGCGGGAATCAGCGGCTTGAGCGTTCGCATGGGTTCCGGATCCTTTTCCAGAATGGCGCTCGCTACGCTGATCTGGCTCTTGCCCTCAAACGGTCGTTTGCCGGCAGCCATCTCATAGAGCACCGCGCCAAGAGCAAATAAATCCGACCGCGCATCGGCTTCCTTGCCCTCGATCTGCTCCGGCGCCATGTACTGGATCGTGCCAATCACCATTCCGGCGCTGGTCAGCGGTGACAGCGGCGTGGCTTCGCTCATCGTCTTCGCCGCGGACAAGAGTGGCGCGCTGGCCGACGAACCAAGTCCCGCAGCCGTCGGCTTTGCCAGCCCAAAGTCCATCAACTTCGCGCCGTTCTTGGTCAGCATGATGTTCGCCGGCTTCAAATCCCGATGAACGATTCCTGCTTTCTGCGCAGCTTCGAGGGCCTCGCAAACTTCAATCCCAATCTTCAGCGTCTCTCTTAGGGAAATCGGCCCTTTTCGCAGGCGCTCGGCCAGTGACTCGCCGTCGAGATACTCCATCACCAGAAAGTCCACGCCGTCCTGATGGCCCACATCGTGCAGAGTGCAAATGCGCGGATGATTCAACGACGAAATCGCCCGCGCCTCGCGCTCAAAACGCTGCTTGAGATCTGGGTTGGAAGAAAGGTGGTGCGGCAAGACTTTGATCGCCACGGTCCGGTCGAGCCGCGTATCGCGGGCGCGATATACCTCTCCCATGCCGCCCGCGCCCAGCGGAGAGTGAATCTCGTAAGGGCCGAGTTTAGTGCCAGAGGTGAGAGCCATGGGTGGGCGCAATTATAGCGTGAGTAGCGCATTGCGGAGGACGCTGCAGCTCCCCGGTGTACACCAAGCTATTTGGAAAGCGACGCGCGAGCTTCCGCCGATTAACCTTGCTAATCCTTCCCTCTCCATGTACCATCGAGGTGTACGTTAGACCGAATCGGTCGTGAGCAGTTCTCGCTTCAACAGCCAGTAACCTGCGCAAGTTTCTTCCGAATCCCTCCAGCGTAACTATCAAAAAAGGAACAAGAGTACAAAACACATGGCAGAACAAGGAACAGTAAAGTGGTTCAATGACGCTAAAGGCTACGGCTTCATCAGCCGTCAGAATGGCGAAGACGTTTTCGTGCATTTCTCCGCAATCCAGGCTGGCGGTTTCAAGAGCCTGCAGGAAGGCCAGACCGTGCAGTTCGACGTGACCAAGGGCCCCAAAGGGTGGCAAGCAGAAAACGTTCAGGCCGTCTAAGCCAGCGAATTCTTGCGAAGGAGGCGATCTCTGCAGAGATCGCCTCTTCGCTTTTTGGGCTCGCTTTTTAGCGGCTCGGCGATTACGGCAGATATTCTGAGAACGCCGCGAGAGATTCGAGCAGCCCAACGTTCCAGCCTAAGATTAGTTTCTATTAGTTTCTGAAGTTCAGCAGATGTCCTATGCTGCGAAATAGAAGCTGCACGTCACTCTTTGAAACCACTGCTGCGCAGCCGGCGGCCGCAGCTTCCTTTTCAAGAGCCGGGGTATTAAAAGTGGTAAACATCAGCATCCGCATATTTGGGTGGGTCCGTCTGATTTCGCGGGCAGCTTCAAGTCCGTTCATATTGGGCATCGAGAGATCCATGATAATGAGGTCCGGATTGAGCAGTTGAGCTTTTTCAATCGCCTCCCGGCCATCCACGCCTTCGCCGCACACTGTCCAATTGACGCTCTGTTCAAAGCAGGACCGCAAGGTATCTCGAACTATGGAGCTATCGTCGACGATCAAGATTGAATAGGACAAGCAGCCTCTTTTCGTCCTTAACAGGCTGCTGATCGCGGGCCACGTCGAAAGGTCGACGAATCGGCGGGGAGAAAGGACGACTCAACAGTACACTCACGTTCTGCATCTGCATATACAGGAAACAACTTACGCTAGCGTACAACTTCCCGAACTGGGAAAAGTCGTCCCTTGTAGCAATTTCCGCACGTCCTCCACGTCGCCGGTTCCTTGCGAAATTTGAAGGCGGGTTTGGCTGTTCAAGGAGAGCCGGCTGCGAACAAACGCTGCCGGCGCGGCAACTTTCTCTGGTTTGGCGAATGGTTTCAACAGCGACGTCGGACGCATGATTTGAAAGAACTCGCGTTCGATCGCAGCAACGTCACGTTTCAGTTGTCGGCAAGCCGGTCAACAAATCGGCCGAGTGCTGCGAATGGAATACACACACCCGCGCCACCGTCATTCTCTTGCATACCTCGACGTGACCAACCATTATCTACTTCGATCAGTGGGTTAAAATTTGTCTGATGCAAATGCGCGGCTGGCAGATCGCAAGAATCTACGCAATGTGGCTGCTGATCGCGCATTGTGCGGTGGCTCAGACGCGAGTGCCTGCAGAGGCACGGTCGCCGAATGCCCAAGAAGTACAGCTACGCACCGACCTCGAACAGGCTACGGAAGCCATGCACAAAGGCGACAACGCAGCTGCTGAGCAAGTTCTGCGGCACGCATTGAAAATCGATCCGCATTCAATCGCAGCTCTTAACAATCTGGGAATTGTGCTGGCCCGGAGGGGGCGCCCTGCCGAGGCAATCCCATTGTACGAAGAAGCGCTGAAGTTCCGCCCTGACGACGCTTCGACAAAACGCAATCTTGCCATCGCGTACTTTAAATCCCAACGCTATTTGCCGGCGTGGCGGTTACTGAGGCCGATGGCTGCAACATATTCAACTGACTTTCAGATTCTTGACCTCGCCGGCCTGTCGCTCTTTGCTCTTGATCGTTATCCGGAGGCTGCCGCTTATTTGGAACGCGCGAATCATGTCGAACCCTCCGATCTGGAGACCCTCGATATGCTCGGCAAGGCATACCTGCGGATGAAGAATTACAAGGCGCTGACTGACGTCTTCGCTCGAATCCTGCAGGTGAGTCCAAACTCGGCGTCTGCTCACATCATGATGGGCACGGCTTACGATGAGATGTCGAATCGAGTGGAAGCCATCAAGGAGTATCAAGCCGCCGTGGCAGCTGACCCCAGCTTCATGGGCGCGCATTCCGGCCTGGGCTTCGAGTATTGGCGAGAGGGCGAAAATGAACTTGCCGAGAAGGAGTTCCGGGCGGAACTGCAGCGCTTCCCCGACGATCCAGTCTCCAACTGCATTCTGGGGCAGATCCTTCTGGAGAAGTCCCACCCGGACGAAGCGGAGGGGCACTTTAAAGCTGCTTTAGCTGTGAATCCTCGCTATGCAGAGGCTCTGTTTGGTTTAGGAAAGGCTGAGCTGGCGCTACAACACCCGAGCGCAGCGCTTGAACCGCTTCGCAAGGCGGTCCAAATCAATCCTGAGTACTTCGAGGCCCACTTTGTTCTCGGCACCGTGTTGCGGCAGTTAGGCAAGGCGCCGGAGGCGGCAAAGGAACAAAAGATAGCGCTCGAGATCCAGGAGAAACGGAGAGCAGCGGCTATTAAGAAGAACGAGAGCCAATGAGGTTGCTCCCGCAAGGAGTTCGCTCCGAGAATACGATCAGGGAAAAAATAAAGCGCACGCCGAGGCGTGCGCTTTGTGGGCAGTACGGATCGTCAGAAGTTGACCTTGGCCCCGATCTGAACGTTGCGCGGATCGTGCCATCCGTTGACGGTGCCGAAACTGGCCCCATCATCGACACCCGTGTCGACTGTCATGGGGTTGCCGTGGTTGAACGTATTGAAAGTTTCGAGACGCAGTTGCAGGCCTAATCGTTCGACAACCCGAACATTCTTAATTAAGGACATATCCCAGACTTGCAATCCAGGCCCATAGATTGCACCGGGACGCGAGCTGCCGAAGTGCCCTACCGCGTCGGTAAAGGCAGCGGTGTTGAAGAACTCGGTTGCGGTTTTCGGGCCGTTGACATTGTTGCTAATCTGATCGGCTCGAATTTGAACGGTGCTGCCGGGCCGCGTCATTCCCAGACCGCCGGGATAGAGTGCAACCGCGCCAAAGGGATCCGAACCCTGAGTGATCGAGAGTGACTGGCCAGATTGGATGGTGGTGATGCCGGAGAGTTCCCATCCGCCAAGGACCTTGCCGACAAATCCCTGCTGGCTTTTGTAGAACGGGAAATCGTAAATATAGCTGGCGATGAACATCTGCGGAGTGTTCAGCGTAGACGGTCCGTAGCTTTGCTTCAGATCGTAAGTGTTGTAAGTCGCTAGTGCCCTGTCTTGCGGACTCGTCGTCAGCAGCCTGGACCAGGTGTAACCCAGTTGCACCGTCAGGCCTTTGCTGAAACGGCGGTTCAATGAAGCCTGCAGTGAATTGTAGTTGCTCGTGAAGATTGGCTCCCGGTCGGTAATCACACCGAATCCGGGATACGGGCGAATCGCGTTTACATCGTCCCCAGGATTCGCCAATCTTGCCGCGACAGTGGGCTGGTTGATGTCAACATCGCCGAGCAGATGCGTCCCTTTCGTCCCTACGTATCCAACTTCAAGAATGGTGCTAGGCAGGATTTCCTGCTGTATCGAGATGTTGTAATCCATGTAGCTTGGCACCTTGAAGGTGGGGGAGCCCGTTGCGATCAAGCCGTTTGGACCGAGCGGCGGACCTGCGACCTGCCCGCCCAGAGGGTTATCGAACAAATTGAGGCTGCTGCTGCCGGTGTTAGTTACCGTGATCGTTTGGACTAGAGGTGGGTCGGTGAAAGCGTTCTGTTCCCAGATTCCATTCAGCGTTCGGTCGTAGAAGATGCCGAAGCCGCCACGAACAGCCATCTTTCCATTGCCACGAGGATCCCAGGCGAGGCCTAGTCGCGGCCCCCAGTTGTTATTAGAGTTGGGATTCACGCGGCTGCCAAAAGGTGAGCAACTGACCTGGGGCGCGATCGCTTGCGCCGTGCTGCAGGCAGTTCCCCGAGGGAAAATCAGCCCGTTTGCGTAGGTGGCTGCGCTGGTCGCGGCGCCGCTAGCCGTGAACCCGGTCATATTTCCGGAGACGGGATCGATGAGCGCGGCATTGGCAGGAGTGAACAACAGCGGATCGAAGCTATTCAGCGTGTTGTTGCTGTCAGTCGGGGACGGGAAATAACTCCATCGCACGCCGGCGTTCAACGTCAGATTGCGGGAGATCTTCCAGTCATCCTGTACGTACACTTCAAAGTTTACGTAGTTCAGGTGGGGGATCGTGTCTTTGCTCGGCTGGGTATAGCTGTCGGCTTGTCCCAGCAGGAAGTTGGCAAATGCCGGATTCCCATTTGTGGGACTGAAAGTGAATGTAGCGAAGCCCGCCGAAGCATTCTCGGTTTTCTGCATCCACATCGCGGTGGCGCCCATACGGATCGTGTGATTGCCGTGCTGGATGGAAAGATTGTCGAATATGTTTTTATCGATGTTGCGCTCAAAATAAGGTGCACTTCCGTTGCCCAGGCCCGTTAGCGCCGGCACAGCTTGTGTTCCGCCGGTAAACCCGACGTTGGGTGCGCGGCCGTTGGGGTCGGTGTATTTCGTATTGTTGGTCAGTTGACTAAGAAAGGTAGGCGAGTTCGCGATCCCGTTGAGCGTCGAGTTGATCGCACCCCATGCATCCACATATTCAACCTCGTTCACGACCTTGGGCGAGATCGTCATGCTTGCATTTATCACTAAGTTACGGCCGGGAGCGTTCACAGATGTGCTTTCTACGCCAGGGTAGTTTCCACCTCCCCACAGAGAAAACGGTTCATTCTGCGGAACGACGTCTTCCATGTAGCGCCCGAAGACGCGGATCCTGTCGCCGATGTTCTGATCGAGGCGAATAATATCCTGGCGAAAGTTATTAAGCTGGCTGTAGTTCGTAACCAGTTGTCCGGTTGAGCTATTGGCCGGATTGGGCGCCATAAAAGCTTTCAGATACGCAGCCGCATTCTTGCTGTAGCAGGATGGGCTGATGGTGGATATTCCGCCTGCCGTAGTCACGCATCCTGCGGGAGCGACCGTAATCGGGCTGCTGAAAGAACCGGCCAGTTCGGCGTTGGTTGGCACGTTAATGATGTTCAGACCAGGCGTGCTGGCTTTTCGCCATTCTTCCGACCAGAAAAAGAACGTTCTGTCCTTCTGGGGATGGTAGACCTTTGGGATAAACAGCGGGCCGCCAAGAGTGAACCCGAAGTCGTTATAGCGCTCAATCGGTACCGTGTCTGCGGAAGAAAGCGGCTGACCGGAAGCAATTGCGGCACGGCCGCCAAACGTGTTGGCATTGTAAAAGTTATTGCGATTGAATTCGTAAGCGCTGCCGTGGAACACATTGGTTCCCGACTTCGTCTCCACGACGATTTGACCGCCGCCGCTACGTCCAAACGCCGCATCGTAGTTACTGCGTTCCAGAGTGAATTCCCGGATGGCGTCAATGCTGGGAGTGTTGAGCAGAGTTCCGTTCGAACCGCTATCGTTGATGTCAGCGCCGTCGACGGTGTAATTATTCGCTCCGGTGCGCGCCCCGTTCACCGAGATAGACGTATTGTTGGCTAAACCGAACCCAACCTTATCCGGCAGTTGGTTGGCTACGCCCGGTTGCAGCAGGATGAGTTGCTCGAAGTTGCGGTTATTCAGCGCCAGTTCCCGAACCTGCTCGCCAGTTACGGTCCCCGACTCCTCCGCCGTAGTGGTTTGGATTTGTACGTTTTCAGCGGTCACTTCGATCGTTTCTGTGGCTTTGCCGGTCTGCAATTGCGCATCCAGAGTGTGTTTTTCAGCGACGTTGAGGATGACGTCTTTTGCCACGAAAGTCTGGAATCCGCTGCTCTTGACCATGACCGTGTAGCGGCCTGCGGGAATGTTCGTAATGTTGAAACTGCCGCTGTCAGTGGTGGTCACGGAACGAATGTCCGCGCCAGTCTCCTCGCTGTGAACTACGACGGTGGCTCCGGCCACCACGGCGCCGGAAGCATCGGTTACCGTGCCCGTGAGCGTCGCCGCCAATTCCTGTCCCAGCCCCAAGGCTGACAGGAGCAGAATCACCACGCACCCAGCTAGAAAGAAAGCGTTCTTCCGCATAATCCCGTAATCACTCCTCGTTAACCGTCTCGGCACGCCGCATGTTAACTCCGCCATCGCAGAACCTCCTCAAATCGCTTCCCAACAGGGCGTTGCAAAGGGATCAATAATCTAAACGCACTATGCTATATAGCACGAGGTGGTGCATAGTCAAGAAGAAAAAAACACGATCCACAGAAACTTCTTCCGATGGGAACTGACCGATTTTTGGTCTGAGCCCGCGGGGACCAAGGCGGCACGATGGAAGTCTATAATCGGGCCGCAAAATGGGACATAAAAGTGCAGGAGTCACGTCTTCCGATGGTGCACATCTCTGGGCGAGCAATTCCAGTGGGCATTTCGTCATCCGGGATCAAAAACGCCATTCTTATCGGGAATTGAGCCTTTACATCGGGGTCTCGATAAGCTATATAGCATAAGGCACTGCAAATGCCGATTTTGCGATTTCAGTACGTCCGGTGGCTTTTCTCCGCAGGGCTGGTGGTCCGAAAAGAGTCTGGAATCATAAAAATGTCTCGAAATCACCACAACAGAATGCCCGCCTACAAGAAAATCCAGGGCGAGATCCGCGACAGCATCGCGTGCGCTAGTCTGAAACCAGGAGATGCCGTTGCATCCGAGCGTGAACTCGCCAAAACGCACAAGGTGAGCCTCATGACGGCACGCCATGCTTTGGCTGGGTTGGAACATGAAGGTGTCGTCGAGCGCCGCCGGGGCGCCGGCACGTTTGTTGCCGTGCCCAAGATCCATTTCAACAAGTTGATGAGCTATACCGAACAGATGTCGAGCCGTGGACTGGCGCCGCGTTCGCGAGTATTGGTAGCGAAGGTGATCGAAGGAGATGCGGAAGTTGTAGCCAGGCTCGGTCTGCCCGCAGCTAGCCGAGTAGTGAGGATTCAACGCCTCCGGCTGACAGGGGAAGAACCGTTTGCACTAGAGACCTGCTATTTGCCCGCAGCCGATTTTCCTGATCTAGCCTCGGCCCCTCTGGGAAGAAGTTCGCTATTTGCCCTTCTTGAGCATGATTATGCGACGAAATTGGCATATGCGGACGAAGAAGTGGATGCAACAACAGCGGACGCCAACGTTGCGGAACTCCTCAGGGTGCCCCGAGGAGCTTCGGTGCTGCGCATTCGCCAGATTATCTATTCAACCAAGGGCAAGGCCACGATTTACGTAGTCGGCTTCTACCGCTCAGAACGCCACAGTCTGTTTATTCGGCGCTTCCGCTGAAAAACGTGTATCCCAGCAAGCGCACGCAAAAGAGAACATGATGCATCTAAATGTCGCAGCAATTCTGGCAACTCTTGCTGCGTTGTCCGGCACGCCGAATCAGGCTGCGCCACCGCAAAGCCCCGCTCCCGTTTTCGTCAACACTCTGATGCCGCAGCCGGCGAATCTTTCCACGAAGGAAGGACGGCTCACGCTCACTCCCTCTTTTGCTGTCATTACCGAGGGCTATCGCGATGCGCGCCTCGACGCCACCATAGCACGCATGATCGAGCGCGTTAAGGTTAAAAGTGGCATTTCAATTACTCCATCTCCACCGCCCACCAGGCGCTTCTGCAACACTGGTTGTCAGTGTCGAAGGAGCTGGACAAGCCATCCAGGCTGTGGATGAAGACGAGTCTTACTCTCTTGAAGTCACCGCCGCAGGTGCGAGCCTCCACGCCGTTACGGTTGTCGGAGCGATGCGCGGTCTCGAAACTCTGCAACAGCTACTGCAGTCGGATGCGACGGGTTATTTCGTCCCCCTGGTGTCGATTCATGACGCGCCACGTTTTCGCTGGCGTGGCCTGATGATTGACTGCGGACGCCACTTCATTCCAGTTGACGTTATTAAACGCAATCTGGACGGGATGGCCGCCGTTAAACTTAATGTTTTTCACTGGCATCTCAGTGAAGACCAAGGCTTCCGGATCGAGAGTCGAGCTTTTCCCAAACTCACTGAGCTGGGCTCCGATGGATTTTTCTACACTCAAGAACAAGCCCGCGAAATTGTCGCGTATGCTCGCGATCGAGGCATCCGCGTGGTGCCTGAGTTCGACATTCCCGGACACACGAGTGCATGGTTCGCCGGATATCCCGATCTCGCCAGTGCGGCTGGCCCCTTCCATATCGAGCGCGAGTTCGGCGTCTTCGATCCAGTGATGGATCCAACCCGTGAAAGCACCTATAAGTTTCTCGATACGTTTCTCGGGGAAATGGCAGCCATCTTCCCCGACCACTTCATGCATATCGGAGGCGATGAGAACAACGGCGTGGAGTGGAAAGCGAACCCGCACATCCAGGCCTTCATGCGCGAACACAAACTCGAGGACACCGCCGCGCTGCAGAACTATTTCAACCAGCGTCTGCTGAAAATTCTCGAAAAGCATGGCAAGCGCATGGTCGGCTGGGATGAAATTCTCACTCCGGATTTGCCGAAGGACATTGTTGTTCAGAGCTGGCGTGGCTTCGACTCGCTGGCCGCCGGAGCCAGGAACGGATACAGCAGCATTCTCTCAGCCGGTTATTATTTGAATCATATGAGCACCGCCGGAGAGCACTATGCGGTGGATCCATTGCCTCAAACGAACGGCCTGACTCCTGAGCAGCAGGCCCGCATTCTCGGCGGAGAAGCCTGCATATGGACCGAGCAGACCACGGCGCAAGATATCGATTCGCGCATTTGGCCGCGTACCGCGGCCATTGCCGAACGGTTGTGGTCGCCCCGTGACGTGAACAATGTCGACGATATGTACCGCCGGCTTGCCGTCGAGTCGCTGCGGCTGGAAGCTTTCGGCCTCACGCACATCTCGCAGGAGGCGGTGAACCTGCGCCAGTTGGCGGGAAGCGAGCAGATTGGTCCGCTGCATGTACTGGCGTCCGTTCTTGAGCCAGTTAGTTTCAGCCAACGAGCACACATGCAGCACCCGAATCAACTCACGCCACTCAATCAGCTCGTAGATGCTCTTCCACCCGACCCGCCGTCGCGCCACAATTTTGAACTGCTAGTGCGTGCTTATCTGCAGGATCCGGCAACCCGATCAAAAGAAGAAGCCGAACTTACGACTGAGTTCAAGGCCTGGATCGCAGCAGAGCCTGGGATCCTCCGTCTGATGGCTGGCTCACCCGCACTCGCTGAAGCTGAGTTGCGGGTACAGCAGCTTGCGGAGTTGGGAAGTGCGGGAATGGAAGCTATTTCTTATCTCTCCTCCGGATTACCGGCAGCCGCTGGTTGGAAGGCTCAGCAGCTCGCTATCCTCGATGAAGCCGACAAGCCACAAGCGCTGGTTCGCTTCACGGTGATCAAACCCTTGCGCGACCTGGTCAACTCGGTTCCTGAAGTGCCTACCAAATAAGCGGTGCAAATGAAAAGCAAGGCAGACTGACTTACCAGTCAGCCTGCCTTGACAATTCTTTCCAGCCGCCAAAACCCACTAACGGCCCAGGCCTGCCGCCATGGTTTTCACCATGGTGCCATTCGCATCGTCATCTTTTAGCGCCCAAACATAAGCGCCGCCAAGACCTCCCGGAACCTTCAGGTTGATGTAGATCATTTTCAGAGAGGCCTCAAAGGGATCGTCGTAAGTGAAAAAAGTTCCGCCAGCCGGATCGTAGAGTGATACAGCCACTCTCAGCGGATCGAAATATTTGCTGTAGCCATTGGCGGTAAGAGTAGAAAGTGTCGAATAGGTGAGCAGTCCGGGAGTTAGCAGCGTGTCGCAGCCGGGCTCGTTACCGCTGAGGTCGGTACATATACCTGTTCCGTTCGCCAGGAGAACCTGAGAAGGCCCAGTTGAATTCTGGTACAAGCCATGGTTCACATTGGGCGCGCCAGTCCAGCCAGCGCCGTACAGAGGCAAACCCATGGTGTATTTCGATGCGGGCACGCCGGCCTTGAGATAGGCGTCGACTGTGTCGTTGATGTCGAGCTGCTGCCCATATAGCGGGTCTTGGCGGGAATCGAATAGTGGCGATGCTTCGTTAGTCTGTGTCACCCATGAGCCGGAGTAGTTGTAGCCATCGATAGTGATGAAATCCACCTGAGCGGCGGCTTTGCGCAGATCGATGTTGACATAGTTCTGCGATCCGGCAGGTCCGTCGAATGACAGAGTGTATTGCTTTCCCGTGGTTTGGCTCAACGCGTTCAGTTGGGTGCGGAACTCTGCCAGGAGGGCTGTAAAGTTCTGCGTATCAGTCGCGGTGGGAAATTCCCAATCAATGTTGAACCCGTCAAACAGGCCGGGCGCGGTGATGCCCGCTGCAATGTTGCCATTGATAAACATGTCGATACACGAAGCTGCCAGGGCTTGGCGACCGGCCGCGGTGCTGGCGGCGACGGAGAATGCCGTAGTATTGGAAGTCGACGCCCCTCCCAAAGACATCAGCACTTTCAGGTTGGGATGCAATCCCTTGAGCTGCTGGATTGCCGCAAAATTTCCGTAAAGCGGCCCAGGATAAGGGTTGCCGTTCACGCTGGGCAGGTATGGCGATTGATAGTCAGCCCACGTATCGGCGATCGCGCACGCAGGCGCCGGAGTTGTGGTCACGTTGCCGAAGGCGTAGAGCAGGTGCGTTAGTTTATCCGCTACGCCATTATCTTGCAGGTTAGCAATATTGTATCCGGCGTAATAGATACTCCACTCTTCGAAGTATCCTCCCAGAATTTTGCCCTGGTTGCGTTTTTGAGCGAAAGAGGGTGAGATGCCTGCGAGAAGGATTAGTAAAGTCGGCAGAACTGATCGGAACAAGCGCTTCAAGAAATGAGTAGACATGGCAAACGCCTCCACAGTTCGTAAAAGTACGAACGGGCGGAGTATAGAGCTATATAGCGGAAGTTGCAATACCCAATTCGCGGTTAGGCGCAAAGAAATAAAAGCAGGCTGAATTTTATCCAGCCTGCCTTCGTGGTTGTTCCCGCCGCCAGACCTCTACGGATTGAGATCTCCGGCAATGGATTTGGTCAGGTCTCCGTTCGGGTCATCGTCTTTCACCGCCCAAACGTAGCCACCGCCCAGGCCATTGGTTTTGATGTAGTTCACCTTGCACTGTACCGACTCAGCATTGTCGTAGCTGAAGGCGGTGTTGGTGGTTGCGTTGAACATGCGGGCCACGCAGCGGGTTGAATCGTAACTGGAAGTGAATCCGTTGTTCAGGAGATTTACGATTGTCCCGTAGGTAGCAAGTCCGTCGACCAACAGGAAGTCGCATCCCGCCGCCGGGCTACTCTGGTTCTGGCCCGTCGGGCATAGTCCCACTCCATTTGCGTTGGGTACCGGTGAAGTTCCGTTCGGGGTTTGAGTTCCCGATCCATCCAAAACTCCGGTTGCGTTCTGGTACATGCCGCCGTTCGCCGAGGTCAGACCTCCGGCCCAGCCAGCACCATAGAGCGGGAAACCCATGGTGTATTTGGCCGGTGTTGCGCCATGTGCCAGATAGTACTGTACGGTTGCGTCGATCGTGTCACCTTTTCCATACAGCGGACTAGCAGTTTCGTCATACAGCGGAGAAGCGTCATTGGTGGCATTGGACCAGTCTCCGGCATAGTTATAGCCGTCGACATTCATGTAGTCCAGCTCCGCATTCAGACCCGCAATGTTGATCGTGTCATAGCCACCGTCGTTGCCGGAGTCTGGCGCCGCGCCCGGAGTTGATGGCCCGGCAGCCAAATCGGCTAGCACCTGATACGTCTTGCCGGTTGTTTGCGACAACGTGGTCAGTTCGTTGCGGAACTCCGTCATCAACGCCGTGAAGTTGGCTGTATCGTTTGCGTTGGGGAACTCCCAGTCGATATCGAAGCCGTCGAAGAGAGTACCGGTGGATACACCCGAGGCGATATTGCCCTGGATGAACATGTTGACGCACGAGCCGACAAAAGCCTGTCGTTGAGCGGTCGTGCTGGCTGCCTGGTCGAAGAGCGTGTTGTAGGTTGGGGGATTCCATCCGCCTATCGAGATCAACACTTTCAGGTTGGGATGGAGCTGCTTGAGTTGCACGAGCGCACCAAAGTTTCCTTGCAGCGGGGCCGTGGCCGGAGTAGCGCCCGGCACCTGCGGGACGACCTTCTGATAATCGGCATACGTGTCGGCGAGCGCGCAATTCACATTGCTTCCGTTCGCGACCGGCTTGGCAAAGGCATAAATGAGGTGGGTGAGCACGCCCGCTACGCCATTGTTCTGCAGATCCGCAACGTTTGCGTTGGCGTAGTAAGTTCCCCACTCTTCATACCATCCGGCCACAAAGAGGTTGGTGAGCGCGGTTGTGGTCACGTTGACGGCCGAACTGGCACCAGACGTGCCGGCATAGTCGCTCGCTTCGACCGTAAAGGTGTAACTGGTCGAAGGCGAAAGATTAGCCGGCGTGTATGACGTAGTTGTTGTGGTTCCGACCGCGCTCCCATTCTGCAGCACCGTGTAGCTGGTGATGGTGCAACCGCTCGGAGGAGTAACTGCATTCCAACTCAGGTTCGTGCTGGAGTCGGTCGTGCCCGAGGCCGCCAATCCAGTTGGAGCACTCGGCTTAGTTGTGCACGAACTTGCCAGCGTCGTAACATTCACCGCTGAACTCGCCGCTGATGTGCCGGCCGCATCCGTCGCTTCTACTGTGAAACTGTACGTAGTCGAAGGAGTGAGACCGGTCACAGCGTCGGATGTCGTAGTTGGAGAAGCGATCAATGCCGCGTTCTGTAAGACTTTGTAGCTGACAGTGCATCCCGCAGGTGGAGTGACTGCGTTCCAATTCAAGTTTGTGCTGGATTGCGTCGTGCCGGATGCAGCCAACCCAGTCGGAATTGCCGGCGCGGCCGAGCAAGTCGAACAGGCGCCAGTCGCAGTCCAAGGTTCGCCGCTGCCGGCTCCGCCGTTATTCGTCGCCGGACTCTGGTTCTGCGTCCAGAAATTGGCGACGTAGTTTTCTCCGTTCTGGCTCGCCGTCATGCCTGCGGTGTAAATCGCCGTCGCACTCCACGCCGTGGCACACGTGCCGCCGCCACCCGCCAGAGTGGTTACATTCACGGCTCCGCTTGCTGACGAAGTGCCGGCAGCGTCCGTGGCTTGCACGGTGAAGCTGTACGAAGTCGATGCCGTAAGTCCGCCGACTGCAAACGATGTGCCGGTTGCGGTTCCAATCGAGGTCCCGTTCTGCAACACGATGTAGCTGCTGATCGTGCACCCCGATGGAGGAGTGTCGGCAGTCCAACTCAAGTTCGTGCCCGAGCTGGTTGTACCCGAAGCAGCCAATCCAGTCGGTGCACTGGGTTTGGTCGTGCATGAGTTCGCCAGTGTCGTTACGTTCACGGCCGAACTTGGGCCTGACGTTCCGTTTGCGTCCGTCGCTTCCACGGTGAAGCTGTAAGAGGTCGATGCCGCAAGTCCGCTCACGCTAAACGTTGTGCCGGTTGCGGTTCCGATCGAGGTTCCGTTCTTTAACACAGTGTAATTGCTGATGGTGCAGTTTGCGGGAGGAGTAACGGCGCTCCAACTCAGATTTGTGCTGGAACTGGTTGTGCCGGACGCCGCCAAGCCAGTTGGCGCGCTGGGTGTGGTCGTACAACTGCCGCCGCTTCCACCAGTGCCGCTGAGAGCAGATGTCTGCGGACTATTCGTGGCGTTGTCGGTCACCGTGAGAGTGCCGCTGGCCGCGCCTGACGCAGTTGGGTAGAAATACACGTAGATTGGACACGAGCCGTTGGCTGCCACCGAAGATCCACAATTACTGGACACGACGAACGGGCCACTGACGGTGACGTTACTGATGCTCACGGCAGAACTGCCGCTGTTGGCCAGTGTGAAGGTTTCCCACGCGGTGCCTGTGCCAACCGGGGTGCTTCCAAAGTTGTAACTGGACGGGCTCAGAGTGACTGACGCTTGCGCCAACAGCGAAATCGACATAAAGACGCAAAGGAGAGAGGAGAAAAGTAAAGCACGCTTCATTGTAGCTCCTTGATTCGGGGGACGTGCCAGAGCGATCCGCCCGCGGTTGGGTGATTGAGAGAAGAGTCCGTCTGCGGTTCGATCGGACTCCGCGTGGTGAGAGTCAGCTATATTTAGCCGTTATGCAAAAGTCATACCTTCCATACTGCTCTATAGCACTAATAGCGAGCGAGCCTACTCCGTTCGAGCGGAGTCCGGTCAAGAAACTTTTTCCTTGTTCCGCAATCCGAACTACAAATTAATCTGCAAGGGGCTAACTCCTAGAAGGTGTGGAGTGTGAAGGCGCGGAGCAATCTTCTTTTGGAATGTGGAAAATACGCGGACCCGGATCGATCTTGTTACGAAAAGCGAACTCGATCAGTTGAGGCTGTGCCGGCCGCCTGGTGCGCGATGTTTTTCCCAAGGAGACACTTACAGATGTGGCTATCTCGATTACCTGAGAGCAGCCGCAATTGCCTTGGTCAGAGATGCTTTGGCATCGTCATCATTCAGCGCCCAAACATATGCGCCGCCGAGTTTGTGCTTCTTGACGTAAGCCGTCTTCGCCGCCACTGCTGCAGGATTATCGTAGGTGTAAAAGATTCCGCTGGCCGGATTGTAGAGTGTCGCTCCAATCCGTGCGGAGTCGTACCAGGCGGCGTATCCGTACTTATTGATGAGGTTCTCGATCGTCGAGTAAGTGGCAAATCCCGTAGTTAGGATGGTGTCGCAGCCCGGAGAAGGATTGGCTTTATCCGGTTTGGCGCAAAGACCCGAGCCGTCAGCCAAAGGAACTGGAGAAGGTCCGGTTGCGCTCTGGTACAGGCCATGATTCACGTTGGGAACACCCGCCCAGCCGACGGCATACAACGGCAAACCCATGGTGTACTTGCCCGGAGGCACGCCAGCCTTTAGATAGGCTTTCACAGTAGCATCAATGTAGCGATCGTCCGCATAGACAGGGTCCACGGCAGTGTCATACAGCGAAGACGATTCGTTGGTTTGCTTCTCGTCTGCGCTGGCGTAGTCATAACCGTCGATGGTCAGGAAGTCCACCTGCGCAGCGGCGGCCTTAAGATCGATGTTGACATATTTCTTCGGGTTCGCCGGTGAATCGAACGTCAGCACATATTTCTTGCCGGTTGCCTTCGACAAAGCACTGAGTTGCGCGTGAAACTCTTTCAACAGGGCGGTAAAGTTCTGCTTGTCCGCCGCGCCGGGAAATTCCCAATCGATATTGAAGCCGTCGAACAAGCCCGGAGCGGTAACACCCGGAGCTATGTTGCCTTTCACAAACATGTCGATGCAAGAAGACGCGAGCGCGGCGCGGCCCTCAGCCGTGGCCGCGCCAGTAACGAAGCCCGCAACGTTCCCAGCCTGCCCTCCTAAAGAGATCAACACTTTCAGATTGGGATGAAGCTCCTTGAGTTGTTGAATCGCGCCAAAATTTCCATAGAGCGGCGCGGTGTAAGCCTTGCCGCTCACACTGGGAAGCTTCGAGTTCTGGTAGGCAGCCACCGGATCGGCAATCGAGCACGCTGGCGGAGAAGTCGGGGTGACATTGCCGAAGGCGTAGATCAAGTGTGTCAACTCGTCGGCCACGCCATTCTTCTGCAAGTCCGCAATGTTGTAATCGGGGTAATTGATGCCCCATTCTTCGAAGTAGCCGCCGAAAATCTTGCCATGACGTGGCGCCTGCCCGAGTGATTCAGAGCAAGCAACTAGGACCAAGAAGGACGTCAGAATTACTCGGGATAGGTGCGGCGTTAAGAGCTTTGACATGGTCCGTCTCAAGAATCCACAACAGACTGATGGGCGGAGTATAAACCTGTACCATCGAGCGTGCCCACTCTTCCAAATCAGGCTGAACGAAACGCTTCCTTTGTTCGATTGTCGTCTGGCCGAAATCCGGTAGACAGGAAGGCATACTCCCAGTTCTAATCTCCCCGCCGCCGACCTTGCCGATAGACATGAGCAGCTATTCCGGGGTGATCACGACCTCCTTCTTCTGGAGTTTATGCAGGAAGTCTTCCCCAACCCCAATATGTTGATCTACAAGTCGGGAAGGAGTGTGGGCCAGCCACTCCGCGAGGGAGATATCCTGGTAGTCCGGAGTGGGGAAGACCTCAAGGAACACCAGATCCGTATCGCCAAGGTTCTCAATGTAATGCGGCATTGATTTCTCGACATAGCCTACATCGCCCTCATGAAAATCCATGGTGCGCGCGTGTCCGCCGGCGGAAAATACCGTCATTCGCCCCGTTCCAGTCACATAATATTGCCACTCATCCTCATTGGGGTGCCAGTGGAGTTCGCGCAAGCCGCCAGGCTTCAGGGTCACAATTGCGGCGGCAATATTGGTGGCGGGAAAGGTTTTCCGGTCGACAATCTTTACGCTCCCACCGGCGCTTACCTTGGTGGGCTGCATTTTGCTGGCCAAGAATGAAAACGGATTCGGCACGGGCCCGGTACCTTCATAGACTTCTTTCTGCTCTTCCGCGAGTGAGCGCGGCAAATCGCGCGGGAAGATAAACAGCTCGTGCGGAGGCACGTTCTTGAAAGTGGACTCGGGCACATTGAAGTTCTTGGCCAGCACTTCCTTGGGCGTGTGGTGCATCCAGTCTGTCAAAAGGAAGGTTTCGAATTCATTGAAGTTACCATCGTCGAATACCAGAAGGAACTGACAGCCATCGGGACCAACGCCTTGAATCGAGTGAGGAATTCCACCTGGGAAAAGCCAGAGGTCCCCTGTATTAACGTCGTCCACAAATGCACGGCCGTGCTGATCGACGGCGGTAATGCGGGCTGTTCCTGCGGTCATGAGAGCCCACTCTGAGCCGACATGCCAATGCAACTCGCGAATGCCGCCTCTGATTAATTTCATCTCGACGCCCGCCATCTTCTTGGAAATGGGAAGATCGCGAACCGTAACCTGGCGTGTCCAACCTCCAGCCTCGATACGTTTGTGGGCGTAGCTGAAGGGATATTTGAACGGAGGCTGTCCGCCAGAGTCTGTAGTAGGTGGGTAAACGGAGTCGGGCTCCGAGGCATCGAGAACCTTATTAATCGGTCCGGGCTGCGTCTCGTTAGGTCCGGTATGAGTGTCGCCGCTCATATCGCGTGTTTGTTGCGCGGCCGCAAGAATCGGCAGGCTTGCGGTTGCAGCCAGAACCACTGAGCCCTTCTCCAGGAAATTCCGACGGCTGAGCCTATCGCCAATACCGCAGCTCTCTGTGTTCTTCAACTGCTGATTCTCTTTATCGTGTGCCATGATGCTTCCTCCCCGTGAACCGATTTACCTGTCTCGATCGAACACGTTCGAGCGTTGGGATTGTGGCCCGCGCGCGCAAGGCCGGCCGCGAGCACGGCCAGAGTTACGCCCCTGGTTCTACCGATAAACAGCGTTTTCATGGTTTGCCGCGTAAAGTTTATTCCAAAGCCGGCTTGTTTCGGAATGCCAAGTATTGAAAGTATCCGGACGACCTGCGGTATAGGCGGCGAAGATCGAAAAACGGCTTGGGTTCCGTTGGCTGCAACCGTCAGGTTCAATACTCTTGTGAAGTCCATGATTCAAGCGTCGCACCGATCGTCAACCTCTCGAGTGCGTGGACGGCCCATTCGAATTAGGGGTTCTGCCGTTTGAATTTGTTTCGCAATGTGATTAAGCCAGAACCACGATCACAAATCTATTGGACGAACGTATCGACCGATACCAAAGTATGAATTGGACATTTGGGCATGGAGTGGTGCATCCTTATTTGCGGGGCGGGGCTCGCTATCCTATGGGGGATATGCCATGAAGAGGACAACCGCTCCTATCCCGTTTGCCAGTTCCGTGCTCGATGAAACTCGTCATGTCTGCGCTTTCTTCAACAGCGATGACGAAGAGTACCGGGTCTTGCTTCCTTTCATAAGAGATGGGTTCCACTGCGGCCATAAAGCCATTCATGTGGTTAATCCCGATCAGCGTCCAAACCATCTCCGACGTTTGGCTGCCGTAGGAATCGACGCGCCTGCCGCGGAACTGAGCGGACAACTGGAGGTTCGCATCAACACAGACGTCTACCTTCCGGATGGCCGCTTCGATCCGGATCGTATGATCGCAGTCTTTGAGCAGCTGGCCAGCGGCAACGCCAGCGGACAATTCCCGCTGAGTCGAATTTGCTGTCGCATGGATTGGGCGATTGAAGATCAATCGCACGTCGACGACGTAATTGAGTTCGAGTCCCGCGTAAACAATGTGTGGCGTCGCCACGACGACGCAGTCATTTGCACTTACCATCTCGGGAAATTTGGCGGTGACGCCGTGATTGACATTATGCGGACGCACCCCATGGTCATAATCGGCGGCATTCTCCAGCACAATCCCTTCTATATTCCACCGGAGGATTTTCTGCGAGAGTTTCGTCAACGCCGGGCTGGTCCGAGAACCCCATCCGCGGCGGCCTAGCATGGATCTGCAAGAGAGAGACCCAGCTGAGGACATCAAGCATCTTCAGCGCTGCGTGAATGATCTGATCAGCTTGCTCGCTCTGCCTGCCATCTGGAGCGGTAATGAGCCGACGCAGATTGTTCATATGTTGCTCGATGCGCTCCTCCGTATGCTCCGCCTTGACTTCGCTTATGCCCGATTTAAAGACCCAGTCACCACAGCGCCCATGGAGCTCCTGCGCGTCGCTGATTCATGCAAACTAACAATGCGGTCGCAGGACGTTCGCGGGATGCTCAGCAAGTGTTTGAAAGACGAAGAGGATAGTTTGCCCCCGCCGATACGGAACCGATTCGAAGAGCAGGACTTTTCAATCTTTTTCGTACCCCTGGGTGTACACGGCGAGGTCGGCGTGGTTGCAGTAGGTTCTGAACGAGCGGACTTCCCCAGCCAGACCGAAAGCCTTCTTCTGAGCGTAGCTGCGAATCAGGCGTCAATCGGACTGCGTGAGGCAGGACTTCTAACTGAACAGAAACGGATCGCCAATGAACTCGATCGACGAGTGGTTGAGCGGACTGCGGAACTTGCTGCGACCAACGAAGAGCTGAGGAAAGAAATCGTCGAGCGCAAGCTGGCGGAAGAAAGGCTTCTTCACGAAGAGCAGGAATTGAAGCGCAGTGAAGTCCTGAAAGCAGCGATCCTGGACTCATCACCGGATTGCGTCATAGCCATTGACCACGATGGTCGCATCACGGAATTCAACCCGTCAGCCGAACAAACCTTCGGTCATCGACGGAGCGATGTGTTGGGCAGGCATCTTGCTGATGTCATCATCCCGTCTTGGCTCCGCGAGAGACACCGTAAGGGGTTCGCCCGCTACCTGGCCACCGGCGATTCGAAAGTATTGGGTCGGCGGCTTGAGATGACTGCACTCTGCAATGATGGCAGGGAAATCCCTGTCGAACTTACAATCACGCGCATCCCGCAAGACGGCCCCCCGGCTTTCACCGGCCACCTTCGCGATATCACCGAGCGCAAACGAAGCGAAGACGCCTTGCGTGTGGCTCATGCAAAAATCGTGCGCAACGAGGAACGATGGCGGTCTGTTTTTGACAACTCTGCCGTGGGCGTAGCTCTCACAGACTTGAATGGCCGATTTATTGCCACAAATCCCGTCTATCAGAAGATGCTGGGGTACTCCGAGCAGGAGTTACAGTCGCTTACCTCTCTTGATATCACGCATGAACAGGGCCGCGACCGTGACGGGATATTGATCGCTGAGTTGCTCGCAGGAGAACGCCAACAATTTCAGATCGAGAAGCAGTATCGGCGCAAAGATGGGACGTCAGTTTGGGTGCGGAACAATGTTTCTATTGTGCCGGGCACGGAACGAGTTCCTCGATTCCTGATGGAGCTTTCCGAAGACATTACACAACGGAAAATGTCGGAGGAGGCCCTCGCCAAAGCAAGATCGGAACTCACAAATGTGGCAAGAATCACAAGCCTGGGAGTGCTGACAGCGTCCATCGCACACGAAATCAACCAACCTCTATCGGGAATCATCACGAATGCCAGCACCTGTTTGCGGATGCTTTCTGCTGATCCCCCAAATGTCGATGGCGCCCGGGAAACCGTCCGGCGCACGATTCGTGATGGCAACCGGGCCTCTGACGTAATCACGCGATTGCGAACGCTTTATAGCAAGAAAGAACCATCTCCTCAATCGATGGACCTGAACGAGGCGACTCGAGAGGTGACGGCATTATGGTTAAGTGAGCTCCAGCGAACTGGTGTGATGCTGCGTTATGAGCTTGCCGATGACCTCCCCGCAGCAGCCGGGGACCGCATTCAGCTTCAGCAGGTCATCCTGAACTTACTTCGAAACGCCGCGGACGCAATGAGCACAGTTGACGATCGTCCGAGAGAGTTGCTCATCAGAACTGAACGGGATGAGGCGAATCAAGTCCGGCTCAGTATCAAAGATTCGGGAGTCGGTTTGACGACTCAAGCCGCGGAGAAGATTTTCGAAGCATTCTACACCACCAAAACCGACGGCATGGGCATCGGACTCTCCATCAGCCGCTCCATCATTGAGGCTCACCGGGGACGTCTCTGGGCAACGCCGAATGATGGGCCCGGATCTACATTTTCGTTCGCTATCCCCTGCTCAGTCGAGGGTTTGGCTGACGCCGAACCTGGCATCAATCGCATCGATCCAACCGAAGACGCTGCATAAATCGGTCCGACTCTCGTAATCGAAACAAAACCAATACCAAAGTACAATGGACGTCCCTCATGGGATGCTGCATTGTCTTGGCATGGAGCTCCCTAAAGGCAGGAGCGGGAGCGAACGTCTGCTTCTGTCCGTGGTTGATGACGATGAGTCGGTGCGCGAGTCGTTGCCCGACCTGCTTCGGGAGTTCGGCTATGCGGCTCGAGCTTTTTCGTCAGCGGAAGAGTTTCTCTCTTCCGGTTTTGTCGATGAGACCAGCTGTCTGATCCTCGACATCGCCATGCCGGGCATGACCGGACCCGAACTTCACCGGGAGCTGAAGCGTCGCGGACAAGAGATTCCGGTTATATTCATCACCGGTCAAAGAGATGAGACGATTCGTGCTCGAATGCTCAAGCAAGGCGCAGCGGGGTTTCTGCTCAAACCATTCAGTGACACGGCTCTGCTTGCGGCCATCAAGACGTCGCTGCAAGCCACTTGAAGTTTTTACCGGTCAATCTAAAGGGGAATACAATGAATTTAGCGTGCTCAACAGTTTACGAAATGGGGGCATTACCAATGTCAGCTGCCACGCCCATCGTGTTCATTGTTGACGACGACATCTCGGTGCGCGAGTCTCTGGAACTCCTCATTCAGACCCAAGGGTGGAAGCCGGAAACTTTCGCATCCGCAGGGGAATTCCTCGATCGACCGCGAGCCATTGTTCCGAGCTGTCTTGTGCTCGACATTTCTCTCCCCGGCCTCAACGGTCTCGAATTGCAGAAGCGCGTTGCCGTTGAACGGACGGATATGCCGATCATCTTTATCACAGGCTACGGCGATGTGCCTAAGACAGTCCAGGCCATGAAGGCGGGGGCGGTCGAGTTTCTAACGAAACCCTTTCATGACGAAGTATTGTTGGGTGCCATCCAGCAAGCTCTGGAACGAAGCCGCCTCGTTCTCTCACATGACACGGAGATGCACGAACTCCGGGACCGCTACGCCTCGCTTACTCCTCGCGAACGGCAGGTTATGGCGTTGGTCGTCTCCGGCCGTTTGAACAAACAGGTTGGGGGGGAACTCGGCATTAGCGAGATCACGGTAAAGGCTCATCGCGGGCAGGTGATGCAGAAGATGAAAGCCGATTCTCTTGCCGCACTGGTAAAAATGGCAGCCAAACTTCATATTGCGCAAGCATCTGCCGCCTAAGTTGAACCTCCCTCGAAATAGCGCAGCTCGGCCGCGGCACAACCTGCTTCACGACTTCCGCATCCGGCATGGGAATAAGAAGGTCATCGCATTCCCACACGACGAGCGTCTTAGGGCTGTACTATTTCTTCCGTGCAATCGACGCATCTTCCAAGCTTGCCCGCTTGTTCCACCCGTGAAAACGCGAGAGGTCACCCGCATTCCATGCTTCGCGGAGGCCAGGAGTACTCAGATCCCAGTCTGGTCGGATCTCACTCGTTACGACGCGTAGATCGCGCCAAAGATCGATGACCGATGGACGGCCCCAGAACCAATAGCCGTTATAGATGCTGTAAATCACCCGGCCCGGCTTGAGCACGAGAGTATGCGGGATCATCGGATTGTGCTCGGGGTCGGTGTACTCCTGGATGTCGAGATCTTTCTGAATGGTTCGATCGGCGTCCGAAAGGAATGTCCACTGGGCTCCGACTGACGCACGAAATTCCTGCAGAGTATGGTGATCGTCGGTGGCGATGGTGGCGATCTGCGTGTACGCCACTGCGATCTTGGGATAGAACGAGGCGAGTTCCAAATGCTGCTGGTGTTCCTTTGGGCAATAGTGGCCGCGCGCGAGCGTAAGGATTAGCGGATCCTCGCCCTGTAACTCGCTGAGCTTGCGCAGTGTGCCCGTGTGATCGGGCAGTTCGTAGTCAGGGAAAATACCTCCGGGCACGATATCAGAACGCATGATTGGACTCCTCCCGTTTCTCTCAAAGGGTAGCGGCTCAGTTTAAATTTAATAGCGTAAAATATTCGAGTGCCGGGAGTGAATGCTGGTGAGAATCCAGCCGCCAACCTGAACGATTTGGTTGGACTGTCGTCTAACTCTTAAGACATCCCGGTTTCTTTTTGTACGAGCCGTGCTGGCCGGGTTTCGGCCTGCGAAGCTCAGCGTCCGGTCGGCATCCTTTTATTTTTTAGCTATTTCTCACCAACGACGAGCCGGAGCGGCACCATCCACGTGGAGAATCTCTCCGCTCACATGACCTGCCTGCACCAGGTAAAGCACGGCATCGACAACATCCTTTACGGTCGCCTTTTTCATAGCGGCCCGCAACGTCGAGTCGTTGGGATCATTCTGGTGCATCGGTGTATCCACTTCGCCGGGGGCTACGGCATTAAAGCGAATGCCATCTTTTGCATACTCGACTGCGAGATTCTGGGTTGCTGAATTCAGCCCACCCTTCGTAATCATCGAAACGGAGCCATTTACGCCGGCAATTGGCCGATCGGCAAGCGCCGCACTGATGCTCACAACGCATCCTGATTTTTCTTTCAGCATCTCTTTTACAGAACGCTGCGTGATGTAGAAGAATCCAAGCAGGTTAGTGGAGACAAGGGCCTCGAAGTCCTCGGTAGTAAAGTCGATGAATGGCTTTTTCAGGAAGATGCCGGCGTTATTTACTAAAACATCGATGCTTCCGAAGTTGCTGATCGCAGCTTCGACTGCCTGGTCGGCAGTTTGCAGCTTGCCGATATCGCCATCGAGGAGGACCAGGCTGCCTGAAGCAGTCAACTCTCGATTGACGTGCCGAGACGTTGCAACGACCTTATAACCTTCTCCCAGAAATCCTTGGACTAAACCCGCGCCTATGGCCCCCGATGCTCCGGTTATGATTGCTGTTTGTTTGCCCGGCATACGCAGCCTTTCTTTTAGGCAGCCACCTTTTCCGCCGGCCGGGCCATGTGATGAGGCGGCCCAACGTAAGGGAATGAGGCGAGCAGATCCTTGTGCGGTCCAACGTTATCTCGCGTGAGCTTTTCGTTCGTGAGGATTGATATAAAGCCGTCCATAACGTCATCCGTGAGTGCCCCCCCATTGTACGGGTACGAGACCGGGTGCGTGGGATCGTAAAAGAGGATGTCTGGCAGCAGAGCCTTCGCCATACGCTCGAGCGCTGCGATAAACACATCTCATCAGAATCGCGGTTGCGAAACAATTGGACCATGGTATCGACGATACCTTGGTATCATTCGATGGAATTCCCCGATACCTTGGTCTAATTGTTTTTCCTTTCCTCGTCAGGTTTAATCGCCACCGAGTATGAACACGGTAGAGCCACAATCAGCGGTGGATACTGCTTCGGAATTGGAGATAGTCAATGAACAGCGTACAAATCGACCAGAAGAGCTATGAGATGCCCCCGCGAGAGGGGATCAGCATCGCGTGTTTTCTCACCGTGGCCGACCTCGAGCGATCGGCTCGCTACTACGAAAAGGTCTTCGGCGCCCGCATTCTGACTATGGGCGATGGCAACGCGCCTCCGTACCTTCAGCTTGCGAATATCTGGATGATTCTGAACGTTGGCGGCGGGCCGACCCCGGATAAGCCGACGGTAACTCTCAGCGTCCCCGACCCGAATCACATCAACAGCTTTATGAATTTTCGCGTTGCGGATATTCAAGCGTGCTACAAATTATGGAAAAGTCGAGGAGCGGAGTTCATCACGGAACCGATCCCCAAGTACGGCGAGATACGCTGCTACATCCGCGACCCTGACGGTTATATTATCGAAGTCGGACAGAGCACCGACCAAGTCTACGGTTAATGCTCGGCCGGGATGGGACACAAATTTAGATCGAAGCTCTACGTTATTAGGATTGCCGCCGGCCACGTGCATTCACTGCGACGAAAGAACTAAAGACGGCCGACAGCTGCTGTCGGCTTTAATCATCCAGACAGCCGCTAAGTCCTAACTAGCGCGGTTGCAAGACAAGTCGATGCGACATCGGGTATCGTTACAGCGCTTGCCTTCGATGGAGGACGAGAGATGGATTGGAAAGGGTTGGTCCAGTTTGCGCTGCAGGGCAGCCGTGATTTGGAACAATATGCCATTCTCTTGGTACGCCTATCGATCGGGCTGTTCTTCGCCATCTCCGGGGGAAACAAACTGTTTGTCGCCGGCGGCACGAAACCTGTTTACGAAACGCTGGTTCAGGCGAAAGTCCCGTTTCCCCAGCAGACGGCTTATTTCGTGGCGGGTGTCGAGTTCATTGGCGGATCGTTGGTGACCGTGGGTTTTCTTTCGAGCCCGGCCTGCGTGGCTTTGATGATCGATATGATTGTCGCCACCCTGACCAGCGCGCTTTCCACCCTGCCGAAAGGACTTTCGCCTCTTAGCTGGCTCGACGATTTCCTCTACCTTCCGGAAGTCCTGTACGTGTTCTTCTTTATCTGGCTGATCTGCTCTGGTCCGGGAAAGTTCAGTGTCGATTACTGGCTCGCCGGCCAGTTACCGGGGTGATTGATCGACGAGGTGATCGATCGACGAAACAGCTTACGACGAAGCAGCTTGTTGCTAGAGTCAGGGCTTTGCAGGCAGCGGCTGCCAGAGCTCGATCTTATTCCCATCCGAATCATAGATCCAGGCGAAACGCCCGTAGGATTCATCCATTCGTTTGGCATCAATCTTTACTCCCTCTTGTTTCAAGCGGTCGAGCAAAGCATCCATATCGTCCACGAGGTAGTTGATCATAAACGGTGCGGGACTGGGATCGAAATACTTAGTGGAGTTGGGAAAAACAGTCCAAACTGTAACGTGTTCCTGTTGCGGGTCGTCGTGTTCGCGCCAAGGAAGCATCACTCCTTGGCCTTTGTCAGCGAGTCCAAGATGCTTCGAATACCATTCGCGCATCTGATCACGATTCGCGGATTTGAAGAAGATACCGCCGATTCCAATAATGCGGCCGCGCCCGCGCTGCTCCGTTTTGACGGCCGGCTTCGACTTTTCAGGTTGCGGAGATTCCACTTTCTGTCCTCCCATGGAGCCGGTCGAGACAAGCAACAGCGAGCTGAGTAAAATCGTGCGCCAGGCTATTCTTCGCATAAATTAGTGAATTTTATACACTCTCGGATGGTTCCCAAAGCTCGATCTGATTGCCCTCTGGATCTTTAAGCCATGCAAACTTCCCCATCGAGGGATATTCCTCGGTCTTTTCGACGGCCACGCCTTTACTCTTAAGATGGTTGAGGGCCTCTTCCATGTTCTTCACCGTGTAATTAATCTTACCCGTTCGCGGCTTATCCTTGATGTCTTGATCAGTGGGCATAATCGCCCACGCTATCGTTCTCTTGATCTCCGGATTTTCAAGATCCCTATACTCGAACGATGCATAAATTGAACTGCACTCGGTATCTTCGCCCTCAGGAGCTATTCCGAGGCAATCGCGATACCAAGTTGCCAATCTCTTTGTATCGTTAGAAAACAGAAAGGCGCCGCCAATTCCGTTGATCATAAGTTCCTCCCCTAAGCAGTGACTCGTTTATTGCCCTTTGTTTCGATCATCCCAGATCTTCGGCTCCCAGGACGCGAACTCCTTAAGTCTGCCGGCTTCCGAACCGGCAGGCATAGGTCCAATTCAAAGTGCGACCAATCCAAGGCGCTTTCTTTGTCTAAAAAAACCTCGAGTGCCGGCGCATGCTCGGGCTCGTAGGCACTGTTGATAAGCCAGTCTCTGTAAAGGTAGTCCCAAGCCGTAGCTACCTTATGGATATCGCCGGAAACCTTGACGGCGGCGTATCGCATGGCGGCCATTTTCAGTTTCGACATGCCTTCCTTGCACTCGAAGGGAAGAGACGACGCAAGACAGACCTCGTATCGATAAAGATGCTTTGGCGTCACGTGTGGATCGTCGACCGTCATTCCAAAAAGGGTTCCTTGCGAGAACACATCCTGGGATTTGGCCCATTCGATGACTGTCTCGAGGGCAGCAAGCACTCTGTCCATTTCAAAGGCATTCGTAACCCGAATATAGGCAACTTGCCTTTCGGGAATGTCGATCAATCTCACTGGAAACGCGGCTCTCTTTTCCTCCGCGCTCATGGGGAGACCATATTCATCTTCCGGGAAGAGTTCTTTGCAAATCTTGCTCTTTTTGATCTCGCCACTTTTTCGAAACTGACTCGGCGAAGTGTCGTAGGCAGATCGGAAGGCACGTGAAAACGTGGCCGACGACGAAAACCCGCAGTCCAGGGCGATATCGGTCAGGCTTTGTTCGGAATAACGAAGCAGACGGGCGGCCTTTTCAAGACGAAGGCGATTCGTAAAACTATTCAGGGTTTCGCCAGAAACTGCGGTAAAAATCCGATGGAAGTGAAATTCCGAGAAGCAAGCAACATCAGCAAGCTCAGCTAGCTTTACCGAGCGATGCAGATTCCCGCGAAGATAGTCAATGACGCGATCAATTCTTTGGGCATATTCGCCGTTGGCCTGGGTCTTTCCGCCTACCACGGATTCTGTTGACATTGCGTCGTAATAATACCCCCGATTGCCCCTCTGCCACGGTGAGCATCCAAAGGTCTGGCCGCCATTCGACAGATTAGATGGCAGTGTCGGCCCCGGGCCGCAATGACAAACCCGGAAAGAGTCCCCAAGTTCCGTGCCAAATCGTTTGATCCTCGCCGGGAGTTTGCTAATTATGGCGGGCCCGGCCCTGCTCACGGCCGCGTCCCGGGAATCGGTTCCTCCCGAACTCGCTCTCTAAGGGGCAGCTAGTGCAAGAGCGATTCCCAGTCGGCTGGCACCCTTCCTGCCGGACCAGGAGCTGGCTGATTTTTTGGATGCGAGTGCGGCGGTAGCAACTCCACACCCTTGATCGTAATCATGCCCTGCTTCTCATAGTCGTAGAACCAGTCTTCACCCGGCTCAAAGCTGGTAATAATCGGATGCCCCGTCGCAGCCGCATGTTTCGATGCATGCTGGCTCGGCGAACTGTCACAGCATCCGATGTGCCCGCACTCGGCACACCGGCGGAGATGAAACCACCAACCTTCTGGTGACACCAGGCATTCCACACATCCATCGCCACTCGGCTTCGAAGCGGGATTGATTCCGCGGTGATCTTTTTTCATTTCGAGTTTTCCTTTAGACGTTGCAAGTCCAGACCCAGCATGCCCAGCAAATAGTTCAAGCTACCAGCAAGATCTTCCCGCTAGCGCCCTTCTCTGCTGCTGCTTGGGCCTCGGCTGCTTCACTAAGCGGAAGTTTCTGGCTAATCGGGATTACCAGCTTGCTATCTCGCACCGCTTCGGCCATGAACTCGAGCGTTTTCCTGTCGAATTTCGAGAATACGTGCACCATCTTTACAGATGGATACTTCGCGGCGTTCTGCGGTGCCTCGACAACCGATGCGTACACTCCTCCCGGCTTGACCTTGGCGATCAGCTTCTCGGCGAGTTTTCCGCCGACCGTATCCGCCACCGCATCGAGCGGCGGAAGATTCGCAATCGCGGTTTCGTCGTCGGTAGCGACCGCCTGATCCGCGCCTACAGTGTTCGCCTCATCGATTTGCCTCTTCAAAACCCCCGCGATCACAGTCGCGCCGCGGTCCTTCGCAGTGAATACCGCCGAGCGCCCGACATTTCCAGCAGCACCTACGACCAGAACCGTCTGGCCCGCTTTGATTCCCGTAGCCGACATGAGTTGGTTGCCGGTGATCGTCACCAGCGGCAGCGCCGCCGCCTGGATCAAATCGAGTCCTTCGGGAACCTTCGCCAGAACCGCGGCTTTCACGACACAGAGTTCGGCGTAAGTATTGTCCGCCATAGCAAACACCTGGTCGCCGACCGAAAAGCCTTCCACTCCCGGCCCAAGCTTGACGACAGTCCCCGCAATGTCGACTCCAATGAGGCTCGGGAACTGCATAGGATAAAAATCCTTGGTTAATCCAGCGCGCCGCTTGTAGTCGATCGGATTCACGCTCGAGGCGGCGACCCGCACCAGCACCTCACCCGGACCCGGAACCGGGTCGGGGTACTCTTCGAACTTCAGTACTTCAGGACCGCCATATTGGTGGACAACAACTGCTTTCATATTCATCTCCTTGTGCGGCGAGCAAGCCGTCACATACCAAAGATTGGATGAACAAAGCTTGAATTGGTCGCCGACCCGATGAAATCCCGAATCTCGAAGCTGGAAACCGCCGGCACAGGCATGGCGAAATAGTTTAGTGAGAAACGACGCACCGATTCTGGCGCTCAACACTTCTCGTATTCTTTGAAGTTCCGTATTTGGCCCACTTCAGCACCTCCCATATCTCGCACTGCAGATAAAAGCCTGACGAGATAGAAGGCGCTATCACTCCTTCACTAACGGCATCGTGAACCAGTTCATGGACAGCTTCGTAGCCCGGAATCTGCACTCGCTTGGCGAGCTCGATCAGTTCTTGCGCTGGAAGTTCACGATCCGCAATCATCGAAAGCAGCAACATCAGACCGTCGGGACCTGCGAACCGGTCAAGAGCTAATCCCTCCACGATGCCCCGGTTCTTTCTGAATTCGTCTAGCGGATTGTACTGACAGCCGTTGGGCTCTCGCGATCTTGGGCTGGTGTTGCGACGGTGCACTAACCGCAAGCCGCTTATTTTTGGTTTTCCTTTGGTGTCCTCTGCCGCAAGCCACTCCACCCAGCCCGCCTGCAGATCTGACACGGGTTCGCCGCAACGATCGCATCGCCAACCGGATCGAATGGATTTTTCCTTAGGCATAGGATTCACCAATATCACGGATATCCATAGGATTCTTCCAATCGAAGTGGCGTGATTTGGAGATCCACAAACGGTCCGATCTCCTCACGATGCGTTCTTTTGAGGATGAATGCCCAGGTCGTGCCACGAGGTCTCCGCGAGGTTGACGCCATAATAGCTTGCAGCTTTCTCGATGTTCGCGAACGCCAGGGCACGGTCGGCATCGGAGACGTCGATGACTTGATCGAACCGCGCGACCGCGTTGCGCACATGTTCTGCGTCGGTCAGTGGTTCTTTACGATGTTTCGGAAAGGCGTAAACGCTGTCGGGTAAGTCGCTCTGCGTCGTCAGCCGTCCGTGTTTCTCGTGAGGTTTCCAGGTTGCTTCCGGCATGTCTTTGCTATCCTTTCTTCAATATTTGGCTACAGGGCTGGCGCAGTTTTCTGCCCGAGTTGCATAGTTGCGGTTTACTTCCAGCGCCTTATCGATAATACTCATCGTTTTCCTCCAGACGGGCGAACGATTTGGCAAGCCTATTTTTTACGGTGTCGGTCGTCCGGCCGAATCGGCTGCATGAAGTGATTACACTCGAGGTGCTCCGGCGAATCAATTGGACGATGGTATTGGCGATACCTTGGTATTGGGCTCTGTGGAATAAAGTATGCACCAGCGGCACGTAATACCGTCGACGATATCAAGGTATCGTCAATCTATCGTCCAATTGTTCATCTCCCACGCTTCTGTTGTGATGAGGGGTCTGGCCCGCACATTCTAATTTTTCACTCCTGGGGGGCTGTCCAGCTTTGCATCGCCAATGCCGAAGCTGCCCCACCCTTCGCGGTTTTCGAAGGGTGGGTATCACCGCCGACGCTTATCAGGGCTTGGTGGAAGATGCCTCAGCTGCACGAGGGCTTGAGGCGGTAGTGACGAAGACGAGAAATCGAGGCCGGTGGTACCCACCTTTCGCGAAAACCACGAAAGGTGGGGCAGCCTCAGTTACTTGTGGTGCCGGCAACAATTCCGGGTAGGCCAGCCCCCCGTTATCTCTCCGGTTCTTATGCCGCTGAAACCACCTTCTTCTTCTCATTGAGTGCCGGCAGAAGAAGTTTCAGAAGCGCTTGATCAGAGAACGGGTTCTGACCTGAGATCAGTTCGCGATCCTGAATGACATAGCTCGTCCATGGAGCGAGCACACTTACGTCACCGCCCGCCGTACGCAAGGCGAAGTCCGGGTAGAAGAGAACCTTACCCTCAATCTCGAGCGGCTCCCGCTGCTGCTCTTCCGCTGTCGAAAAGATAGTCATCTTATATCCGGCATAGATCCAACCCTTCGCTTTTTCGTGCGCTCCAGCGGCATCGCCCGCCGCTAGCGCCGCGACCACTTCCCACGAATTCGGAAGCGCCGAGAGAAGTGAAATCGGGCCATGGCAGAGTACAGCCGTAGGTTTGGATGTTTCGTGAAAGTGCCTCATCACGGTGCCGGCGTCGGGATCATCGAGAAGATCGATCATCGGGCCATGGCCGCCGGGGACGAAAACAGCGTCATATTGATCCAGCCCCGATGCGATGACATCCGCGATGCGCATTGGATCTCTGAGCCCCTTCAGGCCGTCGCGGAATAGCATATAGTCCTCGAGCTTGGCCGCGTCCCCGCCGAAGAAATCGGGGACCTCCGAATGCACATCCACTTGGGGCGTGTTGCCTTTGGGGTTGGCGAAAGTGATTTCGTAGCCCTCCTTCATCAGGGCGCGAACCGGAACCGTAAGCTCGTTGAGATAGTAGCCTGCGCCGGTATAAACCTTGCCATCTTTCAAGGGCAAGCCACGACCGCTCGACACTAATACCAGGACTTTTCCTTTTGTTGTCATTGGTTTCTCCTCTCTGAAATCGGAACTAAAACTTGGGGCGTCCATCCACCACTGTTTCATCAGCGGCGCCTCAATTAAGCCAGAAGCGCAGCGTCGAGTCTATTAGACGAACGTATCGACAACACCAAAGTATGGAACGGGAAAATATGGGCAGCTAGTAGCTGTGGCTGGCCAACCTCTTCCGGTGCCAGGAAAAGCCAAAGTTTTCTGGTATAATGTAGGTACGTTGCTACATCAAAGGGCTGGAGACCGGCCATGGCCATTACAAAACTGTCGAGTCGAGACTTTAATCAGCACACAAGCAGGGCAAAGAGAGCCGCCAAGCGAGGTCCCGTTTTCATCACGGATCGAGGCCGCCCATCCCACGTACTGCTCACAGTGGAGGAGTATCAAAGGATCACAGGAGGGCAAAAGAGCGTTGTGGACTTATTGGCGATGCCTGCTGCCGCTGAGATTGAATTTGAACCGCCTCGTCTGCGGGGAAACCTCCACGACTCGGTGGACCTGACGTAATGTACGTCCTTGATACCAACGTAATTTCAGAATTACGAAAAGCGAAGAAGACGCATCCCAACGTCAAGAAATGGGCCGAACCCGTACCCTCGGCGAGTCTCTACATCTCTGTCATTTCGGTCCTGGAACTGGAGATTGGAATTCTTCTCATCCAGCGGCGCGACAACCAGCAAGGTGCGATCCTTCGTGAGTGGATGGATCGTCACGTGTTGCCTACATTCTCCGGTCGTATCCTGTCGATTGATACCGATGTCGCGAGGCGATGCGCGACGCTTCACGTACCGAACCCTCGTTCCGATCGTGACGCCCTCATCGCAGCTACAGCCCTGGTCCACGGTCTGACCGTCGCGACCAGGAATGTAGCCGACTTTGAGCGTACGGGAGTCGGCGTCCTCAATCCTTGGGAAGCTTGAGCAGGTCTTCGTGTCAGTCTGTCGCCGGAAATTCTGGACACTACTGTCCGCACATTTTGGAAAAAACCGGGGACCGGTAGGAGGTGAATTGCAATGAGACGAGCAATAGCGATTGCGGTGATTGCCGAATTCTGTATCGCTGCCCTGCTGCTTCTTAACGATATCAAAGACTTTCTCTGGACCCACCCGTGGTGGCACAGCCTCCTCGTTGCCATACCCGGCATTGCAGCGCCGATTCTCGCTTGGTTCGAGCTTCGGCATTCTACCGAAGCCAATGAGCTTCGCTCCGAAGCGAACAACCACCGCATCCGTGCCAATGATTTGCAGATAGAGCAGAACAAATCCGTCGAGCAGATAGCCGAGCTTCAGGGCGAGATTGCGCACCTGACAAGGGAATTGGACACGGAACGAAACAAGCACCTTCAGCAGATTGCCATCAATACGCAGCGACCGCCTACTGAGGCTGAGAGGAATGCCCGGACCCTCAGAAAATATATCGGGCAACGTGCATCGGTCACCGAGGGTCAGAACCATTGGGGTGCAATGGGAGCTATCATCGCCGAAGTGAACGACAACAACATCGTCACGCTGTTCGTGACCGCTGGATATAACTCAACAACGGCGTGGGGCCAGCCGGTAAAGTGCGACAAGCTTCACGTAGTAGAAGTTCCCGTGGGTGGTTGCCCGGTGCAGATCAACATACTCGAGCGGTATGGCGCTCACACTAACTATGGCGAAGCCAAGAATTGGGAAGAGCGGTTTTTGCAGCCCACACACTCAGGAATGCAACGGGGAGCCAACCTCTTCAATGCTCAGTATAGGAAGGAGGGCTCACCGATATTGCGGCACGTTTACATCTATGCCTCAACCGATGGCAGCCCGAACTACACGATGATGACGATGGAAAATCAGCAGGAAGCCAACTCGTGGCACGGCACAAAACTCGATATTGAGAAAAAGTTTGCCGTCCTGCAAGCGGAATGGGCTGATGCAGGTTACCGCTACGATGGCGGGGGCGGTGGGGGAACCTTGAACCTGTTCATCAGGAAATGAGAAATCTGGGGCAGTTCCGTCTGCCCGGATTAGTCCCCCGACTTCCTGCGCTTGATGTGAGTCATGCCCCCGGGAATCCGAACGTCAACCACGACTGATTCGCTACCCAATGCGGGTACAGCTCCGTCATCTGATCGAACAGCTCCTGGTCGGACTTCGCGGTTTTCTGCAACCGATCGAAGTCTTGGTAAGGGGTTCTCGTCAGCTTCCGGCTGCAGCGACGATCAAACTAGTTGACAGACTAGCTTATCTATGAGATAATGCACACATGAAAACCGTAGGTGCGTTCGACGCCAAGACTCACCTCAATGAGCTGCTCCAGAGAGCCTCGAAAGGCGAGACCATTCAGATCACGAGGCGCGGAATCCCCGTTGCCAAGCTTTCTCCACCCGACTCCGGCCAGAAGGAAGATGCTCACAGCGTGGCCGCCTCCATCCGCCGGCTGCGCCGCGGGGCCACTCTCGGGAAACTTTCCATACGCGAGCTAATCGATGAAGGCCGCCGCCACTAAACGCTTCGTGCTCGATGCGTCTGTGGCTGTCGCCTGGTGCTTTGAGGACGAAGCGACCAAGCTCACCGAGAGCGTTCTCGACCTGCTTTCGGCCGGCGCCGAAGCTCTGGTTCCTGCCATTTGGCCGGTGGAAGTGGTCAACGCATTGTTGATCGCAGAACGCCGTAACCGCATCGTGCTGGCGCAGGTCACGGCCCTCCTTCAGAGAATCGCCGCACTGCCCATCGCGGTCCTCCCCATCGACGCGCCCCGCGCCTTCGACCACATCCTGCCGGCTGCGCGGCAGCAGTCTTTATCCGGATACGACGCTGCTTACCTGGACCTCGCCCTGCGGCAAGGCCTCCCCTTGGCCACGCTGGATGAGCAATTGCGCCGCGCGGCGAAAACCACGGGCGTCGTCCTGCTGTCGTAGACTCCTGGTAGGACGTCGCGGTTTCTGCACATGTCTTTCCCGTCAATCCGTCGACGCGATTCCGTCATCCAGCTTATGCCCCTGGGAATCCGAACATCAACCACGACTGATTGGCTACCCAATACGGGTACAGCTCTGTCATCTGATCAAACAGCTCCCGGTCGGACGTCGCGGTTTTCTGCAGCCGATTAAAGTCCTCGAGGTAACTCTTGGTGTCCTGGATCGTCGAGGGAGAGTCGGGCGCGCCCGGCTTTTTGTGACCGGCGACAACCATCGTAGGGTTCAGCGCCGCTAACCGGTCCAGCGCTGCGATCCAATTCTTCCGGCTCTCGGGCGTGGTGTCGCCGACGTACATGCGGCATTGGTTGTACACCACGTCGCCAGCGACGACCAGGCCGATCGATGGAACGTAGAGAGATGTTGAATCGGGACTATCGGTGCGCCCCTGCTCGATGATGCGCAATTCCTCTCCCTCGAGCGTAAACGTGTCGTGCTCATAGGGCTCAGGTGGAACCAACTTCGCGGGCACTTGCCCAGGAAACATCCGGCGCGCTAGCCGCTCCACCGTGGGAGTGAAAGACGGCTGCATGGCGTTCAGCGTCTTGGGCGTTGCGATCGCCCGCGCGCCGGGAAAACGGTCGAGCAGAATGCTCAGACCGTAGAAGTGGTCGAAATGGGCATGCGTGATATAGATGGTCTCCAGGTTGCGGTTGTGCAGAGCGATCCAAGCCGCGAGAGCCTCGGCCTCGGCCACCGTCCCCATCGCATCCACCAGCACCGCATCGTACTCACCGAAGATTAAAGTCGACGTGATCGGGTCAAAGCCGAACGCTTCGCCGAAGGGCTTTGGCCGCTCGCCGACCATCGTCTTTCCCGGGGCGGTAAAAACGTTCACACTGAGCGTGCTCGACGCGGGCGAGTTCGAGGCGACAGGCGCGGGCGTTGTTATGCGCGTGGTCTCTTTCGGTGCATTTGTGACGTCCATTTGGTACCCCTTTCGATATCGGAGCGAGTGACTGTTCAAAGCAAAAGGAATCGCGACGACGAATCCGTTGGGCGAACGTATCCATCAAGACCAAAGTACCGGCTCTCGGCTCCTCGACTTTTCCGCGATTCATAGCACGCTTGGATTTGCGTCCATCCGTTCGACCCATTGCGCGCGAAATGCGGGAGCCACGAAGGGATCCGCAAAGTACTGCGTTTCCCGCACAACCTTGTCGCCCGTGAACTCCATGATGCTCACCGTGTAGGTCGGCTTGCCGTCATAGGTCAGGATGAGTTCGGTGACCCAAAGATCACCACTGCCAATGATTCGTTGTACTGTAAAGCGCTTTTTGCTCGGTTGACTGGCGCGTTGGCCCTGTATGTTACGCCGACCGCGGGTTCGCTCGCCTGACTGCGGGTAATCCAGCACCGCGTCCTCGCGATAGATGAGGTGCTCACTTACAAAATCGTTTGCATCGGACGCCGCCCAATGCTGATCCAGTGCCGCACGGATCTCCTGATCTCGCACTCCAGAACACTGCTCCTTCTTTCGCTGATCGTTCATCTTGACCCCTCAATTTGACAAGAAGCTCAATGCTTTAGCGGAATCTGAGTGTACGACTTGTTACGGCCTGGCGCCCGATTTGTCCCAGGTAGTATCCGAGCCGATTTTCCACATCCCCCCGCTTGTGCAAGCCGCACGCGACCAGCGCTTTGATCCTTCCCGGGACGGCAGGTCGCCAGCTAGAGCGTTAATGACTTCTTGGAAGTGCTTGACTATTTCCGGACCCATGACGTTGATCGGCGGGTCGTCGATGGTGACACGCCAATAGGCGGACGACCGCCGGGTAATCGCGAATCTGTGCCGGCTTCGCAGGCGCGTTCATCCGTGCCAGTTTGGCGGGTGCGTTCATAGTTGCCATGGGATTTTCCGCCTTTTTGTTAGTCCCGGAAACCGGTTGATTAAAGCCGGCAACAGCCTTCAGCCGTTTGTGGTTCATTCATCGCAGCAGATACACATGTCCCCTGCCACAATCTCAAGAACCTAGAAATTCGATCCGATCGTCGCTCGGTTGGCACAAACCCTGCGACATCAAGCTGTCAGCATTCAGCCAGAACAAAATGGGCTGCGCAATTGGACGATGGTATTGCCCATACTTTCGTATTGACTCCAGTCTCTTCATGCCTGAGGTATACGGCTTTCCCCATCCGGCTAGTCCCGACAATACGATCGAAGCGACGGAAACTTGCTTCCGCACACCTATACGAAGGTATCGTCGATACCATTGTCCAATTGTCTTACTTCCCTCACGTCTGGCTTAATTGCAATCGTTCGAGATGCACGTTGATCGGGCCTGGACAACTTTTCTTGTGAAGGAGACCGCTTCGTGTCTGAACTGGTGACGAAAAACTGCGGATGCGCGTGCCATACGCCAGTCAAGGCGAAGGACTACTCTTCCACCCGTATCAGAAGCGTTAAACCGCGCCGGCACGCTCAATTTCGGAACGGGCTAAGACTCTTTGAAGTTGGTAGAGCAATTCCACATGGCTTTAAATGACTAGAGTACGTCAAACAAAGCTTAACTAATGCGAATCGAATCGCGATGTTTGCAGATAAATTATGAATGTTAAGAAGAGGAGATGAACGATGAATAACATGCCAAGACAAGACCAAAACTCGGTCGTTGCGATTTTCAACCAACACTCCGCAGCAGAAAATGCCATCAAGGAACTGAAGGGTGGCGGGTTTGACATCAAGAAGTTGGCCGTCGTTGGCCGCGACTATCAAACGGAAGAGGATGTCGTCGGTTTCTATAATACAGGCGACAGGATGAAATACTGGGGCAAATGGGGCGCATTTTGGGGCGGGCTCTGGGGTCTGCTCTTCGGTGCGGCGTTTTTAATCGTCCCCGGCATCGGACCCGTTGTTGCCGCCGGATCCATTGTCACCTGGATCATCGCGGCCCTGGAGGGAGCAGTCGTCGTGGGAGGGCTCAGTGCCTTGGGCGCAGGGTTGTACAGCCTCGGCGTTCCCAAAAACAGCGTCGTAAAATACGAGACGTCGATCCAGGCCGGCAAGTTCGTTCTTGTCGCACATGGAACCGCCGAGGAAGTAGCGAAAGCCCGCGACATGTTGAAGACTTCAGGCGCCGAGCAAATCGACACCTACGAGCCCTCGACCGAAGCGGCTCGCGCGGCGTGAGCCGGGTTGGGGTTGTTCAGGGAGTCGGTACAATTTACTTCCCACACCCGCCACAGTGGCCTTATGACAGAGGCCACTGTGGTTCAAAGTGCAGACCTTGCAACCCTAGCGTCCGGGCAAAAGGGAGGATATTTTGGGACAATAAGGGCAGCTGGAGTGGGAACCGTGCTGGCGGAGATGGGCGAATATCAGCCCACACCCCGCGATTAGGTTTGCCTTCGGTAAAATACCCGCCCTCAAAATCGCGCCGACCAATTGGTCCTGTGCAAACCGTTCGATGTTGCCTGCAGGTACTTGTTGGTGACATGAAGGTTGCAGTCGCGAAGTAGATGAGCGCTGCTTGGAACCGTTTTCGGATGGGCCATTCTCGTTCGGCGCTCCCCTAACATCCTCTGATTTGCCGGAGTTAGAGTTGCAAGTGCTTGAAAGAATTGGCGGGGACGACGGGACTCGAACCCGCGGCCTCTGCCGTGACAGGGCAGCGTTCTAACCAACTGAACTACGTCCCCACTTTGTTTTCTTACCTTTATCGGAAACCCGCGTGTTTAGTGGCTTTCCTCAGGTCAATCGATTCGCCTGTGTCGCCTGTTTTAACCCCATAGAACCAAATTTCGAGGTTAATGGACACATGGACACCATGCTCAACCGCTGTCCACTGTCCGAAACTGTGCTACAAGGCAAACACCAACCCAGAGCAGCTGTCCCTGCCCCGTGAATGAATTGTAGCAGAGCGAATTCGGATCAGTACAGGAGCAGCAAGCGTGCTCAGAATCTCAACACAAGCAATTTCCCCGACAGTCACGCGAGCGTGATGGTCACCAAGAAATGTCCCGGGATCTTGCGCTCCTTAATAGGGCCAATCGTGAGCGTGTTTTACGCCGTCGGAGATTCTGCCACGCACCTCTCATGCTATAGAAGGCGGGTTCTATAAAAGGGGATGTCAAGTAAAAACACTTTGCCCTTCACAGGGAGGTTTTGTTTTTCTTGGCATCCAGCCCCTGGCGGCAGCTTCGATCGTGTTGTTCGCTCACCACGCATTTCCGGATCAAACCTGACGTTCGTTCGGTCTTGATCTGAGCGCCGACAAGCAGCTCGGTGGCAGCATGGCCAACCATGGTTCTATCTGAGGCTCGCGTCTGGCGCGGCACTATGGCTTTGTTGGGTTGTCCGAGGGAGCATACGGTGGCCCATGAGACTTTCCCGTCTATCCCGCCGGGTGCCCCATTTCTCGCGTTCTTTGCGAGAAGTGGGCGGCTGGCCCATCCGTTCGCCAACGGAAATCGGGTGCCCCGCTCTTGTCGCGGTTTCTGGGGGCTGGCCCAAACGCTCTAATGTTTAATTCCTGGCACCGCCACGACCGAGGCTGCCCCACTCGCCGCGGTTTTCGGCGAGTGGGCACCACTGAACAAAAGATGAACGTGCTCGGGCATTACAACGTACCCACCCATCACGAAACGGTGCCGCCGCACCCGCTCCATGACTTCTAGAAACAGATCACGATTCTGCGGCGTGCCCAGCCGCGCCCTTCGCTGATAACAACTCGTAGTGACGAAGGGAAGATATCCAGCGTCGTAGCGATGGAGATTGGTCGGCATCGGCCACGCTTACCACAGGACGGTAAGTGTTTTCCGTGACGAGTGACCAAGGGATCGAGGTCCGTGGTGCCCACTCGCCGAAAAGCGCGGCGAGTGGGGCAGCCTTTTTCGTGGTGCTGCCAGGAGTTAAAATTACAATGTGTGGGCCAGCCCCCAGAGGCATTGAATTGCATTGGGCATCGGTAGGCAGCTAAGGAGAAGAGGCCAATGAGTCGCACAGTTGGAGAGCAGGTAAAGACCGGATTCCGTTTGGCTGGCGGAACCCTCTCGTTTTGCGCTTCACTGTTTCTTCTTGCCTATGGGCTGGATGCAGTGTGGTCAGACGGCCACTTCGTTTCGTCAGCGTGGCTTGGCTGGGTGGAACTGTCTTTGGCGGCGGTGCTCATTCCACTCACAATGCACCTGTGGATACAGTTTTTCGCGGGATGCGTTTTGTTCGGCTTCCTCAAGAGTGTCATAGTTGCTATTGCTGGCCGAGATTGGTTCCCCCCGCACTTGGCTTTCTCCCGGCTCGAAGCAGCAGAGATGGCCGTTTTCTTCGGCGCTACGCTCGTCTGGCTGATAAGGTTTGCTAGGGGCCGACCGGTGCTTGCGGACAGGATTGCCATTGCGGTGTACCTGTTCTCTTTCCTCGGGTATCGCAACAATCCGCATTTTTCCGTCGTGCAGGGAGTAGTCGGACTGGCAGCGCTCTTTCTTGCCTGGGGTGTTTCTTGCTGGAGGGGGAGGGGGCGCAAAGCTCCCAACCATCCACTGGTGCATTCGAGCCAAATTCCCTAGTGCCTACCGCTAGCGTTCCTGGGGGGCTGTGCCCTGGGGGCTGGCCCAAACGCTCTAATGTTTAATTCCTGGCACCGCCACGACGGAGGCTGCCCCACTCGCCGCTGGCCGGTGGCCCACTCAAGCCTTCCTTTGGCTTGGGTGGGGCAGTTCCACCAGTGGACACAATTTCCCTGCTGCTCCTTCGCGCTATCGCGCGGTCCATTCCGACTCGATCTCAACGCGTCCTAACCACCTATCCGTAGACCTGAAGCTTGAAGGCGTGCCGCACGCGCTCCAAGACTGACTCAAAGATTCGTCGGCTTGTGTCGGAGGGGGGCTGGTCCACACATTGTAATTTTAACTCCTGGCAGCACCACGACCGAGGCTGCCCCACTCGCCGCGGTTTTCGGCGAGTGGGTACCACTGAACAAATTATGAACGTGCTCGGGCATCACAACGTACCCACCCACCACGAAACGGTACCGCCGCACCCGCTCCATGACTTCTGGAAACAGATCACGATTCTGCGGCGTGCCCAGCCGCGCCCTTCGCTGATAACAACTCGTAGTGACGAAGGGAAGATATCCAGCGTAGTAGCGATGGAGATTGGTCGGCATCGGCCACGCTTATCACAGGACGGTAAGTGTTTTCCCTGACGAGTGACCAAGGGGTCGAGGTCCGTGGTGCCCACTCGCCGAAAAGCGCGGCGAGTGGGGCAGCCTTTTTCATGGTGCTGCCAGGTTAAAATTCGAATGTGTGGGCCGGCCCCCCGGAAATGCCGGCGCTAAGTGGGTTTTGATTACGAGTCCACAACAAACTCAAATAACACGCGGCATCACCGCCCACCCTTGCAAAGAACGCAAGGATGGGGCACCCTCAGTGGGAACGGCGCGCGCAAAGAACGTTAAAGCCGGGCCACCCGTCCACGAAGGACATTTAGCACAGGACGTAAAATCTTGTATGTGACGGCTGGACAAACCGACACCTTAAGCTGTGTGGTGCCCAGCTTTCGAAAATCACGAAAGCTGGGGCAGCCTCATTCGTGGTGGCATATGCAAAAATCAAAGATGGGCCAGCCCCCGAGAGGGGATATGACTACTTCACCGGCAGTCATGCTAGACACACGGAAAAGGGGAGTCTGGTGGGCGTTTCCTTTCCACCAGATCTTAGGTACGGTTGGGGTACTCGCCCTCGCTGGTCTTCTGACTTTTATCGTCTCGCCTCTTCCGCGAGCCCGTTGGATACTAACTGAAACCCCCTACTTTCCGGTACAGATAGCGCTGGCATTCCTCATAGGACTTATCCTTCCGCGCTTTCTTCGTCATTGGCTGATGCAATGGGTTTGGGTGCTTCCGTTTTCGATCCTGTGTGTTTCCTTCATCCTGACGCCTCTACCCTTGGTTGGTCGATTCGAGCGCTATTTCGGGTGGGGCTGTCGGCCTGAGCTTGGCTGCTTTGTCCAGCTTGCAGTCACACTGCCTTTCTACGCCGCAGCATCATATGCCCTAGCTGCGTTCCTGAGGAGCACAATCCAAAGGCGAAGGGGACAACATGAAACCGCTAGGTAGGTGGAAATCATTGAGCGAGATCGAGACTCGGCAAAGGAACACCGTCTGGCCGGACACGTTGAGAAATGGTTCTCTGGTCGACGCTTTTGTGTGGAGGGGTTCACCGAATGCAACCTACATTCAGCGAATCGGAACCGCTCTCTTCGGGCTGCTATTTTTGTGTCCGGCTGTGTTACTTATTCGGTTTGGGTTCTTTGAGGTCGGCCCTGCACTTTTTAGGCTGGGGGCTGGCCCGACTTTGGCAATATTCAGCTGGGGGGATACGGCGGCCCACCCGTTGCGAGCAGCATCTTCACCGGCGAGGATTGCCTGGGTTGCTGGTCGTTGGGGCCGTCGCCGCTGGCACTCGTGCGAGCCGTCTTGTCTGGGAATCTCGTGGGCGCACTGCAGGGTGTTGGGGCCATTCCTAGCGATGCCATTGACTGCACGTCTGGGATCTGCCAGGTGAATCCGGTGATGGACGCATCTGCCGCAAACAACGGAAACTTTAGTTGGTGGGGAGCGTTCGCCAAGAACCTGTTCTCGTGGAAGAACTTTACCGACGAATTCAAACAGGGAGGATGCGTAAACGTCGCTGTCAATGCGACCGCAGGCGCTCTTAATCCGTTCTCCCCTAGCTTGGCGACGGCGGGTGAAGCGACAGCGGGGGTTCTTGCGGCTAGCCAATACAACGCTGCCGTGGCGTATGCAGCCTCGGCACCAAATTATCTCGGTGGAACAGGCCTGATCTATCCCATGAAATCGAGCGTCGTGCGAGGAATGATTGCCGATGCCAACGCGACAGCGGCTGAAGCTCCGTTGTTTGCAGTTGATGGGACTCTTTTGCAGGGAGTGATTGCAGAAGGCATTTCGATGGCTAATGGAGAGTGCCATTGAGAACCGCCTTGAGTCACTCTGAGCCAGTTTCGCACGGAAAGACCCGATGGGGGAGAGCGCGAGACTTTCTGCTTTACGTAGCGATTGCGATTTCCATCGTTATCCTGGCATTCGCCTATGCTTTTCACTTGGCTAAGACAGGTGGCTCCCAGTACTCAACGCTGAAATGGTTAGGGTTTGCTGGCATAACCGCAATCGTCTTTGGAAATGCGATTCGATCATGTCGGCGGCAGGGGCTGTGGCGCAAGCGGAAGTTCTGGGTGCTCCTCGGCCTTTTCTTCGCCGTGCACTGCGTCCTGGGAGTGGTCCTGCTTATGCGAGTAGCCACCGCGCCGTGGGTACTCTACGGGCTGCTGGCCGGTCCTGAATATCTCGTACTAGCGATGTACTTGGGCCACTTCCTCGACTCCTAACGGGCTTCGATGAGTTTTTCCTTTAGCCGCCGATCCGCTGCTGGGGGCTGGCCCACACATTGTAATTTTAACTCCTGGCAGCACCACGACCGAGGCTGCCCCACTCGCCGCGGTTTTCGGCGAGTGGGTACCGCTGAACAAAAGATGAACGTGCTCGGGCATCACAACGTACCCACCCACCACGAAACGGTGCCGCCGCACCCGCTCCATGACTTCTAGAAAAAGATCGCGATATGCGGCGTGCCCGGCAGCGCCCTTCGCCGATAACAACTCGTAGTGACGAAGGGAAGATATCCAGCGCCGTAGTAGCGATGGAGATTGGTCGGCATCGGCCACGCTTACCACAGGACGGTGAGTGTTTTCCGTGACGAGTGACCAAGGGATCGAGGTCCGTGGTGCCCACTCGCCGAAAAGCGCGGCGAGTGGGCCAGCCTTTTTCGTGGTGCTGCCAGGTTAAAATTCGAATGTGTGGGCCAGCCCCCTTACCACAGGATGGTAAGTGTTTTCCGTGACGAGTGACCAAGGGAATCGAGGTCCGTGGTGCCCACTCGCCGAAAAGCGCGGCGAGTGGGGCAGCCTTTTTCGTGGTGCTGCCAGGTTAAAATTCGAATGTGTGGGCCAGCCCCCAGAGGGGACGATTCGACAGTTCTTGAGAAGCCAAGGCGTCAACTGGTCAATGAAGCATGTCGCTAAGGACGCGGCGTCGGCGGGAAAGTGGCTAGGTAGGATCAATAAAGGCCTTGCCGCCTATAGTGCCTACCAGAGATATCAGAAATGCCGAGGGGATTAAAGAGAAGCACTACATCTGGCGATAATGTTTTGGGTTGGATTGCGGTCGCGGTGGCGTTGATCGCCGCAATCATCCTTGACAAAGGCAGCGCGCCGCACAAGTGGCATGCTGCGATAATGTGGACCGTCGGTGCTTTCTTGTGTGTTTTAATATTTGGACGAAAGTGGCGAAGCTCATCGCTATTCTGGAGTTTCTGGACGGCATGCTTAGTTCTCCATGTGTTCGGTATGTGGCTGATCTTCGGGCAACTATTGCCGCGACTAATTTTGGGTACGTTGTACGTAGTTCCGCTTGCCTTCATTGAGGCAATCTTTCTCATAGGGATATTCTCGAAGTTGGAGCGCAGGCGAGCGTCGGTCCACTCCGGTCATGCCAGCGAATGACGGTCTGCACACGGGGAATCAACTCCGCTGTTGCCGCAAACAACGGTACAATCAGGCCGCTGAGCACCCTTGAGTGCGCTGGGGGGGGGGCTGGCCCAGGTCTGCTCCCGCACGCGCTATCACGAAGGCGGCTGCCCTACGTTTCGCGCTTTTCGAAGCGTGGGCATTGGTGCCGCCGGGTGCCCCATTTCTCGCGTTCTTTGCGAGAAGTGGGCGGCTGGCCCATCCGTTCGCCAACGGAAATCGGGTGCCCCGCTCTTGTCGCGGTTTCTGGGGGCTGGCCCAAACGCTCTAATGTTTAATTCCTGGCACCGCCACGACGGAGGCTGCCCCACTCGCCGCTGGCCGGTGGCCCACTCAAGCCTTCCTTTGGCTTGGGTGGGGCAGTTCCACCAGTGGACACAATTTCCCTGCTGCTCCTTCGCGCTATCGCGCCGTCCATTCCGACTCGATCTCAACGCGTCCTAACCACCTATCCGTAGACCTGAAGCTTGAAGGCGTGCCGCACGCGCTCCAAGACTGACTCAAAGATTCGTCGGCTTGTGTCGGAGGGGGGCTGGTCCACACATTGTAATTTTAACTCCTAGCAGCACCACGACCGAGGCTGCCCCACTCGCCGCGGTTTTCGGCGAGTGGGTACCGCTGAACAAAAGATGAACGTGCTCGGGCATCACAACGTACCCACCCACCACGAAACGGTACCGCCGCACCCGCTCCATGACTTCTAGAAACAGATCACGATTCTGCGGCGTGCCCGGCAGCGCCCTTCGCCGATAACAACTCGTAGTGACGAAGGGAAGATATCCCGCGCCGTAGTAGCGATGGAGATTGGTCGGCATCGGCCACGCTTACCACAGGACGGTAAGTGTTTTCTGTGACGAGTGACCAAGGGATCGAGGTCCGTGGTGCCCACTCGCCGAAAACCGCGGCGAGTGGGGCAGCCTTTTTCGTGGTGCTGCCAGGTTAAAATTCGAGTGTGTGGGCCAGCCCCCTTTGCAAAACATGCAAGGCTGGGGCAGCCCTTTTCGCGGTGACCTCACAAAATACAAAGCTGGTCCAGCCCCTCTTACTCTCTCGATCGATCCAGCAAGACAGCCCCCGGCAGCACTTGCTCTGGTCTGGGGCAACCGCCGATGCGAAGGAGGCACCAGACGTCCGGCATCAGCATGGCTACACGATCCTTTTCTGGCAGCTCGGCAAATCCTCTTTTCCTCAGTACAGCCTCGTCCGACCCCGACCCTGCCTCCACGACAGTTAGGCCGACAGCCAAATGGGGCATGCTTGGCGGAGCTACGCTGGGGCCCGCCGTGACAGATACTGGAAAGGAGCCGGTTTGGAAATAGTCAAAATGAACGGTCTGTACCACGCCCTGGATTACATCTATGTGCCCCTGAAGGGTCCTCCGCTTTGGAATTAGGTGCCACCAACTCAGGCGTGTTTCGAACCCAAACTGCAGATAGCACCGGTCGCTAGTGCAAGGATTCGATGCTTGAGTAGCACGGCCATATTCGAGGATACTCTTCGCCTCGCCCAGCGTCGATCTGCCAGGAGTAAGGGCGAGAACAGCCCGGAAACACGAACCCGCAGACTCCGTCGTCCTGATCGCGTCCGCAACCAGAACGACCGGAATTATACAGGCGCCAGCAACAACGAGCGCTAAGATGCGTTTTCGACGGTCCATATGATCTACGGGGGACTGCACCCATACTCTGCGACTCCAGGCCACACCTTAAGCCCGTCTACGAGCACGGCGTTCCAATTCATGAAAATGGGGGGCTGGTCCACACATTGTAATTTTAACTCCTGGCAGCACCACGACCGAGGCTGCCCCACTCGCCGCGGTTTTCGGCGAGTGGGCACCACTGAACAAAAGATGAACGTGCTCGGGCATCACAACGTACCCACCCACCACGAAACGGTACCGCCGCACCCGCTCCATGACTTCCAGAAACAGATCACGATTCTGCGACGTGCCCAGCCGCGCCCTTCGCCGATAACAACTCGTAGTGACGAAGGGAAGATATCCAGCGCCGTAGTAGCGATGGAGATTGGTCGGCATCGGCCACGCTTACCACAGGATGGTAAGTGTTTTCTGTGACGAGTGACCAAGGGATCGAGGTCCGTGGTGCCCACTCGCCGAAAACCGCGGCGAGTGGGGCAGCCTTTTTCGTGGTGCTGCCAGGTTAAAATTCGAACGTGTAGGCCAGCCCCCACTTTCGGCGGGAGCTTCTTTTTAATCCGGCTCCGACACAAGGGCCCGGTGGAAGCAAGTAATGGCGGTAGCCGACAAAATTTAAAGGGGATCAAATGAGAAATGTAATCTACGCAATCAACATCACTCTGGATGGCTGCTGCGACCACACCAAGCAAATCGCTGATGCCGAAACGCATGAATACTTCACGCAGCTTCTGCGAGAGGTTGACCTGCTCGTCTTTGGGCGTAAAACCTACCAGTTGATGGTTCCTTATTGGCCCGATATTGCAAGAAGTCAGTCTGAGGCAAAAGCGGAGAACGAATTTGCTCTGGCATTTGATTCCCTCAACAAAATTGTCTTCTCCCGATCGCTGGGCAGCGCTGCAGATAAGAATGCGAGAATTGTTCGTACGAGCCTTCGCGACGAAATACTTAAATTGAAACAAGAACAAGGCGAAAATATTTTGGTCGGTGGTGTAGATATTCCTTCACAACTGATGGAGCTTGGCCTGATCGACGAATGTCGTTTTGTCGTTCAGCCAATCATTGCTGGAGAAGGGAGACGGTTGTTAGAAGGTGTCAACCTGCCGGAGAAATGCCAACTAAAACTTGTTGAGTCGAAGACTTTTAAGTCGGGATGTGTTGCGCTTCGCTACCTGAAACAGTGACAGAAGAATCTGCGACACCCGTTATTGGGTGAACCGGAGCGCGGTGATCCGTCGAAAGTGATGCAGGCGGTCAAGCAGGGTTTTGCGCGCCGGCCTTTGCGTAAGCTGAGAACCGGTTATGACCCGACCATCCGCCCCGCGGGCTTGGCTTTACAATCAACCGGAGGAGCATGCTTTGCTCATCGCCTTTGGAGGACTGCCAGGTGCCGGAAAAACCACGCTCGCAAAAGCGGTGGCGAAGAAATACGCTGCTGTCTATCTATGTATAGACACGATCGAGATGGCGATTCGCAGTAGTAACGCGCTCCGTGACGACGTTGGTCCTGCCGGGTATGTGAGTGCCTATTGGGTGGCGGAAGAGAACCTGCGTCTAGGCCAAGCCGTTGTTGCCGACTCGGTAAATGCTCTGCAGATTACTCGCGATTCCTGGGCGCAGGTGGCGGGTAATGCCCTCGTGAGCCTCGTGGAGGTGGAAGTGGTTTGTTCCGATGCTGCCGAGCACCGGAGACGTATCGAAAACAGGCCGCCGGACATCGATGGCTTGCCTCCTCTGACCTGGGAAGGTGTTTGTGAACGAAAATACGAAAAATGGTTAACACCGCACTTAGTGATCGATACGGCTCGGAAGTCGGTGAGTGAAGCACAACACGAGTTGATAGAGCGCCTTGCCTCTGCCAAACACTTGTCTCGATGACGGGCAATCCGGAGTTGTCCATGGCGGGTGGCCCTCGGGGGTCGTTTTCGCTTGACTCAAGGTGCTAATTGTGCAACTGTCCCGTTTCCCTTGGATAGGAATATGCTTCTCTTTCTTGCCAGCAACTGGATTTTCTGGTGGGCAGTCGCGATTGCGTTGTGCCTGCGCTGGTACCATTTTGCTGCTGGCTCTCGGTACGAACCGCTCGATAAGGTGGATCATGTTGCCGCGGAAATGTGTGCTGCCTGCGAGAACAAATTCGGCAACAGTGCAGTAAGCGAGGCCGAGTGAGATGCTTCTAGACATCCGGCCAGCGGATCGATCTAAAAGAAGCGCGCCTTGAATTGCTCGTGGCGCTCCTGGGCTTCTCTCATCAACACAGCGAACTCCGGCTCGTTGCGAACACTATCCAGCAGCGGATCATGCTCAAAATAAGGATACGGAAAAAATCCCCCTTCAATAGTGCGGTGAAACATCAGCATTGCTGATCCCTTATCGCCGAGCACGGCATAAGCCTGCGCAACCTTATATAAGCCCTCCGCGTCACTCACTCCACTGTCAAGTATGCGTTTTTCCGTCGCATGCAAGAGGTTGAGAGCTCGTGCGCGATCCCCTCTGACACCGAAACTCAGCGCTTTGCCCACCTCGGCGGGAAGTACTGTCGGATCCAACTCGTATGCGCGATCAAAATCGCGGGCAGCCTCAGCCCAATGTTTCAAATAATATTCTCCAAAACCGCGATAGAAGAGAACGTATACCGAGTCACTCGCCGGAAGGCTCTGTAGAAACCTGTCGTATTGTCCGAGGTAGAGATAAGCATTCATCGCTGCGCTGTTGAGCTTGACCGAGGGATTGTTTTGCCTGGCGCGCTCGCTTTCGGTTACCGCTTCCTGCAACATGCCGCCGAAGCGGTACGCGTAGCCCAGCTCCCAATGCGCCTCGGCATACCCGGGATTCTGCGCCAAAAGATTGCGCATCAGGGGAACCGCCTGCTCCACCTGGCCGGTATCGGTGAGCAGGTTTGCCATGAACACCTGCGCTTCGCTCAAGCCGGGATCGAGCGCGATCGCCTTCTCATATGCCGCCTGGGCTTTAGCATACTGGTCACGACCCCCAAATTCGAGCGAAGCATTCGTGGTGTACGCCCGGCCAAGGTGCGCCCAGGTAGGCGCATAATCCGGGTCGATCGATGCCGCTTTTTCCAGCATTCCGATCGCGCCCGGAAAATCGTCCGATGCATAAAGGTCCACGCCGCGAAGATAGTATTCGTAGGCCGCAGAATTGACTGCGGATTCAGGCCGCAGCTTCTCCTTCTCCGCCGGAGATAGGCTAACTTCCAGTCCTTTGATGATCTGCTGCGAAACCGTGTCCTGCACGGTAAGCAAACGCTCATATTTGAGAGTAATGGTGTCTTGCCACAGAATTTTTGCCGGCTTTACGTCGATCAATTGCGCCGTGATTCGCAAGTCGTCGCCATCTCGCAGGTAGTTTCCCGTCAGCAGTGTGGAAACTTGTAAGTCCGCGGCCGCCCTTTGTGGATCAACCATCTGATTGCGATATTTATCCACGGAAGACGATGGCCGGACGGTAAGCTCGTTCACGTATCCAAGCTTCGTGATGATTGCATCCGCCAGAGAAAATCCAAGAAAATCCGTCTGCGGATCGGGCCTTAAATTCCGGAAGGGCAAAACTGCCAGTTCGCGGTGCGCACTTGCAGCCGGATGCTTCCACCACGCCCTTCGAAGCCGGGGAGTAGTCAATAGCGCTATCGCCACAAGCAACGACAGGGCAAGGGCAACGACAAGCCCAAACTTTTTTCGTGCAGGTAAGGCCCTAAGGCCCGAAGTCTTATCGTGAGCCGACTTCGCCGCGGATCCATCGGACATTTTCAACAGTCTTGAGCCGGCCTGAGCCGCTCTTTCAAGCTTGACCGGCGATTGCTGCAATTTCTCCTGAAATTCGTTTTCTCTGCGGAACTCCTGCAGGTCGCCGAGCATCTCAGCCGCGGACTGGTAACGTTGGTCGCGATTCTTGCGCATGGCTCGGGCTACTATCGTTTCGAACTGCGACGGCAATTGTGAGACCACGGCGGAAATCGGCTCCGGTTCGCTCTTGAGGATCTCAGCAATCACATCGCTCGCCGTTTCGCCCTGGAAAGGAGCTTTCCCCGTCAGCATCTCGTACATCACCACTCCCAGACTGAACAAATCGCTGCGCCCATCCACGGATTGACCACGCGCCTGCTCGGGCGACATGTAGCGAACGGTTCCCAACACTACTCCCGAATGGCTCACGGACAACATATTGGCGAGTTCGCCCCGCGAGCCGGTTTCGTCGTTCAGTTTCGCGATCCCGAAATCGAGCAGTTTTACAATCCCATCTTTTCGGACCATCAGGTTCGCGGGTTTAATATCGCGATGAACGATGCCACGTTCGTGCGCCGCAACCAGCGCGCTGCTGACCTGGATAGCGATCTCGGCGACCTCGGCAACTTCCAGCTTGCCTTTGTCAATGCGCCGCCGCAGCGTCTCGCCTTCGACATACTCGGACGCGATGTAGAACCTGCCATCGACTTCCCCGAAATCGTAGAGCGTCAGAATGTTGGGATGGTTCAGCGACGAGGCTGCCTGCGCTTCCTGCGCGAAGCGCCTCAAACTGCGCTCGTCGCGGATCAGGTGTGGAACCAAAAGTTTAAGGGCAACATTTCTGCGGAGTTGTGTATCGCGTGCCAGATACACCTGCCCCATTCCCCCCGCGCCTACGGTAGAGGCAACTTCATAGCGAGAGAAGCGATCGCCGGGAGACAAGACTGCCGGTCGCCGGCTGGCTACAATTTCTTGTGCCGCGCCTTGAATTGATCTTTCGATTAAGTCCATCGGCTGGTCGGCGGAAGCGAGCAGGGATTCCACCTCAGAACGCAGCGCGCTATCGCCGGCGCAATGATCGTCCAGAAAGGCCTTGCGGGCGGCGGGGTCCAGGTCCGCTGCCTCGTGGAATAAGCCTTCCAACCGCCGCCAACGTTCGGAAGAGGAGGTCATACAAGTTACGCGGAACCCTGCATCAGTTCGCGGTGCAGGAAGGCTTTTGCCAGCTTTAGCTCACGGTGCACGGTCGCGGGAGAGATCTTCAAGGCGGCAGCAGTTTCGTCGTAGGTGAGTCCACCGAAACAGAGCAGTTCGATGATCTCGCTTTTCCGGGCATCCTGCTGGGCCAGCCGCTGCAAGGCCAGATCCAGCTCGATAATGCCCGCCCCGGATTGTGGTCCAATCATTACCGCCTCATCGAGTTCAACTTTTTCCGCCCCTGCCCCGCGCTTCTGGCGCTGATTGGCCTTGGCGTGATCCACCAGAATGCGCCGCAACATGCGCGCTGCAATGGCGAAAAAGTGAACCCGATCCTGCCATTCGACATCCGCGCTCACCAGACGAAGATAAGCCTCATTCACGAGAGCGGTTGCGCGCAAGGTGTGATCCGGACGTTCGGCGCGCAGAGATTTAGACGCCAGCCGATGGAGCTGGTTGTAAACCACTGGCATCAGCTCATCCAGCGCACTCTTGTTGCCAGCATTGCACTCCCGGAGAAGACGGGTTACCGATTCTTGCTCGCTCGGCATTGTGTGCCCTCCCCTGTCGCCGCGAAGAAAACGGGGCAACTTTCTTGGCCATATTTTGGTTTGCCTGGAAGAGGATGGAGGTAGTGCCAAGCCACTTTTCGGCCTACCCAACCGCCACCCTTGAGATGGTCCTCATGGACCAGTGTCCACAATAATGACACTAACTTGTGCGGATGCCAACGGGAAAGCTTGAATCTGAAATCCGGGTACCTTATGTAGATTAAGTTGGTGGGCAGTGCAGGACTCGAACCTGCGACCTCCTGCTTGTAGGTACTTGTCTTCGGAAGAATCAATGGTTTGCGCGGAATGCCACGTTTTACGATGACTTGCGATAACCGCATACGTTTTCTAGGCTTTGCGACATTTGCATCGCAATTAATCGCGCTTCACAGAATTTCGGAGTAGGTACAAAATTAGGTACAAAAAGAAACGGCGAGCAACATGGTCACAAAAACTTGGGATGAGCAGGTACAAGAAATCCAAGAAATGAGGAAAGCGCCGCCCGGAAAGTTCCGCGTGCTCGGTGTGGACTCGTTCTCCAATCCACCGTTAGGCGAGCTGTTCGTGCTTTGCGATTGCGATACCAAGGATGCTGCGATTGCGATGGCTACGGCGCACGGCGGCCCGATGAATCCACACTGTGTTTACGACCAAGATGGGAGTTACGTGTTCGGGGCAGGCTCTGCGTCTTAAGAGAAGAGCCCCGAGCGTTGGAGCCGGGGGCTTCTTGGTGCGGAGTTTCCATTGTCGCCGTTAAGCGGTCTTCTTCGCGGCTTTCACCTTCGCCCAGCGTGCACGTTGTGCTGCAGCGATTTTCTTGCAAGCGCTCGCGGACATTGTTCGCTTCACTGGCGCTGTGACGACGGTCGCCCGCCTGCTCTTCGCTTTTACTTTCGCCCACCGCGCTCTCTGCGCAGCTGCGATGCGTGCTTTTCCTTCGGCGGATATCACGCGACGTGCTGACCCTTTCCTATAGGCATGACCGAATGCAGAAAGAGCCGCGCCAACGGCCTTTACTTCTTTGCTCAACCGCTCATGCTCTTTTCGCAATACCTTTATGACACTATCCAAGCTCGTCATTCGAGGCCCCGCGACGGATTGTAGCAGGGCGGAACCGGTCAATGAGTGTAATGGCGATTTTTCGCCAACTGACGTGGGACCCTGAGCGGCCATGGACGAACTGGACTACAAACCGCGCAATGCAAAGGAAAAGTGGCTGCTGCGAATCGTCTATTGGGGAACCATCGTCCTCGTCGCATTCCTCTTGTGGGAATACGTGAAGGCTAGATGATGAGTGCTATGGCGAATTTCGCCAGTTGACGAAATGACCCGGCGCTACAATCAATGACGATGACGAAATTTGTTGACTGGCCGCTGTGGCTACAGGTGTTGGTGGGCTTGCCACACGAGCTCCCTGGGGGAGTTCTTGTTTGGGTCTGGACGCCGAAAAGCAACCGAGGCTGGTACTGGGCTGTGGGTTTGTTTGGCTACCTGTGCCTGTTCTACTTCGTTTTTGTGCGGTGACCGCCCCGATTCCGAAATGTGGCGCTGATCTGTTTCGCTCAGAACCCCGATTGTGAGTGCTATGGCGATTTATCGCCAATTGACTTTCCCCTCTAGCGCCGATGGCCTTGCGCTGCTAATGTGTGCCTAATGGCTGGGCGCGAATTATCACTGCGAACGCTGCGTACTGTAAAGATCGTCTTTGTTGGACTGGTATTCCTTTATGCCAAAGTCGGAGAGGCGAATGGTCCTCTGCCAAGGCCCGTTAATCCATCACTACGCATCGCGGTTTACGCGCTTGCGGTTAGCATAATCCCGACAGCGCTGTTCTTACGTAGTAGAGAGCTAAAGCGTGCTAAAGATACGTTGGCTCGTCAACCGGGCGATGTGGCGGCGCTTCGACGCTGGCGCGCAATCCAATTGGTGATACTCGCATGTTTCCTTGCCGTACCGCTCTACGGCCTTGTGCTGCGCTTTCAGGGCGGAACGCTTCTTCAGGCTCTTCCGTTCTATATGGTGGGAATCCTTCTGTTGTCGTTCTTACCTCTGCGTGAATCTGGGATTACGTAGCATGGGCGTACCCGTAAACAGAGCATCCATTTGGCCAACTTCCGCAATCAGACGATTACACGTTTTGACCCTGAGGCGGGGATTTTGAGTGTAACCGCGATTTTTCAACAGCAGGCTGTGTGCCTTAATATGGTTCCACTTTATGAACCCTGTTATCTGGGTGCTGGTAGTTCTCATTGGACTGCTCGGATTTTGTCTCAGGAGAATCTGGGTACAAGGTCTCAGGTGGTCTACAACTAAACGCTGGCTGCTCAATGTAGCGCTTGCCCTGGTGATCATCGGCATCTTCATGGGGTCTTTTTTCTACGCGAATCACAAAGGGCTTCCTGACGAACTGTTCGTCAAATGGATGAACATCCTCTTGACGGCTGCGATAGCATTCGGGAGAGCGATTAAAGCATTTTGGCAGTGTCGGTACAGGGCAGCATTCTGGGCAGAGTTATGCGTCCTTTTGGCTGCTCACTTCGTAATATTGCAAAGACTTCGTTGGACAACTGGTGGCTACTTCTGGCTTCCGATAGTGGTTGGCCTTCCTGAGATTTTTGTTGTTGTCATGCTCGTGGGCATGACCCTCCGAGCAAAGCCGACGCCACCTCAAAAATACGGCCAAGGTTAGTGGATTTCACTGCGTCGGACATGGTTGACGCTATCAGGCGATTACACTCATTGAGAGGTATATGGGACGATTCAGCGGATTTCGACCCACAGGTTCCTCCATCGTCGCCGGTCGCACAGGCTTAAATGAGTTGTGGTTGCTGGCATGCGCTGCGCTTGCACAAAACATCCCATCGCGGGCGCAGCGCCCTCCGAGCCCTACTCCCCAAAGTGTCGGATCCTTGGACGGTCGCGCGGATCGCAGGCCACGGCGGAATCAAAATTGGCGAGCAGTACGTACACTCGATCCGGATGGAGCACTCGCCGCGGTGGGCCGAGTGGTTGGCCTACACGAAGGCCGGTCAGAATCCAAAGCCGCCGAAACGCAGAAAAACTGCCGGGCCTGCTCCGGATGCCGGGCAAGGTACAGAATTAGATACAACGGAAACCCGCACTTCTGAGGTTGTCTTGCAATGACGCTAAACTACCGTATCCATGATGGTTTTGGTGGGCAGTGCAGGACTCGAACCTGCGACCTCCTGCTTGTAAGGCAGGCGCTCTAACCAGCTGAGCTAACCGCCCTCTATGTTCGTCTGCGCCATGCGCTCACAGCTTCGATCAGAAATGCCGGCACACATAGAAAGGTAAAATCGGGCGTTACGTGAATTGCTTCTGTGAGTGTACGCGAGCGCCGAAAAATCGGTCAAACCACAGCTGGCTGATACACCGCTGCAATCCGCGGGCGGAACATGCAGAACTTTGCGCAGCTTGCCTGCTAGACTGGCGCGTGCGCCGTCTGATCGTCAATGCCGATGATTTTGGATTCACCACCGGAGTGAATCGAGCCATTGTCGAAGCCCATGAAAATGGAATTGTGACCTCCTCTACGCTAATGGCGAACGGGCTCGCCTTCGAGGACGCAGTAAGCGTCGCAAAAACGCTTCCGAATCTCAGCATTGGCTGTCATATTGTGCTGATCGACGGCCAGCCTATACTCGACGCGCAACGGGTTTCTTCTCTTGCACAAAGGCGCTCCGGGACGACAGTTTTTCGCGACAACCTCAAGGCTTTTATTGCGCGGGCAATTACCGGCCGCCTTAATCCAGTTGAGATCGAAGCGGAGGCTACTGCGCAAATTCGCAAGCTCCAGTTGACAGGGATTAACGTCTCCCACGTGGATACGCACAAACACACTCACTTATTTCCGGCGGTGCTGCGGCCACTGTTGCGCGCAGCGAAGGCTTGCGGAGTCCGCGCGATCCGGAATCCTTTCGGGCCGCGCAAACCGCTTCGATCGAGTGAACTGCTGGCGCGACCGAATCTTTGGACGCGCTATGCAGAGGTGCGGATTCTCCGCGGGCTGGCTGCCCGATTTCGCCATTCCGCGGAACAGGCAGGACTATTGACTACCGACGGAACTCTGGGCATCGAGGTTACGGGAGCGCTTGACGACAAGCTCTTTCGCGCCATTGCGGAAATCATTCCTGAGGGCACTTGGGAATTCGTCTGCCATCCCGGCTATAACGATGACGATCTGAGATCGTCTAACACTCGCCTGCGCGAATCGCGAGAAACCGAGTTACGAGTTCTGACCACCCCCGAAGCACGCGAGTTGCTGTCGAATTTAGGCATATCCCTGATCTCTTATCGAGAGTTGGATGCCGGTATCTAGCGGGACTTCCCTACTTCGACTGCATGGTTAATACTCAACAAACTTTAGTAACCTTAGGAAAACTCTTTTTGCGGCGTATAGTTCGGGTAAGATTCATCTGAGAATTTGGGTGGAGGATTCGATCATGCCTGCTGCTGGGGCGGCGCCGCGTGCGACCTTGGACCTGCGCCTACGTGTGTGGGGCATGGGCTCCGATAACCAGCCGTTCCATCAAAATGCGAATGCCCAGAATGTCAGCCTTACCGGTGCCTGCATCGTCGGGCTCGAACACCAACTGAAGGTAGGCGACGTCATCGGCGTTCAATACGAAACCAAAAAGGCGCGTTGCAGGGTCGTTTGGGTGATGGAAGCGGGATCGTTAAAGAAAGTTCAGATCGGGGTTCAGTTGGTGGCCGATCAGGAATGCCCGTGGGTGTCTCAACTGCCCCAGGAAATGCGCTCGAACCAGCCCGCGATCTCTGCCGACAATCGTAGAAAATACCAGCGCCACAAGATCTCGTTCCCTCTGGAATTCCGCGACGAGCGCGTGAATACGCCTATGCGGGTGAACGCCACTGACATCAGCGGCAACGGCTGTTATGTTGAGACCGTCATGCCGCTGACCGTTTCCACGTCACTGCGAGTTGATTTTTGGATCGATCAGGAACATATCGTTACAACGGCGACTGTGCGCACCCGTGACCCAGGCGTTGGCATGGGCATTGAGTTCACGGGCCTCCCGGACGACACTAAGAAGCGTTTTCAAGCACACCTTGATAAGCTGGATCCCGGCCTCCCCAAGCCAGCAGCCCAACCCGGCACCTCTCAGGGCTGATCTCCCGATCACTCCCCACACATCTCCATCCCTGTACAATGTGCATCCTCTAGTGTTTCCGGCCATCGAATTACGGGACCATGAGGAAAGGTTGAAACCTGCAAGCATGAAAATCGGCATCACATGTTATCCCACCTATGGCGGTAGCGGGGTTGTTGCCACTGAACTCGGCCTTGAACTGGCGCAGCGCGGGCATCAGATACACTTCATTTCTTACGCGCAGCCCATCCGCTTGCGTGGAGAAGAACCGAACATTCACTACCACGAAGTTGAAGTCTCGCGATACCCACTGTTCGACTATCCGCCCTACGATTTGGCGCTCGCCACGCGCATGGCCGAAGTTGCGCAGCTGTACGATCTTGACCTTCTGCACGTACACTACGCCATTCCACATTCTGTCAGCGCTTTACTGGCGCGTCAGATGCTGGCCGATGGGCCCCGGGGCCGTCGCCTTCCGTTCGTCACAACTCTGCACGGCACCGACATCACCCTGGTTGGGTTGGATCGTTCCTATCTCCCGATCACTCGTTACTCGATCGACCAGAGCGATGGCGTGACTGCCATTTCGAACTACCTGCGCGACCGCACCATGCGTGTGTTCGATGTAAAGAAAGAAATCCACGTCATTTACAACTCCGTGAATTGCGATGTCTACACCAGAAAACAGAACGCCTCGGAGCTGCGCACGGAATATGCGCCGAATGGCGAGCGGCTGCTGGTACATCTCTCTAATTTCAGGCCGGTGAAGAGGCTCTCCGATGTGATCGAGATTTTTGATCGAGTGCACCGGCAAATACCCTCGAGGCTGCTGCTGATCGGCGACGGCCCCGATCGATCGGTTGCCGAATGGTTGTCGGTGCAGAAAGGGATTCACGAGGATGTGCTTTTCCTGGGCAAGCAGGATCAGGTCGAGGATAAGCTGGGAATTTCAGACATCCTGCTCATGCCAAGTGAGTTGGAATCCTTTGGTTTAGCTGCTCTGGAGGCGATGGCATGTGAAGTGGTGCCGATCGCGACCCGCACCGGCGGCGTGCCGGAGGTGATCGAACATGGCAGCAGCGGTTATCTCGCTGAGGTTGGCGATGTTGACACTATGGCGCGGTACGCGATCGACCTGCTTAATAATGAGAGCCAGTTGCGGGCGATGGGGAAACAGGCTCGGGCCGTGGCCAAGGCGCGATTCTGCTCCAGCAAGATCGTTCCGGAATACGAAGAGTTTTACCGGCGTGTGCTGGAACGCTCTTCATAGAATGCTTCGGGCACCGCTCCCATGGCCTGCAGCAGCGGTAGGCGGATGCGGACCAGGGTTCCCTTCCCCGGATCGCTGTCGACGCTCATTCGTGCGGTGTTTCCATAGAGCATCTCGAGCCGTTCGGAGATGTTCGCCATGCCGATGCCCGTTCCTCGCGTGTTCCTCGCATCGGTCAACTGGGCGGCGGCCATGCCCACGCCGTTGTCTTCCACTTCGATGATCAGCCGCGAATCGGATAAACGGCTGCGCAGATAAATGCTTCCGCCTTCCACCATCGACGACAGCCCGTGCTTGATCGAGTTCTCAACCAACGGCTGCAACAACATGCTCGGCACCATTACGTCGAGCGATGCCGGATCGAGTTCCTTCACGACGCGCAGTTTGTCACGCCCGAAGCGGACAACCTCAATGTCGAGATAGTTGTCGATAAATTCCACTTCTTCGCGGAGCGGCACGAACGAGTCGGCGCTGCTCAGCAACCGCCGGAGAATTGTTGCGAGTTTTGAGATCAATTCGCGCGCCGTATCGGGATCGAAGCGAACCAGCGAAGAGATCGAGTTGAGAGTGTTGAACAGGAAGTGCGGATTCATCTGGCTCTGCAGCGCCTCCATACGCGCGTGCAAAAGCAATCGTTCCTGTTCCTCCAACTTGATCTGAATGCGAACGCTGTTAAACACTTTGAGTTCGATGCCGATGGCCGTCACCGATGCAGCGTAAATAGCTGCCCACACCCACCAGTTATCGGGACTTTCGAGGCTGAAAATCGAGTGGGGCAGGTAACGTGAGAGTTCGGTCTCGACAAAGCGCAGGCCTACCACCGTGGTGAAAAACATCACCTGCCAGTCGAAGAGGCGCGGCCGGGGAAGATTGCGTTTGATCAGACGAAAGATACTTTGGTCGATGAATGGGGAAAACGACCAGATGTCGTCTTTGTCGACAGCCATGGTGCGAAGCTGGCCAGCGACGAAGCCGGAAAGCACCGCGAAAGGCATAGCCGCCCACTCGCCATGAAGGGTTGCCGGAATGCTTAGCAGCACACCGCCAAGAGAGCCCGCCCAGCGTCCGCCAATCACACCGAGCAATAGCGCGGTCTCGAAACTGAGATCGCCCGCCAGAAAGCTCTGCGCCGAGAAACGAATCCAGACACCGAACATGATTGGCAGCGCCATCCACAGCACGAGATAGATTTTCTGCCGAAAGCTGCGCTCTTCGCGGAAGAGGAGCGATTTGAATTCCTTGGAACGCACCAGGCTGCTGGAGACGGCCGCAGCCACGCCCAGCTTGATGAGCAGGTTAATTAGGATGAGTCGCGATTCCATGGGGTTCGGACGATATTGCTGCTGAGGAAACTGTAGCACGAGATCATCGGGGTCATCGGTGATCGGATCATCTGCCTCTTTAGGTGTGTGGCATGATCTTTTTCCGCTGGCTCTATTTGGTTTTCGTTCGGGCTGGAATCTCGATCGAACCAAAAATTACAGATCGAAACTGGCAGAATCTCTGGAATGAAACGTATGCCCACGGTCGGGAATTTCGCGGCCGCAGTCATAGTCAAGGAGCCGCACCCAGACAGTAAGACCCGCTGGGGACTTGCTGTGGATTTGTCACTTCTTCCTTGCCAGGGCTGAGGAAATGGAGAAATCAATTCGGCCAGACCGCAAGGGATAGCTGATGTAACCAGGCGCTTACGCTCATCGACCGTCTCGACAAGTGCCATGGCGATTTCGCTACGTCGCGTGAGCAAGACCCGGCCCGAGTTAACGCTTGCCCGCCGCGGGCACTTTGGCGGTGCTAACTGCGGGTGTCACCGTCCCGTCGGCATTGTGGCTGTAATTGTGGCAGGTGAGGGTGCAGGTATTACTCCCGCGATTGTAGGAAATCGGAGAGCGGAAATAGGTTGATGTTGCATTCTCCCCCACTACTTTTAGGTCGAAATTCACCAGGCGCTCGCCGGTGACATTGGAGGAATTTGGTCCCATGCCATGAGAAGTGTGGCACACCGAGCACGAGAATCCCGAGTTGATGTGCAGCGCGTGCCTGCTAAAGCTGGCATTCGACATGATATTCGCCAGATCGTGACACTTCGCGCATAACGAATAGGGTCCACCGGAAGAAGGGTCCGTAATCGCCGGCTGCAGGTTGGTAATCGTGCTCCCCGGCCCCGCTGCCGGCGGCATCCCCGGCGCCACCTGGCTGTACTCGTAGCGGCGCTCCAAGATGTGCGGGAACTGCGAGCCATGCGGGCCGTTCGGCCCTGTGCCGCCGAATTCGCGGTTGTCGTCGCTGTTGTGGCAGTCGGTGCACAGAATGCGGTTCGTAATCGGACGCCCTTGGGTGTGGCCATCGAGATTCCACATGAACTTCAGCAGGCTCGGCTGCGGCAGCGAACTCTTGCTCTCGTGCATTACCGGATGGCTCGAAGTTGCCGCAACGCCGAACTGCATGACCAAATTCAGCGGATCGCCGCCCGCCGTCGTACGCATGGCCGCATAACCAAAAATCGGCAGAACCTGCTTGCCCACACTCGTGCCGTGACAACGCAAACAGATCTCATACTGATTCACCGCGGGATTCACAGTCGTAACACCGTCAGTCGCGCTGACTCCAATTGTTCCATTCTGCGATCCGCGGATCGCTGTCGAGGCAAAGGACGCCGTCTGCGTCGTGGCATGCGGATTGTGACAATCGACGCAAGTAGCATGCCGGTCGTTTTTGAGCACGACGCTTTCTTGCGAGCTGTGGCGGTTGCTCCCTGCGGGAAATGGATGCCCCGTCTTCGCGAACTCAGCGTAAATATTAGGAATCGCCGGCGAAAGGTTGGAGCCGCCGCTATGGCAGCCGACGCAGTCCTGCGTCGACGCATCCATGTTCGCAACTGGGGGAGTCGGTCCATTCAACAACTCCGGGCCGCCCGGCGCATTGTGGTTTCGGTGGCACGAAAGGCAAGCGTTCTCATTCACCGTCATGTATGGGCCAATGCCCTTCGCGCCCTTCGCAACCTTGTGCGCGGCCATCGCGTGAACACTCTGCTTCCACGCGGTGAATGGATTGTATTGGTTCCCCGTATTCCGTCCGACGCCGGTATTCGCCGCGGTCGTCCCTGCAATCGTGGCGCTGGCTGCATTCGACGTTGCCGCGCGGACCGCTGTGATCGGCCCCGGCTGAGTCACGTGGCACGCCAGGCACATCGCCGAATTCGCGTTGTTCATTACAAGAAAGTCCTGCTGCACGGGATCGATCGCCTGCACGTGCGGATTGTGGCAGCTATTGCACTGCACGTTCCCGCTGACCAATTGCACCGCCGGATTGCCCGTCGTGCCGCTGCACAGAATCGACTGCAGATTGTCGTTCGAGCAGTTCAGCGGAAGTTTGAAGTTAAAGGGATGAATCCCCTGCAGCGTCCCCTCGAAGAGATCCTGGCTGTTCATCGAACCGCTCATCTGCAGTCCGCTATAAGGTACGTTCGTTCCCGGCGCGACCGTTCCATCGTGGCAGCTAAGGCAAAGATTGCTCGCCGAGCCCAGCGTCGGCTCCATCTCCTGATTTACTTCCGTCGGGCTGCTATAGAGCGTGTAATTCGATTGCGTCGAGAGTTTCTGGCTCCACAGCGGCAGGTTGGGCAGGCTCGTACTGTTAATCCCCGAGTGGGGCGCGTGGCAGAACTGGCACGCCGGCAGCGGACCGCTCACCGGCCCCGGGCTTCCCGGTCCCAGATTGTGAATGCCCAGCACATCTTCCTGTGGCGCCTGCGCCGGCAGAGCCGCGGCCGCGACAAAAAGCAGAGCGAAGATGAATACTAATCTATTCACTTCCCTGCTCCCTGCCCCTGCCTCGGCAATCCGTGATAATCGAATACCTGCACGCGCCGGTTGAACGAATCCACCACGAACACCCGATCATGCCGATCGATGAACACTCCCGACGGCAATTGAAATTCGCCCAGCCCCGCGCCTCTTTTCCCAAAGAAATACAGCAGACGCCCTTCGCGATCGAAAACCTGCACCATCGCCGATAAACCTTCGACGACATACACGTGATCTTCCGAATCCACGGCAATGCCCTTCGGACGGAACATCTGCCCCACCGAATCGCCGGGCTGCCCGATCATTCCTTCCGTATCGCCATTCTTCGCGAACGACTGAACGCGAAAGTTCATCGCATCCACCACCAGCAGGCCTTGGTTATCCAGATGCAACTCGGTGGGATAAAAAAACTCCCCGCGTCCTGTGCCATGCTTGCCGATCGTCTGCAATACCGAGCCCTGCATATCCATCACGTAAATCTTGTCGCGGAGCGTATCGGTCACGTAAATCCGCTGCGCCGCCGAATCCACGGCAATCCCCGTCGGACGCTTGAAGTATCCTTCGCCGCCCTTCACCGCCCCCATCGTCCGCTTGTATTTTCCGCTCGGCTCGAAGACAAAGATCTTTCCCGCCTCCGAGTCCGTCACGTAGATATTGTCCTGCGCATCGAGCGCGATGCATTGCGGTGCGCGCATCGCGTCTTTTCCTTTTCCCCAGCGCTCGATGAATTTATACTTGTGCTTTTCGAAGTCGAAGATGTGAATCCCGGCCGCGCCCGGATCGGTCACAATCGCCCGTCCCTGCGAATCCACCGCCACGCCGTACGGACGAATCACCATCTTGTATTCCGGTTCGCCCGCAACAATATTGATCACCCTCGTCCAGAACTTCGGTTTGCCCAGCACATCTTTTTCGGCGCCGAAGGTGCGCTCGAACTTCAGCGAACGCCCGCCTTCCAGCAACAGATCGGGAGGTCCCGGCACACCGGGAGCATCAGTCTTTTTCGCCGCCCACGCAGGAGTGACCAGCAGAAGAGTGATCTGCACAAGCGTGATCAGCAGAAGAACGAAGCAGATAATTCCCCACCCACCCGGCCTGACTCGGGCTAGAACCCTTTGAACCATCGGGAAACCCCAAATGAGTAGGAGGTTAGCATAGAGGCCGGAATCCCGGAATTGCTGATGCTCTGGTTGAACTTCGTATAGCCCGCCTGAAACAGCAGCTTGCGAAATTCATATCCTGCAAAGCCGTAATAGTTCGAGTTGCCGTTGTTCGAAAAAAGGATCGGGCTCGTCGTATCGCTGATCGATTTCGACCACGCCGTGCTCACGATCATGTGCCTCACCGGATAGAAACTCACATTCGCCCCGTAACTTGTTCCCTTAAACAGAACCGTCGCGCCCGGTCCCAGCAGCTGCGCCGGCACTGGCGTCGCCACCAGTCCGTTCACCGTCAGAATTGCCACTCCACTCGATTTCGAATAAATTCCTGAGACCGACGCCTTCTTCCAGATCAGCATCGTGGTAAAGCTTTCTCCATGGCTGCTATCCCCGGACTGCTGCTCAAACACGCTCTTGATCACATTGGCCACCATCGCCCAGCGCAAATCCGGAGTGATCTCCCGCTTAATCGACCCTCCATAATTCAAGGTCGAGGTCGTATACATGGCCAGCAGCGTCTGCACATCCTGGTCATAGAGAGCGAATCCGTTCAGCTCCCACCGGCCCACGCGCCGGTTGTAGGTAACATTTCCGATCAGCCCCGCACGTGTGTTGCCGTCCTGGTCGGCGTTATCCATCAAGCCACCGTAAAAAGTCAGGCCCTTCAGCCCATGAATAAAGTTGTAGTTCACCGTCAATCCCACCGTCGTCAACCCGAAGTTCTCTCCATCGAAGTACTGCTGGGTTCTCTGCACATATCCCCCGACCATCAGCCGCGGCAGCACATTCACAAACGTGCTCGCCTCCACTGAAATCGACCGCGACTCCGGAGTGTTCAATCCTGCCAGCGGCACTTCGCCGCTGCTCACCAGTTGCTGCTCAATGCTTCCCAGCAGGTTATCGGTGTAGATGGTGCTGATGTTCACCGGCGCCTTCGGGAACATCAGATTGACATTTCCGTTGACGGTGTCGGTCGTTCCAAAATTCGTCCCGCCCAGGCTGTCATCGGAGCTGTAACTGGTGCGCGTCAGGCTCAACGACGCGCTGCTCATCCGGTAAGGAATCGGTCCCTGCGCGGTCAGGCGGTATTGATTCGACGAGCCGTTCGCCTTCTCCGAAATGCCTTCTTCGAGCCCGTTGATATCCACGTTATCCGTCAAATGCGTGTAGCCGCCCGTGAAGTAATAATGGTCAAGGTTATAAGTAGTCCCCAGGTTGAAATTGTGGGTATTCGAGGTCGTTGAGGTATCGCTGCCCAGCAGTGCGCTCGTACCTCCGCTGTCACCGTAACCCACCGAGAACGTCGGCAGTCCGGGGATCAGCGCGCTCCATCCCACATTCACTGAGTGGTTGTTGTTGTCGGTCGTCAGTCCGGCAATGCCCGGAACGCCAAACGTTCCCGAGCTGTTCCAGTTCTGGCCGGCGTTCACAAAGCCTGGGAAGTGGCTGCCTTTGAAAAAATTGACCGTCCCGTTATAGCCGCTCGCGTTGGTAATCGACTGCATGTCGGAGTTGTCCTGCGAACGCCCGTAATAAGGAAGCACGCTGAAGGAGAGGAAATTCGGGTTGTAATAATCCCCGTTGATGATGCCCCGGCCGGCAAAGCCCAACGAGTGCTCGTCGGTGCCCGCCAGATTGCCCCACGTCCCCGAGTACAACGACTCGAGCTGGCCGTTGGCCGTCGCGTGCAGATCGCCGAGGCTTACCTGCCCGCTCGCCACGCCGCACAGCACCAGCGCCCACAGCAGCGCCAGCCCAACCCGCCCCGTGCCACAGAAGCCACGAAATTTATTTCCCCCACACCACACCTGAAACTCCTCACTTACAGCTCTTCCACCTTCGCGTTCTGGCGCAGTCTTTTATTCAAGCCGGCGCGCAGCCGTTCAGATTTATCCTGCTGCATGTTTTGCCGCAGCTTGTCCTTTACCTGTTCGAATGTGTACTTGCCCGCCGGCGTGTGCGCGTTCACCCGGAAGCAGGTGTAGAAGTCGCCAAGCTGGATCAGTTCGCTCACCTGTCCCGGCTGCATCGCCGCTGCCGCTTTCACAATCTCCGGCGGCAGCTTGTCGCGGTCGACCGCCTTGTGGTCGCCCATGTTCACGTGGAAATCGTCTTGCGAAACTTTTTCCGCCAGCAGCCCAAATTCCTCGAAGCTCTTGGTGGCCTTCGCCTTGGTGCACGCATCTTCCGCCTGCTTGTGCGCATCTTTCTTCGCCGCGTCAGTAGCTTTATCCGGCGGCATGATCGAAATCGTCTGGATGCTGAAGTTCTCCGGATACCGGAACAGCGCCGGATTCCTGGAGTAGAAAGCGCGCTCTTCCGCGAGCGTGACGTTCGATTTATCCGCCACCTCCGCCTTCAGCGTCGCGTCGATCAGCAGCGATCGCTGGATCTGCTTCCGCAACACCTGCTTCGAACCTTTCATCTCCGCCTTCAGAAACTCGTCGAAAGCTTCCTGGTTGGGAAACTGCGCGCGAAAATCGGCTTGCGCCTTCTGCAATTTCGCCGGCGGCACCGTCACTCCTCGGCGCACCGCATCCTGGTACACCAGCTCTTCAAACTCGATCATCTTGAGCGCGCCCATGCGGATCTTTTCTTCTTCACCTTTGGGGAATCCGTTGTGCTGGCGCGCGTAAGGGAAAATCGTCAGCATCTCGCGCAGCAGATCCTTATCGGTCAGCTCGGTGCCATTCACCCGCACCACCGGCCTGTTGGTGACTGCCATCAACGGAGTCATATTCGCGCTCGCGCTCGAGGCCGCCGCCGGAGCGGCGTTCGCGGTCATCATCGTGGTTGGATTTGGATTCGCCGCGGGCTGCGCAGCCTTGATCGGCGTTTGCTCGTGCGAGGCGACCTGCCCCATCGCCGGTGAAGCTGCCACCAGAATCGTCATCGCAGCAAACATCCCAACTAACGTTGTCATCCTGAGCGGAGCGAAGGATCCCTGCCCTCTTCCATGACGCTCGCCCTTGTAGTTTGTGTCTTCCACTTTGCCCTCACTCCCCAGGCGCACCCCGAGTGCGCCCCTTCCCCAGCCTATAAACTTGGTGATTTGGTTATGCGGCTGATGCTCTGCTCTTGCTCGCTAACCAGATAACCGAATCACCAGGTTCTTGAAGTCTGAGGGGAGAAATACTTTCTCCCCTCAGGTAAAAGAACAGTTAGAAAGCAGTCGTGATTCCGGCTGCGCCGTAAGCTTCGTTGGCGGTCCCGAAGTGGCACTGACGGCAGAACTGCGTGGTTGACGGAGCTGCAGTCGGTGTCCAGGCTGCGCCCGGGTTATATGGAGAGTTGACGAAGAAGTACGTGGCGTAGGTTCCAGCCTTGCCTTGAATCGAGCTCAAGCCGGTAGCGCTGGCGTTGTAGACATTCATCTGGTGCTGGTTGTGGCAGGTGGTGCAAACCACATAGGGCACCACGTTGGTGGCGTCGACAACCATCGCATTGATGGCGGGCGCGCCGTAGTTGGTCATGAACTGCGCATACGCACCGGCCGACGTCCAGGTGATCGTGGTTCCGGTCACGGTGTAGGTCAGGCCATAGGCAGACAGCGCCTGCGGATAATCCAGGCCGTTGACGTTCGCCGCCGGTCCCACCGGATGATCGTTAAGGTAATCGCCGGGGGTTGTTCCGCCATCGTTGCCGAGCAGGGTCGGAATTGCCGTCGTCCCATACAGGGGGCCGCTGGTTCCGTACTTGCTGTTGCCGTTGGGAAGCAGGCCGGCCAGTTGCTCGTAGGATTGATTCAACATCATCGCGCCCTTCGAGACGTTGCCATCATGGCAGCTCAGGCAGACCGCGATTCCGGAGATAACTGGAAGAGAGGTGCTGGTCCATTGCTGCGCTCCACCGAAGTTCACTGTAAAGCCTTTGCCGCCGGTGTTGAAGCCGCCGCCGACTTGCAGTGTTTCCTGCGTGATCAACGACACGTCCTGGCCCCAAAGGTGATAATCGCCTTCGTTGCCGCCCGCACTGGTGATGCCGCTGCCCGCGACCGTGGTGCCGCCGCTGCCGCGTCCGCCGCTGTGGGGGGCATGGCAAGCCGCGCAGCCGCGTCCGCCGTTATTGTGTGCGCCCAACACGTCTGTGGTGGGTACGTACGCCTGCGCTGCCATCAAGCCGACCATCAGCAGGATGAATAGCGTGATTAACATTACCTTTCTCATGGTGTAAAACCTCCTCAAAATAAAGGCCTTTTAATTTTGATCGGTACTTCTACTCCGCATAGGACTTTTGCACGACCGTCACCTAAGTGTGGGAAGTTGCTAATGTTTGCGGCGGGACTGTAAACGATTGCTACAGTGAGGGTTCTGCGATGTGACAAAGTGTTGCGCTTTTCAGCAGCAGCCATTCCCCAATCTTGGAATGGGTTTTCTCGCACATTAAAACGGTGAAATGACCCAAGTACTTAGCCGCGGTTGAGGGAGGGCCAGGCGAGGGTGGGCGTAAGCAATGTGAGGCTGAGCGGAGGGATAACGACCGCGAAGCGGTCGCCATCCCAGAGCCGAAGCATCCCTATGGTCACCACAAACGCCGGCTCACACGGCAACGTGATGCACGGTACAGACAACCGGGTCGCCTTCTGATCAAATTCAGTCGGAAGAACAGGCAAGAGGCGAGCCACTTCGGGGGAGGGCGGCTCGCTTTTGCTCCATGCCGTGCGAAGCAGGATTGTTATGCTGAGCGCAGCAGGATTGTCATGCTGAGCGGAGCAGGCAGAACTGAAGGTCCTGCCTGCGGAGTCGAAGCATCCCTCTAAGCTTCTCCACTGCCGAGTCCTTCCGCAGCTACGACGGCTTTGCCGGAGCAGCCGGCGCCGGTTTCTGCGTGTCCGGCGCCGGAGTTGGAGTAGAAGAAGGAGCCGGCGTACCTTCCGGCTTCTTGTCAGTCTGAGGTAAACCGGCGGCCGAGCGCTTCGCTACCTCAGCCAGCCGGCGGTCATATTCCTTTTGCGCTTCGTCGTTCGTGATGTAGCGGAACATCTGCACGCGTCCCAGAAATTGCTCGCTGGTAAAGACGCGGTTGTTCTTGTCGATAGTGACTCCGGCCAGCGCCTGGAACTGGCCGGGCAGCCAGCCGAAGCCGCCGACGATCAGCCGCAGATCGCCTTCCTCGGTGAACACCTGCAGGCGATTCATCATCGCGTCGGCGACCCATACGTGGTTATCGCAATCCACCGCGATGCCCTTGGGACGCGTAAATTCGCCGGGCCCGTCGCCATTTTTTCCGAAGGTGCGAATGAACTGCCCATCCGCATCGAACTCCTCGACGCGATCGTTCAGCGTGTCGGTGACGAAAAGGTTTCCTTCCTTATCGACGGCAACGTTGGTCGGCGCGGAAAAATCGCCCGGAGTCGTGAGCGTGTGATTCTTCCCCGGAGTTCCAATCTTGCGCAGCAGCTTGAACGTGTCTGCGTCATAAACCAGAACCTGATCGGTTCCCGTGTTCGCTACATAAAGGAAGCGATTCTCTTCGTCGATGGCAAGCCCTGCAGGATCGCTCATCACGCCATCGCCGAACTGACCTTCGAGCTTGTGGCTCGGATTAAACACCAGCACGTGATTGTACTGGCCGTCGGCAACGAAGAGCCGATCGGCGTCGTCAATGGCGAGCCCGAAGATGCGTCCAAACCTGGCGTCGACGCCGTGCTTGATGAAGTCGGTGTCTCTGCTCTCCGGATTAAAAACAAACACCGCTCCAACTTTGGTGTCTGCGACATAAAGATTGCCCTTGGAATCGACGGCCAGTCCATACGGAGTTCCTAGAGCAAATCGCGGCTTGGTTCCCGCCCGCTTCGCAGCTTCATTCGGGTCGACCCCCGCCATCCGGTCCATCCACCCCTTCTTCTTCACCTCAGTCTGCTTCTCCGGAGCTTTCTTCTCCGCGGAGAAATAGTCCATGTAGCGAAGGCGAGCGATGGCTGGAGGTTGCGGCCATACGATGTTGGAGATATCGATCTTTGGCGCATCCGGCAATTTCGCTTGCGGCTTGTTGTTCTTATCGTCGGCGAAAGCCGGGGCAACCAGGATCGCAGCAAGCAGCGCCGTGGCTGCGGCTCTCAAGAAAGCTCGGTATACAGATTTCCGGGAAATGTTCATGGCTTGCGAACTCCTTGTGGCGGAGTGGTTCCCTGCACAGAACCAACTCCTGGTTGCGCACCGATAAGGCCTTTGTGGCAGGTGTGGCAGAAATCCATGTTGTTCGCCTGATCTTTCACCAGCAGATCAGGTTGAGCCGAAGAGTGCGGCTGATGGCAGGTCATACAATTCAAGGGAATCAGAACGTGCGTGCGATCCTTGGGATCCACCAGGTCTGAGACGGGATGCCGCTCGACGGGATGGCCCAATCCATACTCCAGCGGCAGAACGGGCACTTTGGCGAAGTAGTTTTCCGGCAGCTTCACCTTGCCATCAAAGATCGCTACCAGGTGCTCGCTCTCCAGCTTCTGCGGGTGCGCATCGGGACCATGGCACTCAAGGCATAGTTTATTGGCAGCCGCGGCGCGCAGCAGGTGATCGTTCTCCCCGCCGTGCGGCTCGTGGCAGGTTCCGCAGCCCTGCATAAATGCGGGCTGATGGAGCACATGTTTCTTGCCCTGATCGGCGATATCGCTGTGGCATCCGAGGCAGATGTCAACTCCGTTGGTCTTCGGCAATCCGGGCTGATTACTGGCATGTGGGCTGTGGCAGTCGGTGCAGTCGCCGGCCGCTCCGGGATGCGGGAATTTGGCTTTCTCAATCTGGTCGGTCTTATCGGCGTGGCAGGTCACGCAGAGTGATTTGGCGTCGGCCTGGGTGAGGACTACTTTTCCATCTTTTGCTGGAGCGTGGCAAATGTCACATTGCTTCTCGGCAAACGGCGGGTGCATGAATTTCGCCATCAGCTTTGGGGCTGCGGATTGGTGAGGATCGTGGCAGCTCAGGCAATTCGCTTTTTCGAAAGGCTGGTTCTGGTGGGCTTTCTGCAGATCCGCTGCCTTGGCATCGTGGCAATCGAGGCACAGCCCGGGCGCGGATTTGGTCAGGTGGAAATCAAATTCGGCTTTGCCCACTTCTCCGGTTTTATGGGTCGTGTGGCAAGTCTCGCAACCCATATCGAGAGCCGCATGTCGGCTCCCTTTCTCGGGAACGTTCAGTCCGGTCTTGTGACAACTGAGACAAAGATTTTCTTTTTCGTCACCTGAGGTGGGCTTAAGTAATTGGTTCTTATTGTCGGAAGAGTGAGGATCGTGGCACTTGACGCAATCGCGCACCGCGGGAGGATGAACCGTGCCTTTCAGGTCTGCGGCATTTTTATCGGCGTGGCAGGTTAGGCAGAGTCCGCGTGTGGTGGTGGTGATGAGCTTGACGTGAGTGATGTTCCGGTTGACCCGTATCTCATGACAGCTCATGCAGCCCATGGCAATCGCCGAATGCACCGACTTGCCTTTGGTCTTGTCTTCGTGACAGGCGAGGCAGGTGGAGGGATCAGCTTTGGGATCGAGCGGAACCGGGTGCTCGGCTGCGGAAAGCGGTCCGACGCAAGTAATAAAGACGCAAGTAATAAGGAAGATGAAAGACGCTAGCGCACGGAATGTGCGACTAGTCCCTGGGTTCGAATTGTTGGGCTGCAAGCGCCACATCGCGACTCCTGTAAAAGCTGCATTTGCACGCCTCTCGCCTTAGCGTGCGGGGCCGGTGAAATTCCTAACAGGTGGCGCAAAATATTGCAAAGTCAGAACTTGTGGAGCGGGCCCGGTTCGATCAAGCACCGGCGATGTTGCAAGATTCATCAGTTTGGGGGCTTATCCCACAGTGAAATGGTCTAAATGACGCAAGTAACTCGAAACCGATGTCCGGGAAGTTGGAAAAGGGCCGGCTCTGGGAGGAAAGCGTTCTGCGCGAAATTCCTGAAGCAACTCTTAATCAGTGTGTGATATGGCTCACACTTGATCGGCCCACGCGAACGCAGTTTGGATTACCTGCATTTGTTTCAATCACTTAAGAAAGCTCTGGTTATGGTGGGCGGCGTGCTTTTTCCTTAACAGAAGGGGAAAAGACATGGCCGCATCTCTACCTCGGAAAATCTGGCAGACCCTGGGCGCGATTAAAACTGGAGTCGTTCTGCTGATTCTGACCGTTATTCTGTCGGCGGCGGGGACGGTGATTCTGCAGCGTCCGGCGACCGACCCGGATGAGATTCAGCGGGCGTACTCGCCGCAAGTCCTGCGCATCCTCGACGCTCTGGGACTCACGGATGTATTTCACGCGTGGTGGTTCGTATTGCTGCTGAGCCTGGTCAGTTTAAGCATTGTTGCGGCTTCGGTTCAGCGCTTCCCCAACGCCTGGAGATTTTTCTCACGTCCGTACAAAAGCCCGGATGAGAATTTCCGCAAAGCCCTCCCCACTCACAAACTAATTCCGGTTCGCGATGAAGAAGCGGCGATCAGCATTGCTGAACGAGTTCTGCACCAGGCTGGATTTCATCCCGAACGAATTGTGCGCCAGAATAATTTCAGCCTTTTCGGCGAACGGAATCGCATTTCCGAAATGGCTGTCTACATTGTGCATGCCAGCCTCTTGCTGATTTTTCTGGGCGGCATCATCGACGCCGAATTTGGGTGGCGCGCTTTTCTGAGCCTGACCCGCGGAGAACAAACCAGCCAGGCGCAACCGCAAAACGGCAGGAAGCGCGAACTGGGATTTGTGCTTCGCTGTGACGGTGCAGGCCAGGAAAATTATGCCGATGGCACTCCGAAAAAATGGTGGTCAGACCTAACTGTGCTGAAAGACGGCAGCGAAATCCTACACCAGCAGATCGAGGTAAACGAGCCGCTGGTTTATGGCGGCCTGCGCTTTTATCAGGCAAGTTACGGCAAGACGGGGAAAGTCGACAAGTTGGTGCTGACGGCGACTGCGCGCACTGGCGCGCCCCCTAAAGACGTCACCGTTGGCGTGAACGAGACCGTTCCGCTGGATGCCGAGACTACAGTTCGTTTGGCGGAGTTCATTCCTGATTATGTTGTAAGCGATGGCCAGGTTTACGCGCGGTCCAATGATCTGGAGAATCCGGCGGCACACCTCGTGGTGCAATCGAAGAAATCCGGGCAGGCCGTGAATTACTGGATGCCGGCGATTCCAGGGCTCGAGCAGAATGCGCAATCGCCTTACCAGTTTCAAGGCAAAGACGTACAGATGGCCTACTTCACGGGCCTCGAGGTTTCGCACGAACCTGGACAGTGGGGAGTTTGGGCCGGCGTGGTCCTGATGGGGTTGGGGCTGGTCGTCGTTTTCTATCTAGTTCACAGCCGCGTGTGGGTTGTGCCGGTGCGCAGCGAAGGCGGCAAACTGCAGCTTTGGGTTGGCGGCACGGCGAACAAAAATAAAGATGCTTTTGAGCATCGTTTCACGGAGTTGGTGAAGCAGATTGAATCCGAACTGAATATTTCATCGCAGCCCGAAGTCTCTCAGGTTTCCGCGGCTGCGCTTACCGGAAAATAAATCCGGTTAGGGAGGAAGTTTATGGCACGGGCACGAGTCGAACAGCAGTCCGCAGCAGCCAGCGGCATGACCCTGGTAGTCATGGTGGGGCTGGGAGTGGCTTTTCTGCTGTTCATGGCATTTTTGAACGTGGTCAAAAGCGGCAATCTGCTTAACGATTCCAATCTGCTTTATGCGGCGCTTATTTTCTATGCCGGCGCCGGCACGCTTTATCTCGGATTCGGAATCACCGGAACTCCTGCTTATATTCGCTTCGCATCGCTGGCTACCTGGGCTGGATTCCTGGCCAACACCGGTGCTGTCGCGAATCGCTGGCACGAAGCCGGGCATCCGCCGTTCGCGAGCATTTACGAAATGTTGCTCATGTTCGTCTGGACACTTGCGGCTCTCACGCTTATCGCCGAGAAAAAATTCAAAGTGAAAGTAATCGGCACGGTGACCATGCCCGTGGCGATCGTTGGCGTAGTGCTGATGCAACTCCTCCGCACCGATGTTCATCCCCTGGTTCCGGCGCTGCAGTCCACATGGCTGCATGTGCATGTCACGCTGGCGATGTTGGCTTACGCAGCCTGTGCGTTAAGCTTCGCGCTCGCCATGATGTTTCTGATTCAGGACAAAATGAAGACTGAAACATTTCTGGCGGCAACCAGCATCTTCACCATGGGCACCTATCTCGCAACCCTGACGCGGTTTGAAAAATGGGGTGGATTCAGCGTGGCGGCGTGGAATCCGGAAGAAAAATCAGAAATCTTCATCGCCAAGGGTGTGCGGCTTTTTGTGGTGATTCCTGATCTTGGATGGCTTCTGCTTCTGGTATTGGCCGCGGTGGCTGCGCCGTTGGTTTTCTACCTTCTCTGGCGCAAGACGCAGAATGATGCGCACATCGACATGGCAAATCGCGCCGTGTTCTTGAGCATTCTGCTGCAAACTTTGGCATTGATATTCTTCCTCCTGCGCGCGCGAGACGGTCATTATTTTTCGCTCGATGCCGACGGACAATTCCCCACCAGCCTGGCGGCGAGCCCCTTCATTCTTTCCGGTCTCGTGGGCGGAATTTTTGTTTCACTCCTGTATCTCCTGCTGTTGTGGCGACGAACCGATCTCGAGCGCATGCTGCCCGGCGCCGATGAGCTCGATCGCATCACTTACAAAACCATTGCTATTGCCTTCCCCCTACTCACCCTGATGATCGCGGCCGGCGCGTACTGGGCCAATCGCACCTGGGGCTCTTATTGGAGCTGGGATCCGAAAGAGACCTGGGCGGCAATTACCTGGCTGGTATACGCCGGCTACCTTCACATGCGCATCACCCGCGGATGGCGCGGACGCCGCGCCGCTTACTTCGCCATTCTCGGTTTTGCCGTGGTCATGTTCACCTTCTTCGGGGTGACGTATCTGCTCCCCGGTTTGCATGCATATGCCTGAAGTTATGGAATCCCAACCTGAGCCGAAGAACGCGATTGCGTCGCCCTCCGAGGATATCGCCGGCGAATCTGTCGCCAGCAAATCCACGGGGAACGAACCCGCCATGGACGAAGCTGTTAATGAGACAAAGCTGGGCTCGATCGGAGTGAACTGGCAACTAAAGGCTGTTGCTCCGGTTGCTTTGGTGTTGCTCGCGGGGCTGATGCTGTTTGTGATTGCCACGGTTTCGTTCCGCGATCCTGAGCGGCACGCTGTTCTCGTTGTTGCGGGAGCGGGAGCGATCGCAATCTGCGCTGTGCTGATTTTCGTGCTGGCTTGGTTTGTACAGCGTCCGATGGTTGAGTTGCAGGAGAAGATTGCACGTGTTGGCGAAGGCGACCTCCATGTCTCGGTCAGCTTCTCAAAACGGAAAGATGAGATCGGCCAGCTGGGGCTTAACTTCAATCACATGGTCGAACAGTTGCGCGAGAGCCGCGAAGAAATTGAGCTTCTGCATCGCACGCAGATGTCGCGCGCCGAGCACTTCGCCACGCTCGGCGAGCTCGCTGCGGGTTTAGCACACGAGATTCGCAATCCTCTGGCAGGAATTGCCGGAGTTGTAGAGATCATCGGCCGCGATTTGCCGGAAAGCAGCCCGGCACGCGCGGTGGTGAAAGATGTTCGCGTCGAGATCGCGCAGATCAATCACATTCTAACGGACTTATTGCAGACGGCGCGTCCGCATCCTCCGGCGATACGGCGCAGCAATCTGAATACGACGGTGGAACATGCGGTCATGCTGGCGCGGCAGCAAGCGCTTTCGCGGGCGATTGAAATTGGGTTCACGAAAAACCCCGCTCTCCAGGAAATCGAGCACGATAGCGATCAGATCCACCAGGTGCTGCTCAATCTGCTACTTAATGCCATTCAGGCCATCGATGGCCCAGGCCGGATCACAGTCGGGATCGAAGCGCGCGGCCAATCCGCCGCCATCATCGTCTCCGACACCGGGCGCGGGATTTTGCCCGAACACCTGCCGAACATCTTCCGTCCTTTCTATACGACTAAGGGCAACGGTACCGGGCTCGGCCTTTCACTCGCGCGCCGCATTGTCGAAGAGCATCACGGCCATATCGACGTCACCAGCGCGGCTGGGAAGGGCAGCAAGTTTGTGGTATTGCTGCCGTTCTCGCGCGTAGAGACACAGCCCGCGGCATCGTGAGAGTATCCGACTGAAACCCGTCCTTCGAAACCCAGAGTCGAAAAGCTCATATGGATGCTTCGACTCTGCTCAGCACGACAGAGTCTGAAGTTGACTCATTAGCCCACTTCCACAGAGCCCCCCAGCGGCCTTTTCTTGCCTGCCGTAGTAATCTATGAATCGATGCCTGCGGCAAAAATACTGATTGTGGATGATGAACGGCTGGTGCGGTGGTCGCTTCGCCAGAAGTGTGAGGAGTGGGGTTACCACGTCATTGAGGCGGAGGCGGGCGAGCCTGGGTTGAGGCTGGCGCAGAGGGAGTCTCCCGATCTGATTTTGATGGACGTACGCATGCCCGATCTCACGGGCCTTGAAGTGCTCGATCAGCTGAAGAAGGCCGGCGATGTGCCGCCGGTGATTATGATCACCGCCGATCCGCAGTTTGCCGATATGAAAGCGGCGCACAACTTGGGCGCTTACGATTTTGTCGGCAAGCCGCTGGATTTCGACGAGCTCCACATCAGAATCAAGAACGCGCTGGAGACGACCAGCCTGCGCAGCGAGGTGCAGACGCTGCGCGGCGAAGTGCGGCGCGGAGCGGGTTACGGCAACGTGGTGAGCGTTTCCGCGAAGATGACCGAGTTAATGAATTTTGTGCGCAAGGTGGCGGCGAGCGAAGCGACCACCATTCTGATTCAGGGTGAGAGCGGGACGGGCAAGGATCTGATTGCAAAGTCGATTCACTACGAGAGCAACCGGCAGGAAAAGCCGTTTGTGGCCATTAACTGCTCGGCGATCCCTGAGACTTTGATGGAAGCGGAGCTGTTTGGGCACGAGAAGGGCGCCTTCACCGACGCCAAGCAGATGAAGAAAGGATTGTTCGAGGCGGCGGATGGCGGAACTTTATTCTTAGACGAAATCGGAGAGTTGTCGCCGCTGCTGCAGGCGAAGCTGCTGCGCGTGCTGGAAGATCAGGTGATCCGGCGAGTGGGCGGCATTCGCGATATGCAGGTGAATGTGCGGGTGATTGCGGCGTCGAATCGCGATCTGGAAAAGGCGGTGCGCGAGGGTGAGTTCCGGCAGGATTTGTATTACCGGCTGGCAATTATTGCGATCTTTATTCCGCCGCTGCGCGATCGCAAGGAAGACATCATGCCATTGGTGGATTTCTTCATTGAGCGGTACAACCGGACATTCAAGAAATCGATTCGCGGGATTACGGATGCGACGCGGCGCTTGCTGATGAGCCACAACTGGCCGGGCAATGTTCGTGAGCTGAAGAACACAATTGAGCGCGGAATGATTTTGGAAGATGAGCCGCTGTTGCGGCCGCTGTACTTGCCGTTTTCGGTGGGCGAATCGGGCGGTCCGACGTTGTTTGAGCGAAGCGCTGCGGGCAACGGCGGGCAGTCTCTGCCCGATGGGCGGGTGTTGCCGCGGCTTTATATTCCGGAGGGCGGGACGTCCCTGGAGGAAGTCGAGCATGTGCTGGTTGAGCTGGCGATGCGGCAGGCGAACGGAAATCAGACGCACGCCGCGAAGCTGTTGGACATCAGCCGCGATGCCCTCCGATACAAACTAAAGAAATTTGGATTGATTCGCGCCGAAGATGAGGGCGCCCAGACTCTGGCGGAGGAGTAGCGATTCCGAATCGCTTGCCGGCGAGATCCCTCGGCCCTCTAAAGAAAGCGCGGAGCTTCGGGATCACGCCTCTGAGAAACCGATTGGTGCTGTGCGTTAGCTTTTGGCGTGCTGTTTGGCGCGATCGATGAACTCCTGAAGCTTTTGCTTATCCGGATAATCGGGATTTTTCTGCAGCAATTCTTCCCAGGCTTGCACCGCGCCTTTGGGATCCATCTTGCCTTGCCAACGGACAATGCCCAAGTTGAAAAGCGTTGACGCTCTTCCGGGTTGATATCTCAGGGCGCTTTGAAATTCGGCGATGGCCTTGTCCGCGTCGCCGGTGTACCAGATAGCGGTTCCGAAGTCGGTTAATAGATCGGCGTTCTTGGGCTGAATCTGCAGAGCACGTTCGTAGTACTGAATCGCATCGGGATATTGCTGGCCGTCGTAATAGAGATTGGCGACTTTTACGATTGTGTCAAAATCGTTGGGATTGTCTTTCAGAGTTGCGAGAAGCGGTGCGACTGCCTGGGCGACCATGGCTTTCTGCTGCTCGGGCGTGATTTGAGGCTGCGCGGGTTGTGGTTGCTGGGAGCCGGCGTTAACAGGCGCTGAAGCACTGGCCGCGACTGGCGAGGCTGATCCGCGGAACAAGTAGCCGAGTGCGACTCCGAGTACGAGGCAGAAGGCTGCGAGCATGTAAGCCTGAACGCTGCTCCACTCCTGCGAACGAGTTGACACTGCTTTTGACGTAGACATTGAGAACCCCTTGTAACTCATTTAGAACCCTTCGCTTTAAGCGCCCACTTCTCTTTTGCGTCGTGTGCGATTCACGATCACATGTTTTGCGATGTGGTGCCGGCAAGCGCCGTTTGGGGCGATTGCAGGTGGAACAGCCGCTGAACGGCCGTGGTTAACTGCTGCTGCTCCACTTTTTCTGGAAGCTCCTTGAGTTCACGGGCCAGCGATCCGGTGATGCGCTGGGTGATACGGGACATAACTGCGTATAACATTTCGTCCTGGTCCTGCGTAAACGGCCCGTTCTCTTGGCGATAGGAGTCCAGCTCTTGCCGGCATATCTCGTCTAAACGATGGCGAAGCGCGACAATAGTCGGCACGACGCGCTGCACTGCCAGCGTGCGGCGGAAGTCCTGCGCCTGGCCATGCAAAATCTGTTCCGCTTCGCCGGCGGCGGCTTCACGCTCGGCGGAATTGCGGTCGACCACATCCTCGAGATCGTCGAGGTCGTAAAGGAAAACACCTTTTACGTTGCGCACTTCGGGATCGATGTCACGCGGCATGGCGATGTCAACGATCACCAGCGGTTTTTCATTGCGGCCGGAAACCATGAGTTCGGCTTCGTCGCGGCTGAGAATTGCGTGGGGAGAAGAAGTCGAACTGATGATGACGTCGGCCTGCTTCATGTGCGCCCAGCGCTCCTCGAAGGGTATCGCAGTGCCTGCCAGCTTTTTAGCTAGCTCAGAAGCGTGCTCGAACGTGCGGCTGATGACTTTCACCGAGCTTGCGCCATGGTTGAGTAATCCCCGGGCCGAGAGTTCGCCCATTTTCCCGGCGCCAAGCAGAATCACGTGTTTGCCCTGCAGGCTGCCGAATATGTGGCTGGTGAGTTCCACTGCTGCATACGGAACCGATACGGCTGATTTGCCAATCGCGGTTTCGCTGCGAACGTGCTTCGAGACGCTAAGGGCCTTCTGAATTACCGCATCGAGGCAACGGCCCGTGGCTTCGGCTTCCTGTGCCTGCTTCCAGGCTTCTTTCAGTTGGGACACAATCTGAGGCTCGCCGATCACCATGGAATCGAGACTCGAGGCGACGCGGAAAATGTGCAGGAGGGCGGCTTCGTCTAGCAAACGGTAAAAGTGCTTCCACTCAGAGAGCTTCAATCCATATTCGCTGCTGAGGAAGCGCATGATCGAGTTTGCCGCCAGGGTGATGTCGTTGGCCCAGATGAGAAACTCGGTGCGATTGCAGGTGGCAAGTAGGATGATTTCGTCGATCCCTTCGGTGCGTGATAAATGAACCAGGGTCTCGTGACGACGACTCTCGGGGATCCAGAAGCGCTCGCGCACGGCTACGGGGGCGGTCCTGAAGTTAATTCCGACGACCATGAGACTTGGGTCCAAATCTCCGCCTCCGTGGATCACACTGTAGGAAAAGCACAAAGAGGGCCAAAGGGCGGCATGCAAGGGAGGGGCTACTAATCCTTTGTTATCTTGCGGTTAGGATTCTGCAATCTTCTGGGACTGGAACCCGGCAGGAGGGGCATTGTGCGTTATTCCGCTTGCCTGGCGGGAATTGCCCCGAAATCATGAACTTCACACCCGCTATCGATCAAAGCGCGGAAGCGCGCAGTTTGTTGAGAATCTCCGCAGCTCTCTTCTGTTCGATTCTTCCATCAAGAGTGCGCTGCATCACCTCCCACAGCGCCTTCTGCACGGCCTTCGAGTCATTCAAATCGACCGATTCGAACCATCTTTGCCGGACGTGCTCGGCTCTTCGCCTCGCCTCACGCGTCCGCTCCGGCCGATGAAAAAAACAGTACCGCTCGTCCCTCATCGCCGGAGACCCACACCTCACCCCATCCCTCTTCACATGCTGACAAATCAACACTCCACTCATACCTCGAAGATTAGGAGAACGAGGGCAACTTCGTCTGTGACAGCTGAACCGCTTGGCTGCGGAAATCCAGCCCTCACAGGTTCCTAAGTACACACTAAAGTTCTTCGCCATTCATTCGCTGCGATGCTAAAGTCGAATAGGGGTCGACCACGATTTCCTCAAAGCTCCACAGAAGTCCACCGCCTCCGAGCGAGGAACAGCATGTTACATTGTGCAAACTTGAAAAAAAGGACCTTCATCGATCTATTTTGTGGAATTGGCGGCATGAGGATTGCATTCGAAACCGCTGGGTGCACCTGCGTCTTCTCGTCTGACTGGGACAAACATGCCCGAGTCACCTATCAGGGGAATTTCGGCGAGACTCCTCAAGGAGATATCCGCGGAATACCTGCCTCCAGTATCCCTGATCACGACATTCTGGTGGCAGGATTTCCATGTCAGCCGTTCTCCATCTCCGGAGTCTCAAAGAAAAACAGTCTCAACCGGCCTCACGGCTTTAGCGACAAGACGCAGGGGACCCTATTTTTTGAAATTAAGCGAATTATCGCAGAAAAACGCCCACGAGCGTTCGTGCTTGAGAACGTCAAGCACCTGCTTAGACACGACAAGGGAAAAACCATAGAGGTGATCTACGAGTCCTTGCGAGACGACCTCGAATACCACGTTTATCCTCCCCTCGTCCTTGACGCAAAGTCCGTCGTCCCCCAGCATCGGGAAAGAGTGTTCATCGTCGGCTTCCTTGAGCGCCGCAGGCTCGCGGCACCGGAACTTCGCGAACGCAATCCCAAACTCCGGGAAATTCTTGAAGAGACACCCGATGCGAAATATACGTTAACCGACCATTTATGGTCCTACCTCCAGCGGTACGCTAGGAAGCATAAGGCTGCAGGGAACGGGTTTGGTTACGGACTGGCGGAGCTGGACGGAGTATCCCGAACCCTCAGCGCGAGGTATTACAAGGATGGTTCCGAGATCCTCGTCCCACAAGGCCGGCACGGCGTACCCCGGAGACTGACCCCGCGCGAGTGCGCACGTCTTATGGGATTTCCCGAACGGTTCAAGATTCCCGTGTCGGACACGCAAGCGTACAAGCAGTTCGGAAACTCGGTAGTCGTCCCAGTCGCAACGGCCGTCGCAAGACAGGTAGTCCACGCACTCAACAATTCCCCAGAAGATGACTGCAAAGTTCCGATATTCAGACCGAAACAAATGACCTTGGTAGCAGGGCTTGATGAAAGCGAAATCGCGAGAAGCACTCAGCCTCTTTGAAGAATTTTCCGGAAAAATGCCGGACAACGATGCCCTAGGGCTCGAGGGCGCCAAGCTCATCGCGGCGAAACTCGGCAGTACATCCAATGACATTAAGAAGAATTTCAGCGCGTTCGTCTCGGAAACGGAAAAGGCGATTTATGCGCTGTACAAGCGACACGAGGAAAAGACTGGCGACGCCGTTCTGGGCGCATTCCTCCAGGAGAACATCGAAAAGCCCATCTACCGGACCTTAGACGCCTTTTACCTTTCGATAGCCCAGTCGCGAAAATCAAGAGCTGGCAAGGCCTTCGAGGGCATCATTCGAGGATTGTTTAAGCAATGTAACTACGCATTCGACGAAAACAGAGTGATCAACGGCAAGCCCGACTTCATTATGCCCTCCGAAGCTCACTTCCGGGCACACGCAGCAGACTGCATCATCTTTACAGCGAAAAGAACAGTCCGCGAGCGCTGGCGCCAAATTGTAACCGAGGGAACTCAGGGCGCAGCATTCTTCCTGGCCACCCTCGACGAAAAGGTCACAAGTGAGCAAATTCACGAAATGCGAAAGAAGAAAATCTACCTCGTTTTACCAGCCCTAACGAAGTCTGCCGCAGTTTATAAGGAAGAACCGAATGTTATTTCATTCGAGGATTTTTTCGCTGACCATCTGGACCCTGCCGTAGCACGATGGAAGAAGCACAAAATCATATAATGACCGACGTACTCACCCGCAGGCAGCGCAGCTTCAACATGTCACAGATAAAGGGCAAAAATACCCGCCCTGAGATGACCGTAAGACGGCTGCTGCACTCCCTTGGCTACCGGTATAGACTCCATGTTCGGGAACTCCCCGGGCGCCCTGATGTCGTCCTGCCAAGGTATAGGGCGGTAATATTCGTGCACGGCTGCTTCTGGCACTTGCATACGTGCGCCTTCGGTCGCGTGAAACCCAAAACCAACGCCGAGTTTTGGCAGGAAAAAAGAGTGGGGAACGCCGAGCGCGACCGGAAACACCGCCGAGCACTCATGAAAGGGTGGTCCGTCCTAACAATTTGGGAGTGCCAGACGAAGGACCGCGACCGGCTGTCAGGGAAGCTTCGCGAATTTCTGGGCCCGCGCTCGGCCAGTGATCAACCCAGACAGCGCCACTAGCACACGCGACTTTTGCTACGAAATTCTTTTGCCATACTTCTCCTTGTGACGACTGCCCTTTCGCACAGGCCCCGGAATCCTCCATCATTGTCAAGCCAAAGGAGAGCGCGACAACAGCGCCAAACCGCAGGAATGAACCAGCGGCTTAGCGAAACCGTTAATTTCAAAGATTTTCAGATTTAAGCCGAATCGGCGGAGGGGTTTGCGAAGAAAAATGCGACAAGTCGACGATTCGGGATAACTTATCAAACAGAAAAAAAGATCTGCGATATGCCTGAAGGCATGCCCATACGAATCTTGATCTGGCAGCTCCCTAGCGCGTGACGTCCGCGGGAACGATCCGTTCTTGCGAATTCCTTTCCCCCGACTTCATGGCGCCGGGCTGGTAGACACAGAACGGCTCTTCGTCGAGATAGTTGCCGGTGGCGGCGAAAGCGCGCGCCCGGCAGCCCATGCAGACGTTGCGGAACTCGCAGCAGCCGCATTTGCCGTTTAGGTTGTTGACGTCGCGGAGTTGATTGAAGACGAAGGAGTTTTCCCAGATGTCGGCGAAGGATTGCTTTTTCAAATCTCCGGCAAGAGCGGGTAAGTATCCGCAGGGATAAACTTCGCCTTGATGAGAGAGGAAGCAGACTGCCGTGCCGGCGAGGCATCCCTTGGTCATAGCGTTCATTTCGGAGGGGTGAGTGCCGGGATGTCCGACTGGCTGGCCGATTCCCTGCGGCTTCAGCTCAATGCCAGTGGAACCGGGCATAGTCATGTCTGTAGGACCAATGTGATGTGTGCCTAAGGCTCGCTTGTCCGGAGTACTCGGCGCTGGAGGAATAGCCGCATGGGCAGCCTCAGCGGCGGCGGCCGAACGATGTTCTGCAGCGCGGCGCTGCCGGACCACTCGGAAATAATGTGGCGCGCAGGTGGCTTTCAGTTCGATGCCGCCTTCGAGAGAGCGATCGTAGAACCAGTTCAGCATCTTTTCGTATTCTTCGGGCGGGACCATCTGTTCAGCTGCGATGTCGACCCCGCAGCCGACAGGAACAAGCAGAAAAGTGTGCAAAGCATCGGCGCCAATCGAGCGCGCAAGCTCAAGCACATGAGGCAACTGATGAGCGTTATGGCGGGCGATGGTGGTGTTGATCTGCACCGACATGCCGAGTTCTTTCAGATTGCGAAAGCCAGTGATTGCGGCATCGAACGCGCCCGGAATGCCGCGGAAGGTATCGTGGGTGGGAGCGTCGGAGCCGTCGAGGCTGATCGCCACACGCTTCACCCCGCTATCGACGATTTTGCGCGCGACTTCCTTGGTGACCAGAGTGCCGTTGGTTGCTAAAGCGGCGCGCAGACCTTTCTCGGTGGCGTAACGCGCCAGCTCATAAATGTCTTTGCGGAAAAGCGGCTCGCCGCCGCTCAACACGAGAATTGGCTTTGATACCTCCGCGATCTGATCGATGATCGCCTTGGCGGCTTCCGTCGAGAGATCGGTCGGAGAACTCAGTTCGGTCGCGCTGGCGCGGCAATGGATGCAGCGAAGATTGCAACCTTTGGTTAACTCCCAGAAGATCAGCCTTGGCTTTTGGTTGCTATGAATGGAATGAGTTGAATGATGTTCTTCGCCATTTAACGTGGCCATGCTTTCCTCCCCACAGGGACGCGGCGCTGTCGCCTACCCACTGGCCCAAGATAAAGGACTACTAATTGAGCGGCGGTGACTGGAATCACGGGAAATTGTGATCTCCGTCACGAGACGGCAAATCCCCAGGAACGTAGGGGTTGAGATACGCAGCGGCAAGAGCGCTTCGGCACGGCACTGCCGGGCCGTTCGAAGATCCGAGCAGGTTAATTATGGTTTGCCAGATCGCGAAGTGCTGCTTGGTTACGGATTATGAGGGTTGAGCCGCGGGTGTTCAGAATCTGATGCTTCTTCAGGTCGGCCAGAAGCCGGGTCACGGTCTCCCGCGAAGTGCCGATCATCTGGGCGATCTCTTCATGCGTGAGCCTCAGTTTGACCCGCGGCTCGGGCTTTAGAGATTCGCCGTTCTTGGAACTCCATTCGAGCAGTAGCTTTGCAAGCTTTTCTGCGGCAGAGTGCGATAGCCCGAGCGAGCGGACTTCATTGCAAACATTGTGATACTTTTCACTCAACTGCTCGGCTACTTTGAAGCAGACCTGCACATCATTTTTCAGGAAGCGAAGGAAATCTTCGCGCTTGACGAAGTTAACCTGGCAGGGATCGATGGTGACGGCGGTAACTTCATATGGCTTGCCGGAGACCGTGGCGCTCAAGCCCAAGCACTTCCCCTGGCTCGGCGATCTTTACGATCATGGTCTTACCGTTGGGAGCGCTGACCGAGAGTTTGACCGTGCCCTTGCAGATCACGAATATGCCGCGTGGTTCCTGGCGCTCGACGAACAAGACTGCGCCCTCGGGGTATGCGGTTGTGTATTTGATCTCTTCGAAAGCTTGCAACGCAGCCAGCGGCAGGTCGCAGAAGATACGGTCGGCACGTAACTTGCAGGTGACGCAGCTTTCGACAATCTCCATTCCATAGGGTGAGATCATGGACCACCTTCCTATCCTTCTGCGAGTAGTTTCGGCCCAAAGCAGCACCGTTGGCTGTGCCTTCAGGCACAGGCGAATGTGATCTGGATCACAGGGCGAATCCTGCCGACGATTCCCCCACGGATGCGGCATTCAGGGAAATGCGGCGATTCCTCTTTCATGTGATGTGGATCACAGGCCGATGTGATCTGTTTAGCAGACCTTCCGGCCATCCTCGTCCATTCTTATGACATCACGTTCAATCAAGCAGCCCATCGCTGATTGCATTGGGGGGGAAAGATGAGTGCACAACGTAAATTCAAGACGATGGACGCCAATGAGGCAGTGGCGTATGTCGCCTACCGGGTCAACGAAGTAATCGCCATCTATCCCATCACTCCATCTTCGGCGATGGGCGAGTGGGCGGACGAGTGGGCATCGCAGAAGATTCCCAATATATGGGGAACGGTGCCTCACGTCATAGAGATGCAGAGCGAAGGCGGCGCTGCGGGGGCTGTGCATGGCGCTCTGCAGACGGGGTCGCTTGCGACTACGTTCACGGCTTCGCAGGGCCTGCTGCTGATGATCCCCAATATGAATAAGATTGCGGGCGAACTGACGCCGGCGGCTTTTCATGTTTCGGCGCGAACCGTGGCGACACACGCTCTTTCGATTTTCGGCGATCACAGCGACGTGATGTTTTGCCGGACCACCGGCTGGGCCATGCTCTGTTCAAATTCCGTGCAGGAGGCAATGGACCTTGCTCTGATCGCGCACGCCGCTACACTCGAGACCCGCATTCCATTCCTGCATTTCTTCGACGGCTTCCGCACTTCACACGAAGTAAACAAAATTGAAATGCTCAGCGAAGACGACCTGTGCGAGCTTATTAATATGGATCGCGTTTTCGAGCATCGGCAGCGCGCACTGTCTCCTGATCATCCGTTGTTACGGGGAACGGCACAGAATCCGGACGTTTTCTTTCAGATGCGAGAGCGGGCAAACTCCTACTATGACGAGTGCCCGGACAAAGTTCTGGACGCGATGGAAAAGTTCGAGAAGGTTGTGGGCCGTTCTTACCGGCTATTCGATTATGTGGGCGATCCTGAAGCAGAACATGTGATCGTCATGATGGGCTCTGGCGCCGAAGTGGCGCACGAGACCGTCGATGCCATGAACGAGCAAGGTCAGAAAGTTGGTTTGCTGAAAGTGCGCTTGTATCGCCCGTTCTCTGTGAAACATTTCGTTGAGGCGCTGCCGGCGAGCGTACGAAAGATTTCAGTTCTCGATCGCACCAAAGAGCCGGGAGCGATTGGAGAGCCTTTATATCTCGATGTAGTGAACGCTCTTCAAGAAGGCGCGAAGCAGGGCTTCGGAAGCTTGCGGGCAGCTCCGGTGGTTGTGGGCGGGCGCTACGGTTTGTCCTCCAAGGAATTCACTCCGGCCATGGTGAAAGCGGTTTATGACAATCTGAAAGCTGATCGGCCGAAGGAACATTTCACCATCGGAATTCAGGATGACGTCAGCCACAGCAGTTTGTCGTACGATCCTGGGTTCTCGACCGAGCCGCCAAATGTGGTCCGCGCTCTGTTTTACGGTTTGGGCGCGGACGGTACTGTAGGCGCCAACAAGAACTCCATCAAGATCATCGGGGAGAACACCGGCAATTACGCGCAAGGCTACTTTGTCTACGACTCGAAAAAGTCTGGCGCGATGACGGTCTCACACCTGCGTTTTGGACCTGAACCGATTCGTTCGAGCTATCTCGTTTCGCAGGCGAACTTCGTCGCATGTCATCAATGGATTTTTCTGGAACGCTACGACATGCTGAGCACCCTGGTTCCGGGCGGCACTTTTCTGCTGAACAGTCCGTTTGGACGGGATGAGGTTTGGGATCATCTGCCGCGTCTAGTCCAGGAGCAGATTATTGCCAAGAAAGCCAAGTTTTATGTGATTGACGCGTACCAGGTGGCGCGCGACGCCGGCATGGGCAGCCGCATGAACACCATCCTGCAAGTCTGCTTCTTTGCGATTTCAAAAGTGCTGCCGGGCGAGCAGGCGATCGAGAGCATCCGGAAGTCGATTCGCGATACTTACGGCCGCAAGGGTGAAGAAATCGTGCAGAAGAACATGCAGGCGGTCGACGAAACACTGGCTCATTTGTTTGAAGTGAAGGTTCCGGGTAAATCCTCAAGTACGATTGAAATGCCGGAGCCGTTTTCCGCGGAAGCGCCGGCTTTCGAGCGCGATGTTCTCGGCATGATTTATGCCGGTCGCGGCGATGAGTTGCCCGTCAGCGCCTTTCCAGTGGACGGTACTTTTCCTACCGGAACTGCGAAGTGGGAGAAGCGCAACCTGGCGTTGGAAATTCCCGCTTGGGACGAGAAGATCTGTATCCAATGCGGCAAGTGCGCCATGGTATGCCCTCATGCGGTCATACGCATGAAGGTCTACGATTCGAAAGAACTGGAACACGCCCCCGCGACCTTTAAGTCAACCGTTGCGCGCGACAAAGAATATGAGGGCCTGAAATATACGCTGCAGGTTGCTCCCGAGGATTGCACCGGATGCGGAATCTGCGTCGAGATTTGCCCGGTTAAGAACAAAGCGGAAACACGGCTCAAGGCAATTAACATGGTTCCGCAACCGCCACTGCGCGTGCCGGAACGCGACAACTGGGAGTTCTTCCTCAAACTGCCGGAGCTCGATCGCCGCAACATCAAGGTCACTACCATTCGGCAACAGCAGATTCAGGAACCGCTGTTCGAATTCTCCGGGGCTTGTTCAGGATGCGGCGAAACTCCTTATCTCAAGCTGATGTCGCAGTTGTTCGGCGACCGAGCAATTATCGCGAATGCAACCGGATGCTCTTCTATTTATGGAGGAAATCTTCCCACCACGCCATGGGCGAAAAATTCTGACGGACGCGGACCTGCGTGGTCGAATTCGTTGTTCGAAGATAATGCGGAATTCGGACTTGGGTTCCGGCTTTCGATCGACAAGCAAACGGAGTTCGCCCAAGAGCTGGTGAAGCGTCTCTCGGACGTTATCGGCGAGGAACTCGCCGCTGCGCTTGTCTCCTCTCCGCAAAAAGACGAAGCGGATATTCACGAGCAGCGCCAGCGCGTGGAGTTGCTCAAGGAAAAGCTTCACGGGCTGAACGCGCCGGAAGCGAGGCAGCTGCTTTCGTTGGCCGATCTGCTGGTGAAAAAGAGCATCTGGATCGTTGGTGGCGACGGATGGGCTTATGACATTGGTTACGGCGGGCTCGATCATGTGCTGGCCAGCGGACGAAACGTGAATGTGCTGGTGCTGGACACGGAAGTTTATTCCAACACCGGCGGGCAGGCATCGAAATCCACTCCCAGAGCGGCGGTCGCGAAGTTTGCCGCGGGGGGCAAGCCGGGTGCGAAAAAAGATCTGGGGCTAATTGCGATGAGCTACGGCAATGTCTACGTGGCAAGTGTAGCGATGGGCGCGAAAGACGAGCACACGCTCAAAGCATTTCTGGAGGCGGAAGCATACGATGGGCCGAGCCTGATCATCGCGTATTCGCACTGCATCGCTCATGGCATCAACATGACTACTGGAATGTCGGATCAGAAAGTTGCGGTGGAGTCTGGGCAGTGGCTGCTGTATCGCTATCATCCCGAGCGGGGTGCGGCGGGCGAGAATCCGCTGATTCTCGATTCACGAACGCCGACGCGGAAGGTGCAGGACTTTATGCAGATGGAGACGCGCTTCAAGATGCTCACCAAGAGCAATCCGGAGGAAGCCAAGAAGCTTTGGGGAGAGGCGCAGAAAGATGCTCAGACGCGTTACCGGTTGTATGAATATCTGGCGCAGCGCAAGGGCGAGAAGGAAGTGGCAAAGTCCTGAAGTCCCACCGCTGCAGCTCCGGGCATGCGCTGCCCCTAACTTGAATTCAATGGAGGTTCCATGATCGACCTCAGCACAACCTATCTCGGTTTGAAGCTGCGAACCCCGCTGGTGGCTTCCGCCTCGCCATTGTCGCAAGACATTTATAACATCCGGCGTCTGGAGGATTTAGGCGCTTCGGCTGTGGTGCTCTATTCGCTCTTCGAAGAGCAGTTGCAGCAGGAAGAAGCCGAACTCGAACATCGGCTTAGTGCCGGCACCGACAGCTTCGCCGAGGCAACATCATTCTTTCCTCAAGCCGAAGAGTTTCGGCTCGGCCCTGAAGGATATCTGAAGCACATCGATCGAGCCAAGAAAGCGGTATCGATTCCAATTATCGCAAGTTTGAACGGTTCCTCGGTTGGCGGTTGGACGAACTATGCGAAGCAGATTGAACAGGCGGGGGCGGACGCGCTGGAATGCAATATTTATTTTGTCGCCGCCGATCCGGAGATCTCTTCCGCTGAAGTTGAACAGCGATATCTGGACATCGTGGCGGCAGTGAAGTCTGCAGTCTCGATCCCGGTCGCGGTGAAGATCAGCCCGTTCTTCAGCAATATGGCCAACATGGCGAAGCGCTTCGATGAAGCCGGGGCAAACGCGCTGGTGCTGTTCAATCGCTTTTATCAGCCGGATATCAACATCGAAGAACTAGAGATCGAACCAAACGTTTTGCTCAGCACTCCGCAGGCACTGCGGCTTCCGCTGACATGGATTGGGATTCTTTACGGGCGTGTCCGGGCCAACCTTGCGGCGACAAGCGGCGTGCATGGATACGAGGATGTGATCAAGCTGCTGATGGTCGGAGCCGACGTAACGATGCTCTGCTCCACTCTTTTGCGCAATGGCATAAGCCATATACGGCGCATCGAGCGTGGATTGGTGGAATGGATGGAGAAACACGAGTATGAATCGGTTCAGCAGATGAAAGGCAGCATGAGCCAGAATCGCTGTCCAGATCCTTCCGCTTTTGAACGGGCGCAATACATGAAGGCGGTGAAGGGCGTTGAGCATGTCAAGGTCAGCAGCCGGGAAGCGTGGAGGATTTTAGCCGGTGGTTAGGTGGCGCTGGCGGCTGCCGAGCAGCTTGGCGAAGCCGGAAAGCTTATAGCGATGCTTCGACCGCGCAGTGACGATCACTCGGCGATCGTCACTGGTCCGCTCAGCATGACCTGATTAAATTTGAGACGGCGAAATTACTTGGCTTGCAGCGATTCGATATACTTCGTCAGGTTCGCTACGCGCTGCTGGACTTCACCCTCGTGCCCCTGGCTCATCTCCCGGAATAACGATCCCCAGACTGGCATGTCTTTCGAGCCGTGAGCGGGCACATTTGCATCGCCGCGAATGGCTGCGGAAATTTTCAGGCTGGGAAATTTCCCTCCGTTATTCATGCTCAATGTGGTGAGGTCGGTTGGCGGAGCCTTCAACGCGCTGGCCGCCGGGCCGTCGCCTTTGCCATCGATCCCATGACAGACCGCGCAATATGACGTATACATCTCCTTGCCAGATGCGGCGGATGTATTCTTTACCGTCACATGCTTAATGACCTTGCCCTGGTCCTGAGTTTGATCCTGCGCCGCGGCCACGCATGTAAGTAAGATGAGTGCAGCAAAAGCCCCGCTTAATCTCTGAATAAACATCGGATTCTCCTTTCGAACTCTCTGTTGTATCGCCTCGACCTCCTGCGCGCTGTGACGGAGCGCACAACCCGCTGTGCGAGATGTGAAAACGATGGCGCTCTTGGGACGCAAAGCATTCAGTCTGAATGAAACGGTGCGTGCGCTCAGAAGGGGCGGTGCGCCGTCTCACGCACATCAGTGACTAAGATCACATCGCTCGGCCCGGATGACCGCGCATAATGGCTTTCGAGTTCGGGAGTGCCCAACACTCTTTTCAACTGGGGGACCAGTGGCAAAAGGACGGGTTTCAATTGTGGTCGAGCGCTGCAAGTCTTGCGGCTTCTGCATCGAGTTTTGCCCCACGCATGTGCTCGAATTTTCGTCGGCTTTCAACGCCAAGGGCTACCATCTGCCGCACGTGGTGCATCCGGAGAAGTGCAGCGGTTGCGACTTGTGCGGCATGTACTGTCCCGATTTCGCGATTTACGGCGCGAAGAATCACAAGGCAGGTGAAAAATGAAGGCCGATGCAAGCGGTGTTCTCACGGGCGAGCACTTCATCGATGGGGATCATGCTTGTTGCGAGGGGGCACTGGCTGCAGGTGCACGATTTGCCGCCGGTTATCCTATCACTCCCTCGACTGAAGTTGTGGAACGGTTCGCGGCACGAGTTCCAACCGTCGGCGGAACTTTTATCCAGATGGAAGATGAGCTTGCAGCTTCAATTACGCTGCAGGGTGCAGTTTGGGGCGGTGCGAAGGCATTTACGGTAACTTCCGGTCCAGGTTTTTCGCTGATGATGGAGCACATTGGATACGCCGCAATGACGGAGACGCCGTGCGTTTTCGTCGATGTGCAACGCGGAGGTCCGTCGACCGGTCTACCTACGCTGCCGGCGCAAGCCGATATGATGCAAGCGCGCTGGGGCTCTCACGGCGATTATTCGCTGATTGCACTTTGTCCCAATTCGCCCCAGGAATGTTTCGACTTAACCATCAAGGCATTCAACCTGTCCGAAGAGTTCCGAATACCAGTCATGTTCATGATGGACGAAGTGGTCGGCCACATGACTGAGAAAGTGCGCATCCCGCCTGCCGATGAAATTGAAGTCGTGCCCCGAAAGCACACCCGAAAATCGGTTGAGGAATATCTGCCTTACGGGACGAATGGCGACATGGTGCCGGAAATGGCTCATGCCGGGGAGGGCTATAAATTTCACGTGACGGGCTTGACGCACGACGAGCGTGGTTATCCCAATATGACTCCGCAGACGCAGGACAAGCTGGTGCGGCGACTGCAGAACAAGATTCGCACAGCTACCGATCGCATCACGATGCTGGAAGAAGCCAACCTGGAAGACGCGGAAGTGGTGGTGGTTTCGTACGGGATCACATCGCGCGTGGCGCAGCGAGCGATCGACAGCGCTCGGAGTGGCGGACTGCGCGTCGGCAAATTGCGTCTGATCACAGCGTGGCCGTTCCCCGAGAAGAAGATTCGTGAACTTGCAAGTAAGGTGAAGGCATTCGTCGTACCGGAACTGAATCTTGGACAGATGGCGTTGGAAGTGGAGCGCGCGGCAAATGGCGAAGCCAAGACGTTCTGCGTAACTCACGCCGGCGGCGGAGTACATAACCCGGAAGACATTCTGAAGGTGATCGTGGAGGCAAGCCGATGAGCGCCGAACTGAATGCGGATCTGATGAACCCGGTCGAGCCATTTCTGCGCAGCGATCGCATGCCCCACATCTGGTGCCCGGGATGCGGCATCGGCACTACGGTGAATTGTTTTGCGCGCGCGCTGATCGAATCGAAAGTGGACTTGCAATCGCTGGCGCTGGTTTCTGGTATTGGTTGCACCGGGCGCGTAGCCGGGTATGTAAAACTCGATTCATTCCATACGACGCACGGCCGCGCCATTCCGTTCGCGACCGGCCTTAAGCTTGCGAATCCTAAGCTTAATGTTGTTGTCTATTCAGGCGATGGCGATCTCTCGGCGATCGGGGGAAATCATCTGATTCACGCCGCGCGGCGAAATATCGATCTCAAGGTTATCTGCGTGAACAATTTGATATATGCCATGACTGGCGGCCAGACTGCGCCGACGACGCCGGATCACTCCACCACTTCGACGAATCCTTACGGGACGTTCGAGCCTTCATTCAATCTGCCACATCTGGTCGAAGCAGCGGGAGCGGTTTATGTTGCGCGTTGGACCACCTTTCACGTGCGGCAACTGGCGCGAGCCATTAGCGAGGCATTTCAGAAGAAAGGTTTTTCATTCATCGAGGTTATCTCGCCCTGCCCTACGCTTTACCAGCGGCGCAATAAGCTGGGCGACTCCCTCGATACCATGAAGTATTACAAAGAAAAGAGCAAAGTACGGCATGGTGCGCCCACCGGCGAAGTGGGAATGACAATCAATGGGGAGATCGTTGTAGGGAAATTTGTCGACCGGGAGCGGCCCGATTACCAGACGATGATGCGTGCGCAATACACACAATCGTTGGGCGAAAGATTTGTGGAACCTCATCCCTTCGAACCAGCGGAGATGGTATGCAGTTAACTGAAATTCGCGTTGCAGGCTTCGGCGGACAGGGAGTGATTCTCTCGGCCATGGTGTTGGGGAAGGCGGCTTCGATTTTCCAGCACGGTTTTGCAACAGTTACCCAGAATTTTGGGCCGGAAGCGCGCGGCGGGGCATGCAGCGCTCAACTGATTTTGTCCGATTCGCCGGTGTTGTATCCGTATGTGACGCAGCCTGACATCCTGGTAGTGATGTCGCAGGAAGCATATCTGCGATTCGCACCGGAGTTGAAAGACGGTGGAACGATGATTGTGGAGCAGGACATGGTGCGAGTCTCCGGAATTGGCAAGGAAAAAGAGATCAAAGTATATGGCATCCCAGCCACGCGTATCGCGGAAGGCCTGGGCAAGAAGATGGTGCTCAACTCGGTGATGGTGGGTTTTTTTACCGCGCTAACGCAATTGCTCACAGCCGATGCAGTGCGCAAAGCTGTTGCGGATTCCGTCCCTCCGCATTTTCGTGAATTAAACCTGCAGGCATTCGAAAAGGGACTCGAGTACGGAACGGCCGCCCTGGCCGCTGCCCCTAACGTCGGCGACACGGAAATGGAATTGCAGTACTCCGCAGAATAAGAGCGTGAGCCGTTTATGTCGATGAGCGCTCACATAAGTCACCCTGTGACGTGATCTTCGTCACAGCAGGAATATCTCAAAGCGGCCACACTTACATTTAAGAGGTGAGCCAGTTCTAGGCGACTAGATCTGGAGGAGGCAGCTCATGAAAACATGGCCAGCAGTCCTGCTCGTAGTCGTGGCATTTGCTCTCATGGCGGCAGTTCCGGCTTCGGCCGCGCAGAAACCCGAGTCGGTTACGGTTCCGAAGTATAATCCGGCGGCGGAAGCGACGTTCAAAGGGACGGTGGAAGACACGATTGACCGTCAGTGCCCGATGAGCGGCGGGCTAGGTGCGCATTTGATTTTGAAGATGGCCGACGGCAACACGATCGAGGTTCATCTGGCAACCACCAAGTTCGTGAAGAGTTTTGACCTAGTCTTTAACAAGGGAGACAAGGTTGAGGTCACAGGTACAAAGGTTCAGTTTGAGGGCAAAGAGACCATTTTTGCGCGAGAAGTGACGCGCGGAGCAGAAACGTTCGTTTTTCGTGACAAGAGTGGCGCGCCGGTTTGGTAAGGCTTCGCTAAGGGTTCAATTTATGGCTGTGGCGGCACGGATGCGCTCTTCAGGAAAGGGTATTTATTTGCCGCTGCGTGGTTCTTAGCTGGCGACTGGGCCTGTCGTGGGTTCAATCCGGATCACGATGCGGTCAGTTGGGGTAAGATTATTCCGTTCGGCCATTTGTGACTGCTTGCCACAATCGGCTCAATCTTTCAAGAGCACCAGCCTCCAACAACGGGGGACCTCTTCTCTGCGTATGACAACAATAAGCAGGAGAAGTTCTTGGATTCCACGCTAAAGGCGTCGCAGGTAAATCCTCGGGCGACATCCACGGTCGCAGGAGAAAGATTCGGGCTGGATGCGATTTTCGATCCGAAAACGGTCGCGGTAATCGGTGCGACCGAGCGGCCTGAGACGGTGGGGCGAACCGTCTTGCAAAATCTTTTGCGGCCCGGGTTCGGAGGAAAAGTATTCGCGGTCAATCCTCAACACTCTGAAGTTCTCGGCCTCAGGTCTTACAAAAACATTGGAAGTGTGCCAGAGCGCGTAGACTTGGCTGTGCTTGCGACGCCGGCGTCGACGGTTCCCGCTCTAATCGGTGAATGTGTGGACGCTGGAGTCAAGGCCGCAGTAGTGATCTCTGCAGGATTCCGCGAACGTGGTGAGCAAGGCACAGAGTTGGAGCGGCGGATTCAGGAGCAGTTGCGTCGCGGTTCGATGCGTTTGATTGGACCTAACTGCCTGGGCGTTATGAACCCCAGCGTCGGCCTGAATGCAACCTTTGCCAAAGATCCTCCCAACGCGGGGAACGTCGCCTTCCTGAGCCAGAGTGGAGCGCTACTGACTGCGATTCTCGACTGGAGTCATCGCGAGAATGTCGGTTTCAGCGCGATCGTTTCCACCGGGTCCATGCTCGATGTGGGCTGGGGAGATTTGATTTACCACTTTGGAGATGATCCGCGGACCAAAAGCATTCTGATCTACATGGAGTCGGTTGGGGATGCGCGCTCGTTTCTTGCCGCTGCGCGCGAGATTTCCCTCAGCAAACCGGTCATCGTAATTAAAGTAGGGCGCTCGGAAGCCGCTTCACGCGCCGCGGCTTCTCACACGGGCGCGCTGACGGGCAGCGACGAAGTACTGGACGCGGCATTTCGTCGAAGTGGAGTGCTCCGGGTGCACAACCTTGCTGACCTTTTCTACATGGCTGAGGTGCTGAGCAAGCAACCGCGCCCGAGAGGTCCCCGACTGACGATCTTGACGAACGCGGGAGGTCCTGGCGTACTGGCGACGGATTCGCTGGTTGCCAATGGGGGCGAGCTTGCGACGTTGTCCGAGGAAAGCTTGCAAGCCCTGGGTTCATTTCTCCCTGCGCATTGGAGCCACAACAACCCAATTGATGTGCTGGGCGATGCCGATTCCGAGCGATACGGAAAAGCCATCGAGATTGCGGTTCAGGATCCGAACAGCGATGGTCTGCTGACAATTCTCGCACCGCAAGGGATGACCGATCCTACGGATGTTGCGAAACGACTGCAGGGCTATGCGCACTCGACGGGAAAGCCGGTGTTGGCAAGCTGGATGGGCGGGGTCAGCGTGGCTGAGGGCGAAGCAATTCTGAATGGCGCTGGAGTTCCTACATTTTCCTATCCCGATACCGCAGCGCGGGCGTTCACCTACATGTGGCGCTACACCTACAACCTGCGCGCGCTTTATGAGACGCCAAGCCTCACGGAAGGGCCGAAACTGAATGCGTCTGCGCGCGAAGAGGTGCAAACACTAATTGACCGTGCGCGTCACGCGGGACGCGTGCTGCTGAACGAATTTGAGTCCAAGCAGCTTCTCTCGGTGTATGGAATTCCCACCGTCGAGACTCGAGTCGCGCGCACCGAGGACGAGGCAGTGAAGCACGCCCGCGAAATCGGCTTCCCCGCGGTAGTAAAAGTTTTTTCCCAAACCATCACGCATAAGACCGATGTGGGCGGCATCAAATTGAATCTGCAAAATGAATATGCGGTCCGCGATGCCTATCAATCGATTGAGCGCTCGGTCGCTGAAAAACTCGGACAAGGTGGATTCGCTGGCGTAACTGTGCAGCCCATGGTGCAATTGGATGGTTATGAACTGATTTTGGGCAGTAGTGTCGATCCGCAGTTCGGTCCCGTACTCTTGTTTGGTTCCGGTGGGCAGTTGGTTGAAATTTATAAAGATCGCGCGCTGGCGTTGCCGCCGCTGAACACAACGCTGGCGCAGCGCATGATGGAACAGACCCATATTTTCCGGGCCCTCAAAGGCGTTCGCGGCCGTAAGCCGGTTGATCTTGGGGCGCTTGAGAGTCTGCTGGTGCGCTTCAGCCAGCTCGTCATCGAGCAACCGTGGATTTCGGAAATCGATATCAATCCCCTGCTGGCATCACCGGAGCGTCTACTGGCTCTCGATGCACGGGTGGTGTTGCATAGTCCATCGATCTCTGCCGATCAATTACCCGAGCCCGCGATTCGCCCTTATCCATCGCAGTACGTATGGCAATGGAAGACGAAAGATGGAACCGAAGTCACCATTCGGCCGATTCGTCCCGAGGACGAGCCGCTGATGGTTACGTTCCACGGCACGCTTTCCGATAGGACCGTATATCTACGATATTTCTCAACTTTGAGCTTGCGCCGCCGGATCGAGCACGACCGGCTCCTGCGCATCTGCTTCGGAGGCTACGACCGCGAGATGGTGCTGGTGGCCGACTGCAAGGACAAAGTTACGGGCGAACATCGAATTATGGGGGTAGGCCGGCTCAACAAATCACGCAACGGCAGCGACGCAGAGGTCGCCGTGCTGGTTGCAGATCAATACCAAAACCAGGGCGTAGGCACTGAGCTGGTACGGCGGAATATTCAGATCGCACGAGAAGAAAGGATCACTCGGCTCGTTGCCGAAATATTACGAGACAACGTCGCTATGGAAAAAGTTTTTCAGCGGCTGGGTTTCAGTTTCCAGACGCACAAGAATGCGGAATCAACGACCGCGGCTCTTCAACTCTGAAGCGCGTAAATTCGTCGAGAAGTTTCTGACACTGATAGTTGTCACTGAAGTTTGAAAGCGCAGGCATCGATATGGACGCGTTATTGCTGCATCGAATTCATTTCGCCTTCACCGTTACGTTTCACTATCTGTTCCCGCAGCTCACCATGGGATTGGCTTTGCTCATCGTCTCACTCAAAACTGTGGCAATTCGCTGCAAGAACGAGCGCTATAACCAAGCGGCTCGCTTCTGGGCAAAAATATTTGCCGTAAACTTTCTGCTGGGCGTCGTTACCGGTATTCCGATGGAATTTCAGTTCGGCACGAACTGGTCGCAGTTTGCGCGCACGACGGGCGGCGTAATCGGGCAGCCGCTGGCCATGGAAGGCGTTTTCTCATTCTTTTTGGAATCGGCATTTCTAGGTCTGTTCCTCTTCGGCGAGAAGCGTTTATCCGCTTGGGGTCATTGGGGCGCGGCGTTTCTGGTCTTCGTCGGCTCCTGGATTTCAGGATTCTTCATCATCGTCACCAATGCATGGATGCAGCATCCGGTTGCATATCGAATGCTTCCGAACGGCGAATATGAGGTCACGAGTTTCTGGGCGCTGCTGACCAATCCCTGGGCGCTGCTGCAATACGCGCACAATATGTCAGGTGCGGTGATTACCGCGGCGTTTGTGATGTGTTCGGTGGGCGCCCTGTATATCATGGAAAATCGTTTCCAAGAACACGGAAGAATATTTCTGCGGGTTGGTGTGATCGCTGGAGTGCTTTCCTGTGTCGCGCAAATCTTTCCCACCGGCGATCTTCAGGGCCGCTATACGGCCAAGCACCAGCCCGCGGCAATTGCGGGCATGGAAGGACTGTTCCAATCCCGCGCGGGAGCTCCTATCGTGCTGATCGGGCAACCCGATGAGGAGACTCAACAGATTGACAATCCGATTGCGGTCAATGATGTCCTCAGCTTCCTTATTTATGGTACGACCAAGGCGGAAGTCGAAGGGCTCGATAAATTTCCGCGGGACCAGTGGCCGGAGCCGCTCCCGCTGCTTTTTTACAGCTACCACATCATGGCCGGCCTTGGGACATACTTCGCCCTACTCATGGTGCTCGCTGCTTTTTATCTGTGGAGCGGAAAATTGTTTGATACGCGCTGGCTGCTTTGGCCTTTGCTGTTGAGCTTTCCGCTGCCTTACATCGCAAACACCGCCGGTTGGATGACAGCGGAAATTGGCCGCCAACCTTGGATTGTTTATGGGCTGATCCGTGTTCCCGCGGGCTACTCCAAATACGTTTCCTCGGGCAACACGCTGTTTACGCTGCTCGGATTCATGGGGATGTACACAATTCTCTCGATTCTTTTTGTCGTGCTGGTATATCGCATTATCGATGGTGGGCCGGCGAGTGTACCCGAGTTGTCTCAAACAACCAGGCATGCACCGACTGCCACGGCCTGAGGAGTAAAAATGGGATTCATATGGTTTTGGCTTGTAGCCATTATGCTGGTTGCCTATGTTGTGCTCGATGGCTTTGATCTTGGCGTGGGTATGCTGCACGCATTGTTGCCTCGCACCGAAGACGAGCGTCGAATGATGCTACGCAGCATTGGCCCGGTGTGGGACGGAAATGAAGTCTGGCTCCTGGCAGGCGGAGGGACACTTTACTTTGCCTTTCCACTGCTCTATGCCTCCGCTTTCAGCGGATTCTATCTGGCTCTGATGATTGTGCTTTGGCTGCTGATCATGCGCGGCGCAGCGGTTGAGCTGCGCATGAAAATAGATAGCGGCGTATGGCGATCGTTTTTCGATGGAGTGTTTTTTATCTCCAGCGCATTACTCGCGGTCTTCTACGGAGCGGCACTGGCTAACGTGATTCGCGGAGTACCTTTGCGGGCGGACGGTTACTTTTTTCTACCGTTATGGACCAATTGGCGCGTCGGCGCTCTGCCGGGAATTCTCGACTGGTACACGGTGATTGGCGGCGTCGTGGCGTTGGTTTCGCTTGCGCTTCATGGAGCGCTCTACTTGGCGGTAAAGACGGAAGGAGAGTTGCAGAAACGCGCGCGCAGGCTGGCAGGGCGGCTTTGGATCGCGGTGCTGCTGCTGACGATTTTCAGCCTGCCGGCATCGGTAGTTGCCCGGCCTGACACTCTGGCGAATTATCGGAATTATCCGCTGACGTTTGCAGTTCCAGTGTGCGTGGTTCTTGCCTTGGTGGGAATCGTGTACTTCTTGCGCCAATCTGCCGACAAGAGAGCTTTCGTCTGCTCATGTATTTACCTTGCGGTGATGATGGTGGGAGCGGCGATCGCGCTTTATCCGCGGCTTTTGCCCTCGACGACGGACTCGAGCTTCGACATAACGATCGATAAGGCGCTGTCAGGACCGCATACACTTCATGTCGGACTAATCTGGTGGTCTTTTGGAATGCTGTGTGCGCTCACCTATTTTGTGATCGTTTACCGTATGTTTCGAGGCAAGGTCAGCTTAGACAGCGGCGGTTACGAGCATTAATCGCCGACTTTCGCAATACTAAGTCTTGGCTCTTAAGTCAGTCGCCTTGCCTTACTTTTTCCGCGGCAAACTCAAGCGCAGCCGCCAGCCCTGCGACATCTGCGAAGCCTCCCTGAGCAAGGTCTTTGGTGCCTCCGCCACGGCCTCCGAGCCGGGCAACCGTTTCCTTTAAGAGATTTCGCATGTCGTGAGGCTGTCCGTTGGACTGTGCGAAGACCAGCACCGGCTGCGGAGATCCCGTTGCCAACAGGGCAATCACTTGCGTTGATTGCCGGGTGAGTTTCTGAGCCAGGAGTTTCAGGAAATTCAAATCGCGATTGGAAAACGTTTGGACGATTAACTTGTGGCCGTCTGTCTCCGGAGACTCAGCCAAAAAAGCTGCGGCTTGGGCGGCAGCCAACTCCTCTTGGGTTTGCTCATACTGCTTGAGCAGCGATTTGATTTCGTCAAGAGCCTTGCGCGCCTGCCGGGGAACATCGTAGATGCCCGCGGAAAATAATGAAGCGGTTTCAGTCAGCGTAACGAAGTCGCAGCGTGCTGCGGCCAGGGCGCGCTCTCCCGCCACGAATTCAACGCGGTATCCCTGGCGAACTTTTTCTGTTTTTCTCAGCAGGATTGCGCCAATCTGACCAGTCTGGTTCACGTGCGTACCGCCGCAGGCAGTCAGATCGAAGTCGTGGATGTCGATGAGCCGGAGCTCGTCGCGTCCTGCGGCAGGAGGTTTGCGCAAGCCGAGCGGCACGGCTTCCTCTCGCGTGACGAATCGTATGTCGACGGAACGATTTTCCAGCACGATGTCATTGGCAGTGCGCTCGGCGGCCTCGACTTGCTCTGTACTGAGCGAAGACGTATCCAGATCGATCGAGCAATAGGCGTCCGCCATATGAAATGAAACAGTCGGCATGTTGAAAAGGCGGACGAATGCCGCAGATAAAACGTGCTGAGCCGAATGCTGCCGCATGTGGCCGCGACGGCGCGCGACATCGATTTCGCCGTGCACGTGTGTTCCGGCAACCAAGTCCTTTACTGGCGCTTCAAGATAGTGAACCACTTCACCGTTTTCCGCTTCCGCGACCTCAAGCACGCGTAATTTCGTTTTCGAACTGGGGTTGAGAGATTTGGAACGCGATTCGACAGGTTCAATCCAACCGATGTCGTAGAGTTGACCGCCGCTAGCTGGGTAGAAAGCGGTGCGGTCGAGGACCAGCGCCGGGCGCGGACCTTCCATGATCGAACGCACTTCTGCGTCAAAGTTATATAGAAATGAGTCGTGATAGTAGAGGCGATCGGCCATGATCAATTCAAGAATAGAGACTTGGTAAGCGGTTTAGCAACTTGCGAATGCGGGGGATTTCTCCTGTCACACAGAGGAACGTACCACTGAAGAAGCGCCGTGGACACATAGGACACAAAAGAGCCGAGGTTTACAGAGAACAGAAGTAACGGAGTTCAAATGTTGCCTGGATGTTATCTTTAGTGTTGCGCGAAGCGCACTCCCACGCATGGATATACTTGCAGAGTTTTTTGAGAGTCATTTTCGCGTTCGACCCACGAGTGTTCACCCGCTGCAGGGTGAATTGGGCGGGTCCGGGCGAAAGATTATTCGGCTCTCGAATGACAGGCATAGCGCCATCGGCATTGTTTACAACGTGCGCGAAGAGAATACCGCCTTCCTCGAATTTTCCCGGCACTTTCAGCGGCACGGACTTCCGGTGCCTATGATTTACGGCGAGAGTCTCGCCGAGGGAGCGTATCTCGAAGAAGACCTCGGCGACACGACCCTGTTCGAATTTCTCTCGAGGAATCGAGCCGGCGAAAACATCGCCCCGGCCGCGCTGGACGCCTATAAGAAGGTTGTAGCGATATTGCCTCGCTTTCAGATTGAGGCCGGGCGCGATCTTGACTACTCGATTTGCTATCCGCGCGGCAGCTTCGACCGGCAATCGATTGCCTGGGACCTGAACTACTTCAAGTATTACTTTCTCCGGCTGGCGGGTATTCCCTTCAACGAGCAGGCGCTGGAAGACGATTTCGACCGGCTGACGAATTTTTTATTAAGCGCCGATTCGCAGTACTTTCTCTATCGCGATTTCCAATCGCGAAACATTATGCTTCGCGATGGGCAGCCGTTTTTTCTTGATTATCAGGGAGGGCGCAAGGGAGCGTTGCAGTATGACATTGCTTCGCTACTCTATGACGCGAAGGCCGACCTGCCACCCGGAATTCGCCAGGAGTTGCTTGATCTTTATATCGGCGAGGCTGGCGCGCTCATCCAGCTTGATCGCGCGGCGTTCCTGCAGCATTACTATGCGTATGTTTATGTGCGGATTTTGCAGGCACTCGGAGCGTATGGCTTTCGCGGTTTCTACGAGCGCAAGGCTCATTTCCTGCAAAGCGTGCCCTACGCGCTGAAGAACCTGCGCTGGCTGCTGCACAATGTAAAGTTGCCGATCGAATTGCCTACGCTGATGAGCGCATTCAACAGCATGCTGGCTTCGGAAAAGCTGCAGAATCTGGCGGCCGAACCCGATCATCTTGTTGTACGCATTACGAGCTTCTCGTTTCATCGCGGCTTGCCCGCCGACGAGAGTGGTCATGGCGGTGGATTCGTTTTTGATGGCCGAAGCCTGCCGAATCCCGGGCGCGAGGAACGCTTTAAGGCTTTGACCGGGAAAGACGCGCCGGTGAGTGACTATCTAAATCAGCAAGAGAGCGTACACCAGTTTCTGGCCAGCGTGATGTCGCTGGTCGATGCCAGCGTGAGCAACTATCAGAAGCGCGGATTCAAGAGCCTCATGGTTTCATTTGGCTGCACCGGTGGACAGCATCGGTCGGTGTATCTGGCGGAGCAGCTTGCGAAGCGTTTGCGAGAGAGGAACGGGATCGAAGTGATCGTGCGGCACCGCGAGCTGGAGAATCTTTTGCAAGGAAGTTCGCGATGAAGGCCATGATTCTGGCTGCCGGGCTGGGTACACGCTTGCGGCCCCTGACCAATGATCGTCCGAAGGCGTTGGTGGAAGTTGCCGGACGAACCCTGCTGGAGATCACGCTTTCGCGGCTACGCGAGTTTGGAGTTCGCCAGGTCATTATTAATGTGCACCACTTCGCCGATCTGATCGTCGATTACCTCGAGGCAAATAAGTATTTCGGCATGCATATTGAGATATCCCTTGAGGAGAGCTTGTTGGATACCGGCGGCGGTTTGAAAAAAGCGACCGGCTTCTTGAGTCGTCCATGTTCGCCTTCGGAAACCGGGGCTCCATTTATTTTGCACAACGTTGATGTCATCAGCACGATTGACCTGGAACGAATGAAGCAGTTCCACCTTAACAACCGCGCACTTGCGACACTGGCCGTGCAAAACCGCGAGACTTCACGCTATCTGCTGTTTGACGAGAATCATCAACTCTGTGGACGGCGCGCGGGGCACGAGGGCACGCCCCAAATCGTTCGTCCCGCACGGGAGACTCGTGCCCGGGCGTTTTCTGGCATTCACATGATTTCACCGCGCATTTTTAGTCTGATGTCCGAGGAAGGCAGCTTCTCCATCATCGACTGCTATTTGCGTCTGGCCGCGAAAGGACAGCGGATCATGTCATTTCGCGCGGATGAATATTATTGGCGGGACGTGGGACGGCCAGAGAATGTGGCGAGAGCTCAACAGGATGTCGTCGGCGGGAGAATGCGATAGTCAATTGAGGAATCGCGACTTTTAATTCATTCAACCTATCCACTTCCAATGGCCAGATCATCCCAACGATAGCCAGTGCACCACCGAGGGCATCAGGCTCAGCCAGGCCAGGAACCCTTTAGTATGGACCGATGATTCCAGCTATGGCGCGAGACGCGGGCGAGGGCGCCCGCGCCACATCCTTCGTGTCGAGCACATCCAGATATTTCAGGCCGGAACCAGTATTGAACAGAACGACGACATCGTCCGGTGTAAAAAATTCGTTGGCTAGCAGCTTCTGGTATGCGACCAGCGAGGCTGCCCCTTCGGGTGCGGCGAAGATGCCTTCAACCTTTGCCCAGTGGCGAGTGGCATCGAGAATCTCTGCATCGGTGGCCGAGATGGCGAGGCCGCCACTTTTCTTGAGAATGTCGAGGATGAGGTAGTCGCCGTAGGGTTTGGGGACGCGCAGGCCGGAAGCCAGCGTTGAGGCATTCGGCCACATCTCTGCAGCTGGCCGGCCTTCGTCCCATGCTTTAACAATCGGCGCACATCCGGCGGATTGTACGCTGATCATGTTGGGGCGCTCGGATCCGATGAAGCCTAGCTGCTCCATTTCGTCGAAGGCTTTCCACATGCCGAGCAGGCCAACGCCACCGCCGGTCGGATAAATGATGCCGTCGGGAAGCTTCCATCCCAACTGCTCGGCAACTTCGTAGCCCATAGTTTTCTTGCCTTCGACGCGGTAAGGCTCTTTGGTTGTCGAAACGTCGAACCAGCCTTCGCTTTTCCACAAATCGGAACTCTTCAGCTCCGCAACTTTACGAGCGCAGTCGGAAATCAGTCCCTCGACGAAAGTCACATGCGCGCCGTAATAGTCGCACTCAATGCGGTTGGCCATGGGTACATCTTTGGGCATGAAGATGTAAGCCTCCATTCCGGCTGCGGCGGCGTAGGCCGCGAGGGCTCCGGCGGCATTGCCCGCGGAGGGGATCGCGAGCTTCTCCAATCCGAAATGGCGCGCCATGGTAACGGCAGCGGAGAGGCCGCGCGCTTTAAACGATCCCGTTGGATTCAGGCCTTCATCTTTGATAAAGACACTCGGATACTCGCGGCTGCGCAGCATAGGAGTGAAGCCTTCGCCGAGAGTTACAGGCTGGGCCTCGGGAAGCACCGCGTCGTACCGCCACATGGTCGGACCGAGCGGCAGCAAGGATGCGGGCGAGAAAGTTTTCTTGATGCTGGCAAGATCGTAGCGAGCGTAAAGGATGCCTCCATCTTTTAGGCAGACGGTTTGCGGGCGGTCGGCAGGATAATGCTCGCCGCAGCGCGTGCACTCCAGGTGATTAAGGCGTGGCACGGAAAGAGTCTAACAGGCGCGGGGGGTGTGCTTCGCGTTCGCGAAGCACACCTTCGCTCGGGATGACAAAGTTACTTCGAGCTGCGCTTGGCGCGTTTTGAAGGTGGTATCACGCCCTTTTCAGGATGCTCCTTCTCAATCACATCAGAGAGGTGATGAAGTGGCTTATCGCCCGCGGAAGACAACTGTGGGCCGCCTTCCGGCACCGTCAGACCTTGCGCCGTGTACGTGGCCTCGTCAAACGTAGAGCCGGATTTGGCTGCGGCCACGGCGAAAACTCCGTGGGGCACACCGTTGTTGAAGGCGGTAGCGATGTAGTCGCCCACCATGAGCCCGTTCTGCGAATTGGGAAGCCACTTGAGCTGCATGGGACCGGCAAGCGTCCGCGGAGTGTTCCATGTCGATCCGCCATTGTGCGAAGAGATATAGCCCACGGCAAGGCGGCAGGTGGAAGTCGTGCATTTGCTAACCGGATAGAAATAATAAGTGACGGCAACGTGCGCAGTCGTTCCGGAGGTCGTGGGGTCGATGCCGATTCCAGGGATAAAATGATCGACCGTGGTCGTGGTGGCGTCAATGGGAATGCGCGTAACGGTCGACCAGTGAACTCCGTCGGCGGAGGTGCTGTAGACCAGATCGTTGGTCGAACACTTGGATCGGAAACGGCAGTCTTCCCAAACCACCCAGACAGTGCCAGCAGCGTCGACGGCCGCAGTCGGGAGCGGCCCACTACGAATTCCTCCCGCGTCCAGGTGTGCCTGAATATTCGAGATCGTGACGGGAGCTGACCAGCTTGCTCCGCCATTGGTGGAAGTGAAGGCAGACATTCCAGAGGTTTCTATCGGCACAACCACCGTACCGTTCGGCTGCACCAGCGGTTGCCCGCCGATTCCGGTTGCATGGTTCGCTGTCGCGGTCGCCGGACCCCAGGTAAGGCCGCCATCGGTCGACGTGCTCATCAGAATTCCATCCCCGGTATCCGGATTGTCCCACTCCACGTAACAGTTGCCGTAGAACGGGCTGGTCGACCCGCTGTCGCACACGATCCAATTTTTGTCCGAGCTAATTACCTTGGGAGTGACGTTGACAGGATTTTCCCAGGTGAATCCTCCGTCAGTAGACCGGCTCACCGTCACGGCCGTCGTGGTAGTCGTGTTCGAGATGGGCAAGGTAGCGATCATCCAAACCCCATGCTTGGCGTCATAAGCCACGGCCGGATCGCTGGCCGCATCGTATGGACCGCCGCCATTTCCAGTAGTCAGGCCCGGCAGAAATCCGTGCGCCCAGGTATTGCCGCCGTCGGTAGAGGTGGCCCAGCCAATCGCAGTCGCACCCCCTGGGGCTATGCGCCCCGTCTGAAATGCCGATACCAATGTCGAACCATTTGCCAGGACATGCGGCTCAACTTCGGTCGCGTGCTGGCCCGGGCCAACGGTAAACGGATCGGAGCTGATTTCAGTCAAGCTGACGGTTGGCGCCTCCTGTGCATATGAGGGGCCTGCGAGAAATATTGCCGGCACGACGATCAAGGCAAACAGGAATCTTCCGCTAATATCCTTGGACAGAATTCGATTCATTGGGATATTTCCTCAACACCAGACAATGGATTTCACAAACTTTTCTCTGAATGGCAGGGGCATTCGCGGCACAGAGACGCGAGAAAGCATCCTCGATCCGTGCCGGTCAACATATCGCGGAAGTTCAACCCTGTCAATGTGCAGAATCTTGCAGCATCAACAGGACCTGAGAACGTTTAATCGTGCCTTTGAGCCGGGACAAATACGGCCGCAACGTCGTCGCTATGGGTCAGTCGCCAATCAGCAGTTTCCTTCAAAATATTCGCCAGCGCAGAATCTTTCGGCAAGACTAGAAATTGGGCAGGGTGCTGGTCGAGAAAGTCGCGCCACTCCGGTTCTACATGAATGGTTTTCAAATAGGACTCTAGGAATGGCTCGCCATAGAAATCGTGCCGATCATCGATGACGACCCTTGCTCGCGGGTATAGACGATAGATCAGATATCCGCCCCACGCATCAGGGCTGAACACCGGACCGTCCAACCTTTGTTTCTCGATGTAATTCACGGCCCCCACCGGGAAGCGCTTGTCGTCGAAGTGTGCATGAATCAAAGCGCGAGAGCCTAAATACCCGCCGTTCATCGCTATCCAGCTAGTCAAGACCACGGCCGTGACCGGCCAGAGGTGCCCTCGAAGGACCAAATCGATTGCTTGCATTCTCCTGAAAAATCGCCGGGGTACTAAGAGGACCAGCCAGGAGGCGCCCATTTTCGACTGGCTGGAGAATCGCGTCATAGCATCGGAAAGCCACGGACCAATAATCAAGATCAGAAGTAACGACGAAGTCGGGATGTTACGGGAAGCGTACAGCCCGGAATAGACTGCAAAGATAATTATCAGGATTTCACTTGCCATGACTTTGCAAAATCTGCGACTTCTCTCGGCGAGCGCAATCAACGTCAACAACAGCAATCCGGCAAAGCATTTCTGCGCCACATAATGGAAATTCGGAGACTGGAATTCATCAATGTGATTCATCAGGAAGCGGTTCGAAAGATAATGATAAATATGGACATGCAGCTCGATTCCGTAAGGATTGATCAGGGTAATAGCGCAACTCAAAGTGCCGATCAAAGTGAGATCACACAATTGACGACCAGCGCGGATCTTAGAAAGAGCCTCATCGAAGCCGTTTCGCGTCGGTCTTAACCATCCCCAAGCGGCACCGATCCAATAGACCCCGAGCAGGATGAAGCCGATTAGGAAGCCACCATGCAGATTCACCCAGAACAGCATCGTCACTGGGAGAAGCCAGAGAAGGTTGGGCGGAGCGCTATCAACCGGTGAAAGCTCATCCGTATAGGAATTAAATGCGGCATCTTTCTCAGACGAATCCAATATCCAGAACCAGAGCAAAGTGAGAAGCCAAGTGAGGACATGTGGGCGAGCGAAGAAATGGATCATCGAAGCCGATGCTGCCAGCAGAACCAGAATCAACGCGAGCATAAGATTTGTTCCGCGACGCGTGAGCATACGGAAAGCGAGAGAGAAAGCTAGCGCAATCATGAGAGCGGTGAAGACGACCACGCCGTTGAGCCTCGCGTAGCTCTCCAACCACCCTACGACCACATCGTAGAGCCACTCCCATGCGAACCAGGAGTGCCCATGCATGCTTGATGAAAAAGGATCTATGTGAGGAACGGAGTGTGTAGAAAGAATGAGTTGTCCGGTGCGAATGTGCCAGCCGATTCCGGCATCGGCAAGCAACCGGGTCGACAGATTGGTGAATACGAGCACGCAAAACAATGCGAAGAAAATCAAGTCACCCACGGAGGGAATGAGCCAGCGCATCCAAGCGGGCGGCGGTTGTGGAGCGAAAGTTATGGAGTCCGTTACCATCGCGCTGAATCTTATAGAGTGAGGCCATCAAGGGCAAGAGATGACAGATAAGACGGTAGGGGATGCTTATCGCGTAGTGATCGTGGGATCGGGCTTCGGCGGACTGAATGCGGCCAAAACCCTGGCGAGCGCGCCCCTGCGAATCACCGTCATCGATCGAAGAAATCACCACACCTTCCAGCCGCTGCTTTATCAGGTAGCAACTGCCGGGCTCTCGCCGGGAGAGATTGCTGCGCCGATTCGCTCTATTCTGAGCCGTCACAAAAACGTGGAAGTGCTTATGGCTGAGGTCGTGGCCTTCGACCTAGAGCGGCGAGTCGTGCAAACTCAGGACCAGGAAATCGCATACGACTCTCTCATCGTTGCGGCGGGTGCCAGCCATGCATATTTTGGTCATGATGAGTGGGAGGAGTTCGCTCCAGGCCTGAAGACCGTAGAGGACGCGCTTGAGATTCGGCGACGAGTGCTGCTGGCGTTCGAGCTTGCGGAGCGGCAGGCCGCCGCCGGAGAACCCTTCGTTCCGCTGAACTTTGTAGTCGTCGGTGGGGGGCCGACAGGAGTCGAACTTGCCGGAACTCTTGCCGAAATATGCCGGCACTCGCTGGCACCAGACTTCCGTGCGGTGGATCCCCGGCGCGCGCGCATTTGCCTGGTCGAGGGCGGTCCAAATGTTCTTCCAACCTATCCTCCAGATTTATCGCGTAGCGCTCTTGGACAACTGAAGAAGCTGGGTGTAGAAGTGCATACTTCGGCCATGGTGACGCAGGTCGAACCGGGCGCCATCCGCATCGGCGAAACGCGAATCGAGGCAGCCGTGATCTTGTGGGCAGCCGGTGTATTGGCCTCGCCGCTGGGCAAGAAACTAGGTGTTCCTGTGGATCGGGCGGGACGGGTGTTAGTAAATCCGGACCTCAGCGTTCCCGGCCATCCGGAAGTGTTCGTGATCGGCGATCTCGCCGCGCTGAAAGACGCTTCGGGCAAATGGCTGCCGGGTGTGGCGCCAGTAGCCATCCTCGAAGGTCGATACGTGGGAAAGCTTATTCGACACGAGGTTGCTCATCAGAAAAAGTCAGCCAGCGAAGAGAACGTTCAGGCGATCACCGCAGGCCGCCGGCCATTTCGTTATCACGACAAGGGCAGTCTCGCAACCATTGGCCGGGCGGCTGCGGTAGCGGAGTTTGGGAAGATTCATATCTCCGGCTTTATGGCGTGGCTGTCGTGGTTGTTCATTCATATTTTCTTTCTAATCGGTTTTCAGAATCGCGTACTGGTGTTGATCCAATGGGCGTGGTCGTATTTTACTTACGAACGGAGTGCCCGGCTCATAACCGGGAGCACCGTTCTTCCGGGTTGGGAGCACCCGCATCTGGAAACTGAGGCTGGCGGCAAAAACAAACCGGAAATCTCTAGCGCTGCCGATTAATACGAGTAAGAATAGCATTGAGGCGTTCGCTGCTTATGAGAAGCATATTTGCGCGAATCACTTTAGGTTTTTTGGCCGCAGTCGTTTTTCCCGCCATCTCCTCTGCGGAAGTTCTGAAAATCGCCGTCGATGACACCATACAGCCGGTCAGCGCGGAATACATTGCTCGCGCTATCGACGAAGCTGCGCGGCGGAACGATCAAGCCATATTGATGGTCATGAATACCCCCGGAGGCCTGGTTGAATCTACTCGCGAAATTATCGAGAAGATCACGAACTCACCGGTACCAGTGATTATTTACGTTACTCCAAGTGGAAGCCGTGCAGCATCGGCAGGATTCTTTATTCTGGAATCGGCCGATATTGCGGCCATGTCGCCGGGAACGAATACGGGCGCGGCGCATCCCGTCATCCTTGGCGGTGGAAACATGGACGACGTCATGAAGCAAAAGATGGAGAATGATGCGGCGGCCCTGATGCGTTCTGTTGCGGCGCGGCGCGGACGAAACGTTGAGGTGGCAGAAAGTACGGTGCGGCAATCGAAATCATTCACCGAGCAGGAGGCGCTATCGCAGCATTTGATCGATTATGTGGCAAAAAACGAGGACGATCTTTTCCGCCAGATGGAAGGCAAACGCTTCAAGCGGTTTAATGGAGAGGAGGTAACGCTGGATCTCTCAGGCCAGCCAGTCGTGCCTTTCGGAATGACGGTGAAAGAACAGATCCTCAACTATTTGATGGATCCGAACGTTGCATTCATCCTGCTGGCGATTGGAGCGCTCGCGCTTTACGCCGAATTTAATCACCCCGGCGCAGTCGTGCCTGGAACAGTCGGGGTGGTTTTTATCCTGGTCGCCGCCTTCGCGCTGAACCTGTTGCCTACGCGCTTCGCCGCACTCGTGCTCATAATTGGCGCTTTCGCCCTGTTCGCCGCCGAAGCAAAATTCGCCAGTCATGGCGTGCTAACGGTCGGAGGTATCGTGCTGCTCACGCTGGGAGGCTTTCTGCTGGTTGATGCGCCTATCCCGCAAATGCGGGTTCATTTGATAACGGCGTTGGCAGTAAGCATCCCATTCGGCGTAATTACTGCGTTTTTGATGAGCATCGCTTTGAAAGCCCGCCGGAACAAACTGGTTTCCGGATCTCAGGGTTTGATCGGTGAAATGGGCGTAGCTCAAACTGCACTCTCTCCCCGCGGCAAAATATTCGTGCATGGCGAAATCTGGGACGCGGTTTCTTCGTGCGACATTTCTCCTGGTCAGGCGGTGGTTGTGAGCCGGGTGGATGGTTTGCTGCTTCAAGTGGAACCCCTGGCGGTCGCGAAACCCTCTCCAGTACCTGCGACGCGCTAACTTGCGTCGCACCAATGCAAGCACCGGTCGACCTCCGAATTCCGCGCTCTTGGTCGCGCATTGGTTTACAATCCGCCTGAGAAGCTAGTGTGCCGTAAGCGGTGGAGGCGCCGAAAAAATGGAGCAGCTTGGTATTGGTTTCACGACTATTGTCATCATCATCGTCGCCCTCTACGTGCTCAGCTCGATCAAGATACTGGCTGAATATGAACGGGGGGTCATTTTCCGCCTCGGACGGCTTCTAACAGCTGCCAAAGGACCCGGTGTGGCGTTGGTGTTTAGTCCGATTGACCGCATGGTGCGAGTGTCGCTGCGTCAGGAAGCGCTCGAAGTTCCTCCGCAAGATATCATTACGCGCGACAACGTCACCCTCAAGGTGAATGCGGTTATTTTCCTGCGCGTGATCGATCCCAACAAAGCCGTGGTTGAAGTCTCCAACTACGTTTACCAGACTTCGCAGTTCGCGCAGACTACGCTGCGGTCGGTGCTGGGCGAGCAGGAACTGGACGAGCTTCTGGCACACCGCGAAAAAATCAATCTGCGGCTGCAGACCATTCTCGACCAGCACACTTCGCCCTGGGGCGTGAAGGTCGTAAGCGTGGAAGTGAAACAAGTGGATATGCCGGAATCGATGCTGCGTGCGATGGCGAAGCAAGCGGAAGCCGAGCGCGAAAAGCGATCGAAAATTATTCATGCGGAGGGGGAGTTTTCGGCTGCGCAGCGCCTGGTCGATGCCGCCCATCTGCTGGCGACCGAACCGGTGAGCGTACAGCTCCGCTATTTGCAGACTTTGACGGAAATCGGCGTCGAGAAGAATACGACGGTGATTTTCCCGGTCCCGGTCGATTTTTTCTCTGGATTGCAGAAAATGCTGGGTAAGACCGGCGATGAAGCACCAGCCGCTGCGAAACCCGCTTAAAAAGTGGGCGGATATTTTGAGCTGTACACGAAGGTTTGAGTTGAGCTCGGGATTTGGCAGTCAAGGCAGATAGCGGCAATGGACTCCTCACAGGACACTGAGATCACATTAGGAACGACGAAGCTATTGGGCCTTTTCTTCGGCCTGGTGATACTCTGCGCGGTCTTCTTTGCATTGGGGTATACGCTGGGACGAAAGTCGGACACAGGTTTCACGGCCGCAGCAGCGGCGCCTTTGCATAGCGGATCCGGCGCAGGAAAACCCACGAGCTCGGCACCCCAGCCCGCTCAACCGATGACCTTCTACAAATCGGTCGAGCAGAAGGACGCTAATGCCGAACTCACTCCGGCGACCTCGGTTGCTACCAATGCCGTCGGAACGGAACCGTCGGCTCCCACGGGCACTACGCAGCCGACAGCAACGCAACCAGCTGCGTGCGCAGGCATCGAATCCGCCCGATCCTATGGCGGCGATCGCCGCCGGTGGCTACTTCGTGCAGGTTGCCGCCGTGAGTAAGCAAGAAGATGCCCAGGCGCTGGTTGACGCACTAAAGCAGAAGCAATATCCCGCCTTCGTAGCTAGCAATTCAGCTACCGACAAATTATTTCGCGTCCAGATGGGCCCTTTTGGCGATATCAAGGAGGCGGAAGGAATGCGCAGCCGCCTGATTGACGACGGGTATAATCCGATCCTCAAGAAGTGAGCTGATCGGGATCGGGTTCGGCTTCATCGTTGCGGATTGGCCAGCGCCAATTTTGCGGATTTCCGCGGCACAACCTATGGCCGTTCAACGCACCACTATGGATATTGCTCTTCACGCAATTGTCGATCCCACACGGCGCCGCATTCTGAAGGCGCTCAGAGAGAGCCGCGCACGAGCCACTGATGTGCGCTCTAAAGAAGAATTTGCGGGCCTTTGCGCAGGCGAAATTGAAGAGTCTGTACGTCTGTCGCAACCGACAATCTCTCACCATATGGCCATCCTGACGCAGGCAGGATTAGTGGAAGTAACGAAGCAAGGGCAGTGGAGATGGTATCGGCGCAACGAAAAGGCGCTGCGGCGATTACTGAAGAGCTTGCGCGTTCAATTGTGATGGAGAATAAAAGATGATCGGGCTATGATGGGAACGAATTCTTAATTCGCTGAGGCTGCCGCCGCTTGTGCCTTGTGCAGCAAGCGTCTCGCCTGCGAAATCAAGTCTGCTACTTCAAAGGGCTTCACCAGATACGGTACGTTGTTTTCCTGTAGAAATCCACGGCCGTCCGCCTGCTCAACCCCATTCGAGAACGTGAACAATATGTGGTTCTCCATGGCGGGACAGTTTTGCTGCAGCCACCGGTAAGCCTCTTTCGCGTGCCAGTCAGAGGGCATCTTTCCACTCATAATGATCGCGTCGAAGGGTTCGGAAAGTAGCCTCGTCTTGACATCCTCGCTTCTAGTGGCGGTTACGACGTTGGCCCCGGCGCCCATAAGGACGTCGCGTTCGAACTCAAGGACCGCTTCTTCTTCCTCAACCAGCAGGACGCGCCCCTGAATGGCGCCTTGCCGCGGAGATGGCGCGGCGGGCGCAGCTTCCACGACCTCATCGACTGCCATTGCCCGAGGCAGCCGAACCTCGATGACTGCGCCGCCCTCGGGGGCGTTATGCGCGGTAATGTCGCCGCCATGTTCTTTCACGATGCCATAGCAAATGCTCAGCCCCAGGCCAGTTCCCTTTCCAACATTTTTCGTGGTGTAGAAAGGATCAAAGATTCGTTTGGGATCTTTGATGCCCGGGCCGTCGTCGGCAAACTGGGCGCACACATCGCCCTTCTGACAGTAAACGCGAACCGCGAGCTTGCCGGATCGGCCTGTTTCCAAGACGGCATCCACGGCATTGTTGATGATGTTAAGAAAGACTTGCTCGATCTGGTGTGTATCAGCGACGACGAGAGCAGGTTCGGTGCCGAGATCTTTTTCGATGGCGATGTTGTTAACCTTGAGGTCGTAATCGCGCAGAGCTACAGTTTCTTCGAGGATCTTCCGGATATCAACTTCTGTGCGCTCGGGCGTGCGCTGCCTGGCGAATGACAGCAAGTTCTGCACGACGCGGTGAGTACGCTGAGCTTGCTTGAACATTTTGCCGACGTAATCCTGGGCGCGTTCGTTCAATCCTTCGCTTTCCAGTAGTTGGGCATAGCCCAAAATTGCGGTCAGCGGATTATTCAACTCGTGAGCCACACCCGCAATCAACTGTCCAACCGCAGACATCTTCTCGCTCTGCAGGAGTTGCTCCTGAGTGCGGCGCAGATCCTCATAAGCTTTGCAGGTTTCCTCATAGAGGCGGACTTTTTCGATGGTGGTGGCCAACTGCCGGCTGATGGCCACCATCAAGTTTTCTTCTCCGCTCGAATACTGGTACTCGGCATAGGTGCGCAGACCCATGATGCCGATGGGATTGTCCTTGCCCCAGAACAGGACCCAGATCCACGAGCCATCGCTATCCGACCGAATGAAGTCGGCAACCGCTCCGGTTAAGTGAGGAAGGTATTCGGCCGTAATGACTTCGGCCCGCGAACGCATGACCAAATCTCCGAAGCCGTCGGCGAAGCTGACTTCAGCCGGACGAGACTTGTCGCGGCTGCGCGGTCCCCATGCAGCGCGGCGGCGAAATGTGGGAGCGTCCGAGTCGGAGAGATACACCGCTCCACTCTCGGCCCCAAACAGCGAAACTACCTGCCGCAGCGTGAGGTTCAGAATTTCATCGAGATCGAAAGACTGGGTGGCGACAACGGCCATCGCATTCAACGCATTCAATTCACGATTGCGCCGACGCATTTCGTCTTCCGTGCGGCGTTTCTCCGTCACATCCAGAACGAAGCCCTGAAAACGTTCGATTCTTCCCGCACCATCGCGAGTGGCAAAACTGCTCTCCGCAGCTAAGAGTAAGGTGCCATTTTTTCTCCGCAATGTGACTTCGAAATCACGGACGTAGTTCTGCTGTTCAATCGCTCGCTGGAAGGCAGTCCTTTGCGCCGCATCTACTCGAATGTCCTGGTCCAGATTGAGGGCAAGCAACTCCTCTCGGCTCTCATATCCCAACATGCGAACGAAAGCATCGTTGCAATCGAGCAGCCGGCCGCTGGGGGTGGCGACATAGACGCCCTCTTGCACCTGGTCGAACAGTAAACGATATTTTTCTTCGGCAGAGCGGCGATCGGTGATGTCGCGAACAATGTGAATCGTTCCCTTGGGCTTGCTTCCCTGTTCGGTATAAGACGAGGTAGATACGGTGGAAAAGCCGCCAAAGCAGGGATCGGCACCTTCGGTAATTTCGTCGTTTCCGCGCGAGCAGTATGGGCATCCTGTCCACTCGCCGAGTTTGTGCGGCAACACCGACTCGCAAGTGCTGCCGATCACATCGGCGGAGGCCATTTCCAGCTGTTCCAGTAGCACCTGATTCGCCTTGATGATGCGGAACTCGGCATCATGGGCTACGATGATGTCGTGCACCGAGTCGAAGGTGTTGCGCCACTGCCGCTGCGAACGCAGAGCCTGTTCTTGCAGGCGGAAATTCTCAATCGCGATTCCTAACTGGCGTCCGCAGGTCCCGAGAAATTCAACTTCCTCGCTCGTCAACTTCGTGGCTGCATTGCTCCCTAGCACCAGGAGTCCGACGGGAGCTTTCTTTCCGAGGACCGGAACCATCACGACGTAAAGAATTTTTTCGAGCTTCAGGAGTTCTTCATCTTCAGGGGCGGCCCCAGCGCGGTGAGACATTACCGGCTTGCCTCGTTGCAGAGTCTGCGAGACGCTCTCACTCAGTTCGGCTATGCCAGAATCACGCAAAAAGTCGGCCGACATTCCCACGGCGTGGGTAGCTACAAGGTGTCCACCTTCGATCAATCGAAACCATGCGGCCTTGCTGTGGGTGACGCGCTGAAGTTCCTGCAGGGCATCCTGCATCATGCCGCCCTGCTGTTGGGCGAGCACGGCACTATCGGTAATCGCTTGCAGCACCTTCAGTCGCCGCCCTCGGATACGCGCTTCGGCAAATACGACCACTAGCATGCTTAAGCCCAACAACACCTCTGCGATAACCGCTACTGCCACAGGAATCTGGTTGGTGAGAGGTGTCCAATTCAAATGCTCGGTCAGAAGGCACAGAGCGAGCAGCCACGCCCAAGGTTCAAAGCGGCCACGGCGGGCGCGCAAGAGCGCAATGGCTGCAGTCAGCAAAATGATGCGATAGGAAACTTCCACAGCGAGCCGCAGCGGCAGCGAGTCAGGCCATAACATTACCCGGACAACGGCGAAAGCCGCGACGCTGAAAGTAATCGCCGCGAGCGGCGAGAGCAGATTGCGATCGCGGACGAAGAAAAGAACTGAACCCGCGAAGAGTCCGCTTGCGATTACAAACGCTGCTTGCTCCACTGCGGGAGCGTAACGCTGGGGGATCCATAAGGCCGGCCAATGTCCGCTCACGATACGTGAGGTCAGCAGCATGGCCCAACCGGCGGTCCAGATCGAAAGATAGCGCTCGCGCAACGATGAAAGTACGAGCAGCGTCGCGCCGAACAGAGTAAGCAATGCCCAGTCGGCCGTCGTCAGACTGGCGAGCAGCGGCTGTGCACTATTCCAACTGGACCCGAGCGAAGCGTTCATCTTTTTTGTTCAGGGCGGAACATACGAGACGTAATCGTGCCCCTGCTTCTGAATATCACGCTTCAGCCCTTTATTTATGCCTTTTCCGGACCATTCTGGTTACTTTCGGCACCTACCGTAAAGGCTAAAATCGCCGAGAGTATACTTGCACAGCCATGCCTGACCGCATTCTCGTAGTCGACGACGAAGAGGCTATCCGCGAAATTGTCTGCGCCATTTTGGCGGCTGCCGGTTATTCCTGGAAGCAGGCAAGTTCCGGCATGGAAGCACTGGCGTTGCTGAACTCCGGCGAAACCTTTGAATTAATGCTCTCCGACTTGATGATGGCCGATTTGGACGGGATCGGCTTGCTCGAGCGCACCAAAGAGCGCTTTCCCGATATGCCGGTTGTGATGGTTACGGCGGTACATGACATTTCGGTCGCTCTCGCCGCGATTCGTAATGGTGCTTACGACTATTTGCTGAAGCCATTCGAGCGCGAACAGTTGCTGAATGCCGTCGGCCGGGCACTCGAGAATCGGAGATTGAAAGTCGAGAACCGAACATACCAGACCAATCTTGAAGCTTTGGTAAGAGCCCGCACGGACGAGCTTCGAGCCGCCATGGCCGATCTGGAGCGCTCCTATGACATCACGCTGCAGGCTTTGGGCGATGCTCTTGACCTGAAAGATGCGGAAACTGAGGGGCATTCTCGCCGCGTCACCGCGTTCACCATTGCGATCGCACGCGCCATGGGCGTGCCGCGAGAACAGATTTTGGTGATTGCTCGCGGCGCTTTTCTACACGACATCGGCAAGATGGCGATTCCCGATAACATTCTGCGCAAGCCCGGAAAGCTGGATGACGATGAACGCACCATCATGCGTGAGCATTGCTATCACGGCTATCAGATGTTGAGGAAGATTCCGTTTCTCGCCGAAGCCTGCGACATCGTTTACTCCCACCAGGAGCACTTCGATGGCACCGGCTATCCCCGCGGCTTAAAAAGTGCGGAAATCCCTCTCGGGGCTAGAATCTTCTCGGTGGCTGACACTCTCGACGCCATTATTTCCGATCGGCCTTACCGTCCTGCGCGAACGCTTGCGGAAGCGCGCAAGGAAATACAAGTGTGGGCCGGACGCCAGTTTGACCCGGAAGTGGTCGAAGTGTTTCAGCGGATGCCCGACGATATTTTCGAAGACCTGCGGCGCGAGATCAACGCGCAGTCCTACCCGTTCAGCTACTCAGCCAGCGCTAAGGGCTCGTAGATCTTAGTGGATCCTAATTTGCCGGCGCTCGCTGTGCCCGCCTCGCTTCTCCCGCAAGTCCGCTCATTCTCGACGTTCTAACTGGTTCTGGTCACTTTCACACTTTACAATTTAAAGACAGCGACTTAGTGAGAGGCATTATGAAATCCGTAGTATGTATCTTCGCGATGTGCGTCCTGGCGACCGTTGGTGTGGCGCAGGAACATCCCTCTGTTACGGCACTTCCCAATACAGTTTATGTCGGCGCCGATGGCAAGTACGAAACTGCACCGGACACAGCGGTCCTGCAATTCAACGTCTCGGTGCAAGAAGAAAGTGCGCAAGTCGCGTACCAGCACGCCTCGAAAGACGTAGAGCAGGTTCGAGAGGCACTTCGAAACAATGGCGTCGAACCGAAAGCTGCTAGCGTCGGATTCTTTTCCGTACAGCCGGCCTATGAATGGAAAAATGGCAGGCAAAAACCGATCGGCTACCGCGTGGCGACCGATGTGACCCTGAAGCTAAAAGAATTCTCGAAGATCGGCCCGATTATCAGCCAACTGGCTGATGCCAACGTGAGCGAGAGCCAGACTCTGAACTACACGTTGGAGAATATGGATGAGGCAAAGAATAAAGCCGTGGAAGATGCTTACCGCCGGGCGCGGAACTCGGCGGAAGCCCTGGCGCGAGCCAGCGGCCGCAGCGTCGGTGAGCTTTCCTACGCTTCGATCGATACTTTCGAGAACCAGCGCATCTTTCCTCACATGGCGCGCGCTATGGCGGCTACTCCAAACGCGGCTCCGGCGCCGACGGAAGAATTCACGCCTCAAAACGTGACCGTTACCGCGCACGTAAACGCGCTATTCAATCTGAAATAAGGGAAGCCGACTAAGGCGTCGCCCTCGCCGTCGAGATCCGGCTCGCGTCGATTGTAATCGGCCGCTGAACTTCCATCTGAATCGATGTGCCGACTTCCAACCGCACGTCCGCGCCGCGCTTTAACAGAGCCCATGCAACCCCGGCGGCGGCGCCTGCACCCGCTCCGACACGAGCCCCATTCAGCCCGCCGGTGGCTAAACCGCCTGCGGTTGCTCCTGCCACGGTGCCGACCGCACCACCTTTTGCGGCGTCTTCCACTTTTTTACCGGTTTCGCCATCCTGCTGAATCGTTCCCTCCTGATCTTTCACCGATTTATTTTCTGCGCCGGGAGTGTTCTCGACGGACGCTGGCAGCATGATGGTGTAACCGCTGGGATAAATCATGGAAGTAAAATGCATCAGGATTTCAGCGCGGCCATGCCCGTGACCCGCGCGCTCGAGACGGGAAATCTTGCCCTGAATGTATGTTCCACGGGGCACAATCACGCGCTCGTTCAGGACGAACGGGAAAGTGGTTTCGGCGTACACGGCATCGCCCTCGCGCGCATTCTTGGTCGAGATCGCCTGGGTCAGCGATATGGGAATTTGGCTTCCCGCCGGAATCGTCAGGACATTGGGATCTTTGGCGAGCGCCGCACCCGGCGCCGCAGCGGGTTGATTGGAAGGTGCGGCTGTATCATCTTTTGTTGGCATCTCTGCCGTCTGAGCCGATGCCAAGGTTGTGATGAGTAGAGCAATCAGAAGTTGGCGCATCAAACACCTCCTGGCGAAGCCCACACTCGCCTTCTCCAGCAGAAGTTACCATGCTTTGACCCCTAAGATGCGCCAGCGACAGAGCGAGTTATCCTCGCCAGTCGTGGATTTTGCCTTGTTTATCAATTGGCAATCCGCAGCTGGATTCGGGCGATATTGCCAGCCTCCCCGCGAGCCAAAAATCCTCAGTGGTAAATCAGATACTTCTCTCTGACCGCTTCAAACTTGTCCAATCCGTCCTGCCAATCTTCGGCGATTCGGCGCGGCTCTTCGCCAGCAACCAGAGCGTCGTAGGTTGCCTGATTCACCAGCAATTCCGTCATGCGCTCGATTTTGTAATCTGCCGGATACAGTTTTCTCAGCGCCGCCGCCAGTTCGATTCCCAGCTCCGGCGCGTCGAGACGGTTGCGCTCGAGAAGAACTAAGTTCACCCCTTCACATTTCTGAGAGGCGTAGATCGCCGAGGAGGGCGTGAACGTAACCGGGACAAATCTTACCCCGGCGATTCCGCGCGCATTCAAGTATGCGGCCAGCTCCCTGCTCTTTATCCAAGGTGCGCCGACGAGTTCGAATGGAGTATCGGTGCCACGCCCGACCGAAACATTCGTGCCTTCAATCAGCGCGACTCCAGGATACAGAGCGGCCTCGGTAACGCTCCTCAGGTTTGGCGACGGATCGATCCAGAAAAGGCCGGTTGAATCGAACCAATCGCCGCGCTCCCAGCCTTCCATCGGCACAACGACTAGGTTGGCGTTAATATTCCGCTCGGCATTGAACATCTTCGCGAGTTCTCCGACGGTCATCCCATGGCGAACCGGCACTGTCCAATAATTCGTGAAGGTCTCGCGTCCCGGATCAGACACCGGCCCTTGGACGAATGAGCCGGTAATCGGATCTGGCCGATCGAGAACGATCACTTTGGTTCCCGCTTGTGCCGCAGCTTCCAGAAAATATCCCACTGTCGTCTCGTAAGTATAGAAGCGCACGCCCGCGTCCTGGATATCGATCACAACTGCATCGAGTTGCTTCAACAAATCGATTGGAGGGTGTCGGGCTGCATCGGTGCCGCCGTAGACGCTGTATACGGTGATTCCGGTCGATGCATCTTTGGTATCGCTTAAATGAGTGGTATCGAGCGCTCCCGTAACCCCGTGCTCGGGACTGAAAATCGCGTCCAGCGAGACTCCCGGCGCCTGCGCCAGAACGTCAATTGTCCGGCGTCCATCTGCATCGACTCCAGTCTGGTTGGTCAACAAGCCGACGCGGGCCTTGCGTCCAGCAATCAGCAGCACATCGAATCCGTGTTCTTCCAGCACATCGATGCCGTTCTTCACGCTGCCGTTGCGCGAACTCATGCGCCGCTCGGCGCTCTGTGCTTCGTTGTAACCGGTGATGCTTTTCCAGCGCAGTTCTCCTTTTTCAGCGGGTGTCAGTGGCAGAGCCGCAGCCACAGCTGTCGCGACCTCGGAACGCAGCGCAATCGCGCTTCCCTGGCCGCGCGGGTGAACCGCGTTTGTCAGCAAAATGATGTAGGACTGAGTGGTCGGATCGATCCACATCGATGTTCCTGTAAAACCAGTGTGACCGTACCCGCCAACCGGAAAATAGTCGCCGCGATTCGACGAAAGCCGGGAGTCAATGTCCCAGCCAAAGCCGCGCAGTACCGGCGCGGATGGCGGCTGTTCGGGTGACGTCATTTTTGTGACTGAGAGAGGTGAAAGGATTCGGCCGCCTCCGTTCAACAACGCCTGTGCAAATTTCGCCAGGTCGTCTGCGGTTGAAAACAATCCTGCGTGTCCGGCAACTCCTCCCATTTTTCGCGCCGTCGGATCGTGTACCACGCCGCGCAACATGTGTTCATTCTCGTCATACTGGGTGGGAGCTATCTTCGTTTTCCATGCTGCCGGAGGAAGAAAACGCGTTTGTGTCATTTTCAGCGGCACAAAAATATGCCGAATGGCATATTGATCGAGCGTCTCGCCGGAAATCTGTTCCACCAAGGCGCCGAGCACGATGAAATTGATATCGCTGTAAGTAAACGTCGATCCGGGAGAATCTGCGGGGGGTTCGGCAAAGGCCATGTGGTACCCAGTGTCTTTCCCCTCCCACATCGCTTTCTTATCCAAGTCTGGAGCGAGTCCGGAGAAGTGAATCAGCAACTGGCGAACAGTAATGTCTTGTTTTTCATTCTGCGCGAAATCGGGCAGGTATTTCGCAACCGGATCATTCAGGCGAATCTTGCCTTGTTCCACAAGTTGCATCACAGCCGTCGTAGTCACGACTACCTTGGTCAGCGAGGCGACGTCAAAAATCGTATCGAGAGTCATGGCTTCGCGGCGCGGCTCGAGCGCGCGCGAGCCATAAGCTTTGCGGTAGATCACATGACCGTCATGGCCCACAATGAGAACCGCCCCCGGAATCTTCTTTTCAATAATGGCCTGCTGGATGACTCCATCAACGACGCCCAGACGCACATGCTGCGCAGGCTTCAGTTTTTCCGGTTGGGGAGCTTGGGCCGCACTCAGGGAAACGATGCCGCTGATTGCAAGAAACGCGAAGCACGCACCGGCTCTTATCGCCAGTGGCGAAAGCACCGGAAGACGCCACTTCCTAGGCGAATTGGATTGTGACGGAAGGATCCTTTGACTCTACACAAGAGGGCTGTAGGACTCAAGAAACTCCCGTAATGCGACTCCTGAAGCGTAACAACATAGATCGTCCGCAGTTTAGACAAGGTTCTTCATGAATAGAGGGCTGAGGCGTTCGCAAAGACCCTTCGAAGCTTGAAAGAGCTCTCGCAGCCCCTCGGTCTCCAGACCTAAATCGAGCGATTCCAGGTCCATGGTCAAGTCTTTGGAGATCTGTGTGGCTCGACGCACACGTTCCGAAGACAACACCCCCAGAACGGTATAGGGATCGCGATGTTGCGCTTGCAGTTCGGTCCATTGTTGAACGGCCCACGCGGTTTGGCGAATACTGTCGACGGCGTTTCGGAATTCAGCGAGAACACGCGGGGCGCAATCTCCGGAGAGCACCAGTTTTTCCAGCCGCTGCAGTTCATCGGTGATAGCGCGGAGGCGCTCCGAGACGCTTCTCGTATCTTTGGCAGTCGTTTCCATGTTGCCTCACAGTCGTCCGAAATATTCTAGAGTGGCTTAAATCAAGGCCTTTCCAAGTTGGACGGCCGTAGACGAATAACCTATCGGCGGTGCGGCGAGAAATCTTCAGGATGCCTTGCGGAGCAGCTCTAGCAGGCGAAGGCGGAACGGGAATGAATCGCTTAAACGTGCCTAGGGGATCGAGATTGCAGCAACCTCGGCGCTGATCTCACGGTTTAGATCAGCACCGCAACCTCACGTTGATTCTTCATGGCAGGATTCCATGTCTCCGGAAATATCCGAGCCTATGCCGCTGTTCTTCGCACAGGGGCAGTTCTCGAGGCAAGATCTCCCGCAACGCCCAATCGATACGCTCAACGGCGTCCGAGATCACATGTTTGAGTTGCTGATTTTCGTGGTCGTCCAGCGAGAGCGAAAGGGGGCTCAATGCGTTCCGGATGTGATGGTTCATTTCAGCAATTACCTGCATCCTGGCTACGGTAAGCCGATGGCGTTCGCTCGTGATCTGTACGAGCTTTGCTGTCAGGAGGCTGACGACCAAAGCCGAAGAGCCCTCAGCCAGCAATCTCTCCGGTGAACGTCCTATATCGGGCACCAGAACATAGTGCATAAGCTCTGTGGCCAGAAAAGAGACAACCCCCACAGCCAACGCCGCGATGGCGATATATCGTGAAGAACTTGGCCCGTTTGGCGACTCTGCTCGTGGGGTTGGCGATGGCCGCTGTGAACTATTTCGGAGTTTCGCTGTCCGGTCATGGGAATCAAATCGGGAAGAAACTTTCGAAGAGAAGCTGCTCATCCGCATTTTCGTCCCCTGTGGAAATGACAATATTGTTACGCGTTGTTTAGAGTGGATCCTGCAGTGAGAGTGTGCGGCAAACGGCTGGGCCGACCTACCGGACCAGAGATTTTGCCCCACTTAAAGCATGGATGATAGTTACGCCGTTTTGGTTACCCGCCCGCTGAATTTTCCGGAGCGGAAAAAGGAGAGGCGCATACCGCCGCACGAGGGGCTTCCGGTATACTCGAGAGGTATGTCGGTACTCAAGAATATTGCAGCCATTGCCAAGGGCATGAGCATCACTTTCATGGAGATGTTCCAGCCCACGACTGTGGAGAACTATCCCGATGGCAAAGGTCCTTTGCGCGGAGCGCGGATCGAAGCCCGATTCCGCGGCGCGCACGTTTTGCAGCGCGACGAAAATGGACTCGAAAAGTGCGTAGCGTGCTTCCTTTGCGCAGCCAACTGCCCATCGAATTGCATCTATATTGAGGCAGCAGACAACACCGCGCAGAATCGGGTCAGCGGCGCGGAGCGTTACGCCAGAGTTTATAACATCGACTACAATCGATGTATCTTTTGCGGGTACTGCGTGGAGGCCTGCCCGACGGACGCAATCACGCATGGCCACGGTTTCGAGCTGGCGACATTTAACGCCAGCAATCTTGTTTACCGCAAAGAGCAGATGCTGGCCCCCCGGCCAGCCCATATGGGAGCAAACATCCTATTTAATCAGGCCGACGTCGCTGGCGGCGCACCTGCCGAGATGGTTCCAGGCAGTTAGCATCAGAAATCCGGTTCGACGACACGCCGGCTGAGGGCCAACTCGCATCGCCAGTCGTGATCAAGTCATAATCGCCCGAGTCAGTTGATACACTTCTTTCCAACCTGCGCTTTAACTTCAGCATCTTTTCTGGATGATTCGAAAACTGAAGTCCGGTGAATATCGGCTGTATTCCCGCAAGAAGGACGCGAAAACGGGCAAACGCAAGAATTTGGGAACTTTCTCATCGCGCGCGGCGGCCGAGAAGCACGAGCGGGCTGTGCAATATTTCAAGAGGGCGTAGTGATCAAAAGGTGGCGGCGAGGCGCAGGAAGCAACTGCGCGGCGGCCCGATGGCATTCCCTGAGAAAAGTCCTCCGAAGTCGATCACATTCAGGCGATTGTTCAAGTTCTCGAGGTCGCCCTGTAGCCGCAGTGAACGGCTTTCTTTTTTAAAGATATCGGCTCCGGCAGTGAGATCGAAAGAAAAATTCGGTCGCACACGCCCATCGGCAAAGTTGACGCGATTAATCACTTGTTGGCCATATTCGGCCAGGGCTTGAGAGTAAGTTCCAGTAAATTCGAACGGTAAGCCGCTGCCATATTCAGAGCCTGCCGCCAGCCAGACACGGGACGTCAACTGGTAACGGATGCGGCCACGCAGCGAGTTTCGCTGGTCCTGCGAATCCGGAAAATGTCCCGTCAGCTGAGTGGTGGCGCTCACGGCGTCCTCACCGACGAAAAGTCCGCCGGTAACCGGGAACCACGCGTTTCCTACGATGTAGGAATAACTCAGGAAGCCCGAGAATCCATTCCAGTGCGGCAATTCCAGCTTGCTTTCGGCGCCATAAATAACGGCTTTTCGAAAGGCAATCGGAAAACTGATGGCAGTGTTGAGAATCTGGTCGTCGTCAGCGTAGTTATTGACGTAGCGGCGAAAGTAGTTTGCGTCGAGGCGGAACTGGCTGAAGAAGCTTTTCGTCACTCCGAATTCGAAGTAGTTGCCATGAGAAGGCTCAACCGGCAACCGCAGAACATCTGGATTCAGCACCGCAACACCTGGCGAACTGGCCAGTAGAATATTTTCGAATGAAGGAGTTTGAAAAACCCGGTCGTACGAAGCGTGGACCATCAGATTCGCCGCGGGAATGTAGCGGGCAACCGAGAGCCGCGGGCTAACAGCATTCTGATTCACCACTAGCTGATAATGGTCCCACCGCGCCCCAGCATTTACGGTCCACTTCCCGAGATGAACCAGGTCCTGCACGAACGCTGCCTGCTCGAGGTCGGGACGGCTGCCGACAAAAGCGAAGGTACTCGGGGTACCGGGATCGAATGGGTAATAGGGGTCGCCAGGACTCGCCGTAATGACATCGCTGAAGTTTTCGTGAAGAAAAATGTTGTCGGATTCGATCCCCGCTTTCCATTCGTGCGCCCCGTGATGGATGGAAATGGCTCCGTTGAAATATCCCTCTTTGAAATCGTTCCTCAGAAATGCCGCGACTGGCCACGCGCCGCTGTTGGAATCGAGATTGTCGGAGTTGTCCCGAACCATGCCCCGTACATTCAGAAGAACGTCCGACGAGAAGACGTGTTGATAGGCAGCGATGCCCATGGTCTCAAAATTTCCGGCGGTCTGAAGTTGCGCTGTGCTGCCGGCAGGAATCTGCAACCCAGGAAATTGTTGAAGCTGTTCGTTTGGAATTTCGAAGCGGGCGAGTTCATGGCGCACGCTGAAGGTAAGGCGATCTTTCTCGCTCAAATCACGGTCATAACTTGTCGAGAAGGCTCCCGTGGTTCCGCGATTTGTGTAGTTTTCCGGAACCACCGGATTGAGATAATGCGCCGTCATGTTTCCTGTGGCGCTGGCGCTCAGCGTGTTGCTCCCCCAAGAATCCTGAACGCTCGCGTACGCCCCCGCCGTATCGAAGCTCCCGCCAGATAGAAGCAGGTCTCCGTGAAGCCCGGCCTGCCTGTTGCGCTGCGTATTGAGCTCGATGACGCCTCCCATCTTGCGTCCGAACTCGGCCGGAATGCCCGCTGTGTAGATGGTGAGCGAGTCGACATCGTCGGCTTCGATCTCAGGGCCGAAGCTGGGCGAACGGTTATCGGTAAGCGGGATGCCGTCAATCACAAATTGGGTTTGATATTCGGAGCCGCGAGGATGCAGCACAGCGTTGCCTTCATAAAGCCAGCCCGGTTGTGAGTTCACCAGATCCTGCAAAGAACGGCCGGGAAGCGAGGCCGGACGGTCGGCAATTTGTTGTTCGTCGATGTGGCTGGAAGCACCGGCGCGCTCGGGATCGAGAAGAGTGTTTTCGGCGGTGACGTTAACGGCGGTGCTCAAGGCCGCTAGGTTGAGCTTAACCGCGTACTCGACCGGGAGAGCGGATCTGATTTCGATTATGCCATCGTAGGGCGAGAATGACTCTCCGCGGACTTGCAGATGATATGAGCCGAAAGACAGATTCCGTAACGCTAGCTGGCCGGAATCGTCGGTCGAGAAAGAGCGTTGATACTGCGCGGCATCATTGGAAAGCTCGACTGCGGCCTTGAGAGGCAGGCCATCAGGGCCTGTAACTTTCAGACGAAGTTCTCCCGCGTTACTCTGCGCCAGGAGCGGAAGAGTGAACAGGGCAAGTCCGAAGTGGAACCACGAGCGCACTTGAGTGGGAATCTTTATGCTATCAGTTTCACGGCGGGATTCGAGTTACGAATGGAACGAGCGACATCCGAATTCAAGCCTGTGAATGCAGGCATCGCCGGAATGGATGCGGTTTTACAAATTACAGACAAAGATTTGACAAATCGAGCGCCGAGATTGGGGAGGATAACACTGTAGTCCAATCTTCATGCCCTCCGTCACCGGGAGGGAGTGGGGGAACGGCGTTCTCGCCGCAGGGGGTGGGAACGCCGTATTGGCTCGTCCACGGAGCCGAGCTAGAATCATGATTTGCAGCGGAATTCCAGTTCTCACCTGCGGTCCATTATCGTGCCACTACTTTCGCAGTAGCAGATCGCCCGAAAGAAACAGCAGAAAAACCACCGAGATCACGCCATTCATCGTGAAGAAGGCTGCGTTGAGCTTCGAGAGGTCGTCCGCCTTCACCAGAGAATGTTCGTAGACCAATAGAAGCGTAACCACCACGATTCCGGCAAAGGCGAATTTTCCCAGACCGAACACTGCCACGAGCGTGGTCAAGAGCAGCAGCATGACCGCATGAAAAGCTCGAGCGACCCAAAGAGCAGTGCTAATGCCGAAGTGGCATGGGATTGAATAAAGCCCGGCATTGCGATCGAAATCAAAATCCTGGCAAGCATAAAGAACATCGAAGCCGCCGACCCAGAAGGTTACCGCAGCGGTGAGCAGCAGAATACGCGGATCTAGAGAGCCGCGAACTGCGATCCATGCGGCGGCAGGGGCAATGCCAAGAGCAACCCCGAGCACAAGATGCGACCAGCGAGTAAAGCGTTTGGTGTAGGAGTAGAGAAGCAGAACCGCCAGCGCGACCGGCGACAGCCAGAGCGTGAGCCTATTGAGCTGCGATGCAGCGAGAATAAAAATTGCACATGAAGCGATTACAAACATTGCCACGAACGCGGCCGAAAGATCTCCTGCCGGAAGTGCACGGGTTCGTGTGCGTGGATTGGCGGCATCGATGGAGGCGTCGGCGAGCCGGTTGAAGGCCATTGCCGCGGAGCGCGCGGCCACCATAGCAACTACGATCCAGAGAAGCTGGTGAGCGGTGGGAAGGCCGGAGGCGGCGAGCATGGCCCCGCAGAGTGCAAAAGGGAGCGCAAAAATCGAGTGCTCCCATTTGATCATTTCCAAAGTAACGCGGAGATGGTGCAGGATGGGCACTCCTTAATTCTAAAGCAGCGCTTCGATTCCCTTCCGTATGCGAGTGCACAAAGTGCTAATATTGACTTACAGCTGCGCCGGATTGCTTTTGCGGCACCCAGAGTTTTTTCACAACCCCGCACATTGACAAGCACCCCTGGCTACGGCATTATTGGTGCTTCAATTGCGCCACTTCCCTCTAGCAGGGGACCGATGTTCACAAATTTTGGAGGGGAAAAATGTCCGAATTCATCCACAAAATGTGGTCAGGAGATGAGGGACAGGATATTGCCGAATACGCGGTGATGCTGGCTGTCATTCTGGTACTGGTGGTGGGCACGATCCGCCTAATCGGATCCAACGCAAATAATGTATTCTCGAACACAGCAAGTTCGATTCAATAGTGGCTGTAGCGGTCGAGAAGCGCACAGTTCAGGTTATAAGAGTGGGGAGTTTTCGTCATGATGCGATTTTTCTCGTTTATCGTGCAGTTTTGCTACTTCTCATTTTGCGGAGTAGCGGCTGCGGCGGTTGCGAGGGGATCAAGTCAGACATGACCGGCTAGATCAAACCAAGTTCAGCCCAAGCCGCGATCCCGGATCGCGGCCTTTTGTTTTTGCAGCCAGACTCAGGAGAAAAGCGATGATTGTCAATATGTCCGAAAAAGCGACCGAACAGGAGATTGGTCATGTCATCGATCGCATTCGTGAAGCTGGCTACCAACCGCATGTTACGCGCGGCGTTGAGCGAACGATTGTGGCTGCGGTGGGAAACGGTCGCCGTCATGAAATCGAGGCGTTGCAAGTAGCACCGGGCGTGGAGACTGTCGTCCCAATTGCTCAGCCGTTCAAGTTGGTCAGTCGGCAGGTCAAGCCCGAGCGTTCAGTAGTCAAGATCAACGGCGTGGCGATCGGTGGGCCGGGCGTTGTGGTGATTGCCGGGCCCTGCTCCGTTGAATCGCGGGAGCAGTTGCTCAGTACAGCGCAAGCCGTAAAGCGCGCCGGCGCCACAATGCTGCGAGGTGGAGCATACAAACCACGAACTTCCCCCTATGACTTTCAGGGGCTTGGATTAGAGGCGCTGAAAATCCTGCGCGAAGCGGAGGAGCAAACTGGGCTCCCGGTCGTAACGGAAGTGATGAGCACGGAAGATGTGGAGATCATCTGTGAATATGCGGACATGTTGCAGGTAGGCGCGCGCAATATGCAAAACTTCGCGTTACTGCGGCGGCTAGCAACGGTGCGCAAGCCGGTGCTCCTGAAACGAGGCCCTTCGGCGACGGTCAAAGAGTGGCTGCTAGCGGCGGAATATTTACTCTCCGGCGGGAACAGCCAGGTAGTGCTTTGCGAGCGCGGCATCAAGACGTTCGAGACCGAGATGCGAAATACGTTCGATCTGGCAGCGGTAGCGCTGGCGCGCGATCTTTCTCATCTGCCGGTGATCGCTGATCCATCGCACGGGACGGGCAAGCAAAGCTTAATTGCAGCGGTATCGCGAGCGGCTGTAGCAGCTGGCGCAGATGGCCTGATCATCGAGGTCCATCCGTGCCCCGAGCGGGCGCTTTCCGATGGGCCTCAGTCGCTGGATTTCGCCGGGTTCGTGAAGGTGATGAGGGCGATCACTGAACCGTTGCGCGAAATTGCAGTTGCGCCAGCCTCATAGAAATGAACGTGTGGAGATTACTGTGCGGGACGCTTGATCTGCATCGCTGGATCGCCAAGCAGGTTAAACGTCTTGCGCAGACTGAGATCAGGAATTCCTGATTTCGCTCTTAAGATCGCGTCTCCCAAGGCTGGATAAGGCGAGTTCATGGCGTTTTGTACGATCAGCTTGTCGAAGCCGGTTTGCGGCGACGGCTGATTCAAACCACTTGAGGCAAGCACTGCGACCGCGCCACCGTTTGGCGCGAGCATGAGCGCAACTGCCAGCGGCTCTTCGTAAACATCCTGGAAGAAGCCGTTCAGGCAATTCATAATCAGGAATACGGGCAGAGATGAGCCGTTGGTCAGTGCCGTGGCGGCGGCGTTGTCGAAGAGATTGTCGCCGGACCACTGTTCCTCAGAGCCATGTCCCGCGTAATTCACCAAGAGTTCTCCGGAATTAATGCCGGCCACGATCGCCTGCTGGGCCCCTTCTATCCCCATCGTGCTGGCGAACACATCCGTGGCATGCAGGCCTGAGGGCAATTGCGCCTGCACAATTTTGCTGTCTTGTGTGAAGTTCTCGGTGTCATTGACGTCGGCTACCATAAGAACCTGAGACGTCCAATTGCCCGCGGCCGGCTGGTCTTCATAAGCCGCGAGTCGGCCTGCGACTAATGCGGCTTCGTCCGGCGTGCTGACGGGCAATCGTCCCGTGGCAATGGTGGGCATGCCGCTGTTATTGAAATCGGAGAACCAGTCGTCAGAAGCCGTCATCATGCCGGTGGCAGACACAATCTTGGTCGGCACGAAATCGAGATAGCCAAAACCAAGATAATTGCGTGGATCGAGCGACGCGCGTCCGTTGAGCAATAAGTAGTGTGGCGTCGTTTGCCAGACTTTAGCAGCCGTGCGCAGGAAGTCGCGGATCGCTCCGGGGTTGTGCTCACCGAAACTGAATTCGTCGTACAGATCATCGACCAAAACCAGAGCCGCAGATTTACCTTGCTGTTCGTGGGCGTGAATCAATGGAGCGAGAGGTTTCGAAAATGCTCCGGGAGAAACCATGACTATCTCGCTGCCCCGCTGCGCACTATGCCACTTCGACGGATGATTCCGGCTAATTCCAGCTACCGAGGCGATCTGATCGGAAGCGATAGCCAGCAGAGTGTGCGGTTGGGCGGGATTGGCATTTGACCAAGGCACCTGCACTTGTAGCGCGTATTGATTTGAACCCGCAGCTGGGTTCGACGTGATTTGCGGCGTGAGCTGTACAGGTTGTTGCGCCTCTGTGATGTCCAGAACGGTGATCTGGCTGTTTGTAAAGCCTCCGACCGTTATTTCATCTCCCGGGCGTCCGAGGAATCTCAACCGGTCGGAGTCGGCTAGGTATGCATGCGGATACTGGATACGGATGGATTGCACCAGGCTCAGGTCGTAGTCGCCATTCTGCGCGGTGAGCGTAACGTTGTTGTCGCCATCCAGCAGAATACCGGGCGGCACGGTTGCACTGAACTTGCCCTTGTCTAAACCAGTGAATGTCAGATCTCCAAGAGTTGTGCCGTTGAGGGCAATCGTCACATCGTGCGGAACACCCAGGATCACACCTTGCAAAATGACTTCGAGTTGCGCAGCGTTGGTAGAACTCTGGTCGAGGTTCGAAGTCGTGAGAGTCTGTTCCACCGCGGTGGTCGAAATCAGTGAACCAAAGAAGTTGTTTCCATTCTGCGTGATGAGCGCAGCGAAGTAAGTAGTGTGCGGCGTGATTTCGACCGTAGCCGGGAAGTTTGCGGGAGGCAGATTGGATCCCGTCGACGGTGGCAATTGCGGAATGCGCATCCCGGGGACATTGCCTGCAACCAGCCAATAAACACGCGTACCGGTGTAGGGAGTGTCAATCCCGGTTCCGTAGAATTCGATTGCAGCTTGCGGACCGAAGCCGCCCGGTCCAGCTGAGGCCCCGGTGATGTTAATCGGCTGTTCGACCCCTTCCGCATAAAGATGAAGCAACGTGGGATCGACATTCGGATCGAGGCCGGCCGCAATCAGCTCCGGCTGGGTTACGCGATGCCAGCCTTCGCGCTTCACGAATAGTTTCACCGCCGGATGCGCTGCAAGTTCGAATTGCTCTTGTCTTTGTGATGGAGTCGCGTCCAAGCCCCGCAGGACGTTTTCGACGAAATGGCCTCCATGCTCGGAATTGGGAGCGGGTTGAGCCTGACTCAACTGGCTTACCATCAAAGCGCTACCAAGAGTACTCCCCGGAGTGGATGCTGAATTCGCGGACGACTCGGCCGTCACCGGCCCATGCATGGTTCGAGTCCCATTGACATCTACGTCCTCAACCCAATAGGCACGGCTTTCAGAAGTCGAGGAGGAATCGACCCACGAATAAGTCTTGCCAGCGTGCTTTGGCAATCCTCGGGTCATGAGGAGTGCCGAACCCGCAATCAGGGATGGATTCAGACGCACACGCTCACCGTTCACCTCGCGGTAGACGTTGAATCCAAGATTGTGAGACTCCGCTCCTGTCTTCCAGAAGACCGCGACGCGGGTCGCCCCAGTTTTATCCTGCACGGCGCGCGCGGCCAGAGCGTGGAGTTGAATCTTCGTCGAAGCTGTGATGGTTTCGACCTGAGTCGAAGTGTTGTTGTTGAGATTGGGATCAGTCTGATCGGCGCTTACAGTCGCCGTATTTGTGGCTGTGCCCGGCGCACCTGCAATCGTAAGGATTGTCACCGTAGCGGTAGCGGCATTATTCATTGTGCCGAGAAGGCAGGTGACGGTGCTGTTCGCTTCGGAACAGGTTCCTTGCGTTGAGGTCGAGAACAAGTAAGTGACGTCAGACGGTAGCGTGTCGGTTACAGTAACATTCGTCGCCGTGGCCGGGCCGTTGTTGGTGACGGTCAAAGTGTAGGTAAGCGGATCGCCGTCTGGCACGGACGGACTCGGACTCGCAGTCTTTACGATGGCCATATCGGCACTGTTGGCGGCGGCGACAACGACGATGGCAGTTGCACTATTGCTTGTCAGTCCCGGAACGATGTTGCCCGCGCTCGCGGTTGGTGTCTCTGGAATATTCGTCCCTGATGGAGTTGAGGAGGCCACTTGCAGCACTAGCGTAAAGTTTGCGCTCGCATTGACTCCGAGGGTGCCGGTCGCCGTGCACGTGATGGTTCCCGTTCCGCCGACCGGTAGCGTAGTACAGGTCCAACCTGCCGGTGGCGCCATCGATTGGAACGTGGTGTTCGGCGGAGTGGTTTGTGTAAACGTGGCCGTGCCCGAAGTCGTAGCTGCGGGTCCGTTATTGGTAACGCTTTGCGCATAGGTTACATTGGCGCCGGGCGCTACCGACGTCGGCGAAGCGATGTTTGTCGTGACCAGGTCGGCCTGCGTGGCGAGAGCAACCACATCGGCAGCCGTTGCACTGTTGTTCGCCGTGTTGGGATCGGTAGTCGAAGAGCTTACAGTCGCGGTATCGTTCACAGCCGTTCCCGCGGCGGTTCCCGCCGTTACTTTCACTACGACTGGAAAGCTGGCGGCGCCCGCTGCAAAAGTCGGATTGGTGCAAGTGATTGTGCCCGCGTTGCCTGCAGCAGGAAGCGTGCATGACCAGCCGCCAGGGATTGGCGTAAGCGACACAAATGTGGTATTGGCTGGCGTTGTCTCGGTGAAGCTTGCATTCGTTGCCGCACTGGGTCCGGCGTTGGTGACTACCTGCGTGTAAGTAATGTTGTTACCCGCCTGCACGGGGACCGGGCTGCCGACATTGGTCACCGACAGATCGGCCGAGTCTGCGGCGTAGACAGTACTGGAGGCGGTATTGTTGCCCAGGTTCGGATCGGTGGTTATGCTGCTGGCTACCGAGGCTATGTCGGTAATTGCCGAGCCTGAAGCAACGGTCGCATTGACCTGCACAACGAAGGCGAAACTAGCAGGCGAGTTCGCTGCCAGGGTACCGATCGAGCAGGTGTAAGGTGCGGTAGACGTGCAGGCCCATCCCGCTGGTCCGCTCAGTGACACAAATGTGGTATTCGCGGGAAGTGTTTCGGTAACCGTCACTGTGGTCGCGCTGGCTGGTCCGGCGTTGTTTACGATCTGCGAGTAAGTGATGTTTTGACCAGCGTTCACCGGGTTCGGAGTTCCTGTATTCGTAACGCTAAGGTCAGCCTGTCCCGCGACAGCCACCCCGATCATGGAAATGGCCGTGTTGTCACTGATATTCGTGTCAATTGTTGCCGAAGAGGCCGTTGCCGTATCTGTAATGATCGTTCCTGAGGCGGTGCCAGCGTTTACCGTATACACCGCGGTGATGGTCGCGACCGATCCTGGCGGAACGCTCGGGTTCGTGCATGATATTGGAGCAGCGTTAGGACAAGTCCACGTGCCGCCTCCAGTCGTGACCGCCGCTACAGATACAAAGGTCGTATTGGCCGGAGTCGCTTCCGTGAAGGTCGCAGTAGTGCAATTGCTCGGACCACCGTTACTGATCGTCTGTGTGTAGGTGATATTGCTGCCGGCAGTTACTGGGCTGGGTGTGCCGGTATTGGTGACGGTGAGGTCGCATTTGTCCACCAAAGGTGTGGTTACGACGATGTTGGTGTTGTTCGCCGAGTTTGGATCGCTTGTGGTCGATGTCACTGATGAAGTTGCCGTGATCGGGCTGGACGTAACCGTCGGAGCGACATTCACCACGACGATGATGTTGGCCGACACGCTCGCCGCCAGGCTTGACGCCGTGCAGGTTACCGACGTGGTCGTGATACACGACCAGCCGGCAGGAGCGGACACGGAAGCAAAAGTAGTGTTGGCAGGAATCCCTTCAGTGAAGGTGAGATTCGCCGCAACTGCCGGACCATTGTTGGTAATGGTCTGTGTGTAAGTGATACTGTTCCCGGCGATCACAGTGAGCGGAGTCGGAGCCGTCGTTAAAACCAGATCGGCCTGCGCGGCAGTCGCCACGATGTCCGAGGCCGTGGCGGAATTGGCGCCAAATGCCTGATTGGTGGCGTTTACGGTTACCGTGTCATTGATCACGGTTCCGCTGGCGGTTCCGGCTACGACCTGCACAACCAGCGTCACCGTCCCACTTGTTCCTGCCGGAGCGGAAGCGCCAGTGCATGAGATAGCGCCGGCTGTACCTACCGGCGGAGTCGTGCACGTGGTTCCTGGAGGAGCAGAAATCGACTCGAATACCGTATCGGGCGGAGTGTTCTCAGTCAGCGATGGATTATTGGCAGTGCCGCCGCCCACGTTCGTGGCAGTTTGTGTGTACGTAATATTATTCCCAGCAATTACCGGATCAGGAGACGCCATATTAGTGACCGTCATCTCTCCCTGAGCCGTTGTTCCGACCAGAGTCGACGCGCTCGCGGTGTTGTTGCTGGAGTTGGGATCCGCGGTGGATGAACTGCCCGTCGCAGTATCGGTGATGACCGTTCCGTTCGCCGTTCCTGAATTCACTTTAACTACCAGCGAGAAAGTAGCTGCAGTGCCTCCGGCCAAGCTTACGTTGGTGCAGACTACATTTCCCGTACCGCCGACAGCGGGAGTGGTGCAACTCCATCCGGGGGATGACATCGACACAAACGTGGTGTTTGCCGGTACAGCTTCCACGAGGGTTACGTCATCAGCTGCGCTCGGGCCACTGTTGGTGAGGACCTGCGTGAAGGTGACGCTGCTGCCCGCAGCGACCGGATCCGGTGACGCTGCATTCGAGACGCTCAAATCCGCGGTCGAGCTTACGTTGGCTGTATCGGTATTGGAGATGTCATTGGTGAGATTGAGTTCTCCCCCGCCGCCCACGACTGCGAAATTGTTCACGGTCGCCGGCGCTGACTGCGAAACGTTGGCGGTGATTGTGATCGGCGGATAGCTCGTGGCAGCCGGCAATACGGTGGAATCTACGCAGCTCACTGTTTGCGATGCAACCGAACAAGTCCAACCCGTCCCAGTCGCAGTCGTAGGAATGATGCCGGTCGGCAACGTATCATTAATGGTTACCGTGCTACTGGTGGGTCCATAAGGGCTGATGTTGGATGCCGTAAGTATGTAGCTGGCGGTTGAACCCCGTACGAAATTGCCAGAGTGACTCTTCGCCACGGTCATATCGGGCGTGCATTGCGCACCAGAAAGCGTTCCTGATGTTTGCGTGAGAGACGCGTTGGTAACAATTGTGCCCGCAGCGCCGCCGGTGGCTCCATAAGTCACCCCCGGCGTCAACGTAGTGCCGCTGGTGCCGCCATTCAAGCTGGAACTGGCCGGAGTTCCGGAAACAAAAATTGTGCCGCCGCCACCGCCTCCACCAGGGCCGTGACGATTCCCAATGCTGTAGGCCTGGATGTCCCAGGCATCCCCGCCGCGGCCTCCGTTGGCCTGGAGTGTGAGGCCGCTCTCTCCGCCATTTGCGGAGAGAACGACGATGCTACCGCCAGCGCCCGCCCCGCCGCCAGCGTCATTCGCAGTGCCGTTGTAAGACGAGAGACCGTTTGCGGTGAGAGTGGCAGTGCCGCTGAGGCCATAGGTACGAATAATGATGATTCCGCCGCCCGCCGCACCACTGCTGGCCAGCGTGTCTCCATCAGAGTTGTTGCGAGTGCCCGCGCCGCCTCCACCACCCATTGCGACCCGGTTGATCGTCGCGGGAAAAGCTCCCCCGCCTTCACCACCCACGCTCAGGTTCGTATTCCATGAGTCTCCGCCAAATCCACCGGCGCCGCCGTTGCCGCCACCTCCGCCGCCTGCGTTTTGGTCGTTATTTGTCGGATCGCCGTCGGTCCCTCCGGCGCCCGCATTGCCGGGAGCGCCACGTGCGCTGCTGCCATCGGCCGCGCTGCCGCTCGGATAACGGGAAGTCGTTTGGGAATACGTTCCGCCGGATTCAACCCACAACGGCGTTCCCGCAATTCCTTCTCCTTTGACCGCATCGACACCGTTCTCGAGCACACCAGTGTAGGTTGCAGGCGCAGCGTGGAAGTAATCGGTGTTATTGCCGCCAACACCGCCATTTAATTGCAAACCAGCAGCGCCGCGGAATCCAAGGCCGTCCACCGAAAGGGCGGCGCCGTTCAGTGTGAGCGTCTGGGACGTATCGAGAACAAGGACACCACCTGTCGAACCGTTCCATGGAAGAGCTGTGGGTGCAGAAGCCGCACTGAATGAGGCCGTCGTGTATTGCGGAACTACGATCACCTGATAAGTGCTTTGACCGGCGTTGTTGGAGGCTGCGGCGGAGTGGTAGCTGAAGACCAATCCACCTCCCGCGCCCGCACCCGAAATCGGAACCGCACCAGCGGCGATTGGTCCAGTCGCGGTGACAAATTCAAAGTCTCCCGCGCTATTCACCGCCGTGAAACCCTGGCCCGTAAAGCCGTTTCCGTAAGCAACCGTGTTGGCGTCATCAATGCTGGCGTCCTGCATCTGGATGACAAGCAGAAGATTTCCAGCAGCGATTGTGGCTCCCGCTCCGGTTGCTGTGCCAACAGGAATTTTTGTAGATCCTGCGGCCACGTTCGCGGTTCCGGGGTAATACGTATTCAACACGCCGGTGAGATTAGTTCCTGGCGCGGCCTGAGAAACGGTTCCGCAGGCAACAGCTTGCACCGTTGCAACCGCCACGTAAGTGTTGTTACCGGTATTGGGATCAGGCGGCGTGCCCGAATCGGAGACGACGGCCGTATTGGCATAGGAACCAGACGCGGTCGCTGTTTCGACGACTGTGACGGTCGCGTTCGTTCCGCTGGCCAGGTTGCCAAGGGCGCAGGTGATGGGATTCGCTGCGGTCACGCAGGTACCAACGCTAGGCGTTACCGATACCAGCGTCATCCCTGTCGCAGGCAGCGTATCTTTCAGCGTGACGGTGTTGGCTGTGGATGTTCCATTATTGAAAATGGTAATGGTGTATGTTGTGTTCTGGCCAAGGAACACAGCGCTGCCGACGCTCGTGGTCACTCCGATATCGGCTGCCGTGGGATTGATCGAGATGGCTCCGAGCGACCAGTTGAAGGTGTTGCTGGTGGTGGCGGTTCCAGCATTTGTTTCTGTGACTCCGGCCACGTTGGGGCAGGTCAGGGTGGTTGCCGTGGATGCGTTACAGGTGAATGTCCCGTTATTACCGGCGTTAGTGAATCCCGCTATGGTGAAGCTATCGCCCGCGAAGCCATTGCCGGCGCCGCCGGTGATCGTTCCCAGGTACACCGTGTTGCCGCCGCCGCCCGTCGCTACCGTTGCAGTTCCGGGATCGGTTTCCGCAATGCTGGCCTTATTGTTGACGGTCAGTGTGGTCGCGGTGGATGCAGTGGCTATGAAGCTTCCATTGTTGGCGGCGTTGGTGAAGCCGGTCACAATGACGGTGTCACCGGCGAAGGCATTGCCTGTGCCGCCGGTGATCGTTCCGTTGTAAACGGCGCCGGTCGTCACGGTAGCGGTTGCCGCGTGGTTCTGGAAAACTCCGTTCGCGTTGTTGACCGTTATGCTGGTGGCAGTGGATGCAGTACACGTAAAGGTTCCGTTGTCATTGCCGTTGGTGAACCCCGCCACCACAACCTTGTCACCGACGTAGGCATTGCCGGCGCCACCTGTGATCGTTCCCGTGTAGACGGTGTTACCTCCCGCATGATTTGCAGCGGCCGTCAGATTGAAGGTGACCGTCGTTGGCGCAACGGATGTAAGGTTGAATGCGACGCCGTTAGGCACAACGGAGGTCAGATTGAGACTCTCGCTAAAACTTTCCGAGATGGGCACGCTGGGCGCGCCGCTTCGACTGCTGGCCGTGCCGGTAATATCTTGCACTGCATCCGCGGCTGTGCCCCCGGAGCTCGTGTTCCATTGTGAAACCTGTGGACCGTTAATGGTGATTGCGCCCATTCCGACGGCCAGCGTGTCGAAAACCATGCCATTGATTACGCTTGGAACGTTGAGATCGGAGTTCGCGGCCGGTTCAGCGCCATCTGCCGATACGAACGAACTGAGCGGCACAGTCTGGTCGACGCCGGTGAATACGGTCGCTCCAGCCGCTACGCCGACCGTTACCGCCGAAGGAACGTTGACCGAAACGATAATCGGGAGGTTGGTTCCAGCCGCGGGATTCAGCAGATACCACTGTTCCACCCGGCGCGTGTTTGCGGCATCGTTATGCGCACCCACTAACGTCAGAGCTGTGCCGTTGTAGGTGACCCCTGTTACGGCAGTCGTGGGCGCGTTTGTGATGTTCATGGAAACGCCGACAAGCAGCACGCGATTGGCAGTAGCTGATGTGGTGTGGTTGAAGGTAAGCGTCTTCGTGCCAGCGCCCACCAGATCTGCTGTGGTGCTCGTGCTGGGGCTTGTGTCGACTGCTACCTGTGCGCTGGAGGAAGATGAAGCCGCCAGTAACGCCAGCAGAACCGACGCAATCGCGAGAACATTCAACGATCCGGGCGGCAAGTGGCGTGAATCAAACGGTGACTTTCGTAATCCAGTTTTTCGCAAAACCCTGCCTGCGAGTGATCGTCCGCGCTCGAAGCCGAGGAGCAATTGTCCGCTGATACCTGAAAGTTTCATCCGCACAACTCGTTTTCCCAACCTGAGTTCTTTGGCATTCGCGAGGCCGAGAATCTGCTCGCCTTGCACCGGCGGATCGTCTTCGCTGGCAGAATCGCCACGCGTAATGAAAACGTTTTCGTCATGGTTGGTGACGACGAGCCGGTGCATTAGAAAACGCTCATCGCGTTTCGTTAAAACAATATCTCCGATGTGCAGTTTGGTAACGATTACGGGGGTAACATGCACAATCTCGCGGTTGCGGATAAGCGGCGCCATGCTCTCACCGCGCGCCTCGAAGCGCACGGCGATTCCCTTCTTCAGGAGATCGCGGCTGAGGGCCTCGAATCTCGCTGAATCGGCTTCATCACTAGTCATGAAATTGGAGGATTTTTTCTACCGCGCGCACGTCCGGCTCGAAGGAATAGCGATAGCAAGGCACGGATTCGGCAAGCTGCTCGAGGAAACTTAGTGCCGACTCGATGTACTCGTGGCGATGAAACGGGACGAAGGCACGTGCGAAGAGTTCGCCGACTGCCTGGCTCTTGGTAAGCCGAGTGAGCACATTGCCATGACCCTGCTCGAGGATGAAGATGCGGTGCAGCGGAGCGCGATCGGGCAATGCGAAGCATGCCTCGCCATGCCACGGCGTGCCGTACATGAAGATTTTCCTGGGATCGTCGCCGGGTTGGAGTTCGCGAGCCGGACTTTCGCGGACAATGATGCGGTCGTCGCTGAGGATTTTGACTTCATGGAGCGATGTCCATAAGCGCGCGGTCGTGCTCTTGCCCGCGCCAGAGTGGCCGATGAACAAGTTGTTCGCGCCGTTGGGGCCGACCATGCCGACGCCGTGCAGTTCGATGCCTCGCTCCTGTGTTAGGCGGTGCATGATCAGGAGCTCATCGAGGGGGTACTCCAGAGACGAGGTCAAGGTGCAAAACTCTTCGCTCATCAGCAGCCACGCGTCACGAAATTCGGAATCGGTCCGGAGGCGCTTGTATGGCGCATCGCCAAGAACCGGCGTTGTGAAATCAAACTCAAGTTGCTGTTCGGAGCACTGCAGGCGCCACAATGATCCCGAATCAAAAATCTTTGGACCGATCGTCGGATAGAGCTTGGGAACGCGTCTGACGTGAATGGTTATGTCGCAAGATACAAACTTGCCGCCAAAGGGGAGCAGTGAAGGCACCAACGCAACGTCGCGTGAATAATCACCGGTAAAGGCTACAGCGACTCCGCCAATGCAGAAGCTTGTCGAGTGCAGCGGTATGGAACCTCCGCTGGTTGCCTCGGCAACGGTCACGATCCAATGCTCCGGCAGTGCAAGGCGGCACATGAAAGTGTGACCGGCCCTCCGGAACCCGCTATCTTGCAATGCCCGAGGACCGCTTCTTCCGGACGCAAGCTCACCATCGTGACCTTTGGTGGCTCGTACGGCTTCTTGCTGGCGTTTTGAGTCGACTCGGGCATCATTTTTCTTGACAGGCGTGAGGCATCACTAGTGCCTGCAACTGGAGCAACCTCCCGTCAGTACCTCTGGGTTGCTCAAGATCGGGAGAAGATGCTGCTGCTCTGACCAGCTTTCAACGTCGATCTCTTTATTTGCAATGCGCTGGGCCGACCCCATCACTTCTTCGTGCCGGCTCCCACCCGCACAGAATTCACACTCGCCGTGCGATGGAATCTGAGCGCCCACAGTAGCTGCCCGCAAATGCGCCACATGGCAGAGAAAATCTACCGGGCTTTCCCGATCACCGTTCTCCATCTCACCGTTGGCCGGGCACATTCCGCACAAGGACTGAATCCTGCACCGCATGCATTTCGTCTCCCGCGTGCGTCTTCTATTTCGCAATTCCAAGAGAGACTCCTCCCAAACAGCGCTGACCCGACCCTGCCGCGCGTTAAAGGTCTCTCGCTGAGAGATGACGCAAATCCCGATCTCACCGTACGCATTGATTGCGAATGAATTCATCCCTCCACCGCAGAAGTAAACGGTATCGTTGTCGACCAGGTTCGGGGGATTCTCCAGATCGCGCTTCGCCAGCCTGCGATATTCGCTTGCCCCTTTCGGAGCCTGCATGTCCAAAGCAACCACTTCTTCAGGCGTGAGTCGCACCGCTAATGGACTCTGGGAACAATCTAGGCGCGGATTGATCTGCGCATCCATCTTGAATTCGACACCTAATTCTTCCTCCGCAAACTCTCGCATAGCGATCACTTCATGCTTGTTGATGCTGGTGGCAACTGTTTTCAACTTCAGCGGCAAGCCTCGTTCACGCAGCAATTGGATTCCGCGCAGGCAACGCTCGTACGAGCCGGGTATCTGCGTCAGCGCTTCGTAGGTTTCCCTGGTGCGGCCGTAGAGCGTGATTTCAATCGAGAACGGCGGATACTCGACCAGATAATCGGCGATCTTTTCGTTGATGAGCGTGCCGTTGGTAAATAGGGTAATCAGAAATCCCTTTTGTTTGGCGTAGGTGTAGATTTCGAGAAAATCTTTGCGGGCGAAAATTTCGCCGCCGGTGTACAGCAGCCAGAAGCAGCCCATCTCGACCAATTCGTCGAGCATGCGGAAGTGCTCTTCGGTCGTCATTTCGCGGCTGCGCGCATCCTGGTCACCCATGGGAAGGTTGTTGTAGCAGTGCTGGCACTCGAGCGGACAGCGCCGCGTCACTTCGATCGAAACCTGCATGGGCGCACGCTGGCCGCTTTGCCGCCGATGAAGATCTGCGCTGAAGGCTCCGTAACTTATCTGATCCATCGGTCTCCTGATCTCGGCAAACAAAACGAAATCGTGATCAACGTGCCATTGATGCAGTTTGCTTCTGAGACTCTCCAACTGGAGCGCCGACTTCTACTGTGGAAGCGGTCGTCTCTGCTCTTCGGATCTTTGTCTCGATCTGGGTCTCAATTTGAGTTTGCACACGCGTCTCGAGTAAGTCCATCAAGGCGAGATCATTCAGAAACTGCGTCACATCTTTCTCAGCCTGCTCCCTGGCAACTTCGTATTCACGCTCGACTGCATCCACGAGTTCAGCAAGGGTTCTGGGCACATCGAGCAACTGCCAAACCACAGTGCCGGTTCCGTTAAAGCTGTAGATCGAGGCCAGATCGCCGACTTTGCCGCGCACTGGGACGATCAGCGTCTCGCCCGCAATCACGCGGGATACGACGCTTCGCGTCCTTACGAATCGCTGCTGCGCGAGAGCGCTCGACAAGCCGCAATCAGCCTCGCCAGATTCTCGTGACATTCCTCACTCCTCGATTTGCGCGTGCTCAAATTGAGACTACGCAGAACTTCAATGCGAGACAATCGGAGTTCTGTGGCAGGTATTAAGATGGTTATCCCCGCCTGATTCCACCCCCGTCGTGGGATTTGCGTTCCGTTGGGGCGATTGGACAAACGAAAGCAAACGCTATAGAAAGTAATGCGAAACAAAACTGTCTCGATTTCTTCTTTTCGTGACGGTCTCAAAGGACACAGACGCGAGTGCTGAACGAAGAACGCCGCCGCGCAATTCTCGACCTCCTGAATGCTCAGGGTCGTGTGCTGGTAGGGGAACTCTCCGACCGCTTCCACACTTCGCAGGTCACGATTCGCAAAGACCTGGAGATTCTGCATGCCCACGGCCAGATTCACCGGACCCATGGCGGCGCATTGCCGGCGCGCGAAAGCGTCTTGGAAGACCCGACGCTGCGCGAGAAGGAGAAGCTGCACCATCAGGAAAAATTGCGGATCGCGGAAGCCGCCGCAGGCAAAGTCATGGAGGGCCAGGTGGTAATCCTGGATTCGGGCACCACTACCACCGCGATCGCCCGCGCTCTGCGCAATTTTAGAAATCTCACGATTATCACGAACGCCGTCAACATTGCTGCCGAGTTGAGCGGCAGCGCCGTCGAGGTAATCCTTACGGGCGGCACTTTGCGCAAGAATTCATTCTCGCTGGTTGGGCCCATTGCTGAGGAGACATTACGTAGGTTAAGCGCGGATCTGCTGTTCTTAGGCGTCGATGGCTTCGACATTCACTATGGACTGAGCACTCCCAATCTTCTTGAGTCCAAAGTCAACCGGGTTATGGTTGAGATTTCGAAACGCACGATCGCAGTTTGCGATTCAAGTAAATTCGGCCGCCGCAGCCTGTCGCAGATTGCGCCTCCATCGGCCCTGCAGGAAGTAATCACCGATCGCGGAATCTCCAAAGCTGATCTTCGCGCCTTGAAGCAAGGCAAGATCGAGGTCACGGTCGTCTGAACCTAACTCCGGATTTGCCACAAACATCCCACGCAGGAGTGCCATGCCTCAGTTCGATATCACAATCGCCGGCGAACTAAATCTCGACCTGATCCTCTACGGCCTGCCGGACGAACTTCCTCCCGAGCGCGAATTGCTGGCGGATCGCATGATGCTGACGCTGGGCGGCTCTTCCGCGATTTTGGCGCATAATCTCGCGGCTTTGGGCAGCCGCGTAGGATTTCAGTCGCGCATCGGCGACGACGAACTGGGCGGGGGCGCCTTGGCGACGCTGCAAGAGATCGGCGTCGATGCCTCCCGAGTGCGAAGAGTGCCCGGGGCGATCAAGACCGGGCTTACCGTCATTCTGCAGCGGCAAGCATGGCGCAACATGGTCACTTACTCCGGAACGATTGAAGAACTAATTTGGGACGATCTCGACTTCGACTACCTTGCAAGCGCGCGGCACTTTCATCTCTCATCTTTTTATTTGCAGCGAGGTTTGCGTCCCCGGGTACCGGAGTTATTCCGGAAGATGAAAGAGGCCGGCCTCACAACCTCGCTCGATACAAACGACGATCCGGACAACACTTGGGAAGGCGGGCTGCGCGAGACATTGCGCTATGTCGACGTTTTCCTGCCCAACGAACGGGAGGCCCAGAAGGCCGCCGGAGTCGGCGATCTTGAAACCGCTGTAAAGACACTGGCGTCACGTGTACCGCTGGTCGTTGTGAAACTAGGTCCTGAAGGAAGTCTTGCGCAGCGAGGCGCAGAGGAATTTAGAAGTCCGGCATTCCGAGTAGATGCGATTGACGCCGTAGGAGCCGGAGACAGTTTCGATGCCGGCTTTCTTCATTATTATGTGCGCGGCGCGGATATTACGGAGTGCCTTCGCGCCGGCAACATGGCCGGCGCTTTTTCCACCACCCGTCCCGGAGGTACCGAGGCTTTTCGCGACGCGAAGTATCGCGAGCAATTTTTTCGACAACACTTGTCGCAGAAATAGAGCGCAGAACTTTGCTGTGGAAAAAATCGGCCAGGCGAGATCTGACTGCCACCCAATACAATACCCAGCCTCGCTTTCGATTACCGTAGTTACCATCGTCTTCGGCCGATATGAAATATGATCAGCAGCGGCGATGCCCATGAAAAAACTCAATTTCCTTTTATCCCTTACGAACGACGACAACGACTACCAGCAGGAACAAGCCTCAGCTGCTGAGCAAGCAGCCAAACGCTTGGGAGTGGACCTGAAAATCGTCCACGCCAACAATGACGCGGTCACGCAAAGCCAGCAATTGCTTCACTTCATTCAAGGTGGAGCGGAGGCTCGTCCGGATGCGATCGTGTTTGAACCGGCAGGCGGAACCGCATTCCCGCAAGTGGCTCGCGCCGCCATAGGAGCTGATATTGGCTGGGTGGTTCTGAACGCGCAGCCGGATTACCTTACACAATTGCGCCAGGGATGCCACGTTCCTGTTTTTTCGATCAGTTGCGATCATACGGAGGTCGGCAAGATTCAGGGCAAACAGTTTGCCCAACTGCTCCCGAATGGCGGCTCGCTTTTATATATTGAAGGACCGGCCAATAGTTCAGCAGCGCGCGAGCGAACGTCTGGCATGATGCAGACCAAACCCGCCAACATCCAGGCAAAGACCTTACGCGGAAATTGGACCGAGGATAGCGCGTACCGCACGGTTAGCTCCTGGCTGCGACTGAGAACTTCTCAACGAAGCTCGATTGACCTGGTGGGAGCGCAGGATGACAGCATGGCTGCCGGCGCCAGGAAAGCGTTTACTGAGATCGCTGAAGGCGAACGCGAGCGTTGGCTCAAAATTCCATTTACTGGCTGCGACGGCTTGCCGAAGACCGGCCAATCCTGGGTACGCAGCGGTCTGCTGACTGCGACGATCTTTATTCGTCCAAACGCCGATCTCGCGCTGGAAATGCTGACCGAGGCGATTCGCACTGGGTCCCAGCCGGCTCAAAACAGAATGATCAGCCCCGAATCCGTTCCGGCAATCGAAGAGCTTGCCAAGATCGGCGATGCCAATCGCCATCGGAAGTCTGCAGGCACCGGCGCCTAAATTTGAAACCCTCCGATCGGGGCGCTAAGATTTTTTCGTGTGCGGTAAACTCGAAGGTTTACTATCCGGTTGTCATCGGGTGGACTGGGAGCTTGCCAAATGCGAATGCACTGCCATACGCTAGTTCGTAACTCAACCGCTGTGATTCTGGTTCGCCTCGGCGTTCTTCTGATTTGCTTGTCCGCACCATTGTCACTCTGGGCATCCGAACCATCCTCGCTGGATCTGAATTCCGGATGGCAATTTCGCGCAACTACGGACGTTGAGAAGCCTGAACTCAAGCAATGGCACGCTGCGCAAGTTCCGGGCGTCGTGCATACCGACCTGTTGCACAACGGTTTGATACCGGATCCATTTGATAAAGACAACGAATTCCATCTGCAATGGGTCGGCCTGGCCGACTGGGAATATCAAACCACGTTCCAACTCGATGCGGCAGCGCTGGCACACGAGCATCTCGATCTGGTCTTCGCGGGGCTCGACACTTTCGCTGACGTTTACTTGAACGACCAGCCGATCCTTCACGCGGACAACATGTTTCGCCGATGGCGAGTCCCGGCCAAGACGCAACTTAAACCCGGCTCGAACACGCTGCGGGTCGTTTTTCATTCCGCGGTTGAACACATGCTCCCATATGTGAAATCGCTCCCCTATGTGCTGCCGTCGATCTCAACCCACAATTTTGGCAACGAAGAAAACATTGCGACTGCTCCTTACACGCGGAAAGCTCCTTATCAATATGGATGGGATTGGGGGCCGCGATTCCTGACGGAAGGGATCTGGCAACCCGTGCGTCTGGAAATGTGGGATGTTCTCCGGATCGAGAATTTTCACATTCACCAACAGAATGTCTCTCGCGATCTGGCCAATGTCACGGCCGAACTTGAGATCGAAGCCAGTCGCCCTACGACCGCGGCTCTCGTTCTGTCTCATGACGAATTGTCTGCAGGACAAACAGCGGATGGAAACCAAGCGCTGCAATTGAACGCCGGCATCAATCACATTTCATTTCCGGTGCGGATCGTGGCGCCGAAACTCTGGTATCCGGTAGGCTACGGTGCGCAGAACCGCTACCATTTCTCCGCTTTAGTTCGGACAGGAAAAGATGTCCTGGCGCGATCGGAAACAAAAACCGGCCTGCGATCGATCGAACTCCGCCGCGTTGCGGACGAATGGGGTAAAAGCTTTGAATTTGTTGTGAATGGCATCATGGTTTACGCGAAAGGCGCAGATGTGATTCCCTTCGACAGCTTTCCCAACCGCGTGACTCCCGAGATTCACCGGGATATTCTGCAATCGGCCGTTGACGCGCACATGAATATGGTTCGCGAGTGGGGCGGCGGATATTACGAGTCGGACGATTTTTACGACATCTGCGACGAACTCGGACTCATGGTGTGGCAGGAATTCGCCTTTGGCGGCGACATGATTCCGGGGGACGTAGCGTATCAGGACAACGTAAGTCAGGAAGCCATCGACCAGATCAAACGTTTACGGGATCATCCGAGCATTGTGATCTGGTGCGGAAATAATGAAGTTGAAACCGGATGGTGGCACTGGGGCGACCGGCAGGATTTCAAAGCGGCAATCTCGCCCGACACGCGCGATCGCGTCTGGCAGGATTACATCATCATGTTCGCGGATATTCTCAAGGGAGCGGTCGATCGCTACGCCGACCCCACGCCGTATTGGCCGAGTTCTCCGAGCGCCAATTGGGAAGACATTCCCGACAACCAGCACAACGGCGACATGCATTACTGGGGGGTGTGGCATCAGCAGGCGCCTGCTTCGGATTACACGAAGCAGTTTCCGCGGTTCATGACAGAATATGGATTTCAGTCCTTTCCCGAGATGCGCACGATTCGAGCCTACGCACACAATCCGGACGATTTTGACATTCGCTCAACGGTGATGCAGGCGCACCAGAAAAATAAAGGCGGCAACGAGCGAATTCTTACCTACATGCTCCGCGAATACCGCGAGCCAAAAGACTTTGCTTCTTTCGTTTATCTGAGCCAGGTACAGCAGGCGGAGATCATCAAGATCGGAGCGGAACATTTGCGCCGCGACCGGCCTCGAACCATGGGATCTCTTTATTGGCAATTGAACGATTGCTGGCCGGTCGCTTCGTGGGCCAGCATTGACTACTACGGACGGTGGAAAGCCCTGAACTACTACGCGCGCCGCTTCTACGACGACGTTCTGATTTCGCCGTTTCTGCATGACGGCAAAGTTGACGTGTATGTTGTATCCGACAAGCTTCAGTCGTTGTCAGGAACGATCCACATGCGGCTGCTCGATTTCTCCGGAAAGCTGTTGTCGGACCAGACCAAAGATGTTGAGTTGCCCGCACAATCGAGCGCGATTTATTTCGCCGTTGACCAGGCCGACCTTGCGGCAAAAGCCGACCTCCGCAAAAGCTTTCTGGTCTTTGACTTGCTGGTTTCAGGAAAGCAGGTTTCGCGCAATCTAATATTTTTTGACGTGACTCATAACCTGGACCTTCCGGTAGCCCCGAAGATCGAAGCCAGTCTTACGCAGACTGGCAGCGATTACGTGATCACGCTTAAATCGCCGCAGCTCGCTCGTAACGTCTATGTTTCTTTTGGGGATCTCGATATTCAGACGGCAGACAATTATTTCGACCTGCTTCCGGGAGAGCCGGCCAGAATTCGCGTCAGCTCGAAAGCCAGTCTCAGCCAGCTTCAGTCGGCTCTGAAGGTTGTGTCACTGACCGACGCGTTCGGCCCGGAGTAGTGGCTCGGCGGGGACGCCAATAACACAGCGATGCCGAAGGTCCCAGCATCGCTGAGATTTGATGGCCCCGACATCCCTTACTTGGGTGGGAAATGATCGAACATCTTGTCGACGGCTTTATCCAGCTTTTTCTCGTTCTTCTCTGGATTATTGCTCAATGACTCGCTGGACACTCCGCGCCAGATGAGTTTCTTGTCGTGGGAATCGTAGAAGTCCACAACAAGTGAGCCCACGGGGTAATTCACCTGTTCAGTAGTCGTCTCGCCGAAGCCGCCCCAGCGCCAACCGCCCAATCCGTCGTAGAACGTCTGATATTCGCGCTGATTGTGGGCGCTACCGACCGCCGTCACAGCGACATCGCCGCCGTTATCCACGCGCTGCCAGCCTTTAGCTTGCAGGGCGTGGTCGACAGCCTCCTGGATGCGGCTCTCCCAGAGGGGGTCTGTCGTCTTTACCTTTGCCCAGTAATAGGTATGATACTGGGAAAAATTGGCATGATGGTCGTAATCAGTTTTTACGTCCTGCGCCGTGGCGCTCGCGGCAACAACTAGCAGCACTGTGAGGGCTGCGAGGGAAACACGGAGTGTGTTCATGAGGGTTCTCCGAGAGAATAGAATCTGGTGCGCAAGGCCGAGGCAGGTTCGCCATCAGCAGATTGCGCAAAACTGAGATGCTTTCGCGCCCGCCAGGGATTACGTCTACAGCACTATGTCCTTAGAGTTACGGAGAGAACTTCAGAACGGCCGCCGGACCTAGAGATCGTGCTGGACCTGGGGAAAGGACGGTTTGGAATTACTCGGGACGACCCTCGGGACGACTCTTTTTTGCACAGACCGAAGATATTGCCGGGTTGACCGATTCCGTGGGCTGTTGCCCGGCAAACTCCGGAATAGGCTTGCTTTGTTGTTCTGAGTTGACGCCCGCCTGCTGCGAAGCGACCACCGTTGCGCCAAGCGGTTGCGGTTTTTGTGCCTCAGACCACACGATTAGTTGTTGTCCAAGAACCCCGAAAGGGGATTCAGGGGAACGTTCAATATTGGCGTCTTGGGCGAAAACCAGAGGAATCATTGCCAATGCTCCGGCAGCGAGGAAAAAGGTCTTTCGTATTATGCATCTCATTATGCATCTCATAGCGTTCGGCGAAAGAGGAGCGGCACCAACGGCTATGATTGGTTTTTACGTCTGCCTCGCCAACCGCGTCCATACATCAATCCATGTAACCTACTTGCACGAACCAGAATCTCCTTGAATGAGGGTCTCCGAGAAAATACAAACTTCACAGTATGGGAACCCATCAAAATCTGGTTTAGGTTTGAATCCTACTCGACAGACGCCCCCATCGAGCAGGTGTTGTTTCACTGGGAGAGATGACACCTGCTCCCCTTCTCTCCGAATAAGCAATAAGAAATTACAGCTACTGGAATGAAGAAATACCAGTTCGACGGGATTCGCATGCGATTCGACGCAATCTAACCTCCTGAAAGCAGTCAATGTTCGACGAGGAGGGCATCATGCTTTACTGGACTATCGTATTCCTGGTGATAGCGCTGATAGCGGGCGTCTTGGGCTTCAGTGGTGTGGCGGTTGCAGCCGCAGGAATCGCGAAATTGCTGTTCTTCGTTTTCCTGGTGCTGTTTGTGATTTCACTGGTCACCCATCTGGGACGCCGTGGAAGTGGTGTCTAAGCCCTAAGCAGATTTTCTTATCCGATGCCTCGATCCGGGAATTGCTCGCTCCCACAGGTCGGGGCTTTTTTCTGTTCTCCACCGATTTTGGAGCATGTTAGTTCTCTATCCCAACCCTGCAATTCATTGAAGCAACTAACCTTATAGATTGCGATTAAATTCGAAAGCGCAGCCGATCGCGTTTTCTCAGGAGAATCATTTCTTTATGGCAGACGATATGGATAAGAAGAACCAGCAGAGTGGTCAGGCGGGACAACTTGGTCATAACCAGCAAAGCGGTCAGTCTGGGCAGACGGGTCAAGGTCAGCAGAGTGGCCAGTCTGGGCAGCACAGCGGCCAGCCCGGCCAGCAAAGCGGCCAGAACCAGCCCCGCAAGGGCACCCAGACCGAGAATGAAAACGAACAAGACGACACGAAAGGCGATCGTCAGCGCCGCTCAGCATAATCGCAGCGCAAACCAGAATAAATCGAATTCCCGGCCGTAATTGGCCGGGTTTTTTTCTTCATTGTGTTTCTGGCTGGCGGCCTCTCCGAGTCAGTGGAGCGTCCCGATGCAAATGCGTCAAGTACGGGGTCTGAGGTATTGTCTTGTTCGCATTTGAAGAACTAAGTTCCAAACGTAGATGTGAGAAAAACGAAAAATTATCTGAAGGAGACGAATAATGCAGAAGGATTCATTGCGAGAACTGTATATCGAAGAACTACGGGACCTTTATAACGCGGAAACCCAGCTGGTCAAGGCCCTGCCAAAGATGGCCAAAGCTTCGACCGACGATCAATTGCGCGAAGCCTTTGAAGAGCATTTGCGGCAAACCTCGGAACACGTGTCACGCCTGGAGCAGATTTTTCAGCAACTGGATGAGAAGCCAACCGGCAAGAAGTGCCTCGGCATGGAGGGGCTTGTAAAAGAAGGCTCCGAGACCATGAAGGACGATTTCGAGGACGCAGTGATGGATGCCGCAATCATCGGGGCAGCGCAGAGAGTCGAGCACTACGAAATCGCCGGTTACGGAACCGTCCGCGACTTCGCTCAGCTTCTCGGCGAAGATGAGCACGTTTCATTGCTGGAAAAGACTCTGGAGGAAGAGAAACAGGCCGACCAGAAGTTGACGGAACTCGCCCAGGAGATCAACCAGCAGGCAACCAACGCTGAAGGCAGTGAAGAAGAATCCGGCAAAGATGAGGGGGAGCGCGTTGGATCCGGGTCCCGACGTACCAGCGGTTCGAAATCGAAAAGAGCCGCATAGCCTCCGGGAAAGATCCGTAACAATCACTAGTGGAAGAAGGGCCGCAAGTTTGCGGTCCTTCTTCGTCTCATGATGCTCAGAGCAGGCTACGGCATTTACCCGATAGTCGAAATACCCCAAGTTTGTCTACAGTTTGTTCATCGCAACTCTGCAGTAATCACCCCGCACGAGGATATATGGCAAACGCCGCCAGTCAAGCAAGTCTCTCGGAGAGCAAGCTCCATTCTTGGCGCGCACTCTACACCGCAGCGCTGTTTGAAAAGGATAAGAACCGGATTCCAACTCGCATCGCCGAGGCTGAGAAGGCGATTGTGGCCAGGGCCCGTGAGCTATTCTCCGCCGGCTCCGACACCATTGAAGAAGATCAGGCCCTCGACGATGCTCTCTATGCCCTGCGCGCGCTGCAAAGCTGTCTGGAAACATATACTGTCGCGGCTTAGATAACGATAACTTAGCTCATTCTTAGGGTGGTCTAGACCTTCCAAAGTTGGGCCAGGGCCCGGGCTGCGTCCGATAAAGCCCGTTTTTCCGCGTCGGCCTGAGAGATTCCGAGCAGTTTTGCTCGCGAAACAATGGGAGCACGGTACTGCAACCGCTTCGCGGCCGCACCTGCCTCTGCCTGATGAATTTCGCAAACTGCTGCTTCGAAAACATGCCGCAAATCCTCAGGCGAAGGTGGGCGCCGGGACTCAAGACTTTGTTCCATTCTGTATCCCATGTTTGGTTTCTCGCTTACTGGGTGTTTGCTTACTCTTGGCAAGTTAGAACGAAAGGTCGGGACGAACAATACTGTCCAGCACCGGGGGAAGGGTCGGGGTTTCCCTACGGGATCAGCAATAAAGTCTCAGTCGCGACTGTATGGATTGCCTAAGGTGCAGGCGCCCGTATACGACCGGGCGCGCTTCGATTGACTGTATCCGAGGACAAAAAGAGGCCCCGCTTCAATTTCTCCAAAAATGAGAGAAATGCTGGCGGGGCCTCGCGCTTTGGATCGTCCCATTTTGACGCTCTAGCTGACTTTGCGCCGGGTCGTGCGTTCTTCTTTTTCTTCTTCAACTTCGGCCGGCTCGTCATTGGCTGCCTTGGCGTCGTCTGTAGTCTTCTTTCCAGCCTCTTTTATGTTGCCCCAGGCGTTCTGCGCTTTGCCTTCGGCCTGCTTCATAGTTCCCTTAACCTGCTTGTCCGCGTCTCCCGTCCACTCGCCAACCTGCCGCTCGACGCGTCCACCAACATCTTTCAGCTTGCCTTCGACTTGATCCTTATTCATGGCTGTCTCCTGATGATTTATTTTGTTCAGTTCGCTTCTTCGTTATGCAATTCCTTATGCAATCTTTCTCAGATCGCCAGCGTCCCTGCCGGAACTCTGGCTATAACCAGAATCTTTGCCCGACCTTTGAGATCCGTGCGAGGCCCTTTGATGCTCCTGGAGCTCGCGATCAGCATCGAACGTCGAGCTACAAACGCTGCACGACTTTCCTCTCCGATCTTCTGTGACCTGGAACTCCTCTCATCGGGAGTGCCGAATGCTGTCGACGGCGGCCGATCGTCTACACGACCGGGCTTCGGCCTTGAATCAGGCGAATCAGAACGGCGACAATCGCCAGCACGAGCAGGATGTGAATAAACCCGCCCAAGGTATACGAACTGACCATCCCCAACAGCCACAGAATTAGAAGCAGAACGGCTATCGTCCAGAGCATCGGAAAATTCCTCCCGCGATTTTTTTAATCCTCGATCAGTTGCAGATGGAGTGTAGGCGCACGCCGCTCGCCGCAGGTATCCGGTAAAGTACCTACTCCACAAGCCTTCGCGCTTTATGGATTCTGCTAAATGACGCATTGCCTTAGTAAATCTGTACGATTCCGTTGCGGACGGCATAGAGAGTGAGATCCGCTACCGAATGCAGGTCGAGCTTGCGCATAAGGTTCGTACGATGGGTTTCCGCAGTCTTGACACTAAGGCTGAGGGCGGTGGCTATCTCTTTTGTGGTTTTACCTTCGGCAACCAGTTGGATCACTTCTCGCTCACGCGGAGTCAGAACAGTATGGGCATGAACTTCGGTTTGCTCGTGGGGTCGAAGATAGCCGTCGAGCATCATCTGCGCCACTTTGGGTGTAAAGAAGGTTCGCTGGTTCTCGAGCGCTTCGACCGCCGCCAACAGATCGCGGCCCGCATCGGACTTCAGCAAAAAACCGCGCGCCCCGGTTGCCAACACCTCTCGCACTACTTGTTCTGAATCATGCACTGTCAGAATGAGAATCCGGGCATCTGGCGAGGTCGCCAGTATTTGCCTGGCGGCATCGAGGCCGTTCAGATTGGGCATCCCAATATCGAGTAGCAGTACGTCCGGATTTAGACTAGCAGCCAAAGCCACAGCCTCACGGCCGTCTTTCGCATCGGCGCAAACTTCCCATCCCGGATGGTCTTCCAGCAGCGAGCGAATGCCTTGCCTTGCGATTTCGTGGTCATCTGCGATAAGGATTCGTAGCACGCCCAATCTCCTCGATACGAACGGCGAACCCGTTGCGACCCTCAATTCGGAGGCAACTTATTGTCTGAGAGATAGTTGCGGTTAAAGAAGCCCCGGTTGCAAGCGATTTCGATTCGACCATCTCCATTCGCCCACCTCTCGACTCAATCAGGCTTCCTGGGGGAGTGATCGAAAATCGCAGATATGCGTAACGCGCAGAAACTGCATCCAAGTTTCGGATCGAGGAGTGCATTCATGCAAACATCAGCCGCTTCCTGGTGGGCTCGCATAATTGTGGGGGGGGTTTTCGTGAGTTCTTTTATTGCTCCCCCTGCGCGGGGTCAATCTTCGGGGCAAAATCAACAGCCGCAATCCAATCAAGCCGCGCCATCGCCGATGGGAAGCTCTCCCCAGCAGACTGGCGCCACACCGCAGCAGTCCACGGCTCCAGATCAGAGTCCCCTAGTAGCTGAACCCGGTTCCGGCGATCAGGGCGGCATGTTCGTTTTCAAGAAGCAAGTGGAGGAAGTGGTGCTTCACGCGACCGTATATGACCAGGAACGCCGTCTGGTTACCGGGCTTACCAAGAACGACTTTTCTGTGTCTGAGAATGGAGTAGCTGAGCCCATCACCTCCTTCCGTCGCGAGGATGTTCCGGTAGCGATCGGCATTGTTGTGGATAACTCTGGCTCCATGCGCGACAAGCGCGAACAGGTGAGTCAGGCGGTTCTAAATCTCATTCGGGCGAGCAATCCGCAGGACCAGATCTTCGTCGTAAACTTTGGCGAACGGCCCTATCTGGACCAGGACTTCACCTCAAACGAGAACTTGTTGCGTGCGGCTTTGCATCAGGTCTCCGCCAAAGGCAGTACCGCACTGTATGACGCGGTAGTGGCTTCGGCGGTTCATCTGAAGGCCGACAGCAATCTGGAAAAGAAAGTTCTGCTGGTGATTACAGATGGCGAAGACAATATGAGCCAGGAGACGCTTCAGGAAGCCGCTCGGCGGCTGCAGCAGGCCAACGGTCCGGTCATTTACGCGATTGGTTTGCTGGGCAGCGGATTACAGCGATCGGGACGGGATGCACTTCAGGATTTAGCCGCAGGCACAGGTGGAGTGGCTTATTTCCCAGACTCGCTGGATCAGGTCGATACCATTACGCGAACCATCGCGCACGACATTCGAAGCCAATACAGAATTGCTTACAAGCCCACCAATCAGAATATCAAGCCGGAATACAAACAGCTTCAAGTGGAAGCTCACGCGCCAGGATACGGCAAGTTGATTGTACGAACCAGGAGCGGATACTACCCAGCGGAACCGAGCCGCTAAGATATTAAAGTGCAGCAAGGTGCAGCACTAAGGCGAGCTGGCCACTCAAAATGGCCAGTGACGAAAATCCAACCCGCCTAAAATCTACACCACCGTGGTTTCAGTAGGGTTACGCAGCTGTGGCGGCATCTGGATCTGGATGATGTTGTTCTTGATCGCATACACCACCAGATCACGGATCGAATGCAAACTCAGCTTCCGCATAATATTGCTGCGGTGCGTTTCAACGGTCTTCGTGCTCAAGTTCAGCAGGGACGCCACTTCCTTCGAGCTCTTGCCTTCTGCCAGAAGCTGAGTCACTTCCCGCTCTCTGACGGTTAGAGTCGGCAGATTCGGCGGCTCGTTACGCGAGATCGCGTGGCCTTTGTCGAGAAAGCCGGCCAGAACCAGGTCATTCACTCGCGGAGTGAAGAACATGCGCCGGCTCTGGAGAGCTTCGACGGCGGAAACCAAATCGCGGGCGGCATCGGACTTCAGCACAAAGCCGCGCGCTCCGGCGTCGAGCGCCTCGCGGATTACCTGATCTGAGTCGGTAATTGTGAGAACGATTACTTTGAAGTGGGGATCGTGCTGCAGCAATTGCCTCGTCGTATCAAGCCCGTTGAGATACGGCATCCCGATATCTACAATGACGACATCAGGCTTGAGTTGCTTGGCCATTTCGACCGCTTCGCGGCCATCGGATGCCTCTCCGCAAACTTCCCATCCTTCGTGCTTTTGCAGAAGCGCACACAGACCTCGGCGTACAATCTCGTGATCGTCGGCCAACAATATGCGTAGTTTCATGGCAGAATTCCTCCCACTTTCAACCCAAGAGAGTCAAGCTTATCGAATTCCCGTTTTCCCCGACGTCAACACGCGGCTTGCGGACTACGCGCAAGCGCGGTGAAAACTTTGTGCTGACTTACGGCTTCCACAGCTTCCAGCAGATCCCGCGCAGCGTTCGACTTCACGACATAACCTCTGGCGCCGGCATCCAGGGCTTCCCGCATCATCTGCGGAGAATCGTGCTGAGTTACGAACAAAACCTCGAGCCCCGAGGCCTTCTGCTTCTGCTGGATGAGGCGGCAGGCTTCTAATCCATTCATGCGAGGCATGGTTACGTCGAGCACAACAACGTCTGGGCGCAGAGTTTCCACTTTGTCCAAAGCTTCCAGCCCGTCGGAAGCTTCCCCCACAACTTCCCAGCCGGAGCGTCCTTCGAGTAAGGTTCTCAGCCCTTGCCTCACAATAGGATGATCGTCCACCAGCAGGATCCGAACTGCCATAGTTTCTTGCTCCGAGGCAGCTTCGTGCGTCCGTTCGCAACCGCTGGCTCTATTTTTCACTGTACGCCATATTTCCCGATGGAGTCCACGTCACGCAGGGCAAAGCGGCGATCTTTCCCGGTGAAGCAAGCTAGAAGTTAGCACGCTGCTAAGAACTGCCGTATACAGGTAATCCTGTATTTTGACCTTGATACCACGTAGTCGCGCCCGCTTAATTTTCAACCGAACTCATTGCTGGGAAATAAGTTCCCTGATTCAGCAGGGCGTCCACGGCTTCCACGATCGAGCCAACATCGGACTTAGCACAGGCACCGCGCACTCCAGCTCTGCGTGCTTCCTCAGCTAGTTGCCGGGATAAATGAATCGTGACCATCAGAATTGGGATCTCTGGAAAAAGACCTGAAATCTGGCGGGCAACGTCGAGCCCATTCAAGTCAGGCATCTGAAAGTCCAAAAGAATCATGTCCGGAGGATTTTTCTTAACCCGCTGCAGGGCTTCTCCGCCGGTGCGGGCTTCATCACATACGTGCCAGGTGCTTTGCTGCTCGAGGAGATTCCTAAGATAATGCCGGACCGCCGGATTGTCGTCGACCACCAGAATTCGAACCACGACGTGTCCTCTCTAATCCCCTGATTCTTTTAACGTCCTTTTAATATTTCATCCTTCTCAACGTAACCGTGGTTGTCGCCTACGGCAATACGGTGAACGCCCTACGAAAGTGGCCTGTTACTACTCACCAGATTCCCTTGTCCGTCCCCCTCAGTTTGAACTCTAAAGCCGCGGCCGCGGCCAAGCCAGGGAGCAGGCTTAGGCGGAGCGTGTTTTGCAGCTCTCCATTTAGCAGCAGCCTCTTCCATTCGGAGACGTACAGCTTGGCAGCCTGCGGAAATATCGGAATGCGCAAAAACTTTCGTCGGAAATGAACCAGTTCGTTTCCAAAGTGTGATGCACTGGTGACCAGCGGCGGAAGCGGCAGATCCGTTCCGCAGTACGTTTTAACATAGCCGGAGACAGTTACCAGATAGGTCGCAAGCCCGCCCCATAAACCTGCCGAGCTCGCCAGCGACTTGAGGTAGGGATAATCGATCGTGCCCAAGTTCACGAGGCGTGCCGTATCGATCACATCGCACAGGCGCAGATAGAAGTGGCGGTACATCCGCTGCAAGGTGCTGATGATCAGCCGTTCTTCGGGAGCAGGCACGCGAAGAGTGTGAACGCCAAAGCGGCTCTCGCGCGACCGTCTAACCAGAGATTCGGTAATCGCAACTTGTTCGCCCGTCTGTCCCAGCCGGTGTACGTGAACTTCGACTAGCTCCGGCAAACCCGGGACAACGAAGTTCCACTTGTTTGCCAGCCGGTCCCCCCAGCTCCGCTCCTCCAGACTTGCGTTGAAGTGCTGGCGCATGACCTCGACTACGTCGCTGCTGTTCGCGTTGGTGTAGAGATCGAGATCGCTGCCCAGGTCCGGCCAGTGATCGAGAGACTTAATCACAATGACGTCGCCGGCGCCTTGGAGCGCCTCGCAAATGGGAGACAAGAACGAAAGCGCGTGCTCTACGCGACCTTGCTCTTTAACGATAGCGTTTTCGCACCACGTCGATTCCTCTTTCCCTTGCGAGAGCATCACCGCCTGGAGAGTGGGGAAAGCTCGCAAGATCACGTGATGGGAAGTTGCAAGGCTCCATAGCTCGCCGAAATCCTGGCGTCCATAAAGAGCGACGGTGCGCGCAATATCTGAGGACCAATCGGGCGGCGCGGCGTCGGAAGACGGCTGGCCGCATCCATCAACTCCCAGCAAAAGTTGAGACAGCAGAGTGAGACATCCAGTCGAGTTTTTCACGCCAGTCATAGAGTCAGAGGTTCGGGTCGTCATCGATTTGGTGGAGAGGTTTGACTGCGATTCGATGTTAAAACAGGAGTGCAGGTTGTTAAGGTGCGGACTTCATCTGGAAGGGGACTGTGCTGTATTACCGCTGCCAGCGCCGCATGCGCCGGCGCTTCGGCGTTCAATCTCAGTTCCCTCTTCGTAATCGTTCCAGGTTTCGATCAGCAGAAATGGGAGAGGATTCGCGCTGTCGTAATAGTGTTCATACATGTTCAACGTAGCATCGAAAGTCTTGCCGCAGGCGCTCTGCATGTGGCGATTGAGACCCCACTTTGCCGCCGAATCATTGAAGCCAGGCCAGGCGCCCCCAATCGCGATCTTATCGGGATGCTTGTCCCGCATGGTCTTATAAAAATTCTCGAGGTACTGCCGGCCCCAGTTGCTTCCATCTGGGGCCCAGCCGCCAAGTCCCGGCTGAACCCAGGCATACGACCCCGCGAAATCGTTGGCATATTGCTCGGGCGGCTGATCCTTGAAGATTAGGAGCGGCGGCCTGTCCCAATCGCTGCAATGCTGGCGAACGTGGTCCCAGTCGACGTGGCCGCTCTTGGGAAATATGAAAATCAACGGCCGTCCATCGTAAGTGAGATACGCATCGCGGTATTTTGTGGAGGGCCCAAAGTAGTCTTTGTATGCCTTGTCGAGTGCGGCGATTGCCGCATCCGTGGCTTGCGCATCCTCATCTTCCGATTCGTTGTAGAGAAGCGCGACCTGGAAATGGGTCTCGCTCGCCACTTCCTGCAGCAGAGCGAAATTGTGGTCGGAGTATGGCCGGCTCTCGCCATACCAGTCGACCACGAAAGCGGAAATCCCCATGTGCCGCGCCTGTTCGACCTGCTTACGCAGAACTGCGGGATCCTGGCTGGAATAGCCGACATCGATGTGGGTATGGTCGCCGAACCACGGCATGTAAACGGCAAGAAGTTTCGGCGATGGCGCAGGCGCTTGTCCGTTCTTAAGCAAAGCATGGTGCGCGCCCGGCGTCGTGCATCCGGTCGCGACTACAAAAAGCACCAGGCATAAACTCAATAACCCCTTAGACAAGCGGCGGCTCTCCTTAGGCATCCTTAAGTAACAAATAAGATGCTTTGCAGGACGCGGCGGTTGGAGCGCGGCGCCCGTCGATCGACCCGTAGGTGGCCCCGGCAAGGCCCGTAAATGCTTTGCGCTTGGCCGGATCAAAACTGCGGAACCGCCTGCAATTGCCGAATCACCCAGCGGTCGGCGCCCGGAGTCATTAGCACAACGAAATGTTGAACGATGTGCTCGTCACTGACAACTTTGGTGCCGTCTACGAACTGCAGTTGATATTCGACTGTATCGTGCAATTCCATGACGTCGCCTTCAGGAGCGTAAAACACCGCCTCCAGGCGATGCCGCTGACCCGAGTAGCGCTGGCTCAATCCGGAACGTTGCTGGCTAAGAATCGTTTCGTGCAGCGACTCCTTGGCTTCGCCCGCGAAGGGTCCTTCCAACGGATCGAGCGTATTGAACTCCAGAGCCTTCGCCATGCTCGTCCACGCAAAGCGGTAGTCGCGAAGAATTCCATGTTCGGTCAGGCTCTCGACTGCTCTCGGCTCAGCCTTCTTGATATCGAGTTGCACCAGCACCGAGGGATCGGCGGCGCGCGAATATAGAGTGGAACCAACAAGAATCGTGAGGATCGCCGCAACCCGGAAACCGCGATGCAAGTTGCGCATGTTGCTGGCCGGAGATGTCATCAACGTGCTCCCACCCTTAATTCGTTGCCCATCACCACCCCGGACGCTGCCGAAATCACAGCCGCTCCCGACGCGACGATCTGCGCCCGTGCAATATCCTGTTTGATAGGCGCGTCCACCGTGCTCTTTTCATTTCCCGCTGTCGCCGTGAAAGTGACGATGGTTCCGTCGGGCACAGGATTCCCTGCGCAATCGTGAACCGGTTCGGTCTGAACCATAATTCCCTTCGCAGTTCGTTGCCCGGTAATGCGGAGGTTGCATGGATCGGATGCCACTTGCTGCACGGCGCGCCGCGTCGAGAGATCGTTCAGCGACGCGACGACTTGCACAGCCCCAGCAGATTTTCCGGAAGCGGTGCGGAACCATGCGATCCCATCTTTCGTTCGCACCGGACGCGATAATAGAGATGCATTTCCCGAGGTAAGTTGGAAGCTGATCGTCTCGGGCGCCAGAACGAGATTTCGAAACTGATCAAAAGGAATCGCGACTCCGCTGACGGCATCACCTTCCGCCACCGGAACGCGCGATGGATGCACCAGGAAAGTCAGGCTCGCCGGTTTTTCCGCGGCAACATAGAAGCTGGCGCCGTGGCACTCGCCCGAACAGAACAAAGCAAAATATTCCCCGGCGCCGCGCAGGTCACTCGCCTGCAGGTGAATTTCCTCGCCGAGACTCACGTCGAACTTGCGCGCGACTCTGGGACCAAACAGGTAGAACGTAGCCTTGCCGCTTCCGGTCGTCGAAACGGAAGCCGCTTCTCCCGCCACGGCAGAGGTAGGAACGCGAATATCCTGCGCCGCGCAAACGCTCGACAGACATAGCACCGCGAAGGTCAGACGAAGGCCCAACATTTTAAGACCGACCCAGGCTGTATTGATTTACGACCACGTGAAAATTGTGCACTGTTGCCGACAAGCTCCTGGGAATCTCCACCGCAAAAGGCTCCGACGATTGCGGCAGCAACGCACGATCGACGTAGCCATCCGAAACCCACACAACTTTGCCGCTATTGTCGTAAAAGCTGGCGATCACGTGCGGGATGTTGACCGTCTGGCCGCTCTGGTTGAGCAATTCTCCGTGAAGAACCATCTTGCCCTGAGCATCGGTGTCAAGCTTTTGATTCATGACTCCAATCACAGGATCCGCAGAAGCTGGAACTAGAGCCGCCTTCACGTCCATGCGGACATTTTTGACCTTCTTCAGATTAACCGTCGGAAAGTCGATGCGGTATGGCGTGACCTGCTTGGGAAGAAGGACGTGATCGATCTTGTCGAAGCTGGTCTCATCATCGATCGCATTTCCCTCTCCATCAACGAGCGTGGCGTTTACGTTCACGAAGGCGGGAATCGTGTCTTCGTTTACCACCTCGCCCATGACCACTGCGCCTTCCGCCGAATCCGCAGCGTTCATCGAGATGATTCGCACGTGCGGAGCATCAACGTTCTTCGACCCCCATTGATCGTCGGTTCCCCCGCTGACCAGATCCCAGCGCAAGTATGTCACCGGAATCACTTCAGCCGGCACGGTTGCGATCTCAAACTTAGGCCATACCGCTTTCCAAGTGTCGCCTTCACGGACCAGGTGAATGTCGCGAACATCTTCTATGGGCCCTACGGGCGTAGTCCAATGCAGGCGAACACGCATGTCCGCTTGAGCGTCGGTTATATGCAGCGGACGCGGATCAAATCCCTCGAGACTCGAAAAGGAGCGGAGGCTTCCATTCGAACCAACCCAATCCTGAATGAAAGCTTGCTTGCCGCTGGCGCTAGTTTTCGAGAGCGCATCGTAGGCACGGTCCCAATCCCGGCGCTGCACATCAACCAGGAGATTATTGAGCGCCTGCTGCGGCGTCGTCGATTTTGGGGTCAAGCCGTAGACAGCCGAACCGCCGGCAATTCCCACCGTTCCACGGGCATTCCCCGCTCCCGTGAGAGCGAGGACCATGAAACCCGCGGTCACGGCGACAAGAATGATAGGCAGAGCTATTTTCATTCTGTATGCCTCACGCTACGTAGTGTTGTTCAGGATGTCCTGCGCGTAACGGGACACCAACTCCAGCGGGCACGCGGCGGCCCTCGGGCAATAGGAGCTCAAGGAAAATCGCCAGGAAACTCACTCCAATAGGCAAGATCCCCCACATTAGCCCCTGCCATGCCGGAGGAATGGCGTTCGAATCAATCCTATGCGCCGGGGGCACATCGTCTTTCGACCAGGCAGTGATCTCACCGTTATTAAATGTTTCGATTTTTCGCCATCCGACGAAGGTGAGTAGCGGCTCGTAGTAAGGGTCGTGGACGAAGATGAATCTCAGTCCATAACGGTTGGCATGTTCGAGCATGGCTCGAAGGGATGCCATGCCGGCCGTACCGTAGAACTTCGCATTTGTTAGCTGGGCCGAACCGTAGTGCGTCATCTCCGGTAAGAGACGTGCAGAGTTGTAATCCCCATCGACACTGCCTGCACTCGTGAAGGTTGAGACTTTTGCCAGTTCGCTTCCAAAACCGAGGGTAAGATAGCGAAAACTATCGTGACCATCGCGATTCAAGAACGTAATAACCGGTTCGACATTAGTAGATCCGACGGGCCGGTAAGGATTTACGTTCAGCCACCACAGCGCTGCACCGACAGTGCCAATTGCTGCCAGCGACAATCCAACCGCCGCCTTGGCTTGAAATCGATCCAACAACTCCACGGCGAGAAGGCCGACAAGTGGCATCGCCAGCAACGTCGCCCAGAAGGTGAACCGCTCGAAAGTCAGAATCTCATAGGCGCGCCCCAACAGCCATCGTGGCAAGGGCGTCGTGCCTCCAAGACCAAAAATAAAGGCGAACCAGAAGCCAAACAGCAAGGGAATAAACCGTCGCGACGACGCCCCCCGAACCAGAACGAAAGGCAAGGCGAAAATCAGCGCCCCGTAGGGAATCAGGAAGTAGTTCACCGCCGTAATCGAGTTCAACAGAAAATTCGAGCGGCTGTCGTGAGGAATCGGAATCTGGTGGATTGGATGTTGAATCAACTCCAGCCAATACGGCAACAAAACGATCCCGACGCCCACTCCGACGGCAACGGCAAACACTGCGGCGCGTGATAACACGCCGCCGAAAGATCCTGAAACCCTTTCATCGTAGGCATCCAGCAGGGCTGTCCAAAGCACGGGACCGGCAAAAAACACTACGCCGAAGATCAAAGTCACGTGATGGGCGGCGGCTGCCGTCAAAGCCAACGCAATCCCTTTAAGCAAGGCCCGGCCGCGCGCTTCGGTCATCCATTCGTAAAAATATGGAAGAGCATTCAGGTAGAGAGCGGCCGAAGCCACGGTCGCGAGCTGACCTGCCTGATAAACCAGAAAAGCCAGTGCACCCAGAAACACCGTGCCGAGAGCCGCATAGCTGGCGGCGCGATCGTCCACCCAAATACGGGCGAAACGAAAGACTCCAACGGGCAACAGGATAACCGCGATTAGCTGCACCAGCATGTAGGCCATCTTGAGTCCTACGACTGTCGAGAACAGCGCAATCCACTGATGGGTGAGTGGCGGATATGTGGTTTGCGAGAAGCCGGCGAACCACTTTTCGTTCCACGGATTGAACCAGTGGTGGGCGTAGTGCGACGCAAAGAACATATGAAAATTCGCATCGAACGAGCCTGAGGGAAGCTGCATGAGTAGCAACGGCCCGTGGACGGCCAGCGCCACGAGAACAATCGCAAGTAGAGGTATCGGACGAGAGTAGCTTTGGGTCGTGCTCGTGCTCACAGTTTAACGCTCCAAAAGGGTCCCCAACCGAACCTTTGATTCGGAAGCGGTCTCAGGGGTTTACCGAATTCTCGAATGGGGAAAAGACCGTAGACCGGAAAGCAGCCTTACACGCGACACCGGCATCTGATGGAAACCGCAGAAACAGTTGATTGCGGGAGGTTAACCTAAAAGACTTGTGCAATAGCGTGGTGAATCCGTGAAAAGCCGACTTCCGCTCACGAGCTTTTTAATAGTAGCTCTTTGCAGTTTCGCCTTCGGGCAAACCTTCGATGTCAATGGACATGGAGACACTTCTCCGCCCGGAGAACAGAAGCCGAACTCGTCATCTCCAAACTCCCCCAACAGCTCCCAAGGAACATCCGATCTGGGGTGGGGTTCGAGCATTGATGTGGCGCGGCAGGCGCGTGCCGCGCAAGATGCGTTGAATCGCAACGATTATCTGGCTGCCGTTTCCTTTGCGGAGCACGCTGCCAAGTCAGCGCCGCAGAACCCCGAACTATGGTTCCTTCTGGGATATTGCTCCCGGCTCGCTGAGCATTATCAGGACTCGATTTACGCTTATAATCGCGGATTAAAGCTTCAGCCCAACTCCGTGCGTGGGATGGCCGGGCTGGCACAGACCTATGCCAAGATGGGCCGCACCGCTGAAGCTGAAAAACTGCTCCAACGCGTAATGGAGGCGAATCCCCGGGACGCCGGCAGCTTTCAGCTCGCCGGCGAGCTGCTGTTGAACTCCGACCCCACACAGGCTCTCGAATACCTTCAGAAAGCCGAAGCGCTGGCGCCGACCGCTCACACTGACTTATTAATTGCACACGCGTATGACCATCTGGGTAAACCAGACGAATCGGCGAAATATCTGAATCGCGCGAAGAATCGCGCTCCCAAAGACCCTGAAGTTTTGCGGGCGGTGGCAGAGCAATATCGAGATCAGGGCCAATACGACCAGGCAATTGCAGCCCTGCAGGCGATTCCTTCAAAAACGATCGATGTTCAAGCTGACCTCGCATACACCTACCAGCTTGCCGGAAAGCCGCAAGAGGCTGCGGATCTCTATTCCCGCCTGGCTAAAAGCGCGCAGGGCAACCTCGGCCTGAACTTGAGTGCCGCTCAGTCATTAGTGGCTCTGGGACAAAACGATGCGGCTCAACTATTTTTGGATGAAGCCAAGCGCATCGACCCCAACAACTACCGGCTGCATGCCATTCAGGGTGCGATTGCGGAGAGCGACAATCGCTTCGAAGACGCAAGCAACGAATACAATCTCGCGCTCAGCAATCTGCCTCCAAATGTTCCAGAAGGGCCGCTGTATCCCATTGAACTCCGATTGAATCTCTACGAGATTGCCCTTCGTCAGGATGATAATGCAGCCGCAAAGAAAGAACTCGATGCGGCCCAGGCCGCAATCAGTCAGGTAAATGTACAACCCGTTGCGCGTCCCGAGATGTTGAGGCTGCGGGCTGCGATCGAAGCGGGACTGGGCAACACCGATGCCGCCAACAAAGATCTGCGGGATGCGCTTTCTCTCGCACCTTCCAACGTAAACTCGCTATTGAACTACGCCAGCCTGCAATGGAAAATTGGGCAAAAAGATGCCGCAGGGGCCACATTCAAGAAAGTTCTGGAAATCGATCCCAACAATCGCACGGCGCTGGCTTCGCTGGGTTACCTCGCTCGCGACGCAGGTGACGTCAAACTTGCCGAAGACTATTTCACTCGCGCCATAAAAGCGCACCCGAAGGATTTTGCTCCTTATCTTGCCCTGGGTGATTTGTATACCGCTCAAAGAAACTTTCCGGCCGCGCAGAAAAACTACGAGAGCGCCTTCAAGGTAATGCCCAGAAATCCTCTGATCGTGGCGGGGGGCGCCAATGCCGCGCTCGAAGCACACGATCAGGAGCTAGCCAAGGAGTGGCTCGATCGAGCAACCGGAAAGATGAACGACAGTCCGCAGGTCAGCCGCGAGCGCGAGCGTTACCTCACTCTCAAGGGCGACTATGCAGAGTCCGCCAAGCTGGGCGATGCGGTGCTTGAGAAACTCCCGAAGGATCGTGAAGGTGCAGTTTATCTGGCCTATGACCTTTATTATCTGGGCCGCTTCGAAGACGCGCTCGCGCTGATTAACAGATATGAGCCGATCTTGCCCGACGACAAAGATCTGCCTCTAGTTGCGGGGAACATCTATGCGCACGACGGCAAAAGTCAGGAGGCTTTGAAAGCCTACACGCGCTCGCTAGAACTCGACCCTGATATGGCCACTGGCTACGTGGATCGCGGTTTTGTTCTCAATGATCTGAAAGAGCCACGCAAGGCAGCCAATGATTTTCAAACTGCTCTCAAGTTGCAGCCCGACTACGGCGAAGCGCATCTCGGCTTGGCGTTTGCAGACTTGCAACTGCACCGGCCCAAGGCGGCGATAAGCCAGCTGGAGACAACTCAAAAGCTCTTGGGCAAATCGCACACTTGGCGACTGGCGAAAGCTGAAGCTTTCCGGCAGCAGCAGGATTACAAGCACGCCGAACAAGAGTACCGGGTCGCACTGCAGGAAAATCCCAACGATATTACGACCGAGTTGGCGTATGCCGACACGCTCTATCGGCTTCGCCGCTACCAGCAGGCGATTGCGGCCCTCGATGCCGCCGAGAAGCTTTCGCCTACCGATCCGGCCGTGTATGCCTTACGTGCCCAGGTGCATGCGACCGAACGGCAGCGGCAGGAAACTCTGCGTGACATTCAACTGGCTGAGCAATACGGCGGAAACCAAGTCGAAATCTTGATGGGCACGGGCGAAGCTCTGTTGACCATGGGAGATCGAGACGCCGCCATGCAACGCTTTGCGCGAGCTCTGGATGCGCCCAACGGAGACCGCATCGGAGTGCGCCTCGCGATCGCTGAGGTGTTTATGCGCCGCGGTCACTACGACGATGCCCGCCGCCAGATCGCGTTGGGTTTCGCTGAGGCTCGCACCGACCAAAGTTTGGTCCGGCCGGATGACATTCAGCAAGCGGCGGCGATTTTTCTTGCGATGCACGATTTCGACCTTGCCGAGACCTATTTCGATAAGGCTCGGCTCGCCGGAGCGAATCCGCGCAATGTTGATATTGGATTAGCCAACACATATCTCGCAGAAGGTGAAACTCATAAAGCAGCTGACGCGCTCGCGGCGCTCGGTCCTGTTGACGATTACCGCGAAGATTACGACTACATGATGGCGTTAGCGAACATCAATCGCCAGCGCGTTAACACCGTGCAGGCTCTCTCATCGTTCGCGCAAGCCAATACCGTTGCGAGCCAGGAGGAGGAACGAACCGCTCAGACCGCCGAAAACGAGCTCGCTATGGAAGAAGGCCGGCAGATCACGCCGAATGTGAGTTTCCTGCCGGATGCTTACGGTGCTCCCGCTTTGGAAGACATCAACGTCTACACCACAGAGGCCAAGATACTGCATGTCACCAATCCGGCGCTGCTGCCGCCGCCGCGGCATTCTTACCAAACGCTGGCGGAGTCTCACTACCGCATCCATCTCGGGAAGCTACCCGACATTACCGGCTTCGCTGGTGAAAGCATGACCGCCGGGCGGTTCTTGTTTCCCAGCGAAAATGTTGTTCAAGACCGCAATACCTATGACACGTTTTTCAATGGCGGCATGACTCCGGTCCTTCACTTCGGCCCCAACAGCATTACCTTCAACGCGGGGCTGCAGTTTACGATCCGCCGGGACACGATCTCGCCTGTATTCATGAGCCAGAATCTCTTCCGGCAATATCTGTATATCTCTTCAAGCCCGTTTTTCAACTGGGTTCAGATCAATGGCTATGCTATTCGCGAAGCGGGACCCTTCATCGATCAGCATCTGAATTCGCGGGATGCTTCGGCAGATATCGAATTCACGGTCGGCCGCCCATGGGCGCAAACCTCGTTGCTCACTGGGTACTCGGTTCGCGACCTCCTTTTCAACCCGGTGGTCGAGGAGTACTTCAATACCTCAAGCTACGCGGGGATACAACACAAATTCGGCCCACGGGTCACGGTTGCGGCATTGGCCGAATATCTGCGCTCCTGGCAGGTCTACGGCACGAATTACGCAATTGGTGAAGCGCTGCTTCCTGGAGCTCGCTTCGAAGTAAAGGCGACCCCGCGATGGAATGTTCAAGGCAACTTCCTGCTCTCGCGCGGCGAGGGATATCACCAATATGACAACGCGGAAAGCGAGTTTCTGGTCTCCTACACGCGGCCGGTTCACAGCACGTTAAGAGATGGTACGACCGGCGGAGCCGTATCTTATCCATTTCGACTCTCTTTCGGGGTTCAGCAACAGACCTTTTATAGCTTTGCGGGGACTTCAAGGACGGTGGTGCTGCCGGTCATACACTTCACGCTCTTCTAACGCATGATCTTTTTAAACGCCACCGATGTCTGAGATGACCAAACTCGAAGTCGAAACCGAGGCCGCGAGTGGCAATCCCACCGCCGCGCCTCCAGTCGCTGCCAAGACGCTGCGGTCAAAACTGCTCGGGGGCAGCCTCACCCTGCTGGCAGGCTCCGGACTAGTCGGAGTTACGAACCTGGTTTACAACGTCGCCACGGCACGGCTGCTGGGCCCCAGCGGCTTCGCCCACGCCACTGCGGTCTACACCCTCTTGATGTTGGTCTCGTGTCTCACTCTGTCGTTCCAGGTGGTGTGCGCAAAGTATGTGGCGAAGAGCGCCTCGTCCAAAGCCCAGGGCTCGGTCTTCGCCTCCCTGCATCAGCGATCATGGGTCGTTGGTATCTTGATCGGACTTCTACTTTTTCTGTGCAAAGGTCCGCTCACCACGTATCTCAACCTTCCCGATCCAGTCCTGATCTCACTGCTTGCGCTGGGAACAGCGTTCTATATTCCGCTGGGTGTGCGCCGCGGCTATATCCAGGGCATCCATGCCTTCGGACCGCTGGCAGTCAACTTCATGCTGGAAGGGGTAGTTCGGCTGGTCGGGGCTTTCCTTTTAATCGAACTCGGCATGGGGGTGAGAGGAGCTGTTCTAGCCAGCGCACTAGCAGTGATGGTTGCATATTTCGCTGCTCTGCCGAGTCCTGGCCTGGCAACTCTCAGCTTTCGTCGAGTTGTCATTTCCTTTCAAGAAGGTCTGCAGGCGATCGTCTTCTTTTCCGGGCAAACCATTATCAACAATTTCGATATCGTGCTGGTAAAGCACTTCTTCCCTCCAGTTGAAGCCGGTTTCTATGCTGCGGTCGCGCTCGTGGGGCGGCTGGTCAATATGTGCGCATGGTCCGTCGTCAACACGATGTTTCCTGTATCCGCGGGCGCCGACAACAAGGATCAGGAAGGCAGTCCGGTGTTGTTCACTTCTCTGTTGCTGGTGTTCCTGATCCTGTCGTTTCTTATTTTTGGACTTTGGCTCGTGCCCAGCTTTCTATGGAAAACACTGTTTGGTTCGCATTTCGAGCTTGACGCCTACGGTGCACTGGCGCCCTTGCTGATCCTGTATGCGATCAACACTGGCATTTATTCGCTGAGTTCTGTGATCATCACTTATGAGATGTCGAGAAAAATCGCGAATACCAGCTGGGTGCAGCTGGCATTCAGCGGCGCAATGATCCTCGGCGTCTATGCCCTTCATCAGACTCTTCGCCAGGTCATCATGGTGCAGTTGGTGCTGATGATTGTTCTGCTGTTTGTCCTGATCGTTCCGCTGCTTCGAGCGCAGTTCACTCCCAAGGCTTCTCTTACCTATCCCTGCCTGCGTGTAGGGCGAAGATTGCCGGAGGAAGAAGTCATGGCGGAATTCCTGAGGAGCGAGTTCCACCACCCGGAATTTGACGAGTACCGCAATCAGTTCGACCATTTGGTCCGCAAACCGAACCTCACCAGCTCCCGGGAAAATGCTGTGCGGCAGGCCCTTCTTTTTCTGCGGCGAGGGCCCATGTGGCGCGAGCTTCCGGCCGACACGATGTGGTACGAAGTCGAACTGCGCCCAGAGGACTTAGACCGAATTCGCTTCTTTCCGCGGGCGCAATGGCGACGTGTTGCGCAGGGCAGCTTTCACATGACGGATGTCGTTGAGCGCATCCGCGTCCACTTGAAATCGCACAACGATGATAGTTTCTTCGGCAAGCTGCGTCTTCTTAGCACCTCGGTGCAGGACAATCTCGTGAACCCCGCCGTGCTTCTAATCGGTGTCAATGAGACCGGACCGCTCACAATTCTTGACGGCAACCATCGGATGGCTGCGGCAATGCTGGGTCCCTCTGCGCCCGTGCTGAGTCGCTTCCGTTTTATCTGCGGTTTCTCACCTCAGATGACACGATGCTGCTGGTATGCCACCAACGTCAACACGCTGCTGCGTTACTTCAAGAACCTCGTTCGCCATTTCACTTATGATCCGGAATCGGACATAGATCGTTATCAGCAGCGCAGCGTGTTGGATTAACTGATGTGTTGGCAATCGGATTTGGACGCCGGAGTAGCGCGTAGGTAGATCCCAGATTTACTAAGCCATCTTTAATAATCTACTGTCGCTGCGGAGTAGGTGCGGAAGCATTCGGTTCCTGCACCGGTGTGTTGTTTCGATGGAACAGAGCTACCGGCTCATGCTGCGCGCGTAGCGCCTGCTGCGCCTGGGCAACTTTAATCTCGACCTTCGAATCGTTTTGCGAGGCGACCTGTGACAGCTTCGAGCCTTCCGCAGACCCTCGTGACGCCAGTCCGACCTTGGCGTTGGAGCCGGGCAGCGTCTGTGCCTTGTCGTAATAGAATTGCGCCGTCTCGCGGTCTCCATCGATCTCGGAGAGATATCCAATGTTATTCACGGCAAAGGCGTTGGTCGGATCGAGGGCGAACGCTGCGCGAAAATCCTGCTCGGCTGCGTTCAGATCGTTGCGGTTCAAGGCGGAGACTCCACGAACATTCAACTCGGCCAATCTGGTCTCGACGCTTCTCTGGTTATCAATCCGCGTTTGCAGATTCCTCGCGTTTTGCGCCGCCATCTGGCTGGCTGGCTTGCCCCTCCACGCGTTGTTCAGCGTCACCACGGCAGACGCGTTAGAACCCAAGGCGGCAGCCTCTTCATAGAGCCGGAGCGCTTCCTGCGACTCGCCCTCCATCTCTTTCGCGACGCCGAGATTATTCAGGGTGAAAATGTTCTTTGGATCTTTCCCCAATACCCGAGTCAAAAAAAGATCGGCCTCTGGAGCCCTGCCCTGCGACAACATCCGCACGGCTTCCACGTTGTCATGATTGATTTCGAGTGGAAGGTCAGGAATCGCCAGCGCTTCCTTCACTGAGTGTCCCTTCAACTCGGGCGAACTGGAACGAGCGATCACGGCTTCGGTCGCATCCTGGCCGGCAAGTTGATAAAAATTGAGGGCGCGGTCGACTTGGCCCTTCAATTCAGAAATATAGCCCAAATTGTTCAGTGTGAATGGATCGTCAGGGTCGAGAAGATAAGCTTTATAGAACAGTGACTCCGCCTTCTCGTAGTGGTGCTTGTTGATCGCTTCCACGCCCTCCTGATTCAATCGCTGCACCGGAGTCAAGTGGCTGTGCTTTGGCAGAGTAATCTTCAAGTCAGCGGCACGGGCTGACGTGCCAAGAGCCAGGCTCGTGGCCATCACACCGGCGGCGATGTAGTTTTTCCAAGACATTCTTAATTCCCCCTGAACGATGCTGCTGCGGCAAAGCTGAGATGCCAAATCTCGTCATTTGTTTGCACTCAAAATTTTAAACACAGCAAACACCTGACCACCTTCCAGTCGCAACTTGCATCGAATACGTTGCTTCGAAATAAGCTCTTCGGATTGAGGATGGGGATCAGCATGGGTCGGCTTGTGTGGTGCGCAAGTTTGAGTATTCTCTTAGTTGGCGTCGTTCCTAGTCCGAGAGAGGCGCAAGCAGCGGCACAGAGCATTGTTTCCGTGCCTGCGAAATCTCCGGCGCCGGCCGGCACGGTTCAGCCCACCCCCGAAGATTCAGACGCGGCCATGGATCCGGCGAGTCTCCTTCCAGATCTGCCTTCACTGCCTGCCGAAAAACCGAGCTTAATTGGGGGAACGATTCAAAAGCTCGACCGCATACGGGATGAAATCACGGTTCAGGTTTTCGGAGGCGGAAAAATCAAGATTTTCTTCGATCCGCGAACCCATATCTATCGCGGCGCCGAGCAAGGTTCGACCTCCGATCTGCATAAAGGAGATCGCGTCTATGTCGACACGATTCTTGATGGAAGTTTGGTTTTTGCCAAAACCATCCGGCTCAAGAACATGGCTTCTGCCGGTCAGAGCCAAGGCGTTGTGACCAGCTATCGAAGCGACAAGGGCGAACTAGTGCTGCGGGACGTGCTTTCTCCACGACCGCTGAAAGTACATGTCACACCTGATACCAAAATCGTTCACGGAGATCACCCTGCCGGCCCGAGCGAGCTGATCGCTGGAACTCTGGTATCGGTAAGATTCGGAGCCGAAGAAGGTGGTCGCGATGTCGCGCGGGAAATTTCAGTGCTGGCGGTGCCTGGTTCGAGCTTCACCTTCGCCGGCCGCGTCACCGGCCTCGATCTTCGCCTCGGACTCATCGTTCTGACTTCTTCCACCGACAACAAGATCTACGAAATTCACTTCGACCCCTCTCTGATCAGCGTCGATGACAATCTGCGCCCGGACGCCGATATCACCGTGGAGACTCGTTTTGATGGTAGCCAGTACCTGGCACGCAGCATAACGGTGAATTCGAGCCGGCAGTAGCAAGCCGCGGTCAGCCATTAGGCAAGGCCGCCACCTCTCTTCTAATGATCACATGCTCTCTGGGGTGCATGCGCCGGACGGCGCATTTGGCGCCGGCGGTGCTGGCGGTGTCGCCCATGGAGTGCCCACGAAGTCAAAGAAATCCTGCAGGTCGGGCTGCGCCGCGTCTCGATTGGTCAGATGCGCGCCGGAGTTGATAAATCGACTCTCGACGAACTTGATAATTGCCGTGTGGTCCATGGGTACATGAGACACGTAATGCTTTCGCGAGAACGGAGAGATTACGAGATTTGGCAGCCGGAAGCCCAGTTGCGCCGCAAAGCCCTGTTGCGCCGCCGCATCGCCGGCGTTTGCGCCTGGGTCGTCGGACTCAAGATCACAATGGAGCGTCGGTGTCCCTCCCGGCGGAAGACAAGGATTGTAGCCGTCGGCACTTACAGCGATCGTGCTGATATCGGGAATCGTTCCCAAAGACGCGTCAGTATTTTCGTTCGAATGACCGGGCACCGGAGGCACGTGATCGTACGGCCCTCCCGGTTCGTCATAGCTCAAGAAAAAGACCGAACTCGGCCATGATGGGCTTTCCATCAACGCGTTGATGAGGCTCGCGACCTGCTGTTGCCCTACCAATATCGATTGTCCCGAGCCGGGATGCTCGTCGCCATTCCCATATGCTGCTTCGATGAATGCATAGCTCGGCAGGGTATTGTTCTGTACGTCCCTGAAATACTGAGCCAGCGGTGCTATGTGAGTGGGGTCGATACAAAAAGAATTGCTGGCATCGCCTACCGCTTGTTGCGAACCGATCGTCGGTGCTTTGCAGACTGCATGTTGCGGATTCTCGTATGCATACTTCGTTGAGTACGAGAAATCCATAAAAGTGCTGACCGGATAGTCATTCGCATTTTGTCCCGTACCACAATCGCCATCTTTTTCGGTGCAACCACCCTGGGTAATCGAGTAATAAATCTTCCACGAGACTCCATTCTCATCCAGTTCCTGAAAGATGGTTTCAATATTCAGTTGGTTGGCAAACCCATCATCGACGAACGGATCGCGTACCAGCCCTTGTGTCGTGCCTCCAGTCATAGTGGCAATACGATTGGGCGTGCTTTTGCTCGAAACCGGGGAGAACCAGCGATCCGAGATCGCGAACTGGGAGGCCATGTAGTAGTAATAATTCAAGATGCCTTGATCGTAGTAGCCCATCGCGCGCTTGCCGACCAGATCTGTGAACGACCCGTCTCCCGATCCGGACTTCGCAAAGCCCTCTGCCGTATGAACAAATCCATCCATCAGGGTAGGGCGGTTCGCACTGAAATCGTAACGGTTAACATCGCCGTAGCTCTCCAGCCATGCCGAGGTCATGTCATCGACGCAAGTACTTTGCAATTTGAAGAGGCTGAAGCTCTGGCCTTCATCGTCTTCATTGGAGATTGTCGTGAGCTTGTCGTCGATTCCATCGACAGCATAGGTGTTGCCGTCGTCTCCGACGGTCCAGCCCTTCGCCTGGCGGTAGGGGTTGAGCATTCCGAAGTAGGTATCGAAGCTGCGGTTTTCCTGCAGCATGAATATCACATGGTCGATCGAGGAATCGGGCGCAGAGGCGCCGTCAACCAGACCACGGCAACTACAAAGAACGAGCGATAAAACCACCAGGAATAAGGCCGCAAGCAGACCTTTCGGCTCTCGAAAACCCACCTAGTTTCCTCCGCTGAAATACGTGAAAGGCTTTTCTAGGATGAGGAGAGGAGCCTCTGCTGTTGGCTCAGAGTTCAGGGCAATCATCCAGATATTCAAGGAAAGTACCTGAAAGAAATGGTTTTTCGATGTGTCGCGCGGGCGAAGGACGACATTCTCTGCGATGGGAAGGGCGCGGACGCCTGCTATTAGCCAGTCTGATTCTATGGCACTCAGGTGTTAACACTAAGGTTCCTAGCCGATTGATATCTTTCCTCGAAACGGCGTTTCGACTTAAGCTCGCACAGTTCCCAGAAAGTCCAGCTCGACCCAGAACGACCAAAGCTAGGCCAAGACCAAAGAGGAAATCTACAGGCGGGCGCCTTCCCTCTTTGTGGTCGCCGTGTGCAAGATCCTCGGCTTTTTACTCCGCCCCTGAGGACCGATGCGTAAAGTCTATGTTGGTGTTGCAGTTCTGCTTCTCTCAGTTTCGCCGCTCTTCGCAACCAGTTCCTCATATGTAGTACCAACCACAACGCTCTCCGCTCAGACGTCCAACAACACCAGCGCGGCAAATAGCTTTATCTCGCTTTCGAATGGCGATCTTGGCGCCGGAAATGTGAGCAAAGTTGACGTCCACACCCTGCTTTATCCGGGCGCAACAACGAAAATTTATGCCCATATGGTTCTCTGGTTCGGCCAGTCAAACCACATGAATATCGGCTACAACTCGAGCGATCCGAATGAGGTCAAGAGCCAAATCGACGACATGGTCAGCCGCGGTATCGACGGCGTGGTCCTCGATTGGTATGGACAGGGAAATGCACTGGATCAGGCCGCGCTACAGATCATGGCGCAGGCCGAAACCCATCCCGGTTTCAGCTTCGCGATCATGATCGATAAGGGAGCGATCGAGTGGTATTCCTGCGCTGGCTGCTCGCCGCAACAGGCGTTAGTAAATGATCTCCAATACATCGAAAAAACTTACTTCACTTCGCCGGCGTACATGACGATGCAGGGCAAGCCGGTAATCACTCAATTCAACGTCAATCTTTCCTATCCGTCCGTAAGCTGGAACTCCGCGCTCGCCGAAATGAGCACGCAGCCGGTACTAATTTTCGAGAACAACGACGGGTTCACCGCGGACCTGACTGACGGCAGTTACTCTTGGGTCATGCCGACCGCGTCTGATTACGGTTTGCCTTACTTGACGAGTTTTTATCAAGCGGGAATGTCCCACTCGAACGCGCAAACCATTGGAGCCACCTATAAGGGTTTCAACGACAAATACGCTTCCTGGGGATCGAACCGCATCATGTCACAGCAGTGCGGCCAGACCTGGCTGCAAACATTTTCCGAGATCAACGGCCTTTACAATTCCGGCAAGCCTCTGCCTTATCTCCAACTCGTGACCTGGAACGATTATGAAGAAGCCACCGAGATCGAGTCCGGAATCGACAATTGCTTCTTGCTTACTCCGAGCTTGAGCGCGAACTCGTTGCAGTGGTCCATCAGCGGAAACGAGAACACGATTGATCATTACGAGGTGTACATCAGCACTGATGGTCAGAACCTGATGTCGCTGAGCGACATCGCCCCGGGCGTTCATTCGCTGAACCTGTGTGGATTCCCGGTCCCTGAAGGAGCCTATCAGTTGTTCGTCCAGGCAGTGGGCAAACCCACGATAGCGAATCACATGACTGGCGCGGTGAATTACACGCCCACTTGCCCGAACACCGTTGCCCCCGTGGCGCCTGCTCCAGTGCCCCCACCGGTGCCACCCGTCATATCTTTTGGCGCATCACCGACGGCGATCACCGTCGTCTCCGGTCAATCCGGAAAAGTAACCGTCAGCGCAGCGATGCAATCAGGCACGTTCACCAGCCCGATTGCCCTTTCGTGCACCGGCCTGCCGAGCACGCTTAGCTGCTCATTCTCTCCCGGCAGCATTGCTCCCGGTTCCGGCACGGCAAACTCAACCCTTACCATTTCTACCGTTGCCGTTCGTAGGATGAATGCGAAACGCAACGGGAAATCGTTGCCCATCTATGCCAGCTGGCTCTTCTCGTTCGGGATAGTCGGCTTCGCTTTCATCGGAAGCGCTCCCGGACGCCGCAGAATGCAAATGCTCGCCATTGTCGCGCTCCTCAGCATCGGAATCGTCAGTTCTTCCTGCGGCGGCAGTACCAGCCCACAAGCGACTTCCGTCAAGAACGTCAGCGGTCCCGCCCCCCAGGTTAGCTATCCCGTCACCGTTAACGGGAGTTCGGGCACCACTCAGCTTTCCGCCACCATCGAAGTTGTCATTCAATAATGGCTTGCCGCGGCCTCGGGTCGCGGCAGGTCGATGCACCGCAGAACGGTAGATCAAACCGCTGGCGTTGCCAGTCATCCTGCGCAAGAGAAGCGCTTTGGAGGGAACCCAGCTCGGGAGTCTCCTGAATCGCGTGATCTGCCGTAGTGTTTCGGCTCTTTGATCAAGTTCAAAGTGCCGCAGATACTTCAGCACGATCGTAGGCATGGTCATGCGCAGCGCTGTGAAATAGTTCTGTGCCGCCATTTCCTCCTGCCTGGCAGGATTACTCAGGAAGCGGGTAAGGCAACTGGCCAAATCCTGCGCGTCACCCGGCTTGTAAAACTCGATTGCGATCTCTTCGCCTTCCGCCATTTGGCGGAAATCCGGAAGATCGGCGCAAAGGATTGGCACGCCGTAGGCGCACGCCAGATGCGCCACTCCGCTGCAGCCGGTCGAGGAGGAGTACGGCATCACCGCGACCGTCGCACTCTGGAAAAGAGCGGGCAATTGCTCCTCGGGCACATAGCCGGTAAATTCGATGTTCGGATTTTCGGCGCACTTGTGCATCATCGACTGGACATAGCCCGCAGCTTGAGGATGGTCGCCTCCCCCGACGACGAGCCTGGCATTGGGCAAAGCCTTGGAAAGGCTCTCAAAGGCCTCGATCATCAATTCCAGCCTTTTGTAAGTTCCCCATTTCCCGAAAGCGAGAATGCGATGTTCAGGATTGCCCCGGCGGGCAAAATCCGGATACTCCGGTCTCGTCGTTAGAATTCCATGAGAGCGGAGATGGACGTTGTCCCGCCCATATTTTTCGTGAAGGATCTTGCGATATCCCGGCATCAGTACAGACACCGAATTCGACAACAGCAATATTCTCGTCGCGATCGCCCCCGCCCAGCGGTAAACGCGCGCGTGCTTCACACCAGCATCCTTTAAATCCACTGTGTCCATAAGATGATGCAGGGTCACATGCGTGTAGCATCCGCTGAGGCGCGCGAGCAACGGCGTCAGCAGACCGAGGAAGGCATTGATGGGATTGCGGCCAAATGTGCTGAACAGCAAGTTGAACCAAACCACGTCCGGCTTTTGCCTGCGCAGCATTTTCAACAGTCGAAAAACGCTCAGCGGATCATCGAAGGACCAGCATCGTTCGACCGTGAAGCCCTCCAATTCCGATTCGCCGGTCGAGACCTTGTCGGCCAGGATCGTAAGGGTAAGGAACGGATTGCGACGTAGTTCCTGGGCGATGTGAAGGCCATACTCGGCTAGTCCGCCCTGACTGGGTGGGAAAGTAGTTACCAGACAAATTTTCATTATTTCTCCGCCCTACAATGTCGCCCAGGGTATTCGATGTGCCTGAGACAAAAGATGTTGGCAGAGAAAAGAGGCGGGCCGCCTGAATCTGACGCCACTTCTATTGCACGGCTGCGAGGCCGGCGAATCCTCGCTCCTGGGCAGGAACGTTGCTCAAGAATGCCTGTCTCACCTTCAATTCGGCATCGGCAACCGAACTCGGCTCAATCACGGTAATGGCTCGAGCGAACTGACTCATGGTGAGGTAGGCTTCTCGATTTTTTCGAATGAATTCGAGCGGGTACTCTGGCTTCCTTTGGCGGGCTGCGAGGGGATCGGCGTCGATCACATAGGCTACGTCGGGGGCAGGCACAAAGCGAAGCAGCGTACGAATGTAAGTTCGAGTAAGGCCGCGATGCAGCGGCAGATTGGCCAGCTCGTCATAAATGTAACGATCGAAGATCACCACGTCGGCATCGGATTCTCTCGATTGCCGAACCTTGCGCAACAGGCTAAGCGCGTCCAAGAAGTACAAGAGAAATCGGAAAGTCGTAACGGGCCAGGATGTAACGTTCTTATCGCGGCGATTCAGAGGCGTTTCCGGCGATCCGATGCCCTGATCGCCGCGAAATACTTTGTGGCTTAAACCCTCACGGAATCGCGACAGCACTACAATGTCATCCCAGAATGTCAAAAGCTCGACGCGCAGACCGCCCCCCCGCAGCCAATCGACGAGTGCCTGAATCTGCGTTGTCTTGCCGGCTCCATCGATTCCGGAGAAACTGACTATTTTCACACGTTGGCTCGGCATCGTTCCCTGCTCGCTATGCAATCAGTGCGCGCCCGGAGGCTTGCTGGATGTCGCCTCAGTTAATCCAACCACCACCCCTACCGCGACTGCGGCGCCGATAATCGCTCCGGTTCGGATGATGATGGTGCGAGCCCGGCGTTGTTTTGCCGGCGCAATCGCTGCCCCTGCTGGCTGGGATGCTGCAACCCCCGCCGTGCTCGGAGCTTCAGCTGCTGCCGTTCCTACGGGCTTCTGACCAGACGTCTGGCTGGTCGACGATTGAGGCGGTGAAGGCTGCGGCGCAGGCTGCGGCGGGGGAGGCGCCTGCGCCTGGGCCACAATCGCACCCGGACTATCGGGCAATTCATGGGATGCCGCGGGAGTTAGATCGGCTCTTTCCGCGGAAGCCGCGACAGATTGCGGATTCGCGTCCTGCGAAGATTGTTGCGCCGCAACCGGCAATACCGATCCAATGGACCCGGAGACAAACATGGCACTCCAAGCTACATGGGCCAAAACTCTTCTTCTTACTCTCATTGCCCTACCTCAATGCGACACGAATCGCTAGCTGGCGGATTTCAGGTCGGCGAGCCCATACCCCCCTGAATACCAGGGCAGGCTCGGCGAAGCATCTGGCAATGCAACAGCTTGAAAACTCCGGACTGCCTCCTCGGACGTATCGAACACTTCAAAGAGACGGTCGACTCGCATAAGTTCCAGTATGGCTGCCGATGCAGGCGAAAGGCTCGCGAGTTTGATATCCCCATCGCGTTTCATCGCTTCCGCCATGCAATTCAGCAGCATCTCGATCCCGGCACTATCCATGTGTTGGACCTGCGAACAATCCAGAACGATGCGCGGACGATCGGACTGCAGTAGTGGCTGCAATTCGGCCAGGAACGCCTGCGCTTCTGAATGGTTCAACTTTTCCGGTGCTTCCATGACAATGACTGGACTCTTGCTCGACATCTCTTTCACCCCTATATGGAATTTGCTTGCAACCTGCGCGGCTTTGGCGCTGAAGCCGCGGGCTGCAAATCGCTAATCGGTTGTTGCCGTTGCTTGCGGCCACTGAACATCAAAACCCTTCTGGACCATTTGTTGCGGTCTTTCCCTTGACCCCGGGCTTGGCCATTGGGCCGCATCACATTGGCATCGGTAATTTCAATGACAACGTTGCGATCCAACTTCAAAAGCTTGTTACCGTTTGCCACGGCGTGGCACACATCCAGGCAAATGCCAATTTCGGTGCTCTGCAGAATCGAACTGTCTTCAATCACCGTGCCGTAATTGACGCAGCAGTCCTTCTCGACGTTGCTGAACCGTGTGACCAAGGTATCTTCCATGATTTTCGTGCCGCGGCCGATGTAAGCCGGTGCCACGAGGCGAGCACGGCGATGCACCTCAGCTCCGTCGTCGATCCAGATGCCACGTTTGACTTCCCGCCCCAGCGGCTGCGGCGAGCAGCGGCCCCGCAGTAAATCCGAGGCAAATCGCCGCAAATCTCTTGGATCGGCCAGCCGGTTTACATATTCCCGAATGAAATAGGAAGTGTGCGATGTCTTCCACTCGCGCAGGTGTTGCAGATCGACATCTTGATCGTGTGCTTTCGCGCAATCGAGCACCCACAGATCCAAAGCCCCGTCGCGGTCCATGGCGCGGGTTGCAGCCTGCCTTGCCTCGCGGTGAAAGTAGTAAAGATCGAGCAGATCCGTCTCTGCGTAAACATTCCCTAAAATCAGAAATGAATGCTCGATTCCGTTCCGCGAATACTCTTGCAGCTTTTGTCGCACCTCAGCCGCGACATCGTTTGCGACGTGAAATTCGACGTTTTCGAACGCCGTGAAACAAGCCTTCACGCCCGAATCAGCATTTGGCTGAAGTACTGTCACGACATCCACATCCGCACGAACAAAACGCTCGATAACGCGCTCCGCTGTTGAGCGGCCTAGAACGTCGAAGTACGCGAGCGGTCGCGAGAGAAACGAGCCACGTTCGGGGAGAACGCTGGCATGCTCTGCACCTGGCCCGATTACTACGATTGCCCCGAGTCCCACAGCTCTTGTCCTCTCTCCGTCTGCAAACATCGCTTGCCGCATAAGTGACGCGTCGCAACTGGACGCACTTGCAAACCCTACGACAACGATTCTGCCGTGTGGTTGGCCGGCGCGCGGCGCAGCACTCTACGTTTCGGAAACAGTAAATCGCGCATCTTCATTTTGGCCTTGTGCAATTGCGATTTCGAATTGCCCACGGAGCAATCGAGCATCTGCGCAATCTCGTGATGCTGATATCCCTCCACTTCGTGAAGCGCGAAAATCTTGCGGCATCCTTCCGGCAGCTCCAGCATGGCGCGGCGCAGAGCAATGCGATCGATTGCGCCAGAAAGCCGCGGATCCGGATTTCCAATATCGCGACGAAGCGACGGTGATTCGCTGGAAACTGGTTCATCCAGCGAGACGATTGGTGGAGCCTTGCGGCGGCGCAACTTCATGAGCACCGTATTCACCGCCACGCGATATAGCCAGGTGGAAAAGGCCGAGTCGCCCCGGAATGAGCTGACGCTGCGAAACACTTGCAGGAACGCCTCCTGGGTTAGATCTTCGGCTTCGGCAATGTCTTTAGTCATCAGCAGACATACTGAATACACGCGCTTTTTATGGAGCTGGAAGAGCGTGGCAAACGCCTGCTCGTCGCCTGCTTGGGCGCGCTGAACCAGGCTGCGTTCTGATTCATCTCGGTTGGTTTCTTCGCGGACCGGAATCACATTTGCTGTCGCAGATAAAGCGAAAGTCGCCACTGTATTCTCTCCTTGTCGATCTGGGTGCCTGCTGCTCCCGACCCTTCCGGGAACATCAACGTCCAGATTGGAGACTAGAGGCAACGGCCTTTCGGTCCCATAGGGAGGCTCCTGTAATTGAATGCCAGACTTGCTGTACAGTGCCCGTGCAGGAAAATGCGGATCAACCTTTGAGTTTTGATTGAAGTCTTAGATGCTCGCTTATGGGACTTCGTCATGCACAAAAATGCATAAGGAGCGCGTGCCGCTTGTGCGGCCAAGGGCCCACAATCAGGCAGTGCTCCTTATGATCAAATCACTACGAACAATTACGATTAGTTAGTAAAGGCGGAATCCCACCTCCACGCTGATTTGCACGTTAACGGGATGCCCATCCTTCTCGGCCGGCTGGAAGCGCCACTGTCGAACCGCTTCAATCGCTTTCGCATCAAGTCCGAAGCCGAGGCCGCGAACTACTCGAATGTCGCGCGGGTTGCCATGATCGTCGACGATCAGCCAGAGAATACATGTTCCCTGTGTTTTAGCGTTTCGAGCCTCTTCGGTATATTCCGGATCCGGCGTGGAGACGGCTTGAGGAGCTGAGATCCCGCCACCGACTTTATATACGCCGCCTCCGATTCCACCGCCACTTCCCGCACCGACGCCCGGACCGTGCCCCACGCCAACTCCGCCCCCAGATCCCGAGCCAATGCCGCCGCCGGAGCCGACTCCGTTCGAAGGCGGAGCCGAAGGCAAGGGCGCACTCGAGGGAATGCCCAGATTTGGCATGTGATTCTCCGCGAGGTGAACCTGCGGAGGAACAACCACCGTTGGCTGCACCGCGAGCTTTGGATGCTCGTTACGCATCACGATTGCGGGAGGGGTGATCTGCTGCAAAGCAGGCTTCGGCAACGCGCCTTTCGGCGCCTGAATGCGGTCGCGATCTCCGCCGCCGCCGCCGCCGCTCACTACTTTCTTGGCAACCGGCAAGGCGTAGGTATCAGGCGAGGGCGCAATTAAAGTCACTACTTCGCGCTGCTGCGCCTTCTGTACCACCTGATGGCCGAACAATGCGCCGCCCAGAATTAGCGCCAGCAATACCACGTGCACAATTGCTGAACCCACCAATCCGTTGGATCTGTAGTTGTTATATTGTCCCCAAATTGCATCGGGGACGAGAATCTTTTCTTCTCTCGAGCGCGAACCGGAATTGAAGGCTGGCGCATTCCGCACCCGGCTGCTGTATGGGCGATTGAGCACCGTGGGCGGCGAAAATTGAAGCAGCGCGGATTGTTGAGAATTTTGCTGGTTCAGCATTGTTACTCCCTGATCTTCCCCCAAAACTATTTCAGTTAGATGCGTGCAAATAAGAAGGGTTTGCGAATTCGAATTTCACCGGCAGGACGCGAACAGAAACCAACAAGTGCTTCCCTTCGCGTCCCGTTGTAATACCCGCTTGTTCCCGGCCAGGATAAGGAGTGTCATTTGAATTCCAAGCGCTTACTTGCTTCCGCCGCTTCCTACAATCTTCCAGCCAGGAGCAACACCAGCAACACCACGACTACCAGGCCGAGTCCACCACTTGGGTAATAGCCCCACGAACGGCTATACGGCCACGCCGGCAACGCTCCAACCAGTAAGAGAACTAAGATGATCAATAGGATCGTCGACATTAAGTTCCTCCAGGATTTTCAATGTGCTGATACTCGAGGCCCGGACTGCCAGAAACCGGGCCTCCACTGAACTGAACAAGTGCATAAATTAACGGCTTGCGGACTCCGTCGAAGTTGACGTCTTCATCTCGCCGTGCTCCCGCCCTCGAGCCTGATCTGAATACTTGCGCACGGCCGTTTCAAACATTCCGACGGACTCCCTCGGGTGAGCCTTTCCCATGAAGATATCGGCGAACGGCACAAATTTTCCGTACAGGAGCCGCGTCTCGTCTTTATCTTGGGTCACGACGGAACCATTAAGATCGATTCCCGCGAAGAGCCCACGAGCGCGCGAGTAAGTCAGAATCTCGCTCTTCATCTTCCAGTCGGTATCTGCACCGGCATCCCGTCCCACCGGCCCAGCGGCGGCTGATGCGTCGGCACCAATTTTGAATTTACTGGACAGCAGATGGTTCATCCCCTCCTGGTTCATCACAACCAGAACGAGGTCAACGGCTTGGCCGCCTAATTGCAGGCCCCAGCTTCCACCGGTGATGGTGATCGGCGCCGGCGGGCTCCAGTGCCCGTTCTCTAACCTGCACGTCGCAACACCTTTACCGTGGCTTCCTCCGAATCCGACTGCAATCTTCACCATGGAGGGAATCACGGCAATACACTTCGCATCCTTCATAACCTTGTCCGGAATCGATTTGTCGGGAGTGCCCATAATCTCGTCTAATACACGCGCCGACGCTTGTATGCGCTTTTCAATATCAGATTGATTTTTCGTTTCTGAATCCTGCGCGAAAGCCATCCCCGCCAGCAGCAGACAACTTGCGCCGAGCACCAGGCTGAGTCTCGGGAGCGCGGAACTAACACCTTTTCTCATAATTCCCTCTTCTTGTGCTCGAAGCGAGCAACCATTCAGATTTTTCCTACGTTCGTAACTTAACTGTGCAAGCGAGCCCCTGCTATCAGTATCAAGCTGTAAAGTGGAGTGAGCGTGGCCGCAAACCTATACAGTGGACACGGTAGTCGCGGGCTGTAGTATCTAGAAGAACAACGAGATACCAGGCGCAGAAGTTGATTCTTGGTCAGGCAGCGGACTTTCGTTCGCTAAGCATTTCTTCGGAACACGAAATCTCTTCAGCGCGGGTAATTTCCATGACTTCCCGGGCCCTTTGGATTTCCTCGGAGTTCGCGCAATGAAGTACCACCAGAATTCTGCCTTCGAGCATTCTGCTTTCATAGCGCCTGGCTTCCACCTCAGACACGCCCAAACCAATCAAAGAGCCGGCAAAGCCTCCCAGCGCTCCTCCGATCCCAATTCCCGCAATAGCCGCGACCAGCGGTCCGGCTGCGATCACAGGTCCAATCCCTGGAATAATCAACGCGCCGATTCCGACAAGCCAGCCCAACGCGCCCCCAACCGCAGCTCCCGAACTGGCACCAAGGACAGCACCCTGAGGCGCCTTAGTTGCTTTTTCGGTGACGATCTCGTTCGAATCGTCCTGTTGTCTGACATCGTCCGGCAACAACACCGAGATGTCCGAGATTGCGAATCCCGCGTCCGCAAAGGCATTGACTGCCGATTCCACTTCACTCCGCGTCGCGTAAATTCCGAAAGCCGACTTATCTTTCGCCATACCCATCATCTCCCCTACGCAAAGGGCCTCGAGCACCTTCGCACGAAGCATTAACCTCTCAGAATGAAGGAAGCGAAAGCGGAAGGGAATCGGGGAAAGCCTCTAGCCGTAAGATACGCTCGACGATCGGCCGCACATATACACCGATTCGCATCGAGCAATCTTAGGATACCCGCAGAGCTTTTCTTAAGGCTGCCTCTTAAGGCTGCCGAAGAGGTTTGGATAACTTTTGCTTAGGATTGCAAAACCGCGGCTGGCTCTCTCAAGACGCCCCCCGCGGGAATTATCAGTTCGACCAAAGTACCCGGATTAGAATTCTTGAGGCGCAATTCTCCCCCAAATTCCTTTGCCCGCTGCCGCATGCCACCAATACCGACCCCCAGACTGCCGGGGCGCAATTCGACAACGTTTTCTGCAATCCCTTTGCCGTCGTCGCGGACCGCAACCACGATTTGCCCGTCCTTTTGATTCAAGCTGATCCAAACCTTGCGAGCTCCGGCGTGACGAAAGACATTCGTCAAAGCCTCTTGCACAATGCGAAATACTGCAGTTTCGACGTCCGTAGAAAGCCGTGGAAAATCCGGCGGCTGTACGTCGAGCGAAGCTTCAATGCCACTGCGTTTCGCCAGCCCCTCGACGAACCAGTTCAATGCCGACAGTAGTCCAACTTCATCGAGCAGCGGCGGATGCAAAAGGTGAGACATGGTGCGAACCTGCTGAATGGCTCGCTCAATGATTGCGCTGGCTTGAGACCACCCGTCGCCTTGCGAGGGCTTTTGCAAGAGCATTTTGTCTAATACCATCTTGGCGACAGCAAGTTCCTGTCCAAGCCCATCGTGCAGGTCGCGCGCAATCCGGCGCCGTTCCTGATCCTGCATTGTCATGAGCCTGACCGAAAGCCTTCGCAGTTCGTCCGTTCGGCGGTCTACCATTCTTTCGAGTTCAGCGGCACTATCACGAATCGACTGCTCCAGCATCTTGCTGTCATGAATATCGGAGCAGGTGCCATACCACTTCATGATCTTCCCATCATCGTGCCGAATCGGCACGGCGCGGGCGCGAAACCAACGGTATCCTCCGTCTTCCGAACGCAGGCGGTACTCGGCTTCATAGTTCGCACCAGATTCCACACAGCTAATCCACTGCGCCGTAGCCCTGTCCTGATCTTCTGGATGCACATAATCGACCCAGCCAAATCCATTTGCCGAGCCTGGGACAGCACCTGTGTAGTCGTAGAAGCGGTCGCTGATGTAATCGCGTGATCCGTCTGCCTGCCGGCTGAAGATGATGTCCGGAGCCGTGCGCACAATCGCATCCAATTCGCGATTCTTGCCAACCAGCTCTGTATTCAGTCGTTGCAACAACTCCGCTTTGGCAGCCAGTTCCTCCGTGCGATCGAGCACACGCCGCTCCAATTCGCGATTCAGAGTCTCGAGCTGGCGGGTCTTGCGATGCAGGTCGGCGAATACTCGCACTTTCGCCCGAAGAAGCTCCTGCACCACCGGCACTGAAATATAATCAACCGCGCCGTGCTCGTAGCCTTTGAGCTGATCCAGGTCGGTCAGATGAACCGCCGAGATAAAGATAATCGCGGTTCTCTGGAAGCGCGGATGTTGACGAATCATGGCGGCCAGTTGAAAGCCGTCGAGCTCCGGCATGCTCACGTCCATCAACACCACAGCGACATCGGTCTTTAGCAGGATTTCAAGCGCCTGCTTCGCGGAGTTCGCCTTGATCAAGTTCTCGCCCAAGGGATCGAGCATAACTTCATAGCTCAGCAGCTTCCCAGGCTGATCATCCACCATCAAAATGTTGACCGCCTCGTGTGCCACCATCAGTCGTTCCCGCCTTTTGAAACCTTCGCAGTCGCCGTCGGATTATTTTTCAAACTATTCCTTTACCGGTGCAGCCACATGCGCAGTGACGACAACAGTTGCTCGGTGTTGACGGGCTTTGCCAAGTACTCTGAAGCACCGGCCTCCAGGCATTTCTCCCGGTCACCTTTCATCGCTTTTGCGGTCAAGGCTATGATCGGCAACCGCCGGAACGATGCGTTCTGCCGAATTACCTGCATAGTTTCGTAACCATCCATCTCGGGCATCATAATATCCATGAGCACGATCGCTACCTCGGGAGTCGATTCCAGCTTGGCGATCGCTTCCCTGCCCGTTCCGGCCGTGATTACCGTCATGCCCCTACGTTCGATAACACTGCTGAGAGCGAAGATGTTGCGCACGTCATCGTCCACAATCAGGACTTTCTTGCCGATCAGCGCATCATCCGAACGGTGCAGGCGGTCGAGCATTCTCTGCTTCTCCGCGGGAAGATTGGAAACAACTCGGTGCAAAAACAGAGCAGTCTCATCCAGCAACCGTTCAGGAGATTCCACTCCCTTCACCACAACGCTTCGCGCCAGCGAATGGAGCCGCGCATCTTCTTCCGGCGAAAGCTCCTTGCCCGTGAAAACAATCACCGGCAAGTCGCCGATCGTTGGCGTGTCGCGGAATCGTTCCAGCACTTCGAAACCAGATATATCCGGCAGACGGAGATCGAGCACCACACAATCGTACGATTCCTGCCTTACCGCTTCTACCGCCTCCTCGCCGGTTGAGACGACGGTGACGTCGATGTCGTCGTAGCCCAGCAGTTCTTTGATGCTGAACTGCTCCGCCGGATTATCCTCCACCACCAGCAACCGCTTGCGCCGCGGAGAAGAATATTCTTTGATCCGATCAAGCGCTGTTTCCAGACCCTCCGGAGTTGTCGGCTTCGTCACGAAAGCAAATGCTCCGCGCGCCAGGCCGTGGTGGCGATCTTCGTCGAGCGTCAGCATCTGCACGGGAATATGCCGGGTCGTCGGATCCTGTTTCAGATGATTCAGAACCGTCCAGCCGAGCATGTCAGGCAGGAAAACATCCAGCGAGATTGCGGTCGGATGATACTCCTGCGCCAGTTGCAGAGCTTCCGCCCCACGGTTGGCGACGAGAACCTTGAAGCCCTTGTCGCGCGAAAGATCGCATAGCACGCGCGCGTAGTGCGGATCATCTTCCACAATCAGGAGGATCGCGTCATCTGGCAGCAGATCTTCGCGGTCATCGGGAATCCTTTCAATCGGATGCTCCGCTACCGACAGTTGAGCAGCCGAAGCGGACGACGGCGATCTCCTTTCCGCTGTCGTCGCATTCGAGGCGGACGGCCCCACATAAGTTTGCGGCAAGTACAGGGTAAAGGTACTGCCTCGTCCGGGAGCACTTCGCAGCTGAATTTCTCCACCCAGCAGGCTTGCTAATTCGCGGCTGATGGCGAGACCCAGTCCAGTTCCGCCGTACTTGCGGCTGGTGCCTGCGTCTGCCTGTTGGAAGGCCTCGAATATAATCCTTTGCTTCTCGATCGGGATGCCGATACCGGTATCGGATACTTCGAAAGCCACGACCGCCGCCGCTTTCGACAGAATTGGATGGCCTTCGCTCCAGCCATCTTTCGCCGGACGAACCGCCAGCCGAACTCCTCCGATCTCGGTGAACTTGAAGGCATTCGACAGCAGGTTCTTCAAGACCTGCTGTAAGCGTTTGGAGTCGGTGACCACACTGCGCGGCAGGTGCTGATCGCTCTGCACCTCGAATCCGAGATGCCGATTCTCCGCTTCGTGCCGGAACGGCCGGCCGACCGCATCCAGCAGGCTGGCGAAGAAGACTTCTTCCGCCTCGACCGACACAGTGCCGGATTCGATTTTCGACAGATCGAGAATATCGGTGATCAGATTGAGCAAGTCCGTACCGGCGCCATGAATCGTGCGCGAGAATTCGACTTGTTTTGGCGTGAGGTTGCCGTCCGGATTGTCGCTGAGTTGTTGGCCGAGTACCAGAATGCTGTTCAGGGGCGTACGCAACTCGTGCGACATGTTCGCCAGGAATTCTGACTTGTATTTCGAAGTGAGCGCCAGTTCCTTGGCTTTTTCTTCCAGAGCGCGGCGTGCTTGTTCGATTTCCTGGTTCTTCCGTTCCACTTCCACGTTCTGTTCGGCAAGCTGTTGAGCTTTTTGCGCGAGTTGCTCGTTGGTTTGCTGCAACTCTTTTTGCTGAACTTGAAGCTCGGTCGCCAACTGTTGCGATTGCTTTAACAAGCCTTCCGTCTGCATCGTGGCCTCAATACTGTTCAGCACGATGCCGATACTGGCGGTCAGTTGCTCGAGAAACGCTAGTTGCGAAGTTGTGAATGCACTTAGGGAAGCTAATTCAATGACGGCTTTCACTCGGTCTTCAAACAATACCGGCAACACAATCACGTTTCGCGGCACCGATTCAAACAAGCCGGAACGAATTGCGACTGTATTGGGTGGTAAATCAGAAATCAGCATTCTGCGTTTCTCTGACGCGCATTGTCCAACCAGTCCTTCACCCAGCTTCAGTCGGCGAAGGTGCCCATCTTCGCCGTCTCCCGCAAAGGCTGAGAGCAACACCATTTCGGCCGCTTCTTCGCCTCCCATCTGATAAATGACGCCTTGCTGTGCATTCACCAGAGGAGCAAGTTCGGAAAGCAACATGCGCCCCACCGTTGTCAAATCGCGTTGTCCTTGCAACATGCCGGTAAACCGAGCCAAGTTCGTCTTGAGCCAGTCCTGTTCAGTGTTGCGATCGGTCGTCAGACGGAGGTTATCGATCATCGTGTTGATGTTGTCTTTCAACTCCGCCACTTCGCCGCTGGCTTCCACCTGAATCGACCGGGTCAAGTCGCCCTTAGTTACGGCGGTTGCGACTTCTGCAATCGCACGCACCTGGTTCGTCAGGTTGTCGGCCAGCAGGTTCACGTTGCCGGTAAGATCTTTCCACGTTCCGGCAGCGCCGGGCACATTGGCTTGTCCACCAAGCCGGCCCTCAACCCCGACTTCGCGAGCCACGGTCGTTACCTGGTCCGCGAACGTGGCAAGGGTGTCGGTCATGTTGTTGATCGTCTCAGCCAGAGCCGCGACTTCGCCTTTCGCGTTTACCGTCAGCTTCTGTGTGAGTTCGCCGTTTGCGACTGCAGTTACCACCTTCACAATGCCGCGCACCTGCTCAGTAAGGTTCGCCGCCATAACGTTCACGTTGTCGGTGAGATCCTTCCACGTTCCGGCGACCCCCGGGACTTGCGCCTGTCCGCCAAGCTTACCTTCGGTACCCACTTCACGCGCCACGCGCGTTACTTCGGCGGCGAAAGCGTTGAGCTGATCGACCATCGTGTTGATGGTGTTCTTGAGTTCGAGAATTTCGCCCTTGACGTCGACCGTGATTTTGCGCGACAAGTCGCCGCGGGCAACGGCGGTCGTCACTTCGGCGATGTTTCGCACCTGGCCCGTAAGGTTCCCGGCCATCGCATTCACCGAGTCGGTCAAATCCTTCCATGTACCTGCCACTCCGGAGACGTTCGCCTGACCGCCAAGCCGGCCTTCGGAGCCGACTTCTCGGGCAACGCGCGTCACTTCGGCGGCGAATGAACGCAACTGCTCCACCATCGTGTTCAGCGTTTCTTTGAGCTGTAAGATTTCGCCACGCACGTCGACCGTAATCTTTTTCGACAAGTCGCCGTTGGCAATGGCAGTTGCGACCTCGGCAATGTTTCGCACCTGGCCGGTCAAGTTCGAGGCCATGAAGTTGACGTTGTCGGTGAGATCTTTCCAGGTCCCGGCGACGCCCGGAACCTGAGCCTGTCCACCGAGCTTACCGTCCGTACCTACTTCACGCGCCACGCGCGTCACCTCACCAGCGAACGCGTTCAGCTGGTCCACCATCGTGTTGATGGTGTTCTTGAGTTCAAGAATTTCTCCCTTCACGTCGACCGTAATCTTGCGTGACAAGTCGCCGCGAGCCACAGCCGTAGTGACTTCGGCGATGTTTCGGACCTGACCAGTGAGGTTGCCGGCCATCGAATTGACCGAGTCGGTCAAGTCTTTCCACGTGCCCGCGACGCCAGGAACGTTGGCCTGCCCCCCCAGGCGTCCTTCGGTCCCGACCTCGCGGGCCACACGTGTTACTTCGCCGGCGAATGCATTCAGTTGGTCCACCATCGTGTTGATGGTTTCCTTCAGCAGCAGGATCTCGCCGCTGACGTTGACCGTGATTTTCTTTGACAAGTCGCCGCTGGCAATAGCTGTCGCCACTTCGGCGATGTTACGAACCTGACCGGTGAGGTTGCTGGCCATCGAGTTAACCGAATCGGTGAGATCTTTCCATGTGCCGGCGACGCCAGGCACCTGAGCCTGTCCACCGAGTTTTCCATCAGTACCGACTTCGCGAGCCACGCGAGTTACTTCGGACGCGAACGACCGCAACTGGTCCACCATCGTGTTGATGGTGTCTTTGAGCTCGAGAATTTCTCCGCGCACGTCGACCGTGATCTTGCGCGACAAGTCGCCACGAGCCACGGCCGTTGCAACCTCAGCGATGTTTCGCACCTGGCCCGTCAGGTTGCTGGCCATGAAGTTCACATTGTCAGTCAGATCTTTCCACGTTCCGGCGACTCCCGGCACTTGCGCCTGGCCGCCTAGTTTTCCTTCCGTACCCACTTCGCGAGCCACGCGCGTCACTTCGCCCGCGAACGCGTTGAGTTGGTCCACCATCGTGTTGATGGTGTTTTTGAGTTCGAGAATTTCGCCCTTCACGTCGACCGTAATCTTGCGCGACAAGTCGCCGCGAGCCACTGCGGTCGTAACTTCGGCAATGTTTCGCACTTGACCGGTGAGGTTTCCGGCCATCGAGTTCACAGAATCGGTTAGATCTTTCCAGGTTCCGGCAACACCCGGCACATTGGCCTGCCCTCCCAGACGCCCTTCTGTTCCCACTTCGCGGGCCACTCGCGTCACTTCTCCCGCGAAACGGTTGAGCTGATCGACCATCGTGTTCAGCGTTTCTTTGAGCTGCAAAATTTCGCCGCGCACGTCGACCGTTATTTTGCGCGACAAGTCGCCGGTTGCAATGGCCGTAGCCACTTCGGCAATGTTTCGCACCTGGCCTGTGAGGTTGCTGGCCATGAAGTTCACATTGTCAGTAAGATCCTTCCATGTTCCACCTACGCCCGGCACCTGCGCCTGTCCGCCGAGTTTGCCTTCTGTTCCCACTTCGCGAGCCACGCGCGTGACTTCGCCGGCGAAGGCGTTGAGCTGGTCCACCATCGTGTTGATGGTGTCCTTCAATTCGAGAATTTCCCCCTTCACATCGACGGTAATCTTGCGGGACAAGTCGCCGCGCGCCACGGCCGTCGTCACTTCAGCGATGTTTCGCACTTGCGCCGTCAAGTTGCCGGCCATCGCGTTCACGGAGTCTGTAAGGTCCTTCCACGTTCCGGCCACGCCCACAACCACGGCTTGTCCGCCGAGCTTGCCGTCGGTACCCACTTCGCGGGCTACGCGGGTTACTTCCGAAGCGAAGGATCGCAGCTGATCCACCATCGTGTTGATGGCTTCCTTCAACTGCAGAATTTCACCGCGAACGTCAACCGTGATCTTGCGCGACAAATCGCCGCTGGCCACAGCTGTCGCAACTTCCGCGATGTTACGAACCTGGCCTGTTAAGTTGCTGGCCATCGAGTTCACAGAATCGGTCAAATCTTTCCACGTTCCGGCGACGCCCGGCACCTGTGCCTGGCCTCCCAATTTGCCGTCAGTACCGACTTCGCGCGCCACGCGTGTCACTTCAGCGGTGAATACGCCGAGCTGCTGAATCATGGTGTTCACGATGTTGGCCGAACGCAGGAACTCGCCCTCCAGCGGCCGTCCATCCACGTCCAATCGCACAGTCTGTGTAAGATTGCCTTGTGCAACCGCGGCGATGGCGCGGGTAACGCCCGCCGTTGGGCGCAACAGATCTTCAACCAGCGTGTTCACCGAAACTTCCATGTCGCCCCAGGACCCTCTGGACTCATGGAAGCGGGCGCGCTCCCGGGTTCTTCCTTCTTTACCAACTACCTGTCCCACTCGCTTCAATTCCTGAGAGATCTGCTGATTCGCGGCGACAATCGAGTTAAACGTGTCGGCGATCTTACCCGCCAGTCCCGTCCAGGAACCTGGAAGACGCACAGAGAAGTCTCCATCACGCATGGTCTGCAGGCTGGCAAGAATCACGCCAAGGTCAGCCGCATCCGGTTCAGCCGCGCGAATTGAATGCCCGTTGTTCTTGCCCTTCTGCGCCTCGTCGGGCTTGCCGTTGACAACGGCGGTGGAGGAATCTTGGTTGCCTCGTTTCATGGTCTCTCCTGCAGCTGCTCAATTCCTGGCTTTCCGATGGGATGGGAGAATCAAGCCGGTACCATTCCTTTCATATCTTTGATTTGATCTCTCACGGCGGCACGGTTCTCCGGGCGCAACGCGGGCGCGCTAGACTGAACGTGAGAACGACGCTCCACACGCGGTACGCTAAGAAAGATCTCGCTGCCGCTCATATCGATAAATAAATATCTGCGGGTAAAGCTGGGAATCGACAGACTTCAGCTAGATAGGTAACACGGATCGCGGTGGCGCCGCCCTAGGGTATTTGCTGTATCCGGCCGGTGGGATCTAGTTCCGGCTTGAATCTCGTTAAGTCTCCCTTCGCCCGCAAGGTGAGTGTTATCATGGTGGAAATTACGTCAGAAACGCAGGTCCGCAGACGCGCGGCTACCTCGAAACACAATCACGAAGATCGCAAATCGGTCCGACCAGGTCGGGCCATTGAAAGCAAGTCTAAGGGAGTAGCAAGCGGAAACAGCATCTCAGGCGCGGGCTCTTGGCGCAATCTCGGTTCGGCTGCATCGATATTGATATTTTGCTCAGAGGACTGGGAATAGGGATCCGCAGTCTTCTCGCAGACCATCCTCCTATGGAGAGTTCGGGCGGTACAAAACTACCTCACTACGCTCTAGCGGCTCTAGCGGCGGTTGTGGCCTTGCTGCTGCGTGATTTGCTCACGCCCCTCCTCGGCGAAAACAATCCCTATCACACCGTGTGGGCAGCGGTGGTTTTTTCCGCCTGGTATTGCGGACTTTGGCCTTCGATTCTCACCACTTTCCTTTCCGTGGTTGGAGTCTGGTATTGGTTTCTTCCGCCTGCCCACTCGTTCGCACTCGATAATCCCAAAACTGCGAGTTTTGGGATGCTCGGCTTTCTGCTCTTCTCCGGGTTAATCATCGCTCTTGGCGAGGCCAACCGCCGCTCCTTCGCAAAGCGGCGCTGGGCCGAGGAACAGTTGCAGCAGGCACATGATGAACTCGAGCGCAAAGTACGCGAGCGCACCGCCGAACTAAACATCGTGAATGAAAGCCTCCGGGAACTTTCGGGCCGCCTGCAGCAACTTCGGGACGACGAACGACGACAAATTGCGCGAGAGTTGCACGATAGCATCGGCCAACTGCTTGCGGCGCTCGGCATGAACCTCGAACTGGTGACGAGTCAATCCGATAAGCTCGACGGCGCTGCCGTCAAAGCGCTCACGGAAAATAAGTCGATGATCGAGCAGATCAGCAGCGAGATTCGCACCATCTCGCATCTCTTGCACCCGCCCCTGCTTGACGCTGCCGGACTGGCTTCGGCGCTGCGCTGGTACGTCGATGGCTTCTCGGAGCGCAGCAAAATCAAAGTCGACCTGCATATCGCAGATGAAATTGGACGGCTTTCCGACGAGATGGAGATTGCGATCTTCCGAATGGTGCAGGAGTGCCTTACCAATATTCACCGCCACTCCGGCAGCGCCGGCGCCACCATAAAAGTGAGCAGCGAAAATAGCCACATCTTGGTCGAAGTGCACGACCAGGGCAAAGGCATATCGCCTGAAAAACAGTTTGCACTGAGAACATCCGGACGCACGGGCGTTGGCTTTCGTGGCATGCGCGAGCGCCTAAGGCAATTGGGCGGAACTTTGGATATTCAATCCGATAAATCCGGAACCGCTGTTATCGCCTCCCTGCCTATCCAGACTCAGGATCGCGACTTCTCTTAATTCTGCTCTGCTCCAGGCTTGCCACCCGTGCCATCTCAAGTTCGTCTTTCCGAAGGTTCTACAGTGATCTACTTATATTCGTCGTGACCCTGCGCTCACTACAATCAACAAAGGAAAGAAACTGCGCACGATGGCGACTCTGGAAATCCGACGAATTCTCGAGAGTCCCTCGCCACTAAAACTTTGGCGGTTTTGTTTTTCTGGCCGGCAACGGGTGGAACCAGACAATCTGCTGCCCGAATGTTGCCAACCACTGGGCTGCGAGTCAAACGGCATCCCGTCGTTATTGAATTGTCCCGTAGGAGCTAATCAAAGCGCCCCTCGCCGCTTTTTGAGTCCTCCATTGTCTTTCGTATTCTTTAACAGAATGCGCCGGACCTTTATCGATTCGCGACTGGAGGTTGCATGCGCTTGTTAAGTCTCCGGCTAATCATCTCGCTGATCGTCGGCATCACACTGGTCTCGATCGGGTTCTCCTATTACGAAGTCGTGCGAGAGAAGCGAGCGCTGCGCCGGGAGTTAGAGCGGCGCGCCGAAGTTCTCGGCGAAAGCGTCGCCGCCAACGTTGAAAGGTCCTGGGGTGAGGGGGGCTCGGAACGTGCTCTGCAGCGCATAGTGCAGAAATTCGGAAATCGTGAGCACTTGCTGGGAGTTACCATCAGCGATCGCCAAGGCAAAGTAATTGCGATTACGCCCGAGCTGGCGAAAGTACTTGCGGGTGTCCCGCGCGAAGTAACGCAGGCGGTGGCAGAAGGTCACGGCGAAAGTTCCTTCATCAGGCTTCACGACGAACCGGTCAACATCTTCGCCGTTCCGCTGTACCGGGATGAAGAAATTGTGGGTGGGCTTGCCGTGGTGCACGACGCCGGCTATATTCGGGCACAAAGTCTCCGCACTTGGCGCGAAGCCTTTGTAACGGTTCTCATCCAGGTTTTCTTGATCGTCTCGATCACGGTCCTTATCGTCCGCTGGAGCATCGCCGGACCGATCGCGAGAGCCGCGCAATGGATGCGTGCTCTTCGCATGGGGAGAATTTCTTCACGGCAACAAATGCCGGACCTGGATCTTTTCAAACCGCTAGCGTGGGAAGTGGTGACTTTAACCGAGAGCCTAAGCCAAGCGCGCATTGCGGCGGAGAACGAGGCACGTTTGCGCGAGGCAGGGGAATCGATGTGGACGGCCGATCGTCTGGCGGTGCAGATTCGCACTCGCCTCGGCGACGGCAGGTTGTATGTGGTATCGAACCGGGAGCCCTACATTCACGAGCGCAAAGGCAAATCGATCGATGCCGTCGTGCCGCCGAGCGGTCTAGTCACCGCTCTGGAACCAGTGCTCGCGGCCTGCGACGGAACCTGGATCGCCCACGGCAGCGGAGACGCCGACAGCGAAGTAGTTGATGCGCATGACCGCTTGCGCGTTCCACCGCGCGATCCGCGTTACACTTTGCGGCGTGTGTGGCTCACAAAAGAAGAGGAGCAGGGATATTACTACGGGTTTGCGAACGAGGGCCTGTGGCCACTGTGCCACATTGCGCATGCGCGGCCTACATTTCGCGCGCACGATTGGCAGCATTATCAGGAAGTCAATCGCAAATTCACAGCTGCGGTTCTCGAAGAAATAAAAGACGTCGAACAACCGGTCGTTCTGGTGCAGGATTATCACTTCGCGTTGCTGCCGCGCATGATCAAGGAAAAGCGCCGGGACGCACGGGTAGCAATCTTCTGGCATATTCCGTGGCCGAATCCGGAAGCCTTTGGCATCTGTCCATGGCAACGTCAATTGGTGGAGGGGTTACTCGGAGCCGATCTGGTCGGGTTTCATACCCAGTCGCACTGTAACAATTTCCTGCAAACTGTCGACCGTACGCTGGAAGCACGCGTGGATTGGGAGCATTTTTCCGTGGCCCGCCAGAATCACAGAACCATCGTCCATCCTTTCCCTATCAGCGTGGACATTCCCGAAGATGCTCCGGTTGAAAGCATGAGCCTCAGAGATGAGTACATTAAACGGACATCTCTCATGCATAGCTTGGGAGTCGACACGGCGTTCGTCGGAATTGGCGTGGATCGGGTTGACTATACGAAGGGGATACCAGAGCGCTTTCACGCAATCGAGCGCTTTCTGGAGAAGTACCCCAAGTATCAGGGCAAGTTTACCTTCGTCCAAATCGGCGCACCGAGCCGCACGCACATTAAGCGGTATCACGATCTGATGGCTGAGGTCGAAGCCGAGGCGGAAAGAATTAATTGGCGCTTTCAATCCGGCAAATGGAAGCCGATCATATTTCTAAAACGGCACCATAGCCACGATGAAATCGCCCAGTTCTATCGAGCCGCGGATTTTTGTCTAGTGACTTCGTTGCACGATGGCATGAATCTCGTAGCAAAGGAATTTCTTGCAGCAAGAAGCGACGAACGCGGCGTTCTCATCTTAAGCCAGTTCACCGGGGCTGCCCGGGAGTTGCGCGACGCGCTGCTCGTAAATCCCTACGACGTTGATCAGACGGCGGAAGCGATTCGTGTCGCACTCGACATGGAACCCGAAGAAAAGCAACTGAGAGTGCGTAATATGCGCAGGCAGATACGCGAGCACAACATTTATCGTTGGGCGGGGAATCTGATTACTGAATTGTGCGAGCTCCGGCTCGATTCGGCCGACCATGCCGAACAAAAACCACCCACCGGCGTAACCGCAGCGTGATTTTGGCATCAAACCTGATTTTGGCACCAGACCTATAGATGAGGAACAGGAATCAGTTTCTTTGCGAGCAAGTCACGTGATTCTTGCACAGTTTAGAAGGGTGAATTCATGAACACCACAGTAGAAGCATCGAGTTCGCTGCGCACGGCAGTAAAGCCCTTTTATTTTAATACGTCCGCGCACCTGCTGCGCATCACGCGCCAGAAGGCGACTACTCTGTTGGAGTTTCTGGAAGCGCTCCGGGAGTGCCCCGAGGGGTCGATTTTTCAGCACACCTTTCGTACTCTACAAGAGCATCATTTTATTCGCGAGGGTTTCTCCAACGACTTTGCGCACTGGGCCCTCTCGGCCTGTAACGAACCCAGCCTGGCTGAAGGGTTAGCCAGCATCGATGTTCGCGAGTTCACCTCGGTTTCGCAGCTGCGCGACAGCTTCGTGCAGATTGTCGAGGAGTTCCTACAGCGCACTCCGGCCGCGGCGAACCGTGCTGCACGCGAGACTTTTTACTTTTGTGCGTCTGACATCGTGGTAATTCCCACAAATTTCGTCGCTCGCACCTTGCCGGAGTTCGCGGAGGGTCTGCGGGGCGTCAGCGTCCACAGCATTCAACACCACTTCATCGAGGCAAGGCTTCGCCTCAAGCTAATGTCCAACGACTTTTCGCAATGGCTTTACGAGGATTTGGGCCTCACCGAAGCTGCCCGCCAATTGAATCGAATTGACATCTACACCGTGACTCTGGACGACGTCAAAAACCAAATCATACGAATTGTTGAACGAGCTCTGATCTAATTAGGTGCATATTTATGGAACCAGTAGAATCGCAAACTCGCACGGAAACCGCTGCGACCGAATTTTCGTCGGATTCTGCAGTGACCTCCGTTCCCACTGCCGAGCCTACCTCGCGACCGGAGCGGCGCAAGAAACCGCGCACCTGGGAAACCCCGCCTGCGCCCGTTCCTCCTCCGCGCCTCGATGACTACAGAAACATCGTGGGTACCGCGGAAATCGACGAGTTGCGATTCCTCGCGCGTGAGCTGAAGGGAAAGAGCGTGAAGATGGTCAACTCAACCGCCGTCGGCGGCGGCGTGGCGGAGATGCTCAATCAGATGGTCCCGCTGCTGAATGAGGTCGAAGTCAACACGCATTGGGATGTGATCACCGGAGGAAATGACTTCTTCGAAGTGACCAAAGCCTTTCACAATGCGCTCCAGGGAAGCGAGTACCACCTGACGCAGCACGCTCGCGACATCTTCATGATGAACAACGAGCTCAACCGCCAGCGCCTGCAATTTACAGAAGACTTCATTGTGATCCACGACCCGCAACCGGCGCCGCTTATTGGCGCTCGCACGGATTCGCCTCAGCGCTGGATCTGGCGCTGCCACATCGACCTCTCGAATCCGAATCCCGAGGTTTGGAGCTTCCTTCGGCCCTTCATCGAAAGGTACGACGCGGCCATCTTTTCGTCGCAATCATTCGCACGCCAGTTGCCGATCCCGCAATATCTTTTTTATCCCTGTATCGATCCGTTGTCGGAAAAAAATAAGGAGATCGACGAGAACTATATTCAACAGATATGCGACGAGTTCGGAGTCGATCGCTCACGGCCGATCGTGACCCAGGTCTCGCGCTTCGACCGGGCGAAAGATCCGGTCGGAGTGATTCAGGCTTTCAAGCAAGCCCGCAAATATGTGGATTGTCAGCTGGTCATGGCTGGCGGAGGTGCAACCGACGATCCCGAGGGCGTCGCTGTTCTCAAAGAAGTCCGCGAGGCTGCCGGGGACGACCCGGACGTTATTATTCTCGACTTGCCGCCTTGGTGCGCGTTGCAGATTAATGCCCTGCAGCGTGCCTCTACCATTATCGTGCAGAAGTCGGTGAAGGAAGGTTTTGGACTAACCGTCACTGAAGCTCTTTGGAAGAGCAAACCAACCATCGCCGGTGCCGTCGGCGGCATTCCGAATCAGATCATTCACAAGCTGACGGGAATGCTGGTGCACTCGGTGGATGGCTGCGCTTATCAGATGCGCTATTTGCTCACACATCCGGAATTCGCCAAACAACTTGGGGAAAATGGACACGAGCACGTGAAGGAAAATTTCCTGATGACGACCAACGTCAGGCGGTGGTTGCTGCTGCTTCGAATTCTCAGCGGCGCGAAATGAAAGGTTCCAAGAGTTTCGCTGCGATCAGCCCTTGTTTTCGCTCGCCTGTTTTTTTGCATCCGTTGAGTCAACTGGCGCTTCGATAGTGACATCGACATGCGCCCCGGGCTTGAGACGAACTTTCTCTCCGTTCTCGTCGGTCAAAGTATTCTCGATGCGAAGCTCACGATACAGATGATCCGCCCCTTCCACAGTGATCTGCGCTTTTTCCGGTTCTCCTGTGGATTGAGGTTTGATGACTTTCTCGACTACGGCTGGCAAAGTCGTGCTGGGTTTTTCACTCATGGGATGGTTACCTGATTCAGCTTACCTAACTGGGATTTTGCTTCGCCCCAGACGCTATCGAATCATAACGTTAAGGCAAGAAGATTGGCAACCCGTCGCTCGTGCGAGAAGCCTCGTCACGCTCGGCTTTTAGCGGCGCTGCGAGACGGTATCTGTCTTCTTCGGGTTCTCCGGTTGCTCCTTGTGCCCAAAGTCCAATCCAAAATGTGGCTCCGATTGCGTGCCTGTCACGCGGATCGGAATCTCCGTACCAGCCGCACCCTTGCGAAAAAACGGATCGACCGGCTTCAACAAAATTGATTTCCATCCCGTTGTCATTTGTGAAAGTTTCGCAGCCAGCATCGCCTGCCCGTGGAAATCAAAAGTTTCTCCATCAAGACTGTAGATTCCGCTCAAGTCGACGTGAGTACCAGGAATCAGAAAATGGAGTGAGGAAAAAGACAACGCTCCGTCACTCAGAGCGAATGTACCGCGCAGGTCCGCAGACACATTCTCGTCCAGATGTTCCCGTGCTTCCTTGGGTTTGCCCTGACTGATCATGCTCAAGCTGTCGAGCCTGCCCTGCACTTTCGCGTTGGTAAAGTGTGTCCTCGGCACATGAAACGTACCGGATAGTTTGAGTCGGTCGGCCACACTCTTTTCTCCCGGAGGAAGACTGAGGCGCGTATTCATCTCTACTGGTCCGGTCATGATCGGCGGCTCGGTCCGCACGCCAAGTTGCAGTAGGTCTTCGATACGCGCGTGTTCGAGAGTGACTTCAAGTTCAACATCGTGGCCATGAGTAGTTTTCATTCGAACCACTGACCCGCGCGCGGTCAGCGCCGTCGCAAGAAAGGTCGCATTCACCGGTTGCAAATAGGTGTCTCCACTCGTACCATCGACGATCGCATGAAAGTCGGTGTGCAGCGGCACCGAATGCCCGCTGCTTGCGATTCGAAAGTCCGGTGTGTTGGTGCTTCCCTGCACCTCAATACTGCCCAGCATTCCCGAGTACTGCCCCGTCGATGAAAGCATTCCTGCAATGCCTTTAATCGTGCTCAGGTCTGCGTTGGTAAACGAGTAATCCCCCTTCACCGGCGTCTCCCGCGGAGAATCGGGCCGCCAGGGGCCGAACATGCCGTTCGAGTGAATATCGCCCACTGGCTTCGGATTGACCAACGTGGCTTCGAACTGAAAAGCCTGGCCGGGGCCGAAGTCTTTCAGGTTCAGCTCACTAATGTCGAATTCGAGCGGCGGCCTGCCCGGTTTTGAAGTGTTGATCAGCAGCTTCGTATCCCGGCACACAAATTTGTCGACGAAGATGCTCACGCGCGTTCTCGATCGCAGGCTTCGCACATCCTGTCGGCTCTCTTTCGGAGGAAGATTAAGCTCCAGGCCGTCTACGTAAACGGTGTCGATATGCATCGGCGACCGGAACAAGCTTCGCAGCGAGGTTTGAAATCGAAATTGCCGCAGATTGATCAGTGGCTGAAATCCCGGTTCATACGGATTCGGATCGGTCGCGCCGAAAATCTTCAGGCCATTTCCCGTGACTTCTATTCCGCCATCTATAGCCACGGCCAAACCCGCCAGCTCAACCTTGCTGTGGAAGCGCGTGGATAGCGTCTGAATCACCCGAGCGTGAATAATCGGCTCAGCATGGGAGATGACGAAGCGAACCGCAAAGATCGAGGCAACCAGAAAGCCCAGCGCGACCACGCCGATCCACATCCAAACACGGCCAGATTTCCTGGGTGTGCGCATCTTTGCTATCGCCACCTTTCCCTTTTTTGAGCAGAGCATCCGGCGAGCGGGTCGTCAATACAGCGATTCATTCAAAAACCCCTTCTAAACATTCTCTGCCTTAGATAAGGCGCCGGTAAAATCCTGCGTAGAAGTTAGCCGCTGAACCTCGGCGACGGCTTCCGAGAGCTTCGTCACCACTAGCTCCGGGGCACTGGCGCCCAATCTCTCTCGCGCGGTTTCCGCACCGCCGTCCAGATGCCAGACCCCAACAATGATTCTCCGCTTCGGAAAAGCCGACTTCAGCCGCTTGCACAGCGAACGCGCCGATGTTGCAGAAAACGGCGGCAGGCAAGAAACGCAAACGATGCTCGATTCCTGCTGAGAAACTTCGGCCAACGATTCTTCGACCGCACCGGCTCTCACCTCGAGCGCGCGATAACCCGCGCTCCCCAACAGTTGCGCCAACATCGTTGCCACCAGCTCATCCGAGCCGGCTCGAACTGGCATGCACGAAATCTTGGTGTCGGCTGGCGTGAGCATCGCTGGCTGCTGCAAACCGTCACCTGGTTGACGGTCGACGCTGCGCCCCATCGCTTCAAGCCTGTCGCCAGTGTCGTCGATCAACTCCTGAATGCTTCGTAGAATGAACCTCTTTGTTTGCGCATCGACCGCATCGAAGTAATCGTCCTGCTCCGCCATCCGCAGCGCCGGAACGAGCAAAAATTCGTAGAAGCGCTCAGTCTGATTCTCTTTGAGATACCCCTCCGCAATCGATGTCGCTTCATCCTGATCCATCGCCAGCAGCCGCTGGTAGAAGTGCTGCTCAACCGGCAACGCAGGTTCGTCGCCCAGTACGACTTCCAGGAAGTTCAATTGCGGAACGTACCGTCCCAACACGACGAGACAAACGGTGAGAGGTGTGGAAAGGATCAGCCCGACAGGTCCCCATAAGGTCGTCCAAAACACCGCCGCTACCAGAATTGCTAATGAAGAGACTCCGGTGTGAGAGCCGTAAAGCAGCGGCTCGATAAAATTAGCGACGATCAGCTCCAGTACCACGAAAATGCCGAATGTCATACCGGCTTGCCGCCAACCAGGAAACACGGCAATCGCCATCGCGATCGGAAGCGCCGCAGCCGCCCACGTGCCGATGTAGGGAATGAATCGAAAAATCGCAAGGATCGTTCCCCACAACAGAGCGTGAGGCACACCGATAAAGTACAAACCTAAGCCGAATAGAAAGCCGTAGCTCGCGTTTACCAGGCATTGCAGCAACAGAAAGCGGCTGAGCCGGCGGCTGGCATCGTCGAAAGCCTGCGTCATCCGGCTCAACTGTCCGCGTCCTGCCAGGCGGATCGCGCGATTTCGCAGATCTTCCCTCTTCACCAGCATGAACGTTGTGAAGATGACCACGATCAAAGCGGTTTCCAGAGGACCCGAAAGTGGCCCGAGTAGGGCCCCGAGATCCTGCATCAGGTTCGACGCCGGCGGCGCGACCTGCACCTGAATCGGATGCGCCGGTCGCGTCGTTTGGCGATTCTGCCCCTCAGAATGGTCAGAGATCTGGCCCGGAACCGCCGACAACTCCTTCCCAAGCTCTTCAATGGAAGCGCTCGCCTTGCTCAGCTTGCCGGTGCTCGCACCGTGCAGCGAATGTATTTTCTCGTCCAGGTTCGCCTTGTAATCCGGAAGGCGGACCATGATCTCAACTAGTTGGCCGGCTACTCCCCAGCTCCCGGCGCCGACAAGCGCAAGAGCAAGAATTATCACGACCATGACGGAAGGAACTCGGCGGAGGCGAATTCTTTCGAGCAGGCTTACGAATGGAGCGAGCAGAAAGCTCAAAACGAGCGCCAGCGCAAGAGGAATGAAAACCGTCCGGCCGAAATACAGAGCGGTAATCGCCAGCACGAAGGCGATCACGGTCAGCGACTTCGAGGATGCCGAACTTTCCCTGGTGCGGACCAAACCTAACCCCCGTTCGACCTGTCGCCACTCTCCAGCGCTCAAACAGGGCTGGCCGGGTGCCTCACCGGGTTCAGAATCAAGAAACAAGGCGGCTGAATTCGGAAGACAAAGTCTCGCCGGAGCGCATGCCTTCCGGCGAGCCCTTTTCTTAAGCTGCCGCCACTGCGCCCTTGCAGCCGGGATGGCCGCATTCGCAAGCAATCTCAGTCGTGTCTTTCGATTCCTCGCAACTCAGGCTGCAGTACTTGCTTCCTTCAGCGGCGGCGCAGCTGCAAAGTTCGTGAGCACACTTCTTGGTCTTGTCGTCAGCCATAAACTCCATTGCTCCTTTTTACGGGGCATTGCCACTTTACGAGGCATCGCCGCGTCGGTTCCCTTACTTCAATCCGTAGACATCCAGTTCACCCTGAGGATTCGGCGCGCTGACCAGATCGTGGCCAGTTGAGATGTAAACTTTGCCATTCGCGGCTATTGGCGCCGTAAATTTGATCCCGTAGCCCGGGGCATCTCCGCTATTCGTGCTGCTATCGTAAAGCTCAGGATTTCCCAAATTATTGGGGTCGTAGGCACGCAACGTTGCGCTCGTCTGCGTCCCGCTGCCCTGTAGCGGATCTCCGTGGTCAATCATCCACAAGACTCCATTCGATGTACCGTTTGCGGAGATGAAGGGCGTGGTGCCATAGCTCCCTTCCTGAATATAGTTCTTGGTGGTGTAGTCGGACGGCGTCAGCGTTCCCGAGTACACGAACTGTCTCATCGGAGCGGGTACCGACCCCGTCGGCGTTATTCCCAGGTAGACCGAACCGTTAAAGTATGCCGCCGTGCCGAAAATTTCGTACGAGTTAATGTACGCAGAGCCCGATTCGCTTCCGGAACTGGTGCAGGTCGCCTCGTACGGAGGACTCAAATCCTGCTCGAACCACAGGGTCTGGGTGGCTCCTGCATCGTTATCTTGTTCCTGTCCGAGATTGTCGGTGTTGACCAGATAAAGCTTCCCGGATTTTCCGCCGGCTAACGCTTCCGTCGTATTCGGAATCAGCAACAGCCCGCCAGACGCGAGATCAGAGTCGGCGCAATCCATGTACGGATAAACATACGGAGTGAAATAATCGATGAGTTGCAGGCTCTGGCTGAACTTCAATACTGAGTCGCTGAAAGCGGTCTGCCCATCCCAGGGTCCGTTTCCTGTCGTGATGTAAATATATCCGTCGCCGTTCGCGGCCGGTCCGCCTCCCCCCATCCATACGCCGCCCGCGCTGGCATATGGACCTTCTCCAACAAGGTTGGGGCTGGAGTTGAATACTCCGGTTTGTTCGAGAGTCGTCTCGTTGTACGCCAACAACCATCCGCTGTGGCAGCTTCCAAAACCGATGTATATCGATCCGTAGGCCACCAGCAGCGCTGCCCGTTGCAAACATGAGTTCGTAAGAGTGGTCGAATTCGTGCCTGCAACCTGAGCGGTAATCGCTACCGGGCCACCGAATTTTTGCGCGCCTGTTGTGATGTCCAATGCGTTCAGCCGGAAGGTTGATCCAGCGGCCGAGGTTTGCGCCGAAACTACGTACATCGTGTTGGTCGTCGTATCGATCGCCGGTGTCGATGTAACGCCCTCCACCGGCTGGATTGGGCCGTTAGTCAGAGGCGTTTCGCCGGTTTGCAGCAATGACGTCTTCCACAACGGCGTACCCGTTCCATAATTGTCGGCGTCGAAGGCGTAAACACTGTCATTCTCGGTCGCCGCAAACAGCACGTTATGCGTGGTGCCGTCGCTCATTATCAGGTTCGAAACCAGAAGAGGTTGCCCGTAGACGTAACCATCGAGCAGATACGAAAACAGTTTTCCAAAGCTCGATGGAGTCACATTCGCCGGCGTCAGGATGGTTTCCTGCGAGTTCAGCCCGCTGCGATTCTGGTCCACGTGAAACATCGGAATGTTAACGCCGGTGATAGTCGCATTGCTGACTTCAAGCGTCGCGCTGCTGCTGAACCCGCTCAACAAAGCGGTCACGCTGGTGTCTCCCTGGGCCAGGCCTATGGCGAGACCGCTCGAATTTACCGTCGCGATGCTTCCACTTCCCACTGACCAGCTTGCGGACGAGCTTACATTTCCTTGCGTTCCATCGTTATAGGTAGCGGTAGCCGTGAACTGCTCTGTGCCTCCGACCGAGATATCGGCCGACCCCGGCGTCACAGAAATCGCTGTGACTGTCTTGGTCAATACGGTCAGCGTTGCCGTGCCAGAGATTCCACTATCCGTTGCCGTCACCGTTGTCGAGCCAGCGGCAACGCCGGTCGCAGTCCCGCCGGAAATCTTTGCGATTGCCGTGGACGCAACGCTCCAGGTCGCCTGCGACGTGAGGTTTGCGGTCGAGCCATCGCTGTAAGTTCCCGTCGCGGTGAATAACTGTTGAACTCCAACCGGAATGCTCGCGCTGAGGGGAGCAATTGCAATCGCCGTAAGCGTCTTGGTTTCCACAACGGTCTCAACGTCGAGCGTCGCCGCACTGTTCACCCCGCTCATCGACGCCATGACGCTGGTGGAACCAGACGCCCTGCCCGTGGCCAACCCGCTGGAGTTAATTGACGCGACCGAGGAACTGGCGACGCTCCAGGTGACGCTCGAACTCACGTCGGATGTCGAACCGTCACTGTATTTTGCCGTCGCCGTGAATTGCTGCGTCTTGTTCGCCTCGATGGTCGCGCTCGAAGGCGAAACCGAGAGCGAAGACAAAGTCTTGGTCGCAGGCGGAGTACCGGAAGAGCTTGGCAGCCCCTGGCATCCGGTGCCCGCGATCAACAGAGTGAGAGAAGAAGGCGCAACAACAGAAAATAATAACCACCGACGAGTGGCCTGCATGGATCTGCTCCGGTCAGAAAGAGTACGGTCCACTGAGACGGAGCTTAGTTTCTAAAGCAGTACTCCAAGGTTGCCGTGGAAAGCATTCAGCGTTTGCAGTGACGCACGTCGCGCTCGCTTCATTACGGGCGGACTAGAACTTCCGATTCAACTCCCTACAGTTTTTTCTTTGGACGAATACAGGACTTCTGGTACCTTCGTTGAAATTTATTTTGATCAGTTTCAACGCGGTTCTGCGGTAGGCCGCCAGCAGGTTCTGAAATTGATCCGCTGTAGCTCGCGCCACAATTTGACGCCGCTTCGTTCGAAGCCCTCCACACGCTAGCCCGTGAGGGGCGCGCAGTTCTGCTGTATGCAAGCCAAAACCAATTTCTGGAGAAGCTTTGCATGTTGAGGTCACTATCGCTATCCGTGTGTCTTTCCGTCTTTATCTCACCCGCCGCTTTCGCTACCGTAAACGTATCCGCTCCCTCAAATGACGGGACATATTCCGGGCCGGTAAAGTTCACCGCTACCGCATCGACGACGACTTGCTCAAAAGGCGTCGGTTCGATGGGAATTTACACCGCTCCCGGTGTCTTGGTTTACGTCGTAAACGGAGCTAGTCTGAATACGACTCTTAACCTGAATCCCGCGACGTACAACACAACCGTGGAGGAATGGGACAACTGCGGCGGCGCCAGCACCATGCCGGTCACCATTACCGTGAAATCGGGGGGTTCTTCTGGCGTATCTGTTACTTCCCCTTCCAACGGGGCCACAGTCGGCTCTCCCGTAAACTTTACGGCGACCGCGACCACCACCTGTTCGAAGGGCGTCGCTTCCATGGGCATCTACACCGCTCCTTATCAACTTGCGTATGTAGTGAACGGTGCCAGTATGAACTACAACCTTTCCTTGAACCCTGGCACTTACGATACTGTTGTGGAAGAGTGGGACAAATGCGGGGGCGCAGCCACCACACCGGTCACAATCACGGTCAGTGGGGGGAGCGGCAGCGGCGGTTCGTTCTCCGAATTACAGCACAGCGGCGGCTGGGCGGATTACGGCCAGCGTGCTCCAACCTTCATCGACTGCTCACCCTCCCCGTGCGACAACATCGTGTTTTCGATGACCCAGAACGTCAAGTCGCCCTCAATGAGCGGGGAGTCCACTCAGATGTACCTCGCCGGGAGTGAGGGTTATGGCGACGGCCTCTGGAACAATCACCTCATTGGCGTCGACTCCTCTCAGGGCTTGCCCGATACGAACCATACTCTGGTTCCCACCCTGCACAACTTCACTTATGACGTATATTTTTGGGGCAGCGACCTTGGCCTGGCACAGGCCGTCGAGTTCGACATCAACCAGTTCTTTAATAATCAAGGATGGATCTGGGGGCATGAATGCCGGGTTGCGGGCGGCAATGAGTGGGATATATGGGATAACGTCAACCAGAATTGGGTTCCGACGGGTGTTGCCTGTTATCCCAACAACAACGCCTGGAACCATCTCACGCTCAAAGTGCAGAGAACTTCCAGCAACCAGTTGCTCTATGAATCCATCACGCTGAATGGCCAGACCAGTAACATCAACCAGTACTACAATCCGGGATCGGCTCCAGGCTGGTACGGGATCACAATCAATTACCAGGAAGACGGCAACTCGAAACAGTCTCCGTACTCGGTCTATCTCGATGAACTGACCTTCACCTACAACTGATTTTCCGACAGGGATCGAGGGGTGCACTGAGGAGAAGAGCTGTGCCCCTTGGTTCAACTTTATGAGGAATTAACATCCGGCTTCCTCCTCCAACATAGTTCACACTCCCTGCGCGGGACTACAACCTATGAGTCGTAGTCCCGCATTTTTCCGTTTGCCGCATACAGCCTTTCTGGTATGCTGGCTACACTGTTTGACGGGCTACTTTGGAGTTCCCCCCGATCCAGCGGCAAGCGCTGGACCTCAAGGATAACTTGAAGTTGCCGTTTTAAACCAAAGCGCCACAATCGCCACTTCATTCCGAACCCGCCTCGCGCCCGCTCGCGCGTAATGGGCAGCTGTCCACAGCTGCAGTTCTGCAGTTCGGAAGCAAATAAATCCAAATTGGAGAAGGATTTCATGCTGAGGTCGTTATCGGTATTTGTGTGCGCGCTATCAATGCTCGCTCCTGCTGCCTTCGCCGGCGTAACCGTCAATGAACCCGCTAACGGCGCAACTGTCACGGGGTCAGTGCAATACGTCGCCTCGGCGACCGCGAGTTCGTGCTCGAAAGGGGTCGGCTCCATGGGTATTTACACCGCTCCCGGCGTCCTAGCCTACGTTGTAAGCGGAGACAGTCTAAATACGAATTTGAACCTGAGCCCGGCAACCTACAACACCACCGTGGAGGAGTGGGACAATTGCGGCGGCGCGTCGACAACTCCGATTACGATCACGGTCAAATCGGGCGGCAACGGATCGTCGGGCGTTTCGGTCACTTCCCCTTCCAATAACAGCACCGTCGGCTCTCCCGTGAATTTCAAGGCGACGGCGACGACTTCCTGCTCCAAGGGCGTCTCCTCGATGGGCATCTACACCGCTCCCGGAGTCTTGGCCTATGTCGTAAACGGCGCCAGCATGAACTACAACCTCTCGCTCAACCCAGGGAAATACAACACCACCGTCGAAGAATGGGATGGCTGCGGCGGAGCCGCGACGACGCCAATCACAATTACCGTCAGTGGCGGCGGAGGCAGCGGAAGCTCCTTCTCGAACCTGCAGCACAGCGGCGGCTGGGCGGATTACGGCCAGCGCGCTCCGACCTTTGTGGATTGCTCGCCCTCCCCTTGCGACAACATAACGTTTTCGATGACCCAGAACATTAAATCTCCCTCGATGAGCGGCGAAGCGACGCAGATGTATTTGGCAGGCAGTGAAGGTTACGGCGATGGCCTGTGGAACAACCATCTAATTGGCACCGACTCGTCGCAAGGCCTTCCGGACAGCAATCACACACTCGTTCCCAGCCTGTACAACTTCACCTACGATGTGTATTTCTGGGCAAGCGACATCGGCCTGGCGCAAGCTGTTGAGTTCGACATCAACCAGTTCTTCAACAATCAGGGCTACATCTGGGGGCATGAATGCCGCGTGGCGGGAGGCAACGAATGGGATATCTGGGACAACGTCAATTCCACCTGGATTCCTACGGGCATCGCTTGCAACCCGATCAGCAACTCCTGGAACCATTTGACGATTCAGGTAGAACGTACCTCAAACAATCAATTGCTGTATCAATCGATTACGCTGAACGGAAAAACGAGCACGGTCAACCAGTACTACAATCCGGGTTCGGCGCCGGGCTGGTATGGCGTGACCATCAACTATCAGGAAGACGGAAACTACAAGCAGTCACCCTACTCCGTCTATTTGGATGAGTTGACCTTCACCTACGAATAGATCACAGAAACTGTCGAGTAGAGAACGGGCACGCCCCAGCGTGCCCGTTCTCTTGTCTAGGCAGTCTGTTCGGTACAAAACACACGACGGTAACTTGGTGGGCCACCTGTTCCGGGTAACAATATTTGGGACTTAGGGGTGCGCCGGTTCTCCGTCCGGTACACGCCTTGGCACGCGTGTGGCTGTTCCTTTTGAACCAGCTGATCTCCGGATCTATGGATAACCGCAAGAAGCAACGCTTTGGGCGCTACGAGATACTGGCCGAGCTCGGACGAGGCGCCATGGGTATTGTCTACAAGGCGCGCGACCCCAAGATCAACCGTGTGGTTGCCGTAAAAACCATATCCTTGGCCGGTCAGGAGCCCGATCAGGAAAAAGAATACAGGGAACGTTTCTTTCGTGAAGCCGAAGCTGCCGGTCGGCTCTCGCATCCGGGAATTGTCACGATCTTCGACGTTGGCGAGGAACCCGAGACCCGCGCCCCGTACATCGTCATGGAATACGTGCAGGGCCAGACGCTCGAGAAGTTATTGCTCTCTAAGGATGATCACAAGTTAGCGCCGGAGGAGGCGCTTCAGCTCGCTCTGGAAGTGGCGGAAGCTTTGGACTGCGCACACGGCCAGGGCGTGATTCATCGCGATATCAAGCCGGCGAACATTCTGCTTACCAAGCAAGGTCATGCCAAGATCGCCGACTTCGGCGTCGCCAAGTTGAATCTGGCGAACGCTACGGCGTCGGGCCGAATTTTCGGAACTCCCGCTTACATGTCTCCGGAGCAGTTGAGCGATGAACCAATCGATGGGCGGTCAGACCTGTTTTCTCTTGGGGTCATCCTGTATACAGCTGTGACTGGCTACCGGCCTTTTCAAGGAAACAGCGCGATGACGGTTGCGTTCAAGGTGGTCAATCGCGATCCGGTACCGGCGACGGTGCTCGATAACGAACTGCCGCCGGGGCTTGACTACATCATTTCGCGAGCCATCGCAAAGGACCGCTCCCAACGTTACCAGCGTGGCATGGAGATCGTATTCGATATTCAGGAGTTGCGCGCCGGCCGCGAGCCATGGAGTAAAGCCAAAGAACCCGACGGGCAAGGCGTGCGGCCTGGGCCGAATGAAACAGCCGCGGGCCTCCGCTCGCTCAGTGTCGCACCGTCGCGCCGCGAAGCTTCCGTTTTTCGAAGCCATGAGCATAGCGCCCTCGCGCATCTGCTCGAAAAGATGCGCAGCAAATATTTCGTGAGTGGCGTGCTTTTGACGGGCGTTCTTGTGCTCGCGATCCGGGCACATCAATTGATGCAATCGCCTCAGAAACTTTCGAAGAACTTGGCAATGACCAAGACGCCGGTGTCACCGCCACTCGCGGGAGGCGTGCCTCCTGTCGAATCGTTAGCTTCTCCGACCGCAAGCGCACCAAATACATCGGCTCGCGACAAGTTAGCTGTTGCCGCTGCAACGGCGCCAGTTCCTGCAAAAATCCTGCGTCCAAGGGCGCAAGCGGCTTTGGTGTCCCCGGCGATGCTCGAAATCGAGATCGATCACAAGTTCGCGGAGGCAGAACTTTCCATTTGGGTGGATGGCCGCCTTAGCTTCACTCACGCTCTCGAAGGTATTGATAAAAAGCGTCTGGTGGTGTTTCACAAGGTTCAAGGTCACGAGGTTCACGCGATGCAGGTTCCTGCGGGAAAGCATCTCCTGCGTGTACAAGTCTCCGCAAATTCCAGTGCTGAGCAGGACGACACCGTCGAAGGGCAGTTTGCCAGTGGCGCCGAGAAACTGCTGCGCATTCAGTTCGACAAAAGTGGCAAGATGAATCTCAACCTGCAGTAGACGCGATCTTCTTATCGGGTAATTTGAAGTTAAGCCGCGCGCTTCGCATTTGCGGCCAACCGGGCAACCTTCGTCATATCCTCTACAAACTGCCGCATCTGCATTCTCCGGGAATTCGAATGAGGCGTGCGCAGAATCGAAGACGGATGCAATGTCGCGACCACGTACGGAGCCAGCGATGACTCGAATAAAGCAGCGAGTCAAAGCGTTCGATCTTCAAAAATAAAACCTCGGCGCGGATGAAGAAATCAGGTACCGACTGTAGTGCTACGCGGAGCTTCCAGTCCGGTCTTATCCGGCTCGTCATCCGCGGCCCGGAGACGCAGCCCTTGAACATGTGAGCGCATCACACAAAAGCGCGTCTTACGCGGGAGGAGAACACATGGCAGACGCCAAGGAAAACAAAAAGCACTACTGGGTCGCGAAGGTAAAGACGGATTCAACCCATCCGCAGGCGGGGTTATTCACAAAAAAGGCCGAGACCATCGCGCGCAGCCTGGCCTCAAAGAAGGTTTCGCCCAAAGGACCTGCTTCGGGGATGCGAATGCTCACTTACTTCATCAATCGTGCAGGACGCGGCCTCAGCGCCGCGCGGCGGGCGGAACTGGAGAAAGCTAAAACTTTGCTTTCAAAACGGCTTGGAAAAGCCAAAACGGGCAAGGCAGCCTGATCTGTTTTTTACTTGCGCGCGGCGCGGGAGCCTTCTTCGATGCGCTTGCGAGCCTGCTTTGGCCCTCGAATGCCGATCACCTGAAACTGCTGGCCGCTCAATTCATGGTAGTTAACGAAAAATTCCTCCAGTTCACCGAGAAACTTCTTGCCCAAATCATCGATTTCCTTAATGTCGTCAAATGAATGATTTCCCTTCTCTACCGCAACGATGCGGTCGTTGCGCTTCATCTTATTTTTTGTACCTTGCTCTCCTTCGATGATTCCTACCACTCGGCATTTGAGCACACAGCCGGGAAAGGCCGGCTCGTCCATCAGGACCAACACATCTACGGGGTCGCCGTCCTCCGCCACCGTCCGCGGAACGAAGCCGAAATCGTAGGGAAACGTCATTCCAGCGGGAAGAACCTTCTTCAATTCGAAAACTTTCTGCTCAATATCAAATGCATATTTATTACGGCTGCCCTTTGGCGTCTCGATCACGACCTGCACAAGCTTGTTACCGTTTGTGCCCTCAAGCTGCGACGGATCCGCGAGAGTTCCGCTCGACTTCGTTTTCTTGCTCACTTGATCCTCCTGTGAATTGAAGACTCTGGTCCGCGCAACGCCGGATCGGTATGCTGCGAGGTACAAAGTCTACGTGCCGGACCCCGCCATACCTTCTCCCGAACGAACCAAACCGAGTCACCGAAGTGATCAACCATGCCACTGTTGCGGTAAGCAAGGTAAAGCCCAGCGATAAGTCTGGCAGGATCTTCCAGACGATGAATGCAAACACTGCCAGTCCCGCGCAGCCCATGGCCGCTCCGGCTGCGTCGACCCCCGCAGCCTTTCTTCCCCGCATCGTCCCGTTCTTTCCGACAAGTTCCTTCTTTTCCTTTTCATGCTTTTCGATCAATGTTGCGGTCGCAGGAAGAATGGCCGGGAAAGCCAGAAACAAACCGCCGATCGCCGCCCCGTAGCGTTTGGCGATGAGGCCGGTGATCGCCGTTACCGTGCCGCCGAAGACAAAGCGCACGACGTATTCGTACCACCTCGATTGCCCGATACCGTTTGCATCGATCTTGATCTTCATGCGCGACCCAGCACGACATACCACAAACCGAAAGCGCAAATGAACCATACGATGATGGCAGCCGCCGTAGTCGGAAGCGCAGGTAGCCTGCGTCGGATCAAAAGCCGGCTCACGACGTAGGCGTAAACGCAGAACGCGATCGAGCCAAGAATCATCGATCTTGCCTCGAGACTGGCGTATTCTTTGCCCTCTTTTATTACCGTGAGTGCAAGCGTCGCGAGGGCAATCGAGGGAGCTGCGCCGAAGAGTCCAGCAAAGCTTTTTGGCTTCAGCAACCCGCCCAGAAAAGAGAATGCCGAAACCGTCACTCCGCCTACGATCACTCTGAGAACGATGTCCTTCACGCGCACCCGTTTGCGAGTCGCACATTCCTGTATCTGCAACTGCGCTGTGTTCGGTTGGTTGCATCACACTGTTAAAGTGGATGCCAACAGTTTTTAACCGCGCGTTATTGAATGCACGTTATTGAATGCACAAGAAACCGAATACACGAATCCGGGAGCATTCGGAGAGTTGCCCAGGAAAGTCGAGCGCCAATGAACTAAGAACAGCAGACCTGAGAAATGAACCTAAGAAACCGCCGCCCAGGGCCCATGCAAGCGTTAGCCGGTTCCGGCCTCTACGCAATGTTTTCGCTCCCCTTAAGGTGAAACTCCGATTTCTAAACAGCCCCGTAACGCTAACCTAGCGGTAGCCACTTGAGACATTTTGCTTCGAGCCATTTGGGGAGACATTCATGCCAGAGAAGCAGACCCTGGAACGCGCCCGCGAAGACGCCCGGGAAGGAAAATCACCATCCACTCAAGCCGGAGAGTTTGTGCGCGAAGAGATTCATCACATCCGCGAAGGCAAGCACGGAGCGAGTTCGCCGCAACAAGCCATTGCCATTGGACTCTCCAAAGCACGACGGGCTGGCGTGAAACTCGGCGCCCCGAAGGGGCCAGCTGCGTTGCGAAAAAACGCCTCCCAAGATGAGAAAGAGGGTGAGGATTCGCACCGCGCAGTTTCGAAAAAGCGCTCAAGAGCTACTGAGGACGCGCTGAAGCGTGAGCCGCGAAAGTCTGCGAGTCACAAGGCGCTCTCAAGACAAGCCAAGAGCGTAGCGCAAAAACGAGGAGCCAGTGCGCGCAGCAAAGCTGGGCTGAAAGCCGCACGCACGCGGAAAGCTCATTCTTCATAAGGTTCCCCGCTCCCCGTTAGATTCACTGCCGTTTGTATCTCCGCTCTATAACGACACGAATGCCAACTCTATCCGCAATCACTCCACCTACCGCTTTGGGCCGCTCCCCGATGCTGATCGTTCTTTTCAGTTTCGCGTCGTCCATTTCGGGAGCTTTCGATGAGCCCAGGAATTCATTTCCTCAAAAATAGAAGATTCAGTTCAACCGCCGTAGCCTTTCTGCTGTTATACATTGCGGCGGTTGGTCTGACCCTTTGGCGGGGCTGCAAGGGCTTGCCGTCAAATGTGGCGAACTGTCCGGTCACGCCTACCCCGCCGGCAAATACGTCTGTTTTGCCGCCAGCGATCGAGCCTCCCCCGGCCGCTCTCTGCGGCTTCCCTCTTTCGATTTCAGTTCCCGGCAATGGCGCGATTGTAAATTCTCCGGCCAAAGTGGTTGCGCAGGCCCTGCCTCCCGACCAGATCTACTGGATGCGTGTATACGTGGACGGCGAAGCCGTTTATTACTCATTCACCCCGAACATTAATCAATTCATCTTCATGGCCACTGGCGTTCATACAGTTGAGGTCGTTGCTGAAGACGTTGCAGGTTATATCGCCACTGCCACCACCCAGGTGAAAGTGGCGGCACAAGATGCAGGCGTCAGCAATATCCAGAATCTTCCCGGCTGGCTCTCCTGCTCGGCTGCACTGGGAAACGGATTCACCTGCGCCGCCGGCTTGGGCACGGCGGTTTCCCAGCTCATTCAAAATCAATCCTCGCCTTCGTTGGAAGGCTCCTCCGCTGAATTCACCATGGCTGGGCCTCACCCGTACTCCAACGAGCTTTATTGGTATCCGCTCGGGGGCGGCAACAACGTGACCCATTTCACTTACGATCTGTGGTTTTACGTTAGCGTCGGCGATGCGCCTCAATCGTTGGAGTTCGACGTGAATCAGGCATTCGGCGGGACCCGCTGGACTTGGGGGAGCCAATGTGACTTCGATCAGACGGGAAAGTGGACAATTTGGGATCCTTTGCACGAAATATGGGTTCCGACCTCCGTCCCCTGTGAGCACTTCCCGTCCAATACCTGGATTCATTTGATCTGGAACCTGGAACGGGTTGGAAATCAGGTCCACTACATGACCCTAGACGTCGCGGACCGGGAATACGATGTCGACACCTATTACACCGCGCAGCCGAACTGGTACCAGGAAGAAATCGATATCGCTTTTCAGCTCGACGGCAACTACGAACAGCAGCCATACCAGGTGTGGCTGGACAAAGTGACCTTGAATACCTACTGATGTCACCAGCCTGGCGCATTCCATTTATACGAAGGCGATACCGCGGATGCGGTATTGTGACAATGGCATTTCCGTAGCGGGCAACCAGCATTCCTGAAACGACCATCCTTTTGCTGCCTGCGGAAGGAGCCTTTGCTTCTCGGGTGAAAAAGGAGGTTGAATGTGCCGAAAGGTAGTTTTGCTTTGTGGTTTTTCGTTCTTTCTTCTGCCCTCCCTAGCGCACAAGTTGGTTCAACATCGCTGCAGGCGCAACCCGATCTCTCGAATGCGGTCAGTGGGGGCGCTCTGACATGTACGCAGGCCCGCACATTCGTCGAGCCTTACCCCCTGCTGGAGAAGGCAAAACTGAAAGCTCGCCTCCTTATACTGCTCCGCGACAGCCTTTTCGACGATGCAAACGGCATCGTGAATATCGCGCGGGGAAAAAAGATAAAACAACTTGCAGATAAGTTAAAACTTGACCGGAGCGACGAGTTAGGGGCAGACGGAGTTTCTGCCACTGAAGACGTTGAAAATAAGCCGGCAAACTTAGCATGCCTACTGGCATCGAAGTGGTCCGTGTTGTGTATCGCGACTCACAGTGCGACTTTTAGATGTCCAACCCATCTCAGCCCATCGTATGGCCTGGCCGACCTTATCCCTTGGGTTCAACCTGGGATGGGGAGGGCGTAAACTTCGCGCTTTATTCCGAACACGCCGAGAAGGTTGAACTCTGCCTCTTCGACGATTCGGGAAAGCGAGAAACGCTTCGCGTACCGCTTCCCGAGCAGACGGACATGGTGTGGCACGGCTACCTGCCGGAAGTGCGTCCGGGGCAGGTGTATGGTTACCGCGTATTCGGCCCCTATGCGCCGGAGCAAGGCCATCGTTTCAATCCCCACAAACTGCTGCTTGATCCCTACGGCAAACAGATCCACGGGAGCATCCGCTGGACAGACGCACATTTCGGATACAAGGTGGGCAACAAGCAGGAAGACTTGTCTTTCGACCGGCGCGACGATGCGGCTGTCACGCTGAAGAATCGCGTGATTGATTCGGCTTTCACCTGGGGATCGGATACTCCGCCGCGCATTCCCTGGCACGAAACATTGATTTACGAACTCCACGTAAAAGGCTTCACCATGTGTCATCCCGATGTGCCCCAGCACTTACGTGGAACTTATGCCGGCTTGGCCAGCGCTCCCGTCATCGAATATCTGACGCGCCTCGGCGTAACTTCGATCGAGCTTATGCCAGTGCACGCGTTCGTCGATGACCGGCATTTGGTGGAGCGCGGCCTGCGCAATTATTGGGGCTACAACTCCATCGGATTTCTCGCTTTGGAGCCGCGCTACCTGGCCAGCGGCTCGATTCGCGAATTCAAAACCATGGTCAAGACCCTGCATTCGGCGGGTCTCGAAGTCATTCTCGATGTGGTTTACAACCACACCGCCGAGGGCAATCAACTTGGCCCTACCCTCTCTCTCAAAGGCATCGACAACAGCGTCTATTACCGGCTCATGCCCGACAACCCACGCCATTACCGCGATTACACCGGAACCGGAAACACTCTCAATATGCGGCATCCGAGAGTTCTGCAACTAATTATGGATAGCCTTCGCTATTGGGTTCTGGAGATGCACGTCGACGGTTTTCGCTTTGATCTCGCGGCCACGCTGGCGCGGGAATTGCATGAGGTCGATCGCTTGGGAGCCTTTCTCGACATCATCCATCAGGACCCCGTGCTCTCGCAGGTAAAGCTTATCGCCGAGCCATGGGACCTCGGCGAAGGCGGCTACCAAGTAGGCAATTTTCCGGTGGGATGGGCGGAATGGAACGATCGCTATCGCGACACCGTGCGCTCGTATTGGAAGGGCGACGGTGGAGTCGGAGACCTCGCTTATCGGCTCACCGGTTCCAGCGACCTTTATGCTCACAGCGGACGGCGCCCCTATGCCAGCGTCAATTTTATTACCGCTCACGACGGCTTCACCTTGCAAGATCTGGTGAGCTACAACGAAAAACATAACGAAGCCAACGGCGAAGAAAATCGCGACGGCAACAACAACAACCGAAGCTGGAATTGCGGAGCCGAGGGTCCGACTGACGATCCGAATATCCAGGCACTGCGCGCCAAGCAAAAGCGCAACATGCTGGCGACGCTTCTGCTCTCGCAAGGCGTGCCGATGATCTACGCCGGAGATGCGATCGGCCACACGCAGATGGGCAACAACAACGCCTATTGCCAGGACAACGAAACCAGCTGGATCCGATGGAACCTTCAGCCGCAGGATCGCGACCTGCTTGCCTTCGCGCAGCGAATCATCGGCCTTCGTAAGCGGCATCCAGTGTTTCGCCGCAAACGCTTTTTTCAGGGACGCCCGATCAAAGGCGCGACTGTGAAAGACGTTCTCTGGCTGAATCCCACCGCGAATGAGATGACTGAAGAGCAGTGGCGCGATCCTTCCGTCTCTTGTTTAGGAATGTTTCTTTCGGGCCAGGGACTTGATGAGACGGATGAGCGAGGTCGAAGGCTCGGCGATGAGAACTTCCTTCTATTGCTGAACGCCCACCACGAGGACGTCGGATTCATCTTGCCAGCGTTTTCTCCGGGTACGCGCTGGGTGGCGTGGATGGACACATCGCGGGAAAACGGCCTACGCAGCGGGGATACTCATGCAGGAGGCTCAGCTTATCAGCTGCAGGCACGCTCCATGGTCATCCTGTTGGAGCGGCGCAATGGCAAAAAGGAAGAATCGAATGAAGCGCCGTCATAGCATGCCCTTCGGCGCCGAATGCTCGGAGGACGGCAGCGTCCGCTTTCGCCTGTGGGCTCCGGCAGCTAGCCGGATCGACCTGAGTTTAGAGAACGCCGGTCTTGAGAACGGGGAAAATACACGCGAGATTCCGATGCAACGCCTCGATCTAGGATGGTTCGAGCTGACTACGCATGCCGCCAAAACCGGCAGTCGTTACCGCCTTCGCGTAGATGGCAAGCAGCTGGTTCCCGACCCTGCCTCACGCTTCCAGCCGCAAGACGTGCATGGACCAAGCGAAGTAATCGATCCCGAGAGTTTCGATTGGCAAGATGATGCGTGGAACGGCCGCCCCTGGTCCGAGGCTGTGATCTATGAACTCCATGTCGGCACGTTCACGCCTCCAGGAACTTTCTCCGCAGTCTGCGAGCGCCTCGATTACTTGGCTGACTTCGGAGTTACGGCCATCGAACTCATGCCGGTTGCAGATTTTCCCGGCCTTCGGAATTGGGGCTATGACGGGGTTTTGCCCTTCGCACCTGACAGCACCTACGGTAGTCCCGACGATCTTAAGAATCTTGTTCAGAGCGCGCACCAGCGTGGCATCATGGTTTTGCTCGACGTGGTTTATAACCACCTCGGTCCGGAAGGAAATTATCTTAACGTTTACGCGCCGCAGTTCTTCACAGACCGTCACCGCACGCCTTGGGGCAATGCCATCAACTTCGACGGGCCCGACAGCCGCGCAGTGCGCGACTTCTTCATCCAAAATGCATTGTATTGGCTGAACGAATACCACTTCGACGGACTGCGCTTGGACGCAGTTCACGCCATCATTGACGATTCCAAGCCGCACATCCTGACCGAGTTGGCCGATAAGGTCCGCGAGTCGGCCCACTCCGATCGTCATGTTCATCTCATTCTGGAAAACGACCTGAACCAGGCGCACCTTCTTCAACGGACAAAGCGATGCGAGAAGAAGACTTATGACGCGCAATGGAACGACGATTTCCATCACACCTTGCACGTGCTGCTGACGGGCGAGCACGACGGATACTACGTCGATTATTCCGATCACCCTCTCGAGCAGTTGGGATGTTGCCTGACCGAAGGCTTCGCTTACCAGGGCCAAGTATCGCTCTTGAGGAAAGGGCAAAAGCGAGGCGAGGCAACCGGCGGCCTTCCTCTTACCGCCTTTGTTTCGTTCCTTCAAAATCACGATCAGATCGGCAATCGCGCCTTCGGCGAAAGAATCAATACACTCGCCGATCCACGAGCGCTTCGCGCCGCCGCGGCGATTCTTTTGCTGGCGCCTTCTCCACCTTTGCTTTTCATGGGTGAAGAGTTCGGGACGAAAACTCCGTTCCTCTTCTTCTGCAATTTCGAAGGTGCCCTGGCGCATGCGGTAGCAGCCGGACGCAGAAACGAATTCGCCCGGTTTGAGAGATTCAGTCATCCAGATGTGCGTGCGGGCATCCCGGACCCGAATGCCGAGAAAACCTTCCAATCCTCCAAGCTTAACTGGAATGAACTTGAAGATGAGCATCATCGCGCGTGGTTTGGTTTTCACCGGCAGCTTTTGAAGCTGAGGTGCCAGTACATAGGTCCGCGGCTTTCCCAGCCATGCGCGATAAGTGCTGGCTACGAAATTCACCAGCAACGAGGACTCACAGTAGGTTGGCATTTTGCCGACGGTTCTAAGCTCACGCTTGTCGCGAATCTAAGCGCAGAGCCTCTCGCGGGAACCTTTTCCTCCGGATTCCCTGCCGACTTCAGAATGCTCTATCCGCACAAGGAAGTAATCGAAAAGGATTTAATAATCGGAATGCTGCCTCCGTGGTCTGTAATTTGGTCTCTGCAAATATGACGCGACGGTTCCAAATTCCGCGAGCGACCTATCGTCTGCAGCTCAACCGCGAGTTTACTTTCAATCAGGCACGCGCCATCGTTCCCTATCTTTCCGCTCTTGGCATCAGCCATTGTTACGTCTCTCCCTGTCTCAAAGCCCGTCCGGGAAGCATGCATGGCTACGACATCGTCGATCACAACTCGCTCAATCCGGAAATCGGAGGTCCTGAAGATTTCGAGCGTTTTGTGAGGGCTCTTCACGAACACAACATGGGACTCATTCTCGACATCGTCCCCAACCATATGGGCGTCATGGGGAGCGACAACGTCTGGTGGCTCGACGTTCTTGAAAACGGCGAAGCCTCGGTCTACGCCTGCTTTTTCGATATCGACTGGCACCCCCTGAAAGAGGAACTCCACGGCAAAGTTCTGATTCCCGTTCTGCACGATCATTACGGCGCCGTTCTCGAGAGCGGAGAATTGCAGTTGGCGTTTCATCCAGAACGGGGGGAGTTTGATATTTCGTATCACGACAACCGCTTTCCCGTAAATCCACGGGAATATCCGCGGGTGCTGCTCGGCGCCGCAGATAGCCTCACAAAAAGGATGGGTGCACAGAATCCCGATCTCCTGGAATTCCAGAGCCTCATCACCGCCTTCAGTCATTTACCAAGAAGGAACGAAGCGAGCTTGGAGCGCATTGTCGAGCGCAACCGCGACAAGGAGATCCATAAGCGGCGGCTGGCTGAGCTCTGTGCGTATTCTCCCGAGATCGCCGCGGGGATTCTCGAGGGCGTTGCCGCCATCAACGGAAATCCTTCCAATCCAGCGAGCTTCGATGAACTGCACGAACTCATCAAAGCACAAGCCTTCCGGCTCGCCAACTGGCGGGTTGCCTCCGACGACATCAACTACCGGCGCTTCTTCGACACCAACGATCTCGCCGGCCTTTGTATGGAAAACGAAGATGTGTTCAAGGCCACTCATCGCCTGGTTCTCGGCTTAATGTCTGAGGGCAAAGTCGATGGCTTGCGCATCGACCATCCGGATGGCCTGTACGATCCGGCGCAATATTTCCATCGCCTGCAGAGCGCAATTGCCGAACACACACTAGAGACGAACGGGGCCCAATCGTCCTACGTAGTCATCGAAAAAATCCTAACTGGTCGCGAAAAGCTTCGAGCCGACTGGCCCGTCTGCGGAACTACCGGATATGATTTCGCAAATCTTGTGAACGGACTCTTTGTTGACCGCGAAAATGCCGACCGCATGGAGCGCGTGTACCGTAGCTTTGTCGACGATGATCTAAATTTCGCCGACATCGCCTACGAAAGTCGAAAACTTATTATTCAGACAGCCCTCGTGAGCGAGTTGAACGTTCTCGCCAATCGGCTAAGCCGAATCGCCCTCTCAAAACGCCATACGTGCGACTTTACCCTCAACAACCTGCGGGATGCGCTGACTGAAGTGGTCGCGAGCTTTCCCGTATACCGCACTTATGTCAACGAAAGCGAAGTCTCGGAAAGCGACGCGAAGTACATACACATCGCCATTGATGCAGCCAAACGCCGAAGTCCAGCAGCCGATACCAGCGTCTTCGATTTCATCAGCGGGGTATTGCTCACTCGCATCGCCGATGGACAGGACGCAACTTACCGCAACGCAGTCACGACGTTCGCGATGAAGTTTCAGCAGTTCACCAGCCCCGTAATGGCCAAAGGTCTTGAAGATACGACCTTTTATCGTTACAACCGCCTAATCTCGCTCAATGAGGTCGGCGGCGACCTTCGTCGTTTCGGAACCAGCGTCGCCGAGTTCCATTCTGCAAATCAAGGGCGGCTGCGTAGTTGGCCTCACAGCCTGTTGGCCACCAGCACGCACGATTCGAAGCGGTCCGAGGACGTGCGAGCGCGTATCAACGTGCTCTCTGAGATCCCGGGACTGTGGAAACTTCACCTGAGAGATTGGAGGAAATTCAATCGTCAATACAGATCGACGGTGAACGAACAAGCAGCTCCTTCCCTCAACGACGAATATCTTCTCTACCAGACTCTCGTCGGCGCGTGGCCGTCGAGGCCCATGAACTACGGCGATGGACGGGAGGTCTTCACCAGGCGTATTCAGAATTACATGCTGAAAGCCATTCGCGAAGCAAAGCAAAATACCAGCTGGATCAACCAGAACAACGAATATGAAAATGCAGTTTTTAGCTTCATCGAGGCACTTCTGGACCCTTCCGCAGAAAACCAATTTCTCAGAGATTTTCTGCCATTTCAAGAACGCATTGCGCGAATCGGCTTGTGGAACAGCCTCTCGCAGTCTCTTCTGAAGCTTGTTGCCCCGGGCGTTCCGGACATTTATCAGGGCAACGAAGTATGGGATTTCAGCCTGGTAGATCCTGATAACCGGCGCCCGGTTGATTACAACCAGCGACAAAAAACATTCGAGAATATTCAGAACCTCGGCGGTTCGGACAAATCAATGTCGCGAATGCTCGAAACCCCGGAAACAGATGAACTGAAGCTCTACGTGATCGCGAAGACTCTGTGCCTGCGAAAACAGTTGCCTGAGCTGTTTCAACAGGGCGAATATGTGCCGCTCAGAGTTGAAGGTTCCAAAGCTCGTCATGCAGTTGCGTTCATCCGGACACTGCATGACAAGAGCGTCCTACTGCTGGTTCCGCGCCTGATCGCCGGACTGCTTGGTACACGAGAATCGCCGCCCATTGGACCTGAGGTTTGGGAGGATACTGAAATCGTGCTTCCAGTTGCGGCCCCAACAAATTATCGGGACGTATTCGCCGCAGAGACTTTCGAAGTTTCAAACTACAAGCCAAGCTCTGGACGAAGAATCCCTGTTGCGGAGCTATTGCGGCATTTCCCTGTCGCGCTTTGCCTGGCGGTCGACGTCTGATTCAGCCGGAGCACGCAGACTGCGCTCGGATTCAAGAAACTACCAGTGGAGTTTTCTGCAATCTGCATCCTAGTTCCGCGACAATTTAAGGAGGACACTCTGAGCCCGATCAAGAACGCGCAACACGAAGACAACGCTCCCGATACCCGCAGGCTCACTGCCGCAGAAATCTTCAAAGCCGCCATCGACAACGCTCGGGAGGAACTTCGGCGGTCGAATCAAAAACTCGCCTTCTCGGGACTCGCTGGAGGCTTAACCATGGGCCTCACGGGTCTGGCCGTAGCATCTGTTCGCTCGCTCGCGGGACCGGGAGCCAGCTTTCCCATCGCTCCGTATTTGCTTTATCCGATCGGCTTTGTAGCTGTGATCATCGGCCGCGCGCAGCTATTCACCGAGAATACGTTGTACCCAGTCGTGCTCGTGCTCGACGAGCGTCGGCATTTGAGAAGCACGCTGCGGCTGTGGGGAGTGGTCTTCTGCGCGAATATTCTTGGAGCTCTGATTTTTGCCCTCTTAGCGGTTAAATCGCCTGCCTTGCGGCCAGATATCCTTTCGCAGTTAATCCATCTCGGGGAAACCTCCGCCAACGGTTCAATGAACCACTTCTTCTGGAGCGGTGTCATCGGCGGCTGGCTGATCGCGCTGGTCGCGTGGATGGTCACCGCCAGTCACTGGACCATCGGTCAGATCGCCATGGTCTACATGCTCACTTTTGTAGTCGGCGTCGGACGCTTCGCCCATTGCATTGCCGGCAGCGGCGAAATTCTTTCCGCGGTCGTGGCGGGCTCAATCTCGATCGCAGAATATCTGCGCTGGCTGTTGCCGGCAACCGCCGGTAACATCTGCGGAGGCATATTAATCGTCAGCCTGCTCAATTACGGCCAGGTCAAGACTCTTTAGCAGCGTTTCTTTTCCAGCTTTTTATTGCCGCTTCGCATCCAAATCGGACATGATGATGGTTGGTCTGCAACTCGCCTGGCTGCTGATTTTGTCGATACCCGTGGCCTGCGTCGCTTGGACGGTGACCCACGAAGAAGTGTTCCGCGAGTCGCGCGACTACTGCCAGCGGCAGTCGAAACAAGCCAGCAATCTGCCCCGCCGCAAGTTCTTTTACTTGTTCACCTGCGAATATTGCTTCAGCCACTATGTCGCCGCATTCTTTCTGATTATCACCCGCTTCAAACTGCTCTACGACGATTGGCGCGGATATTTGATCGCTTGGTTTGCGCTGGTCTGGGTGGCAAATCAGTACATCAGCATCTACAACCATCTTCGACTCGACATCAAGCACGAGCAGGTCGAGATTCATGCCAAGCAAGAAGAGATCGAGCAGGAGCGCAAAGCAGCCTGAACATCACGCTCCCATCAGAGAGACTTCAAAGGAACGCAGATCGATTCCGTAAGGAGTCAGGCCCGAAAACCAAACTCGCACGTCCGGCAGCATCGATAAACCGCTCAATTCGACCCGGATTTCACCGATTTCAAATAGGCAACCACCGCCTCAGCGTCGGGCTGCGTCATTCGGAATTGCGGCATGGGTTGGCGCAGAGGTTTTCCATCCCGCCAAATCCCAGTGGTTAACAGCGTTACCATCTCCGCGTCCGTGCCTGGAGGTATGCCCGCAATTCGCGGCGCCTGGAGTGGCCAATCCGCGACCGGTTCGGCCGATTTCAGCCAAACCGCTGCGCCCTCGAGCCAGTGGCTGCGGTCAGAATTTCCATTCTCATCGCGTGGAGTGTGACACTGCGCACAACGGCACAGCCCTTCGACAATATATTTGCCCTCGAGCGACTTGACTGTCGGCAGGCTGACCCGTGGACTTGCTCGCGGCATGCGCGGTGTTTCGGCTCTGTACGTTTTGAGTAAGGGCGGGATGGTGAATTGTGAGCGACAAAAGCGCGCAGCCTACGACAATTCGGCTTATTCCCGCTCGCTTGGCTCTTACACGCCTGACTCTCATTGCATCTAGCAAGTTCATGTCGTTCTCCGAGACTGGCTGGCAAAAGTATATCTTCAGGTATCGTGCCCCTCATCAGTCTCAATGATAATGCTCCCACTAGGCGGCTCTTGATCCATCGCACAATCGTTGGTAGTAGTCTCGCCCGCGCTCGTATCCCCTACGATAAGTCTCCTCGATTTCCGCTCCGGGATAGCGGCGTTTCAATTCCTCAATCTGCACTGCCATCTCCGACAAGACCTGATCGTATTCCTTGCAGCGACTGCGAGCGTGCAGCGCAGCTTCGAAGCCCATACGGTAGAACTTTTCATCGTCACTCAAATTCCTGCTGAAAGCGGAGTAGTGCTCGTGCTCCGCATCGCGCAACCCGATCCACCACTGATCACGCGCCGCATCGATTGTTTCCGCGCCCTCGGCTTTGAACAATTCGCGAACCGGTGGCGCCGCTTCTTCGTCGTCCGCTAAAACGATCAGCACACTGCGGCCTTTGCGCAAGGCATCTTCGTAGACGAAGAATTCGTCTTCCGGCAGACCTTCGGTCATTGCGTTTTCAAGCTTTCCTCCGGCGACTGCACCAATGCTCGCGCCCGCCGCGGCCAGCAGCGCTCCCCCCAACAATCCGATTGCCGTGATCGGCCCGACCCCTGGTATCAACGCAGCAACGATGAGCGGACCTCCTGACATGCCCGCAGCAGTCCCCAGCATCGCTCCGACAGCCTTGCCCATACCCGGTTGCTCGGTAGTTACAATCGGCACGGAATCTTGCTCGTCTCTCCGGCTTCCGGGAGTGAGCAAAGTAAGCCGGTTATCCGACAGGCCGGTTGAGCGCAACTCTGCCAGGGCACGTTGCGCGTCTGTTTCCGAACGAAAAACTCCAGTCACAGCCTTCATCTCAGAGCCTCCACTCACGCGATTTTGTTTGCCAACAACACATGGTTTTTGATGCCGCGAGATGAATGACGTTGCAGCGAAAAGATACCGTCGACAACCTTTGCTGATATTTTTCTCCACTAATTTGCTAGGGAGAAGAAACCTCATGGCGACCAAGAAGCGTTCCAGCAAACAATCTGGTGGACGAAAGTACGGCAAGGCCGCAGGCAAATCCGTCGAAAGCGCGATGCGCCGAGAAAAGCGCGGCACTCTTAAATCCGGCAGAGGCGGCAAGGGAGGAACAGTAAAGAGTCGCAAACAGGCGATTGCCATCGGCCTCTCCGAAGCGCGCAAGAAGGGCGCGAAAGTTCCTCGCAAAAGGCGGCATAGTAAGCTCGTCATTTGCCCGGTCCTCCGCCCCTGGTCTTCTGGATCGTTCTACAAAAGATCCAGCGCCGAACGATTTTCGCGTTCTACCTGCCTCATAGTGCAATCGGCGGGAGACTTGTCCGGACGCCAGCGAAGAAATCTTGTACCGTGGCGAAAACGCCCTCCGGTGAAATGGTCGAATTGAACTTCTACAACCAGTTCGGGCCGCAGCGGCTGCCATTCCATGGAACGTTTTGTGCTCCAGCGACTAAGCCCTCCGGGAGCTTTTCCGGTGAAGCCCGGTCCTCCGATTAGCTTTTCCAGCTTTGCCGTAAGCGCGGGGCGATCTCTCGCAGCGAAAGAAGACGTAAATCCCACGTGATCGATCTGGCCGGCGTCGTTATACAAGCCAAGGAGCAACGATCCAATCAGCGGCTTCTTTTCCAGATAGCGAAATCCGCCGACTACGCAATCGGCCGTACGCTGCCGCTTGATCTTCTGCATGCCGGTGCGCTCGCCACTCTGGTAACTCATGTCACGGCGTTTGGCGATCACTCCGTCGAGTGCAACTCCCATGTGGAACCACTTGCGCGCCACCGAAAGATCGCGCGTAACGGGAGATAACCGGATTATGCTTTTCGGCTTCAGGTATTCGTGTGCAAATTCTTCAAGCCCCGCGCGTCTGGCTTTGAGGGAGTCCTTAACCAGAGATTTCCCCTTGGCATTGACCAGCAGGTCGAAAACGATGAACACGCAAGGTGTCTCTCTGCTGAGCTTTTCGATCCGGCTCGCTGCGGGATGAATTCGCATCAGCAGGTTATCGAAAGACAAGCCGCCATCGACCGGAATCACGATCTCCCCGTCTACAACGAAGCGCCTCGCTTTCAGCGACTCGATGACGGCGACGAGTTCGGGAAAATATGGCGTCAGCGGCTTCCCTGATTTTGACATTAGATCGACGCGTTCACCGTCGCGAAATGCCAGGCAGCGGAAGCCATCCCACTTCGGCTCGTATTGCCACTCGTCACCCTTCGGAAGCTCAGGCTTCGGCAACGCCTCCATCGAACGGTAGTTTTTCTTAATAGGCAACGTCATCGCAGGTGACCATCATCGCAGCTCGCCATCAAAGATTGGGCCCCCACTCCCACTGAACTGCCCTCCGCACAAAGCAATCCTTTCCGCGGCATGCATCGGATACAGCACGTTCATCGGCAATTCATCGGTAATGTGTTGCAAAATTGGGTTTCGCGGCGACGTAAAAGTTATTCGCCCCCTAGCCCGCTACAGCCGAAACCTTATAGACCGGTAAGCCTTTCTCCATCTATTGTGAAAGAAGCACACCGAAATACTTTCGCGGCAGCGATGATGCCGCATAAATCGTACATGTACTGAAATGATTCGATGAGAATTGCACAAGTAGCGCCCCTCTATGAAAGTGTCCCCCCGGTTTTATACGGAGGTACAGAACGGGTTGTATCCTGGCTCACCGAAGCACTGGTACGCCTGGGTCATGATGTAACCTTATTCGCCAGCGGAGACTCGGTCACCAACGCGCGCCTCGTTCCGGTTTGCGCAAGGGCGCTGCGGTTAGATCCCGGTTGCAAAGATTCTCTCGCGCCCCACATGTTGATGACAGAACAAGTTTTCAGCCATGCCGCACAGTTCGATCTGATCCACTGGCACATCGATTACATCCATTTTCCGCTCGCCAGGCGGTCCGATGTACCTTGCCTGACAACTCTACACGGCCGCCTCGATATTCCTGATCTTGTGCCCATATACCAGACGTTCCGTGAGCAGCCGCTGGTTTCGATTTCGCATTCGCAACGCACACCGCTCGCCTGGGCAAATTGGCAAGGCACCGTCCACCACGGACTGCCTCAGAAGACGCTGACATTCCGCAGTGGCGAAGGTAAGTATCTGGCATTTCTGGGCAGAGTATCGCCGGAGAAGGGCCTGGATGAAGCCATTAAGATCGCCTCCCGCGCCGGTATGCCGCTAAAGATAGCGGCCAAAATCGACCCGGTGGATCGCGCTTATTTCGAGCAGGAAATAAAGCCTCTGTTGAAATGTTCTCTAGTCGATTTCATCGGTGAAATCGGACACGACGAAAAGAATTCTTTTCTCGGCAACGCGGCTGCTCTGTTGTTTCCAATTAATTGGCCCGAACCTTTCGGCTTAGTGATGATCGAGGCTCTGGCCTGCGGAACTCCCGTAATCGCCTATCGCCGCGGCTCCGTTCCCGAGATTATTAAAGATGGGGTGGTAGGATTCATTGTTTCGGACGCAGAAGGTGCCGCTCAAGCGGTTAATAAGATCGATCAAATCGACCGGCATCGTTGCCGAAACTACTTCGAGCGCTATTTTTCCGACGAGCGGATGGCGGCTGAATACCTCACAATCTATCAGCGGCTGCTTCGAAAGAAGCCAACCGCCCTCACCATTGACGATGGAGTTCTGAGTTGGACAGATCTGGAACCCAACACTACTACATAGCGACTTCTCAGTCGCCGACCGACGATCGGGCACGAGTTCTAAAATATGGAAGGACGTTTTTCGTCTTTGATCGCCTCGGCGACGTGCAGACGACCGGCATGGGCGAGCAAGGCCTGTTCTTTGAAGACACCCGCCATCTCTCGGAATTGATGGTTCATCTCTGGGGAACACGACCTCTACTGCTGAGCTCGAACGTTGAGACCAACAGCTTCCTCTTTACCGGCGACCTGGCAAATCTCGACGTTTCCCGAAATAACGAAGTCGTCATTCCACGCGGAACACTTCACATTCTGCGTTCAAGATTTTTATGGAAAAGCAGTTGTTACGAAGAATTCACTTTCGTAAATCATGGCCTCGCCGATCTTCACGTTCCCTTCCGCATGACATTCAAAGCAGATTTTGCCGACATATTCGAGGTTCGCGGCATGCACCGCCAACGCCGCGGCAGGATTCTTGCCCCGCAATTGGAGCCCGACTCGATCCGTCTCGCCTACGACGGCCTCGATGGAGTGCGCCGGCAGACCTTAATTCAGTGGAATTCCACCCCGAATCAGGCGACGAACCAGGAATTGCTCTATGAACTGACACTCCATCCAAAAGAGCGAGCGAGTTTTCAATTCTGTATTTCCTGCGACTCCCAGCGGTCCGATCAGCTCACCGAATTTTCGAACGCGATCATCTCCGGCCGCGGCGAATTGGAAACTTTGAGCCATGAATTTCCGCAGATCTCCAGCTCCAATTCACGCTTCAGCGACTGGATGAACCGTTCGATTGCCGACGTGCAGATGATGATGGTGGGCAATCCGGAATCAAATTATCCCTACGCTGGCGTGCCCTGGTTCGGAACCGTGTTCGGCAGAGATGGGATCATTACTGCTTTGCAGTCCCTCTGGCTGAATCCGAAGATGGCTCACGGCGTTCTGGAGTGCCTCGCCTCGACCCAGGCTGCAAAAGTGGACTCGTCGATTGAAGCCGAGCCCGGCAAGATTCTTCACGAGATGCGCCAGGGAGAGATGGCAGCGCTGGGCGAGGTGCCCTTCGGTCGCTATTACGGCAGCGTCGATTCGACTCCGCTCTTCATCATCCTCGCCGGGGCTTATTACGAGCGCACTGCCGACAGCAAATTCATCCGGCAGATATGGCCGAACATCGAAAGGGCGCTGCAGTGGATCGACCAATACGGCGATGCCGATCACGACTGCTTTGTTGAATACCGACAAAGAGCTTCCAAAGGCCTGGTTCAGCAAGGCTGGAAAGATTCCAACGATTCAGTCTTTCACTCCGATGGAAAACTCGCGGAACCTCCTATCGCTCTTTGTGAGGTGCAGGGCTATGTATACGCGGCAAAATTAGCTGCGGCCCGCCTCTGCCGGATTGTGGGCGACAGCGAAAAGTGCTCCCGGCTGGAAGCCGAGGCGGACGATCTTCGCGCGCGCTTCGAAGAACAATTCTGGTGTGAAGATCTCTCAACCTATGCACTGGCGCTGGATGGTCAGAAGCGCCCCTGCCGGGTGCGAGCGTCGAATGCCGGCCATTGCCTTTTCACCGGAATCGCCTCGCCGGAACATGCCAAGCGACTCACCGATACGCTATTTCAACCGGAATCGTTTAACGGCTGGGGAATACGCACGGTCGCCTCCAGTGAAGCCCGTTACAATCCGCTCTCCTACCACAACGGTTCGATATGGCCGCACGACAACTCGCTTATCGCGAGTGGCCTGGCACGCTATGGATTCAAGACCCATGCTGGCAAGATGCTGATGGCATTGCTCGATTTAAGCAGCCTGGTCGAATTGCACCGCTTGCCGGAGTTGTTCTGCGGAGTGGAGCGGCGAGAAGGCGAAGGTCCCACGCTTTATCCGGTCGCCTGCTCCCCTCAAGCCTGGGCTGCCGCAACTCCGTTCCTCATATTGCAGGCGTGTCTGGGCGTTTCAATCAACGCCGAATGCAAGCGCATCGTTTTTGACGACCCCTACCTGCCCGAAGGAATTCCTAACCTTGCCATAAACAATCTGCGCTGCGGTCCCACGACCGTCGATCTGTTCCTCGAACGGCGAAACGATTCCGTGCTGGTGCACAAGGCTGGAGCATGGAGCGCAATCGAGATCGTCACCATCGTCTCCTGATACATCCTTTACGTCGAGTTGCTCGCATGAATCAGTACAGAACTGCACCAACCGCACAGCATACGAGCACATCCAAGCTCCGTGCCAAAATCGGAGCATCACGCGTCCCACCGTCAAGCGCTGGATCATCGCCCAGACGAGCTTCCAGTCACTTCGTCGATGCCAATGGAAATCCCCGAGGAGCAGGCTGAACTGTTTTCTCAGGTACTAAGCGCCCTTGAGGAGAAGCACGTTCCTTACGCAGTATCCGGGGCTTTTGCCCTGCGGCAGCATACCGGCATCTGTCGATTTACCAAAGACCTCGACCTTTTCATGACCGCGCGTAATCGAGCCGAGGTCGTGCCCTACCTGCGAGAACAGGGCTTTCAATGTGAACTGTGCGATCCGGTATGGCTGGCCAAGGCCCGCAAGGGCGAGTTCTTCGTCGACTTGATCACCGGCATGAGCAACGGCGTGCTCGTTGTCGAGGATTCCTGGATCGAGCACGCCAGCCCGGCGGTTATCCACGGCGTAAAAACACGCGTGCTCGCTCCGGAAGAGCTGGTGGCTTCGAAGATTTTCGTCACTCGGCGCGAGCGGTTCGACGGCGCCGACATCGCTCACGTCATCTATGGAACCTATCCCGCATTCGACTGGGGTCGCGAGCTGCAACTGATCGGTGAGCATTGGGAAATGCTGCTGTGGTCGCTGTTGCTCTTTCGCTATGTCTATCCAGCACAAACTCACTATGTGCCCAACGAGGTTTGGAACAAACTTCTACGACAGTTCGAGCGCGAAATCGCGAGGCCGAATCCTAAAGCCAAGTTTCGCGGCAGCCTGGTAGATGACAACATGTTCGCCATCGATTTCAACGAATGGGGAATGGCGAATCTGCTGGAAGACAATCGAAGAAATCGCCTGCGACAGATGGAGCACTGTGCCGAAGTTGAAACCATTCGTCCAAGATCGCGCCGAACCGCTTAGCATTGATCCGGCTGAAACCCGATCCGCATGAGAATCGCAGCCACCGCCGACCTGCATTTCAATCCGCAGAGCTACGCCAAGCTGCAGGATCAATTCGAGCGCGTGCGCAACGAAGCCGACGTTCTGGTTTTGGCGGGCGATCTGACAAATTATGGCCAGCCCGACGAGATGGAGCCTCTGCTGAACGTGCTCGTGCGGCTCCGAATCCCAATAGTCGCCGTGCTGGGAAATCACGATTATGAAAGCGGAAAACAGGACGAACTCTGCCGCATGATCGTTTCTGCCGGCGTGAAACTACTTGACGGTACGGCCTACGAGCGCAACCGCGTCGGCTTTGCCGGAACCAAAGGCTTTGTGGGAGGATTTGGCCGGGGCATGCTGACGGCCTTTGGCGAGCGCGAGATTAAACAATTTGTGCAGGCATCGATCGATGAAGCCCTGAAACTTGAACGAGCCATGTCGCAACTTCGCACAGAGAAGCGCGTCGTGGTGCTGCACTACTCGCCCATTCCCGAGACGGTGCAGGGCGAGGCTCCCGAGATTTTCCCTTTTATGGGAACTTCGCGCCTGGCTGAGGTTGTCGATCGCCACGGAGCCGACTTGGTGGTGCACGGCCACGCCCATCACGGAAAGATCGACGGACGCACCACTACCGGAGTTCCGGTACACAATGTAGCTATCTCCCTGCTGCAGGCGCAGTCACCATCATTGGTGTACAGAATCTTCGATCTGTAACATCCAGGCGCATCAATTACTGGTTTACGCGCAACAGCATCAACGTACCACCCTCCAACTTCACATTGTTTTTCTCTGACGAGACGACTGAACCCTGCGCATTGGTCGACGCGCTCGACAAGCTCATATTCTGCATTCCCAGCACGCCTTGCGTCTTGCCGGTAATCGGTTGGCGGGCCGTAGAACTACCTGCATTTGTTCCCGGCTCTTCCCCGGCCGCGGCCGAGGGATTCTCCGTCTGGGGCGCTCCCATCGATGGGGCACGGCTGTTGTTACCCGGGGTCATCCCTCCCGTGATCGGAGAAGAAGCCGGTTGCGAACCGCTTTGCGCAGTGGAATTGGGGTTGCCGCCGGTCAGGTACGAAGGCGCGATGATCGCCTGGATCGACATCGGCAAGGCTACTTCGCTGCCATCTTTCGTGACTGCGTGGTCGAACGCGATGCCGACCTGCGACTCTTTCTGCTCCTTCTTGCGCGCCTGCGCCTCAGTTACTCTGCCCACGATCTTCATATTCTTCGGCACAATGATCTCGCCGTTGTCGGCCTTCAAGTCTTCGGTGACTTGAGCATCAACTTCTTCCCCGGGCTTTGCTTTCTTCGCGTCGATCGTCTTCGAGAGTTGCACTGGAATGACGCTGCCGGGCGCAATCCGCATACGGTTACTACTTTGCTTTCCATTCGCGGGAGCGGTCTGCCCAGTTAAGTTTTGTTGCGCCGGTGTGTTCCCGGAGCTGTTTGGCATGCTTCCTTGCCCCAGGCAGAGTCCAGCCATAGCAACGGTTGAGATGGCAGTGTTGAAGAAAATTTTCATCAGAATTCTCCTTCCTTGCAGATCAGCTACTGGAGACGAAGGGCGTGGCTTTTTCAACTATCTGTTTGGATGTACTTTCTGCGCAAAGGGTGGTCGATAGAGCAGTTGCTAAGAGGAGGCAGAAAAGTTTATCTCAGCGCGCGATCGTCGAGGCCTTTTCGACATTATCCCGCTGGAATCCAATCTTATCCAGCATGGGCGGAATCTCCGGGTTTGACATAAACATCTTCCAGATCAGCCCGGTGCGATAGTTCTCAATCATTACCACGATCGGAGCCTGATCCAGTCCCATATAAACCGGAGAAAACCAGTTGTGACTCAGGTTGAAGGCATCGTGCGGCCCATAAACTCCCCACAGCCGGTCGCCGAGATCGCGGTAAAAGAACTTCAGCGCAGCCATTGACGCTTTTGGGGTATACGGAAAAGATGACAGCGCTCCAGTAGGAGTGATCGTTCCGTTGTCGCTGCTCAGGTCCGGCGAGTGCGCCAGATATCCCAGTTGATCATCGCTCGCGGTTAGTCCCCAGTCATCGGCGCTATAACCTTCAAAATGCCCCGGATTAGCCTCACAATAAGCCTGATTGATTAATGCGATGTCGCGATTATTTTCGAAATAGTCGGTGTACCGGTCGTGAATGCCTCGGGGATCAAATCCCATGTACGAGTATTGCGTAAAAAACAGCGGGCCGCCGGTACCCAGGCCGACATCAAGCTTAATCCCGTAATAGGTGTGCCCATTTAGGTATCGATCTCCCGCGGTTGATCCCGACCAGCCCGAGCGATAGGCAACCGCCGCCGCCGATTGTCCCGCCCAACCTGAGTAATAAAGATCAGCCGGAACACCGTGCGTCGGCGAAGCGATCGCCAGCAAATAAGTAATCATCGTCTCGTTGAACCCCGTAAGCCGATGATCGATATACCATGACCACTGCGGGGACCAGTGCCACAAAAGCGCATTATCCTGCGCGCTGTGACGATACCAGTCCCATTCCACGCCCTCCCAGAGCTGCGTAATTCTCTTGTAAATACCCTGCTCAGCCTCGCTCGTTCCCTTGAAATACTGCCGGGCCGCAAGCAGACCCTCCATCAGGAACGAGGTTTCGACGAGGTCGCCGCCATTGTCAAACATGCCGAATACCAACATCGTCTGTGCACTGTAGCCATTCATGAAGTGCGACCACGCGCCGTGGTAGCGAGGAGCCTTCTCTAGAAAATCGAGAATCTTCTGCAGGCGCTCAATCCCCTGGTCTCGCGTAATGAAGCCGCGCTCGACTCCCACAATAAGCGTCATGACGCCAAAGCCGCTCGCTCCTGTCGCCACAATGCGGTCGTCCCCCGGAATATTTTCGAGCGTCGCTCCCGCAACCGGATGCGCACCTTCCCAGTAATAGCGAAAGCAGGCTTCCTGCAGCATGGTCAGCAATTCGTCATCCGAGAGCTCGTGCGTGGCTGCAGTTGCCACTCCGGAAAAGACAGATCGGCGGTACGATCGATCCACCGCTTTCACCCGGTAGGAAGCAGTAACACCCGATCGGCCAACAAAATCGGTATAGCGATTAATATCGGCGCTTTGAATCCCGATGGGCTGATATTTATGTTTTCCAATCGCCCGATAGACCACATAGCTCTGCAGATAATCATCCGCGACCGGATCCCAACTCACATCCACGTGCCGGTCGTAACCCTTCGCCTGCACATTCTCCGGTGCCGCAGGGGCTCTTCTGACTTCCGGCGCCACCGGCGAGGCAGCGCTATGATCGTCAATCTTGATCTCATCAATGATTAAGGTATGCGGCGCATTGTCGGCCTCGCTTTGGCTGAAGTACAAACTATGCAGTTCGTGAGCCTGAAATGGATGAATCGACGCTGTCTGAAATTCGCTCAGCGGCAGCCGAAGCTGTACCCATCGCTTGGCGGGCAAATCCCCGGCAAGACCATCGAGTTTCAACGGCGCAGTGAAATCGTGTTCCTCATCTTCCAGCTGAACAGCCGGTAAATCGGCGGCGGCAATCGCCTCAGTGGAATAGCACCACATGTACAGCGTGTCTCCGATAAAGTTGGTCGCCCGGTTCCGCATGCTGACCACTCGCACTTCCGTCTCCCAGCTTCCGCCGACGACCGAACGCCATTGCAATCGCAAAGCGTTTGGAGGCGTAAAGAAATTCTTCTTCTCCACCGGGACTGACCCCGATAACAGTTCAATCGTGCTCGGATAAACCGACCTGCCGCTGCTGTAATAGTAGTAATCGGACGTAATGCTGTTATCGAAGATTACGTGGTTGTAGTAATCGCTCGCCGTAACCGCAGTGCAAGGAATGGCAGTCAGAACTACCAGCGAAACCAGAAAGAAAACCAGGCGCACTACACACTCCGGGAAGGGGCTGAAAAGAACTGCATTGTCTCGATATTTGCAGTTTACCTCAAAAAACGATGCTTCCGGCACGGTAACGGCAATCATACAAGCCTGTTTGAAGCATTTTAACGACGAAAATGCTTGTATAAGCTTACCCCGTCACTACGTTATTATTAGCTGCCGGGGCTGCTCGTCCCTATAAACCTTGGGGGCGTTTTTCGCATCTTTGTTGAGGGCCGTTTATACGTGAAAAAGGCGACGCTGTCAGACTCCAGGCACTGGTAGAGATTCGACCGTCTGAACGTAAACCGCTCGGAGACGGCAGGACCCAACATGGCGGATCGGCAAGGTTACTGGACCGGATGGCACGAGCGCATCTCTGCTCTGCGCAACGTTCCGGCTGTGCTGAAAATCGTCTGGGATTCCGGCCACGGAGTGGTAATCTTCGGGCTGGTATCACGCCTCTTTTCGTCACTCCTGCCAGTTGCCCTTCTGTGGATTACCAAGCTCATCATCGATAACATCGTGCATGCCGTCTCCGCCCATCAAACGGTCAGGCCGGGATTTTGGTGGCTGGTCGTGGCGGAATTCTCTCTCGCCGTCCTCAACAGCATTCTCGTCCGGACGATCGATTATTCCGACTCGCTGCTGGCCGACAAATACACGCGCTACGTCAGCATCCGGGTCATGAATCACGCTGCCAGCCTCGACTTGCAGGCCTATGAAGATCCGGTCTTTTACGACCGGCTGGAGCGGGCCCGGGTGCAGGCTACGGACCGCTTGGTGATGATTCAGGGTATTGGCCGGCTCGTGCAGCAGGCAATCACAACTATCACCCTTTCAGTGTCAATCATGCTGTTCTCGCCCTGGCTGATGCTCTTGCTGATTGCCGGCGTAGTTCCTGCGTTCCTTGGCGAGAGCCACTTCGCTTTCCTGGGATACTCGAAGAATTTTCGTCAGACGCCCATGCGCCGTCAGCTTGATTATTTGCGCATTCTCGGCGGAAGCAAAGAAGCCGCGAAGGAATTGAAGCTTTTTGGCCTGCGAAATTTCCTGCGCGATCGCTTTACTCAGTTGTCCGATCAGATCTACGACGAAAACGTCACTCTGTCCCGCCGAAAGCTGATTGCCGGCTCCCTGCTTTCCACCATTGGCACGATGGGCTACTACTCTGCTTACGTGTTCGTGATCTGGCGAACCGTTGCCGGAGCGCTGAGCATCGGAACCTTGACCTTCCTCGCGGGAGCCATTCAACAGGCAAGCAGCAATATCGAGCAGATTTTCTCGACTCTTGCAGGCATCGGCGATCAGGCCTTGTTCTTGACCGACCTGCTGGCATTCTTTGAGATGAAGCCGACGATTCAATCGAAAGCCAATGCCCGGCCCACGCCCAAACCAATTCGCCGCGGCGTCGAATTTCGCGATGTCTCTTTCAGCTATCCCGGAAATGCCCGTCTGATCCTCGATCGGATTAATTTCACTCTTCATACCGACGAGCGGCTGGCACTCATCGGCGAGAATGGCCAGGGCAAAACCACCATCGTCAAACTGATCACCCGGCTTTACGATCCCACCGAAGGTCAGATTCTTCTGGATGGCATTGACCTTCGCGAATACGACCTTGACGACCTGCATCGCGAAATCGGAGTAATTTTTCAGGATTTCATGCGCTATGAAATGACGGCCCGCGAAAATATTGCCGTCGGCCGCATCGAAGAACTGAACAATCTGGAGTTGATCAAAGAGGCTGCGCACAAGAGCCTGGCCGATCAAACCATCGGTCGCCTCTCGCTCGGCTACGATCAGATGCTCGGCCGCCGCTTCGAACAAGGCGTGGATCTCTCCGGCGGCGAGTGGCAAAAAGTCGCACTCGCCCGCGCTTATCTGCGCGATGCCCAATTGCTCATCCTTGACGAACCCACGGCCGCGCTCGATGCCCGCAGCGAGTTTGAAGTGTTTCACCGATTCTCAGAACTCACCGCGGGAAAAATGGCGCTTTTTATTTCGCATCGTTTCTCAACCGTACGTTCGGCCGACCGCATCCTAGTTCTGGAAAATGGAAAAATCACCGAGGAAGGGACGCACGACGAACTGGCAAGCCTCGGCGGCCGCTATGCGGAGATGTTCGAGATGCAGGCATCAAGCTATCGCTAGGAAAAACATACATGGCACATAGCGGTCATCTAGAGCTGATCGGCGCTGAACCAAAAGGGGTGCGACCGCCCGCCAGCGAAGCCGCGTCACCCGCCTGCAGTCTCGCCGCCGGCGCTTTAAGGCTCTCACACAGTCTCGCTTGGATACCAGGGCAGGTGGATTTGAGTTCTTTGCACAGCCGATGCCGCAAAATGCGCCGGACCTTTCGGCCTTTACTGGACGCTCTTCACGATTCCCCGACGAAGGTCGGTTCCGACGATGTCCGCCTGCTTCACGAAAACCTTCTTCTGATCGAAGGGCAAATTGAAGAGACCTGCGAAACCTTTGCGCGCCTCGAAAAACTGCCTCAGGTGCGCATGCCGAATGGCTCGATCGCTCCTCGAGTCGCCGCCATTGCCGCGGATTACCTCGCGGCCGTCGCCTACAAATTCACTCCCGCAAACTTCACCGAATACATCCAGGCGTTTCAGGATACTACTGTCTTGGACCTGGCTGAACTCTGGATGTTGGTCCCTGCGCTGAATCTGGTTCTGCTGGAGCATATTGCCGAAGATGGGCGTCGCGTGCTTCAGGACCCGATTCGCTCTCACGGCGTCGGAGACATGGCGCTCAGCATTCGCGAGATCAAACAGACCAACTGGAAGGTTCTGATCGAGCCTCTGATTCGCTTCGACCATATTCTGCGCGAGGATCCTGCCGGCGCTTATTCCAGGATGGATTACGAAAGCCGTGAACTCTACCGCCAGAAGGTCGTCAAGCTGGCAAGCCACTCCGACTGCAGCGAGATGGAGGTCGCCAAGGCGGCCTTGGTGCTCGCCCGTGAAACTGAGAAAAACCCCGACTACGATCCGCGGGTCCGGTTGCGCCGCTCTCACGTGGGCACATATTTATTGGCGGAAGGCGCTCCGCGGCTGGAAACCAGGATCGACTTCCATGCTCCACTCAGGGAGCGCATCCCTGCCTTTTTGCGGCGGCATCCCGACGAATTCTATCTGCCGGGCGTCGCCGTACTGACTTTGCTGATCGTGTTGAGCGTCGTCCTGCTGTTAACCGACGCCTCGACCTCGCTCGGGCTCATACTGCTTTCCACGCTGGCGGTCCTTATACCGAGTTCCCAGAGCGCCGTTCAGATGGCGAACTTCTTGGTCACCGGGCTGCTCTCCGCGCAGATTCTACCCAAGTTTGATTTCTCCAATGGGCTGCCCGGCGACTGCATAACCCTCGTCGCCATTCCTACCCTCCTTTTGGATGAGAAGCAGGTCCGCCGGCTCGTCGACGACCTCGAGGTCCGCTTTCTGGGCAATCACGATCCCAATCTTCATTTTGTATTGCTCACCGATCTTCCCGATTCCCCCGAAAAGCCGCCCGCTACAAACGCTCTGGTGGAACTGTGCTCGGAACTCACGCGCTGCTTAAACGAAAAATACGCGGGCAAAAAGATGGGCTCGTTTTTCCTGTTGCACCGGCATCCGGTGTACAACCCGCGCGAAAGATTATGGATGGGATGGGAACGCAAGCGCGGCAAGTTGATGGACCTGAACAACCTCGTCCGCGGACATTTCGACAGCTTCCCGATGAAAGTCGGCGACACTTCGATACTGCCGAACGTTCGCTTTGTGATCACGCTCGACTCCGACACCGAACTGCCGCGCGGCTCAGCTCGCCGCATGGTCGGCGCGCTTGCGCACCCGCTTAATCAAGCCATAATCGATCCCGATCGCGGCGTGGTAGTCAACGGTTACGGCATTCTGCAACCTCGTGTCGGAGTTAGCGTACAAAGCTCCGCGCGTTCCCGGCTCGCGAGCATTTATTCCGGTCAAACCGGAATCGATATCTACACACGCGCCGCCTCGGACGTTTATCAGGATCTCTACGGCGAAGGAATCTTTGTCGGCAAAGGCATCTATGAAGTCGACGCGGTTCGCCGCGTCCTCGATCGCCGCTTCCCGCGCAATGCTCTGCTCAGCCACGATCTCGTGGAAGGCGCATACGCGCGCGCCGGTCTCGTCAGCGACGTCGAGATCATCGAGGACTACCCATCGCACTATAGTGCGCACAACCGGCGCAAACACCGCTGGCTGCGCGGCGACTGGCAAATTGCCGAGTGGCTGCGTCCCATCGTTCCCGACGAATCCGGTCAAAAGGTTTCGAATCCTTTGTCGATGGTTTCGCGCTGGAAGATTTTCGATAATCTGCGCCGTAGCCTCGTAGAACCAGCATTATTCATATTGTTCTTGCTCGGCTGGCTTTGCCTCCCTGGCCGCCCCGAGGCTTGGACTGTAGCCACCATCTGCATCCTGTGGCTTCCCGCATTAGTGCAGCTCGCATTCGATATCGCGCGAGCTTTAATCCTCGAGAAAGCCGCGATCGTCAACGATGGTCTCAACGCTTTCGCCGACGCCAGCATTGCCAACTGGCTGACCGTCACCTTCCTCGCCCACCAGGCATTGCTCTCACTGGACGCCATGGTCCGCACCATCGTCCGCCGCATGATCACCCGGCAGCGGCTCTTGCAATGGGAAACCGCAGCGCAGGCGGAACTCGCCGGCTATAAGCGCACAATTCTGGATATCTATCTCGACAGTACTCCGCTGCTGGCTCTCGGGTTATTTTTCCTGGTCTGGGCCGTGCATCGAAGAGCGCTTCCGGCGGCGTTGCCCATCCTTTTGCTGTGGGCCTTCAGCAAACCGATCTCGATCTGGCTGAATCGTCCGCCTCGCGCTCCCCGCAAAGAACTCGCTCAGAGACATCAGTGGCTGCTCCGTCACACCGCTCTTCGCACCTGGAGATACTTTGCCGAATTTAGCACCGAAGAACATCACTGGCTCATTCCCGATAACGTAGTCGAGGAAGACACCAAAGTTGCCGCTCGCATCTCGACCACTAATCTCGGCCTTCTGCTCAATGCTCGCCAGGTCGCATGCGAATTCGGCTATCTCACTGTGCCGGAATTCGCCCAGCAAACGTTGCGCACGCTGGAAACGGTTTCGCAACTGGAACGGCACCGTGGACACTTACTCAACTGGTATGACACTCGAACGTTGTCTCCCATCACTCCCTCGTTCGTCTCCAGCGTCGACAATGGCAATCTCGTAGCTTCGCTCTGGACCCTGCAGCAAGGCAGCAAAGAATTGCTCGAGCAGCCGCTGCTTCAGCATGAATTGCCAGATGGCTTCCTCGATTGTCTATACGCGCTCAAACACCTTCGCGCCCTGCCACGCCGCAAGTTCGCTTCGATAAAGCGCGTCATTGAGGGCGAAGATTGGCTTGCCTACCTGCTCGACCCTCCGGAAGCAGCGCTCAAAGATCTTCGCCAGACGACTTCCAATCCCAGGCACGCGGCGGAAGCCCAATGGTTCCGGCAACAGGCGGAAGAGCGGCTCAGCCGGGTTTGCCGGGCAGTGCAGCTCTACGCTCCCTGGCTGCTTCCCGAATTTGCTCCGCTAAAGAGCGACCCAGTAGTTCACCGTCAAGGCCGGCCAGAGGACTTACCGTCGCTTAGGCTCATGCCAGCCTATATTGACGCTCTTGCTGCCAGACTGAGAGCTGCTAGCCCCGCCTCTGTAGAATGCAACGCTCTCTACCAGCAACTGCTGGCTCTATTGCCCGGCGCGCGCGCCCACGTCATTCGGCTGATCGACGATCTCAAGAACATCGCCAATCAGGCCGCCACGCTCGTCGATGAGATGGATTTTGGGATCCTGCTGAATCGCAGCCGCGATCTGCTCTCGATCGGCATCGAGGTCGAGAAACGGAACCTTCACTCCGCCTGCTACGACCTGCTGGCCAGCGAGGCGCGCACTGCCTTTTTCGTCGCCATCGCCAAAGACGATATTCCGCAGGAATCATGGTTTCAGCTTGGCCGCGTCCAGATGATCGACAAAGGCGTCGCCGGTCTGCTCTCGTGGACCGGAACCATGTTCGAATATATGATGCCTGCCCTATGGATGCGAATCTACCCCAACACCCTGCTCGAGCGCGCGGCGGTCGCGGCGGTGCAGGCCCAACGCGCTTACGGCGAAGACAAAGGCATTCCGTGGGGAATTTCTGAATCGTCCTGCTTTAAGCTCGACGATGCGGGCAACTACGAATATCACGCCTTCGGGGTGCCGCAGCTCGCCATACACAAGGTTGACGTCGATGGCCCGGTCATCTCGCCCTACTCGACGTTTTTGGCACTTCCGATTGATTCGGCAGCCACCCTGCGCAATTTGCGTAATTTGCAGAGCAAACACGCTTTGGGATCTTACGGATTTTACGAAGCTTTGGATTTCAATCCCGCGCGGGTTCGGTCGCGCTCTCGTTTTCGCCGTTTCGAACCGGTTCGCAGCTGGATGGCTCATCACCAGGGCATGACCATGCTGGCGCTCGCAAACTTCCTCAAGCAGGATGTCATACAGCGCTGGTTCCACACTCACCCGCGAGTCCAGGCCACGGAATTATTGCTGCAGGAAAAACCCACTCGTCTGCCGAAATCACGCAGGAACGCGGCGTGACGGCCGTAACCCGGGAAAGCCGGCGGTAGACTCTGCTATGAAGCAAACCACTCCGCTATGCCGGATCGTCACCCTCGCTCTGTTGCTAACCCTTTCAGCGGCTGCTTCCAAATCGCAAGAGACCTCCACCTCGGATGTAATCGTGGTCGATGCCAACGCGCCTCGGCATCCGCTGCCTCATTTCTGGGAGAAGATGTTCGGCTCGGGACGAGCCATCCTCAGTCTGCGTGACGCTTATCGCGAAGACCTGCGGACGGTAAAGCAGATTACCGGCTTCAGTTACGTTCGATTTCATGCCATCCTTGACGACGAAGTCGGCGTCTATGACGAAGATGCCCGAGGTAACCCTGTCTACAATTTCTCCTACGTCGACCAGATCTACGATGGCTTGTTGGCAAACGGAGTGCGGCCATACGTTGAACTGAGCTTCATGCCAAACAAGCTAGCGGCCGAGAACCGCCTGCAGGCCTTTTGGTACCACCCCAATGTTTCTCCCCCAAAAGATTGGGGACGCTGGGACGCCCTGATTACCGCCTTCTCCCAGCATCTGGTCGATCGTTATGGGATCGACGAAGTCTCGCAATGGTATTTCGAAGTCTGGAACGAACCCAATCTCGACTTCTGGGCCGGCGAGCCAAAACAAGAAACTTATTGGCAACTCTACGATCACACCGCCCTCGACATCAAGAAAGTGAACCAGCGACTGCGCATCGGTGGCCCTGCATCCGCGCAGGCGGCCTGGGTTGACGCCCTGATTCGCCACTGCGACGAAAAGCATATTCCGCTCGACTATGTTTCCACGCACGTTTATGGCAACGACCCCGCGCAAGACGTCTTCCACAGTCCGGAAAGCATTCCGCGAAATCAGTTTGTTTGCCGCGCCGTGAGCAAAGTGCATGACGAGATCAAAGCTTCGTCAATGCCCCAACTCCCACTCATCTGGAGCGAGTTCAACGCCAGCTACAAGAATGAACCCGACGTCACCGACGCCCTGTATATGGGCCCCTGGCTCGCCGACACCATCCGGCAATGTGATGGTTTGGTCGACTCCATGTCTTACTGGACGTTTTCTGACGTCTTCGAAGAACAGGGCGTGGTGAAAACTCCGTTCTACGGCGGCTTTGGCCTGCTTGCGGAAGAGGGTATTCCTAAACCTTCATTCAACGCCTTCAAACTTCTGCATACGCTCGGAGACGAGCGCATTAGCCTCGATTCAAACTCCGCGCTCCTCACGCGTCGCAGTGATGGCGCGCTTGTACTCGCGGTATGGAATTACACACCCCCCGATCAGGCTGGATCTCCAAGAACCGTTACGCTACGCCTGCAAGGAACGCATGCAAAGCACGCTCTGATTTCGAGGCTCGATCGCGACCACGGCGATTTTCATTCCGCTTACCAAAAGATGGGCAGCCCGCAGTACCCCACAGTCGAGCAGATCGACGAACTGCGGCGTGCAACCGACCTTCCCCCGCCGGAACAAATGAAGATCAGGAATCGCGAATTCACAATCACATTAGCGCCACACGCGCTGGATGTAATCGAATTGCGATAACCAGATTATGTCTGGTCTTTCTTGAACCCGGCACGCTCCATGCCGCGCTGTGCTTCGGGATTCTTCATAAATGTTTCCCACACAAATCCACTGCGCGCATTTTCCGCCATCAGCATCGTGATTCCGGTATCGATCCCGACCACATCAGGGTCGTACCAATTTTTCAACGGATTGAAGGCGTTCACGAAGCCGTAGCGGTTCGAAACCTTCCCGTAATGATCACGGATGTTCCTGAGTACCCGCATCACCGGCTGCGGAAGAAACGGCAGCGAGCCGGCCGCGGCGCTGGGAACCACCGTTCCGTCGATCGGCCCAATCATAGGCGGACCACCCCAGATGACATAGCCTTCCGGCGAATCGGAGGCGGAAATTCCCCAAAGGTCGTCGCTGTAATCGGGAAACTGCTTTCCCAATTCCAGGCAGAAACGCCGGTGCGCGTCCGTAGCTAATGCAGAGTTCTGAAAGTAATTCGCGTAGGCGTCGCGCTTGTTGCGGAAATCGAACCATGCCTGCGAATACTGATGCACAAACAAGGGAGCGAATGAACCGATATATCGGATGCCGTCAAATTCAAATCGGGTGCGCTTCCACGCGTTCCACGCATCGGTGGGGAGCGGATGAGTCAGCGACCCCAAGCCCAGCAGGTAGATCATCATCATTTCGCTGTAGTAATCCCAGCGGTACGGGAGAAAGCCGCCTTCCGGAGTCCATCCGTGAGGCAACAGCGAAGTATCCTCGGAGAGCCAGCTCCAATCCACGCGATTGAAAATCTCGTAAGCCAGCAGGCTGACTTCCGAATGTTCTTCGAAGTGACGCCTGCACGTAAGAATTCCGCATAACAGAATAGCAGTGTCTACCGAAGACACTTCCGAATCCCACACCCGTTCGCCCGTATTGATATCGGCGAAGTGATAAAAGAATCCGCGATGCGTTGGCATCTTCTTCCACAGAAAACGTAGAGTCAGCAATGCCCGGTCGCGCGAGTCATTGCGCGAAACGTATCCCCGTTTTTCTCCGATGCAAAGCGCCGTCAAACCGAAGCCGGTCGCGGCAATACTCGCCACTACTGAGTTCTCGCTGCCGGAGACGTTTGCACGGTCGCGAACCAATCCAGTCTGCGGACCCGCCTGCTCCCAGAAGAATTGAAAATTCTGTTTCTGCAAATCGTCCAAAAACTGATCATCCTCGGGGGAAAGACCAGCCGGGCCCTGAGAACCTTGTGCGTTCGGCTTTTCCTGCGCGAACATTCCAAACATTCGCGAGCCGCCGAGCATGCCAAAGAGTCCAGCCCCACCCATGTGCAGGAGAATGTCCCGCCGCGATACCCTGTATGATCGCGGATTGCCCTTGTATTTGCCTTGCATCGGGGAAATGTTAGTAGCTCCTATCCGGGTAGGCGGTAGCCTGCGTCGAGCCGGATTTCACTGGCATAAGCCCCGGACAGATAATTCAGGGCCAACTTTGTGCACATCGCAATCCATCTTAAAATGTTAACCGAAGCAACCGAATGACTCGCGGAAAAAAGATCGCCCTGTGGACGGTTGTGGCTCTCGGGATTTCGGCCCTCGTGGTGGCTGCGGTTCTGCTGAGCCGCCGCAAGCCAGTCGTGCTGAAGGGCGCAGTATTGCAGGATGACCGCGATCCCAACAAGCAGTTGCCCTTGGCAGATGTTCAAATCACGGCGCTAAACGGCTGGGGCATCGGCCATTCGCAATCGGACGCCCTCGGCTTTTTCAGTCTCACCCTCCCCAAGGGACTGCGACGCCGTCAGCCGGTTCTTCTGCAGTTCCGGCACAAGGATTACCAGCCCCTGGACTGGGATGATTTTATCAGCGACAAGCTTTACGTCGCCCGCATGATCCCTCTTCATCAGCAGACCATCGCCGAATCGCACTCGGATGTACCGATCTCAAATCCGCGTATCCGGTACACGGTCAAGGCCACGACAGAAGCAAACATCGGCAGCGCCGTCAGGACATTTCAAGTCGTAAATATAGGAAACAAACCCTGCGAGAACCGCCCTCCATGCGCACCCGGCGGAAAGTGGAAGGCGGCGATCGGCTCTCTCTCTCTCGACGCCGGAGAAGGCAACGAGTTCCGCAACGCCAGAGTCTCCTGCATCGCCGGTCCATGCCCGTTCACGAAAATTGAAGCGGAGACATTCTCTGAAGACCATCGCCGGTTTAACATTGCCGTCCGCAACTGGTCAGACACCACTACATTTCTGATCGAAGCCGAAGTCGTTCATCCTATGACGAGCAACTTGGTTCGCGAGACATATCCCGTCATCTTCGGACGCGCTTTAAACTTCAGCCTCCCCCCCGCCGCAGAAGGTCCAAGCATCGAAGCAGACCTTGCGGGCGAGGCCATCGTCTTTCCTCTCGGACCCGACCTTTTGTTGCGCTGGGCAGATTGCCATGTCGGCATCGACAGGGATCAATCCAGAAACTTCCGCTGCGAACTGAAGCCGGGTTACCAATTTCGCTGAGCGTCTGCTTACCCCGAGACGAGCTTGTGCGGCAATCGATGCAACCGGCACCCATGTTTCAGCAACGAACATACCCAGCACGCTAATGTGCCGGTGTAACTTTTGGTAGGCGCAGGCGGCAAGACGAAGATCATCAGCGAGGGCAAGTCAACGATGGGGATGAAATCGCGTTTTCTGAGTGTCTCTCTTCTAGCAGCAGCAATGGCATGCTCGGTGTTCGGCATAGCCTGCGCTCACCATCACTACTACCGGGTCTACGACCCATATTACAGCGATTATCACGTCTGGGGGCCCGACGAGGTCACCTACTACCACAACTGGGCGCGCGAAAATCACTACGACGAAAATCGTGACTTCCGCAAACTCCCTCCGGAGCAGCAAAAACAGTACTGGACCTGGCGCCACAGCCACGGCGACAACGATCACGATCATCACTAGACGGTTCTGCAGGGTTTCTGGGTGAGTACCGGGTACTCGCCCATTTTTGTTTTCAATCTTCCCTGATTTCTACGCACGCTTCCCTGGGCATCGCCAATCGCAAGTTATCCCTGTCATTGCATTCGCCGCTTGTGCTTTAATGCTGCGTTCGCTTCGGTAGGGGGAAACTCATGCGTTCGTTCTTACGCTTTGCCGTCACTCTAACGATTATCTCCACTTGCCCATCCATCTCTGCCCAGACCGCGCCGCCCGATCTCGATTCCTACGTCGCGCGTTCGATGAACACTTTCGACGTGCCCGGAATAGCCGTCGCCATCGTGAAAGACGGAAAAGTGCTCGTCGCCAAAGGTTATGGTGTGCGCAAGCTCGGCGATCCCACGCCGGTGGACGAGCACACCATGTTCGCCATCGGATCGAACACCAAGGCTTTTACAACCGCCGCCCTCGCCGGCCTCGTCGACGCCGGCAAACTTGCATGGGACGATCCCGTTTACCAACGCCTTCCGGGCTTTGTCATGTATGACCCCTACGTTTCTCACGAGATGACAATTCGTGATCTGCTCACTCATCGCAGCGGCATGGGATTGGGCGAAGGCGATCTGCTTTTCTGGCCCCACACTACTTATACGCGCGCAGAAATCATCTATAAGCTCCGTTTCATGAAACCGACGTCCAGCTTTCGCAGCCATTACGCCTACGACAACCTGCTCTACATGACCGCAGGCCAGATCATTCCCGCAATCACCGGAACTTCATGGGACGATTACATCCCCGAGCACATCTTCAAGCCACTGGGCATGAACCACTCGACTGTAACCAACGCTGCGTTCAAACCCGGAGACGACTTTGCTTTCCCGCACGAGCGCGTCGATGGAAAGCTTAAGGTAATTCCCCTCGAAGTACTCGATAACGCAGGCCCGGCCGGGTCGATCAACTCTTGCTCAGAAGATATGGCGAAATGGATGGAGGTCCAGCTGAATCGCGGGAAATTCGTCGATCACGACGGTCGTCTATTCAGCGAGCGGCAATCGGAGGAGATGTGGTCGCCGCAAACCATTCTTCCCATCGGCACTCCACCCGCACCCCTGGCATCGCTGAAAGCCAATTTCGCAGACTACGCTTTAGGCTGGACCCTCCGCGACTACCATGGCCGCAAGCTGGTAGGTCATACTGGGGGCGTGGCCGGTTTCGTATCGCGCGTGATGCTGGTACCCGAAGAAAGTCTTGGCGTCGTGGTGCTGACGAATGCCGAAGAAGATGCGGCCTTCAATTCAATCGTGTACCACATTCTCGACTACTACTTCGGTCTGTCGCCTGCGGACTGGATCGGTGCTTTCAAATCGGTCCGAGACACACAGGAGAAGGACGCGGCAGAAACCATAAAAAATGCCGAAAGCGCCCGTGACGCAAGCTCAAAACCTTCCCTGCCTTTGGACAAGTACGCTGGTACTTACAACGACGCCTGGTACGGCCAGATCACCATCCGTGACGACAATGGCCATCTCGCCATCACATTCGATCACACCCCAACCATGATCGGCGACCTTCAGCACTGGCAATACGATACCTTCAAAGCGCACTGGCACGACCGCACCATCGAAGATGCCTTCCTCACTTTCTCTCTCAAACCTGACGGTAGCATCGACAGCGCTCGCATGGCCGCGGTTTCCCCGCTGGCGGATTTCAGCTTCGATTATCAGGATTTACTGCTGAAACCAACGGGAAAACAGTGAGAGTCTGAGTCGTGCGAGAAGAACTCACCTCAAAAAGACATTTGCGGCATCTTGAACTCGAATGTTCGACTTCCGCCGCTTTCCGGTCGTCAAGTTGTATCCCACCAGCCAGTGGTCCTCGACAACGAGGATCTCCTTGTCACTGATCCAGCCCACCAGCGTCGCATGCGGCAAGAACGCGACCCGTTGCGGAGAATTCGAGCTGCCCTTCGTATCCACACTCTTCACCTCGACGGCCGGCAACTCAAGCAAAGCCCTGTGAATACGTTGCGATTCTTGCGGATCGGCCTGTCCATCCTTGGCCAACTGGATCGGCTTGTTGGCTTCCTCTGTAGCAGCAATCGTAAATGCCACGGCATCGAGCCCGGGTGACAGCTTGCCACTCTCGGTATAAAAACTCACATCGTAATCCGGGTTCTCATATTCACTCCGTTCATCGAACACCGTCACAGTTTTGATGGGCAACCGCAGCAGCGTCTGATCGTCACTCTGATTCGACGACCCGCAGCAACCCGTATCCGGCACAGCCTCCAAAATCGCACCCAAACCCGCGGCGTCCAGCATGCGATGCATTGGCGGAGAAATCGCCGTCCCACGCCACGTGCCCGCGGTATCTTCGAAAAGCGTAGTCGATTTGTAAGCTGGTTGGTCCTTACCGGCGATCACCTGCGTAACCAGAACAAACTCGCCGAGGGTGTTATCCGGCACCCAGGGCTCGCTATACGGACAGGTCTCTTCGCAGCCTCCGGTAGGGCACGAGCAATCAGGCAGAGAAACAGACGTCAAATCCTCGTGCTGGGCGCCTGTAAGATCCGTCCGCCAGGCCCGCCAGTTATTCTTCGTCGACAGGTCGACTCCGTCGCGTTGTAGGCGGTGCGCTTGATTCGAGAACCAGTACAGATGTGTCCCATCAGCCGCAAGGTACGGAACCGAAGCCGATTCAGTAATCGCCAAATTCGATCCCGATATGCCGGTTGTGCGCGCAACGTCGCGTTCCAGCGTGGTTGCATGGCTTCCATCCCAAAGCCAGACCTTGTTCTTGCCAGCCGCATCGTCTTCGTCCAGGGGAAGCGAAACCGCGAGTACAAATAGCATTTGCCCCGCATGATTCACTGACAATCTTTCCGGCGAAGCAATGGCCTCCGCCGGCACCTTTACTGTTGGCTTCGTCTCGAAGTTCGCCGGATCATATTCAGTCATCTCGCCCGGCGCACGCAGTACCCACAGACGCTTGCTTTGAGCCTCGACCGAACCGCACAACAGAAGCAGGCCGCTGAATATTGAAAGCGCTATTCTTGTCGCCATTTTTCCTATCCCATCACTTCTGAAAGATTGTAAATCCTGCGACTCGCAGCTGTTCCGCCTCTTGCGTACAATAGATGTGCGATTCATCCACCACCCCTCGAGACTGCAATGACAACGATAACCACAACAACTCCCCATATAAACCCGCAGGGCGCATCGGCTGAAATTCCCGCCGTACCGCTCACTGCCGAAGGCTATAGCGTTCTGCACCAGATGATGCGCTTCCGCTGGACTGCATGGCGCGCTCTATCTGAAGCCGCGAGATCATCGATCGTTCAGGAAGCGGTAACCGTTCTCGGCGAGCTGGAAAAGAGCTCCGGTGGCCAGTCCGCGCTCTTCTCTCTGATCGGCCACAAAGGCGATCTGATGTTCGTGCACTTCCGCAACTCGTTCGCCGAACTGAACCAGGCCGAACTCCAGCTCGCTGGGCTTCGTGTGAGCGATTATCTTGAGCCCGCCACTTCTTATCTTTCCATCATCGAACTCGGGCTCTACGATTCGACGATCAAAATCTATAAAGAACTCGCCGACCAGGGCATTCAACCGTACTCCGATCAATGGAAGGCGGAGATCGAATGCAAGCTCAACCGCCATCGCGAAGCCATGCACCCACGCCTGTTTCCCGAGATCCCGCCCAACCGCTATCTTTGCTTCTATCCCATGAACCGCCTGCGCGGCGAAGACAAGAACTGGTACACCTTGCCGATCGAAGAGCGCGCACGCCAGATGAACGAACACGGACTGGTCGGCCGCCGCTACGCGGGCGAAGTCAAACAGATCATCACCGGCTCCATCGGCTTCGACGACTGGGAGTGGGGCGTCGATCTTTTCGCCGACGATCCACTGGTCTTCAAGAAGCTGATCTACGAAATGCGCTTTGATCACGTCAGCGCGGTCTACGCGCTGTTCGGCCAGTTCTACGTCGGCCTGCGCTGCCCGGCAGCGGAATTGGGCAAGCTGCTGAGCGGAGAACTTCCGAAGTAGAAGCTCCTTCACTACGGAGTCACGGAGTTAAAGAGAAACACTCTTTGGATTGATCTTCATCTTGCCTGTCTCTGTCTCTGCGGTGAGCTGATTTAGAAAAGGGAAGTACAAACCTCATGGCAACTCTTGGACTCATCGAATATAAAGACGCCAGCCCAGAAGTGCGCGCGGTCTATGACGACATCATGGCCACGCGCAAAACCGACTGGATCAACAATTTCTGGAAAGCGATCGCACACGATCCCGCGACGCTGAAGCGCACCTGGGAAGATATCAAGCAGATCATGGCTCCCGGTGCGCTCGATCCGCTTACGAAAGAAATGATTTATATCGCCGTGAGCGTAACCAATCAATGCGGCTATTGCATCGCATCGCACACCGCCTCCGCGCAGAAGAAAGGCATGACCGACGCCATGTTCAAGGAATTGATGTCTGTGGTCGGCATGGCCAACGAGACGAACAAGATGGTTACCGGATATCAGGTGGAGATCGACGAGCAGTTCAAAAAGAGCAGATAATCTGCAGTCAAAGAAGACCTATGAAGGGTAGCAAAATCACGTGGGGATAGCCGCCCTCGGCTGTCCCGCCGTGCGAAGCGCGGCTCTACCTTTTCCTCACACGCCTAAAGCTAAACTCACACTCTTTCATGTCCACTTTCCGGCCGCGAAACCGCACGCCTTCCGCCTCCAGCCGCAATCGTTGCTCGATCGCCGAATCTCCCCGCAACTTAATTTCTCCCCCCGCGCCGAGAACGCGTTGCCACGGCAAGCCGAAGCCACGCTTCAGCGCCCTTGCCACCTGCCGCGCCCCTTCCGGGAGTCCCGCAGCTCTCGCTACCGCACCATACGTGGAAACCTTCCCTTGTGGAATGCGCCGAATCACCGCCTCAATCCGCAATAACAATTTCGCTGACTTGTCTGAAGACTGATCAAAAGGCGATTCGACGGAAGGCTTCCTCTTGCCAAGATTCCGGCTTCTCTTCTCCAAACTCACAGCGCAATCCATCCCAGGCGGATCAACCACAGAGATCCCGTCAACACAAGCAACCACAAAATAATCCCTTGCAGCAGCGGCCGGTGGCCCACGCGCTTGATAGTGCCGACGGAAATTCCGCTGCCAATCAGGAATAAAGTCGCCGTTAATCCAATCTTCGCGGCTTTCACGGCAAGAGCGTAAAAGCTCGCGCCCGCAGGAAAATATGTTTTGCAAACCGCCGCCAGGCAAAACAATCCAATAAACCACGGCCACTGAATTTTTGCTTTCGCTCCCCGTACCATCGCCGTAGCCAGCGCTACCGGAACAATCCACAATGCCCGCGCCAATTTGACCGTGGTCGCAATCCCCAACGCCTCGGCCCCATACTTGGCAGCCGCACCTACCACCGAACTCGTGTCATGAATGGCCAGCGCTGCCCACAACCCGAACTGCGACTGGGTCAACTTCAGCGCCACGCCGATCATCGGAAAAACCAGCAGCGCCACAGAATTCAGAACAAACACCGTGCCCAGCGCAACCGCCATCTCTTCATCGCTGGCCTCCGTGATCGGCCCAACCGCAGCAATCGCACTGCCTCCGCAGATCGCCGTGCCCGTGGAGATCAGAAACGCCGGCACTCGCTCCACGCCCAACAATGCGCCAAGTCCCATGCCCACAAGCAAAGCGAAGCTAATCCCTAGCATGGTATATACAAATCCGCTGCGGCCCGCCTGCACAACCTGTTGCAGATTCATCCCAAAACCCAGTCCCACGACAGAAGCTTGCAGCAGAAACTTGGAAGCTTGCTTCGCCTCTTTGCCATAAGGATGGGGAAGCGCCAAGCCAAACGCGATTCCCATCGCCAGCGCAACAGGCGGAGAGACAAAGCCGCTGGCGCTGACCAGTAGGCACAAGATGAAAATAATCTTAGGGATCATCCGAGGAGAGATCATCGAGGAAAGATCATCGAGGAAACCCCAGCCGTAACTTTACTAAGATTCGCTGCCGGCCGGAACTCGATTTTCGTGCGATTCTAGGCCGCCTTGCGGAAGGACTCGATCGCTTCCGACTCAGAATCGTAAACGTCAAACACCGTGAGCAGCTTCGTAACCTGCAGCAGATCGCCCACGCGCTTGGTCAGGTTGGTCAGCTTGATCGTCCCGCCAGCATTCTGCGCGGTCGTGCGCAGCGCCACCAGCGTGCCCAGCCCGCCCGAATCGATATAGCTCACTTCCCCGAGGTTCAACACGATCCGATTGCTTTGAGAAATCGCTTTCTTTACCGTCTCCCGCAATAACGAGGACTCCTCGCCAAATACGATCCTGCCGATGCAATCCACGATAAGAATTCCATCGTCCGCTCGTGTTGCTAACTTTAATTGCATGCTTATGCTCCTTCGGGCCGAGCCAATTCCCCGCCGCAATCACTCGCCCGGAACGACTGATCAGCCTATCGCTTGTACCGGTTTTTAGCAAACATTGCCCACCCTCGCAATCACGTATAATCGTCTTTTCCACTCATGAGCTACACCGTCCTGGCGCGCAAATACCGTCCTCAAAAATTCTCCGAGGTCATCGGACAAGAGCACGTCACCCGCACGCTCCAAAATGCCCTTGAACTGGGCCGCACCGCTCACGGATACATTTTTAGTGGCCATCGCGGCATTGGCAAGACCACCGTCGCCCGCATCCTGGCTGCCGCCCTCAACTGCCGCTCCTCCGACAAACCCGTCACCGAGCCATGCGGCATCTGCGAATCCTGCACCGAAATTCGCGCCGGCAATTCGGTCGATGTCATCGAAATCGACGCCGCCACCAATCGGGGCATTGACGAAATCCGCGAACTGCGTGAAGCCGCGCGCTACCGCCCGGCGCGGGATCGCTTCAAGATCTATATTCTCGACGAAGCTCACCAGATAACCGACGCCGCTTTCAATGCCCTGCTGAAAACTCTCGAGGAACCTCCCGACCATATCGTCTTCATGCTAGCCACCACACAGCCCGAAGACATTCCGCAGACTATTCGCTCGCGTTGCCAGCACTTCAGCTTCCGCGCCGTAAAATTCGATGACATTGTTGGCCAGCTACGCGATCTCGTCAGCCGCGAAAAACTTCAAGCTGATGATGACGCCTTGGCGATTCTGGCCGAGGCCGGCGATGGCTCCATGCGCGACGCACTCTCGATTCTGGATCAGGCGATTGCATGCTGCGACGGAAAAGTGACGGCTGATTCCGTGCGCAGTCTGGTCGGCGCAGCACCCGCTCACGTTCTCGAAGAAGTGATGCAGGCCATCGCTCGCGGCGCCACTGAAGAAATTCTCCGGCAGGTCGACCATCTCATCGGTGAAGGCCACAGCCCCACTCACTTCGCGCGGCAAATGGCACGTTTTCTACGCAATGCCACGGTCGCCCAGATTGCCGGAAAAGACTCTTCTCTGCTGCAGATTTCAAGCGATGAACGTGAACGGGTCGCCCGGGTCGCGGAACTTTTCAGCGAAGAAGATCTCACGCGCCATCTCCAGATCATCCTTCGCACCCACAGTGAACTGGGATACAAGCAGGAGCAACGCTTCCATCTCGAACTCGGCCTTCTAAAGATGGCACACGCGCAGCGCCTCCTGCCCCTCGAGCAACTCCTGAGTGACGTAGCTGCTTCTTCAAACTCTTCAACCGTCGGCGTTGCCATTCCGCGAACTCCGGCCAGGCCGTCGATCGTGCCTCCTTCTCCCGGCAAGCCAACCGAGTCGCGCCGCACCGAGACCGCCAATCCTGCAAGGCCCAACTTTGTCTCTCCCTTCGCCGCCGACTCGGCGCGAAAAGGCGGCCCGCGTCAGGATTCTCCATTCGAAGCAGTCGCCGCCAGTCCGCGCGTGATCGCGAACAAAAACGAGTCTGCGCCCATCGTAATAGGCGCAACCGCTCTGGCCGAGTCTGACGAAGAGTTGGCCGAGCCGCCACAGATCGAGCAACCGGCATCATCTTCTAATTCGTCGAGTGAACGCCAGCTACAAACTGTGCAATCACCGACAGAAACGAACACTCCGGGATCATCCCCAGCGACCGAAAAGCTGCGGAGCGCCGTCCTCCAGGCGCTTACCGATGGAAATCAGCGCATTCTGGCATCCATGCTCGAGGCCGGCGAATGGTCGGTCGAAGGCAATGAAGTAGTCATCAAGATTTCCGAATCGCAAACTGTCGTCGACATGTCGCTCGGAGCGGATGCCCGGCGATTGGCGACGGCTTCCGCAAGCGGCCTTCTGGGAAGGCCCGCTAAGCTGAGGATTATTCCGAATGCAAATGTTGCTCCGCAGGAAAAACGCAACGGCGGGCCCAAGTCAAACGGAGGTCCTAGTGGACGAAGCCGCGCCGAGAACGATGCGGTTGTGCGCCGCTTGCAAGAAAAATTCGGCGCGCAGATTCGCACAGTGATTGATTACAAGGAGAAACGCTAGAGCGTCATGGGCGGTTTCAATCTGCAAGAGCTGATGTCGAAAGCCAAATCGCAGTACGAGACCCTGCAGAAAAAAATGCAGGAGACGGTCGTCGAAGCCTCTTCCGGTGGCGGCACGGTCACCGTAAAGATGGATGGCCGCAAGCAAGTGCTCAGCCTGCGCATCGACCCTGAAGCGGTAAAGTCGGGCGATGTTGAGATGCTTCAGGATCTCGTTCTCGCGGCCATCAACGAAGCCGGACGCAAGATCGACTCGCAGATGCAATCCACGGTCGGCGGCATGCTCGGCGGTCTTGGATTAGGCGGAACGTAGGAAATTGAGTAATTTTGTAATTGAGTAATTGAAAATCTTCACGGCTCACGCAGGAGTTACCCAATTACTCAATTTCCCAATTACTCAATCGTGAAATCACTCAATCATTAAGGGCTCACTCAATTTCATGTCTCGTTTTGCCGAACCCATGTCGCGCCTGATCGACGAACTGAAAAAGCTTCCGGGCGTCGGCAGCAAAAGTGCACAGCGCCTGGCATTTTACATTCTGCGCTCCAGCGATGATGATGCCGAAGCTCTCGCCGCTGCTGTTCGCGACGTCAAGGCTAGCTTGCGTCTGTGCTCGGTCTGCAACAATATCACCGACGTCGATCCCTGCGTCTACTGCACCAGCGCAACCCGCAACCAGCGCCTCGTCTGCGTCGTCGAAGAGCCCACCAACATCGCCGCCATCGAAAAAACCAAACACTTCAACGGCGTTTTTCACGTCCTGCACGGCGCCATTTCGCCGCTCCACGGCATCGGCCCTGAGCAATTGCGCATCGCCAACCTCATCGCCCGCGTCGATGCCGGCAATGTCGACGAAGTGATCATCGCGACTAATCCCACCGTCGAAGGCGAAGCCACCGCTACCTACCTCTCGCAGCAACTCAAGCGAGCAGGGGTGAAAGTCACGCGCATTGCGATGGGCATCCCCGTCGGCAGCGACATCGAATATACCGACGAAATCACCATGCTGAAGGCTATGGAAGGCCGCCGAGAACTTTAGCGCAAAAAGTTGCAACCTGGTCGGAACCCGGCGTTCACGCAAAAGTTACAATCCTCTGACAATTAAAAATCCTCAAATAAGTAATCTCGCACATGGTTAAAGGCGCGGTAAAAATCCTCGAATCTGTTTTCATCACGCGCTTACGGGGGAAATCATGAAGAGTCACTTCTGTGCAATTCTGTTCAGCCTTGCGGTAGCTGTGAGCTCAACTACGTCCGCGCGCGCACAATCCGAGGCAAGTTCGATTTTTCAAGTGGTCCCAACTCCCGACGAAAATTTCAACAACGGGCTCCAGGCGGCATCCGCGTCCTCTCCCAGTGACATCTGGGCAGTCGGTCAATCAACGATTCACTTCGACGGCACCAAGTGGACGGCATTCCCCGCTCCCATGATCAAGGGCGATAACACCGGTTACTTTGCCGGCGTAGTCGATATCTCTCCAACCCTGGCGTGGGCCGCTGGCACTGTTAACGTTGGCGAGGCAAATCCCGGCCAGGTCATCGAACAATGGAACGGCACCCAATGGAGCATTTTCCCCGGTCCAAAGTTCGGCCCAGGAGAACAGCCCAGCGTCTTTGCCATGACCTCAACCTCAGCCAATGACATCTGGGCTATTGGCAGTCTCTTACTAGATGAAGAACAGCTCTTTTTCCTCTTCGAACACTGGGATGGCACCGCCTGGACCGCCACGCTCTCGCTGTCAGGTGACGCATTTCTGATGGGTGCCTCCGCCGACGCGACCAATGACGCCTGGGCGGTTGGCTTCAATGGCCCAGAGAACGATTCCAGCGCGACCTTGGCGATGCACTTCAATGGCAACAACTGGCAGCAGGTCGCCACCCCGAATGTCGGCTCAGGTGCCAATCAACTGAATGGCGTGGTCGCACTCGCACCCAACAACGTGTGGGCCGTGGGCTTTTCCACTCCGGTACCCCCGCCTCAAGAAGCCGCCACCTTAACCCTTATCGAACACTTCGATGGCACTGCGTGGTCAGTGGTTCCGAGTCCGAATGTCGGACCCAACAACAGTTTCCAATCGAATCGCCTTTTCGGATTAACCGCCAATTCGCCAACCGATATCTGGGCTTTCGGTTCATTCTTCGCCTCCAACGGTTCGGGCGAGCAACGAACACTACTCATGCACTGGAACGGCAAAGCATGGGCCATCGCACCCAGCCCAGACCCCGTTCGCGGCGGCTTCATATCGGACTTGCTGTTCGCAGGCGTGACCCCGTCACCAGGCAACGTCTGGATTTTCGGCACCGAAGATGAGGCTCCGCACTCCGGAACATTGGCGATTCGAACCACAACCGGCGACTGATTGAACAAGCCGCCGTCGGAGTGGCAGAAGTCAATTGATCCCGGAAGCTTCGGGCTCGAGGAATAAGTTGGCTTCGTCCTCTGCAGAGACAATGCCCTCTGGCAGGCTACCGCGATTGTATTCAGTCATGCGGTTCTTCCACTTCAAAAAGTCGGTGATGCTCTGCGGTTCGATACGAACCTCGACGCGGCGCAGGCTGGCAAGCAGGAGATTCATCTCATAGCGGAAGCCGGCGCCGCTCCGCAAATTCTTTGCCGAAGGATGAACCAATAGAACTTTTCCTGCGCGATGTTCCAGTAATCCCCATCCGCGAGGCACCTCTTCGCAGCGAATTAGACCTGCCGGAGCAAAATAAAAGCGCTCGCAGCCCACTCCTTGCTCCGGCTTCAACCGGCAAGGTTTCGCGCGATCCGCAAGGAAATCTCCTCGCGTGACCTTGCATTCCACCAGCACAGAATGGCATTGTCGCTTCCATCCGATCGCGTCGGGCATCTCGCCACTGGCACAAGCCTGCTCAGATAGAACCACTCCACAGCGATAACGCCGCAGCCAGCGCACCGCTTTCTCAACCAGTTGGGTATGAGTCATGACTCATCATTTGTAATCGGCGCACAGGTGGTCTTGGAAGTGCCATGAAAGCTTCGGTTCCAGCTAGCGATTGAAAAGATAGTCATACGCGACCCCGAGTCCCTCAGCTATGATGCGCGTATGTTCCGAAAGCGACGCAGACCTCAGCACTAACCGATCGCTTGACCATTCAGATTTGTCTCATCGCTCTCACAATCACCGGCCGGCGCAGCACGGTCTCCAGCAGATGGCGCTCAGCCGCGATTGTCCGGGCACTGGATCCCGCGGGCGAATATCCTTGCGCATCGATCACCAGAGCCTGATTCGCCACCGAGCCTGCGTGTTTTTGCACAAAGCCATTTCTCCGATTTTCACCGCGAACCAGGTTTCCGTCTGAATTGCGCCCACTCCGACAGTCCAATCGCAGCTTCTGAATGTGGCCGTCATGTCCTGCATCCATGGCATTGGCCAAACGCAGAATCGCCGCCAGTTGGATCACTCCCTTCTGCTCATTGGGAAGCAGATCGCGCAGCAGCTTGTGCCGTCTCGTCGGGAGTGCCCCGCAGTGGAACCGCGCAACCACAGCCGCGCGTTGCAAGTCAGCTTCTTTCCACCCGAGCGGGGTTCCATGCTTGCGGATCAGATCCACGGAAATCTTGTGATGCCCCTTTGCCCTTTTTGACTTCCCCACATCGTGCAGCAACGCAGCTTCTAGCAGGCTGGATCGCGCAGAACCAACGTCCAGAGCAGGCCGCCATTGGGCAGCCAACAGGCCGTCGTATATCTGCAGCGCCAGGTTTGCCACGCGCTCGGAATGTGGGAAATCCGGATCAAGTCCGCTCGCCCACAGTTTCATGCGGCGAAGCGCAAGAACCGCGATCTGTCTGCCTTGCGGCAAGCCGGCGCGCCACACATGCCACAAAGAGTCGAGCGCAACCATCTTCCCTCGATAAGCTTCGATCCGTCTCGAGCGCTCGGCTCGAATTCGTCCTTGCCAAAGCCCCCGCGAATCCGCATCGGGAAACACTTTGGACGAGACAGCCGTTGCCCAGAGCACGTCGAGATCATGCACTTCCCCGAGCAGGTCCTGCATTTCCTTCAGATCGTCGCTCCATGCTTTATGTTCCGCCGGAAGGAAATTCTCCACGATATAGCGAAACCGTTTGATGCCGATGCGCAATGAGTGGAGTGCTGTTTGGGAACGATTGCGCAACGCGCGATTGTGCAACTCTCTCGCGGCGGTCCAGCGCTCCAGCGCAAGATGCTTGAACAGTGCGCTCCCCACGCGAAATCGCGCTGCGCGTGCAGGTAGCGACTTGCTCCACTGCTTCCATTTTTTTCGATCAAATTCCTCGAGCGCAGCTTCAGCTTCGTGCTTTTGTTCCTGCTCGCGATCCCTCAGAATCTTCCGGAGAGTCTCTGCCACATCTGCAATGGCAGGTTGAGCCGCCGCATCGGCCGCTTCCAACTCAAGTCCCCGTTCAGATACAGGGTCCGATGCAACAACGCCTGCTTCTTCTTTCCCGCCCTTCGCCGGATCCAATTTCTCCACCCACTCCTCCATTACGTGGATATCACGCAGAGCGCCCAGTCTTTGGAAGAGCCCCTTGCCTGCTTTCTTCATCTCCTTCCATTCCGGGTCCGGATCGAGCGCCATCAACCCGTCAGCCAGCGAACGGCAACGCCGCAGCGACACACGCAGATCATGCACCGGATCGGGGCCGAAATCCGCGGCAACATTGTCGCACTCCTCCAGGACCCGTAGCATCCAGTAGCGAAGGCCCACCGTGTTGCGCCTGGCTATTTTGTAAGACGTGGGCGAAGGCACAAGCATTCCGATCAGTAGAGTTTCTCGACTTCCTCATTCTCGCCTGAGATTGGTTACGAACGCCAGTACCATGGCGCGTGCGCCGTTGAAAGTCTCGTCCAGCCTTATAGTCAAGGGTCCCCGTCAGTCCACGCCCGTTTGCCGAATGCGTCAATTACCTCCGTAACATGCGAGCCCTTATGTCTTGGATTTACCCTTTTCTGGACTACCCTAGCTAGCTCGGGGAGGGGTGTTTTATCGACAACTCGGCCACATTTCACACGAACCGTGCCGCCTCGGCGCGCGCGTTCGTCCATAGTCTCAACATTCTCATTAAGTACGCGCGCATGTACGGCTATGATCACAAACGTACTGAAGCGCAGTTTGAGATTGCCTGGAACGAGTTGCAAAATGGCCTTCCTTCAGCCGGTGAGGGCGGCTTTCTGCTGGGAGTTTCGGACAATAAATTATTGCTCGACGGCGTCCCTCTCGACACCGGACAGGTGGAGCGCAGCTTCGGCCAACTCCTGACCACAGCCGGCCTTGCCAGTCTGCACTTCTCCAAAGACGTCACTCTCGACGACTTCACGCGCCTGGTGCGCGCCTTCACTCTCGCCGGTTCGAAAGCGCAGGACGTTTCCAAGCAAATCAAAGAGGCGCTGAACAACGGCCCCAAACAGAGCACAATTAAGATTAACGAAGTGAAGTTTGTTGCTGCCGATCCGCTCACTGGCGATATTAACGTCGCCGCGCAAATTGCCGCGCAATCTCTGGGACCGGAATTTAAACAATGGCTGAACGATCCCCAGAAGCTACTGCAATTGATTGCAGCTGCAGAAGGCGCCAACTCCGCTGGTGGAACTGCGGCCCAGCCCGGCCTTGCTGCCGTGCCTTTTGGCAGCGTGCCGAACATTTCTGTACCTTCGGGTGCAGGGCAAGCCGTTGCCGCAGGAACCGCTCCTGCATGGGAGGGTGGCGTTGTGCCCCTGCAGGAAGCCGAAGTCATTCAAGCGATCCGGCTGCTCACTAAATTCGGTCAAGCGCAAGGCGATCCAAATATTCGTCCCGAAGATCTGCAGAAGGACCTTGGCGAAACGGACCCGAATACGCGCCTTAACCTGCAACAGCTGCTCGGAAGTCTGGCTGCCAAAGCAACTGCCGAACAGGAGGAAGATGCGCCGCTGCTCATGAAAGCCGCAGAGCACATGGCGATCCGTTTTGCTCTGGACCGTTATTCGAAGGGCGAGGTCAAGGTCAACGCGGTGCACCAGATGATGGAGCACATGAGCCGGCAAATGGATTCGCTGCGCCAGATTCTGAAGATACAAGAAGACAAAATGAACAAGGCCGGCATTCTGGTCGAGTCGCATGCCGACATTCTCGACCGCATGTTCTGGTCCGAAGTCCCGGAGTCGGGCAAGAAGACGGTGCTGCTCTCTCACGAAGCTCCCTGCGTCCCGCCGCGCAATCTTCGCCAGTTTGTCGAGGTGCTCCTCGACCGCGAGGATAAGCAAACCTCCGCCGAAATTCTCGATAACTATTCCAGTTGCCTGGCCACCAAGGATCAGGAACCCCGCCGCAAGACCGCCATCGGATTGAGTCAGCTCGCCGATCTTTACGCGCGTCTCGGTGGCCAAGCGATGGCCGAAGCCATCCGCCGCGTCACTCAACAGATTTGCGTCGAAAAAGATTCCGAGCTGCAAAGCTTGCTGAGCGCGGCTTTCGTCCGCCTCAGCCAGGAGGCCAGCGAGGCCAAGAATTATCACGCGGTGAACGAAGTGTGCGCCAGCATGGAGACACTCTTGCAGCAGCGCCCGGTCATGGTGAATGACCTCCGCCCGCGCGTCGGCGTCGAAAACCGCATTCCCGAATTCATCGAAGAGGCTTTGCGGTGCGATCCAGTGCCGGATGATTTGCTGCTCGTACTGCGCCGCACCTGCCAATCAGGGGCCGAACACCTTGCCGACCGCTTCTTTCGCTGCATGCGACGTGACGAATGCGATCGCATGGTCGAACTAGTCAAGGAACTGGGCAGCCCGGCCTTGGTCCAGTTGCGCGAAATTTTGCGAACCGGGCAATCACGCCAAGCCTCCGCCGTCGTCGGTCTGTTGAGCCGTCTCGACGTCGGCACCCTGCTCGAACTGTTACCCGCCCGCCTGCCGGAGTGGAACCGCTTTTATCACGATATCGTGGTTCGCCAGATCGCTTACGGTGCCGCGATTGATCGCGGACGCACTCTACTCGAACTGGCCGAAGTACTCGACCCGGTTGTGTTGCCGGAAACCATTGACGAGATCGGCATGAGCGGCGACATTACTGCCGCCCCCCCTCTGCAGGTTATGTCGCGTCCCGGCGAAGCCGCTTCCCGCTCGCCTTTTGTGCAACTCAAAGCCATCGAATCGCTTGGCAGATTGCGCGATGCAGAGTCATTAACCCTGTTGCGCGAAATCGTGGAAGCCAAGAAAACCTTTGGCTGGATTCATCACCGCGAGCTTCGAGTCGCGGCGGCACAATCGCTTTCTAAAACCGATCCCCGCTATAGCGCTCAGATTCTCTCTGACAGCGGTCTCGAGCCCGCTGAACTCGCGATTGCCCCTCTCGATATGGCTCCCGCATGTCCCTGGGTCCGGCAACGCCGCTACGAGCGCATGGTGCTTGCGCGCACAGTCGGCGCCACTATCGGCAGTTCCTGGGGAAAATCGAAAATCCTGATTCGCGAGTTGAGCCTCGGCGGCGGTATGGGAACGAAAGAAGATAATCTCCGCATCGGCAGCGAAGCCGATCTGGAGATTTCCGTAGGGATGCGCACCAAGATCAAAGCCCATGTCTTACTGCGCCGCGCCCGCGTTAACGAAGTGGGCTTCGAAATTGTCAGTACCGATCTCGAAAGCCGTTACCGCCTGCGCCGCCTGCTGGTCGAAGCGCTCAATCGCTCCCCGCAAAAGAAAGATGGTGATTGGGCAGGCCAGCGCAAAATCTGAGACCTCTCGAGCAAATCTCCAACCGTTTACTGAAGCAAAAAGCCTCTGCCATAGCAGAGGCTTTCTTATCTCAAACTCAGACCGGCGAAACCTTTACTTCTACTTCACTTTCACGAAAATAATAACCAGTGTATACAACGCCAGCGACTCGATGAGGGCCAGGCCTAGAATCAGCGCCAACTGAATGCCCGGTCGCGCTGCAGGATTGCGGGCTAGGCTCTCGGCGGCCGACGCCGTCGCTTTGCCCTGCGCCAGGGCGCAAATGCCGGAAGCGAACGCCATCGAGAATCCGGCGGCAATCGCCACCCAGTTCGTCCCACCGCCCTCGGCCCCGCCCTGCGCGAACGCAGGTACAGCAAACGCGAGTACGGAAAGTGCCATGAACAGCTTGCTTAGTTTAGTCATCTTCCTTCTCCTCGTATGAAATACCGCCAGTGGGTGGTTGACGCCATCCCGTACAGACGCCCTCACGCTCGCGGGTCACATTCTCAAAAAACAATCCTGATTCAATTCTAATGCTCTTCCGAAACCGCCCCCTGCAAATAAACCGTGGTCAGCAAAACAAAAATATACGCCTGCAGCAGGGAAACAAAAATGTGCAAACCTAAGAACGGAATTGGAAACGCAATCGGCAAAAGCGAAATAAAGACCAGCGTCACCATGTCGCCTGCGAACATGTTCGCGAACAAGCGGATGGTCAGCGAGAGCACGCGCGCCAAATGACTAATCAGTTCGATCGGAATCATCAATGGCGCCAAGGCCGGCATCGGTCCGGCAAAGTGCTTCAGATATCCCACGCCGGCATGTTTGAATCCCTGCGCCTGATAGTAAAGAAACGCGCAGATTGCGCAACCCAACGGAACAATCGGTACCGCAGTCGGCGATTCGAATCCCGGTATCACTCCCAACAAATTACATAAAAGAATGAAGATGAATAGCGTCGCCAGAAACGCGGTGTAACCCTCGCTGTGATGGCCGATGATCTCGTTGCTCTGTCCCTGTATAAACCCTTCGAGCCCCTCGAACGTATGCTGCAGCCCTCCGGGTCGTTCGACTGACAGCCGAGAACGTAAAAGCAGGAACATCCCGAGAAGAAACCCAAAGACCAGAATCTCCATTGCAAACGAATTAGAAATTGGAGCCGCCGGATGCCTGGGCTCGATGTGCACCGCGCGCAGCAATGCCGTGACCGGACCGGCCATCAGATGGTTCAGGATTTCAGTGAACCACAGTTGTTCGGGCATAAAGAAAGTTTCTTAACTTCGTGTGTTTAAATCGCGCCTGCAGCTAAAGCCCATGCGCCAGGGCCGCGTACAACTCACAAACCGCCTCACAGGCAATGGCCGCAACGGGCAAAAATAAGCCCGCAAGAAGCCCATTCAGGCTCGCGGGTGAAACAGTCAATATAGCATAGGCGCCAATCGCCATCAAAACATACCGCAGCAGAAATCGAAACACGATCCCCTGTCCCGATCCTGGAGACTCAGCCCCAGTCGCCCGATCCGCAAACCCGGCGATCACACGCTTCAACCAGTAGAAATTCACGTACGCGATCGCACATCCAAAACCAAACCCAAGAGCGCACCTCCAACCGAACCTCCACCCAGCAGCCGCGACCAACAACAGCCAAAGCACCAGCATAAAGCGGCCAACACGGCGCAGCGCGCCCGAATAAAAAGTTTCGGAAGCGGTGTTGATTCGGCCATCCGGTTGGTCGATAGAAATCATTCTGCGCCCGCCACGCCCTGAGACAATAGCCTAGCATTGCAAAGATGCTCAAAAACAAATAACGTTCCCTACGTCACTCTAAACATTCCGGAGTAAGTCAGGCCATGTCGACCGAGCCAATTCTCCTTTCGAACACGCCCATGATTCCGACCGGGGGACGCCTTGCCGAGGCTCTCAAATTCTTCACCGAGCAGATGGGCTTCTCGGTTCTGTGGCAAAACGGAAATATCGCCGGCATCCGTCGCGATGCAGTCGTGTTCAATCTTGTAGAAAACGACAATCGTGAATGGGCCAGAAACGCAAGCTTCAGTATCGCCGTCTCTTATCTCGACGCGCTGTACGAAGAGTACCGGAGCCTCAACGCCAAGGTGGGACCATTGGAAATGAAGCCCTGGGGACGGCGCGAGTTCCACATGATTCTTCCCTCAGGAGTTTGCCTTCAGTTCTACAGCCAGGATTAGAACCAGCCGCACCTTGCAGCGATCACTTTGAATCCTTCATCGCTACGCGAATCAACTCCACGAATCCCGCGGCCACGCCAAGCAGTATCCCGGCAAGATACAGCCATGTTGTATGCAGCCAGCGATCGAGCATTGAGCCCAAGAACCACCCCACCACAACCGCCGCGGGAAAGATCATAGCCAGTTGGCTATAGCGGGCCGCCTGCACCCAGAAGTTTTCTTTTTTCCCGGAGTTGTCGCTATCAGGCTTGGGATCACTGGAAGGCATGGACGGGTATTGTCGACTGTCGGAGTGTCAGCGAATCAGCTTTGCCAGCGGAGAGGTATGCGCAATTCCCAACGACCAATTCACCAGATTGATAAAACGCTCCGGCATGATCCCAATGATGACTGTAGCCAGTGCCGTTACACCGAGAGCCACTCGCATAGTCCAACTCACAGGCAGCGTGCCTTCTTCGGGCTCGCCCATGAACATGGCATTCGCCATCTTCAAGTAATAATAGAGTCCGAAAACAGAGTACAGCACGCCCAGAGATGCCAGCGCGTAGTGCCCGGTTTCAATCAGGCTTAGAAAGATGAAGTACTTGCCCCAGAATCCTGCCAGCGGTGGAATTCCGGCAAGCGAAAGCAGGAAGATGAGCATCAGCACAGCTTCAACCGGAGCGCGCGAGTAAAGTCCATTAAGGTCGTCCAGTTCGTCGCCAATCACTTTGCGGTGCCGCAGCGAAGTAATCACTCCGAAGGCGCCAAGGTTCATGAACGTGTAAACCAGCAGATAAATCAGGATGCCCTTAATGCCATCCATGTTGGCTTCGTACACCGTGCCCGCAATCAATCCCAGCAGCATGTAGCCAACATGCGCAATCGAAGAATATGCCAGCAGCCGCTTCGTATTGGTCTGCGTCAGAGCGGCGAGGTTCGCTCCGGTCATGGTCGCAATCGAAACGAACACCAGCACCGGCACCCACACCGACCGCATCGGGTAAAGCCCCCACAGCAGGATGCGCAGCAGCATCGCCCAGCCCGCGGCCTTCACCGCGACTGACATGAATCCTGTGATGCAGGTGGGCGCGCCCTCGTAAGCATCCGGCGCCCACTGGTGGAACGGCACCGCCGCAATCTTAAAAAGCAATCCCGTCATCGTAGTCAGCAAAGCAACGATCGCAATGGGATTATGCGGATTCTGCGCGAGAATTACCTGGATGTGCCGGCTGATCTCTCCCAGATGCGTGCTGTTAGTCAAACCGTACAGCAGCGACAAACCGTATGCGAAAATACCCGATGAGAACGCACCCAGCAGCAAATATTTCAACGCCGCTTCATTCGACCGCCGGTCGCGCCGCAAAAATCCAACTAGGACGTAAGTCGAAATCGCCATCAGCTCCAGGCCAATAAAGATGAGAACGATGTCGATGCCGGCCGCCATGCACATCATCCCGACCACGGAAAGCAACATCAGCGCGTAATACTCTCCGTGGTTCTCATGCTCGGTCTTCATGTAACGCATTGACATGAGGATCGAGATGGCGGTGGCCGACAGGAACAAGTAAAAGAAATAGAGCGCGAAAGGATCCAACAGCATGGTGCCCATCATCGCCTGGCTGCCTTTTGCCATGTAAGGCGTGCGCCCCATCCAAAGCTGGATCTTCACCACGCCCGCGAAGGCAAATCCCACGCCAATCAGAGCCGTAACCGCATTCGCCCACTTGGTCTCAGCAGGAATCATCAAATCAATGAGCAGGATTCCCAAAGCAAACAAGGTCAGCAAAGTGATCGGCAGCGCCAGCACATAATCATTCCAGTTGAATGCGAGCGTGGTCACTATCGATTCCCTTTCACCGCTGCTGCCGCAGGATTCCTCGCTGAGGCCGTCGTAGTAACCACAACCTTCGTGATCTCTTGCTTAACAGGCGGAGTCAGGACCGCGTTCACGCGCCCATCACTCCGATCAGCTCGCACGTTCTGTACGATCTGATTCACCGGCTGCTCAAGAATCTGGAAGAACGGCTTGGGATAAAGCCCGATCCAGAACGCCATCACCAATAGCGGGGCAAAAGTCAGCACCTCGCGCGGCGTAAGGTCATGCAGTTTTTCGTTCTTTGGATTGGTCACTGTCCCGAAAAAGACGCGCTGGTAAAGCCAGAGCAGATAAGCCGCCGCCAGCACGACTCCCGGCACCGCCCATGCGCCCCAGCGCCAGTTTTCCATGAACGTTCCTTGCAGAATCGTAAACTCGCCAACAAACCCGTTGAGCAGCGGCAGCCCCATCGACGATAAAAACATGATCATCGTGATGGTCGCGTAAACCGGCATCACGTTTGAGATGCCGCCATATTCTGAGATCTCACGCGTGTGCCGCCGCTCGTAAAGAATGCCGACGATCAAGAACAGCGCTCCGGTCGAAATCCCGTGATTGATCTGCTGCAAGACTGATCCGCTCAGGCCGGCGGAATTCAGTGCAAAAATTCCCAGCGTGCAGAAACCAAGGTGGCTCACCGACGAGTACGCCACCAGTTTCTTCATATCCTTCTGCATCAGCGACACCAGCGCGCCATAAATGATGGCGATGATGGAAAGCGTAATCATCCAGCCCCGAACCTTCGTGTGCATCAGCACATCGGGAAAGAACGGCAGCGAGAAGCGGATGAAACCATACGTTCCCATTTTCAGCAGAACGCCGGCCAGAATGACCGACCCAGCCGTCGGCGCTTCCACGTGCGCATCCGGCAGCCACGTGTGAAACGGAAACATCGGCACTTTGATGGCAAACGCGAAGAAGAATGCGAAGAACAGCAGCGTCGCGATCGTCGGCCCGTACGCCGGATCGGAATAAATCTTGGGAGCAGTTTCGTAGAGGGCCGTCAGGCTGAAAGTGTAGACATTCGTAATGCTGTGATGATGGAAATAGAGAAACAGGATACCCAACAACATCAGCACCGAACCGGCCAGCGTATACAGAAAAAACTTGATCGCGGCGTATAGCTTACGCGGGCCGCCCCAAATGCCGATCAGCAAATACATCGGCACCAGCATCGCCTCCCAGAAAACAAAAAACAGGAAGAAATCGAGCGCCATAAAAACGCCCAGCATGCCGGTCTGCAAAATCAAAAACCAGACGTAATATTCCTTGACCCGGTTCTCAATCGCGGTCCACGAAGAAAGAATCGAGATCCAGCCCAGTAGCGTCGTCAGCATGATGAGCAGGAATGAAATCCCATCGATGCCGATCACATAACCCGCGCCGATCGATGGAATCCAGTTATTGGGTGTGCCTTCGATAAACTTGAAGCCGGGTTCAAAGCGCTGCGCCCAGAACATCGGCACGAGCGGCAGCGAAACCAGGAATCCGCCAAGCGCAAATAAATTCGCGATCCAGCGGATAGCGCCCTTGTTCTCCTTAGGAACAAACAGGAGCACAAGCGCCCCGACCAGCGGCGTAAACAGAATGATCGAGAGAATGTGATTTTGCATGTTAGCTTCGAGCGTCGAACTATCAGCTTCGAGCAATCCTGTTCTTGCTCGCTCAAAGCTCGTAGCTCACAGCTCGCTGCTCAGTGCCACACGTAATAAAAAACAAACCCGACCAGCCCCGCCGTCATTACCAGCGCATACCATTGCACCAATCCCCACTCCAGCAACCTCGTGGGATACGACAACATCCGCGCCAGAATCGCAGGCCCATTAACGCCGATGCCGTCGATGATCCATTTATCCCACCAACTGGAAATAGTTGCGGCGAGCCGCGTGATCCATCCCGCGAAGTTCACGAGTCCATCCACGATGTGGATGTCAAACCATGATGACGCTTCGCCCAGCCCGAGCACTCCCAGCCGCACGCTTCCAACCTTGCGCCGCCCGGTGAAAACGTAGTCGTAGCCTTCATCCACGTAATATTTATTCAGCAGTGTCTTGTAAACAGGCGGAGCCATCGCCGCGATCGGCTCCGTATACCCCTTGTCGGCATGTCGATAACTTCTCCACGCCATGCCCCATCCAAGGCCCGCCGCGCCCAGGGACAGCGCCATCAATAGCCATTCCGTCCCGGTATTATGTTCTTCTTCCACTCCGGCGACTAACTGGCCCGTCCTGCCTTCAACTTGAAGAACACGCGCCTCAGGCGCAAAAACTGGCTCCAGGAACTTTGTAAACCGATCGGAGCCTCCGAGGCTGTGCGGCCATCCCAGCCATCCCGCAACGATCGCACACAGCGCCAGAGCAACCAGCGGCCCAGTCATCGAAACCGGCGACTCGTGAATATGGTGCTCCACCTCATGGCTCATGCGCGGACGGCCATGAAACGTCAGATACATCAGCCGGAACATGTAAAACGCCGTCATCAGCGCGGTCGCATATCCGATGTACCAAAGAAAACGATAAGCCCCGCCTTCTCGCGACCACGTCTCCCACAAAATCGCGTCCTTCGAAAAAAATCCGGCAAACGGAAATATGCCGGCAATCGCCAGCGTAGCGATCAACATGGTGCGATGTGTGGTAGGAATGCGATGGCCCAGGTCGCCCATGTTGCGCATATCCTGCTCGCCGCTCATCGAGTGGATTACCGAGCCCGCACCCAGGAACAGCAGCGCTTTGAAAAATGCATGCGTGAAAACGTGAAACACTCCAGCCGCAAACGCTCCCACGCCCAGCGCGAGAAACATATATCCGAGTTGCGACACGGTGGAGTACGCCAGCACCCGCTTGATGTCGTTCTGCACCAGCCCAATCGACGCCGCAAAGATCGCCGTGAGCGCGCCAACAATTGCCACGGTTTTCATCGACGTGGGCGCGAGCACGAACACGGCATTCGATCGTGCGATCATATAGACGCCCGCGGTCACCATCGTCGCCGCATGGATCAAAGCCGAAACTGGCGTCGGTCCTTCCATGGCGTCGGGCAACCACACATAGAGCGGAATCTGTGCCGACTTACCGCAGGCTCCAACAAAAAGCAGCAAAGTCGCAGCTGTAATGATCGGATCGCCGACGGCGAAGCGCCCGCTGCGCGCAATCTGCGTGACGTCCGCAAATCGCAGTGAACCGAAGTACCATGCGATGAAAAACATTCCCAACAAAAATCCCGCGTCGCCAATGCGATTCACAATAAAAGCTTTTGCCGCCGCATCGCTCGCCGACTTCCGATGGAAGTAAAATCCGATCAGCAGGTACGAGCACAATCCCACGCCTTCCCATCCGACAAACAGCAATACGTAGTTGTTCGCCAGAACCAGAGTCAGCATCGAAAACATGAAAAGGTTGAGGTATCCGAAAAACCGGTAATACCCGCCCTCATGTGCCATGTATCCCATGGAATAAATATGAATCAGCATCCCCACGCCAGTGACGAACAGCAACCATATGCTGGAGAGAGGATCGAGCAGAAAACCGGCATCCGCCTCGAACGGCGCTGGAGTGCCGTCATGGGTCAGATAGGTCATGTGGCCCGTGCCGCTGCCGAGCCATGTATAGAGGACCGTCTGATAAGGCTGATGATAATTCTCCGGTGCCGACGACCAAGCTGAGTACTGCCATACCGCCCCGCAGGCCATCAGGAACGCCAGCACGATCACGCCGACACAAACGGCGCTGACCGAAGCCTTCTGCAGCTTGCGCCCGAAAAAGAACATGAGCGCCGCGCCGAAGGCGGGCAATAGCGGAATCAGCCAGATATGTGAGAGAAAGAACATGCTCTTAGCCGTTGGCTCTTAGCTAAATGCGAAGGGCTAATAGCTAAGAGCGGGTTTCTACCACTTCAACAAATTCACCTCGTCAATATTCACCGTCTCCTTATTACGGAAGAAGGCGATCAGAATACCGAGTCCCACCGCGGCTTCCGCAGCGGCATCGGTGATCACAAAAATTGAGAATATCTGCCCATGCAGAGCCATCGGTCCGCCGCCCATCCGTGCAGGCATGCCCTGCCAGTAGCGCGAGAACGCCACCAGATTCAGATTCACCGCGTTCAGAATCAACTCGATCGACATCAGCACAATGACAACGTTCCGCCGCGTAAGCACGCCAATTACGCCCAGCAGAAACAAGGCCGCGCCCAGCACCAGATAATGCAGCGTCGTAATGTGGAGCATTGAATTCATAAACTTCGCGAACTCCTGCCTTGCTGGCTCTGGCTGGAAGCTAAGAGCTAGCGGCTAGAAGCTGCACTTCAAATCCTTTTCTTCGCCATCACCACCGCTCCAATAATCGCCACCAGCAACAGCAACGAAGCGATCTCGAACGCAAACATGTATTGCCCATACAACATGGTCGCGATTTTCTGTGTATTATCGCCCTCCAGCACCGGCGACGCGTGATCCGGGAAAAGACTCGTTCCCTTCGTATACACCGCAATAAACAGCCCCCCTAGGACCGTGGCCGCAATCACTCCTACCACCCACTGGCTATTAAACTGCCGTTCTCTCATTGATCGATCAACGCTCACCAGCATGATGACGAACAGGAACAACACCATAATGCCGCCCGCATAAAGAATGATCTGCACGCCAGCGACGAACGGAGCATAAAGCATTAGATAAATCGAGGCCTGTGCCAGCAATGTAACAATCAAAGCCAGCGCCGAATGCACAGGGTTCTTCTGCGTAATCACCAGGATGCCGCCCACGAGCATGATCCCGGAGAGCAGGTAAAAGAAAAATGGTGTGGCTACGGGTGCCATAGATTTTGTTGAAACAGCGCTACCCCAGCCGTGAGAATCAGAACACCCAATCCCATCGGCAGCAGAACCTTCCATCCCATTTTCATTAACTGATCAAAACGGTACCGCGGAAACGTGCCGCGATACCATATATAGAGGTACATGAACCCGGCAACCTTCGCCGCAAACCAGAAAATGTCCTGCACCCGCACTCGTATGCCAGGTACGAAGAGAATCAGCGCGACCAAACCCAACAATGCGCCGAACCCACCCAGACCGATCGTCTGAATCCGGAAGTACGAATGCTTTGGCATGCGCGCCGTGTTGAAGAAACAGATGCCGGCAAGAAAAAGAACCGCAACTCCTGGGAAGAACGAAAAGAAATCATCCCACCCTGCGCCGCCCAGCCAATTCGGAAACGGCCGCAGCCACCCTCCCAGCCAGAGCGTTACCGCGATGGAAGAAGCAGCCATCATCGCTCCGTACTCCGCCAGAAAGAACAATGACCAGCGGAACCCGCTGTACTCGGTGTGAAACCCCGCCGTCAACTCCGACTCCGCCTCCGCCAAATCGAAGGGAGCGCGATTCGTCTCCGCAACCATGGCAACAGCGAAAATGAAAAATGCAATCAGCCCCAGCGGGAAGAACTTAAAGATGAACCATTCGCCCTGCGCCAGTTGCGCCTGCACGATGCCGATCATGCTCAACGTACCGGTTCCACTCGCGTTCAGGCTGGTCATCAAAATCACTGTGACCACGGCCATCCCCATCGCTACTTCGTACGAAACCATTTGCGCGCTCGATCGCAGCGCTCCCATCAGCGGATAATGCGAGTTTGACGCCCACCCCGCCATCACGATCCCCAGCACGCTCAGCGAAGACACGCCCAGCATGAACAAAATCCCGATATTCATATCGGTAATCGCGTGCGTTGGCCCAAACGGGACGACCACAAAAGTTGTAAACGCAGCCAGAACCACGATAAATGGCGCAGTCCAGAAAATTGCGGTGTCCGCTTCAGCCGGAATAATGTCTTCTTTAAGCAACAGCTTGAGAGCATCGGCAAACGGCTGCAACAATCCGTGTGGTCCTACGCGCATCGGTCCTAACCGCACCTGCATGTGCGCCAGAATTTTCCGCTCCAGCCAATTCATCGCGATCACGCCGAGCGAGATTCCTGTAAATACGAGCAGAATGTATACCAGCACCCAGAACATATTCCCCGCAGCACCCGGCGTCTGATTGCTGCTGAGATACGACTCGACGTATTGGACAACTGAATTCATCAGCGGTCCACCTCGCCCAGCACGATGTCGAGGGTGCCGATCACCGCAATTACATCGGCCACTAACTGCCCGCGGCACATCAAGTCCAGAGCCTGCAGATTCACAAACGACGGCGGCCGTACCCGCACGCGATAAGGCTGGGTCGACCCATCGCTGACGATGAAATATCCCAGCTCACCCTTCGGCGCTTCGATCGAGTGGTAAACCTCGCCCGGAGCCGGCTTCATCACCTTCGGCACCTTCGCCATAATCGGCCCTTCGGGAAGCGCCGCTACGGCCTGCTCGATAATGCGCACCGATTGCCGCATTTCGACCATCCGCACCAGATACCGGTCATACGTATCGCCGTTCTGCCCAATCGGAATGTCGAAATCGAAATTCTTGTAGTTCGCGTAGGGTTGCGCCTTGCGCAAATCCCACTTCACGCCGCTCGCGCGCAGCACCGGGCCGGTAACGCCAAGCGCAATAGCAATCTTCCGCCGAAATTTTCCCAACGCCCTTTGTGCGCTCAACCCAAATCCGATTGGTCGTCAGCAGTTCCTCATATTCATCAATCTTCGGCCGGAAGAAGTCGAGGAAGTTCGTCACTTCCTTCTCGAACCCGTTGTAAGTCTCATACTGCAGGCCGCCAATGCGGAAAGCATGCGTCGTCAACCGCGCCCCGCAATATTTCTCAAAAATCTTGAGGATCTCTTCGCGGTCGCGGAAGGTATAAAACAGAGGCGTAATCGCGCCAATGTCGAGCGCGTGCGTGCCCAGCCAAAGCTGATGGCTGGCAATGCGATTCAGTTCCGTGAGAATGACGCGAACATGCTGTGCCCGAGGCGGTGCCTCGACATTGAGCAACTTCTCAACCGCCTCGCAGTAGCCCAGCCCGTTCGAAACAGCCGCAACATAATCCATACGATCGACGTACGGATTGAACATCGTGTAGGTGCGGTTCTCGCCAATCTTCTCGACGCCGCGGTGCAAATATCCAATGACGCATTCGAGCCCAAGAACCTTCTCGCCGTCGAGTCGCAGAATCACGCGCAGCACGCCGTGCGTCGCCGGGTGCTGCGGCCCCATATTAATAACGAGCTCATTCGCATCCAAAAACGGCTTATCGGGAGTTTCCAGGTCGAGATGCGAGAGCGTGTTCCGGTCGGTCATTCGGTATAGCTGCCGCGGTAAGCTGCTGTCTCCATGTCGGGTCTCATTGCCCGCTTTCGATTCCCAGGTTGATCTGCACCCACTCGTTGTCTTGCTGCAGAATCCCATAGTCCTTCCGCAGCGGGTACCCCTTCCATCCCTCGGGCAGAAGAATCCGCTTCAGATCTGGATGCCCCTCAAACTGTATCCCGAACATGTCGTAAACTTCCCGCTCCAGCCAGTTCGCAGTCGGCCAGATCGGCACCGAACTCGTCACCTTCGCTCCATCGGCAATTTGCGTCTTTACCCGAATGCGCTCGTTGCGTGCAAACGAATAGAGCACCCAGATGACGTCGAACTGTTTCTCGCGTTTCGGATAATGCACTGCCGTGATGTCAACGCAGTAATCGAACTGCTCTTCGTTGCGCAAGACCTGCAAAATTTCCGGGATCATCGAGGAGTCAACGATCATGTAATTCTGCCCCGCATAAGTCAGCGACTCGATGCCAGAACCATACATCCCCTTGAGCTTCGCAATCATCGGCGAATCCCAAGATATCGGCGTCGGTACTGGAGCCTTCGGAGGCGCCGCCGCCGGCTTGGTCGCGGGGGCAGCAGGCGCGGCCGCAGCCGGTTTCGCTGGGCTCGGAGGTGTTGGCTGCTTGTTCCGAAGGCGTTTTAACGTCGGCCTGCACTGAACCAGAGGCAGTTGCTTTCACGCCGCCGGGTACGGCTGGTTTTTCTGCTGACGGCTTTGAGTCGCCTTCCGGCGGGGGTGGTGTGGGCGATTTGGTTTCGTCCGGCATTCCGCGACTAAAACCTACCACTCAGAGGATTTCGGAGAGAACGTTAACTTTTATCAGCTTGGGCGCGCGGTGTCAACGACCGCCGAACGGAATTGTGACAAAACATTCACAATCACAGACCGCAAACCACGCGACCAGTGCGCTATCCGCGCCACTGCCCCTGATACTGCTCAATCAGATCGCGAATACGTTGCGCATCCGCTTTGCGGTGTCCGTGACTCGTAATCGGATCCGTCCCGCCCGTCGATTCAATCACAATTTCCGACCACATCACGCCCGTCGATATATGCACCGACGCGACTTTCGAAATTGCAATCGTCTCTTCATTGCTGCCGAAGAATCGTGACTTGATTCGGCTCACGCGTTGCGGGCTGACCACAATTTTCGTGGGGAAAAAGAAGTTGCCCTGCGTCCAGCGGCTCGCGCTAAACGTTTCGGCAGGCGAACTGTCCATCGGAGCGTCTGGCTTGGCGCCCATGTCTACACCCACTCCAATGCGCCTTTTTTCCAGACCCATATGTAACCGGCGATCAGAATCACCAGAAAGATGAGTATCTCTGCAAATCCAAACAGGCCGAGAGCCTTGAACTTCACCGCCCACGGAAATAAAAAAATGGTCTCCACATCGAACACCACGAACAAGATGGCAATGATGTAATACCGCACCGTATATCGTCCGCGCGCATTGTCGACCGGATCGATGCCGCACTCATACGGCATCAGCTTGATCTTGTTCGGATTGTCCGGCCTGACCAGCTTGGCCAACAGAAGAGTTAAAGGAAGAAGAACCGCGATCACAGCGACGAAGATGAATATCGGCACATAATTCTGCGGCATGGGTTCCCTGCTCTGGGCGTGCAACTCAACTCAGCTCGAACACTGAATACTACCGCTCGTTGCGCGCGACTTCAAGAGACGGCCTGCACAATGAGAAATCGTCTGATGCAGTCAATCCTCGATCCGGCATCACAAAAACTCGCCGCGCCAGTTCGGATTTGAGCGTCCCTTCACAATAATATCGGCTCAAAATACCGTCCTTCCACGTCAGCAGATCGGGATTCCTTCGAGCGAAGTCGTCCCATGAGATTCCCGCGCATCGAGCCATCCTCTCCCGGATTAAGAAAAAATAAGCGCATGTGATGGTTTCGTTGTAGAGCTGCGTTTTTCCCCGCGCCGCCGCAAACCGCTTCAGTGCCGCGCAAAACTTGGCCAGCGCTTTAAAAATCTGATACTCGCAGAGATAGGCAAACGCCAGGCGCACATGATCAGAGTGATGGAACTCCCCCGGCAGCGCGTCGATTTCGAATAAACGAATTAATTCCCGACTATCCATACTCGAACCTGATCCTGCGCAGGGTGGGAATTCATCCTGCAAACTTCGTCTCTCGATTTTCTATCACCGCCCATGCTGCGGCCATGTAAATCAATAGATTCCCGGCATTCCACATTCCGTGCAGCAAGTGAACGGCAATTGCCAGCGCAAGAATAATGATCAGCAGCCAGCCGCCGCTTGCAATCGTGCGTGGAATTAGGAAGAGCACCGCTCCGACTACCTCTCCCCATCCCAGCACCTCGCGCACCGCATTCGGCATATGAGTCCGTGTGAACTCATGGCGCGCGCTCGGCAGTAAAAACAACACCGCCTCGATCAGAATCACAACTCCTAGCGTCCATTGCAAAGCGGTAAGCGCACATTTCTTCCGGTCTGTCATACAGTCGCCTCGTCTATTTGTCTGAAGTGCGCTTGCGAACCGCCTTGCTTTTGATTTCCTTCAGCCGATGGCTGGCGCTCGAGTCAAGATCGAAATCGTAGAACCGCTTCAACTCCTGAATTCTCTCGATCGATGCCGGACTGAACGGCGTCTTCCCGTCAAACGCATGCAGCACAATCCCCTCGAGCAAATCTCCCAGCGTCATGTCGTGATACTCGGCAAACGCCTTCAGGATTTTCAGCAGCCGCTTCTCCATCCGCACTCCGGTCTGCACCCGCTCTACCAGCAGCTTTGAATCATCTACCATGGTACATATGTACCACGTTGAAATAACTTTGGCAAGCTGGCCTCAACCGCCGCGGCGCTCCCGGCACAAAACGTCAGAGGCGCCGCTCCGCGTACGGACCGCAGAGCTTGTTTATAATCACCTTTCAACTTTTTATTGTTACCCGCAGCAAGGCGCAATTCTCATCAAAGGACTCTCTTGGCTCTCGACGAAAACATCTACGAACTCCGCCGCCAGAAACTGACACAGATCGAAGCCCTCGGTCAGGCCACCTATCGAAGCAAGTTCGATTTCACGCACACAATTCCCCAAATTCTCGCCGATTATTCCGACAAGACCGCTGAGCAACTCGAGAATCCCCGCGTCAACGTCCGGGTCGCAGGACGCATCATGGCGATTCGCCTGATGGGCAAGGCCGGGTTCTGTCACCTCCAGCAGGGCGGCCAGCGTCTGCAGATTTACGTGAAGAAAGATGCGGTCGGTGACCAGGGTTTCGAACTCTATAAACTGCTCGATCTCGGCGATCACATCGGCGTCAACGGGTATCTCTTCCGCACACGCACCGGCGAACTCACCATCCACGTCGACGAGATCGCCTTCCTCAGCAAGGATCTTTTACCCCTGCCCGAAAAATGGCACGGCCTCACCGACATCGAACTACGCTATCGCCAGCGCTACGTCGACTTGGTGATGAATCCCGGGGTGCGCGAAGTTTTTCTCAAGCGCAGCAAGCTGGTGCAATCGCTGCGCCGCACCATGGAAGCCCATGGATTCGTCGAAGTCGAAACTCCCATGATGCAGCCCATCGCCGGAGGCGCAGTCGCCCGTCCCTTCGTAACCCACCACAATACGCTCGACATGGATTTATACCTGCGGATCGCCCCGGAGCTTTATCTGAAGCGACTCGTCGTCGGCGGATTCGACCGCGTCTACGAGATCAACCGCAACTTCCGCAACGAAGGCCTCGGCTGGCGCTGGAACCCCGAATTCACCATGCTCGAGTACTACCAGGCCTACGCCGACTTCCGCGACATGATGGATCTCACGCAGGAATTAATTATCCAGGCGGCAAAAGATGTGACGAAAGATAAAGATCATCCGGAAGGTGTCACGAGAACCAAATGGGGCGATCAGGAAATCGATTGGTCAAACTGGCAGCGCCTCACCATGCGCGAAGCGATTATAAAATTCTGGCCAGACTCCGCCGGGCCAAAGCCGCAGATGACTGCATTTTCCTCACACGAGGGCCTCAGAAAACTCGTCGAGCAGTTCAATCAGACCCACTCTCACATGCCCTACGACCCCGCCGAACCTGTGGGCAAAACCATCGCTGCCCTGTTCGAGGCCGTCGCCGAAGAGCACCTCACGCAACCAACAATCATCTACGAATTCCCCACAGCGGTCTCTCCGCTCTCCAAACAAAAGCCCGACGAGCCCGAGTGGACCGAGCGCTTCGAGGTCTACGTCGGCCAGATGGAAATCTCCAACGGCTTCAGCGAACTTAACGACCCTGAAGATCAGCGCCGTCGTTTCGAAGCACAATTAAAGGAACGCGAGCGCGGCGACGAAGAAGCTCACCAGATGGATGAAGACTACATCCGCGCGCTCTCCTACGGCATGCCGCCCGCCGGGGGCGTCGGCGTAGGCGTCGATCGGCTGTGCATGTTACTCACAGACTCGCACACCATCCGCGACGTCATCCTGTTTCCTCTGCTGCGGCCGGAGAAAAGCTCAGAGTCGACTGAACCTAAGGGGGATGAACCCAGGAAGTAGGTACGAAACTCTAATTAGAAAAAACTTGCAAACCTTTCTTGCGCCCTTGCCTTCCAATTAACTGGAACCCCAGCAAGCACTAGAAAACAGGGGTTGGAGGTTCCTATACTTTGTCCACGCGTTTTGGGCTCAGAAGTGGCAGCGCTGCCGTAGCATTCCGCGGAATGACGGAAGCTGGGTCGGCAGCGCTTTGCTTTGTCAGGAAGAACTGGTAAATCGCGCAGAATTCCGAATCAAAAAATCCCTGCAAGGCTTACTTAGATCGCTTTCCGGAACCGCTGTCCACGGCCGTTCTCGGCGGCTCATACGCCGGCTTATCGGGACTGAAATTCGCACTCAGATAATCAATCAAGGCATCGCGATCCGCGGGGTCGACCACCGCACCCCACTTCGTCATCTTATCGACTTCCTTCGTCCACGCCCCCTTGCTCAACCTCTGTTGCAAGATGATCCGCGCCTCGTGGCACTCCGTACAGGCCGTCGTGGCCTTCGCCTGCATTGGCCCGGCAGGCAGTTCCGCAGTGGGATTCACCGATGCCGATTTCTGCGCCAGAGATCCCAATGCAAACAAAAAGACAATGCCCAGCGCCACAGCCCCAAACGCTTCCCGAACGTGCCAGGTCCTATCCAACATGCACCTTCACCTGATCCACGGAGTTATTTAAATACCCGCTGGGATTCCACGCTGCCGTCATCGGCTGGACCCGACCCTGGCTGTCTGTAGCGCGCGACAGAATCGTATAGTCGCCAGCCTTGCTGGCCTTCCAGTCGTAACTCCACAACCGCCACGCATAGCGCGCCTGCTCATGCCCCAGCTTCGCCCGTTTCCAACTCGCGCCATCATCAGTCGAAATCTCCACGTTCGAAATATCCGCTTCCCCGGCCCACGCGACGCCGTCCACCCTCACCGTGCCTGGCCTCACGCTCGCGCCATCGCTCGGCCCGGCAATCACCGACTTCACGGTGAGCGCCGTCACCGCATGCGTATCCTCCGCCTTCACCGCCTCCCCCGCTTTGATCGGCTGGTTCGGCAATCGATATCCTGGACTCATGAAATTTCCTACAAACTCCGCCTCAAGCACTTTGATCTCCGTAAGCCACTTGCACGAAGCGGCTCCAATCCATCCCGGTGCTAGCGCGCGCGCCGGAAAGCCATGATGTTTGCCAAGCGGCGCTCCATTCATGTGCGTGGCAATCAGCGTGTCGCTATCCATCGCCTTCTCAATCGGAATGCTGCGAATAAACGGTGGCACCTTCCCCGGAACCTCATCCATCCCGCGAAACATCACATGCTTCCCGCTGGACTTCACTCCCGCCTGCTGCAGTACATCGCCGAGACGCGGGCCCGAAAATCTCGCCGTTCCAACCGCTCCCTTTCCCCACTGGATTCCCGGCACCTGCGGCCGGTACAACGCACGGCCATTTCCAGCGCACTCCAGCGTGTTGACCACGGAGTGCACTTGCATCTTCGACAATTCCGCCAGGCTTAGCGTAAGCGGCTTCTCCACTTCCCCGCCAACCGTCAGCCGCCAATCACCCGCATCCAGTTCACTCGGCTCATGCATGTGATTACGCACAAAGAAATGCGGCACCGGCGTCAGCCAGCTATTGAAATACTCGACCGGAGACTCAAGATCGACAAACCGGAACGAGCGTAGAACCATTCCCTCTTCCCCAGGAAACTCAATCCCCTGCTTTTGCGGAAACGCCCACGCCAGCAGGCTTGGAGTCACGCCCGCAACTACCGCCGCACCGGAAACCTGCCTCAGAAAATCACGCCGCGATTTCATAGCGTCCAAAATCATAATCCAAATCCTGCATCATTTACAATAAATTCCATCGACTAAGTCGCCTTTATGTCCATGCCTGAATCTAAATTAGCACCACCGGCCCGGAAAAGGAGAGTGTGCCCAAACCGGGCCAGTGGCGATTCTGAAGGGTACACGCCCCTCAGAAAGTCGAGAAGCCCTCTAAAGTCTGCGATGAACAAGGCAATGAAAGGCTGGTCCCGCGCCATTCTACGCGGGACCATTTTTCGGCTCTTCGCTAAAGTGCCTTACGGTATGTAATAGCGCAGCGAGGTAAAGACCATCCCGTCCAGGCCTTCTGGATCAACTCCCGTTCCGGGCGAGAAGCCTGTGCCGTACCAGGTCTGCCGAGTCACGTAAGAGTACTGAGCCCCGAACTGGAATCGCCCCTTCGGTCCGGAGTAGAAGCGGTACCAGAATCCCGCCGTCCCTTCAATCAGCGCTCGCGTATCCGCAGTGCAGTTCGAGAGGCTACCCGGGGCCAGACCGTTGGCTACGCCCGGTTGGGTTTCTGTGTAGCAACCAAAGTTAGCCGCGTGCGGCGAACCGTAGCCGACGTACTTTCCCGTGATCGGATCGTAATCGAACGCACGGCCGGCATATTCCACGCCGGCATTGAGGTAAACATCGAGTTTCGGTCCGTGCCACTCCAGCGTGCCCAGTCCTTGAGCGTTCTTGAGCAGCGCGAACGAACCATCGGCGCGGATTGAACTATCCGGCAAAGTACCAGTCCCATACCGCCCGATTCCTTTTCCGAAAAGTCCATGCAATCCGAAGTCAACGTGCTTCATGATGGTCCAGCGTGCATTGGCGCCAAACCCACCGCCATCCTTGCTGTCGTTAAACGCTCCCATCGCGGTTGGCCCGGTTTTGCCATCGCAGATGGTCGTCGACGAAACGCCGCCGCAAGGGAAAAGTCGATCGCGGAAGCTGGTTGAGAGCCCGTAGACTTCGTAGTGCCCAAAGCCCGGCTCGAATGCCAGCTTCACAATGAAGTCCGGCGACGGGTTGAACGAGTAGCCGGCGATCGGAGTACAAGTGGTCGTAACCGACGTGGCCGTGCTATTGATCGTGCTGCTGCAGGTGCTGACAGCGGCGTTGTAAAGTCCGCCGGCGTTGCCGGCCGACCCCACCAGAAAATTGTCTTCATTGCCGTGAGTCGTAAAGCTGGCCTGGGAGTTTTCCATCGAAGCGGCCAACCAGATTCGATTGCCGAAGTTCTTCGACACGCGGACCGCATATTGCCGCGCCCAACTGAAGCCGACGGTATACTGCGGGTCGATGGTCATCGGAACCGCTTCCGTCCGGTTATCCACGCCCTTCTTCGTTTCCGTCACCAGGCTCCACATCTGGCCCCCGGTAACGCTCCAGCCGTTGTCCAGCGCTGCCTGTCCCCAGGCTTGCCGCTGCCGGAACGGATAGCTGTTGCTCTCGGTGTTGTTCGACGTGACGCCAGAATTCAGGAAGTCACCCTCGTAGTAGCCAGACAGCGTCGCGGTCTTGAGTTTTCCCTGGACCAACAGCGAAGCGCGCGACTGTCTGCCTGACCCGAAGAATTCCGAGATCGCACTCTGCGACGCCCCCGGCATCGTCAGCGAGTTAAATGGCGTATTGATGTCCGACGCCAGCGCCCTGTTCCGCCGCACAAATTCGGCCGCTAGGAAGCCTCCCGGCGTAAGCGTAACCCCCTTGTAATGGATCGCCAGCGGGCTCTCGACCGCAGCGTTCACATTCTTCTGCGTCTCCTGAATGCTCGCCGCCGCATTGTTGACGTTGGTCTTCAGATCGGCAACGTCGCTCTTGAGCTCGATCACGGTCTGCTGCTGCTGACTCGCCGCAGCCTGCGCCGCCGCAGCCTTGGCAGCCGCATCTTGCGCCTCGGCTTGCACCTGCTCCACCGATTGATCCTTGTGATGCAGTTCGTCCTGCAGCTTGCGAATTTCCTGCTGCTGCTGGGCCAGAGCGGCCTGCTGCGCGGCGATGGCATCCTTTAATGCCTGCACGTCGGCTGCGGTTATCGAGGATTTCTCCTTCTTCGTTTTCGTGGTCGTGGTTTTCGTTGTGGTGGTAGTAGTCGATTGCGCCCAGGCACTGCAACTAAAAGCCGCCAGTGCTAAGGCTCCTAGAAGACACAAATACCTTGTAGCTTTCATGAAATGCATCTCTCCTTTTTGGTTTTGCCCGGCCCCCGACAGCTTGAGAGCCAGTAATGCACCCGACAGGTAAACTGGTTTTTGTGAACTCTTCTTTCTACCCGTCAGCCTGTTACAGGAGAGTTACAGCTGGATGAATTTCATGTAAACACTAGGAGGAAGATGCTGAGGCGGTTGGAGATGCAGAGCTTGTCTCCGCTGCACAAATCGCACGCACAATCTGCCGAAGAAGACTTAACGACACCGGCCCGGAAAAGGAGAGTATGCCAAAACCGGGCCGGCAGCGATTCTGAGGTAGCGCCCCTCAGAAACTGAAAAAACCTACGGCAATATGTAACGGAAGGACGTGAAGACCATATTGTCAATTCCCTCCGGTTCCACGTATGTGCCCTTCGTAAAGCCCACTCCTGACCAGGTATCCCGAGTCACATAGGAATACTGTGTGCCGAACTGGAATCGTCCTCTCGGCCCGCTGTAAAAGCGGTACCAAAAGCCAACCGTTCCCTCGATCAGCGCGCGAGTATCCGCCGCGCAGCTTGTCAGACTCGTGGGGGTGAAGCCCGTGTTCACAGCCGGAGGCAACTCGGTATAGCAACCAGAATTGTTGAACAGCGGCGCTCCGTAACCGACCTCCTTCCCGGTGATGGGATCGAAGCTGGCTGCCCGCGACGCGTATTCGCTTCCGCCATATCCGTATACGTCGAGCTTCTTGGCGACATGTACCTCAAGTGTCGCCAACCCCTGGAGGTTCTTGATCAGATGCAAGGTGCCATCGCCATTGATTGAAACGTCGGAGAGTCCCCCCGCCGCGTAGCGTCCGATTCCGCTGCCTCCTGCGCCTTTCAAACCAAACGTCACCCGCTTAGCCAAGTTCCAGCGGGCGCTGGCGCCGATGCCGCCTCCATTTTTCGAAGCGTTGTAAGCTCCAATGGCGTTCGGTCCCGTTCCCGCGCCATCCGGGCACGCTCCAGTGGTTGCCGGCGCGACCAGTACCACTTCTCCGCAGGGGAATATCCGATCGCTGAACCGGTCGAACAAGCCGAAGACCTCATAGTGGCCAAAGCCGGGATCGAAGGCCACCTTCGCGATAAGATCTGGCGACGGATTAAACGTGTAAGTTGACGTGGTGTTGTAGCTGTTGCTTGCGCCCGCTTCGCCCAGCAGGAAGTTGTCTCCGTTGCCGTGCGTCGTGAGTGTGCCTTGCGCATTCTCCATCGAAACCGCAAAAGCAAACTTGTCGCCAAACGTCTTGGTTAAACGCAGCGCGTACTGGCGGGCGAACACGAAGCCCACGTTGTACGTCGGATCAATCGTTTTGGGGCGGGCGTCATTCGTTCTTCCCAAGTCGTCGTCAGGAGAAATCGACTTCCCGTTCTCCGTCACCAGACTCCACATCTGGCCGCCGAGAAAGCTCCAACCGCTGTCAAACTTGGCTTGTCCCCATGCCTGCCTCAGGCGAAGCGTGTAACTGTTGGTAGAGGTCGACGTAGAGGTCACGCCCGCCGAGAGGAAGTCAGCCGATACGTAACTGGACAGCTCCACACCCTTCACACGGCCGTTCACGTATGTGGTGATCTTGGACTGGCGCCCCGATCCGAAGAACTCCGGCACCTGACTCTGCGACGCGCCCGGCATAGTCAGGGAGTTGAATGGAGTCGGCAGGTCCGCGCCCAGTTCTCTCGACCGCCGCACAAATTCCGCCGCGACATATCCGCCGGGTGTGATGTTGATGCCTCTGAAATGGATGGTAAGCGGCCCCTCGATCGGGCTTTCCGTAGGCCGAGTCCCAGAGTCTTGCGGATTCTGGGCTGTCGGTATGCTGGTCTCTTGTTGAACGACACTTGGTGTCGTGGCCTCGGCCAACGGCTGCGGAACCGGCTTTGCATCGGAGTTGCCCGCGCCGCCTGCAATCGAGTTCTGCATTTCCTGGGTGGCCCGCTGATGCTGCAGTTGCTCGGTGAGCCGGTCGATTTGTCGTTGCTGTGCCGCCAATGCGTCTTTCAATGCCTGAACATCCGCGGCGGTAACGGGCGGTGGCGCAGGGGCATCGGCCGCTTCCTTGGCGGCCGGTATGCCTGTCGTTGGATTCCCCCCCAACGCGCCAGCCGTCAGAACCGCGAGCGTTAGAGCAATGGCGAATAGCTTTGTCTTGGCTTTCATGGAGTACAGTCCTCACCTTTTGAGTTTTTATCCATTAAGTTTTTGTGTTTCTACAGCGACTGGGGGAGAAAAAATAAGACTGCGGGTTTCCATCGGAGCCTGAAAAATCCTCGGCTAGGCGCTTCATTCGTCCGCATAAACACATCTACTATACTTATATCCATAATATTAGTAGGGATTATGAATACACCCCCTTATCCGAAACGACTCGTCGCAACTTTACTGGGGAAATCGCCTACGCGATCTCTGTCTCAGGGGAACTGCAAACCGCCGTGGTGTACAAACCAGCAACGCAGAGGGACCTACTCACCCTTGTTACCCCCCACCACCATGGGCAGCACGCTAGCCTTTTCCTTCTTCTTGGTTCCACGCTTGCCTTTGCCCGCTCGCGGCGTGTTCCCCGCAATCAAATCCGCCAGGCTCGTGTTGTCCAGAATATTTGCCACGGCATCCCGCACATCCAGGAACACCTGGTACAACGACCGATGCGAAACATCGCGGTCGATGAGCACGCGCAACTGCTCCGCATCGGCAAAGGGCGCCAGCGGCCCGTCGATCAGCCGCATGATCTCGCTCAGCCGTATCTCTGCCGGATCGCGCCGCAACTGGTAGCCGCCCTTGGCCCCGCGCACGCTTTCTACCATGCGCGCATTCTTCAATTCCAGCAGGATCAGTTCCAGAAACTTCTCCGGCAGATCTTCTTCGTAAGCGATTTCCCGGATCTTGATCGCGCCTTGATGATGATGCCGCGCCAGCATCATCATCGCCTGCAGCGCGTACAGTCCCTTTTGAGATATTTTCATGGCCAGCGATTATGCCATAAAGTCCATTATCTTAATAGACTTTATTTACGCATTTCTTGTTTGCAACCCGCGTTCCATTTCCAAACCCTGCCACGCAAAGGCTAAGTCTCTGACAATGTGTAGGTTTTGATTGATACGGAAGTATGAAAGAACCTGCGCATGCGCATCGGTTTGCAGTTCCGATGTAATTTTCCTCAGGCCGAAGCCGGCACGAACCAACTGCCCCTCTACGCCATGCGCAACAGCTGTACCGTGATGTTGTCGGGGCCGCCACGCTGCCGGGCCAGTTCCACCAGCGATGCGCAGCATTCCGCCGCTCCGTGGCCGCTCACTGCAGCCTCCAGTTCCGCATCCGTCGTCACGCCCCACAACCCGTCCGTGCAGAGCAAAAGGTTATCTCCGGCCTCGACCATCAGCCCCGGCCCGCCGCCGTCAGCCACGATCTCCAATCCCGCTCCCAGCGCCGCCGTCAGAATATGCCGCTGCGGATGCCTTTCCGCATCCTCCGCCCGCACCAGACCGCTTTCCACCAGCCTGCCCACATAAGAATGATCTCGCGTCAATCGCACAATCTGCCTGCCTCGAATCAGATAAAGCCGGCTGTCGCCCACGTGTGCGAAATAAAGTTCCCGCCCGCAAAGTACCGCCGCCGTGCACGTCGTTCCCATGCCGTGAAATGCCGGATGCCGCTCCCCATACTCCAGAATCCTTCCGTGAGCAGCTCGGAATGCTTCCAGAAGCGCGCCCTGCGGATTCTGATCGAGGCTATGGTCGTAGACCTCGCGAACCGTCTCCACCGCCAGCCGGCTGGCCTCTTGCCCGCCATCGTGTCCCCCCATCCCGTCCGCAATCACCGCCAGCCGCCCCTTGCGCTTGAACTCCGCATCGCTGGCCGGCTCCCAATAAAGATACGAATCCTCGTTGTTTTCCCGCTGGCAGCCCACATCCGTCAGGCTCGCCACCTCTACCCCCGGTCTTACGTTCGCGCACTCGACAGCCACTCGCGGCACCTCAGCCGGCTTCAAAGTCAACCCTATCGCACAGCTAGTCGGCGCCCCCGCTCCGAACCTGTGCACGCCCGCGCCCCGACATTATAGACAACAGTGGCGCTTGCGCGCTGCTAAAGTCCCTCCGCACTTCGCCGATATACACAAAAAGTGACAGCAAACACGTAACTGCGCTGCGCACCCGCGTAGAAATGAGTTCATCCTTATGGCGGTTCGCGTTCTTATCGTCGATGATTCCTCGGTCATGCGCAAGATCGTCGAACGATCTCTGCGTCAGGCCGGACTGGATCTGACTCAAGTACTTGAGGCCGGCAACGGCGCCGAAGCCCTCACCGTGCTTCAAACCAACGCTGTCGATCTGATCCTCTGTGACATCAACATGCCGGTCATGGACGGCCTCGAATTCATCAAACAGCTCCCCGGCGCTGAAAATGCCAAAGGCGTGCCCGTGATCATGATTACCACCGAAGGCAGCGAGGCCCATGTTGTTCAGGCTCTCTCCTGCGGCGCTCGCGGCTACATCCGCAAACCATTCACTCCGGAACAGGTCAAGACACAGGTCATTCCCGTGCTCGCAGGAAAATCATGAACTCACCAAAACAGGCGCTCGCGGCCGGCAATCACGAAACCTGGGCTCCCTTGCTCGAACTGGCGACTCGGGAAGTCTTTCAGCTCATGCTCGGATCCGAATTGACGCAGCCCGCCGATGAAGCGATCGCCTCCCCCAGCGTTACCTCCATGGTCGGACTCGCCGGCCAACTGTGCGGAGTGCTGAGCGTCCATTGCGATCACAAAGCCGCCTCACTCATGACCTCCAAAATGCTCGGCGTTCCGCTCGACAAAGTCGGCGGCGCCGAGATGTCCGACGCCTTGGGCGAAATCTGCAACATGGTTGCTGGTAACTTCAAAAACAAGATCTCCGGCCTGGGTGATGGCTGCATGCTTTCTCCGCCCACCGTGGTCACCGGCAGCGATTACAACACTTATGCGATGGCCGATTCACCCGCGCTCGAAGTCCGCGCCCTGTTTGAAGGCAAGCCACTCATTGTCTCGCTGCAGATCCACTCCTGAGCTGCCAGGCCAATCACCCTTCAGGCGCTTTGCACTTTCCCCGTTGCGCCGCTCCCTTGCGCCTACACCTCACTGCACCGGGTATCGCCGAAACAGCTTCAGTTGTTCACCGCCTGGGCTCCAAAGATGGTCGAGACTAATTGCGAAATTCCTTCCACCGCGTCGTCGAGTTCGAAGGTGAAGCGCGCCAGGTCCACCCCGTCCAGCTTGCGGTGCTGCTCCAGCAGAACTCCCCACGCCGGGTCTTGCACCAGATCCACCTTCTGCCGCTCGTAATAGCCATAGCCCAGGCTGCGCATCCGGCACAACAGATCGCTTAAATGGACTAGCGCAACCAGCGGCTGCGCCGCCGTACATCGCTGCGGATGATGGTGATGCGCAATCACCTGCACCAGATCGTCGGAAAGATTCCACATCTCCGCCAGCGCTCGCCCGCTCTCGCAATGCGTAAATCCCATCGTGCTGCGTTCCGCGTCATCGAAAGGAATTTGCCCTTCGGCCGCGCAGCTCACCGCCGCCGAGAACTCCTTGGGAAATACCATGCAATTCACCATGAATCCGATGTCATGCAGCAGCCCCGCCATATACGCTCTTTCGCCGTCCGCCGCCCCCAGTTTTTCGCTGAACTTCCGGCAGACCATGGCGCAGCCCAGCGAATGCCTCCAGAACACAACCGGATTCAGCGCCCAGTTCTTGGAAGGAAACGCGGTGCCCATGCAACAGGTGAGCAAAATGGTTTGCACCCGCCGCAATCCCAGGCTGATCACCGCCCCTTTGATCGATTCCGGTGGTTTCGCCAGCCCAAACAACGGCGAACTTGCCATCCGCAGGCATTGCGCCGCAATGGTGTTGTCGTAGGACACCAGCTTCACTACCTCATCCAGCCTCACTGAATCCGAAGGCAGATTCAGCATGTCGAGCAGAGGCAAGAACACCGCCGGAATCGAAGGCATCGTCTCGATGTTCTTCACTCTCGCCCGCATTTGGGGAATCGTCACCGCCGCCGCAGGCGCGCTCATAACTTGCCGCTCTTGAGCGAAGGCTTCCAGTATGCGATCGCGCCGGGAAAATGCACCAGGTGAAATTTGTCGTTCAAGTTCAGCAGCGACTCCGACGTGCCTAGAAAAAAGTAGCCGCCAAAGTTGAGGTTGCTGAAAAAATGGTTGATGACCTTGCCCTTCGACGGCCCATCGAAATAGATCAGCACGTTGCAGCAGAAAACCACGTCTATACCCTTCATAAAAAGCATCCGCGAATCGTCTTGCAGATTCAGCCGGCTGAACGTGATCAGCTTCTTCACCTCCGGCCGCACCTGCAGTTTTTTGCCTTCGGCCTCGACGAAATATTTGCGCTTAAAATAGTCCGGAGTCGACCGCACCGCGTAATCGCCGTAAATCCCCGCCTTCGCCGTCTCGACGGAACGGTCGTTCAAATCGGTCGCCATAATCTCCACCGTCCAGCCTTTCAATAACCCGTCACTCTCCTCCATCATATTCATCGCCAGCGTGTAGGACTCTTCTCCCGTAGAGCAGCCTGCGCTCCACATGCGCAGCCGCTTTGTAATCTGTTTGGTTTTTTCCCCCACAATCTCCGGCAGAATCACTTTGCGAAGCGCATCCAGCTGCGGCGGGCTGCGGAACAGGCAAGTTTCTCCAATCGTGATTTCGTTCAACAGTTGCCGCAGTTCCCCGTCGCGGCTAGGATGCGCCGTCAGATGTTCCCAATACTCGCGCGCACTCTTCGCCTCCACCTGCTTCATCCTGCGTTCGCATCCCGCGGCCAGCAGGTAGAGTTTCTCTTCAGTTTTGTAGATTCCCGACACCTTGTAGACCAGGTCACGAATCTGCCGGTAAACCGGATCTACAGTCTCACTGCTCTTCAATACCGGCGGATTTATCTTGGCGGATTGTGCGCCCGTGATCGTCATCTTGCCCGGTGCTCCATTTCCGCCGGATCGGTCCGGCTCGAAGTAGATACCGCACGCGGCGCCCGGCTTTGCAGCACCCGCCGCGTAATTTCCTGCCCCAACTGCGCCAGCGGATAAACTCCGTCCGCCTGACCCGCCGCGCACACCAATCCCGGCATCCCCCACACCACCGACGAAGCTTCGTCCTGCACAATCACTTCCCCCCCTCCCTGCCGGATCAACTGCGCTCCAATCACTCCATCCGATCCCATGCCTGTCATCACCACTCCCAGCGTCCCCGCTCCATAAGCCTCAGCTACGGAACGAAAGAGCACGTCCACCGCCGGCCGGCAGGAGTTTTCCCGCCGGTCCTGATTCAGCTCCAGCTGCCAGCCGGCCGCCGCCCGTTTCAATTTCATATGAAAATCTCCCGGTGCAATCCACGCCTGCCCCGGCGAAATCACGTCTTCGGCCTTCCCTTCATGAACCGGAATCGCGCAGTGCGCGCTCAACCGCTCCGCCAGCAACCGCGTGAAGATCGGAGGCATGTGCTGCACCATCACGATGGGCACCGGAAAATCCTTGGGAAATCGTGGTAATACTTCTGCCAAAGCATTCGGGCCGCCCGTCGAAGATCCAATGGTCACAATTTCGATGCGCCGGTTCGCGGGCCTTCGTACCGGCACCGTCGGCCTCGGCGCAGGCAGCGTAAGTTTCGCTATGCCCCGGCACAGCGCTTTGATCTTAGGAATCAGTTCCGCCCGGATCGCCTCTACCGCGGCTGCCATGTTGCCGCTGTTGCTCGGCTTGGTCGCATAATCCGACGCACCGAGCGTCAGCGCATCCAGCGCCGCCGCCGCCCCATGCTCGGTCAGCGTGCTGAACATCACCACCGGCAGCTTGGGATACAGCTTGCGCAACTCCGCCAGCGTTTCCAGCCCATTCATCACCGGCATTTCCACGTCCAGCGTTACCAGGTCGGGATGAAGCTGCGCGATCTTCGCCAGCCCCAGCCGTCCATCGCTCGCCGTACCCACCACCTCCAGCCCGCGATCCTCCGTCAGCGTCTCGGACAACACCTTGCGGATCACCACCGAATCATCCACGATCAAAACTCGTATTCGAGTCATCGCTCAATCATGTCCGTAGCTTCGCTGCCGCTTGCGCCAGTTTCTTCGCAGAATGTACTTCGCCCAGATCGCCGCTGACTTTTCCTCTATGCCCCTTGCGCCTTCGCCTTCGTCCGAAGCGGTTCCGAATAATTTCCCTCCGCTCCGGCCGGCCCGTCCCGGTGCGCATCAACCACGTCATTCCAAAAACTGCTCGCCGAATTGACCGCAGAGACTCCGATCTGGCCCGCATCCGCGGTATTCGCTTCGCCTGCCCACTCCACCTGAAATTCCTCGTTTCGTTGCAGGCGACTGAGCGAAATCCTGTTGCCCGCCCGAAGCTGTCCCCGAATGCCTCTCAAAAGAGCGCCTCGCCGGCTCACATTAATAGTCGTCACTTCCTGGTCGAGAGCCACTCCGCTGATGTCGGTTGCCGTCAGCCGCACCGGCAGCGATACAGCGATTCGCGGATCGCGCCGCTCGATCTTGAACTGCGCCATCAGTTTGCTTAGCTCGTCTGCGATGGTGGCCAATTCCTGCGCCGCCTTCTCCGACTCCTGCGCCCGCGACGACGTGCCGTTCGCGGCCTGCGCCACTCGCCCGATATTGTCCGAAATGTCTCCGGCTCCGCTGGCCGCTTCAGTTGCATTGCGCGTCATCTCCGTAGTTGTCGCGCTCTGCTCTTCGACCGCCGCCGCAATCGTCGCCGAAATGTCGTTGATCTGGTTGATAACCCCGCTGACCGTGCCGATCGCCGCCGCCGCGCCCTTGGTGTCCGCCTGGATGGCGGTGATTTTGTGGCTGATGTCTTCCGTCGCTTTCGCCGTCTGCTTGGCCAGTTCCTTCACTTCGTTGGCCACTACCGCAAACCCTTTGCCGGCTTCTCCCGCGCGGGCTGCTTCAATCGTTGCATTCAAGGCGAGCAGATTAGTCTGCTGAGCGATCGACGTAATCACTTTGATCACAATGCCGATCTCCGCGCCCGATTGCCCCAGTTTTGCCACCGTAATGTTGGCGGCCTGCGCATTACTCACGGCAGTCGAAGCCACTTTTGCAGCTTCCGTTGTGCTGCTGGCAATGCTCTGGATAGTCGAAGTCATCTCCCCCGCGCCAGTCGATAGGCTCTGCAGGTTCTGGCTGACCCGCTGCGTGACCTGCGAGACCGCCTCGACCTGCACCGCAGTTTCTCCGGAATTCGTCGTGATCTCCCGGTTGGCTTCGAGCAGCTGTTGGCTGGCCAACGCTAGTTTATGGGTGTGGCCCACAACTCCCCGCAGTAACTCCTGCAATTTGTCCATAAATATGTTAAAGAGGCGGCTGACTTCGCCCAGTTCGTCATTGGCAAAAGCTCCCGCGATGACCAGCCGTTTTGTGACGTCGCCCTCGCCTTGCGCGATGTCTTGAATCATCAGGGTCAATCGATTCAGTGACTGGGAAATGGTTCGCACCAGGGTGAAACTGCCGGCCATCAGCAGCAGTAGCGACAGCCCGCATATCGCAAACATCGTCCCGGTGGCGCGAGTGCCTTTCTTTCCGGCGCTCAGTTCGGCTTGCTTCGCGCTGGCTTCCAGCTGATCGCCGCTATCCTGAAGCTCCTGCTGGAGCCCCGTATACAGTTCGAGGACGTGCCCGGCCAGAGCAACCGCCGTAGGCGGATCATTCACGATAGCTTTTGAGAGTGAATCACCGGCACTCTGATACTCCTCCACCAGCTTGCGCTCTGCTTCGAGCGCCGCTTGCAGCGCAGGATCCGTTGCTGCCGCCTGGGCGGCAGCGGCCCGTTCGACCAGCAACTTCGAATGCGTGACCCAATTGGCGATGGCATCCTGCTGCTCCTGGCCTTTTTTCGAGCAGATCGCATCGACATCATCCCGGGTCATGTCGTTGTACATGCCGGCTTCGATGTGATTGCGGATCGCCTTCCCGATCGCCGCCACCTGCGTGGTGGTTTTCTGTACCGAAGTGATGCCCCAATAGCCCGCCACGCTCACGCTGGCCACGAAGGTCAGCGCAATCAGCGTCAACCCATACAATCGCCGCTTGATGGTCCACTTCACTGGACACCCCAGTCGCACCGTAAATTTTCCGCGCGTGGCAGCGTTACGAACCCGCGTAAGCGGCCCTGCTCTGTGTTGGAGCCGCTATCCCGCCGCTGCCCCGGCTGCTTCCGCCCGCATTGATCTTGAATTGCTCTACCAGCCTCCGCAGCTCCGCCGAAGTCTCCACCAACTGCTGCGCCGCTTTCTGCGTGTCTCCCGCTCCTCGCGACGTGCTCTCCGCCGCCTGCGCCACCCCGCTGATGTTGCTCGTAATCTCTCCACTGCTGTGCGCCGCTTCGCTCACATTCCTCGCCATCTCATTCGTCGTCGCATTCTGCTCTTCCACCGCCGTCGCAATCGTCGTCGAGATCCCATTCACCTGATTGATCACCTCGCTGATCGATGCAATCGCTTCCACCGCCGCCTTCGTGTCCGTCTGGATCGCCTCAATCTTCCGGCTGATGTCCTCCGTCGCCTTCGCCGTCTCCTTCGCCAACTCCTTCACCTCATTGGCCACCACCGCAAAGCCCTTGCCCGCTTCTCCCGCCCGCGCCGCTTCAATCGTCGCGTTCAACGCCAGCAGATTCGTCTGCTGCGCGATCGACGTGATGACCTTGATCACCTGCCCAATCTCATTCGACGACTCCCCCAGCTTCGATACCGTCGTCGTAGTCGTCTCCGCCACCTTCACCGCTGAGGTCGCTACCCGCGCCGCCTCGGTCGCATTCTTGGCGATCTCGCGAATGCTCACCCCCATTTCCTCCGCCCCGGTCGCTACCGTCTGCAGATTTTGACTGACCTGCTGCGCCGAATCCGAAACCACCTTCGCCTGCGCCGAAGTCTCCTCTGAATTCGCCGAAATCTGCTGGCTGGTGTTCGACAGACTATCGCTCGCGCCCGAGACGTCCTTCGCAGTCTCCGCAATCTGAGAAAGGATTTCGTGAACCTTTACGACAAACCGATTCAAACATCCGCCCAGCAGCCCGATTTCGTCTTGGCGGCTCTCATCCACCCGCGACGTGAGATCATTCGCCTCCGCCATTGTCATGAACTTCTTCGAGAACTCATCCAAAGGACGAGTGATGCTCAGTGTGACCTGCGTAGCCACCGCCAGCAGCAACAGTAGAGACAGCGCGCACATCACAAAGGTGGCGCGCGTCGCCCGCGTGCCTTTGCTGGCAGCGCTCAGTTCGGCTTCGTTCGCGCTCTTCGCCAGCTGGTCGCTGGTCTCTTCGATCTTGCCCTGCAGGTCCTTGTAAAGCTGCAGATAAGGCCCCAGTTGGGAAGTCGCCTGGCTTGGGTCGTGCACAATAACGCTCACCAGCGAAGCCCCGGCCTTCAAATACTGCTCCACCATCTTCCGTTCGTCGTCGAGCATCGCGCGGCTCGCCGTGTCTACCGCCAGCTCGCGGGCCTTATTCACCCGGTCTCGTAAAAGTTTGCAATGCTGTTGGAACTCTTCCACTTTGTTTTGCTGGTCGTCGCCTTTTTGCGTGAACACCGCCGACAGGTCGGCTCGCGTGAGATCGTTGTACATCCCGGCCTCGATGTGGTTTCGGATTGCCGAGCCGGTGGCCGCCACTTCAACCGTCGTCTTCTCGACCGTGGTGATGCCCCAGTAGCCGGTCGCGCTCACGCAAGCCACAAACAACAGTCCGCTGATCGTTAATCCAAACAACCTTTTTCTTATCGTCCACTGCATCGAGTGCGCCTTTCCACGCGGCAAGATTCACCGGGCTTACATCCTGAGTTTGTACCCCGCATCCGCCGCGCTTTGACCGTCGACCTTAACCGCCTTCACGCCGCCATCGCTGCCATCCCCATGAAAATCCATCGCCTTCACGAAGCCGATCGCCCCCGGCGAGCTGGCCACAAAACTCTTCACGCTTGCGAAACCGCCCACTTCTTTGGGAGCGGTAGCTGACTTCCCGGTGAACGCCGCCTGCAGAAAATACTTTGCGAAGTCGCCATCGCTCATGCCGCACACAATCTTCAGAAATGCGGTCCGCTCCGGCGACCCCGCTATAACCATCACCGGTGCTACCGCCTTTCCGGTGTCCCAGTGGCTTCGATCGGAGAGAAACAGTTTTTTCAGTTCCCCCACGGTCAAGCTGTCGACTGGATTCGCCGCGTTCACAATCACTACGATCGGGTCGCCCGCAGCCTGCACTGCGCGAGTCGAGACCGAGAGCAGCACGCCGGCGGCCAGCAGGCCGATGGACGGCAGCACGAGCAGGTTTCGGGTTCTCTTCATCGTCGTTCTCCCTTAAAAAGTGAATGCCACCTGCGAAGTCACTTGCGATGCGTCCTGCAACGAGCGCATGTCGTAGCGGTCATACTGCAGCTTGAACGCTGAGTGCTCCGAGAAGTCGTAACGCACGCCCACGCTTGGGCCGTTCAACCGGCCGATAAAGTTCGTCACCCCGAGCGGGGCATATTGGTTCGGACTGGCGTAGACAAAAACCGGGTCGTTGCTTGGGGCATTGAAATATTGATACCGCACGTACGGTCGCCATTTTCCGAAGGCGCGTGATCCTTGCGTATAGAAACAAGCCGTGTGAAAGATCGGCCCTATCGGCTCGACATGCCGCACGAACACCCCTTCATTAAGAATCTCGTACTTGCTGTTGATAAACACCAAGTGGGCCGTTCCGATGGTTTCCGACACCGCCGTCCCAGGAACCGTGAGATTGTCGTGCCTCAGAGAAAACCCTGCCTGTAGCCCGGAAACCTTCTCGGGACGAACAAACAAACCTCCGTTAACCGCCTTGCTGTTATTCGTGTCCTGATAGTTCTGCGTGGGCTCAACGTTCGTACCCCACTCCCGCCCATTGCCCACCTCGAACACATAGTTCATCCCCAGCTTGCCCGAGGGGATCTTCCCTGTCGTAGTCACGCCCACATCCTGCATGGGCAGGAAGCCGCCGGTATCGTCGAACTGGTAAAAAAATGGACGGTCGACTGCGGTTTCCAGAAATTCTCCCTTGTTGAATGCCGAGTTGTAATAGCCCACCCAGGTGTGGTATCGCCCGATTGCAGCGCTGAAATAATCGCTTTGCCGGTATCGCAACAGCAGCCGCTCAACGTCCACCCCAACGCTGTTGTCGCTTTGCGCGATAAACAGTGCCTCACCCAGCGCGGAGACCTTGTCGGAAAGGCGGGCGGTCATGAACAGATCGAGAGAACCGAATTCGAAAGTATCGGGCACGTGGCTGAGAATCGCGGCCCCCACATCGCCGAAGACAACCAGCTTCAGCCGCGGCGCAACCTCGTTCACCGTCGGCATCTCCGGTTCGGGCTCCGGTGGAGGCGCAGGAACCGGCATCGGAGCAGCCGTCGCCGCAGGCGCCGCAGGCTTTCCTTGCAGCTGCTTCACCTGGTTTTCCAGCTCCTCAATGCGCTGCAGCAACTGCTTGTTCAACTCATCTTGACTCGTTGCCGCACCGGCCGTCTGCTGTCCCTGCATAACCGCTGGAATAGCCAGAAACAAGCTCAGGACCAAGCCCCACAACATTCTGCGGATAGCATTGAAAAGAATATTTCTCATGGTTTCCCCGTTCGCCTCGCCGGCACGGCACTATCTTTCTCTTCTAATCTCGGCAATTTCTTGGGAAACCTTAGGCCCGATCTCGGCTAAATGGCCCTCGCGCAGTGAATTTCCTGCGACAGGTAATCTGAAGTGCATGAACCCCTAAAGATGACTAAGAAAAACCAATCAAAGAATGGGTCAGTATGCTTCGCCAACGGCATCGCGTCCGATCGAGCGACCAGAATTCACGCCCCGCCGCGCGCCGCCATGCTTCTGGCTATCCCGCCGCTGCCCCGGCTGCTTCCGCCTGCATTGATCTTGAATTGCTCTACCAGCCTCCGCAGCTCCGCCGAAGTCTCCACCAACTGCTGCGCCGCTTTCTGCGTGTCTCCCGCTCCTCGCGACGTGCTCTCCGCCGCCTGCGCCACCCCGCTGATGTTGCTCGTAATCTCTCCACTGCTGTGCGCCGCTTCGCTCACATTCCTCGCCATCTCATTCGTCGTCGCATTCTGCTCTTCCACCGCCGTCGCAATCGTCGTCGAGATCCCATTCACCTGGTTGATCACCTCGCTGATCGATGCAATCGCTTCCACCGCCGCCTTCGTGTCCGTCTGGATCGCTTCAATCTTCCGGCTGATGTCCTCCGTCGCCTTCGCCGTCTCCTTCGCCAACTCCTTCACCTCATTGGCCACCACCGCAAAGCCCTTGCCCGCCTCTCCCGCCCGCGCCGCTTCAATCGTCGCGTTCAACGCCAGCAGATTCGTCTGCTGCGCGATCGACGTGATGACCTTGATCACCTGCCCAATCTCATTCGACGACTCCCCCAGCTTCGATACCGTCGTCGTAGTCGTCTCCGCCACCTTCACCGCTGAGGTCGCTACCCGCGCCGCTTCGGTCGCATTCTTGGCGATCTCGCGAATGCTCACCCCCATTTCCTCCGCACCGGTTGCTACCGTCTGCAGATTTTGACTGACCTGCTGCGCCGAATCCGAAACCACCTTCGCCTGCGCCGAAGTCTCCTCTGAATTCGCCGAAATCTGCTGGCTGGTGTTCGACAGCTCCTCGCTCGCGCTGGCCACATGCAAGGAATTTTCTGTGATGGCCATGATCATGCTCTTAAGGCTCCCGCTCATCTTGTTGATGGCGGTGGTCAGGTCGCCGAGTTCGTCTTTGCTGCGAATCGTCAGGTCATCGTGGGTCAAGTCCCCTGCTGCAATGGCCTCTGATTGAACCAGGACCGCTTGGGTTGCCCCGGAGATGCTGCGGCTCAGGAATATCGCGACAAAAATGCCGATACCGAGAGCCCCGAAAGTGGTCAGCGCCATGGTGAGGTTCATCGACCGGGTCTGCCCGTTCATCTCCTCGGTGCTGTCCTTGATCAACGTGGTGAAGGAGTCTGCCATTTCGCCGATCGGCTTCTTGATAGCCTCGGTACGCGTTGTCGCTTGGTCAGCGAAGTCGTTTCCCGCCTTGGCCACGGCATCGTGCTCAGCGCCCGCGGCCCGTGCCATGATTGCCTCCTCGGTCTGTCGTAGGGCAGGAAGCTCCTGCTTTGTGTCGGTGAGCCGCTCACGGTTGGCTTGCAGGCTCCAATGGGGCGCCAGCTCATCCAGTCTTGCGACATCTCTCCCGACGCCATCCCAAGCTTCATCGAAGACTTTCTTGCCCGCCTCCCGCCTGGCTGAGTCGCTGCCCGCCAGAATGGTTTGGCGGCCCTTATTCAGCGTTTGATTCAAATCTGCCTGCAGGTCCTTCAGGGCACCGATGGTGGGCACGCGTACCTCGGTGATAAGCGTTTGCGTTTCCTTAATGGCGCTGGCCTTGATGTAAGTAAGCATTCCGCTGACAGCCATTAGGACTAACACCACGCCAAAGCCCGCTCCCAGTTTTCTCCCCAACGTGAGTTTCATTTAATGATCCTCCAGCACCTTCTGCACTCGAAGTCGTCAGAGCGCGCTTGACCAATGCCCTGCACCGCACTTCTTCGTAATACTTTTATCGGCTTCACGGGGTAGGTCTTTAACGCAAACGTACTTCGAAGACGGCGTGACTCATACACCGAAGTGCCTCCCAGCCCCCGATCTCGACACCGGTAATCTCCACCCGCCTTCCCGCCGATAAATCATGCGTGACTGCCCCGTCCTCTGCTCTCGGCCCCGGCGAAGACGGCAAACCGCCGCACAAACCGGGAACCCAGTTCGTTGCCCGCCAGACAATTCTTGCCGCCGACGAGACCGTCTTCGGCTATGAACTTCTGTTTCGCGACGGCGTCGAAGACTTCTTCTGCGCCACCGATGTCGACTCCGCCTCGCGCAGCACCCTCAGCACTTCCATGCTCATCGGCCTCGATGTCCTCTGCGACGGCCGCCGCGCCTTCATCAACTGCACCCGCGACATCCTGCTCAAGGACTACATCACTCTCCTGCCTTCAGCCCAGGCCGTCATCGAAGTCCTCGAGAGCGTTCCTGCCGACGAACTCGTGATCGCCGCCTGCCAGCGCATGAAGCAGGCCGGTTACATGATCGCGCTCGATGACTTTGCCCCCAACGATCCCCGCGAGATCCTCACCGAACTCGCCGACATCATCAAAGTCGATCTCCGCGCAACCAGCCCCGCCGATGCCGCCGCCATGGTCAAGAAATACGGCCCCTGGCGCTGCCGCATGCTTGCCGAAAAAGTCGAAACCCGCGAAGAATTCGCCGCCGCAAAAAAAGCCGGCTTCGTCTATTTCCAGGGATATTTCTTCCGCCGCCCTGAAGTCCTCACCGCCCACGAAATTCCCGCTAACCGCCTCAATTACCTTCGCATGCTGAAAGAGGTTTCTAAACCCGAACTCGACGTCCGCACCCTCGAAAATCTCGTCAAAGGCGAAGCCTCGCTCTGCTATCGCCTGTTGCGCTATCTGAACTCCGCCGTCTTCGGTTTTGCCTCTGAAATCCACTCCGTCCGCCACGCCCTCTCCATCATGGGAGAGCGCGAAGTTCGCCGCTGGATTCGCCTGGTTGCCACCCTCGGTGCCGGCCAGGGTAAAGCCACCGATGTCGTACTCTCGGCCCTGGTTCGCGCCCGCTTCTGTGAACTGCTTTCGCCCAAGATCAGCCACGGCGGCTCCGATCTTTTCCTGCTCGGCATGCTCTCTCTGATGGATTCCATTCTCGAGATTCCCATGCAGCAGATAGTCGATAACATCCCTATCGATCAGGAAAGCAAGACTGTCTTGCTGGGCAAGGCGAGCCGCCTGCGCCCGGTCTACCAACTGATGCTGGCCCAGGAATCCGGCGAGTGGCAGGCGGTCAACGACCTGAGCCGCCAGCTCAGCCTCAGCGATAGCGACGTCGCCAACGCGCACTGGCAGGCACTGCAATGGGCACGCGAAGTTAGCGGAGGATCCTAATCAGGAAGAAATCGAAGTCTATTGAGATTGGTCACAGTACAACGCAGCGTTTGTAGAAATTCTGAGGCGGCACGGCCTGACGAGACAAAAAGCAGTCCCTATCTCCCCGCCGTCGCTTTCTCCGCAGCTTCCGTCATCTGGCATGCTTTTTCAATGTCCAGCACATGCATCAGGCGGTCATTCAGTTTGTGTACGCCGAGAATGATCGTCCGCACCGAGCCGCGCAGCGTCTCCGGCGGCGGCTCAAAGCTATTCTCATCTACCTCAACTACATCGCCGATCTCATCCACCAGCAGGCTCACCGCGCCATCTTCGCTGCGCACCACCACGTTCATTACCTTTGCCCCCGGCGGCGCGGCCTCCAGTTCGAGACGCCGCCGCAGATCGACTGCCGTCACAATCTGTCCCCGCAGATTAATCAGCCCGCTTACCTCCTGCGGCGCCAGCGGCACCCTCGTCATTCCCAGCGACCTCATCACTTCCTGCACGCCTTTCAGCTCGACCCCAAACAACAATCTGTCCAGGTAGAAAGTACAAAACTGTGAACTCTTCGCCATGATTAATTCGCCTCCGCTGCCTTGGCCGCCGCATTCGGCCGCATGTCGCCCAAATCCGCTCTCCGCAAAATCGATGGAATATCCAGCAGTTCCGTCACCCGGTCCCCAATCACCACCGAGTACAGCACCGACTCCCGCGTCGCCGCCGATTTCACCTGCGCCCGGTCATCCACAATGTCGAGAATCTGCTCCACCACCAACCCGAACAACCGTCCTTCCTGATTCAAAACCAGCACCTGAATTGGCTCCGAATCCGCTGCGGGCAGCGCGCCCTGCAGTGCGCGCAACTTCGCCCGCCGCTCCTCCATCATCACGCTCAACCGGATCAACGGCAGAATCTGCCCGCGATATTGCGTGACCCACTGGCTCCCTGACATTTCCACCTGTTTCACCGGAAATTCCTCGAGCCGCGCCAACGTGCTCAGCGGTATCGCCATCCGCGAATCGCCCGGCCCCACGAAGAGCAGGAAGGTTTGTTTCTCCGCAGCTTTGTCCTCAGCCTGCGTCACCCGATCTGCCATCATCCGGTCCCGCGCCTCGGTGATCACGCTCGCCCGCTGTGCCAGCCCCAGCACATCGAGAATCAGCGCTACTTTGCCGTCCCCCATGATGCTCGACCCCGCAAACGTCTTAATCGTCTTCAACTGCTTGCGCAGCGGCTTGACCACGATCTCTTCGGTGTCGTTGATCTGGTCAACTACCAGCCCGAACTGCCGTTCGTCCGCCTGCAGCACCACAATATTTACCGCTCCATCGCTAGCCGCCGCTGCTTCCGCATCCGTGGCCAGCTTCAGTTCCCGATTCAAATACACCAGCGGCAGCAACCGTCCACGCAACCGGTACACCGGAGCCCCATGCACCAGTTCAATCGCCTTGCCCACCTTTTCCCCATCCAGCCGCACCAGCTCCAGTAAACTGACCTGCGGAATCGCATAGCGGTCTCCGGCGCAGGTCACCACCAGCGCCGGGATAATCGCCAAGGTCAACGGAATCTTCACCTTCACCGTCGTTCCCTGCCCCGGCGTCGATTGCACGTCCACGCTTCCCCCGATTCTTTCCACATTCGTTCGCACCACGTCCATGCCCACACCGCGCCCCGAAACATTCGTCACTTTTTCCGCGGTTGAGAAACCTGGCAGGAAGATCAGATTGAAAACGTCCCGTTCGCTCATGCGCGTCACCTGTTCCGCGCTGACGATTCCCCGCTCCATGGCTTTCTTGCGAATGCGGTCGGAGTTCAATCCCGCGCCGTCGTCGCTGATCTCGATGTTGACCTGCCCGCCCTCGTGAAACGCCCGCAAAATCAATCGCCCGCTCCGGCTCTTGCCTTTCTGCACCCGCTCTTCCGGAAGCTCAATGCCGTGGTCCACTGAGTTCCGCACCAGATGTGTCAGCGGATCCTTGATCGCCTCAATGATGGTCTTATCCAGTTCTGTTTCCTTGCCCTCCATCTCAATGGTCACTTCCTTGCCGCATCCCTGCGCCACATCCCGCACCGTTCGCGGAAATTGTCCCCATATGTTTCCGATGGGTTGCATGCGGGTCTTCATCACGCCTTCCTGAAGCTCCGTCGTGATCAGATTCAGCCGCTGCGCGGCTGCCAGCAGGCCGGCATCTTTCGCCCGCCCCGAATACTGCAAAACTTGATTGCGCGCCAGCACCAGTTCCCCCACCAGAGTCATCACTTTATCCAGCAGTCCCACATTCACCCGCACCGTGCTGTCCGAAGCGCTGGCATGCGCCGCCGCCTGCGGACTCCGCTGCCCATCCGCCTCGCCGGCGCGAACTGTTCCCTGCTCGGGCACCGTCTCGCTCGACGTCCGGTTTTCGCTTTGCTCCGGCTGGCTCGCACTCTCCTGAGCCTCGGCCTCCATCGAAGGGCCCGGCTCAGCACTGATTTTTTCCGCCGGAGCCGCTGGCCCCGCCGCAGCCGGCGTCGTCGAGACCCCTGCCTTTTTTGCAGTCTTACCTTTCTCATGCTTCGGCATCCCCTGCTGCAGCCGGGTCAACTCTTCCCGGAGTTCCGGATAATCGTTCGTGCCATCCGTCCCCGTCGATTCGATCTCTTTCAGCATCTGCCGCACCGCATCCACCATATTCAGCAATGCTGTCGTGATCTCCCGGGTAAGCACCAGTTGCCCGTCCCGCAACCGGCTCAACAGGTTCTCTCCCACATGGGCAACTTTCTCCAGCTTGCCGAAACCCAGAAATCCGCATGTTCCCTTGATCGTGTGAATCGTGCGGAAGACCCCCGCCAGCGCATCTCGATCCTCCGGATTCTTCTCCAGTTCAACCAGATCCCGGTCCAGCCGGTCGAGGTTCTCATAGCTCTCGACCAGAAAATCTTTCACAATCTCCGCATCACTCATAGCTATCGTTCCTTCTCGGACAATGTCTGCCGCCGCTTCCTCATCGGTAGCGTTCTCCGTCTAAGCGAATTCTCATCGCACGATTTGGCACCCGCGCAAGTCTCATAGCCTTCTATCGACGGTTCAACCCAGATTCATTAGGCAGAGGTTCATTAGGCAGAGGTTCATTAGGCAGAGGTTCATTAGGCAGCGGTTCACTGGCAAGAGCTTCCTTGGCAAGAAGAGGATTATCCGATGCAGGGATAACAAAATTCATCTTCCGAGTTCAGCACACCCTGCTGCCTCAAATCGGTGTAGACTGTTCCCGAATCCTTGGTACGAAGGGATCCGGTCGTCGCGTCCCTTCGACCAAGAGCCCGCTTCCCCTGCCGATTGGTTGGTGTCCTATGATCAGATCTACGGAAGCTCGCCCGTGCTTCCCTTCCAGCAACCGCATACAAACGCTGGTAAACCGCGCTTCCCTTCGCGCGTTCCTGTGTGGCTGCTTCTTTCTGGTATCTGTCTTCGCCCGCGCCCAGAACCCCCAGCCTCAGCCCGCACCCACCACCGCTGCCCCCGCCGAAAACATGCAACCTCAAACGCAGCAGACTGCAGCTGAGATCACCTCTCGCGACCAACCTGCCACCTTCAAGGTCAACGTAAAACTGGTCGTCGTGCGCGCCGTGGTTCGCGATGCCCAGGGCCACCCGGTCGGCAATCTTCACAAAGAGGACTTCCAGATCTTCGACCGGGGCAAGCCTCAAGTGATTACCCAGTTCGAAGTCGAGCAGCCAGGAGATCTCACGGCCAAAGCCCGCCAGGCGGCCTCCGAAGAAAGCGCTAACTCAGCCGTTCCCGACGAACCACGAACCACGGCCAAAGATCCCGGCACCATCCCCGAGCGTTTCATCGCTTACCTCTTCGACGATATACATCTCGAGTTCGGAGATCTCGCCACGGTGCGCAACGCCGCTGAGCGCCATTTCGCCACCCTCCGCCTCACCGACCGCGCCGCTATTTTTACCACCTCGGGTCAGAACAATCTTGGCTTCACCGACGACCGAGCGAAACTGCACGAGGCTCTTCTCCGCCTGCTTCCGCGCCCCATTTCTACTCCTTCTACTTGTCCGGTCATCGGCTATTACCAGGCGGATCTCATCGTCAACAAGAATGATCCTCAGGCCAGCTCAGAAGCCTTGCAGGAGGCTCTCGCATGCCAGCCTACCCTCTCCGGTCAACTGACATCCTCCGATGTCGCCATGGCCACTGCGCTCGTGAACATGACCAGCCAGCAAATATTGGCAACCGGCGACCACGAAAGCCAGATCTCTCTCGGAGTTTTGAAAGAGGTGGTTCGTGCCATCGCTCACATGCCCGGCCAGCGCAGCGTGGTGGTTATTTCTCCCGGCTTTATCGCACCTCAAATGGAGTTCGCGTACACCGATACCGTCGATTATGCCGTCCGTTCGCAAGTCGTTATCAATACCATGAACGCGCGGGGCCTCTACACCATTCTTCCGCCAGACGTCATCCACACGGCTACAGGCACGGTTACTCCACCCGCTGAAAAGGGCCTCATTGAGGCCGCGGCCGCCTTGGCCAACGACGATCTCCTCGAGGTTCTGGCCGATGGCACCGGCGGCATTTTCTTTCACAATAGCAACGATCTGGATGAAGGCTTCCGCCGCGTAGCCCAGGCCCCCGAATATTCCTACGTCCTCGCATTCTCTCCGCCCGATCTCAAACTCGACGGCAATTTCCACCCCATAAAAGTAAAGCTGAAGAACTCTCAGAAATTCAGCATCCAGGCTCGCCGGGGTTATTTCGCTCCCAAGCATTTCACCGACCCCAACGAGGCTGCCAAACAGGAAATCGAAGAAGCGCTCTACTCCCAGGATGAATTGCACGCCCTTCCCGTCAAATTACACACCCAGTTTTTCAAAGCCGGCGACGATGCCGCCAAACTCATCGTCCTCGCCCACGTCGATGTCCAGCGCATTCACTATAAAAAAGCCGACGGCCGCAACAACGACGTCCTCACCTGCGTCTCCGCCGTCTTCAACCGCAACGGCAATTTCCTCCAGGCAATGGAAAAAACCGTAACCATGCACTGGAAGGATGAAACCCTGCAAAATAAGCTCTCACCCGGGGTCACACTCAGAAGCAGCTTCGACGTGAAACCCGGCAGTTATCTGGTTCGTCTCGTAGTCCGGGATTCCGAAGGACAATTAATGTCCGCCGAAAATGGCACCGTAGAAATTCGCTAGTCCTGTGGAGGCAAGTATGCGCAATCGCCGACGGGTTCTTCTCATCGCAATGATTCTCCTTCTAAGCGGATGGCTCTACCTCAAGAAGGCCCCGGATCGCGCCCTCGTGCACGCGCAACAGCCGGATCAGTCAGGCACCTTCCACGCCGAATCGCGCCTCGTCCTCGTTGACACCATCGTCACCGACAAGAAGGGCAACTACATCCGCGATCTCGCGCAAAAGGATTTCAAAGTCTGGGAAGACGGCAAAGAGCAGCCCATCACCAGTTTCTCCTACGAAGAAAACACCGGCTCCGCCCCGGCAGCCAAACCGCGCTACATGGTTCTGTTTTTCGATAACTCCACCATGAATTTCGGCGACCAGGGCCAGGCTCGCGAAGCCGCCAGAAAATTCATCGACGCCAACGCCGGCCCCGACCGCCTCATGGCCATCGCCGAATTCGGCGGCACCATTACCATCACCCAGAACTTTACCGCCGACGCCGATCGCCTCAAGCAAGTCGTAGCCAGCATAAAAGGATCCGCAGTCTCGCCCAACGCCCCGCCGCCTGTCACCGTGGCCTCGCTCGGGCCCCCGCCGACCGGTCCTTCTCTTATGAATGCCGAGGCCGACTTCGGCGTCCACACCGTTCTGCTCGCCCTGCGCAGTCTCGCCAAGGGCATGTCGTCGGTGCCCGGTCGCAAAACCCTCGTGATGCTAACCTCTGGCTTCCCTCTGAGCGATCCGGAATATCAATCGGAACTCACTGCCGTCATCGACGCCTGTAATAAAGCGAATGTCGCCATCTATCCCATCGATGTCCGCGGATTAGTAACTCCCGACTTAAGCGGCCCGCACAGCACACTGCAGCCGCTCTCCGTTCCTTCGTCTGCCGCTTTCATGCCCGCCGCATTTCACTCCGCAGGGGCTCAACCGTTTCTGAAGCTCGCCGCCTTCGCCGATCCCGCACAACACGGCGTCGCAGGTGGCGGCGGTGGCGGCGCGGGTGGCGGCCATGGCGGAGGAACCGGGGGTGGTGGCACCGGTGGCGGAGGAACCGGGGGCGCCGGCGGCGGTAAGGGTGGCACTGGCGGCACCGGTGGAACCGGCGGCAGCACCGGCAGTGGCGGCCATACCGGCGGCGGAACCACCGGCTATTCCGGAGGGTACAACAACAGCGCCTACTACAATCAGTACAACCAGCCCCGCCAGATCGTTCCTCCATTTCCTACCAGCGCCTCTGATAATCAGCAGATGATGTATGAGCTCGCCAACGGCACCGGCGGCTTCGTCATCCTCAACACCAACGATCTGCTCGGCGGCCTCCAACGCATCGCTCAGGACCAGAATCAGTACTATCTCCTCGGCTATGTCCCCGCCGTTTCCACCGAAGGCACTTGCCACACCCTCAAAGTAAAAGTCGAGCGTGGAGGCACTGAAGTCCGCGCCCGCAGCGGCTACTGCAACATCAGACCCAACGACCTGCTCGCCGGAAATCCCATCGAGAAAGATTTAGAAGCCCGCGCCGGAAGCGAAATGAAGGGCAATGTTTCCGCTTCCATGGAAGCGCCTTTTTTCTACACCGCAGCCAACACCGCCCAGATCCACCTCGCCGTCGAAATCCCCTCTTCCGCGTTGAAATTCGAAAAGCTTAAAGGCAAGCAGCACGCCTCTCTGAATATTCTCGGCATCGCCTACAAGCCGGATGACACCATCGCCGCCCGTTTCAGCGATACCGTCAATCTCGATTTTGATGGCAAGAAAGAAGTAGAAGAATTCCAGAAACAGCCCTTCCACTACCAAAACCAGTTCGGCATAGCCTCCGGCCAGTACAAGTTGAAAGTCGTCTTCAGCTCCGGCAACGAAAGCTTCGGCAAGGTCGAAACCCTGCTCGCCATCGATCCCTACGGCGATCAGCAATTTAGCCTCAGTGGCATCGCGCTCAGCAACTCGATTCGGCGCGCCAGCGATCTCTCTACCGATCTCGACGCCCAGTTGCTCCAAGACCGCACCCCCCTCATGGTGCAGAACCTGCAGATCACACCTTCCGCCACCAACCATTTCAAGAAAACCGATACCGTCGCCATCTATGCCGAGGTCTACGAACCGTTGCTGAAAAAGCCGGCCCCTCCCGACCTTGGCTATGAACTCTTCATCGTCGACCAGAAAAATGCACAGAAATTCCACATCGGAAGCAAGCTGCCAAAACCTTCTACCTCCAATCCGGTAGTCCCGCTTGGTCTCAAGCTTCCCGTAGCCCAGCTCGATCCCGGATCCTATAAGTTCCAACTGCGTGCCCTCGATACCGCCGGCAACAGCAGCACCACCCGCTCCATAGAATTCGTGGTCGAATGATCGCGTCAACAATCTTGGCGGTATGGAAAGATCAGCAGATCGCGTGCGGCTTAGTTTTGAAGGGCCACGGCATAGGTTCGAAAGGGCCCGGCTTCGAGCCGCGCTGGAAACGCGATAAAAATCGCCGGCGGCTTTGGCCGCCGCTGACGCTCGACCGCCTGCACTGAATTCGCATATCATTCGATCATGCTTTTGCCCCCTGCGCTTCGGCGCACATTACAAGCTCTATCGAGAAACAATCGCCCCCTCTTTCTCTCCACTCATCTCGTCCCACCTGGAACCTCCGACCCTTCGAGGTTCACTCAGTGATCATCACCCGCAGCCCCTTAAGAATCTGCCTCGGCGGCGGCGGCACCGACCTTCCTTCCTACTACCGCCAGCACACCGGATTCGTCATCTCCGCCGCCATCAACCGCTACGTCTACATCACCATCAACGAAGCCTTTAAGCCGCGTATTCTCGTCAAATATTCCAAGTTCGAAGAAGTCGATCGCGTCGAAGAAATCCAGCACCCCATCATTCGCGAAGCCTTAAAGCTAACCGGCGTCACCGGCCCATATCTCGAAATCGTCAGCCTCTCCGACATCCCCGCCGGCACTGGCATGGGATCCTCCGGCAGCTTCACCACCGCACTTCTCTGCGCCCTGCACACCCTAAAACGCGACTTCATTCTGCCCCAGGATCTAGCCGAGCAGGCCTGCCACATCGAACTGCAATTGCTAAAAGAGCCCATCGGCAAGCAGGATCAATACATCGCCGCCTTCGGCGGCATCACCTGTTTCCAGTTTCTTCCCGATGACAGCGTCAAGGTCGAGCCGCTAAAGATTCCCAGCGAAACCCTCGCCAATCTCGAAGATAATCTCCTTCTGTTTTTCACCGGCAGCTCGCGCAACGCCTCCGACATTCTCCGCGACCAGGATTCCCGCACGAAACAGAACAACTCCGAGATGATCGAAAATCTTCACTTCACAAAAAACCTCGGCATCGAAAGCCGCGATGCCCTCCTGGCCGGCAACCTGAATCACTTCGCCGATCTCATGAACGTCCACTGGGAGCACAAGAAAAAGCGCTCACCCGGCATGACCAGCGGCGAAATCGACAAACTCTACGATCTCGCAAGAGCCAACGGAGCGCGCGGCGGCAAACTCATCGGGGCCGGAGGCGGCGGCTTTCTCATGTTCTATAGCGAAGAAAAAACTCGCCTCCGCGCTGCCATGCGCGGCGCCGGGCTGCGCGAGGTCCGCATGCAATTCGATTTCGCCGGAACCACCGTCGTGGCACACTCCTAGGAGCCACCATTGTTGACCGTCGCCATTCTCGCCGGAGGTCGCGCTACCCGCCTCGGCCCATTAACCCAGAACCTCCCCAAATCGCTCCTCGAATTAAACGGAGAGCCCTTCGCGATTCATCAACTCCGCCTCCTGCACGCCAAAGGAATCCGCCGCGTCGTGCTCTGCGTCGGCCATCTCGGCACTCTCATCCAGCGCACCCTCGGAGACGGCAATGCCCTCGGCCTTCAGGTAGACTACTCATTCGACGGCGCTGCGCTGCTCGGCACTGCGGGAGCCATAAAAAATGCCTTGCCAAAACTGGGAGACGCTTTCTTTGTGATGTATGGAGACTCTTATCTTCCCTGCGATTACGCCGCCATCGCGCAGGCCTTCGAGTCGTCCCACAAATTGGGAATGATGACCGTCTTCCACAACGAGGGAAAGTGGGATACAAGCAACGTCGAATTCGACGGCAAAGAAATTCTCGCCTACAGCAAAATCAATCGTACTTCGCGCATGCGCTACATCGATTACGGTCTCGGCGTTTTTCGCGGACAGGCTTTCAACCGCCTGCCAGCCGGCGAGCCCAGCGATCTCACCGAAGTCTATACAGATCTTCTCCATCGCAAGCAGCTAGCCGCCTTCGAAGTACACGAACGCTTTTACGAAATTGGCTCGCCCACCGGACTGCGCGAAACCGAGCAATTCCTCGCCGCCCAGGGCGCATCCAATCGACGCAACTAATAAATAAGAAGAGATGAACCCGCAGAATACATTCGCCCAGCAATTCCTCGAGGAAGCAAAAGAACTCATCGACCGCCTCGACCGCGCCTCCATCGAAAAAGCGGCATCCTTATTAGCCGAAACCCGTTCGACCCACGGGCGCCTCTTCATCCTCGGAGTCGGTGGCAGCGCCGCCAACGCATCTCACGCCGTCAACGACTTCCGCAAAATCGCCGGCATTGAAGCCTACGCGCCCACCGACAACGTCTCCGAACTCACCGCCCGTACGAACGACGAAGGCTGGCCTACCGTCTTTGAAAGCTGGCTCCGCACCAGCCGCCTGCGCCCCAATGATCTCGTGCTCGTCTTCTCCGTCGGTGGCGGCAATCTCGAAAAAAACGTCAGCCCTAACCTCGTAGCCGCGCTTCAACTCGCAAAACAAGTCGGCGCAAAGATTCTCGGCATCGTCGGCCGCGATGGCGGCTACACCGCACAATCCGCCGATGTCTGCATCCTTATTCCTACAGTGAACCCCGCGCACGTCACTCCGCACACTGAAGCTTTCCAGGCCGTGGTCTGGCATCTCCTCGTTTCTCATCCGGCAGTAAAGCAGCAGCAGACCAAGTGGGAATCCACCATTTCATCAAGCAGCCGCCCCGCCGTTTTCCTCGACCGCGACGGCGTTCTCAACCGCGCCCTCATTCGCGACGGCAAGCCATTTCCCCCGGACGGCATCCATCATCTCGAAATCGTGCCCGACGCCGCATCCGCACTCAAAGAACTAAAGTCCCACGGCTTCCTTCTCTACGTCGTCACCAACCAGCCCGACGTTGCTCGCGGCAACCTCACCCGCGCCGAAGTCGAAGCCATGCACCGAAAACTCGCCTCCGCCCTGCCCATCGACGACATCTTCGTCTGCTATCATGACGATGCGGATCATTGCGCCTGCCGCAAGCCCAGTCCCGGCATGCTTTTCGAAGCGGCGCGCAAGCATAATATCGATCTGAGCCGCAGTTTTCTTGTGGGGGACCGCTGGCGCGACATCGATGCCGGCCACGCCGCGGGTTGTAAAACGATTTTGATCGACCACGGCTACCGCGAGCGCAAGCCCGCTCAGCCGCCGGATGCCACCGTGCATTCGTTGCGCGAGGCCGCCGACTGGATCACACGCTCCGCTCTCAAGGAGTCTACGAATGAAGTCCGCGTCTGACTTGAAGGTGAAGTCCGTGCAGGAACTGAAGATTCAGATCTTCGCCGACGGAGCCGACAAGGCCGGAATCCTCGAACTCTACCGCCAGCCCTATATCAAGGGTTTCACCACCAATCCAACCCTGATGCGCAAAGCCGGCGTAAAAGACTACGAGGGCTTTGCCCGCGAAATCCTCGAGCAGATTTCCAACCGTCCCATCTCCTTCGAAGTCTTCGCCGACGAAGAACCCGAAATGGAGCGTCAGGCCCGCAAAATCGCCCGCTGGGGATCCAGCGTCTATGTAAAGATTCCCGTCACCAACACCCGCCGCGAGCCCATGTACCGGCTGATTCACCGTCTTAGCGTCGAGGGCATTCAAGTCAACGCAACCGCTTTGCTGGCGCTCGATCAGGTAACCCACGTCGCCAAAGCTCTCGACGGTGGCGCACCCTCATACATCTCAGTCTTCGCCGGACGCGTAGCCGACACCGGACGCGACCCCGTTCCAGTCATGAAGTCCGCTCTCGAAATCATGGCGCCGAACCGGAAATGTCAGCTCGTCTGGGCCAGTCCCCGCGAGCTACTCAATATTTTTCAGGCCGATGAAATCGGCTGCCACATCATCACCGTCACGTCGGATGTACTCAAGAAGATCCCGCTAATCGGCAAAGACTTGCACGACTATTCTCTGGAAACGGTGCAGATGTTCCACAACGACGCCGCCCACTCCGGCTACAAACTGGAAAACGTGGAAGAAGAACACCCGGTAGGATCAATCACTTCGTAGAATATCGACCCCTGTCATGCTGAACGGAGCAGGATCGGCTGAAGGACGATCCTGCGGTCGAAGCATCCCTACCCTCCGCACGACCCTAATACAACTGCGACAGCGGCCTACCCCGGATACCGTCCCGTAATATACCCCTCCAGCTCCTCAATATGCTGCGCCTGCCCCGAGATAATCCACTTCACCAGATCCCCCAGCGAAACCAGTCCGACCACTTTGCCGTTCTCGCCCATCACCGGCAGATGCCGGAAGTGGTGATGCGTCATAATCCCCATGCATTCGTCCACCGTATGCCGCGGCGTCACAAATACCACCGGCGAAGTCATAATCTCCCGCACCGGAGTCTCCTTCGACGAGTGTCCTTTCAGAATCACCTTGCGCGCATAATCTCGCTCCGACATGATGCCCACTAGTCGGTCCTCGGAGATCACCAGCAACGCTCCGACGCTTTCCTTCGCCATCTTCTCGATGGCTTCATAAACCGAGTGTTCCGGCGTCACCGACAAGATCCGGCTGTGTTCCTTGGCCCTCAGCACCAACGCAATCGTGTCTGTAAGTTTCATCGGTTTCCCTGTGGTCGTTTTTTCTTTTTCACGAACCCTGTTGAATCACTTTCCGGTGCGCGGATCCCAAACCGGGTTGCCCTTGGCGTCGCGAAATACAAGCGTATCCGTCCCTTTCACCAGTTCCCGCGCCAGGATCACTTCCAGTTCTTCCTGCTTCACCTTCGATCCCGTCACCGCGATCTCGTCGCCCTTGTTGAAGCTGATTCCTATCTCCTCTTCAAAAGTCTGCGGACAAACATAAATGTAAATCTTCTCTTCCCCATTCTTAATAATTACCTCCCGCAAATCCTTCTTGGTTCCCAGAGGCAAGATCTTCACCTCATCCACGATCCCTTTCGTCTTCATTTCGGTATGCAGGTCATACTTCGGCACGATGCCGGAATCCTGCGAAGTCTTTTGTCCCATCGCCGGCAACGCGCAGCAAACCAGAACCGCGACACAGAGAACTGCCGCAAAAATTTCCGCAGATGAACGTCGAAACGGCCGGGCTGAAGCTCGATACGGCAGGAAATTACCTTTCACACTGAGTAGCACGGCTCCTCCTCGCAGCAGGCCGCAAGAAAAGAATCCTCTATCCGCCGCCTGTTCCGCGGCAGCGAACCGCAATTTCCCCGCCTGCTCACCCCACAAATAAGGCCGTATACTCGAATCGCACAAACATCAGCATCCTACACCTTTCGTCAAGCCCATGGCCGAACTTCCCCCCGAAAAGAAGAAAGGCCAGCAGAATCGCTGGCCCATTTAGACAATAGCGCGCTGACCTCTACATGCTGTTTTTCTTCATCGTATCGGAAGCCATCTTCAGTGACATCACGTGAACCTCACCCTTATCGGCATAAACGTGCGCCGTCAAAATCACGTGGTGCCCTTCATGCCCCTTCACCGCATCCGGATTCACGATCTTCCAGCTCTTCCCATCCTTATCGCTCACAAAGGACTGGCCATCGTCGCTGATCTTTCCCATGACCTTGACTGCCTTCGTGCTAGTGCCGGCACTCATGCTGTCGTCCTGTTTCATTGTGTCCTGCGCCAGTGCCAACCCAGACACCAGCAGGCAAAAAGCGAAACAAACCGCAATCAACTTCCTCATAACGTTCTCCTCTTCTTGAAAGTGCTTTCTAACGATACTTCACCCAGTAGATTCGGACGACGTGGCAAAGTTACACACCCCAGAAAACCATTTTCGCGGCATGGAACCCCAACAAATTATACCCCGCCGTAACAGCCCGTTTGTCATCGTACAGCGGGTTGTCCGGCTGTCATTCCGAGTCCAGCAGAATCATCTGCAGGACGATCCTGAGACTCGAAGCATCCCTGCCCTCTTCAACACTTTTGGCGTTTTTTGGAGACAACCCTGCCCTCCCTCAATGCCCTAACCATTTTCCCCAGGCCCACCGCCCGCCCCCATCTCTCTCCACAAATTCTCCCAATTCCACATCCCGGATGTCACTTTGTCCGACAACGGAAATCCAAGCTGATGCGCCAGCATGCAAACCTGCCCGCGATGGTGCGCCTCGTGAGCAAGCATGTAGCACAGTATTTCCACACCGGCAGGCCAAGGCCGAGCCCAACCATCCCTGCGAAACTTCGCCACGCGGCCACCACCGCCGAGCGCCTCCGCCAGCATCTCTCCGCAGCGAGCCCCGCTCTCGGCCAATCCCGCACGAGCCTGCCGAGGCGTGCAGCGTGCGCGATCGAGTTGTCCAGGAACCTTCAAGTGCGAAGCCGTCAGCCGCACCCACTTACAGCGCACATTGTGCATGTGCGTAAAGATCGCCGCAATGCTGCGAACCTTGCCCGGCGGTTTGGCTCTCCATGCGGCAGAATCAAGTTCTTCGATCAGCATCTGGTTGACGCGCTCGTTGGCGGCAAAGATATTCACGGCAGTTCGTCCCAGTTGCGTGTGAACTTCGGGTTGAAGACGCCTATCTTGACGGGTGGCCACGGTCCTGCTCCCTCCCATGGTTCGCATCTATCTCAACGGAAGAACCTTCTTCTGCGTAAGGTGAATCGAAGCAGCTTTCGCCTCACTTACTTTAGTAACCATCCCTCACTGGCCCTAACCCTACACCCTTGTTAGCAAAGGTTCTAACCCTACCGGTAAGTTGCCCGCAGTCAAGCCGAAACTAAACTTCTTAAAAAGGGTTTACATTTCCGGGCATTAAATTACAAAACATTTCCAAATCACAGGGGGACGACCTCAGATGTTCAATCGCATCAGCAACTCGCTCTTAGTCCTGGCAGTCGGAGGCCTGTTGTCGCTCGGCGCCGCTGCTCAATCCAACACCTCCGGCGCTGGACTAGGCCAAGTCGATCCCGGCCATCCGCGCGTGAACGAAGTCAACAACCGCGAGCAGAACCAGCAGGATCGCATCGCCAACGGCGTAAAGAACGGCACCATGACACCGGGCCAGGCCGCGCACGTCGAGCGTCAGGAACAGCACATCGAGAACCAGGAAAAACGCGACATGGCCGCTCACAACGGCCACCTGACGAAGGCTGAGCAGAACAAGTTAAACCGCGAGCAGAACCACACCAGCCGCGAGATTTACCGCGACAAACATAACTAACCTGAGCCGTTCATCCGGAAAAGCCGCGATCCATCGCGGCTTTTCTTTTTAGGTGGCACGACCCTTGCGAGGCGCCCTTTAGCCCACAGCTCTTGGGTGGCGAAGCGCTTCGGCGCTGCGATAAAGATCTATGAATGAAGCGGCTTTCGCCGCACAAGTGAATCTACTTACCGGGAACAGCCTTCTCCAACTCATCCGCCGCTCTATCGATAGCCCCAGCAACAGTCACCAGCACCTCGCCCACAATTGGAACCTGCGCGTCCGCCTCCTTCCACTTCTCCTGATCCATATACTCCCGCACCGCCGCAATCGGCTTTGCCCCATAACCGGTATAAGCCCCCGGCGCATAAACCTGATTCTTAAACCAGGGCCGCTCCGGCAACCCCTTGTCAGTCAAAAACGCTCTCTGAATCTCAATCAAATCCAAATTCAAAGCTGCCACCGCCGCAGGCGCCAAAACATTCCCACTAGCCTCCCACTTGGCAAACGCAGCCTCATATCGATCAGCGCTTTTCTTGATCGCCTCCACTCCATTCTTCAGCGGCGCAAAATTCATATAGGGAGGCACCTCCTTCGCCGGCGGCGGCACATAGGTCTTCTTCGGATCAGCCGTCGCCGTAAATACTCCCTCCTTCAATTCCAGATTCCGCTCCGTAATCTCATCCTGCTTGTCTTTCAGCAGCTTCTCCAACTCTTTCACGTACCGCCCAATCGTCTCGTCTTGCCCCTTGTACTCATAAGGAATCACATCCGCATCCGCCAGCCGCATCACCGCCGTCCCGCCCGTCTGCGCCAGCGCCCGGCCAAACGAAAAATCCGTATCCACAAAATGCGTGTACCAATAAAAATCGTCATAAATCGAGTGGTACGAATCCGCGTCGTTCTCGCCACCATATCCAATGTTCAGCGTCGAGATTCCCTCGTGATCCTGAAACGCCGTGAAGTCCGACCCATCCCCTAAAGCTCCGATCCGCACATCGCTCTCTTTTCTGATCTCTCCGCGCTCGTCCTTCGGCGCCCGCTGAATCTGCCGCAGCTTAGCCCGCTGTTGCACCGTAGTGTGCTTCTCTGGATCCTGCACCTCCCGGGCCACGTCATTAATAAAGTGCTGCAGGTCGTGCGTCCCGCCTGCATACAGAAATCCGCGTCCGTTGCTGTCCGAATTGATGTAAGCAATCGCATGCTTTTTCAACTCATCGCCATGCGTCTCCACCCACTCGGTCGATCCCAGCAGCCCCGGCTCCTCGCCATCCCACGCGCATAAAATAATCGTTCGCTTCGGTGTCCATCCTTGTTTGTGCAGTTCGCCCAGCATCCGGCCTTCTTCCAGCACCGCAACCATCCCCGAGATCGGATCATCCGCCCCATTCACCCAAGCGTCGTAGTGATTCCCGCGAACCACCCATTCATCCGCCGCATCCGATCCCTTCATTGTCGCGATCACATCGTTCACCGGCTTCAAATCCCAATTCGATTCCACCTTCAAATGCACCTTCGCCGGTCCCGGACCGACGTGATACGTAATCGGCAGCCCTCCGCGCCAGCCCTCGGGAGCAACCGGCCCCTGCAACGCCGAAAGCAACGGCAAAGCATCTCCCCACGAAATCGGCAGCACCGGAATCTTAGTAATCGTCTTCGCGTCTTTAATCTCCAACCGCTTCGCATCTGCGGTTGCGCCCACCCCCGGCGTCAGCGGATCACCGGGATAATCCGTGTCCATCACGCTTCCCCGCTGCACGCCCTCGCGCGGCCGCCATCCGCCAGTCGGATAAGTATCGCCCTCAAAAAATCCATCGTCCTTCGGATCGGAATAAATGATGCACCCAATCGCTCCATGCTCCGCCCCAACTTTCGGCTTGATGCCGCGCCATCCCTCGCCATAGCGCGCAATCACAATCGCCCCCTTCACCGAAATCCCCATCCGGTCAAGCTGCTCGTAATCCTCGCGGTTGCCATAATTCACATAAACCAGCGGCGCCGTCACATCTCCATCAATCGAGTAGGCGTTGTAAGTCGGCAACTGCTCCGCCGTCTGGCCAGATGTCGGATCGCCCGGCACCGGAGGCTCCTGCAGCTTCGCCTTGAATTTTGTCGGCTCAACCAACTCGACCACCCGCTCCTTCGGAGTAGGAAAAAGTACATTGAACGTCTCAATGTGCGCGTCAAATCCCCACTCCTTAAATCGCGCCAAAATCCACTCCGCATTATCTTTGTCGTAGGGCGATCCCACATGATGCGGGCGCGCGCTCAACCGCTGCATGCTCTGCCGCAAATTATCCGCCACCACTCCATCGCGCAATTTCTTTTCCCACTCGCGCTCAGTCTTCGACGAGTCAGCCGAATATCCCGCCAGCCGCCCATTCTCAGCGCCCGTGCGTTCCGCCGACTGCGCCCACGCAGCCCCAGATGTTAGCGAAGCAAACGATCCGGAACTGGAAACAGGTTGAGACGCCAACTGCGCTATAAAGAATATGGCAAGCGTAAACAACACCCGAAGCAATCTCAAAAGAACCTCCCGCGCGCCGTCGCACGCAACCTGCATAATCTTTGATTGGATAAATCGAACGCGGGGAATTATAGGACGAAGCGTGGCCCAGCCGCCAACTTAAATCGAAAACATCCAGCGATTACTCTACCGCCCCACTAGCCATCCGATCACCCCCGCCGCACAAATAATCCAGGCCGAATTCATCCGAAACCGCAAAAGCAACGCAGCGCTGGCAACCATAATCACCAGCGTAACCCAGTCCACAATCGCAGCCCGTCCCAATTGCCACGCCACCACGGCCATCAGCGCCAAAGATCCCGCAACCACTCCATCCAGCACAGAAACCGCCAAAGCCGACCGCCGAAGCCTGGTCAGCACCCGCCCGCTCACCGCGACAAAAACAAATCCCGGCAAAAAAATCGCGATGGTGGCAATCCACGCACCGCGCCAACCCGCGACCACATAGCCAATAAATGTCGCCGTCGTAAACACCGGACCCGGAGTAAATTGCCCCACGGCAACCGCATCGATCAACTGCCTTTCCGTGATCCAGTGCAGATGTTCAATAAACTCCGCGCGCAAAAACGCCAGCAACACATAGCCACTCCCAAACACCACTGCGCCAATCTTGAAGAAAGATACAAACAACCGAAGCATGGAGACCGGAATCGCAACCATCATCGACGCAGCGGCAGTTCCCACGAGCCACAGAGGCCGCTTCGGCCCTCCAAATGCCAACAGCGAAGCCGCCGGTCCCCTCTTCGCAGAAATCCAAAACCCCACACCAGAAGCACTTCCACAGAGCGCGAGCACCGAAACCGGAGACACTCCCCCGGCATTCAAAACCACCGCCCCAATCCCAATCACCGCCAGCCACCAGGTCTTCACCGCTTTCCGCCCGAGACTCCACAAAGCCTGCGCGATGATCGCAATCACTGCCGGCTTGATCCCGTACAAAATTCCCGCAACTTGCGGCAATGCCCCAAACTTCACATAGAACGCCGCAATCAAAGTAACCAGGATCGCCGCCGGAATAATAAAGGAGCAGCCCGCAACCAGCAGCCCCGCCCATCCCCGTTTCGAATATCCAATAAAGATCGCCAGTTCGGTCGAACTCGGCCCCGGAATTAGATTCGCCATCGCCAGCCGGTCGAGAAAATCCGCCTCCGTCAGCCATCGCCGCCGCCGGACAAACTCATCCTCCATCATCGCAATGTGCGCCGCCGGCCCGCCAAACCCAATCGTTCCCAGCTTCAAAAACACCAGTGCGACCTCCGCCAGAGACGGCCGCACCTGCGCAGATGAATTATCGGGAGAAAGGCTATCGGAGGAGAGACCTTCGTGCGAACCGTTCATCGAAAGACAGCGTACCGGAACCAACAACGATCAGGAATATCAGACCCAGCAACATGCAAAAATCCGTGCGCGCCTCATGCATCGCTGCCCAAAATCCCGCCTTCGCCAGCATGGGAATTTTCGTAGTAGCAATCGCCACTAGAATATCAATCAGCAACGGTATCGAAGCCAGCCGCGTCAGCAAGCCGGCAATCAGCAGCGCTCCGCAAACAGTTTCCACCACTCCCACAAACGGCGCAGAGAACTGCGGAGCCGGAATCCCAATCTTCGCAAAACGTCCCACGCCCAGTGCAGCGGGAAACAGAAACTTCTGAATCCCCTCTGAAAGAAACACCCACCCCACCATCACACGAATTAGAAAAATCGCCGCTCCCGCCCGGCCGGCGCGGACTCGCTCATCCCTCATCGCCGGCTCCTCACCCAACCCGCCGCTCTAGCAGCTCCCCGTGGGAAGAACCTGCGAAATTCCGCACCAAGCCGGCAATCTCATCCGCAGCCGTATCCAGCGCAAAATGCCCTCCATCTACGATGTGGACTTCTGCTTTGGGCACGTCGCTCCGATAGGCTTCCGGCTCGGAAGGATCGAACGAAAGTTCATACTTACCCCAGATCACCAGCAGCCGCGGCTGCGTCTCGCGCATCCACGCCTGCCACTTCGGATAGGCATCCACATTCGTTCGGTAGTCATAAAACAAATCGCTCTGAATCTCCGCTTGTCCGGGCTGGTTCAGAAAATAAAATTCATCCGTCCACAGATCAGGATCGTGTCGTTCCACTTTCGGATCGTTCCCGACATGACGCGCTCGCGTAGCCGGCAACGACAAGAGATTGCTTCGCAGCGAATCTTCATTGGCTGCACGATCCGCCCAAAACGCCCGCCGCGTCGCCCAATTCGCGCCAAGCCCCTCGTTGTGCGCCACGGCATCCTGAATAATGAGAGCTTCTACCCGCTCCGGATGCGCCAGCGCCACACGAAAACCCACCGGCCCGCCGTAATCCTGCATATAAAGCGTATACCGCGTGAGCCCAACCGCTTCGGCAAAGTCATTCACAATTTCGGCATAGTGATCAAACGTGTAGGCGAATTTCTTAGGATCCGGCCAATCGCTATGTCCGAAGCCCGGATAATCCGGCGCAACGAGGTGATAGCTATCCGAAAGCCGCGCGAAGAGCGGCTCGAACATCCGCGACGAAGATGGTAATCCATGCAGCAAGAGAATCGCCGGCGCATCCCTCGGGCCCGCCTCTCGATAGAAAATCGAAAGTCCGTCGACCTTCACCGTGCGATAAAAAACGTTGCTGTAAGAAATATTCTGCGACATGAGTATTTGATCCTTTCTCGTCTTTCGCACGCCCAAAAAAACGCCTGCATCGATTGGCATTCCCCCAATTCGGTCATGCTCAGCAAGGATGAGCTTCGCGAATGCGAATCTCAACCGCAGTCCAGGCATTGCTTCGTCAACCTGCTGCTGGGCGTTGTCAGGAGTGGAAAATGTTGTTCCAACCTCACATGGTCAGAACCACTCGAAACTCTGCCCTGCCGCTCATCATGCGCGCGTAAGCCTCAGCCGCTCTTTCGAGCGGATAGGTTTCAATCATCGGACGAACGCCGCTTAATTCCGCGAATCGCAATGTGTCCTCGGAATCGGCCGGCGTTCCCGAGGCCCAGCCCTGAATCGCTCGACTTCCACCAATCAGTTGTATCGGCGTGACCTCAATGGCATCGAATGCCGCGCCGATCACCATGAGCTTGCCGTTCGGCCCCAACCCGTCGATCAGTTCCGACATTGCTTTCGAACTCGGAGCCGTCGCCAGAATCACCTGCGCGCCTCCCAGCTTTTGCAACTCCTCTGCCGCCTTCGTCGATTGGCTGTCGATGTACGCGCTGGCTCCCAGCCTCTTCGCCAGCGCCCCATTCTCAGGACCGCGCCCGATCGCCACGACCTTATAGCCAAACTTGTTTGCGAATTGAATTCCGAGGTGGCCCAGGCCTCCGACTCCCTGCACCGCAACCAAATCACCCGGCATCGCGCCGCTGTGCCGCAGCGCGTTGTAAGTGGTGATTCCAGCGCAGAGCAGCGGCGCCGCTTCAACATCATTCAGGCCGTCGGGGATCGCCACCAGCGCCTCCACCGGAGCCACCATGTATTGCTGATATCCGCCGTCATAGCTGATCCCGCAAATTTTCAGATTCCGGCAATTGCGAAAATCTCCTCGTCGGCATTCGCGACACGTATTGTCTTGACCACCGTGCCAACCCACACCAACGCGCTGCCCTTTCTTCCACGCCGAAACCCCCTCGCCCACTTCATCGATTACGCCCGCAACCTCATGTCCCGGTATGCGAGGATACTGAATCCCCGGCCACAAGCCGTCTTTCGTCAGCACATCACTGTGACAAACCCCGCAGGCCTGCACTTTGATCCGCACCTGTCCTGCATCCGGCTTAGGGATCTCCCTCTCGACAATCTCGAAATCCGCTCCCGGCCTGGAAACTTGTGCCACCTTCATCTTCGTAATCTTCATGGGCACCACTCTGCTCGTTGCCATAAATCCTCCAATAAATTTTCACTCATATTGCTAGTAATCAACTTCGCAGGATTCGACGAATCTATCCGGATAGGATTCCTTCAAGGCGCATTTGGTTTCAGATTCGTGGGCTTCCGATGCGCGCAATATGGGTGAACAACAGACTTGGCAGGCTATCGTCGAGCTCTCACAAGAGTGCGCTACGGCCACTCAACTGCTAAGAGATGAATTTCCTATCTCACGCTCAAGTCAGCGTAGTAACTGAAGCTGGCGAGCGCGACCTGATCGTTGCCCGGAATGTAAAACCCAAATCTTCCAACATTCAAATTCTCTCCAGCCCGCGTGTAACGGTCCAGCACGATCCAGCCATCTCCTTGCTTGATCTGGTGCACGATTTCATTCGCTTCCACGCGTACCTGCAGCGTGCGGAAACTTTTTTTCTCATTCTTGTGCGCGATCTTCGTCTCCTCGCCCTTCTGTCCATCGTGGACCACCGTGCGGTAGAAATTATTGTCGTCCATCTGGAAAAGCACGTAGTTCGTGGCGTTCACACAGTTGAGCATCCATTGCAGTCGGTGCCCCTTCGTCAGCATGGCGGAGAAAAGAAATGTGCCGGTCGTAGGAGAGACGGTATACATCACGAAATCCCCACCCTTGTGAACGAACGATCCCTTCTCCGATTTCCACGCCCCCGGATCATCCCACTTCGACATGCCGCTGGGAGCGAGCGATAAATCCAAGCTGCGCGATTGCCCGGCAGTAACCTCAATCGTCGACGAGCGTGCGATGTTGTCAGCGCTCTTCGCCGTGAGCGTGTAGCTTCCAGGCAACAAACTCAACGTCCCCCCACTGTTGACCTTGGTCGGCGTCTCGCCCGCTTTGTTGACAGTCACCTGCGCATCGGCCGGAGTAAAAGTAATTTTCAACTCGCCCGGTGCCGTGTCCATCGCAACATCTGCGGCCGCTAGAGATACGGTTTGTCCAACCACAAAGTGCTTCTTGATCTGCCGTGGCTTAAACCTGTCTTTTCGTAGCTCGACCGTGTGATCTCCAGGATTCACGCTCGCGACATTGAGCGTTCCATCGGACTGCACCGTTCCGGCCGCAGTTTGATCGATGAAAACTGCCGCGCCCGGAACTCCTCCATGGACCGTCAGCGATGCCGAACGCGGAACCGGCTGCAGATCGAATGTGACTTTGGCCAGTTCGCCTTTGCGAATCCGTATCGTCTGTTCAGGAAGCTCTTGAAAGCCGATCTTCGAAACTCGCACTGCATAGTCCTTGAGTTCAAGATTCGCGATGCGCAACTGGCCGTTCTGAGTCGATCGCAGCTGCAGCTTTCCATTGAGAAACACTTTCGTATTGTCCTGCCCAGTCACCACCACAAGCGTGCCCAAAGCCTGTCCGGATTCGAGAAATGCGTTCAGACTGGGCGCCGCGCCTGCGTCAATATCGAGTTTGTACCGATCGCCGCGGGAGGCCACCACTAACTCGTGAGTTCCCGGAGAAATCGGCGAAAGATCGAGACCGCTCCGGGGAATGTCTAAAGGCGTTTGGCCGTCGAGGCTGATCTTGGTGGCAGACTCACTCGAATACAAATGAATATGGTCGCCCATTCCGCTCACCACGACCGCCAATACTCCTTTCGAAACGATTGTCCCCTTGACGAGCGGTGCAGCTCCGGCTTCGTTCGAAAAATTGAACGAGGCTTCTCCGCCGGCTCCCTCGAATTTCAGCTTGTGTTCCCCATTCGCGATCTTGTCGAGACTCCACTGTCCATCGTGAAATTCAGCTGGAGCCTGATCGTCAAACGTAACTTTCCCCGTGCCCGCATCTGAGAAAACTCTCGCTGTGGAGAGAACCGGCTCGGGCGGCGGTACTGCCGTAGGCACAACCGTGGCCGCCTCGGGAACAGCAGCCGCAGGCGCTGCGTGATGCCTTCGCTCAAAAAGAAAGATCGCACCAATCAGAACAATCGCCGCCGCACTAGCAACGACATTCGTGTAACTCCGCGGCCGCGTTTTCGGCTCCGATGCGCGCACAAGAGGAGGAGAACTCTGTCGTGCCGTCGGAGGAGCCTGAGGCGCCGCAGCCGCCGACGGCGCCGCCTCAATCCCACCCGCTCCGCTCGAGACTCTGCTTGATGAAACCGGTGAAGCCTCCGGTATTGGAGTGTTGTAAGTCAGCGTCGCGCTGTCGCTGTCCGGAGAAGAAGTCGTAACCGTCCGTTCCACCTCCAGCAATCCCATTCGATGCAAAATGCCGTTGCTGATGCTTAAGATTTCTCCATCGCTCGAATATTTTTCCGCCAGCGCCCGCAACCGTCCAGCCAGCGCATCCTTCGCCGCCGCATCCATCGAAGCATCGAACTCACTTTCCAGGCTCCTCAACTCTTCCAAATCCCGCCGCCGGACTTGCTTTCGCTGCGTCTGCAAATCTCGCTGCACTGTCTCCTGAATCTGAATCAACCGCGGCTCCCGCGGATACACCGACAATCCCTCTTCAATGCGCGACAGTGCGCCGGTCAGATCGGTTGCAGTCTGCAATTTGCGCGCCTGCGAAACACATTGCTCGATGTAAGTTTCCTTTTTCTGATCGTGAATCAGGGTCCGAATGGTCTTCCCCATCGGATGCCCCGGATTCAATTCCAAAGCTTCACGAGCCAGCTTCTCGGCCTCTCTCCAGTCGCTCTCCACCACCGACCGTGCCTGCTCCACCAGGCTATTCGCCAGAACCGCGCGAGCCAGAGAGTTCTTCTCATCCAGTTGATACGCCTCGCGCAACAGCTTGATCCCCTCCGCGGATTTCTGCTGCGCACACAAATCCTGCCCCTCCGTCATCAACCGGTGCGCTTCCGTCTTTCGCTTGATCCCTTCCTGCGCGGCCTTCTCAAGTTCGCCGAGTTCCGCATCGTTCGGAAATTCTGCCCCCGCGCCCTGCAGCAAATCCAAAGCCCGCGCGTAATCGCTGGCATGCAAACAGGTGTCGACCTGCTCGACGAGACGCGCCTTAGACTCGACCCGAGCCTGCTGGTCGCGCCGCTTCTGCAGCCGTTCCACCTCAAACGTCAATCCCGGATACTGGCTATAAATTGTCCGCAAAATTTCCCAGTCGTTCAGCGCATCGCCGTAAGCCCCCTGCTCTTCGTGAAGGTGCGCCCGCGCAACAATCGAATTGACCAGGTCGCGCTTGTCCTGCACCAGCCGCAACGCCCGCTCGAAATGCGATTCTCCCGGATGCGCATCCAGCGCCTCCCGCAAAATGTTCACCCGCTTCTCAAGATCAGGTTCGCCCTCCACTTGACGATCGACCGACGCGATAAACGCCGAAAGCTCCTGTCGCTGCTGTTCCTCAATGTCATACTTCAGCGCCTGAAAAATCGCGTTGCTCGGATACTTCGCCAGATAGGTCTGGCACGCCTCCGAAGCCTTTCGGAAATTATGTTCCACCAGATTTCTGCGCGCTTCGGCGTACGCGGTATTCATCGCGTCATGTTCCGAGCGCACCTCGTTATAAAAGCTCTGGTAATTCGCGCCGCTTTCCCGATTGACGGAATCTGGCGCACGCCGGTCGAGATCAAGCACCACCCCGAGCTTTGCCAGCGCGTTGCTGACGTCGCCCTTCTGCCATGCCTCCATCGCCGCCCGATGCAGTTGCTCTTTCTCCTGGCGAAGCTTTTTGTACTCCTGCTCCTGCCGGTCGACCTCGCTCAGCAACTGCAGCGCCCGCGCCTCTTTCGGCCGCAACTGCAGAACATTCTGCAAAGCGTCGCGAGCATGTCCGTAGGCATGATTGTCAATGTGCTGCCGCGCCAGCCGGTACCAGTTATCGATCTGCCGTTCGCTGCGCCGGTTTTCAATGCGGCTCTTCAGAGCCAGCGCAGCGGCGTTGTCAGGCTCGATTTGCAAAGCTTCCTGCAACTTCTGCAGCGCCAGCGGATCTTCTTCCTCTTCGAACCGCGCCCGCGCCGCGTCCAGCAACTGCGACAAAGTCTTCCGCCGGACTGCTCCATCAAGCCGCCGTCGCAGCGACCCGATGGCCTCATCCATATGCCCCTCGGCTTCCAGTTCGCCAAGAATTTCTCCCGCAAACTGGAAGTCGCCCTCTTCCAACGCCTTGGTGGCGCGCTGCAGCCGCGGCCGCGTCCGCTCCGGATCGAAAAACTCGATAGGCTTCATTCCGCGATGCTTTATTGAGCGTGTCCCCGAAATCGCGCGCGCTTCCAAAACGATGCCATGACTGTTTCGCCATCGCCTTATGCAGTACGCGGCTAACCGGCTGGCTCACCGTGGAATTGATCTCCGTCGCCAACGGCGGGATATTGTGAAGAATCGCGTCCACCACCTCATCGGCCCGTGCACGATGAAATGGGTTCCGGCCCGTCATCGCTTCATAACAGACCACGCTCAGGGAAAAAATATCCGAAGCTGGCGACAGCGGCTTCAATTCCAACTGCTCGGGAGACATGTACAGCAGCGTCCCTTTCTGCGCTCGCGTGGTATGTGCATCCGCCATGTGAGCCACGCCGAAATCGATAATCTTCACCGAGTCGTCTTCCATCACAAAAATGTTGCTCGGCTTCAGATCCCGGTGGATCAGATTTCGTTCGTGCGCCGCCTGCAATCCCCGGCAGGTCTGCGAAATGATGTCGATCGTGCGTTCGACCGTCAGCCGGTGGCTGGCCTTGCGAATGTAATATTCCAGCGTCGTGCCGGGCAGCAGCGGCATCACGAAATACGGCTTCTTCTTGCCGTCTTCCTCGAATTCTCCAATGTCAAAAATCTCAACAATATTGGGATGGCTCATCGACGCCAGCACGTCGCACTCGCGGTAGAACAATTGCAGAGAAGCCGGATCGGGGATGTCGAGGATGGTCTTGACCGCAACCTCGCGGCGCACAACCGTGTCATAAGCCCGGTAAACCAGTCCCATGCCGCCCTGGCCCAGCACCTGCCGGACCTCATAACGGCCTGCTAGTTTTTTCGGCGAAGCGGGATTATCCATGGCGCGGCCCCACACTACGGAGCCCTAGCATATTACTCGATTTAGGCCCGAAAGTGTCGCCTTTTGCGTGCCTGCGGTTGTCCCGAGCCCCGCATCGGAAGCCGCGCCCCTCCTGCCTCCGGTGATCCTAAGCGAGAATCTCGCGCGGCGGCCGAGCCACTCACCTCGTCGCGGTTGGACGTATGTCAGCGCGCGATGGTAAAGTTTTTTCCGAACTCTCGCACACCATCAGGACGACAACTCCATGGAGCCCAATGCGCTAACCGCTCCCCAACCCGTAGATGGCTCGCCGGCCCAATCGCAGCCGGTCGCAGCGGCGCTTACCCGCGCCGCTATCTTCCTGGTCGTGTCGCTCAAGCCGGGCGCTGACAGTCGCGCCACCGTGCGCTCGTTCTGCCCAGACCTCGCCGCATTGCTGCGCGCCGTAGAATTTCGCGATATCGAAGCCGGCCTGTCCTGCGTCATGGGTTTCGGCTCCGAGGCCTGGGACCGCCTTTTTGGCCAGCCTCGCCCGGCAGAACTGCACCCCTTTCAGGAGATTCTCTCCGGCCCGCGGCATGCCGTCTCTACGCCCGGCGACTTGCTCTTCCACATCCGCGCCAAGCGCATGGATTTATGCTTCGAGCTTGCCACCCAGATCATGGCGCGTATCGGTCATGCCGTCTCGCCGGTGGATGAAGTGCAGGGCTTCCGTTATTTCGATGACCGCGATCTCATTGGCTTCGTCGACGGCACAGAAAATCCCCGCGGCACGGCCGTCGTCGAGGCCGTCCTCGTCGGCGACGAGGACGCAGCTTTCGCCGGCAGTAGCTATGTCATCGTCCAGAAATATCTTCACGACCTGGATGCATGGAATACCCTCTCCATCGAGGCCCAGGAGCGCATCATCGGCCGCACCAAACTGTCTGACATCGAGTTGGACGATTCCGTCAAGCCCACCTCAGCGCACAATGCCCTCACTACCATCGTTGAGAACGGGAAAGAGATCAAGATTCTGCGCGACAACATGCCCTTCGGTCGGCCTGCGCAAGGCGAATTTGGCACTTATTTCATCGGCTATAGTCGTTCGCCCCGCACCATCGAACAGATGCTCATAAATATGTTTGTTGGCCGCCCGCCCGGCAACTACGACCGTCTGCTCGACTTCAGCCGCGCCGTCACCGGAAACCTCTTCTTCGTGCCATCCGCAACTTTTCTGGACAGCGTGACTGAAGATCCCACTAGTGAAGATCAACCTATGGACCGAACGACTGATCTAACCACCGATCAAACGAATAGCGATCAAAACAATACCGATCAAACCAGGAAAGACCAGCCTGCGCCTGCGATCTCCGCCGCTTCAGCAGTCGCCGAAACCGATCCATCCATCCCGTCCGTGCCCGAGGGATCCCTCGGCATCGGTTCCCTCAAAGGAGACGTACGTCATGAATAACCTGCATCGCGAACTCGCCCCCATTTCCGATTCCGCCTGGGCCCAGATCGAAGAAGAAACTTCCAGGACGCTCAAGCGCTACCTTGCCGGGCGGCGCGTCGTCGACGTAAAAGGTCCCGGCGGCATCGCTCTCTCCGCCGTCGGCACCGGCCACCTGCGCACCATCGCCGCCCCGGCGAAACCGATCATCGCCAGGCAGCGTGAGGTGAAGGCGCTGGTCGAACTGCGTGTTCCCTTCGAACTCGATCGCCAGGCGATCGACGATGTCGATCGCGGTGCCAACGATTCCGACTGGCAACCGGCGAAAGAAGCCGCGCGCCAGATCGCTTTTGCCGAGGACGCCGCCATATTCGAGGGCTATGCCGCCGCTGGCATTGGTGGCATCCGTCAGGGGACCAGCAACCCGGTCATGACCCTCCCCGCCGACGTACGCGAGTACCCTGATGCCATTGCCCAGAGTTTGAGCCGCTTGCGGCTCGTCGGTGTCAACGGCCCCTACTCGGTGCTGCTCGGCGCCGGCGCCTATACCGCACTGGCCGAAACCAGCGACCACGGATATCCCGTTCTGGAGCACGTCAAACGTTTAGTTAAGGATGAAATCATCTGGGCGCCCGCCATTACCGGCGCTTTCGTCCTGACCACCCGCGGCGGCGACTTCGAGCTTCACATCGGCCAGGACGTTTCCATCGGTTATCTCGAGCCATACCGACACCGCCGTCCGCCTCTATCTCCAGGAGACTTTCACTTTCCTCCTGCTCACCACCGAGGCCGCCGTAGCATTAGCGCCCCGGGGAAGACGAAGACAGCCTAAAGCAATGGCACAGTTTCCGACGATGTCAACGGCGAGCGCGAACACCGTGATCGGCTAACCCTTCACTAGGATGACGCTTGCGTCATCGTGCAGACCGGCTCCGTCGGCGAACGAGCGCACCTCATCGAGGAGACTCTCGGCCGAGGCATCTGTTCGCAAGAAATGTTCTTGAAGACGCACAGACCCATACTCTTCATCCATTAGGTTTCCCGCCTCGGTAATACCGTCGCTATAAAACACCAGGCGAGAACCCACGGCAAGCTTCACTTCCACCTCGGAGAAGTCGCTGGCTCCCAACCCTAGAGGAATTCCTCGCTCCACGTCGAGGAACTGGGCCGAAATGCCGCCAAGGAGTAGCGGCGGCGGGTGACCCGCATTGGCGAAGGTTAGAGTCCGCTTTGCAGGATCAAGCACGGCATACACCATGGTCACGAAACGGCCGGCGGGAAAGTCCTCGACCAATAAGCGATTCAGCTTCGTCAGCACTTCCCTCGGAGTGCAGGCGGCCTCCGGCCAACGATCGCAAGATGCCACGAGTGGCCGACATGAGTAGCGCCGCAGCAGTTCCCTTCCCGGAAACGTCAGCCAGCACCAGTCCCCAACGACCGTTGTCCATCGGAATGAAGTCATACCAGTCGCCGCCCACGGCGCCCACCGGAATGGAAAGCCCGGATACGGTAAAACCAGGAATGGAGGGAGACGTCTTCGGTAGAAGCGCTTGTTGAATGACGCGCGCCTCCCGAGCCTCGCGCGTCATTTGCTCCCGTTGCCGCTGTTCCTGTTGAAATCGGCGGGCGTTGTGCACTGCCACCGCCACATCGCTGCACAGCGCCTGCAGCAGCCGCAGCTGGCAGGGATTGAAGGCATCCAGCTCGGTATGCGAAGCGGTGAATACTCCCACCAGTTGCCCTTCTACATGCAGCGGAATCGCCACTTCCGAGAGCGTGGATTCTTCACAGCCAATGTAATAGGGGTCCTGGCGCACATCCGGCGCGTAGTGCATCTGGCCGGTCGATGCGACATATCCAACCATGCCTTTCCCGATCTTTAGACTGTGGCCGGGGCCGTGCATCTCGCAGCCGGTACAGCCATGGGCACAGACTAGCGCCAGTTCGCCGCGCTCTTCATTGTGCAGGTAGATATCAGAATCGAGACATCCAAACGAACGCGCGATGTCATTTACAACCTTATCGACAAGCTGGTCGAGGTCAAGGATGGAGCTGATTTTCTGAGCTGCCTTTTGCAGCTTGAGCAGATCCTCCACCTGATCCAGATTTAGAGGGCGAGGGCTCGAGGGAAGTAACGCGGTGAAGTTCGAACCGGCTGACATGGATCAGCTCCCAAACACAGAACTTGTAACCTAAAGATGCTTTCTTAGATGGTTAGGACTCTTTTTCCGTCGTTTCCGAGGACCCCTCCGAGCTAGCCGTTTTCGACGCGCGCTTTTATATCCGAGTACGCCGCATCAATGAGCCTGGTCAGCTCTTCTGTGTTTGTGTCCGTTCCCGGTCTCAGCTTCACATGGCGCATGAACTTGCCAGTGCCTTGCAGCAAGCGCGTCGGATCCCGCAGCGCTGCGCCCTGAAAGAATCCCACATTTACGTGCGAAGTGAATACATTGACGTAGCCGAACGGCGCATCTCCCAGACATGCCACCGGACAGCCGTCATGCAAGAGCTCTCGGACTTCGTCACCACATTTTCGCATCACCTCGAACCACTGATTCGCGATCGCTCCCAATTCACCCGCATGCGCTTTCATCCACGCATCGATGGCTGGATCACGCTCTACAGCGCCATTGAATCGCAGCAATTCCGTTTTCATCATCGCTCCACCCTGAAAAACAGCCTTGGGGTACCCGGAATTTCGTCAAGCATCCGGGATGGGAATCAGCTGCTGTTTGGCCGCGCCCGCAAACTAACGTCTATCAGGCCGAAGTGTGCCGATCGAGAATGTATATTCGCCGCCTCGGAGTAATCAAGGCGGCGCTGGAAGCAGCGCTAAGCCTCAGGCAAAGCCCTCCTCACTGGAAATGGGAAACTTATCCGAGAAGCCTACGGTCACCTCGGAAACCATCCGCTTCGTGAACTTCCGGCGTTCCTGGGCGATTCGAATCTCCCGCGGGGTGACCCAGGAAGGCCCCCAGTCGGCCAAGGTAGGAAAGCTCGCGCTGCAGTAAACCTCTGGGAAGAATTGGCTCCTCAGGTAGGACTCGAACCTACAACCCTTCGGTTAACAGCCGAATGCTCTGCCATTGAGCTACTGAGGAGTGTTGTGGCACGCTGCCGAGTACGGCAACGCATTACAAAACGCAGACTACCTACTTCGGCACTGTCTTCATCACGACCGCCGGCTGCCGACTTCGGCAATCGCTTCATCACGACCGCCGACTGCCGACTTCGGCAATCGCTTCATCACGACCGCCGGCTGCCGACTTCGGCAATCGCTTCATTACGACCGCGGCCTGCCGACTACCGCACTTGCTTCATCACGACGGCGGGATGCTGACTATGGCACTGCTTCGTCGCAATTATGCCGGCGAGAACGTGTGGTTGTCGGCCTTTATCATAGCATTAGGGTTGGGCTGGTGAAAATCGTTCATTTGGAATTACTGGCCTAGAGTAGCACTCGATTGCTGCGGTGGCTGCTTCGGTCGTCGGGAGTCTCTCTTCTTTGATAGTCTGGGTCGTTCGATTGCCGCGTGGCGCTTCGCGAGCTTGCCTCGAGATTCAAAAAGTACGACCTGGCACCGGTTATCTGCTTGCTTTGACCTGAAGGTTTGAGGTGTTTATGAGTGTGGAGGGGCGTTTGATTTGGATGCTTGTTGGATTGATGCTTCTTGCTGCCGGCGTTTTTGCCGTGGATGATTCGAAGCCTGGTGCGACTGCAGCCGCTTCGTCGCTTGCGCCTCCTAAGGCTGAGCGGCGGCCTGTGGAGGAAAATTTTCATGGGACGAAAGTCGTCGATGACTATCGATGGCTGGAGGACGGGTCGAGTCCGGCTACCGAGAAGTGGGTTGCGGAAGAGCTGGCTTATACGCGGGCGGTGCTCGATCCGCTGCCGGGGCGGGAGGCGATTCATAAGCGGTTGACTGAACTTTTGAGTATTGGCAGCGTGGGCGTGCCACAGATTGGCGGGAAGTATTACTTCTATGCACGGCGCGACGGGATGCAGAACCAGCCGGTGCTCTATGTGCGCGAGGGCGGGGTTGATTTAAAAAATGGCGGGAAAGACCGCGTGCTGGTGGATGCGAATCAGATGGCGGCCGATGGGACGATTGCGCTCGACTGGTTCGATCCTTCTTACAACGGAGAGTATCTGGCTTACGGAACTTCTCCCAGCGGCTCGGAGATGAGCACGCTGCACATTGTTGAAACCAAGACCGGGAAGCTGTTGCCCGATACGATTGAGCGTACGCGTGCGGCCAGCATTGCGTGGCTGCACGATAATTCCGGTTTCTATTACACGCGGTATCCGAACAAGGGCGAGGTGCCGGAGGGTCAGGAGATGTACAACCGGCACGTATTTTTTCATTTGCTGGGAAGCGATCCGGCGACCGATGACAAAGTTTTTGGCGAAGGGCGCGATGCCGAGGATTGGCCCAGCATTGAGCTATCGAACGATGGGAAGTGGCTGCTGATTTCGGTTTCGGAGGGATGGACTAAGTCGGAACTTTATTTGATGGATTTAAAGGCGGAGACGCCTCCGACGGCGCTGACCAGAGGAAGGAATTTTCTTTACAGCGCGTCGATTTATGACGGGAAGGTTTACATCGTTACCAATGAAGATGCGCCGCGGTATCGCGTGTTTGTGACCGACGCGGGGAATTATGACCGGGCGAACTGGAAAGAAATTATTCCGCAGACGGATGCGGTGCTGCAGGGCGCGGCGGTTTGGGGCAAGAAACTTTTTACGCAGTACGAACAGAACGCCACTTCGCAGTTGAAGCTGTTCGATCTGGACGGAAAAAAGATCAGCGATCTGGCGCTACCGGCGATTGGCAGTATTTTTGGGTCGTCGGGAAAATGGAATCGCGACGAGATTTTTTATGGATTCCAATCGTTTACCACTCCGACTTCGGTGTATCGCTACGACTTGAAGACCGGCTCAACTTCGGAGTGGGCGAAGGTCGATGCGCCTTCGATCGATCCGGCGGCCTATGACGTGCAGCAAGAGTGGTTCAACTCGAAAGATGGCACGCGGGTGCCGATGTTTGTGGTGCATAAGAAAAGCGTCGGGGCGACTGCATTTAAGAAAGACGGGAAGAATCCGACGCTGCTTACCGCTTATGGCGGGTTCAATGTGAGCCTGACTCCTACGTTCAGCCGCGCGGCTTACTTGTGGATGGAGCATGGCGGAATTTATGCGGTCGCGAATTTGCGCGGCGGAGCGGAGTTTGGCGAAGACTGGCACCGGGCGGGCATGCTCGATAAAAAGCAGAATGTTTTTGACGACATGATTGCGGCGGCCGAGCATTTGATCGCGGAAAAATATACCGACAAGAATCATCTGGCGATTCAGGGCGGTTCGAATGGAGGGCTGCTGATGGGAGCGATGATCACGCAGCGTCCGGATCTGTTTCGGGCGGTGGTGTGCCAGGTGCCGCTGCTCGACATGCTGCACTACCAGAATTTTCAGATTGCGAAGCTGTGGATTCCGGAGTATGGCAGCGCGGACAAGCCGGACCAGTTCAAGTGGCTCTATGCGTACTCTCCTTATCATCATGTGAAGGCGGGGGTGGAGTATCCGGCGATTTTATTTATGACTGCGGATACCGATACGAGAGTCGACCCCATGCACGCGAAGAAGATGGCGGCGGAGATGCAGGCCGAGGCTAAGAATGGAGATAGTAAGACTCGTCCAATTTTATTGCGGATTGAGTCGAAGGCTGGGCATGGAGCTGGAAAGCCAGTTACTAAGCAGATTGAGGAGTATACGGATATTTATTCGTTTTTGTTTTGGCAGTTGGGGGTGAAGGAGTAAGGCGCGTGAGAAGCTCTGGTCATGGGGTCCATCGCCAGTTTGATCTGTAGATTGTGGCGTTTCTTTCTTTCCAGTGTCGACGTTCCCACATTGAGCGCTTGGGGGTGCCTCCGTTCTTCACTTCATCTCTAAGTAGGTCAAAAACGGAATCCGTGATGTATGCGCCGAACCCCTCTTCCGAAATTCCGGACAGCTTCGCCGCATAATTCGCCGCCCCGCCGACCCACACGAGGTCATTCGCGTCCCGGATTCCCGTCTTCGCTACGAAAAGACTGCTCGTATCGACGCCTACGGAATGGCGCAGTTGAAATGCGCTGTTCGGATAGCTGGCTTTCAGCGCCGTATTTATCTCGTTTACGACCCAGTTGATTTGTAGGGCGGTCTTGGCAGCGGACGAATTCTTTGCGTCCCCAATGTATACGGCCATCACTCGATCCCCGTCAAAGGCGGTTATGGCACCGGAGTTGTTCCGAATCACGTGGCAGGCCGCGACTAGGTATGACTTGTAGACCTCCGCGGCGAACCAGTCTTTATATCCGCTAACCAGTGCCGTGGAATCTGCCATGTCGGCATAGAGTACGGTGCCGTCTAATAGGACAGCATCGTTCCCCAGCTTGACGGCCTCGGGTTCGGGCACCTTTATGCCTTTTCTGGTTTTCCACGTCGTGGTAAGGACATCCTTGATCTCGGCAATTATCTCTTGTGCCGTTTTCATGTCGGTGCTCCTTCCTTTATTTCGGGCCGAGTTGCCTTATTCGTTGCCAAAGAGCTTGGGACACTTGACTAAGCCTCGTACCAATCGAATTAAGGTGCCCTAGTTCGTAGGTTGCACGTGTCACCCCGAGAAGATCTGTCGGAAGCTTGATGTCCACTCCTCTTGGCGTGACGATGTACGTTCGTTCGCGCCCTATTGCTCCCATGAATAGGCCGAGTTCAAAGACTACGTTGTCTCTTGGTGATGAACTTTTTCTACCTCTACTTGCGGTCATATCGTCTGGCGTCAGAAAAAGAGTGGCAAAGTCGCACTCGCCGGACGCGAGGACTAGATCCTCAATGGCGGTTCGCGTCAGCTGGAACACTCCCTGGGTCCATAATTTGCAGGTCACCTCTCGCCTTTCGAGGGTCCGGCTGATATGCGTCGCCTCGCTTAGTGCTTCGGTGGACGATCCGATGAATACAATAGGTACCGAGTTAGGCTCTCGTATGAACTTCGTTCGCTCGCGCAGTCTGGTCGCGAGTTCGAGAGCGAGACGTCGCCAATAATCAGGATGCCTGCGGGCGATTCGCGTCACGTATCGCTCCGGTACTTTCAGTGCGACGGTTTTCTCTAGTGCCAAGACCGACGCGCTCCTTCTGGCGGTTGGGTCCAGCAATGCCATTTCGCCGACGTGGGTACCAGCGGCACGGACGGCGACCTCTCGTTTGTTGATAACGATGCCTACCGAACCGCTGACGATCAGGTGAATGTCATTGTCCGTGTCCCCCTGGCGCATGATCGTCTTCCCGGTCGGATGCTCATGGAGTGATCCGGCGGCTATCAGGCAACGCGCAAGGGCAGTATCCCCCGCCACCGCCTGTTGGGCGCAGATTGCGGCGAGCAGGTTGGCGCGTCCCTCCACGCCCGTGAAGCGAGGTACTATGCTAGGGCTTCGCTTAGCTGACATCGTGTGTGCTGCGCTAGCAGCCGAACGGGGATGCTTGGGGCCTTAAATCGGGGAATTCGACACGATACTCCACGGCTTGTTGGCCGTCAATGGTGGAACGCGTCTGGATAGGTTGATGAGGCTTCCAGCCAAGCCGACTATCGAATCTTGCAGTCCGTGTTGGCACGACTGGAAGCCGTGCCCTTCCCGGTTTTTTGTTTTGTCCTCATTCCTCCGTGACGAACCGGTACGGCAGGTGGCGAGAGCTGATCAAAATCAAGATCCAAGTCAAAGGCAGCGGGCGGGGGCGCCCGCTCCACATGGGCCTTGGTGGCCTCCGGCTCTTATAGGCGGCTGGGAGAAGCGGGTTCCTCGCGCCAACGTCGCGCGCTCGGAATGACAAAATTAGATAGGAGTCTTTACGCGGCGCTTAAGCGTCGCTTTCCACGTTTCTGCGGGCGCGAAGAAGGCAACACTCGGCTGGAAGCTGCGAGCGTTTTTTCCACCTGTTCTTCTGAGGGATTCACTCGCGCAGAGCGCCATCAAGATCGAATCAAAGTCAAAGGCAGCGGGCGAGGGCGCCCGCTCCACATATGACGAGATCAGAGTTGCGCCTGCATATAGGCGCGGAGGATGGCGTTGATGCGGGTCTGGTAGCCGCGCTGTTGGCGAAACCAGCGGAGCAGGTCGGCGTCGAGGCGGGCTGCCCCACCTTCCGCGATGTTCGGAAGGTGGGCGCCATTCAAAACAGTTCCGAGTGGCTATTGGGGCTGTTTTGCTTTTGTGCGTGTTGCTTACTCAAGGCGAGATCAAGATCGAATCAAAATCAAAACCAGCGGGCGAGGGCGCCCGCTCCACACCAGCCTGTTCTACACCTACTTAGAGCTAGGCCTGCATGTACGCCCGCAGGATGGCGTTGATGCGGGTCTGGTAGCCGCGCTGTTAGCGGGATCCGCTGTTCCTTTTTTGACGAGCTCGTATTAACACGACTGGAACTCGTGCGCTTCCCAGCTTTTTGTTTGTCCTCATTTTCGCGCGATCCGGTACGGCGGGTGGAGGGGGCAAGGTCAACGTCAACATCAAGATCAAAGGCAGCGGGCGGGGGCGCCCGCTCCACATGGCCACCTGCTTGTCTCGGGTTGCCAATTTGGCTGGGAGAAGCGGGTTCCTCGCGCCGAAATCGCGCGCTCGGAATGACAAAATAAATACCGCCGGCGAAAATCCCCACTTCTCGCAAAAGATGCGAGAAAGGGATCTCGCTGACACCTGGTTGAGTTTCCGTCGTCCCTTCGGGACTGGTTCCTTCTTATATTTTGCTTTCCCACGGCTTGCGCCCCTTCGGCTTCGCTCAGGGCAGGCTGTGGGCTGCGTTCTTTCGCCCCCTTCGGGGCTGGCCTTTCACTCCTGTTTTGTCTTTCCCGTTGTGGAAAACGTCCAAAAATTGTTGGCGGGATGAACTCGACTTTGATTGACGCGTGGGGGATGTTGGAAGTATTGGTGGGGAATTTCGTCGCGCGGGCTCTCTCTGTGTTTTTGCGTGAGGGCCACTGCTGCTTTCGAGCATCGTTGTGGAGAGTGGGGAGTGGAGGATGCGGTTATGGCTGTGGACGGGGGTGAGGGTGCGAGTGCGGGTGGGATATGAGTGGAAATATGGGTGGGGATATCGATGGAAATATGGATGGGAATGTCGGTGGGGGTGAGGGTGGGAATGTGGATTGGGATATGGATGGAAATATGCGTGGGAATGAGGGCGGGGACCAGGGTGGGGATTTGTGTGGGGATGTGAACGGGAATTGGGGCGTTGTGGTAAGGTTCGGTCCGAGTACGGTTCGGAAGTCAGAGGCGAAGCCGGGATTCGTTCCATGGATGTTTGGGGTGGCGGAGGATGCGGAGGGGAAGCTGGGGTGGTGGGAGCGGCGGAAGCGGAATCCGAAGCGGTTGGGGGAGTGGTCGCAGGCGGCGTTTTTGATGAAGGCGCAGAAGATGGGGTTTGGGCTGGCGGTTCCGTGGGGCGATAGCGAGAAGTGGGACTTTGTTGTGTGGGCGGGTCCGGGGGAGCGGTTGTTGCGGGTGCAGGTGAAGGCTACGGGCCGGTTGAATGGCGGAGGGTATGATGTGCAGCCGGTTTATTCGAGCCGGGGCGGCGGGAAGAAGTGGTACACAAAAGAAGATATCGATGTGCTGGTGGCGCATGTGGTGATGGAGAGTGGTGACAATGCGTGGTATTTGCTGCCGGTGGAAGTGGTGGCGGGGGTGAAGAGTTTGCGGCTGTTTCCGGGGTTGAAGGGGAAGAATCCGCGGTGGGAGGGGTATCGGGAGGCTTGGGAGTGGCTGGGCGGGTGAGATGAGAGTGCTTGGTCCCGTTAAGCAGATGGGAGAAGCAGAGATTGTGTGTTGGCCGGCGGGGACGCTGGCTTCCCAGGGTTCGTTGATGCCCATGAGGGCTAGAGCGCCTCCGGCGAGGGCGAGATTTCGGGATGCGCACTTTGACGAGTCCAAGATTTTCCTGGTTTATGCGTTTCTGATCTTATCGATGTCGATTTTGTTCATTTGCAGCATAGCTTGCATGGAGCGTTTGGCTTTTTCGGGATCTTTGTTGGTGAGGGCTTCGCCGAGGCCGGAGGGGATGATCTGCCAGGAGAGTCCGTATTTGTCTTTGAGCCAGCCGCAGCGTCCGGGACTTCCGCCGGCGGAGAGTTTTTCCCAAAGGTCGTCGACTTCCTGTTGCGAATTGCAGTTGACGAAGAGAGAGATGGCTTCAGTGAAGTGAAACAACGGGCCTCCGTTGAGGGCAATGAAGGATTGGCCTTCGAGTTCAAAGTTGACGGTCATGACGCTGCCTTTGGGGCCAGGACCGCCTTCTCCATAGCGGGAGGTGTTGGTGATTCGTGAGTTTTTGAAAATCGAAACGTAGAAGTTGGCGGCCTCTTCGGCCTGATTGTCGAACCAGAGGAAGGTTGTGATTTTCTGCATTGTGAATCTCCGGTTACATTCCTGTTAAAGGAAGAAAAAAGAACTAGAACCTTTAGAACCTTGCCTTCGAGTAACAAACTAATTTATTACTAGTAGGCCTCAGCGACAACTTCTGCGTGAGATCGCGAAACCGGGTTGCCCCCACAGCCTGGCGAGACGCGGCGGTTCGTTCGGAAACCTCTGGCGCAAGACCCCGAGCAAAATCTTTCACACAATTGAAGGGATGCCGCCATGCGTTTTAAACGCCAATTTGTCTTTGCCGCTTTGTCTCGTTTTTTGATCGGTTTTGTCATGATTGCGGCCGCCGCGATGGGAGCAGCGGCACAGGTCGTGCCGCTGGCTCAACATGTTGTGCTGGTGATCGAAGAGAATACTTCGTTCGGAAGTGCGTTTCCGAACGGCATGCCCTGGCTCTCAGCACAAGCCAAGAAATATGGATACGCCAACAACTATTATTCCGATCTAAGCGGATCGCTGCTGGACTATTTGTATTTGGCATCGGGAAGTTGCGAGTCGAATTATTCGTGTTCCAGCGCGCCTTCCTGCAGCCTGCCTTCGGGAGCGCACAATTTTTATTGCAATGGGAACGATTGCTTCGTGGCGAGCGGTTGCCAGGTGACGAGCACGAAGGATCCAATTACGGATGCGAACATTTTTGAGTTGATGGATAACCAGCCGCTTTCGTGGAAAGTGTATGCGAAGAATTATCTGAATGCCGGAGGCAATGTAAATGTTCCGGATTTCACGAGCGCGAACCAGCCTCCGTATACGCATTACTATGCGCGGCACAATGCGGCGGTGTGGTATGCGGAGATCCTGAATGACAACCTGGGGTCGCAGGGAAGCATTGTGGACTTCGAGCAATTTGGAATTGATGTAGCGAACAATACATTGCCGCGATTTGCGATCATCGTGCCGGATGGATGCTACGACAATCATGATGACTGCTTTGGGAGCCAGTCGCTGGAGCAGGCGGATGATTTCCTGAGCAGCAATCTGACGCCGATGCTGGGACTGCCGGACTTCCAGCCGGGCGGAAGCGGATTGGCAATTGTAACGTTTGACAATGGCAATGGTGACGATGCCGGGCAGGTGTTGACGGCTGTGCTGGGGCCGAATGTGAAGCCGGGATACGTTTCCAACACGCGGTATAAGCACGAAAATACTTTGCGGACGATGCTCGACTCGCTGGGGATTGAGAGTTATCCGGGGTGGTCGGCGAGCGTGGCCGACATGTCGGATTTTTTCTCGTCGAGTTCCGGGAGTGTAGTGATCAACTCGCCGGTGAATAATTCTACGCAGGGGACTTCCCTGCTGGTAAATGCGGCGGCAGTGGAGTTGGGTGCACAGATCGATCATCTCGAGGTTTGGGACACGTACAACGGCAAGTCTGCAAAATTGGGGAACGTTTACAGCAAGACGATTGACCAGGCGTTTACGGTGAGCGGGAACGGTCTACACACGATGACTGTGCAGGACATTGGTGTGGGACCGAAGTATTCGATCCTGCATAAGGAGGGTACGAATTACACCGTCTCGTCAAGCTACGGAGTGTTTGTGAATACTCCAGCGAGTGGATCGACGCAGGCTGGGCTTTTTCCGCTGAGCGCATTTGCGGTGGAGGCGGGCGCTGAGGAATCGAGTGCGGGGATCGACCATGTCGAAGTGTGGAACGGCGATGCGAAGCTGGGCGATTCGCCGAAAAGTACGGCGATCGGGGAGTGGTTTTCGCTGGCTCCCGGGAAGTACACATTGACGGTGCAGGACGTGAGCGGGTCGTGGCAGGTGATGCACAAGAGTGATGTGAGCTTTACGGTGGCGGCGGGGACGGGAGTTTTTGTCAATTCTCCGGCAAACGGGTCGACGTGGCCGACTGCGACAATTCCGATCAATGCGTATGCGTATGAGCAGAGTGGGTCGAGCACACCGCTGGTCGATCATATTGAAGTCTGGGACCACACGCACGGGGTGAAGCTGGGACAGTCTGCTACTGGAGTGGGAGTGAACAGCACCTTCATCAACCAGAGTGTAATTTTGCCCGGACCGGGAAGTTACCAGCTTGCGATTGAAGATATTAACCCGAACAATGGATACAAGGCGATTCACATTGCTTATGTGAGTGTGACAGTGAAGTGAGGCACTAATCTCCCACGACAACCCCGCCACCTCCCGCAAACAAACTGAGAGGAGATGGCTGAGCGCGGATGTCCTTTCTACTGTGGGCGAGTGTGCAGGGTTTTGGCTGAACATCTAAGATAGGGAGATGCGCGAAGGGACCGGTACGCTCGACCAGGCGGAGACTGCGGAACCGGTGCGGGAACTGCGGTTGGTGGTGGCGCATGATTCGTGGCTGCAGAGCTTTCTGCAGAACCTTCGGGAATTTTTTCGGCGGAGCGAATACCGGTCAGCCGGATCCGCGCCGGACTTCTGGCCGGATGTGTTCGTACGTTCCGGGCTCCCTTGGATGCGGTTCTTGCAATCCGGCGTGTATCACGTCCTGGTGATTGCGCTGATCTGGACTGGATCGCGATTTCTAGCGTTGCAGCCGAGGGCTGCGGTGCCTGCGGTGACTCACCCCGATGTTATTTATTACGCTCCGGCGGAATATTTGCCGCCGATCGATACGCGGCCGACGTACAGTGCTCCGGCGGAAAAAGCCGACCCTGAGGTTTCCGCACAGCCGATTATTTCGCTGCCGCGGGAGGCGGACAACCGGAAACAGACCGTCGTTACGCCGCCGAAGGTGAAGTTGCGCGAAGAAGTTGCTCTGCCGAACGTGGTGGCGTGGAGGGAGAAGGTGCAGGTGCCGATTGCTCCGGCGCCGGTGGTGATGGCGTCGGAAATTTCGCGGCTGGCGCCGCGAGTGGAGCAGGCGGTGATTGCGCCGCCACCGGATGTGCGCGATAAGGCACGAGAGCTGAATGCACCGCAACTGGCGGTGATCGCGCCGCCTCCTTCTGTCGAGGCCGATGCAAATCGGCGAGTGGGCGATCTCGAGATTGGACGGAGCGCAGTGATTGCCCCGGCGCCGCAGCTTTCGCTGGATGCGCAGCGGGCAGGCAGAAGGGTTTCGCAGTTGAACGCGCGGGCAGCGCAAGTGATTGCTCCGCCGCCTTCGGTGCACGGATCGCAGGGATCGCGATCGCAACAGAGCATGATTGCGCTGAGCTTGCATCCGACGGTGAGTGCGCCGGTAGTGCCGGCGGCAGGAAACCGGCGAGGCAGCTTTGCAACGACTCCCGCTGGGCATGCCGGAGCTTCCGGCGCTGCAGGCGCCGCGAGCGGCAAGGGGAGTGGGACGAACGCCGGGAACAAGAGCAGGAGCGATTTGCCCACGGGACTGTATGTGGGAAAGAGTGCGAATGCGCCTTCGGCGGTCTCTGGCGGGAACGCGGCGAGCGCCGACCGTTATGCGGTGAATCCGAACTTGCTGGCGAGTGCGCGGCCGCCACGGGCTTCCGCGCGGATGTTGAAACCCGAAGGCGATAGCAAGCTCTCAGAGGAAGAGCGCGCGGTGTTTAAGGATCGGAAGTTTTATTCGCTCAGCCTGAATATGCCGAACTTGAATTCAGCGGGCGGGAGCTGGGTGATTCGCTTTGCGGCGCTGAAGAATGCAAAGTCTTCGGATTCCGGTTCTGCCGGGCGGGCGGCGGATACAGCTACGACCGAGCAGGATCTGTCGGCTCCGTCGGCGATGCGAAAAGTTGATCCGGCTTATCCGCTGGAATTGATGCGGCAGAATGTTGGCGGGACGGTGATTCTCTACGCTGTCATTTATAGCGATGGGACGGTGGGAAGGATTCGCGTGCTGCGCAGCGTGGATGAGCGGCTTGACCGATACGCTGCCGACGCGATTGCCAAGTGGAAGTTCGATCCGGCTACGAAGGATGGCGCGCCGGTGGATGTGGAGGCTACTTTCTGGATTCCGTTTAAGCCGGGGAAAACCGCGGCGGGCTTCTGATACTTCTGTGGTGCTGCCAGGACTTCGGCAGTCGGGGTTGTTATAGGGTTCTTTCGACTGCACTCCGATTCGCTTCGCTCTTCACTTCTCATCGGGACGGCTTTGCTCAAGATGACAAAGCGACCAAATTTAACGGGTTGCGGCTTTTTTCTTTTCGAGCGCGGCGTAGATTGCGGGGTCGGTGCAGACTTCGTAGTAGGCGCGGTCGGTCCATCCCTGGACGGAAAAGTCTTCGGGATTGATGCGGGGCATGCGGCTTTCGCGGACGACGATTTTGCGGAAGATGTCGCGATCGACCGGGACTGTGCCGCTAAAAAGTTTGTACTCGCCTTTGTCGGACGAGGCTGAGGGCGGCAGCTTTACGGGAAGTGTGACGAGAGAAATTTCCTGCTCAAGTTTGCGGAAGGCGGACTCGTTGAGGCGGATGCCGCCGAGGTTGTAGCTGATGACGGAATCTTCGGGATTGCCTGAGGGGCCGGCTTCGGCCGATTGAAACGCGTAGACGTGAAATGGGCCGGCTTGGGGCTCCATGACTTTGCGGGCGTGCTTGTTGCAGGAAGAAAGGCGATCGCTTTCGTTGAGCGCTTCGGAGATCATGATCTGGCGCTCGCCATCCATCAGGTAGAGCGGGGCGGATTCCTGCAGGGTGATGCCGACGCCGAGTTCGAGTTCCGGCATCGAGGAGCGGTGCATTAATTCGTTGTAGCCGCGAACGATTTCGATCATTTCGCGGGCGAGGACGCAGGCGCGGCTGACGGCGAGTTCGGGCTCTCCGGAGCGCTCGAGGATGGCGAGAATGATGGCGTCGCCTTCGAGGAAAACCTTTTGCGCTCCGTATTTGCTCAGGAGCTTGTTGACCGGGTCGTAAAAATTCAGGCTGAAGTAGGAGGCCGGGTTCAGGCCTTTTTCCATCAATGTGCGGGTGAGGCGGGTGGAGTCGCGAACGTCGGCTTTGATGACGACGTGGCGAAGCACGCGATCTTCTTCGGGTTGCTGCTGCTCATCGGGAAGAAGGAATTCATAAAGGGTTCCGTTAACGCGGGAAAGCTCGCGCAATTTCTCGGTGCTGGCGAGGTTGACGGAGTCGAGGGCCGAGGTGAGAGTTTCGAGGCGGCGCAGGTCGCGGTGGTAGTGAGAAAAATCCTGCAGAAAGCGAGCTGCGACTTTGGCGCGCTCGGCGCCACGGCATCCGGCTACTTTGGCGACTGCGGCGTAGAGGCTGGCGGGCGAAAGCTTGCCGTGCTCCTGAATCATGCGCTCGACGCGGTCGCATTCGGGGCGCGAGATGAGAGCGTTCTTGAGCTGCTGCGGGTTAATGCGGGGCGCGTATTCGCTGAGCAGAGGCACGGTGTGATATGACGCGATGACGCACTCCATGACTTGCTCGTCCTCGAGGAGACGTACCCATTTCGCGAGGCGCTCGGCGCGGGCCGGACCTTCGGGGGTGGATTCGTCGGGGGTGCCGGAGCCGACGAGGGTGTGAGCGTTTTCTGGAACGCAGAGCCAGGAGTCGATGGTCTCAGTGTTTATTTCCTCGCCGTAGAGCGAGCGCATGAAATTCCAGACAATGTCTTGGAGCCGCGGATAGCGGTCATTGTCGCGCTCCCAGTTGCCGAGCATGACATAGTGTTCGGCGCAGAGATAATCGTCGCGGCCGTCTTCAGAGAAGGCAAGACGGTTTACAAAGATGCCGTAACTGGAGAGAGCGGCGCTAATATTCGTGGCGGCTTTGCCGGATTCGTTTTCCTCCGGCTCAAGTTGCTGGGCCGTGGCCCCGCCGAAGAAGGAGCGGCGGGTGCGGGCGAGGGTTTCTTTTTCGATTTCGCGGATGGTTTCGAAAAGATCTTGTCCAGTCTTGCGCAAGATGATTTTTTTGCGCACCTGAAAAGCGGCGACCCGATCGCGATACTCCACCGCTTTGCCGTGACGAATGCCTTCGTAATTCTTGAGCAGGACGCGGCATCGCTCGAGGGCCTGAGCGAATTGCTGGTGCATTTCGGTGCGCAGGAATTTGGTGATGGCGAGGCGCGCGAGCAGATCGATGGAAATATTCTCGTCTTTTTTGGCGCGGTTGAGCGCGGCGAGGTGCAATTCGGCGAGCAGCGGCTTCCAGTCGGATTTGTCGGGGGTGTTGCGGTTGGGAGTTGCGGCGGCGGCCCGCATCCAGGAAGGACCCTGGTTGCGAGGCTGGGCCTCGGCGGCGAGCAGGCCTTCCAACTCGCCGTAGCGGACGATCAGGCGCATGATGTTGGCGCGGGCGGCTTCGATAAAACGCGGGCTTAAGGAAACGTCGTGGCGCAGGTTATCGACGCCGACGGAGATGCCTTCGAGGGTGAGAGATGGCGTGCTTCTGATCAACTCGGGCAAGGGCTGTTTTTCCGGTTGCTTGCCCAGGCGGAAGATAGGGAGTCGTGGCATCGTTAGAGCTTGGAAAATGTTGGAAGTCGCTGATTTGCCAGTGCATATCGAGGCTAGCATGCGGGCTGGGATGGCTAAAGTTACCTAGGTTATCGGGGTGGGTGCCGGGTCGAAAGTGGACCGTTGATCGCGGCAAACAGTTTTGGCGGGAAACGCATCGTCGCGAGCCGCTCACTCTTCCGTGCTAAGATGCTAGGCCTTCCTCGGGGGAGGGGGGCTTTATGCTTGCAGCCGCCAAGTCGATTCTGGCAGCAACGATCGTGGTTTTCCTGCTGACGGGCCTTTGCTTCAGCCAGAGTTCGCTCACGGTATCGCCGAGATCCGGGCCGCCCACCACCGAGACCGAGGTATCCGGAAGCGGCTTCTCGCCGGGTGCAAAGATTCATATCTACTTCGACAACGTTCCGGAAGGCGCGACGGTTGCGAATAGCTCAGGCTCGTTCTCGAACGTTGCGATTGAGATTCCCGCGTCAGCCACGCCGGGCGAGCATCGAGTGCGCGCCGAAACCTCAGGGGGTGTCGGCGCACAGACACTATTTTCAGCGTCAATACCAACTGGGCGATGTTTGGCTTTCAGTCTGCTGGCGGACGATTTAACCCGTACGAAAACCAACTCAGCGCAAGCAACGTTGGCGGGTTGGAACTGAGTTGGGAATTTGCCGAGCTCCACTGAGCTATTCGTCGCCCGCCGTGGCAGACGGACGTTTTATAATCGTGAGCGGCGAGGACTCGAACTTTATGCCCTGAACGTTTCAACTGGCGCTAAGCTGTGGGGCTTTCCATTGAAAACAGCGTGGAATCTTCCCCTGCCGTCGCTAACGGGGTGGTCTACGTCGGGTCTACCGACCACAACGTCTGGGCCCTGAAGCCGGGAGGGTGTGGTGCAGTGGGCCACCGCAACTGGGGGTTTTGTGGTCCTCGCCCGCCGTTGCCAATGGTGTAGTTTATGTGGGCTCGGATGACTACAACATTTACGCCTTGAACGCCGAGACAGGCGCTAAGCTATGGAGCTTCACCACCAGAAGATTTGGCGTACGCTTCCCCACCGTAGCCAACGGTCTAGTCTATGCCGCCTCTTATGGTGGCAACGTCTATGCCTGAATGCTTCGACGGGTGACGAGTTGTGGACCTTCACCGCCGAAGATCCGTGTACTCCTCTCCGGCCGTGGCCGACGGGATCGTCTATTTCGGCTGCTACTACTGCGACAACATCTACGCCGTAGACGCGGCAAGCGGCCAGGAACTGTGGACCTTCAGGGCCAGCGGCACATTGCCGTTTTCGCCCGGCATTGCCGATGGCATCGTCTATGCGGGCTCTGGCGATGCAAGAACGTTTATGCCCTGGACGCCAAGACGGTGAGGAACTGTGGACATTCACCACAGGGGGCGCGTGTGGAATCCTCTCCTGCTGTAGCAAACGGCGTTGTTTATTCGGCTCCGTACGATTACAACCTCTATGCGCTGAACGCCAAGACCGGGGAAAGTTTGGAGCTCCCGACCGGCAACTATATCACTCCTCGCCCGTCAGTCGCTAATGGCATGGTTTATTTCGGCTCCAACGATGGCAACATCTACGCATTCAGCCTGCCTGCGGGCGGGAAGGACAAATGAAATAGTCCTTGGCGATCTTTTCTACTCGCCGCTCTATTGCCCGCTGGTCTTCAGCCGCGACGCTTCGAACTCGTCGCCTTTTTGCCAGCCCACGAGGCGTGACAGGCTTGCGGCTTCCCAGCCTAAGGCGAAGCCGAAGCGGGCCATGAGAGCCAGCAGACTGACTCCCACGGCGCTGGCGGCAGTGGTATAGGCAAGGAGATTCTTGTCCAGCCTGGAGCCGATTTGCGCCTTGTTGCGCGACGAACGCGGCATTGAGGGGTAAACACTGCGGGCATAGGGTCGCTCCTGCGGAGGGTTCGCGGAATCTGGATCAGCGAGCGCTTCCGAATACGTATACAGATGCTGGCTGATTGTCGTTGGCGTCGAATGTCGAGGGCGCGCCAATCACGATGACTCCGCTGCCGATTGCGAGTGAGGCACCAAAGAAGTCTCCTGGCGCCCCGTCAGAAGCCAAAATTGGGGCACGCTCCGAGTCGTCTTGGGTCGAGAACAGGTATGAGACCCCCTGAAGATTCCTGACATAAGGTGCCCCAATCACAACCGTGCTGCCGCTCAACGCGGCCGCGTATCCGAAGTAATCGCCAGACAATCCCTTCGCGGCAAACAACTTTGCTGTTTCAGTCATGGTGTTTGGCCATCCACTGTCGGGCTCTACGTACAGGTAGGCTGCGCCTTGTCGATCGTGAGAGCCGATACCCGCGCCGGGCGCACCGATAATTGCCGTGCCTCCGCTTATGGATGCAGAGAAGCCAAAGTACCAGTTCGTGGCTCCGTCAGACGGCTCAAAGCTGGTGGTCTGCTGCACCGTGCCAGCCCAGCCTCCAGACGGGTTCAAGAAAAGGTACGCGGTCCCCTCTCCCCGTGAACCCATGAAGGTCGCGGCTTCTGCCCCGACAAGGATGGCAGGTCCGCTAACGCTTACGCTGCAACCGAATCCAAAGAGCGTCTTGCCGCTGCCTGTAGTTACAAGTTGTGCTGTTGGGTTCATGTTGGTCCAGCCGCCAGCAGGTTCCACGAAGGCGTATGCGGCCCCGCCTTCGTATACACCCTGATAGGACGGTGAGAACGGAACCCCGGCTACCACCGTACCACCATCCATCGCAACCCTCACGATTCCCTGGGCATACTGATCATTAAGGCTCAGCGTTGCAGTCTGGGTCATATCCGCCCATCCCGTTGACGGCTCCACAAAGATGTACACAGCGTCAGTGCCGGTAGTTGAATCAAAACCGCCCACCGCTACGGTTTTTCCGCTGATTGCAACGCCGGCCCCAAAGACGTCATCGGCCCCTCCGTTGGCCTGGGTGAGTGTTGCCACCTGCGTGAGGCTGCCCCAGTCGCCGCCCGGCGCCGTGTAGATGTAGGCAGCCCCGCAAGACGGTGCCCCGTTACATTCTATTGAGGCTCCCGGAACGCCGATAACGAGCGTGTCGCCGCTCACTGCAACCCCCGAGCCAAAACTCTGTTTCAGCTGCGAGTCCGTGACTTCCGCCAACTGCTGAAGAGCGACGCCGGCGCCGTCTGCGTTTGATGGCTTTCGAGAATCCTGTGCCAGAGACATCACTCCGAGTGTGAACAGCAGAACGAAGCAGCTTTTCATAGACGCTCCCTACGGGCAAGAGATTTTTCTCCGAGCAGCGGCGCGCCGGATAGAGTCTGGAGTCTCTCAAAAGCATAATTCCGAGGGCTTCGAGCTGGGTTGTGAGGTCTCTTCGCAGGGGATTCCGGACGCCGATAAGCGAGGAACTCCCCGCTTTGGCAGGAGCCAGAGGATCGCAACGGGATCCATTGTGAGTTATTGCCCGCCGTTCTTCATTCTTGCCGCCTCGAACTCGTCGCCTTTTTGCCAGCCTACTAGCCGCGACAGGCTGGCCGCTTCCCATCCTAGCGCGAAGCCGAAGCGGGCCATGGCGGCGTCGCCGATGAAATTCATTTCAGGATGGTACTCGTCGCTGGGCTGATGGTAGTGCTTTTCGACGTACTCTTTATTTTTGTCGTCTCCCCATGCTACGTCGTGGCCTTTGAACTTGAGGCCTTCGTTGATGGAGAACGATGGAATGCCGACGCGGGCGAGGCTGAAGTGGTCGGAGCGGTAGTAGTGGCCGGCTTCGGGGCGAGCATCGGGACGAATCGTGAGGCGAAATTCTTTGGCGGTCGCCTGCACCCAGGGATAAAAAGTGGTGCGCTCGGCGCCGGAGACTTCGACATCTTCGGGCTCTCCGATAGGCTGGACGGCGTCATAGTTCAGATCGAGCGCGATCTTTCCTGCTGGAACGGGCGGATGCTTGCCTAAATATTCCGAGCCGAGCAGGCCTTGTTCTTCAGCCGTGACTGACGCGAAGATTACCGAGCGCTGCGGGCGATCTCTGGCGACGCTGAAGGCGCGCGCGAGTTCGAGAAGAATGCCGCATCCGGTGCCGTTGTCGACTGCACCGTTATAGATGTTGTCGCCGGGCATGTCAGGACGGATACCGAGATGATCGTAATGCGCGGTGTAGATGATCGCTTCGTCTTTCATCTTGCGATTGGAGCCGGGTAGCATGGCGACGACATTGGTCGATTCGAAGTTGCGGACTTTGCTGACCATGCGCGCTTTTAGTTTTGCGTTGAGATTTACCGGGTGGAAGTCGCGCGAACGCGCATCGGACATGAGCTTGTCGAGATCGAGGCCCGATGCGGCCACGAGTTTTTTTGCGACATCGAGCTGAACCCACGAGGCTACCTTTAGCGCGGGGCCTTCGAGCTTGAGAGAGGATTTCTCGCCGGAATTCGAGTTGCGCACGACCTCCCACGGATAGCTCGCCATGTCTTCCCGGTGGATGAGGATCACGCCGGCTGCGCCTTTGCGGGCGGCTTCTTCGTATTTGTAGGTCCAGCGGCCGTAGTAGGTGAGGGCTTTGCCTTTGAAGAAATTGGGATCGTCGGAGGGCGGCTCGTTGACCAGCATGAGCAGCACTTTGCCGCGAACGTCTGCGCCTTTGTAGTCGTCCCAGTGATATTCGGGAGCTTCGATGCCATAGCCTACGTAGACGATGTCAGCGTCGACGTCGGACTGTGGCTGCTGGGTCTGATCGTAGGCTACGTATTCGTCGAGCGGCTTGAGATCCATCGCCGTGCCCCGCTTCGGAACAAGCGTGAAGCGAGTTTCGGGCAGAGTGGTAATTCCGACCAGCGGAACTTTTTGCAGATAGGTGCCGTTGTCGCCGGCGGGTTTCAATCCATATTCGGCGAATTGCGTGGCAATGTATTCGGCGGCGATGTCGCCGCCGCGCTGGCCGGTGCCGCGGCCCTCGAGCAGATCGGAAGAAAGAAAGCGGACGTGCCAGCGAATGTGTTCGGGATCGATGGTCTGCATGGCGGCGAAGGCGGCAGGGGGCATGCGAACGGAAACGGCTTCGTGCCTGGAAGGGGTGGGGACCGGAGCGGGAGCGGGGGCTGCGCCCCACGCCAAGGCACTCAACCGCAAGATGCAGGTGAAGACAAAGAACGCTCGAACGATCAGGCGCATAAATGAGTGATCTCCCAACAGCCCTAACGGCCTTGGAAAGTACCTGTAATCCTGATGGTAATAACTGTGATGTTAAGAACTTTGGAGAATTGTAATCGATGATCGAGGCCGGCCAATCAGTACGACAGTGCACAGGAGGGTAACTCAACGCTGGTGCCAATAGACGGAGCGAAGGTGAACTTTCGTTCAGCGAATGTTGACCGGCGAGGAAGGCCCGCAAACTAAGGGCTGTTCCTGCTGATATCAGATGCGAATGCAAGTCCCGCGACCGCGGGATTAATTCTTGGAGCTTCAACCAGCGCGGAAATCGCGAACATCTTCTGCGGGCCGGAACAGAGCGGCGGGCGAGATTTTTCCGGCTTCGGCCATTCTGCGGGAGATCTCTTCGAAATCCTTTTTAACCCAGCCGACGCTGGAGAGTTCGATCTCGCCGTCTTGCGCGATCCAGAAGATAGTTGGGACGTTGGTCAGACCGTAGGCGTTCGAGACGGGATATGTGTGTGCTTCGTCGAGCAGGATGGGAAAAGTTATGCCGAATTCCTTTATGAAAGCGGCGGTGTCTTTCAGGTCGTTCTGCGAAATTCCGACGAGCTTTACTTTGCCGCTGCCGTAGGCTTTGTACAGACGTTCAAGAAATGGGAATGCGTACTGGCAGGTGGGACAGGAAACTTTGAAGAACGCGAGCACTACCGGGCGATTGGCCAGTTCGTCGCGCAGGGTGAAGGAATGGGCGTCGAGAGTTTTCAGTTCGAATTCGGGGGCTTTGGAGCCTGGGGTTAGTGCTGCCATGGATCGTCCTCCGGAGTTGTGGCTAAAGATGTTTCGCAGCCAGCGCATGTTTAGAGTGCCAACTTCTATTTTAGATGACCTGGAAGGCATGCGGGACGGGACGTCTCGGTTTCGACGCATGAGGGCGGGGCAAGAACTATGACGCGGCGCGGCAATTCGCCAAGCGGGGAAACAATTGCCGGAGGGGGTGTGCCGCCTTAGAGGATTGCCGCATTCCTCAGGATTTTTCGCGCGAGGCCGGTCAGGGCAACGGTGGAGAGTTTAGCGAGAGGAAACCATTTGCCGCTGCCGGGTTCATGGGAATGATCCCGCCAAACTCGGACGGTGTAATCGGTCACCGTAATGGAATGGCGAAGGGTGAAGGCAGGTACTGATGACTCATCGACTCGAATCCTCTCCGGCAATTCCCACATGCCGGCCATGAGCGAGGCGTTGCTCGCACGGCGGACCAAGAAAACCTCGGGACATCGAGCATCGTTGGCGCGAGAGATAAGCGAGTAATGGATTTCTTGCTTCTTTTGGGGCGCGGGCTTTTCTGTTGTGGTGAGTTCGCCGCGTGTCGCGCAGAGGTCGATGACCGGACAGGTTAGACATGCGGGTGCGCGCGGCGTGCAGACTGTTGCCCCGAGTTCCATCATGGCCTGATTGAAGTCGCCGGGATGTTGTGCATCTAACAAATGATTTGCAGCCTGCCACAATTGTTCCCCGGTGATCCTTTCGCCTGAGATTCGTTGCAGGACGCGCTCGACATTGCCATCGACTACCGCGACGGGCTCATGGAACGCGATGCTGGCGATCGCGGCGGCGGTGTAGCGGCCGATTCCCGGAAGCTCGCGCAGGCGTGCGGCGGTGTTGGGGAATATTCCTCCGTGTTCGCGGACGATGACTTTTGCGGCGGCATGGAGCATGCGGGCGCGGCGATAGTAGCCGAGACCGCTCCAGGCAGCGAGAACGCTGGATTCGCGGGCGGCGGCTAGTTTTTCGACCGTCGGGAAGCGGCGCAGGAACTCGCGGTAGTGTTCGATTACGGCGGCGACTCGGGTTTGCTGCAGCATGATCTCGGAAAGCCAGATGCGGTAGGGATCGTGACTTTCGCGCCAGGGCAGATCGCGCGCGTGCGCGGTGTACCACGCGAGGAGCTTGCGGCGAAATGTTACGGTCCCGGACTTCTTGAATAGATTGAGTTTGGTTGGGGAGCTCAAAATGAATTCGCCGTGGCCTGCCTCTCGGATAAAATATCTTTACGAGGTAATTCATGATAGATCACGAAAAGCTAGGGCGTGGCCGGATGTGGGGCTATCTGGCGGGAGTGGTTATTTTCGTGGCGGCCGTGGCCTGGAAACTGGTGACGCGGTAAAAACGATTGAAGGACTGGGCGTCAAGTCGTTGGAGTAGTTTGACCGGGAAGCGCTGCGTGCCCTGGGAGATCCCTCGTCCCGCTGGTGAAAGCGCGGGACTTCGGGATGACGCAAAACGGACGAGATGGACAAAGCGCACCATTACGATTCATATTCCTTCCATTGACCGTGCGGGCCGGGGCACGAAATAATAAGCAAATCTGGCAGTCGCAATCATGGCGTGAGTTCGTTCGCGCCGGGTAGCTTCGAGGTGCTTTATGGACAACTTCAACCGCAAGGTCGAGGACGCGTCGGCGCGGGTTAGCAAGACTGTGGCGGAGGCGGCGGAACGGATCGAGAAGGAGATTCCGGAGTTCATCAAGTACTTGAACGACGAAGTGGTGCCGGCGGTGCGGCAACATTCGACCAAGGCTCTGCGCGTTGCCAGCACGAAGCTGACTGAGCTGGCCGATTACATGGAGCAGCAAAAAGCGGCGCATAAGTGAGCATGGGATTTTTTAGAGCCGCGCTGAGGCAGGTTCGAGGTTGTGATTCTTTCCGGCTGCCTGCGGCTCCGCTTTCCTTATTTTCCTGCCTGTTCGTTTCCCTTGTTGCCCTTTCTTTGCTCACCGGGTGTGGACATTCGAAGCAGGCACGAGTGAATGTGCCGCCTCCGCCGCCTCCGAGTTCGGACACAACGACTACGACTACGACTGCGAGTTCGCGGCCGGAGGGCGCGGAGAAGAACGATCGTCTGCGGGGAGAGAACAGCGCGGATCTTGCCGAGCCTTCGATTCCGGCTGGTGCGGTGCCGATTGCGACGGAGACTGGCTTGGCTAGCTGGTACGGGCCTCCGTATCACAACCGGCGGGGATCGAATGGAGAAGTCTATAACATGCACGCGATGACGGCGGCACATCGCACGCTGCCGCTGGGCTCGATTGTACGGGTGACGAATTTGAAGACTGGACACCGGGCGCTGGTGAGGATCACGGATCGCGGTCCGTTTATTCCTGGACGAGTGGTTGATTTGTCTTTGGCGGCGGCAAAAAAGTTGGATGTTTATCTGCCGGGAATCGCGGAAGTGAAGATCGAAGTGATGGAAACTCCGGCGCCGCTAGAAGCGGGAGGAAAGTGGGCGGTGCAGATTGGCGGCTTTCCGCGCGAGCAGACCGCGGATAAGCTGGCCGATCATTTGAAGCGGCGCTACCATACGGCGAAGGTGCAGAGCTTCGCGAGTCCAGCGGGCGATTGGTGGATCCGAGTGCGGGTGCAGGATGATGATCGCGAGCGGGCGAAAAAGCTCGCGGCGGAAACTCATTCGCCGGATGGAGCTGTTTTTGTGGTGCGGCTGGACTGAGATGTCTGACCGGACATCGCTCTACTGATGTTTATCTTTTCTGTAAAATCCAATCATGAGCGACGCTACGAATAATTGCCTTTTCTGCCGCATTCTTCGCGGCGAGATTCCTTCCAAGAAAGTTTTCGAAGATGAACACGTTTATGCATTCGAGGACATCGATCCGAAGGCGCCGACGCATGTGCTGGTGATTCCGAAGAAGCATTTTGCCGGGCTGAAGGAAGCTGAGGCGGAGGATGCCGAACTGATCGGGCGCTGCCATTTGGCGGCGGCGGAGATTGCGCGCCAGCGCGATATCGAGAAGGGATATCGGACTGTTTTGAATGTCGGTCCGGAATCAGGGCAATCGGTGTTTCATCTGCACGTTCACTTGATCGGCGGACGAAAGCTGAACTGGCCGCCGGGGTAAGGCGACAGTTGCCAGATGCCAGTTGTCAGTTCCTGGTTGTCGGTTTGTCCACTGTTTCCTACTGGACCACCGGATTTTCTTCTTCGGGCGCTCCGTGGCGGCGCAATAGTTGAGGCAGGTTCTGCGAGAAGGCGGAACGCGGCAGAACCATGTCGCAGCCTACTTCGTGGGCTTTCTGCTTGAGATCTCCCTGTACGTGCGAGAGAAATCCGATAATCGAAGTGCCCTTCTTCAGCTTTGACTTCAATTTCGGAATCAAGCGTCAGAGGTTTTGCGTTGACATTGTTCAGATCGAAGATGATCAGCGACGGCTTCTCTTCGCCGTTGCCGTTCTGCAGAATGCGGTCGGCGAAATCTTTGTCATTCTTCACGAACTCAACTTTGACGTTGAGCTTGCGCGCGGTCTCCTGGATTTTGGTGGCGAAAAAAAGATCGTCGACAAATGCGAAGATGCGCGAGTTGGCATCTTCGCGGACGGGCAGAGGTTCGGGATCAGCGGGGGTGAAAGATGCGCCGAAGCCGGGACGGCTGCCGCGGCGGCCTGCGCCCTGGCCGTTGTTGTTTCCGGCAAGAGCGGCCCGGTAGCTGTGATCCATGGGGGCGGTGTAGATGCCGTCCTGATTATGGCGGGCCTGGGCGCTGCCGGGGCGCTGACCGCGTTGATTGGTGTGACGGCGCCCGCGACGGCGGCGACGTCCTCCTCCTCCGCCTCCGGAGGGTCTTCCTGGTCCTGCGTTCATAGTCCTCTCATGACTGCGCGTTTGATGTCACGCGGCAGTTGCAAAATGTTGCGATTTGGAATTCCCCATTGGTTGCGAACGGCGCTGCCAGCGTTGGCACGGACGCTCTGCGCGCTTCTTTATTCTTTAGCTGCGATTCTTCATTTGCGTCTGAAAATGCGTAGCCTCAGCTTGTGTATGCCTGGCTTGCGTTTGAACGGCGAATTGGTCCGCGAAGTATGGTTTCACCCGGTGCGTGAGTGAGTTGTGGGCGGGACGCAATTGTGAGCGCAACCGCAATGTCTGCTAGTTCGTGACGCAAATCGTACTCTGCGAAAAAATCTAAAATGATGCGTGTCAAGTATCCGCTATCGGAATCCGTCGCGCCGCCGGGAACGGCCTGGGGCGCGGAAGGCCTACGCGGGAACGTGGCCAATGAGAACAGGTTAATGTTAACCCGCGCGCGTGTGGGTGCGCAAGGGCCAAGGGCGAGCGGTTTTGCACAGGAGGACAGCGGTCGATGGGTGCGGGTTCGACGGCGGAGCCGAGCAGAGAATTCGGTAGCAGTGAAATTTCGATCCGCACGCTCTGTGCTCCGAGAGATCCTTCGTCCCGCTGGTGAAAACGCGGGACTTCGGGATGACGCTAAACGAATGCAGTCAGCACGCGCTATTGCGCTCCTACGCTGAGATGAATGGGCAGCGAGCCGGTGATGGGAACGGCCCCGCCGGTGGTGGCGTTGATAGTGACCGTGTAGTCGCCGGGAGGCGTTCCAGCGTTGGGAAGACTGCTGGGGCCAACGTTGCTGATTGGTGTCTTTTTTCCGCTGCAGGCGCCGAGATAGAAAGTGGAAAATCCGAGAACGATAATGAGAGTGAACAGGCGCAGGGTGCGTGCGCGCGAACGCACGCACAGGATTCCGAATATTCCGGGGAGTAGCGCGGCGAAGAAGATGCGGCTGTGGCTGAGCGGCGAACGATCCAGTGTGGTGGTGACCGGAGTAGTGACAATATTTACAGTCACGGTGGAGGCGGTAGTTGGCTGACCGTTGTTGATGATGCAGGAAATCTCCGCAGTGACGGGAATTCCGGAACAAGTATAGGTGAGCGGCAGGACGGTAGTCCCATTGCCGGGGCTGAGGAATCCGGTCTGGCTCTGCACGGTGACCAGAATGTTGTCGGTCCCTCCTACGCCGACCGGGAAGGTGCTGGCGGTAGTTGAGAGCGTGAAGCTTTCGGTGGTCTTAGTGACGGTGAGGCCGACGCTTGCGGATGCGTTGTTTGCGGTGATGGTGACGGTCTGCTGTCCGGCAGGGAGCGCCATATTAGCAACGGTTGCGATGGTGACGACAGTCGAAGCGTTATTGGTGCCATCAAAATTTACGCTGGCGGGGTTGAAGCTGCAGGTCGCGCCCGCGGGCAGACCGGCGCAACTGCTGGGCGTGAAATTGACAACCATTCCGGTGGAACCGGAGATGGGAGAGATCGTCAGAGTGAAGGACGCGGGCTGGCCCGCTGACATGGAAACTGAGGCCGGAGTAGCGGTGAGTGCGAAGTCGGGATCGAGCGAAGCTGCCCATGCGAGCGCGAGTTCATTGGCGTCGACGGAACCGAGGCCGGTGACCCGATCGTAGCCAGCGGTAGCGCTGAAGCCGTATTGGAAGGGAGCGGTTGCGGGGCAGCCGGTGGTGTTTTGGGTGCACGGGACGATGTTGCTGCCCGAAGTGATGTCGTGAAACGCTGCGGGACTGCTTACGGACAAGCTATAGAGATTGGGATTGATGTTGCCTGATCCTGATAGGCCGAGGTACTGGTTGATGAGGGCGAGAATCCCGGCGAAAGTGGGCGCGGCGGCGGAGGTGCCACCGACGGCGGTGAAATCTCCACCGCTGCCGGTACGAAAACCGTCTGTGCAACTAGCTACGATGGCGCCGTTCGCACCGTCTTCGGAGCAGAAGAGATAAGGATCGTGGTTGGGCGAGGCGTTCAGTGCGAGATCGGGTACGTCACGCTTTCCATCGTTGGGCACACCGGTTCCGGTCTGCCATGAAGGCTTCACAAAGAAGATGCTGGCGCCGCCGCCGGAGGCGGAGATGACTCCGGTGGGTGTGGCGAGTTCTTCGGTGGTGTCGTTCCAGCCTTCTTCGGGAATGTAAGACAGAGCTGAGGAGAGAGTGTCATTGCCGCCGGTGGTGCCGCTCCAGTAAGTGGTTGCGGGGGCATTGCCGCCTGAGACCGTGGCGGCGGGGTCTCCATAGAATTCTGTGCCGCCCATGCCGGTCACTTCTGGAATTGCAGCGGGAATGTCGACGGCCAGGCCATGGGTTGCCGATCGGACCTGGAAATCGCAATCGGCGGCGCCATCGTCGCCCGAGGCGGAGAGGACGGTCTGGCCTTGCGAGTTGGCCTGTTGGATCCATCCCTGCATGGTTTGCGCTTCGGCAAGGCCGATGGCGGATTCGCAATTGCCATAGCTGTTGCTGATGATGGGAGCGACGTTCTGATCGATCGCATATTGCAGCGCGTCGAATGCGCCGGAGGTGCGAGTGGCGCAGGTTTCACCGGTACCTACGCCGGCATAGACGAGAGTGATGCCGGCGTTCCTGGCGACGGCTCCGGACCATTCGACATCGAGATCGGATTCGCCTTCGTCGCCGGCACAACGAGTGGAATTACCGGTGCCGGGCTCGAGCAGGAGTGTGGGAACGTTGGTGGGCAATCCGGCGGCGCTGCGGAAATTTGCCACGTCGTTCAGGCTGATGGAGCTTTGTCCGGTGAGCGCGATTTTTTGGCCGGTGCCGTCGGTGCCCGCGTTGTAAAGAGGTTGCACGTCGTAGAGGGTGGCGAAATCGCCGGGCGCTACGAAATGGCTGCCGGAGATATGCGAGGTGTAATGCGGGTCGGCGGTAGTTATTTGCCGGACGATGGAGTGCGGCCTGGGTTGAAAGTTGTTCAGATGGTGGATGGCGAGCACGATTCCCGAAAGGGGTGCGGGAATGGAAGGTTCGGATGAGTTCGCGTAGTGGAGTTCTCCATCGACGAGATAATTGTGAATTTCAATCCGGAAAGCGGCTTCGATCTGAGCGGTGGTGCCTTCGAAAAAGATCTGGTTGTGGCTATTTGCGACGCGAGTGACGGTTAAGCCTTGCGATTGCAGCCACGAGGTGATTCTGTTGAGATCGTTCTGGTTTAGTCCGAAGCGGCTAGCGAATTGGGTGGGGGTGAGCCACTTGCGATAATTGGGCGATGAGGGGTTGCGTTGCTCGGCGAGCAGCGTCTGAAGATCCGCTTGCTGCGATGGTGACGGCTTGACGATGATCGAAACGTTGCTCAGGATACGGCTGCCATCGGCGCGGCCCTGGTCGAATTCAGATTTGGCCAAGCCGTGCATGTTGCCTTGAAGGGCGATCATCTGGCGGCTGCTTATGGGCGCGGTGATGCGGTCCGCTTGTGCGGCGAAGCACAGGTTCGAGGCAAAAAAGAGCAAAAGAAGCTTACTGAAGCGCATTCAACGTTCCATCCGAGGGGTCGGTTAAGTTTTAGGTGTTCTTTAAGCTTATACGGCTTTCTACCGCTCTGATCAAGCTTGACGGGCTGAAGGTTGTACGAGGTGCAATAAGTTTACAAACTCGGGAGGGCAGAAATTGTTGCGAAAGCCGCTATTACGAAAATCGGTGAACTCACATTCCCAGCAGGTTCGGGCGAATTTTGACGTATTCATGTTCTTGCGCCCAGAGATCGAGGGGGAGAGATGCGAGTTCATCGACCAGAGGGTCGGCTAGGCCGTTTTTTGCGAGGTCGATGGACTTGAGATAGACGCGGCAGGAATCACAGCACTCGACGCGGATGTGAGGAAAGGTCTCGGCCGTATAGACGGGGAGCTTGGCGTGATTTTCTTCTCCGCAGTTGGGGCAGACGATGCGGCGGAAGTCCCATTCGGCGAGGCAGAATCCACAGAACAGTTTGCGCTGGGCGCCATCGCCCATGGGACGAAGGGCGGCGAAGGAGGGCTTGCGACTGCAGAACGGGCAGAGAGGATGGGTGTAGTTCTCGAGTTGCAATTGGGCGCGAGAGCGGGCTGATTCAGCGTACGGCTGCAGGAAGGCGAAGGCGAGGAATTCTTCGGCGGTCGCGGGTGCGGCACTGGCGGAGTTCCAGACTGCGCTTAGCAGATCGGGACAAGATCCGGATTGAGTGCTGCGGATTTCACGGGCAACGCTGGCGACGCGGCTGGGACCGTGCTCTTCGACCATGGAGAGAAATTGCTGGAAGCCGGGCAGAAGGGGTTCGAATCGAGGCGGCTCGGCAGCCGAAGTGGCTCCCCCCGTTTTTTCCAGTCGATCGTGAAGCATCAGCTGAAAACGGGCTACATGGACGTAGAAACCGAGGATCTCCGCGGCAAAGGGATGCTGCGATGAGAGCTGTTCAGCCCGGCGAATCCGCCGCTGGTAGAAGGTTGTGGCAGGCACCGGGCGATTATGGGGCTTTGAGTGGAGAGAGGGCAACCGGGGGCGCGAGTTTTATCTTGAAATACAGTTTTTGAAGCATTGACGTTGGGGCGGCGGCGGGATTATAGTTTTTGGAAAATCGGGGCGCAGCGCGGCTACGCGTTTTGTGGCCGGTATCATAACTGGGGCTAAAAGTTCGAGCAGCGACGATCGATAACGACCAGGTTTCTGATGTTGTATCGATCGGCTTGACGCATTAGACGATGGACGTGGTCGGAGGATGCGCAATGGAATTCTCCCGCAGAACTTTCCTCAAAGGCGCGCTGGCAGGTGGAGCGGGCTTCTCTCTCCTGGGATTCGATCTGACTCCGGCGGTGGCGCAACTGAAAGAACTCAAGATTGCGCGCGCGACCGAGACGCGATCGACGTGCCCATATTGTGCGGTGGGATGCGGCGTCCTTATCTACACGATTGGCGACAAGGCGAAGAACGTCACGCCGCAGGTGATTCACGTTGAGGGCGACCCTGACACTCCCACCAACCGCGGGACGTTGTGCCCAAAGGGCTCTTCGCTGGAGCAGGACATGCTCAACCCTCGCCGGTTGACAAAACCACAAGTGCGGCGCCCCGGCGCGACGGAATGGCAGGATATCTCCTGGGATGACGCGCTGAATGAGATCGCGCGCTGGACCAAGAAAACACGCGACGACACTTTCGTAGAGAAGGACACGAACGGCCGCACCGTCAACCGGTGCGAAGGCATCTCGTTCATCGGCGGTTGCACGGATACTAATGAGTTCAATTATCTGGTCGTCAAGGCCATGAGGGGGTTGGGCTTGGTTTATTTAGAAAACCAAGCCCGTGTTTGACACGGCCCCACGGTCTCAAGTTTGGGACCAACATTCGGACGCGGGGCCATGACCAATGGCTGGGTCGACATCAAGAACACCGACATGATGTTGATCATGGGCGGGAACCCCGCCGAGAACCATCCCTGCGGGTTCAAGTGGGCGATGGAGGCCAAGCGGAACCGCAACGCCAAGCTGATCTCGGTAGACCCGCGATTCACCCGTACATCTTCCACGGCAGATCTCTTCTGCCAAATCCGCGCCGGCTCGGACATTGCGTTCCTCGGCGGGCTGATCCATTACGCGATCGAGAACAACCGGATCGCGAAAGATTATCTTGTCAATTACACCAACGCCGCCTTTGTGGTTAAGGAAGGTTTCAAACTGCCAGAGGATGGCTTGTACTCCGGGTTTGACGCCGCGGCCGGCAAATACGATTTATCCACGTGGAATTATGAAGGCACAGGAGGTTCCGGCGGGCCGGGGGGAACGACTGGTCATGCCCCTGAACCGGCACCGGGCAAGGTCGGAGGAGCGACACCACCTCCAGCTCTGCCGGCAAACGTCACGTATGACCTCACTCTGCAGCATCCCCGGTGCGTTTTCCAGTTGTTGAAGCAGCAGTATTCGCGCTACACGCCGGAAATGGTGGAACGGATTACTGGCATCCCCAAAGATCAGTTTCTAAAAGCCGCCGACATGTTTACTTCGGTCCGCAAAGATGGGGACATGAAGAAGGTGGCGACCATCATCTACGCCGTGGGCTGGACGCAACATACGTTCGGAACGCAAATCATTCGCACGGCCGCCATGATCCAGCTTCTGTTGGGAAATGTCGGAAGAGCAGGCGGCGGAGTAAATGCGCTGCGCGGCCATTCGAATATTCAGGGCGCCACTGACATGGCCGGGCTCTACGACTCGCTGCCGGGATATCTCAAGGCTCCGACTCCTGCCGATACGGATTTGGCCGCGTATCTCAAGCGGGTGACGCCGATGGCCTCGAAACCCACGCCCTGGGCTTCGTTCAACTACTACTCGAACACGCCGAAATTTTTCGTCTCGCTCCTGAAGGGGATGTACGGCGATGCGGCGAAAAAAGAGAACCAATTCGCCTTCGATTACCTGCCTAAAGTCGACCGCGATTATTCGTGGACCCACATCTGGGACGACATGTACAACGGCAAGGTCAAGGGCATGATGGCGTTCGGCATGAACGGAGTAATGATCGGCCCGGACACCAACAAGAACATCAACGCGCTCAAGAAGGCCGATTGGCTGGTGGTGGGCGAGATATATCCGGATGAGACCAGCGAGTTCTGGCGAGCGCCGGGAATTACCGCCGACGAACAGAAAACCATCAACACAACGGTGTACCGCTTGCCCTGCGCAGGGTTTGCGGAAAAAGATGGGAGCATGACCAACTCGGCGCGCTGGGCGACGTGGAAGAATGCCGCGGTACCGCCTCCCGGACAAGCGCGGCTTGACCAGGATATTGTTGCCCAGATTTTCCTGCGAGTTCGCGATCTCTATAAGAAGGAGGGCGGAAAGTTTCCCGACCCAATTCTCAATCTGAGCTGGGCCTACGCCGATGGCGCTCATCCACCTCTTTCACAAGTGGCCATGGAGGTGAACGGCAAAGCTCTGGCGGATTTGACCGACCCGGCAACTGGACAAGTGATCAAGGCTGGCCAGCAGCTGCCCGGCTTCGCCTGGTTAAAGGATGACGGAACCACCATGTGCGGCAACTGGATCTATTCCGGAAGTTGGACGGAGGCCGGAAACCAGATGGCGCGCCGTGGCACCGAGGATCCCTCAAACCTGGGCATCTACCAGAACTGGGCGTGGTCGTGGCCGGCAAACCGCCGCGTGCTTTACAACCGGGCATCGTGCGATCCGGACGGCAAGCCGTGGGATCCTTCGCGAAAACAGGTGTGGTGGAACGAAGCGGCGGGAAAATGGGCGGGCAATGATGTGCCCGATTTCAAACCGGATTCTGCTCCGAAAGACCACATGGGGCCATTCATCATGAACCCCGAGGGCGTTGGACGGCTGTTCGCGCCCATCGGAGTGCTGGCGGATGGACCTTTCCCCGAACATTACGAACCGATCGAAAGCCCGATCAAGAACCCGCTGCACCCCAATCAATCGAATAATCCGCTGGTGAAAAAATTCAAGACGCCGTACGACAAGTTTGGAACACCGGAGGAGTACAGCATTGTCTGCACGACCTACCGGTTAACCGAGCAGTATCACTATTGGACGAAGAATAACCCGATGAATGTGCAACTGATTCCGGAACCGTTCATTGAAATCCCGGTCGAGCTGGCGAACGATTTGGGCGTCAAGGGAGCGGAAAAAATCAAAGTGATCAGCGCGCGCGGGACGTACATTGCGAAGGCCTTCGTCACGAAGCGAATCAAACCCATGACAATCGACGGCAAGAAGGTATATCAGATCGGCTTGCCGATTCACCAGGGCTTTCGCGGAATCGTTGAAGATGAAGGAAAAGACGCGCGGACGCCGGCGAATTTGCTGACGCCCACCGTCGCCGATCCGAACGCCCACACGCCAGAATCCAAGGGCTTCTTAGTGAAAGTTGAGAAGGCGTAGGAGCGAGCATGAGCCAGGCCTCAACGGAAATCGTGCGAATTTCGGGACACGCCGGGTCGGTCGCTGGCGCAGGGCTGGACCGGGAATTCCAGGTCTGTAAGCTGGTGGACACAACCACGTGCATCGGCTGCAAAGCCTGCGAGGTGGCCTGCCTGGAATGGAACGGTTATCCGTTCAGCGAAACCACTTTTAACAACAGCTACCAGACGATGCCGGAGACGGCATGGAATTACTGGAACCTGATCAAGTTCAACGAACATGAGCGCGAAGACGGCAGCATGATGCTGCTGATGCGCAAAGATCAATGCATGCACTGCGCCGATCCGGGTTGCCTGGTGGCATGTCCCGCGGACGCCGCCATCGTCCAGTACGCCAACGGCATCGTCGATTTCCAGGAAGCGAACTGCATCGGATGCGGATATTGCGTGAGCGGCTGCCCGTTCAATATTCCGAAATTCAGTCCGACGGCGCGCAAAGTTTTCAAGTGCACGCTGTGCAATGACCGCGTGTCGGTAGGGCTCGAACCTGCCTGCATCAAGGCGTGCCCCACGGGCTGCCTGCATTTTGGCACCAAGGGGGAGATGAAGGAGCTGGCGGAGACTCGCGCCACACAGCTCCGCGAAAATTCCGGTTACCGCGACGCCGGAGTTTACGATCCAGCCGGAGTCGGCGGAACTGGCGTGATCTACGTCCTGCACGATGCGAAGAATCCAGAATTGTATGGCGGCTTGCCGAAAGATCCGCACATTCCGTGGGTAGTGCGATTCTGGAAAGGCCCGGCGAAGTGGATTGGGAATCTAGCCATGTTGTTTGGCGTGATCGGGGTCACGCTACATTACTTCCGCTATGGACCGAAGGAAGTTCATCACGAGAAGAATGGGAACGGAGGAAAGCCGTGAGTTCGCATGCCATCTCGTCGCCACGAACCACGGGCGAACCCGGAGAACGCATTCTGCGCTATACGCTGGTGGAGCGGGTTCATCACTGGGTGGGCGCGGTGTTCTACATTTATTGCCTGATCACTGGCTTGGCCTTCTGGTCGCCGTACATGTTTTGGCTTGCGGTACTTGTAGGCGGCGGACCGACTGCAAGGTTCTGGCATCCCTGGATTGGCTTGGCCTTCACAGTCTCGATGTTATGGATGTACAAGATGTGGTGGCGCGATATGCAGATCACCGACGCCGATCTGCGCTGGAAGAAAGCGATCAAGCACTACATCGAAAATGATGATCAGAATCTTCCACCGGAGGGGCGCTTCAACTACGGGCAGAAACTGTTTTTCTGGTTGATGCTTTATGGCGTGATTCTATTGGTAATCTCAGGCGTGGGTCTCTGGTTTGCGGAGTCGATTCCGTGGAGCCTGCGCTGGCTGCGTTATCTGGCGGTGACGGTGCATGTGGTGGCGGCGCTGGCCACGATTGGCGGGTTCATCATTCACGTGTACATGGGCACGGCGATGGTGCGCGGCGGATTCACTTCGATTATCCGCGGCGAAGTTTCGACCGATTGGGCGAGAACGCATCACCGGTTGTGGTATGAGCAGGTGGTAAAAGGCAGGCGGCCGGAGAAATAACCCCTCCTGCCGTACCTGAGATGTAGCTGGAAGCAGTACGTTTGCCAGTCCTTCTGCAAGTTGTTGTGGCTTGTAATCCGCAAGGCCCCGATCTGCATCAAAATCCCAAGGAATTACCAAACTCTATAGGATTCAGAGAGGATGCATGGGCTCGTTTGCAAGATCACTCACCATCATGGCGGCGATTTTCCTGCCTCTGCTGCTGCTCGCCGACGTCGATAAGAACTTCCATAACGCACCGGATTCGGCGCAGAAGATGAAGAATCCCTACGATGAACAACCTGCCGCGATCGCAACGGGCAAGCAACTGTACGCGCATAATTGCCTCTCGTGCCACGGCAGGACGGGCGAAGGCGCAGGCAACGTGCCATCGCTGGTTGACGGCAAGCTGGAGACGGCGACGGCGGGCGAAGTTTTCTGGTTCATCACCAAGGGCGACAAAGAAAATGGCATGCCCTCATGGGCGAAGTTGCCGGAGAAGCAGCGCTGGGAAATCGTGAGCTATGTAAAGTCGCTGGGATTGGCGCAGAACAGCAAGGGAGTGGCGAGCGCGCTGCCGCCAGATTCGGGCAGCTCGAAAATAAAAGCTCCGCCCCCGACGCCGCCGTTTACCGACTTCCGTTATGAAAAGCCGGGAACGGCCCGCAAAATTACGGTGAAAGATTTGCCGGCGCCGTATGCGACACAATCGGCGGAGAATGGGCCGGAGGTGGTGGCGCGGCCGGAAAATGCCTGGCCGGTGGCGCCCGCGGGATTCAAAGTTGAGTTGTTCGCCACTGGGCTGGACAACCCGCGGACGTTGCGCACGGCGCCAAACGGCGACATCTTTCTTACCGAGAGCAATCCGGGCCGCATCCGCGTGTATCGCGGGCTTACGTCTGAGAACAAACCGGAATTGTCGGCGGTGTTCGCGACTGGGCTGAAGCATCCGTACGGATTGGCCTTCTATCCTCCGGGACCGGACCCGCAGTGGCTTTATGTTGGGAGCACGGCTGAGGTCGTGCGTTTTGCTTATCACAACGGTGATCTGAAGGCGACAGGACAGCCAGAACATATCGCAGATCTTCCGAATACGGGCGGGCACTGGACTCGGGCGCTGGCATTTTCGCAGGACGGCAAGAAAATGTTTGTAGCGGTGGGATCGGGGTCAAACGTGGATGATCCGGATACGCATCCCGGGGAGAGGAATCGCGCGGATATTCTGGTGTGCAATCCGGCGAATTGCACGTTGAGCGTTTATGCCTACGGTATTCGGAATGCGGGTGGAGGGATTGCTGTCGATCCGAAGACGGGAGAGTTGTGGTGTTCGGTGAACGAGCGCGACGCGCTGGGCGACAATCTTGTGCCGGATTACATCACGCACGTGCAGGAAGGCGGATTTTACGGCTGGCCGTGGTGGTATATGGGGGGGCATCAGGATCCGAGGCAGAAGGGAAAGCATCCGGAACTGAAGGATAAAGTGATTACCCCGGATGTGCTGCTGCAGCCGCATAATGCTTCGCTGGAATTCACTTTTTACGATGGGGGGCAGTTCCCTGCCGAGTACAAGGGGGATATTTTTGCTTCGGAGCATGGATCATGGAACAAGAGTGTGCGCGTGGGCTACGAAGTGATTCGCGTGCCGCTGCATCAGAGCGGCAACGCGAGCGGGGAGTACGAAGATTTTCTGACCGGCTTTGTGCTGCCGGATGGTAATCCGTGGGGGCGACCGGTAGGGATCACGGTGGCCCAGGATGGAGGATTGCTGGTGAGCGACGATGGATCGAACTCGATCTGGCGGGTCAGCTATACAGGAAAGTGAAGGAATATCTGGACTGAGTTGCTAGAATCCTTCGCTATGGCGAAACAGCATTATTTTTTCAAGTTGATTCCACCGCGGTCCACGTTTCCCGGCGACATCACGGAGGAGGAAAAACGCCTGATGGGAGAGCATGGGCGTTATTTTGACCAGCACTTTGCAGCCGGCAGAGTTCTTCTGTATGGGCCAGTCATGGCTTCCGGCGGCACATTCGGACTGGCGGTGCTCGAAGTGGATACGGAGGCTGAGGCGCGGCAATTTGGCGAAGGCGATCCGTCGGTGAGGGCGGGGCTCAATAAATTCGAGATTTGTCCGATGCGGGTTGCGGCGGCTCGGGGCAAGGGGGATGGAGAGGAATGATGCCTCGAAGGCGCGAAGATGGTGGCTAAATCAGTCAACAGGGCGCAGCGGAAAACGCTCTTTTCACGATATCTGCAATGCTAGACTGACCGGAAACAGAGGCCGAACCACGAATCTTCGACCGAAAACGCGAAACGCGCTGGTATTTTTCCTGGCTCTGTCCCTGTTGAGCGCGGGCGCGCTGCTGACCTACCGGACGGTTTTCCGCCTGCTAGACGCGCAACGATGGGTCTCGCACTCGCACGAAGTGCAATCGGCACTGGCGAATGTAACCACGGTGATGGGGCGGGCGGGGCGCAGCCGGGTGGAATATGTGGAAACGGGTGATCCGGCGCGGCTGGATGGGTATCAAGCGGCTGCCGCCGAAGCGCTGCGGGCGGTCGCAACGGTTAGGAGGATGACTTCCGATAATGCCCGACAACAGGATGATTGCAATCGACTCGAATCTCTCATGGGTCAAAGAGTCGCGCTGCTGGGGCAGTCGGTCAGGCTGAAACAGCGCGGCGAGTCCAGCCTGGAGAAAGAAGCTGAGATCACGCAATCAGTGGTGCATCTATCGGGAGAGATGGATTCATTAATCCTGCAGATGCAGCGCCAGGAAGAGCAATTGCTGGCCGAGCGGCAAGTACGGTCGCAAGCCTTGTTTCGCCTGCAGATTGTGCTGTTCTCGGCGGCATTTCTGCTGGCTGTGGCTTTATTGAGCCTGCACTACCATCTTCTGAACCGCGAACTGGAAGCGCGGCAGCGGGCCGAGGAATCGCTGCGCAGACTGAGCGTGCGGCTGCTGGAGACGCAGGACGCAGAGCGCCGGAGGATCTCGCGGGAACTGCACGAGAGCATCGGGCAATATCTCTCGGGAGTGAAGATGAGCCTGGAGGTTGTGCGGAAATCGATTCCGCAGAATGCGCTGCTGGCGGAGTGCGTGAGCGTTCTGGATAAGTCGATTGCGGAAACGCGGGCGATGTCGCAGTTGTTGCATCCGCCACTGCTGGATGAGATTGGCTTGGCCTCGGCGGCGACCTGGTATGCGGAGGATTTCTCGGAGCACCACGGAATCGCTGTGGAATTAAAGCTGCCGAAGAATTTGGGCCGCTTGCCGAGCGCGATTGAATTGGCGCTTTTCCGTGTGCTGCAAGAGAGCCTGACCAGCATTCAACAGTGTTGCGGGACAGCGAAGATTGCGGTGAGCATAGATGAGGATGGCGATGAGGTTGAAATGCGCGTCAGAGGAGGCGGCAATGCGGGTGAGAGAGCTGCGGAAAGAGACGATGGCGCCAATATGGGATTGGGGATGGAGAGCATGCGCGAACGGATTCGAGATCTGGGCGGGCGGCTTGAGGTCCAGTGGGATGGGAATGCCAGGGTGATTGTTGCGGCTCTGCCGCTGGCCGGAGCCGCGGCGGAGGCATCGCCGGATGGAGATCGGCGGGCGGAAATACGTTGAGGGGGCGACGTGGAGTTTGTACTGTTTGAAGATGCCGACGGCATGGAAGTATTTGTGAATCCCGAACGGGTTATCTGGGTGAGAGAGTATCCCGGCCACGTAACCGTAATCAGCTGCGGAGGCGAGGACAAGTTCACGGTGCGCCTGAGCCCCGCGCAGACTGTTGCCGCGCTGGGCAGGCCAGCGCGGTGAAAGGCGAGCAGTGTGTACCGGAGCGAGGGCCAGCCAGAAGCTGTTCCGAACTCGGGATTGGCATTGCGACAGGTGAACTGTTTGGAGGGAGAAAGTTTGAGCCCGCCGAAGTGCAGTAGCGGATGAAACCATCAGGACTCCACTGTCCCTTGATCTTTAATCATTCCGAAGGAGGCAGCCGCGGAAAGCAAGAGCCGGTTTTCGGGCGAATGGCAGCACTGAGTTTTTTGCCGGCCCGACGTTCAAACTGTCTCGATGAGCTATTCTAATATTATGGATCATCTAGCCGTGCTTCGTGAAACGATAGCGCGTCTCCGCGTGGAGATCGCAGACCTTCAAGAGTTGAATGAGCAATACCGACGCGAGAGCCGACATGAGACAGAGGCTCAAGTCGCACACGGCCGGAGGCATGAACGGCTACAGGCGATTCAGCAAGAGCTGGCTCAACTGGCTGACCTCGGCCGACGAGTTCGTTCCGTGGAACAGATGAAAGAAGAACACCGCTCCCGCCTGCAACGGGTTAAGAACGCCTCTTAGACTTTTGCATTGATCAGCCGGACAGGAGTTCCGGCATCGCGGCAATGATGAATGGTGGGCGCTATAGGATTCGAATTTTGGGGTAGACGTATTTTCAACAACATACAGTCGCACGGCGGGCACCGTAAAGCTGTGGAAGACGATGGTAAGCTGCAATAACGGATCACAATGCGAGCGTAGCTAGCGACGTACTACACATTCCAATTGCCAGCGATTGGGCACGCCCTCTGGATTATTTTCATAGCACCGTCGCAGGGCATGCTGGTGCGAAAACCTGACCTGAATGTTCGCGCGGGTGCGTGCTCATGCCTGATACCCAGATGGGAGACTAACCGCGAATTAAGAGCAGAGTTTAAAAACCGCGCCCAGTCAGATTTTGTCCGCAAAATTTTCCCGAATCCAGTCTTCAACCTGTGTACGGACCTGTGCCGCTACCTTGCCCGCGTGATCGGCCTCGCCCTGGGATACAAGCCCATAGTCATCATAGGCGCCTGTGTTGCGTTTGCGTCGCAACGTGTCTAGCGTGCGAATGATCTTCTTCTCCGGATCTATGGAAAACTCCAGCGCCTCAATGGTCCGGTAATGCTCACTGCTGCCCCGTACCACCCGGTAGCCGGCTGCGCGCAGCGCGGCTGTGGCGGAAGCTCGTGCCGCGTCATACGCCAGACCCAGCTGCACGTCTGTCAACAATTTTCCTTTAACGGCCTTCCGATAGTCATCCAGACGGGCGTCCGCGATCCCAAGCAAACGCCCGATCTCCTCGCGGTCCGATGATTGCTTGTTGAGCCAACTATTTTTGACCCAGTTCTCGTACGACACTTTCGTCTCCAATCAGAAATAGCTTGTTTTCGGAGAGAATGGTCTTCAGAAAATTGCCGCGGAACTTTTTTCCAAATTCTCGTGTCGAATACACTGTAGGATTGATCTCGCGATTCAAGGTTCTCTGGGCGTCTGCCAGATGCTCTATGACATCTGAAAAATGAACCTTGCCCACAATCATCAGATCGACATCACTTTGAGTATTCTCCTTCAATCGTGCGGTTGAACCATAAACAAGCGCGAGACTGATCTTTTCTTTAAGAGGATCGAGCGCTGCCAGGAGAACATCGTGGATTCCCACAGTCTTCGTCACCAAGCCCTTCATCTCTGTAAAGACAGGACTTCGATCATTGGCGCTATAGAAGACATGGTTCCCCAATGTCTTACGCGTAACCAATCCGGCATCGACGAGCTGGCGCAGTTCGCGCTGGACCGCCCCGAGTGTGATTCTCGTTAGTCGAGAAAGCTGGCGCAAGTGGAATGAATCGCCCACATGTCCGTAGAGAACGGCGAGCACAGCACCGCGGGTACGTCCGAAAAGTGTCCGGGAAAGCACGCTGACTGTACCCATTTAGGGGTCAATCGTACCCAAAACGGCTACACCAAGTCAAGGGTATGCAGAGTGCTGAAAGAGTTCTTCGTTATCGGATTACAGAACGGACCACGCGTCCTTATCCTTTTGAAAATAAAGAGCGTGCTCCGTTAGTGGTTCGTAAAAACTGTTGAAAAGATGGTGGGCGCTATAGGATTCGAACCTATGACTTCCACCGTGTGAAGATGGCACTCTACCGCTGAGTTAAGCGCCCTGCGAGAGTCGGGTTTTATTCAAACATTTGCGCGCGGATTATGCAACTGTGCGTGCAACCCGATCTCATTGGAAGATCTTCGACTGGCTGCCTGCGTCGGCGCTGCTGTAGCTGCTGTAGCTGGAGTTGGTGCCCAGGACTTCGAGACACCGTTAATCAGATCAAGGCTGCACGATGAACGGTTGATTGCTGGTGAGCTTGCCGTTGAGAGTGGTCACGGTGACGAATCCTGTGGTCGCGCCGGGGGGAACGGTGGTTTGGACTTCGGTATCTGAAACGACGTCGTACTGCGCGGCCGTGCCGTTGAAGTAGACGGCGCTGGTGCCGGTCAGGTTGTTTCCCAGGATCGTCACATGATCGGTCACTTTGCCGGAGGTGAGACGAGTCTCGATGAACGGACCAAGCCCCATCGAGAGACTGAAGATGGTGCCGCAGCCATCAATCGCAGTTCTTGCTGGTGCCGCCGGCGAAGGTGGCTCCGTAGAAATTTCCGTCAGTCGCCTGGATCAGGCTGGAAAAAGGGCCGGTGCCGTCTGAACAGTTGCGGCTGAGAACAAAAAGTGTAAAGCGTCGTCAACTTGCCGGCGGGGCGTGATTTGGAAGATCGTGCCGCCGTCGCCGCCGGTTCCTCCTGACGACGTTGTGCCATAGAAATTCCGGTCGGTGCCCAGCACTAGCGCGGCCTCGGGATAGGCTCCGTCCGACAGATCGAAGCTGTGGAGGGTCGTCAGCTTGCCGCGTGGGGGTGAGTTCGAAAACCGTTCCATAGTTGTTGGCCCCGCCTAGGGCTGTTGTCCCGTAGAAATTTGGTTCGTGCCTTGCACCAGGCCACCGAAAACTTCTTCGACCGTCGGCGCAGTTCGGTTCGGGCCAGCAGAAGCTATAGAGACTGGTGAGTTGTCCGCCGGGGGTGATTACAAAGACCGTGCCGCAACCATCGCTCTGCTTCACAGTAGCCGTTGGCGTTGGAACCGCCAGCAATGGTCGTCCCGTAGAAGTTTCCGTTGGCGGCTCGGATGAGGGAGCCAAAATCCGGCCCAGTCCCGTTGGCGCCGTCAAAACTTGCAAGGGTGGTGAGCGCGCCAGTCTGGCTCATTTCGAAGATCGTGCCGTTGCCACTCGCGCCCGCGTCATAGGTTGTTCCGTAGAAAGTGTCGTTGAACACTTGCAGCAAGCCGGCGGCCGGATCGATGCCGTCAGCGCAGCCCGATTGGGAACAGAAGCGGTAGATTGTGGTGAGGTCGCCTGCCGGAGTGATTTTGAAGGCCGTGCCAAAGTTATCGGTGCCGCCGAGAGCGGTGGTTCCGTAGAAATTGCCGTCGGTGGATTGCACCAGCCCGGCGTTGGCGACGGCACCGTCACTGCAACTGGCCTGAGAACAGAAGCTGTACAGCGTGTGCAGCTTTCCCGCAGGAGTGATTTCGAAGACTGTGCCCTCGTCGTTTCTGCCGCCTGCCACGGTCGTTCCGTAGAAATTTCCATTGGTTCCCTGCACCAAAGGAGCTGCGGGGAAACCAGGATCTCTGCCGTTCGCTTTGTCGAAGCTTGCCAGCGTAGTGACGGTCTGGGCGGATGCAACGGCCGCGACGGCCACGCAGAAGCAGAGGACTGCGCAGTTCTTCTTCCATCGATCGAGATTCGACATGAAACCTTCCTTGCAGCAAAGCATGCAATAAGCCGATAGACAGATCAGGAAGGCACGTCAGCCAACACAGTCAGTCGATGGAGATTATGTCGCCGGTTCAAGAGGCCGTCAAGGTGAAGGGTTCTGCAACTCCGTAAGAGCAAAGGAATTCCAGTTCAAGAGCGGAACTTGTTGACCGTAAAGATTCGTAGGGGACTAGAAATCAGTTGACGCATGTTTGGATTCCGAGTAGAGTGTGACGTTCCACGGATCACCGGAATTTGTATCTGCTCTGAGATACCCAGCCTGGGTAGCCCAAATCAGGAAAAGTGAGCATCTTCGGGGTCCGGTTACGCATCTATTCTGGGTAGGAATTGCGCTAACTCCTTTAAAACCTTAGGAAAATGAATGGCTTAGGACGACTTGTGGGGTTCCTGGCCGTCTAAGAAGGCGCGAGGCGAAGCGAAATTACCCAATATTATAAAGGAAGGAGCAGGACGACATGCGCTCTGATCGTGTCTTTGATGCTTTACAAACGTTGAGGAACCGTTATATGCTTTGCCAGCTCGCCTCCAAGGCCACGCGGAAGTTCCACCGGCCCAGCACCAGAATCCAGGAAACGATGAATGGGGTTTTGGACCGGATCGCGGGTGCGGAGCGGCAGGAAATCCTGTCGGAGCCGGAGAATGTTGCAGAGGCACAAAGGCGGGCTGCTTAAGCAGCCCGGTCCGCCTGCCTTGTAGTTTTTGTCTTCCCTGAATACCCTTCCTTTGAAAATTCCCGACAACGCTGAAACGGATACGTCTAAGTGCTCGGGCATAGGTGAATCATGACCATTGCTGAACTCAAAGAAAAAAACATTACCGAGCTGACCAAGATCGCAAGGACCTTGGAGCTGCCCGGGGCGAGCGGACTGCGGAAGCAGGATCTCATCTTCAAAATTCTGCAGGCGCAGAGCGAAAAAGAGGGACACATTTTTGCCGAGGGCGTGCTGGAAATTCTGCCCGACGGCTACGGATTTTTGCGCTCGCCGGATTACAACTATCTGCCGGGCCCGGACGACATTTACGTCTCGCCGTCGCAGATTCGCAAGTTCGATTTGAAGACGGGCGACACGATCAGCGGGCAGGTGCGGCCTCCGCATGAGGGGGAGAAGTATTTCGCGCTGGTGAAGATCGAAGCGGTGAACTTCGAGTCTCCGGAAGAAGCGCGCAACAAGATTCTGTTCGATAACCTGACGCCGCTGTATCCGCAGGAGCGGTTGAAGCTGGAGACGACGCGCGAGAACGCCAGTGCGCGGGTGATGGATTTGCTGACGCCGCTGGGCAAAGGACAGCGCGGATTGATTGTTTCGCCACCGCGGGCCGGCAAGACGATGCTGCTGCAGAATGTGGCGAACTCGATTACCACGAACCATCCGGAAGTGGTGCTGATGGTGCTGCTGATCGATGAGCGCCCGGAAGAAGTTACAGATATGCAGCGGTCGGTGAAGGGCGAAGTGATTTCTTCGACCTTCGATGAACCGGCGGCGCGGCACGTGCAGGTTGCGGAGATGGTGATCGAAAAGGCGAAGAGACTCGTCGAGCACAAGCGCGACGTGGTGATTTTGCTCGATTCGATTACGCGCCTGGCGCGGGCTTACAACACGATTGTTCCGCCTTCGGGCAAAGTGCTATCGGGCGGCGTGGATTCGAACGCGCTGCAGCGTCCGAAACGGTTCTTCGGCTCGGCGCGAAATATTGAAGAAGGCGGGTCTTTGACTATTATTGCAACCGCCTTGATTGACACTGGGTCGCGCATGGATGACGTGATCTTTGAAGAGTTCAAAGGCACGGGCAATTCGGAAATTATTCTCGAGCGCAAGCTGGTGGATAAGCGCGTTTTCCCGGCGATCGATATTCAGCGTTCCGGAACACGTAAGGAAGAGTTGCTGATTCCGCGGGAAGATCTGTCGCGAATCTGGGTGCTGCGGAAGGTGCTGAACCCGCTGTCTCCGGTGGAAGCGATGGAATTGCTGATCGACAAGCTGAGCAAGACGAAGACGAATGGCGAGTTCCTTTCGAATATGAGCGCGCTGTAAAACCGGGTTCCGCTGCTCGGATTCCGGTTCCAGGCATGCGACGCTTATTGTGTTCAGGGCCGATTCCTGTTGTTGCGGCCGATTCCTTTCTCCATACTCAACCTTCTTTTCCTCATTGGGGCTGAAGTGTCATACTTTGAGCAACGGGTTTGACGCCTCAGCCCACTTTCGAGGTCACCGTGCGATCCATGCAGCTGGCTTTCCTATTTTCTGTTTGCTTGCTGTTCTCTGCGGCCGGCGCCGCACAAGGTATTCCACAGAGGCCGGGTCCTCCAATGATTCCCGGGGATCGAGGGAACGCCGGCGACAACGATCCAGCGCAGCGGGAGATCGCCCACGACATGGCTAAAAAGGCCAATGAGGATCGGCAGAAGGTACTCAAGAACGATACCGACAAACTGGTGAAGCTCACGGCCGAACTGAAAGAGTATGTGGATAAGTCGAATGAGAATGTTCTTTCGCTGGAGGTAGTAAAGAAGGCGGAAGAGATCGAGAGGCTGGCGCACACCGTGAAAGAAAAGATGAAGGGGCCGAACTAGCAAGGATTGGGTAATTTGTTAATCGGGTAATTGAGTAATTGGAACCCAGGGGAATCGATTTAGAACGACCTATGACTTCTCGCACAGTGGCGGTGTTCGATCTTGGGGGCGTGCTGGTGGACTGGAACCCGCGTTATCTGTATCGCAAGCTCTTTTCCGGAGATGACGCGGCGATGGAGCATTTTCTGGCCAACGTCTGCACGTCATCATGGAACTCGCAGCAGGATGCAGGCAGGAGCTTTGCCGAGGGCTGCGCTTTGCTGAAGGTACAGCATCCCGATTATGCCGAATTGATCGACGCCTGGTTTGCGCGGCATGGGGAGATGGTGGCGGGAAGCATCTCCGGGACGGTAGAGATTCTTGCGGAATTGCGTGCGAGAAAAATTCCTTTGTATGCGCTTAGCAACTGGTCGACGGAGACGTTTCCCCACCGCTCAGAGGCGGTTTGAATTTCTGCGGTGGTTTGACGGGATATTGCTTTCCGGCGAGGCCCGGATGATCAAGCCCGATCGGCGCATTTATCAACGTTTTTTCGAAACGTTTTCCATCGATCCCGCGGAAGCCGTTTTTGTCGATGACTTGCGGCCGAATGCGGAAACCGCGCGCGAGCTGGGGATGCACGCGATTCTGTTTAGCGATCCCTCGACGCTCAGGCAGGAACTGGCGGAGATTGGGTGGTTGCGCGATGCTTCCTGAGGTTCTATCAATCGCCCGGATGTGACGATCCGAGTGCCAGTGCGCCAAGCGAACCAGTCTGCGCTCTTTGAGGGTCGGCGGCCTCGCTATCTGAGATCTGCCCTGCCTTGATTGGTTGATTCGGAGTGGTTTGGTAGGCGTAGCCGGTGAGATGGGCCGTTACGTAACTGCCGCTCGCGGACACATCCAGCCTTGCCCAGCCAAAATATATTTCGTTATCCGCCTTGAGCTTAAGTCCGAGATAGCGGCCCCTCACGCCACCCCACATTCCCGGGACCATTTCGTCCACCGGTTCGTTGGTGCACCACTTAAGCGGCTTTGAGCCAATCACCCGTCCCGGCTCAAGAGCACTCGCATAGCAGGCCGAACTTCCGAACGAAAAAAATCCCATCACCTCATTTCCCTTGAGGGCGTGAGCGTAAAACGTGGCCCCATCGATACCGCCGGTTAGTTTGAAATCCGCGACCCCGTCTCCATTCAGATCGAGATCGTAAGCATCTTTGCGTAACCCCCTGATGGTGACGTCGGCAGGCGTGTAAATAATTTGCGCTTCGGAGGGCTGAGCCAAAGCGAGCAATCCTATGCCGCTTCCTGCCGCCGCCAAGGCGTAGGCGCAAAGCCGCTTTTCGGTCTGGCTGGATAGGGCTGCGCGATGTCTCATGGTGGCCAATCCTCCGTGGATGAGCATTTTAGAACGATTCGTGCTCGACGGCATATCGTTCGTTTGGAGGGTGAAAAAACGCCATCCAGGCGGGATGGCGTTCTTGTGCTAAAGGCCGAAGGCTGTAGACGATTGGCTTTGCGGCGCGACTGAAAGTCGCGCCCTTTCAAAACAAGCCCTCTCTATGGCTATCTATGTTTTGTCGCTTCGGATTCGCATGCTGTAGAACGAGCGGTAGACGAAGATGAACGAGACTGCGAAGAAGACGAGCGCCAGCACATTGGTGATGGTTGCGCCTTGATCGCGAGTCAGGGTTACGGCCAGCTCGACGGCGAGCAATCCGAAGAGCGTGGTGAATTTGATGATCGGATTCAGCGCCACCGAGGACGTATCTTTGAAAGGATCGCCGACGGTGTCGCCGATGACCGTTGCGTCGTGCAGCGGAGTTCCCTTCTGCTTGAGTTCGACTTCGACGATTTTCTTGGCGTTATCCCATGCAGCCCCGGCGTCGGCCATGAAGATTGCCTGGTAGAGGCCGAAGATGGCGATGGAGATGAGATAGCCGACGAAGAAAAACGGCTCGACGAAGGCGAAGGCGAGTGTGGCGAAGAACACCGCAATGAAGATGTTCAACATGCCTTTCTGCGCGTATTTGGTGCAGATCTCGACGACTTTTTTGCTGTCTGCGACCGAGGCTTTTACTACGCCTTCGAGCTTGATGTTGGCTTTGATGAACTCGACGGCGCGGTAGGCGCCGGTGGTTACGGCTTGCGTGGAGGCTCCGGTAAACCAGTAAATGATGGCGCCTCCGGTGATCAGGCCGAGAAAGAATGGAGCGTGCAGCAGCGAAAGCTTGTTGACGTTTGCGGTGAGTCCGTTGGTGAGCGCCATGATGATGGAGAAAATCATGGTAGTTGCGCCGACTACGGCGGTGCCGATGAGCACCGGTTTGGCCGTGGCTTTAAAGGTGTTGCCTGCACCGTCGTTGGCTTCGAGCAAATACTTGGCGCGATCGAAGTTGACCGACATGTTGAAGTCTTTTTTGATTTCGGCTTCGACGTTGGGAACCTGCTCGATCAGCGAAAGCTCGTAAACCGATTGGGCATTGTCGGTAACCGGGCCGTAGGAATCCACGGCGATGGTGACGGGGCCCATGCCGAGGAAGCCGAAGGCAACGAGTCCGAAGGCGAAGACCGCGGGCGCGAGCATGGTGGCTGCGGCTGCGAGGCCCATCGTGCTGAAGTAATAGCCGATCGACATCAGCAGGACCATCGAGAGACCGAGGTAATAGCCGGAGAAGTTTCCGGCGACGAATCCAGAGAGAATTCCGAGAGAGGCTCCGCCCTCTTCGGCGGAAGTGACCACTTCTCTGACGTGGCGCGACTCAACCGAGGTGAAACACTTTTACCAACTCTGGAATGACTGCGCCCGCGAGGGTTCCGCAGGAGATGATTACGGCCAGCTTCCACCACTGCGATGTGTCGCCCTGGAGATCGGGAATGATGAAGTACGAAGTGAGGAAGGTTAAGCCGATGGAGACGATCGAGGTAATCCAGACCAGCGAGGTCAAAGGATGCTCGAAATTCATCTCGTCGGCATTTTTATATTTGCCGCTGGCGATGGCAGCGTTCAGGAAGTAAGAAACTGCGCTGGCCACCAGCATGATGACGCGCATGACGAAGATCCAAACCAGTAGTTGGACTTTCACGACCGGGCTGGCTACTGCCAGGAGGATGAACGTGATCAGCGCGACGCCGGTGACGCCGTAGGTTTCGAAACCATCGGCGGAGGGACCGACGGAGTCGCCGGCATTGTCTCCGGTACAGTCGGCGATGACTCCGGGGTTGCGGGCGTCATCTTCTTTAATTTTGAAAACGATCTTCATCAGGTCGGAGCCGATGTCGGCGATCTTGGTGAAGATGCCGCCAGCAATGCGGAGCGCAGCCGCGCCAAGCGACTCACCGATGGCGAATCCGATGAAGCAGGGGCCGGCGTAGTCTCCGGGAATGAAAAGAAGAATGATGAGCATGATGAACAGCTCGACGCTGATGAGCATCATGCCGATGCTCATGCCGGCTTCGAGAGGAATCTGGTAGACGGGAAACGGCTTGCCCGGAAGCGAGGCGAAGGCGGTGCGGGAGTTGGCAAAGGTGTTGACTCGGATACCGAACCAAGCGACGCCATAGCTACCGGCAATGCCGATGAGACTGAAGGCCATGATAATGAGCACGCGAGCGGCTTCCATATGCTCGAGCAGGCCGAAGTACAGCACAATGATGACGGCAATGAAGACCCACAGCAGCAGGATGAAGCGGCCCTGCGTGAGCAGATAGGTCTTGCAGGTCTCGTAGATCAATTCGGAGATCTCGCGCATGGCGCGATGGACCGGCAGGTTTTTCAAACGCATATAGATGACCATGCCGAAGCCGAAGCCGAAGAGGCAGAACAGAAGGCCGATCATCAGGAGCCGGTGGCCGTCGATGGCGCCATTGAAGAAGCTCACCAGCGATAGGTCGGGGAGCTTGAGTGAGGCTTCGCCACCGGCCTCAGGGGCAGGCTGAGCGACAGCTGCAATCGCGGTAACGGCGAGCAGCGCGATAAGAGAGCAACATTTGCGGAGAAAAGAGCTTCTTCCAGCAACCAGATCTTTTCCAACCGGATTAGTCAGGAAACCAGATACTGCACGGCGTCCTTGGAACGCAGCAGTGGCGAGCCAGGTGCGCATAACGAGACCTCCAATGAATCGGTTTTCAGGAATATTCAAACGTGTTTAGGCACTGCGTTCCGGCAAGAATCCCGAGCGGTGAACCAGGGAGTCTGTTGCCGGAATTCCGAACACGCTTCCACCGCAAACCTACATCGGGAATGTTGAGTTTGGCCGCGTCGGAGTTTGCCTCGCACGGGGAAGAGATGTTGCTCTCCATCTGCGAGTGCAAAACGAGCATTTATAACAGGTTGTAACGAAACGGTCAATTGCGGGGTTGGCCGGGTCGCGGCTTCTGCACTTTTTGTTGATTTTCTCTGTTCTCCCCCCTGACCAGGGAGTCTTACGACCATAGGAGACATTGGGGAACAGGGAGAAATTATAGAAAAGCATTTGGGATCCGGGTCAAAGCTAAAGATCATTCAGTTCGTCGTTCGATTCGTCGATTTCCAATTGATATTGCGTGCAGTCGCGCATGAGTCGTTAGTTTTTCCAAGATCTGGGTTGCCGCAGTATGCAGATTCTTGCAACATTTCTCGGATGATCGAGCGAAAATCCTTGCGGGGCGCAGGATTCGCGGGATTGAGTACTTTATTCTCCATTGCATTACTTTGGTTACCAGCATAAACTCAGCGAGCCGTTTTGCACTCTGCAAAATCGGTTTTCTTGTCTCGGCAAAGAAAAACCCAGAGGAGGAAATATAGTGAAAACAACGCTTTTGGCATTCGCGTTCGTGGTAGCGCTCAGCCTCTCCGCGGTTGCAGCAAGCTCGAAGAAGCCTGCTCCTTCAGCTCACCTAGCGGGCAATGATTCCATTTCAGTTCCACATTTCACCGGCTCTCCATCCGCCCCACCATCTCTGTGCAGTCCGTGCTTGTTTTACGGTGGCGACCTTGACACTTCCAGCCCCAACGCTGCCGGCATGTCAGACGAGAACACGCTTCTCATCGTCGGCGGCTCGAGCACTTACGCTGCCGTGAATATTCCAACGGGAGTAACGGCAAACGTCTACGGAATTCTGTTTAACGTTCAGGCCGACGCAGCTTTCGATCCGATGCAGGGAACGTACGACATCCGCACCGGAGTTTCCGAAGGCAACGGCGGAACCAGCATCGCCTCGGGTAGCGGAACGGTGGTGGTGCAGCCAACCGGCCGCAACTTCCTGGGCCTGTACGAGTATACGGTTGAATTGTCGTGGGCAAGTGCAGTGACGCTGACGCCTGGCGAGTACTGGTTCAACGTTACGCCGCAGTGCCTGAACACGCTGGACGGCAGCTGCAACGTCTTCCGGCAATTCGTATCGAACACCACGTCGCTGGCTAACGGGCGTCACGCTTCCTGGCAGCCGTTGCACGAGATGTTCCTGAATTCGTCGTTCTTCGGGTTCACCTGGGCGAACTGGTGTGATTCGAGCCTCGGCTTTAACTCGCAGCAGTGCGCCGCTATGTCGTTCGGTCTGCGTGGAACCGACTAGCAATCTGATTTCAGTTTTGTGAGATCGCAGGAAACGGTTCCAGCGCATCGCGCGGAGCCGGTAATGCTGAAAAAGATAGCGAAAATAAACAGGAGGAATCGAGTGAAAACGACGCTTTTCGCAGCAGCTTTCGTAGTAGCGCTTAGTCTCTCTGCAGCGGCGGCTCAAAAGCCAGCGCCATCGCATCATTTGCCGGGCAGCATGAATGGCAAAGAAACAGCTCCGATCAGTATTCCGCCGGCGCTGTGCAGCCCATGCTTGTTCTATGGTGGCGACCTCAATACGGCCTCACCGAACGCGGCAGGACTCTCCGATGAAAACACGCTTTTCATCTCCGGCAGTTCAACCTACGGCACCTTTGACGTTCCTTCGGGCGCGAGCGTGACGGTAACTGGAATTCTGTTCAACGTCCAGGCGGATGCAAATTTCGATCCGTTGACCGCCACCTATGATGTCCGGCAGGGCGTTTCGGAAGGCAATGGAGGCACGGATCTCGCCAGCGGCAGCGGCACACTTCAGGTCGCAGCCACGGGGCGTAACTTCCTGGGCCTGAATGAGTACTCCCTTGCGGTCCAGCTTGCCGAACCACTGGTACTCGGACCTGGGGACTACTGGTTCAACCTGACGCCGACGTGCGTCGCTGGCTCGACGGACGGCAGTTGCTACGATGGACGTCAATTCGTATCCAACGTGACCGGCCGAACCAACAGCATTCACGGCGCGGGCGAACCGGGCGGGCAGATTTTCTTCAACTCGCCGTTCTTCGGTTTCACCTGGGCGGACTGGTGCGACTCGTCTCTCGGTCTGAACGCCCGGCAGTGCAACAGCCTGTCGTTTGGATTGATGGGCTACAACAACGACTAATTTGTTTTTGGCAAGAGAGAGCCGGGGAGAAATCCCCGGCTTTTGTTTTTTGGCTGCAGTTTTGGCTTGGAGTTCGCCGTTAGAATACTTCGACGTTAGAGCTGAGATCTCTCAGATTACGTCCAGTAAGTTCGATCGAGCGAGCGGTACTGGATGGCTTCGGCGATGTGTTTGGGTTCGATGGCAGAGGCGTCCTCCATGTCAGCGATGGTGCGCGCAACTTTCAGGATGCGGTCGTGGGCGCGGGCGCTAAGTCCTTGCTGGGTCATGGCGCGCTCGAGCAGGCGCTCGCAGTCGGCGGAAAGATCGCAGAAGGAGCGGATGTGGCGCGAGGACATCTGAGCGTTGCAATAGATTTTTTCGCGGGCGGAGGCGAAGCGGTCGAGCTGCTTTTTTCTTGTGCGTACGACGCGCTCGCGGATCTTCGCTGAGCTTTCGGGCTCGTTGGTGGAGCGCATCTCTTTGTAGTTCACGGCGGGGACGTCGATGTGGATGTCAATGCGATCCATGAGCGGACCGGAGATCTTCGAGATGTAGCGCTGAATCATAGGCGTGGTGCAGTGACACTCGCGAGTGCGGTCATTGTGGAAGCCACAGGGGCAGGGGTTCATGGCAGCGGCGAGCATGAAGCGCGCGGGGAATGTGAGCGCCATGGCTGCTCGAGCGATGGTGACTGAACCGTCTTCTAAAGGCTGGCGGAGGACTTCGAGAACGTTGCGAGGGAATTCGGGGAGCTCGTCGAGGAAGAGCAGGCCGTTGTGCGAGAACGAAACTTCGCCGGGGCGCGGGATCATGCCGCCACCAATCAGACCGGCATCAGAAATGGTGTGATGGGGAGAGCGATAGGGGCGCTTGCCGACGAGGCCGCTGCCTGCTTCCAAAATGCCGGCGACACTGTGAATTTTGGTGGTCTCGAGGGCTTCTTCGAAGGTGAGCGGGGGGAGAATCGTGGGCATGCGCTTGGCGAGCATGGTCTTGCCGGAGCCGGGAGGGCCGATCATGAGAATGTTGTGGCCTCCGGCGCAGGAGATTTCGATGGCGCGTTTGGCGGTTTGCTGGCCGCGGACATCTTTGAAGTCGACGAAGAATTCCTGCGATTCGCGCAGGAGTGCGTCGCCGTCGGCTTTCACCGGGACGATGCCGTTGCCGGAGTTTACGAAGTGTATGACATCAAGTAACGAGCGGACCGGATAGACATCGACACCGCCGACCATGGCGGCTTCGCGCGCATTGGCTTCAGGAACGACGAGGCGGGAGATTTTACGGCAGCGTGCTTCGAGCGCGATCGGAAGGGTGCCACGAATGCCGCGAACTCCACCGTCGAGCGAGAGTTCGCCGATGAAGAGGCAATCATCGATCTCTTTTTTGGTGAGGCCGCCGTAGGCGCCGACAATGCCGAGGGCCATGGGCAGGTCGAAGCCGGAGCCCTCCTTCTTTATATCGGCCGGAGCGAGGTTGATGGTGATGTGGGTGGGCGGAATATCGTAGCCGCAGTTTTTCAGCGCGGCGCGAACCCGGTCGCGGCTCTCGCGCACGGCGGCGTCAGGCAAGCCGACGGTGTGGAAGTGATCCTGGTCAGTTTTTATGCCGGAACAGTCGACTTCCACCTGAATGATGTTGGCGTCGATGCCGTAGACCGCGGCGCTGAGAGTCTTGTAGAGCATGCGTGTCCGGCGGCACACTGGGCCTACTTCGGCACACTAAGGCGTGATTCCGGGATGGAAGCTACCTTACGCGCGTAGAGGTAGCCTGGGCGGTGACAGTTGTCACAAGGTTTCCCTGTGAATTTCCCGGAAGCGGAAGGCTTCAACCCCCGACAGCTCACACTTCAGCAAGGTTCTACCGAGCTTGCTGAATGGGACCTGTCAATTCCACCGAGAGAGCTAATCCGGCGTAATTCCCAGCATGTCTTCGTGGCCCTCGAATACCGTGGCAAGCTTCGTGAGGCGGAAAAGCTCCTTCAATCGCTGGTTCAAATGAATGAGTTTAAGCTCGCAATTTTGCCGCCTGGCAGAAAGATACAAACCAACCAAGGCGCCAAGACCGGAACTATCCAAGTAACTGACATCGGTTAAATCGAGCACCAGAGTTTTCGATGTGGGGATGAGGTTGCGAACCGTGTCCTGCAGTGCGCTCACACTTGAAGAGACGATGCGGCCAGTACAGTGAACCAGAGTCTCTTCCGGCGTTCTCACCGTGTCAAGCTGCAATTCTGCAATCGGAATGGGATTTGCCGCCATTGTGGCCTCCGTTTTAGGGTTGTGGGCTGAAGTTCAGCACCAATGCTCTCAGGCCGGCAGGCTGGTCGGGGATTATTCGGGCAAGCTTCAACAGGGCCTAAAGCCGGCCATCTCGGACCGAACTACGATACTCCAGCGGTGGCGAAAGTCAAGCCTGACATTGGAAATGAGCAGATGTCTTCCACGGTAGAGGCGTTATTGAGCTGCATCGAACTCGTTCTTGTAGGCCTGCCAGCGCTGGCGGACGTCGGCCATGATGGCCTGATATTCGGGGTCGGAGCGCAGACTGTCATAGTTCTTATCGCGCTCGAACCAGGGATAGTTCAGGTCACCCTGGGCGACGGTGCGTTTGAGCCAGGCAAGCGCGAGCTGCTTCTCGCCGAGAAGAGCGTGGATGCCGCCGATCCAATACGCGCCGTCTCCATCGGTGATTTGATCGGGGCGATATCTCAACAAGGTGGGGTCGATCTTTTGCCGTTGGTTTTGCGAGGCGTACAAGAATCCGGCCATCATCTGAGCGGTGCCGTCGCTCGTATTGCCCGCAAGTTGAAGCGAGCGTTCAAAGATGGGCTGGGCTTCGTCGAGCTTGCCTTCGTAGTAGAGCACTCCGCCGAAGTAGGCCAGCGCTTTGAATTGATCCGGATTTTTCTGAACGAGCTGGCGCATTTCCTGGTCCGCTTGCTGTGTTTTGCCGCTGTAGAGGAGCATGCGAGCGTACATCCAGTGAGGCTGCAGGAGGGTGGGATTCATCTCCGTGAGGCGTTTGTAGGCTTGCTCGCTGAGTTCGTTGAGCCCGGCGTAGTAATAGGCGTAGCCAAGCATCTGCCAGGAATTCTCGTTGTTGGGCGCGAGGGCGACCGCCCGCCGGGCAGTGCGGATCGCTTCGCCTTCGCGGCCCTGTTCGCTGTAGGCGGCGGCGAGGGCAGTGAGCGCTTCGGCTGATTGCGGATTGATCTTCAGCGCGGTCTGGGCAGCGGCCTCTGCAGTCTTCAGATTGGCCGCACCTCCTTCGACAAAGTTTGCACCCTGGAGCGAAGCAAATTGTGCAAGCAAGGCGTAAGCGTCGACAAAATTCGGGTCTAAGGAGATGGCATGCAGAAGCAGGCGCTTGCCCTTCTCGATGCTTTCGAGCTGCGAATGCACAAAATACTCGGTCAGATAGAAACGCGCCTGCAAGTAATCGTTATAGGCATCGACGTTGGCCGTTGCCGGCTGCTGGATCGATTTCTGCTCATTGGGAGAAATTTCGATCTGCAAGCCTTCGACAACTTTGCCGGCGACCTGATCTTCAAAGGTGAGAATGTCGGCACTGTGCAGGTCGTAGCGTTGCGACCATCTTATGTTTCCGGTGCGGCCATCGATCAGTTGCACGGTGACGCGGATTACATCTGAGGAACGCTGGTAGGTTCCTTCCAGGACGCTATCAACACTCAGGGCCTTGGCCACTTCGCCCGGCTCCGGCACTTCCTTCGCGTATTTCAATACCGATGTGGTCGGCCTGACGGCAAGATTCTGCAGTGAGGTTAAGCGGCTAATGATGGCATCGGTGATGCCGATGGCCCAACTGTCGCTGGTGGCCGCTGAGATGTCATGAAACGGAAGCACGGCAATGGTTTCGACCGATGGCTTGGAAGGCGGTTGAGCGGGCGGCGATGAAGTGGCGCGGGAATTGTAGGCGCGTACGACAAACACGGTCAGAACCGCGACGAGCAGCGCGGCCGCAGCCATGATCATTTCCGTACGATAGCGGCGGGCCCGCGGGGATTGAGCCGGATCTACGCCGGCGGCCTGAATTATCTGCGATTCGGTATCGCGTTTTATACGCTTCAGGTCTGCCTTTAACTCTGTGGCGGATTGATAACGAACTTCGCGATCTTTTTCGAGCGATTTCGATATGACGTCTTCCAGCTTGACTGGCAGATCAGGGTTCAGGCGCACGGGAGCGACCGGGGATTTGTGCAGGACGCTATCGAAGATTGCGCCCGCGGTTTCGCCACGAAATGGAAGCGTGCCGGTCGCCATTTCATAGAGTACGACTCCGAACGAGAAAAGATCGGTGCGGGCGTCGAGATCCCTGGCGAGAACCTGTTCGGGCGACATATAGGCGACGGTTCCCAAAGTGCTGCCGGGGCTGGTGAGATGCTCGTCGGAGACGATGGTTGCGGTAGCTTGGGAGCCCAGGCCTTCGGTTTTGCGAGGAGTCACTTTGGCGAGGCCGAAGTCAAGGACTTTGGCGTGCCCGCGTTTGGTGACGAAGATGTTGGCGGGCTTGATGTCGCGGTGAACGATACCGTGAACGTGGGCGGCGTCGAGGGCGTCGGCGACCTCGATGCCGATATCGAGCAGGCGTTCAAGTTCCATGGCGCGATTGCCGATCAGATGCTTCAGGGTCGCACCATCGAGAAACTCCATCACAATGAAGGGCTGGCCGTTTTGCTCGTCGATCTCGTACACCGTGCAGATGTTGGGATGGTTCAGGGCGGAGGCAGCCTTGGCTTCGCGCTGGAAGCGGCTAAGGGCCTGAGGGTCTTTGACAACGTCTTCGGGCAAAAACTTCAGGGCGACGAAGCGATCGAGCTTAATGTCTTCGGCCTTGTAGACGACACCCATGCCGCCGCCGCCCAGTTTCTCGACGATGCGATAATGCGAAATGGTTTGTCCGATCAAGATTTGGCCGTTGCGAATGTCCGCTCAACGAGCGTTGCGCCTTTGCGACGATCATAACAGGGGGCGGAATGCGGCAAGTCAAGGAACGCGTCTGGCACACGCCGAGAGGCCGGCGTCTCGGCGTACCAAACTTTCCAACAGAGTCGGTTCTTGCGGTGACAGTACAATAGAGTCACTTTTGTTCCACTGAGCCGCTTTGTGGTTCTTGAACGGGAGCCGTTCTATCTATGATTGAGACCTCCCCAGAAACTACGCGCCGGTCCCGCCCGCCTAAGAGTCTGGAGCGCGAGGAATCCCAACTGTGGCGATGGATTCTGCTGTTCATGGTCTTGCTGGCGGCCGGCTTTGCGGCGCTGGCGTGGGAACGGCTTGAATCGCTGCCCTACCATTTGGGGCCGGCAGCGCTGGGCGTCCTGGTGTTATCGGTGCTGCTGGCGGTTTATGCGTACGGGCGGCGGCGGCAAGTTGTGGAGTTGAAGGGACTGCTGCAGAACTTGCAGGAGCAAGTAGGCGCAGCACCCTCGGAAGAGCAACTCGATCAACTCAATGAGATGATCGCGCGTTCGCAGCGCAGCTTCAAAGAGCTGATCGATTCATTCGAAGATGCGGCGTGCGCTGTGTCGTTGGATGGGACGTTGCGTACGGTGAATAAAAGCGTCAGCGACCTGGTGGGACTTCCCTACACCTCGATCGTCGGAAAGAAAGCCTTCGAATTTATAGAAGAGCCGACCCGTTCAGCCCTGGAAAGTGGTTTGCCGCGCTTTCTAGAAAAAAGACATTGGGCTGGCACGGTGCGCGTGCGTTTGAAGAACCATACGCGGCCGCTGTACTTCGATTGCGTGCTGAATGCGATCGTCAAGACTGGCGAGGTGGTTGGTATCAGCGTGCTGGGACGCGATGTTACCGGGCAACATGAGAAGGAGCTGCGGTTCACAGAATTATTCGAAACGTTGCAGGAGGGCGCCTATTTCAGTACGCCGGAGGGAAGACTGCTGGACGCAAATCCGGCGCTGGTGAGTATCCTCGGATATGCGTCGAAGGAGGAGTTGCTGGCGGCGGATCCGGCGAAGTTGAATGTGAATCCTGACGAAGCTCCGGTTCTGGGGCGGACGGTGGACGAGCGGGGTGCGGTGCGCGCGCGGGAAATCACGCTCAGAAAAAAGGATGGGACGGTCGCGGCATTTCTGGAGTCGTCACGGGCGGTATGGGACAGTTCTGGCAAACTGATCCGCTACCAGGGAACGCTGGTCGATATCACCGAGCGGCGCAAGCTCGAGCGGCAGTTGCTGCAGCAGGAGGAATTCCGGCGGCGATTGCTGGAAGGTTTCCCTGACCTGATTCTGGTGGTGGATGTGCAGGAGCGCTACACGTTCGTGAGCGAGCGGGTGCGCGATCTGCTGGGATATCAACCCGAGGACCTGGTAGGAAAGAAAATCTCGCAGGCCGAGGATCATTCGCCGGAACTGGCTGCGCTTTATCAGGAAGTGGCGTCGGGCGGGAGCGTTTTTGGGTCGGCGGAGTTCAGCGCGCGCCATCGCGATGGAAGCTGGCGAACGATGCGTGCCTCTGCCAGCCAGTTTTCTGACGCCGAATCGAAGCTGGCGGGTGTGATTATCTCGGTGCGCGATATTACGACGGAGAGAAAACTTGAGCAGCAGATCGTGCAGAGCGAACGGCTGGCCGCGATGGGAGCGATGATCGGCGGCGTGGCGCACGAACTGAACAATCCGTTGACCAGCATTCTTGGAGTGAGCGAACTGTTGCAGGACAGCCAGACGACCGACGCGGCGAGGAAGCAGATCGGCATTTTGCAGCAGCAGGCGCGGCGAGCGGCTGAGATCATACACAATCTGACGTATTTTTCGACTCCTCCGGCGGCGGGCAAGACGCGAGTCAACCTGGGAGAGATTGTCGAGCGCACCCTGAACCTGCATTCTTATTCGCTGCGGAAGAACAGCATTACCGTAGATTTTTTACGCGAACCGGGATTGCCTTATGTGACCGGAGATCCGCACCAGTTGATGCAGGTTTTTCTTAATTTGATTTTGAACGCCGAGCAGGCAATTCGCGAGGTGCGCGACAAGGGAACCCTGAGGATTCGTTTGAGCGACAGCGGCGAAACGGTTTCGGCGAGTTTTCAGGACGATGGCCCGGGAATTCCGGCGGATATTCTGACCAACATTTTCGATCCGTTCTATACCACCAAGCGGCCGGGACGCGGAACCGGACTGGGATTGAGCATCTGCAAATCGGTGATGAAAGAACACAGCGGAACGATTGAGGCTGCAAACGCACCCGGAGGCGGATCGGTGTTTACGGTGACTTTGCGTAAGGCTCCAGCAGCTGCCGGCAACCCGGTTTAACCTCGTTCATTTAATCCCTCTCGACGGCCATGGCCACGGCATTTCCTCCGCCAAGACACAGCGCTGCGATGCCACGCTTCACGTTGCGGCGCTGCATTTCAAAGATCAGAGTTACGAGCACGCGCGCGCCGCTGGCTCCAATGGGATGGCCGATGGCAACGGCTCCGCCATTGACGTTGACTCGGTTGAGATCGAGACCGAGTTCGCGGGTGACTCCGAGCGCCTGCACCGAAAAAGCTTCGTTGAGTTCGTAGAGGTCGACGTCGTCTTTCTTCCAGCCGGTCTTCTCGTAAATCTTTTTCACCGCATCCACGGGAGCCATCATCACCCATTTGGGTTCGACGCCGCTGGTGGCTTGCGCAATGATGCGCACCATTGGTTTCGCGCCGAGTTCAGCGGCGCGCTTTGCGCTGGTGACGACAACGGCGGCAGCCCCGTCGTTTACGCCGGGGGCGTTGCCGGCCGTCACGGTTCCATCTTTCTTGAAGGCGGGTTTCAGGGCACGAAGCGTTTCGATGGTCGCATCCTCGCGGGGAGATTCGTCGCGATCGAAGATTACCGGCGCAGCGCCTTTCTTCCTCGCGGGAAGTTCAACGGGAACGATTTGAGCCTTGAAGCGACACTCTTTCATCGCAGCGACGGCTTTGCGATGGGAGTTGACGGCGAACTCGTCCTGCTCTTCGCGGGTGATGCCATATTTTTCGGCGACGTTTTCGCCGGTGATGCCCATGTGGTAATCGTTGTAAACATCCCAGAGCCCATCGTGCACCATGGAGTCGATCACCTGGCCGTTGCCGAGTCGGTATCCCTTGCGCGCTTGCGGAAGAAGATAGGGGGCGTTGGTCATCGACTCCATGCCGCCGGCGACGACGAGGAAACTGTTTCCGGTCTGCACGGCTTGCGCGGCGAGAGCCACGGCTTTCAATCCGGAGCCGCAAACCTTGTTGATTGTCATGGCACCTGTGGCCGGAGACAATCCGCCGAAGATCGCAGCTTGCCGCGCGGGATTTTGACCGAGGCCAGCGGGGAGAACGTTGCCCATGATGCATTCGTCGACTTGATTGGGATCGATTCCGGCACGCTTGACGGCCTCGCGAACCACGATCGCACCCAATTGCGGAGCACTTAAATCGGCGAGAGCGCCTTGAAATTTTCCCACCGCCGTACGACAACCGGAAATGATGACAACATCATCGAAAGCCGCCATTGATCATGCTCCCGCGAAGTTTCGCAACTTCCATTATAGATGCGTGAGGCAGAGAAAACGATCAACGGTGGAGCGTGCCTCAGAGTGATTTCGCGACCCGCTAAAGAATGCAATACGACCCGCGGCAGAGAGTTCCCGGGAGCGCGGAGCAAGTTGATGTTTGCGATTGTGCGTATCGAAATTGCCGCGATGGCGCGAGCGGACGATATTTTTTTCTTGACTATTGATCCGCGAGTGACTTTGGTACAGCACCGCACGCTTCATTCTGTGCATTTTTCTCTTGACTTCGTTTTTCAATGACTCTATACAATCAATAAGTTGCAACAAAACATTCGTTGCAGATTTTTCCATGAAAAATGGAAGGGAGAATAGAAAAACAATGGCAACCAAGAAAAAGGCAAAGAAGAAAAAGAAGCATTAAGAAGTGAGTTCAAGTAGAAACGGGGGGCGCGAATAGCGCCCCTCAAGTTTTTTGTGGGATCTCTGCTCGTGGAGGCTTCAGGTTAATCGAGCGAATCTACGGCGATGGAGACATTCGGGAGACGTTTTTCGCGCGCCGGGCATAATCCTCGGAAGGCACAGTAGGAGCAGTGAAAGCCCATCTTCGGACTGAAATTTCCCTCGGCAATTTTACGGGCCACGTTGAGCACTTGCTCCCTGGCTTCTTCCAGCTGGAATTCTGTGCGTTTTGAAAGCACAACAACATTGCCTTCGAGATTATGAAACGCAAGTTCCCCCACGCGATATCCCCACTTCTCGCGGGCGGCGATGGCGTAGATCGACAGTTGCAGGCTCTCGTCGGCATCCGCCTGAGAGCGAGCCTTGCCGGTTTTGTAATCGATGATGTTGACGGCGCCGTCAGGTGCGCGATCGATACGGTCGATACGTCCGGTAAGTTTGGTGCCCGCTATCTGCACGTCGAACCACTCTTCAGTGTGCAGAACCTGGGGCGCGGGGGACGCGTGCGATGCGGCGAGAAAGTCTTTCATCTGTTGCAGGCCTTGCTGCATATAGAGTTTTTTCTGGTAGCCGTCTTCGATTCCGCAGGAAGTCAGATCGTCCGACAAAAGCTGGAGGAGTTCGCCGTCTGATTTCGTTCGGTTCAGGCGAAGCGAATCGAAATAAGTGCGCAGGACGCGATGCATCGCCGCGCCGTATTGCACGGCGGCATGCAGATCGCGCGAGAGCCTCCATTCGCGCTCGAACTTGAATTGCAGAGGGCAAGTTTCGTAGGTCTCGACCGCGCTGGCACTCAATCGCAAGCCAAGACCAGCGGTTGCCGGGAGATCCAGCCAGGCAGGCAAGCGAGAGCCCTCGGGGTGACCCGCCGCGGCTGCGATTTCGATTAATTCCGGTTGCGAAGGCAGGGCTGCACGGGAGTTAAGCCAGGGCTTGAGTTGCGCATTTGAGATCAGCTCGCGCATAAAACCCGCCGGAGTTTTGTCGCGGCCGATTCCCTGCTTGCCGTAGATATGCAGCGAATCCCTGGCGCGGGTCATGGCTACGTAGAACAGGCGGCGTTCTTCGTGATCGTGGAGCGTCCTGTCATCGTCCGCGGTGGCCGATTCGGGATCGCGCAACTGCTGCGGGAATTCCACAAGGGTCTCGCGATATTGCGCAGGAAACGAGCCGCTGTTGGCGCGCAGGATGAATACGTGAGAGAACTCAAGACCTTTGGCGCCGTGGGCGGTCATGAGCGAGACGGCATCTTCATTCGCATTCGAGGCCATAGGGATGGCACCACCCGCCTGGCGGAAGTATTCGAGATACTCGATCCATTCACCGAGTTCTTTGGTTCTCGTGATGGGCTTGCCTTCCCACTCGGCGGCAAACTTCAACGCAGTTTGCAGAGGGGAAGAGTCCGCATTCAGGCCGAATTGTTTTGCGATCAATTGCAGAGCGTCACGGGTTTTTGCATTTGTGCGGGCGACCTCGTCCCGCGCTCGGCGGACGCAATCGAGCACCGCACCGCCTCCGGGTACGGTATCGAGAACCGACGCTAGCGGCACGACGACCCCGTCGCGCGAATCTTTCGCGATGGCGCGCAGGGCAAGCCTGAGCTTTTCGGGATCGACATGGAATTGGGGCAACGCCGCTACGCGGAAGAGGCTGGCATCCGATCCCATATCGACAACGACTGCGACGCAGGCAAACAGATCACGGACTTCGGGAGTATCACTCACGTCCATGTTTTCGATGGAGAAGGGAATGTTGCGATCGGCAAGTTCCCGGGCAACCTCGTCGCGGTTGACGTGAGAGCGGTAGAGGACGCCGAAGTCTTTCCATTTGCAGTGCGAAGTACGCTTGAGATCATCAATGAGCTTGACTACGTCGGGAGCTTCGGCGCTCCTTCCGGCAAATGAAACGGCTTCCACGGGAAACTGAGGAATAGTGGCTCCACGGCTTCTGGCGTCTTCTTCGCGGGCGGAATGCAGAGGAGTGCGCCGGTACGAGATCGAAGCATTCTCATCGGGGGCAAAGACGGGAGGATTCTTGGCGATGAGTGCGAAGGCGCATTGCAGAATTGGAGTGGTAGAACGACGGTTCTTGCCGAGCACGACGAGCTTCGTCCTGGAAAAATGCGCGCGGAAAAGATGAAACGCGGCACTGGAGGCTCCGCGAAAGCGGTAAATGGCCTGATCGGGGTCGCCGACGCCGAATACATTAGCGGCTTCTCCGGCCAGTGCGGAGAGAATCTTGATCTGGGCGAAGTTGGCGTCTTGAAATTCGTCGATCAGGATGAATGGCGAGCGGGCGCGTTCAGCTCTATGAACCTGTTCGTCATGCGAAAGCAGATTGTAGGCGCGGCTCATCATGTGGCCGAAGGTGCCCAGGTTATCTTCCCGCAACCAGCGTTCGGTGGTGGAAAAAACGTTCGCAATCTCGCGGCAGCGCGCGATCACCTCGTCGTCGCCCAATTGCTCCTTTGATTTGGCGACGCGTGGGACCGGCACTTCTCCCTGTTCGAGTTGGGAGACGTATGCGGCGTATTTTTCGGGGGTGATCAGTTCGTCGTGGCAGCGGCTCAAAAATTCGATGAGGTCGCTGAGGAACTCTCCCACGTTCGCCGCACGGACATAATGCTCGAGGCGCAACTCGTGAACCCGCTTGCGCAGATAAATCCAGAGATCTTTGTCATCGAGCACGCGAAAATCTTTTCCGGCTCGTCTTAACAGGTCGAGGCAGAAGTCGTGAAAGGTCAATGAGCGAATTTGCTCACCGAATTGCCTGCGGACGCGTTCGCGCATTTCTCCTGCCGCCGCGACGGTGTAGGTGAGAGCCAGAATCTGGCCGGCTTTCGCGTGGCCCTGCTCAATCAGACGCGCAATGCGATGGATTAGGACCGAAGTCTTGCCGGTGCCGGCGCCCGCGATGACCAGCATGGGCCCGTGGGTGTGCTCGATCGCCTCCCGCTGGCGGTCGTCGGGAATGAAAGGAGTAGATTTAATTTTGGAGGGAGACATCCGGGGTCAGAATAACACCGGCGACACGGCGCGGGAGTGCGGAAAACTTAGTGTCATTTCGCTGTACTTTCGGAGCAGTCGCGGCTGCGATATGAATACGGCGGCAACATCGCGGAAGCGACAATTGCGGTGGCGGCAACGGCTGCGGTTTCGGCGCGAAGGATCGTGTTGCCCAGCGAGACTGAAATCCATCCAGCTTGGCGAAAGGCTTGTAATTCATCATCGGTCCAGCCACCTTCCGGGCCGATGGCGAGAACGATTTCACCATTCCCGGAACTCGTACGGTCTGCCGCAGAACAATCTGTCAAAATGTCCCGCAGAGCGAAGTGCTTTTCCGACTCCGCTAGAACGACGCGTAGAGGAGTATCGAGTTTCAGAATCTGCGAAAGCTTTGCGGGAGCGGCAATCTCGGGCGGCGCAGCACGCCGCGACTGCTCCGCTGCCTGGCGGGCAATACGCTGCCAGCGTTCGCTTCTTTTCGCGGACGCTGACGCGAGGTGCGAATCGGTTCGGCGTGCGATCAGCGGCAGAATACGAGCAACGCCGAGCTCGGTACATTTTTCAATCGCCCACTCCATGCGGTCGAATTTGAAAATAGCGAGAGCCAGGGTTATTTCGACTGCTGATGCGGAGGCAAGCTCTTCTCCGAGTTCGAAGTCGACACGCTCGGAACTGAGAGAAGTGATGCGGCCTCGGCGAACGCCGCCGGCCGTAGCTATGTCAAAGTCCTGGCCGACGCGAGCGCGGAGAACTCTTACGAGATGATCGGCGTGGCCGCCGACGATGGCTGCACGATTGCCCGAGACTTCATCGGCGATCCAGCGGCGGCGGGTCATGGTTAGCCGAACATATCTTTGACTTTGCCGAGGAGCGATCGCAGCACAGGTTGGTTGTCGATTTGCGCGGTGAGTTCGAGTTCCTTGAGCAGCTCTTTCTGGCGCTTGTTGAGCTTGGTGGGAATCTGCACGCGCACTTCGACGTAGAGATCGCCTTTGCCGTGTCCGTTGAGCACGGGAACGCCTTTGTGGCGGATGCGGAAAGTCGTACCCGGCTGGGTTCCATCGGGGATGTTGAGGGTGTGCTCGCCTTCGAGTGTGGGGACCTTGATGTCAGCGCCCATGGCGGCTTGCGCGACGGAAAGTGGAACGACGCAGTGCAGATCGTTGCCTTCGCGCACAAAGAACGGATGTTCTTTTACGTGGAGGACGACGTACAAATCGCCGGCAGGTCCGCCGTTCGGCCCAGCTTCACCGCCTCCGGAAAAGCGGATGCGTGTGCCGTCTTCCACTCCAGCAGGGATTTTTGCTTCCACCGCCCGCTGGCGGAGAATTCTGCCCTCACCTTTGCACTTGTGGCAGGGATCGGTGATGACATTGCCGGTTCCCTGGCAGGTGGGGCAGGCGCGAGCGATGCTGAAAAAACCTTGCTGGTAACGCACCTGGCCGCGCCCATTACAAGAGCGGCAAGTGGTGGGACCTTTGCCGGGGGCGGCTCCGGAGCCGTGACATTCTTCACAGGCTTCGTGGCGGCGCACCATCACACGGGTTTCAGTGCCGAATGCGGCTTCTTCAAACTCAATGGTGATATCCTCGCGGAGATCCGCGCCGCGCTGCACACGGCTGCGACGGCGGCCACCGGCTCCGAAAGCATCGCCGAAGCCGAAGAACTCGCCGAAGATGTCGCCTAGATCCTGGAAGGCGGAAGCGTCGAAGCCCATGCCTCCGCCGGCGGCGTTGCCGACTCCGGCGTGGCCGAAACGGTCATAGAGCGAACGCTTCTCTGAGTCCGCAAGAATTGCGTAGGCCTCGGTGAGTTCTTTGAAGCGCTCTTCCGCCTCCGGATTATTCGGATTTCGGTCGGGATGCCATTGCATGGCGAGCTTGCGGTAAGCGCTTTTCAGCTCGACTTCACTGACCGTGCGGGTCACGCCAAGAACTTCGTAATAGTCACGTTTTGCGTTGGTGGCCAGAACAGACGCCTTTCTTCAATTAGAACAACATGAGTTACAACGGGCTGGAAAATTCCTTCCCAGGATTTATTTCCGAACAGCGTTTCCCAGAATCTATTTCCCCGAGTTCCTGGCGACCCTGACCATCGCGGGCCGCAGCAAGCGGTCTTTAAACTTGTAACCGCGCTGCAACTCTTCGATCACTTGATGATCGGGAGCTTCGCTGGTTTCAACCATTTCGATGGCTTCGTGCATTCGGGGATCGAACGGTTCCCCTTTTGCAGCGATGGGCTGAACCGAGAGCCGGGCGAGCGCGGCCTGCAGTTGCTTGTCAATCAGCTCGATGCCGTTGCGAAACTCGGCGCCTTCAGAGTTCGTCTGCAGAGCGCGTTCCAGGCTGTCGATGACCGGCAAGAAAATCTTTACCGCGTCACTGACAGCGTAATCGCGGTAGTCCTGCTGCTCTTTGCTGGCCCGCTTGCGCGCATTGTCGAACTCGGCTTGCGCCCGGGCAAGACGGTCGAGCAGCGAGTCGCGCTCGGCCTTCACTTTCTGTAATTCCGATTCCGCGGGAGATGATTCCGCAGTGGGTGTCGCGGGGGCAGTTTCGTCTCCGTCGCGGGGGGGCGCGGGGAGTTCGTGGTCCAGATCCAGTCCTGTATTGCGCACTTCCGATTTACCGTTCCCTTTCCTCATAAAAAGCCGATTACTCCGATTCATTCAGAATTTTGTCGAAGAGGCGCGCGATGTAAGACACCGCGGTGATGGTGTGCTGATAGTCCATGCGAGTGGGGCCGATCACGGCAAGCGAACCCACCATGTCGCCGCCGGAATGGGCGGGCGCTCCAATCAGCACGAAGTTCTGCATGGAGGGCAGCGCATCGTCGAGACCGATGACGACGCGAACGGCCTCCTGTCTTACATCGAGATAGGCACCCAAGAGCTTGGCAACTTTTTCCTTTTCCTCCAGCGTACGCAGCATTTCTTCGAGGCGTTTGCGGTCTTCCTGACCCGCGACCAGGTTCGATGCGCCTTCGACGAAGACTACCTGCGGAGCACCTTCGGAGGCGAGCGCGCCTTGCTTATATAGTTTTTCGATGGAACTCATGAGGTGATCGTAGTCGCTGCGCTCCTGTTCGATGCGGCGCGCGAGTTCTGCGCGCATGGATTCCATGGTCCAGCCGCGAAAATTTTCGTTGATGTATCGGGCGGCGAGATCGAGTTCGTCCTGCTTGAGATCGAGGCGCAGGACACGATCGCGCACCAGGCCGGAACGGGTCACCAATACGGCCAAAACCTTTTGATCTCCGAGGCGGGAGAAGTAAACGTGCTCCAGGGCATTCTTGGTGCCGCTGACCGCTACGGTGACGCCGACGTTGCGCGAGACCAGGGATAGCACGCGCGAGGTGCGCTCCATGAATTCCTGCACGTCGGTGATTCCGGCCAGAGAATCGGAAATCATGGCCTCGTCCTGCGGCGCGAGGCGCGCGTTGCCGGTGATCTGCTCGACATAGTAACGATAGGCCTCGGGCGTGGGAACGCGACCGGAAGAGGTGTGAGTCTGCTCGAGAAAGCCGGCGTCCGAAAGGTCGGCCATTACGTTGCGAATCGTGGCCGGACTCAGCCCTTCGCGATTGGAACGCGCAAGCGTGCGTGAACCGACGGGCTCGCCAGTGGAAATAAATGTTTCCACGATGGCGGTCAGAACGTCCCGCTGGCGAGCGCCGATATTTGGGTCCGATGGCATAGTGAGAACACAGTCACCGCAAGGCGGCGTTTGCGGCTTTTTGGAGACTGACTATCAGTCAAGCCTTTTTCCGGCGTCTATTTTTCCGGTTAAGTATCTTAGATGCAAAAACTTAGCCGCCGGTCGCGGACACTGCTCCCTGCTTGGATTCTAGGAACGTGCAACCCGGCTGTCAATAGGACTGAGGGGGCGGATTGGGCACCTCGCCAGCATGGGACGTTCCGAACCAGAGACTTAATCGCCGGCCCCGCGACTTCAATGAGAGACTGAGCAGGTGAAATCGAAAGCGCACGCAGTGGTGGTTGGAGCTGGGGCGTTCGGCGGATGGACGGCGCTCCATCTTCTCGAGCGCGGCGCGAAAGTTACTTTGCTGGACGCCTGGGGCCCGGGCAACTCGCGCGCATCTTCTGGCGGCGAAACTCGCATTATGCGATGCACCTATGGACCCGACCAGCCTTATACGGAGTTGGCCGCCCGATCGCTCAGTATCTGGAAAAAATATGAGCGGCAATGGAAGAAACTGTTCTTTCATCGCACGGGCGTGCTGTGGATGGTAAGCGACCGCGATGACGCTTATGAACGCGGATCGCTACCGGTGTTGCGCGATGCGAAGGTTAAGTTCTCGGAGCTGTCGACGGCCACGATGAAGAAGCGTTGGCCGCAGGTCAATTTCAGCGATGTTCACTGGGGAATTTTCGAACCCGAATGCGGCTATCTCGATGCGCGGAGCAGTTGTCGGGCGGTGGTGGACGCATTCGTTGAACAGGGTGGCACCTACCGGCAAGCGGCGGTTTTGACGGGGGGGTTGGAAGGTGCGCCGTTGCGGGAGTTAAGGCTCTCGGATGGGTCGCGGCTCAAGGCAGATTGTTACGTCTTTGCCTGCGGGCCGTGGCTGGGAAAGTTGTTCCCGGAAGCGCTGGGAAAGTTAATTCAGGCTACAAAGCAGGACATTTTTTTCTTTGGTCCGCCGGCGGGTGATTCGCGATTCGATGATCAGCATTTGCCGGTTTGGGGCGATCATGGAAAGCGATTCTTCTACGGCATCCCGGGAAGCGACCGCCGGGGATTCAAAGTAGCCGATGACACGCGAGGGCCGGCATTCGAGCCAACATACGGGGAGCGTATGGTAAGCCAGACGACGTTGCGGCGGGTGCGCGAATATATTGAATTTCGCTTTCCTGCGATGAAGGGCGCGCCGCTGATCGAGACGCGCGTGTGCCAGTACGAACAAACTCCCGACGGCGATTTCGTTGTCGATCGACATCCTAGAATGAATAATGTCTGGCTGCTCGGCGGCGGATCGGGACACGGGTTTAAGCATGGGCCGGCGCTGGGAGAGATGATGGCGGAGTTGGTGTTGGGGGATATGACGCCTAAGAGCGTTTGGCGGCTGTCGCGATTTTCAAAGGCGCGAAAGGCTTAACCAGAGAAGGCACAAAGCTTCGGGCGAGGCTCGAAGGCGAATGAGCGGGTTCTTCCTCGAGACTCCTACTGAATCTGAATCACGCTTGTGCTCTCGCCGGCTTTGATCTCTCCGACACGCGCCGCTACTTTGCGGGCAAAGGCGAAGATCGACTTGGCATGCGGAGAGTTTTCGCCCTCGAGGACGACGGGTTTGCCGCCGTCGCCAGACTTGCGAACCTCGGGATCGAGTTCGATGTTGCCGAGGAATGGAATGCCCATGCGGGTGGCCATACTTTCTGCGCCGCCGCGCGAGAAGATGTCGATCTCATGATTGCAGTGCGGGCAGGTGAAGAAGCTCATGTTCTCGACGACGCCGACGAGATCGACCTTCATCTGGCGGAACATTTCGATAGCCTTGCGGGCGTCCTGCAGCGAGACATCCGAGGGCGTAGAAACTACAACGGCGCCTGTCAGGGGTACTGATTGCACGAGCGACAGCGCGATGTCTCCTGTGCCCGGCGGCAGATCGATGATCATGTAGTCGAGTTGTCCCCACTCGACCTGTCCGAGAAATTGCTTCATGATCTGGTGCAGCATGGGACCGCGCCAGATGATGGGCTTGTCGCCGGGATTGAGAAATCCGACTGAGATCACTTTCAGGCCGAAGGCTTGCAGCGGCTCGATGCGATTTTCCGCAGCCATCTTTGGCTGAGCGTTGACTCCAAGCATCAGCGGAACGTTTGGGCCGTAAACGTCGGCATCGAGCAGGCCGACTTTGTGGCCCATTTTTGCGAGAGCGACCGCCAAGTTAACGGAGAGGGTGGTCTTGCCGACTCCGCCTTTGCCGGAACCTACGGCAATGATGGCATCGACTCCGGGCAGCGGTTGGGGACCCGGAGCGGCTTGGCCGGGAGGTACAGGCATGTGTGCGTTCAAAAGAGACTCCTAAGGACGGCTGCAGCGCCGAATAGTTGATTATACAAGGGGGCACGCCCGTAACAGGCGGAGCTAGCCTTTTCTCTTGCGCTGCAGTTCAGAGCGGCGGATGTCGCGCCGTCGTCCGGCATCTTCGTAGCGGCGTTTCTGCTCATCCGTTTCGGGGATCACGGGCGCAACTTTCAAACGATTACCATGAGCGTCGACGGCGACGAAGGTCAGGTGAGCTGAGGCAACGTGCTGGAAGGTGTCAGCGAGGTAATTTTCGACAAACACTTTTACGCCCACTTCCATGGAAGTGCGAAAGACGCGGTTCACCGACGAACGAAAAATGACGAGATCGCCAACGCGCACCGGCACGAGGAAATCGATGTGATCGACTGACGCCGTGACGGCATAGCTGCGGGAATGGCGGTGAGCTGCCATCGCTCCGGCAAGGTCGATCCAGTGCATGAGCCGGCCGCCAAGGAGGGCGCCGAGCGGGTTGGCGTCGTTGGGCAAGACAATCTCCGCCATCTCCGACTGCGAATCGGAAACGGGGCGGGGCATGAGGTTTACTTCGTCGGTCGCGATTTCGTTCATGTTCTGTTCTTCGGCTCGCGTTGTGAAGTGTGAGTGATCTTAGTCAGCTAGCTGCGGTCTGCGCCGGTTCATGATACTTGCTTGCCTGCAAATAGGAGGTGAGAAAGCACTCCGCCAATCGCTGAAGCTGGCTCTCTGGATGCGGCTTTGTCCACTGGGCTGCCGCAACATCGAATTCAAGCACGCCGTGCTCGACCGGAAGATGTGAGCGCTCGCACACGTAACGGACATGAATGCAGTGCTTGCCCCCGTTTGGCACGGCGAGAACGCTACGAGCGCCGAAACGAACTGAGTCCCACCGGCGCTCGCGCGGCAGCCGCCAACAAGTTTCGGCATAGCCAAGATTGCAGAACTGCTGTAGCTCCTCCGGCGTCGGATTTTCACCGTGATGGCCGGGGGCAGTGCAGTAGCCACTCCAGCCGCATCCGAGTGGAAGGCGTGCGGGATGAGCCCACGCGCCGTTGTCGAATCTTTCCGTCGGCATGAAAAAAGGGCAAGCCACGTCGGCCTCGAGTACGGAGAAAATGTTAAGGACTGCCCATTCTACTCATCAGGATGAAGTGAAGCTAGTGGATAAACGCGCATTGATACTACTCGATCTGCGGCACACGCCGCTTCTGTAGTAACCTCGTCTTCGGCGGAGAATGAAACGTAGCTTATGAATCGAATTGCCGCACTCAACGAAGTATTGACACAAAATCCAAACGACGCTTTTGCCCGTTACGGATTGGCCATGGAATATTCAAAGCAAGGCGATCTCGAACGGGCGCTGGCGGAGTTTGCAATTTTATTGAAAGCGACTCCCGACTACACTGCCGGGTATTTCATGGCGGCCCAAACGCTGGCTCGTGCCGACCGCGTTGCCGACGCCAAGAAGATGCTCAGCGACGGAATTGCTTCGGCACGCCGCACGGGAAATATGCACGCGCAGTCGGAGATGGAAGCGATGCTGGCAGAACTAGGGTAGGTGTTTGCTGGGCATCAGAAATCAGTTCAACATCTTCGCCATCGACCATTCCACCAACCCTGGAAACAATTGATAGAGCTTCTGCGGGAGATACATTGTCCAGGGCACGATGACTTCCCTTTTCTTCTTCAAGTATCCCTGCAATGTAGCGCGGGCGACGCGCTCGACGGTGATGCCGCGAACCTGCGCCGGGCGGACTCGCTTGAGCTCGTTGCCACGAACGGCATTCTCGCCAAACGACGTCCGCACATAACCCGGGCATACGTTCAGCACGTAGATACCATCTTTCTTCAATTCCACGCGAGCGCCTTTGCTGATCGCGTTGAGAGCGAACTTGGTTGCGCTGTAGGCGGCATGGAACGGCATAGGAATGTGTCCGGCGACGCTGGAAATATTGATGATGCTTCCGCCACCCTGCTCTCGCATGATGGGAATCACGGCCTGCATCGCGGAGACTGCTCCGAAGAAATTGGTCTCGAACATTTCGCGGCAGGCGGACATCTCCATGCGCGCCACGGAGTCGAGCAAGCCGTGACCGGCATTGTTAACCCACACATCGAGTCTTTGAAAATGATGGAGTGTCAGACCGAGAGCGCGGTCGATTTCCTCGCGATGACGAACATCGCAAGCCATCGCCAAAGTTCGATCGCCGTGGCCAATGCGCAAGCGCGCGGCCTCGACTCGTCCGGCATCGCGCGAGAGCATTACTACGGAGGCGCCGCGATCGGCGAAGATTTGGGCAATTGCTTCCCCGATTCCCATGGAAGCGCCCGTGACCACCACAACTTTGCCTGCCAGTTCCATGACGTGGTGACTTTCGCGAATGTTTATGGTTCACTAAATCGCAGCATCCGCCACCGAACTATATCGTACAATCGAGCAGCGCTGCCTGCCGGAGATGCCTTGGAAAGTTTGATTCCGCTGTTCCCGCTGGATGTCGTGCTGTTTCCGGGCACGCCTCTGCCGCTGCACATTTTCGAGCCCAGGTACAAAGAAATGATTGCCGAGTGCCTGTCGCAGCAGCGCACGTTTGGCGTGGTGCGCGCCGGCGAGCAGGGTCTGGCTGATGTGGGCTGCACCGCGGAAATCGTTACCGTCGTAAAGGAGTATCCTGACGGGCGGCTCGATCTGGTAACCGAAGGGCGCAAACGCTTTGAACTGCTGCGGGTGAATCAGGAGCGTTCTTTCCTGCAGGGCGAAGTGCTGGCGATCGAGGACGAACCTGGCGTTACGCCGCAGGCGGAGACGGCGCGCGCTGTCGAATTACATTCCGAATTGCTGGCGATTGCCGGAGCCAAACAGGATCTATCGGCCGCCGACCCTTCAGTTCTTTCTTTTTTTATCGCTGGCTCCCTGCCTCTCGATTTGGATTTCAAACAGAACCTGCTGGCCTGCCGTTCCGAACCGGAGCGGATTTCGTTGTTGATTCAATATTTCGAAACCATTATTCCCAAAATTCAGCGGGCCTCGCGAGCGCGGGAAAAGGCCGGCGGGAACGGCCACGTTCACTAGTGCAGGCGGAGCGAGTGGCGCTCCGCCTGCGAGCTTTCCGCGTATAATCCAGAAAAGTATTCTTCGTTGGGGGTTCTCATGAGTTCTCCGCGCACGCTGGGCGAATTGCGCCGCAGTCACTTTTCTGAAGAGCGTTTGCGCAACCGCCGCGTGAAAGATGAGCTTCGCGACAATCTGATTGCGCGTCTGCGCCAGCGCGATGACGGCGGCATTTTTCCGGGGATCGTCGGCTACGACGATACAGTGGTGCCGCAAATCATCAATGCGGTTTTGTCGCGTCACAATTTCATTCTGCTGGGCCTACGCGGACAGGCGAAAAGCCGCATCCTGCGCGCTTTGACGACTCTGCTCGACGAGCAGATGCCCTACATCGAAGGCTGCGAGATTCGCGACAATCCTTACGCGCCGATCTGCCGCCGCTGCCGCGAAGAGGTTGCACGGCTGGGCGATGCCACCCCGATTGCCTATCTCACGCCCGACGATCGCTACGTGGAAAAGCTGGCCACTCCGGACGTGACCATCGCCGACCTGATCGGCGATATCGATCCGATCAAGGCGGCGCGCGGCGGGCACGAACTTTCGAGTGAGTTTACGGTTCATTATGGGCTGCTTCCCCGCGCAAACCGGGGCATCTTCGCGATCAACGAACTGCCCGACCTGGCGGGAAAGATTCAGGTCGGCCTATTCAATATCATGCAGGAAGGCGACGTTCAGATTAAGGGATATCCCATTCGGCTGCCGCTCGATGTCGCCATCGTATTCAGCGCGAATCCGGAAGATTACACGGCGCGCGGCAAGATTATCACGCCCTTGAAAGACCGCATTGGATCTGAGATACGCACGCATTATCCGGCGACTGTGGACGAAGGCATCGCCATCACCGCGCAGGAAGCGTGGACACGGCGCAACGGGCACGCAATGCATTTGCCGACGTACATTCAGCAGGTCATCGAGCGGATCGCATTCGCCGCGCGTGAAGATAAGAAGATCGACAAGCGCTCGGGCGTGAGCCAGCGGTTGCCGATCAGCGCGATGGAAAATGTGATCTCGAACGCCGAGCGCCGGGCTTTGCGCAACGATGAAAAGCTGGTGGTACCGCGCATCAGCGACGTTTACGCGGCGCTGCCCGCGATCACCGGCAAGCTCGAACTCGAGTATGAAGGCGAGATGAAGGGAGCCGATTTTGTGGGCCGCGAACTGATTCGCGCTGCCATCGCCAAAACTTACGACGAATATTTCACGGGCGCCAATGTTCAGCAGATCGTGCAGTGGTTCGACCTGGGCGGAGAGATTCAGCTCTCCGACTCGGTTCCAGCCGGCGAAGCATTGGAAAATCTGAAAGAAATTCAGGGATTGATCGACAAACTGGGGCCGCTCGGAGTTTCGCAGAAAGAGAGTCCTGAGCAGCAGGTTTCGGCAGCGGAGTTTATTCTCGAAGGCCTGCACGCGCATAAGCGCATCGGCCGCAGTGAAGAGCGGGTATTCAAAGCTGGAGAGAAAAAACCGGAACCGCAGCGCGAGAAAACTTTCGACCCGGACGAGCGGCCGTACCGGCAAAGAAGGCAGTTCAACTAGCTACGAGCAATGAGCTATGAACATTGCGCTAACCCAGATCGCTCACGGCTCAAAGCTCATGGTTCATCTCAGCTTTTTATGAAACGCATTCGCTACTCCAAGTACGTCCCTGATCCGGCGGGGGAGATGAGCCTTGAGGACTTGCTCGGCGCGCTCTCCGATTATCTGCTGCAGAGCGGCTTTCAGAGTGATATGTGGTTCGAGATGCCCGACGGCGAACGGACTCTGGACGATCTTCGACGCGCCCTCGAGAACGCTCTGCTCGAAGGCGATCAGTTCGATGAGGAAATGCGGGAACGGCTGCAGCAGATGGCTCTTGACGGGCAACTCGACGAACTCATCGAGAAGCTGATCGAGCGCATGCAACAGGAGGATTACATCTCAGTCGATCAGCCTTTCGACCCCTCGCGCCCGTCGACCACCGGCGGCCAACTTGGCGAGAATGCGCCACAGGCGAAATTCGAGATTACCGATAAGAGCCTTGACTTTCTCGGATTCAAAGCCTTGCGCAATCTGCTGGGCTCGCTCGGCAAATCCAGCTTTGGGCGCCACGATACGCGCGATCTGGCCACCGGCATCGAAGCTAATGGGGCTTCGCGAACTTACGAGTTCGGCGATACGCTCAACCTCGACATTACGGCGACGCTCTCCAATGCAATTCAGCGCGAGGGGCTCAGCCTGCCGCTGAATATCGAGTACTCCGATCTGCAGGTGCACCAGTGCGAGTATCAGTCATCGTGCGCCACCGTTCTCATGCTGGATTGCTCGCACTCCATGATTCTCTATGGCGAAGACCGATTTACTCCGGCGAAAAAAGTCGCGATGGCGCTGTCGCATCTGATTCGCACGCAATATCCGGGCGATTCCCTGTCACTGGTGTTGTTCCATGATTCGGCGGAAGAAATTCCGCTTTCGCAATTGGCGCGTGTCCAGGTCGGACCGTACTACACCAACACGCGCGAAGGCCTGCGCATGGCACAACGCATACTGCAGCGCCAGCGCAAGGACATGAAACAGATTGTCATGATCACTGACGGCAAGCCTTCCGCCCTCACGCTCGAAGATGGGCGCATATACAAAAACGCTTTCGGACTCGATCCCCTGGTTGTCAGCCAGACACTGGAAGAAGTTTCGAAATGCAAACGCGCAGGCGTGCTCATCAATACTTTTATGCTGGCGTCGGATTACGGCCTGGTGCAGTTCGTGCAGAAAGTCACGGAAATGTGCCGTGGCAAGGCTTACTTCACCACTCCTTACACGCTGGGGCAATATCTGCTGATGGATTACATGTCGAGGAAGACCAAGACGATTCACTGAGGGCGCCTAGATTTCAGGCACCGAGAGTTCGACCAGCCCCGCTCACTGCGGGGCTTTTGCGTTGCCACGATTCCCCACGCGCCAAACTGCTGATACTCTTTAATGGAAACTCATGGCAAATTGCGTACGATGTGGCCGCCAGCTTTCCGGCTTTACTTTGGGAAGAAAAATCTGCCCGTGGTGCCGGCAGCATGACGCAGAGCAGCGCGGAGAGATCGTCGACGCGCCGCAGCCGGTAATTCGCCAGCCCTGGGTGCGCCATCAGGAATCTACGATAAGCCTGACGCAGATTATTTTTGGCATCAATGCCGCGGTGTTTTTGGGCATGGCGCTCGGGGCCCAGAGCATCATGGACTTCCCAGTGTCCGACCTGGTGCGCTGGGGCGCGAATGTTGGCGCTCTCACGATTTCAGGCGAGTGGTGGCGGCTGATCACCAATATTTTTGTTCATGCCGGCGTCATTCACATCGCGTTCAATATGTGGTGCCTGTGGTATCTGGGCGCGCTGGCTGAGTCGCTCTATGGCCGCTGGACTTACTTCTGCATTTACCTGGTCTGCGGAATCGGAGCGAGTCTGGCGAGCGCGGCCTGGCATCCTTATGTGCCTAGCGTTGGCGCGTCGGGAGCGATCTTCGGCCTTGCGGGTGCGCTTTTTGCGGCGTTCAAGCTGGGCGAGTTTTCGGTACCGCGCGCCGCGCTTACTGGCACGCTGAGAAGTCTGGGTGCGTTCGTCGTTTACAACCTGATCTTCGGATTTATCATTCCCGGTGTCGACAATTCGGCGCACATCGGCGGCCTGATCACCGGCTTAATTTTAGGGGCGCTGATTGCGCTTCTCGCTCCAAGGCAAGAGCAGGCGCCGCGGCGGGCGGCGGTGTTGTTGGGAGTGCTGCTTGCGCTCGGCCTGTGCGCAATGGAACTAGCGCATCACTACAACGTTCCGCTGCAGCTCAAGCGGGTGCCTCTCGCGCAGAGGGAAGACCTAATCCCGGCGGAGCCATACTTGCTCACGATGAACTCTTCAACTCTCCAATCGCCCGCCACGCCTGATTGATGGCTTCATCGGTATAGGCGCGGGCCCCGGCATCGGAATTGGCGATCGCGATGCGGCCGAAGGGTTTTCGCGCAATCTCGCATGGCGTCGTACCGCCTTCCAGCACAAACGAATCGAACAGAGAGTTGTATTCGTAGGCATAGCCGTGCGGCCAGCGGTTCGCCGTGACAGCGACGATGTCGCGCGCAGGATCGAACCCTCCAGGTCCAAGTGTTCGCGCCAACTGTTCGCGGATATTGCGTTCGATGGTCTGGAATGTTGTGGTGAACAGTTCGACTCGGCCGATGCGATGCTGGTCGCGGGCCGGAAGCCCAGCCTGACACGGCGCTTTGCTCATGTGCAGGACAATGGGATCTTCCGGCGCGCGCGGGCACTGATACCCACCAATGCTCACCGGCAGATCGATATCGACGTGAGTGTGGTAACCGCTGGGGGCATAGATCGAATTTGCTTTGAGCCTGTCGAAGGCCGAACCATTCCGCAATACCACATTGCTGTAGAGCAGCGGAACCTTGGTTGCGAAGGCGAGGGCCTGCTTTTGCGAATCGGGCAGATCCGGGCACAGATACGGAATCATCATGTTCCAGCAAGCCAGAATGCAGTGCTTCGCTTTGACGGTGTAGAGCTTACCGGAGCGGACGTAGTCGACTTCCACTTCTTTCGCTTGCGCTGGATTGCCTGCATGCTTTATGCGCATCGCAGTGCTGTTCAATCGAATTCGGACAGCGGAATCACGGTCGTCCAGCTTCGTATAATTCGCCCGGGCGGAAACAATGTCGGTCGCTGACGATCCTGGAATGGCTTCCGGAATCAGCTTGCGCACCAGCAAGCGGGCAATGCTGGCGTTGCCATCGGGAAAGTGAAAGAAATACTTGCGCTCATTTTCCAGCGCATCCGAACCAACACCCATTCCGCTGAAGCCGGGATATCCGGTCTCGGCGGCATCCAGGGCCGGAACCGCCTCGATGCCAACCCCAAACAGAGGTTGAGAAGCCGCTTGGTAAAGGCGAATCACGTCAGGATGTACGCCAACCAGCTCGGTGAGGAAGCGCTCATAACTGATTTTCGCCAGACGTACACTTTTCTGTTCCGCATTGAGTCCGGGAAGGTAGTCTTTTTTCTCGCCGCACAAACGGGAAACGTCTTTGCGCGCCCGCTCGGCAATGGGGGCTTCGGCCATAAAGTGAGCCCACGCGTCGGGTGCTGCAACGTTAAGATCGTAGGTTTCGCCGCCGGGAAAAGGGAATGGATCATCAACCAGCTTGTCACTGCCGAAAGTTTCTTTGTCGAAAAACATTTTGGAAGTGCGCCCGTGAGAACGGTACAGATCGCGTTCGAGATATTTCGGAAAACTGCTTACCTCGATTCCCAACTCCTCTATTAGGTCTCTGGCGACGGCACTGTAAGGCTCGGGACTCTCGATCGAATACGTTCCTCCATACCCAAGGAGCGTTCTGTTGCCCACGCGGAATTCGTTGCGCTTCGCATGCCCGCCGAAATCGTCGTGGTTGTCGAGAATAAGAATGCGAGCATTCGCGCCGGCGGACTTACGGTAAAAGTGCGCCGCGGCTAGACCGCTGATTCCGCCGCCGACAATGATCAGATCGAAGATTTCGCCGGTGTCCTGCGGAGTTCCAGCAGATTCCCAGAAATCGCCGTCACGCAACAGATGAGCGGCCTCGAATGAACCGGGATGGCTGCCGCGCAGTCCGGCGAGGGCGGGAGGATAGTAATCCGGAGAATTCTGCGGAACATTTTCTGCCTGCGCGAATAAGTGATTGGGGATGAGGGCGGCGCCGGCGGCCACAACGACGCCGTTGAGAAAATCACGGCGCGTGATGCGGCGGTTCATCCCTAGTTCGCGGTCGGTAAGGTCGCTCATATTTTCGCTGGCTGGCGGCCGGTTTGCGGCCTCCCGCTTACGGCGCCCGCCTAGTCTAGTATGGGTCCGGAGCGCTAGATCTGGCCGTCTGCTTTTTTTACTGCGAGTTCAGCACCCTGGAAACCGATTTTGCTGTGCGTCCCATCGCAGAAGGGCTTGTTGACCGAGCCTCCGCAGCGGCAGAGCGAAAAGGCAGGCTTGCCGGTGAGATCGTACGGGGTTCCGTTGGCGTCGACGAGTTCGACTGCTCCTTCCGGCGCCTCGACACGGAATGGGCCGTTGGGACGAACAGTAATTTTCACTTGAGCCATCGTTTGATTCCTCCAACCTTGTGGGATTCTAGTAAGGATCAAAGATAGCATGCAGCGGAACGACGTGTCGCGGGCGGAAGGAGACTCAAGCCGCGACTCATGGGGACACATTGGGACGCAGCTGGAAACGGCTTCCTTTCAAATCCCACCCCGTTTCAAACCTAAGCCACATCCTGCCGTTCGCGGAGAAAAGCGATTACAGCGGTAATTGTTGCGCGGTCGGCATGTGGTGTTGTTCGCGGCCGACTTTGCCGTCGTACTTCGTGCTCATCTTGAAAACCTCGTTGCGGCCATCGGCGGCAAATGGACGGCACTGATCGCGCAACTGCTGCATGGCTTGCGCGTCGAGCGACACAAAATTGACCGCGATTTTAAGATTCTGATCAAGCACCTGCATGGTGTCGATGCCGCTGACGGTCGTAGCGACTGGCAGGCTCATCGCGTAGCGTAACCCTTGCTCGGGCGTCACGACGCCGTGGCGCACGAGTTCGCCGCTGCCTCCTAAGCTTTTCATTCCGAGAACGGCGATACCGCGACGTTGCGCTTCGGGCAGCACCTGCGTCTCAAAGCTGCGAAACGTAGCGTCGCAGCAGTTGAGCGGCATCTGCACCGTATCAAACGGAAAGTTGTGCGCCAGCATCTTCAAATGAATTTCGGGATCTTTGTGGCCAGTGAATCCGACGAAGCGCACTTTTCCCTGCTGCTTGGCTGCGAGCAAGGCTTCGGCCGCGCCGTTGGGCGCGAAAATTAAATCGGGGTCGTTGTAATAAACCACTTCGTGAATCTGCCAGAGGTCGAGATGATCGGTCTGGAGGCGGCGCAGAGATTCTTCGAGCATGCGCATAGCGACTTTCTTGTCGCGGCCATGGGTGCAGACTTTGGTCATCACGAAAGCCTGATCCCGTTTCCCTTTCAGCGCCCTACCAACTCGCTCTTCGCTGAGACCATCGTGATATTCCCAGGCGTTATCGAAAAAGCTTACGCCATGGTCGAGCGCCTTGGCGACGATTTCGATCGCAGCCTGATCGGTCTCGGCGGAGCCGAGATGATACCCGCCTAGCCCAATGGCTGACACTTGCACGCCGGTGCTGCCCAACGGTTTTTTCGGCACCGTGCCGGATGGGATGTGCTGCGATTTGTCTTTGTCTATGTCTTTGTCTCGATCCTGGGCCATGCTTCCTCCGGCGAAAAGCGGTGCCGCGCCGAGAAGGGCGGCACTCTTGATGAAACTGCGGCGATTCCATTCGCGCTTCGAAACCATGCCTGCTCCTAGAACTGTTTCTCGGGAAACGGATGGCCGGTGTTGATTTCGACTCCAAACATGTCTTTGACCTCGGCCTGTTTGGTATCGAGCGGAAAATGGTGGGCGATGCGAGCTTCGGGATTGTCGAATTTCAAGGACAGCTTGTAGAGTTCGAAGCGGCCATCGGCGGCTTCGGGCTTCACGCGCTCGCGAAGCGCGTTCATCTCGGATTCTGTCATGGGCGTGAAGTTCTGTGCGATCTGTAGATTCTGCTGCAGCACTTCAGGGCTGTCGATGCCGGTGATCGTGGTAGCGACCGGCAGGCTCATCGCGTAGCGCAGTGCTTCTTCGGCAGTGATCACACCGTTGGTAATGGCCTCGCCGTGCCCGTTTAGCGGCTTCATACCTAAAGGAGCAATGCCGCGCTTGATCAACTCCGGCAAGACTTGCTGCTCGAAGCTGTGAAAATTTGCGTCGAAGGCGTTGAGCGGCATTTGCACGGCGTCGAAAGGGAATCCTGTTTCGAGCATGGCGAGATGAACTTTCGGATTCTTGTGGCCGGTAAAGCCTACGAAACGAACTTTACCGTCCTTCTTGGCTTTGGCCAGCGCCTCGGCTGCGCCGTTAGGACGAATGAAAAGTTCGGGATCGTTGTCGAAGCCCATGCCGTGGACCTGCCAGAGATCGAAATGATCGGTTTGAAAGCGGCGCAGAGATTCCTCGAGCATTTCGAGAGCGAGGCTGGCATCGCGGCCATGCGGGCAGGTTTTCGTCATCAGAAAGACTTCGTGGCGGCGCCCTTTCAGGCCTGCACCCATCCAGATTTCGGTTTTGCCACGCCGGTATTCCCAGCAGTTGTCGAAGAAAGTGATTCCGCCGTCGACCGCCTGATGAATCATTTCGATTGCGGTTTTCTCATCGGGGGCTTCGCCGAGGTGATGGCCCCCGAAGCCAAGCGCGGAGATTTTCGCGTCAGCGCGGCCAAACTTTCGCATGGGGATGGTACCTGGAAGAGTTTGCGGCATCGACTTACCTCTTGCAGATGTGAATACGGAACTTGACCGCGTTGGATGCCGAGGATCGGGAGAGAGGTTGATGGCGAAGTGGGGTGACTCGAATTACTCGCAAGCGATCTAAGCAGCGAGGGCACCAGCGGAGACCAGACTGCGATAAAGATCCATATATTCGTCGATCATGCGCTTCGCCGTGAAGCGTTCGCGGGCGCGAGCATAGGCGCGATCGGAATAGGCGTGGCGCAGGCCGCGATCGGAATCGAGATGGCGGAGGATCTCGGCGAGGCTGCCGCCGTCGTTGGTTCGGAAGTAGAGTGCGGAATCGCCCCAGACTTCGCGGAAGCTGGGAATATCGTTAGCAACGAGCGCGCATCTGGAAAAAGCAGCGTCCAGAGCGGACATCCCCAGCGGTTCATAGCGAGCCGTGGCGGCATAGACGGCGGCACGGCTGTAGAGGGCCCGCAGTTGAGATTCAGTTTGCGGGCCGCGAATGGCGACGCAATTTTGGTCGGTGGAGACTTTGACGTCCGCCCGGATGGGAACTCGCGGCACCGGCACGGTCTGTTCGGCGCCTACAATGCAGATTGAGAACGGAATCGAATGTTGCGTGAGCAGGAAGACCTGCTTACCGGCATCGAGCAGGCGTCCGACCGAGAGGACAGAATCTTCTTTGCTGACGTAAGGATTAAAGAAAATCGGATTGCGGCCGGGGTAGATCACCACCTCACGCTGCGGCAGGGTGTAATTCTCGCGAAGGGTGGCGAGCATCCAGGCCGAGGGCGCGACCACGGCGTCGGCCGCGGCAATGCCACGGATGATGGTTTCGCGATACCACTCCAGCCAGCGGGTGAAGCGCGGCTTGCAGCCCTGGACGGCTTGCGTCCAGCTGATGATATCGCCGTGAGCCATCACAATTCGCGGCGTGGAAACTGGCAGGTTGCCATGGCAGAACTGGTGGAGATGGAGCACATCCGGGTGCAGTTCGTGGATCAGGCTAGTCAGGAAATGCGACGATTCGATGAGGTCTCGGGGCGCTTCGTCCATCCACTCCAGACGGAAGGCAGTGGGACGGTATTCGAGACCGTGCAGGAGGTCCATCCACGCAGTGTCCTCGGGGAGCGGAATCTCACCGAAGCTGACCAGCGTAACCCGAACGCCACGCGTCACTAGCCCGGTGACGAGCTCGCGGGAATAGGTCCATGAGCCGGACATGGTATCGGCAGTGACTAATACGTGCACAGAACCTCCGGCGAAGCGCCGGAGGCCGCGGGAGACGCGGGGCCGGCTGTTTAGCGCTTGGCTATTCTAGTGCGAATCAGCGGGAACGTCGATGGGTTTTTTGCCTTAGCGGAAGATTGCAGGATTTTGCAGATTGGGAGCACGGGGGGCATCGGAGTGGGGTTCTCCTTGCCGAATCGACCCTCTGGTGAGGAACCAGCGAAATCACTCGGCTCCCAGTCGAACGCGCATATCCCGCGCCAGATTATCGATCAGGCGTATTTTTTCGGCCACCGGCGCCGGGACGCCGGGAATCGCCATGGCCAGTTCGCAGGAGAGCAGCATGGTGGTCAGCGATTCAAACATTTCGCTGTGAATCTGCTGCTCGACTGAGCGGCGAGCCTGAGTTTCTTCCCGCTGGCGCCGATGCAGGGCCGAGCGGACTTCGCGAAGCAAACGCGGCATGCCGCTGACAGCGAGATTCACATAGATGGGAAAGGCCGTACCCAAAAGGTCGGCCATGTGGTCACTTTCCCCAGGCTCGTTTTCGAGAAGGAATTGATCGAGTACAACGACGGAATACGATTGTTCGCGCAGCCGGGCGAGGGCCTGCTGGAGGTTCTCGGCCCAGTGAGTTTCTTCGCCGGTAGCTTCTTTCAGGTTGGTGACACATTCGGGGCCTCGCGCCGAGGGTGTTATGAGAAGAATCATGCTATCTCCATAGCACGCTACGGACCAGAGATGCTGGCATTGAAAAAGCGAGGCTTACGCAGGGTCACAGGTGGTACCTTCCCATCGCGGAACCCGAGCAGGCAAGAGGTATTTCATAACAGAACTACAGCTTGCGCCCTGGCAACCGTGCAGATTGCAGCGCAAAGGATTCGCACACGCGGACAGCGTGCATCCTAGGTCTGAGCCGCATAATCTTTCAGCTTGCGGTAAAGCGTGGTCTTGCCGATGCCGAGCAGACGAGCGGCTTGCAGCTTGTCGCCATTGAGCTCGGCGATGGCGTTGAGAATGGTCTGCCGCTCCAGTTCCGCCATCGGAACGATTTTGCGACCATTCCCATTCCCGTTTCCATTGCCTGATGGTGTTACGTGTGTGCTGGCAATCGCTGGAGGCAAGTCCGCCACTAGAATCAGAGGTCCGCTGGTAAAGGCGAAGGTGCGCTCGATACAGTTTTCCAGCTCTCGCACGTTTCCCGGCCAGTCATAAGCCAGCATGACCTTGAGAGCGTCGTCGCTGAGAATTTTTTCCTGGCCTGAGGCGCGGGAGCAGCGCTCGACGAAATGAGCGATCAGCAGCGGGATATCCTCGCGGCGCTCGCGCAGGGGGGGAATGCGCAGGCTCAGCACATTCAGCCGAAAGTATAGATCGCGGCGGAAGGTGCCTTCGGTGACTGCCTGCTCCAGGATTCGGTTGGTGGCGGCAAGGATGCGGACGTTGATGGGAACGCGGCGCGTGCTGCCGACGGGGCGGATTTCCTTCTCCTGGATAGCTCGCAGAAGCTTTGCCTGGAGATCGATGGGCAGTTCACCCACTTCATCGAGAAACACCGTGCCGCCTTCGGCGATAGCGAGCAAGCCTTCCTTGGCCTGATTCGCCCCTGTGAAGGCGCCTTTTACGTAGCCAAACAGTTCGCTTTCTATCAATGTGGGCACGAGCGAGCCGCAGTCGACGGGAATAAACGGCTTGTCGTGGAAGGTTCCAGAGTAATGAATTGAGCGCGCCACCATTTCCTTTCCAGTGCCGCTTTCGCCGAGGATGAGCACGGGATGGGAGCTGCTGGCGGCCTTGGAGATGATGCGGTAAAGCTTCTCCATCTCAGCAGCGCGCCCGACGATGCCCCCGAAGCCCTGTTTCGATTTCAGTTTCTCGCGCAGCATGCGGTTCTCGCTTTTCAGCTTCAAGTGATTGGAGACGCGTTCGAGCAGCAGCTTGAGTTCGTCGATGCTGAAAGGCTTGGTCATGTATTCGTATGCGCCGTTCTTCATCGCCTGCACCGCCGACTGCACGGTGCCGCAGCCGGTCACGACGATGACCAGCGCGTCAGGACGCTGACTTTTGATGTGGCGAAGCGCCTCCAGTCCGCTCGCGCCCGGCAACCGGAGATCGAGCAGGATCACGTCAACGCTCTGGCTTTGCAGCAGACGGTAGGCATGCTCGGCGGAGTCGGCGACGTGCGCCATAAAACCGAGGGAGAGGGCTACTTCACGGCAGGCATCGCGAATCGACCGCTCGTCATCGACAATGAGCAGGTTCAAAAAATTAGCCGCCATGATCTGAGGGTTCGCAAGACTGGGGTTGGCCAGATTGGAAGAAGGAGCTATACCGGCTGAAGTCATACGTGGGATTCCTTTTTGACATCTTGAAGTGGTCTTGAGATGGCCTGCAACTTAGGCTGCGTTTTGCCGGAAAGATCACCGTCGGCAGCGCGCGGCACCCGCGGAAACAGAATCATGGCGCGGGTTCCCCGGCCGGGTTCGCTTTCGAAATGAATGAGCCCGTGATTGGCGGCCACGATGGTTCGCACAGTCAGCAAGCCGAGGCCGCTGCCCTTTCCCGCCTTGGTGGTGAAAAATGGCTCCGAGAGACGGGCCCGAGTGGCAGCGTCCATACCCTGGCCGTCATCGGTGACCACCAGCAGCACGCAGGGAAACACCACCTTCGCGGTCGTCGCCTCGGCAGCCATTGGCTGGAAGCTGCAATTGCTGGTCTCAATGGTGATGCGCCCACCGTTGGGCAACGCATCCCGCGCGTTGAGCACGAGATTCAATAAAACCTGCTGGGCTTGCGAAGCGGCCAGGCTGACCGCACCTAGTCCCCGATCAAGCCGCAGATCGAGGGCGATGTTCTCGCCGATCAGCCGACCAAGCAGGTCGCCCATGGATTCGGCAAGTTCATTCAGCAAGAGTGGGCCCACAGGCGTCTGTTGCGAACGCGTGAATACGAGAAGTTGCTGGACCAACCCGGTAGCCTGGACGATCGCGAGGCGGACTTCTTCGACATAACGCTTGCGACGGTCGCGAGGATCGAAGCTGGAGAGGAGGAGGTCGCAGTAAAGCATGACTCCGGTGAGCAGGTTATTAAAGTCGTGAACCACGCCACCGGTCAAGCGGCCAATAGCCTCCCAGCGTTGCGCCTGAAGTTGGTGGGCTTCGAGCGCGCTTTCGGCAGGGGAGCCTCCCGCTTCAGATGGTGGCATCTCGACGTTGTTGCCGGCAACCGCAGTGGGAGAGGTTTCGAACAAGGAACTGAAGGGAGCATCGGCTGCCGCTTGCAGCGAAGCTCCCGGCCACGGAAATGGAGTTAAAGTGCTCATCGCACTAATATGCGCGGGACGATTCCCATAAGGAAGCTCGCTTTGGGCTACTTGATACCTCGGTGTTTCCGAATCGGGAGCGGCAGAAATTAAAGCCGGCTAACCAGTCCCAAATGCGTCCCCAACTATAGGAGGACCAATCCCGTACTGCGAAGGGCACACGTCACTTCGAATCGGGAAATGCTTGTGGAAAACGCAGGAATGCAGGGTCCGCAGTCCCTTTGGGCCCCGAAGCTTGCGGGAATCGTACTGCACAGCGGCGGTAATTATGGACTCGCGACGCCCACAGTGTGAACTTACTGCTCGAGCGGCGCTGCCGAAGCGAGACGGAACTGGTCGTTTAGGGCCAGTGGGGCAATCAGCCGGAAAGTGAGACGGTGTCCTTTTTGCAGCCGGACGCCGGCGGAGCGGGCGGACCCGTTGGCGGCAGTGCCTCGTGCAAACAGGCTCGAGGTCTCGAGAGATAGTTTTTTGCCCTTCACATCCATCGAGCTCAGGATGAGGCGCAAATAACCGAGCTGCGAGGAGTGGTCCGGCTCCAGTTTTGCGGATTCGACTCTCCCAGTCACCAGCGTGCCCGAATCGACAAGGGTTTTTCCATTAATAATCAAGGGATCGGCGACGATAGCCAGGAAGCTATCGCCGACCTGAGCGGTCGCAGCCGATAGTGCTCCGCGGAGTTGCACCGTCAGCAAAGTGCCGGCGGGAACCATGCCCGGTTGCGACTCGCCTTGAAAGGGCGTGGTGGCGACTGGCACCGCACCGGAACCGGCCTCGGGACGGGCAGCGACGCTCTCCAACTCAGGCGAAGAATGGAAGGGTAATGTCTGTCGAGTGGACCCAGCGGGGTGCACCGGTTCCTGGCGAGCACATCCCAAGCTCAGGCTCAAAACAAAACAAAATGCAGCTATAGCAAACCGGCGATTCCTGCCACTTCGAGGGTTAGCCATCGCCTTCATGGTTGCCTTTTTTCCTGAACGAGGGTAAGTGGCAAGTGAAGTACCAGAAACAGGCAAATCAAATCAATAACTTACAAAGGGCCAAAGAACAGACCTATGTAGAAAATCCTGTTTCTGGAAGAAAACGTCCGCAAAAAAATTACGGAGGACGCGAGCGTCCTCCGTATAGTGCGTCGAGATAAAGAAACGTTACGGCTTGGTGGTTTTCTTCTTAGGTGCCGGTCTTGCGGCTTTCTTCTTCATTTCGCCTTCTCTGCCTCCAATTAGAGTCAAGGCATCAGCGGAGTTGAAGGGGAATTGCCGCACCGAAGACTGGCCGGTGGTGCTCAACGTGATATCCACACGGCGATCGCTCGCCAGCACGATCACGCGCATGTTTCGCAGAGCGCGATCACGCTCTTCCTGCGTGAGGTTGGGATTTTTCTCGATCGCATCCCTTACCTCTTCATTGGTTAAGGTGTGCTGCGCGCCGAAAGCCTTGGTGTCGATGTTGGCTTCAGGCACGCCCTGTTCTACCAGGAAGCTCTTCACGCGATTCGAACGCCGCTCAGAGAGCTTCTGATTGTATTCAGCCGGGCCGCGCGGATCGGCGTGGCCTTCGAGGATCAAGTGAGCATCGGGCTTGTTTTCCAGATACTTCTTGAAGTCGGTAGCTAGCCCAATCAGAATCTGCTGCTGGCTGGGAACCAGACCTGAATTGGGATTACGGACCGGAGGTATTGCGGTTGCGAAGTAAATGCTATGCAGCGAGAGCCGGGCCTCGAGAACTTCGATCTCCGGATTCTTCGCTGGAGGCGGAGTCTCGATCATCACTTCGCTCGAGCCCTGAGCTGTGAGCCCGCGCGAGTCGGTGCAAGTTGCACTGACGGTGATTGAACCGGGTGATGCTCCAGAGGTGTTGAGCGTAGCCGAAGTTCCGCTGCCGGTAACCGTTCCTCCTGTCGACGTCCAGGAGGCGACATTCACCGGAACGCCATCTGGGCTGGTGCAGTTCGCCGAGAGGTTCACCGTTCCACCTGCCTGAAGGCTGCTCGGGCTGGCGGAAATGGACACGGTGGGAGGATTCTTCGGCGGCAACGGCTTGATCGTGAAGCTTGCGGTGCAACTGGCTTCGTTGTTCTTCTTTTCTTTGGGATCGGTCACGCGCGCCGTGACCGTATAATTGCCGGGCGCCGCGTTGGTGGTATCGATCTGCGCGGTCGTGTCCTTCCCAGTGATCTGGCCGCCGTTCGCGTTCCAGCTATAGCTTACGGAGTGTTTCTTGTTGAAGTTGCTGGCCGTCACAGTCGCGGTAATCGGCTCGCCGACCATGACTTCCGTGGGCTGCACCGAACAAGAAGCGACCGGAGTAACCGGTGGCGCTCCGCCCCAACTGAAGACCAAACCAGTGCGCAGGCGCGCGCCTTCCAGGGTAGGACGGCGAAGATCGGCAAAGACGGGCGAGGCGTCCTCCTGATAATTGTGTCGGGCCCAAACGTAGTCCGCTTCAAAAAGCCGGAACGCCAGACGCTTGGTGATGGGCAGATCCATTCCCGCGCCAAGAATCGCTCCAATCCCGTTTTTCGTGTCGAGGCCGTTGACGCTAAGGCGATTCCAGCTCAGCAAACCGTGCATGAAGAAATCTACGCTATCGGAGCGAAACATGATGCGCGGTCCGACTGAGCCAGTCGACTCATAGTTGCTGTTGCTCCAGTTGTCCCCGCCGTCGAACTCTAATCCAAAATGCGGATCGAAGTTGTAGGTGAAGGCGAGGCCGAACCCCGGAGCCATATCGGGAATCTTAAAAGGACTCGGGGCGTTGGCATTGCCGTAAGGAGTGGGGACCGTGCCGCCGGGATGAAGCCATTGATACCCTAGAAACAAATCCCACTTCGGATTCTCACCGCTTTGCGCGTGCGCTGGAAGCGCAATGAGCGCGATGGACAGAACTGCGAACAGGCCTGCGACGAAACGGCCTTTTGTACGGAAAGAAATACCTGACATTCAATCCTCCTATAGATGATGGCGCACCGATTTGTGAACCTCTTGTGCAGGCGCGCGCAAAGGGTACTGCAGGACAGCCGAGACACGTCTCCGAGGAACCTGCAATTTTAACCTAAGGTGGCGGCGAATAAAAAGGAGGATCTGCAAATATTGTTTTTTTTGTGAGGTATGGCTGTCTCAAAGTGACATGCAGCGTAGCCGTGTAGGTTTACGCGGAAATGCGGAAAGCCAGCAAACCAGCGCCGCTTGCTCCATCTTGAGTTTGCCGCGTATCGTTAGTAGTCGCCAGTCGTCGCAGATTGCGGCGTTCGCTGAGGATTGGGTTTCCGACGATCAATGGGAGGAAAGCAGTTTAGATTACCCAAGCGCATGAGCCACGAAAAGGTACTGATTGTCGAAGACGAAGAAAACGAGCGCACCGGGCTGGCTGAGCTGGTTTCCTCGTGGGGATACAAGGCCGAAACCGCCTACGACGGGGTTGACGGCCTGGAGAAGGCTGCACAATGGAACCCGGCTATCGTCGTCACCGATCTGAAGATGCCGCGCATGGGCGGAATCGATCTGCTCGAACGGTTAGGCCAACAGTCGGAGCAGATGGCGGTCATTTTGGTCACGGCGCAGGGCACGATCGATAGTGCGGTGCAGGCCATGCGCATGGGCGCTTATGACTACATCACCAAACCCATCGATACCAACCGGCTGCGCACCATGTTGCAGAACGCATCGGAGTTGCTGGGAACGCGGGTCGAACTGGAAACTGCGCGCCGCAAGTTGCGGGATACCGGCTCGCTGGGGCAACTGCGGGGCGCCTCGAAGAAGATGCAGGAGATATTTCGGTTGATCGAACTGGTCGCTCCGAGCACGGCTTCAGTGTTGATCACCGGGGCTAGCGGCACCGGCAAAGAGTTGGTCGCGCGCACGATTCACCAGCTCAGTCCGCGCCGCGAGAGGCCGTTCGTGGCTATCAACTGCGCCGCGATTCCTGAAACGCTTATCGAAAGCGAAATCTTCGGCCACGAGAAAGGCGCTTTCACGGGGGCGCTAGAACGGCGCACGGGATGTTTCGAACTGGCCGAGGGCGGCACCATCCTGCTGGATGAAATCGGGGAAATGCCGGTCGGCACTCAGGCCAAGCTGCTGCGCGTGCTGGAAGATCGCAAGCTGCGCCGGTTGGGAAGCAAGGTGGAAACCTCGGTCGATGTGCGAGTGCTGGCGGCAACGAATAAAGTTCCGGAAGACGCGGTTGCCAGCGGTGAACTGCGCAGCGACCTGTACTATCGCCTCAATGTGTTTAACATTCACATGCTGCCCTTGCGCGAGCACAAGGAAGACATTCCCGATCTGGTCGGCGTACTTCTGGGGGAGATGAGCGAGAAGCACGCCCGCAAGGTGGCGGCCGTCAGTGAAGCGGTGATGAATTTGTTCAACAACTACTCGTGGCCGGGAAACGTGCGCGAGTTGCGCAACACTCTGGAGCGCGCGGTAATTGTCTGCGACGCCGGCATGATCGAAACCAAACACTTGCCGCCGGGATTTGGCCACGCACCGGTGCGCAGCAACGCCAACGATCCCGATGCCGTGCGCCTGGGAGTGGGCACAACCGTGGGTGAAGCGGAGAAGATGCTTATTCTTAAGACGCTCGAATCTACGAACAACAATAAAACCCGAGCCGCCGAAATCCTCGGGATTAGCCTGAAAACCCTGCATAATAAGCTCAAGGAGTACGGCAGCAGTTCGGGGGATGGGGGCACAGACAAAGAAGAAGCCTAAGCAAATCCCAAAGTTAGGCGCTTCACGTGGGAATCGACCTGGCGGGTAATACGTTTTCGTATGCGACGCAAAATCATTATCGTCCTCACTATCACGTTCATGGTGACCGTGATGGTGACTGCGTTCTCCTACCTTTATATCTCGCAGATCCTTCGCCAGCGCATCAACAACGCCTATGAGAGCGCCAGCCGGCTCACCCAGCAGCTTGCATACTTCGCCGAAAACGATCTTCCCGACCTGAGCAGCACACGGATCGACACGGATGACCCGGTGGCAGTGCGGCGCGCTTTAGCCGAGTACCTGCCGATGGATACAAATCTTCTCAACAATCTGGAATCGGATCGAGATTTTTGGCCGTATGTCTACGATGTTTCGATCGTTGACGCGCACGGCAAAGCGCTTCTCGATACGAACCAGCAACTCGTCGGCACTCAGATTCCGGCCCGGCCGGATTTCCACGCGGTGACGGCGGCGCGCTTCCGCGAACAGCTTCGTCTGGTCTATGAGCCCACCGCGGTTTACGACGTCAGCTTTCCGCTTTCGCTCAATGGAACTCCCTTCGGCACGATTCACATTGGAGTTTCTCCGGTATTCTTAAAAAGCGAGATCACGCCGAAGCTATTGCACGCCTTATATTTTTCGATCGCTTCGATTTTTGTTTCGCTGTTTCTTGCGGCCGGCATCTCCAATCTGGCGCTCGGTCCACTGAAGGAAATCAGCCGCAACCTCGACAGCATGAGCCTAGGCGAGACAGAATTGTTCTCCCACAAGGCGGAGCATGACGAGTTCGGCCTGGTTACGCTGAAGATTGCCAACCTGGGCCGGCAGATGCGCGACAGCCGCGAAATTTTTTCGGCGCTCAAGGACAATGTCGACCAGCTCATGTCGACATTGCAGGATGGATTGATGCTTTTCACGCGCGATTCGCGCGTGGTGCTGGTGAGCGCTCCGGTCGAGCGATTCCTGGGCAAGCCTCGCGGAGAGTTGCTGGGGCGCACGGCTCGCGAGATCTTCTCCAACGATTCTCATCTGGGCGCGCTGGTACTGGAAGCCTTTGAACGCAAGCGGCCGCTGGCGCAACGAGAGGCGGCAGCCGCCTCCGGCACGCGGGTGCAGGTCTCAATCGACTTCGTTCAGGAGAAAAGCACGCAGATCGGCGCTCTGTTGATCATGCGCGATGCGGAATCGGTGCGCCGCATCGGAGACGAAATTGAAACCTCGCGGCGACTCTCGGCTAGCGGACGGGTCACCGGCGGCGTCGCGCATGAAGTAAAGAATCCCATCAACGCCATCGTTCTGCACTTGCAGCTTCTGCAGAACAAGTTGTCACAACTGGATCCTGACACCCGCCGCCACATGGATATCATCGGCAGCGAGATTCACCGCCTCGATCGCGTGGTGCAGACTCTGGTAGATTTCATGCGGGCACGCGAACTGCATATGGTTGAGGTCGATTTCCGACGCCTGCTCGATGATGTCGCACTGCTGGCGACTCCCGATGCCGAACAGCACGGTGTGGTGATCGACCGCGTGAGATGGCCCGAGCCGCTGCCGGTTAAGGTCGATCTCGACTTCATGAAGCAGGCCCTGCTGAACGTGGTTCTGAACGGCATTCAAGCCATGCCTCAAGGCGGCCATCTTTCTCTAAGCGCGCGCCGAGACGAAGACCGCGTGGTTGCCGAAGTGCGCGATCAGGGCACCGGCATTCCTCGCGATGTGCAGAACAAGATTTTTGAGCTTTATTTCACTACCAAGAAAGACGGCAATGGCATTGGACTCGCGCAAACTTACCAGATTCTCGACTGGCACTTTCGGTTCGGTCGATTTCGAATCGATCGAAGGCGAAGGCACGGTCTTTCGTTTCCGGCTGCCCGCAGCCGTATCGAGCGTAAGCCCGCGCGAGGATGGCGCTCTGCATAATGAAGAATCAACCCGGCTGCGCAACGTCTCTCCGGTGTAAGATTTGATTGCTGACAGAACGGGATTGAATATGAAACTGGCCGCAATCCTCGGACTGTATTTTCTGAGCCGTGTCATGGCGGGCCGCCGGACTCTCGGCTTCGACCGTCGCGGAATCCAGCGCTTCGCAGACGCAGGGCGCCTCGACGACTCAATCGCAGCCAGCAGAAGCGCAATCCCAGGCTGCGCCGCCGGCTGCGGCGCAGAAGGCAACAACTACTCCAACCCAAACCAAACCGATTGTAAAACGGCGCGCAGCTCCGAAGAAGGCCATTTATCCTGATTGCACTACCTCTCCGACTCCGCTGAACCCGATTCTGGCGAATCCGAAATATCCAAAGAGAAGTCCCGACGCCGCCCAGTCCGGCACTGGTCAAACCAACAATGCTGCCGGAGCAAGCTCTGCCAATGCCGCGGGAAATTCGAATTCGGGCTCTTCAGTCAATAAGACCGCTCCTTTGAAGCCCTGCCCACCGCCGAAAAAAGTGGTCCGCGACGGCGGATCAGATGATCCGAAGATCGAACTTCTCGGCGGCACTCCGGCCCAACAAGCTTCGAATGAGCGCTCCACGGAAGAGATCACCGCCGCGACGGAAGAGAACCTGAAAAAAATAACCGGTCGCGAATTGACTTCGCTCGAGCAGGATACGGTGAATCAGATCAAGCAGTTCATGAAGCAATCGAAAGAGGCTGTTGCTTCCGGGGATCCGGATCGCGGCCGCAACCTCGCACTGAAAGCACGCTTGCTTTCCGATGAGTTGATCAAGCCTTAGGTTGCGGCGAGACCTTGGTAACAGATTCCTCGACCGTCGTCACTTCCCTTTTGCGCGCGCCACGTTCACCTTGGCCAGCAACTCCTGCGACATCGCCTGCACCGGGCCTTGAATCTTCGCGGCTTCCGTGAGCACCTCCCGCGCCTCGCTCACCCGGTTCAGCTTGGCATAAGCAAAGCCGAGACGATAAAGCGTGATCGAGTATTGCAACTCGTCCTGCCCCTTGAGCAGCTCCGCCGCGGACTTCAATTCCGGAATTGCTGCCGCAGTCTTATCCTGCTTGATGTAGGCGTATCCCAGAATCGAATGCGCCACGCCCGCCGAAAGTTTGCGCGGCTTGTCCGCATCGGGTGCGTCCGCTTTTGCTACGACAATCGCTTTCTGAGAATACGCGATCGCCTTCGCCACGCCGCCGGGTTTGGGATCGTCAACGCTGGCCCCGGCGAGCAACAGCAAGGCCGGCAGCGAGTTGGGATTTGCCGCCAGAGTCTTCTCTCCATAGGAGAACAGGCGAGCCTGATCGTTCAACTGGCCCGGACCCAGCGTGAACATGGCATAACTTGAAACCTGGTCCTGAAATTTCGAAGCGGGAAAAGCTTCCGAATATTTTTCGATCTCGGCCATGCGGTTCTTGGCGTCGTTCTCGGTGGCGATCACGTTGAAGCCGGCGGATTCGAGAAAGTCGCACGAGTTGGCAGCTGCGCTTTTGTCGGCGGCGACCTGGCGGTTGAAATCTTCGTCGCTAACGCCTTCCGGCTTCGGCTGCTTGCTAATCGAACTGCACACCGCGCCGCCCCCGGCGACATAATCGATCAGCTTTGTGTTGTCTTTCGCCTGCTGCGCGATGCTGGCTTGAGATACAAGAATGTCAAGATTTTTTGGCGAGCCCGCTAGAGCCTTGTCTCCGTATTCGAGGGCTTTATTCAGATCACCGGAAGCCTGATAGCTTTGCGAAATTTGCCAGTTTCCGTAGGCTACGGCCGCCGGATTGGCCGAGTACTTCTGCGCGAAATCCTGATACATGGCAAGTTTCTTAGCCGTGTCAGGTTGGTTCGAAATGGTTTGCAGATCGCGATCTTCCGGCGTGCCTGCGGGAATCACGATCTTGTCGCTTTGCGCAACGGCTTGAATAGTTAGAAGAAAAAAACAAGGAAACAGCGACAGCCGGCAGCAACCTTGCGTGGTGCTTCATAGGTCACCTCCGAGGCGGACGGGAAGGATTCGGTCAGTTTTCTCCAGCAGGCGAATCGTAGCGCCGAACGCCCGGCCGCGCAAGCGCGCAGGTCACAGAAGGTGAGTGCCGAAAGAGCGTCCTGTCGGATCCATCTTCGTCTGAATGAATTCAGCTAAAGTAAACCAATGCGCACAATCCTAGGCCGGCGTCCTCTGCGATTTGTCTTCGCGGCCAACGTGATATCGATGTTAGGCAGCGGGATGAACTCGGCGGCGGTGGCGTGGTACATTCTCGAAGCCACGCACTCAGAGATGGCGCTCGGCACCTTCGCCGTGCTGCAGACGCTTCCAGCCATGCTCATGCTTCCCTTCACCGGAGTCATTATCGATCGCGAAGACCGGCGAATCCTGGTGATGTGGCTGGACGCCGTGCGCGCCGCGATTATCGTTACGGTCGCGATTCTCGCCTTTCGCCATCGCGTACAGGTCTGGCAACTCTATCTGATGAACACTCTCGTGGCCGCGGGTTTCTGGATGTTCTGGCCGACGATCACCGCCTTGATTCAGGAACTGACTCCGGAGGGCCAGTTCGTGCAATCGAATACGTTTCTGATGGCGGGCGTGCAGGGAGGATGGCTGATCGCCGGCTCCATCGTCGGCTTCATGTACAACCACATCGGCCTCGGGGGCGTGTTGCTGATTGATGTTTCCACCTACGTGGTGTCGTTTCTCTGTTATTTCGCGGTACGAAAAGGCCGCCATGTCGTGCTGCGGTCAGAGGAGTTGCGCGCCGATATTCTGGCCGCAGAATCGCAGCTTGAGCGTTTCTGGCGCGAGATGCGCGAAGGCTTGCACTTTCTGCGCAATCATCGATCGGTCGTGCTGCTCGGCATCAGTTGGGCTTTATTCCTTGGAGCGATGACCATGGGAATCGTGGTCACTCCATCGCTGAGCGAGCGCGTCTTCCACGCCGGAGCGGTGGGCTACGGCTGGCTGAATGCCGGATGGGGCACTGGCGCGTTCCTCGGCGCGTTGTGTGTTCCCGCAATCATCGCAGCTCTCGGCGGCCGCCGCTCGGTTGCGTTCTCCATGGCAGTGCTGGCGGCATGCGTAATCTGCGCTCCGGTATCACATTGGCTTGCGCTCGCCATCGCAGTTTATTTCGTCATGGGATCGGCTCGCGGGGTAGGTGGCGTCGCCATGAATACCAGTCTCATGGAGATGGTGCCTCCGCATCTGATGGGGCGAGTGCAGAATGCATTTTATTTTGGGGGGACTTTTCTGCAATTAGTGCTCGCGCTCGCGGTGGGAGCCGTGGCCCACAACGTCAGTCTGGTCGCCGCTTTCGGAATTCTTGCCTGCGTCTATGGATTGTCGTTCGTGGCGGCAAGCTGGCCGGTGGAATCAAAAGTGGCCGCAGAAGAAGTCAGCGCTGTGAAATGAAATCAGCGAATCTGGTCCGGCAATATTCTTTACAGGCCGCGGAACATTAGGTCTTCGAGCGCCATGCGGCGCACTTGCCAGAAGTCGCGCTCTTCGCCGTTTACGTTCAGGCGGCATTTGCCGGTATCGTCGAAGGCGAGGGTCACTTCAAACATGCGATTGCCGGAGTCGTCTCTCACCGAGATCGCGTGATCCCGCAGGTCGAAGATCACGGATTTGTGCAGCTCACTTTGCGGGCCATCAGCCTGAAGGTGGACGGTAAGTTCGTTGAGATTTTCCGTCATCGAGAATTCATAAGGCGCGGTTTTCGGGCGGAGGGAGTTGCGCGTGCTTACGTCTTGTTCGATCTGCGAGCGGAGCGCGGCAAACACTTTTGGGAGGGAACATGCGGAGCGCTGCTTGATCCAGTCGAATTGCGGCGCTTCTTTTTGCCGATTGCCGTTGGCGTTTGTGGCGTCGGGGGTTGTTTTTTCGCCTTCTACTTTTTGGCCGTTGTCATTCACTTTTTATTGTCCTCGGACAGCCTGGACCATGAACCGGCGTAGATCATTTTCGGCTCCGTTCGGAGAAACAGTAAAAATCCGAATTTCTGCGCTTTAGACCCTCGCCGGTTCTCTGACACTGTTCGTCTTCGATGATCCAGGCTAGGAAGTGGAAGGCGCGTTTGAGCGCGCCTTCCAGATCTTTTCGCGGAGTTAGATGACGATTTGGGCTCGGGCTGCTGGCTTCCCTGCAAAAGTTTTTGGCATCAGAGTGGAATGCAACTCGTGATGCGAGTCGAGACGACTTTGCCTACGCAGTATCGCGTGCGCACACCCGCCGAGCCGATGCCGCCTCCGATCAAGGAACCGCCGCCGCCAGAGGAGAATCCCGATACGCCGGTGCGGGAGCCGGATCCGGAGGAGCCGGAGCGGATTTGACGGACTCCGACTGCCGGCTCTCTCTCGTGAAAGCCTTTGCGGGCTGGGGCAGCGAAGCATAGGGGCATCCCAATTTGTTCGGGATGCCCCTTGAGCACTTCGACGATCTTACTTTTTCGGAGGCGCCTGATGCGATTGCAGGTTTTGGCGCTGGGTTTGGTGGCGCTGCTGTAGTTGTTGGGTTTGCTGAGCGTGCTTCTGTTCCACTTGCTGTTTTTCTGCAGCGCTCGCATTGCGTTGCGCCAGTTGCTGGTGTTCTTTGTCTTGCTGGGCTTGCAGTTTCTGGCGTTCTTTACTTTGCTGGTCTGCTAGCTTTTGCTGCTGTTTCTGGTATTTCTGGTCGAGCTTTGGGTTGCCCGTGTTGGGGGCAGACGGGTGCTCGGATGGCGGCAGATCGTTGGGATGAACTGCAGCCCGGCTTTCACCTGGAGCAGCGTTGCCGGGGCGCGCTTCTGCGCCGCGATTTACCGGGGGATGATAGGGAGCTCCGGCTTCGCGGGCTGGCGTTGCGTCGTGGAAGTTGCCGGCTCGCGTAGTTGCCGCGATGGGAGGACGGCCCTGGTTTGCTGACGCGCGCATCTGCGGATTGCCGCGAGCCTGCTGCATCTGTTCATTTTGAGCGGCGATGGGGCCGACGTGGCGTCCTTGCGCGGCGGCTTCTTCGCCGGCCGTGGCACGCGCGGTGAGGCCGCCCTCGCCTCCGTTATAGGCGACGTGGCTGTTGTTCACGATGGTGACGTGTTCGTTGTAGACGTTGTGAATGTTGACTACGTTGACGTTGAGTACTTCGCGGTTATAGAAGAAATGGCCATCCTGCCAGCGACCGCCGACAAATCCTTCTCCGAAGTAGCCAAAACCGTAGTTGATGCCCCCGTAAAAGCCGATTTGCGGACCCCACCAACCTTCATGGAACAGGAAAACGCCGCCCTCCCAACCCCACCAGGGCGGAGTCCAGAGGTAGCCGACTTCGGGCGCTTCGACCCAGGTGCCGGGGACCCAGTAATAATCTTCCGCGTCGGGATCCCATGCCCAGTAGCCGGGGGTCCAGAGATAGCCGTCGCCGGGGCAGACGGGCTGTTCATACACCGGAATCGCGGGCGGACCGAAGCCCACAGTGATGCGGACCTGCGCTGAGGCCGCGATTGACATTACCAGGACTGCCAACGCGAACAACATCGTACGAATCGAGCGTGTCATCGTTACGCGCATGTAAGTTCCTCTTTGACCGGTCGTCCTTGGTTAACCCGGTAAAACTGGAATAGTCGCGGATTGAGGACGGCTGGTGGCTTTCCGACGGACGAATTCTACTCAAAACGTCGTTAAGACTAGCAGGGTTGGGGTTGTGATTTTCTCGGGTGTTCGCTGTAGGTTGGCGGGTGCTTTGCTGGAAATTAAGGACACAGAAAATCTTAACCGCAGAGGGCGCGGGAGTACCCAGGGGAAGGCTCCGCGATTTCGATCACGGAGCCGATTAGTGCCCCTTCGGCTACCGCATGCGCGTGGACTGTGAGCCATTGATTGGGGGCGTGACGCCCTTTTAGGAAGAGCTTTTGATAATTGTCGGTTAGGCATTCGGTCGAGGCTTCGCGGGCATAGCCTGCCCTGAGCTTGTCCAAGGGAGTGCACGCGCCGCACGAGTCCGCTTCGTTTCCCCTGAGAGTAATGGCTTCGATCTCTTTCCCGATGAAGTTGCGTATGAAGGCTTGCTTTTTTTCGGCGGCGAGATCGCGCAGGATTTTGTTGCGCTCGCGAGCGAAGTGAATGGGAACCTGATTTGGCATGGCGGCGGCTGGCGTGCCGGGCCGGGCGGAATAGGTGAAGACGTGGAGATAGGTGAAGGGCAGCTCTTCGATCATGCGGCGCGTGGACTCGAATTCGGCGGCGGTTTCGCCGGGGAACCCGACCATGACGTCGGCGCCGATAGCGGCGGTGGGCAGGGCGGCGCGGATTTTTTCGATCTTCTCGCGATAGTGCCAGGGACGATATTTGCGGTGCATGCGGCGGAGCACGGCATCGCTGGCGGATTGCAGCGGGACGTGGGCGTGCTTGGCGATGCGGGGCGAAGAGGCGACGAGCGAGATGAGGTCGTCGGTCCAGTCCATGGGTTCGACGGAGGAGATGCGGAGTTTTTCGAGTTGGGTTTCGGCGAGGATGGCGCGAAGAAGATCCACCAAAGTTGGCGGGAGATTCGAGTTAGCTGGCTTTGGCGCGCGAGGGCGCGCGCCCCACATCAAGTCGCGGCCCCAGCGGCCTAGATTGATGCCGCTGATCACAAGCTCTTTGTAGCCTGCGGCAACCAGCTTGTTGACTTCGGCGATGACTTGTCGCTGGGGCAGCGACCGGCTTTGGCCGCGGACGCTGGGGATCACGCAGAAGGAGCAGCGATTGTCGCATCCGTCTTGGACTTTTAAGTTGGGGCGGGTGCGGTCGGCGGCGCTCGCGCTTGCAGATTCGAAGACGGGGGCGGCCAGGAGTTCGGTGTGGGCGAAGATGTCGGAGATGAAGATGCGGTTGTCTGTTGCTGGTTGCCAGTTGCCCGTTAGCGCGGTGGTGGGGATGATGGTTTTGTGGTGGTGCTTCACCTCGGCGGCCAAAGCCGCTTGCGATCCCTCGGCGAAATTTTTTAGAGAAATTTCCGCTAGCTGGTGCTTGTGCGAGTTGCCGATAACTGCACTGACGCCGGGGAGCGCGGCGATTTCTTCGGGAGCGCGCTGCGCGTAGCATCCGGTGACGATGATTTTGGCTTGCGGGTTCTGGCGCCGTACGCGGCGTATGGCAGCGCGGGCGTCCTGATCAGCGGAGTTGGTGACGGTGCAGGTGTTCAAAACAATCAGGTCGGCTTGCGAGGCTTCGGCGCGGGCTAGGCCGCGGGATTCGAACTGGCGTTCGAGGGCGGCGCCGTCAGCCTGTGTGGCACGGCATCCGAAGTTCTCTACGTGGTAGGTGGGCACGGGATTATCGTAGCATTTCGGCATCGGCCCAGGTCGCAGCCTTTCTTCATAGGTGCGGTCGAGCGAATGGTGAAAGCCCTCGTCTGATGGCTCGTCGACGCTGCTAGGCGTCCTTCGGGTTCGCAAACCGATTCGAAAAGCGAATCGGTTTGCTGCGCTCAGGACGACCAAGCTTTTGCAAGCTATGCGGTGGCGATGTTGCGTTTTTGCGAGAAACACTCGCGGCAGAGGATCGGCCTGCCCTGGGTTGGCTTGAACGGGACCGTCGTTTCTTTTCCGCATTGCGAACAGGTGGCTCGGGTTTCGACGCGCGAGGAGCGCTGGCCGTCTCGCGGAAATGGCGAGGAATTGAGAAGGGCGGCGCGTTTGGACTTGCAGGATTTGCAGCGTTTGGGTTCGTTTTTGAACTGCTTGTCGTAGAAAAACAGTTGTTCCCCGGCGGTGAAGATGAACTGCGCGCCGCAGTCGATACAGGTCAGTACCTTGTCCTGAAATTCCATTGAGGATGGCTCCCTTATACCCACGGTGACGCCGACCGGCGCGGGGAAGGCGCTGGAACGGAGAACCCGCAGGTTGTGTACATCCCCCCTCGAACTGCCCCTGGACTCGGCCCGCCACGCACCTGGACGGAGCATGGATACAGCTAATCCCACAGAAATGCCGAATGATTGACGTGCCTGCGAAAAATAATCCCTAATGCAGCTCTGCGCGGCGGGGGCCAACAGAGCAGGGCCGCGCCGGGAGGGCGCGACCCTTTACTGCTTGGTTTCTGAACTCCTTTACTACCTCAATCCTGTTCTTTGCGAACCTTCTTGCGGGCTCGTTTACGCGCGAGAGCGGCTTTCACGCGCTTTTTCTCACCGGGCTTCAGGTAAAAGGAGTGGCGCTTTACTTCTTTAATAATGTCTTCCTGCTGCACTTTGCGCTTAAAACGGCGCAAGGCGTTCTCGAGGGATTCACCCTCTTGAAGACGAATTTCGGCCAAACAGACACACCCCCAAACCAGTCCGGTAGGACCGAATAGTTATGACAGACGGATTGACTGAAAGTCAAGAGGGATGGCGCGGGAAAAAGGGGCTACGCCTGTTTTGCAGGGTGGTGGCCGGCCGATTTACGTACAAATGACAGGCCGCGTTTGAGTTCGGCGGTGAGGTCGGTATCGTCTGTGGCGACGTGGACGGGCTTGCCGGATTGCTTGCCTAGCCAAGCGTTTAGAGCTGCTTGAGTGGTGGAGACGAAACGGCCTTCGCGGTGAATTGGCATGCCTTCGGAGGCCCAACGTTGGATCACTGATACCGGCTCCCCGAGGAAGGCGGCAATTTGCTGCCAGCCTTTCAGGGCTTGAGGTTCTTCTTGCTCGGTACGTTTCTTAGGCATGGAGATTGGATGTGGACTTTTGAGCCAGGGGTTCCCACCTTTTGCAATGGCAGGAGAGTGCGGGGCGGCGGCGTTCGCTCCCGTCCCCAGAGACCGGGATGGTCTGTGGCTGACCCACTCTAGCTTTTCCCACTCATCTTATGCTTTCTGCCAGGGCAATCGAACGGGTTGTCCCAGCGCCATGTCATGGCCGGGAATCGATCTTGATCGTCCGCCCATTTTCGCCCGCCCGCTCCAGCGCAATCTCCACATCCCGCTCGCGAACGAAGCGCGAAAATTTTTCTCCCCACTCGATCAGCAGAATGCTGGTTTCCGAACGCAGGTCGTCGAGACCAAGGGTCTCCAACTGGCGCGGGGTATCGATGCGATAGAGATCAATGTGGTAAAGATTGGCGTGGGGTCCACGATACTCGTGGACGAGCGTGAACGTGGGGCTGGTGACGTCGTCTTCTTCCGCCGCTTCAAACCCCGCGGCGATTCCTTTGACCAGCGTGGTTTTTCCCGCGCCGAGATCGCCGCGCAGCAGCACCAGCTTGGGCGGCGAAAGCAGCTCTGCCAGGCTGCGTCCGAAGGCAATCGTTTCCTCAGGAGAGTGGGTGGAGATCTGGCGTGTCATCGGGTCTCAGCCCGCGACCCAGCGCCGTGAGGGCGAAATCGCGAGCATCCACAACCAGTATAGCGAGGCCGCTAGATCGTTTTCGGGGCGTTATTCAGGATTGCGGATTTCAACCCGAGCAAATCGCGGTCGGCCACGTGATCGAGCGAACTGCGCAAGCGGCGATGGTCATCATCCTCGAGCGCAACGAAGCGGAATGGCTGCAAAACTGTGCCACTCGCCTTGCGGGTTGGCGTGAGCAGCTCAGCCATACCGTGCACCGGGCCGGATTGCGTCTGGAAAGCGACTTCCACAAAGTCGCCCTGTCCGAGCGAGGAGGGCACTTGCAGCAATCCCCCGGTGGTTGAAATGGTTTGGAGTTTAGCTTTGGTGCGGCGGCCGTCTTCTAAGCGAATCGCAGCTGGAATGTCGCCAAGCTGGACCCGGGTCGCCCGCCGCGAAGAGTGCGGTTGGGGGAAGTGAGTCATAAGATAGCTGCACTATCGCACGGCGGCGAAGGCGGTAACAGGTTACGGAAGCAGAGTGGCGAAAGCCGCACGGGACGCGGATTCTGAGAGAGGGAAACGATAGCACTGGAAAGACTTGGCTTCCGTTTACCAGATCGTTAATGTCCGAGCGGACAGTTCAGGGGCCATTCAAAAACAAGTTATCTTCTCACCCGCCGCTATCCGGGTGCGCCGGAACGCCTCCGGCAGCCCGTGCAGCAGGTCGGTGGCGATGAGCGAATGTTCGCCGGTCTTGTCACGCATCACATCGCCGGCCAGGCCGTGCAGATGTACGGCGGCGAGCACTGCGGAGAATACGTCTTTGGGATGCTGCGCCATCATTCCCGCAACCATGCCGGTCAGAATGTCTCCCGTGCCTCCAGTCGACATTCCAGGATTGCCCGTGGTGTTCACCCAGGCTTCACCATCCGGCTTGACTACCAGCGTGCGATGCCCTTTGAGCACGACGATCACATCATGCTCGTATGAAAATTTGCGCGCAGTTCCCAGCCGGTCTTTTTGTACATCGGCAATGCTGCAGCCCACCAGGCGAGCCATCTCGCCGGGATGCGGCGTGATCACAAGGGTACGTCGGTTGCCCTTCAATTCGTCGGCGCGGCCTTCGAAGGCATTCAGCCCGTCGGCATCGAGCACGATCGGAAGTTGGACTTTCGCTACCAGATTCCGTACCAATTCAGATGTCTCAGGATTGCGCGAGATTCCCGGTCCGATCGCGAGCACGGTTTTTCCCCGGGCGAGTTCTTCAATCTGTTCGAGCGCGCCGTCCGAAATCGTGCCATCGTCGGTTTCCGCTAACCGATTCGTCATCAGTTCCGGATGAAATCCGGCAACGGTTGACAGCACAGATTTGGCGGTCGCCACGCTGGAAAGGCCCGCTCCCGCACGCAACGCCGAAATGCCCGCCATGGCTGCGGCCCCGGCTTTGCCGAGAGATCCTCCAATTACGAGAACATGCCCGTAGTTGCCCTTGTTCGACTCCGCTGGGCGCGGAGCGACTCTCTGGGCGATCTCCCGCGCCGTAATTACGTTCAAATTCAGTTGCGAGATAATCGCTTCTTCAGGCGATCCGATGCCTGCAACCAGGGTAGTTCCATTGGTCAATCGACTGAATACGTGTGCCGGACGGGGAGCGGTAAAGGTCACGATGGCATCGGCGCGCGCGATGGTTCCCTGCTGCGACTGCATCGCATCCGCATCGGCGCCGGAGGGAATGTCGACCGCAACCACCGGAATCCTACTCGTATTCAAGATTGCTATGGCGTCGGCATAAAGCCCGCTGACAGGAGGTTTGAAGCCGGTGCCCAGAATCGCGTCGATGTAAAGATCAGCTCTCAGCACAGAAATAGCGTGTTCACTTCTGAATTCTTGGGCGGAACGTATCACCACAGGCGCAATGGGGAGTTTGCCAAACATCACTGCAGCATCGCCGCGCAGAACGGCCGCGTCGGAAAGCAGGATGACCTGGACTTGCCTGCCTGACAAATGCAGCAGCCGCGCCGCCACTAATCCATCGCCGCCGTTGTTGCCCTTACCGCAGAAGACCGCGATGCGCAAAGCCGCAGCGTGATTCGAGAAGACAAAATCAGCCACGGCCGCGCCAGCATTTTCCATCAGCGTGAGCGAAGGCACGCCAAAGCGCTCGCTGGTAGCGTGATCAATGGTTCGCATCTCTTCTGCGGAAACGATTTTCATAATTTCAACTCTGCTCTTATCATCGCCCAACGAGCCGGGAGAAAGCGATCCGGCAAAAAGCCGGAGCGCAAAAAGAGAAGCCTTCCGGCTTGGGAAGGCTTCGTCACGACAAGAACCAAATTTACCGCGAGCTCCGCACTGGAGCTTCGGTTATCGCTCGCGAAGCATTCTGCACCTTGCTGTGCTTGCGTCCATAAGTAAAATAAATCACCAGTCCGATGACAAGCCACACCACCAGCCGTATCTGCGTAGCGGGAGAAAGAAAAACGATCAGCGCTCCGGAAAAAAGAATCGAGAGAATGGGAACCAGCGGCACGAACGGCGTCTTGAATGGCCGGTTGATATCGGGATGCGTTCGGCGCATCACCCAAACTCCCGCACTGACGAGCACGAAGGCAAGCAGCGTGCCAACGCTCGTCATCTCATCGAGTACATTGAGCGGAATCACCGTAGCCAGAATCGCAACAAAAATTCCCACAACAATAGAACTGAGATAAGGGGTGCGGAAGCGGTGATGAATCTTGCCAGCCCAGGGCCAGAGCAAACCATCACGCGACATCGAGTAGAACACCCGCGACTGGCCGAGCAACATGACCAGCATGACCGTAGCTAAACCGCCCAGGGCGCCAATCTCCACCAAGAACGTGGCCCATTGCTGGCCCGCCACGCGGATGCCGACGACAACGGGGTCGGGAACGTTGAGCTGCTGGTACGGCACGATGTGGGTCAACAGGCCGGAAACCAGGATATACAGCACGGTGCAAATAACCAGCGAACCCAGAATGCCCAGAGGCATGTCTTTTTTCGGATTCTTAGCTTCCTGGGCCGCAGTCGATACCGCGTCGAAGCCGATGTAGGCGAAGAAGACGACGCCGGCTCCGCGCAAAACTCCCGACCATCCAAAGTGTCCCCACTCCCCGGTATTGGGGGGAATGAACGGGTGCCAGAAGTTCGGTTGCCCGTGGTGGGTATACAAAAACCATCCGGCGAGCACGATGAACATGCACACCACCGCAACTTTCATGATCACCACGGCGGTGGTAAAGTTCGCCGACTCCTTGATGCCGATCACCAGAATCGTAGTGATGACCATGATCACCAGAAATCCGACGTAATCGTACTTCAGGTGCACGGGCGTGCCGAAAAGGACGAAATCGGAGGTTGGAAATGCCGGCAAGTTCATACCAAGATCGTGCAGAAACGCCCGCAAATGGCCGCTCCAGCCCACTGCAACGGTGGCTGCGCCGAAGGCATATTCCAAAATCAAGTCCCAGCCGATGATCCATGCGACCAGTTCGCCGAGGGTCGCGTAAGAATAGGTATAAGCGCTGCCGGCAATCGGGATCATCGAGGCAAACTCGGCGTAGCATAAACCCGCGAATGCGCAGGCAACGCCGGCGAGAACAAAGGAAATCACGATAGCGGGTCCGGCAAACTGCGCAGCGGCCTGCCCGGTGATGACAAAAATTCCTGCGCCAATAATTGCGCCGATGCCGAGCGTCAGCAGATTCAACGGCCCGAGGGCGCGCCGCAGGGTTTGTTCGCCTTCAACTTCAACCGCCTCTTTCATCAGAGTTGGGAGGTCTTTCCTCGCGAACAAATTCGCCATGCTTCTTTTCTCCTTGAACCTTAGGATGAGCTGACCGAGCGTGAACTGAGATTCCACGCGTAATATACCGGGATACCGAGCAAGACCACAATCAATCCCGGCCAGGTGTACTGCGGCTTGTAGCGTAAAAGTACGATATCGACAAATAATGCCATCGCAATATAGATCGCCGGCAGCAGCGGATATCCGATTGCGCGATAAGGCCGCGGAGCATCCGGGTGCGTGCGCCGCAACACAAACAGTCCGACAATCGTCAGGATATAGAACACCAGCACCGCGAAAATGATGTAATCGAGAAGCTGTCCGTAGCTGCCGGAGATGCAGAGCAGGCACGCCCACAGCATCTGCACCATCAGCGAAACTGCCGGAGTCTTGTAGGTGGGATGCAAACGCGCGACGCTGCGGAAAAACAGACGATCTTTCGCCATTGCATAGTACACGCGCGCGCCCGAAAGAATTAGCCCATTGGCGCAGCCGAAACTCGAAATCAGAATCGCGCCCGCCATCAGGAATCCGCCGGCTGGGCCGAACATCTGCGTCATCACCGCCGTGCCGACGCGTTCTTCGGAGGCGTATTTGATTCCACGTCCGAGAATCGTTGCCGCACCCGGAGTACCGTCGAGCGGCAGCGCATTTAGATAAATAAAGTTGCAGGCGATGTAAAGTGCGATCACCACACCAGTGCCAAGCGCAAGAGATAGCGGCAGGTTGCGGCTGGGATTTTTCACCTCGCCGGCGGTGAACGTTACGTTGTTCCAAGCGTCGGCGGAAAATAGCGAGCCTACCTGCGCGACCGCCAGGATGGTCAGCGTGCCCACCATCACAATCGGGCCACCGACTCCGACCTGAACTCCGTGGTGCACGCTGAGCGCGGCATTGCGCCAGAAGTTCGCGCCGAAGTTCGCCGCCAACGCGGTCGCGTTTCGCCCAAGCGCCAAGCCGAACACCGCCAGCCCAAGCAGCGCCGAAACTTTGGCTGCCGTAAAGACATTCTGGATCATGGCCCCGGTCTTCACGCCAAAGATGTTGACGACCGAAAGAAAAATGACCAGCAGGACGGCCACCAGATTCTGCGTATTGAGGCCCACATCCATGTTGCCCAGAACCATCGGCCCGATGGGAATCGGCGGAACTTTCCAGAGATGCAGAATCCAGTGCGAAGAAGAGATTGCAGGAAAAAAAACTCCGAGAAACTTTCCGAAAGCCACGCCCACCGCGGCAATTGTGCCGGTCTGGATGACTAAGAATAAAGTCCAGCCATATAGAAATCCCCACAGTGGACCAAGCGCCTCGCGCAGGTAAACATACTGGCCGCCGGCGCGCGGCATCATTGCAGCCAGTTCGCCGTAGCTGAGCGCGGCGACGATGGTCATGAAGCCGGCGATTGCCCAAGCGCCAATCAGCAAGGCGGGCGAGTCGGTTTCACGAGCAATCTCGGCGGAAACAATAAAGATGCCCGATCCAATCATCGAGCCGATCACCAGCATGGTGGCGCTGGTCAGGCCGAGGCCCTTCACCAACTCGGTGTCTTGGTGGCTATGAATCTCCCAATCGCTCGCGGCGGGCGGACGCGTTGTCGGTACGCTCAGGGCTCCTCCTTGAAGGTGTTCGCGGCTTTGTGGCGCTTCCACGAACATTCTCAGGGTGGAATGACTTTACCTCAAGATGCGGAAAAATTCCTCTGCTGATTTGCGCGGATCCCGTAACAGATCGGATATCACCGCCACAGAGTCGGCTCCGGCCGCGATCACCGAAGCCGCATTGGAGCGCGTGATGCCCCCGATCGCAATCAGCGGCTTGCGCGTCAGTTGGCGGGCGCGGCGGACGCCTTCGAGGCCGACTACGGGGTCGGGCTTTTCCTTGCTACTGGTGGAAAAGACTGGGCCGATCGCGAGGTAGTCTGCTGAAGTCTTATCGGCTTCGGCGAGTTGGTCGGGATTGTGGGTCGAAACTCCCAGCCAGCGATCGGGGCCGATGATTTTCCGGACCGACTCAGGAAGCAGATCGTCCTGGCCGACGTGGACGCCGTCGAGCTCCGCAACCAGCGCAATATCTGCCCGATCGTTCATGATCAATTTGGGTCCGTGTAGAGTGGGTGTTCCCTTCGGCAGGCTCAGGGTAGGCTCCGCCCGCGAAAGCCTGCGCAATTCCCTGGCCTGCTCAAGCATCACCCGAGCATTCCCACTCTTGTTGCGGTATTGCAGCAGCGTGCAACCCGACTGAATTAATTGTTCAGCAAAATCAACAAGGTCGCTCGTAGTGGCGAAAGAAGACGCGTCCACGATGGGATAAAGCTGTGGAACAGGAATCACGGCGCCGGTTCCTTTTTTCCATTCTTCGCCAGAAAGCGCTCAATAAATCCGGTATCAAAATTTCCGGCACGGAAGTCCGGATCGGCAAAAATCCTGCGGTGCAGCGGAATCGTCGTATACACTCCCTCGACAATGAACATCTCGAGCGCCCGCGACATGCGCGAAATCGCCTCATTGCGGTCCTTGCCGCGCACGATCAGCTTAGCGATCAGCGAATCGTAATAGGGCGGAATCACCCCCTCGGCATAGGCCGCCGTGTCGACCCGCACGCCGGTTCCCCCCGGCGGATTAAACGCCGTGATCTTGCCCGCCGAAGGCGTGAACTTTTCCGGATGCTCCGCATTGATACGGCATTCGATGGCGTGGCCGCGATGCACAATCGGCCCCTGCAGCACTTCGCTCATGCGCGCGCCCGCGGCGATCATGATCTGGCTTTTCACCAGATCCACATCCGTAACCATTTCCGTTACCGGATGTTCGACCTGAATGCGCGTGTTCATCTCGATGAAGTGCAGGCGCCGCTCCTGGTCCATAAGGAACTCGATCGTCCCTGCATTCTCGTAGCCGATATCTTTAAGTGACTTGCACAGGACGCCGCCGATCTGGTCGCGCAACTCCGGCGTGACCTGGGTTGACGGCGATTCTTCCAGAAGCTTCTGGTGGCGGCGCTGGATCGAACACTCGCGCTCGCCCAGGCTGACAACATTACCGTGCTCATCTGCCAGCACTTGAAACTCGATGTGGCGCGGATGCTCGACATACTTTTCCATGTAGAGGTCGCCGTTGCCGAAGGCGCCTGCAGCTTCCGATTGGGCTGCCTTGAACAATCCCGGAAGCTCGTCTTCATTCCGCACGATGCGCATGCCGCGCCCGCCGCCGCCGGCCGAAGCCTTCAGAATCACGGGAAAGCCCACCTCCCGCGCCCATTCGATCGCTTCGCCTTCAAACGCAATGATCCCGTCTGACCCCGGCAGAATTGGGACGCCAGCACGCTTCATGGCGGCGCGCGCTTTCTCCTTCTCGCCCATCAGCCGCATCACTTCCGGCCGCGGCCCGATGAACTTGATCGCACTGGTTTCGCAGACTTCAGCGAAGTTGGCGTTCTCGGCGAGCAATCCATAGCCGGGATGTATAGCGTCGACGTTGGCAATTTCTGCTGCGCTGATTACGGCCGGGATGTTCAGATAACTCTGAGCAAGCTGCGGCGGCCCGATGCAGATGGCTTCGTCGGCAAAACGCACGTGCAACGAATTGCGGTCGGCTTCGCTGTAAATTGCAACGGTACGAACGCCGAGCTCCTTGCACGCGCAGATTATGCGCAGAGCAATTTCTCCGCGATTGGCAATCAGGATCTTTTTAAACATGAATCGGCTATTAGCTATTAGCTCTCAGTTTTGGTTACGGTGGTGGGCTGATCCATCTTTTTTTGGGGCTTTTCTCGGGAAAGTTAAGCACACGTCCTGTAAGGTGATCGCCAACCTCGGCCTCATTTGGCCCGGATCGCAAACAGCCCCTGTCCGTACTCAATGGGCTGGCCGTTGCTGGCCATTTTTTTCACGATTTCGCCGGCCACGTCGCACTCAATTTCATTCAGTAACTTCATCGCCTCCAGGATGCACAGAACCTGGCCAACTTCGACGGTATCTCCAATCTTGACGAAAGGCGGCGCTCCCGGCGAAGGCGCCTCGTAGAAGGTTCCTACAATGGGAGACTTGAGGATGTGAAGCTTTTCTTCCACGAGCGGCTCTGCGGCCGCGGGGACCGCGGCACTTGCCGGAGCACCCGTAGCCTGAGGCGAAGCAGCGATCGGCACGGCCGGGACCGCGGGTACCGCCACAAACGGCATCTCGGCGCGAGCCTGCACACCGTGCTCGCCCGCCCGCTTGATCTTCACTTTGACGTCGCCGCGCTCCAATTCGAACTCGGCAATATCTTTTTCGATTAGGAACTCGATGAGTTCCTTCAGTTCTTTTTGATTCATTGGTGTCGGTGGGACCGCTTACCTGCGCACATAACCGCCAGTGCATTCTGCCCGGGGAGACCCGGAAAAAGAAAATCCTCACTAGAAAATCAAAGAAGACTAAACAGCTAAAAAACTCTTGCTGGTCGGGGTCAAAACGTCACCGCCGCTTTCAGTGACCGCAACCATATCCTCGATCCGGATACCCCATTTTCCAGGAAGGTATATCCCCGGTTCGATAGTAATGACCATGCCGGGCTTCAGCTCTTCCTTCTGCCCGATCGCGACTCGGGGTATCTCGTGGATCTCCAGACCCACCCCGTGCCCGGTCGAATGGGTAAAATAACGTCCCAGCTTCGCTTTGCGCAAGAGCTTACGAGCGGCAGCATCGACTTCACCAACCGCCGCTCCTGGCCGCACCGCTGCTATCGCCGCTTCCTGCGCCTCCCTTACCGCTTCGTAGGCTCTGCGCGCCTCTTCCGGCACGGAACCCACCCATACGGTGCGGGTTTGATCGGAGCAATAACCAGCGAGTATAACACCGAAGTCGCAGACCACGAACGCGCCCGCCGGGATGGCTTGCTCCGACGCTCGGCCGTGGGGCAGCGCCGACCGTGCTCCGGAACCGATGATGGTCGGAAATGACATGGCTTCGGCTCCTGCGCGGCGAGCCGCGTACTCCATCTCTGCTGCCACTTCCGTTTCCTTGATCCCCGGCCTCAATACTTCCAGAGCACAGTCAAATAAAGTCGCGCCCAGCTTTACGGCAGCCCGGATGAGTTTCAGTTCCTCCCGATCTTTTACCATCCGCGACCGCTCGACCCATTGCGTCGTGCTCCGCAGCCGCAAGCCGGATGGCAGTACTTCGACCAGGCGTTTTCTCTCCGCGATGGTCATGTGCTCGGATTCAATCGCCATGGCCCAACGTCTAGCTTTTCTTCCCCGAGCCGCAATCCATGCGGCGAGCGCGCCCACCAGACTTCCGCGCGCGATGACCACCTTCGCGCCTTTCACTTCGTCGTGTGCCTGCCGGCTGTATCGCGAGTCGGTAAAGAAGACGTCGGCGTCTCCCGCAACCAACAGCAAACCCGCGCTGCCAGTGAAACCACACAGATACCGGATATTCGGGAGATGGCTGACCAGCAAAGCATCGAGCCCACGAGCATCGAGCTGCGCGCGCAAGTTTTTCTGACGTTGCCGAAAATCCATTTGTGAAGAGTCTAGCAGGAGCGGTTACGAGCTTCGATCGCGAGCAATCCGCGGGTAGAGCAGTCAGCTCGGATGCTGGATCCCCGCGGACATGCATATCTCAGCAACGTGGCTGGCTCATAACTTATGGCTCGGTAGCTCGCGCAAAAGCAAAACCGCCGGCTCTGACAGGTTCTTCAGGCCGGCGGTTTCAAATCTTCAACTTCGCTGCTACGTTCGGACGCTATGTCTGAATAATTCGCGGCGTGATGAAGAAAATCAGCTCCTGGTTGGTGGTCTGCACCTGCGTGTGCTTAAACAGGTTGCCAAGGATGGGAATGCTTCCGAGCAGCGGCACCTGATCGATGTTGATCGAGTTCTGCGTCTGAATGACGCCGCCGATCACCACCGTGCCGCCATCGGTCACCAGCACCTGCGTCGTAGCTTGCTGCGTGATCAATTCCGGGTTGCCCTGCACTTCCTGACCGAAGTTCGGAGTGGTGTTTTCCACATCGACATTCAGGAAGATGGTATTTTCCGAGGTGATCTGCGGAGTTACCGTCAAGCGCAGGAACGCGTCAACGTAGGTGACCGTTGGCGGACCGCCCAACTGTGCCTGAGTGACGATGGGAACGCGCACGCCTTGTTTCACCAGTGCTTGAATGTTGTTCTGGGTTACGACTCGCGGCCGCGAGAGAACTTTCAGCAGTCCGCGCGACTCGGCCATGGTAAGAATGGCATCGATTCGCACTGTATTGCTGGCGTTCAGGAACGTAAAGCCGCTGGTCGGAGAAGTCGATGCCAGGTTCGAGAACAGGGGAATGGAGTTTCCGGTCAGCCCGTTGGTGCCGGGAGTCGTGATATAGCCGGGGCTACCGCCAGTCACAGTCGTCGGAGACGCACCGGCCTGGGACGAACCGCCAATGGCGCTGTGAGCATTGCCGAAGCCGAAGCCAAACTGGGTGCCAATGTCGCGTGCAAACTGCCGGGTCGCGGCCACCACGCGGGCTTCGATCTCGACTTCCTGCGTCTTGCGGTCGAGCTGGGTCAGCAGGCGGTCGACCACCGGAATCACTTTCGGGATGTCATTCACGATGATCGCGTTCGTGCGTTCATCGGCAACCACATCGCCTCGCACCGAGAGGAACTTCTTCACGGTGAGCATCACGTCTTTGGCGTGCGCGTAGCTGAGGAAGCGGGTGATCGAAATCTTCTCGACCGCCAGTGCTTCCGCTTCCATCTGCGCGCGCCGCCCGTCAGCTTCCTTCTTCAGCGTGTCGACGGTGGCTATGCGCAGAACGTTGCCTTCCAGTTCCCGCGCCAGATCGTTGTTCTTGAGCACGATATCCAACGCCTGATCCCACGGCACATCATCCAACACGATGGTCAGTGTTCCGTGCACATCGGGATCGAGCACAACGTTCAGGCCGCTGATCTCATGAATGAGGCGGAAGAAATCTTTCAGATCTACATCTTTCAGGTTCACCGAAATCGGCTCGCCCGTGTACTTGGGTCCCATCGGCGCCGGTTGCGGACCTTGGGCTTTTTGCTCGGCCGCAAGGTTCACAGCGGGCTGAATCGCCGGGGCGTTGGAGGCAGACTGGGCGGCATGCATCGTCGCCGGCAGAAGTTCCGCTGCGGTCTTATCTGAGAACTTGGCGGCGGCATCTTCGGCGCGCGTTGACGGATCGCCGGCATCCTGGGCAGGCTTCTTCGCTCCATAAGTCGGCTCGACGAATACGAAATCGCTGGACGAAGCCGAAGCCGAATCAGAAGGTTGCGACTGCGCGTTAGGGGCGGCCGGCTTCGCATCGTTCATGCTATCCGGATTGAGATCTGCAAGCGGAGCTACGGGAGACAGCAGCGCGGTAATTGGGGCCGCATTCGTCTCGAGAGTCCTGGTCTGAGCCGCACGGCTCGCGCCGGCAACCGTTTCGGCGGCATGCGGAGCGTGCAGAGTCAGAACAACCTTTCCGGCGACCGTACTCACGTCATAGCGGCACGCCTGCTCGAGGTCGACGACCACGCGGGTGGTCGGAGGATGATGGCTGTCCATGGCGACGCGAACGCCTTTCACTCCGGCGCTGCCCACTACGATGTGGCTTGGAGCCGTCACCATCGAAGTTTCGGGCAGATCCAGGATCAGACGTGCGGGCGAGTCTGCAGTGGTCACCTTGGGCGTTACCGCGCCCCGGGCGCTGATCTCGACACGAATCTCATCCGCGCCGCGCACTACATTCACGCGCTGCAATTGGTTCCGCTGGCTCGCCGGCGGTGTAGCCGGCGTCTCGGCTGAAGCTGGCAGTCCGATCAGCGTGAACAGTAGGAATACACTCAGCAGTTGCTTTCGCATTTCGCCTCTCCCCAACCCGCGGGCATGGCCCGCGCGTCCTTCTCTAAACTCGATTTATTCTTTGCCTTTTCGCGCCAACTACTAGACCACCGGAGCAACCACCTTCTTGGTCACTTCCCGCGTCACGGGCTTGCCCAGCTTGTCCTGATACGTTTCCTGGAATACCACCGAGTCTCCCGTGATTCTCAGCACGTAGCCGTTGAACACGGGATCGTTCTCGTGCAAAAAGTAAGCTTTGTTGATGCTGTTGGTGACCACGGCAATGAAGCCATCCTGCGACTTCACGACACCGCGCACATTAATCTGTCCGATTTCCAAGCATTTCTTTCCAGTCGAGCAACCCGATCCCGAAGTCTGCTGGACCACCGGACTCATAAAGGGATCGCGCTTGCCGTTCATCGCCCACTTCTTTTCTTCGGGCTTCGGCGCCTTCGCGGCCTCGTCAGTGGTGCCGATCGGGGCCAGCTTCTCGTCAGCCGCAGGCTTCGCAGGAGCGACGCTCGCAGGCTTGGCCGGCGGATTGGCAGCAGCGATTGTGGTTGTCTTGACCGGAGCTTGCGCGGTTGCAGCCTTCGGAGCAGCCGCCGGTTTTGCAGACGCTGTTTTTGGAGCGGGGGCCGCTGCCGCTACGACCTTCGGAGCCGCGACTGGTACAGCTGCCGCCACGATTTTCGTCGACTTCACGGGGGCGACAGGCGTGGGTTGCGATGCTGCCACTTTCACGGGAGCCGGTTTCGCGGGCGTTGCTTTCGGCGCTGGGGCTACCGCAATCGCAACCGACTTCGCGGATACTGCGGGTGCCTGTATCTTTGCCGGAGCCTGCGCCACGAGTTTGTTGGGCTCGGCTTTTCCACGGAAGGTCAGAACGAAGTTGTTTGCCGGGCCGGGCGTCAGCTCGTAGCCAATTGCATGCTCGAGGTCCACGACAATGCTGGTCGTCGGAGGCGTCTTGGCATTCATGCCGATGCGCACTCCCTTAACTCCCGCGCTGCCGACCGCAATCTTGCTCTGCTCGGTGGCCATTGCCGTCGACGGCAGCTCGATCGCGATGCGGTCCGGTGAGGTCAATTTCTCCACATTTGGCGTCACCGTTTCGCGCGTGCCGATTTCGATTTGTACTGCATCCCCTTGGCGAACCACCTTGACTCGCTCCAGCTTGTTCGAAGCGGCTGGCGAGGAAGAAGCGTGCACGGCTGAGGCTGAAACCTTCGGAGCCGCAGGCTTTACGGAAGTCGAGCTGGCTGCCTTGGCTGGCGCCGCCGGCTTTGCCGTTGCGGAACTCGCCGCCTGAGGCGTGGCCGGTTTCGCCGGCGGAGCCGCTGCCGGCCGTACCGCTGGCCCTTGAGCTCCCGCCGAGGGCTTGCTCGCCTGGGAGCTCGTCTGTATGCCCAGCGCAGCGTTGGAATCGGCAGCCTGTTGTTGCTCCACGGCTGTCATCTTGTTCTGCACGTTATTGATGATGTTCGGATTCTGTGCCCACGCTCCGCCCATCATCGTTACCGCTGCCAAAATGCCTGTGGTTAGCTTCATAAGCGGTTCCTAATTACTTCGCGCCCGGCAGCTTTGCCGCCGGCGCAGGATTCAGATCGTGGCTGTAAAATGTCGTCGCCGTAAAACTCGCGGCCACGCTCTCGTTCGGAGCGTACTGGTAGGTATGTTTGACCTTGGCGTCCGACGCATTCTTGGTCGTCGAGACCAGCAGGCCGCTGATGTTCACGATGCGCTCCAGCTTGCTCACCCGATCAAAGAAACTCAGCATGGAGTAATAAGGACCATCCAGTTCCATCTGGAAGGGCACCTCGGTGTAATACTCCTTGCTCGCCACCGGCCCGGCTACATACCGCCGCAGTTCCACGCCGGCTTTTTGCGCCTCGCCATTCATGGACTCGATAAACGCGTCTTCGGACTTCTCATCCGGCACGATGCGCTGCTCGATTTCCAGTTGCTGTTTCAAATTTGCCAACTGACGCTCCATATCTTTCAGCTTGGGACGGTAGGATTCCAGTTCGTTGTTCTCCCGAACCTTGATTTCCACCGCGTGCTGGGCCGCCGCGTTCTTATCGCTTTGGCTTTTGAACACCGTGTAATACAGCGCCGCCGTCACCAGCGCCGCTCCGGCGATCAACGCTCCCCACTGCTTCAGCCCCGACAGTTCGCTAAAATTCGTTGCCATAGGTCTGCCTCTACGACTTTCCCTTCTCGCAAGTCAGAGTGAACTGGAACGCTTGCATGTCCTTGATCTGCTCGTCCTGGTAGGTTTCCTTGATCTCGACTGTCTTGAAGAATCCGGTCTTTTGCAGGTTTCCGATCAGGTTCGCAACCGCATCCGAGCTTAGCGCGGTGCCGTCGAGAGTCACCGTCGGGCCGGTGTCATCCATCTTGCGGAGCCACACCGCCTCGGTTCCGTTTACGGTTTCGCCCAGCATCGCCAACAGGTTGACGGGACCGGTTTGGGCGGTGCGCAACTGATCGATCACGTCCACGCGGCGCTTGTATGCGTCGGCCTGGCGCTGCCGTTCTAGAAAGCGGGCTTTCACATCGCTGAGTTCGCGATTCTTCTGGTCAGCAGCTTGCATCTGCGACTCAATTGTTTTGGCCTGACGGTCTAACCGGTGCCAGTAGCCGTAATTTACCAATCCGGCGAGCACCAGTATGATGAGCACCTTCAGCTTGGGCGAGCCCATGTCGCCCATTTCCATCGAGGGCATGACCGGGCCGCTGCTACCGCCGGCGCGCTTGCTTTTCCCCTTGGCTGTTTCCAGCAGATTGATTCTGATCATAGGGATTCAAAGCTCCTTAACGCCAAGCCCACGGCAACCGCCAACTGGCCTGGATTCTGCTCCACCAACTCGACTCCCGGACCCTCCGACGGTGGCACCACTCGCTGAAATGGATTCAGCAACTCCACCGGCATCGAGAACTCCTGGCGTAGCGCTTCCATCAATCCCGGCACCTTGGCCGAGCCGCCCGCCAGATAAATTTTTTCGATGTGCTCGCCCGCCGCGCTGGCCCGGAAGAAGTCGAACGTCTTCTGAATTTCCAGCACGATGATCTCCGTCACCTGCTGGAGAATCGGGGTCTTTGCATCTTCGCTGACGGTTCCGACTTTCTCTCCCAGCTTCAGCTTCTCGGCATCTTCAAAATTCAGGTCGAGCTCTTTCTGCAGCGAGTCCGTGTACTGGTGCCCGCCTACGCTGACGTCGCGCGGAAACAGCGGCGTCGTTCCTTTCACAATGTTGATGTTCATGACGCTCGCGCCGAGGTTCAAAAGCGCCACCACCTGGCCGGGGGCTGGCTGGTAGTTGTACTCGTAGCAGTTCTGCAATGCCAGGGCATCGATGTCCACAATAGCCGGGGTGCGTCCGGCCATCGAGAGTACGTTGGTGTAGTTCAGAATCTTGTCCTTCTTGACGGCAACCAGAAGAACATCCATCTGCGGCGAGCCCGCTTCTTCCGAGAGAATCTGATAGTCGAGGCTGACATCGGAGAGATCGAAGGGAATATGCTGGGCCGCTTCCTTCTCGATCGTCTCGGCTAGTTCCTGGTCGCTCATCGAGGGCAGCGAGATCTTCTTTACGATCACCGAGTGCCCGCTTACCGCGGTGGCAACATTCTTGGTCTTGATCAGGCAGTCGGTGAACAATTTGGCGATGGTGCTCGATACCGTTCCCGAGTCCACGATCATCGAATCGACCACCAGATCCGACGACAGCGGTTCCAGACCCAGATGCGAAACTTCGATCTGCCCGCCCTTTTTCTTCAACTCGACCGCTTTAATACTGGAAGAGCCCACATCCAGGCCTACTATCGTCTTCGATCCCATTCCAAACATGTGTGCCCGCCTTTGCTGTGTGGCGCGGGCGCCTCGCCCGCGTCTGTATGTCCCGGCCAAAGCCGGGCAAGTTCCTTTACTCGGACCCGGCCGCCTTCATCGCAGCCTTCGGTTTCGCTTTCATCCCCGGTTCCATCTGGGTCGACTTCTCTTCCATCCACTGGTCGAGCTTCGATTTCTTGAAGCGCCAGCGGTTGCCCAGCTTGAATGCGGGAATCTTCTGCTCACCGACGTATTTGTAGAGCGTGTCCGGACTCACTCCCAAGTATTGGGACGCTTGTCGAACATTCATTACTTCCCGTGAGTCGGCCATGTTTGTTCGCCCACCCCATGAGAACCGGCCGCGCCACGCATCGCACGGACTTGCCTTATCCAACCTCGCCCACCATGCCTGTCCGATGGGCTCTCGGTGTCCAGAGCATATCTCAGCCCCGAAAAGCCGAGCCTCGAAGTAAATTTCAGTGTTTTGCTGGGTTTTCTGGGTGTTTTCTGGAATGAGCGAAACTTTGGTTTCGGGCGGAAGTCTATATATTGTGGTGCCTGCGAAATTAAGCGCAACAGGATGCGCTTTGCCGGCTGAGGGATCCGAGTTCCTTTGAACTGCATAACTGAAGTACTACAGACGGTACGGAAGTACTATATCGGCGGCTCAAGCTCTTGCATCGGCAGCTCTTAAGTGGCGTGGCAGCCGCCGGCGAGCAACCGAGCTCCTTGCCCGGCTCTAAGGTCCGGTCGCAGTCCTCGCTCCATGACAAGGTGGGACTGGGCAAAAGCCTTACCCGATTCGCCGCGCGACCTCGCCTGTGTCGCGCAAGGGACTTTAGGATCGTCCCCTCTGTCCTGGCTTTTCCTCTGCGTTTTCTTGCGAAGTTCGGCGGGCCGTTGCCGATGTACAAGAGATGGACGTGCTGATTGCGATTCCAGGACCTAGATCTGGGTTAGGCCACACGGTGATGCACCGCAATCTCAGCGAGAGTACTGAATCGGATCCGAGTTATTGAGGACCGTCATGCTGAAAGCCTTGGAAAGCCGGGAGGAGGGTTGGTGACGACGTTGACCCGCAAACAGAGCGTGGGCAAGGCTGCGGAGGACCATCGATTGCAGTTGGAGAACAGATGCCTGCTCGCCGCAGCGGCTCTGCGGGAGTGCGAAGAAAAATATCGGCTGCTGCTCGACGGAATCCAGGACTACGCCATCTTTGTAATGGACCCGCGGGGTCAGATCCTCAGTTGGAATGTCGCTGCAGAAAGAACCAAAGGTTACTCCTCCGACGAGATCATTGGCCGCAACTTTTCTTGCTTCTTTCCCAAGGAAGATATCGAGCGGGGGAGGCCGGAGGAGGTGCTCCGCCTAACCGCCGCCAGCGGCCGTCATCAAGAACAAGGCATGCGGGTTCGGAAGGACGGCTCACGATTCCTGGCGAATCTGACCTTCATGGCGTTGCGCGACCCCGCGGGGAATCTGCGGGGATTTTCTGAGTTCAGCCACGATCTGACCGAAAGTCAGGAGTCGGAAGCGAGGTACCGAGGATTATTGGAAGCCGCCCCGGATGCAATGGTGGTGGTGAATCAGCGCGGGGAGATCGTCTTGGTGAATGTTCAGGCGGAGCGACAGTTCGGATACAGGCGCGATGAACTTATCGGTCAGAAAGTGAAGAACATCATTCCCGAGGGTTTTGAGGAACGCCTCATCGCGGACGCAACTCGAAGCACGGTGGAAGCGCTGGCGCAGCAGATCGGCATGGGGATTGAGCTCTCGGGACGGCGGAAGGACGGCAGCGAGTTTCCGATCGAAATCATGCTGAGTCCGCTGGAAAGCGCCGAAGGAGTTCTGGTGACAGCGGCAATCCGCAACATCAGCCGGCGCAAGAAGTCAGAGGAAGTCAACGCCGAGCTGGAACGACGCGTCGCCGAGCGCACCAAACAACTCGCGGTCGCCAATCAAGTGTTGGAACAGAGCAACCTGGATTTGCAGCAATTCGCCTACATCGCGTCCCACGATCTTCAATCCCCGTTGCGGAGTGTCAGTGGATTCGTCCAACTGCTCAAGTCGGAGTACGAAGGCAAGTTTGACGAACAAGCCAAGGACTGGATTTGCCGGACAGTCCAGGCGGTCGGACAGATGCAAATGTTGATCCGCGACCTGCTCTCTTACTCTGGCGTCGAGGCTCACTCCCGCACCCTGACTCGAGTTCCGTTTCTCGAGATCGCCAACGACGCGATCTCCCGTCTTGAGTCGCCCATTCACGATTCCGGGGCCACCGTCACATGGGACCCGCTGCCAGAGGTCATGGGCGACCGCCCGCAGTTGGTCCAGTTAATGCAAAACTTGATTGCCAACGGACTCACCTATCGCAGTAACCAGCCCCCGCACATCCACCTTTCGGCTGAACGCGGCGAGAAAGAATGGATCTTTTCTGTCCGCGACAATGGAATCGGCATCGACCCCAAGTATTCCGAGCAGATCTTTGAAATATTCAAGCGGTTGAACGATCAAAAGGATTACCCCGGAACCGGCATTGGACTGGCCGTTTGCCGTCGTGTGGTAAAGCGCCACGGGGGCAGAATTTGGGTGAAATCGGAACTCGGCCGGGGAAGCACATTTCATTTCACGATTCCTGAAGGGACGGAACCAGCCAATGCACAGTGACCTTGCTCATAGTCGGCCCGCGGAGGTCCTGCTCGCCGAAGATAACGACAATGACGTGGAACTCACGCGCCAAGGTTTTAAACGTACCAAGCTGCTGCTCAACCTGCACCGCGTAAGAGACGGCGAGGAATGCCTGGCCTTCTTGCGCAAGCAGGGCGAGTACGTCAACGCTCCTACGCCCGATCTGATACTCCTCGATTTAAATATGCCGAAAATAGGCGGGTCTGAGGTACTGGCCGAGATGATGAAGGATGAGATTTTGAGTAGCCTACCCGTCGTTGTCTTGACCACCTCCGAGCAGGGAGAAGAGATCTTGAAGTTGTACAAGATGCGCTGCAGCTCCTACATAGTCAAACCCATCGATTTTAACCAGTTTCTCAAGGTTGTCCGGACCATCGCTGAGTATTGGTTTACAGTTGTGGTTCTACCCAAGGCTAGCTCCGCCGAAAAAACGAAAGGCCACGCAGCAAGCAAAGAGCTCGCCGGCTGATCCATCCTTTGCGGCCATGCGAGAGATGATATTTCCGGACGGCTGGAGCGGTCGGGTCGCTTCTGCCGCCGCAATTTCCACGCCTTCTCAGAGAACGAAGGTCCAGGCTACCCGTGGCAGTAGAGTTCCTTATGCCTTTGTCACGCTCACGGCTGACCAATGCTTAACAAACTCTCCCAGCCGCTCCAATGCCTCGGGAAATTTGTCGGCCATCTTCGCGAATCCAAGGCGGAAGTGCGAGGGCGCATTCCAACAATCGCCGGGGGCGAGCAGGATGCCCTGTTCCGCAGCTGCCTGGCAAAACGGGCGGCTGTTCTCTCCACTGAGCAGCCACGGGAAAGCGGTCACTCCGCCACGAGGAGGAATCCAGCCCAGCGTCTCGCGATGCGCGGACATGAAGGAGGCGAGCAGCTTAAGATTCCGAGTTGCATTTTCCTGCGTTCTCCCGAGCACGACATCCCGGCGGCGCATGGCGATCTCCGCCAGCATTTCTCCTGCAGTGTTGTTGGAAATGGAAAAGATGGTGCGCGCGTTCCAGTAGAGTTCGCGGCGCTTGGGATCATGTTCGATCATCCAACCGGTCCGCACTCCGGCTAAAGGGAAAGCTTTCGAGAAATCATGGATGACGGTGGCATGCGGCAGACGGGAAGCCGATTTAGTCGCCTGTCCGCCGTTCATAGGGTGGTAAATCGGATGGTAGACCTCATCGCTCACGAGTTGAATCCCGCGCGACGCAGTGAACTCGTGCAGACCGTCCAGTTCGGCATCGCTGATCGTAGCACCGGTCGGATTGTGCGGACTGTTAATCAGGACCAGCTTGGTATTTCGATCCGCCAGGCGCTTGATCTCGTCCACATCGATGCGGAAGCCTTTCTCTTTGCAGACGGCGTAGTAGCGAATCTCGATTCCAAGGGATTCGGGCAGAGCGGAAAATGGCGGATAACCCGGCCGAGGCAGCACAACGTTGGCTCCCGGCTTCCGCGGCCAGCCAAAAGAGAATCAGCAGTGCCTCAGAGGCGCCAGTTACGACTTGGACCGTTTCGACATCAACCTCCTGCATCTCGGCGATGGCCGCACGTAAGCCATCGGCTCCTGCGGGGCGGCTGTAGGCCAGCTTGTGATTCAGAAACCGCTGGCGATCTTCCTCACTGGCAAGGCTCAAAATCTCATCCAGAGTCCAGGCCGGACCTTCGCTGGAGGCCAGGTTGAATTCGATGTCGTGCTCGTAGGCGGCCAGCCAAATGTCCAGCAGGAAGGGCTTCAACTGCATGTCGCACCTCGAAAGATTAGATCAGCCAACCAGCGGCAAGCCTCACAAAAGTTTGTGGCGGTTGAGCGATGCGATTGCAGGTTGCGTCGGGGTGGCCTTCGGACAGCGAACAGCTTCCCCCTATAGTTTCTGGAGACCGGGGAGATCGATCAGCGTCACACTTCGGCGACAGCTTGTGTGGTGGAATCTAAAGGACACGAAAGAGTAGGCGGCCTTAGGTACCGTCGCCGAGCAACTCGATCACCTGCGGCTTCGATGACGCGTTGTCGATGATTGAGATCGTGCCTTGCACCGCGCCCTTTTTTGTCGGAGAGAATGTCGCGCTGATCGTGCACTGTACGCCGGGAGCGATTCTCGAACCGCAATTCGACGTCACGGCGAACTCGGCGCTCGCTTTCATCGACTGAATCTTCAATTCGCTTGCGCCGGTATTGGTGAGCCTTACCGTTTTTGCCTTGCTGATTGTACCCACGACTTGCTTCTGAAAGTTCAGCGGCGTGGTGGGAGAGAAGCTGGCGACGCCGGTATTAAGCAGAGTGATCACCGTCGAGCCATCAAGGTCGACGAAAGCCAGATCCGGCTTATGGTCGCCGTTGAAATCGCCGGAGGCAACGTAGTTGCCATCGAACGCGTTTCCCGCGGGATAGAAAACGCCCTGCTGAAACGTACCATCGCCGTTGCCGTCGAGGACCGTCACTCCTGGAGGATATGTCTGCAACTCGCCCGGTTGCCCCGAATTGGAAGTGATCAGGTCGAGCTTTCCGTCGCCGTTCATGTCCTGCGCGATCAGCCAGGTCGGCGGAGACGCGACGTCGTAGAACACCGCCTGCTGAAAGGTGCCGTCGCCGTTGCCCAGCAGGACACTCACGCTCTCGCCCTCGGTATTCGCCACGGCCAGATCGAGCTTTTTCTTATTGCTCGTGAAGTAGCCTGTTGCAATCGACTGCGGGGTGGCGGAGACCGCGTAGTACCCGTCCGGACTGAACGCGCCTTTTCCGTTCCCCAACAAAATCTCGACCTGATAGTCGCCCGCCACGGCGACGTCAAGCTTGCCATCATTGTTGAAGTCACCCGGAGTGACGGCACTGCCATCTATGTCATACGGGACCGGCGTGGTGACAGGCGCGCCAAACGTTCCATCGCCATTGCCGGGCAAAACCTCAACGCAGTTACACCGGACTCCTTGCGCGGAGGTCCCCTCGATTGTGACGATGTCGAGGTTGCCGCTGCCCATGAAGCCGCCAAGCGCGAGCATGTAGGGCTCGGCAGTCGTTGGATAGGAAACTGGCGGCTGGAAAGTCCCATCTCCATTTCCGAGCATCACCCAGACACCGTTGCTCAGCTTGTCGCTGATCGCGAGATCCAGGATGCCGTTCTTCCGGAAGCTCGCCGTTACGCCATACCAGGGGAACACACCGACGGCATGCGTGGAGCCTAGCCGGAACGTGCCATCTCCGTCTCCCAGGTAAACGTTTACGCTACCCGTCGGGAAATAGTTCACCTCGGCGACATCAAGCGTCCCGTCACGGTCGAAGTCTCCCACGACCACGGAGTATGGATAGGACTGCCCCACATCAAAGCCGCCCCTGGTCTCGAACTGGGCTCGCGCGACCGGGGGTGCGGCGACGATATGGAGTAGTAACGGAAAAATCGTCAGAGCCAGCAAGGATGACGGCCGGACTGCGAACATACGCAGCATCCGCGAAATGTAGCACGAGTTGGCTGCCCTGGCAACGGTGCGGAGGCAGCGGATTTTGCTTTGACCCGCACGCTTGACGTGCTACGCTTCGTTCCGTCGAAAAGGCGTGACGACCGAGGCGTCCGGCTATGTTCAAAAAGCTGCTCCTACTCCTACCCTGTGGCTTGGTGCTTGCGATGGCAATATCGTTCCTCGATGCGAGGTGCGGCGCGCAGACCCAATTGGGCACGGTCTCGCTTCAGAATAACGGCAGCCCCGTGCAGTGTCCCTCGGGCAGAGGATTCGACTCGAAAATGACGTGTTACGAAGGGGGCTGGCCCACACGCGCACCTTTAGCCTCCAGATGGCTACACTGCGGCTGCCCCACTCGTCGCGATTTTCGACGAGTGGGCACCACGAACGCAGACGCTTAGGGCAGCAGTTCCGTCACGCTATCCGAGCACGCGCAGTTCAGCTTTCCGCTCTTCATTGATCAGCACAGGCCCGCCTTCGCCAGTAGCATAATAACGATAGCTGCTCCATTCCCACCGTTCCGGCGCCGGTACAGGCCGCGCGCCACCGGATTGCGATGCATATAGCGCAACTTCTCCACGCGCTTCTTTTCCGTGAAAACAACGAAGTCATAGAAGCGGCGTTGCCAAACGTGACCCGCGGCGATTGCGTTTTCCCGCAGGCTTGTTCTCTGCCGCCCGGCGGCGCGCATGTTTTGCAGAAGACGCTGCGAAAACGATTGTTTTAGTACTTTCATCACCACGGAAGGATTGGCACGATCGGGTTCGCTAAAGAGCAAGTGCACATGTTCCGGCATGACCACGTATCCAACGACCACGAGGCGGTAGCGCCGGCGCACCTGTTCCATGACCTCCAGGAACAAATCCCGATTCTGCGGCGTGCTCAACAGTGGACTTCGCTGGTAGCAACTGGTGGTGATGAAGTGAAGATATCCACTGCCGTAATACCGATGCAATTTGGTGGGCATCGCCCAGGCTTATCGTAATGAGTCCTGAGTTGTCTGTGATGAGCGAACAAAGGGATTGAGGTCCGGAGTGCCCACTCGTCGAAAACCGCGACGAGTGGGGCAGCCTGGTGACGGCAGTTCTGAAACATGGGGAAACAAGGGGAAACAAGAGGACAGACGGGACGTTCCCCTTCTTGGCAAAGTGCCATCCCTACTGCACGTCACTGACTTTCCCATTCAAAAACGTCACCTTCAAATCTTTGTAAACCCAAATCTGTTTCGATCCCAGGTTGACGATCTTGTCTGGCTTGCCGAGAGCCGCCTGCACCTGGTCGGGCGTCTGCCCCTTTTCGATACTGGCTGGCTCCGATGCAGGCTGATCCTGCGCGGCGGGTTGCGCCGGAGCTGCACCCTGCGGCTGCGCCGCCTGCTGATCTGCCGCGGGCTGCTGTGCGCCCTGGTCGGCACCCTGCTGCTCTCCGCCGCCTTGATCGTCAGTGCTGATGGAGAGCAGCTGACCAATGACATCTTCAATCGAGCCCGCGTTGGCCGACAACAACGATCCTTTGGGAAACTGGAAGACCACATTCGCCTTCATGTAAGTCGGCGGATCGGTTTTGTTGCAGGTATCGCACTCGACGATGCCCATGACGATTGTGTCCTTAGCCTCGTTGACCTCAATCTTCGTGGGATAAATTTTGTCGCCCACCGCCATCAGGTGCGTGGTCTGCTCTTTGCCAAATTTCTTCATCGCAAAGCCCAGCCCCTTGGAGACTGTGGTACTGGGCGAATGCACCTGGCCGCCTTCGTATTTCGTCGAGAGAATGCTCTGATCGGAATACGGCACGCCGAGGATTCCGCCCTTCTCGATTTTGAGCAGAGTGCCTTTTTCGACGACGGAGTATCCGCCGGTATCGGAACCCATCTTAGCCAGCTTGTATTGCGCCACCAGTTGCTCCTGGAGCGTAGGGGCCTGCGCCGTCGCGAGTGAGGCCAAAAACATTGCCGCGATAATTGCGAAAGCAGGAATGAAGGAACGACTTTTCTTTGCCATGACCACATCCTCCGAGCACATTTGAATTCCCCTGGACAGTTTGCGAAAGCGATTTGCGAGTGCGACGATTTGCGAGCGCGCGATTTGCGACTGCGGAAGTGTAGCAAAAAGAAGATTAGCTTTACATCGCAAAAAGGAGCGCCAGTGCCGGCGCTCCTTTTCGATTCAATCGTTCAGCTTGGGCTATTGCGTGCCGCCCGAGCTCGCTGCTTCCTGCTTGACCTGCGATTCGGTCTGATCGGCCTGCTGTTGTTGTTGCTGCAAGGCTGCCGCAGCGGTGGTATCCGGTTGCGGAGGCGGAACGGCTCCTGCCTGCGTGGCTGTATCAGGCGCCGCCGGCATACCGCCCGTCCCTTGCTTCTTCGCCAGTTCACCCATGCCGTTAGTGATGTTCTCCTGGAAGTGGTTGTACATTTCCTGGAGGTCATCCACTTTCACGGCAACGGTTTGTCCCGAGGCGCAATCGCCCTTCTTGGTTGCCGAGACACTGGCATTCACGTTGTTGTCCGCATCCGGAGTGTCGGTGAGACGGGTGATTACATCACCCGACGACAAGGCACATTCCTGACCGTTATCCACCACCGTCACATCGGTATCCACCACAAACGTGCGCTGTGCTGGATCCAATGCCGGAGGAGGAGTGTCGCTGGCAGTCGCCGGAGCTGCCGCCGCTGCCGGAGCGGCTTGTCCGCCGCCTGTATCCGCAGCCTGCGCCTGCTGCGCGGCCAACTGCGCTTTCACTTCCTGGGCGATCGCTTCTTTTACTTCAGGACTCAGCGCCACTGGCCCCGAAGCCACCGGAGCCGCGTCTCCGCCTCCGCCTCCGCCGCCGCCGTCGCTCGCCGCTGCATCCGCCGCCATCGCATCAGCATTGGCATCAGCCCGAGCTGCGTACGCCGCCTGCAGTTGCTGCGAGATCAGATAGTCGGTGAGCCAGTAGTAGGGAGCCGCATATACCGGATAAGGATTCCACCACCCCCCATAGAAGCCCCACCACGGCGCACCTCCCCATCCCCACGCGCCAATACCCCATACCACCGGCGCTCCCCAAGGATGCCAGCCCCATCCATAAAATCCGGGATGGTACCAGACGCCGGGATAGTAGCCGTAATACATATGTCCACCCCAGCCGTAGCCGCGATAAATCCCGACATGGTAGACCCCGCCGGCATAGAAGGTCCGCGAGTAATAGGCATGGCCGCCGCGCGTGACATAAGCGCGCTGCACATAACCGCCGCGTCCGCGAGTAACGATGGTCGCGCCGTTATGCACACTGACTACGGTCCGCCCGCCGCGGAGACCATGGTTGATTTGCATGCCATTGCGGTTGATGGAGCGAATCTGTCCGTTGGGACGAATGCTTGCGCTTCCTCCGCCCTTCAGCGCAACCGTCCGGCCCGGCGGGGTACGGCTTGTTGTCCGCGTCGCGGCCGCGCCGCCACGTCCACCTGCAGCCGCGCCTCCGCGCGCATTCGTAGTCGCCGCGTGCCCGGTGGTAGCCGCGTGCCCAGTCGTTGCCGTATGACCGGCAGTCGTTCCGCGGCCTGCCGTTGTTGTATGACCGGCGGCAGCATTCGTGTGTGTCCCCGTGCTAGGACGGCTCGCTGTGTTCGTGTGCGAAGGCGTCGTGGTATGGCTACCGGTCGTAGTGTGTGACGGTGTAGAACCATGCGAAGCCGTCGTGTTATGGGAAGGCGTCGTACCGCGTGAAGGCGTACTACTATGCGATGGCGTCGAAGCGTGCGACGGCGCGCTCGGATGCGAAGGAGCGCTTGGCTTCGATTCAGTTTTGTGCTGGCCCAGCGCAAACACCGGAACGGCCATCATCAGCAGAAGCATTCCCGACTTGCGCAGTACGAAAGCAGTCTTCGAAATTCGATTCATTGAGGCCTCCTGGCCCATACAAGCATTCCGTCGTAGCGGCGGCAAGACCCTGCCCCCGTAGAACCCGCCTGTAGCTTTAACCCTCAAACAGGCGAAAGTTCCCGGAAGAAACCAACTAAATTTTCGAACGGTGAAATTGAGGCCCGAAAATCGCGCCCCCGAGGCGCGCGACATGAGGCGAAAAAACGTTATCAGAATCACGGGTGCGGGCGCAATGCCTCATTAGCTACGCTCAATAATCCCGGCGGGAACGTTTTTCCAGATCGGTCCGCCGCCCTCTTTCCTCCACCACGCCGCTACGGTAGTCTACTATCTTCTTTTGGAGGCACCTTGCGCTACCTCGATCGTCTGCAACCACTCGCCCTTTTCGTCATGCGCCTCACTCTCGGCGTCATCTTCACGGTGCATGGATACCACAAGGTTTTCGGCGGACTTCATCACCATGTTCAGTTCGTGCAAAGCCTCGGCTTACCCGGCTGGAGTGCCTACCTTTCCGCTTTCGCCGAATTCTTCGGCGGCCTACTCGTTCTCATAGGGCTTTTCACCCGCGTGGCGGCCTTCGCAATCTGCGCTGATATGATCGTCGCCATTGTCAAAGTTCACTGGCACAACGGCCTTACAGGCAATGGCGGCCTTGAATTCCCTCTCGCACTGGCCTCCATCGCATTTGCGCTTATCTTCTTCGGTGGGGGAGCTATTGCCCTCGATCATGTCCGCGCCCCCGGCGGAGGAGGAAAATCCAAATAACCTCCTGGCTGCCTCAACCTCGCGCGCAACTTGTCCAAAGAATCTGTGTTTGCACAGTAGCGGGGAACCATTCGCCAGGGCGAGTCTCATTGTTGACACTTCTTTACATCAATAAGTGCTTTGAGTTGAACCAAGCGTTCCCAGTAATTATGATGATGCGTGAAATACTTCCAAGCATCTAGAGATTTGGTAGGCGCATCCTATCGCTTACCCCAACGGAGGTTGTCTTGAGAAAGTTAGCTCTGTTCGTACCCCTCTCGGTTTTCCTGTTCCTCGCCTCATTCGCTTCGGCCCAGCAATTAGACTTTTTCGTCGGTGGAGGAACGCTGGTCTCATCGTCGCCCGCAAACTCTGGAATTTTCTTCCAGCAGCCGGCGGAAAAGGGCGGGACCTACCTGAACATCGGCGGCGATGTCGCCGGCTTCAAGCACCACCTTGGCTTCAACGTGGAAACCGCCTGGCGAGCAAGTCAGGGGGTCTATGCCGGTGAAAACGTAAACTACCGTCCCATCCTCACGGACTTTAATGCTCTGTATCAGCCGAAGCTCGGCAAGAAAATCGGCCTTGACTTGATGGGCGGCATCGGCGTCGCCGCCACGCGCTTCTACGAGCCGACGATCGTGCAGTGCAGCTACTTCGGCGGCTGCATCAACTACACCAGCAGCGACCACTTCATGGAGCACCTGGGCGCCGGCATTCGCTATTACGTCTGGCACCATGTCTTTGTGCGCCCGGAGGTTCACTACTACCACATCCAGAACAATATTGAATTCAACACCGACAACGTCTTTCGCGTTGGAGCGTCGGTCGGCTACACCATCGGCGGCGGCGACTAATTTGCAGCCGTGAAGCTTTGACCACTTTGTCTGAACGTAAAAAGGCAGCGTCTCTCGACGCTGCCTTTTGCTTTCCTGACTCGATTTTCTCTAGGGCTCGCGCTCGCACATTTCGGCTTCGTGAATGGCTGCATCCAGGTGCTCGATCGCCTTTGCACGATGCCCGTGGAATTCGCCTTCGGCATGTTCCATGTGTTCACGAGCATTCCGCATGGCTTCAATCGCCTCATGCACGCGCGGATGCGGAGGAGCCGGTGTTGGCGCAGCAGCCGCAGGACTCGGGGGAGCCGCAGCCACTGCGGAAGGCGGCGACTTCGGACCGGCCGCCGATACCGGGAAGGCGAGTGCTAACAGAAGAGTTGCGGTCAATAGCAAAGTCAAGAACCCGATTTTCTTCATACGATTCTCCTCGTCTATTTCCGGCGCGCGGCCGGCAAAATAGCCCCAGCACTCGCCTTCGAGCGAGCACCCACGACGCACAGTATAGTCGCGCCGCCAGAAAATCCCGCCGCGAAATAGGTTGACTTTTGGGATGCCCGCAGCGAATGCGAGCGATAATTCGCATCCAGGAAACACATTTTTGCCCATTCGTAACAAAACTTCAGAGTCACCCTGGCGGTGACTGCAGTTACCTTTGATTCCCTCCGTGCCTTCCCTACCATGCAGAAACCTTACCCCATAAAAAAAGGAGCATCGCATGGACCGGCGCCGCCAATCGCGTGTTTTTGTTGATCTGCCCGTGCAGATCTGGGGCATGGACGCGAACTCTCGTCCTTTCACTCAGCCTGCCAGCCTGCGTTCGATCAGCGGCCGCGGTGCGACTCTTCAGTGCGTGGACGCTTCTCTGAAACCCGGTGAGATGATCGACCTTCTTTACGAAGGCAATCGCGGCCAGTTCCGTATTGTGTGGTGTGGCAGGCCCGGAACTCACAGCGCCGGCGAAGTCGGTCTCGAAAACGTGTCGGAAGCTCGCCTGTGGGATGTCGATCCGCTTCGCTGCGCCGCCGCTGTCGGTCAGGGGTAATCCTCAAGAGAAAATGGGGAGGGCAGGGGAAGGCTGTTACCCGCTTTGGACGGGCCATCTGAGTATGCGGCCCCAGTAGCACAAAAACAAGTGCAAAGCAGTATTTGGACACAAACTTTGATCCATGTTGCAAAGACTTTCATACGAACGGTTTAAGTCGATGGCCTGGATTGAAGAGAAGTTGCAACATCTCGTCATTCGAGTCTGTTCCAAAATTCCCGGGATTTCTTTCCAAGTTATCTTCTTCCTGACCTCCAGGTTGTAGACTCGCAATGATGCAAGTGAAAATTCTGGGCTCGGCCGCCGGTGGCGCTTTTCCGCAATGGAATTGCAGCTGCGCAAACTGCCGCTCGCTGAGAGCCGGAAATTTCGCCGGCAAGCCTCGCAGTCAGACACAGGTTGCGATCTCGGAAGACGGCCGCTCGTGGTTTCTGCTTGGCGCATCTCCCGACTTGCGCGCGCAGATCGAGTCAACTCCGGAACTGCATCCGCGCGAAGGGGTCCGTCAATCCCCGATTGCAGGCATCGCGCTGGCCAATGCAGATCTCGACCACGTTCTCGGATTGCTCCTGCTGCGTGAACTTCAGCCCTTGTGCGTGTACGCGACTCCGTCAGTCCGCTGCATTCTGCGCGAAGATAACTCGATGTTCGCTATGCTGCAGCGAAGTCCCGATCAAATCTCCTGGGAAGATATAAAGCTCCAATCGCAGTTTACCCTGCGTGACAGGCAGGGTAATTCCGCGTCGCAGATTGAGGCGTTGTCATTAAGCACTCATTATCCCGCGTACGTCACCGTCGAACGCCAATCGCAACTCGCACCGGGTGAGGCCTCGCTGGGCTTTTTTATCCAGTCGCAAAGCGGTAAGAAACTCGCCTACATGCCGGCGGTTCCGCAACTCGGCGACAAACTGCTGCAGCAACTCGACGGCTGCGACATTCTTCTCTTTGACGGAACTTTCTGGAGCGATGACGAACTGATCCGCGTCCAGGGCAGCGGACAAACCGCTCAAGAGATGGGTCACATCCCCGTTCAAGAGACGCTCACAAGGTTGGCGGAAGTGCGCGGCCCGCGTAAAATATTTCTACACATTAACAACACCAATCCCATGCTGAACGAGACTAGTTCTCAATATCGGCAAGTGCGGGCCGCGGGCTGGGAGGTTGCGGAGGATGGATGGCAACTCGATCTGTAGGAACCGAAGCCGCACAATCGGCCGCCTTGTTCTCGCTCGATGAACTGCGCGAGCAATTTCAGGCCGTAGGCGGAGAGCGTTACCATCACAAGCATCCCTTTCATCTGCTGATGCACGAGGGCAAGCTTACCCGTGGACAACTCCAGGCCTGGGCGCTAAACCGCTACTACTACCAGAGCATCATTCCAATCAAAGACTCGATTATTCTCTCGCGCGGCCCCGATCCAGTTTTCCGCCGCGCCTGGCGCAAGCGCGTCGTCGATCACGATGGCGACGCCACCAGTGAAGGAGGCATCAAGCGCTGGATCAAGCTGGCTGAAGCCACTGGTCTTGACCCCGCCGACGTCCGTACCGGCAAGGGCATTCTCCCCGCCACGCGCTTCGCCGTAAATGAATATCTGAATATCGTGCGCAGCCGCTCCCTGCTCGAAGCGGTAGCGTCTTCCTTAACCGAATTGTTTTCGCCGAATCTCATCACTCTTCGGGTCGATAAGCTTCGCCAATACTATCCGTGGCTCGCAGGAGGCTTGGATTACTTTGAAGCCCGCCTTTATCAAGCACCGGAAGATTCGCAATTCGCAGTCAACTACGTCTACGACCATGCGAAAAGCCGCACCGAGCAGGAACTAGCCATCCAGGCTCTACGCGACAAATGCGACATCCTGTGGGCGCAACTCGACGCCCTCTACTTCGCCTACGTCCAGCCAGGATGGCCGCCGCCCGGAGCCTTCCAGATAGAAGGCGGGTAGCTCGATGCCAGTTAAGTATCTTGTCATTCCGCGCGAAGCGAAGCGTGGAGGAATCTCCCGTCCCTTGCATCTTCTCGGTCCTCGGTGTCCCTCCCCGCCGCATGTTGCGGAAGGAGGGCGCTAATGCCACCGCCGCAAGACATCGACAAGCCCCGCCTAGCCGCTGGTTGCCGCTGGGGAGCCGCGGCGAACCCTGGCAGCGAAGAACGCGTGGTCCTTTTCCCAGAAGGGGCAATCAAGCTGCAGGGCACCGGACGCCAGGTCCTCGAACGCTGCGACGGCCAGCGCACCTTCGGCGAAATCATCTCCGAACTGCAAGCCCAGTTTGCCACCGCCGACCCCGCCAGAGTTCGCTCCGACATCAGCCAGTTCCTCGAGCAACTGCGGCACAAGCGGATTGTGGATTACTAGAGCAGGCTAACGCACAAGGCTTGGATTCTTTGGAGCCGCAGGGAATGTAAGATTCTCTGCCGTGTCGCCGTAACCTGTCTTATCGGGCATCAAAGCTATATCCTGTAACAGTCACATGATTCCCAACCCTCTAGCCCTCATCGCCGAACTCACCCACCGCTGCCCGCTGCACTGCGTCTATTGCTCCAATCCCATCGAACTAGCCGACGTCAATTCCGAACTCTCCACCAAAGAATGGATTGACGTCTTCCACCAAGCCGGCAATTTGGGAATGCTGCACGCCCACTTCACCGGCGGCGAACCGCTGGCGCGGCCTGATCTAGCAGAACTTCTCGCCGCCGCCCGCGCCGCCGGACTCTACACGAATTTGATTACCTCAGGAATGGGGCTGAACGGAGCCCGACTGAAATCCCTGGTCGATGTCGGCCTCGATCACATCCAGATCAGTTTTCAAGATTCCCGCGAAGAAGCCGCAAACTGGATCGCTGGAGCCAAGGCGCACGCGCACAAAATCGAATTGTCTCGCCAAATCCGCCAGCACAAAATCGCATTCACGGTAAACCTCGTGGTTCACCGGCAGAACATCGACCACCTCGAAGAGATGATCGCCTTCATCGAGGATCTAGGGCCCGAGCGCATGGAGATCGCCCACACGCAGTATTACGGTTGGGCATTAAAGAACCGCGCAGCGCTGCTGCCCACGCGAGCACAACTTGATCAGGCTGTAGCAGCCGTAACTGCCGCGGAGAAGCGGCTGGACGGAAAAATTCGCATCGACTTCGTCGTCCCCGACTACTACGCGCGCTTTCCCAAAGCCTGCATGGGCGGCTGGGGACGCAGATTGATGCTCATCAATCCCTCCGGCAAAGTTCTTCCCTGCCACGCCGCCGAAGTAATTCCAGGAATGACCTTCGAAAATGTTCGTGGACAGACGCTAGAATCCATCTGGCAACAATCGCCGTCATTCCAGCGTTTTCGCGGAGAACAATGGATGCCGGAGCCCTGCCGCAGTTGCGACCAGCGCTCGGTAGATTTCGGCGGATGCCGCTGCCAGGCTTTGCTGCTCAGTGGCAACGCCGCCGCTACCGATCCTGCTTGTTCGCTTGCGCCCACACACTACATTATCGAGGCCGCGTTAGGGGAAGCCAACTCCGGCAGCGCAACCTCGCAGCCGCGGGCCGCCGCATCATTCGTGCAACTGCAACACTTATCAGAAGATCTCTGGAGTTACCGCACCAACCCCAAATAAAACCGCGCCGACACGCCGACAAAATCCCGGCTACAAACCTTCACCAGCGAACCCCAATCGTAATTGGCCTCATATCCGTGGTTGTGCCATTCGCCGATCCATGGATGAGCCGGTACTCGGCATACACTTCCACGCCGCTCGGCATTTTGCGCGTCACACCCGCCCCGACGTAGTATCCAAATTCGTTCTGTGCGGTACTGGTGAAGCTGCCACTCAGGGGAAGGCTCAAAGCCGGACATGTCCCGCCCCACCAGGTCCAGAATGGAGTACACGGCGAGCCCGGCAACGTGGTATCCGAATGCAGGTTGCCCGCTCGCCGGTAATAGCCCGGCCCAAAAATAACGTAACCGCTATAGAGGCGCGTGACCGGAACATTAATGACCGGCCCGACCGTGAAAGCTAAAACGTAAGTCGTAGCGCTGGCCGCCTGAGCCAGAGACAAAGTCGATTGCCGCAAGGGCAAATCGTCGTACATGAAATCCACCCGTAACCCCACATACTTATCCGCATTCCGCGCCACGCCAATCGTGCCCTCAAGCCCTCCACCGCGCACCCACGTCTTGGTTGCGCCGCTGTCGACGTGTGCACCCGCTCCAACGTTGTAGGTCCAGTTCTTATAGTCGTGAATTTTTTTTCGGTGCGAACCCGGTTCCTCGCCAATCGACGCTTCCTCCGTTCCCGACTGTTGCGCGTTGGGAGTCGATGACGCGGGCTGCTGCGCATTCGTGGCCGGAGCCGCGGGCGCGGTTGCGGGAGCCTGATCAGCCGGTGCGCTCTGGGCCTGTGCTTGCGGAAGCCACGGAATCGTCAGTACCAGCGAAACGAAAACCAGCCGCATCCGTGCACTCGCGAACTTTCCTATCATCCATTCTTCTCCCATAACCGGCGTAGTGGCGGACCGCAGCGCTCGGCACTGGAAAGAAGAAAGGCGCCGTCAGTAAAGGTTCCGCTTGTGATTCGTTGCAAGAGGGCGTCAGCCTCGCCTTGCATGGCTCGCATCATCTTACCAACTTTGATGCTGACTGTGGCGTGCATGCCGCCCGCTGATGATGGTTGGAAAGAAGGCGAGAGCCGCGCCTGTGATAAAAATGAGTTTCATTTCCCGGATCAAACATTGCCAAGAAGCTCTCCAAAATGGCCGGCGCGAAAGAAACGTAGCGCCACACAGCTGGCTCCGGCTCCGGCGTGCCGCGTTGCGCTGGTCGGTTTTGGAACGGTGGGCCGCGCCGTGGCCAAAATATTATGCGAGCGCAATCAGGCAGACGGATTGCTCCGCCTTACTCACATCTGCAATCGCAACATCGAAGGCAAAAAGCAGGCCTGGGTGCCAGAGCACGTCATCTGGACCGAAGATTTTAACGCCGTGCTCAGCTCCGACGCCGAGATCATCATCGAACTGATCGGAGGTCTCACGCCCGCCGAAGATTTTGTGCGCAGCGCCCTCAAGGCAGGCAAGTCTGTAGTCACGGCCAACAAGCAACTGATCGCGCGTCACGGTCCAGAACTTCTGCATCTGGCAAGCGAGAACGGCTGCCAGCTCGAGTTCGGAGCCTCCGTCGCCGGGGGCGTCCCGGTTCTTCCTGCCTTGCGAACTGGACTTTGCGGCGACCACCTGCACGGCATCGCCAGCATTCTAAACGGCACCTGTAACTACATTCTCAGCCGTATCGAGACCGCTCGCATCCCTTTTAGCGAAGCTCTCGAAGAGGCGCAGGCGCGCGGCTACGCCGAGGCCGATGCCAGCGAAGACCTCGATGGCGGAGACGCGCGCGCCAAGCTTTCCATCCTGGCGCTAGCCGGACTGCAGGTTCGCGTGGCTCCGACCGAGATTCGCGCCCGCACGATTCGCACCGTCGACGCTGTCGATTTCGACTATGCCGCCGACCTCGGATGCACCATCCGCCAAATCTCCCGCGCGGATCTGAAAGGGAAGACGCTCTTCGCCGACGTCGGCCCAAGCCTGGTTCCGGCTTCGTCACCCTTTGGCCGCGTGCAGCGAAATCTAAATCTGGTGATGACCTCAGGGGAATACGGTGGCGACGTCGCCTTCCTCGGCGCTGGAGCAGGGGGAGATCCCACCGCCGTGGCGGTGGTCTCCGATCTGATGTTTGTAGCTGAGAATCTCTCGCTCGGGGCGCGCCCGCCGCGCGCGTTGCAGCTCACGTCGCCGAAAGTCAGCCGCGATTTTGAAACGCCCTGGTACTTGCGCTTCTGGGTGAAGGATCAGCCGGGAATTATCGCCAGTCTCGCGGCGATTCTCTCCGATCATCATCTGAACATTGACTCGGTTTTGCAGAAGCCGGATTGCGACAAGAACGCATTACCCTTCGTCATCACCCTGGAACCTTGCCGCGACGCGCAACTTCATCCTGCACTCGAAAAGATGAGCGCCCTGAATTTCTGCCTCAAACCCTGCCTGAGCCTTCCGATTCTCCGGTAGCTTGCGTTCCGCTATTTCACAGATCGGAATCGATTGGAATATGGCGACGCTGCAGAAGAAAAATCGGCTCGCCGTAACCCTATAAGCGGCGAGCCGTTATGCGGAAGATCAATCCAGGAAGAGCTTAATTCCAGAAAGGATTCTTCAATCCAGCCGGTGCCAGCGCGCGGTCGGCCGTGGTCTCCGTTCCCGATTCATCCGAAATTTTTTCATCGGTCAGACGCGACGCAGGAGCCGTCATCTCGTCCTTCTTCTTACGCATGATTCCACCACTCGGGTTCTCACAATTCATTACCCACCTCCAGACATCTATGATCGGTATCCAGTTCCTATTGAACCACTGATGTAACCCTCCCAAGCGCGCGAAATTTCGATGGTATGCATCGAAAATCCAAAAGCCTCCAATATCGTCAAAAACTCACATCAACCCTAGCTGCTAGCATAGTCACACGAGATATCGATCTCTTGTAAGGACCGCACTCATGAAATACCGCAAGCTCGGCCGCACCGGATTCGAAGTTAGCGACATCGCCTATGGGCTCTGGGGCATGAGCGGCTGGAGGGGCTCCGACGACCAGCAATCGCTCGCGTCCCTGCAGCTCTCGATCGAGGCTGGCTGCAATTTCTTCGATACCGCATGGGCCTATGGCGAAGGCAAGAGCGACGGACTGCTCGGCGAAACCATGGAGCGCAACCCGAAAGAGCGTCTCTACGCGGCCTCGAAAATCCCTCCGGGAAACGACAAGTGGCCGGCTCTGCCACAATACAAATATCAAGACGTCTTTTCTTCCGATCACGTGCTCAAGTACGCCGACCTGATTCGAAAGAAACTCCGCGTGGAATCCATCGACCTCCTCCAGTTCCACGTCTGGGACGACAGTTGGACCGATGAACCTGACTTCCGCGCGACCGTAGAAAAGCTGAAAGACGGCGGCTGGATTCGCTACTTCGGTCTGAGCTTGAATCGCTGGGAACCGGAGAACGGCATTAAGGCCCTGCATACCGGTCTAGTCGACGTGGTGCAAGTGATCTACAACATCTTCGACCAGGCGCCTGAAGATGAGTTGCTCCCTCTTTGCCAGGAGCTCAACATTGGAGTGATCGCACGTGTTCCGCTCGACGAAGGTAGCCTGGGGGGCAAGATGACGATGGAAACCCGTTTCCCCAAAGATGATTGGCGCTCGGGTTACTTCGGCCCGGAAAATCTCGCGAACACAATCAAGCGCGTCGAAAAGCTAAAAAACATACTGCCCGCAGGCATGACCTTGCCCGAAATGTCGCTGCGCTTCATCCTGTCCCATCCCGCGGTAAGCACCACGATTGTCGGCATGCGCACCGCCGAGCACGTCCGCGAAAATATCGCCGCTAGCGACGCCGGCCCGCTCGACTCCGGTTTGCTGTCCGAGTTAAAAAAGCATCGCTGGGACCGGAAGCCGACGCGCTGGTCGGACTGAGCCTGACAACTTCCATCACAAGCTCTACCTACGACCTCTGGTAGTACCTCGCTCCGCAGTCTACCCTCGCCTCTTGTCCATGAACCCCTCGCGACAACTCGCTTTCACTTTTGCACTTATCGCTATCCTCATAGGCCCCGTGCTTCACGCCCAGAACCCGCGCGGCTCCGTGCGCGGCACCGTGCAGGACGCCAGCGGCGCCCGCATAGGCTCCGCAAGAATCGTGGCGCAACTCGAGGGTTCTTCCCTTCAGCGCCGTGTGAGCAGCGAAGATCGCGGCGAGTTCCGCCTCGACGACCTGCTTCCCGGCACCTATCGCGTCACGATTAACGCACCCGGTTTTGCTCCAGCTGAGGCCGCAGGTGGTCGTCGCTGTTTCAACTGTCCACGACATTACTGTCACCTTGAAGCCGTCGTCTGTTCGGCAAAGCGTGAAGGTGCAGGGGGAAATCTCCTCCATCACCACCGAACCCGTCGATACCTCAAGCGCGGTTCGCGGAGGCGTGGTTGGCTCTCAAGATCTCGAAACCATGCCGCTGCCAGCGCGCAGCTTCGCCAACATCGCGTATCTGGTGCCTGGCACGGAACCAGTCGAACCCTCCGATCCCACGAAGGCGCGTATCACCGCGGTCTCCACTGGCGGCAGTTCAGGCCTGAACAACGAACTCTCTGTCGACGGAGCCGATAACTCCGACGACTGGATTGGCGGCTTCCTGCAAAACTTCTCCCCCGATGGCATTCAGGAATTTGCTGTCCGAACCTCCAACGAAGATGCCGATACCGGATGGACCACTGCAGGATCGGTCGTAATCACCACTAAGCGCGGCACGAATGATTGGCACGGCGACGCCGCTTTCTATGGACGAGCCGCCGCATTGAACGCGCGCTTCCCGATCGAAAATCCCGCAGAGACCTGTACCAATGGCGCCTGCGTGAACAATCCTAAGCAGCCGTTTTCACGGCAGAATTATGTCGGAACTATCGGCGGCCCGATCGCCAAAGACAAAGCCTGGTTCTTCGCATCGTTTGAGAACGTCCACGAAGACGCCAGCATCGCCTACAGCCCCAACAGCATCGCGCAATTCGACGCGCTCGCGCAGTTGGCGGCCGAAGGCTTAATCGCCGGAGTTCCGTCCATCTCCGTTCCCTCAACCGTCCCGATTCCCTTTCGCGACTATCTCAGTTCTTTGCGCTTTGATTGGGCGCAGTCGCCGAAATCCAACTGGTTCCTGCGCACCTCGCAAGACAGCTACCTGACGCATAACGCACTGGTTGCGCAGGGCACTTTGCCCTCAACGGGACTCACCACTCACAACAATTACTGGAACGTAGCCCTCAGCAACACTTACACGTTGAGTCCAACCTGGCTCGGCAATCTGGTTCTCGACGCCAGCCTCTTGCATCTCACGCAGACGCGCAACTCGGGTCTCGGCTTTGCCTTGGCGTTCCCTTTCAGCTCCACGGCGCTCACCGTCTCGGGCTTCGAAACTTTCGGCGATAACCAGTTCGCCACACCCATCACGCTGTTCCCTGACCTGCGCAATCAAGACAAATATCAGTTCCGCTACGACCTGACCCACGTCGTCAAAGATCACGCGCTGAAGTTTGGAATCGATTTCATCCACGAGCCGGTGCTCAGTGGAGCGTTCGCCTCCAACGCAGAGACCCTCGCGCAGTACATGAACAATCCGACCTTTTACGTACAGAATCCCGGCGTCTTCGGAACATTCGCACCGCGATGCACCGGCTTCAGCGCCTCTGATGGATCAACCTGCACGTACACTCCCGCCTCCGACGGCACCTTTTCGCAGAACGTCCAGCGTCTCGGACTCTACGCGGAAGATTCCTGGCGCGTCTCGCATCAGCTTACCTTCAACTACGGCGTGCGCTACCAAAGTACATGGGGCTTGTTCACCGGCTCCGGACGAAGTCAGGCCGACAACGCCGCCTACGTAACGCTGCAAGCTCTGCAGATTCCGATCGTGCCGAGCCTGCCGCACGATTATCGCAAGCAGATCGCGCCGCGCATCGGTCTTGCTTACTCGCCGGGCGTCAGTGGAAAGACGGTGATCCGCACCGGCTTTGGCCTCTATTACGACGATCTCGCGCAGAATGGATGGGCCACGGCCTTCCAGGGTGTAAACAATTCCACCTTCACCACCGGAACCTGCAGCCTCGCCGGAGGGACGGGCACTTACTCGCTCGTCGGCACTGGTTGCCTCGTCGGCGGCGCGGCCACAGCCGGCAATCTGATCAGCGCGCCCTACAAAACTCCCTATTCGATTCACATCACCGGCGGAGTGCAGCACGCCTTCAACGACCACTGGATGGCGAGCGCCGATTACGTGCACGAGCAAGGCAATCACGGTTACCGCGGCTTCCCCTACGCCGGCGGCTCGAATCTCTTCACTCCGCTGATTCCTACGTCAGATGCAAACTATGCCGCCGATCAAGCCGCAGTAGTACCCAATGTCAATGTATTCCAGGCGGATAATCGCTCGAGTTATAACGGCCTGATGTTGCATCTGCAAGCTAATATGCAGCACTTCGATCTCGTCGCCAACTACACGCTCTCGAAAGCGCAGACCTGGGGATGCCTGCTCGGCGAGCTATTCGATTACGTCGATGGCGTCTGCCCGAACGAGCCCGGATCTCCGAACGCTGGCATGCTGAACGCTTTTGGGCCTGGAGATTACGGCCCGTCCGGCGAAGACGTTCGCCATCGCTTTGTCTTCGCCGGAATCTTCCACATTCCCGGAGGATTCGAGCTCAGTACCATCAATCAAGTAGAGAGCGCGCGCCCCATCACCATCACCAACGCCGACAATACCGACCGTATCTACGTCAACGGGAACTACACGAGCCTCGATCAATTTCGCGGCACGCCTTACATACAGTCCGATCTGCGCGTCACGCGCCCGATCAAAATCAACGAGCGCTGGCAAGTCGATCCTTTTATCGAATTTTTCAACATCTTCAACCGCAGCAATCCCGGAGCCAACTTCGCTGTCAATGTCGCGCAACTCCCGGTTCCGGCGGCGCAGATGGCGCCGAACGCGCAAGGCATCACGAATGTCACCAGCGTGTGCGCGAACGCATCCTGCTCGCTAACCGCACCCATCACCAATCTCAGCCAGCTAGAAATACCGGAAGGCGCGCTGGGAGACTTTTTCGGCCCCGGAACAACGGTAGGCATTCCGTTCGCCGCACAGGTCGGTGTGAGAGTAACTTTCTAAAACAATTCCTCCGCGAACTTCTGCGTTCTCGGTGGTGAAGGGCTTTGGTCAGGTCAGTGCCGAAGCGAACTCTCAGCGTCTCCGGCCCCAACCACAAGGGGGGCGCTCCACTCCTGGAACGAATGTAGCGCTCCACAATCCAAACAACGGGTTTTATCGAAACGCGACCCGCAATGGGGGCACACCGCGCCACTCTGAAAAGTATCGAAGGGCTGGCCGCAGTGTCCGCACTTCCAGAACTCCCCGATGGGCGGAGACATTTTGCACCTGGGACACGAGTACTCCTGGCGCCGCGGCAATTTCGCAAAGCGCGATAGCGCCCGCGCATGCTGCAATCCCGACCAGCTATTCATCAGGACGAAAACCGAGATCACTCCAATCCAAGCCGACTGAGCCTTGATCGCGAGAAAAATAAACCCGGCAGAACCAAGCAGCCCGATCACCGCCGCGGCCATCAGGCTGCGCGCCCTCCCAAGCACGAACCATAACAACGACCGCAAAATCTGCCCACCATCCAGCGGATAAATCGGCAGCAAATTGAAAACCAGCAAGCCAAAATTAATTTCCCAGATGGCCCGCAGCAAAGCGTGCAGATCCGGCGACGCCGCCAGCCAGGCGGAGCCGTGGCTCAATATCCCGGCCACATACAAAATCACCAGCAGGGCCACATTCACCAGCGGCCCCGCCGCAATGCTCCATAGTGTTGCTCCGGGCCGCTGCGGCGGATTCACATAAGCCACACCGCCCAAGGGCCACAATACGATATGGTCCGCCGTGCCGCCCACTTGCCGGCAAGCCAGTGCGTGACCAAATTCATGCAACGTGACAATCAGGAACAGCGCGAGATATTCGAGAATGTTCCAAGTGATCGAGGAATAGCTTCCCTTGCGGCTGTTGATTTCGAAAACCGCCACCAGAAACCACGACCAGTGCAGAAACACGTCGATCCCGGAAAAGCGAAACAGGTGGATCGAACCTTTGTGGCCGCTCGGCATGAACAGCAGTCTACCGCATCAACAGCTCGGTAGCGGCATGCATCGCGACGAGGATATGCCCGTAGCTGAGGACCAGCACTGCGGACGATGCCGCCACTAAAACGAAACTGTATCGGGAAGAAGATTTTCTTGCAGCAACCTCATGCAACTCATCCCAAGCCACCAAACGCTGCACCCGCGCATCGACCGATTCAATGGGACTGTGAACTAGCGCTGTGGTCAGCTCTCCGGGCGTTCCCAGCGGGCCGAGCTGCGACAGCTTGATTACTGCTCCCGCTAAATCGAGCGCTTCCGAAGCATTCGAAACCGCGGCGTCATCGGCGGCCATTTCTGCGGCGTCGATCCAGGCATTCTCCATAGCCTTCATTCCGGGAAACGCCACCAGCCGCAAAATGAGCTTCCGCAGATTGTCCCGGCGCTGCACGTGGACAATCTCATGCTGGAGAGCGCTGCGCAATTCGGCTTGCGTAAGCACCGATTCCGCCGACCGCGATAACCAAACCGCCGGCTTCAGAATGCCCGCCGCAGTCAGCGGAGGGGCCGCTTCACTCCGTTTGATTTCCACCGAATTATTTTCATCCATCGGCTCCGAAGCGGCCACAACCGCCGCACTCGCCCACCGCGCCACCATCCGTGAAGCCTTCCCCAAAGCCTGCAGCGAGTTCCGCACTCCCACAATCACCGCTGCCACGCCGCAAACCGCCAGCGCCAGAGGCACGCCGCCCACCGGCTCCGCCAGCTTCCGCGGTTCCAGCCACAAAAACGAAGGCACGACAAACGCTGCTGTAACTCCCGCCGCAACCACCATCGGAGCGACACGCAACCCAAAAAGCATATCGGCGCAGTTCGCGGCCGAATATCGCCTTGCGAAACGCCAAACATCCCGCCACGTCCCGACCACCAGAATCGAAAGGCACACATAAATCGTCACGGCCACCGAAAACGTAACGACCAGCCCGCGCAGAGCGAATGTCATTCCGTCCCCTTTGCGCGCCGCGTTTTCTGCTGTTGGCTCAGCTCACGCCGCTTTTGTTGCACCAGTTCTCCCAGATCGTCGAGCAACTTCGCATCCCGCTCGCCAAGCGCTTTAACGAGCGAAGACAACGGCAAAGACGCCGTTGGGCTCGCATCCAGCAACTCGCGGAAAGCCTCGCCCGCCGCCTCCCGGTGCAGCTCCTCGCGGCTCAGCCGCGGAGCGTAGCGGAACGCCCGTCCCTCCTCGGTGCGCGTCAGCATACCCTTCTTGAATAACCGGTCTAGCGTCGTCATCAAGGTCGTGTATGCCAGATCCTCGGAATCATCCTCGACTAGTTCACGCACAGTTGCGCTGCCTCTCGTCCACAAACGCTCGAGGGTCCGCTGCTCCAGCGGCCCCAGCCGTTGCGGTGCAAACCAGAATGGATGAAATATCCGTTTCATCTTTTCCCCAGCCACATGATTCTATCGCGAGTCAAGCCGGATTTCTTACCTCTTCTATTCGACTCTATTTCTTCTATTCGACTTGAGGTAATGTCCAGCTTCACTCTGCCGATATATACCCCCAGAAACGACTTTTGTCATTACCCATCGAGGTACTACGCTGACTATGAAACTCCACCCGCTATTTCTCACCGCCGCGCTCGTTCTGACAGCAGCTGCAACTTTCGCGCAGGTCGCGCCAGAGTTGCAGGCGAAATTAACCCCTGAAATAAAACATCTGGAAACCATCAGTGGCGATGCGCAGGTGGTCGAAGGCGTCAAGGCCTACAACTCCGCAACTCCGTCCCCGGAAGCCAAAGCCATGACTAACGACAAATGGCATAGCCTTACTCTGTTCGACCCCTTCGTTCGAGCGATCGGCAAGAGTTCCTGTTCGGAATATCTCAAGACTCAAAAGAACGATGTCATCGTCAAGATCTTCGTCTCCGGCGCCGACGGTGGCAAGGTCGGATTCGATGCGAAAACCGAGCACTGGACCCACAAAGGAATGCCCAAACACGACGTCCCGATGAGCGGTAAAACCTGGATCGGCTCTGTAAAACTTGATGATTCCACGGGCCTGCAACTGATTCAAGTCGCCTTACCCGTGCTCGACGGAAAGAAGCCGATCGGTTCAATCGTCTTCGGATTGCGAGCCGACAAGCTGCACTAAGGCGCGTTTCAGGAGAGCGCTGTCATGAACTTAAGCATGAACTTGAGCATCGCGCGTCGGCTGACGATTGCTTTGGCCGGCTCGGTTGCCATCACCGCCGGAGCCGTCCTCGGCCTGTCTTATCTTCTGCACGTCTCGGTTTCCCTCTCTAGCGATGTAGCATCCAAATCCCGCGCCCAAAGCCAGGGCTCGTTCCAATTGCTCGATATGGCGGTCAAGCTCCAGAGCGCGACGCAAAAAATGATTCAGCAGAGCGATCCCGACGCAATCGGAGCTCTCATCAGCCAGAATGAAGCTCTGGTCAAGCAGGCGCACGAAAAAATTCAGCAGGTCTCCGCCGGTGATCCGGCGATCCCCGCCGCCTTCGACAAGCTGACCGGCGCCGATGCCGAAGTCACCGAACTCATCATGCACGCGCACAACGTCGAATCCCATCAGTTGATGATTGAAAAAGCGAATCCTGCATTCGAAGAATTTCTGCGCGCCATTTCCGGCAATCAGGACAAGCTAAGCCAGGCGCTCGACGATCAGGCGCTGCATGCCAACGCCCGCACCCGCCACCTTCAGTTCGTCGTTTATTTCATCGTCGCTGCCACCATGTTTGTGATGTGCCTGGGAATCCTCACGCTGGTTCGCACCATTTCACGATCGCTCCAACGACTCACCAGCATGATCAAGGACGTCGCCGAAGGCGACGGAGACGTAACCAAACGCCTCGAAATCGACGGAACTTTCGGCAAGGATGAATTGAGCGAGGTCGGCCGACTCTTCAACCTTTTCATGGACAAGCTGCAGGAACTTCTCCGGGGCGTAGCCGGCCACACCCGCAAGCTCTCCGCCTCCAGCCAGCAGTTGCTGGAAGCCAATCAGCAGATCACCAGCAATTCCGGACAAACCGCCGCACAGGCCAACTCGGTCTCCCACGTGACCCAACAGGTCAGCCAGAATCTGCAAAGCCTCTCTACCGGCACCGGAGAAATGACCTCGACCATCCAAAGCATTGCCGTCAACGCAAACGAAGCTGCCAAGGTCGCTTCCACCGCCGTGAGCGCCGCTCAAGAAGCCAATACAACTGTCGCCAAACTCGGCCACTCCAGCGCGGAGATTGGAGTGGTCATCAAAGTAATTACAGCCATCGCCCAGCAAACCAACCTCCTCGCCCTCAACGCCACCATCGAAGCCGCCCGCGCCGGAGAGGCCGGAAAGGGTTTTGCCGTGGTCGCCAGCGAAGTCAAAGAACTCGCCAAGCAGACCGCCAAAGCCACCAACGACATCAGCCACAAAATTACCGCTATCCAGGCTGACACCAAAGGCGCCGTCAAAGCCATCGCAACCGTCAGTGAAGTGATCAACCGGATCAACGACATTTCCTCAACCATTGCAGCGGCAGTCGAAGAGCAAAGCGCCACCACCAACGAGATGACCCGCAACGCCAGTGAAGCCGCCAACGGCGCCCGCGACATCTCCGAGAACATCGGAGGCGTGGCCGAGGCCGCCAATGGCACCCTTACCCGCGCACAAGAGTCAGAACGGGCGGCGCAGGAACTCGCAGCCATCGCCGCCGAACTCAGCGGTCTCATGGCGCAGTTCAGAATCGAGCGCCGCGACTCCCGCGTGCGCGTGGCAATTCCGATCCGGCTCACCGCCACCGATACGGCCGGCCATCCGTTCGAGCAGGAAGTCATGACCGCCAACATCAGCCATCAGGGATGCCTCTTAAAAGGAGTTCACCGAAGCCTCGAACGCGGCGCCCGAATCTCTATCGCACGCTCGCACAGACAGGAACAGTTTATAGTCGTCTGGGTCGGGGCGCAGGATACCTCGATGGCCGGCCAGATCGGCGCGTCAGCCGTTGACCAGCACAGCACATTCTGGGACGATGTCCTCAAGCAGCAACCAGAATTCGAGGAAGCCGAAGCTCTGCCGATAGCCTCCCAAACGAAAGCCCGATCACAGAGCGCATAGAACTACATTCGCTCAGAGGTTGGAAACAACTCGCAGGAATCAAAACAGGAGCAGCCCGAAAAATAAAGAATCTTTTTGGATCTGGGGTGGGAAACGGGAATCGAACCCGCAACCGTCGGAGCCACAGTCCGGTGCTCTGCCAGTTGAGCTATTCCCACCGCCGGCTTCAATTATAGCAACTTCGATGATAGCGACTGCACTTCCTGAATGACCGATGCCGTGGGAAAGAACAGAGCGCAGAGACCTAGGGCATGATCTCAAACACCGTTCCATCGCCAAACGCACCGCCGCTCGTGGTCGTACCATATAGCTTTCCGTTGCTTCCTACGATCAATCCTGCCTGCGGCAAGGCCGCGTTGTCTCCGCTCGCGTTGAAGTCAAATAGAATTCTTTCCAGCCATCCTGCTCCCGCTACATGCTTCAACGAAAATGCCGTGCCGCAACTTTCTCCATCGTCGCAACTGGTGGTACTGCCGCCTCGCTGCGTCGTGCCATAAAGAGTGCCTTCTCCATCGAGCAGCAGCCCCGCAGCCGGAAAGTACCCATCGGTCCCGTTATCGTTAAAGTCGTGCAGAATTCTCTCCGTCCACACCTCGCCGTTGGATGGAATCAACTGGAAAGCAGTTCCGCAGCCCGACCCTCCGCAATTCTTCGGGTTACCGCCGCTCATCGTGGTGCCATAAATATTTCCGGCGCCATCAATCACCAACCCTCCATTCGGGCCGGCTCCGTCGCGATGGCTACTGAATGCATGAACCAGAATCTTGTTCCATCCTCCGCCCGCCGCAGGCTTTAGTTCAAAGACCGTTCCCCCGCCGCTGAATGTCGTTCCATAAAGATTTCCCAGAGAATCGAGAACCAGTCCTCCGTTCGGATTCACTCCATCGACTGCACTGCTGAAGTCATGAATTACACTCTCCGTCCAACCGCCGTCCGCGGCACTCAACTCGTAAACCGTTCCCAGGCCCTTGGACCCGCCAGTCGTAGTCGTGCCATAAAGATTCCCCGCCGCGTCAGAAACCAGGCTGCCGGTTGGCCACGCCCCATCAATACCGTCGCCGAAGCTATACATCATCGTCTCTCGCCACGCATCGCCTTCCCCAGGCGTTAACTCAAACACGGTGCCTTCCTGATAAGCGCCGCCTCCATACGTCGTCCCGTAGAGATTCCCTGCGGCATCAAAAATCACTCCGCCAATCGGCCGCGTTCCGTCTCCCTTACCACCGAAATGATGCAGCACGGTCTCGCGCCATCCTCCCATTCCATTCGGCGTCAGCTTGAACACCGTGCCGTCGCCGTAAACGCCGCCTTGCTCGGTAGTTCCATAAAGGTTTCCCGCTCCATCCGAGATCAATCCTGCCGAGGGAGTATTCCCCCCATCCCCGGAATCAAAACTGTGAAGCACGCGCTCTGCCTGCGCCTCAGCGCGGGGAGCAACCAACACTGCGGCACAAAAAGCCAAGAGCATTGTCGCTGCAAAAATAACGCAGTTGCCACGTCGCATAGAAATCTCCCTCGTCGCAGAATTGGGTCCTTGGGTTGGAAATAAAGACACGATCATCAGCGGATGAGATGCCAACTACGGCACGAAGGGGAGGCCAAAACTATATCTCTGCTAGTTCCCGTAGTCAACGCTCGATGCACATCCGAGTAAATGCTACGCTATAGGAGTGCCCACCCGGACATCGTCTATTTACTCTTCCTGCACCACAATCGTCTTCCTGCTGGTCTCACTGTCCGCCGCCGCGCCGCCCGCTTCAGCCGCCGACTGGACTATCCATGCCCAGCCGGCTCACCTGGTTAACGGCAGCCCCGTATTGTTTGAAGTAAAAACGCGGCCGCATGTGGAATCGCTCAACGGAACCTGGCTCGGACATCAATTCCCTTTCAGCTTCGACGCGAAAACCCAAACCTGGTTCGCGCTAGCCGGCATCAGTCTGGAAACCGCGCCCGGAAGCTATGCCCTCGAAGTGACTGGCGAAGCGGCAAACGCAAAGCCGGGTACGACTAAGACTTTCACCCGCAAGTTCAACATTGGCCGCGGAAAGTATCCGAAAATCAAAGTCAATCTCAGCGTGGAAAGCAAATTCACCGAACCCACTCCCGAGCAGGTAAAGCAAATCGAAGAAGGACAGCAGATTAAGAAAGACTATCTAAACCGCATCACGCCCGATCGTGAGTGGTCAGGACAATTCCTCGCCCCCGCAGATGCCAGGATTTCTGACGTCTTCGCCTCCGAGCGCATCTTCAACGGCAAAACCTCCAGCCCGCACCTCGGCCTCGACTTCCGCGTTCCATCGGGCACTCCGGTCGAGGCCATGAACGAAGGCACGGTACTCCTGGCGCGTCCACTTTACTTCGAAGGCAATTTCGTCGTACTCGATCACGGGCAGGGACTGCTCACTCTTTATCTTCACCTTTCCGAATTCAAAGTGAAAGAAGGAGACCGCGTAAGACGCGGCCAGGAAATCGGACTCAGCGGCGGCACCGGCCGCGCCACAGGCCCCCATCTCCACGTAGCCGTGCGCTGGCAAGGGACCTACCTCGATCCCGCGCAACTGATCAGATTGCATCTGCCGCAAGCGCCAGAGTCGCGCAGCGACGACGTTCATTAGCCCAGCATGTCAGTGTTGGGAAACGCTAGAGATGCTCTCGACCCGCGGCCGAAATCCCATGATGGGCAAATACCGATGGGCAAATACCGATGGCCAACTGCTTGCTCGTCCTCATGCATTCCCGCCCGAGAGCCCGCTCAAATTCCGCGGAGAAATCTCCCGCAGCGCGTCCTTCAAACTTTCTTTCAACTCCAGATTACGAATCAGCCGGTGCAAGTAATTCGGATGCACACCCAGAATTCGCGCCGCGTCCGCATAGCTGCCGTGCGTCTGCTCCACCGCATCAACAATCAACTGCTTCTTCAATTCCTTCACCGCCGCGTGATACTTCGCCTCACTCATCTCCGCCGACGAAGGCCGCTCCAGCAGCGTCTCCGGCAAATCCTCCGGCAAAATCATGTCCGAAGATCCCAGCACTAGCGCCCGCTCAATCGCATTTTCCAGCTCGCGTACATTGCCAGGCCAGTCATAATTCACCAGGCACGCCAGCGCCTCGGGTGAAACCGGACGCGGCTTCACTTTGCAGCGCTTCGCATGCTTCTGAACAAAATGCCGCACCAGCATCGGAATGTCGTCGCGCCGTTCGCGCAGAGTCGGCATGGTAATCTTCAACACCGCCAACCGGTAGTACAAATCCTGCCGGAATCGACCGCTCTTCACCGCCTGATCGAGATTCCGGTTGGTCGCGGCAATCAACCGTATATCCACCTTGATCGGATGCGTGCCGCCCACGCGCTCGAACTCACGCTCCTGCAAAACCCGCAGCAGCTTCACCTGCAGCGCCGGAGCCAGTTCGCCAATCTCATCCAGAAAAACCACGCCACCGTCGGCGATTTCAAACCGCCCCTTTTTCTGCGATCCGGCGCCGGTAAAGGCGCCGCGCTCATGCCCGAATAAATCGCTTTCCAGTAGCGACTCCGGAATCGCCGCACAATTGATGGCCACGAACGGCTTGCTCGCCCTCGGACTGTTCCGATGTATCGCTCGAGCCGCCAGCTCTTTTCCGGTGCCGCTTTCACCCTCAATCAGCACCGTCGCCTCAGTCGGCGCAACCCGCTTCAGAAACTGATAAACCTCTTTCATGCGAGCGCCCTCGCCCACCAGGCTGCGCTCCTGGCTGACCTCCACCGTCAGCCGTTCATTCTCTTCCTCCAGCCATTGCAGCCGCCGCGCATTCTCCAGCGCCATCGCCGAAATGCCGGCGATCGCCGTCACCAATTGCAAATGTTCTTCATCCAACCGGCTGCTCAGGCTGTCGCTGTCGAGATAAATGCATCCCGTCACGCGCTCAAATACCGTCAAGGGCACGCATAACAACGATCGCACTTCCGAGGCCGCCAGGCTTTCGACTTCCTTCAGCTCACTGCTGCCAAGCACGTCGCTTCCCAGAATCGCGATTCCTTTTTCCAACACCTGCCGCGCCACCGTTCGGCTCACCTTGACTAACGGAGCCTTGCCCGCCTGCCGCATCCGGGCAAACATCGAATTAAATTGCTGGCCCTCGCGGTCCGCCAGCAAAATCGCACCCCGGTTCGCCGGAACCACTTCAAAAATCAAATCCAGCAACTGGCCCTGCAACTCGCCCAGATCGCGAATCGCATGTACGATGCGGCTAATCTTCAACAGCGCATTCAGATTCCGCGCCACCCGCGAGTTCTGCGGCAACTCCCGCTGCAAGCGTTCCGGCTGCAAATAAACCACATCGCGAGGATGAATAATCGTGGTCTCAGCCCGGAACTGCGAATCTTCGAATTCCACCCGGCCCGCAGCCGGAGGAATATCCAGATCCTCAGTCAGAAACAAAAAAACGGAATCCCCCGCCGCGATCTGATCTCCGTGTGCGAGCCACTGCTCGTCGACCGCGGTTCCGTTCACCACGGTGCCGTTACGGCTGTCGAGGTCGCGAATCCGAAATCGCCCATCTTGTCCGCTGAGCAGGCAATGCTTGCGCGAAACCGAAGGGTCGGTGACGGAAATGCCGTTTGAGGCTTCCCGCCCGACGGTGATTTCCCCGTCCGACAAGGGTATGGTCGAGTCTTTCAAAGGTCCGGAAAGAACCAGCAGTCTGGGACGCAAGCTACCTCCACCGCGCCCTTCTTATCACACTTTCGACGGAAATACATTCCCGATCTGGTTTTGTTCCAATATCCGAACAGATAGAGCGCTATCCGATCAGATAGCGGCAGCAGGCGGGACGATCCACACGCGCCATCCAGCGCGGCTTAGTAAATGTTTTGTTTAGACGAAGTTGGCCGAACTTCGATCCCGCAGCCTGGGCTCCGTCGCGTTGGCATCTGGCGTGCACTCTCCGCATTGCGCGAAGACTTTGGCGGAAAGCGATGGGGGAAGCGCTTTTTGATCCGTTCTTGCCGAGCTTGCGCATCAGGGACTCGAGGGGCCCCCTCATCGAGTCCCTGATTTTTTGTCTGATCGACTCGCATCGCCAGCTCCAGACATCTGCTTACACTTGATTCTTCAAATGCCTTCCGAACAACCCCTGTAACGATTTCCCCTCGAACTTCACCATTGAGTACGTCAAGCTCAGGAGGCGCCACATGAAGCTATGGGGAGAGTTGAATTCAGGTACAGCACAAATCGCTCAAGGCAGAAAAGTAAGCCGTGGACTCGCATTCATCGCCGCACTGGTCATCGGTGCAATTCTTCTTGTAATGGGAGTAAGCCCGAGCACAACCAGCCTCAAAGCACATGCGCAAGCTGCCAGCTCGATGAATCCCTGCGCAGCGCCATCGATTTTCACCTTTCCTGGCCCAGGCGGCCAGCGCCAACCGGCGCCCGCCAACTCAGTCAGCGCAGCGGCAGCGCAGCCGCCTGCCCGTTCGCCGCGGTACTTCCAAGAGATTTACGCCAGCTATTTGCGAGAGCCCCTGCCCGATGGAATTTACAACGACGGCGGCATTCCGCCGGTCGTGCCGGAGAGCGAGTTCGATCCGGATGACGCGGGTTGCACCGCGTCCTTCCAGCCCGATGGGCCGACTACAACCGCGAGCAATGCCTTTTTCCAATCGCTCGGCACCAACGGACGGTCCTGCGTTACCTGCCATCAGCCGCCTAGCGGCATGAGCGTCAGCTTGAAAAACATTGACGACCGATTCAAGGCCCCCAACGGAGAGCACGATCCCATCTTCGCCCCGGTCGATGGCTCCGACTGCCCCGATCTCGTGCCTGCGTCCAACACCTCCGGCGGCCTGCTTGGAGGCAAAACCGGCCACGGCCCCGATTTCAAGAAAGCTCACTCGCTGATCTTGACGCGAGGCTTGTTTAGAATTTTCTTGCCGGTTCCGTCCACGGCCGACTACACGATTTCCGTAGTCAGCGATCCCTACGGATGCAACGAGCCCCCGAACAACACAACACAATCCGGAGCGCAACAGATTTCCGTTTACCGCCGTCCGCTGATCTCCGGCAATCTGGCGTTCGTCACCAACACGCGCGATGACACTCTGGCAACGGCGGCCACGACCACCGCAGCGGCCACTCCCAACTCAGCCGCCACCGACCCCGTCACCGGCGCAAAGCTCTGCGTCGAAGGCGGAGGGGTCTCGGTCTGCACCGACCCGTTAACCAACCGGCCGATCAGCGGCAACATCATGTGGGACGGCCGCGAGCCCGACCTCAACCAGCAGGCCATCGACGCGACGCTGGGCCATGCGCAGGCTACCAATCCGCCGACTCCGGCCCAGGTCAATCAGATCGTAAGTTTCGAGAACGCCATCTACAACGCACAGATTCGCGAGCAGCAAGCCTCGCAGGCTCTTATCCTCACCAGCGCCGGAGGATTAGCCGGACCGAAATATCTTTACGGCTATACGCCATACGCGGGCGAACCCGCGCCCATTGTCGGAGGAGTCGGCGCGTCAACGGTCTTTCCGCCAACCACTACTTTCACGCCGACGTTTTTCCTCTACAACTCCTGGCAGAACCGCACCGATGCACTTTCAGCTTCGATCTACCGCGGCCAGCAGATTTTCAACGGCATGCCGCTGCCCGATGGCACCAGCCGGCAATTCACGGTCGACGATGTTGCCGGACTTACGAACATCGCCACCGCGCCCGGTCACACGCTCGGCCCGCTCAAAGGCGGCTGCAACATTTGCCACAATCAAATCGCCGCCGGCCCCGATTCATTTCCGGCCGCACAGCATGACATCGGCATCGGCGGAGACAGCGCAGCTTTCGGAGGTCCCGCTCCCAACCCGGTGCTGCCAGTCTTCAAAATCACCTGCAAGGCCGGGTCCACCACTCCATTTCACGGAACAACCTTGACCACGAACGATCCCGGCCTGGCGCTGATCTCCGGCAAATGCGCCGATGCAGGCCGATTCACCGTAGCCCAGTTGCGAGCCCTCGCATCGCACCCACCCTACTTCAGCGACGGCTCTGCCCCAGCGTTGCTAGATGTAGTCAATTTCTACAACAAGAGGTTCAACATCAATCTCTCAGACCAGGACAAGCAAGACCTGGTGAATTTTCTGAATTCGCTCTAGAGCAGGATCGCAGCCCCGAAGGGGCGAAAAAATCCAGCCCAGGGCGCAGGCCCTGGGCGGTCCGTAGAAAGAGGAGCGCGCCCACCGAGGGGCGAAAGATTGGTTCTCGAACGTTCTCGCGAGTGTTGGTTCAACCCGACCAGACCGGTCCTAGCTCGCAGCTGCCTCATCGCGTCGAATTGGCTCAACCGTCGGCAACGCCGCCCCATCGCGATAAGTAACGCTATTCCCCGAGATCGCCGGCACCCGATCCCCTGGCACCAGAATTCCCACCAGGTTCAGCGGATCGGCCGCCGAGATCGTGATCGTTCCCTGCGCTGTGTCCAGCTTGCGCAAAGCCCGCACCGACTCGACCGCAACCGGCAAAGCAAACTGCTCGCCCAGGAATCCATCCACAAAGCGTCCGCCGCGAATCTCCCCGCGATCCTCCAGCCTTCGGAATGCCATCAGCAATTCGCGCCACGGAGGCAGGTTCGCTTCGCGGGCCAGCACATCGCGCACCACAATTCCATAACGCCGCAGCAGCATCCAGCAAGCCGCTTCCACCGCCCGCGGTCGCTCCACAACTTCCTCCGCATGCAGCAAAGCCCACCGCCCAGCGCTATGCCGCGGACGCGCCACCCGCCCGCTTCCCTGTCCCGCCCGCCGCTTGGGATCGATCAATGATCGCAAATTGTCGAATCCGTCCGCCGTCACCAACCCGGCCGCCACCAGCTCCCACAAAGCAGTCTCGATCTCAGCCTTCAGCTTGCCAGTACCGCGCACAATATCCGCAAAGAAAGACGCCCCACGCTGGCGCAGATAATCCAAGACAAACTGCGCGCCATGACTCAATCCGTTGTTCTCCGACAACTCCGCGCCAGGATGCCGCGGAGTCATCCAGTCCGCATCCTCCCTCACAAAAAAAGTAATCGGGGCAACACTCGTAGGAATCACCCGCCGCTGCCGCGGAGCCGCACCCGCATGAGAGCCATTTCCATTCGGCGGCTGAATCGAATCCAGAGTAGCCGGATGCGGCGACAACCTTCCCCATCCGACTGCACCAGTCAAACAAAGCTGGTCAAGCCACTTCGGATCGTAATCCGCCACCCGCCGCGCCAGCACCTGCCGCTCCCATGCATTCGCTGGGATTTCAAATCCCTGCAACTGCCGCAACACCTCCAAAGTGCCGCGCTCGCCATTAACCTGCGTCCCCGGAGTCACATGCTGCCATTGCAATAACCACTGCATGAATTGCGCTTTCGTGACGGGCTCAACCTGCTTCCGCAAAGTGGCCACAGTCAACCGGTGAATTCGAGCCAAAAGACGCCGCTCACACCACTCGATCTCGTGTCCATGTGGCGCGGGCGCCCCCGCCCGCGATGCAGCGCCACAAAAGTTTCCCCGCAGCACAGTCCCAGCAGCTTCCATTCGCAACAAAGCCCCAGTAATCTCAGCCGCAGAAATCCCCAAAGCCTCCCCAAGCTCGGAAGCCGTAACCGGTCCCGAATGCGACATCCAGCCAGTGACAAGAGTCAGCAAGGCATCTTCACGGGCAGGAATACTCGCTTCAACATCGGCCAAAACCGGCTCAAACTGCACCTCAAGAAACAAAGTAGAAAAACTCCGAGCCCGCTCCGCCGCAACCCAATAAGTCCGCCGCCCACCAGAAACCGCCGAAGCCGCGCGGCCTTCACGAATCAGCTGATCAAAATAAAGTCTCCATCGCGCATCCCGGTGACCGACCGCGCTCTCCGGCAGCGCCACGAGCGTATGCAGCACATCATGCAACTCATCCGCATTGCGCACATCCGGCCAAGCTTCATCCCGCACCTGCACAATCGCTGCAGGATCCAATCCTCCAACTTCCTCCAGCACCGATTCGGGGAGCATGCGCCGCATCTGCACCGCGCGCGCCCGCCGCTCCTCCAGCGGCGCATCATCCAGATACGCATACGGATTCGCATTCAAAATCTCGTGCGAAAATTTCGACGGCACCGGCGTGTCCACAGCAATGCAGCGAATCCGCCCGTCCGCCAAGCCGCTCAGCACATACTTCAGCCCCTCAACATCCATCGCCTCGGTGAGCACATCCTTCATCACCTCGCTCACCAGCGGATGATCGGGAATCTTCCGCTCGCCCTCAATATTCTCAAAACAAGCCGCCGCATCGGGAAAGACCGAAGCGAGCAAATCGTCCGACCGCATCCGCTGAATCTGCGGCGGAACTTTTTTTCCATTCTGAAAACGCAGCAACGCCAACGCCCGGCCCGCATCCCATCGCCAGCGCGTTCCAAAGATCGGCGAATCCAACGCCGCCTGCTCCAGAATCGGCTGCACTGTCGCCGCATTCAAAAAGTTGAAAACATCGCCCAGGGGAAAACTGTGCTGCTCAGCCAAAGCGATATTCAATCCGTTGTCGGTAGCCGCAGCCTGCAACTCAAAGTTGAATCCCACGCAGAAGCGCTTGCGCAGGGCCAATCCCCAGGCCTTGTTGATGCGTCCGCCAAAGGGAGCGTGAATCACTAACTGCATTCCGCCGCCTTCATCGAAGAAGCGCTCCGCAATCACGGTAGTCTGCGTCGGCACCGCACCCAGCACGGCGCGCCCTTGCAAAATGTATTCCATCGCCTGCTCTGCACCGGAATCATCCAGCCCGCATTCTTCTTTCATCCACGCAATCGCCGCAGCGGCATCCGGCTGCGTCGCCGAAAATCCCACTGGCGACGTAGTCGGCAGCATCTCGCTAATCTTCTGCCGCAACATTCCAATGTGATCAGAAAGCTCCTCCGTCCGCGCCGGCGCTTCCCCGCGCCAGAATGGCACACTGGGCGGCGCACCCTTCGCATCCTGCACCAGTACGCGCCCGCTGTTCGTCTCGACGCGGCGAATCATCCACGAAGCATTTCCGAGCAGCATGATGTCGCCGCGATTGCTCTCGACTGCAAAATCTTCATCGACAGTGCCCACAACAAGCCCATCGGGCTCCGCCACGACCGCATACAGAGAATTGTCTGGGATCGCTCCGCCGCTCGTGATCGCTGCCAGCCGCGCCCCACGCCGCGCCCGTAACTTCCTATTTACCCGATCGCGATGGATGTAAGCGCCATAGCGCCCGCGCCGGGCCGCGATCCCCTCGGAAAGCATTTCCAAAATCGAATCGAAGGTCTCCCACGATAAATTCCGGTATGGATAAGCCCGCCGGACGAGCGCAAACATCTCCGCCTCGTCCCACTCTTCAGCCGCGCAAGCCGCCACAATCTGCTGCGCCAGCACATCGAGCGGGGACTCCGGAATCACCAGCTGGTCCAAATCGCCCTGCCGGATGGCCCGCACCAAAGCCGCGCACTCCATCAAGTCATCGCGAGTAGTGGCAAACAACCGTCCCTTCGGCACCGCACCACGCCAGTGGCCCGACCGCCCCACGCGCTGCAAAGTAACAGCAATCGATCGCGGAGAATTAATCTGCACCACTAGATCGACCGTGCCCACATCAATTCCCAACTCGAGCGATGCCGTCGCTACCAGCACCCGCACCTGGCCTTCTTTCAACTTCTTCTCCGCGGCCAGCCGCAGCTTGCGCGAAAGGCTGCCATGATGCGCCGCAACATTCTCTTCTCCAATGCGCTCGCCCAGATGATGCGCGACCCGCTCCGCCATCCGCCGCGTATTCACAAACACCAGTGTCGAGCGATGTTGCTCGACCAAAGTCACCAGCCGGCTGTAAACGTCGTCCCACATTTCATTCGAAGCTACGGGACCCAGCGGCATCGAAGGCACCTCAACCGCCACATCCAGCTTTCGCTGATGCCCGATGTTGACGATGACCGGATCAGGGCGTCCGCTCCCAGTTAGAAAATGAGCCACTTCCTCAATCGGCTTCTGCGTAGCCGAAAGCCCGATCCGCACCGGACGCCGGTACGTCAACGCTTCCAACCGCTCCAAAGACAAAGTCAGATGAGCCCCACGCTTGTCATCAGCGACCGCGTGAATCTCATCCACAATCACCGTCTCAACATCGCGCAAGATCGCCCGGCTCTTATCCGCAGTCAGCAAAATGTAGAGCGACTCGGGCGTAGTCACCAAAATATGGGGAGGCCGCTTCAGCATCGCCCGCCGCTCCGGCATCAGCGTGTCGCCGGTCCGCACGGCTGTACGAATCTCGGGCATGAGCAGGCCGCGCTCGCCCGCCATGGCCAGAATCTCTCCCAGCGGCACTTCCAGATTTTTCTGAATATCGTTCCCCAGTGCCTTCAACGGGGAGATGTACAGAACCTCAGTCCGGTCCGCCAAGTCGCTCGCCAGTGCCTTACGCACCAGCCGGTCAATGCAGGCCAGAAACGCAGCCAAAGTCTTGCCCGATCCCGTAGGAGCAGAGATAAGCGTGGTTCGCCCGCCAAGAATGTGCGGCCAGCCCTGTTCCTGCGGCTCAGTCGGAGTGCCAAAGCTCTGCACAAACCACTCTGCAACCAAAGGATGGGCCCAAGCCAGAGAGGAGGGAAAAGACTGCATCGTACTATTTTAGCGAAAACAGATCGTTTCGCCAACCATTCGCCCAGCGTGTAAATTGGTACTCTGATTTTCTTCGTGTACCGCAGTGCCCTTGGTGGTTGGGAGAAAAGCCAGCCACCGCGCACTCTAGAAAGGAGAATGATGGGAGAGTGAAAGCTGGGCAATACGCCGGGAGCTCGAAGGTTAGCGATCCCAAAAACAAAAAAGCCCACCAGATGCTTGCTTGGGGCGTGCTCGGGTCAGCATCCGATGGGCCTACCGTTTCTCCTTACTCACCCTGTTGTTTTCAGGAGTAATTAAACTCATTAAACCCCAGAACCCGGCATAGTTCCGTCTAATTTTGTAAAAGTTTGTAATTCTTCCGTGACATGTGCACGCCTAGTAATGCCGGGCATGGGAGAGGCAGCGAGGAACTATTCTCAAAAGGCTAGTCCGCAATCGCCGCGGTCTTCGTCGCCATCAACTCCGTGAATCGTGGATCTTTTCTCAACTGGGTAAACTCCGCGTCCTTATACACATCCTTCATATCCTTGTAGCCAGCTTCCAGCGCCTTGCGCAAATACTCCAACGACTGATCGGACAGACCCATCTTTGCGTAAAGCCGCGCCACGGTGTAATCGTACCGCGCTCGATCCTCCGGGCTCGGCAACTGCGCCTGCACGCCGGTGCGCGAGGTCCGCATAAATACGTCCGGATCCAACTGCAGCGCGTGCTGATAAGCAACTACCGCGGCATCAAAATTCTTCTTCGAGAAATAAGCCGCGCCCAGGTTGCTGTAGAACGATGCCGAAGTATCATCATGCGCAATCGCCTTTAAATACTCCTTGATCGCGGGATTAAACTTCTTGTCCTCATACAGCACCACGCCCAGATTGTTGTAGGCATCGGCAAGAGTGCGGTCAAAGTGAATCGCACGCTCAAAGGACTTCCGCGCTTCCTTGTCGCGCCGCATCATCAGGTCGGTAATGCCGATCTTATTCAGCACGTGCGCACTGTCAGGCTGCTTCGCCAGTGCCGCATGATAATAATCTAAGGCGTCCAGATAAAGTTTCTCCGCGCGCAAAGAATCGCCCTGCGCCTCCAGCTGCGCCGCCGTAGCATCCGGCGCCGGCGGATCAATCGCCCGCACTAGCGGCGGCGAGATCTGCACTTGTTCGGAATGAGAAACTTGCGCGAGAAGCGCGGTGGAAGAAATCAGCAGAACCAGCAGACAGGCTTTCCGGTAGGACATACTCACCCCCAGGCACCCATTTCTAAGCACATTGTGCCACAATTCCAGCCCCGCGAGCGCCAAAAATTCAATGCCCACCCGCAGCACTAAACCGACTGCTATTGCCCGGACTCCGTGGTAATGAACCGCTTTCCGCTGTTATTCTTTCCCATTCCAAGGAGCACTCATGTTCGCTGATCTGCAGGGCCGCAACGCCGTCGTCTTTGGAGTCGCCAATAAGCGCTCGATCGCCTGGTCCATTGCCCAGGGACTCCACGCTGCCGGCATGAAACTCGCCATCACCTATCAGAACGAGCGCCTGGAGCAGGAAGCCAAGGACCTGATCCTCTCGCTGCCGGGCGCGGAAGCGTACATGTGCGACGTGAGCAAAGACGAAGAAATCAACCACCTCTTCGCCACGCTGAAAGAACGCCACGGCAAGCTGCACACGCTGGTACATTCCGTAGCCTACGCGCCTGCCGACGAACTCAAAGGAGACTTCATCAACACCACGCGCGAAGGCTTTCGCATCGCCATGGACGTAAGTGTCTATTCGCTGATCGCGGTCGCGCACGCCGCCGCGCCGCTCATGGAAGATGGCGGGGCGATCATGACCATGACCTACTACGCGTCACAAAAAGTAGTGCCCCGCTATAACGTGATGGCCGTGGCCAAGGCTGGGCTTGAATGCACGGTGCGTTATCTCGCCTATGAGTTGGGCAAGAAGAAGATTCGCGTGAACGCCATCTCCGCCGGACCGATCAAAACGCTCGCCGCCCGCGGCATCGCGGGCTTCGGCGACATGCTGAAAGGCCACGAAGAACGCGCTCCGCTCGGCCGCCGGGTAGAAGTCGAAGAAGTCGGCTCAACCGGAGTTTTCCTCGCCTCCAACGCCAGCAGCGGCATCACCGGCGAAGTCATCTATGTCGATTGCGGTTATAACATCATGGGGTTCTGAAGGAGCGCTCCCATTGCCTTCGCGGAAGTGCCGCCGGCAAAGGCACCATGTTATAATCTTGTATTCTCAGTCGCTTAGAGCGCCAAGGGAGGATTGTATCGACAAACGCTTTATCCGAATTAATGATCGTATTCGAGCTCGCGAAGTACGCGTGATCGGTGATGAAGGTGAACAAATTGGGGTAATGCCTCCGTTTGAGGCGATCCGGATGGCCCGCAGTAAAAATCTGGATCTCGTAGAGATTTCGCCGACAGCCCAGCCTCCCGTGTGCCGCATCATGGATTACGGGAAGTACCTGTACCAGCAGGAGAAGAAGGAGCGCGAAGCCAAGAAGCATCAGAAGACGATCACCGTAAAAGAGGTTAAGTTCCGCATCAACGTCGACGACCACGATTACGAGACCAAAAAAAATCACGTGCTGCGCTTCCTGGACGGCGGCGACAAAGTCAAGGCCACGATCTTCTTCCGCGGCCGCGAAATGACCCGCACCGGGCTGGGCCGCCAGATTTTAGAGCGCCTGATCAAAGACGTCGAACCGCACAGCATCGTAGAATTCCGCCCACGCCAGGAAGGAAATACTCTTCATGCGATTTTGGCGCCTAAGAAGACGGCGGCGGAACGGGAGAAAGAACGAGAAAAGGAAGCTAAGCAGAAAGCCAAGCAGGAGATGCGCGAGAAGCAGATGCAGGAAAAGCATCTGCCGGACAAGCAGATGCCGGCGAAGGTCGAACAAGAGCAGGCGAAAGCTGTGGCGGCCGAAGTGCCAGTTTCGAGTACGGGTTCGTAAGCTTCGGGCCCTCGCGCCGAAGATTCCAAAGCAAACTGTAGCTAGTGAATGAAACAGCTGCCAGCTGCGGCTCGGGGCTGATTTTGAGGACTTATGCCAAAATTGAAAACGCACAAGGGCGCGGCGAAGCGCTTCAAGAAGACGGCGAGCGGGAAAGTGAAGCGGGGGCATTCCGGCCTGCGCCACATCCTTTCGTCGAAAGCCAAGAAGCGGAAACGCAAGCTCGGCAAAGCCACGCTGGTCAGCGATGGCGATCTCCGCAAAGTAAAGCGGATGATCCCGTATCAGTAAGAGCATTGTTGATTGAGTGATCGGGTGGTTGAAAATCCAAGAGCCGGTGGAAATTGATTTCAATGGCTCGAGGGCGAGATCTCTCAATCGTCCAGGGCGCGTGAAGAGGCCAGTGGTCGCCGCTTTTTAAAGCGGTAGATCGTCCTTCCCTCCAGCCGCCAGTATAGAGAAAGCAAAAAGGAGAATGCCATGCCCCGTGTAAAACGCGGAACCAAACGCCGCGCTAAAAGAAAAAAAATATTGGACCGCGCCAGCGGTTATTTCCTCACTAAATCGAAACTCTACCGATCGGCGAAAGAAGCGGTCGAGCGCGGGCTTAAGTTCGCTTACTCCGGGCGCAAGCAGCGCAAGCGCCAGTATCGCTCATTGTGGATTGTGCGTATTGGAGCGGCGGCCAAGCTAAACGGATTGAGCTACAACCAGTTCATTCACGGATTGAAGTTGGCTGGAGTGGAGCTTGACCGGAAGATTCTGGCTGATCTGGCGGTGAAGGATGCGGCTGGGTTTAAGAGTCTGGCGGAGCAGGCAAAGGGCGCGCTGGCGTAGGATCGCAATCGGCACCCTGGCTTTGTCCGCACCATTCATTGTTTTTTTATCCTTTTGGTAAAGTCAACGTCTCAGCCTTGTCGCCGCAAAGAGCGCGGCGACAAGGGGGGCAGCCGCAGGTTCCGTACTGACTAAAGGAAACCTTCGACTCCGTAAACCGATTCGTTTTGCGAATCGGTTTACTACCGCTCTGGATGACATTTTCTTAAAAGGCATCGTGGCATATCGCGTTCCCACACTTTCGGATTATTCTGCAGCGGCGTTTGAGAGCGCTGTGGCGCAGTGCGTTCGTGCGTGTTCCGAAGAAGCGGGAGCTGTGCGTGACGATGCCGAACTAAAAGCTTTTCGTGATCGGTGGGTGGCTCGCAAGAACGGAGTCCTCACCCAGGTTAATGATCTTTGGTTGAAGGGTGCGCCGAAAGAGGCGAAGCGCGAGGCCGGCATTCGCGTTAACGAATTGAAGGCGCGCATTCAGGAGATCGTCGAAGGCGCGCACGTTCGGCGCGTTGAGGCGGACGCGAGTCCGGCGGATCGGGTCGATATTTCTCTGCCTGGGATTCGGCGGGCGATCGGCGCGGAGCATCCTATTTTGCGGACGTCGCGCGAGATGTGCGGGGTGTTTCAGCGGCTTGGTTATTCGATCGCTGCAGGACCGGTGATCGAGACTGACTACTACAACTTTGAGGCCTTGAATTTTCCTCCGAATCATCCGGCGCGCGATACACAGGATACTTTGTTCATTGCCGGGCAGTCGTCGAAGCCGCAGCGCGAGCGCTTGCTTTTGCGCACGCATACTTCTCCGGTACAGATTCGCACTATGGAGAAGATGCGTCCACCGATTCGCATTGTGATTCCGGGGACAGTGCATCGCAACGATCCTCCGGATGCTAGTCATTCCCCTATGTTTCATCAAATTGAAGGTTTGGCGGTCGATACCAACATAACTTTTGGCGATTTGAAGGGGACGCTGGATCATGCGATGAAGGAATTCTTTGGATCGAGCGTGAAGACTAGTTTTCGGCCTTCGTTTTTTCCGTTCACCGAGCCTAGCGCGGAGATGTTCGTTTCTTGCTTCATTTGCGGAGGAAGCGGGCGGCGGGGAGGTGGGGCTTGCCGTCCTTGCAAGCAGACGGGGTGGATCGAGATCTTGGGTTGCGGCATGGTCGATCCGAACGTGTTTGAGTTTGTTAAGGACAATGGATATGAGCCTCGGAAGGTTTCGGGATTTGCCTTTGGCATGGGTGCGGACCGGATTGCTCTGTTGAAGTATGGAGTGGATGATTTGCAGTTGTTTTTCAATGGAGATGTAAGGTTTTTGGGGCAGTGGGCATCAACAAGCTCTTAGCCATTAGCTTTTTAGTTAAAGCCTGAAAGCTAAGAGCCAAAAGCTGATTCATGAAACTTTCTGCACAGTGGATTCGCGATTTTGTCGATCTCACGGTCGATGACCGGCGGCTGGCCGAGGATTTGACCGCCGCTGGGATTGCGGTTGAGGGAATCAGCGGCTCCCGTGCAGACACGGTGTTCGAGATGGAGATTGGGACGAACCGTCCGGATGCAATGAATCATTATGGCGTGGCGCGGGAGGCGGCGGCAATTTACGACCTGGGGCTGAAGCCGCTCTCAGTTCTCAGCTCTCAGCTCCCTGCAAAATCCAATGTCGCTCCGTTTCCCATCAGCGTTGAAGAACCTGCGCTTTGTCCACGATTTTCAGCGCGGGTGATCCGGGGGGCTCGCGTCAGGCCTTCGCCCGAGAACATTGCTCATCGCCTGCAATTGATCGATCAGCGGCCGATTTCGAATGCTGTCGACGCTACAAATTACGTTTTATGGGAAATGGGAAAGCCTACGCATGTCTTCGACATGGATTTGCTGGAGGGTGGGCGGCTGATTATTCGACGGGCGCGGAACGGTGAGAAGCTGAAGACGCTTGACGGGGTTGAGCGGACACTTAGCTCGGAAGATTTGGTTGTGGCGGACGCGAAACGGCCCGTCGGGCTTGCCGGAGTGATGGGCGGGTTCGACACCATGATTTCCGACGAGACTAAAAATATTTTGATCGAGTCGGCCTGGTGGGATCCGGTTACGGTTAGGAAGATGGCGCGTCGGCATGGGATTCATACGGATGCTTCGCACCGGTTTGAGCGTGGCGCGGATTTTGAGTCGACGGTGCTCTCTTGCGATCTGGCTGCCGATCTTATTCTTGCTTCGGGCGGCGGGGAGTTGGTCGGCGACGCGATTGATGTCGTCTCGAAGAAGATGGATTCGGCTCCGGTGATTTTGCGGCTGTCTGAGGTGCACCGCATTCTTGGCGGCAATTTGAAGACTGGCGAGATTTTTCGCATCTTGAAGAAGCTTGGATTTGAATTGATTCCCGAGGGGCAGGGTGAGGCGCAGTTTGAAGTTCATATTCCCAGCTGGCGAATGGATGTGGAGCGCGAGATTGATTTGATCGAAGAGATTGCACGGCTGCACGGGTATGACAAATTTGAGAATACCTTGCCGGCTTATAGCGGGGCCGTCATCGAGTTGCCGAATGCGCGCGCGGATGCGACTCTGCGCCAGCGGGCTTTGGCGCTGGGGTTCAACGAGGCGGTTTCTTTGAGTTTCATTTCGCATGAGGATGCAGAGCGGTTTTCTTCCGCTTCGGTTTTAGAGCTGGAGAATCCGTTGAGCACCGAAGCGTCGGTGATGCGGACTACGATGGCTCCCGGAATGCTCGACATGCTGGCGTGGAATTTAAATCGCGATGCTGATGACGTGCGATTGTTTGAGATGGGGCGCGTTTATGAGAGGTGCGATGGCGAGCGGGTCGAGCCCGAGCGGTTGTGTCTGGGAGCTACGGCCGGCGCGATTTGTGCGGGGATTCCTTTGGGTTCCCGAATCGATGTCAGTTCGGGAAAGTCAAAATCCCCACCCAAGCCAAAAGACGGCTTGGATGGGGCACCCTCATCTTCTGAATCGACCGAAGAGTTCCGCGCGTTTAAGGGAGATGTCGAGAATCTTCTGGCTGCGTTTGCTTATTCCGAGCTTAGTTTTGATCGCGAGACTGCGGAGTATTTTCATCCGGGGCGGTCGGCGCGGGCTTTGATGGATGGCGTGCCGGTGGCGCAGTTTGGCTTGATTGCCGACTCCGTGAAGAGCGCGTGGAAGTTGCGGCAGGATGTTTATCTTGCTGAGATTGATCTGGAGCAATTGCACGCACGCGGGTTGCGGACGATTTTGTACCAGCCGTTGGCGAACTATCCGGCGGTGGAGCGGGATTTCTCCTTTGTCTTTTCCGATGAGATCGAGTTTGCGGCGATGCGTCGGGCCGTTACGGCGTTACGAATTCCTGAAGTGCGTTCGTTGGAGCCTGTGGAGATTTTTCGCGGAGGATCGATTGAGGCTGGAAAGTATTCGATATTGCTGCGGGCTCGGTTGCAGTCGGATGAGGGGACTTTGCGGGACGAGCTGATTGCTGCGTGGTCGGAAAAGATTGTTGGGGTGCTGCGCGGGCTGGGTGGAGTGCAGAGGGCTTAGTTGCTATTTTCCGATTACGTAAGAATCCTCATACAAGTTTGTATCTTCACCCAAGCCTAAAGAGAGCTTGGATGATGCATCGCCTGATACAAAATCTCCTGAACCGAAAATCGAAACTGAGCGGAGATCTGAGGCGGTACTGGCGAGATCCCTCCGCGCGCTGGTGAAAACTGGCGCGTTCGGGATGACGCCTCGAACAGACTCATGTCTTTGAAAATCTTTCCCACGTTTTCCCTCTCTCGTGATTAGATAGATTTGCTATGAAATATTGCCGGTTTCGATTGAACGGACAGGATCAGTACGGATTTGTGGAGACGGTTGCGGGACGGGAGTCGATTGTGCGGGTTTTGCTGACACCTCCCGAGGAGTCTGATGGGGATGTCGAAGGATTGCGCTCGCGGCGGATTGACCCCGTTGCGCTGGATTCGGCTGAGTTGCTGGTACCGGTGCGGCCCTCGAAGATTGTTTGTGTGGGGCGGAATTATCGCGAGCATGCCAAGGAGTTGGGGCATGAGGTTCCGACTGAGCCGGTGATTTTTTTGAAGCCGGATTCGGCTTTGATGGCGCCGGGAGGAATCGTTAAGCGTCCGAAGATTTCGCAGCGCGTGGATTATGAGGGCGAGTTGTGCATTGTGATTGGGAAAAGGTGCCGGCATATTCGAGAAGATGAGGATGTACGTCCTTATATTTTGGGGTACACGTGTTTGAATGATGTGACTACTCGCGATCTGCAGGCGAAGGACGGACAGTGGACACGGGCGAAAAGTTTTGACACGTTTTGTCCGGTGGGGCCGGTGGTGGCGGATGGGATTGATCCGTGGGCCGGAGTGCAGGTGGAGACGCGGGTGAATGGGGAAGTCAAGCAGTCCGCGACTACGCGGGATTTCTTGTTTCCGGTGGATTTGGTGATGCGGTATATCACGGCGGTGATGACTTTGCTGCCGGGAGACTTGATTGCTACGGGGACTCCGCAGGGCGTGGGGCCGGTGGTTGCGGGGGATGTGATGGAGGTTAGCGTGGAGGGTGTGGGGACGCTTAGGAATTTGGTGGCGGATGAGTAGGGAGGGCGCGGGTCGCGCTTACCGCGCTGAAGAAACGCAGCCTGCGCATGCAGTCGAGATACCCAGTGGACCTCTTCGACTGGGCATTTGCTTTCGCTTCGCGAATGCAAATGGTTCGCTCAGGATGACAATCCTATTGTAGTTGTTGCAAGGGCAGTTATTGCAGACGGAAGCGTTCCCGCATGAGGCGCTGCAGGCGGGGTTTGTAGAGGAGGTCGTAGGCTAGTTCTTTGTCGGGGAACAGGGCTAGGGCGGCGCGTTTGGCGCCGGCAGCGAGTTCCGAGGCTTCTTCGACGGTCAGGCTGGGGTCCTGGCTGATGACGGAACTGACCATGCTCATCATGATTTGCAGGCGGCGAAGGCGTTTGGCTTCGTCTTCTGCGTCGCCGGAGTGATCTCGCGGCAACGATGGTTTGTTTGGATGGTCTGCTGGTTCCCCGATGGTCATGTGGCCCCTTGTTCGTCGGCGCCTAACCACTTTTGATGTTTGTGGCGGGCGCGGCGTTGCGGTGCTTTTCCAGCATTGTGCGCGTGTGGGCGGGAAAAGCCTACGGCCCGAAAGTGCCGGGTCTGGCGGGTTGCGGCTTCACAACCTTGAGTGCGGGAAGGTCATCCACTAGAGGTCTCTGTCGAGTATTTATTACTTAGGGTAGAGGCGTAGAATCACACATTGCGGAGTGCGGACTGCCTTTCGGCGCGGATTTCGCGAGGGAGAGATTATGGCGACGCAATCCGGAGCAAATGAAGCGAAGCGGCCTGACCCGAATGAGAAGCTGGTGAAGGTGTTTGACACGGAAGTGGAGTCGGAGGCGATGGTGGTGAAGGGGTTGCTCGACTCCGCGGGGATCGACAGCGATCTGATGTCGGGCAGTTTGGTGCAGGATACTTTTCCGGGGCTGGGTGGAATGGTGATTCTGGCGCGGGCAGAAGACGCGGAGGCGGCGCGACGCCTGATTGCAGAGTCGCGGAGCGCTTCGTTGCCGGATTTGACTGGAGATTCGTCGGGGGGCAAGGAGGCGGTGGATGATGATGCTACGGCTGAGTTGCCAACTCAGGAGTGACGGCGCGGCCGTCGAGGAAGAAGCTGACTGCGCCGTCCAGGTCGGTGCGGTAGGTGCGGATGCCGGAGGTTTGCAGGCGATCGAGCACCGTTTCTTTCGGCAGGCCGTAGAGATTGTGATAGCCCACTGAGATCATCGCGTAGGTGGGACGGACGGCTTGCAGAATTTCTGGCGTGGTGGATGTGGCACTGCCGTGATGTCCTACTTTGAGCACATCGGCGTGAAGCGGATGCAGGATCGCGATGCGGCGCTCGACGGCTTTTTCCGCGTCGCCTTCCAATAGAACAGAAGTCGCGCCGTAGGCCAGATAGAGAACGGTTGAATCGTTATTTTTTGGCTCGAGCCCTACGGGCCAATTTTGCGGCGGGAAGAGAACCTCTACTTGCGCGCCTCCCATGGAAAATTCATCGCCCTCCCAGTGGCGCACTATTTTAATTCCCAGCGCGTTGGCTTCGGCGATTATGTTTTCCAGGGCGCGGCTTGGTGGTTGCAGGCCGATCCATAATTCTTTCGGACGAAAATCTTTCAGGATGGCGGGCATGCCGCCGATGTGGTCGGAGTGTCCATGGGAGATGGCTACGGCATCGAGGCGGGAGATGCCGCGGGTCCAGAGATAAGGTGCCACTACGTCTTCGCCGAAATCCAGTTGTGTGCCGGCGCCCCACACGGGACCTCCGGCGTCGACCAGCAGAATGCGGCCCTGGGGCATCACTACGAGGATCGAGTCTCCTTCCCCGACATCGATAGAGGTGACTTCGAGCGTGCCGGGATGCGTTTTCGGTTGGGCTGGAATCAATGCCAGCGCTAGCGATGCGAATAGCATCGCCAGTAGGCCGGTAGCCGCGAGGAGTGGGCGCTTGCGTGCGAAGAGCATCGCTAGCATCAGCGCTGCTGAGTCGATTGCGATTGTGAGAATGGAGGGCGTGGCTACCCGGAGATCGGCCAAACGTAGGCCGCCGAGTCCATGCACGGTGCCGGTGATGGCTTGCAAGGCGAGCATCGTGAGTAACGCGGGAATCTTGGCCAGAGTTACCGAAATATATCCTAGACAGAGGGTGAGGACCGCTGCGGGCATTAGGAGTTGCGTGAGTGGGACCACGGCTATGTTCGCGGGAAGCGCGATGGTGGTGGCACGGTGAAAGTAATAGGCCATGGGTAGAGCCAAGCCCATCTGCATGACGGCTGAGACTAGCAGCAATTCGAAGATAGCGAAGCAGATTAGGGTGATCCCGCGCACGGCGCGCAACGACCACGCATCGCCGAGAAAACGCGAAAGGCGTTCGGCGATGAGGCGGAGATCGAGGCGGAATTGGGCGATGCGAGGGACGAGTTGTGGTCCGTAATCGTCAGACTCCCAATGGACTAAGGCGTGGCGATAGCGGTGCGAACTGCGCTCGACGACCGGCACACCGATGGCGGCTACGATGAGCACGCAGAGAAACGTCATCTGAAAACTAGCGGTGAAGAGCTGGCGCGGATCGAAGACGAGTACGCCTAGCGCCGCCGTACCTAGCGCGTTGACCATGGCGCGTTCGCGATAGAGCAGGCGCGTGCTGAGATAGATGGCGCACATCAACGTAGCTCGCCAGACGGGCGCCCCGACTTCGGTAACGAATGCATAAATCACGCAAAAAAGAATTGTCAGCGCGGTTGCGGGAATGTCGGAGAAGCGCAGGCGGCGGAGGGTCCAGAAGACGACGAAGGCCAGAATCGTTACATTCATTCCCGATACAACGAGGATGTGATAGGTGCCCGAGCGCTGGAATTCGGCCCGAGTGTCGCGGTCGATAAAGGCGTCTTCGCCGATCAGCATGGCATCGAGGAGGGCGGCCTGTGGAGCAGGCCAGAGCTTATGAACCGTAGCGACCAGGCTGGAGTGGATGCGGCTGCGGAAGAGTTCCGCGCGCGTACCCGCGAAGCCGGGGAGCATGGCTACTTCTTCCGCTTTAGCTGAGCCTAGTGCAGCGATGTTGTTAGAGGCGAGATAACCTTGGTAGTCGAAGGCCCCGGGGTTGCGGAAGTTACGGGGGAGGCGGAGCTTTGCTGCTATGCGGACGCGGTCGCCATAGTGCATTGGTTGCAACGGCGTGTCGCGGCTGTAGATTCCGAGACGGATGCCCGCGTGGATAGGGTGATGATTTCCTTGATCGTCGACTATTTCTTCTGTCTCCAGGTCGGCACGTTGGCGGAATTCTGCGCCTTCCTGGCGCAGGGTGCCTTCCTGGGTGATGTGGGCGATCAGGTCGACTGCGCGACCGTCGAAAGGATCAAGAGCTGTATCGCGGGGGCTTGCGGTACCGCGGAGTTGGATTTGGAGACCTCCGGTCAGGAAGAATGCGCCGAGTGACAAGGGGAGCGCTAGCCATTTGTGACGGCTTCGGAAATAAAGGGAGGTGGCTAAGAAAGCTATGGTGGCTGTTATCCAGAGTAGGACGGGGCTGCCGACGTGTGTGAGAATTCCGGCGGAGTAGGCGGTGGCGGCCCAGAACATTGGTTGGCGCGGGGGGTTGAGCTGGCGGGGCACATTGGTTGGGAGACGAACTTCAGCGGCTGAAGCCCGTGAAATCGGAGTTAGTTCTCTCGCAGCGCTTGAACCGCTGCGCCGCCCAAGAGATAGGCGGGTTGCTCAATGCGGATCGTTCTCGCTTTCGGGGTTTTTCATATTTACGCCATCGTGTTTCCCACCTTTTCGCAAATTCGACGAAAAGTGCATTGGTCAACATCACCGCACTAAGTGGACTACGCTTTCCAGGTGATACGTTTGGGGAAACATATCCACCAAATGCACTTCTTCTACACGATAACCGGCGGCTTGCAGCGGCACGATGTCGCGGGCAAGGGTTGCGGGATCGCAGGAAACATAGGTCACGCGCGGCGCGCGCGCCTCGGCTAGCGCACGCGCCACACGATCTCCCAGACCGCTGCGGGGCGGGTCAACGACAATAAGGTCGGGCGTATGAAAGTTATCTTGGGGGAGTTTGCCCTTCCCGACCCGCCCTTTTTTTCTTTCGCCAAGCGACTGCGCGTTCAAATTCCCCGCGCCCGCACGAGCCAGACCTGCCCCTTCAGGCAGGTACTTCTCGGTCGCAGAGCGAACCGCCTTTCCGTTAGTAGGCAAATTGTATTTAAGGTCTCCTGTGGCAGTCTGTGACGACTCGACCGAAACTACGTGACGAAAGTTACAGGCCAGGGCTGTGGAAAAAAGTCCAACGCCAGCGTAAAGGTCGAGCGCCAGTTCGCCGGAGCGGCCGCGAGTGACGATATCCACTACTTCGTCGATAAGGAAGCGGTTGGTCTGGAAGAAGGAGCCGGCGCTCACGCGAAATGCGGCGGTGCGGGTTTGATAGGTCAACTCCGGGGCTCCGACGGTAACGAGGTATTCGCGAGTTTGGTCTCGAGTTTCCCGGAAGGCGAGAATGCCAGTGATCTGAGGGAGAGACGCGCGCAGATCTTCGGCCCAGGCCTCGAGGGCTTGGGGTGTAGCGTCGTGCGAGCAAGAGAGTTCCAGCAGAAGTTGGGTGTCGCCGGCGTTGGCGAAGAATGAGACTTCTTGCACGCCGTTCGCAGCTTTGCCGGCGCGCCCCGATCGCCAGAGAGCGGCGATGCCGCGATTGATCAGCGGCGAGCTGATTGGACACTCTTCGACAGCTAACAGCTCATGCGAAGCGAAGCGGAAATATCCGGCATCAAAATCCGGCCGGGTGCGCACCTGCAGGCGCGATCGGTTGCGATAGTTCCAGGGCGGCGAGGGATGGTCTTGAATCTCGATTTGCAGATCGAGCTTGGCGATTCGCTTTAAGTTCTCGCGCAGGATTTGTTTCTTGATTTCCAGTTGGTGCTCGTAGGCGGCGTGCTGGTAGTGGCATCCGCCGCAGCGCGAGAAATATGAACACGCGGGCGTGATGCGATGCGGCGAAGACTGAACGACAGCATCGAGGCGGGCGCGGGCAAAGCCGGGCTTCTGTTCGGTGATTGTGGCTTCCACGTGTTCATCAGAGAGAACGAAGGGAACAAAAACGGCCTTGCCGCGGACGTGGTCGTTGCTGTGAACATCACTGTCGAGGGGCAGGCGAGCCAGGCCATCTCCGCCGTAGATCATTTTTTCGATGGTTAGGAGCAAGAAACGATTTTACGTGAGAGCGAGGATCAATCGGATGGAGTGGGAAGGGTAGAACCCGCGCGATCGGAAATTTCGTCGAACTGAGGCTCGGCACACTAGTTGAGATCGGGATCGACGGTCCATGAATTCGTATTGCCGGAGCAGCGCTCGTGGGCGTCGAGCAATCGATTCATGCGATCGATGATGCAGGCCAGGCGCTCAGGGTCGTTTTCGCTCTGAGCCATTGCCTGCAATATTCGCCAGCCTTTCGGCTCGTCAACGGGTGACATTTTCTTAAGTTGCCCCTTGGCACCGGAATCGCAGTCATTGATAATAGATCGCTCGGGAGCTCGCCATACAGTATTTTGTGTGATTTTTTCAACAGTTTCTGGAAGAAGCGTGCGGTCGCGAAGGTGACGGGGTCGTAAACAGAGATAAACTGTGTCCTCACATGGCACGGCCGGCGGCTGCACCTGATGCCCAGGCCCATTGAAAATTGAAAGCCGCCGAGGTAGCCGGTGGCGACGACAACTTCTCCGATGAAGTAGAGACGGGGAATTTTGCGGCTCTCCATCGTCTGGGCGAGAGTTCGGATTCTACGGCGTGGGAACGTGCGAAACCCGGATTGCGGATTCGCATCACGGCTCACATCGTAGCCAGATACAGCCTGTTCGGATAAAGGGCTTCAACCACTTTCTTGATCACTGCTTCGCCGTTTTCTCCGTTGGTGAAGGCCACCACGCCGATTCCTTGCGACGGAACGAACATCACGAATGTCTTCACTCCCCAATCGGAGCCGTCATGATCGAGGATTTTTTCTCCGTTCACGGTCTCGACTTCCCACCCCAAACCCATTCCGGCGGTTATAAGGCAGTGTCCGGGCTCTCCGGCGGTGCTGCACACATTCTTCAAATCTTCGGGTTTCATGCGATCGCGCGTCAGGGTTGCCCGTTCTGCCGCGATTTCCCTGGTTAAGCCTTCGTCGTGCATCACGCTGACCACGAACTTCGCGTAGTCCTGGATTGTCGTGCGGAGCAAGTCGGCGCCATTCCAGACTTGCGCGACATCGTCGACCGGTTTGTCGCGTTTTGGCCCGTGGGGAACCGCCAGGCGTCCGACCTGCCAGTTCTTTGCCGTGTAGGAAGTTTCTTTCATTCCGATGGGGTCGAAGACCATTTCTTGCGCGAGCACGTCAAAGGGTTTGCCCAGTTTCTTCTCGGTGAACCGGCCAACATAGTTGAATCCCTCCCCCGAGTATCCGGTCTGGGTTCCAGGATCCCACTGGATCTTTAGGACCCCGCCGGTCTTGCCCCTCCAGTTCGGAAATCCCGTCTGGTGGGACAAGCACAAGCGGGGCGTCAGAGATTTGCTTCGCGGATCGTCCTTGATATCCGGATCAACCCAGTAGCGAAACATCGGTTCGTCCAATGAAAGTTTCCCTGCCGATGCAAGCCGCAAGACTGTCTCCGCCGTCACAGGCTTGGTCAGTGACGCCATGTTGTACAACGTCTTTGCCGTGGCCGGAACTCCCGGACTCTGCTCGCCATAGACGGCGGTCCACGCCACTCTGCGATCTTCGATGTAGGCCACGGCTACGCTTGGCACATCGCTCTCTTTTAACCATTCCGCCGCATGGGCATCAATCTCGGCGCGCCCATCTTTTTTCGCCGCAACGGTCCGCGCAGTAGACTGCGCCTTTTCCTGCCCTGCGGCCGGGATCATGCTTGCACATCCCATTACGGCAACAACCAAAGCCTTCCCCGCTCCCCAGGTCTCCAGTTTCATCATTTCTCGCATCCCCGCTCTCTTGTTTACCCGCAATTTACGTCTTATCTCTGCCCATTGTTCCGTGCGGCGAATCCGGAAGTAGACTGTTTTCTATCAGGCCTTCGCGCCACTTTTTAGAGGCACTCTCACAGCGCCCGCCCAGCAGCTGCGCCTGATGCCCAGGCCCATTGAAAATTGAAGCCGCCGAGGTGGCCGGTTACGTCCACGACTTCGCCGATGAAGAACAGGCCGGGAACCTTGCGGCTCTCCATTGTTTTGGCGGAGAGTTCGGCGGTGTCGACGCCGCCAGCAGTGACTTCGGCTTTTTCATAGCCTTCGGTTCCCGCGGGGGAGATCGTCCAGGCATGGATTTTCTTCTCGAATTCGGCGAGGGCTTGGTTCGTCCAGGATGTGGGCGGATGCAGATCGAGCCAGCGGTCGGAGAGCCGATGAGGCAGGAATCTGCGTAGCTCGGCGCGGAGTCTGGTCAGGTTTCTCGGCGTCTTCGGATCGCGAAATGCGGCGGTGATTTCGCGTTCGGGTGCGAGGTCGATCAGAATGGGCTGGGGCTTTTTCCAGTATGAGGAGATCTGCAGGATGGCGGGGCCGCTCATGCCGCGGTGGGTGATCAGCATTTTCTCGCGAAACCGCTGACCGCCACAAGAGGCGATCCCTTCGGCGGAGACTCCGGCGAGATCGCAATAGCGGGAACAATCTTCCTGGCTTAGGACCAGCGGGACGAGGCCGGGCCAGGGCTCGCGAATGGCGAGACCGAACTGGCGGGCCAGATCGTAGCCGAAGGATGTTGCGCCGATCTTCGGAATCGATAGGCCGCCGGTGGCGACCACTAATTTGGGTGCTTCGAATTCGTCGTTGTTGGCGCGGACTTTGAATCTATCGACGGCTGGCTCGGCCGCTTGAATTTTTGCGTCGAGGAAAATCTCGGCTTTGGCATCGCGACATTCGGCTTCGAGCATTCCGAGAATATCTTGTGCGGAGCGGTCGCAGAAAAGCTGGCCGAGAGTTTTTTCGTGGTAGGGAATGCGGTGCTTTTCTACGAGCGCGATGAAATCCTGGGGCGTGTAGCGGGCTAAGGCGGATTTGGCGAAGTGCGGATTGGCGGAAATGAAATTTTCGGGAGTGCAGTGGAGGTTGGTGAAGTTGCAGCGTCCGCCGCCGGAGATGAGGATTTTCTTGCCGGGGCGCGCCGCGCGTTCGAGCATAGCGACGCGGCGGCCGCGCTTGCCGGCTTCGATGGCGCACATCAGGCCAGCGGCTCCGGCTCCGAGGATTAGGGCGTCGAAGGTATGGGTCATGAGTTAGGGAGCGCGGCGGAGATCATCAGCGAAGTCCCTCAGAGGCCAAAACCTTTTCACTATGGTCCGCTTACCCGGCGCTGAAGTGCCGCTCTTCCACCGTGGCGCAGGCATTGTGGCAATTTCGAATCTATCATCCTTCAGTCATCATCCGTCCCTCACATGCAGTCTGCCTCATCGTCTTTCTAGCACCCTTGTCATCAAGCTCCGCATGTGGCCGAAGCACCCATCACATGTAAAACAAGCTGAGGCGCGGGAGGCCGTATTTCTCCAGCAGACGTTTGTGGACGTATTGCTTTTGCAGTTGATCGATTTGAGGAGCCGTCATTTTGCGGCGGTAGGCAGCTAGTTCGCGGTCGGCCTGGGTTCGAGCGGTTACGATTACGTCGTCTGGCGTGGCCGTTAGAAGGGCAGCGAAGAGTTTTTCTTCGAGCACGGTTAGGCGGCGTTCGAGTTCTTCGAGCTTCGGGGATTTCCTGGTGTCGTTTTCTGTTGTGATTTCGTCGGCTAGTCTGCGGAGCGTGGTGGCGGTTTCGCGGGCTATAGTGGCTGCGGAGATTCCAGATCCCGAGGGAAGGTTCACACGGTCCAGCTGATCTGCGTTGCGGAGCAGGAATTGCGAGATGGTTTGGGGTTCGAATCCCTGGGCGGATTTTTCTTTTTCTTTGTTTGGCGAGTCGTTTGTTGCGGCGCCGAGCGTAGCTTCTTTCAGGTCTTCGGCGGCGGATAGAACTTCCTGTGAGCAGTAGGCGAGGCTGTTTACTTTTTTTGACTTTGACGGGCGCTGATCGTAGCGGTCGAAGGCGGCATCGATCCCGCGCAGAACGGCCTCGAGAGGAATGCCGGCTTCTTTCCAGGTTTCGATCAGGGCCCAGTCCAGCGTGGTTAGGAACAGGCCTCCGCCACGGCGGCGCAGGAATTGCTCTTCGATTTCGGTGAAGTAATTGAAGTAATTTTCCACGGTCGGTTTCAGCGGGTAATGCGGGATGCGGGGCGCGATCCGGAGTCGGTTTTTGACTTTGAGTGGACGCGGTTGGGATTTTTTATCTCTATTTCGGCGGTATCGTCGTCGGAGGGATGTGGCGTGGCGGGGTGGTTGCGCTCCCAGATGAGGCGCAAGCCCTCGAGAGTCAAGAGGTCGTCGACGTGCTTGATGTACTTCGATCCTTTGCCGATCATGGAGCCAAAGCCACCGGTGGCGAGGACTTGGGTTTGCGGGCCCAGTTCGTTGAGCAGAAGTTCGAGGATGCCGTCGACCAGACCGAGGTAACCGTAGTAGAGGCCGGATTGCAGGCTGCCTACGGTGTTGGTGCCGATCACGCGGGCGGGCTTGCGAATTTCTACGCGTGGCAGGCGGGCAGTGCGCGAGAAGAGTGCGTCGGCGGAGATGCCGATGCCGGGGCAGATGACTCCGCCCAGGTATTCGCCTTTGGCCGAGACGCAGTCGAAGGTGGTGGCGGTGCCGAAGTCGACGATCACGCAGGGGCCTCCGTATTTATCGAAGGCGGCGACGGCGTTGACGATGCGGTCGGCGCCGACTTCGGCGGGATTGTCATAGTGGACGGGCATGCCGGTCTTGATGCCGGGCTCGATGAACAATGGTTTCGAGTTGAAGTAGCGCTCGCAGACCTGGCGCAGCACGGGGTCGAGCGGGGGCACTACCGAAGAGATCACGATGCCGTGAATGCCGGCGGCTTCAAGGCTGGCCATGGAAAAAAGATTGCGGAAGAGGACGCCGTATTCGTCAACGGTGCTGCCCTGCCGCGTAGCGACGCGCCAGTGGGCTACGAGGCGCTCGTAGCGCGGAGGGACGGCGGAGCCGCCATCGGGATGGAGTTTGGCTACGCGGGCAAAAACTCCGAGGACGGTGTTAGTGTTGCCGACATCGAGAACGAAGAGCATGTTGGGATTTTACTCAGAGTTCGTGGGAGGTGGTAGTTTGCTTTGAAACGTCTTCTATGTGGAGTATACTGTGGAATGGATTCCACATATGCAGATCGTTCAAATTGTGCTGGATAAAAAACTGTTACAGGCCGCCGATCAGGCCGCGAAGCGCGCTAAGCGAAACCGTTCCGCTTTGGTGCGCGACGCTCTTCGGGAACATCTGCGCCGGTTGGAGTTGCGGGCCAGCGAAGAACGCGACCGACAGGGCTACTCGCGACATCCGCGGGCCGACGCGGAGGCGCGCGGTTGGGAATCGGAGGCCGCGTGGCCGGACGAATAGCACGGGGTGACGTTCGGCTCTACCAGTTTGCCGCGCCCGACAAAAAACGGCCGGCTCTGGTGCTCACCCGCAACAGCGCCATCGCGTATTTATCCACGGTCACGGTTGCGCCGGTCACTTCCACGATTCGCGGCGTGCCATCGGAAGTGGTTCTGAATGAGGAGGACGGGATGAAAGCCCCGTGCGCGGTGAACCTGCACAATGCGGTTACGGTGTCGCAAAAGCGCCTGGGGAAACGTGTGGCCCAGCTTAGTTCCGCACGAATGAATGAGGTGTGTGCTGCTTTGCGCTTCTCTTTGGGTTGCGATTCGAACTAGTTAGCGGGAGTGGCTTTGCCTCAGGTCCCCTCATTTCTCATTCATGGAGACTCCCATCGATGGCGGTGGCATGCACCAGAAGTGGAGGTCCGAGATGCCCATCCATCGAAAACCGCAATGGATGGGGCAGCCTCTTTCATGGTTATGCGCACGAGGGAAAGCTGGGCTAGCCCCCACTTGTATCGCGGCGGTGGACCGCTGCGCCCACCAAAATCCGTGGCGCGGTCTGTTAGGCTGCTTTTTCGTGGATATCAGACTCCGGGGGGCCGAGGAGATCTTTGCGGAGTTGTTCGAGTTCCGCCGTTGTCTCCTGAATCTGTTTCGCGCAGGCATAGCCCAGCGGGGGCAGAAATCCGTCGTATTTTTCGAGCAACAGGCTGGCATTTTCTTCGATGAGTGCAACCTGGGCGCGTGTCTGGTCGGCGGCGGCAGACATTCGGCTGATCAGTTTCTCCAGTTGTGAATCGCGCTCGGCCAACGCTTGTCGGCTTCGTACGGCTTGCTGTTCGAGGCCGCGTTCGTGGAAGCGGATCAGCAGAAACAGGCCCGCTGTGAGCACAAGCAAACACAAGTTGGCGGCAATGGTTTGCGACATAGCTTGGCGTGAGCCGGCGTCCCTCTCTTTTTCGAGCGCGGCGAAGCGGCTGTTTTCCATGGAAGCCAAGGAAGACACGAGAGACCGAGCCTGATCCGAATACTGTTTACCCTCGTTGGTTTGGATGAGCTGGAAGGCGCGATGGCGGTATCCCTGCTGGCGCAATGAAATGGTTCGCTCGATCTCGGCTTGTTTCAAGCCGGCGAGGGATTCGAGTTGCGTTTCGAGGGTTTGCTCTGATTGAGGGCGAGTGGCCAACGCGGAGCGAAGATTGGCGAAGTGGGTTGCGATCTCGTTTTTCGCGTCGGTGTAGGGCTGAAGGTAACCGTCGTCGTCGGTGAGCAGGTAGCCGCGCTGTCCGCTCTCCATGTCGGTGAAATCCTGCCAGACGCGGGCGATGCCAGCTTGCACGGCCGAGCTTTCTAGGCTGAGCGCGGCAGTTGCCCGGATTCGCTTTAGGTGATCGATGGCGAGATAGGCGTTGAACGCCATCAGGATGAGCAGCACCACGGCTGCGACTTGCAAGGCAGCTTTGCGGATCGTCACGTTGGGCTCCTAGGGCTTAGGTTGAGCCTATCCTAGCGCAAGTGGCCGGCGGGTGGTCCACCTAAGCCGGGTTTTGGCTTGAGTGAGATGCTCACACGTCGTAAACGTAGTCCGGACACTGGATTGTCCTGAAGGCAGGGGAAGCTAATGGTTTCCACAACAGCGGTCGCGGCACGGGCATTCAATTCAAGGTCACCAAGATTAACTAAAGTTGGCCGGTGGCCCACTCAAGCCCGGCTTTGGGTTGAGCAGGAATATCGGGGTTCACCGTGTTTCTTATTGAGCAAAGTCCCGTGTATCCCCGTTTCCCTCGGCGAATTTCTTGACGCGCAGACCGAGTGCTCGGGAATTGCCGCGAGAGCCGTGGAGCGGGCAGGGATGCTTCGACTCCGCAGAATCCTCCCGCGGACGATCCTGTTGTGCTTAGCGTCACAACCGTTGCCGCGATATATTTCTGAACCTAGTGCGGGTTCTGGACGAGGTTTGCGTATCCCTGGTACCAGTTTTTGGCGATTCCTCGCTGCGCGGTCTGAAGCGACATGTTGCCGGAGCAGACCTGACCGTGAAGCCAGTTCTCCAGTTTGTCTTTTTCGTGAGCCCCTGGGATGGGTTTGTATGGCTGGGGCCAGAGATTTTTGAGGTCATTCGATCCGCCGATTTCGAGAGAAATCAGATGATCGATTTCAACTTCCTTTCCGTTGCAATGCGCCGCCGGAACTCCGTATAGATCGCAAGCTTGCTTCTTGACCGGCAAAGGAACATCCCTGACCGTGGCCGTATAGCCGGGTGTGCAGAGAGTCTTCAAGTCGACTTTTAGAACCGCCCCGGGTGTAACTCGGACATCGTTGAGATAAACGGGACCCTGGCGGCGGTACTTGGCGGTTTGCGCGAAAGTCATTCCACCGAGGACAAGAATCAGCGCTGCGGCACGAAAAGTACACCTCGATGACATGTGGCCTCCTCTGACATCGATGCAGGTTACGCGCAGCTTGGGAGTTGATACAACGCGAATCTTCGTGTAGATGTGACTTGTAAGTCTCCTGTTCGATAGCATGCGGGGCAAGAAACTCGACGAGAGAACGGGACGTTCGCCGTTTCTCGCATGAGAAAGCGTCCCGTGATTCCACATGTCTCCTGCGAGGGACCTCCTGACCGCGAACCAGCTATCAGGAATCGAAGGCGAGGGCTGTGGAGCGGGTAGAGATGCTTCGGCTCCGCTCAGCTGACAGCATTTGCTGATCGCTACCAAACGAATCTCGCGGAGACCGCTGTTTCGGGCTCTTACACCCCAATGCCGTTTCCTTCTTGAGTACCGAGAAAAACGACAAGGAGGGGCAGGCCTACTAAAACGCCACATGCTATAAGAAACAAATGCACCACGATTACGCGCCCCGACCCGCGCATATTAAATGGCTTCTCGATTCCGACCCGGCTATCCGTTGGCAGGTGATGCGGGACCTTACCGATGAGGCCCCCGACGCGATAGCCGCCGAGCGGTCGCGCGTCGCGACTGAAGGCTGGGGGGCGCGGCTTCTTGTTTTGCAATCTGCTGACGGCAGCTGGTGTGGGGGCCCCCGCGGGTGGAGAGATGATTTGCCGAAGGAGCATCGAGACCTACTTATTACGCTCTACAGTCTCTCCGTGTTGAAGGACCTTGGCCTCGACTCCGCGAGCAGGCAGGCTCGCAGAATGATTGACCGGGTCAACAAGCGGCTCGTGTTTACGTGGCTTAACAACCGGCCTTATCTTCAGGGCGAAACCGAGCCCTGCATCAATGGCAGAATCCTCGGCATCGGCGCGTATTTCAAAGAACCGAACGACGCGCTGGCCAATCACCTTCTGTTGGAACAGCTCGAAGATGGCGGCTGGAACTGCGAAGCACCCCGGAGCCGGCACTCTTCGTTCCATACCACGATTTGCGTTTTGGAAGGATTGCTCGACTACGAACGAGCCGTTGGCAAGTCGGCTGTTATTAAGTCTGTCGCGAGGGCCCGCAAGCGGGCTGAAAATTATCTCCTCGAGCGCAGCATGTTCCACTCGCTTCGAAGCGGCAAAATCATCGACAAACGCTGGCTCCGCTTCTCGTTTCCCACGTTTTGGCACTACGATGTGCTGCGCGGACTCGATTATCTTCGCGATGCAGGCATCAAGCCCGACAGCCGCGTTCGTGACGCCATCGGAATCGTGATTCAGCGGCGACACCAGAACGGGCGTTGGCCGATGAACCTGCTCCATCCCGAATATGTTCCGCTGAAGATGGAGACCGAAGTTGGCAGGGCAAGCCGCTGGAACACACTGCGCGCTCTCCGGGTGCTGCGTTGGTATTACGAGTCGCGGTTATGAGTTGCGGGATCGAAGCCAGAGTTGGAGCCGGCAGGGATGCTTCGACTCTACAAAATCGTGATACGGACGATTCGGCTGCGCTCGGCATAACAGGAAATATTTTGCGTTCCGGGGTGGGCCGTGTAAGCTTCGCAAGCAGGGTAAGACATTTTATGTGTTTTTCGGCGGCAGCGAATTTTGTGGGCAGTGGGGCGCTGGGCGCAGTGGGCGCCATCACGCTGACCCGGGTGAAGCACCGGCGCGAAGCGCTGTTCGCCGCGCTGCCGTTGCTGTTCGCCATTCATCAGTTCATCGAAGGGTTCGTCTGGCTGGGCCTGGATGGGATTTTCTCCCCCACAGTAACGCATGACATGGGTGCGGCCTTCATGCTGTATGCCCAGGGATTGCTGCCTTTTCTGCTGCCGTTGAGCGTGCTGCTGTTCGAGCCTGACGCCCAGAGCCGGCGGCGCATGCTTCCTTTTCTGGGCCTGGGCGTGGCCACTACGCTCTATATCCTATGGGCGCTGACGGCCTATCCGACGGAGGTCTATGTCAAAGGAAACAGCATCGTATACATCAATGACGCGACCAATAATCTAGCGGTTGCGGTGGTGTATGTAATTGCGACCTGTGGCTCGCTGTTTTTCTCGAAGATCAAGATGATGGTGATTTTCGGCGCAGCCAATCTGGCCATTCTGCTGGCGGTGATGGAGTATAAGCGCTACGCTTTTACCTCCCTCTGGTGCGCGTACGCCGCAATCGCCAGCGTGATCATCCTGGTCTACTTCTGGAGAAGCCACGGATCCCGGCCGTTCCACTATGCGTGAACACAGGGGCGCTTAGAATGCGAGAGCAGTGGGGCGGATAGGGATGCTTTGACTCCGCAGGATCGTCCTGCGGACTATCCTGCTGCCCTCAGCATGACGCCGGCTTCTGCCTGGCGTTCGTGATATTTGCCATGCGTGGTAGGATTTCCCGGTGAGCGATTCCGCTTGCATCCCGAGTTCTGTGGTAGCTGTCCCGGAAACTATTGCCGCTTCGCGGCACACTGTTCTGGTCCGTGTTACTCACTGGATCACTACGCTTTGCTTTCTTGCTCTGCTGGTCAGCGGAGTGGAGATTGTGATTTCTCATCCTCGATTCTATTGGGGCGAAACTGGGAATGATCTGACTCCGACTTTGTTCAAGATTCCGATCCCTGCATCGAGAAATCTTGTGCCAACGGGCTACGGGTATGTGCTGCCGGATCAGAATGGCTGGAGCCGGTATCTGCATTTTCAGGCTGCGTGGATAGTGGTGCTGACTGGTCTGGTGTATGTGGTGTCCGGTTTGTTTACCGGGCACTTTGGAAAGGATCTGCTGCCGCGAAAGGGCGAGCTTTCCTGGCGCGAGTTTTCAGTTGAGATCAGAAAACACTTGCGATTTGAGCGTCCGGGTGAAGCCGAGGCTTGGTCTTATAACTTGCTGCAGCGGCTTACTTATCTGTTCGTGATTTTCGTTCTGTTTCCGATGATCATATGGACGGGGCTGGCAATGTCTCCCGCATTCGTTTCGGCGGTTCCGGCGGCGGTTAATGTATTGGGCGGGCAGCAATCGGCGCGCACGCTTCACTTCTTCATCACGCTGGCGCTGGTGGTCTTTCTGCTGGTGCATATTGGGATGGTTTGGCTGGCGGGATTTCGCAGCCGCATGCGAGCCATGGTTACAGGGACTATGACTACGGGCCAGGCTGGGGCACAGGGGCACGCACATGACTGAACCTTTATTTGGCAATTCGCCATCCGGCAATGCTCGGTCGAATAAAATCTCCCGGCGCAAATTGATTGCGACTGGACTGGGCGCTGCTGCGGGTATTTCGGCTGTGGGCGTGGCTGCGGAGCTAGCGCAGAAGTATGGATTGGTACCTCCCGACCACGGCGGAATTTGGGGTCTCGGCGAGACGCTGACTTACGCTTCGCAGCGTTTGCTGACACGGCATTCGTTGGCTCGTGAGTTTTCGCGGAGCCAGATCTCGGAGCGTCCGTTCCCGAATGAATTGGCCCCTCCGAGCGAAGCATTCAAGCGCCTGCAGAGCGGAGGATTCGCTGACTGGCGGCTTACAGTCGATGGCATGGTCGCGCGGCCTGCGTCGTTTTCGCTCGACCAGATTAAGAGCTACCCGTCTCGCAGCCAGATCACGATGATTCAGTGTGAAGAGGGCTGGTCGTATATCGCCGAGTGGCACGGCGTGCCTCTGTCGCACGTTCTCGATCTTGTGGGAGTGCAGCCGCAGGCTCGCTACGTGGTTTACTTCTCGATCGAGCGCGATTGGTGGGACAGCATCGACATGGCCGATGCGCTGCATCCGCAGACTTTTCTTACTTACGGGATGAATGGCAGTGAGCTGCCGGTCGGCAACGGCGGGCCGCTTCGGCTGCGCGTTCCCCGCCAGGTGGGATACAAGAACGTGAAATTTATTACTCACATGACCGTTACCGACAGTATGAAGAAGTTTGGAAAGGGATTGGGATCGGCGTCGCCGGAAGGCGGGTACGCTTGGTATGCGGGGATTTGAGTAGGGGATTCGGAGGCGTGTTCACGTTCCTTAAAAGGAAGGCGCTTCTATCCCGGTCATCCGATCTATTACGTTCAGCCGCGAAGCGTTAAAGGATGCTGGCCACCGCGTGAGCTGCGGCAATGAAAAGCGGGCGCTAGCGAGCCTCGAGAGGGACGAAGGAATTGCCGCTCACCTGCTGAGGCGTCTTTCGGGGCGGATGGCTTGGGAACTGCAAACCCACGGCTTGCGCCGTGGGCTAGATTCTTTTGCCGCTCCGTGGCTGCATGCGGGTAGAACTCAAGACAAAGAATGGCCCGCGTTGACATCTCCGTTTTCACCTCGTGGCATTCGATGAACGAAGCGTCCCCAAAATGGTACGAACGTCACCCTTGGCTGATGGATCGTGTCCCGCCCTTGCAAGAAACGCAAGGACGGGGCACCCACCGCTCTAGTGGTGGCCTCCGCCGTGCGCACCGCCGTGATATCCCGGAAGGGCGTGTTCACCCCCGCCTTCATGGGGAGCGGTGCCTACGTTGCCTCGCCCATCCCGTGCCTCGTTTGCCTGGAAGTGGTAGAAGGGCCGCGCCCCGCGATCCGGCAACGGTCCAGCGTAGCCATGATGAGGATCAAAGCGGTTGTCAACGTGGCCGTAGAAACCGTGACGGCCGTGAAACCAGGGGCCGGCTCCAATGAACACGCCGCCAACAAACCAATCGGGCCCATAGTAGCCGTAAGGAGCGCAGTCATAGGGAGCATAGTCGAAGTATCCGTACGGGCACACGGGAGCCACTCCGATGTTTACGCCGACGGAAACCTGGGCTGGTGCCACAGGCGCACAGCACAAAAGGGCAATTGTGAAAGCCGCGAAAGCGAGCGCAGCGACTCTGAACATGATTTCTCCTTATGCGTTCGGAATTTTAACCTGGACAACTACGGGAGAATAATACCAAGGAGCAAATCAGGGCAAGGTCGCGTTGGGGAAATGATCGCGCAAGCATCGGCAGCATCGTGTCCCGCCCTTGCAAAGACGCAAGGACGGGGCATTCCCGGTCGCGGGAGCGGGCGGAATTATCGGCTACTGCTTTTCGTACATCGCGGTAAATTTCACCTTCTTGCCGTTGGGGTCGGTCCCGCTCACGGTGAGGGTGCGGGTTTTGCCGTCGGCTGAAATGACGATTCGGCCTGTGGCAGTAACCTTGCCGCCTTTCTTGTTGGTTAGGTCGGTTGTCCGGTCATTCACCTTCTTATACGACCTTGTGTCTGCACTGGGGTCGCCGGTTAGAGGGTAGTCTTTGCCGTCATATTTTCCCGTCCACTCGGTGTGCAGGGGCTTTCCGTCGCCGGTTGTGCCGTCTACCGTGACCTTCACGCTGTCACCCGCGGCCTCATAGACGACCATACTGTTTTTAGTCGCGTTCGGCGGGATCTTCGACTTCGCCTCGTCGAGCTTCCATGTGCCGATGTTGGCGTCGCCGGCGAAGGCCGCCGTCACTGCGATAAGACACAGGGACAGAAGTAATCCGATGGTTCGTGTTTTCATTTTTTCTCCTGAATTTTCTTACTTGAAACGGCGAGCAATTGTAGAGGTACGCCGCTGATTCAGCAAATCGCGGTTCTTCTTCGGTCGAAAGGCCAGTGGTGCCCACTCGTCGAAAAGCGCGACGAGTGGGGCAGCCTTTCTTGTAATGTGGACCTCGATTTCACAGGGGACGCACGGTCCCGCTTAGGATGGTTTGCAGTCGCTGTCTGGTTCTTACTTGCAGGAAGCCGCACTCATCGAGGCCTTCGGTGGTTCCTTCTACCGTCGTGCCGTTTTCCAGAATGCGCACCTGTTTACCGCGCACCCAGGTGGATTGTTCGGCAAAACGGTGGAGGATTGATTGGCGCGCATCGTTCTTCTCCAACAGGAAACGATATTCGCGGTCGAGCGCCTTTAACAGAGCGGCGGCTACTTCTACTCTTGACCATTCGCTGCCGGTGGCGAGACGCAGAGAAGTGGCTTCGGATTCTATCTCTTTGGGAAAGCTGGATTGGTTCACATTGACGCCGACGCCGACTACGACGTGGCGCACGCGGGTGGCTTCGGCATTCATTTCGGCGAGAATGCCGCAGACTTTTTTGCCCTCCACCAGGACGTCGTTGGGCCATTTCAGATCTACTTTGACGCGGGCGTCGAGTTGCTCTATGGCGGCGCGAACGGCGAGCCCTGCCGCGAGCGCAAGCACGAGCACGTCCGATGGCGGCAGTGACGGACGCAGGATCACTGAACAATAAATTCCGGCTGAGCGGGCTGATTCCCACGAGTGCGCCCCGCGGCCTCGCCCGGCGGTTTGCTCCTCTGCTAGAAAGACTGCGCCTTCGTGAGCTCCTTCAGCCGCGGCGGCCATGGCAACCGTATTGGTGGAACCGATTTTGTAGAAGTGATGGAGTTGGGCGTCGAAGACTGTACCCCGAAGAAGCGGCTTCAGGATTTCCGGCAACAGGAGATCAGGGACAGACTTCAAGCGATATCCGGTGGCGGGAAGTCCGGCTACGTCGACGCCGAGGCTGCGCAACTGTTGAATCAGGCGCCAGACTTCGGAACGGGTCGAGGAAATTTCCTGGGCGATTTTCGTGCCGCTGACTACTACGGTGGCGTGGTCCATAAGGAGGCGAATGATGCGGCCTAGCCGGATGTCGGTGGCTTGGCCGTGGGGAGGCACGCTGGCATGGGCGGCCTTTTGGCTGCGAGTTGGCGTGGGTTTTCCGATGCGGGAATTATGCGGGAATCGCGGGGAAAGGACAAACTTTCGAACGGTGCCAGCTTACCCGGTTGTGACGGAGTATGCGAAGGTGAAGATGCCAGCCCGACTCGAAGTGATCGGGATCCTTCGGCTCCGCAAACCGATTCAGAAAGCGAGTCGATTTGCTGCACTCAGGACGACATTCCGCAGTCTAATCCCTATGGGTTAACACACACGCAGGATTGCTTTTCGCCGCAGCCGGGATAGACTCACCGCGTCACTTGGGGCTATCTGCGCGGGTTTCGGCCCGGATGGCCAGCCCACAGAATGCAGGCGTTCGGCATGCTAGTTGGGTACGACGCGCAGGCTCATATCTGCGGCCTGCGGCGAATGTGTGAGGAGGCCGACGGAGATGAAATCGACACCGGTCTCGGCGTAGGCGCGGACGTTTTCGAGGCGGATGCCGCCGGAGCACTCGAGGGGAATACGGCGCCCGGTTTTCGCGCAGCGCTCGACGGCCCGGCGCACGTCTTCGACGCTCATGTTGTCGAGCAGGATGGCTTCGGCGCCGACGCGCAGGGCCTCCTCCAGTTCGTGAAGATTGCGGAGCTCGATCTCGATTGGCTGCGAGCCGCGCCGATTGCGCATGGCCCGGTCAAGCGCGGGAACGATGCCACCCGCCAGTGCGATGTGGTTGTTTTTAATCAGAACCCCGTCGGAAAGATCGAGACGGTGGTTCAACCCTCCCCCGCATCGCACTGCATACTTATCGATGACACGCAAACCGGGAGCGGTCTTGCGCGTGTCAAGCATTCGCGCTTTCGTGCCGGAGATGGCATCGACGAATTTACGGGTCAACGTGGCGATGCCGCTCATTCGCTGAAGGAAGTTCAACATCACACGCTCGCAGGAAAGCAGTACGCGCGCATTGTGGCGGATCACTGCCACCGACTGGCCTTTGTGCAAGCGCACTCCATCGAAAATTTCAGGGTGAGTGGTGACTTCGTAGTGTGAAGTGACGGCTCCGTCGAGTGCGGCGTAGACGTCGAGAATGCGGCCAATGACACCGATGCCGGCGAGAATGCAATCCTGTTTGGCGAGGATAGTGGCGGAGGCACGCTGGTTGGGATCGATGCAGGCGTAGCTGGTGGCGTCGCTGGTAGCGCGATCTTCGGTGAGCGCGTTCTCGATGATGGCGGTGATGCGGCGCGAGTTGAAGTCCATGACAGTAGTCAGCGGTTAGTAGTCAGTGAGCAGTGTTCCGACATTGACATTTCCTGCACGCGAGATCCTCGCCCCGCCGATCAAGCCGCGGGGCTTCGGGATGACGCACCTTTGAGAGCGCTAGCCGCAATTTAGCTCCTTTAATTTACTCGCCGTTTTTTCCTGGAGTACCGCCAGCTCCTGTTGCTGCCTGCGGAGATTTTCTACCACGCTGGCTGGCGCTTTGGCGAGAAACTGTTCGTTGCCGAGTTGCTTTTGACCGCTGACGATTCCTTTCTCGATTTTCTCCAAGTCTTTTTTGAGGCGCTCACATTCGGCGGCAACGTCGATTTTTCTTTCAAATACTACGTGTACGTCGAAGCGGGCAGTGCCGCGCAATGCGCCTTTGCCAACTGGAGAGGTGTCGACAAAGGTGATCTTCTCCACATTAGCGAGGCGCTCGACTGCACCGCGATTTTGCTCAATCATGCAGCGGATTGCGGGCTCGTGTGCAAAGACTTCGATGGGAACTCTCAGCTTGGGTTCGACCTTCATCTCGGCCCGGAGGTTGCGCACGTTGACGATTAGATCCTGCAGGATCGCCATTTCGGTTTCGGCGATGAGGTCGAAGTGGCTTTCGTCGGCAAGCGGGTAGTTAGTCAACGCGATGGACTTCTGCGGCGCTTTGCCTTCGTAGATGGCGTGCCAGATTTCTTCGGTGATGAATGGCATCACGGGATGAAGCAGGCGCAGTGAGGCTTCGAACAGGCTTACAAGATTGGCGCAGGCTGTGCGGGCTGTCTTGGCTTCGGCGTCTTCTGCGTTCAGGCGCGGTTTGATTAGCTCCAGGTACCAGTCGCAGAATTCTCCCCAGAAGAAGTCGTAGATGCGGTTGGCGGCTTCGTGGAAGCGGTAGGTGGCCAGCGATTCATTGACCTCTTTCGTTACCCGGTTGAAGCGGGAGCGGATCCAGCGGTCTTCCAGAGTGGTTGGTTCGAACCCCGTGACACCTGTTGCTTCTGGTGAGATTTCGCGGGCGGGGCCGCCCGCGCCACCCAGGCGGTCTATATTCATGAACATGAATCTTGCGGCATTCCAGATTTTGTTGGCAAAGGCGCGGTAACCCTCGGTGCGGCTTTCGTTGAAGGCGATATCAGTGCCGGGGGCTGCCATGGCCGCCAGCGTGAACCGGGTAGCGTCGGTTCCAAAGCGCTCGATGATTTCCAGCGGGTCGAGCACGTTGCCTTTGGTCTTCGACATTTTCTGGCGCTCGGCATCGCGCACTAGCGCGTGGATATAGACATGGCGAAAGGGGACGCTATCATCTTTATAGGGGCGGCTTTCGGCTTCGGCGGCTTCAGTTGCTTTTTTGATCAGCGGATCTTGTTTGTGGCCTTGCATGAAGTGGCATCCGAACATGATCATGCGGGCGAGCCAGAAGAAAAGGATGTCGAAGCCAGTGATCAGCAGCGTGTTTGGGTAGAACACTTCGAGGTCGCGCGTTTTTTCTGGCCAGCCTAGCGTCGTGAACGGCAGCAGGCCTGACGAAAACCACGTGTCGAGCACGTCGGAGACTTGTTCGAGTTTCGCGCTGCCACACTTAGGGCATTCTGTCGGTGCTTCGCGGGCGACGATTACTTCTTTGCAGTTTTCGCAGGTCCACGCGGGGATGCGATGGCCCCACCACAACTGCCGGGAGATGCACCAATCGTAGATGTCGGTCATCCAGTTGAGATAGACCTGGCGGTAATTGTCGGGAACGATGGTGGTCGCGCCGCTCTCAACGGCCTCTTTGGCGCGGTCTGCCAGCGGCTTGATTTTAATGAACCACTGTTCCGACAGGCGCGGCTCGACTACGGTGCCACAGCGGTCGCATTTGCCGAGCGCTAGCGTGTAATCTTTTTCGGCGACCAGAAACCCCTGCTCCCGCAGATCGTTGAGTACGAACTTGCGGGCCTCATATCTGTCTAACCCCGCAAAGCGATCCGCGTTCGCGTTCATGTGCGCGTGCTCGTCCATCACGTCGATCTGCGGCAGGTTGTGGCGCTTCCCTGCTTGAAAGTCATTCGGATCGTGGGCGGGCGTTACTTTCACCGCTCCGGTGCCGAACTCGGGCTGCGCCAATTCGTCGGTGATGATGGGGATCTCGCGATTCATCAGCGGCAGCAGAGCTTTCTTGCCGTGGAGATGTTTGTAGCGTTCGTCTTGCGCGTTTACCGCAATTGCTGTGTCGCCGAGCATGGTTTCGGGCCGTGTGGTGGCAACCGTGATGAATTCGGGATTGTCAGGATTCGATCCCACGATCGGGTAGCGAATCTCCCACAATTTTCCCTGAACTTCTTCGTGCTTCACTTCGAGATCGGAGATTGCGGTTTCGCAGCGCGGGCACCAGTTCACAATGTATTTGCCGCGATAGATCAGGCCTTCCTCATACAGGCGGACGAAAACCTCGCGGACGGCGCGCGAAAGATTGTCGTCCATGGTGAAATATTCGCGGTCCCAGTCGACGGATGCGCCGAGGCGTTTCATTTGGTCGAGGATGGCGCCGCCGTAGTGCTTCTTCCAGTCCCAGACGCGCTCGATGAATTTTTCGCGGCCGAGGTCGCGGCGTTTCTTGCCTTCTTTGGCGAGTTGCCGCTCGACCATCATCTGGGTCGCGATGCCCGCATGATCCGTCCCCGGCAGCCACAGGGTGATGAAGCCGCGCATGCGATGCCAGCGCACGATGATATCCATCTGGGTCTGGTTGAGCATGTGCCCCATGTGCAGCCGGCCGGTGACGTTGGGTGGCGGCAAGAGCAGCGTGAAGACGGGTCGGTTTTCACCCGGCGGCGGCGTGGGGACGGAGAAGAGTTTCTCTTTTACCCAGTATTCTGCCCACCGGGTTTCGATCGCTCCGGGCTCGTACGATTTTGGAAGGTCGTGGGGCATGGCGATCCGCCGCCGGCAAAAACCCTTAAACACAGGGGACACAGAGGGTCACAGAGGAATAGAAACTCTCTGTGCGCGAGTGTGGTCTCTGTGGATGAGACTTGCCGAGCGGCTGGTGAAGTTTGATCTTACAGGCGCGAGAAAAGATGGGTCAAACGGCGTCCGGGGTGAGAACAGGACGGGAGGGAATATGCACCCCTGGGCATTTCAATCTTCGTCATCCCAGCCGTCATGGTCATAACCGATCCAGACTTCCCCATTATCGTGTTTTCCCACGTACCGCTTCCGGTGTTTGTACTCGACCGAACTCGTTGAAAAAAGATGAAAGCTTTCGTCCACATAAGCCAAGGGGAAGCCGTCATCTCGGTTTTGGAAGAGCACTATGTTAGTTCCGCCGGATCGCTGAACAGACTTGAAGAGGACCCCATCGAACCTTGGATTATGCACATGTCCCAAGTATTCCGCCATGGTCTGCGTGATCAAATAGTCCATTTCTCTGCCGGGGACAACTGGTTGTGAAATGAGATTTTGCAAGCGACGAAGGAATGCCCCCCTTTCAACTTGTTCGGTGAAGTCAGGCTGGAAATAGCTCAGACGTTTGTAGGATTGCTCCAGTCTGCCAAAATCGAGCAACCGCAGCAGCTTGGTTGAACGCATCTGAATGACGGCGGTGTCGTTTCCAATGGCTGGGCGCGTCTCGGCTAGGCAAGTCTGCTCGTCCAACGCGCCGTAGAACACGACAACACCTTCAACGTTCATTCGGCCTGCTCGTGCAGTTTCGGGAGGTGGAGGCCCCACGTGTTTTATCGGATCTTTATACGCATCCTTGACAAAGGACTCCGAATGACAGATCCGAGCCCTAAAAAGCAGCGAGCCTTCTGGCATTTCGAAAATTACTTTCTCGTCGTCTCCCGTCTCCCTGTTCCGCGACTTGCGTGTCTCGACATCCTCGAACACACGAGCAAAGAGGGCAGAGGCTGCCGAGCTAAAAAACCGTCTTCGATGTTTCAGGTCCTCTGAAACATAGTTCCATTCCTCGTAGTAAGCATAAGGGCGGATTTTGACAGGGACATAGTCCTGGCTGCTGTCATAGAAAGGACTGCCCCCATCTTGGATATCAGCGGGATCCCGTTCTTCGAGCGCTGCGACAATTTCGTCTTCGAATCCGAGATATTGGGCGATTACCTCTTGCAAATGATGATCTAGAGGATCTCCCTCCTGCTCCCACCATTCCTCGTCGTCTGGTCCAAACCTCTTCACATCTTCGCCCAAAGCGAAGTGTTCGCGCATAATGGGATCTACAGCCTCGGCGAGATCCTCGGCAGTAAACGCCTTGCGCCTCCGGTCACAGAGCGTACACTTTTCGACCTTGCCCTCATTCTTGACAATTACCTTCAAGTATTCATCTTTGATGCACTGCCAACACACTGCGCTCACGGAAATCTCCGCTACCATCGATTTAGTTCGGGTTTTCGATCGAGAATCGACTTCGGACTTGTGATAAGCGGATCGAGCCGATCCGCCTGATGTTTCATCCAAACAATTTTCTGTCCCTTCGGAAATTCAGGCGAAAGATCATGTCCTTGCGCTTTCCAAAGCTCCTCTAACGCAGCTATAAACTCTCGCATTTGTTTTGCCCGCAGCCAACCCGTTACCCAGGATTCTAGCTCCTTGACCTTCTTTTCCTCCTCTGCAATTTGCTCGGACAAGATAATTCTTTCTTGCATTCTCTTTCTTTCTTCAATTTCTTCTAATCTCTTTTCTTCTGTCTGAATCTTCCGAGCTCGCCCCTCTAGCAATATGGCACCAGCTAGTCTCGGAATCATGCCCTCCAATTGTTCTCTCTTGCCATCACGAAATCTTTTGCAGAAATAACTGCTCTTCCCTACGCGGAACTCAAGCTCGCCTTTCGGTTGATATTCAATCACGGTGTGTGTGTATGAGTATTCCCGTACTTGCCTGCGACTCTTTTCCCGCAGTTTCTCGACGATTGAAAAGGGCACGCTGTGACCAAAGACCTGAGCTGCGGTTGAGCCTCTATCCGATTGAACAACAAAGACGAAATTCTCTGATTCAAGCAGAAGAACCACAGCATTCATGATGTTTAGAGCACGATTGATCGATTCTTTGGAAACGCGCACGTCGAGACACATTTCTCGCCACGAGGCGACGACGATTCCCCGATTGTCAGGTTGGGTGCGCGACAGGCATTTTGCCGTTTCGGAAACTAGCTTGTGTCGCCTCGCCTCTGAATCAATAACAACTGGTCGAGCTTCAACCTCAAGTATGCGCGTATACTCTGGATCGGTCGGCTGACGCGTGGGAACCGCTGGCTGGGGACTCTCTGAAGGGGCTTGCTTCAGGCGCTGCAAGACTGGGAGATCCTTGGCTTCCGGCAATGGAATCTTTTCCACCGGCTTACCAAATTCCTTCCTTGCCCAATACCCTCGACCTGGCCTGGGAATCTGCAACTTCCCGCAGACCTTCCCCAGCATGACTGCTGAAATATCGTATTTCTTAGCAACTTTTACCGCTGGTTGTTCCCAAATCTCGGCGTATAGTTCTTCACGATTCCATGTGTCCATTCTCGAATCTCCTAGCAATTCAGAACCGTGAATTGTACGAGATCAGTTTCGAACAGGCACGTTGCGGACGACATTTTTGAGAATTTGCAAGGATCTTAGGTGGACCGGAAGCCCCCTTCGTGCGCGCACAATCGTGTGGCGGCTCAATCCCGTTTCTCGCTCCAGAAAAGCCAACGGTATTTGTTGCAGTCGTTCTCTCAGCCGTTTCTCTGCCACACCAGTGTTAAGGCCGTAGCGTCGTAATGAAGGCAAAAGCGTGCTGATATCTTCGCTGTGTTCCCATCCGCGTTCAGTCTCTTTCCCGATTAAATTGAACCCCGTAGACGTGACCGGATATCGCTTGAGAAGACCCGCGCTTCCCGCTTTGCATGGCTTTTCATTGGGTCCAAAACTCTTGGATTCGGGATGTTGATGATATTGTTCGAAAACCATTTCGAATGTCTGCGCCATGATGGGCAATGTCGGCATGTCTAAACGGTAGGTCTTGCCGTCGTGAATATTGACATGGGGCATCTTCAGCCATCGAGAGGAATTTTTTTCAAAGGGAGCCAGGAGAGTGATGGGTTTCCTTGTCAAGTTAACCAAGACGGGCGACAACGCAAAATTGTAGGGCCGTGCTTGATCCCGTTTTAGCCGTCGCAGCGCTGTCATAACATTTGGCGTACTGATAGCAATTCTCCTCATAACCGGCAGATCAAACCACTCGGGCTTGGAATACGAGATCCCGAGAGTGCGACAAAGCATCCAGTCCCAACCTTCTTTTATCCATAATGCCGTGCCACATTCGGAATCTCGTCCTTCCTTGGGCCGATAGTAAAGACCTAACCCGTGCTCACTCGATTTAACGAGGTGAAAGCCGGAGCTGTCGTGCGTGTAAAGGCCGTACCGTTTGGCGGAAATGCCATAGCCGTAAAGTTGTCTTTGATGACCATCGGCATCGTAATTAAGGTCTTCCACGATATTGAGAATTGATCCACAGACAATTTTCGGATCGTAAGGATTGAGGTTTTCAAATCGATCAACGATTTCCTGAACCTGTTTCCATGTGAGGGCTTTGATTGCGTCAGATCCCTCCGCCGTCCGATGTGGACCGCCGTTGCAGGCAACGAGCCCACTATTGTCGGATGACACGATGGCCATTGAATCGGTGTCGCACATGAGATACGTTCCACCCGCATCTGTGACCATCTTTTCAAGCATTGCCAATAGCAGTCGTCCACCTGCTGTGATGAGTGCGGCGACCGGTGGGAAATACCAAGGTCCCGGAACTTCCATCGCGCAAGTGCGCTCGGTTCCGCTCAGATCGCCTGAGAAGACTCCAATTTTCTTTGAATCGTTCTTTCCGACCTGGAGTTTGTTCACCTCGGCGTAGATTCCATAACAGCCCGCATTCGCGAGAATCTTCAAGAAATAGTAGAGAGGATCACTCTTTTGTTTCCCTTTCCGTTCTTCGATTACCTTGCGGAAAAGGTCGTCGCGGTAAGGATCGATTGAACCCGTTCCCAGGTCCACGGATTTCATGCCCTTCTGAACTCCGACCGGCTCAATTCGGATGGCTTTCAGAATCTTTGGTACTTTCCCCGTTAGGAGTTTCGATCCCACGACGTCGGGACCTGCAAACCAGATCGGTGTTTTTGAAGTAAGAGGATTCAGACCGATGTTCGTTTGGTCACCGAGCTGTCCCTCACCGTAAACTGTGCGGACTGGCAAGATGTCGCCTTCCGGCTCAATTAAGGCGAAGAATGCCAACTTGGGCCATGTCTTTTGGTTCAGCAAATCATCGAGCGTCACCGAAGAGACAAACGATTGGACTTCCTCGGTTGCGTCGCATACTCGAATTTGTTCCGCGACGAGCAACGACCAAAGTTTTAGCAACGTGTTTACGGTTGGATATTGGCTTGTGAAATCTGTATAAACAACGGGAACTGGGGTGTGTCGGATGCGAATCTCCGCGCGTCCGCCGTAGTACGGTTGCATGCAAATGCCTTTAGTCCTGTTATCGAGTTGGAATTTCTGGTCCGGCGGAATAATTCCCATTGTTTTGAGGAAAGCTTTGGCTATGGACGCGGCGGAATAGGCTCGCTCTGGCGGAAGGTCACCCAGTGGATATCTTTTGAATTCTGCCAATAGCGCGTTTAGCAGACCAACGGTCGCTCGTACATCTTGCCTGCAATAATCGATTTCCTCCGCTGTGACTCGTCCGCTTGGCACATAATCATGAAGTTTTCCCGGTACTTTGAATTCACGGCACGAACTCTCAAGGCTGAGGCTTTTATTTCGTAGGGCCCAAACCAGCGTCTTCAGGTCCAGGAATCGCCCAACGCGGTAGGGCTGATTCATATCGCCGCCCGCCAAGCGAATGAAAGCGGCTTTGGAATCTTTCGGCCGGAGTTGTACACGCGGACGGAAACTGTTGGGAAGCCATTCCCCTTTCGCTTCGTCCTTATAACGAAAAACGACAAAGCTCCATCCGCGCCCACCGGCTCCTCGCGCGATGCGATACTCCACGGCTAAGCGGGAAAGATCGAACGGGAGATTGAATGCGACGATCGCGGCTCCCGCTTGAATTGCCGTGTACATTACTTTTTCAACGAATAGGCGGCGATTGTAGAGCCTGAGCTTGGGTTCACCTTTCGTCCTTTTGATGTTTCTGTCCTGGACATAGCGTCGGAGCAATTCAAATTGGCGAGAGTCCAGGTCGTCGTTATAAAAGATCCCCTCTTCCAGGCATTGATAGCTGCCATCGGGTTCCATTTCGCAGAACTGGTAGACCCCAAGATTCAGACTTTGGAGTGCGTCGATTGTTGTCTCCGTGTCGAGGACGAGAACGTATTTGGGCAGGGGTTGCGCTTTCTTGGTTCCGGTTCTCTCCGCAGGTTCCTCGTCCAGGATGCAAGTGTGACACCGCAGAAAAATATCGTGATTCATAAAGTCTCCTATTCAGAAATGAGTTCAGCCCATCGAAACATTGCGTCGGCGAGCGCTCTCAGGAACACTGCTGTTGCTTTGAGTGCGCACTTGACTCGTTGAACGGAATTCGGTTGACCTCGCATGTCGGCATCCGCTCGACGCCGAAACTCGGTCACCATGGCGTGACACGGTATACAGAGGGGAGCCTTCAGAAATTCATCGTGATTCTGACCGGCGGTATGATCTAACTGAATCAATACGCCGGTGCGCCCGCAGAGCAAGCAGCGCCCCTGTTCTAAGCGCCGAGTGTTTCGGCGTGCAGTTTCGATTGGTTTCTCGTCCATGTCCATCATGATGATGACTCCGGAAGCGCGTAGATTTCGTCGAGCGTTAAAGCGCCCGCTTGAGCAAGAGAACTTAGAATCTCAGGATCGGTGATCAGGGCATGAACTCCAATGGATTGACCTTCGAATTCGGCCAAACCATCTGCATCGCCTGTGCGTAGATACTTGCCGACCGCTGACATGTACCTACCAAGCTGCGACGCTTGCTTGGAGCCTCGCACCGACACCGGAGTATTGCCGATGGTGGTCGGAATCAGCATGTCGCGCTGTCGCCGATCAGATTTTGTCGGTCGCCCGCGCCCTCGCAAATCGCCCTTAACATATTTGCGGACCGTTCGCGGATCGATGTGCTCTTCCCGCGCAGCGGCGGTCAGGCTCGCTCCCGTTCGACGCATTCGTGCCAGGACATGTAGTGCGCGGTTGTACGTTTCCTGCCTTTTTCCGCGTTGTTCTTTGCCGTTTCGCATCGTCAAACTCCTGCTTGCTTATTACTAGATGCGAAGCTAACACATTTGATATCATGTGCTTATGGATGCCATCTGCGAATGTTTCAAATTAATTTGGCAATAGCGATCTCTCGTACACTATTAAGATGGCAATTTAATGGAACTAAATAACCTTAATGTGGCGGAAAAAATCTTGTCGGAACTCCACGAGGACGCGCGCAAGCAGCCGCGTGGATATCCGAAACAAATTGAGGATGATCGGTTGTGGAGCATCCGTCAGCACCTCCGCGGGCTCTTGGAAACCACTTGGGACGAGGTCGGCTGCCGTCTTCACGCAGTCCGAACCATGGCAGATTTGCGCCTTGTAATGAAGCCGTGGGAAAGACGAGTAGGGCACGAAGAGCAAGTTGTAAAGGCTTTACTCAAGGATAGCGAAAGGCCAGCCACATCGAGATTGCTGTATCGCCAGCGAAAACGACTTGGCCAATTGCATGGTCGGTATCTGAGTGCGAGAGAGTGGATTGAAAAGTGTTGGGAGTTACTGGAGCGATTCATGGTCATTCCCGCCGAGCAGCTATCACGTGCTGAACAAGATGTAATCTGCGATGCGATTTACGAGAGAGCGCGAAAGCTAGCCCGTGCTGGACAGGAATTTATTGCGCTTAGGGACCAAGAAAAAGAATTGGACATCTTGATAAAAGACGGCGAGGCTTATTTCGCTCGAAGGGAATTCTTCGATTTTTGCCGAAGCAAGCGCTACCGATTGAGACCTCTCAATGTCGCGAACGCTCTTGCTGGCCTTCCATTCATGGGTTGGAGACGTTCTGCCGACAGATGTCGAAAATGGAAGGAAGATTCAGGAGGCCTGAGCTTCGAGATTTTTCGCATTCTTCAACGAATTGTTGACGCTAACGTGCGGAGATCCGATCTGATGAGAGATGCGGACAAGTTCCTCGAAGCGAAGCGTCCCGCCGGAAAGCGATTTGCTCTCGCCGATCTCCGCGAAAATCGATATTACCTTCGAAGGTCCATAAAAGCGGTGCTGGGTCAAGGGACTAGGCGACCTCAGTTAGCGGCGGCGATCTCCAGAGAGTACTGGAAGCGCAAGTCCAATCCCACCGTTGTGGACCGTGCATTCTCAGAGGAAGAAAGAATTATGAAGTGATCGGGTTTCGTCAGGAAATAGGAGACGCAATGGCATCAATTTCGTTGTTACAAACGGACATTCAGCCCCGACAAGGAGCAGTCACACTTTTCGGGTATGGGACGAGCGTTCGCGTCGATCATGGACACTTAATCCTCGAAGACGGAATTGGAAATGATCGTCGCCAAGCACGCTTCCCCCGAGTTGGGCATGGTCTTCGACGGCTAGTCGTCATCGGATCGGACGGTATGGTCTCGCTTGCAGCGCTGCGCTGGTTGGCCGACCAAGACGCCAGCTTCGTAATGTTGGATCGGGATGGGTCGGTGCTCGCAACGACTGGCCCAGTTCGGTCGTCGGATTCGAAGCTCCGACGTGCGCAATCTCTTTCCCTCGCCAATGGAACAGCCTTGCGCATTGCTCGTGAATTGATCCGACGAAAGCTCGCAGGACAAGAACAAGTCGCACGTGTCAAGCTTCTCGATTCCTCAACTGCCGAGACGATTGCGCGTTTCGCCGCTGAGCTAGCCGGTGCAGACAGCATAGAAACGATCCGGTTAATCGAGTCCCAAGCTGCGCGCGCCTACTGGTCCGCGTGGAGGACATTGCCCGTCAACTTTCCCAAAAGCGATCTTCCGAGAGTCCCGGAACACTGGCGCAGTTTCGGGACTCGTGTCTCGCCCTTGACGGGATCACCTCGCCTCGCCGCAAATCCGCCGAACGCAATTTTGAACTATTTATATTGCGTGCTGGAATCCGAAGCGCGACTGGCTGCGGCTGCATTGGGATTAGATCCCGGATTGGGTGTTCTGCACGTGGATACGCCCGCTCGCGATAGTCTAGCTTGCGATCTTATGGAGCCGATCCGCTCTTATGTCGATGCTTATTTGCTCGATTGGATCACACGCCAACCGTTAAAGCGCGAGTGGTTTTTCGAGCAACGAGACGGTAACTGCCGATTGATGGGACCGTTTGCGGTGCGCTTATCTGAAACTGCAGCAATTTGGCGACGTGCCGTCGCTCCGCTAGCTGAATGGGTCGCTAAGCAATTCTGGTCAACAACGCAGAAGCGGACGCACAGCTCCGAGGCACCAACGCACTTGACCCAGACACACAGACGCGAAGCTAAGGGAGTTTCATCTGAAACTACCGTGCGCATAGCACGGCAGACGGAGAATCTTTGCCCCGAATGTGGAAACAGAATCCGCAACGAAAGCTCGAACTGTATTCGCTGCGCTGTACCTAATGCCACCAAGAACATGCTAGACGCCGCGCGCATTGGGCGACAGACGGCAAATGGACCGGAAGCTCAAGAAAAACGAGCCACAAAGGCTCGCGAGAACGCCTTGGCGCAGCATTCTTGGAAACCGTCTGACCAACCTGCTTGGATAACTGAGAAGTCATATGCGGAGGACATTCAACCGCTTCTTACCGCAATCTCGGCCTCGGTCATTGCTCGATCTATTTCAGTCTCGCGTTGGTACGCTGGAAGAATCCGTGAGGGTTATCGTCCGCATCAGCGTCACTGGAAGGCGCTGGCACAACTGGTAGGAGTTCAACAAGCTTGAGTGAATGAGTTTGAATTGAGCGAAGTCGCCTGACTGCCGATCAATCGAACAGCGACTGAGAGAACGTCTCTGAGGCAGTCACATGCGAAGTCACAAACCGAAGGAGTTTTGGATCGACGGGTAATTTCGAAAGTTCTCTTGGCTCGATCTTCATTAGTCCACCTTTGTACTCACGTCCGGCCATCTTCTTCTTCATCCACGTTGAAGCGATTTCGTTCAGAGAACCAACAATAAGTTCCTGATGTTCAATATTCATAACGGGTGAAATGAAGCGAGCACCTAAAATGTTGGTTAAATTGAAAACTTGTGCTTGATTGATTATAAAGCGCGGTGCCCCTCGAAATAAATACGTGACGAATACATCGGGGGAATTGGGCGGAATAGGTATCGAGAACCATGTTCTTAGCGATTTGGCGGTTGGCGTAGTGTGCACGCCTCGTCTCAGGCCTTCCTTCAGGTAGTCTTGAACGGATGGCTCAAAGTCCTCGATGTCGGCTTTGGGGAGAGCCAACAGCCAACAGCGACGGCCAGCCGCGCGGAGTGCGTTCCAATCATCTTTGGTAAAGTGAACGTCTGGAACCGGAATACGTGTAGGCAATATCCCCCGCAAGTATGGGCGAGGAAGTTTTCTTTCGCGAGCCTCTTCATCAGTTAAGACAAAAAACTCATTGCAACCTGTCGAGATGCCCCTCTTAACGTGCAGTACATCGTGGACACATGCACGAGAACGAAATCTGCGGGGCGGTGTACGGATCGGATTATCTTTCTTCTCGAAGACACATAAGAGCGCAAGCGCGTTTGAGGGATGTCGGTCGATACCAGTCTGCGCTTGCGGGAGATCGAAGTGCTTCTGAGTCCACCCATGCAGTTTCTCTAGGTCGTCCCACAGGCGTCTGGTGTGGACCGCACCTTCGGCCTCCTTTGGCAAGAAAAACAGGATTCGGCCCCGTGGTGTACTAGCGTTAGAGCGGGACCCAGCAAGATCCGCAGCCCGTGACAAGAAGTAGTTGGCAGAGCCGGACAAGGAAGACAGCGTGAGCCCTAGCGTCGATTTCAACTGCTTACGTATACGCCCCCGTCCCTTCAGGTTGTGAAATCTCACAAATGGGGGATTAGCAATGATGAACGTCGGAAGTGGGAGGTGGCGTGACTGGTAGTCCGAATGGCTTAAAAGTAGAAAGTTTGCATACCATAATCTGAACGAATTGGGGGCGTTCATTGATTCCAGGACGTGGGCGCCGCATAGCGTAAGAATCGGCTCATTCTCCACTCCCACATATGACTTTACAGGAGAGCCGCTGCGGAGTATGGCGTACGCGAACGCCGCCGAACCAGCTCCCGCATCACAGATGTCGTCAGTCGGCATCGGTTTGATACGTGAAAGTGCCCATTCCGCTACCGACGATGCCGTAAAGAATTGTCCCGCATACTTGCGGTGTTCAAGCGTCCGCACCGAGGCATAAAGACGCGCAAGAAAGGTAGGTAGATGTATGTCATTGCGCTCCGTTGCCTCCCGAAATTGCTTCGATGCCAGGGCTAGACCAGAAGATCTGGCTGGTACGGGGTAAGTCGGACATCCGATTATGCGTTCAAAAGTGGATCGCCGAGCTGCTGCGACTAGGACCTGGAGAAAACCTGCCGGGGAACCGTCGATGAAGTTCGCAATCTCTCGGTAAAGCGACTCCCAACTGGATTCCATGACTAGGTTTGTCTCATCTCATCAGTGACGACTTCAGCAATCTTGTCTTCCGCTGATTTATCGTGTGCGCCAGCCGACGCAAACGCAGCGCTCACAAGGTTGCGAACATCTGGATGGCAAAGTATCCGAACAGGGGCGCTACCTTCCATCATCTCATCCGTTATCTTTTTCCACGCCCTGTCTTCCGTGGCGTGCCGACCATCCTGGTGATATAGGCGCTCCTTCAATTCAGGTACTACTCCGAGTGGCCGATCGTAGCCGCCCTTCTTCCGAAAGTTCGGAACGTCTATCAATAGCAATAGATTGGAGTCGCAGAGTTTGTCGAACTCGTTCCTGTCCATGGGTGTGGCTGTATTCAAGCTGCTCCAGTCCCGTTTCAATTGATTCGACACAGTCAAGTGGAGTTTCTTACACAGGAGAAGCCGTCCGTGCCAATCCAACTCATCGAGAGCGAGAATCAGGGTTGAATGGGGTCCGTCGCGCGCAAGAGTAGCGATCCGCTTATATAGTTGCCGGGTTTGGATACCACGAATCAGATTCCGGCTCTGGACCGACGCATATGGGAGGTCGGAAATCCACTGCAGCATTAGCCAATCGGTCCACGCTATTCCCGGGTACCAAGGACTTTCGGCAGCCGCGTCATGCTCATTCTTCTTTCCTGCTTCTTTGTCCGCTAACACTTCAATTACCTGTTGAGGCGGTTCTGCTGTCAGATCAAGGCTTTCTTCGGATTTCGCAGCATTTTTCATAGACTCACCGGACCGTACGTCAAACGGCGGGACTAGTCGCTTTACAAAGTTCAGCAGTTGTTGACGTAACTCCAATTCCTTGTTCTCGCGTTCTGTGTTTTTCAGGCCGAACACGACCGGCGGCAACGCCCAGACGGTAGCGTACTGCAGCATGCACTTGATGATCCTACTTGTGTGATGCCAATAGACCGTCGAAAACAATTCATATCGGGCTTGGCCAAAAGCGTGGGCGCTAACGAGCCCCTTATCATACACACCAAGCGTGATGCGACGTTCGGGTGCAGTTTCTTCAGGAATAATTGCGACCGTCAATACTCGAAGGAGACGTTCCACATCTAATTGTCTCCCGTAGGGTAATTCGCAGCGTGCTGAATCACGAATGATATAGTCTGCTTTGTCAGCATCGATTTGGCCGTCGACAATTGCGGCAAGGACGTTAGTTTTCAATGATGCCTTGTGTTCTTCTCCGCCGAGGTCGAGATTCTTTGAGTGCTTGTCTAGAATTCTCCGTAGTGCTTCCGCAGGCACTCGCCACCCATTTTGCGGATCTTCAATGATCTGCTGCAGCGTTCTTCCTCGATCATCCGTCAAACCATCCTTCAGCAACTCCAGTCCGATTCGACCATGCTTAAAGATTCCATCGTGAACCTCCTCCAGATCATGCGCGAGAGGATACTGGCCTAGATCATGCAAGAGTGCAGCAAGAAGCACGGCATTTAAATCTTCTGCCGCGACAAGATTGCGGAATATAGGATTGCCGAGGTCGTTGAAGAGACTCTTCACGTAATATGTTGTGTATGTGTAACTCCCGAGTGCATGGTCGTATCTGGAGTGATCAGCGGTCGGATAAACCAGAGACACCAGGCCGAGTTGCGTTGTGTATTTTAGCCGTCCGACGAGTGGATGCTCAATCAGGCGCTTAAGCCGTGGCGTTAAGACAGTATTAAAGCCGGGCACAATGCGTACAATGTCCTTTGAATATGTTGCAAGCTCAGGCACCTTCGCCTCCAGACTCCAATGTCCAAGCTCTTTGTCCAAGTCGCGCATCACATCATTAAGACTGCGATATCCCAAGTTCTCGTAGTCCGAATCGCGTAAGCCAGGGAAGACTTGTGACGCATAATGGTAGTGATCATCAGCGGCTCGCCTAGAATTGCGGCCATCCAACAAGCGTGTGGCAAGGAAATGCAGTGAGCGATACAGCGGCAATTGAGGAACAACGTGAGGCCGCACGAGCGCTATCTCATTCAACACTTCGAGCAGCGAAATTCCAAGAGCGAAGTAGTCAAACTCCGGACGCAAGTCGGATCGTTTGACTGCACCCCTGACACGGTTGGAAGATGCCTTATCCTTAATCCGTTTGATCAACTCAGGGTGCGCGTAGCGCTCGGTAAAGAAAACTTCCAGAGGCGACGGATCACCAGTTATTACTCGCTCGACCGACCCATAATCTATCGAAGTTAAATGAAGGTGCTCGTCAATTAGCACATTTTCGGGTTTTACATCAAGGTATACATATCCATCTTCAGAGTTTGCGTGTTTGTCGTGAAGATGGGCTAGTAAACTGGCCCATTGCCTAAAAAGAGTAGCGATTTCGCTTAAGGCAGCGTTAATCAACCCAATCGTCTGCCCCGTGTCGTCACTTTCCCCGAATTCCGCTGTTGGTGGCACCACGCCCTTCAGATCAGCGAGCCTTTTGAACAGCCACGTCTCGTTGACGTGCTTTTCGTCAGCGGTAAAGAAAGCCTTAGAACCTGTGATGAACGGCTCGACGATGAAGGTAAGCTTCGGGGAGAATTCGGGCCGCTCGCCGAGATCTAAAACAGAAATGATATTGGGATGATGGAGCGTCGGAAGAACTATGGCTTCGCGCTCCACCATTGATGTACCTTCGGCTTCGACATTGGGTCGATTGATCTTGAGGACGACAGGACAATCAAACCGATTGTGCCGCCCGGAGTGAACGATTCCGGTCCCTCCTACCGCTAAGACTTTGTCGAATGTATACAGCACCCGGAGATCTTCCGCCACGGATGTGAAGTACTTCGCAACACTATCGGACTCCTTCTTGAATTCAGAAAGTCGCCGCTCACCGTATTTTTCTTTAAGCTGGCGCAGGTATTCGTCTTTATTTTCCTCAAGTCCCACTGAAACTCTCCCGTTCTCTATCAAAATCTTCGCGCTGCCACCCTCCATCTCGCCGTACTTTGCCTTCCAGCGTTTGTAGGTCTGCTCCGTGATCCCGTGCTGTTGACAGAACTCCGCCGTGGTCAATCCGGCTTCGCCTTGTTTCAGAATCGCGATGATCTGCTCTTGGCTGCGTCGCATGTCTTTCATTGCGGTTCTCCCCTCCTGGGTTTGGGAGAACTCACATTCTACGTCGTCCAGTTTTCGGGGGGCTGGGTGACCACGAGCAGCCTCCCCAAACAATGTACAGAACTGAGAAAGTTATCGCACGTTGCTTATTCGGCGAACACATAAATCTAACACTCTCAAATCATTCTGCGAACTAGAGCATGCGTTTTCTAGAAAAAAATTTGCGATACGCCAGAAGCGAGAATATGCGCACTCGAAGAGGGTTTGCTCTTTTTTGGCAATTGAGTGCGAGGGATTGAGGGGTGCATATTCCCTCCCGTCCTGTTCTCACCCCGTCAAACGGCGTCCGGGTTAGGAGACAGAAGTTGCGAAAAGTACCCCCAGAATTCCGTGTCTGGGGTGGTTTTTTTGGGCGCGGACCTGGGCGCTGGAACAAAGGATAGGTTTCGGATAACCCAGCGCTTAAGAGTAGGTCAGTGACTGTAAAGGCCTGATTTTCGCAAACCAAACCTTGCGCAAATCCTGCCTTAGAGCCTCAGGTCACGGGAGTTTGCCCGAGATTACCAGGTAGATACTGTGTGCAATTGTGTATGAGCTTTATTGACCCTGCACGTCATATTCCCGAGCCATATGATTTATTTTTCTATACGGAGAACGGCGCTCCAATTGAATTCATTGTAGCGAGGAACAGATGGCGATTGAACAAACTCTCGGGTTCAGTTCCGCAGTTTTCCGCAAAAAGTTCCGTTCTGCAATGACTGTGCAGAGCTTCCGAGACAACGCGATCATTTTTTCGCAAGGGGACAAAGCCGATGCAGTTTTTTATATCCAGAGCGGGACGGTTAAGCTCACGATCGCCGTTACGCGTCGCAAAAGAGCGATAATCGCCATCCTGCTGCGGGGTAGTTTTTTTGGCGAAGGCTGTCTGGGCGGGCAGTCTTCGCGGATGTATACGGCGCGATCAATCGGGCCTTCCAACATCATTCGCTTGCAGAAGCAGAGCACGATTAGCGCCCTCAAGCGCGACCCGCAGTTTGCAGCGTTGTTTAATGCGTATCTGCTTTCCCGAGTTATTCGAGTCGAGGAGGACCTGGCAGATCAATTCTTCAATTTCAGCGAAAAGCGACTCGCACGGGTTCTTTTGTTGTTTGGGCAAATAACCAAGGAATCAAAGCCGGAGAGCCCCCTGAAGGTGAGCCAGGCAACCCTCGCAGAAATGGTTGGTACAGCCCGCGCAAGGGTAAGCAAATTTATGAATGCGTTCAAGAAGAAAGGCTTCGTCAGCTACAACGGCGGCTTGAAAATAAACGACGCACTCATCAGCGCCTTCCTGCAAAATCGGCCGATGTCCGTTGTCAGGAGGGCGTAGACCCCGGGAGCATGGCCTAATTGACGATCCTTGTACGCGGGGTTTGCAGGACAGAGAATTCTGCCCAACGCAGGCGCGCGCCGTTCAGTGCCCTGGGACATGGAGCCGCTCCTGGAGAAAAGTGCGAACTCAGCACCAGGCAACCCGCGCCCTAGCCCGCATCGCGACCGCGTATAAATACAGAATTCGAACGAGGCGATCATTCGAGGGGCAAAGCTAACCCCAGCGGCGTCTGTGGTGGGGGCATGCACTTTTGGGAACTTTTATCTCCCATCCCGTCAAACGGCGTCCGGGGCTTTCGCGGAGCGGCGGATCGATGCAGAATACTCTCGACCTCAAGTTTCCTCGACTCGTGGATAAGCCGAGGCGGAGAAGCGGCTTTCACCGTGAGAATCTGGCCGCTGGAATCCAGGGTACCCCGGTTACCTTGTCCCAGCCCGAGCTTCGCAGTGAAATAAGGTTTTGCGGAGTGGATTATGGGACTGGGACGCGCCTTAGGACTGATCGGCACTGTCATCACACTGGCGGCCGGCATGTACTTCTATTCTTTGCAGGTTCGGAACCTGCAGCCATCGGGCGACGGCGGAAGCGGCGAGGCTGCACTCATCACCGGCGTAAAGATGGACCTGATCGGCATCGCCAACGCAGAGCGCGGCTACGCGGCCGCGCAGGGTAAGTACGCCTCCATGGACGACCTGATCTCTGGCGGCTATCTAACTATCCGGCACGACCGCCCGCCATACATTTACGACCTTTCCATCACCTCCAGCGGCTTCAGCGCCACCGCCACACGCTCCACCAAAGGCTCACCCACGCAGATGTGGGTCACCGAGAGCATGGAAGTCCAATCGTCGGAATAGAAACAACAATTTCGTCTCGTGGCTTTTCGTGGACTGAGGCTGGCTTTCTCGGGCTGGTTACTCCCACGCCTATCCGCCGGACCCAGGGCCGAAACTACCGCTATGAAGGCCGGTGGCGCAATGTCTTTAACAGCGCCTCCAAGTCAACGATTTGCTGATGCCGCTGTAAGTACTGTTCGAAGTTGTCTTCGTCCAGGCCTTGCTGAAGAGCGTCAATCTGCAGTTGAAACAACTGACACAGCTCGCGGGCGATTTGTCGGATGCCGGGTGGCCTGGATGGCGATGCGGACCGGTTCATGAGCTTCCGATTTCTGAATCTCCTGTAAACCCGTGGCGATCTTGGTCTGAATCTCGAGTGGCTTTCGAGACCGTGTTGCGGCGCGCAGTGCCGGCAAATCGCATCTCCAGTATGAATAGCAGGTCGTCGATCTCTTCAATGATTGCGATGAGTTTATCGGGATCAATCTCGTTCTGTGCTCTTTTTTTTAGTTTCGGCCATTGCTCTGAAATGAGGCTTTCTATTTCTTTGGTGCTATTCATTGACGTACTAATCTCCTGAGGTGAGATGTTTTCCTTCCTTCCGGGGCAGGATAATCGATAAGGCGGGAATTTGGTCTGTGACATCCGTCACAAATACCGGCTCTTGGAACTGTGGATTTTGGCAGTTGAATGCTAGTCCTCCCTGTGGATCGTTGATACAGTTGGGTCAGGACCAACGGCTGAAGCGCCCTAGGCGGCGCCAGTATACATGGTCGGGTGTTGCTGGCGGTTACAGTTCTTGCAAACGGGCAAGGGGATCGTCCGCGAGTTACCGTTTTCCAGGAAGAACGTGGCACCGACATATAAGAGCGGCGTGTTGCATTTGACGCAGTAGAGAGCGACGGGTTGTGCCGATAACGTGTCCAGAAGCCGCTCGACGGAAGACTGGATAAAGCGTGCCCTGGTAAGGCGGTTCACGTAACAGATTTCGTGAACGGGTTCGCCGTTCTCGTCGGCACACAGGTCAATACTTAAATCGACTGGATCGGCGCAAAGGACGCAGCGCATTTCTGGGAATAGGTGACCACCCATAATCCCTCCTTTGGACGGTCACTGACTACATTAGAGGAAATCGAAAGGATGTACTGAGCAGAAGTGATCAGGGCACGGAATCCCCCCCAGGGGTCGAGATTTACTGCCACGGCACCTTGGCAATCGGCCCCGCATGAACGGCATGAGCGTCTGTATCCTCGCGGTATCCCAAGAGTGCGCTGCTAGGATGGTTTTCGGTCGCAAGCATTGTGCAGACCAAAAAGGTAGCAGTCGTCATGCGCGGCTCTGCCGTCACCATCTGTTTTGCAATTTCTCCGGTCGATGAGCTTGTTGCAGGTGGGGCGCAACGGGACAAAGGGTGTTGCAGCATTTCCCTCGTAATCGTGCCTACTTCGAGCGGCCTCAATAAGAAAAGGCTGGAAGCCAAGCGCGGCGTAGTCGGTCCGGTGGCGCACATAGTTTATTCCAGTACGTTTCGCTCTTATGCTGCTGACGATTGCCTCCTAAAAGCGTAGGCTGGGCATCATGGCAAGCGCCCGCGATGCACGCAGAACACTCGCGGAGATCATCGACGAAATAGAGGCGCTGCGCGAAAGACTCCTGTGTATCCAAAGAGAGCTTGAGAAGCTGGAGCGCACGAACGTCCCTAAGCCCAGCCAGACCCCTTCGGCTTAGGTCTTGTGTTTGTCTCCTCTGGAGCTTTGCATCATCTTTCCTTGGGCCACAAGATGCCGGTAATCCGTGGGCCTGCGCTCACTCATTGTCGTGGCGAGCCTGTCCGGAGGCCGCGTACCATAACTCCGGGCACGCTCTAGTTTTCCGCAGATTATTCAGAAACTGTATATGAGGCTGGCTGACCTTACTTCTTATTAGAAGCCATCTTGCGGGAGATTTCTTCCATGAGCTTGGGGCGAAGGTCAGCGAGAACGCTATCGACAATGCTGGCGACGTCGGAAGAATTTCTGCTTTCTGAAGTTGGATCCGCTCCGGCAACTGCTTGCAGGATTTGTTCGGCGCCGGCGGCGACGGCTGCGGCAGTCTCAGGTGCGCGAGCTTCTGCGGAGGTCGGCTGAGACTCTGCGAATTCAGCGGGTTGAGATTCGTGTGATGGAGAGTCGACGGGCGCGCTGTTGTCGCGGATTTGCCGCCAGCTTGCCCAGGCTGCTGCCGTGGTTTTGACCCTCTCGAAGTCGGGTTGCGGCGCCTCCGAGGGCTCCTCGTTTTGCAGGTGCGATGCAGGCTGCGCTTCGGCAACTGGGTCCTGCTGCGGTGGTTCCGAACTATAGGTAAAGCTGTTGGCCGGTGGCGCAACTTCGGAAGGCCCGGGCCGATCGAAGCGGCGGAATCCTTGAGCCGGGTCGGAGGAATCGGCCGAGACTTCGGGACGATTCGAGATTTCCGGAGAACTCGTTTCCGGCGTTTCGAAGCCTGGCGAAACCGACTCGGCCTCGGCCGCAACGGAATCCTGTGTATGAGATGCCATGGAGGCGCTCTCAGAAATTGCGGGGTGGGATTGAGCTTCGGATTGCAGCGCGGGCTCGGCGACGCCGGCTGGCTCTGCGGCGGCAAACGAAGACGGCACGGAGTCGGCCTCGGGTTGCACGTTCTGAGTTTCGGCAGCTCCGACGCTGGCGACTGGTTCGGAAGACGCGGCAGGTTCGGCCGGCGCAACTGGCTCGAGTCGCGTTATTTCGACTGGTGGCGTGGCCGGTTCGACCGCAGGCGCTTCAGACGCGAAGCCGCGAGGCTGATACAAAGTATCCGGCGATCCAGCCGTCCGCTCAACTTCGACAACCGTCGCTGGCGCGCAGGCGTAAGCCTTTTGCATTTCCTGATCGAGCGAAACGGACGCTTCATCAGCTTCCAGGACCACGGCAACGGCAGTCCAGCGGGGCGCGCCAGAGCTTGAGCCGGCTACGGAATCGGCGCCAGCCGCGATTGTAACTGGAAGGTCGCGGTTGGTTTCTTCGGATTGAGGGTGGCCGGCATCGGCTTCCGCTGCTGGGGCGGATGCGTGGCCGGTAGCCTGGGATCGTTGATCGGAAGCGCGAGGCTCTTCCTCGATGCCCGCGCTGGCCATTTGCATTTGCGCGGCTGCCGCTGTGATCGCAGCGAGCTCTTCTTCGGTGACATCGGTAGGCAACGCTGAAGACGACGCAGAAGCGGCTAACGCGCTCACATCGACAGATGTTTCGGTGGAAGACTCGGAGGAGTGCTTATCGTGCTCTTCCCTTGCCGCTTTCTCACGCCTGACTTCTTCGAGTTTAACCTCTTGCCTTCGATCTTCTTCCTGTTCGTGTTTAAGCGCCTGCTGCGCTTCTTCCTGCTTAGTCTGCGCAAGTTTTTCTTCGGCGAGTTCCGCCGGGGTTTCAACTACAGTGCGAAGGTCGCGATTGACGGGGTTGTAGCCGTCGGACTGATCGCCGGAATGCGATTGTGCGGATTTCTGTTCGGCTTCAGTCTTTTCGTGTGGGAAGCCGATGCGGTTTTTCCAGCCGTTGTCCTCGCCGGGGCGGCCGCGTCCGCCGAATCCGGAGTCTTCGACCGCGGCAATGGCACGCGCGAAACGTCCCGGCCGGGAGGGTTCGGCGCGCGGCACAACTTTGTCTTCGAGCTTGGAAAGCGCACTCAGCAACTCGCTGGCTTCGAACGGCTTGATGATATAACCTTCGGCGCGGACGCGCTGCGCTTCTTCCGGCTTGAAGGGCTCGAGTTTGCCGACGGTGAGCAGTACCGGAATTCGCGCGGTTTCCGGGGACTCTTTCATGCGCTGGCAGACTTCCAGGCCGCTATAGCCGGGCATGTAAACGTCGAGGATGACGAGATCGGGCTTGGCTTCGGCTATCTTCTTTAACGCCGCGGAGCCGTTGTTGACAGCGATGACCTCGTAGCCGGCATCGGCAAGGATTTTGCGCCCCATGTTCTGGGCGGTCACGCTGTCGTCGGCAAGCAGTATCTTCCGTGCCAAGAAAATTCCTCTGATGAGGGGAGATATCGCGAAGGTAACCTGCCCGTGGATGTAAGTCAATGATCCAACGGTAGGTAACCGGTTACCAGCGGACAACGTCTAGTGGGGTGGAAGAACCCGAGCGCGCGTTGGAGATCGCGGGCGTCATTTTGCGGGGGCAGTTTAACACTTGAGCGGCAGTGTGCTTAGAGAGATCCCTCGTGCCCAGATTCGGCATCGGACATCAGGACATCGCCCGCCGCCCAGATGCGCGGCTTCGGCGCCGTTCTCAGCTTCGCCATCAGTGGCGGATTCGACGCCGTCAAATCCCTCCTGCGGCGGTTGCGATACACGCACCGAGGCGCGAATCTGGCGCCGTAGAAACCGTTGCCGCCGAACGAGCCGCTGCCGGCATTCCCGAAGCGTTAATTCGCTACTCTGTAGGGATCGAAGACGCCGAAGGCCTGACCGCCGATCTGGCTCAGGCGCTGGAAAAGTCCTTCGGCCGGAAGCGCCGCAGGGCGAGAGCTTAGACGTGATTTTTTCATCGGCAGGGCCAACATGTTTGCACTCCAACTGGGCCCCTTGCGCCTATGCGGCTTTCTTCTGCTCCGCTCGTATCTTTGCCCATCGCGCGCGCTGCGCCGCCGCAATCTTTTTCCGAGCTGCCGCCGACATGCTATGCCTCGACGAAGCCGAGTTCGCTATTTTCATCGCCGTCACCGCCGGTTTCGACTCCTTTCGAACGCTCGCCCATCTCGCTTTCTGCGCCTGCGCCATCTTCCGCCGTGATGCTGCCGATATGATTCGCTTTGGTTGGGTTGCGTTCCCAGTGCTTCCGCTGCCATTCAATGACTCGATCGCCGAAATTGCCTGATCCAATTTTTCTACTTGCAACTGCGCGAGCCTGCGCTCTGCACGAAGTTCATGAAGCGCATTGGTTAGATTTGACATTGTTGCCCCCTCAAGATTTACAGCCAGTTGATTCTATAGGATGAGAATAAATCTGAGTGCTGTTTACTTACACACGGCGACAACCGAGACCGCGTCATTTTTCCCGTTTTCGAAGGAGAGCACTACGGCAGACCGCGCTATGCAAAAGCCGCGAAAGCGGCGAATGATCATGGAGGTTGCGACTAAAGGCTTCTAGAGGAATGGAGCCGACGAGCGGACTTGAACCGCTGACCTGCCGATTACGAATCGGCTGCTCTACCAACTGAGCTACGTCGGCTTCTCGCTGACAATCGTTAGTTTATCAAATCGCTGCCCCAGGCCTGCCCCCGGAACCCTATTCTCTCTTTAAGTTCCCTATTTGGTGACATCCCAGTATTTCCCGCTAGAATAGAGAGTGTTTGTCGTTCCCGTACGACTCTGGAGGAGCAACTGTCCGAACCGCATCAAAAGATCGCGCTGCTTTCGAAGGAAAGTGACGCACTGCAAAACGCCGAGAAGCGCCGGCCGGAGTCGGGCGAAATCTTCCGGCTTCTTGTTGATAGCGTCAAAGACTATGCCATTTTTCTGCTAGACACGCAGGGACGAGTTTCGACGTGGAACCAGGGCGCGGAACGAATCAAGGGCTATCAGGCGAAGGAAATTATCGGCCAGCACTTCTCCCGGTTTTATCCGCAAGAAGCTATCGAGAGCAAGTGGCCTGACCGGGAACTCGAAATCGCCAGTAAGGAAGGCCGTTATTCGGACGAGGGTCTGCGCGTTCGAAAAGACGGTTCGACTTTCTGGGCCCACGTCGTCATCACTGCGTTGCGGGATGAGACCGGGGTATTGCACGGATACTCAAAGGTAACTCGAGATTTGACCGAACGGCGAGACCTCGAAGATCGAGCTCGCCAACTCAACAAGGAGTTGCGCACGCGGATCACACAGCTGGTCGAGACCCAGCGGCTCGTTGAACTCCGCACACTCGAATTACAAAAGCTTTCGAGCCAGTTGATGCGGGTTCAGGACGAAGAGCACCGGCGGCTCGCAAGGTCGCTCCATGACGAACTCGGACAGGAGCTGGCTGCGCTTAAAATTGAATTGGACGTGCAGAACGCGGAGCTCGACGGAAAGAAATTGTTCCCGGCGATCGAGACGGTAGAACGGGCTCTATCGAAAGTCAGGAATCTCTCCTACCTTCTCCACCCGCCGCTGCTCGACGAATCAGGCCTTCTGCCGGCGCTGCACTGGTACCTCGGTGGCCTTCAGAAAAGAAGTGAATTGAGAGTAACGTTCGACTATAAGCCTGCGACATTCCCGCGTTTGCCGCGCGACCTCGAAACAACGATTTTTCGGATCATCCAGGAATCATTGACTAATGTCTATCGTCACTCCGGGAGCGAAGTCGCCCGTATCGACATGAACCAGGACATCGATTCCGTCACAATCCGGATCCGCGATTTCGGGAAGGGTATCGGTCCAACTGCTTCGGCTGCCGGGGTCGGAATCAGTGGGATGAAAGAGCGCGTCAAGCAATTAAACGGCGAGTTGAGAGTCAGCCGGGCCGACCCCGGAACTCTCGTCGAAGCGGTCATCCCGATGTTCGATGCAGGCTTGGGGATTCTCGAGATTATCTAACGGGAAGAGATCTCCTGCACTGGCGGTTTTTTCATTCTTTCGCATCGAGCCTTTCTACTCCATTCGTTTTATTAACGTACTCTGTATTGACAGCGCCCCCGGCTGGCACTAATCTTTCACGCCAACGCATCTCTCTCCTGCGTGAAGCAAACTACGTTCCCGAGGTTCTTTTATGAATGAAGGCCTACGTCTACTCAGCGGCGGCAATCGAAAGCGAAGCGTCGCCCGCCTGTCACGAAATCTTGAGAAAAATCTGCTCGCCTACGCGGCCGCTGCCACCGGAGGTCTCGCAGCCTTCGCTCAGCCCGCCAATGCGGAGATCATTTACACGCCTTCCAACATCCCGATAGCTGAACCCTTCGACGGCGGCTCCATGACCCAGTTCGATATCAACAACGATGGCGTCTCCGATTTCGCCTTCAGCAACTACTCCTACTTTAGTCACGGGCTGGGCGCGGCTTACCTGAAAATTTCACCCGACATCACCGGCAACGAAATCGTCGGAGTGCTCGTAAAAGGGCAGAAGGAAGTAAGCGCCGCGGCCATGTCAGCTGGGGTCACGCTGGATTCGGCAGCCAATTTCCAATCCGCTCCGCGCGGCCTCGTACTGGGCGGCGTCTTTCTCGGCTCAACCGGAGAGAGCCACCAAGGCGGCTTCCTCAACGTGGAGACCGCCTATCTCGGCCTGAAATTCCTGGTGAATGGCCAGGTCCATTACGGCTGGGCCCGCATTAAATTCATTTCGCCCGGATCGTACGCGACGGCAAGCATCGCTGGATACGCCTACGAATCGGTTCCAAACCAGCCCATCGTTGTCGGAAAAACCAGCGGTACGGCGGAAAAGACCCAGCAAAATCGCGAGCCGGCTTCTCCGACAGCAACCGCGCCTAGTGTGAAATCTCAAACTCTCGGTTCGCTGGCTGCAGGCACCGCGCTTGGGCATGGAGAAAACGCCGCAGAATAAGTTAGCAACGAAAACCGTCGAGAACCATCGGAGATCAAGATCATGCAAACACAAAATTTCTCATCCGCATTCTTAAATGCAACGATTTTCAGAATAGCGGCTGCGCTATCATGGGCGCTGTTGCTGAGCTCAGGCCTCGCCAGCGCCGCGACCTACAGCACAATCTTCCGCTTTAGCGGAGCCAACGGCTTGCAATCTCGCTCCGGCCTGGTCGCCGATTCCCAGGGCAATCTCTACGGCGTCACGTCCTCTGGTGGAAGCAACGCCTGCCTTCCCAAGGGATGCGGCGTCGTCTTCGAATTGAGTCCTGCCAGCGGCGGAGAATGGACCGAGAAAGTGATCTACGCCTTCAAAGGCGCCCCGTCCGACACCGCCTTTCCGGTCACCGATCTGGTCTTCGACACCCACGGAAATCTTTTCGGCGGTACCAACTCTCCCAGCGGCGCTGGCGCGATCTTCGAGTTGACGCCCGGCACCGGCGGCGCCTGGACCGAGAAAATCATCTTCAATTTCAGCGCCGTTTATTTCTCTCCCACCGGCCAGCTCGCTTTCGATAGCAAAGGCAATCTATACGGTTCGGTCATGGGTGGCCCCACCTTTGAGAATTACGGGGGAGTCTACGAGATCAGCCCGCAGTCGAACGGAACCTGGCTGGCGAATCTGATTCACGGCTTTACCGACACGAATGGCGACGGCTATCAGCCGCTTGGCGGCGTGACCGTCGACGGCGAGGGCAACGTCTACGGAACCACCTACCGAGGTGGGGCCGACAACTGGGGCATCGTCTATGAATTGACTCCGAACAATGGAGCTTTCACCGAAAAGATCCTGCACACGTTCACCAACCAGACCGATGGATCTAATCCGCAGGTGCCGCTGTTGCTCGATAGTTCTGGAAATCTATACGGCACAACCGGCGGCGGTGGTCCAGTCGATAGTCCCTACGGACTAGTTTACGAACTGAGTCCCAGCGGCAACACGTGGACCGAAACGGTCCTCTACAACTTTGGCCCCTATCCCGCCGCCAGTCTGGGTTCGAACGTTGTCTTCGATTCCCATGGAAATCTCTACGGCACCACGCAAGACGGCGGAACGCAATGCAACGGTCCCGGCTGCGGCACTGTCTTCAGGCTCACGCCCCAAACCAGCGGCCCTTGGAAATCAACCACTCTGCACACCTTTGCCAGCGCCGGCGATGGCTCCGTGCCGGTGGCAGGCGTGGTGCTGGACTCAGCCGGAAACATCTACGGAATCACCGAATACGGCGGCGATCGAGACGGCAAAGGCACCATCTTTGAGATTCAGCCGTGAGCAAATGAGCCGTCGTTGCCTCAAGGATGAATTGCCTCGGCCCATGTAACGTTTGCGCCCTGTAGCGCACTATCCAGTGTGAGAAGTCGTATTTAGTTTGGGGATTCGAGCAGGGGGCAGCATGGCCGTCGTTGAGATCGATTGGTTTTGGTTCTCGGGTTGGAGCGGCGTTCCCACCACACTAGAGGTTGATATCGTGCCGGCGAGCGTCGGCGCACAAGCCTGGCTCAATGGTGTCGATGGCGGCGGCCTGGTGTTTATCGGCATCGATAGCTTCCGCAGGCGGCTGAGCTCAAGTCAGGATCAGCCCGTCAATTTCGATGCGCTCTTTAACGATCCGCCAGTCATCTTCGACTTCATCAGCTCCGTCACCTTCGCATTTTCTCTAGGCGACGGCCAACAGGGATGGATGGTAGCCCGCCTCGACCATTGGGCGTGAATTGGAGGCCACGATGCGTCTTGTCACCACCGGAGACAACAAAATTCAAGCCGAAAAATGCTGCATCGTATTCGAATCCTCCAGCGGAAAGATTCGCCACGTTCATCGCGTCATCACCATGGCAGGAGCGAGCGAACGTACGGAGAAAGAGATTGGCGAGCGCGCGCTCGCGCTGGCGAAAAAGCACGGCGCAGCCGACGCCAAACTAGACACTGTCCACGTCGATCCCAAGACGGTCGAGGCCCGAGGGCACTATCAGGTCGACGTGAAGAACCGCACACTCGTAGCCAGCAAAAGGTAAAGGATCGCACTACTCTACCGATTCAGAAAATTCCGCGTTTTGCGGAACCGTCCGCGCCGGCACCAACAGACTCCTCCCCTCGGTTTTGCCTTTTTTCACCCGATCCTCTACGATGCGCGTGCATTTCGAAAGGAGAAAACATGCACGCAAAGAAGGCAGTTGGCGGTGGATTAGTTCTGATGCTCGCTCTGTTAGCCGCACATCCGGCAGCCGCCGCCGACAAATCCGACATCGCGGCCCGCGCCGCCACCTGGGAAAAGGAATATAACGCCAATAACCTCGACGCGGTGGTGGCGCTGTATGCCGCCGATGGTTGCCGAATGCCGCCTAATCAGCCAGCAGTGCACGGCCACGACGCGATTCTCGCGCAGCTAAAAGCGGGCAAGGACCGCGGCGCCGCCAACGTCAAGATTGCCGTCACCAATGCCGAAAGCAACGGCGACCTAGGCTACGGCACCGGCACGTACGTAATCACCGGCGCAGACGGCTCTCACGTCGACCACGGCAAATGGATGCTGGCCGAGAAGAAGTCGAACGGCGCCTGGAAAACCGAGTGCGACATCTTCAACTCAGACATGCCCCTGCCCATGGGCAATATGAAATAGGTTTCGCCCTTCGCCGCACCCGTGAGCGCGGGAGCATCGCGGGTGCGTTTGCGATCGGCGATATGCAATGGACGCGCCACGTCTAAGTTGTTGAGGAATTTGGTGGACCTGGTCGGGATCGAACCGACGACCTCTTCCATGCCATGGAAGCGCGCTCCCAGCTGCGCCACAGGCCCACAATCGGCTAGTCAGGAATCGGCTAGCGAATGAATCAATATCGAGGGAAATGCCAGGTTCATTCTCGCCCACCTCGCCGCAAGAGTCAACGCACGCTGAACGCCGGTAGTGGGTCAGTCTGAGATTTCAAACTGACCCACTAGTTGAACGCCGCTGATGCTGGTTGCTCCCAAGCCGCTGGAAAAACTGGTGGCAGTCTCGGTACCTTCGAGAATTCTTACTTGCTCTCGAAGGTGGCGACGTCGGAATTGGTATTGCGGCTGTAAAGTGGCCACGCTCTTTTCCTTGGGCCACAGCCATCCACTCATTGATATCTTGGTAACCGTACGAAACGCTGAGGGAGCGGAATCTGGGTGGAGCCCTCCCAGCGAGGGCCGTCTTCTCCGGCCCACACGGACCGCGTGCCCAGGCCGGCATTCGCCTTGTTTTCTTTCTTCTTATCGTCCTTCTTCTCATCGCTGTGGGGCGCGCGTGTTTGTTTCATGTTCGGCCGGATTCGTTCAGACTTTTGGCTGGAGCGATAACGATCAGTATAACGGCGGTTCGCCGGGCGGGCGGGTCTTCCAGCGACGATGCACCCACAGCCACTGCTCGGGATACCTTCGTGCATAGGCTTCAATCACGCTGGTAAATTCCCGGGTGTTCGCCCGGATGTCCGCTTCCAGATCTCCGGTGCGGACTAATTCGAGGGCGGGATCGAAGCGCAGGCGGTATTTTTTCAACTCCTGATCCCAAATCGTAAACGCGGGCACGACCGCCGCATCGGTGCGCAGGGCAATGCGAGCCATGCCGCTGGCGGTGCATGCGGGAATGCCGAAGTAGTCGACGAAGATGCCCTGCGGCGGCGTCATGTTTGTGTCCATCAGGATTCCGACCACTTCTCCGGCTTTCATGGCGGCGAGCAATCCGCGCACGAAATCATTTTTCTCGACGATCTGGTTGCCGTGCATGGTGCGGTAATGGCGGATGAGACGGTCGATATAAATGTTGTCCATGGCGCGCACTACCACGTGCATCCAGTGCCCGTGGAGAGAATGAGTAAAGGCGGAAAGCTCCCAGCCGCCGAAGTGCGCGGTTAGGAAAAGCACTCCCTTGCCACGAGCGAGAGCGCGCTCGTAGTTTTCGAATCCGTCGTAGACCACGATCTGATCGACGTTGTCGCGGGTGTATTTGGGGAACTGGCAGACTTCGGCCAGCTGGCGTCCTAGAGAGGTGAAGACTCCGCGGAGGATGCGGGCGCGTTGGGCTTCGGTTTTTTCCGGAAAGACCATGGCGAGATTGCGCATGCCCACGCGACGCAACTTTACATGGACTAAATAGACAATCTGGGCGAGGCCGATGCCCACCGCGCGCGCCACGGGCCGCGGCAACATACCAAGGATTTTGATGAACGGCCAGGCTGCCGCGTACTCGAGTCGCTGCCGCATCGGGGAAGCGTGACGGTAGCACCGTCAAAAATTATTTGCAAACGGAAAGAGGTAATCCTGCCGCGTGCAGTTCTTTTCACGGGATGGTCGAATTTTTCCGCCCGACCCACCACCGCCTCGCTGCGATTACCGCCCAGACGCCCTCAACCAAACCGAACGGCCACGCTCCTTGTAAGAAGCCGTAGATCGAACCTAGAATGCAGGACGCAGCGAAGGCGAGAACGAACCACGAGCTATGCGCCTCGAGCGCGTAGCAGACCACCATGGCTGTGACCGCGAAAAGTCCAAATGCGGTGAGAGCGTTCATGTTTGCTGAGTTGGCCGCGATCCCAAAGCCTTATTTCGCGGCTGCCTGCGCCCATTGCGACAGCGAAGTCAGGAATGCGTTTGCACCCGCGGGCGGATCGACTTCTCCGTTCAGAGACGCAGGAAAGGAGACCATGCGTCCATAAAATTCTCGGGTGCTGTCTTTATCCTGCTTGATCACCGCGCCATTCAAGCTAACCCCGGCAAACAAGCCGCGCGCGCGGGAGTAGGTGAGCACCTCGGCGCGCATCTTCCAATCGGTGTTGCCTTCGGCATGGCGGCCAACCGGACCGGCTGCGACCGAGGCGTCGGCGCCCAGCGCGAACTCGCTCGAGAGCAGATGGCGCATTCCGTTTTTGTTCATGATCAGCATAACGAGATCGACGGCCTGTCCGCCGATCTGAAAACCGAAGCTGCCGCCGCTCAGGACGAAGAATGCGGGAGCGCTCCAGCCTTTGGGAGTGCGGCAACTGGCAAGGCCACGGCCGTACTTGGCGCCGACGATGAATCCACCTTTGAGCATCGAGGGCACCACCGCGACGCACTCGGCTGAGCCCAAAACTTCCTGCGGAATGCCTTTATCGGGCGCTCCCTGAATCTCATTCAAGACTTCGGCAGCGGCCTGTACGCGTTCGCTGGCCTTGGATTCGTCAGCGTCATTGGCAAAGGAAAGAGAACAGAGGCACACGATAAGCGCGAACAGGAGAACTTTTTTCATGGTTCCTCGACTGAGAAGAATTCTCTGGGATTTGTTACTTGGATTGTAAACGAAGTGACCTGGCTTGCACTTGTGGAAGGAATGATCGAGGGAGGAAACAGACCGGACAAAAAAATCGGGGTCAAAAGTGGTGACCCTAATCGCCACTCCCAACCCCGTCTCCCAGGTTCTGTGGTAGGTGAAGCGAGTATGCGGCTGAGTTGCGTTTGCTACAAGATTACGGAGGTCATTGGCCCGAAGTAACGGCTATGCGTCCGAAGATCACTGCACCCTGAAGCGTTCGGCTGCGAGCCAGAAGCTAGGAGCTAATAGGCAGTTCACTTCGCCGCGACCAGCGAATGCGTGATGGCATGGACCGAAAGCGCGATGCGGTTCTGCACTCCCACTTTGCGCATCAACTTCGCGACGTGGGCTTTCACGGTGCGCTCTTCGATACCGAGCTGTGCGCCGATTTCTTTGTTGGAGCGTCCCGCGACCAGCATTTCGAGCACTTCTTTTTCGCGGTCGGTGAACGTTACGCGGCCTGCCGGGAAGATCCGTCCCGGAGCCGACGAAACGCGCTCGATAAACATAGATAGAACCTTGCGCGGGGCCCATACCGATCCCTGGCTTACGATACGAATTGCCTGCACGAATTCTGCAGGCGAAGCGGCTTCGTCCACATAGCCCTTGGCGCCGGAAGCGATGGCCTTCAGAATGGTCTCTTCGTCCACGCCGGAGCCGGTGACGATGATGCGCAAATCGGGGCGGGTCGCCTTGAGGCTGGCCATTACATCAAACAAATTTTGCCCGGATCGGTTCCCTAATAGGATCAAGTCCACTTCCTGCAATGTGGAAATCTCGGGCAGGCTGGCGGAGATGAGTTCGAACTCAGGCTCGGTATCGAACAGAGCGCGGAATCCAACGAACCGTAAAGGATCGCTCTCCACCACTGCGATTTTGATGATCGGTTTCCTGGCGACAGCTGCTTTCATAGTTTGCCCCGTGAGGGTGTGATTACGTAGCTAGAGCATAGCGGCAAAAGCGCTCTGTGCAAAGAGAACGTGACCGAAGTGAAATTACGGGAGTAACATGAAAAAGCTAGGTCAAGAAGAGCTTTTACTTGAGTGTTGGCGTGAATTACCGGGGCGGCGCAGGCAGCGAAGCGTTCAAGACGAGAATCATACGGAGAATAATAAGGATGAAGGGAATTTTGGCCAGTTTTTTGGTGTTGACTCTTACTTGTTTACTCGCATCGTCGGTTCTTCTGGCGCCGGCTCCGGTTTTCGCCGCACAAGCCGCATCCACCTACCAGCCAAAGTTTCCCGGCGACCCTGCGCGATCTGATTCCGAGGCCGCCGCCCTCGCTTACATGCGAGTCGTGATCCGCGCGCAACATCACTTTAACAAGCAATATGGACATTATGCCGAAACTCTCGCCGAACTCGTCCACACCGGAACGTTCACCAAGCGCATGGTCAATCCCGATCGCGGAGACTACCACGTTAGCTTCAAAGGCAAAAAAGACAGTTTCGTTCTGATCATGACGCCGAATACTCTCGATGCGCAGCATCGGTCTTTCTTTGCGAATGAGGATGGGAAGATTCATTCGGATGAGGAAAAGCCGGCGGATGAGAAATCCCCGGTGGTGAAGTGAGACTTTCATTTTTGTCATCTGAGCGCAGCATGAAGCTCGTGCAAGCGAAGTTCGTGCGGAGTCGAAAGATTCCTATAGCGCGAGACTCCGGATTCTCTTTCCTCACTCGTACACCACACAGAACCCAACTGGATTTATCATGGAAACCGAATCGATTCATAAATAAGGAGGAATCATGGCACCGACAGTCGGCGCACCCGCGCCTGAGTTCACATTGAAAGATCAGGATCAAAAGGAAGTGAAGCTGAGCGACTTCCGCGGCAAGAAGCCAGTTGTTCTCGTTTTTTATCCGCTCGACTGGAGCCCAGTCTGCACCAAAGAGCACGCCTGCATGGTCAACGATAAGAAGCAATTCGACGATCTTGACGCACAAGTGCTGGGCATCAGCGTGGATAGCGTCTGGTCGCACAAAGCTTACGCCGACAAAATGGGCATTCGTTATCCGCTGCTCGCCGATTTTCAGCCGCGAGGCGCGGTGGGCGCGAAGTATGGGGTCTACCTCGAAGACAAAGGCATCACCGGACGCGCCATCTACATTATCGGCCGCGATGGCAAAATCGCGTGGCAGAAGAACTACGACATTCCTGTGGTGCCCGATATTAAAGAAGTTTCGCAGGCACTGGCCGGCGTGAAGTGACAGGAGGCTGCCAGCAAGCGAGTGCACCAATGTCCGAAGAGACCTTCGTCCCCGTTACAGGTAATCCCGAGTCGCGATACGAGATCGTCGAGCGCGGGTTCAGCCGCCAGCCGCTCAGAATCGATGTCGACATCGCGCGCTCGCTGCAAGAGTTAGCCCATGCGGCTTGGTCGATTCCGAGGGATAAATATTATCAGGGAGGCGACAGATATCGTTCCTTAAATCGTTTGCGGGCTGAGATCGTTGAAGGCGGTGTGAAAGTCTGGACGAGCGATGAGAATTCACCTTACGTCCAGTTGAAAAAATACAACACAACGCTCGGCGGCAAGCCGCGAGAGTACGCTCCCCTACCCGTGGGAATAGCCGCTTCAATAGGCGTTCGCAAGGTGGTGGCCCAACAACTTCATCGTCTGCCCCTGTCTGTGGTGGGTGCTAGATACCTGGTCAACGTTCACCTCATAAGGTTCACCGCAACGCCGGGCCGGCCATGTGACACCAGCCCGCCAGGCTTACATAAGGATGGCGAAAAGTACATTGCCACGCATCTAATCGGCCGCTGCGGGGCCGCCGGCGGCGAAGTGATCGTCACCGACAATGACAAACAGGAAATGGATCGCTTCACGATGCGCGAATGCGGCGAGTGTTACGTCTTCGATGATGATCGCGTCTGGCATATGCTGACGCCCGTAAGTGTGCTGGAAGGTAATCGGTTTGCCTATCGCGACACGTTGGCGTTCGACATGCTGCCGGAGGGCTGGGAGCCAGCGAAGTGATCGAACCGGTTCCGTAAAATCGCGGCCGATTCCTTCCGAAAAAACTGGTAGCGCTACCGGGAATCGAACCCGGGTTTGAAGATTGAGAATCTTCCGTCCTAACCCCTAGACGATAGCGCCATCCGGCGTTGCCTTTCGGCGATGTGAGATTCGCCGCCGAGCATTTTGATTTTACGGCTCAATCCGCGGGCGGTGCAAATCGTGCGCTCTCCGAAACTCCGCGTATTGCCGTCTCGCAAAGTCTTCACGACTCGTCTCAGAGGTCTGAGAAGCAGACCTTCCGACAGCGCCTTCGCAGCCTTCCAAAGATAGTCGAAAATTCACTTCCGATTCATGTTTCCACAGCCCTGCGCGGTTTATACTGAAGACACTCAAACCAACTTCCATGTCCTCATAGATGCTGTGGGCAGAGGTGTTTGTAGTCGCGAAAATTCAACGCACTTCTAACTTCAAGTGAATGCTAAGGAGTATCCAGTCATGCCAAGGTCGAAGTCTATCCCAGGCAGCAAGCCCGGCCGTTCCAAGGTCGCGAAGCCCCAAAGCGATGCTGTAAATACGGCGGTTCCCGAAGTGAATGCGGTCGCTGCGATGGCTGCCGAAGTCGCACCCGGGGTGCACACAACCCGGGCTGCCGAAACAGCGGCAGAGGGCAAATCGCTTACGCAACCGTCCGCGGGGGGAAATGCCGCTTCCGAATCGAAAGTGAATTCGGAGACCCGCAAGCTTGATGATGGTCGCAAGTTCGAAGTGGTAAAAAACGAAAGTCGCAAGAATCTGGTGCCGATTAATCTCGAAGACGAGATCCGGCGGCGGGCTTACGAATTGTATGAGCAGCGTGGAGCCGGCACGGGCAGCGAGTCCGACGACTGGTTTGCCGCCGAGCGCGAGGTGCGGCAGCGCTACCGGCAGCAGAGCGCCTAGGTGCGGCTGGCGAGCGGCGGCCGGAGTGTGGCTGCCGCAGATTCACATCCGTCGCGATGTTCGCACTCTTGCGGATTTTTTCCGCGTCCTTTTTTCGACGGCGGCGTCGATTTCCTAACGACGCCGGACTGGCGGCCATTTGCCTCTCAGGTGCATTTCTGAAAAAATAAGCCGGGGTTCCCCCACATGGCGGAAATAGGTAGTTTTGCGCTGCTGCTTGCTCTGGCGTTGAGCGTTTACTCGTTTCTTGCGGGGTTGATCGCGATTGCCTTTCAGCGGCAGAGTTCAGAACTGGCGGTGGCCGTCGGCGCGAGTTTGAGCGGTCGCAGCAATTACTCCGATCAAGCTTCGTTTTCGGGAATGCTTCGCAGCGGTTCGGAGCGCATCGGCGAAACGGCGCGGCGCGCAGGCATCGCGACCTTCATCGCAGTTCTTCTCGCTTCTGTGGTGCTCGTCATTTGCGCCTTTCACGACGACTTCTCGATCGCCTACATCTTTCATCACAGCAATCGCGATCTCCCGGGCCCTTATAAGTTCGCCGTGTTGTGGTCTGGGCAGGAGGGTTCGCTACTTTTCTGGTCATTGTTACTGGCGGCTTACGGATTTGTCCTACGGCTGCGTTACAAAACTGACCCTCGGCTGTTTGCTTATGCTTCGGTAATTCTTGCCGGCGTCCAGATCTTCTTTCTATTGCTGCTGAATTTCGCGGCGCATCCCTTCGCCATTATGCAGGGCAACATTCCCGCGGACGGCAATGGATTGAACCCGCTGCTGCAGTATCCCGAGATGGTGATCCATCCGCCAATGCTTTATCTCGGTTACGTTGGATTCACCGTCCCATTCGCGTTTGCGCTGGGCGCGCTGATCATGAAGTATCCCGGCGAAAAGTGGATTCACATCACGCGCCGCTGGACCATGGTCACATGGGCTTTTCTCACCTGCGGAGTGTTTCTCGGCGCCCACTGGGCCTACTCGGTTCTTGGCTGGGGCGGATATTGGGGATGGGATCCAGTCGAGAACGCGTCGCTCATGCCGTGGCTTGCCGGCACCGCGTTTCTGCATTCGGTAATGATGCAGGAAAAACGCGGCATGTTGAAGATGTGGAACATGTGGCTGGTCTTCGCCACGTTCTGGCTGGCGATTCTGGGAACGTTTCTCACGCGCAGCGGAATCATCAGTTCGGTGCATGCGTTCGCGCAGTCGTCGATCGGCGATTGGTTTGCCTGGTTTCTCGCGATCACGTTAATCGTATTTCTCTTTTTCTTCTTCAAGAACAAGTCTCACCTGCGCAGTGAGCACAAGCTCGAATCGCTGGTGTCGCGCGAATCCAGCTTCCTGTTCAATAACCTGCTCTTCGTTCTGCTGACATTCACAGTGCTGTGGGGAACGTGGTTCCCGAAAATTTCTGAACTGGTGCAGGGCAACAAAGTTACGGTCGGCGCTCCGTTTTACAACCGGGTTGCGATTCCGGTTGCGCTACTGCTTTTGGTTTTGACGGCGGTTGGACCCCTGCTGGCCTGGCGCAAGACTTCGCTCGAAAGCCTGAAGCGCAACTTTATGTGGCCGGCCATCGGCGCACTTGTGGTCGCAATTTTCCTGATGGTTACACCCCAGAGTTGGGGATCGGTGTTCGGCCTCAAGCCTTGGAAGGATATCTCTTACTTCTACTCGCTGATGGCGGTCGCGCTTTCGGTGCTGGTGACGCTGACCGTCGCCAGCGAGTTCTGGCGAGGTGGGCGCGTAATCTCGAAGCACACCCGCCAGGGCATGTTCGCCTCGATGGTGCAACTGACCCACCGCAACACACGGCGCTACGGCGGATATATCGTTCACTTCGGCGTAGTGGTCGTGATCATCGGCTTCGCTGGAGCCGCCTTCAATCAGGATCGAGAGCAGGAGATGGGCTACGGCGACAAGATGGCAATCGGTCCGTACACGCTCATCTGCCGCTCTTACACCGACGATGATGCTCCCAACTACGCGAGCGAGTGGGCGATGCTCGACGTTTACAAAGGCGGCAGACAGATCGGCACCATGACTCCGGTGCGGCGTTTTTATAAAGCCAGCCAGCAGACTTCGACCATGCCTGACATTCGCTCGACTTTGAATGACGACCTCTATGTGGTGTTTGAGGGGATCAATCAGGACAACGGGCATCCGATTCTGAAGGCGCATTTGAATCCGCTGGTGATGTGGATCTGGATGGGCGTCTGGATCATGCTCTTCGGCACGGTGCTGGCTCTGGTACCAAACGCGCCCGCCCCGGTGCGATTGCCCGCAACCGTGCGTCTTGAACCGCACGCCACTCCGGTGGCGACAGGAGACTGATGTCTCGGTTTTTTCATCGCAGGGCGCAGGTCGCGAACCAGGGTCCCCCATGTTTTGCCGCCTTTGCAAGACGCGGGAATGTTCGAAGTAGAAGTTTGCGGTGGAAAGCTGCAGAAGTAATTTTTCTCTCAGCGGCGATCATCGCCCTGCTGGGCGCCGGCGATCCCGCCGCGCGCTTCACTGAAATCGGGCACCGCATGATGTGCATCTGCGGGTGCAACCAGATTCTGCTGGAGTGCAATCACGTCGGCTGTCCTGCGTCTGACGGCATGCGCAACGAACTTCTCGCCGCCGTGAACCGCGGAGACAGTGACAGCCTGGTGGAGCAAAGCTTCGTGCAGAAATACGGCCCGACGGTTCTAGCCGCGCCGACGACGAAAGGCTTCGATCGCGCGGCTTACATCATGCCGTTCGCCGCGCTGATTCTCGGATTCGGCTTGATCGGCCTCGTTATCCGCTCTTGGAAAAATCGGCCAGCACCCGCCATCGCAGACGGGCTCACTCCCGTACGCGGCGCCGAGCTTGAACAGTTCCGCGATCAGGCGCGTAAGGAGACTGATCTATGATCTGGCTTGCCTGCTGCCTGATGCTCGCCATCGCGACTCTATTTTATGTTTTCTATCTGCCTGGAAGACTCTATCTTGGTCCCGAGAAAACCCGCGCCGGATATCTGCGCGAGCGCAAAGACGCGGTCTACGAAAACTTGCGCGACCTGAATTTTGAGTACAAGGCAGGAAAGATACCCGAGACCGATTACGCCTCCATGAAATCATCGTTGCAGGACGAAGCCGCAACCATCCTAGCCGAGATTGCGCGGCTGGAAAGCGCTCCTGCCTCTGCTTCACGAAAAGGAACTCGAATTTGACGAACAACTCTCACACATCTGTCATCCTGAACGGAGTAATTTTAATTGCTGTCGTACTTCTCGCGTCATTCGCCTCCGCCCAAACCCTCACCGGCATAGTAAAAAACGCCACCACCGGCAAACCTTCTGCTGGAGACGACGTCGTACTGCTCAAGCTCGGCCAGGGCATGGAAGAAGCTGGGCGTACCAAGACCGACGCGGGTGGTCATTTCACTTTCAAGCTCGACGACGCGCAGGCGCCGCATCTGGTTCGTGCCATTCATCAGGACGTCACCTATCACCGCATGGCGCCTCCGGGAACAACTTCGGTGGAACTCGAAGTTTACGATGCGGCCAAGAAAATCGAGGGCATCGAAGTGGTCGCCGACATCATGCGCGTGCAGATCGAGCAGGGACAACTTGAAGTCGTACGCGAGTTCGGCGTGCAAAACACCTCGAAGCCTCCACGCACCCAGATGAACGAGCGCAATCTCGAGTTTTATATTCCCAGCGGGGCGCAGATCATTCCAGACTCGGCAACAGCGACGACTGAGGGCGGCAATCCGCTGAAATCCGCGCCCGTGCCTGAAGGCGAGAAAGATCGTTACTCGTTCATCTTCCCGCTGCGTCCGGGCTTGACTCGCTTTGAAGTTGCTTACCAGATGCCTTACTCGGGCAGCGCCAATATCGATCCCAAATCGATCTATCCGCTGGAGCACTTCGTGGTAATGACTCCGAAATCGATGCAGTTCACTGCCGCGGCTGCTTCCACTGGGTTCAAGCTCATCAACTATCCGCAGGAGCCTGAGGCAGCTGTGCAAGTGGCTTCGAACACCACGCTGGGCGAGAACCTCGCATTCAAAGTCTCCGGTGAAGGCGTGCTCGCGAACCCGCAAGAAGGAGCGCAAGCCTCGAATGAGGGCGGCGAATCGGGTCAAAGCGCACCGAACACTCAGGCCAATAACCGCCCTGGTGGAGGACTTGGGCCGCCGATCGACGCTCCTGATCCCTTGCAGAAATACCGCTGGTGGATTCTCGGAGGCTTCGCCGCGGTGCTCGTGATCGGCGGAGTCTACGTCGCCTCGCGCCAGCAGTCTGCTGCGCGCGCTGTGGCACGGCAGAGGGCTGCTTCTTCGATGTCCACGCTGCACGAAGAAGATGAGTACGAGCCCGCCGAAATTCTCGCCACGTCTACTGCGCGCGCGTCGCGTCCTGGCTCAATGCTGATGGAAGGCATAAAAGAAGAGCTCTTCCAGCTCGAAGTCGAGCGCAAGCGCGGAGAGATCACGCAGGCCGAATACGAGAAAGCGAAGGCGGCTCTCGACCAGACGCTTGAACGCGCGCTCAAGCGCGAGGCGCAGAAAGCTTGAACACAACTTTCATCTTTCATCTCCTATCTTTTAGCTTTAGACTTCGGCTTTTTCGCTTTTGGGAAAACCCCACCTCTGGCAAAAGAAGCGAGAAATGGGGCACCCCGAGCGCCGCCAGAGACCAGAAGGACGGATCATCCCGCCAGGCTTCCCCTGAGCGACTTTTTGAGGTACGCTTATGCCGTTTTCCAGGGAGGCCTTATGGCACAGAACACTCCGGTTGAGATGGTTCGGCATGCTTCCACGGTTTCCATTTTGTGGGGCGTTTTGCTGATCGTGTTGGGCGTGGTGGCGGTGGGTGCTCCACTTCTCGCCGCAGTTGCGGTAAACGCTCTGGTTGCGTGGCTGATTGTATTGGCAGGCATCGTCCATCTGGTGATCGCCTTCCGCGTGCATGGCGCGGGGAGCGTGATCTGGAAGTTGCTGGTTGGGATTGCGTATTTGTGCTTCGGAACATATGTCATGCTGCATCCGGTGCTGGGGATTGCGTCGCTGACTTTGTTGCTGGCATCGCTGTTTCTGATTGAAGGGGTCCTCGACATCGTTTTGTACGTGAAGATGCGTCCGATTCATGGATCGAGCTGGGTGCTGATTGATGGCATTGTTACTCTGCTGCTGGGAGCGCTGATTTACATGCAATGGCCATCGAGTTCGGCTTGGGCAATCGGCACGCTCGTGGGCGTTAGCTTGATCTTCAGCGGAGTGGCGCGGGTTGGGATGTCGATGGCGGTGCGCAAGGCAACGGGCGTGATATCGCCTCCGACGTCGTTAGCGGCATAGTGGCTGGCGAAGTTTGGGAGAGAACGAGCGGCGAGTCGTCGTAGCGATTCGCCGCTGCGGTGGTTTTGTGCGCAGCAGGCTGCATTTTGCTCGCATGCGTTTGCTCGAATACAGGGAGGTAGCGAAGTGGGAGGATTGATCCCGCTGGGGGACGCATCGCGGCGGCCTGCGCGAATTCCTGTGGTTACGGGATTTATTATCCTGGCGAATGCTGTCGTGTTTTTGATGGAGCTGACGCGAGGCGACGCGTTCGTCATGCAGTGGTCGGCGATTCCGGCGCAGATTACTTCTGGCCATCGCATGATCACTATTCTGACGGCGATGTTCATGCACGCCAGCTGGTCGCACATCATCGGAAACATGATTTTTTTGTGGGCCTTCAGTCCTGAGATTGAAGATGCCATGGGGCGCGGCAGATATCTGGTTTTCTATCTGCTGGGCGGATTGGTGGCAATGCTGGCGCAGGTGCTGGCCAGCCCGCATTCTACGGTGCCGAATCTCGGCGCCAGCGGGGCGATTGCGGCGGTGATGGGAGCTTTTATCGTGACGTATCCGCGGGACCGGATTCGGTCGCTGCTGTTTATCTTTATTTTTTTCCGTGTCACCTTTATTCCGGCGGCGCTGCTGATCGGGTTCTGGTTTCTCACCCAGCTTTTCAATGCCGGGCAGGTGGCGCAAGCGCAGACGGGCGGCGTGGCCTACCTCGCGCACGTTGGCGGCTTCATCTTCGGTTGCGCGACCGCACGCCTGTTCGAAAGAGCGAACCGGGATGGCATTGTTTCCGCGGTTTGACGCGGCGCGCAGCCGTTGAAATCTGCCTGTTGAAATCTGATTGAAAATAGATCTTTCTTGCGGCCGCGGGTTGCGGCGGCTGGACTCAGATTGATCCCCCTCCCCCCTCTGGCCCTATCTCTGGAATCATCGAGTTACGGGTGCTTCTCCGCAAAATCGGCATTGCAAATGAGTTAGCGCATAATACGTCAGATACAGAAGTTAGCTCTGCTTCTTACTTTGTGCCGACGTTTTCTGTACTTTGGCCCTACTGCACTTGCTGGACAATGATTACAGGCGCGCCGGATCGGAGGCAAGGTTGGATGTCACAGTGAGAGTGTGGAAGTCACACTTATGGCGGCTCCTGCGATAAAGGGACCCGTCGGTAGCTCAGTATCTAACGTTGCGTCGTCTAGTTAATCGGCGTAAGATACCGCTCGATTAGGGAGGCACTATGTACCATAGCAAAGCTTTAGCCGGATCCATCCTGCTTGGATTATTGTGCGCTTGGCCAATTCCGATTTACGCGCAGAATACGACCCAGCACTCGGCCAAGACTGTAGACGAGCAGCAGACATGCAAGCAGCCAGCCTGCTTCGCCGGGGATGATGGAAATAAATCATGCTACATATGCGAGTATGGTCAACCTAACCAACATACTGTATGCACCGACAAGGGGTCAAAACAGGATAAGGATTACGCAATTCAGCTGGAAAACAACAGAAACAAGGACGAATGCCCAACGATGTATAAGAACCGCGGCATAATGGGATCCGATCGACCAAAGAATCAGTGATTCCTTGTCTGATCTTCTTCCGCAGGTTCGATATTGACCAGTAGTTCCTTTCTCATTTGCGCTTCAGTCCCGGAGATCGCGGCGTCCAGATCGCTGATCTTTCCTTTGCCGCCGTTCATTAGTTGCGGAAGCTGTATCCCGATCGACCAGACTTGCGCCAGGTCCTTTGAAGTTTCGGACGTCATGTAGAAGCTATTGGTTCGGGAAGAACCATACAGCTGGACAAGGAGATCGGCGGCTTCTCTTTTCTTAACCAAGTCGCCCGGGTTTCGATCAAGGTTGCTAACGGCGGCCAGTAAGAGGACCATGCGACGGTCAGCGTCCTGGTATACCGTGAACCGCTGTTGATAGAACTGCTGCGACAGCGCCAGCCGCATGGACAATTGTTTGCTGGCGCGATCAATGGCCTCATTTGTACCCTTTTGCAAGTAAAAAACCAACAATCCGAGCAAGGCCGCTGCGATAACCGGGACCAGCGTCATCGCCAGCTGCCAGCCTTTTGGGTCTTTGGATTCAAGCTTTTTAACTAGCTCTTTGTGGCGGCTCTCAATTTCGTTTGCCAGGCTCGCCACGGCGGAGTTAGTCAAGGATTGCTGCTGACGAAGAATCTTTTCTGCCCCTTCGCTAATAGCGGTCAGCACGGCTTTTTCATTGTCAGCCAAAAGCTGAGGTATCGGTGGTGTGCTCATGTGGCCTCCAAAAAGTGCCTGTCCTGTCCAGAAGGTTGATTAACGAGTGAAGCTTAGCAGAATGCAAGATTGACTTCCCATCAGGGCCCTGCTGGGTGCCCCATTTCTCGCGCCGTTTGCGAGAAGTGGGAAAGGCGACGGCGAGTTCTCACCATCACATCTGGCAGCGGCGATTCTATGACTTCAATGTCTGAAGCCATCGGAAAGAGATCGAGAAACTGCGCTATATGAACCGGAACCCGGTTGAGCGGGGTTGCCGAGAAGCCGGAAGATTGGCGATGGAGCAGCTTCCGCTCATACGCCTGCGGCGAGCGCGGGATGGTTTGGGTCAATGACTGGTCGTGGTGGGAAGAGAAAGTTCGACCGGCCTGAACGCTGGTTTCAGTTTCTTGCTTTCAACCATTCGGCGGATTCCGCCGTCGGATACCTGCGTGTTCGGTAAGCTGTCCCCACTTCTCGCAAAAGACGCGAGAAATGGGGCACCCGGCAAGGCTGGATGTCACAGTGAGAGTGTGGAATACTTCAGAACTCCAGCCTTGCTTGAAACGCGATCATGCGTGGAGTGCTGTCTCCTCCCAATCCAACTCCGAGCAAACCCGTGGGAGGAGAAGCTGTGTAGGTGAGCGCACCGAATCCAGTTTGCGTTGAGGGCTGCCCTGGAATGCCGGCCTGCACGACGCTGGGAAGGGCAAAATTTGGATGGTTGAAGACATTAAAAAACTGGCCCTCGAACCGAAGCTTCAGGTGCTCGGTCAAAGGAAACCATTTCGTGAGGTAGAAGTCACTCCACAGAAAATCTGGGCCGCGCAGAGAGTTGCGCCCAAGGGTTCCGAATTGACAATTCTGCGGGCTGTCGCTGCCATAGCATTGCCCGTTAGTGGGATCGACCGCCGAAATGAACGCGTCGGGATTGAGCCACTGCAGCGTTCCCAGCTGAGTAACACCGGGAATCGGATGATGATCGTACAGCGGGACATCCGGAACGATGCTGGCAAACTGAGGTCCGCTGCCCTGCACGATGCCGTTTCCATTGGCGGAATAGGGCGTGCTTAACACCGAGAATGGAACGCCGCTGTGCCAGAACACGGTCCCGGAAATCTGCCAGCCATTGAGCGCATATCCCAAAGAATGATTTCTCACTTTTAGCGGCAACTGATAGACGTATTGCCCGTTGAGATTGTGCCGGATGTCGTAATCGCAAGGGCCGTAGTCGCGGGCCAGTTCTCCAGGCAACGGAGAGAGAATTCCCCCTGCAGAGAATTGCAGGAACCCTCCGTTCGAAACTGTGTCCATGCAACGGCTAAAGGTGTAATTGAACTGCCCTTGCAGACCATGGCTGAGGCGTTTCTCGGCCGTTAGTTGAAGGCCGTTATAGTGGCTGTTCGCGCCAGTGGAGAATTGCGTTACCGCGGCGAATCGCGGATCGGTGGGCTGCAGGTAGGGAAACGGCGCAAAGCACCCCCGACAGACGGTTTGGTAGCCGTTTACTTGTGTTGAGTAGGGTTGGTTCACGGCGCGCGTGCCCACGTATTGCGCCTTGAGGCTGGCTGTCGCTCCGAATTGATGTTCCATACCAAAACTCCACTCCATGAAATATGGGGCATGGAGTTTGCCATCCGGGACGGCGGTGACGGCCACCGGGGGAAGACAGTTTGTGGGATTTGCCTGTGGAGATGCGCAGGACAACTGACCCTGGGGAAATCCGGAAGTGAACATCTGATTCGCGGTGCCAGTTGCATCCACCGCACTGTCAGGCGCGCTCGGCGCGATGGCAGAGCCGCCGACGGTGCCGAGTACTCCTCCTTGAAACGTCTTATCGTAGGGAGGATTGGCGCCGATCAGGTCAGCAACACTGCCCGGCAGAATGTCGCTGAAGATTCCGAAGCCGGTTCGCAGGACGGATTTCGGCTCAATCTGCCACGCAATGGCCGTTCTCGGTTGCAGGATCGCTATTGGTGTAGATGAAAAAAGATTGCCAAGATGAGTTTCAATCGCGGCGTTCAGCGGTTGATTGACATTGTGCGAGATGGCACTGAAAGAGCCGCGAAGACGGGCGACTTCGTTATGCGGATTCAGTGGATTGGAGTTGAACGTGTCACGCAGTCCGAACGTCCAGGTTAGTTTGTGAGTCACTTTCCAGGTGTCTTGCGCGTAGACATCGAGGTTGAGAAAGTTGAAGGGCTCGTTTGCGTTCGAAGGGAAGGACTCCGACGCAGTGTTCGCAATCCCGTATATGAATTGCTGCAAGTTCGCGTAGGTCACCGTAGGAACTGTGCCTTCGCCGAAGTCAAAATCGTCCAAGCGGAAGATTCGTGTGTTGGTTCCAAAACGCAGTTCGTGAGCGCCAAGACTCCAGGCGAGATTGTCGTTGATGAAAAACCGCGATGCGCGCCTGCCTTGAACCCAGGTGTTGTCGAGGCCGCCGATGGGCGTAAAAGGATTCACGCCGCTGCCTTGCAACACGATCGGAAACGCTGCAAGAGTCTTCTGAAAATTGCTTGGGCCGAAGAGGCTTTCGTACCAGGAGAATGCCGGATTGAAGTAATTCACCAGATTCTGGGAGAAGACGTGGGTGTGCCCTGCTGCAAATGAATAGAGCGGCTGCGGCGAAAACGCATCGAACAGCGGGTTGATCGGATCGGTCCACGCGGCTTGTAGGCCAGTGTCTGACTGAAAACGAAACCACGCTGTATCCTTCTGGTTGACGTTGTAGTCGATGCGGGCCGTCTGCACCTGTTCGTGATCGTCGCTGGAATGCGAAACACTCTGCCGGTTGGCGCAACCCGCTGCAATCGGGCACCCGAGTAATGCCGTGGGCGTGCCATTGCTGTTTTTGTAAAGGGAAAACAATTGTCGATAGAACGGGACTTCCTGCGGCGCGGCAGGATAAATAACATTGCCGTTCGGGTCTTTCAGGCCTAGCAGAAGTTGCTGAAGGACATATTGCTGGAACGCCTGGCTGGGAACGATTGTCGGAGTGACAATGGGCAACGCAATCCGCACCCATTCGCTGTCGAAGAAGAAAAACAGTTTGTTGTGCACCATCGGGCCGCCCAGACTTCCCCCGAAGTGGTTTACGGTCGAGCCTGGCTTATGATTTCCCGCCGTCGCGTTGGTAAAGTAGTCGGCCGCATTGAGCACCGCACCATTCCATAGTTCGTAGAGATTGCCATGAAAATGATTGGTTCCGGATTTGGTCACGTAGTTCACCTGTGACGCTCCATAGCGGCCCTGATCCACGGAGTACGAGAGAGTGTTGACGGTTACTTCGGAGATCGAATTCAAGCCAAGGACGAGATTGGTTGAGAGGCCGCTGTTGAGATTCGTGAGTGGGTCGTTCGTTTCCAGTCCGTCGACGATGTAGCCATTGGAAAGCGCCGGAAGGCCGTTAAACTCTACATTGCCGTAGCCGTTGCTGCTGCCAACGAAATCATTGCCGCTGCCAGCGGTGTTAATAAGGGCTCCGGGGGAAAACTGCAGCGGGTAGGTGAGGTCGCCGCCTGGGTTGGGCAGGTTCTGAAGAGCTGGCGCATTGAGCGTGGTCGAGGTGTTGGCGTTTGCTGGATTGATGAGTGGCGCTTCGCTATTTACTTCTACAACCTCGTTGGATTGAGCGATCTTCAGTGTGAAGTCAACTGTCTGCTTCTGGCCCAGACCTGAGGCCACATTGTCGTTCTCCTGAGGCTCAAAGCCCTGGGCTTCCGCCCTCACAGAATAAGTTCCCGGTTTTAGCTGCGGGAAGTTGAACCGGCCCGCGGCGTCGGTCTGAGCGCTGCGCTGGAGTCCGGTCTCGTGATTCGTAATCGCCACTCTGGCTCCTGCCAAAACCGCTCCGGTCGAGTCTCTAACTTCGCCCACAATAGCGCTGGTGGTTTCCCCTTGCGCGGGCGCTCTGGCTGGGAAAAAAGACGACAGAGCCATTAGGAGAAAAGCGGAACGCATTGGAAACGGCATTGGATTTCCCCGCGAACTTGGTCTCGGAAAGCGGCCTGCCCGGCTGTCCATGATTAACTACGGGTTAGTTTTGATAGTTAATCATAGTTAATCTTTGCAAACAAGCGGAAAATCTCAATCCACGCCGTTCAACAATCGTAAAGACGGCTGTGCGAGGAGATAGGAAATGCGCGAAAAGGCATCCATTCGCTCGCAAGGCATTGATCCAACGCATCTTAAAGCTTAAAAAGGCAGCTCGGGCCGGGGCGGAACCGCATCTTCCGGAATCACGTAACATCCAATAAGGCGAACTATAGGGATCCTTCGCTCCGCCTGAAAAACGGCTGCGCTTAGGATGACAACTTTAAAGAACTTTGAAAGACAAACTTATGGGAAACACATTTAAGACCGCGTTTCTGCTGACCGCGCTGACGCTGCTGCTGATGATGATCGGGCGGGCATTTGGCGGGCAGAACGGCATGTTCATCGCTTTGGCGATTGCCGTGGTGATGAACTTTGTCTCCTATTTCTTTTCGGACAAGATTGCGCTGGCCATGTACCGGGCGCAGCCGGTGACGCGCGAGGAGCTGCCGCGGGCTTACGAGATTGTGGAGCGGCTGACGCAGAAGATTGGCATCCCGATGCCGAAGATGTATGTGATTCCGACGGAGTCGCCGAATGCATTTGCGACGGGACGCAATCCGAACCACGCATCAGTGGCGGTGACGCACGGAATTCTGGGCCTGCTTAATGATGAGGAAATGGAAGGCGTTCTGGCGCACGAGCTGGGGCACGTGCGCAACCGCGACATATTAATTAGCTCTGTGGCGGCGACGATTGCGGGCGCGATCACGATGCTAGCCAGCATGGGGCGGTGGGCGATGATTTTTGGCGGCTGGGGCGGCGGCGATCGCGAGGAGCGCGGCGGAGGCGGAGGGATTGCGGCGCTGATTATGCTGATCCTGGCTCCGATTGCGGCTACGCTGATTCAGCTGGCGGTGTCGCGTTCGCGGGAGTATCAGGCGGATGCTTCGGGAGCGCATTTTACGGGGAATCCGTATGCGCTGGCCAGCGCGCTGCAGAAGCTGGACGCTTACTCGCGGCGGGTGCCGATGCAGGCGACGCCGTCGACGGCGCACCTGTTCATTATTCAGCCACTGCTGGGGATAAGTTTTGGGAATTTGTTTTCGACGCATCCTCCGATTGCGAAGCGCATTGAGCGGCTGACGGGGCGGCCGGCGGAGTTTATGCAGTAGCTGCGAGCTTTGAGCTGTGAGCTTTGCCTGGGGCAAGTTGCGTTCGTGATGGCGTTCCGAATTCGTGATGGCACACGCGAACTGCAGGTTCCTACCGAAGGTTGCTCATCGCTCGCTGCTCATCGCTCATCGCTCTTGTGACATTGGTAACCGCGCTCCCCAACACCTCGAATAGTAGAATCTGAGTAATGTCTCCTGAGACCGCAATCGCAATATCCCACAAAGCAACGGAACTGGAAAAAGCGCTGCGCCGCGTGATTCGCGGCAAGGACGATGTGGTGCGGCTGGCGCTGGTGAGCATTTTTGCGCGCGGGCATTTGCTGATTGAGGGCGTGCCGGGCGTCGGGAAGACTACGCTGGGACAGGCTTTGGCGCGGGCCGTCGACTGTACGTTTCAGCGGGTGCAGTTTACCAGTGACATGCTGCCGTCCGACGTGCTGGGGATTTCGGTGTATTCCGCTCTGGAGCAGGAGTTTGAGTTCAAGCGCGGGCCGGTGTTCACGAATGTGCTGCTGGCGGATGAGATCAATCGCACGACTCCGAAGACGCAGTCGGCTTTGCTGGAGGCGATGAACGAGGGCCAAGTCACGGTGGATGCACATTCGTATGAGTTGCCGCAGCCGTTTCTGGTGATCGCTACGCAGAATCCGGTGGAGCATCATGGGACTTATCCGCTGCCGGAGTCGCAGCTGGACCGGTTTTTGATGCGGGTGAGGATGGGATATCCGGATGCGGCTGCGGAGCGGGAGATTTTGCGGTCGGAGGCGGGCGCGAACCGGTTGCATGATATGCGGCCGGTGCTTGCAAGCGCGGATGTGCTTGAGATGCAGGAGGCGGTGCGGCATATTCGCGTGGATGAATCGCTGGTTTCGTATGCGCTGGAGATTGTGAAGCGCACGCGGGAGTCGGAATATTTGTCGCTGGGAGTTTCGCCGCGCGGGGCGCAGGCGTTGTATCGCGCGGCACAGGCGATGGCGTTTTTGGATGGGCGTGGGTTTTGCACTCCGCAGGATTTTAAGTCGCTGGCCGTGCCGGTGTTTGCTCATCGGGTGGCGGTGAATGGCGGGTATGCCTCGACGGCTAAGAAATCGGAGCAGGCGGATCTGGTGTTGAAGGAGATTGTGGAGAGTGTGAGTGTGCCGGTGTAGGCTGTGGTTAGAGATTAGTGGCCAGTAATTAGTAGACGGTTCCTTCTTCCTGCCGCCTCACATCTAGCGAGCGGATATAATCCTTTCGCTATGTCTTTCCTGAAATTTCTAATGTTGCTGTCGCTGGTCTGCTGGATTGGCGGGCTGATCTTTTTTGCTTTTGTGCTGGCGCCGACGGCGTTCACGGTTTTGCCTACGACTCACCTTGCGGGCAATGTTGTTGGACGCTCGCTGGGCAAGCTGCACTGGATTGCGATCATCTCGGGGATTGTTTATCTGATCAGTTCCCTGCTCTATAGCCGGTTTACTGATGGCACCGCGCATGCGTTTGCTGTGCGGCATCTGCTTTTGTGTTTGATGCTGGCGTTTACTTTGATTTCGCAGTTTTGGATCATTCCGCGGATGGATGTTCTGCGGGCACAGGTGGCGGATTTTGGCGCCGTGCCTTTGGATAATCCTGAGCGGGTGCAGTTTGATGCTTTGCATGTTTGGTCTACGCGGGTGGAGGGGGCGGTGCTGCTGCTGGGGTTAGTGGTGGTTTATTTGACGGCTGGAAGCATCTAGCGCGATCCTCTCTTTTCGGCGTCATCCTGAGCGAAGCCGTTTTTCAGGCGGCGTGAAGGATCTCACGCTCGCACACATTCGTGGCACTGGAGATCCCTCCGCGCGCTGGAGAAAACGCGCGCGTTCGGGATGACGCCGACCGCCAACTAACTTCCCATCGAGCTTCGCTCGACCGGACGGCCGAGGGCGGCTGTCCCCACACAATTCACGACGTTCCCACAGAGTTGCTTAGCCCGAGTGCCGGATGTGCATTACGTCGCCGTCTTGCACGATATAGTCTTTGCCTTCGAGGCGGAGGGTGCCTTTGGCGCGGGCGTTGGCTTCGGAGCCGGCTTCGAGCAGCTGGTCCCAGCGGATGGTTTCGGCGCGGATGAAATGTTTTTCGAGGTCGGAGTGGATCGCTCCGGCGGCCTCTTGCGCGCGGGAATTGGCGGGGACTTGCCAAGCGCGGCACTCGTCTTCTCCGGCGGTGAAAAAAGAGATGACGCCGAGCAGGCGGTACGTCGTTCGGATCAGGCGGGTGAGGCCGCTTTCTTTCAGGCCGTAGCTGGAGAGAAATTCGGCGGCATCGGCATCGCTCATCTCGGAGAGTTCGGCTTCGACTTTGCCGCAGATGGCTGTGGCTGCCGCGTTGGGACGCGCGGCGATTTCGGTCAGCTTATATTTGCTTTCTGCTTCTTCTAATTCTTTTCCTAGTTCAGTCGATTCTCCGATATTGAGCACATAGAGGATTGGCTTTTCGCTCAGGAACATGAAGCCCTTGATGCGCTTCTTGTCTTCCGGCGTCATCTGCATTTCGCGAAGGGGCTTTTCGGATTCGAGCTGGATTTTGGCTTTCTTCAACAGCTCGAATTCTTTTTCGAGCTCGGTCGTCTTCATCTTCTTTAAATCTTTTTCGAGGCGCTCCAAGCGTTTCTCGACCTGGCCGAGGTCGCTGATCATCAGGTCGAATTCGACGTTTCTGATGTCGCGCAGAGGATCGATTTCTCCGACGTGCGGGATTGCCGGATCGTCGAAGGCGCGGACCACGTGGGCGAGCGCGTCGACGTTGCGCAGGTGCGCGGCATAGTTTGTGTCCTTGAGCGCTTCCTGGCCGATTGCACCGACGTCGACGTATTCTACGGAGGTATGCGTAAGTTTTTTCGGATTGTAGAGCGCGGCCAGGCGGTCGAGGCGATCGTCGGGAACTTTGGCGACTCCAATGTGGGCTTCGCGCGGGTTCGAGCGGGCCTGTTCGGAAAGATGGGCTTTAGTAAGGATCGTGAATAGAGATGTCTTGCCTACCTGCGGCAGGCCGATGATGCCGGTTTTCATAAGGAAGCTGCTAGCTTCTGGCTCCTGGCTGTTAGCTTGCGGATTTGGTGCCGACGTTTGGGCGGAGGCTTACAGATTGCTTCTGCTCGCGTGGACAACCATTCAGGATAAATGATGTCGGGACGATTGCCCAAGCGATCGGCCGGACACTTATTCTTTCATTGCGCCAGTTAAGACGCGAAGTAAAGAATGGGAACTGCTATCATCGCCAACTGCACATGAGCGCTATCGTCATCAGCATATTGCTTGGTCTTACTGCGGCTGCCGCCAACGTTTTCGGCGGAGCCATTATCGTCCAGAGGAATTGGGAGCGGCGGTACCTGCGATATTTCGTCGCACTGGGGGCGGGATTCATGCTGGCGACGGCTATGGTTGAGATGGTGCCGGAGAGCTTTGAGCTGCGCGGGCGGAGCGCAGCTTATCTGATTCTCTTCGGTTACCTGCTCATCCATTTTTTTGAGCATACGGTTACTCCTCATTTTCATTTTGGCGAAGAGACCCATGCTGACGAGTTCATGCACTCGCACCGGGGATTTTCGGTCCTGCTTGGGCTCATCATTCATACTTTTTTTGATGGAATTGCGATTGCATCGGGGTTCCTGGTTTCGAACGCGCTGGGCTGGTTAATTTTTCTTGCCGTGTTTCTGCACAAGATACCTGAGGGGTTCACGGTAAGTTCGGTGATGCTGGTGAGCGGACGCAGCCGAGGAACGGCGTGGGGCGCTTCGGGAATTCTGGGAGCAGCGACAGTGGCGGGGGTTTTGGTGATGGCTGTGTTTCGTAATCATGTGAGCGCGGGGTTGCCGCTGGCGGCTGGCGTGACGATTTACGTAGCCGCTTCCGACCTGGTGCCGGAAGTGAATAAAGAGCCGTCGATGAAGATGGCGCTGCTGGTATTTGTGGGGACGGGGGTTTTCTTTGTGCTGGAGAAATTGCTGCATGCGCACTGAGAACCGCGCTGTGCTATTCGGTTCCGCAGGAGAATTCTCACGCGATCGGAAAAAGAACAACTGGGCGCACTCATCGTAACTGGGGCAAGCCGAGGAATCGGCAAAGCGGTGGCTCTGCTTGCGGCGGAGCGCGGCTGGTCGGTTGGTGTGAATTTTCTGACAGGCGCCGCCGAAGCCCAGAGCATAGTGGATAAAATTCTTGCATTCGGTGGCTGCGGGCTGGCAGTTCGGGCCGACGTTGGGCGCGAAGAAGAAATTGTACATATGTTCGAAACAACCGAACGCGAATTGGGTCCGATCAAGGGGCTGGTGAATAATGCCGGCGTGACCGGGGGATTCGCCCGGGTGGAAGAACTTTCGAGCGCAGCCATTCAACAGGTGCTGGCGGTGAATGTTAGTGGAACAATGTTGTGCTGCCGAGAGGCTGCGCGGCGTATGTCTAAACGCCGCGGCGGCGGCGGCGGGGCGATCGTCAATATCTCTTCGCGCGCCGCACACACAGGATCGCCGGGAGAATGGGTTCACTACGCGGCCTCTAAAGGAGCGATTGACAGCTTTACAATCGGATTCGCGCGCGAAGTGGCCAGCGAAGGGATCCGGGTAAACGCAGTTGCGCCAGGATTGGTGGAAACCGGGCTACATGCAGCGAACGGGGAGCCGGGAAGATTGCAACGGTTGCTGCCGACGATTCCGATGGAGCGGGCAGGACTTCCTCGCGAAATCGCTGAAGGCGTGCTGTGGCTGCTTTCGCCCGCCGCGTCATACACGACGGGCAGCATTCTGGAAATCGGGGGCGGGCGGTAGCGGGAACTAATCCACCGTGTGTTTCGCGGTGTAGCCGTCGCGGGCGACCACGTCGATTTTTTGTTCCTTGCCTTTCTGATCTTTTACTTTCAACTGACCGCCATCGGGCGCGACTACCTGCACTTTCAGCTTACGGTAAGTACCGTCGAGTTTAGTGTTCGTGGGGTGATATGCGAGCGAGTACTGATTGCGTATATCGTTGCCGATGTCCTGGAAGTCCTCGGCGTACTCGGCCTGAAAACGCGGGAAATAGGCTCGGCCCCCGGTCATGGCCGCGAACGTACGCATTTCGTTATCGGCCTGAAGGTAGTCCATGTTGTTAATGGGAATGCCCATGCCGTGCGGCGCGTGCCCGCCCCTAGCCTCATACATTTCGCGGATGATCCACCCCACACTGATGGGGAAAATGGTTACATCTTTCGTGTCTTTGATCTTCTTCGTTATAGCGTCGAGCGTAATTTTGCTGAAGGTGTCTACGCCGGTGCTGACGAGGATGATGTACTTCTTTCCTTCGACGCGATCGAGACGATCGAGTGTGTCGTACAAAGCGTCGAATTCGTTGGTCTCAGAAAAGCCGGGGATGCGGAGCTCGTTGAGGGCTCCGTAAACGGCTCGTTTGTCCTGGGTGAAATCCACGAGGATGTGGGGCTGCATGTCGTAGTAAGAAACCGCGACCCAATCATTTTTTTGCAGAGTGCCGGCGAAGGCGTAGGAAGCCTGCAATGCCTGGATCATGAAGCCATAATTCGTGGCTCCGTATTCGATGAGCAGGACGGCGGTGATCGGCGCTTTGGTTACATTGAAGTCACTGATCTGTTGCGGAGATCCGTCTTCGAATACACGGAAGTTGTCTTTCTTGAGCCCGGGAACGAACTGCCCACTTTTGGTGGTGACCATCACGTCGACGTTGACCAGCGGGACGTTTACTTTGATCGAATAATCGGGCATGCCTTCGACTTTTTTGGGCGTAACCGGGGGCGGAGGCGGAGGCGGGGTTTCCGGATTTTTCTTGGGGATTGCATAGGGACCGATGTCGCCCGTGGGACCGCCGGCGTCGTCAGGAACGTCCTGCTTCGGCTTGCCGTTGTTCTCATCCTGATTTTGATTTTGGGGCTGGTCAGGCGAGGAAGGAGACTGAGTTTGAGCGCGGGACGGGGCGACAAAAAGTAACGAAGCCAAAAGCGCTATTACCAACGTGCCCAAGTTTTTCAAGTGCGATTTTCCGCTCGAGATCGTTCGTCCGGGAACCATAAAAACCTCTGGGAACCATCAGAATAAAGCGTTTGGAGACAAAATCCCTTGTGCTAGTATAGACGCAAGGATTCGCGATTGGGATGTTTTGCCCGGCTCCCAGAAATTTCCCCTCCTGGCAACGACTTACAATCGGACGAAATCTAATCGAGTATATGGTGGGGCTCAGTTAGACCATCCGAGCGTTTTGTCCATGAAAAAATTTGTTTTAGCGCCCTTCGCCGCTCTGCTGTCCTTTCTGTCTTTTTCGCTCGCACAAACGCCCGCAACCAGCACACCAGCGCCGAAAACGATTCCGGTGAGCCAGATTCATGCCGGGATGCGCGGGGTCGCCTATACGGTGTTTGAGGGGGTGAAGCCCGAGGCCATGGAGGTGGAAGTCCTGGGCGTACTGCACAACGTGAACGGGCCGAAGAGCGACGTGATTCTGGTGCGTCTGCACGGACAAAAGGTGGAGTACACCGGGGTGGTTGCGGGCATGAGCGGCAGCCCGGTTTACCTCGATGGCAAGCTGGCCGGGGCGCTGGCATTCCGCATTGGAGAATTTTCGAAAGAGCCCATCGCAGGTGTGACTCCGATCGCCGACATGCTGGAAATTAACGCGCTGGATAATTCTCCGGCGGAGGAGAGCGCGGCGGTAAAGCCTTCTGTAAATATGGTCGCGGGCAAGACTTCCTCGCCCGGGATTTCCGCTTTGCCAGGATCTAGCTCGGACGTGGCTGGTTTTGCGAATTACCTGAAGCCGATTGAGACGCCGCTGGTGTTCAACGGATTTTCTGAGCAGGCGATTCAGCTTTTTTCGGGTCAGCTTGGAGCGGCGGGGATTGTTCCCGTGATGGGCGCGGGATCGGTGAGCGATGAGAAACAGCCGGAGCCGGTTGAGGCGGGCTCGGCGATCAGCGCAATCCTGGTGCGCGGCGATATGGATATCGCAGCGACCTGCACGGTGACTTATGTCGATCCGCAGCGCTTGCTGGCTTGCGGACATCCTTTATTGCAGTTTGGGTCGGTTGACCTGCCGATGAACAAGGCTGAAGTTCTGGCGACACTGCCTTCGCCGCTCAACGCTTTCAAGATTGTGAACACGACCGAGGCGGTGGGAACGTTTGTGCAGGACCGCCACACTGGAATCATGGGCGTGTTCGACAAGCAGCCGGAGATGATTCCGGTGACGTTGAACATTCATAGTGGAACCGGCGTGAAGCAATTTCACTATGAGGTGTTGAATAATCCGAAGCTGACGCCGGTAGCATTGATGGTGACGGTTTTCAATGCGTTGCATGGCGTGAACGAATTTGGCGAGGAAACTACATACCGCCTGGCTGGCAGCATTGGTGTAAAGGGTTTCCCGGAAGTGACAATGCGCAATATGTTTTCTGCCGCGGAGAACTCGCAGCCGGCGGCGATGCAGGCAGCTTTGTCGTTGGGGGAGCGATTCAGCCGGATTTATGACAATCCTTATGCCGCTCCGGAGATTGCGGGAGTGAATCTGGATTTCGATCTGGTTCGAGAACGGCGCTGGGCGCGTCTGGAAAGTGCACGTACCGACGTGACCGAAGCGCGGCCGGGGGATGAAATCATGCTGGAAACAGTGCTTGCCCCCTATCGCGGCGAGCGCATCGTGCAGCAGATTCCAGTAAAGATTCCAACTTCCGCGAGCAAGGGCACGTTGCGCATCCTGGTAAGCGACGGCGACACGCTGGACCATCTTGGACATGGCGGCGCCGCTCTTGGCCATAAGCTGGATCTGGCCTCGACCATCGCGCTGCTGAATAAAGAACATTCGAATAACCGGGTTTATGTTTCGCTACTCGAGGCCGATCCGGAAGCCCGGGTGGCTGACAAAGTCATGCCGACCTTGCCGATCTCGATCATGAATGTGATGGACGGGATGCGGGGAAATCAGGAAATGATTGTCAGCGGGGAATCGAACGTGGATGAGACAGCGACGGCTCCGCTGGATTATGTGGTGAGTGGAGCGCAGTTGTTGACGGTCACGGTGAAGTAGGCCGTATGGCGCGGACACTCGTGCCCGCGAAAACTACCCCCCCGAAGGAAACCGTCACTTCCGGATCCAGAAGTTGTTCAGCATCGATATCTTTTCCGATTCTGCCGACCGTCGCGGGCGATGGCGCATGCGCCAATTAAAAACCCGCTACTCTTCTTCTTCGCCCGTCTGCTGGGCGAGGTAGCGCTCGTAGCCTAACTCCCTGATCTGGTGCATCTGGGCTTCCAGAAAATCGACGTGGTCTTCTTCGTCTTTCAGTAATTCAACCAGCAGATCACGCGAGCCGTTATCGCCTTCGCGGGTGGCGATGGCGATGGAGTCGTTGTACTGTTTGACCGCTCCGACTTCCAGCGCCAGGTCGCTCTCGATCATGCCTTTCACCGTGCCACCAATCTTTACATCGAGTGGCTGCATCGAGGGAGTGCCATCGAGAAACAGAATGCGCTCGATGAGCTTTTCGGCGTGCTTCATTTCGCCGATGGACTGCTTCTTGATGTATTCCGAGAGTCGGTCGTATCCCCAGTTTTCGCACATTTCTGAGTGCAGGAAATACTGGTTGATGGCGGTTAGCTCTTCACGCAGGGCTTTGTTTAATTCAGAGATGACTTTTGAGTTGCCTTTCATAGCGCACCGAGTATGGCAGAAAAAAGATAGGGCGTAAACAGCACAGATGGTGGCTACGGTGGGCCTTCGTGGCTGGCCTTATCATTTTTTCCCACAGAGGGCGCACCGGCTCACAGAGGAACTCGGAGCTTTTAGCGGAACAGGAACAGGCCGGCATTATCCATGTGGCGGAAGCCTCCGGTGGCGATTGCGGCTAGCACCATGAGCGATGCGTTGTAGCCGACGTGGGCCAGAAAGCTGGCGGCTACGGACTTCGTCAGCGCACGCACGGTGGTGAGGATAACTCCTACCAGAAAGATCACGAGCACCGCCCCCCAGGCGTAGCCGTATTGGACGGCGTGTATCAGGCCGAAGGGCAACGCCGTGAAGAGAATTGCCCAGAAGACTCCGATGCGGCGGGCCAGGACAGGATAGAGAAATCCGCGGAAGAAGAGTTCTTCCATGAGCGGCCCCAACGTGATGGCGAAGATAGCCGTGAGATAGGCGTCGGTGGGCCTGGCGAAGAATTGATCGAAGGGCGTGCTTTTGGGCATGGGGAGTAGCCGGCCGAGAACGTCGAGGCCGAGCATAAGAACTCCGATGCCGAGGAAGTTCAGTGCGGCAACGCCCGGCCAGTGCCAGCGAATGGCTTGGCCGAAGCGCGCGTGATATTTGCCTTCGACCAGAAGAATCATGTAGAGCGCGACTGCGACGTAGGTGGCGAACTCGGCTAGCAGCGCAAGAGCGGGCTTCTGCGCGACTTCAAGCCAAGTCTCGTGGCGGAAGATGAAATGGCGGGCGGCCATTACGATCGCCAGTTGCGCGAGAAAAAGAGTGAGCAGAGTGAGAGCGGCGATCTGCAGGACGTCCCAGCCGGACCACACCGGGTTTTCGGCAGATTTGGGAGTTGGTGCGGACGCGGGAAATGGCTCGACGCGGGCCGGGAGCGGCGGTTGAGCGGCGGTATTCAGCGGCTCGGGATCGAATTGCGGATTGGCGGGTGAGGACAAGAAATCCTTCCACTGTGAGATATGGGGAGCCCAAAACCCCGAAGGGGCTAAAGTCCACCTTTATTATCGCGCCTTATCGACACGGCTGAAGCCGCGCCCTTACCAGCCCCTCTGCGCCACGCAGTTCGTTACTAGGACTTTCGCCTACGCGCTGCGTTTTCCGTTTCCTGCAAAATATCCCGCCAGCGCCTGCCCTGTGTACGACTTCTTCACTCTCGCGACCTGCTCGGGCGTGCCTTGGGCTACGATGCGGCCGCCTTCTTCCCCGCCTTCCGGACCGAGATCAATAATCCAGTCCGCATTCCGGATTACATCCAGATTGTGCTCGATGATGATGATCGAATTCCCGAGATCGGTCAAACGGTGCAGCACATCGAGCAGTTTTTTTACGTCGTCGAAGTGCAGGCCGGTGGTCGGCTCGTCGAGCAGATAAAGCGTTTTGCCGGTCTGGCGCTTGCTTAGCTCGCGGGCCAGCTTGATGCGCTGGGCTTCCCCTCCTGAGAGTGTGACTGCTGATTGCCCGAGATGAATGTAGCCGAGGCCGACATCGACCAGAGTCTGCAGCTTCTGCTTGACCTGCGGGATGTTCTCGAGAATCGGCAGCGCATCGGAGACTGGCATTTCGAGCAGGTCGGCGATGGAGTTGCCGTTGTATTTCACGGCTAGCGTTTCGCGGTTGTAGCGGCGGCCGCCGCAGACTTCGCAGAGTACGTAGACATCGGGCAGGAAATTCATTTCGATGCGGCGCTGGCCTTCACCCTGGCAGGCCTCGCAGCGTCCGCCGGGGACGTTGAAGGAAAAGCGTCCGGCTTTGTAGCCGCGCTCGCGCGACTCGGGCAGCATGGCGTAGATGTCGCGGATGGCGGTAAAGACGCCGGTATAGGTTGCAGGATTCGAGCGCGGCGTGCGGCCGATGGGAGACTGATCGATACGGACGATTTTGTCGATGTTCTCGGCGCCGACGATGGATTTGTGATCTCCAGCTTTTTCGCGCGAGCGGTAGAGCTGGCGGGCTAGCGCACGGTAGAGAATATCGTTGACGAGCGTGGATTTGCCGGAGCCGGAGACGCCGGTGATGACTGTCATTACCCCGAGCGGGAAAGTGACATCTAGATTTTTGAGATTGTTTTCTTTCGCGCCGAGGATAGTGATCGCTGCGCCGTTGGCCTGACGGCGTTCGGCCAGCATGTTGATTTGCACTTTGCCGGAGATGTAGGCGCCGGTGAGCGAGTTGGGCTCGCGCATAATTTCTGCGGGCGTGCCGTGGGCGACGAGGCCGCCGCCGTGGCGTCCGGCGCCGGGTCCGAGGTCGATGACGTAGTCGGCGCGGCGGATGGTTTCTTCGTCATGCTCAACTACGAGAACCGTGTTGCCTAGATCGCGCAGATTTTCCAACGCGTTAAGCAGCCGGCCGTTGTCGCGGTGGTGCAGGCCGATGGACGGCTCGTCGAGCACGTAGAGAACCCCGCGAAGTTTCGAGCCGATCTGCGTGGCGAGGCGAATGCGCTGGCCTTCGCCGCCGGATAGAGTTGCGGCGGAGCGATCGAGCGAAATGTAGTTCAGTCCGACGGCGCAGAGAAATTGCAGGCGCTCGACGATTTCGTGCATGACGCGCCCGGCGATTTGTTCTTCGCGGCCGGCGAGTTTGATGCTTTGCGCTACTTCGAGCGCTTTTGAGATTGGCAGCGCGGTGAAGTCGGCGATCGACATACCGTTGACTTTTACGGCGAGGCTTTCGGGGCGCAGGCGCCTTCCCTGGCATACCGGGCAATCGGTCGCGGACATGTGGTCCATGAGCCAGTCGCGGTAGCCTTCGGACGTGGATTCTTCCAAATTCTGCTTGAGGTAGCCGAAGATACCGCGGAAGCCGGTTTTGCCTCGCCCTGATTCGCCGTTCAAAAGAAGATCCTGAATCTTATCGGGAAATTTTTCGAAGGGCGTATTCAGATCGATTCCGTGAGCGGCGGCGACCACTTGTATAGCGTGAATCAAGCCCTGCGATGCGGAACCGGGGCCGAGTCCGCCGTCGAGCAGCGGCTTTGACCAATCCGTGATTACTTTTGCGGGATCGAAATCATACTTGCTTCCCAGGCCGTGGCATTCGGGGCAGGCTCCGTACATGCTGTTGAAAGAGAACGAACGCGGCTCGAGTTGGGGGACACTGATACCGCAATCGGGGCAGGCCAGCTTTTCCGAATACAGAGTTTCGTCGCCGCCGACTACGGCCACTTGAACTAATCCACCCGCCAATTTCATCGCGAGGCCGACTGACATTTCGAGGCGGTGCTCGATTCCCGGCTTGACCAACAATCGATCGATGACGACTTCGATCGTGTGATTTTTTCGCTTGTCTAAATTCAGGTCATCGTCCAGGTTCACCAGTTCGCCGTCGACCCGGGCTCGGGTGTAGCCGTGCTTGAGCAGCGTTTCCATTTCTTTCTTGAATTCGCCTTTGCGGCCGCGGACGATTGGCGCTAACACCATCACGCGGTTCTCAGGGGCCAAGGCCATTACGCGCTGGACGATCTGCTCGGCCGATTGGCGACTGATCGGCCGCCCGCATTTCGGGCAGTGCGGAATGCCGATGGAAGCGAAGAGCAGGCGAAGATAATCGTAGATTTCGGTGATCGTGCCAACGGTCGAGCGCGGGCTGCGGCTGGTAGTCTTCTGCTCGATGGAGATCGACGGGCTAAGTCCATCAATGGCATCGACATCCGGGCGCTCCATCTGGTCAAGAAACTGGCGGGCGTAGGTTGATAAAGTCTCGACATAGCGTCGCTGGCCTTCAGCATAAATCGTGTCGAAGGCCAGCGAGGATTTGCCCGAGCCGCTCAGGCCGGTGACAACCGTTAGCGTGTTGCGGGGAATCTCAACGTCGATGTTCTTGAGATTGTGCTGGCGCGCCCCACGCACTGAAATTTTAGTAATAGCCATTTAGGAACTGGTCTAGAAACTTGGCTGGGTTGGCCTTCCGTAATGTCGACACGGTTACAGAGTTGTTCGAGAGTGGAAGTGCGCAGCTCTACTCCGTATCTTAATTGTCAATAGCGGCAGGCGTCAACGCAGGTAGATTGAAGATGCCGCATATACGAAATTCGAGCTGGCGGCATCTGATACTGCAGTTTTAGGGATGGTTGATTGTGATCTCGCTCTTCATGCCCCTGATTCTCTGCTTCACGGTGGTCGTCTCCGTCGGAATTGGCGTGCTCGCGGCTTATGCAGCCGTGTTCGGCATTCTGGAGGTTTGTGGGCGGACTTCGTCGCCTGCTGCGAAGAATGCGCGTCCGCGGCTGGTTCTGGTGGCTTCGCAGAGCTCGGCCAGCGGAGATTAGAGACTTCTTACTGTTCGTTGACTGCCCACCCTCTCGCCCGTAAGATGAATCCACCCATTCAGCGGGTATTTCTGCTCTCAATTTGTTCGGCCTCTCGTGATCGACCAGATCATCTCCCATTACCGCGTCGTTGAAAAACTTGGCGGCGGAGGCATGGGTGTTGTCTACAAGGCTGAAGACACCGAGCTTGGCCGTTTCGTCGCGCTCAAGTTTCTTCCCGATGAAATGTCGCGCGATCCGCAGGCGCTGGAGCGCTTTCGGCGGGAGGCGCGGGCAGCTTCGGCGCTGAACCATCCCAATATCTGCACGATTTATGAGATTGGCAAGCATGGCGAGCAGTCGTTTATCGCCATGGAGTTTCTGGATGGCGCGACGCTCAAGCATCTGATCGCCGGCAAGCCGATGGATAACGAGACCGTGCTTTCCCTGGCGATTGAGATTGCGGATGGGCTGGATGCGGCACATTCCCAGGGAATTGTTCATCGCGACATCAAGCCGGCGAACATCTTCGTGACCAAGCGAGGGCATGCCAAGCTACTGGATTTCGGCTTGGCAAAAGTTGCGAGCGCCTCGGTTTCATCCAGCCAGATCGCGTCGGCGAATACGATGACGGCGGTCGATGATCAGCATCTGACCAGCCCCGGATCGACGCTGGGCACGATTGCGTATATGTCTCCGGAGCAGGCGCGGGCCAAGGAGTTGGATGCACGCAGCGATCTGTTTTCGTTCGGCGCTGTGCTCTATGAAATGGCTACGGGAACCCTGCCGTTCCGCGGAGGGAGTTCGGCGGAGATTTTCAAATCGATTCTGGATGCGGCGCCGGCGCCGGCGGTACGGTTGAATCCGGATTTGCCGGCGGATTTGCAGCGCATCATCGACAAAGCGCTGGAGAAAGATCGGAACCTGCGCTATCAGACAGCGGCCGACATGCGAACCGATCTGGCGCGGCTGAAGCGCGACTACGATTCGGGGCGCTCGTCGGGCATCGCTGCGGCTGCGGGTTCTTCGGCGAGTTCGGTGCCAGCGGCGGTAGTTGCATCTCCTTCGCGTTCGTATAAAGCTCTTGTGATCGGGGCTGTCGCGGTTTTGCTAATCGCACTTGCGGCAGTCTGGTACTTTCTGCGCGGACGGGCCGACAGCGGGAAAATCAATTCCATCGCGGTATTGCCGTTTGTTAATGCGACTGCCGACCCGAACAACGACTACCTGAGCGATGGCCTGACCGAAAGCCTGATCAGTTCCCTCTCGCAACTGCCGAACTTCAAGGTGATGGCCCGCAGCACGGTCTTCAAATTCAAGGGTAAGGAAGATGATCCGCAACAGATTGGCAAGAGCCTGCAGGTCGGCGCCGTGCTCACCGGAAGGATCACCCAGCGGGGCGACGAACTGGGCATAGACGCGGACCTGGTAAATACGGCGGACGGCACCGAAATTTGGGGTTCGCACTATTCGCGCAAGCTAGCGGATGTGACCCAAGTGCAGGGCGACATTGCGCATGATCTATCAAGCCATCTGAAAATTCACATGAACAGCGGCGAGCAGCAGCGGCTGAGCAGCGCCGGGACTACGAATCCGGAGGCTTACCGGCTCTATCTCGAAGGGCGGCAGGCATGGTACGGACGCACCGACGACGGCCTGAAGAAAAGTATCAATTTATTCCAGCAGGCGATCGCAGCCGACCCAAATTACGCGCTGGCATATACCGGGCTTGCCGACACTTACAATGTTGCCGCCAGCTATCACGTGGGCATCACGCCGCTGCAGGCGCGGCTGCTGGGAGATGAGGCATCGCTGAAGGCGGTCGAACTTGGCGACAATCTTTCGGAGGCGCACTCCGCCCGTGCCATGGCGCTTTCGCAGGAGTGGAAGTGGAACGAGGCGGATGCGGAGTTCCGGCGGGCAATCGAGTTGAATCCGAATAATGCGACGGCGCATTACTTCTACGCCTTCGGCGTACTGCAGCCGGAGAACCGGCTCGACCGGGCGCTCGAAGAATTCCGCACAGCTCTATCGCTGGATCCACTTTCCGGCATTGTGAATTTAAACTATGCGGTGACGCTCATGATGGCGCACCGCTATCCCGAGTCGCTGGATCAATTTCAGCAGGTTGTGGAGCGCGATCCGGCGTTCGGTGGAAATCACTTTTATCTCTCGCAGCTCTACGCGATCACGGGGAAGTTCCCCGAGGCCGTAGGCGAACTGCGGAAGCTCGACCCGAGCTTTCCCGGCTCTTTTACTCCCGACGCTCAGGGATATGCGAAGTTGATGGCTGCGATGACGGCGCAGTACGAGGCTGAGGGAGAGGACCTTGCGGACGTCGCTGTTGCCTTCGCGGCCGCAGGAGACCGGAGCGAAGCGCTTGACTATTTGGAAAAGGCATACGCCAGCAAGGATACTGAGTTGGCCAACTTCGTACGCAGCCCTGCATTTGACTCGGTGCGCTCTGATCCGCGCTACGCGGATTTGATTAGGAAGATGGGATTGCCGCAGTAGATCAGTGAGCGCGCTGCAGCGTGATCGACACCAGGTTGTGAACCCAGCGAGCGGGGCGCTTGTCCTCTGGAACAATCAGCTGAAATGGGCCGTTCTTGCCGAGCGGCTGCCCGTCGCGCGCGTCGGCGATGATCGCTTGAGAGTCGCGGAATCCGGAATCGACTTCGGCTAGCGAGAGCACGACTGCGTATCCGTCGGAGCCGGTGGCGACGAGATAGCGCGTCATAGCTTCTCCGCGCAGGTCTTTGCCGGTCGGCGCGTTGATCTTGGCCAGCAAAGTTGCGAGCGGGACGCCGGAATAGGTTTCGTTAGCGTCGGCGTGGCTGTTGTGGACTGTGATGATGATGTGCGGCAGGGCGTGAAAGTCGGCGGGCGAAAGCGAAAATGATATGTGATCGCCGGTAACCACGAGCGATCCCGTACTGTGGACCGCTGAGCCCATTTGATTCGCCGGGGGTATTTGCTCCGGCTGCTGAGCCCAAAGAAAGATACCGACGAAAAGCGTGGCGCAGACAAGAGTGGTTCTTATATACCGCTTATGCATAACGAGAGCATAGCGCGGAAGTGGATTAGCGTCAGCCTACTCAGATTGAACCTCGATCGCTTCTGTTAGTTTTACGGAATTTCCGGATTGATTGCTGACTTGCACCTTGCGACCTTGTTTCAGATAGGCGGTGATTACGCTGGGTTGGGACCATTCCAGGTCCCAGCCGTTTTCGATTGCCAGAATCGTGTAGGAGCCGGGGATGACGCCGCGCAGAGTGAAGGTTCCGTCGAGATCACTCTGATCGCGGCGGAAAAGGTCATGATCATTTTGGGGATCTTTGGGGACGAGGACTACCATGGCTCCTCCGAAAGCGTGGCCAGCTTTCTTCACGGAGCCTGCGACGTTGATGCTGCCGCCCACCAAAGTCACGTCGACAGTTGGAGACGAGCCTGGCATCACAGTCAAAGTGTGGCCCGTCACCGGAGTGCCGTCGACCGTCATGTGCGCGACGGAGTAGGGGGTCGTGGAACCGCGAGCGATGACTTCGTAGGGGCCGGGGGTTATTTGTTGGTACTCGACTTCACCTTTGGGGTCGAGCATGCGCATTCCCAGGGAGTTTCGGTTTCCGGAGCGCAGGCCAACGAACAAGTTCTGTGGCAGCGTGGCTTCGCCCTGCACCTGCGCCGAGATTCTTACCGAGGACAGGGTTTCGGCGCGAGAAGTATCGATCTCCTGCCCGTCGCGGGTGAGGTCGACTCCATTCATCTGAAGCGCGGCTTCCTGGCCATTGAGATTGATGTTGTAGCGGCCGGCCGGGACGCCGGTGACTTCGAGCAAGCCACGGGAAACCATGCGCTCTCCGGTGGATGTAACCGGCAGGGAGCTGTCGAAGACTGGCTGTTGGAAGCTGGGATGGGCGAATCCGTGCTCGCGATCGCCAGACACATGGAATAGCAGACGGAGCGCAGGAACTGGATTCAAATGAATGTCGACCTGCAAGTGGTCGCCGCCGCGAATTGGAATGGGAGTGGCGTCGTCTGAATCGGTCACGTCGGCGTAGAAGGTTAGCGGGTAGGCGACGTCGAGAGATCGATCGACTGGGCTGGGCTCGTGGCCGAAGCGCGGGGTTTCGCCGCGCGAGGTCGGGTGAATGGCGTACCAGGGCGTCGCATTGACTGAAACAAAATACGTACCGGGGCGCACAGAAGCGATCTCGTAGGCGCCTTGATCGTCGGTGACTGTGCCGCGGATGTGGCGAATCTGATCGACACCGCTGCTGTGATCGTCACGATAGAGACTGATAGTGGCGTGGCGAACTGGCTCACCCGCTTCGTCGAGCACTTTGCCTGAGATCACGGCGTTGGGAGCGAGGCGGAGCGTTAGATTCTCTGTGTCGAGGCCGGCGCCGGCTACGATGGCGGTGGAGAACTCTTCGTGCTGATCGTAGCTGGCAGTGACAAATCCTCGCTTCTCGCCGGTTAAGGAATATTTTCCCGCGGGGACACCGGTGAATTCGAATTTGCCATTTTCCGAGGTAATCACGAATGCAGATTTTGCCGAGTTTTTCGCGTCGGCGATACTGATTCGCGCCAGGGCGAGCGGGCTTGACGTGACTTTATTGATGACGGTGCCGCTGATTTTGTAGCCGCCTCCAGACAGCGCTTGAGCGGTAGTTGTGGTCTGCGATCGTGAACGGGCTGCCGTGGCTAGAATGCATGTGATTGTGATCGCGATCAGCTGGCGGATTGGGATCGAATAAGTACGCATGCTTAATCGCTGTCGGTGATGAGTTGCAGCTCCACGCTGGTTTTCTGGCCGGGGGACAAATGAATGACCTGGCCTTTGGTCTCGTAGGCTCGCATGGCTTCGGCATCGCGATACGGTATGTCCGCTTGTTGATGATCGAAGGCCATTACGCGATAAGTGCCGGGGGCCATGGCCTGGGAGGTGAATGTTCCGTCGGAGCTGAGGCCGAATTCCTGAAATTGTCCCGCGCTGTCGGGAAGAGGGATGCAGTAGATGTAGGCGGGCGATCCGGGGGCGAATGTATTGGCTCCGGGGCCCGTCGCGTTGACTACCCCGGAGGATGGGTTCGTTACAGGATTTAGCCCGGCGACCTTGCCGTCGATCTCAGCGGTGTCATCGCGCATGGTGATCTCAATAGGCGTAGTCGATCCGGAAGCGATGGTAAAGGGCTGATGCAGCAGATCAACTCCGCCCATGCTCGCGGATGCGACGTAGCCGCGCGATGTGCTGAGCTGCAACCAGTACCGTCCCGGGGATAGACCTTCGAGCACTAGCGAGTCATCGTTCTGCCGCGAAGGATCACGAAGATTCCCGGCACGGTGCGGAGCAAATTCGTCGGCGGACAGGGCACTGATTTGAAGATAAGTCCTTGCCCCTCGGAAGGTGTACGTCCGTTGGCCGTCGCTGAAGCTGCCGGTGTCGTTTTGCTGGGTCGAAGTGAACTCCTCTCTCACGTTGACGTTGATCGAAGCGTCTGGAACGAGCACGAGGGCCGGCCCTTCGGCGGCCGTTCCAACAATAGACAAGTTCACCATGCCGTTGCGCGGGGTTGGCCCGAAGCTCGAGGCTTCGACCAGATAGTTACCATTCGGCAGAGAACCGTCGATCCTTTGTTTCTGCCGGTTGTAGCCGAGCGAATAGCCAGGGCTGCGATTGCCGCGAGGTGACACGTTCACACTCATTGCGTTATTGAAGTCGGGATTGGCGATTGGAATTCTTGCGTCGAAATAGGGTTGGCGAATTACCGAGATATCTGCCTGAAAAATCTGACCGGCCGTAAGCTGAATCGTATTCGCGGAAGCGAAGTCGGCTGCGTTTGGAAAATAAACAGGCGGATAGCCGTAGAGTTGGCCGTTCGGAGCTTTGAGCAAAGGATCATTGTCCATGAACTCCTGGGTCAGAAGTTTGTAAGCCCCGGGCAGGAGTTCGGCGAAACGGAAGTCGCCGTTTGAGTTCGCCTGCATCTGGGAGCGCAGCATCCAGCGGAAGACGCCGTTTTGCACATCCCTTCGATAGAGGTGAACGATGATTCCCGTCGCGGGTTCGTTGCCGGCAAGGAAGACGCGCCCGGTAATCAACGATTCGGGTTGTAAGAAAAGGATGAGGTCGACAGTGGCAACCGACTGGGTGCGGCTTCTTCCGCGAGGGTCATCCAGGTAGCCGGGCTTGCTGGCGTTGAGCCAGGAGCCGGCGCGACGAAGTCCACTGAAGCTATTTTCGTCGGGCCAGGCGAATTCAAAGTGTCCTTCGCTGTCGGTGAGGGCTCCGATGCGGTTGCCCGAACTGACGAGAGCCCGCGCAATCGGGGCGCGGGTCACTGAATTTAGAACGGTTCCTTGGATGGTCCGAACTCCATTGGCTGTTTGCTCCTCCTGCCCGAGCGATGACTGCGTGAGAATGCAGGTGCAACAAAGGAGAGAGGTCAGCAGGATGCGGAGGGTCATCTTGAGTTGGCGCTGCGGCCCGCCAGTGTGGGCATTTCGCATGACAATCACTGCCGCGTTATGCTCCTCGAAAGATCTCCGTTCCTGAATCGGGGGTGGGCTTTCATTTGACTTCTTTTCGCGGCAGCCGTCAATTGCATCGCGGGTCATGCATCCGAATATCATCATACGAAGAATCGTTGGCTCGCTGAGGGAACGGGCTGGTGTTCTGGACGTGCAATTCTCGTGGTAGCATTTTGACAGCCGTCTCCCCCCGGTGGAGCGCCCATGGGCCGCACACATTCCATGATCTTCTCGCTGCTTTCCCCGATGCTTCTATACGCGGGTTTCGTTGCATGGGCTTCTTCGGCTGAGCCCTCGCCGTGGCTCGAGGTTCACTCGACGCACTACACCGTTATTACCGATGCGGGTGAAAAGAAAGGCCACGAGGTTGCGTTGCGCTTCGAGCAGATGCGGGCGGTATTTGGTTCGCTGCTGATGAAAGACCGGCTTAACGAGCCTGTGCCGCTCACCATTTTCGCTTTTAAGAGCGACAAATCCTATTACCAGACTGCGCCTCTGCGCCAGGGGAAGCCCCTCGGTGTGCCCGGATTCTTCGTTCCGGGCGAAGACCAGAATTTCATCGTGCTGAATTCGTTTGAGGAGGAATCGTGGCGTGCGGTCAGCCACGACTTTGCGGTCATGCTCCTGAGTTACAACTATCCCCAGGCGCAGGGATGGTTTGACGAAGGGATGGCGGAATATTTCAGCTCGATTCGCTTGGACGACAGGAAGTATGAGATCGGCGGCGATCCGGAGTTGCATTCGCCTTTGTCCGAAGACCTCTTGGGGAATCAGAAAGAGAGCACTTCGCCGAAGTCATTTACCGAGCTTCTCAGCGGTCAGGCCTGGCTGGCGCTGCCTGATCTGCTCACGATGAAGCATGAGGCAACGATTTCTGGCGAGGGAATGCGCAATACGCTCTTCTACGCGCAGTCGTGGATGCTGATTCACTACCTGCAGCATGAGAAGAAAATGCCGGAGACCGGAACTTATTTCGGGTTGGTTGAGAATCAGCATGTGCCCGTGGAAGAGGCGATTCAGAAAGCGTACGGGATCACCGCGGCTCAGTTCGACCAGGCGGTGAAGGATTATTTCCACTCGCTGACTCCTCTATTTGCCGCGCTGGATGCCTCGAAGCGGAGCTCACAAACGAATGCTGCGCCGGTTTACGAATTCCCCGAACTCGTGGGACCGAGTGACAGCGTGATCACGAATAAGACCATGCCGGAAGCGGATGCCCGTGCAATTGTGGCGGAAATAAAGATCAGGATTTCGGATCGACGCGAAGCTGGATTGCGGGAGTTGCAGACGCTGGCCACGACCGTCGATCCGGGCGCAGCCGCGAAAGCGGCGGCGGCTAAAGTGAACAGCAGAGAGCGCGGGGAAGATGCTCCGCTGGTAGCGGCGACGGGAAACGAAATCGCGCACCGGGCGCTGGCGTGGGACCATCTGCAGCACGGCGAGTTCGACAAAGCGCTGGAAGAAATGGGAGACGCTGCCGCACTGAACCAGCGCGATATGTGGGTTCGCTATTATCTCTGCGCGCTGAAGTACCGGATGGCAGAGGCGAAGAAGGCCGATATTGAGGGCCTTCCCAATATGTTGCAGGATCTGCGCGTTGTGCTGGAGTGGTATCCGGAGCGGGCGGATGCCTACGACATGATGGCGGTCGCCCGCATGGAAGGCGGAGGACAAATCGCCGCGATGCAGGCGGAGCGGGCGGCGATCCAGCTCAGTCCGCGGAACCAGCGATACCTTTATCATCTGGCGGAAATTTACGAGTCGGATAAAAAATGGGAGGCGGCGCGAGCTCTGCTACAGCACCTGGAAACGAGCAGCAATGCCCAGATCGCCGCTGACGCTCGCGAACGCCTGGGGCAGCTCACCACCAATCAGAAGTACGGCGTGTCTGAGACGAGCGCTGCGTCGGATAAGAAATTGTCGGCGCAGAGTTCTCCCTTTGACGTTCTCGAGCAGGACGCCGCGAAGCGCGCGGCCGAGCAGGCTGCGCACCCGGCGGGCACGGCAGACACGCGCCCGGCAAGGTTTTTTCAGGGACGGCTGGTAGGCGTAGACTGTTCGCAGTCTCCCGCTGCAGTGCTCACTGTTACTGCGAATGGAACCGTGCTCAAGCTGCGCACTTCCGACTACAAATCGCTGCTGCTGATTGGGGCCGATACGTTTTCCTGCGAGTGGAATAACCGATCGGTTTCGGTGAACTACAGGCCGGGCGGGCTTTCTGACGGAGATCTGCTGTCGGTCGAGGTGCGTTAGTTGAGACTCTCGGCCCCCGTCAGCGGGCTTCTGGCCTGATTGACCTGCGCCGGTTCCCGTAGCATAATGTCACCCCACGCTCGCGATTACCCCAACTCGGCGAGCAACGGACGTTTTGAATTCCCGGTTCTTCCGATCACTGGTTCTCTTGTCCTGGAGTTGTGCACACAGGAGGTCTCTGATGTTGCTCCGCCGAAGTGTACTCAGATTTCTGCCGTTGATCATTGCGGGGTCAATGTGTGGGATTGGTTCGGCTCAGAATTCTTCTCGCGCGCTACGAAATCTCCGTCCCCGAATGGCTGCAAACGCGCCTTCGGTTCCGGTCTCACAGGGCAGCTGGTCGCAGTTGGCAAAGCTTACGGTTAAAGGGTTTACTTTCAGTCTGGGCGAATCGGTCGCCGTATCGGGCAGAACCGTGGTTGCAGGACAGTACCCCGTCAGATCGAAGCTGGCTTACGTATATCAGGGAAACAGTTCGGGTTGGGGCAACACGTTGCCGCTCGCGACACTTGCGTCTCCGCCATCGGAAGAGCGGTTTAACGCATACGTCGCGATGGACGGTGACACGGTCGTAATTGGCAGTCCTGCATTCGAAAGCGGAGACGGTTACGTCTACGTTTACGTGAAACCGGCCGGGGGATGGACCAACATGTTTCCTACCGCGATCCTGACGCCCTCCGGCACGAACGATGGATTTTTTGGAGGATCGGTTTCGATCAGCGGAGACACGATCGTGGTTGGGGGCACGTCATACGATACGGCCGACAACGCCTATGTCTTCGTCAAACCCGCCGGAGGTTGGACGAACATGACTGAGACGGCAAAGCTGACCGCGTCGGATGAACTGGCTACATCCGAATTTGCCGAATCGGTTGCGGTCAGCGGCAATACCATCGCGGTGGGCGCTCCCGGAAGCGACCGAAGCACGGGCAAGGCATATGTTTTTGTAGAGCCTGCTGGAGGATGGACGAATATGACCGAGACCGCAAAGCTCGGAGCTTCCGACGCGCTGGCGGATGCACGGATAGGAAATTCGATCTCGATCGATGGCAACAATATCCTCGTCGGAGCGCCGAACCCTGGGAACGCGATCCCAGGCCTCGCCTACGTATTTTCGAAGCCCGCGGCTGGATGGAGAAACATGACGCAGACCGCAGAGCTTTCGGCGGCGGATGGCGTGGCATTCAATTTCTTTGGCGGCTCGGTGTCAATTTCCGGAGAGCTCGCTATCGTGGGTGCGCCGTTCCGAGGCGCGGCGCCGGAGGGAGCCCAAGGCGGAATCTATGTGTTCAAGCAGCCAGCAGGGGGCTGGCAAAACGCCTCCAGCAGCACGGTGCTCACCGCGTCTGACGTGCACCACAATGCTGATTTTGGAACCGCTCTCAGCATCAGCGGAAAGACGGTCGTCGGGGGCTCAGACTATCTACTCCCCAATGCCGCTTATGTCTTCGGTTTGCCTTAGCGCCGCGGCGCAGGTTGAAAGAAAAAGGGGTTGACGGTCGGCGAACTGAGATTAATAGAGGGTACATTATGAAATCCGATTCAATCAGCACCAGGGCAGCGCGAAAGACCAAGACTCCTGCCCGATTGCCCGAGTCGTTGAACCGGCGCCTGAATGCATACGCGATGGCTGCTGCCGCTTCGGGCGTAGCTGTGCTGGCTTGCGCGATGCCAGCAGAAGGCGCGCCGATCTGCAAAACGGTATCGATCGACCTGCAGACCAGCAACACATTTCCACTGAATCCCGCACAGCAATTCGCGCCTGCCTTCAACGTTGCACAGAGCCAGTACACGCAGTATTTCTACACCACAGGCGTGAGCCAGTTTTTCTGGTGGAATCGCGGCTTCTTCGAGCCGAATTCGGCCGGCGCAAAGGTGGTACTGGGAGCTAACAATCTTCCTGCTGACTTGGCCTTCGGGGCGGACATTGGCCCGGGCGGGAATTTCGGGAAACCGACATCCTACGGGTTGCTCTTCACCTACGGCAGAGGAACATATGGCCGGGTTCAAGGAGGAGGCACCAAGAGCCAGCATCGCGGAAACCTGAGCCTGCTGCAGAGCGGCTATGTGGGCTTTCAGTTTGCCCAGGCTGGACAGGTGCATTACGGCTGGGCTCGGCTGGCAGTCACGTTCAAACAAGGTTACTTCAATAAGAGCTACTCTTCGACTCACGTACTGGGCTACGGGTATGAATCAAGTCCCAACACAGCGATTGCCGCGGGCAGCTGCAGCACTGCAGAGAACTCCGAGCCGAGCGGGCCGGCAGAGTTACACCCTGGTTCTCAGGCACCTTCGTTAGGAACGCTGGCTCTCGGCAGCGAAAGCCTCGCCCAATGGAGAAATCGCTGAATCTCCCGTTCGCGTCTTAACTTGGCGGGATTCCCTGAAATGAAACCCTCCCGCGAGGGCGGGAGGGTTGAGTGTCACAGAACTAAGCGCGGACGACGTTGCCCGCCTGAAAGCCTTTGGGGCCTTTGAGCAGATCGAACTCCACGGTCTCACCCTCGTTCAGCGAGCGGTAGCCGTTCTCCTGAATCGCGGAAAAATGTACGAAGACGTCTTCCCCCGTGGAGCGCTGGATGAAACCGTATCCCTTCGCCCCGTTGAACCACTTTACTGTTCCCTTCTCTCTCACAGAAAAACTCCTTTCCTTCATTAAGAATTAGTTCCCCGATTTCCTGTTTCGTAGCTCCAAGGAACGAAGCGCCCCCTCAAGAAACTGGTGGAACCCGGTTGCGTCTCTCTGTGCCGGAGAATCTGCTCCCCAAAGCAAAAGACTCCTCGGTTAGCGACCCGCAACAGAATACGGCGCTAAGCTCTGGAGCCCTGGCCCATCGGTGCTGATTTCTACCGCTCTGCTCAAGACATCAACCTGCGTTACAGACTCATGCCCCGGTGTGGAACCGGTACATGAGCAGAAGATAATAAGGAGTATTAAATCGTTTCGCAAGAAAAATTAGTGGATAGGTTACGGAAATAACCGCGGGTCATAGTTTTAAGCTTTAACGAGGTTAAAGAAATGGCCTGCGCCGAACTGGTTGGGCTCTGGTTACTCAAGGAAGTCGGAGGAATCGCCGAGCTTTGATAGCATGGACCCACATTCGTGACCACTCCAGTTACAACTACGGCTCCTGAAGCAGCGGAGATGGAGCCTAGCCTTCCCAAGCGACCTCAGGGGAGCAGGTCGCCCGGACTGGCAATAGCGACGGCGAAATACCTGCTTCGCACCGACGTGCATACTTTCGCCTTTTCGGTGGCGGCGAATTCGATTCTGTCATTTTTTCCGTTCGTCGTGCTGCTGATGACGTTGGTGCGCCGCGTTTTTCATTCGCGTGTGATGTACGACGTTGTGGTCGAGCTGCTGCGCGACTACCTGCCGGCCGGCCAGGAATTTGTAATCCGCAACCTGGCGGCGATGTCGAACTCGCGGCAGCGCGTGCAGGTGGCATCGCTGGTTATCCTGCTGGTCACTTCGTCCGGCGTGTTCATGCCGCTCGAGGTTGCGTTGAACCGCATCTGGCGGTTCCCTAACAATCGGTCGTACTTTGGAAATCAGTTGATTTCGCTGGGACTGGCCTTCAGCTCCGGAGTGCTGGCTCTGCTCTCGATTGCCATGACCGCCGGTAATGTCGCGCTGATTGGATTTCTGTTGCGCGGCCATGGCAGCGGCTTCATCCGGGTGGTCGGCTTTTTCGGGATGAAGGTTTTTGCCATTGCGGCAAGCATTGCGATTTTCTTCCTAATTTACTGGGTGCTGCCAAATGGCAAAGTTCCCGCGCGAGCCGTGCTTCCGACAGCCATTGTCATGGGGTTGCTCTCGGAAGCTCTGAAATATGGTTACATCCTCGCGCTGCCGTGGCTGAATTTTGGGGAAGTCTACGGGCCGTTCGCCTTGTCGGTGACGTTGATGTTCTGGGCGTTTCTTACCGGATTGCTGCTGCTGGCGGGGGCTAATTTAAGCGCCGAGGAACATCTGCGCCGCGGGATTTGAGCGAAAATTGATGGCCCGTAGCTTCCCTGTTGCGGCAGAGTGAGGCGAGTTATTTGTTCACCACTGCTCTCCCTCGACTTCCTCGCTTGCTGCGGATGCGGCCAAGAAGAACCTCGAGCACCTTCGGCAGAACATTCACCCCCGGTGACGGCATCAAGGTATTTTTTTCGATATATTCTTCGGCACCTGCTTCCATCAGCTTTTCCCGGTTTTTCTCGCTGAGGCTGCTGAGCACGACCACCGGGATGGACTTTGTCACCGGATCTTTCTTCAGCCGTGTCAGAACTTCAGGACCGCTCATTCCCGGCAAGATCATATCCAACAAGATGAGGTCTGGCTTATGGCCCTTGGCCATTTTCAGCGCGGACTCACCGTCGTTACTGCAAACCACATCGTAACCGGCTTCGCTTAGCACACGCGCGTTCTCCTTGAGGATTGGCTTGCTGTCATCGATTAATAGGATTTTCACGTGACCCTAAGCTCCTAAGCATTTATCGGCGGAATGGGTCCGGAAGATGAGTGGACTTATCCGGTGAGGCTGGCGTCGAATAATTGCGAGATCATTTAGCTATTTGCGGTTTTCCGCGTGTCGATACGACATGCCAGTTCTGGGATAGCGGCGCTTTAATCCACAGAGTGTTTGTGACATCAGTCACATAATACTTTGCAGCGTGAGGAGTAGGTTGAGTGCGGTTTCCCAAACCACCGAGCAGACATTCGTTCTCAGAGGATGGCCATGTCTGGAAGTTGGTGGCGTCTGCTCGCCGCTTTTCTCGTGATACTTCTGGCTGCGATGCTGCGCGGGCAGGACACCCCGGCGGATTCGCAAATTTTATTCGGGCCGGCCCTGTTGCCCGATGCTCCGTTCGGAGTCTGGAACTCCCCCGTTGAGGGCTCGCGGGGACATTTCACCGGGCCTGCTTCTCGACCCCCATTTATTTCTGGTCCGGTAGGCTTCCCGCAAATCACGCAAATGGCAGGCATTGTTTTTTCCGGGAGCGTGACTTCCGTGGTTCGAACTGGTGCAGCGAGCGGCAGTCCATCAACGGCGATAACGTTCGAAGTGGAGACCGCAATACGGGGCGCTAAGGCGGGCCACTCTCTGACCATCCGGGAATGGGCAGGCCTGTGGAGACGTGGAGAGCAATACCGGGTTGGCGAGCGTGTTTTCTTGTTCCTATATTCACCGAGCAAATTGGGACTGACCAGTCCGGTAGCCGGTAGCGCAGGGAGATTTGCGATCTCCAAGGGAAAGATATTGCTGAACCCACAGCACCTTCAACTGTTGGGGCAAGATCCGATTTTGCGAGGCAGAACGATAGTGCCTTATGCCGATTTTACATTCGCGGTGCGTCGTTCCTTGGGAATGGAGTAAGCGACAGGTGATCTTACAAAGAAAAATCACGCGCAACCTTTCGCTTTTCCCACGCGCAGCCGCAGTGCTTGCGATGATCACTCTGGTTTCTTTTCGCGCCTGGGCCGGCGGTCCCGAGTACGTTGCGGGGTCCAGTTATTTCAACTCCTCCACCATGGGCCAATCCATCACGTGGTTGTCTGGGCAAGTGAATTACTACACGGATCAAGGAGATCTCAGCCCGATCTTGCCCAACGCCTCTGCTAACGCTCTGGTGGCAAACTCTTTCAGCCAGTGGACCTCTGTTTCGATTGCCGCGCTGACTGCGACCGCCGCCGGCCAGCTCGCCGAAGACGTGAATGGCAGCAACATTCAGGTGAACTCGAGCGGCATCGTGACTGCGCCCGCCGATATCACTCCCGAGGCCATCGGAACGCCGGTGGGAATCGTTTACGACTACGACGGGAGCGTTACCGATGCTTTGCTCGGACAAGGCGCGGGTGATCCCTCGCAATGTTTCTGGAATGCAGTCTATGGAGGCGCGGACAACTTCGGCCCCAGCGCGAATTTTCTGCACGCTCTGGTGGTAATTAATGGGCAGTGCGCCCTGCAGTCGTCGCAGCTCACCGATGTGGAATACCGGCTGGTGCGCGTGCTGGGCGGCATAATCGGCCTGGATTGGTCTCAACTGAACCTGAATGTGATTACCGGGATTCCGCATCCGACAAGCGATGACTACGCCGGCTTTCCGGTGATGCATTACACAGATCTGCCCAGTTGCGTGCCGATCACCGTGTGTTACGCGAATCCATACCAACTGGCCTCGGATGACATGGCCGCGCTGTCGCGTTTGTATCCCGCGGCAACTTCATATGCTACGGCGCGGGTTTACGGATCGGTCTATTTCGCCAATCATTCCGGGGCTTTTGGGCAACCCATGCAGGGCGTGAATGTATTCGCCCGCTGGATCGATCCTTCCACGGGATTGCCCTCGCACCAGTACGGAGCATCCTCGGTTTCTGGATTTCTTTTCACGGGCAATGCGGGCAATCCAGTCACCGGTTGGGACAATCCGTTGGGCGGCGCTTACGCCGAGTTTGGTTCGTCGGATCAGACGCTAGAGGGCTTTTTTGATCTGGCGGGATTGCCGATTCCGAATGGGGCGAGCACGGCGCAATATCAGCTTTCGGTCGAAGCGCTTGACCCGATGTGGTCGGCCGGAGTCGGGCCGTACAAGCCGTCGCAGGTGGCTCCCTCCGGTACTTGGGACCCGATCACCGTGACCGTAAGCGCCGGCGGAGAATTCGAACAAGACATTCTCATGTCAGAGAGCGCCCAAGCTGTGCTCCCGTGGGCTGCAAGCGAGACCTGGAGCGCCCCAGCACAGATCCTCCCCGCTGGAGACTGGGTCGGTTCCTTGAGCGGCTATGGAGACGTTGCCTACTTTTCGCTCACCGCACAAGCCAACCGCACGCTATCGGTAGCGGTCACCGCGATGGACGAAACGAGTGCGGCGAGTGAATCCAAAGCGGAGCCAGTGATTGGCATGTGGACGCTCGGAGACCCGTACGGCACTCCTCCGCCTGCGCTTACCACCTCTCCGTTTGACTCGGAAACTTTCGGCACGACTCTGCTCAACGCTCAGATCTACAGCACAAGCAATTTCATTGTCGGCATCGCCGATCTACGAGGCGACGGGCGGCCAGACTACCAGTATCACGCGCATGTGCTTTACGGGGACTCGGTGAGCCCGGCACGGGTTCCGGTCAGCGGCGGCGCGATCACTTTGCAAGGCACAGGCTTTGCGCCGGCGCTTTCAGTATCCGTAGCCAGCAATGCCATACCGTTGATGGCAACGAATGCGAGCCAAATCTTGGTGGCTGCTCCCCCGCAAATGGACGGACTGCACACCGTCACAGTAACAGACCCGGTAAGCGGAGCATCTTCGGTCATGACGAATGTACTTACCTTCGGTGCTGCGGCCACCGACCGGCTCAGCTTAGTGCAGGGAGCCAATCCGCCGACGCCGGTGGGCACGCAGACGGTCAACCCTGTGATCGTGCGAGTTGTTGCTTCCGATGGAATTACTCCGGTCAACGGGGCAACTGTAGTCTGGTCCACAACGAACGCCGCCACACTCTCAGCCTGCGGCGGCACTCCCAGTTGCTCCGTTACCAGCGATGAAACCGGGTTGGCATCCACCTGGGTTACGCCCAGCGCAACGGGAAACGCTACGATCACCGCCACTCTTGCCCCTGCGGTTTACAACCCGGCGCAGGCGGTGAGCGCGACGATGGTTGCGACATCTACCTCTTTGGATATTGGCGTGAACACTACCTATCTTTGGATCGCAGAGGGAGCATCAGTTAGCGTGCCACTCACTGCGAGGGTCGTGGACCTTGGTGCACCGAAAAGCGGAGTTACGGTAAATTTCTTCTTCGCGTATGGCTCGGGATCGTTGAGCGCTGCGAGCGCGATAACGAATAGCAGCGGGTATGCCACGGTCACACTGACCGTGACCGAGTTCACCGCGAATTTGCAGGTGAATGCGTGCGTTGCTCCTGGAAACACACCTTGCCGCAATATCTACGGCAACGCTGTTGCGCCCACGATGTTGAACCTGCAAGCAGTGTCGGGGGCGGGACAAGTAGTATCGGGATCGGGATTTCAGCCGCTGACCGTGCGCGTAACCGACTCGTCGACGCCGCCGAATCCGGTTCTCGCGGCAAGCGTCCTGTTTCAATCGACGGTGTTACGGCCGGCAGGAAACAATCTTGCGCTGGCGACCGGCGGCTCCGCACCCGCGCAGACCGGAATGCCTTTGATTCTCAGTACAACTCAGAGCACGGTGCAGAGCAATTCGAACGGGCTCGCCAGTTTCACTCCATCGGTGGGTTCGTTCACAGGAACTCTGGAATGCGAGATCCAGGTTTCCGCAGGAGCAGCAGCCTCGCTGCAAGTAGTGATGGAGAGCGTTCCGGAAACGTACATTGGAATGGCTCGTCCTTCGCGCAGTCCGAGGCGGGTGGATGTTTTTTACTCACCACCTGCATATTGGGAGAAAGGGCCTCATGCACGGGGCACGATTCTGCGCCAGAACTGGCGGCCAACGACGTCAGGCCGCGTGGATTTGACCCCGAAGAATCTGGGCAGGACGGTAGCTGAACGGCAGTATCGTGACCATGCCGGTGAAAGCGGAAGGGGAAAGGGATGAAGACGGCTGGCGTCAAGAGTTTACGAACGTGGGTTTGGACCGTCCAGCCAAGTGCCTTGTAAAGAAAGGAGTTCCAGCTGGGAACTTCGGGCGCCTGAGTGGCGTCTATCCCTTTATGCGCCTATTAGGGGCGCCGGCTGTCTATTAGGAACATTTTTAGTTCAAGAAGGCCGCAAAAACCTATAATAGCCCGAGTACACAGGGGACAGCAGTATGGCAGGGGCAACGACACTGGGAGAGCTGGCGAACACGATTGGAGCGCGGGCCGAAGAAGCCGCGATCGTTGCCGAACTAAAGGCTGGGTCGGAAGAGGCGTATGCCTGGTTGATTGGCGAATTCCAGCGTCCGGTGTATGGGCTGGTATATCGAATGGTAAGCGATCCGGCTGATGCCGCCGATACGGCGCAAGAGGTATTTCTGAAGGTGTTTCGCGGCATGAAGCACTTCCATGGCGAATCGAGCCTGAAGACCTGGATTTACCGGATCGCGCTGCACGAAGCGGCCAATCGGAAGCGATGGTGGTTCCGGCATAAAGCGCAGGAGACCTCGATCGAACCGGCCGAATCGGATGGAATTGCGAATCCAGACGCGGCGATGCGGAATGCGCTGACGGATCACACTGATTCTCCATTCGACAATGTCGCGCACCGGGAACTGCGGCAGCGAGTAGATGCAGAGTTGCGGCATTTGCCGGAGCCGTATCGGACAACCCTGATTTTGCGCGATTTGGAAGATATGTCGTACGAAGAGATCGCCGAAGTATTGCAGATTTCGCTGGGAACGGTGAAGTCGCGATTGACGCGCGGGCGGCAGGCGTTGAAGGAACGGCTTGGGCCCTACCTTCGCGAAATTGGTGGCGAACTGGATCTGAGCGAGCCTGCGGAGGAAAGAAGTTTGGGCTCGTTGGCGCCTGGAGGGGGTAGAAGGGTCGAGGTGATGCCATGAAGTACATGGCCATGGGTGGGATGGGAAATGCGGCAATGCGGTGTGCGGTCTCGAAGCGTTTGCTGTCTCCTTACCTGGACGGCGTGGTTACCGGTACCGAGATGCGGGCGCTGCAGCAACATCTGGAGGAGTGCTCTGCGTGCATGCAGGAATTCCGTTCGTTGCGGCAGACACAGCAATTATTGGCGAGCGTGGCACGAACGAAAGAGCCGCCTGACCTTGGGCTGAAACTGCGTTTAGCGATCTCGCGCGAGTCTGCGGCTGCGCGGCGCGGCCGCTATGAGGGGTTTCTAATTCGGCTGGAAGATGCTTTGAAGGCGTTTATGGTTCCCGCCACCGCGGGTTTGGTATGCGCGCTGCTCATCTTCGGCTTGGTTACGGCAATTCTCGCCATGCCGGGGCAGTTGCAGGCGAATAATCAGGATGTACCGCTGGTTTTGAATACCGGTCCAGAATTACAGGAGAGTGCATTCGGTACGACGCTGAATTCGATGGATTCGGACTCGCTCGTCATTGAAGCGTACGTCGATCAGAACGGCCGCGTGCAGGATTACAAGATTCTTTCCGATCCGGGCGAGTCGCAACAGCTTCTTCCCGAAGTAAAGAGAATGCTGATCTTCACCACGTTCCGTCCGGCGATGTCGATGGGGCATCCTATTTCTTCGCGGGCAGTGTTGTCGTTCTCGAAGATCAGCGTTCATGGTTAACTAAACCGCTTCAGTTTGCTTTCTCCGACAATCTGTAGATCAGGCGCACTAACTCAGGTATCTGTCCTAGAACGATACCCTCGTGCAACCTCGATCGTCTTTATTCAGCGGCCAGTGATAGGGTGCCGGCTGTATGTTCCGCAGGCTGATGAAGCGATAGCCTGTTTGGAGTAGGGCGATTGCGATTTGCGCAGTGGGTGCTGAATCTTGCAGGAAACCGAAAGGCGACGCGTGGTTCGCATTTTTCTAGTCGAAGACAACGCGATGATGCGAGGTCATTTGCGCGCCGTGCTGGAAAGGCAGCACGACTGGAAAGTGGTTGGCGAGGCTGAGGATGGGCGGCGCGCCATTGAAAGTTGGAATGAACACACCCCGAGCGTTACCGTAATGGATTTTCGTTTGCCGGGGATGAGTGGACTGGAAGCGGGAAAAAATCTATCGACCCAACATCCAGAGTCGCCGGTCTTGATGGTGACCATCGATCCCTCGCCTCAGTTGGAAGAAGAAGCGAAGAAGGCCGGCATCAAAGGACTGGTTCAGAAAGCCGACGTGAAATCGCTTCTGAGGGCGATCGAGATATTGCTTGGTGGTGGGACTTATTTTCATCAGAGGCTGGCGGCGGCATAGGCGCCCACATTATTCGCTTCAAGAGTCAGCTTGTAGCTATCGTGAAGTTTCCGTTCTTGTCTCTTGCGGCGACGCCCAAACCGCCCGCTTTCGCGCCCAGGCACGAAGTTCATCAATCTCCTCTGCGCGGGTAACGGAGAGCGGCACCGTGGTCGAGAGCGCGCCGACAAGATCTTCCGTGCTTAATTCCCCCTGGCGCGCAAAAGCGCTGTAGAGCGCGGCTTGAACGCTGGATTCGATCTCAGCCCCGGAGAATCCTTTAGCGACCGTAGCAACTCGACCCAGGTCGTAGCCGGCTGGATTGCGTTTGCGCCTCTCCAGTTGGATAGAAAATACCTGCTGCCGTTCGGCAGCACTGGGCAAGTCAACGAAGAAGAGTTCATCGAAGCGCCCCTTGCGAATCAGTTCCGGCGGCAGCATGGTTACGTTGTTGCAGGTCGCGGCTACGAACACGGCGGCCTTGCGTTCTTGCATCCAGCAGAGAAACGCCGCCAGCAGCCGCGATGAGACGCCTGCGTCGGCGGAGGCGGAATCGGGGCCGCTTCCTGCGAAGACTTTTTCCAGTTCGTCGATCCACAATACGCAGGGCGCTAAACCCTCCGCTACCCGGAACACTTTCTGGATTCGCTTTTCTGTTTCGCCAATGAATTTGTCGTACACCGCGGCGGTGTCGAATTTTACCAGCGGCAGTTCCCATTCTCCTGCCACAGCGCGCGCGCAGAGACTTTTGCCGCATCCTTGAACGCCTAGAATGATTACGCCCTTGGGCGGGTCGAGGCCGAACTGGCAAGCGCGGTCGTCCCACGATCCTTGCCGCTGTTGCAGCCAGCCTTTCAGATTGTCCAGGCCGCCGACGCTGGACATGTTATCGGTGGCGTCCACGAAGTCCAGCATTTCAGAGCGTTTCAGCAAAGCTTTCTTGGCCTCAAGAACATCGGTGACACACTCCGGCGAAAGCGCCAGGTGTCCAACAACCGCCTGCGAGATGGCGCGCTCGGCGGTTTCTTCCGTCAGCCCGCGCAGATTGCCAGCCATGGCCTCCACTCCGTTCGCATCGAGCTCGAGTTTTAATGGGTGCGTCGCTGCCATTCGCGTATAAGTTTCGTGGATGATCTCGCGCAGCCGGTTACGGTCGGGCAGCGGCAGGTCGACAAATTCCACCAGCCCTCCCAGTTCGGGCGGCATCTCAATCGCAGGAGCGGTGAGCACCAAGGTTCTTCGGTTCGCGGAGAATTTCTGGCCCACGTCCCGGAGTCGGCGGACTACCACCGGGTTATCCATGTGACGATGGAAATCCTTGAATACGAAGACCGCTTCGAGGGTCATGGTCTCCAGGTTCGCGAGCGCCTGCACTGGATCGGTGGTGTTGTACATCGCCGATCTCGGAGCGGCGGCGCCGCCATCGGCGGACGACAGAACCGACCGAACCAATCGATCGGCTTCGCTGGTGCCTTGTGGCAGCGCGCCTGCCCGATAGTCTGGCCGCGCGGCAGCGTGAGCAACAGACTGCCCAGCGTTCACACCGTTGCTGGAGCGGACCAGGCCGTCGGCGATCGTCCATTCGAATACTGGCAAACTCAGCTCTGAGCAGGCCGCACGCACCAGGGAAACCGCGCGCATCTCCTCGACTGTCTCCATCACTACGATTGGTGTGGAGGAGTTGAGCAGAACCTTCAACCGGTCGATTGAACTTTGAGGCGAAGCCATATCTGTCTAAGTGATCTTCAATCATAGCTTCGCTTTCTCACGGAAGAGGCTTCTAGTGGCATCCGGAGCACACAAAGGTAATCAAGTGCGCTCCAAACCAGGCAGCCAGGCGGACATACTCAAGACCCCGCACGCTGCCTCGTTCCTATCGTTTGATTCTCCCGGGCGAAGTCCTTACACTTGAAGTTTAGCTTCCGCTTGGCCAACAACCATCTTTGGAGGAGTTCCTGAGCTTGCGAGTACGGAGTACGTGGTTTGCCGCCCTGCTGTTGGCGGCGCTTTTTGGAGTGATGAAGCCGCGGTGCGCGGCGCACGATCAAGCTTCGCAAAGTCAAGCCTCGCCGAATCAAAACTCGACAAGTCAAGCGCCGGTCACTCAGGCGCAACCTCCTCAATCGCAGCAACAGAATTCACCAGGTGACGATGCAACCAAGCAAGCGCCGGCCGATAAAGCGGCTCCGGTAAACCCGGCAGCCGAGAGCAGCAGCGTGGAATCGAGGCAGGAGCAAACCGCTCCCGCAGCCCAGTCGCAGCCCAGCCAAAATCCGGCCGGACAGGCGCCGAGCCAGAAGCAGTCTTCGTCAAAGCAGGCTGCTCCGAAGCCGCCTTCGCAGAAGCAGCCCGCGCAGTACGACTCGAATCGGATTCCGATTACGCTGGAGACGAGCGAAACGATTTTTTCAGTTCTCACTGCGTTGAACGCATGCGGCTACGATCAGGATCTGGCGATTTCGGATCCGACGCGCAGCAAAGTGCGGGCCGAAGTTGAGCGCAACGTGCGATCTTCGGCGGAGGCGCAGGCCGCGGAAGTTGCAGTTTGCGATTTTCTTGAGCGTCACGTGGCAACGAGAGACTCGAATCGTAATTTGTCGCAATACATTTCCCTGGCTCTTTATATGGATGGGGCTCCGCATTTTATGCCGCGGAGCAAGGAAGAGGACCTGCCCCCAGATGCGGGGGCGATTGCGGGGCTGGGAACCTTGCTGGAGAAATTTTACGAAAAGGCCGGTGTGCACGGCGTTTGGGAACGGCACCGGTTCGATTATGCGGCGGCAGTGCGGCGTTATCATGAGCCGCTCGCGAAGATGGTATTCGATACCGAAGTCTATTTGAAGCAGCCTTCGGCGCAGTATCTGGGACGTACGTTCACGGTTTATCTGGACTTCATGGGTTCGCCGAATGAGACCGATGCGCGCAATTACGGAACGGCATATTACGTCGTAGTTTTTCCCGCGCCCGCCTCAATTGCTGGATTGTCACCGGAAGCTGGGTTGAAGATGGATCAGATCCGGCATACCTTTTTGCACTATGAACTGGATCCGTTGGCCGAAAAGCATTACACCGCCATCAAGCGATTGCAGCCGCTACTGCAGTCGGTGAAGCGCTCACCGCTGGAAGAAAGCTTTAAGACGGACATTTCCCTGCTGGTGACCGAGTGCCTGGTGAGGGCGATCGAGATTCGGACGAGCGGAAGCAAAGTCGAAGAGGCGATGCGCGCGCAGGCAGTCGATGATGCGGTGAAGCAGGGATATATTCTGACACGGCACTTTTATAATGCGATCGTTGCGTTTGAAAAGGATCCGGCCGGGATCAGCGGAGAGTACGCGGGAATCCTTGACGCGGTCGATGTGAAGAAAGAAGAGAAGGCAGCGGCTGAAGTGCAATTTGCCAGCGCGGCTGCGCCGGAACTGGTAAGGTTGTCGCGTCCGGAGGAGAGGCGGCTGTTGATTACGGCGGAGAAGCGGCTGGCAGAGGGCGATCCGAAAGGCGCGCAGGAACTGGCGCAGGCAGCGCTGGATAAGAAAATTGGAGATCGGGGGCGAGCGCTGTTTATTCTGGCGGAAGTGGCCGTGGCTAATCGAAACCGAGATGGAGCAGAAGATAATTTTCAGAAGGCAATTGCGGCGTCGAACGATCCGAAAGTCGTCGGCTGGTCGCACGTGTATTTGGGAAGAATTCTCGACATGAAAGAAGACCGCGATGCGGCGCTGGAACAGTACCGCGCAGCGTTGACCGCAGGGGCGACCTTGCCGGAAGTTAAGGCGGCGGCGGAGCGGGGCCTGGCGCAGGCGTATGAGCCTCCGACCAAGCCGCAGCCACAATGAAGACATTTTGTAATTTGGTGATCGCGTAATTTTGTAATTGGCCGACCCGAGCTTCAGACTATCCAACTACCAAATTACTCAATTACCAAATAGTTCTGAGGAGAGAGCATGACACGAGCAGCGACGTTGATCGCAGTGCTGGGGTTTATAGCGTGTAGTTTCACGCAGAACGGTTTTGGGCAGAGCGACAACAAAAACTCCGGGCAATCGAACCCGCAAGCCGCGCCTGCGGGACCAGGCAGTGGCGCTGCGCCGGCAGCATCGGCGGGAAAACGCCCGCCCCAGGCGAAGACACAGCCCGAATTTGACGCTTATAAGACCGCGTCGGCGGTTACCGATCCAGCGGCGCAGGAAAAAGCCGCAGCCGATTTCGCGGCGAAGTTCCCGGATAGCGAACTTCGGCCTCTTCTCTACAAGTCCGTCATGCACGCTTATCAGCAGGCCAATAATGGCGACAAGATGATGGAGATGGCGCAAAAAATACTTACCTACGATCCAGACGATCCGGAAGCCCTGATCGGTGTGGCACAGGTGCTGGCCGAGCGCACACGCGACACCGATTTGGACCGCGATCAGCGACTGGCGGAAGCCAGGAAAAACGCGGAGCGAGCGCTAGTAACCGTCGATACCGACGTTCCGACGTCCGGTTATCCCCCCGATCAATTGAACGCGTTTAAAGGATTTCTGCGTTCAGATGCCTATGCGATCCTGGGAACAATCGATTTCAATCAAAAGAATTGGGCGGCCGCCGAGGCGAATTTACGGAAGTCGATCGACGCGTTTCCGCAGCAGCCGGATCCGGTTGCGATCTTCCGACTCTCGGTGGCGCTCGACATGCAAAGTAAGTATCCTGACGCCCTGAAGTACGCCGATCAGGCCGTGAGTTTGACGAAAGAAGGCACGGGCGCCGGAGATGCTGCGCGCAAAGAAAAAGACCGGCTCACCCAGTTGACCGGGGGCGCAGCGCCGCCTGCCAAGTGACCGGAATGTAACTCGAACCATCCTATGAAGGAAAGGGAAATTACCGCGCTGGAGGCGGCGCTGGGATATCACTTCCGGCGGCGGCCGGTAATTGAACAGGCTCTCACGCATAGTTCGCAGGCGCGGGAGGTCGAATCGCAGCAGCCGGGTGCAACCAAAGTCAGGGTAGACGATAACGAACAGTTGGAGTTTCTGGGCGATGCGGTACTGTCACTGGTGACGAGCGAGGAATTGTTTCAGCGGTTTCCGAAGTTCCGCGAAGGAGAGCTTTCAAAATTGCGCGCGCACGTCGTCAGCGAACGGCACCTGATCCGTGTAGCACAAAAATTGGAGCTGGGACATTACCTGCGGCTGGGCCGGGGCGAAGAAAAAAGCGGAGGGCGCAGCAAGCGGGCTTTGCTGGTAGACGCGCTGGAAGCGGTCCTGGCGGCGATTTACTTGGATGGCGGCATGGAACCGGTGCGGGAATTTATTTTGCGGGAAATTCTAGTTCCTGAACTGGAGAACATGGAGCGCGAAGGCGGCGCGCTGCCCATGACCGATTTCAAATCGGCGCTTCAGGAAGCATTGCAGGGATTGGGCATGCCGCAGCCCTGCTACGTGCTGGTGCAGGAGGCGGGACCGGAGCACAATAAGATTTTTACCGTCGAGGCACGTCTGAACGCCAAGAATGGCGAAAGCGGTGGTGAGTTCGTCGGACGCGCGCAGGGTTCGACCAAGAAAACCGCGGAGCAGGACGCGGCGCGGCAGTTGCTGGCTTATCTTGCGTCGCGGACGCAATCGTCGGAATCGAAGATGGTGGCACGCGGGTTACCGTCGGCCGAGAAGTACAGTCGGCTTAAGCAAGGCTCCTCCGAAAACGGATGAAGCCGCCCCTTTAGTGAAGTGGATGAATTATTCGGATTATCATTTTTCGTCAGCGCCGCCGGTTTCCGAGGCGGTTTCCCATCGCGATTGCTCCGAGGATCGGCCGTCAAACGCGCGATGGAACCCGGCAATGCTGGGGTCGGATGTGATGGGTTCGCTGCAGTCGTTGCTGGGCACGGTGGTGATCGCGATATTCGTGATCACGTTTGTCGTGCAGGCGTTCCAGATTCCGTCTCCCTCGATGGAAAACACGCTGTTGGTGGGCGATTATCTGCTGGTAAATAAGCTGTGTTACGGCGCGGGTAGCGTCGCCGACCGGCTGATGCCATATCGGCACATACACCGGGGAGACATTGTGGTGTTTCATTATCCCGTCACTCCGGCGCAGCATTTTGTGAAGCGCGTGATCGGCGTGCCCGGTGACCGGGTTCGCCTGGTAAATAAGCAGGTGTTTGTGAATGGGCAACTGTTACAAGAACCGTATGCCCATTTCAGCCGTCCGGCGAACGATTTGTTTCGCGACAATTTTCCCAGGCTCGATGTTGCGCCCGGGGAAACCCCGGAGTGGTGGCTGATGCTGCGCAAGTTGGTGGAGGATGGGCAGCTCATCGTTCCAGAGGATCATTATTTTGTGATGGGCGATAACCGGGACGATAGTTATGACAGCCGTTATTGGGGATTCGTCCCGGCAGCGAATATTATCGGGCGACCGCTATTGATCTACTGGTCGGTGCGAGGCGCAGACGAGCCGGTGATGCCCAGTTCCATGGGCGACAAACTTCATCACTTCGCGTATGCAATCACCCATCTGTTTCAAATCACCCGCTGGAACCGGACTTTGCGGCTGGTGAATTGAGCGGGCGAGAGCAGCAATTCAGCAATTGAACGGACGGAAGATTTGGCAAAATTAAATACAGTGGCAAAAAACAACGGCAAAGCAAACAGCGAGATCGAAGAAAAACCGCGCGAGACTACGGTGGAGTTTCTGGCGTCGCTGGCAGCGGTACTCGTGACGGGATTATTCATCATCACTTTTGTGGTGCAGGCATTTGAGATCCCCTCCAGTTCCATGGAAGATACGCTGCTGATTGGCGACCACGTGTTTGTGAACCGCATCGCGTTCGCGCCCAAGACGCCTTGGGTGGGGCCGGTGATTCCTTATCACACTGTGCATCGCGGCGATATTGTCGTGTTCCTGCACCCCGATCCTGCGTATGCGGGAACCTACGTCGTCAAACGAATCATCGGTGTACCAGGTGACCGGATTCGTTTGCGGAACGGCGAGGTCTACCGCAACGGCGAGAAGCTAAATGAGCCCTATGTGCTCCACGATCGCGATGATCCTTCCGATTCTTATCGAAACGATTTCCCGGCGGTCGCACCGGAAGATCCGAATATCTCTCCTATCTGGGAGACAGAGTTGCCGCAATACATTCAGGACGGCGATCTGGTGGTGCCCCCCGGCCATTACTTCGCCATGGGCGACCACCGCGGCGTGAGTTTAGACAGCCGCTACTGGGGGTTCATTCCCAAGGAAAACATCATCGGGCGTCCGATGTTTATCTATTGGTCCTTTGAAACCCCCGCCGACCAGTACCAGCGCACCGGCGTTGGTGATCGCATTGGCTTTCTGGCACATGTAGTGCTGCACTTCTTTGACGAAACGCGCTGGAAGCGGACGTTGAAAGTTGTGCGGTGAAGCTCTCCTCCCAACGGCGGGCGGCAATCGCGGCAGCTACGGTTCTGCTGATTTTGTTTCTCGTCCGGCCAGGTGTGTCGCGGCTTAAAGCACGAATTGCAAATTCGATCAGCCGCGCGGTGGCGCGCCCGGTGGAAATCGGTTCGGTTCAATTGCGATTCCTGCCGCGGCCCGGCTTCGATCTTGAAAATCTCGTGATCGAGGAAGATCCCGCATTTGGCGCGGAACCCATTCTGCGCGCCTCGGAAGTTACAGCGGTGGTGCGCGTGGCCTCGCTGCTCCGCGGACGGCTCGATGTCTCGCGATTGGAGTTAACTGAGCCCAGCGTAAACCTGGTGCTCAGCGCGAATGGAAGATGGAATCTGGAAGATTTGCTGGAACATACCGCGCGCACGCCCACCGCGCCAACCGCGAAATCGAAATCGGAGGCGCGCCCCGGCTTTCCCTACATCGAGGCAAGTTCCGGACGCATCAATTTCAAAACCGGTCAAGTAAAGAAGCCTTACGCGCTGCTGGATGCGGACTTCGCGCTTTGGCAGGAATCCGAAAATTCCTGGGGCGTGCGTCTGCGCGCTCAGCCGCTGCGCACGGACATGAACCTCAACGATGCCGGAGTGTTGCGCGTGAATGGCACGTGGCAGCGCGCCCCGAGCCTGCATGAAACTCCGCTGCAGTTCAGCCTGGAATGGGACCGGGTGCAGCTTGGACAATTGAGCAAATTGGTCTGGGGCAGTGACAAAGGATGGCGAGGAGAGTTGCGATTCGATGCAACCCTGACAGGAACCCCGGCGGGTTTGCAGATCGGCGCCGACTCGTCCATCGATAATTTCCACCGCTATGACATTTCGATTCCCAACGGTATGCGGCTGCAGGCCCACTGCGATGCGCGCTACAGTTCAGCAGAACACGTAGCGCACGAAATTTTCTGCAGCGCGCCGGTCGGCAACGGAATGATGACTCTGCATGGCGACGCCGGAGCGCCCGGATTGCACAGAGCAGATCTTTCGTTGAACCTGGAAAACATTCCCGCGAATGCAATGGCACAGTTGGCCCTTCGTTTGAAAAACAGTCTCCCTGCAGATCTGGTGGCCTCGGGAAGCCTGCAGGGAGACTTTATGCTAAAGGAAGATGCTGACTCAGGCTCGCAAGTAAAACTTCAGGGGCAAGGAGAGATTAGCGATCTTCATGTGCAGTCAGCCCTCACCAAGATGGAAGTGTCTCCCGGATCAGTACCCTTTGTATTACGCCCAGCAGCGAACCCAGAAATCAGGAGCAAAGCGCCGCGCCGGTGGGCCGGGGGTTGGGTGCCACTCGGAGGCCTGCAGTTGGAGTTTGGACCTTTGCCCGTCTCCCTCGGCGGACCTTCATCGGCGCTGGCGCGAGGCTGGTTCGGCAGGTCGGGTTACGGCATGGAGATTCGCGGCGGCGGAGATATTGCTAACTCGCTACGGCTCGCGAGCTTGCTGGGCCTACCGGCGATTAAAGCGAATGTCGATGGTCTGGCGCAGATGGCCTTGCTGGTCTCAGGCTCCTGGACGAAGAGTGTATCGGATAGCTCTTCGGGCTTTTCTGCCCCCGAACTCACTGGAAAAGTCCAGCTGCGCAATGTTCGTGCAATCGTGCAGGGGCTGGGTGGACCTGTCGAAATTTCCTCCGCGGAGATGCTGCTTTCGCCTGATGAAGTTCGTGTTGACAAGTTAAACGCACGGGCCGGCAAAGCCCACTGGACCGGCTACGTGAGTGTGCCGCGCGGTTGTGGTGCGCCGGGAGCGTGCTTGGTGAACTTCACTCTCAGCACGGAAGAAGTTGCGATCGGGGACCTGCGGGAGTGGCTTCGTCCGGCGCCGGGCGAGCGGCGATGGTATCAGGTGGCGGCCAGTGAGTCTGTGCCGTCATCGTTCTTGCGGAACTTGCGGGCTAGGGGAAGGATCAGCGCGGCGAACTTTTTGGTTCACAACATCGTTGCGAGCCGGGTTTCTGCTTCGCTCGATCTGGATCGAGGCACTCTTAAGATTTCTGATCTGCGCGCGGATCTTCTGGGTGGAAAACATCGGGGCGACTGGCAGATTGATTTCGCCGGAGCATCTCCGGTGTACACGGGAAGTGGGATGCTGAATTCAATTTCGTTGTCGCAGATTGCCAATGCGATGCGCGATGAATGGGTCTCCGGAACCCTGGCGGGGAGTTATCAATGGAAGACTTCCGCTCTGGATTGGGTATCGGGGGAAGGCCGAGTGCAGTTTGATCTGCGAAATGCAGTGTTGCCGCACATTAAGTTATATGCTGACGATTCTCCGATGCGAATCGAGCGCTGGAGCGGACAGGCTCATTTGCAGGCTGGGAAGATCGAGATCGCCAAGGGAAAACTGATTTCGCCTTCAGGCATATACGAGATCAGCGGTACTGTTTCCCCGGCACGGAATCTAGATTTCAAACTGTTTCAAGCCGAGGGCACCAAAGCGGCTGGTGGGGCGACCTACAGCATCCAGGGAACGCTCGCAGAGCCACGCGTAGCCTTGGTTCCGGCACCGCAGACGCAGGCCCGGCTCAAACAGTAGGCCCCGAACTTTCAATCAAGCCAGAGCGTTCCCTGCCGAAGCTAAGGCACGAATCCCTGGCCGCGCAGAACTTTCCCCGGTAATTCTCCTGTCATTTTGCTGTTATCGATCACGGGAACGCCATTCACCAGCACGTATTCCATTCCTTCTGAGAGCTGGTTGGGACTATCGAACGTTGCCAGATCGCGCACGGTCGCGGGATCGAAGATTACAACATCGGCCCACATGCCGGATTTCAGAACGCCGCGATCGGTCAAGCGGAGCCGCTGCGCAGGCAGCGCGGAAAATTTACGGACTGCATCTTCCAGTGTTAGCGCCTTATCTTCGCGCACATACTTACGCAGAATGCGGGGGAACGTTCCATAGGCGCGGGGATGCGGATGCTCCTGCCCCAGAATGCCATCCGGCGAAGTACCGGATGAATCGTTGTCGATCGCGACCCAGGGCTGTTGCAGCGCAAGCGTCACATCGGGTTGCGACATGCCGAAGACAGCGACTCCGGCGTAGGGGTCGTCGATCAGAAAATCGAGCAACGTATCGATGGGATCTTTGACCCAGAGCTTGGCTATCTCCGACAGGCGCTTGCCCTGAAGTGGGAGCATCTTTGGATTTTGCACCACGCCGATCATAATCGCCTCCGGGCCAGGAATCTCCTGCCACTCGTTGTCCCAGTCACTCGAGGGCGTGAGCATGTCTTTCCGAATGCGCGCGCGCGTGGCCGGATCCTTCAACCGCTCGACCAGTTTGGCTGTACCGCCATCGTGGGCCCAGGGCGGAACGAATGCGGAGAAATCGTTGAACCATGCCGTGTAAGCGTAAGTGTCGGCAGTCACGTCGGCGCCACTGGCGCGCGCCGCATTGATTTTGGCGACCACTTCAGGCATGCGTCCCCAGTTATGTTTGCCGGCAACTTTGATATGCCAAATCTCCACCGGCACGTGAGCTTCGCGGCCGATGCGCAAGGCTTCGTCGATAGCGGGCAGAATCGAGTCGCTTTCGTTGCGCATGTGGGTGGAATAGATTCCGCCGAACTTGCCGCCTTCGGCAGCGAGCGCGATCAGTTCATCGGTTTTGGCGTAGGGAGCGGGCGCGTATTCGAGTGACGTAGAGACACCCGAGGCACCATCTTTCATCGCCTCTCGCACCAGAGATTTCATTTGCTCAAGCTGCTCCGGAGTGGGCTGCTTGTCATCGTCGCCCAGAACCATGCGGCGGACCTGTGTGGCTCCGACATAGCTGGCAAGATTGATTCCCATGCCCTGTTTTTCCAAGCGCGCAAAATATTGGCGGAAAGTTCGCCAGTCAGGAGTGATGTGATAGTGATCGTAGCCGGCACGATCGGTTTGTATGATGGCGTCGTTTAACGGAGCGATTGAATTGCCTTCGCCGGTGATCTCGGTGGTGATGCCTTGATAAATTTTCGACGGCAAGCGCGGATCGACAAGGATGGTCAGTTCGGATTGCCCGAGCATGTCGATAAATCCCGGGGCGACGACTCTGCCGGCGGCGTCGATGGTGCGCTGGCGCGCCGCCGCCGCGAGGTTGCCGATGGCGGCGATTTTCCCGTCGCGGATGCCGACGTCGCCTGAGTACCACGGAGAGCCCGTGCCATCGATGACGTGGCCGTTAGTGATGACGAGATCGAAGGTTGATTGGGCAAGCGAGAAATGACCCACGAGGCAGAAGATGAACGGAAGAAACAAATTCAGTTTATTGAGCGTCATTGATTTCCTTTTAAATGGTTACAGCCCTCGCTAAAGCTGGCTGTGCACCAAGAACCTTATCGCAGCGCTGAAGCGCCGCGCCAGCCAAACTCGCGCCCCACTCCAAGGCGCCACGATCACCGCTCAACCGCGTGCTGCGCGACGCCGGGCGATCGCGCCAAGCACGATCCATATCCCGAGGGCCAACCATTCGTAGATCGTGAAATGGCCGGGGACTTCAGGAACCACTTTCATCAGCAGCATTGCAATAGCCACGAGCAGGCCAAAACCGGCGACAAAGTATTCTAACGCCGCAAGATTTGATCGGCCTGCAAGCTTTCCGGTGCGGCCCATCGCAATATAAGCGGCGCAGGTTGCGGCCCACCCTGTGGCGCATGCGACCGATCCAACTTCGGTGATCGGAACAAGGATTGCGTCACCCAGCAGCATGCATGCTGCGGTGGCAATGCCGACGCAGAGAACCGCGGTTGCAGGGGTTTGGCACTGAGGATGGATGCGGCCGGCGCGCTCCTCGATCAAGCCGCGGCGCCCCATAGCGAAAACCATCCGGCTGGCGGCGATGAAGTTGCCGTTGAAGCATTTGACCAGCGACATGAGTGCGGCCGCCAGCACGATGTCAACAATCCAGCGCGAGCCCACCGCGCGATGAAATGCAACCGCGGTCATGAACTTCTCACCTATCAGTTCATGCCATGGTGCGACGAATGCTACGGCGGCGATTATGGCCGTGTAGAAGAGAATACCGGCAAAAACAGCCATGCTGATCGCCCGAAAGAATCCCCGCTTCTCAAAGCCTGCAGTGGATTCTTCGGAAGCTTTGCTGACCGATTCGAATCCCGTCATGAAATAAGGCACGATCTGCAGCACAAGCAAAAACGAAACTACAGGCGCATGGGTAAAGAGCGGCGGGAAATTGTGTGGAGATCCTTTGGTGATGCCGAGCGCCACGAAGATCAGAAATAATGCAATCGTTCCGAAAGCAGTCCAGTTCTGAAAAGTTGCGCTGAGGCGAATCCCGCGATAGTTAAGCGTCGTGAGCAATGCGGTCAGGCCAACACCGATGACGAGATGCGGAAGATAAACCGGGCGTCCGGCAATGCGGTAAAGTTCCACTGTGTCGAGAGAAGGGACGATGTAGCCGGCGATGCGGCCGACCGCAACCGCCTCCCACGGACAAACGATGAAATAGGCGAGCATCATCATCCATCCGGTGCCGAAGCTGATGGGTCGCGAGAAAGCCGCCGCCGTGTAGGCGATTTCGCCAGCCGCATCTGGCATGGCGGCGACGAGTTTGCCGTAGACCCATCCGATGGGAAACAAAACCGCACCGCCGATGGCGAAGCCGAGAAGCGCACCCAGCGCGCCGCCGCGTAAGAGCCAGTCGTCCATGACCACGAGCCAGCCGACGCCGACCATAGTGCCCCAGCCCAGTGTGAAGTAGTCGGTGAAGCGAAGTTTGCGGGCGAGATGGGACATGCCAGGGCGATCTATTGGGTAAGACGATGGAGGGCGAATTATAAAGCATCGGAGAGACAGGTCGAGCTTCCGACCTGACGCCGAGAACGGCTGCCCTCGCCCAGGGCATGGTAGTATCGACAATACCCTCGCACCATGCTGCAAGCTCTGAATTCCAGCGCTAGATTGCTGATCTCCCTTTTGGACGGTAAGGTCGCGAAACATAAGAACCGATGACGTCTTCGAACAAATTGCGTAAGCGCGTGCTCAGCGGCATGCGCTCGACTGGAAAACTGCATCTGGGAAACTATGTGGGTGCGCTCGACAACTGGGTGCGCATGCAGGATGAGTACGATTGTTTTTTCGAGGTCGCCGACTGGCACGCGCTCACAACCGACTATGCCGACACTTCGCGCGTGAAACAGAATTCGATCGAGGTCGCGCTCGACTGGCTCGCCGCGGGGCTCAATCCGGAAAAATCGGTGATTTTTATTCAGTCGCATGTTCCAGCACACGCAGAACTGCATCTGCTGTTTTCGATGATCACTCCTCTGGGCTGGCTCGAGCGGGTGCCTACGTATAAAGAGCAACGCGAGAATATTCAGGATAAGGATCTGGGAACGTACGGCTTTCTGGGATATCCCGTGCTGCAGGCCGCCGACATTCTGGTTTATAAGGCCGATGTGGTTCCGGTCGGCGAAGATCAGGTTGCGCACGTGGAGCTGACACGCGAGATCGCTCGGCGCTTCAATGGATTTTACGGCGACGTTTTTCCGGAGCCGCAGTCGTTGCTCACGATCGCTCCGAAGCTGCCTGGCACGGATGGCCGCAAGATGTCGAAGTCCTATGGAAACACGATTATGTTGACCGATCCCGAGCCGGTGGTGCGGCAGAAGCTCAAGACCATGGTTACCGATCCCGCGCGGGTGCGAAGATCCGATCCGGGGAATCCGGATGTGTGTCCGGTGGGAGATCTGCATAAAATTTTCAGCGGCAAAGAAACGATGGCGAAAGTGTATGAGGGCTGCCGGTCGGCGAGCATCGGCTGCATCGAATGCAAAAGCTGGGCGGCGGATGCCTTGGTGCAACTGCTGAGTCCTATGCAGGAGCGGCGCAAGAAATTCGAGGAGAATCCGCGGCTGGCTTGGGATATTCTGGAGGCAGGCTCCGAACGGGCACGCAGGGCGGCGGCCGCGACGATGGACGGTGCGCGCGCGGCCATGGGCATGTCGCTCGCGTATGAGGAGCCACGGGGCAACGGTGGCAAATAGCATGAAAGAGAATGTCGTTCGATCGACTGAGATGGCGCCGGAGTCGGCGCCTTTCGCAGTGCCGGGGCTTTCGTCCGAGAAGGCCGCAGGTCAGAGCGAATCAAAACCTTCGACCAACGACCAACAAGAGAGCGATTCTCCGTTTGCGGTTTCCGTGACTGATGTTTACGAAGGTCCGCTCGATCTGCTCCTTGATCTGATTCGCAAACAGGATATCGACATCTACGACATTCCGATTGCCCGCATCACTGAGCAATATCTTGCGTATGTCGAAAAGATTCGCGAGCTTGATGTGAATGTGGCGGCCGACTTCATCTATATGGCAGCAGTTCTGATTCACATCAAGTCGAAGATGCTGCTGCCGCGCGATCCATCGGCGAAAGCGGAAGAGCTTGAGGATCCGCGAACCGAGCTGGTGAACCGCCTGCTGGAACACGAGAAATTCAAGTCGGCGGCGCAGATGCTCTTGCAGAAACAGCAGATTGAAGATGCGGTGCTCACGAATCCCGCGCTGAAAGAATTTATCGACGCCGATGGCACCGAGCCCGAGATCGCCGCGGACGTCATCGACCTGGTGAAAACATTTCAGCAGGTTCTGGAACGCCTGCGAACCCGGCCCATCATCAGTGTGAACGAAGAAACCGTCACGGTCGGGCAGATGATCAGCTATTTGCGGCAGCGGCTGGCGCTGGAGACGAGACCGATCCGCCTGAAGCAATTGCTGATGCGCGTGGAGTCACGGCCGGCGCTGGTGTGCATGTTTCTCGCTCTGCTCGAACTGGTGCGACTGCAGGCGATTCAGGTGCGCCAGGATCGTTTGTTCGGCGAAATCGCCATTCGCAAGCATACCCACTTCGATGAGATCATGAGGGGGGACGCGGCTGTGCGCGACGATTGGAAGTAGCGCTTCGGCTGCCCGGCGAAGTGACGGGTTCAGATGAGCCAGAGATCCTTCGCTCCGCCTGAAGATCGGCTACGCTCAGGATGACACCGCATTTTTGATTGAGAGATTTATGAGTCTAAAAGCTCAACTCGAAGCGATTATTTACGCGGCGGAGACGCCGATTACCAGCGAGCAGATTTTTCAACTGGTGGAGGAATCGGCCACTTCCGAGGGCGCATCGGGCGAGGCTGAAATCAAGTCGCGCGTGCGTGCAGCCCTGGAGGAACTTGTCTCCGGCTATGCGTCAAAGGATCATGGGATCGAAATTCGAGAGGTCGCCGGCGGATATCGCATGTCGACCAAGCCGGAGCAGCACGAACTGGTGCGCAGCTTCGCGAGAAGCCTGAAGCCGCCGATTCGCCTGTCGCTGCCCGCACTCGAAACGCTGGCCGTGATTGCATACAAACAACCCGTGACGGTGCCGGAGATCAGCGAGATTCGCGGCGTCGATTCCGGAGGAGTCATTGCCACGTTGCTCGATCGCAAGCTGATTACAACTGCGGGGCGCAAGCAGGTAATCGGGCGCCCAATTCTCTACAAGACGACCAAAGAATTCTTGATGCGCTTCGGGCTGAAAGACGTCAATGAACTTCCGAGCATGGAAGAATTCGAGAAACTGGTGGCAGAATCGTTTCAGGGCGAACTGATGCCCGGCGAGGGTATGCCCGCGAGCGAGAGTGGTCCCAGGCAGATTAGGGAAGTGGCAGAGCCCGTTGCGCAAGACGCGGATTTGAAATCCAGCGCCTAAAGGTGGTTCGTTATCTGCCGCTTTACGGAGCGGCTGGAAGCTGCGGCCTTTCAAAGCAAACTCTAACGCGGCGCAAGGTGGATGACAGCAAAGTTTAATCACGTCGGAAATCAATTCCATGCCAGCCGAACGTCTCCAAAAAATTATCGCTGCGGCCGGAATCGCTTCCCGGCGCAAAGCTGAAGAATTAATCAGTGGCGGTCACGTGAAGGTGAACGGCACTGTAGTGACCGAGCTTGGAACCAAGGCGGACGCTGAAACCGACCACATCCGCGTCAATGGAAAGTTGCTGCAAGGTGCGCAGCATCACGTATATCTTTTGCTGAACAAACCCAAAGGCTACGTTACCACGATGAGCGATCCGGAAAACCGGCCGACTGTCATGCAGTTGATTCGCGGAGTGAAAAAGCGCGTCTATCCGGTCGGTCGATTGGATTACGCCAGCGAGGGCCTGTTGCTGCTCACCAACGACGGCGACCTGGCGAATAAGCTGATGAAAGCTGCGTCAAAGGTGGCTAAGACTTACGTGGTCAAGGTTGCCGGCACGCCGGGCGGCGCAGAACTTGAAAAACTGCGCAGCGGGGTTTCCATTGAGACTGGGGATGGACGCCGAGTACGAACTGCGCCCGCGGAAATCAAGCTGATCAAGGAAGCGAACAATCCGTGGTACGAGATCACGTTGATCGAAGGACGCAATCGCGAAATCCGGCGGATGTTTGAAAGAATCGGACATCACGTGGAGAAGATCAAACGCGTCCGCTACGGTCCGCTGACGCTGGATGTCCCTCCCGGCGAGTTTCGTGAACTGACCATGCAGGAAGTCGACCGCCTGCGAACGGCAGTGAATAAACCCGTAGCGCGAAGCAAGCCATCCGTGGCATGATGCGGCAAGCATGTCCCGTTTTTTTGATTTAGTTTCCAAGCCAGCGCGTGAAATGGGTGGGGCCAACGTGCCGGTTTCGGTGCGGCAAGACCTCGAGCAGCGCCCCCTGATCAAGCTCGATTCCAATGAAAACCCTTTTGGACCCTCACCGCTCGCCTTGGAGGCGATGAGAAGCGCGCTGAGCACGAGCAATCTTTATCCCGACGACGATTGCACGCAACTCCGTTTGAGGCTGGCGGCACATCACCGGCTGCCGCCGGAGCAGGTGATGGTGACGGCAGGTTCGACGGCGATGCTGAGCCTTCTCTGTCAGACTTTGCTGGTGCCAGGGCTCAATGCCGTGACCAGCGAGCGCTCGTTCATTGTCTATGCAATGGCCACGCACGCCACCGGAGCGCGGCTGATTGAGGCGCCAATGCGAGAAGATACGATCGACCCGGCTGCGATTCTCGCTGCGATCGATGGCGACACCCGCATTGTGTTTCTGGCGAACCCGAATAATCCCACCGGCACCATGCTGCAAGCGGAGGTCATCGAACATTTCCTGGAGCATCTTCCCGCGCATGTGGTCCTGGTGCTCGATGAGGCTTACTACGAATACGCTCTGCACTTCGCGGCGCTTCGTCGGGTGAATTATTCGAATTCGCTGGATTACGTTCATCAGGGCCTGAGCGTAGTAGTGCTGCGAACTTTTTCGAAGGCGCACGGGGTCGCCGGATTGCGCGTTGGCTATGGACTTGGTCCGGCGGAGTTGCTGGGCTATTGCGCGCGCATGCGCAACACGTATTCGGTTCCATCGCTGGCGCAAGCGGCTGCAATGGCCGCGCTTGAGGACGCGAAGCACATCCACCGCGTAGTTGAGAGCAACGCGGTGCAGGCTCGCTTTTTAGCGCAGGAGTTGGAAAGTCTGGGATATCGCGTAGCGCCGACTTCCACCAATTTCTTGTATTGCGACCTCGGAGAAGATGCCGCTAATGTTGCCAGTCGACTACGGGAACAAGGCGTGGCCGTACGGCCGCTCGGAGCGTGGGGCGCTCCGAACTGCATGCGTGTGACGATCGGGACGCCGGAGCAGAACCGGGCGTTTTTGGAAGCGGCGCGAACAATTATTTCTTATGCTTCTTCCCACTCAACGCGTCCAACATAGCCGCAATCCGCTTTTGGCGCGTCTCCGGTTTTTTCGCGTCTTCAATGGCGCGCACCCATTCTTTTTGATGAGTGAACGAAAGCTGGTCCCACGCCTCTTTTGTCTTGGAATCGCTGGCAACAATCTTTTTTAGCGGCGCCGGGACCTCGACTCTGCGTTCGTCTTCGTCGAGTTCCATGACAACGGAGACAGTGTCTCCTCCCTTGCAGTTTGCCCCGGCGCGCATTTGGGCGTTGACGGCCATCATGTGGCCGTCGCCCATGTTCATCAGCGAACTCCGGAAGGGAAAGCCATTGATGGTTCCCTTCACCGGAACCCGGCCTTTGCGCTGGAAAACCTCGACCACATCGAAGGGAGGCTTGAGGGCGGCGGTCGACTTGCCGTGCTCTCCGATCAGCTTCACTTTGAATATGTGTTGCCGCATTTGTCTTCCTGCAACGAAATTCTATCCAGCTAATTCTGAAACGCGTGCAGCCCCATAGAGGCCGGCATCGCTCCCGAGCAAGGCGCGGGTGATGATGGTTTTGCGTTCGGTGCGGCCTCCGGAATTCTTTGTTCCGACCGAGCCCAGAGGTTCATCCGGTGCAGTCGCTGCATAGACCAACGAACGCTGGCGCATCTCTTCGAACATGCTGGGCGCGAACGCGTCCCAGGCGCTCGAAACGCCTCCCCCGATGACAAACATATCCAGATTCAAAACGTTGATCAGGCCGGAGAGCAAGATGCCCAGATACCTTCCGAAGCCGTGGAAGATACGGCGCGCCTGCTGGTCGCCTTGCAGCGCGAGGTTATAGATCGACTGGGCGCCGAATTCAGGATCGGCTGACGCAGCCCTGCTGAACTCAGGTGCTTCGCCGCTGGCAATGGCGGCGCGAGCCATGCGCATGATAGACGTGGCGGAAGCGTATTGTTCGGCGCATCCGTGATTGCCGCATCCGCAGACGTGGCCGTCGGGTTCGAGGGTGACGTGGCCGAACTCCCCGGCCATGCCGTTCATCCCGTGCCAGATTTTACCGTCGAGAACGATGCCCCCGCCGATGCCGGTGCCGAGAGTTACCACAGCCATGTTCGCGATGCCGCGGGCCGCGCCCAGCCATTGTTCGCCGAGCGCGGCGACGTTCGCATCGTTTTCAAGAACGACCCGGGCCCCCAGGCGGCCTTCAATTTTCGCTCGCACGGGATAGTCTTCCCATCCCGGAAGGTTGGCCGATTTGCGTAGCATGCCCGTCGCCATGTCGATAATGCCGGGCACGCCGATGCCCGCGCCCAGCATTTTGCCACCCACCTGATATTTTGCCGAAAGACGCTGGATGGCATCACACATTTCGTGGATGACCTGATCGCGGCCAACGATGATCTTTGTACCGAGCGTAATTTTTTCTAACAACTGACCGTCGCTGGTGACGGCCGCAATGCGGAGGTTGGTACCGCCGAGATCGACTCCGATGGAAAAATCGGGCATGGTGAAAAAAGGTTATCAGAATTACTCAGGAGGCTGCTCTGCGTCGCTTCGCTGCACAGGCAGAAATGCCTTGCAGGTTAGGGAGAGTGCTGGCACATCGGGGCCCTTCGACTCCACGCTTAGGATGACAATGCACAAACTACTTTTGGCATTTGGGGCAGTAGTGACTGCTGCGGCCTGCGATAACGATGCGTTTGATCGGAGCTTTGCAGACTAGGCAGGATTCGCCCTCGCGGCCGTAGACGCGATGCTGCAACTGGAAGAAGCCTTCGTCACCGTTGGAGTCTACGTAATTGGAAATTGTTGATCCCCCGAGCGCGATGGCTTCTTCGAGCACTTCCTTAATCGCGGCCACCAATTTTAGGAGTTGATCGCCGGTGATGGCCGATGCGCGGCGGCGCGGGCGAATTCCGGCGCGGAACAGAGATTCGTCGGCGTAGATATTACCGACACCGCGCAGAAGCTTCTGGTTGAGGAGTGCACTCTTGATGGGAGTCTTGCGGCCACGGAACAACTGAACAAAGCGGTCAGCAGCAATCTCAAGAGGCTCGATTCCTGCCGTATCGAAATGGCCCCGGCGAACAACGCTAAGGCGTCCGAAGCGGCGAGGGTCGACGAAGCGCAGCTCCCTGCCGGAGGCCAGCTTTGCGATCGCGTGAGTATGTTTGAGAATTTCCTCTTGCGGATCGCAGACCTGCAATCGTCCGGTCATGCCGAGATGCACGATAAACTGGGCTTTCGCTCCCAGGCTGGAGTGTTTGCGTCGCTGGCCTTTCACGAGTGAATTCTTGCCCTGTGTCTGCCCGAGGGGCGTCCGCCCTACATCGTTCGCCTCGAGATCAAATACGATGTGCTTGCCCATCCGCCGCACGTCCGCGATACGGCTGTTTTCGAGGGCGGCGGCAATTTCTCGCGCCGGCGACTTAAGCGGTTCCGGCTTCCGGCCGAGCCAGATCGATTCGATCGCGTCTCCCGTAATGCGGCGTGCCAAGCCCTGAACGATGGTTTCGACTTCTGGGAGTTCCGGCATGAATCTTTAGTGTACCTTGCGGCCGAAGGGAAAATCGTTCACCGCCGAGAACGCAGATTTCGCAGAGTTTCTTCTCGGCGACCTTGGCAGCTCGGCGCTGAAACAGCCTCTTGGATGGATGCCTGCTAGTCTTTCAGCGGAACAACGGCCTGGCCGTCGCGGCAGAAGGTTGCAACTTTTTGCAAGTCGCCGTTGGCCTGAGGTAGGGTCATCACCGGCCCGTAGCAGTAAACCGCGTGGCCGCTGGCGGCGAAGTACCAGCGTCCGCCTTTGGATTGCTGTGCGATTTGGGTGGAAGGCTGGCGAACCGGCTGCGCCGGCTTGGCCACCGAGAGACTTAACATCAAGGCTAGGGTCAGGACCTTCATTGCTTCGAACTCTCGAGCGTCTTTAAACGCTCATTACCTACCGAAACCGAACTTCTACCTACTCCACCTATTGCCTAAATCGTGCGTACTGTTCGCCGCGGATCCAAGTCCGAAGCAGGGATCGGCGGAAACTGAACCTGTGGCTTGGCTGCTTTGCCGGCATGGGTCTGAGCATGAGGCTTCTGCCCGGTCTGACCCGACGTCGCCTGATTTGAAGGCCCCTGAGCCGCCGGAGCCTGCGAGTGGCTCTCAGTCTGAGCCTTCGCAGCCTGCTTGTCGGCAATGGCCTTACCCTTCAATCCCCAAAGCTCGCGGCTGTCGGGCATCAGAACTTTGATCAGATTGCTTTGCGACTGGATGGCCGCGCCTTGTTCGACGATGAGCATGGTCATGAGAGCGTAAGAAACCACAAACACGATCGTCAGCAGGGGCATAAGATTGCCCTTCTTTTTTGGAGCTGCAAGCGGGTAAATCTGCGTATTTCCGGACTGAGTCGTCAAAGTACACCCCAGGAGTGCCCCACGAGGCAGGCGTTATAAAGAGTGCAGCTTGTGAGCCATTAGTCGACGTGTTGGAAACGCATTGAATTGATGCGGTTTACCGTAATGCGGTGGGTGTGTGCGGCACAGCCGAAGTGCAATTGAATGCACATATTAAGCAAGGGGAGCTGCCGCTGGAGGTCTAATGGGCCACAGCAGAAGCTACGCCATCAACGCAGGCAAAGCGAAAAGGCAGGAAAATCGGCGGTCGGGTTGAGTCTATCTTCCGCCTAACAAAAGTTTAGCGATGGTCGCCAACTGCATGTTCGACGTACCCTCGTAGATTTTGCCAATTTTGGCGTCGCGCCAGTATTTCTCCACGGGATAATCTTTGGTGAAGCCGTAGCCGCCATAAATTTCGATGGCCAGAGAGGTCACGCGCTCGGCCACCTGCGAGGCGAAAAGCTTGGTCATGGCAGCTTCCTTGACGAAATTCACTCCAGCATCTTTCATGCGGGCCGCGTTGTAGACCATCAACCGGGCGGCTTCGATTTCGGTAGCCATTTGCGCGATCTGGAACTGGATGCCCTGGAACTCGGCGATGGGTCTGCCGAATTGCTTGCGCTCGGCGGCATATTTGGCGGCAAACTCCCATGCCCCGCGTGCGAGGCCTATCATCTGGGCGCCGATACCGATGCGGCCTTCATTGAGCGTCTCGATCGCGATTTTGTAGCCCTTGCCGGGCTCGCCGAGAACGCTTTCTTTGGGGACTCTGCACTCTTCCAAGATCAGCTCACACGTGGAAGATGCGCGGATACCGAGCTTGTCTTCTTTCTTGCCGACGGTGAACCCAGGAAAACTCTTCTCGATAAGAAAAGCTGTGATGCCTTTATATCCGGCGGCGGGATCGATCGTAGCGAAGAGCACGAACAGTCCGGCCTCTTTGCCGTTGGTGATCCAGAGCTTGCGACCGTTAAGAACGTAATCGCTGCCGTTCAGTTCTGCGCGCGTCTGAAGCGCGAATGCGTCGGAGCCGGAACCAGCTTCGCTTAAGGCGTATGCGCCGCACGTGTCGGCGGCCATTTTTGGCAGGTAGCTCTTTTTCTGCTCCGCGTTGCCCCATCGCAAGAGCGCGTTATTCACCAGCGTGTTCTGAACGTCGACGATCACGCCCGCCGATGCATCCACGCGCGAAAGCTCTTCGACTGCAAGAATTGCTTCGAAGAATTTTGCTCCGCTGCCGCCGAACTGCTCAGGGATTTCAATCCCCATCAGGCCGAGCTGGAAAAATTCATGGATGAGGTCTTTCTCGAAAACGCCCTTCTCATCCATTTCTTTGACAAGCGGCCGGATTTTGTCGTCTGCAAACTGGCGAATGTTATCGCGGAAAAGAGTTTCGTCATCGGTAAGCGTTGTCAGTGGCGTGGGAACAGCAGCTTGTAGCGTAGTTTCTGGCATGAGGGTACCTTCAGGCGGAGAGTAAGAGTGCCAAACTTGCAAGTCTAGCATTTGAGAGCAGTGCGTAACAATTTGCCGCTCAAGTATTGAGTGCTCAAATCGGGAATCAGGAAACTGAATTGCCAGTCAGGAACTCGATCAAAGCGCGATTAAATTCATCCGGACATTCTTCATATGGCAGGTGGCCGATACCTGGGAAAATTATAGTTTGTGACTGGGAGAAATACTTCGCCAGCGGCTCAGCTGATGAAGAGTACACCGCCGGATCCTCCCCGCCCCACATCAGAAGGGTCGGAATAGTCGCCAGCACCGGCAAAATCGATTTCAGTTCGCGCAGGTCTTCCGTCCAGGTACGTACGATCCCGAGAGCGTGATCGAACAACCCCGGCTTGGCCAGTGGCGCGAGATACCCGGCTAAAGAGTCCGGTGGGATGCGCCTGCGATCGCCAAACATGCGAGCATGCCAATAGGGGTACAACGCATTCATCTGTGGCAAGAGAAATCGGAACCATGCCGTCCCGAGATTGCTGCCAATGAAGGGTGCCAGCCGCCGTCCATGAGGCGAGAACGGATTCACCGGGGCGACTAAGATGAGCCGCCGCACACGCAGGCGAGAATTGGAGGTCAGGCATTCCGCGGCCGCCATCATCGCCACTGCGCCGCCATGCGACGTGCCGAGCAGATCGAACGAGGAGACTCCCTGGCGCTCAATAAACCGCAGCAAGTGCTGCGCGGTTCCGCGCATGGAATGATCGAGGCCTCGTGGCCGGTCGGAAAATCCGGCGCCCATCATGTCCGGAGCATAAACGGCGGCGAAAGCGGCTAATGCCGGAATGGTGAATCGCCAGGAAAAGGAATATCCCAAGAGCCCATGTAACAGAAGCAGCGGTGGCCCCGAGCCGGCCCGAAGATAGCGCATCCGCGAGCCATCGAAATCCATCCAGCATTCTTCCACGCCAGTGCAGGCGCCGGGGTAGGGCGAAGTAAGAACTTCCTGATTCGATCCCGTCACGTCAAAATCTTCTTGAGCACGAGGACAACTCTTTTCCCGCGGCGACATTCTATTTAACTGAACATCGCCTCTGTTCGCTTCACTTGGGGAGCTTCGGCTCCCCGTTTTTCCTGTTGTCATCCTGAGCGCAGCATCAGCTACGCGAAGCGGAGGCGATGCGAAATCGAAGGCTCCCTGTTCGCCGCTCGAAGCGTGGGGCAAGGCCTTTTAGCGCCCTTCCATCTACGCCGCTTCCTTCCGCCTCTTCCGCAACAACTTCTTCAGAACGCGAATCCCCCTATCCACATGCTTCTCTTCCAGCAAAAACGGGGGCAGAAACCGCACTACCGTATCCTGCGTGGAATTAAAAAGCACTCCCTCGGCCAGGGCGGCATCCACAATCGGTCGCGCCGGAATCTCCAAATTAATCCCCTGAATAAATCCCCGACCGCGCACCTCCTTCGCCACGGCACTCTTTTCAGCAACAACCTTCAGCTCCTGCTGCAAATAAGCCCCAACGCGATTGACGTTGTCGAGGAGCTTCTCATCTTCCACAATCGCCAGAAACTCCAACGCCACCCGGCAAGCCAACGGACCACCTCCAAAAGTCGTCCCATGCTGCCCCGCGGAAATCGCGTTGGCAAACTCTTCTTTTGCGATGAACGCTCCCAGCGGAAGCCCCGCCGCGATCGGTTTGGCAATCGCCACAATGTCCGGAGCAACTCCAAACGTCTGAAATGCAAACATCGTCCCCGTTCGCCCCAAACCGCATTGAATCTCATCGAAGATCAAAGCTGCGTGATGCCGCTCCGCCGCCGCCCTGCACTCCTGCAGAAACTCCACCGAACATTCATAAATTCCGCCTTCGCCAAAAATCGGCTCCAGCACAATCGCGCAGGTGTTGTCGCTTACCGCCGCGCGCAACCGCTCCACATCATTCTGCGCAACAAACGTAACTTCTTCCAGCATCGGCTCAAATCCTTTGCGATGCTTCTCCTGCCCAGTCAGCGACAGCGCGCCAAACGTCCGCCCGTGATAGGAGCCCTGCAGTGCCACCAGGCGCGACTTCCCCTCCCCGCCCGCGCGATGTCCCGCCAGCCGCGCCAGCTTGATCGATCCCTCAATTGCCTCGGTCCCGCTGTTCGAGAAAAAGGCCCGGCACGCTCCCATGGATGCGCCGTTGGATGTGCCAACCGATTTCCCGACAGAAGACTCACCAGAAGCCCCACCGGCCAGCGTGCACAACTTCTCTGCCAGCGCCCCCTGATACTCGTGGTAATAAAGGTTGGAGACGTGAATCAGTTTCGCAGCCTGCTCTCGAATCGTCTTCACAATTCGCGGATGTGCGTGCCCGAGCGCATTCACCCCCAGACCCGAAACAAAGTCGAGATAGCGTCGGTTCTCCAGGTCGTAAAGAAACACGCCCTTCCCCCGCGTTAACACAATGGGATACCGGTTATAAGTCCCCAGCAAATATCGCCGCTCCAGTTCCGCAATCTGCTCGAAAGTTTCCATGGAAGAGTCGATTCTACCGGAAGAGACGAGTGTCAACACGACGTTCTCCCACAACACTTTTTCCAATCCGGTGTTAACATCTGGGACCGTCGCGCCCGGCGTATCGGCGCAACCTCAAACATCACGATCGAGGACATGATATGAAGAAATGGCTTGCCCTGGCTGTGTTGGTTCTGCCCCTGTCTCTGGCTGGATGTTCGCATCCGCGGCCCGTATACGCCGAGCCGCCTCCGCCCCCAGAATTCGCGGAAATAGCTCGCCAAGGTTTTCACGATGGATTCGCGGCCGCGCGCCGCGACGTTGACCAGGGAAGGCCGCCGGACATCGAACGCCACCCACGCTTCCGCCGTCCTCCAGTTCCGCCCGAGGCTTTTGAGGACTACCGCCGCGGCTTTAGAAGAGGCTACGAAGCGTTCCTGCATCGCGGATAGCGGGCGGGATGGTACGTCATCTATACGGATACTGGACGGATACTGGCCGATCGTTTCGCGCTTTTTGCGAAAGGGTGGGAAGTCCGGCCACGACTGAGGCTGCCCGCCTTCCGCGATTGTCGGAAGGCGGGAGCCTGAAACATGGTTTTGAAAGGGCGCGGCTTCCAGCCGCGGCGCAAGCACACATACCCCACGAAACCGGCCCTAACTTATCCGCCAAGCGATGCCCTACGGCAGTCGCCTTTCCGGCGCAGCAACTGCCCGCCAACGGCTCTCGGCAAGCTCGTGAAATAAATCGGGCAGCCGCTGAATGCGATCTTCGAGCATCAACGCCTCGTCAATCGGATTGAGCTTCTCTTTCCGCACCTTCAATATGCGGCGCCCTTTGCAGGCTTTTTGGTATTGCGTGTACAACCCGCGAGCCAGCGCTCCCGCAGCCCGGGCCGCTTGTGGCCTGTTGCCTTTCGGCGCAGGCGCTTCCAATTCGCCTTCAAAATCCTCGCGGAACGCTTCTCGCAGGGCCATCTCTAACTCAACGTCATAGTTTCGCGGCATCAGATTCCTCGATCCGCTCACCTTAGACTGGCCGAGAGCGCGCCACAAGTCGCTCGCTAAGGGGAGCCCAAACAAACTCGCTCATTCTGGAGAAGACGAATGTGCCGATTCGGAGGAATCCGCTGTCCAACAGGTGCTGTGTTAGGCCGGGGCCCCTTCGCAATACCATTCTGAGCCAGCGCAGGCGAGCGCGAGTCGAGGAATCATCCCTACCATGGCGCCGTTATCGCCTATGTTCCCGTTTCCCTGCACCTCAATAACCATCACAACATTTCGTCGACAGGTCCCGCAATACGCTCCAAGTTTTCGACGACCTCTCGTGACATCCAACCTTGTCCACAGCCCATCCGTTGCGTGATCCTGATTGATGCCGAAACGGGTGGCGCAGGCCAACTTGCCGCGCCCGAAGCCGTTCATCATAGAGAACTTGCGGAATTATCCACTTGACATACCCAAACAACTTTGATAGGGTATGAGCATGAAAGCCGCGAAAACCACTCCACAGCATGAACTTTTCACCGATGAAGAAAAAGCAATCGCGTACTGGGAAGCACAGCGCTGGCCGGATGGCCCCGTCTGTCCCCATTGCGGGCTAGTAGGCGAAGCCTACAAGCTACAGGGCAAGAGCACGCGCCCCGGTCTGTGGAAGTGCAAAGGTTGCCGCAAGCCGTTCACTGCGAAGATGCGCTCTATCTTTGAGGATTCGCATATTCCGATGCATATGTGGATGTATGCCGTTCACCTCATGTGCTCCTCGAAAAAAGGCATGAGCGCTTACCAGTTTCACCGCATGACGGCAACGTTCTATGGTCGCAAGGTTTCGTATCGGACAGCGTGGTTCATGTTCCACAGGATTCGATTCGCAATGGCGCAGCATCCACTTATCGATAAGTTAAGCGGCACAATCGAATGCGACGAAACTTATGTTGGCGGCAAATTGCGTGTGGGCTCGTACAGGCCACGGAAATATATGCGGGCGCGTGGTGAGAAACCAAAATATCCCTCCGTGACTTCTAATAAGGCTGCTGTGTTTTCGGTTCTACAGCGCGACGGTGCGGTCCGATCTCGGCATGTAGAGCGCGTTACCGCAGAAAATCTCAAGCCGATAATCGACGAAATGATTGCTGATGACGCGCACGTGATGACGGATAGCTCTACGGTTCTTGCTGGCGCTCTCGCAGGTCGTATGCACGATCAGGTGAACCACGTCGCCAAAGAATATGTGCGGTACGAAGATGGAAAGTGCATCACGACGAACGGCATCGAAGGCTTTTTTAGTTTGCTAAAGCGGGGCATCTATGGCACGTACCATCAGGTCGGAAAGCCCTATTTACAGCAGTATTTGAATGAGTTCGATTTTCGTTTCAATCATCGGAAAATCACTGACGCAGAGCGAACGGAAGCCGCTCTTAAGGCAACCGAGGGAAAACGGTTAACCTTGAGACAGCCAATCTCCAAGAATTAGATCTGGCAGGCTGGTACTACTTTTGCACATGTTTACTAACAAGGTACTTGACAGCGCTTCTCAATTCGCTAATTGTTCGCTAATCTAAATGTATTGCTTGCCTATGTATACGAGTCACAAGGGCTTATCAAGGCTCTGGAAGGCATATATTTTAAACCCGTTGTCAAGTGTGATACTTGACAACATTTGCTAACTCCTTTATTGTCATTACGGAATCGAAAGATTCCAAACGCTCTACGCTGAGAGGCTCCGCAAGGAGTCTCTTTTGCATTATGGCTTCTTTTCAATCGCTTCCCGAATTTTCCTAATATCGAATATCTCTAACCCCGAAGTTTTCAGAGCATTAAGTTCGTAGGCGATTTTCCCGCCAGTCCCCAAAACGACTACTTTCTTCGTGTCTCCTAACAGACATTTGATTGGATCTGCAAAATCACTATCACCGCTCCACAAGCAGAAGTTTTCACATTTTTTCAAACTATGGTCTAGCCTCATGTCAGTCCCGATTTCGACATCAAAGTTACATTTTCTTTCTTTGAGCGCGGTAATTCCCTGCTTGTTTAGGTCGCGCAATTGATCATTCAAATATTCGATAGCATCTAGTTTTAGGCTTCTGAGCAAACCCTGCGACATGAAGTGTTGGAGAATATCCGGGGAGCCAATGCTGATGCTAGTAGCGTTAATCGAAATGTCCATAATTTTCACTGGCTTCGTGTGTACCTCAAAGCCAATTTTCTTTACACGGTGAATGAAGCCTTCGGACTTCTTATCGCCGCACAGAGTACCGTAGTAAAACTTCTTGAACGCAATATTGCCGAAAGAATCGAATAAATCATTGACCTTCGACAAGTCGATCTGCCAAGCACCCAGACGATTCCTGGCATTGGCGTAGTCAATATAGACGCCTGTAGGAGCGTCAAAAAATGATTCGAGTTTAGCCACACGACCGGGGTAGGCTTTTTGAAAAGCTTCCAATTCGGGCGTTTTTGGTTTGAACATTTCAAGTCTCCGCTGGACAGCCTAGTGTATAATGCTGTCTGACTGTAAAAGGTGGTCCGGCAGACGAGATTTGAACTCGCAAGGGGTGTTCTCCTTATCACAGGCACCCCACTGAGGCCCAAGCCCAGCGCGTTTACCATTTCGCCACTGCCGGATTATTTTGAAGCGGCTAGCGCCTGATGCCTCTCCCAAGGATTCGGAGCTAGCCGTTTCCGTTTATTGAATCGGTGAGTGTTCGCCCTCCTCAGGTTTCGGAGTCGGCAAGTAGTATTTCCCGCGCCGCTCGATGATTTGCTTCCGATCCTTTAGCCGCTTGAGAACGCTGTAGACGTAGTTGCGGCTCTTGATTTGCCCTCGCACTACTTTCCAAGTGTCAGCCGGAGTCATGCCCCGATTTGCACTGAGGGAATCCCGGATAAGTTGGGTCTTGTTGAGCGCGGACTCTGAGTCTGAGTCTGATTCTGATTCCGGCTCTGGTTTAATGCCGTCGAGCGTCTTAACGGCGATGTCGGCTCGTGCCCTGAACGAAGCATTCTGTTCTTCGATTCGGGTTTCGTTCTCAAGGACTTTCTGGTAACCCACGACTTCTTGAGTCGCGGCGTTGTATTCTGCCTGAACCGCTTGGAACTGTTTCAACACTTCGGCTTGGCGCTTCTGTGCGTTCACCAAACCAGCCTTCAGTCTTTCGAGTAGCTCGCTCATCGGCTTGTCCTCTCCCAAGGATGTCGCAATAATAGCACGCCATATCATGATAGGGGGATGAAATAGTAGGGGGAGGCATTATTTTTCCCAAAATAGGACTGCCGCACCCCACTAGACGGGGATGTTAGACTGTACCCTATGAAGGGGAAATCCACGCAAAAGCGCAGAATCAGCCCGAATCCAGCGGGGCGTACTGGAGTGCCAATATCGCTCTATCCGCTAAGTTTTGACGAAGCAGTAGCAGGGCTGGCGCAAACGAAGATGCCGGAGCCGGACAGCAAAAAGCCCCCGGCCAAGCCCACGAAGGGCAAATAGGCCAAAGGGCTCGTTGGGCTCACGGCTTCGATCCTGCCTAAATCAAGTTGGGTATGTCAAGTGGATAATTCCGAGAACTTGAGATCTAAGTTCTTTATCACGAGGCGATAGGAGCCAAAACTCGCTAACGCCATGATTCCGGATAATTTGGAAATAGGGGGGAGGGGCTATAGCGAGATTCTTAGCAGGCCAACAAGCGATTCATCACCCGCCGTAAAGGAATGCCAAAAATTATTTTATGGCGCAATGCACCGCGCGCCGTGAATAAGTTCAGGATCTGATTCAGGAAGCTCTATCCTCGCCCTACGCCAACGTACTCAAATCCCATGGCACGCAGGCGCACGGAGTCGAGCAGGTTTTTCGTATCGACAATGATGGGTTTCTTGAGCAGGTGCTTGATGCGGTCGAAATCGAGCGCGCGGAACTCGGGCCAGCCCGTGCCCACGACCAGCGCGTCCATGCCTTCGGCAGCGGCGTAGGCGGAGTCGCAATAACGCACCGAACCGTTCAGCCGCGTCTTGGCTTCGGTAAGCGCGACAGGATCGTAAGCGCGCACGCGTGCGCCTTTCGCAACCAATGTTTCAGCCAGACGAATTGCCGAAGATCCTGCGACTGAATTCGTGTTCGGCTTGAAAGCGAGACCGAGGATGCCGACATCTTTGTTTTCAACCGAGTTCAAAGCCAGCGCAATTTTCTCGACGAGGCGATCGGCTAATGTGTGGTTGACGTCGCGAGCCGCGCTGAGCACCTTGAGTGGAAGTCCATTCTTCTGCGCCAGGTCGGCAAGCGAATCCATGTCGGATTCGGCGAACACGCCGCCCATACCGGCTCCGGGCTGCAGGCAGCGGGGTGCGATCTTCTTATCGAGACCGAGCGCCAGCGCGAGGCTTACTGCATCCGCGCCCACTCGTTCGCACAAGGCCGCAACTTCGTTGATAAAAGAGATTTTTGTCGCAACAAACGCGGTCGCCGATTCTCGCACCAGTTCCGCGGTCGCCTGGTTGGTCACGATCACCGGCACTCCGCGCATGACAAGGGGATGAAAAATCTGTTTCAGGACCTGCACGGCTTCGGTGGAAGTCGCGCCCAGAATCAGGCGGTCGGGCCAGTTGAAATCTTCGACCGCGCAGCCGTCGGTAAAGAACATCGGCTGAGAAACGATGGTTCCCTGCAGCCCTGCGCTTTTGAAGGATTTTTCCAGCGCACTGGCCGTGCCAACCGCGACAGGAGTGACAAGGATCAGAATCGGAGGCTTGGTGGCGAGCCGCGCGATGCGCATGGCGACATCGGACAAGTTGTCGGCTCCATCTTCGGCCAGAAAGATAACTTGCGTCTTGCGCGCAAACGACTCGATATCAGTGGAGTAGGCAAGGCGCCCGGCTCGGACGTTTCGGCGGATGACCTCCTTCAAGTTCTTCTCAAAGAAAGGAATATTTCCTTGCGCCATTTCGACCATGCGGCTACGGTCCGGATGACAACAGGACACCGGAGTGCCAAAATCTGCCAAACAAGCCGAAATCACCGTTCCGAGATAGCCCGAACCGTAGACTCCGATCTGCATTCTCTGTCCTCTCTAGCTGAACCCCGCGCCCGAAGCGGCGATTGGCGCGGAAGTTCGATCAACTTCCCTTGTCCTTTGTTTACAGGGCATGCTCGGTCTCTGCAATGCACGGTAGGGATATGTACCTGGGGCCATTGCCGGTTGACCTGCGTAACGTAATGGCCGGTAACATGGAGCTTGGTTACCTCGTGAGACCAGCGATTCGTGACCTTCAGTTCTTTCAGGGAGATGTTTCGCGGCGGAAATTGAGAACAAGAATTACTCGTAGCTAGCGGGAAACGAGAGTGCCGCCGAGCGGCACTGGAGCCAGATCGATCCAGCAGTCGGGCGCATCTTCCCGCACAAAGGTGAGCCGGTCGAGCAGCATGCGCCGGCTTCCTGAATATTCCTGCCAGCGCCGTTGTGCATCGACGAGGGCGTTCTCGGCGGCCTGCTCGCTCGTCATTTTCGCAATCGTCAGGTGAGGGACGTAGGGCCACTCCTCGGCGAAGGCAAGGGTTTGCCGGTTCAGTTGATCGTGCAACTCTTCTAGGCGCGAGGCACCGAGCGCCACGCCAATATAAATCGTTGACGTGGTCGGAACAAAAGATTGCATGCCGCCAAGCAATACTTCGAATGGCTCGGCTCGCCCGCAAATCTCCGCCAGCATCCGCAGGGCATCGCCTTCGGTTCCCTGCAAAGGCCGAGGCGGAAGCAGAGTGAGATGCGCCGCCAGATGAGGCAAGTCGGGATGCAGCTCCCGGCGCAGGTTTTCGACGAACTCTCCTATTGGACCCTTGATGTAAGCGACCAATGCATACCGCACACTCGACATATTCGCAGAAATTATAGCGCGTCCGCTCATTTATAATCGGAGGCAGCCGTTAATTCACCAGAGTCTGATCGTTAGGTCAGATGCACAGTCGGGGCGTAGCGCAGCCTGGTAGCGCACCTGCCTTGGGCGCAGGGGGTCGTAGGTTCAAATCCTATCGCCCCGACCAAATTCCCTCTTGCCGATATTTATTTCTCAGGGAACGATCACCGCAGCTCCATCGATGGCATCGTGCTTAACCGCGGCCAGCGCGTCGTTTGCCTGAGCCAACGAAAAGGCAGTCGCCTTCGGTTGCAGGCGAATCGCAGCGGCAATTTCTAGAAAATCGCGCGCGTCGGCTCGAGTCATATTTGCGACGCTGCGAATCTGCCGCTCTCCCCAAAGCAGGCGGTCGTAATCGAACTCGGGCATGCGGTCGAGATGGATCGCGTTGATCGCAACGACTCCTCCTTTGCGCAAACTGGAGAGCGCCGCAACCACTACGTCTCCACTCGGCGCAAAGGTCACGGCCCGGTCCAGTTCTACCGGAGGCTTATCGGCTTCGGTGCCAACCCATTTTGCACCCAAAGATTCAGCAAGCTCGCGATGCGAACTTCCACGTGTGGAGACATAGACTTCGCAATTCCAGGAATGAAGAACCGCGATTGCCAAGTGGGCCGACGCGCCGAAGCCGAAAAGCCCTACCTTGTCGCCGCGCTCGATCCCGGCCACGCGCAAGCTCCGAAAGCCGATGATGCCGGCACAGAGCAAAGGCGCGGCGTGCAGATCGTCGAGGTCCGGTGGGAGAGGAAAGACAAAATCATGCCGAGCAACAGCGTATTCGGCGTAACCGCCGTCGACGGTGTAACCGGTGAATGTCAGAGAGTCGCAGAGATTCTCCAAGCCGCGACGGCAGTATGGGCAAGTACCGTCGATGCCGCCGATCCAGGAAACGCCGACACGCGCGCCGCGTGGGAGATCGTTGATCTCGCCATCTTCGACGATGCCGACGATCTGATGTCCGGGAATGAGCGGTTCTTTTCGCACCGGCAGTTCTCCTTCGGTAATGTGAAGATCGGTGCGGCAGACTCCGCAGGCGCGGACGCGCAGCAGAACTTGATCGGTGGCGGGATGAGGCTTGGAGACGTCTTCGATCCGAAGCGGCTGTTTTGGCGTCTTGAGGAGGGCGGCTTTCACTGCGTTAGCCCGAGCACAAAATACTAAATCAATTTCCAGGGTTCGCGGAGAGCTTCTGCAAGATCGTTCAAAAATATTGCCGCCTGGGAGCCGCCAACCAAGCGATGATCGCAGGATAGCGTTACAGTCATCATCGGGCGAATAACTGGTTCGCCGTCTACAGCGACGACCCGGTCGCCGATGCTGCCGACGGCGAGAATTGCGGCTTGTGGCGGAGTGATGATGGCGCTGAATGTGTCGACGTGATACATGCCGAGATTGCTGATTGTAAATGTGGCACCGGCGAGATCTGCCGGTCGCAACTTCCCAGCGCGGGCGCGCTCGGCAATTTCGTAGCGCTGCTTGGCGATTTCGGCTATTCCTGCGGCGTGGGCGTTGGGAATGACGGCGGCTACGACACCGTCACTTACCGCGATTGCCAATGCCATGTTCACGTGGTCGTGAAGGCGAATGCCATCGGCGGTCCAGCTTGCATTTAACCGGGGATGCTTGAACAGCACGCGAGCGGTGAGCGCGACCAGAAGATCGGTATGCGTGACGCGGATATTGTGCGCGCGTTCGATCTCGGCAGCTAGCTTGTCGCGATGCTGATTGAGCGCGGTGGCCTCGATGTCGCGGGTAACGAAGAAGTGAGGAACAGTTGTCCAGCTTTGCGTAGTGCGCTCGGCCATCAGGCGGCCCAGCGTGCTGAGAACTTCGATGTCGTGAGCTTTTTTATCGGCTGCGGGTGCGGGCGCCGCGCTCTGCACGTCGGAAGCGAGAATCTCGCCGCCCGGTCCGGAGCCTTGAATCGCTGCGATGTCAACGCCTAGTTCTTTGGCGAGACGGCGGGCCTTCGGGGAAATTTTAGCGCTTCGCACTGCGGTAGATTGCGGAGCGGATATCAGAACCGGTGCGGCGTAAGATTCGGTCTTTGCTCTTGCGGCTGGCGGGGCCGTGACGGATGCACCTGGGGCGGGGGGATTCTCGCCGGGGGCGACGATCCAGGCGATGGTCTGGCCGACGGGAATATCGGACCCGGCGTAGGCACTGATGCCTGCGAGCAAACCGTCGGCGGGCGCTTCGATCTCCATGACAGCTTTATCGGTTTCGATTTCTAGCAGCGGTTCGCCTTTGATGACGCGGTCGCCTTCTTTTTTGCGCCAGGCAATGAGCTTGCCGGTTTCCTGCGCCATTTCGAGAGCGGGCATGACAACGCTGAAGGCCATAGATTTGGTGAAAAAACTATCCGCGGTAATCGGGACAGAATCCCACGGGCTGCGTACTGAGTTTTGTCGCCCCTTCGGGGCTGGCTCCCGCTGGGTCGCTACCCAGGACTTGCGTCCCCGGTTGTAGTCTTTCGCCGCTTTGTGACTTAATCTCCTACTCCTACACGCTCGGTTTTGGCGCTGGCTTCGATCATGTCGAGCACTCGCTCGCTCGGAGCAGCTTCGGTTTCGCGAACCGTCGGAAGCGGTCCGTTCACCGTGAAATAATGGGCGCCCGCGACGAGTAATTCTTCGGCGGGGAAGCGAGTGATCACTTCGTGCCCCGTCGGCGTAACTACGATTTCTTCTTCGATGCGTGCCGCACTCCAGCCATCGGTAGAAGGCCAGAAGGTTTCGAGAGCGAAGACCATGCCGGGCTCAATCGTTACCGGATGTTCGAAAGAAACGAGACGGCTGATGACGGGCTTCTCCCAGATCGCGAGACCGATGCCGTGGCCGTATTGCAGCGCGAAGCAAGCTTCCTCGTTGGGGAAGCCGAACTCTTCGGCCTTCGGCCAGACTGCTGCGATCTCCGCCGTGGTGCGACCGGGACGAACCAGTTCGATGGCAGCATCGAGATAATCGCGGCAGCGCTTGTAAGCGTCGACCATGGCGTGCGACGAGTAGCCGACCGTGAAACAGCGGTAGTAGCAAGTGCGATATCCCATGTAGGAGTGAAGAATGTCGTAGTAAACAGGATCGCCGGGGCGCAAGACGCGGTCAGAAAACACATGCGGGTGCGGATTGCAGCGTTCGCCGGAGATCGCGTTCACCGCTTCGACATATTCCGACCCGAGATCGTATAGAACTTTGCTGACGAGGCCCACGGCTTCGTTCTCGCGCAGGCCCGGCTTCATCGCCCGGTAGAGCTCGTCGTAAGCTGCATCGACCATCATCGCGGAATGGTTAAGCAGTGAAATCTCGTCTTGCGTCTTGATGACGCGAGCATTCGACATCAACTGCTGGCCGTCAACAACTTCTATGCCTTCGCGCTGCAATGCAAACAGAACCGGCAGTTCGATGATGTCGATTCCGACCGGCTCTTTGTGCAGGCCGCGCATTTCAAGCTCGACGCGAATCTTCTTGGCGACGTCTTCGGCGCGGCCCATCTCCGGCGTCATAGCGCCGCGCAGCATGGAGATTCCCGGGCGCGAGCGGTCGCCGAGCCACGGACAGTTCAATTGATGATGCTTGGCGGCCGACCCGAAATCCCAGAGAATCGGTTCGTCATTTTGCGGCAGCAATGTAAAGCGATTGGCTTTGTCCTGCGCCCAGGTGCCGATATGCGTCGAAGTCAGATAACGCACGTTGTTCATGTCGAAACACAGCAGTGCTCCCATCTCTGATTTCTTCAGCAGATCTTTTGCGCGCTGCAAGCGTTCGCGTCGCAGGCGGTCGAAGTCGATTCGATTTTCCCAATCGACGGCCATGGTTCCATGAGTTTTTAATCCCATACAAAACTCCTTAACTACTAAGTCACGAAGGTCCACAAAGTGAACTCAAGACTTCCTTCGTGCGACTTCGCGTCCTTGGTGGTTCATTGGCCTTTACCGCAAAGGTGCCGAGCGGCTTCAAATACTGTCTGTTCGGTGGGAACAGTCACGTCTTCCAGCGGAGGCGAAAACGGAATTGGGACGTGCATCGCTCCCATGCGCTTTACCGGCGCGTCTAAGTCATAGAATGCGCCTTCGGCGATAACGGCAGCAAGCTCTGAGGTGACGCCGTAACGTCCGTAGCCTTCATCGAGCACGATTACGCGCGAGGTTTTCTTCGCCGAATCGATCAGGGTTTTTTCGTCGAGCGGCCAGGTAGTGCGAGGATCGACTACTTCGGCGCTGATGCCTTCCTTCTCCAGCAACTCGGCCGCTCCAAGTGCAACCTGCACCATGCTGCTGGTTGCGATCAACGAGATGTCATCGCCGGCACGCTTCACATCGGCAAGACCGAGAGGAATCGTGTAGTCATCTTCGGGAACCGGGCCTTTCAGTTTGTACATCATTTTGTCTTCGAAGAAGACGACCGGGTTTTCGTCGCGGATCGCCGTCTTCAGCAAGCCTTTCGCGTCATAGGGCGTTGAAGGCAAAACTACTTTCAGTCCGGGCACGTGGCTGAACCAGGCGTGCAGCGATTGCGAATGCTGCGCAGCCGAGCGGCGGGTTGCGCCCAGCGTGGTGCGCATCACCATGGGAACTCTCCAGTGCCCTCCCGACATGTAGTGAATTTTCGCGGCCTGGTTTACCATCTGGTCCATCGTCAGCGTAATGAAGTCGCCGAACATAATATCGACGACCGGCCGCATTCCGGTCATCGCTGCGCCCACTGCAACGCCCGTAAATCCGGCTTCGGAAATCGGTGTGTCGACTACCCGCTTCGCGCCAAACTCTTCTACCAACCCGGAGAGAACCTTGAACGGCGTGCCGGCTTCGGCCACATCTTCTCCGAGAATACAGACCCGCGAATCGCGGCGCATCTCTTCGGCCAGCGCCTCGCGCACAGCTTGCGCAAATGTGAGTTCGCGCTCAGGCATATACGTCTTGCTCCACTTGGTCAACCTGCGGATAAGGCGCGTCAATCGCGAACTTTACCGCCGCTTCCATGATTCGCCGCACTTCATCTGAAATTTTTTCCAGGGATGCTGCGTCGGCATAACCCTGAGCGATCAACCTGTGGCCAAGCACTTTGATGGGATCACGGTCTGTCTTCCAGAGTTGCTCTTCCTGCTTTGAACGGTAATATTCACGGTTAATGTCGCCGACGTGATGTCCGCTGTAACGATAAGTGTCGCACTGCAGGAACGCCGGGCCATCGCCGGCACGAGCGCGTTTCACTAACTCTGTCGCGACTTCATGAACCGCCCGGACATCCTGCCCATCGACGCTCATCGCTTCAATGCCAAATGCGGCAGCGCGTCCGAGAATGGTTCCCGCCGTGGTTTCCTGGTAATGCGTGTACTCGTTGTACTGATTGTTCTCGCAGACGTAGAGCACGGGCAGCTTCCACAACTGCGCGAGATTCATGACTTCGTAAAGCGACCCCTGGCCGAGCGCGCCTTCGCCGAAGAAGCAGATCGCAACCCGGTCAGTGCCGAGGTTCTTCGCGGCAAAAGCCGCGCCGGTCGCGATGCCGACACTACCTCCCACAATGGCGTTCGCCCCCAGGTTGCCGGTCGCGGGGTCGGCAATGTGCATCGAGCCGCCTTTGCCGCGGCAATAACCGGCTTCTTTTCCGAGCAACTCGGCAAACATGCGGTCCGGTGACGCGCCTTTGGCAAGACAATGTCCATGCCCGCGATGCGTGCTGGTGATGTAGTCATCGACTCGCAAGGCCTCACAGATTCCGACCGCAACCGCCTCTTCGCCGCTATACAAATGAGCCAGCCCAGGCATCAGCGCGCGCGTATAAAGCTCATTCACCTGCTCTTCGAACAGACGAATGCTGACCATCTGCCGGTAAGCATGGAGCCACTTTTCCCTCTCCGACGTGGCTCTTTGGGAGGCAGACCCCTCTGGCTTTGAAGTGACTGGACTCATTTCTTCGGTCCGCCCTTCGTGACCGGCGTCGATACTCCCGACATCGCGGCCAGCACATCGAACATGCAGGCGAAATCGTACTTCGTCCAGCCCATGCCGCGAGCCGCGGTTAAGATCTCGTTGCTTACCGCCGTTGAAGGCAGAGGAACGTCAAGCTGCCGGCCTAATTCCATGGCGAGAACCATATCTTTTTGCATCATGTTCACGTCGAACCAGGCCTCTTCCGGCTGGTGCAACACAAACGGCGCGCGATATTGAATCATGGGCGAGGCGATGGCGCTGTGCACCATGACATCGACGACGGTCTCGCGTGCAATGCCACTTTTCTCCGCCAGCAGCGCGCCCTCTGAGAAGGCAAGCATTTGCACGGCCAGGCTCAGGTTGATGGCGATCTTCATTGATAGTGCGAGACCGTTGTCGCCAACATGCGTAACTTTCGGTCCAATATCGAGCAAAATTGGTTTTATCTTCTCGAATGTCTCTTTTCGGCCGCCGACCATTACTGACAACTTGCCTTGCTGCAAAGTAATCACGCTGCCGGAGACCGGCGCGTCAACCATGTCGGCACCTTTTTCGCGGACCTTCGCGGCAGTGGCTCGACTGACGTTCGGACTCACGGTGCTAATGTCGATGAATACCTTGCCTGGGCTCATTCCTGCCAGCAGGCCATCAGGACCTTCGGTGATGGAGGAGATGGCGGCGGCGTTGGTCACCATCGCGAAGGTGAAGTCCGAAGCGGCGGCGACGGCACGCGGCGAATCGGCCCACTGCATTCCTTTGTCGATCAGCCACTGCGCTTTCGAGCGCGTGCGGTTGTAGCCGGTCACTGTGTGGCCTTGGCTGAGCAGACGGTCGACCATGTTGCCGCCCATTACTCCGAGACCGATAAATCCTAGTTTTGCCATCCGTCCCTTTCGCCTCCAACCTTACCTCGACGCCGCGCTCTTCTAAACTATGTGTTGACCTTCGACGCGGTCTTGCGAGGCGGCTTGCTGGAAACTTGTGAATCCCGGCGCACCTGCTCTAAATGCGCGCTCATCGCACTCCGTGCCATTTCCGCATTGCGCTGCTCCATCGCTTCGAAGATGCGTTTGTGGTGAACCTGGCCGCGCTGCGGGCCACCTTCCACGTTGAAAATTTTGATGCGCTGCTCGCGCAGCAAGCCGACAATGGAATCGATCAACGAGAGGATGAGAGGATTGGCGACCGCCTCGGCCAGTGCAAGATGAAAATCGAGATCGGCTTCAATGTAGGCCGCGGGATCGTTCTGCGCACGATCCATGACCGCGACCGCCTCACGCATCGCCGCCAGATGCTCTTCTTCGGCGCGCTCGGCGGCCAATGCAGCGATTCCCGGCTCGAGGATCAGGCGCAGCTCGGCCAGATGCGTGGAACCCTCTTGCTGGCCGATTTTCACCATGAGGTCAAACGACTGGCGCGCGGCGTGCGAGGTGCCGTCGGTGATGAAGGTGCCGCGACCAGAATAGGCCTCGACCAAGCCTTTCTCGCGGAGAGCTTTCACTGCCTCGCGCACCGCGGTGCGGCTGACGCCGAGGCGCTGTGCGAGTTCACGCTCTGCAGGAAGCTGGTCGCCGGGTTTCAGCGAGCCGTTGAGCACGGATTCTTCAATCTGCTGAACAATCTGTTCATAGAGACGCGAAGTCCGCACCACTTTGTACACTGGAATTTCTCCCGCACGCCCCAGCGGACTGGGGGAGCCGCTGGTCTGGCTACTATACCGCAGGTCCAAAGGCGGCGGCGTACGTTTCGCGGATTGGAGGAAAGAGAGGTTCACGTTTGGTTCTTGGTATGGTGGTATGACCAATACAAACTATCATCGCACCACGCTTCTTTGCAACTGAATCCCGCGCATATGCAGCAATGGCGCGTCTTTGATTGCGAAGCGTAAACGCCCCGGCCCTTTCTCTGGAGCTTCGAAGGCCATGCCACAAACGACACTAATCGGCGAATTTCCTTGACTTCATTCGCGCAGCGGTGGTATGGCTGTCGGACCAGTAAAACGGAGGACCTTCCGATGAGCTTCAGAAGTGCGCTGAAGTTTGCACGTCACGCGAATACCGTTGCGCGGATCGTTCTTTTCACTCTCGTAATGAGCGCCTTCGCCCTGTCACAGTCAACTGCGGGACGGGTATTGGGCACGATCACCGACGCCAGCGGCGCGGCCATTGCCGGCGCCCAGGTAGTTGTCACTGACGCCCAGCGCGGCACTTCTCGAACCATGACAACGGACTCATCGGGAGACTACTCGGCACCAGATTTGGCTCCGGGTCACTACAAGATCCATGTCGAAGCAAAGGGTTTCAAGACGGTCGAGCGCCCGGACGTTCCGATCGAAGTTGCGACCGATGTTCGCGCGGATTTTTCACTGCAGCCCGGCAACGTCTCAGAAATCGTGACCGTGACCGAGGACGTAGCTCTGATCAACACCACGTCAGACACTCTAGGCGGAACGTTGAGCAACAAGGAAATTAACGACCTGCCGCTGAATGGCCGCAATTATGAGAACCTGTTGCAGCTTCGGCCCGGAGTGATGCGGTACCCTGGCGGAGGATTTTCGACGACCAGTACCGACGGATTGCGTGCGGAAGACAATGCTTACTTCGTCGAAGGACTTTTCAACAGCGAACCATTCTCTGGCCAGGGCATTATCAATGGAGCTGGCATCGCGGGAGATTCAGCCACCATCCTGCCGATCGATGCCATCCAGGAATTTAACGTGCAGGAGAATCCTCCGGCGGAGTACGGATGGAAACCGGGCGCTGTAGTTAATGTCGGCTTGAAATCTGGAACGAATACGATTCACGGCAGCGCCTTTGCTTTCGGCCGCGACGGCAATGTCTTCGACGCACGCAACTATTTTAACGACGCTCCCGCACCCCAGACTCCGCGCACCCTGGAGCAGTTCGGCGGCAGCTTCGGCGGCGCAATCGTCAAAGACAAAGTCTTCTATTTTGGATCCTATGAAGGCCAGCGCTATGACGTGGGAAACTCCTACGGTGTGACCACGCCATCGATGGTGCCGATTTTACTTGCGCCCGGCTCCGGACCGACCTGCACCGCTCCCGCTCTTATTGCAGCGAATGAAGATTGTGGCGGAAGCATTCCTAACGCGGTTGCCGATCTGGTGGCAAATGGCGTAAAGATCAGTGCAGCCAGCCAACTGATGTCGGGATGCTCAGTATCCGCCAGCGGGGCCGTGACCTGCAATGGAACAGGGTTCCCGATTAACAGCAGTCCCACCATCAACTTTGTACAAGGATTTCCCAACGACGTAGGCGTCGACAACGCGATTGGCAAAGTCGATTACAACCTCAACCGGAATAACACCGTCAGCGGATTTTACTTTTACGGAAACAACAACGGTACGGTCGAAGACTTTCCTGAGCTGCAATCAAAGTGGCGCTCGATTATTCATACGCGCGCGCAGGTCGCGGGAGGCGAATGGATTTGGACTCCGACGGCCCGTTGGGTGAATGAAGCCAGGTTCGGCTACAACCGGCTCTATCAACCTACGCTTCCCGGAGACCTGAACACGCCGGCGTCCGCCTACGGACTCGACACTGGCGTCAGCGGACCATTCACCGGCGGCTTACCGCGCATTGGTTTTGCGGGCGCATTTGTTCCCGGACTTGGAGCCTTTAAGTGGCCGAAATTCCAGGGGCCCGACACCATCTATCAGGGCGTCGATCATGTCTCCTACACCATGGGCAAACACCAATTCAAGTTTGGCGGCGATGTGCATCGAAACGGGGTGAATGGCGGCGCCTTCGGCAACGCCCGAGGCAGCATCACGTTCCTGGGGGGCGTTGCATTAGCCCCCACTGCAGCAAACGTAAACGGTTCTACTGCGCTCGAAGACTTCTTCGCCGGCGATCCGTTTAAGGCTTCCGTACAAGTCGGCAACCCCACTCGTGATCTTCACAACTGGAACTACGGATTATTCTTCCAGGATGATTGGCGCATCACGAAAACGCTGACCATCAACTATGGCCTGCGCTATGAATACGATTCCGTGGTCTCTGAAGCTCACAATCTCTTGGGCAACTTCGATCCTAATTCGCCGAGCGGCTTAATTCAGGTCGGAGTCAACGGGGTGAGCGGACCTTATAGTCCGGATCACAAGGATTTCGGTCCGCGATTTGGTTTTGCCTGGGACGTAACCGGCAAGGGCGACACCGTGCTGCGGGGCGGCGGCAGTCTCATGTACGAGGCCTTGAACTGGGAGTCTTTCCTCGCCTTCAACAATGCCTTTGGACTCACCAACGTTCCCACCGGGGCAGTCATTTCCGGCACGGGCACTGCCGCTCAGACGACCGCCGGCGGAACAATTACCGCGGGCAATTTGGCGATTCCTCCGATCCTCCCTCAGTGGGACAGCGGGGTGCCACTCTACGGCAACGTCGGTTCAACCTCAATCAATTGCGATCCTGCCGTGCTGGGTCCCTGCCCGATCATGAGCGTGGTGCGGAACCTAACGGTTCCCTACGTAGCTTACTGGACGCTCGACCTGCAACATTCGTTCACGCCGAATATGTCGCTCGAAGTTGCCTACGTCGGCAATCACGGATCAAATCTGGTCGGCATTCGGGATATCAACCAGGAAGCGCTAGGTGCGGATGCCGGAGCCGGACAGGCTACACGGCCTTACAACGCGCAATTCCCTTATCTGAGCAACATCTTCCAGATGGGAAATATTTACAAGTCAAACTACAACGGCCTGCAGGCCACGCTGAATTCGCGGAATTTTCATGGCCTCAACATGGTTCTGGGATACACGTATGCTCACGCGCTCGATGACGTAGGCGCGAATTGGGATTTCGGGGCGGGGTACGGCCTGCCGCAGAACTCGTTCAATCCCGCGGCGGAATATGCCAACAGTGACTTCGACATTCGGCATCGGCTGACTCTCTCGCTCACCTATTTGGTTCCGGGCAAGAAAGGCTACGGACAGATGCTTGAAGGTTGGGAGCTCAACTCGATCGCGACCATCGAGAGCGCGCAACCGTGGGGCCCCATCGACCTGACCACCGATCTTACTGGCCTCGGCGGTTTGCCGGTGAGCCCGCCACAAGCGACCCCCATGCGCTGGGACTTCTTCGGACATCCCTCCGACTTCAAGTCAGGGCCGCAGCCGATTCCGTACTTTCCGGGCACAAGCAATCCGGCGTGCGTCGCCGCAGCCAATAGTGCCGGTTTGCTGGCGTCGCTCGGCACGTTCGGCTGCTACGCCAAAGGCAGCTCCATCATGATTCCCCCGGCGTTCGGAACGTTCGGCACGATGGGGCGCAATCTGTTTCCTGACTCTGGCTTCCGCAATCTCGATTTCTCGGTTGCCAAGAACTTTCACTTCGGCGAACGGATGCGCGCACAGTTCCGCGCCGAGTTTTTCAATATTCTTAACCACCCGAACTTCGCCAATCCATATGGTGGGCAGAACGGGTACGGCAACAACGATCCCGGCGCAGTGGGTTCGTTCGGCTGCGGATGCGCAACGCCTGACATAGCTGCGGCGAATCCGGTGATCGGATCGGGCGGGAGCCGCGCTGTGCAGTTGGGCCTGAAGTTTACGTTCTAGTCTGGAGTTGGATGTGGAAGCGGGCCGGACGAGTTCCGTCCGGCCTTTTTTCGTAGTGCTCTGATTATTTAATTCAAATGGAAGGATGGGCGGCTATCGTGACACGGGCACAATTTCTTTGCGGGGCTTTTCTCTCAGGATTCTTTGCATTTATGTGCAGTGCATCTGGTCAAGGAACTCCTTCCGAGAATGGTCAGAAACGAGAACGCAGCATTGACGAGATTAAAACCGAAGCGGTTCATCGAGCGGAGGTCGGGCAATATCCACTGATCGGGCTTGATCCGACTGACGTAAAAGAAGCGTTCGAGAGCATTCATACCAGCGACAAAGACCAATGGGCCGCGGGATTTATGCGGGTTGCCGATCGTTACTTCAACGAAGCAAAATCGCTCGAGAAATCCGACCCCACGAAAGCCAATGCCGATTACATTCGCGCGTGGCGTCTTTATTCGTTCGGACGCTGGCCGATTCCCGCCTCCCCAGGCAAGCAGCGCTCGTATGAAAAAGCGCTGGAGGCATTCTTGGAGCATGCAAAATTCTTCGACCCGCCGCTCGATGTGGTTCACATCCCGTTTGAAGGCAAGGAAATTGTTGGCTATCTTCGGTTGCCGAAAAATCCCAAGGGACCTGTGCCGTTGGTGATCGCGGTCAATGGTCTCGATAGCCGCAAAGAAGATCTGACCGAAAGCTTCAGCGCAATCCTGCCGTTTGGAGTCGCTTACCTGGCCGTCGACGGGCCAGGAACCGGACAGAATCCAATCCAGGTAAGTCCCACCGCTGACCGCATGCTCTCGAAAGTAATCGACTACGCGCAGTCGCGCCCGGAGATCGATAAGAGCCGCATCGCAATGCACGGCGTGAGTTGGGGTGCGTATTGGGCGACCAAGATGGCGATCATCGAACGTGCAAGGCTGCGCGGCTGCAGCGCTCAGTCCCCGCCCATCGATCGGTTCTTTCAAAAAGATTTTCTGATGAACTCGCTGCTCGGCAACCGCGAATATTTATTCGATCAGGTGCCCGCGCTGATGAACATTCTGGAAGGCGTGCGCACGCTCGACGAAACGGCGGAGTTTCTGCCGAAAATGTCTCTGGTACAGGAAGGATTGCTTGGCAAGCCGATGGCGCCAATGCTTGTGATCGCCGGCGTACTGGACACGCAGGTTCCGATCGACGACGAATATCTCTTGCTCAGCAAAGGCGACGTGCCAAAAGATGCCTGGATCAATCCTAAAGGCGGGCATTTAGGACGGCAGGTCGGAGTATGGCCCGATCCGCGAATCTTCAAAGAAGTGATTATTCCGTGGCTGGTGAAGACCTTGCAAGCGCCAACGAACTGACGGCGTAGTCGCTAACATGCCCACTCCAGTCTTGACTTCGGAATCCGAGAGCGAGTCTTCCGCCAGGCCGCGCCAGCGGCCTTTCTACGCCTCGCTTTGGGTGCAGGTTCTGATTGCGATGGTGATCGCGATCGTACTTGGCTTTGCCAGTCCAGCTCGCGCAGTCGCCATGAAGCCGCTGGGCGATGCTTTCATCCGGCTGATCACGATGATTATCACCATTCTCATTTTTTGCACAGTGGTGACGGGCATCGCTGGGATGCAGGACTTGAAGAAGGTTGGCCGAGTGGGGGGCAAAGCGCTGCTCTATTTTGAAATTGTTTCGACTATCGCATTGGCCATCGGACTGATTGTCGGCAACACCGTGCGTCCGGGCAGCGGTTTCAACGTCAATGCCGCATCGCTCGATTCGAAAGCGGTCGCCGACTATGCCGGGCAAGCGAAAGCGCAGAACGTTACAGAATTCCTGATGCACATCGTTCCCACGACGGTGACGGACGCATTCGCGAAAGGCGACATCCTGCAGGTGGTATTCATTTCGATTCTTTTTGGCTTTGCGCTGTCCACGGCTGGACCTCGCGCGAAGCCGATTACTGCCCTGCTGGAATCACTGACGCATGTCGTCTTCCGCGTGGTGAACATCCTCATGATCTTTGCTCCGATCGGTGCCTTCGGCGCAATGGCGTTCACCATTGGCAAATACGGTTTGGCATCGCTTGGGCCATTGGTCAAACTGATTGCCACGTTCTGGGCAACCTCGATTCTATTCGTGCTCATCGTGCTCGGCGCAATCTGCCGGGCGGCCGGATTCAGCGTCGTTAAGTTTCTGCTGCACATCAAAGAAGAAATCCTGCTGGTGCTAGCCACCAGTTCGTCCGAGACGGCCATTCCGACGCTGATGGAGAAGCTGGAAAAACTGGGTTGCTCGCGCTCCCTGGTGGGCCTGGTCGTTCCGACTGGCTACACGTTCAACACGGATGGCAGCAGCCTCTACATGACACTGGCGGCATTGTTTGTTGCGCAGGCCACCAATACTCATTTGACGTTGCTGCAACAGCTAACGATTTTCTCCGTCGCTACTCTCACTTCGAAGGGCGCGAGCGGCGTGCAGGGCGCTTCCTTCATCGCGCTGGTCGCCACGTTATCAGTCATTCCTACGATTCCGGTGGCGGGGATGGCACTCATCCTTGGAATCGACCGCTTCATGAGCATGGCTCGCGCGCTGGTAAACATGATCGGCAATGGTATTGCCACGTTGGTCGTGGCGCGCTGGGAGCGCGAACTGGATCGCGAAACCCTGCAGCGCAGGCTGGCCTGAAATACCTCTTGAAGCATTCCCGTTCTGGGACGTCAACTTTCGTAACCCCAGAAATGCACAATTTGCGCTGCACGTTAACATTCGTGCAACATACTGCGATTAGCATAGTCTGCAGGAGGCCGCATGGGTTCGGCGCGGGTTTCAAAGTCTCTGCCGCTGCAAGTGGCCGCTGTCTGCTTTCGCAGAAGAGGACCGGGGGTGGAGTTTCTTCTCGTCACCACGAATGGCGGAAATAAGTGGACCTTTCCGAAAGGGTCGCCGGAGCCTCGGCTGTCGCACTGTCAATCGGCCGAACAGGAAGCAGCAGAGGAGGCGGGAGCGTTAGGCACGATTGAGCCCCGCCACTTTCATCTTTACCTTCATTCCAAGGGTGTGTTCTGGCAACCGGGCGGCGTGCAGGAATACGTAGTCAAAGCTTTTCTGATGGAAGTCCATCGGCTGCGACGGCCTGATGAGCCTTTGCGCCGGCCCACTTGGTTTAGCGCAGACGAAGCGCGGCAGCGGTTGGCGAAGGGCCGCGAGGTGAAATACGCGCACGAACTGCACGCTGTGATCGATCGGGCGCTCGAGCGCATCCTGTTCCACGCCGAGTTATTGGGCCGTGATTCTCAAGACCGTGGCGCACGCGCCGCCGCGCACTCATGAGCTGCGTGCTACGGGCTTGCAGCACCGAAGTCAGTGTGTGACGCCTGATCTCCCCTCAAGTGAACCAGGGCACGAGTGTATTCGATGGCCCACAGCTCGTAGCTCACAGCTCCTAGCTGATCTATGAGACGATAAATCAGTCCTATGATTCAGCTTTCAGGCGCCGGAAAACGCTTCGGCCACAAACTTCTTTTCGAAAATACCGACTGGCTGATCACATCCCGCGACCGTGTTGGCCTGGTGGGGGCGAACGGCACCGGTAAATCCACGCTGATGAAGATTCTTGCCGGCTTCGACACGCTCGACTACGGCGCGCTCACCGTGGCTAAAGGAACGACCGCGGGATATTTGCCGCAGGATGGTCTTTTGCTTTCCGGCAGGACGGTATTCGCGGAATGCATGTCGGTGTTTGCCGAGCTGCGCGCCATGGAGCAGGAGATGGAAACCCTGATGCTCCGCTTCGCCGAACTCGATCACACCAGCGCCGAATATGCAACAGTGGCTGACCGCTACCACAGCCTGGAGCACGAATTCCGCACTCGCGATGGTTACTCGATCGAAGCTGAAGTCGGGCGAGTTTTGATGGGCCTGGGCTTTCGCAAAGAAGATTGGGAGCGGCAAACCGACGAATTCTCGGGCGGCTGGCAGATGCGGCTGGCGCTGGCGAAACTGCTGCTGCAAAAACCCAACCTGCTGCTGCTCGACGAACCGACAAACCACCTCGACCTTGAAGCTCGCAACTGGCTGGAAGAATATCTGCACGATTATCCGCATGCCTTTGTGCTGATTTCGCACGACCGTTTTTTCCTCGACGTGACCGTCAACAAGATCGCGGAGATCTGGAACAAGCGCTTCTGGTTTTACACCGGCAATTACGACAAATTCCTTACGCAGAAAACACAGCGCAACGAGCAAATACAGGCGGCCTATCGCAACCAGCGCGACCGGATTGAGCAATTGGAAGTCTTCATCAACCGATTCCGCTATCAAGCGACCAAGGCGAAGCAGGTGCAGAGCCGGATCAAAGAGCTCGAAAAGATCGAGCGCATCGAGATTCCGCCAGAAGAAAAGACAATTCACTTCTCTTTTCCCCAACCCAAGCCAAGCGGCCGCATCGTGGCGGAGTTCGAAAATGTTGCGAAGATTTACCCGGCGAAGGCCACCGAGAATGGCTCGCGCGCCCGCGCAGAAAAAGAAGTCTTCCATGATGTGAGTTTCCTGATCGAACGCGGCGACCGTATCGCGCTCGTCGGGGTAAATGGAGCGGGAAAATCTACCTTGATCAAACTGCTTGCCGGCGAAGAGAAAACCACTCGCGGCGAATTCAAGCTCGGTTATAACGTCGAATCCGATTACTTTGCCCAGGATCAATACAAAGAGCTCGATCCCGACGCCCGCATGATCGACGATCTCGGCAGAGCTTCTCCCGGATCTACTCAGACCGAGCTGCGCAGCCTGCTCGGTTGTTTTCTTTTTTCCGAGGACGACGTCTTCAAGAAGATAGGGGTGCTTTCCGGCGGCGAACGCGGGCGCTATGCCTTGCTGCGTCTCTTGCTGCATCCGTCAAATTTTCTGCTGCTCGACGAACCCACGAATCACCTTGATCTGCGCGCGAAAGACGTGCTGCTAGAGGCGCTTTCGAAATATACCGGCACCGTGGTCTTCGTATCCCATGATCGTTACTTCATCGATAAGCTGGCGACACGGGTTTTCGAGATCGGAGACGGTAAGGTCGAAGTGTATCCGGGAAACTACGAAGATTATCTGTGGCGCAAACAAGGCGGCAGCGTAAAGCAGGAAGCGAGTATTCGCGAGGAATTGCAGGTCGAGGAAGCTGCTTCCGCAGTCGCACAAGCGCCAGCCAACGGCAACCACGGTTCAGGTGCAGAGACTGCCACTCCGAAAACAAAACGGCTCAATCCCATCAAGCGCAAGCAAATCGAAGAGCGTATTCAAGCATTGGAGGCGGAGATCAGCCGTGCGGAGTCTGCCGTCACGCAATGCGAGATCGCTATGCAGGAGTTTGTCAGTGCGGACGAAAGCCAGCGCCAGGCACAGGAACTCGCGCGGCATAAATCGGCGCACGCCGCCATGGTCAAGGAGTGGGAGGAACTGGCCCAGTCGCTGCAGGAAGCGAACTAAAGCCGATCTCGCGCTCCGCAACCGTACACTATCTTCCGTAATCTCAGAAAATGCTTACCCCTGTGCGATAGTCAGACTGGCCTAAGGGACACGAACCGACCGGCGGGCCAAACTTTCAGACCCACCGCAGAAGCGGCAACCGACTCTGCCGCGCGGAATCAAGGAAGGGCGCAATGCTGCAACCCTCGGAATATACGTACAACGGAAAATCCAATTCGCCAGCCCCGAACTCCAACCCCAACAATCAAACCAAGACCGTAGGAACCCCCATCGAGCAGGCCACTATCGGCCGCACGCTGGTCATCAAGGGCGAGTTAACCGCGTCGGAGGCGCTCTATATCGACGGGCGCATCGAAGGCAAGATCAGCCTGCCCGAACATCGCGTCACCATCGGGCGCAATGGATCAGTTCAGGCCAATATCACCGCCCGCGAAGTTGTGGTTATGGGCAAAGTTCAGGGGAACATTGATTGCACTGACCGGGTCGATATCCGCAGCGAAGGCTCCGTCACTGGCGATGTCACGACCATCCGCATCAGCGTGGAAGATGGCGCCGTGCTCAAGGGCGGCGTCGAAGTGCGCAGCGGCGAGCACAAGCATCAGAACAAGCAGCAGATTCAGCAGAAGCCGGCTGAAACGCCCAAGCCTTCCGCTACCGAAGCTCCTAAAGCAATGGCGGCAATCGCCAGCGCGTAAATTCTCATTCCTAACAGAGCACTGAAAAGGGCACGCTCGTAGCGTGCCCTAACTTTTTCCACGATTAAGCGGGTGACTAGGGTGTCGCTTCTTAATCTTTGGGCTTCAGATCCAACGACGCGGAATTCATGCAATATCGCAGCCCGGTCGGCTGAGGACCATCCTCGAACACGTGCCCGAGATGTGCGCCGCAATTCGCACAGCGCGCCTCGGTGCGCACCATGCCGTAACTCGAGTCTTTGTGTTCCTCAACTTTCCCGTCTTCTACAGGCTTATAGAAGCTCGGCCATCCCGTCCCGGAATCGAATTTTGTCGACGAATCGAATAGCGGCTCCCCGCAACATACGCAGTGGTACGTGCCGTCATCATGAGTGTTCCAGTACTTGCCTGTGAACGCGCGCTCCGTCCCCGCTTCCCGAGCTACATGATACTGTTCCGGCGTAAGTTGTTGTTTCCACTCAGCTTCGTTCTTTGCCAACTTTTCTGCCATGTATGCTCCCTATCAGAGAATCTTCACTGATGCGTCTTTATTGGATGCGCTCCGAACCTGGAGGTATTCATCGTCTGGAGGGATTTCCACAGCGAAAAACCCTTCCAGGCGCTTTCGTGTGACATCCGTCACATATCTCGCGTGACATCCAAACTTGCCGTCCACATCGGCCTCCCAAGAGGATAGTTGAAACGTCTGCGAGTACCAATGGCCCGGAGTCAAACCTCTAAATGACCTCGGGCCTTTCCACTTAATCCAGGGTTTCGTTGCCGATCTGTCGGTACTTGCCGCGGAAAAATAACAGAGGCTGTCCCTCTCGAACCACGACATCCTCGACCTCGGCAATGAAAATGGTATGGTCGCCTGCATCCTGCGTCGACTTCAACTTGCATTCTAGATAGGCGAGCCCTCCTTGCAGAATCGGCGTGCCGTGCGGCGTGCGCTCAAAACGCGCCCCAGCTTCCTCTTCCGCGCGTTCGTGGGAGTAAAGGGGTTGGGCGTAGTATTCGGAAATCGCTCGCTGCTCAGTCGAAAGGACATTGATTCCGAAGCGTTTTTTCCTATGCAGGTGGGCATGCGTCCGGGCGCTGCGGTCGACACAAATCAGCACCAGCAACGGGTCCAGCGAAACCGAGGCGAAAGCGTTTGCGGTCATGCCATGAACTTCGCCATCCAGGTCGACAGTCACGATCGTCACTCCGGTCGCGAAGCACCCCATCGCTTTTCGAAATTCAGTCTGATCCAGACTCTCGCTATCCCTTTGCATATCGCTGCCGCTTAAACGCCTCACGGTCTGCGCCTCAGTTATAGCGCAACTGATGTATGATTCGATACATCTCGACCTTCTGGGAAGCGAGAACCCTTGATCTCCATTGCCAGCAGCCCTGCGGTTTCGGAAGATAGCTCCGTCTGTGCTCAGGAGCTCGCCGATCTCCCGGTCGGGTCGCCGATCTCGCGCGAGTTGGCCTTGCGGCTGATTTGTTGCCGCAACAACGATCTTCCCGCGCTGCTTGCCGCTGCTCGTGCGGCAAAAGAAAACTTTAAACCTGGCGTTATCACTTATTCGCGTAAGGTTTTCTTGCCTCTAACGAACCTGTGCCGCGATTACTGCGGCTATTGCGCCTTCCGCCGTGATCCTGGAGAATTCGGCGCACATACCATGACCCCGGATGAAGTTCTCTCAGTCGCGCGCACAGGAGAAAAGCTCGGCTGCACGGAAGCTCTTTTCAGCCTAGGCGACAAACCCGAATTGCTCTTCCCCGAGATGCGTGAGACTCTGCGGCATCTAGGTTACAAATCGACGTTGCATTATCTGGAGTCCATGTGCGAAGTGGTGCTCCGCCAGACCAGCTTACTGCCGCATCCAAATCCAGGGTTGTTGAGTGCGGAGTGGATCTCGCGCCTGGCCGCAGTCTCGCCGAGCATGGGCCTCATGCTGGAGAGCACAAATGCGGCGTTGCTCGCCCCCGGCGCGGCTCACGATAACGCGCCGGATAAACGTCCGTCGAAGCGACTGCGCACTATTGAAGAAGCGGGAATACAGCGTGTTCCGTTTACTACAGGCATTTTGATCGGCATCGGCGAGACCCCGGAAGATCGTGTGGAATCGCTGATCGCGATCCGCGAGATTCACGAACGCTACGGTCACATTCAGGAAGTGATCGTTCAGAACTTTCGCGCCAAGCCGAATATTCCTATGGCTCACGTGCCTGAACCGAGCCAGGGTGATATGCTGCGCACCGTGGCGGTAGCTCGTTTGCTAATGCCACAGGTCAATATTCAAGCGCCTCCCAACCTCAATGCGACCTATTATGAAGAGTTGCTTGAAGCCGGCATCAACGATTGGGGAGGGATATCGCCGTTGACCCCGGACTATATCAATCCAGAAAAACCCTGGCCACATCTTGAGCAGTTGCGGCTCCGAACCGAGAGCAAAGGGTTCCGACTGCGCCAGCGCTTGCCCGTCTATCCCGAATTCGTGCCTGCTCTGGATTCGCGTCCTCCGTTGCTGAGAGAAAAACTGCTGGCCGCAAGCGATGCTCAGGGTCTTGCCGCTGAGGCCCGCGGGAGGGCCGCATGATCTGCGTGCTAACCGGCGGCACTGGCGGAGCTAAGTTTATCGATGGCCTGCGGCAGGTCATGCCTGCAGAAGAGATCACCATTGTCGTAAATACCGGCGACGATCTGCTTTGGTGGGGTCTGTACGTTTCTCCCGACATTGATTCGATCACCTATGTTCTCTCCGGCCTGTTGAGCCGCGAGCGTGGTTGGGGTGTGAAAGGCGACACATTCCTCTGCCTGCAGGCCATGGGACAGCTTGGCGAACCCACGTGGTTTCATACCGGCGACCGGGATCTCGCAGTACACCTGCTGCGATCGCGCCTGCTGGCGGAGGGCAAAACACTTTCGCAGGCCACATCGGTGATTTGCGAAAAGCTGGGCGTAAAAGCTCGCATCTTGCCGATGAGTGACTCGCGGGTGGAAACCCGAGTCGATACTCCCTCCGGAGAGCTGAGCTTCGAAGAATATTTCGTGCAACGCTGGTATCAGGATCCGGTGAACTCGGTGCGTTTTGCTGGAGCCTCCGACGCCGAGCCCGCGCCGGGAGTGATCGAAGCCATTGTTTCCGCCGATGCAGTGCTCATTGCTCCCAGTAACCCAATTACAAGCATTGGACCGATTCTATCCGTCCCGGGAATTCGCGAAGCGCTGCGCGGCGCCCGCGGCAAGGTCGCAGCCGTAAGTCCGATCGTCGGCAATGCGCCCGTCGCTGGGCCTGCGGGAATTCTCATGGCCGCGCAGGGACTGCCTTGCTCTATCGCAGGTGTAGCGAAGGCGTATGAAGATTTTCTCGATTTGCTTATCTGCGATACGCGCGACGCCCGCACTGCTGAATCTCTTCGCGAAAACGGCTTGCGCGTGCAGTGCAGCCAGACGATCATGCGCTCCGCCGCAGATCGTGCTGAGCTTGCTCGTACAGTCCTTTCCCTTACCACGAACATCTTGTCCTCGTCCGAACCTTCGTCCGGCAAGCCCGCGTCAGAAGAAGCAACCGCCAGCACTTCAGAGAAATCGTGATTCTGATTCCCGTCAAGAATCTATCGAGCGCTAAACAACGCCTCGCCGCAGTTCTCGATCAGGCGTCGCGTACCGAACTTGCGCAAGCGATGCTGCACGACGTAGTAGCGGAAGTTGCGAAATGGGCTCGCCGGCCCGTTTGTACTCTCGTGACCAGCGATCCGTTCGCCATTGATCTTGCGAAACAGTATGACTTTGAAATCATTCCCGATCCTGCCAATCCCGGCGAGACTGGAGCGATCGAGATGTCGACTCGCGTTTGCGTTGAGCGCGGAGTTGATTTCACGTTGGTCATCCCCGCCGACATTCCTCTGATTCGTGCAAATGAACTAGATGAAATCCTGGAACACGCACCGTCCGTCGGCAGCGTGCTTACGCCCGCCGCCGACGGACGTGGCACCAACGCGGCCTTTCGACGACCGGCAACCCTGTTCCCCTTGAAATTCGGGAACGACAGTTTTGGGCCTCACCTTGCTGCAGCTCAGGCAACAGGAAAACCATGCCGGATTCTGCGACTTCCCGGCATCGCGCTCGATGTTGATAATCCTTCAGATCTTCGGAATCTGCTCGCTCATTCTGGCGAAACCCGAACCCAGAACCTCGTTCGGGGATGGGTAATCGAGAAGCAAACTCTCATAGCCGAGGCGGAGCGGCCGTGAAAAAACCGTACCGCGCGCCAGCGACACCCTTGGCCAGTTCCTCTCAGCTCGATCACAAACGAGCTCCCATGACACCTCCCTCCGAAATTAGGCTCATTCCGATTCCACTTTCTGTCGAAATCGCGCCCGGCGATTCCCTTCCCGACAAACTGCTGCAAGCTCTCCGGCAGCAAAACGTCGTAATTGAGTCCGGCGACATTCTGGTCGTCAAACACAAAATCGTTTCCAAGGCAGAAGGCCGCGTTATCGATCTTGCAGCCATAAAACCTTCGCCAGTTGCCACAAAGTGGGCAAACAAATATAGTCTCGATGCGCGCCTGATTGAACTTACGCTGCGCGAGAGCCGCGCTGTGATCCGCCGCAAGAACGGCGTTCTCATCACCGAGACGCGGCACGGATTCATCTGCGCCAATAGTGGCGTCGACCTCTCAAATGTCGACGGCGGGCGTCACGCACTGCTTCTTCCCGCAGATCCCGACCGTTCCGCGCGCAAACTTCATCGCGAAATTAAGGAGCGCACGACTCTCTCGATTCCGGTGCTCATCACAGACACATTCGGCCGTCCCTGGCGCGAGGGCCTGGTTGAGTTCTGCATCGGGATCGCAGGCATGAGGCCCGTGCGCGACGACCGTGGACTCCGCGATCCGCACGGATACAAGCTCCACGCCAGCTTAGAAGCCATCGCTGACGAACTGGCCGCTGCCGCGGGGCTGGTCTGCGGCAAGCTGAATCGCACGCCAGCCTGCATCATTCGCGGATTCGCGCATGTACCCGCGCCTGGCCGCGTTCGAGAACTCTTGCGACCTGCTGCCAGCGATCTGTTCCGCTGAGGCCCTCGCCAAGAGGCAGCCTCTAGGAGTAATTTGGAGTACTTAAGGGCTTGGGAGGAACTTGTGCCGCGCCTGCTTTCAATCCAGGAACTTGAGAATTTTCCTTGGCTCGATTGGTTCGACATCGGGCCGAACATAACGTACGGCGTGCGCTCGTCGTTAGAGAAGATTCTCGACAAGAAGAATGGCAACTCGATTTCAGTGGAAGAATCTTATGCTCTTGCCCGCGTGGAAGGCGACGATCTGCTCGGCCTGCTCGCCGCCGCCAATCTTCTTCGTGCGGAGCTTTCCGGCAATATCGTCACCTACGTCGTAAATCGCAACATCAACTTCACCAACATTTGTTTTGTGGGATGCAAATTCTGCGCCTTCAGTCGCGGGCCGCGCGAAGGCGACACATATTTTCTCGAGCCCGAGCAGGTTGCACAAAAAGCGCTCGAAGCCTGGCGTCTGGGCGCTACTGAGGTCTGCATTCAGGGCGGGTTGCCGCACGGCTTACCTGCCTTTTACTATCGTGACGTGTTGCTGGCGATCAAACGAACTATTCCCCGTATGCACATCCACGCCTTCTCGCCGATGGAAATTGTCTACGGAGTCGAGCTGACCGGAATGCCGCTCGCCAGCTATCTCTCGATGCTTCGGGAAAACGGTCTCGATACGCTGCCCGGCACAGCTGCCGAGATTCTCGACGATGAAGTGCGCCAGGTTCTTTCCCGCAACAAGCTTTCGACCGCCCAGTGGATCGAAGTCATCCGCACCGCTCATCGATGCGGCATTCGCACAACCTCGACAATGATGTACGGACACGTGGAAACCCCGGAGCATTGGGTCCGGCAGATGATGTTGTTGCGCGAAATCCAGGACGAGACTGGCGGATTCACCGAGTTCGTCCCGCTCGGCTTCGTCCATCAGAACACGCTGCTCTTTCAGCAAGGCCTTGCTCGCAGCGGGCCTGCTCTCGCCGAGCACTTGAAAGTTCATGCGCTCGCCAGACTTTTGCTCGCGGGATCGATCGACAACATCCAGGTTTCATGGGTGAAGTTAAATAAACAACTCTCTAAACTCTGCCTCCACGCCGGCGCAAATGACTACGGTGGCACGCTGATGGAAGAAAATATTTCGCGTGAAGCTGGAGCCACCGCCGGTCAATACACCAGCCCGGAGGATTTCCAATCGCTGATTCTGGAGTGTGGCCGGGTACCCGCCGAGCGCAATACAACTTACAGCCGCATCAAACTCCAGGTGCCGCCGGAGCCTTTCACCGCGGAAGAGACCTTCGAGCCGCAATTTGCATGACGCCGACTCTGCCGAGAGCATTCTGGACAACACAACATGAAAGCGTCTGAGCCGCACCCAATTGCGATATTAGGCGGCACCGGTCCTGCAGGCATGGGCGTCGCCCTGCGCTGGGCGCGCGCCGGAGAAACGATCATCATCGGATCGCGCGAGGCGCGGCGCGCGCAAGAAGCCGCTGCGAAGATCAAACAAAAGGTTGGGGATCAGGCGCACATCTCCGGCACGGACAATTCGGCCGCATGCGCTGCCGCAGAGATTTTGGTGCTTACAGTTCCGTTCGAAGGGCAAGCTGCACTTCTTAAGCAACTTAAACCCTCCATTGGTGCGGGCAGCATTCTGATCGACGCAACTGTCGCTCTGGCCGCTTCAGTCGGCGGACGCGTGTCGCGCACGCTCGGCGTCTGGCAAGGTTCGTCTGCCCAGCAAGCCGTCGAACTCTTGCCGAAGGGAGTCAGCGTTGCGGCGGCGTTTCACAATTTATCGGCTGATTTGCTGAATGGAGACGAACCTCTTGATTGCGACGTCATCGTCTGCAGCGATGACGAAAACGCCGGACGCACCGCTCGCGCCCTCGCGACAAAAATTCCAGGCGTTCGCGCGATTGACGGCGGCAAGTTGGAGAACGCCCGCATCCTCGAGCAGATCACCGCGCTGCTCATCGGATTGAATATGCGGCACAAAGGCCACGCTGGTATTCGGATCACCGGCTTGCCGCCTCAAGCATATCTCTAAGATGGCTCCACCAGCCAGCTCGCGCCCGACGGGTCTTGCAAGCCGGTCAAACTGCGACATACCTAGAACGAGTATTTCAGCGAGAACTGAATCAGCCGCGGAGTGCCGACGGTGGATGTGATCGGCGCAGATCCGCCCGCCGACGAGACCGCTGCCAGCGCCGGAATGGCGAACGACGGATGGTTGAAGAGGTTAAAGAAGTCCGCGCGGAATCGCAGGCTCTGCCGCTCCGCCAACCGGAATGCCTTATCCAGAGTGAAATCGACATTTTTCTGCGGAGGTCCAATAATGCAATTGCGCGGCGTGTCTCCATAAACCGTCGCATCACTTGGAGAACCGTTGGAAAGCGTGGGCGCCAGCGGATCGGGCGTGTAAGCCGCGGGATTCACCCAATTTCCGAGACGCGCCTCTGGGCTGCCGTGGCTGGCAGCGTTGGCGCAAGCGAATCCTGGCCCAAAAGTCGCGGTGGAAGAGGGAGTGCTCGCTAGTGCGTAGGCCGTTCCTCCAGCCGGATCATAGACGGTGAACGGTGCGCCCGACTGCAGTGTGATTACGCCGCTCGCTTCCCATCCCCCCAGCGCTCCTTTTGTAAAGCCACTGGAGTGCTCGAAGAACGGAAGCTGATAAACCGCACTCGTCACGAAGCGCTGCCGGCGGTCGAAATCAGACAGGCCGCGAGAGGCTGCCGCGTCATTCTGATTGTTGACGCGCGTTAGAAACGCCACGGAAGCGGTCGATACATCGTCAATCGACTTCGCCCACGTGTAGGCGCTCTGGTAATACAAGCCCTTGCCGAAACGATGCGCCAACGTCGCCTGCAGCGCGCTGTAGTGCGAATCGGAGTTGGGAGCGAAATCTTCGAAGTCTCCGGGAGCGATGCCGATATAAGGCGCGCGGAGCGAGGCATTTTCAACGGTCGTGTCCGTGATTGTGCACGACAAGCCTTGCGCCTGCAGATTAGCGCAGCCTTGTCCCGGAACAACAACTGGAGTCTGCGGCGTGGCCAATGTACCCTGATCGGGATCGTAAGTTGATCGCAGCCGGCTCCCCTTGGTACCGATGTAGCCAAGTTCTATGAACCAATCGCGGCCCAACTCTTGTTGAATGGTCAAGTTCCACTGCTGCGTAGTTCCCACAACCCAGTGCAGCGGCACAGCGAGCTGAATCAAGCCATTTACATTGCCGCTGAAAGCTCCGCCACACGCCGTGCCCACTCCTGCCGCTCCATTTCCCAGCGTGCAGGGGGTGCCAACGCTCTGAAGAATCGCAGCCGTTGGCACATAGGTCTGGGTGGGATTCGCGCCCAGCGCCGGAACGCCATTGGGAAATGCGGCGCTGTGCGAGAACAGCGTGGCGAGACTATCCGCTCCGGGAAGGAAGCCAACTAGAAACGGATAAGTCGGAGGAACGATTGCGAGATTGTCGACCGCTCCCAAATCTTCGCGAACGCTGTAAATGCCGTAACCGGCGCGGATCGACGTAGTGTGTCGCCCAGCCACATCGTAAGCAAAACCAACCCGAGGTTCCCACACCGTGGCGTATTCGTTGTTGAGTCCGGCGGGGTTAAGGGTTCCGGTGATTCCGGAGAGCCCAAACTTATTAACGCATTTCGGATAAACGTATGGCTGGCCGCTTGTAATCGCCAGCGTTGGATCGGTATTTCCAGTGTGGCAAAGAGTGTCATAAGGTGCACCTGCAAACTCGTTTCGGAAACCCAGGTTGAGAGAAAGATTCTTGCTGGCGCGGTAATCATCCTGCGCGAACCAGGCGTAGCTAGGGATGCGGTAGTCGTGATTGCCCAGACCTCCACCGCCTTCACCTAAAAGCGGAGCCCCGGCAAGAAAGCTCTGAAAGTCCGATCCATATGCAGTCGCGCCGGAGACGAAGAAAATCAGTCCGTTGTCGGCGATGGGCAAGCTGCGGCGCATGGCAACGCGATCCGCCTCTCCACCAAAACGCAACTGGTGAGCCCCATGCGTCCAGCTCACAGTGTCGAGCCACGTGTAATTGTCGGAGAGAGCAGACTGTAGTTGGGTGGGATACGCGCCAAATGCAAAAGTATCGAACTGAAAACGGTAGATGTTAGGGTCGCCCGCCTGGCCGTTTACTCCGGTTGCCGTGGGCAGATTAATCCCAACTTGCGCGTTGGTGACCGGAGGTTCATTGTTCAACTTGTCGCTGATAATGTTCACCCCGAAGCGGAACTCGTTAATCAGCGTGTTGTTGAACACATGCGTTTCGGTGATGCTGCCGAAGCGGCTGTGCAACGGAATATCCAGCGGGAAATTCAGGTTGTTCACGCCCGGCTGTCCACCGGTTTGAATCCCGTAAGAATCCGCACCGAAAGGCTCGAATGTATCGGAGTTCGACCAGAAGAATCGCTCAGAGACGCGGTCTTTGCCGCCGCGAAATTCGCGGTCCCAGTTAGCTGTAAACTGGTTGTCGCTGAATCGGCCCGGATCGGTGATGAGAAACGGTTCCATCGTCCCGCACGGCGTAGCTGAGGGAACGTTCGTGAGCAAGGGGAACAAGTATCCTCCCGCTCCGGCGCCGAACTGATTGCTTTTTACATTCAGTAGGTTCAAGGCTACGGGGTCGATGGTAGAAACTCCGCAGGCAGCTCCAAGCGCGGCGGCCGACGCGCGATCCGCAGCTGAGACGTACGGAATGCTGGTGTTGATGAATGTGCCCGGCGAGTCTCCGCTGCGCTGCCGGGTTCCCTGAAGGTTGAAGTAAAAGAAACCCAGCTTCGCCCCAGGACCGATCGGGCCGCCAATATCGCCGCCGAAGATGTTCTGTTTTACCACCACTTGGCCGAGGAAATAATCGTTCGCATCGAGGTCGGTGTTGCGGAAGTACTCCCAAAGATCGCCGTGGAACTTGTTGGTCCCGCTTTTCAGCGTGGCGTTAATGTTGCCACCGCCGTTGCGGCCCTGCGTGGCGTCGTAAAGGCTGGTGCTGACCTTGAACTCCTGAATCGAATCTGGACTCGGCAGGGGCGTGTAGGTCAATTCGCCGAAGGCGTAGTCGGCGACGGTAATGCCGTCGATCAAATAATTGTTATTGTCTTCCCGTCCGCCGTTTACGTGCATATAGACCTGGCCCCGGCCAAGTTGCGCCGCGCCGTTCAAGTCGGAAGATGCGCCGGCGGAGAGCGTCAGCAACTGCTGAAAGTTTCGCGTTGCCAAAGGAAGATCAGTAATGGTCTGTGCGCCCAGCGATTGGCCAGTTGTGGCATCCGCGGTGTTCACTTGTTCCACCTGCGATTCCACTTCGACGACCTGCTTCACCGTGTTCACTTTAAGCACCGCTGTCATGCGTGTCGTTTCGGTGATACGGACGACTATGCCCGGGAACGTCGTGGCCGGGAACCCGGGCGCGGTGACTTCCACCGAGTACGTGCCTACGGGCAAAAGAGTCGCGACAAACAATCCCGATGAATCGGTTGTGACCTGCCGCAACACCTCGCCGGTAGCCTCGTTCTTCACGGAGACCCGAGCGTTTGCGACGACCGCGCCAGACACATCCTGCACGACACCACCGATAGCGCCCGTCGCGCCTCCTTGACCGAACAAAGTTCCTGCGAATACGGCGATGAAAAGACTTGATGCCATCATCATCTTTCGAAGTGAATTCATCTTGTCCTCCGATTGGACGATCATCGTTGGCAGATTCGCCTTGACGGCGCTATGACACGCGGAACCGCCAAACGCCAGTTCTAATGTGGGACCGATATATCACGTATTTCCGGCGATATTCAAGAAATTAAGAGGGGCTGCGCGCGGTATGATCGGCGCGGATGCGGGTGATCAGAATTTTGGATATAGCAATCTGAGAAGATGACCTCACGTCCCAAGCGAGTGCTAGAAGAGAGACCTTAATCGTCCACAGTCTGTGAAGTCATCTCAGCTGGTTCTCCACCAGCCGCGGCTTGAGCCACAATCAAACGGCGCGCCTCGACTCGAATCTTCGGAAGCTGCAATCCAAACCAGCAAGCGCCCGCAATTGAGGCGACTCCCCCGATGCCGACAGTGACTGGCGCGCCCAAGCGCTCCGCAATGGCGCCGCCGAGTAGCGCGCCGATCGGAGCCATGCCCATGAACATCATCGAATACACCGCCATCACCCGCCCACGCAGCGCGTCCGGCACCATCACCTGAATCAGCGTGTTCGAGCAAGCCATCTGCAACATCATCATGTAGCCCACCGGCAACAACAAAACCACCGATAGCCAGAAATTATGCGACAGCGAGAAAATGGTCAAGCTGACTCCAAATCCTGCGCAGCACCACGCCACCCAGCGGCCCAAACCCTTCACTCCCTCGCGGAATGCAAGCGTCAGCGCGCCGAACAGCGCACCAACACCAGTCGCGCCCATCAAAATTCCCAGGCCGCGCGCGCCGCCGTGCAAAATCTGGTCGGCAAAGATCGGCATCAGGACAACGTAAGGCATTCCTACCAGGCTCACCAGCCCGAGCAACAGCAGCAAGGCGCGAATTGGCGCTGTCTGGTTTACGAAGCGAAAGCCTTCCATCATGTGCTCGAAGGGAGACGCGCCGATCGCACGCGCCGGGCTATGCACCCGCATCAACAGCAAGCCGATAATTACCGCGATATAACTCACCGCATTGGCGAAGAAGCACCAGCCCTCACCGATTTTCGCCACCAGAATTCCCGCAATCGCAGGACCGATTACCCGCGCTCCGTTGAACATCGACGAGTTCAAGGCAATCGCGTTCATCAGATCGTCTTTACCGACCATATCCACGAGAAATGATTGCCGCCCGGGAATATCGAAGGCATTCACAACTCCTAGCAGACTCGCCAGCAAGAAAACGTGCCAAACTTGAACTCTGTTAGTGAGCGTCAGCGCGGCGAGAACGAACGCCAGCAGCATCGCCGCCGTCTGCGTGGCAATCACGATCCGCTGCCGGTTAAAGCGGTCGGCTGCAATCCCGCCCAGAGGGGCAAACAGAAATACCGGAATCTGGCTCGCGAACCCCACCGAACCTAACAGCAGAGCCGAACCTGTAAGCCGGTATACCAGCCACGACTGGGCCACGCTCTGCATCCAGGTACCAATCAGGGAAATGAGTTGTCCGCTGAAAAAAAGCTGGAAGTTACGGTGCCGTAAAGCTCGTCCTGCCGCTTGCCATCGCGACCCGCGCTCAGACTGCGCCTGTTCGGCATTTGCCGCGGCGTCTGTTTGGATGGGAGTTCTCGATTCGGGCACGGTCATTCGTTTGGATGACGCTGGTCGCTCTCTCGATTACTATAACTTTAGCCTCTCGCATCCTTGGCGAAAAACAGTTTCCACGAGATCTTGCTTTCCCGTTTTTCATTCGAGTACTTGGAGAGGCGGCAACGGTCCCATTTTCGCATCTGACCTCTTCAACAATTTGCAATTTTTGACTTCCCACGGCGGGCAGATTGAGCTACAGTTGCATTTGTTTCTCTCCGGCGATTCCCTTGAGGGCACTACCATGACGACTCCTCCGGTTGGTGTTGAACGCCGCATTGGACAGCGCTTTTCTTTCAACCTCCCAGTTTCACTGCGCGATGTTTCCACTGGGCTGGAGGGTGTCGGATTCACTCAGGACGTCAGTTCCCGGGGCGCATTTTTCTTTACCGACATGCCAATCCATCCCGGAGCGGAAATCGAACTGACCTTGAAAATGCCTTCGGAAATCACATTAGGGGAGTCCATGCGCGTCCGCTGCGCAGGCCGGGTTTTGCGCGTGTTAAAACCAGAGGAGGCCGGAAACTCTGAACTGCCCGCCGAAACCAAGATCGGAGTGGCGGTTTGCTTGAGCGGCTACGACTATCTTTCTGAGAGCGAGGACAGCTCCGCCGATTTCCGCCGCATTTCTGCTCTGCACGGATCTGCGGAGGCTGACCGTCCAACGGTCGTTGTGACCATCAGTCCGCGGGAACCAGCGACTTAACCCTGTGGCGTAGGCCGGCCTACGCCATTGCGCTTGGCGAGATCGAAACCTTCCGCGCAATGACAATTTTTATTTATCGATTCCCCCTCTGGCTCTTTTCAAACCCGCGCCCATCGCTTAAAATGCATCTCACTTGTGCGGGTTGGGTTTGGGGTGTTCCTGCTGTGCGGCTATCCTTTCGGAGTCTGATCCTGCAGCTTGCAGCCCTGCCTTTCCCGCGTAAACCGATATGGCCATCGGCGTTCTAAATAGTTACTTAGGTCACTTGGCCCTAGGCAGCGTCCCTATCTAACATGCAGACAGCAAGAGGAATCAACGAGAACCGCGACATGCCTGGGATCCCAGTAGCTCTGCTGACCGAAGACCGCGATCGTTTGTCAGAGTTGCAGAGCCGCATGGAAGGTACGCGGCTGGCTCGCGTGGTTTTCAGCACGGTTGGATTCCCAGCGGGTCCGACCGATCCCATCCTGCGCCAGATTCAGGATCAGCGGGCCGAAGTTGTGCTCGTCGACATTTCCCCGGATAATCCGCAGCGGGCCATCAAGGTCATTGAACTGCTTCAGGCCAACACCTTGCAGTTAGCGATTTTTGCCAACGGGAGCATGCAGCAGCCCGCCACCATCGTGGCCGCCATGCGCGCCGGGGCGGGAGAATTTCTCGATCACGGTGCCGGTTCCGACGCCCTGCTCGAAGCCCTCACCCGCTTCAGTTCCAACCGCACTCGGGCCCGCGGAAGTGCCGGCAAGGCTCGCATCTTCACGTTCCTCAGCGCCAAAGGAGGGGCAGGAGCAACGACCACAGCGGTGAATACCGCTCTCGCCTTGCAGCAGGCTCACGGCGAGGTTGTTATCGTCGACTTTGCGCCCGTGGGGCACGTTCAACTGCACTTGAACCTGCGTCCCAGCTTCGGGGTTCCGGACGCGCTTGAGAACCTGCACCGCCTCGACACTTCGCTGCTGGACGGCCTAATGACCACAGCAAAAGACGGATTGCACCTTCTCGCCGGCCCGCAGCAGCCCTATCAGTCGATTCCCACTCCCGCGGAGCTCGCGCGCCTCTTCGATTTGCTGGTGAATCACTACCGGTACGTGATAATCGACGCTTCCAGCCGCCTCGACCCGACTACGCGTTTACTCTCGGACCTGTCGAATGCGGTGCTCATGGTGGCGCAAACGGACGTGGTTTCTCTGTGGAGCGCGGGCCGGATTCATGACTTCCTCGAAGAAGGCGGAAGCCGCAACCGCGTGCGCATGGTACTCAACCGGTATAAAAAAATTCCTGGCCTGACCGACGAAGATATCGAAAATTCCACCCGCTGCAAGGTATTGTGGAAAATTCCCAACGCGTTTCAATCGGTTTCGCCGGCGGTTGATAACGGCACGCCAGTGGTCCTGCAGGACAATCTTGAAATCAGCCGATCATTCCGCGCACTGGCGACCGCACTGGCGGATGCCTCCTCCAATGCCAACGAGGGTCTTGATCTCATCTACGCCCAGGAGAAGCCGGACCTGAGGAAAAAAGCTGCAGGCCGTCTGATGATTTCGCCTGCCCGCGCCGGTCAGTAATCACACAGAAAATTCGACCCCAGTTGCCCTAATCGGCTGCGCTTGCTACCGCTTCTTCAATCTGCGGAGCCACATCCACATCGAAATTGACCGACCTCGCAATGTAGCAAAGGTGATGAGCTTCGTGATGCAGAGCGAGCGCTTTTGCCCGGTCATCCCCTGCGCTCACCTTTACGGTGGGCCTCATGGTGACTCGTACAAACTCTCCTGAGCCATCGGCATTCTCCCGCATCACTCCAAAAGCGGCGTCGCGATAATCAACTACGCTGATGTGATTTACCGCGCACAAATGCAGGTACCACAGCATGTGGCATGCGGAAAGGCTCGCTACCAGCAGTTCTTCGGGGTTGTAGCGGGAACGATCGCCACGAAAATTAGGATCACTCGACCCCGGAATCTCCGGCTTGCCTGCAGATGTGATGATGTGATCGCGGCGGTAGCCCTTGTAAGTCTTCGTTCCTTCGCCGTCGTTGCCGGTCCACTGCAACTGGATTTCGTAGCTGTGTTGCTTCATGCTCACTCCTCGACTGCGGGACGACTGTGGCGCTTGCTCACTGCCCGATTCCCGCCTTTTCCTGCGAGACGCACTATTCGTCACTTCACCGGGTGCTGCAGAACACAGACAACATCACCTTCAGCTACGAAGATACAACATAGAGTATCAGGCCGCTCCGGCTCGGAGGTCTCCCATGCGTCGCAATCTCATTAGCGCGCTGCTTCTTATTCTTTTTCTTTCTTTTGGCGCTTGCTTCGGTACGCTCCCGATTATCGCGGCGCAGAATCGTCCTATGGGAGCGATCGGCTACGGCGGCCCTCTCCGGATCCCAATCGACGGAGCAACGATCTTTCAAGACCACTGCGCCGCCTGTCATGGAACCGACGGCCATGGCCAAGGCCCGGCGGCTGTCGCGTTAAAGCATGCCGTGCCCGATCTGACCTTGATCTCACACAAAAATAATGGGAGGTTCCCTTACCGCGGCGTACGAAATGTCATCGAAGGCATTGAACCCCTGGCTCGCGCTCATGGCAGCCGCGAGATGCCGATTTGGGGTCCGATCTTCCATCAAGTTGAAGCTGACCAGGATTGGGGAGAAGTCAGGCTGGATGCTATCACCCACCACCTCGAATCGATGCAGCAGAAATAACCGGATAAGAATTAGGATTTCACTTCACTGCGGCGCAGGGGTTCCATTGTCAGCTGGTTTTGCCGGAGGAGCCGATGTCTTATCGTCCTTGAAAATATTCGCGATCTTGCCGAGGATGCCCTTTTTCTTGTTTGGGTCTTGTTTTTCCTGCCCATTGGCGGCCAAGGTAGGGGTCGCCGGCTTGCTCCCGCCGAAAATTCGCGAGAAAAATCCCGCGACTCCGGTCTGCTGGTCGCAGGTCTCGTGCGGCTCCGTGCCCGCGATGAAAGCAGCACTGTAATCATCGGGACAAGCCGGCGTCGCCAGACGGTTAGTGGCCTTGTCGAGCTGCACGTCGACCACGCCGGTGGGCTGGCTGAACTCCTTCATGTCGGAGAACTGCGGCAGCGTCGCCGCCTTCTTCATGAATTCAGTCCAGATCGGTGCCGCCGTCTGCGCGCCGCTTAGCCGCAGATCGCTGTAATCGTCATAGCCCACCCACACGATGCACAGCAGGTTCGAGGTATATCCCGCGAACCATCCATCATGCGAGCTTCCAGTCTTTCCAGCCGCAGGCTGGGTGAAGCCGCGCAAACGAACTGCTGTGTAGCCCAGCCCGTTATTGATTACGCTCTCCATCATGTTCGTCATGACGTAAGCAATACGCGGATCGAGCACCTGCCGCTGATCCGTCTTGAAGTTCGCGACCACGTCGCCTTTGGCATTGCGCACCGAATTCACCAGAATCGGTGACAAGCGCTCGCCATTGTTGGCGAACGAAGTATAGGCGCCCGCCATATCGATCGGTGTCGCTTCATAAGAGCCCAGAGCCATCGCGGGCGTGGCCTTCACGGAAGCGATGCCAGCCAGCTTCGCCAGATCCGCCACCTTGTCGTAACCCACTTCTTCCGCGACTTTCACGGTCGCATTATTCAGCGACATCGCCAGCGCATAGCGCAGCGTCACATCGCCGTGATATTCCTCTTTGTAATTTCTCGGCTCATAGATCTGATCTCCATAAGCGAAGCTTGTGGGTGCATCGGTCACCGTCGAAGCGGGAGTGATGACATTCGGCGATCCATCGATCGCCGTATTCATCGCGGTGGCATAGACGAACGGCTTGAAGATGGAGCCTGTCGGCCGCTTCGACAGCGCATGATTCAGCTGGCTGAAACCGTAGTCGCGGCCGCCGACCAACGCCAGAACTGCGCCCGTATGCGGGTCGAGCGCCACCAGCGCTACCTGCGCCTGCGGCCCCGGAAGCACCTGCGTTTCGTACTTCTTGCCAACCTTGGTCCGCTTGGTGCGCAGCTTGGTGACTTGCTCATCAACCAACTTGATGCCGCTCTCCACTGCCTGAGCGGCGGCTCTCTGCAATTCAGGATCCAGCGTGGTGTAAATGCGATACGACTGGTCGTTCAAATCGTGTTCGCTGAATTTATTGATTAGCGAATCGCGCACCATATCTACGAAATACGGCGCATCGCTGGCCTCCACATTCGGAGGCGCAAGCTTCAATGGCGCGGCCTTGGCTTTATCGGCCTGCTCGCGAGTGATGGCGTGGGTTTCGACCATTGAGTCCAGCACCAGATTGCGCCGCTCCAGAGCGCGCTCAGGGTGCCGGTACGGTGACAACCGGCTCGGCCCTTGAATAATGCCTGCCAGCAGCGCCGCTTCCGGCAGCGTAATGTCTTTCAAATCCTTATTGAAATACGACCGCGAAGCCTCTCCGAAACCACTGATCGCGAACGATCCGCGCTGCCCGAGATTTACCCAGTTCGCATAGAACTCGAAAATCTGCTGTTTCGAGAACTTCTGCTCCATTTCTTCGGCAATCAGCATCTCCGTCAGCTTGCGTCTGATGGTTTTTTCCGGAGTCAGAAAAAATCCTCGCGAAAGTTGCATGGTGAGCGTCGAGCCCCCCTGCTCGTGCCTCTGCCGCATCAGATCGACCCATCCCGCTTCGAACATCCGAATAAAATTTACACCGCTGTGCTCGAAGAAGCGGCGGTCTTCAATGGCCAGCACCGCATCTACCATCACCTTTGGAATGTCGTTGTACTTGATGACTTGCCGTTTGGACCGCGCTTCGGCGTCAAACAGCGAGGTCACCAGCTGGGGTTCCAACTCATATGCGGAAAGCTGGGCGCCTTTGCTCGCGATCTGCGCGACTTGCCCATCCTCAATCGTGATGCGGGCCTCCTCCGGGCTGTGATAGCTCTCGGGGCCAGGTGTGATCTCGATTCCATCCGGCATCAGGCGATAGGAGCCCAGCGGCGATAAATCGTCTTTTTCGGCGTGCTTCGCGTCGGAGTAGCCAGCTCGCCGCAGTTCTGCAGCGATTTCCTTCGCCTCCATCTTCTCGCCAGCCCGCACCGCCTGCGGCAATGCATAAATCTTGGCTGAATTCGTGAAAATCGGGGTGCGGAAACGCTGTGTGATGATGCGGTCGTATTTGATATAGAAGTAGCAGAATGAACCGCCGAGAGCGGCCGCGGCGATAAGAAATACAACCAGACCGGCCCGAACCACGGGATCACCCGGCAGTCCGCGCCAGCCCTTTTTGTTCTGGCCGCCGCCCTTTGGGATTTTTACCTTGATCGCCAAGAATTTGAACTCAACAGTTTGCGCAAACGACCCTAATGGTCAGACGATGGAACCTGGCAAAAGGTTTGACCGCCTGCGTTTTCCGTATGTGTTGCTTTCATTGTACCGCTCGGCCTTCAAACAAAAAGAGACCCGCAATGGATGCGGGTCTCAAACCGGTTAATAAGCGCCCTTATTGCGGGTCTGTGACGACCCAGAATCCTGGAGTCGCAAGGTCCAGACTACTGAGCGACTGGTTCAGGGCGCCCCCCGAGCTCACGGCAAAAGGCGAGAGTTGCGTGATCTCCTGATTGGTGTCGTCGGTAAAATTTGCGTAGCTCATCAGGAGTGCTCCGCTTTGATCGAACTGTCCCCAACTGCCGGCTGAGTCGACTGGAAGCCCGCTGAAGGGCGATCCGGAGTCGGCGGTCAGTGCTCCCGAGCTCGAAATCTCATAACCTTCGACCGCGTTAAACGCGGTTGCACTGTCGTTAAAGCTGAATGAATACACCAAATTTCCACCCGTATTCGGCGACACCGCGATGCTGAACGGAGAGTACACCGTCGTGAAGGGTGACCCCGAAACCGGACTGATTGATCCCGTACTCGAAATACTGAAAACATAGAGATGGTTGTCGTCAACCCCGCTGTAACCAGGGGCCGCGCTGTTGCCGGTGGTGCCAATCAGGAATTTTCCCGTCGGCTCGCCTTGCAACTGCCACATCGGATAAGCAAACGGACTCCCCGAGATAGCGGTCAGGGCGCCCGTGCTGCCAATCGAATAAGCCGCAACTTCTGTACCGGTGTGCGTGCTGAAGTTACCATTCACCGCGTAGAGATACTTGCCCGCACCGTCGATTGCAAGATTCACCGGCCCAAAGGGAACGGCGAACGGAGCGCCGGACACCGGCGTCAGTGCACCGCCGCTGCCAATCTGATATACGTAAATTTCGTTCCGCAGAGGAAGCGAAATAAACAAAAGTGTGCCGGCGGGATTCGTAGTCATCACTGATTGGCCGACCTGGCCTCCGAAAGCATTCAGGAACGACGCCGTGTACGGGCTGCCGCTGATCGCCGTCAGACTTCCGCTGGTCGAGTCGATGGTCCACCCGTAGATCTGCTGTACAGTTGCAAAGCCGACATATAGAAACTGCTTTTGCGCGACCACCATGCCGACTCCGCCATCGTTCAGCGGAACCGTGGGAGCCGTAAAATTGGTGGTTGGCCCAGAAGTCGATGCGGAGGTGTTGATGGTGTAGCCATTGATAGCGCCAGTGGTCTGAGAACTGGTGCCTGTGTCCACGGCAAAGACAAATGCCGACGCCGCTCCAGAACCGGTGTTGCCGCTTGATAAGCTGGTCGATGACGAAGAAGAGCAGGTCGAAGAACCAAACTGCAGGCCTCCCGCACAGTTGTAGTGGCCACAGTTGGCCAATCCCAGGGTCGCCAATGCCGCTATCAATAACAGTACTACCCGCGCTCGTTTACTCATGAACTGCCTCCGCTCGCCTTGATTGTTCAAACGCCTGGATTCAAATTCGTCGCCAGCCGCTGTAGCGCCATACTCAAATGAGAACGTTCTCACCTGTCGCCGATATTAGGAGCAAGGTAACCCTATGGCAACGTTACGAATGTCACTGGCCCATTCGCCGGTCAGCACATGGCGCCAGGTCAGGTAAAAGTAAGGGTTGGAAATATACGGTGTGAACTGGGGGTGCGTGCGAAAAGGAGTTTGCGGGTTGGCTAGAAGCCCTTATTTCCGCTGCTCGGAGCGAAGTGCATATCGAATGAATACCCCGGCAGGCTTACGGTAACCGAATAGTCTGCAGCCACATATACCGCTGACAAGCCGGGTGTATTGATCCTCTGTACCGTAATTTGCTTCTCTTGGATGGGCAACTCGTGCTCTTTGGCCTTTCGCAGCACGTCGATGCGGATGTCATCGTCTGTCTTCTGGAGGTTCGCTCCATCCATCAGGGCGACATTCTTGAGATCATCCTGAAAGCTGTAATTTGTCATCATGGGAGGAACGATCTCAAAGAGTCCCAAGACCACGGCCGCAATCGCCAGAAAACCTAAGAATCCTTTTAGTATTCCCATAAGTCTGAAACTGCGCCCCAGCTGCGCAATCTCAGGCCGCAGCTCGCAGCGCTCCTTGAAAATATTCCACTATCGACGCGATCGTAACATCACGCACTTCGCGAGTCGATCGTAAAACCACTTCCACGGTGCCTTCGGTAACCTTCTTCCCGACCGTGATTCTAAAGGGGATGCCGACCAAATCAGCGTCCTTGAACTTTACTCCCGGCCGCTCATCGCGGTCGTCGAGAATTACATCAAAGCCGGCCGCCTCGAGCTGGATTGCAATGTCAGTCGCGGCCTTGAACACGGCTTCATCTTTCACATTGGTCGGGGTGACCGCAATCTCGAACGGTGCAATCGAAGGCGGCAGCCAAAATCCATTTTCATCGTTCGATTGCTCGACCGCTGCGGTTAGAATGCGCTCGATTCCGATTCCATAGCTTCCCATGATCGGTCCCACCTCTTTGCCATTCCTATCGAGCACCCGCGCACCCATCGACTCGGAGTAGCGATAACCAAGTTTGAAGATGTGCCCGACCTCAACCGCAGTATCGATGCGCAGGGCCCGGCCACAATTGGGACATGCCTCGCCCGCGGTGACACTGCGCAGGTCTGCGTATGCGGTCGGAAGGAAGTCTTTGCCTGGTGTGAGATTCTTGAGGTGATAATCTTTTTTGTTTGCGCCTGCAATCAGGTTTGTGCGCCCTTCCAAAGCCTTATCGACCAGGAGCACGGGGCGACCTCCATCCTTCTTGATGTCATTCGCCCACTCAATGCCTGTCGGGCCCAGGTATCCCGCCGGAGATCTGAACAAAGCCTCAATCTCCGACTCCTGCATCGGCCGTGTAGCCATGCCCACCGTGCCGTTGAGCTTAGCTTCATTTAACTGATGATCGCCGCGCACCAACACCACGATACCGCGAGACTTCGTCTTACCACTTTTTTCGTCTTTCTCCTCAGCCATCAGAGCCAACGTTTTGATTTTGTTCTTGGGAGAAACTCCGAGGAACCTCGCGACATCCTCAATCGTCTTCTGGCCCGGAGTGTGCACTTCCCGCGGCGTGCCATCGCCCTCCGGCTTCAAGTCTTCGACGGCCTCTAACTTCGACGCCGCTTTTTCCATGTTCGCGGCGTAGTCACAGCCATCGCAGCTCACAATCTGATCTTCGCCCGCGGGCGTTCGCACCATGAACTCATGTGATTCCTTTCCCCCCATCGCTCCCGAGTCCGCTTCGACGACCATGTATTTCAATCCACAGCGATCGAAGATGCGGCAGTATGTGTCGTAATGCTTACGATAGGAAACATCGAGCCCGGCGGCATCGAGATCGAACGAGTAGGAATCTTTCATCATGAATTGCCGCACCCGCAGCAATCCGGATCTCGGACGCGGCTCATCGCGAAACTTCGGAGCGATCTGATACCAGATCTGCGGCAACTGCTTGTAACTGCGCAGCTCTTTGCGCGCGATGTCGGTCATGACCTCTTCTTCAGTCATTCCCAGCGCCAGATCGGCGCCTTTGCGGTCCTTCAGGCGAAAGAGGTTGTCGCCCATCAGAGCCCAGCGTCCGCTGGCTTCCCAAATCTCACGCGGATGTAACGCGGGCAGAAGAAACTCCTGGCCGATCTTGTCCATCTCCTCGCGGACGATGCCTACGATTTTGTTAAACGACCGGTTACCCAGAAAAAGATACGAGTAAGCCCCGGCCATCAACTGGCGAATATATCCCGCGCGAACCAAAAATTTATGGCTGGCAACCTCGGCATCGGCCGGGGCTTCGCGGAGAGTAGGAATGAAAAGTTCTGACCAACGATGCATAGAGTGGGTTCTCGATGGAAAGTAGAATTAACGATTGTAAATGATTGCAGCACGCTAACCCGCGAAGGGACGGTCATGCAGGCGCGCTCTCGACCTTTTAGCGGCCCACCTCAATCGATGGAGGTGGCCATGCCTGGTCCCCCGAGCAGTTCAGGCGGCCCACGGAACTTTAGACGACCTCGCCAGACTGATCGAAGACGCTTGCGACTCGATACTACCCGGCAAGCTGCTTCAAAATATCCTTCCCGAGCCTTTGCGCCTGGCCGAAACATTTCTGATACTCGACGAACAGCCGGTTCAACTCCAGTGATTTCTCAGCCGAAAGTTTCTTGCGCAGCATCATATCCCGCACGTGCACGGGATTCGGCAAAGTCGCATCCTCGGTTAGTTCTTCCAACGCCGTGTTGGGATCGTAGTGATACATGGGCGTGTCCTCGAAACTACTAACCAGATTATCCTAGTGGTCGCGTATTATATGGGGTCCTTGAGCTTCACAGACGGAATGTACCTGCGGACTACCGAATGCTTCCCTTTAAGCTCGTCTACAGCGACGGGTATTACCTGCCGATCGGCGAACATGTTTTTCCCGCCGAGAAGTATCGCCGTATTCGCGATCGGTTGATCTCGACTGGCTTGGCCGAGGCCGACGACTTTCTCGTTCCTGCGCTGGCCAGCGACCAGGATATCCTGCTCGTCCACAAGCCAGAATACGTAGAGAAACTGAAATCGGGGACGCTTTCGCCACGCGAGGAAATGGAAATGGAGATTCCCTACTCGCACAATCTGGTGAATTCTTTCTGGCTTGCAGCGGGAGGGTCAATCCTGGCGGCGCGGCAGGCCTTATCGGATGGCGTAAGCATCAACGTTGGCGGCGGATTCCATCACGCCTTCCCTGACCACGGTGAAGGCTTTTGCATGATTCACGATGTAGCGGTCGCAATCCGCCGCATGCAGCGCGACGACAAAATCCGCACCGCAATGACGGTTGATTGCGACGTGCATCAGGGCAACGGAACGGCAGCGATTTTTGCGGGCACCCGCACTGCCAGCGCGCTCCTGCCATCGGCTGGGGGGTCGACGCTCGATTCATCGGCTCAAAGTTGGCCGCTTCCCGGCAAAATCCGCGGCGCGCACGCCGGAGACGTGTTCACAATCTCACTGCATCAGCACAATAACTACCCGCTGTGGAAACCTCCGTCGTCGATCGATGTCGACCTGCCTGATGGCATCGAAGACGATGATTACCTGGCGTGGCTCGACAATGCATTGAGCTCCGGCTTGCGGCAGTTCGATCCCGAACTGATCTGCTATATCGCCGGCGCCGACCCTTACCGGGAAGATCAGCTCGGCGGCCTTTCACTGACGATTGACGGATTGAAGCGCCGCGACGAACTCGTCTTTCGCGTCGCCCGCGCACGCGGCATTCCGGTGATGGTGACTTACGCCGGCGGCTACGCGCAGAACGTGGAAGATACAGTGACCATTCACTGCAATACTGTGGCGGCCGCGAAGAAAGTGTTTGCCGCGGGGAATTGAAGCCGGTCAATTGAGGCTCGCCGAAAGATATACTGGATGAAATGAACGTCAGTCCTTCAGAAATTCCCTACAGTGAGATTTACAGCATCCTGCTCAACTCGGTAGCGCCACGGCCGATCGCCTGGGTCTCTACCATCAGCGCAGTGAACGCGCTGAATCTTGCGCCGTTTTCCTTTTTCAACGTGGTCTGTGTTGACCCCCCATTGTTGGCGTTTGCACCCGGCCGACGGCGGTCGAAACAGCCGCAGGTTGCGGACGGCGAAGCGAAGGACACATTGCGGAATATTCGTGAGACTGGGGAATTCGTCGTGAACGTTGTTACGTACGAGCTCAGCGGGGCGATGAACTTGACCAGTGGTGAGTACGATGCGTCGATCGATGAATTTGAAGTGGCAAAGCTTACGCCGGAACCGTCGACGATCGTGCGCCCGCCCAGGGTTGCCGAATCTCCGGTCAGTTTTGAGTGCAAGCTTCATCAGATTCTCGACTTCTCGTCCGCGCCCACCAGCGGCAGCCTCGTGATCGGCCAGATCGTCTCGATTCACATGAACGATGAGTATCTCAAAGATGGCCGAGTGGACCGGAATTCGCTCGATCTGATCGGACGCATGGGCGGCACGCAATACACCCGGACAACCCAACGGTTCGAAATGGTAAGGCCGAAGGTCTAGCGGCGGCAGGCCTGTCGTTCACTGGTAAAATAGAGAATTCCACTATGTTTGAGAATCTTCAGGAAAGACTGCAGCGAGCCTTCAAGTCCCTGCGCGGCCAGGCACGCCTGTCTGAGGAAAACATTTCGGAAGCGCTGCGCGAGATCCGGCTGGCGCTGCTCGAAGCCGACGTCAACCTCAAAGTCGTGAAGGACCTGATTGATCGCATTCAAGCCAAAGCCGTTGGGCAGGAAGTGATGACCGCGCTTTCGCCCGGCGAGCAGGTCATCAAGATCGTGCGCGACGAGCTTGTCGAAACCCTCGGCAAAGACACGGCGCGTATGAAGTTCGCATCGCAACCGCCCACGGTCGTGCTCATGGCTGGGCTGCAAGGTTCCGGTAAAACAACAACTTCCGGAAAGCTGGCGAATTGGTTCAAGGCGGGCGGGCATCGTCCGCTGCTTGTATCAGTGGACGTTTATCGTCCTGCGGCGCGTGAGCAGTTGAAGGTTGTGGCCGACGCGGTGAAGGCCCAGATTTACGTAGGCGAAGTAGGCGAGGCGAACACGGCGACGGTCGAGCGCCTGGTAAAGGAAGCGCGGCGCGAGGCTGTCGTTTCAGGATGCGATGTGCTCATCGTCGACACTGCCGGCCGTTTGCACATCGACGATGAACTGATGGAAGAGATGCAGTCGCTCAAGAAGCTGCTGAATCCGTCAGAGATTTTGTTTGTTGCCGACGCCATGACTGGGCAGGACGCGGTACGCTCTGCCGACGAGTTCCACAAAAAGCTTTCGCTCACGGGGGTGGTGCTCACCAAAATGGACGGTGACGCTCGCGGCGGCGCAGCGTTGTCGATCCGGCAGGTGACGGGGCAGCCTATCAAGTTCATCGGTGTGGGCGAAAAGTACGATGCGCTGGAGCCGTTTCATCCGGATCGCATCGTGTCGCGCATTCTTGGCATGGGCGATATCCTCTCCTTGATCGAGCGCGCGGAATCGCAGATCGACAAGAAAAAAGCGCAGGAGATGGCCACTAAGGCACTCACGGGCGATGGTTTCTCGCTCGAAGATTTTCGCGACCAGTTGCGGCAAGTTAAGAAGATGGGTTCCATGAAGAACCTGATCGGAATGCTGCCCTCGATCGGTCCTTTCTCCGGTCTGCAAAAAGCGGCTGATAGCGTGGACGAAAAGCAGGTCAACCGGGTCGAGGCCATCATCAATTCGATGACCATGCACGAGCGCAATCATCACGAAGTGATCAACGGCAGCCGCCGCAAGCGCATCGCCCGCGGGTCGGGAACTACCGTGCAGGAAGTGAACAATCTGCTTCGTCAATATGCGCAGATGAGAAAAATGTTCAAGCAGATGGGCAAGCCCAGCTTCGCGCGAAGAATGGCGGGGATGAAGCTGCCAGGCATGTAAGTAGTGCTTAGATCAGTGATCAGCATTGACACAGCTGCCTGTCCACTAGCCTCTGAGCACTGTGTTTATGAAATGGCGTTCTCTCGAAGAATCGGCTCCCGGCACTGACGCTCGACCTCTGCGAGAAATTCTTGCCGATCGCAAGAACGCAATCGCGAAATACGTTCCCGCGCAGACCCAATCAGTTCATGCGCGGGCCATCGCAGAGCTAAAGCAGAACGGGTTAGCCGCAAACATTCTGCCCGTCGGTGCAAAGACTCCGGAATTCGAACTTCCTGATCACGACGGCAAGAGCGTCTCTTCCTCAGGCCTGCTCGCCAAAGGACGTCTCGTGCTCTGCTTCATTCGCGGCCGTTGGTGCCCGTTTTGCGTTGGCCAGATGGAGGCGATGAATCTCTTACTGCCTGAGATTGAGAAGGCTGGCGCAAGCCTTGCAGCAATATCTCCGCAGACGGTAAAGCAGTCGTACTTCATGCACGATCAGCACAAGCTGTGTTTTCCCTTGCTTTCTGATGCCGGAAACAACGTGGCGCGTCAGTTTGGATTGACCTACCGAGTTCCAGATGAACAGAAGGCGCTTTACCAGCGCACCTTTGTTAATCTGCCTTTCGTGAACGGCGATGGCGGTTGGGAGTTGCCGATTCCAGCGACTTACATCATCGACCAAGATGCGACAGTGACCTTCGCTTCTGCAAACGAGGATTACACCGACAGGCCGGAACCGCGCGACATCCTGCGCACATTGATGCTCTAAACATTTCCTTCCTGTAAAAAGCGTGGGCGAGGGCGCCCGCGTCACACTGCATCTTTCGGTACACTGATACTTGATGAACTATATCTACGGCATCAATGCCGTCACCGAGGCGCTCAAGGCTCGTGGACGGGCCTTCCAGTGGGTCGGCATGGCGAAAGAGCGGAACGACATCCGCCTGCAGCGCATGATCGAAGACTGTCGCAAGCTCGGCGTGCCAGTGCGTTTTCTCACTCGCGTGGAACTCGACCGCATGGCCGGCAATGCGGCGCATCAGGGTGTGGTGGCTGTAACTTCGGCAAAACAATACAGCGATCTTGATGACCTAGTTGGCGCCAAGCGCGGACTCTATTCGTTTGTCATCGTTCTCGACGGCGTGGAAGATCCCCACAATCTGGGTGCGCTCCTGCGCACGGCCGATGCCGCGGGGGCCGACGGCGTGGTCATTCCCGAGCGGCGCGCCGCGCCGGTGACCGGAACCGTCACGAAAGCCTCGGCCGGGGCCAGCGAACACCTGCCGATTGCCAAGGTAACCAACATCGCGCGCACGGTGGAAGAATTGAAAGATCGCAATATATGGACCGTCGGCCTCGACGAGCGCGGCCAGAAAACCTACGACGCCATCGATTACAACATGGATTGCGCTTTAGTTTTGGGCGCCGAGGGCAAAGGTCTGCACGATCTGGTAAAGAGAAAATGCGATTTCCTGGTTTCGATTCCGATGCTCGGCAAAGTGCCTTCGCTGAATGTTTCGGTCGCCGGTGCAGTGGTGATGTACGAGATTGTGCGGCAGCGGCGCGCTAAAGAACAGAGTTCGGCACAACCGAGCCCAGCAACTTCGGGTAGAGCGGAATGAAGTCGCATTTCCGCGTCTTATGTTTTCTCGGTCTCCTCTGTGTCTCTGTGCTGAATTGCTTTTCGCTCGAGCGCGAAGCGTTTACTTTTACAAACTACGATCTCAAAGTCAGCATCGATCCTGGACAACAACGACTGGGAGCCCGCGGCAAGATCACACTGCGCAATGACTCGGCCGCCCCGCAGAAACTTGCGGTGCTGCAAATTTCCTCTTCTCTGAACTGGCTGTCGATCAACGCTCTTGGTAAGCCGGTGCACTTCGTTTCCGAGCCTTATAACTCCGACATTGATCACACGGGCGTTCTCTCCGAAGCGATTGTAAGTCTGCCTGACGCGATTGCGTCGAGACGCTCTATCGATCTCGAGATTGCCTACGAAGGGGTGATCCCGCTGAATGCCACCCGTTTCACTCGCATGGACACTCCTGAAGCCGCCGCCCGCAGCACCGATTGGGACCAGATCGGCCCGCAACTCACCGCTGTTCGTGGCATCGGATACGTGACCTGGTATCCGATCGGTACCGATGCTGCCAGTCTAGCCGAAGGCACGGACCTGTTCGCGGTCTTGAGCCGCTGGAAGCAGCGAGAGACTTCCTCGACCATGCATTTGCAGCTATCAGTATCGACCGCAACCGGAACTGACCGTGAACAGCCCGAACTATTGGTAAATGCCTCCACTTGCCCGGTCACACATGAGGCGGAAGGCCAGTTTCTTGCAGATTGCGACTATCGATCTCTCGGATCGGTCGTTCCTACGTTTGTGATTGCCGACTACGAAACCGTCAACCGGCCTGATATCGTCGTCCATTTTTTGCGCGGTCACGATGCCTCTGCAGTGAACTATGCGGACGCCGCGGAAAAAATCCTTCCGCTGGTCGCCGACTGGTTTGGAGCACCACGAGCGAAAGCGGAAACCGCAGATCTGCCTGATGCGGACTCCCCTCCATTTGAAAGCGGCTCGCTTTTACTAACGCCGCTGGCGGGTAGCGGTTCAAAGCTGGCAGGTTTGATCGCCGCGCACCAACTCACGCATGCGGCCTTTTCTTCGCCGCGGCCGTGGATCAACGAGGGCTTGGCTCACTTCGCGCAGGTGCTCTATATCGAACAGCAAAAAGGACGCCCGGCGGCCCTCGATTACATGGGAACACACCGTTTTGCATTCAGCGAGGCCGCGAGCGATAAACAAGCCGCGACGCCACGCTCCGAAGATGAAGCGAATCATTCGTTAATCAATACGGCGGATGAGCAACTCTATCGCAGCAAGGCAATGTGCGTGTGGTGGATGCTGCGCGACATGGTCGGTGATCTGTCCCTGAAAAAGGCACTGGCTTCATACCGGGCCGAGCAGGATAAAGAATCCTCTTACATGCAACGCTTGATTCAGGCACAGACACCGCGCGATCTGGAGTGGTTCTTCGATGACTGGGTCTATCGCGATCGAGGCCTGCCGGATTTCAAGGTAGAGTCCGCCTTCACGCGCAAGATGTTGCCGGAAGGTTATATGGTCACGATCACGGTTGCTAATCTCGGCGCGGCTGGCGCTGAGGTTCCGATCGTCGTGAAGTCGGGCGCTGAGGCTGTCACAAAGCGGCTGGTTGTTCGAGGCAAGAGCAATGCGGTGATTCGCGTCGAAACATTGAAACCGCCGAATGAAGTCGTGGTGAATGACGGGAGCGTGCCGGAAAGTGACGCGAGCAACAATACATTCAAGGTCGATCCCAGCGACATAGTGAAATAGTCCCGACTCATCTTCCGAGACCCATCTCTAATTCCTGCGTCGGAACTTAACCTTCGTCCCCTGGGAGGGTGCGGGATAACGAGAGATCATGAGTCAGATCTCTAACCGTCCCAAGAGCGATAGCAGTTGATTTGGAAAGCTGTGAACACCTGGGACGAGGAGTTCTTGAGAGATTCATCGATATCAAAGCTAGCGCCGCTCGTTCGAAGCACGCAAGATATGGCGCTCTACGTCCCTCCTGAGGTCGTAAACGTTGCCAGCCTCGCCAGTTTGGCGCTCGCGGCACCAGAATCAATGGACTCCATTGCCAGGGGGAGTCCCTCAGCCAGATGATCAACTCGCCCTGCTGCAACCAATGCCGCCGCCGAGTTCAGCAACACAACATCGCGGCGCGGAGATTTCTTCCCACTCAGCACTTCGCGAACAATGGCCGCATTCTCGGCGGCATCGCCACCCGAGATTTGGTCGAGCGTCGCTCGTTCAATGCCGAATTCTTCTGGAACGACTTCGTAGCTGCGTACCGTTCCGTCGCGGGCCTCGGCCACGCGGGTGGGTCCGGTGATTGTTATTTCGTCAAGACCATCGAGCCCGTGCACCACCAGCGCGCGATGCACGCCCAACATGCTCAACGCCTCGGCAAGTTTTTCGACCATTTCGCGGGCGTAGACGCCGACGACTTGTCCTGAGGCACGCGCGGGATTCGTGAGTGGACCGAGCAGATTGAACATCGTTCGAAGACGCAGCTCACGGCGCACTTTCTGCACCTGTTTCATGGATGGATGCAGATCGGGCGCATACAAGAAACAGATTCCCGCTTCTTCCAGACACTCGGCGGCACGCTTGGGAGACAACTGAATGTTCACGCCGAGGGCCACCATGACATCGGCCGATCCGCACTTGGAACTGATGCTGCGATTGCCGTGTTTGGCCACGCGGACACCGGCTCCTGCAGTGACAAAAGCTGTAGCCGTTGAAATGTTGAAAGTTCCGGCGGCATCGCCGCCGGTGCCGCTGGTATCGACCAGACTGTTGCAACTGGAAGACGACTCGATCAACGCATCGCGCCCGGTGCCGCTTAAGTCGAGCGCACCCGCTGTACCTTGTGCTGCTCCTTCAAGCGCAAGCGGGAGAGGCGTAGCGGCGCCTCGTATCGCTTCGGCAAAGCCGACAATCTCCTCGACACTTTCTCCCTTCATGCGCAAAGCCACCAGCAGCGCAGCAATCTGCGCGTCGGTGCAATTTCCCGCGAGCACTTCAGCCATCACTTCCCGTGCCGCGGAGCGCGGCAGCGACTGGCCTTGGTTCGAGATGGAATGGAGAGCGTCGAGGATCATGCGCTTGTCGAAATTGTAACCGCTAGGTGTGGTTCGCGGAGCCGTTCAGCACGCGCTGGAAATACTCGCTCCAGCTCACCGGCAGTTCCTCCGTGGCAATGGCCCGGCGCAGCAGGTCGCGGTTGTATCGATCGTGTGCAAGAAGATGGTTCATTTGCGCGATGGTAATTCCCGCTTGATTCTGCGAGATGAATTCCATGGAATCCCCCGCACCCACATCGCCTTCTCGTTCCACAGAAAAATAGAACCCGCTGCGGCCGCTGGCGAGGAAGCGCTCGATCAGATCGTCCCGCTGAAATTTGGCAGCCAGCTTGTAGCAGGGCATGCGCGGCTGGCGGATCATTAATATCGCTGAACCAATCTTCACACGATCACCGATATGGAGATCGGTCTCCGTCACTCCTGCTGTCGTGAGATTCTCGCCGAACATTCCCCACGGCAAATCCATTCCCGGCAACTCTGTCCGCCAATATCCGTAATGTTCTGAGGGATAGCCATACACCGCTTTGTAGGGACCGCCGTGGACGCTAAGGTCCGCCTGTCGATCGCCGTCAAGGTTAAGCGACCGCAAGGCGACTCGGCCCGATACGGGCTTCTTGAAAATGCCCGTGTTGATCGTTGTGCCTTTGTACATGGTGAGACGAGGGCGTGCGATGTTCAGGGACACTAGTCTCATAAGCTCGCTGTTTAGCTCGCCCTTTGTTTTGCTCATTCCGATGCGGCTGCCGGGTTAGATTTAGATGCCTGATGATTCGAAACGACGCGTTTGCCCTAATCCGCTGACCTTCTATAAAATTGAGGGTTTGCTGCCGCACCGTTAAGCCGCAAGCGTGTTCCTGCCGATTATCAACTGGAAGCGAAATCATTTATGAAAATCCATGAGTATCAGGGCAAAGGGATTCTCAAGAAGTACGGCGTGACCGTGCCGCACGGCGCTATGGCCACGTCGCCCGAAGAGGCCGAAGGCGTCGCGAAAGAATTGTTCAGTGCCGGCGCCACCGGAGTGGTGGTGAAAGCACAAATACATGCCGGCGGGCGCGGCAAGGGCGGCGGCGTAAAAATCGCAAAGTCGGTCGCCGAAGCTGGAGAACTCGCCGGAAAGATGCTGGGCATGAAGCTGGTCACGCATCAGACTGGCCCGGAAGGCCGTACGGTGCGACGGTTGTTGATTGAAGAAACTCTGCCGATCGAGAAAGAATTGTATCTGGGGATTTTGGTTGATCGCACGGAAGGCAAGCCGGTATTTATGGCCTCGGCCGCTGGCGGAATGGAAATCGAGCAGGTGGCCGCCGAGAATCCCGCCGCGATTCTGAAGCAGCACATCGATCCCGGCATGGGCCTCGAAGCCTTTCAGGCACGCAAGATGGCTTTCAGGCTAGGACTGAAAGCACAGCAGATCAATCCTGCTGTGCAATTTCTTACGAATTTATATAAGGCTTTTCTCGATACCGACGCGTCTTTGGTCGAAATTAATCCATTCATTACGACCACCGACGGCCGGTTATTCGCGCTCGACGCCAAGCTGACCTTCGACGACAACGCATTATTCCGGCATCCTGACATCCGCGAACTGCGGGACATCACCGAAGAAGATCCGCTCGAAGTCGAAGCCTCGAAGTACAACCTGAACTATATCAAGCTCGATGGCAGCGTAGGCTGCATGGTCAATGGCGCAGGTCTGGCGATGGCGACCATGGACATCATCAAGTACGCCGGCGGCATGCCCGCTAACTTTCTCGATGTGGGTGGCGGAGCCAATGCCGAGCAGGTTGCCCATGCATTCGAAATTTTGTTGAGTGACAAAAATGTGAAAGCGGTGCTCATCAATATCTTCGGCGGAATCCTGCGCGTCGATACACTGGCTACCGGTGTAGTCGAGGCGGCGAAGAAAACCAACATTCAGCTTCCGATCGTATTGCGGCTGGAAGGCACGAATGTGGATGAAGGCAAGAAGATCCTGATGAATTCGGGCTTCAACTTTGTGGTCTGCGACACCATGAAAGATGCGGCGGATAAGGTTGTCGCGGCGGCGCGGTAAAACGCAAGCCGCGTTCAATGATGTTCGAGTGAAGGAATCATACTTATGGCAATCCTGGTAAATAAGCAAACGCGCTTGATCGTACAGGGCCTGACCGGGCGCGAGGGAACATTTCACGCCAAGGCGTGTGCGGCCTACGGCACGCAGGTGGTTGGCGGAGTGACGCCCGGTAAAGGCGGCACCACACACGAAGGTTGGCCGATTTTCAACACGGTGGAGGAAGCCGTGGAAAAAACCGGCGCTGACACGACGATAATTTTTGTCCCGCCGCCGTTCGCGGCCGACGCAATTATGGAAGCCGCCGATGCCGAACTCGATCTCATTGTCTGCATTACCGAAGGCATCCCGACGCTCGACATGGTCAAGGCGTGGGAGTTCTTGCAGAACCGGCGTTCGCGGCTGATTGGTCCAAACTGCCCCGGCATTATCTCACCAGGCAAATGCAAGATCGGAATCATGCCGGCATCGATTCACAAAGAAGGTTCCATCGGCATTGTGTCGCGCTCTGGCACGCTTACCTACGAAGCCGTGCACCAGCTCACGCAGCGCGGCATTGGGCAATCGACCGCGATCGGCATTGGCGGCGACCCGATTATTGGAACAAACTTCGTCGATGCCCTCGATCTCTTCAATCGCGATCCTGAAACCGAAGCCGTGATCATGATCGGCGAAATCGGCGGCGATGCGGAAGAAACCGCCGCTCAATTTGTGAAGAACCAGATGAAGAAGCCGGTGGTCGGCTTCATTGCCGGCCAGACAGCGCCTCCTGGGCGGCGGATGGGTCATGCGGGAGCGATTATTTCGGGAGGCAAGGGCACGGCCGCGGAGAAAATCAAGGCCATGGAGGCAGCTGGGATTCGCGTCGCCAAGTCGCCCGCCGCGATCGGAGAAACGCTTGTCGCGGCCCTGGGAGTAAAAGTTTAGTTGCGACTTCTTCGTGAACTTCGCGGCTGAAAGTCAAGCACTACAGCGGTAAAAAGCGAACACTAAGCAGGAAATAACCAAGGACTGGCAAAGAACGACAACCTATGAAAACTCTGCAACGTACTCTTACTATCGTAAAACCTGACGCCGTCGCGAAAAACGCCGTCGGCGACATCATCGAACAATTTGAGAAGCAGGGCTTCCGCATTCTCGCCATGAAGATGCTTGAAATCTCCAAACATCAGGCAGAGCAGTTTTATGCCGTCCATGCGAGCCGGCCATTCTATAACTCGCTCACCGATTTCATGTCGAGTGGGCCGATTGTCACTCTAGCGCTGGAAAAAGAAAATGCCATTGCTGACCTGCGGAGATTGATGGGAGCTACGAACCCGGCGAACGCCGAGGAAGGCACGATTCGCAAAAAGTGGGCCTCAAGCATCGAGCACAATGCTATTCACGGCTCCGATGCGGAAGACACAGCGCGTTTCGAGCTGAGCTTCTTCTTTGCGGGTTACGAACTGGCCAAGTAATCCAATTCGAGGCCTTGGGACGAAGCGCACCCGGGAATCTGCTCGGCAGGCGAGGCCGCACAATTTATCCTAGCGCTTCGTACAGGTGACCTTCCATGCGGTCTGCGATTTTTGGCAGGTCCTTGCGCGCAAACTGCAAAAAGTGCGGCGACGTTCGGTGGGCCTCCAGCGCGGCATCGTCGTTGTACTGTTCGTAGATGAAGAACCGCCGCGGCTCCGTCTTATGACGGTGAACCTGATACATAAGGCACCCCGCTTCCTTGCGGGATTCCTCTGTTAGTTTCGCAAACAGCCCAGTCACCTCGGCTTCACGTCCAACTTTCGCCATCCACGTAACCGCCAGCACCACCATCGTGTGCGCTCCTACGCCTTGCCTGAGATTTGGCAGTTGATTCTAAACTTTCCTCGATGCGGTTGTCTGCATTTCCTCGGCAAATTCGGCGGAGAAAATAATCTGGTCACGGTCTGGACCGGTGGAAATCATGCCGATCCTCGCGCCAGATTCCTTTTCCACGAAGGTCAGATAATCGCGGGCAGCTTTCGGCAGCCGGTCGAATTGCGTAATGCCTTGCGTAGAGGTTTGCCACCCAGGCATGTTTTCGTAAATGCATTCTATCTTTTCGTAGCCGCTGGCCTGCGCGGGAACTTCCGCGGTTTCCTCGCCGTCGATCCGGAAACCCACGCAGACGGGAATCTCGGCCAGTTCGTCAAGCACGTCCAGTTTGGTGACGACCAGCCAGGAAATGCCGTTAATCATGGCGGCGTAGCGCAACAGAGGCAAGTCGAGCCATCCCGTGCGACGGGGCCGACCCGTGACAGCGCCAAACTCGTTACCGCGTACGCGTAACTGCTGGCCGGCTTCGCCTTTCTCCTCCGTAGGAAATGGACCTTCGCCCACGCGCGTACAGTATGCCTTGGTGAGGCCAATCACGGACTGGATCGCATTCGGCGCGACGCCGGTGCCAGTCGCCGCCCCGCCGGAGGTTGCGCTGGAGGAGGTAACAAACGGGTAGGTTCCATGGTCAATGTCGAGCATCGTTCCCTGGGCCCCTTCGAACAAAATCGATTCACCATCAGCCAGCGCCCGATTGAGCAAAACGGCCGTGTCGCAAACGAAAGGAGCGATCTTCTCGGCCGCGCGGGCGTACTCTGCGTACATCGAATCGGCATCGAGCGGTTCGGAGTTGAACAACGCATGCGCGATCATATTCTTTTCACGCACCGCGTTTTCGATGTGTTTGCGCATCAGCGGCAGATCCAGCAGATCAGCAACTCGCAGCCCCCGCCGTCCCATCTTGTCTTCGTAAGCTGGACCGATGCCACGCGAAGTCGTGCCAATCTTCACCCGGCCGGGAGCATTCTCCGCCGCGAGTTCAATCATGCGGTGGTAGGGCAGAATCACCTGCGCGCGATTTGAGACGAAAAGATTGCCGTCGACCTTCACGTCCGCCTCGCGTAGCGCTCCTACCTCCTTCAAAAACGCGATGGGATCAAGAACTACGCCGTTGCCGATGACGCTACGGCAGCCAGACCTCAACACACCACAGGGCACAAGCTGAAGCACGAACTTCTTCCCCTGGATGATTACGGTATGTCCGGCATTATGCCCGCCTGCATAGCGAGTAACAACCGAGAAGCTCTCCGATAGAACATCAACGATTTTGCCTTTGCCCTCGTCGCCCCACTGCGCGCCGACAATTACCGCGGTCTTGCCTTTTTTCAACGGCTGCTCCATCTCAGGGATTCGCGAACGCACAGCTGCGCCGCGTGTGTTTACGAACACCGGGGTCGCACACGCCTTGCCGCGGCAAAAACCGATAACGGATGGGATGAAGGCGGAGAGATGTGTACCCAGTATCTTATCGCGGGCGTGTGATGAATAGCAACGCGGTGCCCAAGGGGGAGTATCAATTCCTGTCCACTGATCGGTAGTCACTATTCTGGTAGGCGCGGCAGGGATCGAACCTGCAACCCCGGGATTAGAAATCCCGTGCTCTATCCAATTGAGCTACGCGCCCATGACGGCCTGCCCGCACCATTAACGATAGCAAAATTTATCATAACTTCACGGTACGGTATGATGTCGCGTGGCTTCTGCCGCTCCAACTCGCCGGCTCGCTTATATCGATTGGATGCGCGGTCTGGCTTGCGTGCTGATGTTTCAGACACACTGCTACGATTCCTGGCTCAGCCCTGCCGCCCGGCAGAGCAAGTTCTTCACGTACTCACAACTGGGGGGAACCTTCCCGGCTCCCTTGTTCCTGTTTCTCGCGGGCATTTCCTTCGCATTGGTGACCCACAAATTGTGGCAGAAGCATCTGTCTCCATCGCGGATCGCTCGCACCACGATTCGCCGCGGAGCCGAAATTTTTGCCTTCGGCCTGCTCTTTCGATTGCAGGAATACGTCATTGCCTGGGGATGGGCGCCGCGGAGCGACCTTCTCCGCGTGGACGTGCTCAATACTATCGGCCTCTCGATGGTGCTGATGGGCTTGCTCTGCTGGCTCGTGCTTTTGCTTCGTCCCGCGAGGCCAGCGGTGGTTCTGATTCTCGCTTCGGCGGGAACAGCGCTGCTGATTTCTCTACTAACTCCTCCACTGTGGACCACATGGCGTCCGGATTGGCTGCCCTGGCCTTTGGAGTCGTACATCAACGGCGTGCACAATCTCGGAGCCCCGCAGGCCTGGCTGTTCCCGATTTTCCCCTGGGCTGCCTTTGCGTTCGCCGGACTTGCAGTTGGATTCATTTTGCAAGCGGATTGGGCACACAAACGCGAGCCGTCGACTTTCTTCCTGGCAGGAGCCGCAGGACTGGCACTCATTGCGGCCTCGCGCTGGTTCGACCACCAACCGCGTCAACTGTATGCCGTTTACGATTATTGGCACACCAGCCCGAATTTTTTTGTTATTCGAGTCGGGATGCTGCTGATCATCCTCTCTGCGGCCTATGCCTGGTGCCGCTGGGGCGCGGGTGAATGGGGATTCAGTCCACTGATTCAACTAGGCCAGGCTTCGCTGCTAGTCTATTGGGTGCATCTCGAGTTCGTTTATGGCCGCGTATCGATTCTGCCGAAGCACAGCGACAGCATCCGTTTTGCGTCGGTAGGATTGCTCACAATCTCCCTCGCCATGCTCCTGCTTGCCTACCTTCGTACGCGGCTGAAGGGCCGCGGCGCGGATAAGCTAGCCTGGTTCCGGAGTCCGGCTCGCGCCACCAATTAGAGCGTGACCCAGCTTTGTATCTAAAGGTTATCGAAACCACTTCGCAAATTCGACGACTTCACGCTCGGCCCAGCGTCCGTCGTAGCTCGCATCGCCGTCGCGCTCGCCGACGAAGGCACAATGCCCGCCATCCGCGACCTCGACATAGGTGATATTGCGATTCGCGAGGATTTTCTCGCGCGTTGCCGGTAATATCCGGATAAATGGATCGTTGACGGCATGGATGATAACCGCGGGCTTGGCGATGCGATCGATCACGTGCGTGGCCGATGCCCGATCGTAGTAATCGTCGGCGCCGGTGAACCCACAGTAGTGGGCCGTCACGCGATCGTCGAAGTCTCGCAGCGTCCGAACGCCGCTGAGGCGCGAGGCATCGAAGCTGCCGGGGAACAATTTTGCCTTGAGGCGGAACCGGCGAAATAACTGCAGCAGAAAATAGTATTCGTAAATTCGATTGGCGGGCTCGTGCAGCGCATCGGCTCCCGCTGCCAGGTTTATCGCGGGACAGACCGCCACCACTCCTCGGAATTCCACAGGACCACCGCCTGCCCACTCTCCTGCAAGTTTCAGAACCAGGTTTCCACCCATGGAAAAGCCGGCGAGGACAAAACTGGAAATCCGATCGCGATCGAGCAAATGCTGCGCAACCGCGGCAACGTCGGCGGAGCGGCTTGAGTTGTAAAGAGTCGGCGCGCAGTGATCCATGCCGCCACAATTGCGCTGGTTCATGCGGATCACGTTCATGCCGGCAGCCAATCCGTTGCGAGCGATACCTAACATGTATTGCGATTCACTCGATCCTTCGAGGCCGTGAACCACGATGAGAGTGAGCGCCCGCCGATCTTCTTGCCAATGACAGTGGCACAGCACGGGAATGCCGGGCTCTACTTCGATCAGCCTGCGTTCTGAGGGTGGAAGCTCGATTCGGCGAGGCAGAAAAAAAGCCGCCAATGTTTGCAGGTGCCCGCCACCAAGAAAGCGGCGTGCCCTAAAGGCCGAGAATGGGGCGCAACTCCTAACGGAGGCGCAGGGGAGATTGGCGGCGGCGGCGATTGCTCTATTGCGCATTGCTCCCACACACTCATTCTAGCCGGAGCAGACGTTCGCCCTGGGAGCCGGATGAGAAATCGAGCTTCGCTCGATGGATAGCCGAGGACACCGTCCCCACTTGCACATTGCTACTTCTTGCGCGAGTGCACCAGTTTCAGCCCGTCGGCTTGCAGAATGCGCTGAATCTGATTGCGGGCGTGCACTGACCAGGGTCCGGTAGTATCGAGTTTGATGTAGGCCTGCCAATGTTTCAGAGCCTTGCGAGGCTCGCGGGTCTTTTCGAAAGCGAGCGCGAGGTTGTAGTGCGCATCGGCATAAGTGGGGGCAAGTTGAATGGCCATCTTGTAGGTCTGGATAGCTTCTTGCACCCGTCCGGTTTCGTCGAGAACGTTGCCTAAGTCGAAATAGGCGAGCGCATAGCGCGGATCCGACTCGAGCGCGGCTCGGTAGTGTTTTTCGGCGAGGGTGAAATCCTGCCGATTGTAGTGGAGCGTGCCGAGATTGATGTGTGCGGCCGCGTGCGCAGGATCGCACTCGAGAACTTTTTGATAAGCAGCCATCGCCGCGGTCTGGGTTGCGGGATCTTCTTCGAGCGCGACTCCGCGGGCAAACCAAACTGCGGCCTCGTTGGTTTGCGGAGTCGAATCCGGCTCAGGAATCGGTGTGCTGGTAACAACCTTTTCGCGCGACGAAAAATCCATGACAAACTGGCCGGCGATCGGCTCAAGCAGCCTGCCTTCATGGCGGAAGGCGACGCGATGCTTGCTGGTGGAGGAAGCCCCCGCATCGACCAGCGGATTCCCCATGCCTGATGCCTGCCTTTGCATAGCTTCGAGCGACTCGCGGATCACCGCCGGACGAACCTTCATGGCGCAAAGATCGCGCACTTTCTTGACCTTGAGCAGATCAGAGAAACAGTAGGTGGTGGCGGCGACGATCAGTCCGGCGCGCTCCCAGCTCGTGAGCTGGCGCGGCGAAAGGTGAAGAATGCGAAGTAAATCAGCTCGGCTGTACACTTCTCTACTCTTAATTATGCGCAGGCGGGTTGCGCAAATTACGTCCCCGCGGACATTATCGGCGGGCTGCCGATGGAAACGCAATAGCAAACCCTTGTGGAAGAGTGTGGAGAACCTGGTTGATTTACATGCAGCGAAAATGGTGCAGGTCCGTGCTGGCGGCATTTGAGGCCTATTTTGCGGCACGCCTTAAGCCGTGCCCTTTCAAAGCCCTTGCTACACGGCGACCGCGGCCTGGTATTCCTCGTACGTGCCTTTGAAATCAGTGATCTTGTGATCGCTTTCGAAGTGCCAAATGCGAGTGGCGACTTCGTCGATCAAATCATGATCGTGGCTGACGAGAAATACCGTCCCCTGATAGCGCTGCAGAGAAATGTTGAGCGCATTGATGGCTTCGAGATCAAGGTGGTTGGTGGGTTCGTCGAGAACCAGCACATTCGGTTTTTGCAGCATGAGTTTGCAGAAGAGGAGGCGTGCGGCTTCGCCTCCTGAAAGTACGCTGGTGGATTTGGTCGCTTCGTCGCGCTGAAAAAGCATTTGGCCGAGCAATCCACGAATTTCTTCGCCTACCGCGGCGGGATTCCACTGGTGCAACCAGTCGAGCACGGTCATGCCACCTTCAATGAGGCTGCGATGATCTTGCGCGAAATATCCGATTGAGGCTTCGTGTCCCCAGATCACTTTTCCAGAGTCGACGAATGCACCGTCGTATCCGCTGGTCTTGCGGAGCTCGGCTTGGGGCGTGGTGGGAGAATTGGCCAGCAGAGCGTTCACCAGCGTGGTCTTCCCTGCTCCATTGCGGCCCATGAGCGCGATTTTTTCTCCGCGGGTAATGCTGGACGTGAAGTCGCGAATGACGTTCTGGTCGCCGTAAGCTTTGCTGAGGTGTTCGACTTCGAGAATGTGCTTGCCCGAGGGCCGCTTCTGCTCAAATTTGATATAAGGCCGCTGGATATTCGACTTGGCAAGCTCGGTGACCTGCAGGCGCTCCACTTCTTTGCGCCGCGACTGCACCTGGCTGGAGCGCGTGCCGGCGGCGAAGCGGGCGATGAATTCGTTTAGCTGCGAAATCTTCTTTTCACGCTGCGCGTTCTGTGATTCGATCTGCGATCGCACTTGCGTTTTCGCAAGCACCATTTCGTCGTACGAACCGGTATAGGTGATGATGGTTTCGTAATCGATATCGGCGATGTGCGTGCAAATGCTGTTGAGAAAATGCCGGTCGTGCGAAATGGCGATTACGACGCCGTCGTACGCGTTCAGAAATCCCTGCAGCCAGTGGATCGAATCGAGATCGAGGTTGTTGGTGGGTTCGTCGAGCAGCAGCGCCTGCGGATGCCCGAAGAGAGCCTGCGCCAGCAGCACGCGCACCTTTTGTCCGCCCTGGATCTCGCTCATCTTGCGGCTGTGAAGTTCGTCCGGAATGTCTAGTCCCTGAAGCAGGATGGCTGCGTCGCTCTCCGCGGTGTAGCCGTCTTCTTCTCCGACGATGCCCTCGAGTTCGCCGAGCTTCATCCCGTCGGCATCGGTCATCTCAGGCTTGGCATAGATCGTGTCACGCTCCTGCATGGCGGCCCAAAGGCGCTTGTTGCCCATGATGACGGTGTCGATCACGGTGTACGCGTCGAAAGCGAACTGATCCTGGCTCAGCACACCGAGTTTGCGCGGGCGCACGACCGTTCCCTTTTGTGGCTCGAGTTCGCCGCTCAGCAGGTTCATGAACGTGGATTTGCCCGCGCCGTTGGGACCGGTGAGGCCATAGCGCTTGCCCGGCGTGAACGCCACCGAGACTTCATCGAACAGAATTTTTGCGCCGTAGCGCATGGAAACATTACTGACCGAAAGCATGGTTGTTTTCTCTTTTGTTTTCCGGGGCTTCTTCAGGGAAGCTTCATCGGGACTGCGGGGAATTTCCGCGAAAACGGTGCGCAGCTGGAGCTAATAGAATATCATGCGCGTTTCTCAGGGTGGCTGGATCTCACTGGCAAACGAACGCCGTCTTCGGACACGCGGCAAAATGCCTAGTGTCCGCCGCTTAGCTCCCGCACAATCGAAGTCACAAACTGCTTCGCGTCGCCGAAGAGCATGAGCGTATTGTCGAGGTAATAAAGCGGATTGTCGATGCCCGCGAAGCCGGGGTTCATGCTGCGCTTGATCACCATGACGGTGTGGGCTTTATCGACATCGAGAATGGGCATGCCGAAGATGGGACTGGACTTGTCCGTGCGTGCGGCGGGGTTGGTGACGTCGTTGGCGCCAATTACGAGCGCGACGTCGGTTTGCGGGAAGTCGCCGTTGATTTCGTCCATTTCGATGAGGCGGTCGTAAGGGATATCGGCTTCGGCGAGAAGCACGTTCATGTGGCCGGGCATGCGTCCGGCCACGGGGTGGATGGCGAAGCGAACATCGATGCCCTTCTTGCTGAGGATGTCGTAGAGTTCGCGAACTTTGTGCTGCGCTTGCGCGACCGCCATTCCATATCCCGGAACAATCACAACCTTGTTTGCGGCTTCCAGAATAGCCGCGGCATCTTCCGGCGTCGCGCTTCGCACCACTCGTTCTTCTTTAGTGGCCGCCGCGGACGTCTGCACCTGTCCGAACGCCCCGAACATGACGTTCGTGAAAGAGCGGTTCATGGCCTTGCACATGATGACGGATAGAACGAAGCCCGAAGATCCATCGAGCGCGCCCGCCACCACCAGCACTTTACTGTTCAGAACAAATCCCAGCAGAGCGGCCGAAAAGCCTGCGTAGGAATTCAGCAGCGAGATAACCGTCGGCATGTCGGCCCCACCGATGGGAGTAACCAGCAACACGCCGAAAATCAGAGCCACGATCACCATGATCGGGAACAGCATGGTGTTCGCGGGATTCACCACCAGCGCAACCGCCAAACCCAGGGCTCCTGCCAGAACGGAAAGGCTGACGATATTCTGCCCGCGATAGACGATGGGCCGCTGCGGCAATATTTCCTGTAGTTTGCCTGCGGCGATCACGCTGCCGGTAAACGTAAGCGACCCGATAATGACTTCCAGCCCGATCTCACCCATCTGAAAGCGGGTGACCGGCGCAGTGCCCACGTAATATTCAGCGATGCCGATGATCGCAGCTGAAAGCGCCCCGAAAGCATGGCTCAGGGCAGTCCGCTGCGGCACGGCAGTCATATGCACCAGGCCCAGGGGAACGCCGACTCCGGCGCCGATGATCAAGGGGATCAGAACCCATTTGTACTGCACGACCTCGGGGTTGAAGAGCGTGACGACGACCGCCAGCGCAGCACCGATCTCACCTGCTAGAACGCCCCAACGCGAGGTCGTGGGCGAACTCAGAAACTTGAGAGAAAGAATGAAGAGTACGACCGCGACAATGTATGCGAAATCAAGATACTGCTGCAGTTCCGATGGGTTCATTGTTGTTTCGACCTGGGAGACTTGAACATGCGGAGCATGCGGTCGGTGATCAGAAATCCGCCCACCATATTGCTAAACGATGCCGCCACTGCGATCGCACCCAGCGCCGTGGTCAGCCGTGTTTCATGCCGTCCGGCAATGATGATGGCCGCCACGACCACGATTGCGTCGAGGGCATTGGTGAGCGACATCAGTGGAGTATGCAGCAGTGGCGAAACCCGCTTGATTAACTCAAACCCGACGAATCCCGCCAGGATGAAGACGTAAAGATTAGAAATGAAATCCGCTGGCATGACTGTTTCCTTTCCAGTTTTGCACTGTTAAGCTGGCACGGTCGAATCACTGACTGCTGGCGACTAGCGCCGGCAGCCCAAGGCTCTCCCGCACTCTGGGATTCACGATTTCGCCGCTGCGCGTCAGAAGGGTTTCGCGAATGATGTCATCACTTTCCGGAGAACGCACCTTGCCGTCCTTCACCAGGTTGGTCAGAAATGACGCCAGATTGCGCGCATACATTTGACTGGCGTGAAACGGCACAGTGCTCGCGAGATTGATTGGTCCAATGATCGACACGCCGTTTACATCGACAGTTTTTCCCATCTGTGTGAGCTCGCAGTTGCCTCCGCGCTCGGCAGCCAGGTCGACGATCACCGAGCCCGGCGCCATCTTTTTCACCATCTCGCCGGTTACCAGCACCGGCGCTTTCTTGCCGGGAATCACCGCAGTCGTAATCACGATGTCGCTTTCGGCAACTACTTTCGTGAGCAGTTCGCGCTGGCGGGCGTAGAAGCTTTCGTCCTGCGCGGTTCCGTAGCCGCGAGCATCCTGCGCGTTCTGGGCTTCGATCGCGAGTTCGACAAATCGTCCGCCAAGGCTCTGCACCTGCTCTTTCACTGCGGGACGCATATCGTAGGCCGACGCGACTGCGCCGAGTCTGCGGGCGGTGGCGATGGCTTGCAGTCCAGCCACGCCAACGCCGACGACAAAAACGCGGGCAGGAGTGATGGTGCCGGCGGCCGTCGTCATCATCGGAAGAATTCTGATCGACTCGTCCGCGGCCACGACTACAGCCTTATAGCCGGAAATCGTGGCCATGGAGGAGAGCGCGTCCATGCTTTGCGCGCGCGTCGTGCGGGGTATCAGTTCGACCGCGAATGCAGTAACGCCCGCGGCGGCGATGTGCTGGACCGACTCGGCAGAACCGAGCGGACGCAGAAAGCCGATCAAAATCTGATCGCGGCGGAGGAGAGCCAAATCGGCCTGGCCACTGATGTCATTCGCACCGTAGCAAAGCACCTGCACAATAATGTCAGCCGTGCTGAAAACCGACTCGCGGTCGGGAAGAATCTTCGCGCCCTTTTCGGCATAAAGCGGATCAGGATACCCGGCTTGCTCACCGGCACGCGACTCGATCACAATTTCGAGACCAGCTTTGACCAGCGTAGGGATGACAGCTGGAGCGAGCGCAACCCGGCGCTCTCCCGGATAGCTTTCCTTCGGAACTCCTACGATCACGCAGTTATCCTTTCCCCGGTAAAACAAACTTGAGACAGGCCATACACCAACGCGAATACTACAGAATCAAGCGAAGGATCCACCGTGATTACCATCACAATAGTATCCGGGATCATTGGCGCAACGGATTCAAAACAGTATCAGAAAGAGGAGGCGCGTGAAAAGCTGGGTTGCAGAGTGGTACTGGTTCTGTTTCCGGCTCAAAGAAACGGGCCCTGGATCATCTGGCGCGTTGTTCATGCTGGCTTACGCAGCACGGGCAACAGCCAGGGCCTCGTATTCCTGTTCGGATTCGCGTGGAAGCAGGACCCACATCGTATAGACGCCGAGGGCTGTGCCAAACGGAATGCTGGTAAACAGCGCGATGAAGCCAAGAATCAGGGTGAGGGTGCGCGCCCAAAGCTCACGCTGCATCAGCCCAAATCCGGCAGCCAGGCCAGCCGCCGACTTCAACAACACAAACCAGCCAATCCCGGTGAATATGGGATGCAAGAAGCCTGGCATGTTCATCCGGCGCATGAAGATCGCATTGGCAACCAGAATCAAGATGCCTCCGATGGCGTTGAAGGCGGAGAAAGCGAGCTATAGCATGCCCAAAAGATTCAAGTGTTCTTGCACTCGGCCGCGGCGCTGCGGCATCACTGCCAGAGATCCGGCAATCCGCTTGCCGCAGCTACTGCAGAATCCCTGGCCGGGCTGTATGGGTCCGCCACATCTATCGCAGAACATAGTCGCTCCAAGAACCGATCAACTCAGCTACATCGCCTAAGAGGAATACGAGCCGCCGGAGCAAAAGTTCCGCTTCTTTACTAGCATTCCGCACATTAAATGAGTATTTTCCGCTTGCGCAATTCGTCGGCAAACGAAAAGGCCGCCCGGCAACAGGGCAGCCTTTCCTTTTCAAGGGAGAATAGTTCCAACGGAGGCAAAGAACTCCGCCAAAACTTTTCTGGAGAAAATCTTATGAGCCGAAAAAGCAGGGTGTCAAGGACTTTTTAGTAAATAAATGTCTTTATTTTCAATAACTTATTAACGCCGTCAACATCTGATAAATTTGTTTCATTTTGAGACAAAAAGCTCTGCAAACCTACAACCCGGTGGTTCTGAAATACTTACTAGCCTTTCGAGGGTTTTCTCGAGTGGGTCGGCGATGAAGCGGAGGGTTCGGAAAGGTCGAGGGAAATGAACTGGGCTTCATCGTCAACTTTGGAAAAATAGCGCCGGAATAGTACGCGAGCGCCGCCGAATGCAACTCCGGCAGCTAGCGAAATAGCGCCCACTATGATGCACAGCAGAATGATGTTGACGAGCAGATTGGCGATGTTGTTTTTCTTGTCGAAATATGTGTTTTCGTTCCACGTAACGCTGGCTTCGTAGTTAACTGCCCCGAGTAAAGTCTGCGCGTCGCTTTGGGAGATCGGACCCGCGGCTATGGCTACAATCGGGCCTGTGCGCTTATCGAAGAATGGGCCGACATTTTCTACGTCAGCCACGCCCGGTTGCGGCGACGCAGCGTTATGCGCGGCATCAATCCGGCGCAAATGCTCTGCCGCCAGCGCGGGCGTTGGATATTCGATTAACATCAACGTTGCCACCCCGCTCGGAGTGGAGTATTCCCCCAGGACAACTTCCGGGTTGGAACCGAAATCTACGAGATCGCCTGGAAGCGGAGAAGTGATAGCGTTTAGACCCAGCGGTCCCTCAGCGTACTTCTCGGTGTTTGTCTGATATCCGTGATGGGGCATAAAAGCCAGAATCGGAGGAAGATTACCGGCATTGCCCGCGGGACGCGGCAGCAGGCCCGCCAGTTCACGTAAACTCGCAGCCGACATAACGGACATCTGGCTGAAGACAGCTTCGACCAGAACATGGCCACGATAAAACAGAACCCGCCTATTTAATGAGGCGCCCTGGTCGCCGATCTGTTCACGCGCCATCTCCGGCTGCAAATAGAAGCTGTATGCGCCAAAGGCGCCGCTGGCGTCAGTAAAGCGGGCGGCGCGGAGCGTGAGAGTGCGGCCATCGTCGTTCTTGTAGGTAGCCGACTCAAAATCGGTGAAGCCGTATTCTTTGAGCAGCGCTGCATTCGCGGGATCGGCGGCCGCGGCGTCCTTGCTCTCCTGAGACTTACCCTGCATCTGCCATCCCGCGACTTGTGGGGGAAGAATCGGTGGCGGGGCAGCTGATCCTGGACTGGCGGCAAGCGCCGCGCTGGCAGGCAGAAACACAAAAGCCAGCACGGGGACGAACCGGAAGGCAACGCTGAATAAACGGCTCAAACGAGGATCCTCGTTTCATTAGACCACACGGGGAAGGAAAAAGTTTCCGGACGAAGCTGAATGTGGGGTCTGGATAAGACTTGTTCGCACTCTTAGCCGCAGGAAATTTATTGACGCGCGGCCTTCTCCAGCTTGCTGGCGACTTTCACGCCGCTCAGTCCGTTGACATATTTGGCGATTCCGCGATAGAGAGATTCGGCGATTCGCTGGCGGTATTCGGTGGTTGACAGATGCCGCTCGTCGGTGGGATTGCTCACGAACGATACTTCCGCGAGGATCGATGGCATATTAGCGCCGATGAGCACGATAAACGGCGCCTTCTTAACCCCGCGGTCGCGAATGGCGGGCGCTTTGGCGGCGAGACCGCTGTGCAGGGATTGCTGCACGTCCCATGCGAATTCACGCGATTCTTCGATTTTTTCCTTGAGCGCGATTTTCTTAACCAGGTCCTGCAATTCGTAGATGGAAGCTTCGGATACGGCGTTCTCGCGCGCCGCAACTTCCAGAGCGTCGCGGGAAGAGGTGAAATTCAGGTAGTAGGTTTCAACTCCACGCGCATCGCTGTCCCGGCTGGAATTAGCGTGGATTGATACAAACAGGTCGGCCCGCGCCTGGTTTGCAATCGCAGTCCGGGTTTCAAGTGGGATAAAGGTGTCGTCTCTGCGGGTATACACGACTTCAGCCCCGAGACGGGTTTCGAGCAGTTTTCCCAGGCGGCGCCCAACCTCGAGCACGAGATCTTTCTCTTCGAGACCATTCGGACCGATGGTGCCGGTGTCGTGGCCTCCATGGCCGGGATCGATTACGATTTTTCCAATCTTTAGTCCCAACGCGCGAATCAGCGAACGATCGCCGCTCACCGTTGGAATTGCCTCGCGGGCGGCAAAATCTGAATTCGCAGCTTTGGAAGAGGCAAGCGTTCGAGACGGATTAGCCGACCGCATTCGGCCGCCAGTAACTGGTTTGTTCTCCAAAAGGCTCGATTTTGATTCCTCTGAATTCGATTCGGATTCCTCGTGCTTTTCTTTCTTTGAGATCGCTTTATTCAAGGCCTTTGTGGTTTGCTTCGCCTCAGCGGGAAGAGTCGACGTGTCATCTTCGTCGCCGGCGTCTACGACTCTTCTTACAATTCCGTCTGACGAAAGCCCGTTCACTGAATGCTCTTGCGCAGATGGGGAAGCTGGGGCCGCCGGTTGTGCATTATCTGAATCCTCTTGATCCTCATTTGCGGAAGCGGAGAACTTCGTAGCAGCGGCGATGCCTTCTTCGGCGCTGGCCACATTTTCGTAGTTTGCTTTGGCGGGTTGACCTGCGCTTTCCCAACCCGAGTTGTGCACCGCATCGTTTGATTGCCTGTGCCAATTCTTCCCGTGGATGTCGATGATCACGCGCGAAGGATTCGACAGGAGAAAGGCATCGTAATCCGAAAAGCTATCGAGTTCGAGGACAACGCGGGTGCGGCGCGGGGCAAACTGCGCCACCCGAACTTTCTTCAAGAATCCATCGTCCACATCAAAGGTTTTCCCGACCAGGGTTGATGCCAGCCTCGTATCGGAGAGGTCGAAGTAAATGCGCGCCGGAGTGGCGATGCGCTGAGCAGAAAACTTGACGTCATTCTCCACATCGATTGCCACCCGCGTGTAATCCGGAGTCGACCAGTGCCGGATGCCAGTGACCCGGGCCAGATGACCAGAATGTGAGCTGGCGGGTTCGGGCTTTGAGATTGACTCCTCTTGGTTTTCCGCGCCATCGTCCTTCTGTGGCTCCTGCTGTTTGCTCAACCGCTCAGGCGCACGATTCTTTGCGCTAGCACTTCCTTCGGCGTCGGTTTTCTTTTCCGGGGATTTCTTCTCTATCGCCGCCTGCGCGCTTCTTGGCTTCCCGGACGAATTCGTGGTCTGCGCCGGGCGATTCAGCGCGACAATCGCCTGCAGAGCATCCCCTGACAGGCGATTGTGTGGATAACGCTTCAGGAATTCCTGAAACGCGGCACGCGCCGCCTCAGGATCGTTAAGGTCATCCTGATAAATCTCGCCAATCGTGAACAGTGCGTCAAAACGGTATTTGCTGCCCGGGTATTCGCGGCGGAGGAATCTGTATTGATCGATGGCCTCGTGAAGAATCTTGTCGTCTTCGAAATGGCGACCCATCTCGACGAGCGTCTCCGCTACCGCAACGACACTAGGGTCGGCTTTGGCAGAAGCGGGGGCTCCATGGTAGACAGAGCGGTAGGCGTTTAACACCCGCTGATAATCGTGGCGGGAACGCTCGGCGAGAGGTTTGCCGTTAACCGCTTCGCGCAAGCGCTCCGCCGCGGCGAAATGTTCGCGAGCCCAGGATTCTGAGTGGCGCACGCGTGCGTGCGCCGGCAACGGCGCAATTCCGCCGATGGCGGCAACTACGAATAGCGCTGACCACAGACCGCGGCGCAGTGAGCTTTTCAAATTAAACCAGCCCGTGCCCTCGTTCCAGCTTGTTGAACCAGTGATCGAACCAATTGCCCTGGGTGCCAGAGAGATAAATAAACAGATGCCGCAAAATTACTCAGTGTTGCTGATGTAAAGCACGCCGCGCGCATCCCGTTGAACCGTAATAGGATCGCGCACTGCTCCGGAATTGAAACCCACACCGCTGTAATACAAGTTGGTGATTCGCCGGACGTAATTCTGGGTCTCGGCGTAGTGCGGCACGCCTGAACTGCGAGCCACCGCACCGGCTCCGGCATTGTAGGCCGCTAGGGTCAGTTTGATATCTCCGCCATAACTTTCGAGAAGTTGCTTCAGGTGGCGCACCCCGGCATCGACGTTCTGTTCGGGATCAAACGGATTGTTCACGTTCAGTTGTCGTGCGGTAGAGGGCATTAACTGCATCAGGCCCATCGCGCCTTTGCGCGAAACGGCATTGGGATTAAAGTTCGATTCCACCTTGATCACGGCACGCACTAGATTCGGATCGACGTTATGCCGTGCCGCAGCTTGCTCGATAGCTGTGTCGATGTCGCCAGAAGTAGCTGTGGTTCCGCGTGCGTTCGCGGCCACGATTTTGGCGTTCGCCGACCGCGTGTTGTCTCGCCCAAGATATTGACTGACTTCGGCGGCAGCCGATCGCGCCGCCTGCATCGCCGCCGCATTGGCTGGAGGCACGGGCTTCCAGCGATTGTCCTTCGAACTCCAGTACATCAGTCTGCGGCTTGGTGCTGCGGGTTCCGCGCGTTGCACGGGCTTTGCCTGCACGGCATCGTTTACATAGATCTTCCTACCATGCTCGTCGGTCGCGGTGATCGGTGCCGAGGCGCCGTCGCCATCCGAAGCGACGCTTAGTTTCGCCGAAAGAGAGAAAGAGGTCGCGGTTAAGGTGCTGGCCATCAGGACGATTTGCAGGCGCTTTCGCATAACCGGGCTTTATCCTCACAGCCGAGACAGACTTCGCCTTCGGTCCTTGCCACCCGGAACCTGACGGAGAATTTCTTAAGCCAGAGTAGACAAATTATAGGCTGTCACGGGTGCGGCAGCAATCTATCTGAAGGGCGTAGAACCACCAGAGTAATGTCCGCAAGTGATTGAAAATAATGGGTTACCTTATTAGCTGCCCTTCATGTCGTGGCCTCGATCGAGAGGCCGAAGGCGTCGAGCGACAACGACCGCAGAAGGTTGCGGCGCATGCCGCGTTCGACCTCAGCCAGCCGATTGGTCAGCTCGGCGATTCCATTGAAGCTAATGCCCTCGGCCATCTTTGTGAGCTGGCTCTGAATGTCCGTATTGTGAATTAGCGCCGGAGATCCCGAGTTGATGAGCAGCAGATCGCGCAACAACGAATAAAGCGTTCGCAGAAGCTGTTCGGTCTTTTCCCGGCCCTCGGCTCCGGCGCGGTAGGTTTCAGTAGTCTTGAAAAGCTGGGAGTGTTCGCCGCCGAGCAGGGCGGAGTTGAGAATAGCTAACGCGTTGGATCGAGCGGCGATGTATCTTTCCAGGTCGAAGCTGCGGGCGCGGCCAACCGCTCCTTCACATAAGCGGGCGACCAGAGTCCGTTCTGCCGGTTTCCATTCGGGTCGATGTTTCATTAAGTAATCGTCGACTTCGCCGATCGACAATGCCTCGAGGTTAAAGACCATCGCTCGGGAACGGATGGTCGGAAGCAATTCTCCGGCATTCTCGGTGAGCAGGAAGATGGTGGCAAATTCCGGAGGCTCTTCCAGGACCTTGAGAAGCGAATTCGCCGCTTCTTTCATGAAGGCCGAGTCGGTGAAAATGTAAACCCGCTCGCGAGCCTCGGCGGGACGATAATAGATTGTCTCAATCACGCGCCGCACTTGATCGACTTTGATCATCATTTGCGGAGGGTCGGGCGGAATGATGAGCACGTCCGGATGCGTCTGAACGAAAAGTCTGGTTTCTCTCTTGTCGCTCTCGCGCAGGGCGTCGCGGGCTTCGACCGCTTCCCCACAGCGCGCCTCAAGATCAGCCGATTGCGCGATGCGGCGGCAATTCGCACACTGGCCGCAGAAATTGGGCAGGCCATCGGTCTGCGGAGGTGTCAGGCAATTCAAGGCCTGCGCCAGCATTAAAGCCAGCGTATATTTGCCCGAACCGCGTGCACCGGCGAGAATGACTGCGTGCGGCAAACGATCGCGCGCCAGCATATCGCGCAGGCGGTGGATGGTTTCGGCATTGCCGTGGAAGTCAGAGAAACTCATCTATGAGCCGCCTTACCACTGAGGGTAGTCAATGCGGTCAGCTTAAGCTTTCGCTCGATGACTTCCGTGATCCGCCGATGCGTCTCCGCTGGCGTGCCGCTCGCGTCCACAGCAACGACTCTCTGCCGTTCTCTTTTTGCGATCGCCAGGTAGCCCTGGTGCACGCGGTCGAAGAAGCTTCGGTTCTGTTGCTCGAAGCGATTTTCGTCCCCATCCGTCTTGCCAGTTCTGTTTGATCCGGAACTGGAGTGATTTGAAGCAAGCTGGTTGCGGCGGCGGGCGCGTCCAAGGCTCATCGCCGGGTCGGAGTCGAGCAGGATCGTGAGATCGGGCTGCAGGTCACCACAAAGGATACGGTGCAACTTCAAAACATTTTCGCTGCCTAGCTTGCGGCCATAGCCCTGGTAGGCTTCCGTGGAATCGGTGAACCGGTCGCAGAGCACGATCTGACCGTTATCGAGCGCCGGTTGAATCACCGCTGCAATATGCTGCGCGCGCGAACCGAACATCAGAGCCATTTCCGCAAGGGGTGAAAGAGCCTCGGTTCTTGAATCGAGTAACACGCGGCGAATCTTTTCTCCCGTAGCGGTTCCACCCGGCTCGCGGGTTTCCACGACCTCGTATCCGCCAAGGCGTAAAGATGCTGCAAGTTTCCGCAATTGCGTGCTCTTGCCAGTTCCGTCGAGACCTTCAAAGGTAATGAATTTTCCCCGGCGTGACACGCAGGAATGATAGCAGTGCTGGTGCGTCTCTGTACCGCCGCTCTTTTCCGCTGTTATAGTCTAGAGTTCTGCGACGCGAGTGAAGTTCGGTCATCTTCTTCAATGGGAGCAACAAAAATGAAACTCTCAAGAATCTTGGGAGTGGTTTGTGCGTTGTGTTGTCTTATTCTTCCGGTTTGGTCGATCGACGCGCCAACGGTCTCGATTTTCGTAGACGCCTCCTCTGCTCCGCGCAAGATTTTCCACGCCAAGCTGAAGATTCCAACCAACGGAACAGATTTGACGCTTTATTACCCGAAGTGGATTCCTGGAGAACACGCTCCGGATGGCCCGGTCATCGATCTCGCCGGACTTAAGTTTTTCGCCAGCGGGAAAATTCTGAAATGGAGGCGTGATCTGCTGGATGGTTTCACCATCCACGTTGAAGTTCCCGGCGGAGAGAGCGAAGTTGAGGCTGATCTCGATTATCTTTCACCCACGGTCTTCGAAGGCGGCTTCACCGCAGGTTCTTCCGCCACCGATAAGATGGCTGTAATCAGTTGGAATCAGGTTCTGCTCTATCCCAAGGACTGGAAGGCGGGCGAAATCACTTATGTCGCAAGCTTGAAGTTGCCTGCTGACTGGAAATATGGAACCGCTTTGCCAATCGCGTCAACAAACGTCGACAACGGCGAAACACAAATCTTGTTTAAGCCTGCTCCGCTGAGCATGCTCGTCGATTCACCCGTGATCACAGGCGAGTTTCTCAAGGTGGTGAAGCTGGCTGACGATCCCCTCACGGAGATGGATATCGCCGCCGACAGCGCCGCAGCACTTGACGCTCCTCAGGAAGTCTGGGATCGCTACAAAAGCCTGGTGGAGCAAACAAACAAGCTTTTCGGCGCGCATCATTATCGCGACTATCACTTCCTTTATAGCCTCAGCGATCACGTCGCCCACTTCGGTCTCGAGCATCACGAATCAGACGACAGCCGCGTGGGGGAACGTGGCTTGGTTGATGAAACCGAGCGAAAGATGGACGCCAGTCTTCTGCCACATGAGTATGTGCATTCCTGGAATGGGAAATACCGCCGTCCCGCGGATCTGACCACTCCCGATTATCAGCAGCCGATGCTGGATGATCTGCTTTGGGTTTACGAAGGATTGACTAACTATCTTGGTACAGTTTTGACCGCCCGCAGCGGACTTCTCACCCAACAGCAAGCACGCGACGATTTAGCTTTGACCGCTGCCGCTCTGGACCATACACCGGGTCGCGCTTGGCGTAACCTGCAAGACACGGCTGACGCCGCACCGCAGCTCTACTTCGCTCCCCAAGCCTGGGAGTCATGGCGCCGCGGAACCGATTTCTACGATGAAGACACGTTGAACTGGCTGTGGGTCGATACCATCATCCGGCAGCAGAGCAAGGGTAAGAAATCGATCGATGACTTCTGCAAGCTTTTCCATGGCGCTCCCAGCACCGGGCCGATGGTCAAGACGTATACGTTCGATGACGTCGTAAACTCCCTGAATCAGATCGTGCCCTACGACTGGCGGGGATTCTGGACGGAACGCCTAACGAATCACGGCCCAGGCGCGCCGCTTGGTGGAATCGACGGTAGCGGCTGGAAGCTGGTCTACGACGAGACGCCATCGGAAATGGACCGTGGAGGCGATGGCAACGACCGTTCCGTCGACGCGGCCTACTCGATCGGCCTTCAGTTGCGCCAAGAGGGAGTTATTGCCGACACCATTGAGGGCATGCCGGCGGCGCTCGCGGGAATCGGACCAGGAATGAAACTGATCGCCGTTAACGGCCGTCAATATTCGCCGGATGTGCTGCGCGCAGCGCTAAGGGCAGGTAAAAACAGCAAGGCTCCGCTCGAGCTTCTGGTCGAAAACACCGGTTACTACAAAACCTTCAAGCTCGATTATCACGGGGGCGAGCGTTATCCGCACCTGGTACGCGACGAATCCAAACCGGACCTGTTGACAGAGATCTATAACGCAAAGTAGTGCTCAGTCGAACGATGCAGTGCAAGGTTGCATTGGTCTGCGAAGGAGATGCATGAGCATAAACTTTCCCCGGCCTGGATTACCGGTTCTATGCGCCATATTTGTTTCTGCGTCAATCGCAGCTCCGCCTCGGTTCTTAACTGCCCAAGCCCAAACTTCCATACTGGGCTTTACTCCGAAAGATGCGGCGCATGAAGCTGAGATCGAGAATAAATTCAAAGCAATTCCGTCTCCCGACGAAGAACGACGCCAGCATCACATTTTCACCTCCGAGCCGCACGTCGCAGGATCGGCCCGCAACAACGAACTAGCCCGCTATATCGCCGACCAGTGGCGCACCGAAGGCTTTGAAGTCGTAATCCGCCGCTACGATGTCTACGGATCGAATCCCAAATTCACTTCGCTGGAGATGGTCGCGCCTGTACATTATCGTGCCGGACTGCGCGAGTTGCCGGTGAAAGGCGATCCGGATTCGAAGAACAAAAGTATCAGCTCGGCATGGAGCGGCATGTCGGCATCCGGAGAAATCACGGCTCCGCTCGTATACGCCCACAGCGGCAATCCGGAAGATTACGAACTTTTGCGCAAGCAAGGCATTGATGTAAAGGGCAAAGTCGTGCTGGTGCGCTATTCGAACCCCTACAGCTATCGCGGATTCAAGGCTCTTACCGCTCAACGGGAAGGCGCTGCCGCAATTCTTATCTATAGCGATCCGGCCGAGGATGGATATAAGAAGGGCAAGGTCGTTCCCGACGGCCCCTGGGGACCGGAGTATCACATCCAGCGCGGCGCAATCACTTACGACTTCATGGTGCCTGGCGATCCACTCACTCCGGGCTGGGCTTCGGTTCCCGGCGCTAAGCGTATTCCCGTCGAGGAAGCAGTCTCAATTCCGAAGATCATGGCGCTGCCGCTCTCCTGGCATGACGCCAAGCCGATACTCTCGAATATGGACGGCCCGATCGCCCCCGCAGATTGGCAAGGTGGGTTGCCTTTCAAATATCACCTCGGCGGAAATCGCGTGCGCGTGCACCTGAAGATTGAAATGGATAATTCCACGCAGCCCTATTACGTCGTGGAAGGCCGAATTCGCGGCGCGGAACTCCCGGACGAATGGATCGTGCTCGGAAACCATCGCGATGCGTGGGTTTTCGGCAGCGTTGATCCGAGTAGCGGAACAGCATCCATGATGGAGCTAACGCGCGCTCTGGGGCAGATGGTGAAAGCTGGCGCGCGTCCGCGGCGCACGATCGTGGTTTGCAGTTGGGACGGGGAAGAAGTCGGCCTCACCGGGTCTACCGAATGGGGTGAGCAGTTCGCCGACGAGTTGAAGAAAAAAGCCGTAGCCTACATTAACGTGGACTCTTCCACTTCGGGCCCAAACTTCCACGGCCAGGCGGTTGCATCTCTCGCACCCATGCTGGTCGAGACTGCGCACTCGCTGAAAGATCCATCGGGAAAAAGCTTATATGACGCATGGAAGGAGTCGTCGGCTCGCGAGCGGCGAGAGAGCAACCAGGAAGGCGAAGTGACCGACACTAATTTAGCCGACACCCGCATCGGCAGCGGCTCCGACCATACCGTGTTCTTGAACTTCATCGGCATGCCGGTTCTCGGGTTGCAGTTCGATGGGCCATACGGCGTCTACCACTCGGCATACGACGATTTTTTCTGGATGAATCACTTTGGCGATCCCGGCTATCACTATCACACGTTGATGTCCCAGTTGTGGGGCGTGCTGGCTCTGCGCCTCGCCAATGCAGATTTGCTGCCCTTCGATTTTGCCAGCTATGCCGCCAATATTCGCCAGTTCGTGAACGAGTTGACCAAAGGCAAGGACATGAGCCAGTTGGATCTGAAGCCCGTTCTCGATGCCGTTGACGCCTTCGAGGCCGCAGGCAAGGAAATGGATGAATCGGCTCGCCGCGCGCTAGCGTCAGCCGAGATCGATTCCAAGGTTGCTGATAGCGTTAACCATGGAGCAATGCAGGTTGAACGTAATTGGCTCAATCCCGATGGCATTCCCGGACGGCCGTGGTTCAAGCATATTCTTTACGGCGCACGCTTCACCTATGCTCATCTAGAGTTGCCGGGACTCACCGAAGCAGTCGAGAAGCAGGATTGGGCAACAGCAAAGCAGCAGGCGGAGATCCTGCGCCAGGCATTGCTCGAGAACACCAAACTCGTCGCGCAAATCTCTTCCAGCTTGAATGGACGAAACCCGACAGCAAAAAATTAATCCCCCGTAACCTGAATATGCGATCCATTCGTGCCGAATTGCAGCATTAGATCATTTATCCTGATCATGCATGATCTGGACGCGTCGCTCCTTTGATCCACGCACAATCAAGCTGGTGATCTTTGATCTGGATGGCACGCTGATCGACTCGCGCCTCGACCTTGTGCACTCGGTGAACGCTGCGCTCCGCCACATCAAACGCCCTGAGTTGCCCGCCGACATAATCGCCAGTTACGTAGGAGATGGCGCGCCCATCCTGATTCAGCGTGCACTCGGCAGAGATGCGGCTGACGAAGAGCTGGTGCGTGCCGGCCTGCAGTTCTTCCTTTCCTATTATCGCGAGCACAAACTCGATCACACTACGGTGTATGACGGAATCAAGGAGGCGCTTACAACAATCCAGCACGGCTCCAACGGCGTGACGCGCAAGATGGCAGTACTTTCGAATAAACCTGTCGGGCCGTCGCGAGCCATTGTCGACGCCCTCGGGCTGGGGCCGTTTTTTACGCAAACCTACGGCGGCAACAGCTTCGCCACAAAAAAACCCGACCCGGAGGGGGCTCGCAAGCTGCTTGAGGAAACTGGTGTCCGTCCGGAGGAAGCCGCAATCGTCGGCGATTCACATGTCGATGTCGAAACTGGCCTGAACTCAGGCTTGTGGACCGTAGGAGTCAGCTATGGCTTCGCTCCGCACACTCTCCGGGCAACCCCGCCGGACGTTCTGGTAGACACGCCTTCTGAACTGCGAATCGTGTTGACGTAATGGTCATACCATCGAAAGCGCAGTTCTTCCCGGTTCCTGCACTGATGTAAACTCATCCGACAATGACCGACCCATTACGTAGTTTCACCGCGTCAGAACTGCGCAAGTTGCGCAGCATGAGAGACCCGCATGGAATTCAGAAATTTCTGGACAACGTCCCCTATCATTTGGCTGACACAGCTTGGTCGCCGCGGCGCGTACTGGCCGAGCAGACAGCGCATTGCCTGGAAGGCGCGATCTTCGCAGCGGCAGCGTTGCGTGCAAATGGATATCCCCCATTATTGCTCGATTTTGAAGCCGAGCACGATACCGATCATGTGATTGCGGTTTTCCGCGAAAACGGCTGCTGGGGCGCGGTTGCAAAATCAAATTACACCGGCTGCCGCTGGCGCGAACCGATTCACCGCACGCTGCGCGAATTGGCAGTTAGCTATTTCAATGCTTACTTCAATCTCCGCCGTGAACGCACGTTGCGCCGGTTTTCAGTGCCGGTAAACCTGAAGCGCTTTGACCGGCAAAACTGGATGACCACCAACACACCCGTGTGGTTTATCGTCTACCACTTGTTCGAGATCAAGCACTATCCGCTCATCACGCCTGCCCAGGCCAAAGGCCTGCATCGAGTGGACGAACGGCTCTTTCAAGCGGAGTGCCTCGGGAAAGCCCACAAGGATTAAGTTCGTCGATGCCGGTATCATACTCTTGAGCCGGGCGAGCAGCCTGCCCCGGCATCCAAGTATTTAGCGGAACCCCTGGCGTCCTGGGAGCGTATTGTCAGTCATGAACAGATTAAGTCTCGTTTTACTTCTTGCTTTTTTAGGCGGGCCACACTTGTTTGCACAACAGCAGGATCCCTTGCCTGCCGACCCACCGGCCCCAGAAACAAAAACTGTTTTTCCTAAAGCGCCATCGCCGCCTGATCTGACGCCCGACAAGAACGGAAAGCTTTCTCAGCAGCAAATGCAGCAACTCTTGCGGGTTGTTGCAGACAAGGACATGCAAAACGATCGACTGCTGCGCAATTACACCTACGTTGAACGAGAAGTTGACACCGAACTCGACGGTAAGGGACGGAAGAAATCTACCAAAGAAAGAACGTACGACATTCTCGAGATCTATGGCGAACAGGTGCAGAGGCTGACTGAAAAGGACGACAAGCCGCTTTCTGATAAGGAAGCTGCCAAGGAAGAAGAGAAAGTTCAGAAACTCATCGACAAGCGCAAGAACGAGTCGGAGAACGATCGCAAAAAGCGGGAGGACAAAGCAGAGAAAGAACGCGAAGAAGGGCGCGAATTTATTCGCGACGTGGCTGACGCTTATAACTTCACCCTTGAAGGCACGGAAAATGTGAGCGGGCGCGAGGCCTGGGTGATCGATGGCGAACCTCGCACAGGATTTGTCCCGCATGCAAAGGACGCGCAGTATTTGACGAAATTCCACGGGCGCGTCTGGATCGACAAGCGCGATCTGCAACTCTCCAAGCTCGACGTCGAATGCCTGGACACGATTTCCTGGGGATTGTTTCTTGCGCGCTTCCACAAAGGATCGCGCTTCATGCTGGAACAAACGCGCGTGAACGATGAAGTCTGGCTGCCTCTGCACCTTACGGCGAAGGTTGACGCGCGGCTCGCCCTGCTGAAAAATATCGACGTGAATGTGGAGCAGAGCTATCGCGATTACAAGAAATTTCGTGCAACCGCAAGAGTTGTGGGCGTGATTGATCCCCAACAGAAATAAAGCGCTATATGGCCGAAGCGCGTGCGCTTTCAGCCGCAATTGCCCGTGGCTTACCGTTTATAATAGATGGATTCTCAGGCCACAAAATTGCCGTTTGTGTGAGCCGTGAGACAGATTCCACGCTTCACTCTGAGTGACGATCACAGCTTTGGCGGAAAGCTAAGAGCCAAGTGCTAAGAGCTTTTCATGGATTTCAAACTCGTTTCCGACTACAAGCCGCGCGGCGATCAGGCAACTGCGATCGAGGCATTGACGCGCGGGATCTACGACCGGGAGCAGCATCAGGTTTTGCTCGGCGTCACTGGCTCCGGCAAGACGTACACCATGGCCAAGGTGATCGAGGCGGTCAACCGGCCCGCGCTGGTGATGGCGCACAACAAAACTCTGGCAGCCCAGCTTTATCACGAGTTCAAGAATTTCTTTCCGCACAATGCCGTCGAGTATTTCGTTTCTTATTACGACTACTATCAGCCCGAAGCCTACGTTCCTGCCGCCGATCTTTACATCGAAAAAGAAGCGACCATCAACGATGAACTCGACAAGCTGCGATTGTCTGCGACCCGTTCGTTATTCGAGCGGCGCGATGCGCTCATCGTGGCGTCGGTGAGCTGCATCTATGGCCTGGGATCTCCCGAGGCCTATTACGGCATGATGCTGTTTCTTGAAAAAGGTCAAAAGATCGCTCGCGAAGACATCACGCGCAAGCTGGTCGACATTCTTTACGAGCGCACCAACGGAGAATTTCGGCGCGGAACATTCCGCGTGCGCGGCGACGTAATCGAAGTCTTCCCGACTTACGACGATATGGCATACCGCATCGAACTCTGGGGAGATCAAATCGAGTCGCTTTCGCAGATCGATCCCCTGTTTGGCACAGTGAAACAGAAGTACATGCGGCTGCCGATTTATCCCAAAACACATTACGTGATGAAAGACGAAACCCGCGCATCGGCGGTGGAATCGATCAAGAAAGAACTCGCGTGGTGGGAAGTGGAACTGGAACGACAAGGGCGCATGGTCGAGGCACAGCGCATTCATCAGCGCGTGAGGTTCGATCTGGAAATGATCAAGGTGATGGGCTACTGCCATGGCATCGAAAATTATTCGCGGCATTTTACCGGACGCATGCCGGGCGAGCCTCCGCCGACGCTGCTGGATTATTTCCCCCGCGATTATGTGATGTTCGTCGACGAGTCGCATCAGACGGTTCCGCAGTTGCGCGGCATGTATGCGGGGGACCGATCGCGCAAGGAAACGCTGGTGGAGTACGGTTTTCGCTTGCCTTCAGCGCTGGACAATCGTCCGTTGACCTTTGAGGAATTTGATCATCGCACGAACCAGCTCGTTTACGTTTCGGCTACGCCCGGGCCGTACGAGCTGACAAAGTCCGCAGGCGTGGTCGTCGAGCAGATTATTCGGCCAACCGGGCTGATCGATCCTGAGGTCGAGGTCCGCCCGGTCAAAGGACAGATCGACGATCTGCTGCACGAAATCCGCGCCCGGGTGCAAAAAGGCGAGCGCGTGCTGGTAACCACACTGACGAAGCGCATGGCGGAGGATCTCGCAGAGTACTACGCCGAAGTCGGCGTGAGGTGCCGCTACATGCACTCGGAAATCGAAACGCTCGAGCGTGTAAAGATACTACGCGATCTGCGCAAGGGCGAGTTCGACGTATTGATCGGCATCAATCTCTTACGCGAAGGCCTTGATTTACCAGAAGTTTCGCTTGTTGCGATTCTCGATGCTGACAAAGAAGGTTTCCTTCGCTCACAAGGATCGTTGATTCAAACCATCGGCCGATGCGCACGGCATCTCAACGGGCGTGCGATTCTGTACGCAGATCGCATGACCGACTCGATGAAACACGCGATGGACGAGACTTTGCGAAGGCGCGCGATTCAAACCGCGTACAACACAGAAAACGGGATCACGCCGCAATCGATTGTGCGCCCTCTCGACATGACGCTGGCGGGGATTGTCGCCGCAGACTACGCGGATTTAACAGCGAGTGAATCGGAAGGCTTGCCGGAATTTAAGTCGCAGGAAGAACTGGACGGATACATCGTCAAGCTTGAAAGCGACATGCGTGAAGCCGCAAAGCAGTTTGAGTTCGAGAAGGCGGCAAAGCTGAGAGACACGATTAAGGAGCTGAGGACGAAGGAGTTCCTGTTTGCATAGGTAGCTCTAACCTCTAATCTGCGGGTGTCTGAACTTTATCTGCCGTACGCGGCGCTAGCCGCCAGCGGCTTGCGGTGAAAGGTATACCCGTCGAACGTTTCTGACCGGAAATTAAGGTTCGAGGTGACGAGTTTTTCGGTCTGGCTGAGGAAAAGGTAGCCACCGGGTTCGAGATAGAGATGCAGGCGCTCCAGCAATGTGATTCGCTGAGCGCGGGAAAAGTGCGGCATCACATCCATGCAGAAGATGATGTCGAAGCGTCCGATGTAACCGGGGCGGGCCAGGTTCATGCAGTTAAAAGTCACCAGACTACGCAGGCGAGGCTTCACCAGGAGATGAGGCACACTGGCACGGCAATCCTGGCTATCGCTGGATCCGTTCTTCGAGATCTTCTCGACTTCGTCGTTGTAAATAGCGATCGACGGCGTCGCGATTTTTGAAAAATAGTTGCGAATCATCGTCGGAGGCAGGCCGTCCACCGCGGACTGTGGATATACTCCCCGATCGGCGGCTTCGATATTGCGCCGCAGCAAATCACTGCCGACGATATGGAGAGAGAAAGCTGGGACAGGTTTGGCAGTAGCGGCGATCACGCTCTCGGCGATGCCTCCATTGCGGGCGCCTTTTGCAGTGGGACCGTTTCCAACGTTTGCATTTGTGGCAATATTCGCGGGAATCGTTCCTGCCTGACTCAAAGCGTCGCAAACCGCCATCGCAATCGAATAGGTTTCCTCGCCGGTAGAGCAGCCTGCACTCCAGATGCGCAGCGGAGTGGGACCGTCAATCGACTTGCGGGCACAAAGTTGTGGAACCACCTGTCGCGTCAAGGCATTCAACGCTCCCTGATGGCGGAAGAAACCGCTATTCGAATTCACCAATCCATCGAGAAAAGAAGATACAAACGATGAATCCTGGTCGGACGAGCGCAGTCGCTCGAGAAGCGCGGCCGACGATCCAAGTTCTTGAGCCTCGAGGTATTCCGCAATGTGCGCCGCCAGCGCGCTATTCGGGCAATCGAGTACAATGCCGGTTTGCCGCTCCACCAGCAGGCGCAAGTCGGAAAGTTCATGTTCGATCATCGTGCTGGTCGCCATTAGCTTGTGCATAAGACCTCTCCGGTTTGCGCGGCTGTTTCAGTGACTGGCTGCGGCGGCACGGTACTTTCCAGAATCCCGCTCGACTTGTTGCGCAACTACGTTCAGTTCTTTTTCTAACGACGAAAATCGCTGCAGCACCTCATGGATGCGCAACGTCATATTGCGAATGGTCTCGATCTGCCCCCGCGCTTGGGCCGAGAGACTGCCCGGTTCGACGAGCAGCAAGTCGGAATTCCCGAGGAGTGAAGTTAGAGCGTTGTTCAGACTATGACGCATGTCGAGCATATAGCGGCCAAGCGTCGCGTGACGGTCCAGCAAGGCGCACTTTTCTTCCGCCGCGCGGGCCCGCGCTTCTGCACGGGACCGCAGCAAGGCTTCGCCTGCCGACAGCACTAACGCGCTAAGCCAGTTTTCGTCACTGCGAACTACGCTGGTTCGTGGCCAGCGCTCACGCACCAGTTGAGCGGTGGCGGCGTCTTCACAAACGCAAAATAGAGGTTGCAGTGTCGAATGGAGCGGCTCAAGGATGACTGAAAGTAATTCCCTGCGTAGCGGACCTACAATGGCGACGGCAAAATTCTCTGCCGAGCGTGGCCAGATGTCTCCGCTGAGCAGTGTGAACGTGGGCACGTGTCGCTCCATCTGCCAGCGCGCCGTAACGCTGCGCGAAAATTCCACATCGTCGGAGATGATTAGTACGGTCGAATGATCCACTTGCGCTTTCCGATTACCCTCTCACGAAATCTCCGAGCTTAACTTTCCACTTTATGAAGATGAATCGAATACAACTTGTTGGTTCTCACTGAGTTTTTTGTGGATCTCCATCCGAATTCCATTCACTCGCAGCCGAAATCTCGAACTCGGCCGCGTCGCTCTTGGTTGCTTTCGGCTCAGATCTCTCCGATGTATGGTTCGCTTTCGACGACGGGACGCGGGATACAGAAACCTTGCCGCCCGCTCCCGCCGCGGCTGCCGCCGCCATCGGTGGCCCCGGAGTCTTGGACTGGGTCGTACCGCTCAAGTCGCGGCCCAAGGCTGCATCCACTGACGCTCGCAGGTCCACGAGCATACGCAACGGCTGGCCAGAGGAGTATTCCGCCTGAAACATCACCTTCCACGACTGGCAGATCATTCGGAGACGAACGACCGGCTCTTGTGCGGAAAATTGCGCCCGCCGGCAGTCAATGGTCTCGATCCCTTTTTCCTCGAGCTCGACCAGGCCATCCAAAATACTGTTCAGATCGGTCAGCATAAGGCGAAAGAAAGCGCGCCGCATCAGATAGCCGAAGCGGGTAAAGGCGACCAGGGCCACCGGCAGGTAGAACAGATCGCCGGCTTGTCCTTTGGCCTTCCGCCCTTGTTCCAAAATGCCGCCATGCAGCAGTTCATCGAGCGAACGGCAGCGGCGAGCCGATTCGAGAACGCGGTCCAATGCGTTCAGCCACACCGGGGCTTTCAGTTCCACGCTACCAAGCACTGGCTCCAGCCCCTGCGCAACGCAGGCCAGGTCGGCGCGGTCGTCCTCCAGATCGGTAGGGGCGACCTGGCTGAAGTACTGCACCAGCAGGAAATCAATTTTGTCGCGCATGGAGTCGGTGTGCGCGCTATTGGCGAGTAGATGTTTCAGCAATGCGATGATGCCTTCAGGATTCACCAGCGAACTAGTCTGCAGAAACTGGCGCAACTGATGCACCTGGATCCGCTCATCCATCGCGGCGATCCACTGTTGTGCCTGCTCGACGGATTCAGCCGCCGGCGATTCCACACCAGATTCAAGGTCCGGACAGGCAGGCAATTCAATCACAAACTCTCGCGCCAGTTCCGCGTAAATCGGATAAAGGCGCAGGGCATCCGCCCAAAGGGCCGGGTGATCGGGCGCTGGCGTTTCAGGTTTAGATGGAGTCATGGTTTCACGATCCAGTTGGGCACTGCGCTTAGGAAGCGGGCAGCAACAGCCGTTGTTCCGGGATGGTATTGCACTGCGACGACGGATGCTTTCGCGTCGAGAGAACCATCGGAGTTGCGGAGGTGCAAAATGTCGGCGAACTCTAGGGGGCTGGAACATGCGAAGAGAACCTCGCGTGGGGTTCCGAACTCGATCACCGTGCTTTCCGGCAAAGCCGGAGCGGCGGATGGAACTTCATCGTTTGTGTTGTCGCCGCGCGTGAACTGCACAGGAATGCGAACCGGCGTGGCCTCGGGAAAAAAGCGCGCCAAATCGGCGACCGTGCTCTTTTGCCCTGCACGCGATGGGGCAGTGCCTTGTTGCGCCAAACGATGCTCCCTTTCCTCTACCTGCACCCGGACTCGTTCTGCGCGGGACCTTGTCGGTTCGCACAAATTCTTGTTGTGAAAGTGCGGTTGGGCTCCCCCTCTTCCCGGTTAGGAAGAGCATTGGGGAGCCGGAATCCGCGGTTATGCACAGAGGCGATGCACGACCGCGACCACAGTGCGGAACGGAAGGATTAGCACTGATGAACCATTGTTTTCAGTAGCTTACCCATTGTCCTAACAGCCCGATTCAGTTACAGGCATGCAGCCGGTCTCATAGTGAGACCCCAGTCTCAATCAGCGCCAGACTCCTTGATGCTTTACACTGTCAACCAACGTCTGACGCTCATAGCTTTCGGCTCGGAATCCCGCTGAACATTTCCCGGCGGATTGCGGAAGTCCGCAAAGCCTATAACAGAGGCGAAAGTTTGCGTTTCAAAACATCGCCAAAGAAATTCGCGGAGTTGGGGCATCGCGAAGAGGAAAAGAGAGAGGACCTTATGAATAAAACCCTGAAGAGGATAAGTTTCTGGGGCGCGCTGCTCGGGCTCGCGTCCATGACAATTGTTCTTCCAACACGCTTAATTGCTCAAGACGATGACGACCCGCCCACCAGAGTGGCTCGACTAGGTTATCTGGAGGGCTCGGTTTCCTTTCAACCGGCTGGAGAAACGGATTGGGTCGGAGCAGTCCCCAATCGGCCAATTACCACGGGTGATCAACTTTGGGCCGACAGAGCGTCCCGCGCCGAACTGCAACTTGGCTCGGCCGCGATTCGCCTGTCGGAGAATACCAGCATTTCTCTTCTCGATCTCGACGACAACACTGTGCAGGTGCAATTGAGCTCGGGAACGATCAATGTTCGGGTGCGGCGGATGCATCCGGATGACGATTTTGAAATCGACACTCCCAATTTGGCTTTTGTGATATCGGAGCCGGGAAGCTACCGCATCGATGCCAGCGAAGACGGGAGCGACACAACCGTTACCATCCGGGCGGGCGAAGGAGAGGCCACTGGAAATGGTCAAACCTATTCGTTGCACGCCGGACAGGTTGGCTATTTCAGCGGAACCGAATCGTTAGATGCCGATGTCGAACAGATTGGCGAAGCCGACCAGTTTGATACCTGGGCCGATGGACGCGATCATCGTTATGATACTTCGCCGTCAGCGCGTTATCTTTCTCCCGACGTTGTCGGCTTCCAGGATCTCGATGATAACGGCGACTGGCGCGACGATCCCGGCTACGGGCATGTTTGGTTTCCGAACCGCGTCGAAGTGGGCTGGGCGCCTTATCACGAGGGACATTGGGCCTGGATCGATCCTTGGGGATATACCTGGGTCGATGACTCCTCATGGGGCTATGCCCCCTTCCACTACGGACGCTGGGTGAGTGTAGGCGGACGCTGGGGATGGATCGCCGGACCTCCGGAGGTTGCACCAGTTTATGCACCAGCTTTGGTGGTCTTTGTCGGTGGCGGTGGCGGTTGGGGTGGAAACGTCGGATGGTTTCCGCTCGGCCCGCGGGAGGTTTATGTGCCGACATATCCCGTCAGCCGAACCTACATGACCCAGATCAACGTCAGCAACACGACGGTTAGCACCACGTCGGTCACGAACGTCTACAACACCACTATCGTCAACAAAACTACGACGATCACGAACGTTACTTATGCGAACAGGACGGTTCCCGGAGCAGTAACGGCGGTACCGCAGAACGCATTTGCCAGCGCGCAGCCTGTGGCAAGAACCGCGGTGAAAGTGACTCCGCAGCAGATCGCGGCCGCGCCAATGTCGGCACGGGTTGCGGTCACGCCGACCCGTGAGGCTGTGATGGGTGCAAAGGCCTCCACGGCCGGCCACGTCGCAGCTCCTCCAGCAGCGGTGGCTAGCCGGCAGGTGGTGGCGAAGAAAGCTCCGCCGCCTCCGCCGGTATCGTTCGCAAAGAAACAGCAGGCGCTAGCCGCACATCCCGGACAGCCGGTCGCGCGCAAGGAGCTTGCCAGCTTGCGTCCACCAGCGGCGATGCACCCAGCTGTGAGAGTTGCCCCGCCTGCGAAAGCCGCAACTCCTAAAACCGGCCATCCGCCGGCCAATGCGGTCGTGCGGCCCGGGCCGCCGGCGGGTGCACGCCCCAGCCAACCCGCATTCACGGCGCGGCCAGCACAGCCGGCACCGGCGCCGGCCGCGAAACCTGCCTCGCCCGCTGCAAAGCAGCCAGAGAATCGTCCACCGACCGCTCCGGCCAACCGTCCAGAACCGAATCGGCCGGCTGCGGCCCAGCCGAATAATCATCCAGCGATGAGCCGGCCAGCGGAAGCTCCGGCGCATCCGCCGGCGGCACCACCGAATCGGCCGGCTGCCCAACCGACTCATCCAACCGCGGCAGAACCTAACCGGCCCGAGCCAAACCGACCACCAGCTGCTCAGCCCAGTCGTCCAGCCGAGCCGAGCCACGCGCCCGCGGCGCAACCCAACCGCCCTGCACCCAACCGCAGCGAGCCAGCCGCGCGGCCTGCGACTCCGCCCCATCCTCCGGCGGCGGCGAAGCCGGCTCGCCGCCGCCAAAGAAGGAGCCGACGAAGCCAGAAAAGCCGGAAGAAAAGAAGCCACCCGGCGAATAAAGTCGGATTTTATTCACCCCGACACCCTGAGTTTCCTCAGGGTGTTTTTTTGTCGCTGCGGTTGATTAACAGCAACATCCAGCGCCGTCGCTCCGAGTACTTCGTGCGATAAGTAACAGCCTTTCAAGGAGGGGATGAGTATCGAGTTAGATCGCTCTCAGAATTCCGAATTGGCGATGCTGTTAGAGATCCCAATCTCGCCGATATACAAGAATAGTGCGCTTCGGGTTGGCCATGGTCAAAAGGGCGGCCCGATGATTTTGAGGAAGATCGGTCGATGACGACTAAGATTCTGCTGGTGGAAGACAGTAAATTCTTAAGGCTGGCGACGGAACGTGCACTCGCCCGGGCAGGATATGAAGTCTGTAGCGCCGCCGATGGCGAAGCGGCGCTACAGATTGCTCGTTCGATTCTTCCAAATCTGATTTTGCTCGATATGTTGCTGCCGAAGTTGAGCGGCCTCGATGTGCTGAAGGCTTTGAAGAAGGATTCGCTAACCAGGGCGATTCCGGTGGTCGTAATAACAGGGATGACTCAAAAGAACGCCGCTCGCTTGCAGGAGGACGGAGCGGCCGGCTTCCTGGAAAAATCCACCCTCGAGTTGGACAAAGGGTCGGAACGCTTGCTGGCCGCCGTGCGTGAGTTTCTGAATTCACCCTCGACCCAGCAGGTGCGGAAAACAACTGCCTAAGCAGCAATCTCCAGTGTTACGCCTCGCTTCCTCACCCGTCCGGGAATGCTAACAAAATTGGGGTTTCTAACGGTCACTAAAGATAATTCCGGATCGCACCGAATGGTTCCACTGTAGGAAAGTCGCGTTTTACTTCTTTCCAGCCTGCCGTCGGCGAGGCCGCTGCTTTGCCGACACGGCCCGGATGATCAACTTGCGCCGTGCTTTTGCCGGCATTGGCACTTTGGCGCGGTGGAGAGCCACATTCACCAGGCCGACTACTTCAGGATCGTCCAGCACTTGAGCGTCCGGCTTGCCAGCTTCATAAAGCCGGATGTTGCGGACCACATTGCCACTCCCCTGCAGGCGCTTGCCAGGGTCAGGCAAGTCTGCACCCTGCAGAAAACAGAGAGTCACACGGCCAGGAGGCAAGACGATCGAGAAGATCGCCTCCGATGGCCGCTCGGAGGGCCCGAAGCCGATCACCAGCCAGTTGTAATTGTCATAGACAAACTCGACGGCACCCCGCACTAGCTTGCGCATTTTCGCGAGAGCGCCGCGGGCGAAGGCGGTGACATCGGGGTCGTATTTTGCAAGGAAGGAATCAAGCTGGCGCGCGGCGCCGACTTCTGGAGCGGCCGGGCCGTTCGGGGGTTTTCGTTTAGCCGATTTCCCAGTCGCCATAGCTAGATCCTGTTCCTATTATGTTTGCCATTCCGGGCCTTTACGAAGCGAAGGCAAGGGACCTGCTTTCCCCCTGGCGCACGCGAACAGCGGATTCCTCCTTCCGTCGGAATGACAAACCTTCGAATCAAGCGCACGCTCACTTTTTCGTCCACCGATCGACCCAGTCGTTGACGGTCTTGTACCACAACTGCGAATTCTGCGGCTTCAGCACCCAATGCCCTTCATCGGGAAAATACAACATCTCTGATGGCACGCCTTCCATCTGCAAGGTCGTGAACAGATCGAATCCCTGCGAGACGTCGAGCCGGTAATCTTTCTGGCCGTGAATTACCAGCGTCGGAGTTTTGAAATTTTTCGCGTACTCATGCGGCGACCATTTGCGGTACAGCTCGCGGTTGTCATACGGAGTGCCTTTGAACTCCCAGTCGTTGAACCAGAGTTCTTCGGTGTCGCCCCAGGCGGATTCGGCGTTGAACATTCCGTCGTGCGTGACGATGCACTTGAAGCGGTCGGTGTGGCCGAGCACCCAGTTGGCCATGTATCCGCCGTAGCTCGCACCCAGCGCGCATTCGCGGTCTTTATCGATGAACGGGTAAGTCTTCTCCGCGTAGTCGAGGCCCGCCATCAGGTCTTCAAACGGAGCGCCGCCCCAGTCGCCGTTGATGGCATCGATAAATTTTTGCCCGTAGCCGGTCGAGCCATGGAAGTTGATCATGATGACCACGTAGCCATTCGCTGCGAACAGTTCGGGATTCCAGCGGAAGCTCCAGTCGTCTCCCCAGGCGCCCTGCGGCCCGCCGTGGATGAGGAATTTCACGGGATATTTCTTGCTGGCGTCGAAGCTCGGCGGCTTGACCAGGAAGCCTTCGACTTTGTCGTTGTGAGCGCCGGTGAACCAGAAGGATTCGAGCGGGGACAGGGCAATCTGCGCCAGCAACGCATCGTTGAAATGGCTAAGGGGTATGTGAGCAGGATTTGCGAAACCGGCCCGATAGATTTCCGTCGGGTGCTCCAAAGTCATAAACGTGAAGAACAATGTCTTGCCGTCGGGAGACAGAGTCAGGTCGTCCGCGTAGCCACTCGGAGCCTCCGGCGGGGCCTGGAACCAATCAGATGGTGGGACTACAGGCTTATCGATATCCGCTATTTCAAGTAGACTCCTCCCAGCGTTCTCCCAGGTGAAATAAATCCTCTTGGAGTCTTTGGCCCAAATAAACGTTCCCACCCAGCGATCAAAATCCTCCGTCAGATTCTTCTCCTCTCCCGTCTTGCGGTCGTAGAGCATCAACCGGAAGCGGTCGCTCTCGTATCCCGGCCTCTGCTGGGCGCGGTAGGCGATGTAGCGGCCATCGGGCGAATAGAGCGGCGACGAGTCGCTGGCGGGATTGTCGGCGGTGATGTTTTTCGCTTCACCTCCGGTCACGGGAACGATCCACAGATCATTGTTGGTGGAAGCCGCCGGATTCTTGTCGTGATTCGAGGTGTAGCAAATCTCCTGCCCATCAGGCGAGAAGGCGTAGTCGTCCTGCCCGCCGAGCGAGAACACGGGCGCGTCATAGTCTCCTGGGGTAAGATCGCGAGGCAAAGGCATCAAAGCCCCGTTGTACGCTCCCGTCGCCGCAGGGAACGAGCCGGGCACTCGGATTACGAGTATGTGGCTGCGCTTGCCTTCTTTATATGCGTTCCAATGACGGTAAAGCAGATGCGTAAAAATCTGCGCCTTCACTTTCGATTTCTCCGCCTGATCGACCTTCTTCGCGTTGCAAGTAATTTCGGCCACCTGCTCACCATTGCATTCGGGGTAGACATCGGAGGTAAAAAGGATGGTTTTTCCATCTGGCGACCAAAGCTCGCCACTCGCTTCAGTCGCGATACCCGTCAGTCTGTGCACGCCGCTGACGGTTCCAGCCCCGCCCTCGAAATCCGCAATCCACACCTGCGACCCTCCTTCCTTCGTCGAGATGAACGCGAACCGCTTCCCATCCGGTGCCCAGCGTGGCCGGTCGGCATCCTGTTCGGAAATAATCTCGCGCTCCTGGCCGCCAGCCGTAGGTACGATCCAGATGTGCGGCGTCTTCGTATTCGCCGCCAAATCGACATCGACCACGCTCAAGATCACCCACTTGCCATCAGGTGAAACCTCCGGCTCGCCGACGCGCTTCAGCTTCATCATGTCTTCAAAAGTGAAGGGCTGTTTGGCCTGCCCTAACACAGACGATGTCGATGTAATGAATGCAAGAAACACCAGAAAGAGACGGCGCATAATGGACCTCCTTGGCAAACCGAAAAGTGTAGCAGGTTTAGCGGTGGCGCCGTCCCGCAGACTGCAACTCAATCAGGCAGTCGCGATGAAGGCGCCAGGCTCCAAAAGTAGCCGCCGGTCCACTGACGGGAACGCGTCCACAAAGCACAATAGCGTCCCGGCGGGACTTCTTCGCCTGCAGCGCTAAGGTCTTTCGGTTACGCAAGCTCTGAAGAAACCTTAGTGCCTTTGCCCTGCCGAAGGGAGCATTCATCTCAGCAACCCTGCAGATGAAAAGGCATCCAAGTATGCGGCAGAACTGCAGCGCCCTACCCTCGGCCTCACTGAGCGGAGAGGGGTCGGGGGAGGGTTGCCGCGGTTTGCCGTCTGCTTTTCCAACTCTTCGCGAGTATCCGCTAAAATAGAAAAATGAACCGGCTGTTCCGCAGTCTATTTTTCCTCGCCCTCTTGCTGGCCTGCGCTATTGCTCCGATCTTTGCGCAGGAAGGCCCGCTGGAAAGCGCTCCGCCGAAAAACATCACGCCAGAAGAGATTATCAAGCGCTTCGCGGCCAAAGAGAAAGAATTCAAAGAGGCGCGCGATCAGTACACCTATCGCCAGGACATCACGGTCAAAACACTTGATGGAAGTACGACCACCGGCGAATACCACGAAGTCTTCGATGTCTTATTTGACGATAAAGGCCGGCGAATGGAGAACGTCGTGTTCGCTCCGCAATCGAGTCTGGAGCAAGGAGGCCTTTCTCTCGACGAGGGCGACGTCCAGGACTTTCGCAACAAGCTGCCGTTTGTTCTTACCAGCGATGAGATTCCGGAATACAACATTCTCTATGTCGGCCAGCAAACCGAAGACGAACTACACTGCTACGTTTTCGATGTGGCGCCCAAACAGTTTGTCGGAAAGAAGAGATATTTTCAGGGACGCATCTGGGTCGACGACAATGACTTTCAGATCGTAAAAACCTATGGCAAAGCCGTGCCGGAGACGCGGGGAAAACGAGGGACAGAACACCTCTATCCTAAGTTCACGACCTGGCGCCAACAAATCGACGGCAAATACTGGTTCCCTACCTATACGCGGGCCGACGACACGCTGCACTTTAATCTGAACGACATCCACATCCGCGAGATCGTGAAGTACGAAGACTACAAACGCTTCGGATCGAGCGTAAAGATTCTGTATAACGGGCAGGAAGTGGAGAAGGCTAACCCGCAAGACCAGAAACAAGGTCAGAAGCCGGATCAGCAGAAACCCGATCAGCAGAAACCCGACACCCCGCAAAATCCGCAGGCGCCACCACAGAAGTAAGGATCTATAGGCCAGCACCACCCTCTCGCTCCGCGACGAGGTAACGGACCTGCGGGGTCCTATGTGCCGCCGAGATGCTTCGCAGAGGCCTCTCGTGAGAGCTGACGGCTGAGAGCCAATGGCTTAATAGAACAAATACTTCCTCCACTTATCATCCGAGCGCCCCATGAGTCGCATGATGTGGCGGCTAGTGTGGAGATTAAAGGCGCGCGGCTCTCGCATCAACTTCATACCGGCTTCGCTGGGAAACTGGTTCCCCTTGCGGCGGTTGCAAGTGTGGCAGCAGGCCACTAGGTTCTCCCATGTGGATGAGCCTCCGCGAGAGCGCGGGATCACGTGATCCAGAGTCAATTCACTCGAGGGCAGTACGGTGGCGCAATACTGGCACGTGTTGCGATCGCGCAACAGAATATTCTTGCGCGACAAAGCGCGGCTCTGATGCGGAATGCGCCGGTACTCGAGCAGGCGAATCACCGACGGAACACGCATGGCAACGCGGGCGGCATGCAGGAAGTGGCCGTTTTCTTCTTCAGTCATGGCAACTCCCTTGAGCACCAGAACCAGGGCGCGGCGTGCAGCGCAAACATTAATCGGTTCATAAGAGGCATTCAGAACGAGCACAGGGTTGTGCAGTAGGTTTCCGTTGCTATCCCGATGCATAGCCGCCGCCGCAAACAGGCCGGCGGCATGCCTGTCTGTAGGGCCCGCTCCGGCTTCGCTTCTGGCTGACATACCGTTTCTCCTAACCGCTTCTTCTCGGTCCGCTCTCCGCTTAAACCTTTCGAGTTTTCGTGCTGCTTAGATGCCAATTCGCCAGGTAAGTTCAGATCACCCGCCAGCCGCACGGACGAACGAAACCGCATCCGTCGAGTCATCGGCTTGGTGGCCTGGTTGCATGACCGTGTGCTGCGCTGAAATTTTCAGGGTACGCGCGATCGTCGCAACCCACACCTTGGTTGCTCCCGAACGGCGCAAAACCCGCGCGCACTCGGAAACCGTAGACCCAGTGGTGTAAACGTCGTCGACTAAGAGCACTTCGCGCCCTTTGACAACCTCCGGCTGCGCCACCGCGAACGCTCCACGCAGATTCTCGCGGCGCTGGTGACTGGTAAGGCCGACCTGAGAAGCCGTCGCGCGTTTGCGAATAAGCGCTCCCGTGCACAGGCGCAAGCGATGTGGTCTCTCGCCTTTCTTAATTGCGGCTCGTGCCGTCAATTCAGCCTGGTTGAAGCCGCGCTGCCGAAGTTTGCTGCGATACAGTGGAACCGGAATCAAAACCACATCGCCGCCCGGCAGTTCAGGGTCGAGCCTCGCTATGGCTTCCCCCAGCATGCCTCCGAGAATGTTGGCAGCTGGACGAATGCCGCCGAACTTCAGCAGATGAATCAGCTCGCGCAGACCGCTCTCATAACTTCCATATGCAACGGCTCGCGCAAATACCGGTTCAACCCGGCGGCACAATCCGCACTGCGGTTGGGTTGCGCCGCCTACCGCATACGGCGAGAAGATGCGCTCACCGCAGGTAGCGCAGACCGTGCCTTCAATCGGATGAATCGCGTTCAGGCATTCGGGGCATACAGGCAGCCGCGAAAGGTTCGAAAGGGGAACGCCGCAGATGCGGCAATCAGAGGGAAGAAGTACGGAGAAAAGACTGGCCGCCATTTCTCCGGCCCAGATTCGAAAAGATCGCCCCGGATTTGATCTCTCGACCGAGATCGGTCCGGTCTCCGAAACAACACAAGGGCTTGCACCTACAGCTATGGCTTGGTTAGCCCGAATTCGGTCCTCACTACTGCTGAAGACGGCCTCCGTATTGCACCGGCGAATTCTCCGCCAGTGACCCCCGCAACGATCGTGTCTTGAGTATAACGGCGGCCGGCCACACTAGGCAACGTCACTGTTTCGATGCAGCGCAGGAAGCACTTTTCTCAGTGGTTCCGGCATGCGCTCTTTCACCGGAGTGAATATCACGCGATAGTCCCGCCGAAAGCACTCTGCGCAGCGTACAGGCTGCAGCAGAAAAACGGGCAGAATATAACGTTCGGTGAAGGTGCGCGGCCGTGAGCGAAACCCGACATCGCAGCCGCAATCCACGCAATGAAACTCGAAATACTTCTGCAGCCAAAGCTGGTAGGGGGAGATTCCTGTCACTTTAGACCTCCGGCGGACGGAGGGCGCAGTCGCCCAGAAACTTAGCGTGATTTTACTGATTTCCGGTGGTCCCTGCCAATGTCTGAGTAGTTCCTGCGAAATTCCAGGCGCCCTGTGGAGCCGCAGCCGGCCTGAAGTATAAGGCGAACGTCGGCTGCATCCCCTTGTAATACACATATCATGCGTGCTAACGTGCGCCGTTCGCCTGTTTTGCCATAAAGCTGGAGAATCGGGACTCATCCCTTACGAGGATTTTGCCATGAGCACGGTCGCGCCACCCCCGCTGAAGAAACATGTTCCTTATGTCCCCGAGACGATGGAAATGAAGGAGTTCACCTTCCGGGCTTTGCTGATCGGGCTGGTGATGACTGCGGTTCTGGGGTCGGCAAATGCCTATCTCGGACTGAAAGCCGGAATGACCATTGCCGCAACCTACCCCGCGGCAGTCATCGGTATGGCTTTGCTGCGGCTGATGAAAGGGTCGCTACTGGAAGAGAATATTGCGCGAACTGTCGGATCGATTGGCGAGTCGGTGGCGGCAGGAGCGGTTTTTACCATTCCAGCATTTGTTATGGCGGGATTGTGGCCAGGCTTAACCCGAGATAAGTATTGGAACTCTGTGGCGCTGATGGTAATTGGCGGAACGCTGGGCATTCTTTTCGTCACCCTGCTGCGGCGAGTGATGGTCGAAGATCCAGAACTTCCCTATCCGGAATCCGTTGCCGCCTCCGAGATTCACAAAGCCGGACAGCAGGGCGCCAAAGCGGCGAAAATCCTCTTCGCCAATATGGGCTTTGGCGGATTCATGTACCTGCTCGGCGCAGTCAACGTTTTCTCGGCGAACAATACTTTCCCGGTGAAAATCAGCGCGCTAGGCAAAAAACTTCTGCTGCGCACCGGAACCAACCCCAACGTCACGACAACAATCACCGGCGGCGCAACTTTGATGACCGCTCCCGACATCAGCCCTGCCTATCTGGGAGTCGGCTACATCATCGGTCCAAGACTTGCGGCTCTGAATTTCGCCGGTGGCATTCTCGCCTGGGGATTGCTGGTTCCGCTTCTAACGTTCACCATCGGCCCTTACCTCCAGGCCGCACAACCAGCGGGACAAACTTTGTCCTGGTCGCTGCTCGCCAGCGCCATCTATTATTCGATTGTGCGCCCCATCGCCGTGGGGGGCATGCTGGTCGGAGCCTCCTACACATTATTCAAAATGCGCAAGCAATTGGGCGCAGGCATGGCACGGGCTGTTTCTGACCTGAAAAAATCTGCCGCAGCGCACGCCGCAACCAATCGCACCGAACGCGATCTTCCTTCCAAAGTAATTTTTGCGGGAATTGCCCTCGTGTTTGTGGCAATGATCGCTCTTTACTACTACTTCATTGGCGCGGCAGGCACGTTATCCTCTTCGCAGGTGATTACCGCGTCGGTGGTCGCCGCCCTCGTCATGATTGTCTTGGGCTTCTTCTTCGCAGCCGTCTCGGGGAATCTTGTGGGCCTGATTGGGTCGTCCAACAATCCTGTCTCGGGCCTGACGCTGTGTACCTTGGTCATCGCCGCGTTGTTGATGGTCGCACTGGGAGTCTCGGGAACAGGCGGCGTTGCGGCTGTGCTGGGGGTCGCGGCCGTGGTTTGCGTATCGTCAGCGGTCGCGGGCGAGATGCTGCAGGACCTCAAGGTCGGGCACATCCTCGGTGGCACGCCCTCGAAGATGCAAATTGGAGATCTGTTCGGAATTGTCGTCGCATCGCTCGTCCTTTTCTTTCCCCTGGCCGTTCTCGACAAGGCTTACCACTTCGGCAGCGCGGCATTGCCAGCGCCGCAGGCCGGTTTAATGGCCATGCTATCGAAGGGCATTGTAGGCGGAGACATGGCCTGGCCGCTGGTCGTGGTCGGTATCCTCCTCGGGATCTCCATGATCATGATCGAGGTCAAGAGCGTAATGCTGTTCGCGGTCGGGATGTATCTGCCTCTTGGTACCACGTTCGCAATTTTTGTCGGCGGCGTCATCCGCTGGGTCACGGACAAATTGCGCGACCGCCGCGGATATAACGATGCCCAGAAGGCTCGAGTGGAAAACGCTGGCGTATTGACCGCTTCAGGCCTGATTGCGGGTGAGGCGATCTGTGGATTGGTGATCGCAGGTCTGGTCGGTTCGGGCAAGGATGTAACGCTAATTCACTGGACGCCTTCGTTCTGGCTGGCGCTGGCCGCCCTGGCCGTACTGATACTGGTGATGGTGCGCGTGCCATTGGCGAATGCCGGCAGTCCTGATGAGCCTGCGCCGCCAACGGCGATTATGTGAATTCTCGTAGATTGCAGCCGTGTCCATCGTCGATAACATTGCCGCAGTTCAGTCGAGAATCGCTGCGGCCGCAAAACGGGTTCGACGCTCTCCAGAGCAGATCGCCCTCATGGCGGTCACCAAGACTCAGCCCCCCGAGCGGATTCGCGAGGCTTACGCCGCGGGCCAGCGCCTCTTCGGCGAAAACCGCGTGCAAGAGTTCGCCGCGAAAACCGAAGCCCTGAGCGATTTGCACGACGCCGAATGGCACCTGATCGGGCACCTGCAGACGAACAAGGGCGCCAAAGCCGCAGAGCTGTTTGGCGCCATAGATTCGCTCGACTCCCTCAAACTCGCCGAAAAGCTCAATACAGGGGCCGGTCATGCTCATCACAAGCTTGCCGTGCTCATCGAGATTAATGTTGGCGGTGAAAAAGCTAAGAGCGGTGTCGCACCGAACTCCGCCGAATTAGAGCAATTGCTAGCTGCCGCGCCTCGCTTGCTCAACCTGGGGTTCCGCGGGCTGATGACAGTACCTCCGTTTACGCAAGATCCAAAGGACGCGCGTCCTTATTTCCGCAAGCTGTGTGAATTGCGCGACACGATTGCCGGGCGCAATCTCCCGGCGGTCGCGATGGATCAGCTCTCCATGGGCATGTCCCACGATTTCGAAGTCGCGGTTGAAGAGGGCTCGACTTGCGTGCGCGTCGGGACCGCTATCTTCGGGGTGAGACAGAAGACCTAACTAGGTTACAGACGGCCACATTTAATCATGAAGATGCTTGACCGGCTATGTGCAGGAACCCTCTTTCTTCTCGCCATGATTGTTTGCCTTGTCGTTCCCAGAAACTATACCGGCAGAATTTGGATTTTCGGAACGGGTCTCGCATTGTTGTTCACGGCGATGCTGAACTGGCTTCGCATCCGCAACGGCTACCCGGTCCGGGGGCTCAGGATGTTTTGCATCGCTTGCAATGTTGCCATGCTCGCCTTGATGATCGCGCTAATCGCTAGCATCGGAGAAGAGCGCACGCTCGCGAACCTGGAAGTCCCATTTACAGCAATCCTCTTGCTGGGGGAGACCGTATTCTCTCTGGGAAGAAACGCTTGATTACTATTAACGAATCGAGCGGCCGCACCACATTTGCCGTCAAGATTCACCCTCGCGCAAAGAACAATGCGATTACCGGAGAAGTCGACGGCGCCCTGAAAGTTTCTCTGACCGCCCCTCCAGTCGACGGCAAAGCTAACGAGGCATGTATTGAATTCCTTGCAAAACTTTTGAAGGTGCCACGCTCTTCCATTACTATTGCCTCCGGCCAGAGCAGCCGCAGAAAAGTTGTTCGCGTCTCCGGATTGAGCGCGCAAGAGCTGCAGTCACGAATTGCGATGTAGCGTATTACAGCCGGCCAGGAGCCAAATTGACCTTTGCTGAGCGCTTTCAGGAAATTCGCACCGGATTCGAGCGGCCATTCTGGGTCGCCAATATCAGCGAGATTTTCGAACGCCTTTCCTATTATGGCGCCTTCGCTTCGCTCGCACTTTACCTGCAAGAGCGGCTGAATTTTTCCGCGGAGCAAACCGGAACACTCACAGGCATCTTCGGTGGCATGGTATGGTTTCTCGCCATCTTCGGCGGAGCCGCAGCCGACCGCCTCGGCTTCCGGCGCGCACTTTCGATTGCCTATCTCATTCTAGCGGTCGCGTACTTTCTTATCGGCTCGATCGGAGCACCGTGGCTCGCTCCCATGCGCAACGCCATGCCCCTTAGCTTGTTTGTCGGCTTCATCTTGATCCTGCCCGCATTCGGAGTCGCCCTGGTAAAGCCCTGCGTAGTCGGCACAACGGCGCGGGCTTCCAAAGAAAATGTGCGATCAATCGGTTATTCCATTTACTACACGCTGGTCAACATTGGAGGTGCGGCAGGCCCGTTGTATGCCGGATGGGCCCATGAACACATGGGTGTCGAGAACGTATATCGGGTTGCGGCTCTCAGCGTCTTCGCGATGTTCTTTTTCGTTCTATTCTTTTTTCGTGAGCCCCGCAAAGCCGGAGATGCTCCGCCCCCGTCGATCGCCACAGTCGCGAGGAATTTCTGCATCGTTCTCGGCAACTATCGGCTCGTTCTTCCTGTACTGTTCGGTGCCCTGCTCCTTCGGATCGCAGCATGGAGTTATCCCACACTGCCGCTCCCGTGGTGGATCTGGGCCGGGCTTTTGGCCATCGTCCTAGCGGGCATGAGCCGCTTCATGTGGTTTCTCATAATTTTCACGGGCTACTGGGTCGTTTTCTGGCAGCAATACATCAGCCTGCCTGGCTACATTCATCGCTACATCAATCCGCACGCTGGCGTGGAGAGAATTCTGGTGACCGACGGGGTCACCGTGATCTGTCTCACCCTCGCCATAAATCTTTTGACCCGCAAGATTCCGGCGTTCCAAGCCGTGATCCTGGGCACGTTGATCACTTCGCTATCGTGGCTGATTCTTGCGTTCCATCCAACGATATGGGCGGCGGTCCTCTCACTGTTTGTTCTTGCTCTCGGCGAGATCATTCAGCAGCCGCGCTATTACGAGTACATCGCTCTGCTTGCGCCGCAGGGACAGCAGGGTACGTATATGGGCTTCGCCTTCCTGCCAATTGGTATCGGGTCGCTGATCGGCGGCTGGTTCGGCGGAACGCTCGTCCATCATTTTGGAGAAGTCACCCACCAACCAGAGCGGATCTGGTGGACGGTCACCACCGTCGGCCTGGCTACGACAGCCCTTCTATGGATATACGACAAATACTTCCGGGTTGCCGGCGTCCGCGCCGCCAAGTTATGAGTGCCGAGTTATGAATAAGGATCCCGGCCATCAGACGCCAACCGCAATCGCAGCACAGATTCGCCAAACTCTGAAAGACGGTGGCTCGTCTGAACACGCTGCCGGCGTGCAGTGGTTCTTCAAGGATCAGGTCAAATCTCACGGCTGGTATACCGCCGACCTGCGGCGCGCAGCTCGAGGTTTCAGACGAGAGATAAGAAAAGAATTCGGACTCGATTTTCTGATTGACGTCGCCGATCAGCTTTTTTCCGGCTCAGTATTGGAAGAAAAAGTTGTTGCCGTATTCCTCTTGGAGAATCTCGACGCTGAATTCGACGGCCGCGAGTTCAAGCTGTTTGAGTCGTGGCTGGACCGAATCAGCAACTGGGCCGATCATGACAGCTTGGTGCACGATCTGATCGCTCCCATGGCGGTCGCAAAACCTGCGCGAGTAAAAAACGTCATGCGCTGGGCGAAATCGCAGGATCGGTGGCACCGCAGGGCCGCTTGTGTAGCCCTGATTCGCGGCTCACGGCAAAAGCTGTTCTTCACTGAAATTACAAAATTGTCAGACTCCCTTCTGGCCGACAACGACGACCTGGTGCGAAAAGGACTCGGCTGGCTTCTTCGCGAGACCGCGAAGTACGACCCAAAACGCACCGTTCCTTACTTGATGAAAATTCGTGAGCGCGCTCCGCGATTGGTTCTGCGCACGGCTTGCGAAACGCTTCCGCTAGAGATGCGCAGGCGCATTCTGTCTACTGCCAAAAATCCATCGACCAGGAAAGCACGCACAACAAAGAAAGCATGCCCACAGCCATAATTTCCCCACGCGATTCGCTCAAATTCTCTCCATTGTTTACAATAGACGTTTGCCCATGGACCTTTCCGCCATTCAGTCTGCCCTTCGCGACCGCAATATCGACGGATGGCTTTTTTATGACCATCACCATCGCGACCCCATCGCCTACCGCGTGCTCGGCGTCCCGGCTGAACTAATGGTCACGCGCCGGTGGTTCTATCTGATTCCGGCGCAGGGCGAGCCGCTGAAACTGGTTCACAAGATTGAGGCCGGGCATCTGGATTCGCTTCCCGGCAGCAAACGCCAGTATTCCGGCTGGCAAGAGCTGTTCGATAGTCTCAAGGCGATGCTTGCGCCCTATCGCGATATCGCCATGCAGTACTCGCCCAACAACATCGTCTTCACCATTTCGCTCGTTGACGGCGGGACCATCGAACTGCTGCGCGGTTTGGGAAAGAACATAGTCAGCGCAGCCGACCTGATCGCTCAATTTGAGGCAACCTGGAGCGAAGAGCAAATCAAGACGCACTTTGCCGCTCGCGACTCCATTGATGCCATTACTGCGGAAGCGTTCAAGGAAATCGGGCGGCGGGTGCGCGGCAACGGAACCACCGAACACGAAATTCAACAATGGTTTATGGAGGCGTTTCACCGCGAGAACCTGCTTACCGACGATCCGCCGATTGTCGCGGTGAATGCAAATGCGGGCAATCCGCACTACGAGCCGCGATGCCGATCATCCCGTTCCCATCCGCTCGGGCGATTTCGTACTGCTCGACGTGTGGGGAAAGAAAAACACTCCGGGAGCGGTGTATTACGACATCACATGGGTAGGCTTCGTCGGCAAGGCGCCAACCGGACGCATGCACCAGGTTTTCGATGTTGTTCGTGATGCGCGCGATGCCGGAGTAAAAACCGTAATCGATGCCGTGGCTGCCGGAAAACGCATCGCCGGATGGGAAGTCGATCGCGCGACCCGCACTCACATTAGGCAGAACGGCTTCGGCGAATATTTTATTCACCGCACCGGACATTCCATCGGCACCGACGTCCATTCCAATGGCGCCAACATGGACGACCTTGAGATTCACGACGAGCGCCAGATTCTTCCCAACTCCTGCTTCTCCATCGAGCCCGGCGTTTATCTGCCTGAGTTCGGCGTGCGCAGCGAAGTCAACGTGCTGGTGCGGCCGAAGTCGGCGGAAGTGACCGGAAACATCCAGCGCGAGATCGTAATTATCTGATGCCAAATCCCATTCCAGCCAAGTCCAAACCTGCGGCGGTCGCGTCGCAAAGCGCCGGCGCGATGGCCGTGATCGCCCCGCCATCGGCTGGCTCATTCCCGGCGCCGGCCACATGATCCAGAAGCGGTACATTCGCGGCTTACTTCTCTTCGTATCCATCGGAAGCCTGTTCGCCCTCGGCCTCATGATGCAGGGCCACATCTACAAGGCGAATGGCGGCGACATTCTCGATATCTTAGGTTTCATCGGCGATCTCGGCGCCGGAGCTTTGTACATTGTCGCGCTTGCCATGAACTGGGGGATGGGGGCGATCGCCATGGCCGTCGCCGATTATGGAACCAAGTTCATGATTGTCGCCGGACTGCTGAACTTCATCGCGGTCGCCGACGCCTACCACATCGCCATCGGAAAAAAACAATGACGATCCAGCTCACCCACTTCAGCGCAGCCTTCGTCTTCGCGCTGTTCGCTTCCATCGTTTTCGGCATCACCCATCGCGAAACCACGCGCGACATGGTGCGCTACGGCCTGTATTGCTTCGCCATGTTCCTCGGCGGAGTTCTCGTCGCCGGCTGGGCCATGTGGCTGGTCAGAAGATAGGTTTCGATTCCTTAGCCCTTAGTTATTCGCTGCGCTCCATCAGCAGTCCGTGGCGTGGCCCATCATTCCCTGAATTTATTCTCGCGGGTGCCCCGTTTTTGTCCCTGCGATCTGCGCAGTGACAGGGCGGGAAATTTGACTTCCCGTGACCTGCGGCAGACGCCAAGGAATCCGGAAGGCCGTTATTTGCACCAAGGAGTTTACTGGTTTATCACTCCACCATGCTCATAATGAAATCAGCGACCTAGGCTCTTGTTAGGCTGCACATACCGCAGCCAAAAGAAGTTATACGCGCTTACCGCATGACAAAGGACTTCGCGAAACTTGCTCTCAAGCCATCGGAGACAAACGATTTTGGTTCGGCTGACTTTGTCTTACGGACTGTCGGCCTCGTTGATCGTCGTGGGTACGGGCTGTCGAAGACAAAGGGAGGATGTCACAAGGAGGGCGCGGAATTCCTGAAAGTGAATTTGAATCGCGCTGGGCCGATATCGCGTCGGTGTCGTCGTCAGCCGAGTGTTGGTTTCACGCCGCGACCATTCGTCGCTCCGCCGCCGCGATGCCGGCGACCGTGGTGATCGCCCTGATCGCGTCGATCGCGTTCTCGTCCGTCAACGGGAACTCCGCGCCCTGCATCGGCTTGCGATCTTCCGTGTATGCGTTGATTCGGACGTAGAAGCCGGTTCTGGCCCAGTCCTTGTCTGGCTCACCGCGATGGTCCACGAGAGTGGCCCGACAGTTAGCGAAATCGACATACCGCTGTTGCTTGCCGTCGGTGTTGATTGGTTGTGGTTGCATGTTTCCTCCTAGTTTCAAAGAATCGCTTCATCGTACTGTTCCGACGAGCATCCTTACACGTTTCCAAACTACGGGGCGGTGATGCCAGTCACAACCTTGTGTATTTTCGAGCAGCGTATACTGGGCGGAGAATCGCTCTGAGACAGAAGCAGGCGGCTGACCCATCCTTTCCGAGCTTTTTCTTTTCGTTCCGGGACTGTGGGTGCCCCGTCCTGGCTTTTTTTACAAGGGTTGCCAACGCAACTTTGCGCTCCGTAGAAACCCATTGCATGCGCGTTCGTGGTTCCCGCCCTTCGCAAACGCACGAAGAACGGGGCACCGATTTTGTTGATAACGCCAGCGGGCTTAAGTGCCCGGGCGACCCGCCCAGCCCCCTATATCTCAAAGTTTCGCTCCGCGAGTTCCTCGCAGGCGCCGTCGAGGCCCGGGAAGAGTGATCCCGCGGTGATTCCCATGTATCTCAGTTCCCGAACTACTTCTCGCCGCTCCCGAACCGGCAGATCGATGGCGGAGAGGTATGTCTTGCTCTTGATCTCCTCCTTCTCTCGAATGTATGACTCAATATCGTCAAGGCTCGTAACCGTTGTTGCCGCCTGTTGCGGAATCATTCGCTCATTCTCAATGGACATAAACTCCCCGATTGAGAACTGGGGCCCCGGAAACAACAACATCAAAATTTGCTGCCAATCCGTTTTCCATTCTTGCTGGTCGAATACAAAGACTCTGACTCTGGCGCCTGGATCCGCCTTGGCCGCCGTATCGTTGGGGATTCTGCGGTATGCAAAGAAAGCGGCGACATACGGGGAGTACGTCCAGTCCAATAGAGGAGTGGGATAGCCATGATGCTGTATGAGGTTCAGGAAAGCGCCGAACTCATCCGGAACTCCGAAATTGAAGACGTGCTTTGTCCTTGCGCTGAGGTGGTTGCGAAGGGCGGTGAGGTCCTCGTTCCGGAAGCGCACTAGATCGGCCCGTCCGGTCCGGTGAAATGAGGTCCGTAGCCGACGGGAGTCTTTTTGTCCCCGGAACAAAAACCGCTTGCCCCCCAGACCAGAGACATACTCTTTGAAATCGTCCCAATTACTCTGGGTCGCGTGAAGGTCTGATGGTGCTCCGGCCTTCGAACGTGGTAATAGGCAATTTCCGGTCGCCCCTATATCTGTCTTCCAGGACAAGGACAGGACCTGGTTCTCCAATGAGATGGTGACGTCTGCATACTTGGAAAATACCAGATTCGGGTATTTGTCTTTGATCGCGTCCCAAGTAGTGACGATCGCAGTAACCGGATCGAATGGAAGGAGCGCATCTGTCCTGAGCTGACCCTTTAGATCTTTGTTCTTGGTCCTGAAGGACGCTGCTGAGCTCGGCAGTGCGCCATTATCCGGATGAGTGTAGGCGACGCCCTGATAATAGTTTTCGCGCTCGTCGATGTTGACAACGATTTTCCCGTCGCCGTTAGAGCCGGTGAATTTCCCTATCCATTGTCCATTCATGGCGGGTGGCCCATCCTTTCTGAGTTTTTTCCTTCCCGTTCCGGAACAGTGAGTGCCCCGTCCTTGCGTTTTGTTCAAGGGCCGGTACGATACGATGGTGGCTAGCCACAAGAAATTTACATGAGGTTTTTTCCAAAAGTCGGGACCTACCCCTGCCACACGAACGCATCAAACACTCGCTTCGAATCAAAATTCAATCGCCGGTAAAGCGCGACCGCGCCCGCATTCGCCTCGGTGACGGTCAGCGAGAGCATGGTGAAACCGCGCTTGCGCAGATTCGTAGAAGTTGCCGCCAGCAGCACTTCGCCGATGCCGCGTGAACGATACTCCGGCAGCACACACACTTGAGTTACGTGCCCCACGTCGCCGCGAACCCGGGAGCAGAGAATGAGCCCGATCAGATTCTTCGCCTTGCGATCCACCGCTGCGAAGGACGATTCAATATCGAACAAACCGCATCCCGGAAATCGCACAATGTTATTCAGGAAGCGCAACGAACCGGCGAGCGTGTGGTATTGGTCGTTGATCTGTGCATCCACATGGCCGCGATAAGCGGCGGTGATCACCGCGGCGGCCGGCTGGTAGTCAGCTTCAGTCCAGCGGCGGATTTCGATGTCCGGAGGCGCTGCCGCAACCTGCGGCACAGAGTCGATCAAAGGAAGAACCATAAACAACCGCGGATGCCGCTGAAACCCCTGATCGAGAAACGGCCGGGCTACGCTTCCAGTCTCATGCGCCAGCAATTGCGCTTCCACGCGATGAATCCCAGGAGATTGCTGCAGCGTTTCGATTACATGGGTCAGCAGTTTGATCTCGACTTCGCGCGCATTCGGCAAACGGCCTCCGTTCGCAACGAACAGATCACCGACCACGCCCTTGCTGCCTTCATACACGAAGAAACTGTAGCCAAAAATGCGCCCGCGTTCGATCGCGGCGTAGCCGGGAAGAATCTTTGCATCGACGTAGCGGAGAATCATCTCAGCCGATCCGTTGTAGTCCCAGGAAAGCAGACTCGCCCAGACTCGGGTTTCGTCATCGAGCAGGGGACGCAGGTCTACGGAAGAAAAATGCCTGAGGTCGAGAATCTCCACGGGGCTCCTGCAAACTGCGCCGGAAAAAACTTGGGCTTCATTTGCGATAGCAGACCATCGAGTTTAGTGCGTTTCGAGGACGAGAGGCAAACTGATGGAATACCGCTCAGCAACAGCTTTATCGCCCGCCAGCCGCTCGCGCGCCGGCGATCCAGTAATAATCGACATGCTGCGCAGGATAGTGTCCCAGAAAAGAAACGCGGCGGCCGGCGACCAGCTTCGCGATTTCCACCTGCGAATTTTCTGGAGCCACCAACAGGTGTTCCTGCGGTGGAATTGTGCCCCAATCGTAATTGAGGGTTAGTTGGTTGCGATAGAAAGTCAAACCGTATTCCAGTTCGCGGGGAACGTGATAAATGGCAAGCGGTAAGCGCTGCGTTTCGATCGCTGCGATCTCGCGTGCCAGCGGCCTCGCCGAAAGAGTCTCGTCCATCGGGCGCGAGCCCAGCTTCAAGACAGCACCCACCGTCAGAACAACGGGAACCAGAGTGATGAAGCGCAACATTCGGAATCCGCTGATGTGGAATAGAGTGAGCGCAATCCCTAAGAACAAGATCACTGCCAGTGCGAGTGCCACAAACAGAGGCTGTCCTCCGGGGATGCGATGCTGTGTTACCAGATAGGCGATTAATAACCCCGGAAAGACCGGCGCCGCAGCAAAGAGCGCATGCAAAACGGCAAGTACCTTTGAGGGCGTTTCAGTTCTATGTTGTTCCAATCGCTCTCGCAGATATGCCGCCAACACCAATCCGCCCGCTGGAACGGCGGGAAGGATATAGCCCGGTAGTTTGGATTGCGAGAGAGAGAAAAATACAACGGGAACAATGAGCCAGCAGCAAGCAAACACCCTCAAGCCGTAGTGGAGATCAACTTCGCGGCGTTCAGCGATTTTCTGTTTAGGCCACCATCTGCGAATTGGCTCAACGACGGATGCAATCACGAAGATCGTCCAGGGAAGCAGTGCTAGAACCATCACGGGCGCGTAGTACCAGACCGGCTGCACATGGTGATAAAGATTCTGCGAGAAGCGCCCCAGATTCTGCTCGATGATGAATTCGCGGACAAATGTGGGGTTCCTCATCTGCACGGCGAAGTACCAGGGCAGCGCAACCGCACAGAACAAAAGAATGCCGGGCAACCAAAATGTCCTCAGGACAAAACGCAACTCGTGAACCGCCGCCGCATAGACCACGATCACCAGAAAGGCCAGAAAAGGCGCCACCGGCCCTTTGGCCAGCATCCCGAGAGCCATAAAAAAAAAGAACTGGGCGAGGTAAATCCTTTTCTCAGTCGTGCGCCAGCTCCACCAGCCCAGCATGCCTAAGCTGAAAGCCGCCGCCAACGGCATGTCCGTTGACGCAGCGTGCGCGTAACCAATAATGCCCGCGCAAGAAGCCACAATCAAAGCGCCGTCGAGTTCGACTCCACGGAAGAGCCGTCGCAGAAAAAAATAGACAGCGAGGACGAGAACTGTAGCGTCGCAAGCCGACGGCAGGCGCGCAGCCCAGTCACTCACACCGAAGATTTTGTAAGCCAGCATCGCCTGCCAGTAGTAAAGCGGAGGCTTTTCCAGCCAGGGCTCGCCGCCGAGCGTAGGCGTAATCCAGTCACCCCGTTCGAGCATTTCCCGCGCCACCTGCGCGTAGCGAGGTTCATCGGCGCCGATCAGCCCGAATTGGGCAAGTCCGTAGAAAAACAGAAACGCGCAGAAGCCCGCCAGCAAAAGTGAATCGATTCGGCTGCGATTGCTCATTGCGGCAGAATTTCAAGGATGGACATGATCAATTCTCAATCTTCTCTGGCGAGTTCTGGAGAAGTTGTTAATGCGGTGAACCTCGTGCATCTCACTGCACCGACGGACCACGGCGCAACAAGTCCAAAACCTGCTCAGTCGCTTCGGAGAGCGGTCCCTCGACCGAGCAGCCGCTGGCGCACTCGTGCCCGCCACCTCCGAAGCGTTCGGCCACTCGGGCCACGTCGAGCTGACCTTTGCTGCGCATACTCACTCGAAAGCGTCCATCAGGAAGTTCCCGGAAGAAGGCCGCTACTTCGACCTCGCCGATGGAGAGCACGTAGTTCACCAGGCCTTCGCAATCTTCCTCTTTTGCCCCGCAGCGCTCCATCTGCTCTTGAGTTACCCATGTCCAGCCGATGTGGCCCTCCGTATGGAGGTTGCGCAGCGCTTCGCCAAGCAGCCTCATCTTGGCGACTGAGTGCGCAAAATAAATACTCCGAGCGCAATGGGACGGATCGGCGCCTGCCAAAACCAATTCGCGAGCGAGAGCGAAAGTGTGCTCGTTGGTGCCCTGGAACATGAACGACCCGGTATCGGTCATCAGGGCGGTGTAAAGGCAGGTGGCGATCTCCGGTGAGAAGGGCGTTCCCGCTTCCCGCGCCAGGCGAAAAACCATTTCTCCCGTGGCTACCGCTTTAGGATCGATCCAATTCACATGCGCGAACGGACGCCCGCTGATGTGATGATCGATGCTGATCAGGTAACGATTCTCCAGGCCCTCGAGGCGCGTGCGATGGATGCTGTCGCACTCGAGAATAATTGCCGCCTCATAATTGCCGGACACACGGTCGGCCTGCAACACCTGATCGGCAAAGGGCAGCGCACGATAAATCCTGGGCACTCCATCGTGCAGCACAATATCGGCGCTCTTGCCCATAGCGCGCAAGACCTGGCAGCAGGCCAGCACAGATCCGATGGCGTCGCCATCCGGACGGGCGTGCGAGGTCAGCACGAACCGGTCGTGGCGCTCGATCTGGTGTAGAACTTCCCGCAGCATGGCCTATGCCTTTTTCTCGCTCGAACCCGGACTCGATTTCGGTCTCTTCTTTTTCGTGCGCGACAGCAATTCTTCGACACGCGCCTGCTCCCGCTCCGAGCGGTCCAGGCGAAAATATAATTCTGGCGCGCGTCTCTTTTGCAAGCGCGCAACCAGTTCGTGCTTTATGTATTCCTTGGCGGCGAGCAGCCCTTCCAGGCTGCGGTCGGCCTCGCGATCGTCGCCGTCGACATCCACGAGGACCTGCGCCGAGCGGCCATCCTCGGAAATGTGAACAGCAGTAACGCGTACCAGCCCAATCCGCGGGTCGGCCAGTTCGCCCTCCACCAGCGTTTCGATCTCTTCACGCAGGGCTTCCGCCAACCTGCCGCGATGATATTTCAGCCCGCGTTTTTCCACGGTTCACCTCGGAGTAAAACGGATGAGAATATCAGAAAACCCGGTCCCGGTGTTGGCCAGGAAGTGCTATTGTCGCGTAGAAAGGATGGATTGCGTTAAGTACAGAGGTAACAAGGGGATGGGAAGGTGCCGGTCTGGGAGCGTGGCTGCGCTGAACGATGAGAGACGGCTCGCCTGGCCGCATCGGCGGACTGCACTCACCCCAATAAGGGGTGTGACCTCTTTATCACAGTTAGCCTTTCGATTGCGTTCCAGCCATAATCGGTGAGGGGCACCGTACATGAAGAGATTCTTCGCGTTCCTCGTCTGCGGATTTGCAATGGCCGGGTCTGCCCAAAGCTCCCTGAAGACGTTCACGAGTCCCGATGGCCTCTTCCGCCTTCAGTACGCAGACATCCTCGTTAACTGCGCGCCCCAACAAACTCCAGCTAGCCCGATAGCGAGCGGCGCTTCTGAGGCAGGGCAGCCCAGTACATCTATTTCCGATTCTTGCGTGAGTCAGGGTGCGACCTGCGATGGTCCCGGAAGTGAGGGAGCGGCTCGGGCCTGCTTCGCTTATCCGAAGGAAAGATTTAGAGACGTGGGCGTCTTCGTTGCCGCGACGTTTTACGTTTCAGAGATTCTGTCAGCGAAGACCGATGTGGCGTGCTTAAAGGGGTCTCCAGATTGGTTTGTGATCAAGTCCGAACCGAAGACGACTACGATCAATCACATTACCTTTAAGGCTTTTGAGATTGGCGACAACTGGACGAGTGGAGGTCAGTCGGGGCCTGCGTATCGAACTTTTCACAAGGGAAAATGCTATGAGTTGGGTATCCAAAATGTCTTTTCACGTGCCGTGTATGATCCGAGAACTGTCCAGGAGTTCAACAAGAAAGATTCGTCGGAAGTAGAGAGCCGCTTAAGGCAAGTCCTCAATTCCTTTGTATTCCTCAAGTAGGCCTTACACATGATTAGCGTAACATCGCGATTTCACTCGTTGGCCACCCGACGAGGCAAAAATCACTTTTACAAATATTCCACGAACGAGTCGGCCAAGTCAGCTCCGTGGTTGTTGGCGATGCGCGTAGCGGCACGCTCTACATTTTTCATAAGGCCATCGAGATAATCGCGCGAATGGGAGACGCTAACCACCCCCATAGTAGCGCGATTCCAGATGCTGCTTGGGTCTAACTCGGCGACGGAGACGTTGAAGCTGGCGCGCAGCCGGTCTTTCAGGCTGCGCACGACCTGCCGTTTGTCCTTGAGCGATTGGGCTGCTTCGATGTGAAGTTCGAGGGTGAGAAAAGCGATCATGAACTCTTAGCCCCTAGCAGTTCGCCATTAGCCGAATCGAAAGCTGATTGCTAAAGGCTAATTGCCAAAAGCCGTTCTTACGCCATTGCTTCCGCAGCAACGCGTTCCGTGGCGAAGGCCTCGATCACGTCGCCGACTTTAATATCGCCGTAGTTCGAGATCGAGATGCCGCACTCCATGCCGTTGGTTACTTCGCGGGCATCGTCTTTGAAGCGGCGCAGCGAACCGACCTTGCCTTTGAATACCTGCACATTGTCGCGCAGCAGGCGCACTTCGGAGTCGCGCTTGATCAAGCCGTCGCTCACGCGGCAGCCGGCGACCGTACCCACTTTCGGGATGCGGAAGACGTTGAGCACTTCGGCGCGGCCCTGGTAGGTTTCTTTGATCGTCGGCTCAAGCAGGCCGGTCATGGCACGCTTGATCTCATCCTGCAGCTCGTAAATGATCGAGTGCAGCCGGATATCGACTTTTTCCTGCTCCGCGAGTTCCTGGGCCTTGCGCTCCGGACGTACATTGAAGCCGATAATGATGGCGTTCGACGCGGAAGCCAGCAGCACATCGGTCTCGGTAATTGCGCCCACGCCCGATCGCAACAGCTTCAGGCGAACCCGGTCGTTCGAGAGCTTGGTGAGCAGATCGGTGATGACTTCCACCGAGCCCTGCACGTCGCCTTTGAGAATAACGTTGAGTTCTTTTGTGCCCGCCTGCTTGATCTGTTCCGCCAATCCTTCGAGCGAGACGCGGGAACTCTTGGCCAGAGCCGCTTCGCGGGATTTCTGCTCGCGGTATTCGGAAATGCCGCGAGCTTTATCGCGGTCGGCGACAACGACAAATTGATCGCCGGCCTGCGGCAGCGCTTCGATGCCGATGATTTCAACCGGCGTTGAAGGCGGAGCTGTCTCCAACTGTGCGCCGCGATCGTCAAACATGGCACGCACTTTTCCGTAGACGTTGCCGACTACGAAATTGTCACCCGCGTTCAAGGTACCGTTTTGCACGAGCACAGTCGCAACGGGTCCCCGGCCGCGATCAAGTTTGGCTTCGAGCACAACTCCAGTCGCAGCCCGCTCGGGCGTGGCTTTGAGCTCGGCTAGATCGGCAACCAGGCAGATCATTTCAAGCAACAGATTCAGATTGGTTTTCTGCTTCGCCGAAACGTCCACAAAAACCGTTTTGCCGCCCCACTCTTCGGGCACGAGCCCGCGGTCGCCAAGCTGCTTCTTGACGCGGTCAGGCAAAGCGCCCGGCTTGTCGATCTTATTCACGGCGACGATGATCGGAACCTCGGCGGCGTGCGCGTGGTCGATAGCCTCAATCGTCTGCGGCATCACGCCATCATCGGCCGCAACTACGAGCACGACAATGTCCGTTGCCTTCGCACCGCGAGAACGCATGCGCGTGAAGGCCTCGTGACCGGGTGTATCGAGGAAGACGATCTCGCGCCCGTAGGCCGGCGATTCCTGATCTACGATTCGGACTTTATAGGCCCCGATGTGTTGAGTAATGCCTCCCGCTTCGCCCTCCGCCACATTGGTCAAGCGAATGGAGTCGAGCAGCGTCGTTTTGCCGTGATCGACGTGGCCCATGATCGTGACTACCGGCGGACGGACACCGGTTTCGGGAACCGACTGTTCCGCGGCTGCGGCCGCATCGATCTCTTTTGCGGTCTGTTCTTCGAAGGTAATTACATCTGTGTCGGCGCCGAAGAAGCGGGCCATTTCGCTGGCCAGTTCCGCATCGAGCGTCTGGTTGATCGTCGCGAAGACTCCCCGGGCCAGCAGGCGCGAAATCAAGTCCTTGGCGCGAATGTCGAGCTTTTCCGCGAGATCTTTTACGCTGATCCCTTCGGTAATCGTGATGCTGCGGGTAATCGGCAGGGGCTCATTCGACACCACCATGCGTGGCGGCGGCGTGTACCCCTTCATCGGGCCTTCCTTCACGCCGCGCGGGATATAGCGCTGACCGGGACGGCGCGATGGCGCCCCCGGACGGCTGCCCGGCCTCGGCGTGGTTCCCGGAGGCGGAAGCGACGGACCTACGCCCAATGGACGCGCACCAGCCGGAGCTTGGCGCGTGGGATGCATCGGTCTGCGCTCACCCGGACGCAGCGGACGTGTGCCCGGAGCTCCACTGGCTGCTGCAGGAGGACGGCGTTGAAAGATTGGCTGGCCAGGAACAGGACGGCCGGGCGCAGGACGCACGCCTCCGATCGGAACTCCTGGCTGCACCGGCGGCGGAGTTGCACGCACCGGCGCCTTGTACACCGGACGTGGTCCGGTCTGTGGAACGATCATGCGCGGCGCCGGAGGCACCGGAGCGGCTGGAGCCGTCACTACGGGGGCAAGCGGCGGAGCCGACGCTGAAGCTGATGGCGGTGCTGCTGCCGGAGGTGTTTGTACAGTCGAGGGCACCTGCACCGTTGGCGGCGGAGTGATCGTGCGCGGCGGGCTAACTACTGAAGGTGAGGCCGTCGCGGGCGTAACGACCGGACGCGGAGCAACCGGCGGTGCCATAGGGGCACCTGCCGAAGCAGGCGAGACTGAAGGACTGGGCGGTCTCGGGACCGCGGGAGCAACCGTTGTCGGACGGCTCACCGCGGCAGGCGGGGCGGCCACAGATTTCTCCACTTTGACGGGGCTCGGTAGGGTTGGAATCGGCGGGGTCGGAACCCGAGCCGGGGCAGCTTCTTTTCGCTGCGTAATCGCCTTCAGCACATCCCCTGGGCGGGAAATATTGGAGAGATCGATTTTGGTTTTGATTTCTTCTTCGCCGCGCAGCGAGCGCGAAGCGGTTCTGCCGGCCGGCGATGAACCTTCCGCCGAGGAGCGGATGTAAACACGTACTTTCTCCGCTTCATGTTCTTCGAGAGAACTGGAGTGCGTTTTTTTCTCAGTGACCCCAACTAACGGGAGTGTGTCGAGAATGGCCTTGCTCTTCACTTCCAATTCTCGCGCAAGATCGTTGATGCGAACCTTACTCATCCGGCCTTTCGTTTCTCCGTGTTGTAGTTAGGTCTTCATCATGACCTCACGGAGTTCAATTCTTCCCATCCGCCGTCAAACCTATGCCAGCGTGACATCATTCTCTCGTTTCGGAAGCGGACTCCGCTTCCGGGGCAGGCTGCTCGACCGACGATTCCGCCTGCCGTTCGTGCCCATCTGAATTCGACGCCGGCGGTTCAGCAGTGGATTCTTCATCGGCCGTCGCAGCTGCCGCAACTCCTTCATCAGCGGAAACCGCAGGCCCCGCGACTTCTTCGCCCGCGGCGGCCGAAGGTTCAACTGCTTCTGCTGACAGCTCTTCCGGCCCCGCTTCGGCAGGCATGTCCTGATCCAGGCTGGCAAAATAATTATTCACCGCCAGGCTGATTTTTTCCACTGTCTTCGGCCCAATGCCTTCGATGGCCTCAAGCTGCTCCGGAGTCATATCGGCCAGAGCCTCTACCGTAGTCACGCCGGCAGCGCCAAGTTTCTCAACCAGTCCGTCGCCAAGTCCCGGAACACTTTCAAGCGGCGTAGCGGTTTGCGGAGCCAACGCCGACATCTGTTGCTCCACTTCCTGCCGCTTTTCTTCTTCGCTCTTGATGTCGATCTTCCAGCCAAGCAGTTTCGCCGCCAGCCGCACATTCTGCCCCTTCTTGCCGATGGCAAGAGAGAGCTGGCTGTCGTCGACCACAACTTCAAGGTGTTTGCCGGAGGCATCGACCACCGTTACCTTACTGACCTTCGCCGGCTGCAAGGCCTTCTCCGCAAAGGTGACGGCGTCTTCGTGATACTCGATAATGTCGATCTTCTCCCCGTGCAACTCGCGGATGATCGACTGTACGCGCATGCCTTTCATGCCGACGCACGCGCCGACCGCATCCACGTCTTTGTCTTTGGACATGACGGCGATCTTTGTACGTTCGCCCGCCTCCCGCGCCACCGCACGGATCACAACCGTGCCGTCATAAATTTCTGGAACCTCCGTCTGGAACAGGTGCTGCACCAACTCCGGTACCGCGCGCGAAACCACCACTCCAGGTCCTTTGGAGGCTCTTTCTACCCGCGCAATCACGACCCGAACCCGCTCGCCAATCGCGAAAGATTCCAGACGCGACTGCTCTTTCCGTGGCATGCGCGCCTCGGCTTTGCCGATATCGAAGATCATGTCCGGACCTTCGATACGCTTGACCGTGGCATTCACTACTTCGCCAACGCGCCCGATGTACTCGTTGTAAACTGTGTCGCGCTCAGCCTCACGCACCTTCTGGAAAATCACCTGCTTCGCCAGTTGCGCAGCAATGCGGCCCAAGATCCCTTCCGTCACTTTCGGAATGCGCAACTCTCCCCCGACCTCGAGATTGGGATCTGTCTTGCGAGCATCCTCGAGCGTGATCTGGAGCAGCGGATCTTCCACCTGCTCTGGCGTCTCCACGACCGTTTTCACCGCGTAGGCATTGATCTTGCCAGTCTCACGATCCAGCTCAGCCCGCAGATTTTCCTGCGTCTTGTAATATTTCCGCGTGGCCATGACGATGGCGTCTTCCACCGCAGCCACTACAATCTGCGGATCAATTCCCTTCTCACGGCTCAACGCGTCGATTGTGTTGTAGAGCTCACTCGCCATAAAAAACCATTTGCTAATTGGGTAATTTTGTAATTGAGTAAGTCGAAGTCTAGGTCACTGCCTGTGCCGGCCTTAAATTGCTCAATTACAAAATTCCTCAATGACTCAATTTTTCAGATTTCCGGCACCAGATTTGCCTTCTCCACATTGGAGAATTCGATCTCCACCGTCTTTGCTTCAGTCGCCGCGCCCATTTTTTTTCGCGACCTTTTGCTGGCCACACTAAGATCCAGCGTCAAGCGGCCGCCGCAAAAACTTTCCAGCCTGCCTTCAAAATACCGGTTATTGCTCACCGGATTTTTCGTCATCACCTTCATCCGGCTCCCGGTGAAGCGCTCGAAATCTGCAGCCTTCGTCAGCTTCCGGTCCAAACCAGGCGACGAAACTTCGAGCGTATAACTTCCCGGTACCGCATCTTCAACGTCGAGAATCGTGCCAAACTCGCGGCTGAAGGTCGCACAATCGCCATGAGTCACGCCCCCCAGCGGATCGCCACTCGCCGCGCCGGGCTTGTCTAAGAACACGCGCAACATGCGTGCGGGACCGCTTCCTCGAAACTCGACTTCAACTACCTCGAGCCCGCTGGAGGCCGCAACCCGTTCTGCAATCTCCCGTACGCGATCAAGCTCAAGTGCCATTTATTCAATAACTTGTCTTCGCACCCGGTAGCCACATTTCTCTCCAACGAAAAAGTGGGCTTGCGCCCACTGGTGTGCTTCGCCGATTGCGGTACTACACAACAGTTCTCAGTGTTCTAATATACGCCGGGAACGGGATAAAGACAAACTGAACGAGCTCGACCAGCCTGCGAATCGAAGTCAACCGCACGACGCCAGGATGTGGATATTCCCGGGACTCCGACGACACATTTGCCTCAACCTTCTTCCCTCTCTAGAATAAGAGTTTCCTCTCGAGACATTATATGATTCATTTTCCAGTACCCGAAGCTCTCACCTTTGATGACGTTCTTCTGATGCCGGCACGCTCCGATGTTGTTCCCGCGACCGCCAATACCCAGACTCAGGTCACGCGGAGCATCGGCCTGAATATCCCGATCGTTAGCGCTGCCATGGATACCGTCACTGAATCGCACATGGCCATTGCCATGGCGCAGCAGGGTGGACTTGGCATCATCCATCGCAACCTGAGTATCGGGCAGCAGGCCAATGAAGTCGACAAGGTGAAGCGCTCAGAAAGCGGCATGATCGTCGATCCAGTCACCATGTCGCCGACCGATAAGGTCAGCGATGCGCTCGAGGTCATGCGCAAATACAAAATATCAGGCGTCCCGATTACCGAGAATGGCAAGCTGGTCGGCATTCTCACCAACCGCGATCTCCGCTTTGAAACCCGCTTCGACATTCCCATCGATCGCGTAATGACCAAAAAAAATCTGATCACCGTGCCGGTCGGCACCACGCTCGGAGATGCAGAAGAGATTCTTCACGAGCATCGGGTAGAAAAATTGCTGGTGGTCGATGACAAATACAACCTTAAGGGACTGATCACCGTTAAAGACATCCAGAAAAAGTTGAAATATCCAAATGCTGCGAAGGATTCTCACGGCCGGCTTCGGGTAGGTGCAGCAATCGGAGCGACCGGCGATTTTCTTGAGCGCGCTCAGGAACTGGCTGCAGCCAAGGTCGACGTTCTCGCCATCGACAGTGCGCACGGGCATTCAACCAAGGTCCTCGATGCAGTGAAGATAATTAAATCGAAGCTACCCGAAATGCAGCTGTTGGCTGGCAACGTAGCCACCTTCGACGGCGCATGTGAGCTAGCTCGCGCCGGTGCTGATGGCATTAAAGTAGGCATTGGCCCCGGCTCCATCTGCACCACACGCGTCGTTACCGGTGCAGGCGTACCGCAGATTACCGCTATCGCCGAAGCTTTCCGCGCCACGAAAGACGCCGGCATTCCGATCATCGCCGACGGTGGCATCAAATACTCAGGCGACGTCACCAAAGCGCTGGCTGCCGGTGCCAGCGCTGTCATGATCGGATCGCTGTTTGCCGGCACGGACGAAAGTCCGGGCGAAATGATTCTTTATCAGGGCCGCTCCTTCAAGTCCTATCGTGGCATGGGATCTCTGGGCGCCATGGCGCAGGGTTCCAGTGAGCGGTATTTCCAGAGTGCAGAGGCTGACTCTTCCGCCGCGACAGTCGACGGCGATTCCAATTCCAACCGCTTGGGCAAACTTGTTCCCGAGGGCATTGAAGGACGCGTGCCGTATCGCGGTTCGGTCTCGATGATCGTTCATCAGATGGTGGGTGGGTTGAAATCTGGCATGGGATATTGCGGCTGCGCTACGATCTCCGAACTGCTGCAGAAGACGCGCTTTGTCCGTATCAGTGGCGCCGGTCTTCGCGAGAGCCACGTTCATGACGTCATGATCACGCGCGAAGCGCCCAATTACGGAGTCGAGTAAACTCCACGCTTGAACTCAGCTCGACATGACGTTCTGAAGGCATGGATCGCCGCGATTTTGTGGCTCATCGTGATCGCCATTGAATCGACCGCGTGGCTCTCTGCGCATAACACCAGCCGGATCCTTTATCCGATCCTGCATTTTCTTCTTGGCATGGATTGGCCGCGCTTCGAATTCTGGCATTTCTACATTCGCAAGACCGGCCACGTCATCGGTTATGGCATTCTGAGCATTCTTCTTTTCCGCGCCTGGCATGCGACCCTGCCCGCAATGGACGATGTTAGGTGGACTCTGCGCTGGTCGGTGATCGCGGTTCTCGGAACGGCAATCGTAGCCAGCCTCGACGAGTGGCATCAGAGCTTCATTCCTTCGCGCACCGGAAGATGGCAGGATGTGGTTCTGGATACGAGCGCGGGGATAGCGGCTCAAATATTGATTTTCTTGTGGTGCAGGAGTTTCGCAAAAAGCCTTCCTTCCTCCACGTTGGTCGAACGCAAACGCAGAGTCAGTTTCTAGTTTTGCTCTATCTTCTTCGGGTCTGCAACAAAACAGCAGCCAAAAGAGCCAGCGCCGCCGAAAAATAAAATGGGATGCCCGCGCCATAATGTTTCCAGAGCTGTCCGGTGATGAGGCTGGCCGCAAGTGTGGCGACGCTGGTCACAAAGAAATAGACTCCAAGCGCGCGGCCTCGCACGGCTTCCGCAACACTCTCTACAACGAGCGCCTTCAACACAGGCTGGGTCAGCGCGTAATAGAAACCGTATACGGTCATGGCAATCCAGATCGCCATCGTTGACGGGGCGCGCCCGAAAACAAAATACACCGCGCCGAAAATCACGTATCCAATCGATCCGATCAGACGCCGTGAGATATGGTCGCTGAGCCATCCTGCAGGCCAGGATGCAATCGTGTAAGTGATGTTGAAAACCAGCCCGAGCAGGGGCGCGAGGCTCACCTTGATCCCGACATTCTGCGCCCGCATCACCAGGAACATATCGCTCGAATTCCCGAGAGAGAATAGGGTGACCGCAACGAGGACGATGTAGAAATTTACAGGCAAATTCAGCTTCTTCTCGTTCTGACCGCCACGAGAACCGCCGGCAAACGGTTTGCCGTCCGCTTCCGCCGAAGCGTCATTGTTACTCTTTCTTTTTGTCTCCCGGATTCCGAGAAGTGCGACCAACACGCACAATGCTCCCGGAACTGCTGCGGCCCAGAATACGCTGCGGATTCCGAAGCGCGAGAGCAGAACCAGCGCCGCTAGGGGCCCGGCAATCGCGCCAGCAGAATCCATCGACTGAATGAGTCCGTATGCCGAACCCAGCTTTCCTCTGGGCACCGACTCCGCGACCATCACGTCGCGCGGGGCGCCGCGCACACCCTTAGCGAGCCGGTCGCTGAAACGAATGATCAGAATGTGCCACCATGCGGTCGCTATCGCCAGCAGCGGCTTCACCGCATTCGCGACGAAATATCCGGCGACAACGACAGGCTTGCGGCGGTTGATGTGGTCGGTAAGATATCCGGAGAAGAGCTGGGCAAACGATGCTACGCTTTCCGCGACGCCCTCGATCACTCCCAATTGCGCCGGCCCCGCCCCCAGAGATACCAAAAACGCCGGCAGCACCCAGTACGCCATTTCGGTAGCCGTGTCGTTCAGAAGTGACGTGAAGCCGAAGGCGTAGATGTTGCGCGCGGCGGTGGGCTCGCGCCGGGAGAAATCCTGATCCATTAGGAATTTTTACCACAGAGGCACCAAGGCACAGAGCAAGCCGAAACCAATAATTAGATAGATAGATAGATATCGGGAGAAGCGAACTCAAGCTCGGAGGCAACAGCCACTGGCTACCGAGCACTGACCATTACTGCTCAATACATCGCGTCGTACTTCGTAACCACCCACTGTCCCGACTTGTCCTCGGTCGTAACGGTCATCTGCTCGGTGTAACTAGCAGGCTGTCCGGGAGCGGTAAGACGATTGGCGCGGTAATGAAGTACGGTGAGCGGCGGCGCGCTTTCCCACTCCGCCAGTTCCCACGAAAGCAGCGGATGCTGCGCCTCTGACGTGCAGATGAATTTCGCGTACTTTTTGCGATAGTCATGCTCCCATTGCGAGAGCAGTTGATCGCAGTGTCCGTCGCGCAAGTCGCGCAGAAATCTGTTGGCGCTGTGCTCGATGGTGCGGTCGCGCAGCGGATTCATCTTGATGCTGACCGGCAATCCAGTCAGGGGATCGTGCTCCTCCGAGCGCGCCAGCACCGGACCCTGATTGCTCAGCCACCATATGTAGCCGAGAAATCCAAAGACCAGCAGCGCGCCCACACTGACCGCGATGGCAATCTGTGTACGAGTGAACCCCATCCTGAAGGGAGTGTATCGAAATGACAATTTACAGCAAGGTTACGTGCGGAACACGCGACAGGACATGTACGACTGCCGGATTCCCAGACTAGCAGCCGCTCATCACTACTGCAGACCTTCGACCAGATACAAATCCGACAGCAAACGCCGGTAGCCGTAAACATACGACTTGCCATCCGGCGTAGGCAAAACGGGGCCGACGAACTCAACTCCGGCTGGATCGGGCGGCATCAACTGCTTCCAGAGCGTGCGGTTGCCGTTTGCGATTTCCAATCGGTAAACCTTCGCAGGCAATTCGCCGCCTTTGTAGATGTATAAAGACCGGCCATCATCGGTCCATGCCACCGGCACTTCACCCGGCAATAATCCCTTGATCGGGCGCGGATCTCCCGCAGGAATGGGAAACAGATAAGCCTTCTCATCCGGGCCCATGGCAGCGACCGTGCTTCCGTCAGGTGATAGCGCATACGCAGATCCGTCGGTCCCTTCCGGAGTAACCGCATCAAACTTGTCGGAGTCGATATCCTGTACATAAAGCCGCAAGCCGTGATTCGGCTCGATGCCCGCAATCAACAGCCGCTTGCCATCAGGAAACCAGCGCGCCGCATTGTGGATAACTTCGTGCCCCTTCAAAGTACGAGGCTCGCCAGGTCCAGTAGGCAGCAGGAACAAGTCGGTTTGCTTGTCGCCGCGGCACGCGAGCGCCCAATTTCCATCCGGCGATAGCGCAAGGGACTGTCCATCTCCCAGCCGCACGGCCGCCGACCCGTCCGTTCTGCGGAGATAGACCGCATAGGTCGGACCGCCCGCTTCGCCTTCCTCGCGGAACAGCAAAGTCTGGCCATCGTTCGAGAGCGTGACCGGATAGGACCAGTCGAGCCAAGTGAAGTCGCGCTCGGTTGTATCTTGAAACCGGTGGACAATCAACCCGCGCCGCCAACTGTCGCGAGCCAGCAGAACCCGGCCGTCTGGCATGACATCCTGCAAAGTCAGATCGGCTGGAACGCGCGTGACCAGGCGCTCCTTGCCGGAAAGAGGAACCGCAAAAACCGAGCGGTCGATTCCAATCAAGGTCGCAGTAACCCATACCTCGTCACCCTTTGGCGACCACGCCAGACCAACCGCGCCGCCTCCGTAACTCTGACTCAGCGAACGTTTATTGCCGTTCATGTCGACAACTGCGACGCCGCCGATCGAATCGCCCTGAATCGGATGATCGATAAATGCAATCATGTCTCCTTTGCGCGACACCCGCGGATGGCTGATCCAGCCACCAGTTTCGTACAAGACTTTTCCCGGCGGATACTCAAGACGATTGCGTCCATTGAAGTCGCGAACGATCGCCAACTGCGAACCATCCGGCGACCAATCAGCCCACTGAACGTTTTCCAGAACCTCGCGAGGCGCGCCGCCGCCAAGTGCCATTCGTGCTAGCGTACCCGTATAAACCTGCGATTTGGTTTGCCGGCTGCGCAGCAGAACAGCCATCTCTCCCGTGGAAGAAATCGCTAGAATCTCGGCGCCGGGAACGCCCACCGGGCGCGATTCCGGTGTGCCGAAGCGCGTGCTGAAAATTTCAACCGGCCCTCCCTCCCAAGCTGCGCTGTAGATGACCGTTTGCCCATCGGGAGCAAATCGCGCCATGCGAATCGTGCCGCGGCGGTAAGTCAACAAGTGATACGCGGGGGAGACAAAGGCTGCGCCGTGCCGTAGCAGTAGAAATGCTATTAGGGCCAACGCCGCAACCAGCGCAGCTCCCAGGGAATACACGGTTTTGCGCGATTGCGATTCGGGAATTGCCTTGATCCCCGACGAGCTTATTCCGGACGAACCGACGCCCTGCCCTGCGTGCCCGGAAACTACGGTCGTCACCGATCCACTCGGGGTTTCAGTCGCGGCCTGCGAGGAAATGCGCGAAGAATCCTGCTGGCGCTTCAGCCGCTTGAGATCGGCACGCACTTCGGCCGCGCTCTGGTAGCGTAGCTCAATATCCTTCTCAAGCAGCTTGCTGATGATGTGCTCCAGCTCAGGTGGAATATCGGGATTCAGCCGAATCGCCGGTGATGGCGCACGATTCAGAATCGCTTCGGTAATCACGCCCTGCGTGTCACCGCGAAAGGGCAGAATTCCGGTCGCCATTTCATAAAGAACAACGCCGAACGAAAACAAATCGGTACGCCCGTCCAAATCTTTCCCGCGCACTTGTTCGGGAGACATATAAGCGACTGTGCCCAATGCGGTGCCAGGGCTGGTAAGATCGAGCCGCGCCACGTCGGCAAGTGTTTGCGAATCGCCGCTGACGGTATTGGACCGCACGCCCATCTTCGCCAGACCGAAATCGAGAATCTTGGCATGGCCACGTTTGGAGATGAATATGTTTGCGGGCTTGATGTCGCGGTGAACGATTCCCTTGCTGTGCGCCGAATCCAGCGCGTCGGCAACCTCAATGCCGATTCCCAGCAGCCGCTCCATTTCCATGGGCCGGGTGCCGATCTGATGCTTGAGCGTCGTGCCGTCCAGATACTCCATCGCAATGAAGGACTGGCCGTCCTGCTTGCCGATCTCATAAATCGTGCAAATATTGGGATGATTCAAAGCCGAAGCGGCGCGGGCTTCGCGGCGGAAGCGCTCGAGCATGGGCTCGTCGTGAGCCATTTCGTCGGGCAGGAACTTCAATGCGACGAAGCGGCCCAGTTCAGTGTCCTCGGCCTTGAAAACCACTCCCATGCCGCCGCCGCCAAGTTTTTCCAAAATGCGGTAGTGCGAGATAGTCCGGCCGATCATTCGTGGCAAATCTTACGTGGGGCGGGAAAGCAAGTCAATGGAGCGGGGAAACGGAAAAAAGCGCAGCCTTAGCGGCGCCCTTTTGGTTGGTGATGAAAGTTCCGGGAAGCTACTCTTTCTTGTCCTCTTCTTTCGTCGGCTCGACGCCGCCGTCATGCTGCGCTTGCGCTTCAGCGTCTTCCATGGCCTTCTTGGCTTCGGCAGCTTTCTTGGCGCGGGCTTCGGCCCGCTTCTCTTTCTTTTCGTCGAGAATTTTCTCGCTACCCAACAATTCGAGGAAGGCCTTGTCAGCGCCGTCACCTTTGTTCCAGTCGGTGCGGATCACGCGAGTGTAGCCACCGTTGCGATCGCCAAAGCGTGGTCCGATGGTATCGAACAGCTTGACTACGGCTTCATCGGTCATCAGGTAAGAAGATGCGAGCCGACGGGCCGCAAGGTCACCGCGCTTGCCTAGCGTGATCATTTTCTCGACGATCGGTCGCGCAGCTTTTGCCTTGGGAACCGTGGTTTCGATCCGCTCTTCGACGATCACAGATGTGACCAGGTTGCGCAATAGCGAGCGCCGGTGCGCCGTGTTCCGTCCGAGTTTGTAGCCTGCAACTTTGTGACGCATCGTGGACCTCAGTGGTCAGTGGCCAGTGGTCGGTGGCCAGTATTCAGTCTCGTTCACAAAAGTCAGCGGCTAGCGGTTTGTCTTTCTGACCACTGCACCAGCCACTGACCACTGGTTTTATAGCCCGTCGTCCGGTCCGTAGGCCGAAGCCGGCAGAACCATGTTCGAAGTCGGGCCGGGCACGGCGTTACCGTGCTCGTCGATCTTCATACCCAGGCTCAACCCCATCGAGGAGAGAATCTCCTTGATTTCGTTCAGCGATTTGCGGCCAAAGTTCTTGGTCTTGAGCATTTCCGATTCGGTCTTCTGCACCAGCTCGCCAATCGTCTGAATATTCGCGTTCTTGAGGCAGTTGTAGCTACGGACCGAGAGTTCGAGTTCTTCCACGGAACGGTTCAGATTCTCGTTGTGAATCTCGGGCTTACGGTCGTCGGAAGACGATGTGCCGGTTTCAATTTCCTCCTCGAAGTTGATGAAGATGTTCATGTGATCCTTCATCAGCTTCGCCGAGAGGCCGATCGCATCGGCAGGAGTGATCGAGCCGTTAGTCCATACTTCCAGCGTGAGCTTGTCGTAGTCGGTAATCTGCCCCAAGCGCGCTGCTTCGACGGTGTAATTGCACTTGCGCACCGGTGAGTGGACGGAATCGATCGGAATGAATCCGATGCCAAGATCCTCATCGAAGTTCTTGTCGGCGGAAACGTAGCCCCGGCCGCGCTTCAGCCGCATTTCCATGTCGAGTTTGCCGCCTTCGCTGACGGTAGCAATGTAAACGTCCTTATCGAGAACTTCGACGTCGCCATCAGCTTCAATCATGCCGCTGGTCACGACTCCAGGCTGATCGGCGCGAAGATAAATCGCCTTCGGGGCGTCGCCGGCCAGCTTAAACGGAATCTGTTTCAGGTTCAGGATGATGTCGGTCGCATCTTCGACCACACCGGGGATCGACTGGAATTCATGCAACACGCCTTCCATCTTCACCGCGGTTACGGCCGCGCCTTCTATGGAGCTCAGCAGCACACGGCGCAGAGCGTTGCCCACCGTGGTGCCGAATCCGCGCTCAAAAGGCTGCGCCCAGAAAATTCCATACTTATCGGTGAGGGTGGAAGTATCAACTGCGAGACGTTTCGGTTTCTGAAAACCTTTCCAAAGCATTTGTTTCTCCTTCGGCCATTTGGCTCAACTCTGGCATCGCCGGAAGGCCCAACTCCGGTCAATGCCGCGGAAAGGCTGATCTGGCTGCGAAAATGGGCTAGACCCAGAAAGCTATCGCCCTAAGGGCACTATCGCTATCGGCTAAGGACTGCGCTGCCGCGTGGCCAGGATGACGTCATTATTTGCTGTACAACTCAACGATCAACTGTTCGTTTACCGGCAGCTGAATATCTTCGCGCTTGGGTAACGACAGAATCTTCGCCGTATAATTGTCGCGATTCACTTCCAGCCAATTCGGCAGCGTGCCATGGCTGGCGTATTCCTTGGCCAGTTCGAGCACTGTGAGTTTCTTGCTGTTCTCGCGAATCGAAATTTCCTCACCGGCGCTAACCTGGTAAGAAGGAATGTTGACCTTCTTACCGTTTACAGCGACGTGCCCATGGCGCACCAACTGCCGCGCCTGGCGCCGCGATTGCGCAAAGCCGAGCCGGTAAACCACATTATCCAGCCGCCGTTCGAGCTGCTGCAGCAGCATCGCGCCGGTGACGCCGCGGGTGCGCGCGGCTTTTTCAAAGTAGTTGCGGAACTGCCCTTCTAGAGTAAAGTAAATGCGCTTGGCCTTCTGCTTCTCGCGCAACTGCAAACCGTAGCCAACAATCTTGGCTTTACGGTCCTTCCCATGTTGTCCGGGAGCGAAGTTGCGTTTCTCGATGGGACACTTATCGCTGAAACATTTCGAGCCTTTGAGGAAAAGCTTCATCCCCTCGCGGCGGCATAGACGGCAGACTGCATCGGTATAACGTGCCAAGTTGTTCTCCTTTTGGATGACCGGTTTACAGGTTTGGCTTCACCCTTCTTCCCGGACGAAAATCAATGTTCTCTCGCGTGTCTTTCCGAGCAAAGCGAGGATTCTCTTCCTGTCCTTTAGACTCGGCGTCGCTTGGGCGGCCGGCATCCATTATGCGGAATCGGCGTCACGTCGCGTATTGAGCGTACTTCAATGCCAGACGAGGCCAACGCACGCACCGCCGACTCGCGGCCCGAACCTGGTCCGCTGACCCGAACATCCACGCTGCGCACCCCATGATCGCGCGCCATGTTGGCCGCGTTCGAAGCGGCCTGCTGCGCGGCAAACGGCGTGCCTTTGCGCGACCCGCGAAAGCCCAGCGATCCGGAACTCTTCCACGATAGAACGTTGCCGTTCATATCGGTAATGGTCACGATCGTGTTGTTGAAGGACGCCTGCACATAGCACAGCCCATGCGGAACGTGCTTGCGCTCCTTCTTCTTGAACGTCTTTTTCTTGCCTTTTTTCTCCGGTGCGGCTGTGCCGCCCGCTGCTGCTGGTTTCGCCATATAGCTTTTAGCTCCTAGCTCTTAGCTTCTAGCCAGAAGCTAGAAGCCAGAAGCCGTTCTTATGTCTTCGCCGACGCCTTCTTCTTCTGCGCCACAGTTCCCTTGCGCGGGCCTTTACGGGTGCGCGCGTTGGTATGCGTGCGTTGTCCTCGGACCGGCAGGTTGCGGCGATGACGGAATCCGCGATAGGAGCCGATTTCGATGAGCCGCTTGATGTTCATCGAAACTTCCTTGCGCAGATCGCCTTCCACCATCCCTTGTGCCTCGATCACGGTGCGGATGCGGTTGACTTCTTCTTCGCTGAGGTCTTGCACCTTCTTCATCGGGTCCACGTTCGCCTCATCGAGAATGCTGCCGGCGCGGGGATGCCCGATGCCGTAAATGTAAGTCAGCGCGATGTTGATGTGCTTCTGGCGCGGTAGATCGACGCCTGCAATACGTGCCATGTTTCCAGACTCCCGCCGGGCCTAGCCCTGGCGCTGTTTGTGTTTGGTGTTGACGCAGATCACGCGTACCACGCCCTTGCGATGGATGATCTTGCACTTGTCACAGATTTTCTTTACTGATGCTCGTACCTTCATAAACCAGCTTTCAGCTGTCCGCTGTCGTGTTTACAGCCCTCAGCACAATCCTCAGCCAAGTTCTATTTGTAGCGATAAACGATCCTGCCACGATTCAAGTCGTAGGGCGAAAGCTCCACGGCAACTTTGTCGCCCGGCAAAATACGGATGAAATTCTTGCGCATTTTGCCGGATACATGCGCCAGCACCTGGTGCTTGTTTTCCAGTTCCACCTTAAACATGGCGTTGGGCAACGGTTCCAGAACCGTTGCCATCACTTCAATCGCGTCTTCTTTGCTCATTCGCTCCTGGCATATCTATTGCGTCAAAATCACCGGCCCGTCTTTCGTCACCGCCACGCAGTGCTCGAAGTGCGCGCTGAAACTGCCATCGACGGTCACTGCGGTCCATTTATCGCCGAGCACTTTCGCGTCGGGCTTGCCGTAGTTCACCATCGGCTCGATGGCAAGCACCATACCTTCTCGCAGCTTCGTGCCATGACCTCGCGCCCCAAAGTTAGGGATCTGCGGCTCTTCATGCAACTTCGTTCCAATCCCGTGTCCGACAAAGTCACGCACCACGCTGAAACCCGCAGCCTCTACATGCTCCTGCACGGCCGCGCCGACATCGCCAATCGAATTCCCGATGCGCGCCTGCTCAATGCCCTTATACAGCGATTCTTCAGTCACGGTCAGAAGCTTGTGCAAGTCGGGCTTCACGGATGCACCTACCGGCACTGTGATCGCAGCGTCGCCATAATACCCGTCGAGCACCACGCCGCAATCGATCGAAACGATATCGCCTTCTTTCAGCGTTCTCTTCTCCGACGGAATGCCATGCACTATTTCCTCGTTTACTGACGTGCACAGCACACAGGGATAGTCGAAATATCCCTTGAACGCCGACTTGGCGCCCAGTTCCGCAATCTTCTTTTCCGCGGCGCGCTCCAGATCCATCGTAGTGACGCCGGGCGCGACCTGCGAGCGTACATGATCCAGAACCTGCCGAACGATGTGGCCACTCTGCCGCATGCGCTCAATTTCCGCCGAAGATTTGCAAACAATTGCCATCTCTAAACTGAAACCTGCCTCGAAAATCTAAGCATGATGGTCTTCAAGAATTCTGAAGATCTGCTTTGTGACTTCGTCCACCGCCTGATCGCCATTCACCGAAATCAGACGCCCGGTGCGCTGATAATAATCGGCGACCGGCGCAGTCTGCTCCTGATAAGCCTTTAAACGCGGCTCAATCACCTCCAACCTGTCGTCATTGCGGGTCACCAGCTTCGATCCATCAACATCGCAGACTTCATCGTTCGCTGGCGGCTGAAAGTGGACGTTGTAGATCCGCCCACAGGTGGGACAAGAACGGCGTCCAGTAATGCGGAGCAGTAGTTGATTATAATCCACCTCCAGCCGGATCACAATTGGCCAAGCCCGTGTGGGCCGCGAGTTGTCAAAGAGCCTGTCATCGAGCAGCGCATCCAGCCATCCGGCCTGAGCCGCGGTGCGCGGAAAACCGTCCAAAATGTAGCCGCGTTTGCAATCCGGCTGCTTCAGCCTCTGCCGGACCATTTCGCAAACCAAATCGTCGGGAACCAGCTCTCCGCGGGCCATGATTGCCTTGGCCACGATGCCGAGCTCGGTTCCTTGCGCTACGTTGTACCGCAAAAGATCTCCAGTGGAGACCTGCGGAATCAAATACTTTTCCATGATGCGCTTGGCCTGAGTGCCCTTACCGGCACCCGGAGGTCCAAGCAATACCACGGGACCCACATCACGCGAGGTTTCCTGCGCCATCGAGTTGGCCAAAGCCTCCCGAACAGTTTTCCTGAAACACCCCACCGGCGATTCAGGTGCAGCAACCCCAGTACAAACTTTAAATTTGGTAATCGAGTAATTTGGTAATTCGAAAACGCTCGAGGTGCCTCAAATCGCCAACATACCCGATTACTCAATTACTAAATCCTCTTACGACCAGTTGCGGCGGCCGCGAATGCGTCCGCTGCGCGGCGTAAATCCGTCGTAGTGTCGCATGATCAACTGTGCTTCGATCTGCGTCACGGTATCCATCGCAACGCCGACGACGATCAGCAGCGAGGTTCCACCAAAATAAAAGTTCACTCCCAAGCCGTTCGTTACCCAGACTGGAAGCCGCTCGAATAGCGTTCCCCCCAGCCAGAACGGCAGGTGGTTCAGGTGAATCCCGGCGATCATCCATTCCGGGATGAACGAAATAATGATCAGGTAAAGTGCGCCCACCAGCGTGATACGCGTCAGAACTTCATTGATGTAATCGGCCGTGCGCTTTCCGGGACGAATACCGGGAATAAAACCACCGTACTTGCGCATATTGTCCGCAACTTCGCTCGGATTAAATACGATCGACACATAGAAGTAGGCGAAGAAAATGATCCCAATCGCGTACAAAAGCGTGTAGAGCGGCTCGCCCCAGCCGATCATGCGAAACAGTTCCCCAAAGTACCGGCTGTTTTTGAGGCCGTAGCCGACTGTCTGCGGCAAAGTAAGAATGGAAGACGCGAAGATTACAGGCATCACGCCACCCGCGTTCACGCGCAACGGCAAGTGCGTAGACTGTCCGCCCATCACTTTGCGGCCCACCACACGCTTGGCATATTGCACCGGAATGCGGCGTTCGCAGCGTTCCACATAAACAATGAACGCGACTACCGCGATCATGAACACCACCAGCCCGGCCATCAACACAGGCGTAATCGCGCCCCAGGTTCCGTTCTTCGCTTTCTCGAGCAGATCCTGCACGCCGCGCGGCAGGCCGACAACGATGCCCGCGAAGATCAGCAACGACATGCCATTGCCAATGCCGCGATCGGTAATCTGCTCGCCCAGCCACATGACAAAGGCGCTGCCCGTGGTGAGCGTCAGCATCGTCATCAGGATGAATCCCGGCCCGGGATGAATGACAAAATCCCCGGCCTTCTGCAGTCCGATCGCGATACCGAACGACTGCACTGCGCTGAGGATCACTGTGATGTAACGCGTCCACTGCGTAATCTTCTTGCGCCCAAGCTCGCCCTCTTTCTGCAGCTTGGCCAGCGGCTCATACACCACGGTCAAAAGCTGCAGAATGATCGAAGCCGTGATGTACGGCATGATCCCCAGCGCAAAAATAGTCAAACGGCGCAAATTCCCGCCGGAAAACAGATCGACAAAACCGAGCAGCGATCCGCGGTTCTGATTGAAGAACGCTTCCAGCTTGAGAAAGTTCACACCGGGAGTAGGAAGATGTCCGCCCAGCCGGTACACAGCCAGCATCGCCAGCGTAAACAGGACGCGCTTACGCAGGTCCGGAATGCGGAAGATGTTAAGCAGCTTCTCAACCATTACTGCAAGACCTCAAACCTGCCTCCGGCTTTCGCGATTTTTTCCTGTGCGGACTTGGAAAACTTGTGAGCGTGCACGGTGATGGCGGAAGCCAGCTCGCCATCGCCGAGGATCTTTACCGGATGCTTCGTCTTGATAACCCCCGCCTCGCGCAACACCTCAGGAGTGATGGGCGCCGCCAGCAACTCAGTACCGAGGGCGGACAATCTCTCCAAACTGACGATATTGAATTCCTTGCGGAAGATGTTGGTGAAGCCGCGCTTCGGCATGCGGCGGTGCAACGGCATCTGGCCGCCTTCAAAACCGCGGATCAGGCGCATACCGGTTCTCGAGCGCTGGCCTTTATGCCCGCGAGTCGAGGTCTTGCCCATGCCGGATCCCATGCCGCGCCCCACGCGCTTGCGCTTTTCCGAGGCCTTCTTTGGAGCGTGAATGTTCGAAAGATTCATGATTTTCCGCCTATCGCTGCACAATCTCCACCAGATGCGGGACCTTGGCCACCATGCCGCGAATCGCCGCATTGTCCGGACGCTCGATCACCTGGTTCAGCCGCGTAAACCCCAGTCCTTTAATCACCAGCTTCTGCTTGACTGGAGCGCAAATGAAAGAACGCACCCACTTTAGATGAATTTTTCCGCCGTCCGCTTTTGTTTTTGCCATCATCGATAATTCCTTGATCACCGCAAACTCGCTATAGTTCCTGCTCGGACTTGCCCCGCATCGTAGCAACGCTCTCCCGGCTCTTCAAATGCCGCAGCGCGTCAAAGGTCGCCTTGATCACGTTGTGCGGATTGGTCGTGCCAATCGATTTGGTCAGCACATTTTGAATCCCGACCGAAGTCATCACCGCCCGTACCGCGCCGCCAGCGATCACTCCAGTGCCTTCCGGCGCAGGCTTCAGCAGCACTTTGCCGGAGCCATAACGGCCGAGAATAAGGTGAGGAATCGAAGTCTGCGTCAGGTTGACCTTGATCAGGTTCTTCTTCGCCGACTCAATCGCCTTGCGAATCGCCTGGGGCACTTCCTTAGCCTTCCCCGCTCCGTGACCCACCACCGCCGCCGATGGGTCGCCGACCACGACCAGCGCCGCGAACGAAAGGTTCTTGCCGCCCTTCACCACTTTCGTGACGCGGTTAATGGCCACGACCTGGTCCTTCAATTGAAACGAATTTGCATCGAGCTTCTTAATGACTGTTGACATTCTTTAAACCAGCTTTCAGCTATCAGCTTTCAGCTCTTGGCCTGCCGCTCCAGCGGATAGCTGAGAGCTGACAGCTGAGAGCCGCCGTTAGAACTGCAATCCCGCTTCCCGCGCCGCGTCGGCCAGCGCCTTGACGCGCCCGTGATAAATGTATCCGCCGCGATCGAAAACAACCTTGCTCACACCCTTGGCCTTGGCCCGCTCGGCGATCGTCTTGCCTACGGACTTGGCCGCCGCCACATTGCCGCCGGTGCGCCGGTTTTCTTTTTTGCCTTCGGCGGAACTCGCCGCCACCAGCGTTACGCCACTCAAATCGTCGATCAGCTGCACATAAATGTGATTCAGGGAACGATAGACGTTCAGCCGCGGACGCTCCGCCGTGCCCTGCAATTTCTTGCGGATCCGTTCGTGAATGTGACCGCGTTTCTGATTCTTGGAAATTTTTGTAAGCATCTTCTAAGTTCCTTCAGCGATCAGCCATCAGCCAAAATCAGAGCCGACGTCTGCGAACTATTTGGCTCCAGTCTTGCCAACCTTCTTCTTCAGTCTCTCACCCGCGTACCGAACCCCTTTGTTCTTGTACGGATCCGGTGGACGCAACGCCCGCATTTCCGCCGCAACTTGTCCCACTTGCTGGCGATCGATCCCCGTAAGAGAAATCTTGGTCTGCTTGGGATCGACCACCGCATCGACGCCGGTCGGCAGCGGATATTCGATGGGGTGCGAATAGCCAAGGCTGAAAACCACGGTGGCCTTCCCCTTCATCTCGGCGCGATAACCGATGCCAACGATTTCGAGGTCGCGAGTCCAGCCCTTGGTGACGCCTTCCACGGCGTTGTTCACCAGCGCCCGCGCCAGCCCGTGCACTGCCGCCTGCGAATCGTTCTCGCGCAACGCCACCATGTGACCGTCTTTTTGTTCAAACTTGATGCCAGTGGGAAGAGCCGTATCCAGCTTGCCCTTCGGCCCCTGCACCAGAACCGTATTGCCTTCAATTTTGACCGTCACGCCTTTGGGGATCGCGATCGGCTTTTTTCCAATTCTCGACATAAGCTCTCTTTAGCGGTGAACGACGAGCGGCGGGTGATGAGCCGAAGGAATTTTTCGTCGCTCAAAACTCATTGCTCACAGCTCACTGCTTCTCTACCAGATCTCGCACAACAGTTCGCCGCCCACGCCTTCCTTGCGCGCCTGGCGTCCGGTCATCACACCCCGTGGAGTCGTCAGAATGTTAATTCCCATGCCACCCAGAACTCGCGGAATCTCGCTGCGGCGCACGTAAACCCGGCACCCAGGACGCGACACGCGCTCCGCCTTCGAAATGGCGGCTTCATTGTGCGCGCCGTATTTCAGATAAATGCGGATGACCTTGTGGCCTTCTTCCTCTGTGGCCTTGAAGTTCGAAATGTATCCTTCTTCCTTCAGAATGCGGGCAATCTCGACCTTCAGGCGGGAAGCCGGAACGTCCACTTTCTGGTGCCGCGCCTGCAGCGCGTTGCGCACCCTCGTCAGCATATCTGCGACCGGATCGGTCAACCTCATCGTTTGCTTCTCCTCTCGCCGCCCGTTCGCTCCGGATTACCGGAGAACCTGCAGCGGCCTCTTACCACTAACCCTGCCCTTATCCGCTATCGCGGGCAGGCAACAATTCCTACCAGGACGACTTCGACACTCCCGGTATCTCGCCACGCAACGCCAATCCGCGGAAGCACAAGCGGCAGACGCCGAACTTGCGCAGATACGCCCGCGGCCGCCCGCAGATCTGGCAGCGGTTGTGGCGGCGGCTGGAAAACTTTGGCGTCGCTGCCTTGCTGTTGCGCGCCACTTCAAACTTTTTTTCGATCTTTGCGTCCTTGACTCGTTTCGCTGTTGTCATGAAATCCTTTTACTGTTTCCCTTCGTACTTCAAAGCAAACTCTTGGAACTCTACTGCCGGAACGGCATGCCCAAATGCTTCAGCAGCGTCCGCGCTTGGTTGTCGTTCGCCGCCGTAGTCACAATGGTGACGTTCATACCTTTCATCTTGTCGACCTTCTCGTAAGAAATTTCCGGAAAGATCAACTGGTCGTGCAGGCCGAGGGTGTAGTTGCCGCGGCCATCGAACGATTTGGTCGAGACTCCCCGAAAATCGCGCACCCGCGGCAGCACAATGTTCACCAGCCGGTCAAAAAATTCGTACATGCGATCGCCCCGCAGGGTAACCATTGTCCCGATCGCCTGCCCCTCGCGCACCTTGAACGCCGCAATCGACTTCTTGGCTTTGGTGATGATGGGCTTCTGGCCGGTGATCTGCCCCAGTTCGTTCACCGCCGGGTCGAGAATCTTCGAATTCTGTGTGGCTTCGCCCATGCCCATGTTGACCACGATCTTGTTCAAGCGTGGAACCGCCATGGCATTCTTGAGCTCAAGCTCTTTCAGCAGCGCTGGCGCAACTTCCTTCTCAAAACGTGACCGCAATCGCGGCCGCTCTTTGGCGCTATGACGCGCCTGCTCCGGAGCCTTCTGCTCCTGCGCCGCGTCTTTCGATCCTTTTCTCTCTTTATCTTTTGCCATGTTTTGCTCTTAAGCTTCCAGCCCTTTAGCTCTTGGCTTCTGCCTTTCCCGCCGACGTCGATCTCTCCGCCACAAGCTCAAAGCTAATGGCCAGGAGCTAACAGTTATTTGTCCAGCGTGGTTCCGCACTTCCTGCACACGCGCACTTTGCGGTCCCCCCGCATTTCGTGCCCGATGCGCACCGGACCACAAGTCGGGCAGACCAGCTGCACGTTCGAAATCGCAATCCGGCTCTCCTGCTCGGCGATACCGCCGGCGATGTTACGCTGCGGGTTCGGCCGCACGTGCTTCTTGACCATCATCACGTGTTCGACCAGAATCTTGGCGTCATCGGGAAACACGCGCAGCACCCGTCCTTCCTTGCCCTTGTCGCGCCCCGTGATGACTTTCACGTTATCGTTGCGGCGGAGATCCACTCGCTTGTGCACCGTGCTGACTGTTCTCATATCGAAACCCTATTCCGTAGCAACATCTTCCAATCACTCAATTCGCAAACTTCTCAAATTATTCAATTTCGCCGGCGCCTAAATCACCTCAGGTGCCAGCGACACAATCTTCAAAAACCTCTTCTCGCGAAGTTCGCGGGCAACTGGACCGAAGACGCGCGTACCCACCGGCTCTCCGGCATCGTTGATCAGCACCGCAGCGTTCTGGTCAAAGCGGATGTAAGTTCCATCGCGCCGCCGGTGCTCCTTGCGCGTACGCACAATCACCGCCTTCACCACTTTGCCCTTCTGCACCTGGCCATCGGGAGCGGCTTCCTTCACGGCGGCGGTGATTATGTCGCCCAGTCCGGCATTCAGTCCGGTCGAGCCGCCCAGCGGCAGAATCATCTGCAGCTTGCGCGCGCCGGAATTGTCGGCGACCTCCAGCATTGATCTCATCATCACAGCCATGGCTTCAATCTCCCTCGATCCCAATGAGACTACTTGCTGTCGTGCTCCAGCACGACTTCTGGCACCAGCGCGGTCTTCCGAATAATGTCTTTCAGCTTCCAGCGCTTCAACTTCGACAGCGGCCGGGTTTCCTGGATGCGGACAAAGTCGCCCACATGCGCTTCATTCTTTTCGTCGTGGGCATAAAATTTCTTGTGCCGGGCCACGACACGGCCGTAAAACGGATGCGCCTTTTTGCGCGTCACCTGGACGACGATCGTCTTGGCCATCTTATTGGCGACCACTTCGCCCACCACTTCCTTGCGCCGGCCCTGCACGTGCTCGGCCGGTGGGGTTGCCGATTTTCCGGTTGCGATTTCCGGCATTAGCGTTTCTCCGTTACGACGGCGCGGTTGCGCTCGCCCAAAATTGTCTTGACGCGCGCAATATCCTTGCGCAGCCCACGAATCTTCTTCAGGCTCTCGGTCTGCCCCATGTTCAATTGAAACTTCAATTTGAATAATTGGTCAGCGAGATCGCGCTCCTGGTGCCGCATCTCTTCTTCCGTCAGATTCCGGATTTTGTCTGCCTTCATAGATAAACTCTCAGCTTTCAGCTCTTGGTCTCAGCTTTCGGTTCTTTCGTCTCCCGCGGTTCTGGCTGCGAGCCGAAAGCCGATCGCTGCTGTTCTAGTGCGCCGCTTCGCGCTTGACGAAGGCGGTTCGCAGCGGCAGTTTGTGCGAGGCCAAACGCATCGCTTCGCTCGCATCCGCACCAGTTACGCCTTCCATCTCAAACAGAATCTTCCCCGGCCGCACCACCGCAACCCAATGATCCGGCGCACCCTTGCCTTTTCCCATACGGGTTTCGGCCGGCTTCTTAGTGACCGGCTTATCGGGAAATACGCGAATCCAAATCTTGCCGCCACGCTTGACGAAGCGGGTCATCGCCACCCGGCTGGCTTCAATCTGGCGGTCAGTGATCCATCCCGGCTCGAGAACTTTGAGCCCGAAATCACCGAACGCCAGCGTGCTTCCTCGCCAGGCTTTGCCCGTCATGCGCCCGCGCTGCTGTTTGCGGTACTTCACCTTTTTTGGCATCAACATAAAATCAGCTCTCTAGAACGCGCCTGCCGCCGTCTGCTCGCGCTTTTTTGCCGGCAGAATCTCGCCCTTGTACACCCAAACTTTCACCCCGATCACGCCATAAGTCGTCCTAGCTTCGGAGAAGCCATATTCAATGTCCGCCCGCAGCGTGTGCAGCGGCAAACGTCCCTGCAAATACCACTCGGAGCGCGCGATTTCGTTGCCGTTCAGCCGGCCGCTCACCCGAACCTTGATTCCCTTGCAGCCAAAGCGCAGCGCCGAATCCACCGCTTTGCGCATCGCCCGCCGGAAACCGACGCGCTTCTCGAGTTGCAATGCGATCGCTTCCGATACCAGTTGCGCATCAAGCTCCGGCTTATGCACTTCCTGGATATCGACAAACACCTCACGCGATGTGCGCTTCTGTAAATCGCCCTTTAGTTTGTCAATTTCCGCACCCTTGCGCCCGATAATAATTCCCGGCCGCGCCGTCTTGATGATGATGCGCAGCTTGTTGCCCGGCCGCTCGATCTCGATCGCGCTCACGCCCGCCGACTTCAGCTTCTCGCGCAGCTCTTTCTTTAGTTTGACGTCTTCGAGCAGCAGCTTGTCGTAATCCCGCTCCACAAACCAGCGCGACTTCCACGGCTTGGTGTAGCCGAGGCGAAAACCATAAGGATGGACTTTTTGTCCCATTGCGTCTCCTAACACTCAATGCCGTCAAGATCTGGTCATTCCGCACACGCGCAGAGCGCGGGTCAGGAACCTGATGTTCTTACTTCGCAACCGCCTTCTTTTTCTTCCCGGCGCCCACGGCTTTCTTTGCCACCGGGGCGCGGCGTTTCGCTGGAACTCCGGCACGGCCAGCCGGTCGTGTCTCCCCAGACGCTGCTGAACCACGGTTGCCGCGCTCCGCCAAAACTAATTCGATGTGCGCGATGCGCCGCACGTAACGGAATGCGCGGCCCTGCGGTGCCGGACGAATGCGCTTCAAGCGGGGGCCATCGTTGGCGATCGCGCTCTTCACGTACAAGTTGTCGATATCGACGTCCAAATTCTTCTCGGCGCTCAAGAAGTTCGCATTGTCCAGCGCCGACTGCAGCAGTTTGCCCACGTGCGCCGCAACCCGCTTCTTGGTAAACCGCAGGGTGTTGCGCGCCTCCTCCACCTTGCGCCCTTTGATCAGCTCCAGCACCAGGCGCGCCTTCTGCGGCGAGACTCGCAAATATCGCATTTCGGCTCGAAATTCCATTCGCGTCTCCCTTTTATGCCTTCGGCGCCGCTGGCGCTGCCGCCGGGGTGATCGCTCCCGGACCACCCGGAATCCCGGCTGGCTTGGCCGCCACTTCCGTCGCTGCCTTCATCGAGTGCCCTTTGAAGTTGCGCGTGAAGCTGAACTCGCCCAGCTTGTGGCCCACCATGTTCTCGGTGAGATACACGGGAATAAATTTCTTGCCGTTGTGCACCGCAATCGTATGTCCCACCATCTCCGGGACAATCGTCGACCGCCGCGACCAGGTGCGCAGAACTTTCTTCTCGTTGCGCGAATTCATGGCCTCGACCCGCGACATCAGGTAGCCATCCACGAACGCGCCTTTTTTAGTTGAACGTGCCATAAAATCAGCTTCTAGCTGTTAGCTCCTAGCTTTTTGCTAAACCACGAAACCTCAAAAGCCCTGTCATGCCGAACCGCGCCCAAAGCGCGGGTGAGGAACCTGCTTTTACCGCATTCGTTACTTACTCCGCCGGCTCACGATAAACTTATCGGTTCTCTTATTATTCCGAGTCTTGTATCCCCGCGTCGGCTGTCCCCACGGCGTCACGGGATGCCTTCCGCCCGAAGTCTTTCCCTCGCCACCGCCATGTGGATGATCCACTGGATTCATCGAAACACCGCGATTATGCGGACGCTTGCCCAGCCATCGCGACCGTCCCGCCTTGCCGATGGTCACGTTCTCATGGTCGATGTTCCCGACCTGCCCGATGGTCGCCATGCAATCTTGCGAAATCTTGCGCGTCTCGCCGGAAGGTAGTTTGACTAGCGCGTATTCTTCTTCCTTCGCCACCAGCTGCGCCGCACCTCCCGCCGAGCGCACCATCTGCCCGCCCTTACCCGGCTTCAGTTCCAGGTTATGAATCTGCGTGCCCGGCGGAATATTGCGCAGCGGCAGCGCATTGCCCACCAGAATGTCGGCCTCCGGCCCGCTGACTACTTTCTGCCCGACCTTCAGCCCTTCCGGCTGAATGATGTAACGCTTTTCACCGTCGGCATAGGCCAGCAGCGCAATGCGCGGAGAACGATTGGGATCGTATTCGATGCTGATCACGGTGGCCGGAATCCCGGTCTTATCCCGCTTGAAATCGATGATGCGCAGCTTGCGCTTGTGGCCACCCCCGATGAACCGCATCGTGGTGTCGCCCGAATTGCGCCGCCCGCCGGTGCGCGGCTTGGGCTCGACCAGCGGCTTATGCGGATGCCGCGTGGTGATGTCGTCGTTGACGATCGTCGTGCGGTAGCGCAACGTCTGCGTCGTCGGTCTGTAAGTCTTGATTGCCATAATCAGCTCTTAAGCTTTTAGTACGAACGCTTTAACCTTGTCATCCGGCACGCGCGCATAGCGCGGGTGAAGAACCGGCTTTTATTCCTACAAATTCTGCGCGTACTCCGGCATCTTCTCGCCAGCGCGCAACCGCACGTAAGCCTTCTTCCAGTCCGGACGATAGCCGGCAAACTTCCCACGCCGCCGCTCTTTTCCCGGATACATCGCCGTGCGCACAGAAAGAACTTTGACCTTAAAAATCGTCTGCACCGCTTGCTTCACTTCGGTCTTCGTCGCCCCCGGCGCTACCTGGAAGACCAGCGTGTTCTGGTGTTCTTTGATCGCCAGGCCTTTTTCGGTGATCACCGGACGGCGAATGATCTGGTATGCGGATTTCATCGTTTAGGCAACCTCCGCCGCTTTTTCATGCCGGGTGCGCCGCCGCGGAGCTACCGACGCCTTCTTCGCGCCTTCGTCCTTTTCCTCGGAAGATTTGCGCTGCCGCTTCGGCAAGCTGTCTTTCAGCGTTACCTGCAGCTTCTCGATCGCAGGGTGCGAAAAAATCACGCGATCGTAGCGCAGCAGGTGATAGGGATGAACCTCATTGCCGGCAACCAACTCGAGGCCTTGGATATTGCGAGAACTCAGTTCCAGATTGCGGTTCGCCGACTGCGCTGCGTCCACGATCAATACCGTCGAACTGACTTTCAACGCCTCCAGCGCCTTCTTGAACTCTTTGGTCTTTGCGTCCTTCAGTTCGAAAGCGTTGACCACGGTCAGCTTGCCGTCGGCAAACTTCGCCGCTAGAGCGGACCGCAGCGCACCCAGGAGCTTCTTGCGCGGAAACGCGTAATCGTAGGAACGCGGAACCGGGCCATGCACGGTGCCGCCGTGCCGCCACAGTGGCGAACGGATCGAGCCAATACGCGCCCGCCCCGTACCCTTCTGCTTCCACAGCTTTTTGCCCGATCCGGAAACCTGCCAGCGGGCCTTGGTCGCGTGCGTGCCCCGATGTTGCCCGGCGCGATAATGCTTGATCGCTTCCCAGAGCAGATCTTCGTTGACCGCGCCGAAGATCTCATCGGCCAGATCGAAAGTTCCGACCTTCTCGCCGCTCAAATTGTGTATATCGATGGTTGCCATGTCGTATTTGCATTTCTGACCACTGGCCACTGCCACTGATCACTGGTGTTATGCCTTCTTCGCCGCTCTCTTCGCCGCCTTCAATGGATCAACCGTAGCCGAACCCGCAAATCCGCGGCGCTCTCTGGGCGGCTTCTTCGCCTTCGTAATCACGATGTACCCACCCTGCGGTCCGGGCACGCTGCCTTCGACCACCAACAGGTTCTCGTCCTTATCTACGCCCAACACGCGCAAATTGCGCTGCGTCACCCGGGCGTGGCCCATGTGTCCCGACATGCGCATGCCTTTGAAGACGCGCGAAGGAAACGCCGACGAGCCAATCGAACCGGTGATTTGAAACATCGAACCATGCGATTTGGGACCGCCGCCAAAATGATGCCGCTTCACCACACCCTGAAAGCCGCGTCCCTTGCTGACTCCCACGATATCGACAAACTTCTCGCCGTCGAATATTTCCACCAGCACTCGGTCTCCAACCTTCACACTGCCGTCGCCATCGCCGTCACTTTCCAGCGCCACCTCTCGCATGAACTTGACTGGCGGCAGATTGTTCTTCGCCAGGTGGCCCTGCGCCGGCTTGGTCAGCCGCGACTGCTTTACAAATTCCACCAAACCGATCTGGGCCGCTTCATATCCATCCTTCACCGCCGACTTATGCTGCGTGACCACACACGGACCGGCCTGCAGTACCGTGACAGGGCGCACGTCGCCCTTCGAGTCGAACAGTTGCGTCATGCCGACTTTTTTGCCCAGGATGCCTGTAACCTTCGTTGCCATTTCCGTCTCCGTCCAGCGTGGCTCGTCAGTGTTTTGCGACGCTATTGGCTGGAAGCTCCTCAGTTCAGCCGTAAGCTGAGAGCTGACAGCTTACTTGTGTTCCTTGCCGAACGCCTTAATCTCCACATCCACACCCGCAGGCAGATCGAGCTTCATTAACGCATCGACCGTCTGCTGCGTCGGCTCGAGAATGTCGAGCAAGCGCTTGTGGGTGCGAATTTCAAACTGCTCCCGCGATTTCTTGTCCACGTGCGGCGAACGCAGCACTGTGTACTTGTTCTTCATCGTGGGCAGCGGAATCGGCCCGGCAATCTGCGCACCGGTGCGCCGCGCCGTATCCACAATCTCGCCGGTCGACTGGTCGAGGATACGGTAGTCGTATGCCTTCAACCGGATTCGAATTCTCTCTTTTCCAATCACTGTTTTATCTCTCTAACCCCTCCCGGCTGATCCGGGAAGAAAGATCATGCGGAACGCTGCAATCCGCTTCATCAGGTTGTCATCCTGAGGCGACGCTCTTCGCCGCCGAAGGACCCCTATAACTGCTTTGCTGCCGTACTCACCAGCCATTTTGCTGATGGCTGATAACTGACCTACTGCACAATCTCGGCAATCGTTCCAGCGCCAACCGTGTGTCCGCCTTCGCGAATCGCGAAGCGCAAGCCCTTCTCCATCGCCACCGGCGTGATCAGTTCGATCACCAGCGAAACGTTGTCCCCCGGCATCACCATCTCCGTGCCCGCCGGCAACTCCGCCACTCCCGTCACATCCGTCGTTCGCAAATAAAATTGTGGACGGTACCCCTTAAAGAACGGCGTATGCCGTCCCCCTTCTTCTTTGGTCAGAATGTAGACTTCCGCCTTGAACTTCGTATGCGGCGTGATCGATCCCGGCTTGGCCAGCACCATGCCGCGCTCCACATCCTCCTTCGCAATGCCGCGCAGCAACAGTCCCGCGTTGTCGCCCGCCATGCCTTCATCCAGCTGCTTCTTGAACATCTCGACGCCGGTGACCACCGTCTTGCGCGTGTCGCGGAAGCCGACGATTTCCACTTCTTCGCCGACTTTCACTTTTCCGCGCTCGATTCTCCCGGTCACCACCGTGCCGCGGCCCTGAATCGAGAAAATATCTTCAATCGGCATCAGGAATGGCTTGTCCAGTTCACGCGCCGGCTGCGGCACGCTCTTATCCACCGCCTCCATCAGGGCATCAATCTGCTTCTCCCACTTCTCTTCTCCATTTAAAGCCCCTAAAGCAGATAGCCGAATCACCGGCACATCGTCGCCGGGAAACTTGTAGCTCTTCAGCAACTCGCGCACTTCGAGCTCGACCAGGTCAAGCAATTCGGGATCATCCACCGCATCGCACTTGTTCAGCGCCACCACGATGTAGGGCACACCCACCTGCCGCGCCAGCAGCACGTGCTCGCGCGTCTGCGGCATGGGGCCATCCGTCGCCGCCACGACCAGAATCGCGCCATCCATCTGCGCCGCGCCCGTGATCATGTTCTTGATGTAGTCGGCGTGGCCCGGACAATCCACGTGCGCGTAGTGCCGGTTCGCCGTCTCATACTCCACGTGCGCCGTCGCGATCGTGATGCCGCGGGCTTTTTCTTCCGGAGCGTTATCAATCGAGTCAAACGACCGGAAGACAATCTTCGGATTATGCTTCTGCAACACCTTCGTGATCGCCGCCGTCAGCGTGGTCTTGCCATGGTCAATGTGACCAATCGTTCCCACGTTGCAGTGCGGCTTGGTTCTGTCAAATTTCTCTTTCGCCATTGCCTTTATTCCTCAGGGGCTAAAAGCCCCGGATCATTTCATTCTGCTTTGCGGCACGGCTGAAGCCGCACCCTGATACGGAAGCTATTTCGCGATTCTATTTTGTCGTGCCCTGTACCTTAGCGATGATTTCCTCCGCCACCGAACGCGGGGCCTCCTCATAGCGGGCAAAGTGCATCGAGTATTCGGCGCGGCCCTGGGTTGACGAACGCATGTGGGTCGCGTATCCAAACATTTCGGCCAACGGGACGATCGCTTTGATCACCTGCGAACCGGCGCGGTGCTCCATGCCTTCAATTCGTCCGCGGCGCGAACTCAGGTCGCCCATAATCACTCCTGCGTAATCCTCTGGCGTGACAACCTCCACCGACATCACCGGCTCCAACAACACCGGCGAAGCCTTGCGGGCTGCTTCCTTGAACGCCATCGAACCGGCGATCTTGAACGCCATTTCGTTCGAGTCGACATCGTGATAGCTGCCGTCGTAAAGCGTGGCCTTCACATCGACCATGGGATAGCCCGCCAGAATGCCGCCTTCGAGCGCTTCCTGAATTCCCTGATCGATCGGTTTGATGAATTCCTTCGGCACCGAACCGCCCACGATGTCGTTGACAAATTCGTAGCCCGTCCCCGCAGGCTGAGGATCCAGCCTGATCTTGGCGTGGCCGTACTGACCGCGGCCGCCGGTCTGCCGAATGTATTTGCCTTCCGCCTCTGCATGCCGGCGAATCGTTTCGCGATAGGCTACCTGCGGCTTGCCTACGTTGGCCTCAACTTTGTACTCCCGCATCATGCGGTCAACAATGATTTCCAGATGCAATTCGCCCATGCCGCTGATGATGGTCTGTCCGCTATCGGGATCGGTGTGAACTTTGAAGGTGGGATCTTCCTGCGCCAGGCGCCCTAGCGCCATGCCCATTTTTTCCTGATCAGCTTTCGTCTTGGGTTCAACCGCAACCGAAATTACAGGCACCGCAAACGTGATCGATTCGAGCGCGATAGGATGCCTCTCATCGCAAATCGTGTCGCCGGTACCGACATTCTTCAGTCCAACGACGGCGCAAATGTCTCCCGCGAGAATTTCGCTGATTTCTTCGCGCTTGTTGGCGTGCATCTTCAGCAGGCGCCCAATGCGCTCGCTTTTCGTGGTACGAACATTCAGCACCGACTCGCCTGATTTCAAATGGCCCGAGTAAACGCGAATAAACGTCAACTGGCCGACAAACGGATCAGCCATAATCTTGAATGCCAGCGCTGAAAACGGCTCTTTGTCGTCCGCTTTGCGGAAAATCTTCTCGCCGGTATCCGGGTTGATCCCATGCGTTTCCGGCACATCAAGAGGAGAGGGAAGATAATCGACCACCGCATCGAGCAGCGGCTGCACACCTTTATTCTTGAATGCTGTTCCGACAACAACGGGAAACACCTTCAACGCAATCGTCGACTTGCGCAGCGAAGCGCGCAGCTCGTCTGCGCTAATCTCTTCGCCTTCCAGAAACTTATGCAGAATTTCGTCATCGTTCTCGGCGATGGTCTCGACCAGCTGAGCGTGGAACGCTTCCGCTTTCTTCTTCAGCTCGGCGGGAATCTCCTCGGTTTCATATTCGGCGCCGATCGTGTCGTCCTGCCACACCACCGCCTTCATGCCGATCAGATCGATTACACCCTTGAATTTATCCTCTTGGCCAATGGGAATCTGAATGGCGACGGGCTTCGCGCTCAAGCGTTTTCGAATCGTATCAACAGCGTGCTCGAAATCCGCGCCCATCTTGTCAATCTTGTTGATGAAGCAAATGCGCGGCACGCCATACTTATCGGCCTGGCGCCAAACTTTTTCCGACTGCGGCTGCACGCCGTGAACCGCGTCAAACACAGCCACAGCGCCATCGAGCACGCGCAGCGAACGCTCGACTTCGGCAGTGAAATCCACGTGGCCGGGCGTATCAATAATGTTGATGCGAATGTCGCGCCAGGTGCAGGTCGTGGCGGCGGAGGTAATCGTGATACCGCGCTCCTGCTCCTGCTCCATCCAATCCATGGTCGCAGTGCCTTCGTGGACCTCTCCGATGCGGTGCGTACGTCCCGTATAAAACAGGATGCGCTCCGTCGTAGTGGTCTTACCGGCATCGATGTGGGCCATGATGCCGATGTTCCTGCAACGCTCTAATGGGACTGTTCTTGGCACGACTCTTTAACTCTTTCCGAGGCTCTTAAATTCAGCTTTATCTCTTTAGCCAGACCGCTCTCGAAAAAAAACTAAAAGCTAACAGCTAAAAGTTTCCTACCACCGGTAATGCGCAAACGCCTTGTTGGCTTCCGCCATTCGATGTACATCTTCTTTCTTCTTGATGGCCGCGCCTTTTCCGTTGGCGGCATCCAGCAATTCATTACTCAATTTGTCGATCATGCCTTTTTCCGCACGTCCGCGAGCATAGGTCAAGATCCAGCGGATCGCGAGCGACGTACGCCGGTCGGCATTCACTTCCACCGGCACCTGATAGTTCGCGCCGCCAACGCGCCGAGTCTTGACCTCGAGCAAAGGCTTGGTGTTCTCCACCGCCTTCTTAAACAGCTTCAGAGCCTCATCGCCGCCTTTTTCCTGTACCTTGGTCAGCGCAGTATAGAAGATGCGCTCCGAGGTGCTGCGCTTGCCCTGCCACATCATCGAGTTAATAAACTTCGTCACCAGATCCGAGCCATAAACGGCATCGGCCGGCACGGTGCGCTTAACTGTATGTCCTTTGCGAGGCATTCGGCTTCTTCGCTCCTCTTATTATCCCTTCTTCGCTCTCTTGGCCCCGTACTTCGAGCGCCCTTGCTGGCGGCCAGCTACTCCGACAGCGTCCAGCGTGCCGCGAATTACGTGATAGCGCACGCCCGGCAGATCCTTCACGCGGCCCCCGCGAATCAGCACGATCGAGTGCTCTTGTAGGTTGTGGCCCACGCCGGGGATGTAGGTCGTAACCTCAATCCCATTCGTCAATCGGACGCGCGCGACCTTGCGCAAAGCCGAATTCGGCTTCTTCGGGGTCTGCGTATACACACGCGTGCAAACCCCACGCTTCTGCGGACACCCCTCCAGCGCCGGACTGGCCGTCTTATATCGCGGCCGTTTTCGTCCCTTCGCTACCAACTGATTAAATGTAGGCACTCTTTGCCGCTCCTTCTCGCACTACCACTCCAGCGCATTGCGCATCAACCATTTAGCGCGCAGCGCCTGTGCTTTCCCGGTGCTTTATCTCATGCTCCGGGCTGGCAAACCAACCGGTCAGCCATGCTTCTCGCCACACACTTCTCAGCGAGAGATTCTGGGATACCCAACTTGATTTATGCTGCCGACGGTGGCGCCCGGCCAAACTCCGGGGGCACTCCGTATCGCCAGCTTGGTCCCGCATATCCTTCCGCAGGCAACTGCCGCACCTGAATCAGGAGCGCCAGCAAACCCTCTTGATAGGGCGAAAGGCAGCGCGGGACGTTTCAGCGAGGAAGTTTCCGTTGGTTCCTTCTAATCAGCGGAAACGCATTTCTCAAACTCTACCGTCACTCCACACACCTTCACGAACTGACGGCTTACAGCAAGCCTGGATTAACTCGCGGAACCTTACAAATATAGCAACTCAATCGAAACATCGTCAACTCATCTTTTTGCATCCCACCCTCGCAGCCGGAGAAATCGGCAATGGTGCACGAGTTCGGAGGACGACTCTCAGGAAAACTCGCTTCGCCATCTTGCTGAATTCATCTTGCTTCTCTAAACTACAAGTTTTCCATTCCATTGAGGACGCGCCCGCGGCTCAACCGCGAGGCGGCGAGAGGGTGCATGGGAAGATTGCGTTCGAGTCGATCTTTGTGGTTGATCTGTGCGATCTTCTTCGCGGTGCTGCTTCCGGCATGTGGCGGCCATAAACCGCCTGGCGCCTCGCTTTTCCCCGTAAGAGTCACCCTTACCCCCGCGATCAGTTACTCCATGCAGGTCGGGTCCGCCATACAACTAACGGCCAGCGCCGCCAACGCTTCCAACACCGTGATTTCACCGGCATTCACCTATAATTCCAGCGACCCGAGCATAGTCGACGTGGCTCCCAGCGGGGCCGCTTGCGCGGGCAAATGGAACGCTCCAATCTATTCCACTTGTACGCCAGCCGGCATCGGCACCGCATCCGTAACGGCCTCCGCCGCCGGCGTTACCAGCGCGCCTACCCTGATTTTCGTACATGCTCCCATCGATACCATTCAGGTTAGCGTCGTCCCTCAGGTAAATTCTCCACCGCCTGCTTGCCCCGGCCAGGCACCCTTGCCCGCGGCATGCGCGCTCAGCTTCACTCCGACGAATGCGTGCCTTTCGCAAAATCAGTTTGAAACTCTGCAGGCCACTGCCTACAGCAATGGCGCGGATATCACGAGTTCCGTCGGGCCATTTAGCTGGACTGAGTTAAGCCCTGCCGTAGCCAAGATTACTCCCATCATCACCAGTTCCTATCAGGTCGCCACCAATCAAGCGACCGCTGCGCCCGGCGTGCCCGGGCAGACACAAGTCATCGCCTCCGCCTCGGGGGTTTCCAGCCAACCTTATTATTTCGAAACCTGCCCGGTACAATGCATCGCGTTGCAACTTGGAGTTTCTGGATCACAAGTCAGCACCGCAACCAACTTCGTAACTACCAAAGGGACTACGGAAACGATTACCGCAACGGCCGTCGACGTTCAAGGTTGCGCCGTACCCAAGCCGCCGCTGACCTGGATCTCCTCTTCGCCGGCTGCTCTTTCGACGGGCGGCACCACCGGATGTGCCGCCGGGACGACTTGCACCATAACTGCCGCACAGACCGGTGCAGCGGCGATTACAGCTAGTTGCTCTCCTCCAAGTTGCAATATCGGATGGCCTCTGAATCCAACCGGTCTCCCCGCGAACTCGATTTACATTCCCGAGCCGGTCTATCCCGTCACGGCAATTACCGGTTTGGTCACTCCCGCATCCACTTCGGGCGGCGGCTCATCGGGGAGTGGTTCAGGCAGCGGTTCTTCGGGGAGTGGCTCATCTGGTAGCGGATCTTCGGGCAGCAGTTCATCATCTTCGCCGAGCGCAACCACCAGTGTCCTGGTGAGCAGCCAGGATTGCTACAGCGAACCGCTATGCGCGGTTGGCATGTATAACATCTCCACTACCAGCACCGTCTCCGGAGGAGCGACTCCGACCCCCGCTCCGCCGAATTCTCTCATGTTTGATTCCGCCGGGGACCGCGCTTACATGGGCAGCCAGTTCGGAGCCGTCGTCATCACCCCCGCTAATCTCGGGGGTTCCACCGGCGCGTTTACAGGTCTAGCCGCTCCGGATACCGAGCGTGGCGTGGTGACCGGTGAGATCATCGGAGTTTCGCCCAACGGCGGAATGGCAATCTTTTCGGATACGGTTTCCTCTCCCAATCAGGTTTACGTCGCCTCTGTCCAGACCACGACTTCTTCGTCAGGATCGTCGTCTTCGTCATCATCATCATCGACGCAAACGACATCCAGCGTTGTAGCCTTGAACATCAATAACGCAACTGCGGCAACATTCTCTCCGGATGGTCTAAAAGCTTTCATCCTGGCCAACAGTGGAAACTCGCTTTACATTTATTCTTCGCTTCAGGCGCTGCAGCCGCCAATCAGTTTGCCGGCGCCGGCCACTTCCGTCGTTTTCTCATCCAGCGGGTCATTTGCCCTGCTCTCAGGCGGAATCGCGCCCGCTACGTACCCTGGCACCTTCGCCATTTACAACACCTGCGACAATTCGCCGGTAACTCTAACGCCGCCCTCAGGGACGCCGACTCTACTTCCAAGCCCTCCACTTTTTCTCAAGATGGTGCCCGCGGGCAACGTTCCGATGGGCAACACTTTGATCCCAATTCCGCTTGACACCACCGGGCTCGATTTCTTCTTCGGCCTCGACAATACAGGCGTAGACATCATCGCGACCAACAGTTCCATGCCCGCCGTGCCTTCGCTGTGTCCGCAGCCGGTCACGCTCGCCCACACGCCACCCCCCTCGAATACACCTTTCCAGCCGGTGCACATCAACATTGGTCAGGGAACCTTCCACCCCGTTAATTTCTTTTTATCGCCCGACTCTACCCTGGCCTACATCGTCGCCAGCGACCGGAGTAGTGTCCTCGTATACAACTTCAGCACCGGAGCTACAACCGGCATCCCGCTGGCGAATAACGCAACTCCCACAGCGGCAGATATCACCGCCGATGGCACGCTCATTTATGTTGCAGGCTCCGACGGTTTGCTGCACCAGGTCAGCACACTTTTGGCGATCGATCAGAATCAGATTTCGTTTCCGCCGCTGCCAAACTCCAACAACAGCTTCTGTTTTACCGCCAACAATTGCCAGCTAGACCTCATGGCAGTGCGGCCTTAGAAGCTGATTTCTGGATGAGGAATTGCCGAACTGAAGGCTGCGCGTGTTTAGAGGATGGATGGGCTAAAGAAACGATGCCCGCTAAACCGTCTTGGTCAAATCTTTTGCTACGCTATCCAGCACGCCGTTCACAAACTGCACCGACTCAGGGCTGGAAAATTTCCGGGCAATCTCCAGAGCCTCATTAATCACCACCGCACGCGGCGTGTCGGGGTACGCCAGAAACTCAGCAACTCCGGCGCGCAAGAGGTTGCGATCGACCGCCGCCATGCGCTCCATGCGCCAGTGCTGCGCATGCCCCTCGATCAGCTTGTCGATCTCCGTGACACGGTCGGTCGCCACGCGAAACAAATCCTCGGCAAAGCCGCGAACCTCGGCGCTAGCCGCGGCATGTTCCGCCCAAAAGGTGCGCTGAACTTGATCGACGCTCTGCTTCCCCATATCGGCCTGAAAGAGCATCTGCAAAACCATCTCGCGAGATTTGCGACGTGTACCCATAGAAGTGGTTGGGAAGTGGTGAATTCAGTTTACTGCACAGGAAGGTTATTTGCGCTTGCTCTTGCGAGAGGTTTTGTCATTCCGAGGACTCGCGGAGCGAGAAGGAGGAATCTGCTTTTGGCTTGCGGCTGACAGTTCATGGCGTGCCGACTTTCGGGTCCCGGACAGCGGTCGCCGGATGCCGGATGCCAGCGACGCCATCTCCACCGCCGCTATCGCCGCCTCAAACCCTTTGTTCCCCAGCTTCAACCCGGCCCGGTCGATAGCCTGCTCCAGGTTCTCGCACGTAAGCACCCCAAAGGCATGCGGAACTCCTGTCTCCTGCGCCGACTGCCCGATCCCCCGCGTCACTTCATTCACAATCACGTCATAGTGCGCCGTGTCCCCGCGCAGCAAGCAGCCGAGACAGATAATCGCATCGTAGTTCCCAGTCTCAGCCAGCTTCCGCGCCGCTAACGGAATTTCAAATGCACCCGGTACGCGCACAAGGTCGATAGCTTTCTCCTCCGCGCCCGAACGTACCAGTCCGTCGATTGCGCTGAGCAAAAGCCTTTCAGTGATAAAGGAGTTAAAACGGGAGACAACGATAGCGAAGCGCCTCCCGGAGGCATCGAGCTTGCCCTCCAAAGCGGGAAACAAAGGCTCCGGTGGCAACTCCGTTCTTAGTTTCAATTTCTTCTCTGTGCCTCTGTGGTGAATTCGCCTTTGATCCGCAAAGATCGGCGTAAATCCCTGGCGGCTGATTTCACTTGCCCCTAAACTGCGGAGCGCGTTTTTCCAGGAACGCTGTAGTTCCTTCCTTCTTATCTTCCGTCGCGCAGGCCACGGCGAACAACACTGCCTCGAGATACAAGCCCTCGCTCAAGCTCATCTCCATACCCTTGTTCACCGCCTCCATCACGTACTGCACGGCCAGGGGAGCGTTTGCAATAATCTTCGCCGCGATCGCCTCCGCCCGCGGAATCAACTCGGCCGCGACGGTGACTTCGTTCACCAGCCCGATGCGATGGGCTTCCTGAGCCGTGATCATCTCGCCGGTCAGCAATTGCTGCATGGCGAGGCCCTTGCCAACCAGCCGCGGCAATCGCTGTGACCCGCCATATCCCGGAATAATTCCCAGCTTCACCTCGGGCTGTCCCAGCTTGGCATTCTCGCTGGCCAGCCGCATCGTGCAAGCCATCGCCATCTCGCATCCGCCGCCCAGCGCAAATCCATTGATGCAAGCGATCACCGGCTTGCCTAAATTCTCAATCAGATTGAGCACGTTCTGCCCGCGCTGCGTCGTTTCCTTTCCAGTCATCGGATCGCGCGTCGCCAACTCGCCAATATCGGCGCCGGCTATGAACGCCTTCTCGCCCGCGCCGGTAAAGATGACGACACGAATTCCCGCATCATTCTTAATGTCATGAAACGCCACCCGCAACTCTTCCATCGTGGCCATGTTCAGCGCGTTGAGCACCTTTGGCCGGTTCACTGTGACGTAAGCAATCGAGTTTTTCTTGTCCAGAAGTATGTTTTCGAAGTTCATATCGGCTCATTAGCAAGTTCGAATGCAACCAGAGCTACTCGACCATCCTCAAAGACATGCTCCCGGCAACGCACGCGACAGGGAGGAGGGAAAAGCCATCGCTCATCGCCGGGCTCTACGTCGACTGCGATCTCATAAGTTGCGCTCGATACAAGGTCGGCATGCACGGGCCGCCAACAATCGGTGCCTTCATCCCGCAGCGGCATGTAGATTACTTCACTCACCGCCTAACCCCACTCATGGCGCGGGTCGTGCAACTGCTATAAAGAGGCTAACCCTTCCCCCGCGCCGCCGCCGCTACTTCCTCTTTGCTCAAGTCGCAGCTGATGCAGCGCTCGGTCCACAACCGGTGCCCAAAAACCTTCCCGCAACGCGGACACTTCCAATCCGTAAGCCACCATCCACCCGCCAGGTAAACGCCGACCCATAGCAGCAAGATGACGAAATCCGTAGGCTCTCCCAACTTTAATTTCCCAACCATTAAGCCCAAAAAAATAAAGCTGAGAAACAGCACAACTACCAGATTTCGCCTGGCCACATAGCTCCGCCACGCGCGGTGATAGCGCTCTGCCTCACCGGGCCCGCCTTCGCCCGGCGGCAGGTCGGTCTTTCTCCGCCTGTGCAGGATGTTCAAGTCTTTATTAACTCCGCCCTACAGTTTATTCGCCCGCGGCTGATTCGGATCGGAATAATCGTAGAAACCTTTGCCACTCTTGCGCCCGTACCATCCCGCCATCACCAGCCGCTTCAGCAGCGGAGGCGACGCAAACCGTCGCTCCTTGAACTCGTCGTACATCACGTGCGTGATGTAATAGGTCGTATCGAGGCCGACAAAATCGAGCAACGTGAACGGACCCATGGGATAGCCGCAGCCCAGTTTCATCGCGTTATCGATATCCTCAATCGACCCTACGCCCTCTTCATACGCACGGATCGCATCGAGCAAATAAGGCACCAGCAGCCGGTTTACGATGAATCCGGTCTTATCCGAAGTGCGCACAGGAACCTTGCCCAGCTTCTTTCCGAACTCGTAGGCGGCTTGGTAAACCTCGTCGGCAGTGGCGATGGTGCGCACGACCTCGACAAGTTTCATTAGCGGCACAGGATTAAAGAAATGCAGGCCGACAAACCGCTCCGGCCGCTTCACCGCCGTCAAAAGCTCAGTCACGGAAATCGAAGAAGTATTCGATGCAAAGATCGCGTCTTTTTTCACGATGCCGTCGATCGACGCAAACATCTTCTTCTTCTCGTCCACGTTCTCTATGATGGCCTCAATAATAATGTCGCAGTCGGCCAGGTCGCCCTTGTTAGTCGTGCCCTTAAGCCGCGCGCGAATTTCATCTTTCTGTTTCGCGCTGATCCCGCCCTTTTCGACGGCCCGCTCAGCAAACTTCGCCAAAGATTTCTCGATCCCGGCAAAGCCCTTATCGAGGAATTTCTGTTCGACTTCGAGCACAGTCACATCGAATCCAGCGGTCGCCGCGACCTGCGCGATGCCGGAACCCATCAAGCCGCAACCGAGTACACCAATTTTTTTGATTTCCATGAGAATCTTATTCACCTCAGACGACACGAAGAACGCTAAGACCCTGTGTTCCTCTGTGCTCTCTGTGGCTCAAGCTTTCAGTTCATGCTCTCCACAATCATCGCAATCCCCTGCCCGCCCCCGATGCAAGCCGTAGCCAGCCCATACTTCTTCTTCCGCCGACGCAATTCATACAGCAAAGTAATCACCAGCCGCGTCCCAGTCGCCCCCAGCGGATGCCCCAGCGCAATCGCCCCGCCGTTCACATTCACTTTGTCGCGATCCAGTCCCAATTCTTTTTCCACCGCCAGGTACTGCGCCGCGAACGCTTCATTCACTTCAATCAGATCGATGTAATCGAGCGATAGCCCTGCCTTCTGCAGTGCCAGCTTCGTCGCCGGCACCGGACCGCGCCCCATCACCTTGGGGTCCACTCCGGCAACGCCCCAGCTCACAATCCGGCCCAGCGGCTCGATGCTGCGCTTGCGCACTTCTTCAATCGACATCAGCACCACCGCGGCTGCTCCATCCACAATGCCGCTGGCGTTTCCGGCCGTCACGGTTCCGTTCTTGCCAAACGCCGCTTTCAGCTTTGCCAGACCCTCCATCGTCGTCTGGGGACGCCGGTGATCATCTTCCGTCAGCGACTCTCCCGTGGCCTCGCCTTTGTGATTGCGCAGCGGAACCGGAACCAGTTCTTCCTGAATCCTCCCGGCCTTGTAAGCCTCCTCCGCACATTTCTGCGAGCGCAAAGCAAACTCGTCCTGCGCCAGCCGCGTAATTCCTTGCTGCTCGCCATACAGCTCAGCCGTGTTCGCCATATACAAGCCGCAATAACTGTCGAGTAGCGCGACCATCAGCGAATCTTCCAGTTTTCCGCCCGGAGCCAAAGTAAATCCATCGCGCCCCCGAATCGAAAACGGAGCCTGCGACATAGCCTCCATCCCGCCCGCAAGAACGATCTTCGCTTCCTCGGTTTGAATCATCTGCGCCGCACTCACAATCGACTGCATTCCGCTGCCGCACAGCCGGTTCACGGTCAGCGCCGGAGTCTCAATCGGCAACCCCGCGCGCAATCCCACGTGCCGCGCTCCATACAAAGCATCGCCAGAAGTCTGCTGCGCGTTCCCAAAGACCGCATGATCAAATTCTTTCGCGTCAATTCCGGCGCGCTCGATCGCGCCCCTGGCGGCAACCGCGCCCAACTCCTGCGCTGTGAAATCCTTCAATTTTCCACAATAGCGGCCAAACGGCGTCCGCGCCCCGCTGACAATCGCAATATCACCTGGCTTCAACATGGTTTTCCTTACAAGATCAACCGGTCAGAGCGGATCAAAAGTGAGAATCAAACTGGCTAGTGTAGCAGCGTGCGATGAGCTTTGACCACCATGAGGATTGGGTAATTGCGCGGTTGAACTATCGCGCGATTTTAGGAAGAGGCGTGAGTCAAGGCGCATTCGCGAATGACCCTTATGGCTAAATGACTCAATGACCCGATGCCTTTACGCTACTGCGCCCGCAGCCAGCGCTGCCCCCAGCGCCACAACTTTGCCCGCACCCTGCCCCAGCGAAGCTTCCAGTGCCTGCTCGGCGCGGTTGATCACTTCAGTGACAATATCCGCGGGATCATAATTTTCGCGCACCACAGCCTCAGCAATTCCAGCCGAGAACTCCATCACCGGTCCCTTTTCAGATCCATCTTTGCCAGGCAGATGCATCCCGGCAATCACCTTGCGCAACTTCTCGAGTGCAAGCGTCGCTTCCTTTTCCGCAGTCTCTCCGAGGACGAGCGCAATCGTCGTAATGTCGTAACGAAAAGCCAGATCGTTGGTTCGAATATTCGCCGCGATGTGCTGCCCGATTCTGTCCATCGTGGCATCGACCACTGCTTCGCCGTACTCCTTCAACAAAGCTGCGCTTCGCCCAAACTGCAACAGCAGCAGCGTAAGCGGAGCCGAATTTTGCGCCGCGCGTTTGCTCTCTGCAAGCAGTAAATCGAGATAAGAACTCCGCTTCAGCAGCCCCGATTTCTCCTCCGTCACCGAAAGATTTTTCACCAGTCGGCGCAACCCCGCATTGTTCAGCGCGATCACCATCTGATCAGCAAGAGTTTTCAGAATCACGGCATCGGTGGGCTGCCATATCTTCGGCTTGTTGTGCAGCAGAGCGAGCACGCCTACAGAGTCTTCGCCATTACTCAGCGGTAATGCGAGCAGCGACGCAGTTCCGAGTTGAGCGACAGCATCTCGCACCGTTTCCAATTCCGGCGACCGCTGCGCATCGTTGATCAGTATCGGCTGGTCCGGGACGGCTTCCTGCAGCGCAATCATCAGTTCCTTGAGTGCGCCCGCCTTACCCTCCTTCACTCCTTTACCACAAAATTCTTCCACTGCGGTCGGGGCAGAACCGGGGCTTCGCATCATGGCGACGCAGCGCGAAAGCTCCCAGTGCGCGCCAATTTCATTGACCGCGGTAGTAAGTACAGCCTGGGCCGTTCCCTGGTGATAAAGTTTTCGCGTGATCTCAGCCACGCGAGTCACATTGCGCATCTCCGCCACAGGATCAGCCACCGCTGGCGGCACACTCGCCGGCGCCGCAACTGGCACGCTGGCTTGCTGTAACGGCGATGGCCCGGAATAGCTCGGCGTCATTCCCGCCGACATATATAATCGCTGCAAATCTTCGTTGCGCTCTTCCTCGCGTGGAAACAGTTCCTGTATTCTCTGTAGCCTCTCCACCGCTTTGTTCCGCATTCCGTACTGCACCAGGATTTCGGCTTGCAGCATCAGATCCTGCAACGTAGATGCGCCCAGCGTGGCTTCGTGCTCGATCTGCTTCGCAGCCGCACTCGGAGCGGTCGACGTAAAGCGCGAAGAAATCTCCTTGAATTTGTTCGCGTCGATCTTGCCCTTCAGCATCTCCAGCCGCTTCGCATGGCCGGACTCATACGGATCAACTTCCGCTGCCCGGTCCAGGCACTCCGCTGCCTTGGCGAAATTCCCCGTACCGCAATACACATCGAAGAGCTTCAAGAGCGTCTGGCAGTAATCGCCCTCGCGGTTCGCCGCATTAAACAACTCGCTCATGAATTCCAGCATCGCAGGCGTCGAACGCCGCTTGGCCTGCAGTTCCTGCATCACGGTCAAAAACTGCCGCCGCTCGCCGCGTTTCGCCTGAAATTGTCCCAGCTTGCGCGCCAACGCCACCGCAGTGTCATCCTGGTCTGAATCCATCAATTGCCCGATCAGCGTAGTCACCTGCGGCAGCCGGCTCGGATTCTGCTCGAACAGCTGCCACACCAGCGGCTCCGCCTCGGCGTACCGGCCTGCCGCCAGCAGCGCCTCGCCATAGATATCCCTCAGTTCCGGCGAATTCTTTCCCGCAATGACCTGCGGTTCGAGAATAAAGATCGCCGCTCCAACCTGTCCTTGCGTCAGCAGGCCCTTTGCATAAGCGAGAGTGATTCCTTCGTCCGACGAATCTTCCTGGTACGCCCGCTCGTACCATTGAGAAGGATCCGCTCCGCTCTCGGCCGCCATTTGCGCGACACGCTTAAAGCCCTCCGCCGCAGCCTTGCTCTCTCCCAGTTCTGAGCACAATTCGGCAACCCGCTGAAAATTTCCCTGCGTAGGTTCAAGATCCACAACTCTGCCCAGCACCTGCAAGGCGCCCTTCTTGTCATTCAAACTTGCCAGATCGCTCAGCGCGGATTCGTACGTGCCCACCGCGAGCTTCTTGTTCGATCCCTCCAGCAGCTGTCCAAAACGAAATTTTTGCTCCCACGTCGGGCTGCCGTGGCGTGCCAATTTTTTGTATGTGAGGCTGGCGCGAGTCGCATCCCCGCCCTGTACCTGCCGCTCGAACAGTTCGCCCAACAAACGAACCGCATCGTGATTCCGGTTCTGCGACAGGCACAGGTCAGCCGAGAGCTGACGCACCGTGTCATTTTCCAGATCGTCCCGCAGCACTTGGAGATATTCGTCGAGCGCTTCCGCAGCCTTGCCCTTTTGCAGAAGCTTTTCCGCGCGTTCGATACGCCGGGCCAACTCGGCTTGGTCAACGCGCTTTGTGATCTCAGGCATGGGCGGTTTTAGGCGGAGTACTGCTGTTCCGATTCTAGGAGCGGCCTTCCGACCCAGCAATCGGTAAGGCCGGACCGATATTACGAAAGTCATCGGCGCGGAAATCTTTCAACTCCGTACCCTCTGTACAACCCTGTGGTCGATCACGCGTTTGCCGCAAACTTCCCCACGATGGGACGCCACTGCCCCCATTACCGACGTAAGCCCAGCCCTACCTTTTCTGCTGCAGCCGACTCTTCCGCTCCGCTAGCCTCGACCTCAGGTGTGTGTCAATTCCATCACCCGGACTGAACCTTGATCTGCACCACACTCATTCTTTCCATCCTGCTTCTTCGATCCTCCGACTCCAGACCCATCGCCTGGTGCATCCTCGGAGTCTTTGCCGGACTCTTCATCTTCTACAAAGGATTTCTGCTGCTGCAGCGCCGTCATCTCATTCTCGACACTCCGTCATCAAAAGTTCGCAGCGCCCCGCTTGGAATGGTCGAACTCAACGGACTTGCCGCAGGCCCCTACACGATAGTTGCTCCCATCACCGAGCGCCCCTGCTATTACTACCGAACTATCGCCTGGGAGTGGCGACGCCGGGGCAAAAACAACCAGTGGGTGAAGGTCGCAGCCGAATGCATGCACCTGCCTTTTTTTCTCGACGACAACACTGCCAAGGTGATGCTCGACCCGCGCGGCGCTGAACTTGACCTGCATCGCGACTTCCAGCAGGAATTCTGCGACGGCCTCTTCACTCTCAAACAAGGGGCGCCCCCCAACGTGCACAGTTTCCTCTCGCGCCATGGCGTCAGCACCAGTAACAAGATCAAAGTCGAAGAGTTCTGCATCAAGCCCAAGAACGCGCTCTTCGTGTTGGGAACCGTCGCGGAAAATCCCGGTCTGGAGCTTGCGCCAAAACCAATCCAGGAACTCGAGCCCGTCTCGAGCGGCAGTGGACTCTCACTCTCACTAGGAGGATCATCACTTTCCTGGATGGGCAGCTCGGGCGCTTCTCCTCTCTTCGGTCTCGCGGGACGCAGGGAATCTGAAGATGCGCGCCTGCAACAGGCGGTTCTGAGCAGCTCGACTCCCCGTGGCGCGGGCGCTGGCCCGGAAAGCAAAGTCAGCCACCTTTCGCCAGCCGACGCGCCGGCCAATACAACCGAGATGACGCAGCAACAGAAAGTCGCAGCCGCGCTGGAAAAAGCCGGCATCTCCAATCCCGCAGCCTGGGCCGCCGCTGGTGTCGCGTCGGCGCCCGCAGTCGTCACCGGTTTAACTCACACTCCGCCCGGCACATCGCAAAACAGCGCTCAAACGACCGTGCAGCCGGCGGTGCCCGATGGCTTCGAGCAGCATCCGAGAGTCGTGCTGATGAAAGGGGAAAACAATCCAACTTTCCTCATCTCTTGGCGAAGCCAGCGCGACCTCGCCCGCTCTCTCGGATGGAAATGCACGCTGATGATCTGGGGCGGCCCAGCCCTGACGATTCTCTGCCTCTACGCCCTCCACACCATGACGCATTGGTTCTAGATCGTGCCGCCGGCGGATGCAATCCATGCCGCGGGCGAACCTTGTCATTCCGAACACGCGCGAAGCGCGTGTGAGGCACTCGCGGTTAAGCCGCTGACGGCTGCGCCGAACGTTCCCACGGGGACGTTGCCCCGCACCAATCTCCTAATCACCCCGCGCTAGCCCAAACTGTTCGGTTTAGTACAATGAGCGCGTGAGTAATGCCGTTCGCATCGGGATCCTCGGCGACTTTAACTCGGAATTTCGCTCCCATCACGCCACGCCGGATTCCCTGCAGCACGCCGCCCGTAAGCTCAATCTGAAAGTCGAATCCGAATGGATTCCGACTCTTACGCTCGCCAAGCCAGACTCCGAAAAGCTTCTCGAAACTTTCGACGGCCTTTTGGCCGCGCCCGGCAGTCCCTTCAAGAGTTTCGACGGCATGCTCAAAGGCATCGAATTCGCCCGCCGCCGCGACTGGCCTTTTCTCGGCACCTGCGCCGGATTCCAGTACGCGCTGATCGAGTTCGCCCGCAACGTGCTCGGCATCGCCGATGCCGACACCGCCGAAAACAATTCCGGATCGAAAAACATCATCGTCTATCCCGTAGCCTGCGCCGTTCCCGACCGCAGAGGTAGCGCGCCTAAACTCTCCGGCATGGTTCCGGAGATTCGCCTGCGCCCCGGCTCTTACCTGCAATCTTTCTACGGCAAAGACAAAGAGGTGGTGAGCGAAGAGTTCTTCTGCAACTTCGAAGTCAATCCCGAGTACGAATGGGCCACTATGGAAGCTGGCTTCCCCGTCGTAGCCCGCGGAGTCAACGGAGAAATTCGCGCCATCGAGTCGCCCACCCACCGCTTCTTTGTAGCCACGCTCTTCCAGCCGCAACTTTCCTCGACCGAAAAAAAACCGCATCCCGTAGTTCTAGCCTTCGTGCAAGCCGCCGCCGATTGGGAGCGAAAGAAGCTCGATGACAGCGTGCTGGAGTAGCTGGATCGCTATCCTTTGCGCCACCGCACGTCAACGCCGCGAATGCTGTCATGCTGAGCGGAGTAGCATCGTCCGCAGGACGATGCTACGGAGTCGAAGCATCCCTACCAGGCCGAATGGAATTGTCGCGATAGAGAACGGCATGATCGGCAGTGTGAACCCCGTGGTACCAGCGCAATGCGTTCACCACACAACTCACTAAACAAATGCAGGGGCCTTCGGAGGCGGCGGCTTGATCGCGAGCTGGTCGTCACGAACTCCACTTCAAATATCGTTGCGGGGGGAACTCGCGAAATCGGCAGCCAGCATATCACTTTGTGACATCCGACCTTCCCATCCACAGCCCCAGTCCGCGATGATGGTCGAGGCCGTCAAGGTCGGCGACTGAAAATCGCCCGCCGCCAGCCCCCTGATTCAAAGGAACTTCAGATTTAAGTTCTTTATAACGCGCAGTTACAGACCAAATCCCGCTAAGCCGATGACTCCGGAATAATTTACAAAAGGGGGGGAGGGGCTTATAGACACCAAAACGATATCCCACGTCAAGAAGGCGATAAAGCCCCGCAGAGAGGGTCGCTGGTTCGTGGGGCAGGTGCCAGTCCCGCTAAAGCTTCCTCTGCTTCTGCCGATCTGGCGGATTATGGTGAATCCAGTCAGCAGTTCCCACGCCGCCCAAGCGAGCGAGGCCCAGTCGGCAGCGCCCAAACCTCAACAGACACAACAGTCGGCACGGCAGGCCCCTCCGCAGCCCTCCGACACCGTCACGCTCAAGAGTACCGGCGGCGCCGATCAGGACGCTCCCAAGTAAACCACGCAACTCATTGATGTCTAAGACCAAAACCAGAGGGAAGGCAATCACGCCTTCCCTCTTTAACATTAACAAGGCCCTAGGGCCGGAGGCCGTTTATACCGCTTTCACAAACCGCAGCGAGGCCGAATTCATGCAATATCGCAGTCCAGTCGGAGGCGGCCCGTCGTTGAAGACGTGGCCAAGATGCGCGTCGCATTCCTTGCAGGAGACAGCAACGCGCTCCATGCCGATCGAATCGTCGCGAATCTCCTTCACATTTTCCTGTGCAATCGGAGCCCAAAAGCTTGGCCAGCCCGTGCCCGAATCAAACTTAGTCGCCGAACTGAACAGCGCATTATCGCAGCAGATGCAGCGATAGAGTCCCTTGTCGTGCAAGTTCCAGTATTTTCCGGTGTAGGCAAATTCGGTGTCAGCGTGACGCGTGATCTCGAAAACTCCCGAAGGAAGCTGCTTGCGCCATTCGTCGTCGGTCTTAATCACTTTCGCGACCTTCACCTTTGCCAGGCGCTTGCCCTCATCGGAGAACTGAACGATGGTGACCTCGCCCGGTTCGGATTTCGCCGCCGCAATCACTGGACGCGGCCGGCCCCAGTGGATGAGCAGCGCTCCGCCGATTGTCGCGCCTACTCCCATGAGGAATTGTCGGCGTCTGGTGCTGACTTGTTCTTTTCTCTGCTCGCGATCGGATTCAAACATAGTTTCCACCTCACAGCTCCAGACACAATCAACTCTTATTTCGCGTATAGATCCGGAAATTCTTTCTTCAAATTCGCCACTTTCGGCGCATCGTTATAAACGATGTAGGGATTATCCGGGTGCAGCGTGGCATAGTTCTGATGGTAATCCTCGGCGTGATAAAAGGCCTGAAGTGGCACCACCTGCGTCACAATCGGACGCGAAAAGACTTTCGCCTGATTAAGCTGCGCAATATAAGCCTCGGCGACCCGTTTCTGCTCGTCGTTGGTATAGAAAATCACCGAGCGATACTGCGTGCCTTCGTCCGGCCCCTGGCGATTCAGTTCCGTGGGATCGTGGGCCACCGAGAAGAAGACGCGCAGCAGCTCTCCATAAGTAACTTTGGAGGGATCGTAGACAATCTCCACTGACTCGGCATGGCCGGTGCGCCCGCTGCTGACGGTCTCGTAATCGGGATTTTTCACCGTTCCGCCCGCGTATCCGGAGGTCGCACTGTGTACGCCTTTCACATGCTGAAAGACGGCTTGAATTCCCCAGAAACATCCTCCGGCGATGACGGCGGTTTCTTTGCCATGAGCCGCGGGGGTTTCGTCAGTGGCAGGCGCGGGAACTGCCGCCCCACTGCCCGCACGGGAAGCCATCGCAGCGGCGAGTACGATCAGAATCATCGCAATCATTCGAAAAGATACTCTCGGCATAATCCCCTCCATCTCGATGAGGCTAGCGGTTACAGGGTCAGAAGCGAGCACCTCACCGAGCTAGTTATTAGAGTGATAAGCTCGCGAGAAGTTTCGCAGGTTACCGACTGGCCCGACAAGGTGGCTTGAGAAGGACATCGTAGGTAATCCGGACAAAGAAATTCTTTACTTGACATTTCGCCTTATATTCGCCAACATGGCGGGCATGGCGATTACACGCAGGCAACGCGAGGTCTACGACTTTATCTCCCGCTTCGTGTCGGAGAACGGATACTCTCCATCGTTTGAGGAAATCGGCAAAGGGCTCGATCTGAATTCGCTGGCCACGGTACACAAGCACATCACGAATCTCGAGAAAAAAGGGCTGCTCACGCGCGACTACAACCGCAGCCGGTCGATCGATCTGCTGCCTCCCAAGGGACGGCTGAAGCAATCGATGAACGTCAACACCGGCGTGATCTTACCGCTGCTCGGACGCATCGCCGCAGGCCAGCCGATTGAGGCGATTCAGACACAGGAGACGATTTCGCTCGCCGATTTTGTGCGCTCGAAAGACGTGTTCGTGCTCGAAGTGCGGGGCGATTCCATGCAGGACGAAGCCATTCTCGATGGTGACTACGTATTAGTCGAGAAATTAAAGACCGCGCATAACGGGGATATTGTGGTCGCTGTGGTCGATAAAGATGACGCTACCCTGAAGCGCTTCTATCGTGATGGTGACAACATCCGGCTGCAGCCTTCGAATGCGAACATGAAACCGATCATTGTGCCGGCGGTGTCGGTGGAAGTGCAAGGACGCGTGATTGGAGTGCTGAGGAAGTATTAAGCTCGCGTCATCGACCTTGTCTCTCCGGCATGCTCGCATTGCCCACATAGGCGAAGTTCAATACGTAGTCCCTATCGGAAGGGTCATAGTACAGGTCCCAGTCGAACGAACCCGGCGCAGAGGCACCGTCCAAAAGTTGTTCAAGGGCCCCCGAGGCGCCAGTCAAGGGACAATTCCGGAGAGATCAGAACGCGAGCTACTTAGAAATCGGCCCGCGTCCCAAGCCAGAGGATCATACTACTTACCCAATGTGCTTATCGAGCGCCTGGGCGATAGCTTCTTTGGGACGGTAGCCAACAAGTTGCTCGACGACCTGTCCACCCTTGAAAACCAACAAAGTCGGAATACCGGTTACCTTGTAGCGCATGGGGGTAGCGCTGTTGGCGTCGACGTCCATTTTGCCGATTTTGATCTTGCCTTGATAGTCCTTGGCCAGTTCCTCAACGATGGGCGCGATCGCGCGACACGGGCCGCACCACGTCGCCCAAAAGTCTACCAGAACGGGCTTATCCGATTTCAATACATCCGCGTCGAAGTTCGCATCGGTCACTTCGACAATTCCATTCCCTGCCATAGTTATCTCCTCGTTGTAACGTCGCATGGTCGGCGGACGCTCCCCTGTTTTGCAAACAACGAGTGTCTTGCCGCGCTTGGCGATCTATGAATAATTGCGTCCCTTTTCAAGGAACTTATTATCGTAACACCGCTATTCGATGCGTGCGGGAGCGGATCGGTCGCAAGGGGTGTGCTTTACGAAGGGTAAACTGGCGACTAGGGCTAGTGGGGATTCTTAGTGTTCCGGCAATCCGATTCCAGAGCCTCTCCGAAGGACTGGACCGGCTTCAGAACAAAAAAAGCGCCTCGAACTTTTCAGTTCAAGACGCCTCGGCAGCCCTCCCCCAGAACTGCCAAACCACGAAATGGATGTTAAAGAAGGCCCCATTTCGTGTAAACGTCACTTTGGTAATAGGAGATTTCTGTGGGATTCTGGAGGGATTTTCTATGGGTGAACAGGCAATTATTGCTGCTTCTGCCAGGTTTGCCCATTGTTGGCGGTCGTCCAGACTTCGGAAGTCGAGGTTGCTAGGGTACCGTGCTGTGGATCGGAGAAGTGGATGGTCATGATATCGCCGGTCGGCGAAGCGTCAGCCGAGAAAAGAACCTGCTGCCATCGGGATCCCGAGTCGGCGGAGTGGTAAAGCGTCGCGCCCGAGCCGCCAGCCCAGACCTCCGGACCGATTGCGGCAACAGCACGGAACGTGAGCTTAGTCGCACCCTGCTTTAGATTCTTTTCCTGCCCATTGCCCACGGCCTTCTTCGCCGCCTCTCCCACTGGAAGACCTGGTTCGCTTGGGTTCACTTCCTCCCACGTCTTGCCGGCATCGAACGATCGTTGCAATCCTCCGGCAGAATTGATGGTCCAGAGCGGCGAGGCATACGACATGAGTGAGGGCGCGGTTTGCAGAGAAGTCATATTGGGAGACCCGAATGCAGGCGAAGCGCTGCCGGCGGCTTGCGCAGGCGGGGCAGCTTTGGCCTTGACTATGTCTGCATTGTTCAACGAGTTGTTTGCCCCCTCTTTCTGAACAAGCTGGTCTCGCGGCTGATTTTGAGCGGTCACTTCAATCGCCCCAGGGAAAGCCTCGACCGCTATCGGTTTCGCATTGGCCGAAGGCAAAGCTCGATTGTGCTTTATAAGTGCAGAAACCGCCGCAGAATCTAAAGATTCCTGTGGAGACGGTGCAGGCTTCGGAACTGCCAGCGCGCGGCCAGCGACCGATCCGGAGCTGATCCCGCCTGCTGAACGGGAAGCGAAACTATTGCCGCCGAGGTTAGAAGCTGGAAGCGTACGTCTTCCGGCACGAGGCTCCGGCTTAGCGGCTAAAGGCTCGGACGGGAGGGTAGTTTCTGAAAGCGACCGCGTGGCAGCTGCTGCCTGCGTCGCTGCATCTTTATTTATTGGTTGCGCTGAATCCCGCTGATCGAGCTTCGCGACGACGCCCTCGTTTGAAAGCTCGCGTTGCCGATACTGCAGGAATCCGACAGAGGCGATTGCCAGCACCGCGGCGGTAACCAAACTAAAGCGCAGAGCCGGTCGGCTCAACCATCTCCAGCCTGACCTAGCCGGTGCAGCGGGGGGAAGAACTTCAGCCTCCGGCAGGGCGAGAGCGAGCACGTCGCGGCACTCTGAGCACATCTCCAGATGCTGCACAAGTTGCTTGCGCTCCAATGGCGGCAGGGAATGCTCGCAAAAAGCGGTAAGCAGGTCTGCATCGGGATGCGGCTTCATGCCTTGCGCTCCCGCCATTCGCTTCACCACGATTTTGGGTACGTCCTGCATTCTTGCCGCCGCTGAAGCTCGTAAAATTTTTGGCACTGCTGGGCCCTACCTTTTGCCTCCGGGCGCCAACTTCTGTTGAACCGGTATCGCATCTTCTTTCTCAGAGAACGCGGTTGCGGGTGTTTCTTGCGCCAGGCTGCGCCGAATATTTACCTGCAAATCCCGGACATCGACCTCAAGTGCTTCTTCGGCCTGGCGGCGAGCCATACCCTGTTGCATCATTCCGCTAAGAATTTTCTTACGCAACGATTTGGCCAGCTTATCGATTTTGCGGCTGATGGTTGATTCGTGGACTCCCAGCATGCGGGCCACCTCCGCCAGCGTGCGCCCGTCGAGATAATACGCTGCCAGCACGAATCGATCCTCGCTGGGAAGGCCTGCCAATGCTGCGTCCGTGGCGGATTCCAGGCGGGAGTCTGCGGCCGGAGCAGGTTCCGGCTCGGGAGCCGCAAACTGCTCCCCTTCTTCGTTTTCTTCGTCCAGGCTCACCAGGCGGCGGGTGCGCCGATAGCGATTCACGAACTCCTGGGCGAGCACTGTGCGCAGCCAGCCTTCGAGCGATCCCCGGCCGGTGAACGACGACAGCTTGGAAACGCGCGCGTCTTCGCGCAGGCTTGTGCCATAAAGTTCCGCGTACAGACTGTCGGCAAGGTCGCGAGCGGCTGAATCCTCGCGGGCGATGCGCAACGCAGATTGATAAAGCTTCTCGCGATAGCGAACGAGGAAAATCTCCCACGCGCGTTCATTGCCTGCCGCGCAAGCTCGTGCCAGCGCAAGTTCGTCGACTCGCAGAGTAAGTAGAAACGCTCGGGCTTCTCCCTCATTCGCGCCCGCCGGGAGGTACTTGGCAGCCACTTCAGACAAGACGATGGCGAAGATGTCTCCCGCCACCCCGATCTTTTCGCACTCCGCTTTGGCATGCAACTCGGCCAGCAGTGCGCTGACTGCCGACCGCACAGAAGCGGAGATTGGTTTCGCAGAGCTCATTAATGCAGTTCGTCAACGAAGAAGAGAAAACTGACGTTGCTGATCCGATCCTATCAATACATTAGACGCTCGTAACCTGAATTATGGGGACCTTCGTCACATAATTTTGCCGCAAGCCCCGATTCGCTGCCCGTTCTTTATCCGAGTCGAGTTGAGCGGGCGGCCGTGCATGAGCGGGATCGAATGCGTTGCGCCGCGCAGCATACGTGTCCGCCTGAGGGAGGAACCTATGCGTTCGAAAATAGTTGCGGTAGTGTTCGCAGTGTTTGCTTTCGCAATAACGAGCCGCCTGGATTTGCAGTTCGTTCTAGCTGGAGAACAATCCTCGGTCTCCGGATACAAGGTTCTCGATCCAATCCGTCACGGAAGTTTGACGGTGTTCCCCGTAGTTGCTTCCAGATCGTATCCGACTGCCGAATTTCTTACGCTCGATGAAGGCCTGCGCTCGGCGGAAGTTGTGGTGAGCGAGTATGGAAACCTGCGCGGTCTGGTGCGGCGCCAAGTGAGGCCAAATTACCACCATGATACGGCCGAAGTAAACCGGCTGGTGTTGGTTAACAATTCCAAACGCCCTCTGCTGTTACTCGCAGGCGAAATTGTCACGGGTGGCAAGCAGGATCGAGTGATTGGCAAAGATCGCATCGTGCCTCCGGAGAGCGACCCGGTCGATCTGAATGTGTTCTGCGTCGAGCCCGGACGATGGGTAGCAAGCAGCGATCACTTCAGCACCTCAGGAATGAGTTACGGGAGTGCGGCTGGCAGTGGCGGAGGAATTAGAAGCGGGCCGGCTATCAACGGGGTATCCGGGGGCGCGGTGATGGCTCAACCCTCCGTTCGCGCCAAAGCAATGGCGGACAAAGATCAGAATCAGGTTTGGGCGGAAGTGAGGAAGCAGCAGCAATCGATGGCGGTAGAAGTGGCGGCTGGCGCGCCTACCGCGCTCAACTCCGAAGAAATTCGTGCGACCAGCTCTTACGCTCGTGTGATGGAGAACAAAGACGTAAAGGAAAAAGTCGACGAAGTCGCGAAGCCGATTGAGCAGAACTATCAGAGCCTGGTCAGGCAACTACGCGATCGCAAAGCAGTCGGTGTGGTGGTTGCGGTGAACGGCCGGATCATCTGGTCCGATATTTTTGCCAGCACCGAACTGCTGGAAAAATATTGGCCGAAGCTGGTGCGCTCCTATGCCTCGGAAGCGGTTGTAAGTCGGGCCAAGGGCACGGAAGCCAGCCTGGCGCAGGCCGAAGCGTTTCTCGTCGATATGGAAGGCCGCAAGGAGATGATAGAGACAGAACCCGGCCTCTACCGTCATACAGAAGTGAATGGCGACGGATTCAAAGCGTTCGCTCTGACGTCACTGCTGCCCAAGACGGGTTTCGATGTGCACATTGCTAAGATGGCCGAGTAGCGCTGATCGGGGCGGCGTAAGAGTCTCGTCGCACTATGGCGAAACCCGAGCTCGCCCCGATCGCTGATTCTTGCCGACGGAGGCTTGATACCAGTTTCGCCATGCACCAGCATCGCGTGGCAAACGTCTCCCGGTAATGTCAGACAACGCCTGGAATACCCATGCATGGGTCTGCGCGTCGAGTGACGGATCGTCTGAGTAATCGATCAGTCGCGGAATGGCAGTCATACGCTGCTCGTGCGCCAGCATTCCAGATTCTGCCAGGCTACAGGCGGCGCGCTCGCGCACCAGTGGAGACGGATCGTCATGCAACGCTCTGAGCAACGGGGCGATGGTTGCGTCCGTTCCCACCAGCGCAAGCCCCTCAACGGCCCAGTGGCGGGAATCCTCGTCTACATCTTTGGCTGCTCCTTCCAAATGAGCGGTGAGCGCCTCGACCACACGATCGCTTTCCACGCCGCGGTTGCCAAGCAAGCCAAGCGTCCACAAGGCCCAGATTTTCTGAGCGTGATCGGAAGAGTCCGCTTGATGCAGCAAGCGATCGACGGTTGTGACGTGCTTGTCCAATCCGTAAGCCGCGAGCTGTACTTCCACTCCGGAAGCCCGCACGCTTGGCGCATCAGAATTCAGCGCCGCCGTAGTGAGTTGGCTGAGCTGGGGGTCCAGGCTAAGTTGGCCGCGCCAGCTGTCGATTCGCGATTGAATCTCATCGGTCGCTCCAGCCGAGTGACTCACGGCACGCGTGAGAAGAGTCTCGGCCTGTTCCTGAGCGTTCTCGCGGTTCAGATCGCGGGCAGAAATGTTCCCCGCCTCTCGGCCACCTTGTTGAGTCGAAGTTGAACCTAGAATTTTGTGGATGAACCCATGTGGCCCGCCAACCACTGCACCTACTAGAGCGGCGAGAATCCCTATGCCCGTGGCGAGGGCGGAGAGCACGCGAGCTTTCGCTGCAGCGGTCGATGCCGCGCTCTTGTTGGCAGGCGCACTTGTGGAAGATGAAGCTGGCAGTTTCCCAATATTCTTGGCGAAATCGGAGTCGGGGCCAAGCGTGCCATAATCAGGCGTTGGCGCAAAATGAGGGTCCGGCGCCGAGAACGGGCTTCCGTCGCTCGTCGCCCCATTTTGGTCCGCGCTGACTCGAAAAATGGACATGGCAAAATTCTAGGCATGCCCGCAAATGAGGTAAAGTTACTTCCGGACTCCCTTAAGTGAAATTCGGTGTGAGGTGGCTACCTATTAGCCCAGATTCCTCATCGAACTATCGCTTCGGCGGGGCAGCAATTCCTTCGGAGGAAATAAATGTTTGCCAAAGGCATGTCAGCTAGAAAGCATATTTGGTGTTGGTCGTCGACAGTAATTCTGCTTACCGCCGCCATCGCGGTGGCTGCGGCCGGTCCCGGATACAAAATCGTGAAGACATACAAACTTGGTGGCGAAGGTGGCTGGGACTATTTGATTGCCGATTCTGCTGCGCGCCGTCTTTATATATCTCGAGCCACACATGTCATGGTGCTCGACCTCGATTCTGGAAAGACTGTCGGCGACATCCCAGACACGCCCGGAGTGCATGGCATCGCACTCGCCCCAGACCTCGGCCGCGGTTTCACGAGCAATGGACGCGAAGGTACCGTCAGCATTTTTGATCTCAAAACTCTGGCCACATCCAGCAAAGTAAAAGCCGGAGACAATCCCGACGCGATTCTTTACGACTCCTCGACCAAGCGCGTGTTCACTTTCAATGGAAAGAGCCAGGACTCGACCGCCATTGATGCCGCCAGCGGCAGAGTGCTGGGCACAATCAAGCTGGACGGCAAGCCCGAATTCGCAGCGGCCGATGGCAAAGGCGAAGTCTTCGTGAATATCGAGGACAAAAGCGAATTGACGGTCATCGATCCCAATAGCCTCACGGTCAAAACAAAGTGGCCGCTGGCGCCCTGTGAAGAGCCCAGCGGACTTTCGATGGACAAAAAGAGCCGGCGCCTTTTTGTTGGCTGCGACAATAAGATGATGGCGGTGGTTGATGCAGATACCGGCAAGGTGCTGGCGACTCCACCGATTGGTGAAGGGGTAGACGCCACTGCGTATGACGATGATACGCATTTGGCGTTCGCATCCTGCGGGGAAGGCGTGCTCACCATCGTCAAAGAAGAATCTCGCGACAAGTTCAGCGTGGCAGAAACAGTTCCGACGCAGCAGGGCGCGCGCACGATGGCACTGGATTCGAAAACTCACAACGCCTACCTGGTAACGGCGAACTTTGGTCCGCCTCCCGCGCCAACCGCGGATAATCCTCACCCGCGCAGATCGATTGTCCCTGATACGTTCGTGGTTCTTGTTGTGGGCCAATGAGACGAGTCGCGCAAATCCGGCGTGTTCTTCTCTGGCTCGTCGCAGTAATGCTGGCGCAAGTCTGTTCGGTGCAGACTTGCGCGGCTTATTCGGTGCTGACTCATGAAGAAATAGTGGACTTAGTGTGGAAGGACAATTTAATTCCTCTGCTGAAGAAACGCTTTCCCGCCGTGACCGATGACGATTTGAAGAAGGCTCACGCCTTCGCCTACGGAGGCTCGCTGATCCAGGACATGGGTTACTATCCGTTCGGCTCAAAGTATTTCAGTGATCTCACGCATTACGTTCGCAGTGGCGACTTCGTCGTCAATATGGTTAAAGACGCATCCGATGTGAACGAGTATGCTTTCGCACTCGGCGCCCTGGCTCACTACTCCGCGGATAACTGCGGCCATCCCACGATCAATCAGGCGGTGGGCATCGAATTTCCAAAACTGCGCAAGAAATATGGAAACGTCGTGACCTATGAAGATAATCCGAAAGCCCACATCCGAGTTGAATTCGGCTTCGATGTAACCCAGATCGCGAAGAACCGCTACACCTCCGATCGCTATCACGATTTTATCGGCTTCGAGATTTCGAAACCGGTACTGGAACGCGCCTTTCAGGACACCTACTCCATTCCGCTGAACGAAGTACTCACCAAAGAAGATCTTGCCTTCGGGACATTTCGGCGAGCCATCAGCCAGGTAATTCCCGAGATGACTCGCGTGGCGCTGGTCGCACGGAAAAAAGAGATCGTGAAGGAAACCCCGAACTTCCACGCGCGCCAGTTCCGCTATTATCTTTCGCGCACCAGTTATCAGCGGGAGTGGGGGAAGAGCTACCGGCGTCCCGGTTTTGGTACGCGCGTACTGGCATTTTTTCTGCGATTTGTGCCCAAGATCGGACCGTTTAAAGCGCTTGATTTCAAAGTCCCATCGCAGAAAACGGAAGACCTCTATATCGCCAGCGTCGATCTGACGGTGCAGGATTACAAGAAACGTTTGCTGGAGACTGAAGACGGTTCGCTTCAATTGACGAACACCGACTTTGATACCGGACATGACACCCGCGCCGGCGAGTATGCCTTGACCGATAATGCCTACGCCCACCTGCTCGATGAGCTGTCGAAGCGTAACTTCGATCAGGTTGCGCCGGAACTACGCGGCAACATTCTCGCCTTCTATTCCAATCCTGAAGCCCCGATTGCAACCAAGAAAAAACCTAAGAACTGGCAGAAGACTCAGGATGAACTGACGAAACTCCGGGCCTTGCCTGACGTGCCGCCGCCGGTCAACAAAGCGAGCTCGCAGGTCAACCCAAAGGACCCCAGCCCAGCAAAACCGCAAAACCGCTAGTCCAGTCTCCGGACAAGAGAATCGGCGCTCCACCTTTCCAAAAACTCGGTTTTCTCTACAAGTCATCGGCAACAAATCTTTTTTCTGCTGAGAATCATCTGAAATATAGATCACCTGACTGGCGTTTTTCCTGAAATGCTTAAGAGGTGTGGCTCTTGAGGCAGCCTTGATCACGCGAACGTTTCCGGCTACAGTTTCGGACGAAAAGTTTTATCAGGCGCGGATAACCCGGCGTATCGATCTCGCGCCCGATCTTTGGATCTTTCGTGTCGATCCCGGAGAACGCTTCGATTTTGTTCCGGGGCAGTTCGCCACGCTCGGACTGGAAATCGACGGCAAGCGCATCGAGCGTCCGTATTCCGTCGCGTCGTCGCCCTCGGAGAATGATGTCGAGTTTTTTGTGGAACTCGTGCCCGAGGGAAAACTCACGCCCAGTCTTTACAAACTGCAACCAGGCGACGAATTGCTGATGCGAAGAGTGGCCAAGGGCAAGTTCACCCTGCAAACCGGAGATGCTCGCATCAATCATTTGCTGGTTTCTACCGTCACCGGAGTGGTGCCATTCGTCAGCATGATTCGCACGCTGGCGCGAGAATGGCGCGAAGGCTGCTTTGACGGCGCTCACCGTCTTTATTTGTTGAACGGTGCAAGCCGCCCCTGGGAGTTCGGATACAAAGATGAACTGACGCGCTTCGCCGATGAGCTGCCGTGGCTGCAATATGTTCCGACGGTGAGCCGTGCGTGGGACCACGCCGATTGGCCCGGTGAAATCGGGCGCGCCGATGACATTCTGCGGAAATACGCTGACCAGTGGGGGCTCGGACCGAACAATACGCACGCGTATCTCTGTGGCCATCCCGATATGATTGCGAATAGCAAGGCCATACTGAAGCGCCGCGGATTTCTCGACCGAACCGGTATCAAGGAAGAAACCTACTGGATTCCAGGACACTAGTCGTGGCGGGGCACGACCGCACAACACTTTGAATCAGACTCCAACGATCGAGCTGCGGCGCTCTAACAACAACACATCTCGCCACACCTCGCCCATTTTACCGATGCGGCGCCTCACGCCAACTTTCCTGAACCCGCAGGATTTGTGCAATCCGATGCTGGCGACATTTTCAGGAAAAATTCCGGCCTGCAGGGTCCAGATTCCGTTCGCTTCAGATTCTTGCACCAGCACCTGCAACAAAGCGCTGCCAATACGTCGTCCGCGGGCAACGGGAGCAACATAGACGGAAACTTCCGCGACGCCCGCGTAAACTAGGCGCGCCGAAACCGGAGTCAGCGCCGCCCAACCAAGTACTTTCCTTTCATTACTCGAGAGAGGTTCCGCCCTCTCCTCATCATTGGGCTCTACAGCAACCAGTCGGCAATTTTTGCGATGGCTGCTGTCCCACTGTGCCCAATCCGGAAGTTCGGTCGCAAAAGTAGCATTTCCTGTGGCGATTCCCTGACCATAGATTTCCCGCACGGCGGGCCAATGATTCGGCAACATTGGAATGATCAGGCAATCCATGCAAGGTCTGCACTTAGGTTTCGGCGGGCGCGAATAAAACCAACACGGCCAATTCTTCCGCAATGTCGTAGAATCGGTGTCCCACTTCTGCAGCGACAAAAATCAAGCTGCCGGCGGAAACTTCGCGGTCTTCGGATCCGGCTTTGAAGCGGGCTTTACCGCGCAGCACGTAATAGATTTCATCTTCGCGATGCGGCTTTTGGCGGTCTGTTTCTCCAGCGGCGAGCACGTATAATCCGGCGCTCATGGCCGGCACCCGCAGAAACTCGCGGTAGAGCTTGCCGCTTTCGACGCGCTGCTCTTCGACTTCGGCGAGGCTGGCGAAAAAGGTTTTCACACAAATATGCCTCCAAAGATCAGATCAGTGAACTGCGGAATCAGATTCTGCGCCTGCAAGTCGCCCTCGGGCTTGTACCACTGATAAATCCAGTTGATCATGCCGAGCAGCGCGAAAGCCGCGGCGCGGGGGGTGACCTTGCTTTTCGCCTTGTATGTGCCGTTCTCTCGCCCTGGCTTCAGTGCTTTCTCCTGAACTTTCTTCTGCACTTCCGCTATCAGCTTTTCGACGAAGTGTATGTACTCTTTCTTGCGCGCATTGATGCGTTTGCGCAGCGCTGGCGGCAAGGGATGGTTCTCATGCAGCATGACGGTAATCTCGCGGTCGCGTGGGCTGAGCACGACCTCGATATGCAGGCGAATCAGCGCGCGCAGCCGCTCCTCGGGGTCGGCAATTTCGCGGACTGGGTTGAGCACGCGCTCCTGGGTGATCTCCATGGCGTGATTCATGATTTCGAAGAGGATTTCGTCTTTGCTCTGAAAGTGATGGTAAAGGCCGCCTTTGCTCAACTTGAGCGCGGCCGCGACATCGTTCATCGAGGTCGCATCGTAGCCACGCTGCTGGAACAGGCGCGCGGCGGTGCGCAGGATCTCCTGCCGTGGTTCGAGCGCTGTTTCACGGGGCATCGGCTGACATGTTAAAGGGAAGGCACGGTAAATGCCACCGCCGGGTTGCAATTTCTTTCAGTCTTGACAGCCGTACCGAATGCGGTCACAATCGGCGGACTCTGCAGGATGGATATCTCCGCTTTCGTAACTGTCCAAAGCAAAGGAAGAACAATGACTCTACTCTCGACTCAGCCAGTTCAGCTCAGACCACGTTCTCAATCGCGTCTCCCCAGAGAATTGGAGAGAAACTTGTCAGCGTACGCATTGGCCGCCGGCTCCGCGGGAGTAGCCCTGCTAGCTTGCGTGCAGCCTGCCGAAGCCAAAATCATCTCTACCAAGACGAATCTTCTTGTGCCCTTCGACAGCTCGGTTCAGTTCGACATCAATAACGATGGGCAGATGGATTTCGCTCTCTCCCAGAACGATCTCGGACATTGCACCTCCACCACGACATCGCTGGGGGCGCGGAAAAAGCACGGCCATCGTCGCGCCGCTGCGGCTCCTCCGTTGGGTTGCGGGTATTTCTATGACGCGCTCAAGGTTAATCCGCTGCAAACCGCCAACGAGGTATGGGTGACGGAGGACCAGGGTGCTGAATGTGCCAACGATGTGCGGCGCGGCGTTACCATCGGACCGGCGCGGCCCTTCGCACCCGGCGCCCAGCCGATGTCCATACTCAAGGGCACCTCGGAAGGCAGCAGTTTTTGTCCCTGGGCGGCGCCTCAACATTCTGCTTATCTCGGCGTCAAGTTTGTTGATGTTGATGGCAACCGTCACTACGGGTGGGTGCGTGTTTCGAAAAGAGAAGACTTCGAGCCGGTGATTGAAGCGTACGCTTACGAGACCGTTCCGAATAAACCGATCCCGGCGGGCATTACCGGCGGAGATGACGAGGCTAGCCTGGTCAATCCGTCCGCGACTCTCGCTCCCAAGACTGGGCCTGCGACTCTCGGCCGGTTGGCGCAGGGAGTGGCGGGATTGGAGGCTTGGCGGCGTGAGGATGAAGTGACCGCCGTGTAAAGTGATAGTTCTTAGCGGCTGGGCAAAGTCATCCTTCCTCTTTACGTTGGGCTGTTTCCGGTTGGCTGGTCGCCAGTCGGTTGCGGCCCCTTTTTACGCCCGCTGCGCATCCAGTAGAATGCGCGTGAAACCGAGTTCCTGAAAGATGAATCTAACCTATTGAGCGAGGAACAGACCAGTAGGCCTGCGCCACGATATGGCCGAAAGAAGCTGGAGAGTACAGGACGAATCTGCCGAAAGAGCTCTCAAGTTCGTTAAGCCGCTGCTTTCTGACTTGCATCCGCGCGACTTCTCCGTGGAACTCTCAGATGGAACTCGCTGGCCTGCCGAGAAGAGTTGCTTTCCACGATTCACCTGGAAGATCAACCATCCTGGATGACTCTTTCTGCCGTTCCTCAATCGGTTTCTGTGGACTTCTCCGTAAAATAAAGTTTGCGATGGCGCACCGGCGAACGGCGCGGACCGTGATTCGCGCGCTGGAGGTCGGTCTTACCCCCCCTCCCCCCTATTTTCTAAAATCGCTGGAATCATCACGCCAGCGGATTTTTCTCCGCAAACCGGCGTTTCAAAGGACTTAGATCTCTAAATCTTCTCAACAAAGGAGTTCGCGGCGCTACGATTTTGAGTGCTCGAGCGTCACGGCCTCGACCATCATCGCTGAGTAAAGCTGTGGATAGGAAGGTTGGATGTCACAGGGGCTGTGGAGGCGCAGCCGCGCTCGTGGAACGGTCGGGATGCTTCGATTCCGTAGCATCACCCTGCGGCCGATGCTACTGCGCTCAGCATTACAGATCCTACTGATCTCCACCTTCTTTTTTGGTGGCGAGCAGCAAGCCGCGTAGGCTGCCTAACCTGCCACTGGCTGTTGCGTCGCGAACAGCGGTTTGAGTTCCGGCTCGGATGGGATGATGATCCAGGCGAGCAGGTAGGTGACAATGCCGGGGCAGGCTCCGGTGGCGAGGGTGAGGAAGATGCAGAGAATGCGCACCAGGCTTACGTCGAGATCGAAATAGAGAGCCAGGCCGGCGCAGACGCCGGCGATTTTTTTGTCGGAGCGGGAGCGGGTCAGCCTCTTCGCCGCGCTCCTGGGCGCGGGCGGAATGCCGACAGCTTTGCCGCAGTAGGGGCAGAAGTGGACGTCCTGAGCGATGTCTTTGCCGCAAGCGTTGCAGTACATAAGCGTGCCTCTCTGGATTTAGATACGGGGATTTGGGGCAGGATGTTCCACATCCGTCCCCGCTTTGACGGCTCGGACTTGTCCTAGAAACTTAATTGTTGACACCCCCCGGTCCGTTCTGTAGCATATCTGAAACCGACCGACCGGTCGGTTTTGATCGTGGAAGTCGAACACAAGTTCAAAAGCGGCGGGCGAGGACGCCCGCCCCACACTGGCAATAACAAGGAGACATCCCCTTGGCGACTATTTTTTATGAACATGATGCTAATCCAGACGCCCTGAAGGGCAAGACGATCGCCATCCTGGGCTACGGCAGCCAGGGGCATGCGCAGGCGCAGAATTTGCGCGACAGCGGGGCGAAGGTGATTGTGGGCCTGGAGCCGACACGGCCTAGCGCGGCGCAGGCGCGGGCGGATGGCATGGTGGTGGTCGCTCCGGATGAGGCGGCGAAGCGCGCGGATTGGATTCACGTGCTGACTCCGGATGAGACCCAGGCGGCGGTTTATGCGCAGTATATTCAGCCATATCTGCATCCGGGGAAGATTTTGGGGTTCTCGCACGGCTTCAGCATTCATTTCAAGACGATCGTGCCGCCGAGCGATGTCGATGTGGTGATGATCGCTCCGAAGTCACCCGGGCATCTGTTGCGGCGGGTTTATGCCGAGGGGCGCGGCGTACCGTCACTAATTGCGGTGAGCCAGGATGCCAGCGGGCGGGCGCACGAATATGCGCTGGCTTACGCGCACGGGATTGGGTCGACGCGGGCGGGAGTGCTGCAAACCACATTTAAAGAAGAGACAGAGAGCGATTTGTTTGGCGAGCAGGCGGTGCTGTGCGGCGGGTTGACGTCGTTGATCAAGAAAGGGTTCGAGACTTTGGTCGAGGCGGGGTATGCGCCGGAGATTGCTTACTTTGAGTGCCTGCACGAGATGAAGCTGATTGTTGATCTGATTTATGAAGGCGGGCTGGCGCGCATGCGGCACTCGATTTCGAATACGGCCGAGTATGGCGATTTGACGCGTGGTTCACAAGTGGTGGGCGATGAGACGCGAGCGGCGATGAAGAAGATTCTGGCCGACATTCAGGATGGAACATTTGCGCGGGAGTGGATTAAAGAGAATAAGGATGGCGGATATCACTTTACGGATTTGAGGCACCAGGAGCAGTTGCATCCGATTGAGGAAGTTGGGGCGCAGCTGCGAGGGATGATGAGCTGGCTGCCGGGGAGGGAGAAGAAGGCAGAGACTGCAAAACCGGCGGAAAGTGCGAAGGCTGCAGGATCTGAGGCGGCTGCGATTGGGCAGGCGGTGAACGCTTAGGGTCGTCGTGACAGCTGGGATCTATTCGACTTTGCTCCGGATGACCAACGAGAAAAATGATTAAGGGATCTGAAATCGTTTTGCAGTGCATGCGGGCCGAGGGGGTCGATTTAGTTTTCGGCTATCCCGGCGGCGCGATCATGCCTTTGTACGATGCTCTGGAGGGCAGCGGCGTGCGGCATGTGCTGACGCGGCATGAGCAGGGCGCGGTTTTTGCGGCGGAAGGTTATGCACGTGTGACCGGCAAAGTTGGCGTGGCGATGGCGACGAGCGGTCCGGGGGCGACGAATCTAGTGACCGGCATTGCTGACGCCAAGATGGATTCCGTGCCGCTGGTGTGCATTACCGGCCAAGTGCGGACGGCGATGATTGGGACCGATGCGTTTCAGGAGACTGACGTTTTTGGCGTTACTTTATCGCTGACAAAGTGGAGCCGGCTGGTGCGGACCATTGATGAGATTCCCGACGTGATTGCCGAGGGATTCCATTGGGCGCGCAGCGGTCGTCCGGGGCCGGTGGTGATTGATATCCCTACTGACATTTTGAAGGCGAAGAAAGAATTTTCGGGGCCAGCGAGATTTTCTCCACACGCGCGACCCGCAGAAGCGAAAGCTGAAGGCGCTTTCAGCGACACGATTGTGGCTATGCTGCAAAGATCGAACCGGCCTGTGGCTTTGGTGGGTGCCGGTGCGAAGCTTTCAGGGGCAATCCCTGAGTTGAGAGCGCTGCTCGATCATTTGAATATTCCTACTTTCTCGACTGTGCATGGGTTGGGCGCGGTGCCGGCCCAGTCTCCTTATTATCTGGGAATGGTTGGTATGCATGGGACACGGGCTGCGAACACAGCTTTACACGAAACGGATTTGCTGCTGGTTTTTGGAGCGCGGCTCGACGATCGTGTGACCGGCGATCCCTCGCGGTTTGCGCCGCATGCCAAGATTGTGCACTTCGAAATCGATCCGGGGCAGCTTGATCGTGTGCGAGCGTGTGAAGTGCCAGTGATTGGGAATTTAGCGGATACGATTCCGGCGTTTCATTCAGAACTATGCCGGCATTCTCTGCCCGATTGGAGCGCGTGGCGAGCGATTGCATGTGCAACTGAGCGGGCTGAACCCGATCCGCGCGGTTTGGCGCAGTCGACGATACGTTTTCTGGATGAACTTTTCAGCCGCTTGCCGCAGGACAACGTTGTGATCGCGGACGTGGGACAACATCAGATGTGGGCGGCGCAGAGATATCGTTCATCTTCGCCGCGGGGATTCATTACTTCCGGCGGTCTGGGAGCAATGGGCTTCGCTCTGCCGGCGGCTGTGGGCGTACAGCTAGCCAAGCCAAACACTTGCGTGCTGTGCGTTTCGGGCGATGGTGGATTTCAGATGAATATTCAGGAGCTTGCCACGGTCCGCCGGCTCGGGCTGCCGATCAAGATGGTGATCATCGACAACAAGTATCTGGGAATGGTACGGCAGTGGCAGCAGCTTTTTTACCAGCGCAATTACGCGGAAACTGATTTGAGCGACAATCCGGATTTTGTGGAGATCGCAAAGGCTTACAAGATTCACGGATGGCGGCTGAATGAGGCTGCTATGGCGGAATTTCCGGTGTCAGCTGAAACTGGCGAGCTGATCGAGAATTTTCTGCGATCGCCGGAGCCGGAGTTGCTGGTGTTCGATTGCCATCCCGAAGCAAACGTTTACCCGATGGTTCCGGCGGGAGCAGCGTTGTCGGAGATGGTGTTTGAGGACGAATGAGGAGAATTGAGCAATTGCGCGATCGGGCGATTTCGTGATTGAAAATCAAGAACACGCTGCGCCGGTTTCGATGACCCGATGACTCAATCGCTCGATGACTAACTTTTTTGGGGGACGACTATGCAAGTCTTTTACGTTCGCTATCGCAATGTCCAAGGGGCACTCATGCGGATCCTTAACGCGGTTTCGCGGCGTGGGCTCGATCTGACCACAGTGCATGCCGAGTACGCCGGACAAGATCATATTGTCACGATGCTGCTGGATGTGACGCAAAAGCAGATTGGCCAGCTCTATCGCGAGTGGCATGCGATTGTGGATGTAACTGACGTGCGTTCTACTGCAACGATGCATACGAACGAAGAGGCGGCGTGGGTGGCGCATCCCCCGGCCTCCGAGACGGTGGCGCAGCAGTCGGCGCGCGCGGCATTGGCGTAGGACGTCCCAACCACTCTTGCCGTTCAAGTGTCAGCAGCGTGAACGCTTCCTGGGTAAGCGTCATGCGATTGGGGAACCTGTAACGGAATGCGGCCTCCTGGCATAATCCAGAAACAGGTTCCCCGTTTTTCGCGCGGTTGCTTTCTCTGCTAATCTTCTTCTCATTGTTCTAATCTTTCGGATGGTTCTCACCGCCTATGGATCCTAAGCATCGCAGCCGTGGTATTACTGATGGGCGCGACCGGGCACCGTCGCGTTCGATGTTCAAGGCGATTGGTTTCACCGATGAGGATTTGCGCAAGCCGCTGATCGGGGTGGCAAATACCTGGATTGAAACCATGCCTTGCAACTTTCACCTGCGCCGGCTTTCGGCGAAGGTGAAAGATGGAATTCGCGCGGCGGGCGGTACGCCGATGGAATTTAACACCATAGCGATTTCCGACGGCGAGACCATGGGCACGGAGGGCATGCGTGCGTCGCTGGTGAGCCGCGAAGTGATTGCCGATTCGATTGAACTGGTTTGCCGCGGTCAGATGTTTGACGCCGTCGTGTGCGTGGTGGGTTGTGACAAGACGATTCCGGCCGCAGCAATGGCGCTGGCGCGGATGGACCTGCCGGGACTTGTTCTTTACGGCGGGACGATTGCTGCCGGCACCTATCGCGGCAAGGAGGTGACGATTCAGGATGTGTTCGAAGCGGTGGGGGCGAATGCAGCCGGAAAAATAACCGATCAGGAGTTGCACGATCTTGAGAATGTCGCCTGTCCCGGAGCAGGCGCGTGCGGCGGGCAGTACACGGCGAATACGATGTCGACCGTGATGGAGATGATCGGGCTTTCTCCGATGGGCTTCAACAGCGTGCCCGCGATGGATGCGAAGAAGGATCAGATCGCTTTCGAGAGCGGCAACGTTGTGATGAGTGCTCTGCGGAAAGAAATCCGACCGCGCGATATTTTAACTCGCGATGCGTTTGAAAATGCGATTGCATCGGTAGCGGCGACCGGCGGGTCGACTAATGCAGTGCTGCATCTGCTGGCGATTGCGCGTGAGGCTGGAGTCTATTTGCAGATCGATGACTTTCAAACCGTCAGCGAGCGGACACCGCTGCTTGCTGATTTGAAACCCTCCGGCAGATTTGTTGCTGCCGATATGCATCGCGCCGGAGGCACACGTTTGCTGGCCAGCCGATTGTTGGAAGGAAAACATCTGCATGCAGAGGCTAAGACTGTAACCGGGCGGTCGCTGCATGAGGAAAGCGGCAATGCGATCGAGACTTCCGGACAGGAAGTGATTGCGCCGCTGGAAAAGCCGCTGAAGAAAACTGGCGGTTTAGTGATCCTCAAAGGAAACATTGCACCGGAGGGCTGCGTGGCAAAAATCAGCGGACACGAACGATTACGGCAGCGCGGGCCAGCGCGGGTTTTCGAATCCGAGGAAGACGCGATGGCTGCTGTTACCGGCAAGAAGGTCAAAGCGGGTGACATGGTGGTAATACGCAATGAAGGGCCCAAAGGCGGCCCCGGCATGCGCGAAATGCTGAGCGTAACCGGAGCCATTGTCGGAGAAGGGTTGGGGTCTTCAGTCGCGTTGCTCACCGACGGCCGATTCAGCGGCGCGACTCACGGACTGATGGCCGGGCACGTCTCTCCGGAAGCAGCGCTGGGCGGGCCAATTGCCGCGGTGCGCGACGGTGACATCATTCGCTTCGATATTAGCGAGCGTGTACTCGAGGTTGAACTCGGCGATGGAGTTCTGCGCGAGCGGATGAAGGAATGGAAACCGCCGCAACCGCGCTATCGTACCGGGGTATTCGCAAAATATGCCGCACTGGTGTCCTCCGCTTCGCAGGGCGCGATAACAAGGCCTCCGACCTAGGCATTCTAGTATTCTGTCCCGATGAAAACCAAGCCGACTCCACAAAGCCAACCCATTCGCTGCGGCTGGGCACAAAGCGAATTGATGATTCTCTATCACGACGTGGAATGGGGCGTGCCCGTACATGACGATACAAAGCTTTTTGAATTTCTGATTCTGGAAGGTGCGCAAGCCGGCCTAAGTTGGGAGACGATTCTCAACAAGCGCGAGAGCTATCGCGCCGCGTTCGACGGGTTTGATGCTGAACGCGTGGCGCGTTACGACCTGAGGAAGATCGAGGCGATTGCTGAAGAATCCGGGCATCGTGCGAAATCGCTTGAAAGTCGCAGCGGCGGTGCGGAATGCGCAGGCACTGCTTCAAGTGCAGGAGGAAGTTGGCAGTTTCGACAGGTACATCTGGCAATTCGCCGGAGGGAAGCCGCGCACTAATACGTGGAAGAATCGCACCCAGGTTCCCGCGAGCACACGCGACTCAGATGCAATGAGTAAAGCACTCAAGAGAAGAGGTTTCACGTTCGTGGGGTCGACAATCTGCTATGCATTCATGCAGGCGGTGGGCATGGTGAACGATCATCTGGTGAGCTGCTTCCGTCACGATCTTGTATCTAGAGATGAGTGATCAATGTTCGAGAAAGCAAAACCGCCGCAACTGGCTTTCTGGCAGTGCGTAGTCTAAGATAATTTTCGAGTGCCGGGATGGCGGAACTGGCAGACGCAGCGGACTCAAAATCCGCCGGTACTTAGTACCTTGGGGGTTCGACTCCCCCTCCCGGCACCACGCCTAAAGAGGCGACGTCTGTATTTTTAATTTTCCTCACCCTCGCCTGTGGCCTCGCGCACAGACCTGCGTTGCATCTCGTACTCTAATGCCAATTAGCGGACCATGTGCAGCCGGAGAACTCCGTCTACAAGGAGAGCGATTGGGATATCACAATGTACTTAATCTGCTTGCTATCGAGAAATTGTTTTAGCGCCGCAAGTGACATTGCAGTCTCCTTTCGATTTGTTTGTACGCTCTTCTCGCGGTTGTTGCAGCGATTACAGTCACGGGTTTGTGTCGGCGATCTGTCTAACGACTATCTTCACCGCGCTCTTCACCTCCGCAGACATGGGGTCGCCGATTTCGAATCGTCTCCCCTCGATGCCGTACAGACACATCTGCGATGGGAGACAGTGAAGGCTGCGCGCCAGTCGAATCGCTTCCGCCAACCCGAAGCCGTGGGTGGACGGGGATCGCGATTCGACGGAGAGCAATTCATCGACATTCCAGTTTCGAATCGTACCTGCTTTTTCTCCGGTCACGACGGTATCGATCATGGTGACTTGCTCGCAATGCTTCCAGAGATCGATTAGCGCCAGGGCGTCGCCGGTGTGGATTGTTGTTTCGACGCCGAATACTCGTAACTGCTCGGCCACCAAGATTCCAGCTGCATCATCGCCGCGATGCGGATTGCCGTAGCCAATGATGAGCATGCGCTAAGCTCCTGAGAATGTATCGCGATCGATCGTCAGTTTCAGGAAGTGAGTCGCACAGGAGATGCAGGGGTCGTAGTTCCGAATTGCTTGCTCGCATTTTAGCGTGGCCTCATCCAGTGGCCACGCGACCAGACGCGGAGCGAACTCGCGAAGGTCCTCTTCGATACGTTTCTGATTTTGCGAAGTCGGGGGAACGATGCGCGCTGCGATAATCTTCCCCTGTTCGTCCAGTGCGTAGCGATGATAAAGAATGCCGCGTGGCGCTTCGGTGATTGCCTGCCCCACGCCCGCGCGATTCGGGACTTCGACTCTTGGCGAGGCCGGCGGCTCGTACTCCGCAATCAGTCGCAATGCTTCGGCGCATGCAAACGCGATCTCGACCGCGCGTACGGTAATGCTGCGAAAGGGATTTCTGACCGGAGGCGTGAGGTTCGCATCTCGCGCCGCCTGCTGTGCCACTGCCGGTAGCTTGTCAAAGTTCAAATTAAACCGCGCCATGGGGCCAACGAGGTATGAACCTCCGCCCCGCATCACCGAGTGCAGCGCATTGGAATACTTCACGTGCTGTTCGACAAAATGATCTTCGTACTCCGCCGCGTCGATATCCAGGCCGTGGTTTGAGATCAATCGGCCCTCGTTAAAAGGGTACTCATTCGGATGGCGAAGCGCCACGAACTCGTAATCCTGCTCGAAGTCGGGAAAGTCGAATGTGCGGGTCCAGCGAACGGTCTCGAGAGACGCTTCCAGCGCCCATTTCAAGTCCTCCAGCAGATCGCGCAGCTGGTGTTTCGTCGGCGCTTTATAAAATCCGCCCACCGCGGCTGAAATCGGATGAATTTCGCGTCCACCCAGCAAAGACACTATGTGGTTGCCGATCTTTTTCAGACGCAACCCGCGCTCGACCACCGCCCGGTGATCCTTCGCCATGCTCATCACATCAGGAAGTCCCAAGAAATCCGGGGCGTGCAGCATGTAGACATGAAGAGTGTGGCTTTCAATCCACTCACCGCAATAAAACAACCGCCGCAGCAATCGCACGGCCGGATCAATTCGCACTCCCAAGGCGCGTTCGATGGCATGCACCGCACTCATCTGATAAGCGATGGGGCAGATTCCGCAGATTCGCGCGGTGATGTCGGGAACTTCGGAAAAATGTCGGCCGCGCAAAAAAGCCTCAAAGAAGCGCGGCGGCTCGTAGATCTTCAGCTTCACGTCGGTCACCCGCTCTCCAGCCATTTTGATGGAGAGTGCGCCCTCGCCTTCCACCCGCGCCAGTGTGTCGACTCGAATCGTTCGATTTTTCTGGCCAGCGCTCATTTCCGCTCGTACTCCTCACTGGCTTTGCGAAACTGCCAAGCCCATGCATTGAAGCTGCGAAATGCGTGTGCAATCTGGCCATTAGATTGTCCGAGAATGTGGAATTGATTTCCGAGCGACTCTGTATTCGGGCTCTCCATCGGCCCGTAGCAGCCGTAGCAGCCGCGATCGTAACTTGGACACAGAGCTCCACAGCCGGCTTGGGTTACCGGACCGAGGCAGGCGATTCCCTTCGCAACCGCAATGCACACATTCGCCTTCCGCTTGCATTCAATGCACACGCTGTACGCCGGGATGTTCGGCTTGCGTCCGGCGAGTGTGGCTGTGATCAGCTCGATCAAGTGATATTTGTTGATGGGGCAACCGCGCAATTCGAAATCGACCGGAACGTGCTCTGCGATCGGCGTCGAAAGCTTCAGCGTGCTGATGAATTGGGGCGTCGCGTAGACCACGCGGATGAATTCATCCACATCTTTCCAGTTGCGCAACGCCTGAATGCCGCCCGCGGTTGCACACGCTCCAATCGTGATGAGCTTTTTGCACTTTCGCCGCACTTCCTGAATTCTCTGCGCATCGTCGTATGTCGTGATCGATCCCTCCACTAGTGCGATGTCGTAGGGGCCCTTCAGTTCGGCTCGGGTTGCCTCAGGGAAATGCGCAATGTCGACTGCATCCGCAATCCCGAGCAATTCGTCTTCGGCATCGAGTAGGCTTAGCTGGCAGCCATCGCACGAAGCGAATTTGAAAATTGCGATCTTCGGTTTCGGCTTGGCTTTAGAGTTCATACTTTTCCAGCATTGGCTGGACGCTTGAATAATTAAAAACCGGGCCATCTTTGCAGATGAAGTGCGGACCATACTGGCAATGTCCGCAGAAGCCGACTGCACATTTCATGTTGCGTTCCATCGAGAGATAAATGTCGTCGCGTCTGAGGCCGTGAGATTCGAGCTCGCGGGTCACGTAACGCATCATAATTTCCGGTCCGCAGATCATCGCCACTGAGCGCGAGGGCTGCAAGCGGGCGTATTTGAATAATGTCGTGACCACGCCGACGTGCCCGTGCCAACTGATGCCGCCATAGTCAACCGTTACGAGGACTTGCGTTTCGGCCTGGCGAGCCCATGCGGCCAGTTCTTTGCGATACAAAAGATCGCGAGGATTCCGGGCACCGTAGAGCAATACCAGCCGCCCATACTGATCGCGGTTTCTCAGCACGTGGTAGATCACCGGCCGCAGCGGAGCGAGCCCAATGCCACCGGCGACGAGAATCACATCACACCCTCGTGCCGCCTCGACAGGCCAGCCGGCGCCGAAAGGCCCACGAACTCCAACGCTCTCGCCAACCCTCTCGTTCACGAATGCATTGGTTGCCTGGCCGACTGAGCGCACCGTGTAGATCAACCGGTCGTGCTCTGCGGGATCGCCGCTGATCGAAATCGGCAATTCTCCCACGCCAAATACCCACAGCATGCTGAATTGCCCGGGCAGAAAGCGGTTGCCATCGCTTCCCTGCTCAGGTTCAAGCGCCAGCGTGAAAGTATCCGATGTCTCCTTGGTCACCCGCCGCACTACATAGGGCTGCGGCAGCATAGGATCGAGTTTTGCCGCGACTGACATATTTTCTTATTTCACGGAGTACACATCGAGCAACTGGAAGCGCGTAACCTCCAGCCGCTGCACGATGATCTGCGCGAAACGTTTCAACAGTTCATATCCGAGATCGTGATTCTGCTCGCACTTGGTCCGCAGGCATTTGCCATCGAGCGCGACCGCCAGCGTATTCTCGACGGCGTGCGCGTGAAACTTCCATACATATGGAGGCAGCAGCCAGGACCAGCCCAGGATGTCACCTTCGCCCAGCGTCTCGATCAAAATCGGCTTGTGCTGTGGCGCGAATACTTCCAGGGCTACTTTGCCCGAACGCAGCAGATAAAACTCGTTGGCTTGCTGCCCTTCTTTGAAGATGTAGTCGCCGGCTTTGAACCGCGTGTTGGCAGCACAGCCCACTGCCAGATCTAAATACTGCGGCTCTAGTCCGGCGAAAAATGGATGCTGCGCAATAATGCGTTCAAGGCTTTCCATGATTGCTTCCCTCCGCTAGGGAACGGGCCTCATCGGTTATGTCGATTCCTACCGGACACCACGTGATGCATCGGCCGCAACCAACGCAGCCCGAAGTGCCAAACTGATCGATCCACGACGCCAGTTTGTGCGTCATCCACTGCCGGTAACGGGCCCTGGCCGAGGCACGCACGCTGCCCCCGTGGATGTAAGAAAAACTCAGGGTGAAGCATGAATCCCACCGTCGCCAGCGTTCCGCATGATCGCCGGTGAGGTCGCTTACGTCTTCCACGGTCGTGCAAAAACAGGTCGGGCAGACCATGGTGCAGTTGGCGCAGGTCAAGCAGCGTTGCGCAACATCGTCCCAGCGCGGATGGTCGAAATTCTGGTAGAGCAACTCTTTGATTCCGGAGTTGTCGATGCTGCGCACTTGCTGCTGGGCGGCATTCCCCACGGCAGTTTCCGCTTGCTGCAGGTCGTCTTCGCCGGCCGGCTCCGTAGAAAGACTCGCCAGCAACTCAGCGCCGCGATCGCTTCCCGCTCTGATCACAAACCGGTGATTCCCTTCCGCACCCAATTCCGTCAAAAGAAGATCGAATCCATCCTGCACACTCGGCCCGCTGCCCATCGAGGTGCAGAAGCAGGTTGCAGCGGCTTGCGTGCACTGCACCGCGATGATGAATGCACCCCGCCGATGCTCGCGATAGGTCGGGTCAACGTACTTGTCTTGCAAGAACACGCGATCCTGTACTTTGATGGCGGCCAGTTCGCAAGCCCGCACCCCAAGAAAGGCATAAGGCCGGCGCACCGGCTTCTCGTTGTTTAGAATTCGGAAGGTCTCGCCTTGGCGCTGAGCTGCCCACAATCGTTGCTCAGCGGGATACAAATACTTCTTCCAGCTTTGCGGACCGACCGCGTATCCAAAGAGCGCTTGATCATCCCGCCTTTTCAGTTGGTAGCGGCCGGGTTGCTGTTCATCCGTCCAGCCGGCGGGGAGGTCGGTAAAGGATTCGATGTGGTCGTAGAAAATCGCTCCATCGCGCAGTGTCGGGCCGATTACATCGTAGCCTCGGCGAGTCAGCTCCTCGATCAGCTTCTGCAACTCTTCCGCTTGCAATAACCTTGGCTTCGGCTGCGACACGCGTTACCTCAAATTTCTGTTCAAGCCGTCTCTCGCGTTCCTATTCCTTTCAAAACTTTCAAGCGAGAACTTAGACTTCACCTTCCTTTATATTCCCCGCTTCTCGTCGAGGCAGTGATGCCGGTCACTGTCTCCGCCGCCCCGAGGCTAATAGTTCATGGCGGGCAAGCCACCCAACAGCAAACCTGGAATCGCAAAAATACGCCGCACGCGCATCTCACCACGAACATCGACCGCGAGGGGAGCTATGAAAGCGGAAGGCTTCGCAATGGCTGAGTCGACGGGTAAAAGCAAATTTAGAGTGTTTGGAAGGGCTTAGCAGGACGCTCCCCTTTCGGCACCATGCCCGATCCGCCCCGAGCACAGGTCGATCGCAGATCTTACTCGACGGCTTCGTCCCAACTAACCGTACGCCGCTCGCGGCTACTTTTGTGCGAGAGCAGAACGCCCCGCATGGTTCGCAGGGCTTGCTCAGGCGTAACCGCGAGCGAGGACTTGTCTTCGAGGGCGTCGCGTACGTTGGCATAGAATTCGCGATAATCGCCGCGTTCGGTTCTTACTTTTTCGCGGGGCTTGGCAACTAGGCTCAGCGTTCCCCAGAGGTCTTCGGGTTCCTCTCCCCAATCAGAGCCCCAGTTAAGCTGTTTCGAAAAATCTTCTGCGCGCAGCCTCGCCTCTTGGGGGTCCATGCCGTACTTCACGAACGTTCCGTTGGTGCCATGAATCAAGAAATGCGGGCCGGGAGCGAAGGCGATGATTCGCGCGCGCAACATCGCCCGCAGGCCAGGATACTCGAAACAAACATCGAAAGCGTCGTCGACTTGCGAGGTTTCTCGCTGGCAGAATGCCGAGGCGGTAATCGCTTTGGGTTCACCGAACAAGACCAATGCCTGGTCGATGACGTGCGGGCCAAGATCAAATAAAACCCCAGCTGCAGGCTGGTTGGCGCGTTCGCGCCATGCTTTGGCTTTCGGCTGCGGGCGAAAGCGATCGTAGCGACATTCGTACTCGACGATTTTCCCCAGCACGCCGGAGGCGACGATCTTCTTTATCGTTTGGAAATCGCCATCCCAGCGGCGGTCTTGATACACGGTGATGAGAAGTCCACGTTCGTGCGGCGAGGCGCACCAGTTCTTGAGATTCAGCGAGCGTGGGGGCGAATGGCTTGTCCACTACAACGTGGCGGCCGGCCAGCAGACATGCGCGCGCCAGGGCGAAGTGCGAATCATTGGGGGTTGCGATTATACAGAGCTGGATGCTGGCATCTTCGAGCAGATCCTCGACTGTTCGCGCGACGCGGACATCAGGATATTTTTCGCGCGCCTTCGCTCCGCTGCGTTCGAGAATGCAAGCCAATTGCATACCCGGAACACCCCGAATTACCCGCGCGTGAAAAGCCTGGCCCGCAAGGCCGAATCCAATCAGACCAACTCGTACCATGTTTCCCTGTCACTCGATCTACTGAAGCGCAACTTTACCCGCAAGTTCGATCTCGGCTGCCGAGCGCGCGACGAACACATCGAAGTCGCCGGGAGCGAGAGCCCATTTGTGATCTTTGACGTCGTAATAGGAGAACGCGCGGCGGTCAAGCGCGATCTGGACATGCTTGCTCTCACCGGGATTGAGGTCGACCTTAGAGAAGCCTTTCAACTCTTTTACTGGAGTTGGAACCGGAGCGTGCCCATCGCCGACGTATACTTGCGCCACATCAGCTCCGGCACGCGATCCGGTATTGGTCACATCGAATTCCACGAGAACTTGATCGTTTGATGTTGCGCTCCGCGAGACTTTCAGATCCTTGTAGGCGAAGCTTGTGTAGGACAGTCCGTAACCGAAGGGAAACAGGGGCTTGCTTCCCGATTTGTCGAAGTGGCGATAACCGACGAATACACCTTCTTTATACTCAACTTTCTTATCTCCCGGCTTCGGGTAATAGCTTTTGTAAACGGCATTGTCTTCCCAGCGGCGCTCGATCGAGATCGGCAACCTTCCGGACGGATTGACGTCGCCAAACAACAGCTGCGCCAGAGCCATGCCGCCTTCCTGTCCCGAATACCACGCTTGCAACAAAGCGGGAGCCTGGTCAATCCACGCGGTCATATCGACGCCGCCACCAGAGGTTAAAACCACAACCGTATTCTTGTTTGCCGCGGTGATTTCGCGAACCAGTTCATCCTGGCCGGGAGGCAGTTGGAATTCTCGATCGCTGCTTTCCCCTTCGTCAGCCGCATCGAAACCAACCGCCAGCACGACCGCGTCGGCCTTCGCGGCAAGTGCCTTCGCTTCCGGAGTGATTAATCTTTCAGGCTGCACGATGCCTAGATTGGCGAAGGTCTTGCCCCAGCCACCCTTCGCGTAATAATCCATTTCGATTTCGTGGGGAGCTGCCGTTAGGTCCATCGAGATCTCACTTACAAAGGCATACCACTGCGTCCAGTTATCGAAGACGAGCTTCTTATCGACATAAAGACGGTAACCACCGTTTTCTCCCGGGCCCTGAGCGAAGACGAGATACTTTCCCGCAGCAGCCGGTGTGAAGTAGCCGGTCCAGCGGACCGAAACATCGCCCGCAGCGCCGGCGTCACCACGAGCGGGTTCGAAGTTCACATGCTTGTCGATTCTTGTCACGAAAGGTGTGCCGCTCAAAGTCTTGTTGGCATAGAACTCTGTCTTCAGGCCGGGCTGGCCTGCCTTTGCCTGGGTCGTGAAGTCCGTATGCTTCGCGATTTCGTCGAAGGCAGGTATGCCGGAGTCGTAATAAACAGTGGCGTTGCTTCCCAAGTAGCTCGCGATACCTTGCAGATAGCTTACCGGCGCGAACGGCTTGGCTTCGGCGCTGCCACCGCCATCGGGTACAGCGGGATGAGCGTCCGGTCCAATCACAGCAATCGAGTGAATTTTTGATTTGTCGAGGGGCAGGAGATTGCCGTCGTTCTTAAGAAGGACCACGCTTGCCGATGCCGCCGCGAGCGTGACTTTATCGCCCTCAGGATTCATCCGAGGAATCGACGTGTCGGTCTGATCATGTTCGAGCCAGCCAAATTGAATTGCGGTGCGGAGAATGCGCCGAACTTTGTCGTCGATTGTGGATTCGCTTACCTTTCCAGACTTGACCGCCGGCAGGAGCGTGGCGCGGTTCATGAATTTTCCCGAGGGCATTTCGAGATCGAGCCCGCCATTCGCGGCGGCAACTCCGTCGTAGGTCGAATCCCAGTCTGACATGATGATGCCAGTAAATCCCCAGTCTTTCTTGACGACGTCAGTGTTGAGATAGCCGTTCTGCGTCATGTGGAGGCCGTTGGTGAGATTGTAGGAATCCATGATCGCACCGACGTGGGCTTCTTTCACCGCGGCTTCGAAGACCGGCATATAGATTTCCCGCATGGTGCGCTCGTCGATAATGGAGTTACTGTTGTGGCGGTCAAATTCGGAGTTGTTCCCCATGTAATGCTTAATCGTGGCGCTGACACCCTCGCCCTGCATGCCCTTGATGTAGGCGACGGCGGTGCGCGACGCAAGAAACGGATCTTCGCCGAAGTATTCGAAATTTCTGCCATTCATGGGCGCGCGGTAAATGTTAACGCCGGGCCCGAGCATGAAGTGAACACCGCGGGCGCGCGCGTCTTCGCCGATGATCTTGCCTATTTGCTCAGCGAGCGCGGGATCCCATGTGGCCGCAAGCCCGATTCCACCGAAAACCGTTGCCGGGCCATAGTTGCGGACTCCAACCGGCCCGTCCGCCATCTTGAGCCTAGGAAGCCCAATTTTCGGGATGGCACGAATGTAGAAATCGTCGACGCCGCCGATGAGGTCGACCTTTTCTTCCAAGGTCAGTTGCTTGAGAAGAGAATCGACGCGGGTTTCGGTTGCTGGGGATTGTGGAGTTGACTGGGCTACCGCAGGACTTACGAATATCAGGATTAAAAAAAACGCCTGCAGTCTGCGCGGCGTTGATAAGCACATCATTGATAAGCGCATGATTCCTAACCTCCGATTTGCATACCTAGCGTAACGAATATTCAGTGCCCTGCCGAGATCGCGCCATAGTGTCCGGTTACGAGCCAGATATCAGATCGGCCCCGAACTTGGCTAACTCGATATCTTCGCTTGAAGATAACCCGCTGACGGCCACTGCGCCAATGACTTCACCGTTCTTCCATACCGGAATTCCGCCACCCCAGCCAACGTACTTGGGATCGCCGTAATAGGCAATATCGTGCGCTTTTTCGGGATGTTTGACCTTATCGCCGATTTCTTTCGTGGGCTTGCGCTCGCGGGCTGCGGTCCAAGCTTTATTCATGGCAATCTGAATGGAAGAAATCGGGGCGCCATCCATGCGGACGAAGTAAATGAGATCGCCGTGGCAATCGGCCACGGCGATCGCAGCGGCCTTCTTGCTTGGCGTGGCTTTTTCTACGATTAAGGTAACGGCCCGTTTCGCGTCGGAATAGTCAATCGAGTGAACAAGTTTCATGGCCGGAAAGGACCAAGTATCCGGCGGGAAAAGATGGAGCAATCGAGAGGCCTGATACTTGCGGTTGGCAACAAGGCGATTGGTACCGAGCACGCAAAATAAGAAACTCCGGACCGAAAGATCCGGTCCGGAGTCAGGTGAGTGGTTCTCAGAACACAACCTTTGCAGCGAACTGTACCAGCCGCTCCGGAGAAGCGACGCCGGCCCCCACCGTCGAAGTTACCTGTCCGAATCCGTTGGCTGTCGGAGTCCCGTCATAACCGGTTGCAGGCGGAGCAAAGTATGGATGGTTAAAGATGTTGAAAAATTCCGTGCGGAATTCAACCCCTACTCGCTCGGTGATCATGGTTTTCTTGAACACAGCGAAATCAAAGTTATCGATAGCGGGGCCGCGAAGCGTGGGATCTACGCGGGCCTCAGTGCCGAAGCCCCACTGAGGGGGAGCCGCGAAGCAAGACGTGTTGAAAAACAGTTCCGGATTGGTCGTAATGTTGTTGCTGATTTGTCTGCTGCCCTCCTTGGCGCATCCGGGCACAACATCGGGACGTACGTTCGCCACCCCCAAGCTGGCACCTTCTAAAGAGGTCGTACCAGCATAGGTGATTTTGAGAGGGAAGCCTTTTTGGAAAGTGGTGATGCCATCGACTCCCCAACCGGAAATTGCTCCGTTGGCGAATCCGGTGAAGCTATTGGCATATTTCTTCCCCCGGCCGAAGGGAAGATCGAGCACGTAGCTGATGATCAACCGCTGTGAAATATCCTGGGAGGAAATTGACCTCTCTCCCTTGAGATTGTTCCAGTCCTGAACCGATCCGACGCCACCGGTGCCAAACGCGTCACTCTCCAACCAACTGGTGAGCGTATCTGTATTACTCATCAACTTTGCATTGGTATAGGCCACGAGCAAAGTTCCGCCGCCCTGAAACCGGCGCGTCACGGTTGCTTGCAGCGAGTTGTAGCTGCTGTCGCAGCAGCCATAGCCGTTGAGGTTGAGGCCGTTGTATTCAGGATAGGGCCGATCAAACTGTCCCGCAAAGATTTTTGGCCCGCCGATTGTCGCATTCGGGCTTTTGCCTGCCATAGGATTGGCGATTTGTTGGTCGATACCGACGAACTTATTGGCGCATGTAACCGGGTCGGCGTTTCCACTGCAAGGGCCCGCGATGGCAGCGTTGTACTGGCCAGCCGCAGTGGCTACGAACGAATCTGGAATCTGATCGACGTTGGTTTGGTACTGTTGCAGATGCACTCCGTGCGATCCTGCGTAGGCGACGTCGGCGAAGAATCCGCCTGGCAAGGTGCGCTCGATGTCGAGGTTATATTGTTCGAGGTAACCGTACTTCGGATTCAGGTAAGGGTCTAAGCCCGGGCTTCCGTTCGCCGCCACGAAGTTCGAGAGGCTTGGCGTCGCATTGCGCCCGGGTGGTGGCAGAATTCCTCCCGCTGTAAAGGGGCCGGCCTGAGCACAGGTAAACGTAGCGAAGGTAGCCCCCGCCTGCGTGCAATTGCTTCCGTCTAGCGTCGAAATGGGGCTTATGTAACCATTCGTCGAGGCAGTGAATGTCGTAGAGGCGAGGTTCACCACGTCGTTGTCTGGGTTGGTCGCAAACGAAACGTAGTTGGGAATAAAGAAGATGCCGTAGCCCGCGCGGATTACGGTCTTTTGGTCGGCGGAATAGGCAAATCCAATTCGAGGCGAGAATTCCTTTTTGTCCATCGGCAAGTTGTTGTCGCTGGAGTTCGGCCCAGTGCCGACGTATGCCGCATCGCCAGGGCAAGGAGATCCAGCAACGCCCGAGCAACCTGTAACTGTCCCGTTCACGGCGTTCGGATTCCAGTACGTCAGCCGGTTGTAAGCCTCCGACCAGGTTCCCGGCAATTCGTAGCGAAGCCCCAGGCTGGCAGTAAACTTGGGGGTTACGTGCCACGTGTCGTTGGCATACAACGCGCGATAAGTCTGCTTGCCCTTGGTCTGAGCGGGATTCTGGGCCACGCCTTCGTTTTGGTTCCCGGCGAAAGTGCCCTGATTCAGAGCGAGCCCCAGAAGAAAGTCAGCATAAGGAGATCCGGAGCCGTCGGTAGCCGTGGGGGTGGATGAAGTCCAGTTTCCCTGGAAACCGAATGCGCCACTGGCGATGTTGGTCTGGTAATAGTTGTCCAGCCCGATCTCCCACTGGGCACCAACCTGAATGGTGTGCTTGCCGCGGATCATGGTAAGCGCGGGCGTCAAGTTATATTGCGTGTTGTGATCGCCGATGGCGCTGTTGCCCTGCGAGTGCCCCACGTCGTTCGGAGTCGGGAATTCTGGCGTGGGAGGGGTTCGAATCGAGTCTGGAGGCGAGTTATAGGTGGCGGGCCAGCCCAGAGTGGTTAAGTCGTAGCTTGAGAGTATGGGTGATCGCAAATACACAAATCGGCTTCCCGCGATGTTCACGTCGAGAATTGTCGTCGGGGTGAAGCTGTGGTTCACGTCAAAAGCAAGCAATTTGCTGTGGTACTTCTCTGAGCAGCGGTCTTCGCATAAACCGGTTCCCAATGGGTTCTGCGGCAAGTCCAGCAAGCCATAATAGGCGAATCTGCCGAACAAACGCGTATTGGCCCCGATATTCTGGTCGCCGCGGGCCACGAATTCGTTCGTGTTACCGCCGCCCGGGTATGCCGTCGAGTAATTATTCACAATTCCTGGGAGGTTGGGAGCTGGATAATACAAGCCCCCGAGAATTCCATCTGCCTTGCTGAACTCCGCCTTAGGGATGATGTTGTTCGGGTACGGTGTCCGAACTCCAGCCGCATTCGCGGTATAAGGATCGTAGATCTGCCCCGCGGCCGCGCTGCAAATGCCAGCGCCGTTGAAAGTTCCCCCCGCGGCTGTGCAAACCGACCCGAAGTTTCCCGTCAGCATACCTGCGGCAGGGACAGTAGTGGTGAATGGGATCGACGTCCGCTGACGGTACTGCTCCCAACTGGTGTAAAAGAAGGTCTTATTCTTGATTACCGGACCACCGAGTTGAAATCCATATTGATTCTGTTCCCAAGGTGGCGCTTCGTTCTGCTTGCCAGCCACCAATTCCGTTTGCTTGTTGAAGTATTCGTTGGCGTTCAGCACCTTATTGCGGAAATATTCATACGCGGAGCCGTGCCAGGCATTGGTGCCCGACTTCGTGCTCAGGTTTACCACGCCGCCCGCAAACTTGCCCCACTCGGCGCCGAGGTTGTTGTATTGGACTTTGAATTCGCCCACTGAGTCCTGCGTGGGAATGATGATTGGCAGGTTGATGTAACCGATGTTGAGGGGCTGACCGTCCAAATACTCCGCACCTTGGTTGGCGAACGAACCGCCGATCTGATAGTTGCCCCAGCTGAAGGGATTCTCGCCGACTGGAGACCCACCCGCTCCGCCCTGCGCGACCGCTGCGGGCGAAACCGTGATGAGATTGAAGATGTTGCGGCCGTTCAAAGGCAGTTCGTCGGCTTTGCGCTGATCGACCACTTGACCCAACGATGCAGACTCAGTCTGCAGCAGCGGGGTCTGAGATGTCACTTCGACCACCTGGCTGACTTCGCCAACCTGAAGCACCGACTCCACATGGGTACTTTGCTGCACCTCTACAGTGATGGAAGTGCGAGCGAAGTGCTTGAATCCCGCCTTTTCGACATCAATCCGGTATTGGCCAGGGAACAAGTTGATAAACGTAAAGAGTCCATCGGCGCCGCTTTGCTGGGTTCTCTTTTCCGCCGTCCCCACGTTAGTCAGAGTGACGGTTGCGTCGGTGACGCTTGCGCCGGAGCTATCGGTGACTGATCCGACGACCGAACCATAAGTGCTTTGGCCATAAAGAGAAACGGCTGAGAAGATCAAACCGAGCGAGACAACGAGGCTCCACAGGATGCGACTTGGCATAGATAGTCTCTTTCTGAATGCAGGAATCCCCAAATCCCAGAAACTTCAGTGGCGGGATTTTTGAACAGCGGGGCGGCGATTGTCAAGAATAAAATGCATAGTTTCCATTTGAATAATCGTTAACCCTCGGCGTATGCTCGCGCTCATGCCCGTTACCATGATGGACATCGCCAAGGACTTGAAAGTGTCTGTGGTAACGGTATCGAAGGTGCTGCGAAATCAAGGGCGGATCAGCGAAGCCACCCGCAAAAGAGTGTTGCGTCACGCCAAGAAACTGAACTATCAGATGAACTGGGTGGCTCGCAGCCTGGTAACGCGGCGCACTTACACGATCGGATTGCTGCTGCCGGAGTTCGCGCATCCTTTTTTTGCGGAGATTGCGCGCGCAGTGGCGAATACAGTGCGTCCCCATGGCTACCATGTTGTCATCGCGTCCTTCGAGGAGGATCCCAAACTGGAAGCCAGCGAAGTCGACTCACTACTCGCCAGACAGGTGGATGGGCTCATCATTGCGTCTGCGCAATCTCCACCCCGGCTCGATATGTTCAAGCGAGTGCAGGAAAGAAAAACTCCGTATGTTTTGATTGACCGTCCGATTCGTGGTTTGAAGGCGTGCTTTGTGGGAGTCGATAATCGTGCGATCGGCAAAATGGCGACTGTACACCTCATCGCGTGCGGCTGCAGGCGCATTGGCCACCTACGCGGCCCTGACATCGGCATTGCCGCGGATCGATTGCGAGGGCTATCAGTCGGCGCTGAGGGAAGCTGGCCTGCCTGCAGATCGAAATTACATCCTTGAGGGGGGACACGGCGACCGGACTGGATACGAGGGTATGGGAAAAATGTTAAAACTGCAGCCACTTCCGGACGGAATCTTCTGCTTCAACGATCCCGTGGCGATCGGTGCGATGAAGGCTTCGGTGGAGGCTGGTTTGCGCTTGCCACGTGATATTGCGTTTGTGGGTGCGGGCAACGTACATTATGGCGACGCCCTGGCGGTACCGCTGACTTCTGTCGATCAAGGGACGTGCAGGATCGGCACCCAGGCGGCAGAATTGCTGATGGCACGGATCGCTTCCAAACGTCCGATGCGGCCAAGAACCATATTGATTCCGCCGAGGCTTGTGGAACGCGAATCGACCCGGGATGGTTCTCGAGCGGAAATAAGCTCACGTGGACCAGATCTACCCGGCAGCTCAAGGATCTGAAGTTGTTAAGCTCTCTGTTTCGCTCATCATGTCTGTTGGTGCTGTGGTTGCAGGGCGCCTCCGCGAGCCATCCCGTCTTTGATGTCGTCTCTCCGCACGGCTTGGACTTCACTCTGCAGAACTCTCCCACTCCTCAAAAATATTTGATCGAGACCATGCCGGGGGGAGTCGCTCTTCTGGATTACAACAACGATGGGCTGCTGGATATCTTCTTTATTAATGGGGGACATGTTTCAAGCCCAATGCGAACTCCCGAGAATTTCGAGCGCCATGATCCGCGCTACTGGAATCGTCTTTACCGCCAGAATAAAGATGGGAGTTTCAGCGATGTAACGGAGAAGGCGGGATTGGCGAAAGCCGGAGACGGAAATTATGGGATGGGTGTGGCCGTCGGCGATTACGATAATGATGGATATCCCGATCTGTACGTGACGAACTATGGAAAAAATATTCTGTATCACAACAACGGTGACGGCACTTTCACCGACGTTACAGCAAAAGCCGGGGTTGCCGCCGGAGGCTGGTCGGTCTCAGCCGGCTTTTTCGATTACGATAACGATGGCAAGCTTGATCTATTTGTAACCCGCTACATGGACTGGGACACAAAGCACAGCAAAGACTGCGGCGGCAATTTCCATACCTATTGTCCGCCAGAAGAGTTTCCGACGACGACGAGCATTCTTTATCACAACAACGGGGACGGCACTTTTACCGACGTGAGCCAGCGCTCCGGCATCGCTGCGAAAAAGGGCCGGGCCTTAGGGGTAGCCTTTGCCGATTACGACGGCGACGGATTCACCGACATCTACGTCGCCAATGACGGCATGCAGCAATATCTTTTTCACAATAACGGCAACGGAACGTTTAGTGAAGTTGGGCTGGAAGCGGGGGCCGCGCTTTCTCAGGATGGGCGTAGGCTCTCCGGCATGGGCGTGGTCTTTCAGGATTACGACAACGATGGCCGTCCCGATGTGATTGTGACGGAGTTACCGAGGGAGATTTACGGGGTCTACCACAACGATGGTGGCGGTTCATTCAGCTATCGCAGTCTCGAGACCGGGCTCGGGCTGCTCTCGAGCGGCAGTTCGGGATGGGGAGTTGGCTTAGAAGATTTTGACAACGATGGTTGGAAAGACTTGTTTGTGGCACAAGGTCACGTATTGGACAATGTTGAACAAATTGACCCTTCTCTGCACTATCTTGAACCGCCGCTGCTCGCGATGAATCACCAAGGCAGGTTCGAGAAAGCCGATTCCGGAGATTCGATGCCATGGGCCGCGCGGGGCGCGGCGTTTGGAGATCTGAATAACGATGGCTGGCAAGATGTTGTGATGACCACCCTGGGCGGACATCCACAAGTGCTTCTCAATCGCGGAGGCAAAGCGCACTGGCTGGTGATCACCCTGCGTGGAACTCGCAGCAATCGCGATGGCTTCGGCGCCCGCGTGCAAGTCAACGGACAAACTCGCTTCGCGACCTCCGCGGGCAGCTATCTTTCGTCGAGTGACAAGCGGCTTCATTTTGGGCTGGGCACGTCAGAGAAGGCGAAAGTTGAGATCTCCTGGCCTTCCGGAATTCATCAGCTTCTAAATGATGTTCACGCCGACCAGTTTCTCGAAGTGCGTGAATCGGAGAAGCCTTGATCCGCGCGCTCTTTTTTCTCTATCTGGCCTGGCAAGTTGCGTCGCCCCAGGCTGCCGAGCACATGCAAGCGGGGCTTGCCGCCGAGAAAGATCGAAAGTTTGAAGTCGCGATCAAGGAATTCGACCAGGCCACAAAACTTGATCCGGGCTTGGTCGATGGCTTCATCCGTCTCGGACAGGCTTATATGGAGAACGCCGATTATGGCGCTGCGATCGCTCCTCTCAAACACGCGCTGGAGCTTAGCCCGGATTCGCTGCCAGCGCACCAGTTGCTGGGTTACTCGTTGCTTTCGCAGGGATATGCCAGCGAGGCCATTCCTCATCTTGCGCTTCTGCCCGATAAAACTACGTTGGGAATTGCGCAGATTCAGGCAGGACAATTGACCGATGCGGTTACAAATCTCCAAGCCGCGCTCGCGGCGCACCCGAACGACCCGGATGTGCTCTATTACCTTGGGCGCGCAAGCGGTCTGCTGGCGAAGCAATCCATCGACACGCTCCTGGCGGCTTATCCGGATTCCGCCCGCGCGCATCAAGCAATGGCCGAGAATTATTTCGTGCTGCGCCGCATGCCGGATGCAGAGAAGGAATATCGTGAGGCCCTGAAATTGCGCCCGGGTTTGCCCGAGGCTCACCTCGCGCTGGGTGAGGTTTACGCCGGGGCGTTCCAATGGCCCAAGGCGGAGGAACAATTTCGCATCCAGGCCAAATTGCAACCGGGAAATGCCGAGGCCGCTTATCGCCTGGGACAGGCCTTGTTGGAACAGGGAAAAGTACATGAGGCGCGCGCGGAGCTCATGCGCGCTGACCGCTTGATGCCCGACATGCCCGAAACTCTCTATTCACTGGGGAAAGCTGCTTCGCTCGACGATGATCCATCCGCGGCGGAAAAGGCATGGACAAGACTTCTCTCGATCGAGAAACAAACTTCCCTCGCGGCGCAGGCACACTTTGGATTGGCTGGTATTTATCGTAAACAGGGCAAGACCGCCGAGGCAAAGCAGGAAATGCAGGCATTTGAAACCTTGCAAAACCCAGCCGGAGCCCAAAAATAAAAGCGCGCTTCCATCGAGATTGAGGTCGACTTCCTACGGCCTGGTCTCATCAGTGTGACGAATGCCGCACCGATGAGAGTTGGAAGCTTATATTTTCCGTTCCTACGGGACCGCAACCTGGACCGGGGATGAATACCCGCTCTCTTGTCCCCCAGAATTGACCGATGTCGCGGCGTAGTAGTAGGTCACACCCGCAGCCACGGTACCATCCGTGTATGCCGTCACCGGATCAAGCGTGGAATTGATCTTCGAATAAACCCCGGGAGCGGTGCCGCGATATACGTTATATCCGGAGACTGGTGAGTTGCTCGAATTCCACGAGAGATTCACGCTGTATTGGGGAGTAACTCCCGTGCCGCTCAGTGACTCATTCGTTTGGTTGGATGCGGTGCTGGTAAAGCTCAGCGTGCTTGAATCTGAACCGCTTTTCGTAGGAGCGAAGACCACGTCGAAGGATACGCTTTGGCCGGCGTTAATCGTAAGGGGCAACGAGATTCCGGAAAGGGAGAATTGAGAATTGCTGCTGGTGGCGGAGGAAATGGTGACGCTGCCGCCGCTAGCAGTCATGCTCGAGGGTTGAGTGGTGCTCGACCCGACATTCACGTTGCCGAAATTCAGCGACCCCGGCGAAATCGAGAGTTGGCCAGTGGTGGCACCTGTTCCGGACAGCGGTATGTTCAGGCCGGGACCAGTAAGGAATGCGCTACCTGCCTCTGCCCCGGCGGTCTGCGGAGTAAATTCCAGGTTCAGCGTTACGCTTTGGCCGCCGGCGAGAGTGACAGGAAATGAAGTGCCGCTCACAGAAAAGACGTTGCCTGTGGTCTGCACTCCGGTGATTGTTTCCTTCCAGGTGTGAGGGTTGCTCAACACGACGGTGGAACTAGCGCTCTTTCCAACCGAGACTTGTCCGAATGACACACTGGAAGGACTCGCCGTCACCGAGTCGCTTTGCACGCCGGTGCCTTCCGTGGCGACCTGCAGGCTCGAGTTGGTGGCGTTGCTGGTGATCGTTATTTGGCTGCTTGTCCATCCATCGGCCGTTGGACTAAAAGTCACACTCAGCGTAGCGCTTTGGCCCGCGCTCAGAGTCGTGGGCAGGCTCAAACCCGACACTTTAAAGGCTGAGCCGCTGACGCTGATAGACGTAATGGTCAGGCTGGTTTGGCCGTTGTTCGTCAAGATCGATTCCTGGATCTCCGACTGGCCCGGCACCACCACGCCATACTTCAGGTTGGGTGGCGAGGCAACCAACTGTTTTGCGTTTGGCTGCGCTTGCAATGGCAGCATGGCGGCAAAGGTTAAAAGGAGACTGACGAAAACGACGCGAAGAGAGGCAAGTTGACTGCTGGACTGGGGGAGTCGCATGACAACAGTGTGGAACCCCTTTCTGGACGCAGGAAGATGCCAATAGTTCACGTACCCCAGCGACCAGAAGTACATCCCCCCTGACGACAACGTTTTCTAATGAAAAATGCATGGCTAGAGCCCGAGCCCTGCGACCAGCAGCACTGGTTCGGACGCCTTTGCACCGACGAACAGCTTTTGGCGCGGAAATGAGACCGGCAGTTGAGTTGGTACTTGTGTTTGCCTACGGGATCTGGACAGGGGAGGCGATATTCGAGTAACCGCTCTCTTCATTACTCGAATTGACGGCGGTCGTGGCGTAGCAATATGAAGTTCCGTCTGCTACAGCCGCATCAGTGTAGAGAGTTCCGGTGTTCAGAACAGAGTTGATTCGGGCAAATAATCCGCAAGAGCTTTGATAGGAGGCGCGGTAGATGTTGTAGCCAGAAATGTTGGAAGATGAGCTGGCATTCCACGAGAGATTCACTGTGTGCGATGACGCAGCCGTACCGGTGCCGGTGAGGGTTTGAGCTGCTGTCGAGGGTTGAGCGTTGCTGGTAAACGTCAGGATTGCGCTCGCTGAACCCACGCTTAGCGGGCTGAAGGTGACCGTGAACGGAACGCTCTGCCCCGCCGCGATCGTGACCGGTAACGATAGACCGCCGACTGAAAATACTGAGTTGTTGGTTTCAGCCGCGCTGACCGTGACGCTGGCGCCGCTGGCTGTCAGGCTTCCGGATGCGATACCGCTGGTGCCGTCCACCACGTCGCCAATCCCAAGCGTGGCCGGGTTCACGGCAAGCTGCGCGTCACCCGAGGGAGAACCGCCGGAAGAACCGGAGGACCCTGAGGAGCCGGAGGATCCCGACCCTCCAGATGACCCCGAGCCCCCAGACGATCCCGGGGAGCCGGATGCTCCAGATGCCCCGGAAGGTGCCGATGATCCGCCACTGCTTACACCCTGGCACCCGACCAGCACGATGAGACTGGCAAGTAAGAGCAATGCTCCTACAGACGTCTTCACCTTCGATCGAGTAACCCTTGGGATAGCTTTTGTCTGCGTTGTCTTTCTCATACGTGGGTCGAACCCGGCACGAAATTTACATGCCGCGGATCGGGCCGACTGGTTACAACCAGTTTGGCTTCCGGGCTTCCGTTGCAGTAGATGTCTAAGGTACATACCTGCAAGGCAGCCAAAGGCCAGTGAAAAATGCAACATTTTTCGGTGATTTGCGCGGCCACGCAAATCACGAATTCTTACAAATGCAGAACTAAGGAAGTGGTGCCCCGGCCTTACGGGTGGCTGGTTTGTGTGTGGCAGTATATCAAATGGCTAGAGTTTAAATTGCGCAATCTGCTTCTTCGCATCATCCGCGGCGGCGGAGTCTGGATCGATCTTCAAGACTAACTGCAATTGTTGCCGGGCGAGAGCCGATTGGCCACTTTTCGCGTAGGCCATTCCGAGGTGGTAGTGCAGTCGAGGGTCGTCCGGAGACCTGGCCGCACGGTCGAGCTTCAGCGCCTCCTGAAGCATTTCGATGGCCGAGTCGTAGGCACCTTTCTGATAGTAGACCCATCCTAATATATCAGCGATGCCGCCGGATTCCGGTAAGCCACGACGAGCGGTTTGCGCCAGGGACAAAGCTACGTCAAGATTTTGTCCAGATTGCAGCATGACGTAAGCGAGCTTGCCTGCAGCCAACGGATTTTCGGGTCTGAGGACAAGCGCCTGCTGGTAAGAATCTCCGGCATGGGGCCAATCCTGTTTCGATTGGTAAAGATCGCCCAACAGGAGGTAGAAGACAACTTCGTGAGGGTGATCCCTGAGCCCCTGCTGGTAGGTCGCGATGGCCTGGTCAGCTCGGCCTTCGGCGGTTTGCACCTGACCCAGCTCGATGAGCGGATCGGGATTCCTGGGATTGAGCTGTATGGCTTTTCTGAAAGCGGCTTCGGCGGCGTTCAGGTCGTGTTTTTCACGGAAGAGCGCGGTCCCCAGGAGATCGTAAAAATCTGAGTTGTTAGGAGACTTGGCGATCTGCGACTTAACAATCGCAATCGCCTGATCCACATGCTTCTGTGCAACATAGCTGTTCATCAAGCCGCGCAGAGCATCAGTCGAATTTGAGTCGCGATCGAGCGCTTGCTGATAGGCTTGTGCCGCATCGCCGTATTCTTTTTGCACAAATTTCAGATTTCCCATCTGGACGTAACCGAACTGGCTCTGGGGGGCAACTTCAATGCTCTTGTGAACGTCGGCATCAGCGGCAGGAAACTGCTTGCGATTAATTTCAGAAACCGCACGCAGGGCATAGCCTTCCGGCGATGCCGGCTGCAGAGTGATAAGCTGCGTGGCCGATTGCTCGAGAGTGGTCATGTCACCTTTTCCCATCGCCAGCACTGCCAGCGAACGTTGGGCATCGGACAGATCAGGTCGCAGACGCACGGCATCGCGCCATTCGCGCTCGGCGCTTTGCAGGTCGTCGGATTGGCGAAATGCGACGCCTAGTTGGTAGTGGCCGGCGGCGCTATTGGGATCGTTTTTGGTAAGTTGTTGCAGCGTGGAAATGGCGTCACTTATGTGTCCATCACGAATCTGGATCTCTCCTGCGTACAATAGGGCGTCGCTATCGTTCGAATTGCTTTTGAGAATCTCACTGTTCAGCCTGCGAGCTTCGTCGAGACGATTCCTGAGGATTAAAAGCTGAATATAGTTTTTCTTTACCTGCACATCTTTCGGATGCTGCTGATACAGTCCCGCATATTCCACTGTCGCTTTATCCAGGGCGCCGGCATGGAAATAGAAGTCGCCGAGCATCCGATATCCGGCGGAATTGTCGGGGAAATCCCCTTTTGCCAGCTCGAGGAATTGTTCAGCTTCCACATTCTTGCCCTGCGCCATGTACAAGCGCGCCATTGCCGCTCTCAATTCCGGGTTGTGCGGATCAATCTGCACAGCCTCGCGCAGTTGCTGCTCAGCTTCGGCGAAACGGCTGCGAACCTGATAGTAATTCGCCAACATCAAACGAGGATCGATGGCCTTGGGATCAATCTCAATCGCTTTCTTGAAATTCGGTTCGGCGGCGTCTGCTTCTCCATCCTTTAATTGCATCAGCGCGAGATTCAAATAGAAATTCCAATCGTTCGGATTAAGCGCGATGGCTTTTTGCATTTCTTGCATCGCAGCCGGAAAGTGGGCTTGCGCCGCCAGAAGATTGGCGGCGATGAAATGCGACTGGGCATCGTTTGGGCGATCCCTGAGAAGTGAATCCGTCTGTTCTTGGGCCTGCGAGAAATTTCCGGAAGCGATCAGCAGTTTTGCCAGCTCGAAGCGAGCGGAATAATTTTGTGGCTGCAGCTCGACGGCGCGGGCAAGCTCCTGATTGGCACGAGCCCATTGCTGAGTTTTTACGTAACTCATTCCAAGTTGATAGTGCGCATCCGCGTAGGCTGGATCGACCTTCAAAGCGTTGTGGAATTCGATAGCGGCTTCGGAGAATTTGCCCTGTTCCAAATAGTGCTGGCCACTGGCGAAATATTTTTGTTTGCGCACGTTCGGATCGCGGGAACAGGCAGCTAAGAAAAATGCAATAGTGGCCAGAACGAAGGTAAGACGAAGAGCGGAGAAAATCCTCACTGCAAAACCTCCCGCCATGCCGGGCTGCGAAATAGTCAGAACTATAGAGCATGGTAATTCCTGCGGTGCGCCAAATCCGGTTACTTTAGTACTCTTGCCGATATCCAGGTAAGCAACAACAGCGCGCAAACGGAGCACCGGACGGGGCATTCAGCGTTGCCTTGGTTTTTAATGATAGAGCCGATGTTGCAGCCCATTGCAACCACTCGCAATAATTATCAGTCTTGACAGCTTTGGATTCCGCGCTAGAGTGAACATGTAAGCTTTTCCGGTAATGCCCATCAGGACTCCGCTAAAGAGGTTCCCCCTCCTGTACAACCGGCCTAGGAGAAAAGATGTTAAAGCAAAAGGCAATTCAAGGGTTCTGTGCCCTGGCTTTCGCGGCGCTTTGTCTTGCGCCTGTGGCCACGGCCCAGACTAACGTGCCTGTAACTCTGACAAGCGCGGGGGGATATTCTGAGGATGGAATCTATGTAAGCCCATACTATGCGACCGTGAACGGCGCTCAGAATACTGCCGTAACCTGCGATGATTTCAAGGATAACAGCTGGGTTGGCTCCACGTGGAACGCGAACATCACCTCATTCTCGAGCCTCTCAGCTACGAATCTGCCAACCGCGTGGGGTAACGCATTGGGAGTCTCTGCTTCAACTTTCAACTTGTACGAGGAAGCGGCATGGCTCACGCTGCAACTGGTTCAGCAAACGCCCGGTTCGCAGAATCAAATCAACTATTCTTATGCGGTGTGGGCGGTGTTTGATCCAACCGGAGTCGCCAATTTCTTAGACAACGGCGGCCACCCGAGCAGCACCAATATTGCCCTTTGCAATGCGATCTTTGGATCGGGAAATTGCGGAAGCCATAACATCACCGGCGGCTTGCTCGGCGGGGCGCAGGGGACCGCTTTTTACAACGGAGAGTTCTCCAATGTATTCGTGATCTCACCCCTCGTCGGCAACAGTCTGACCGTGTGTAACGCGGAAAGCGGCAATTGCCCGGCGCAAGAATTCCTGGAAGTGGTTCCCGAGGGCGGAGCAGCTCTCGCCTACCTGCTCATGGCCGGTCTCTGTTGCTTCGGCGCGATGTACGTGAAGTCGCGGCGGCGCATGACCCCGATGGCAACTGCTTAATTTGCTCAACTGAAATTTGCCGAGACAGGCGTGCTGAATTTTGGCACGCCTTTTTTGTTGTTTTGTGCTTGAAGAGCACGCCCGCTCGCGCACCTTCCGTTTGGTTAGGCAGATCTTGCTACGAACTCTGCGGCGCCCCCGTCGCGCGAGCAAGTTTTGCTTCATCGGCAGGGGGCGTGTGGTTGGATCGTGGCACCGCCGTAGCCGATGGCAGGGCTGTCTGCTTCCGTTTTGCCAGCCAGATACTTGCTTCGCGTTTGGCCTCATCGATCTGTTCTACCGTCAACATTTTTGTGATGAGACCCCGGGCTTGCATTGCACATTCCGTGGCAATGAGATACCACTTGTAGCCTTCCATCACATCCTGAGGTTTGCTTCGTCTGGCCAGGTACATCTGGGCCAACGCAAGTTGTGCCGATGGCATACCGGCTTCTGCCGATTTAACCAGCAACTCAGATTCGCCCAGGGAATATTCATCGGCCTTCAGGATCTCTTTGCCGGAATCCTGCACAGCCGGGTCTGTGGAAGCCTGGCTCAAACTCATGAACAGAAGTTCAACGCGGCTCGAAACCCCGAGCTTGTCGAATATTTTAAAAAAATAATTCTTAACGGTATGCTGACTCAGTTTCAGGCGCTGAGCAATTTCGCGGTTGGTCAATCCTTCAGCCAGGCAGCGAACCACTTGCGATTCCCGCTCGGAAAGAAGACTCATGCCGTTCGCGTTTGCCGCCCGCACGGCAGGAGTATTTGCGAGCGCATCAACCGCAATCGCCAACTGGTGGTCGTCGGCCCATATCCGACCCTCGTGCGCGCAGCAGACGCACTTGCTTAACAGCTCCATAGGCTGATCCCTGCCGAAAATTCCCCGAGCACCTGCGCGAAAGGCTTGCAAGACGGCCTCATCCTTGGATGAATCCAGCAGCATTACGGCGCGGATGCGAGGATCCGCCGCGCGCAATTCGCGAACCACTTCAACCCCGCGGGAAGGCTCTTCATCCAGGTTTGAACTGACGACCAACACGTCAATATGCTGTTGCACCGCCGAGAGGACCAGCGCAGAAGCTTCGGATTCGAAGGGAATGACTTCCAGGACGCGCTCGCGAGTCAATGCGTCCGCGAGCAGTCGGGTGTGGATGCGGGAATTATCCGCGACAAGTACTCGGATCGTGCTTTCCCCAGGGGCCCTGTGGTCCACGTTCATGAGGCTCTTTCAAATCGAGGGTGACGATGGCTTATCGACAGTCAGGGGAAGGAAAAGAGACCGTAAGCGGAGATCGTATCAAACCGGCTACATCTATGCAACTACATTCCACCGGGGAGTTGCAGCCCATTGTCATAAAGTTGCAATAACTTGCACTTTGTTGCCAGCTTGAAATCGGCTCGTGTTATCCGGGGATCGGGGCGAAGGGCACTGTTGGCGAAGCCGCATCGAAAGCCCTTAAGCCTATTAAAAGAAGATGGTTTTACGGGCCAGCCGTAACGATTTGCATGGGTTTGGGCACGGTGCCTGCGCGGGCCCAAACTGGTCTAGTGCGCTACATGGAGGAGAAGTATGTCTCTAAGCCGTTCGTCCTATTTTGGCATAGCATACTACTCCCACCAACAGAGAAAAATTGCTCGCGAGAATATGTACCTCTTGCAGCCAACTGCAATGCGCTGTAACTTTGCGACATTAGGGTCATGTACTTTTGGACGATTTGTCCAATGATGTTCCCCCCCTGTGGCCCGAGACCCCGGAAAAGAATTTGCATAGCCGTAAAGTACAAGGTCCGCGAAGACGGGACCCAGTGGGCGAAGCTGCATTTGACAGGATACCGTGAAGTTCAGCCATCGCAAACTCTTGGTAGGTATGTAACACCTTGCATCACAGCGATGTGTCGTTGACATCACTGAATATATCGATCTCTGGAGCTAGGATGAGTGGGCAGGTTTGGAGGTCTCGTTTTGTTCAAACGAGTCAGCCAAACGGCGCTCCCAAGAACTCCAGAGAGACATTGACCGTAAGCAGATAGTAAGCGCGTCACTTAACAAGCAAGTCCTTCCCCTTCCTGTTCTGGCCCGCTCGACCCCGTTCTGGGGCCGCGCGCAGGTACCACTGTAGGCAATTAGGGTCAACCTGAGAGGTGTGACCTAGAGGGCGAAGCTATGGCCACAAATACATTCGTTTGGCAGAGTCCAAGTGCCGTTGTGCAGGTGGCGGGCGAAATTGAACAATGGTACGCGCTGCACACTCGCCCCAGGCATGAGAAGGCTGTGGTGCAGCGGCTCGCGGAGCGTGGCGTCGAAACGTTCCTACCCATCGTCACCGAGGTGCATCGCTGGAGTGATCGCAGGAAAAAAGTGGAGTTGCCGCTATTCAGCTGTTACGTCTTCGCCAGATTCGTGCCGAACCGCGTTGATCGATTGCGCGTCCTCCGAGTGGACGGCGTTCTAGGTTTAGTCGGCAGCCGAAGTGAGGGTGCTTCGATCCCCGACGAACAAATTGAGGCGGTTCGGTCCGTGGTGGACGGAACGATATCGTGGTCTTCCTATCCTTTTCTCAAGATCGGCCAGCGCGTGCGCATCCGCAGCGGCGCTCTGGATGGAGTGGAAGGAATATTGGTTTCCCGAAACGGAAATGCCACGCTCGTGATTTCCGTGGATGCAATTCAACGCTCTTTGGCTGTCAAAGTCGAAGGCTACCAGGTCGAACCAGCCTGAAGAATACGAAGCTCTTCGACAGTCTGATTCATTGCCTCATCTTTCCATTCTCCGCACATTAAGGAGCCACTGCCTGTGGCCGAAAACATAACTGACATCGCACGCTTGCTCGTCGTCAGCCGGGAATCTGCCGTTCTTCGACCACTCTGGTCGGTCGCGGAACAAAACTCCTGGCAGGTAGAAACCGCAGGGAATCCATGGGATGCCATCGAGCGCGTTCAGTCCGGAGTCACGCCTCACCTGCTTCTGTTGGATTTGCCGCGGGGCGATGGCGACAGCCTGCATCTATTGCGCTGGCTACGACGAATTCGTCCGGATCTTCCCATCGTTGTGATCTGTTTTCCCGAAGATGCCGGGCGAAAGAGCGAAGCGATTCGCCTGGGAGCGCAGGAGGTTCTGATCCGTCCCTTCGACGAGGCCCGCCTCGAATCCTCCATTCACCGCCATTTGGTCTCCACCGAAAATGACGAAGCCGAAATTGCCAGCGAGGATATCGAGCAGCTTGGCCCCGACTCATTTTTCATCAGCGCCAGTCCAGTAACGCAGAAGCTGCGCGCGCAAGCCGAGTTACTCGCCGAAGCCGATGTCCCGGTACTGATTCTCGGAGAGCCCGGAAGCGGCAAGGATACGGTTGCAAGGCTGATTCACAAGCTTTCCGTCCGCTCCGGATTCCGTTTTCTCAAGGTGAACTGCTCAGACATGCCTGGGGAGCTGCTTGAGGCCGAACTGTTTGGCAGCGAGCGAAACGCTGCGGCGGGCAACGGCCATCTCGGTCTTGGAAAACTCGAGCGCGCCGAAAAGGGCACCATCTTCTTCGACGAGATTGCCGAAATGCCGCTCGGCCTTCAGGCCAAGCTGGTGCAGGTTCTGCAAGATAAAGTATTGATCAGGCCGGGCAGCGATATAGCCATTCCGCTCGATATCCGTATCCTGGCCGCGACCAGCGCCAGCATTGACCGGGCGCTGGCCGAGAGAACGCTGCGCGAAGATCTCTATTATCGTTTAAGCGCTTTCACAGTTCAGGTGCCGCCGCTGCGCCAGCGCCGGAGCGAGATTTCCATTCTGCTGCAACACTGGATGCACCAGCTTGCGCGGCACTACGGTCTTCCGTCCCGGGAATTTTCTCCCGCCGTACTGGATGCCTGCCAGCGCTATTCCTGGCCGGGCAACTTGAACGAACTGGAGAATTTTGCCAAGCGCTACCTGGTGGCTGGCGATAAGGAATTAAGCTTCAGCGAACTCAAATCAAATCTCCCTGGGAGGACAGAGGTGGCACGCGTTTCGGATGCAGCGGAACGAGTGATGCCGAGGCTGGCCGCCAGCCCTGCGGAAGAGGAGGGCTCCGGCCCAAAATCGCTGAAGTCGCTGATCAATAGCGTCAAGTGCGAGGCAGAAAGAAACGCCATCGGAACGGCGCTGCAGAAGACGGGCTGGAACCGCAAGGCGGCGGCGCGGCTGCTGCAGGTCAGTTATCGAACTCTTCTTTACAAGATTGACCAATATCAGATGAGTGCCTCAGAGTCCTTTCTATCGCCGCTTCCGGGAAATAAGTTCCCCTTCCCCAGCGCCTCCGACAAGATCAATGGAAAGGCAGGTTAGGGCTTCAGCGGATGCACGCGAAGCTTCAAGGAGTGCTTATGACCCTAAATTGCTGCAAGGTTCCGCTTCGAGGGCTGGCCAGCGGCTTTGTCTGTCTGCTGCTGCCCGGCCTGCTGTGGTCTCAAGCCGCGTCAGATGGGGCAAGCCGGACCAACACCCCCGTACAATCCGCGGGGCAAGGTCAGAACACGGATTCTTCCGGCAGCAAAGCACACGACGACACTTTTGTGATCGGCAACGACGACATGCTGGCGATCAGCGTCTGGAAGGAACCGGACATTTCGCGATCGGTGCCGGTGCGGTCGGACGGGAAAATCTCTTTGCCCTTAGTTGGAGAGGTCAAGGCTGCGGGAGAAACTCCACTGAAACTCGAGCAGGAGCTGGCTACCCGGCTGAAGAATTACATCGATGAGCCGGAAGTCACGGTGATCGTGCAACAAATCAACAGCCAGAAATTCAATATTCTCGGCCAAGTGAATCATCCGGGATCGTTTGTGCTCAGCAATTCCGCCACCGTGCTCGACGCGATCGCGCTGGCCGGCGGCTTTCGCGATTTTGCCAAGCAGAAATCCATTTACGTTTTGCGGCAGGCAGCGGATGGAAGCGAGAGTCGAATCCCGTTTAATTACAAGGACGTGGTCAAGGGAAAGAATCCCGAGCAGAATGTGAAACTGCAGCCGCGTGACACCGTAGTCGTTCCGTAACCGTGAAACGCTTTCAAACAATTTGTGCGGGGTGGACGATTTTCATAGCCTCGCTCACTGTCTTGCCCGCGCGGGTTCAGGCGCAGGGCTCCGGCGCGCAACCTGCGGCAACCGGAGCGAACGATGGCCAAGGTGCGACGCAAGATCAAACTCAAAGTCAGGCCAACGATCAGATGCTGACTCCTCCGGTAGTAAGCGGTCAGAGCTATCCGACCTCACCTACTTCGGAAGAGCGTTCGAACTATTTGCGCGGTGGACTGGCTTTCACCAGCGCTTACACCGATAACGCCGTGGGAGCCGTGAACGGTCACGCGGTCAGCGATGTGAGCTATTCGGTCGCGCCTTCGATGGCGCTGGACGAAACTACCGCGCGAATGCATTTTGTCTTGTCTTACGCCCCGGGGTTTACCTTTTATCAACGCGAGAGCTCCCTGAACGAAACTGACCAAAACAGCACCATCGACCTTCACTATCGCCTGAGCCCGCATGTAACTCTCAGCGCCAAAGATGGTTTCCAGAAGACTTCGAGCATTTTCAACCAGCCGGATTTTGGTTCGGTTGGAGCGGTGTCAGGGGGCGCGCAGGCGCCGAATTTTTCTGTGATTGCGCCGATCGCAGATCTGCTTCGCAACTCCGGGAACGTGGGAGTCTCGTATCAGTTCAGCGCGAATGGAATGGTCGGAGCCAGCGGAACGTTTTCGAACCTTCATTACTCGAATCCGGCACAGGTTTCCGGCTTGTATGACGCGAGCACCCAGGGAGGGTCGGCCTTCTATTCGCTTCGCATCTCAAAGAAACACTATGTAGGTGCGACTTATCAGTATCAGCGGCTGGTTTCGTATCCAACGACTGGATCGAGCGAAACCCAGACTCACGCTGTACTTGCGTTCTATACGCTCTATGCGACTCCGAGACTTTCGCTTTCGTTTTTTGGCGGGCCGCAATACTCCGATACGATTCAGCCCCCGCTCGTGCCACTGCAGTTTCAACCCGCGGCGGTAACCGCATGGACCCCGGCCGCAGGCGGCAGCCTAAGCTGGCAGGGGCGTTTGAACAGTTTCGCGATGAGCTACTCGCACGTCATTTCCGGCGGCGGAGGCTTGATTGGCGCGGTTCACATGGATAACGCCAGCCTGTCGTTCCGCCAGCAGATGACCCGATCCCTCAGTGGATCGATCGCCGGCGCCTATGTTCAGAACAATGTGATCGGCAGCCTTTTGCCCGGCACCTACAACGGACACACCATCTCAGCCACGGCATCGTTGCAACGGCAGTTCTACCAGAACATGAATGTGCAGCTTGGTTATACCCGCCTGCACCAGGATTACAACGGAGTAGCCCTCTTTTCTCTAACCCCGGATACGAACCGCGAATTCGTGTCTTTGTCGTATCAGTTCTCCAGACCGCTGGGAAGATAATCATGCCTGACGATTTAGAAGAAAAAACTGCGGAAGGCTTCGACCTTCAACATTATCTGGGAGTGGCGCGGCGCCGCCATATCCACTTCCTTATTCCGCTGTTCGTGGGCTGGGCGCTGGTGTGGGGCGCGAGCTGGGTGCTGCCGCCGCGCTACCAGTCGACCACATTAATTCTGGTGGAACAGCCCACCATGCCCAAAGATTACGTGACTCCCAACGTGAACGATGATCTGCAAGAACGAATGCAGAGCATTACTCAGCAGATCCTCAGCCGTACGCGCCTGCTGCACATCATCGATCAATACAATCTTTACGGAGGCGAGCGCGCCCAGCAATCGCCCGACGAAAAGGTTGAACGCATGCGTAAAGACATCAATATCGAGTTGGTGCGCGACGCGCGCAATATGATCACCGCGTTCAACGTCTATTACACCTCGCGCGATCCTCATCTGGCGCAGCAGGTCACCAGCGAGCTGACGAACCTATTCATCAACGAGAACCTGGAAGTGCGCCAGCAGCAGTCGGAAGACACCACCCAGTTTCTCGAAAACCAATTGGAGAGCGCCCGCAAGAGCCTGGCCGAGCAGGAAGACCGGATTCGCCAGTTCAAGGGGGAACACGTCGGCGAAATGCCGGGACAGCTTGCCAGCAATCTGCAGATCCTGAGCGGCTTGCAAGCTCAACTGCAGAATGAACAGGACGCCCTGAACGCCGCCCGGCAGCAGCATGTTTACCTACAGACGCTGGTCGATCAGTATCGCGCGATGCAAGGAACGGTAAAAGGTTCGGACGGTTCAGCCGCGCCCTCTGGCCTGCCGGCTCTTGACCAGGAGCTGCAAAAGGAAAAATCCCAGCTCGCCGATCTCCGCTCGCATTACACCGAGCGCCATCCCGATGTGCGCAAGATGAAAGAACAGGTTGCCGAAACTGAGAAGATGCGGGACCAGCTGCTGGCAAGCCTGAAGAACAAAACCGCGGCAGGTGCGGACGAGAGCGCAAATGCCTCGATTGCAACGAACCAAGGCGCCGACCCGGCGCAGGCCGCGATGTCACTCCAGCTCCAAGGGCAGTTGCGCTCCAATCAGGTCGAGGTCACCAATCGCGAACATTCGATTGCAAGCCTGACGGCAAAAATCGAGGACTATCAGGGGCGGCTGAATCAGGAACCGATCAGAGAGCAACAGTTGGCCGATCTGACTCGCGGCTACGACCAGTCGAAAGCAAACTACGACGATCTATTGAAAAAGAAGAATGAGTCGAAAATGGCCACCAGCATGGAACTGCTGCAACAGGGCGAGCGCTTCCGCATCATCGATCCGCCGAGCTTTCCCCAAAAGCCTGACTTTCCCAATCGCCTCAAGTTTTGTGGCATCGGCCTAGGCGTTGGTTTGGCACTTGGAATCTTCGTGGCGGGGGCATTTGAAGTGCTGGATCATAAGGTTTATGACGAACAGGAACTCAAAAGCCTTCTGCCGGTGGCGGTGCTAGTCGAAATTCCTGAAGTCGCCGGCTCCCTCGATGAGAAACGCGCACGCATCCGGGCATGGCTGGGATGGGCAACCGCGGCGCTCGTGGTATGCGCCATCCTTGCCGGCTCCGCTTTCAGTTACTTGCGAGGATAGGTTTTCCTGAATGTACAAAGCCTTTTACAACCTAACGCGCAATCCCTTCGAGATCACCCCGGACCCTTCGTTCCTCTTTCCGACGAAGAAGCATAACGAGGCGCTGGCATCGCTTTACTACGGGGTGCGGCGGCACAAGGGATTCGTCGTTCTGACCGGCGAGGTTGGCACCGGCAAGACCCTGCTGCTTCGCTGCCTGCTGCAATTGCTCAAGCGAAATAACGATGTCGCCTACGCTTACGTTTTCAACGGGCGTCTTTCCTCGGTGGAATTTCTGCAATACATTGCGGGGGATTTCGGCCTTCCGGCGGCGCACAAGAACAAGAGCGAGCTTCTGCTGGAGCTGAGCAACTTCGTCATCGATCGCGGACTTAAGGGCCTCACAACCGTTCTGGTGGTGGACGAAGCGCACCAGTTGTCGACCGATATCCTCGAAGAGATTCGCCTTTTGACAAACTTGGAGACCACGCAAGCCAAGCTGCTGCAAATCCTGCTGGTCGGCCAGCCCGAACTCGATCAAAAACTCGATTCGGTCGAACTGCGGCAACTCAAACAGAGAATCGCCTTTCGCTCCCTGTTGCTGCCACTCGATCTGGCGGAGACCAAAGGATATATCGAGCGCCGGCTTCAACTGGCAGGGGCAAATTCCGAGGCGCCTGAACTTTTCCCTGCGGAAACCATTGCGGCGATCTATCGATGCTCCAACGGATTTCCCCGGTTGATCAATACGGTTTGCGAGAACGCACTCATTGGGGCCTATTCCAAACAACTGCAGAGCGTAACTCCCGAAATCATCGAAGACATTGCCACAGAATTCAGGCTGGGAGTGGTTCAACCTTCCTCTTCATGGAGCGGCAATCCCAACCAGGCGAATGAAAATGGCGTGCCTAACGCGGCAAGGATGCTCCTCGAATTGTACGAGCATCTGCAGAAGGCCGCAGGCGCGCGCGAGTAAGCCCAAGAGAAAACTGCCTTCGAATGAGCAAACTATGAGCCACATCTTTGACGCGTTGCAACGGGCCGAGACCGAGCGCTCGGGAGTTGAACTGGACACTTGCGACCTGCCGACCGAGCTGTTGCAGATCGCCGAAGCGGCGGCCAAGGCGCAAGCTAAATCGCCCGCCGCGGCCTCCCCATACGCCGAATCGGAGTTGCACGAAGAAGCCAGGCAGCTAGTTGAGGAACTAGCAAGCCCCTCGAAACCGTGGGAGCAATTCGAGTCGCTCCCGGTTCGCCTGCCCGCCGACAGCCGGCTCGTATCGGTGGTGGGAAAAGATAGTCTGGCTGCCGAGAAATTCCGCTTTCTTGCGGTTCGCCTTCGTCATCTGCAACAGCGGCGCACCTTGAAACAACTTCTGATCACCAGCACAATCCCTGAAGAAGGCAAGAGCATGGTGGCCGCCAACCTGGCCTGCACGCTGGCCAGCCGGCGGCAGCAGAAAATTCTGCTGCTCGAGGGCGACCTGCGGCGACCGACCATGCAACAACAGTTTGGATTGGGCAAAGTTCCGGGCCTGAGCGAATATCTCGAGGGGGTGGTGGACGCAATCATCCCTGTTTACCGTCTGGAGGCTCTCGGCATCTGGGTAATGCCGGCAGGAAGCGCCCCCGAAAACCCGCTCGAGCTGATGCAATGCGGCCGGCTGTCTCCGCTCATGGAAAAATTCAAGGCATGGTTCGACTGGATTGTCATTGACTCTCCGCCGGTGTTGCCGCTCGCCGATACCAGCGTGTGGACGCGCTTGGCCGATGGAATTCTGCTGGTCACACGGCAAGGCAAGACTGACCGAGAGCAGCTGAAGCGCGGGCTGGAAGCGATCGAACCTTCGAAGCTGCTGGGTGCGCTCTTGAACAGTTCCAGCAACGCCGCTCACAACGACTACTACCAGCGCTACGGCCACGATACGGCCGCCCCGGAAAATGCAGATCGAAGAAACTCAGCTGAACGCCCCTGATTTTGCCTCAGCTCCTGTAGCCCCAGTTTTGCTTAACAAAGTTCGCGGTCCTTCCCCCCGATTGTTGACTATGCAACCCCAAAGTAAATCAGCCGTCATGATTGGGACGAACTCGGTTCCGAGGAAAAGCGGCAAAAGAAAAAGTGGAGGGGATTTGTGAACGTGCGGCGTACGGAAAATGGTTCAGCTATAAGCACTCTTGGACTGACCCCCGGTCCGGCTACCGAACGGATTGTCCTGAGCGAGCAGGAGTTCCGGCGGATGATTTCGCTGGAGAGAAAAAGAAGCGAGCGCTCCCGCAAGCCGTTCTTGTTGATGCTTCTCGACCTCGGCGAAAACCTTTGTTCGGAGAAAAGCACGAAAGTGCTGGCGGAGATCCTCGATGCACTCTCTCAATCGATCCGGGAAACCGACATTGTCGGGTGGTACGAGGAACACTCCACGGTAGGCATCACATTCACCGAGATCGGCGTCGAGGCCCGGGGGGCGACTTTGAATACCCTGGTGACGCGCATCAGCGCAACGCTTCGGGGAAATCTGACCTTCGAGCAATTCGATCAGGTCAGCCTTTCATTTCATATTTTCCCCGACGATTGGGATCAAAGCGATGGCCGGCGGCCGGGCAATCGAAGCTTGTATCCCGATCTGACCGAGCGCGAGCATGCGCGAAAGTCCTCGCGAGCGGTAAAGCGGGCGATTGACGTCTCCGGCAGTCTCGCGGCTCTGGTGTTTCTCTCCCCGGTTTTTCTTTTGACCGCGATCGCGATCAAGGTTACGTCGAAGGGACCGATTTTCTTCCGGCAACAGCGGGTCGGCCAGTTGGGCGTTCCCTTCTCGCTGCTGAAATTCCGGTCGATGTATGCCGGCAGCAACAGCAATCCGCACAAGGAATATGTGCGGCAACTGATTGCCGGCGTCGCCGACAAGAATCCCAGCAACGGCGGACGCGCGGTTTACAAGCTAACCAGCGATTCGCGAATCACGGCGGTGGGAGCGTTCCTGCGCCGCACTAGCATCGATGAACTGCCGCAGTTCATCAACGTTCTGAAGGGCGACATGTCGCTGGTGGGCCCGAGGCCTCCGATTGATTATGAAGTTGAGAAGTACGATCTGTGGCATCGCCGTCGGCTGATGGAAGCCAAGCCGGGAATCACTGGCCTGTGGCAGGTGGCGGGACGGAACCGCATCGCCTTTGATGACATGGTTCGGTTGGATTTGAAATATGCCCAGTTGTGGTCCCCCTGGCTCGATCTCAAGATTCTCCTGCGCACTCCCAAGGCGGTAGTCGAAGGAGCGCATTAAGCGAAAGGGGTTTCATTTCAATGTCTACTAACGGCAACAATACATTACTTGCCTACGATCTCCCGGCAGTTCCGGCGCCTTCGAGGCATCTCAGCGGTACCGTCAAGTTCGGGGTCATCGGCTATGGTTACTGGGGACCGAACGTCGTCAGAAACCTGCAGACTACTCCGGGCGCCGAAATCAGCGCCGTCTGCGACAAAAGTTCGGCGTCGCGCAAGAAAGTTCACAAAGCCTACCCTCACGTCTACGTAGCCGCCGAAGCGTCAGAGATCCTGACCTCGCCGGAGATTGATGCGGTGGCGATCGTAACGCCGGTGTGGACGCACTACGAACTCGCCAAAGCGGCGCTCGAGAATGGCAAACACGTCTTTGTTGAGAAGCCATTCACCAGCAATGTCGCCCAGGCGGAAGAACTGATCGAGCTGGCAGAAAAGAAGAACCTCAGGATCATGGTCGATCACACCTTCCTGTTTACGGGCGCAGTAAAGAAAATCAAGCAACTGCTGCAGGAAGGCTTGCTCGGCAAGCTTTACTACTACGACTCGACACGGGTTAATTTGGGATTGTTCCAACACGACATCAACGTTGTCTGGGATCTGGCGCCCCACGATCTTTCGATCATGGACCACGTGATCGAGAGCAGCCCGGAGGCGCTGATCGCAACCGGGCAGAAACACCTCAACGGGCACGAAGATGTCGCCTACCTGACTCTCTACTTCCCGGACAAAGTCATCGCTCACATTAACGTGAACTGGCTCTCCCCGGTGAAAGTCAGGACCACGCTGATTGGCGGCGAGAAGAAGATGCTGGTCTGGAACGATCTCGAAGCCGACGAGAAAGTGAAGGTTTATGACAAAGGCGTCGACGTCAACAATCGCGAAGGACTTTACGAGTTGCTCGTGAACTATCGCTCGGGCGACATGTGGGCTCCGCAACTGGAGCAGGTCGAAGCGCTTCGCCAGGAACTGGCCTACTTCGTCAACTGCATCACCAGCGGTAAAGATGCCATCAACGATGGCGCAGCTGGATTGCGCGTGGTGAAGATGCTCGAGGCCGCCAACAAGTCCCTGAAGAAAAGAGGCTCGCTGGTTTACCTGTGAGATCGTTCATAACGCCGATCGGATCAACAGAGTTGCCACCACATTCTGAGTCTATGAACCCTACCGACACTGCAAAGATCGCAAACGACTATCTCTGCATCGCTCCCGATGTAAAGCTGGGCAAAGGCGTTCGCCTCGCCAAGTTCATTAACCTCTACGGTTGTGAGATTGGCGACGAATCAAAGATCGGCGCCTTCGTCGAAATCCAGAAGCACGCGACCATTGGCAAGCGCTGCAAAATCTCCAGCCACACCTTCATCTGTGAAGGCGTCTCTATCGAGGACAACGTCTTTATCGGGCACGGAGTCACGTTCATCAATGACAGCTATCCGCGGGCCACAACCGCTGACGGCAGCCTGCAGACCGAAGCCGACTGGAAGGTCGAGCGGACGGTGGTGAAAAAAGGCGCTTCCATCGGTTCGGGATCGACCATTCTCTCGAACACTACTATCGGCGAGAACGCGATTGTCGGCGCCGGCAGCGTGGTCACTAAAGATGTTCCCGCGAACAGCGTTGTTGCGGGAAATCCGGCAAAAATCCTGCGCTACATCGAACCGGTTTTGGAGGTTTCACAATGAGCATTCATCCCAGCATTCCTTTTCTTGATTTGGTTACGCCTCATACGGAACTTGAATCTGAATTGACCCAGGTATTTCAGAAGGCGCTACGCACAGCCGGGTTCATCGGCGGCCCCATGGTGGAAGATTTCGAAAAGGCGTTTGCCGCTTTTTGCGAATCGAAATATGCCGTAGGCGTGAGCAGCGGCACCGACGCTCTACGTTTTGCCCTGACGGCTTGTGGAGTGAAGACCGGAGATGTCGTCGTTACCGTGCCCAACACGTTTATCGCGACCACCGAAGCGATTTCGCAGGCTGGTGCGTTGCCCGAGTTTGTCGACGTCGATGAACGCACCTACAACATGGATCCTGCAAAGCTGCGGGGGTACCTGGAACACCAGTGCATGGTCGATCAATCCGGCCGGCTCATCAGCAAGAGAAGCCGCCGCCCAGTCACCGCGATCATTCCGGTCCATCTCTATGGCCAGACCGTAGACATGGATCCAATTCTGGAGCTTGCGGAACGCTACGGCCTCGTGGTGATCGAAGATGCCTGCCAGTCGCACGGGGCAGAATATTTCTCACGCAAACAGAATCGCTGGCTGAAAGCCGGATCAATGGGACGCGCGGCGGCATTCAGCTTTTATCCCGGGAAAAATCTGGGAGCCTGCGGAGAAGCCGGTGCGGCAACGACGAATGATGCTGAGATCGCCCGGCAGATGAAAATGTTGCGCGACCACGGCCAGGCCAAGAAGTATTACCACGATGTGGAAGGCTACAACGGCCGCCTCGACGCTATTCAGGCGGGCCTGCTTCATGTGAAGTTGGGCCACCTAGCGAAGTGGAATGCGCAGCGCCGCGAACGCGCCGCTGAATATGATCGGCTGCTGCAGGCCGCCGACTGCGGGGTGAAGCCAGCCTATGAGCCCTCATGGTCAAAAGCCGTGTATCACCTTTATGTGGTTCGCACCGACGATCGCGAAGGACTGATGAACCACCTGAAAGAAGCCGGCATCGGAACGGCAATTCACTATCCGGTTCCGCTGCATCTGCAGAAGGCCTACAGCTCGCTGAACTACCGTGTGGGAGACTTTCCGATCACGGAAAAAGTCTCCGCGGAAATCGTATCCTTGCCCATGTTTCCGCAACTCACGGCCGAGCAGCAACGCCGGGTGGTGGAGGAACTCGGTAAGTTCACTCGCACGGTTCGCATGCGGGTCGACATTGAATTGCTTCGGGCGACTGCAGGCGGCCGCAAAGCCTAGGGAATCTCAACTTACATCTAAATAATTGGGCAGGATCAATCGCCGATGAATTTTCGTCTCGACCGGCTGGCTACTCTTTACCTTGCGTCGCCGTTTCTGCGGCTAATGCCAAGTAAGGGATTGTCGATTCCTGTTTTGATGTATCACAGCATCACCGACGACGAGCCGTCGAACGTTCATCCTTACTATCGGACGACGACTTCGCCTGCTGTATTTGGCAAGCAACTAGAGTCTTTGCGCGAAGACGGTTACAGCACTTGCACTCCGGCACAGGCTCTTGAACAGTTGCAGACTCAAACCTCGGCGAAGTCCGTCGTCCTTACGTTCGACGATGGATACCGTAACTTCTACCGTGAAGCTTTTCCCCTGTTGACCCAGTACGGTTTCAGCGCAACCGTATATCTTCCGACCGCTTATATCGGAGAATCGCCGATCCCGTTCAAAGGGGAAGATTGCCTAACTTGGCCCGAGGTGCGCGAGTTGCACGGCCATGGAATCCAGTTCGGATCGCATACGGTCACTCACCCCTGGCTTCGCGAACTCAGTGTTTCTGCCATCAACGATGAGTTGATCAACTCGAAGGAAACGATTGAGCAGAAGCTGGGCTGCGTGGTTGATTCGTTCGCTTATCCTTATGCGTTTCCGCAGACCGACACGGATTTCACGAAGATGTTGCGCGATTCGCTGCAAGCAGCCGGCTACAAGAACGGAGTCTGCACCGTCGTTGGCCGGGCGAACCGCCGCAGCGAGCCGTTATTCCTCGAGCGTCTGCCGGTAAATTCTTGCGACGACGAGGCCCTATTCGAAGCCAAACTGGCCGGCGCCTACGACTGGATTGGGACTTTGCAGTATATTTCGAAGACGGCAAAGGCCCAATTACTGGGGAAAACCAAACCTAAGTTGCACGTTTCTAACAACTTCGCCTGGAGGCCACCGGCGCACTAGAACCGGTTCATGTCCTCCTGTGACCTATTCCAGACCACTCCAAATCGTTATAAAGGGGAGAATCATCCAGTAGATCCGTGAGCCACTCCCCTACTGGTAACAGAAGTTCGACCAGCGGGTTCGCCACGATGGCCAACCCAGCACACGATTTACGGAGGAAGTCTTGAACGCTTCGCAAAAGGTCCTACACATAATCTTGGCTGTAATGGCCTCTACATCTTTATGTTTTTGTTCAGCATCTTCGTTTTACATCACACGTGACGGGGCAGGCAATAAGAATGGTTCTTCTCTCGCAAATGCAGCAGCATGCGATTCCAATCCCGGAGTGGCGCAAGCAATGTGCGCGGCATTTAACAATCCCGCCGATTGGGGTAATGGGTCAAACCAGATTGGACCTGGAACTACTGTCTATGTGGGTGGCGATGGTGTGCCGATTACGGCCAGTTCGGGAGCGTCGTCTTACTTTGCTTTTCAAGGCTCCGGTTCCAATGGAAATTCAATTGAATTTTACTTGCAAACGACCGTCTCCGCACCATACTGGTGCTGCTCGTTGAGTGGCGGAGCGATCAACATTAACAATCAGTCGTACATTCTGATCGACGGCGGAGGCACTCCTTGCGGCTGGAACACCGCAACCAATACCAGCGAAGGCACATGCGCGGGTGCGATTCAAGCAACGTCGAATGGCGATGGGCTGACAACTCAGAACGACACAACTGGAATTTATGACACTTCGTGTAACAATGTGGAGATCCGCAATATCGGTGTTTACAACCTTTACGTGAAATCGAATTTAAACGTTGCGCCCACGTCAAATGCGATAAGCATTTTCGTCGCTGATGTTGGCACCGCATCGAATTGCAGCATTCACGATAACGACCTTCATGACAACGATCAACTGATCGTGTTATCTCCGGGTGGCAGTAATGATGGCCCCTTTAACATCTACAACAACAATCTCTATAACATGAACCAGGGCATCATCGACTACTCGGCCGCTCCCGTGACCATCAGTGTCTTCAATATTTACGGGAATCACATCCACGATATGGGGCTTTGGGACACCAATGGCCTTGGAGACCCATACCATCACGACGGGATTTATCTTACTAACCCGAATGGTCCGCAGACTATTACCAGTCTGAACGTCTACAACAATGTCTTCGATGGAACCGCGCAGCAAGCGGGCTCTCCGGGAGCAACTTCTTGGTTCTATTTGGACGGAAACGACACGATCACGAAGGGCTATCTCTACAACAACGTAATCTTAGAAACCACGCAGCCGTCGAACACTTCTACTGGCGACCCAATGATCAACTGGGGGATGAACGGGGGCACCGTCTATGTTTACAACAATACGTTCATTTGCTCGAATACGAACGGCAATCCGGGCGGCTTAGAAATTGATCAGCACTCAGGAACGACACACGCTAGTGTTTTCAACAATCTGATCGTGAATTGCGGACGCTTTGTGAACCTTACCGGCTCGCCGGCGACCAACAATCCTCCGACGACTGGATATGATTACAACGTCTACACCACAGCCAGCAATGGCAATATGTGGTCCCCCCCGAACGGCTGTTGTGTCGGCTCCCTAGCGGAGTGGCAAACTGCCATCAATGCTGATTCTCACGCGCTGGCCACCAGCGGCTCAGCCGGTCTGGGCGGCCCCTACGAGAATGGACCACAAAGCCCCTTAAGCGGGATCGTCCCGCAATCTAGTTCCATTGCCAAGGGGCGGGCACTAATCTCACGGCGCTGGGAATTACGATGCTGAATTCCGACATAACAGGAGCACTGCGGCCATCTACGGGAGCCTGGGACGTGGGAGCTTTGCAGTATGGCTCCAGTAACGCTGGTATACCGAACCCGCCCACGGGTCTAAGTGCACAGGTTCAGTAGATAACAGACCCCCTTCCCGCACTCTTGCGGCGGGGTGCGCAATCACCGACTTGAAATTGAGCAGTGCCTCATCTGTTTCCAGTCCAGGCGACGCAATGCGTTCTACGCAAACCTCGGAAGCGTGCGCTTTGAGGGCAGAAACCTTCAAGGTAAGCGTTCTGATGCCGTCCTTCAACTATGCACAGTATCTTCCGCGTGCCATCGAGAGTGTTCTATCGCAATCGCACTCCGACTTGGAATTGATTATTACGGATGACTGCTCGACCGACGACTCTAGGAAAATCGCGGAAGACTGGAAGCAGCGGGACAGTCGAGTAGTCACGGTATTTCACGAGGTTAACACAGGATTATCGGGCGCTCGGAATAGTGGCCTGGCGATTGCATCAGGAGATTTCGTAGCGCTGTGCGATGCTGATGATATTTGGGCTGAGGACAAGCTCAAGATCCAACTCGAAAAGTTTCGTCGGCAGCCGGAACTGGGTGTCGTACATTCGGACGCTGTGATCATAGACGGCGATGGCCGATCGACAGGACGGCGATATAGCGCAGAGTTCCACGGCCCGGATCAGAGATGTTCGGGTATACTCTTTGCGGAATCTGTCTACGAAATTTCGTGTGTAATTCGACTGTCCTGCTGAGGCGCTCGTGTCTCAACTACGCTGGTGGCTTCGACCAGCGATTGCGTTCTCTGGAAGATTGGGTCTGCTGGGCTCGAATTTCAAGGAAATATGCCTTTGGTTACGTCGCGGATCCGTTAGTCTCATATCGAGTTCACAATACCAACCTTTCGCGGCAAGTTAGCGCTATGGCGTCGTACAGAGTGATGGCCATCGGTCTGCTGCTGGAAAACAGCGACGATATTCCGCGCAGCCTTCAATCAAAGATGCTGTATTCCTTGGGAGTAGCCCAGATGGAATTATCTTGCTGGAGAGACGCTACAAATAGTTTTCGGCAGGCCCTGAAAGAGAACGTCCTCAACGTTCGAGCCTGGGTAAGATTGGGCGAATCTGTCATAGAAGGCATGAAGCCCCGGCGCCCCCTGGGCGGTATCACCGAGTTGTAACTGAAAATCCCCGAATTGCATTCGCGTCCCCCCGAAGTGGGTACCTCCTCTCCAGACTGACAAATAAGAGACTGAATGCCCAACCACACGGAAAACAGACGAACCCGCATACTATACAGCTTTCCCCACAAGCTCGGAGGCCCCAGGATCTGCAACATCGCCTGGCAGCAAGTGAACGGCCTCGTCGCGGCGGGAGCCGACGTCACGGCATTTCCCGGTGTTTATAGCAAGCCGCTCTGCGGTCGATTCGAGGTTCGCCCCACACTGGCTTGGAGCAAGGTTCGGATTCCTTATCGCGCGCTTGGAAGGGTTAGGGCGTGTCAACTCCATGACTGGATCGTCTCTCGCCGGCTCGAGAATTAGCCGGCCAGATTGATATTGTTCACGTGTGGCCCGCGGGTGCTTTGCATACTCTAAGAACTGCCAAGCGGCTGGGAATCCCGACGGTGCTGGAACGACCTAATGCTCATACCCGGTTTGCCTACGAGGTTGTTCAAAAAGAATGTGCGCGTTTCGGAATCACCATGCCGCCCGGGCACGAACACGCGTATAACGAAGATATATTGCGCATCGAAAAAGAGGAGTACGCCCTCGCCGACTATCTGTTATGCCCCTCAGAATTCGTGCTGCGGACTTTCCTGGATGAGGGATTTCCTAAAGAGAAACTAGCCCGACACCAATATGGATTCGATGAGAGGACCTACTTTCCTTCTTCCCGGCGGCAAGCACCGGGCAGTGGACTGACGGTGCTGTTCGTCGGTCTATGCTCGGTTCGAAAGGGACTGCATTACGCGTTGGAGGCTTGGTTGCGTTCTCCTGCATGCCGAGAAGGTAAGTTTCTAATTGCCGGTGAATTTGTCCCCGGCTATACAGAGAAGCTCTCGTCCATGCTCTCCCACCCTAGCGTCAAAATGTTAGGTTTTCGAAACGACGTGCCAGATCTGATGCGACAAAGCGACATCCTGGTGCTGCCCAGCATCGAGGAGGGGAGCGCACTCGTTACCTCCGAGGCGCGTGGGAGCGGTTGTGTGCTCTTGGTTTCTCAAGCTTCCGGGGCCTACTGCTAGCACATGCGGAACGGCCTGGAACATCGAGTCGGAAATGTGGAGGAGCTTACCCAGCACATCACGTTGCTGCACGAGGATCGACTGCTCTTAGAAAAGTTACGCTCCGCCTCCCTGAGAACAGCTTCGGAGATTACGTGGACTGCGGCGGGTGTAAGGCTGTTGCAAGTCTACAACGAGGTCTTAACGTCGAAGGGCCGAGCCAGTTCATACTCCGCCGTGGAGGTTTTTTGAACGACATCCCCATCGTTGAGCCGCAAGTGGCCGTTTCTCCAGGTAAGAGCTCTTTATGGGAACAGCCAGCCATATTTACGACTCGCTTTATTCCCGGTCTAAACGGCAAGCGGTACTCAAAGACCTTCCGCACTGCGCTGCATGGCAGCACGTGGACGATGATCGGCTACGGAGGGACTCAGGTTATCAGAACTGCATCGACGATACTCCTGGCTCGCTTACTCTTAGGCCCGAAAGAGTTCGGTTTAGTAGCGCTGGTCAACGTGTTCCTTGGGGGTCTGGACATGCTCTCAGACCTCGGTATTGGCATGGATGTGGTTCAACACCGGCGGGGTGATGACCCGGAATTCATAAATACGGCGTTCCTGATTCAGGTGGGCCGCGGATTGCTTCTGTGGGCACAGCTACGGCGCTGGCGTATCCGTTCGCGCTGTTTTACAAACAGCCTGCGCTCCTTTGGCTTGCAATGGTAGGGGCGATTTCGACCGGTCTACGCGGGTTCACCAGTGGCTCGGTGTGGACCATGACACGCCACGTTCAGCTGAAGAAGCTTACAACATTGACCCTCGTTAGCGAGGCCGCAGGCTTTCTGGTTGCTCTGGTCTGGGCGCTGGTCTCCCCCAGTGCATGGGCCTTGGTGGTAAGTAGGGTCGGCAGTGCTCTGGTCTATATGATTGGTACGCATTTGGTAGCCGAGAACAAGGTCTCAACCAAGTGGGATCCGCAGGCGGCGAGAGAGATCCTATATTTCGGCGCCGGAATTTTTATTTCAACCGCCACGTACTTTCTAGGCGGTGAGGCTGAACGGCTAGTAGTCGGTAAATTCGTCAATCTCGTGGAACTGGGGTGCTTTTCTCTGGCTCTTACAATTTCCGCCGTAGCTACATCGGGCCTTCGCCAGATCATAAGTCAGGTTTTCTTTCCGCTGATGGCACAGAAAGTTCGAGACGATCCTGCAAGAGCTGCTGATCATTACAAGCGTGTGAGACTCGGACTCCTTGTATTGAGTGCCGCCCTCGTGATCGCCTTTATCGTAGGGAGTCGTTTTATCGTGCACCTACTCCTTGGACCAAAGTACGTCATGACAGGCTGGATCTTGCAATTGCTTGGATTCCGTGGGGCTCTCGAGCTGTTCACCGCTGCAACAAGCGCAATGCTATTTACAGTGGGTACTGCAAAATACGCCGCGACCGGCAATGTCACAAAAATATGTTTTTTGGCGGCAGGTCTGGCGATTGCATTCGTCCATTTCGGCTTCCCGGGAGCAGTCTGGGTTTTAGCTGTCTCTCCGCTAGCGGCCTACATTCCATTGCTGGTAGGAATGAATCGCCATTTCCGATCGACAATGCGGGTTGAGCTTGTGAGCTTCGCCGTCCTTCTGGCCTGTGGAGTTCTAACAGCGGAAGTTGTTCGTATGACAGCTTGATCAATTGTTTCATTGCCTTGCGCGACAACTTCTATTTCGGCGGTGGCGCCCACGAATCGAGCATGCACCCGTTCGTATTGGTTGCAACTCTGCTTGCCGCGCTCTCGGTACTGTTGTTGCGGAGAAAATACGCCTTGGCCCCGACGTTGGTGGTGGCGTTCCTGACGCCATTCGGGGAGCAACTTTTGATTGGCGGCTTTCATTTCTTCGCACTCCGGCTGATCATTATCGTCGGCTTAGTGAAGATTATCTGGCTCAAATTCACCTCGAAGGGCCCGCTCGTCGGCCGCGGTCTCCACCCGATAGAAAAGATATTTTTCCCGTGGGCGGTACTCCACGCGGCGACGTTCGTCCTCCTATTCCGGGATACTGGCGCCGTCGCTTACCAGACGGGCTTTCTCTTGGATGCCTGTGGGGGATATCTCGTCTTTCGATTCTTCGTTCAGGACCGGGGCGACATTCTCCGCACCGCCAAAGTCTTGGTCTTCATAGCGGCCGTCTTGGCATTAGGCATGGGTTCCGAGTACGTGACCCGGGTAAATGCGTTCAACGCCATCAACACCGGCACGGTGATGCCATTGATTCGTGAGGGCAAGGTTCGCGCACAGGGCATATTCGCCAATTCGATTACTGCCGGAACTTTCGGGGCCACATTGTTCCCGCTTTTCTTCTGGCTGTGGAAGCGGGGGAACATGACACTAGGAGCAATCGGACTGGTTGCATCCAGTGTCATCGCCTTGACTTCGATGTCCAGCACCGGCCTGATGGCATACCTGCAGGAATACTGGCGCTCTGCCTGTGGCCCATTCGAAAGTATATGCGGACACTCCGCTGGGGCATCGTACTTACCGTGTTCGGCCTAGCGCTAGTAATGAAAGCGCCGCTATGGTTCGTCATCGCAAGGGTTGACTTTGTCGGGGGACACGGCTGGGACCGGGCGGCGCTGATCGATGCCGCGGTGCGACATTTTTCCGACTGGTGGCTGCTGGGGACGAAAACAAATGCGAGTTGGGGCGCCGATACCTGGGATGCGTGTAACCAGTACGTGTCTGAAGCGACATCAGGCGGTCTGGCGACCTTCATCCTTTTTGTTGCGATTCTGTCTCGCGCATTCAGCATGATTGGAAAGGCTAGGAAGCGGGTCGGAGGCAACACGAAAGAGAATGGTTTTTCTGGTGCTTGGGATCAGTTCTCTATGCTCATGTCATGGGTTTCTGGGGAATCGATTACTTTGATGTGATACATGCCTGGTGGTACCTCTTTCTCAATGATTCCTGCCGCCATGGCGGCAACTCTGGCAAGAGTCGCCAGGCAACGAAGTCTAGATTGACGGGCCACTTACGGTTTAGCGGCCTTCCAACCGATGGTTTCGGGAACTTAAACCGCGCGCCCGAACTTGCCCGACATAAGTGGCATGACAGATCGACCTCAGCCTCGAAGGCGGAAATAACCCATGAAACTCTCAATCGTCATCATCTGCTGGAATGACTGGAAGGTCTTGGAAGACTGCCTCCGCTCGATCTTTGTGGGCACGCACAAGATTAGCTTTGAGGTTCTCGTCTCGGACAATGGCTCGACGGACGGCTCCGTCGAGAAGATTCGCACACAATTCCCCGCGGTTCGCGTGGTGGAGAATCGCGCCAACTTGGGTTTTGCCAAAGGAAATAACGCCGGTATCCGGGAAGCGCAGGGCGAGTATGTTTTGATTCTGAATCCGGACACGATCATTCACGACGGCTCGCTCGATCGCTGGACTGAGTTTGCCGACCGGCATCCCGAAGTTGGAGCGTTTGGCTGCCGCGTGCAGAATCCGGATGGAACATATCAGCGTTCGGCGCGGCCGTTTCCCACGATCGCGCGCTATCTGGCCGCGGCCTTGTACTTCCGCTTCCTAGGACAACTGCGGCGTCCAGTGCTTACGCCCGAATACGATTGGTGGAAGGGTGACACCGAGCGGGAGATTGACTGGCAGTCGGGCTGCTGCGTCATGCTGCGCGGAAACCTACTGAAAGAACTTGGCGGATTCGACGAGCAATTTTTTTATCAGTTCGAAGAAGTGGATTTGTGCCGCCGGGTATGGAACGTGGGCTATCGCATCCGCTTCACGCCTGAAGCGTCAATTACGCATCTTGGGGGACAGTCGGTGAAGCGCTTCCCAGCTCGCTTTGCGATTGAAGTTTGTCGCAACGGATATCGCTATTTCTTCAAGCATTTTGGTTCGAGGGGCGCACGGCAATATCGTGTGGTCGTGCTGGTCAGCTTGGCGGTGCGGCGCTTGGGCTATGGGCTGTGGAATCTGTTTCGCCCGAACGACGTTCTGAAGAGTCGTCTCGAAGTGTATCGGGTAACCGCGGAGTGGAATCGGCAACTTGATCCCATCCAGTTCGTGGAACATGGAGTCGAGCAGCCAGCCGAGATTCCCTCCTCTCTGCAAACAACCTGAGGCTGACTCGAAAGATTCTTTTTCAGAAGATCGCCTTACAAGGAGTATTTGCTATGAATCCGACACCCACATCTTTGGTGACCGGCGGCGCGGGCTTTATGGGATCGCATGTCGCCGAGCATTTGCTCGCTATTGGACATGACGTCGTGGTGCTGGACGATCTGAGCGGAGGCTTTCGCGAGAACGTCCCGGCTGGAGCAACCTTCGTCGAGGGATCGATCTTGGACCACACTCTAGTTGACCGCCTCTTTAATCGGCACTCGTTCGATTATGTATACCATCTGGCAGCCTACGCAGCCGAGGGCCTGAGCCATTTCATCAAGCGATTCAACTACAACAACAACTTAATCGGCTCGGTGAACTTGATCAACGCTGCGATCAACCATGGGACCAAGTGTTTGGTATTCACGTCGTCAATTGCCGTGTATGGAGCAGGGCAGAGTCCCATGTCGGAAGCGATGATTCCCATTCCCGAGGATTCCTACGGCATTGCCAAGCTGGCCGTCGAGCAAGAATTGCGCGTAAGTCATGAAATGTTCGGTTTGGAATACGTGATCTTCCGCCCCCACAACGTTTATGGCGAGCGGCAGAACATCGGCGACCGGTATCGAAACGTCGTCGGCATTTTCATGAACCAGTTGCTTCGTGCGGAGCCTATGACGATTTTCGGCGACGGAAATCAGCTGCGGGCATTTACGCATATTGACGACGTGGCTCCCATCATCGCCCAAGTCGGTCGAATACCCCGCCGCTCGGAACCAGATCTTTAATGTCGGGGCCGATAAAGCGAATACGGTGAACGAACTGGCCGAGGTGGTCGCTCATGCGATGGGCGCCCCCGGCAAAGTGGTCCATCTCGATGCGCGCAATGAAGTGAAGGTCGCATTTTCCGATCATTCAAAGGCGGAGCGTGTTTTTGGCAAGCGAGAAGAAGTCGCTTCGAGAAGGTATGGGTAGCATGGCCGCATGGGTTCGCCAGCCACGGTGCCAGAGAAAGCAACGTTTTCGAGAGCGATCGAAATCATGAAGAAGATGCCCCCGAGTTGGGCCAGGGCCGTAGGCGTCAAGATGTAGGGCGGACCGGAGCAACCGAGGGAGAATTATGAGTGTCACCAAGGAACAGCACGAAAGTATGTTGTCGTTACGCCAGTTCGAGACGAAGAAAAGGCTTACCTCGACGATCGAAAGCATGATTCCGCAGACCATTCGCGCCCGTCGAATGGGTGATCGTCGATGACGGGTCCACCGATGGGACAGCCAAGGTGATCGACGAGTACGCGACCCGATATAAGTGGATTCGCGGCCTTCAATAGGACTAGACCGCGGCTTCCGGAAATCCGGCGGTGGCGTAGTTGAGGCATTCGATGAAGGCTTTCAAGCCCTGATTTGTAAAGACTGGGACTTTGTCGTCAAATTAGACGGCGATCTCACATTCGAGGCCGAATATTTTGAGAAATGCTTCAAGATGTTTCAGCGCGAGCCGGGATTGGGCGTCGGCGGAGGAATTATCTGCTATGTCGACGAGGAGGGGGCGAAAAGCAGGTGGAGGAGTGCCCGGCGTTCCATGTCAGGGGAGCGACGAAGATTTACCGGAGAGCGTGTTGGGAGGGCCTCGGCGGGCTGTGGCCGGCGCCGGGCTGGGACACCATCGATGAAGTGAAAGCCAATCGGCTAGGGTGGTCAAGCCGCAGCTTCCCTCATCTACGCTTGCGTCACCACCGGGGCACCGGGCTCCGGCGGATGGCCTTTGGCACACGCTGGTGAAGTACGGCCGGGCGAATTACATCTGTGGTTACCATCCGGTCTTCATGTTCAGCAAATGTATCCGCCGGCTTTGGCAAAGGCCTTTCGTGCTTGGTTCGGTCGGGCTGATGTATGGTTTCGTCTCCGGATACATTAAGAACATTCCCCAGGTCGACGACCGGGCCACGATCCTCTACCTTCGCCAACAACAAATGAATCGCCTCTTCCGTCGCCAAACCATCTGGAGATAAGCGTCCAGTCAGCTGTTATTGGCTCCACTTCAACTCTAACCATTCACCGAATCGAGACTATTGTGTGCGGAATCTGCGGAAAACTCCGCTTTGATCGAGAAACGGCGTTCCGCCGGCCTTGTTAAAGCATGCCGTACGATCCAGCACCGGGGCCCAGACGACGAGGGAAACTACATCTCGGGGCCCCTCGGCTTGGGCTTCCGACGCCTGTCGATCATAGACCTCAATACCGGCCATCAACCCATTTCGAACGAAGATGGCACGGTCTGGATCATGTTCAACGGAGAAATCTACAACTACCAGGAACTCAGGCAACGGTAGTGGCAAAGGGCCACATCTTCAAGACCAAGTCCGACACGAGGTAATCGTTCACCTTTATGAGGAGATGGCAACGCCTGCGTCGAGAAGCTCCGCGGAATGTTTGCATTCGCCATATGGGACGAGCGCCAACAGGCTTTATTCTTAGCCAGGGACCGCGTGGGGATCAAGCCGCTCTATTATTCGCTCACGACCGAGTCAATCGCTTTGGCTCCGAAATCAAAGCCATTCTGGCCGACCCGGAAGTGCGAACGGGAAGTCGTTCCGCAGATGATCGACCGGTTCTTGACTTTCCTATATGTTCCCGGAGAGGAAACTCTGTTTCGCAACATCCACAAACTGCCTCCCGGTTCCTACATGGTGGTCACGGCGAGGTCGACCACGACAGTATTGGGATCTCAATTCACCCGTGCTCCAAGCAGCGCAAGAAGCGGCGGCCGAGCTGCTGGCCCTACTGGAAGAATCCGGTCGGCTGCACATGATCAGCGATGTGCCGGTTGGATTTCTTCTGAGCGGAGGGGTTGATTCGACGGCGATGCTGGGCTTTGCCGTCGGAAAAACAGACCAGCGCTCAGCAGCTTTACGTCGGTTTCTCCGCCCAGGATGATCGATGAAAGGCCTTACGCGCAACTGGCCGCGGACCTATGGCGCAGATCACCAGAGTTGACGATCACTGCGAAAGAGTTTGCGGACTTTCTGCCGGCAATTTTTGGCACATGGAAGAGCCGGTCTGCGAGCCTCCCGCCGTCGCGCTGTATTTATGTATCAAGGCTGGCCAAGGATTATGTGAAGGTCTTGATTTCGGGCGAAGGGGGAGACGAGGCCTTCGGCGGATACCAGAATTATCGCAGCATACTGTGGATGGAGCGTGCGAAGAAGTTGCTGGGCCCGTTGACCGGGCGGTTGCTTCGAGCCTGACGGGATTGAACGGCTCGCTCGGATCGGCAACATAGCAAATACGCGCCTCTGTTCAACATGCCATTCGAAGATTATTACTATAGCCGAACCTCGAGTCCGTTTACTTAGCTCAATTCAACAGTCCCGAGGGCTCTACTCAAAGGACTTCGCAACGCAGTCAACAGAACCCATCGCTGGCGGCGGTAAAGAAGGCCATGGAAAACAGCGATGGATACGGCGTCCTGAACCGAATGCTCTACGTTGATACCAAGACTTCCCTGCCCGACGATCTCCTGCTGAAAGCCGACAAGATGACCATGGCGAACTCCATTGAACTGCGGGTGCCGTTGCTCGACCATAGAGTGCTGGAGTTTGCCGCGTCGTTACCGGAGAACCTCAAGGTAAGGAACTTCACTACTAAGTACATCGTAAAGTCAGCTTTCCGGGATCGCATTCCCCGAGAAATTCTGAACCGTCCGAAGGCGGGATTCCCAGTGCCGTATGCATCCTGGCTTAGAACAGAATTGAAGGACTGGCTGCGCGATGTGCTGCTGGATCGCGAAACCATTTCGAGGGGCTATTTCAATAAGGGTGAAGTCGAGAAACTCGTATCCGAGCACTCCGCTTCGGGGCGTTTTTCGAAAGAAGTATTCTCGCTAGTGGCGTTGGAATTGTGGCATCGCACTTTCTTGCCATCGTCCAAGGCAATGACGTCCGATCCAAATAGCAACCTTGCATTGCTAGCGGTGCGAAGTTGAGGTCGTGATCGCATGTACGAGACAGAAGCGAATCATAAATTCGAATCGGGCGAGCACATTCCGCCCATCATCATCTCGGAACTCGGGAAAGCGGACAGCCAATTGGTTGCCCGCACCGTTCTTCCCTGGAGCGAGCATTGCACCGAATGCGTCTGGCCTTCTTGTTATTCCACCTGCGATTTGTACAGCCCGCGCGAGGATGGCCGATGCCGGCGGTTCGTCGATGGTATGGTCCGGGTTGATACTCCGACCGCTTTGAACTCTTATCTTCTCAAGATCCGCTTCAAGCAATGGGGGAAGCTCTGGACCCCCGGCAATATTCACCTTCACGCGGCCGATCAGGCGCACAAGCTCGAGCGTAGAGATTATCTGATTGGCAGGACGCTGGTGCAGCTTCCCGTTCCCTCGCAGATAAAGAGCAGGGTGACCTCTAAGAGATACAGCTTCAAGAAAAAAGTGGCGAACCGGGCCGGACACAACAGAGAATTGCCGACGAGTTTCCTGGTGGAATGCTACAACCCGGAGCCGCAGACGGTTCAGCTTTCCCTGACGATGCGTGCGGTAGACACGGAGAAAAAGATACCGTTCCAGCGTCTCATCGCACTTACGCCTGGATTTCACCGGGTTCGCATTCCCGTTGGCGAAATCTCCAGAGTTCTCGACCTGCGGGCGCCATTCAGCATCGATCTGATCCCGAACAGCGACGCACCCGAAACCACGCTTTATTTTGGATTGATGGAATTTGTACGGGAGGCTGCCGTTGCCCAAGAGAAAGCAGATACCGATAAGGTCAAGACGGTGAAATGTGTTGTGTGGGATCTCGACAACACTTTGTGGAACGGAATCCTGGTGGAAGATGGGCCCGAAAAGCTCACGCTGAAGCAGGGAATCGCCGACACCATCAGGTCTCTCGACGAGCGCGGCATTCTCCACTCGATCGCCAGCAAGAACAATCGGGAGGAGGCGCTGCAGGTTCTCAAGCAATTTCATCTGGACCACTACTTTTTGTATCCGCAGATTTCATGGCAGCCGAAAAGCGAATCCGTCCGCGCGATCGCCCGCCAGTTGAACATCGGGGCCGACACGCTATTGTTCGTCGATGATTCAGACTTCGAACTGCGAGGAAGTCAAGCTTGCCTGTCCGGAAGTGCGTACCCTGGAGGCCCACCTCTACCCGAACTTGCTCGATATGAAAGAGCTGAAAGTTCCGGTAACCGATGAGAGCAAGAGCCGGCGCGCGATGTATGAATTGGAAGCGGAACGGCAGACGGCCGCCGAAGGGTTCGGAGACAACTACATGGCGTTTCTTAAGGACTGCCAGATCGAGTTGTCGGTAGGGCCGCTAACCAAAGAAAATCTCAGCCGGGTGCATGAATTGACCCAGCGCACCAACCAAATGAATTTTTCCGGAAACCGCTATGATCGAGACGTCCTCGAAAAGGTTCTTAAAACTCCTTACCTGGATACCTACGTCATTGGTTGCCGCGACCGTTTCGGCAGCTACGGCGTAATCGGTTTCAGCATTGTGGACCGCCGCGAGCCTCGCATGACCGATCTGATGTTCAGTTGCCGGGTCCAGTCCAAGCGAGTAGAACATGCCTTCCTCGCCTATCTACTCGGAAAATATACTCAGGAATCCCGCAAAGACTTCCACGCGAATTATCGGGAAACGCCTCGAAATGCGCCGTCCGGCCGTGTCTTCAGTGATCTCGGCATGGAAACAATCGGGGTTCAAGACGGAGTCACCGACCTGGTCTTCCCCAGAGAAGCGCCGATTTCGGATGACCACGTCATTCAAGTCGTGATTCAGCAAGATGCGCTGTCCGCGGTTTAGGTTATGGATTTCCGCTCTCAGCTAGGATCGGTACGGCGGCAGCTTTTGGGATCGCTTTATTCGCGCCGCGTGTCTCTCGGCGATGGTGGCCCGATTGTGACGTTCAGCTTCGATGATTTTCCGCGCACAGCCTACACTGCGGGAGGCGCGATCTTGAAGAATTTTGGCGCCCGTGGAACATACTACGCAGCCGTAGGGCTCATGAATACAAGCAATGAACTTGGCGAACAGTTTCGGCGAGACGATTTGGATGCGCTAGTCGAGGACGGGCATGAACTCGCTAGCCACACCTTTAGCCATGTTTCTTGCCGGTCGATCCCACACTCGCAGTTCGTCGACGAAGTCGACCGGGGGAGAAAGGCGATTGAGGAAGTAACCGGGCAGCGCGACGCCGGTAACTTCGCATTTCCTTTTGGAGAGTTTACGTTGAGTGCCCGAAGGATTCTCAGCAACCGCGTGGCCAGCTGCCGCAGCATCTGGGATGGCCTCAATGGCCCCGACGTTGATTTGAGTTTGCTGCGGGCGAACAGTATTTATGGCGACGACAATCAGGCCGAGACAGCAAAACAATTAATTCTTCAAAACGAAAAGCAAAAAAGTTGGTTGATTTTTTATACCCATGATGTACGCCCCAACCCCTCTCGATTTGGCTGCGCTCCCGCTGTACTGGAGGCGGTTGTCTCGTTTGCCTGCCGCAGCGGCGCTCGCATTATGACAGTTGCAGACGTATTGGCCGAAATGGGCAGGTCGACCTGCCAGGACAGCCTGGCGGCTGGCGTTACCGCATAAAACCACTTTCGTAAGACCAACCTGCAGGATCAGGATAAAGACCGAAAGAAACATTGGAATGGCGAAATTAGCAGTGTGGAGTTCACCCTCGCAGATGCCTACGCTAGCAAGTTGTGCCGCTCCGGCCTTGACCCGGCAGGTCGAGCAATCCTCGGCAGCCGTCTATGAGATCGATCCCCTCGCCGATCCCCGGTGGAAGGCGCTGGTCGAGAGCCATCCTAGCGCTTCAGTGTTTCATAGTCCAAACTGGCTTCAGGCGCTGCGTGATGTGTACGGCTATAAGCTCGTAGTCATCACCACCAACTCGCCGGCCGTTCCGCTGACCAACGGGATCGTGCTTTGCAGCATCCAGAGCTGGCTGACCGGCTCGCGGTTGGTATCGTTGCCCTTTTCGGATCACTGCGAACCTTTGGTTCGCAATTCAGAAGAGTTCGATCACCTCCTGAACAGCACGCGGCGCTATGTGGACTCGGGGCAATATAAATATGTGGAAATCAGGCCGGTATCGTTCGAACCCGGCGCATCCACGAACTTCGCCAAGCGGCTGACTTATTGTTTTCATCGCCTGGATCTGACCCCCGACACAGACCAGATATTCCGTCACTTCCACAAGGATTGCGTACAACGGAAAATACGGCGCGCTGAAAGGGAGAAGCTGAGGTATGAGGAAGGCACGTCGGAGGAACTGCTCGGCCAGTTCTACCGGCTGTTGGTCTTGACCCGACGGCGCCAATCGTTGCCTCCACAGCCGATCGCATGGTTTCGGGGATTAGCGACCGCATTCGGAAACAAGCTCCAGATTCGAGTCGCATACGCCGGCGATACACCTGTCGCCAGCATCCTCACGCTTTCGCACAAACGAATCATGACTTACAAATACGGTTGCAGCGATGCTACATTTAACAAACTCGGCGGAACCGCGCTGTTGTTCTGGAAAGCCATTCAAGACGCAAAGGCAGCAGGTTGCCAGGAACTCGATATGGGCCGCTCCGATTGCGACAATCTGGGGCTGATAGCATTTAAAGACCACTGGGGTGCGGCTTCGAGCTTGTTGACCTACTGGCAGTATCCGCAGGCCCCAGTGCCACGCCGCAACGTCTGGCAGCACAAGGTAATCAAACAGCTGATTCCATCTACTCCCTCGGTACTTCTGAAGACAATGGGCCAGCTGCTTTATAAGCACATTGGATAAATCGTCGTTCAGGTAAATCCCCTGCCCGCTCTGCCCACTCGATCACAACACCAAAAAGAGTTACATCATGATCAACAAAGCATACTACCTGCTTAAGCCAATCATTCCTTGGCGGGTGCGTCTGGCGCTGCGGCGCCTGCGAGCCAACTACAAGCGGCGGGTCTTCGCCGATGTGTGGCCAATCGATGAACGGGCAGGGAGCGTTCCGCCCAACTGGCCCGGCTGGCCGGAAGGCAAGCGCTTTGCTCTGGTTCTCACGCATGATGTCGAGGGCAACAAGGGAGTAGAAAGAATCGAGCAAGTGGCCCAACTGGAGGCAAAGTACGGATTTCGTTCGTGCTTCAACTTCGTCCCTGAAGAGGAATACCGGATCTCCGATAATCTCCGAGCCACACTCGAAGAAGCCGGATGCGAGGTCGGCGTGCACGGCTTGGAGCATGACGGGAAGCTTTACCAGTCCAAAGCCAAATTCGCGGCCAAGGCCGCCCGCATCCGCGAGTATGCGCAGCGCTGGAACGCCTCGGGATTCCGTTCTCCACTGATGCAACACCGGCTGGCGTGGCTGCACGAGCTCGGCATTGAGTACGACGCTTCCACGTTTGATACCGACCCCTTCGAGCCCGAACCGGACGGCGTCCGCACCATATTTCCTTTTTGGGTGCCGGGCCCGGACGGCAGCGGTTATGTCGAGCTTCCTTACACGCTGGTACAGGACTTCACGCTTTTCCTGGTGCTTCGCGAACCGAATATCGATATCTGGAAGCGCAAGCTGGATTGGATTGTCGAACGCGGCGGCATGGCTCTCATCAATACGCACCCGGACTATATGCAGTTTGAAGGCTGCGAAAGAAAGAGGGACGAATTTCCGGTTTCGCATTATGAAGAGTTTTTGAAGTACGTCCGGGAGAAGTACGAGGGTTCTTATTGGGCGGCAACCCCGCGGGAAGTTTCGCGCCATTACCGGGACAGCGTACCGGTGGCTTCGCGCAACACTCGCAAGAAAATCTGCATGCTCGCCTACACCGCCTATGAGTATGACAATCGCGTGCGGCGCTATGCGGAAACCCTGGCGAAAAGGGGAGACCATGTCGATGTGATCGCACTGAGCGGATCGCAATTCCGCGAACCGGTTGAGACGATCTGCGGAGTCAAGGTATATCGCATTCAGTACCGAGACTGCAATGAACGCCACAAATGGAACTACGCCTCGCGCCTGTTGCGCTTTCTGCTGCGCTCTTCCGTGGTTCTGGCCAAACTTCACGAGCAGAACCGTTACGATCTGATACACGTCCATAACATGCCGGATTTCCTGGCCTTCGCGGCGTGGTATCCAAAAATGGACGGCACCAAGATCATCCTCGATATCCATGACTTGACGCCGGAATTATTTGCCAGCAAGTTCGGCACGACGGTGCAGAGTGCGTACGTGAAGATGCTAAAAGGGATTGAACGGGCGGCGGCCTCGTTTGTCGACCATGTCATCGTTTCCAACGATCTTTGGAGCGAGACGCTGATTTCACGTTCAGTTCCAAAGGAGAAGTGTTCGGTATTCATCAATCATGCGGATCCGGCGATTTTCTATCCGCATCCTAGAACCAGGAATGATGGGAAATTTGTCGTTCTGTTTCCCGGAAGTTTTCAGTGGCACCAGGGACTGGATTTGGCGATCGAGGCCTTTGCCCATCTCAGGGAGAAGCTGCCGAACGCCGAGCTTCACCTCTATGGCGGTGGGGGAGGCAACGGGGAAGCTGAATTGAAACGATTATCGCAGCGCCTGGGTCTCGACGATGTCGTCAAATTCTGTCAAGGCGTTTCGCTCGACCGCATCGCCGAAGTTATCGCCAACGCCGATCTCGGCGTCGTCCCGAAGCGAGCCGACTCCTTCGGTAACGAAGCGTACAGCACGAAGATCATGGAATTCATGTCGCAAGGCGTGCCGGTCGTGGTGTCGCGCACAAAAGTCGACACCTACTACTTCGAGGAGGGAACAGTTCACTTCTTCCCGTCGGGGGACAGCAAGGCGCTGGCGGACGCGATTCTGGACGTGGCGACGAACGAAGAGATGAGAAAAACGCTGATCGCTCGAGGTTACGAGTACGTGGAACGCAACGGATGGGGACGAAAAAAACAAGAGTACATCGAACTGGTCGATTCGCTTTCCACCGAGCGTTTCGAGCGCCCAACCATTGAGGAAAGCGCCGGGTTCACAAGAGAAACGGCGAATCTGAAGTGTGCGGTGGGATTGCCTTCCGGCGCAACCAAAGCCATGGGAGCGGCTGCCTCCGACGACAACCGATTCAGCCTGACTGCGCAGAAACGCGACCGGTAACACTGCGGTCGATCAGATAGAGATCCTGGGCTTCAATCGAATGAAAGCATCGGCTACAAACCGGCACGCTGCGCGTCCCGATATTTCCGTGATCATTCCTACGCGGAACCGGGCAGACTCGATCGAGATCACGCTGGAGTGTTTGGCTTCCGCAAATCGTGATGGCTTACAAGTCGAAATCATTGTGGTCAATAATGCAGGTCAGGACAATACGGAAGATGTCGTGCAGTCCTTCTCGGAACGGATCCCTGTTCGGTATCTCTACGAGCCCACCCTCGGTAATTTTGGGAAAAGCCATGCTCTGAACCGGGCGCTCGATGCCGGCAAACTGGGCGAGATCGTAGCTGTGCTGGACGATGATATGAGTCCGCATTGCGATTGGTTTCAGGGAGTAGCTGCTATCGCCAAACGCTGGCCCGGCAAGGATCTCTTCACCGGATACACCTACATTATCTGGCCCTGTGACGAAGTGCCAGCCTGGGCGAAGGGGCCGAAATTGCAGAGCTGGCTCTTTTCTGCAGGCCATGTTCGCAATTCCGATGCCCCGTTGAAGAAGGGCCGATGGTTCCTGGGAGGACACTTCTGGTTCCGCTCGCGAGTGCTGGAGAACGGTCGGCGCTTCAAAGACATATGGGTGACCGAGCCTGATTTCCAGTTGGACCTGGTCGAATCGGGGTGCGCGGGCGTTTCGGCGAGGGATGCAAAGTCGGGACACAGAATTCAGCCGGAGCTGCTGCAAAAAAATATCGTCACGAAGCGGGCGAAGAAAACCGGCGAGTGCGCCGCCTGGCTGCGATTACAGCCTTACCGCAAGAACATCAAGCAAGCGCGCCTGCTGCACTCCCATCCCGTCTTAGGACGCCTTTTCTGCCTATTCAATCATGGGATATGGTGGATTCTGTATTTGATTTCTTACGTGCTCCCGGCGAACGGCAGGGGCTTCGCGCTTCGCCTGATCGCGATCGAGCGAAAGACAACGTACCTCGAGCTTTTCCGCGCAGCAAACCGACTAGGAGCTTACTCGCTCTCACGGCGCACGCGCGAAAGTGGTGTTCGATCCCAAACAAAACCAGCCGGCAGACTGCGATCTTCAATTCTTAGTGCACGCGAACTAATAGAGAAATAGAAACGAGGAGTTTTCGATGGAGTCACTGCAACACACGATGACCACATGCGTAGCCGATTCAGTCGCAGCCCGCGCGGAGGAGACTCCGCACGCTGTCGCCTTGGTAGAAGGCCACCGGCAGCTCACCTACGGTGAACTGGATTCGCGCGCCAATCAGCTGGCTCAACTGCTCTGCGAGCGAGGGATTGTGCCGAATGTGCTGGTGGGTCTCTGCTTGCGGCGATCCCAGGAGTTCGTCATTGCCGCGCTTGCCATTATGAAGGCGGGCGGAGCGTATCTCCCGCTCGATCCCGACTATCCGGCGAACCGGCTAGCGATGCTGTTGAGTGATTCGAAAACGCAGTTGGTCATGACTCATAGCAGTTCAGCTCACCAAGTACCGAGTGGCGACTGGCAAACGATTGTTCTCGATGCGGCCTGCAGCGCCACGGCTCGTTATCCGCGGACGGCTCCGAATGTAAAACGCGATCCCGGGAATCTCGCTTACGTGATCTACACATCCGGCTCGACGGGGCGCCCGAAAGGCGTGGAGATCACTCATTCGAATCTGATGAATCTCGTGAACTGGCATCAGAGAGCCTTCTCGGTTTCGCGCGACGACCGCGCCACTCTGCAAGCCAGTCCGGGATTCGACGCCGCAGTCTGGGAAGTGTGGCCTTACCTCGCTGCGGGAGCGTGCGTGTATTTGGTCGATGAGAAGGTCCGCACCGCCCCTGAAGCGCTTCGAGACTGGCTGGTCGCCAACAGAATCACCATCAGTTTTCTGCCGACCGCAATCGCGGAACGCATGTTAGAGCTGCAATGGCCGCAGGAAACCAAGCTTCGCTTCTTGCTGACCGGGGCCGACACGCTCCGCCGCCGCCCTCCAACCGGTCTGCCGTTTGCTTTTGTGAATAATTACGGGCCAACCGAATGCACCGTGGTTTCGACCTCTGGAATTGTGACCGCGGATGATCGCTCTGGAGAATTGCCGACGATCGGAAAGCCCATCGACAATGTCCAGGCTTATGTCGTTGATGAGCATCTGCAGCCGGTTCCAATGGGTGCTGCCGGTGAACTGCTGATTGGCGGTGCAAATGTTGCCCGTGGTTACTTGCACCTTCCCGAATTGACCGCGCAGAAGTTTATTCCCGATCCTTTCAGCAAAGACTCCAAAGCCCGCCTCTACCGAACCGGCGATCTGGTTCGCTATCTGCCCAATGGCGAGATAGCCTTCCTGGGACGAATCGATGATCAAATCAAGATCCGCGGATACCGCATCGAACCACAGGAGGTGGCCGTTGCAATCAACCGTCACCGCGACGTTGAAACCAGCGCCGTAATTGCGCGCAAGGATGGGTCAAACGAAAAACGTCTGGTGGCTTACGTTGTGACGAAAAAGAATCTCGAACTGAGCGCTCCTGCGCTGCGGGAGGAGTTGGCTGAAAATCTTCCTGACTACATGATTCCGACAGCCTTCGTGCGACTGGACCACTTGCCGCTATCGGCGAATGGAAAATTAGACCGCGCCGCGTTGCCGGTTCCGAACCCGGAGAATACTCTGAAAGAAGACGCCTACGAAGCTCCACAGTCGGAACTGCAGGAACGTCTGTCGGGTATCGTGGCCACATTACTCGGCGTGGAAAGAGTCGGCATCGATGATAACTTCTTTAATATGGGTGGACACTCGCTGCTGGGGGCGCAGATGATTGCCCGCATCAGCGACGCCTTCGGAGTGGAACTGTCGTTGCTTAGTGTGTTTGACGATCCGACCGTGAGGGGAATGTCCGCTGAAATCGAGCGGTTGTTTATGGAAAAGCTGGAGAACATGAGTGAAGAGGAAGCGCAGCGTTTGCTGACGGCGCAGGATGGGAACTGAACGATGACGGCTGTGCAAACTTCGACTCCGCGGCGTAAGCCAGAGGTTCTCGGTCTCTTCCGGCTGCTTGATCCAGAGGTGCTGGCGAATCCATATCCTCTTTACGCAAGGCTGCGGACAGAAGACCCGGTGCATTGGGATTCGTTTCTGCACGCCTGGGTCGTCACCAAATATCCGGATGTGATTCGCGTGCTGCATCACTTTTCCGCGAATCGCACCCCGACGCCGGAGCAGTTGAGCGCCATGAATCTCTCCGCGCTGAATCCCATCGCAAAAGTGATGGTGCGGCAGATGCTGTTCCTGGATCCTCCGGACCACACTCGCCTGCGCGCCCTGGCCTCAGCCGCTTTCACGCCAAGTCGAATGGAACGGCTCCGCTCTCATATCCAAGAAATCGCCGACAGCCTGCTTGATGGAATCATTGCCCGGGGCGGCCGCATGGACCTGATCGCCGACTTTGCCGCTCCGCTGCCCGCAATCGTCACTGCAGAGATGCTCGGAGTTCCGGTTGCCGACCACGAAAAATTGAAAGACTGGTCCGCCGATTTCGCCGAGATGCTGGGCAACTTCCAGCATAATCCTGAACGTTTCCCGAGAGTGTTGCAGAGTGTCGAAAGCATGGGGAAGTATTTCCGCGCCGCGATGAAGGAACAGCGCGAACATCCGCGCGATGGCCTGATTCACGCGATGATGACTGCTGAAGTTGATGGCGGAAAACTCTCCGATGAGGAAATTGTGGCAAACCTTATTGTCACCATGGTCGGTGGCCAGGAAACAACTACGAACTTGATTGGCAATGGCATGCTCACGCTGCTGCACCATCGCGCGGAGATGGAACAGCTTCGCGCGGATTCATCGATCATTGCTTCGGCGGTCGAAGAGTTGTTGCGTTACGAGAGTCCCAGCCAGCATACCGCCCGGCTCGCTCCGGAAGATCTCGAAATGGGCGGCAAGCAGATTCGCAAGCGCCAGGCGGTCATTGCTGTGATGGGAGCAGCTAACCGCGATCCTGAGCGTTTTCCCGACCCGGACCGCCTTGATTTGACCCGCCAGGATAATCGCCACGTCGCATTCGGATGGGCTGCGCATTTCTGTTTCGGCGCGCCGCTGGCGCGCATCGAGGGACAGATTGCCTTTGAAACTCTTTTGCGCCGGTTGCCCGATCTCGCCCTCGAAAGCGGCGCACCCGTAGCGTGGCGGCCCAACCTCGGCCTTCGTGGACTTACCGCATTGCACGTGACTTTCTAGAAACCTCGATTCGAAACCGATCGAAAGAAATTTGCCAAGACTAATGCCGGTTAAGGACCAATTATCGGACGCCAAGCGAAGCTTGCTGGGCAAGTATTGCTCAGGAAAGGCTGCGCTTCCGCGTGTAGGCACAATCCTCCGCAGGCGCGAAGGCGTTCTCGCACCGCTCTCGGCTTCGCAGGAGGAATTGTGGCGAAGAGAACAGCAGGTTCCGGCCATTCCCCCGCTCTATAACGAATGTGTCACTGTTCGTATGAACGGAGAGCTCGAGATTCAGGCGCTGGAACGTGCGCTCACGGAAATTATCCGGCGTCACGAAATCTGGCGTACTACATTCGAGACAAGGGCTGGCGCTCCCGTACAGGTGGTTCATCCGGTATCGCCAGTAAGGCTGCCGATTGTAGACGTCCGCTGCGTTACCGCTGCGGAACGGGAAGATGAAGCAATCCGATTAATGAATGCCGAAACGCGGCGGCCCTTCCGGCTCGATCGCGAACCACCTCTTCACCCAATACTGGTGCGTAAGGCGGATTCGGAGTACTGGCTTTTTTTGATCGCGCATCTGATTGTCCTCGACGGCCCCTCGGCGTATCAGATCTTTCCAACCGAGCTGGCGGAGTTCTACAAAGCCTTTGCGACAGGCAGATCGCCGAAGTTGCTGGAGTTGCCGATTCAGTCCGCCGACTTTGCGTGCTGGCAGCGTGAGTCGCTGAATATTGAAACAGAGAGACAACTCGCCTACTGGCGCGGACAACTGGGCGCAGATAACTTTCTCCCTCAATGGCCAAACGACAAGCCACGGTCTTCATCTCGCGCCTATCGAGGCGTGATTCGGCCGTTTGCACTTTCACAGGAGACTAGCCAAAAGCTGAAACACTTCAGCCAGCGGGAAAACACGACAATCTTCTCCACCTTGCTGGCGGGCTTCGCGACTTTGGTGCACTCCTATTCCAGGCAGGAAAGTATTTTTCTGGGAACGCTGTCGCCGTCGGGGAGAAAAAGAAGTGAGGTTCTTGGCCTGCTCGGCTATTTCTTAAACCCTGTCACTTTGAAGTTCAGCTTCGAGGGCGATCCCACGTTCGCCGAACTGACGATTCAAGCCAGGAAGATCATGGCGGAAGCGATCGGCAATGACGATGTGCCAATTGAGCACGTTGCAAGACATTTGAAGCCCGACGATTCGAGCCCGAGCCCATTTTTCCGCGCTGCCATTTCGCTGCAACCCTCGACGCCTGATCTCGACCTCGAATGGACCGTGACTTCTATGGACGTGGACAGTGGCGGTTCGCCGTGGGAGCTGTACCTCGCATTCATCGATCGCCCGCAGGCAATGATCGGCCGCTCGCAATTTGATCCAGAGGTGTTCGATGAAGAGTCCATTCGTCGGATCGTGAAAGATCTCGACAGATTGCTGCTAGAACTCACTGTGACGCCACAACGCCGTTGTTCCGAAAATTTCGCACGGGCATTGGGAACTGCCTGATGTCAGAACAAGACCGGGAACGAAAATCAGCCGGAGCCATGAGCAAACTTAATCCCAGCGTCCAGCGTGCGCTTCTCGACAAACTGCGGCATGGCCAGTTGGCGCAAAGCGCGAAGCATGAAAGCGCGATTGAGCGGCGTCCGGCGGGAGAATCCGCACCTCTGTCATTTAATCAGGAGCAGATCTGGCTGCACGCTCAGATGGCGAGCGAGGCTCCTCTATACAACGAAGCGATCACCCTCTACCGTCATGGCACACTGGATGTTTCGGTGTTGCAACGCTGCCTGCTGGAAATCGTGCGCCGCCACGAAATATGGCGCACCACTTTCCACGTCATCGCCGAGGAACCCGTGCAGATTGCGCATCCCGCGACCGACAGCTTCCCATTGCAGGTGGTCGATTTGCGGGCTTTGCCGAAGAGTGAGCGAGAAAAAGAAGCGATCCGATTGGCGAGCGAGGATGTGCGCCGCAGGTTTGAACTGGCCACGGGGCCGCTGCTTCGGGCTCTGCTGATCACCCTGGACGATCAAGAGCATCGTCTTTACATGACATTCCATCACCTCGTGTTTGACGCAGTGAGCGCCTACCAGGTGTTCACGCCGGAACTTGAAGCGCTCTACGAGGCGTTCGCAGCCGGGAAACCATCCCCTCTTGCCGAGCCTCGTATACAGTATGCGGACTTTGCCTGCTGGCAGCGTCAAAAGGCTTCGGAGGTTTGGTCAGCGGACCTCGCATATTGGCGCGAAAAGCTCGCATCGGAACTTCCAGCGTGCTCCTGGCCGAATGATCGTCCGAGACCGCCGATCGAAAGCCACAAGGGTGCGGTTCAAAGATTTGCGTTTCCGGAAGAACTCAGCCGCCGGATCAGGATGCTCAGCGGCGAGACTGGCATCTCCGTCTATATGATGCTGCTGGCGGGGTTGGCAGCGGTGTTGCATCGCTATACCAACGAAGACGAATTTGTCGTGGGCACTTTGACTTCTGGGCGCACTCGCACCGAACTCGAGCAGATGGCGGGCTATTTCGTGAACCCGCTCGCGATACGCCTCGACCTTTCGGGAGATCCGTCGTTTCACGAACTGCTGAAGCGCACCCGCACCGGGATGCTGGAGGGCATCGCTCACGAACGCGTTCCGTTTTTGCAGGTCGTCAAAGAGGTGCAGCGGAAACACGACCCCAGCCGCAATCCTCTGTTTCAAATCATCCTGTCGCAGCAGCCAGTGATGAACCACGTCGCGCCCGGATGGGAAGTGGTTTCGGAAGAAATTTCAAACGGCGGCTCGAAGCTGGATCTGCTGATCGTCATCGACGACCGGGGCGCTGCGATCTCAGGACCAATCACCTACAATCCGGACCTGTTCGACGCCGAGACGATTCAGCGCCTGGTCGGCCACTGGAACGCGTTGATCGAAGGAGCTGTCGCCAATCCGGAACAGGCGGTATCGAACTTGCCTATTCTGACCACGAATGAACATAAGCGGATCGTCGTCGATTGGAATAACACTGAGGCTCAGTATTCGAATGGGAATCGATGCCTGCACCAGCTGATTGAGGAGCAAGCCGAACAAACGCCCAACGGAATTGCCATAACTTTTGAACAGCACCATGTCAGCTACGGCGAGCTTAACCAGCGTGCCAACCAGCTCGCCCGGCATCTAAAGAAACTTGGAGTCGGACCGGATGTGCTGGTTGGCGTTTTGGCGGAGCGTTCGCTGGAAATGGTCGTGGCGCTGCTTGGAGTTCTCAAGGCCGGCGGAGCTTATGTTCCGATCGATCCGGATTATCCGGTTGATCGCGTTGCATTCATGCTGGGAGATGCGGGGGCGCCCGTACTGCTCACCCAAGCCCGGTTCGCTGATCGCGTTCCCGGGCACGAGGGCAAGACTCTATGTCTCGACAGTGAGTGGGAACAGGTTTCACAGGAAAGCACTTCGAATCCGACCAACGAGGCTACGCCAGACAATCTCGCCTACATGATTTACACCTCTGGTTCCACGGGCCAGCCGAAAGGGGCGATGAATACCCATCGCGGCATTTGCAACCGGCTGCTGTGGATGCAGGAACAATACAGGCTGACTGGGGCCGACGCGGTTCTACAGAAAACTCCGTTCAGCTTCGATGTTTCTGTCTGGGAATTCTTCTGGCCGTTGCTGGCGGGATCAAGGGTGGTGGTGGCCAAGCCCGGCGGGCACCGCGATCCGGCTTACCTGGCGGACCTGATCACAGAAGAACAGATCACGGTTTTACATTTTGTGCCATCGATGCTTGGAATCTTCCTCGATGAACCGAAAGCAAAGCGCTGCGGTTCGTTGCGTCATGTGATCTGCAGTGGTGAAGCGTTGCCGTTTAACTTGCAAGAGAAATTTTTCCAGCTCTTCCTATCGCAGTTGCATAATCTCTACGGACCGACTGAAGCGGCAGTCGACGTTACTTACTGGGCCTGCCAGCGTGACAGCGAGAGAAAGATTGTTCCTATTGGCCGTCCGGTAGCGAATACCCAAATCTACATACTCGACCGAAACCTGCGGCCGGTGCCGACCGGCGTAGCCGGCGAGTTGCATATTGGCGGCATTCAAGTGGGGCGCGGGTACCACAACCGCCCGGAGTTGACGAAAGAGAAATTTATTCCCGATCCTGTTCAGCCCGAATCCTGAGGCGCGCCTTTACAAGACCGGGGACCTCTGCCGCTGGCTGCCTGACGGGGCCGTCGAATATCTGGGACGGATGGATTTTCAGGTCAAGATCCGCGGCCAGAGAATCGAACTGGGCGAGATTGAGACCGTCCTTGGTCGTCATGAAGCGGTAAAGCAATGCGTGGTGTTGGCGCGGGAAGATTCCGAGGGAGGCAAAAACCTGGTTGCATATTTTGAGCCGTGGGCCGGCTCACCGCCGCAGGCTGGCGCTTTGCGCCAGTTCTTGAACCAGCAGCTGCCCGACTACATGGTGCCTTCCGCGTTTTTGCCGATCGAAAAACTTCCACTTTCGCCCAACGGCAAAATCGATCGCAAAGCTTTGCCGGCTCCGGAGAAGGAATGGACGGCGGTTAAGGTCAGTTACGCGCCGCCCCGCGATCCCGTGGAACAGATACTGGTTCAGCTCTGGGCGAAAGTCCTGCGGACGAAAACCATCGGAGTGCATGACAATTTTTTTGAACTGGGCGGCCACTCTCTCTTGGCGGTGCGCCTGGTGATGGAAATTGAGAAGGTATACGGGAAACGCCTGCCGCTCTCCATGTTATTGCGAGCTCCTACGATTGCCGAATTAGCCGAGATTCTTCGAAAAGAGCATTGGAAGCCTTCATGGCAGTCGCTGGTTCCGGTGCGGGCCGGGGGATCGAGACCGCCACTCTTTCTGATGCACAGTCATGGGGGCAACGTCCTCGAGTACTTCCCCTCGCCAGCCACCTGGACGAACAGCAACCCGTCTACGCGCTGCAGGCGCGGGGCTTGGACGGCCAAATCGCAAGCGGCCGGTCGGTCGAGGAGATGGTTACGTCTTATCTGGCTGAGATCAGGAGCCTGCAGTCCGAGGGGCCGTACTTTTTAGGCGGATACTGCTCGGGCGGAGTGCTGGCGTGGGAAGCTGCGCGGCAGCTTGCAGTAGGCAGGCGAGAAAGTCGCGCTGTTGGTCATGATCCAAACGTTCCATCCTGCCTGCGTGCACTTCAAGCCGGAGACTAAGTTTTCTGCAGCGCTGGTGGTATCGGGCGAAAAAGCGAATCGATCTGGAGCGCGACCATCTTTCGGTCCAGGGCAAGAATCATCTCCTCGAACGCTGCCGTCGAGCCATCGATGTGTCTCCAGGCGCGCTCTGCCATTGCCTTTGAAAACGCTATCGGCAGGAAGCCCAGCCAAAAGCAGGTCTCCATGACGTACATTCTGGAACGACTTGCCGATGAGCACAACCGGGCGCGAGATAACTACGTCCCCAGGGGATATGCCGGCGACGTTGTTCTATTTCGTTCAAGCAAGCAATTGACGGGATTAGCGACAGACTACTCGTTGGGATGGAATGACCTCGTCAGCGGTGAGCTTGAAATTTACGAGTTGCCCGGACACCAGGAAGCAATGCTGAGCGAACCGAATGTTTCGCGCCTTGCCCGCGAGCTGGAGATTCGATTCAACGTTGCTCAGCAGAAGACGAGATTTAAATCGGAAGCGGAAGAGCCGGCGCCCTACTCGCGGAACTCTTCCGATGACACCGATGCGAGGCATTTGATCGCAACCGCCAGCGAAGCGTAAGCATGGGCTGAATTCCAGTTCACGATCAAACCATTCGCTATCACAAAGTTTCTCCTCCCCACAGACAATTCAAAACAGGTCAGGGATGAAGCGATGAATAAGTGTGCATCCGATTGCAATGTTGCGGTTATCGGCGCCGGCCCGTATGGGCTTTCGGCGGCGACCTATCTGCGGGCTGCGGGCGTGGAACGTCGAGTCTTCGGCGACCCCATGTCGTTCTGGGCAAACCAGATGCCGGCGGGCATGTGCCTCCGTTCCAACTGGGGAGCATCACATATTGCCGATCCAAGGCGCGAATTGACGCTCGACACGTATCGCGACCAAAACGGTAATCATATCGGCAAGCCGATTCCCCTCGACCGTTTCGTCGGCTACGGCCAGTGGTACCAGCGCAAAGCAGTTCCTGACTTGGATACGCGCCACATACGCACTGTGGACATTGCTCCCCGCGGCTTCAAAGTAATTTTGAATGACGGTGAGGAGTTCATAGCCACGCGCATTGTCCTGGCTACGGGCATTAGTAAGTTCGCCATACGTCCGGCGGAGTTTGAGAAAATTCCCACTGAATTGGCTTCGCACACGAGTGACCACAAGGACCTTTCAAAATTCAAAGGTCAGCGCGTCACCATCTTTGGTGGCGGGCAGAGCGCTTTGGAATCCGCGGCTCTGTTTAAAGAGATGGGTATTGCGTGCGAGGTGATTGCGCGCCGTCCGACTCTCAACTGGGTCGGCCTGCATGCCAATTTGCATCATTTGGGCCTTCTTTCTCGCTTATTGTATTCCAAGCGCGATGTGGGTCCGGCAGGAATCAGCCGACTGGTGGCGATGCCTCATTTGTTTCGTCAGCTCCCTCGCGGAATTCAGGATCGGACGGCTTATCGCGCCATACGGCCCGCCGGAGCGGGATGGCTGCAACCGCGCCTAACAGGAGTACCCATCACACTTGGACGAAAACTAATTTCTGCCACTGCAACAGGCGACAAACTTCGGTTGAACCTTGATGACGGATCCGATCGGGTCGTCGACCACGCGCTGCTAGCAACCGGCTTTCGCGTGGATGTCTCCCGTTACGGATTTCTATCGCCGTCCATTCTGCAAAGACTCACAACGATCGACGGGTATCCGGTGCTGAAGCGCGGCCTCGAATCCTCGGTACCCGGATTGCATTTTCTGGGAAAGCCGGCGGCTTGGAGCTTTGGTCCGCTCCTGTGCTTCGTTTCCGGCACGGAGTTCGCCGCCAACGAATTAGTCGACGGCATCACTCGCAGTAACGCTCACAGCAACGGCACTCACTAATCGAACGACGAATCGGATGACCACTACTCTGACAAGACCTGCGCCTGAGCCGAAACGCGTGGCCGCCAGCACCCTTAACGTTGGAGCGCTCGTGATCGGCGGCGACTATCAAGGGCTTGCCATCGTTCGCAGCCTCGGCAGGCGAGGCATACCCGTGTGCGTGGTTGACAACGAACATTCGGTCTCCCGATTTTCCAAATACACCCGAGACTTCGTGCGCGTCCCGAATTTGCTCGATGAACGTAAGACGGTCGATACGCTTCTGGATGTGGGCGAGCGAATGGGCTTGCGGGGATGGGTTCTGTATCCAACCAGAGACGAAACTGTTGCCGCAATTTCGCGCTATCGAAGCGAATTGGCTCGGATTTTTAGAGTGCCGACACCGGATTGGAGCAGTGTGCAGTGGGCCTGGGACAAGCGCAACTCCTACCGCCTGGCGCAAGAACTTGGTATTCCTACTCCGGCGACGTATTACCCGGAGGACGTCGATCAACTCTCCGCACTCTACCTCCATCAGCCTCCGTTCGCTATCAAACCCGCAATCAAAGAACATTTCATCTACGCCACGAAAGCCAAAGCATGGTGCGCCAACAGCCACGCGGAGCTGCGAACTCTTTTTCAAAAAGCATCCGCGCTGGTCCCTCGTGGAGAAGTGATGGTGCAGGAGTTGATTCCCGGAGGCGGCAGCCAGCAATTTTCATATTGCGCGTTTTTCCGTAACGGCCGAGCGGTGGGAAAGATGGTTACCCGAAGAAGGCGCCAGCACCCTCTTCAGTTCGGACGCGCAAGCACTTATGTCGAAACTGTCGATGTGCCGGCGATTGAAGAACTCTCCGAGAGATTCCTGCGCGCCATTGACTACTACGGACTGGTGGAAGTCGAGTACAAACTCGATCCCCGCGACTCGCAATACAAGCTTCTCGATGTAAACGCCCGTACCTGGGGTTATCACAGCCTAGGCGCGCAGGCCGGGTTGGATTTCAGCTACATGCTCTTCTGCGATCAGGTGGGCTTGCCGGTTTCATCCGCCAGCGTCCGGCCTGGGTTGGGCTGGGTACGGCTCACCACCGATTTCCCCGCCGCTTGCATGGCGATGCTCGCGAAAGAAGTCGATCTGAAGAGCTATATGAAATCGTTGAGAACCTGCACCACGGAAGCGGTTTTCAGCACAGAAGATCCGCTTCCCGGTCTCGCCGAAATATTTATGCTGCCTTATCTGGCAGTCAAGAGGGGCTTCTGAAAAGCAGCGAGACCAGGCGACCGGAAGATCCTTCTTCGCACCAATGAACGGAACGATTCGATCAAAATCAGAAAGGCGGTTGCTGGGGGCAGTCTGCGCTCTTGTTCTGTGCGGCATCTTAATCGCCGGATTGTGGCCTTTCTTTCCTCCGAAGAACGAGGTGAGCTGGCTGGAACACGAAAACGGCCTTCTATTTGGCGATTACGCCACGATTGTCAGCTCGGGAGACTTGAACCTTCAGCGTTCAGAGTGCACCATCGAGATCTGGCTGGAACCCGCCATAACCTTCGGTTCCGGTACGATCCTTGACGTGTACACGCCGCAAACTGCTTTCAAGTTCAGATTGCGGCAGAGTGCCGATGATCTGGCAATCCTGCGAGATTATCGAAACAACAACGATCGCCAACGAGCAGGGAAGTTCTACGTTGATCATGCGTTCCGCGAGCACCGCGCAGTTTTGATCACCATTGCCGGAAGTTCACAAGGTACCCGTGTATATCTGAACGGTCTGCTGGCGAAGTCGGCCCCGCAATTCAGGCTCACCACTCAAGATCTTCGAGGACAACTCCTCGTAGGAACTGCGCCCATCAGCAACGATCGCTGGGCCGGGAAGTTGCTGGGGTTTGCGATTTACGGCAACCAACTGAGCGCCGAACAGGCTGCAGAACACTACCGGGGATGGATCGAGAATCGAAAGCCCGCTCTTTCGCCCGCCGACAAAGTCGCCGCACTTTATGATTTCTCCGAAAAAAATGGAGCGGTCGTTCACAGTCAAGCCGGCTTCGCGCCCGATCTCAATATTCCAAAGCGTTTCACGGTCAAGGGCGAGACATTTCTAACTCCGCCCTGGAATGAGTATTCTCCCGACTGGAGCTACTACAAATACATCCTCATTAACATCATCGGATTTGTTCCTCTGGGTTTTTTCTTCTGCGCGTACTTTTCGCGTGTCCGCAATTATGGACGGGCCGGGCTTACGACCGTCCTGATAGGAGCTGCAACTAGTTTCACAATCGAGGTGCTGCAGGCATATATCCCTACGCGGCAATCTGGAATGACGGACGTGATCACCAATACCCTCGGGACAGGAATTGGAGTATGGCTATTTCGATGCCAGCCAGTACAGACGCTGATTGCTCGACTCAGTCAGATCCCACGCTACGAAAAGCTTGAGGCCAATTTTGAAGGCGACACCCCCCGTACTCGGCAGTCAAGTTTGAGCAAATCACATCATCGCACTCGCGGCAGAATTCCTGCCGAAACCGTACGTTAAATTCCGCCCGTGAGAACTGAGATGCGAACACTGCCGCGACTATTGGGTTTCCTAGCGCTGGGCACGATTTCGACCGCAATCCTGTGGAAACCGTTTGCGGCGGCGCTGTCGCTCGCGCTGCACGACGATCAGTACACGCACATTCTTTTGATCTTACCGATCACCGCTGCTTTGATTTACTCCGAATGGAATTCGTTCAAATACAAACCAAAAGCAAGCGAGTGGGACGCGGCGTTCCTATTCGCTGCCGGCATTCTGACGGCTGTTTTCGCAGAATGGTGGTCGGCGTGGCCAAGTTCTGACACACGGCTTGCAGTTGGTGTGATCGCACTAGTGATCTTGTGGATCGCTGCCTTCGTTCTTTGTTTCGGAACTGCCGCGGCGCGATCTCAGCTTTTTCCTCTTTGTTTTCTCTTTTGGATGGTTCCGCTGCCTTCATCTGCGCTGGCGAGAGTCGTTCAGTGGTTGCAACAAGGATCTGCCTTTGCGGCGTGGTCGCTATTCACAGCCGCAGGCGTGCCGGTTTCGCGAGAAGGCGTTCTGGTCTCGATTCCAGGCTTGACCGTTGAAGTTGCACAGGAATGCAGCAGTATCCGTTCGAGCCTCATGTTGCTTGTCACCACCATGGTGATTGCGCACCTGCTGCTGAAGACCCCCTGGCGAAAATTGCTCATTGTGCTGGTTGCAGTTCCTCTTTCCGTGGCCAAGAACGGGTTGCGCATCTTTACGCTGGCGATGTTGGGAACCCGCGTCGATCGAGGCTTCTTGAGTGGGCGGCTTCATCACGAGGGCGGAATTGTTTTTTTTCTGATCGCTCTTGCAGTCGTCTTCGTTCTTCTGTGGTTGCTCCGTAAAGGGGAACAATCCTTCGCCCACATGCCACGATTCAGACTGGCAGAATCTTGAGTTATTCCGAAGGCATCCTTGCAAGGCACCGTTCACATCCCAGTCGTTTGTTCCTCATCGTTTGTTACTCACAATTTACTCTTAACCGCGGCACGATTTTTTTGAAAGGATTGCCATGAGTACCTCTATTGTTTCACCTGACTTCGTTTCCGAATTGAAGAACAAGATATCGAACCGCCAGGCGCGAGTCGGAATCATTGGACTCGGCTATGTCGGCCTGCCACTCACCCTGTTATACGTCGGACAGAGGTTTTCCGTAACCGGCTTCGACATCGATCAAAATAAAGTTGATGCGCTGATGGAGGGAAGGTCCTATATTTACCGGATCCCGGGCGAGGAGGTTCAGGAAGCCCGCGCCAAAGGCATGGCGGCTACCTGTGACTTCTCCCGATTGGCCGAAATGGATGCGATCATCATCTGCGTCCCGACTCCGTTGAACGAATATCATGAGCCGGACCTGAGCTTCATCACGAATACTGCTCGTGCGATCGCGCCACATTTGCGAGCCGGGCAGATCGTGATATTGGAAAGCACGACCTATCCGGGAACGACCGAGGAAGTTCTGGTGCCTATCCTTGAAAAGGAAAACAGGAAGGGACTGAAGGCGGCACGGAATAATGCATCAGAGCAAGATTCCTCCGTATTTTATGTCGCCTTCTCTCCGGAGCGAGAAGATCCCGGAAACACCTCAGTGGCCCGCCGTGATATTCCGAAGGTGATCGGCGGAGTAGACCAGCGAGCCACAGAGGTTTCTGCTGCTCTCTACGGTTCGATTTTTCGCCGCACCGTGCCAGTCTCTTCACCCGCAGTCGCCGAGATGACGAAGCTGCTGGAGAACATTTACCGCTGTGTCAACATTGCGATGGTCAACGAACTCAAACTTCTTTGTCTTCGGATGGGCATCGACATCTGGGAAGTAATCGAGGCGGCATCGACCAAGCCGTTTGGCTTCCAGCCGTTTTATCCCGGTCCGGGGCTGGGCGGGCACTGCATTCCGGTCGATCCCTTTTATCTTTCCTGGAAGGCCAAGGAGTGGGATTTCAGAACCCGCTTTATTGAACTGGCCGGCGAGATCAACGTGAACATGCCTTATCATGTTGTGACCTCGGTGTCCTCGGCGTTAAATCAACATAAGAAATCGCTGAATGGATCGCATGTGTTGATTCTTGGCGTGGCCTACAAAAAAGATATCGACGATTTGCGGGAATCGCCCGCGCTGACGATTATCGAGTTGCTCCAGAAAGAAGGCGCGAAGGTCAGCTACAACGACCCTTATATTCCGGCGATCGGCAAAGGCCGAAAATACAACCTGCAAATGAAATCCACGCCACTGGAGGATCTCGGCAAATATGACTGCGTGCTGATCGTCGCCGACCATTCAAATTACGATTACGCGAAGATCGTCGCAGAAGCGAAGATCGTGGTCGACACGCGCCATGCCACGAAAAGCATCTCCAGTTCGAAGATCGTGCATTGCTAGAACGCGGTTCACTCAATCCTTAAACGCGGCTGCGAACATTAGAACTCAGAACATGCAAAAACTTGCATACGCTCCAAAGAGGAACCCTATGGTCCTGCTAAGGTGTTGATTACATGGATATTAACGGCGTCCAACTGGGCGCTTCCGGAGACCGAATTGCCCTCATAGTTTGCGTCTCTCCGAAAGGTAAGGCGCAAATTGAATTCATCTACTTTGGGCAAGTTTTTCGGTCTCGCAGTGGTGCTCACTATCGCAGGCGGTATCTGCGAGTCGGCTCTTGCCCAGGGACCGCTGCCGGATGCGCCGCTAACCGCGGTTGAGACTTCGTCTTTCGCGAGCGTAGCTTCGCCGGTAGTTCAACCGCATCGATTTTGGGACAAAGAGAATCTCGCCCTCTTCAGTGCGACCGCGGCTTTGAGCACCGGAGATTTTCTAGTGACGCGCTCGAACTTGCAAAGTGGCGGCACAGAACTGAATCCAACGGTCCGCATTTTCGGCAGATCCAGCGCGGGGCTGGCAGTGAATTTTGCCGGTGAAACCGCAGGCGTGATCGGGCTCAGTTATTTCCTGCACAAAACTGGTCATCATAGAGTCGAAAGACTTTCCACCACGATGAACATCGGCGCCTCGGTGGGAGCAATCGCCTACGGCTTGACACATCGCTAACGAGAGCTGCCAAGTTTTCGCAACCCTGCGAAAAGCAGATTCGAATAATTCCGAGATGAAACCTCCCTCACAAGTAGCTATTGGGCTGCATCGACTTCTCCGGATATTTCTACTACTCGTTGCAGGCGTATTCGGGACAGCCTGCTCGCGTGGTCAGACAAGTCCGGTGGCGGCAGCCAGGCTGCAATCGGCGACCAGTCACGGAGCGGCCGCATCATCCCCCGCCAGAACCTTGCCGGCACAGCCGATGTGTCCGCCGGCAGGACTTCTGCCGCTGCAAACATCGACGCCCGGCACAGGCCATCACCGGGTCACTCTTACCTGGGACGCCAGTTCTCTCAGCAAAACGGGCGGGAAAGCAGTCGGCTACTGCTTGTACCGGAGCAAGGCAGAACATGCGGCAAAAAAGAATCCCAACTGCAAGCGATGCGAGAGCGTGAATCAAGTCCCGGTCACGAGCCTAAGTTGCGTGGACGATGTGGTGCAAGACAATACGACCTACTACTACGTCGTAACGGGAATCAGTTCAGCAAGCAGGATTAGTTCTTCCTCGAACGAAATTTCGGCCCCGATCCCCGCCGGTGATCAAATCAGACCAGCATCCTCGGTTTCTTCTCCTGCCCCGCTTTGTCGAGAAGCGTCTGCTGCCCAATACAAAGACTCAGCCAAAAACTAGTGATCGACACTCTTCATAAGCGTAAGAACCTGCGGTTTTCCCTGCGCTACCCCATTCGTCTCGAATTTAGTTCCGGAGGCAAAAGCTTCGAGCTCGATGCTCTCACCAGGAACCTGGGCATTGGTGGGCTCCTGTTGGAGTCTCCTTATCCGATTCCCATCGATTGTTCAGTGAACTTCACGATAAGCGCTGAGGGCGAACAGATGGTGCGTCCCCTGGAGTTTGCGGGTAGCGGCGAGGTGGTACGAGTCGATCCCGTGCTGCCCGGCGTAGGATACACGGTTGCCCTGCGCTACGCTCGTCCCATTCAATGCCGCCGTCCCTGATTAAATTGCAAGTCAAAAGCAGCACGCCTGCGAGCATGACTTGCTTAGGCCCTGTCTACTTTATCCCTGCCTCAGTGATTCCCCGCCTTTTCTCCGCTCTAAAGTCCGTTCTCTAAGAAATAATTCCTCGTGCTGTAAGTTGCCCGCGCAGAGGTGTGTTCAGTCGAAACTTCTCATTCAGCGCACACAAGGTTCAAGAGTGGGTACTATAGTTTCGATTCTAACCTTGCTACCTGCCAAAAAAATCTGGCCTGTGATTCCTGTCACATACTTTTCTTGCTGGACGCCCTAAACTATCAAGGTCGAGCTTTGGCGCGAATGAGTCACTGCGCTCCCCCCAGCTCCGCGGTCTTTATGACTCCTTTCCGATTGAAGCAGGCCATTGTACTCAGGCCAGACAAGGCAGCGGAACATACTCCGCCGCGTCGGTTACGAGGTTGATGGTTGCGAAAATACTATCGATTCATCGATGGCTTGCGTAGATTCGCGAAGTCGCGAATGGATCCCGAAGTGGCGATTGTTCTGGCTAAAACGCTACTTCGCGAACGTATCGCTGCGCGCGAAGAAAATTTCCTGCGTCTGGCTGAGCGTGGGATTTTCGGATACTCGCGCAGTCCTTATTTACCCCTGTTAGCCGCCAGGAAAGTCACTTTCGAAGACCTCAAGCAGTGGGTATTAAGGGATGGGCTCGAAGCCGCTCTCCGAACTCTGGAACTCGAAGGCGTCTACTTCACTGTGGATGAGTTCAAGGGAAAAATTCCGGTTCAACGCAACGGGGTATCTTTTGTTTGCGAAGAGGGAATGTTCGATAACCCATTCTTGTCTTTTGTCTACGAGGTCAGGAGCGGGGCGACGCGAAGCGCAGGCACAAGGATTCGCATTGACTTTGATTATTTGCACCAACGCTCTCTCTACGATGCCTTCCTTCTTGATCTTCACGGATGCTTGACTTCTCCCATCGCGAACTGGTTTCCAATGTTTCCGGGCGCGCCCGGAATCAACTCGAGCTTGAGGTTCGCTCACATTGGGAATCCTGTCGAAGAATGGTTCTCACAGGTGGCGGAAGACCAGGTTCACGTGAATTGGGAGAAGAGATGGGGAACCAAGACTATCTTTGCGGTTCATCGTCTTTTCGGATGTCCCCTTGCAGAGCCGCAATATGCCAGCCTCAACGACGCGGGCCGAATCGCTGACTGGGCGTTCGCAGCTCTCAGCGAAAATTCGAACTGCGTCATTTATACCTTCTCTGCTTCCGCAGTGAGGGTGTGCATTGCCGCAGCCGATAGAAATATAAGTCTCCGGGGCGCGAAATTTCTGGTAACAGGCGAGCCCTTGACCCCTCACAAAAAAAGAGAAATCGAATTCGCCGGCGCTGAAGCGATTCCGGTATACGGAATATCAGAAGCCGGGGTCATCGCTGCCGGCTGTAATCAATCCCACTCGCAAAGCGACCACTGTCACGTCTACAAGGATACGACCGCCATCATCACGCACAAGGAGATCGTGCCAAACTTTGATGTGCGTCTCGATTCCTACCTTTTCACCAGCTTGCTGTATGAATCGCCGAAATTACTTCTCAACGTTGGCATGGGAGATTTCGGCGATCTCGACTCGAAACAGTGTCATTGCGGCTTTGGCGATCTCGGGTTCGATACCTGTCTCGGCAACATTCGCAGCTATGAAAAACTGACTGGCGAGGGAGTGACATTCGTTGACACTGACTTCATACGCATTATCGAGAGAGAGCTACCAGAATCGTTCGGAGGGAAAAGCACGGATTATCAGTTGATCGAAGAAGAAGACTCAAACGGGTTTACGCATCTCCAATTACTTGTCAGCCCGCGAGTGGGTGACGTGAACGAATCGCAAATTCTCGACAAATTCTTGTCACTGCTCCAGCACGGTGAAGCCAGCCCGGAGTCATGGGCGCAGTCTGGGACCGAAATGTGGCGCCAGGCTGGCATGGTGCGAATCAAGCGTGATTTTCCGGTTTGCACAGCGAGTGGGAAAATCCTCCCCTTCCAGTTACGAAAACAGAGCAATCAGCCTATCGAATTCGCGGTGAGATGAAAGGAAACACGACCATGGCATTCCCAGCACAAAGACTCAGGAGACTGCGGCAAAAAGAATCGCTTCGAGAGCTCGTTCGCGAAAACAAGCTTTCCGCCAGCAACTTTATTCTGCCTCTGTTCGCGGTGCCCGGCAGCAAAATAAGGGAGGAGATCGCATCTCTACCGGGCAACTATCATCTATCGATCGACTGCCTGGTCGAGGAAGCGATTGCCGCGCGCGATCTTGGCATTTCCGCCGTCCTCCTGTTCGGGGTTCCCGAAAGTCGGGATGAACAAGCCTCAAGCGCCTACGCTCAGCATGGAATTGTGCAGGAGGCGGTGCGAGCTTTAAAGAGCAACGTGCCCGAGATCCTCGTGATTACTGACGTGTGCTCGTGTGAATACACGCTGAACGGGCACTGCGGTATCATCCGCAATGGCTATCTCGACAATGACGCATCCCTTGAGCTGATCACCAAGATCACGCTCTCCCACGCCGAAGCCGGCAGCGACATGGTTGCGCCCGCCTCCATGCTGGACGGTCAGATTCAAGCGATGCGGCGCACGCTCGATTCGAATGGATTCGAAAATCTGCCGATTATGGCGTATTCGGCGAAATTTGCCTCCAAACTCTATGACCCCTTCTTTAAGGAAGGCACTCACTCGACCGTGGCATTTGGCGACAAGCGAACACACCAAATGGATTTTTCGAATTCCGACGAGGCCATGCGCGAGATCGCTCTAGATATCGAGGAAGGAGCGGATATCGTGATGGTTAAGCCTGCGCTTTTTTATCTGGACGTCGTCTATCGCGCGAAGCAGGAATTCAAAATGCCGCTTGCCGTATACGACGTGAGCGGAGAATACGCCATGATCGATGCGGCGGCTCGGCTCGGACGTCTGAATCGAGACGCGATCATGATGGAAGCGCTGACCTGCATGAAGCGAGCGGGCGCCGACATCATCATCACCTATTTCGCGAAACGAGCGGCGGAGTTGCTTCGACATAGTGAGCGTTGGGAGCCTACGCACGTTATGCACAATGTTTGCGACGAAGAGTGGGCAATCTAGCAGTGATCAATACCGCATCGAGTAATGAGCCGAGGATTGGGCCCTCATTGCGCTCGACTTCGCCGGAGCAACCCGGCGAGAGCGACGATCTGCGCCATTTCATTCAACTTCTCGAGAGTACCGGCCTGCTTGTGCGCGTCAGGGACGAGGTCGATTGGAAATTTGAAATCGGAAGGAGGGCGCGCACAAGCCGCACGCCTCTGCTCTTCGAGAACATTAAGGATTATCCGGGGCATCGAGTTTTTACGAACGGCCTGTGTAACCCGGCTTGCATCGCTCTAGCTCTTGGCCTGGAGATAGGCTCCAATCGAAAAACTGTAATCGCCGAAGCCAGTGAGAGGATGGCTGTTCCTGTAAAGCCAAGCCTCGTCGAGAACGGGCCCGTGCGAGAAAATATTATTCGTGCCAGAGATATCGACCTCCTCAAACTCCCCGTGCCTCACTGGAGCGACCTCGATGCCGGTCGATACCTGGGCACCTGGCACATCAACGTAACCAAGGATCCGGAGACTGGATGCAGGAATGTCGGTGTGTACCGAATGCAGATGCTGAATGCAAAGCAAGCCACCGTCAGTGCTTCTCCTCGCAGCCATCTCGCCCGGCATTTCGCCAAGTCCGAAAAAGCGGGCAGGCCATTGCCGATGGCGGTTGCCATCGGAGTGAGCGAAGCGGTGATGTTGGCAGCAGGTTCGGCATGCCCGGAAGGAATGGACGAATACGAATTGGCCGGCAGCCTGCAGCAGAAACCTGTTCAACTGCTCTCATGCCGAACGACAAGCCTTGAAGCGCCTGCCCAATCTGAGTTCGTTATTGAGGGCTCGATCCAACCTGATGTTCGTGTACAAGACGGTCCATACCTCGATTACACCGGCAAGCCGAACATCAATCCGGCAGCTTTCCTGTTCGAAGCCAATCAGATTATGATTCGGGACAACCCTATCTTTCGCGGTACCTCAATCGGAATGCCCGGTGCGGAGGATCATCAACTCTTCGCATTCCTCGCCGAACTAGGCCTTGTGGATTTTCACGGCTCCCGACTCAAGCAAGCGGTACAGAACATCCTGCTAACCCGGCGCCTCTTCCGCGCATTTCAGTTCTCCGGAAAGCTTGGTTCGCTCCTGGGCGGCTCAAAAATCGTCTGACCGTTGTCGCGATTCTCCTTTCTCCTCTTCCGGCGGAATGGCTCAGGAACCGAGCTCTGAAGCTCATATTGGTACGCCCTCAAAATCACCTTTCGGCCACACCGTGGCCCGGTTTGTAATGGAGTGTAAAGCCGTGCGCTTCTTCGAGCCCGGCAGCATCCAATATTAAGAAATAAGTTCAAACAAATCGGACGAACAGAACATTTATGTCCGTGAGGCACGGTAAGAGCGGAGGTTGATGGATGAAACTCAATAATCTTAAGAATATGCTTTTTGCCTGTATGGTCGCCGGCACACTGACGCTGGCGGTGACACCCGGCAACTGGCGGGCTTATGCGCAGGACGCGCCTCCGCCGCAAGATCAGGCTCCGCCACCGCCGCAGGATGAGGCGCAAGGGCCTCCACCGCAAGGCGCGGCGCCGCCCGCGGATCAGCCGCAGCCATCTCAGCTCACGCCACAGCAGTTGCAAGAACTCGTGGCGCCGATCGCGCTGTATCCAGATGCTTTAGTCGCGCAGATTCTCGCCGCTTCCGCCTATCCGACGCAGATCGTGGAGGCGGAGCGTTTTATCCAGCAGAATCCGAATCTTAAAGGTAAGGAACTGGGAGACGCCGTCAACCAGCAGGATTGGGATCCGAGCGTAAAGGCTCTAACACAATTCCCTTCCGTGCTCGCCAACATGGATAAGGACCTTTCGTGGACGTCAGAGCTTGGCGACGCCAATATCAACCAGCAAGCGGAGGTGATGAACGCAATCCAGTACATGCGCCGTCAGGCAGAGAAAGCTGGACACCTGCAAACCACGCCGCAGCAGACGGTGACCGATCAGGGCGACGACATCGATATCGCGCCTGCCAATCCGGACGTGGTTTACGTGCCGGAGTACGACCCTGGATTGGTCTATGGCTATCCGGTGGGGCTCTGGCCGGGGTTCTATCCGTGGTGGGGCGTCGGAGGACCTTTCATTTCTTTCGGCGTCGGATTTGGAATCGGTCCGTTCTTTGGATTTGGCTGGGGTTGGCCGCACTGGGGGTTCGACTGGTATCACCACGGGCTCATCTGGGGAGGACGTCCTTACGCATTCCACAGTCACGCTTTCTACGACCGCAATGCCTATTTCCACGGCGGCTTCCGGGGTGGTCCCGCTTTCGCTCGCGGAGATCGCGGCTTTCGGGGCTACGGCGGGGCTGATCGCGGCTTTCGTGGAGCGTCGGCTATGCATGGAGGCGGTGAGTTCAGGGGCGGCCACCCAGGGGCTTTTGGTGGAGTCTCCCGTGGAGGCGATGCTCGCAGCTTTGCCTCCCGCGGACGCTCCAGCTTCGGTGGTGGTGGATTCCACGGAGGTGGAGGGTTTCACGGCGGTGGTGGAGGCCACGGAGGCGGGGGCCATCGCTAATTTGCAGGCCTGGCTTTTGCCGGCTTGCCTTCAATTCTCGAAGAAATTGTAAGGAGATAGGAATCATGTTGGAAAATCGGTGCAGTTTCCAGACGTCTCAATTAGGTATCGCCGGAAAGATTGCCAGCGTCGCCGTATTTTCGGCTGGAATCGCATTCTCGAGTACGCCAGCGGCGACTCAGCAAGCCGGGCAGAAGACTTTTCATTCCGCGGCAGAGGCCAGCAAAGCCCTGGTCGCGGCTTTGAAATCCGACGACGAGTCGCGACTGATGGTCATCCTGGGTCCGGATGCGAAAGACATTATTTCCTCCGGAGACCCCATCGAAGATAAGACTAACCGCGCGGAGTTCGTTCAGAAATATGAACAGATGCATCGTCTGGTGATCGAGCCTGATGGCAAGACAACGCTTTACATCGGCGCGGAGAACTGGCCGACGCCAATTCCCCTACTGAATAAAGGCAAGTCGTGGTACTTCGATACTCCCGCCGGAAAAGAAGAAGTTCTCTACCGCAGAATCGGCAGAAACGAACTGGCCGTAATTCAGGTTTGCCGCGAGTTGGTAGACGCTCAAAAAGAGTATTACGGCCAGCCGCATGACGGCGATGCTGGCAATCAATACGCGCAGAAATTGTTCAGCGATCCCGGTAAGCACAATGGGCTTTACTGGGAAGCAAGCGCCGGTGAAGGAGAAAGTCCGATCGGTCCAATGATCGCTTCAGCCGCGGCGGAAGGTTATCCCACGGCGGAGAAGCACGAGCCTTTCCACGGCTACTACTTCCGAATCTTGAAAGGCCAAAAAACTTCCGGCAGCATCCGTAGCTACATCGACGACGGGAAAATGACGAAGGGATTTGCGTTTATCGCCTATCCCGCGGAATATCGCGCGTCGGGAGTGATGACTTTCATCGTGGATCAGGATGGAATCGTCTATGAGAAAGACCTCGGAAAGCGTACTCCTGAGACCGCGAAAACTCTGACTGCATATTCTCGCGACGCAAGCTGGCGCAAAGCAGACTAAGCAGCGAGTCTCGGATTCGCCGCACCAAACTGTGGGCACCGAACCAGCACTACTTCGGCTGATCGGCAGGGTGCAGCGGCCGAAGCTGCGCCCGTTTATCCGCCAGGTCAAGCCCAAACGTGGGGTGTTCGTAAGTTCCGCCGAGCCGCACCGGGACGATCTGCCCTTTTTTCTTGCGCTTGAAAAACGGCTGAATTACCTTCAGCACCAGAGATTTGGCGCCAGTCTGCGTGTTTGAAATCTCGGTATCTACTCGCAATTGCCCACGCATGTCAATACGTTCATTGATCAGATTGTAGGTGCCATGCATGCGCGAGCCCGCGCCGGGGATGTGAAAAGTAATATCGTTGAATGCCACGACACCATTATTCAAATCTTCGTGTCCCTTCAAATTGGTGAGGACGGTTTCAAGATCGGACGATTGTTTTTCCCCCAACGCTCCCGCACTAAGTTTATCGACATCCTGCTGTGTGGTTTTGTCGGAGAACTTTCCTCCGGCGACGCCGAAGTCTGCCCGCAGCTTCACTTTCTTGAGAAACTCCTGCGGGCCTGACGGAATCTCCGCGTGCGCCTGAAACGTGACTGCACCCGCCATCGGAGCCTGTTTCGCGGTCACAAACATCAGCAGTAGATCTTCAATGCGGGCTTCGTCTGATTTCAAGTCAATCAGCGCAGTCTTTCCCTTCCCGTCCGCCGATCGCGCAATGCTGCCCGCAGCTTCCACATGAGTATTCCAGAAATCGGCATCCACCTGCGTGAGGAACGTGTCGCCATGAGTGGCATCGACGTAGGCTGAGAATTGTGACTTCAGCCGCATCGGGTGCTTTCCCGATTTGACTTCAAAATTCGGCGTGTCGGTGGTGCCGGAGATATCGATGTGAGCGAGTTTGCCTTCGAATTTCCCTTTTGAAGAAAGCGTGCCGGCGATGCCATCGAAGACACTCAGGTCCGCATCCTCAAAGGTGTAGTGGCCGGAAACGGGTGTTTCCCCCGGATTGTCTATTTTCCATGCGCCAAATTTTCCCTCGGCGCTAATCTCACCCGGCGGCTCGGGATTATGGACTCTTACACGGTAGGAGAGCGCTGCATCCGATGCCACACCGCTTAAAGACGCTTCGTGGATGTCGAACACCAGCGGTTTCTTTTCTGGATCGCTCGAGTCGAACTGCAGTAAAGCGCCATTGGCGACAAACTCGTCGATCTTGATTTCGGATTGAGTGAAGTGGAAAGGGGTTCCTTTTCCGAAAGGAGCAATCGATATACGCAGTCCTTGCGCGATAATTCTCTTAACGCGATGAAATGGCAGACCATGGTAGCTGCCCTGCACGATCAGTTTGTCGATGGTGATTAGCGGCTTTGCTGCACCAGGGCTGTGCTCGAAAGCCACGCCCTCGAGAATGCAGCCTGGAGGGAAGAAGGTTTCTTTAAACGTTCGCACCGTTAACTGGCTGTCGCTGGCCTCCCGTAGGTCCTCCAGCACCGCGTCTTTTCTGAATGGCCATTGCCGGCTCAAGAGCAGTGCAGCGACGCAAACGGCTGCCAGAACGAAAACGAAAATAATGATAGGAAGCCGCCGCTTCGATCGGAGTGCGTCTTGCTTCGTACTCCTATCGGTTCTGGCAGGCGGATTCGCCGCGGAGGAGGCCATTATCTTATGAGGCGGATGCGACACTCGGGGTTGCTGTCGAAAACCAGGGCGTTTCCTCCGTGCTCGGCTGTGGTTTCAACGCAGGGTCACCAAGGAGGTTACGGAAGAATAGAGAATAAGGCCGCCAATCGGCCCTTCGATTGACGATTTGTTCACCCGGCCCCAGAGACTTTCTTCTTCGTTGACACGGACTCGCGAAAAAAGCCATACTTCGGCGCCAGCGATAAGTACATCCGGAAAGTTCTGAGATGCGGCGACTGGCCGGGCTTTCCCCACTTTCTTCCAGGAGAATCAACATGCTCCGAAGTATTGGCGTCATGGGAACTGTTTGCGCGCTGCTGCTTTCCGTCCTGCTCTTTATACCGTCCGCTTTTGCGTCGGGCCCCTACACGATCGGTTCCGCGAACACGGTGACCGCCGATCCAAATGTCACGCGGCCTTCGACTAAACCCTGCATTGTGGAGCTGTTCAAGGATGCCTCGTTTTTCGACTTCAATGTGGAGAACTTCTCTTACGCCCCTCCGGCGGATTGCCCTGGCCCCTGGGCAAAGGTTGTGCTTGAGGCTGATATCTCGCTCAATGCCGGCATTCAGTACGATCGCACCGCGAATTTCTGGCTAGGTCCGTACAGCATTTATTTTGGAACCACCTCCGAGCCGTCGCCGAATCTCGGCCCTTCCTGGCACATCGAGAGCGATCTCACCGATTACAGTTCAATCTTCTACGCGTCGCAAACGGGCCAGGCCGATATCGGAAACACGCTGTGCTGTGGGCTAACGTCGACGATTTACGCTTCTGCCTCATTGCAGTTCTATCCCGTGGCCGAGGGCCAAAACGCGCCCGTTACGGCTGATCAGGTCTATGCGCTTTCGGCGGGGCCGTCGGGAGGAACCGTTACCCTGAATTCCGGTACGGATACTCTTTCCGGCACTTTCACCCTGCCGACCAACGTGCAGAGCGCCTATCTCGACGTTTACTCACAGAGCCAATCGGATGACGAGTTTTGGTACACCTGCGTGCCCAATGACGTTTCTTCCGAATTGGAGAGCTGCGGCAACACTGCGTTCCGCGAGACGGAGATCACTATTGACGGCCAGCCAGCTGGCGTCGCACCTGTATTCCCCTGGATCTTTACCGGCGGTATCGACCCCTACTTATGGTTCCCGATTCCCGGCGTGCAGACGCTCAACTTTACTCCTTATCGGGTGAACCTGACGCCTTTCGCGGGAATGCTGAGCGATGGGCAGCCGCACACGGTGTCGCTGAGCGTTTACAACGCCGATAGCTACTTCTCGGCAACCGCCTCTCTGCTGGTGTACCTGGATAAAGACTCATCCCAGGTGACGGGCGCAATCACGACAAACACCCTCGCTCAACCGAATCCCGCCGTGACCGAAAACCTGCATGTGAACGCGAATTACATTCACGGGAATGTACTGGTCACATCGAATCGCAACTTCGAGATTTCCGGTTACGCCAACACGTCTCACGGAAAGATTACGACCAAGGTCTCACAGGCAGTCACTTTCTCGAGCAACCAGTTTTTCAACATCACCGCCAATCAATTCCTGCAGGAAATCTCGCAGGCCTCCAAGATTTCCTCGACCACCACCACTTCGGGCGGTGGCGAGCCAACCATGGTCAACAATCAGGCATTCAATTTCCCGTTGAACCTGGATATCAATGAATTGGTGCAGTCCAGTGGCGGCTTCAATCTGACCACTACCGCCGACCAGAACTACACCGCTACGGTGAACACCACGGCAAGCGGACAGACGACCTATAGTAGTTCCACGGTCAATACCGCACAGCATCAGGACACGCTGGAATTCGATTCGGGAGGCAACCTGCTGGGAAATACCGGGCAGTCTGCCGCGCAGCAATATAACTACTCGAATTCCGGCGGCGTAGCCTATCAATGCGATCTGACCGCGGCGGCAAATGTATTGACTGCGTTCAGTCCAACCTGCGCCCAATAAACCGGGTTGCATTCAGCAAAAAAGGGAGCGGCGCATACCGCTCCCTTTTTGTTCTTCGCGACCGGGCTACTGCGCTCCTACTCCAATGACTTGGGATCCGATTTGTTCTTCGGCGACTTCGCATCCAGCAACGAAACCAACTGCTTCGCGCTAGGGGGAACTGCGACTTTGTGCTCTACGATGATTTCTTTCGCGGTCAATTTCTTTCCGTAAAGTTTTTCATTCGCGTTGCCATCCGAACGCAAAGTCGATCCTTCGAGCGAGATGCCTGCGAACAATCCCTTGTTGCGCGAGTAGGAAAGAATCTCCGCCGTCATTACTACATCGGTCGCACCTTCTGCTGTGCGTCCTTTGGGTCCGGCCGCGGCTGATGCATCAGCTCCCAGTTTCACCTTGCTCGAAAGCAGAGAGCGCGCGCCACCGGGATTCATCACCAGCAGAACGAAGTCGGTGGCCTGTCCTCCAAGCTGAAACCCGATACTCACGCCTTCCAAGGCGTACATCGCCGGCGGGCCCCACGGACCCGTATAGTGTTCGCCGCTGCGGCAAATCATGACGCCACGCCCGTAACTGCCTCCTACGCCGAACGCACCTTTCTTTACCGAAGGCAAGATCACCAGGCATTCGGCCTTATCCAGAAGATCTTGAGGAATGTTGTCGGGAATGTTCAGGATCTCCTTGAGCACCTCGCCGGCGTCCTTGACGCGTTCCTCCTCGCGCTCGTCATTAGCCGCGAATGCACACAGACAAATGGCAAGCAAGCATGCCAGAGTGGTGGTAATTTTCATCAGCATTTAGGTCCTCCGCGTCGTCTTGTTTCTGAACGGCCGATTATTAGGGCTTTGTCACAAATTGTAATCTCTCGATCTCGCAATGGGGTTTATTCCCGATAGTCGGGCTTACCGGCCTCTACTATGACCAAACGCGTGCTCCTTTTGTAACTTGGCCACCCTGCAAAAGGCTTCTAAAGTCAGGGGATTGGGGGCAAAAGGCGGCCTTCCATTCGGCAATTGGCGTGCATCTAATAAGGTGGAAGAGGCTGTTTTGAGCAGGCGGGAATGAAAATTTTGGATTCTTTTGGAATGAAGTACACGCGGCCAGTTTTGCGCCTTTTAACGCTGCTAGGCGCTCTTGTGCTTGCGATTCCCTCCTTCGGTCAGACTTCGGCCTATCTCAATACCGCGGCACTCCCGGGTACGTACGACGCAAGCTCAGCCTCCGATGACGATCCTCAGTCCGGCGCTTTACTCACGATTCATAAACGAGTTGACGAAGTAAACGTGCTCTTCATCGCCACCGACAAACACGGCAAGTTCGTGCGCGATTTGAACCAAACCGATTTTTCGATTCTCGACGATCACAAGCCGCCGCAATCGATCATTAATTTTCGCCGCGAGACGGATTTGCCGTTGCACCTTGGACTGCTTATCGATGTCAGCGGTTCGGTACAAAGCCGCTTCGGCTTCGAGCAGGATGCGGCCGTCAGCTTTCTGCAAAAGACCGTGCGCGCCGGCTTCGACACAGCCTTCGTGGTCGGATTCAACAAGCAGAGCCAGATGGCTCAGGACTCCACCGACAACGTGCAACTGCTCTCCGCCGGGGTTCACCGGCTGCACGATGGTGGAGGCACGGCGCTCTACGACGCAATTTATCGCGCGTGCAAAGAGAAGTTTCTAAAGGATCGCCCCGATCATCCGGTGCGCAAGGCGATCGTCGTGGTAAGTGACGGTGAAGACAACCAGAGCGAATTCTCGCGCGCGCAAGCCATTGAAATGGCGCAGCGCGCTGAAGTCATCATCTATGCGATTTCAACCGACGACAGTGGACTAATCCTGCGCGGCGACAGAGTCCTGGAACAACTCGCGGCAGCCACTGGTGGCCGCGCCTTCTTTCCATTCAAGATGAAGGACATCACGCATTCCTTCGCCTCGATCGAAGACGAATTGCGCAGCCAGTATGTCGTCTCCTACAAACCGGCAGACTTTGACGCCGACGGCCGCTTCCGCTCTATCGAGATTTCCGCTTTGAAAAAAGATCTGCAGGTTCGCGCCCGCAAAGGCTACTTCGCCCCTCAGCAATAAACTGCGCCCCACTCGGGCTCTCCGGTGGTTTTACTCACTCACCACACATGACAAGCATTCTCTGAAACCATGGGCTGCCCGGCTTTGCATCCCCACGCCTTCTGAAACTCCGGCATGTTCTGCACGACACCATCAATTCGATATTTGCCTGGCGAGTGGGGATCGGTAAGTACCCTGGCGCGAGCGATCTCAGGTCGTCTCTTCTCGCACCATACGCGACCAAATCCCAGAAAGAAGCGCTGCTCGGGTGTGTAACCGTCGATCTTTTCACTTTCTTTTCCAGTATTGTCGTCCGCAATCATGTGTTTGAGCGCCATCAGCGCAATGCGCGCCCCGCCGTTGTCAGCCGTGTTCTCGCCCAGCGTAAGCCGGCCGTTCAACTTGAGATCATCCACCGCGATGAAGTTCGAATATTCATCGGCAACACAGCTGACTCGCTTCTCGAATTCCTTCCCATCTTCCGCAGTCCACCAGTCGTGCAGGTTGCCTTGCGGATCGAACTTGCGGCCCTGATCGTCGAATCCGTGTGTCAACTCGTGCCCGATAACTACGCCGATGCCGCCGAAATTCACGGCGTCGTCCATGGTCTTATCGAAAAACGGCGGCTGCAGAATTCCGGCTGGAAAAACGATTTCGTTATAAGACCCGCTGTAATATGCGTTCACCGTCGGCGGAGTCATACCCCACTCCTTGCGGTCCAGCGGCTTGTCAATCTTGGCAATCTCGCGCTTCGATTCGAAAGTGTTCGCACGTTCAACGTTGCCCAGCAAATCACCGGGCTTGATCACGACCGAACTATAGTCGCGATATTTTTCAGGGTAGCCGATCTTGTTGCGAATCGCGTCCAGCTTTACCTTCGCCTGCTTCTTGGTTTCGTCGCTCATCCACGAAAGATCGTGGATGTCTTCCGCCAGAGATTTTTCCAGCGCATCCACCATCTTCAGCATGCGCTGCTTGCCATCAGGACCAAAAGTGGCGTCAACGTATTTCTCGCCCAGTGCCTCGCCCAGTTCATCGTCAACCAGATTCACGCACCGCTTCCAGCGCGCCTGAATTTCCTTTTGTCCCGTGAGTGTTTGCTGGAACTTGAAATTAGCCTCTACAAAGGGCTGCGAAAGCCACGGTGCACTCGCATTCAGCACGTGCCAGCTTACATACACTTTGAGCGCATCGAGGGGTTCCGATTCGAGCACGCCGTTTATCTTCTTGAAGAAATCAGGATTCACAACATTCATCTGCGAGAAATTCGGTGCGCCGATTTCGACAAAATACTGATTCAAATAAAAATCCGGCCCGAGCGCGGCAGCCTCCTCCCGGCCCATTTTGTGATCGCGATTTTTCGGATCGCGGCGCGCTGTTCGGTCCATCGAAGCGTTCGCCAAGGCAGTTTCAATGCGGAGCACAGTTTGCGCCGAATCGGCTGCCTGCTGCGGCGACTGGCCAGCCAAAGTAAACGACTGCGTGACGTATTCGACCAGATGTTGCCGCATGTCTTTCATCTTCTGGTCGTCTTTAATGTAGTAATCGCGGTCGGGCAGCGTAAGTCCGCCCTGATCGATGTAGGCGATCACCAGATCGGCGTTGTGCAAGTCGGGAGAGGAATAGAAGCTGAAAAGCGATCCGTAGCCAATCAGTTCCAACTTGGCGAGTTCGTCGATCAACTCGCGCCTGTCTTTCGCAGCCGCGACCGCCGCGAGTTCAGGCTTGACCGGTCCGATTCCTTTTTCATTCACCGCTTTTTCATCCATGCACGAGCCATAGAGGTCTCCGATTTTTTGGTCGACCGGGCTGCGGTTCGCCCCGCCGGCAGCATCTTTCTCAAGAATGTCGTGTTCGACATCGAGGTTGCGCTCGTGTAGCTCTGTGAAGCTACCCCATCGAGCCTGGTCAGGCGGGATTTCAGAATTCTTGATCCAGTTGCCGCAAGCGTACTGGTAGAAATCCACGCAGGGATCGATACTCTTGTCGATGGTTTCGATACTGAATCCGGGAGTCGGCTTGGTAGAAGTAGAAGACGTCTGCGCGATGCTCTGAATGGCGCCAAGAAGCAGTAGAATCGACATGAGACGGAAAACTCGCATCGCAATTTCTCCTTTTTATGAACAGGCGATTCTAAGCCAGCCCCTCAGGATCGGCAAGAAGGGCCTCTGACATCCAGTGATTTCTCGCGGCTTGCCCAGTGGTCGTACCACTTGCCTGTTGTTGCGCGTATAATTTGTGCCTGAAGATTCCCCACAAAAGGTTGGCCTCCTATGACCTCCAATAACGGCAATTCAGGCAACGGCAATAATGGATACAGCGTTCCCAGGCCGCGCGCAGAGTGGATCGCGCAGCGCAAGCAGGCAAATACCGACGGCAATTTTTCGCAGATGCATTATGCCCGCCGGGGCGTGATCACCGAAGAAATGGGCTACATCGCCCACAAAGAAAAAATCGCGCCCGAGCTTGTCCGCGACGAAGTCGCTCGCGGCCGCATGATCATTCCCGCCAACATCAACCATCCGGAACTCGAGCCCATGGCGATCGGCGTGGCCTCGCTGTGCAAGATCAACGCGAACATCGGCAACTCGGCGGTCACGTCGGAAGTAACTGAAGAACTGAAGAAACTGCACACCGCCGTGCACTACGGCGCCGACACCGTGATGGATCTCTCCACCGGGGGCAACATTCACGAAATTCGCGAAGCCATTCTGCGCCATTCGCCCGTGCCCATCGGCACCGTGCCGATTTACGAAGCAATCGCCCGCGTGAAGCGCGTCGAAGATTTGAATGCCGAAGTCATGCTCGAAGTGATCGAAGAGCAGGCCGCACAGGGCGTCGATTACATGACCATACATGCCGGCGTTCTAATTCAATATCTGCCGATGATCTCGAAGCGCATCACCGGCATCGTCAGCCGCGGCGGCGCAATTCTCGCGCAGTGGATGGCTCACAACCACAAACAGAATTTTCTGTACGACCGCTTCGACGACATCGTCAAGATTTTCAAGAAGTATGACGTCAGCTTCTCATTAGGCGATGGCCTGCGCCCCGGCTGCGTGGCCGATGCCAGCGACGAAGCGCAGTTCGCCGAATTGAAAACTCTGGGCGAGCTCACGAAAAAATCCTGGGAACACGACGTGCAGGTGATGATCGAAGGCCCCGGCCACGTCTCCATGGACAAGATCAAGGAGCAAGTCGAAAAAGAAATTGAACTCTGCTACGAAGCGCCCTTCTACACGCTCGGCCCGCTCGTCACCGATATAGCCCCCGGCTATGATCACATCACATCAGCTATCGGTGCGGCCATGATCGGATGGTACGGCGCGGCCATGCTCTGCTACGTCACGCCGAAAGAGCACCTTGGCTTGCCGAACGAAAAAGACGTAAAAGACGGCATCATCGCCTACAAGATTTCCGCCCACGCCGCCGACATCGCCCGCCAGCGTCCCGGCGCCCGCGACCGGGATGACGCCCTCAGCTACGCCCGCTACAAATTCGATTGGGAGAAGCAGTTCGCGCTCTCGCTCGACCCCGAAACCGCCCGCTCCATGCACGACGAAACCCTGCCCGACGAATCCTACAAAGAGGCAGCCTTCTGCTCCATGTGCGGCCCCAAATTCTGCTCGATGAACTACTCGTCCAAGGTGGATGAGTACAACAAGCAAATGCATGGGATTGAGAAGAAGGATTACTCGGAACTGGTCGATAAACTGGTTTCGATTAAGTAACCGCCCAATAGAATCTGGCTCAAAGCGAGAGGTCCATGGATCACCACGAGGCAGTCCGGAAATTTGAACATTTGATGTTGAAAGAGGCCGATCACGCTCGCGAAGTGGCGGAGGCGCTGGAGGCTTTGGTGCCGATCCTGTCGACCGAGAATTCCCGACAGCTTGCACAGTTGCAGATAAAGGCGAGTCACAAGCAGGCGAAAGAGTTTCGCGAATTGTCGGAGAAAGTCAAAGAGAAATAGTGCTCGCGGTGTGGCCCATCCTCTCGCACTCTTCGTGAAAGGGTTGGATTCTCCATCGCGACAAGACAATCTCTGTGACATCCTACCTTGCGTCCATTTCACTCGACTGTCATCGTTGCCTAAGCAAGGATAGTAGGTCAGAACAGGCAAAATGAGGGAACCCGAGAGAAAGTCGAAGCTAACTCTTTTCGTATTTTGTTTTAAGTTATTTGCAATGCTGATTTTGCAGAGCGAGCCGCGTAAGTTGATGACTCCAGGGATTCGCCCAGAGGGGGGAGGGGCCAAATCTGAGTCCAAAGGCCGCAAAGCATGCACCCCGCAAATTTTGTTTTCCAATGATTTCAACAGAGCGCGGGCACTCTAGAACAGCCGCGATCGCGAAGTCGGATTGCCCCTTCGGACTCGTTTGAGAAGGCTGAATTAGACGATTGGGTGCCAGCCAATTGCAGGGTGTACACTTGGCTCCGCTTGGGACAGCCGTATCGAGTCCTTTGCTAATGAGCGAGGATAAAGCATGAGCAAAAAATTGTGCGGTGCTTTTGTTGTGGCATTGAGTATGGCAATATCTTCCGTCTGCGGTTGGGCGCAGACGCAGGAAGTGAAAGAAAAGCCGCGGATGTACACCTACGTCGCATTCTGGACTGTTCCGCGCGCGCAGTGGGCCGATTTCGTTAAACAGAACGCCTCAGAAGAAAAGATGATGGAGAAATCCGTTGCCGACGGCGGCATTGTCGGCTATGGCAGCGACCAGAATTTGATTCACCAGCCCGACGGCGCAACCCATGACACCTGGTTCTCGGCCATGTCCGAAGGTGCGCTGCTCAACCTTCTCGACCAGTTCTACAAGTCAGGCATGACCACTTCTTCGGTTGATATCGCCGCCACAAAACACTGGGATGGCATGTACGTGAGCCGCTTCTACAACTGGCATCCGGGATCATGGAAAGGCGCTTACACGGAAGTTTCAATGTACAAATTGAAGGCGGACGCTCCCGAAGACGCGGTCGGAATTCTCAGTAAGAATCTGCTTGTGCCGGTCATGGAAAAACTGCTGGCGGACGGAACCATTCACGAATACGAGATTGATACCGAAGCCATTCACACCGAGGCTCCGGGAACGATTTGGATCGATTACATCGCTGCGAACGCCGACGGGCTGGACAAAGTGGGTGCAGCCATACGCGAAGCGCAAAAGGAGAACCCGCTACGGGGCCCGACGTTTAGTTCCATGGTGGACTTCAGCCAGCATCGCGATTATTTGTCTCGTACGGATGCGACCTACAAATAGTCCAAGTTGGCGGTGCATATAGAGCGCCCACCTTTTCAATCTCCTGCGAAGGTGGGCTTTCCTCCGAAACCCCTGGCGTCGAATTGCTCGCGCTACACGACTAGGAACCGAAATCGGCGATGCCGTCGGCCACCAACTGCACGGCGATGGCAAGAATCAGAAAGCCGAAGATCTTGTTGATCGCACCGACTGCATTCGGGCCAAGCCGCCGCACCAGTGGCCCTCCCATGCACAGGAACAGTATGACGCTGACCGCCACCGCCGCAATGCCGATAATCATGCCGATATACGATGAGGCATTATCGACATGCGCGGCTAAAGCCATCACGACTCCAATCGCTCCCGGGCCGGAGAGTAACGGCATGGCCAGCGGAGTAAGTGAGATGTCTTCTTTGTCTTTGGCTTCATGCGTTTCTTCCGGCGTGATGCGCTCACGAGAAGTCACCATGCCCCACGCCGTATTCGCTACGATAAGGCCGCCGGCAATCTTTAGCACCGGAAGCGAGATGCCGAAAAAATAAAGCACGAAGCGGCCAAAGAACATGAATGCAACCAGAATTACGAAGACCCAGATCCCGGTCTTAAGGGCAGTCCGGCTTCGATCCCTAGGGTCCCATGAGGCAGTCATCGAATAGAAAATCGGAATGCCGCCAGGTGGATCGACAATGGGAAATAATGCCAGGAAAGTCGCGGCCGCCGAGTGAGGCAAAGTGCGCAGAAACTGAGCCAGAGCGTGCGTATGATTCATGGTCTATTTGTATCCGTCGAGCGCCTTTGCCGCGCGACCGAGCGCCGCTGCAAGAACCGCCAACTGCTGGCGGCAACGTTCCAGGTCCCCTTTGTCGATGGCCTCATTTACCCCGGGGATCACGACAGCCGCATATCCCGTATATTCGCCTGGTGCGTAAATCGCATGGCGAAACCACGGGCGGTGCGGAAGTCCTTCGGGCACAAGCAAAGCACGCTCCGCGCTGAGCAACGCCTGGTTCAATTTTGTCTCGTCCCGCGGCGGATTTTTTTCTTTTGCGAGTACCTTAGCTCCGGCATCTTGAAATCGTTTCGCAGCCACGATAACGGCACTCAGATCGAGCGTATGCTGCCCAAACCTGGTCTCAGCGCGCTTCCCTGCCGCGTCAATATAAACCGCAACCTCCTTTCCATATTCCTCGTAGTCATAAGGCAGCACATCGGCGTCGGCCATGCGCAACATCTCCAAGCCGAAAATGCGTGCCATTTGCTGCTCGTAAACAAAATCCGGATCGCCAAATTTCTTGAACCACGCGAAATTGTCGAACACCGAGTGATAGACGCCATAAGGACCTGTTGAACTGATGTCAGTTGACGGAACTCCAAGATGCTGTTGAAAAGCGCTGTAGTCGGATCCGCTGCCCAGGTCGCCAACGGGTACATCAGATTTGACGTTGGCGGCAGGGAGCCGGCGGCCATCCGCCACAGAATCCGCGGGCGACTGTGGAGAGCCCGACCCGGCCTGTTCGGTTTTCTGCCACACATCGTAAACAGTTCCACCCTTTGGGCTCGGCACTGCCTTTGCTATATCACGAATAAATTGTTTTAGGCAGGGCACGGCAGACGCTCCAAACTTCGCGCCTGAGACTGCCACGTCCATATTGAAGTAGGCAGGAGCACTCCCCAGTTCCGATTCGTGTTGCTCGGCCCACTCCGTCGAGCCCATGAGACCTTCTTCTTCACCATCCCAACTCGCGAAGACTAGCGTGCGCTTCGGTTTCCATCCGGACTTCAGCAGTTCTCCGATGCCGTGTACGGATTCGAGCATGGCGGCAGTTCCGCTGTTCGGATCGACCGCACCGTACACCCAGGCATCGCGATGATTTCCGGCAACCACCCACTCGTCGGGAAAATCGCTGCCGCGGACTCGGCCGATCACATCCCAGAAAGTGCGGTACTGATAGTCCTGTTTCAAGTGCATCTTCACGCGCACCGGCCCGGGACCCACGTGATAAGTGAAAGGCAGCGCGCCCTGCCACTCGCGAGGCGAATCGGGACCGCCAAGGTGCTGAAGAATCGGCCACGCATCGTGGTAGGAAAGTGGCGTGACGGGAATCTTCGGCATCTGTGCGGATTGGTCTGGCGGCATACGCTTGCTTTCCGGTAACGAAGGAACAGATGCGAGACCAGGAGTTGTGGGATCGCCGGGAAATTCGAACATATAACCCGTTGAACCGCGCTGCACGCCTGTATCGGGCCGCCACGGTCCTGCGGGATATTTATCGCCACGCCGCCAGCCATCGTCGAACGGATCGGAATAGATGATCACTCCCGCTGCACCGTGCTCCTGGGCAACGAAGACTTTTACACCGCGAAAGTTCTGCCCATATCGCACCAACACGATTTTGCCGCGCACATCGACGCCGAGTTTTGCGAGCTTGTCGAAGTCGTCAGGCGTGCCGTAATTGGCGTAGATCACGTCGGCTTCAACATCCCCGGAAGGAGACATGCCATTGAATGGCATCACCACACGGGGATCATCGTCATAAGGATCGCCATCGACGTGTTCGCGCGTTGGACCGTGCATCTGCACGCCGCTTGGAGCCGTAATGTCGACGCTAATCTCCTGCGGATAGTTGAACCACGCCTTGTATTCAACAATCTCGGTTTCGAGGCCAGCTTCGCGGAACTTCTGCGCTACGTAGTCGGCTGTTGCTTTGTCTTCGACGGTTCCTGCCATGTGAGGAGCTTGCGTGAGCGTGCGCAGGTGCTCCTCAGCTAGCCTCGGATCGGGGACAGCGAGGAAACGGCCTTCAGTCGTGGTTTCGTCGCCGGAATCGCGAAAACCGAAAATCGGCCGAGATGCGGAAGGCTCGGGCGCGTGGCCGCTGACATTGCCCGATAGAAGAGAAACCAGAATGACTGAAGAAAGAAACGCTGAAGACAATCGCATTCGGGTACCCGTGTGAAAGTAAGTAAGGTACCACAATCGCAGGGTGCCCAGGCACTGGCAAACAGGAGCACTCGGAGCACGAATCGATCTTCACCACCTACCGTATCTGGCCCGTCCCCACGATTTCGTACTTCGATGAAGTCAACTCGGCGAGCGCGAAAGGACCGCGGCAGTGGAGTTTCTGCGTGCTGATGCCCATCTCGGCGCCGAAGCCGAATTCGGCGCCGTCGGTAAAGCGGGTTGAAGCGTTCCAGTAGACGGCGGCAGAATCGACTCCGCGGAGGAACTTCCGAGCATTCGCCTCATCCCGCGTGACGATCGATTCCGAATGTTTGGTGGAATAGCGGTTGATGTGAGTGATTGCGTCATCCACGTTAGCGACTGTGCGCAACGCAATGCAGAGACGCAGATATTCTTCGTGCCAGTCCCGCTCGGCTGCAAGGTCAACTTTCCCGCCCTCAGCCATGCTGCAAGCCTTCGCATCTCCCCGGACTTCCACTCCAGCCTCGATGAGCTTCTTCACAATTCGGGGAATATAAACTGCCGCGATGCGTTCGTGCACCAGCAATTTTTCTGCGGCATTACAAACCGACGGCCGTTGGATTTTCGCGTTGATTACGATGCGATCGGCCATATCAAAGTCGGCCGATTCATCGATGAAGATGTGGCAATTGCCCGCCCCGGTTTCGATCACTGGCACACTGGAATTTTCGGTGACGAAGGCAATCAGACCTGCGCCGCCGCGTGGAATAATCACATCCACCAAACCCCGTGCTTTGATCAATTCCTGAACCGACTGTCGCGAGGTCGAATCCAGCAACTCGATTGCGCCCTCGGGTACGCCCGGCACACTCGCCATAATTTCCACCAGCCGCTGATTGCTCTCGGCAGCTTCTTTACCGCCCCGAAGCACAATCGCGTTGCCAGTTTTCAGCGCAAGCATGGCGGTATCGACGGTGACATTGGGCCGCGATTCGTAGATGATGCCAACGACACCTAGCGGCACGCGCACTTTGCGGATGCGCAAGCCATTCGGGCGCGTCCACTGGGCAAGAGTCTCGCCAATCGGATCAGCCAGAGCGGCTACATCGCGCACTCCCTGCGCCATCTCCTCCACTCGCTCCGGGGTGAGGAGCAGACGGTCGCGCATTGCTCCTTCGAGGCCGGAGCTTGCGACATCGGCACGATTCGCCTCAAGAATTTCTTCGGCATGGGCCTCGATCGCATTTGCGATTGCCAGGAGAATCGCATTTTTTTCCGCAGTAGAAAGCAACGCCAGCTCCGCAGCCGCCGCGCGCGCACGGAACAGTTTGTCTCGCGTGGAAAGAGTGTTGGCAATGCTTGTCGCCATCAATTTCTGCCGTTCGCGGGAGGAAAATAGGTTCCGATTTTATGTTGCATTCCCAGCGTGATGCCTTGCGGGTGCCGGCCGTTCACGATCGCCACGTGCACTCCCGCTTCGCTGGCAAGCTTGGCGGCCCGCAATTTTGAAATCATACCTCCGCGCCCAAGTGTACTCTTGCCGTTGCACTGCGCTTCGAGCGCCGGAGTCAGTTTGCGCACCACACGCACGAGTTTGGGCTTCTTGCGGCCATTCGGCATAAAGAAACCGTCCACATCTGTCAGCAGGAGCAGCCAGTCAGCTTTTACCGCCGTGGCCAGCAACGAGCTCAGTTCATCGTTGTCTCCGAAAGCTCCGACCAGTTCGCGCACCGACACGCTGTCATTTTCATTCACGATCGGCACAACGCCGAGGGAAAGTAGTTCTGCCAGGGCGTTCTGCAGGTTGCGGTAACGAACGGGAGATGTGAAGTCATCGCTGGAAAGCAGCAGTTGCGCAACCACTTTCTTGCCGAAAAACAGCCGCTCGTATGTGTGCATCAGTTTGCTCTGCCCCACCGCCGCGCAGGCCTGCATTCCAGGAACGTCGTTGGGACGCTTCTGCAATCGCAAGCCGGACATCCCGGCTGCAATCGCACCCGAGGTCACGATCAAGTATTCGTTCCGGCTGAGATCGAATTGATCCACCATCGAGCGCAATAGATTCGCATCGATCTGACCGCCCGGAGCAATCAGGCTCGTCCCAACTTTGATGACGACTCTCATGCGGTCACTCTCATGGCTTTTTCAAATAGTAACCCAGCAAACGCCGGAGGAGGATTTGAGCTTATTCGCTATTTTGCTTTGACTGACGTACCGGGAGTGGGGACAGGAAGCCCGGACGACGGACAATACCCTTATCTTTATACTGCAATTAGAATGGGATTCTGGCAAGATGAAAAATCTTGCCACCCCATACGATGCCTGCTCCCAATGCCACCACCCGCTTTTCGGATCGCGTTGAAAACTATGTGCTCTACCGGCCGGGATACCCGCCGGAAGCGCTGGAAACACTGAAGACTGAATGCGGTCTAGGCCCCAGCCAAGTCGTTGCCGACATTGCCTTCGGAACAGGCTTATGGACGCGTTTTGTCCTGGAAAATGGAAACAAGGTTTTCGGCATTGAGCCGAATGCCGAAATGCGGGCAGCGGGCGAACGGTTGCTGGCGGGGTTTCCAAGATTTGCGAGCGTCGCAGGAACCGCCGAGGCGACCACTTTGCCAGAGCACAGCATTGATTTTGTGACTGCCGCGCAGGCCGCACACTGGTTCGATCGCCGAAGGGCCCGGCAAGAGTTCATGCGAATTCTGAAACCTGGTGGTTGGCTCGTGCTTCTCTGGAACGAGCGCGCCACCGAATCCACTCCGTTTCTTAAGGATTACGAGCAGTTGCTGTTAACTTATGGCACCGACTACAACGAGGTGCGGCATGAGCGCACCACGGACGCGGTAAACGAGTTTTACGATCCAGCGCCCTTTCGCCTGCGCGTTTTTGATATGCACCAGGAGTTCGATTATGCCGGCGTGGAAGGCCGGCTGCTTTCATCTTCATATGCGCCGGGACCTGAGCGTTCGCAACACGCGCCGATGCTGCGGGAACTGAGGCGTATCTTCGATGCGCACGCGGTCGATGGCCGCGCGACCTTCGAATACAAGACGCGACTTTACTTCGGTCAGCTGAGCTGATCGCACCCTTTCCTTCGAGGTCAAGCGCCGTGTACGACGACAAGTCTTTCCACATGAGTCCTGAGGAGTTCCGGCGTCATGGTCACGCCGTGGTCAATTGGATCGCAGACTACCAGTCGCGAGTCGAATCATATCCGGTGCTTTCGCAGGTGAAGCCTGGACAGATTCGCGCGTCGCTGCCCGCTGGTCCGCCTTCGCGCGGGGAATCGTTTGAGGCCCTTCTGAAAGATGTTCAGGACTTAATTCTTCCTGGAGTAACGCACTGGCAGTCGCCAAACTTCTTCGCTTACTTTCCCTGTAACGCTTCAGGGCCGGCGATTCTCGGTGACTTACTTTCATCAGGTTTGGGTGTGCAAGGTATGCTCTGGTCGACGAGTCCGGCTTGCACCGAGTTGGAAACTCATGTGCTCGACTGGCTTGTTCGAATGCTTGGATTACCAGAAACGTTCCTGTCATCAAACACTGGCGGCGGAGTCATTCAAGACACCGCATCGAGCGCGGCTTTGTGTGCGCTGCTGGCCGCCCGCGAACGTGCTACGAATTACGCAAGCAACACGAGCGGAGGTAATGGGCGCATTGTCGCCTACGCTTCCACTCAGACGCATTCCTCGTTGCAGAAGGCGGCAATGATTTCGGGAATCGGCAGCTCAAATCTGCGGATGATCGAAGTGAACGATAAATTTGCGATGAATCCCGACGCCCTTGCGCGGCAGATCGCAGAAGACAAGCGTGCTGGACTTGTACCTGCTTTCGTTTGCGCCACCGTGGGCACGACCTCTTCGAACGCCATGGACCCAATTAGCGAAATCGCCAAAGTTTGCCGCCAGCATAATCTCTGGTTACACGTCGACGCTGCTATGTCGGGAACGGCGGCGATCTGCCCGGAGTTTCGACAATTCCAAAAGGGAGTGGAGTTTGCCGACAGCTACAATTTCAATCCGCACAAATGGATGTTCACCACTTTCGATTGCAACTGCTTCTGGGTTGCCGACCGCAAAGCGTTGATTCAAACGCTAAGCATTTTGCCCGAGTACTTGCGCAACCAGGCCACGGAGTCGGGCGCAGTCATCGACTATCGCGATTGGCACATTCAACTAGGAAGGCGTTTTCGTTCACTTAAGCTGTGGTTCGTGATTCGGCACTACGGGGTGGAAGGCCTGCAATATCACATTCGCGAGCACGTTCGCCTAGCTCATCAATTTGCTGAATGGGTCAGAGAAGATAGGAATTTCGAGCTGGCCGCTCCGGCGCCACTAAATCTCGTCTGCTTCCGCCACAAAGCCGGAGACGAAGCGAATCAAACCATCATGGACCGGCTCAATCGCAACGGCGATCTCTTTCTCACGCACACAAAGCTGGATGGAAAAATCACGTTGCGCCTGTGCGTGGGACAAACGCATACTCAGGCGCGACATGTAGAGAAAGCATGGAAGAAAATTCGCGATGAGGCGGCTAAGATTGGGTGCGCCCCTTAACCAGCCGTTCGCTTCAAATCTAATCGGCTGCCATCGGCGCGGGCCTGGGAACAATTGCATTGCCCTTGGCCAGCGCGGGCAGATCGGCTGGAGCTTCCAGCCAATTGCGCACTTCCGGTATAGCCTGCCGCATGGCGATCTCGCCGCTGCGAATCAGTTCTCCGGAACGCTTGAAGTCGTCATAGGCGAAACCAGCCACGTCAGGTTCGACGACCAAGTCCGCTGCGCCTCGCCAGAGATGTCGCATCATGTCTTGCGCGATGGCGAACGATTGGCCGATTACGTCGAATAGATGACGCGGAGCGCCATCCTTCGTCCACTGTCCTTTGAGATGGACCGCAAGCACACGATCGGCGCCCATCTCCCGCAATGGATTCGACGGGACGGGATGCGAGAGCATGCCGTCTACAAGCCAGCGCCCGCGAATATTGACTGGTAAGAACATCCCTGGGTAGGCGCAGCTCGCGCGCACCGGATCGATGATTGAACCCGAATGAAACACCACCCCTTCGCCGCTGTTGAAATCGGTGGCGGTCACTCCCAGGGGAATGCGGAGCTCTTCGAAAGTTTTCACTTTCAAAATGCGATTGAGGAATGACACCATGCGATCGTTGGAGGCGAAGCCGTAACGGGAGACGGTCCAGCGCGCGAAGGTGGTAAAGCGCACGGAACGGGCTACCTCTTCCAGATCTTCGATCGAGAGTCCGCTGCAATAGGCCGCGCCGATCAGAGCGCCGACGCTAGTCCCGGCAACGACGCGGATCGGAATTCCTTCTTCCTCGAGAACTTTGAGAACGCCGATATGCGCGATGCCGCGGGCGAATCCGCCGCCGAGAGCGACTCCGATGGCAGGCAATTGCCTTTCACAGGATGTGGGCTTCCGGGATAATTCCCGACCGAATGCCTGTACGGACCGAATGATCCTGCCGAAGCTCTTCACTTTTACCCCACGAAAAGCCCACTACTGCTTATAGATATGATGCCATTTTGTAGAAAAATGGGTAGGCCACGTTCGTGCTACATGAGTTACGGTGGACTTCTACTATGGTTACGGCAGAGTTACCTTACCGCTGGCGGGTGTGACTAAGCCCTGCATTGCTGTTAACTTACGTTTTTATGCGGCGTGAAATCTCAGCTGGAGGCGTGGTGGTTCGAAAGCGCGACGGCGAGGCGTGGGTGGCGGTAATTGAGCTCCCGCCCCAATCGGACCGATTGGCAGCTTCTCCCGCTAGGAGAGCGAAACCTGTCCTAGCATTGCCCAAAGGCCTGGTTGATGAAGGCGAGAAGCCAGTGGAAACCGCGCTTCGGGAAGTTTACGAGGAGACCGGAGTCACCGCGGAAGTGATTACCAAACTCAGCGATATCAAGTACATCTACACCCGCAGTTGGGCGGGCGGAGAACGGGTCTTCAAAATCGTCAGCTTTTATCTCATGCGCTACCTTTCCGGTCGCATCAACGACATCGCTCCAGAAATGCGAATCGAAGTCGCCCGCGCCCGATGGGTGCCCTTTGGGGATGCTCAGAAACTGCTCGCGTACAAGGGAGAGAGACAGATGGCGCAGCGGGCGCTGGAATACTTGCATGAGCATCCTGAAATCTGAAGTGCTGATCCCGAGCTGCTGATGATTCGCTCCTCTGCGTTTCTTCACGCATAATGGGGTGATGCTAGCTTATCGGATGCAAACTTCGACAAGTTCTTGGTTTCTTCGTGGCGAGCGTTCTATTTTCTATCTCGTGTTCATAGCATCACTGCTGTCGCTCCCGAGCGTGGTTCTGGCACAACCCTCCAAGTCAAAATCAACGTCGAGTCCTAACCCTGATTACGCCGATGCACTTACGGCGGCAGATCACTTTCTGCAAGCCTGGCAATCCGGCGACATTGAAAACGGAATGGCTCTGCTCACTGGGCATGCCAAGCAAGCGGCCAGTCGAGAGAATCTCAACAAGCTGTTTGCCAATCAGGAGCCGGCCGGTTACGAGATTACTCGGGGCAAACTGATCAAACGCGGACAGTACGAATTTCCAGTCGTTCTGGTTGATCGGTCACAAGCCACACACATTCGCCGGCGATTCTCCAGCATCGTGGTTGTAGACACTGGCAACAACGACTGGGCGGTGGATAAACTGCCTTAGCAGATCGGCGACGCTGTTCTAATTTTCCGTTTAGCGACAAAGCTTACCAAATCTGGCAATCTTATTTTGCAATCTGATCGAGGCTCACCCATGAAAGGCATTCATAAAGTTGCAATCCTTGGCGCAGGAACCATGGGCGCTCGCATTGCCGCGCACTTTGCCAATGCAGGCATTCCCAGTTACCTGTTCGATATCGTTCCACCCGACGCGCCGGCGGGGTCCGAGGCGTCAGCAAGAAATAAGATCGCCATCGCCGGTCTCGATGCGGCGAAGAAGGCGAAGCCTGCCGCTTTTATGGAGCCGTCGCTGGCGCGCCTCGTCACCGTGGGCAACTTCGATGATGATCTAAAGAAGCTCGCAGAGGTCGACTGGATCATTGAAGCCGTTGTTGAAAATCTCGAGATCAAGCGCGCCTTACTGCGGAAGGTCGAAGCAATCCGCAAACCGCGAACGATCATCACCACAAACACCAGCGGCCTGCCGGTCGGGAAAATCGCACAAGGGTTTTCTGACGATTTCCGGCGGGCATGGTTCGGCACGCATTTTTTTAATCCGCCGCGCTACATGCGGCTGCTGGAGCTGATTCCAACTCCTGAGGCGGACCTTGAGCTAATCCAAGCCGTCTCGCGCTTCTCTGATGTTCGCCTCGGTAAAGGAGTGGTGACCGCAAAAGACACTCCAAATTTCATTGCCAATCGCATCGGCACTTTCTCTGTGCTGAACGTCATGCGCCTGATGCAGGAGATGGACCTCACCATCGAGGAAGTTGACGCGCTGACCGGGCAAGCCGTGGGTTGGCCGAAGTCGGCGACCTTTCGCACGATTGACTTGGTTGGACTCGATATCCTAGGTCACGTCGTGGAAAACATGACAGCCAATGTTCATGACGAACGCAGCGACCTGCATTTGCCGGATTTCTTTACGCAGATGCTGCAGCGGAAGTGGCTGGGCGACAAAACCAAAGGCGGTTTCTACAAGAAAGTGAAGGGTGGTGCCGGTAAGGAAGACGAGCGCATGGCGCTTGATTGGAAGACACGCGAGTATCATCCGCGCTCGCGACCAAAGTTCGCCGCCCTTGATGTGGCAAAGAACATCGAAGACACGGGTTCACGGCTGCGCATGTTGCTCGGCATGGACAGCGGGGAGCCGCAAAAAGGTGACAAAGCTGGCGCTTTCCTTTGGTCGGCCCTCTCGGACTTGTGGACTTACTCCGCCAATCGCATTCCGGAAATTTCCGATTCAATCGTTGAGATCGACCGCGCGATGCGGCTCGGCTTTAACTGGGAGCTAGGTCCGTTTGAGTTGTGGGACGCTGCCGGCGTAGAAGCCACTGTCGCCCGTATGAAAAAGGAAGGCAGGGCGATCGTGCCAAATGTCGAAAAGCTGCTGGCTGCCGGTCACAAGGCGTGGTATATGGACGATGCGAAATCGCCCTCGGGACGCAAGTTCTTCGACCTGAAAACTGAAAGCTGGCAGCCAGTTCAAGTTCCCGATGGAGTGTGGTCTGTCGCCGTTGCGAAGAAATCCCTCGGAGTCGTAACGAAAAACTCCGGCGCCTCGCTGATCGATCTGGGCGACGGCATCGGCTGCATTGAGTTTCATAGCAAGATGAATGCGCTGGGCGGCGACATCATCAGCCTGATTACGCAAACCCTGAAGCCCGGCGGCCCCGGAGACAAATTCGACGCATTCGTGATCACCAACGACGCGACGAACTTCTCCGTGGGCGCGAATCTGATGTTGCTGCTGATGAGCGTTCAGGAAGAAGAATGGGACGACGTGGATTTAGCCATTCGCCAATTTCAGGGTATGACGCAATCGATCAAGTTTTCGCCCAAGCCGGTGGTCAGTGCGCCGTTCGGATTGTGCCTGGGAGGCGGAACGGAGATTTCGCTGCACGCGGCGGCGCGCCAACCTCATGCGGAGCTTTATACCGGCTTGGTTGAGGTGGGTGTTGGACTGCTTCCTGGCGGCGGTGGCTGCAAAGAGATGTTGCTGCGTGCCGTCGATAGCGCATCGGCGGCTCGGGGCGGCCAGATCTCTGGCGACGCACTCGCTGGATCGATCGAGATGCTGGAAGCCATGAAACGCGCCTTTGAAACGATTGCCACCGCTAAAGTCGCAACATCAGCGCACGAAGCGCGCTCTCTCGGATTTCTCACCGACAGCGACCGCATCACGATGAATCGCGAGCGTGTGCTCTCGGACGCGAAAGCCCATGCCCTCGAACTGCTTCGCGCAGGATACGAGCCGCCCGCGCCTCGCAAAGATATTCCTGCTCCCGGCGAAAACCTGCTGGCTACGCTGAAGATGGGCGTGCACCTCATGCGACAAGGTGATTACATCACCGATTACGAAGTGAAGCTCGGCAGCAAAATCGCCGAAGTGCTCTGCGGCGGAAACGTGACGCAAGGCACCCCGGTGAGCGAGCAGTACATCCTGGACCTGGAACGCGAAGGGTTTAAGTCGCTGTGCGGCGAAAAGAAAACCCAGGAAAGAATTCAGTACACCTTGAAGACGGGAAAGACGTTGAGGAATTAGCGTCGCTGGTCGAGCAATTCCGCTGCATCGGCCCGTATGTCTCATAAGCTCCAATTCGAAGCCTGGGTTCCGGTCCCACTACCCAGAGTTTTTGCGTTTTTTGCGAATCCCGAGAATTTGCCGCGGCTCATGCCACGGGCCGCGGACACAAGGGTAGAAACATGGGAGCTAGTTTTGCCGGCGCAATCGCTTCCCGACACCACCCTTTCGATCTCTCAGTCTGCCGGAAAGGGCTTAGTCATTCATACTTCTTTTCGACCTGTTTCTTTTCTGCCGTGGCGTCGCAAGTGGACCGCGGCGATCACCGAATTCGAATGGAACAAATATTTCGTTGACGTGCAGCAACAGGGCCCATTCAAGCGATGGCGCCACCGCCACGAATTTATTGCCGTGCATCGCAAGGCGGAAGATGGGACTCTGGTCCGCGACGTGATCGAATATGAAGTTGGATTCGGTGTGTTAGGTTCGCTCATCAACTCTTTGGTGATTGAGCGTGAGCTACGTGGCATGTTCGCCTATCGGCACGAAGCGCTTTGCAGGATTCTCGCCTGAAAAGTCTTCGATGCGGCGCGGTCTGTAAGGAATGGTCCATCCTAATAGATTGCATTGCCGGTGCGGCTCGTGTGAACCTGCCCCGATTCCACTGAGATCGAATAAGCCTCTCCTCCATAGCCGCTCCAGTCGCGTACGTCGAATGCAGCCCCAGTGGGAGCGTGGTAGGCGACAACGCTTCGCAGCGTTAATGGCAGACGAGGTTTGCATACGGAGGGTACCTCGGTGATCTGCAGAAAGTAAACGCCCAGCCCGGTGCCGATCACTCTTGCGCGGCCATTCGCTTCTACCAGCAGCGCGGATTTCTCGTCAATCGCAATTTCGCGTGGAGTTGCGGACCATCCATCTTGCACGATGCGCGCCAGAAAACCGAGACTGCGTCCCATACGGTCGCGCGTAGCAAAGTGGCTATCGGTGAGAACGTTTTTCAAGACGGGAATCTTGAAGAAATCGCTCACTAGCGTCACGCGCCTGCTATACGGATCGGCTAGCACCTCGCGTGAACCGAGATCGGCGTCGTCCTGCTTATCCTGCAACGCGCCGTAAACGAACTGCCCGAGGACGGCGAGTCCGGCACTACTTCCACCGATTGGTTTGCCGCCAGCTACTTGTGCGTTAACGGCATCTTCGACCGGAGTTCCTTTCCAGAAATTGACATAGCGTGCCTGGTCGCCGCCAGCGATAAAGATCGCCTCAGCTTGCCCAATGATTTCGGCGACGCGGGGTTTCAGCGCCGCTTTGCGATTTGGAATGATGAGCGTTGCGACGGAGTTTGTCCTGCACAAACCGGCCACATACGGATTGTAGTCGGAGCTGCCATGCGCTCGAATAATAAGAAAATCGCCGCCGTTCGCCTTGCCGCACAGCCAGCGGAAAGCTTCGTCCAGATCGGCGCCGCCGCCCATCATCGCAATCCCGAAATCGGCGTGTGTTTGAGCGTCGCTCGGGTTCCCGGTGCGAATGTATTTGAAATCAGCCGCGCGGCCAAGACCAGTGCTGCCGAGGAGGAAAATGAAAAATGCGATGCGGGCGAGTTTCATCTCGCACGCACTATACGCCACCTTAGTTTCGCAGGAAAGCCCGATTCACTCAGACTTCGCCGCTCATGAAACCGAGGCTGGAATCCGGGAAATCACTGGCGAAAGGGACCAGGCAATTGCTCACTTGATCGGATCGACCACAACCGCAGTGCCGTACGCCAAGACTTCGGTCACGCCCTGCATGACTTCGGTTGCGTCGTAGCGTGCGCCGACCACGGCATTGCCGCCCAGTTCCGCGGCGTGAATCAGCATCAGATCGAAGGCTTCCGCGCGCGTCTTCTCGCACAAGTTCGTAAGCAGCGTGATGTTGCCGCCCACCAGCGTCTGCAACCCCGCGCCGATGGTACCGAAGATCGAGCGCGAGCGGACCACAATTCCTCGGACGACACCTAGCGTGCGAGTCACACGAAATCCATCCAGTTCGAACTGCGTCGTCACCATGTTGTGTGCGACCATTCGTCCACTGCCCGTATAGCTGGTTGCCATCGTTATCCCCGAGAAAATCGTAACTTGATATGCGTCAGTTTTGCGCGGGATCGCCAACCCCGGCAGCTAACTATAACGCGGCCTGCGCGAAAGCAGAAAATATTTCCGAGGGGGCGGCAATAAGCGCCGGGACTGCTAAATAACGATGCCAGAGCGTGGTCGGCCTCATCACTCCAGTTCCGCCCGGATCACGCATTCGCTGCACAAGCTATCAAACTCAATCAGCAGAGTATTCGGCTTGCAGCAGACTTGGCAATCTTCGACGTAGCTCTGGCGGCGTCCAGCGAGTTCGTCCACAGTAGTCGCGTTCCACTCGCCGCATCCAGCACATTGAAAGCCAGACTCCATTTCTAGATTTCTCCGTCAGAAACGATAGCAATCTCCCGTGCCGAGCGATTGCCGATCCGAGGATCGGGCCAGCCCATATAATAGCCCGGTCTCATTCCAGTCATGGAGGCTTCATGATTTCACGGCGTAGGTTTCTTACAGCAACCAGTGTGGCGGGAACGGCCGCAGCGTTCCGTCCTGTGTTGTCGTCTGCCACGATCGGAGAAAAGCAGTCAGACGGCAATTCCCTGCCGCCATCGATCGCACAGCTTAGGTCTCGGAAAAAAGAAGCGACTCCCATCTCCCGCCAGGAACGCGACGAGCGCCAGCAGCGCGCTCGTCAGTTGATGAGTGAAAACCACCTCCAGGCAATCGTTCTGATGGAGGGCACCTCGCTGAAATATTTCACCGGCATCCGCTGGTGGGGTGGCGAGCGATTGTTTGCCCTCGTGCTTCCTGCAAAGGGCTCGGCATTTTATGTCTGCCCGGCTTTTGAGGAAGGTCGCGCCCGCGAGCAGATGGCCAACGCCCCGGAGAGCGAGCACCCCGATATTCGAACCTGGCAGGAGGACCAAAGCCCCTATCAACTTGTTGCGCAGGGGCTCAAAGACCGTGGCTTGGCGACCAGCAAGCTTGGGATTGAAGAAACCACCCGCTTCGTTTTTTTCGATGGAATTGCCAAAGCCGCGCCGCAAGCTACGCTGGCGACTGCGACTGGGGTGACAGCCGGCTGCCGCATGATCAAGAGCGCTCACGAGATTGCCTTGATGCGTCTCGCCTCGGAGGTAACTTTGGCTGCGTATGAAGCTGTCTACCGGGCGCTGCGCGAAGGCATGACCCAGCAGCAGGTTGGGAATTTGATTGCAGCCGCTTACGAACAGCTAGGCTTCCCGGGCGAGGCCAGCGTGCAGGTTGACGAGTACACTGCCCTGCCTCACGGTTCAGCGACTCCACAAATCCTCCGTGAGGGGTCGATGGTAATGATCGATGATGGCTGCACGGTCGAAGGGTATCAATCTGACATTACACGGACTTTCGTTCTCGGTAAGGCAACCGACAAGATGAAACAAGTCTTTGACGTCGTGCATCGCGCACAAGCGCTTGCACTCGCCACAGCCAAACCGGGATTGGAGTGTGGCGCGGTAGATGCAGCGGCGCGAAAAGTGATTACTGACGCTGGATATGGCCCCGACTACAAATATTTCACCCATCGGCTCGGACACGGCATGGGGATGGACGGACACGAATGGCCGTACTTGGTTCGCGGCAACACTACGAAGCTGCAGCCCAACATGACCTTTAGTGACGAACCCGGTATCTACATTCGCGGGGAATTTGGGGTTCGTCTGGAAGACGATATGCACATCACTGAGAACGGGGCTGAGCTGCTAACGCCACAAAGCCCTTCGCTGGAGAATCCGTTTGGCAAAGCCTGACCTGACCGCCGACTCGATCAAATTGTGAGGAGGCAGCAATGTGCCCGGTGCAGTAAGCGTTGGGGAGGGCTTGGTTCCGCTCATTGCGACGGGCGCGATTGCTCACTCAGGCGGAGACGCTGAGGCCTGAACCTGTTGTCGATGTCGTCGAACTGCCGGCGGTCGAGGACGACGTTCCCAATAAATTCAGAACAATTTCTTCATTGCTGTTAGCGCCTAAGTTGAAAGTTATCGGCTGCTCATTTGATCCTTGATTGCCGACGCTCAGGGAAACCTGCTCCCCTCCGCCGCTCGGCGCGTTACTGATGTTGATCGTGATCTGTTCGGGATTGGTGCTGCTGCCAGCTCCGCTCAAGTTCACAACGATTTCCGGCTCTGCCGCTACCGGCCCACCCGCCTGTGCCCCTCCGGTTCCCTGATTCGGCACGCTGCTTATCGGAGCGGTTACTGGTGGTTTGAAAGTGCTTCCTAGCGCCGCGAAGGCCTGTTGCGCTCCAGACAAATCTCCATTTTGCAATGCTTGACCGATGGCCGTAAAAGCCTGCTCGCGTTGGCTCACTAGAAATGGCTCGCCATTGGGAAACGGCCCGTTCTGGCCTAATGAAGCGATGTTATTGAATGCCGCCTGCGCGGCGTTCAGATCCCCCGACCCTAATGCCTGTTTGAGCTGTGACAAGTCAGTGTGCCGGGTCTGAAAATACTGCTGCAGTTGCTGGCTCAACGAAACATTCGAAACCGCAGATGTCGACATTGGTGTCTCCTCAGAAATTGTATGGCTGACAACGAACGATGCTGCCTCTTGCCATTCAATGGCCATATCGGATTTAGGAAGGGCGGACTTTAGCCGCGCGTCACGATAGACGTTATCAACTGCAGAATCTTGCGGGAGAAGCTGTGCACGAAAAGACGGGCGTCGGTTTGGCAAGTAAGCACTCGTTGGGAGTATTGTGCAACTGTAACTTCTTACGTAAAAAGATTAGTCAGGATTAATTTCATTCTGCACCGGAGGCAACGTTGGAACATCCGGATGTTCCTTATCCCGCCAAAAAATATGGAAGCATTCGCCATACTGCTCCGGTGCCCATGTGCTTCGGTCCTCGTATGTGATGGATAAAGGAAGGTAAGCCAAGCCCAGCGCGCCTGCAGCATCTTGGGCCCGCAAACCAGGCTTCTCCACCACCTGCTGTTGCCCCGGCGGAATCGGTCGCGCCGTTTGCCAGTATCCGAGGTAAGGCATTCGCATATCCCCGGCGGCAAGAAAGACATTAGCGGCAATTCTGAGGTTCGTGATCGTTTTATCGCTAAGATTTTTCACCGTCAGCCGGTACTTTTCCGCTCCGTTCCAATAATCCACCGCGCTGAACTCCACCGGACAGCTGCGTTTCGGGGGCGTATAGATCGTATAAACTGCCATCATTCCCGCTTCCATGTGATCGTCCACATGGCAATGAAGCATCCAAACACCTGGATTATCGGCGACCATGTCCACGGTCCGCATGCTTCCCGGCAGCAGTTCCACCACATCCGTATGCCGGCCCTCGTAAGTAACCGTCTCGCCGTGCCAGTGCGGAGTGTGCAGGTCGATCTCATTTCCCATCGCCAGCAGATGCCAGCGCACCTTTTCACCCGTCTTCATATACAAGCCGGGAAGATTGCCGAAAATATATCCGTTGATCGCATAGAAGAGTCCCTCGGGCTTGCCTCCCATCTGATCGAAGATCTGGAAGTCCGTGACAAATTCCTTATCCACATCTTTCGGAGATCCATCGGGATTCGCTTTGCCTTTCGCCGTAACGATAATCGGGCCTATCAGACCCGCATTGACTTCCATCGCCGGGTCGACGTGGCCGTGATACCACCACACGATCGAACTCGGCTGCCCCGCCCCCGGTCCGCTCGCCTCATCGGCGAACCAGCGATAAGTAAATTTTCGCCCCGGTGCAACCCGGTCTCCTTTGCCGAACGGAATGTAGAAAGAGCCTTCGCTGTTCTTGTCGTAACGCAGCCCGTGCGGATGCATGTTGTGCGGCAGGCGGGTGCGGTTCATAAACGTGACATCGACTTCATCGCCAACCTCGGCGCGAATGATCGGCCCGAGGATCCCCAGCCATTCCGGCTGCGGCTTTCTCGTGGTGAACGTGTCGTCGGTGTACTCGATGTAGCGGGTCTTCGGCCATTCGAGCTTCGCGCCCCAGGGGCGCGGAACCGGCAACGCACGCAAGAGGTTCATGCCGCTGGGTGCATAGTTCCACGGAACGTCTTCCGCCGCGATGTAGTAGTGCCGGGTAACGGCGAAGCAGGTGGAGACGGAGAAGAGGAGTAAGCAGAGAAACGAGGCGCGCAAAATGCTCACGAATCCATTATCCCATGTGGGTTGTTATCCCGCCGCAAAGCGAAACTCCGAAATCGCTAACATCCTTCGGCCGCGAGGAATGCGGCCGGAGGGATGTCATCGGAAACCGCTCATTGGAAGTTCGCCTGTACGTACTCGGCGGAATTGACCGTGATTGTGCAGGTCGGCGAGGTTGAACCGCCGCACGGCCCTGGCGTCCCATTCTCGCCCGCCCAGCTCGTGAAGGTGCTTCCGGTATCCGGCGTCGCCGTCAGCGTCACGCTCGTTCCCACTGGCGAGAACACGAATCCACATGTAGATCCGTAATCGGAGCTGCAACTGATACCGCTCGGAGTGCTTGTGATTGTGCCGCTTCCCGAAACCGCGACAGATAACTGGGGCGGCTCGTTCCAGCTGGAAGGCGGGACTTGGGTACAAGCGTTGGCGAACTGATTCGGGGTGGGTGGTGTCGGCGGCGCCGTCCACGGAGGAGTAACAAAGTTGAAAAACTCATCCATCGCCGGCTGCGAACCATCCCGCTTGGTTAGCGGCGCAATGCCGAAGCGTTCTTCCACAAGATTGAGCACCGACGTCGTATCGCGAACCGTGTGCGAAACATAGTTCTTATTGGCGAACGGCGAAATCACGATTACCGGCACACGATAGCCGGTCCACGAAAAATCGCAGATACCGGTTCCGAGCTGGCCCGTGCCAGTGCAGATATCATTCAGCCCTGGATTAAGATCGGTTGGAGAGTCGAAATCCCCCGGCGGCGTCGCTGCGGCAGGTGGCACGTGGTCGTATAATCCGCCCGCTTCGTCATAGGTGAAGATCAGTGCCGAACTGCTCCAGCTGGCACTGGTCATCAGGGGGTTAATAATATTCTTTGCCGCGTAAGCCATGCCATATTGGACATTGACGGGGTACTCATCAGAATCCGAAGGATGCTCATCTGCTCCCGCGGGCGAGGCTGGCTCGATGAGTGCGAACGACGGCAGAGCATTATTTGCAGCGTCGGTAGCAAACTGCGAAATCGGCTGCACATTTTCGAGCAGGGTAGAGTTGTTGAGGATGGTCTCCTCGTACTGGAACTCGTTGATATAGGAATTCTCCGTGAGACATGACGAAAGCTGCGAGCCGGTCATGCCATCGCAACTTGTCCCGACTGGGTCCACATAAATCTTCCACGAGACTCCCGCACTCTGCAGCGCCTCAAAGATCGGCGTCGATGGAATCTGCTGGCTCGTGTGAACGCACGGAGGGTATGAAGCACACCCTTGCCCGATCGGATATGCCAGGCCATCGGAAGTCGCACCGATCAGATACATGCGGTTTAGCTGCGTACGGTCCATGATTGGTGAGAACCAGCGGTCAGAAGTCGCGAAGTTCGAAGCCAGGTAATAGTAGTAATTGAGATCGTCGCCGTCGTAGTAGCCCATGGCTCGAACTCCGTTGATATCCATGAAGCCGTTACTTTCGGCGTCGTATGCGGCGGTAAACGCAAAACCGTCCAGAGGCGGGTTCGCAAGGTCATTGGGATTGCTGCCAGTCGGGTCGGCGTAGTCCCACTGATTGTGCGCCTCATTCCAGAAGGGGCTCTGATTCTCAATACACATTGAGGCCAGATGGAAGGAACTGACTGGATTGCTAGGATCGGGGCTGCAACTGCCACCATAAGTGCCGACGGCGCAGCCTGGGACTGAATATGGATTTCCAGTCTGAGGCAGACCATCGAAAGTCTGCCCGTTTGTGCCGTAGCCGTTCGCGGCCCAATAGGCCTGCATCTGGCCAAAATAGTGGTCGAGAGAGCGATTTTCCTGCGCGAACAGAACGATGTGCTGCAGGCTCGACTGCAACGTACCGGGAACCGCGAAGCTGGCCTGCTCTGAATTCGTCGCGGCCACCAGTGTCACACTGCAGGTGGTTGTCGTTCCGCTGCACAAGCCAGACCATCCGGAAAAGGTATTGTTGCCGCCAGGAGTTTCCGTCAGCCCAACAACCTGGCCCGGCGGGAAAGATGCCGAGCAACCCGTGGACGAACCCGACGTGCAACTGATTCCTGCGGGATTACTGGTTACAGTGCCAGTACCGGCTCCCGCGGTAGTAACGGTCAATGTTTCCGGCGCGTTGAATGTGGCGGTAATGTTTTCAGCCGCGTTCACCGTCACGCTGCAGGTCGTCGTGCCCACGCAGGCGCCGCTCCAGCCCCCGAAATAGATATTCGCGCCGGGGGTCTCGGTGAGAGTGACTTGTGTGCCCTGCGCGTAGGTAGCGGAGCAGGTTCCAGGGCAATTGATTCCCGCCGGATTGCTGGCCACAGTACCAGTGCCGGTCCCTGCAAAGGCCACGCTGATGCCGTCGCCGGCGGTGAAGTTTGCGCTCACCGTTTCAGCTGAATTCAGTGTGACGGTACAGCTCGAGCCAGAGCAAGCTCCGGCCCAGCCCGTGAAAAGATAGTTGTTACCGGGAGTCGCCGTAAGAGTCACTTTTGTACCGGCGGCAAAACTCGCCGAACATGTGGTCGGACAATTAATTCCCGAAGGGTTGCTGGTAATCTTTCCCTGCCCTGCAACTGGAGGAGTGACCGTGAGCTGGAACGACTGCGGCGTGGGGGTCGGCGTAGGTGAAGGGGAAGGATTCGAGCCTACCCCTGAACATCCGGCCAGGATGAGGGTAGACAGGGCACACAGCGAATTTAGTCCAACGAGACGCGAAGACAACATGGCGCACCACTCCAGACGAACGGTCGACGAACCTGAGCTTGGATGAAGCGCACCACAAGCTGGTTGGTTGTTAATTGTCCGGAAAAGGGGGGTGCTGACTGCATTTGCGGCGGTGAAATCCCTTAGCTGACACAGCCTTTGCCGATTTCCCCGGTTTCGGACGGAATCGCTTCAGTTGTATGAGAACGTCAGATTATCGAGATAAACGTTGTACGAATCCTGGTCCGCATTTCCATCCATCTGGTAGTTGATCGTTAACCCGTACCAGTTCGCAGTCGATCCGTGAGGAAACGTCCACCCAAGGTTGCTGGTATTGCCATTCAGGGTGATGGATTCATAAACCAGTTCATCATTCGAATTCCTCTGCACCTTTAGGGTCAAATGGTTCCAGGCATTGCTGTTCGGATAGCAAGGAACACCGGTCGGCTTCCAAGTCCGGTTTTGGTTGTCCCACACATCCCATTCATTGCCGCTTGCAATACGGCACTCGTGCCCCCATATGTAGCCTTTGCTGTCGAAGAACTGATTGATATCGAACTCAAGCGCTTGCGACAAACCGAGATTGTCCCCGTAGAAGTAGACGTCGTAGGTGAAATTGTGCAGCGAGGGAACAACCGTGCCACTCGAGTCGGGCATGCCTTGCGTCGAGCCGGGCCCGATCAAGTGGTTGTTGAATAAAGCGTCGGCGAAAGAGCCGCTGCCACCCAGGTTGAACTCCGAGGCTTGCCCGCTCATAGAGGGAGATGCGACATTCTGCGCCATCCAGAACGAGATGCCGTTGCACGGCGAGGGGGAGCAATCAACGTAGCTCGGACCTCGCTGGCCATATTGCCCCCAGCCGCCGCTGTGCTGAAGGTTTGAAAACGAACTTTGTCGGCTGCTGCTTGCGTTTGTGTTGGTTCCGTTGCTACCGCCGCTACCGCTTGATCCCCCGCTGCTTCCGCTTGACTCCGGGGCTGAAACCGCGATCTGAAATGACTTCTGCTGGGATGCCCCTGTGGTGTCTGAAACGGAGATTGCGAAATCGAAGTTTCCGCTCGCTGTGGGTATACCGGAAACAGTTCCGGAATTGTCCCCAAGTAGCATGCCCGTCGGCAATTGGCCAGAAACCAGCGAAAAAATATAGGGTGCAGTGCCGCCGGTTGCCGTCAGTGACCCATCATAAGAGGAATTCAAGGTTGCAGGCGGGAGGGCGGCCGAAATTGTTAGAGCGGAATTTGAGCTCGGCGTGGGCGCCGTAGCGGCGGCACTGCTGTTGGGTGGAACGGAATTACCTGAGCAAGCGCAGAAGGTTGCCATTAAGGAAAGCACTGAAGTAAGAGCAGCATATTGATAAAGAATGCGATTCGTATGCGTTTGCGACACTCGACAGGGGAAGGTATGGAACATCTCTTTACCTCGCAAATGAATTGAAGGACCCCCGCGTAGGAGAATCCTCGGTCAAGCCTATGAATTGGACTTTTTCCACCGTGTGAGGAGCCGACCAGATACCAACGGCCAGGGGAGCTACTGGGACTTACGAGCGCTCGTTTTGGGATTTCTCGACGCTTTCACACAAGATTTTGTACGTACGTGCCGCAACTGCACAACGACAAAGGCAATCAAGCTCTAACGGCAGAGGTTAGCGCTGGATGGTGCTGACTCAGGTATGCAGAAGGGCGTTTCTAGAATTATATCGGTAGACGACGTATTTGCAAGCGGAACGTAAAAGTAATTTGGGCAAGAACATTCTCTGATCTGGGCGTTCTTCGGGCTAGTTTTGGCCCAGGAGGTAACAAGGATGCCTCGTTCATGGAGGGCATCCTGGAGTCCTAGAACCTAATGATCTTATGTATGCCCTTTTTCTTCTTTTTCTTGCTGCTGGAGATGTCCTTGTCAGTCGCGAGGTTCGAGTTGGAAGTCGAGCTTGAGGCAGTGTCAGTTCCGCCTGCGGACGGGCTACCCTGTTGAATTTCGTTGACCTGCACTGGAGCCGGCACAGGTGCGTTCCCGGCTTGCAGATCTTGCGACCCGGCATTCGGTTTCAACTCGTTCGGATCGGCGGACGGCGCCCCTGTGTTGACATCGGCTTGCGCTGCCGGCTTCAGTTCGTTCGGATCAGCCGCAGGCTGCGCAAAGGGGTCTTTACTCGCCGATGCTGGCGGAGGCTGATCGGATCTCGGAGCGGGATCGCTGACTCCAGGAGCTCCGCCCTTGATCGTTTCCACACTCAAACTCTTTCCGCCAGCTGCACCGCCCATCGCGCCTTTCATCGAAGTCGTCACGACATCACGAGCAGAAACCGGAGTCGGATCAACCAGCGTTGGTTCTCCCACCTTGGCCGCAAGCGAGGTATCCGGACCTTTTTTTACCACCCCCACCAGACGGTCCATCGTGTTCGCCTCGCGGCGGCTCTCTTCTTCAGCGCGATTCTGCGCAACCGCGGCCTTGGTTGGGCGGGGCACGGGCTGATGCAGGGCCGCCAACCGTTTTTTCGCATCGCTTTCGCGATCCATCAGCGGATAACGAGTGATGATCTGCGAATAGGCGCTTGACGCTTCCCGGGTCAATTCTGCGATGTAGTTGGCTTTCGCGGTTTCTCCTACGCAGCCGGGCGGAGTGTTGAATCCCGTACAATTGGGCCTGGCCCGGACCTGCGCGATCTGACCTTCGTAGTTTTGTCCCAGCAGAAACAATGCTTCATCGGCCCGGCTGTAGAGCGGGTACTTCTCCACCAGCGATTTCAAACGCGCAATCGACGCCGGATATGACAGGCGAAGGAAATAAAATTTTCCAATCCCGAACTCGCGATCTGCCAGCACTTCCTGCACTTCCAACAGACGCAGCTTCCCTTCCTTCACCAACTTCGGATTGTCGGGATATTGCATGATCAGATTGCGATATTCGTCCTCGGCGCGCTTGGCGTGAGTGTAATCGCGATCCGCTTTTTCCATCTGCTGGTACTGAATGTTGGCGATCTTCAGCTGCGCTTCGGCGGCTTCCGGCATGTTGGGAAAGAAAGTCTCGAAGTCGCGATATTCCTGCTCAGCCTGCGCCAATGAAGCTGTTCCACCTTCGGCATACCAGGAGTCACCGACCGCTAGTTTCGCGCGCGCAATGTACTCCGAATCGGGATAGGTGTTGATCAAAGTCTGCAGCGTCATGCGGGCCACGTCGAAGCGGTTGTGGCGCATCGCGTCCATGGCCTTGTCGAACAGAACTTTATCTGGCTGCTTCGAGCCAATGTTGGCAAGAGGATTAGTAGACTTCCTGTTCGTGCACGCGGCTGAGATCATTAACAGCACGCCCAACATCGCAAAGATTGCACTTCGACGTAACATAAGACCTCGAATCAGAATTTCGTTCCGCCGCCCAGGGCACGCTGCCAATCGAACTTAAGCTAGGATTCGTCAGACTTTAATCATCGCGGCTTCGGTCGCCGCCTTCAGCAATGTTTCTGCATTCTTTCTTGGATCGCCGCTCCCGAACACGGCGTTGCCCGCCACCAAAATTTCTGCGCCCGCCCGCACCACTTCGGCTACCGTGTCGAGCGCCACACCGCCATCGACTTCTATGCGGTAGTTTAGACCCATTCGACCGCGAATCTCCGCCAAGCTTCTGATTTTGTGAACGGTGCCCGGAATAAACTTCTGCCCGCCAAACCCAGGATTCACCGACATTACGAGCACATAATCGACGATCTCGAGCACTTCAGAGAGGGTATCGACCGGCGTCGCCGGATTGATTACCACGCCCGCCTGGCAATCGTGGCTCTTAATAAGATGAAGTGTGCGGTTCAAATGCCGGCAGGCCTCCTGATGCACCGAAATCCAATCCGCACCTGCCTCGGCAAATGCCGGGACAAATTCATCGGGATTTTCGATCATCAGATGGCAATCGAGCGGCAGCTTCGTAACCTTTCGCAAGGACTTCACCACCGGAGGACCGATTGTCAGGTTCGGAACAAAATGGCCATCCATGATATCGACATGGATAACGCTGGCTCCGCCGTCACAGGCAGCACGAACCTGCTCGCCAAGCCGGGCAAAATCGGCGGAAAGAATCGATGGCGCTAGTTCAATCAAGATGGTCCCTGGAACCTGAATTTCTTGTCAGGAAATGGCTTGTGCAAATTCTAACACGCAAAATGCAGAGTGATCGCCACATGCCCCTGTCGCATTGGCGGCATCTGGATACGTTCAGCAAATCACTGAATGCGCTCGACCACGCGAAAGTAGGTGGGCATAACGGTGACAGTGTAGCTTGCTCCCGGAACGCTCACCGTAATGGCATCCTGCGAATATTTGACGTTGTACGAAGTCCCCTTCGGCAGTTCAACGCGGTCTGGCCGGCCTTCGGAATCGTAGCGAATGCGAATCGTTTTGCCGTCTTCGATCACGACAGTCGTCCGGTGCGCGTCGTCGTAATCATAATGAATTCTGTGGCCATCCGCTTCAACCTCGCTGAGATATTCCTGCGAATCGTAGTTGTAGCTGGCCGTCCGCCCGTCGCTGTCGTGAATCTGAGTGATCTTTTCGCCGTCATACACCGGCGTCCAGGTGTGATCAAGAGCCGCGATGGCCGGTAACTTTGGGTTGGTTTTCTGGGACACCTGCTGAATGTGCCCAGTTACTGGGTCGCGCTTTACCTCGATGCTGTCCCCTCGAAAGGTTCGATGCCCCACGTAATAACACTGCACCCGAGTATTGGGACCGCAGCCCAGGTATCTCCAGATTTGGCCGCCTCTGGTGTCGATTCTCCATCCGCCATCCTCCCAACTGAGCAGAGCGCCGCTGAATTCCGAAGAATTTTCCTCACCGCGGTACTTGGCCGTTGGCGAAAAACCAGTTCCGCCCGTTAATCTTCGGAACAAGGTGCCGTAGATATTGATCGTCTGAATGGCATTCGGATCGGCGGACCACACCGTGTCATCGAGGCTCTGCCACGTACCCTTGCCGAAAGCACGGATCTTGTCATCGAAGTGGTAACTGAAATCCATGCGCTGCAGTACGAGGGGCATCACTCCGCCGCGGAAAAGATCATTGCGCGTCAATTGAAATCTCCCGCGCGCCAGATCGATCTGAAACTGGGTGCTTTCGTCAGGCTCATTTTGCTGCCAGCATGGAACAATCGGATTGCGCAACGGCGCACCCGCAAGAGTTGAACTGTAAAAAGTGAGGCACGGAGTACCGTCGGCGTCGGTTCTTGGGATACGCTGCCGGGTTTGCACATCGGAATCGAGGTAGACGCTGCCCATGCGATCAATCGCCTCGATCGAGTCTTCCACTGAATCGACACTTTGCGGATTGGAAGACTCCCTGAAGCCCAGATACAGCAAGCCAACTGCCTTCATTGCAATCTTCCGCAATCGCTCCACGCGGATCGCAGGGCTGGGCGGGAAGCGATCGAAAGCCGGATCCAAACGAATCGCCGGCACGACCGAATACTTATCGAGCCAGCGATAGCTGTAGGTGAAATTCCAACCGAAAGAGTAGATGTATAGGTCATCCTCCAAAATACCCACCAGCCTGGCACTAGGATCGGCTTCAACGTCCGGATACTTCCCCCGCATGGCTTGCACCAGCATTTCCGAAATCCACTGCTTGCGGCGCGCGTCATAGGCTTCCACAGGCAGGCTCATCGCGGGCAAGGTTTTGGCCTGAATACCGAACTCTTTCTGGAAAAAACTGGTGAGATCGGCGACATCACTGTTCGCGCTATTGCCCAGCGCCACGAAATAAAGAGTTCCCGATCCTTGCATTTGCTCGGGCCTGGCAGGAGTTGCTAGTTTCGCGAGGCTAATCAAATGCCCTTCGCGGCGATTGTGAACTTCCAGAGTCAAAATCGCCCAGGCAAAGTTGAGCTTGCGCAAATCGACGACGGCGTAACCATAGGATCGGTTTCCAATTACGATCGCATAGATTCTTGCCTCGTCACCGAAACCCGAGGCCACAGCAAACGGTATGTGAACATCGTCTCCGAACTCAGCGCGAACTCTCCCGTTTTCGCGAATCCTTTGTGCCGCCTCTTTTCCGGCGCTGGAATTTAGAAATCGCAGCTCCGCCATGAAAATCAGTCCGAGGATCAAGACCAGGCCGAAGAGGATGTACCGGATTGGGTGCTGACGGGCGCTTGTCGGTCCAATCGGTGGAGGCGGAAGCTGAACTGCCTGCGACATCTCTGGTCCTCGTGCCCCCTTTTAATACTCGAAGTTGCGGATAAAGGCTAGTATTTTCGCGATCAACTGGAGAAGCAAGATCTCAAGCCGCAACTAAAGCGGGTGCCATGTGTAGCCGCCTCCCGCATGTTACCCTCGACCTTCATGTCCACCGCCCCGCAATTCACGACTGCCGCCTATGGCATGGCTGCCACCATGGCGTGGGGAACTAGCGACTTTCTTGGCGGTTACGCGACTCGCCGCGCCAACGCATTTCTGTTTACCGCCATTTTCAATCTAGGCGGCCTGCTGCTGGTAGGAACTTTGGTTTTGCTGGCTCATCCAGTTTCTCTCCCCGGCCGCAGTGCGCTGTGGGTTGTGGCGGGCGGTATATGTGGAAGTGCGGCGGTCGCGATTTTCTTTCGCGCGCTTTCGACTGGAAGAATGGGGCTGGTTGCGCCGCTGGCGGCGGTCATCGGAGCCGCGATTCCAGCAATGTTTTCGATGTTCACGGAAGGCCTCCCCGGTATTGTTTCAATCGCCGGCTTCGTCTTCGCGGCCGCTGGACTTTGGCTGCTCACGCGCTCCGAGGACGGCACCACGCCAGAGAACATCGGCCTTGCTGTAATCGCCGGCATCGGGTTCGCCGCTTTCTACATTTGCATTCGCCAGGCGGGCAGCGGCTCGGCATTGTGGTTCGCAACGCTGACACGAACCGGCGGGTTGATGGTCACCGCCCTGATCGTGCTGCTGCAGGGAAATTTGCGGGAGATTACACCTTCCGGTATCCGCTGGGGTGTGATCGCAGGCGGCATTGACTCAGTTGGAACGATGATGTTCGTGCTCTCCAGCCAGAGTGGACGCCTCGACGAAGCGGTTGTCATCTCTTCCCTCTATCCAGCCGTGACGGTACTGCTCGCGCGCCTGATATTGAAGGAACACTTCACGCGCTGGCGGTTTGTTGGCCTGCTAGCCGCGCTGGCCGCGGTGCCGATGATTGCGGCACAAAAGTAAGATTCTTCGATGATTGATATTCGGGAAGAACCATGGCGCTGATCGAAATCCGGAATCTGACCAAGACTTTCTTCCAGAGCGACTCCGCCTTTGGAACGAAGCGCGCGAGCAGGAACAGTGTTCGCGCCGTGGATGACGTTTCGCTGGACATCGAGGCCGGTGAAACCCTCGGCCTGGTCGGCGAATCCGGATCGGGCAAAAGCACGCTTGGACGCCTGATTCTGCGGCTCATCGAGCCCACCTCGGGCAGTATCCGCTTTGAGGCCCACGATCTTCTGGCGGCGAGCCGCGGTGAACTTCGCAAACTGCGCCGCGACATGCAGATTATCTTTCAGGATCCATTTGCGTCGCTCGACCCTCGCTACCGCGTGGAAGACATTATTGCCGAGCCCTTGCTGATTCATGAAATGGATGACGGTGGGAGACTTCGAGCTCAAGCAGTTTCAACTTGGGCAAACACGGCGAAAAGTGGGGCATCCGCGGCGGTGGATGGGGCAGCCTCGGTGTGGTCGCGTTCCGCGCGGGATCGTCTTCGCGAACGCGTGGTCGAACTGATCCGGGCGGTGGGCCTTGACGAATCGATTCTCCGCCGCTACCCGCACGAATTCAGCGGAGGCCAGCGGCAACGCATCGGCATTGCTCGCGCGCTCGCCTCGCGGCCAAAGTTTATCGTGGCCGATGAACCAGTCTCGGCGCTCGACGTCAGCGTCGGAGCGCAAGTCGTTAACCTGCTTGCGCAACTGCAACGCGATTTTGGGCTGACTTATCTCTTCATTTCCCATTCCATGCCGGTTGTCCGCTATCTTTCGACGCGCATCGCCGTCATGTATCGCGGGAAGATCGTCGAGGTTGGACCTGCCGAACAAGTTACTGACCATCCGCTGCATCCGTACACGCGCAGCCTGCTCGAAGCCACGCCGGAAGTGGACGCCTGAACGTCTTCGGCATCGGCGTCCTGCCGTGTCATACTTTTTCCAATGTCCCCCGTTGCCCCTCGCCGCACCCGCGACCTGCTTGAACTGATTCTCGGCTACGGATTGATCGTCGGCATCATCTGGTCGCCGGAACGTGTACAGGCGATTCTTTCGCCGATCGCGCTGCTCGTGACCTTGTCCGTGGTCCTTGTGCGACAGCCCAGTCGCGATGAACTTGGGTTCGGGACGCGTGGTCTGGTTGCATCGTTGTGGATTTTGCCCGCAGCCGTGGCTCTTACTCTGTTGAGCGTCCTCGCTGCTGGAAGGATTGGCACGTTGCATCCGCTGTATAAAGCCGGCGTAGGGCATGTGATTGGCTACGTTCTGTGGACGATATATCAGCAATTTCTTTTGCAGGATTATTTTCTAGATCGGTTGTTGCGGCTGGTTTCGAGTGACTCTGTGGCAGTTTTCCTAGCGGGTATGCTTTTCTCGGCAGCGCATTTGCCGAATCTGCTGCTGGCCGCCGCTACGGTGGTATGGGGCATAGTTTCATGCTCGCTGTTCCGGCGCTATCACAACATCTGGGCGCTCGGGCTGGCTCAGGGCCTGCTCGGGATTTGCTTTGCCGTGTCCCGTGCCGGATGCATTGCATCACCATCTGCGCGTGGGATTGGGGTATTTGAGATACCGTCCGGCGCATCCCGGGCATTGATGGGGTTTCCCCTCAGAACCAGAGGCCCCACAGCCAGTCCACGCTCGCGTGGGTAATCGTCGAAGCTGGCACGCGCCGATTCTCCCGCCAAGCGCGGCCGTAGAAAATGCCCGCGATCGTCGCCAGTAAAACGTACGGCCAGTTAAAGTGCGGCATATGCGCGCTCCGGCGCTTGTTGAAATGCGAAAGACCGAAGATCACAGATGCGATCACCAAAGCCGCTCGGCGTCCAACCCTGCGTTCGAGCAGGTTCTGCACCCAAGCGCGAAAGAAGAGCTCTTCCGGCACGGCGGTGAAGAGAAAGATCAACACCCAGCGCGAAATCGCTGCTCCGGTTCCAGGCCGGTTAGCGTGGGGATGAATAAATCCTAACGCCACCCCTAGCACGATGACGACCGGCGCGAAAAAGACCAGTTCGCGCATTCCAGTTTTCCAGTCGCTCCGGCGCAGTTGAAAATCGAATCCGGTGCCGGTCAACTGCCGGACTACCGTAAATCCATACAAGCCCGCGTCCACCAGAAACAATTCATTTAGGGCACCCAGGCCGCTCGGCCACGCGCCCCCAAACCAGCCCAAATCGACGGCCAACCCCACAACCAGCAAGATGAAAGCGTCACGCCAGTCTCCCCGCTGCTCGGGATCGGCCGCCGCTGCGCGCGTCAGCATCCATGCAATCGCCACGGGCAGCAGGGCGTACAAGGCAAACCACGTCCACTCAAATATGTGTGTGGGAATTGCAACGATTAAATAGGGCAGTACAAATATTGCCGGAATTGCGATTCGTAAAGCAGCGGGCCAGCGCTGCAGAACTCCTGCCACTTTCCCCGCGGCAAAGGCAAAAGCTGCTGCTACCGCGAGTTCAAATCCGAACGCGGCAAGCGCAACCGGCGTTACGTTTTGCATGGCCTGATCTTAAATGCCCGGAACTGGCCCGCGCTTGTCTCGCGGCCTGCTCCCAACTAGAATGCCATCGTTCTGCCGGAGGTGAATATGGCGACCGCTCCGCTCTCGCCCGTTTCTGCGCCTGTTCCAGCACCTGAATCCGCAGCACTGTCTCAAGGGGCGCGCATCGTCGATACTTTTATCGCACCTTCGAAAACCTTCACCGATCTGCGCCGCAATGCGGCATGGTGGGCGCCCTTTCTGCTGATGATCGTGGTTTCGTCGCTCTTCGTCCACACCGCGGGCCAGAAGATCAGCTTCCGCAAGATCATGGAGAACCAGATGCAAGCGCAGCCGAAAGCGCAGGCACGTCTCGACAATCTGTCTGCCGATAAGCGCGAGCAGCAACTGGACCGCGGCGCAAAAGTCACGGCGATGATTTCTTACATCTTTCCGGCAATCACGCTAATGCTCTGGCTAATCATCGCGCTGGTGCTGTTTGCGACCTTCAAGTTCGTGGCTGCTGCGGATGTTTCGTTCAAGATCTCACTCGCCATTGTCGTTTACGCAGCGCTTCCGCTCATGCTGAAAACGCTGCTCGCCTGGCTTTCTGTGGGGGCGGGCATAAGTCCGGATTCGTTTTCCTTCCAAAATCCGGTCGCCACCAATCCCGGTTATTTCATGAGTCCCGGAGACAACATATTTATTTATGACGTGGCAAGCGCCGTCGACATCTTTATGATATGGACTCTCGCATTGACCGCCATCGGCTTCACCTGCGTAAGCAAAGTGAAACGGGGTACGGCATTCGCGATCGTCTTCGGATGGTGGGCTGTGCTCACGCTGGCCAGTTCGGCCCTGAGTGCTGCACTAGCGTAAACTTTCAGGGCGCCGACTTTGCCGCTTCGATTAATAACGGTGGCTTGCTTTCTTTCGCCGAATCGATACGTCCTGAATATGGACGGCTTATCAGTGATCGCTCAATTTCGTTCCCCCTAGGAGGACTCGTGAAATACACTTTTGCTCTCGCCTTGATCGTTTGCGCGGCTTGCTGCCTTACCCAGGCTCAAGCGGCTGGCTCCTCGACTTCTGGAGCTCAAGCAACGCCTACGAAAGACCCGGTTGCCACTTCTCTGCGCATGCTGCTGCAGCGCTCGCGAAACAACACTCTGGGCGCCCTTAGCGCCATGCCCGCCGATAAGTTCAATTACAAGCCCACACCCGAGCAGATGAGCTTTGCGCATCTGGCCGTCCATATGATTGAGTTCAATAACTCTTTCTGCCCGAAAGCTGCCGACGTTGCCGCACCGAAGGTCGAGGAAGCGAAAGAAACCGATTCCAAAGATAAGCTGGTGGCGGCGGCCACGGCGTCATACGATTTCTGCGCGGAGGCGCTGGGCAAGATGGACGATTCGAAGCTCGGAGACACGATCGAGATTTTCGGCGGGCGTCAGGCGCCGCGGGCGATGGCCGCCCTGATTTTAGCTGGCGGCTGGTCTGATCATTACTCGACCGCTGCCATCTATTTGCGGCTAAATGGAATTTTGCCGCCGAGCGCGCAGCCGAAAAAGTAAACAGGAAAGAACGGAAACCGCGCTATTTGATCCGTACCAACTCGCCTGTTTGCGAGGCTGCGCGCGCCGGCGGTGCCGCATGCTGCGGGGCGCGCCAGCCATCGAAGATTGAGACCTGGTGCACGCACGAAACTGTGCAATGCGGCGCGCATCCTTTTTCGGTGAGATATTCGCGCCGCAGGTCATCGCGCGTGTAGGTCGCAAGCGGAACGCCCGGATAGCCCCGCTGCTGCGAACAGTAATGTACGAGGCCATCCTCGCAAATATAGAGATAGCGGGCGCCGGCGCGGCAGCGCCAGTTATTGGGCTTGCCCTCTGCGATGTTGTCCTGGAAAGCGTTGATGCGGGTGAAGCTGCGCTTTTCCATCGACTTCATCTCGTGGTAGATTCTGCGCTCTTCTTCGCCCAGCGGCTCCAGTTGCCCGCTGCCATCGTGAATGATTCCGATAGTTGAACTGAAGCCCAGCTCAATGGCACGCTTGCCAATGGCGAGAGCGTCCTGCGGATGCGCAATACCGCTGCCGACCACAGAATTTATATTCACGTGAAAGTCGGCGTGCTCCGCCAGCAGTTGCAGCTTCTTATCGAGAACTTTCAGGCTCTTTTTCGAAACATCGTCGGGATTCACATTGTCGATGGAAATCTGCAGCCATTCCAGGCCGGCACGATTGAGGCACTTAATACGCTCGGCAACCAGCAGATAACCGTTGGTGATCAATCCCGCAATCATGCCGTTCGCCCGAATGTGGCGGATTACCTCGTCGAGCTCAGGATGCAGCAACGGCTCGCCACCAGAAATCGTTACCACCGCCGTGCCAAGTTCACCTAACTTATCGATGCGGCGAAACATTTCATCCGTAGGCACGGGCTTGGAAAAATCGTCGAACTCGTTGCAATAGGTGCAGGCAAGATTGCAGCGTCGCACAGGAATAATGTGCGCCAGCAGCGGGTGCTCGGTCGACGCGAGAGCACTCGCGGCCATGGCTGCTCCGCGCAGATTGCGGTACAGGGCCTTGGCGCGACGCCGCAGGCTTGTGAAAGTAGAAGGCATGAAGTCCACTTCTATTACATCATGAATGCGATTCCATGGCAGCTTCGGCTGCAGCCGTTGGCGAATTTAGGCTGGTAAATGGCTTAACTACGCGGCTGCGCGGCTCTTCATTTGCCCGAGAATTCGTGCCCGGCTTTCTGCAAAATATCAAGAGCCGCGGCAGCGAAGTCCTCCTGCACCAGCACGTAGTCGGTCTCATACGTCGAGATCACGAAGATTGGAATACTATCGTCCGACAGTGGCTGTACGAACGAGAGCAGCACTCCAGTTTGCGAGAAAGCAAATGGGCCTTCGAGCTTGAAACAAATCCAACGCAGGCTGGACTTCATTCCTTCCGGAAAATTCTGCAACGGACAAACGATGGAGAGTTCGTCAGCCGTGCGGGTGATTGAACTGAATTCGCCTTTCAGCGCCCAATCCGGAATAGATGTTTCCGGAGTGAATCGTACAACTCCGTAGGAGCCCGCGAGTCGGCGGAACCTCAGCATGAGTTCTCCTCCATCGGGACATTAATCCTCAACCGCTCTACGCACCGCGGCTCTCGCCAGCAGCCGCGTGGAGTCCAGCGTGGGAAGCGGCGATGATTCCGGCGCCACCAGCAGAGGAATTTCCGTGCAGCCGAGCACGACCGCGTCGCAGCCTTCGTCTTTCATCGCGCGGATGACCTCGACGTAATATCCCAGCGACCGGGGCAAGACCTTGGCATTCACCAATTCGTCCATAATGATCTGATCGAGGCGTTCGCGCTGCTCCGCACCGGGAACGCAGTAGTCAATATCTGCAGCCTTAAGTGCATCGGGGTAAACCGGACCTTCCATCAGGTAGCGGGTACCGAGAATCGCGAGCCGCTTGAAGTGGAGTTGCTGTGCCTCCTTCACGACTTCTCGCGCAATGTGCAGCCACGGGCGAGGCGAGCGGTGCTCAATCAGATCAAACGCCTCATGAATCGTATTGTCAGGACAAATCAGAAAATCCGCCCCGGCACGCGCGAGCTTTTCGGCCGAAGAGAGCATCAGCCCGGCGACGCCTGCCCAATCGTTGGCGCGAACATAATGCATATATTTCGCTAGCGAGTGCGAGTGTAACGAGACCTCGGGATGATCGTGCGGGCCCAGCATCTGCGCGCCTTCGAACGAGATGGTGCGGTAACAGAGCGCGGCTCCTTCGGTACTGCACGCCACGATGCCGATGTGTTGGGACATTGAGCTTCCGGAAAACTTACGTGAGAGAAAGGTTACAAATTGGCGCCAAACAGCATTACCTCGCAGCGGCTGCGTCAAACAGATTCAAGAAATCCAAGTTCTTCTCCGCCAGCAAAAATCGTTCTTTAAAGCATTGCGGACGCGAATTATGTGAGAGAAAGGTTACACGTCACAGCACAAGAGCACTACCTCGCCGCCGCAGCGTCGAACAGATTCAGAAATTCGAGTTTTTTCTCGGCGGGCAAAAAAGACGCTTCAAACGAATTGCGTGCCAGCTCACGAAGGTGTTCATCTGTGAATCCGAAAGTCTGCTGTGCGATCTGATACTCCCGGGCGAGTGATGTGCCGAACATGGCCGGATCGTCGCTGTTAAGCGTGATCATCACTCCGTGATCGAAATAGCTTTTTGCCGGGTGCTCGTTGAGGCTTGGACAAAGTCCAGTCCGAAGGTTGCTGGTAAGGCAAATTTCTACCGGAATCTGCCGCTGCGCAAGCTCTTCAACCAGGTCGGGATCGTGGAAAGCGGTCAGCCCGTGGCCGATTCGCTCGGCTCGCAGGTTCAGCGCGCCCCATACGGATTCCGGCGGACCATTCTCGCCGGCGTGCGCCGTCAGCCGCATGCCGTGATCGGCGGCCCAGGCGTAGCAGTCGCGAAAGAGCTCCGGAGGTCCTTTTTGCTCATCACCGCCGATACCCACGCCTACTACTCCCCGATCACTGCAGCGAACTGCGAGCTCGAAAACCTGCTGCGCGGCTTCCAGACCGAATTGTCTTACGGAGTCAAAGAGCCACAACAGCGAGATCCCGAAGTCGCGTTCGCCGCGCAAGCGCCCGCGGTCCAGCCCTTCAAAGATTGCCGAAAAGTCCTGCTTGCGCCACAGGCAAACGCCGACCGACACATACACCTCAGCATGCAAAACGTTCTCTTCCTTCAACCGCTGCATCAAGCGGTATGTGATCAGCTCATAATCTTCCGGAGTGCGCAGGTGCTCGGTGATGTTCTTGAAGGCAAGCAGAAATCCGGAAAAATCTTCGTAGCGGTAAATAGAATCAACTTCCGCTGCGGTCACGCCTTCCCCACGACGCCTGCGCAGTTCGAGAAGTGTACCCGGCTCGATCGATCCCTCAAGATGCAGGTGTAACTCTGCCTTCGGCAGGAGTCGCAGAAAACTGCTCGGCGGTTTGGCGATGGAGGACACGACTTCCCGATTGTAGAGTCTTCCCGTATTTTTTGCATGAGGCCGGAATTCCACACGAGCGCTACAGCACAATCCCAATTAACAACAGATTAATTCCCAAATCGATTACTTTGGTTGCAAGCGGTCTGCCAACTATTTGCACTTTTCCTATTGCCATTTGGCCTGGAGTTCTCCTAGCATCAACAGGTGAAAGCCGGCCTGCCGGGTTGGTGATGGCGGGTAACCGATATTTGAACCAATGCTGAATGAACGGGAGCTCGACTCGAACTAGGATCCGGTGTGCGATGCTCCGCCATGCGGAGATGCCTAAAGGGTCTCGGCGGGCGCCCAACGTCTACCGACGGGTTCATTCTCGGCCCCGTCACACGGCACAGTGGGTCGGCTTGATCTTTGTAAGCCCATTCTTTCAAACTTTCGCGGGGTAACGACACACTCGTGTGGCGACGGCGCTCGGGGGTTCGTCGAGCGAAGCCCGGCTCCTGGCATCTACCCTGCACCGCTCCTGCTACACTGAACCACGTAGCAAATCCCGGTTTCGCGCATCTAACTAATCTGTGTATCCCCAATTACTGCATTTCGGTAAGTTCTTCTTGCCAACCTACGGCTTTCTCGTTTCCACGGGAGTGCTGCTCGGCCTGTGGGTCAGCGTGCGTAATGCTGAGCGGCTCGGCATCGATGGCGAGAAGGCCTGGAATTTCGGGATTCTCGTGGTTCTCGCGGGCATCGCGGGCGCCAAAGTTCTCTACGTCATCAATGAGTGGAGCTATTACGCGGCGCATCCCGGAGAAATTTTCAGCATCACTACGCTGCAGGCCGGAGGAGTTTTCTCCGGCGGCCTGCTGGCGGCGTTTGTCGTAGCCTGGTGGTATGTGCGGCGCAATCACATGCCGGCGCTCGGTACCTGCGATGCATTTTCTCCGGGGCTGGCGCTCGGCCACGCCATCGGCCGCATCGGCTGCTTCGCCGCCGGCTGCTGCTACGGCAAAGAGACGCATCACTGGTGGGGCGTGACGTTCCATAATCCGCTGGCGTATCAGATTACGGGGACTCCTTTGAATGTGCCGCTCGAGCCTACTCAGTTATTCGAAGCTGCGGTCGAGTTTGCGAACTTCATCTTCCTGATGTGGCTGCTCAAGCGCCGCAAGTTCGATGGCCAGGTTTTCGGCGCGTTCATTTTCATCTACGGCGTGGCACGGTTTTTCCTGGAGTTCATCCGCGACGATCCCGGCCGAGGCTCGGTTTTCGGCGGGATAATGTCAGGCACGCAGTTGATCGCCCTTGGTCTGGTGGTTGGCGGGGGGGTTATCTGGTGGCTGCGGCCGGGCGCGAAGAATGTGACGGCACATGCGGTGGGAGCCACGCGCTAGAGATACGGTGCCCCAGTTCAGAGTGTGAGGATGTTCGGTATGACTTTCCGCACCGTTAAGAGTGTACCCAGAGTTTCATCGCTTGTCTTGATTGCCTGCGGGCTTGCCAATGCCGAGTACCGGCGCCTCGGAATTGGCAGCTTATAGTATCGTCCAGCGAATGTCCGAGGCGTTCCCCATCGATATCTTGGTTCAGCCTGAAGATGCCGGCAAGCGTCTGGATCAGTTTCTGGCGGCACGGCTCGAATCCGTGAGTCGGGCGCGAGTTCAGGAGTTCATCTCTGAAGGCGAGGTGTTGCTGAACGGTGCCCCAGCAAAGGCTTCCATCAAACTGCACGGCGGCGAAAGGATTACTATTCTCAGCGAACCCGCTCGCCCGCCGCTAAAAGCCATCGCCGAGGAAATCCCCCTCGACATCGTGTACGAAGACGACGATCTCGCCGTGATCAACAAGCCCGCAGGAATGATGGTTCATGCCGGAGCGGGAGCCGCTGACGACGCGCGCAATCGCGGCACCCTGGTGAATGCGCTGCTGCATCACATGAAGAATCTGTCTGGCGTAGGCGGCGAGTTGCGGCCTGGGATCGTGCATCGTCTCGATAAAGAAACCAGCGGCGTGATCGTTGTTGCCAAGAATGACGAGGCGCATCACAAGCTCAGCGCGGAGTTCGCGGCGCGAGAGGTGAAGAAAAAATATATCGCGCTCGTTCATGGCTGGGTAAAGAAAGACTCAGGAACCCTAGATCAGAGCATCAGTCGCGACCGCGTGCGGCGCACCCGAATGACCACACGTCTGGCCGGCGGCAGATCCGCGGTCACGCATTATCGTGTAGTGCGACGCCTTGACACGAAGTTCGGAAAATTCACTTTGCTCGACGTGAAGATCGACACCGGCCGCACGCACCAGATTCGCGTGCACATGGCAGCTCTGGGGCATCCTGTTGTGGGTGACACGGTGTATGGCGCACCGGGAACGATTAAAGAAATTTCAGGGAAAAATCCTTCCCCGACGAAGCAAGGAAAAAATGTGCCGCCCAGGCAAGGAAAATCGGAACCGATCACTTTGTCGCGAAATTTTCTGCACTCCGCAGAGTTGGTCTTTCGCCATCCCCGCAGCGAGCAGCTTATCGAATTCAAAGCCGAGCTTCCGCAGGAACTACAAGATTTCTTGCGAGAGATTGAAATGCATTAAACGGGATTCGGCAATTCCTCGTGCCAACACTCCATCTGGCGAGAATCCAATTCAAATCCTTTCCCTTCGAGGCTTGTGGATATAATAGGCACTAATGAGGGGCATCTCCCGTTCGCCCATATTGGTGCAAGTCCTGCTCGGATGCGTAGCGATGCTGCTTTCGCTCGCGCTGCGGGGCTCGGCACAGACTGCGCCTCCGCAAGCGCTGCCAGGTTCCTCATCGCAATCATCTGCTGCACCAACTCCTGCCCCGCAACAGCCTCCCGCTGACGACGCTTCTGACGCAAACTCCGGCAGCCACGCCGATGCGGGAGACATTCCCCGCATTCGCGTCGGCATCAACGAAGTGAACGTAGTTTTCACCGTTACCGACAAGCACGGCAAACGCGTCACCGACCTCAAGCAAAACGACTTCAGCATCGTTGATGACAACAAGCCGCCGGTCGAAATTCGCAGCTTCCGCGCTGAGGCAAATTTGCCGCTCCAGGTCGGCCTACTGATCGATGCCAGCAATTCGGTTCGCGATCGCTTTAAGTTCGAGCAGGAATCCGCCATCGAGTTTTTGAACCAGACGGTGCGGCGCGGTTACGACCAGGCCATGGTTGTGGGCTTCGACGCGACGCCGGAGGTCACTCAGGATTTTACCGACGATACTGAAAAGCTGGGCCACGGTGTGCGCCAACTGCGGCCCGGAGGCGGAACCGCGCTTTACGATGCTCTCTACTATGCCTGCCGCGACAAATTGCTTAAGAAGGCGCAGTTGGGGCCCACGCGTCGAGCCATCATCCTGCTCAGTGATGGCGAAGATAATTTGAGCCACGTCACGCGCGAGGAAGCGATTGAAATGGCCCAGCGCGCCGATGCCATCGTCTACGCCATTAGCACCAATGTCAGCGGCTCCAAAGGAGCGGGTGATAAGGTGCTCGAACGAATTGCCGATGCCACGGGCGGGCGCGCGTTTTTCCCCTTCCAGATTCGCGATGTGACCAATGCCTTTGGCGAAATTCAGGACGAATTGCGCAGCCAATATGCAGTCTCATACAAGCCGGCAGACTTCAAGGCGGATGGGCATTTCCGTACGATCGAGATCGTAGCCAACGACCGCAAGATGTTTCGGGTCAGGGCGCGGCGCGGCTACTTCGCGCCGGCTTCCCAGTAATGACGGCTGCGGCTTTCGATTTCAGAATTCTTCAGAGTTCACTTCTCAAGCCTTTGATTCAAATGTCTGGATACTCAGGAACGCCGCTTCCAAAAAAGCTGGGGATTAAACCCGGCCTGCGCGTACATCTGGCAAACGCACCTGCCGACATACGCTGCGAACTAGGCGATAGCCTGGCGGGGTGCACCCCTGCAAAAGAATCGGATGAAATCGATTTTTCGATGTTCTTTACGAAGTCCCGGGCAGAATTGGCAAAAGAATTTCCTCGTCTCTCGCGACTACTGGCACCCGCAGGGATGCTTTGGATTAGCTGGCCGAAGAAAAGTTCAGGGGCTTCATCCGACCTCACGGAAAATGACGTGCGCAATATAGGACTCCAGGCAGGACTTGTCGACGTGAAAGTCTGCGCCGTCACCAACGTTTGGTCGGGACTGAAGTTCGTCAGGCGAATCAAAGATCGCAAGTCGCGGACTTAACGCAGAAAACCCTCGGCAAAGGCCTATGAGGACCGTCCCGAGGGTTCTGTTTCCGCAACCCTTGCGTGCGAAATTCATCGAGCCTTGCTGCCGGCGCAGGGGCCGGTTAGCTCCCGCCGGCAAGCTTCAGCTCGGAAACTCTATGCCGTCCTAGCGCCCATCAAGAGGTGCGCCACAAATGAAATCACCGCGAACAGCAGCAGTAGGTGAATTAAGCCGCTCGCTACATGGAACATCAAGAAGCCGCCCGCCCACAGAATTAACAGCAGCAATGCAATGATCAAGAATGGTCCAAATCTCATTCGTCCCTCCATACCCAGACTCAGCGTCTACAACCCGCGTCGAATTACTTGTCATTTATACGGCGAACGGGAATTGAACAATATCGGCAGGAAACTGTAAATCGCGCAGGGGTTAGATAGTAGATTCCAAGTAGGCAGTGAGCATTACACCAACATGTCACACTGGATTGAGGTGAAACTGCGGTATCAAGGGCAAAGCTCTCATTTTCGAGGATGCGCGGTAGCGATTTCCTGGCGAAGAGGATAGTCGACAATAATGGCGCGGCCGTCGGTGAGGGCCTTCACCGAGTGGCGCGCGTTCGCTGGCACGATCGCGACAACACCAGGACGAGCGATCTGGATCACGCTCTCGATTGTCATCTCAAGTTCCCCCTCAATCACTTCGTACACTTCCTCCTGCGGATGGAAGTGCTCATGAATCGAGGCGCCGCGGTCAAATTCATAGTGCGCGAAGGTCATGCTCGGTGAGTGGAAGTAGCGTCCGCGCCAGCCCGGCAAACGTTCGACCACAACGAGCTTGCTGGTATCGACGAATGGCATGTTTCCTCCGGAGCAATACTCGAACTACGATTTCCGCTTTCGAAACCATGGGATCTCGTGCGGATTATCGCCTGCTATGAAGCAAACTTGCTACGAGCACTATGCATACAACATCCCCAGTCCCATAGCCAATCCGCTCGCAGCACAATTCAACGGCGAGAGAGCGCCGATGTGCATCGCTACCATCCGAGTAAACAAGCGAGGGTCGGCACTAAAGGCGCGCATCACACGTCGCCGTAATCGCGCCCGCCGATCGAGTGCGAGCAACAAGCGTGACATGATTGCAGGGCGCCGCCTTAACCTCATATGGTCGCGTTGATACCCCCGCAGATCGCCCAGCGCCAAACATTCTGCCAGCACCTCAGCCTGGCGCAACGCCAGCCCCAAGCCTTCTCCTGTGATGCTATCGACTGCCCCCGAAGCATCTCCGACCAGCGCAATGTGTCCCGTGTGCACGCGCCGCAGCCTGCTGCTTGCAGACACCGCGCCTCGTTCTGCGGACGAGCATTGAGCGCCCAGCAACCGCGAAGTGAGATCCGGAAACAGTGTCAGTGCACTGTCCAAACGCGTTTGCGGATCGCGTGAAGCAACCGCTATGCATACCTCATCCGGGGCAACGGGAGTCACGTAAATCTGGCACTTAGAGCCCCAATAAAGTTCCATAAATTCGCTCCATGGAGCGATGCGGTAGTGCCGGCGAAAAGCCATTCTCTTGCTCTCGCTTCTTGTCTGGAGGCCCGCCCATCGACGCACCATGGAATTGCTTCCGTCCGCGCCGACAATCCAGCGTGATCGCGCGTGGTGCTTGCCCAACATCACGCCCTCGGGATGCAGCCCGGTTACCGGCGTCTGCCAGAGCAGCGAAACGCCGACCGCCTGCGCCCGCTCAACCATGGCTCTATGTAATACCGTCCGCCGCACGCCGATGGCATCTGCGTGAGGGAAACTTGCCTCTACGCTCAAGCCGTCGCTGATGAATCTGATCCCGCGAAAAGCCTGCGATTGATCGCTCGGTAGCCTGACTCCCAGTTTTGCCAGTGTGGCAAGGCCGTCGGGCATCAGTCCTTCGCCGCAGGCTTTTTCAATAGGTGGTCGAGAACCGTCGGCAACCGTAACTTCCAAATTCCGCTGTCTCGCCGCAATGGCGAGCGCTAACCCCGCGGGCCCACCGCCGATTATGAAAACGTCGGTTGCTCTACACATCGAAAACGGGACACGCCCGTAATCCCTTCTCCCGTCTTCTCTTCGATGTCCGGGATGCTTGATTCGATGCCGCGCTTCAACAGCGCAGTTAGCCGATAGTGTTTAGGGTTCTAATTTCCTGTGCCATCCCACAATCGCCCTCAGTTTTTGACATTTTGTTGACAATCGCAGCCGGAAAACATGGCAGCATTTGCCGGTCTGAAATTCCCAAGCCAAGCCCGCAAAGGAGCGGTTATGAATCTATGCGCCGGTTTCGCACGCTCTGTTTTCGTTTGTTTTCTCGCCACGGCGTCCTCCGTTTGTGCCGCGCAAACCTACAGCATCACCGATCTAGGGACGCTCTCTGGCGACGATTACAGCGTGGCCCGCGCCATCAATGCGGCCGGCGAAGTCGCCGGAGCCGTAGGCAGCGATCGCAACAACAGCAGCGCCGTCTCGCTTTTCAACGACGGCCAATGGACAAGTCTAGGAACACTCGGCGGCACCAGCGGAATCGGAAACAGCGTCAATTCTTCCACTCAGATCGCCGGATACTCGACAAGTTCCGACGGCGGCTACCACGCGTTTATATCCAACGACGGAACACTCACCGATATCGGCGACCTCGGTGGCGGCTCGGCGGTGGCGTATGGCCTCAACGATGCGGGCCAGGTTGTTGGCTCTGCCGTTACCGCCGATGGCAGCAACCATCCATTCTTGTGGAGCAATGGTCAGATGACCGATCTCGGAACTCTCGGATCTCCGGCGGGCGTCGACTTTTGGAACAGCGCCCAGGGCGTGAACAATGCTGGCGTGGTGGTCGGAACGTCCTACACCGCGGATGGAAATTTTCGTGGATTTAAGTGGGCCAACGGAAAAATCACTCCCCTCGGGACTCTTGGTGGCCAGTGGAGCGAAGGATACGCGATCAACAACAAAGGCCAGACCACCGGCATCGCATACACGAAAAGCAATCTCGAAGCTCACGCATTCCTGCAGAGCGGCGACAAGATCATCGATCTGGGATCGCTTGCCGGTCCGGATTTTGCAACTTGGGGATTCGGTATCAATGACTCCGGCGTAGTCGTCGGCCAAGCTGACTTTCCGGGCAACTACCACGCGTTCGTCTACAACGGCGGGAAAATGAAAGACCTGAACAAGCTGATTCCCGCTGGCTCGGGATGGTTGTTGCAACAAGCTTTCGGCATCAACAATTCCGGCCAGATCGTAGGCACTGGGACGCACAATGGGCTGGAACACGGGTTCCTGCTTATTCCACAATAGGAAGCTGCTGAAAGAGAGAATGCAAAGCACTGCCCCTTTCAGAAGCTTCGTACTGAACGCTCGACCTTACGAAGGCAACGGGGCCCCGCTGCGGCGCGCCGTTTTGAGTCGCTTCGCCGGTTGCACATAGAAGGCCGTGGCTCCCCGCATCACTTTCTGCAGTGCGGTCTGGAATTGCTCCATCTCATCATGCGTTCCCACGGTGATGCGTACGCATGTCGGCATAACCGGCCAGATGCGCCCGATAAAGACTTTCTGCTGCGCCATGGCGTCGATCACTTCTTTTCCCGGGCGCTTGGTGTCCAGCAGGAAACAGTTGGCCTCCGACGAAATGTAGGAGTAACCGTTGCGATCGAGCCACTGGAAGGTCTCCTGCCTCACGGTTGCATTGATGCGCCTGCGTTCGGCAATCAGCCCATTATCTTTCAGGCTGGCTGAGGCAGCCACTACGGCTGTGATCGGCATGAAATTCCATCCGGAAGCGTCCGTTAGCTTCTTCAGCAGGTCGGGCCGGGCGACGGCGAACCCACAGCGCAAACCAGCCATGCCGTAAGCCTTCGAGAAGGTACGCAACACGATCAGGTCCTTGTCGGCTTTCACCAGATCGATCGTCGACGGGGCGTCGCAAAAATGGAGGTAAGCCTCATCGACCATCACGACTGAACCCTTGGGCTTATTTTCCAGCAGATATTCGACCTCGCCATGCGGCGTGAGGGTTCCGGTCGGATTATTCGGCGTGCAGATGTAAAACAAGCCTGCGTCCGGCGCAGCAGCGCTCATTGCCTTGGTGTCGTGCGAGTACGCCTTGGTCAGCGGAACTTTAACGACGCGGGCCTTGGCGATTGCCGCGGCAAACATTCCGGCTTCGTAGCCCGGATCGGCCGTCACATAGCTCTTCTGCGACGAGGTAAATGCGATCACCCCGAAGTGCAGCGCGGGCGTTGAACCCGGGTACACACAAACATAATCCGGGTTCAGGCCTTCCATGTGTGCAAACGTTTGAAGCAGATCGTGGGTAAGATTGTCGGAGTAGCGTCCGCCTTGCGGGATGATGGCGGAGATCGCCTCCCGCGCGGGCTGGCTCGGTCCGAGCGGATTCTCATTGGAGTCGATGAAGACCCCATCCGTCGTATATGGCCGGTGCACTGCGGCTGCGGCCGCAAGCATCGGCTCATTGACAATGTGTAGAGCTGTAGCCGCAGCGGACAATTGCAGGAACGAGCGGCGTGAAAAAGCTGAAACGGCTGAGAGACTTTGAGCCGGCATGGCTTACCCCCACCAGGATGCGCGCTCTACAGATTAGACGCTTTTAGCTCCGTTGGCTAAGAAAATGAGCGCTGGAGGTCGAGTCAGAACGTTTTCCAGGTCCGGAGTCTTCGACCTATTGCATCCCCATTAGGGAAACAACTGTAATTTTTTAGGGAAATCCGCGCCAAGCAACGCCGTCAATCAACTGGGGCATCTTCCCAGTTAGAAGACTTTTTGGACGGGCATTTCGTCATGATCCGGAGGTGGATATATGAGGGTATTGAAGTCAATCGCCATTATTTTCGGTGTCGCCCTAGTGTGCATCGAGCTTCTGCCGGCTGCGCGGGCGGGTCAATGGAGCGAGAGAACCGAGTTGCAATTTAACCAGCCGGTTGAGGTTCCAGGGGTGGTTTTGCCTGCCGGAACATACTGGTTTGTGCTTTCGAGCGATCAAAGCAACCGCAACATCGTCGAGATACTTGATGCGGAGCAATCCAAAGTTTACGCCACATTGATGACTGTACCGACGGAACGCAAGCACTCGACCGGGAGGACCGAAGTCGTGCTCGTGACACGCAATCAATCCCCTGACGCGCTGTGGAAATGGTATTACCCCGGCCGATCAACCGGACATGCGTTCATGTATCCGACCCACGAGGAAAAACAATTGAGCCGGGACGCAAAAAAGGTTTTGTTTGGCGAGCCAATGTCGAGCACAGCGAATGGAAGTGCAGCAGGAGCTTAGGGTAACGCCAGCAGCATGAGGTTGTTGCTTCGTGCTGCTGTTTCATCTCGCTACTCCGGCAGCGCCTGCCGAGGCGTCGCATAGTATCCCGCGCGGGTTTGAATCTTGTAGTTCTGTTTGCATTTGATCTCGATTTTGCGGTAGCCGCCGTCAAGGACGGTGTTCGTGGGAGTGTATCCAAGATTGTATTGGCTGCGCAGTTCGGCGGCGATCTGATCGAACGCTTCTTTGAGCTTATCGAACTTATTGCCGACGTTGATGACCCGGCCGCCAGTCGCTTCGGTGAGTTTGCGCATCTCGCCTTCACCCGAGTAGCCCACCTGGAACGAGCCGTAGAAGCCGCGATCGGCGCAAAGCAGCACATAAACAATGGCGTCGGCCTTCTGCGCGGCCTCGATCGCATCTTTGATCTTAAGCTGGCTGCCTTCGTCCTCGCCGTCGGTCAGCAGGATCATCGCCTTGCGGCCGACTTCTTTTGCCAGCATATCGTGCGCGGAAAGATAGACGGCATCGTAAAGCACGGTTCCACGATTGATTCCCGCGGTAGGAACAGGACCGCCGCCGGCGCCCGGAATCGGCCCGGTCGCATATCCCGTATTAATCCTCACCTTGTTCATCGCCGCCTGCAGTCGGTGCACATCGCGCGTATAGTCCTGCACCAGCGTGGCGTCGACGTTGAAATCGATCACATAAGCTTCGTCTTTGTCCGTGAGAATCTGCCGCAAAAACGCCCCGCCAACTTCTTTTTCCATATCCAGAACATTCCGCTGGCTGCCGGAGGAGTCAATCAGCATGCCGAGAGTCAGCGGCAGATTCGACTCCGCCGCAAAATATTTGATCGTCTGCGGCTTGCCGTCTTCGAGCACCTGAAAGTCATCCTTCGTCAGATTCGGGATCAACGCACCATGCTTGTCTTTCACGTTGAAAAAAAGCCCGACCACATTAACGCTCACCTTCAGCGTTTCTGCGGGTTCCTGGCTGTCGGGCTGTTGGGTCTCGGCAGGTTTCTGGGTTGCGGAGGCTTGCGCTTCGGATTTCGAACCCGCAGCGGGACTAGCGGGATTCTGCGCCAGGCCGAATGGGGAGCTCACCAGTAAAAGCGCGCAAAGAAATCCAGCTGCAAAATGCGCTCGCATAAATATCCGCAAAGGCGGCAATTTTGTCATTCGAAGATTCCCTCTTAATTGTTTGCTAGTCTAATCCTTAGGGGTTAGATGCACGAAACCGCATCGTTCAGACATATTGCTTACGAATGGATTTTTAGGACTATTCGAAAACGAGTTTAATGTGACTTATCCCGGCTCGTGGCAAAATAGGATTGGGGCAGAACAGGCGGTGCTCATGGGGACTAAAAAGGCATTGGATAAGAGAATGTGGTCGATCTCTTCCGGTCGAGTTGTGGATGCAACCGCCGCGGCCTTGTTTGCAGTGGGTCTGGCGGTCACGAATCTCGCCTTTGTAACCGCCGCGCTCGCACAAAATCCCGGCAGCCAAAATTCAGGAACTCCCACGCAACCGGCGCAATCCCAGGATGTTCCAGACGCTCCTTCGGCAGTGCAACCACCGGCGCCTAGCCCAGAACCCCCTCCAGTCAGGCCGCCAGAATCAAAACCGGAAGAAAAAAAAGAGCCGGTCGAGCGCAATCCGTGGACAAACCAACCGGTCAACCAAACCACGACGGATCAACCGGCCCAGCCCAACGGAACATCTACGCCGCCTCCCATGCCTCCGGTGAAGACACTGCCGCCGGGCACAACAGCCAAGCAAGCTGGACCCGACGAACTCCAGCCCCTTATCAGGGTTCACGCCAATTTCGTGCAGGTTCCGGTTACGGTGAAAGACAAAAGCGGACGCGCGGTGGAAGGTCTGCTCCCGGCTGACTTCAGCGTCTACGAAAACAATGTAAAGCAGAAGTTGACATTCTTTACAGCCGATCCGTTCGCGCTCTCGGTAGCTATCGTTCTCGACCTCGGCATGTCGGATGCCGCGGTGCAGCAGGTGAACGAAACTTTTCCCGCGCTGATTGGCGCTTTTGCTCCCTATGACAACGTTGCTCTTTACACCTTCAGCAGCACGGTGAGCCAGGTCAGCGACTTCATGCAGCCTACGCCGAAGCTGACCGCACTTTTCAATCAGATGAAAACTGTGCACGGAAGAAACAATGGCGTACCCGTAATGAGCGGGCCGCTCGCGCCAAACGGACCGATCATCAACAACATTCCCGTGGGAAGCCCCACCGAGCCGGTGTACACGCCGCCCAAGGAGTCGCACGTGCTCAACGACGCGATTCTGCAGGCAGCCCTTGATTTGCGCAAGCAAGACCGCACCCGGCGCAAGATTATTTTCATCGTCAGCGACGGACGGGAACTCGGAAGCAAGGCGAGCTACAGCGACGTCCTTCGCCTGCTGCTCTCGAACGAGATTCAGGTACGTGCCGTGGCCGTTTCCAGCGGCGCCTTGCCCATCTACGACCGTATCGAGCGCCTGCGGCTGCCCAAACAAGGTTATGGCGACATCCTGCCGAAATACACCTGGGCCACCGGTGGCGGCGCACCCTTCGCCAAGCTCACGCGCAATGCCATTGAACAAACCTATGCAGAGGCAATGAGTGAGGCTCGCAACCAGTACACGCTGGGATATATTCCCGCGAAACCCACCGCTCCAATCCGGTCAGCCAAGCGCGAGATCGAAGTGCGCGTTGACCACCCGGGCCTGGTGATCGAAGCAAAGGACGGATATTATCCAGCGCCCGCCGTGCGCTGAATCGTGCTGGTGATCGCTCAATATCCGCAGCCCGCGATTGTGTAACAATTCACCACAAATGCCAGTAAGGTTTCAGATCCAGGCGAGCGCCGGTGCGGCCCGTAACGGAACGCTTCTCACTCCGCATGGCGAGATCGAAACGCCTGTGTTCATGCCGGTCGGAACGGCGGCCACCGTCAAAGGCTTGCCGCAGGACATTCTTGAAGAGCTGGGAGTGCAGATTCTCCTCGGCAACACCTATCACCTCTACCTGCGTCCCGGAGTTGAGATCATTCGCAATTTCGGCGGGCTGCACGGCTTCATGGCGTGGCCGCGGGCCATCCTCACTGATTCCGGCGGCTTTCAGGTTTTCAGTCTGAACGAACTTCGCAAAGTGAAGGAAGAGGGTGTAACTTTCCGGTCTCATCTCGACGGCTCGTCGCATTTTTTCACGCCGGAGAGCGCGATGCAGGCTCAGATCGGTCTCGGTGCCGACATCATTATGGCGTTCGACGAGTGCACTGAATATCCGGCGGAGCGGGCGCGTACCCAGGAATCGATGGAAATGACTCTGCGCTGGGCGGAGCGGAGCAAGAAGTATTTTGAGGAGCACAAGCACGAGGTACCGTGGAACAGCCGTCAGCTCTCAGCTTTGAGCCCTCAGCCCGGCGGCGGACAGGGCCCTGGCGGGGGGCAGCAGGGTCCTTACCGCACCTTCGGCTCGGTTCGCAATAACCAAGGGGAGGGGGCTGCCACGCAGTCTCTCTTCGGGATCGTGCAGGGCGGCATGGATTTGGCCCTCCGCAAGGAATCGGCGGAAAGAACCGTCGAAATCGGCTTTCCCGGCCATGCCATCGGAGGTCTCAGCGTTGGCGAGCCTCGCGAACGTACGCGTGAAGTCGTCGAAGCTACACTGCAATACCTGCCGAAAGATAAGCCGCGCTATCTGATGGGAGTAGGTACACCAGAAGAGATTGTCGAATATGCCAGTCTCGGCGTGGACATGATGGATTGCGTTCTTCCCACCCGCGCGGCGCGCCACGGGCTGCTCTTTACCTCGGAAGGCAAAGTTTCCATCAAACAGGCGCGTTATACTCAAGATGAGGGGCCGCTCGATCCGAATTGCGGCTGCCGCGTGTGCCGGCGTTATTCGCGCGCCTATTTGCGCCATCTTTATGCGTCGAATGAAGTATTGGCTCAGGTTTTGAACACCTTGCACAACCTGAGTTTCTACCTTGACACTATGCGGCGGGTGCGTCATTCTATTCGACTTGGGGAAGATGCACGTTTTCTCTCTGAGGTCTGGTCTCGACCGAGACCGTGACCTCGGCTAAAAGGCCTTCCCAGATTCAAGCCTGAGCAGGTAATGATCCGGCCGGAATCGATCGGCACTCCCGTCGTGAAATGACAGGGCTGCGCCTGCAGGTGTGGGCGGTTGTTCGCGGATTTGATCCAGCAAACAGTCCCGAGAAGACGCTGAAGGTTGCGTTGAGAAATTTCTTGTAAACGTACTCTGATCGAAATGCAATTTTACCTGGCAGTACAGGCTGGTGGTGGCATGGGATTGCTCGCAGGGGCAGTGCCATTTATTTTCCTGTTCGCAATCCTATATTTCGTAATGATCCTTCCCCAGCAGCGCCGCCAGAAAAAGTGGCACGCCATGCTGGACTCCCTCAAAACTGGGGACAGGGTCACTACTAGCGGGGGTTTACGAGGAACGATCGTGGCGCTGAAGGATGATTCCATCCACCTGCGCGTGCCTCCTGACAACCTGCGGGTTGAGGTCACGAAGGCATCTGTGACGCAGGTTACGACTGCGGAAGAGGAAGCAAAAGCAAAGTAGCCTCAAATCTACTATTCGGACTCTGTTTTCATCATGAATAAGAATCTAACCTGGAGACTGGTAACCATCGTCGCAGTTCTGCTGGTTTTTCTTTACGGCATTTTCGGGATTCCGCAGAGCTTTTCGGGCCAGGGACTGCTGGCAGCCATTACTAGCCGCATTCATCTTGGATTGGATCTACGCGGCGGAACGCACCTGATTCTGCAGGTGCAGGTCAATGATGCGGTCAACGTCGATTCCGACAACGCCGTTGAAATCCTGAAAGAGCAACTCAATAAGCGCAAGATCGCTTTTGCGGACATTTCCAAGCCTGACCCTCAGAACGCTCCCGACAAAGTTGTTCTCAAAGGGGTTTCACCCGACGGCCGCAAAGACCTTCTGGATATCGTTTCCGAGCGCCTGCCGGAATACAATCTGACCTCCGGTGCGGAGAATAGCTGGACTCTCACCATGAAGGCCCAGATGCTGGCGGACTTGAAAAACAAGGCAGTCGCGCAGGCAATTGAGACGATCCGCAACCGCATTGACGCGCTGGGCGTGAGCGAGCCTACCATCCAGGAGCACGGCCTTGGGCAATACCAGATCCTTGTGCAGTTGCCCGGCGTCGACGATCCCGGCCGCGTGAAAGATATTATGCAGTCTACCGCCATGCTTGAGATCAAGCAGGTCATGGGCGGGCCTTATCCCAGCGAACAGGCGGCTCTGCAGGATAAAGGTGGAATTCTTCCCGCCGATGCGATTTTGCTTCCGGGGCACGCAGCTCCGGGCGCTGCAGCCGGTGAACAGGCGTGGTATTTGGTTTCCCGCGTTTCCGCCGTCCGAGGCAAAGACTTGCGCGACGCGCAGCCCAGCACTGACCAGAATGGCCAGCCGAACGTCCGCTTCCAGCTAACTGGAGAAGGCGGGCAGCGTTTCTATAACTTTACCTCGGGCCACGTAGGCGACAGCTTGGCGGTTGTGCTGGACAACAAAGTGCAGGAAGTTGCAAACATTAAAGAGGCCATCCGCGATACCGGCGAGATCAGTGGCGGCAGCATGAATGAGCAACAGGCGAAAGACCTCTCTATGATCCTTCGCTCGGGTGCACTGCCCGCAGGCATTAAGTATCTGGAAGAACGTACGGTCGGACCATCGCTGGGCAGCGACTCGATTCGGCATGGTGTGAATGCGGCCGTCATCGGCATGCTGGCGGTATTGATTTTCATGCTGATCTACTATCGCGCCGCCGGCGTCAACGCCGACGTCGCGCTGCTTCTCAATCTCATTATCCTTCTTGGATTTATGGGGTACTTCGAAGCGGTGCTGACTCTGCCGGGAATTGCGGGCGTGATTCTGACCGTCGGTATGGGCGTCGACTCCAATGTGCTGATCTTCGAGCGCATCCGCGAAGAACTGCGCAATGGCAAGACGCCACCTTCGGCGGTGGATCAGGGTTTCAGCCACGCCTGGGTCACGATCGTCGATACGCACGTCACCACGATCGTTTCGGCCGCGATCTTGTTCATCTTCGGGACCGGCCCGGTAAAGGGATTCGCGGTTACCCTCACCTTCGGTCTGCTGGCAAACTTGTTCACGGCGGTCTTCGTTTCGCGCGTAATCTTCGACTGGATCCTGAGCCGGAAACAGCGAGGAGAGGCTCTGAGCATTTAGGGAATTTAGTAATTGTTCTCGAAATCATAAATCGGATAAGAGGTCAGCAAGGTGGAGTTCTTTCGCAATACAAACATCGATTTTCTCGGGAAAAAATGGTATTTCCTCGCCTTTTCGCTGGTGTTCAGCGTCGCGGGAGTGCTTTCCATGCTGTTCTGGCATGGTATACCGTACGGCGTTGACTTCCGGGGTGGAACACTGGTCTACGTAAAGTTTTCGCACGCGCCCAACGACAACGCCCTGCGTGCCGCCATGGATCGAGCCGGCCTGCATAATGCCAAGATTCAGAGGTATGACGTCCCCTCGAATAACGAGGTGTTGATCGATCTCGACGTTCAGGAAACCAGCGAGCAGGCTCTCGATAAAGGCAAGACGCAGATCATCAACGCGCTTGAGACCAATACGCCTCCCGGCAAGCAGGACCTGAACAACGCGAGTTCATTAACCATCAAGAATTATTTGATGGATAAAGATCCGCTGCATCTTGGCTCCGACGCCGATCAGAAATACACGCAGCAGGCACAGTCCATCGTCGATACGCGGGACAAAGTACTCGGCGGAGTGCTCAGTTCATTCGATCAGTTGAATGGGCACGTCGAACCCGCAGTGATCGCCTCCGTGCCAGATGGCTTTTTCTTGTCCGATTTTGGCGTACGCAACGTGGAAATCGTCGGACCGCAGGTGGGGGCTCAATTGCGCAAGCAAGCCCTGCTGGCGACGATCTATTCGCTGGCGGGGATGCTGATTTACCTGGGCTTCCGTTTCGAGTGGATCTACGGGGTTGCGGCCGTTGTTACCGTATTCCACGACACTCTGATCACCGTCGGCGCCTTCTCGCTGCTCAATAAAGACATTTCCCTCACTGTCATCGCCGCGATCCTAACCCTGATTGGGTACTCGAATAACGACACAATCGTGGTATTTGATCGAATCCGGGAAAACATCAAGTTAATGCGGCGCGAGAAACTGTCAGACATCGTCAATCGCAGCATCAATCAGACCCTGAGCAGAACCATCTTGACAGCCGGGCTAACCTTCCTTACTGTACTTGCGCTCTACTTATTCGGCGGCGAAGTGCTGCGTGGCTTTAGCCTTGCACTGGTGATTGGCATCTTGATCGGTACGTACTCATCGATCGCCATCGCGGCCCCGATCTTGGTTGCATATCAGGATTGGAGAATTAGCAAGGGTAAACGGCCCGCGGCCATGCCTGCCGTTCGGGCTAGGTGATTGCCTGTATAGGGCAAGATCTGTTTTTGTGTTAGCCCTCATTCTGCAGGGTTTAGCGGGGTCTTTTCCGGCGCGCCGGCTGGCTGTTCGAGCCACGGAGTTGCGCAGTCGGTTTCGGGAGCAAAGTGGACAGAGCCGGTGTCTAACTTCACGTAAGCTCTGACGTAGGAGAAATGTCAATGTTTGAAGATAGCCTTCTGGAGTCCGGCGGGCGGCTGAAGACCAAACGGGGACGGACCACAACCTTCGCGATCATTCTCGAGATAGGTCTGATCGGCCTGATGGTTCTGATGCCCCTCATTTTCACTGAAGCTCTGCCTAAGCAGCAACTGATGACGTTCCTCGTGGCGCCTCCACCCCCTCCACCGCCGCCACCGCCGGCAGCCGCTCCGGTCAAAATCGTCAAACAGATTCAGACCGATATCGTGAATGGCGCTCTGCGCACCCCTACCAAGATTCCTCAGAAAGTTCAGATGATCAAGGAAGACGAAGCTCCTCCTCCGTCAATGGCGTCAGCTGGCGTGGTCGGAGGCGTTCCCGGTGGTGTTCCAGGCGGGCAGATGGGTGGCGTGATCGGCGGCATCATCAGTTCCACGCCTGTTGCCGTCCCTAAGGTCGCGACGCCGCAACGCGTGCGCGTATCACAAGGCGTTTCTACCGGATTGCTGATTCGCAAGGTCAATCCGACTTACCCCCCACTGGCGCGGCAGGCACGCATCCAGGGAACCGTGGTTCTGCACGCGGTCATCAGCAAGGATGGTTCGATCGAAAACCTTCAGCTGGTCAGCGGGCATCCGATGCTGGCGCCGGCGGCCATCGAGGCGGTAAAGCAGTGGAAGTACAAGCCTTACTTGCTCAATGGCGAGCCGGTCGAAGTGGACACGGAAGTTCAGGTGAACTTCACGCTCTCGGGGGGCTAGACGCGCGAGTTCGCATGGCAAGGTTCGATTTTTGCAACGAAGCCCTCCCCTGCCAAACGATGTGACCCGGGAGGCATTGAGGAGTGCGGCCAGTCCATAATCCTCATGAGAATGGCGAGCGTCCAGAGACGACAGGCGACTTTCTGCCGTCAAGGCTTCGCCGTAGGCACCGATTTCGCATCAAAGTGAAGAACTAAGTTTTTGAGGAGGCAAAGCAACTCATGTTCGCAGCTAACTTCGCAGGAGCAATTGTCAGTCACGTTCCCCGGGTAGCCGCCTGGATTGTGCAAGAGGGCGGCGCAGTGGGATGGGATCCGATTTCGCTATGGAAGCAGATGGGTATCATCGCGAAAATCGTGGTCATCATCCTGTTCATTATGTCGGGCTGGTCGATCGGCGTCATGATCGATCGCGCCATGGCGTATAACGCAGCGCGCAAGCAGTCTCGTGCCTTCGCGCCCGCAGTCGCTGGAGCGTTGCGCGATGGCCGCATTGACGAGGCCATCAAGGTTGCCGAGCGCAACAAGAAGAGCCATCTGGCCAAGGTTGTGACCGCCGGCCTGATGGAATTCAAGGCTCACCAGGATAGCCCTGGCGCCATCCCCGGCGAAACCATCGAAGCTTCGAAGCGCGCTCTGGAGCGCACTGAAGCCATCGTTCACGCCGAACTAAAACGCGGCTTGGGCGGTCTGGCGACGATCGGCTCGACAGCCCCATTTGTTGGCCTGTTTGGAACGGTGATGGGCATTCTGAACGCCTTCAAGGGCATTTCTGAGCAGAAGGCTACCGGTCTCGGCGCGGTCGCAGGCGGCATTTCTGAAGCTCTGGTAACCACGGCTTTCGGTCTGCTGGTGGCCATCCCTGCCGTCATGATGTTCAACTATCTCACCGGACGCGTAGAAGCGTTCGATGTTGAGATGGACAACTCGTCGAGCGAACTGATCGACTACTTCCTGAAGCGGCGCGACGTTCGCCGGTCCTAGAACCGGACTAGTAACGCCGCGGTGAGTTGCTTTGTCCGGCGCTGGCACAACGACCAGCGCCGGCCTTCTCGACCTTCGCGGAAGCGTAGCCGCAAAGAAAGTACCGGAGAAATAGTTATGGCATTAGCCAAACGAAATGAAGGAGCCAAAGTCAACTCCGACATCAACGTTACCCCAATGGTGGACGTGATGCTGGTGCTGCTGATCATCTTCATGGTGATCACGCCCATGTTGCAGAAGGGCATCAGCGTTGACATGGCTAAAGTGAATAATCCGACGCCCATGCAGGACGCGGACAAGGAAGACGCGCTGCTGGTTTCAGTCATGCGCGATGGGACAGTCTATTTTGGTGCGGACAAGACCACGCCTGATTCGCTGACGAGCAAAGTGAAAGACCGCCTGACCAATCGCACGAACAAAGAAGTCTATGTAAAGGCGGATGCTCGCGCTCACTACGGCAACGTAGTGCAGGTGGTTGATGCCGTGCGTGCTGCCGGCGTTGACGATCTGGGTTTGCTCACCGAACAGCGGAAAAGCACTCCAAACGCTCCGCCTGCCACCCCGGCCCCAACGACCGGGGGGCAATAAAGGAGATCGATCATGAGTATGGCAGTCGGCCCTAGCGGGGGCCAAAGCGCAAACATTAATGTAACGCCGCTCATCGACGTTCTGCTGGTGTTGTTGATCATTTTCATGGTCATCACGCCTCTGACGCCCAAAGGCTTGGACGCACTGGTTCCGCAGCCGCCACCACCCAACGCTCCGAAGAATAATCAGCCTGACCGAACCATCGTCGTGCAACTGATTGATCGCGGCGCGGGCCAGGATCCGGGCCTTAAGATCAACCAGGAAGATGCCACTTGGGACAATCTCCAAGGGCGCCTCGCCGACATCTACAAAACCCGCGCCGAGAAAGTCATGTTCGTGAAGGGTGACGATGCGATTCCGTTCGCCGACGTAGCGAATGTGATTGATATCGCGCACGCTGCGGGAGTGGACAAAGTCGGTCTGATTACAGCGAAGATCGAAGCCGGCGGTTAAACACCCAGGACTCAGTTGAGAAGTGCGCCCGAAAGCTGGCGCGTCGCCTTTCAGCCTGCGCACGGGAGCTCCGGTTCCCGTGCCGCTTCTGCGAAAGAATGTCCGGCCAGCGCTTGTCAATTTGCTGTCTCTGGGCCTAGGATGCTCTGTGGCAAGGGAGAGTTATATCGCAATGAATAAATCGATTCGTCTGCTTACAGTCGCGGCGGCTCTGCTCGCGCTTCTATCTTCACTCGGCTGCAGCAAACTGCGCGCCCGCGACCAGCTCAACAAAGGCGTTACCGCCTACAAAAACGCCAAGTATGAGGAAGCGATCGACCATTTCCAGCAGGCGACCGCTTTGGATCCGTCTTTGATCAACGCCAAAATGTATCTGGCCACCGCGTACGCTCAGCAATACATTCCAGGCGCCGATACTCCTGACAACAACAAGATGGCAGAGCAGGCGATTGAGCAATACCAGAAAGTTCTGGAAATGAACCCGGCTCGCGATCAGAAGGTGAATGCGGCGAAAGGCATCGCGTACCTGTACCTCAACATGAAGAAGTTCGATGACGCCAAGAAGTATTACCGCATGGCCGCCGACATGGATCCCAACGATCCAGAACCGTACTATTCAGTCGGCGTCATCGACTGGACCGCAGCATATCAGCCACGCATGGAAGAACGGGCAAAGTTGGGCCTGAAGCCGGAAGAGAACCTGAATCCGAAGAACAAAGATCAGAAAAAAGCTTGCGACGAGCTAAAGGTTAAGAACGAGCCGATCATCGCGGAAGGCATTGATAATCTGAACAAGGCGATCCAGTTGCGCCCCGATTACGATGACGCCATGGCCTACCTGAACCTGATGTACCGCGAGAAGGCAGATGTGGAATGCGACGATCTAGCCCAGCGCCAGCAGGATCTGAAAACCGCCGACACCTGGGTCGATAAAACACTCGCCACCAAGAAGGCTAAGGCCGAAAAGCAGCCCGGACAACAAGGCATCACGATGGATCAGCCGAAGTAAACCCGGCGCCGATTTTAGTGCAATATTTAAGCGGAATGCTGAAAGCCCCGAGGGCCTCGGGGCTTTTATTTTCGTGCTTCGGATTTAGCCTTTCCTGCTATTTGGCGGTTTCCGGTGCGACATCGGCGTCTGAGCGGGCATCGAACTGAAGAATGCTCGTAGAGTCCCATAAGAAATTCAGATGATACTATTTTAAAAAGTTGTGGGCAGGCTGCCTGCAACGAATCGGACGTTCCTGATGGATATGGGCTTCGCTCTTAACATATCTCCACCAGCCGCCACGCTAAGTGAGCGATGGGCTCGATGTGTCTCCGTGATTGTCCCGGTTTACAACGAAGTCGCGCACATTGATGAGCTTCTTCAGGCAATCCACGCTTCCCCCGTCAAGAAGGAAATCATTATCGTCGACGATGGTTCGACCGACGGCACGCGCGAGAAGTTGCAGGCCATGCCCCCAGCGAACGATGTCACCGTGCTATTCCATGAGAAGAACTGCGGTAAGGGCGCGGCCATCCGCTCTGCATTGCGATACGCCCAAGGCGAATATGTGCTGATCCAAGATTCGGACCTGGAATACGATCCGGGGGATTATCCCGCGCTTCTCCGTCCCTTGCAGAACAACGAAGCCAATGTGGTGTATGGCGTACGGCCGGACCGTCCCGAGCGCGGACTCCGCTTTTTTCTCGGCGCAAAGTTTTTGACTCACCTCACAAATCTTCTCTACGGCGCGGGCATTCACGACGAGGCAACCTGCTACAAAGTCTTCCGCCGCTCGCTGATTACGCAGATTGATCTGCGCTGCCAGCGTTTCGAATTCTGTCCCGAAGTGACTGCCAAGCTGTGCCGCCTGGGCGAAAAGATCGCCGAAGTGCCGATTTCTTACGCGCCACGATCTACGGGCGAAGGTAAGAAAATCCGCTATTGGGATGGCTGGCTGGCAATTTGGACTTTGTTGCGTTACCGCTTCAGCCGTCCTGCCGCAAAAGCGGACTCCGGTGGTTCGCAACCGCCCGCGGCTGTGAGCTTTTCCCGCCTGCCAGCCGAATAACGACGCAAGAATAGCTGTGATGGCGAACACATCGCCTACCCGCGCAAATCGTGTAATCTGAACAGGGTTCGCGGCGCTCGGAATTGCGGGCATTGGGGCCATGGCCACGGAACAACCCAAATCATGTTCAAGAAAATTCTCATAGCCAATCGTGGCGAGATCGCCGTTCGCATCCTGCGCGCTTGCCACGAAATGGGGATTGCCGCGGTGGTCGTTTATTCAGACGTCGATCGCGCCTCCTTACACGTCCGCAAAGCAGACGAAGCCTATCCCATCGGCCCCGCGGCCGCGAGCGAGTCGTATCTCAATATCGGCAAAATTCTCGATGTTGCCGAGCAATCTGGTGTTGATGCCATTCATCCCGGCTACGGCTTCCTTTCCGAGAATGCCAAGTTCGCCCAGGCTTGCTCCGACGCTGGGGTGAAATTCATTGGCCCGACCGCGGCAGCCATGAATGCGATGGGATCGAAGACGCGGGCTCGCCAAGCCATGGAAAAGGCTGGGGTTCCCTTCGTACCAGGCACGTCCCATGGGCTGGAATCCTCCGAGCAGGCGGCGCAGGTCGCCGACCGGATCGGCTATCCCGTAATGTTGAAAGCCGCTGCCGGTGGAGGCGGCAAAGGCATGCGGCTCGTACATGCTCACGGCGATCTGAAGTCTGCGCTCGAAGCGGCTCGCAGCGAGGCGGAACGCTCTTTCGGCGATAGCGAGGTCTACATCGAAAAGGCGATCATCAACCCGCGGCACATTGAGATGCAGGTGCTCGCCGACGAACATGGCAATACGGTGTATCTTGGCGAGCGCGAATGCTCAATCCAGCGCCGCCACCAGAAGGTGCTTGAAGAAGCGCCATCGCCAATCGTGGATCCCGTCATGCGGCAGCGGATGGGGCAGGTCGCGGTGCGGGTTGCCCAAGCCGCGGGATACACCAATGCGGGTACGGTCGAGTTTCTCGTCGATCAGCAAAGGAATTTCTATTTTCTCGAAATGAACACGCGCTTGCAGGTGGAGCATCCGGTGACGGAACTGGTTACCGGTCTCGATCTCGTGCATCTGCAGATTCGAATTGCCGCCGGCGAGAGGTTGCCCTTCACGCAAGAAGATATTCGCCTTCGAGGCCACGCCATCGAGTGCCGAATCTACGCGGAAGACCCTGACAACAATTATTATCCCAGCCCCGGCTTAATCACCTTGCTGCTGGCTCCTTCCGGACCGGGCATACGCCGCGACAGTGGCATGTACGAGGGATGGAACGTTCCTATCGAGTACGATCCGCTGCTGGCGAAGTTGATCGGCTACGGTACGGATCGCGATCAAGCTATCGCACGGCTCACCCGGGCGCTCAGCGAATATTTCGTTGGCGGAATCAAAACTAATATTTCGCTGTTTCGCCGCATTTTGTCCGACGCTGACTTTCGCGCCGCCAAACTCGATACCGGCTTTCTCGACCGCATGCTAAAGCGGGGAGAGGCCAAACCGGAGCACGGGCCGCATCGCAAGGAGAGCGATGCGAAGGCCGCCGAAGTCGCAGCCATCGCCGCAGGCATGTTCGCTGTGCTTGGTCCAACAACATTCGTCTCCGGCAATGGAGCCGGAGGGCCGGTCTCGCGCGAGGCGCACAACGAGCAGTCCAACTGGAAGATTACAAGCCGGCGTGATGCCTTACATTAGGGCCTGTCTGAACCGAAGGTTTGTGTAGTAGCAGCCGACCGTGACCTCACTACCGATTTCATGCTCTACGACGTAACCATCGACGGGAAAAACTACCGGCTCGACCTGAAGCGCGTGAACGAGCGCTGGACCTGCCGTCTGGATGGAACTGAACTGGGAGTTGATGCCGTTCTTGCGCGCCCTGATGTGCTATCGCTCCGGATCGGCAATCTCGCCTACGAGGTTAAATCCGAGCGGGTCGCCAACGATCTGCATTTGTGGGTTGGCAGCCGACGGTTTGCGGTGGAGGTTCGCGATCCTCGCTCGCTGCGCGGCCGCGTCCGAGCCGGAGACGATCAAGGCCCCAAAAAGATAACCGCCCCGATGCCCGGTAAAGTTGTGCGTGTGCTAGTGAGCGAAGGAGACGAAGTTGAGCCGGGTCACGGCATTGCCGTCGTGGAGGCGATGAAAATGCAGAACGAGATCAAATCCCCGAAAAAAGGCAGGGTCACGAAAGTCCTGGCAGCAAGTGGCGCAACTGTGAACGCGGGCGACGTGCTGGCAATCGTGGAGTAACGCCGCTATTTCGCCTGACCGTTGGTGTCGAGAATCTGCTTTGCATAGTAGTTCTCGACCTTCGCCGAATCGCGCAAAATCTCGTAGTAGGCAGCTTTCAACAGCTGTTCGCGGCGGTCGTGAAGTTGCGATCGAATCGCCTGCTGAACTCTCGGATCGGACAAATCCCGCTGCCCCGCCGGTTCTTTTGACACCAGTTTCACGATCCGGAATCCAACCAGTTGCTTGGTCGACGGATTTACCACGTTGATGATCGGACTGTATTGGCCGGGCTTAAGTTTCATCACGAGATCGCGCGTGCCGGGATCGGTGTTGCGCAGCGAAGATTCCGGAATGGTCCCCAAATCCCCACCATTGCCGGATGTTTCCGGGTCCTCGGAATAATTCATCGCCAGCGTGGCGAAATCGTCGCCGCTATCAAGGCGGTTGTTGATCATCTGAATTTTCTTGCGGGCATCGGGCTCGTTCTGCGCTTTGTTGTTCTGATTGTGTACCTGCGGATTGGGCATCGGCGTCACGAAGATTTGCGCCAAATGATACTGCGGCTCGATCAGGTTGAATTCCGACTTGTGCGCAGTGAAATAATTTGTGATGTCCTGGTCGGTGACGTTAATCTTCGAGGACACTTCCTTGTTCATCACCTTATCGACGGTGATCGAGCGCCGGATGTCTCGCTTGAAGTCATCGAGTGAGATTTTTTTCTCTTTCAGCCGCTGATCGAACTCTTCCTGCGTGTAAGGAGACTTGATCTCGTTCAGCTTGCGATCGACCTCATCTTCGGTCGCCAGCAGGCCAAGTTTCTCGGCCCGCCGCATCACCATCTCATCGTCGATCATCTGGCGCAGAATGTTGAGCCGGAGAATGGTCGCCTGTTCCCCCACGGGCGCCTGCTGCGCGCTGGCCACTTGATTGTCGTAATACTTGTCGACATCCGAGCGAAATATCTTTCGTCCGTCGACCGTCGCCATCACGTCGCCGCCGACTTGCGACTTACAGCCGAGAAAAGTTCCGAGCAGCAACGATGCAAGTAGTAACGCGGCGATCCGGCCAAGGTTGGGTGTTCTTCTCAGAGAGTTTTCTCCACACTGCATGTGAAATGCACAGCCGCCCGCAACAAATCTCACGCCTTGCCGCATTACTTCGCCGCTGGAACCGATGTGGAAGCAGTATGTTCCGGCACGGGGAGATTAGCATCTTTCAAGGCGCGATCCAGTGCGGCGCGCACCTGGTTGATTGGCACGGCGCCGTCGATCTTCTGTCCGTTGATAAACAACGTCGGGGTGGCCTCCACTCCTACTGCATCGCCTTCTTTCATCGACGCCTTTACGCCGCTTTCATCCTGCGCCTTAATGCAGGATTGCAGCTTCACTACGTCGAGATTGTGCTTCTGGCCCTGCAATATGGTCAGCTTGTCCAGTTCATCGTTACGAGCGGAGGGACTCTTCTGATCGCTCACTTCACGCTGGTTGCCGTGAATATAGTCTGCGAAATCCCAATAAGCATCCCCATTCTGCGCAGCCAGACAATTAGCATCCACCGCCGCGTGCGTCGCCCAGGGATGAATCTCCACCAGCGGATAATCCTTATAAACGAAGGTTACGCGGTCTCCATACTCTTTGAGTATCTCGGGAAACAATGTCTGGTGCATGCGTGAGCAGAACGGACACTCGAAGTCGTCGAAATTCACTACTACTACCTTGGATGCTTTCGCGCCCCGCGATGGTCGCCCCGCGATATCGATCTTGCTCATGGTTTCGGCGTAAGGATCTTTGTTCAGATCGAATTTCGTGAGCCGCATCATCGATGACTGGTCCTTCGAAACCAGAAAAGTGAAGTCCTGCCTCTTTTCGCCATTGTCGATCGTGACTACGACCGACTGGTAACTCGGGAAGTCTGTGCTCGGCGAAGGCGTGCCAACCCGCACCAGCACCTCGGGAGGAACCTTGTAGTAAGCGCGTACCTGCCGCTCCACCTTTTTGCTCAAGTCGGATGTGTTCGTGTCCGGTTTTTTCGAGTCCGGTGGAGGCGTTTGCGCGGTACAACCGAGAGAGATAGCGAAAAGGAGCAGAAAACAACGTCGAATGAGTGTCACTAAAACCGCCTAAGCATTTAAGGATTGAATGTCGATTATCTCACAGCCACAGGCGTGAAGCAGAGCTGAAGCCACAAAAAGGCGCTAGAAACGGTACATTCTGGGCTTATCCGGTGCGCCGATACAACTCCTTAGCCGGCAAGAGAGCATTCATCGATCCGGAACGAAAGCCTTCGAGATCGAGCGTCACGAACTTAAACCCAAGCGCTTTGAAAATGCGGGTGAACTCGGCGGTCACCGAAAGATCAAGCGCTTGTTCAAACTCGTCGCGATCGATTTCAATGCGGACGATGTCTCCGTGATGGCGCACGCGAAATTGCCGGAACCCCATCCCCCTCACCGCGTCTTCACCTTTTTCCACCGCTATCAGCGCCTCTTTCGTAACCGGACGGCCGTATTCAATTCGAGAGGAAAGGCAAGCTGAAGCCGGTTTGTCCCAAATGCGAAGTCCTGCATCTCGTGCAAGAGTGCGAATGTCGGCCTTAGTGAGCCCTACCTCCAGCAGTGGAGCGGACACGGCATGCGCCAGCGCGGCTCTTTGTCCCGGACGCCAGTCGCCCTGATCGTCCAGATTCACGCCGTAGGCGATCACCTCGAAGCCGCGACTTACGCGCAACTCTTCCATCAAGGTAAAGAGCTCATCTTTGCAGAAGTAGCAACGTTGCGCATCGTTGCGCACGTATTCCGGACGATCCAGCTCCGAGGTCGCAATGATCTCCAAAGGAATGCCCTGTTCATCGGCAAATGCGATAGCATCGGCAAGCTGCGTGCGCGCCAGGCTGGGCGAGTCTGCAATGACCGCCCGCATATCTGGTCCTAGAGCTCGGTGGGCCGCCCATGCCAGATAGGCGGAATCGACTCCCCCGGAATAGGCGACCAGCGTGCGTCCCCGTTCCCGCAGGCGCGATTGCAATATCGAAGCTTTGGTTTCGAGATCCATTCCTGCCATCCCTTAGTTATCCGAGCTAAGCTATCCGAACGAGGAGAAAGCGTTGCTGATCAAAAGCGTTCCCGCTTCTTGCGGGCTAATACAAACGCTCCTGCGGTCGCAGGCTGCCAAACGAGCCGATGTTCGCCAGTGTAAAGTTAAAGACGAATAAATTTTCATTACGTACATTCGCAACCGTGTAGGTGCGATACCCCAGAGTCAGGCCGCAGCAATCCCAATTGTAGGTGGCTTGCGCGTTCACAAACTGCAACTGCTTAGTCTCCGCGTCGAAGCCAAAGCTGCTCGCCGCGCTGAAACCGCGTTTATTCAGGCTGCCATATCCCAGCGCAAAACGAAACTGGTTAAAGACTTCAGGCTGGGCCGGGGTAGTGGATGTCGAAGGCGATGCCGAAGTCCCGCTTTGCACCGGAATCTGCAAAAACGCATCCCCTCCTCCAATAGTGACCTGCCCAATATGATAGTTTGCCAGCAGAGTGCTGGCGTTCGTAGTATTGGTCTGGAAATCGTAATCCAAATCCCATTCCGCATCCGTGTGTGCGCTGGTTTCGACCCGCAGGCGTGAAACCAGTGGAGAGAGATGCCGCGGCTCGGTAACGAACGCGATGCCGGTGAGGTCGATCGTGGAGGCAAACACGTTGCGCTGACCCGGAATCAGCGCTCCCCCAAACGTAGGATCGAGAAAATACTTCTGGGCCAATTCCCAAGTAACAATCTCATGAGCCGAGGGTCCTGGCCGGCAAGGCCCATTGGCCAGAGGGTTTACATGCTGCCACGGAATGCTGCTTTCCGGCACCGCGCCACCCACCGTTAGAGCTTTCATGACCGGCTCGCAATCTTCGGCCTGGCCGGAAGTGCGCTTGGCATAGAGCCGAGTCACAAATCCATATTCGACTTCGTTCGTATCCGAAAGAATATCCCGGTCGTCGAACTTCAGTATATTCGGATAATTATTCACGCCGGTCACAAACCGGTAAGTCACCTTTGGCTCGATCACGTGCTTCCATTTGCGACCTAGAAATGCTTTATCGAAGATGCGCTCCAGCGGCGGAGGCGCGATCTCTACGCCTGTTTCGAGCGCTTGCCGGTTGATGTCATTGCTCACAGCAGTGCCGGGATTGGCGCCGCTTTCTCCGACTAACCTCTGCGTGTAATACGATTCATGCAAGGTTAGCTCCGGACGGACGCTCCATCCCAGAAAGAGCAGCGGCAGAGAAACCGCAGGATTCACGTCGAAGCGACCCACCAAACTCGCCGTAGTGAAAGCCGGCGTGCATGACGAAACCGAACCAACCGTTGAGCACTGCGACGGCTCGCTGCGCGACAAACCTCCGGCCGATGCGTCAAACGACCAGTAAAACGGCGAACGGCCCAGCGAGTGGTCAACTCCGCTGAAGTCGAAGCTGGGCGTATGCAGAATCGTAATGTCTTGCCCCGGCGTAGTGCTCAGGAAGTTCTGGTATCGCTCCGCAAAGCCATTGATACTGAAACCATCGGTCGTCCTTGAAAGGAAGCCCTGCGATTTAACTTCGGAATATACAGCCTGGGTAAAAATTTCGTTGAACGCCAGACGGAAGAGAAACGAGCTGAGATAGTCAACGCTAGCCACGGCACGAAAACCGTCGAGATTCCCCGCCGCATTCAGGCGCGCATTCTCTCCGCCTTCTTTCAGCGGAGGTGTTCCGATGCCGCGGTCGATTACGCCAAAATAGTTGATATCCGCGTAGGAGGTTTCGCTGGGACGCACGCGGAACTCGCCTCGCTGCGAGCCGCCGCGCAGTGACATGTACTCCCCGCCGATGGTGGCATCCATCATGCGATTAATGGCCCAGTAGTACGAATCGCCGACCACGTAGCCGTAGCTGGAAGAATGCCCGACCGAGGGCATGAGAAATCCGGATTGCCTCGACTCCTTTTCCACGGGATGAGTCGCGTACGGAAAATAGAAGGCCGGCAGCCCGTGCAGCCAGAATGTGCTGCGATAGATTTTGGCGTTGCCGCCTACTTCCACGCTGACCTTCCGGGCCTCGAATTCCCACTTGGGACGCGGCAGTTCGCAGGTGGTAATCGTTCCGTCATAGACGAAATAATGATCTTCGCTCGTTTTCTCGACAACCTTCCCTGTGAATGCAAACGGTGCCGTAGAAGTCAAGATCACACGCGTGCCCTTGAACCGAAGGCCGGTTGTCCCGGTGACGTCGTAGAATTTGCCGGTTTCAAGATCGAGATTGTAGGTACCATGCGACGCGCGAATATGATCGTCGTTGGGACCGCCATCGAGCGCAAAATGCCCCTCAGCGGTCACCTGTTTTGTGTCGGAATTGTATGTCGCTTCGTCCGCCCGCAGCACATAAGTTCCATAGTAGATTTCAACGGCGCCGTGTAGTTTGTAGGTCGAGCCCTGCTGTTCCTGTTCGATGGCGCAGATGGTTTCGATATTTCTAGTTTCATTTTGATCCTCGGCCGCCTTGGCGCAAGGAGTTTCCTGAACGACAGCATTTTCAGACGAGGCTCTGGTTTTGCTCTCCATCGTTTTCGCCTCCGGATTCGTCGGCGGCAACTGGCTGGTAACTAACACAGGCGCGAGAAGCAGATGACAAAGCGCCGCCGCCGTGATAAGGAATCTGTTGCGAAGAGTCATCGGAACGAGATCATCGGAGCCGAATCGCTCCAAAGCACAGAACATGTGCTCGGAGTTGCTTGTACGGCAGCAGTCGTCGTGAACTTAGCACGGCGTTGCCTCGCGAAGCAAAGCTTGGCAACTGCCAAAGATTTTTGGATTCGGCCAGCCTTTCGATGGTTATCTGGCGATGATCGAGATCCGAATTTCATTTCTGCCAAGACTGTAATTCATGCCTTGCTCTGTTTGTGGTGATATTTGTCGCTGTGTTTCAAAGTCGGGCCCGATGGACGCGGAGTCTCCCGATCCACAGCCCGATCCACAGAATGACCCGAGCGCACCAGCACCTGATGCATGGCGCGAGGAAGTAGCGGCGCGGCTCAATCGTTACCAATCCCGGCGCAAACCGCGTCCGCCGCGGTATCCCTCGCTGCGCCTGCCGTTTGAAAATGCTCCGCCTGATCGCGCGGCGACCAAAAGCCTGTCTCAGCCTGCGATGCTGGCGACCTCACACCACGCTCTGGCCCTGGACGGCTTTTCAGAAGGCGCCGATCTCAACGTCCTGCGTGAGCCCGCGCCTTCGGAGCGCGACGCTCTGAGCATCGATGGTACCGCGAGCGTTTATATTTCGCCTGATCCGGACCCCGCCACGACGAACGAAATCGCACCACATCCGACCGCGAAGATCATCGAGTTCCGCCGTTCTTGGACGCCTCCGGTGCCGCCAGCCGATCAATTAGCTGAGCCGGTTATGGTGCAGCCTCGAATTCTTGAGGCGCCGGAGGTCGCGCCTCCTCCGCCAGCGTTAGGTGGTATCACGATCGAACCCGCCACGGAGCCCGAAATCGAAAGACGCCCGGGTATCGATTTCCCGCTACAAAGCGCATCGCTCCCTCGTCGCCTTTCGGCCGCGGTGATCGACGGCGCAATCATCATGGCAGCATGCTTCGTCTTCGGACTCATCTTCTGGAAAATGACCTCGCTCCGCCCACCCACCTTACAAGCCGGGGAAATTATCGCAGGGCTGGCGACTTTGTTTTGGGCTGCATACCAGTACTTGCTCGTCGTCTACGCAGGTACGACCCCCGGACTTCGCCTCGCGCGCCTCGTGCTTTCTCGCTTCGATGGAGCCCCCGCCAGCCGCGGATCACGTCGCTGGCGTGTGCTGGCATCGTTTCTTTCCGCGCTTTCTCTCGGTATGGGCTATGCCTGGATGTTCCTCGACGAAGATGCTCTTTGCTGGCACGACCGCATCACGCATACTTATCTTGCGCCCAACGTTTCAAGAACCCGGCCGTGATTTCGTTACGGACGAGCCTTTTGCTGCTCTAATAGTCGCCATTGGCCGATGACTCAGCACCCCCACTGGCTCCGGCTGTGCTATCTTCAGAGTTTATTCTAAATCGGTTAATTCGAACCTCTGCGCATTGATCTGAATAATGGCTATATCGGCTGAAGGTCCCAAACCAGCCATCAAGGTCTTCGTCGCCACCACGGTGATGCTGACCTTCATCTCGTTCTGGCGCGCTTCCGCCATCGTCCTTTCCGATCTTGCGTCGTCGGCCTATTATGCTGGCGGCGACGCCGAGAAAGTCATCGGGAAGAGCGCCCCCTGGTTCATCCTCGCAGTCATGCTGTTCAGCTATTGCGTGCGGGCGCTCTATATCGAATCCAGCAGCATGTTTGTCCGCGGCGGCGTTTACCGCGTCGTTAAAGAAGCGATGGGCGGCACTCTAGCCAAGTTCTCGGTTTCCGCCCTGCTTTTCGATTACGTTCTAACCGGACCTATCAGCGCCGTATCCGCAGGTCAATACCTGGCGGGATTTATCAAAGATATTGGCGTGTACCTGCACCGCCCGCTGCACTTTTCCGACGATCACTTCGCCGCGGGACTGGCGATCGTCGTAGTGCTGTATTTCTGGTGGAAGAACACGCAGGGCATGCACGAATCCAGCCAGAAGGCGTTGCAGATCATGGTTATCACCACCGTGATGGTCGTGATTTTGCTCATCTGGTGCACGATCACGGTTCTGCGCGCCCCAGTCGTCCAGCTGCCGCCCAATCCTCTCCATGCCGGCGTAGTTCCCCTGAACAAAGAGTCGCTGGGCTGGCTCAACGGAACCTGGTTCTCCCACATTACCTGGATCATTCTTTTTGTCGGCTTCGGCCACTCCGTACTCGCCATGAGCGGAGAAGAGACGCTGGCGCAGGTAAACCGCGAGATCGAACACCCCAAACTTAAGAACCTGGAGAAAACCGGGCTCGTCATTTTTATTTACAGCCTGCTGTTCACATCGCTGGTTTCGTTTTTCGCGGTGATGATCATCCCCGACAAGGTGCGCCCGGACTATTTCGCCAACCTCATCGGCGGCATCGCCATGTACCTGTCGGGACCGGAGAGCCTGAAGCTGCTCTTTCATGGCTTCGTGGTGCTAGTGGGCGTGCTCATTCTGGCGGGAGCGCAAAACACTTCCATCGTGGGTGCGAATGGCGTTTTAAACCGCGTGGCCGAAGACGGCGTGCTCACCAGTTGGTTTCAGAAGCCCCACAACCGCTTTGGCACCAGCTACCGCATCATCAACCTCATCGTTGGTATGCAGTTGCTCGTCATCTTCCTCAGCCTTGGCAATGTGTATGTGCTGGCAGCTCTCTACGCTTTCGGCGTCATTTGGAGCTTCGCCATGAAGTCGGTCGCTGTGCTCGTGCTGCGTTTCACCGAGCCCGGCAACCGGGCGTGGAAGGTGCCGGGCAACTTGCACATAGGCAAAACCGAAATTCCGGTGGGCTTGATTCTGATTTCGGGCGTGTTGCTGATCACCGCGGTTGTGAACCTGTTTACCAAGTACCAAGCCACCATCGCAGGCGTGATTTTCAGCGCTGTATTCTTCACCATCTTTTCGCTCTCCGAGCGTCATGTTACCAGGGAGCGGCACGGCAAGCCCGAACAGCTCGATCAGTTCCGCGTTTATGGCAATCAGGAACTCGGGAGCGGCGCCATGGGCGTGCGCCCGGGAAATATTCTGGTTGCCGTGCGCGATCCCCGGAATCTGTATTACTTGCGTCAGGTGCTGGCCCATACCGACACCACTCAGCAGGATGTCGTTGTGATGAGCGCTCGCCTCTACCATCGTGAGCACAGCTTCAGCGGCAGTTCGGTCATGGAGGCCAGCCAGGTTTTCGACCACTACGAGCAGGAACTCTTCACCGCGGCGGTGGCTGTCGCAGAAAAAGAGGGGAAGCCGATTTCTTTACTGGTCGTCCCTGCAACCGACGTGTTCGAAGCCATCATGGTAACCGCGCAGCGGCTCGGTTCCTCTCGCGTAGTTTGCGGCCTTTCGAACAAACTCACCGCCGATGAGCAAGCCAAGCTCCTGGGAGATGCGTGGGAAAGCTTGCCCGAACCGCGTCCTCGGTTGACGCTCGAAGTCGTGGCTCCCGACGGAAGCGTTCGCGAATATGTCATTGGCCCGCATAATCCACGTCTTCGTCCCCAGGACGTTGAAATCATGCACAAGCTCTGGCTCGATATCACGGCTGACCCAAAGTTCGCCGGAGCGCATCACTACCACATTGTCGCGCTCGCTCTCGAAGAATTGCAGCGCGAGTTGAGCACCGAGCAGCGTGCCCAGCTTCTGGAGAAACTCCGGGAAGAGATGCGTCGCTCCAATCCCAACTGATCAGAGATCGAGAATCGCCTTCAGAGAAGCCATCAGGTCGCGGAACCGAAAGGGATATCCACTCGAAATCAGCTTTCCTGGTTCGACTTTCTGACTCGCAAGCAACAGTTCTTCGCCCATTTCGCCAAAGATGGCTTTCACGGCAAATGCCGGCATGGGCAAGACCGCTGGACGAGATAGCGCGCCAGCCAGCGTCTTGGTAAACTCGGCGTTCGTCACCGGCCTGGGTGCGACCAGGTTCACTGCTCCCTGTAGCAGATCGTTTTTCAAAATGTGATGGATCGCCCCGACCATGTCCTGCACATCAATCCAGCTCATCCATTGCCGACCGTCGCCGATGCGGCCGCCAAGTCCCATCCTGAACGGCAGCAGCATGGCTCCCAGTGCTCCGCCTTTAGGACTGAGCACGACTCCCGTTCTCAAATGGGCGGTGCGGATATCGGCTTGCACGGCGGGCGTGGTCGCTTCTTCCCACTGCTGGCAAACCTCAGCAAGAAAGCCTGGGCCCGGTGCGCTTTCCTCTCGCAGCAGTTCATCGCCCCGGTTACCGTAGTAGCCAATTGCTGATCCGCAAACAAAAACCGCAGGCTTTTCTTCGGCTAGCGCGAGCGCCTGCGACAGATTTGCGGTTCCCGCAACACGGCTGCTGAGTATTTTTGCCTTCTTCGCTTCGGTCCATCGTCCGAAAATGCTTTCCCCCGCCAGATGGATCACGGCATCGAATCCGGAAACTCCGTCCGGCGAGATGGGCTTTGCCGGGTCCCATGCAATCTGATTCTCACCCGTAGCCTGGCCGCGGACCAGGCGCACGACGGTCCAGCCGCTCGCTGCAAGCGAGGGAAGAAGAGCGGCGCCGATTGGGCCGGAAACGCCGCTGACAAGCACTTTGGAGTTCATCACCAAACGATTTTCACTCTATCAGCTTGTCCAGCTCAGCAACAAAAGTTCGATCGGCTGGAAAGCTTCAGAGGGTATGGTATGCATCATAGTCTGTAATCTCATGCCGAAATGAACCTCGGTGTCGATCAAACGCTTTATCCCAGGGGATCTGTTTTCAGATAGTGAGCCATCCAGAGTAATCTGGTAAAAGCACCGGCCGCGACGCAGAATGTCCCGGAGAACCGCGCGATTGTATTGTCTAGAAGTGGAGAAGAATTGTTCATGGCCTTGCAATTTAAACTCGGCCTCCTAATTCCTTTAGTATCTGCTAGTTTGCTCGGTACGCCGGTGTCTCTGGCACAGCCTCCGCAGCAGGCAGCAACTTCGGCGATTGTTGACCAGCCGGATAGTCCGCCCTCCTCCGGATGTGTAAGTGGCTCGGTCGTCGATCAAAGTGGAGCGGTTGTTGCTGGCGCACAGGTGAAAATCAGCCGAGACAACCAGACTCTGACCTCGGCTGCGACCACCGGCGGCAACGGACAGTTTTTTCTTGCCAATATAGCTCCGGGGCCATTTCAGCTCACGGTGACCTCTTCCGGCTTCGCGGCGAAAACACTCTACGGAGAGTTGCATCCAGGAGAAATCGACACGGTACCCCCCATCGCGCTGGAGGTTGCCTCCTCGGTCACCGAGGTGCAGGTCGGCCTTACAAAATCCGATGTCGCAGCCGAACAAGTCAAGGTTGAAGAGAAACAGCGGGTGCTGGGAGTCATTCCGAATTTTTACGTCAGTTATGTTCCGAATGCGGCCCCCCTGAGTCCGAAACAAAAATTCCAGCTTGCCGGCAGGAGCGTGGTCGATCCGTTTACTGTCGTGATGGTCGCCGGCGCCGCCGGCGTTGAGCAGTGGCAAAATCACTTCATCGGATACGGCCAGGGAGTGCAAGGCTATGCCAAGCGCTTCGGCGCCAACTATGCCGACACGGTTACGGGCACCTTTATCGGTGGCGCGATTCTGCCCTCGCTACTGAAGCAAGACCCGCGATACTTTTACAAAGGAACCGGAAGCCTGGAATCGCGATTTCTATATGCGCTCGCCATGTCGGTCATCTGCAAAGGTGACAGCGGACGCTGGCAACCAAACTACTCAAACATTTTGGGGAACCTGGCCGCGGGCGGCATTTCGAATCTTTATTATCCGGCGCAAGATCGCAATAGCACTTCGTTGACCTTTGACAACGCGGCCATCGGCATTGCGGGGAATGCCGTCGCCGACGTCTTTCAGGAATTCATCATCCCCAAACTGACCCCGCACCGTCCCCACGCCAACCAGCCACAGCAGTAGACCTCAGTCCAGGTTCTCTTCGAGATTGGCTCTGCATGCGGGCTATAATCGTACATGCCGAGTCTGCGGGAAACGATTGCCACAACCGCTCTGACGCTCACCAAATTCCGTGAGCTGATGAAGCGGATTCAGGAAAATCGGCCGCAGGACGATCTCTCGATCGTTAAGAAAGCCTACGAATACTCCCTGAAACATCATGAAGGCCAGACGCGAGCTTCGGGCGAGCCCTATCTGGTGCATCCCCTGGAAGTGGCCCTGGTGCTGGCTGAAATGAAAATGGACCCGGTGGCCATCTCCGCGGGCCTCCTCCACGACTCGGTCGAAGACACCTCGGTCACGATTGTCGATATTCGTAAAGAATTTGGCGAGCAGGTCGCGCATATCGTCGAGGGAGTCACCAAGATCAGCAAAATCGACTTCGCGACACGCGAAGAGGCGCAGGCTGAGAACCTGCGCAAGATGATGCTGGCCATGGTCGATGACATCCGTGTGGTGCTCATCAAACTAGCCGACCGTCTGCACAACATGCGCACCCTCGAACACCTGCAGCCCGAACGCCAGCGAAAAATTGCCGAAGAAACCCTGGAAATTTACGCTCCGATCGCGCACCGCCTGGGCATGGGGAAGATTCGCGGCGAGCTGGAGGATTTGGGATTTCTCTTTCTTGACCGCGCGGGCTACGAGCAGGTCGAAAAGGCCGTCAACGCTCGGCGCAAGCAGGGCGAAGTTTTCCTGGCGAAGATGCAGACCATTATCCAGGACAAGCTAAAAGAAGCCGGCATCCAGGCGAAGGTCGAGAGCCGCATCAAGCGCTTATACAGCATTCACAAAAAATTGCAGCGGCAACGTATTGCGGTCGAGCAAGTCTACGATTTGTTCGCCATGCGGGTCATAACGCGCTCGCTGCAGGATTGTTACGCGGTGCTGGGAATCATTCACAACATTTGGCGACCGGTGCCGGGGCGCATTAAGGATTTCATCGCCATGCCGCGGCCAAATTTTTATCAGTCACTACATACCTCTGTGATCACGGAAGATGGCACGCCGTTCGAAATCCAGATTCGCACCGAAGAGATGCACAAGATGGCCGAGGAAGGCATTGCGGCGCACTGGAAATACAAAGATGGGCCGGTCTCGGCGCAGGATGAGCAGCGGCTGGCATGGCTGCGGCAGGTGGTCGAGTGGCAGCGGGATGTGAGCGATCCCAATGAGTTCTTATCGTCGCTGAAGGTCGATCTGTATCCCGAGGAGGTTTACACATTTTCTCCGAAGGGCAAGGTAGTGGTCCTGCCGCGCGACGCCACGCCAATCGATTTTGCTTACACGATCCATACCGAAGTCGGGCACACCTGCGTTGGTGCGAAAGTGAATGGGCGCATGGTACCGCTGCGCCATAAGCTGCACTCGGGCGACATCGTCGAAATCATTACGCAAGCCGGGCACAAGCCCAGCCGCGACTGGCTGGGCCTGGTTAAATCATCGCGCTCGCGAAACAAGATCAAGCACTGGCTGAATGTGCATCAGCGCGAGCGCTCAATTGAAATCGGCCGCAAGCTGATTGAAAAGGAAGCGCGCAAGTATCGCATCGCACTGAAAGACATTAAGGATGATGACTTGCTGCGAGTGGCCGGCGGTTATGGATTGGGGAAGGTCGACGACTTAATGTCGGGCATCGGCTACGGAAAATATTCCGCACGGCAGGTGCTGGCGCGGCTCTTGCCGGCGGGTGCTACGCCTTCGCTGGCCGGCGACATCGAAGCCGAAGGACTGTCGAACAAGCCGGGGGCGATTGCCAGCGTGGTGCGACGCGTCTTTGGCGATCACAACGCTATCATGGTCAAGGGCCAGGGCGACATGCTGGTCTACCGCGCACGCTGCTGCAACCCGATTCGCGGAGAGAGCATTACTGGCTACATCACGCGCGGCAAGGGCGTGGCCGTGCATTCGCTGAATTGTCCAAATGTGACCAATCTGATGTACGAACCGGAGCGGCGTATCGATGTGGAGTGGGGCCGCGACGAGAGCACGCCAACGGCTTATCCGGTGAAGCTCACGGTCTATTGCGACGATCGCTTCGGCATGCTGAAAAACATCACCAGCGTCATCGGCGACGCGCAGAGCAACATTCGCAACATTGGGGCGCACACGTCGAACAGCCAGGCGAGCGTCGAGATTGTCCTCGATATTTCCGATCTAAAGCACCTCGAGCAAATCATGGCGGGATTGAAGAAGATTCCCGGCGTACATGAAGTGCAGAGGCTGCAGAAGATCTGACCGAGATCGCGAGTGGTCAGCCGCAGTCGCAAATTCCTCCCAGGTTTTCTGACCGCCACGAGTCCCTCTTGACGTGTTAAATTGAGTTTCGTACTTGGCCGTTGGTGTCGTTTTTCTCACGACGGTTACGGGGAGAACAACCTCCTATGCGCGAAATTATTTCTACAAAAGACGCTCCTCAGGCGATCGGTCCATACTCGCAGGCCATCAAAGCAAATGGATTCATATTCACCTCCGGTCAGATCGCCATCGATCCATCCACGCAGCAGGTAGTTGCGGGGGATGTTGCTGCGCAAACCGAGCGAGTCTTGCGCAATTTGTCAGAGATCCTCGAGGCGGCAGGCAGCGGTTTAGGCAAAGTCGTTCGATCGACCGTATTTCTCAAAAATATGGACGACTTCGCAGCTATGAATCAGATTTATGGAAAATATTTCAGCTCGGCACCGCCGGCGCGCTCGACAGTTGAAGTCGCTCGATTGCCCAAAGATGTGCTGGTGGAAATTGACGTGATCGCGCTCGAGTAAAAATTTGGACACAAAGTAAACAGGCATAGAGGGTCCAACCTCTATTCCTGGATGCAGCTCTCTGGATAATATGATAGTTAATAGCAGGGGGTTGAACGAATGAGAACGTACATCACGCTTGCAGTCTTAATCGCGCTCGTGGCTTGGCTAGCCGCGGCGCAACAAGCGACCCCAAAGCCAGCCGCGAGCACGGATGCTCCGACAAAGGTAACGGGAGCTGGCGTCAAGACCGATTCTGGCCTTCAATATTGGGATATACGGGTTGGGAACGGCGCGCTTGCCAAAGAAGGAAGCCGGGTCCGGGTGCACTATACGGGCTGGCTGACCAATGGCAAGAAGTTTGACAGCTCAGTCGATGCGGGAAGGCCCTTTGACTTCACCATCGGCAACGGCGAAGTCATCAAGGGATGGGAAGAGGGCGTGGCTGGAATGAAAGTCGGAGGCAAACGCCAACTACGCATTCCGCCGTCTCTCGGTTACGGCGCTGAGGGGACTCCAGGCGGGCCGATCCCGCCGAATGCGACCCTGATCTTCGACGTACAGTTGCTGGGAGTGCAGTGAGCGGCATCCAGCAGGAAGAGATTGCCGCTGAACCTGCTGAGAATTGCTGAAAACCTCGGCGCGTCAGGGATCCTGGCGGTTAATGTTCTTCTACGCCTTAACCACTTTGCCGCTGCGCAAGCAGGAGGTGCAAACGCGCATGCGCTTGGTGGTTGCGCCCACGCGGGCGTGTACGGGGCGAAGATTGACGTTCCAGCGCCGCTTGGTGACGTTGTGGGCGTGGCTGATGCGGTTTCCGGATTGCGGCTTCTTACCGCAGATTTCACACTGTTGTGACATGACTGCTTCCTGATCCTTTCAAATGCTTGACGGAAACCTTTATTTTAGCCGATTCGGCGGTTTCCGACAATTCGTCACAGCTCGGCCAAGGCAGTAAAATCGAGAGCGGCAGTCGATTGGTCGGTCATCTTGTCCGGAGGGAATTTGATGTCGGGTACGAAAGCTACTTTGGCAGAAAGCACGCTGGTTCTTATTTTCCTCGGAATTCTCGCTGGCGCCATCGGCGGCCTCGCTGTCGGCATAGTAACCATGCCCAAGACCGCCGCCTCTGCCGGCAGTCACTAGCGGCGTCCAGCGCGGCTTGCCCTTCCCTGTGCGATACTGAAACTATGCAGTCGCCTCTTCAGGCGCCATCGGCCGCTACAGACCCCAAGTCCGTAAAGGTAAATCTGACTACCGGCACCGGCATGGACATTGAGTGGCTCGACGGTCACGCTTCGCACTACGCATTTGTGTTCCTCCGCGATGCTTGCCCGTGCGCCATGTGCAACGAAGAGCGGGAGAAGTCCCATCGGGAACCAGGCCAACCACCCAAACCGGCCCCAGGAGCGCTGCCCATGTTCAAGGCGGCGGCGAAGCCGGTCTCGGCAGAAGGCATAGGAAAGTATGCGATCCGGTTCAAGTGGAACGACGACCACGACCTCGGGATCTATTCCTGGAAATATCTCCGCGAGATCTGTCCATGCCCCGAATGCAAGGGGACGCAAGCGCCAACCGGATCCTAAGCCCACGCCGTCCTCTTCTGGCCCCTTTATAATCCCGACATGTCAACATCCGTAGACGCTCCGGCTGCCGTGGGCGCGGCCTATGAACCCGTGATCGGCCTCGAAGTGCACGTGCAGCTTTTAACCGCGAGTAAGGTTTTCTGCTCGTGCTCCACTCGTTTCGGAACGCCGCCCAACACGAGTGTGTGCCCGGTCTGCCTGGGGATGCCTGGAGCATTGCCGGTGCTGAATCGGAAAGCGGTCGAGTTCGCGACCCTGGCGGCAATGGCTTTGAATTGTCACATCAACAAGACGTCAATTTTCGCCCGCAAGAATTATTTCTATCCCGATCTGCCCAAGGGCTACCAGATTTCGCAATATGACAAGCCGCTGGCGGAACATGGATACGTCGAAGTCGCTTCTGACAAGGCAGTTGGCGGAAGAAGGAAAATCGGCATAACCCGCGTGCATCTTGAGGAAGATGCCGGCAAGAGCCTGCATGAAGGTTTTCCCGATTCCGACGAGAAAACCGCTATCGATCTCAACCGCACGGGAGTGCCGCTGATCGAAATTGTCAGCGAGCCCGACATAGCCAGCCCTGACGAAGCTTACGAATATCTCACGCGGCTGAAGGAAATCATTCTTTACACAGGCGTGAGCGACTGCAATATGGAAGAAGGATCGCTGCGCGCCGATGCGAACGTTAGCGTGCGTCCGCGTGAACAAAGAGAGCTGGGCACCAAGACCGAAATCAAAAACGTAAACTCGTTCCGCTTTATCCGCGAGGCGCTAGTTTATGAGATCGCCCGGCAGATCGATCTCCTCAAATCCGGCGGTAAGATCAGACAGGAAACCCGGCTTTACAACTCGCATGAAGGCAAGACATACAGCATGCGCTCAAAAGAGCAGGCCCACGACTACCGCTACTTCCCCGAGCCCGATCTGCTGCCGTTAGTGGTCGACGAAAAATGGAAAGCGGAGATCGCCAAGACTTTGCCTGAACTCCCGGAAGCGCGCCGCGCGCGCATGGTGAAGGAGTATGGCATCACCGAGTACGACGCGCAGGTGCTGACGGTTTCGAAATCCCTTGCCGATCAGTTCGAGTCGGCGGCCAAAGCCGCGAAAAATCCCAAGCGCGTCTCCAACCTGGTACAGAGCGAACTGATGGGCCGGCTTAAGGCGGCGGGCAAGGAAATCGAGCACTCTCCCATTTCGATGAATGGCGTGGCAGCGTCGGCTGATCTGGTGGAAAGCGGAGCGATCTCAGGCAAGATGCTTAAAGATTTATACGATCTCGCCTTCGAGCGCAATCAGGACTTCCCCGAGGTCTATCAGGAAGAAGGACGCCCGCAGCAATCGAACGACACCCTGGCGCTGGAAAAAATCGTCGACGAAATAATCGCAGCAAATCCCAAACAGCTCGAACAATATCGTGCCGGCAAAACAACCATAGTCGGATTCTTCGTTGGGCAGGTCATCAAAGCCTCGAAGGGCCAGGCGAATCCGCAACTGGTGAGTGAACTCGTGACGAAAAAGCTTGGTTCGTGAGCCGCTTTCAGAGGTAACCGAAGTACCATCCTGCTTTATGACTTCCGCCACCTGATTCCCTTCTCATCTTGCCACTACGATGATGCAGAGCCTGTGTTTCTGCGGCTGACCATTCGAGAAACTTCATGAAGATCAAAATTGATCGCATTATCAGCATTGCTACGCTCGGGGCGTCGGTTGTGGCCGTTTTCCTGGTCTTGAAGAAGCCCGCTCCAGTAGCCCATCCGCAAACGCCCACCGCAATTGCGGCCAATGCTCAGTCGTTTGACCAGAAAATGGAGACGCTCGAACAGGCGTCGCAAACGCCGTCCGCCTCCCAGGCTTACCGGACGCCGTATCAATCGGCACAGCCACAGAGCACTGAGCCGGTTTATTCCAATTCCTCTACCGATTCGCAGCCCGTTCCCACAGCCATTCCTGTCAATAATCAGCCAAGAAGCGATCAGCCGAAAACCGAAGTTCACATCAATTCTGACGAAGTTGGTGCAGTATTAGCGCAGGCGCTCGGCGCTGCCAATGGCGGCCAGCTCGCGCCGGACTCAAACATCGGCGGCAGCGCTCCGGCCATCAAAGATCAGCAAGTGAGTTTTGACGGCGATGTGGTTCACGGGCAGTTTCTCACCGAGATTGCCGGCAAAGACGTCTGGGTTACGGTCTCAGGACATCTCGGTTCGAAAGACGGATATGCGACCTTCGACCCGACCGAATTCAAGGTCGGAGATTTGAACGTGCCGGTTTCGCTGGTGAATCCTGCGCTGCAGAAAAAACTCGCCGAACAGCGCGATCGCATGAAACTCCCCGATTACGTCGGCGACGTTAAAGTGCAGAACGGCGAGTTGGTAATGCAGCAAAAGTAAAAGTTCGCAGCACTGCCTTCGCTGGCAGCCGCTACCTCAGTTGTGTTTGATAAACTTCCCGGTTTTCTGTCCCGTCAGCGAGTTGTACACGGTTTCCAGAAAAGCGTCTTCGGTAATGAACTCTCCGGAATATTTCTTCCACGGATCGAGCAGCTTGGCTTGCTTCATCTGGTCCAGCGTCTTGCCTTGTTTCAGAGCCTCCTGCACCGCGTCGCGCGTGGCCTTCAACATGGCAACATAATTCCGCATGTCATCGAGGCTGGAAATCGGCCCGTGCCCGGGAATCACTTTCACATCGGCCGGTAACTGCTCGATCACCTGCGAAACCGCGTCGATCATGCCGTTGATGCTGCCGCCGCTTTCCACGTCGATAAAAGGAAATCCGTAAGTTACGAAGTCATCGCCCATGTGCACGACGTTGGAGTGCGGAAAGAAAATGATTGAATCGCCGTCGGTATGCCCGGCGGGAAAATACAGCGCCCGAATATCTTCGCCGTTCAGGTGCACGGTGACGTCGTGATCGAAAGTCAGAATCGGCAGCGCATCGTGCGGAGCCGGCTTGGCCTCCATATGCACAGAACTGCCGTTGCCCAGACCCCCGCCGCTTTCCAGGCGTTTCCGAACATTGTCCTGCGCGATGACCGGAGCCTGCTTTTGAAAATATGCGTTTCCTCCGGTGTGGTCTCCGTGGTAGTGCGTGTTGATAATGAACCGCACTGGCTTGTCAGTAATACCCTTCAACGCGGCCTGGATCTTCTCGGCGAGCGGAGCATATTGGTCATCGACGATCACGATGCCATCCTCACCCACTGAAGCGCCAATGTTCCCACCAGCGCCTTCGAGCATGTACACGTTTCCCGCCACTTTCCTTACCTTCATCTGCACTTTGCTGAAATCCTGATCTTGAGCCAGCAGGATGCTCGTGAAAATACAAATCGGAAGGAGAATGCAGAATCGGTGCATAGTCGCCCTCAGCTTTCTTTCGGCTTCGGGCAGACATTCTAGACCGGAAATAGAAAGCATGCACTTTTGGAGCAGATTCAGGAGCGAGCCCAAGCTTCGGCGGGAAGATTGCTCTCCTTTTATTCGGGACTCGTCATTCTGTTCCCGCAGAGAGGAGCACACCAATGCGCGTTCACCAGAACCAAGTCAATCCCTTTGCCCAGTTGGATGCTATGCACGCCGCTCAGAAAGCGGCAGCCAGGCGACAGGCGGAACGAACCCGCAAAAAGCTGCTCCAGCTAGCGTCAGAATCCGCCGGAGAGGCTGATACCGAGTCTTGTGTGGTCCAGTTAGAGTCGCATAGCCAGCAGCAGGAAGCTGCTGAGGAGAAGAATCAAAGGGGCTCGCGCAGTTCGAAGAAACGTGCATCCGAAATCGATTCTCCAGACGAGCACACATCAATCTCAGACTGGGTATAGCCCGAATCCAAGCTTTGCGCCGCAGCTGGGCATAACTCAGCTAAGCATTCGCTACTCGCGCCAGTCACGCAACACTCTCTCCAGAAGGTCTGCCGCCAGCCTGACTTGCGCCAATTCAGCGGCGCTGAGATCGCGTAAATGATTCGCAAGATACTCGATGCGCCGCTCCCGGCCTTGCTGAAGCAGCTGCGTGCCCTCCCGAGTCGCGCGAATGTTCATTCGCCGCGCATCCCCAGGATCTCGCGTAATTTGAACCAGACGGCTGCGCTCCAGGCCCGCAACGATGCGGCTCATGGTCGGCGGCCGAACCTGCTCGGCCGCCGCCAATTCTCCCAGGGTCTTCGGTCCGCCAAAAACCAGTACCGACAGAGCCGAAAGCCGCGCCGGACCTTCTCCCATGGCTGCGTCCCGCCTGCGCACTCGCCGCAGCAGGTGAATCGCGGCCGAATGCAGCCGGTCGGCGGTCGCCAGGGCCTCTTCCCGTGGCGCGATAAATTCAGGCTTGACTTTCTTCATGCTTTTATAGTTAGCTATGCTAACTAATTTCGCAGAGGAGGTCAACCATGACCGCAACCGCTACAGGAATCGGAATCAGCCGCCTCGGCCAGATCGCGATCAACGCCAAAGACGTAGACCGTGCGGCGGCTTTTTATCAGGACGTTCTGGGGCTGAAACTGCTCTTCAAAGCTCCGCCAGGACTCGCGTTCTTCGATTGTGGAGGCGTGCGCCTGATGCTCGACCGCGCCGAGAAACCGGAGTTCGATCATCTCAGCTCGGTTCTATATTTCACCGTTCCCGATATTCATACTTCCTACCGGAAACTGAAGGACAGCGGCGTCACCTTCGAGGATGAGCCTCATCTCATTGCCAAAATGCCCGCCCACGACCTTTGGATGACCTTCTTTCGCGACTCCGAAGGAAACCTGATGTCGCTGATGAGCGAGGTCCCGCGAAATTGAGCTTCCGATCAACCGAAAATGCAAGATCGCCTTGCGGACGATGGTGCGACATCCTGCTATCATCGTGTTCGTAGGCGCAGTTATGGAAGACGACGAACCAATTCCTTATATTTCCGGTTCAGGAGAAGGACTCATGGAAGAAGGTCCAGCAGCACACGCGGCAGCGCGCCGCAACGAGGATATCGCGCTCGATCTGATGAAGTTTGTGGCGATGACTACGGGGTACGGGCGAACCACTTCGTCCGGCGTAGGCTTTCAGGGCACCGGATCGGCATCAAAACCCGATGAATATGCCGAGCAATTACTTGAGCTATACGCGAAATGCCGAGCCGCGGTCGAGGGCAAGAAGTAGGATTGCCCCGATTGATTACGCCCGATCCCGCTGGCTACCATGCCGGCACGCGTTCTGCGGTTAGACCCGCTAGAATCTTTTTGCCGCGATGACTGGGTCGTAGATAAGCAAAACCGCGGCACGAGCCGCGGTTTTATCATCGCAATTCTGTTATCACAAGCTCACCAACCGCGGCTTGCTCCTAGCGACGACCCTTCTTAGCTTTCTTCTTGGCCTTTTTAGCCGGCGCTTTCTTCTTGCGGCTTGCGGCTTTTTGCGCTTCGCCGGCTTTTTCTTGGCAGCCTTCTTCGCCGGTTTCTTCTTGGCTGCCTTCTTTTTCGCCGGAGCTTTCTTCTTGGGGGCGGGTTTGCGCGCGCCTCCGCCACCGCCGGCTGGGGACGTAGGTTTGGGCGGCGGTGGAGGAGTAGGTGCCATCGGCTCGCTCATGGCCGGCTCCGCGCCGCCGGGCTCCTCCTCTTCCTCTTCTTCCTCCTCGAAATCTTCTTCCAGCGACTCGCTGTAGGCGCCGCTGTCGCCGAAGTCTTCTTCTTCATCACGTGCGTAGAGAGTGGGATCGTAGAACGTCATTGCTCCTCCTGATCTTTATTTGGCCGCCTGGAACGAGATCCTCGCACCAGATTGCCGCGAACGGAAAATTAAAAGACCCACAAAAACGAAAGCCCGAACGGCGCGCGATTATAGCACGATGATTGGTGCAGACTGCAAGCGCCATAGTCGCGTCGGCCTGCCTATCCTGTTATCACACGAAGCTGGCGGAAGGAAAGAAGATTCGGAAAAGAGGTCCATCGAAATCGAGGGCGAGTCGACCGCGAATAGAGTGGGGAGTCTTTAGCTGGAAGGGTGCGAAGTCGCTCTAGTGGGAAGGTTGCACCACCAGGATCATCCCCGGCTGCAAAGTCGCGATATTGCCATTATTGCGCTTAAGGGCCGCCACGGTCGTCTTGTAGGCGGTCGCAATCGAATAAAGAGTTTCGCCCGACTTCACGGTGTGGCGAAGCACGCTGGCCTGCTCAACGGTAGCCTCACCGTCTGGGCTTGCCGGTTTGCCGGCAGGCATTTTGACACTGGCTAGCTCGCTCGATTTCGCGCTTTGCGAGGCCGGTTTCCGCGATGATGCGGTCGAGACCGTTTCGCTCCCCGGCGTCACCGGCAAGTGGAGCGCCAGAACTTTCCTCCCGTGCAGGCTGTCGCTGTGCAAACCGTTCCAGCGCCTCAGCATCTTTGGGGAAACACCAAAATTTTCGGCAACGGTCTGGACCGTGTCTCCGGCACGCACATGGTACCGGGTGATGCGCCGCGCATACGTTGCCGTATCTTGCGGGTGCTTGCTGGGCGCGATTGGCACCAGCAGGTACGCGTCGGCCTCGAGATCATTCCCGTCCAGGTGATTGGCGGATTCAATCGCCTTGACGGTTACCCGGTACGAACGCGCGATCGAAGCCAGGGTTTCGCCCGCCTGCACCTTGTGGTAGCGCCACCACAGGCGCATATCGGGGGGAATGCCGGCAATTGCGCTCTGATATTTGTCTTTGGTCCCCGCAGGAAGGTGAAGTTCGAACTTGCCGTCCCTCGGAGTGGTCAGCCGCAGCAAGCTCGGATTCAGCTCCTGTAACTGGGCCGGCGTAGAGTCCACACACTCAGCCACCAGCCGCAAATCGACCGGGTAGCTGATCGAAACCTTGTCGTAGCCTACTGGATCATCCATCGACACGTCGTCGAAGCCGTATTGCGACAGATTCTTGGTCATGATGGTTACGGCGAGGATGATGGGAACGTAGTTGCGGGTTTCCTTGGGCAGCACGTCGCGGCGATAAAGCTCCCAGAAATCGGCGTAGCCGGTGCGTTTCACCGCAGCCTGGACCGTGCCCGGGCCGGAGTTATAGGCAGCCATTGCAAGGTACCAATCGCCAAACTGGGCGTAGAGGTCTCTTAAGTGGCGAGCGGCGGCGCGAGTGGATTTCTCAGGATCCTGCCTGTCGTCAACCCACATACTGTGCTGCAAGCCATACCCGCGTGCGCGGCTACCCATGAACTGCCAGATCCCGCGAGCCCCAACTCGCGAAACGGCTAGGGGATGGAATCCTGATTCAGCCTGAGCCAGGTAAATCAGATCCTGAGGAACTCCCTCCTCCTTGAGGATCGAAACCATCATGTCGTGGTAACGGCCCGAGCGGGCAAAAGCGCGTTCGAAGGTTCCCCGCCCACGGTTGGAAAAGTAGCTGATGTAGCCAGCGACTTGGTCGGTCATCATCAGCGGCAAATCGGAGTGGGTCGACTTAATCTCAGCTTGCGCCTTGGCCTTTACGCGGGCGTCTGCCGAAGGCGTGATGCCATTGGTCTCATCGATTGGAGCCGGTTCGGTCTGCTGCGCTTCCGAGTCAGTCGCCAAACCCCCAAGATCGAGACTATCGACGCCCGCGACAACCCGGTCAAACTCTTTCTCAAGCCGTTCATCGGAGCGGATATCGAGATTGCTGTCGAGCAATGTGTTAAACGCGTGGTCAAAATGCTGCTTCGCTGCTTCGGTCTGGCCGGAATGAAACGCGTCCAATCCTGCCTGATAATCCTTCTCGACGCTAGCGACCAAGTCGCCAATCCCATCCGCCGACGACGTAGGTGCGGCAGCTTTCTGCTCTCCGTAACCCGGCGGGGAGGCGACGTTCTGGTCTACGCTGTTGGCGCTTGGATTCGTGATCGTCTGGATAACATGCGCATCGCTGGTCTTCTCAGCCACTGGCGCAGCCGCAGTCATTGCAGCGGGCAGCGGGGGCGCGGTTGCGACCGGCACGGCCGCCGGCTTCTTGGCAGAGCACGAAACACCCGTAAAAGCCACAGCGGCAAGCATCGCCATCCGCATGTGAGGTTTTACAACTCGCATAATTATCTATGAGATACGGATCACTCCCACAAGTTAGAACCGGGTGAATTCTATCAAAAAATCGTAACCCGCAGCCTGAACCGGGTCAACCTCGAAAGAGTTCCCTTCGAGTTACGTTCGATACCCGGCGAACTGGTTACCTCAATAATGAGACGTCGAAACCCCGCTGAAGGTTTGAAGTAGATGCACGGTTGACGATTAAGCTCTCCTTGAACAAACCAGGCAACAACCCCCGCCTGTCGCGCCCCTCACACTCGCCAGTAGTCCGGACGCCAGACTTTGATCGCCTTTTTAATGTCGGCCTGGGAAAGTTTCTCATTCAAGGCCCGACCAACAAGGTCGGGCAACTCCGCATCGGAAGCGAAGCGCAGAGCGATTAGCTGGCCCTCGGTAAGTTCCGGAATGCGAGTGCGCAGGGGCTCCGGCAAGAGCATTGACAGTCTCATTCGTTCTTCCAGGCGGATGACGCGATCCTGCACCTTGAGCGGATAAAGCCGGATTTTAAAGATCGCAATCAGCGCTGCCACTGACAGCACGAAGAATGCTGCCGAATGCGCACTTGGCCGCCACAAAAAGTGAATCGTCGCTGCGATCGCGGTCAGGCCAAAAACCGGGAGCGCGACGATGTGAAAAAGTGGATCGAGGCGCCCGTGATTGGCGAGAGTCTGAGGTTTCTTTTCTGCCATGACGAAGAGTCTCCTTTATTCGGACGCGCCAGTGTAGCAGAGCAGTTCAAGAACCGAAGGCACAGAATCTTTTCCCCGCGGAAAAGAATCCAAGTCAAACATGAAGGCCCTCCAGGTGAAACAAGTCGGCGGTCCCGAGGCGATGGAGTTGGTGGAACTACCGATTCCCCAGCCAAAGTCGAATGAGGCCGTCGTAAAGCTCGCGGCGGCGGGCGTGAACTTTATCGATGTTTATTTTCGCGAAGGCCGTTACAAGGCGCCGTTGCCTTTTGTCTTGGGGCAGGAAGGTGCGGGGGTCGTGACTGCGGTTGGTTCTGAAGTGAAATCGGTCAAGGTTGGCGACCGAGTGGCATGGACCGGGCTGTTGGGCTCTTACGCAGAGTATGAGGCCGTTCCTGCCGATCGTCTGGTACCCGTTCCGACGGGAGTCAGCGATCAGCAGGCCGCGGCCGCCATGCTGCAGGGAATGACTGCGCATTATCTGTCGCATGATACCTACCCACTGAAAAAAGGCGAGATCGCCCTGATCCACGCTGCCGCGGGCGGCGTGGGGCAGTTGCTGGTGCAGATGGCGCATAACATCGGGGCGCGTGTGATCGGGACGACTTCGACCGAGGAGAAAGCCAAACTGGCGCGTGCAGCCGGCGCGGATGAAGTCATTCTTTACACTCAAACTGATTTCGAAGTCGAAACCAAGCGGCTGACTGGCGGTAAGGGAGTGGACGTCGTCTACGACTCCGTCGGCAAGACCACTTTCGAAAAAGGCCTGAACGTGCTGCGGCCGCGAGGCATGATGGTGCTTTTCGGAGGATCCAGCGGCGCAGTACCGCCATTCGATCCGATCGTGCTATCGCAAAAAGGATCTCTCTATCTAACCCGGCCCACACTGGTGAACTACATCTCCACGCGCGAGGAATTGGTCGCGCGATCCGGCGCGGTGTTCGGTATGATTTCCTCAGGAAAGCTGAAGCTGCGCGTCCAGCAAACCTATCCGATGGCCGAGGCCCCGCAGGCCCATCGCGATCTGGAAGGTAGGAAGACGACCGGGAAACTACTGCTGATTCCTTAGCTCGTCGGGCGAGGCCCCCTGATCCGCAGGGCTACCTTCGTTGACGCATGTAATCGCGCGCGTATCGGGGCACGTGCTGCCCTTCAACTAATCTGTCATCCGCAATGGGCTCGCCCGTCTGTATCTCCAGCGGGATCACCCCCGCCCATGTCGGAAAGGAGTAATCCTCCTCGTCATCAATCGCTGGGCCACTCCGCACCTTGCAGGAGAACTCCTCAATCGGCAATCTCAACACCGAAGTCTGCTTGAGTTCGCGTTGGTTTGGCTGGCGCACGTCGTCCCAGCGGCCCGGAATGATGTGTTCGGAAAGTCGCCGCAGGGCTTCGATCTTTTCGGCCGGATCATCCACCAGCAAGGCCTTCCCAAGGACCACGACCGAACGGTAGTTCATCGACTGGTTGAAAATCGAGCGGGCGAGCACCAGGCCATCGACAAGAGTCACGGTGACACAGACGGGGACACCCTCTTTCATCTGGCGCAACATGCGGCTGGCGGCCGAGCCGTGCAGAAGCAAGCTGTTGTCTTGGCGGCCGTATAAGGTCGGAATGACAAATGGCTGCCCGTCGAGAACAAACCCCGCATGGCACAGAAAGCCTTCGTCGAGGATCTGATAAGCGGTTTCCCGATCATAAACGGCGCGATGGGCTTCGCGGACCACACGCGTTCGCGGTGTGGGTGAAGAGGGCTGAGACATGGAAGACGAACTCCGGCAAGCGCCAAGGATGGGTGAAGGGAGAGTCTAACATCTCGTGGTCGGCGCCCGGCTTCCGCCATCCCTCGTCCGGTAAAGCCGGAAGGCGGGCGCCCACACTCTACCAATAGAACTTCGCCGCAAACTGAAACTGTCGCGGATCATAGGCCGAAGTCGCCTGCCCTGCATTTGTAAATAGCGGACTCACCGCGCCAACGTTGTAGCGGTTCGCAATGTTAAACATGTCGGCGATCAGTTCCAGGTTGTAGCGCTCGCCAAAGTACACGCGCTTGGCGATCCGCAAATCGTTGAAAACTGTCCAAGGCTGGACTCCGGCATTACGTCCCAGGTTGCCGTCGAGCGAGAGGAGCGTGCCGTTAAAGTCGGCCGGACACGGCTCCTGAAATACCCCGGTCGGCGAGAATTTCGAAGCAACGGCCGGAAACCCAAGCGCGGTGCATGCTGGATTCACAAACGTGTTAGGACGGCCTGTGAGCGAAGACAACTGATAGTTATCGTCATTGCCGGTGATGATGTTGAACGGCCGGCCGGAACCAAACTCAATCAAAGGAGCAACAGTCCAATTGCTGAAGAATTTGCTGGTAAAGCCATTTCCGCCGAGCTTGCCGGTCTGGTAAACGCCGTTGAATACGAATCGGTGGCGCTGGTCGAATAGAGAAGTTGAGCGATCCACCTGCGGATAGAAACTATCCTGCGGAGTCAGCGTGGCCTGAAGATCGGTCGAATCATCAATCGCATGCGACCAAGTGTAAGACGCCAGAAACTCGTAATGCCGGTTAAAGCGCTTGCGCAGGTTCGTGCTGAAGCCGTGATAAACCGAGCTGCCATTCGAGTAGTTGGCATCCATGTCGCCAAACGGAATGCAATTCTCCAGCGTAGCGAAATTGCAACTCGAGTTAAGACCGTACTCCTTCTCCACCAACGGCAATACGACCTGAACGCAGGGGGCGGTTGCTGGACTCGACAGCAGGGCTAAAGCGATCGAAGGATTGATTCCCGACGGACGGAAGAAGTTCGTAAGGGCGGCCGGCACGTAGGGTCCTCCCGCTCCCACTCCGCAGCTTGTAACAGTCAGAGGGTTGTCCGTACTCAGGTTCGCCCCTGCCGCTACGGCCGCGTTCAAGTTTTCAACCACCCGATCGCCACGAATAGCATTCGCATTAATCGGCCGGTTCAAATGCCTCCCGCCGTTGAAATTGTATGCGAGGCTCAGAGCAAAGCCGCGGCCCAGGTCGCGCTCTATGCTGAAGTTCGCCTGCTGTGAATACGCGTACACAAAATTTTTCGACTGCGGATAGCCAAACGGCTGGAACGCCAGCGGCATGAAACTCGAGGGATTCAGATAGTTCTGGTTGAGAAAAACCGAATTCGCCTGAAACGAGTTGAATTGCTGCTGGTTAGGCTCGTATCCCAGCGCAGCCAGCGTCGCCGGATTCGTCGAAGCGGCACACGGCGATCCAGCAACATTCAGCGGCAATCCCTGAAAGATTGGAATGGCATTCAAATTCCCAGGATTGCCCGCTCCGCTGCATCCACCTGTTCCGGCAAATGCCAGCTGTCCACTAGTTGACCCGTCAGATGCATCACCCAAAAAGTAAAGTCCGAGCAGCGGATGGTCATAGAACATTCCATAAGATGCCCGAATCACGGTCTTGCCATTATTCGATGGATCCCAGGCCAGCCCGATCCGCGGCTGCACATTGTTGGTGTCGGTCTGAATACCTTTCTGCAATCCCAAAAAGTTGTAGCCTGCCTGTGCCAGTGGACTTACCGCTTTGAATTGCGGTGGGAATTCAACGTCATAACGCAGGCCGTAGTTCAAAGTAACGTTCGGACGGACCCGCCACGAATCTTGCCAGAAAACTCCCAGTGGCTTGTTCGAGAAAGAATCGTGGGGATTGCCGATTCCCTGAACGAAATCCTCCGGCAGGCCTGCGCCATAAGCTTGCACCGGAGAAAGTCCGGGAAATGGGTCGTTAGGTATCGGCGAAGAGAAACCTGCTGAAGCCAAATTGAGGGTGCTGAAAGAACCGAAGTCATACACCCCGCCGTAGTTCACGGTAAAGGTCGCGGTGAGCGGCAGATAGTTGAAGTCTACTCCGAACTTGGTGTCGTGCCGGCCAATGGTCCAGGAGAAAATGTCGGTGAACTGGTAACGCTGCTCGATGCGTTGAATGTAGGAGTAAGGTTCGCGCCCGAAGTAGGCATACCCAGGGATGTTGACGGCGGGATCCGCGCCTCCCGGAGTCTGTGTATTGTAAAAATACGATAGACCCCGGCGTGCATATTGAAAGCGAAATTCGTTGACCCTGTTATTGCCGATGGTCCATGTATCCTGCGCCACTCCGCTCACGTCACGATAGGTCTGTTCGGAAGTGCGCGAATATGCGTTTTGTCCGAAGGGCTGGTCCTCTCCGCTGCCTTCAAGTCCGGTCATGGTGCTGGGGCTGACATTGACCCGGAAGGTCAGGCGGTTATTGAGGTTCACATTGTGATCGAGGCGCAGCGAATAGAGACTGGTGCCCTCAAAGACGGGAAAATTGCCGATTTGAGACGCCAGCGTCTGGTAAGAAGCCGGGACGGGAGCGCACGGGCCCGGTGGCGTGCAACTCGTGGGAAAGCCAGCGAAAGAGGAAAGCAACCCGCCAGAGAGTCCCTGAACTAAACTCGTAGGCCAGGCTCCCTGCACTGCTTGCCCCGAGGACGCGCCGGCTAGCGCCGCATAGTGCCCCACCGCCTCAGCCACCAGCGGATTGGCCTCCGCCACCAGAGTCGTAGGACTCGTGAGGAAGCCGATTTGGTCCGGCGTAAGTTGCAAAGTGCCGAAGGGCAATCCGACCTGCGCGGTGTCGAACGGCACCAATCCGAAGTTGTTCGCTCCAATGTCGGAGAACCCGGTTTCGTGCCGGCGGGTAACTTCATAGGAGAAAAAGAAAAAGGTTTTGTCTTTCTTAATCGGCCCGCCAAAAGCCGCGCCCGCCTGCACGCGCGTGTAGGCTGGATTCGGAACCGTACTGAAGGGATTCACCGCCTGAAAATTTCGATTGCGGAGAAAGCCGAACACATCGCCGTGAAAATCATTGGACCCCGACCGGGTGATGATGTTGACGACTCCGCCCGCGGCGCGTCCGTACTCCGGCGCGTAATTGTTGGTGATGATCTGGAACTCCTGCACTGCTTCCTGCGATACGGTTGAACGCACGCCGTTGGTCGAATTATCAGTGGCGTCAGCGCCATCCACATTCACGAGGTTGGAGCGAGCGCGCTGGCCGCTGATGTTCAACCCAGAAGTAGGCGCGGCACCCAGAGCCGGCGCGTTGTCGCGAACTACCTGTGAATCCGTCAGCGTGAAGTTGATGTAGTTGCGACCGTTGATCGGCAGATTGTCGATGCGCCGTTCGCCAATCGTATCGGTGGTTGAAGTGCGCGAGGTCTCGATCAGATCCGCCTGTGAGGTCACTTCCACCGTCTCCTTGCCGGAGGCGACGTTGAGCACGACAGGCAACTCGACCACGCCGCCGACGGTGATGCTGACGTCGTTGACCTGGGCTTTTCCAAAACCAGGGGCCTCGGCAGTCACGGTGTACGTTGCTGGAGGCAATTGCCGAACGCTGTATCCGCCCTGATTATCGCCGGTAGCGCCGCGAGCCAGGCCCTTGGCGGAATCGCTCGCGGTCACCGTTGCATTGGCGACGAAGTTGCCGCTTCGATCCTTCACCGTGATGTGCAGGTCGCCGGTTGCAGAACCGCCTTGCGCGAACGCCGCGCACGAGACAAACACAACCAGCAGTGAAACAGAGAATGCTTTCAAGCTGCGGATCGCAGAGTAGCAGATTCTGGGCTCGGTCACAGAGTTGCTCATCATCAAGGCTCCCTCAACGCCCCACACTCGCAAGTGTCGGCGCAAAACAACTCCAAAAAAAACACAAATTTTGGGGATACAGGGTTCCCGCTGGTTTTTACACCAGAACGCGCAGCGAAAACAAGGTTGGAATGATATGGGGTAGTAAGCCAGTTACCTCGACGCTTCATCAAGCACGACGACACCGCGGCGTATTGTCGCAAAAAAGACTAAGGCACGTCTGTGATCAGCGTCACATTTTTAGCGGAGTCCCGCTAAGCGAACCGCCACCGCCGGATTCTGCAGCCGGCCCAACAGCATGGCTGCACCGCTGAGTTGTTCGTAGCGGTCGGCTACGCGAATGGCCGCAAAGCCGGAGTTGGGCCATGCAAGTGCGAAATAAATTCGCGCCAGAGCCACAGTCGCATTGCGCCGTAGCAAAAGGGAGTCGTCCACCAACTGCCGCGCAGCTTCAGCAATGCGCGCATCTCCGCTGGCCAGAGCCGCTTGCCCCACCCGTATGAGCACCACCGCGTTGTTCGCGATGAGGTGAACATAGGCTGCCATGGCACGCAAGCGTTCCCGCCGCACCATTCGAAACTGGTTCGAAGGCAAACGGTGCCGCAGGTAATCATCCTCGGCAGGATCGATCAGGTTGCGAAACGCCTCGATGTCGATGGGGCGAATCGAACCATTCAAATCGGCGCTTCGCCTGGTTTGCAGGCTTTGCGTGATTGCCAGGCGCAGAATAATGCCCAGCGCAAGTACCGCGGCGATGACGATGAAGACGGCCAGATTCATTGTTGCAGTAAACGCTCCAGTTCCCGGTTCCAAATCGCCAGATTGTTTTCTGGCAACGCAACCGTCGACGTAGTGGGCTTCTTTGAGGGAACGAGGAAGGTAGTAAAGCCAGATGAGAACAGCAATGTGGTGAGTGCCATGTATTGACGAAGTCGAGGAGATAGCTTTTGTCGAGCCAAATGCCCCGCTGGCGCTAAGCGCCCACCCAGCCATGTGTTCGCACCAGACGATGCCGAAACCGATACGCGATTCCGAAGGCTTGACGATTCCAGCTCAATCGAAAGTGCGCCGCAAAAAGAAACAGGAACAGGACCAGCCCGCAGTCGATTACGTAGGAACTTTGTAAGAGGATATGTGCGTGGGAAATTGAGATCAACTGGCTTTGTCGATGCACCACAGGGGTATAAGCAGCAGACGCAACGGCCAGCAGCACAAATGCGGCGCCAGCTCCGCTGATTAGGCGACGGCCGACATTGGCGATTGCGGGACGCGATCGTAGCAGATGAAAAAACAGTTCCCCAATTACGCCGAACTTGATGACCCCTTCAACAATTGCGCCGACCCAAAAAGCCATCCAGAAGGTATCGGCGCTAACGGAAGGAAGAATATCCATTCCGTAAAGCGTGGATTGCTCGATCGCTCCAAAATGTGAGGTAGGCTAACGAAAATTGGGAAGAGTTTGTGGAGCCCACGCCGCCAGAGAAATACAGCAAGCGCCGCCTGCAAAACTTGCGGCGCGATCCAGAGGTAGAGCCAGAGAAATGAATGCGACTGCAGCATGGGCGATGGCGCCATACTATATCCCCGCCCGCTGCAGACGACAACGTCAATCAAAATCGTGTTCGGTTTTCGTAACGCCAACTTCAACAATCTACGGCTTGCCGCCGCCGCTTCCCACATTGCCGACTCCGCCGTCGGCACGCGCCACTGTTGGAACCGCCAAAGTATTGATAAACATCAGAGCCGCTGCAACCATCAGTAATACTTTTTTCACTGTTGTTTTCTCCTTGTCCGAAAAATTGAAGCGTGATAATTTCATCTTCCGGACACGGAGAAAACGTGACTTTAGTACCTTCTTTTGTTCGGAATTCGTAACAGAAATGACGCTCAAATCCGCCTTACAGGACCTTCGAGAAACCACGCTGGCAGCCATTTCCGGGCTTTTAGCCAAGCTTTCTTATCTTGCTTCTCTTCGCAATCGCGAAGGCGGATACCGGCATTGGGGTCTATCGCTGGTACATGGAGAGGAATCGTCGGAGCGCGCGCTGAAAGCGGCACACACTGAGGTTTTGTCGACGGTACTGCGGACGCCGATATCCGAACTGGAAGAGGATGTGCAGGAGTCGAGCGCCGATAACAATACAAGTGCGGAGAGTTACGTAGAAGGCATGCGCGGGCAGGGTACAGAACTGCTCCCCTCAGCACAAAACGCAGCCTCTGCCCGTCACCTTAATTCAGTGCTGGTTGCGCTTTCGACCCTGGAGAAGAACCGAAAGCGTGCCACTCGGTCAACTTCATAGCGATGCCCACGACCTGCCCAATGATCTCCGCTTCCTGCGGATGTCGCAGCACCCGAATCGGAACCGGCGACAAGGGATGCGGCTGCAGAACAATGTCATCGCGCCGCATGCTGCACCAGCAGCAGGTGTGTCCGTCGCGCGTCTCTACAAAATAAATCGGACGCTCGTACTCACAGCGCCATAAGCCTTCGATCACTTTATTTTTCGCTTCGTCCACCTGAATGAAGCTTCCAGGCGGCAAAATCGGGTACATGGTGAAGTCCTGCTCACCGATGTAGCCGTAGGTGAAATCGCTGTGCGCGAATTGCGCAAGATAAGACAAGGGCACCAATCCCCACTGCTCGACCATGCGCCCGAGATTGGTAGTACGCTGCTGATCGAACGCAGGATCCATGCGTACGGGCATCTGCACCGCAGAGATGCCTGCCAACGATTCCGATACGTGCGACTTCGGCGGCGATATCATGCCAAGATCCGACGCCATGTTGTTCATGTCAACCCCGTACCAAGCCAGCAACTCGCGCATATCGCGCCGATAAATTACCGCCAGTGTGTAGAGGCGGAAGATGCTAGGCAGAACCCCTTTGGTCTCGATATCCGACAACCGGCTAGGAGGAATCGAGAATTCTTCGTTGCGATATTTCTCGGCCATGCGCGCGCTCGACATCTCAATGTCGCGCATGGTCAACCCGAGTTTCTCTCGCAACGCACGAAGACTTTTGCCAGCTGGGAGCATGGCACCCCTCCAGAGAAGTGCTGGACATCATAGCAGGGACGAGGCTGTTCGGGTACTACTGCTGGTAGTTTTTTCTATTCAGGAGTTCTTGTTACGAATTCCGAACAACCTCAACCGCGCGCAAATACTGCTTAGAACGCTGTTTTGGTCCCCAGACGCCTTATTCAACTTGAAGGCACAGCTTCGAGAGAGCCAAGAGCGCGTGTTCGGATTTCGTAACAAGCCGACCCAGTTTTTGCAAAATCGTGCTTTGGGGACTTCTAACCTAGCCTTTTTCCCGTTCGATTCCAGCCTCCTCTTTGTGGACCGTTTTGATGGCCCAAGCCATCCGCGGAGTGTTATGGGAAAGCCCAAAACGGCCCTGCGAGTTCAGGACGATGATGCCGCCGTGGCCGTTCAGGCGCTGTTTGAGGTAGTTCATGGCCTCCTGAGCTGCCCATTCCGGGAGGTTGCCTGCTCCGACACGGTCGGCAGTCCATTTGGCGAGAACAAGCTTCATAATCGGTTCTCCCCAACCTGTGGTCGAAACGGCTGCAGTCTCGTTATTGGCGTAGCAGCCGCAGCCGATCAGGGATGAATCTCCTAACCTTCCTGGAGCTTTGTTCAGCGTTCCTCCTGTGGAGGTTGCGGAGGCTATGTTGCCGTCTCGATCTAGGGCCACTGCTCCGACTGTGTCATGCGTCAATTCGGGAGCGAATAGGTCGTTGCCATCTTTGGTAGAAGAATGTTGAGCCGCTTCTGCCTGGTACTCGCGCAGACGCTCGATCTCGCGCGGAATGATCAGGTCTTGGTTACGGCAGAGTTCGATGCCGTGTTCGGCGGCGAAGCGCTCGGCTCCTTCGGCGACAAAGTAGACATGCGGGCTCTCGCTGAGAATCTTTCGCGCGGCGCGGACGGGATTGCGCAGGCGCTCGACGCAGCCAACTCCTCCGGCGCGCAATGTTGCGCCGTCCATGAGGAGAGCGTCGAGCTGCACTTTGCCATCGCGGTTGAGGAAGCTTCCGCGACCAGCGTCGAAGGTGTCATCATCTTCCAGGATGACGACTGCTTCTTCGACGGCGTCGAGCGCGGAACCGCCACGAGCCAGCACGCTCCAACCTGCGGAGATGGCGTTGCGAACGCCGCGAATGTGGGCTTCGACCATGTCATCGGGCATGGCCCAGGCTCCGCCGTGGACGACGAGAACTGGATTTGTGGGCATCGCGCTTTAGAATAGCGCGTTTTTGGCTTGGAGCGGACTGCCGCAGCTTCGGAGCTATGGGCTCACTAAAACAGGAATGCGATTTGGGGTTTGAATTTTGAAGGGAAATTGATTCTCGGCGAGAACCGCCGGGGCGCGCGTTCTTGGACTCTTCCTCCCAGGTCTTAACCGTGCATTCTCCAACTATTTTGAGTTGCTATGCCTTGATAGGAATGGGCGGGTCCTGGGTTCTGGTCCAGGTGTAGCGCATGCGGTGGATTACCGTTAGCGTGGAGAGCAACGCGATTACCCAGAGGACTGGGGCCATGCGGTTGAAGAGCGCTCCGAGGATGACTAGAACGAGGCGTTCGGGGCGCTCCATGAAGCCGACGCGGCAGGAGCCGATCAGGCTCTCGGCGCGGGCGCGGGTGTAGCTGACCATGATGGCGCTGATCATGACGTAGGCGGTGAGCACGACGTAGAAGAAGCGGTCGCCGCGGGCGTAAAAGACCAGCAGCCCGAGGAATTGCGAGGCGTCGCTGTAGCGGTCGACGACCGAGTCGAAGAAGGCTCCAAAGCGGGTGACGCGGTTGGTGGCGCGGGCGACCTGTCCATCGACGAGGTCGAAGAAGCCGGAGAAGATGATGACCAGGCCGGCGTAGAAGAAGAGGCGGCGCTGGGTGAGGGCTGTGGCTGAGCCGAAAAGGATTGCGGCCCAGGTGTTGACCACTAATCCCATGAAGGTTAGGACGTTGGGATTGATGCGGGAGAGCGCCAGCCAGCGGACAATGGTATCAAGAAGAACTCCGCAGGCGCGGCCGAAAGCGGAGGTCCAGCTCAGATTGGGAGATGACGCAGGCTGTGTCGTTGACGCGGCAGAAGAAGTGTTGACGGCGGCCAGATGCATAGGTCCCTTGGTAGGGCTTAGGGCAGGCTCTTCGCTTAGCGAAGGATTACAAACGGAAAGGTCTGGCGCCGTTGCAGCAGTAGGTCCGGTGGCGGTTGCGCTTTCTGACGGCAGCGGCGAGGCTGACATCAGTCGCCCGCCTTTTCTTGTTCGGCTTCGTCGTGGATCGTAGTCAGGCTCAGGATTTCCAGTTCGCGCTTGCCGTTGGGCGTGATGACCGTCGCTTCGTCTCCAACTTTTTTGTTGAGCAGGGCGCGGCCGATGGGAGATGTGGTTGAAATTTTCCCGGCGCCCACATCGGACTCTTCGCTGGTGACGAGTTTGTATTCGATCTCTTCATCTTTGTTGCTATCGTAGACCTTCACGGTGGAACCGAGGCCGACCTTGTCCTTGGGAATGTTGTTCATGTTGGTGAGGGACAAGTCGGCGAGGCGCTTGCCGAGCTGGCGGAAGCGGGCCTTGACGAACTCCTGGCGCTGCTTTGCCATGTGGTATTCGGCATTCTCGCTGAGGTCGCCGAGAGCGGCAGCGCGTTTGATTTCCTTGGGAAGATCGTGAACCAGTTCGCGCTCCAGCGCGTCGACTTCTTCCTGCAGCTTTTTTCTAAGTTGGTCGGTCATTGCGAATTAGGCTGCACAGCACACTTTTGAGATTATAAACCTGTTCCGGGGATGCCTGCTAAAACAGAGAGACGATCCTTTTCGGGAGCTGTGGTTCGGGGACAGTTTATGGTTCGGGGAGAAACTTAGGCGGCGAACTCGGAGGCTTCCGGGAAGCGGAGATTGCACTTGGCGAGAGCGAGTGCGAGCAGCTCTTCAACTTTGTTCTCTTCGCAATTCCGCGACATAGCAAGTTCGCTCACTATGAGGTAGCGGGCGCGTTCGAGCATCTTCTTTTCGCGGAATGAGAGTGGCTTGGCCTGGTGAAGGGCGATCAGGCTTTTGAGCACGCCAGCAACCTCGATGAGAGAACCGGTGCGCATGCGGTCGGAGTTTTCTTTAAAACGATCCTTCCAGTCAGAGGTCGTGAGGTTTTCGGCAACGGAGAGGAAGTCGAGGATCTTCTGCACTTCCCCATTACGGACGACCCGGCGGATTCCGACGCTGCCCACATTACTGCAAGGGATCATCACCTTCAAACTGCTGGACTTGATGTTGAGCAGGTAGAACTTCTCGATCGACGCGCCGATGGACCGGCTGCTGATTTGCTCAATAACTCCGACTCCGTGGTTCGGGTAAACAACCTTGTCGCCAATGTGGAAATTGAGGTCTGCAGCATTCATAAAAGGCACCCAGGCAGGCGGAGGGTCAAATGGGGAGAAGCCTTGTTTCTACTGTAAATAGACTATTCCGAAATGGGACGAAAAGCAAGGAGTGGGGCGGGAAACCGGCGGATTTATAAACCGCCGGCGATAAGAGGTTCAGAGGTCGGTTTAAACCTAAGTCACTACAGACAAAGCCATTACTAGGGAGAGGATGACGCCAGATGGAGGCCTGAGGTTGAGAGTTTATAATCCCGACGTGATCGATGACGAACCGGAGTCAAAGCGGACGCGGGGACGGGTTCTCGGGCTGGACGTGGGGTCGAGGCGAATTGGAGTGGCCGTGTCGGATCCGTTGGGAATCACGGCTCAGGGGTTGGAAACGCTGCAGCGCCGAAACAAGCGGCATGATCTGGCGGCGCTGGAGAAAGTGATTCAAGAGTATGACGTGCGCGAGATTGTGATTGGGCTGCCGCTTCGAATGAGTGGGGCCGAAGGAATACAGTCGGAGAAGATGCAGGGGTTTGCCGCAGAGCTTCGCAAGCGATTCCGCTTACCGGTGCATTTGTGGGACGAGCGGCTAACGTCGGCGGAGGCGAACCGGTTGCTCCGTTCGACTGAATTATCAATTGAGAAGCGTGCTAAGGCAGTGGACCGGATGGCGGCGGTGCTGATCTTGCAGGGGTGGATGGCAAAAAAGCAGCTTCCGGCTTTCGGCTACCGGCATCCGGAAGAATGCTCCTAGCTCTCTCTTTGTGAAACGAGTCGCCGCCGGATCACAAGGGCCCGCCACTTCCTTTTCCTCTTCCTCGCTAGGCGGCGATCTTTTCTTGAGCCTTATCGGTTCGGCCTGCTTACTCCGCCCGAGGAATTGTTCCAGCAGATCTCAATCACGACCATCGCCGTTGAGGTTCGTTCCCATGGTGACGGAGAGGTTCGCCTGTCCGGCGGAGTTAGAACGTAGTGGCGACGGTGAAGCGGAACGTCTTTCTTGGTTCGCGCAGGAGGAAGTCGGGGGCGTAGGCATTTTTGGCGAGGTTATAAGTGTAGGCTCCGGCGGCGGTAAGCTGGCAACCTGTTTTGGGGTTGCAGACTTGCGGGAACATCGAGGGCGTAATGGGGATGGGCGGAAGCGCCGCCTCATCCAGGCGCAGCGGGTTGTAGGCCCAGTAGATGCGGAAGGGCGCATTGATGACCGGGAGGAACATTTGCAACTCGAGACCGGTCGACATTCTGGGCTTCCAGTTGGTCTCGCCCAGCACCGATAAAGTCTGCGACGGCGGCGGGATCAGAACATGGCCCGGCGTGCAGGTATTGGCGGTTGCGGTCTGCACCAGCAGCGGACAGCCGAACTGCGTGCCGACAACCGACTCGTACTGCACCTGCGCAATCTGCAACTGCGACGGACGCAGAATGGGATCGATACCGGTATCGACAAAGGGCGCGAGCGCCACCGGTCCGACGATGGTGATGCGGTATTCAAAATTGGTGACGATACTCAAATCGCCGCCCGGGAAGACGATTTGATCGATTGGGATGGGAACGGTGACGGGTCCAGCGCGGGGGTTCTGCGGATCCTTCAGAACTGGTGTTCCGTCTTGATTGGTGAGCGCAATCGAACCTACATTTGGCAGAAACGCGACGGGAGAAATGGAGCGGATGTCGAACCCCCGCAGATCGTTTTCGCCGCCCATGTAGGTGCGTTGGAAAGGTGGGGCGACCAATCCGCCATAGCCGGTGATGAACGAACCCTGAACGTTGAAGCCGAGCGCGTTACGGCGCTTCTGCACGGGAATAAATCGCTTGTACTGCACGACCGGGCGGATGGAACGGATGGTTCCTCCAATGCCGGCGAGTTCCGCGCCCGCGGTGAACATCTGGCCGTGATGCGGCGAGATGGGACTGTCGATGGTGTTGAAAGAAAAGTTGGGGAAGATTTTGCTGGTGATGATGCCCTCGAGGGCCTGCGGACCAGAGATGCCGCGGAAGGCAAGATACTGGAAGAGGTTCTTGGACGCGGTGCTCAAGGCGAGCAGTGAAGAGCGATCGAACGAGTAAGTGATGCCAACGCGCTTGAACGAGTGGCGCAGCGGATAGCTAAGCGAGGTGGTGAATCCGGCACTCGACTGGCTGTAGTTCTGCAGGTTCTGCAGCACGGCGTTGGGAAGGTTGAGAGTCTGTCCAGAAAAAATGCCCAGTTGACGAGCTTGATCGTAGCTCACCTTGGTGTAGTAAACATTGAAGCCGAACTGCAGGGGGCGGTCGAACATGTAAGGCTGAGTGAAGCCAAAGCGGACGCTGCGCGCGAGGTTGCCGACGCTGGCCTGGACGGAGAGCGTTTCGCCAAGGCCGAGGAAATTGTTGGTGGCATAATTGATGCCGACGAAAGCGCCTTCGAGTCCGCTGACGCCGCCGTTCAAGCCGATGCTGTTCTTGCCTTTCTCATGCACTTTCAGCGTGAGATCGACGAGACCGTCTTTTTCGTCGAGCGTCCGAACTGTAGTGTTGGGATCGTCTGGCTTCAACTGATCGAAATATCCGAGTTGGTTCAGGCGGAGCAGGCTCACTTCCCAGAGGCGCGAGTTGTAGATGTTTCCTTCTTCGAGCGCAATTTCGCGGCGGATGACTTTGTCGCGAGTAGTGGTGTTGCCTTGGAATTCGATGCGGCGGACGTAGAATTGCTTTCCTTCATCGACATCGATATCCAGAAAGATCTGCTTCTTTTCGTCGTCGAAGTGGGTGTCAGGAATCGAAGTGAAGTTGATGTAGCCGAGTTCGCCGTAGGCTTTGCGCAGGTTCTCGAGGCCTTTGGCGATTTTCTCTTTGCTGAAGATGTCGCCGTCTTTGATGGGAAAAAGATTGCGAAGCGCCTTGGTGTTCTGAACGGCTTTGTTGTTCTTGAAGGTGATTCCGCCGAGGGTGTAGCGGTCGCCTTCTTCGATGGGCATGGTAATGTCGACGGCCTTGCCGGGGCCACTTTGAATCAGCGGTATGTGGCCGCCCTGGTGGCCGGTATCGTGAATCTGCGTCTTGGGCTGATCGACGATGACTTTGAAGTAGCCGCGGTTCTGGTACTCGTTGCGGACGCGTTCGGTGTCTTCGTCGAGCTTGGTGGCGTCGTAGGTGCGGGCGAAAATGTTTTCCAAGAAGATCGAGTGGGGAATGCCGATGGGCCGCAGATTCTTCATGGCATAGCGGAGGACGCGGCTCTTGACGTTCTTATTTCCCTCGAACTTGATCTTGCCGACTTTGACCTTGGGACCTTCTTTTACGACGAAGGTGATTCCGATTGAGGCGGGCGGTATCTGGCGGATTTCGGTGCGGACCGTGGAGAACTGGCGTCCGTGCTCGGCCAGCAAACCTTTAATGGTGACTTCCGCTTTCTTCACTTTCGTAGGATCGTACTGGTTTTCGACTGCCAACCCGACCTTCGCCTCTTTGAAGCGGTCGAGTACGTCGCTGGTCGAAACCGAACTCAGACCGACGTAATTGATTTCGCGGATCGTCGGTTTCTCTTTGACTTGAATAATCAGCCGCCAACCCTTGGGGGTCTGCTCGCGACTGAAGCGGATGTCTTCGAAATATCCGGTATTCCAGAGCGCGTTGAAGTCACGCTCGAGGGCCGCCGGATCGTAGATATCGCCGGGGTGAGTGAAGATGCGGGCTTTCACCGTCTCAACAGGAATTCGGCGGTTGCCCTGCACAATGATTTCTGAGATGACGTCGCTCTGCGCCCAGCTTTTCGCTGAGGGAAAGACAAGAAGTGCGAGCGTCAGCAACCAGACCCACCGCTTCATTCTTCCGCGGAGACCGACCAGGGAATGAAATAAAGAATAATCGGCAAAGGACCAACGATGGCCGCGCTCGGGCACAGCTGTCTCTGCATGAGGACAAAGATGAATCGCTACAACCTCAGAGTCTGGGATGTGAGAAAACGATCATTATACGTAGAGAATTGGAAAGCGTCCAAGGCGCGCGGCGTTATTGGCGAGACCTGGCCGACTCCACCTCCACCAAGACGGAATAAAACGTTGCGGAGTTGCCCAGGTCGGAAAGTTTTTCTGAGGTAAGCACATTAATATTTTTCAATCCCGGACTCAGCCTTGCCCAATTCAGCCTGGCAGAAACCACTCCGGGCTGCAGGGCTCCATCGACTCGCGCGCGGAGAAAAATCTCTCCGCGAGCATTGTAAACTCTAACGCGGTCGCCGTCCGAAATTCCGCGTTCGCGGGCATCCAATGAGTTCATCTCGAGCAGATTGGTGTGCTCCATTTTTTGCACAGTGCCAACATTCGAAAAGGTCGAATTCAGAAAATTGTCGGCCTTTCGCGCGAGGAGTTCCAAGGGGAAGCTATTTTTCTCGGAGCCGTGGCGCGATTCGGCGGGGGGTTTGAATTCGACGACCGGATCGAGTCCCAACTTCTTCATCTCCCCGCTGTAAAGCTCGGCCTTGCCGGAGGGCGTGTGGAAGTTTCCGTTGGCGAAGGGGAGGAATGGCGCAGCCCCGACGCCTTCGTTAGCGGGTATGGAGGCCGGAGGCCGGATGCCGGAAGCCGCGAAGTTTAATCTGACCTGCGGTTCGCGCTGCAAACGCTCGCGAGTGATTCCTTGCAGCCAGGGATTGCCGGAATCCAAAGCGCCGTCGATCATTTCGTCGATGCTCTCGTGGAAGGACGAGTCTTTGAATCCCAAGCGATCCGCCAGATTGCGGAACAGTTCGACATTCGAACGACATTCCGCGAGTGGCTGGATCGCCTGATCGGATACCTGGATGTAGTAATGTCCATAGGCGATTTGCAGGTCTTTATGTTCGAAGAAAGTGGTGGCCGGGAGCACGATATCGGCGTAATCGGTGGTGTCGGTGAAAAATTGCTCGTGAACAACCGTGAACAGGTCCGGTCGCATAAGACCGCGAATCACTTCGTTGTGATTGGGGCAGACCGCGGCTGGATTCGAGTTGTAAACGAATAAAGCCTTGACCGGCGGTTCATTCTTGTTCGATCCCAGTTTGTTAAATCCCAGTGTGTTGAGCGCCTTGCCGAGTTCCACCATGTTGATCGATCGTGGCGGCTTGGCTGCTCCGTCGGGCTTAAGATCGGGACGCGTCAGGGCGTCTTTGTTGAGTCCAAAGGCGCCGCTGGTCGATAGCTGCAGGCCGCCCCCGAGTTCTTTCCATGACCCGATGATGCATGGCAGCATCGCAATGGCGCGCGTGGCCATGCCTCCCCCATCGGAGCGCTGCACGCCGTAATTCAGGCGGATGACCGATGGGCGGGTTGTGGCATACTCGCGAGCCAGTTTGCGGATATCTTCGGCGGAGATTCCCGTCCATTGCGAGACGCGCTCGGGAGAATATGCCTTCACTTTTTCGAGAAGTTGATCGAATCCCAGCGTATGTTTCGCGACGTAATCGGAGTCGTGCAAGTTTTCGCCGAGGATCACGTTCATCATGGCGAGCGCCAACGCCCCGTCGGTTCCGGGATTGACTGGCAAATACCAGTCGGCGCAGGCGGCAGTTCGAGTGCGATAGGGATCGATGACTACCAGCTTCGCGCCCTTCCGCCGCGCTTCCTCGATGAAGGGCCACAGATGAACGTTGTTGCCGTGAATGTTCGCAGCCCAGGCGATGATGTAGCGGGAATGGATGAACTGTTCAGGCTCGGTTCCCAGCTTCACGCCGAGCACCGAGATCAGTCCGGCCTCGCCCGCTGCCGAACAGATTGCGCGCTCGAGCTGCGATGCGCCGAGGCGGTTGAAGAATCTGCGATCCATCGAGGCGCCGTTAAGTGCTCCGAGAGTTCCCCCGTAGGAATAAGGAAGAATGGCCTCGGCCCCGAAGTCGACGATGATCTTGCGAAATCGGAAAGCGATTTCGTCGAGAGCCTCGTCCCAGGTAATGCGCTCGAATGCTTGCGTGGAGCGGGCGTGCTCGCCCGCATTTGCCGATCCTGTCGCCACACCCTTGGACGCGACCCTTCGCATAGGATAGAGCACGCGATCGGGCGAGTAGACACGATCGAGATACTTCGCCACTTTCGCGCAGAGGAATCCGCGCGTGACGGGATGCGCGGGATCGCCCTGAATCTTCGTCGCCCGTCCGCCTTCGACTGTGATCAACACGCCGCAAGCATCGGGGCAGTCGTGCGGACAGGCGGCATGAACGATCTGCTTGGGCATCCTGCAATTATAGAGGGCTTCCAGCAGAAACCCGGCCGGCACACAAAGAAATGGGCGGCCATTTTCGGCCGCCCATTGAGTTTAAGTTGCAGGTTGAGTTACTGAACCGGTGGCGGATCGGCCACAACTCCCGCTGCCATGATCGGACCTGCGGTCAGCTGATCATAGAACAGCAAGCCGCCAGCGACCAACGATTCGCCATTGGTTAAAGCGCTCAAGCCGGTTGTGTTAACAAACAACGTCGCGTTACCGGTCCACACGGTCAGCGGGCCTCCGCCAAGCGAGTACCCGATGAGCGCGTTGTTCTGCAACTGGAAGTCGCCGATGTTGCCGCTCACTATGTTGGCTGTGCCCGTCATGGTGCCGTAGACGCCCTGCAGGCGGAGCGAAACCATCTGCGGAGTGAATATGCTGTTCGAGTAGCTGCCGCCGATGAAAATGCGCTGGCCTACGAGAACGTGAGCCGGGCTGAACAGAGCGTTAGTGAACAGATTGTTGAAGAAACAGATATCGTACTGGTTATCTGCGACGGCGCTGATGTCGATAGTCTGAATCGTGTCACTGTCGCTGACCAGGTCGGCGCTGGTTTCACCCACCCACATCGTGACCTGTTGAACCGGTCCGCTGGTGGGGTTGATCGCCAGCACGCGTCCAGAGAGAAATGCTTGTGACGTGGTGATGACTTCCACATAGGTTGCCATCAAGCTGCCATCGGCCTGGAACGCTCCCTGCACACCGACAATCGCTGGAGCCGCCAGATTGTTGATCGTCCATCCGCTGTTGTACTGCGTGCTGCTGTTTACGTCGATCGTGAGTTGATGTCCATAGGGACCCTGGATGACGAATGAGTTGGCGGATGCATTCACGGAAGCGAGGCCGCCCATAAGATCGGTGATCTGGCCCCCCGGATCGCTGGCCTGCACCGCGCTGGCGTAAATCGTAGGATTCACCACGCCGGTGACATTGCCGTTGCCATCGACTGCGACAGACTGGCGAATGTCGAATTCCATTCGCAAGCCCGCCAGGCCATTGGCGCCAACAACCATCGACGAGGGGAAGTTGACGGTGACTGTGGTCTGCGTGGGCCCTCCGGCGGAGGTAAACGTTCCGTTGATCGTGTTGAGTGCCGGAGGATTCTGCGTCATATCCACGTAGGAAATCACGGGAGTCGAAAGCGTAAATGTGGCACCGGTGTAGGTGCCCGCTGGAACTGAGTTAAACGCCAGGGGAGAGCGCAGGCCCAGCAGGCGCGCGAAATCGACCGTTGTCGGCGTCGACAGGACCTGCGGCGAGGTGCCACCCGTTAACGTGATCGAATTGATGGTGACGTTGAATCCGACAACCGACGCCAGCGGAGCATCTTCGCCGGTGACGAAAATGTTCGCTGATTGCGCCGACGGAGACGTGGGCGAAGACGAACTCGACGAACTGCAGCCCACTCCAAGCATGGCCAGGGCGAGCGCAAGGGCAATCCCAAGAAATTTCTTCATGACGAACTCCTGATTCAAAGTGTGGTGAAGTCTCTGGGGGAGCCGCAAAATCGCTTCACCAAGATGGAAACACGGGGCCGCGAAGGATGTCGCGTAACCACGGTTCCTGTTACCGGATGGTCTCCCGGACGGGAAAACAGGGTAAGTGCATGCAGAGCGGTATCTTAGGGATGGTCTGATTGGGCGACGAATTAGTACATGGACTCTAGTGACGGATCAGAGGCGAGAATGATTAAGCCAGCCCCGGATCACTGAACCAATGCCAAGTGGCGGATGGACAGGCAAAACGCGGTTATTTAATTTCCAATACTTCCTTTTCTTTTCCCTTGCTCATCTCTTCCATCTTCTTGATTTCATCGTCGGTGAGCTTCTGGATCTCGTCGAGGGACTTCTTTTCGTCGTCTTCCGTGATTTTCTTGTCCTTCATCGCCTTTTTGATGGCGTCGTTGCCATCGCGGCGGATGTTGCGCACGGCGGTGCGATGCTCTTCGAGAACTTTGTGCAGGTGCTTCACCATCTCTTGGCGGCGCTCTTGCGTGAGCGCCGGAACCGGGACGCGGATCAGCTTGCCGTCGTTCATCGGGTTCAAGCCGAGTTCGGCGGAACGGATGGCTTTTTCAATCACCGACATCTGCGAGGCGTCGTAGGGCTGGACGGTGATCATCTGCGGCTCAGGGGCGTGGACTTGCGCGATCTGATTCAGGGGCATCTGCGATCCGTAATAGTCGACGTTCACGCTATCGAGCATGTGTACGGAAGCGCGGCCTGTGCGAGTGGCGGCCATGGCTTTGCGGAAATCCTCAACGGCCTTTTCCATGCGTGTTTTGAGTTGAATGTAGGTGTCTTTGAGGCCGGGAATTGTGGCCATGGTGGCAGGCGCCATTTCAATCAGCTCCGTGAAAGGGAAGATGGAAACTTTGCATTATAAATTCCAGTAGCGATTCGCGCGAGATCCATGGCCCGGCTGAAACGCCGGGACTGCGGAATGACGAAAATGTTCGCACACTCATGCAGCAAAGGCGCCATTCTTTACGCACTCACCAGCGAGCCGATCTTTTCTCCCATCACGACGCGCCGAATGTTACCGTGCTGATTGAGATTGAAGACGATGATGGGGAGATTGTTGTCTTTGCAGAGGCTGATGGCGGTTGAATCCATGACGTTCAGCCCGAGCCGCAGAACGTCCATGTAAGTGATGTCGCCGAATTTTTTTGCATCCTTCACCTTCATAGGATCGGCGTCGTAGATGCCGTCGACTTTGGTGGCTTTCAGAATCGCGTCGGCTTTAATTTCCATGGCGCGCAAGGAGGCAGCGGTGTCGGTGGAAAAGTAAGGATTGCCGGTGCCGCCGGCAAAAATTACGATACGTCCTTTTTCAAGATGGCGGATGGCGCGGCGGCGGATGAAGGGCTCGGCGACCTGATTCATCTCAATTGCGGTCTGCACGCGGGTGTAGACTTTTTGCTTTTCGAGCGCATCCTGCAGCGCGAGCGCATTGATCACAGTGGCGAGCATGCCCATGTGATCGGCGGAGACGCGGTCCATGTCTTTGGCTTGCTCGGCTACGCCGCGAAAGAAATTGCCGCCGCCGACCACGATGGCGATCTGCACGCCGAGTTTGTGAACGTCGGCTAGCTCGGCCGCGACCTCGTGGATGCGCGGGGTGTCGATGCCGAAACCCTGATTTGCAGCGAGGGCTTCGCCGGAGAGCTTGAGCAGGACGCGTTTGAAGGCGAGAGGTTGCATGAGTTTAGAGTCTAGCTTTCATAGAGACCTCAGGGTTCAGCATACGCTGAACCTTCGGAGCTGGATCCTAATTACTTTGCAGGTGCCGCTTCGCCGCCTTCGGCCGGCTTCGTGGTAGCGATCGTTGCGGTCGCCTCGCCTACCTTGAAACGCGCGAAGCGCCGCACGCTGATGTTCTCACCCAGCTTGCCAATCTTGGCCGCGATGAGTTGCGCGATCGAGACGGTCTGATCTTTGATGAAAGGCTGCTCCAGCAGGCAGACTTCTTCATAGAACTTTTCCATTTTGCCGGCGACCATCTTTTCGGCAATGTTCTGCGGCTTTCCGGAAGCGACGGCCTGCGCGAGATAGATCTCTTTCTCGCGATCGAAGTCGGCCTTCGATACATCTTCTTTGCGGACGAATTTTGGATCGCTAGCCGCGATGTGCATGGCGATATCGTGCGCCAGTTCTTTGAAGTCATCGGTGCGGGCGACGAAATCGCTCTCGCAGTTGACTTCGACGAGCACGCCGATCTTGCCGCCGGCGTGAATGTAGCTGGTGACCGAGCCTTCGCTGGTGACGCGCGCCGCCTTCTTGGCCGCGACTGAAACGCCCTTCTTGCGCAGGACCACAACGGCCTGCTCCATGTCGCCTTTGGCTTCGGTGAGGGCCTGTTTGCAATCCATCATGGGAGCCCCGGTTTTTTCGCGAAGCTCTTTTACTTGCGCTGCTGAAATATTTGCCATAGTAGTGCTCATTGGTTAAGAGTCCTATGAATGCCGTCTTTAAGGTTTCAAGGTGGAAATCCCGGCTATTGCGCCGCCGCAAATGCGCGGGGATCAAAAACAGTCTGGATCGAACCTATCTTCCCGTCCTTGACCTGATACCAGGAGCAGAAAAAAGTAGTCACCTTGGGCGTGATGAAGTCGTAGAGCAAGCAAACGTCGCCGCCATCCACAAAAACCTTCTTGATGTCGTATTTTCCCCGCTGCTGCTCCATCATCTTCAGAAACTCGTCCGGGCTGCGAAAGGTTTCGCCCCCCGGGCCCTTCACGCGCACGTTGTCGCCTAAATAATTTCGAGCCGCTGCATAGTCCCGATCGTCCATCGCTTTGATGTAGGACATCACAGCTTCTTTTGCGCCCCGAACCATAACGAATCACCTAACCCTAGAGAGCTGGGGATCGTAGATCATTGATCTTCGTCAGTTCAAAGGTTTCGAAAAGTCTCCAATGGTTTCAAGTGACGTACACGTTTCGTGGTACCACAAAATGCGACCGCCCTATAAAACCTTTTGAAACCTGCGAAACCTTGCAACCTACAAAATTAAACCCGCGCCGGGCCGATCTCGAAACGCCGACCCGCGCGGGTCTGAACTTCCATGTGCCCGGTTTTCTACTGGCAACTGGCCGTTGAAATTGGCAACTGCTCTTAAACCGTCTGGCTCTCAACCTTCGGGATATCGGCCTCTTCGGTGGCGACCGGCTTCTTATGGCCGGCCGGACCCAGCACTTCTTCCATGCTGATGTCGTCGCCAATGTCTGAGGCATCCGCTGCGGCGGCTGCTTCCTGCTCTCGAAGCTCAAGTGCCGCGGCCGCATCTACGGCCTGCTGTGCCTCTCGAGCCTGCGCCTGCTCGGTTGCCGCAGTCATGTCGGCAATTTGCTTGTCGCTCATTAACTGCGCGCCTTCGGCGATGGACTCCGAAATCTTCGACGTAAACAAACGAATCGCGCGGAGAGCGTCGTCGTTGCCGGGGATTACGTAATCTACTTCGCTGGGGTCGCAGTTGGTATCGACTACCGCGACTACCGGAATGCCCAATTTGCGCGCTTCGCGGACGGCAATCTGCTCCTTATTGGAGTCGATGACGAAAATTGCATCCGGCAAGCGGCTCATATTCTTGATGCCGGCCAGGTTGGCCTGCAAGTGCTTGCGTTCGCGCTCGAGCTTGATCACTTCTTTTTTCGGCAGCAGCTCGTAGCGGCCATCGGTAGCCATTTCGTCGAGCTCTTTCAGACGCTTTACCGACTTCTGCACTGTCACCCAATTGGTGAGCAGACCGCCAAGCCAGCGCTGGTTGATGTAGAAGCCGCCGCACTTGGTCGCCTCTTCGGCGATGGCATCCTGCGCCTGTCGCTTGGTTCCGACGAATAAAACAATTTTGCCGTCGGCGGCGAGATCCTGCACAAATTTCGACGCCTCTTTGAACATCTTCAGCGTCTTCTGCAAATCGATGATGTAGATTCCATTGCGCTCTCCGAAGATGTATTCCTTCATCTTGGGATTCCAGCGCTTAGTCTGGTGCCCGAAGTGAACTCCCGCTTCGAGCAACTCCTTCATGGTGATAGTAGCCAATGAACCTCCTTATTTAGTCTGCATCCTTTGCGAAAATGCCGCTCCGGATTGCCATTCCCGTCCCCGCACGCGAGTACGGGAAGAATTTAACTCCTAAAACAAGCTGTCGACTATCGGCCGTCAGCTCTCAGCTAAAACAAAAACTCTCTTCATCGAACCGGCCCGAAGACACAGCGAGGAATTACTTCCCCTCAAGCTTGCAATTAGCGCTTGCTGAACTGGAAGCGCTTTCTTGCGCCCTTCTGACCGTACTTCTTGCGTTCTTTGCCGCGCGGATCGCGAGTCACCATTCCCTCGGACTTCAGCTTGCCGCGCAGCTCTGTATTGAACTGCATCAATGCCCGCGCTATGCCCAGCTTTACTGCATCGGCCTGACCGCGCACGCCGCCACCAAGCACAGTGGCGACGATGTTGAACGACGCTGCGGAATCGGTGGATGCCAATGGAGACTTCGCGCTCGAGCGCTGCGCGGGAGTCACAAAGTACTCTTCAAAGGCGCGCCCGTTTACCTTGAAATCGCCGCTGCCTGGACGCAAATACACGCGCGCAATTGCGCGCTTGCGGCGTCCGGTTCCGTAGTATTGAACTAACTCTGCCATTTTTTAGCTTCGAGCTACGAGCCTTGAGCTCCGAGCAAAACCGGCGGAGCTCGCCTCCCGACTCTTAACCTTTCCAAATATTCAATTCCTGCCCGTGGCCCGAAGCTCGTAGCTCAGAGCCCGAAGCCTGGTGTTACGAAACGGCCGCTTTTGGCGCTGGATACGTTCTGACTTCCAGTTTGAAATCCTGCGGCTTTTGCGCCTGATGCGGATGCTTGTCGCCTCGGTACACATTTAGCTTCGACAACATGTGGGCCGCCAGCTTGTTCTTCGGCAGCATGCGCCGGACTGCGTCTTCAATAATCTGCTCCGGCTTGCGCGTGAGGCGCTTGCGATAATCTTCGGTGCGCAGGCCGCCGGGATAGCCGGTGTAATGGTGATACTGCTTCTGCTCGGACTTCATGCCCGTCGTCTTGATCTTCTCGGCGTTGATCACGATGACGTGATCGCCGGTATCGAGAAACGGAGTGTATTGCGGGTTCTCTTTGCCCATGAGGATGCGCGCGACCTGCGAGGCCAGACGGCCCAGCGTCTGCCCATCGGCATCCACGACGTACCACTTGCGCACAATTTCCCCCGCTTTGGGGAAATAGGTTGACATCGAAAATCTCCCAGAATGAAAAAAATTGCGAAACGCGATTGAAATTACAAAGAAGACCGCTCGTTGATTCCCCGGCGAGGACGCCAGACCATCAGGCGGGCAACCGCGACACTTCCCAAAGCCTTAAAGATACCGTAGGTTGCGAGGGGATGTCAACGACGAGTCGAGGACGGCGGTGACCCTAAGTGCGCGACAAGCCCAAAACTACAAGAAATTGACAACAGGAAACTATTGGTGCCATCGAAGGGACTCGAACCCCCACACCGTTGCCGGTACATGGACCTGAACCATGCGCGTCTGCCAATTCCGCCACGATGGCAATTCTGGGTTGCAAGGCAGCGGCGGCCGCGAGGCCGCCGAGTCGAAAAACCATTTCTATTCTACAGCCCTGTCACGGGCTGTCAAACCACAGAGAAAAATACCGGAGAAAAACTTAAACAATGTGCGGCTTACCCCAGTTTCGCCGTCATGGAAATTTTGGCGTTCAACACCTTGGATACGGGGCATCCCTTCTCGGCCGCTTCGGCGTATTTTTGAAATGTCGCGGCATCGGCTCCTGGAACTTTGCCGATAACATCGATGTGGCTCTTAGTGATCGTCCATCCTGAATCTTGCTTTTCCATGGTTAGTGTGACGTTGGTGTTAATGCTTTCCGGCGTAAGGTTCGCGCCGCCCAACTGAGCGGAAAGCGCCATTGAGAAACAGGCAGCGTGAGCTGCGGCTATCAATTCTTCGGGGTTTGTTCCCGGCCCGTTCTCGAAGCGCGAAGTGAAGGAATACTGTGTGTCTTTCAGCACTCCGCCGGGCGCTGAAATCGATCCTTTGCCATCTTTCAATCCGCCTTTCCACACTGCGCTTGCCTTGCGTTCCATAGCTTTCTCCTCGTTATGAATAATGATTGAGTCGATCCCCATTCTAGACGGAGTTTGCTGAATCTGTCAGGAAGCGGCAAGCAGCGAACTGCGGGAGTTATCAATAGGAAATATGAAAAAGAAATCAATAGAAATCCGAGCAACTTAAGTAAAACCCGCATCGCGGACAGCTCAATTTGCAGCGGTTCTCTTTCAACTCGGACGAGCAGTTCGGACAAAATCGTTGGGTATTTGCAGCTCTCTCGGCTTCGATCTGTGCTGAGTTGTATTGAAGTTCGACCGGCTCGTCGAACTCTGTGTGTGGCTGACCAACGCTCATCGGCGAAACTTAACGCAGTCGAGCCGGAGGCACAAGTGAAAACATAGTCTCTTCTGCCTCCCGGTTAACGTGCGCTGTCGTACGTTTGCGCGACAGGAAACGTTCTGTTGCGTGACGGGAATAACCTGTCATCCGAGATTTTTTGACAGGTTTCCGAATCTACTTCCCTTCCACAGCCATTTCTGCGCTAGAATGTGTGAGCATTGAGGGTGATCCAGCTCGGCCGTGGATCGCTCTTGGCCTTCCCCCAGGAGGTAGTAGATGTACCGGCCCTATTCGAGCTCCTTGGCGGACTCGCGTCCGTTCTTGGATGTACAGTCTTTGCTCCGAAACCTGGCGCAGGATTTTGTCACTTCGTTTAACACCGGCAACTACGATCAGGCTGCCGCTCTCTTCACAACCGATGGCGCATTCATGGCGCCGCACAATGAGCCCGCTTATGGCCCCAAAGCAGTCGAGCGGCTGCTCCGGCAGTTCGGCGAAGCAGGCTATGAAGATTTGCGCCTGGAGACCGTGCGCGTCGAATCCTCGGGCGATATGGCGATGGAGATTGGCCGCTACAACGTTGCCATCCGCCAGCCCGATGGAACGCTGGTCGCCGACCGCGGCAAGTATGTGAAGGTGTGGCGCCGGTTGGGCGCTTGGCTGATCGCGGCAGATTGCTGGAGCAGCAATTTACCTTCGGGCCGATAGAATCGCATTCGGCGCGTTAAAGAGCTGCGGTCGGGGTACTGTCTTGCCTTGACACCTCTTTCTTTCGACCTTTATTCTTGAGGTTGCTCCTTGCGGTACTTGCGCCTCCGTGGCGTGCTTCCGCGGGCCTGGAGCGGTAGTTAAGGTTGCGCGGAGGTTTCCCATGCTCTTCAAGATCAAAGATTTAGAGCTTCAGCCGATCGATTTCGGTGAGGAGTTTGCTCCGGGGCTGATCGATCTGGGCCCGGAATACCGCCAGCGCACTCCGATCAAGACCAGCGGCCGCGCGGATTTGGTCGAGGAGCACCACGGCAAGCACAAAATCATTCAAGACATACGGGTAAAAGGCCAGGTTGCGACCAGGCTGGAACTGAGTTGCGCCCGTTGTCTGGAGCCGGTGGAGCAGGATGTGAAACGGGAATTCGATCTTTTGTATCGTCCTCTGGGTGCGGATGCGGGACGAGACGAAATGTCGATCACCGATGCGGAAGCCGAGATCAGCTATTATGAAGGCGAAGGCATTCAGCTTGAAGATGTCGTGCGCGAGCAGTTGCTGCTGGCTGTTCCGTTGAAGGTAACGTGCCGGGAGAATTGCAAAGGGCTGTGTCCACATTGCGGCCAGAACTTGAATGAGGGACAGTGTGATTGCACGGTTGAAGTGGAAGAGCCGCGATGGTCAGCATTGAAAGAGATTCGCGGCAAGCTGGCGCACTAGGTCCTAGTATTTAGGTATTTAGTTTGCGATATCAAGATTGATTGCGGAGGCGAGGGCCTCGCGAGAGGAATTCATAGAACATGCCGAATCCGAAACGACGACATTCTCAAAAGCGCACCTCCACCAGGCGGGCGCACGATGCCCTGAAGAGCCATTCGCTCTCCGAGTGCCCGAACTGCCACGAGAAGAAGATGCCGCATCGCGCCTGCGCCAAGTGTGGCTACTACAAAGGCCGCGAAGTTGTCGAAGTCGGCGAAGCCAGCTAGTCCCCCCAGAAGATGCCTAGCGTGATCGCGCTGGATGCGATGGGTTCAGATCGGGCTCCCAGGCCTGAAATCGAGGGCGCAATTCACGCCGCGCGAAACTACGGCGCGCGGGTTTTGCTGGTCGGCCCGGAACCTATCGTGAGAGCGGAGCTAGATCGTCACCCCGCAGCCTCGCGGCTGCCTCTCGAAATCGTCCATGCCAGCGAAGTCATCACCATGGAAGACAAAGCCGTGCAGGCGGTGCGCTCCAAGCGCGACTCTTCCATGCGTGTGGGATTGCGGCTGGTTCGCGAGGGTCGTGCTGCGGGCTTTGTCACTGCGGGCAATACCGGCGCGGCGATGGCTTCGGCGAAGATGGTGCTCGGCGCGCTGCAGGGTGTCGACCGGCCGGCTTTGGCCGCGGTCTTTCCGACAGCTCCGGGCACCGCGGCGATTTTGCTCGATGTGGGGGCCAACGTCGATTGCAAGCCGCATCATCTGGAACAGTTCGCGGTGATGGGCGAAATCTATTTTCGTTCGATGTTTGGGGTTTCCGGGCTGGGACGTTCTGGCTTTGGCGGTTCGGGGATTGGGCGTTCTGGCTTCGGCACTGATCGTCGACCGCGTGTCGGGTTGCTTTCAATTGGCGAGGAGGAGAGTAAGGGAAACGAACTGACTCGCGAATCGTTCCAGCTGTTGAAGCGGTTGCCCCTGAACTTCGTCGGCAACGTCGAAGGGCGCGATTTGTTCAACGGCAATGTCGACGTGATTGTCGCGGATGGATTCGTAGGCAATGTTGCTCTGAAAGTTTCGGAAGGCGTGGCAGGATTGATTCGCACGGTTTTGAAGGAGTCGCTGAAGGCCACGATTTCGCGGCAGGTTGGTTACATGCTCTCGCGCAGCGCGTTCTCTGACTTTAAGAAACGCATCGACCACACCGAATATGGCGGCGCGCCTTTGTTGGGGGTACGAGGTGCTTGCATCATCACGCATGGTTCTTCGAACGCGAACGCGATCAAGAATGCGGTACGAGTGGCGGCGGAGTTTTCAGAGCGTCGAATTAACAAGTCGATTGAGGAGGGACTGGCTGCGCTCCGTCCCGCCACCGTGGAAGTTGAAGTTGCGCCGAGCCCGTAAATTTGAGTTCAAACATGACCGAATCGAACATTGTTTTTAAAGGCGCCGGATCGGGGATCGCATTCATTTTCCCTGGCCAGGGATCGCAAGCGGTTGGCATGGGCAAAGATCTCGCCGAGAAATATCCGCTTGCGCGGCAAACTTTTGAAGAAGCGGACGAAGCGCTGGGCTATAAGCTGTCGCAACTGTGTTTTGAGGGTCCCGAGGATCAGTTGCGGCTCACGGAAATAACTCAGCCCGCGATTCTGACGGTATCGATCGCCGCATTGAGAGTATTGGAGACGCAGGTTCCGAAGCCCGGTTTTGTGGCGGGCCACAGCTTGGGTGAATACTCCGCGCATGTGGCTTCGGGAACGATGAGTTTTGCCGACGCGGTGCGCACCGTGCGCAACCGGGGCAAGTATATGCAGGAGGCTGTGCCGGTGGGCGTGGGAACCATGGCGGCGATTCTGGGCATGGCATTCGACAGAGTTGCCGGGGTATGTAAGGACGCGGCTCAAGGCGAAGTCTGTTCGCCGGCAAACATTAATTCTCCGGAGCAGATTGTTATTTCCGGCCATACCGCGGCGGTTGAGCGCGGCGTGAAGCTGGCCGATGAACGCGGAGCGAAGAAAGCCAAAGTGTTGCCTGTAAGCGCCCCCTTCCACTGCTCGCTGATGAAGCCGGCGCAGGATCACATGGAACCTGAACTGAATAAGCTGAAGATGCAGAAGCCGGTTTATCCGGTGGCGTGCAACGTGGAAGCATCGCTCGTTGTCGACGAACAGCGCGCGCGAGCCACCCTGGTTGCGCAGGTCACAAGCACTGTTAAGTGGGAGCAGTGTATGCGACTGCTGATCGAAAGCGGAGTTCAGACATTCCTCGAAATTGGGCCGGGAAGAGTTTTGTGCGGACTAATGCGGCAAATCGACCGTTCAAAAACCTGCCTGAATGTTGGCGATGAGGCATCACTGGCGAAGACGTTGCAGCACTTTGCCAGTCCCGACAAAAACGCCGCTCACGCTAGCGAAATTCGAGATCGCATGGCGGCGAACTGATCGTTTTATCGCTTTTGTCCACGTACAACTGAGCGTGCTGAGCACGATCATTCACGATCAGGTCGATGACAACGCCGCTGCCTCCACCGGGACAGTTGCTGGCGCCATAGATTTTGTAGGTCTTTACGATTCCCCACTGGCCGCCGGGTCCCCAATCCTGCATAAATTCATTAAAAGGATATTGCGCATGATTCTGAGGATGCTGCTTCCATGCAGGATCGCGATAGTAGATGCCGTAGGCCTTCTCGAAATTCTGCTTCTGCAGGGAAGAAAAGAATTGATCGGCAACATGCTTCTCAGGCCAGAAACGATTGAGCCAGCCGATAAACGCCAGAACCAATATAAGAAGGACCGCCGAAACGAGGCGCGCTCTTCTTCGCCGTTCTTTTTCTGGATGGTACTCTTTGGCGTCCAGTAAGGTCATCGGCTTCTAGCATAACGGACGCCGGGGGGAAGTCAAAAATAGGAATTGAGTTATCGGGAGATCGAACTTCCAGCCACCAGTGCTTGTCACTGCGCTGTGTCCCCGAAGCCTCCCGCAATTTCACAATTACCGAATTTCCCAATTACTCAATTTTTACAGGGTTCGCTTGAATAGCGGAATCGCGATTGCGAGCGTCGTTGCGGCAAAGATCGAGAGAAAAAGCATGTCGCCCCAGACAGCCGATAACGCGGTCTCTTTCAGCAGCAGGCACTTGAAGCCATCGACAGCATAGGTGAAGGGATCAACCCTGGCGATGGCGCGCAGCCACGGTGGGAACGCCTGAATGGGATAGACCGATCCGCTGGGAAAAAACAAAAGCGTGTTGAGAATGCCGAACATGGCCCGCGGCACCAGCGGATCTTCGATCCGCACCATGAGCAGAAACATCATCGTGTTGAACGCTAAAGACGTCAGCACGATCATAATGATCAGACCCACGATGGTTGCGGAATGAAAAATGGTGCTGACGCCCGCCAGCATCGACCCGATCACCACAATGATCACGCCTGTCATGACCGCCTTGATTGCTCCCGCCAGATTCAGTCCGAGCACCAGTTCCAGCTTGGTGATGGGCGTTACGAGATAGCCTTCGTGAACTCCACGGGCTTTGTCGTCGATGTACAACATGCCGCCGCCGATCATGACGGATACGAACATCGCCAGCACCAGTGAGCCGGGCAGCAGATATTTCATGTACTCGATATAGGGATAGAGTTCGACAATCGACAGTGCGGTCTGCTGCAGGATGCGCGGCGAAACCGTGGGTTGATTTAGAGCTGCGGTGAGATCGGTGAGTTCGGATTCGATCGCCGAACTCATGAAATTGTCGCTGTTATCGACGACTACCGCGATCTGCGGATGATTCTCTTCATATACGCGCCGTGAATATTGCGGCGGGATGATGACCGCACCCTGCAGCTTGCCGTTGCGTACATCTTCCATCGCCTGCTTTTCGCTGTCGTAGTTAATCGGGAGGAAGGTGCGTATATTTGCGCGCACGGAATCGAAGGCCTCACGCACGCGCAGCGCCTGAGGACCACCATCCTGATCGACGATTGCCACTTTGGCGTCGCGAATTTTGCCGCCGAATGCGTTGCCCAGGATGATGAGCTGCGCCAGCGGCATGATCATCGATGCCATCATGAGCGCTGGCGACCGGAAGAACTTACGCATTTCGCGCTCGACGATGGCCATCATTCGATTCATAGATTCAATTCCACGTCACGATTGCAGCGGCCGCTGCGGCATCACGAAGGCATACGCTTTCTGCAATTCGTCGCGCAGCTGGCGGCCCGTGTAATGAACAAAGACGTCGTCCAGCGTCGTGTTTTGCACGGAGAGCGACTTTATTGAGGCGCCAACCTGTACCGCCATCTCGACCAACTCTGTTGTGGTGCGGGAGCCGTTGCCGGTCAGCACGCGATACATGCCTGCTCCCTCGTGCTGTACGGAGGTGACATTGTCGAGTGCGTACAACTTCTTCTCCCAGTCGTCAGGGACATTTTCGAACTGCGCTTCGATCACGTTCGATCCGGGCACGCTGGCCTTCAGCGCCATGGGAGCGTCGAGTGCGACGAGCTTGCCGTGATCGACGATGGCGATGCGGTCGCAGAGGCGATCGGCTTCATCCATGTAATGCGTGGTAATGAGGATCGTGAGTTGCCGATGGCTCTTGATGTTGCCCAGCATCTCCCACACGGCGACGCGCGAAACCGGATCCAGACCCGTTGTCGGCTCGTCAAGGAAAAATATTTTGGGATGGTGCACCAGCCCGCGCGCAATCTCTAATCGCCGCCGCATGCCGCCGGAAAGAGTCTTCGTCTGCGCGTCGCGCCATTTTGTTAGATCGACCAGGCCTAATAGCTCGTCGATCGAGCGCTTGCGCTCTTTCGCTGGCACGTCGTACAACTTGGCATAGATGTTCAGATTTTCTTCGACCGTCAGATCGAGATCGCTGGTCAGCGCCTGCGGGATTACGCCAATCATGCGCCGCGCCGCATCGGCTTCTTTCGAGACGTCGTGCCCTCCGATCAGAGCGCGGCCGGAGGTAATTGGAATCAGCGTAGTCATCATGCGGATCAGGGTTGACTTCCCTGCGCCGTTGGGGCCGAGTAATCCGAAAATTTCGCCGTCGTTCACCGCAAAAGAAATGTCGTCTACCGCAGTAAAGTCGCCATACTTCTTGACTATGTGCTCGACTTCAATGGCGTGCTCCGCAGACGACGGAGGCGATTCACCATTGCTTTTCGGCTTGAGGTCGCCCGTCATTGCTGTCCTGCCGCGGCCGCGTTCTGCGGGCTGCTCTCGTCTTTCATCTGTGCCGGCGAGACAAGCACTTCCGCCGTCATGCCGGGAACGAAGGCGCCCTTCGGATTATCGAGCCGGACTTTTAGAACAATGGTTCTGATGTCGCGTTTGCGGCGGCTCACGTCGCGCTGCGTGGCGAAATCGCCTTCCACTCCTTTGAAAAATACTTTGCCGCTGGTAATCATTCCGCCGGGCAAGCGAACCCGCATCACGTCTCCGTAGCCGATATGGTCGGCGTAGGTTTCTGGAATGGCGACCCGCGCCCAGGTGTCCGTGAGATCGACGATGGTCACGATGGGCGCGCCGATGTTCACTACTTCGCCTTGCCGCGCGGCGCGCACCGAGACCGTGCCCGTGACCGGCGCATAAACATTTGTATAGCCCAGACGGACTTCTGCCTGATTTTTTTGCGCAACGGCATTTTTCAAATCGGCCACAGTCGATTCCACAGTGCTCTTGGCGGCATTGGCCTGCTGCGTACGCGCGATCGCAGAACTTAGATCTGCTTCCGCTGCCTTTACCAGTTCCTGCTGCGCCTGCTCGGTGGCTTGCGCCGCCTGCAAGTTGGTTTCCGCTTGTACTCGATCCTGATCGGACTGAACCCCCGCCTTTGCCAGTTCGATCGTCCGGCGGCTGTCGCTCTCAGTTCGATCAAGGGCCGCCTTCGCCTGAAGAAGTTGAGCTTTCGCGGAATCGAGCTTGGCGCGCGCATTGGCCACATCGCTGGAAGTCGAGCCCGAGGTGGATCGTTCGGTATGCTGCATTTCCGCAACTTTGTTTTGCAGGCTGGCGATGTTTGCGGCGGCCGCAGCTTCCTGGGTCTTCAACTCAGAGGGGTCGAGCACGGCGATCAAATCTCCTGCCTTCACCGGCGTGCCCTCATCGACCAGCAGGTTCTGGATGCGGCCTTCGACCTGCGCGCTGACGATGACCTGGTTCGCGTCGACCGTGCCGATCAAGACCAAGTCTTTGGAATGATCGGTGGAAAAATAATAGTAAGCCGCGGCAATCACGAAAATGATGCTGAGAAGAATGAAGAACTTGTTGCGAGCACTCATTTACGTACTCCTGAACTTCGTACTTGCGAAGCTGCGCTGCTACAGGATTGGAATAGAGCAGCGGAGATGAAATCGAGAACTGCGGCGCGGCGCTCGGCTATGCGTTCGGGGGAAAGCGGATTGAAGCGAACGATCCTCTGCATGACAGGCGCGCTGCTGAAATAAAAAACGATGATTGCAATCATCGACGGAATGAAGTGTGCCGGATCGACTTTGCGGAATTCGCCTTCCGCAATTCCCTTTTGCAATAAATCTCCCACGCGCGCATAAATTGGCTGAAAGTAAGTCTTGATCAAACGGTCGATATGCTCCGAGCGGCCTTCCTTCGCCCGCATCATTTCGCGCTGCATCAGCTTGGGATAAATCTGGTTCGAAGCGATGAAGTCGAAATAAGCTCCGACGTAAGTCAACAACTTTTCGCGTGTGGGAAGATCGCTGTCGAGCACGTTGAAAACCGTCGTCTTCATTCCGGCGAACGCGTCGTCGAGCACCGCGCCGTAAAGCGTTTCTTTGTCTTCAAAGTAGTAATAGAGAAGTGCCTTGTTAACGCCGGCAGCGTCGGCGATAGCGTCAGTGCGGGCGCCGGCGATGCCGTTCTCCGCGAACTCCCGCGCCGCCGCCTGCAGAATGGCGGCGCGGCTCTCCTCGGGTTGGCCGCGAGAGCCCATCCGGGGGCGGGTTGTGGAGCGGAGTCTCATCTTAATTAACTAGTTAGTTATATCATGGTCAGGGCTTCTTCCGCAAGTACAAATCTTTACTTTTCCACAGGACCGGATAAGAGGAAAATAACTCTGCTGGCAAGTTCCCACCAGTGCTTCCACTGTCTCTGGCCCGTTTGGACGCTGGGTATAGCGTCGGAAATCGAGGACAGCATGAGCCCTTCAGCGTTTTCTCAGCGCCAATCGCTAGCGCACCCACGTTTAATTCTTGTAGCACTAATCTTAGCGAGCCTTGTCTTCACAGCTGGCTGCGGCTCCAGCATGTCATCGCAACCGCAACTGCCTCAGTTCAGCGGCAACAGTATGGTAACGGTAGTGTTAACCAGCACGGCCAATGACCAGCTAACGGAATTTGATCTCGGCTTTCAAAGTGTCACCTTGACCAGCCAATCGGGCAAGACGGCCACTTTGCTTTCCCTGCCAACTTCTGGGCCGGCGGCGGGGGCTGAATTCATGCACATTAATGGCACCGCCGAACCACTGGTGACGGGCAGCATCCCGCAAGACATCTATACCGCCGCCACGGTGACTTTCTCCAGCGCTGAGACGGTCTGCATCGGCCTTGGTGCTGTGGACGGGCAAGAGTCGCTCAGTTCCGCTTTTTATAGCAGCTCAGTGCCCACCGCTACCGTAACCTTACCGTCGCCGATCACAGTTATGGGCACCGGTATGAGTCTCTCGCTCAACTTAATCGTCTCGCAATCAGCAACTATCGGCGACTGCGTTAACGTCGACGGATTCACTGGCTTTTCGATCACGCCCAACTTCAATCTGACTCCGCTTACCATCGCTTCATCGCCAACGAATGCCGCCAACGGCAAAGTTACTGGACTCGATGGAGAGATCACGGCTCTGGCAGCAAGCGCGAACAACTTCACACTGTCTCTGCCCAGTGCCGACGGACAGGCAACGCTTTCGGTTAGCTCGAACCACAATACGGTGTATCAGGGTGCGGGCAGCTTCTCCGCGCTTGAGGTTGGCACTTTTGTAGATCTGGACGCGGCAATCCAATCAGATGGTACTCTGCTGGCCACGCGGGTTGCGGTGGAGGATCCATCGGCCGGGGATGTGGTTCGAGGCCCATTAATGCAGGTGACGCCGGCCGCTTCCACTCTTTTCTTGCATGCGCGTGAGCAGCAGGGCAAAGACTTTCCGGGCTATGTTGGCGGGTTCGGACCCTTCAATGATGCCAGCGCTACGTTTCAGATTTCGGGCCAGCTCACGAACATAGACAGCCTGCCGTTTGTGGCCACATTTAACGCCTCCAGCATAGTTCCTGGTCAGGAGGTGTACATCTCTGCGGCTGCGATTCCCAACTCAGGAGGAAGCTATCCAGTCGCAACTACGATCACACTGATGCCGCAAACCATCGATGGCACCGTAGTCGGGTCATCGACCAGTGGAAACTTCGCTGACTACACGGTGTCTCTTGCTTCTTACGATCTATTTCCGATGCTGGCTGCGCAGCCCGGCCAAACCACCGTCGAGAACAATCCGAGCCAAGTTGAAGTGTATGTCGATAACAGCACGCAGTTGCTTAACACGCAGACTCTTGCCGCAGGCAGCACGTTCCGCTTCTATGGATTGGTGTTCAACGACAACGGGACGTTGCGCATGGATTGCGCGCAGGTAAATGACGGTGTGGATTTCACGCCGCCCCCAGCGCCGCAGGCGACAGCTCGGCACATCGTCTCCGTGCAACCGAGCCGACGCGAGAGCCCCAGTGGGCTTGAGCAGGTGATCAACGCAGTCGCGGAGAAACGGTAGCAGCAGGACGCCAGTAAGGCTTAGTTCGCGCCTCCGGCGATTGAGGGCACGAGCAGGACTTCATCGCCATCCTGAAAGGCGTAGCTGGGGCCGCCGAGAAAGCGGATGTCTTCCTCATTCACATAAATGTTGAGGAAGCGTCGGAGCTGACCGGCTTCGTCGCGTAGATGCGGCTTCAGGTTAGGAAATTTCTCATCGAGAGCTGCGAATAATTCTTGCAGGTTCGCGGCGCTGCACGCGATTGAGCTTACGCCTGCTGTGTGCCGCCGCAGCGCGGTCGGAATTTGGATTGTGATTGCCATCGAGCTACCTCAGCGGCTGAAGCCGCGATTCCCATTGATTGCTCGTTACGGCGCGACTAAACAGCGCGCCCATTGAAAACAAACAGAGCTAGGCTCCGATCGCAGCGGCTTCGCTGGCCACCTCGACCGTATCCAGCGTTCCGTGCAGATACTTTTCAAATTCCGACAGCTTCGGAGCAATCGGTTGTTCAAGTTCGTAGACCCCAGCCAGCACGTCGGTTGTCTTCAGGCCGTTTCCGGTGATGCATAGCACCGTGGTTTCCTCGGGCAGAATTCGATCCTGGCGATACAACTTGCCGGCGCATCCGACGGTCACCCCGCCTGCGGTCTCGGTGAAAATGCCTTCTGTCTGCGCGAGCAAACGAATCGAATCGACAACTTCAGGGTCGCTGACGTCTTCGCTCCATCCGCCGCTGTGTTTGATGGTTTTGATTGCATAGTGCCCGTCGGCTGGATTGCCGATGGCCAGCGAACGGGCGATGGTGGCCGCCTTCTGCGGATCGACTTCCGAGCTGCCGGTTTTTACCGCCGTCGAAATCGGCGAGCATCCCGTAGCCTGCGCTCCGAAGAACTTCACCGGCTTCTCATCCACTAAGCCCACCTTGATGAGCTCGTCGAACGCCTTCTTGATCTTCGTAATCAGCGATCCACCGGCCATGGGAACGACAACGTTATCCGGCAGGCGCCAGCCGAGTTGCTCGGCGATCTCGAAGCCAACGGTCTTCGATCCCTCCGCGTAATAGGGCCGGAGGTTGACGTTGACGAAGCCCCAGTGCCGCTCCTCGGCAATTTGCGAACACAGGCGATTGACCTGGTCGTAGTTGCCCGCGATGCGGACCACGTTCGCGCCGAAGACTTGAGTGCCGAGAATTTTTGCCGGCTCGAGATCGGCAGGAATGAAGATCCACGCTTTCAAGCCGAGCCGTGCCGCGTGCGCCGCTACCGCGTTGGCCAGATTTCCTGTAGAGGAGCAGGCGACCGTGTCAAACCCGAAGGCCTTCGCGTTCGCCAATGCCACCGCGACAACCCGGTCTTTAAAGCTCAGTGTAGGCAGACAGACTGCGTCGTTCTTGATGTAGAGATTCTGCGCGGCGATCTGCGCCTCGCGCTGATCGCTCACAAACCGAGAAGCGAGGTTCGGAGCCTTGAACAGCGGCGTAAAACCAACCGGCAGCCGTGGCTCGAAGCCCGAAGGCAGCGGCAGCAATTCCGCATAGCGCCACATGTTCGCGGGACGCTGCGAAATTCGCTTGCGGATGGCCGCCCGCGAATCGATCGCGTCTTCTCCAAGCAGGTAACGAATCCAGTCGTAATCGTAGATGATTTCGAGAGGAGAGAAGCACTCTTCGCAAATCGAGCGTGGCTGATTTCCCCAGCGGCGGCCACACTCGCGGCAGCGTAGTTCGTAAGGAGCTTGGGCTTCCTGGTTCGGCATGGCTACTCGCTTTCTTTGGATTTCTCATCTTCGAAAACGCGAAGGTGAGGAACCCGCGCACTGTTGCAGCGAATAGCTGGGGACGAGCCGGGGAAAAGAGACCCAAAAAGCAAAGGCCTCTTTTCCCAGGAAAAAGGAAAAGAGGTTATCGGAATGCAAAAATGAAGCTCGCATCCGAATCTCATGTTCCCCGTTTCCGGGCGGGAGTTGGCACCTGGCGGTTGGGATATATGATCCCGATCCGGTTGCCGTGGCGTCACAGGGCTCGTCCCTCAGCCACTCTGCATGAAATTCAGGCTTACCCAAAAGGGTAAACTTGTAGCGGTGATCGTACAACACGGTGGGGCGTTCGTCAACAGCTAGTTGAAAGATGCCCGTAAAATTGCCCTTGGCCGGCAAAATGCAATTTTGGCATGCTCACAAAATCTGGCCCCGGTCCCGGAGCCTCATTTCCCGGGCCAGTTCGCGCGAGGTGACCTTCAGGCGCTGGGCCAGCAGCACCGCCAGCGAAAGATAAAATCGCGAGGCGAGCCGAGGGAAAGCTTCGAGGATGGCGCGCAGTTCGTGGGTGCCGATCTCGTCGACTTCGACCTTGACCTCCTTGGCAACCACGGCAGCTGTTGCTCTGTTCTGCTCCAGAAATGCCATGTCGCCACACACGTCATTCGGTCCGAGCGTGGCGACAATGGTTCGCGATCCGGTGCCGGCCAGCTCCACCGACGCTTCTCCGCTGCGGATGATGTAAAGGCACTCGATGCGGTCCCCTTCGCGGATAATCTCATCTCCGAGTTTGTAGGTCCGCCGGACAGTCTTCGACTGGAGCAACACCCAATCGTTCGGAGTGAGATAAGAGAGGCCTTTGGCGGCCATGTTCATCCATCGGCAACAAAAGAAGCTTTCTGCAGTTGTACAAGTCACGATTTCAAATAGGATGGTTGCTCCAATCGAATACGTCGGGGCCTTCCTGAAGTGGCAACCCGTGGCAAAAGGAGGTCGGCTAATTTAACTGCCTGCACCACCTCCGGTGTACAATTCATCCCGCTCAATCGGATAGCGCAAATATCTCCTTCCGAGGTTAGATACATGAAACTCCTTTGGTCATTGATTACAGTTTTCGTTCTTATTGCAGTCTCTTTCGCCCAGCAGAGCGAGCAGAAGCCGTCGAATCAACGGAAACAGCCTGCCGCGCAATCCGCCGAGAAGCCTGCAGAAAATCCTGCCGCTAAGGCCGAAGCCCCCACCGAGCCGAAGCCGGCGACGCAGGGAACCGGCGATAAGGAAAAGGACAAAGAAGAACACTTTGACATGACGGAGAAAGCTCCGGTAATCACGCATCATCAGATTACGGTCGATGCGAAACTCCTGAAGTACACGGCCACCACGGGATTCCTGCCGATCAAACGGGGGGACGGAAAGATCGAGGCGGAAATGTTTTATGTCGCCTACACGCTCGATGGCCAGGACATTGCAAAACGACCGCTCACGTTCTCCTTCAACGGCGGCCCCGGTTCGGCATCGATCTGGCTCCACATGGGAGCGCTTGGACCCAAGCGAGTCGTGCTTCAGTCCGATGGATTCATGCCGCCGGCGCCTTACCGCATGGAAGACAATCCATACACGCTGCTCGACAAGAGCGACCTGGTGATGATCGACGCGATCGGCACCGGCTACAGCCGCGCTGCCGATGCGGAGCTGTTCAAGAAATTCTGGGGTGTTAAAGGAGATATCGAGGCGTTTAGTGAATTCATTCGCCTTTACATCAGTCGCAATGAGCGCTGGTCTTCGCCGCTCTTCATTCTGGGAGAAAGTTACGGTACAACGCGTGCCGCCGGAATCGCCGGATACCTTGCCGATCGCGGCATTTCGTTCAACGGCATCACTCTGCTCTCGAGCGTGTTGAATTTCGAAACGCTGGAAGAAACCTTTACCAACGACCAGCCGTACATCTTTCTGGTGCCGTCTTTCACCATGATCGCCGGCTTTCACCACAAGCTGGCCGCCGATCTCGCGCAGGACATGAACCGCGCCCGGGAAGAATCGGAACAGTTTGCGTCGGGAGAGTATCAACAGGCTTTGGCAAAGGGAGATTCTCTTACGGCGCAAGAACGCGATAAGGTGATGGGCGATCTCGCTCGATACACCGGCCTGAGCAAGGAAGTGATCGACGAGGCCGATCTGCGAATCAATGTTCGCAAGTTCACCCATTATTTATTGATCGACCAGAAGCTGCGCGTGGGGCGTCTTGATGGCCGCTACACCGGGCCGGATCCTAATGGATTGCTCGACACTCCTTTTTACGATCCGACCGGCTCGGCGACACAACCACCCTTCACTTCTGCGTTCAATAATTACGTGCGCACCGAGCTTGGATACAAGACGGACATGCCGTACTACGTGCGAGCGCAGGATATTGGCTTCGACAAGTGGGATTGGGGATCGGCGATTCAGGGTTTTCCTGATACGGCCGCGGCGATGCGGCAAGCCATCGTCAAAGATCCGTATCTGAAAGTTCTGGTCATGGAAGGCTACTACGATCTTGCCACGCCATATTACGCAGCGAACTACGCGATGCAGCACCTCGATCTGCCGCAGAAATATCGCGACAACATTTCATTCACCACCTACGATGCCGGACACATGGTTTATCTGCCGATGGATGGCCTGAAGAAGATGAAGGCGGATCAGGCTGCGTTTATGGAGAAGGCAATGGGACAGTGAACAAGCGTCGCATGCCTCAGGATTTGTCATCCTGAAGGCGCGTTCTTTGCGCCGAAGAATCCCTAGTGCAGGCGATGGTCCCAGGTTAGATCGAGGATCAGCGGCGCTCAGCGGCTGTACTGATTCTTCTTTTTGTCCTCGTGGCGCTCGATGCCAAGCTGGATCAGTTTGTCGATGAGATCGGGATAATCCAGCCCAGAAGCCGCCCACAGCTTGGGATACATGCTGATGGCGGTGAATCCTGGCATGGTGTTGATCTCGTTAACCCATATTTTTCGGGTGCCGGGATCCATCAGAAAATCGACGCGCGCCAGGCCGGAGCAGTCGACGCCTTTGAAAGCCCGAATCGCCAGTTCCTGCACTTCCCTGGTTTCGGCTTTCGTGAGTTTCGCGGGGATCACCAGCTCGGAACCTTCGTCAAGATATTTGGCGTTGTAATCGTAGAACTCTTTTACCGGAACGATCTCTCCGGGAATCGATGCGACCGGTTCGTCGTTGCCGAGCACAGAACATTCGATCTCGCGCGCCTTATTCTTCTTTCCGCCCACGCCCTGTTCAATGACAATTTTGCGATCGAAGCGCGCGGCCTCTTCAATTGCCGGGCCCAGTTCCTTGCTGTTATGCGCTTTGCTGATGCCAACTGACGATCCAAGATTGGCAGGTTTCACGAAGACCGGATACTTCAACTTGCGCTCGACGAATTGTTGAACTTTCTTCGGCTCGTTTTCCCATGCGCTCCGCAGAATCGTAACGTGCTTCACAATCGGAATACCTGCAGCGATGAACAATGACTTCATGATGTCTTTGTCCATGCCCGCGGCCGAGCCGAGCACACCTGCTCCCACGTAAGGAATATCAGCCAGCTCAAGCAAGCCCTGGATGGTTCCATCTTCACCGAACGTACCGTGGAGCACGGGAAAAATGACGTCGACACTAATGGCGCGATCGCTGGCACGGCGAAGGTGCGAAGCATCAGTTTGAAAAGGAATAAGGCCGCTCTGGCGATGGACTGGTTCCGGCGGAACAACCACCGCTTCTCCTCGCGCCAGCACGGCGGCGGCTTGAGTAATCTCCGGATCGCCGGCCCGCAAGTGACGAGGCTCGATCACCAGCTTACCCTGCAAGAGATTTTCGGCATGCTCCGCGGTGAGCCAGCGGCCATCTTTGGTAATGCCGATGGGTACAACCTCATATTTATCTTTGTCGATTGCCTGCAGAACTGACGCCGCCGAGAGCAGCGACACTTCATGCTCGCCGCTGCGACCACCGAAAAGAATTCCTACGCGAAGCTTGCTCATAAGCTTTACAAAATCTTCTTCCCGAAAGCTGACAACGCTAACTCGACCGCCAAATCCGCAGTCCGGTTGTGTTCGTCGATCACGGGATTTACTTCCACGATCTCGAAGCTCACCATGCGGCCATGGTCGGCGATGATCTCCATCGCTAAGTGTGCTTCGCGGTAGGTCGCGCCGCCACGCACCGGAGTGCCCACTCCCGGGGCATCTTCGGGATCAATCCAATCCATGTCGAGCGAAATGTGGTAACCGGCGGTACCGCGTCCGGCGATGCGCAGCGCTTCTTCCATCACGGTACGCATGCCGCGTTCGTCGATATCGCGCATAGTGAAAACGCCGATTCCGGCCCGGCGCACATTCTCTTTTTCGACCGCATCGATGTCGCGCACGCCCACCAGGACGCAATTTTCAGGTTTAACTTTCGGAGAAAAATCGAAAATGTTCTGCAGTTCCGGAGGACCAAGGCCCATGATTGCAGCCAGAGGCATACCGTGCACATTGCCGCTGGGTGATGTTTCGGGTGTGTTGATATCGGTGTGGGCGTCGATCCAGATAAGCCCGATGCGCTGGTTCTGGCGCCGGTAAAATTCGGCTACACCCGCGACCGTGCCAGCGGCCACAGAGTGATCCCCACCCAGCGTGATCGGAATTTTGCCGGCTTCAAGCGTCTTGAGAATCAGCTCGGCATGCTTGGTACAGGTCGCGGTGATCTCTTTTAAATATTTGGCGTGAGTATCGCCTTCGGATTTCTGCTCAGGGATCGCGACGGCTACGTTGCCACCGTCTTCGACTTGGTGTCCGAGCGCCTCGAGCCGGGCTTCCAGTCCGGCAACGCGTACCGCGGATGGTCCCATGTCGACGCCGCGGCGCGACTGGCCAAGATCCAGGGGCACACCGATCACGCGAATTTTCTTTGGGATGATGTTAGTAGTGTTCGCAACCGTCATGTTGAGTGAGTAATTGAATAATTGAGTGATTTAAGAGCCATCGTTCGGGCGTCCGCGGGCTTCAAATTCCCCAATTACTAAATTACTAAATTACTAAATTCCCTTCAGGGATAGAGCCGATTCAGCATCCTTGGGAACGGAATCGTCTCGCGAACGTGTTCGAGCCCGCAAATCCACGCCACGGCGCGCTCGATGCCCATGCCGAAGCCGCCGTGCGGAACACTGCCGTACTTGCGTAAATCCAGATACCACTTGAAGGCCTCTTCCGGCAATCCGTGCTCGTGAATTCGTTGCAGCAGCAATTCGTGCGATGCCATACGCTGCGAGCCACCGATAATCTCGCCGTAACCTTCCGGCGCCAGCACGTCGACGCATAGCGCTAACTCTGGTCGCTGCGGATCGGGCTCCATGTAAAAAGCTTTTACTTTCGCCGGATAGCGATGCACCATCACCGGCTTGTCGAATTGCGCCGAAAGGTACGTTTCATCGGGCGACCCGAAATCTCCGCCCCACTCGAACTTGCTTTCGAGCGCGCCTTTGGCAAAGCCTTCCTGCAGATTCTTGACCGCATCGTCGTAACTCATTCTCGGAAATGGCGCCTCAATTTTTTCCAGTTTCGTAATGTCGCGACCGATGGCCTGCAGATCGGCAGTTCTGCGATCGAGGCAGCGTTTCACCACGAAGCTGATGAGTCCCTCGGCCAAATCCATTAAGTCGTCAAGTTCGGCGTAGGCGACCTCCGGTTCGACCATCCAGAATTCGGTGAGGTGGCGGCGAGTCTTTGATTTCTCCGCACGAAACGTGGGACCGAATGAATACACTTTGCCCAGAGCCATGGCGGTCGCTTCGATGTAGAGTTGGCCGGACTGCGTGAGATATGCCTGCTCCTCGAAATAATCGACCGGGAAAAGCGTGCTCGTGCCCTCGCAGGCTGCGGGAGTCAAGATGGGTGGGTCCGTAAGCGTGAAGCCGCGCTCGTCAAAGAAATCGCGCACCGCTTTGATAATCTCCGCGCGCACCCGCAGAATCGACGCCTGGCGCTGCGACCGCACCCACAGATGGCGATGCTCCATTAAAAATTCGGTGCCGTGCTCCTTCGGCGTGATGGGATAGGGATCGGACTCCGGCACCCGCTGTACGACCTGCACATTGGAAACGTCAAGCTCGTAGCCGCCGGGCGCGCGCTTGTCGGCGCGAACCTTGCCTTCAACGATGACGCTCGATTCTTGAGTCAACGTTTTGACGGCTTCGAAGATTTCTGGGGTAACGGCGTTCTTCGGCACCACCCCTTGAATCACGCCCGAGCCGTCGCGAAATTGCGGGAACAGCAACTTTCCGCTCTCGCGCAGGTTATAGAGCCAACCACGGAGCGTGACCGATTGCCCTTCGTGCTTGCCGATTTCTGCAATCGTGGTTATTGGTGCCATAGTCTCAAATTCATTCACCGCCGAGCGTGCTGAGTACGTAGACAAAGAAAGCCAAACCGCAACATCCCATAATGGACTTGGTTCTTCTCGGCGCTCTCTTCACCCTCGGCGGTAAGGCGTTTTACCCGCCTTCCAGCCTCTCGAATGTTGCTTGAAGTTTTTCCAGCGGATTCACTTTGTCGTCGCTTTCAAGTTCCAGCATCAGCGGCGGCCTTTGCGGAGCCGAGCGCAGCAGTTCCATTGCCTGCTTCCAGTCGATTGTTCCCTCACCCGGCCATAAGTGCGCATCGCGGTCTTTCTTATTGTCGTGAACGTGCGTGGAGCACACCAGCTTGCGCAGCGTATCGAATGCCTCGTTCACGGAACCCATCATGTGCGCATGGCCGAAGTCAAAGCAGATTCCCACGTCGTCGAAGTGCGCGGTCTGAATCATCTCGACCAGTTTTTCTGGCGTCGAAAGCTCATTGGGAATATTTTCCAGAAGGATTCGCACGCCCAGCGGCTTGGCAAACGCACGCAGGTGCTCTATTGAAGTCATCGCGGAGTCGAACTTCTTATCGCTGAAGGTTTCGTTTGGCAGTCCCATATGCTGGATCAAGAAACGAAATGGAATCTGCTCGGCAATCTCGAGCGAGCGTTTCACTTCATCCATCGCTTCCACTATTCCTGCGCGGTCGGTGGAAGCCAAATTAATCGGCGGAGCTCCGGTGCGGCCCCAATCGTAATCGGCATAAAGCGGAGAGTGGACGGAACTCAAGGGAACCCCGCTGCCCCGAAACCAGTCGGCAATTTCTCGCAAGTGGGCCTTGCGGTTGGCATAGTCAAGATGCTGCCGCGCCGCAAAAATCTCAATCGCCTGCACGCCGCTGCGAGTGAGCCCGTCCAAAATGCCGGGATGCAACCGCTCTTTTACGTATAAATACGTCGATACCGCTTTCACCATGCTCAATCCTTGCCGTTAATAACCTACAGCTTTTCCGTTGCTCCTGTAATCGCTCGCTCCCAGGCGCTCGCCCGTCTTCGGATCCACCTCAATACATTCGGCATCGCTCCAATAGGCGCCGAGGTCCGAGCCTTCGCGCAAACCGTACTGCACGTGGTATCCCATCTTCTCCAGATCATGAACCGTATCGGGCGAAAACCAGCGTTCCACATTAACTACATCCGGCAGCCACTGATTATGGAAGCGCGGGGCATCCACCGCTTCCTGAATATTCATGCCGTAATCGATCACTCCCATCAGGACGTTTGCAACCGTGGTGATGATCTTCGAACTACCCGGCGAACCCAGTATCAGAAACGGCTTTCCGTCGCGAACCACAATCGTCGGCGTCATCGAAGAGAGCGGCCGCTTTCCTGGCCCGATGGCGTTCGCCGTACCCTGAATGAGCCCGTCAGAATTCGGCACGCCCGGCTTGGCCGAGAAGTCATCCATCTCATCGTTGAGCAGAAATCCCAGCCCGTCGGCTGTGACGTGCGATCCGAACCAGTTATTAATCGTGGTCGTGACGGCAACGGCATTTCCCTCCGCATCGACGACCGAGTAGTGCGTAGTATGCGTACCTTCTTGATATGCCTGCGGCGCCACATGCAGCGCGGCATATCGCTCAAGCTCGCTGAAGATGGCGGGCCGTTTCAACTCTTTGCTGGCGCTGGCATGATCTGCGGCAATGGAATCGCGCCAGGCCGCTCCATATTTCTTGTCGACCAGTTGCGCCACCGGAATCTTCGCGAAATCGGGATCGCCCATGAACTCCGCGCGATCGAAAAATGCCCGGCGAAACGCCTCGGTGGTGAAGTGGATCGACAGCGACGACCGATTCCCCAGCTTGTTTAGATCGTAACCCTCAAGAATATTCAGCACCTCAATCAGAACCGTGCCGCCGGAGGATGGCGGCGGCGCGCTAATCACTTCGTAGCCGCGATAGCTTCCGCGAACCGGTTCGCGTTCTTTGATTTCGTAGTGCGCCAGATCGTCGGTGGTGATCAGACCACCGCCTTTCTGTATCGCCGCAGCCAGTTCACGGGCCATATCCCCGTGATAGAAGTCGTCCGGCTTAGCGGCAATTCGCTCCAAGGTTCGCGCCAAATCAGGCTGCCGGAAGACTTCGCCCGGCTGGTAGTAGCCGCCGTCGCGCTGAAAGATCCGCCGCGACTCAGGAAACTGGGTCAGATACTTATCGTGAAAGTCGCGAGCCTCGCCCCAACTCAACGCGTAACCGTCTCGCGCCAAACGAATCGCAGGGGCCAGCACCTGCTGAAGCGTGAGCTTGCCGTATTTTTGTTCGGCATAAACCATGCCCGCGACGGAGCCGGGCACTGCGATGGACCTATATCCAATGAGGCTGGCATCTTCGATTACATTTCCCCGCGCATCCAGATACATGTCGGGCCTGGCCGCCGCCGGAGCCTTTTCGCGATAGTCGACAAAATGGGCGTTCCCATCAGCCATGCGAATCAGCATGAATCCCCCGCCGCCCAGATTTCCCGCCGCCGGATGCACGACCGCCAGTGCAAATCCAGTCGCCACGGCGGAATCGATAGCGTTGCCGCCCGCCTGCATGATCTCAATTCCGGCACGCGAAGCCAGTTCCTGAGAGCTGACCACCATGCCATGCTGCGCATGCACCGGTTGAACGGCGGCCCCGGCGACTGACGAGGCAAACGCCACAGCGCACGCGATCAGCCACACAGCCCATGGTCTATTTCGGAAGCGCATGAGGATAGAAAAGTGTCCAGGAAAGGGCGGACTCTTGAGGCTAGCCGACGGCGGCAAGCGGAGTCAAATCGGGCAACCGCAATGTCAGCTGCCAATTTTCGAAACGAGCGGTTACGGTTTTCTAATGTTGCGTTTGGTTTTGCCACTGGATTTTTCTCTGGCAGATCGCTTCCTGGACGAAGCGGTCCGCGTTGAAGACTTTCGCTTCGATGCCCGCGTCGAGGAACTCCGCTTACCCGCCTTCGCGGAGACCATCTCATACGATTGCCCGATCAGCTCGCGCAATTCATTCCACGGCAGCGCATCCAGCCGGTCGAGCATTACCCACTTATACCGTCCTACGTAAGGAGCAGGACGGACATCCTCGCGCTCGATCAGCTCGGCAAAGGTCTCCGGCGAACACTTGAAGCACATCCGCGGGTTGTCCAGCCCAATCATGGCAAAAATCTTCCCGCCGATTTTGAAACAGAGGTCGTCGCCCCACTGCAGCTTCTCGGTGGCTTCAGGAAATTCCAGACAAAACTCGCGAATAGTTTCTGCGTTCATCACACTTAGGTATTAATCAAATCCTACTTAGTTTTGAATCGCAAGCCGGCAGGCGCAAATCCAATTTTTTTATAAGGAGATCAAATCATGCAAACTCGCACTCTTGGCAATTCCGATTTGAATATTACACCGGTCGGTTATGGAGCCTGGGCAGTCGGCGGTTCGGGCTGGCAATTCGCATGGGGATCACAGGACGACAACGACTCGATCGCGGCGATCCACCGTGCGCTCGAGCTTGGCGTGAACTGGATCGACACCGCTGCCGTCTATGGCCTGGGACACTCTGAGGAAGTCGTGGCACGTGCGCTGAAGGCGTGGTCGGGCCCTCGGCCGTATGTTTTCACGAAATGCGGCCTCCGCTGGGATGCTCAGGGCAACGTGCAAAAGGTGTTGAGCCGCGATTCGATCCGGCGCGAGATCGAAGACAGCCTGCGCCGCCTCGCGATCGATGTAATCGATCTCTATCAAATCCATTGGCCACCCGACCCTGACTCTGCCCAGCTCGAAGAAGGATGGTCAACGCTGGCCGATCTGAAACGCGAAGGCAAGGTGCGCTGGATTGGCGTCTCCAATTTCAACGTGGATCAGTTGAAACGCGCCAGGAAAATTGCTCCGGTCACCTCGTTGCAGCCTCCTTACTCGCTCATACACCGCGAGGTCGAAGACGAAATCCTGCCTTATTGCCTGCATGCAGGAATTGGCGTGATCGTCTACTCGCCGATGGCTTCCGGCCTGCTCACCGGCGCAATGACGCGCGAGCGCGCAGCAAAGCTTCCCAAAGACGACTGGCGCAAGACGAATCCCGATTTCAATGAACCCAATCTTTCTCGCAATCTCGATCTGGTCGAAATTCTGCGCGAAATCGCCACGCGGCATAACCGTTCCATCGGCGAAGTTGCCATTGCATGGACGCTGCGCAACCCTGCGGTGACGGGCGCCATCGTCGGCGCACGCAATGCAAAGCAGGCCGAGGGTGTAATGCGTGCGGGCGACCTGCGGCTCAACGATAAAGAAGTGAACGAGATTGAAGAATTCTTCGCCCAGGCTGCCTGAGCTGAAATTCGCAGCGGAGTCAGGGAACTCAGAACGATTCGTGACTCCGCATTTTATTGTTGCTCCGCGAGCCGGCTCTAGATTGAAGTTGGCGCGTTCGTCTGCAATTCTCTGATCACAGTAAACCTTGCTATAGGCCACGCGAAATCCCAGGCATTCACAGTTGCGCTGGCAGGTCGTTCCTGCCCTGGGTCACAACCACGGCATACTCGCATCCCGCGGCGGCAGCGACTGCTGATCGCGCCTGCAGCAGTGCAGTCTGTAGTCCCCGAGCGCGAAACTCGAACGCCGTTCCCGCGCCCCAGACAGCAAACGGATTCGGATGTCCGATTTGCGAATTCCGGCGCGCGAGTCTTCCCGAGTTGCGCATGAATTCCCGGAACGGAATGGACATGCCCTAACAGCGCGCCTCGATCAACCGAAATCACAGCCGACGCCGCGACTCCTAACGATAATTCGTACAGCATGTGCACACAAGGTCGCGGCCTGTGCTTTGAAATCGCCAATACGCGAGAGAGTGTGGACATGCCGACTCGGACTACGGATTTGTTGGGCGAGCGGAAAGTCGCTGGCGGTAGCGCTTGTCGCCAGCATCCCTCGCTTGCGCTCAGAAGACTTCGGAAGGCGCGGCAGCTGATCAATGTTGAACAGATTCGCCGGACACGCGCTTTGTATTATGCAGAGTTTATTCGACTTCTATTCTGCAATTCGCACGGAATCGCTTATGACTAAGCTGGCCTTGACCAATGACGGCGGGCGGGATAGAGCCGGAAGTCGGCCCGTTTCAAATTTTTGAGCCTTAGAAGTTCTTTGCCATCTACAGCCAAGGCTCAGCGTTCAGGGAGGGCATTCTAATGTCAGCAAATTTCAGGGCCTCTCGAGTTCTTCCGCTCCCGGCCCTGTTTCTTTTGTTCAGCGTTATTTTGGCCTCGGGCCAGGCTAGCCAGAAGATGGCCGGCGGAAGCCCTCAATCCGCGAACGCAGTGGCCAGCGCGCCTTCCGTTGATGCCTCCAAGTATGTGGGGGCGGACACTTGCAAAACCTGTCACGAAGAGATTTACAACGCCTGGGCGAAGACGCCGCACTGGAAAACCACACTCAATGCCCGCGGCGGCCCGGCGAAGCAAGGTTGCGAAGGCTGTCACGGCCCGGGCGCAGACCACGTGGCCGGCGGCGGCGACAAGAGCAAGATTTATGTATTCGAAGATCACTCCCGCGAAGAAACCAGCGCCCGCTGCCTGACTTGCCATGGTGACAGCCACCAGCAATCGCACTTCGCGGAATCGGCCCACGCCAGCAGCGCAGTGGGATGCCTGGATTGTCACTCCCCGCATCATGCGCAGGCAAAGGAGCACTTGCTGGTCGAGAGCCAACCGCAGCTTTGCTATGGCTGCCACACGTCCGCAAAGGCGGATTTCGCGAAGCCCTACCACCATCGTGTAAATGAGGGGCTGGTCCAATGTAGCGACTGCCACAATCCCCACGGTACTGCGACCGTATCGCAGCTTCGAACTCTGCCCAGCGGCGATGCCGTCTGCTACAAGTGCCACGTCGACAAAGCCGGACCGTTCGTCTACGAACATGTTCCGGTGAAGACCGAAGGCTGCACCAGTTGCCACACGCCGCATGGCTCGACCAATCCGCGGCTGCTGAAAGTAAGCCTGGTGAACATGCTCTGCCTGCAGTGCCATACCTTCCCCAGCGTCAGTCCGGCCGGCCCCGTGCATAACCAGTCGGCAAAGTATCAGGCCTGCACCATGTGCCACATCCAGATTCACGGATCGAACTTCAGCGATGTCTTTTTCAAGTGACAAGTGAGGAGATCGAGATGGCGTTGCCAAGAAAACTTAGTCTGAGATCATTGCCGGGCCCGGCAGGCAGCAAATCGCTCCTGCTGACAGAAAGCGCAAGCGCGAAGTGGCCTCGCATCGCCCGGCTGTTCCCGGCTCTACCTTGCATCTGTTTCCTCCTGGGATCGGCAGCTTTGCGAGCACAATCTTCCTCCGAACCGAAGCAAGCTCCTGAGCCGGACGGAATCACCGGGATTGGCTACGTGGTGCACTCTTCAATGGAGTTTGGCTACCGCTCGACGAATCTCACCGGCAGTGAAGGGATGTACGACACGCTGGTGAATCTGCAGACTGGTCCGCGGCTGCTCGATGAAACACTTTCGATGCAGTCCGTCGATCATCAGGGACTCTTGTTTGACGATTTCTATGTCAATAGTTTCGGCTGGGGCGGCGACCCCAACAACGCTTTGCGAATGAGGGCGGAAAAAGATAAGTGGTACAACCTGCAAGGCAGCTTCCGCCGCGATCAGAATTTTTTCGATTACGATTTGCTGGCAAACCCGTTGAATCCGCCAAGTTCTACCCCTTCAATTCCGGTGCTGTATTCACCTCACCAGTTCGATACCACGCGCCGTATGAGCGACGTCGATCTCACGCTGCTGCCGCAATCCCGCGTAGGTTTCCGCCTGGGCTATTCGCATAACAATATGACTGGCCCGGTTTACAGCAGCATTCATGAGGGCACAGATGCGCTGCTGCTCCAGCCCTGGAACACGACCCTGAACGCGTACCGCATGGGCGTGGACTGGAAGGCCGCGCCTCGCACCGTGCTCAGCTACGATCAGTTCTTCGACTACTATCGCGGTGACACCGATACGCAACTGGCGCCATTTGCGCCCGTGCTTCTGGCGAACGGAACGCCAGTGGAATTAGGCCTATCGATTGACACGGCGAATAAGGAGCCCTGCGGCCTGGCGAAAGGCACCACCAGCCTGATTGCCGCCGGCATCCTGACCAATACGAACTGTAGCGCGTATTTCAGCTATCAGCGGAACCAGCGGATTCGAACTTCTACTCCGACCGAGCGCCTCAGCCTGCGCAGCAATTATTTCCAGCGCATCGATTTTGTTGGCTCTTTCGCATACAGCGATGCCGAGATGAACACGCCGCTCGAGGAGAATTTCGACGGGCTGATCACCCGCACCGCCACCCGGTCATTCCTCGGAACCGGCGCCGCCGATGCGACCCACATTTCCGACAATCTCGACCTAGGCGCGACCATTCATCTGAACAAACATTTCCGTATCACCGACAAATTCTATTTCTGGGCTTACCGCATTCCGCAGAATGGAAACTTCAGCGAGACCGACAACGATTGCACTAACACCAAAACCTGCACGCTGCTGACTCCCCTGAGCGCAACCACTCCCACCATCTCTCCAATTCTGACACATCCTCGTTCAACCAAAGCTGGAAGCGCAATCAGACAGAATTAAACTGGGACATCTCGAAGAAACTTGGAGCCCGCATCGGCTACCGCTATGGCGACCGCGTCTTCGATCAGTTCCCCGACTTCGTGCCGGGGGACGAGGTCAGAATCACCGTCCACGAGCAGACGGCGCTGGCCGGCATTTGGGCGCGGCCGACGCACAACCTGCGATTCAACTTCGATGTGGAGGACACCAGCTTTGACAACGTGATTGTCCGCATGGCTCCGCGGAAGCAGTCGCGCTACCGCGTTCAGGCCGGTTACAATCCGCGCCCCTGGGCGGTGCTCGGAGGGTCCATCAATGTTCTGGAGGACTCGAATGCAAATTCTCTGACCAACTACGTTGGCCACAATCGAAACTACGGGCTTACCGCTTCGCTATCGCCAAGCATGCACCTAGGGATGGATCTGGCTTACAACTACAACGATGTAATCCAGAACGCGCTGATCTGTTTTGCCGATACGCCGCCCACCGGCGTGAGCCTTCCCTTCGTGAACAGCGCCACTCTTTGTCCGGGGCCGGCTCCAACTCCTCCGGCAACGGCGCCTGGCAATCCTTTGCTGGCCAATTCGTTCTACTCCAACCACACCCAATTTGGCATGGCGATGGTGCGCTTCAAATTTGACAAACGGACCATGGTCGAGGCCGGCGGCAGCATCAGCAATGTCGATGGGAGCGTTCCGCAATTCAACATCCTGCAGCCGCAGGGACCGGCGCAATACCGTTATTACCAGCCCGTGGCAAGACTGAGTGTGGATTTAGGACATAGGCTCTTCTGGAATAGCGGCTGGAACTATTACCAGTACAACGAGTTCTCCTTCGTCGGACCAACGGCTTCACGGCATTTTCACTCCGACAACATTACCGAGTCGCTGCGTTACGCATTTTAAGGAAGCGACTGAGTTGTCACCTCGCCGATAGAACATTTTCCCGTCTCGCACGTAAAATGAGTGTGGGCCTTTTCCCGGAGCTCGAGGCCCGAAAGCGTGCGATCTGTTATGAGACTTCTACGACCTGCAATTCTGGCGCTGCTTATCGCTGGCACATTCTTCTACTTCACTACCTGGCGTTCGAATGCGCGGTTTGCTTCGTCGAATCCCGCAAGCTGGTTCAGTCCTGCCCATGTTGAGATCACTGAAGCTGGTGGCGGCGAAGGCCTCGACAGCGAAGAGCAAAACAACATCAGCGTCTACCGCAAGAACATTCCATCGGTCGTCAACGTGACGTCGCGGGCGATGTCATTCGACTTCTTCTATGGAATGGTTCCGCAGGAAGGGCAAGGCTCGGGCTTCGTCATCGACAAAGATGGCCACATTCTCACCAACTATCACGTCATCGCCGACGCGCGGCAGGTCGAAGTCACCATGCACAACCGCAAGAAATACAAGGCAACGGTTGTGGGAACGGATCCTCCACACGACCTCGCGGTGATTCAGATCAAGGCTCCTGATCTGGTTCCTGCGGTGCTTGGCGACTCGCGCAACCTGCAGGTTGGGCAGAAGGTTTACGCAATCGGCAATCCGTTTGGCCTGGCTGGAACCATGACTCGCGGCATTGTGAGTTCGATTCGTCCGGTGCGCGAGCCGAATGGAGCGATGATCGAAGAAGCGATTCAGACCGATGCCGCGATCAATCCCGGAAATTCGGGAGGACCGATGATGAACTGGCATGGCGAAGTGATCGGCATCAACACCATGATTCTCTCGAGCGTGGGGCAGAACTCCGGCGTTGGATTTGCGATTCCCATCAACACGGCGAAAGCGGTGCTCAACGATCTGATGACGCTGGGGCGCGTTCGGCGTCCTGCGCTGGGCGTGCGAACCATTCCCATCAGCCCCGAACTTGCCGAAGAAATCGGATTGCCTGCGGATTACGGATTGCTGATCGTGCAGGTCGACTCCGGCGGTTCGGCCGATCGCGCGGGATTGCATGGAGGCACGGAGCGCGCTTATCTCGGCAACACTCCGATCATGCTGGGAGGGGATTTGATCGTCGCGATCGACGGCGAAAAAGTCGAGGATGAAGACGACCTTGCGCAGACGATGAACAATCATCGCGCAGGAGACACGGTGAAGGTGACAATCTACCGCAACAAGAAAAAGCTCGACGTAAACGTGGCGCTCGGCGAGGCGCGCGAACAAGTGTGACGGTTGTGAATTTCTCTAGAAAATAATTTCTGCAGGGTATTCTGCCTGACCTGCTGCCGGCGCCTCGCAGGCCCGGATTTTGCGGCATACACCCCCTCCCCCCCTATCTGACTGATCTCCTGGAATCACCACGTTACGAAATTTTGCTTGGCAAAATGCGTCGGACAAAGAATTTACTCGCAAAATACGTCACCGAAAGGAGTTACTGGCCATTTTGTTTTCCCTGTTTTGGTCGCCTCTATTCCGTTTGCTTGGGCAATCATGAACGATGGTGGGGGCTGTGGACAAGGTTGGACGTCACAAGGGAATGTGAAGTCGCGTCGTGGTGTCTAGTCGCGTCGTGGTGTCTAGAGGTTCAGAGGTCGAAAGGGTCATCCTCCACGTGTTGGTATAACACGTTAACTCCTCCGTCCCTCCTCTTTAGGGCCTGGTGTGGCTCTCCATACTTCGCGACGACGGCGGCCTGCGCCTCGTCTAGCGTGTTGAACTGCTCGTTATCATCAAGGACCCAAACGTCGTCGCGTGGGGTAATGAAGCGTATGGAGGTGACCAGCTGCTTCGGAGGGGATTGGGGAGCTAATCAGTCGAAGGTTTCGATCTCAACAATTGGCGCGGCGCCTCGCTCGAAGCGGGATAAAACAGGCAGGCGCAGATTCCCGATCTTCCTTGGGCGAGTGCCCGGGCTGATGATGTTGATCGAAAATCCTACCGTGGGAGTTTCGGGGACCACAATAATGTCGTCGCTGCTGGGAGCGAATTCCGGTAGCCCGGCCTTTTCGATGTCTTGCGTTACCCAGCCGGCCCCGGCGACTCTTTGCCTACCCACGATCTCTTTGACTGGAGCTTCGTACCGCACCATGGGCTCCATCGCACCCCAAACGTCCCACATGACTGGCGTGCTCGCCTGGTTCGGTCGATCGACGTTGTGATTAACACGCCCGTCTTTGTGATAAGACACATGCATTCTTCGGTGCCCGCGCTCGAATACAAGAACGTATACATCTCCCTGCGGTCTGGCCTTTACCTCGAATCCCAAAAGACATTTTTCGTGCAGCCTAAAGCCGACTCGCGCCATCATTGTGTTACCTACATCCATTAGCCCTGCGCAGGCGTCCTGGTTTCTTGCGCCGGAGCATTTGCCTCTACTTACGCCCAACCTAACAGAAGAACGACGGCAAGCATGGTAACGCACAATGCCAACAACATCGAAAGAGCTTCCGTCGCCCTTAGAATATAGTCCTCTCCATCACTCAACATCGGGTACTGCTGGTATTCCGCAAGTTGCCCCTCGAGTTTGGCGATTCTCCTCCGTAACGCCGCCGTGGAACGTTCCGACCACCAGTTCTTCACTGCTGGCGAGGTCAGGTTCGCTACTAGACTGATCGGATAAGCGCTGAGGAGAGCGGTGATGGTCCGCGTCGTCAATATTATGAGGTTAAGGATTCTGCGGAGCGCATTCCGGGCATCTACATAGTGGCTTCGAATTCCCTATCACGGAGAGACCAACAACCCATGCACAAATCGTTTTCCATATTCCTGCTGTTGCTGGTTGCATCGTCAATTTTCTTCACCCAAGAGCAGCCGCGGCCGCGGGCTCGCGATCTTGGGATTGAAGTTGGCGTGTTGCCTCCGGGGCCGTTGAACGCCATTACGGATGTGGCCGGGGTGAAGGTGGGGCAGACCACAATTGTCCGCGGCGACAACATTCGCACTGGGGTTACGGCGATCGTGCCGCATGGCGGAAACCTTTATAAGGAGCGGGTTCCGGGCGCGATTTTTCTGGGTAATGCTTACGGAAAGCTGGCGGGCTCGACGCAGGTAAATGAGATGGGCGAGATTGAGACGCCGATCCTGCTGACGGCTACGGACTCGGTGCCGCGCGTCGCCGATGCTGCGATTACTTATACGTTCAATCTCAAAGGGAACGAGAATGTGCTGTCGGTCAATCCTGTGGTAGGCGAGACGAATGATGGCTGGCTGAGCGACATTCGTTCGCGGCCGATTGCTGCCGAGGATGTGTTTGGGGCGATCAATAATGCGGCGGGAGGTCCGGTGGAAGAAGGCGCGGTGGGCGCGGGGACGGGCACGGTGGCCTTTGGCTGGAAGGGCGGGATCGGGACCTCGTCGCGGCGGCTGCCGCCGTCGCTGGGCGGGTACACCGTGGGAGTGCTGGTGCAGACAAATTTTGGCGGAAACCTGATGATCGCAGGCGTGCCGGTGGGCAAAGCCCTGGGCGAGGTTTATCCGAAGATTGCGTCGGCGGAGAAAGTGGCCGGGCAATCGCCACAGACTCCGGATGGTTCTTGCATGATCGTGGTGGCGACCGACGCTCCGATTGATCACCGCAACCTGAGCCGCCTGGCGGCGCGGGCAATGATGGGACTGGCGCGGACTGGATCGAGCGAAAGCAATGGCAGCGGAGATTATGTGGTTGCGTTTTCCAGTTCTCCGGAGGTGCGGATTACGGCGAGCAGTCCGGTGTGGCAGCCGAAAGAGTTGTTGAGCAATGAGAGTATGTCTCCGCTATTTGAGGCGGTGATTGAAGCCACGGAAGAGGCGATTTATAACTCGATGTTCCGGGCGCACGATGTAACGGGAAACGGACACACGGTGAAGGCGTTGCCGCTGAGGGAGACGATGGAGATTTTGCGGCAGCATCACGCGATTGCGGAGGGGCGGTGAAGGATTGGAATGTCGCCGGTTGGCACGCGCAGGCATGCGGCACCTTCGAGAGTGCTGTTTGCCCATGCTTGTCGTGGACGATTTCGCCCGAATCTACGGTGTGATCTCGTAGACGGTGCCGTAGCCGTAGCGGCTGCCGCCGTGGATGGTAGTGCCGTAGAGATTCCCTGCGCTGTCGAGGAGCAATCCCGCGCCCGGTTTTGAACCATCGTCGGCGCTCTCAAAGGGATGCACTATCGTTTCCTTCCACGTACCTCCGCTTTGCGGCGAGAATTTGTAGACCACGCCGCAGAGGTTTCTATTGCAGCCGCTGCCGCCTGCGGAAGTGACGCCATACAGATTTCCACTGGCATCGACAACCAGATTTCCGACGGGCGTGTTGCCATCATCGCCGCCTGTAAAGTTGTGAACCGTCGTTTCGGTCCACATGCCACCGGAACTGGGACTCAGCTCGAAAATTCCGCCGTCGAGAGTGCCGTTCATGGTGCCGTAGAGATTTCCACTCGAATCGAAGGTGAGTCTCGAATCCGGGAACGCTGCTCCGCTTCCGTTGACGAAGTTGTAGAGGACCGTCAACTTCCAGGGGCCGTTGGTCTGAGGTGACAATTCGTATACCGCACCTCCGCCGTTAGCATTACTGGAATAAAAGGTCGCCCCGTAAAGATTTCCCTGGCTGTCAAAAATTACTCCTCCGACCGGACCATTCGGACCATCGCCATAGTTGAAGGTGTAGAGAATAGTCTCTTTCCAACTGCCGCCGGGCTGCGGACTCAGTTCAAACACTTCGCCGTCGAAAGCGGTCGAGTCATAGTAAGCGGCGCCGTAGAGATTGCCCGCGCTGTCCCAGGTAAGATCGCCCCTGGGAGCTCCCTCGTTGGGGTTGAAGCTGTGCACCAGACCATAGGTAAACGTACCGTTGGTCCCCTTCTTCAGTTCGTAGACGCGTCCCGAGCCATCACTGAGGTCGGAAACTTGCACGCCATAAATATTACCTTGGCTATCCAGAGTCAAAGTGCCGAACGGGTACAGGCCCTCTTTGATGCAGTTCTGAAAGGTGTAGAGAATCGTCTGCGTCCACGTACCTCCGGATGCAGGAGAAAGCTCGAAGATGGAGTTGCAACTTTCTTGAGTGGCGCCGGCGACCAGGCCATAGAGATTGCCAGTCGCATCCGATGCCAGGCCCGAAAAAGAATTAGGATATTGACTGGTCAACGGGAAAATTACCTTTTCTCCCGCCCAGGCGGTTGCGACGCTAAGCAAAATCACCAAGGTGACCGCCCAAACCCGGCCCGCTCTCGATGTCAATCTTGCGGATGTCAATCTTGCGGATGTCAATCCTGCGGATGTGAATCCTGCGAAAGATAAATTTGGCATATGCCGTCTCCGTGGGTGAACTTCTTTTATTCGGAAGCCACCTTTTCGATAGCCAGTTAACGTTGGGTGCTCGCTAGGCCCTGGCTTCGCCACAGGTTCAGACCCTGCTTCCCGGCCGCGAGCATACCTAACGTGGCAGGCGTGCCGGCTGCCGCGGCGGTTTTCTGCTCCGTGGATTCAACTGCCGGTGATTGTTGCGCCGCAGACGCCTCATAGGTTCCGCTGGTCTGCCCCGCAATGATCGGCTGGTTCGGGATGCTTTCATACGCGTAGCCGTAGATGCTGGGATAGTCGTAGCCGTAGGGGTACGGAAACTTAATGCGCGCCCAGCCGTAATGAACCTGCCCATCGATCATTATCTTGAGCCCGACATACGCGAACTCCACGGTGCGCCAGCTGCCCGAGCTTAGGTCTTTACTTTTGGAGCTGATGTTGTACACCTGGTGCACCAGATAGCCATTGGCGCCAAACTTTTGTTGCGGTCCTATTTTTCTTCCCGCCGCGACTGCCGCCGCTGTCCCTGCTTGTTGCCCTTGCACCACCTGGTTGCCGGCTTGATCCGGAGCAAGTCTTAGCAAAAACTTGAAACGCGATGTATACCCGATGCTTGTGAACCGGATCGTCGACGATAATCCGAAAGCGAAATCTGGAGTGCCGTCGTTGTTGAGGTCAAGTTGGGTGAGCCCAAGGCCGTGGTTCGCGCCGTTGATGACCATTGGGGTATTGGAGGGCGTGTAAATAATCTCGGCCTCAGCAGGCATGGCAAACGTCGCCAATCCCGCGCCCGCCACGGTTGCGTAGGCAAAGAGATTTTTTTCGAGATCTCGGCCGAGCCTGATCGCGGACCGGCTTTTGATTTTTTCGGTAGCTGGAGCTTGCGACGATAACATGGGATCACCTCGCGCCCGTGCTCGGCCCAGAACTCGACTGTTATCCCCTATGTTGCGGTTATTGTCAAGGCTGTTGTCGCGGGAAGGCTCCTTGGAGCCGCGACAATTTTTGCAACGTCACTGATAAGTGGCAGCGAAAGCCGCCGAGACTTGGGGATTCACGCCCATCTGACTTAGGAAACAGAACCGAATCGGGCCGCTCGTGAGGTACCGGCGGGCAGCGAGTATGCCTCGCTTGTACGCGGCATCGACATTCTCTTATAGACATTGGCGAAGCGGACCCGGATTAGCCAGAAGACCATCAGCCCGAGCGGAAGGAAACTCAAGAAAACGAGCGCGCCGCTCTTGCGCATTATCGCGGGGAAAATATGCTGCCGCGCCAGAAATATGGACGCCGCGGCGATGAACAACCCAAAGCACATGCGCCAGAGATGGCGGGAGAGGCGCTGCGTGCTGGAGATCCCACCGCGTATGAGCATGCGAATGTCTCCGACAGTGGCCAGCACTGCTACGCTACCGAGGAAGAAGTAAGGCCCGGGTGGATAGTCATACTTCAGGCCGGTGGGGCTGAGGGCGGCTTCGATTCCAAACGTTACTTCGACGGCCGCGACCGCCAAAACTACCAGAAGACCTAACCAGTCAAGAATGCTCGTTTGCATGATCCTGCGTCGGGCGGTCGCCCATGCCGTTGCCACCAGATAGAACGTTACGGTGCCTCCGAGAATATTGCCCGGTTGAGATCTCAGGATGGCGAGGAATGCTCCGGTTGCAGACAGGATCAGCATTGAAATGACGAAGATGTTTCCGGCGATGGCATGGCGGCTGGAACCTTTGAGGAGAAACACGGCGACAAATCCGGAGAGCATTCCCAATGTGCCGGCGCCGATGTGAAGAAGCAGTGTGGGTGAATGCGGCATTTTTCCTCCTGGATTCATCCTCCGTATTAGTGCGGCACGCCTGGAGCTGGATGTGTGCCCAATGTCCGTCGATTGTCAGCTGGATGGCGATCAGAACCTGGCGCCGCTATCGGCGGAGGAAGCGCGAATAGCGCTCCGCCAATCACGCCAAACAGGATCGTGCCCATCAGGAGATGCATGCGTTCACCGACGTCGTATCGCGACTGCGCTGCCATCACGCCGGCGTGAGCGAGACTCGACCAAGCGGTGAAGGCGATCAGGCTGCGATGAGCCGATGGGTTGCGTACCGCAAGCAGGAGGAAAACTCCGAGCGTTACGTAAATGCTGAGCATCATCTGCAGGGTCTGTTCTCCGCGAAGTGTCACGAGCCAGTAGAAGTTCGAGAGGAAGAAGATCCCCACGATTACCAGTACAACTTTAAGAGCTCGTTCGCGAATCATTGTGTCCTCCTGTGAAGAAATAAATTGATGGGTGGCTAATGCGCCTTAGACGGGATCTCGGTAGCGGCGCATGCGCACGGCCGCGGCGATGAGTGCGGCCGCAACCAGAAGACCGATCCACAAGCCAGGCTCGCTCAGGAAAGATCCCGGGGTGAGAGGCATATGCGGATTGGCGGCAAAATTGTTTCCGCCCATCGAAGCTTCCGACCCGCCCGCGACTCGATTCCGCAGCAGATCGGCGACGTACGAGGTGTGGAATGTGATCTTCTCGAATGCCGCTAGAGCGAGGGGAGGCAGAAAGGCCCAAAGAAATGGCGCGCGTCGAGCCCACGCGGAGATAAATAGAAACCAGGCATAGATTGGCGCGTACCACAGAACGTGGACCGTCACCAGGTGATAGAGCAGTCCGGCGGCCGATTGCGGCAATGCGAGGCGGGACCAGAGTTCCGCGAAGCTGAAGTTACTCCCCACCAGAGCCGCCGCATTCATCAGCAGCATGATCGCCACCGTGACAACCACGATCGCGAAGGCGAGCAGAGGCAGAATGAGAAGCGGAACGCTGGCCTTGGAAAGCACGGTGGTGAGATCGGAGACTGGAAGCGACTTCCAGAAGAGGATGCTGCGGTCGCGGCGCTCGCTATACAAGGCGTCGAGCGAATAGAAGATGCTGACGAAGAAGGCAGCCGCCATGATGAGAGCGGTCGCGATTTCGTAAGGCTGAGTAAACGCATGTTGCTGGTGCATGGCATCGAGAGACAGGATGCCGGGCAGCTTCGCGGGAAAATGCGTCATGCTGATCATGAAGCCGAAGAGCGCAACCGCGGCGGCGCCCAGCGGTGCGAGATAGACAGAACGGCTTTCCCAAAGCTCGCGCCGAATTGACCAATACACAGGATGGACCGGCGATGAAACCGGGGGAGCGATCATGCTGGAACCAAACGATTGTGGTAGTGCATTCGATTGCGTACTCATCGGGAGACTCCTTGAGGCTCAGTGCCTTGATTGCTCATGAGCGCGACGAACAAGTCGGCGATGCTTGGCGTGCGTAATTCGCCGAGGGCGGAAAGCTGTTGGCGGTCTGCACGGTCGAAAAGAAGGATGCTACGGCCCAGGCTTTGGCGCTCGTAAATTGGCTTAAGCACACGTGCTGCCGCAGCCTGCTCGGGCTTCACTATGACCTCGATGAAGCGCGTGTCGAGTTCCTCCATGCTGCAGTTGAGGACAGCTTGACCGCGGTTGATGAACATCAGGTCGGTGATGACGTCCTGTATTTCTTCGACAAGGTTTGTGGTCACGACGATCGTGCGGCTGCGATCGAAGTAGTCGTTCAGCAGCGAATCGTAGAATTGCTTGCGGTAGAGAATGTCGAGACCGAGCGTGGGTTCGTCGAAGACGAGCAATTTCGCGTCGATCGCCATTACCAGGGCAAGATGCAGTTGCGCCACCATGCCTTTCGAGAGCTCCCGGACTCGGCTGCGGCGCTGAATGTTGGTCTTCGCGAGAAAACTTTCCGCTTTCGCGCGATCAAATCGTGGATGAACTCCGGCGACGTAGTTGAGCGCCTGCGAGACTTTTATCCAGCGCGGCAGCACGGCAACATCGGCGATAAAGCAGACATCGCGCATAAGCTGATCGCGCTGGCTCCAGGGGTCGAGGCCGAGGACTTTCAATTCTCCCTGATAGGAAGTGAGACCGAGAATGGCGTTGAGGGCAGTGGTCTTGCCTGCGCCGTTCGGACCGATGACTCCCAGGATGCGGCCTTGCTCGACATGCAGGTCAATGCCGGCGAGGGCAACGGTGTTCGTGAACGTTTTTCGGAGACCGCGTGCTTCTATGACCGGTGCCATAGCTTAGCGCTCCTCTTTCTTGTCGGGTGTTGACGGCGCCTTCGATGACGGGCCGCCGCCGTTGGGGGAAGCGTCCAGCAGTTCTTCCGCATTCAAGCCGAGGCGCTGAATGGTTTCGCGGACCCGGGGCCATTCTTCTGCGAGAAATTTCTGGCGTTCGCCTTTGAGCAGCAGTTTGCGCGCGCCTTCTTTAACGAACATGCCAAGGCCTCGTCTCTTTTCAACCAGCTCTTCGTCGACCAGTTCCTGATATCCCTTGAGGACTGTGAGCGGATTCACGCGGTAATCGGCCGAGACAGTGCGCACCGACGGCAGCGGATCGCCATCTTTAAGCACGCCATCGAGAATCATCGCGACGACGCGATCTCGGAGCTGGCGGTAAATCGGCTGATTGTCGTTCCACTCACGGTCCATTTTGTTTTCCAGGTCGTGCAACGGCAACGTCTTTCGCTCTCGGCCGTGTCTCGAGAGAAATCAAAAATCAAAACTGCGGAGGACACGGAGTTCACAGGGAACTGTCACTTGCTACGAATCAGGTCGAAGTGTGCGCGAACCGGCTTGTCTCCGGGCATCATGTAAGTCCAGTCTTCGAGGTGATGGTTTGCGTCGATGAAGGTGAACACCGCGTGGTGCATATGTCCGTATTGCGTGCCGCCGGAGAGATCGAGAAAATCGAATTCCACGGTTTTTCCGTCGGGAGACATGGCGCCCGTCATGCGCGGTCGATTTCCTGCATCGCAATAATGGGTCAAGAGGAGGCGGTCTCCGTCCAGGTAAAGCATTGTGATTGGGTCGTCGGGCCTCGCAGAGCTGTTGGCCTCGTGCATAAGCGCGTTACCCATGGAGGTCACACGAAGCGAGACATGCATGGGCTTGCCTTCGATATCGGCTTGGGGCGGGAAGGTGGACACGAGGCCGTCCCACGAACCGGCCAGAGTTTTAAGCTTGTCGAACGACCGTTGCGCACCGGACTGCTCGGTGGGCATGGACTGCGCAAGAACCGCCGTTGAAAGGGAAATCGCAGCCACAGAAAGCATCACGCGAATGATTTGGGATTTCATGTTCATTTCCTCTCCGCTCTCATCTGAGGTTTTTGACCTTGTGCCAATGGCTGCCATCTGCTGCTAAGAGCTCAAGCCGGCCACTCGATTCTACTGTTATACTTAACTATAACACTGAGACAAATGCAAGGGGTTTTTCGAGAATTTTTGTGGAGCAGGAAGTTCAAGGGAGTAAAGGAGTTAGTGGCGCTTAGACGAACGGACCTAGATGTGAGTGGAGGGAAAATAGATCTTGGGCCAGATTTCCTCAACCTGCTCTTGTGTCTGGGCTAGGGAACCTGAGTTGTCGATCACGAAATCGGCGGCTTTGATTTTTTCCGCTTCGGGTAATTGTGCTGCCATCCGGCGAGCAACCTCTTTGCGGGCGGCTTCGAGATCGAGCTTCTGGCGGGCTGCGAAACGGGCGACCCGTTGCTCGTCCGAGGACGTAACCACGATCAGGCGATCGAATCGCTTGGCTGCTCCTGCTTCGAGGATGAGAGCGGCTTCGACCATTGCAACCGCGTTGGGATCGCGGCGGCCGACCTCCTCCATCCATTCTTCTTGTGCGCGGATCACAGCGGGATGAACGATGCGGTTGAGTTCCTCGACGCGGGAGGGGAACGATGAGCCGCGGCCGAAGGCGGCCTCGGCCAGCTTGGCGCGATTTACGCTGCCATCGTAATCGAGAATGTCGCGCCCGAAATGTGCGACCACTTCGCAATAAACGTTTTGTCCGGGCCGCATGAGTTCGTGTGAAATCTCGTCGGCGCGAATGAGATGCGCGCCGCGGGCGACAAACATCTCGCCGACGACTGATTTGCCCGAGGCGATACCGCCGGTGAGGCCGACTTTCAGCATGAGTCAGTGATCGGTGGCTAGCGGCGGGTGATCGGTACCTCGCCGCATTTTCGCAGCCTTCACGGTGTTGTACATCAGCATGGCAATGGTGAGCGGGCCAACGCCGCCGGGAACGGGCGTTAGCGCTCCCGCGACTTCGGCCACCTCGGGATGCACATCGCCAGCCAGCGTGGATCCTTTTGTACGGAAAGTGTCTTCGCGCTTTCCGTTCTGGTAGAGCCTTCCACCGAACAGGCGCTGAAAAACCGCCGGGTCCGTGACTTTGTTCATGCCGACATCGATCACGGTTGCGCCAGGCTTCACAAAGTCGCGCGTAATCATCCCAGCGCGGCCGATGGCGGCCACGAGAATATCGGCGCGGCGGCATACGGCGGTAAGATCGCGGGTTTTCGAGTGGCAGATCGGTGACCGTTGCATTCGCGTTCAGCAGCAGCATGGCGGCGGGCTTGCCGACGATGTCGCTGCGGCCGACCACCACGGCCTCTTGCCCCGTAATGGGAATATTGCTTCGTTTGAGGATTTCCATGACTCCCGCCGGAGTGCAGGGGACGAGCCCGGGGCGCTGCGTGGAAAGAAGACCGACGTTGACCGGATGGAATCCGTCGACATCTTTTGCGGGGTCGACCGCCAGCAGGACTTTCTTCGCGTCAATTTGGGAAGGCAATGGGAGTTGCACGAGAATTCCGTCGATTTCTTCGCGGCGGTTGAGTTGGTCGATGAGTGCCAGGAGTTCGGATGTGGTTATGGTTTCGGCGGGAGTTTGCTCTTCGCTGTAAATCCCCACTTCCTGGCAGGCTTTGACTTTACCGCGCACATAGATTTCGGAAGCCGGATTGTGGCCGACGAGCACGACGGCGAGTCCGGGGCGAATTCCGGTGGCGGCGAGGGTTTTGACTTCTTCGGCTACTTCGCGGCGAATGTCGGAAGCGATCTTGGTGCCGTCGAGGATTCTTGCGGACATGCTAGAAAATCTTACACCGCCGGAGTGGGGCGCGGGCTCAATCGGTGTCGTACAATGCTGGGTATGGTCGCGAAGGAGCTGCTCGACATTCTGGTCTGTCCCGCGTGCAAGAAGCCGCTGGAGTACCGGCAGAATCCCGAGAGCCTGAAGTGCACGCAGTGCCATCGGGTCTATGGGGTAAAGGACGATATTCCCATCATGCTGGTGGATCTGGCTACCATCGAGCCCTGAGAGTTCCTTGCGGTGAGCCTGTTTATTGCCTTCCACTCCCTTACAAAACTTGACAAGTCGCGCTTGCATCACTCCAGTGACGCCCTGTTGCTGTCGCGTGAGTTCTAAAACGACACTCTGTGTCATTTTTTGCGAAGGTCACGTTACCGCCGTTCGGCTGCGGACGCGTTCAAGCCACCCGGCAATGCCCGGAACTTCCGATATCCACAAGGGTTTATGAATCTAAGCGAGTCTGGTTTACGTATATGAACCAGGAAGGCACTCACGGCAGTTGAATTGCATGCAACTTGTGTGGCTGCCGGTGAGTCTAATAGGCACATGAGGTTCGAAAGGTCGGAATCGGAGGTGATGACGGCCATGGTAGAGAAAGCGATGATTGAAAAAGCCACTAACGATAAAGATAGATTCACGGCGACGGAATTGGCAGCGCTGCGCAGCGATCTGATGCAGGGCGGCATGATCGATTCCTACGAGGCCGCCGAATTGTTGCAAGTGTTTCTGATGGGCCGGGGGTACGGGGTTTCTCCCAAGGCGGCGCTGGATGCGGCTGGCCGGGTCGAGATGGCTGGGTGCGCCCTGCCGGTGCTTCAGTATGAACTGGAAAATCTGGCGATGGTGATGTAACAGCCTCAGCGCAGTCGCAAGCCGGTGAACTTGCGGCCGCAAACTGAGACGCATCGAAGGCAATTTCGAGATTTTGACATTCTGGCTCAGCCGATCGAAACAAGATCTCCTGAGCCAGGTCCACGCAAAGTAAGCCGGGCGAACCTGCCCGGCTTTGTGGCGTCTGAGCATGTGAATTCTCAGGCTTTGCCCAGGTTGCGGCAGCACACCTCATTTCGGAATGAGGTAAGACCCAGGAATACTCTCGTCCAAGGTTGCGAAAACCGCGCCGTTCGCGCTGGCAAGTTTGCTCAAGTGGCCATCGGTAATCTGCTTTGGAGTGCGGACCCATCCCGGTAGCTGGGAAATGTCCTGCCCATCTGAGATAAAAGTGAAGCGGGAGCCTGCTGCACTCTTAAGTCGAAGTAAGGCTGTTCGGGCCTGGGTAACGGCGATTCCGTAGGCTGGGGCGTGCGCCAGCACGCGGACAAAGCCAAGTTCGGTGATCGAGCATGTGGCGAACACCGTTGTACCCCCAGACTTGACCCACGAAGCCACCCGCGAATGGAATTCGTGATCGACCAGTCCCAACGCGATAAGGGCATTTACGTCGAGCAGATAAATCATGGGAATGCGCGAAATCCTACTCGGGGAAGCTCGCGAGAATTTCTTCGACAGCTTTGCTCGTTAAGACCGGAGCATTGGGTCCTGCGCTTAAAGCGGGCAGCCCCGTCATGGGATCGGTGACTAGCTTAGGCCGGTGTGTGCGTTTTTTGCGGGGCGTAAGGATAATCCGCCCGTCTTCAATGTTCGCTTCCAGGCGATCGCCAGCACGAATGTCGAGGCGACGGCGAAGCGGGCCCGGAATCACTACCTGCCCCTTAGTGGAAATCTTCGTTTCCATGGTAAGACAATCTTACCACACCAGTCCCTCGTCCGAAAGCGCTATACCGTTAGAAGCCGCGGGCGAACCTGCCCGGCTTTGTGGCGTCTGGGATAGTCCTACGCGGTAGTGGTAAATGTACCCAGTCTGCGACGTCTCACCAGCAGCGTCGCAAACCTTCCCTTTGTCTTCTTTTTCACCATCCGGGCCTCGTGAGGCGGGCACCGCTACGCACTGCGGAGCGAGGCCCCGAAGCACAGAGAAAAAAGGCTCGTTGGATCGGTGCGCAGGCCGTGGTAAGCTTTGCGGAATCTGCTGTCCGGCCCCCTGGAAGACTTTCGAGGAGTTGCTGGCCCATGCCCCTGCCAAGATCGCTGTATTTGAATTGCGCGTTCTCTGCATTAGCGCTCCTGTTTTGTTCTTCTGTCGCCGCCGCGCCGGCGTGGGCGCAGTTCGAGACCCGCTCCACGACGAAGTTTCCCCAAGGCGCTGATTGCATTGCTGTCGGCGACTTTAATAACGACGGCAATCTCGATGTCGTCATGACAACCGACAATGGATTTACGGTGGCCCTGGGCAATGGGGACGGCACTTTTCAGAAGCCGATGACTACTCGGACCGAGCTTTCTTATTCGCTGGCGGTCGCTGATTTCAATAACGACGGTAACCTCGACATCGTGGTAGCCAATGAAAATCTAAGTCCCAGCACAGTGAGCGTCTATCTCGGGAACGGAGACGGAACATTTAAGCCGCCGATCAGTTCCAATACCACGAGCTACAACGAGTTTGTTGCCGTGGGAGACTTCAACAACGACGGCAAGATGGATATCGTCGTCATTGAGAACCCTTACATCAGCGTGCTGCTGGGCAATGGCGACGGCACGTTTCAGCCGCCAAGCGACAACGACTCTTTTGTCGGCGCGCAGTGGCTGGCGGTTGCCGACTTTAATAACGACCATAATCTCGACGTGCTTGTGACCGGATCTTTTGGTTCGACCTACAGCATCGGAGTGCTGCTTGGGAACGGCAATGGGACTCTGCAAAATTCAATTACTCAGGATGTCGAGTACGTGCCGGCCACGGTAGCTGCGGGCGACCTTAACGGCGACGGAAACATGGATGCGGTTTTAAGCTACGACCTCAGTGGCGTCGCTGTATTGCTCGGCAACGGTGACGGCACTCTACAGCGGCCCGTAAACTATGACACCACCGGAATCTCTTATTACGTGACAGTCGAAGATCTTAACGTCGACGGAAAACTCGATATTGCTATACCCAGCACGGACGGAGCGGCCGGCGGGGTGGACGTATTCTGGGGCAACGGCGACGGCACTCTTCAGCAGGCACAGTTTTTCGCGTCTGCTGTATCCGGGCTTCCGGCTGTGGGCGACCTGAACGGGGACCATCTGCCGGACTTTGCCCTTGGGAACACCGACTATGGCGTTGGGAGCATGCTGAACACTGGCGAGGTAAGTTTTTCACCTAGCACGGCACCGCTGACGTTTCCAGTGCAGTTATTGAATACGGGCAGTTCGAGGCAGACTTTGAACTTGACTAACAGCGGGCCCAGCCCGCTTTCGATCAGTTCCATGAAGTTATCCGGCGAATTTCACATGAGCACCACCTGCGGAAGCACGCTGGCGAGCGGCGCGAGTTGCCCAATTAACGCGACGTTCGACCCCAGGTCCGCTGGAAGCTTCAATGGGCTAATTACGATTGTCGACAGCGCCTCTTCGAAGCCGCAATTCGTCGAGCTTACTGGCAGCGCAACCGTGATCAGGGTTTCTCCCGCCGCATTAAAGTTCGGCAGCGGGGAAATTGGGATAAGGAGCAAGCCGCAGACCGTGACCGCTACCAACGAAGGCAGTACGTCGGTTACCTTCGCTAGCGTGGGGCTTGGACAGACAGCCCGGCACAATTATCTTGCTACGGAAAACTGCACCGGCCGGTCGATTGAGCCCGGCGCAAGCTGCACCGCCACGGTAGTATTCGATCCCACCAAGGCGGGAGCGGACAACGGGCAGCTCTTTTTCAGTTTACCCGCAGGCTCAATCAGCCCGGCCCCCGTGAATCTCTCGGGCGATGGGACGTAGCTCTATTTTTTCTTTGCTGCCGCTGCCCTTGCCGCGCGTTCCTGCAGTGCCAGGTTCACCACTTGCAGCATGTCGTCCTGCGGGGCGGGCTTGCCGGTCCAGATTTCGAACTGGCGGGCGGCCTGGTGGACGAACATTTCCGATCCGGGAATGATTTGCGCGCCGCGCTCTTTTGCGAGTTTCAGCAGGCGGGTTTCGACCGGGTCGTAGATCATGTCGAAGACGAAACGTGCGTTGATTTCTTTTTCCTGCAGCGGAGTCTCGCGAGTATTGCCCATGCCGACCGGCGTGGCATTGATGATCACATCGAAGGCGAATTTCTTCAGATCGGCGCGCTTCAGCGAGCGGGCGTGCGCGCGGTGGGCGAGCTTCTTTGCGGCGGCAAGGTTGCGGTTGAGAATGTAGACTTCCGCTCCGCGTTCTTTTAGGCCGAAGACGGCGGCGCGGGCTGCGCCTCCGGCGCCGAGAACTAGAATTTTCGCGTCCTGCAAAGTGCTCAAGCGGCGTTCGAGTGGGCGAACTACTCCTGACGTGTCAGTGTTGAAGCCGTAGAGTTTGCCATCCTGCGCTCGGACAACCGTATTGCATGCGCCGATTTTCGTGGTGTGCGAATCGGTGTTGTCGAGATACGGAATGATGGCCTCTTTGTATGGCATGGTGATGCTGAGGCCGTGGATGGGAATTTCGCGCACGCAGTTCAGCAGATCTTTCAGAGTCTTTGCGTGAAGAGCGAGATAGACGGCGTTGACGTTCTCGCGGCGGAAGGCCGCGTTCATGATCGCGGGGGAGAGCGAGTGCGAGATGGGATCGCCGGCGACTCCGTAGACGCGGGTGGCGACGTCGACTTGTTCGATGCGGTAGACGCTGCGCAGCTCCTGCGCAGTGACCTGACCGGGGGCAGTTTCTTCTCCGGGGCTGACGGAGGCGAAGGTAAAGACGCTGCCGGCACGAACTCCGAGAACGCGGCTGATGATTCCCTGCTCGCCCATGCAGACGCCGACCAGCGAATGATTGTCGGCTTCGCGGCTGAGAAACTCGATCATGGTGAGGTTGTCGGAGAGGGTTGATGCGGTGCTGACAATTTTGTAGAAGTCAGCAGGGAAGGCGCGCATTTTCTCCAGAGTTTCATCGAGCTTTTTGGTGCCGCGGAAGTCGTGAAAAGACAGGATCAGAGCCGAGCGGGCGCGCAGCTTCTGCAGCTGGGCCGGCTTGACCTTCTGCGCGGTTTGCAGCTCGACATCCACGAAGCTGGCAGCCCATGGCAGAAGCTTTGGCAAGGATCTCGAGCTGAGTTGCGATCGAGCCGCGGAATTTGCCTCCGCTGGCGGCGCGGCGGCAGGTGGCGATTACCGATGATTCCGGAATGGTTCTCGAGGAAACTGCTTGATCTTCGGAAGCGCCAGCGCGGGCTTTGAAATGTAGTCTAACCTGAACTCCAGAAAGGGGTTATCGCGAACCAGAGTCTCGGCTTTTTCGATAAGTTCAGCCGGATCGGATGCAGCCACGGCCACGCACACCCGCGGCAGGCGCAGAGGAATAAGACGGGCCGGATAACTGTTGGCAGCAGAAAGCATCTTAAATCAATGGTTTGACTGAAAAGGTTCGGCGCGAATCTTACAGGGGCGGCTTGCCCGTTTGCAACACCAGATTCACAGAATATAAGAAAAAGCGTTTCCAACGCCGTGACACCCTCGTAACCTTGACCCTCCCCCAGCCGGTTGTTACCTTCCGGATGAAGCCTTAAACAGGTGGCATCTTAACAGGAGCAGCGGCACGGGTACGCCCTCTCCCGGAGGTAACATGAAGAAAACAGGATTGTTATTTTTGCTGGGTGCGACGGCAATGTGGGCGCAGTCGGCGACCGATGCGGCTCCGCCAGCCCCGGTAGCGCCAGCAGGAACCGTCATGACTACGGCAAGCTTTCCCATCGAACGAGTGCAGATGCCCACCTACGCCGACATCTACTGTGCCGGGTTTATGAGCCAGCATCCGCTTCCGGACGCAAACTTTGTCGACGGCGGCTTGCAAACTCCGGCTACCACCAAATACGTTAACGGCGACATCGTGTATTTAAGAGGGACTGGATACACCGCTGGTACGCAGTACGAAATCGTCCGCGAACTGAAAGACGTGGACGAGTATGAGATGTTTCCCGGGCAGCGCAAGCTCGTCAAAGCCACGGGCGAGGCCTATGCAGAAGTTGGGCGCGTCCGCGTGATCGATACCCGCAGCAAATCGGCGATCGCCCAGGTGGAATATTCCTGCGATCCCATCAATCCCGGGGACACGGCGATTCCTTTCACTGAGAAGCCCATGGTGTCGTTTCACCCGCCGCTTCGTTTTGACCGCTTCCTGCCGACTCGCAGCAAGATTTCCGGACGCATCGTGATGGGCAAGGATTTTGATTCGGAGTTGGGTACAGGACAAAAAGTCTATTTCAACGTGGGATCGAACCAGGGCGTAAAAGTGGGCGACTACTTCCGCGCGGTACGGAACTATGAGGCGGACTTGCGCGATCCGGTCGATTCGCTTTCCTTCAGGGCATCCTACAGCGAGGACACGCAGAAGAAGCAGCCGTCATTCGATCCGGGATTGTGGGAAAAATCCAACGGTCCGGTAATTCACGTGCGCGATCTGCCACGGCGGGCAGTCGGTGAGATCGTCGTGATCGGGACTACACCGACGACGGCTACCGGGATGGTTGTGTTTTCCCTGGAAGATGTTCACGCCGGCGATGGAGTGGAATTGGACGAACAGGCGCAATCACAGTAAGCAGCGTTGAATCGGAACTGAAGCTGGGAGCGAAGCAACCGCTCCCGGCTTTTTGTTTTTAGTGCGCGCCCTTCTCGCCGAAGACCTCTGCACTGAAAGCTTCGAGACTCGCGCCTTTTTGCCACGCATCGGGCGGCAATCCAGCTTTGCGGCAAGTTTGCTCCAGAAACGTCTGCCGGTCCCATCCGTGCTCAAGCGGAACCTGCGGCAGCAGCAATCCGCGTCTGCCATGCCAACTGATGTGCAGGCCATGGCGGCCGACTTCTATTTCTTCGGCACGAACCGGCCGAGGAGGAGTGAGAACGCTGAGCTGAATTTCGAGTCGAGCGGCTTCTTCCCCGGCTACGGGCGGGAAGCGATCATCTTCGAAAGCGGCAGCGCGGGCGGTTTCCGCCACCGCGCGATAGACTGGATAGTTCGCCAGAACGTAGCCGACGCATCCGCGCAGCTCTCCGCATAAATAAATCGAGGTGAAAACGCCCCGTGGTTCGGCGAGATGAGTCGAAGGCGGGTCGAGCGAAATCGTGCGCCCTTCCAGTGTCGATGTAATGGAATCGTGCGCGAGTTGAAGAAGCAGGGCGCGCTCTTCGTTGGAAAACTCCTGCCGCTCTGTTGACGCCGACGGGGCGAACGAGGAGTGGCCAACATCGTTCGGAGACGAAGAATCCACGGAAGGTTTCGACTTAGGTTGAGGGAGCGACATCGGCATCGGCCGCGCGCGGCGCGGGCTGTGGCTTGCGGCGGCGGCTGAGAACGAAAGCCCGGCGGCGGCGTTTGGAAACCCGGCGATCAATCTTCGACCAGAAGGCGACAAAATAATCGACGCCAGAGATCAGCGAAACGCCGACTACGAACCAGATTGCGGCGTAGGCAATCCAATGCACCGGAAAGACAAAATTTCCGTAGACCGGCCACTCTTTCCAGCGATGATCGAGAATCACCGCAACTACGGAAACGATCTGCACCACCATCTTGAATTTGCCCAGATCGCTGGCCTCAATGGTGAAGCCGCCGGACGCGGCGATCGAACGCAGCCCGCTTACGAGGAATTCACGGCCGATGATGATCACCGCTATCCAGGCGGGAACCAGGCTGGGATTGAATTGCACCAGCGTTACGAAAGCGGCCGCAATCAGAAGTTTGTCGGCCATGGGATCGAGCAGAATGCCCATGGTGGTGATCTGGCCACGCTTGCGTGCGAGATAGCCATCGATGCCGTCGGTCATCGAGGCCGCGATGAAGACCGCCGACGCGATCAGTTCCTTGGCGCCATGTTCACTGCTGAAGTGATTGGAAGACAAAATCCAGATGAATAATGGGATGCTGCAAATACGGATCAGCGTGATGGAGTTGGGCAGGTTCACACGCGGCCAAGGTGCTCCTCGCAGAAATAACGAGGGTAAATTGATTATGCTCCAGGGGGATGAGGGAAGGCAATGGAAGTAACGCGAAGAGTCGTCTTTCGCGTTTAAGAGCCGGTTCGACGCCGTCCATAAGCGACGGCGAGGAGAAGTAATAGCATGAAACCGGGAAAGATGAAGCCGAGGCTGTCACGGAGCAGGAAGAGGTGAACAAGCGCGGCTGCGGCCATCGCACAAGCCAGCAAGGCGGCAGCGGCTGACGAAGTTTTCGGAAGCAAGAGAAGGACCGCACAGGCTACTTCCAGTCCTCCGCTGAAAAGTCGAAACCATGGCCCGGCGCCTATTCTGGCGAATAGCGCATGCCAGAAAATTTCGTGAGAATTAAACTTGCACACTCCAAAATACAGAAACGACAGCGAAAGGAAAGACTGCAGAACCCAAAGCGTGAGATTGAAAACCCTTTCCCACACGATCTTCATCCGGCCTCGCAGCGGAAAGGAATTGCTCCCGGCGGGTCCACCTACTTCGCCGGGGTCATTGCATTCGTCTTCGGCTGTTTGGCGATGATCTGGTCTTTGATTTTGTCGTAGGTCGCCTGGGGAATGATCTTCTTGTGAACCAGATCGAGCTTCGTGCGATAGGGGCGCCCGGCGATGATTTTTTGGGAATATGTATCGCCGATGCCGGGCAGAGCCTTCAGTTGATCTGCGGTCGCCGTGTTGATGTCGAGTTTGTCTGCGGCAGAGGCGGCTTGCCGTGCGGGAGCGGCATAGGAGTATGTGGGAGCGGCAGCAGGCACCATCAGCGATGCAAGCAGCAGAGGCAACATCCGCGCGAACAGTTTCTTCGTGAGTGAACTCATCAATCCTCCTTAAGCATAGATTCCGCGCTGGCGAATGGTATAGGCAACACGGTCGATCGCCAGCATGTACGCTGCAATGCGATTGTTCACATGATGGGTCTCGGCATAGCGGACCACGTCTCCGAAAGAAGAAATCATGATTTCCTGGAGTTGTTCGTTGACCACAGATTCCTTCCAGAAGTAGCCCTGCCGATCCTGAACCCATTCGAAGTACGAAGTGGTGACGCCGCCGGCGTTGGCCAGAATATCCGGGATGACAAAAACCCCCTTGTCGGCGAGCACGTCGTCGGCGGCGGCGGTAGTTGGCCCGTTCGCGCCTTCTGCGAGGATGCGGCACTTTACGCGATCGACGTTGCGCGAGGTGATGACGTTTTCAGTAGCGGCCGGAATCAGAATTTCGCATTCGGTGGTCAGGAGTTCCGCGGGATCGTAGGACTCGGCGCCGGTAAATCCGTGCACCGTGCCGTTTTTCTGACGATATTCAACGAGCTTGTTTATATCGATTCCGTTCCTGTTGTGCAGTCCACCTCCAACTTCGGCGATGCCAACGACTTTATAACCAGCCTGAAACATTAACTGGGCAGCATTGGAGCCCACGTTGCCGAAGCCCTGGACGATTACGCGGCTGCTCTCGCGCGAGAGGCCCAGCTTCTTGATGGCCTCATCGCACACGACCATCACTCCACGGCCGGTAGCTTCACGGCGTCCCCGCGAGCCGCCGATGTTAATGGGCTTGCCCGTCACGCATGCGGTGACCGTCTGGCGCATGTGCATGGAATAGGTGTCCATCATCCAGGCCATGATTTGTTCGTTGGTGTTTACGTCGGGAGCGGGAACATCTTTTTCGGGACCGATGAATTCGATCAGCTCGGAGGTGTAGCGGCGCGTCATGCGCTCGATTTCGCCCATCGACATCTTGTGCGGATCGCAGATCACGCCGCCCTTGGCGCCGCCGAAAGGAATGTTGACTACGGCGCACTTCCAGGTCATCCAACTGGCGAGAGCGCGCACTTCATCCAGCGTCACATCTGGAGCGTAGCGGATGCCGCCTTTCCCCGGGCCGCGCGCAATGGAATGCTGCACGCGAAATCCGGTGAAGACATCGAGCCTTCCATCATCCATCTGCACCGGGATGTACACCGTGAGTTCGCGGTTCGGGTAACGCAAAACCCGCCACAAGCCGTCATCCAGATTGAGCTTCTGGGCGGCGAGATCGAAGCGCGCCCGCTGCGATTCCCACGGATTACTTTCTTTATCGACCTGCGGCGGCGTGGTGAGTGTGCTCATAGTGGCGATCTCCGGAATAAGTGCGATTCACTTCGTTGCCCGGCGCGGACGAATCCTGCCCCGAACGGCAAACGTTCAGAGTATATGAGCCGGGAGCACAGGGAAGCAAGGTCATGGGAGGGCGCAGTCTCTTAATTAGTACGCACTTAGAGGAATAGCCAAGAGACACTCGAGACGCCTGGCTTTGTTCGTTGCTTCTGCTAAAGCCGTAGACGCCAGTGATGAAGATGAAAAAGTCACGAAACGCCTCCAAAAGCGCAACGCTCACTTTTCTTCACAGCTCGCCGGTGGCGGATGGGGAGTATCGTCGCGGTTGTCTGCGAAACAGGATTTCACAAATTCGCTGCCATAACGATCGCGAATGTCTTTTGGAACGTTCTCTTGTTCCAGCTTCTTAAACTGAAAGCTGACTGATCCGTTCGCTGCGACGGTCCCCATGAGATAGCCCGAAACGGCAGTCTCCGCCTTGGTCTTCGCTTTCATTTCAGGCGTTAGTTCCGGAAGCGCGTAGCGCCTCGCCCCTGCGGTACCGACGATCCATCCCGGCAGGACTTCGCCACCGTGCTCGGGATTCTTCCAGTAGTCGGTGTCATAAAGATCTTGCATGAAAAAATGAGAATGGCTGGCGAGCACATAGACGAATTTTTTCGTTTCCCTTTTCCATTTCACCAGATCGAGATAGGACTGGCGGCCGCTCTTGGTGCCGCCCGCACTCTCATGCCCAGCGTCGCCGTTCATGCTGTGCCCGCATGCAAGGCTGTTGGGCAGGGCGCGGTGCATTCCCACCACAATCGACTTCACCTGGTCATCGGTTTTATCGCGCTCGAGCACCTGCTCGAACCAGGTTAGCTGCGCGTCGTCGAATCCGTCATCGCCGGCGTTATCGAGATAGATGAAGTCAACGTTGTGCTGCTTCCAGTGGTAATACGTTTTTGCACCGGCATCGCGCGGGTCATCCGTCAGCCGCTGGGCCCGCAACTCCGGGCTGTCGAGCCAAAAATTGAATTGTGCGACGAAGTCGGCCCTAGTTTTATTGCCCGCGAGCTCGTGGTTCCCGATTCCTAAATGAACCGGCAAAGTGCCAAACGCCGCAACCTGGTTTGACAGGAAATCGCCCCATGCGATTTGCCGGTATTCATCCAGCGTCAGCGTCTTATATTGCTGCTGTATGTCTTCGTCGACACCGTACATCGCACGAAGATCTCCCAGATGCCAGTAGAACTCGGCCTTGTTTTCGACGACGCTTCTGGCGATTGCTGGCATGACGACATCGCCGCAATTTCGCGAGTCTCCAGAGACGGCAAACTTCCAGGCTTCGCCGGATCCGTGTTGCGCCGACGAATTTGAAACTGGCAAAAGTAGGAGCAAAAAGCAGGCAAGAGTGCGAATCACGGAGTCCTCGCTTTCTCAGCGACCTTGTGGAGGTAGTCCTTGAATACCTATGATCCTGCCGAGCGCAGAAGCCTTTACAACGTGATTTCCATTCCTTCAGACGCAGCTCGCACCTTAGGGTAGTAGTTGCGGGCTTCATGCACAACCTTGTCGATGATGGCGTCGGTATGCTCGGGATCGTGGTGGAACAGGATCAGCTCTTTCGCTCCGCTCTCCATCACGACGTTCACGGCTTCGCGCCAATGGCTGTGTCCCCAGCCGTGGCGGCGGGCTTCGTACTCTTCGGGCAGATACTGAGCGTCATAGATGAGCACATCCGCGCCTTCGGCGAGCTTGCGGAGCCCTTTGTCAAATTCGGCGTCTCCGGGTTCGTTGTCGGTGGCATAAACCAGAATGCCGTCCTTCGTTTCCATGCGAAAGCCCATGCATCCCTGGGGATGGTTCAACCACGCCGTCTGCAGTTGGATGCCATCTTCGAGCGCGACACGCCCGCTATCGATGTTGTAAAACTCGCGGCGCGCCTTCATGTAATCGATTTTCACCGGAAAATACGGCGCGGCCATCTGATCGGCAAGAACCTGTTTCAGGCTGCGGGTGCGGTTGGAGCACTGAAAAACGAAACGGTTCTCCGGGTTCGCGTAAAGCGGGCGAAAAAACGGCATGCCCTGAATGTGGTCCCAATGAAAGTGCGAGACGAAGACGTGAGCGGAAAACGGCCGGTCGCCAAATTCACTTTGCAGTTGCTGGCCGAGCACGCGGAATCCGGTGCCGCAATCGAAGATATAGATGTTGCTACCGAAGCGCACTTCTACGCAGGATGTGTTCCCGCCGTAGCGCATGTTCTCGGGTTGAGGAGTCGGCGTGGAACCACGTACGCCCCAGAACTTGATCCGCATAAGTTCGCGATCGCACAAGGAAGCCGGTAAATCGAACCTCAGCTAATTGTCATGAAACCTAAAGCGCTGTCTTTATACAGCTCTACCAGCATTTGCCATGCCAGTATTTATGGTTATCTTCGGACGAAGCGAAGCCGCCGTCAATTCCCCCGCTGGTTCCTGCTCGCAGGCGGTCAATTTGCGCTTAGGTCGGCCCCGACCAGCAGCGGTGCCGATGACACAGCGTTCCTTACCCCTCACATATAATGAAGCGCGAACCGCGCCGACCGACCGCTGTTCGCCCTATGCCTTATCCCGAATTCAAGGAGTTTTCTCGGGTAGCCGCGTCTGCCACGCTGGTGCCGGTGCTGAAATCGGTGAGTGCCGATCTGCTCACGCCGGTCTCGGCATTCCTGGCCATCGCGGAAAACGAGCCGCATGCATTTCTGCTGGAGTCGGCCGAGCGTGGCGAGCAGGTTGGCCGCTATACGTTTTTGGGCGTGCGGCCGTACATGCGGCTGCGAGCGCGAGGCTCGGCGATCGAGATTGAACGTGGACGAAAGTGCGAGCGGCACGAGGGGAACGTTTTTGAGTTTGTGAAGCTCTTGCTGAGCGAGCATCAGCCGGCGGTCGTGCCCGGGCTGCCGCCTTTTACCGCCGGGGCCGTCGGATATTTTTCCTATGACGCAGTGCGCCAACTCGAAAAAATCGGCGAGCATGCGAAAGACGATCTATCTCTGCCGGATTGCGAACTGATGTTCTTCGATCGGCTTTTGGCATTCGATCATCTTCGCCATCAGATACATATTGTGGCGGCGGCCGACGTTTCGCGCGAGAGTCCACGCGCCGCTTATGACCGGGCTATCCGGGATATTGCGGCACTCGAAAGAAAACTTGCTGGGGGATTGCGCCCGGGGATGTGGCGCAAGTCGACCAAAGCTGAGCCGAAAAAACTGAAGATTCATGCCGGAACCAGCAGAGGGAAATTTCTGCGCAGCGTGGAGCGCTGCAAAGAATACATTGCCGCCGGCGACATCTTTCAGGTTGTCTTGTCGCAACGTCTCGACTTCGTCCCAGGCGTCGAGCCTTTCGATCTTTACCGTGCACTGCGCCAGGTCAACCCTTCTCCATATCTTTATTTCTTGCGGATGGGAGAGATGAGCATTCTGGGCTCCTCTCCCGAGATGCTGGTGCGGGTAACCGGACGGAAGCTGGAATATCGCCCGATTGCCGGTACGCATCCGCGCGGACGCGACGAGGCCGAAGACCTGCAGCTTGAAGAGAAGATGCGCACTGACGAGAAAGAACGCGCCGAGCACGTGATGCTGGTCGATCTGGGCCGCAACGATCTGGGCCGGGTGAGCGAGTACGGTTCGGTGAAGGTGAAAGACCTGATGTACGTCGAGCGCTACTCGCACGTGATGCATCTGGTTTCGGCGCTGGAAGGCAAGTTGCGCAAGGATCTTGGCGCGCTGGATGCGTTCGCGGCGTGCTTTCCCGCAGGCACGCTAAGCGGCGCGCCAAAGGTACGCGCCATGCAGATTATTGAAGAACTGGAACCGGTGCGGAGAGGAATCTATGGCGGTTCGGTTCTCTACGCCGACTTTGCGGGCAATCTGGATTCGTGTATCGGCATTCGCACCATGCTCATGCAGGGCAAGCACGCATACTTGCAGGCGGGGGCGGGAATCGTGGCGGATTCAGATCCTGCGAAAGAATTTCAGGAGTCAATGAACAAAGCGCAGGCGCTGCTGAGGGCGGTGGAGATGGCGAGAAACCGCGGCTAGCAGCTGCCGTCGATGGCCATGAAGTTTTGTATTAGCTTCTTCCCCGCATCCGTCAGCACGCTCTCGGGATGAAACTGCACTCCCTCGACAGCAAGCTTCTTGTGGCGCAGACCCATAATTGTGCGGCTTCCGTCTTTCTCCGTGGTCCACGCACTCACTTCGAGTTCGGCGGGCAAAGTTTTTTCTTCCACGATTAAGGAGTGATAACGCGTCGCGGTCATGGGAGTCGGCAGGCCGTGAAAGATGGTCTTGTCGTCATGCACGACCTCGCTGGTTTTGCCGTGCATAAGATGCGGAGCTCGCACTACATTACCTCCGAAGGCTGCACCAATGGCCTGATGCCCTAGACATACACCGAGAATAGGAATCTTGCCCGCGAAATAGCGGATCAGCTCGATGCTGATACCCGCATCCTGCGGCGTGCAGGGGCCGGGTGAAATCACGATGCGGCCGGGCGCGAGTTCCTCGATTTCGGCGAGGGAGATCTGATCGTTGCGGCGAACCTCGACCTCAGCGCCCAGTTCCCCGAAATATTGCACGAGGTTATAGGTGAAAGAATCGTAGTTATCGAGAATGAATACCACAAAACCTGCCCTGCATAAGCTTACACCGCCAAGAACTGACTCGCGGCATCTCACTTTAAGCTAACCACTGCGCCGACTCCTGCCTGAACGGGCTATTCCACTCCCCAACGGTGTCATTGACGGGAGCAGGTCGAACGCGTCATCCTTGGGGCATTCTTTAACGCCACTTCATTAGCTTGGAGCAACACATGGCAGAGCCCCAGCGGGAAAAAAGGGCCGCTCGACGATTCCCACTTAGTATTCCGGTTGCCGTTGATCGCAGCGGCGACTCACAGCATAGCGAAGCTGCCCAAGTGCGAGACGTCAGCGCCCGGGGTATTTGTCTCTACCTGGACGCGCCCATCGCGGAGGGTTCGCCGATCGGCTTTACGCTCACTCTTCCGCCCGAGATCACTTTGACGGAGAGCATACGAGTACAGTGCAAAGGCCGCGTCGTACGGACAGAAAACGGCAGCAGCGACGGAAAGGTGACGGCAGCCGCTGTCATCGACGAATACGAGTTTTTGCCCGAGAGCTGAACGGTTCCCGAATCTGCTTCCCTGGTAGCGCCGCCTGCACTTGCGGCGCCTCTTTCCCTTCTTTCCTCTCTTGGAAAGTGATACCTTCCTTTCAGAACCTTTCCATTCCCAGAGGATTTTAGTTGCCGCGCTCGCGCAGCCATCTTGCCGTACTCATGTTTCTGGCGATCTCGATCGCGGCGCCGGCGCGGTCGCAAAAGCCTTCAGCAGGCGCGCCGAGCGGTGCAACGGCTGTTTCCGGCGCCTTAGAATCCGCAGTTGTCACGGGAGTGAAGGTGGTGCAGGATCACAATCTGCCGGCAATCGAAATTGATTCGACACGCCCCGTGACTCCTGCAATTCAATCGCTGGATTCTCCGCCCCGCCTGGTCATCGAATTACCGAATTCGCGTTCGGGCATGCCGGAGAAAAAAATCTCGGTCCTGCAGGGGAACATTCTCACCATCCGCATCGAGCCATCGCATAAGAGCCCGCCCGGGCTAAAGATTATTCTCACTTTTTTGATTCCTCATAGTTTCACCTGGGATAGCGAAGGCAACCGCCTGATGGTGCGATTGAAACCTCCGGAAGATCCGTATGCGGCGAGCAGGCCTCGCGCCGCCGAAGCGGCGAAAGCGGTTTCAGTCGAGTCCGACACAGAAGCAGCCGTAGTGCCCGTGACTAGCGGGGTTGGTAACGTTGTACTGGCTGGGCACCGATTTGCTGCCGGCTCTTCTCTGACTGCCGGAAGCGAAACCGCGGTATTGCAACTCTCGCGAGGCGGCCAGATTCACGTTTGTCCGGGAACGACGCTTTCCGTGACGCCTTCGAAAAGCAGCAAGGATTTGATGCTGGGCTTGAGCACAGGCGCGCTGGAGACGCACTATACGCTGGAATCGTCTGCAGACACTGTGCTGACTCCGGATTTTCGCATCGTTTTTCGCGGGCCGGGCGAATTCGATTACGCCATCAGTTCCGACTCGAAGGGAGACACTTGCGTTCGCGGACTGCGCGGCAACACTTCTTCAGTGGTTGTTTCGGAGCTGATTGGCGACCGCAATTATCAAGTCAAACCCAGCGAACAGGCGGTCTTTCGTTCCGGGCGAATCGATAAGGTCGACACTAACGTGCCGTTGGAGTGCGGCTGCCCTCCGCCCGTCCCCATAATGCGCGCCAACGCGACGCCGAATGTGGTCCACGATTCGGATTCGGCAAATGTAACGTTGGCGCAAGGCGATGCCGCGGCGTCAAATCTCGCTCGACCGAATAGCGGCTCGGCGGGCCTCGGGCCTGGAAATAACCCGGCGGGAAGCACTTCGAGTGGCTCGGGCATGCAACCGTCGCCGCGCGGCAATCCGGGTGAAGTTCATGTGCAAGTAGAAGCGCCGCTGGTGTTCCAGGGCAATAACATCCCCCCGGCAACCGCAGTGGTTGAACAAGCCACCTCGCTGCCGGTGACCGAGCCGTCGCGGTTCGTCACCCTCGAAGCGACAGCGCTGCCGCCGACGCCAGATAATACGCCTCAGCACCGAGGCATAATGGGACGCATACGAGGATTTTTCGCCAAAATCTTCCGGTAGTTTGGCGCCAGTCTAACTGCGATTCATCGCCTTGCGCAGCGGCTCTACTCTCTCGCGCAACTCGTCGGCAAGTTCGGCACCGCGCTCGGCCGCGTCGCGCACCCGTTCTTTCGCGTCGCGGACGCGATCGCGCGCTTCCTCGGTCCAGTCTTCGAACTTGTCTCTGGCATCGTTGTAGCCGCGCTTGAAGTCCTTACGCAGTTGTTTGCCGCTTTTCGGAGCCAAAGCAAGCGCGGTAATTGCGCCAATACCGAGTCCAATCAGCAGAAAAGTGATTGCCGTACCCAAGTTTCCTTCAGAAGATTCATAACTGCCAGAACGCATTTTGAGACCTCTTGTCTATGTATTAGGAGTAATCGGCATCGCGCCGATGCCTACTCCTTAGACGGCAATTCTAGTCTTTCAGCAAGGTTCGATGCGAATCCTGACACCAAAGGCAATCAGCGACTTTCGCAATAAGTGCAGCTTCGGGAAGGTTTTCTTTCGAGAGTTCTGAGTGTAGAATTAATTTTTGCCCTTTGCGCGGCGGAAAATGTGGCCTGCCCGCCTTCCCGTCGCCTCAGCAACTGCCCTATTCGAAGGAGATAGTTTCGAACCAATGTCGATCCCTGCCACACAATTGCGCCCTGGCATGATCATCAAGCACAACAATGATCTGCACTCTGTTTTCAGCGTCGAGCACCGCACCCCCGGTAATCTACGCGCCTTTATCCAGGCCAAGCTGCGCAATTTGCGTACCGGCGCCATGTTTGAGCACCGCTTTCGTTCGCCCGACCCCATCGAGAAGATCAACGTTGACGAAGTCGAAATGCAGTTTCTGTACGCCGACGGCGACAACTATTACTTCATGGACACCTCGAACTACGAGCAAACCCACCTAACCAAGGATGTTCTCGGCGACGCCGTCGATTATCTGATTGCGAATCTGGAAATCAAAGTCGAGTTTTTCGACGGCAAAGCCGTTGGAATCGAACTGCCGCAGACGGTGGAACTTACGGTCGTCGAAACCGAACCCGGGCTGAAAAGCGCGACTGCCTCAAGCGTAACCAAAGCAGCGAAAACCGAAACCGGCCTGGTCGTTCAGGTTCCGCCTTTTATCAATGAAGGCGAGAAGATCAAAGTAGATACCGCTGAGGGTGTATACCTGTCGAGAGCGTAGTGCCAGTCAGCGTGTGGTATAGATCTTGATTAGTATCTGATTCTGGATCTGATTTTCGTTCGCATGACTTCCACGGAAAAAGCAATTGAAGCGCGGCGATTTGTCGTGCGCGGTCGTGTGCAGGGGGTGGGCTTTCGCTGGTTTGTCGAGCGCGAGGCGCACATGCTGGGCATTGCCGGCTGGGTGCGCAATAACTCCAATGGCTCGGTCGAGGTGCTGGCGCAGGGAACGCGCGATCAGCTTTCTGGTTTGCATGCGCGGCTCAGGCAGGGACCGCGCGCGGCGCGCGTGGATAGCGTCGAAGAAGCCGAATCCCGGCCGGCAGCCCACATCACTTCATTTCGCATTGAAGGAGCATGGTAGATTGTCACCTCACGCAAGGCTGGATGACGCTGAACTGAAGAAGCTGATTCGCGAAGTTCCCGATTTCCCGAAAAAGGGGATCCTCTTTTACGACATCACCACGTTGCTGAAAGATAAAGTCGGCTTCGCCACGCTGGTGGATCGGCTATCGGAGCAATATGTCGATCAAAAGGTTGATCTCGTGCTGGGCATGGAAGCGCGCGGTTTCATCTTCGCGCCTGCATTGGCCTATCGACTGAATGCAGGATTCATCCCGGTGCGCAAGGTGGGCAAGCTGCCCGCGGAAACGGTGAGGTTCGATTATGCCCTCGAATATGGCACGAACTCTCTGGAGATGCACAAAGACGCCATCCAACCGGGCCAGCGCGTTCTTATCGTGGACGACCTGCTGGCCACCGGCGGTACGGCCGAAGCGACCGCTCGGCTGGCTTCTTCGCTGGGCGCGGAAATTGCCGGCCTGGGTTTTGTCGTGGAACTGGATTTCCTGAAAGGGCGCGACCGGCTTAAAGGCTACAACGTGATGTCACTGCTGCATTACGCGAATTAGCGTTTGAGCAATGCGAGGCGGAACAGGGCGCCACCAGGCGCCTTTTCTCGGCGACGTTCGCAAGGCAGTCCTTACCAAAGTCGCGCCAGGAACAAACCTGCCGCAGCCCAAAAACCCAGGCTAATAGCAAGCGAAAGTGCAATTCCGAGCATCACATTCCAGTCGAAGCGCCCGCTGGCACGAGCAGGTTCAAAACCGGCGTCATAGACGAGCCAGGAGCGGAAGAATCGAGGATCTTCGCACTTCGCCTGCTGATCTTTCCACCACTCCCGCAGGGAAGGGCCTGAATCGCGAATGACCGAATTGGGGAAGAGCTGTAAACGATGATTCATAAATCCGAACCTCGCTTTCATCGCTGCTGATCTTGCGTTTACCGAACAGTCTTTCTAAGAACCGAAACTCTGATGCTTCTTTATAGCCCCAGATTATTTCGATGCAGTAGAGAAACCTGCAAAATACAGTGCTCCCCATTCCCATTTCAGTGCTTCTACTACACAAACCTTGATCCTCGCCTTATACCGACAGCCACGGCCGGCGGCCCCTGGGCCAAGTTCCGCCCACAGTTTCCGCCATAAATTACATCTCTTCCAGTAACAATTTCGAGTCGCGACGCAAATAGCTCTTGCGCCGGAACCAATCTTCCATCGCTTCGCACAATGGCTGCAAGGGGACGTTAGTTCCTATTTCCAAACGGCCGTCCGAAATGGGCATCGTATCGTCGAACACGCTGGCATTGGTAAAGTTGCGCATGGAAAAGCTGTCGAGCCATTTCAAAGGACAAGGCAGCTTTTGCCCGTTCTGCTCGTACTCCGCACGAATTTTGCGCACAAACATGAGTGGATTTTACATGTCTCGGCACTATCTCCCTAGGCTTGACGCGCCCAGAGGTGACTGTTAGATTCCGTTGCAAACAAGTCTCCATTGAAGGGCGTTTTCTGATTCAGGCACCTAAAGCTAACCAGCCGTTCGACCCCGCAAGCCCGGGCCGCCGCAAATTCCTGGTACAGTTTTGCCAGGGCGCTTCGGTTACCTTCCTTCCGGCGGGGTTGCGCGGGTTTGCTTTCCCTCCGTTCGGTTCACCCAATTCTGCAATCCCGATTTCTTCCGACGCCGAGTTTCATCTGCATCCCCACTATCGGTCGCCCGGCCCGCTCGACGCCGTGCTGGCGAAGACCCAACCCGGTCTTGACGAGTTCGTAACTGAAAAGTATCACGACCAGATTGCCGCCATTCTTGGAGAATGGGGCGTGAGTTTGCAGCATTCGCCGCGCGAAGTTGCCTTCGAAAGAACGTTTGCCGCTGACTTCCTCGGATCTTCTTTGCAGCCGACGGACTCGCAACTCGTCCGCACCGGTGCAAAGATCGAAGTTCGAAGGAACAAATTCAGTTTGCGACCGGAAATTCCACGAGAGGCGTTCCTTCACGAGCTGCGTTACGAGCTCAGTAGTTTCTCGAAGATCTTGACGGCGGAATTTCAGGTCACCAGCATCGAGGCGATCCCTGCGACTTCATCCTCACAGGTTCCAGAGAAGCTGCAGACTCGCGTACGCTACGAACTGGTGGGCACCGGCGATGGCTTTTACCGGGAGCAGCGTGTAGGCACTTGGAATCTCGAGTGGAAGCCTGCACCGGGTGCGGGATTTCAGCTTTGCAACTGGCAAACGCTCGACGAAACTCGGAGCCGCTCACTCTCGCCCAGCTTCATCGACACTACTGCTTCGGCATTCGGTGGTAACGCCTCTTACTCCAGGCAGTTGTTGCGCGGTGTCGATTACTGGCGTACAGCTCTCGATGGCGCCTGCGGAATCGATATTTATGGTCACAATGGCGTTTCGGTCGCCGACATCGACAACGACGGTTTTGATGATCTGTATGTTTGCCAGCCCGCAGGTTTGCCGAACCGCCTTTACCGTAACCGCGGAGACGGAACCTTTGAGGACATTACCGAGGTCTCCGGCCTAGGCCTTCTCGACAATACCTCATGCGCGCTCTTCGCCGACTTTGATAACGATGGTCGACAGGATGTTGTTGTAGTCACTGCGAGTGGTCCGCAATTGTTTTTGAATCGGGGCGGAGGCAAATTCCGGGGCAAGCCTGGCGCATTTCATTTTGCTAATCCGCCGCAAGGAACATTTACCGGAGCAGCCGTCGCGGACTACGACCGAGACGGCTGGTTGGATATCTACTTCTGCCTTTACCTTTATTACCAGGGCGCAAACCAGTACAAGTATCCGCTTCCCTATCACGCCGCGGAAAACGGTCCTCCGAACTTCATGATGCGCAACCAGCGCGACGGAACTTTTCGTGACGTCACCGCCGAGTCCGGACTCAATCAGAACAATGCTCGCTATAGCTTCTGCTGCAGCTGGGGCGATTACAACCGCGACGGCTGGCCCGACCTTTATGTGGTGAACGATTTCGGCCGCAAGAATTTGTACCGGAACAACGGAGACGGAACCTTCACAGATGTGGCTGCAGAAGCCGGGGTTGAGGACGTTGGCGCGGGGATGAGCGTTTGTTGGTTCGACTACGACAACGATGGCGCAGAGGACCTCTATGTCGCCGACATGTGGACGGCTGCGGGCGAAAGGATTTCAGAACAGGAAATATTCAAGAAAGATTCTCCAGAACAAGTTCGAGCGCTTTATCGCAAGCATGCCATGGGCAATTCGTTATTCCACTATGCAGGCCGGGAATTTCAAGATGAGACAAGCGCGGCAGGAGTGGGCGTGGGACGCTGGTCGTGGTCGAGCGACGCATTCGATTTCGATCATGACGGGTTTGCCGATCTCTACATTGCAAACGGCATGATTTCTGGCGTTTCGCGCCAGGATCTGAACAGTTTCTTCTGGCGCCAGGTGGTTGCCGCTTCTCCTGATCGCGCACATCCTTCTGCTTTATACGAGCAGGGATGGAGCGCGATCAACGAACTCGTTCGTACCGATGGCACCTGGAGCGGATATGAACGCAATGTTTTTTATGCCAACAATCGGGACGGAACGTTTTCAGATATTTCCGGCGCAGCAGGAGTGGACTTTATCGAGGACGGCAGATCTTTTGCTTTGGTGGATTTCGATCATGACGGCCGCCAGGAAATATTTCTAAAAAATCGAAATGCCCCGCAGCTGCGCCTTTTGAAAAATGTAATCGAAGACCTGCCGCCCTCGATTGTTTTCCGGCTGCGCGGTACGAAGAGTAATCGTGATGCAATTGGAGCGGTGATTACTATCGAAACGGAAACTGGACGCCAGACCCGCAAGCTGCAGGCTGGGTCTGGATTTCTCGCGCAGCACAGCAAAGAGATATTTTTCGGGTTAGGCGAAACGAAGGGACCCGTGCGCGCGTCTATTCAGTGGCCCAGCGGTCTGGCGCAGGAGTTAACCGACCTTCCAGCGAACCATCGGATTTCGGTCGAAGAGGGTTCGGACAACATTCAGCTCAAAGCATTCAAGAAAGAACCATCTCGCGGCAAGGCTGCCGATGTTCTGCCGCCAATCGACGAACAGTTTCCCCGCACGATTGAAACCTGGTTGCTGGCTCCGATGTTGGCGCCGGACTTTACTCTTAACGATCTCACTGGGAGGCCGCGAATTCTGTCAGCGCTGCGAGGAAAACCGCTGCTGCTCAATTTCTGGTCTATGCAGTGCCCCGATTCTCTCAAGAACCTGGCCGCCCTCGATCGCGTCTTTGACAAGTGGACAGCTCAGGGACTGCAACTGTTTACTGTCTGCGTTGACGAATCGCCCGATCAAGAGAAGCTGCTGGCATTCGTTCGAAAAGAACATTTTTCATTTCCTATCGCTCACGCGTCGGACGACGTAGCGGCTGTCTACAACATAGTCTACCGTTACACCTTCGATCGGCATCGCGATCTCGGCTTGCCGACCTCGTTCCTGATCGATAAGCAAGGAAAAATCGTAAAGGTTTACCAGGGGTTGTTGAGGGAAAATACAGAGCAGGACTCTCGCGTAATTCCGCGCACGAACTCCCAGCGTTTGGAGCGCTCTCTGCCTTTTCCCGGCGTGGCGGAGACATTCGAGGTTGGCCGCAATTATCTTTCGTATGGATCTATATTTTTTCAACGCGGCTATTTCGAGCAGGCGGGCGAGTCATTTCAGCAGGCGCTTCGTGACGATCCTTCCAGCGCTGAGGCGGCTTACGGATTGGGAAGCACATACCTGAATCAGCAGAAAATCGCTGAAGCGCGTGAGAACTTCGAGCTCGCGACAAAACTTCAAGCCAGCTACCCGGACACGCTTCCGAATGCGTGGAACAACCTTGGCCTTCTCGCGGCCAAAGAAGGTGCCTCGGATGAAGCGGTTCGATGCTTTCGGCAGGCCGTGCAACTCGCCCCTGACCACTTGATTGAATTGAATAATCTGGGAAACGCGTATCGTCTTCAGAAGAACTGGCCCGCGGCACGCGAGACCTTTGCGCACGCGCTCGATATCGACGCTCGGGATCCTGAAGCAAACTACGGCTTGGCTATGGTGTTCGCCCAGGCTGACGACACGGCGAGCGCGTACGAATACTTGCGGCGGGCATTGCAGTTGCGTCCCGATTATCCTGAAGCCTTAAACAATCTTGCAATACTTTACTTGCGAACCCAGCGGCGAAATGATGCGGTAGAAAATTTTCAGCACTGCATCCGGGTTGCGCCGAATTTCGATCAGGCATATCTCAACCTGGCGCGAGTTTACTCAATCGAAGGCGCGCCCACGAAGGCGCGGGAGATCTTGTTGCAGCTTCTCGAACAGGTTCCCGGGAATAAGCCGGCGCAAGTCATGCTGTCGCAATTACCCCGGTGAGAAGTTGAAATTCAGAGAATACCAGCAAACATCGAGATCAAAGCTGTTCTGAAAGACGTGTCGGACAGACTCGAGTACATCTCGATGAAGTGGAGGGTCTCGGAGACTTTATCGAACTTGAAGTTGTGCTGCGGCCCGAACAATCTAACGCTGATGGAAAAAAGATTGCGAACGGGCTGTTGGCGAAATTCGGTATCGGCCAGCGGCAACTCAGCGGAGAAGCCTACGTCGATCTTCTATCTAAAAAAGTTTTGGCGGGGTGCAGGTTAGATGTACTGGGCTGCAGGCTGCCCAATTTGCGAATTTGCTCTTTGGGTCGTTACAATCCCCGCTGCGTTTGTTCAGGCCCCGGTGCATCCTGCTACCCTAAATGATCTGCGTTAATTCCAACTTTATCTGCATGGTGATCGTGGCGCTGCTCTCCTTCGTCTCCCAGCAATTGGCTCTCGCTCAAGAATCGAACGCTCTATCGTCCATGTCTGGCTCTTCCCTGCACGGAGTGGTCCGAGATTCCGCCATGAAACCGGTTAGCGGCGCCGTCATTTCCATACAGGACAAGAATCAGAAGCTCGCCGCAAGTACCGATGCCGCGGGGACCTATCGTTTCGGTGTTTTGATGGACGGTCTCCACACCCTGACCGTAAAGAAAACAGGCTACGTAGATTTGAACATTGAGTGCGCGATCGCGAAAAACGAATCCAAGACAGTCGATTTAATATTGCAATCGCAGGCGCAGCCGCCAGCGCATAACGGTTCCCTGCCAGAATTTTTCGACGAGCCGCACTTTACGGTCGCCGGAGTGACCGACAGCACGAACCTTGGCGGCCATGGATCTTCGGTAACGCTAGCCAGAACCAAGGATGCGCTGGCGAAAGCGACCGCTTCACTGAAGCCCGCACCTGCTTGCTCTTCGTTCGACACGACCAGGGAGTTGTTTTTGCGGAAGACGTTGGAACACGACCCTCAGAGTTTCGATGCGAACTACGAACTCGCAGGGTTGCTCATTGACAAAGGGAAGGCTGCGGAGGCATTGCCTTACCTGGAAACCGCCTCTCGATTAGAGCCCGACGATTATGCCATCGTTTTCGAGGTGGCCAGAGCACATGTCGGCACCGGCGACTACCAGCAAGCGAAAAGTGAGCTTCTATCTCTGCTCGCTTCCCCAGACAAGTCCGGACAAGAGAAAGCCAAGGGTTACCATCTGCTCGGTCAAGTTGACGAAAAACTCGGCGATCCGCTTCGGGCGGTGCGAGAGTATCAGCAGGCGGCGGAGTTGATCCCGAGTGAAGCGAATCTCTTCGACTGGGGATCGGAATTGCTGTTGCATCATGCAGCTGACCCGGCTGTCGAAGTCTTTACCAAGGGCAATCGCTTGTTCCCGAACTCGGTCCGGATGCTGACTGCGTTGGGCGCGTCCTGGTATGCAACGGGCTTTTACGAGAAGGCAGCCGAGGTTTTGTGTCAAGCATCCGATCTCGATCCACAGGATCCGAATCCCTATCTTTTCCTGGGGAAGATGCAAGCGACTGAGATGCTGCAATCGCCCGCAATCGCAGCGAGAATCCGCCGATTCGCAAAGCTGCAGCCCGAGAACGCACTGGCAAATTACTACTACGCAGTCAGTCTTTGGAAGGGCCGGTCGTCGGCCGAGGAGGGCGAAACTCTGGCCAAGGTCAAGTCACTGCTGATGAGGACGGTGGAGCTTGATCCGAAACTCGCTTCAGCTTATCTGCAATTAGGCATTCTCTACTCCGAGCAGAAGGATCTGCGGCAGGCAATCGCCGCGTACCAGCAGGCCATCGCAGCTATGCCTGATTTTGAGGACGCGCACTATCGTCTGGCGCAAGCCTACAGTCATGCGGGAGAACCATCTAAAGCACATGCGGAACTGAAGGTCTACGAGCAGTTCGCGCAAGAACATGCCGCAGAAACGGCGCGCCAACAACATGAAGTGCAGGAATTTGTTTATCAACTGCAGCGCACGCCCACTCCGGCCCAGCAATAATTCAGACCTGAACTCCCCGACGAACGATTCTGCGGCCCTCGCTAGGGCGCATTTCGCTCCGTTCCTCTAGAAATTCAACCTCAGAGCAAACTGAATCAGACGCGGGTTATTTACCGTGTTGTTGATAACGCCGAAGCTAGAGGGAGTACTAATATCCTGCTCCCCAGTGTCGCTGAAGCCATTCAGGAAGAACTGCGCGTGGTTGAGGAGGTTAAAAAATTCAGCCCGGAATTGCAGATTCATTGCCTCGCGGGGTAGAGGAAAGTCCTTAATAATTGAGAAGTCCGTGTTCACGAAACGGGGACCGTAAACCGGAGCGCGCGGGGCGGTCCCAAGTTCGCCAGCCGGGGCCTTCGCAAACGCGCTGGTGTTGAACCAGCACTCGATCGTGTGTACGCGGAAGCCGTTTGGACAAGTGCCGGTGTTGGGGTTACCCACTTCATTCGGACGTTGGAACGTGTCCCCATTGTATGAAAAGTCGACGCCTGCCTCGTTGGCGCTGTCAACTACGAATAACGGGAAGCCGGTGGTCGCCCTTTCAATCACATTGACTTGCCAGTGCCCAAACATCGTGTTGGCGGCGCCGCTCCAATTACTGCCGTAACGCTTGCCTTTACCAAAAGGCAGGTCATAGAGGACACTTGCGGTGAAGCTGTCGTTGAGATTCAACTGAGACAGTCCCCAATCAAGTCTCTTGGTACCGGGTAACGGGTAGTAGAGAGCGCCCGGATTGGTGCCCAAACCGTCGGTCAGGCCGGTATCGAAATTGCGGGAATAGGTATAGCCGATCAAAGCATAGAGACCATGCCGCGCGCTCTTGGTTTCGGCTTTGACCTGGAGAGAGTCGTAACGGGCAGCGCCGATACTGTTGTTGATGTCAACGCTCTGGAAGACTCCCCCACCGGGCTGGTTCTTGGTGTAAGGAAAGAATCCGAAGCCGCAACCCAGCGTGTAGCCGGGGACGACGCCGCACGCGCTCGGATCATTGAGGTTCTCGTTGAACTGGCCGACTAGAACATGCGCGGTGCGGGAACCGCCGTAGCCCACTGTCAGCACTATATTCCCCGGCAACTGGCGTTCAACGTTCAGGTTGAATTGCTGAATTATTCCCTGCTTGAAGTTGCGGTTTTCAGCCTGAATTGTGCCTGTATAAAACTGGGGGTTCACCGGTGCGTTATATACTGCCCCAGCGCCGCCACCGACGGTAACGGCGGAGGCTGTACCAACCGGTAAAAGGAACCCAGTGGACAGAGCCCCCGGACCGCAATAAGTATTGCAGGGGTCAACTTCGGCATAGTACGGTGGGTTTTGCCACAATCCCTGGCCGCCCTGGTTCCACGCGGAATCATGCACGATCCCGTACCCTCCACGAAGAACGGTCTTCTCGCTGCCCATTGCCTTCCACGCGAATCCGATTCGCGGCTCCAGAGCGGTCTTGTCAAATTGGATGCCGACCCGCCCATCCGTTGCAATGCAACCCGTGCAGCCGGCGATCCCTGGGCTGCCTGCCGGCACGTACCATTTAAGGTTCGTAACATCGTACTCTGCCTGGCGATTGGCCTCTTCGGTTTCCGGCGTCGCCAGGGCCCAGGCAAAGCCGAGATTCAAGGTCAAATTGTTTGTAACGCGCCAGTTGTCCTGCACAAAGGGGCGAAACAGTTTCCAGCGGCGGCCCGTGGTCGCGCCTAGAAATGTTTGATCGTGGGCCGAGAAAACGCCCATGCTGCCCAGAAGCAAATCGGCAACGGCGTCGCCAGTTTCGGAGCCGACGTCTACAACGAAGCCATCCTGGAAGGCATTGTTCCTGACATTCATTTCCTCGGCGCGAAACACCAGTCCGGCGCGGATCTCGTGCTTGCCGTGAATGTAATCGAGCGTGTCGGAAAGTGAATAAACGTTGGTTCCACCTTGATAGGGGGCATATCCGCGATCACCGACGGAGAAATAGGCGGACATATCGAACGACGTCAGGCCGCAGCTTTCGCATTCCTGGGGCGCCTGGTTCAGGCTCGCGGGATAACCGGTGACGCTATCGCAGGAACTCGCCAAGTCTGCGCCTTGGATTCCGAGTTTCGCCGCTTCACACGTTCCGGTACCGAACGAAAGAATGTGATTGAAAATGCGGTTGTAGCCGACCGTCGCCTGGTTGATCAGGTTCGGGGAAAATACGTGGGTTTCGGTCACCACCGCATTGCGACCGTGGTTTTCAATGTGTTGATTACTTCCGAAGGCGTTGGCCTCCGACCATGTCGGCGAGCCGCCGGGGACGAAGTTGGTCGCCTGATCGTAGCTGAAGCGCGCAAAAGCTGAATCTTTGCTGGAAAAGTTGTGGTCGAGGCGAATATCCCAGGTTGCCTCGTTGAGCTTTCTTGTCGGCTGGTTCTCGTAGTTGAAACCTCCCGCGGGGTTTGCGTTGGGCGCGGGATAAAGAGCAGCTACTTTCGCGCCGATCGGACTAACCAAGGCTCCCGGAATTGTGGCGCAGGCTACGCCGGTGGGCTGTGTTCCGGTGGGATCTACAGGCTCTGGCGTTTTGGTGCCGGGTAAACACTCAAAGGGTTTACCGCCAGCGAGAGGATTTGTAGGTGTAACCCCAAGCGGATCGTTACTGAAATCGTAGTCGCCTGCGGCATCGAAAGGCGTTGTCATTGAAGTCGTAGGTACAAAGCCGGTAAACGGCACGCCCTCGCGCTGCATTTTGGCCTGATAATCGAGAAAGAAAAACGTTTTGTCTTTTTGAATAGGGCCGCCGAACGAGCCGCCAAACTGATTCAGATTGAATTTTTGCTTGGACGTGAAGAAATAGCGAGTGGCATCCAGGTCGGTGTTCCGGAAAAATTCAAATAGCGAGCCGTGCCATTGGTTCGAACCAGATTTCGTGGTCACCAACACAGTTGGACCGGCGCGTTCTCCGTATTCAGCTGAGTAGTTGTAGGTGAGAACTTTAAATTCCTGGATGTCATCGATCTCTGAGAAAATCCCAATCCCGCCTTCATCCAGTTGATTGTTGTCGTTGCCGTCCAGCAGCCAGTCGGTCTCCTGTTCGCGCGATCCGCCGGATGAAAGCGAGAACGATCCTCGCGTGGCGGCTTCGCTGCTGGCAGCGCTGGTAAAGAAGCTGACCGGGCTGGTTGACGACGTGGTGCCCGGAGTCAAGGTCGCGAGCTGAACGAAGTTGCGCCCATTCAATGGCAGATCGGCAACCTGCTCGGAAGTGATGACCTGGCCCAATGTAGGATTCGCGGTTTCGACCGCAACCTCGGTGGCGCTGACCTCTACGGTTGAAGTAACGGAAGCGGGAGCGAGCGAGAAATCGACTTCACGATGTTCGTCAACCTGCAGCCGGATGCCCTGTTGCTCGGTTGCCTGGAACCCAGCCGACTCAACCCGCAGGTTATAGTTCGCGACCGGAAGCAAAGGAATCAGGTAGTGGCCGGAATCGTCGGTCTTCGTTTCGCGCGAGAGCCCCGTCTCTTGGGCCGTCGCTCGAACCGTCGCGCCCGAGACTACGGCGCCGGCTTTATCGGAGACGGTTCCGGACAGGCTGCCATTCGCTTGGCCGTAGAGCAAGCAAGAGAATAGTAGCCAAGAGAAAACTGTTGCGAACAACGCCCTCTTATTCAGCATTCAAAGTTCCTTTCGGCAGCCCCGCACCGAAGACGAATCACCTGCATTGCACATTGAAATCTGGGAGGTATTAGATCGTAGCCTTATAACTGGCGGCTGCTTCCGAAGTCAAGAAGTTTCGCTGGCATAGAATCACTGCACTCGATGCGTTTTCTCGATTCGATCGGGTCTTCAAAGAAAATCGGTTGACCAACGGCGCAACGCTGCGAACCGCGTGTCTCCGCGTAAACGCGGTTGTGCAATAGCACCGTTTAAGAATCACGGCACGATTATCGGTTGAAACTTTCTGCTATAGTTTCCTACCTCGGAGGTCGCCTCCATGCCTCGTTATGTGCGCTGTGCCTTGATCCAAGCCAGCAATGCTATTAGCACTGAGCGCCCGCTGGCCCAAATCAGAAAGGCCATGATCGACAAGCACCTGAAGCTGATCGAACAGGCGGCGCGCAAGAAAACGCAAATACTCTGCCTGCAGGAACTTTTTTACGGCCCTTATTTTTGCGCCGAGCAAAATGCTCGTTGGTATGAACTGACCGAGCGAGTGCCCGACGGTCCGACGGTGCGGATGATGCAGAAGCTCGCAGCTAAGCATCGCATGGTGATGGTAGTTCCGGTTTACGAAGAGCAGATGCCCGGCGTCTATTTCAACACCGCGGCGGTGATCGACGCCGATGGCGGTTATCTCGGCAAATACCGCAAGCACCATATCCCGCACTGCCATCCGGGATTCTGGGAAAAGTTTTATTTCACGCCGGGCGATCTCGGATATCCGGTGTTCGAGACAAAGTACGCGCGGGTCGGAGTATACATCTGCTATGACCGCCACTTTCCGGAAGGCGCGCGCATTCTGGGATTGAACCGCGCGGAGATCGTATTTAATCCATCGGCCACCGTCGCCGGTCTTTCAGAATACTTATGGGAACTCGAACAGCCGGCGCACGCGGTAGCCAATGGATATTTCGTCGGGGCAATCAATCGCGTCGGTGTCGAAAAGCCGTGGAGCATCGGTGAGTTCTATGGCAAAAGCTATTTCTGCAATCCGCGCGGCAAGATTATCGCTCAGGCAAGCCGCGACAAAGATGAAATCGTAATCGCCGATCTCGATCTCGATATGATCGCCGAAGTCCGCAAGGTGTGGCAGTTCTTCCGCGATCGCCGCCCGGATAGCTACGGACCGATCACAACCCAAACCGGGAAGACAGCAGCTGCGTACTGAGCTCCAACAGATCGATTGCAGAATTACACCGGACTGACGCAACCAATAAATGACTGCAGCTCCTGATCCCCGCATCGAATCCAGTCCACTCTACAATTCCGATCTCGCGCCCGCCCAAGCCGGCCGCCGCCATTGGGGCACCTACAACTTCGCGGCGCTTTGGATCTCCATGTCAGTCAACATTCTCACTTACATGCTGGCGGCAAGTTTGATCGAGGGCGGGATGAACTGGAAGCAGGCGGTAACGACGATTTTTATCGGCAACGTGATCGTCCTTGTCCCGATGCTGCTGAATTCGCACCCCGGCGCGAAATATGGTGTTCCTTTTCCGGTGCTGGCGCGCGCGTCGTTCGGAGTGCTGGGCGCGAACGTTGCCGCGGTGTTGCGCGCACTTGTGGCCTGCGGATGGTTCGGCATTCAAACCTGGATTGGCGGCGAAGCCATCAGCTCTCTGCTGGCGACGCTTGCGCCGGGTTGGAAGAATTTTCCTTACGCGACAGCGATCTGCTTTTTGCTTTTTTGGCTGGTCAACCTTGCCGTGATTCTGCTTGGAATCGAATACATCCGGATTCTGCAAGGGATCAGCGCTCCCGTTCTATTGGGAGTTGGCCTGCTTCTGCTGGCATGGGCCTACCATAGTGCGGGCGGCTTCGGACCCATGTTGGCCGCGCCATCGCGCTTCGCTAACTTCACCGATTTTCTGAAATTTCTGGTACCCGCGCTCAACGGTACTGTCGGATTCTGGGCAACCGTCTCGCTGAATATTCCCGACTTCACGCGCTTCGCCCGTAATCAGCGGGAGCAGATCGTTGGCCAGGCTCTGGCACTGCCGGCGACCATGACGCTTTATGCTTTCATTGGAATCGCCGTCACCTCGGCAACGGTTGTAATTTACGGCACGGCGATTTCTGATCCCGTGCAATTGTTGAGCCGGTTTCACTCGCCCGTCGCGGTTGTAATCTCGCTGGTCGCGATCCTGCTGGCAACGCTGAACGTCAACATCGGCGCGAATGTTGTTTCGCCGGCAAACGACTTCTCCAATCTGTGGCCGCGACGCATCAGCTTCCGCACCGGCGGAGTGATCACATGCTTGATGGGCATCGCGCTCATGCCGTGGAAGCTTCTCGCCGATTACAGAACTTTCATCCTGGGCTGGCTCGGCGGCTATGCGGCTTTTCTAGGACCAGTCGCGGGCATCATGATCTGCGATTACTTCGTGATTCGAAGACGCGTCCTGCAACTGGACGACCTCTACCTTCGTGGCGGGATTTACGAATACTCCGGCGGATTCAACTGGTCTGCTCTGATGGCTCTAGCCGCCGGAGCTGGCACAGCGCTCATCGGCCTCGCAATCCCGCGACTGCGCCTACTCTACGATTATTCCTGGTTTGTCGGATTCGCCGTTTCCTTCGCGCTCTACTACGCGCTAATGAAACTCCAGGGCCCCACGCTGGTGGCTTCTCCCGTCGCGGAGTCGTAGTTTTGACAGGCTGGGCTCAATGTCGGCTCTTCGCAGCTTCGCTAAAGTCGGAGCAGGAAGAAGCGGTCCTCCACTCTATCCGTAACAAAATTCGCGTTATCGATTGCGGTGAGTGCGATTGCAATTCGCCTCATCGATGTTTTGCCAATCCGTCGTTTAGGGTTGCCTGGAGGGCAGACTTTACATGTTCTGCGCCGATGCGGAAAGGATTTTCGGTTTGGGTGCAGGCCGGCGCTTGCGCTGCGGCTTCGACCAGGCTCGTCACCCATGGGCCTGACTGTGCTTCTTTTGATTGGCGTAAAACCTTCGCACCTTGGCGCGATTGCCGCAGGCTTTCATGTCGCACCAGCGGCGGCGATGATTCTTGCTGGTGTCGAGAAAGAACCACTGACAGGTTGGAGATGAGCAGGTGTGGACGAAAGGCAGTTGATCGGAAGTCAGCAGGTCTGCCGCTGTAAGCGCGATTGCCCAGATTACGCTGTCGAGGGAGCCGAGGTAGTCGAGGCGGCGCTCGAAGCGGCCGTTTGCCTGTTTGAGTTGTCTTCGGCCAGCTGCTTCCTGAACATATTCATTCAGTGTGGCCAGAGCCGGGATGGGCACTCTCTTCTTTTTTGCGATGGCCTCAAATATCGCGTACATCGCGTCGCGCAGTTCTACTGCTTTGCGCAGGGCCTTCTGAGCTTTCTCCGGTTCGGCGCCGCTTTGCTTGAGAAGAATGTCCGCATCGCTGGGAGTGAGGATTTCGCTGTCCTCGCCAAAGCGGACGAGGTCTGCATAGCTGGTCAGAAGTTCTTTTGGTTCGGTGAAGCGGTCGTCGAGCGTGTTGATGAAATCCAGGCCGGCATTGCCTGCGACCAGCTCGAATTGCGGCGGCCGGCGCTTTCGAGATTGGGTGTGATTCCTATGTTGCGAAATCAAGATGCAACCTCCCTTCAACTATATAACCGTTAAACTCTACTTGACAAGTTATGCCATCCCGGCGTAGGTTTTTCATAACCTCTAAATGTGCGTTTAACGGTTATTAACAGTTTAAAAGGTGCATTATGCGTTCTCACCAAGCGGCACAAATTATGGCGATGATTCGCAGCGGCAGGGTGGTTAACATTGGAGGCAGACCGGTGATTGTTCCGAATCCACGCAATACTGCGAGCAGGATCGAGCGCGGCGACGCAATCAAGCTGGCGCTGGCGTTTGTGGCGATCTATGTCATTTGGGGCTCGACTTATCTGGCGATCCGTTATGCGGTCGAGACGATTCCACCGCTGGTGGTGGCGGGAGTGCGGCACTCGATTGCGGGTACGATCATGCTGGCCTGGGCGTGGCTGCGTGGGTATCGCCCAACGCGTCATCAGTGGGTTGCAGGATTCGTGTTGGGCTTTTTCTTCTTTCTAGTCGGGCACGGGTCACTTCACTGGGCGGAGAAATATGTGGAGTCGGGGCTGGCAGCATTGCTGATTGCGACTGAGCCCATGTTTATCCTGGTGCTTGCGTGGATGATGGGGCAGCAGAAAATCAGCCGGGTCAGTGCGCTGGGCTTGGGTCTTGGAGTGGTCGGCGTGGCGATGCTAACCGGCATGGAGCTCACGGTGAAGGGTTCGAGCCTGCTTGGGCTACTGGCAGTGCTGCTGGGGTCGGTGTCATGGTCGGTCGGAGTGGTGATCGCGCCGCGACTGAAGCTGCCGTCGGACGCTCTGGGGCGGACCGCATTGCCGACGATTTGCGGTGCGGCCTTGCTTTTGATTGCGGCGGGAATCTCCGGCGAATTTCAGCAGACGCATTGGGCAAGCATTTCCATGCGGTCGCTTCTCGGGCTTGGTTACCTGATTGTCTTTGGATCGGTGATCGCGTTCACCTCTTATATATGGTTGCTGCAGCGAGTTCCTCCGGCGCTGGTGGCGACGCATACTTATGCGAATCCGGTTGTCGCGGTGATCTTGGGATGGCTCCTGGCGCATGAGCATCTGACTGTGCGCGTGGTGGTGGCTTCGATGGCGATTCTGGGGGCGATTGTGCTGATCAGACGCGGGGAGGGCTCGTCCGCGATCAAACAGCCGGAGGTTAATGCGAGCGATGCGCAGATTCAGATATCGCGGGAATGCGTGTAGATCGGGCAGTGCTTTCGGGTGGGTCTAATTTAATCGGAATCTCTCCGTGTGGAATTCTTATCCTTTGTTAGCGATTCTTGGATTATAATCATTCTCATCTAACACTTGATTTAGTGTTATGCAAACCACTCACGAGCAATTTCGCGATCTGGCGTGGAAGTGCGGCCTTGCGGCAACGCACCAGCGTCAGGTCATCTACGAGGCGATTGTTGCCACGCCGGGACATCACTCGGCGGAGACCGTCTGTGCTGAGGTGCGGCGTAGGACTCCATCCATTTCCTTAGCCACGGTTTATAAAAACCTGCGGCTGTTTGTCGAGCACGGATTGCTGCGGGAAGTCAGTCCTCACTCTTCCACGCTGCTGGTGGAAGGCAATCTTGAACCGCATCATCATTTAGTGTGCACCCGCTGCAAGGCGGTGCAGGATATCGAAGGCGACTTCGTTAACTTCAAAAAGCTGTCGCGGTTGGCGCCGCGCGGCTTCGATTTATCCCAGCCGTTGGTGGAGGTTTTCGGCCTCTGCCGCCAGTGCAGTGCCAAACAATAGTTTTTTTCATGCCGTACCCAGTCATGATCCGAAGGAAGGAAACATATGGAAAATACACTCGCGACTTCATCGGGGAGCGTTTCCCCTGAGACTAAGAACAAACACACCACACCCGAAGGAAAATGCCCGGTAGCGCACGGCGCACGCAATTCCCGCACGAATGCTGATTGGTGGCCCAATCAGGTGAACGTGAATATTCTGCACCAGCATTCCGAAAAGTCTGATCCGATGGGCCAGGAATTCGATTACGCGGAAGAATTCAAGGCGCTCGACCTGAATGCTGTGATCAAGGACCTGAATGCCCTGATGACGGATTCGCAGCCGTGGTGGCCGGCCGACTTTGGGCACTATGGGCCGCTTTTCATCCGTATGGCGTGGCACAGCGCGGGCACGTACCGCATCGGCGACGGCCGCGGCGGCGCCGGATCCGGACAGCAGCGCTTCGCGCCGCTCAATAGTTGGCCCGATAACGTGAACCTGGACAAGGCTCGCCGGCTGCTCTGGCCGATCAAGCAGAAGTATGGCCGGAAAATTTCCTGGGCCGACCTCATGATTCTCGCCGGCAACGTCGCACTCGAATCGATGGGCTTCAAGACCTTCGGTTTTGGCGGCGGCCGCGCGGACGTCTGGGAGCCCGAAGAAGAAATCTATTGGGGACCTGAGGGCACGTGGCTGGCGGACGAGCGCTACTCCGGAGATCGTGATCTTGAGAATCCTCTCGGCGCCGTGCAAATGGGACTGATCTACGTGAACCCCGAAGGGCCCAATGGAAAGCCCGATGCAATTGCCGCGGCACGCGATATCCGCGAGACTTTTGCTCGCATGGCCATGAACGACGAAGAAACAGTTGCGCTGATTGCCGGCGGTCACACATTCGGCAAAACCCACGGCGCTGCCGTTCCCGCTCAATATGTGGGCAATGAACCAGAAGGGGCCGACATCCAGGACCAAGGCCTCGGCTGGAAGAACAAATTTGGTAAAGGGTGCGGTGCTGACACCATCGGCAGCGGCCTGGAAGTCATTTGGACGACGACGCCTACGAAGTGGAGCAATAACTTCTTCGATAATCTTTTCAAATACGATTGGGAACTGACGAAGAGTCCGGCTGGCGCGCATCAATGGACACCGAAAAATGGCGCAGGCAACGGGACTGTTCCAGATGCGCATGATCCTTCAAAGCGACATGCGCCATCGATGCTGACCACCGACCTCGCCTTGCGCTTCGACCCCGCTTACGAAAAGATTTCGCGGCGCTTCTACGAGCATCCAGATCAGTTCGCGGACGCGTTCGCAAAAGCCTGGTTCAAGCTCACGCACCGCGACATGGGGCCGATTCCTCGCTACCTTGGCCCGCTTGTTCCCAAGGAGCCTCAGATCTGGCAAGACCCTGTTCCGGCCGTGGATCATAAATTGATCGATGAGCAGGACGCTGCTGCTCTGAAGGCGAAGATCCTCAACTCCGGACTGTCGATCTCCCAACTGGTCACGACTGCTTGGGCATCGGCGGCGTCATTCCGCGGCTCCGACAAGCGCGGTGGGGCGAACGGGGCGCGCATTCGCCTCGCGCCGCAAAAGGATTGGGAAGTGAACCAGCCCGCCGAACTGGCGAAGGTTCTGCGGAAGCTGGAGGCGATCCAAAAGGAGTTCAACAGCGCGCAGTCCAACGGAAACAAAGGAAAAAAGGTCTCGCTGGCTGACCTGATCGTTCTGGGCGGCTGCGCAGCCGTCGAGGAAGCTGCGAAGAAGGCCGGGCACGGCGTGAAAATTCCTTTCACACCGGGGCGCACGGATGCTTCGCAGGAGCAAACCGACGTGCACTCATTCGCCGTGATGGAGCCGGTGGCGGATGGCTTCCGCAACTATCTCCGCAGCGGACAGGTTCTGTCGGCTGAAGAGTTGCTGGTGGATCGGGCGCAGTTGCTGACACTGACTGCACCCGAGATGACAGTCCTCATCGGCGGCATGCGCGCCTTGAATGCGAACTTCGGGCAGGCCAAACACGGTGTCTTCACCAAGCGGCCTGAGATGCTGACGAATGATTTCTTCGTCAACCTGCTCGACATGCATACGAAGTGGGAGCCCTCTCGTACATCGGAAGGGGTATACGAGGGACGCGATCGGGCGACGGGCAAAGTGAAGTGGACCGCCACGCGCGCTGATCTCGTCTTCGGTTCGAACTCTCAGCTCCGGGCCCTCGCGGAAGTCTATGCCTCTGACGACTCGAAGGAGGCGTTCGTAAAACAGTTTGCGACGGCGTGGAACAAGGTGATGAACCTTGATCGCTACGACCTTGCTGCCTGAGAAACTGGTTCAGGCGGATTGATTCTTGTCTGGTGATTCGGGGCGAGCCGAAAGGCTCGCCCTTTTTGATTTCGCAACGGAAGGGATTATTCGATTGGGTTCGTGGTATTCATTCGGGTTCTGCTCTCCGCGTAGACTGAGATGGGGCTGGGGGCACCTTTGTTTGCGTTAGCTTCCTGGATACACCCCGAGGCGAAACAATGACTCCGGCTCACGAAGGGCTTCTGCAGGAATTTCAGGAATTTGCTCGAACTGCTTCCACGGTCGAGTCCTTGATGGAGCGCATCTCGCAACGTCTGCACGAAAAGATGACGCGTTACAACTGGGTGGGATTTTATCTGGTTGATCCTGCCGACTCTGGCGTTCTGCTGGTAGGACCTTTTGCCGGCAGCTTCACGCCCAATGCGCGCATTCCGCTTAACACCGGATTGTGTGGCGCCGCGGCCAGCAGTGGGGAGACTGTCGTAGTGCATGACGTCTCCAAAGATTCCCGCTACCTTGCCGGGTCGCCGCTGGTGAAGTGTGAGATCGTCGTACCTATCTTGGTAAAGGGTCAGCTTGCTGGTGAGCTTGATGTGGAAAGCTACTTTTCGTCTACGTTCACGGACCCGGAAAAAGAGTTTGTGGAGGCTTGCGCTGCGGTCGTCGGGAAACATTTGTTGAAGGGATAAGTGCTCATTCCAGGTTTTCCCAGCCCGAGAATCGTGGCTGGAGCGATCCGGTTCGGGGAGACTAGTCCGGAATAGAGACGGAAAGAGCCTGCCCCCAGCTTGCCGAAGGAGTATCCGCCCCGCACGGTTCTTGCTTTTGTCCGTTTACGCCAGGTCTTCCAGTTTTAGGGCTCCCCTCCCGCCTTTCCATTGTGCTTCGAATTGCTTCTGGATGAAGCCGGCGTCGTACTCGCGCTTCTCCAGCAACAAGGCCTGCTGCAGTCCCCATAGTGAGCGCGGGTTTCGCAGGTTCCGGTCAAGGTCGGCGCGGAAGACTTTTTCTGCGCCAGTTGCGTCTCCGGTCATCAGCAGCACTGCTCCCAGGGACTCTCGCACGGGAAAGAACCAGTCGGCCGGCTCATCGTATTTCAAAGTGTCTTGCACGGCTACCGCTTCGCGCAGCTTTGAGATGGCGGCATTGTTATCTTTCTTTGCCATGTCAATTTTTGCGCCGAGCACATTCTCTGCGATCTTCAGAATGTCCTTGGTTTTATTGTTGATCGGCATCTGAAAGATGGCGTCGGGCGGAGTGGCCGCTTCGGCTGCGGCCACTATCTTGTATTCGGCTTGCGCCTCGGTCACTTCTCCCGTCGCAGCCAATGCCATGCCGCGGGCGAAGTGCCAGAAAATCGTGGCGGTTTGCAGCGAGGCGTCGGGCTGGGGCATTTTCAGAATTTCGTTCCAGTGATGGAAGCGAACCTCCACCGCCAGCGGGATCGTCGTGAAGCCCTGAAGCGGCGGCATTTGTTTCACGTGCGGAGCCACGTTGGCCATCAACAGATCGGCATTCTTTCTCGACTCCACGTAGTTGCCGTTCATGGCCGCGCACATTGCGATGAAGTGCAGGTTATGACTGTAATACATCATCGGATAGATGCCCTGCACTCCCGTCGCCTTGATATAGGCTCGGTCGACTTCCGCGGCCTTTTCGTTGGTTTCTACTGCTGCCTGATAATCGCCGGTGCGGATATAGACGTGAGCCGGCATGTGCACGATGTGGCCCGCTCCGGGCGCCAAAGCCGCCAGCCGGTTTGCTCCGGCCAGGGCGCGCTCTGGGTTCGACGAGGCCTCGACTGCGTGGATGTAATAGTGGATCGCGCCGAGATGATTGGGATCGCGCTTGATCACGGACTCGAGCGTAGAGACGATTTCTTCCGTGCCTGCTTCCGGCGTGCCGTCGGGATGCCACAATCCCCACGGGTGCAGGTTCATGCCGGCCTCGGCAAAAAGTGTGGCAGCGTCGAGATCGTCAGGAAATTCCACCGTAACTTCGCGCATGGCGTCGCGATAATCTTCGGCGGCCTTACGTAAGTCGGACTTCGGATCGGCAGGAAAGCGGTGGGCTAGCGCCTGAATGTAGGCTTGATCGCTGCTTGACGCTTTCGCCGACAAGTCGACGGCTTTTTGTATGGCTTCATGCGCCTGCTTGTAGCGGCTGGGATCGGCGGGATCGTTGTAGTTCGGTCCGACAGCTTCGGCGACGCCCCAGTAGGCCATGGCAAGTTTGGGATCGAGTTCGGCGGCGTGCTGAAACGAGCGCGCCCCTTCGTCGTGATTGAAGGCGTAGATGAAGCGCAGGCCCTGATCGAAGAACTGCTGCGCCTCCTGGTTTTGGGTGGATACGGGGTGATGGAGGTCTCCGAGGCCGGTGACAAGAACGACTGAATGCGACGGAGCATGCGAGGAGTGCTCCTGTGCGGCAGCACCCAGGCACAAAAGGACTCCACAGAGAACGTTCACCAGAGTCTTCATCTGGTCGATCCTCCTTGAATTGAAGTTTGGGAGGGACGTAGGTCGCACGAAGGCCAGGAGTAGGCATGCGACTGCAGACGGCCCCAAGCGAGAAATAGCTTATGCCAAATTGCAGGGCTTTGCCAGTGGTGATTAGTCCCGGCTCGATTCTCTTGGCTGGCTTTGGATTTGCTCAACCCGAGCCTTCACGATTTTCTTTATCAATGCGATGGGCAGCGGCTTGCTGGTTGGAAAGTGGATTGTTCCTTTCGATGTGGAGAAGTTTTTGAGTTCGTCTCGAAACTGCTCGATCACCGAGGCGGTGGGAAACAAGCTGCAGTGGCTTGAAAATGCAGCAAACCACACCAAGACCTTTTTGTGCTTGAATGCCGGGATGCCATAGCTAATCGCCTCGGTGGCTTCAAGCGGTACCACGGAGCGAATTGCTGCGCGTAACTTGCTGAGGTTGGCACGGGCGGCTACGGGAAGACCGGCGAGGTATTCGTCGACATCTTTCGGGCGACGAGTGCTTTTCGCCGAAGAACTGCGCCGGCTGGGTTTCTTTTTCTTCATGCGGAAGATGCTATTTCCATCAGCGAATAACTAGCAAGCTACCCGCCTACGGCGTGAACTCATAAATGGTGCCGTCGTTGGTGGTTCCACCGTGCGTGGTCGCGCCGTAGAAGACTCCGCTGGGACCGGCGACCATTCCGTTGTACGCAAAACCGGCACCGGGCGCGCCGGGGAAGCGGTAAGGGACGGTTTCGGTCCAGCCGCCGCTTGCGTTGTGGGCCAGCTTGAAAATTACGCCGCAGGCGCACGAGGTGCCGCCGTCGCTGGTTGTGCCGTAAAGATAGCCTGCTTCATCCATCACTAGCGTGCTGATGGGGCTGCTGCCGTCAGTTCCACCTTTGAAGCTGTAAAGCACGGTTTCTCTCCACGCGCCGTTGGCGTGGGTTAGCTTGTAGACCGTACCTACATCATTTGCGCCCGCGTAGTACGTAGTGCCGTATAGATTTCCTGCCTTGTCGAAGATCAGGCCGCCGTAGGGCAATGCGCCGTCTGGTTGATCTCTGAAGGCATAGAGCGGCAACAGCCGCCACGCGCCTTGCAGATACGTGAGTTCGAAAACTACGCCGTCGCCGTGCGCGCCGCCGACCGTAGTTACTCCGTAAATGTTTCCCGCGGCATCGAAGATGAGGCGGCCGGCTGAGGCGGAAGAGCCGTCATTGCCTCCGGTAAAGGCGTGCAGCACATTCAGTTTCCAAGTGCCTGCGGCTTCTGGGTGCAGTTGATAGACGACGCCCAGGCCATAGGCGCCCCCGGTGGGAGTCATGCCGTAGAGATTCCCGTGCGAATCAAAGGCGAGGCCGCTCCCGGGGCCGGAGCCGTCGTTGCCTCCGGTAAAGGCGTGGAGCACGTTCTGCGTCCAGTTGCTGCCGGATTTCGTCAGCTTGAAGACCACGCCGCAACCGCCTTCGCAAGAGCCTGAGCCTCCAGTGACGGTGGTGCCATAAAGATTCCCCTGCGGGTCGAGAGTGACGCCTTTGTAAGGCTCGCCGCCGTCGGCGCCGCCGGTGAAGCTGTAGAGGACGGTATGCGTCCATCCGCCGGCCGAGGGAGCAAGTTGAAAAACTGTGCCGCTGCCAAAGTCGCCGCCCTGCACTGTGCTGCCGTAGAGATTGCCGCCGCCGTCGATTACAAGATCGGTATCGAGATATTCGCCGTCGTCGCCGCCGGCGAAACTGTAGATCACCTGGGTTGAGCTGGCGAATGCCGCGCCTGCCAGCAGTGCTACAGGTGCGATGATCGCGAGAAGCCTGCGAATGAATTGCGAGCATTTGGAGTGCGAAAGTGAGTTGCGGTGCATGGGCTCCCAAGAGTCACGCCACTTATCGGGTAGGCACTATAGCATGAAAAATTGCTGAAGTTGTCGGCCATTACGTTTGGGTAGTGGCTGAAATCTCACATTTCAGGCGCCACCTACGTTTGGATAGCGGCTGAATTTGAAAATGCCGGCGCAAGGAGAGTTCCGCCACTACAGACGTTCGCGGTTGGAATCCCACTCTCGTAAATTCGGCGAGACGCGGGCACCGCCTCATTGAGTTTTGGGTTTCTCGGCTATTGCCGCAGCAATCCGACTTTGCGTTCCAGGTCCTCAAAGCGGGGATCGTCGCGAAGTGGGTCCCAGGCGGGATCGACTTTTAAAAAAATCATGCTCATCTCGCGTTGGTCTGCCAAGCGCTGGAGGCTTGCGAGCGCCTGCTCTTTCTTGCCGAGGTCGAGGTAGGCCTGGGCGGAGCCGCTTTCGAATGCCGCAAGCTCCACCTTCTTGTCTGAAGCGCCGGCAGCTTTAGCTAGCTTGTCGTGTAGCTTCTGGGGGTCGTTGGAAAGCTGGTCGAGCTTTTGCGCAAGGTCGGGATCGCCGGCCAGAGTCTTGTCTTTGATGAGTTCCTGAATTTGCTCGTTGTACATTCCGCGCTGTCGGTAATACATCATAAGATCGTAGTGGACGGGGAGGAAGTTGGGATCGACGGCCAGGACTTTCTGATATTGCTGGAAGGCGGCGTTGTACTGTCCCGCGAGAAAGTAGGCGTAGCCGAGATCGGTGTTGATTACGAGTGAGAGTGGGTCGAGATCGAGGGCGCGGCGCAATTCGGCAATGGCTTCCTGATGGCGTCCCATGGGTCCAAGATAAAGATTTCCGTACCATTGGTGAGCCTGAGCATCGTTGGGATTGAGTTCGAGAGTGCGATGGAATTCCTTTTCGGCTTCGACCCACTTCCAGTCTAGGACGTAGGCGGCAGCGAGCGAGGTGTGGGCCTCGGCTAAAGTGTCGTCGAGTGCGAGCGCGCGACGCGCGTTGGCGGTAGCGTCGGGAACCCAGCGGTATCCGTCGCCAAAAAGGGCCAGCAGAGTGTAGCAATCAGCGAGGCCGGTATAGGCTAGCGGGAAATTGGGGTCGATAGCGGCCGCCTGTTCGTAGTACCCCATGGCCTGGTGGAAGGCCTCGACGTTGCGACGCCTGAAAGCGTAACGTCCGCGAAGATAGAGGTCGTAGGCCTGCGGATTGTAATTGCGGGCGACGTGCAGCCGGGTGCGTTCGGCCTGGCTGAGGCTGAGGCGGACTTCGTTGGTAATAGCTTCGGCGACGGCGGCTTGCAGTGAAAGCGCGTTCTGGATGTCGCCTTCATAAGATTGTGCCCACAAGTGGCGATCGTCGCCGGCGTGAATGAGCTGGGCGGTGATGCGGATGCGGTCGCCGGAGCGGAGAAGCGAACCTTCGACTACGGCATCGACTCCCAGTTCGCGGCCGATCTGCGGCAGCGGCTTGCGCGTGCCTTTGTATTGCATAATCGAGGTTTTGGAGACCACTCGCAGTTCGCGAATCTGTGCGAGGTCGGTGATCAGTTCGTCGGTCATGCCGTCGGCGAAATACTCCTGGTTGGGGTCGCTCGAAAGATTTTGCAATGGAAGTACGGCGATCGAGCGAATTGGCGCCGAGGACTGGCGGAGCACACCGGTTCGCCAGGTGATGGCAAGAGATGCGAACGCAATCACAGCAAGGGTTAGAACTGCGATTGCCCAGCGGTGCCGGGGTGCCGGCTCGGAGGGGACAGGGATTGCCGGAAGTTCCGCTGGAGCCCCGGGCGGCACCGAGTCGATGGTCGACGGGATTGCTGCCGCCGGCTGTGAGGATGCAACTTCCTGCGCTTCGGCGGGAAGGTATTTTTTGTCCCCATCTTCCTCGCGATCCTTTTCCCGGTCTTTTTCTCGGACGGCAGCCACGAAGCGGTATCCGCGTTTAGGGAACGGTTTCGATGTAGCGGGCGCCGTTTTCACCGTCCTTTAAGACTTTACGAAGCTGATAGATCGCTTGGGTGAGATTATTTTCTTCGACGGCGGCGTCGGGCCAGATGCGGTCCATGAGCTCGGTTTTCTCGAGCAGGCGGCCATTGCTTTCGACGAGGATGACGAGCGTATCGAAAACCCGCGGTGGGAGGTCGAGGCGCTGATCGCCGCGCCGGAAAAGGCGCTCCGCCGGGTCGAGTTGGAATGGACCGAACTCGTATAAGTGGTTGATAGTCTCTTGCATTACGCCTTTCAGAAAAACTTCACAAAAAAATGAGACCGGCTAACGACTCCTGACGAGTACAAACGTCAAAGTACGCGTGTTCGCTTCTCGATAGCGGGAAGCCCGAAAGGCCCGCTGGCTTGGGATTTTAGCCCATCGGCGTGCTGAATGGAGTGGCCCAGGTGTGCCAGACCGGTCGTGCGCTCGGGGGAGGGTGCGAAGGGTCTGGTTCTCCTGCGGCGGGTCTTGAAAGTGCGGTGTTCCGGTTCTTCCCCTCAGTGCTTTAGGCAGTTGAGAATTAGGGAGAAGCTGGTTCCAACGGGTTACTCAATTCAAGCGGGGAGTTGCGGGCGAGCCAGGAGGCTCGCCCTTTTTTGCCTATTGGTCGACGCTCTGCTTTGCCGAAATCAGGGCACAAGAGTGAAGTCGAGAACAGGCACGTTGAGATGGTTCGTAACCTCGTCGTCGCCGGCACTCCGCCCTTAGGCAATCTCGGGGTGGGCTCTGTAGCTCTATAAAAGAACAGAAAGGAGGACGCGGCCTTTAGGTCCCTCAGGCGGGACGATCGGGATAGATTGCTTTTGGAAAACGAAAGTGGATTAGCACTGCGCAAAGAAGGATAACAAGAACCGCGACTATGCTGCCTTCGGGGCCTGCGGAGCCGCCGGTGAGCCAATTCGGGCCTTGAGCGGAGGAGTTCAGGAATCGTCCGACGCCGAGCAGACCGCTGTCGGGTGTGCCGTAGAAGAAGGTTTCCGCCCAGTCCCACGCTGCGTGGAATCCTATCGCGAACCAGAGGTTGCCGGTGCGCCGGAGGGTCAAGCAAAAGACCAGAGCGATCTCCACCACTTGCAGGATGCCAAGGATATTTTCCCCATGATTAAACAGATGGGCGCCCGCAAATACTGCGGAGAGAACGAGCGCGGCGGGCCAGAAGCGCATGCGGCGGGACATGGTGAAGAGCCAGTAGCCGCGAAAAGCCAGCTCTTCGTTCCAGGAGACGGCGAGGAAGGTTGCGGCCCAGCCCACGGCCGATAGGAGAGCCGCTCTGCCCGTTAGTGCTTGCGAGTCGATTCGAAAGTTCCCCGATACTCTTAGGGTCAACAGAATTAGGGATAGCATCGCGAAGCCCCAGATCGAGCCTTCCCAAAATCTTTTTCCGAATGCCCGGCGGGGAGGAATTCCATAGTCATCGAGCGGACGTTTCTCGATACGGGAGACGGTCCAGGTTGCCAGCGAAACAAAAAAAGCCAGGATTAATTTCACCGGCAGTTCTCTCTGCACAGTTAGGACGGAATCGCGCGGACCCCCGTGATGCAGGGCGAATAGAATTCCGCCGGGAAGAACGAATGCGATTCCGACCCAGATGAGCAGGCGGCTTCGATCGAGGCGGCCCCACGGCTGAACTGGCTGGGCTGTAGGCGGATTCGGGCCGTCCGCGGGCGTCTGCTCGAATTGCGATTCGCTGGTCAAAACCGTCTCCTGAAATCCGCATTATTGCAGATCGTGGCGCCCGGCGTGGAAGGAGCCGGAATGCCTGGAGGGGTCCCTCCGGCAGGCTATTCGACTGTGGATATGCCTCCCATTGGCGAGGCATAACCTTCGCCAAGGATAACAAGGCGTGAAATTATTTCGTTTCGAACTCAGTGGCCTTCGCGTTTGCGCAGGTAATCGATGAACATTTGTTCCACGGGTTTGTCATAGGCCATGAGGACATGGCGGACCGTGCGTCCGCTGACGAAGTGGCAGACTTCTTCAGCTAGATTTTTGGCGTGGTCGCCAGCGCGCTCGAGGGATTGCGTCATGAAGATGACTTGCAGACTGCCCTGGCGGGCGATGTTTTCCGGATTCTCGATGTGGCGCAGGAAGATTAGGTTGCGGAGACGGTCCATTTCGGAGTCGGAGCGAAGGACGTCGACGGCTTTGGCAACATCGCGGGTGGAAAAGGCATCGGCGCAGTCCGTGAGCATTTTTTCGAGGATCGTCGCCATGCGGGTGAGGTCGCGGGTGTCCTCGGAATCGATGCGTCCTGCGGCGGCCTGGGCACTGTTGGCGAAGCTGAGAAGCAGGTCTCCGATGCGCTCCAGGCCGATCATGAACTTCATGCAGGCTAGAAGCTCGCGCGCCTGGGCGGGCTCGACTTCGGTGATGGCGTTGGTGACGGCGGTGTCGATTTCCATATCGAGGCCGTCGAGTTCGCGCTCACGCTGGCGAAGCGAGTTGAGCAGAGTGTTGGAACCGGTGGCGATGCCTTCGGCGGCAGCTCCGGCGGCGTCTTTGGCCAGATGACAGGCTTCCACGGTGCGCCGAACGATGTGCTGATGTGCAGGTTCGGGAGAGAGAGCTTCAACGCGGGCAGTACTCATGAGATCTTCCCTGTGGCGCAGGATGGGAATTGATGGAGCCGGTGCCTCTGATTTTGCCGTACTCATAACTAGATGGTCAACCGCTAAAGTACAAATTTGTTTCAACAATAGGAGTTTTAGGGCCGGTATGGGTTAAGGGGTTGTGAATTTTTGTCTCTTTTTTGTCATGTGGGGAGAAACCGTCGACCAAAAGATCGGGCGGATTGCGTGATCGGAAAGTTCTCGGGCCGTTATCTGTGACGGCCTTGCTTGGCGGCTTTCTTCTGCGCTTTCTGATACTTCTTCATGAGTTTTCGCTGGCGCTTGGCTTGCTTCTTTGAATATTTCTGTTGCTGCTTCGCTGCGCGCTTGGCTTCCGCCTGATTTTCTCCGATGCTCCGGTTCTCGCGTTGAGCCGCCGCCGGGAGAGCAGCGGCAACGGCGAGGATGGCCAGCAGCGCAAATGTTGCGATTCGTTTCATAGCGTCTCCGAAGGGAAAGCTCTGCAGCGATCTTAACACTGGAGTGCTGAATGATTGTGAGCCCATCCCCTTGGTGCCGATTCCTATGGTAACGAACGCACAAGGTGTCTCGGTTTGCGTCATCCGTAACGTTTTGTCGGATTAGCTACCAGACTGCAAATGCGTGGAGACGTGGGGCGGCCCGGTTTTCCCGACTTCGTGCGCGATCTCTATTGGAGGCACTACGCGATGGGGAGGCGGAACAGGAAGGTCGATCCGTAGGCAAGTTCGCTTTCGGCACGGATGGAGCCGCCGTGAGCTAGCATGATGTGCTTGGCGATGGCGAGGCCGAGCCCAGTACCTCCCGATTCGCGGGAGCGGGCTTTATCGACGCGATAGAAGCGTTCAAAGAGGCGCGGCAGGTGTTCGGAAGGGATGCCGGCGCCGAAATCGCGCACGAAGAATTCGACCGCATGGGGAACGGCACGAGCGCCAAGCACGATTTGCCCGCCGGTCGCGCCGTATTTGAGGGCGTTGTCTATCAGGTTGGAAAAAACCTGATGAATGGCTTCACGGTCGGCGAGGACGCGCGGCAGGTTCTGGATCGAGGAGAGATTGCGGTTCGCCAACGATCCGTTGCCGCCGGAAGTGACCGGCGAATCCTGAATCTGTAGATCTTGAATCTGCAAATCAATACCTTGGCTGCGTGCGATTTCGCGGAAGTTCTCTTCCGCATCGCGAAGAATTTCAGCGGGCGTGACGGATTCCACATCGAAGCGAGTCTCGCCGGATTCGACGCGGGCAAGTGTCAGCAGGTCTTCGGTTAGCCGCGACATGCGTGCGGAATTTTTTCGGATGATTTCGAGGAATTCGCGGGTGGGCGCGCCGTCGGAAGAACTGTCGAGCAAAGTCTCGGCGTAGCCTTGAATCGATGTGAGCGGAGTGCGCAGCTCGTGAGAGACGTTGGCGATAAAGTCGCGCCGGGTCTTTTCGACGCGCTCGGTTTCGGTGAGATCGCGAAGCACGGCGACAGCTCCGCCATCGGGCAAGGGCGCCGCGGTTACGTCGAAGGCGCGGCCGGGAACGATGGACGTGGCGCGCGAAGTTTTCACTTCATGCGCGGTCGTTGCTTCTTTTACGGTGGCAAGGAAATCAGGGTCGCGGATGGTTTCGACGACGGGCTGATTGAGGCGAGTTCCTTGCGGGACGAGGCGATTCATGGGCTGGTTGGCCCATTGCACAAGGCCGTCAGAGCTGACGGCGATGACGGCATCTTGCATGCTGTTGAGCAGAGTTTCGAGCTGGCGCTGGCTGGATTGGACGGCCGCAAAGCTTTGCTCGACGCGGCGCGCTGTCTTGTCGATGGCGCTGGCGACGCGGCCAATTTCGTCCTGGGAAGTTTCGTGGATGCGGGCCTGAAGATCGCCTTCAGCGATGTGGCGTGCAACTTCCACAATGCGATCGAGGCGGCGTGCGCTCCACTGAGCGGCTACGGCGGCCACGATCAAAGCGAATAGAAAAGCCAAAGCCGAGGCTTTTTCGAGCTGGCTGTGAACCTTTGTCGAGACCGCTTCCACATCGGAGAGCGGGTAGGCGAGGCGAACCGCGCCCCCCGAAACTGGTACCGCGATGTAAAGGAATGGGATGCCGATGGTGGCGCTACGGCGTTCGTTGTTGCCGATCTTGCCGGCCAGAGCAGCAATGAACTCCGGGCGCTTGGCGTGGTTCTCTATGTCGGCAGGGTTGGACTCTGAATCAGCCAAAACCTGGCCCGTGGGATCGATGATGGTGACGCGCGCACCCGCGGCTTGTCCTTCTTGAGCGGCAATGTCTGCGAGAGAGTGAGTTCGGTCGGTTTCGACGCGGTGGGCGAGGAGCTGGGCTTTTTGCGTGAGGTTGCGTTCGATTTCGACGCGCAGAGACGCTTCCCACGCGCTGCCGATCATGACGTCGAAGATAACGGCGGCGGCAACGATGACGACGAGAAAAGCTGCCAGCAGCTTGAAGAAAATACGGTTTCTCACGGCCTGCTCAATTCTAGCTTGCTGCGCATCGCCGCTGCTTACTTCGGGGACTCGAAGCGGTAGCCGGCGCCGCGCACAGTCTTAAGATAGCGCGGGTTTTCCGGGTCCGGTTCGATTTTTTCGCGGATGCGGCGGACATAGACATCGACCGAGCGCGGGGTCACGTAGGAAGTATCGCGCCAGACGGAGTCGAGAAGGTGATCGCGGGAAAAAACACGGCCGAGATGACGGGCAAAATAATCGAGGAGGCGGAATTCGGTTGCCGTGGTGGCAACGGTTTCTCCGCGGACGGTCAGAATCATGGCCGCGGGGTCAATCACGATTTCGCCGACCGTGAACGGGCTTGCGGGTAGCGGGCGCTCGAAGCGGCGGAGCACGGCTTTTACCCGGGCTACGAGTTCGCGCGGGCTGAATGGCTTGGCGATGTAGTCGTCGGCCCCGAGTTCGAGGCCGAGAACGCGGTCGGCTTCGCTGCTTTTGGCCGTAAGGAAAATGACCGGCACGGCAGCGAGGCCGGGAGTTTGGCGGATGGTGCGGCAGAGTTCGAGGCCGTCTTTGCCGGGAACCATGATGTCGAGCACGAACAGAGCAGGGCGCTGGCGCTCAGCGTCGGGAATTACGTTGGAGCCGGTGGCATAAATGCGGACCAGAAAGCCCTCGTTCTCGAGGTGGTGGCGCACCAGACGGGAAATATCGGGATCGTCTTCAACGACAAAGATGCTTGGCTTCACGACCTCATTGTAGCGAAGGCAGGAACATGAACCTAGCGCGGAGTGCGGGTTTAGGCAGTAGCAGCGCGATTTTTCATCGGATTTTAACAATCAGGTTGCGTGCGGAGTCGAGATGGAAGGTTTTGTTCGGCGGAATCACTGTCGTGGCGCTGTATTCGGTGACGATGGCTGGGCCGGAGTATTTCTTTTCCTGCTGAAGATCGTCGCGAGAGTAAATCGCTGTCGACAGTTTCTTGCCTTCGAATACGACCGCAGCTTTGGTAGCCGAAGGCGAGCCGAGCTTGGCTCGGAGCGGACGGCCGGGGGCGGCCGTCCTCACATCGTTCGTCTTGGCTAAATGGCCTTTTGTGGCTACGTGATCTGTGGACGTCAGCGCCGGGCATTTTACAACCGCACGCAGTCGCAGCGTGACGATTTCTATTTCTCGCTTGGTGTGGGCATAGCCATAGCGGCGATTGTGCTCTTGCCGGAAGTCATTTATTAGATTCTTGGTGAAGGGAATATTCAGTTCGTATCCCTGGCCGCGGTAGCGCGCATCTATGCTGCGCTTGAATTGCACTTTTCCCGGCCACTGCTCTTGGCGAAAATCCAGCGCCGCTTGTTTTTCGAGTATGGCGAATTCTTTCTCCAGGCGCGCTTGGGGAATTTCTCCTGAGCATGTGACCAAGATCGTGCGCGAATAATCCTTAACAACATCGCTGACCAGAATGCCGAGCGCTGAAAGCGCGCCGGGAAACGCGGGAATAATTACGTTCGGAATGCTCAGGGCCTCGGCCAGGGCGCACGCGTGAAGGCCTCCGGCGCCACCGAAGGCGACCAGGGCAAAATCGCGAGGGTCGCGGCCGCGCTCGATGGAGACCACTCGTATGGCTTTCTCCATGGTGGCGTTCACGACGCGGATGACCCCTTCGGCAAATTTTTCGAGAGTGAGTAAAGTCTTTTGCCGCTTCAGCCATTCGGTCGTGAGGCGGCGAGTGCGATCGAGGTCGAGCGTGAAGTCGCCGCCTAGAAAGTGGGTGGGCTGCAGGCGCCCTAATAAGAGGTTGGCGTCGGTGACCGTGGGCTGGGTGCCGCGGCCATAGCAGATGGGGCCGGGATCGGCACCGGCGGATTCGGGGCCGACGCGAAGCACGCCTCCGGCGTCGAAGCGGACGAGCGAGCCTCCGCCGGCGCCAACCGTGTGAATGTCTAGCATGGGCACGCCGACCGGAAGGCCCGCGACTTCGGCGGTGCTGGCCGTGGTAATGGAGCCTTCGACAAGCGAAACATCCGTCGAAGTGCCTCCCATGTCGAAGGCGATGATGCGGTTGAAGCCGCTCGCTCGGGCGCTGGCGGCAGCGCCAACCACGCCCCCGGCGGGCCCGGAGAGGACGGTGCGTACCGGTTCCCGGCGCGGCCGAGGCAAGCGAGGTGATGCCTCCGCTGGATTGCATGACGAAGATGCGAGGGGACTAAAGCCCGATTTTTTTGGAGCCTTTTCCGCGCCGAAGCGCTGCTCTTCCGCCAGGTTCAAAGAGCGGGTTTGCAGATTTTCCAGATACCACTGCATGACGGGTTGCAGGTAGGCGTTGATCACTACCGTCGAGGTGCGCTCATATTCACGGAATTCGGGCAGGATTCGGTGAGAGATGGAAAGCGGGACATTGAGCGTTTTGGATCGCCTTAGCGATGGCCAATTCATTTTCAGGATTCGCGAAAGAGAAGAGCAGCGAAATTGCGATTGACTCTGGCTTGTTCATCGTCCGAGTTGCGAGGACGAGATTTTCCAGATCGTTGCGGGTCGGTTCAGTCAGAATCTCGCCATTGCTCGCGGTACGCTCTTCGATGCCGAAGCGAAGACCGGCGGGAACGAGCGGTTCTACGCGATCGAAAAAGAAGTCGTAGAGCTTGGGGCGCGCCTGGCGTCCGATTTCGATGGCGTCTTCAAATCCGGCAGTCGTGACCAGGGCGGTGCGTGCTCCTTTACGCTCGAGCAAGGTGTTGGTGGCTACGGTGGTGCCGTGGAGAAGCACGAACTCTCCGAGCGCGATCGATTTTGCTGATTGCCTCTACTATGGCCTGCGAGGGGTCGGCTGGCGTGGAGAAAACTTTCAGCATGCGGAGATTGTTGGTGGCGGGATCGATCCAAACACAGTCGGTGAAAGTGCCTCCAGTGTCAATGGCGATGCGGAGCGGTTGGGCGCGGCTAGACATGGGGTTGGTTGCGGAGAATTAGGGTAACATTTGCGGCTATGACTACGACATACGCATTTCTTGTCGAGACTTATGCGACCGAGCGGATGAAGGTGGTCAGCGTGTGGAGCGAATTTCGGGATGAGGACTTGCCCGTGCGGCCGCTGGCGGGCGATCCGCGTGGGCGAAGCGTGCACGAGCAGATGGTGCATCAGTGCGTGAGCGAGGATCTTTGGTTTCAGCAACATGTTGGGGATTGATGTAGGTGCGCCTCCGCTGCCGAAGCAGGAGACGCGGTTGGAGTTTATCAAGCGGTATGCGGAGGATAGCGGGAAGCGGCTGGCTCGCGCTGCAGGGGAAGAACGAGGCCTGGTGGGAAGAGGATGTGAAGTTCTTCGATGTGCAACGATCGCGGGCGTGGGTGATGGTCCGGCGGGTTGCGCATACTTCTCATCATCGTGGGCAGTTGATGGCGATGCTGCGAATGCTCGGACGAGAGCTGCACAGCAATTATGGTCCGACGGCGGATACGGGCGGGCTGATGCAGAATCATGCGCCAACGATTTACGCGTATGGGAGCGTTGAGGAACTGTTGGATCGTGAAGGGCGTGGCGGTGCTAAGGCTAAGTTGCCGGGGAGTGGTGGGAAGGCAGTTACGGAGAGACCGGGATAGTCTCGTCCTTCTATTCCAGATCCAGTTCTGTCGGGCATTTGCTTATCTCATCTATCCCTTGGTCGTAAATGCCAACGTGAGCAGCGTTTTCTGTTCCACCTCGTGCGCCTTCGCGCTGCCGCTGGCGGGGCTCGGGCTGGAACTTCGTTTTACTGATAGGACGTGGCGATCTCCCGCTATGCGTTGCAAGCGCGGGAGCATGTTGAAGAGCGCTCCCATATTGGCCGGCTCTTCCTGTACCCAGACGATGTCGCCCTCGCTGCCGTGGCGGGCAAATTCTTCGGCCAGCTCTTTTTCTGGGAACGGATAGAGTTGTTCGAGGAACACTATCGCGGTTGAATTATCTTTTCTCTTCTTGCGTTCGGCGCGCAGTTCGTGGCCGATCTTTCCAGTGCAGACTAAGATCCGTTCGGCTTTGCCGACTTCGGTATCGGGCAGGACGTTCTGGAAATTCTTTCGCGTGAAGTCTTCGATGGACGATGAGGCGTCGACGTGACGCAACATGCTTTTTGGAGTGAAGACAATCAGCGGTTTGCGCCAGTGGCGCAAGGCCTGACGCCGCAGGAGATGAAAATATTGCGCCGGCATTCGAAGGTTGTGCGATTTGGATATTGTGCTTGGCGGCTAATTGGATGAAGCGCTCGATGCGCGCGCTCGAATGCTCCGGGCCCTGGCCCTCATAGCCGTGCGGAAGAAGCAGCACGAGACCGGAGAGCAGGTTCCACTTGGCTTCTCCGGCGGAGATGAACTGGTCGATGATGGCTTGCGCCACGTTGACGAAATCGCCGAACTGGGCTTCCCAGAGGACGAGCGCTTCGGGATAGTCGCGGCTGTAGCCATATTCGTAGCCAAGCACTCCTGGCTCGGAGAGAGTTGAATTGTGAATCCCGCAGCGGGCTTGGCCGGGCGCGATGTTTTCAAGCGGCACGTATTCGTTCTCGTTTTCGATATCGATTAAAACGGAATGGCGCTGGTTGAAAGTGCCACGGCGGGAGTCTTGCCCCGATAAGCGCACCGGAATGCCGACCTTCACCAGGCTCGCAAAGGCTAGCGCTTCGGCCATGCCGTAGTCTACCGGGCGCTTGCCTGCGCCCATTTCGGCGCGCTGTTCCAGCAGCTTTTTCACTTTTGGATGGATGTGAAATCCGTTCGGGTAGGTGGTGAGATGGCTGCTTAGTTCCGCTAACTCTTCCACCGCGAGGCCCGTTTCTACTTCGAATTCTGGTTTATAGAGGCCGCCGTAGTATTGGTCCCAATAGCTGGGCAGTTCGCGCATCAGTGGTTTTTTTGTGATCTTGCCAGCGTCTTTCTGGGCGGCTTCGAACTCGGCGCGGATTTTTGCCGCCTGCTCTGCGGCGTTGGTCGCGCCGATGTCGTCGGCGTAGATTTCCCAGAGCGGCGGATGGTCTTTGATTTTCTTATAGAGCAGGGGTTGCGTAACCGTCGGATCGTCAACTTCGCTGTGTCCGTGGCGGCGGTAGCCGATCAGGTCGATAACTACGTCGGTGCCGAACTGATACCGGTATTCGGTCGCTAACCGCGCCACGCGGACTACTGCGTCGACGTCTTCTCCGTTAACGTGGAAGATCGGAATCGACTGGCGTCTCGCGATGCAGGCGGCGAAGCGCGTGGAGTGCTCTTCAAAATAGCTGGTGGTGAATCCGAGGAGGTTGTTCACGACGACGTGAATGGTGCCGCCAACCGTATAGCTCGGGAGGTCGGCGTAGTTCATCGTCTCGGCGAGGATGCCTTGCCCCGCGAATGCTGCATCCCCGTGGACCAAGAGTGGAAGATATTTTTCGCGTCCACCTTCACCGCTGCGGTCTTGTTTGGCGCGGGTGCGGCCGATGGTGACCGGATCGACGGCTTCGAGATGGCTGGGGTTCGAGACCAAATGAATGTGAACTTTGTTGCCGCTCCGGGTTATGTATTCACCGGTCGCTCCCATGTGGTATTTCACGTCGCCGGATCCCAGAACGCTGCGTGGATCGACATCTTCAAACCCGGCGAAAAGTTCTTCGGTGGGACGCTTCGCGACGTGGGCGATGACGTTGAGGCGGCCGCGGTGGCTCATGCCCATGACGAGTTCGGTTGCGCCGAGGCTCGAGCCGGTGTCGAGGATTTCATCGACCAGTGGGATCAACGCGGTGACGCCTTCGAGCGAGAAGCGTTTGCTGCCGAGGTAGCGCTGCTGGATTACCTGCTCGAAAATGTCGGCACGAATGAGGAGGTCTAGAATGCGCTGCCGGTCTTTTTCCGTAAGCTCGAAACCCTGATCGGGAGATTCCATGCGCTCATAGATCCAGCGTCGGCGCTCGGGAGCGTAGATGTGGTTGATCTCCACGCCTATGGTGCTCGAGTAGATGGCGCGGGCTTCGCGTCCGTATTCGTTATCGATTTGCAGTTCCGGAGTGGGGCGCGGGCGGAGGAAGCCGAGCGGATCGAGATCGCCTTCGAGGTATCCCCACTGGCGGAAGGCGTTGAAAACCTGTTCGCGTTCGGGATTGGTTGCGCCGTTGTTCGAGGGCAGCTCTACAACAGCAGTTTTGCCGCTTGCGGGCTTGGTTTTTACGGTTGCCATATCGTGAAGTACTAGGATAAAGGATGCGCGGGTGGGAGCGGGAGATTCGTGGATGGCAAAAGCCCCACCACAGAGGACACGGAGGTTTAGAGGGTACGACAGTTCGAACTGTTCATTGCGGGTTCTTTATAAGCGGGTCAGCCTGACTATTTCGGATGAACATCATAGGCCACGAAAGCCCAGATGTACACGAAGAGAGCTCTGTTGCGCCTTACTTTGTTTATACGACTTACATATGGTAAAATGTAAGTCATGCGAGACCTGAGTGCTACGTTCACCTCAAAAGGCCAACTTGTAGTTCCCGTGGAATTGCGACGTAAGTACGGCATTCAAACAGGGACCAAGGTTCGCTTTCTGGAGGATCATCTTGGCCGGATCATTCTTCAGCCCCTGACGGAAGAGTACATCGATCGGGTGAGGGGATGCCTATCGGGCGGACCTAATCTGTTGGAATCATGGGAGAAAGAACATCGCGAGGAAGGCGAGCGCGATAAGTGAAAACTTACGTATTCGATGCCAGCGCTCTTTTTATTTTCCTGGAAAACAAGCATGGCGCCGCGAAACTGGGCGATTTGCTCAGGGACGCCATGCGTGAGCGGGCCGAAATACTAATGTCATCTCTAAATTGCGGCGAGGTTTATGGAAAGATCCTTCGCGAATACGGTCCTGAGCGGGCCGCTGCCACAATCAGCGCAATCTATCCGTTGCCCATTCGCATGGTAGAGGTTACTCAGCAGAGAGCTTTTCGAGCGGCCGAAATCAAGGCCAGATACAAACTCTATTACGTCGATAGTTTCGCGGCCGCCCTGGCCATTGAGAACAAGGCCACCTTGGTCACCAGCGATTCTGATTTCCGCAAGATCAGATCCTTGCCGGTGATGTGGCTGAAGAGCTAACAGCGGACTGAATCGATTTTTTCCTACGCGACAATTTTGTAAGGGCGCATCATTTCGTTGTCTTCGTGTTCGAGAACGTGGCAGTGCCAGACGTAGCGGAACTCATCGCCAGGCTTCACCGGCGTCCCGGGAGGGAGATCGAATTTTGCGATTACGCGCGTGATGTAGTGCGCGTAGGTCTTTATCGTGTCTTTCCAGGCGGGGCGTTCGTTGGACTCCGGGGGCATGGGGATTCCGGTGAGATTTAGCTTGCCGGTAGTCGCGTAGGTCTTTGCGTCGAAGGGCTGGCGGTTGAGGACCTGAAACTGCACCAGGTGAATGTGCATGGGATGGACATCGCCGGTGGTGTTGGCGAAAGACCAGATTTCCGTCGAGCCGGCTTTGGGGTCTTCGGTGATGGGGTCGTCCCAGTGTTTTTGGCCGAGCAGGCCGATCATGGTGTACCCGTCGGGCTGGCGATCCATTTCTGTAAGAGCCAGGGTTCGCTCGCGCACTGCCTGCGAGGGATCCATGGGCGACCACGGGACCAAAGTGTCCGGGAGGGAGCTGGTATCTTTTTCGGCCAGCGGCTTGGTGACTTTGAAGAGCATTACATCGGAGGGGACGATTTCTCCGCCTCGCGCGTAGGGAGCGGGGGCATCATTCATCAGAGCTAGATTCATGCCCTTGTGCTCGGAAAAGTCGATGACGATATCGAAGCGCTCGCCGGGAGAAATGATCAGATAATGCTGGCTTAGTGGCGCGGGCAACAGGCCGCCGTCGGTTCCGATCTGGCGGAATGGCGGAGCGTCGACTGGTCTTCCGTTGCGTTTGCCTTCGCTATCGGCGGGAACGAGGGTGAGGTGATAGAAGCGCGAGTTTGATCCGTTGACCATGCGAAAGCGGTATTTGCGCGGCTCGACTTCGAGAAATGGCGTGGCCACACCGTTCACGCAGATATTTTCGCCGAAGAATTCCTGCATCCACATGGGATGGGTGCCATTCTGCGGAGGCGGATAACGCAGCGAACCATCGGCGGCGAAGCTGCGATCCTGAATCATCAGCGGAATCTCATAGGCTCCGCTGGGAAGATTGAGGGCGTCTTCTTGGTCATCACGAATGAGATAAAAACCCGCCAGCCCCGCATAGACGTTCAAGCGCGTGATGCCTAACGCGTGATCGTGATACCAAAGCGTGGTGGCCTGCTGTTCGTTCGGGAAGCGGGCAGGATTGGCACCTGCGACCGCACCTAATTTTCCGTCTGCGGTGTACCAGGAGTCGGGATATCCGTCACTGTCCGGCAAGGTTTGCGCTCCGTGCAAATGCACGACCGTGCGTACCTCAGGAACGCCTTCCTCGGCTCCGTGGATGGTGGGATCGACTGGAAGGAAATGTTTTAGAGGAAGTTCGTTGATCCACTTGACCGAAACCGCCTGGCTTTTGCGGACTTCAAGTGTTGGGCCGGGCCAGGAGTTGTTGTATCCCCACATCGTCGTGGGGGGAAGATCGCGGTGCACCTTCTGGCGCAACGGACGCATTCGGATCTGAACCGTTTCTCCAGCTTTTGGACGGATTACGGGCGGTATCGACAAGGGCGTCACGTAACTGGCTAGCGTGACGGGCGGGAGCGCGCTCCCCTGACCTGCAGCCTTTGGAGTCGCTGCCAGCATGTTCATGCCGGAGTGTGAAGCTGCGCCTTGCGCCAGCAAATCGCGTCTGGGCGTGAGTAGGCCAGCGCCGGCGTACACTCCCATTCGCAATAAGTCCCGCCTGCTTAAACTCAAACGCCGATCCTCCTCCCCCCGAAGTCTTCGGGTCGGTATTCGCCCAATGTCGAATTCTTGCATTGAATCGGAAGCAGGTGAGCGGGCGCCATGTGAAAATTTGGTTAAAATCCGGGCGCACATACAGAATCCTGAGCAAAATCTCCGTCGTTAAACGCTAAAAACCGGCCAGGGGGTACCCCTGGCCGGTCCTCCTTAGTCGCGCTACTTGGAGCCCGAGAAATTGAAGGCGTCAAACAGATCGCCGATTGCCGGGCTATTCAGTGGCACGTAGGGGTTGGTCGAGGATGCCTTGGGGTTTGGCAGGTTGTCGCGGCTGCGGCCGGTTAACGGCGTCAGGCCCCAGTTGCGCTCGATGAATTTAATGATGGAGACATGGTCGCCATAAGAATGGCTGACAATACCTCCAGTGCTGAAGGGCGAAACCACCAGCAAGGGAATGCGGGTGCCGTCGCCGAAGAAATCGACGGGCTGGATGTAGCCGGAATCATAATAGCCGCCGCCTTCATCGAAGGTGATGAACACTGCAGTGGATGCCCACAGAGTGGGATTGGCTTGCAGCGCGTTAATAATGTTCTCAGTGAAGCCCTCAAAGATCTGCAGCTTCGAGGATGCTGGGTGTCCGTCGGAAGGCCAGCCCGGCTTCACGATGGAAACTGATGGCAGGTCGCCTCCGGCGATGTCAGCGTAAATATTCTGCGAATCCTGAATGTGATCCTGACGAAGCGTGGCGTTGGTCATGATGTCCGTGGCGTACCCAAACGGATTGCAGATGGAGCAATAGGTATCCAGCGGGTTCGATTCAAGCGGGTCTGTAACGTAAATGTCCCAGCCGTCACCGTAGTACTTCCACGAGATGTTCTTCGCCATAAGAGCGTCGCCGATATGGCGAACGGAAGTTCCGGGAACGGTGAACGGAGAATTTCCTAGCGCCGAAGAACCGTCGCCGTTGTAGCCGGGGTTGTAGTTGTTCAGGATGTAGTAGTGTCCAGTGTCGCAATTGGGTTCGACCGGGCGAGGCAAAGCTTCGAGGTAGTTCACGATGGCCGGCACGCCGGGCTGGGTCAGATCAGCGCAGTTGACGTAGCTGCCGCCGCCGGTTCCACCCGCGCCACCATAACCGTCCTCGTCGTACCAGTTGTTGGTTCCGGGCTGAGGATTCGGGTTTTCGACCTGGTTGGAAGGCGGAATCAGCGCGTTGCCGTTGCCGTCGCTATACCAGATCGAATCGGCATAACCGAATTCGATGTGGTTGGCCATGGTGCCGCCCATCACCGATTGATGGAAGTTATCACTGAGCGTGTAGGTATTGGCCAGCTTCGTTAGATAAGGAGCATCGCCATGCTGCACGTTGAAAAATTCCATTGAGGTTGAGCCTTCGCCGGTCGACAGGTAGTTGGTCGGCGGCGTGGTGTAGCCGCTGGAGCCGTCGCTGCCGGCGCCGATCGTGACTTCCACCCAGGGGAACAGATCGTTCAAGCAGCCGCTCGGGTTCGCGGCGGTGATATGCGACACGCTGCAATCCGTTTGCTGCCACATCTGGTAAAAGCGATGCACCGGGCTGTTGGCATAAGAACTGTAGGGGACGAACGGCGTGAGCCCGAAGGCACCATTAGGCAGGTGATAAACGTCGGGAAGGCGGGTGTCGGCGACCACATAAGCGGCAAGGCCGGTGCCGCCAATAGTCAGGTCCTTGTAGTAGGGGTTGGCCAACTGGCCGGGCTCGGTTTCGCGAGCTTGCTGAACCGTCGAGAAGTATGGGTTGGTTGGGCCACCGGCCACGACCGGCGGGTTGATCTCGAAAACGGCCTTGCTGCTCGGACTAATAGCGTAGGTGGTGTTATCGATAGCGCGGTACTGCGCGGAAAGAGCGTAGTTCGGTCCCGGCTTGCCGTCGGCGGTGATAATTCCCTTGGAGAGCAGGTTCGAGACCGTCTGCCCATTCGTGGGATTGAAGGTGGCAAACACGTGATCGAAACTGCGGTTCTCGCCGATGATCACGATCACATGTTTAATGGGCGAGGCCGTGGGAGTTAACGCTGCTGGATCTTGTTTCGTTGGTTTCGCTGGGGGTTGAGCGACGGACGTAACCGGCGCTCCCAGGTTGACGAGCAGAGCGAACAAGCTCACGCCAACCACGAGGTGCTGTCTGGCGGTTGCCAGCAAACTTGGCGAAGACATGAAATTCCTCCTGAGAGTTGAGACTTTCAAAGCGGTTGAGAATTGGAGCGAACCCCAAGCGTCAGCGTCAGAGTAGCGGCAGCAGGGTTACAGGAAGGTGACGCCGGCATGAATAACCGGTGAAAAAAAATCCACAGCGACGGGCGCGGATAAGAATCGGAAAAAGCGATTCCAGAGCAATTCCGGGGCTGGTTGGGCGAGAATGTAAAGCTCAGGTTAAGAAATATCCACAGCGTGCCAAAGTGCGTAGGGTAGTTTCCCTAGGACTATTTCGAAATATCGGAAGTTGAGGCGTTCGGCACTCACTACTTATCTATTTATTATTATCGATGGGAATGAAAACTGTGCCGACCCTGCTCGGGATTCCTCTGGATGTGAACTCATCGTACCTGCGCGGGCCCGCAGAAGCGCCAGGAAGAATTCGCGCCGCGTTGGCTTGCGACGCCTCGAATGGATGGTCGGAGTCTGGCGTGGATGTGGGCGCTGCTGGAGCGTTTCTCGACGCGGGCGATTTGCAGCTGAGCAATTCGCAGTCTGGTTGGGGTGGGGATTTTGCGCAGATTGAGCGGGCTGTGAACGAGTCGCTAGAAAAAAACCAGACTCCTGTATTGCTGGGAGGCGATCACTCGATTACTTATCCGATCATCAAAGCCTTTGCTCCTCGGTACGAAAAGCTGACCATCGTTCATTTCGATGCACATTCCGATTTGTATGACGAGTACGAGGGCAGTCGAGTTTCACATGCGTGTCCATTTGCTCGAATGATGGAAGAGCGGCTGGCGGCGCGGCTGGTACAGATTGGCATTCGAACTTTGAACCGGCACCAGCGCGAGCAGGCGGAGAAATTTGGAGTCGAGATCGTTCAGATGGCTGGCCTGCCTGCTTATGACCGGCTCAAAATCGACGGCGCGGTTTATATTTCTTTCGATATGGATGTGCTTGATCCGGGTTTTGCGCCGGGCGTTTCCCATCGCGAGCCTGGCGGCATGAGTGTGCGGGAGGCGATTGCTCATCTGCATGCTGTTGCGGGAGAGATCGTTGGGGCAGATATGGTCGAATACAATCCGGCGCAGGATGTTTCAGGGATGACGGCTACCGTGGCGGCTAAGGTTTTGAAGGAAATTTTAGGGAGAATGATCGCTCAAGGAACCTAAAAGTGAAGGAGCAACGCTATGCAGGATCGCGGGCTTGTGCAGGTTTCCAGTCCTTATTCGGTGGATGAAACATTAAAGCGGTTGCAATCGGTTTTGGCGGAGCGCAAGGTGCAGGTGTTTGCGCTGATCGACCATAGCGGCGAAGCGGAGAAAGTTGGATTGAAGATGCGGCCCACCAAGGTGCTGATCTTCGGCAATCCCAAGGGAGGGACGCCGCTGATGGTAGCCGCACCGTCGCTTGCCATCGATCTGCCGCTGAAGGTGCTGATCGCCGAGGACGAAAACGGAAAGACTCAGGTTACCTACAACAGTCCGGAGTATCTGCAGCAGCGGCACGGCGTGCCTGAGGATTTGATCAAGAATATTGCCGTGGTGGGCGGGCTGGTGGCGAAGGCTGTGGAATAATGCTCGCGTCACTCTCCAACCCTGTGATCGAAGACTCCAACAAGGCGGCGAACCATCTCGCCAATGAGCGAACCTTTCTGGCATGGGTGCGCACCAGCGTGGCGATTGTGGTCTTTGGATTTGCGATTGGGCGTTTTGCGATTGCGCTGCATCAACTGACGTCGTTTCAGGGGCATCCGACGAAGACGACCGGACTTTCGGTTTGGCTGGGAATGATTTCGATTCTGGCCGGCGTGGCCATGGTGATTGCCGGGTTGGCGCGATATCGCAAGACGCGCGCGCTGCTCGAGCAGGGCAAATTTCAGCCAGCGGGATTTATGGTGGATATCGTGACGATCCTGACGGTTCTGTTCGGCCTGGCGCTCGCGGGATATCTAATTTACGTGGAAAAGAGTTTGTAAGCGGCACGGCTCGGCAAAATTCATGGCGAACGAAAAAGAGAAAGAAGCGGCGGCGCGGGCGAGCTTGCGATTTATCAACGACGGCCAAGTTGTGGGGCTGGGCACGGGATCGACGGCGGCTTATTTCATTCAGTTGCTGGGCGAGCAGGTGAAGCAGGGATTGCGGGTGCGGGGCATTTCCAGTTCGGAGCGTTCGCGGGAGCACGCCGCGAGTTTGGGGATTCCGCTGACTTCGTTTGAGGAATGTCCGAAGATCGATGTAACGGTGGATGGGACTGACGAAGTCGATCCGGAGATGCGGCTGATTAAGGGCGGGGGCGGCGCCTTGCTGCGGGAGAAGATTGTGGCTTCGGCGTCGCAGCAATATGTGATCATTGCCGATTCGACGAAGCGGGTTCCCGTGCTGGGAAAGTTTGGCCTTCCGGTTGAAGTAATTAAGTTCGCGATGCCGGTGGTGAGGAGGAAAATTGAGGCGTTGGACGCTGAAGTTTTGCTGCGGCGGCGAACAGACGGAACGGCATACTTAACCGACGAGGACAACTACATCCTCGATTGCCGCTTTGGTGAGATTCGGGATGCGGAGGGCTTGGCTCGGAAGCTTAGTGATATGCCGGGAGTAGTGGAGCATGGACTGTTCATCGGAATGGCCAGCGTCGTACTAATCGCACAAGGGGATGAGATTGTTGAGTTGCGCGCTGGTAAGTAGCCGAGTCGTTCATTGAACGAGAGGTTGTCGTGGCATCAGGAGTGGCGGCACAATCCTCGGAGAAACTGTCGCGACGGCGAAGCTTCCGTTACCGGCTGAAGGCGCCGTTGGAAGTGACGGTATTGCGCTCGGGAGTTCCCGATACCGTGCCGGGACGATCTTTGGATGTCGGCGCGGGCGGAGTTGCGGCAGTGCTCGCAGGAGAGGTTTCGCCGGGCGAGAGCGTGGGAGTTGAGTTCCGCTTGCCGGGAGCGGCGGCGCCGTTGCGCGCGCGGGCGCGCGTGCGGCATTACAACAAGCTGCGGGCCGGCCTCGAGTTTGTTGGGCTCTCAGCGGATCAGCAATCGGCAATTCGGGGATGCGCAGAGAAGCTGAAAACGGAGTTGCCGCCGCCGCGAATGGAAGCTGCCGTTGACGCGCCGCGCGGAATCGATCTTCATGCCGCTGATTCGTCTCAAGTTCCTACGCGCGTTAAGCGCAGCTGGCGTCGTTGGGTTTTATTCATCGCGTTCGGCGCAATCTTGCTGGCGGCTGGCTGGTCGCGTTGGAATCACGGCTGGCAAGTCCTGGAGTCAGGCCTGCAGAAGAGTGATAGCGTACGCCTGCAACCCGAGGCGCGGGTTCCGGCCGAAGTGATGCAGAAGCTGGTGACGCATCGGGTCGACCCAGATTATCCCGCGGCGGCGCGGCGGGAAAATCTGCAAGGCGTGATCGTGCTCGATGTAATCGTCGGGCGCGATGGCTCTGTCGTAGACGTGCAGGCAAAAAACGGTCCCGAGGTGCTGGCGCGGGCGGCTGAGTCTGCGCTGCGGTGGTGGCGCTTTGAACCCTATCGCTTGAACGGGCAGCCGGCGGTAGTTGAAACGACAGTCGCGGTCGAGTTCAAGCCGTAAGCTGAAATTCGCTCTTCTCTCCAGCGCGGTTCAGCGCTGGTCCTCTACCGGGATTTCCGGTTCCGAACTGCGGTTACCCTTATCTTTTGCGCAATGCGCCAAGAACTACCATGCCGCTGACGGCAAAGCAAACGACGGCCACCAGAGCCGCAATCAACATGAACGCAGCGGCCAGGCGAAAGAAGTCGGCGAGAACGGCGACGAGCGCGAAGACAACGCCCAATGCGTTGATCCAGCGGGAGCTGCGGATGGAAGTATTTTGGTTGCGCAGAGCGGAAGCATCGGGGCGAAGACGGATTTGCAGAAGCAACGCAGCAACCCCAATGGCCGCTACAACGACGAGCGCCAGCGGGCTGTGGAACGCTCCGCGGTTGGTATAGATCACTACCCATGCGAGCGCCACCAGGAGCAGGCCGGCGGCAATGATCGTCGCGCGGCGCCCGCGGTGCGGGTTGAGATTAGAAGGTTCGTTCGGCACGGAATTCTGCTCACCAGATTTATACAGGCGAGGTGAGTCTTTTCCAAAATAGCAGGTAAACTAGCCGGCCGCCGGACGGTTGGTGGCGGCGAGCCATTCCGCCGGCAGGGCAGCGCCGTGGTTGACCGCGTAGAGGACGAGTTCGACGCGAGATGAAATCCCCAGCTTGTCGAAAATCCTGAACAGATACTTTTTGATGGTGTGCTCGCTGAGATTAAGTTCGCGGGCGATGTGTCGATTGCTCAGACCTTCGGCCACGAGCGCCACCACCTGTTCTTCGCGCGGGGTGAGGATATCGCGTCCGCTGGAGTTGAGAACGCGGAGCGAAGGCACCTCCGAGACCAGGTCGAGAAGATATCGAATCTGTTCGGCGCTGGCCCAGACCTGACCTTCAGCAACGCGCTCGATGCACCTGCAGAGCAGGCGGAAGTGCGCGTCTGCGATGCAGAAAATACCCCGAACTCCGGAGCGGAAGGCATGGATTGCCAGGTCGCGGTTCGAGGATTCGACCAGGAGCACCTTGGCGATCTGTGGATGAGACAGGTGAACGCCGCGCAAGGTCGCCATCTGCCCGGCGGTGCTGATCGAATGATTCAGCGAGAAGATAACGACTCTGGGAGGTGGGTCCATCAGGGCCTGCAGGACCGAGGTGACATCGGTCGCGCACGTGGAGATGCGGAACTCAGACCGCCGACGTAGCGCGCTGGTGAGTAATTGAGCCTGCATGCGGTTGGAGTCCGCAATTAGGACAGGGATGGCTGAGCGCGGGACGAGCGGCGAACTCATGAACAGGGCTCCGGAAACGGTAGAAGCCCGATCTTAGGTGCAGGCGGAGCAGCACTCAAGGCAATCTCGCGGAAAATTTCTGCGAAACTCTCGAATCGGGAAAGTGGGTTCTGGAGCTGTGGAAAAAAGACGGGCGCGGGAGAGCAGGACTTTTCGGTGTGTCGAGTTCTCTTAAATCTACAGGCAATTGCAGCAATTGGAGAGAGTCCGCAAGAATTTCAACCGATCCCCAGGTGATTTCGTAAACGTGCAAGTCTACTTTCGTGGGTAGTTCGTAAGAGGGTAGTTTGCCGATCAAGTTCATTGCCATCGCTCACTAGACGCGCGAACGGAAAGCCGCATGCCGTCTGTACGGGCAAGCCATTTCGTTCACCATCTCACAATGTCCACTTTCGTGGACAACACTTCCCATGTCTTGCCCCGAATTTCGCATCGGAATACTTTGCGGGAACGAGAGATATCGCTTTGAGTAAGTCTCGGGATTCAGGATTCGCGCCATGATGAATTTCGTCGGCTCCATCAAATTCGCGGGGCTCATGCTGGCGCTACCACTTTGCGTGGCCGCTTTCGCCCAGGACCAAAAAAGCCTGGGAGTCACCGTGCCGCCGGCACAAACCAGTCCAACCGGGGCTGGCGCGGCGAGTACGGGAACGACGGCTGCAAAACCCGGAAAAGCGGACGGCAAGGGAAACCCTACGCTCGGAGGGCGCCGTCCGCTATACCGGCTGAACCGAAGTGATGTGGTGACCCTGAGCTTCACACTCTCTCCTGAGTACGATCAGACTCTGACGATTCAGCCGGACGGATACATCATGCTGAAAGATGCCGGGCCGGTATTTGCCCAGAGCTTGACGCTCGAGGATCTGCGGGAAGCCGTGAGGAAAGCATACCGGGGGTATCTGCATGATCCTCAGGTAGGGGTGGCGCTGAAAGAGTTCGAACATCCGTATTTTGTGGCCGGCGGTGAAGTGGGCCGACCCGGCAAATATGAGCTGCGGGCGGACACAACCATCATGGAGGCGGTTGAGATTGCGGGTGGTCTGACGCACGACGCCAAGCACTCGCAGGTTCTGCTCTTCCGGCACGTCGATAACGATCTGGTGGAGGCCCATGTCTTCAATCTGAAAAGGATGCTGCAAGGAAAAGATCTGGGCGAACTGGCGGAGGTGCGGCCGGGCGACATGATCTTTGTTCCGCAGAATGCGGTGTCGAAGATTGAACCGTTTCTCACCCGACCAACTCTGGGCATGTATGTAGGCTCCACGCAGTTTTAGACGAAGACAAATCGCATGAGAAACCAGGATTCAGCGCGCGCCACCGGAGATCAGGAATCGCCCACTTTGCGGGAACTGGCGATGGTCCTGTTCCGGCAGGGGAGGGTTTTTGTGGGCGTTACAAGTTTTGTTCTGGTCGTGGCCATTTTCTATGCAATTGTCGGAGCGAGCTACCGGGCTCACTTGCAGGTGCTGGTGCGCCGCGGCCGCTCGGACCCTCCCGCAACTGCTCAGCCCAACGCCCCTCCTGACTTTTCGCGGGTGGAGGTAAGCGAGGAGGAGCTGAATTCGGAAGTGGAACTGCTGAAAGATGACGATGTTTTGCGGCGCGTGGTCGAAGCAAACGATTTGGCTTCGCACGACTGGTTGAGATGGTTGCGTCCTCATGAAGAGTGGGCTGCGAAAGTGGAACGCGCAGCCAAGAAGCTCTCGAAGCGGCTTGACGTCGAGGCCGTGAAGAAAACTGACGTCATCGCGATATCGTATGACGCTTCTGATCCCCAAACGGCGGCGCGCGTTCTCCAGTCGCTGGCCAGTCTTTACCTGGAAAAACACATGGAAGTGCACAGGCCCGGAGGGCAGTTTCATTTCTTCGACGAGCAGGCCGCGGAGTCGCGGCGGCAATTAGAGGAAGCCGAAAGAAAACTGGTCGACTTTGCCGATGCTCACAACGTGGTGGTCGCGGCGCAGCAACGTGATCTGGTGTTGCAGCGGATGAACGACGTGGAAGCAAGTTACCGGCAAACTCAGTTGCAAATGGCCGAGGCCCAACACCGGGTTCGCGAACTTCAGGCGCAACTGGGAAAGTTGCCGGAGCGCACCGTTACGCAGGTTCGCACGGCGGATAATCCGGAGCTGCTGCGGGCGCTAAAAGCCAGCCTGCTCGATCTCGAATTGAAGAGGACACAGTTGCTCACCAAGTTCGAGCCCAGCAACCGCCAGGTACAGGAGATCGATCAGCAAATCGCTCAGACTAAAGCATCAGTCGCGAATGAAAAATTCACTCCGGTTAGGGACGAAACCACTGACCAGGACGTGAACTATGAATGGGCAAAGGCTGAACTGCAAAAAGCCGAAGTCGAGAAAAAGGGATTTGAAGGGAAAGAGGCGACGGCCACGGCGCAGTTGGCTGATTATCAAGTGCTGGCTCGCCAGCTTGGCCAGGATGCGGTCGTACAGGACGATCTGACAAGCAGCGAGAAGGCGGCTGAGGAAAATTACCTGCTCTACGTAAAGAAACGGGAAGAGGCGCGCATGGGGGATGCACTGGACGAGGGCGGAATCGTCAATGTGGCGATTGCGGAGAAACCCGTTGTCCCCGCTCTGCCAGTCTGGCCTCCCGCATTGGTGATGCTGGTGGGCTTTGTTGGGAGTGTTGCTTCTGGAACGGGGGCGGCTTTTGCGGCGGATTACTTCGATCCGGCATTGCGCACGCCGGAGGAAGTGTTCGCCTGCCTGGAGATTCCAGTATTAGCTTCGCTGCCGGAGGGAACCGGAAAGCGATTGTCTGCCTAAAGGAGATGAGATGAGCGCGAATCCCGAGGTGCTGCAAACGTCAGAAATGATCGGCCCGGCAATCGAAGGCGAGGCCTCACGTGCAGCCCGTGCGGTCGTCGATGCACGAAGCTGGAATCCGGAGGAGTTCGCGCGCGAACAGATTCGGAGCCTGGTGCGGCGCGTCTTCTTTAATGGAGATGCGCGTCCGATGAAGCAAGTGACATTCAGCGCGGCGGAGCCGAACCTCGACGTGGCAGCCATTTGCGATCAGGTGGGCCACGCCCTCTCTTTGGAGACATCGTCCGACGTCGCTGTGTTGACCCGGCCTCCCCCCGAGAAAGACGTGGTGAGATTTCCTGCGCCTGGCTATGGTGCGCTTAAGTCATCTGCCACGCGGCTCGGCGGCAACTTGTGGTTCGTACCGGAGTGCGGAACTTGCCAGCAGGACCCGCACTCCGGGATCGGGCGGTACTGGCGTTCGCGTTTGGCGGAGTTGCGAAGCGAGTTTGAGTATTCGGTGATCCACGGACCGGTGGCGGCAATCTCCAGCGAAGCTGCAATACTCGGCGAACTGACGGACGGAATAGTTTTGGTGCTCGGGGCAAATAGTACGCGGAAGGCGTCGGTTCGCAAGGTCAAGGAGTCGTTGCAAACTGGAGGATCACGAATTCTGGGCACCGTATTGAGCGGCCGGCTCTTTCCGATGCCCGAGCGGATCTATAGGAACCTTTAAATCTCGGCATAAATCTTTTTCACCACTGTCCTCCCCTCAAACGAAGTTCAACAATCATTAAAGAACTCTCATGGGACTCAATGAGCGCTAGCTATGCCTTGCGCGCCTCCGCTCTTAAAGCCGCGGCGGTAACAACCGTCGCGGCGACCGATCTGCCGCAATGGTTCGCAATTAAAACCCGGTACCGCTTCGAAAAAAAAGTGGCTGCCCAACTTGTGCAGAAAGGTTGTGAGGTGTATCTGCCCCTGCGAACAGAACAACACCTGTGGAGCGACCGGCAGAAAGCTGTGACCGTTGCCTTGTTTCCTGGATATGCGTTCGTTCAGATCGACTCTTCCCGTGAGGCACGGCATCGGGTGTTGCAAACCGCGGGTCTGATTGGATTCGTGAGCTTTGGAGGAACAGTGATACCAGTGCCGGTGAAACAACTTGAGGATCTCCGACTGTTGCTGCTGCAACGACAGCCGTGTTCCCTGAGGCCGTTTGAGCAGTCGGTACAGCGTGTCCGGCTGCGAGGCGGCTGTCTCGATGGATTGGAAGGCGTGCTGCTAAGACACGAAAGCGGAACAGTGTTGATTTCCATCGAAGCTGTGCAACGTTCAATAGCAGTTGAGACTCGAGGCTACGAGTTGGAATTGATCTGACATGTCTTCGCCATTACTGAATCCCGGAGAAAGACTTACGGCTTCTGACGGGAACGCTCGCTTGATTCCCGGGGTGAAACCTGAATGGATTGGGAAGAAACCTTCGAAGCGCGAAGTCGTACCTCCTGACCTGCCGACATGGCGGAAGGCGGCGAGTCGCGCGCTCGGTTCGCCCACCTGCCCCTTGATCCCTCCGGCTTGGGAGCGAATCCGGCTTGGCATGCGTTTCCGATCTGGCGCGCGAAACATACTCATCATCGGGGCCGGAGGACTGGGACGGCAGATCGCGCGGTATCTGGAATCGCATCCGGAATTGGGACGGGCGTTCTGCGGTTTTCTGGACGATCGAAAGCCGTTGGGGAATGGCGTGGTTGGGCGCACCAGCGACTTGGCCCAGTTTTCACGCTCCATATTTGTGGACGAAGTGATCGTGGCGGCACCGCACGATCGCGATCACACCTTGCGGATACTGCGGGAAGCGCGGCGCTTGCGGTTGGATGTAAAGCTGGCCCCCGATATGTTCGGCTGCGAAGCAGCGGCGGCCACGGAGCAGCTCGCAGGCATTCCGCTGATTTGTTTGCACGAGGAACAGATCCCTGCCACGCAATTACTGCTCAAGCGAGTCGTCGATCTAATCGGGGCGGCGGCATTACTGATTTTGCTGGCTCCAGTGCTGGCTTTCGTCGCGCTGCTTGTAAAGTTCGACTCGCGCGGGCCCGTGCTGTATAGCGCTCTACGGGCCGGTCACAAGGGCAGGCCTTTTCGGTGCTACAAATTCCGCACCATGGTGCGAGACGCAGACGCGTTGAAAGAAGGTTTGCGCGAGCGAAATCAGAGGCAAGGCCCGTTTTTCAAAATCACCGGCGATCCGCGAATCACGCGCCTTGGGCGCTTCCTGCGGCGGTTCAGTCTGGATGAGCTTCCGCAACTCGTGAACGTACTCAAAGGGGAGATGAGCCTTGTGGGGCCGCGGCCGCATCCGCTCGACGATTTCTCGGGCTATCGCACGGAAGATTTGCCCCGGCTTGACGTCGCCCCGGGAATCACCGGGCTGTGGCAGGTGATGTCGAGGCGAGATCCGTCGTTCCAGGCCGGAATGAAGCTGGATATTGAGTACATTCACCGCTGGAGCCTGGGGATGGACCTCAGAATTCTGCTGAAGACAGCATCGGCAGTGCTGCGAGGGACTGGACAATGAATTCGTCACTTGCTGTGGAACCGGTTTCAGTTTCGTGGGCGGACAAGGGCGTGCGCTTCGGGTTGGAATTCGGACTGCGAATTGTGCAGCTCATGATCGGCACGCCTGCGGCTTTGTTTCTTCTTGCCCTGACGGCGATGCTGTTGCGCCATCCCGATGTGCCTTTCTACGAGATTGACCGCGTCGCTTTCATCTTGTTGGTGGTGGGAGTCGCCGGCCGGGCCATGATAATGAGGAAGCAATTCATTTTCGTGGAGCGCGCCACCTGGCCAATGATTGGTTTGGCATTGCTGGCGGTCGCCAGTGTCGCGGGCCAACCGTTCGATAACCAGACTTGGTGCCTGCTCGCGGCCAAGTTTATTGTCCCTTTCGCGCTCTTTCATCTGGCAATGTTTGTTTTTCGAGATGAGCGGCAGTTGCAGCAATTCGAACTCTTTGCGCTAGTGGTGCTGGGTTATCTCTGCTTCACGTCAATCGCATTTCTGCTGGGAGCGAGATCGCTGATCTTTCCGCGATTCATCCTGGACGAAAGCCTTGGGTATCACGTGGACCGGGCGCGTGGCCCTCTGCTGCAAGCCGTGGCGAATGGAGTATCGCTAAACATGCTTGGGGTGCTGGCGGTGCATGCCACCTTGCGGGGAAGGATGCGCGGCCTTCGAGCGGCCCTCCTGCTCGGTGCGTTGCCAGTTGCGATTCTTGCAACCATGACGCGGGCAGTCTGGCTTTCGTTCGCCGTGAGCATGGGAATCCTGATTGTGCGTTCGTCGAATCGCGCGTTGTGCCGCACCTGCCTTGCGGTCAGTCTTACGGGAGCTCTGGGATTAATTCTGGCCTTGAGCTTTGCCGACCAGCGCCGCGCTATAACCGATCGCTTGGAGGAATCTGGCCCGCTCCAATTTCGTCAGGCAGTTTACGCCGGAAGCTGGGAGATGTTTCTCGAGAAGCCGCTAACCGGCTGGGGTGTAAACCAAATGCCGGAGGAGTTGGCCCGGCATGTGAGCGGATACAGCGAGAAGGAACTATATCCGCACAATACTTATCTGGAGCTGCTGGTGGAACACGGCATCACCGGTCTCGCGCTTTACATCTGGCTCATGTGGGAAATCCTCAAACTTGGGAGCGCTCGCGTCCCCACGGACGAAAGCGATGGCTTCCTGAACCGGCAATTTCATGCGATGTGGCCGGTGCTGCTCGGCATCTATTGGGTCAACGCCGCGCTCGTGGTGATGAACTATCAGTTTGTGAACGGGTTGCTATTCACCATGGCTGGAATGTTGGCGGCGCAGCGCCGCCGCTTGATGCGAGGGGTCGAGGTTGGAAAACGCCCCTCCTTGCAAGCCATTCTGCGCGCAGCCTCTTGATTGGGATCATAATCTTTGCCCTCGTAGTCTATCTTCCCGAAATTGCATCGCTACGATTACCGAGAAAACTTCTGTGATTACGATTGCGTATCTGGCAAACGAATTTCCGTCGGATGTCGAGCCCTATCTAGGTGGCGAGATTCAGGAGCTTCGCAGCCGCGGCGTTCAGGTGATTGCCGGCAGTGTGCGGCGCCCACGTAAGAGCTCTCACGACCCAGAGGTTTTGTACTTGTTTCCGCTAGGATTCTTCGTTCTTTTGCGAGCGTTCACGATGGCAATCCGGCGCTGGCAAAAGATTTCTAGCCTGACTGCGCGGGCGTTGCTGCTGGGAAGCGAACCCCTGAAGCGAAGATTGAAAGCCCTTCTGCACACCTGGCTGGGAGCCTGTTACGCGGCGAAGTTGCGAAAACGCGAAGTAGATCACATCCACGTTCACCATGGATATTTCGGTTCGTGGATCGCGATGGTGGCGGCGGAACTCTTGGATGTCAGCTATAGCCTGACTTTGCATGGTTCAGATTTGCTGCTTCATAGCGCCTATCTCGAAACGAAGCTGGAGCGTTGCCGCTTCTGTGCAACCGTCTCCGAGTACAATCGTCGTTTTATCCTTGAGCATTTTCCCTCAATCGATCCGACTAAGGTAAGGATCTCGCGAATGGGGGTCGATCTTCCCGACGGATCGCATCGATCGCGACCGGTCGACCAGCTCCCGATGCGCAGCCTCATGCTGTTGGCCGTGGGACGTCTTCATGCCGTAAAGGATCATGCATTTCTGATTCGGGCTTGCGCTCGGCTGAGCGACTTGGGACTCGATTTCCGCTGCGGGATTGCAGGTGAGGGTACCGAGCGAGATTCCTTGTCGGCCGCCATACGAGCACAGCACCTGGAAGGTCGAGTCGAACTGCTCGGGCACATTGCGCAGCCGGAGATTGATGCACTCTACCGGCAAGCTGACCTTGTCGTTCTTACCAGCCGCAGCGAGGGGATTCCGTTGGTGCTGATGGAGGCTATGGCGCGAGGTCGGATCGTGCTTGCGCCCGCCATCACGGGAATTCCGGAGCTGGTAATTCCAGGGGAAACCGGCTTCCTCTACCAGCCTGGCATCGTCGACGATTTCGTGGAGAAGATCTTTTTCTTATCCGCATTGCTTCGCGGGCACGCCGACGATTCTGCAAAGCGGGTCGACTGGATCCGGCACGCAGCCCGGGTGCAGGTTCTGCATAATTTTAATCGCAGCACCAATCTCTCCCACTTCTCTGAAGGGTTGCTGCAGCTCTTCGCCCCCCGATAATTCCACAGTCAATTTTGCCGACCTACTTGGACCTCCCCAATGAGAATTCTGTTCTGCAACAAGTACAGCTACCCCTTCAGCGGCACCGAGGCATACATCTTCGAAGCCATGCAACTGCTTCGCTCCGGCGGACACGAGACGGCGTTGTTTTCGATGGCGGACGAGCGCGGTCAGGAAACGCCCTATGACCGCCTCTTCGTACCGCACATCGATTTCAAACAAGACCGCGGATGGTTGGCCAGAACCGCGATCGCGACCCGGGCAATTTATTCGCCGGAAGCGCGCTGGCGGATTCGGGAGATGATCTCCGAATTCCAGCCCGACGTGGCCCATGTCCGCAACATCTACCATCACCTGACGCCATCGATCTTGTGGGAGTTGAAAGCACAGAAGATTCCGGTGGTTTATCACCTGAATGATTTTAAGGCGCTGTGTCCGAGCTACAACTTCGTATCTAAGGGAGAAGCTTGCGAAGCATGTAAAGGCGGTCACTTCTGGCGCGCGCTCCAGGAAAAATGTTATCCGGGATGGAGCGAGCGGGTTACGCTGGTCGCCGAAGCTTACGCTCACCGGTGGCTCGGCACTTACCGCAAATGCGTGGACTGCTTTCTTGCCCCGAGCCGGTTTGTCCGGGATAAGTTTGTCGAACACGGATGGGACGCAACCAAGTTCGAAATTCTTCCACACTTTCAACGGCTTGAGCCCACTGCCGTAGCGAGCGAAAAGAACCCGCCGATTCTTTATTTTGGCCGATTGTCGCGAGAAAAAGGCGTGGAGGATCTGCTCCTCGCGATGCGATTCGTGCCCAATCTTCGACTGGTCATCGCGGGAGACGGACCCGAACGCGGCCACTTGGAGCATATCGCCGGTGAGATGAGCTTATCGAACGTGAATTTTGTTGGCAGCTTAGGGTCTGCGGAACTTGGCCATGCCATTGCTGAGTCGCGCTTCACCGTACTGCCCTCCCATGCCTACGAAACCTTGGGCAAGACAATCCTGGAGTCTTACGCCAGAGGGCGGGCCGTAATTGCCACCGACCTGGGTTCGCGGAGGGAACTGATCGATCCGGGCCAGACGGGATTGCTGTACAAGAACGGAAACGTGAATCAACTGGTATCAGCAATCTTATGCTTGAGTTCACAACCGGACTTGGCCAACAAAATGGGACTCGCCGGCCAGGACCTTGTTCGACGGCGATATACCCCGGAGGCACATTACGAGGCGCTCATCGGTTTGTACGATCGTTTGAGCCGTGCAAGAGGTGAATCGACTCGTACCTTGCCGAGATCGAGCAAAACAGAGCTCGTGCCCCGGTCAAAACTTAAAGTACCGCCGAGTGCGGTTCCCGCTCGATGTGGCTTCGTTCCATTGCAGCTTCTCACTTTTGCGTCTCTCTATCGAGGTGAACCGGGAAGCGCCACCAAGATTCAGAAACGGAAACTTCGGGTGGCGTTCATTGGCGGGCGCGGCGTCGGCTCCAAATACAGCGGAATCGAAACCTACTATGAAGAGGTCGGGAAAAGAGTCGCGGGTATGGGGCATGAAGTGACAGCATATTGCCGGCGTTACTTTACGCCGCCCGCGCGGGAATACAGCAGGATACGACTGGTGCGCCTGCCCACGTTTCGTTCCAAGCATCTCGAGACTCTTCTGCATACGCTGCTCAGTACGGCCCATGCCGTCTTCGGTCCGTATGACGTCGTGCACTATCACGCGCTTGGGCCTGCTCTGTTTTCTTTCATTCCGCGTCTGGCGGGCAAGAAGACTGTGGTTACGGTACAAGGGCTCGATTGGAAGCGCGAAAAATGGGGGAAGCTTGCCTCGACAGTCTTGCGGCTCGGAGAGTGCGCTGCGGCGCGATTGCCAAACCGCACGATGGTGGTCTCACAAACGTTGCAGGAGCACTACAGAGCGGGCCATGCAGTTGAGGCTTCGTACGTACCCAACGGCGGCATCCTGCGAGAGTGGCGCGAGCCAAACCAGATTTTGAGCTGGGGACTCGATCCTGGAAAATATATTCTGTTTCTCGGCAGACTTTCGCCAGAAAAAGGCTGCCATCTGCTAATCGATGCATACGAGAAGTTGCACACCGACACTAAGCTTGTGATGGCGGGCGCGTCGAGTTATTGCCAGGAATATTCCCGGCGGCTGAGAGACCATGACGGTGACAGAATCAGAATCCTCGACCCCGTTTCGGGGGACGTGCTCGATGAGTTGCTGACTAACGCGATGCTATTTGTGCTGCCCTCGGAGGTGGAGGGATTGTCCCTGGCCTTGTTGGACGCAATGGGAGCGGGCCTCTGCGTGCTCGCGAGTGATCTGGCGGAAAATCAAGAGGCCATCGACGGCGCCGGATTCACCTTCCGCCGCGGCGAGGTTGCCGACCTGGCGGAGAGGCTGCGATTCTTGATTGCCAATCCAGCCGTCCGCGAGGCTGCTGGCCAGGCCGCAAAACGCCGGGTCAGAGAATGTTATCAGTGGGGAATGATCGCAGGGCAGATTGAGAGGGTGTATTTCGAAACCATGGGCTGGGCATGGCCGGCGAGTGTTCCTCGAAAGCCGAGTGCCAGCGTGGCCGAGGCGGCCATTGCGCCACCGCGCATGGCCGGGTAGCCCTCGCAAAGCAAATATCAGCAGACTTTTCGCCACAAATCGAAGGCATCACCCAGGACGGAGTGAACTCCGTCCTTTTTTGTTTACAATGGGGACTGCCGCTGACAGAGATCCGCCGCGCGGCCACGCATTAGCACCAACTTCATTCATGGAAAACACGATTCTGGTCACGGGTGGCGCCGGTTTCATCGGGTCGAATTTCATTCTGCAGCGGCTCAGGCAAGATGCATCTTCGATCGTCAATCTGGACAAACTGACCTACGCCGGAAACCTGCGCAATCTGGAAGACGCCGCAAACGACCAGCGATACGAGTTTGTGCACGGCGACATTGGGGACCGCTCACTATTGCGAAATATGCTGGACCGGCGCACACCACGGGCCATCGTGCACTTCGCAGCCGAGAGTCATGTGGATCGCTCGATCCGCGGCCCCGACGATTTCATTCGCACGAATGTGGATGGAACTTTTGCGCTGCTGGAAGAAGCGCGCGGGTATTGGGCGGGGCTCGTCTAAGCGCGACCGGGCAGATTTTCGCTTTCTTCACGTTTCCACCGACGAGGTATATGGCTCGCTTGGACCGGTTGATCCGCCGTTCTCCGAAACAACCGCTTACGCTCCGAACAGCCCTTATGCGGCGTCGAAAGCGGCTTCTGACCATCTGGTTCGCGCTTACCACCATACCTATGGATTGCCCACACTGACCACGAATTGTTCGAATAACTACGGAGCATTCCAGTTTCCCGAGAAGTTGATTCCGCTGATGATTCTGAACGCGCGGGACCGGAAGCCGTTGCCAGTTTACGGGGATGGACAGAACGTGCGCGATTGGCTCTACGTCGAGGATCACTGCACGGCGATTGCGACTGTTCTCGAACGCGGACGCGCGGGACAGACCTATAACATCGGCGGCTGGAATGAAAGGCGCAACCTAGATATCGTGGAAACGATTTGCGATCTTGTGGATGAAATGTCGGGCCGCGAAAGCTCACCGCGACGCGGCCTGATTACTTTCGTGAAGGATCGGCCGGGACATGATCGGCGTTACGCGATGGATGCCAGTAAGATCGAACGTGAACTGGGCTGGCGTCCGCTGGAGACGTTGGAAACCGGCCTGCGCAAAACGGTGCGCTGGTATTTGGACAACGACGCCTGGGTGCGCGATGTAACAAGCGGCAGCTACCGGCAGTGGATTGAAACGCACTACTCCGCTTAAATGGCGCTCGCGCGAAAACAAAAATCGATGATGCAAGCCACCAAGAAAAACGCCTGTAAAGGCATCATTCTGGCGGGAGGATCGGGAACGCGTTTGTATCCCGTAACCCACGCGATGGGAAAGAGCCTCCTCCCGGTTTATAACAAGCCGATGATTTATTACCCGCTGTGCACGCTGATGCTGGCGGGAATTCGCGAGATTCTTCTCATTTCAACTCCCGATGACGTGCCGAAATTCAAGGCACTGCTGGGGGACGGCAAAGAGTTTGGAATCCGGCTGCAATACAAAATTCAGCCGAAACCGGAAGGCATTGCCCAGGCCTTTATATTGGGTGAGAAATTCCTGGCCGGCTGCCCTTGTGCATTAGTACTCGGAGACAACATTTTCTACGGGCACGACCTGGCGAAAGATTTGCGTGAAGCCGCGAGCTCGACTCGAGGAGCGCGCGTGTTCGCATATCCGGTGCACGATCCCGAGCGCTACGGAGTGGTGGAGTTCGACAGCGCCGGCCGCGCGCTCAGCATCGAGGAGAAACCGAAGCAGCCAAAATCACGCTATGCCGTGACCGGTCTCTATTTTTACGACGATCAGGTGGTTAAGATTGCAAAGTCTTTGAAACCCAGCGCTCGAGGCGAACTGGAGATCACCGACGTCAACAGAGCGTATCTCCGGCAAGGCCAACTGAAAGTTGTCGTCATGGGCCGTGGCATGGCCTGGTTGGATACGGGCACGCATGAGTCGCTGATGGAGGCGTCCCTGTACATTCAGGCAATCGAGAAAAGGCAGGGGCTGATGGTGGCGTGCCCGGAAGAAATAGCTTTCCGCTACGGATACGTCACCTCAAGGCAGGTTGCAAAAATCGGCAACTCAATGAAGAACAATAGTTATGGAGCTTATCTGCTCCAACTCTTACGTGAGAAGGTATTCTGATGAATGCGGTTTCTACGGCAGTTTCCCCTGTGATGAACGTAATCAAGAAAATTCCGACTGCGTTGCCGGGAGTGTTCATCCTGGAGCCTCGAGTGTTTGGCGACGAGCGCGGATTCTTTTTCGAAAGTTACAACGAGCAGACCATGGCTCAAGCTGGAATCACCCAGAAATTTGTGCAGGATAATCACTCCTGCTCTGGGCGAAACGTTCTTCGCGGGCTGCATTATCAGGTAAATCATCCGCAGGGAAAACTGGTTCGGGTGGCCGAAGGCGAGATCATCGATGTCGCCGTCGACCTGCGGCGAACCTCTGCTAGCTTCGGCAAGTGGGAAGCCGTTCGCCTTTCGGGCGAGAACAAACGCCTGCTGTGGATTCCCTCCGGGTTCGCGCACGGATTTCGTGTGGTTTCAGAAAAGGCTCACGTGCTCTACAAGGCCACCGATTTCTACGCTCCCGAATATGAGCGCACGGTGGCCTGGAACGATCCGCAACTGAAGATCGACTGGGAATTGGACTCCGCGCCAATCGTCTCTGCAAAAGATCAGTGCGGCGCGGCCTTCCGCGACGCCGAGGTTTTCGAATAGTCGTTTTCTGCGAACCGCGTTCGTCTGATCATATTTCGCTAATCATGTTCGACTGACTTTCGACTAAATAATGCGAGTCACAATCTTTGGGGCTTCCGGATTGCTGGGGAAAGCGCTCACCCGCGAGTGGTCTGGCGACGCGGTGACAGGATTTAGTTCGCGCGATGCCGATATTCGCGACTCGGCGGCTGTGCAGAAAGCGGCGCAGGCAACCAATCCTGACTGGATTGTGTTAGCCGCAGCCTACACCGATGTGGACGGATGCGAGACAAATCGCGATTTCGCATTTGCCGTCAATCGCGATGGCGCGGTGAACGTGGCTGCGGCGGCTCAAACCGTTGGAGCGCGGCTGTTGTTCCTCAGTTCCGATTACGTCTTCGACGGAAGAAACGAGCCTCCCCTACGAAACGAACAACGAGAGAAATCCGCAAAGCGTGTACGGGCGCACGAAGGCGGAAGCTGAAGCTAAATTGCTGGAGACGAATCTGGATTGCTGTGTCGTGAGGACCTCTTGGTTGTTTGGGGTTGGCGGGAAATGCTTTCCCGATACGATCTTGAAGTTGGCGGCGAGCCGTCCCGCGATCGACGTGGTTGACGATCAGCGCGGATGCCCAACTTACGCGGAAGATTTGGCGCAGGCGATCATCCAGTTGTGCCGCAAAAATGTCAGCGGAATTGTGCATGCGACGAATGCCGGCGCTTGCACGTGGTTCGAGTTTGCCCAGGAGATCGTCCGCATGGCCGGTTTGCCGGCGACAGTCCGTCCTGTGAGCAGCGCTCAGATGGCTCGCCCCGCACCCCGGCCGGCATATTCAGTTTTGTCTCCGGCTAGTCTTCATTCTTTCGGAATTGAGATGCCCCCGTGGCGCGACGCCTTGCAGCGCTACCTCAAACTCAGGGGCTGACTGGCACGAAATACCGCATCACCAACGTTGCTTCGTTTCAGTCCGCCCTGCTACGATTGCCGTGACCTGCCTGGGGATTTCGTGAAGCGAATCCAACACTACATCGATGGCCAATTCGTATCCGGCGTGCGCGAGTTCGCAGATATAAATCCAGCGGACGGCACGATTATTGCCCAGGTCAGCGAGGCAGACACGTCTCAGGTGAACGAGGCAGTGCAAGCTGCCCGCGGCGCATTGCGTGGAGAATGGGGGCGGCTCGGCGCTCGCGAGCGTGCGGCGCGATTGCACCGGGTCGCGGATGCTATCGAAAAACGATTTGATTGCTTTGTGCAGGCGGAAATTGCCGACACTGGCAAACCGATTTCCCTCGCTTCGAAACTCGACGTGCCCCGCGCGGCGGCCAACTTCCGCGTCTTCGCCGATCTGGTGAAAATGTCGGGGCTGGAGTCGTTTCATACGGAAACTCCGAATGGCGCAAATGCCCTGAACTATGCCATTCGCAAGCCGCTGGGTGTCGTCGGCATCATCACTCCTTGGAATCTGCCCCTGCTTCTGTTGACATGGAAAGCTGCTCCGGCTTTGGCCTGCGGCAACGCTGTGGTGGTGAAACCATCGGAAGAAACGCCGGCGACGGCCACGCTTCTGGCTGAAGCGATGCAAGAGGCGGGCATTCCGCGCGGCGTCTACAACGTAGTGCATGGATTCGGCGCAGGTTCGGCTGGAGAATTTCTCACGCAGCATCCTGAAGTAAACGCAATCACGTTCACCGGCGAAACGAAAACTGGTGCGGCGATTATGAAGTCAGTGGCGGCAACGGTAAAGCCCGTTTCGTTTGAACTTGGCGGCAAGAATGCGGCGATCATCTTTGCCGATTGCGATCTCGAAACGACCTTGGCGGGCATCTCCGAGGCCGTATTCTTGAATACGGGGCAGGTTTGCTTGTGCGCGGAGCGTGTTTATGTGGAGCGGAAAATCTTTACGGTGTTTGTAAATGCGTTGAAGAAAAAAGCGGAAAGCCTGAATCTCGGATGGCCGGCGGATGCAAATAGCGATCTGGGGCCGCTGATTTCAGCGCAACATCGAGAAAAGGTTCTTTCCTATTTCCATCTGGCTACTCAGGAGGGGGCGAAGGTCGTGACGGGAGGTGGAATTCCGAAGTTTGACGACAAACGCGACGACGGCTTCTACGTTCAGCCAACCATCTATACTGGGCTCCCAGAATCGGCGCGCTGCATGAAAGAAGAAATTTTCGGACCCGTATGTCACATCGCGCCCTTCGATTCGGAAGAGGAGGCCGTCGGCGATGGCCAATGACACGAGAGTATGGCCTTGCTGCTTCCATCTGGACGAGCGACCTCAAGCGCGGCCATCGGGTGGCGCAGCAAATGAATGTGGGCATTACGTGGGTGAATTGCTGGTTCCTGCGCGATCTGCGAACCCCATTTGGCGGGGTTGGATTGTCGGGAATCGGGCGCGAAGGCGGAATGCATTCTCTGAACTTTTATTCGGAGTTGAACAACATTTGCATCCGGCTATAAGACACGCGAAGAAGTAGTAAGCAACGATGGCTGCTGGTGAGAGCAAAGTCGTGGAAGGGAAAGCGGCGCCGCGCGGGAAGTATCCGCACCTGAAACGCGCAGGAGACTTTCTGTTTGTCTCCGGAACCAGTGCGCGCCGCGCCGATAACACGATCGCGGGGGCAACCGTCGACCGATCGGGAACTGCAGATCTCGATATCCGGGAGCAGACGCGCGCAGTCATCGAGAACATTCGCGACATCCTTAATTCTGTGGGAGCGCGGTTGCAGGACGTGGTCGAGATTTCAACCTACCTCGTCAACATGAATGATTTCGGCGGATATAACGAGGTCTACGGCGAATTCTTCGGCTACGATGGTCCGGCGAGAACGACGGTCGCCGTGCATCAATTGCCGCATCCGCATTTGCTGATTGAGATCAAGGCGGTGGCTTACAAGCCGCTGAAATAGGAGAGACGATGGCGTCGATCAAGAACCTCAAAGCATTTAATTTCCAGAAGTGGATCGATGAAAATAAAGAGAAGCTGAAGCCGCCGGTCGGCAATGCGCAGGTGTGGGAAGATGGAGAGATGATGGTCACCGTAGTCGGCGGGCCGAATCAGCGGCGCGACTTTCATGACGATCCCACGGAGGAATTCTTCTATCAATTGAAAGGCAATATTTCTCTGCGGGTAATAGAGTCGCCGGGCAAACCGCCCGTGGAAATTCCGATCAAAGAAGGCGAGATTTTTCTTTTGCCCAAGCACATGCGGCATTCGCCTCAGCGACCGGCCGAGACGATTGGTGTCGTCATCGAAGTTCCACGTCCTGAGGGCTCTCTCGACGCATTCGAGTGGTATTGCCTAAACTGTCACCAGTTGGTGCATCGCGCCGAAGTGAAGTTGAAGAGCATTGTCAAAGATCTTCCGCCCATATTCGAAAAATTCTACGGCGATGAGAGCCGGCGCAAATGCAAGCACTGCGGCGCGATCCATCCGGGCAAGTGACCAATGCCAGTCATTGATATTCATAATCATTTTTTCCCCCAGTCATGGCCCGATCTGGCTGCTCGCTTCGGCACCTCGAACTGGCCCTGGATCAAGCACACCGAGCCTGGGAAGGCCGACATTATGGTGGGAGACCGATTCTTCCGCCAAATTTACTCGGCGTGCTGGGATCCCGAAGTCCGGCTTAGCGAGATGGATCGCGATGGCGTCGATTCGCAGATCATTTCAGCCACTCCCGTGCTCTTTGCCTATGAGCGTCCGGTTGAGCACGCACTCGATTGCGCGCGGTTGTTCAACGATGCGGCTCTCGAGCTGTGCAGCCGGGGGAAAGGCAGATTGAAATCGCTCTGTCAGGTTCCGCTGCAGGATGTTGATGCTTCGTGTAAAGAGCTGACGCGTTGCATGAAGGCCGGACATCTGGGCGTGCAGATCGGCAATCATGTTGGCGAAAAGAATCTGGATGACTCCGGCATCGTAACGTTTCTGCAGCACTGCGCCGACCAGGGCGCGGCGGTGCTCGTGCATCCCTGGGAAATGTTCGGCCGCGACCGGATGCCGAAGTACATGATGCCGTGGACGGTTGGAATGCCCGCAGAGACCCAGCTTTCCGTCGTTGCTCTGATTCTGAGTGGTGCGTTTGATCGCCTCCCGCGCACGTTACGAATCTGTTTTGCGCACGGCGGCGGCAGTTTTGCATTCTTGCTGGGGCGGTTGGAAAATGCGTGGCACCATCATCCTGTCGCAAGGGGTGAGTGCGAGCATCCTCCCAGCTATTATCTTGATCGCATTTCGGTGGACTCGGCGGTGTTCGATCAAACGGCGCTGGAGATGCTGGTCAAGACGATGGGCGCTGATCGCGTAATGCTCGGTTCTGATTATCCTTTTCCACTTGGCGAAGAGCATGTTGGCTCGTTGATCCGGCAGAGTAAGTTCACGCAGCCGATCAAGAGCAAAATGCTGGGGGAAAACGCAGCGCGATTCTTCGCTCTCGAATCCGAATCGGCCAAACAGCGCGACGATGCGAGCGCCAATGCCGGTTCTGTACCGGTGGTTCCTGAAACCGGGCAGCTCACCTACAGCTCGTATCTGAAAGTTCCCGAACTCCTTGATTTGCAGCAGCCGCAATCGCGGCCCGTGCACCACGATGAGTTGCTCTTTATCGTTGTACACCAGACATACGAATTGTGGTTCAAGGAACTGCTGCACGACCTTGACACGGTAGTTGCGAATTTACGGAAAGCGGCTGGCGACCCGTCATCCCATGACGCGGTTTATGAGGCCGCGCGATTATTGCGCCGCTGCACGGAGATCACTCGCGTATTAGTTGAGCAGTTCACCATTTTGGAAACCATGCTGCCCACGCATTTTTTGGCTTTCCGCGGGCTGCTCGAGCCTGCCAGCGGTTTTCAATCCGAGCAGTTCCGCGAAATTGAATTCCTGTGCGGATTGAAAGACGAGAAGATGCTGCGCTATCACCGGCCCACTGCGGAAGCTCATGAGCGCCTGAGGAGGAGGCTGGACGAGGATTCACTGCCTGATGTTTTCTTTGCCGCTTTACGGGCAATCGGGAAAGTGCCTCTGGTCAGCGAAAACGCCAGCGAAAAGGAAAAGTTTGAGGCGCGCGCCCGGGGCGTTCATGCGCTATACAAAGACGAAACCCATTATCGCGACTGGATCGATGTATGCGAGCGGCTGACCGAGTTCGATGAACTGGTGGTGAGCTGGCGGTTGCGCCACATTCAATTGGTCGAACGCATTATCGGCATCCGCATGGGGACTGGCGGAAGCGCAGGTTCTTCTTATTTGAAGCTGACGCTCGACAAGAAATTTTTCCCGGAGTTATGGGAAGCACGGACTCTGCTGACAGAATAGAAGTTGTGTCTCAGTCGTATTCATGGAATAGATCGCGGACATTCCTGGGCCGATCACAGCAATGAATTCCTCAACTCAGAAAATCACAATTGTCGGAGCCGGCCTGAACGGGCCGTTGCTGGCCATCCTTCTGCGCCAGCGCGGATTCGGGGTTGAGATATACGAGCGGCGCCCTGACATGCGTAAAGTGAAATTGAGCGCAGGGCGGTCAATTAATCTTGCGCTCTCCACCCGCGGTATTTATGCGCTGCAGCAGGCAGGCCTGTGGGAGCGGATGCGGAGCATCATCATCCCAATGCGGGGAAGAATGATGCATTCGGTTAGCGGCGAGCTTACGTTTCAGCCCTACGGTAAGGACGAAACAGAGGTTATCAATTCGATTTCCCGCGCCGAATTGAACATCGCCCTGATGAACGCTGCCGAAGAGCAGGGAGCAGCCATTCGTTTCAACCAGCGCTGTACTGGCTACGACTTGAAGACCGGTGCGCTGCGATTCCGCGACGGGGAGTCGGAAAAGGAGACGATTCAACGGGCTGCCGTGGTGATTGGATGTGATGGATCGGCATCGGCCATACGCGCGGAGATGCTCAAGCTGAATCGTTTCGATTTTTCGCAACAGTATCTAGGATACGGCTACAAAGAGTTGACGATTCCTGCCGGCGCAGGAGGCGAACACCTGTTAGAAACAAATGCGCTGCATATCTGGCCGCGGGGAAATCTGATGTTGATCGCCTTGCCCAATATTGACGGCACGTTTGCGTGCATCCTGTTTTTGCCATTTGAGGGGCAGGATAGCTTCGCAAGTATTGCCTCCCAATCGCAGGTGGTTGATTTCTTTGAATCTCGTTTTCCAGATGCGATTCGCCTGATGCCGCACTTGGCCGATAATTACTTTGCGAATCCGACCGGCTCAATGGTTACGATCAAATGCTCCCCGTGGCATGCTGAAGGTAAATTGCTGCTACTCGGAGACGCCGCTCACGCAATCGTTCCGTTCTTCGGGCAGGGATTGAATTGCGGCTTCGAGGACTGCACGTCTTTGATGAGTTCGCTCGACCGTCATGGACCGGATTGGGAGTTCGTGTTCCGAGAATTCGAGTGCGCGCGCAAGGTCAACACCGATGCCATCGCCGATATGGCAGTGGAGAATTTCGTCGAGATGAGGGATCGAGTTGCCGACTCCGGCTTTCTGTTTCGCAAGAAAGTTGAACTCGCGCTTGAAGATCGATATCCGCGCCGATTTGTTCCGAAGTATGCGATGGTCACGTTTCATCGTGTTCCCTATTCGGTTGCGCTGGCCCGCGGCATAATTCAGGAGCGAATTCTCGCTGAATTGTGCGGATCGGGCAATCGCATCGAGGACCTTGATTGGAAAAGAGCGGAGCAACTGATTCAGCGCGATCTCACTCCCCTGGAGTTGCCGCAGTGAGCGATTTTCAATCGGGCAAAGAATTTGCCCTCGCGATGGACAAATGCGATCCGTTAATAAAATTCCGCGAGCGGTTTCTTTTTCCAAAAACAGCGAGCGGCGATGATTGCCTATACCTGTGTGGCCATTCGTTGGGGCTGCAGCCGAAGGCGGCGGGTGCATATATAGAAGAGGAACTAAGCGATTGGGCGCAGCTAGCCGTCGAAGGACACTTCCGGGCGAAGCATCCGTGGATGCCCTATCACAGGCTGCTTACCGAACAGACGTCGGAACTGGTGGGCGCGCAGCCAGCAGAAGTGGTGGTGATGAATTCCTTAACCGTCAATCTGCACCTGATGATGGTTTCTTTTTATCGCCCGACGCGGTCCAGGCACAAACTTGTAGTCGAACGCGGAGCGTTCCCTTCCGATCAGTATGCCTTGAAGTCGCAGATTCTTTTCCACGGCTTCGATCCCGCCACTTCGCTGATCGAGTTGAGCCCGCGCACGGGCGAGTCCTGCATTCGCGAAGAAGATATAGAAGAGCTGATCGATCGCAACGCGGATGAGATTGCGTTGATCATGCTTGGAGGAGTGAACTACGCGACCGGACAGGCCTTCGATATGGAACGCATCACAAGGGCCGGTCACAAACGCGGATGCGTGGTGGGCTTCGACCTCGCGCACGCGGCCGGAAATTTGCAATTGAAGCTTCATGAATGGGGAGCTGATTTCGCGGTCTGGTGCAGCTACAAATATCTGAACGGCGGTCCGGGATGCACCGCGGGTTGCTTTGTACATGAACGCCATGCGCATGCCTGGGGTCTGCCGCGGTTTGCCGGATGGTGGGGACACGATGAGCGCACGCGCTTCGAGATGCCGCCGAATTTCCAGCCGATGCCTGGCGCGGAGGGCTGGCAGTTGAGCAATCCGCCGATCGTCAGTCTCGCGGCGCTGCGGGCCTCGATGGACATCTTTCACGAGGCGGGGATGCCATGCTTGCGTAGCAAGAGCGTATCGCTGACGAGCTATCTCGAATTCCTGCTGAAAGACATTCGTTCGAACAAGTTTTCGATTGTTACGCCCGCCATCGCGGAGCGACGTGGAGCGCAGCTCTCGATTCGAATTCCTCACAAGGGGCGTCTGTTATGTGAGCGCCTGACCCGCGAAGGCATTATTGGCGACTGGCGCGAGCCCGACACTTTCCGGGTTGCGCCGGCGCCGCTCTACAACTCGTATCATGATGTTTTTAAATTCGTTGCAGCGTTCGCATCGGCATTGGAATAGCGTCTGGTTCGAACGATGAATTGAGCAAACTTCCTTCATTGGGCGATTACCTTCGTAACCGCATTCACAGGCAAAGGTCAACATAAACTGTCTCCGTGGGATTTTTATCTTTGCGACAACCTGGCAGGTGGACAGGGTTCGTGTGCGTCGTTGTGTCTGCTCACCTGCTCGTATCTCTGCTCGTGCCGCGCGGAACCGCGCTTACCGCTTTCGGGGACCTCACGCAGTGCGCCCTCCTTTTGTTCGCCACCATTGCTATCGGCACGAACATCAAGGCCACTTGCAAGAAGGCGCGTCTGTTTTGGGTGCTGATGGGATGCGGCTGCGGCATGTGGTTTTGCGCGCAAGCGCTTTGGACTTATTTCGAAGTGTACCTGCGGCAGGAGACTCCGAACCCATTTGTTGGGGACGTAGTTCTGTTTTTGCATGTAGTCCCCATGATGGCAGCTCTGGCAGTGCAGCCCCACATTCAGCGGAATGACCGGCCTCTGCGCCTCATCTCACTGGATTTTTTCCTGTTACTGACATGGTGGCTTTATTTGTATCTGTTTGTCGTCATCCCGTGGCAATACGTTCAGCCGGATGTCGCGATCTATGGCACCAGCTTTGACTTGCTTTACGCTTGCGAACAGATCTTCTTGATCGTTGGAGCAGCCTGGGTTTGGAGGGGAAGCACCGGTCCGTGGCGAAAGGTCTACGAGAACATCCTTAAAGCTGCCCTGCTCTACAGTGGAGGGTCAATTCTCGCGAGCGTTGCCATCGATCATGGCCAGTACTACACCGGCAGTTTGTTCGATATTCCGCTGGTGGCAGCGATGGCATGGTTCGTGTCAGTTGGCTTCATAGCAAAAGAAGGCAAATCGCACGACTTCCCAGCCGCCGAGGTAGTACCGCAGGGGCACGCGATGTGGACCGGAAAGCTCGCCATGATTGCGGCATTCTCCACGCCGCTGATGGTCGCGTGGGCTGATTTTGGAGCAGCGCCACATCGAGTTCGCGGCTACCGGCTTGGGCTGACCGTAATCGCCATGCTTGTGATGGGCGGCATGGTCTTCTTGAAGCAGCACTGGATAGACCGGGAGATGCTCGGCCTGCTGAAGGTCTCGCGGGAAAACTTTGAAGTGATGCGCCAGTTGAAAGACGAATTGGAAAGCAAAGAACACTCTCTGCGATGGCACAGCCTTGAACTGCAGCGAAAGAATCTGGAACTCCAGGAGATTTCATTTACCGATCCGCTGACCGGCGTGTGGAACCGCCGCTATTTGGAAGAGATTCTCCCCTCGGAATCGGGTCAGGTTCTGCGAAATTATGAGCGGGCGCGGGGCAGCGATATCCGCAAACTTGATCATCGCGATCTGGTGTTTATTATGGTGGATGTCGACTTCTTCAAAGCCGTGAACGACGTTCACGGCCATCCCGCGGGCGACCGGTTGCTGCAGAGAGTTGCCGAACGGCTCACCAAAGTCGTGCGCAAGGCGGATGTCCTGGTTCGCTGGGGAGGAGAAGAATTCCTCATCATGTCCCGCTCGGCCGATCCGGGCGGCATTCCGGCTTTTTGCCAGCGCATTCTAGAGATCATGTCATCGGAAGCTTTCGACCTGGGACATGGAGTGCAGGTGCGGAAGACCTGCTCTGTCGGATGGGCGCCGTTTCCGTGGAGTCGCGGGGTGTACGAGGCGGTATGCGCGGAAGAGACCATCGAACTGGCGGATACGGCGCTTTACCGCGCCAAGGCAGCGGGGCGAAACCAGGGAGTCGGAATATTGCCGTCGGAAAACGCAATTGCCGGGCGCCACCCGATTACCCTGGAGGCCCTGCGAAGCGACAAAGGGATTCTGACGCATGTTGTTACGGTTCGAAACTCCGTGTCTGAGTCTGACGCTTCACCCGTCAAAGCTGCCCTGCCGCACGAACGGCTCGACGCCTGATTCATGACACGCGAGCCTTCAAACCCCCGCATTTCGGGTGTGCAGAAAACGCTTGCCTACGAAACCCAATCATTCTCCTTCCTTATTAAATTAAGATCTTCTGAGTTCTTGTCCGTGGCTTGACCTCTGAGTGCAGAGTTGAGAACATTGGACGGCCCGTCTCACTCACTTGCACAATACCTTGCTGGCGGGCCCAAGAAATCTGAACTGGAGTTCCGAGGTGCTCTGATTTATGAATGCACGGAATCTTTCCCGCAAAACCGGCTTGCGCCAAAAGGCGCAGTTGATGTCAGCTTCGGAAATCGAACGTACTCTGGTTCGCCTGGCCTACGAAATCGTGGAGAAAAACGGTGGTGTTGACGGATTGGGATTGGTCGGCATCCGGCGGCGCGGCGTTCCGCTGGCGGAGCGTATTGGCAAGATTATTGCCCGCATCGAGAACGCCAAGGTTCCGGTCGGCACGCTGGATATCACCTTCTATCGCGACGACCTGTCTACGCTTGGGCCCAAGCCGGTTGTGCAGGACCGGGAGATCGGGTTTTCGATCGAAGACAAGAACATTGTTTTAGTCGACGACGTTCTGTTCACCGGGCGCACCACCCGTGCCGCACTGGACGCGCTGTTCTCTCATGGCCGTCCTCGGCAGGTTCAGTTGTGCGTGCTGATTGACCGTGGGCATCGTGAGTTGCCGGTTGAAGCGAGCTTCGTCGGCCGCAATGTGCAGACTACGATGAACGAAGTAATCGAAGTAAAGCTAACCGAGATCGACGATGCCGAAAAAGTTTTGCTGATGGAGCGATAGAAAGCACAGTTTTTTCACCGCCTGCCATCTTGCGGCTAACAAATTAAGGACGGTGGTTGTTACCACCGTCCTTTTTCTTGCGCGATGCTCCATCAACACTTGGAGCACGCTTACGCGATTTTCGTGCAGACCGCTTTCGTCTGCGTGTAGTTGTTCAATACGTCGTGACCCATCTCGCGTCCCCATCCGGATTGCTTGTAGCCTCCGAACGGAAGTGCAGCGTCAAAAATGTTGTAGCAGTTGATCCACACCGTGCCGGCGCGAAGCTGTTCGGCGGTGCGGTGAGCTTTCCCGATGTCGCGTGTCCAGACCGCGGCAGCGAGACCATATTCGCTATCGTTGGCTCGCGGCAGAAGTTCCTCGGGATCGGTAAATGGCATCGCCGTCACCACTGGCCCAAAGATTTCTTCCTTCACGACCTTCATGTCTTCGCGGGTATTCACAAGAACGGTAGGCTCCACGAAATAACCTCTATCGCCTTTCTTGTGGCCTCCAGCAATGGCTTTAGCGCCTTCGGAAAAGCCGGCTTCCAGATAACCGCAGACTCGGCTCAACTGTTCCTCAGACACCAGCGGACCCATCTGCGTCTCCGGATCGAGGCCGGAACCGACGCTGATTTTCTTCGCTTGTTCGGCAACACCTTCCACGACCTGATCGAATACCGATTTCTCCACATAGAGCCGCGATCCCGCACAGCAACACTGCCCGTGATTGAAGAAAATCGCGCTCGCGGCGCCGGGAATGGCGGTCTCGAGATCGGCATCCTTGTAAACAACGTTGGGAGATTTTCCGCCGAGTTCAAGCGACACCTTTTTCAGGTTCCCCGTGGCGGCGTGAACAATGAGCTTTCCGACTTCGGTCGAGCCCGTGAAGGCAATTTTGTCGACCTGTGGATGCGCAGCCAGAGCGGCCCCGGCCGTTTCTCCGTAGCCCGGAACGATGTTGACCACGCCTTCGGGGAAACCTGCTTCCATAATCAGTTCGCCCAGACGCAGCGCGGAAAGCGGCGTTTGCTCAGCGGGCTTCAGAATCACCGTGCAACCGCAGGCCAGCGCCGGACCCAGCTTCCACGCTGCCATGAGCAGTGGGAAATTCCAGGGAATAATTTGCCCTGCGACGCCGACTGGCTCGCGGAGGGTGTATGCGAGATACTTCGCTCCAGGCGTGTATGGAACCGAGATTGGAATCGTGTTGCCTTCGAGCTTGGTCGTCCACCCAGCCATGTATCGGAAGAGATCGACTGCGAGCGGCACATCGGCGGCGCGGGCTATGGCGAGCGGCTTGCCGTTATCGAGGCTCTCCAGATATGCGAACTCTTCTGTGTGCTCTTCCAGCAGATCGGCGAGCTTCCAGATGAGGCGCCCGCGCTCCGACGAAGTCAGCCGACGCCAGGGGCCTTGGTCAAACGCCTTGCGCGCGGCTTTTACTGCTTGTTCAATATCTTCGCGATCGCCTTCCGCAACTTGCGCCAGAACTTCTCCAGTGGCGGGATTGTAAGTTGGGAAGGTTTTGCCGGAAATGGAATTGACCCACTTTCCATTAATCAACATTGTGCGCGGCTTCTCGATGAACTCCGCGACCCGAGGATGAATCTGCGGTGACACTGCGATGCCCATATGTCCTCCTTCATTCAAACACGAGAGATCGAATTGGAAAAAGTAAACAGAGCGCGATCGAACAAAACGATTTTGAACGCAAAACAAAAACGACGAAAGATCGAAACCCAAACCTGCATGACGTGGCGCCGACGAAGGGGCGCAGAGAAAAGTATCGAAAGTATGCTAGTCCTGAGTCCGCCGAAATGCAATCGTGACTGGAAGACAATTAGAGCTGCGCGTCACTTGAAATAGGTCGGATAATCGGGAACTACTCGCCGTAAGGGACCCAGATATTTTTTATTTGGGTGGCGTGCTCGAGGAACCAGCGCCCCTCAGCCAATTTGGAATCGAACCAGTCGATGGCGCGCCCCTCGTTCGTCCAAACTTGTTTGAGATTTCCGACTGACATCGCCTTCGCGGAGGATGCACTGGCTTCATCGCCAAAACACCAGATCGCGTCCACGTCGTCGTGCTCGGCGAGCGTTTTCAAGAGCGGAGAAGTGTAGCCGGTCACGATGTTGACGACCCCAGCCGGTAGATCGCTCGTATCGAAAACTTGGTAAAGATCGGCGGCGATCAGGGGATAGGTTTCTGACGGAACTGCGATCACCGCGTTGCCCATAGACAGCGCAGGCATGACCAGAGAAAGAAAACCGAGCAGCGGAGCCTCCGTGGGACAGACGATGCCCATAGTCCCAAGCGGTTCGTTCATCGCAATCGCGATGTTGCGGAATGGCGGACTGTGCACCGCACCATCGAACTTGTCAGCCCATGCGGCATAGGAAAAGATGCGCTGGATTCCGAGATCGAGTTCCGCCCCAGCCTGCTTGTCGCCGACGGCCATCGCGAGCCGGCCGATAATTTCGTCGCGCCGCTGCGAAAGATTTTCGGCGCAATAATACAGAACCTGTGCGCGGTTGTGCGCTGTCGCTTTCGCCCACGATTCGGCCTTCCTCGCAGCTTCGACGGCGTTGCGAATATCCTTGCGATTTCCCAGCGAAGCTTCGCCTAGTAACTTTCCTTCCGGCGACCGCACTTCCATGCTGTAGCCAGAATCCGGGCGCGCCTGCTTTCCTCCGATATAAAGCTTCACGGTGCGATCGATGGCGGGCGCTGCAGAATCATTTTGCTCCCCACCATTTGCCGGAGCAGCAGGGCGCTGCGCGGCAAGTTTCGGAAGATTCTTGAACCATGCCGGCTGCAAATACTCCAACATGCCTTCTCTGCCGCCTTCGCGGCCAAAACCGCTTTCGCGATAGCCGCCGAACCCGCAGGAGGCGTCGAACAGGTTCGTGCAGTTCACCCACACGACCCCTGCTTTCAATTGCGCTGCTGTCTGCAAGGCTACGTTGACATTCTCGCTCCACACACAGGCGGCCAGGCCGTAGACGGTGTTGTTGGCCAACTCAACCGCTTCGCGCGGCGTGCGGAAAGTCATTGCTGCCAGCACCGGGCCAAAAATTTCCTGCTGAGCAACAATCGATGTGGGATGAACATTGCTTAGCAGCGTGGGCGGAAAATAAAATCCACGCGGAGGCAGCGCAATCTGCGGTTGCCAGCAACTTGCTCCCTCCGCAATTCCTTGTGCCACCATGCCTTGAATACGTTCGAGCTGAACCCGCGCGACGATCGCACCGATGTCGATTGCTTTATCCAACGGAGGGCCGATGCGCAGCGTGCTCATGCGATTGCGGATTTTCCCCAGTAGAGTCTCGGCGATGCTCTCCTGCATCAGAAGCCGCGATCCCGCGCAGCAAACCTGGCCTTGATTGAACCAGATTCCATCCACCAACCCTTCGACTGCGCTGTCGAGATCGGCATCGTCAAAAATGATGAATGGAGATTTCCCGCCCAACTCGAGCGACAGTCGCTTGGAAGTCGGCGCCGTGGCGGCGCGAATCGCGCGCCCAACTTCTGTCGAACCGGTGAACGCAATCTTGTCTACATCGGGATGCTTGACCAGCGCTTCTCCGGTTGAACCATCTCCGGTAACGATGTTGACGACTCCGGCAGGCAATCCAGCCTCCTCGCACAATCCGGCGAATGCAAGCGCCGTTAAAGGAGTAAACTCGGCCGGCTTCAGCACCACCGTGTTGCCGGCGGCCAGAGCGGGAGCAATTTTCCATGCGAGCATCAGCAGCGGAAAATTCCACGGAATAATCTGGCCCACGACGCCGCACGGCTCGTACTCGGCAAATTCCTGTTCAAGAAGTTGCGCCCAGCCCGCATGGTAATAAAAGTGCCGGGCCACCAGGGGAATATCAATGTCACGGCTCTCGCGGATCGGCTTGCCGTTATCCATGGTTTCGAGAACAGCGAGAAGGCGCGAATGTTTTTGCACGAGTCGCGCTAAAGCATACAAATAGCGCGCCCGCACGTGTGGAGTTAGAGCACGCCATTTCGGAAATGCGGCTCGCGCCGCCACCACGGCAGCGTCAATATCTGCCCGCGAGCCTTGCGCAACCGAGGCGAGTTTCTCGACGCTCGAAGGATCAAGCGTATCGAAATATTGACCGTCAGTTGGAGCCTGCCATGCACCGTTGATGAAATGTCCGAAACGCCGCTCGTGGCGCTCCAGCCACGCGTGCGCTTCCTTGGGATCCTCCGGCGCCGGGCCGTACTCCATCGCTACAAATTTTTCCGCAATGCTCATGTCGATTGCTTCACTTCACTTGTTCGTTAGATCCTCTCGTGAATCGCCGCAGTATTACGCCAGAGGGTGGCGATACTCCGCCGAATACCGTCCCGTCACGTGATGTTCAAGTTGCCGCTCGATATCGCCTAACAATCCACTGGCGCCGAAGCGAAAAAACTCAGCACGCATCCAGGAAAGGCCGAGTTCTTCTTTCATCATTGCCAGCCAATCGGTGGATTGTTTCGCGGTACGAATTCCCCCTGCGGCTTTGAAACCTACAGCCATGCCGGTTTGCTCGGCATATTCGCGAATCGCGCGGGCCATGACCAAACTGACGGGCAGTGTAGCGTTGACTGCCTCTTTGCCGGTCGAAGTCTTGATGAAGTCCGCCCCCGCCATCATCGCCACAAGACTCGCGCGTGCCACGTTGCGCAAAGTGACGAGATCGCCGGTTGCCAATATCACCTTCATGTGCACACTGCCACAGGCTTGCTTGAATGCTGCAACTTCGTCATACAGGGCTTGCCAGCGCGCTCCGAAGACATGTGCGCGAGTTATGACCACGTCAATCTCTTGTGCGCCGGCTTCCACGGAGCGCCGAATTTCGGCGACACGCTCCGCCAACGGCGACAGTCCAGCGGGAAATCCCGTCGACACAGCCGCGACCGGAATGCCGCTTCCCTCCAAAGCATGCAGCGCAGTTTCAACAAAGAGATGGTAAACGCAGATCGCCGCCACTTTTATTTCTAGCTCCTCAACTCCCAACCGGCGTGCAAGATCGTCCTGCAACGGCTGCCGGCCCTTGGCGCATAAGCGGCGGACGCGTTCATCGGTGTCGTCGCCCGAGAGCGTGGTCAGATCCATGCAGGTAATTGCACGCAGCAGCCATGCAGCCTGCCATTCTTTTTTCACCGTACGACGAGCCACTTGCGACTGAGCCCGGCGCTCGACGGCGCTCGTGTTTACTCGAACGTCCTGCACCCAATGCAGATCGAGGGGAATTCCGGAATTAGGGAGAAGCGAATGACCCTCCAGCGTCGCGAGTGAGAATTGCGTTCCCTGCAGCGCACCGGAATTTTGCTCAGATGACATGAACTCTTGCCTTAAGCCTAGCCCTTCACCCCATGCTTAGCGGCCCAGACCGAAGCTGTAATTGTACGGCAGGAAATCTCACAACGCGAATTCGTCAGCTGGAATTACGCGCGCTTTGCTCCGCAACGAAGAAAAAAATCTGCCGCCTTCGGTCAGGGTTTACAATTGCGGTCGATTTCCTCCTGCTATTCAAAATATCTGTATGGCCAAAGAATCCATATCTGTGGCGACTCAGGCAAAACTCTTGAAGCTGGCTCAGAGAGCCATGAAGAACGCGCATGCGCCGTACTCAAAGTTTAAAGTCGGCGCTGCCATCCTGCTCCCCGGCGGAAAAATGTTTTCTGGCTGCAACGTAGAGAATGCTTCTTATGGGCTCACCAACTGCGCCGAGCGGACGGCGATCTTTTCTGCAGTCGCCGAGCTCGGTCCTGAAATCGACATCCGCGCAGTCACGGTGGTCAACGATCATGGAGTGCCGTGTTCGCCCTGCGGCGCCTGCCGCCAGGTGATCTACGAGTTCGGCCCTGAAGCGACCATATTCTTTCAAGCCGCCAGCGGCCCCAAGCAAGCTCACATCACCGAATTACTTCCGGAGGGATTCCGCCTCTGGTGAGTCTAGTGCCGGCAACTCAAACGTTTCGCGCCATCGATGTAATCCGCAAGAAGCGGGATGGCGGAGAGCTTTCGAAAAGCGAGATCGAAGGTTTGGTGAATGCATATACGCGCGATGCGATCCCGGACTATCAGGTCGCAGCGTGGCTCATGGCCGTCGTAATACGTGGCATGACGCGAGCCGAGACTACTGCGCTTACGGATGCGATGTTGCGTTCGGGCGACGTGCTGGATCTTTCATCGCTTCCGTCGAAGAAGATCGATAAGCATTCCACCGGCGGTGTCGGGGACAAGACTTCCCTTGTGCTGGCGCCACTTGTGGCGGCTGCTGGCGTATCGGTGCCGATGATCAGCGGCCGCGGTTTGGGACACACGGGCGGCACGCTCGACAAGCTCGAAGCGATTCCCGGCTTCAATGTGAATCTTCCAGTCACGCAATTTCGCCGTGTCCTGGAAACTTGCGGCTGCGCCATGATCGGGCAGACGGCTGAGATTGCTCCCGCCGATCGCAAGCTCTATGCGCTCCGCGACGTAACCGGCACGGTCGAGAGCCCCTACCTGATCTGCGCTTCGATCATGAGCAAGAAACTCGCGGAGGGCATCGACGGTTTGGTGCTCGATGTGAAGGCAGGCTCGGGTGCGTTCATGAAAAGTGAAAACGATGCCGCCTTCCTTGCCGAATTGATGGTCGAAACCGGTGAGCGCATGGGGAAAAAGACGGTCGCGCTTATCACTGACATGGACCAACCGCTGGGAAATATGATTGGGAACGCGCTTGAGGTGGTCGAAGTCGTGCAGATTCTGCGCGGTGAAGGCCCGGAGGATTTGAAGCTGCTGTGCTTCGAACTCGCAGGCTGGATGCTGCATCTGGGCGGAGTTTCTAATTCGGTTGCGGACGGAAAAAAGATCAGTGAACAGCTGATAGCTACCGGCAAGGCTTTCGACAAATTCCGGCAGATGGTGGAACTGCAGGGTGGAGACCCGCGGACAATCGACGATCCAGAAAAGCTTCCGAAGGCTCGACACACGATGAAGATTTCAAGCGCGAAGGCCGGATACGTCGCTTCAATTCAATGCGAGCAGATTGGAGCTGCATGTGTGATTCTCGGCGGCGGCCGCGAGCGCAAAGAGGATTCGGTCGATCCTGCGGTGGGAATCGTGCTGCAGAAAAAAGTGGGTGACGCCGTTTCGCCCAGCGAGCCCTGGGCAACAATTCATTACAACTCCGAAGATCGTGCGGCTCATGCCAAGTTATTGCTGGAGGCGAGTTTTCATATCAGCGATTCTCCTCCGCCTAAAAAGAGGCCATTGATCCATCGAGTCATCGGAAAATCGGGAGACATGAACTGATGGGACGCTACACTGGAATTCTCGGCCTTTTAACGATGCTGGGCCTGGCTTTTGCATTCTCCACCAATCGTCGTGCGATTCGTGTGAAAACTGTTGCCTGGGGACTTGGCTTGCAGATTGTGTTCGCCATATTTGTTCTGCGGGTAGAGTTTGGGCGGCGCATGTTCCAGATTGCCGGGGACGCCGCCAATCGCGTCCTGAATTATGCCTTTGTCGGTTCGGAATTTCTTTTCGGAGAGCTGGGGAAGCAGTCTTCACGCATTGGATTTATTTTCGCCTTTCAGGTCCTTCCAACCGTCATTTTCATCTGTGCTCTTTTTGCGATTCTTTATCACTACGGCATCATGCAATTCATCATTCGCATTGCGGCCGTGGCTATGACGCGCATTATGGGCGCCAGCGGTGCAGAGTCGCTCAACGTTGCCGCAAGTATCTTCATGGGGCAGACTGAGGCTCCGGTGACGATCCGGCCGTTTCTGCCGGAACTCACGCATTCGGAACTCATGACCGTAATGACGAGCGGTATGGCACACGTTTCCGGTTCGATTATGGCCGCCTATTTTGCCTTTGGAGTAGAGCCAAGACACGTTCTTAGCGCAGTGATTATGACAGCTCCGGGTACCATCTTGATCTCAAAGATGCTTGTGCCCGAGACCGAGCAGCCTAAAACGGCAGGCCGCGTGGTAATGAGCGAAGACGAAGAGGAAAAAGAGAAGAAGGAAAATCTTTTAGGCGCAGTCGCCCGCGGTACCAGCGATGGTTTGCACATGGCGCTGAATATTGGTGCAATGCTGATCGCGTTTTTGGCGTTGATTGCTTTGCTCGATGGCATCCTGCATGGAATTCACAATGGCCTGGCGCACGTCGGTGTTCTCTGGTTTCCATCAAGCCTCGAAAGCATTCTCGGCGTCCTGTTTTCGCCCGTGGCCTGGGTCATTGGAGTTCCCTGGCACGATTGCGGGTTCGTGGGAACTCTGTTAGGAACTCGTATGGCGCTGAATGAATTGGTCGCGTTCTCGATGTTAGGTCCGCAGCGAGCTGCGCTCGATCCTAAATCATTCACAATCGCGACGTTTGCGCTGTGCGGCTTTGCCAATCTCAGTTCCATCGGAATCCAGATCGGCGGAATCGGGGCCTTGGCTCCAAACAAAAAAGGTGAACTGGCCCGGCTGGGACTTCGGGCAATGCTCGCCGGAACTATGGCAAATTTAATGTCCGCATCTATTGCGGGCATGTTGTTATAAATCCTTTGCCACGTCTTGCCGATAACAATTGTGGATTTCATTTAAGGGCGGGAGTTCGCCTTACAAGAGACACATATGAAAATATTTAGATACTTTCTCGTCGCGCTTCCTCTGGCGGTTCCCGCTTTTATGGCGAGCGCGTTGGCACAAGCCCCTCCTCAAAGAGTGATCATCGACACCGATCCTGGCACGGACGATGCCATGGCAATCATTCTCGCCTTGAATTCCCCGGAACTTAGAGTAGAAGCGCTCACGGTTGTGCCGGGCAATGTAGACGGACGCCAGGGATTAGAGAATGCTCTGAAGATTGTTTCGCTGGCCGGGCGATGCGACCTGATCGTCGCTGGAGGTGCACAGCATCCTTTGAATCAGAAGTTGATCACTGCTCAATTTTGGCATGGAAAGAACGGCTTGGCCGGCGTTGAATTGCCGCGCTCGAAATGCACAGCGGACCCCAGATTCGGCCCTGATCTCATCATCGAATTGATTCACAAGTATCCACACGAAATCACGCTCATTCCCATCGGGCCGTTGACCAACATTGCGCTTGCAGTATCAATAGATCCCTCGATCGCGGGGCTGGTAAAGAATATTGTGATCATGGGAGGCTCGATTACCGGGGGGAACGTCAACGGCGCGGCGGAAGCGAACATCTACAACGATCCCGAAGCGGCGCAGATTGTTTTCAACGCAGGCTGGATGGTGACAATGGTGGGATCGGACGTGGGTGAACGAACTCTGATCTTGCGAAAACATCTTGAACAGCTTCAGTCGTCTCACGGGCCGCAAAACGACTTCCTTACAAAGATCACTCAGTTCTACCTGGATCGGAGCGAGAAAAGTGGATACACCGGCGCTGCGATGTACGACCCGCTCGCAGTCGGCACCGTCATCGATCCATCGCTCGTTACGCTGAAAGATATGCACGTCGACGTGGAGACCAAAGGCGAGTTCACGCGCGGAGAAACTGTAGCGAATCGCATGGGCTCAGACGAGAACAACGTTCTCCATGGAGACCACTACGAGATCGACGGAGTGATTCCGTTGACTCCGAATGCGCGAGTCTGTATTGCTTCCGATGCCGAAAGATTTCTGCAACTGTTTATCGGCCGGGTCAAAGGAAAGTAATCGCCTCAACCATTGGCGCGCGCCACCAGGAAAATTGCCAGCCCGTAAAACACGAACATTAGAGCGAGGTAGGCTTTTGCGCGCGGGCCGGAGTTGTCGAACTCCTTCCACGCCAGAATGCCCCAGAGCGCGGCTACCATAGGCGCCGACTGGCCAATGGCATACGAGATCGCGACACCGGTAAAACTCGCGGCAACGAGATTAAATACCGTACCGACTCCCCAGATGAATCCACCGAACAGTCCTAGCAGATGTCCAGAAGGTGGCCCGCTGAAATATCCGGAGAAGCTAACCGGTTCACCAACCAGCGGATGTTTCATGAAATAAATATTCCAGATGAAGCAGGAGAGCAGCGCGCCGAGCGTGAGAAAAACCGCCGCGCTGTACGGACCGAGGGAGTTTCCTCGAGTCATCGCGTGGGTCATAAACGGCGCCCACAGGCCCATTAGAATTCCCGAGACGACACAGGTCACAACACTTTTCTTGGAAATGGAACGGCCCGTCGCTGCGAGGCTGCCATAAGCCTTGCCGTCCAAAATTACAGCAACAAGAGCGCAGGCGACACCCAGCGCAAGAAAGGCGGCATTGCCGCGGGGCTGCAACGCATAGCTGAGAACGGTTCCAACCACCAGCGCGATGCCGATCGAAATTGGAAATGCCACGGCAAGCCCGGCCATATCGATTGCGGCTACGAGCAGAAGATTGGCAAGGTTGAACAGCGCGCCGCCGATAAGCGCATTGATGATGTTGGAAGTGTCGGCCGCACGAACGTTGTTCAGGAAACTTGAAGAATCGTTCCCCGTACTGCCCATGGTGAAAGCAAGCACCAGCGAAATAAGAAAAATTCCAACCGCATAATCCCAATAAAACAGTTCGAAGCGATAACCCTTCACACCTTTATAAGTGTTGGCCCACGAGCCCCAGCAGATGGCGCTCGTTATCATCATCAGCAATGCAATTGTCAGGTTTGATGGCGTGAACATTGTTCTCCTTATGATTTTGAGAAACTGGACTCCGGAATTTCGATCGATTTAGCTTTTGTATCGGGTCTTGCATTCACTACCCGGCAATCTGCGAGTAAGTGGAGCGTCGCAGAAATTCCCCTTGTCCGGCATGGCCGAGAAATTTGCCGCCCTCAACGACAACCCGGCCGCGAGAGAGAACGATGTCAGGCACACCAGTAACTTCAATTCCTTCGAACATCGAGTAATCGACTCGCATGTGATGAGTTTTTGCGCTGATGGTGTGTTTTCTCTTAGGATCGAACACAACCAGATCGGCGTCGCTACCCGCAGCAATCGTGCCTTTCCGAGGATAAAGGCCGAACAGCTTTGCGGGAGTCGTGGAAACGAGTTCGACGAAGCGATTCACGCTGAAGCGCCCCTTATTTACCCCGCCGGAGTAGATCAAGCTCATGCGATGCTCGATGCCCGGGCCTCCATTCGGTATTTTCGTGAAGTCGCCGCGTCCGAGTTCTTTTTGTTCTTTAAAGCAGAACGGACAGTGATCGGTCGAGACCACTTGCAGATGATCGCGCTTCAGGCCGTTCCACAATTTTTCCTGATGCCATTTTTCGCGCAGGGGCGGAGTAAACACATACTTCGCCCCTTCAAAATCCGGAACGTCGAAGTTTTCGATCGAAAGATACAAATACTGCGGGCAGGTTTCGGCATAAACCGGAAGGCCGCGATCGCGCGCTTCCCGAACTTTTTCGAGTGCCTCGTTGCAGCTCAGATGAACGATGTAGATGGGAGCGCCGGCCATCTCGGCTAACGCGATCGCACGCGACACGGCCTCGGCTTCGGCGGTTGTTGGCCGCGTAAGCGCATGATATTTGGGCGCGGTTTTGCCCTCAGCCAGAGCTTGTTGAACAATGACGTCGATTGCGCTGCCGTTTTCGGCATGCATGCAGATAAGCCCGCCGTTTTGCGACGTTCTCTGCAGCGCTCGAAAGATGGTTGCGTCATCGAGCATAAACACGCCGGGATACGCCATGAAAAGTTTGAAGCTGGTTACGCCTTCGCGAACCAGGGCATTCATCTCGTCGAGCTGCCCCGCGCTCACGTCGGTGACAATGCAGTGGAAGGCGTAATCGCAAACTGCCTTGCTCGCCGCCTTCTGCATCCATGTGTCGAACGCCTTTTGCAGGGATTGCCCTTTGTACTGGATGGCGAAATCGATCAGAGTAGTCGTCCCGCCAAAAGCGGCGGCGCGGCTTCCGGTTTCAAAATCGTCGGAGCTGGTGGTGCCGCCGAATGGCATATCGAGATGCGTGTGAACATCGATGCCACCCGGCAAAACGTATTTCTCCGATGCATCCACCAGCTTCGCGGCGTTTTCTCGTGGTAGTGTTTTGCCAATGGCCACGATCTTGCCATCGGCAATCGCGACGTCGGCAACATATGTGTCGGTCGCGGTTACCACAGTCCCGTCGGCAATGATCGTGTCCAAGCCCATGCAAGCCTCCACCAGCGGCGAAACGAAAAAGCATTCTATGCTAAACTGCCGCTCCTTGGCGTGTGCGTAGCGATTCGTGCATGGCGAAAGGAGTTACCGCATGCAATTCGGAATCACCCTTAAGCCCGACATTTCGGTCGAACGCATAGTAGGACTAACCAGGCAGGCAGAGGCTGGTGGCTTCCACTACGGTTGGCTCTTCGACTCGCACGTGCTGTGGAAAGATCCCTATCCTCTGCTGACTCTCATGGCGGCAAATACGCACGCCATGCGGCTGGGAACGCTGGTGACGAATCCCGCAGTCCGGGATCTCACGGTAACCTCGAGTCTGTTTGCCACCCTGAACCTGATCTCCAATGGCAGGATGGAACTCGGCATCGGACGCGGCGATAGTTCGCGCCGTGTGCTGGGGAAAAAGCCCGTGAGCTGGTCGCAGCTGGAGGCCGCGGTAAAAACCTTTCGCGATCTGACCTCCGGTCGCGAAATCGAATATGAAGGACAATCGACACGGCTCACATGGGCAACAATCCCTCCCCGCGTCTGGATCGCAGGATATGGACCCAAAGTGTTGCACATGGCAGGACGCGTGGCCGACGGAATCATTCTTCAGTTCGCCGATCCCGATCTGATTGCCTGGTGTTTGAGTTTCGTGAAAGAAGGCGCTCGCGCTGCCGGCCGCGATCCAGGCAAGATTGAAGTCATGTCGGCCGCGCCCGTCTGGGTTTCCGATGACCTCGCTGCAGCCCGAGAGCGTGTGCGCTGGTTTCCTGCCCTGGTTTCGAACCACGTGATGGATCTGATCCGGCAGTATAAGCCTGAGGACTTGCCTCCCGCGCTCACTTCCTATGTTCAGGATCGCGGACATTACGATTATCAGCATCACTGTGTAGTCGAGAGCGATAACGCGAATTTTGTTTCGGATGAAGTCGTCGACCGCTTCTGCCTGCTCGGCCCGGTCAATGCCCATCATGAAAAATTGCGCAAACTCGCTAGCGTGGGTGTCACGCAGTTCAATCTGTATCTGATGTGCGGGGACGAGGAAGAATCGCTGGAAACCTATCGGCGCGAAGTTGTACCTGCTTTCAGCGAAGCACGCAGCAAACACTGAAGCCGGATTGGTCGAACTACGATTCCACTCCGGAGGAACCCCCACCGTGGCCAGTAATACGTACGTCTATCTTCATCATCACGTTCGTAAAGCGCCAAAGAAACGGCGCAGCCAGCAAACCATGAATAATTGTGTTGCATCTCGTAACCAACCTGTCGGTACGCACTAGAGCGTAGCGCGTCTCTTCGCTACACTCGACCATCCCTTGGAGGCCCCCGTGATCGCTCGTCTTCTAACTCTCGTGCTGTTGGCGGGTTCACTTGTCGCCCAAAACACAGTTCACTACACCACCACCAACGCCAACGTGAAATATTTGTTTGCCACAGCCGAACCAGTAGCCCAGTCTGAAATCCGGCGACATCCTCGACACCAATACGCTCGACTGTTTCGGCAACGCAATCAAAAAACCCGGCGACACCCTCAGCATGGTGAAAGGCGACAATCCCCTCACCGGACCGTTCTTCGTTGAAGGCGCAGAACCCGGCGACACGCTGGCCGTCAAGATTCTCGACCTTGAAGTCGACGGCGACACCGGCATCGGTGCATTCGCTCCCGGCTTCGGAGCGCTCAACGAAACCAGCTACACTCCCATGCTTCATGCGCCGCTGCCTGAAAAAATCTGGTTCTACCACATCGACCACGCGGCCAACGATGCTGTATTCAAGGCGCTCGACTCCGATTTCTCGGTGAAGATTCCTCTGCATCCCTTCTTCGGCTGCATCGGAGTCGCGCCCGCCGAAGGCGAAGCCCGCAGCTCAGTCGTTCCGGCCGAATTCGGCGGCAACATGGATTCTCCCGAAGCCAGCGTCGGCAACACGGTCTATTTTCCCGTCAACGTGAAAGGCGGCCTCTTCTACATTGGCGACGGTCACGCCGCTATGGGCGACGGAGAAATCGCCGGCACCGCCATCGAAGTTCCCCTGAAAGCCCGCGTGCAGCTCAGCGTCATCAAAGGCCGCACCATCGCCTGGCCGCAATTCGAGAACGATGACGCCATCATGACCGTCGGCGCCTACCGCCCGCTCGATGACGCATTGCGCATCGCCTTCACCGAACTCGTTCACTGGATCCACAAAGACTACGGCCTCTCCGAACTCGACGCCTACGAACTCCTCTCGCAAGTCGGAAAAATTCACCTCAATGAAATGGTCGACCCAAATTATGTAATTGTCGCCTCAATCCAGAAGAAATACCTTCCCCCAAAGAAAAACTGACATGAGCCGTTGGTCGCTTTGAGAGGGCGCGACTTCCAGTTGCGCCGCAAAGTGCCCATAAATTACAACAGGGGCTTTAGCCGCCGAAGTGTGGGAGGCAATGGTGTTACCATTTCTCGGTCCGAAGTCGAGGTTACGGTATGGCTGCACTTCCTAATGTTCCGACTCCGCAATCCTGGCCCGAGCTCCCACTGCAAGCCTGGCAAGACACCTACGCCACACTCCACATGTGGACGCAAGTCGTCGGCAAAGTCCGCCTGGCGCTAACTCCGCGCATCAATCATTGGTGGGAAGTCGCGCTCTACGTCAACGCCCGCGGCCTGACCACCTCAGCCATTCCCTATGGCGACGAAGTCTTCGAAATCCAATTCGATTTCATCGCACACAAGCTCATTATCGAAACCAGTTGGAATTCGTCGAAGACTCTACCGCTCAGGCCCCAATCAGTCGCCGACTTCTACGCCGAGTTCATGTCCGCGCTGCGCTTCCTCGACATCGACGTAAGAATCTGGCCCATGCCCGTCGAAATTCCCGATCCCATTCGCTTCGACAAAGACACGCAACACGCATCGTACGATCCCGAATATGCTCACCGATTCTGGAAAATCCTGGTCGCCTGCGAAAACATCTTCCAGGAATTTCGCGCCCGCTTCATCGGCAAAGACAGTCCCGTACATTTTTTCTGGGGCAGCTTCGACCTCTGCGTGACCCGCTTCTCCGGACGCCGCGCCCCCGAGCGCCCTGGCGCCGACCCCATCACTCGCGAAGCCTATTCGCATGAAGTCATCAGCGCCGGCTTCTGGCCCGGCGGAGGCGAAATCAAAGGCCCGGCCTTTTACGCTTACGCCGCACCTGAGCCGCAAGGCTTTGCCGAGCAGCCGGTGAAACCGGCGCAAGCCTTCTACCATCCGCAAATGAAAGAATTCCTGCTGATGTATGACGACGTGCGCCAATCCACTTCGCCACGCGAGGCTCTTCTCAGCTTCCTGCAGTCCACCTACGAAGCTGGAGCCCGTTTAGCCAACTGGAATCGCGCCGAACTCGAAAGAATCTAAGGACAAGTGTGCGGCACCAAGCCGCGACGAGTCGGAATCTCTGGAGATCACAATGTCAGCGAATTGCAAGCATCTCAATCAAATTAAAGTTAAGACCACCGACACTCACGTCTGCGAAGAGTGCGTCAAGCTTGGCGACACCTGGGTCCACCTGCGCCTGTGCATGGTATGCGGCAACGTCGGCTGTTGCGACTCATCCAAGAACAAACACGCCACTAAGCATTTTCACCACAGCCATCATCCCGTAATGCGTTCGATCGAACCGGGCGAAGACTGGATCTGGTGCTACTTGGATGAAATCATTGCGGGCGAAGTAGCAGCGTGATGTCGTAGTACCCCCCGGAAGCGCTGCACTGCCAGTTGTTTCCCAATGTGCTAGAGTGGCGCGCAAATGATTATGCCCTGGGGTCGCATCGCGTTGGCGGTATTGGCCAGCGGCATTGTTTCGTCGCTGACCGACTGGCTCTTCATGGGCGACTGGCTCTACCAACGCTACGACCGCAATCCCGAGATCTGGAGATTCAAAGGCGGCCCGGGAGAAAATACAGCGATCCTCTGGTCAAGCGTATTGCCCTTTCTCACTTGTGGCGTTTTTGTTTTCCTCTGCTGCGGTCTGCACCTTCACTCGTACCGTGGAACTCTCAAATTAGCCTTGGCCATCTGGCTCGTTGGGCCATTACCGCTAACCATCGTGAATGCCCTGTGGTTGAAGCTGGCTCCCGCGATTGCAACGTCTTACGCTCTGGGTTGGTTGGTCAAACTCGGAATCGCCGCACTGGCGGTGGCGCTGATCCTCCGCTGAGCTGCCCGGCCTCTGCTGATTGCTTCCCCGCTCCAAATTCGATTTTGCCGTGGCAGCCGCGTGATTCGGCCATCCCACGCCGCGCTGATCTCTATTGCGGAGCAGGCGTCAGCAGAAACGCGTGCTGCTCGCCGTTGATCGTGCCCTGCCCTGTAATCTGCCCCACCACATTGATCGCGTTCGCAATCGAGAGCGTCCACCCCGAGTTGCCCGGAATCAAATTATTCAAATCCTGCATGCCGCCGCTGCGGCTCCATACGAATGCCCGAAACCCAGACCACCCGACGACCTGCCCAACATCATTGATGGCAAATGCACTGCTCCAGCTCTGCCCCGGGAGCACGCCCAAACTCTGCGCCGTATGGTCCTTATCGTTCTGCCATAAAACCGCATAGCTCCCGGAAGCTCCGGCAATCTGCCCAAGACTGTTAATACCATTCGCGGACCCGTTGTGGCCGCCGGGCAACGTCGGCAGTTGCTGCAGTCCGGTCGCAGAGGTCCACAAGAAGCCATACGATTCGCCGTTCCCCGCGATCGAATAGCCCACCACCTCTTCCTGCAGGTTGATTGCAATTCCATCGCTGTATCCGCCCGCAAGAGTGCCCAGATCCTGAATGCCGCCCTGCTTGCTCCAGATAACAGCGTGAACGCCGATGTCCTTCCCGTCCGAAAAGCCGGCAACCTCGCCAAAATCGTTGATGGAGTTGGCTTGGCTTAATCTGCCTCCCGGCAACGTGCCCAAGTCGTGCAGCACTCCCCCCGTCCACAGCAAAGCGTGAGTATTTTCCAATTCGTCATAATCGGAGTAGCCAACCACGTCGCCGAACGAATTGATCCCCTGCGCCGCGCTGAAGTTGGTTTGCGGAGGAATTGCACCCAGATTCTGCAGGCCAACCTTTTCGCTCCAGAAAAATCCATGCGCATTGTAATTTGCGTAACGGGCGTACCCGGCAACCTGTCCAAGAGAATTAATGCCATTACCCTGGCTGACAGCCCCGCCCGCGAACGTACCTAGATCGGTGATCTTATACCGCTGCGCCGCAGCTGGCAGGACGATCAGAAGAGAAAAAACAAATAGCGCCGACACCCATTTCGCGAATCGCTGGCTTGTTGCCATGATGCACCTCCAGTTTCAGACGCTCGCAAAGACGCCAGTCAGAAGGGTTACGCCAAGGTTGGAAAATCGGCCATTTGGCCTTCTAGCGCAAGGAACCGGCGGCGAGCGCCAACATTATGCTATCGCTGCCAGCGAGCGTCAAGCGGACGCATTGGCAGTGATCGCCGGGCACGCGACAAGAAGTAGGAAGATTTACGAAGAAAAGACAAGGCGGGATAAAAAATTGAAAGGGCCGTGACTTTGGTTATGCTCTAGCTGCCAACTCCTGCGAGGGAGCCAACAGCGTGGACGCATGTACCGTCACAGCCCCTTGATGCGATCACTGTTTTCACAGTCCCAAACCCCAACTGAACCTCGCAGAACAGTCGGTTTTTTCAGGTCTGGCTGCTTCGCAAGTTGCCTCGCCAAGCTGATCACTCAGTCTACTTCGGGTCCGCAAGTTTTAATTCGCTAACCCTTTCGACCGTCGACGCAACCAACCTTAACAGCAAATTAGAAAACGTCAACGCAAACTATTGGTGCAATGCAAAGTCGAGGACCTGTGAATAACAAAACATGCAAGGCTTTGCATCTCCGCACCTTATGAAAATCCGCTCCTATTTATTCCCCGATTTTCACAGCAACATGCACAGCTCCCCTTGTGGAACAAATTCCTTCGCGAACCACAAAATCGTCTTGACGCCGCAGAATTCTCGGCGCATCTTGCTAATATTGGATTCGAAGTGATGTCAGAACTCGTGGCCTACGTAGACGGCGGCTCGCTGGGAAATCCCGGGCCGTCGGGCATTGGAGTGGTGATCGCCGGCTGCGAAAGCGGCCCCATCCGCATCGCCAAATGGATCGGCCATCAGGATAACAACGTAGCCGAGTACATGGCCCTGCTCGAAGCCCTTCAGTATGCGGTCGCGCAAAAGGCCAAAGCTCTCCACGTTTACTCCGACTCCCAGGTCGTAGTCCGCCAGATGCGCGGCGAATATTTCTGCCGCAGCTCGCGCCTCTACTCTCTCCACTGGACCTGCCGCAAACTAGCCCGCGCCATGGCTTTTACCATCTCCCACGTCCCCCGCGAAAACAATGTCGAAGCCAACCAGCTAGCCAACAGCGCCGTCCGCCAGCGCGTGTTCTAAGTTTAGAAGCGCCCTGTCCAGAGTATTGAACCATCATTCATCCACAGGACTTGACAGCATCCAACGGACTCGCATTCATCACGTGACTAGAGTTCATCCGCCGGACTGGACGGAACCGTGGAAGAGCGGCGCTTCAGCGCCGCGTAAAGCGTTGCGTAATAGATCGGACTTTAGCCCCGGAGGTCTGCGCCTCCTATCCCTTCCCAATTCCGCAGGAAGAATGGGATCAAACGCGGCCTCGCGCGCTGACTGCCTGCCAACAAACACGCGCGCGTGATGCGGATCACAGCTTACCGTGCGCCCAAACCGCCTACAATGTAGGTTGCCCATGGCCGAAGCCCGCCTAATTCGCGTTCGCGGAGTGGTGCAAGGCGTAGGCTTTCGTCCCTTCGTCTACCGCCTCGCCACGAATCTTAACCTGAATGGCTGGGTCCTCAACGGTGAAGATGGAGTCGAAATCCATCTCGAAGGCGACGAAACCAACCTGCAGAATTTTATTCGTGATCTAAAAATCCAGCCGCCCCCCGCGTCGGTGATTTCAGAAATAGAAGCCCAACCCGCACCTGCAAGCGGATTCAAAGACTTCACCATCCGCGAAAGCCAACACCGCGAGCAGCCAACCGCTCGCATTTCGCCCGACCTCGCAGTTTGCGATGATTGTCTGAAAGAACTCTTCGACCAATCCGACCGCCGCTACTTTTATCCCTACATCAACTGCACCAACTGCGGCCCCCGCTACAGCGTGATTCTCGCTCTGCCCTATGATCGACCAAACACAACGATGAAAGATTGGCCTCTAGACGATTTCTGCGCGGCCGAATACGCCGATCCTGCAAACCGCCGCTTCCACGCTCAACCCGTAGCGTGCCCGGAATGTGGTCCCGGTTACTCTTTCCGCGAAACATGTGTAGGAGTTGAACCATATGGAGACGGCCGCCGCCGGCACTCCACGGCCGACATTCGAGAAGCAGCCGCAAGGCTAAACTCGGGCGCAGTCCTGGCCATCAAAGGCCTGGGCGGATACCACCTGGCCTGCGACGCCCGCAACACCAAGGCAGTAAAAGCCCTCCGCGAACGCAAATACCGCAAAGAAAAACCATTCGCTGTGATGGCCAAAGATTTGAGCGTGGCCCACGCCTTGGTCCATCTCTCTCCAGAAGCCGAAGCCCTGCTGACTTCCGTAGCCCGCCCCATCGTCCTGGCTGCGAAAAAAATCGATCTTCCTGAAGTAGCTCCCGACAACAACGAGCTGGGTGTAATGCTGCCCTACACTCCGCTGCAACACCTCCTCTTCGCCGCCGGAGCGCCTGACGTTCTAGTCATGACCAGCGCCAACCGCTCCAGCGAACCCATCGCCTACGAAGATGAAGACGCACTGCAACGCCTCGCAGGAGTAGCAGATTCGTTCTTGATCGGCCAGCGCCCCATAGCCCGCCGAATCGATGACTCCGTCGCCCGCGTAGGCGCCTTCGGCCCTGTAATCCTGCGTCGCGCCCGCGGCTACGCTCCCGGAGCCGTCACCTCCCTGCCCACAAATCGTCCAATCCTCGCGCTGGGCCCCGATCTGAAAAACACGATCACGCTGATTGTCGACGGCCAAGCCTTTGTCAGCCAGCACATCGGAGATCTAGACCACTACCAATCCCTCCGCGCCTTCCAGGAAACCATCGACGATCTAGTCTCCATGTACGAAGTCAGATGGGACGATCTGCTCGTGGTCCACGATCTTCATCCCGAATATCGTTCGACTCAACACGCCGCGACTCGCCGCGCAGCCGAGACCCACACAGTTCAACACCATCGCGCCCACATCGCCTCAGTTCTAGCCGAGCGTCAAGAGTGGACGAAGCGCGTAATCGGCGTCAGCTTCGACGGCACCGGATTCGGCGACGACGGCTCCATCTGGGGCGGCGAAATTTTCACCGGCAGCATGCAAGCAGGATTCACGCGAATAGCGCACCTGCGCCCCGCGGCCCTGGCCGGAGGCGACGCCGCCGCGCATTCTCCAGTCCAAGCTGCCGCCGGATTCCTAACCCAAATCGAAAACCTGCCCGACGTCGTGGCTGCGCCATTCAATTTCCCCGCCCGATACCGCAACGCACAAGAGTTGATCGCCAAAACTTTCCGCACATTTCCAACCACGTCGATCGGCCGTCTCTTTGACGCCGCGGCCGCCCTGCTCGGCTTCACCCGCGAAGTAACATTCGAAGGCCAGGCCGCGATGTGGCTCGAGCAACTAGCCCGCTCCGCAACCGAAGTTGACCTCTATCCACTTCCCTTCGTGAATAACGAACTCGACTTTCGCCCGCTCCTGAGTGCAGTCGCACAGGATCGCAAACAAAACCGCAGCATCAACGAAATCGCCCGCGCCTTCCAGCGTGGCGTCGCCCAAGGCCTGTGCGATGCGATTCAATCAATCAGCCGAACTCACCGACTCGACACCGTAGTCCTCTCCGGCGGAGTATTCCAGAACGAACTGCTCCTCGAAGACCTGAAATCGCTGACCGCAGAAAAATCCCTACACCTCTGGACCAACCACGAAGTCCCGCCCAACGACGGCGGCATCAGCCTTGGCCAAGCCGCCCTGGCAGCATTCAACCGCTTCGATACGGCTGATAAATCCAGCAAGCAAGTCACCGAGTACGCCCATGCATGAACTTTCCATAGCCATGAGCATCGTCGAACTCGCCGAAGAAGAAGCCGAAAAGCGCGACGCAAAAATCGAAGCCGTGCACCTGAGACTCGGCGCACTCTCTGGAATCGTCAAAGAAGCTCTGCTCTCGTGCTATGAAATGGCCTGCGAAAATACCTCCGCCCAGGGCTCGCGCCTGATCGTAGAAGAGGTTCCAGTTATAATTTTCTGCCAGACTTGTAACGTGCAACGCCCTTTGACCTCGATCCAGCAATTCATCTGCCCCGAATGCAACACGCCCTCATGGCAAGTGCTGCAGGGCAAAGAACTCGAAGTCGTTGCACTGGAGATTACCGAATGCGTCCCGAACCACGCCTGATCGAAGTCCGCAAAAACGTTCTCAAGCAGAACGACGTAATCGCCCGCGCCCTGCGCGAACGCTTCCGCGCCGCTGAAGTCTTCGTAGTGAGCCTGGTTTCCAGCCCCGGCTCGGGCAAAACCGCGTTCCTCGAAAAAACGCTGACGCTGCTTCGCCCGAACTTTCGCGTAGCCGCGCTGGTTGGGGACCTCGCCACGGAAAATGACGCCGCCCGCCTCGCCCGCAGCCAGGCACCGGTCAGGCAAATCACCACCGGAACGCTCTGCCATCTCGAAGCCGCCATGGTCCGGGACGCCCTCGAAGGCTGGAACGTCAACGAACTTGATTTCCTCTTTGTCGAAAACGTCGGCAACCTCGTCTGTCCGTCGTCTTACGATCTCGGAGAAGATCTCCGCCTTGTCCTGCTCTCGGTCACCGAAGGCGAAGACAAGCCGCTGAAGTATCCAACCATCTTCAACAGCGCCGACGTAGCCATAATCACAAAAATGGATTTAGCGGAAGCCGTAGAATTCAACTGGGACGCCGCCTACAAAAACATCCAGTCCGTGCGCCCCGGCATGAAAGTTTTCAAAGTATCAGCCAAGAACGGCGAAGGTATGGAAGACTACTTCTCTTATCTCAGCGGACGTCTGGCTGAATCGCGCAAGGCAACAGTATGTTAAATGCAAACCGCGACTGCGCGGCCAGAACTCAAATCGCCGGCGTCATTCCGAAGCCCCGCGTTTTCTCCCGCGGGGCGAGGAATCTCCACCACTCCAAATCGATGAGCCCATCAGGAGCCAGCCCAGCCCCGCATTACCCTGGGACAGAACGATGATCCCATTCCTCTCCATCCTCGCCGTCGGATTCTTCCTCGGTATGCGCCACGCCACCGACCCCGACCACGTCATCGCCGTCACCACCATCGTCACCAATCACCGCAGCCGCGCCCGTGCCGCCCTCATCGGAGCCTTCTGGGGCGTCGGCCACACCGCCACGATCCTGGTCGTCGGCGCCGGAATCATCCTGTTTAATCTGGTAATCCCGGTCCGCGTCGGCCTGAGCATGGAGCTCTCTGTAGCTGCAATGCTGATCATCCTCGGTCTGATCAACATTTCAACTTTCTTGCGCGCCGTTCCCTCGCCAGAAACAGACGCGGGCGCAATCGTCCACACCCACCCCCACACTCACGGCACTCTGGTCCATACGCATCCGCACACTCACACGCACTCGCACGAAACCAGCGACGCCTCGGTCGCCTGGATGGACCGCACCTTCAGAAAGAGCAGCCTCTACCAATACCTTCGTCCATTTGTAGTGGGATTAGTTCACGGCCTGGCCGGTTCGGCAGCCGTAGCTTTGTTGGTTCTGACGACGATTCGCAACGCACACTGGGCAGTAGCGTATTTGCTGGTCTTCGGCGTGGGCACAATCGCCGGCATGATGCTCATCACTATGAGCATCGCCTCCGCATTTCACGTGGTAGGAAAAGGCCGCGCAAGGTTTTCGCGCCGCCTCTCACTCGCCTCAGGACTGCTGAGCCTGGCCTTCGGCCTCTTCGTAGCCTACGAAATCTGTTTTGTCAACGGCCTCTTCACCAATCACGCTCAATGGATTCCCCACTGAAGAGTTTCAACGGGTATTTCGCGGTCGCGCCCCGCTCAACACCAGCCCGCACAATCCCTCCACAAACTCCGGCGTCAAACTGTCATGCCGGATTAGAAACCGCATATAGATCGGCCCGTACAAGGAATCCAATAACAAATCCATATCAATGTTCTTCCGCAACTCGCCGCGCCGGATCCCGCGCTGCAAAGTAGCGTAAGCTTCCCGCCGGCGAGGCCACAAGAATCGCTCCCGAAAAGCCGAGATCAATTCTTTGTCGCTTTGCCCGCCCGCCAGGATCGCCGAAACAATCCGTCCCCGCGGGCCGCGAAATACCTTTACCAACTGCTGCATCTGTTGGCTAATGTCTTTTCCCACCGAGCCCGTATCCGGAAAATGCAGCTTTCTGGTTGTACTGTTGGCGAATGCATCCGCGATTAAGGCCGCTTTATTCGGCCACCAGCGATATACCGTAGCCTTGCCCACGCCGGCTTCCGCGGCCACATCCTCCACCGTCAAATCGGCAAAGCCATTCTTGGCAAGCAAATGCAAAGCGCTGCGAAAGATGGCTGCCTTCGCCTCTTCGCTTCGCGGACGCCCCGGCGCCCGGCTCCCATTTCCGCCATGATTACCATTGGTCAAGGCCTTACCGCGCATAGTCACTACATTACCATATATAATGTTCGCACAGATTTGGAATCCGATACGGATAGTATCGAATCTAAATTCGAGTCTGCGGGTCCGCCCGCAACGCGTTCAACAAGCGTTCTTCCCCTGGGTTAGGAGTAGCGTTTAACACATGTGGATTGTTGCATTAGCCCTTCGCCGGCCCTACACATTCATCGTGATGGCGCTCGTCATCATTATCCTGACGCCCATCACCATCCTGCGCACTCCCGTCGACATCTTCCCCAACATCGACATTCCCGTCGTCTCCGTCGTCTGGTTCTATACCGGCATGTCGCCGCAAGATATGGCCGACCGCATCGTCGCCAACTCCGAGCGCGGCATCACCACCACCGTTAACGACATCGAGCACATGGAGTCCCAGTCCGTTTATGGGCTCGGTATCATCAAAGTTTTCTTCCAGCAGGGCACTAACGTGCAGGGGGCAATCGCGCAGGTCACTGCCATCTGCCAGACCACCGTTCGCAGCCTCCCGCCCGGCACCACGCCGCCACTCATTATTTCTTATAGCGCTTCCACGACACCCATAATCCAACTCGGCCTCAGCAGCAAAACACTGGCCGAGCAGCAACTCTTCGATCTCGGCCAGAACTTCCTTCGCAACTACCTGGCCACGGTTCCCGGCGCAGCTACGCCCTATCCCTACGGCGGCAAGATTCCTCAGGTTCAGGTCGATCTCGACCTGCCCAAGCTCCAGGCCTTTGGCCTCCAGCCCAACGACATTGTCAACGCCGTCAACGCGCAAAACATTATTCTGCCCACCGGCACCATCAAGATGGGCCAGCTCGAGTACAGCGTCGAGATGAACGGAACTCCGCAAACCATCGCGGAACTCAACGATCTTCCGGTGAAAACCCTTAACGGCGCCACACTCTATATGCGCGATGTAGCCCACATCCGCAACGCCTTCGCGCCGCAGACCAACATCGTCCGCAACAACGGCAACCGCGGCGTGCTGATGTCGATCTACAAAAACGGCAATTCCTCTACCCTCGACATCGTCGCCGGCGTCAAACGAATCGTTCAGCAGGCAACCCAGGCTCTTCCGCCCGAGCTGAAAATCACCGGCCTCTTCGACCAATCGCTTTTCGTCCGTGCCTCCATTTACGGAGTCCTGCGCGAAGGCCTGATCGCCGCCGCCCTCACCGCCGTCATGATCCTCATCTTCCTTGGCGACTGGCGTCCCACCATCGTCATCTCCATCTCGATCCCCCTCTCCATCTTCGTCTCCATCATTCTTCTCGGCGCGATCGGACAAACCATCAACATCATGACCCTCGGAGGTCTCGCTCTCGCCGTAGGCATCCTCGTCGACGATGCCACTGTCGAAATCGAAAACATCGAGCGCAACCTCGCCATGGGCAAAGAAATGCGTCAGGCCATTCTCGATGGCGCTCAGCAGATCGCTGTCCCCGCCTTCGTTTCCACCCTCAGCATCTGCATCGTCTTCGTGCCCATGTTCTTCCTGACGGGCGTTGCAAAGTTTCTCTTTGTCCCTCTGGCCGAGGCGGTCAGCTTCGCCATGCTGGCCAGCTACCTGCTCTCGCGAACCCTCATCCCCACGCTTGTGATGTACATCATGCGCGGCCACGAACATCGCGAGGAAGCGCCGAAGTCTTTCCTTGGCCGTTTCCAGCGCGGCTTTGAGCGCAAGTTCGAAGACTTCCGCCGCGGCTACGAATCCCTGCTCGAAACCACAATCGACCATCGCGGAGTATTCATCGCCTGCTTCCTCATCTTCTGCATCTTGTCGCTGGGCATTTTTTTCTTCTTAGGCGAAGACTTCTTTCCGCAAGTCGATGCCGGCCTCATGCGCCTGCACGTGCGCGCTCGTCCCGGCCTGCGCGTCGAAGAAACCGCCAAGCTTTGCGACCAGATCGAAGCCGTCCTGCGCCGCGAAATCCCTCAGAACCAACTTCAGACAATTCTCGACAACATCGGTCTGCCCAACTCCGGCATCAACCAGTCCTACAGCTCCAACGGAACCATCGGCACCAGCGACGCCGAAATCCTAATCGCTATGGATCCCGAACATCACCCGCCCACCGCGAATATTCGGCGCCGCCTCCGCGAAGTCCTGCCGCGCGAATTCCCCAGCACCGAATTCTTCTTCCAGCCCGCCGATATCGTTACGCAGATTCTCAACTTTGGCCTCCCCGCCCCCATCGACGTGCAGGTCGTCGGTACCGACATGGCAACCAGCTACAACATCGCGCAGCAAATTGCCAACAAGATGCGCCACATTCCCGGAGCCGCCGACGTCCACGTGCAGCAGCTTCTTTCCCTCCCCACGCTCCACATGGATATCGAGCGTACCCGCGTCACTCAAGTCGGCCTGACCGCGCGCGACGTCGCCACCAGCGCGCTGGTTTCGCTCAGCGGCAGCTTTCAGACTTCCCCCAACTTCTGGCTGAATCCGAAGAACGAAGTCACCTATCAAGTCGCAGTGCAGGCCCCTCAATACCGCATGACCAATCTGCAGGACCTGCTGAACATTCCCGTGAATTCCACGCAAGGCCGCCAGTTGATGGGCAACCTGGTGCAGTTATCTCCGGTTAGCACGCCCGCCACCGTCAATCATTACAACGTCGCTCCTGTGATCGACGTTTACGCCGCTACGCAGGATCGAGATCTCGGCGCCGTCGCCGCCGACACCAACAAAATCCTCAAAACCTTCAACGGCCACCTCCCCCGCGGCACCAATATCGTTGTCCGCGGCCAGGTAACGACCATGCGCTCGTCCTTCATCGGCCTCGGCGCAGGTCTGGTTGGGGCCATCGTGCTTGTCTACTTGCTGATCGTGATCAACTTCCAGTCGTGGCTCGATCCTTTCATCATCATCGCCGCGCTGCCCGGTGCGCTCGCCGGAATCTGCTGGTTCCTGCTGCTCAGCCATACAACGCTCAGCGTCCCGTCGCTTACCGGAGCAGTCATGTGCATGGGCGTCGCCACCGCGAATTCCATCCTGATGGTCAGCTTCGCGCGCGAGCAAATGGATGTCGGCATTCCCGCGGTCAAAGCCGCCGTATCCGCAGGCTACACGCGCATGCGCCCCGTGCTCATGACCGCCCTCGCCATGATTATCGGCATGGTCCCGATGGCTTTGGGTTTCGGCGAAGGCGGTGAGCAGAACGCTCCCCTTGGCCGCGCCGTAATTGGCGGCCTGCTCTTCGCCACGGTAGCAACTTTATTTTTCGTACCAAGCGTATTCGCCGTCTTCCATAGCCGTCTGGAAGCCAAACGCGCCAGAGCACAACAAAGTTAAAAAAATAAGCGGATTGAAGTATGCGTGAATCTATAAGTGGAGCGAGCATGACTGAGGAAACTAAACCGAAACCAGCGCGGGACGCGCAACCTTCCGGCAACGGCGCCGATCCCAACGGGCAGCACGAAGAGCAGCTTGCCGTTGGCGAGCAGGAGCAGCGCGACGAAGAGATCGAAGAAATCCAGAAGCGCTCCCGCCACCATCACGCCACAATTCAGCCTCCACCGGAAGCCCCGCCCGCGCCTCCGCGCAAAGCTCTGACCATCGTCGGAGTTCTGCTCCTGATTCTCATCGTCGCCGGCGCGATCACTATGGTCACCCGCCTCAGCCACGATCGTGCTCTCGCCAAAGAAACCGAACTAGAAACTGTCCCCACCGTAGCCTTCGTCTATCCGGCAAAAGAACCAGCGGACGAAGAATTGGTCCTCCCCGGCTCCCTGCTCGCCTTCGTCGAGTCCCCTATCTACGCCCGCACCAACGGCTATCTCATTCGCTGGTACAAAGATATCGGCAGCCACATTAACAAAGGCGAGTTACTCGCCAGGATCGACACTCCCGAAGTCGATCAGGAACTCAATCAGGCTCGTGCCACCCGCCAGCAAACCGTAGCCGCGCTGGAGCTTGCAAAAATCAGCTCCGAGCGCTGGGAGAAATTGCGCAAGACCGATTCCGTCTCCGCGCAGGAAGCCGACCAGCAGACCAGCGGATACAAACAGGCGCAAGCCAACCTTGCCGCCGCCGAGGCCAACGTCCGCCGCCTCGAACAGCTCGAAGGCTTCAAAGATGTCTACGCCCCCTTCACCGGAGTCCTCACCCGCCGCCTGGTTGATCCTGGCGCGTTAATCAACGCCGGCGATGGCGGCGTCGGACGCGAACTCTTTGATATGGCCCGGGTCGATCCGTTGCGCGTCTTCACCAGCGTCCCACAAGCCTATTCGCCCTTTATCAAAGTAGGAGAAAAAACATCCATCACTCTGCAGGAGATGCCCGGCCAGAAATTTCTCGCGACCGTCGCCCGCACCGCCGACTCCATCGATCCCAACACGCGCACCCTCTTAACTGAAGTCGATGTTCCCAATCGCGATGGCCGCCTGCTGCCCGGTTCCTTCGGCGAAGTTCACTTCAAAGTCGGTTCCAACGTCGACAAAGTCACCGTTCCCGTAAACGCAATGCTCTTCCGCGCGCAAAACGCGCAACTCGCCGTCATCGGCCCCGACAATAAAATCCAGCTTCGCCAAATCAATATCGGACGCGACTTCGGCACCACGCTCGAAATCCTCGGCGGCGTCACCGCCAACGACCGCATCGTAATCAATCCGCCCGACTCCCTCGAAGATGGCCAGCCAGTCAATGTGGCCCATGCCCCGCCGAACCAGCAGCAAAGTCCCGCGACTCCGCAACGGCAAACCGGCATGCAACAACAAAGTCAGCCCTCGCAAACCCAAGCCGGACCCGCGCAAAAGAACGGCGATCAGAAAGGCGATCAGCAGTGAATCGAGCCAGACTCTTTTTTACGATCTCGCTGCCAATCCTCGCCCTGCTGGCTCTAGCCGGGTGCACCGTCGGTCCGCGCTACAGCCGCCCCGCAGCCCCAGCCCCCGCGCCCGACGCCTGGAAGACGCAGCCCCCGTGGCAACAAGCTGCTCCCAAAGATGCAATCCCGAAAGGCGCATGGTGGCAGGTCTATAACGACGCCACACTCAACGACTACGAACAGCAACTGCTGAAAGCGAATCAATCCCTGCAAGCCGCGGCCGATCGTCTTAATCAGGCCCGCTCTCTGGCCCGCGTAGCCACGGCAGATTTCTTCCCCCAACTCTCCGCCGATCCCAGCGCCGTCCGCGAGCGCGGCTCCGGCAATCGTCCGCTAAACGGGGAAACACCCGTGATTGTCAACGGAGTGACGCAGCCCTTCTCTCCCTACACTCAAAACGTCTACACAATTCCTTTTTCTCTAAGTTGGGAAGCCGACGTCTTCGGACGCGTCCGCCGCAACGTAGAAGCTGCCAACGCCACGCTGCAGTCAACCGCGGCCGACCTGCAAAACGCGCAACTGGTTCTCACAGCCGAACTAGCCGCCGATTATTTTTCTCTCCGTGAACTGGACGCCGAATATCAGGTCGTAAAAGAATCCGTCGGCTACCAGCAAAAAGGACTCGACCTCGTCAATCAGCGCCACGAAGGCGGCATCGCCAGCGGACTCGAAGTTGCCCAGCAAGCCACCGTTCTCGACTCCACCGTCTCGCAACTTTCTCTCGTCCAGCAATCTCGATATCAATACGAGCACGCCATCGCGGTTCTGCTGGGTCAATCCGCCTCCAGCTTTTCTGTTCCTGCGTTGCCGCTGAACGCAACGCCTCCGCCAGTTCCGCTAGGCGTTCCCTCCGACGTCCTCGAGCGCCGTCCCGATATCGCCAGCGCCGAGCGGCAAATGGCTTACCAGAACGCCGAAGTCGGCCTGGCCCGCACCGCCTTCTATCCGCACATCGAAATCAGCAACACCGGTGGAGGCTGGCAAAGCACATCGATCTCAAATCTCTTGAGCGCGCCCAGCCTCTTCTGGTCCATTGGCGCAGACGCCCTCGAACCCCTTCTCCAGGGCGGAAGAAATCGCGCGAATCTAGCCGCCGCCCGTGCCGCCTACGATCAGGCCGTGGCCAACTATCGCCAGACCGTGCTCACCGCCTTCCAGCAAGTCGAAGACGGAATCAGCAACCTGAGCACCCTTTCGCAAGCGTTAACCACGCAAGCCGCCGCCGTAGAAGATGCCCGCCGCGCCCTCGCCATCGCCAACAACCGCTACGTCGGAGGCGTCACCAACTACCTCGACGTAATCACCGCCCAAACTACGCTCCTCAGCAACCAGCGCCTCCAAACCCAGCTCCTCGGCCAGCAAATGGTCAGCTCCGTCTATCTGGTAAAAGCCCTGGGCGGCAGTTGGGACGCCAGCGAAATCAATAACGATATAATCCACCCCAAAGCCGGCCAAATCCTCCAGCAATAAACAAAAGTAGTTGTCATGCCGGGAATCTTATGCACAGTCATGCTGAGAATTATGAGCATGGTCATACTGAGCGGAGAATGATGATCTCGGAGCGATGATCATTCGGAGTCGAAGCATCCCTACCGCCATCACGGCCCTATCCACCGAGTGCCCTACCCTGTGAACCCCCGTGCCCTCCGTGGTAAAGATTTTGTTCTCCGCAGTAAACGCATTCCCCGCGCGCTCGTAGTATCCTCGCGTGCAAGACCCCGTGACCACCACAACCTACAACCGCTTCCTACTCTTAGTAGCAGGCCTGGGTGGCTTGCTCTACGGCGTAGACGTAGGAATAATCGCCGGAGCACTCCCCTACCTCGAAGCCACTTCCGGCCTGAATGCAGGCCAACTCTCCATAGTAGTAGCCGCAGTTCTCCTGGGCAGCGTGATCTCCACGCTCTTCGCCGGAACTCTGGCCGACTGGATGGGCCGCCGCTTACTCATGGCCCTAAGCGGCGTACTCTTCGTAATCAGCATCCCGGTAATCGCAGCTTCGCACGGCTACGAACCGTTAGTTCTGGGGCGCCTGCTGCAAGGCATCAGCGCCGGATTAATCGGCGTAGTAGTTCCGCTCTATCTAGCCGAATGTCTCTCGGCCTCAAGCCGCGGCAAAGGCACCGGAATTTTCCAGTGGCTGTTAACCCTGGGCATCGTGACCGCAGCCGTAGTAGGAATGTTCTTCAGCATCCGCGTCGAACAAGTAGCCCGACTCGGAGACCCCGCCCAGCTCTTCGCCTTCAAAGACACCGCATGGCGCAGTATCTTTTGGGTATCGCTCCCACCCGGAGTCCTGTTCGTAATCGGCAGCATCATGGTCGCCGAATCCCCGCGCTGGCTCTTCCGTCGTGGCAAGCGCGATGCCGCGCTTATAGCACTTCTCCGCTCCCGCGACAAAAATCAGGCGGAACTCGAACTAGCCGAAATGGAGCAAGCCTCCGCCGCTGAAAAATCACAAACTTCCGCCGGGACAAAGATCAAGGAATCGCTCCTCCGCCGAAAATACGTAATCCCGTTTCTGTTGGCCTGCATAATCCTCGCCTGTAACCAGGCCACCGGCGTCAACTCCATCATCGGATACAACGCCAACATCCTCATTCAAAGTGGACTCTCCGACCTCCAGGCCCACTGGGGCTACGTAATCTTCACCATCGTAAATTTCCTCACCACGATCGCCGGAGTCATGCTGGTCGATCGCAAAGGCCGCAAATTCCTGCTCTCTTTCGGCAGTGCCGGAATCATCGCCTCGCTCCTCTGCACCGCATTCCTCTTCCGCCGCACCGAACAACTTCGCGTCGATGCCCATCCAGCCGTACAGTCGATGGTCAATGCAAATCAGGAACTCTCGTTCGTATTCAACAGTGAAACCGCGAACCATCTCCTCGCTTCCGCAGGCGATCACAGCCCCGCAAAATTCATAGCGGTCAGCAATCGCCCCACATCGCTGGTCATCATCTATTCCTGCGGAGACTTCCGCGCCGCCACCAAAGTAGTCCGCTCCGACGACGTAGCCGCAAAGCCGATCGAGATCAGTCGCGCCAACTGCCTCCCCGCCAACAAAGTAGTGGCCTTCTTCTCGGACCCATTCGGCAATCTGGACGCCTCCCGCGGAGCCCCACTAAAAATCGATAACGCCCTGATCACGCCAGTCCCCAGCAAGCAAAACGGCTGGCTGGTCGCCATTACCCTCTTCATCTTCATGGCCTTCTACGCCGTAGGTCCCGGAGTCTGTGTCTGGCTGGCGCTCTCCGAACTGATGCCCACCCGCATCCGCTCCAACGGCATGAGCATCGCCCTGCTGATCAACCAAGCCGTGTCAACAGGCATCGCCGCGACATTTCTACCTACAGTAGGGAAGTACGGATACTCCGCCATGTTCTTCGCCTTCGCCGCCTGCACGGTGATCTACTTCATCACCGCGGCATTTTTCCTCCCCGAAACCAAAGGCAAAACCCTGGAAGAAATCGAAGCCCACTTCGAAGGCAAGAGCACCCCAGTGCTCTCACCCTGAAGAAAATAGAAAACTAGAAGGCGGCGGCAAAAAACCGTCATGCTGAGCGGAGTAACGTTTCGCGAAGCGAAGCGTTACGGAGTCGAAGCCTCCCTACCCTCTCTACAGCCCTGTCCACGTAGCTCTTTACCCTGTGAAACCCTGTGCCTCCGTGGTTAAAGCCCTAAGCCCGCCGCTCACTATTCGGCCGCGCCCCACTCAAAGCAAAAAACAAAATGTACAAATAGCAAATCACCGGCAAAAAGAAAGCATGATGGATCCCAATCCGGTCCGCGATCGCTCCCTGTGCCAGCGGAATCAGCGCTCCTCCCACAATCGCCATGATCATGATCCCTGACCCGTCCCCAGTCAAAGGCCCCAACTCCGCCACGCCCAAAGTAAAAATGCTGGGGAACATAATCGAATTAAAAAATCCCACCAGGAGGATGCTGTACATCGCGGCTTGTCTCGTAGTCAGCATCGAGATGGCGACTAATGCTGCCGCACTGACCGCACAAATGCCGAGGAGCAACCTCGTTGGCGCGGTTAGTGGACCTCTTTGAGCCGCCGCGATGATTGCCAGAAAGGCCGCGACCACGGCAACTAATCCAAAGAGGGGGCGAGCACTCACCAGGATGGAGACCAGCGCCCAAAACAGAGCCACAAAACTAAAATGCCCGGTTGGAGTTGCGAGGTGGCTGGCCCAGGTATGAGCGACGAATGACGATACGAGATACGCCACAACGCCGCCCACCGATGCCGCGGCCATCGATGCCGCTCGCGCTCCACTCAAAAGTGCCGAACCAAAAAAACGCCCGACCATCGCTCCACCCCAGTAGAGCGCCACAAAGCTGGCCGCCACTTTTTCCGTAAAGCCGCCAATCTCCGGCTGGCTGAAATAATTCACCAGAAAGCTTCCAATCGCCACTTCCGCGCCCACATAAACAAAAATTCCAATCGCGCCAAAAATCAAATTCGGATGCCTCCAGATCGAGTCCTCCACTTTCTCCCCAACCTTGTGCGCTGCCTGCGGAATCTTCGGCAGCTTGAAACTGCCAATCGCCGCCGCCAGCAAAACCAAAGCAATCCCCAATCCAATGTAAGGAGCCTTTACCGTGGCCGCCTCATGCAAGCGGTAGGCCCGCAAAGCATCCGGAGCCAGCGCCCGAATCTGCTCCATGGTCATCGGCGCCGCACTCAAAATCAGGAGCCCGCCAAAAAACGGAGCCAGAAACGTCCCCAGCGAATTGAACGCCTGCGTCAAATTCAACCGGCTGGAAGCCGTCTCCGGCTTTCCCAGCACGGTTACATAAGGATTCGCCGCCACCTGCAAACAAGTAATTCCCGCCGCCAACACAATCAACGCAAACAAAAACAACGGATAAGACGGCACGCTGGCCGCCGGCACAAACAAAAACGCGCCCACTCCCATCGTCAGCAATCCCGCCACCATCGACCGCTGGTACCCAATCCAGTCGATGATCTTCGCCGAAGGAATCGAGAACAAAAAGTACGCCCCAAAAAACGCAAACTGAATCAGCATCACCCGCGCATAATTCAAATCAAAAATCGACTTCAGGTGCGGCACCAGAATGTCATTCAGGCAGGTCAGAAATCCCCACATGAAAAACAACGTGGTCACCACCGCCAGTGGCACGCTGTAAGACGAAGAAGCCGGCGCGGTCGCCGGCGCATTGCTCGAACTCCCAGGAGCGACGATTGCCATAATTGAGAGGACCGCCAGAAATTGGGATCGCCGATTCGGAAATAATCGATTTAACTAACCAGATCGAAAGATTCCAATCAGCCTTGCCGCGATCATAGCATCGCCCGCCGCCACTTAAGCAAAAACCTCCGCGGTCCAAACATTCCCAGCCGACCCCACAAAACAAAAAGGCCGTCATCCTTCCATGACGGCCTTTCCTCCATGCGCAATCCCAGACAAGTAATCGGGACTGCTCTTCGATCCACGCGTTATATGCCCGTTTTCATCCTCCGCTTTGTGTGATCCCCAGATAATTATTGACTTCACTCACCGGCAAGCTCAGGCTGGTCGCGATCTGCGATACCGGCTGCCCATTGTTATAAAGCTGATAAACCTGCTCCGCCACGGTTAGCGTCACCGTGTCCCCGGAGTTGCTGCTGACCCGCTGCACCGGCGGCTGTACCGGCTGCGCCGCCGTCGCGGGAGAGTTCGCCGCCCCGGTCAAAAGCGCGCTAGATATAGCATTACTCATAACACCACTCCTTTCCCTCCCACCTAAAGGAAAGGTCGGCACATCTCGCATTCACTTCAGCCCAATCGCGCGTTTCACCCCGAAACAGTAATTCCGGATTCCCGCAACAGTCAGTCATCCCAAAAAGAGAATTTTTAACCCCTTTAACCCTCCCGATCGATTGTGTGTTGACGTTGACTCAGCCTGTGTGGAGCGGGCGCCCCCGCCCGCTGCCTTTGAACTTGATTCTGACTCAGAACCTGTAGAACGGACAGCCCCGTCCGTTGCCCTTGAAGTTGACGTTGACTCAGCCTGTGTGGAGCGGGCGCCCCCGCCCGCTGCCTTTGAACTTGATTCTGACTCAGAACCTGTAGAACGGACACCCCCGTCCGTTGCCCTTGAAGTTGACATTGACTCAGCCTGTGTGGAGCGGGCGCCCCCGCCCGCTGCCTTTGAACTTGATTCTGACTCAGAACCTGTAGAACGGACACTCTTGTCCGCGGCCCTTGATTAGACTTAGACTTAGACCTAGATTGAGACCCATCCGCAGCCCACAAAGAAATAACTTCCTCAACCACCACCGAACCAGCCCTATCCTCACTCATAACGAATTCACACTCCCATCAAATTTGGTCAACGCCGGCGTCATCCCGAAGCCCCGCGCTTTCACCAGCGGGGCGAGGGATCTCGCGCGCACCATTACCATGTCATCCTGAGCGAGGATTGTGCTCCGCGAAGCGAAGCACAACCACAGTCGAAGGATCCCTATAATCACTCCACTGCCTCATTGAAAGACTCCCAAAACACAAAAGCCCCCTCCGACCATCCGGTCGGAAGGGGCTAACCTCAGCCACTTCGGCTACACCTCTAGAATCACCCCCGCCTCATTCCTCAGTCAACAAAATTCCACCACCCCAATACCTACGAAAGTAGACATTGCTGAAAGCTATAACCGCGAAGTCCGGGGGCTCTTCAGCCGCGGAGTTAACCGAGCAAAAGATGCACCATCCCCTTACAATTGACCTATGCACCCCGCACTTGAAACCCTTGAAAAATTCGGGCTGGTGTCAGAACTCCATCTTCTCGACATTGAGAGCTTCGAGAAGAAGAAAGTTATCAACGCCTACGAACAACTATACCTAGCAGTTCATAAGTCGCAGAATGAATTGCCCGAACCAGATGAGCCGACTGTCGATCCGTTTATGTTCATGGCCAGCGCATCGATGCGCGCTGAGTCCACCTGCTGGGAGTGGCCATGCCGGCTGCAGAAACTCGACTTTCTCGCGAGATATGGGGGCTGGCCCATCTTTGTATCCATCGCCTGCGCCACAACGAAAGGCTGCCCCAGCTTTGCTGGTTTTGCAAAGCTGGGCGACACGGGCCTCGCCCCCTCCCTCACTTCGCTTGCGAATCGAGGTCCGAAGCGGGCACAGGAGGAATCTGCTGTTGTGCCGGCTGCGAATAAACTGCGGGTGCCCCATCCTTGCCGCGTTCCGCCGGCCGAAATCTCCCGAGCACTCGAGCGGCAAGGGTGGGGATTTTGACTTCCTTTTCCGGCCGCAAGCAAGTGCACAGAATCAGAACCTCAAGGGATCGAGAGGGGGCTGGCCCATCTTTGTATCCATCGCCTGCGCCACAACGAAAGGCTGCCCCAGCTTTGCTGGTTTTGCAAAGCTGGGCGACACGGGCCTCGCCCCCTCCCTCACTTCGCTTGCGAATCGAGGTCCGAAGCTGGGTGCTAAGGTCACCACAAAAGGAAAAGGCCAATCATGTTTCCATGACTGGCCTTTATTTATGCCGGCAACGACCGCAGTTTATCCTGAGCTTGCCGAACGGACTCCCACCCACTTGGCGCGCGCAGTACCATCGGCCCAGCGGGCTTAACTTGAGGCGCTTTGCGGGCGTGAGCGAAGCGGGAGCCCGCAGCCGAAATCCTGAGCGCCCTTGCGAAGGATCTCGCGGGAGAAGGGGGGACATCTCGTCCGTCCCCGTATTCATTCCCTAACTAACGATTCGGCTGCGCGAAAACTGGCTCCGGACGAGAAACACAGGTGATAACGACATCGCCTACCTCGGCGGCGCAATATTGAGTCCCCGTTGCATCCCGAACGTACTCAACTTTCAGATGATGGTCGTCAATCCACTTGATGCTGCGCTGCCCTACATAGTCGCTGCCGTCGCCGAAGTATCGATAGGCGATGAACCTTGTACAGCATCCACGTGGTGCAACGGCGATTTCTGTGGCAGCTCCGTCGCGCAGTTCGCTATGGCTCAATAAGGCGAACTTCAATCCATCGGGTGACACTGCCACGAAGTGCACACGTGGCGGATCCAAACTGGCGAAGAACCCCAAAAGCACTGCAGCCATCGTCGTAATGCCCAAAACGACACCCCCGAGCACTCGAACCACCCTGCGCGTCCATCCAATTGACAATGTCGGAGACCAAATCATCAAAGCTGATATGAGCGCGAATACAACAACAGCAACCCAAGGTGCGTTTTGCCGAAGTTCGTCCATCAGGAGGAGGTAGCGCATAGGGAATGCTCGGAACCATTCTCGCATGGCCGCGACGTTGGGCCGACAATTAACGCATGAGTGTTCGTCCGAATGATGTGAAAATCAATCTTTATCGTGCGCTGCGAGAGCGCACAAAATAGGAAAAGGCCGTCGAGAATTTCTCTCAACGGCCTTTATTTATGCCGGCAACGACCGGAGTTTATCCTGAGCTTGCCGAAGGACTCCCACCCACTTGGCGCGTGCAGTACCATCGGCCCAGCGGGCTTAACTTCAGTGCGCTCCGCTTTTGACACCGCCGTGCCCCCTCTCTAAACTAACAATCATGGAAGTAAACCTCCGTCCAGAAACCGAGTCCCGCCTGCAGGAGCTCGCCAGCAAGAGCGGCCGCGCGCCCAACGACCTGATTGAGGACGCAATGGCGGCATATCTGCAAGAGGTTGCCCAGGTTCGCGATCTACTGGACAGCCGCTATGACGATCTCAAGACCGGCCGTGTGAAGCCGGTTGACGGGGACGAAGCCTTCAACAATCTCCGGCGCAAGAGCAAGAGTGACGCACGTCGCGCTCGTCCATGAGCGGATTTGTTCTCCACCCGCAAGCAGTGCAGATCTGGAAGAAATCTGGGAGTACATCGCTGCCGATAACCTCGACGCTGCGGGCCGCGTGCTTGAAGAAATCTACGAAGCGATCCAGTCCCTCGTCCCGTTTCCTTACATAGGCCACAGCCGTCCCGACCTCACCGCGCGGCCCCTGCGGTTTCAGTCGGTGCGAGACTACGTAATCGCCTACGCACCCGACGAAAAACCGCTCGCAGTCGTCGCGGTGCTGCACGGCCGCCGCAGTCCACGAGTAATCGCAGCCATACTCCACGGAAGAACCTGAGCCTCACAAGAGGAAAAGGCCAATCTGATTTCTCAGACTGGCCTTTATTTATGCCGGCAACGACCTACGCTCCCACAGATGTGGCGCGGGCGCCCTCGCCCGCGAATGCCGACATCGAAACAGAGCCCAATGTCCATCCGTCACAGACTTCACAATGACGATTTATTGATCCTACCAAGCACCATCCGCATGCCAGACTCCACAACAGCCCTCGCTAAGTACCGATACCGCCGAAGGCTTCCGCATCTGCAGAAGGCCGATGCCGATCTATTCATCACCTTCTGCACCGGCGGACCCCTTGTGCTCTCCGCTCCTGCAAGAGACTTGGTTCTCGAACACTGCCTGCGCGAGGGAGGTGTGGCGCGGGCGCCCTCGCCCGCGAGCTGTCCGAAAAGAATCCACCTCTACGCGGTAGTAATCATGCCCGATCACGTCCATCTTCTGCTGCAACCCCTTCGCAGTCAGGATGGCTGGCCCTATCCTCTAGTCGATATTCTGCAATCGTTGAAAAGCACAACAGCGCATCACATCAACAAACGGCTCGATCATTTGGGGCCGGTATGGGAGGAAGAATCGTTCGATCACGTGCTGCGATCGGACGAGAGCCTGAAAGAGAAAGTTGAGTACATCCGGCAGAATCCCGTAAGACGAGGGCTGGTAAAAAGACCAGAAGATTACAAGTGGCTCTGGATCAATCCGGGACTGCTGAATGTGGCGCGGGCGCCCTCGCCCGCGTAAGCGGACACCTTCGTGCAGTGACGGTCCGGGAATGATGCCAATGGCTTCTCCCGGAGGAAGGTCAGCCGCCGCACTCGCTCGCGGGCAAGGGCGCCCGCGCCACTCTCCATTGCAAAAGGAAAAGGCCAATCATGTTTCCATGACTGGCCTTTATTTATGCCGGCAACGACCTACGCTCCCACACACTTGGCGCGTGCAGTACCATCGGCCCAGCGGGGCTTAACTTCCGTGTTCGGGATGGGAACGGGTGGAACCCCCGCGGTAAGATCACCGACAACTTGAGGCGCTTAGCAGGCGTGAATGCAGCCGCCATAGGCGGCAAATGAGAGCCTGCCGCCGAAACCCTGAGCCGGCCTTTATAAAAAAAGCCGCGCAGGGTCTCTGCGCCATCTCGGTGTCGCTTTGTAGCGACGAATTCTCAAAGATCGCGAGGACAATGCCTCACAGCTGAATAGATTGGGTGTGGCTTACTTTCATCTTTAGCTTATTTCCGATTTCAACCACATCGTACATCGGCTTTGCTCTTCTTCTTTTTCAAAATCCGAAAATTTCTAAAATCCGAAAAGCGTCGGCGCACAGTTGTCAGCATGTTTAATCTTCCCCGCCCAGATTCTGGCGGTCGAGAATAAACTTTGCTCTCGCCTCAGCTCAGTTTTTAGCTGAGGTCTGAAAGCTGAGAGCTGGCAACTGTTTCTGCACCGAGTAAATTTTATGGTCAAGCCGAACGGGCGATTAGTACTGGTAAGCTGCACGCATTACTGCGCTTTCACCTCCAGCCTATCAACCAGGTAGTCTTCCTGGGCCCTTCTTATCCCTTACGGGTTGGGAGATCTCATCTCGAGGAGTGCTTCCCGCTTATATGCATTCAGCGGTTATCACTACCGAACTTCGCTACCGAGCGGTGCCATTGGCATGACAGCTCGAACACAAGAGGTTCGTCCATCCCGGTCCTCTCGTACTAAGGACAGGTCCTCTCAAATCTCCTGCGCCCACAACAGATAGGGACCGAACTGTCTCGCGACGTTCTGAACCCAGCTCACGTACCGCTTTAATAGGCGAACAGCCTAACCCTTGGAACCTTCTACAGCTCCAGGATGCGATGAGCCGACATCGAGGTGCCAAACCGGAGCGTCGATATGAACTCTTGGCTCCGATCAGCCTGTTATCCCCGGCGTACCTTTTATCCGTTGAGCGATGGCCCTTCCATGCAGAACCACCGGATCACTAAGGCCTGCTTTCGCATCTGCTCGACTTGTAGGTCTCGCAGTTAACCACGCTTATGCCTTTGCACTCGTCGGCTGATTTCCAAACAGCCTGAGCGTAGCTTCGCGCGCCTCCGTTACCGTTTAGGAGGCGACCGCCCCAGTCAAACTACCCGCCTTAGTATGTCCCTGTCCCGGATCACGGGACTAAGTTAGAACCACAGATCTCGCAGGGTGGTATCTCACCGTTGGCTCCTCCAAGCCCGAGAGCCTGGAATCAAAGCCTCCCACCTATCCTGCGCAGCAAGGGCCATAGTTCATACTAAAGGTATAGTAAAGGTGCACGGGGTCTTTCCGTCTAGTTGCGGGCAACCGGCATCTTCACCGGCACTACAAGTTCGCCGTGTCAGTCGGCAAGACAGTCGCACTTTCGTTACGCCATTCGTGCAGGTCGGAACTTACCCGACAAGGAATTTCGCTACCTTAGGACCGTTATAGTTACGGCCGCCGTTCACTGGGGCTTCAGTTCGAAGCTTCATCTTGCGATTGACCTCTCCCTTTAACCTTCCAGCACCGGGCAGGCGTCAGCCCCTATACGTCGTTTTCGACTTTGCAGAGACCTGTGTTTTTGTTAAACAGTCGCAGTGCGCATTTCTCTGCGGCCGCTTCGGGCTATGAACCCTACTGCGGCACCCCTTCTCCCGAAGTTACGGGGTTATATTGCCGAGTTCCTTACCAACTGTTCTCACGAGCGCCTTTGGATATTCTCCTCGTCTACCTGTGTCGGTTTGAGGTACGGTTCCCTTACTTTCTCCTTAGAGGTTTTTCTTGGCAGCGTGGAATCGGCAGCTTTCACCCATACGGGTTACTGCTTTGCGCCTCAGTGATAACTCTCTCGCGGATTTGCCTACGAAAGACACCTTACGCGCATCGACCGTTATAGCCATAGAACGGCCTGCGTATCCTCCTGCGTCACCCCATCGTATAACGAAAACAAGGGAGGTCCGGAATATTAACCGGATGTCCATCGGCTACGCCTTTCGGCCTCGCCTTAGGGACCGCCTGACCCTGAGCGGATTAACCTTTCTCAGGAAACCTTAGACTTTCGGCGCGGAGGGTTCCCACCTCCGTTATCGCTACTTATGCCGGCAGGGTCTCTTCTCAACCGTCCAGCAGTCCTTTCGGTCTACCTTCAAACTGTTGAGAATGCTCTCCTACCACGCACTGCAGTTAAGCAATGCATTCGCTGCTTCGGTAATCAGCTTTAGCCCCGTTAAATTGTCGGCACCGGACCGCTTGACCAGTGAGCTATTACGCTTTCTTTAAAGGATGGCTGCTTCTAAGCCAACCTCCTGGCTGTCTGGGCGTTCCGACTTCCTTTCCCACTTAGCTGATATTTTGGGACCTTAGCAGGCGATCTGGACTGTTTTCCTCTCGACGACGAAGCTTAGCCCCCGCCGTCTGACTCCCGTATTGGTTGTTCTATGGCATTCGAAGTTTGATTGGATTCAGTAAGCTGGAAAGCCCCCTAGTCCATTCAGTTCTCTACCACCACGACAAATCATACGAGGCTAGCCCTAAAGCTATTTCGGAGAGAACGAGCAATCACGGAATTTGATTAGCCTTTCACCCCTACCCTCAGCTCATCGGAGCTTTTTTCAACAAACACCCGTTCGGCCCTCCAGTGGGTGTTACCCCACTTTCAGCCTGGCCAAGGGTAGATCATCCCGCTTCGCGTCTATTCCTGCCAACTGATTCGCCCTATTCGGACTCGCTTTCGCTACGGCTCGCTTTCGCTTAACCTTGCTGACAAGAATAACTAGCCGGCTCATTATGCAATAGGCACGCGGTCAGACTTTCCGTCTTGCGACGGCATAGTCCTCCCACCGTTTGTAGGCACACGGTTTCAGGTACTATTTCACTCCCCTCGCAGGGGTTCTTTTCGCCTTTCCCTCACGGTACTGGTTCACTATCGGTCAGAAGCTAGTATTTAGCCTTACGGGATGGTCCCCGTAGCTTCCCGCAAAGTTTCTCGTGCTCCGCGGTACTCAGGTATCGACTTCGAGTTTGGTCCGTTTTCACCTACGTGGCTATCACACTCTATGGCCCCTCTTTCCAGAGGGCTTCAGTTAACGGCCAAATTGGTAACTCTACTGTCGTCGACCCTACAACCCCGGTCACACCCGAAGGTGAGACTGGTTTAGGCTGTTGCGATTTCGCTCGCCACTACTATCGCAATCGAGGTTTCTTTCTTTTCCTCCTGGTACTGAGATGGTTCACTTCCCAGGGTTCGCTCGTGCGTGACTATGGATTCATCACGCCGTACGGAGGTTTTACCCCCGTGGGTTTCCCCATTCGGAAATCTCCGGATCAATGCCTGCTTGCGGCTCCCCGAAGCTTATCGCAGCTTGCCACGTCCTTCTTCGCCTGCTTCTGCCAAGGCATCCACCATGCGCCCTTAGTAGCTTGACCACAAAATTTACTCAGCACACGGCCGCTTAGCGCCCGCCCGAAATGTTTTCATTCGTTTGAAGAATGCTTGTCATTCCGAGCGAAGCGAGGAACCTGCTTTTCTTTCGTCCAGCAAGAGCCCTTCCCGCCGCCACACGCCGCTTAAATCCTATGGGCCTTTATTGCTGCTCATCGCGCGCTTAACGCCTATCAACGTTTACGCGCACCAGCAGCTTCTCTCAGGCACTCATAAAAATTTACGTCGCCTTGTATTTACCCAATCTATTCAGTTGTCAAATATCGTCCTCGCCGGCTTGCGCCGGCTGTACCCGCTTCTGCAGGTTATGGGTTTTACTCACTTCAGACCATGCACGATTCTGAAGTTCCTCCAACCCAATGTTCGGCGTCAAAACGACTTTCATGAACCGTGAACTGATTCACGGTTGTCGCGTTTGACGCCCAACATCGGATTGCTGTGCTGATCTCTCCTGCTTCTTGCCGAAGGACGATATCGATAAGCCGATCCACATTGGCAAGAAAAAAACAATAATGCGGTTAAGCTCCCCGGAAAACGCAAACAGCCATACTGCCCCACCTACGAGGCCGCCGAGGATGTAGACCTTCTGTCCAATCCGTATGGTCCGACGCGCATCTTCGAGCGTAGCCATCAAGCCCTTTCGCAGAATTCACGTGACCATGCCCAGCTAACCGCTACCCTCGCGGCGGAGCGTCGGGATCGATGCCGCGCTCGATTTTCGCCATGCGCTCGTTATGGCGAATGATCATGGCCGCTATCGCGATCGCGCCTCCTACGAGGATGGCGGAGATCGGAACCAGCAAACCGCCCAAGCTTGTGATTGCGTCGACCAGTCTCACGATCGCCTCCACTTACCAAGAGAACTCAACGTAACGTTGGAGCCTTCTTCGCTACCGTGTCGGGATCGACGCCTTCTTCGAGCAGCGCTTTGCGCTCGCGCTTTTCGCCCATCAGCTTGATGGCTTCGATGATGCCTCCGATCACGACCAGCGCCAGCGGAATCCACAGGATCCACCAGCCTTTGCGAACGAGCAATATGAGCAGACTTGCCAGAAAAAAGCTTCGCACAACCCTCACTCCCGCAATTGAATTCTTGGTGGAGCTGACCGGGATCGAACCGGTG
>CAWBKQ010000005.1:1275000-2916519 GCA_963789415.1 uncultured Acidobacteriaceae bacterium
TCGGAATGACAAGCTCCTGGCGGCGCATCTTTTTTCAATACGCGCAACAGTATGGCCTTCCGTCGAGAGATGATGCCGATTTCGCACAGGCCGCTTTCGGACAGGCGTTTTCAGACAGGCGTTTTCAGACAGGCGTTTTCAGACACCCAAGGACGGAAGACTAGAAATTGAGAAAAGAACTTGATGGAGGTCCTTGCTTTGAAGGTACCCTTCGGAACAATTTATGCCTTGGCGGACTCGCCAGCGGCAGAAGCTTTGCTCTGAATGAAGTTCCGTGGCCGGAACGATTCGAGGGCACCACGCCCTCTCAATACTTAGATGCCGGACGGCGACGAGAGTTGCAAAAATCGCCCGGCTAGCCACACATCTGCTCTCGGTTCATTGTTTATAGCAGATGAATGGGTGGGAGCGCAAGGGGGGATTTACAAAGTTGGTTCTGGGGGCTGCATCAATGCCTTAACGCGGGCAAGGATTTTGGCGACCTCGGCATCCGGGTCCATCGACCAATTTGTAGACCAGACTCGATGAATCTTCCATCCCCGAGTCTGCAATATTTGTTGACGCCAGATATCTCGAGCGCGGGCCGTGAATTTGGAGTGATATGACCTTCCATCGCACTCAATACCTAAAATATATCTGTCATTCAGAATTGGATGCTTGATTGCCAAATCTATTCTGAACCCCGAATCGCCGACTTGCTGGTCTACACGTAGTCCATGTTTTATTAGCGCGTCAAAAACCGCAATTTCGAACTCGGAATCAAAATCGAGACTCGACTCTGCACCCACGGTGGGCGAATCTAAAACGTTCGAGAGTCCTCCAAGTTGCTCTTCGACAGTTTGCCTGGCTTGATGGTCGCCATTCGAAACGGCTTCCGCGTACCGCATGTAGGCTGCAAATAATCTCTTCCCGTGCGCGTGGCGCCGCTTCGAGCTCCCGCGGAAGAAAACGCATCGGAGATTTGCGAGACGGGCAAGGACGTAATTATGAATATTTTCTTTTTCGCCCGGGTTACGGCGACGTTCAATCGTCGCTCCCCGCCTTCTTTGTTCAATGGACCAAAAAAACGCTTGAACTGCCCGGTCGGATCGAGACCGAAGGTTGTGGAGAAGATCATCACATCCCTTTCGTCTCCCTGAACTGATTCGAGGTTTTTGACAAAAAAACTAACGTCTTGCCTACCGTCTTTTCGTTCACATTCCGATTCGTACTTCATTCTGAATTCTTCGTCCCGGAGCGCTTCCGTTTGAAGAGAATTCTGGATGATCTCTTCTTGTTTTAAGTTGAAGGTGACTACCCCTACCGTCGCCGAGAAACCCTTTTCAAGCCATAGCTCCCTGAGCAGTTTCACGACCGAGCGGGCCTCGGTTTCATTCGTCTGTTTGTCATATACGCCGTTGACCCTTCGCACCTCGATCGGCACAACCGCGCCTTGAGATTCAACACAGGGCGGGCATTGAAGCCGCCCGCCGTAGAAAGCTTTATTTGAAAACTGGATGAGAAGCGGATCCTCCGAGCGGTAGTGCATATCCAAGTAAGAATTGCGGAGCACGGACTCACTGACCGTCAGAAGATCCGTTGTTGCCAACACGTCCTTGATCAAATCACGTTGGAGTTGGTCTTCGGTCAACTCGTCGTTTTCCTCGGCCTCTTCATCGTCAGCCAGTGTCAGGTTCATAAAAAACGCAGTCGGCGGAAGCTGCTTTTCGTCCCCGGCGACGACAACTCGCTTTGCCCGGTGAAGAACCGGGACGGCCTGCTCTAAGGGGCATTGCGAAGCCTCATCGAAAATGATTACGTCAAACATACCGGGAGCAAGTTGGAAGATCTGGCATGCGGTGTTCGGATTCATCATCCAGCAAGGTCTGAGGGAGAAAATTCCATTTTCTGAGCCCGCGGCGACCGCTTGGCGCAGCCGCTTGCTATTCGGGCCTCGAGTCACAAGCTGTTTACTCAGAGCAATTAAGGGAGATGGTCGTAATGAGTGGAGTCGCGACTGTGCGTTGAGCCAGCGCTCCATTATGGCTTTGACCTCAATGGCTCGCTTTTTCGATATAGACTCGGCGAGTGCCCTGCGAGTTCGTTCGTGGAGTTCTGGAGTCAGCGCCTGCAAAACCGGTGTTTCCTTCAAGCAGTTGTTGATCCAAATTGAGTACGCAGAGTATCGGAGGATTGCTCTCCATCGTTCCCACGATGGCCCGGGAGTGGCGGGGGTCTTCTCAAGTGCCGAGAGGAGGCTGCTGACTATGTCCGCGGTCCTCGCGCGAGCAGCTTCAAATGCGCAAAGTTGGGGAATACGATCTAAATGAAACAGGAGCAATTCAAATTCGGCAGCGGCAGATTCTCCATCTTGGGCCTTGGCGAGAATCTTGGATAGATATTCAGGCTTCAGCCGGCGGGTCAGCTTCCCTAGCAGCCGTTCGAAATCAACTAGTAACTGAGCTCTTGCGATTGCAATCTCAATGGAGCGAATCCATTCGCGGAGGGCTTCGATTTTTTGTGTTTCGACTGCCGCCCTGAGAGCCGCGAGTGAACTGTTACCCTTCGAACCATCTATCAGTTTGCCGGCATCCCGACATCCAAGAATGTTCTTGCGAATAACGCTGATCAAGGGAACTTGTGACGGTGCGACTGGCAGAAGACCGAGTTGAGCCATTAGAGCTTTCGAATGCCGTATACCGCCGGCCCTATTACACTGTTGGCGAACTGTGTTGAGACCTTCACGACTGCCACGCAATGTTGGGTCAAAGCCGATATCGTTCCAGAACCGCCCAGCCGCCCGATACGAGCGCGTGAGGGCGGCCCACCATCCTTGCGAATACCTTTTATCTAATGTATCTACGGCCTTCATTGCCCGAGCCAACTCAGGGTCGGTCATTCGGTCGAGCACCGTTGCGATGTTCGAGTCTCGGGGTATCAGAGTAGATTTTTCGGACAAGCGAGCTGCTTCATCCAGTTTTGCCGTCGCGGATTCGAGTTCTGAGCTAATGTTCGCAGAGGGTCGTTGCAGCCAGTACGAACACAGCTTCAATCGATCAGACTCTAACAGTTCGCGGGTCCATTGAAGCCACTCGGTGGCGACGGGAATAAATTCGGACGCCTTACCACGAAACCGCAAACCGAACCCGTAGCGCGCGGCGAACTGCTCAACCGAGTGGGCCGCTCTTTGGCAGGATTCAATGTCTCCTGCGATCTCGTCGCGGACTGGTCGAGTGAGTGCGAAGTCTTGCGACCGGTGAACCCACGGGTTAATTTCGGCAGCGCCTCTTCCCACAAATGTGCCAGTTCTTTGAGTTGTTCTTCGGCGGCATTTAGATCATCGCTACTCCTTGTCGATAGTAAATTTTCGATTAATGGGTCCGATCTAAGCCCCGGACAGTTGTTGAAGATTGAAGTTGCCTTTCCAACTAGTTGGCGATATGAGAATCCGATGGCCGCGCGGGGCCCTTGTAGGGCGTTTTGATAGAGGTCAAGTTCGCTCTCTCTGCGGTCTATCTCTTGGGCTAGACGCTCTCGTTCGCTTGCGGAGCCGCCCGGACCATGCTCCCTCAAGGCGGCAATTTGTTCTTTCAGGTCTGAAAATATTTGCTTTCGATCGGACTCAGAATCGTGCACGACCAGACAAAGTTCGTCCAAGCCCACAGCCCTTAATCGCTCGGAAACTACATCGATCGCCGCCCTCTTCTGGCAGACAACTAGGACGCGCTCTCCCCGGGCCAGACAATCAGCAACGACGTTGACGATCGTTTGAGATTTTCCAGTTCCCGGGGGCCCGTGGACGATACTTCCGGGTGACTTGCGCGCTTCCCAAATAGCAAGTTCCTGATAGGGATCGCTGTCAGTCACTAAGTAACGATCCTTCTCTGAGGGTAACTTGATCGGATCAGGATCGGCTTGCCTGTTTGCCAATATGGAGTCTAAAGGGTCATTGATCCCCTCCACCAGCTGAAGCTTTTCAAGATTTTCTATGAGAGCCTGATTTTCGGAAACAAATAGGCCCAGGGCGGCGGTGTTTAGGACAGCGGGCTGCAGAAGATTTGCGGCCTCTCTTCTCGACGGTAATGACATGAGACCGGCCTTCAAATCCGGTATCTGGATTGATTGGAAGCCTTTCAGCATCGAGCGAAGGGCGGCGCTTATCTCACTTAATTCGATTTGGCCCTCATCGTTGGACTCAAGCTCTGGGGCAGGGATATCCACATTTAGGTTCACCCGAGTCCAGCGTGCGAGAACCCGGTTGAAAACAGGCGATCCGGCGCGAGGATCACGGCAGACGATTAGTTCACCCTGCCGCTTCAATGAGGCGTGGATTTGCACGGGCCAAAGATATACCGGTGCGAGAATGCAGCGCCGGTTCTCAGGATCGGAAATATCCCGGGCTAGTAAAAACGGATATGCGAGCCACAAACTCCTCAGACCGGACTCGCGATAGATTGCGTCGGCCCCGCGAATGATTCCCTGAGTAAGCGCGTAGTACAGAGCAAGACTTGCTTCGCGCTTGCGGGGTCTTCCGATGCAATATCCAGCTCCACGACACACTTGCCGATTCATTGCGGACTAACGCTTCCACGAGATTGCTCGCGCAGCCATGCTCGAAGCCGTCTCTCACCCCCGAATTCAGCCGGAGAACATCCATACGGGTCCTAAATCCTTTGGTGGCGAAGCACTTGAGCATAGGACCGCGGTTCACGCCGTCGTAGAGTCTCTCCGTGAGGCGTTTGAGCATCGGCCGAAATTGTTCGGGGGAGAGTTGATTACGGGGCGAGCCTGCTGTTTTTTTGTGATCGGCAACTGCCATACGATACTGGCTTCGCTAAAGTTAGCAGACAAACATACGTTCTATTGGGATTGAGCGCAATAGCCATAGCGTGCATTTCGGACATGTGCGGAGCCGTTTAGCGCTGGAGCAAGTGCCAGGCTTCTTTATACGGCAGTATTTGGATTTTCGGTGCGGGCTTAGGAGGATGGTGGGTTGGTGGTTGGTAGGCGAGACGGGATGATATAGAAGATGTTGGAGGGGATGACGTAGGCGGCGAAGAAGTCGATTTGGTCGGAGTTATAGAGGATGCCGTTGTGAGTCGATGCAGCAGCGGTAAGAATGTTTCTCGCGGCGCTGGAGAGTGCATTTGACCTGGACGCGGAGGAAGCGGCCCTGGTGGTCGGTACGAAGTCGTAGGGGGTGCAGTCTCCGCAGGGCTTGGCGAGGGTAGGCCGAGTTCGGAGGCGCGGAGCTGGAAACGGAGTTCGGCCCACTCTCCGCGGCGCTTGGCGTGAGTGATGTGCTGGCCCTGGTTGGGGCCTTGGTTTTGCATGAGTTGTCCTGGGTGTTTTGGGCAATAAAAAACGCGGCCCGTAGGCCGCGTTGGTTTGGTCACTATTTATACAACCATTCTATCATATAGCTAAGGGTGTTTGGGACATTTTCTCAGAAACATTTGCGTAGTGGGTTCAATGGGATACGTGGTTTTGGGTGCCTTTGGGGGCTTGACAAGAATTTGCTCGCGGGCGCCTGCGGCTGATTTTTCACCACGGAGGACACAGAGGTTCACGGGGGTTCGCAGTGCGGCTTCTGTGGTGGCTATAGGGATGCTTCGACTGCTCAGCATGACAAGCTCATTTCCGCTCAGCATGACAAGTTAACTTTGGTTAGGGGAATTCCAGGGTTACGAATTTGGCTGGCTTGGCGCCGGTGTTGGTGATGGTGTGGGAGTAGTTGCCGGGGAGCCATTTGTGGTCTCCGGATTTGAAGTGGCCGGGCATGGGGCCTTGCGGGCCTTTGGGATCGTCGCTTTTGACGTCGCTGCGAATGTCGAGATCGGTGACGGCTACCAGAAGATGCGGGCCGGTATGGTGCTGGCTGGGCACGGTGCCTCCGGGCTGGAGTTCGAATTCGGTGACGCGGATGCCGTCCTTGACGAAGAGGATTTGTTTGGTGCCGTTGGGGAGAACTTCGAGGCCGCGATCTTCGTCCCAATGAGCGTTGGGGTTGGTCTGCAGGAGTTCGATGGTGACGTTGCGGAAGGGTTCGGGGCCGACGTCTTTCACGAAATGGATGAGATTGGCTGGGGCGAAGCGCACGTCGCCGTCGGGAAGTTTCACGGTGGCCGGAGGCTTGTCTTTTACGGTGTTGGAAATTTGAGCGTCACCGAGGGTGATGGCGATGTAGTCGTGACGGTGAATATGCATCTGGGTCTGAACGTTGGGGTCGACCTCGACATTGAAGACGCGAAGATATTGGTTTTCGAAGGTGAGATGGTGATGGGGTTCGTTGGTGATCTCAACTTCGTGGTCGTCGTTGTTTGGGGTTGGGGCGGCTTGTGCGGCGAGATATGTTGCGCCGATGCAGCCCAGGCATAGGAGGAGGGCGTAATGTTGCATGCGGCGGATTGTAACATCTGGTTGGCGGTTCGCTGGCTGGGCTTGTCTAGCGGAAATGTCGATTGGCGGCTGCGGATTTTTGGATTCACGCCAAAGGCTTAACCACAGAGGGCACAGGGTAAATCTCAATTACCTTGCGGGGCTGGTTTGGGGGAAAGGAGGCCGAAGACGCCGACGCCGGTAGTGGTGCCGACGTAAACTTTGCCGTTGATGACCAGCGGGGCGATGAATTTGTTGCCGATGCCGAAGTGGTCGCGGCCGTTCGGGGCCTGGTTACTGTCATAGAGTTCTGCGAGACCGGCGGCTTCGTAGGCGTAGAGGATGGCGGGATCGGTATTGTCGGCGGCCCAGACGATAGCGTCCTGAGCTTCGTTGGCGGAGATGCTGGGAGTAGCTCCGGGATATTTGAACTTGTTGGCAGTTTGCGCGACGGGATTGCTTTTCAGCTTCGCGTTCTTGAACTGGAAAGAAAGAATGGGCTGGTTCACGGGGCCGTAGTAGAGGCGTTTATCGAAAAAGGCGGGACTGGAAAAGATGCCTCCGCCGAGCGCGCCGGTGATTTCCTGGTGAATTTTATTGCCGACGGAATTGAACTTGCCCATGTTGGTGCGATCGACGAGATAGATGTTGCCGTCTTTGCCGGCGCCGGCGGCGAGCTGCCAGGTTTTGCCGTTGGCGTCTTTCTGGTCGGGAATGAGGATGACGCCTCCGGAGCCGAGGTCGACGTCGTCGTCGCTTTCGGTTTGTCCGTTGTACATCTCGAAGTAGTCGTAAACGGCGAGGCCATCTTTGTTAGTGAGGCAGAGAAAGGCGTTGCCGTAGTCGCCCTGGTCGGGGAATCCGCTGGAGTTCATGGAGGAATCGAAGATGCCGTTGGCGTCGAGCAAGAAGATGTTGCCGAGGCCGTCGGAGGCGGGGCCGCCGCCGGCTTGCCAGATGGCGCCCTGGTGGCCGTTGGGGGTGAGGTTGAGTACGGTTTGCTGGGCAAGGTTGAGCGGGTTGTAACCCATGATCCAGCCGGTGTAGGGACGGACGTCGCAGTGGGAAGTCCAGGTGAGATAGAGGACACCGTCGGTGAGGAGCAGGGCGGCGCGCTCGGCATACTGAGCGGCGTCGAAGAGGACGTAGCCGCCGGAGCTGCCGTCGCCGGTTCCGGGATATTTGGCGGAGATGGTGACCGGTCCTTTATAGAGTTCAGCGCCGCTGGTGGCGTCGAGAGCGTGGAGGCGCTGGTAGTAGTTGCCGGAAGAATCCTTCGACATGGGGACGACGTAGATGACGCCGTTGGTGCCGCCGGGACGGGCGATCGCAGGAGTGGCGGTGATGCCGATCTGAGGAGAAAGCAGATCGCAATTGCGATCGTCGGAGGGAGTCTCGCCGCGCTTGAGGGTGGTGACGTGCCAGAGCTGCGCGCCGGTATCGGCATCGAAGGCGTAGACGGAATCGTTTTCGGTGGCGACGATGAGAACGTTGTGAGTAACGCCGCCGATGGGAACTGCGGATAGATATAAAGGTTGGGCGTCGACCGGGCCATCGACGGTGAGGGTGAAGAGCTTTCCGAAGGTTGTGTAGTTGACGTTGGAGGGAGTGAGGATGGTCTCGTGGGAGTTGAGGCCGGTGCGGGCGTTGTTGTTGTGGAAGGTGAGAACGTCCTGCGAAAATGAAGGGGACGCGGCTGCGACGAAGATGAGGACACAGACAGCCAGGCAGCGCGCAAACGAATTTATGCAGTTCAAAGCTCAGACTCCGAGTGCTGGGTCAGCCGGGGGCCAGACTGAGATTTCTGTTTAATCTCTGGGGGTGGTGGAATGCTGGGAGGAGAGCGCGTCTGCGGACTCTTCCGAATAACCAAGTGGGGGGATTATTGCAGAGTCTGAAGGGGAGGAGATAGAGGCTTTGGACTATGACAGTTCAGCTCTGCTGTGGATTTTTGGCCTGGGAGGAGTGGTGCAGTTTGATCCAAGCAGCCTGTGTGCTTGAGGAGATCCCTCGGCCCGCTGGTGAAAGCGCGGGCCTTCGGGATGACGCCCGTCCGAACGAAGTCGCCAGGGGTTTTCTGACTGCACCAGCGCCGGGCATCTGCCAGAAGACGCAAGCTTTAAGGATGATCCGGCAGGAAAACAGAGAACTCGGAGGGAATTGGGGTCGCCATGGAATTCGGAAAATTGATGATTTATCTCGGAATCGCGCTGGTCGTGGCGGGGGTGGTGGTGATGGCAGTGGGGCGGATGGAAGTTCATTGGGGACGGCTGCCGGGAGATTTCATTTATCGCGGGAAGAATACGACGGTGTATTTTCCGCTGGCGACTTCGGTGCTGGTGAGCGTGGTGCTATCGGTGGTGCTTTATTTGGTGAGCCGATGGAGAAAGTGAGGGGCGTTGGGGGGCGGATATCATCTTGACTTGCGGACAATTACTCGTAGCGGAGGCTTTCTACGGGATCTAATTGGGAGGCGCGGGCGGCGGGGACCGTGCCGAAGATTATGCCGACCACCGATGAGACTACGATGGCGATGATCGCGGAGAGGCCGGAGATGGGGATGCGGTATTCGGTGAGGAAGCGGACGGAGTAAGGGATGGCGAGTCCAATGACGATGCCGACGAAGCCTCCGATAAGTGAGATCAGGACGGCTTCGGAGAGAAACTGGAAGCGGATTTCGCGGTTGGTGGCGCCGATGGCTTTACGGATGCCGATTTCGCGGATGCGCGAAGTCACAGTGGCGAGCATGATGTTCATGATGCCGATGCCGCTGACGATCAGCGTGACCATCGCTACCAGCAGCAAGACCCACGTGAGGCCGGTGGCGATGCGGTCGGCCATGGTGAGCAGCGCGGTCAGGTTGGCTACGTCGTAGACTGACTCGGAACGATGGCGCGATTGCAGGACGCGCTTGATCTGCGCGGTTGCCGGGATCACCATTGATGGATCTTCCATCGAAAAGTAGAGGAGTTTGACGGTAGGAATCTCCATGAAGTAGCGGCTCACGGAATAGGGGATAAGCATGGTGTTGTCGACGATTTCGGACTGGCCGAAGGTTTCGACGCGCTCTTTGAAGGTTCCGATGATGGTGAAAGGGAGGCCGGTTAGTTTGATTACTTTTCCTACCGCGCCTTGCGGCGAACCGTAGATCTCGATTGCCATTTTCTCTGTGATAACTCCGACCTTGTTGTGGGCGCGTGAGTCTTCTTCATCGAAAAACCTGCCGGCGGGAATCACCAGGTTGCGGACGCGGACGTATTCGGGAGAGACGCCGAGGATGGTGACGTCTTTTTCTTTGCCGTTGCCGACAGGCACGCGATCGGAAAGCTGGGAGACGGGCGAGGAGGCAACGATGCCGGGAACTTCCTGGCGAACGGCCTGAAGATCGTCGACGGTGAGCGGGTCGGGATTGGAATTGCTGATGTGCGGGGCTCCACCGAGATATTCGGCCCAGATTTCGTTGGTGCCGATGGCTTGAATCTGGTTGAGGACGTACTGCTTTCCGGTCATTCCGATGGTGACTACGAGAATGAGCGAGGCGGTGCCGATGACCATGCCCAGGGCGGTGAGGATAAAGCGGACTTTGTTGCTGCAAAAGGTGTCGTAGGCGAAGTTGAGGATTTCGCCAACCGCCATTTTAGGGCGAAGGCGCTGAGGTACGAGAGCTGCAGCCATGTTAGTTAGATGCTACGTAGGGCACGTGGAAGCTGCAAGCGGCGAAGCAGCAATTGTGGCAAAGTGAATCTCAGTGGTTCACGGGGCGCGAATTTGCCGGCAAGACATTTCTGCGGTTAAGACATTCGGGTGAGAGACATTCGATCTGGAAAATATAAGACGCTGGGGGCGCTGCTGCTGGTGACGGCGGGGGCGTTGCTGGTGATGGGATACCATCCGTGCGCGGAGGATGCCGAGATTTATATGCCGGGGGTGCAGAAGATTCTGCAGCCAAATCTTTTCCCGGTCGGCAGCGAGTTCTTCTTGTCGCATGCGAAGCTAACTTTCTTTCCGAATCTGATTGCGATTTCTTTGCGAGTTACGCATTTGCCGTTCGAGGTGGGCATTTTCTTGTGGCAGGTGGGTTCGATTTTTCTGTTGCTCTGGGCTTGCTGGGAGTTGAGCGGATTGCTTTTTTTCACGGCGCGGGCGCGGTGGGGCGCAGTTTGCCTGGTGGCGGCGCTGCTGACGTTGCCGGTGGCCGGGACTGCGCTTTATATCATGGATCAGTTTTTGAATCCGCGAAATCTGGCGGCGTTTGCCGCGGTGTTCGCGGTGGCGCGGGCGTTGGAGAAGAAATATTGGCGGGGGTTTTTGTGGATTTTGTTTGCGGCTTGCGTGCATCCGCTGATGTGGGTGTTTCCTTTTGCGTTTTGCCTGCTGCTGGCGGTGATGGAGAGATTTGGAGATGGTTGGAAAGCCGGCTGTGAGAAAGTGGCGGCCGTTGCGGCGGTGTTTGTGTTGCCTGGGATTCCGCTAGCTCCGGTGCCTTCGCGGGCTTATGAGGAAGCGGCAAAGCTGCATAGTTATTTCTACATACAGAAATGGGCCTGGTATGAATGGCTGGGAGCGATCGCGCCACTAATTTTGTTCTGGTGGTTTGCGAGGCTGGCACGGCGACGGCAGGCAGCGTGTCTGGAGCGCGTGTGTTGGGCGTTTGTGGTCTATGGGGTGGTGTTTCTGGTGGGGGCTTTGGTGGTGGATTTGCCGGCGCGATTTGAAGTTCTGGCGCGGCTGCAGCCGATGCGGTCTTTGCATTTGATGTATGTCGTTCTGTTTCTCGTGATCGGCGGTTTTTTGGGCGAGTACGTTTTGCGAGGACGGGCGTGGCGGTGGGTGTTGCTGTTTGTGCCGTTGAGCCTGGGGATGTTTTACGCGCAGCGGGCGCTGTTCCCGGCTAGCGCGCATTTGGAGTTGCCGGGGAGGGCGCCGAAGAATTCGTGGGCGCAGGCTTTTGTTTGGGTTCGGGAGAACACTCCGGTGGAAGCGGTATTCGCGATCGATCCGCAGTATATGCGTATTGCGGGTGAGGATGAGATTGGATTTCGCTGTTTGGCGCGGCGAAGCCGTTTAGCGGATTGGGTGAAGGATAATGGCGCGGTGAGCATGTTTCCGCAGATGGGTGAAGAATGGTGGTCCGAGGTGCAGGCGCAGGCTGGATGGAGGGATTTTCGGCGGGAGGATTTCCTGCGATTGAAAAAGCAATACGGGGTTGGCTGGGTTGTGCTGCAACGGTTTGCGGATGCGAGGATGGATTGCCCTTTTGCGAATGCTGCGGTTCAGGTTTGCCGGATTCCTTGATGGCATCATCCGTAGTGCCCACACTTCGAAAAGAGCGAAGGGTGGGGCAGCCTTGGTCGTGGTGGCGCCGACAGAAAAACCACAAGGGGTCCGATCCCGCTAAGTTTATAGGGATCCTTCGACTCCGCGAGAACTTCGCTTCGCGAATTTCCCGCTCCGCTCAGGATGACAAACTTTGTGCGAGTTGGGCAGAACGATCAACGGTGCGCGGAGTGGGCGGCTGCGGAGCGGTCGGCGTAATAGCTGGGATCGTAGTTTTCCAACTTGCGGCCATTCTCGGTAAAGCGGGGCAGGTGGAGCAGGCCGGCTTTCTGCATGGCGAATTGCAACGTTGTCGCCAGCACGCCGAGGCCGTATTTCACGCTACGGCGGAAGTTGATGGAGGAGGCTTCCTCGAAATATTTCGTGGGGCAGGAAACTTCTCCGATGCGGAAGCCGAAGTGGACGCACTGGGCCAGCATCTGATTGTCGAAGACGAAGTCATCGGAATTTTCCAGCAGCGGGAGTTCGCAAAGAACTTTGCGGCTAAAGGCGCGGTATCCGGTGTGGTATTCGGAGAGCTTCACGCGCAGGAAAAGATTTTCGAAGGCGGTCAGGAAGCGGTTGGAAACGTATTTGTAGAGCGGCATGCCGCCCAGCAGGGCGGTGCCTCCGATGATGCGCGAGCCCAGCACTACGTCGTAGACCTCGTAGGCGACCATGCTGGCCATGGCGGTGACGAGCAGCGGCGTGTATTGATAGTCCGGGTGCAGCATGATGACTACGTCGGCGCCGGCGGCCAGGGCTTCGCGATAGCAGGTTTGCTGATTGCGTCCGTAGCCGTAGTTGCGGTCGTGCTGGAAGACGTGGAGATTATGGTCTCGGGCTAGTTCGCGGGCTAATTCTACGGTGCGGTCGGAGCTGTTGTCGTCGACGAGGATGCGGATGTCGACCAGGTCGGGGAGCTCGCTGAGAGTCGCCGCGAGAGTTTTCTCCGCATTGTAGGCGGGCATAACGACCGCGATGCGCTTGCCGTTGATCATGGGTGGACTTTTTTAATGATAAATGATGGCGCGCGTGGGCGTCGCTGTTTTAGGGCTTACGCGCGGGGTTCTTCTTAAGGGAGATCCCTCACCCGGCTGAAAGACGCCGGGCTTCGGGATGACGCCTTCATTAAAGAAGACGAAAGATCAACTTCGACGGGTGGCATTTATCACTCGCTTGCTCCAGATTCAGTGCTGTGAAAAACTAGAAGCTCACGACCCGCCCACGGGGCTCTCCTTATAAGTTATGGCTGCTCAGCGAACGCTTTTCGAGAAGATTTGGGATGCGCATCTGGTGGCGTCGCCAGCGGGGCGTTCTCCGATCCTTTATATCGATTTGCATCTGGTGCACGAGGTGACTTCGCCGCAGGCTTTTGATGGGTTGCGAGCATCCGGAAGAAAGCTCCGGCAGCCGGCGCGAACCGTGGCTACCGTGGATCACAACATTCCTACTGAGCCGCGGGGAACTCCGATTACTGATTTGATTGCGGCTAAGCAGATTGCGGCTTTGCAGGCTAACTGCAGGGAGTTTGGGGTGCGGCTGTTCGATATGGATTCGCCGGAGCAGGGGATTGTGCATGTGATCGGTCCGGAGCTGGGGTTGACGCAGCCGGGGATGACGATTGTCTGCGGCGACAGCCATACCAGCACGCATGGGGCTTTTGGGGCACTGGCGTTTGGGATTGGAACGTCGGAGGTGGAACACGTTCTGGCGACGCAATGCCTGGCGCAGCAGCGGCCGAAGACGATGAAGATCGAAGTGCGCGGGCGGTTGCCGGAGGGTGTGACGGCGAAAGATCTTGCGCTGGGAATTATCGGGCAGATTGGGACTGACGGCGCTACCGGACACGTGATCGAGTATGCGGGTGAGGCGGTGCGCGGGCTTTCGATGGAAGGCCGCATGACGCTTTGCAATATGAGTATTGAAGCGGGAGCGCGGGCGGGGATGGTTGCTCCGGATGAGACTACGTTTGCTTATGTTCGCGGGAGGAGATTTGCGCCGCGGGAGGGCGAGTGGGATCGGGCTGTTGAGAATTGGCGCGGGCTGGCTTCGGACGAAGGAGCTTTGTTTGACCGCGTCGTCAAGATTGATGCGGCGGGACTTTCTCCGTTTGTCACCTGGGGGACGAATCCTGGGATGGTGGCTCCGGTGACGGGACGCGTGCCGGAGGCGAATGGCATGAAAGAGCCGGAGCGGCGGGCGTTTGAGCTGGCTTTGCAGTATATGGGACTGGAGCCGGGTCGGCGGATTCAGGAGATTGGGATTGACCGCGTGTTTATTGGTTCGTGCACGAATTCGCGGATTGAGGATTTGCGGGCGGCGGCGCGGGTGGCTCGCGGACATCGAGTTCGTTCGGGGGTGCGGGCGATGGTTGTTCCCGGGTCGCAGACGGTGAAGAAAGCGGCCGAGTCGGAGGGACTGGACCGGATTTTTCTGGATGCCGGATTTGAGTGGCGGGAATCGGGATGCTCGATGTGTCTGGGAATGAATCCGGATATTTTGCAGCCGGGGGAGCGGTGCGCTTCCACCAGCAACCGGAATTTTGAAGGGCGGCAGGGGCGGGGCGGGCGGACGCATCTGGTGAGTCCGATGATGGCGGCGGCGGCGGCGATTGCCGGGCACTTTACGGATGTGCGGGAGTGGAAGTTTCGGTGACACGCTTTGGGCAGTGTGCAGAAGGAAGAGATGATGAAACCATTTACTGTGCATCGTGGGCTGGTGGCGCCGCTGGACCGGGTGAATGTGGATACCGATCAGATTATTCCCAAGCAGTTTTTGAAGCGAATTGAGCGAACCGGTTTTGGACAGTTTTTGTTTTATGACTGGCGGGTTGGGGCTGAAGGAAAGAAAAGCGTCGGGTTTGTTTTGGATGATCCGCGATATTCGGGCGCGAGCATTCTGGTGGCGGGAAAGAATTTCGGATGTGGATCTTCGCGCGAACATGCGGTCTGGGCGCTGGCAGATTTTGGGTTTCGCGCGGTGGTCTCGTCTTCGTTCGCTGACATTTTTGCGAACAACAGCACGAAGAATGGATTTCTTGCGGTCCGGCTGAGCGATGACGAGGTTGCCGAATTGATGCGGCGGGCGACTGAAACCGAACATTACGAACTGACTGTCGATCTGGAGCGGTGCGAGGTGCGCGACGATCGCGGATTTCGCGCGAAGTTTCCGGTCGAGGATTTCGTCCGCCACTGTCTGCTGAACGGGCTCGATGACATCGGCCTGACACTCCAGCACGAAGCGGAAATCGCCGCTTATGAAGCGGGCCATCCCGTGCCGGAGGCGCTGCAGGCCGAGCCAGAGTAAACAGAGAGTCAAAGGGAGTAAAGATTTGTAAAACATTCTTCGGTAAGCTTGACCTCTGCCGCACCACAGTGAAAGCTTGAGCTGTAAGGTTTAATATTGCATCTGGATGCGGCTCTTTGCCTGTCCCCAGCAGGGACAGCAGGCGTACCGGCTGTGCCGTCCCCAGCAGAGACGCCGTAACCGAGTCGCACTGAACACGTCTAAGGAATGGCGGTTTCCGCTTGCATAATCCCGCGTGGGATGTTGGACGGGTCTAATAACACGATGACAATCGATTCGCATTTTTCAGAAACAAAGAAGCCGCGTACCGCGCACGAGTTGGTGCGGGGCGGAATAGCTCTTGGCCTTGCACTGCTTTGTGCCTCTCTTCTGAGCTGCACCAGCGGGGATGCCAAGCAACAGAACGCCCATGCTGCGGGGCCGCATCCGGTATCGGTGTCGGTTGCTCAGGTAAAGAAATCGGATGTGCCGGTTTACCTGGTTGGCCTGGGATCGGCGACGGCGTTTTACACGGCGAACATCAAGAGCCGGGTTGACGGGCAGATTATGCGGGTGAATTTTCAGGAGGGGCAAGTCGTGAAGGAAGGCGACTTGCTGATTGTGATCGATCCGCGGCCTTACCAAGTGCAGCTTGAGCAGATGCAGGCGCAGTTGTTCAAAGATCAGGCGACATTGCGAGATGCGAAGCTGAATCTGGACCGGTACCGCACGCTGATTCCTTCGGGCAGCATTTCGCAGCAGCAGGTGGATACGCAACAGGCGACTGCCGATCAGCTCGAGGGGCAGGTGCGAACGGATCAGGCACAGATCGATAACGCCAAACTGCAGATCGTTTACTGCAACATAACCGCGCCGTTTACGGGGCGAGTAGGATTGCGGCAGGTCGATCCGGGAAATATCGTGCACGCAGCGGATACGACTTCGATGCTGGTCCTGACGCAACTGCAGCCGATTGCGGTGATCTTCACTTTGCCCGAAGACCAACTGCCGATCGTCGCGCAGCACATGAAGAATGCGACGCTGCAGGTTGAGGCTTACAGCCGCGACAACCAGACGAAACTGGCCACCGGCAAGCTGATGACGATCGATAACCAGATCGATCCGACGACGGGAACCGCGAAGCTGAAAGCGGTTTTCGATAACAAAGACAACGCGCTCTGGCCGAACCAGTTCGTCAACGCCGACCTTCTATTGGAGACGCGCAAGAACGCTACTGTGGTTCCCACCGCGGCAATTCTGCATGGGCCCGATGGGGCCTTCGTATATCTGGCAAAACAGGACAACACGGTTGAGGCGCGCAATGTAGCCGTTTCTGTGACGCAGGGAAATACTACGGTGGTAACGAGCGGGTTGAATCCGGGTGATGTGGTTGTCGCCGATGGTCAGGATAAATTGCAGACTGGGAGCCGGATTGAGCCGCGGAGTGCGAACGGCGGCGGCGGTAAATCGGTTTCTGCGGCCGATAATTCTTCGAGCAGTTCTTCTGGAAGTTCCGCTCCATGAGTCCTTCACGTCTATTTATTCTCCGGCCGGTGGCGACGACTTTGTTGATGGTGGGCGTCCTGCTGGTGGGGTGGGTTGCGTTCATGCAACTGCCCGTTTCCGCTCTGCCGGAGGTTGATTATCCAACCATACAAGTTGTGACGTTTTATCCGGGCGCTGATCCAGATGTGATGGCGTCGTCGGTGACATCGCCGCTGGAGCGGCAGTTTGGGCAGGTCCCGGGACTGAGCCAGATGACTTCGACGAGTTCGTTTGGCAGTTCGGTGATCACGCTGCAGTTTGGGCTCGACCAGAACATCGATGTGGAAGAGCAGCAGGTGCAGGCCGCGGTGAATGCGGCTTCGACTTATCTGCCGGCGGATTTGCCGAATCCTCCGATCTATAACAAGGTGAATCCGGCGGACTCGCCGATTCTGACTTTGGCGATGACTTCGGACTCGCTGCCACTGTCGAAGGTGGAAGACCTGGCGGACACGGCGCTGGCGCAGAAAATTTCGCAGCTTCCGGGAGTGGGGCTGGTTTCGATCAGCGGAGGGCAGAAGCCGGCGGTGCGGGTGCAGGTGAATCCGACGGCGCTGGCTTCGTATGGATTGGGCCTGGAAGATGTTCGAAACGCGCTGGCCGAGGCGAATGTCGATCAGGCGAAGGGCGTGATCGACGGGGCGCGGCAGTCTTACACGCTGGGGGCGAACGACCAGCTTTTCACGGCCGCCGAATACAAACCGATTGTTGTCGCTTACCGCAACGGCGCACCGGTGCGACTGAGCGATGTGGCGAATGTGATCGACGGCACGGAGAACACGCTGCTGGCAGCGTGGATGAATACGACTCCGGCGGTGATTGTAAATATTCAGCGACAGCCGGGCGCGAACATCATCAGCGTGGTCGACCGGATTAAGAAGTTGTTGCCGCAACTGCAGGCGTCGTTGCCTTCAGCGGTGAAGGTGCAGATACTTACCGACCGAACTACTACGATCCGGGCGTCGGTAAAAGATGTTGAATTTGAGCTGGCGCTGACGATCGTGCTGGTGGTGATTGTCATCTTCTTCTTTTTGCGGAATCTGCGGGCGACATTTATTCCCAGCGTGGCGGTGCCGCTCTCGATTGTGGGGACGTTTGGCGTGATGTACCTGCTGGGATACAGCCTAAACAATCTCACGCTGATGGCGCTGACGATTTCGACAGGATTTGTGGTCGATGACGCCATTGTGATGATTGAAAACATCGACCGTTTTCTAGAGGCGGGGGATTCGCCGCTGGAAGCGGCTTTGAAAGGGTCGGGGCAGATTGGTTTCACGATTGTTTCGCTGACGGTGTCGCTGATTGCAGTACTGATTCCGCTGCTGTTCATGGGAGACATTGTCGGGCGGCTGTTCCGCGAGTTCGCGGTCACGCTGGCGGTGACGATACTGGTGTCGGCGGGCGTGTCTTTGAGCTTGACGCCCATGATGTGCGCCAAGCTGCTAAAGCATCGCAAAGAGGGCGAGAAGGGACGCTTCTATGAGGTCACAGAAGATTTTTATAACCGGGTAATTGCATTTTACGGGCGCACGGTGAAATGGGTGCTGAAACATCAGACGGCGACTCTGCTGGTGACATTTGGAACTCTGATTCTGACGCTGGTGCTTTACGTGGTGGTGCCCAAGGGGTTTTTTCCGGTACAGGATACGGGCGTGATTCTGGGGATTTCGCAGGCTCCGGATGATGTTTCTTTCGATGCGATGTCGCGGCGGCAGCAGCAACTGGCGAAGGTGATTCTAAAGGATAAGGATGTGGAGAGCCTGTCTTCGTTTATTGGAGTGGATGGGACGAATACGACTCCGAACAGCGGGCGCGTACAGATTAATTTGAAGCCGCGCGATGAGCGCAAGGATGATGCTTCGGCGATCATCAGGCGTTTGCAGCCTGAGCTGGCCAAGGTGGATGGCATCACGCTTTACATGCAACCGGTGCAGGATCTGACGGTAGAAGACCGAGTGAGCCGCACGCAGTTCCAATATTCGATTGAAGATGCGGACGCGCAGGAGTTGGCGCAATGGACTCCCAGGCTGGTGGAGAAGCTGCGGGCTTCGCCGGTTTTGCGCGATGTGGCTACGGATCAGCTGAACGGCGGGCTGAAGACGAACATCACAATTGATCGGGATACGGCGTCGCGTCTGGGCATATTGCCGTCAGCGATTGACAACACCCTGTATGACGCGTTCGGGCAGCGCCTGGTTTCGATCATCTTTACGCAGCTGAATCAGTATCACGTGGTGCTGGAAGTGCTTCCCAGCTTCGCGAAGAACCCGCAGGCGATGGATGACATTTATGTGCGTCCGGCGAGCGCTACGCCGAATACTGGAGCACCGACAGCGAATGCGGCCACAGCGGCGACCAGCGGAAACCCGGTACCGCTTTCGACTTTCACGCACATGCAACAGACGAGTTCGCCGCTGGCGGTGAATCATCAGGGACAGTTCCCTGTCGTAACTTTGTCATTCAATCTTGCGCCGGGGGCTTCGCTGGGCGAGGCTACGACGGCGATTCAGGCGGCGGAAAAGGACATTCAGCTTCCGGCGAGCATTCATGCATCTTTCCAGGGGACGGCGGCGGCATTTCAGAATTCGCTTTCGAGTGAGCCTTTTCTGATTCTGGCGGCGATTATTACGGTCTACATCGTGCTGGGAGTTTTGTACGAGAGCTACATTCATCCCATCACGATTTTGTCGACGCTGCCATCGGCCGGCGTGGGCGCGATTCTGGCTTTGATGATCACGGGGAACGATCTGACTGTGGTCGCGCTGATTGGAATTATTCTGCTGATCGGCATTGTGAAGAAGAACGCGATCATGATGATTGACTTCGCTTTGGAGGCGGAGCGAGATGAGCACAAGCCTCCGGAAGAGGCGATTTTTCAGGCGTGTCTGCTGCGCTTTCGTCCGATCATGATGACGACAATGGCGGCGTTGCTGGGCGGATTGCCGCTGGCTTTGGGCTCGGGCACGGGCGCGGAGTTGCGCAGGCCGCTGGGAATTACGATTGTGGGTGGATTGCTTTTGAGCCAGCTGCTGACTCTGTATACGACGCCGGTGGTTTATTTGTGGTTTGACCGGCTGGCCAGCCGGTTTGCGAAGTACAACATTGGCAATCCGATTCCGCATGAGATGCCGGCGGATTAGTGGGTGCGATGGAAAGCGAGAAGGAAGCGAGCCAAACGCGCGATTATTGCATCGCGAGAAACGCGATGCTTCGCGCGGCTCGTCCAGATCTTTCGCTGCGCCAAGAACGCTTGCACAGGATGACAGTCAAATAGAAGATGAGTATCTCGGCTCCATTTATACGGCGACCGATTGGGACGTCGCTGCTGGCAGCGGCGCTGCTGCTCTCCGGAATTCTTGCGTTTAATTATTTGCCAGTGGCGTCGCTGCCGCGGGTGGATTTTCCGGTGATCAGCGTGGGCGCGCAGTTGCCGGGGGCCGATCCGCAGACCATGGCTTCGGCGGTGGCAACGCCGCTGGAGCGGCAGTTTGGGCGAATCTCGGGCGTGAACCAGATGACTTCGTCGAGCCAGTTGGGCTCGACGGGCATTGCGCTGCAGTTTGATTTGAACCGAAACATTGATGCCGCGGCGCGCGATGTGCAAGCGGCCATCAATGCGGCGCGCAGCCAGCTTCCTTCCAATCTCCCGAGCAATCCGACCTATCGCAAGATCAATCCCGCGGATGCCCCGATTTTGATTCTGGCACTCACCTCGGACACGATTCCGGTGGCGCGTTTGTATGACACGTCGGACTCGATTCTGGCGCAAAAGCTCTCACAGGTGAATGGGGTGGGGCAGGTATTCACCTACGGGTCGGCGCCGCCCGCAGTGCGGGCCGAAGTGAACCCGATGCTGCTCAACAAGCTCGGAGTTGGCCTGGACACGGTGCGCAACGCGCTGAACCTGGTGAATGCGAACCAGGCCAAGGGGGAAGTCGCGAGGGAAAACACTACGTTGACGTTCGACGACAACGATCAACTTTTTACGGCGGACCAATACCGGCCAATGATTATTGCCTACCGCAATGGGGCACCGGTGCGGCTGAGCGATGTGGCGGATGTGCAGGACTCGGTGGCGGACGTGCATAATCTTGGCCTGGCCAATGGAAAACCAGGCGTACTAGTCATTATTTTCCGGCAGCCGGGCGCGAACGTCATCGAGACCGTAGACCGGGTTCGCGCTTTGATGCCGTATTTGCGGTCCTCGATTTCTCCGGCGATCAAGCTGGAAGTGGTGATGGACCGCACGGTGACCGTGCGAGCTTCGGTAAAGGATATTGAATCGACGCTGCTGATTTCGATCGTGCTGGTGATTCTGGTGGTGTTCGTATTTCTGCGCACGGTGCGAGCCACCGTAATTCCCAGCATCGCGGTGCCGCTTTCGCTGGTGGGCACGTTCGCGGGCATGTATCTGCTGGGCTACAGCCTGGACAATCTATCGCTGATGGCGCTGGCGATCTCCACGGGATTCGTCGTCGATGACGCCATCGTAGTTCTGGAGAACATCACGCGTTATGTGGAGAAAGGCGTGGACGCGGTGGAAGCTGCGTTCAAAGGAGCGGCGGAAATTGGATTTACCGTTCTTTCCATGAGCGTGTCATTGGTCGCGGTGTTCATTCCGTTGCTGTTAATGGGTGGAATCGTCGGGCGGCTGTTCCGCGAGTTCGCGGTGACGTTGAGCATTGCCATCGGAATTTCGCTGCTGGTCTCGCTGACTACGACTCCCACCATGTGCGCAAAGTTTCTGCGTCCGGCGAAGGATGATTCGCATAACCGCCTGTATCGCGCGAGCGAGGCGGTTTTTGACTGGATGCTGAGGACTTACCGACGTTCCCTGGCCGCGGCGCTCAAGCACAGTTTTGTCATGCTGTGCGTGACGATTGCGGTGGCGTGCCTCAGCGTTTACCTCTACATCAAAGTTCCCAAAGGATTTTTCCCGCAGCAGGATACGGGACGGCTGATGGGGTCGGTGCAGGCGTCACAGGATATTTCATTCCAGGCCATGAGCCACAAGATGGAACAGTTTGTGAAGGTTATATTGACGGATCCGGCGGTCGACACGGCGGTAGGGTTTGCGGGCGGAGGATCGGCGACCAACCAGGGGCGGTTCTTCGTCATGCTGAAGCCGCTGGAGCAACGCGGCCATTGCCAAAGTCGCCATTTCTGGCAAAGCTGCCCGAATGTCACCGCCGACGACGTGATCAATCGGCTGCGCAACAAACTGGCAGTGGTTCCGGGAGCTACGCTGTTCCTGCAGTCGGCGCAGGACCTGACGATTGGCGGACGCTTTGGGGCGGCCCAGTACCAATACACGCTGCAGGGGGAGGATTTGAATGAGCTGAACACCTGGGCGCCGCGGCTTTTGGATGCGGTGCGAAAGCTGCCCGAGCTGCGCGACGTGAATACCGACCAGCAAGATAAAGGCCTGCAGGCGCAACTGGTAGTCGATCGCGATACGGCGAGCCGGCTGGGCATAGCCGCGCAGGACATTGATAACGCGCTCTATGACGCCTTCGGACAGCGGCAGGTTTCGACGATGTACCGGCCACTGAACCAGTATCACGTGGTGATGGAAGTGGCGCCGCAGTTCCAGCAGACGCCGGAAGCCTTGCAGAACATCTACCTGCGCGCGGCGAATGGGTCGCCGATTCCGCTGGCCGCGTTCACGCATTATGAAGCCTCGAACATTCCTCTGGCCGTGAATCACCAGAGCCAGTTTCCCTCGGTCACGATTTCGTTCAACCTGGCGCCCGGAATCGCTTTGGGAGAGGCTACGCAGGCCATTGACAAGGCGCAACGGTCGATTAATTTTCCGTCCACGATATCCGCGAGCTTTCAGGGAACGGCGGCGGCGTTCAAGGATTCGCTTTCGAGCGAGCCGATCCTGATTCTCACCGCTTTGATTACCGTCTACATTGTGCTGGGAATGCTTTACGAGAGTTACATACATCCCATTACGATTCTTTCGACGCTGCCGTCGGCGGGCGTGGGAGCGCTGCTGGCGCTGCTGTTGACCCACAACGAGCTAAACGTGATTGGGACGATTGGGATCATTCTTCTGATTGGGCTGGTAAAGAAAAATGCGATCATGATGATCGACGTGGCGCTGGAAGTGGAGCGCACACAAGGGAAAAAGCCGGTGGAGGCGATCTATGAAGCGTGCCTGCTGCGCTTCCGTCCGATCATGATGACGACGATGGCGGCGCTGCTCGGCGGGCTGCCGCTGGCGCTGGGCAGGGGCACCGGCTCTGAGCTGCACCGGCCTCTGGGTATTACGATTGTGGGCGGATTGATCGTAAGCCAGGCGCTTACGCTCTTCACCACACCGGTGGTTTACGTTTATCTTGACCGGCTGCGGATGTTCCTGCGGGGCGAGGATCCGTTGCTGGCGGAGGAATCTGCGGGCACACCTACTCCAAGTCCGGCTCACTGAGGCCCTCCTGAGACCCGGCGGGCGGAATCCTGTTAAGATTGAAAATTCTGCGATTGATGCGATGCGCGCTGGGAGCAACATGCAACCTGCTCTCATCGGCGTTGCATCGCAGAAGTGAAGGAATCGAGGCGGGATTGTTTTTACGACGGTGCCGTTTTTCCCGTGATCCCTTTATTATTGTTCTTCTATTATTGTTCTTCGTTTTCGGAGCGGTCTCTAAGGCAGCGTGCAGGTTGGCGGTCGATCGCGCTTTGCGCATCCCCGTGTTAGATTGCACTTTCTTTTAAAATTGCACTTCTCTAACTTGGTTCAGGAGTCACGAATGCTTCAGAAGGCATTGGCGCTGGTGTTCGCTTTGGCGAGCATGGCCGGTTGCGTTGGTTGCAGCACGACAAGTCATTTTTTGTTCGCCACGCTGCCTGCGGCGAACCAGGTAGCGGTATATCGGGAAGATCCAAGGGCTGGAGTGCTGACGCAGATTGACGGAAGCCCTTACAGCGTGGGGGACGGAGCGCACTCGGTGGTGATTCATCCAACCGGGAAGTTTTTGTATGTTGCCAATCCCGGACAGGACGAGAATGACATTTCGTTATTCACGATTGCCACCGATGGAGTGTTGAGCGAGGTGTTTCCACGGACGTCGGTTTTGCCGCTGGCCTCGGAACCGGAACTTTTGCTGATCGATTCCGCGGGAGCCTTTCTGTATTCGGAGAATACGGCTTCGAATAACATTTCAGCGTTCTCGATCGATTCAAGCACAGGTGTTCTTACGCAGGTGGCCGGGTCTCCGTTTCCGATCGGATTGGCGCCGCTGAATATGGCGGTTGCACCCTCTGGGAAGTTTCTCTACGTGACGGCCGCGAGCCAGCCGCTGGGATTGATCGCGGCGTTCAGCATCACGTCAGGAAAGCTGCAGTTGGTGAGCCTGACTTCCACGGGCGGCGTCAACCCGTTTGGCCTGGCGATCGATCCGGCGGGCAAACATCTGTACGTGGCAAACACGTCGTCGAATTCGATTTCGATTTTCGATATTGCATCGACCGGAACCTTGTCGCAGGTTACGGGATCACCGCTGGCCGATACTTATAACGATCCGGTAGCAATGATTTTGGATCCCAAGGGACAATATCTCTATGTGGCGAACCAGGCCTCGAACAACGTCTCGGTCTATTCGATCTCCTCGACGACCGGGCTGCCCACCGGGCTCACGACCGCGACGTCTTTTTTCGCCTTTGAAACCTTGACGGGGCCGAGCGTGCTGTCTTTCGACCCGGATGGAAATCATTTATTTGTGGGTAATCAGGGCTCTTCCGCGGGGATTCAAGCGTTTCAAGTCACGCAGGGGAATTTGAATCCGATCTTTACTTATAACGTTGGGAATTCGCCGACCTCGATCGCGGTGACGCCGGTGGCGGTGCCGAATTAGGACCAGATTCAAAGGTTTTGAGACGGTCCTAACACGAAAGGCGTAAATTCTGCGACAATACGCAGGTTGGCGCGGGGTTCTTTAGAGCAACCATCCAGGAAAGGTTGCCATCGAACGTGGGAAGCTTTCGTTCGGTGACTGCACGGGTTCCGCGCCGAGACTGACTTCAGGACGCGAAATCCATGAGGATTGCCAGCGCAGCCAGCGCTTTCCCGAAGCATTACTATTCCCAGAAATTTCTGCTTGAGCGCCTCCAGGACTACTGGGGAGACGAACTCAGAAATCCGCAACTGCTCGCACGATTGCATCGCAATGTAACCGTGGACGGGCGCTACCTCGCAGTTCCAGCGGAGCAATATGTGGATATCAAGACCTGGGGCGAGGCCAACGATATCTGGATTCGAGTGGCGAAAGAGTTGGGCGAGCGCGCGCTGTGCGTGGCGCTGCACAATGCGGGAGTAAAGCCGGCCGACCTGGGGGCTTTGATGTTCACGACGGTCACGGGAGTGGCGAGCCCTTCGATTGACGCGATGCTGGTGAACCAGATGGGATTGCCGGCGAACATCCGGCGCACGCCGATTTTTGGTTTGGGATGCGTAGCTGGAGCGGCGGGAATCGCGCGGTGCGCGGACTATGTGCGGGCTTATCCGAAACAGGCGGCGGCGCTGGTTTCAGTGGAGCTGTGTTCGCTCACGCTGCAGCGGGAAGACTTGTCGGTGGCAAATTTGATTTCGTCCGGGCTGTTCGCGGATGGAGCGGCTGCGGTGATTGTTACGGGCGAAGATTTCGAGTCGGGTGAGCAGGAAATTAGCGGCCCTCGAATTCTGGCGACGCGGTCGATTTTTTATCCCGAAACCGAGGACATGATGGGATGGAAGATTTCGGAGAAGGGCTTCCGCATTCTGCTTTCGACGGAGGTTCCGACTTTGATTCGAGAGAATCTGGGACGCGATGTGGATGCTTTTCTTGCCGATCATGGGCACCGGCGGAGCGACGTGAAGAGTTTCGTGCTGCATACGGGAGGGCCGAAGGTGCTGCAGGCCTCGGCCGCTGCGCTAGGTCTGAATAATGGCGAACTGGACGCGTCGTGGGATTGCCTGCGCAAGGTTGGGAATTTGTCTTCGGCGTCGGTGCTGGTGGTGCTGGAGGATGTGATGAAGAACCGGCGTCCGGAGCCGGGTACGCTGGGATTGCTGGCGGCGATGGGGCCGGGATTTTGTTCGGAGCTCGTAATGCTCGAATGGTAGGTTCGACTTCTGTTTCAAGGTTGATCGCGGTTGGGCGCCTGGGGTATTTCGCGCTGGCCGCGATTTTTTTATTTGTGGTTTGCGGCAGTGCCGTAGCGCAGAATGTTTCGCTGACGCTGGATCCGCAGAAGACTACAGTAAATTTCACCCTGGGCGCTACGCTGCATGCAGTGCACGGGACTTTTCGGTTGAAGCGGGGAGCGCTGGATCTTGATCCGGCTGCGGGAAAACTTAGCGGGGAAATTGTGGTGGATGCGAAGAGCGGCGAGAGCGACAACGGCATGCGCGACCGGAAGATGCATCGAGAAGTACTCGAGAGCGAGCAGCATCCTGAGATTTCTTTTCGGCCGGAGCGCGTGGAAGGGGCAATCGGGGCGGCGGGAAAATCTGAAGTTCGCGTGCATGGGATTTTTGCGATTCATGGATCGGAGCATGAGTTAATTATTCCGGCTGAGGTGGAGATGTTTCCCGATCATTGGAGTGCGGCTCTTCATTTCAGCGTTCCTTATGCGAAGTGGGGGATGAAGAATCCGAGCACGTTGTTTTTGCGGGTCAGCGAGTCGGTGGAGATTGATGTGGCGACGGGCGGGGCGATTGGGCGGCAGTAGGATTCGATTTGCCCTCGCCAGGCGCGGTCAGAATCTTTTTTTAGAATCTGTCCTGGGGTGTGATTCCCTTACCTTCCACGCACTCGTAGCTTCGTCCTGCTGTGAGGTTTTTGAATTCTTCGGTTCTTCCGCTGGGCCAGTGGATGACTGCGCTTTCCACACGATCCTGTTTTTCGAGGCCGAAGGTGACGGGCAGTTCGGATTGCGATAAGTAACTGGAGCCGCTTTTTACCATGCGCGACTGGGTCATGCCCGCAGAAATGATTTGGATGGTTGAGCCGATCGCGTCGCGGTTTGATTTGGTTCCTACCAAGCGAAAGCGAATGCTGCGATTTCCAGATAGCTGGTCGTTACGATAGAGATACGCGGGGCCGTTATTGGTGGTTAGCAGCAGGTCGAGATCGCCGTCGCGATCGAAATCGGCGTAAGCCAGTCCGCGGCCTACTTTGGGCTGATCGAAGCTGCCGCCAAGTTCGGCGGCGACGTCGTGAAAACTCCCTTTGCCGTTGTTGAGAAATAATTGCGGGGGCTGGGCGTAGCCTACATTGCCGCGAATGTTGCGCACGGTTTCGTCGATGTGTCCGTTGGCGACGGCGAGGTCGAGCCAACCGTCGAGATTGGCGTCGAAAAATACGCAGCCGAAACCCAGCGTGTTGCGAGAGGGTAGCCCCACTCCGGCCTGGGCGGCGATATCTTCATAGGTTTTGCCGTCGAACTGGTAGAGGCCGGTCATCTCGTTATCGAAGTTTGTGATGGCGACGCCTGCGTGACCTGAGTTGGTGAAATCGGCCACGTCGACGCCCATGCCGGCGCGGGCGCGGCCGTCGGCGCTGAAGGCGAGTCCGGCTTCTACGGCGGAGTCTTTGAAGGTTCCGTTGTGCTGGTTGCGGTAGAGCTTGTTGGGTTGGGTGTCATTGGCGACCAGGAGATCGATCCAGCCTTCGTGGTCGTAGTCGAGCATGGCAACGCCGAGGGATTTGGAGCTGCTGTCGAAAATTCCGCTAGATGCGGTGACGTCTTCGAAGGCGCCGTTGCCGCGATTGTGAAAGAGCCAGCAAGTTTCGCCGCGGTAAGCTTCAGGCGTGCAATAGGACTTGTGTTTGCCGTCGAGGCTGCAGAAGACATCGTGGTCGGACGACCACTTCACGTAGTTGCAGATGAGGAGGTCGAGCAGGCCGTCGCGGTCGTAATCGAACCAGAGAGCCGAGGTGCTGAAGGCTGTGCGTTTGCCGAGGCCGCTGGAATTTGTCAAGTCGGTGAACGTGCCGTTGCCGTTGTTGTGGAAGAGACGGCTCTGTCCTACGCAGGTAATGAGAATGTCGGGGAAGCCGTCGTTGTCGTAGTCGCCTACGGCTACTCCCATACCGTACATTTCAAGCTCGAGGCCGGAGCGAGCGGTAACGTCGGTGAAAGATCCGTTGCGATTGTTGCGAAAGAGGCGCGGCGTGGAGCGGCGATGGGGGTGGCCGGGCCAGTCCATTCCGTTGATCAGGAGAATATCTTGCCAGCCGTCGCGGTCGTAGTCTAAAAACGCGCAGCCGGAGCCTAGAGTTTCAGGCAGGAACTTGCCACCGAATGCTCCGCTGTTGTGCTGGAATGCGATGCCGGCGGGGGAAGTTACATCGACCAACTTGAATCCGGGAGAGGCGGATGGCTGAGCGGCGAAAGCGGGCAATCGCGACAAGTGCGACAACGACGCCAGGCCGGCGACGCCTTGCAGAAAGGATCGGCGGTTCACCGAATGTTCACCAGTCCGGAGCGAATGGCGTAGACGACGAGCTCGGCAGTTTTGTGAATGCCGAGGGCGTTCATGATGTTGGCGCGATGAACGGCGACGGTGTTGGCGCTGAGTTCGAGGGCGACGGCGATTTCCTTATTCGATTTGCCGTCGACGATCATCTGCAGGACTTCGAGCTCGCGCGGAGTTAACGCGTCGCTGCGTTCGCCTTTGAGCGTGGATGGCTGCTCGAGCTGCGGGTCGAAGATGGTTTCCCCGGCGGCTACGCGCCTTACGGCGGAGCCGAGTTCGAGGCTCATCGCGTTTTTGAGAATGTATCCTTTGGCGCCGGCGTCGATGGCCTGGCGCACCCAGGTGTTTTCTGAATGCATGCTCAGCATCAGGACTGCGGTTTGCGGCTGCTCCTCGAGAATTTGGCGAGTGGCATCGAGGCCGTTCAGTTTGGGGAGAGCGCAGTCCATGACTACGACTTGCGGTTTCAGTACACGCACGAGCTTGACGGCTTCTTCGCCGTCTCCGGCTTCGCCGGCTACGATCATGTCTGGTTCGTCTTCGAGCATGCTGCGAAATCCGCGCCGGACCAGAGAGTGGTCGTCGACTAGCAGGACTGTGATTTTTTCGGACATTATTGTAATTCTAGCTCTTAGCCTTTAGCCCTCGGCTGTTGGCTTTTCACGTCCTCGTTTTTAGTTGACGGCCTCGACATTTTCGCGGGGAACGCTTAAATGCACCAACGTTCCGCCTCCGTGCGGAGTTGTGAAAAGAATTTGGCCTCCTAACAACTCGGCGCGTTCGCGCATGGCTACCAGGCCGATTCCCTGCTTTGCCGGCGGATTGCTGAAACCCGCGCCATGATCTTCGACTTCCAAATCGAGCTGCGAAGGAAAGAAACGCAATCGCACCCAGGCTTGCTTTGCGCCGGAATGCCGCACGACGTTATTTAAGGCTTCCTGTAACACGCGGTAGATTTGAACTGCCGCGGTTGCGCTTACCTCGAACGGCTCGCCTTGCTTCTCATAGAGTATGGTAACGCGGGTCTGCCTTTCTACCGCGGGAAGGTACCAGTCGATGGTGGCTTCGAGCCCGGCTTCGTCGAGCATCACGGGATGAAGCGCCTGTGAGAGGCTGCGCACGCTGTCGAGAGCCAACTGCGCGATCTGGCGGACTTCCTGGAGGTCGTTGCGCAGGGTCGAGCCTTCGGGAGCGTGAGTTCCGGCGCGGCCCAGCATCGATCCCATGGCGGTAAGGATCTGGCCGAACTCGTCATGCAACTCGCGAGAGATGTAGCGGAGTGTGGATTCTTGCGTGGAGATCAGTTTTTGCGCCAGCTCGCTGCGGCGGTCGGAGAGTTCTGTGATTTGCGCAAAGAGATGACGGTTCCAACGGATCATGGAAAAACCGGTCAGCAGGATTGCAGCCAGCGTGGCAGCGAGAAAGACGAAGACTTCGCGTTGCACCCGGTTGTAGATTTCTACGATGCGCTCTGCAGCCTGCTGCTGGCTGGCGCTGTTTTGCACCAGCAGCCGGGAAATGGCCGTGCTTAATGCGGCTTGGCGCGCCTGGAGGGAGAGTTCGATCTGGGCTCGCGCATCTTTTTCGTTGCCTTGACTGGCGAGGGCGAAGACGCGATCGGCGGCATCCCAGAACTGGGCCAGCGAACTGGTTAGTGATGCGGTTTGGTCTGGTGTGCGGTTGGTGGGAGCGAACGTGGATTCGAGGTGCATGGCATCGTCGAGGTCGGTGTGGATTCGCTGGAACTGCGACGACCAGGCAGTGATCGGATAGGGTTCGTCGTTCTGGACCATGTCGCGCATGGCTACGGCCAGCAGGTTCAGATCGTTCTGGATTCGGAGCAACTGCAGAGAATCTTTGCGGTTGCGGTCGATGAGATCGGATTGAAGTTTTCGCAATCCGGCGACTTGCCAGGTGATATAAGCGGAGTAAGCGATGACCGCGGCCAGCGTGACGATCAGGCCCAGCAGCAAGCCCAGAGTCGGAGAGCGCATCGGCGCAGACGAACCAAACACGCACCGAGGATACAACGGGCGCGTCGGATGTCACAATGCTGTGAAGGGTGAGCTATGAGCGATGAGCCTGCCGCGGTGACGCTGGGGCCGATTGGATGCGGCGGCCACGCACTAATTAATGAAGCGGATTGACGTTCGCGGGAGTCCAATTACAGATTGAGTTCCGATCTCAAGCAGCTGTCGAAGCCCAAGGTCACACGATTAAAGGCCGTCCTGCCGGAAGTGTGGAAGCTCATGCGTCCGCGGCGGGTCGTGCTGTTGCTGGGCTTTTTCCTGATGGTGATTAACCGGCTGGCCGGGTTTGTCCTGCCTTACTCCTCGAAATTTCTTATTGATGATGTGGTCGGCAAGCATCACACCAGCTTGCTTCGTCCTCTGGTGACAGCGGTTTTGGTGGCGACGCTGGTTCAAGGCGTGACTTCGTTTTCTCTGACGCAATTGTTGTCGAAGGCGGCGCAGCGGTTGATTGCGGAACTGCGGGAAGAAGTGCAGAGACACATCAGCCGGTTGCCGGTTGCGTTTTACGATGCCAACAAAACCGGAGCGTTGGTGTCGCGGATTATGAGCGACGTGGAAGGCGTGCGCAATTTGCTTGGCACGGGGTTGGTCGATTTTGCGGGAGGCATGGTGGCGGCGGTGATTGCGCTGGTTTTGCTGCTGCGCATCAGCACGCCTTTGACTCTAATTGCTGTGGGATCGCTGGCCGTGTTTGCGCTGACTTTGAATAAGGCGTTTGCGACGATCCGACCGATTTTCCGCGAGCGCGGAAAAATCAACGCGGAGGTTACGGGGCGGCTGACGGAATCTTTGGGTGGCGTGCGGGTAATCAAGGGATATCACGCGGAGGAGCGCGAAGAGGGCATCTTTGCGGCGGGTGTGCGACGGCTGCTGGATAACGTGATGCGCACGCTAACGGCTACTTCGCTGATGAGCCTTTCGGCTAGCGTGCTGCTGGGGATTGTGGGAGCGGCAACGATGTACGTCGGCGGACGGCAAATGACGGCACACACGCTGACGCCCGGCAGCTATTTTTCGTTTAACTTCCTGCTGGTGTTTCTGGTGGCGCCGATCATGCAGATCGTGCAAATTGGAACGCAGCTTACCGAGGCGCTGGCAGGGCTTGAGCGGACACAGGAGATTATGCGGGAGCGGCCGGAGGATCGGGATCCGAACCGCACGGTGGCGCTGCGCGATATTGTGGGGCTGATTGAATTTGATCACGTCACTTTCAGCTATGACGGCATTCACGATGTGCTGCGCGATGTCTCGTTTCGAAGCGAGCCGGGAACGGTGACGGCGCTGGTGGGGTCTTCGGGATCGGGCAAGTCAACGACCATCGGGCTGATCTCGGCGTTTTACGTTCCCAGCAAAGGCCGCGTGTTGGTGGATGGAACGGATTTGAGCACGGTGCGGCTGGACACTTATCGCACTCGGCTGGGCGTGGTGCTGCAGGAGTCGTTTTTGTTCGATGGAACGATTCGGGAGAATGTGGCGTTTTCTAGACCAGATGCGAGTGAGGAAGAAATTCTGCGCGCTTGCCGAATCGCGCGCGTGGATGAGTTCGCTGAAAGCTTCGCCGACAAGTACGACACGGTCGTTGGGGAACGTGGGGTGAAGCTTTCTGGCGGGCAGCGGCAGCGGATTTCAATTGCGCGCGCGATTCTGGCGGAGCCACGCATCCTGATTCTCGATGAGGCAACTTCAAGCCTGGATTCGGAATCGGAGCAAATGATCCAGCAGGGACTTTTTTATCTGATGCAGGGCCGCACTACGTTTGTGATTGCACACCGGCTGTCGACGATCCGGCGGGCTGACCAGATTCTGGTGATGGAGCAGGGACGCATTGTCGAGCGCGGCACGCATGCGCAGCTCTACGCTGCGCAAGGGCGCTATTACGACCTCTACACGCGGCAGCATGGAGTGGAAGAGAATTTGTTTCTCGCGCCGGGCGAGGGAGATTCGGCTCGAGGCGGACGGAAATGGCAACCCGGGCGGGGCCCGCGGGGGCGAGGTTAAGGCGGATGCGCTAGGCGTACTCAAGGGCGAGGTCCGCTAGGGATGAGTGGACCGGAAAAATCTGTGATGGCCGTGACTACGGCCGGCCCTGCGATTCGCGCGGAAAATCTTTGCCGCCATTACCGGATGGGTGAGGCTCTGATTCGCGCGGTGGATGGAGTGAGCCTGCAGATTAATTCCGGCGAGTTTGTGGCATTGCTTGGCAGTTCGGGGTCGGGAAAGTCTTCGGTTTTGAATCTGATCGCAGGGCTTGACCGGCCGACATCGGGAAATGTGATTGTTCAGAATCGTAATCTCGCTGAACTTTCGCGCGAAGAGCTTGCGCGATATCGCCTGCATACCGTGGGGATGGTTTTTCAGTCATTCAATCTGATCGCGAGCATGACGGTGGCTGAAAATGTGGAGCTGCCCATGCGATTCGCGGAGGTGGATCGGGGGAAACGCGATGGGCTGGCGCGCGAGGCTCTGGCGAGGGTGGGATTGCAGGCGCGCATGAATCACCGGCCCAGCGAGCTTTCTGGCGGGGAGCAGCAGCGGGCAGCGCTGGCGCGGGCGCTGATCAACCGGCCGCAATTATTGCTCGCCGATGAACCTACGGGAAATCTCGACAGCCGCACTGGAACGGAAATCATGAACATGGTTCGCGAGTTCAATCAGAAGCTCGGGATGACGGTGGTGATGGTTACGCATGAGCGGGCGCTGGCTGAGCGCTATGCAGAGCGGCTGATTTTTCTGGCCGATGGGAAGCTGGTTGGCGAGGAATTAAGTTCAAGTATTACCGCACCGCATTCGCCAGGGATGCCGGAGGTGCGGCCGTGAAGCTGCCCGATCTAAGCGAGCTGGCGCTGCGCAATTTGCGCGAGTCGCTGCTGCGAAATTCGCTGACGACGATCGGCATTTCGGTGGGTGTGGCTTCGCTGGTAGCGATGCTTTCGTTGGGAATCGGGCTGCAGCAGCTGGCGTCGAGGCGGCTGGTGAAGTCGGGACTGTTCGACACCATTGTGGTGAGTTCGCGGCGCGAGTTGCGCAGTTTCGGCCACGACGAGGAGCGGAACGGGCCGGCGCCGGGGGAGAGCCGCATCCTCGACGAACCGACGCGTGTTGAGATCGAACATTTGCCGAACGTGGTGGAAGCGAATCCGGATATTCGTTTTGCGACGGAATTGAGGTTTGATGACAAGCCTCATCTGACCACGGTCGCCGCGCTGCCGGAGTCGGCGAAATCGAACGACGCGTTTGAAAGTATTCAGGGACATTTCTTCTCTTCGGACACTGCCCCGGAAGCGATCCTGCAGAAGAGTTTCGCTGAGGAGTTACTGGGGAAATCTCCCAAGCCGGGAGTGGATGAAACTAACGTGGCGGAGCTGGCGACTCCACTGCTGGGCAAAGAGTTGACTATGCGCTATGCGCAACGGGAAGAGGCACAGAATGCGGCTTCCGCCGATGCGGAGAGCGGCACTGCTCGTAGTGGCGGCACGGTTGGCGGCAATCTGTCTGGCGCTTCTTATTCCGTGGTTTCGCGAGAGCAGAAGTTAAAGATTGTTGGCGTGGTTGATCTCGATCCGGAGAGCATGCGCGGGCCGACGCGGGGACGAGTGTTTATTCCGCTCAGGACAGCGGAAAGTCTGCACGTGATGCAGCCGACCGATCTGCGCGAGATCTCGAGCGCCGGCGGTAAGGCAATGTATTCGTCGGTGAGCGTGCGGGTGAAAAATCCGGCGCAGATACGGGCGACCGAGGATGCCATCAAGAAAATGGGATTCAACACATTTTCGATTCTTGATGCGACGCGGAGCCTACAGCAGTTTTTCGCGGTGCTGGATCTGTTTTTGGGAATCTTCGGAAGCCTGGCTCTGGCCGTCGCTTCCATAGGAATTGTGAATACACTGGTGATGGCGATTCTGGAGCGGCGGCGCGAGATTGGGATCATGAAGGCGATTGGCGCCAGCGACATCGACGTGAAGAAACTTTTCTTTGCCGAGGCTGGGGCGATGGGCATTCTAGGCGGCTTCGTCGGGGTTGCCCTGGGCTGGACGATTGGGCACGTCATCAATTTTGGAACCAACATTTATCTCAAGCGGCAATCGCTGCCGCCGGAAAGTTTCTGGTCGGTACCGTGGTGGCTGGTGGGAGCGGCGATTGTATTCGCCTTCGTGGTGAGTCTTGTGGCGGGGCTTTATCCTGCGGGACGCGCGGCCCGGCTTGATCCGGTGCAGGCGTTGCGCTACGAGTAGACTGGAACGATGCGACCGGGGTTGCGCCTTCTCTTTATTTTTTCCATTTTCTTTTTGTCGGCGGTTGTTGTTTTGCCTCTCTCTCTTCGCGCGCAGAGCCGCATTGAGTGCGACGCCGTTCACAGCCGTATTTTGAAATCTGAAGTACATTATTGTGTTTACGTGCCAGCGAGCTATAACGCGGGAGCGGGCAAGACTCCCGCAACAACTTATCCGGTCCTTTATTTCTTGCATGGGCTGGGGGACAACGAGCGGACTTTATTCAACAGCGGCGGCTGGACGATGCTGGACGAACTGCGCAAGCAGCATGACATTGGGGAGTTTCTGATTGCGGCTCCGGAGGGTGGGCGGACGTTCTACATTAATTCCGCTGAGGGTAAAGTGCGCTACGGCGATTTTTTTGTGCAGGAATTCATCCCGCTGATCGAATCGAGATATCGCGTTACGAAAGGGCGGGCACACCGGGCGATCAGCGGAATTTCCATGGGCGGATATGGGGCACTGCGTTTCGCGTTTGCGTATCCGGAGATGTTTTCGGCGGTTAGCGCGCAGAGTGCGGCTTTGATGACGGAATCTCCGCAGGAGTTGAACTTGGCGATTGGATCGGGCACGCCACTGGGAAAGTTGCTGGCGACGGTGTTTGGCGATCCGATCGACGCCGTGCATTGGAAGAATAATGACCCGTTTATTTTGGCCGAGAAGAACCGAGCAGGCCTGCGGCACATGGCGATCTATTTCAACTGCGGGCAGAACGATAATTATGGATTTGAAAAAGGAGCGGCGGCGCTGCACGCGCAACTTGATAAAGAAGGGATCAGGCACGAGTATCATCTGTATCCCGGCGATCACAGTTTCTCTTATTTTTTGTCCCACTTTGAGGAAGTGATGGAGTTTCATTCGCGGGCGTTTGGGCTGAAGTAGTCTTGCCGACTATTGCAGTTGCTCAAGCGTTTGTAACGCGCATATGCGTTGTCGTCCGCAGGGCAGCTTCCGGCAGCGATTGAGTTTCAGTTTGGGCCAGGCACGCATTTTCTCGGCAGACGACTTTAGGCCCCAAACTGCGCAAAGGTCAGGACGTGCCCGGCTGGATCTTTTACTCCGATCTCGCGTGCACCGTAGAAAGTCTTTCGCTCGGGCATGACCATGCTGGCGCCTTTCGTGGCCGCGATCACGTCATCCAGGCTGTCGACCTCGATGTAAAGGAAGGTAGGGCCCTTGGCATGATTCTGGGCTGAGAATGAAGTATCCTTCTCGAGGCTGGCATAGCTCTGATACATCAACTCGACTCCAGCCTTTTGCAGCGAAACGAACCCGATCTTGCTGCCCTCGGGAACTTCTATTGCCACTTCGAAGCCCAATCGTTCTTTCCAGAAACTAACGCAGGGCTCGACCTCGTCTACCAGCAGGACGGGCGTGATTTTCTTAACCATCATCCGACTTCTCCTTTGCTAAGTGTCAACCTCGGCGGAGCAGGGCAGATCGCTTTTCTCATGCCCAGTTTTTATGCTTGCCAAACCATCTAGTCTTATTTAGACTAGCTACACTATACGCGATTCGGAAGTTCGTCAAGGAGGTTTTATGACCGGCGAAGAACGGCGGTTGAGCGACCTGGTTTCGATTGGCCCGGCGATGGTGCGCGATTTCGAATTGCTGGGAATTCGCACGGTGGCGCAGCTGGCGCGGCGCAATCCAGAGAAGATGTACGAGAAGCTCTGCCAAGCCACCGGGCAAATGCAGGACATCTGTTGCCTGGACGTATTTCGGGCAGCGGTAGCGCAAGCGAAGAATCCGAATCTCCCGGTCGAGCAGCGCGTGTGGTGGCACTGGAGCCGCAGGCGCAAGGCGAGCGATGGCCGCCGTTAGGAAGCGTGGGCTGACGACTCCCGACCTTGTGCTGCTCAGCCTGCTGGCGGAACGGCCGCTACACGGCTACGAAGCCAATGCAGAGCTGGAACGGCGAGAGGTGCGCGATTGGGCGGGCATTTCGCGGCCACAAGTCTACTACTCGATCGAGAAGCTGGCGCAGCTCGGACTGGTTCGCGCGTCTGAGCTTGAGTCGCCGGCGGCGGGTCCTGAACGCAGGGTCTTCCGGACAACCGCCAAAGGCCGGGCGGCGCTGGCCGATGCGCTGGAACGCGAGGAGTGGACGAAGCATCGCGAACGGCCACCGTTTCTCACCTGGATCGCACTCTCCTGGCAGGCGAGGCCGGGAGTGTTTCGCCGACAGATCGAGCGCCGCAGGGAATTTCTGGAGAACGAATTGTCGCGGGAAGAAGTGACGCTACGATCGATCAAGAAAGAAGTAGGCCACCGGTTTCATGAAGCCGTGTGGATGGTCAGCCTCATGATCGAGCAGTTCCGTGGCGAACTGCGCTGGCTGCGTAAACTGGAGCGCGAACTCGCGCGGCGCGCGGGCGCGAAGCACGCGCAGTGCTAGCAGGGAGTGGGGTTTTTTGCAATAATGCAACGAGAATGCAACGGGTCAAAGCTGCTGGTAAGGATTAACCGCTTGATTCTAAGCGCGGAGGGATGTGTGAGTGGTTGAAACAGTCGGTCTTGAAAACCGATGTACGGGAAACCGTACCGGGGGTTCGAATCCCTCTCCCTCCGCCAGATTCTGCAGGGTTCCTTCGCAAACTATGCTCAGGATTTCGGCTGCGGGCGCCCGCTCCGCAAAAGAGCGCTCCGCTCACGCCCGCAAAGCGCCTCAACTTGAAAACCGATGTGCGGGAAAACCGTACCGGGGGTTCGAATCCCTCTCCCTGGTTCGAATCGGAGTTCTTGTTCGAGAGCTTCAAAACTAGGTCCGTATTTCGGATCGAGCCCAAGAAGGAGCAATCATGCGAGTGACCAAGGCCTTTTCGTGCATCCTCAGTCTAGTTGGCGTCTGCATCCTGGCGTCTCGAACTCCTGCACAGACGCTTGCCTCGGAAAAACCTACCGTGATTGCCGCGAGCGTGGTGCTCGACGGCAAGGGTCAGATACTCCATGACGTTCGGATCGTGATCAAGGGCTCAAAGATTACTGCGATCGGTAGTGACCTGGAAGGGCCGGTGGACTACGATTTGCGCGGCCTGACGGTGTTGCCGGGCTGGATCGATGCTCACGTCCACATAACGTGGATCTTCGGCAAGGACGGGAAAAACGCAGGCACCGAAGGGACAACACAAGAGGATGCCTATCAGGCGGCGTCGAATGCGTGGGTAACGCTGATGGCAGGCTTCACGACGGTGCAGAGTGTGGGCGCACCCAACGATATTCCGCTGCGCGATGCTATCGAAAAAGGAATACTCCCCGGCCCGCGTATCTTGACGGCCAACGAACCGCTCGAAGGGCGAGGCGACGCAACCGGCACGCCTGATGAAATCCGCGCTTACGTGAGGAAGCAAAAGCAAGCCGGCGCAGACCTGATCAAAATCTTCGCGTCGAAGTCCATCCGCCAGGGTGGAGGAATGACTCTTTCGCAGGAGCAATTGAACGCGGCTTGCGATGAAGCCAAGAAGCAGGGGCTGCGCACCCTTGTGCACGCTTACAAAGAGGCAGTCCGTGCCGCGACGCTCGCGGGCTGCACCGAGGTGGAGCACGGTACGCTGGCCCCAGACGACGATTTGAAACTGATGGCAGAGAAGGGCACCTATTTTGATCCGCAGTGTGGTCTGGTCATTGAGAACTACTTGCAGAACAGGGATAAATATCTCGGCACACAAGGCTACACTGCCGAAGGATTTGCCGCGATGGAGAAGATCCTGCCGATGGATCACGAGATCGTGCAACACGCGGCGAAAACTCCCAGGCTGAAGATCGTCTTCGGCACCGACGCCGTTGCGGGCGCTCACGGGCGCAATGCCGAGGAGTTCATCGATCGCGTGCGTGACTGCGATGTGGACGCGATGGCAGCGATGGTCTCGGCCAACTCCTTGGGGGCTGAAGCGCTAGGCTTGGGCGATCAGATTGGCTCAATCGCTCCCGGCTTTCAAGCGGACATCATTGCGCTCGATGGAAACCCGTTGCAAGACATTACCGCCGTTCGGCGCGTCGTGTTTGTAATGAAAGGCGGCGTGGTTTACAAGAACGCAGCGCGGGGCGCGACTGCTCTTCAGGCGCGGCAGCCCTGCTCCAGAGCTAACGATCTGGGCCTCCAGAGTTGCCCCTAGCTAAGGTGTGATCTTGTAGACGACACCGCAGCCATCGCCCAGGCCGTCGGGACATTCGATCCCTCCAAAATAAGCGCTGCCATAGAGGTTGCCCTGCGGGTCGAGAATTGGCTGAGACAAGGGTGCGCCTCCGTCCGATTCGTTAGTGAAGCCGTAAAGCTGAGTGAAATTTCCACTAGCGTCTACCTCGAATGCAACACCATCTGGAGCGCCGCTTGCTGTGCCAAAGAAGTTGCCGCTGGCATCCCGAACTAAGCCGCCGCAGAAATCCACTGTTTCGAAGTTGTATAACACGGAGAACTTACCGGTTGTATCGAATTCATAAATCGTTCCTTTTCCAAAGGATCCACCGACCGAAGTGCAGCCGTACAGGTTGCCGTCCGCATCCGCGATCAAGTTGCCAGCGGGCGTGGCGCCGTCCGCGCCGTCGGTAAAGGAGTGAAGAATCGTATCCTTTCCAGACTTATCCAATTTAAAGAGTAGGCCGCAGCCGCGCAGGCCCTGGGTTACGCACACGCCTGTGATGATCCCGCCCGAGGGCGTTGTGCCGTAAAGATTGCCCGATGCGTCGAGGACCAAACGTGAATTGGGGTAGTTTCCGTCCGCCTTCCCGGTAAAGGCGTGCAGAATCTTTTCCTTTCCAGTCGTATCCAGCTTGAAGACCGTACCACACCCTGATTGCGCGCAAGCCCCGCCAGTAACGCCGCCCCCCGCCTCAGTGGTGCCGTAAAGGTTCCCCGCAGCATCGCGGGTCAGCTCATGAAGAGGCTCCCAACCGTCACTTCCGCCGGTAAAAGCGTGCAAAACCGTTTCCTTGCGGGCCTTATCCACCTTGAACACTACGCCGCAGCCTGCAGGCGGCGCCGTGCCGCAGGTTGTGTTGGAAACGCCGCCATCCTTGGTTGTGCCGTAGAGGTTCCCGTTCTCATCGAGAATTACCCCGGCGTATGGGGTTCCTCCATCGGCACCGCCGGTAAAGCTGTACAGCCGACTCGCCGCTCCGGTGGAAGTTAATTTGTAAACGGTTCCGGCATCGTATTGACTGAGGCCGCCATAATTTGCGGCTCCGTAGATGTTGCCGGCCGCGTCCATCGCCAACTGGCCGAAGGGTCCGGCACCCACTCTTCCAGTGAAGGAATAGAAGACCTCAAAGGTCTGCGCCTTCGCCGAAGCGACGGCGAAAAATAGAAGCATTGCAGCCAATGTTGTGCTGGCCGAACGGATGGTGCGGGAGCGGCTCTCAGAATCCATGGATTTCCTCACGAAAACATGTCTTACGTTTCAGGCGAGTCCGAAGTAGATTATTGAGGGACGCAGTCGCAGCGTACAAGAGCCTTTGGGCTCATGTCAGACCATAATGGACTGGGTTCGGGCGGTTGGATGGAATATCGCGATTGCACTTAAAACCCCCTTCGCACGCACAAGGAGTGTAATCGCCTCATAGCGTCAGTTACGAATGCCATCTTGCCGGCTTGCGCGCGAAGAACGATCTCAATTAAGGATTGGCGGAAGGCAGGTTCGTGGAAATACCTGCCGGCACTGTGACGTAGACCGTCGTGTTCGCAACCAGCATCGGACTCGTAGTCGCGTCGGCTTGCGTTGCCGAGACGGTGTATGCAAAGGTCCCGGGGGTCAGGGTGTGGGTGTTGCCGGCACCGCAGGCATTGACTCCCGCCAGTGCGGCCAGTATTCCCGCAGCGCACAGCACCAGCGTGAGCCAACGCGCCGGCCTCCTACGGAAGCTGAGGCCCAGCAGCAGCGCACTGGCCAGTGCCAGGTTCACCGCTCCCCGATGTCGCGGGGGACTGAACAGTTTGACCGGGCATGGGTTGGAGCAGGGAGGAATAAACGCGACCAGGTTCAGACTACCTGTCACCCTCCCACTGGCGGTCAGGGTATACGGCGGCTGCGCTGGACCACCGCCAGTGTAATTGCATTGGGGCAGAATCGATCCCGTTGGCGGATTCGCAGGACCGCAACTGACAACAACATCGCCGGCAAAACCGTTCTCCGAGGTAAGCGTAAACGGGATTGAACCGGTGCCGCTGGCGGGCAGGGTCGCATTGCTGGCCGAGATGGTGAAGCCTGGCGTGGCGCTTTGCGCATGTCCGCTGCCCAAGCCTGCAATGATGGCGAGAAACGATCCGAAAAGAACAAGCAGTCCGCGCACTCGCATGCAGGACTCCTTTCTCATACGGGCTTTCGCGGTGTCCATTGGTCAGGAAGCAATCGCGGGGGACGTTCCACACTTGTAACCCGGGTTGGTGTCCGTTGTTGCGCGGATAAATTGTGGTGTTCTGCGAAGGCTACTGTTGCAAATCCCGATAGCACTCCGCTGCGCGGCAGTAAGGCGGATAACTGCGCCTACCCGGAGGCAAAACTCCCGATCCCAATCCACAACTGCGCCAGGAGTCGCAGATTCTTCTTGTAAGTGCGAGTGGCTGTGAACTCCCTCCCTCCCCGCACGCGGAGCACATACTCGCCCGTGGACGATAGATGAATCTCTTCAACCAATGCCGCGTTCACCAGCACGGATCGGTGAATGCGCACAAACCCATGCAGATTGAGCTTTTCCTCCATTGTGGAGATAGACTCTCGCAGCATATGCGAACTTGTAGCATGCAACAACAAGACATAGTTTCCTTTGGCTTCTACCGCGATAACGTCCGCCGCATCGATAAAGAGAATCCTCCCCGTGGCTCGGATCGCAATGCGCGCAGACTTCCCCATAGCACGCGCCCGCGTCTCGCGCACGACTCCCCGAATATGCGGGTCCCCGTTATCCAAAAGACCTCCATTGCCGGTTTCGTTACTGCTCCTGTGCCCGAGGTCCACCGTGAGCCTGCACGGTCATCAATTGGCGTCTACCTCCGGTTCATCTCATTCCCTTGCTGACGTTTCTTGTCATATTGCGACTTGGGCGCTTTTTCTTCAGCCGCGGCGGCCAGCAGCGCAAGGCAAGTAATCGGAACAAGGACAGAACACAACACGTTTTCATGGATCACAATGTCTCTTCCGATTTTCAAAATAAAGAACGCAGCGGCTGGCATCACTATTGGGAACACACTGGTGACACTCATCCGCATTGCTAATCCGACTTGACTGGGTCCGCCGTTCCATCCGACCACCAGCCCGCGGGAACCATGAAATCGTCGAGCGGTTCAGGAGCGCCCCTGAACTGTGGATTCAGCATGACGGGAGAATGGGGCAAATCTGCGCCCCAATCGGCGGCGTCCATGAGAGGGGTGTAAAACATCAAGTGGGAAATCCAGTTGTGGTGGTCGGAGTCGGTAAGGTACTGTTCTTTCGACATCATATAGGCCATAGCCCCAGGCTCCAGGGGAGGCAGCCCTTGTTTCACGAATGCCTTCGTGCCGTTGAAGATCTCAGTTTTGGAAAGTCCCGCCAACACCAACTCTGTCCGCTTAAAAGTAAGGGGCAGGATAGAGCGGACAGCCGGCGGGTTGTAGCAGACCGGCCCTCGAACTTTAGGGTTCCAAAATTTGTCACTCTCGAATGAACCCATCCACGCCCGCTCCACAGCGCATACGAAACCATTCTTGCCTTTGACTGCGGTTTCATAGCCATGCTGTCCAAGGACGAGGATCTCGGCATCGCCTGAGATGGCCTCCGGCGCCGCGCTACGAGCCATGGCAATCTCGGCATTTCGATCCGCCATAAGATATTGATCAAGCGGAGCCATGCTGGGATAGGGTCCTTTGGCGTCCTGCGCTTGCGCTTGCCAGCCCGCGCTCACAATAAGAAACAGTGCGAAGCTTAAAGAGGCAACCGCCTGGAATCTTCTTCGGTTCATCGCTTCCTCCTGTGTTAGCTGAATCTCACTGCAGTTGTCATTCAGAGAAACAGAGCTGATCGTTTCTCTCTATCATTCCCCCACCCTGCTTTGACCTCGGTGTGGCAGTCGAGGCAACATCGCCGCGCCTACAAACCGGTTGGTATGTAAGGGTGTCACACCATTACCTTAACACCGATGCGATCGGACCCGCTTGCGGTTGCCCGGCGACCGCAGCGACCGCAGCCAATCCACGATGTTTCTGATCCCCGCTTTCATCACTTCCGGATCCTGAGCATTCTTTGCCAGCGAGCCATAGCCTTCGACCATCGCGATCAGTAAGCCAGCGGCGTCAGCGGGATTCACGTCGCGACGAACGCTTTCCTCGGCCTGGCCCTTTCGCAAAACGGCGGCAACAGCCTCCCGCCAGACATCGAAGATTGTGGCGAGCCGCTTGCGGAATCCCGCGTCAAGGGGAGACATCTCCTGCGCCAGATTGATCAACTGACAGCCGCCCCGCACATCCGCGGGCCGAACGGGTATGCCGCGAACAGCGCCGATCAACGCGTCGATAGGGTCCTTGCCGCTCTGCAGAGGGCGCACCCACTGGGCGTAGTTGTCGGGGGCGATGACCTCTTCGACGACGGCGTATCCCAAGGCTTGCTTGCTTTTGAAGTAGTAGTACAGCGCTCCCTTGGTGACGCCGGCTGAGACCAGAATGGTGTCGAGGCTGGCACTTTGGAAACCCGATTTGTAGATCTCGCGGAATGCCGCCTGCAGCAGACGCTCCCGCGTGCGCTCAGGATCGCGGAGTCTAGTCGCTCCGCGTTTCGGATTCTTGCGTGCTGCTAACATACCAACCAGTATGTATCTTGGAATCACAAGAGTCAAACCGAAACGAATCCTCCGGAAATCTGGACTTTTGAAAACTCTTCTCCTGTTTGATGTAGTGCTACAGGAAGCAGTGACAGTCTTACAGACACGCAACATCACCCGCGCCACCTGCGCTGTGAGGACTGTCCAGTCAGCATCCCGCATTTCATAACCGCAGATCTGTTGATCGATGTAACGGATTGAAAACGCGACGACTCCGCTCTGGCTCTTTAACTGCAAACACTCAGCGTAGTGGAAGTGGGCAGCGGCTCCATCTGTTTTCCCGGTCAAGTCGCGCCACTCAATCTTTGTGGTCGGAGGAAACGATGTACATGCGCAGCGTAAAGTTGGCTCTGGTTCTGCTTTTGGTGGTTTGTGTGGGCAGCTCTCTGCCTGTGTGGGGGCAGTCAGCTTCAACCGGTACAGTCGCCGGTTCCGTGACAGATCCAACGGGCGCAGTGGTGGCAGGGGCGGCGGTGACGCTGACTGACATCGGGACCAACACTCCGCGCACCACAACCACGAACGCGTCCGGGCGATATATCTATGTGGACGTAAACCCGGGCAGCTACAGCATTGAAGTGAGCAAAACTGGATTTTCAACTATCAAGAGCGAGAACCAGGAGGTGAAGGTCGGGGCCAGCCTCACGCTCAACCTGACTCTGCAAGTGGGAAGTGCAAGTGCGGTCGTAGAAGTGACTACCGCTGGCACCGAATTGCAGACCATGAATGCCACCGTCGGGAATACCATCACCAGTCTCACCCTAGACAACCTGCCGAGCCTTGGCCGCGACGTCAGTTCGTTTGTCGAATTGCAGCCAGGTGTGGGCCCAGATGGGGCGGTTGCGGGAGCGGTGCTCGATCAGAGCTACTTCTCGCTTGATGGCGGCAACAACAGCAGCGACATGGACGGCAGCCAGAACGTCTACTTCAGCAGCATGGCCGGTGACCCAACCGGGGGTGTGGCCACGCAAAACAACCTGGGAGCCGGGGTGGGCGGGCCCACGGGCGTGCTGCCCACGCCGCAGGACAGCGTGGAAGAGTTCAAGGTAAACACGGCGGGCCAGACCGCCGATTTCAACAGTTCCGCAGGCGCCGAAGTGAAGGTGGTCACCAAGCGCGGAACCAACGCCTGGCACGGCACGGCGTATGAATATTATAAGGACAACAACTGGTCGTCTCAGAGTTGGGAGAATGACTACGAAAACCTTCTGCAGCCCGGCTCCGCTCCGCTGCCCAGCTTCCATTACAGCCGCTTTGGCGGGGCGATCGGCGGGCCGCTTATCTCGAAAGAGATTCTTGGGGGCAAGACTTATTTCTTTGCCAACTACGAAGGTTTTCGCTTCCCCAACTCCGAGACAATTTTCAGGGACGTTCCCTCGCCGGCCCTGATCGCGGGGAACATAACGGACCCCCTCACGGGCCAGGTTTTCAGCCTAAAAAGTGCCGATCCGCGCGGGATTGGCGTCAACCCGCTGGTTCAGCAGATCTGGAAGACGTACGAACCCCAATCGAACAGTAGCTGCCAGCAGAATCTCTGCGATGGGGCCAACGAACTGGGCTTCACGGGGAACGTTGCCCTGCCCACCACCAGCAACTTTGCCGTGGGACGCGTAGATCACGATTTCGGCGCCAAGTGGCACTTCATGTCGAGCTATCGTTGGAACAAGCTGATCGCGAACAACGATAATCAGATCGATATCGGCGGCTTCTTTTCCGGCGACACGAAGGGTGTTCCGGCTTCCATATCCCAGGGACCGCTGCAATCTCATATGTTAGTGGCGGCGCTGACCACCAACATCAGCACCAACACCACCAACGATTTCCACTATAGTTTCCTGCGTAACTGGTGGGCATACGCCCGGCAGGGAGATACCCCGCAGACCGCCACGCTGGGCGGAGCTCTCGAAATTTTTAGCGGCCAAACCGCCGGCGAACAACAGGATTTGGGGCCCTACAACGTAAACACGCAGAACACCCGCAATCGAATCTGGGACGGCCACGATCAGATGGTTCGCGACGACATTTCCATGTTGAAAGGCAACCACCTGCTCCAGTTCGGAGGAACGTACCAGCACAACTGGGACTACCATCAACGCACCGATAATGGCGGCGGCATCAACTACCAGCCGGTGTATGAATTGGGCAACGGGGACCAAGGATCGGAACTCGCGTCCAACGTATCGATTTGCAATGATCCCAATATCCCCAACTGCCCCTCCCTTACCGCGGCGGCGCTGGGCATCGTTTCCATCGCCCAAACCGTCTACACCCGGAGTGGCCCAAACCTGACTTTGAATCCGCCGCTGACACCGGCATTCGACAAGAGCACCATCCCCTACTACAACGTGTATTTCAGTGACACCTGGCACATGAAACCGACGTTCACCCTGACTTACGGGTTGGGCTGGACACTGGAGATGCCACCGGTGGAAGCAAATGGCAAGCAGGTTGAGTTGGTCGACCAGTCGGATCAGCCCCTGTCGTCGGAATCCTACCTGGCGAATCGCAAACGCGCTGCGTTGGAGGGGCAAGTCTACAACCCTGAGATCGGCTTTGCCTTGGTAGGCAACACAGAGAATGGGCTGAAGTATCCCTACAATCCATTCTACGGCTCGTTCAGCCCGCGTATCGCGGCGGCCTGGAACCCGCGCTTCGACAGCGATTCGCTGGCGGGGAAGATTTTCGGCCATGAAGATACGGTCGTTCGCGGCGGCTACGGGCGCGTCTACGGGCGCTTGAACGGTGTGGATTTGGTGTTAGTGCCGCTCCTGGGAACGGGCCTGATGCAACCGGTGCAGTGCGTCGGCGGCGCCTTCAGTAACGGCACCTGCGGCGCGACGGAACGAACAGCCACGCCGGCGACAGCTTTTCGCATCGGTGTGGATGGCCTGACGGCCCCAGTGTCGTCCGCGCCGGTCGGTGCATCGCTGCCCCAGCCGGACTTCCCTGGCTACAATTCGGCTTCGGCAGCCACCGCCGAGTCCCTGGATCCGAATTTCCGGCCCAACCAGGTGGACTCGTTCGACCTGACCATTCAGCGCCAGTTGACCCGCAAGGTTACGCTGGAACTTGGCTACATCGGGCGCAGAATCACCCATGAGTATCTACCCATCAACCTGAACGCCGTTCCTACCATGATGACGCTGGGCGGGCAACAGTTTGCCCAGGCGTATAAGAATGTGGTGTTGCAATACTGCGGCGGTATTGCAGGGCTGGCTGGCGGTGGTTGCGCGGCCAACGCGGGGGCGGTGATTCCGCAGCCTTTCTTCGAGGCGGCGCTGAAGAACTCACCCACAGGATACTGCAAAGGGTTTACCAGTTGCACCGCGGCTGTGGTCTACAACGAAGGGGTCGCTTCCCAAGCGGGGAACCCCAACGCGACCGGCGCTCTCGCCAATGCTCAGGTGTGGAGCCTGTGGAGCGATTTGGATAGCGGCCCGTTCAACTTCCCTCACAGCATGATGAACACAACCACCGGGCCTTTTGGTCCGCAGATGACGTCGGGGGTTGCGGTTAATTCCAGTGTAGGCTTCGGAAATTACAACGGCGGTTTCGCCTCCGTAAAGATGGCGGACTGGAGGGGATTGACGATGCAGTCGAACCTCACCTGGTCTAAGGCGCTGGGCACGGCGGCGCTGGTTCAGGCAGACAGTGAATTCACTCCGGACGATCCCTTCAACCCCTATACGATGTATGGCCGACAGCTGTTTGATCGCAGGCTTGTCTACAACACATTCTTTGTGTACCAGCCGGCGTTCTATAAGGGGCAGCATGGACTTCTGGGACGGGCGCTGGGCGGGTGGACTTTCTCGTCAATTTTCGCTGCGGGCAGCGGCTCTCCAATCCAGATGTTCACTACGACCGGAGGCGGTCAGGAATACGGTGCCGGGGACAATGTAAACTTCTTTGGCGAAGAAAATGCCGTGCCGCTCGGGCATGTCGAATACGGTCACGCCTACTACAACCGACCCTCAGGCGGGTTGCCGGTCAATTTCTTCGCGCAAGGAACGGCCGCAATTAACAACTACCGTAATCCGATTCTGGGGTTAGATAACCGGGACGGCGGCACGGGTATTATCGGTGGCCTGTGTTACTGGAATATGGACTTCAGCATCAAGAAGAACTTCCTAGTGACGGAGGGCATCAGCCTGGAATTCCAAGGCGTGTTCGCTAACGTTTTAAACCACAACCAGTGGCAGGATCCGCTTGGCAACGCCGAAGCGGCTCTCTTCGAAGGTCCGTCCACTTTCGGCACTCTGGGTAACGGCTCGGCGCAGGAACAACCCGGCGGCAACCGGCAGATCGAGCTGGGCGCTCGCGTTCGCTTCTAACTTAGAGAAGCTCGAGGCGCCACGCGGCGTGGCGCCTCGAGCAATCTGCGGGAAACTAAGCCACATCGCAAGTCCGTCTGCGGGTGAAGGTTTCGATCTTGTGACTTGTGACTCCCCGCCAAGCAGGGATGCAGAATGCGGGGGCCTCGGACTCCACTGGGTCAGGAGAGGATGGAGTCGAGGTTAGGAGTGATTTTCGGGAAGCCGACTTCTGGTCAGTTTCACGTCTCTCCGACCGGAAACCACCGATCGATCGCTGTCCACTTTCAGGTATCTTTTGTATAGCCCGTGATCCCCGCGCGATTGGCGGCAACCGCCAATGGATGGCGATTCCGTTACTTCTCCCCGCGGAGAAGTTCCCGTTCCGAACCTATGAATCCCCACGAGTTCCACGCTTCACCCTCTACCACGTTTCTGAACAGGCTAACTGCATCTGACGGGTCGTGATGATAGAGACGCCAGTTCCCGACGCCATAGCTTACGGTGTCGAAGGCTAGCTCGCCCTCGAGATCCCCCGGTCCCCCGGGCGGAGGCGGCAACACAGCCTCGGCTGTAAGCTGACCCTGATAGAAATGCAGAAGACGCAGATAAAAATACAGGTGGGGCTCGGTGTTCTTAATATCTGGCGTGATATGCGTCAAAACCTGTGCCGCCGCTTGCTCCTTGCCCGCACGGCGCAGCGAAACATATAGCCAGTTCGAGCAATCGATCAGGCTATCGTTGCTTTTGGACAGCGCTCGGGCCCGCTCGAACGAAGCTGCCGCCTGATCGAACTCGCCCAAGAAATAATGTGCCAGCCCCAGGTGATAGTAAGCATCCAGCATCTCGGGAGCGAGACGTGTGGCCTGCTCCAGGTCATCCATGGCTAGCTTGAACTCCCGTAGTCCGAGCTCCCGATGGCCTCGTTCAAGATAGAGATCTGCGTTCTTCGGAGCAAAAGCTAATGCCTCGGTCGTGGTTGCGACTGCTTCTCTGTACTGCCTGCGAACCGCCTCGGCTTTAGAAAGCTGCAGCACCCGCTCGACATTCTTAGGATCGGCTGCGAGGCTCTTGCGAGCATCGATAACACTTTCGTCATCCGGCAGCGCATAGAGCTTGCGTCCAAGACCGGAAGTAATTTCAAGAACACCATGCCCAGCCTCGGGGCCAACCTGAGACGGCAGCGGAGTCGCCAGGCTGCAGGTGGGAATGATTAAATACAATCCAAAGCGTACCCAAAATACCCAACTCCATCCGACGCTGCACCTTGCTCGATCCATCGGTGGTCCGCTCATCTGTGCTATCTCCTATCAGTTAAAAATACAACCCCCCTGCAAAAGCGTAACGAAGGCGCAGGGCTGGGAGGAGGGGCCACAATCTGCCGCTTGGCAATGAACTGGCCTTCTCGACGCGGACTGGGTCGGGCGCGTCTTCCTAGGATATTTGTCATACCGCCAGATAACCTCCATCCACTGGCAAGGCAGCTCCAGTCACCCAAGTCGATTCATCACTCACCAGATAGACCGCTAAACCTGCAATATCCTCCGGTCGACCGAGCCTGCCGATGGGATGCGCAGCGGTTCTTTCCCGCCGAACAGTGGCCGGATCAGGAGCCGAGCCAATGACAGCCGCTGTCAGATCGGTCTCTACGAACCCCGGGCAAATTGCGTTTATCCGGATATTTTCATGTCCGTGGTCGATAGCCATGCATTTCGTCAACAAGACAACTGCACCTTTGGAGGCGGCATACGCTGCACGGTTCCGAGCACCAACCACTCCAAGCGTGGAAGCTACATTAATAATCGAACCGCCGCCAACTTTCCTCATATGCGGCAACGCGCTCCGAGAGAGCTGCCAAACGGCACGAACGTTCACTATGAAGGAGTGGTCCCACTGTTCTTCGGTTATCTGCTCGGCGTTTCCAGTGTGGAGGACCCCCGCGTTGTTCAATAGAAAGTTTAGCCCGCCAAAGTGGTTCACAGTGTCGTCTATTAATCGATGTACTTCGCTTGTGTTAGAAACGTCAGCTGGAATCGCAAACGCTGAATCGCCAATTTTGTGAGCGACATCCTCAATACGATCCCTTCGCCTGCCGACTAGCGCCACACGCGCGCCCTCGCTGGCCAGGGCAATCGCGCAAGCCCGTCCGATCCCACTGCCCGCACCTGTGACGATCCCAATTTTGCCCTTCAGACGCTCACTCATAACGAACCAGTTTAGCGGATTCGCACGCAGCACAGGAGCAGCCAATTTTCCTTGCCTGAACAAATAGCAGCGATCGAAATCTGCAGACTTGTTCCAGCTGAAACTCTCATGTGTCAGTCAATCCAATCGAAGGATCTGCTCACGGCTCGCTTCCAAAGTTTGTACATTTGCTCGCGTCGTTCGTTTGTCAGATGTGGCTTCCAGGTGCAGTCGACCGACCAGTTTGCGCGGAGATCTGTAATGTCCTTGAAGTACCCGACCGCCAGACCAGCGGCATAGGCCGCACCTAATGCCGTCGTTGCATCCTTCGTTACAGGACGAACCACCGGCTTGTTAAGGATGTCTGCCTGAAATTGCATCAGCAGATCATTGGCAACCATCCCCCCGTCCGCCCGGAGCATGTCCAGCCTGATACCGGAATCCTTTTCCATCGCTTCGAGCACGTCCCGAGTTTGAAACGCAGTTGCCTCCAAAACGGCGCGGGCAAAGTGCCCCTTGTTCGCATAGCGGGTGAGCCCGGCAATTACACCGCGAGCGCCGTCTTTCCAATAAGGGGCGTACAGGCCGGAAAATGCTGGAACGAAATATAGGCCGCCATTGTCCTCTACGGTGCGTGCAAGCGCTTCGATGTCTGAACTCTTCTCAATCAAGCCGAGGTTGTCTCGAACCCATTGGACCAGCGCACCTGTGATGGCGATGCTGCCCTCAAGCGCGTAATGAGCGGGCTGATGGTTTAGCTTGTAGGCCACAGTGGTCAGCAACCCAGACTGGGAATCAATTTTTCGCGTGCCGGTGTTCATCAGCAGAAAGCAGCCGGTGCCATAGGTGTTTTTTGCTTCACCGGGCTCGAAGCAGGTCTGGCCTATTAGTGCAGCCTGTTGGTCGCCAAGTATTCCAGCGATGGCGACATCTTCTACAGCGTGTTCTTTTGCTGTCCCATAAATTTCGCTGCTCGATCGAATAGTCGGGAGCATTGCCTGGGGAATTCCAAACGTCTCCAGAATTTCCGGATCCCACGATAAGGTATCGAGATTCATCATTTGGGTTCGACTGGCATTGGTGACATCCGTTATGTGTAAACCTCGCGGGCTGCCACCGGTGAGATGCCAAACGAGGTAGGCGTCAAGGTTGCCGAAAAGCAGGTCGCCTGCTTGGGCGGCTACCCGCCCGCCAGGGAGGTGTTCGAGAATCCAGCGGATTTTCAGGCCGCTAAAATACGTCGTGAGCGGCAGACCCGTTTTACCGCGGAATCTGTCTTGTCCTTCTGCTTGCGCCAGTTCGCGGACATAGCCGGAGACGCGCGTATCCTGCCACACCAAAGCGTTCGAGACGGGCTTGCCGGTTTTTCGCTCCCAAACGACGGTGGTCTCGCGTTGATTGGTGATTCCAATCGCGGCAAGGTCTCGCGGCCGGAGGCTGGCTTTCGCCATCGTCTCAGCGATTACTGCGCGCGTGTTCTGCCAGATTTCCACGGCATTGTGTTCGACCCATCCGGGCTTCGGGTAAATTTGTTCATGTTCTCTCTGCGAGATGGCCGCGATGCGTCCTGAGCGATCAAATACGATAAAGCGTGTGCTCGTCGTGCCTTGATCAATTGCGCCGATGTAGTCTGCCAACTTTGCTCCTTTGAGCGGCTCGTCATGCTCATCAGTCAGCAGCCGATTGGCCGCTCCGCATGCGCTCACGAGTACGTGGTGAGCTTAAACAGCTTGTGACCGCAAAGCCAGCGGTTCGGGGATGGTCGGGGATACAGAAATGGTGCGCGACAATGGGATTAAGTGCCAGGTGGGTTTCGGAACAGTGGCTAAGGTGTGGTTTACGCCTGCCCGCTCTGCCGTGGGCTGGGCTGTCATATTTTTCGTACCCGTGGGGCGGGATTCCGTGGAAGGAAGATTTCTTCTCGAACCGGGGAAGGACACGATGGTGTCAGGTAAACGGTGAAACTGTGGATTGTGCGATCGTTATTTCGACGATCTTGGAGGAGACAACTCCGGAACGGCGACTTGCGATTCGCGCGCGGCGAATTACTTTCGGACAGAAGTAGTCGACTCTGCCTGCAAAGATTACCGCTTCGATTACTAATATATTAGTGTGAATGCGCCTTGGCAGTTGAGGGGCGGAGATCCCATTTCTATCGGAGGACTATGTGCCCACAGTATTGATAGCTGAGGACAATGCAGTAAACCGAGAGCTGCTGCGCGAGTTGCTTGAGGCCCGCGGTTATACGGTCGATGAGGCCGGCGACGGCCTTGAAGCTTTGGAAAAGATGGCTCAGTCCAAACCCGACGCGCTGTTGCTGGATCTCAACATGCCGGTTCTCGATGGCTTTGCCACACTGGAAAAGATTCGCCAGGATCAGCGCCTGGCTTCATTGCCCGTGATGGCAGTGACTGCATTTGCCATGCGAGGTGATCGGGAGAAAGCTCTGCAGGCGGGTTTCGATAGCTATCTTTCAAAGCCCATCCAATCATCGGTGCTTTATGAAGAGCTTGAGAGACTCCTGGCAAGAAGCTGAAGCCCAAATCAGCGTGTGTGATGAGTAGCGAGCGGAGAAGAGATTGCTTCTTTGCTTTCCGGCCCTACGGCAACTCACCGTTTGCCGAAACCTTTGGAATCTCCACCTGTCTTCCAGAATGATTGATTTCGCCGACTGAGTGCAACAGTACCCGCAGGTGGTTACTGCGTGTTACTAACTTCTATTACGTTCTCGCAATTGTGCAAGTACGTTCACCAACGTAATCTCGACTCATGACGAATCGAAGCAACCCAGCAGCAAACGCTAAAACAGGACGGCCGCGTCGAATCGTTCAAATCCTAACGGGAGATTCCCTCATGAAATCCATCTTACGTTGTGCGGTTGCGGTGCTCGTTCTGGTTGGAGTTTCAGCTGCGAAGGAGTTGCCGAATGCACCCAGCGCCACTTCGGCGGACCCGGATCCGGGATTTTATACGGAGTCCACTTCCAAGGCGCCAACGCCAGCCGCACCCAAGTTGGCGGAGAGCCGTACCGTGGACGCTAAGTTCCTGAGCCTGGCGATTATTTCGACCGGCAGCACCTTTGCAGACTCTTATACCACTCTGTTTGCACGCGAGAACTGGCTTGCCGGCAAGAAGGGCGTTTGCAATATGGAGGTAGAGTCGGCCTACCTGTACGGCACGCATCCCACGGTGGGACGCGCCTATGCGGTGGCTTCAGTGAAGAGCGCTACATCTTTAGCTGCGGCCTATATGTTGCGGAAGCATCACAGCAAGCTCTGGACCCTGCCTCTGGTCGGCAATTCGGTCATTAGCCTGCAAGGCGTAACCCAGAACATGATTAACTGCAACTAGCTTAGCCGCGTTAGCAGCGGATATCCTGGGGCGAGGAGACTCGCCCCAGTTGCTTTTCCGGTCTTGACCAATCTCAATCCCGCTCGTCCTAGCGATTGAGGACGATGGCCTCGCTTTAAAGCCATACGTCGCACTGGCGCCGGTTCTGCAAACCTCGTGTTGGCTGATCTCAATCATTCTCGTTTTAGATCCGAACCCATATTGGGGAGGGCTGCTTATTAGTAAGCATGTGACGCGCCATTCCTATAGAAGGACGGCGACTCTACGGCGCGCCGAACCCGCGTATTTGCAGGGGATTATGGTCAGCGGCGTGGGCAGCCTGCAAGAGCCGAACGTATGGCTTGTCTGAACCCTGGAATTGTTCTGATTTCCGGACGGTTATGCTCCGATCTTTCGTGACTGGCGCGGAGGGAGGCTCTGGCTTTGTCCCGGTGATCTAATGATGGTGGGCCGTCAGGTTGGAATTCAAGGATTGCAAACCGTGACTATCGGGTTATTCCGAGTTGCGAAACAGGCGGATGCATAGCAGGCGAAGGCGCTGATCTGAAACTGGTGAGAAGACGAACGGCGGCTGACTTCGCGAAGCTCTGTTACTGACCCACAATGTCTTTACTTGCTTCTAGCATTTGCTGCATTCCTGTGGCCAGATCGCAGACTTCGGCTCTGAGCAGTGAAAAGACCTCTTGCGCAGATTCTGCCGCGCGTTCCCGGCCGATCGATTCGATCTCCCGGGCCTTCTCACCCGCTCCGATGAGGCCTAAGCAGTTCAATTCGCCCTTGAGGCTGTGCGCGGTTCTCTCAACCGCTTTGGAGTCGCCGGCCGCTATCGCTTGCGACAATGCCTCCAGTTGTCTGGGAGTCTCGTCGAGAAAAATTTGTGTCAGTTCGCGCAACAGGGATTCGTTGCCTTCAAGCCTGCGCAACACTTCAGCGGAGTTCCATCGCTGTAGCGTGTTCGGCACCGATGGAAGTTCACCTGAGCAGGCACTCGGTTGCCGCCTGGAGACCTTTGCGATTACGTCCCGGAGCTGATCGCTGCTTGCTGGTTTGGAAACGTAGTCATCCATCCCCGCCGCGAGGCAACTCTCCTTATCGCCCTTAATGGCATGTGCCGTCATCGCAACGATTGGAATGTGCCTTTGACTCTTCTGCTCGCCTTCTCGAATCTTGCGGGTGGCCGTCAACCCGTCCATTTCCGGCATTTGCACATCCATGAACACAAAATCGAAAACCCCGGCTTCCAATGCCAACAACGCCTCTTTACCATTTTGAGCGATCGTCGTGTTGTGGCCGAGGTTGGTCAAGGTGTGGAGGATGACGGTTTGATTGATCAAGTTGTCTTCCGCCACCAGAATTCGAAGGTGTTGGGATGGGGGCGCCGGATAAGGTTTCGTCGACGCCAATCGATCCTCCTGACAATGCGTAGAGCTGGGAGACGCATGTTCAAAGCGCGCAGTGAAATGGAAGGTGCTGCCCTGTCCGAGGGTGCTTTCAAGCCAGATTTTCCCGCCTAGCAATGCGACCAGGCGCCTGCAGATGGCCAAACCGAGTCCAGTGCCGCCATAGTTGCGCGTCATGCTGCCATCGGCCTGAGAAAAAGCGTCGAAGATAAGATCATGTTTTTCCGTTGGTATTCCAATGCCGGTATCAGTAACGCTGAAATGTAGCCAGAGCCCAGTGCCGTTCTCTGCCTCGGCCCGAACACGCACGACGATCTCTCCAGCCGGAGTGAACTTGATTGCATTTCCAACTAGATTGATCAAAACCTGACTTACTCGCCCGGAATCCCCAACGAGATACAGCGGTGCGTCATGGGAAATTTCGAATCGCAGTTGGAGGCCCTTTTCGCGGGCCTGCAGGGTCAGCGGTTTCATTGTTTCGCCGACAGCATCCTGGAGATTAAATTCAGTCGGAGAAAGTTCCAATCGTCCCGACTCGATTTTCGAAAAATCCAGAATGTCATTGATAACGCGCAGCAGAGAACTAGCCGAGGACTTTAACATCGTTAGATAGTCCCGCTGCTCTGCTGTGGTTTCCGTTTCCAAAACCAGCTCCGCCATGCCAAGAATGCCATTGATCGGAGTGCGAATTTCATGACTCATATTTGCCAGAAATTCACTCTTCGCCTGGTTGGCTTCTTCCGCCTTCTTCTTGGAGGCCAGCAACTCGGCGTTGGCTTCCTGCAGTTCTGCCGTGCGTTCAAAGAGTTCGATGGCGATGCGGTGCCGCTCGGTAACTACCGACCCAACGAGTAATCCAACCGCTGACGTCACAAACATCAAAAGACCCATCTTCGAGAGCAGATCCGGCGTCGAGGGAAGAAAATGCAAGGCGAGCACAATGCCGAAATTGAGCACAAGGAGTCCGGCAACAACTCTTCGGATTCCCTGGCGCATCGCGATCCAAATGATGGGAATGAAACTCAGGAAGAAAAGCTGGAAAGATGCGAATGTAGGTCCGAACATCACCCACAATAGAACCGCCAGCGAAACCATCTGGCTCAAAGCCTCAACGATCTCCAGAGCACTCCAACGTTTCCAGTTCAGATTTCGTGGTTGCGGCGGGTCGTCAGTGACCTTCGGCGATACCAGCTCCCGCACCCAGGGGACTACATGAATAAGAAGAAACGGGGCCACGCCCAGCAATCCGATTTCATCGCCCAGAAACCAGCCAGAGGCAGATTGCCAATATTCCGTCCAGCGAATTGTATGATCTGCTGCCAGGCAGGCGACTCCGAGTGCGGTCGATCCAAACGCGCCAGCGGTCGTCACCGAAACGTAAAAGACCACGTCGCGGCGGCGGCGCAGGCACGGATCAATTTTTAGCGGGCCGCGCAAAATCCAGGCGGCGGCAGCATAAAATCCAGCGCTTCCTACAGCGCCAATGGTCTGGCCGAAAGTTGCGAGAGGCTGGTTATAGAAAAGCTTTCCCGCGAGTACGCCGCAAAGGCAAACCAACGGAGCGTACCAGGGGCCAATGCTGAGCATGAGCGCGAACGCCAGGCCTGCCGCGGGGTACCAGACCACGTAGCCCAGCCGGCTGACGACGATGATTTCCGGCCGGCTCAGCAGCAAACACAGTGCTGTAAAGCAAAGCGCGAGCAGACCGTGACGAATGATGAGCCTCAGCTCACGCACGGGCAATCACACCAGGAGCGAAGATTTGTTTCAGAACAAGACTGGATTCACAGGATCCGATGACTACGCGATTGCGCCCGCTGCGCTTGGCCTCATAGAGAGCCGAGTCGGCGGCCGCGAGGAATTCGAGGTCGTGCGCCTGATTCGTGGTTACGACTCCTCCGATGCTTACCGTCGCTTTCACCTCTCCGCCGTTGGTACCGATGGGAAGGTCGGCAACGGAGCTTCGTATTCTTTCGGCAACGACGCGCAAATCTTCGAGCGTGCAATTCGCGAGGATTGCGATAAATTCCTCACCGCCGTACCGGCCCACGAAATCATAGGAGCGCACCGCCTGGCTGATGCGATTGGCAGCCTCCTTCAAAACTTCATCGCCGGTCAGATGGCCGTAGGTGTCGTTCACCGCTTTGAAGTGATCGAGGTCCACCATCAGGATCCCGGTGGAAGTGTTCGCCCGAGCTCCTCTTTGAACCTCAGCCCCGAGCAAGTGCAGGGCTGCTCCACGGCTCCAGACACCGGTCAGAGCGTCATGGGTTGCATCAAATCGAAGGGCCTCGCGCGCTTTGATTAACTCGTGCTGCAAAGAGAGGATTCTTTTCCCTGCACGAAGGCGAGCGCGCAGTTCCCCGATATCGAATGGTTTGGTCAAATAGTCGTCTGCGCCGGCATTCAGGCCATCGATCAAGTCCTGCTTGTCGTCTTTGCCGGTAAGCAGCAGGATGTATTGATATGTATCGCTCTGCTTTTTTCGAATTCGGCGGCACAGTTCGAGGCCGTCGATCGCCGGCATCATCCAATCCAGGATCAGGAGGCTGGGTGCGTCGGGTTGCTGAAGCATTTCCCATGCTTCGGCTCCGTCGCGCACGATGACGACCTGGTATCCCCAGTTCTGCAAGCGATTCTGCAAAAGCCGCCGGAAGATGGGATCGTCTTCCGCCACCAGAACCTTCAGCGGCGGGTCGAACAACTCGTCTTCCGACAAAACAATCGAATCGCTGGTTTGGTTATGCATGGACATTCTCCAGAAGATAGCTCGTCTGCACGGGAACGCGTCCATCCGCCTGAAAGAGGGAGGTGGGGGAGGAAATTGAAATCGGGAAGGGGTCGATCAGGCAATCCTCGACGCGATATAGATAGTCACTTCCTGCCGGCTTTAGATTGAAGGGCCAACCGGCAGCATGTTCGCGGGAGACCTGCAATTCGAGCTCCTGCTCGGCAAGCATGGCATGCAGTTCTGCCGCGTCGTGCAGGTCCAGCGTCAGCCTGCCAAGTTTGACTCGAACGCGAAGTTCTTCCGGGTCGAACGGCTTGGTAACGTAGTCGTCGGCGCCCGCCCGCAGTCCGGAAACTACGTCCGCGGTGCTATTCCTAGCGGTGAAAAGTATTAAATACATCGAGGACAATCGAGCGCAGGCTCTAACGTTGCGGCAAATTTGCGGTCCGCTCAATCCCGGCATCACCCAGTCAAGAATGGCCAGTCGCGGCGCATCCGGCCGCTGCAGTACAGCCCACGCTTCATCGCCGTTCTCTGCGAAGAGCAGTTCATGTTCGGGGGCGAGGACGTTCTTCAGCATGCTGCGGAAAAAAGCGTCGTCTTCGGCGATAAGCAACTTCATAAATCACTCCGTTGTCAATCACTGGGTGCTACGGGCTGAACTGCCGGTCGTTGACCGTCAGCGTGCCGCAGCAGTAGTAGCAGGAACGATGCCATTGGCGAGTAAATCGCTGGCTGCCGGCTGCGATTGACCTAAACCCTATATTTGCAGAAGGTTTCAGGCGCCAGGGAGAGAACACCCGCAAAAGCCGCGAAAACTCTCGGAGATGCAGAGTCTATTTCACGGACTGGCGTCCAGTTACCAGACTACTGCTGTCCCTAAATATGGCAAACGTCAGGCGCGTCAGCAAAACGGGAAACAAGAACGTGGAGGGGTTACACCTTCTCCGTTTCGCTGTCGATCTTCATCTTCGACAACATCTGATAAATGGTGGCGCGGCCGATCCCGAGGATCTCGGCGGCCCGCGCTTTATGCCCGCCAACTGCCTCTAAAACTCGCAGAATATGCCGCTTCTGTACCTCTTCTAGAGAGAGGAACGTCTCATCTTTCGAGGTATCCTGATGATTCGGGCTGCGCAGATTTTCTGGAAGATCATCAATGTCGATGACATTTCCGTCGGTCATCATGCAGGCATTTCCAATCACGCTTTCGAGTTCCCGAATGTTTCCTGGCCAGTGATATGCTGCCAAACGCGCCTGTGCACGGCGAGTTAGACCTGCAATCGGCTTGCCGTAGTCAGCGGCAAACTTTTGCAGGAAGAATCTCTGCAGCAGGGGCAAATCCTCGCCTCGGGTGGCGAGGCTCGGCAGCGTGATTTCGACAATCGCGAGCCGGTAATAAAGGTCCTCCCGGAACTGTTTTTCGCGAACCATCATTTTCAGATCGCGATGGGTCGCGGCGATGACGCGAACATCGATGTTTCGCAGAGTCACGGAACCCACCCGCTGCACCTGGCGATTCTGCAAAACCCTAAGCAGCTTCGCCTGCGCTGGCGCGGACAATTCACCGATCTCATCCAGAAAAATCGTGCCCCCGTCGGCATATTCGAAAAGACCAGGCTTGTCCTGGGTAGCGCCGGTGAAGGCTCCGCGCACGTGTCCGAATAATTCGCTTTCCAGCAAGGTTTCGACCAGCGCGGAGCAATTGCAAACCGCGAATTTGCCTTTATTTACCGGGCTCAGGCCGTGTAACGCGTGGGCCACCAGCTCCTTTCCAGTTCCCGTTGGTCCGGTAATCAGAATGGTTCTGAAATGCGGAGCGACTCTGCGAATCCTTGCAAAAACATCGAGCATCAGCGGGCTGCGTCCGACCATGCCTTCGAAATTAGACTCGTCCAGCAGTTCGCGATCCAGCTGGAGAGTCTTGCGGCGTTTAGCCGCGTCGCCCAACAGCGTTGCGATACGGCTCCTAAGCTTTTCCACGTCCAGAGGTTTGGTCCAGTAATCAGACGCGCCCTTCTGGATGGCTTCTACGGCGGATTCGGGCGAATAATGGCTGGTTAACAGGATGACGTCCGTACCCGGATCGACAGCAACGATGCGCTCCAGCAGCTCAATCCCCGTCATCTTGGGCATGAGGAGGTCAAGCAGTACGATTCGGGGGCGCACCCTCAGGAAAATTTCAAGGCCCGCCTCAGGATCCTCCGACGTCAGCACTTCGACCTCTGAATGCTCCAGCGCGGCGCGAATGAGTTCAAGGTTTTCGGGGCTGTCATCGATAGCGAGCAGGGTGAGGGGTTTAGGCTCGCTCACTCGATACTCCACGAATTAGCAGAATAGGAGCCTCGGACCAGAGTGGAGAAACAGGAGCGACAGAGACTACTCAATTTCGAGGGAGGAACAGCCTTCGAAGTTACTGATGGGGCACTGAACATCAAACTCCTTCCCTGCGACCGCGCGAGTATGACGAAGCCAGCGGGTCAGATTCAACCGTTGATTCGTCTGATTCGGCCTCAGTCCCACCGCAGGGACACCACGTTAGTATCAGATTAACGCAAATAGAGCTCGCGTCGTCAAGAAGAAGCCATAGGAGTCCGTTACGTAGAGGGTAACCCTAGCCGCTAGCAATGCGCACTAGAAGATCACGCCGCTCTATTTACGCCGCCCTTTATTAATGGTGAGTGCTTTTCTGTAGATCAGACACAGTCCAGAACACAGACAGAATTCAACCCCCTTTGCACGCTTGGCCGCCCGTGGTCCTACTCCCTAAGTCATCTGAAACGCAGTACTTCCCACAGAATAGGCGATTATTCGGCATTTGGCCCGTGCGCTGCATTATCCAAAGTGCCGCTTCGGTGGCATCCCTCCCCAAACTTTGAACTCGAAGGGGAATTGAAATGCGAATCAAGAATCTAGCGACGATGGTAGTGGTAGTGGCGCTTGGAATGTTATCCGCGTCTGCGCAGCAGACGGCCTCCGCACCGGCGTCGCTTCCGAACCCGCAAGCCGTGGGAAACTACGGACGCCTACCAATGACCTTCGAGGTGAACCAGGGCCAGAGCGCAGGAACCGTGAAATTTCTTGCCCGGGGCCATGGCTACAGCGCTTTTCTGACGACCGGCGGCATGGTGCTGAACCTGCGCACTTCGCAACCCGGAGTGGTCTCGAAGAATGCCAATGGTCCAGCCGCAAACCCCCACACGTCGAGCACCACGTTGCAGTTTCATTTGGTCGGCGCTAATGCCAATCCGGTCGTGGTGGGCGAAGATTTGCAGCCGGGGCGAGTGAACTACTTTTTCGGCAAGGATCGTACAAAGTGGCACACCAACGTGCCGACCTATGGCAAGGTTCGCTACAAGAATGTGTATCCCGGAATTGATTTGATTTACTACGGCAATCATCAGCAACTTGAATACGACTTTGCGGTAGCTCCTGGAGCCGATCCACAGCAGATTCAGTTCGAAATTAAAGGCGCGAAGCAGACCGCTGTGGATCAGCAAGGCAACCTGGTTCTCGGCACTCAGGCGTCAAACTTACACTTTCAAAGTCCCGTTGTATATCAGGAATCCAATGGACAGCGCGTTGCGATAGCCGGCGGATATGCGATGAAAGACGCTTCGCACATCGGCTTTCAGCTGGCCGGCTATAACTCCAGCAAACCTCTGGTCATCGACCCAGTGCTGGTGTATTCGAGTTATGTTGGGGGAAGCGGCGACGACGAAGCATCAGGCATCGCTGTCGATAGCACCGGAAGCGTATACATTGCAGGGTATACCGATTCGGCGAATTTTCCGCTCGCGGCGCTGGGATCCTTGCCTGCCAACACCTACCACGCCTTTGTAGCCAAGATGGACCCGAGCGGCTCAAATCTGGTTTATGCCGACTACATCGGCGGAAGCAGCGATGACTACGGGGCAGCTCTCGTTCTGGACAGCGCCGATAACGTATACGTGACCGGCAGCACCGCTTCGGCCGATTTTCCCGTTGTGAAAGCATACCAATCTCAGCAACCCGGGCCTTACAGCGGATTTCTAACGAAAGTTTCCGCCGACGGATCTTCGCTAATGTACTCGACCTATCTCGGCGGAAACACCACCGATGTACCGATGAGCGTCGCGATCGACAGTTTGAATGAAGTACACGTCGCAGGCTACACGCTGTCGTCGAACTTCCCGACCGCGAACGCTTACCAGAGCACAGGCTCGGCCAATCAGGGGGGAGTTTCAAGCGTCTATGGCTTTCTTACCAAGTTTAGCGCTGATGGCTCGTTGTTGGTTTACTCGACCTATTTCGGCGGCAACGACACGGTAGTGCAGAACTGCGGGACGCCATGCTACCCGATGGCAGTAAACGCAATCTCTGGTGTGGCAGTGGATGCGAACGGGAATGCTTATGTTACAGGTAGCACGAATGCGTCAAATTTCCCGGTCACGAGCGGCGCCTACCAGACCAGCAATACTACACAGCAGGCCGCCACGCTCGGATTCGTGAGCAAATTCGGCACGGCGGGTAATCTCGAATATTCCACTTATCTCTATGGAACAAGCGGAAACCCGGTTGGACCGGCAGCGATCGCCGTGGATGGTTCGGGCTCTGCGTATATCACGGGCATCGCGGATAGCGATGGCACGTTCCCGATTACTTCAACCAGCATCTGCGACCCTGGAGCCCTGGGTTTCAGCTGCAGCTATGCGTTCGTGACAAAGTTCGATCCCACCGGTTCTACGCTGCTCTATTCGACATTTCTGGGTGCGACTAACTACGCCAGCCCCCAGAGCATCGCAGTCGATGCCAATGGAGACGCCTATGTACTTTCTGCAACATTCAGCGCGTCGTTCCAGCTGAATAACCCGATCGAATCCTACAGCGGCCAGGACGACCTGCTACTAGTTGAAATCGACCCTGCAGCGACCACGCAATTGTTCTCGACCTACCTGGGAGGATCTGGAAGTGACTACCCCGGTGGAATCGCCCTCGACTCAACCGGAAATATCTATGTAGGCGGATCAACGGAATCTACTGACTTCCCGACGACCAACGGAGTCTTGCAGAACCAGTTTGGAGGAAGCGCCGACACTTTTATCATGAAAATCAGCAGCACTTCTGCGCCGTTCGTTACCTTTAGCCCCACTTCTTTGCAGTTCGCCGCCGAGGCAGTCGGCTCAACCAGTCAGACACAAACCGTCCTGCTGCGCAACATGGGCAGCTCCGTAGTTTCGATCGCATCGATTGGCGTTAGCGGAGACTTCGCCGAGTTTGACAATTGCGGAAACAGCGTAGCAGCAGCTGGCAGCTGTACGATCACCATCAGCTTCACGCCGACGGCCACGGGGGCTCGGAGCGGATCGATTACGATTCAGGACGATGCCGCGGGAGCGCCACACTCCGTCGCCCTATCCGGAATCGGCCAAGGCGGTAGCAGTACTAATCCCGCGCCAAATGCGGTGTTGACGCCCAGCAATCTTACGTTCTCGAGTGTTCCGGTGACGCGCTCTGGCATATCTCAATCAGTGACGCTGGCGAATGCAGGAAATGCAACCTTGACTATCAGCAGTCTCCAGATCAGCGGCGACTTCAGCCAAACTAACAATTGCTCCGGCAGCCTGTCGGCGGGCGCCGCCTGCACCATCACGGTCGTCTTTACCCCGACCGCAGAAGGAAGCCGCAGCGGCAGCCTGACGGTTGCTGACAATGCTGCCGGCAGCCCACATTCAGTGGCACTTACCGGCACTGGTGTAGCTGCAGTACTGGCTGTTTCGCCGAGTACCGTAGCGTTTGGAAATGTTACGCTCGGCTGGTCGAGCCCGGTGCAATCGGTATTATTGACGAACTCGGGAAACGCTAGTCTGAGCCTCTCCAGCATTCAGGCTACAGGGGATTTCGTGCAGACCAATAACTGTCCGGGCAGCCTGGCGGCGAGCGCTACCTGTGCCATCAACGTTGTCTTTACTCCGGCTGCTGCTGGAAGTCGCAGCGGTTCTCTCACAATCGTTAGCGGAACTCAGGGCAATTCACAGACGGTAAGCCTGTCTGGAATCGGGACAGCAACGAATCTGGTAGTTGCGCCAACCACCCTGGTATTTTCGAGCGTAGCTCTCGACTCCTCCAGCGTTACTCAAACCGTCACGTTGACCAACATAGGCCAAACATCCTTGAACCTTAGCAGCCTTCAGGTTGCGGGCGATTACAAACAGACCAACAATTGCTCCGCTGCCCTCGCAGGGGGTTCGACTTGCACTTTAAATGTGGTCTTCACTCCGACCGTGAAAGGCAGCCGCAGCGGAAGCCTGACGATTACGGATAACTCGGGCAGCCCGCAGATAGTCAGCCTGTCCGGAACTGGATCAGACTTCAGCCTGGCCGCTTCCTCCAGCCACGACACTATCCAAAGTGGCGCTACCGCCACTTACACCTTGACTGCATCCGCCGTGGGAGGCTCGTTTCCGAGTGTAGTGAGCCTGAGCTGCACTGGTTTGCCGGCGAATGCGAGCTGCAGCTTCTCGCCGAGCAGCCTTAAGCCCGGCGCAACCAAGGCGACGACAACCTTAACCATCATTACATCCGATTCTTCAGCTGAAAACCTTCCCGCGACTCCTGCCCGCCGAAACCCTATTGGTAACGGCTGGATGCAGCTCCAAGGCCTGGGAGTGGTCGGCATGGTCCTCGCGAAGGGCAACAAGCGATGCCGAAAGGCACTGATTCTGGCACTGCTTGTTCTCTTAGTCGCAGGAATGCTGTTCATGACCGGCTGCGCGGGTGGAACGGGCATCGGCCCACAGAATCAATCGTCTACGACTCCGCAGTCTTATACGATCACTGTCACCGGCACCGCTGGATCGCTTCAGCACACGTTGCCTCTGACTTTAACTGTCCAATAACTTCGGCGCTGACCTGAGCATGTTAGCTAACCCCCACTGCTTAGGTCAGCTTCCCACTTCAATCAGACCAGGAACTTGTACATCGGTGAAAGTCAACGCCTCGGATAAGGCTTGGCCTATCTTCTTCCAGTCTCCTTTTGCCGGCCGAGCAGTAATGAACTGGTAATACAGCTATCACTTTATAACTTCGGTAATTAGCTTTCCCTTACCTGCCATGCGATTGTTGCATGAGGCAATAGTGGATATTACCGATGTTATCTCAGTCCCATCAGACGGTGACTGGAACCATTTTGGTCGCGGATGATCAAGCAACCAACCGCGAACTGCTCGACGAGTTCCTGTCGGCACAAGGCTTCAAGGTCATCACCGTCGGCGATGGCGATTCTGCTCTTCGGAAAATAGCCGCTACCCAAGTTGATTTGGTTCTTCTCGACGTCATGATGCCGAATCTCACCGGCTTTGCGGTATGCGAGAAGATCAAGAGCAACCCCGAATCTGACCTGATCCCCGTTGTTCTCATTACGTCGCTTTCCGATAAGCACGATCGCCTGCAGGGGATAAAAGCCGGCGCCGATGATTTCCTGACCCGTCCGGTCGATTCGACTGAGCTCCTCGCCCGTGTGGGCTCGCTCCTGAAGTTGAAATTCCGGACGGACGAACTCGAACGAGCTGAAGCGGTCTTGTTTTCTTTGGCCCGCAGCATCGAGAGCAAAGACCCCTATACCCACGGCCATTGTGAACGGTTGGCTGACTACTCCGTCAGCTTAGGGCGACAAGTCGGGTTGTCAGACGACGAGATCACCGCGCTGGAGCGCGCCGGAATCGTCCACGATATTGGGAAAGTTAGTGTTCCAGACTCCATCCTGTTAAAGCCCGGCCGGCTTACCGAAGACGAGTGGAAGATCATTCGCCAACACCCGGTCGTTGGCGAACGCATCTGCGCACCTTTGAAGTCTTTCCGCCTGGTATTGCCCATCATCCGGCATCACCATGAGAAATTCGATGGTTCTGGTTATCCGGATGGGCTTCGTGGAGATGCAATTCCAGTCGGGGCTCGAATTCTGCAAATTGTAGACGTCTTTGATGCGCTTAGCACCGAACGACCCTACAAGAGAGCTCTGCCCACAACGGATACGCTTCGAGTCATGCGTGAAGAGGTAAGCAAGGGATGGTGGGATCCCAATATCTTCAGTCAATTTGAGCAGATCGTCGAATGCGCGCCGAAGCTATCAGCCAAAGCAAGGGGCGCGGGTGAATGAGCACTGAATAACATTCTCATCTGGAAGATCGAAACCAGGCGCTACCAACATGCACATCGACAAGTGGAAATGGCCCAGTCAGAGTCAGAATGAGGTTGTCATGACAATGCAGTCCAACATCGGTAAATGGGCCTCCAAAACAACATTGAGGCTTCATCTGTTTCTGGTAGCTCTTATGCTTCTGCCGATTGCATTTTTTGCTTATTCGGTGGCAAATCTGCTGCGGCAGCAGGCGAGGTCGCAGGCGATTTCCCAAAGTACGCAGATTGCCCGCGTTTCTTCAAGTCTTATCGAGGACGACTTCCGCCAGAGCACGTCTTTCCTGGAGTCGATTGGTGACCGTGCCGGATTTCAACGAGCTTGGGCAAATCGAGATTTTAAATCAGTAGATGTCGATCTGCAAAAGGCGAGGAGCCTGCGCCCAGACTTCCTCTTTGTTAGTGTCTACGATTTAGATGGCACGATGCGGGGTATCTATCCCTGGCAACCTGACATGCTCAATCGCAACTTCGCATTTAGAGATTGGTATAAGGGCTTTGCAGCCCGACGACACGATTACATCTCCGAGGTTTACCGGACCGCGATTCCACCGTTCCCCCTGGTTGCGGCCATTGCCGTACCCATCAGGAACGAGGCCGGAGAAACAAACGGCATTCTGATGGCCGCGGTCTCCCTCGACTTTCTGAATAGAAAGTTGCGCGAAACAAAGTTCGATGGGAGCTGGCTTATCTCACTAGTGGATCAACATGGGCATCTTGCGGCCGGTCCCCAAGTTAATTCTTTCTCCCGAGCAATCGACCTGACGGGGTACGAACCGGTCAGGCACTTGACTGCGGGGCAGGCTGGCCACGGCATGTTCTCGCGCGATGACAACAAATATTTTGCGACCTATCAACCTGCCGCTGGGGATGGTTGGGGTGTTTTGGTTGAGAAACCCGTAGCTGTTCTAGAGGAAGGGGTTTGGAGCATTCAGCGCCAAGTCTGGCTGCTGGGTTTGATCGTGTTGGTGTTTGGCGTTGGGAAAAGCTTTTTCATCGGACGCGTCTATTCGCAACTAGAAACCGGGAATCGGTTTCTTGATCTCTCCTTGGATATGTTTTGCATTGCTGGCTTTGACGGCTTTTTCAAGAGGGTAAACCCGGCGTTTGAAAGGATCCTGGGCTTTAGTCCGCAGGAGCTGCTATCGAAGCCCTACCTCGAGTTCGTACATCCTGACGATCGTCAGGCGACCACAGCAGAAAGTGGCCGGTTGCAAGCGGGAGACGCTACTTTGGCGTTCGAAAACCGCTACTTATGCAGGGACGGAAACTACAAGTGGGTTTTGTGGAATGCGGTCTCGCTGCCGGAGACGGCGCTGATTTACGCCGTCGGCCGTGAAATCACCGATCGAAAGCGTGCCGAAGAAGAGCAGAAACGGCTCGCCCTGCATCTCGAGGCTGCCAACAGCGAGTTGGCGCTACAGAATCGCGAAGTCGAGCGCGCCACCAGGATGAAGAGCAAGTTCCTCGCCAACATGAGTCACGAATTACGCACTCCACTCAACGCGATTAACGGCTTCTCAGATCTTCTGTCGGAAGGCCTGGCCGGAACTCTCAACGCGAAGCAGCAACGCTTTGTGAATCATATTAAACAGGGATCGAATCATCTTTTGCAGTTGATCAACGACATTCTCGATCTTTCGAAGGTCGAAGCGGGGCAACTGGAGCTTCGATGCGAAAATTTTTGGGTTCAGGATGCGGTCTCGGAGGTTCTCTCTAACATTCGTCCACTCGCTATGGCGAAAACGATCGAAGTCCGCCAGAACATCGGAAGCGACGATATGGTTTTCGCTGACAGAATCCGCTTCAAACAGATTCTGTACAACCTCCTCAGCAATGCGGTTAAGTTTACTCCGAAAGATGGAGAGATCGAGGTAGCCTGCCGGCAGCAGGAGAATTTGATCAGCATTTCTGTGACCGACACCGGCATCGGAATTCGGCCGGAGGATCAAGCGCTCATCTTCGAAGAGTTCCGGCAGGTGGATGACCCCAAGCGGACTGCCCAAGACGGAACGGGACTCGGTCTTGCCATCACCAAACGGCTGGTTGAACAACAGAATGGACGAATTCTGTTAGAGAGCGCTCTCGGGGCGGGGAGTAAATTCACGTTCACCCTTCCCGCTGGAGAACGTGTAAGTGATCATCAAGTTGAAAAAGCATCGACTGAAGCTGTCGCGGCTCCGGCAATTGGCAAACCACTTGTTTTAGTTGTGGACGACGAGTCCCCTGCCAAAGAACTCCTGGCCAGCTATCTCAGTCCGGACTACCGGATCGTAACTGCGGATTCGGGAGGCGAAGCGCTTAAAAAGGCCCAACAACTCCGGCCTGACGCGATCACCCTCGATGTGCTGATGGCGGGTGGAAACGGCTTCGAAACCCTGGCCCGGCTGCGACAAACGCCAGAACTGGCGAAGACGCCCGTGATCATCGTCTCCATCGTTGATCAGCAGCGGGTGGGTTTCGCTCTGGGAGCCGCCGACTATCTCATCAAGCCCATTCGTAAATCATTGTTGCTCGAGACCATGCGAAAGCATGTTCCGTCGCGGCCGGATGAGGATGATTCGATTCTCCTCGTCGACGATGATCCCGATACCCTTGCTTTGCTGGAAGAAATGCTCCGCTCCGCCGGATACGAAACTCAGAGCGTCCAAAGTGGGCCGCGGGCTCTCGAGGTACTCTCGTCGAAAATGGTAACTGCGATTCTGCTCGATCTGTTGATGCCAGGGATGGATGGCTTCGAAGTCATCCGCCATGTTAGGCAAGAACCAACGCTGAGGGAGCTACCGATTTTCGTCATGACTGGCAAAAACTTGAGCGTCGAGGAGTCCGCTCTTCTCTCGCGCGAAACTCAGGCGCTGTTTACCAAGACGGGATCTTGCCGCGAGCAGTTGATCAACGAGGTCAGCCGCGTGCTTCAGTCCCGCAGACTCTCCGCGTCAGCTGGAGCCCTATAAGAGAGACTTGGGTGCCAACGCTACTGGCGTTGCGAAACTGAATCTATTTCTCAATCTCGGCGATAAACTTCCGGATTGCTTGTTGGTTCTGCGAGCTGACGTTGGTGAACTGGATGCCCTGACGGTTTGGTCCCACCCAAGCCACCACTCCAGCCGCATCAACTCCAACATCTGAAGCAGGCAATTGAAACGATAGCTGAACGCTCTCGCCCGATCGCAGGCCCTTGGCCTCCACCTGTATTCCACCTTCACTCAGATTCCAGCTTGTCGTGCGTACCGTTTTGGGTCCGACGCTGAGCATGACGTTTGCCTGCAGCGGAACGCGGATGTAGCGCCGCCGATTGTTCAGCATCCCGCCGCGAACCGAGCGGAAGAGGCGGCTTAATTTCTGTCGATCGATGGGTTTCTGCAAGAAAAAAGTGGCGCCGATCGAAAACGCCTGTTGCATCGCCTGCTTATCATCCGCGCCGGTGACGATAACGATCGGGGTAGACTTATTCGCCGCGGACTTACGAATCAAGCGCGCCAACTGAAAGCCATCCGGGCTAGGCATGCCTAAATCCAGGAAAATTCCGTCAAAGCGCCGTTGATTCACCAGGGCAGCAGCCTTCTTACTGTCTGCCACCGCCGACACTTCCGCTTCGAGCGAGTGAAATACCTCCGTCATTAATTCGAGGCTGGCTGGATCGTCCTCAACAACCATCAGCTTTAAAGTTGGCACAGAACTTCCCCCACGACATTGCATATCTTATAACTTGTTATTTGACAAATAGCTATTTAGTTTGCCGAACGGTAGGTAACTGTCAATTTGACGAATTCCGATTATTTATTGTGAGGGTGTTTCGCTGATGGCTCCGCGCAATCCGCGATTGCGAGGAGTGCCGTAGGGCTATCCCACCTACCAAGCCAGCTCCACAAATCATGCAATGAAGAACCTGCTGAATTTGACACGAATCAACTCTTACCGAACAGCGATGAAATCTTCAAATCGGTCCAGGCGGGATTATCGTTATCTAACCTAGAGTGACCAGGGCAACCGCAGTGCCCAGAAACACCGACTATCGGCGCCCTTGGAAAGGTGACCAGCGGGCCGGCCCCGAAAGTCCCGGAGTACAGGAACTCGAAAAAGATCAAGGTTTGCGGACGACCCCCGAAGGGCTGGCTCCTTCTGAAGCGTTCTTGTGGGCGTGCCTGATTCCGGCGCGCAATCCTCGCGCGATAATGCTTCCGTATCCTGCGTCGTCCAGTGACGCGATCACCGCGGTCGCGGTGCCGCCTGGCGTGGAAGCCTCCTCTTAGTAGTTCTTCCAAGGCCGACGTGCCTGCGCGCCAAGCTGCGATCCCGTCCGCCAGGGCGTGAGCGGCGGCCACACGTGCGCTCTTGCGGTCGAGTCCCAGGGCAGCAGCCGCGTCGGTCAGCGTCGCCAGCGTCAAACTGTTTTTCAGGGATTTCGAGCACCCCACCGACCGCGCTAGGGAACTTGCAGCGTCTCGATAATCGGATCGATGCGCCCTTTGAAATCATCGAGTTGCTCGGCCGGCAGCCTCGCGAAAAACAATGCGCTCGTATTCTCGCTGCGAACTCGCGTGAGATAACTCGACCATCTTGCGGCCATTCTTCGTGTAATCCGCAACCCAGTGCATGGCAGATCGGCCGTTGATCGGCTTCAGTTCGAAACTATCCACGCGATTGCGATAATTTTCGAACCCTTCGCCTGTCCGTCGGTCGGCTTTGCGTTGCGCCTGCTTCAAGAGCCGCTTGTTCATCTTTCTTGCGGGCATTACCGCTTCCGGTGGTTCCAGGTTTTTCACGTATAGCTTGATCTCCTGCCCCGTTCCCGGCTCTCGCAGAAGCAAAGTGCTCTCATGATCACCCCATCGCTCCGGACCGATCCATCTCCAGCCCGGCGGCAACAGAGTGAAAGTCCGGACTCGCTGTCTCGATACTCGTTCGCCAGCAAGTAAGAAACGCTGCCGGCGATCAAACACAGCAGGCTCGCGCAAAGAAATTTTCCCTGAAGACAACGCATGGCCACCTCAGGCTTACCCGCAATGTTACTCCCCAATCCCGTCCACTATTTTCCCACCACCAGCACTTCAAACTGCCCGGCTTCCGCAGTCGATAAAAACAAGCGGTGCGTCTTCGGATCGAGAGCCATCGTCTTCGCCTTGGGCACGGTCTTTACCGTCTCGACCACCGAATAGTTGTCGGGAGTATCCTGCCGAATCACGGTGATCGTTCCCTCGCCGTTCGAGTTGAAAACAAGTTTGGTCTCCGCATCGTAAGCGCTCGCGTCGACATGGTCTCCGATCGGCAGCGTAGTAATGACTTTTCCGTTGTCAGTATTAATCACTGCCATCACTTTGCTGCGGCAGCCTACGAACAGGCGGTGGTTCGCGCGATCAATCGCCATGCTGCTCGGCGAAGCACACGGAGCCGTGGGCCATTTCTGCTCGATCTTCAAAGTGCGCGAATTGATCTTGAGCACGAGACTCTCATCTTCGAGATTGTCATAGACGTAGCCGTTTCGGTCCGCCGCCGCGAATTCTGGTCCGCCGCCGAGGTCGATTGTGCCGGCGACATTGCCAGTGGCAGCGTCGATCGCAGTCGCACTGTTGCTGCCGCCGTTGAAAGCAAAAACCCTCGAGGAAGCTGGGTCATAAATGATGGCGTCCGGTTTCTTGCCGGTCGGAACATCCGCAATCTTCTTGAGCGACTTGAGGTCGAAAATCGTCACCGTCGAAGCTTGCCCGTTACTCACAAATCCTCGCCCTAACTCCGGTGCAATGGCGATCCCGTGCACTCCATCGGTTTTGGGCACGTTACCCACGATGCCGAGCGAATCAAGGTCAATCACTTCCACCTGAGTTCCGTGAGAGACGTAGAGTCTCCGCGCGCCTTCGTCGACGCTCAGATAATCCCAACTTCCCTGGCCCGGAATCGGAACCTTCTTGGTGATGGAAAACTCTTCACCGGAAGCGTAAGGAACAATGGCGAGCGCGAGAAAGGAAAGTGCGGAAAACAGAAGAAGAACTTTATTCTTCCACGCAGTCTTAGAAACTTTCTGATTTTTAGCTTTCATCATGAAAGAGCTCCTTTGTCTGACTGCAAAAATAATGCATTTCGGGCGCAGCGTCCCGATCGGTGTTGAACTACTACAAACCAACTTCCGCCGCCAACGCGAATTTTAGTTCTCTCTGCGCGGCTCCCACCGCAAGCCGAAGGAGTAGGTCCGGCTATAGTATTCGCGCTGAATCATGTACCACGGGCTACCGTTGTAGAAGCCGAAAACCTCATTCGTCAGGTTCAGTCCCTGCGCCAGCACGGTGAAATTTTTCCGCAGGCGATAACTCGCTTGCGCGTCGACTTGCAGGTGGGGGAAGAAATCGACGTCGCCCGCCGGACCTTTAGGACCCAGGTCCGGACTTCCGCCCGCCTGGTACTGATATTGAAAAATGCTCGCGCCGTTATAACTGGCTCCCAGCCGGGTTGAGAATCGCCCCTTATCGTAAGTCGGACTCAAGTTCCACGTACTCGGAGCCTGCCGCTGCAAAGCCGGGGTATCAGAACGGCCGGGCAAAGGGCCGGAGTTCGAAGTTGTCCAACTGTAGTTGGCGGAGACACCGCAGCCGCTCAAAGCGCCTGGCAGAAACCCAAGATGTTGTATGTACGCGAACTCGACCCCGGTCAGCCACGCATGAGCGCCATTGATCACCGTGCTCGTGATAAATCCCGCATACTGACCGGAAGTGCCGGGCAGGTTCTGCGTGTAATAGATCGGATCGCTGAGCTGCTTGTAGAAAAAGCCAGCCTGCACTTCGCCGTAAGGTTTCAGGTAACGCTCGTAGAGCAAGTCGTAGTTATTGGCATGCTCGGGTTGCAGATTCGGATTGCCAAAGGCGTATGAATACGGATGCGTGCTCTCATCCAGCTCAACGTAGGGAACCGTATCATACGGATTCGGCCTGGAGATTCCGCGCCCATAAACAGCACGTAAATCGGAATCGTCGTTGATTCGGTAGCGCAGTTGCACGCTGGGCAGCGGATCCCAATACCAGTTATTCGCCAAAGCCGGCGTCGTCGAAAGGTAGTTGCCGTTGGCATCGTTGGTGACGAGATAGCCCAGAGTGTTCAATTGTGTAGCTTCGAGGCGGAATCCAGTCTGCAGGCGGAAGCGGCCGAAATCGATGGTATTCATTGCATATGCGGCCGAGACGCGTTCGGTGAGGCTGAAATTGCTGGCATCGGACTGCAGATGGGTTTGGCCTTCGTCGAGCGTAAGAATGCCTTGACTCGTCAGATTATTCAGGTCGTCAGCAACTTTGCTGAATGTGGTCACCGGCCCGTACCGGTAATCCTTAAAGTAGTAGTTGGGATTGGTAAATCCGCTGAGGTATTGCGTCATCAGCGGCGCGGCCGCACTGGGGTTGTCATATACGGGTGAATACGCGTTTTGTCCCTTGTGGCCGTTCCGCACCTTGAAGCCAAATTCGAAAGTCGAGCTGTGCCCGGCGAGACGATAGTTCTTCCCCACCGACAATGCGCCCTGAAGATTCACCTGAGAGGTGTTTCCTGAGGTGCTGCTGTAGTCCAGTAGCGTCCATTGATTCGGATCATAAAATGGTGTTCCGGGCGCAGTGCACGCAGGACTGAACTGCGGAAGATGAATATCCCTGGCCGGAATGTTGGAGCAGATCGGCGTTACACCGTCACTCAGCGTCGTCGGGCCGTTATATTGGAAATCCAGGCCGGGATTGCCCGCCGCCGCCGTTTGAAGCGACGCAGCAGCAGAAAGTTCCCACGCGAGCCACGAATTCGTGAACAGATGTTTGCCGCCAATCGCGAGATTTCCGATGCGATAGTCTGGCGCGCGATTTTCGTTGGAATAGCTCGGTCCCGAGCCGTCATTCAGGGTGTAGACCCACTTATCACCGTAGTCCCTGAAATCCGAATAAAAGTAATGCAAATAAAGTCCCGCACCATCGCCCAGCTTACGATCCAGGGAGCCGGCCAGGCCGTAACGTTTACGATGGTACCTGTACTCGCGGAGGTCCATGCTGCCATAGCTCGGGGCGGCGGTGTCGTTCGGACTGGGCTCAAGGTCGTCGATGCCGCGTCCGTTGTAATCGAAGCTGCCGGAGAAGAGCGCGCCCCAGCGTTTGCCCTCCCCGAATCGCTCACCGGCCGTTCCCGTAAGTTGCCCGATGTAGCGGGTATTCACGATGGGCGTAAATCCCCCGATTCCTTCAACCGTTATTGTCGGCAAATCCCCCGCCGTCTTGGTCACAAGATTCACACTTCCGCCAATCGCTTCTGCATCCTGGTTGGCGGAGAGTGTTTTATTCACTTCGACAGACTCGACAATGCCTGCCGGAATCGTGTCCAGCTTCACCTGCCTCACAGTGGCTTCGGGAGCGGGGATGGTGACACCGTCCACCGTTACGTTATTCAATCTGGGCTCGGTTCCGCGAATCTGAACGTACTTGCCTTCGCCCTCGTCGCGCTCAAGCGTGACGCTTGGCAAGCGGCCAACGGCGTCGGCAATGTTTGCATTCGGCAGCGCCATGATCACGTCCGACGGCAAGACTTGAAGAATATTGTCGGAAACCCGCTGGCGGTTGATGGCCTCAGCCTCGCCATGCGGCCGATCCCCAATTACGGTAACTTCTTCGATCGGAACCGATACATCCATTCTCGCATCGACGCGCGTTGCTTGACCCCCAGCAATCTTCACCTGCTGGGTGAATGTCGCGAAGCCAACGTAGGAAATTGTAACGGTGTAATTGCCGGGAAGAAGGCCGATAATGTTGAACTCTCCCTGCCCATCGGTAGCCGTCGTGATCGCCCCCGGTTCTACTCTTACACGTGCGCCATCGAGGACGGCTCCAGCCCGGTCTGCCGCGTGGCCATTGATGGTTCCGCGTCGGCTTTGAGCTGAGGAGGCCGCCACGAGAAATAAAGAGAAAACGACTGCAACGATTGCCTTGGAAGAAAAAAAATTGCCGTGTGACCGAGTTTGCTTCATCACCGCTCCTTGCCAAGCAGACGCTCGAAGCTCGATCAGCCTCCAGGACGGTTCCCTACGGAACCTAGAGTTCTTAGAAGCTGTGCCTTGCTTCAAAACAATGGAACTGGAATGACGAGCGATCTTAGGACCACGGTGTGAAGCCATTATTAAAAGCAGGTTAATTGTTTTTCAGACTCTGTTCGGCACCTGATTTCAGGACTACGCTATTGGCTGGCGTAGAAAAAACCAGAGCAGGCAGGTTTTTCGATGGAGCTGCTCGTAGTTGAAGATGAGCGCCGCATGCTGGAATTGCTGCGCAAGGGGCTCAGCGAAGAGGGCCATAGTGTCGCCTGCGCCGGGGACGGCAGCGAAGGCTTGCGCATGGCGAGCGAGAAGCGCTTCGACGCCGTAATCCTCGATGTCATGATGCCGCGCATGGACGGCTTTGAAATGGCACGATGCATGCGTCAGCGAGATAATCACACTCCCGTCCTGATGCTCACCGCTAAGGATTCCGTCCCTGACATCGTGCATGGCCTGGAGATCGGGGCCGATGACTATCTCACAAAGCCCTTTTCGTTTGATGAACTGCTGCTGCGGCTTCGTGCAGTCAATCGTCGCAGCGCATTACAAGAGTGCCACCTCGGAATCGACGACCTGGTGATGGATCGCGCCACCAGGGTGGTCCGCCGCGGTGGGACCCGCATCAATCTCACCCGCAGTGAATACAACCTTCTCGAACGCCTCATGCGTAACGCAGGCAAAGTGGTTCCGCGAGAGGAACTGAGCGCCTGCCTGGGGCGCGAAGTCGGAAGCAATACCCTGGAGGCGTTCGTACGATTGCTCAGAAATAAGATCGACTACGATTCGCGTTCCAAACTGATTCACACCGTTCGTGGCATGGGTTACATGATTGGAGTGGACGACAGGCCATGAAGAAACTCTCCATTGGTGTCCGGCTTACTCTCTGGTACCTGGCGATCTTCGCCGCAGCCGAGTGTTTGTTCAGCGTCGGCATGTGGCTGGCGTTGCGGCAAGATTTATACGGTATTGCCAACGACGCGCTTACTGCGCAGGTGGACGATCTCACCCATTTGCTGAAGGCGCAAAAGGAAAAAAACAGGACTGTCGCGAAGCTTCAGGAAGAGGTTTCTGAAGCTTATCTGCTCGAGCACTCCGGCGATTTCCTGCAAGTCTTTGACCAGGACGGCAATTGGATTTTCCAGGCGCGCTCGCTCCAGCAGCATCAGCTGACGCCATTAGCTCCGGCCGCGGTAAAGAGTCGCTTGTTTGAAAACGTAACACTTTCGGACAAACCCTATCGCTTCATTACGCAAAGAATCGATGTCAACGGACGAGCCTACACAGTGCAGTCAGGCATTCCGATCAAAGAGATGCTCGCCACGCTGTCCCGGTTCAGGCGCTATCTGCTGATGCTGGCCCCCTTGGCGCTACTCGCCGCAGCCGCTGGAGGCTACTGGCTCAGCCGCAGGGCGTTGGCCCCAGTCGACGCGCTCACGCGTACGGCGAGAAACATCAGCGGCAGCAACTTCAGCGACCGGCTGGAAACGCTCACTACGGGCGACGAACTGCAACGCCTGTCGGAAACTTTGAACGAGATGCTGGCACGCATTGAAGGAGCCTTTCGCCGCGTAACCCAATTTACCGCCGACGCCTCCCACGAACTGAGAACCCCGATTTCTCTTATGCGCACCGAAGCCGAGATCGCTCTGCGGAAGTCGCGCGCCGGCGAAGAATATCGTGAAGCTTTACGCCACATATTGTTGGAGTCGGAAAGAACTTCGTCGCTCATCGAAGAGCTTCTGGCTCTCGCCCGCGCCGACTCAGGTCGCGAAAATCTTCACCTGGCTTCGGTGAATGTGAGCAGCGTGGTCGCGCAGATGGCAAACGAATGGCGTCCGCTGGTCGAAACCCGCAATCTGCAGTTGATTGAAGCGGTGCCGGCTCGAGCAGTTTCGGTTTTGGCCGACGAAAAATCGTTGCGGAGGCTGCTCACCGTTCTGCTCGACAACGCCGTAAAGTACACGCCAGCACCCGGCACAATCGAGTTGCGTCTTGCGCCGCAAGATGGCAAGGCTCTAATTTCGGTGCGGGATTCGGGAATTGGAATCACGAACGACGATCAGCCCAGAATCTTCGAACGTTTTTACCGCGCCGATAAAGCCAAAAGCCGGGAGTTGGGGGGCGCAGGCATTGGGCTTTCTATCGCCGAGTGGATTGTGCAGCAACATCGCGGGTCCATCAAAGTTCACAGCTCTGTAGGCGTTGGATCGACCTTCTTTGTAGAGTTACCGCTTCACTCGGTGGAAACTCCGTTATCCGACTCGACTTTTCAAATGAGTGCCTAAGCACGCTGCTGTTTCAACATCTTCTGACACCCCTGCAGTTCGCGTGACGGTCCACAAACGGGCCCCCCAGGAAGTTGGCGTGATTAGTAATGAGGAGTCGGCTGTGGGGATGTGATTACGACTGACATTCCCTGAATCCAGCTGTGTGTGTGTTGAAACAATCTTTGTGGAAGTACTGGGAACAGGCCATTTCAGAAGGGAAAAATACGTATACGGGAGATTGCCAAGTCAAAATCTTTAGCATTGAGAGCACAGACGAGCGCAGGGGAATGCCTAGGGCGAATGCCAGTCTACCGAGTAGACGTCCTGGGAGCCTGTGTCGCGTAGTAAGAGGGGTTCGTCGTTCGGAGTTAGAGCCAGGGAGCCGCCGTAGCGACCGGCGCTTACGAAGTTTGTCAGGTCGGCAACTGGTTCCGCTTTGTGGTCGGCGATTCTGATGCGGATGACAGCGCTCTTGTCTTTGAAATCCAAAACATAGACGTATTGCCCGTCGTGCGACCAGTTCAGCCAGCCTAGGGATCCTTCGGCCAGGTCGGTCCACTGCTGGGTTTGAGAATCGAAGAGCAGAAGCTTGCGCGAGTCGGCGGAGAAGGCGGAGATATAGCGGCCATCGGGCGACCAGCGGGGAGAGTAGAGTCCCTGCGACGAGGGGAGTTCGGAAACTTTTTGGGTTGCGAGGTCGAGGACGCGGATGGCGGATGCCGGGTCGTTGGATTCTCCCGCGAAGACGATTTTGCTTCCATCAGGCGACCAGTTGGGGTCGAGTTGTTGATGCTGATCTGCAGGCAGGAGTTGGTGCGGAGTGCCTCCGTCGGATGAGACTTCGTAGATGCGAGCCGGCTTGTCGGCGGCCACGGCGAATTCGAAAAAGAGGATTTGCTTGCCGTCAGGCGACCAGCGCGGCAAGACGGCGTACATAGGCGGGAAGGTGAGTTGCAGGCGCTCGGAGCCGTCGACTTTGCTGCGCCACAATGCGCCATCGCGATAGGAAACGTAGGCGACCCATTGGCCGTCTTTGGAGAAGGCGATGTACTCGGCGGAAATGCCGCCGAGAAATGGGGTGAACTGGCCGGATTTTGAATCGTAGCGCTCGAGTTCTCCGCGATAGCTTTGGCCGATGACAAAGAGTTTCTTGCCGTCCCTGCTGGGGAGCGGTGATGAAAGCGACAGGGGGCTGAAGGTGAGTTGAATGGGTTTCGGCTGGGGGCGAAAGAGTCCCGCTTTTTGAGGAAGAGCCCAGATCTGGCTTTTCGATTGGAAGACGAAATATTTTCCGTCGGGGGTCCATTTGCCACAACATTCATCGGGGGGATCGTGCCAGCCGGCGAGGAGGCGATGCAGGCCCGTGCCGTCGGCGGCTACCTCCCAGGCGAGTTGCTGGCCGAGAGTTCCGGCGGTTTCGGTGGTGTCGAATTGCAGGTGCCTTTCATCGGGCGACCATGTGATGTTTTTTACGTCGCCTTTGGTAGTGAGCAGCTTGCGCGATTCTGTGCCGTCGGACCTGGCGAGAAATAAATCGCCGAGATTGCTGTAAGCGATGATGCTGCCGTCGGGAGACCAGGCTGCGGTTTCGGCGGTCATATCGCCGAGGCGGCGCTGCGCGCCTCCCAGAATGCTGAAGCTCCACAAGGGTCCCTTGGGAGGAGCGCCCTGGCCATCGATGACGAGAAGCTGCGAGCCGTCGGGCGAGAGATCGACAGGAACCATGTCGGCGGACGTCATGATAGAAAGTTTCCTGGGCTCGCCACCTGAGGTGGACATTTCGGCGACACCGTGGGAGACGAAGCTGCCGGAGCTGCCTACGCCCAAGCCGAGATAGAGGCGTGCGCCGTCGGTTCCGATCAGCGATTTCGGTTGGCCATCGTGGGTGAGCTGTGTGTAGTTTGCGACCGTGGGAGCGGCTTGAGACTGTAACCGCAGATAGAGAAATGCGGCGATGGCGATTATGGCTAACAATACTGCGGCGATGGGCAGCAGCGGACGAGCAGGCGCTTCATTTCTGATTTCGTGGGCTCCGCTGGGCATGGAGATGGATGGGTCAGCGAGCGCCTCGAGCGCGAAAGCTAAATCGGAGGCTGACTGAAATCTCTGCTCCGGATTTTTTTCCAGGCAGCGGCGGATGACTCTCTCGAATGCCGCAGGCGTGTCGGGCGCCAGCAGCGAAATAGGCGGAGGCTCCTCGTTGAGGATGGCGCTCATCGTGTCTGCGGAAGTGGGCCGCCCAAAGGTAGGCTTGCCCATCAATATCTCGCAGAGGATAGCGCCGAAAGCGAAAATATCGGAGCGGCGGTCGACCGCGAGTCCGCGAACCTGCTCCGGAGACATGTAGCCCACCGTTCCCATGGCGACGCCGGGAAGAGTGACGGTGGGGGCAAGACTGGTTAGAGATTCTTTCGGCTGAATTAACTTCGCCAGACCGAAGTCGAGAATTTTGGCACGCCCGTCTTTGGTGATGAAGATGTTGTCGGGCTTGAGGTCGCGATGGACGATGCCTTTGTCGTGCGCGGCTGCCAAGCCGTGGGCGATCTGCACTCCGTAGTCGATGGCCTTGCGCAGCGGGAGCGGGGCGCGGCGAATCGTTTCAGTGAGGGTTCTGCCTTCGAGCAGCTCGGTGACCAGATAGGGCGAGCCGTGGTGGGTTCCCATCTGATAGACCGCGAGAATGTTGGGATGATTCAGCGAGGCCGCGGCTTTGGCTTCCTGCTCGAAGCGCGAGAGACGGCCGGGATCGGCGGTTAGAGACTTGGGCAGAACTTTGATGGCGACGTCCCGGTTGAGGCGGGAGTCGCGCGCGCGATAGACCTCGCCCATGCTGCCAGCCCCAAGGGGCGAGAGAATTTCATACTGACCGAGATGCGTGCCAGTGGGCAGGGCCATCCGTCAGCAATTATAGCTTGGCGGATGGCCCCGGCCCTTAGCACAGAATGGCTATATCTTCTCGAAGAAGTGCGCGACTTTTTTGCCGGAGGTCTCGGTCGAGTACACCACAACCTTCGCACCCTTCTCAGTACCTGCCGCGATATCTTTCCCGGCATCGGCTGCAGCGTGGCCGGAAAGCTGGAAGGTGTGTTCGGTGCCATCGGCGGTCTTCACGACCAGTTTCTTGCCGCCGCGATCGATGCTCTCGACGGTGCCTTCAGTTTTTTGCAGGCCCTTATCGCCGACCTTGTCGACTTCGACTGCGGTGTCTTCGGCGCCTTGCTTAGTCGAATGCGCGACGACTTCTGAACCTTCTTTGAGGCCGTGCCAGGAATCTTTGGCCGCGGCATCGGCAGCCTGGACGCCGTGAACGGTCGTGTCCTTGGTCCAATGGAAGACGTGTTCAGTGCCGTCGGAGGTTTTGACGGCGACGGTTTTGGCGGCGTTATCGATCTTAGTGATTACGCCGTGGGTTGCAGTGACTTCTTCCGCGGCGAAGGCGAATGAGGCAAGCGACAACACGAGGACGGCGAGTCCGATGAGTTTCATTGTGAGTTCTCCTGTGTGAGGTCGGTTAAGAGAATACACGAATCGGGCGGTTTAGTTCACGCGGACGGAGGCCGGCCACGATTGCCGGTACACCTCTTTATTATGATTATTCAACTCACTTCTTTATTTTGCCGGATTTATTTCGCCGGGCACGGCGCTCCGGCGGCCTGCCACTGTTTTACTTTGGCGGAAAATTCGTCGTGCGGCATAGGGATCGGCGTGCGTCCTTCGCCAGGGTTCCATCCCCACAACACCAGTTTGTCTGCGGTGAGGTGCTCGACCAGTTGATTGATGTTACGTCCTCGATTCTGCTTGGGATCTTTAATCGATTCGCAAAGCTGGGCATCGGTCAATCCCTGCCAGATCATGGGCATGCTGGGAGGCGGAAGATGCCAACCTGGCGCTCCGGGCGGGAGGTTTGCACCGGGAAGATTGTGATCTTGATGGCACGTATTGCACTTCTCAGCCGTGAGGCCGAAGCCGACCGGACCGCGGCGGACGTCCATGGTGTGCGGATGACTATCATCGCCTTGGCGTGGATAGTCTCCCTGAGAATGGCAGTTCATGCAGCGCGGGTGGCGCAGGACGGGAACAAAGGCGAGGAAGAGCGCGCCATCGTCGCTGGCGGCGGTATTGGAATGGGGAGGTTCCGCGGCAGAAACATCGCTCGAAAAAAAGAATGCGGCGGTGGCGAGTACCGCGACGAAGAGTGCTGGAGCGAATCGGATTGGAATGCACGCGCGCTTCATACGGCCTCCGTCATGCGGATCGGCAAGCGGCGGATTCGTTTGCCGGTCACAGCATAAATCGCGTTGGCGATTGCCGGGGCTGCGCAGGGCACGCCCGGCTCGCCGATTCCCCCAGCTTTCTCGTTGTTCTCCACAATGTAGGTTTCAATCTGCGGGCATTCGTTCATGCGGATCACAGGAAAAGTATTGAAGTTGGTTTGCTGCAGGCGGCCGTTCTCGAAGGTCAGCTCCTGGAAGAGTGCGGCGGAGGCTCCGAAGATTGCGCCGCTCTCGGTTTGCGCCGCGATAATACCCGGATTGACATACTGGCCGCAGTCGATGGCGCAAACCATGCGATGGACTTTCACTTTACCGCCGGTTACGGAAACTTCGGCGACGTGGGCGGAATAACTGCCGAACGCGAAGTGAACGGCGATGCCGCGACCGATGCCCTTCGGCAAAGGCTTGTCCCATCCGGCCTTTTGCGCGGCCAAGTCGAGGACGGCGAGATGGCGAGGCTGCTTTTGCAACAGGCCGCGCCGGTACTGGTAAGGATCTTTCTGCGTGAGCGCGGCTAGTTCGTCGACGAAAGATTCCACCGCGAACGCTGTGTGCGAGTGACCGACGGAGCGCAGCCATTGCACTGGAACATTAACTTCCGCTTGATGCGATTCGACGGTTATGTTCGGAATCGAATAAGGAAGATCGTCGACGCCTTCTACAGAGGCGGGATCGTAGGCTTTGCCTTTCATCATCATCGCCGCGAACGGGGTTCCCGCCATGATCGACTGACCGACCAGGCGCGATCGCCAACTCACGGGATTGCCGCCGGCATCAATTCCACCTTCGATGGCGTGAAGAAATGCGGGACGATACCAGCCGCCCCGCATGTCGTCTTCACGGGTCCAGATGACTTTCACTGGAGCGCCCGCAGCTTTGGCGACGTAGACCGCCTCGACGACGAAATCCGATTGCGGATTCGCGCGGCGTCCGAATCCTCCGCCGAGAAAAGTTGTGTGGAGCTGTACTTTCTCGTTGGGGAGACCGGCGATTTTGGCCGCATTGGCGCGGTCGACGGTTTGGAATTGCGATCCTGTCCAGACTTCGCAGGAATCTGGGCGCAGATCGACTACGCAGTTGAGCGGCTCCATCATCAGATGCGAAAGATATGGAACTTCGTAAACTGCCTGGATCTTTCTTGCTGCACTGGCCAGAGCTGATTCGGCATCGCCGTCTTTGCGGACGCTGGTTCCGGGAGACTTTGCGCGCTCGCGGAAATCTTCCATCATTTTGTTGGTGTCGAAGTCGTGCATGCTGCCTTCGTCCCAGTCGAGGCGAAGGACATCTCTTGCCATCTTGGCTTGCCAGAAAGTGTCGGCGATGACGGCAACGCCGGCGGGAATGGCGACGATCTTGCGAACTCCGGGCATGGAGCGCGCTCGCGAATCGTCGAAGCCTTTCACTTTCGCGCCGAAGATCGGAGGGCGCGCGACGACTGCGGTGAGCATTCCGGGCAGCTTGACGTCGATTCCGAAGACGGCCTTGCCGTTTAACTTTTCGGGCGTGTCAAGGCGCTTGATGGGCTTGCCAATCAGTTTGAATGACTTTGGATCTTTGAGTTGCACGTGAGCCGGGGGCGGGAGCTTGGCCGCGGCTTCCGCGAGCTGGCCGTAGGTTAGCTTGCGATTCGATCCGTTAAGCACAGTGCCTGATTCGGTGCGGCAGGACGCAGGGTCTACGTTCCATTGGGCAGCGGCTGCGGCGACGAGCATGGCGCGAGCGGCGGCACCAGCCTGGCGGAATTGCTCTAATCCTGACCAGACGCTCGAACTTCCCCCGGTGATCTGCATTCCGAAGGCCGGATGGTTGTATTTGGGATCGACTGGCGCGGGCTCGAAGCCAACTTTGCCCCAATCGGCATCGAGCTCTTCCGCGAGCAGCATCGGCAGAGAGGTGTAGACGCCCTGCCCCATTTCCGAATGGTTGACAATGACGGTGACGCGCTCATCGGTTCCGATGCGGACGAATGCGTTCGGCATGAAGGAATTCGCGGAGGATGGCTGCGCGGACGCTAACGCGGTCATTCCGGGAAAATGAAAGCCGATGAGGAATCCGCCGCTTACCATTACGGAAGCTTTCAGGAAATTGCGGCGTGGCATCTCGGCGACTGGATGCATGTGCGCCAAATCGTGGCTGATCGTCTTGCCGCTGACCATCTTTCTGCGAATCATTGCGCGCCTCCTTTGGCCGCCATCTCGGCGGCGCGGTGGATGGCTCTCCGGATACGAAGGTAGGTCCCACAGCGGCAGATGTTTCCGGTCATGGCCTCGTCGATATCTTCGTCGGTCGGCATGGGCTTGTCGCGCAGGAGCACGGCTGCGCTCATTAACTGGCCAGATTGGCAGTAGCCGCATTGGGGGACATCTTCTTCGAGCCAGGCGCGCTGCAAAGGATTGCTGAGATCGGGCGAGAGGCCTTCGATGGTAGTCACCGATTTCCCTTCGGCGCGCGATACAGGCGCTACGCAGGAGCGTACGGCCTCGCCGTTAATGTGCACGGTGCAGGCGCCGCATTGCGCCATACCGCATCCATATTTTGTTCCGGTCAGGCCGAGATGTTCTCGGATGACCCAGAGAAGCGGAGTAGAAGGATCGACGTCGAGAGCGATACGTTTTTCGTTAACAGAGAAGGCGATCATGCAGTTCTCCGATGCTCCTGTGTTAGTAGACAGGATCAGGACGGTGGCGACGGATCGATTTTACATCCCCAGGGTTGTGGATTGGTTAGTTGAATCTTTTGGGGCCGACAGGTCTCCGACGGATGCGGCGGTGGTTCCCATCCTTGCAAAACATGCAAGGATGGGACAGCCGGTTTCGTGGTGGTGCAATCGCTCTAGAGCGAGCCTTTGGCTTCGGCGGTTGGAGTTTCGCCGGTGGGATTTGCGAAGCCGCCGCAGCGCGAGCGCATTCCCTGGCGAAATCTTTCACGCTCTTCGGGAGTCATCTGCTGCCAGCGCTCGCCCATGCGACGGCGGAAACCGTAGCGATGAGAGTGTCCGCCGAAGCCTCCGACGAGGATGCGGCAGAGAGCCAGCAATGCGACTGCTTGCCAGAAATTAATCAGCCGCCATCCGAACAGCGCCGGCAGCAGCCAGTTCCACAGATGCATGACTACTTCTCCGCCGATCGCAATGAAAAGGGCAATTCCGACAATCGCCCCTGGGATGATAAAAATCCATTTCTTTCTCATATTGGGTTCCTCAATTCTTCCTCGTAAAGTCGCTAAACTCGTCGTAAATGCTCTGCAATCGCTCGCGCAGATGCAGTACCGCGTAGCGCTTGCGCGAGAGCAGCGTGTTCACGCTTACGCCGCTCTCCGCCGACAACTCTTTGAAACTGCGCCCTTCGAATTCGTGAGCGATGAATACCGCACGCTGTTCGGCGGGCAGTTCGGCGAGCGCAAGTTCCAGTTCGTCCAAAACCACGCTTCTGACGTAGAGAGCCTCCGGGCCGGCGTCGGGCGAGGGCAACAGATCTTCCAACAGCAAAGGCTCGCCTTCTTCGTCCTCGAGCGCTGCGTCGCTGAAATTCTCCGGCTTCTTCCTGCGGAAGAGGTCGGTGATACGGTTGCGCGCGACGGTGAAAAGCCAGCCGGTGACGTGCTCGATCGGCATCAGCAGGCGATTGGCTTCGACGAGTTCGTAGAAGACTTCTTGAAGAATATCTTCCACGTCGGCGTCGTTGGGCACGCGCTTGCGGATGAAATTGCGCAGCCGGGAGCGCTGTTCGGCGACGACCTCGGAGATTTGACGATCCTGCTCGGTCATCAAGGCGACGCTCTGCGGCTCATTCATCCATTCCTGTAGACGAATGGCGGGCAGAAATATTGTAGAGATTCGAATTCGCGAGGCGCCGCTTAAAGCGAAGCGGGCACTCCGCCCGGCGGAAATTGGGGCACAGGCGGCGGAGGATAGAGCGCTGCGCTGAGCCGAGGATACCGCGACGCGAAGAAATAAATGGAGTACGCGGGAAAGAAAACGATGGCGGGAACGGCGATTAGAGAAACCAGATAGAGAAAACACACCAGCAAGACGCAGCCGACGGTTACGGCCAATGCGATGGTCGCGGGGGTCCAGGTGAGCCCGGCCGACTTGCCGGTGAGGACAGCCAGGATTCCGAGTCCGAGACTTGGTATGACGATGATCACTCCGAGGATGATCGTGGCGATCCCAATCAGGATGCCGACCACGATGGCGAGCACGATCTTCAAAATGATGTAACCCGCGTAGGCCGCTTTTTCGGCTTTCATCATCGGCCACAGGCGGCGCCATCCTTCCATGGCATCGATGTCTTCCAGAGCCATCTGGGGGATGACAAAATCTTTGGTCAGCACAAAAACGACTGCTGCGGTGATAAAGAAGATGAGGAATGCAAAAAGAAACATAACCCCGACCAGCACCAGAGGAGGCAAGTGCGTTTTCGGTTCCCTGAGCCATCCCGCGGCGAAGGCCAAGGCCAAAGGCATTCCGATCAAGAGGAAAACGCCGGCTAGCATAAGAAGCAGGTAGAGCAACTTCCACACAAAGTATCGCCAGCCCGGCCCCAGCCTGCGGCTCCAACCTTCGCGGATGTGACACTCTCTTGCGAGGATGCTGTCGAAGAGGATGAAGCGCATCACGCTGCTGACATACATCAGGATGATTCCGATGGCGAGCACCGCGACAAAGATGACCCCAAAGAGCGCAATCAGGAGCGCAGGATTAACTGCCGGAAAACCGATGTGGGGCGCGCCGGAATGGCGGGGCAGGTGAAAGGTGGAGCGGTTGCATCCGTTGGCGCCGAGTTCGCCGGCCAGCAACCCGACGAAGGCGAGCCTCGTCCATTGACCAATACGGAAGGGTTGGAACAGTTGCTTCCTGGTGTGCTCCAGGGCGGGCGTGATCGAGTCCACGGCGGTAAGTGGCAACTTGCACCTCAGGCAGCGAACGGTTTCACAGCAAGGTACTAAGAATTGCGCCGCGGAGCAAATCAATTCGGAGAGAACAATTCGAAGGGCAGGGTTAGAGGTTTTGTTCTGAGCGGGGCGGTTGCTACTTTGCCATAAAAGATGGCCGCGGCGTCAGCACAGTGAGCTCTCCGACTTGCGCCTTCTGCGCGTTGCCGCGAAGGTGAGCGTGATCCATCATCCAAAGCTCGGGAATGATTTCCGCGACCAGATGTCCATGGCAGAAGAGGCGCACCACCGAACTTTCGGAAACCACGATGCCCACTGCTTTGGTCACCGCACTCATGTTAGCGGCAGCGATATGGCGGCTGCCGAGGCCGAGCGGAACCTCGACTTGCGCGGCTACAGCATCGAGGTAGCGGCAGGCGGAGAGAAAAATTCCATCGCGGCTGACGACGAAACCGCCATCCAACTGCGCCAGTTCTTTGATGGTTCCGCGGAGATTGAGATTAGTGACGCGACGGGAGGATTCCGGGTGTCCCAGCAACGGATCAAGAATCAACGCCCGGGATTTTGCCAGCACAGCTTGCTCGTCTCCGAGTGTGAACAGCGTGCCGATGCGCCTGCCTTCGCGGCCCTCGCGCGCAATCTCGACGGCGAGCCCAATCAGCGGATCTAGAACTTCGGGATCGTATTCAGTAACTTCGCAGAGAATACTATCGAACATCGTTTGACACCTCTGGTATCAGGTCAAGGATATCGTTGGACGCCATCGCCGCAAGGAATAAATCCCATAGCGATTCCGTGATTCACAGCAGGCCAGCACTAAGGCTCAAGCCGCAACCGGCGATAGCGGCAGCCAGACTTGAAAACGCGTGTCGCCGGGTTTGGAAGTCACCTGAATATTTCCGCGATGCTTCTTCACGATTCGCAGGACCGTGTCGAGGCCGAGGCCGGTCCCTTCGCCAACTCCCTTGGTCGTGAAAAAAGGCTCGAAGATGTGAGGCTGCACCTCTTCGGGAATTCCCGGGCCGTTATCGCGGATCTCAACGACGACACAATCGTCTTCACGGTAAGTGCGAACATGCAGTTCGCCTTTGCCGTGCATGGCGTCGATGGCGTTATCGATCAGGTTGGTCCAGACCTGGTTGAGTTCGCTGCCAAAAGAATTCACCAGCAGCGGAACCGGCTGGTACTCGCGGTGCACCGCGACTCCTTGTTTCAGCTTGTGATTCAGAATCGTGAGCGTGGTCTCGAGGCTCCTGATTACATCGACGTTTTGCACCGGCGCCTGATCCATATGGGTGTATTCCTTGATGGCGCCTACCAAGTCCGATATGCGGGAGGTGCTGCTTTCGATTTCGTGCAAGAGGCTGGCGATCTCTACCGAGGCAGCGATCCTGACTAATGCGACGCGGGCGGTTTCCGCGTCGAGAGTGGCGAAGAGCGATTCCACGACTTCTGGTTTGATATTGCGGCGGGCCAGGCCTGCAGCCAGCATCCATAAATCGTTCTGCCCATGGCTGCGCAAGAGCGAATCGATTTGTTCTTCCAGATCGCTGATGGTCAACGGGTCAGGCGGAATTACATCGGTTTGGGTGAACGAGGCTTCCAGCTTTTCGATTTCTGATTTCTGGGCGGGGGTGAGATCGCGCCTGCCCAACTCAAGACTCGCGTTTCTGATTTTGGTCAGCATCTTGCGCAACTGGTTAGTGGCACGCTGGGCGGCGGAGGCAGGATTATTCAGTTCGTGCGCAAGACCCGCCGAGAGTTTGCCCAAAGAAGCCAGACGATCGCGCTGTTGTTCGAGACGGGTGGTTTCGCGAATGCGGTCGGCCATCAGTCCCACAAGGCGCTGGGTGAGCACCGGCATTTTCTGAATGAGCTCGGGAAACAGCGAAGCGGGAAAGCGCAGGGCCTGGCTGTCGGTAATGGCTCGTCCGCTCACCTTGAATTGTTTCATTCTGGAGAAGGGAAGGATTCCGGTGACTTCGCCCGGTTCCAGGTCGAAGACGAAAGTTTCGCCATTGAGTTCGCCGCGGCCTTGCAGGTGGCCTGCAAGAACCACAAACATGGCGTCGGCGGGATCGCCCTGGCGGGAGTAAATATCGCCTGCCTTGAGATTCATTTCCTGCGATTGGCTGAGAAACCAGGCGAGTTGATCGTCCGGCAAATCAGCGAATACGGGGACGCGAAGTAGTTCGGATTTATCGACCATTTATACCTTGCTCAAATATTGATGGATGAATTGCACGGCAACCGATCCTTCGCCGACACCTGAGGCAACACGCTTGATGGAACCGTGGCGCACGTCCCCGACGGCGAAGATGCCGGGAACATTGGTCTCCAGCAAAAACGGATCGCGGTCGAGCGTCCATCCTTTGGTGCGTTGGCCGTCGCGGATCAGGTCAGGACCGGTCAGGAGGAAACCGCGCTCGTCGCGCTCGATGAAATTCGCCAGCCAATCGGTTCGCGGCAAGGCTCCAATGAAAATAAACATCGCACTGGCGGGAACGCGCTCGATCTTGTTGGTATCGGAACAGAGCACCGAAATTTCTTCCAGATGAGTATCGCCGTGAGCCTCGGATACGCCGGCATGGGTCCAGAGTTGAATGTTCGGTGTTTCTTTGACCTGGTCGATGAGATACTGCGACATGGTGCTGGAGAGCGATTCGCCGCGCACCAGAATAATGACGCGCTCGGCGTACTTGGCGAAGTTCATGGCGGCCTGCCCCGCCGAGTTCGCGCCGCCGACCACGTAGATTGTCTCGCCTTTACAAGACATGGCTTCGGTTGTGCCGCCGCCGTAATAAATTCCCGCACCCTGCAGGCGATCGACGCCCGGCGCTTCCAAGCGGCGCCACTGTACACCGGTCGCGATCATCAGTGCGTGGCAGGAAATTTCATTTCCATCCGCGAACTTGATGATCCGGTAAGGGCCTTCGGCTCGTGCGCCGACGGCCTCCTGCGAAAGAATTTCCACTCCGAAGCGCTGGGCTTGCACCACTGCGCGCCGCGCGAGATCGGCGCCGCTGAGGCCGGTGGGAAATCCGAGATAGTTTTCGATACGGGAACTCATGCCGGCTTGGCCGCCGGGAGCTTCGCGCTCGACCATGACTGTGTGCAAGCCCTCGGAGGCGCCGTAAACGGCTGCAGCCAAACCGGCCGGACCTCCGCCAACAATCGCGAGATCGTAAAAGCTGGTTTGGGCGCGGGTGCGGAGGCCGACTTTCTGCGCGACGTCCGCGGGAACGCTCTCAAGAACCTTCGTGCCGTCGGGAAAAAGCACGACGGGAAGATCGGCGGCTTCAGGGCCAAGCGCATCAAGGAGGAGCTTGGTTTCGGGATCGTTGGCGGACTGCTCCACGTCAATCCACTGGTAGGGGACACGATTGCGGGCGAGGAAGTCTCGCAATTCATAGGACTTTGGCGACCAGCGAGTGCCCAACAAACGGATCCCCTGAAAGGTTGGACGAAACGAAGCCTGCCAGTCGTCGAGCAGATCATCGAGTTGGGGATAAAGGTGCTCGGCGGGAGGGTCCCAAGGCTTCAAGAAGAAAAAATTGATGCTGGCTTGATTGATGGCGTTGATGGCGGCGTTGGTGTCGGCATAAGCCGTGAGCAATGCACGCTTCGCGGTGGGATAAATTCCCATTGCCTGCTGGAGGAATTCGACACCGTCCATGCGCGGCATGCGCTGGTCGGCCAGGAGCAAAGCTACGCTGTCGTTCCGGACCTTTAATTGTTTGAGAAGATCGAGCGCGCTTTCAGGAGAATCGCTTCCTATCACGCGATACTCGGCACCATACTGCGAGCGCAGATCGCGCTCGATCGCCCGCAGAACGTCTGAGTCGTCATCTACGCTGAGGAGAATTGGTTTGGGCATGCTCGGTCTTGGTTCCAGGCAGATGGATTCTTACACGGTTCGCGTTCGCTTGTTGAATTGTTTAGATACAGAACCTGGCATTCGGTCGCTCAAATTCGCGCGGCGGCGCAGACTTATAGAATTGTAGAGTTTTCGGGGGATGAAATGCAGTCGTCCGCCCAGGGGGATGTGGATAACCGCTTTGTGCCCGACTGACAGCAGCTTACAGCCTAATTGCCGACGTATGGGGCCGTTTCTACCGGGCTCTTCGTGCGCCAAGCGGGTGATCGCGAACGAGGCTGTCTCGCCATAGATCGTAGGAGTCCATGCTCGGTCTGCGAGCATCCAGAGTTGGCATGAAACAACCGTGTGATGAGGCGGCGATTCGGTCGGCAGCGGCCGATACCCCGTGCAGAGTGGAATCGCGGCCGTGGATCCTTGCGGCTACGATTCTGGGGTCGAGCATGGCCTTCATCGACAGCACGGCTGTGAATGTGGCTTTGCCGGCGCTGCAATCGAGCCTGCACGCGACCGTCGTCGACATACAGTGGATCATCGAGTCCTATGGTTTGTTTCTTTCGGCGCTGATTCTGATAGGCGGAGCGCTGGGCGATGCGATCGGCCGCCGCAGAATGTTCCTGGCCGGCGTGGGATTGTTCGCTTGCGCCTCAATTCTATGCGGGCTTTCGTCGAGCATTTTGCAGTTGATTGTTGCCCGTTGCATTCAAGGAGTCGGAGCCGCGGCTCTGGTTCCGAGCAGTCTCGCGATCATCAGTGCTTCCTTTGATGAGGAATCTCGCGGGCGCGCAATCGGCACCTGGTCGGGGTTCACGGCGATCACGACTGCGGTTGGACCCGTGATTGGTGGATGGCTGGTGGAACACGCTTCCTGGCATTGGGTTTTCTTCATCAATGTCCCACTGGCTGCGGCGGTAATTGCAGTTTCTTTGTGGCATGTTCCGGAATCGCGCAGGTACGATGCAGGGAGAATCGATTGGTTGGGAGCTGTGGCCGTAACTGCGGGGCTGGCTGGGCTCGTATATGGGATTTTGGAATCGGCGGCGGATGGCTGGAGAAATGCGCGGGTCGCTGGAAGTTTGATTTTTGGTCTGGGTTTTCTTTTCTTTTTTATCGTGATCGAGAAACGGGTTGAGGCACCGATGGTGCCGTTGACATTGTTCAAGTCACGAGCCTTCAGCGGCGCGAACTTGATGACTCTGTTTCTGTACGCTGCGCTGGGCGTCTTTCTTTTTCTGTTTCCGCTGAACTTAGTCCAGATACAGAGTTATTCGGCCACGGCTGCGGGCGCGGCAGTTTTGCCCACGATCCTCCTGATTTTTTTGCTCTCGCGCTGGTCCGGAGGATTAGTGGCGCGGTACGGTGCGAGACTGCCTTTGATCGCCGGGCCGCTGATAACCGCGACCGGCTTCTTTTTGTTTGCCTTACCCTCGCTCGACGGCAGCTACTGGCTAACTTTCTTTCCAGGTTTTGTGGTTCTCGGGATTGGGATGGCCGTGAGCATCGCGCCTTTGACCACCGTGGTCATGAACTCAGTGGATCTGGATCGGGCCGGCGCTGCTTCCGGCATTAACAATGCGGTGGCGCGTGTGGCTGGGGTGCTCGCTGTAGCCGTTCTGGGGATTGTGATGGTGGAAGCCTTCGGTCTCCGGCTTAATGAGTCACTCGCAGCTTTGCATCTCTCTTCTAATGTTTTCCGCGACATTCAATCGAACCTGGTCAAGCTCGGCGGGCTTGATGTGCCTTCCAGCGTGGACGAGCAGACTGGGGCGATGATTCACGCGGCGATAGTTCAGGCGTTCGTCTTTGGATTCCGGTTCGTTATGGTGCTCTGTGCGGGGCTCGCCGTGGCGAGTGCGGCGGTTGCTGCGCGAATGATCCCATCGACTCGCGGTCTTTTACCGGCGGCCTTTGGCAAGGGCGCCCCGCCCAGTGGGTCAGTTCGCTGACGAAAATCGACCCTCAAGGCTCCCTAATACCTGGGAATCTTTTTTGCCACCTCTGAAGTACCAGCAGAATCTGAATAGGCCAGTCCTGAAGGTAAATCGAATTAACCCTCGCAGACCTAAGGATACGAAGGGAGCGCACCATGGTCTTAGGCATGAGCCTCGCAGCCTACACGTTGTTGCACGTGCTGATCAGCCTGGTGGGAATCGGTTCGGGCCTGGTGGTCATGTTCGGGCTTCTGACGGGGAAGCGCATGGACCGGTGGACCGGCGTCTTTCTCGTCACCACCGTGTTGACCAGCATTACCGGCTTTGGCTTTCCGTTTGATCACCTGCTGCCATCTCACATTCTCGGAATCCTGTCGCTAGTGGTGCTGGCGTTCGCGATTCCGGCTCGTTATGTTTTTCATCTCAATGGTCCGTGGCGTTGGGTGTATGTCATCGGCTCTTCCCTGGCCCTTTACTTCAACGTTTTCGTTCTTGTCGTACAGGGCTTTGAGAAAGTTCCTGCTCTGAACGCTCTGGCGCCGACGCAGAAGGAACCGCCGTTTACGATCGCACAGTTAATCGTCTTGCTGATTTTCATTACGCTTACTGTTTTCGCGACTCGCCGCTTCCATCCGGGGCGAGTCCACGCTGCCTGATCGCAAACTATTGCTGTTTACTAGACACCTCTCAGACATAAAGAATCAAAAAGGAGAAATAGCTTATGCCTACGATTACTGTGAAAGATGGCACCGAGATTTTCTATAAGGACTGGGGAAAAGGCCAGCCCATTGTGTTCAGCCACGGGTGGCCGCTTACCGCGGACGATTGGGATTCACAAATGCTGTTCTTCGGCGAGCGCGGCTATCGGGTGATCGCGCATGACCGGCGAGGGCACGGCCGCTCCGGGCAGACCTGGGACGGCAACGACATGGACACGTACGCCGACGATCTCGCGGAGCTCACGAAAAAGCTTGACTTGAAAGATGCGATTCACGTGGGACACTCGACCGGAGGCGGCGAAGTGGCGCGCTATATCGGGCGTCATGGTTCGAAGCGCGTCGGGATGGCGGTGCTCATCAGCTCGGTGCCGCCGCTGATGCTGAGGACCGAGAAGAATCCCGCTGGCGCCCCGATCGAAGTGTTCGACGGCCTGCGCAAGGCGTATGTCGAAAACCGGCCGCAGTTTTACCGGGACATTACTCTTCCCTTCTACGGTTACAACCGGCCGGGGGCGAAGATTTCAGAAGGCATCCGTGACAAATGGTGGCTGCAGGGGATGCTCGGCGGAATGAAGGCGGGCTACGACTGCATCAAGGCTTTCTCGGAAACCGATTTTACGGAGGATCTCAAGAAGTTCGATATGCCGACCCTCATTCTTCATGGGGACGACGATCAAATCGTGCCCATCGCAGCGGCGGCTCTGCAGTCGGCGAAGATCGTGAAGGGCGCTACGTTAAAGGTGTATCAAGGGATATCCGCACGGGATGCCGACCACTCATGCGGAGCAGATCAATGCCGACATGCTGGCATTTTTCAAAAAGAGTCAGCAGGCTGCCGCCTAGGCGTGATCCGGCCCTTGCGCCGAAGTGAGGGCCGGATTCTTTGAAGCGGCTGATGGCAAGGAAACAAGCTCAACTCAAACTGTGAATTGGTTGGTTGTTGATTCGCCACGCGAAGGAAGGTCGCAATGAACAAACTGAATAGCTCAGACTCTCTCAGGTTTCGGGCCATCGCCTTCGGGGCCACTGCAATTGGCGCTCTCGCGGTTGGCGCATTCGCGATAGGAGCACTCGCGATCGGCCGGTTGGCGATCCGCCGGATCGTGGTTGAGAGCGCGAAGTTGAGATCGCTGGAGATTGAGGAGCTGACTGTGAAACGACTTCGCGCCGGCGAAGTCATGGTGAGTGAACTCCTCACGCTTCCTGGCGACGATGTTCGCTTGCAACGGAGACTGCACGAGTCTTAATTAGTTTCCTGGAGTTTAGCCGCTATTCCTGCGTGAAAGTCGGCTTGGGCTTCGCGCTAGCGGCATTGATTGCCAGTGGAGCGGGGTGAGCTTCGCGGGTGGCTTCTGCCAATGGTAGACTGCGTTTATGATGGCCAAGAAAAAACCTAAGAAGAAGAGCAAGTCGACAACCTCGAATCGCAAGAAGATAACCGCGAAGAAGACGGCCAGCAAGAAGCGCGCTGCGAAAAAGCCGGCGAAGAAAAAAGCTGTAGCGAGAAAAGCTGTAGCAAAGAAGCCTCCTCAATCTGTTGCGAGACCGGTCTCGAAGAGAGGAAGTGAGGCGGGGAAGCCGTTCCGCGCGCCGCGACGATCCTCGGAAATCTCCGGTGAGGAGTCAGGAGATTTGCAGGGATTGTCCCGGGTAGAAGGCGCGGATTCGGAGAGCGTCGACGAATTGCTGGAAGAAGGAAATGCCTTCGAGGCTGGGATCGTAAGCGGCGTCGAAGAAGCCGACGATTCCGGAGTGCGCGAAGTTCATACCCGCGAGGTTCCGGAGGACGACGTTCCCGAGGAGTATTTGGACAACGATTAGCAAAGGCCAGGGCTGCTGCGCAGAGCCGCAGCCCATGATTCTTCGCCTTTTTCTTTTCTTGCGCGAACTTCGGTTCCCGCGCCCGCGACTTACCGGTGTTTGATAAAAGCGCCGGTCTGCAGTTCGGCCATTGCCTGCCGGAGTTGCTCCTGCGTGTTCATCACGATCGGACCGTACCAAGCCACCGGCTCCTCGATCGGCTTGCCTGAAACCAGCAAGAAGCGGATACCCTGGTCTCCCGCCTGCACGCTGATTTCGTCCCCGCGGTCGAACACCACCAGCGAGTGATTGCTGGCATCGTACTTCGCCGGCGCCTCCGGCGTTTCGACGCTCTCAGTTAAAACTGCACGAGGGTCCGAAGCGTCGCGGAATGTGCCCGAGCCTGCGAAGACGTAGGCAAAGGCATTGCGCGTGGTCTCGACCTTGAGGCGCTTACGCTTTCCCGGCGCGACCGAGATGTCGAGATAACTGGGATCGGCTGCGACGCCTTCCACGGGGCCTCGCTTGCCCCAGAATTCCCCGCAGATGACTCGCACTTTTGTGCCGTCGTCGTCGGTGACCTCAGGAATTGCGTTCGACTGAATATCCTGATAGCGCGGGTCGGTCATCTTGAGCGATGCCGGCAAGTTCGCCCATAGCTGAAAGCCGTGCATGCGGCCATGGTGATCGCCTTTCGGCATTTCCTGATGCATGATGCCGCTGCCGGCGGTCATCCACTGCACGTCGCCGGCGGTCATCTTGCCTTTGTTGCCGAGGCTGTCGCCGTGCTCGACCGAACCGGCGAGCACATAGGTGATGGTTTCGATGCCGCGGTGCGGATGCCAGGGAAATCCGGCGCGATAGTCGGCAGGATTCTCGTTGCGAAAATCATCCAGCAGCAGGAACGGGTCGAACTCTTTCGTTTTGCCGAAGCCGAAGGCGCGCTGCAACTTTACGCCCGCGCCTTCAATCGTGGGCTTCGGTTGGATAATCTCTCTTACCGGGCGGAGTGACATAGTCCTCCCTCCTTATTCTTCAACATTCTTTGGACGCGGCACTTCCATGCCGCGGCGATTGTTTTAGGCTTTGATGAACTCGACTTCCAGTGTGATGGTGACTTCGTCTCCGACCATGACGCCGCCAGTCTCGAGCGCCGCATTCCAGGTCAGGCCGAAGTCTTTACGGCTGATCTTCGTTGTGGCGGATAATCCCCTGCGCATGTTTCCCCATGGGTCTTTGGTGGGCAAAGTCGGCCCTTCGACGTTGAAGACCACATTGCGGGTGACGCCGTGAATGGTCAGGTCGCCGGCGACGGCGAGTTCCTCGTCGGCTACGCGGGTTACGCGCGTCGATTTGAACGACAGCTCAGGATACTTTTCGACATTGAGGAAATCGGCGCTCTTGAGATGGGTATCGCGCTGCTCTTCGCGGGTGTTGATGGAAGCGGCTTCGATCGTGGCCTCCACGCGGGAATTCTCGATATTGTTTTCATCCAGCGCCAGCACGCCTTTCAGGCGGGTGAACTGGCCCTTTACATTGGAAATCATCAGGTGTTTCACCTTGAACTCGGCATGGGAGTGGACTGGGTCGATGTTCCAGGTGGTGACGGCGGTTTGCGGGGTAGCGAGTGTGCTCATGGTTAAGTCTCCTTTCGAGCTCTATTAGATGCGTTACACCAGTATTCGTTGCAACAACTATTATTGCCAATGAATTAAGTAACCGGGCTGCGGGCTTCGCGCAGGAGCGCGGACAAGGCGCGAAGGCGTTTGGGCCCAAGATGGCCTAACAGGTTGCGATGGGCGGTTAGAACCGGCTCATCCAGCCGGGCTAAAAGCTTTAGGCCTTCCGGGGAAATTCGCGTTCTTACCGTCCGGCGATCTTCGGTTTCACGGCAGCGCGAGATCAGTTGGCGTTTTTCCAACCGGTCGAGCAGGCGGGTGACGTCCGGGTCACGGGTGATCATGCGGCCGGCAATTTCGCCGCAGGCCAGACCCGCGGGCGCCCCGCGCAGAATTCGCAGCACGTTGTACTGATTCGGGGAGACGTCTTCGTTCTTGAGGACCGGGATCAGGGCTCGGGAAAGGGTGTCGGTGGTACGGGCCAACTCCAGAAAGGCTGATTCTTCAGCCACGCCAACCCGCTTGCCTGACCGTATATTTTTCATCTCCCCAGGATAATACTTGTTATAACGAATATTGTCAAGAGGAGCATTATGGACGGGCCGGTCGACAGTCTTTTTACTGCGCCAGGTAGAGGTTCGCTACTTTTTCCGCAATCTTGCCGGGGTCGGCGGCGTCGAGATTGGCGAGCACTACTACCGTCAGCTGGTCGTCGACGTAGCGCGAAATGTGGGTTCGGAAGCCTTGCCAGGAGCCTCCGTGGTCGAGGACGCGATGGCCACGCCGCGCCAGAATCGACCAGCCGAATCCATACGAGCCGGAATTAGGCCGGCCGTTCTTGAGTTTTGTTACAGTCCACATTTCGTCGAGGCTTGAGCGCTTCAGAAGTTTCTCGGTGTAGAGCGCGGCATCCCACCTGGCCAGATCGAGAATGGAGAAATAGAGCGCGCCGTCGGCGGTGGTGTTCAGCGTGGGCGAGACCCACTCCTGATTTTTGAGCTGGCCTTTGACTAAGCGATATCCGGCGGCGCGGTTGGGGACGATATCGGCTTCGCTGATGATGCGCGTGGTGGACATGCCGAGCGGCTGGAAAATACGCTCCTGCAGAAAATCGCCGTAGAACTTGCCGGTGACCTGGTGGATGAGAACGCCGAGCGTGAGATAGCCGAGATTGCTATAACTCCACCTGGTGCCGGGCGGGAACGCGAGTGGAATGTCTTCGACGATTTTGAGGAGCTGGGCTTCAGTGTAGTCGCGGCGAAAATCGAATTTTGCCGGATAGTCGGTGAAGCCGGCGGTGTGGCTGAGCAGTTCGCGGATAGTTACAGTGTTCCAGCTGGCGGGCGCGCCCTGAAGATACTTGCTGATGGGATCATCGAGTGCGATCTTGCCCTCTTCCACCAGCATCATGATGGCGGTGGCGGTGAATTGCTTGCCCATCGAGCCGGATTGGAAAACGGTCTCTGGCTTGACTGGAACTTGAAGCTCGACGTTGGAGAGACCATATCCTTGCGCCTGGACGATTTTGCCGTTGCGTGAGACAAGCAACGCCAGGCCTGGAATGTGCTCGCGCTGCATCTCGGAGCGCACGGATTCATCGACCGAATTGGAGACCGCATCTTGTGCAGTCACCGGGACGGCGCTAACGATCGCTAAAGCGATTAGGAGCAGGCGAGCTGATTTCATCTTCTTCAAGAACAGTTTTCAAGTTTCCTAGAACGTCAGCCGGGCTGCGATCTGTCCGATGCGTGGCGCGGCTCCGCGGAACGTTCCCGTCGTAGTGATCTGCCCGAAGATCGGACTGTTGATGTTGGTCGCGTTGTCGAGAAGCGTGGGCTGCGCGAACTCAGGATGATTCAGCGCGTTAAAGTATTCCGCGCGAAATTCCAAACTGACGCGCTCGGTGATGGGCGTGACTTTGGCGAGAGCCAGATCGAGGTTGGTTAAGCCTGGGCCGCGCAGCGTGTTGCGATGCAATCCGTAGGTGCGGTCAGCGGGATTGTTGACAGGATCGAGCTGCGGGAAGCAGACATTTTGAGTGCCGCCCTGGCTGGCGGGACCGCCGTCATAGTAGTCATAGTTCTCCAACGGGACATTGGAGAAGCTGTTGGGATTGAAATAAAAATTCCCGGTGACCGGCGTGGTCGTGATCTGGCAGGTTCCCGAGGAACTTACGCCGTAGGTGATTTCGTTGATCGTGCGCTGGTGGCGCGGATTGAAAGTCTGGATGGGGCCAACGACGGCCGCGTTGGTTAGATAAGGATCGCCCGCGCCCGAAGTTCCGGGGTTGGTGGGATCACTTGAGCCGGGCAGCGATGCGCTGATGTCGAAGGGAAATCCGGTGCGCCAGGTGAGGATCGGATAGAGGCTCCAACCTTTGGTCAGGCGTTTGGGGCCATCGCCCCACATGCGGTCAAACGGCAAATCCCAACCGCCGCTCAGGCTGATGCGGTTGCGCACATCGCTGTCGCTGGAGGCGTAATAAAGTTGCGGCTGGTAGGCGGGGACGATTGAGTTGCGCTGGCGAAAGCCCGAGGCGTCATCCAGATTGTGCGCGAAAGTGTAAGCGAAGGTGTAATAGACCGTGCCGAGTTTTGAGGCTTTGGGCTGGCGGGTGAGGCTCGCTTCAAAAGCGTTGTAGTTGGCGTTGGCGACATTCTGGAATTCGGGAATCTGTCCGAAACACTGTAAGTCAATGAAGGTTCCGCAGGTGCTGTTGCCGGGTAGCTGATCGAGCACCCGCGTGGTGGTTCCGAGGATCATAGGGTTGACGTCCCGCAGCGAGGTCAGGCCGTGCGATGAGCTGCCGACGTAGTTGGTTTCGAGAACTGTATCGGCGATGAGATTGTGCTGCAGGCTGAGGTTGTATTGGTAAACGTACGGAGTACGCAGGTGGGGATCGACGAAATAAACACTGCCTCCGGCGTTGATCGGAACAAACGGCACGAAGGAAACGTCCCGTGCGGGCGGAGTGGATGGAAAAGGATTGGGAACGCTCGCAGCGACGAACGGCTGATTCATATAGTTCAGAGCACCGGAGGCGGGACCTACCGTGTTGAAGAACAGCGCGGTTGAGCCAACGAACGGAGCCTGACCGTTGAATTGCAGGTTGTCCTCGCCTTTGAGGATGTCGTAGAAGACACCGAAGCCGCCGCGGAGGCTGGTTTTGCCGCTGCCGGTTGGATCCCAGGCAAAGCCGAGACGCGGCGCGAAGTTGGTTTTATCGGGAAAGTTCACGCCTTTCGGAGCGCCGGGATCGCCCGGGAAAACTAATCCGGTTGGAGCGTTGGTGAAACGCTGCGACTGCTCGCCGGGAATAATGGAGAACGTGCGGCCCTGCGTATCGCTTTTGGGCGTGCTGTATTCGTAGCGCAGGCCGAGAGTGACGACGAGATTTCTGCGCATATGCCACTCGTCCTGGGCGAAGGCGTAAGTATTTTTGGTACGGATGTTGCTGGGAGCTTTGGCGTCCTGAAGATAGTCGTAGGGAGCACCGAGCAGAAAATCTGCGTAGGAATTTCCCGAGCCGATGCCGCCGTCGCCGTAATAATCGAATTCGCCGTTGATGATGTAGTCGTAAACCATATTTTCCTGGTAGGGAGTGAATCCAGCGCCGAACTTCCAGTTGTGGCGGCCGCGCGTCCAGGTGAGGGAATCGGTCCAGGAAAAAGTGTTTTCCACATAGCGCGTGGGTCCGGTTTCGCTTTCGCCGATGGAGAGGCCGGTATCGAAAAATAAATTGGTCGGACCAGTAGCCTGGTCAGGCGTGACACCGATGCCGAGCGATGCGGGCGTAGGCAGTTTCGCAGCCGGACTGTCCGCCAGAAAATTGCTGCGATGGGTCACGAAGTGGAACTCGTTTAACAGCGTTGGCGAAACGATGTGCGTGTAGCCGATGTTGGTGTAGTAGTAATTGACAGTATTGAGACTGGCGAAGCCGGGGACTGTAGCAAACGGAAAAGGATTGAGCGTGCCGTTGTAGGGATCTCCGGCGCGGTTGAAGCCAAAGGTCGCAGAGAGCTTGTCTTTGGGGCCGAGGTCGAAGTCGAATTTTGAGGTGATCTCGTTGCGGTTGTCCCTGGAACTCAGGGTAGTCGAAAGCAATCCGCCGGGGGCGCTGGGGATCAGGTTGTTTTTTATGTAAGCCAGGGCCACGCTGTTGATCTGGCTGGGCGCGATAATGCCTTCCGCAGCCAAGGTGGGGTTCGGCTGGAAGAAAGGATTCTGTTGCAGGAAGGCGACGACGTTGGGATCGGGAGTTCCGTTGGGGCCGGATTGGGAGAAGTTGCCTTGGATTTCTAGCGGGGAGAAAACCGGGCTATCGACATCGGGGATGCCCTGCACCTGCCGCTGTCCCTGATAGCCGACGAAAAAGAAAATCTTATTCTTGACGATGGGACCCCCGAGTGTCGCTCCGAACTGATTGCGTTTGAGGTCGAGGCGCGGAATGCCTTGCTGAATGTTGAAGAAGTCGTTGGCATCGAGGACGCGATTGCGGAAGAATTCGAAGGCGCTGCCGTGAAGCTGGTTAGTCCCTGACTTGGTGACGATACTGATGATGCCGCCGGCATTGCGGCCGTACTCGGCGGTGTAGTCGCTGGTGAGCAGGCGGAATTCCTGCACGGTATCGGGATTGGGATCGAGCAGGCGGCTGTTATCGAGAAGATCGTTGTTCTGTCCGCCGTCGAGCAGATAGGTGACCGAGTCGGTGCGGCCGCCGGCGATGCTGAAGTTGCCGGCGCCGCCGTTGTCGTCGTTGCTTTCGGTGACGCCGGGCTGGAGCAGCGCGAGATCGAGCATGTCGCGGCCGTTGAGGGGCATGTTGGTGATGGCGCGTCCGGTAACGGACTGGCCCAAGGTCGCGTTGACGGTTTCTACAGGAGCGGCTTCGGCGCCGACGTCAACAGTTTGGTTGGCCGTGCCGACTTGCATGTGAATGTCGACGCGGAGGGCCTGATTGATCTCCAATTTATATTGCGTGCTGGCGACTTTTCGGAAGCCTTCGTGCTCGGCGACGACTGTGTAATTGCCGATGGGCAGCGAGAGCAGTTGATAGTAGCCGTCGGTATTCGTGGCGGTGTGGCGGCTGAGATGCGTGGCTGCGTTGGTGACGGTCACCTGCACGTCTGGAATCACGGCGCCGCTGGAGTCGGAAATGGTTCCGACGATTCTGCCGGTAGCTTCCTGGGCGGGGCAGAGGGTGACTAGAAAAACCGGCACGAATATCGCAATTAAGAGAATCTTCATTGAAAAGATCGCGAAGAAGGACGGCAGCGAGTGCAGCAGCGCATTGAAACGTTTCATTGAAGCTCCCCAGCTTGCAGGCGGTCTTGCGGAACCGCAGGTACGGCGGAGACGCGGAAGAATGGCAGCCCCGCAGCAAACGGTACGATAGGAAAAATTACAGGCCGGATTCGAGCTTTCCGGGGTCGACGAGATGAGCAATCTGTTGGAGTGCGTGCTGAAGGCTTTGGAACAAGGCTTCTGATCCCCAGGGAATGCAAACGCCCGGAGATGGTGTCAGAAGCCGATGGTCGAAGTCAAGTGCGAGCGGTGGCAAGGCGCGCCGTCGCCCGCCGCTTCTCGCCTCGCGAGCGAGATAGAGGGCACTCTTTTGGAGGGTCGAATCGCATAATGCAGGTGTCGCGGTCGCGATTGACTTGCCCGTTTCAGGCCACGTAAGATTCGCGCCATGATCGGCAAGACCATTTCGCATTACCGCGTGGTTGAAAAACTAGGCGGCGGCGGGATGGGAGTGGTCTACAAAGCTGAAGACTTAACGCTACATCGCTTCGTTGCCCTGAAGTTCCTGCCCGATGAAGTTGCCCGAGATCCGCAGGCGCTGGCGCGTTTTCAGCGCGAGGCGCAGGCGGCTTCTGCCCTGAACCATCCGAATATATGCACCATTCACGAGATTGGCGAGGAAGATGGGCGGCCCTTCATCGTCATGGAGTTTCTGGATGGCTTGACGCTGAAGCATCGCATTGCGGGAAGGCCGGTAGAGATTGAACTTTTGCTGGCGGTGGCAATTGAAGTTGCGGATGCGCTGGATGCCGCCCATAGTCAGGGCATTATTCACCGCGATATTAAACCTGCGAATATCTTCCTCACGAAGCGTGGGCATGCCAAGATTCTCGACTTCGGCCTGGCGAAGGTGAATCCGGCGGCCTCGTCATCGAGCAAAATCGCGGCGGCGGTCACGCTGGGGGATACGGAGGAAGAATCGCACCTCACAAGTCCGGGATCTACGCTGGGAACAGTCTCTTATATGTCGCCGGAGCAGGCGAGGGCTCGAGAGTTGGACGCACGTAGCGACTTGTTTTCGTTCGGCGCAGTGCTGTATGAGATGGCGACCGGCACGCTGCCATTTCGCGGCGAAAGTTCGGCGGTGATTTTCAAAGCGATTCTGGATGCGACTCCGACGGCCCCGGTGCGGCTGAATCCCGATGTGCCGGCCGATCTGGAAAGGATCATCGGCAAGGCGCTGGAGAAAGACCGCAATCTGCGCTACCAGAGCGCTGCCGAGATGCGGGCCGACCTGCAGCGCCTGCGGCGCGATACCGAATCGCATGTGACGGCGGCCGCGGTCTCGGCGCACGATTCGGAGGTCACGAAGCGCCGGCCCTTCCCGAAGAAAGCTGCTGGAGGCGTGGCCGCTACCGTAGTTCTCGCGGCGATTGTCGGGGCAGGAATCTACTATCGCGCACACCAGACGAAGCGCCTTACCGATAAAGACACAGTCGTCCTCGCCGATTTTGCCAACAGCACGGGCGACGCGGTTTTCGATGACACGCTCAAGACAGCTCTTAGTGTGTCGCTGAACCAATCTCCATTTCTGAATGTGCTCTCGGAGAACAAAGTTGCCCAGACGTTGCAGGAGATGACGCGTCCCGCGGGGACGAAGCTGACGCCAGATCTGGCGGGGGAGCTGTGCGTGCGCGCGGGCAGCAAAGCTTACATCGCGGGATCGATCGGAAGCCTGGGCAGCGAATATGTGCTGGGGCTGAAAGCGGTGAACTGCCGCAACGGAGACACGCTGGCACAGGAGCAGGTTACGGCGCCATCGAAAGAAAAAGTGCTCGGCGCTCTAGGGGATGCGACATCGAAGCTGCGCGGCGAGCTGGGCGAATCGCTGGCGACGGTGCAAAGGTTTGACGTGCCGCTGGAGCAGGCCACGACATCATCGCTCGAAGCGTTGAAAGCCTACAGCCTGGGGCAGAAGGCGGATCGCGAGCAGGGTCCGGCGGCGGCTTTGCCTTATAACCAGCGGGCGATTCAGCTCGATCCCAGTTTCGCCATGGGCTACCTGGCGGTGGGCGGTGAATATTTCAGCATGGCCGAGCCGGGGCGGGCCAGCGAATATCTCACCAAGGCTTTTGAGTTGCGCGAGCATGCCAGCGAGCGCGAGAAGCTGGCTTTGACCGCTAACTACTATTTGAACGTGACGGGCGAGTTGCCGAAGGCAGCGCAGGCTTATCAGGAGGAGATTGAAAGTTATCCGAAGAATCTGAGCGCTTATCTGAACCTCGGCGTAGTGTCGGCCGAGCAGGGCGATTACGAAAAGTCGGCGGAGCTTACGCTGGAGCAATTGCGGCGCGGTTCGGCGAACGTGGCTCCGTACGACAATCTGGCGAACTGCTATCTGGCGCTGCAGCGATTTGACGATGCGCGGAATACGATTCGCGAAGCGCAGTCGAAGAAGCTGGAGGACTACATCACGCGCATGGCGCTGTATGCGCTGGCTTTTCTCTCGTCGGATTCCGCCGGAATGGCCGATGAGCAGAAGTGGTTTGCCGGCAAGCCGGAGGAAAATTACGGGCTCGCTCTCGCTTCCGATACTGAGGCGTTCGCCGGGCACGCGAGCAAGGCTCGTGAATTTACGAAGCAAGCATTGGATTCCGCGATTCACGCCGATGCCCGGGAGAACGGCGCGATCTGGCAGGAGAATAGCGCGCTCTGGGAAGCGGCTTTCGGCAATACGGCAGAAGCCCGCGAGGAGGCAGCCAACGGACTGAAAGTTGCGCCTACCAGCCAGGGCGTGCAGAGCGAGGCGGCGCTGGCCTTTGCCATCTCCGGCGACAGGGCGCACGCGGAGGCACTGGCGAAGGAGTTGAATTCGCGCTATCTGCTGGATACGCAGATGCAGTCGCTGTGGCTGCCGGCAATTCAGGCGCAGTTGGCGCTCGACGCGGGAAAGCCCGACGCCGCGCTGAACGCTCTTCAGGCTGCCTCCCGCAATGAGCTGGGGCAAATCACTTTCATCAACAATCTTTCCTGCCTCTATGACATTTATGTGCGTGGCGAAGCAGACCTCGCTGCCAGACAGGGCGTCGCAGCAGCCGCGGAGTTTCAAAAGGTACTCGATCACAATGGGCTGGTATGGAATTGCTGGACCGGCGCGCTGGCGCACCTCGGAATAGCCCGCGCCAACGCGATGCAAGCGGCAATCTCAAAGGGCGCAGACGCCGACGCGGCGCGGGTCAGGGCGCTGGCCGCTTATAAGGACTTTCTGACGCTGTGGAAGGATGCTGATCCAGAGATACCTATCTTGAAGCAGGCTAGGGCGGAGTATGCGAGGCTGCAGTAGGAGAGCAGTCTGGCTCAACAAGTGTAATCGTCTCCGAACAACTCCCGGCGTATCTTCATTTATTGCTGGCGAATCAAAGTCCTACTTCGTTACATGAAAGGGTGCATTACTCGAACGCGCGCGTCGGGGTGTAGTGACACGGATCTTTCCTGTGGTTGCTCCAATCGGGACCGACGGTGCGATTTGGGAGGTGGATACGACAGTGAAATTTTGCTGCCACGCATTAAAGCTGGCGCCGGTCGCAGCCTCCAGATTTGTCCCCAGAATCGTGACCGACGACCCAACTTTGCCAAAGGTTGGGTGCGCTTCACGAAGGGGCTCAGCCCTACATCGAGTGTGAAAACCGTCCCCAAGTTATATGTACCCCGGCCCAGGATGTCCCGTAGAAACTACCGTCAGTCGCTTGGGCCAGCCCACCGAAAGGTTCATCGCCGTCTTCGCAGGCAGGTTGCTTGCAAAGGTTATAGAGCGTGGTCAGAGTGCCATCGGGAGTGATCTTGTAGACTGTGCCCGGGCTGTTGGTGCCACCGAGGTATATTGTACCGTCAAGGTCCCCGTCGGTGCCCGCCCCTAGCTGGTGCAAAATCGCCATTACACTTATCGACTGCGGTCGCCTGCCCTGTTTCTTTTTGGCCCTCTGCATTAATCCCCAGTCCCGGTTAGGTTCAGAACCTGCGGACTGTTCCCTCCGCTATCGACCAGAGTCAATGTTCCCGATCGAGTACCGGTTTTTGTGGGTGTGAAAGTCACGGAGACTGTGCATCTGGAATTCGAGTTCAGCGCCGAGCATGAGCTTGTGGCGGCAAAATCTCCAGCGGCGGTGACCCCGCCGAAGGTTAGGACTTTGCTTCCGTGATTCATTACCGTGACTGTCTGCGGCGCGCTAGTGGTGCCCACCGCCTGGGCAGGGAACGTCACACTTTTGGGGCTGCAGCTGACCGGAGTTCCTGTCCCACTCAATCTCAACTGCTGTGGGCTGGCGGGATCGTTCGAATAAATCACCAGCCCGCCATAGTACGCATCAGTCTCTGGTAGGGCAGTTGCCGTGGTCGGAGCAAACGTAACGTTGAAAGTACAACTTGCGCCGGCTTCTACCGTTGAACCGCAGGTGTTGGTTTGCTCGAACGCTCCGCCCACCACTTGCACTCTCGAGATATTCAGCGTCGACGTCGAGTGGTTCGTGAGCGTTACAGGCTTGGATAACGTTCCGGTCCCATAAGTAAGCAGGGGAAAACCGAGACCGGGATAACCGACAGACAGTCCGATCTGGCTTCCGACACCCTGCAGATTAACGGTCCATGGGCTGCCCGGATAGCTGGTGTCGACAGTCATTGTGCCCGACTGCATGCCGAGGGCGGTGGGGCTGAAGGTGACGTTCACAGCACAGGTGGCGCTTGGCTTCAGGCTCCCATGGCAGGTATTCGTTTCGGTAAACTCGCTGCCTGTAATAACCGGCGGTTGCAGCGATATCGTCGTGTTGCCCCAGTTGGTGAGGGTAACAGTAAAAGGTGTGCTGCTGGTGCCGACCGCCTGCCCGCCGAATGGCACAGTGTTCATTGAGACAAACGGGCAAGTGCGGGTCTGCAGGACGAATGGGGATCTCGGCGACTGCGTAAAGTCGAAACTGTCGGTTGTGTCATTGGCACTCGCGTCGCGCTCAGTAAGCGGCGAAAGCCCGAAGCGCTCTTCTATGAATTTGAGGACCGACGAAAACTCGTATTGAGTGTGAGAGATGTAGCCCGACTTGGCGTATGGGGAGATAATAATCCACGGCACCCGCGGCCCCAGTCCCCAATTGTCCACAACCGGCGGCGCGACGTGATCGTATATCCCGCCAAAGTCATCCCAGGTCAGGAAAATCGCAGTTGAATCCCAGTCCGGCCCGTTCATGATTGCATTGATCTGCTGGACAGTCCAATTTTCCCCCGCGCACAGCGCGCCATTTCGCGGATGTTCGCTTGCCGCGCCTCCGGTAACGAGCCATGTCACCGCCGGCAATCCCTTGGCCGCGTCGGTAATGAAATTTGCATCATTCACCACATTCGTCGTCCACAATGGTCCGTTGCGAATGTGATTGATGCCATCAAGCGTAGAGAAGCTATAGCCACGCTGGCCCTGCGGCGGAGCATAAAACTTCCACGAGATTCCCGCGCTTTGCAGCGAATCAGCGAGGGTCTGAATATCGTAACAGGGGAAAACTTTGCTGATGTTTCCAACTTCGTCCGCCGTCAGGCCTGCCGTTCCCGCGGGCGCATCGCATCCGAACGATCCACTCTGCGTTGTGCTGGTTGGCCCAGTGATGAACAATGCTCCGTTGTCCTGCGCCGCGACGGTGTAAAGGTGATTTGTGAAGCTGTCCGATTGGATCGACGAGAAAGCGTTATCCGCAAGAACGAAATTTTGAGCGTAGGCGAAGTAATTGGGAATTTGGCTTTGGGTCGCCTGCGTATAGCCCATGTAGCCCTGCCCGTTGATGTTCGCGTCGGCGAGCAGGTCGAAGCGGTCCATCTTCCCGCCGTCAATCGCTTCATTGCCGCTTGCCCAGCCGTGCTCTGGATCGAATGGGAATGCGTAGTCTGGAGTTTCCAATAGCGGCACGACAGCCCCATAAGAAGTCACGCCCGTCGTCGCGCCGTTCGCTCCAGGGAAGGTCCCGAAGTAATTATCGAAGCTGCGGTTTTCCTTAATGATAAAGACGATGTGTTGGATAGCTGTGATATCCTTCGCGCCCTGGGGCGGTGCGCCGTTCTTCGCTGGCGCCGAACGGGTAGCTTGCTGCGCAAAGGCCATTGACGCAACCAGAAAAAGTGCGAGCGAGCGCGCTAAGTACATTGCTCGATGCTCTCCTATGCGGAATAGTAGTAGCTAGGACTTGTCGGAGGGGGGACTGCCGCTACGACGAATAAAAAGAAGTTACCACTCTAGTTCCAGCAGCGGAAAGAGACTTTCCTCCCGGAGACGGAGGGCCCCATTCTGCCCGACTGTGAGTCGCTTTGACAGATGACTCCTCAGGGAGGACAAGCCGGTCTATTTCAGCGACTTGACCTCCGGCTGCGAATTCTGCGCATTGACTTTCCGCAAGGGTGGCTGAAATTATCCCCACAAGGACGTTTCCGCCATGACTGCTTGTCTGCACCTTCTGGAAAGGAAAGTCCAACTTCTCGCTGTGCTCGCCGCGCTTTCGCTTGTGCCAGTGTGGACTCAAGGGCCACCCTACCAAACCGACGATCCCGTACCCGTCGACCTGCATCATTACGAGTTCTACATTTTTGGCGGCTCGGACGGCACTCCTGTGGAAACGGATTCGCTGGGACCGGCCTTTGAATTCAACTGGGGCGCCATTCCCAGCGTGCAGCTTCACGCCATTTTGCCTTGGGGCGTGGTGGCGCCATCGAATAATCCAGCCTACCTTCCAGCTGGCACCGGTCCCACTGAGTTCGGGCTCACCGATATTGAATTGGGCGCAAAGATCGCCTATTTCAAGGAAACTAAATATTTCCCCCAGATCGGCAGCTTCACGATGTTCGAGATGCCCACGGGAAGTTATTCCAAGGGACTGGGCGTGGGAAAGGTATGGTACAAGCTCCCTCTGTGGCTGCAAAAGAACATTGGGAAATGGCTGCTGGATGGAGGCGCGGGTTATCAGCTCGTCCCGCAAACCGGGTACCGGAATTTTCCGTACGAGGGATTTCTTCTGAAATATACGTTCGGCGAGCGCCTGGAACTTGGCGGCGAGGTGTTTTCGCATGGAGCGGAAGGGACCGCCGCACCCCAGACGCGGGCTTCCACACTGATCGATTTCGGCGGCTACTACCATTTCATGCACAACCCCAACCAGCAGTTTCTTTTCTGTTATGGGCACTCCGTAGCCGGCCAGACGGAAAACTATGCGTATGTGGGCATGTACTGGACTTGGGGTGGAAAGAGCGACCAGAAAACCGATCAGGGAAGAGCATTGCTACATCCAGAGGTGACGCGGTGAACCAGATCGTCGACTCTTGAAGGCGGTTCGCTGCTTACAGTTGGAAGCGCAAGCCGGATACGCTTCCCGATCATTCGAGCCAAATGGACGGGAAGGCCCCCCGCTCGACGATCGCCATGGCACGTCCGTTGGCTCTACCCCGAATATCTCCCAAACATTTCCTGTAACGATTTTCCCCCTCCCCGCACTATCCCTATGAGCCGAGGACATCGCGTGGTTGGCGATGAGCCAAAAGTTCACGAACCCAGGCCAACGCCAACACTCGGCTGGGTTCTAATGGGGGCCGGAGCCAACCGGGGGGAAGTGGCTCCGGCGCTTCAGGAATCGGCCGTTTAGCGGTGACAGTACTTATGCTTTCCCCATCCGAGTCACACAGGAGTTTGCCCCTCATAGTGCTTAACACTCGGCCCATCCCGCCCACCGTTTGCCGCCGCAACAGCCACTCTTTGTTAAGGCGACCTGCCACAGCCGCGCAAACTCCGGAAAAAGGCAACGGTGGGCACCTTCCAGTGCTACACTTTCTGCCACTGAGAAGTCCCCGGGGTCCTTTCTTGCAATTCCAGCCCTTTGACGACGCCTATCTTGACCGCTTGCGCGCGGCCGACTTTCGGACGCAGGAGCACTTTTCCGCGTATTTTGGGGCGCTGATCAAGATCAAACTGGGCTCAAGGCTGAAGTCGCCCGAGGCGGTTGAAGATGTGCGGCAGGAAACTTTTGCGCGTTTTTTTGTGGCGCTGCGCGAGGGGAAAATTCACCAGCCCGAGCGCCTGGGACCGTTTGTCAATTCGATTTGCAACAACGTTCTGCTGGAGCACTACCGAAGCGCGGGACGAAACACTTCCCTCGATGATGAAGATGAGAGCAGTTTTCCGGCGAGTGGCTTCGATCTGCTGAGCGCGCTGGCGGCAAAAGAAACCGAAAAGAAAGTGCGGGCGATCCTGGAGAAGCTGCCGGAGCGAGACCGGCGGCTGTTGCGCGAAGTCTTTATCGAGGAACGCGACAAAGATGACGTGTGCCGCGACTTTGGAGTGGATCGCGAATATTTGCGCGTGTTGTTACATCGCGCCAAACAGGCATTCAAAGCGTCGTATCTGAAGCACGTCGGAGAGAATCCCCCAAATTTTGCCCGGGCTTGAAGAGTATGGATTTTGCAATGCGATGCGGCGAGGTGAGGTGCGAGGGTGGTTGCGAGCTGGGTTAGAGGATGAAGAAATGAAGAGGGGGAATTAAGCCATGGACCACGAAGTGGTGGTTCGCGAAAAAATGACGGAGAAGTATTTGCTAGAAGAACTCGACCCTGCGCTGCGGGATCAGTTCGAAGAGCACTTCTTCGAGTGTCCCGAATGCGCGCGGGACGTGCGCGCGGGTTCGGAATTTGTGGCGCACAGCAAGAACATTCTGGCGGAAGGGCGGGAAACGGCGAAGACCCACGCGGGTGCGGGCGCGAGCGAGCGGGCCAGAGGCGTGGGGTTCGGCGCGGGATGGTTGTCATGGCTGCGCCCCGCATTCGCCGTTCCAGCGCTAGCCGTTTTGCTGGCCGTGATCGGCTACCAGAATCTGATAATGCTGCCGCGGCTGGAGCATTCGAGGAAGCCAGCCACGCGTTTTACCTGCGGCAACGGTGAATCTGCTGACTTATGGCGCGAACGCCGCTCCGCTACCGGTTCACGAAGGTGAGGGATTTCTTTTGAATGTGATTGTGCCGCCGGGGCATCGTTATGCGGCTTATCGAGTGGACTTATACAGCCCGGCGGGAAAGCTGGAAGCGTCGGTTCCGATTGCCGGCTCGGCCGCGGATGAAACCTGGCCGATTCAGTTTCCTGCCGCCAGCCGGCAGAGCGGCACGTATAAGTTGACTGTACACGGGGTAAATTCATCCGGGGCGAATGAAGAAGTTGGGAGCGGGTCGTTCGAGTTGCAAATTCAGAAGTGATCTCACACGCGAGGAGATAACGATATGGCGATAGCAGAGGTACCACTAAAAGATATCGGGCGATACCACACATACCATGCAGAGGCTGACCTTCTGGTGATGGATCTGCAGGAACCCTTTCACGAGAAAGTGCGGCCGCAGGCGAAAGTCGAATTAGTTGGAGCCGGAGACGGCAGTTTCTACGAGTTCAAACATGCGGGGCCGTTCCGGCTGGAAGGCATCATTTCGTACGAGTCGGGATACACCCAGGTTGCGGGCCACAAGAGCGTAAAGCCGGGGCACGGTTACGCCACGCTGACCACCTCAGTTCTCGAAGGCTTCAACGTGCTTGACGTGCTTACGGCCGACCGCGTAGTCGCGCAGATCTCGACGGAACATCCGCTCGACGGGGCTGTGCCCGAGGTTTCCTTCCTTGGAACGCGCTTCGAGAACCTGCGAATCGCCGGCCACAAAATCGAGATCGATACCAATCTCGATATTCTCGGTCCAAAACCTGAGAACGATGCTTCGTATTTCGCTCAAGAGAACGTTCTGAGCCGGATGGCAGACCAGTACCGCAAGATCAGCACGGCAATGGGACTGCCGGATTGGGCAAAACCCGATTACCCAAGCGACCGCGACGCCTGGAGAACGAAGAACGGGAACGGCTCAGAAGTGATGCGGTGTTCACTGGTCAACCAGGTCGGCTGCGACCAGAAGTCGTACGGGCACATCATCGAAGTGCCGCACTTCGGAAAGTTCCACCTAGCCGAACTGAAAGTGGTACGCGAACCGGCTTCCACGCCGACGGATTACGAATCCTACAGAATCCGCCTGACCATGGTGGGGATGAAGCTGGGATGCCCGGTAGGCGGAGGCGGAGGCGGCGCCACGGCGGAGTCGAACGGCACTGGGAGTCAGGGCGGAGGCACTGGTAAACCTTAAGCAATCTCCGCAATTCGGCCGGTCATACGGGGGCTGCTCTTATTTCCGAGCCGTCCTCGCATGACCAGGCCGGTAACGTACCAGACGGCAAGCGCACGTTTACCCCAGTTGTGAAATCGCCCAGGATCAGCTAGTAATCCAGCCCCGGTTCGGAATTGTTTTTCCTCTCGCTCTTCGCTTTTCCCTCTTCCCTCTTCAGCAGCAGTCTGCAGGTTGAAGATACCTTTTGCGCTGGCTCAAGCTACAATTCCTGCAACAGTCGGAACCTATTCCCATACGACTGAGCCAACGAGTTCCAATGTCGAGAGTCGGCGCTCATCAACATCCTTCCTTCTGGAAGATGCGAACGGTAATGATGCTGCTCTTCCTCGCATCCGGAGCGTGCTCGCGCCAGCATGATCCTCAGCGGGCGTTTGATCATGCGCTTGCAACTCTGAACAACGGCGACGCCGCTGCGGCAGCAGCGGAAGCGGAGAAGGGTTACAGGAAGTTCAATGGTGCAGCCGGGGACTGGCGCTGGAAGTTCGCGGTACTCGGAGCGAGAGCGCTTTACCGGCGAGGAATGTACGACCAGGTTCTGACACTCCTAGCGTCGGAGCCTGGCGAGCCTGCGAGCGCCGCATTGGTTGTCAGGAAGAAGTGGATTGAGGGTCTAGCTCTTACTTCATTGGACCGGTTCGGGGAAGCGGAACAGAAGTTCAAGGAAACAGAGCCATTGTGCAAACCAGCCGATTCTCCTGCATGTGCGGATGTCGCTACTGCGCGGGGGAACTTGGAGATGCAGCGGGGCCGGTTTGCGGAGGCACAGAGTTACTTTGAAAGCGTATTCCTTGCCGCGCGATCTGCTAATGACCCCTTCTGGGAGTCGAATGCGCTGCTGGATCTCAGCTGGTCGGCTCTGGAGCAGACTCATTTCGACGAAGCATTGGACTGGGCAGGCGCGGCACAAGAGACCGCGAGATCTCGTGGCTTCGATGGTGTCGCAGAGCCAGCGTTGGGAAACATGGGTTGGGCATACTACAAGCTGGGGGACCTCGAAAAGGCGAGCGAAGCGTTTGCGAGTGCATTGGGGCAGGCGAAGAAGCTAGGGGACGTCGCCGACGAGGTCAAATGGCTTACAGACCTTGGGTATGTCCGCATGGACAGTAATGAACTGGAGATGGCCAAATATTCATTTGCCGACTCGCTCAGACTGGCACAGCAGATCGACAGCCGCGAAGATGTCATCGGTTCCCTGATCGCGCTGGCATTTGTTTCTGAACAAACTGGCAAGTTCGATGATGCCAGGCGTTACGCAGATCAAGCTCTCGCTATGGCCCCGACGAATGGCAATCGGAGGGACGTGATATACCCAAAATTGGTGGAAGGGCAAATTGCCGCTCACAGCCGCGACATACCCACTGCCGAAGCAGCCTTTCGCGAGGTCGATAAGTCCCCAGACACTCCGGTTTTTCTCAAGTGGGAGGCCGAGCGCTCGCTGGCGCGGCTGTATGAAGACGAAAATCAAACCCAGGCCGACACGGAATATCGAACTGCGCTGACCACCTTCGAAGCCGCCCGTTGCGATCTTCACCAGCGTGTCGATAGCCGCCTGCCGTTTCTCAGCAACGCCGCGCACATTTACGAAGACTACATTCACTTTCTTGTGAGCCGCGGCAAGATCGATGACGCTTTGCGAGTCGCCGATTACGCCCGCGCCAGAACTCTGGCAGAAGGTTTGGGACGAACGTGCAAGCCGTTGTTTGCGCCCGATCCTTTGAACGCGCCGGAAATTGCGCGCCACGCCGGCGGCACGGTTCTTTTTTACGCGCTAGGTCAGGAACACTCTTATCTATGGGCAATCACACCTCGTGAGGTGCGGCTGTTTCCACTCACGGCGAACCGCTCGGAAATCGACGCAGCAGTCGAGCGCTATCGCAGAAAAATCGAAGGCCCTCCGGAAATTCTGGAGGCGTCGGACGAAGGCAACGTTCTTTACCGGATGCTGGTTGCTCCGGCGCAGGATCTGCTGAAACGGGAAGTGGCGCGCGGGAATAATTCCGTCTTCATCATTCCCGACAGCGGGTTGAATAGTTTGAATTTCGAGACGCTGCTCCCGGCGCCGAAACATTATTGGATTGAAGATGCGACCATCGTTAACACCGCGTCGTTGCGATTGTTGTCGGCGGCACATGGCGGCGGCACAAATCTCAGTGGCAAGCTGCTGCTGATCGGCAATCCGGTAGCGCCGCAGGCCTCCTCTGACAACGCCTATCCAGAGTTGCCGAATGCCGCAGCCCAGATGGAAAACATCGAAAAATATTTCCCGCCAGAGCGGCAGGAAGTTTTCGCACGCAACCAGGCTTCGCCGGAGGCATACCTCGGCAATCATCCCGAGCAGTTCTCTTACATTCACTTTGTTGCGCACGGAACTGCAAGCCGGGAGAGCCCGCTGGATTCCGCTATCATTTTGAGCCGAGGACGCGAATCGAGCGCAGCCGCCGGACAGGACGATTCGTTCAAACTTTACGCGCGGGACATTATCGGCACGCACCGGCTGCAGGCAGAGTTGGTGACAATCTCGGCATGCTACAGCACGGGCAAGCGGACTTATTCCGGCGAGGGATTGGTGGGGCTTTCCTGGGCATTCTTGCGCGCAGGGGCGCACAATGTGATCGCCGCTTTGTGGGACGTGAGCGACGCATCTGCGCCGCAGTTGGTCGACACGTTCTATGGAGAATTGAAAAGAGGCAGAAGCCCCGGCGCGGCTTTGCGCAGCGCAAAATTATCATTGCTTCACAGCGCAGAGTTTCACAGCCCGTTTTATTGGGCACCGTTTCAGCTTTACACCGGGTCGCAATAACCGACGACGCGAGGCGGCGACTGGCGAATCCAGTTAAATCTGATCTAAGCGGCAACGCCACTCGGCCTTGCCTCGCTTACGCGACTTTTGGCTCCCGTGGCTTTACGCTCTGCAGAACTGTTGCGGGCAGCTTCAGGACTCGGACGTTCGAATCCTTCTTGGTTTTCACATTCAGCGAAATTCCGTCGGCATCGGGAAAGGGATCGGAAATCACTTCAAATTCCTCACCGTAGAGGCGAATCCGTTCCCGGACGCCATAGCCAAGACGTTTTACGTTCGCGCAGATTTCAGCAATCGAGGGAGGTTCATTAATAGAGCTGGTCATGATAATCGCTATTTTACGCCAAGGAACGTCATGTCGTTCAAGTCAAGCTGGCTAGTCCATTTGCAGAGGGTCATTTTGCAGAAGAGGTTTGCTTTGGACCGCTTGCCGAAGCTGGTTTGTAGAAGGTCAGGAGCAGAAAAAACAGTAGCAGCAGAAAGGCCCCCTGGTGCATCCAATCGGTTTTGTCCGAAAGGGAATAAAGTGTAACTTTTTGTGTACGTTACAGCGAAAGGCTTCCACCAACCCTAGACATGGACCAGAAAAGAACGATTACCCCTGCCGCTCCTGACCACCAACTGCCTCCGGCGGAAACCGACCCAGGCCATTCCAAAAAGAAATGGTGGATCTGGGCAATCGCCATCGTTCTTGTGTGTCTGATTTTGTATTTGATATTCCGCCACAGCGGCAATCAAACGTCGCAGTCGACAAGCGGGGCCGCGGCGGGCGGCAGGCACGCCTTCACCGGGCCAGTCACAATCACGACCTCGACGGCGACCAAGGGAGACATCGGCGTTTACCTCGACGCAATTGGCACGGTCACGGCACTCTATACGGATTCGATCACCGCACAAGTCACTGGCGTGATCACGTCAGTGCACTACAAAGAAGGTCAGCTGGTTCGTAAGGGCGACGCACTGATTGATATTGATGCGCGGCCTTACGAAGCGCAGGTAATTCAGGCGGAGGGAGCGTTGGAGCGGGATCAGAATCTGCTGGCGCAGGCGCAGATGGATTTACAACGCTACAAAGACGCCTGGGCCCGGAACGCGATCCCGCGGCAGACGCTCGAAGATCAGGAAAAAATCGTCCTGCAGGATCAGGGAACCGTAAAGAACGATCAAGGGACTTTACGCTATGACCAGGTGCAGGTTGCTTATTGCCACATTACGGCACCGATCAGCGGCCGAGTTGGATTGCGCCTGGTCGATCCTGGAAACCTGGTAACGGCCAACGCCACCACGACCCTCGTGGTTATCACGGAGACTCAACCAATCACCGTGGTGGCGACGATTTCGGAAGACGATCTGGCGGAAGTGCTGGCACAGCCGCATCACGGAATCAACCTTCCGCTGGATGCGTGGGACCGCTCCAACCAGCACAAAATCGCCAGCGGCACGGTGACCTCTTACGACAACCAGATCGATACCACGACCGGCACGATCAAACTGCGTGCGCAGTTCGAAAACAAGAAAGGCGAACTGTACCCCAACGAATTTGTGAATTCCCGATTGCTGGTGAAGACGCTGCACGATCAGGTCCTGCTTCCGAATTCCGCGATTCAGCACAACGGAAATACCGCCTTCGTTTACGTGATTCAGAATGGACAGGCGGTCATGCGCCCGGTGAAGACTGGAGCTTCCGACGGCGGCAAAACCGCGGTGCAGGGCGTGAATGAAGGCGAAGTGGTGGCGGATAGCAGCTTTGACAAGCTGCAGAACAACTCGAAGGTGAATATCACGACGACACCGCCTCCGCCGACTTCGTCGCCCGAGGGAAATGCTCCGTGAGTCCTTCTCGTCCATTCATTTTGCGGCCGGTTGCGACCATTCTGTTGATGGTCGCGATTTTGCTTGCGGGAGTGGTCTCGTACACGCAACTGCCGATCTCGGCTTTGCCGCAGGTCGACTATCCCACGATTCAGGTGCTGACGTTTTATCCCGGCGCAAGCCCGGACGTGATGGCGACGACCGTCACTGCGCCACTGGAGCGGCAGTTCGGCGAAATGCAGGGCCTCAGCCAGATGACCTCGACGAGCGCGGGGAACGTCTCGGTGGTCGTGCTGCAGTTCACACTTTCGCTCGATATCGATGTGGCGGAGGAGGAAGTGCAGTCGGCGATCAATGCGGCGCAGAGTTTTCTGCCCGCCGATCTGCCGACACCACCGGTTTACAACAAGACCAACCCGGCCGACGCTCCGGTTCTGACGCTGGGCATTACTTCGGACAGTATTCCGCTATCGCAGGTGGAAGATCTGATCGACACTCGCCTCGCGCCGAAGATCTCGCAGTTGAACGGGGTCGGTTTGGTCAGCATCAGCGGCGGACAAAAACCCGCCGTGCGCATCCAGGTGAATCCGACAAAACTGTCTTCTTATGGAATCAATCTGGAAGATGTACGCACGGCCCTGACCCAGACGAGCGTGAATTCGGCCAAGGGCAACTTCGACGGTCCGCGGCAGGATTACCAGATCGACGCCAACGACCAGATCACACAGGCCAATGATTACTACAACGTGGTGATCGCGTACCGGAATGGGGCTCCGGTTTTGCTGAAAAATGTGGCTACGGTGGTCGACAGCGTCGAAAATGCGCAGCTTGCCGCCTGGATGAACACGACTCCCGCGGTTGTTTTGAATATCCAGCGGCAGCCGGGCGCCAATACCATCAGCGTGGTCAACAGCATTAAGAAGATCCTGCCGCAGCTTGAAGCGAACCTGCCAGCAGCCATCCAGATCACGGAACTCACCGATCTGACCACGAGTATTAAGGCATCGGTCGACGACGTGGAGTTTGAAATGATGCTCACCATCGGGCTGGTGGTGATGGTGATCTTTCTTTTTCTGCGCAGCCTGCGCGCCACCGTTATTCCCAGCGTGGCTGTGCCGCTCTCGTTGGTGGGCACGTTCGGTGCGATGTATGTTCTCGGCTACAGCCTCGACAATCTTTCACTGATGGCACTGACGATCTCGACCGGCTTCGTGGTCGACGACGCGATCGTCATGGTTGAAAATATCGCCCGCTTTTTGGAAGAGGGCGACACGCCGATGGAAGCCGCTCTCAAAGGCGCGGGGCAGATCGGATTCACGATTGTTTCGTTGACCGTTTCCCTGATTGCGGTGCTGATTCCGCTGCTCTTCATGCGCGATGTGGTGGGACGGCTCTTCCGCGAATTTGCCGTCACGCTGGCGGTGACGATCATCATTTCCGCGGTAGTCTCGCTGACGCTGACGCCGATGATGGCTTCGCGCATTCTTCGGCATGATCCTGAATCGGAGCAGAGCCGCTGGTATCGCGCTTCGGAGCGCGCCTTCAACCGCATGATTGCTTTCTATGGGCGCACGCTGAAAGTTGTATTGCGCTACCAGACGATCACGCTGCTGGTGGCTGTCGCCACGCTGGTGCTGACGGTTTTTCTTTACATTGTGATCCCCAAGGGATTTTTTCCGGTGCAGGATACGGGGGTGATCCAAGCCATCTCGCAGGCGCCGCAATCGATTTCCTTTTCCGCCATGGCGGAGAAGCAGCAGGCACTGGCCTCCATCATTCTGGAAGATCCGGCGGTGCAGAGCCTTTCGTCGTTCATTGGGGCGGATGGAACGAACACCACGCTCAACAGCGGACGAATGGCGATCAATCTCAAGCCGATTGGTGACCGGGACTTGAATGCGTCGGACGTAATCCGGCGACTGCAGGGAAAGCTCGCCGATGTCCAGGGCATTCAACTTTTCATGCAGCCGGTGCAGGACATTACCGTCGACGATCGAGTCACGCGCACGCAATACCAGTACACGCTGGAAGATCCTGATATCAACGAGCTGAATACCTGGACGGCGAAGTTCGTCGACGAACTGAAAAAAATCCCCAGCCTGGAAGATATTGCCACCGACCAGCAAACTGGAGCGCATGCCATTCTGGTGAACATCGACCGGGTAACCGCTTCGCGCCTGGGGATTGCGCCGGCTACGGTCGACAACACGCTTTATGACGCTTACGGGCAACGGCAAATCAACACGCTGTATACGCAGCTCAACCAGTATCACGTGGTGATGGAAACCCAGCCGGAGTGGCAGCAGGATCCAGGGAAGCTGGGCGCGCTTTATCTGCAGGCAAACGCCTCGTCGAGCGCGACCGGGGCATCGGCGTCGACATCGTTTTCCGCGTCAGGATCGAGTTCCGCCGGTTCCAACGCTACGACCACGTCGGTGCTTTACACGCCATCGGCGGCAACGCTGCAGCCCTCGGGCACGGTGATTTCGTCGTCGAACAGTTCGACGGGCAACGCTTCGATCAATGGCGGAATTTTTGCGGGAACCACGCCAAACACTCTGACTGTAGCTTCGGGAGCCAACGCAATCCCGCTTAGCGCGTTCGTTCACGTCTCAGACACCACGGAAGCTCTCTCGATCAACCATCAGGGGCAGTTCCCTTCTGTGACGGTTTCTTTTAATCTCGCCCCCAATGCGGCACTGGGCACGGCAATCAGCGACATCAACAAAATCGCCGGGAGGCTGAATTTCCCAAGCAGCCTGCAGGCACAATTTCAGGGAACCGCGGCCTCGTTCGAAAATTCGCTTTCGAATGAAGCTTTGCTGATTCTCGCCGCGCTGGTGACGGTTTACATCGTTCTGGGGGTTCTGTACGAGAGCTTCATCCATCCGGTAACGATTCTTTCCACGTTGCCGTCTGCGGGCGTTGGGGCGCTGCTGGCGCTGATTCTGTTCCGGCAGGACCTGAGCGTGGTGGCGATTATTGGCATCATCCTGCTGATCGGCATCGTCAAGAAAAACGGAATCATGATCGTCGATTTCGCGCTGGAAGCCGAGCGCGAGCATGGGAAAAGTTCCACCGAGGCGATCTACGAGGCCAGCCTGCTGCGCTTCCGCCCGATCATGATGACCACGATGGCGGCGCTGCTCGGCGGCATTCCGCTCGCCCTGGGGCGCGGCTACGGATCGGAGTTGCGCCGGCCGCTCGGCATCGCCATGGTCGGCGGACTGCTGGTGAGCCAGGTGCTTACGCTCTATACGACTCCCGTTATTTACATTTTCTTTGATCGGCTGGGGCAACGCTTCAGCAAGCTCAAGCCGGAGTCACGAGCACGCACCACCGACAGAGAAGCGCCGGAGGCCACGTGAGCCTTTCGGAGCCATTCATTCGGCGTCCGGTCGCGACTACGCTGCTGACGGCTGCGGTCGCGCTTGCGGGAGCGATCGGCTTTACGGTGCTGCCCGTGTCTCCTCTGCCGCAAGTCGATTTCCCAACGATCTCGGTTTCCTCGAGTTTGCCCGGGGCCAGCGCCGAAATTATGGCGTCGTCCGTCGCCACGCCGCTGGAGCGACAGTTCGGGCACATCGCCGGCGTCACGGAGATGACCTCGTCCAGCTCGCTGAGCAGCACCTCGATCACGCTGCAATTTGATTTATCGCGGAATATCGATGGTGCGGCACGCGACGTGGAAGCCGCGATCAACGCGGCACGCAGCTATCTGCCCGCAAACCTGCCGGCGAATCCTACTTACAGAAAAGTTAACCCGTCCGACGCCCCGATCATGATTATGGGGCTCACGTCGGACAAGTATCCGCCGCCGAAGTTATACGACGAGGCTTCGACGGTGATGGAGCAGAAGCTTTCGCAAATCGAGGGCGTGGGTCAGGTGGTCGTGGGCGGAGGAGCGCTGCCTTCGGTGCGCGTCGAGGTGAACCCCACAAAGCTCGAAAGCAAGGGCCTCGCAATCAGCAATATTCAGTCAGTGTTAAGCCTGCAGAACGCCGACATGCCGCGCGGACGTTTCGCGAATGGTTCGTTCACCGCCGACATTCTGACCAACGATCAGATTTCCGACGCGGGGCAGTATAAGCCGCTGATCATCGGCTACCACAACGGAACCGCGGTGCGCCTGGAAGATGTGGCGGACGTCATCAATTCCACGCAGAACCTGCGCACGGCCGGATATCTGAACGGAGTTCCATCGGTCACCGTCATCATTTTCCGGCAGCCGGGCGCAAACATTATTCAGACCGTGCAGCGGGTTCAAGATCAGTTGCCTTTTCTACAGGCGATTCTGCCGCAGGGCATCAAGGCAACGATTGTCTTCGACCGCACTACCACGATTCGCGCTTCGGTGGACGATGTGGAGCGGACGCTGATCATTTCGGTGATCCTCGTCGTTCTGGTGGTGTTCTTTTTTCTGCGCAACGCTCGCGCCACGATTATTCCCAGCGTGGCCGTGCCGGTATCGCTGATCGGCACATTCGCCATCATGTATCTGGTGGGCTTCAGCCTCGATAACCTGTCGCTGATGGCGCTTACCATCTCAACGGGATTCGTGATTGACGACGCCATCGTTGTTATGGAAAACATCTCACGCTATCTCGAGCATGGCATGGCGCCGATGCAGGCGGCCTTGAGGGGCGCAAAAGAAATTGGATTCACGGTCTTTTCCATCAGCGTTTCGCTGGTCGCGGTATTCATTCCTATTCTGCTGATGTCCGGCATTGTCGGCCGGCTGTTTCGCGAATTCGCGGTCACGCTCGCGACCGCCATCGTGGTCTCGATGGTGATCTCCCTTACCACGACGCCCATGATGTGCGCGCACCTGCTGAAGGCGGAAGTCCGCAAGCCCGAAGAGCGCGGACGCCTCTACCGATGGAGCGAGAAATTCTTCACCGGCATGCTGAACGTCTACGGCACATCGCTCGAGTGGGTGCTGGCGAATCCGGTCCTCACCATTATTGTCTTGCTGCTCACAATCGCGTTGAACTTTTATCTGATGGTGATTATTCCGAAGGGATTCTTCCCGCAGCAGGATACGGGCGCGCTGGTTGGCGGAGTACAAGGGCCGCAAGACGCTTCGTTCCCTTTCATGAACAATTCGATTTTGCAGTTGGTAAAGGTCATCAAGGCCGACCCTGCGGTTGCCAACGTAAATGCCTATACCGGGGGCAATGGCGCCAGCAATGGAGGGTTCATCTATATCGCGCTGAAGCCGCTGAATGTGCGCAAGGTCAGCGCACCGCAGATCATCAATCGGATTCGTCCGAAGTTGAATTCCTTGCCCGTGGCATCGGCCTTCCTGCAGGCAGTGCAGGATTTGCGCATCGGCGGCCGATCGAGCAACGCGCTTTACCAGTACACGCTGCAGTCGGACAACATTCAGGATCTGGTGCACTGGGGGCCCATTCTGCTGGCGAATATGAGAAAACTTCCGGGCCTGCAGGATGTAAACAGCGACCAGCAGAACGGCGGCCTGCAAGAGCTATTGACTTACGACCGTGTGACTGCGGCGCGCCTGGGCCAGACTGCAAGTTCGCTCGATCGCGCGCTGTATTCGGCGTTCGGCCAGTCGGAAGTTTCCGTCATTTATACGCAGATGAACCAGTACTACGTGGTGCTGGAGGTCGCTCCAGCGTACTGGCAGTCACCGCAGGATCTGAATTATGTGTACATCAAGAGCAATCCCAACGGCAGCAATGCCGCCACTATGACGCCGATTTCGACTTTCGCCAAGGCGCAGACCAACACCACGGCGCTGCAGGTCAACCACACCGGCTTATTCCCTTCCGTGACGGTCTCGTTCAACCTGGCGCCCAACGTCTCGATGAGCCAGGCCACCAAGGAGATTGCGGAGATGGAGCAGCGGTTAGGGACGCCCTCGACGATCCGCGGCTTCTTCGCGGGCACGCTGGAGGCATATCAGGAATCGCTCGCAAACGAGAAAGTCCTGGTCGCCACCGCCTTGCTGGCGGTCTACATCGTGCTGGGAATTTTGTACGAGAGTTTCATGCATCCCCTGACCATCATTTCGACGTTGCCATCGGCAAGCGTCGGGGCCATGCTCGCGCTCATGATTTTCCACATGGACCTGAACGTCATTTCGATCATCGGCATCGTGCTGCTGATTGGCATCGTCAAGAAAAACGCCATCATGATGGTTGACTTCGCCCTGGTGGCGGAGCGCGAAGAAGGCAAGAACACAAGAGATTCGATTTTTGAAGCCTGCATGCTGCGCTTCCGCCCGATCCTGATGACTACCATGGCGGCGATCTTCGGCGCGTTGCCGCTGGCTTTCGGCACGGGGACGGGATCTGAATTACGGCGGCCTCTTGGCATCACGATCGTCGGCGGTTTGCTATTGAGCCAGTTGATCACGCTGTATACGACTCCGGTTGTCTATCTTGAATTGGACCGGTTGCGTTTGCGCTTCAAGCGGCGGAAGGAGTCAGCGCCAGGAGCAGGACACGAGGTACCAGAAAATGCATAAGACATTGAAATCGTCGAGCCAGACAGGCCAGTTGGGAAAGCGCTGCACTCGAGGCTTGCTGCTCGCTCTGCTGGTTGCGGCTGCTGGAACGACCGCGTGTACGCTGGGGCCGAAATATCATCCGCCCAAGCCGCCGGCCCCGCCGGAAGCGAACTACAAGGAATCGACCGTCAATTTCCAGGACGCTCCCGGATGGAAAGTCGCGACCCCGCAAGAAGCGATGCTGCGCGGCAAGTGGTGGGAGATATTCAACGACCCCGAGCTTAATGCGCTCGAAGACCAGCTCAACATCAACAACCAGAACATCAAAGAATATTTCGAAAATCTGATGGAAGCCCGTGCGGTGATTCGCGAGGCCCGCGCACAATATTGGCCGACGGTGACAACGAATCCGGCGTTCCAGCGCTCACGAGCATCCGGAACCCTCGCCAACACCTTCAACACCACGGGCGGCAATGGAACCACAACTTCGACAGGACAAGCGACGTCTTCCGGCCAGCAAAGCACCATCTGGTCGTTTCCCATCGATGTTTCGTGGGTCCCCGATCTTTGGGGAAAAATTCGCAATGAAGTTCGGCAGGCGCAATACGCGGCGCAAGTAAGTGCAGCCGATCTCGCCAACGAAACTCTCACCGAACAGGCGAGCCTCGCGGAATATTATTTTGAAATTCGCGGACAGGACGCGCTGCAGAAAATTCTCGACGAAACCGTGCAAGCCGACCAGAAAGCCGTGGACATTAACAAGGCCGGTTACGAATCGGGAGTTACGGATTACATCTCCGTCGTCGAAGCGCAAACGACGCTCGAGAGCGCGCAATCGCAAGCCATCAACGTGAAAGTGGCGCGCGCGCAATATGAACATGCGATTGCGATGCTAGTGGGAAAAATGGCGACTGATTTTTCGATTCCTGTGAAGCCCGAGCTGACGAATCCACCGCCGATTCCGGTTGGAGTTCCTTCGCAATTGCTGGAGCGTCGTCCGGATGTCGCGGCCGCGGAACGCACTCTCGCCGAGGCGAATGCTACCATCGGCATCGGCTACGGAGCTTTCTTTCCGAACCTGACACTTTCCGCGGCGGGCGGAGTTGAAAGCTCTTCCTTTACGAAATGGTTTACCTGGCCGAGCCGATTCTGGTCGATCGGCCCGACGATCTCGCAAACGATTTTCAACGGTGGGCTCTACCGCGCGGAGTTGAACCAGTACACGGCCGCGTACAACTCCGATCTCGCGGCGTACCGGCAAACCACTCTGGTCGCGTTTGAGCAGGTAGAAGATTATCTCGCCGCGGTGCGCCTCTACTCGCAGCAGGTAGAGCGGCAGCAGGAAGCCGTGAAACATGCGCAGGAGTTTCTCAACCTGGAAATGGGCCGCTACGAAACCGGAATCGATCCCTACGTGAATGTAGTGACAGCCCAGACCACGCTGCTCTCGAACCAGCAAACCCTGGCCACAATTCAGGTCGAACAGATGACATCGGCGGTTTCTCTGATTGAAGCCCTCGGCGGAGGATGGGATCAGTCGCAACTTCCCACACCGTCGTCGTTGACGCAGAAAACTTCCTATCAAATCGAATGAGTGAGGGATCGGATCGCAGAGCGTCGCAAGCGGAGTTGGCCTCACAGCCGGTTGATCAGCGAAGCCACATATCCGGCGCCGAATCCGTTATCGATATTCACCACGCTCACGTTCGAAGCGCACGAGTTCAGCATACCGAGCAAAGCGGTTAATCCCTTGAACGACGCGCCATAGCCAACGCTGGTAGGCACAGCGATCACCGGAACACCGACCAGGCCGCCCACCACGCTCGGCAACGCTCCTTCCATTCCAGCGCAGACAATCACGACGCGAGCTTTCGTCAGTGCTTCGCGATTCGCGAGCAGCCGGTGAATTCCGGCCACACCCACATCGTAGAAGTGCTGCACCTCGTTGCCCATGATCTCCGCAGTGACGACCGCCTCTTCGGCGACAGGAATATCGCTGGTTCCGGCGGAAACGACGGCGACGGTTCCTCTACCGTAAAGATGAGAATCGCGTTTTAGAATGATCGCACGTGCCAACTCCCGATATTCGGCGGCGCGAACTTTTTTCTTCACCGCTGCGAATTGTTTTTTATCTGCGCGAGTAGCCAGAACGTTGCCGCCATGCTTTGCCAGCCGCGCGAAGATCTCCGCAGTTTGTGACGGAGTCTTGCGCTCGCCGAAGATCACTTCCGGCATGCCAGCGCGCAGCGAGCGGTGATGATCAACCTTGGCAAATCCCAGGTCTTCGAAAGGCAGATGCCGCAGGCGGTCGACTGCATCATCGGGCGCGAGTTCGCCGCGGCGCACCTGTTCGAAAAGCTTGCGGATGGATTCGGCGTTCACGGTCGGCTTGCGGTTCGCTGGCTAAGGCTTGCGCTGGCTCAGTTGATCCAGCAAGCTCTAGATTAGCATTCGCGGCTGGATTGTGTTCTCAGCTTCTTGCCGCTCGCTGCGCGGCGCGGATCCGCGCGATGACCGCCGTGCAGACTTTTCGCGCGGCGCCGGGCTCATCGAGATGGATGAGAAACAGCCGCCGCAGGCCACGTGGTTTCACTTTGCCAGCGAGATAGCCGGAATAAATCTGATTGCCCAGGCAGCAGCCCCAATCGCGGGCGATGGATTCGAATTTCTCCCTGCCGCCTGCAATCGCCGATTGTGCCGCCCTTTCGCAGGCCGCGCGTGCAAGAACGAGTGTGTCATGGGCCTCGGGAGCGGGCCGCGAAGGGTAGAGCACGCGCGATCCGAAATAGGCGACGGCGTACTCAATCACCTTGATGTAAAAGTCGCTGATCGTAAAGGGAACGTCAGATTTTTCAGAAGTTTCAGCGCTCGCTTGTTGCAGCACCGGCAACCCGCGGCAGGCGTGATGCAGAAACCTCGCGGCATCTTCGGCAGCGTGCATCATCTGGAATTCGCGCACGTAGAACGCGTTAACCTCCGGGAAATAAGCACTGCCGCGCTCTTCGACGCTGGTTAGCATTTCCTGCATCTTCGCTTCGTCGATTCCCTTTCGGAAAAGAAGGCGGCGCAGCGTTGCGATGGAAGCCTTGCCGTGAACCTCCGGCAGCATATCGATCAGGAACTTCGGCTGAGTACCGTTATGCGGCGAATAGCGATTGATCTCGAGAAAAGCGGCGAGGCTGTCGATCAGGTTGTAGATCGTGGGTGCGAAATCGGGGCCGCTATCGCAACGGCTCCACTGGTCGAGAAATAGCCGGTAACTCTCGTACTTTTCGAGCGGAGTGGCATTGAAGACGCAGAGGACATCTTCGCAGATGCGTACCGCGTCGACTTTTTCGACGGGCTCGCCCGCCGCACGCCAGTACAAGGCGTCAACGTTCTGCAGAATCGTAAGAATCTTCGTGCCGGGCAAAGTCTTCTGCAGAACGCGCGGCAAATGCCCAGGAGCGAGGTGCGATTCGCCGAAGAGAACAAAAATGACCGCTGCGGGATGGCGTTCGCGAATTTCGGCGACCTTGGCGGCGGCATGGCGGTCTCGCGCACCGATCTTGCGCAGGTTCTCTCGCGGCATGCAGTCGAGGCCGTAAACCGCCTCGCCGTGGTCGCGCGCGGCAACCAGCAATTCATAAAAAGGCGCCCAGTCGTAACCCCAATCAACATCGAAGCGAATGCGCTGCCGCAATTCGGTTTCATCAATTTCGCGCCGCCACCACTCGTCCAGAATATGCTGGTCGCGCGCGAAGATGGTTTCCACTCCGAGGACGACTGGCCGGTCTCCGGCCAACGAACGCTGCTCGAAGAGCGAGGCCGCGTAACGCTGCGCGCCAGGAAGAGCGTGGTAATCGCCCACGAGCACGACATCGGCGGCGTGCAGCGCGCTCTGCAACTGCCCGGAGTCGAGCAGCGAATCGTAGGTGCGAAATGCCTGGCTGAACTCGCGCAGATATTTGCGGCGGCTGTGCGAATCCTGCGCGCGGATTTCGCGCTCGACTCCAGCCAGAGCGTGAAGCTGCCCGGCACTACGCCGCGATCGCAAATTCGCCGTTGAGGACATAAGAAAAGCAGCTCTCAGCCTTCAGCTTTCAGCAAGCATCCCTCGCTTTCTATCGTGAACGCTTTGCTCCTGAGTCTTTCGTTCGCCAACTTGACTCCTCTTGACCAAGTGCCTATGCTCCAAATTTCGAGGCGACACAGCTTTGCCCGACCGAACGACATGCCCAATCACCCGCCGCAAAATCTGACCATTGCGACCACCGGCGCCAGCGGCTCAATCTTTTTGCAACAACTGCTGCGCGCGGTCGAGCGTGATTCCCGCATTCTCACCGTGAACTTCGTCGCTTCCGATTCCGCCATGCGAGTCCTCGCCGAAGAACTCGGCATTCGCGGACGTTCGAATCTTCTGGGCCGAATTCTGCCTGCCAGTGAGCGATCGTCGAAAGCTACCAAACGAACCGGCCGCGATCTCGCGGCAGCGCCCTCCGAGATCAACGAGCAAAAGATCAAAGAGCAATCGAACGCCGATATCGGCGCCAATATCGCCAGCGGTTCTTACCCCAGCGACGCGATGATCGTCATTCCATGCAGCGTGGGCACTCTGGCGCGCATCGCCAACGGCGTCGCTTCGCATTTGATCGAGCGCGCGGCCGACGTCTGTTTGAAAGAAAAGCGTCCACTAGTGCTCTGTGTGCGCGAAACGCCGCTCAGCAAAATCCACATCCGCAACATGTACCGCGCCGCCGATGCCGGGGCGACGATCTTTCCGGTGATTCCCGCTCTTTACTACCGGCCCGCGAGCTTAGATGACATGGCCCGCGAGTTTGCTTATCGCGTGCTCGCCCATCTAGGCTTGCCGCAGCCTGACGCCTTCCGGTGGAAGGGCTGATCTTTCAGCGAGTTATCTAGCTACAGAGAAAAAGTCTTCAGCCTAAAGGAAGATCGGCTCGATCTAGGGGAGTCTCTAGTGTAGAAAGCCAAAAGGGCAGGTCACAGATACCCGGCGGTCATGTACAAATGCGGAGAACTTCACTCCAATAGGCAGCGCCGAACAATTAAACGCCATCTTTTGATAATGCGGTGCACAAATAAAAGTGAGCACGACGATTCAAACTACTAGATGCTGTATCGCCGGTGGAGGCCCCGCCGGAATGATGCTTGGTTTTTTGCTGGCGCGCAGCGGCGTAGACGTCATAGTGCTCGAAAAGCACGGAGATTTTCTGCGCGACTTTCGCGGCGATACCATTCATCCCTCAACCCTGCAGATCATGCATGAGCTTGGGCTGCTTGAAGAATTTCTGAAGCGTCCTCATCAGAAGGCGCGCAAACTCGGCGGAATGGTCGGGAAAGACTTTTTCACCATCGCCGACTTCACTCATCTGCCCACGCAATGCAAATTTATCGCCCTCATGCCGCAATGGGACTTCCTGAATTTCCTCGTCGACCACGGAAAGCGTTATTCCGGCTTTCAGGTAAAGATGAAGACGGAGGCAACCGGGTTGATCGAGGAAAACGGACGCATCGCCGGCGTGCGGGCGAAAACTCCGGAAGGCGAAATTGAAATCCGCGCCCTGCTTAGCGTTGGCGCCGATGGCAGGCGATCAACCGTGCGCGAGCGCGCGGGCCTGCGGGTGATCGATCTCGGCGCTCCGATGGATGTTCTATGGATGCGTCTCAGCCGCAAGCAAAGCGATCCGGCACAGAGTCTGGGTCATGTCGAAACCGGCAAAATGCTGGTGATGATCGATCGCGAAGAATACTGGCAGTGCGGCTTCATCATTCCCAAGGGAGCTGCTGATGAAGTTCGCCGGCGTGGAATCGAAAAGTTTCGCGAAGAGATCACCGCCCTGCAACCCTTCTTACGCGACCGGGTCCAGGAGCTGCGCGACTGGGACGACGTCAGCCTGCTGACCGTGAAGGTGGATCGGTTGGAGAAATGGTCGCGGCCGGGGCTTTTGTGCATCGGCGACGCGGCGCATGCCATGTCGCCGGTGGGCGGCGTGGGCATCAATCTCGCGATTCAGGATGCCGTGGCTGCGGCAAATATTCTCGCTGCGAAACTGGCACGAAGGAAATATCAGTCGGCGTGATCTTGAAGACGGTGCAGCGCCGCAGGGAGCTTTCCCACTCGTGCGACGCAAAAATTGCAAGATCATTATTCAGAATGCAGTGATTCGGCGCGTTCTGACAAGCACGAAGTCAATTCAAGCGCCATGGATTCTCAAAGTGATGCAGCGTCTGCCGATTTTGCGCCGCATCCCCGCCCGAGTTATCGGCATGGGCTTCCGTCCAGAGCACGTGCGAACCCGCGACATTTTCGCGGGTCGTTGAGCTGAGTTCTTGAATTAAGGATACTCCAAGCTTCAGAATTTGATGACTACTCCGGTGGAGAAGCGCACGTTCCGTTCCTTCGTCGGAAATCCCTGAACCAGGGTTGAAGAAAAGGCGGTTCCATAGAACGAATTCATATCGAGGCTGGTGTGAAACCACTCCAATTGCCCCAGGCGAAGATCAAAGCGGCGCGTTAGTTTGTAATCGACTCCGGCTCCGAAGGCCATCACAAAATCGTTAAAAGATGTGGCGGTTGACGAAAGCGGAACCAGAGGCCGCAGGCGGATACGTTACGCCGGTCAACGTGCTTGCGCCAATGCTCATGCGGTTCCAGCCAAAGAGCGCGTGAGCGAACGGATTGAAATTCTTCCACTTGCGGTAGGTGACCACCGGGTCCGGCCAGAATCGAATAGGAGGTGCCGCTGGGCAATCCGCCGACTCCGGGCGCGGGTGTGAAAGGCAAGCCGAGCGTAGCCGGAGACATCGATCACGGCTCCGACCCACGGGCCGAAATTGTATTGCGCCTCTGCGCTCCAGCCGTTGAAGTTGTTCCGGGTTACAAGCGTGTTTGGGAAGAGGTTCAGATCAACATCAAAGTTAGTGCTGTTCAAGTTGCCGAGATCGGCGCGGAAGAGCGAATATCCCGCGAACACCTGCACCTTGGGAATTGCCATCGGCACCGGCGCAACGGGAGGCGCTGGTGGAGGTGCGGCCTGCTCCTGCACGGGCGGGGTTTGCGCTGGCGAGTCGGGCGCGGGCGAGCTTGGTTCTGAGCTTTGTCCGGGCGAGCTTTGTCCAGAGTTTTGTGCTGGCGGCGTCTGCGCCAGGGCGATGGAACCGATCAGCAAGATCGCAAGAATAAGGCTGACAGCGGAACGAATCATTTCGAACGCTCTCTCCGTTGTGGTATGCACCGGTAAAACCCGCCACCAGTGTGAACATACTGGCACCCCAACTTCCCCGGCGTTTCTGCGTATGAATGCAGTAAGAACATGAAAGCACACGAACGGGTTGCAAGCGGCTACGTCAATGCGCGTAAAGGCTCGCAAATTTCCCCGGCTCCGAACTCGATCGTGAGAGGCAAATGTCACGATACACTATTCGCGCCAGCCGCCGCGTCGCTCCGGAGAAGACGCCCAGCCGTCGAAGGCCTTTGTTTCATATCAGGGAGTGTCCTCAAAACCAGCCTTAAGAACTTTGCCACACCGAGCCTTTTATCTCCAAGTCTCTTGACTCTGTTGACGTGGCGTTACTTTAGTGGCCTACTAGCGGATGCCGTCGCTGGCATCGCTCGACTGCAAGTCGCTGACTCTAGCGGTCTGACCTCGCCAACGTCCCCTGGACGGTATTGCTCTCTCTGCTCATGATGGATTTCGCACGCCTATTTAAAAGGAAGTAAAGAAGGATTCATTAAGGAGGATCCGATGCGCAATTTCTCGTCTCTCCGGTTCTCAGCGATCGCGCTCACGTTGCTTCTCGTTACGGTTGCGGCGAGCGCAACCAGTGGAAGCCGCCCGCTGATCACCTCGGCAATTAACGAAAGCAGTCTGATTACGCTCGAGGGCAACACGCGCCCTGAAGCGAACGCAGCCAACGATCGTGGCCGGGTTTCCGATAACCTGGTCCTCGAAAATCTGCAGCTCCAGTTGCGGCGTCCGGCCGAACAGGAGCAGGCGCTCGATAAGTACATTGAGAATCTGCAGAAGCCAACCTCTGCCAGCTATCACCAGTGGCTCACCGCGCAGCAATATGGAGAGCGCTACGGCCTCAATCCAGCCGACCTGAATGCGATTTCGAGTTGGCTGAAGGGTCACGGCTTCACCGTCAACGTGGTCTATACCAGCGGCATGGTGATCGACTTCAGCGGCACGGCGGGCATGATCCGCGAAGCCTTCCACACTGAGATTCATAACCTCAATGTGAAGGGCCAGAATCACATCGCGAACATGAGCGATCCGCGGGTTCCAGCAGCCCTGGCACCAGCGGTCATCGGCATCGCGCAGCTGAACGACTTCAAGCCACGCGCCATGTATGAAACCAAAACCAACTACACCGTCAACGAGGGCGGAACTGAGTATTACATCGTTGTGCCATCCGATCTAGCCACGATCTATAACCTGAATCCTCTGTTCACGGCCGGCACCACCGGCAAAGGCCAGACCGTAGTTGTGGTTGAAGACTCCAACTTCCTGAAGCAGGATTGGCTCGCCTTCCGCTCTGTTCTCGGTCTCAGCGGCTATACTTCGGGCAAGCTTGAGATCAAGCACCCGGCTTCCTCGGGAACCAACAACTGCATCGATCCTGGAATCAACGGGGCCAGCGGCGAAGCGGCGCTTGACGCCGAATGGTCCAGTGCGGCAGCTCCTGACGCCACCATCGAAATGATTACCTGCGGCGATAAGGGCACCTTCGGTGGTCTCATCGCCATTGAAAACCTGCTCAACGCCAGCTCCGATCCGCCGGCGATCATCAGCATGAGCTACGGCATTTGCGAAGCCTTCGGCGGCTCAGCTCTGAATGCCTCGTTCAACTCAGCCTTCCAGCAGGCCGTTACGGAAGGCGTCTCGGTATTCGTTTCGGCCGGCGACGCTGCAGCGGCAGGCTGCGGCCGCGGTGAATCGGAAGACACCTATGGCGTCGGCATTACAGGCTGGGGTGAAACTCCCTATAACGTAGCAGTCGGCGGCACCGACTTCGGCGACAGCTACATGGGTGAAAACAGCACCTACTGGAGCGCGAAAAATAACAAGGACTTCGGATCGGCTCTGTCGTACGTTCCGGAAATTCCCTGGAACGATTCGTGCGCCAGCGTGCTGATTGCCACTGTCGAAGGTTATACAACGACCTACGGCTCGAGCGGCTTCTGTAACAGCAGCTTGGGCTCCGAGTTCTTAGATACGGTCGGCGGTAGTGGCGGACCCAGCGGGTGCGCTACCGGCAAGCCGGCGGTGCAGGGCGTGGTCAGCGGCACCTGCAAAGGTTACGGCAAACCCACATGGCAGACGGGACTGGGAGTTCACAACGATGGCGTGCGCGACATTCCTGATGTCTCGCTGTTTGCCGCCAACGGGCTGTGGGCTCACTACTACGTGTTCTGCGATTCGATCGGCGGCTCGCCGTGCACCGCGCCTCCAGTGAATTGGGCGGGAGCGGGTGGCACGTCTTTCTCATCACCAATTCTTGCCGGCATGCAGGCGCTCGTGAACGAAGTCAACGGCAATCGGCAAGGCAATCCGAACGTCGCCTTCTACCAGCTTGCCAACAACGAGTACGGCACGACCGGAGACCCATCGTGCAACTCGACGCTAGGTAACGGCGCCGCCAGCAGCTGCGTCTTCTACGACGTAACCCTTGGCGACATGGATGTGGATTGCAGCGGCAGCATCGATTGCTACACACCTTCCGGTTCAATCGGCGTGCTTTCCACATCGGACAGCGCGTACGATCCAGCCTACGGCACCAACGTAGGATGGGATGCCGCTACCGGCCTGGGCACGGTAAACGCCTACAACCTCGTCAACCAGTGGTCCACAGTGGCGCCAAAAGCCGCGTGGGAAAAGTAGCAGAGAACGAAAACTGATCGATTTGGATAGCCCGCCCTTCCGCGTTTTCTGCGGGAGGGCGGATTTTTTGTTGGAGTAGAGATCCAAACGACTGATTCCCGTTGAAGTCCGTCATCATCTCTCCGTTTTTTCCCTGACATCTCGCTGACAAGTTCTCCAACAAGATACGAAAGTTTGACAGGCACATGACATCGGCCGCACCCCAAGGCCGATAGCCTGTTTTCACTGCAGTTCAATCCAAAAAGAAATCAGTGGGGAAAATATCATGGAAAAAATCATCAAAAATTATGGGGCGGGCAGCAGCCGGCGCTCGTTTCTAAAAAAGAGCATGGTCGCCGGAGCCGTGGCAAGCATAGGCGGAGGAATCCTGGCGGATGGACTTGGAGCCTTGGCGCACGCTCAAACCAGCCGGAAACCCATCAGTAACGGCGACATTGCGATTCTGCAGTTTCTGGCGGCGGCCGAACTGCTCGAGACCGACTTGTGGCAACAATATGCGGAGCTCGGCGGGGTCACCGGCGGCGCACAAAATCCTTATCAGCTTGCCCTGCAACAGCTCGATGGCGATGGCTCGCAGTACATCACCAGCAACACCCTTGATGAACACACACACGCCAACTTCCTTAACGCCTACCTGGTTTCCAAAGGAGCTGCAGGAGTCAATCTCGACAAGTTCCGCACTCTGCCCAGCAGCCAGGCGACCGGCGCGAAACAACTGGGCAGGCTTACCAACCTCATGAACCTCACCGTCGATACCAGTTGGTACACTCGCTACCGAAGCCACCAGAATCCCGATTTCGGCGCAACTTTTCCGCAAGCAGTGACCATCGCCGACAAACCGGCGATTCCCATCACCGACGCCGATTTCGTCCCCAACGCTCATATTCAGGCCATTGCTGACACTGCGGCCTTCCACTTCGGAACGATCGAACAGGGCGGCAGCAGTCTTTATTCCGCCATGGCGCAGAAGGCCAACGATGTGGAAGTCTTGCGCATCGTGGTGAGCATCGGCGGCGACGAAGTTGCACACTTCCTGGAGTGGGTCGACTTTGCCGGCAATGCAGCATCGGCTCCGCTGGCTCCGTTAACTGATCCCGTAACCGGTCTTCATATCCCTGATCTCAATGCTTCCGGTTCGCGCGCAACCCAAACCAATCTTATCTTCCCGATTCCGTGCGAATTCATCGATCCGTTACTACCGCAGTGCTCGGTGATTCGCCCGACTGATCCGAAGGGGATCGCAGCGGGAGTGGTCCAATTCCTCACCGACATGAATCTGTTCTCCGGACAGTCGATCGAGTTCTTTGACATGCTGAATACTCTGGCAGCGGCAGCAGACGCGGCGCAACGCGGCTTCTGAAAATCAACATCGCGTGGGTAATTTTGCCTGCGCAGCGGGCGCCGTGCTCTACCTCTGGGTCGCGGCACCCGCATTCTGCAATTCTTGATTTTGGATGGAGGAATCATGATGGAAGGCTTGTTTCAACCGATGCACTTGCTCATCATTGCCGGAATCGCATTCTTGATCTTCGGCCCCAAAAAGCTGCCCGAACTTGGAAAAGGAATGGGAGAAGGCATCCGCGGATTCAAGGCAGCAATGCAGGCAAAGGACGATACTCCCGAGCCGCCTGGGGTTAAAGCCGCCGAAGAAAAAGCCCCGTTATAGCGCACCAAAAGCCGCACCGAAGGCCTGTTGACGACAAATCCATTCCGTACTAATCTGCAATTACACCGGAAAGGAGGTGGTCGAATGACAAGTTCTGAATGTGGCAGTAGTTGTTGGAGTCTAAGACCAGGTGAGGTGGCTGCGACTTAGGGCGGTTGCTCTAAGCGGGGTTCCGAACGTTAATTCGAAAGCGACGTTCGCGAGCTACAGTCCGCACACTAGCCGGTGAGTTGGATGAGGTGGCTGTCGTGGTCGGGCAGCGCTTCGATCGAGGATTCAGATAGTACGCAGTCGCTTGCCGATCCTCGGTCTTCAGTCCAGGCCCGGGAGTTGCCGTAGAGGCCACGTAGAGTGACCACCTCTTGGTCAATCCCAACCAGTCCACCGGACGGCCCGCAGGTTCGAAAGAGCCCGCGGGCCGTTTGCCGGTTTAGGAGTCAGTTTTCAGCCAACTGCGGACGGAAGCTGCCTAGCGCCATTTCGCAGAAGGTGAAGATAATGGCGCCAGACTAAACGACCTTCACTACTTAGTGCCCTCTGGCTGCCTCGATGGCCTGATGTAGTTCATCCTCGGCAGCCCGCAGATGGGTTTTTGCAGCCTCCGCATGCCCTCCCATCTGGTAATTGTTAGCTGCCTGGACGACTTCGATCTCATGGATCGCTTCGTGGACGTGCATACGCACCTTCTCTATGTCGTGCCAGTCATGAACTCCTTGGGCGATCGCGATTCCGCCGACAAAGGACAGGCAAGACGAAACAACGGCGACTGTAATCGTTTTCTTCATTTTTCCCTCGACAGTTGTGGATTTTAAAGCGATGCGGACGAATTACTGGGGAACGGACAAAACTATAGCCCTCCCATCGCTGTGAAAACAAGTTACATAAGGATGACCTGCGCTGAACCTGGCGACGAACGAGGCCAACCATCCGTGATCTCCGTCACAGCTTGATCGCTGTATCTTTCGCTAAAGTCAGTCTTACGTATGGGCGGATTTTCCATCCTCACGAACCGCAAGCGCGCCATCGTGGCGCTGGCGCATTCGGTCGTCTTCCTGCTCGTCGCCGTCCGCCAGATGGTCGCATCCTCACCAGCCGCAGGAGTCTGGCAGGCCTCCCGAGTTCCTCCCGGTACTTGGGCACTCTGCGCAATCTTCGCGATCGTCTCCGCGATTCTCTTATGGCTGCTGGCGATCTCGCGCGGCTGGATGGAGAAATTCTATTTCGCCTTCTGCACCGTCAGCGCCAGCTCAGGCCTCCTGCGCACCGCAGCCGGAGATCAAGCCTTCCACGCCGGAATCTACGTTCGCGTCATCATGCTGGTCAGCGCCGTGCTTGTTGGATTGCTGATCGTGCGCACCCACTCGCAGCACCCGGCCGTTATCCCAGAGGTGTCATCCCCCAACGCAACGCACTTCGGCCGCGCGAGGGATCTCGCGTTGGTCCACCCCAAGATTTTATAGGGACAGGCGGCCCCGGCTGTCCATCGAGCGAAGCTCATTAGCCTTCGACGCGTCCGAGATCTAACGGTACACAACCCCAGCCAGTTGGCCAATTCCACCCGCTAGCAGTATCCTTGCCAAGTGTCATCGTCTGGCGAATCCTTCCTCGACGCGCAACGTGAAAAACGCCGTCTGGCGGCCAACTACGCTGCCATGACCGATGGCGAACTGCAGAAGCTGGCTCACAACGCCGAATCCCTAACCGAACTCGCCTGGGATACTCTCGAAGACGAACTCGACCGCCGCCAGCTCGAGCTCCCCGAAGAAGAGGCCGCCACCGGGCCGCGCGAAACCTTAACCCTGCGCGAACTCGTCACCGTTCGCCAGTTCCGCGATCTGCCCGAAGCCCTGCTGGCCAAAGGCAGCCTCGAATCCGCCGGCATCGAATGTTTCCTGGCCGACGAAAATCTTGTCCGCCTCGATTGGTTCATCTCCAACTTCATCGGAGGCATTAAGCTCAACGTACGGCCCGGCGACGAAGCCAACGCCCGCAGCATCCTCGACGAGCCCATCCTCGAAGGGCTCTACGTGCAGGGCGTCGGCCTCTACGAGCAGCCCCGCTGTCCCAAGTGCCAATCGCTCGACGTGAATTTTCAGGAACTCGACCGTCCCATCGCGTACATGAGCGCCTTCCTCCGCGTTCCGATACCCATGCAGCGTCCCGCCTGGCATTGCCAGGCCTGCGACGCGGAGTGGGAAGACGAAAGTATCGACGGCAGTCGGAACGATTAACTCGCTGCGCTTCTCCACAGACAGAAGCTAAATCCCATTGCGAGCACACCCACACGCGCAGTATCATATCCGCCAATCCAGTCGATGGAGCGCTCCCATGCGATTCTCTCTGGCTGCTTTCTCCGGGTTCCTTCTTCTCGCCATCCTTCCTGCGGTTCCGACAGCTTCGGCCCAGGTACATATTTTCCTGACGCCGGTTCCCAACTCGCCATTTACCGCCATCGCCGAGGTTCAACGCGCCGGCATTCGTCCCGACGGCTCGGTCTTCAACATCAAATCCTTTCGCATTATGGCGCGCGACAGCATCGGACGCATCCACAACGAGTCGCGCTCCTTCATCCCGGCAAACCGCACCGAAACGCCACCGATCGTGGAGATCCATCTCTACGATCCGCGCAATCGCATCTCCACCGAGCTCGACGCGCGCAGCCATACCTTTTACACGCAAACCATAAACCACCCGCCCTCAACCGTGCCGCCCACGGTGCGTTTCGGATCACCCTCCGGCACCGGCGTGCCCCAGAGCGATTTCTCCAAAGAAGAAGACCTCGGCAGCCAGGAAATCGAAGGCGTGATGGCGCGCGGCGTGCGCGAGACCCAGATCATCCCCGCCGAAAGCAGCGAGACCGGCAAGGAGATCACCGTCACCGACGAATATTGGTACTCCGACGAACTGCGCATCAACGTGATGATGAAACACAACGATCCGCGCAAGGGAATGACAAGGCTGACCGTCACCCACATCACCCGCGGAGAGCCGGACCCAGCCTTGTTGGAAATTCCGGAAGGGTACACGCGCGTGGGAGCGGGACAGTCAGCGGCGCAAGCGACTAAGTAACATACTCCGGCTGCTCAGAATTGAACGACCTCACGCAGCAGCTTCGCCCACAAGTACACCCTTGGGCGCTCCCAATAGTCATCTGGTGATCGCCACTCCCCATCATTAGAGTCCACTTAGGACTCTCTCAGGCCGAGTCCTCTTGAACCCCCTCGAGAGGTGAATCATGTCCGCTCGCCCCGCTCCGGCGAAAGAAAACTGCCCGCACCAGCTCACTTTCCGTCAGGTTGTTGTGCTCACAGCCCTGCTAAGCAGCCTCAGGTTTCTCACCGCCTGCGCAGGCGTTTCCACAGGCGCTCCTACAAGCAACGCCCAAACGCCCGCTTCTCCAGATAACCTGACCATCTCCAGCACGCTTCCCTCAGCCACAGTGGGATCAACTTACGACGCCACGCTAACCGTCACCGGCGGCACCGCTCCGTACGCCTTTTCGGTAAAGGCAGGCCAACTCCCAAGTGGGGTCCAGCTCGGCGATACCACGGGAGCTTTCACCGGCACTCCAGCCGCACCCGGATCTTTCAATTTTTCCATCAGCGTCTCCGACTCCACGGGTGCATCCAAGCAGCAATCCTTCCAGCTCAGCGTCGTCAACCCCACCGCGAGCGGAGGGGGCGGCAGCGGCAGTGGAAGCGGGAGTGGCAGCGGAAGCGGCGGGAGTGGCTCAGGCAGTGGCTCCGGCGGCAGCGGCGGAAGCGGTAGCGGAGGAACCCCAGCCAACTCATTCTCCAACCTGCAGCAAGCCAGCGGCTGGGGCCAATACGGCCAGGGACCGCCCAGCTTCATCGACTGCTCGCCCTCACCCTGCGACGGCATCACCTTCTCCATGCAGCAGGGAATCACAACCCCATCGCTCAGCGGCTCCTCGACTCAATTCAATCTCGGAGGCACCGCCGTCTACACCGACGCGCTCTTCAACAACCACCTGATCGGGCCGTTTTCTTCGCAAGGCCTGCCCGACAACAATCACACGCTCGTTCCCACCTACCACACCTTCACTTACGACGTTTATTTCTACGGAACCAACCTCGAACTCTCGCAGGCCGTCGAGTTCGATATCAACCAGTTCTTCAACAGCCAGGGCTTCATCTGGGGCCACGAATGCCGCATCGCCGGCGGCCACGAATGGGATATATGGGACAACGTCAACGCCCACTGGGTGCCCACCGGCATCGCCTGCAACCCCGTCGATAACTCGTGGAACCACGTGACCATCCAGGTGCAGCGCACTGCCAGCAATCAACTGCTCTTCGAATCGATCACGTTAAATGGCGTCACCAGTCCGGTGAACACTTATTACAATCCGGGCTCCGCACCCTCAGACTGGTACGGCATCACCATCAACTACCAGATGGATGGCAATTACCAACAGGCACCCTATTCGGTCTACCTCGATCAATTGACGTTTTCGTACGAATGAGCAGCCTGCCGACGTCCCAAGCGAAGGCGGTCGTATTCCAACTCATCCGCACGCGAATTTTCAGAAATCGATCTCGCATTTACTCCAAAGTTGCGGGTTGATTTTGCTATCGATACTCGCGTCACGACAGCGCGTACAATCCGGGATAAGGGCCACCCAAAAAATCGCTGTCGGAAGCAGAACTTCGCCATGGCTGACCATGATGTCGATTGGCGCACTCCACCCCTTCTGATCCTGCCCGCCATCTACATTGCCACCATTCTCTTATCTGCTTTTCTTTCGCCCGCAACCCCGGGTGCTGCCTATTACCGCGTGATTCCGGTCTGTCCCGTCGCTGGCGTCTTCGGAATGGCCTTCGACAGCGACGCATGGATGTTCGCCGTCTTCCTATTGCTCGGAACGCCCTGGTGGTATTTCATCGGACGAATCGCCTGGCGCAACTACACGCGGCAACGCGGCGTTCAGCATCCGCTGGTCGGCGCCGCCATCGCACTCTTCACCAGTTTTATCGCAACCGCCATGTCGCTCGATGTCTTCAAGCGGGACTTCAATGACGGCCTGGTCGACGGCATGGTGTTCGTGCAGTATTTGTTCATTGCCTCGCTGTGCCTTGGGGCACTCGTCAGCACGCTATCTGCACTCGCGGCGGCATTCGACCCAGGCAAAGAATAGTATTTGACGCGTTTGCATCCGGTCTAATCCAAGAAGCCTGCCGAGCCGGACAGGTTGACTCGCGGCAGGCCGCCAACTAAGATTCGCAGCACATGGCAGAAGAACAATTTCCGATCGGCCGCACGATTTCTCACTACCGCGTCCTTGAAAAACTGGGCGGCGGCGGGATGGGCGTCGTGTTTCGCGCCGAGGATACCAAGCTGCGCCGCTTTGTCGCGCTGAAGTTTCTGCCCGAGGGAGTCGCCCGCGACGAAGCTGTGCTCGAGCGTTTCCGGCGCGAGGCGCAGGCTGCGTCCGCCCTGAACCATCCCAACATCTGCACGATCTACGACATCGACGAAGCTGACGGCCATCCCTTCATCGCGATGGAACTGCTGAAGGGTGTAACTCTGAAACATAAGATCACGGGCATCCCTCTGCCGCTCGGAACCATTCTCACGGTCGGCATCGAGGTGGCCGATGCACTTGACGCGGCGCAGTCGGAAGGCATCATTCACCGCGATATCAAGCCGGCAAATATTTTCGTGACCGATCGCGGGCAAGCCAAGGTGCTCGATTTTGGCCTGGCGAAGGTCATCTCGCGGGCCAGCAGCGAAACCATGAGCGGAGCGGTCGCGACGCAAGACGAAGTGAATCTCACCAGCCCCGGCACAACGCTCGGGACGGTAGCGTACATGTCGCCAGAACAGGCGCGTGGCCGCGACGTCGACGCCCGCAGCGACATCTTTTCCTTCGGCCTCGTGCTCTATGAGATGGCGACGGCGCGCCAGGCATTCGGTGGAGGCTCGCCCGCCGAATTGTTCGACGGAATTCTGAACCGCTCCCCGCTGCCGCTGGCTCGCCTGAATCCCGAAGCTCCGGCTGAGTTGGAACGGATTGTCGACAAGTGCCTGGAAAAAGATCCGGGCCTGCGCTACCAGCACGCCGCCGACTTGCTCTCCGACCTGAAGCGGCTGAAGCGGGATACGGAATCCGGGCGTCGCGTGCCGTCGGCGGTTTCGGAACCGGTTTCGGCGGGGATTTCAGGCGCAACGCCGACTTCGAGTTCAGCGGTTCAGCCAAGCGCGGCCCCGACCCCGCCAATAAGCAGCGCCGCGCATCCAGCTCATTCGAGCAGTTCCGCCGTCGTCACGGCGGCGAAGGAACACAAATTAGGACTGGTTGGCATTGGCGCTTTCGTCGTGATCCTGTTAGCCGCCGCCGGATATGGCGTCTATTCCATGCTGCATCATCCCAGCGCCGCGCCTTTCCAAAACTTCACGGTTACGCAGATTACCAACTCTGGCAAGGCCGAACTTGCCGCGATATCGCCCGACGGAAAATACATCCTCAGCACGCTCAACGACAACGGCATGCGCAGCTTGTGGCTGCGCAACGTGCCCACGGCCAGCGATACGCAGGTCATTCCACCCGAGCCCTCGGTCTACCGCAGCCTGGCGTTTTCTCTCGACGGCAACTACATCTACTTCCGCAAGGCGCAGAATGCGGTGAATAGCGATTACAACCTGTATCGCGCGCCCGTGCTCGGCGGCACGCCCCAAATTGTCGTTCGCGATATCGATAGCGACACAGCGTTTTCTCCCGATGGCAAGCGCATCGCCTACATGCGCGCCAATGATCCCGAGATCGGCAAGTATCGGGTTCTGAGCGCTGACGTAAGCGGCGGTGACGAGAAAGTTCTGCAAATCGCCTCCCTTCAGCCGAATGGCCCGGCCTATATGGCGTGGTCTCCGGACGGTCAAGAGTTGGTCTTAGACCGGTTTCGGCCAGATGACCAGGCGTTTGGGGCCATTGACCTCTTTGAGCTGAGCAGCCAGAAAGAGCGGCGACTCGTCGGCTTCCCTGACAAGCTACCCGCCGAGGTGAAATGGCTTCCCAGCGGCTTTATCGTTGTCTACCAACAGACGGGGCCGCAATTTAGCCATCCGCAAATCGGTTTCGTTCCCATCGACGGAGGAGAGCTTCATCCCATCACGCGCGACACCAATCGCTATGCCACGCTAACCGTCTCGGCTGACGGTAAGACCGTTGCTTCGGTGCAGCAGAAATCCACGCAGAGTCTTTTCATCCTTCCTGGCGCTGGAAGCCAGTCCGCAGACTTCAAAGCTTTGCCGCTCGGCCAGCAAGTCGGAGGTTTCAACTGGACCTCGGACGGCAATCTCTTGGTGAGCGACGGTCCCCGCCTGTTGCGCACCTCAATCGACGGCAGCAATCAAACCCAACTGGTTAACGATCCCGGGGCAGCCATCTTCGATTTTTCAAGGTGCGGCAGCGACCGCATTGTTTTTTCCTGGGGTTTTCATGGCGGCATAAACATCGCAAACATCTGGAGCGTAAATCCGGACGGCTCCGGCGCGACAAAAATTACGGACGGGAAGCTCGACACGAGGGCCATGTGCACGCCCGACGGTAAATGGCTCTACTTCACCGACCGGCAAAAGCTCAGGCCCGCCCGCGTTCCACTCGACGGATCCGCCAAGTCGGAGATAATCGCTGCCAGCGTCGTGCCCAATAGCTTTAATTCAGGCGGAATGACGCTCTCGGCAGATGGCAAAGTGCTGGCCTACGTTCTCGAAATCGTCGATCCGCAAACCCAGCACGGCCATGAAAAAGTGGCGCTTCTCGACGTTGGTGCCTCCGCCCCGCGTCTGATCGATGTGGATCAGCACATCACGCAAGGCGGCCTGCAGTTTACACCCGACGGAAACGGTGTAGCGTACCCCGTTTCTCAAAACGGAATCGATAATCTGATCATCCAGCCGCTCGACGGTTCCCCGCGCAAGCAGATTACAAATTTCACCTCTGAACGCATTACGGCCTTCAGCTGGTCGCCGGATGGAAAAAATCTGGGCGTGCTGCGGAATCATTCTGAGTCGGATGTGGTGCTGTTGCAGGAGGGGAAGTGACTCGGACGCTCCAGCGGAGCGGCGATGTCTGTTGCGCAATTGTACCCATGTGCGACCTTAGCCGGTGATGGCGGACGTTGGACGGACGTGATCGGTCGAGTCAGGGGGTACGCTTGTTGAGAGGTGCAGAGAGTCGTTCGCATTGATGAGGCCAAGGACGACTCGCACGACGAGGGGAAATCGTCGCCGCGTAGGATCGCGTACGACCTGTGGCGCTGCAAGTTGATATATGGCCCCGCGCGTCTCAAGCTGACAACCTCCGGCCGCCAATACATTTCTCACCCAGCCGCTTTCTCGCCCATAGGTGAGCGCGATCCGGAACACACCGTTTTCCCGAAAAACATTCACCGGCGTCCGGTACAGCTTCCCCGACCTTCGGCCGACATTAGTGACAATTCCGAAGCCCGGCAGCCTCGCGGCAAAGCGGACAAAGAATCGATTCGTAACTGCTCGGTGGAAGGCCGCTACACGTCTCCGGCAAAATCGGACAAGCAGGATTGGCGCCAACAATAGGGCGAGAGACGAGACAACTGATAAGCCAATCACCATGGGCGATTATCTAGGCGCTTGCCCTCAGCCACACTTGCCAAACGAATAATCCAACGTAGCTCGCGGCGAGCCAGGAAAACAGCAGCGTGAGCAGAGCGTGCCCCACGACAAATAGTTTCCCCTTCGGCCAGTCGGCATGCGAAAAGTAAATCGCATCCACCAGAATACGAGCAGTCCAGTAAATCCCGATGAAACAATCAAGCCCCAAAGCGGCGCGGTCGCCCCGCAGCAGTTCAGTATGAAGAATTAACGTCAGGGTTCCAAAGGCAATGATTGTCAGCACGGTGAATCCGCCCTGCACCCAAAGCAACTTTCTGTTGAATGGCATCAGCTGCTGCAGGTCCCGCTTCCAACTCAGCCGATATGGCACCTGAAAGCTGGCGAACAGGATCACAAAATGCGACGCGCCGACGAACCACAGATCGAGGTCGAACAGCCGCTGTACGAGAGCATTACTCATAGCGCATGAATTGCTCGCATGAAGGGAAGTATGACACGCAACACAAACCAGGGATGAAACAGCCAAAAGACTGGCACCACAAGAAATACCATCGTGAAAAGCCACCCGCTCACTCCTTGGCCCAAACCTAGCTGCTTACCGAATTTGGAACGCTCGGCCTTCACCCCGGCGCCTTGCAGCAGAAAGTATGCCGTGGGTAAGCCATATCCCGCGCCGGCGGGCAGTGAGATCACAAAATCGTGGAGCAGTCCGGAGACCGCAAAGACCAAGAAGCCTGCCGTCTCCGCGCCTAACGTTCGGTACAATGGCCGAAAAATCAGCTCATGGGCGAGCTGACGGAATCCCAGGTTCCACCGCTTCCCCCAGAACTCCCCGAGCGAAGTTGAGCGGAGAGGAGCGGACATGATGGGTTCGGCCTTAACGCCCAGGCTTTGCCACAGAAGAGCAATGATCTGAAAACTACCGAAGTGCAGCAGCAGAATCAGGCCGATCATTCCCGACCAGCCGCGTAGAAGAGGCCTTGCCTCTGGAATGGTTCGCGCCACAACCCAGAGCAGCGTTGCGCCGAGAATAGTTTCCATCGCTGCCCAGAACCAGCTCAAAAATGCGGGCTTTGGCACACGCTGTGTGGCATCCAGGAAAGCATCAGCATCCATCCCTGGCCACGCCAGAAGATAGGCGACGGAGCGCCACGTGGGATGTGCCATCCCTGGTCGCGAACGCCACCAGCTCAGCCATTTCAGGCTCAGATAAATGGCAAACGAAAGAGCCCACATAAACGCCCAGGGTGGCAGCAGATTGCGAGAGGTAACAGCCATTGAAGGCAAAACACAAATTGGAATCCAACCACATGCTCTGTAGAAAACCGTCGGCTCGCTCGTCGCATTCACGTTGATCTTGTACCAGGTGTTTTAGAGTTTCGGGGAAACCTCTGGCGATTGCTATTTGTGACTAAACGGCTCATCGCCGGTCATTCTTGTGAATCCCTTTTCAATCACCTCCGCCGTATCCTCCGCCAGCTTCAACCCCGGCAACTCCTCCCGGGTAAACCACCGCACTTCGGCGGCATCACTGGCTGCGGCGAGATCTCCCGCAACCCGGCGGCATAGAAAATCAATCAAAACATAGTGATATTGCACGCGCTTATCGGCATCGCGCAGAACGCGGTCGTAGACGCCGAGGAGTTCGACGGGTTCGACGGTCAGCCCGGTTTCTTCGCGAGCTTCGCGCGCGGCCGCCTCGCGCACCAGTTCGCCGACTTCGAGCACGCCTCCGGGGATCGACCACTCGGCCTGCAGCGGAGGGTGCGCCCGCTTCACCAGCACGACGCGGTCGCCTTCGATGATGATGGCGCCGACTCCGATCAACGGCACTTCGGGGAATTCGCGTTGCATGGTTTTGCCCAATACGTCGCGAGGATTCTAATGCATTCGGCCGTGTGCATGGGGTAGGATCCTTCGACTCCGAGTTGCCTTTCGCTTCGCGAAAGACAAGTCTCCGCTCAGGATGACAACGTCGGTTTCTTTGCGCGTGTGGCCCCTGTGGTTAAATAATGGTTCCATGCCCCTGGAAGAATACAAACGGAAGCGGCGCTTCGAAGAAACGCCCGAGCCTGCCGGCAAAGTCGAGAAGAAGTCGGCGCATCGCTTCGTCGTGCAAAAGCACGACGCCACGCGTCTGCACTATGACTTCCGGCTGGAGATGGAAGGCGTGCTGAAATCGTGGGCTGTTCCCAAGGGTCCATCGCTTGATCCCGCCGACAAGCGGCTGGCCATGCAGGTCGAAGATCATCCGGTTTCGTATTTCGATTTCGAAGGCACCATTCCGGAAGGCAACTACGGCGCGGGCACGGTTATGGTCTGGGACGTGGGCACATGGCAGCCGCTCTCGCCGGTTCCGGTAGAAGGAAAATACGTGCCGGGAACCGACGCTGAAGCCGCTGCAATGTTGGCGAAGGGCGATCTGAAATTTCGCCTTAAAGGGAAAAAGCTAAACGGCGACTTCGCGCTGATCAAAATGAAAGGCCAGCGTCCGGGCAGCAAGGGAACCGAGTGGTTACTGATCAAGAAGCACGACGACTATGCTGTTGAAGGCTACAACATCGACGACTACGACGAATCAGTGTTGAGTAAGCGCAGCCTCGCCGAGATCGCTGGCGATGCGGGAGCTCGCGAGTGGACCAGCAGCCGCCCCGCCACGGGACGCGGAAAACTGAAAGCCGCCTGGCTCGCCGACGCCGTCGCCAAACTCGACAAGAGGAGATTGGAAGAAACCAACGGCAAGAAGCCGAGGACTAAAAAAAAACAAAAGAAGTAACCGCTGAGGGCACCGAGGAACACAGCGTAAACCGTCAAGCGCGAAGTGTTGTGGCCCCTAGCTCTCCGCGCTCCTCTGTGGTAAAAGAAGCTGTCGAGTCCCCTCAAGCCGCCGCTAGTCCCATCAAGCGCCCCATGCCCACGGCGATTTACCCCATGCTAGCCACGTCAATTGAAAAGCCCTTCGACAGTCCTGAGTGGCTTTTCGAAATTAAATGGGACGGCTATCGCGCCATTGCCTTCATCGACCACGGTAAGATCCGCCTGGTCTCGCGCAATCAGAACGAACTCACGGCTCGCTACCCCGAGCTGAAAGACCTGCCAAAATCCGTGAAAGCGAAAACTGCGATTCTCGATGGCGAAGTGGTCGCGCTCGACGATCAGGGCCGGCCCTCGTTCAGCCTGATGCAGCAGCGAACCGGCTTTCGTCCCGGAGGAAAGCGGGGCCCGGCGAATGCCGACGTTCCCGTTCTTTACTACGCCTTCGATCTCTTGTATCTCGACGGGTACGACTGGCGAAAAGTTCCGCTGGAATCGCGCAAAGAAAAGTTGAAGTCAATCGTTGTGCCAGACGATTCTCTGCGCTACTCCGACCACTACGAGCAACAGGGCAAAGCGCTATTCGAACTGGCGCGCGACAAAGGCCTGGAAGGCATCGTGGCGAAGAAGCGCGAGTGCCCTTATCAGGAGCGCCGCTCAAGCGACTGGCTGAAAATAAAAATTCGCCATCGTCTCGAGTGCGTCATCGGAGGCTACACCGAACCGGAAGGCAGCCGCGCTCACTTCGGCTCAATCGTCCTGGGACTCTACGATAGGCAGGGACGTCTCATTCACGTTGGGCAGGCGGGTAGCGGCTTCACCCAAAAATCTCTCGCCGAAGTCTGGCAGATCCTCAAAGCACGCGAGACCAAACACAATCCGTTCTACGGCGAAGTGGAAGCCCTGCGAAAAGTACACTGGATCAAACCCGATTTCGTCGCCGAAATCGAATTCGCCGAGTGGACAGGCGGCGAACAATCAGGGAAAATTGCGGGCACCAGCCCCAAACTGCGCGCCCCGGTTTTCCTCGGGCTTCGAGACGACAAAGATCCCAAGGAATGCCTGCTGGAAGAAGCAATTTCGTAATTTGGGAATCGGGCAATTTGTAAATTGAACACCGCGGAATTTTGTTAACACGACAATTACAAAATTACCCGATTACAACTCACTTGATGTCTTTCATCGCCAGCATCGTCCCATAATCGCGCCCGCTGGGATCGACCGCCCGCGCCACCACGGAAGTAAACGCATCGCGCAGCTCCGGGTACTTCGCCACCAGCGCCTTCATCACGGCCACGTTGCTCTGATAAGTCTGGTTCGAATCCGATATGCTCGGCACCTGGTATTTCACGATCAAATCCAAATCGTTGCCCACCACTTCAGGAAAGAGCGCAGTCAGCTTATAAGTCGCAGTCCCGGCGGAAAGATCGGTGGTCTTGCCGTCACTCGGAAAATCTGCCGGCTGCAGCTTTTGCGAATCGTCGTAGAGCTTGTCAGTGGCCGCTGTGCTCATGAATGGCAGCGGAGAAATCAGCGTGCGCGCCACCACGTCATACAGCCAGGCATTATGCAGTTGCCCTTTGCTCTTGAAAGAATCGGCATGGCTGATGAACCAGTTGCTGTCGTGGCCGTTGAATTGCGCGTCTTTGATATAAAGACCGCCCAGCTTCCAATCCGGCCCCTGCTGCTGCAGAATCTCTGACACCATGAAGGTGCCCTTCGCAGAAGCTGCATCCACGATCACAACGCCATACTTTCCCGGCGCGAGTCCGTTCAGGTAGAACGCTGCGCTGTCAGCCGTTTGGCCGTTCCGCCCGAAGACCCCACAAAAGAATTCGGCGTGAGGATTCGCAGCCGCTCCCTGTTCCGTCAGCAAAAACGGTGGACGCGCCGCCGGCTTGGCTCCGGCGAGCGCAGCCTGATTCGCCTTGATCGTGCCTTCGATTCTCGAGAAGTCGGCAGCCAGGGTGGGGATTGAGTTTTGGCGAAGCGTGGCCGTGTCGCCCTTGGCGACCAGGTCGTAGTAGCGAAGAGCGGTATTGTTCAACGCCGCTCGCGTTGCGGCATCCATATCGTTCGCAGGTCTGGCAGTCTTCCTGCGCCAAAGCCATCGATGCCAAAACCATCGACGCGGCCAGTACGAGCGCCGCAATGATGGCAACCGCTCTTAGCAGAATTCTGCGACTGCGCGCGATCACGCTCGTTCTAGCGAATAAGCCGGTTCTCTCATTCTTGGCGAAGCAGCGTTTCCACTCAGTTTGGGCTAGCACCTTTCAACCCCCCAAGACTTGTCTTTGCCGTATATACCACCAACCGCGAGCCCTTGTACACGCGTCGACTACAAATCGAACTTCTGTCCGCAAGATTATGATGCCATTCCGTTCTATCGAGTAGGTTGGTAATGGCACGGTCGTGCGCTGGGTAGGTGCTCGGATGGGATGGTAAAATAGCTTTTTACGGCGAATTTCCTCCAAAACGCCCAGACGATCCGCAGGAGATCGATCCGGAAGATAGGAAACTGACGGTGGTTGTTATGGGTTCAAGATTAAGGCTGGTGGGTTTCATCGCGGCGGGTATCTTTTGCCTGCCCGTTGCCGGACTCGGGGATACGCAGTCTGCAAAGACTGCCACCACCCTGTCGACCACACATCACGCGCACAAAGCAGCCAAGAAGGTCCTTCCGCCGCCGCTTCCCTCGGGCCCGCGCGGGCCAGTGCCACAAGTTCCACTCGATGCATTGCCCGCAGTCGCGCCGGACGTCAAGTTTCAGGATGGGCTGCTAAGCATTGTCGCCCCCAATTCCACTCTCGGCGACATTCTTCGCGCCGTGCGCAAGCAAACCTCAGCCGATATCGAAGTTCCCTCAAACGCGAATGAGCGGGTAGCCACGAGCCTCGGTCCAGCGCCGCCGCGGGACGTGATGGCCGACCTGCTCAACGGATCGCATTTCAATTACATACTGCTCGGCTCACCGGATAACGTGAACGGTCTGGTGCGGGTTGTGCTGGTAGCAAAGACGGGGCCTGACACCCCGGAAGCGTCCGCGCAGACGGCGAATAACGCGGCTCCCGCGCCCCCGGCCGCAAATGCCGCCGACAACGCAGACGCAGCTGACACGGCGGAAGAAACAGTTGACGAGTCTGCCGATCAGGCCGCCACCGAAGCCGATCAGACGCCGCCCGACCAGCCGGGAGTAAAGACTCCACAGCAGATGTTACAGGAAATGCAGCAGCGTCAACTGCAGATGCAGCAACAGCAGCAGCAGAACGGCCAGACAACGCCGCCCTCGTATCCTCCCCCGGGCGGGATCAACATGCCGCAGCGGCCGCCGATCCAGCCGCAACCGCCTCAGGCGCAAGATCAATAGGGCTCGCACCGTGCTGGAAACTTCTTAATGCAAAGACGCGGCCCGGTGGCCGCGCTTTTTGCAAACTGAATTTATAGAAGATTGGCGAGCTACGGTCGGTTTCCGCCGGTTGGCTCCATCCGCGTTTGCGAAACTGGCATGAGTCTGCCCCTCTGTGAGGCGACCACATTATCGGAGTGGTTAAGCGCCTTCTGCAGGAGATCCCAGTCGCGGGTGACGTCACTTTCTGAGGCCTTGGGAACACCTTTCTTCAATTCCGCCCGCAGGCGCGCTTCGAGCAATTCCCGTATGAACGGCTCGCTCGCTCCGTTTTCAAAAATGTTGCTTTCGGAGATGCCCACGCTCACCGACTCGCCGCCCTGGCGTACGCTCAGCAGCGGACGGCCATCGGCATCGAAGTCCGGCTCGGCACCGCGCAGCAGGCGTTTTAGCTTCTCAGAACGCGCCAGGCTGGCTTCGTTCATCGACGCGGCCCCCAGCAGATGATTTAACTCCAGCTGATAGGCTCGACGGTCTTCCGCTCCGATCGGCTCTTCCAGAACGCGCTGGGCACTGTAAACCAGCGCCTGTCGCGACGGATCAAAGCGGCCCGCTCCCGTGCCCACGTAAACCGCAACTACGCACCCGGCGAAGATCGGGCTCGCGATTGCGCTCGGAACCATATATTTCTTCGACTTCAAAAACGACTCGACCACGCCATGTACTGGCGTGCTGCGCGCCTCGATTCCCGGAACCTGCGGAATCACATATCGCGAGAAGGTCAGTTCCGAATGCCTCGAGCTGAACTTGATCAGAGTCTTCGCCATCTGCTTCGGGGTCGTGATGCCAACATCGGCGACCACGCTGCGGTGCAGCGCCTTGGGATAATAAAAATTGATCACGTCCTTGGCGAAATCGGCGCAGTTGCGCGATACGGTTCGAAAGTGCGAGCGATTGATCGACGAGTTGTATCGTTCGATGAAGGCCGCATCCTGCGCGGTCGTGGTCTGAATTTCAAATGCATAGGTTGTGCGGTCGTAAGAAGATCCCACCAGCTCATACCAGTTACCGCCTGGAGTCGCTCCATTCGCCCCATCCGGCGCAACATTTTCGAGGTGCTTGCGGCGGTACTGATCACGCAGAAAGTTCACCAGCTTCGGATCGGCATACAGCGGTACATCCTCGGCGTTTTCCACCGCGTATAAGTAAGGAATCAGAGGAATCGCCATCCAATCGTAGCCGCCCACTCCGTCATAGCGGCTGATTACCGCCCCGAGTTCGCCGGGGTCGCAGGCGCGCAACTTCAGCGGCGTCTCGGCGCATACGTCCGACAAATAAACGGCCGCATGTCCGGTCGCGGTAAAAAATCCCAGCTTGCCGTATGGCTCTTCGAGCAATAACGTCGCCGACGCGCGCGCCATCGCGGCGGAGATCAGCATCAACACAAACAACGTGCCCAGCGCGCGCCGAGTTTTCCCCCCGTAAGACATACCTATCCCTACAATGAATCCCGTAATTTGAACCCGCAAACCAAAGAATAGTTGCTATCAATCATAATTGCGAGTTACCGAAGTTGGGTGAATCCTCTGCCTCGGAAGTTCGCATACCGCTTGCTATCAACTAGATACAAAGACAAAAACATAGCGGGATGAAAGGACGGTTAAAATCTGCCGCCGGACGCATCACGACGGTAACGTTCTACTCGTGCGATTCGGAGTTCTAGCTCGAAGCCCGAGCTTTTGATTCGCGCTGGACTCATCTCAGGAAACTTCGTCGCCGTTCGCAGGTATCCGCTGTATTTCGCGCTCCGAAGAAGCTCGCTACCATCGCTCTCGCTCGTCATCCGTTCCAATGAGGCTTCGTCTATGCGCAGCAGTGTCTCTTCGCTCCTCGTCGTCGTCCTTTCGACCTTTGCCACCTCAGTTCTGGCTTTCGCACAGATCGTTTCTTCACCAGTTGCAAGCTTGAACGCTCCGTCGGGAAATTCTTCGGCCACGTTCGTCTACGTCTCCACGCAAAAAGGATCGAACTACGAAGTCAGCGCATACAGCGCAGCTTCGAACGGCGAGCTTGCGCCGGTTTCTGGTTCTCCCTTTGCCGCGAATGCAAACTACATGGCGCTGAACGGGAAGTATCTTTTCGGCAGCAACGGAGTCGATATCTACTCCTTCTCGATCGCGTCCGACGGAGCGCTGACGCAGGTGGCGTCGCTCAATGCCCAAAATTACAATCAGAACGGTTGCGGAGGCCCGGAGAATCTTTTCGTCGACCGCACCGGAACAACCTTGTACGACCCCGATTATCTCGGCAACATCTGCGCCAATAACGCCTACCAGGCGTTCTCGATCGACAGCGCTAGTGGCGCCCTCAACTACCTCGGCGCGGCCGTTGCCAGTCCTGCATTCAATTCGCCTCTCAGCTTCATCGGCGACAACCTCTTTGGATACAGCTCCGACTGCTATCGTTCCATGCCTGGAATTTACGGGTATGCGCGGGCCACTGACGGAACTTTGACCCAGACGAGTGGACTGGCCGCACCCATTCCTGCAGCGCCGTCGGGAAGTTATTATTGTCCCTATTTGTCTGCGACAGATTCAGCCGGCCATGTGGTTATCCCACTGCTGCCTACAAGCAATTCCACATGGCAGCCCTCGGGCGCTTTGCAGATTGCCGTTTATACCGCCGATAGCTCGGGGAACCTTACGACGAGCGGCACCGCGGCAAACATGCCGAAATCCGCTGTTGGCAGCGTGACCGACATTCGCATCTCGCCCTCCGGCAAGCTCATTGCCGTAGCCGGAACGTCCGGTCTGCAGCTCTTCCACTTCAACGGAGCGAATCCCGTCACACGCTTCACCAGCCTGATCGCCACCGGGCAAGTCGATCACATCTTCTGGGACAACGCGAATCACCTCTACGCCATCAGCACTTCAGCCGGCAGGCTAATGGTGTTTATAGTAGGTGCAACCGGGGTGACGCCAGCCGCCGGTTCGCCCTACACAATCGCCAATCCGCAGAACATTGCGGTTCTGACGAGGTAAGATCATCGAAGATTGGAAGACTTAACGAAGCCAAGTCATGCTGCGGGGAGCGGGGACGTCCGCAGGATGTTCCCGCGCAGTCGAAGTATCCCTAGGCGCCTCGGAACTCGGGGAATCGTCTGATAGTGGCTGCCCTTCCTGATAGCTTCGTCCCGCTAGACGTGGGATCTTGGCCGATGGAGTGCCCACTCGGCGCTCTCCCGCACCACATCGTCCTCATCCTCAGCTAATCTCTCGAGAGCGGGAACGAATTTTCGATCCCCAGAATTTCCCATGGCAATGACCGCATTCCGCCGCAAGCCGGACCGCTTCGCCCTCCGCACCGGCGAGCCGCGAAACGCCTGGCGAAACTCTTCCTCACTCATCTCCGCCAGCCACTCCAGCGCCGGATTCACCAACTCCGGCCGCGACTGAAACTCGACGGCGTTCGTAACCGGAGCCTTCCGGTTCCACGGGCAGACATCCTGGCAAATGTCGCAGCCAAAAACGTGCCGCCCCATGCCCCAGCGCAAATCATCAGCAATAGCTCCGCGTTTTTCGATCGTGAGATAAGAGATGCATCTCTTGGAATCGAGCTGATAGGGCGCGATGAACGCATCGGTCGGGCAAGCGTCGATGCAGCGCGTGCAACTCCCGCAGCGGTCAGGTGCAGGCAGGCTGGTCGTCTCCGAAGCGAGGTCGAGAGAAGTCAGAATCACGCCGAGAAACAGCCACGACCCCAGCTTCTGATTGATGATGCAGGTATTCTTGCCGACCCACCCGATGCCCGCATACTTCGCCACCACCCGTTCCACAATCGGCCCGGTATCGACATAGCATCGAGTAACGATCTCATCCTGCCGGCAAGCGTCTCTCAGCGCCGCTTCAACCTGCCGCAGGCGACGCATCACCGATTCGTGATAGTCCTCGCGGCTCCACGCATAGCGCGAGATCCATCCGCGGCTTTTATCTTCAAGTTGTGTCGAGTATGGTTGGGAAGTGTTGTAATTGATGGCACAAACGACCACGCTTCGCGCCCATGGCGCCGCGTGAGTCAGTGACGCCCGCTTCAGTCTTCCCTGCTCATCGCGCGCCTCAAGATACTTCATCTCCCCGGCGCGGCCCTCGGCAATCCACTCGGGAAAGTGTTTCAACTCCGGAGCATCCTCGGCCGGAGCAATCCCCACCAGCTCAAACCCGGCATCCCTCGCCGCTTTCGATACTAACTCCGAGATTTCAGCAGATCTTAACATCGACAAACAAATTTCAAACCCAGCGTTATTCCGGCGCTGAACATCCGCATTCATGTTCCAAATTGGAAAATCAACAGTGCATTTTCGGCGGCATGAACATTTCCTTCTCTTGACCAGCGTATAGGCTTTTCCCCACAGAGTCACGCAACGTACCTGCGCGTTCTCCGAATTTTGCTCAGGAGAGAAGCAATATGCCTCCAATTGCCCGTGCCACCACTCCCACCATTAACATTTCCGTGATTAACGAAAGCACCGTGCTGCCCGACGCCGACGTTGCGCCGGTGATAACGGCGCTGCAAAAACAGGTGACCGAGGATTTCTACCCTGTCTGGGGAGCCAATGCTGAGTTGAAGATCGTTGCCAAAGGCGCGCAACCGCCGGCCGGAAGCTGGTGGCTGGTGCTGCTCGACGACTCCGACCAGGCCAACGCCCTCGGCTATCATGACCTGACCACCGAAGGACTGCCCTTGGGCAAGGTCTTCGCCGCCAGTGACCTCAAAGCCGGCTCCTCGTGGACCGTCACCGCCAGCCACGAATTGCTCGAAATGTTGGGCGATCCCAACATTAACCTCACAGTTTTCGTGCAGAACACCAACACCGCTGGGCTGCTCTACGCCTATGAAGTCTGCGATGCCTGCGAAGACGACAGCCTCGGTTACAAAATCGACAACGTTCTGCTGTCGGATTTTGTCTATCCCGCATGGTTTGAAAGCTTTCGGAGCGAAGGTTCGACGCAGTTCGACCGCATGAACCGCCTCCACAATCCGTTTGAGCTGCTTTCCGGCGGGTATATCGGAATGTTCAACGTGACCTCGGGCGGCGGCTGGACGCAAAAGACCGATCAGCGGCCGTCAACCTTGCTCCATCGCGGCACCGTCGGCACACGCCGCGAGCGGCGCGCAATCGCGCGCGATCAGTGGATCAACAGCCTCCCCCAGCGCAAAATCGTTACCAACGCACAAAAATACCGCCAGCAATTGGAGACGCTCCAGCAGCGGCGCGAAGCGGCTTGATCTTTCCTCTGGGCCAATCACTCGCCCCGCGTGCAAAGCGCGGGGCCTTTTTTCATCTGGCGAACAGATCGCAATTAATCCTATGTGAGCCCTATGCCCTCCGCGGTTATTAAGAACAGCGACCCAACATGAGAAAATCGATTCGAACGCAAAATTCTGTGGAGAGAGATCGCAATCGCCTCAAGCACTCTGCTAGTCGTCATTATTTTGTTCGCCGCTACGCTGATTCGCTCGGCGTTCGGCTTCGGCGAAGCACTCATTGCGGTTCCGATGCTCGCCTTTTTTGTTCCATTGGAAGTAGCCACGCCGTTAGCCGTGCTCGTATCAGTCACGATTGCCGGAATAGTTGTGATTCAAGATTGGAAAAAGATTCATTTGCATAGCGCCGGTTGGCTTGTTCTCTCAACCATCTTCGGCATTCCTCTCGGACTTCTGCTGCTCACCAGCACTCACCAGCGAGCCGTCAAAGCCGCGCTCGGCATCCTGATTGTTGGCTTCGGGGTCTACTCCCTAATCGGGCGAACGCCGCTGGAATTGAAGCGCGATAGCCGCGCCTGGCTGTTGGCCTGCGGCTTTTGCGCGGGAGTGCTGGGCGGAGCCTACGGCATGAACGGCCCTCCGTTGGCAATCTATGGCACCATGCGACGCTGGTCGGCGCAACATTTTCGCGCCACGTTGCAAGGATATTTTCTGCCCGCCAGCATCATCGGCATGGGCGGTTATTACGTGGCAGGGCTGTGGACTCGCACGGTCACGCACTATTACCTGTTCTCGTTGCCAGCGACTTTGATCGGAGTATTTCTCGGCAGAGCGATCAATCATCGTCTGCGCGGAGATGTTTTCTTGAAGTACATATACATCGCCTTAGTTGGCATCGGGGCAGTGTTGCTTTTTCAATCAGTCAGCGGCCAGCCCTGACCGCTCCTCCAATACCTGTAAGGCTTCCTGTTGGTATTCCCTTAAGTATTGTCGTAAGCAACCATTGCGAGGCTCGAATCGCCCGCGATCAGCCCGACATTCCTCAGAATCGGCCGCTAAGGTGTAACGATGCCGCCCCGGCCTTCACTATCAGAGCGGGTTCGAACGATTAAAGAGACGAAGGGGAAGCTGTCGCGACCCCGTCGAAAGTCCGAATTAGAAGGTGAGGAACGTCTATGTCAACTGCAACCAGTATCGTCGGGACTTGGAATGGCTTTGTGGCATGGGGCTGTTCGGGTCCTCCAGTTAGCGACTCCTCTACAGTGTGGACCTTTAACGCTGATGGAACGTGGACTTACGAGTTCGGCGGAGGCCGCTGGATTCAAGTTGAAGGCCTGGTCGCGTGGAATTTCAGCGCAGACAAGGAGGAACCTCTTGCGCAAGCGAGTTTGATCTACACGGCCAACGTCACCCGCAATGCGTTGGACGGCATCATGGGCTACCCGGTGGCCGGATCGAGTCCCGGCACGGGATGTTTCTATGCCGTGCGAGAGGAAGCAGGCAAGCCCGCGGCCAGAGAGCGGGCGACCCACAATCTGAGCAGGGGCCCTCGCAAGAAATAGAAGAAGCTGAAGCGGAAAGCCCCGGCCTGCGCCGGGGCTATTCAAATTAGAAGTTTGGGGCGGAATACCGCCCGGGTCGCTCGCACAGGCCAACCCGGCCTCAGCCACACAGGTCGCGCCGCGACCGGCTCACACGCCCAGCTTCTTCACTTCCTCGTTGTAATACTTTCGGTAGAGAATGTCCCACTCCTGCGAACCTTCAAGGATGGTTCGCTTCTGGCTTTCAATCTTCTGGCGGGCACTCTGGTCGATCCTCTCTTCGCTGTTGAGAAGCTCTTCCAGAATCTTGCGGGTTTCCTGCCGGATCGTATTCGGGTCTTCGATGAACTCGACTTCATCGATCTGCTTGAGCGTGTCGGCAACCGCCCGCGCCAGAACATTCACTTTGTCGCGGCTCAGTCTCACAGCACCGCCTTATACTTGCGGACCAGTTCACTCTTCACCTTGCGAAACATCTCCTGATAGTTGGCGCCGGTCTTGTTCATTTCTTCCGAGTAGGCTTCGAGGATGACGCGCACCTCGTCATTGATGCGGTCTTCGAGAGTGAGCTCATCGAGCAGCGCCGCGTGAACGCGCTCTGTAACCTTGGGCACAGCCGAGGTTTCGATGGCCTTGGCTGCAATTAATTTCTTGGTAACTTCGCGGGCCAGGTAGCCCACATATTCCTTAGAAAGAAGCATGTGCGGATCAAATTTATGTGCGAGAGACTGATTTGTCTGCGAAGGAAAAGTGTAACACAGCACTAAGGCGTGCGCGGGCCGCAGAGCCCGTCTTGCGATGAGGCAGAGCGCTTATGAAACTCAGCCCAATAGTACAATCAACTTGCATGGGCGGATTGCTGCAGCCGACTTCGGCGTCTGAAGAACCGGATTCCCGCGGAAAAATCATCGCGATTACGGTGGGAGTAGTGATCGTGGTCGCGATTATCGCTGCCCTGCTGCTTCACAGCGAGCCGCGCAAGGCCTCCGGGCCTCCGGCCTATGCCGCTAACCTGAAGCTCTCAGACTTAAAGATGAGTGCGGCGCAAAACTTCGTCGGCGCGACCGTCAGTTACGTCGATGGTACCGTGACCAACTCCGGCGACAAAACCGTCACGCGCGTGGTGGTAGAAGTCACCTTCAAAGACGATATGGGACAACTCGCGCAGCGCGAAGAAATTCCGCTGCAGGTGTTGAAAACCAGCGGGCCCTACCCTGAAGCGGTCGACCTTGGCCTTACGCCATTGGCTCCCGGTCAAAGCAAACCATTTCGCCTGACGTTCGAAGGCATCTCCGCGCAGTGGAACCGCCAGTATCCTGATATTCAGATTGCAGATGTCACAACGAAGTAGTGAACTCTGAGTACCGCCTTCAATCGACAATTGCAGATCGGCGCCGCGGCAATCGGTACAATGCACTCATGTCCGAAACCAAACCATTCCGCCTGACCGAGTCGGTGAAAGCTGCGGGTTGAGCTTCCAAACTGAGTCCGGCGGCGCTGGACAAGGTGCTTGGGAAATTAGCCCGGCAACATGATCCGAATGTTCTAGTCGGCTTTGACCACGCCGACGACGCCGGAGTGTATCAAATCGCTCCCGACCAGGCGCTGGTGCAGACGGTCGATTTCTTCACGCCGATCGTCGACGATCCCTACACCTTCGGCCAGATTGCAGCAACCAACGCATTGAGTGACGTCTACGCCATGGGCGGAAAGCCGCTCACAGCGCTGGCTCTGGTTTGCTTCCCCGATAAAGCCGATTTAGAAATTCTCGAGCGCATCCTCGCCGGCGGCCTCTCAAAAATGATCGAGGCCGGCTGCACCGTCATCGGCGGCCACAGCATTCGCGATGAAGAAACGAAGTTTGGCTACGCCGTCACGGGGATGGTTAGCCCCGGAAGAATTCTGAAGAACGAAGGCGCGCGGGCGGGCGATGTTCTAATCTTTACAAAATCTTTGGGCACGGGAGTGATCGCGACTGCAATCAAAAAAGGAAAAGCCGAGCCCGCATGGATTGACGCCGCTGTCGAATCCATGACCACGTTGAACACGCGCGCGGCAGAAGTGATCAGCACGGGACATGTGGGGACGAGTGCCCCGCGCGCGCAGAAGCGAAGCTCCGCAGCCTTTACCGTCCGCGCCATGACCGATGTCACCGGATTCGGACTGATCGGCCACGCGCGCGAACTGGCGCTGGCATCGAATGTCTCGTTGCGCCTGCATTCAGGCAATGTCCCCATCCTACCCGGCGCGCTCGAATGCGTGCGCGCCGGCTTTATTCCCGGCGGCCTCAATAACAATCGCGAATTCGCCGAATGTATGGTCGGTTACGAAGGGAAGATCAGCGAGGAAATCAAAGCTCTGCTCTTCGATCCTCAGACCGCCGGCGGATTGTTGATCTCCGCCGCCGCAGAACATTCCGAACAGCTTGTAAACGCACTGAAATCGGCCGGGGTTCCCGCGGTCAAAATCGGTGAAGTAGTGGCGCAAACGAAACCGCTGATCACGGTCACTGCCGGATGAGACCACGAACCTACTGATCTCCCCCGACGAGTTCCCAGATTCTCGCCAAATGATGATCATCGTGTTCCGCAACAAAAAACAGATGGTCGGCTAGCCGCATCGGAGTCTTCAAGCGCGGATGCGGAATCGCCCGCGAAAATAACGACGCGTCAAGTTCATCAACTCGCCTCAGCAATCCCGCGCGCGCAACGCGAAAGTCACGCAGAATATCCTCGAGCGGACGCGAGTTGTGACCGGCCTCATCGGTCTTCCGGTTCTGCAAATCGGTGACGGTGAGTCCAGCGCTGCCAGTCACGTAATCTTCGACGCGTGCAAGCCACAGCGATTCCAAGTCGAGCAAATGCCCGGCATGCTCCTGCGCCGACCACTTTCCCCGCGGTTTCGTTACCAGGATGTCGCGATCCCTGCCACGCAAAACTTCCTCCAGCCGGGGCGGAGCGCCGCGCAGGCGTGAGCACAAATTCGGATGCAATTCCACGGGAAACGAAAAGTTAAACTTGCGGTCGAACCAAACTGGCACCTGACTCATGATTACTCCGATTGCAAAAATTAAGGGCGGCTCTGAGCCGCCCTGAGTTATGTATCGACCTTTTCCTACGCTCGTGCCGGACTCTCTCCGCCCTTGGCAATCCCAGGCCGTCCCGGTTCCGGCTTCAAAACTTGCTGTACGCCGTCATCCGGCTTGGAAGGCAACTTCATCGGAGGGAGTTCCTTGCCGTCAACCAGCAGCATTACTTCCGACGCGTCAAGCACCTCTCGCTCCAGCAGCGCCATCGCGATCTTCTGCAGTGTTTCGCGGCCTTCATCGAGGATGCGTTTTGCGGTCTCGTATCCCTGGTTCACCAGTTTGCGCACTTCCGCGTCGATCTTGATCGCGGTGTCTTCGCTGTAATCCCGATGCTGGCTGATCTCGCGTCCCAGGAAAATCTGCTCTTCCTTCTTGCCGAAGGTAAGCGGACCAAGATCACTCATGCCCCACTCGCAGACCATCTTCCGAGCCATCTCCGTGGCGCGCTCAATGTCGTTGCCGGCGCCCGTGCTCATCTGGTTGAGGAAGATTTCTTCCGCCAGACGTCCGCCCATCAAGATGGCGAGGTCGGTCTTCAGATATTCCTTGGTGTAGTTGTGGCGATCATCGATCGGCAACTGCATGGTCACACCCAACGCCATGCCGCGAGGGATGATCGTGACCTTGTGTACTGGATCTGATCCCGGGAGCTTCGCCGCAACTAGCGCATGCCCGGCTTCGTGATACGCCGTCACTTTCTTTTCCTCATCGGAAAGGATCAGCGACTTGCGCTCGACACCCATCAGCACTTTATCTTTGGCAACTTCGAAGTCGAACATGAGCACGGCTTTGCGGTTCTGGCGGGCCGCGGCCAACGCTGCCTCGTTCACCATATTGGCGAGATCAGCGCCCGAGAATCCCGGCGTGCCGCGCGCCAACACAGAAAGATCGACATCCTCAGCCAGCGGGATCTTGCGGGTGTGAACTCGCAAAATCTCCTCGCGTCCCCGCACATCCGGGCGGCTCACAACCACACGCCGGTCAAAGCGCCCAGGCCGCAACAATGCCGGATCAAGAACGTCAGGCCGGTTCGTCGCGGCCATCAGGATGACGCCTTCGTTCGACTCGAAGCCGTCCATTTCGACCAGCAACTGATTCAAGGTCTGCTCGCGCTCATCGTGCCCGCCGCCCAAGCCAGCTCCACGGTGGCGTCCCACAGCGTCAATTTCGTCGATGAAAATAATGCAGGGAGCATTCTTCTTGCCCTGCTCAAACAGGTCACGCACGCGGCTGGCGCCGACGCCGACGAACATCTCAACAAAATCCGAACCAGAGATCGAAAAGAAAGGAACGTTAGCTTCGCCCGCCACCGCACGAGCCAGCAAAGTCTTGCCAGTTCCTGGAGGGCCAACCAGCAGCACTCCCTTGGGAATACGCCCGCCAAGCTTTTGAAATTTTTGGGCTTCGCGCAGAAATTCGATAATCTCGCGCAGCTCTTCCTTGGCTTCTTCCACGCCGGCCACGTCTTTAAACGTGACCTTCTTCTGCTGCATTGAGAGCAGCCGCGCCCGGCTCTTGCCGAACGACAAGGCCTTGTTGCCTCCGGTCTGCATCTGCCGGATCATGAAGAACCACAACGCGCCCAGCAAGATCAGCGGCGCCCAGGTTCCCAGCAACTGCAGCGGCCAGCTTCCGCTGTTCACATCCTTAATATTGACCGACACGCCCTTATCGTTGAGCGTCTTGTACATGTCCGGATAGTTCACCGGAACCGTCGTATGGAAGGCCGAGCCGTCGCGGTACTTGCCCCGTACCTGCTGGCCATCCAGACTGACCTCATGCACGTTCCCCGAGTTCACGTCGCTCATGAACTGCGAGAAATTGACTTCCTTATCCTTTTGCCCGCCGCGACCCTGCTGAATCACGGTCCATAAAAGGAGGGCGGACAGCCCAATCACGACCCAAAAAACTACGGTTTTAACAGTTGAATTCACCAAAAAAGCTCCCGAGACGATCGAGGTTCGCTGAAAGGCTGACCCTCGAGGCTCCTAACTGAATTTCCCCATTTACTTCGGCACTATTTAGATGCTGCCTTGGTGGGTTTCGATAGGGAAATTCCTTAAGGCTTTCATTTTACCCGTTTCGCGGAAAAAAGGCGCGAGGTTCTGCCCATAACTTAAGTCATTAGGAGGACGTTCCAATCCTCGACGGGCCGATTTGCTAGAACACACACCCGAAGACCCGCCAGACAACGTTCCGTCATCGGGGCGCGGGAGCTGCCGCCAGATAGGGTATGTTGCGGTTGGTTTGCTCGGCCGCGCCCAGGCCATAGCCAACCAAAAACGCTTCGTCTACGAGAAATCCGAAGTAGTCGGGTTGCAATGCAACCCGCCGAGCCGACTGCCGGTCGAGCAGCGTTACCAGCTTTACCGAAGCCGCTCCCCGAGCGCGCAAGTCATTCATTAAGAACTCGCTGGTCACGCCGGAATGCACCAACCCTTCGACCAACAAGATGTGCTGCCCGCGGATATCGGGCTCATGGCTGAAAAAGATCTCCATCACCTCCGCCGCCTGACTGCCCTGCTGCCTGCTGTATCTCGGCTTGATGAACTGGCACACCACCGGAACCTCCAGCGCCCGCACCAGATCGGCCATGAACATGAACGCATTCTCGAGAACGGCCAGCGCCTGAATGGTTTGCCCCTGATAATCGTCAGAGATATGGCGGGCCAGTTCCTTCACACGTTTCTGGATGTGCTCCGCCGATATCACCTGACGAAGCGTCTCGGCTGTTGCGCTCATGAAATGCCTGCTTCCCGGTCGATGCCTTTAGGCAAACCGCCTCAGATTGTTGCAGCCCGTAGCGCTTAAAAACTGTTAGATCCCCTATCGCTGGTCAATTCGTCCCCGGTTCATCAACCGGTACCTCTCGGATCAATACTGCTTCTCCTTCCCGTTTCCAGCGGAATCGAGCCGGCACCGGAAAGCCTCGCATCCAAACGATCTCATCTCCGCCGACCGCGACTGGCCAGAGTTTGCGAAGAGGCTGCGCGATATGCCGATGCTGCAGCAGTTCCTTTACCTTCTTTGGTGCCTTCGTCCGCGCCGGCCAGTAGCGATCTCCCGCACGCCAGTTGCGAACCGCGAGGTTTTCCGGCAACAGCTTCGCATCCAGAAGTTGTTGCGGATTATACTCCGCTACATCTGAATCGGGACCCATGCGCAACGCTTCGATTACTACTCCCAACTCGGCAAGGGTTACGCGCCCGGGCACTCGAAGCGAATACTCGTAATCGTGAGGAAGCTCACGGCGCCACAAGTCCGGCGTCAGAAAGATGATCGACTCCGGTTCTCGAACCACTTTCCAGCCAAGCGGCAGCGATAGCTGCCTCCCGGCAGTATCGGACTCAGCTGCAAAAAACAGGATCTGTTCGATGTGCTTGAACTCAAGTGGAATGCCGGCGTGTTCGCCGATCGCCTTGATCACCCGTCGCTGCACCGCCTTAGGCTCGGTAACCAGCCAGGCGCGGCTTACCGTGGCATTCGCAATAGCGTGCCCTGCCTCGTCGATTCGTTGAAGCACTTCAGCATGATCCTGCGAGTCTTCCGCTTTCGACGCGGATGGGTAAATTTGCACCAGGGACGGCGGTCCGGCGAATCCAGGCAACTCCCGAATCCATTCCGGTTGCGACCACTGCACCACGGTTCCCATCCAGCCGGAGACCTCGTTCTCCCAATAATCTTCTTCGTCGCGCGCGATCTCAGCTAACTCTGAAAGATTTTCGGTGATGGCGGGATTGAATTCGCGCTCCAGCAAAGGCAGCACAAGTTTGCGCAGCCGATTGCGAGTGAATTTGAAATCGGCATTGGTGGCGTCTTCCCTCCACAGCTGCTCGATCTCGGTTAGGTAGTGTTCGAGTTCACAGCGTCGAACTCCCAGCAGCGGCCGCAGAATTTCGCCGTGGCCATCGCCGACGTCATGCGCGTCATTCTTTTGGTTCTCGACAACGATCCGCGGATAAATTCCGCCAAGTCCGCGCAGCCCCGTGCCGCGAATCACGCGCATGAGCACGGTTTCCGCCTGATCGTCGAGAGTGTGGCCAGTAGCAATTTTGTTCAGAAAGTTGAGGCCTTGGGGTATCGGAGCGCTTCCAGCGATGTCATCAAGTTCATCTGGATGATGGGCTTCAGCCCCAGAGGTGCTTGAGCCATCAAACCCTTCTCCCGATCCTAAAAGGCTTCCGAAAAATCCATACCTCAACTCCCGCGCGGCCGCCTCCACGCTGGTATGTTCCTCGGCAGCAACCTCAGCCACATCAGCGCCACCTCGATAAAACTCCAACCCATGCTCGCCAGCCAACGCCGCGACAAACTCCTCGTCCGCGTCAGATTCGGTCCCGCGTAATTGGTGATTGAAATGAACGACCGAAACCACGATGCCAAGTTCGTGGCGCAATTCAAGGAGTAGCCGCAGAAGCGCAACCGAATCAATCCCGCCGGAAACCGCAACCCCAACACGGTCGCCAGCGCCCAACAATTGCTGCTTCTTGATCTGATCTAAAACGGCCTGGGCCAGGGAGTGCACGGGAACATGGTACAACTCCCACAGGCTGCAGAACACTTACGGGGGCAGTCGAAACTCGACTGCCCCCGCATACAAGTTCAGAAAGCTTTCTCCGTGTCTCGGGTGCCTGTATGGTGAAAAGTTCTTGATTACAGTCCCGGACTCTTGTCCTTTATCAGCTTCCGAATCTTCTCCACAAACTCGCCCGCCGCCATATCCTCTGTCTTTTCTCTTCCGCGACTCCGCACGTTAACCTTTCCAGCCTCAGCTTCTTTGTCTCCCACCACCAGCAGGAACGGCACCTTCTGCAGCGCATGCTCGCGAATCTTGGCATTCATCTTTTCATTTCGCGCATCGACTTGCACTCGCACACCGGCGGCCTTCAATTGATCCGCAACTTTGTTGGCATACTCGGCATGGCGTTCGGCAATCGGAATCATCGCCACCTGCACTGGCGACATCCACACCGGAAACGCCCCGGCGTAGTGTTCGATCAGCACTCCGAAAAATCGCTCGATCGATCCAAAGAGGGCGCGATGCACCATCACCGGCTGCTTGCGCGAGCCGTCCTCCGCCACATACTCCAGTCCAAACCGCTGCGGCAGGTTGAAATCGACCTGCACCGTCGAGAGCTGCCACAGCCGACCGATCGCATCCACCAGCTTGATATCGATCTTCGGCCCATAAAACGCCGCCTCGCCGGGCATGGTCTTGTATTCGATATTCCGCCCCTTCAGCACTTTCTCGAGGGATTGCGTGGCGTTGATCCATTGTTCTTCGCTGCCCACAAAATTCTTTCGGTCGTCGGGATTCCAGGTCGACAGCTCGGTCTGGAATTTGTCGAAGCCGAAATCCTTCAGCACGTCCAGGGCAAAGTCGAGACAACCGGTAATCTCGCCTTCCACCTGCTCCGGCGTGCAAAAAATGTGCGAATCATCTTGAGTAAAACCCCGAACCCGCAATAGACCGTGCATGACTCCGGACCGCTCGTAGCGATAAACGGTGCCTAGTTCGCCCAGCCTTACCGGGAGGTCGCGATACGACTTCAGAGAATCCCGGTAAATCAAAATGTGTCCCGGACAATTCATCGGCTTCAGCCGGTACTCGGCATCGTCCAGCTCCATCGCATCGAACATGTTCTGCGAGTAGTAACCCTCGTGCCCCGAGGTCTGCCACAACTGCCGCCGCATGACGTGCGGCGTGTAGACCAGCGAATAGCCGCGCTTGAGGTACTGCTCGCGCATCCAGTCTTCCATCTCTTTGCGTATAATTCCGCCCTTGGGATGCCAGAAAATCAAGCCCGGCCCAGCCAGCTCCTGAATTGAAAACAAATCAAGCTGCTGCCCCAGCACGCGGTGATCGCGCTTCTTCGCCTCTTCGACCTGCTGAAGATGCGCGTCGAGATCCTTCTTCGAAAAAAAAGAGGTCCCGTAAATGCGCTGCAGTTGCGGATTTTTCTCATCTCCCAGCCAGTAAGCGCCCGCGATATTGAACAGCTTGAACGCCTTGATCTTTCCGGTCGAAGGAATATGCGGCCCGCGGCAAAAATCGACGAACTTGCCGGTGCGGTAAATCGAAATCTTTTCATCGGGCTTGGTGAACTGCTCGATGAAATGGCACTTCATGAAATCGCCTTCTTTTTTGAACTCCGCCAGCCCCTGATCGCGAGGCAAAAACTCGCGCGCGTAAGGAATGTTCTGCTGCACGAGTTCCTGCATTTTCTTCTCGATTTTTTCCAGATCTTCTGGCGTGAACGGAGTAGGCCGGTAGAAGTCGTAAAAAAATCCGCTCTCGGTTGCGGGACCGTGCCCCAGCTTGGTCTCCGGAAAAAGCTCCAGCACCGCAGCCGCCAGCAAATGCGCAGACGAATGCCGGTAAACCTCGAGCGCCTCGGGATCTTTCTCGGTAAGCAGGCGCAGGTCGGTATCTTTTTCCAGGGGCTTTGCGAGGTCGATGAGGTCGCCGTTGGTTTTGGCCACGAGCGCCGCATCGGCCAGCCGCGGGCTAATCGACTTCGCAACGTCCAGCGCCGTCGTGCCCTTGGGAACATCCTTCACGCTCCCATCCGGGAGCTTCACATGAATACTCTCAGCCATAGGTTGAAACCTGCAGGTATGTTGAACTTCAAGTTTATGGGAGGGATTTGGGAGGGTCAAACTGCCGCAGGCATGAATCCCTGACCTTTTGAAGAACCGCCGGGACGCCCCTCCCACGCTCCTTTTTGGCTACGCCAAAAAATCTCGCTCTTCTCGGTTTTTCTATCATTAGAATCAGAATGTATCTTTGATATGTCCTGGAGTCACCCCGAGAGTACCGATGCGAAACAAAATCCTGCTTAAAACCATCGCCTGCGCCATTGTTCTTTCTGTTTTCGCCCCTGCTTATGCCCGAACCATCAACTGGAAGGGCCACGAGTGGAATGTCACCACGGGCGGCATGGCCGGCGTGGCTCCCGGCGATCCGGCCAACATCCACATCGACGACAACGGATTCCTGCATTTCACCATCGTTCAACGCAATGGCAAGTGGACCGCCTCCGAGATGTTCACCGCAGACAACATGGGATTCGGAACTTATCAGTGGATCGTTGAGGGCGAAGTCTACCACATGGACAAGTCTACGGTGCTCGGATTGTTCACCTACGGACCGGCCCACAATATTGGCGTAGACGGCGAAAACGAAATCGACATTGAATTCTCGCAGTGGGACAGGACTTGCGGTGGCTGCAATGCCGATTTCACGGTTTACCCCTCAACCGGCAACCGGCGCCAAGGAGGTGCTCCTAGTTCGGAGGGCAACTTCTTCGTCGACGGCAAAGACTTGACCACGGCCAGAATGGAGTGGAGTTCGGACAAGATTATCTTCACCATCATGAAGGGGATTCAGCCGATCGGAACCACCGCTGAAATAGTCAAAACCGACACCTATACCTCGACCACCCGCAACATTCCTCAAGAGGCTTCCCCAGTCGGTATCAATCTGTGGTGCTTCGAGACAACGCCTTCCCGCGATCAATTCGTCGTCATTCGCGACTTTCAATTTGTGCCGCAGTGAACGATAAAACGGCCCCCGCCCAACGTACCTTTCGTTGGGCGGGATGGCCTCGTTGGAGGGCATCTTGAGCCTCGCCGGTAAATCCTACGGCGCCACATCCTTCACATGCGTAGCCACATACCAGATATTCCCAAACGGATCAGTCACCGCCCCATTCCGATCCCCGTATGGCTGATCGGTTAGCGGATGCAGTGACTTCGCTCCAGCCGCCAGCGCCCGCTGATAAACCTCATCGCAGTCGGGTACATACACATAGAACATCGAAGGCATCGGCTGGTAAGGCCCATGCGCCTCGCCCATTTCCACGATCGAATCGCCAACCCGAACCTGCGCGTGATGAACCACTCCATCGGGCGAAGCGTACTTCGCAATCTCCTGCGCACCGAAAGCACGCTTCAGGAATCCAATCACCGGCTCAGCCCGCAGCGGATGCAGATACACATTCACGTTATGCATGCCCTTCGGAACATAGCTCTCGCCGTTGTGCGTGGCGATATACCAGAAGTTGCCAAACGGATCTTTCACGCTCGCTCCGCGCTCGCCATATTCATGATCCTGCGGCGCGCCGAGCGAAGTAGCTCCCGCCTTAAGAGCCCTCTGATAGATCGCATCCGTATTCTCAACATAAACGTGCAAAGCTGCCGTCTGCGGCTTTGCGGCAAACGGCTTGCCCTTAATGCCGCCACCCATCATCAGCATTGTGTCGCCAATACGCACTTCGCCATGAACTCCACCGGCTTCCCCGACGGCCCGCATCACCACCTCGGCTCCAAACGCATTCTTCGCGAAGTCAATCATTCCGTCGCCATCCGGCGTAACAATATAAGGAGTTACCTTGTGAAAGCCGCGCGGAACGGGATTTACACCCTTCTCCGAAATCCGGCCACCTTCGGGCCCCGCAGTCTCCCGCTCCATGCGGCGATGCATCTCTTCCACCGACATCTCCTCTTTAGTCGTCACACCTCTCCACTGGTAACCGAACGGATCAGCCAGCGTGACGTCCCGTCGCCCGTAGAACTGATCCTTCAGCGGACGAATCACTCGCATCCCAGCCGCAACCGCCCGCTTTGCGAACGCGTCCACATCCGGCACCTGCACCTCAATCGATACCGGAGAGTTCCCCAGAGTCTCCGCACTCAATCTTCCGCCCTCCGGCCACTCGTCACTAAGTACGACGACCGAATCCCCAATCGCCATTTCGGCGTGCGGAATATGCCCGCCGTGCTCAAAGCGGAACAGCTCCTTTGCGCCCAAAGCACTCTCGTAGAACTCAATCGCCTTGGCTACGTTCTTGAAAGTCAAACTTGGTAATGCCGTCGTGCGTAGAGCGGCAACCGGCTCGGCAATGGTAGACATACGATTTTTCCTCTCCAATTCAGATTTCAATCGTGCCTTGAAGCTTGCGCTCGGCAGATTGCGCAATTCTGCCGCAATGCGCACCAGGGGCTCGATTGCCGCCTCGACCTTCGGAGCCGTCCCGTCCGTGCGAGCCAACATCGCATCCACGGCCTGGTTCAGCTGCTCAATCTTTTTGCTATCGCCATTTCCCGCATTCAGAGAGCGCTTAGGCATCGGCACCCTCCATTCTGGCGCGCAGCGCGGTCAGCGCCCGGAACTGCAGCTGCTTCACCGCGCCTTCCGTCTTGCGAATCTCCCGCGCCACCTCTTTTATGCTTTTCTCTTCCACAAATCTAAGCACAACCACGCGCCGCTGTTCCGCAGACAGAGTATTTACCAGACGAAACAGCGTTGCCTTCCGTTCCACCTCTTCAAATTCCGCGCTGCCGGCCTGAATCGCTTCAATCTGCTCCGGATCGTCAATCCCCGGTTCGCGCGTCTTCCGCTGCCACCGGTCGGAAATCAGATTCGCCGCAATGCGGAACAACCACGCCGCAAACGGAATCCCGCGCCATTCAAAGCGCTTCAGATTCTCCAGTGCATGGTGAAAAACTTCGGCAGTAACATCTTCGGTTTCCGCGCGATCTCCCACGCGCCGGAGTACGTAGGCATAGACGCGTTCAAAATTGTTCTCGTAAAGCTCCGCGAAGCGCGCGGGATCGCGCTGCGCCGCCTCAATCAGAAGCCGGTCGTTTTTGCCCAGATCGTCCGCTTCTCTGCTAAGAGCCTTCAAGAGTTCTCCGCGCGGAGTAGTGTTACACAGGGATAACGGCAGAAACGGCAGAAAGGTTACGGCAAAATCTTACTCTGGGTGCCCTACCCTTGTCCTTCCATCACGGCCAAAGAAAACGGTGGAATCCGTAGTTGAAAGGAAACAGGCGCGTTCATTGGTGGCAAACCAACGGCTGATTACCAAAGTCGGTCAGTAATCGCCAGGTCTTGCCATTGTTAGCCATCGAAATGAAAGACATCCTATTGAATGGCGATGGCGATCCTTTGCATTATGTTATTTGGAGCATTGTGCGCCAAGTTAGGGATGCCGGTGTGGTTGGTGCTTGTTCTCGGCGTTTTTCTAACCGCGGTCTCAGCTGAAATTCGCGATCCTTATCGGAAACTCAAGAAACAAGAGCTCGCCGAGTCGAAATACGTTCCTGCGCGACACTGAGATTGACTTCTTGCGTTTTTTCCTGCGCCGAAAATTGAGGAACATTTCTGCAAAACGCCTTCAAGTTACGCCGACCGCGAAGTCGGCGCATAATACAACTCCTCAACCGCCTTCTGCACCCGAGCCGATAGCGCTTCCAAATCCCGCATCGTCAAGCCCGCAGTAGAAATCGGGTCGCCCACTCGCATCTCCAGCGGACGGCATTTAATGTGGTAAGTATCCATCGGCAGCAACTCGTAAGTGCCGACGAGGGCGACGGGCACAATATCCACCTGCGCCTTCAGCGCCAGAAAAAGAGCCCCCGGCAGAAATGACTTGATCTCGCCATCCGGAGTACGTCCGCCCTCGGGAAAGATCACCAGCGGCATCCCGGCTTTGAGGCTCTTGACCGCCGAACGAATCGCGGCAATCGAATTCGTCGGCTTCTGCTGATCAATGCAAACCTGCCCGGACCGCTTCAACTGCCAACCGACCACGGGATACGCCAGCAATTCTTTCTTGAAAACGATGCGGAATTGAAACGGCAGGTAAACATAGAGAACCGGAATATCCATCGCGGAAGCGTGATTCACGGCATAAACATGAGGCTTGCCGGTATCTATCTTGTCGAGCCCGGTAACGTTCACCGGCGACAGGATCGTCTTCATGATGAGCCACGACCAGGTTCGCGAAAACCAGTGCAACCGCCGTCCGTTCTTGTCAAACAACCCGCCGGGCAGACGCAATCAGGCCCAGAACCAGCGTGTAAAGCCAGATCAGCGGATCGAAAATGAAATACGACCGAAGCCGGCTCAACCACCCATGCTTTGTGCCGGCAATCGCATGCGGACTTCCGCGTGGCGCGACGACCGCCCGCTCCTCTGCACCGCCCTGCACTTCCACCGATGAATTCACTTCCTGCACGTTTCTATTCTAGGTGAAATACTATGTTTCCGCGCCCACAAGGGGCATCACTTCGCCAACCAAATAAATGGAGCCCGTAATCACAATTACCGATTCCGTTCCAGCGAGCTCGCGTGCACGCTGCAACGCTTGCTCCACATTGGCCACCGTCTCAATCTGAGCGCCGGTTCGCTGTGCCGCCTGGCGAATCTCCTCTGGAGACGCGGCTCGGGGATTCTCCGGCTGCGTCGCGACCACCCGCTCGGCCAGTGGGAACAGAATCTCCGCCATCTCCGAGATTGCCTTGTCGCGCATCGCTGCAAAAAGAAAAATCAGAGGACGGCCTTCATAGAGCTCCGAAAGCGCCGAGCGCAGCGCCCATGCGCCCGCAGGATTATGCGCCACATCGATGACAATCTCCGGCCATTCCACCCGCGCCGGAATCACTTGAAACCGTCCTGGCCACCGCGTCTCGCGAATGCCTCGCTCGATGGTTTTCGGCGTAATGCCGCTGAATCCCTGCCCGGTCAACTCCACCGCCGCCGCAACCGCCAGTGCCACATTGCGCAATTGATGTCGCCCCACCAGCGGCGACTCAACCAAAATCTCCTCGCCCATAACCGACCAGCGGATAACGAGAAATGTATTGCCGAGTCTCATTGGTGCCCACTTTGTCCCCAGGGGTGAAGTTTTTCCCAGCGCCCGGCGCGAAGCATTGAGCGCTGCCAGGCGACACTGGCGGCACGAAAGGAACTGCATTAATCGCGCGCGCACCGAGCTCCAGAATCGCATTCCCGACCACATCATTCGCCTCAGGCTGCTGCGGCAAAGTAACCACAGCTCCGCCGGAACGAATGATTCCAACTTTCTCGCGCGCAATTTCCGTCACGGTGTTTCCCAGAAATTTTTGATGATCGAGAGAGATATCGGTGATAACGCTCACTAGTGGCTCAACCACGTTCGTGGCATCGAGCCTTCCGCCCATGCCCACTTCAAGTACTCCCAACTCGACTTTCTCTTTCGCAAAATGCACGAAGGCAATCGCCGTCATCATCTCGAAAAAACTGGGATGCCACGGCAACTCCCCGCGCCTGACAAGCCCCTCGGCGATTTCATCCACCTCGCGGTGCAGAGAAGCGAAGTCATCATCTCTGATCTGTTTGCCATCGATCCGAATCCGCTCATTAATACGAACCAGATGCGGCGAAGTGTACAAACCGGTTCTCAATCCGGAAGCACGCAAGATGGAAGCCAGCGTAGCCGCCGTCGATCCTTTACCGTTTGTTCCGGCAATCAATACGCTGGGAAAACCTCTCTCCGGATGTTGCAACGCGGCCAGCAGCACGCGCATGTGCTCAAGGTCGAATTTGTGCGACGGCAACTGAGCCAGCTCATGGCCCAGAGCAAACATTCTCGCCACTGCAGTTTCGTATGACATGAGAAAAGCTAGCCGGCGGCTAAAAATTTAGATTACCAGCCTGACGATTTCTTGAATAAGTTCAAAAGGCGGGAAGCGGAGAAACATAGAAAGCCTGGCAACTGAGCCGGACTGTCACCAGCACACCAGAGATAGGCTGGAGTCGGAAGGCGGAGGTCCGTTGCCCTTTTTTAGCTGACGGCGGAAAGCTGAGGGTTGACAGCTCCACTCATAAAATCCAGCGCCCGCGCAATATAAGATTTCATTTCTCGGCGATGCACCACGGCATCCAGCATGCCGTGCTCCAGCAGAAACTCGCTGCGCTGAAAACCTTGCGGCAGTTTCTGCCGGATGGTCTGCTCAATTACCCGTGGCCCGGCAAAGCCAATCAGCGCGCCCGGCTCAGCGATATTCAAATCGCCAAGCATGGCGAACGACGCCGTCACGCCGCCGGTGGTCGGGTCGGTCAACACAGAAATATAAGGAACCTTCGCCTGATCCAGCCGCCCCAACGCCGCCGAAATCTTGGCCAACTGCATCAGGCTGACCACGCCCTCCATCATTCGCGCCCCACCCGAAGCGGACACAATAATAAGAGGCTCCTTCGATTCCAGCGCCCGCTCTGCTGCCCGCGTAATCATCTCGCCCACCACCGCGCCCATGCTGCCGCCGATAAAGGCATACTCCATGGCACTCACTACCACCGGCCGCCCTTGCAGTTTGCCGCGTGCGTTGATGACCGCATCCTGGAGTCCAGTATCCTTCTGCGCCTGCCGTAGCCGCGACGAATATTGCTTCAAGTCGACAAACTTCAGGGGATCGGTCGAAGACAGATTCTCGTCAGAAATCTCGTACTGGTTCTCATCCATGAGCAGCGCAAGGCGCTTGCGCGCGTCGATTCGAAAATGCTTTTCGCACTTGGGACAGACATTGAGATTCTCTTCCAGATCTTTTTTCCAAATGATCTGCCGGCAATTCTCACACTTCACCCACAACCCTTCCGTGCGAACCGTCTTCGCCCCAGAAGTGTCCAGCTCCCCGGATTCCCGCTTGAACCAAGCCATAAGAAGAATTTAGTAATTGGGAAATTTTGTAATTTCGTAATTTAAAAGCCCTACGGCGCGCGGTTTTTAGACCACTCAATTACCAAATTACAAAATTACCAAAATCAGTATTCGATCCCTCTCTGCGCCATCACGCCCTTCTCGTACGCGTGCTTCACTTGCCGCATCTCGGTCACCGTGTCGGCGACCTCGACAATTGTGGGGTGCGCGTTCCTTCCCGTCAAGATGACATGCACCATCTCAGGTTTCTTCTTCAGGCTCTCCACCACTTTCGCCGGATCAAGCATTTTATAGCTGATCGCGTAGTTGATCTCATCTAGCACGATCAGATCCCATTCGCCCGAGTGCATCGCCTGTTCCGCCTCAGCCCAGGCTTCTTCCACCATCCTTACATCCTCCGGATCGGGCTTCTCGGCGCCCACCTTCACAAATCCCCGTCCCATCTGCTTCATCACAAACTTGTCGCCGAAAGCTTTCACCGCGTCCAGTTCGCCGTAGTGCCATGAGCCTTTCAGAAACTGCAGCATCAAAACCTTCATACCTTGGCCTACCGCGCGCAGGGCCGTTCCCATTGCGGCCGTTGTCTTCCCCTTGCCCGGCCCGGTATTCACGATAATGAGACCGCGGCGTACGTCTGTCATGACATGAAAGGATGTCTGATTCTACTAGAAGCTGCTTTGAACGGGGTGGAACGTGCAGACGTTCAGTCTTTCCCACGGAACTTAATCTCTCCCGTCATCACGTGCGTATGCAAGCTGTACTTCCCCGGCCCCTGTTGCTCGAATGACCGGAACAGCCCGCCCTTGTATACGTCGAACGCCGAGGCAGCGATGCTCCCAGTCGTTACTGATGCGTCGCGGTGGCCGTACTGCTCAGGATGAGGAACGTCAATCTGTATCCGTCCCGCAATGAGCTGAACATTCTTGTCGCCTTCTACGTCTTCCACGACGATTTCTCCAGCCGACAGTCTGATCCAAAGGTTGGAACGGCGAGGCACCTCGATTGCGGCCTGGAAATGGTTGCTCGGCGTATCGGAGATATAAACTTCCGCACTGGTCCTGTGTCCGTTTAATCCCGATTTTTACCCGCTTGAGTTGACCTCACTATGCGCCCGGCAGGTTACAACGATGTTCCCGGAGTCACTGGGAGTGATCTTATAACCGCCGGCCTCCAGGTGCATCCGAATCGTGCCTCCAGAAATAAACTCCTGCCTGGCCGAGCCCTCGGGGGCCTGCTGCGCCTGCAGCAAGCCAGGAGCCAGCCAGGTAAACCAGGAAGAAGACAATCCAGAAATTGAGACCCTTCATATCCACCTCTGCAGTCTCTATACGAGGGCTGGCCAATTAAGTTCTGGCAAAAACGACACAAAAACTCGGGTCGAATCGCAATAAGAACCACCGCCACCTCTATTGGCCTCGGCAGCTTTCGGTCCCGTGACATTCGCCTCGCTATTTCGCTTTATGATGCACCCACAAAAGATCGAACTTTTCCACGGAACGCCTGCATCCAATCTTGCGTACTCGGGTGCAAGCAGATCTCTGTCCCTGGCAGACTGCGGAGGTCTCCACGTGACTAACAGCTGTCCCTTGTTATTGTTGTGCCTGCTGGCAGCCTCACCGGCATTTGCTGCCCAGCATGTTGCGATCCACCCAATTCCGGGCTTCAACTCCAGCGATCAGCAGAGTGTGCGCGAAATCGTCGATATGGAGCGGCAAACTAAGGAAGCCACTCTGCATCGCGATGCCGAGTTCCCCATGCGAACTCTGGCGGACGATTACGTCGCGATCACCCCGTTAGGCCAAGTTACTACCAAGCAGGAAGCGGTTTCCGCCCGCCGCAGCGGTCAGCTCCGTTACGAATCCATGAACATCACCGACATGGTCGTCCGGCTGTACGGCGACACCGCCGTAGTCACTGCTCGCGCCGACGTCAAAGGCCACCAGCTAGGCGAAGATTTCAGCGGCCCCTATCGTTACACCCGGGTGTGGGTACGCCGCAACGGGCATTGGCAAACCGTCAGCTATCAGGCAACCGTCACGCAGTGATCCCGGCCAAAAACAGGTAACTGGGGGCTTTAAAACCAATGTGCTGACACGCCTCCCCGCAGTGCCATTAGTCACCTCGCCGCCGGGTGGCGGCTGGGGTAGAATTCACGCATACTCGCTTCGGGCGAGACTCCAAAATCCTGAATTTTTGAATTGACCAGCGCCGGATGGCCCCACCAAGGCTTCTGTCGCCGATGGTTTCTCCTTTGCCGTATGGATCAGTCACCGATTCTCGATGGCAGTTCGGCATTGCCGGTCCCGGGTCAGAGCACCAGGCTGCCTCCATCCGCAGATCGTGGATCGGCGACTGCCGTTGCGTTCGCACCCTATCCCGTATCGTCGACTCTGCAAGCGGCGTTCTCGGGCGCCGAGTCACTCGCCGAAATGGCCTCCCGCGACCTGGATGCCGCCCTGCAGTTGCTCGCTGAACGCGCGCAATATATTACCGATGCCAGCGGCGCGGCCATCGCCCTACGCCGAGGTGAACATAACGACATGTTTTGCCGTGCTAGCGCCGGTTCAAGCGCGCCCGAACTCGGCGCGTTGCTCTCCATGGAGTACGGCCTTTCCGGCGAAAGCGTACGGAGCCGCGAAATCCAGCGTTGTGACGACGCGCAAAATGACGCTCGCGTGAACCGCGAAGCCTGCCGCCGGTTGGGAATCGCTTCTGTCATCGTGATGCCGATCCTTAGTGAAGATCAAGTCCGAGGTGTTTTCGAGTTATTTTCAGGAAAGTCATTCGCCTTCGATGAGCGGGATCTCTCCGCTCTGCAACGTTTAGGCGCAATGGTAGAACTCACTTTAAAGTTTGCTGTGCCCGACCAGCCCTCGCTGCCGTTGCAGGAATTTCCCGTGGAAGCTCGCGCGGAGAAACCGGTCCCTGCAACCGAGACGATCCCGGAATCGAGGGGGCCATCCCATGACGCTAGCCCCACCCGTGCCTCGGTCGCGAAGGTGGAAACCCCGGAACCCGAGATTCGGAGGATCACGCAGCCAAAAGAAGCGAGCCCGGAACTGCAGCCGGCAGCTCCCTCAGCGAAAACTGCCGAGCCCCCCAAGAAACCTCTCTTCTGGTCGGCGGCGACGCCAGATCGCACCACCCCGCCAATCGAATCAGCTCCCGCGGTTCCGATTCCGCCAGTTATGAGAAATCTGCAGAAGTGCAAGGCTTGCGGTTTTCCTGTTTCGCAAGGTCGAAAGTTGTGCATCGAGTGCGAAGAGAAGGAGTGGCGCGGCCAGCGCTCACGCTGATCTCGAATGTGTTTGTAGCGACCGCTTTCCCGGCCTAGACGTTCCTTCAATTTCTTTCCGCTGTCCTCCGCCATCGAGAGATTACAATCTATCTTCTTTACTCTAAGTATCCTTCGGAGGATCACTGTGCCGCGAACTGTGCGCCCGCTGATGCGCAGTTGCTTATTTCTTTTACTTCTGACTGCGCTCGCCCCGGCTCAAAACTCCGAACAGCGTGCCGCTCGATATCTCGATTCAATCCGCAAACAGCCTCCCATGCTGCTCCCCTTCCTGCGCGACATGCCCAAGGGCGGCGACCTGCACAACCATCTCGACGGCGCAATCTACGCCGAAGATCTCATCAACTTCGCCGCCGATGCCGGCGTCTGCGTCGATCGCACTTCTTCGCGACTTCTGGCTCCGCCGTGTGACGACTCTTGCGCCAACTACACCGCCAAGCCGCTCGCCAGCTGCGCCTATACCGATCAGGTGCTCTACAACCAAATCATCGACGCCTGGTCGCTGCGCAACTGGAATCCCGGCAACGAATCCGGCCACGACCATTTCTTTGCGACCTTCGACAAGTTCGGCCTGGCGTCTCATACCCACGTAGCCGAGGCGGTTGCAACCTCGACCAACCGTGCCGGCCAGGACCATTTGCAATACGTTGAGTACATGCACACTGCCGACGGCGGCGCTGCGGCCGGGCTGGCTGCGAAAGTCGAATGGAATCCCGACTTCGCAAAAATGCGCGACGCCCTCATCGCGGCCGGCCTAAAAGATGTAGCCGCCGAGACCAGCAAGAAGCTCACCGCAGACGATGCCCGCGCCAGGGAAATCATGAAATGCGGAACAGCCGACGCGATGCCCGGCTGCTCGGTGACCATTCGCTATCTCTATCAAGTGCTGCGCGGCCTGCCGCAGCAAATCGTATTCACGCAAATTCTGCTCGGCTTTGAACTGGCTTCGTCCGATCCCAGGTTCGTCGGGCTGAATCTGGTTATGGCCGAAGACTGGTACGTGCCGATTCGCGACTTCCGCGAACACATGGCCATGTTGGATTACCTGCACAGCGTCTATCCCAAGGTTCACATCGCGCTGCACGCCGGTGAACTCGCCATCGGATTGGTCCCGCCCGAAGACTTGACCTTTCACATTCGCTCATCGGTCGAGCGTGGCCACGCCGAGCGCATCGGCCACGGCGTAGACGTGATGAACGAGACCGATCCCATCCAGTTGCTGCACGAGATGGCCGACCGCAACATCCTGGTAGAAATCGCGCTCACCTCAAACGACATCATTCTCGGCGTCAGCGGCGACGATCATCCCCTACCGATTTATATGAAGTACGGAGTTCCGGTCGCCCTCGCCACCGACGACGAAGGCGTAAACCGCTCAGACATGACGCACGAATATCTGCGAGCCGTCGAAACCTATCATCTGTCGTATACAGATCTAAAGCGGATGGCGCGGCAAAGCCTGGAGCACTCTTTCTTGCCCGGAGAGAGCTTGTGGAAAGATACGAAGTTCGTATTTCGGATAACTTCAGCCTGTGGAGGTGACGTAATTGGCGCCGCCAAGCCTTCTGCAGCTTGCGAACAATTTCTCTCCTCCAGCGAACGCGCCCGCGAGCAGTGGAACTTAGAAGCCCGGTTCGCGGAATTCGAAAAGAAATACGAAAGCTCGACTTTCAGGTAAGTGCGAGTTTTGGGTGGCGCAGCGCTTCAGCGCTCCTATAAACCTTCCTTTCAAGATTGGGGCCTTTAGCCCCCGGGGTTCAGGCTTATGACGGATCAATTCACTTTAGCCGAAACCGCAGCACAATCGGTCCTCCAACAGACGAAGCTGCGTCCGAAGATCGCCCTCGTTCTCGGCTCCGGCCTAGGTGGCTTTGCTGAATCACTCACCGATGCAGCGCGTATCCCCTACGCAGAAATCCCCTCGTTTCCCCGCTCCACGGCAATCGGCCACGCCGGGCAACTAGTCATCGGCAAATCCAACAGCGTCGCGGTCGCCGCGATGCAAGGCCGCGTGCATCTCTACGAAGGATACTCCGCCCAGGAAGTCGCCTTTCCCATGCGCGTCTTCGGACGCATGGGAATAAAAGCCGTCATCTTAACCAACGCGGCCGGCGGCATCAATCTCAATTACCAGCAGGGAGCGCTCGTGCTGATCCGCGATCATATCAATCTGCAAGGAGCCAATCCACTGATCGGTCCCAACGACGACCGCTTCGGCGTGCGTTTTCCGGATATGACACACGCCTACGACAGAAACTATCGCGAATTCGCCAAGCAAGAAGCGGCACAACTCAAAATGACTCTGCACGAAGGCGTCTACGCAGCCATGCCCGGCCCCAGCTACGAGACTCCGGCAGAAATCAAGTACCTGCGCATCATCGGCGCAGATCTGATCGGCATGTCGACCGTCAGCGAAGTAATCGCCGCCCGCCACATGGGAATCAAAGTGCTGGCTATCTCCTGCGTCACCAATATGGCCGCCGGAATTCTCGACCAGCCGCTCTCGCATCAGGAAGTGATGGAAACCGGAGAGCGCGTCAAGAGCAGTTTCGAAGCACTGTTGCGCGCCTTACTGCCGCGCGTCGCGCAAGAAGTATCTCCATAAGCCCGCTCATCCACCTTTTTCATTCCGAGCGCCAGGTTTTGGCGCGAGGAGTCAATATAACCTGTACGCCTCTCGCGCGAGTCTTACTTCCCAGCTCTCGGAATCAATAATTCCACCGGCGGCTTGACGCCATAAATCGCGGCAAAGCTCCCCCGATTCACCGCCATCGCAAACCGTCCCCGCGAATCGACGTAAAGCAAAGGCTGCCCCACCGGCACATCGCTGAAAGTCCGCACGAACTTGACCTTCATCTCTTTCCCGCCAATCGTCACAGGAACATCCTGCCCGCGCTGGTAACCTAGCTTCAAAAAATCGTCAGCATCCAGATTCGTTACCAGATTTCCAAACGGACCATCCGTCGCAATCACCTCCGCCGTGACACCGTGCTCGTCGACATGCGGAGCCTTAAGTTCCAGCCGCACCAGCGACGCAACTTCCATCTCCGGACCAACCCCGGTCCAATCATCCCCTCGCGCCACATGCGCTCCCACCGGAGAAAAAATATCGCGTCCATGAAATGTCGATGACATCTTGCTGCCAATCATCCAATCCGGATTCGTCGCCTCCCGCACCGCTTCAATTCCATCGCGCTGCTCAACCAGCGTAAGCAATCCGTTATCCGGCAGCACAAAAAATTGCCCGCGCCTCGACTTCGCCACAATCGCCTTCCGCGTACTGCCCACCGTTGGATCGATCACCACCACAAAAACCGTTCCCGCCGGGTAGTAAGGCGTAGCTCCGTACAAAAACCGTGCGCCGTCAAGAATCGAAAACGGCGTGACCTCATGCGTGAGATCAACGATGCGCAAATCCGGCATGATCGAATACATCACGCCTCGGCAGATCGCGACCGAATCATCCACCACGCCAAAGTCGGTCATAAAAACAATCGTCTGTGGATATTTCGCACTCTGCGCTCCAGCGAGCAATGCAATCAAAAGCATCGCCGCCAGCGCTACAATCGCGAAACAGTAACTCCGGCGCCTGGCGTCACAATCGGGGCTTGAAAGGGCGCGACTTCCAGTCGGGCCATGAGATCTCATCCCTGCCAACCTCGTCTTTAGTCGCATCTTCCTCTCCTACTCATCGGTTGCTAAGACTATCGAGAACTCTCTTCTGGCCGCAAATGCCATCCGCCGCGATCTATAATGTGCTGTCATCATCGCAACACCGTAAGGAGATCCTCATGCCCGAAGCTATTCCCGAGAAGTATCGAGATCTATTCCAGAAGCGAGCCTTCGCCAGCCTGGGCACGCTCATGCCCGACGGCCGCCCGCAAGTCACGCCCGTCTGGTGTGATTACGATGGCGAGCACGTAATCTTCAATTCCGCCAAAGGACGCCAGAAAGATAAAAATGTCCGCCGCGATCCGCGCGTGGCCATGGCCATCATCGATCCCGAAAATCCCTACCGATATCTGGAAATCCGCGGCCGCGTCGTAGAAATCACCGAAGAGGGCGCCGCCGACCACATCAACAAAATGGCCAAGAAATATCTAGGCGTCGATAAATACCCCTACGGCCAACCCGGCGAAGTCCGCGTGCTCTACAAAATCAAGCCCGAGCACACCACAACCATGGGATAAATCGCGGACACCTTTAAGTGCGCCGCAAATAGACCGTTTCTTGATCACCGAAGCTCGGCCGCACCGTGGAAGAGCGGCGCTTCAGGGCCACGCAAGCATCGAGATGTGAATAGGGCTTTAGCCCGTGCGCGAGGAAATCCGAATCACAACCTACAACTTCTGCTTCCTCGGCTATGGCAACGTCAACCGCACGCTCGTGCAGCTCCTCGAAGATCGCAAACAAGAACTGCAAAACCGCTACGGAATCTCCTTCCGCATAACGGGAATTGCCTCCCGCAGCCGAGGATGGATCGCAAACGCCGAAGGCCTGGATGCTCGTGTGGTCGCAGGCGACCCGCCCGCGACTGCCGATCCAAATCCAAGAATATCTGATCACGGCTCATCCAATGTCCAAGAGTGGCTAAAAGCCGGCAAAGCCGATGTCCTATTCGAAGCCACATCCCTGAATGTAGCCAACGGCCAACCCGCCATCGACCACATCCGCGCCGCGCTAGAGCGCGGAGCCCACGCCATCACCGCCAACAAAGGACCAATCGTCCACGCCTACCGCGAACTCCGCGATCTGGCCGCCACGCAAGGCAAGCGGTTCCTCTTCGAATCCACGGTGATGGATGGCGTGCCCATCTTCTCGTTGTTTGATCAGCTGCCAGCGATTCATCTACAGGGATTTCACGGCATCCTGAATTCCACGACGAATGTGATCCTGAGCGAAATGGAAAACGGCTTAAGCTTTGACGAGTCGCTGAAAAAGGCGCAAGCGCTCGGCGTAGCCGAAACCGATGCCACGCACGACATCGACGGCTGGGACGCCGCTGTAAAAACTGCCGCGTTGATCACGGTGCTGATGGATGTTCCGGTGAAGTTAGAGGACATCGCCCGCGAAGGCATTCGCGAACTGACCACCAACGCCGTTCGCAACGGACGCCGCGATGGCTGGCCGTTCAAGCTCGTCTGCCGGGCTCAGCGCGTAGGGAACGGCGTAAAGGCAAGCGTCGCGCCGGAGAAAGTTTTAAGCAGCAGCCCGATGGGAAAGATTTCCGGAACGTCGTCCTACATTTATTTCGAAACCGACATCTTCCCCGGCCTCGCCATCACGGAGGAAAATCCAGGCCTGTACGCGACGGCGTATGGGATGCTGGCCGATTTCGTAAGGGCGCTTAGAGATTAAAAGCCGAGACAGGTCGGTATAATTTGCAATCATGTGTCCGGGATGCGAAGCGTTCAGTCACCGAATCATTATCAAACAGCCGGACGAATATCGTGATTTGGCACGCAAACTGATCGAGTGGGTTAACCAGGGTGCTCTGAAGCTCCTAAAAGCCGACTGCCCTCTGGGGGAACTGCTAGGCTCAAAGTTTCCTGGAGACATTCTTCGACACGATTTCAGATGTGCCATGTGCGGACGAAAATTCGCATTACACGCGGACACCTACCACGGGCGAGTGGAATGGGAACCTGAGGTCGATGGGGAAGCGAAAACGCCTCTTGTAAACTGAAGTAAGCCGCACAGCAGACTCTGTTGAAAGCAGCGGATCCTTATGACCACTATAGAAGCCATGGCCCCCACGGCCCTCGACATCTCCTACGTCCGCGCCCAATTCCCCGCGCTAGCCCAAACCGTCAACGGACACCCCGCCGCTTTCCTCGACGGCCCCGGCGGAACACAGGTTCCGCAGCGCGTCATCGACGCCATCTCCCACTACCTCGGCCGCGACAACGCCAACACCGGCGGAGCCTACGCTACCAGCCGCAACACGGATGCCATGATCGCCAGCGCCCGCGCCGCCATGGCCGACTTCCTCAACTGCGCCGCCGACGAAGTGATCTTCGGCCCAAACATGACCACGCTGACCTACGCAATGAGCCGAGCGATTGGCCGCGAGCTCGCCCCCGGGGACGAGATCCTGGTCACGCGCCTCGATCACGACGCCAACGTCTCTCCCTGGTTAGCATTCGAAGAAAAAGGTGTGACGATTCGCTGGGCAGAAATTCACAAAGAAGATTGCACCCTCGATGTCGAAGACCTCGCCGCCAAGCTCAACTCCAAAACCAAACTAGTCGCCATCGGTTATGCCTCGAACGCCGTCGGCACGATCAATCCCGTAAAAGAAGTCGTTCGCCTAGCTCACTCAGTCGGTGCACTCGCCTACGTCGATGCCGTCCACTACGCTCCGCACGGCCTGATCGATATAGCCGCGCTTGATTGCGATTTTTTGGTCTGCTCGACGTACAAGTTTTTCGGCCCGCACATGGGAGTCCTCTTCGGCAAGCGCAAACACCTACAGCGCCTGCGCCCCTACAAAGTGCGTCCGCTCACCGAAGCCGTCCCATTCCGCTGGGAGTGGGGCACCCTCAACCACGAGTGCATAGCCGGCATCACCGCATGCGTCGACTACATCGCCGACCTAGGCAGGCATTCCAATTCAAAAGTTCCAACCCGCCGCGCCGCCATGGTGAATGCCTTCGAATCTATCCATCGCCACGAACACGAACTAATGGAGCGCCTCATCAACGGCCTCTCGCAAATTCCGCAACTCAAAATCTTCGGCATCACCGACCCCTCGGCGTTCAACTGGCGCTGCCCAACGCTAGCCGTGCGAGCCATCAATCAAAACGAAAACACCACGCCGCTGGCTCTCGCCACGAAACTCGGCGAGCGCGGCTTCTTCACTTGGGACGGAAACTATTACGCCCTGAATCTCACGGAAAAATTAAACGTGGAAAGTTCGGGAGGGTTCCTACGCATCGGCCTGGTCCACTACAATACGGCAGCCGAAGTCGACCGCTTGCTAACAGCACTCACTGAGATCGTTGGAAAATAATTCGGAAAAAATAATTGTGGGAACGGCCCAATTTCAGAGGGCGCAACTTCAGTCGTGCCATATCGGATCGATAAAAATCATGGGCTTTAGCCCCTTGAGGGACACAGGGGGCCGACCTGAAGCAGCAGTCTACGGCCAGCGCTTTGCCGTATCGTCCCAGCCGGCCGCGCGCACGGGCTGCGCCGCGGGCACAACCGGAGGAGAAGGAATCCTCATCGGCGCCTGTGGCCCGTTTACCGCCGTCGGCAGCGCCGACTTCGTCATCTCACCGTTCATCTCTTTTTCTTCCGACAGGAGCGGAGCCACCAGCCGCAGGGCTTCCACCTCTTTTTCCAGCCGGGTTAACTCCATCTCTTTCTGCCGCAAAACTTCATACACATTCTTCATATACAGGGCACCTATGGGTCACTTTGTCGGGTTCAGTAGCATTTCTCGCACTTTAGCAGAGAAACCCGCGTTGTCAAGCAATTCCGCCCTAACTCTTTGTATACGCGCCCAGCCAAGCGCCCGTACCGGCACTCGACCCTGAATGCCGAAGCCGCATCCTCCCGAAGTCCTTGTCCAGCAAGGCTTTTCACCGATATTCACAACCAGCCCGGAGTCTGCAGAAACCTGCAACATTCGGCATCCGCAACAAGCAATCGCGAAATCAACCGTCAAAATAACGCGCCGCGAAAACCTCAGTTTTCACCTGCACCAAATCCTGTCACGCGCCTGTGAACCAGCTGCACTCAATTGAAAATAAATAAAATACAGTTGCGATGTTTTGATTGACTGCGCCAATAGAAGGAGTACAACAAGATCGTTCTTTGACAGCTTCTGAAGTTTTTCCGGTTGGTGCGGCGTCCGGGGCTCAAGCAAAGTCACCTTCGCATTGCAAAATGACGTAAGGAAGGCGAGCAAGGGTCTATAGCAAAGCGCTGGCCGAGGAGAACAAGAAGTCCCGTTGAAGGCAGGATAGAGTTCCGAGGCGTTGGGTAGGTTTTTCCGGTTGGCGGTAAGCCCGGAGCCCAAGCGAAGATCGCGCGCGGCACCCCGCAAGGGAAGCTGCGTTGCAGGTCAAGCAAGGGTCTAACGCGAGCTACCGGTCGAGACGAACGGACCCAACACCACCTCGGAACTCTTATTTTTTGTCTCCCACCTGGATCACCCGTCAACCTAATCCCTGTAAAGACGAAATAGGCTCAACTGTTGAAATCAGTCGATAGCGATACTGAGCAATTTCGAACAGACGGTTCTTGTCCGTATCGGCATGCTACTTGTGAACAGGCTTCGGGGGAAGGCTGTTCAAGCTTACGTCCCAGAACCCTTTTGATTCTGGGACGTCTCTCTTGCTTCGGATCAGGAGTCAAAGAAGCGTAATGGCGATTTATCACCACCTATTTGCTGAGGGCTTTTGGTTTAACGGCATTTACCAATGCTAACCGGTTCTGGTGTGTGACAAAGCTGATCTGCAGATCGTAATGGTTAGGCGTGGTCGTGTGATAGCTCTTGTAGGCGGCGACGTGGATATTGTTGGGACTGGCTGTATCCACCTTCGCCTGCAAACCGCGTTTCTCGAGTTCTGCCTTGACAATGTCCGTGTCCCAGGGCGAGATGCCGAACGAGATGTGATCTAGCTGGGCCTTGCGCGGAACGGTTCTGTTGAAATTCGGATCGTTCGGATTGCCCCCACGGACGATGATGTCTCCGACATCGCCGATTATCAACTCCTGCTGGCTTCCTTCGTCGTATGTCAGGTTCCAGCCCAGAAGGTTGCTGTAAAACGATGCGCTCTCTTTGTAGTTAGTGACTCGAAAAGAAAGGTGATCTAGCCATACCGTTGTCCATCCCGTGGGCACGAATGGACCTGCTGTAGCGAGCTCCGCCCTCGCTGATGCATTACGAGACTTCGTCAGGCCGTTGCCGTTGCTGATTTGAAGGTCCCATCCGTCAGGGTCTTTCACGTGGAAGCTCTCGAACCCATTGGCATCGTTTTCGGCCACCGGGCTTAATCCGCGCTTCCTCAGTTCAGCCTCCACAGTCTTCGCGTCCCACGGCTTGATCACGAAGCAAAAACTCTTGACCACTGCCGACTGCTGTTCACGGGCTTCTTGAAAGATCACAGATCCCCAATCCCCGATGTCCAACAACGCCTGTCTGCCATCATCGCTTCGGAGCTTCCATCCCATCAAGGCGACATAGAACGCCGCCTCCTTCCGATAGTCCGGAAGCTCGAACGTAATATGGTCAAGTGCCACGGTCTTCCATCCGGTTGGCGCGAACACCGGATTTATCGGAGCAGTTGCCACTTGCATGCTCAGAGGACAGGACGGCGTTCCGTACCCGTCGCTACACTTGCCCTGTGTGAATGCAGAGGGAGCGGCGACCCACACGAGAGCCGCTATTGCCATTTGAGAAATGCTTCTGATTGCGAGATTCGTGTTCATGGAACGACAGTATAGGGGACAGTTGACGAATTCATGCGATTGCACTCCTGGTGCCTTGCACAGGGGGGTTTTAAGTACGATCGCGATTTCAACAGCTCTCTGGTCGCTCACTCGGGAAGTAGAAGGCGCAAGCCGAGTGCCATTGCTCGCAAGAACTTCGACGAGGGCGTGAACGCTCTTGTCGGGGATCTGAAGAAACTGGTAACGGGATCACTATAAACAGTCTTCGCGAACAACGTCGGTCGCCCCAGTTGTAAATTGCTCCCCCCAGTTGTTGTACCCAGGCGCTTATGCCAACTGATTGCCCGGCGCGCCCTGGGATAAGAGCGGCGGGAACCTCATCATCGCGGTCAATGATCATTAAGCCGATACTTGCCGAGGATATCAGCGAGAATCCACGCTGCTCCTGCAATCGCGAAGGTCTCGGCGGTCTCGCTCCAATTCGCATGGCTGTGGGGATCCGAAAGAATCAGCGGTACCCACACGAGTAGCCCGAATGCCACGAGCATCATTGTCAGTAAGCGAGTCGCGAGCAGTGCCATTCGATTCGTAAGAAGAGCCACAGCCGCGAGTGCGAACAGAACGGTCGTCGTTACCGCCCAAAACATCTGAGTTGGCGGAAGCCACTTCGGGACAAGACTGGCGGTAGCGCCAAGATAAATCGCCTGTTCGAGGGTAAAGGAAGCGGCACAGATGCCCAAAAGAGTGCAACCGATCCGATTAAGCGTTTCCCGCGACCATGGCGATGACAAAAGCGCATAGACGATCGCCCCTCCGGTCAGGAGAGAGAACTGCTCGAAGAAGTTTCCCCAGCTGTTATAGATCTGCGGTTTGGCGAAGATTTGTGGCACGCACCATAAAGCGAAGACAAGATAAACCGCACCAAGGGCGGCGGCGCCCGTTTTCGCGGTCCGGCGGAACTGAATCGCAGCGCCGCCCAATATCTCGGCAGCGGCGGCTGGCAAGACAATGTAGCGCGGTAGATGCCAGCCGTTGTACTCGTGCCAGGCCAGGGTGATGAGGCCAAAGGCTAAAGCCGCCGCTCCGAACACATGACGGCCGAGGTTCGAACTAGGCGTTGATATCGACATGGGCATACGAATTGTTGCTTTGCCCCAAGAATCTTTCGGTCTCCACCGACTAACACAGGCCTTTTGCAGGGTACTTTACGCACGAATCGCAGAAACCATCCACGATTGCTGTTGCAATCAGCTGTTCACAGTCAAGCCCTCCTTCAGTCTTTCGGGGTCTGTTCAAGTCGTGCGGACCGTGCCGAATTGCCACGAAGCCGCATCCCAGAGTCCGTTTCTCGTAAACTATCTCGTACGAATAAACCCATGCCACGCTCTGTGCAGTCATCACGATCGCGTCGCAACGAGGAAGATCCAGGCTCCCGCGCCGGTCGTCTCGTTATCCTCAGCGGGCCCTCCTGCGTCGGCAAGAGCCCGCTTCACAAAGCGCTAGCCCGTTTTCATCCAAAGCTAAGCGAACAACTGCACAAGCTCGTGCTTTACAACAGCCGCTCGCCGCGCCCAGGCGAACTCGATGGCAAAGACTACCACTTTCGCACCCGCGAACAAGTCGAATCGTTAAAATCGGACAATCGCTACGCCGTACTCGAAGTCCGCGCCGACGTACAGGCCCTCGACATTCCCGAGCTCGAATCTCAGCTCAAGCAGGGAGATGTTCTCTTCGAAGGCAATCCGTTCGTCGGCCGCGCCCTGCAAACGAATCCGCGTCTGGCAAACGTGAAGCGGCTAAGCATCTTCATCTCGCCGTTGTCGAAAGAAGAGATTGTCGATCTCAGAGCTCCAGACAAAAACATCTCGCTGCCCAACCTCCTCACCGATGTTCAACGCCGTAAGCTCCTCCGTCGCACGACACGCCAGAAACAGATATTGTCATTGAGGGATTTAGAAGATATCGAGAAGCGCGCCTCCAGCGCCTACCGCGAATTGCAGGAAGCCTGGCACTTCGATCACGTGATCGCAAATCACGACGGCGAGGACAGCGACAACTGGGAAGCGTTTTATTACCCGCTCGGCGACGCGCGCAAAACCCTGGAAGCATTCGCCGCGCTACTGAAAGCCGACGTTCCGTCAAATGTCGAAAAGTGGGACCAGAACCTGTTGCCTTGAAATCCACTGAGCGCGAGAATGGTCAATCCACATGCTCGCCAATCTCAAATCCCTCTTCTGCCATGGGCAGCACATCGCGCTCACCAGCCACCCAAACATAGAGTGTCGGCAATAAAAAGATGCTCATGATCAAAGCCGCGATCAGGCCGCCCACAATCACGATCGCAAACGGACGCTGAGAATCCGAGCCGATTGCGTGGGACAAAGCAGCCGGCAGAAGTCCCAGGGTTGCGACCAACATCGTCATCATAATCGGACGCAGTCGCAGCACCGCGCCTTCAACTGCCGCATCCTCCACCGTGAAGCGCCGCGCTCGCAGCTGATTGATGTATTCCAGCATGATTACGCCCGTCTGCACCGAAACCCCGAAGAGCGCGAGAAAGCCCACGCCCGAAGAAACACTGAAATTCGTGCCGGTGATCAACAGCGCCAGCACCCCACCAATAGGGGCTATCGCGATGTTCACCAGGATCAAGCTCGCCCACTTGAATGACTTGAACATTGTATAAAGAATGACGTAGATGATCAGAATCGTAACCGGCAATACGATGAGTAACCGCTCATTCGCCCGCTTCTGGCTGGCATACTCACCCTCCCAATCGATGGTGTACCCCGTGGGCAGCTTCACCTGTTCGTTTACCTTTTTAATCGCTTCTTCCACCGTGCTGCCCAAGTCGCGTCCGCGCACGCTGTACTTAATGGCGACGTATCGCCGATTGCCTTCGCGATACACTTCGGAAGCTCCATCGACCTCGCTGACGTTGCACAACTGCGCCAGCGAAACGCGCGCTCCCGTAGGCGAAAGCAGCAGGATTTTCTCGATCTTGTCCTTCGTGTCGCGGTATTCCGGCAAATAGCGAAGCGTCAAGTCGTATCGTGCCTCACCCTTCAACACCTGAGTAAGAGCCGTTCCCCCCACAGCAGTCTGAATCGCATCCTGCACATCGGCAACGTTGATCTGATAACGTGCCGCAGCGGCGCGGTCCACCGTAATGTTCAGATTCGGCTGGCCGAGAACCCGAAACACCCCCAGATCTTCGACTCCGTGAATGCCCCGCATAATGTTGACGATCTCGTCGCTCTTCGCCTCCAGCACTTTCAAGTCATCGCCATAAACTTTGGTCGCGAGCGCACCCTTCACACCGCTGACGGCCTCTTCCATGTTGTCTTCGATGGGCTGAGAAAATCCCCAGACCACACCGGGGATCTTGTCGAGCTCGCGTTGCATGGCGGCGATCAGCTCATCTTTATTCTGGTGAAATACCGGCCGCCACTCCTGTTTCGCTTTCAGATCTACAAAGTATTCGGTATTGAAGAAGCCGGTCGTGTCGGTTCCGTCATCCGGCCGCCCGACCTGGCTTGTACATTGCGGAACCTCAGGAAACGAGCACAGCACAATGCGCGCCTGGTTCGATACTCGTATGCCTTCGTCGGGCCCAGTGCTCGGCGCGAGCGTACCGCGGACCCACAGTGCTCCCTCATCGAGGTGCGGCAAAAATTCAGAGCCAACCACGCCGCCGAAGGCAAGATAATTTCCTATAAGCACCAGCACCGCGCATACGCCCACAGTGATCGCGCGGTGCCGAATCGCCCAGCGCACCGCAATCCGGTAGCGCTCGATCAGAAAATGCATGACCGGGTTGTGCCATTCCTTCGCGCCTTTCGCGAACGCAAAGCTGGCCAGCACCGGAGCAATCACGATTGAAAAAATCAAAGCTCCCAGCAGCGCAAACGCCACCGTCCACGCCATCGGGTGAAACAACCTGCCCTCGACGCGCTCTAAAGTAAAAATGGGCAGGTAGGCGGTGATGATGATGGCGATCGCATAAAACACCGGCCGCTGCACTTCATGCGACGCGTCGCTAATTTTCTCTCTAGGAGTTTTGGTATCTCCATTGCGGTGGCTGAGATGCCGCACAATGTTCTCCACCATCACAACGGCACCATCCACCACCATTCCGAAATCCAGCGCGCCCAGAGAAAGTAAGTTCGCCGGAATGTGCCGGAGATCCAAACAAATCGATGCAAACAGGAGAGAAAAAGGAATCGTCGCGGCGACAATCAGCGCCCCTCGAATATTCCCCAAAAACAAAAAGAGAATGATCGAGACCAAAATCATCCCTTCCGTCAGGTTGTGGAGCACGGTGTGGCTGGTGAAGTGAACCAGATCGCTGCGATCGATGAACGGAACGACCTTCACCCCCGGCGGCAGGATGCGATCATTCAGTTCCGCAACTTTTTCGTGGATGCCCTGCAGCGCCAAATCGGCAACCGCTCCCTTGCGCAGCAAAACAATTCCGGAAACCACGTCGTCGTTGTCAACGATCTTGCCGTCTTCATGCTCGATGGCGCCGTTGGGTCCGTAGGGACAAAAGCTGCAGGCGCGCGCGAACTGACCTAGCCTGATCTTTGGTCCCTGCGAAACTGACGCAATATCCTTAATCCGCAACGGCGTGCCATTTTTCGTCAGAATCACCGTCTCGGCAATATCCTGCGACCGATCAACCAATCCCACTTCGCGCACGTTGATTTGCTGCAGTCCCTCTTGAATGAAACTGCCGCCGGCATTCGCGTTGTTGTTGGTGAGCTGTTGCTCAATCTGCGCCAGGCTTAATCCGTACGCAACCAATTTATTCGGATCGAGCCGCACCTGATATTCGCGTGTGGGTCCTCCGAAGCTGGAAACATCAACAATGTCGGGTACCGATTTGAAACTTTTCTCGACCACCCAATCTTCGAGTGATTTCAGCTCCATCGGGTCGTATGCCGGATTCGTACTGTGCAGTGTGAAAAAATAAATCTGCCCAACCGGGCTCCAATCCGTGCCCATCTGCGGATTCACCCCCGGCGGCAAAGTCACCTGACTCAGCCGTTCCAGCACGCGCTCGCGATTCCACGCATTGTCAGTCTTGTCGTCGAAGATCAGCTTGAGATCCGACAATCCAAAAAGTGAGAACGATCGCAGATGAACCATGCCCGGGATGCCGTTCATCACAATTTCCAGCGGAATCGTAACCTGCTGCTCAATCTGCTCCGCTGAAATTCCCGGCCACTGTGTGATGACCTCGACGTAGTTGTCGGCCACGTCGGGATAAGCCTCGATCGGCAAATCATGAAACGCGACAATGCCCCCGGCAAACAGCAGCAACGCAAGGCCCAACACCAGCAGCCGGTTGCCAAGCGCGAAATCCACGAGCCGCCGGATCATCTATTGCTCCACCGTGTTCTGCAATTGCAGCGCGCCCGCCACCAGCTGATCGCCCGGCTTCAGCCCCGAAATGATCTGCTGCATATTTCCCGGCAACATTTTTCCGCCAACAACTTCGAGGCGCTTGAAATGCCCATTACCGACCGGCGCATAAACCCAATCACGATCGTGCAGATGCAACAGCGCCGTCGCCGGAACCGCCGCGAAAATTTCTGCCTGCTTGCCGTAGAACGTTGCGGTAGCAAACATTCCCACCTTCATCATTCCGGGATTCTCCACTTCAATCCGCACTTTCGCCGTGCGAATGCTGGGATCGAGAACCGGCAATATGTTGTCGACGCGCCCCTTGAAAACTTTGCCGGGATATGAAGCCAAACGGATATCGGCGTTTTCACCGACGTGTACGGCGTCGAGATCGTTTTCATAGACGTCGCAAATGATCCAGACATAAGAAAGATCCGAAATCGTGAACGGATTCGGCGATCCCAGTCCCTGCACGCCAGACGCATTTGTAATCTGCTGGTCGGTAATCACTCCAGAAATCGGCGCGAGCACATCGACAATCCCCGAAGGATGATCTTTGTCGATGCCCAGCAGTCGCAACTGCTCCTTGGCGGCGTCCAGATCCGCCTCAGCATCGTTCTCGGCATCCTGCGCCTGCTCAACGGCGCTCTTGGCCACGGCGCCTTTTTCATAGAGCGTCGTCTGCCGCTGCAGTTGCAGCCGCGCCAGTAATTCGTCATTCACTGCCTTGCGATAGTTCTGATAAGCGCCTGAAACGTCGTTGCTCTGCACCTTCATCAACAACTGCCCTTTTTTCACCGCATCGCCCAGCCGCGCTTTCATCTCTACGACGCGGCCCGCCGCCAACGAAATTACCGGAACCGCCCGGGCAATGTCCGGCTGCACAACGCCGGTAACATTCAGCGCAGGCGCCGCTTTGTGCTCGACCGCCGTAACCAGCGGAAACAACTCCGGGTGATCGACCTTGAAGTCATTCGCGTTCATGTCAGGCACAACGGTCGCCGGAGGTGGAGCTTCTTTCTGCTGATCCTCCTTGCCCGAGTTGCAGCCCGCAAAACAAAGTGCTGCCACTGAGCAAAAAAACGTCAACGCATATCGATAAAACCTTTTCTTCATCGCAAAACCTCTTTGCCAACCGCTTGATTCAACTGCGCCGCCGCCGTCAAATACGACCCCACCAGATTCACGTAATTCAACTGCACGCTGCGAAAATCGCTTTCCGCACTCAGAAAATCCAGCAGGGACGCGCCGCCATGCTGGTAAGAAAACCAGACCGTGTCGCGCACGCGGGTCGCCTCCGCCAGATACTTTTGCTTGTAAGGCCGCAGCAAAGTCAGATGGCTGTTCAAAGTCGCGTACGCCGAATCCACGTCGCTGAAAACCTGCGCCTGCGCCGCATCCCGCAGCCTCTCATTGCGCGTAATATCGAGCTTCGTATGCAGCTTGTTGCCCTGATTGCGATCGAAAATGCGCAACGGAATGCTGACGTCCACTCCGAGATAAAGATCGATCGGCGGATTTCTTCCCATATCGAAGCTCAGCGTCGGATCAGTCGATCCATTCGCGACCGCCAGCTTGTAGTTCAGCTGCGCTTCTTCGACGCTCTGCACCGCTGCCCTCAGGTCGGGACGGTTATCCAACGCAACCTGCCGGTACGCATCGAGCGGGTCGATTGGATCGTTGAAATCGAAAACACCCGCAACATCAAACTGATCGACCGGGGTGCGGTCGTTCAACAGCATCAGCATCTGGATTTTCTGCGTCCGCAGATTCACTTCCGCCGTCTGCAAATCCGACTCGTACTGCACCCGTTGCAACTCCAGCCGGTCGTAATCGATCTCCGCAATATCGCCCGCCTCGAATCGGTCACGGCTGATCTTCAACACGTGGTCGTAATATTCGAGATTTTCTTTCGAAACCTCGAGCACTGCCTTAGCCTGCAAAGTCTGCACAAATGCGCTGCGCAGGTTGAACAACAACCCGCGCTCCAGATCGTTCTGCTGCGAGACCGCAACCGCCGTCGCTTTCTTGGCGGCCTCGGTGCGCAATTCACGCTTATGTGCTCGCTCGTACAGATAGCTGATCGTCGCCGATGGCAGCAAATACGCAAACGGACCATGCGCCGGTCCTCCCGGAAACGGATCGATCTGGTCCCCCAACAGCGTCAACTGCGGGTTCGGTCGCAGATGCGCCGTAATCTCATCGGCCTGCAATTCGCTGATGTTCAGCTTCCCTGCCAGCAGCGTCGGATTATTCAGCTCCAGGCGGTCCTTAACCTCCTCCCAAGTCCATTCCTTGAGCACCGGCCGCGGCGAAGCCGGAGCCGCTTGCAGCACCGGCGGTTCCGGCACTTGCGGCGCAGCCTGAGTCTGCATCGTCTGCGGCATCGGCGCTTGCACCAGTTCTGCCGACTGGGGCCAGGCCAAGACCGCCCGGCACAACACCGCCAGCACGCAGCAACACCGCCAGAATTTTCTATGCATCAAAAACCTCATCATGCACTTCCATATTCGAAGCCCACGACAATCGAGATCCCAGAATGAATAAACCAATCAAGTGAATAACGAATAAACGAATCGGGAAGATGAACCGCTCTCACGGATGACTTCTTCTTGCCATTCCGCAGACTTTTTCCGACGGACGAGAACAACTCAAGGATTTGAGAACTACCCGAGGAGAGAGAAGGGAGGCGCGCGTCCCGCATGCGCGAGAGAGGAACGTGTCAGAGGACGTACCGAACAATCCGAAACCCCAAGCAGAGTAGAATCCGGAGCAAACAATGCATAAGCGCTCGCCAGCGCAGCCGGAGGCGCCTGCACACGATTCGTCCACGCCGAGGTCTTGTCGCTGCTCGCGGCTCGCACCGCTCGTTTGCTCGTCGACTCTTCCATCTCGGCCCGCATGGCGTGCAGGTCGTCGGAAGCCGAGACCACCGGAAACAGCAGAAGCAGCACGCATCCCAGCGCCAACGAGCACTGCGCCGAACTTACGCGGTTCGGTCGCACTCTGCGCAAGCGCGCGTCCGCCTGCTTCTGCCAAACCCAATAAGCCGGCAAAGCCAGCAACAACCACGCGAGATTGAGCAGTAACTCCATACCGAAGCGAGCCGACTCGAACAAATTTCCAGCTGGAAAACCAAGTCTTTCAGAAAGGACAATTTTTAGTCAACGTGACCACGGTACCGAATGTCAGAACGAGCTTTCAGCGATCGGTCCCTGAATCCTTGTCCACTCAGTCGTGCGTCAGCTCATGGCCCATTGCTCATCGCTCATTGCTCATCAATCACAGCTCGAAGCTGACAGCTCACGGCTGCACCGAGATCAGCAACGGCCCCGGAGTTTGCAGCATTTGCCGGTAGATGACGTTCCTCTTAGCCACCTCGCCCACCACGTTCACGCTGACCACATATCCTCCGTTTGGCAGTGTCTCGCCAAATGGCAGCGCCATCCCAATCGTTCCGCCCCTCAGCGGAAAATGCTGGTACCCGATCTCGGTAGCACGTCCATTCTCGGCCACCGCCTTCGTGTCGAAGGTCAGGTCCATGTCGTCGCGGGTCACATTTGTAACCTCAACACTGCCCTCGATTCGGCTGCCATTCACGTGCGCCGGAACCTTCCACACCACCGTAAGCGCATCCACGACCCTGAGCACGAATGGCCTCTGCACCGCCGGTTGGGACCGGCTGCCGTCCTTCGCCGCCACCACAAACTGGAATTCTCCCGTGCGTTGCGCCACGCCGCTCAGCGTTCCATCCCCCGCCAGTGTGATGCCCGGAGGCAGCGTGCCTTTCTCCACCCTCCAGCGCAGCACCGGAACGTAGTTGCCATGCGCGGAAAACTTGAAGTGATACGGCACTTGTGGATACGCCGTCGGCAACTCCACCGCGTCGATCAACGGCCCCGCGCCGCTGTCCGCACTCGAACCCTGCGTCGAACTTTGATCCTGCGCACTCTTATTAGAATGTTGCGCCGCCGCCGATTGCCCGCCCCCTCCGCTTTCCTCCGCCGCAAAACCCCGAACCTCCACGGCATTCGGCACCATGACGAAAACGCCCGCCGCCGCAAGCATCGCGCAGAGCCGCATCCCGCATCGAACTGCCGGTGGAGATTTCCCTTGCTGCCGTTTCGCTCCAAGATTCATCGTCTATTCAACCTAACATCTCTCTTCAACCTAACATCGACTCGAATTCTGAATGTAAAGATGTGTATAACCCGCATCGCGGCTGAATAATTATTTCCGCGTTTGGGCGCTACTTATTTCGATACTCCGGGTTCAAAGCATTGGAAATCCTGTGTTAACCTCGAAGCTAACGGTGACCCGCTTCAAAAAAGTTTTCTCCCAGGGGGAAGTTATGTCGGTACGCAAAGCACTCGTCCTACTCGTCGCGCTCTCAGCGCTCACTTTCTTGGTCGCCTGCGGCGGTGGCGGCCCTGCGCCCGCCAATGCGGTTCCCCCACCGAGCGGGAGTCTCGGCAACTCTACCCTTAATGGCACTTATGTATTCTCCATCTCCGGCACTGACGTCAACGGCGACCCGATCTCGATTGCTGGCACTTTAACTGCGAACGGCAGTGGGACAATCACGGGCGGCGCTATCGATATCAACGATGTGGGGTTTACCGCGCCGGCTGCGAATCTCCAGGTCGGCAGCAGCTCCTACAACATCAGCGTCGACGGCCGCGGCCTAACCCAGCTTAATCTTCCGAACAACCCTTTCGGCAGCAATAACCCGATCACGCTCGATTTCGTCCTTCAGGACAACACTCACGGCTTGGTCAGCGAATTTGACCAAAACGCCACCGGCAGTGGCACGATCGACCTGCAGACTTCTGGTGTAACGCCTACTGGCTCTTATGCCTTCATCCTCTCCGGAGGAATTGTTGTGAGTAGCACCAGCGTGAGCACCCTCGCCTCGGTAGGAAATTTCGCCGTCACGTCGGGCGCAATTGCCGGCTCCGAAGATTTCAACGACGGCGGATTTGCATATCCCAGCGAGAACCTGAGCGGAACAATCGCCCTGGGCCCGTCCTCCACTCCTTCGACGACGATCACCACCAGCCAATTCGGTACTCAGACGTACGACGTAATCGCAATTGACGCGACACACTTAAAGTTCATCGAAATGGACCCCGGCGCAACTCTTTCGGGAGATGCCTTCTCTCAGAGCAGCACCGTCGTACCTACAGGCACCTTGGCCTTCACACTGAGCGGCGAGATCGCTAGCGCGCCCGTTGCCGCGGGCGGCCTCATGGTCACGGACGGTGCAGGCAACATCGGCACCGGCTCAAACGAGGACGTTAACGACGCAGGAACCGCGTCGCCATCGCCGTTGCCATTCACGGGCACATACACCACTACCGGCGGAAGGTCGGTTCTAACCCTCTCCGGTTTTACAGGCGGGACTATGTACGCAGCATACCCATCAAGCGGCGGACTGTTGCTGCTGGAGATCGACAACGATGGAGAGATGTCGGGCGCTGCCTTCTCTCAAAGCCCCAGTGCGACGCTTGCGAGTTCGCAAGGCTACGCTCTGAATCTCTCAGGTGTAAATGGCGGCGCGCAGACCGGGCAGGCGACCGAGGTCGATGATATCGCTGAGTTCACTGCCGCGAGCGGCGGGACCTTAACCGGCATCATTGACGAGAACTCCATCGGGCAGACAGTAGCCAGCATACCGTTAACAGGCAATTACTCGACCCCTAGCGGAGGCCGCGGAACCGTTGCAGCGAACGCCAATAACGGCAGCACTGGCACTCTAGAGGGCGTGCTCAGCCTGACCTATTACACAGTCGACGGTACGACCTTCCCGTTCATTGAAACCGATAGCGGCCAAGTCGCGGCGGGAGTCTTCGTGCTCCAAAGCCCAACAGGCGCTACAGCGGGCATTGCACGCCACGCGATGTTCGTGCCGCATCCGCTGTTCCACCCACACGCGGCCAAGCAAACCAAAAAATAATTCATGAACTCCAACCGGGGCGCGGCAAGCCGCGCCCTTTTCCTTTTTTCTCCACCAATCCTCCCAACCCTCCCACCTCACTCGTGACCTTGGTTACCTTTAAGAGATGACCCCGCTTCCCTCACAATGTCCCTCAAACACTTTCTCATTGTGTTTGGAGACCCAACTTGTTCGATCGCCGTCTCGCCCATGCATTTGCATTCATCCTCATCGTCGCGCCGCTCGCTTCGGCCCGCGACCTCGCGCTGGTCTCCAACAAATCGAATGCCGTGAACGCGGTCACGGTCGCAGAATTGGCGAGGGTATGCAAAGCCCAGAACAATCGCTGGCCTGATGGCAAGCCGGTCACCTTCGTGATGCGCTCGCCCTCCGCTCCGGAAATGAAGATGGTTCTCGAAAAGGTTTACGAAATGTCCGAGAACGAGGTCAACGGCCTCATCGTCACCTCCAATCACGGACGCTCCAACCATCCCGCCATCGTGATCGCCAGCTCCGACGAAGATCTGGTCAACAAAGTGGCGTCGCTGCCCGGCGCAGTTGGCGTAGTCGATGTCTACTCGATAAACAGCAGCGTGGCTGTGGTAAAAATCGCAGGCAAACTTCCCCTGGAACCCGGCTACCTACTGCATGGAAACTGAACTGGCAAATTTGAATTGAGTAATTGGGAAATTGAGTAATTGAGAAATTTGGCGATTCGAAAACCTGGGCCGCTTCGGGATTTTCAATTGCCCAATTACAAAATTCCCCAATTTCTCAATTGTGAATCCATGGCGGCTCCCGGCAAAAAACTCGCGCCCGCAGCTCCCGGCAAGCAGACTCGCCGCTATCCGCGCTTTGGCCTCGATTCGCGCATCAAGGTCCGCATGTTCCAGAACGGCGAATTCTCCAACTGTTGGGGACGCTCCACCGAAATCGGCCAGGATGGCATCGGCGCAACTCTCACCGGCAAGCTCGAAACCGGAGAAATCGTCTCACTGGAAATTCCTCTCCCGCTAAGCCCCTATCCTCTTCAAGTCCGCGCCATCGTCCGCTACACCGACGGCCTGCGCTACGGCTTCGAATTCCTCACCCTCACCGACAGCCAGCGCGACACCATGCGCCGCGTCTGCGAAATGCTGGCCAGCAAAAGCTGAAGACATTAAGCAATTGCGTAATTTTGGTGATTGAGTAATCGAAAGGGAGCGTTGAGAGTTCTTCAATTCCCCATAACTAAATTCCCCAATTAGTAAATCGCAAAATCCCCCAATCGCCCAATGACTCAATGGTTCCAATTACCTGAGTAACTTTCGAGCCCCATCCCCATCTTCTACCATTCTTTTGCTGGGCTTCAGAGGGGGAGCTTCGGAATGGGGCAACGTGTCACCCGGCCACCGTCGCGGGATCTCGCGCGGGCCAAGGGTTTGCGCAAAGCGCTCGATGGCGGAGCGCCGCCCGCATTTATTCCCCCGGAAAATCTCAATCCACTGGCGCAACCCTCTCAACTTTCCTGGCGTTGTGCCGGCCCAAGTTCCGAAAAGTCCAACCAACGCAATCTCGATATTCGCCGCCAGTATCTGGAACAGATTTTTCAGAACTCGCCCGACCCGGTCATCGTCGTGGACACTGCATTCCGCGTCGAATGCGTCAACCCCGAGTTCGAGCGCCTCTTCGGCTTCGCTGCCGCCGACACATTGGACAAGTCCGTCGACGATTTAGTCTTTCCGCCCGATCGCGCCGCCGAAGCCCAATGGATCGCCCAATGCCTGCAGCGCGGCGAGAAGCTGACCCTCGAAACCCAGCGCCGCTGCAAAGATGGAACCCTGCTTGACGTCTCCGTGTCTTCGGCTCCGCTGATTATCGATGGGCGCCCCGCAGCCTTCTATGCCGTCTATCGCGATATTTCCGAGCGCAAGCGCGCCGAAGGCCTCAGCTCCGCTCTCTATCGCATCGCCGAAAAAGCCAGCGGCACCCAGGATCTGCAGACCTTCTTCGCCGCCGTTCACGGCATCGTCGACGAACTCATGTCCGCTCGCAACTTCGCCATCGCCATTCACGATCCCGAATCCAACCTGCTCAGCTTCCCCTATTTCGTCGATGAGCAAGAGCCCGCTCCAGCTCCGCGCAAACTCGCCTCCGGCCTGGTGGAATACGTGATGCGCTCCGGCGACTCTTTGCTCTGCACTCCGGAGCTGGCACAGGATTTAAAGAAGCGTGGAGAAATAGATCTCGCCGGCGCGTCGCCGCAACAATGGCTCGGCGTTCCCCTCAAGGTCAACCAGCACATTTTCGGCGCGCTGGTTCTGAAAAGTTATTCTGCTGGGTATCGCTTCGGCGAACGCGACAAAGATATTCTTACTCTGGTGTCGCAGCAACTCGCCGCCGCCATCGATCGCAAGCGCAACGAGCAAGCCCTGCGCCGCTCAGAAGTTTCCTATCGTTCGCTGATCCAGACCGCGGTCTACGGAATCTACCGCTCCAGCTTCGACGGCCGCTTTCTCGACGTGAATCCCGCGCTCATCGGCATGCTCGGCTACAACTCGGCCATTGAGGTTCTCTCACTCGATCCCCAAAAAGAGGTCTTCGCCGATCCCGCGGAACACACCCGCCTGATCGACGAATTCCGCCGTACCGGCCGCATGGATGGAGTCGAAGTTCGCTGGAAGCGTAAAGACGGCGCCTTAATCACCGCCCGCATCAGCGGCCGCGCCGTAGCCGCAGGCGACGGCCCCGCCGACGTAATCGAAGCCATTGCCGAAGACATCACCGAGCGCCGCGTGCTCGAAGATCAATTCCGCCAGGCACAGAAAATGGAAGCCGTCGGCCGTCTCGCCGGCGGCATCGCCCACGACTTCAACAATCTACTCATGGTGATCGGAGGCTACACCGAAGTTCTGCTCAACCAGCTTCCGCCCGATCACGGTCTGTTCTCCAAAGCCGAAGCCATCCAGCAAGCTTCCGACCGCGCCACCACGCTCACGCGCCAGCTTCTGGCCTTCAGCCGCAAGCAGCTTCTCGAACTCAAAGTCGTCGACGTCAACGCCATCGTCTCCGACATGGAGCGCCTGCTCCGCCCGCTCATCGGCGAAGACATCGAACTCACCACCCAGCTCGCTCCCTCGATCGGCTGCACTCGCGCCGATGCCGGACAGCTCGAGCAAGTCATCATGAACCTCGTAGTCAACGCCAAAGACGCGCTGCCGAAGGGCGGCAAAATCTCCATTCGCACCGCCGGGGTCATGCACGACGAGTCAGACCGTCCCGAACATTCCTACATCAAAAACGGGCCCTATGTGATGATCGCCGTCAGCGACAACGGCCAGGGCATGGACCGCGAAACCCAGGCCCGGATCTTCGAACCATTCTTCACGACCAAGGAAAAAGGCAAAGGCACCGGCCTTGGCCTCTCCACCGTCTACGGCATCGTCAAACAAAGTGGCGGATACGTCTTCGTGCAAAGTGAGCTAGGCCGCGGCACGGCTTTCACCATCTACCTGCCCCGGGTCGACGAACCCTGCGATATTCTCGGGCAGCCCACAGTCTCGTCAGCATCCTCCGGAGGATCAGAAACCATCCTCCTGGTCGAAGATGAAGAATCGGTACGCCAACTGGTCCGCGAGACTCTAGTCTCTCGCGGCTACCAGGTACTCGAAGCCCCCAACGGTAACGCTGCGCTGGCCATCGCCGCCGAACACAAAGACAAACTTCATCTGGTCATCACCGATGTAGTCATGCCCGGCCTCAGTGGGCACGAACTAGCGCAGCAACTCCTCGTAGCCCGCCCCAACCTGAAAGTCCTTTATCTCTCCGGCTACGCCCAGGACGCCTTTCCCGCCAGCGAAGCCCACAATGCTTTCTTGCAGAAGCCCTTCACTCTGCAAAGCCTCGCCCGCAAAGTCCGCGAAGTCCTCGGACCACCCGCCAACGCCGCCCACGTGTAAAATCTCTACGCAACCTCATGGGATCAGCCGTCACCTGATCTTGCGAATCCGTTTGGTCTGAATCCCTATTCCGCTCCCGTCATCAGTACAATAAGAATTCTGGAGGAAAAATCATGGCTTTTGAACTACCACCCCTGCCTTATGACTACGCGGCGCTCGAACCCACCATCGACAAGCAGACGATGACTCTGCACCACGACATGCATCACGGCGCCTACGTAAAGAATCTCAACGCCGCAATCGAGAAGCATCCCGAACTCGGCAAAAAATCCGCCGAAGAATTAATCAAAGACCTCAACGCCATTCCCGAAGACATTCGCGCCGCAGTCCGCAACAACGGCGGCGGCCACGTCAACCACACCATGTTCTGGAAGATCATGAAACCCAAAGGCGGAGGCGATCCCAACGGCCCCATCGCTCAAGTGATCGTCAAGAGCTTCGGCAACTTCAAAGATTTCCAAACCAAATTCAATGACGCCGGCGTTAAGCAGTTCGGCTCCGGATGGGTTTGGCTCGCGGGCAAACCCGGCGGCGAAGTTCACATCATGACCACGCCCAACCAGGACAATCCCATCTCGCAAGGCCACTTCCCGATTTTCGGAAACGACGTCTGGGAGCACGCCTACTACCTGAAATACAACAACCGCCGTCCCGAATATTTAACGGCATGGTGGAACGTCGTTAACTGGGACGAAATCAACGCCCGCTACGATGCCTTCAAGTCCGGCAAATCGGTGGAAGATCTGGCAGTCGCCCACCGCTAAACTTTGGTCGAGCTGACAAGTAACGAGGGCGGGCATCGAGCCCGCCCATTGATTTCCCGTCATTCCGCAGCGCGTTTACATCTTGTCATGCAATAGCGCCGGCTCTTGGCGCGAGAGCCCGCCGTGAGCGAAGTCGAAGCGAACCCGCTGCTAAGCCGCAGCCGTCTCCGCATACTCATCCGGATCAGCCTCAAACTCCGCCTTGCAGTCCTCCGAGCAGAACGAATATTTCCTCCCCACAAACTGCGTATGAAACTCCGATTTCTTCTCATCTACATTCACGCCGCAAACCGGATCCTTCGTCATAATTCCTCCTGCTAAGAAAATTGAATCCACTTGCACTACCTGCGTGCAATGCGGTTTCCGTTCTCAACCCTTTCCAAATCATTGACCAGTCTGACGTTCCGCAACCTGCGACTTACCGCATATGCCGACCGTGTGAAAATTCTTCCACCGCCCTCGAACCTACTGCCCACCCGCTCCATCCATCCCTCAGGCAAATCCCCTAACCCGCTCTCGTCTTTACATAAATTTGACAACAAATTCTCCTCATCCCGTGCTAAATTTCCTTGCTGCGGATGCCCAGCCTTCCGCTCCATTCATCGCTGCTAGCCCGATCCGGCGGCGTTGATCTCTCCCACCGCTCGCCAAAACTTGCACCTCGAGCTCAACCGATTAATCAGAATCTCCGTCCCAGGAGGACAAAAAGTGAAAAAAAGTCTCAGCCTCTTGTTCGCATTCGCAGTCATGGTCTGCGCGATGGCTACCGCTCAGGAAGTTCGTCAATTCCATAACCACATCCGCCTTCTCGACCCAAATCAATTGATCCATCCGCTCACCACTCCCGCGGGCGAAAATCCCGCAACATTCGCCTGTATCTACAATCTCGTCTCCACTATTAATCCCGGCTGTCCGATCGACGGAACCACTGCCGTTCCCACCGGCGGCAGGGGCATCATCGTCATCGTCGATGCCTACGACTATCCCACCGCCGCCTCCGATCTCTCCACTTTCTCCGCGCAATTCGGCCTGCCTCCGGCTAAGTTTGCCAAGATGTACGCCTCCGGCAAAAAGCCGTCTTCCGGGTGCAGCGGCACCGGCGGCCTCGGAAACTGGGGCCTCGAAGAGAGTCTTGACATTGAATACGCCCACGCCATGGCTCCTCACGCCATCATCGTTCTGATGGAAGCCGCCTCCGCCAGTAACACTGATCTCTTCGCCGCGGTTCAGAAAGCCAATGCCCTCATCGCCGCTCACGGAGGCAAGGGTGAAGTTTCCATGAGCTGGGGCGAAGGAGAGTTCTCCGGCGAAACCGCCGACGACTCCAACTTCACCCAGACCGGCGTCACCTACTTCGCCTCCACCGGAGATTCCCCGGGAACGGAATATCCCAGCACTTCGGTGAACATCGTTGCGGTCGGCGGCACAGTCATTGACCGTAACACCAGCGGCGACTACACCGGGCAAACCGCATGGTCCGATGGCGGCGGCGGCGACAGCTCGCAAGAGCCGATCCCCTCGTTCCAATCGGCAATCTCCGGCATCGTCGGCAAACACCGCGGCGTACCAGACGTCTCCCTCATCGCCGGCACCGGCACCGCCATCTATAACACCGGCGGCGGAATCTCCTGCGGCTCCGGATGGGAAGAAGTTGAAGGCACCAGCATTGCGGCTCCCTCCACTGCGGGCATCATCAACGCTGCCGGCACATTCAATAGCTCCAGCAACGCGCAGAACACTGAGATGTACAGCAACCTCGGTGACAGCGCCGTCTTCACCGATATCACCACCGGCAGCTGCGGCACTCATACCGCGACCACCGGCTGGGATTTCTGCACCGGCCTGGGCGTACCAAACGGCTACTCCGGTAAGTAAGCAAGGATAAAAAAAGATAAGAAGAAAAGAAATGAAGTGGGGACCCCATCCTACTCGCGCACTTTGCGAGTAGGGTGGGGATTTTGATTTTCGGGTAAGGAAAAATGGCTGATCGACGATCGAACACTGACCACGGATCACTGGCCATCCACCGCAACTGTTCCAATCCTGTGCACTCTCTGTGGAGAATCGGCGGGTCAGTTTCTTGAAGCTGTCATCGCGCAACTCACGGCCGACCGATTTCCGGCCTTTAATGCTGCTCGGCAGCACACTTTCACCCCCAGCATCATCTCTCCTCTCCCCCAAATTCCCTAGTCGCCATTTTCCTCAAGTGCACCAAAAATACTGAATTGACGACGACCTGTTTCACTCGTACAGTCTGACTCGCACTCAACAAGAAATTAGCTGAACTGAGCCGGTCACCGGAATCGGATGGGGCGATATCCGGAATGCCGGGGTGATCGGCTGGCAACCACCACCAAGAATCTCAAAGAAAAAATAAAGAGAACTCAGCACTTATGAAAGCTGCACATTCCTGGATCACCTATCGCACGCGCTTCCTCGTCAAAGCCAAACAACTCACCACCAACCTCACCTTCACCGACGCTCTGGGGCGAGAACACTCCGGCCAGAAAGGTGACTATCTCGTCGAATTTTCCGACGGCGTTCGTCGCATCGCCTCCCGTCAGATCTTCGAAGATATTTACGTGCCCATCATGGCCGATCAACTTCAATCCGAAGGCAACACTCGCAACTCCGGCAAGCCAACCGTCCGGCATGGTGAAGATGAACAGCTTTTCGAACCGAAAGGCAGGAATTGTCTCGGGGAAAATCCCGCCGCTCTTACAATCCCGGTTCACCTCACCCGCAAAGCTCAGCAACCGTTCCGCGACACTCGTTACCCCTTCGCCGGCTCTCGCTAGAGCCCGGATGCCGGCGATTTAATTTTGTGAATAGACCGTGAATTCGCTGTGTGGAAAATGAAGCCGGTAGCCCCGCATCAAGCCCGTCATTGTTGAGGATACAACATATGGTGTTTCCCTCTTGACAGACCCCATAAGCGGGAGTAACTTGGCAATCCCGAGGTACTTTTTCCTGGTCCGCGGGAACGGGCCAGGTCTGGGAAAACTAGGTCAGGAAAACAACCGGCGGGATGGCGCCAGGCCAGAGGTGACCCGGCGCAATCCCGCAAATCATCACCAGAAAACCGGGATCAGTGCCCGGAAGGCGAATACCGGAAGGCGTATAAGCTGCGCGGTGGCCGTTCTCCGAACCTCCCCCGGGGAACGACGAATGAACCGAGATCGACGCGTGATTTGAAAGGGCGCGGCTTCAGCCGCGCCGTAAAAGCATCACAACAGGAGTCGGGGCTTTAGCCCCAAGCAGTTGCAGGAGCCCTATGGAAGCTTTAACCCGTCTCGTTTCCGATTCGCTAGCCCGGCACGGCTTCGACCGCCCAGTCGATCCCCGCCGCCTGCAATGGTCGCGCTGGTTCCCCTGCGATTCACCCCATAGCTTGCTAGTAGTACCCAGCAAACCCGGAATCTTCGCGCTAGCAGAATCGATCATGGATCTGGGCGGCAGCAAAGAAATCGGCAAGGAACGTGTGGGATGGGGCATCTCCCCCGTCCAGCCAGAGCGAAGCTCGGCTTGGGGTGCATCACCTTGGGCCACAACGCAGCCGCTGGGTGGCGCAGCACTTCAGGGCAGCGATTCCAATCAGCCAGGAAAAGCGGTTTCGACCGCCGACCTGCTCTCTAAACGCATGCTGGCCGTCCTCCAATTCTCCGAGGACGACAATATGGCCTACGTCCTCGACCGCATGTTCACCCACATCAATCCCATGCGAGCCCGGCTTCACTCTGGAAATTGCTTCGTACGCTTCGTAGTGGTCGAAGACCAGCAACAGCGCCGCAGCATCTGCGCCGCCCTCAATCAATGGATGCGCAGCTCCGCAGAAAGAGCCAGCGGCCTATCCGGCGATTTCTCATCATCACTTGAGACGAACGTGATCGACACCTCCGTGGGGGCAACGGGCGACTCGCTTACGAATGCAGTCACCACGAATTTAGATTCCGGAGCCAACAAGAATCTTCACTGTCCGCAACCCTTCCCGTCGGGCTTCTGATTAGAACCAGAAGCTGGATGGTTTGCAGTCGTAGCACCTCGGCGCGGTTGCGAAAGCCGCATCGAGCGCTGGCATGACGTTGAAAACGTCATATCGACCGCCGGCGCAACCGTGGAAGAGCGGCGCTTTGGTGCCGCGTAAGATCCGATTACTAGAACGGCCTTTCAGCCCGGCCCCCGAACGGGGCAAAGGAACGCTCTTTAAAAGAAACGTTTTACCCCGAATAAATTTTCGTTCGGGACCACCCAGTTCCGCCTCCGACCGCTCCGGAGACGCCGAATCGGGCCATGTTGATTAGAATCTAATGACTAATGGAGAACTCAATGCCGGAGCTCAAAACCACCCCTGCTGAAACCACATCCGCAAACCCCGTCTCTGCAAAGAAGAGCGCTACCGGCCTAACCTTTCGCCGCTTCTTCACCAAAGCCGGCGTCTCCCCCTACAACGAAATCGACTGGGAGATCCGCACTGCACAGATCACCGATTCTCAAGGAGGTGTGATCTTCGAGCAAAAAGAGGTCGAAGTCCCCAAAGACTGGTCCATGACTGCTACCAACATCGTCGCCAGCAAATATCTGCACGGCAAAATCGGCACGCCCGAGCGCGAGACCGGAGTCCGCCAGCTCGTAACTCGCGTAGCCGAAACCATCCGCGATTGGGGTATGACCCAAGGCTACTTCAAGACCCCCGAAGACGGCGCAACCTTCCACGACGAACTCGCGCACATTCTTCTCCGTCAGTACGCCGCATTCAACTCCCCTGTCTGGTTCAACGTAGGCTGCGACCGCATCGAGCCCAACTCCGACGCCCGCAACTGGCACTGGAATCCTCAAACCCAGCAAGTCGAATTCGGCATCACCGGATACAAAACTCCGCAGTGCTCCGCCTGCTTCATCAATTCCGTCAAAGACTCGCTGGACTCGATCCTCACGCTGGCCAAGACCGAAGGCATGTTATTCAAGTGGGGCAGCGGAACCGGCACTAATCTCTCTACACTGCGTTCGTCCACCGAAGGTCTAAGTGGCGGAGGCACCGCCAGCGGTCCGCTCAGCTTCATGAAAGGTTTCGACGCCTTCGCCGGAGTCATCAAGTCCGGGGGCAAGACCCGCCGCGCCGCGAAGATGGTCATCCTCAATGTCGACCATCCCGACATCGTGGACTTTATCGAGTGCAAACAGAAAGAAGAAGCCAAAGCCCACGCGCTGGTAGCTCAGGGATACGACGGCTCCCACCCCGACTCCGACGCTTACAGCTCTATCTTCTTCCAAAACGCCAACAACAGCGTCCGCGTAACTGATGACTTCATGTACGCAGTAGTCCGTGACACCGACTTCTCCACCAAGAAGGTCCAGGACGGCAGCGTGATGAAGACCTACAAAGCCAAAGATCTTCTGAAGAAAATCTCCGAAGCCACCTGGCACTGCGGCGACCCCGGCATGCAATACGACACCACGACCAATCGCTGGCACACCTCGAAGAACACGGCAAGAATCAACGCCAGCAACCCCTGCAGCGAATACATGTTCTTAGACGATTCAGCCTGCAACCTGGCCAGCCTGAATCTGCTGAAGTTCGCCCCCAACGGAACTTTCGACGTCGAAGCTTACCGCCACGCGGTAGACATCCTGATCACGGCCCAGGAAATACTGGTAGACAATGCCGGATACCCAACCGAGATGATCATGCGCAACTCGCATGACTACCGCCCGCTGGGCTTGGGCTATGCAAACCTGGGAGCATTGCTGATGGCAGCAGGTCTCCCCTATGACAGCGACGCCGGCCGCGATTACGCGGCCTGTGTAACCGCAATCATGTGCGGCGAAGCCTATCTCCAATCAAGCCGCATAGCCGAGCAGTGCCCCCCGCTGAGCCCGGCAACCGAAGCCACAAAAAAGAACCTGGCAGAGACCAATCTGGGCAGCGGCATCTCTCGTGTGGGAGCGGGCGACTCGCCCGCTCAGGAGCGCAGCTCCGCAGCCTTCCCAGGCGGCGCCTGCCCCGGCTGGTACATCAACCGCGAACCATTCTTAGACGTAATCCGCATGCACCGAGCCAGTGTAAATAACATAAACAAGACGAACGTCCCCACGAATCTCTACGAAGCCAGCAAAGCCAGCTGGGACGAAGCCCTGGCCCACGGCGAAAAACACGGCTACAGAAACAGCCAGGTGACGGTCCTAGCCCCAACGGGAACCATCGGCTTCATGATGGACTGCGCAACTACGGGAATCGAACCTGATCTTGCGTTGGTGAAATTTAAGAAGCTGGTTGGCGGAGGGATGATCAAGATCGTCAATCAGACTGTGCCGTCGGCTTTGTTCAAGCTGGGATATACGCATGAGCAGACTGACGCCATCGTCAGCTACATTGACGCTACCGGCACGATTGAAGGCGCGCCGAATGTTAAAGACGAGCATCTGGCCGTGTTTGATTGCTCGTTCAAGCCAGCTAAGGGAACTCGGTCGATTGCCTATATGGGGCATCTGCGGATGATGGCGGCGGCGCAGCCGTTTATCTCTGGGGCGATCTCGAAGACGGTCAATCTGCCGGAGAATGCTTCTGTCGAAGACATCATGGAAGCTTATCTGCAGGCCTGGAAGCTTGGTCTGAAAGCCGTTGCGGTTTATCGCGACGGCTGCAAGAAGTCGCAGCCGTTATCTGCTGCCGGGACTAAGACGGCTTCTGCCGGGAACCAGGCGGGCGAGGGAGCCCGGGCCACACAGCACGAAGAGGCTGACCTCAACGCTCCTCCGCGGGCGGTGCGGCACAAACTGCAGGAAGAGCGAGCTTCGATCACGCACAAATTCAAAGTCGGAGACCACGAGGGCTACATCACGGTGGGCCTCTATCCGAGCGGCGAGCCGGGCGAGTTGTTCATCACCATGGCGAAAGAAGGATCGACCGTCTCGGGCTTGGTGGATAGCTTTGCGCTGGCGGTTTCGATCGCGCTGCAGCATGGAGTGCAGTTGCGCCTGCTCTGTGAGAAGTTCGCGCACACGCGCTTTGAGCCGAGCGGATGGAGCGGCAATCCCGACATCGGCTATGCCAAGTCGATCATGGACTACATCTTCCGCTGGCTGCAGTTGCGCTTTCTGACCGGGCAGCAGCAGATGCTGTTTGAAAATCTGCGGCCGAAGTTGTCGGCGGGCAGCGGCCAGTTGCCGGAAGAAGCGGCGTCGGGCGTGCGGCGTCCGGAAGCCGGCAGCCGGGAAGCGGGAGCCGGTTCGATTCATGCGGCCGACGCGCTGGCCGGCATCATCGACCTGGGAGACGCTCCCACCTGCAGCTTCTGCGGCAGCATCATGACGCGCAATGGATCGTGCTACCGGTGCGGAAGTTGCGGGAGCACGAGCGGGTGCAGCTAGGGCGGATTTAGCCTTAGCATTTCATGATTGAATTACACATCGCCGTGTGTAAAAATTTACACATGGCGACCAATTTAGCGTTGGACGACAAGCTGATTGAAGAAGCGCGGCGGGCTGGCAAGCACAAGACGAAGAAGGATGCGGTCACGGCGGCACTCGCGGAGTATGTGAAGCGGCGAAAGCAACTGCGCATTCTGGATGCGTTTGGCACCTTTGAGTTTGATCCGGCGTATGACTACAAGGCCGAGCGGGGCAGGAGCAAAAGCAAAGTCCGCTCATGATGGTGCTGGTGGACACTTCGGTATGGTCTCTGGCGCTACGGCGCAAGCCGGTTGATCTGAACGATCGAGAGCGGGCCCTGTCGGTGGAATTGGCTGAACTGATCCGTGAGGGGCGGGTGCAGATCATAGGGGTGATCCGGCAGGAATTGCTCTCCGGCATTCGCGAGGCGGAACGGTTCGAGAGGTTGCGCGATTATCTGCGCGCGTTCGATGAGCCCAAGCTCGAAGTCTCTGATTATGAAACGGCGGCGCAGATGCACAATCAATGCCGCAGCCGGGGATTGGCAGGATCAGCCATCGACTTCCTGATCTGTGCGGTGGCGCAGCGGAGGCAGTGGCAGGTATTCACTGCCGATCGCGATTTTGAGGCGTACAAAAAAATGGTGTCAGTTGCTCTGTATGGGGCGTGATGAGGACGTGCGCGTGCGGTAGCATCATGGCGCGGAATGGTTCGTGCTTTCGGTGCGGGAGTACGAACGGGTGCAGCTAAACGCGAAAGACTGTGATCAAGCCGGTGTATGAGTGGGCGGCAATCAGCAAGCTAAAGCTTGCGCTGCTCGGCGAAGAAAATGGGCGATTTGTGAGTGTGAGAGGTGAGAACGGGCAATCCGCTACCTCGATCACAACGCTCGATACGAATGCTACTGCGCCTGGGCTGAGCAGCCAGCCGGGATTTGCGCAGCTTGGAGAGGGACTTCGCATCGATCCGGTTTTATTCAAGGATCATTTTGAATTGAACTATATGGGGAATTTTCAGCAGTTCTTGCGCCGTCGAGTTCGACGAATTCCTTCCTGCGCTGGACCGTCGATCTAAACCGTACTTTCTATTTGTATGGGTACTCGAAATCAGGTGCCAAGAACACGGACGCGGCCACACTCCACCGACCTCCACTTGCAAAATGTGTGCGGTTTGAAAGATGCTGCGTAGATGGCTTCGAGTTTCGTGGAATCCCACGCTTCGGCTGGCTCAGGGCAGGCTCTTTCGAAAAGAGCGGAGGGTGAGACGCCCGGCTTTTCGGAGGGTTCGCTCGTCCGATCGCGCCTGGACGTGGCTGCAGTCTTGGTCACGGTCGCTGGATTCCTTGCGCGGGTTTGGGCGGCTTCGGGAACTTTCTTGAATCCGGATGAGGCGCTGCATTTTCGGCTGGCGAATCAGCCGTCGCTGTTGCTTGCATATCGGGAGAGCTTGACGGCGTCGCATCCTCCGCTGCTGACTGTGGTGCTTTATTACTGGCGGGTGCTGGGGACTTCGGAGTTGTGGCTGCGCATGCCGCTGATTCTGGCCGGCGTGGCTTTTTGCTGGATGTTTTACAAGTGGCTGGCGAAGGCGGCGGGCGATGTGGCCGGATTTGTCGGGCTGATGTTTGTGGCGTTTCTGCCGCCGATAGTGACGCTGTCAGCAGAGATACGGCAGTATCCGTTGCTGCTCGCGTTTCTGGCGGGCGCTTTGTATTTTCTGGACGAGGCGTTTGCCAAGCAGTCTGTGGGGCGAATGGCAGCGTTTGCGGCTTGCCTTTACCCGGCGATGCTCTCGCATTATTCGGCGTTCTGGTTTGCGGCGGCACTGGGAATTTATGCGGTTTTCAGAATTTTCACTGGGCGGGTGCGAGCCGGCGTCGTGGTGGCGTGGGTTGTGGGACAAGTTGGGGGCATGGCGCTCGCGGTTGTTTTATATAAGACACATATTTCTAAGCTCGGTTTGGGTTATGCGAAGCCGGTTCTGCAGGGATGGATGAGCGATCAGTTTCTGAGCCGGTCTTATTTTCATTCGGGGAAGAATCCGGTGGTGTTTTTAGTCGGGCATAGCTTTGGAGTGTTTCAGTATTTCTTTGGGCAGCTTGCGGTTGGCGATGTAATGGGGCTGTTGTTTGTCGTGGGAGTGATTCTGCTGTTCCGGGAGAAAGAATCTCCGGCAAATTTTGACGGGCGGCGGTTGGGAGTGCTGCTGATTCTGCCATTCGCGATTGCTTGCATCGTCAGCCTGGCTCATCTTTATCCTTATGGCGGGACGCGGCATATGGCGTTTCTGATTATTCCGGCGATGGCGGGCGTGAGTGTGGCGATCGAGTGGATGGCGAGACAGAGTTTGCTGCGAGCGGTGGTCATCACCGTAGTCGTGATTGCGGCATGTCTGGCTTTTGGAAGGCCGCGGCGGCCGTGGATGGAGCGGGCTGACCAGAGTAAGAGGAACATCGCGGCCGCGATGGAATTTATTTCGCAGAATATGAAGGTGGGAAATTTAATTTTCACCGATTATCAGAGCGATTTGGTTCTTGGTCATTATTTGTGCAAACAAAAGCCGATCTCGTACGAGGCTGCACCTGATGGCTTCGAGGCATTTACGTGCGAGGGCTACCACGTCGTTTCCGGGGATTACAAGACTTGGTCTTTTCGAGCCGGGACATTCGTACAGGATTGGAATCAGCTTGTGTATGCGTACAGCCTCGAACCGGGAGCGGTGGTTTGGGTTTCGCAGGCGGGATGGGATACGACCATTTCCGATGACTTGCGGCAAAATTTCGCGGAGTTTCGGGATCGCAGCGTTCAGTCGTTCGGGAAGAACATTAAATTGATCAAAATGACGGTTGGCCAGCCAATGCCGGCGGCCATTCCATAGTTATATTTTCTCGTACTTATCTGTCCTGATCACGTTTCGTATTGTTTTCCGCGAGCGCATTTATGTCCCACCGCATTCTTGCTGCGGGAAAGGTCGCGCCTGACCGGCGCAGAGAAACGAGCGCCGCCGCGCACTGCCACGATCCGCAGACATTTCATGATGCCTCTAGGACAAAATCGGCAGCTTGCGGATTCTCTTCTTTGTCGCCGCGTAGATCGCGTTGCATAGCGCGGGGGCTAGCGGCGGTACGGAGGGTTCGCCGATTCCTGTCGGCGCTTCTGTGCTGGTGACTGCGTACACTTCGACCGTGGGGGTTTCCTCCATGCGGAGCGGAGCATAGTCGTCGAAGTTGCCTTGCACCACTCGGCCTTTGTCGATGGTGATTTGAGCGCGCAGTGCGTTGGAGAGGGCGTAGATGATGCCGCCCTGAATCTGCTGTTCGAGGATGCTGGGATTGACTACCTGGCCGCAATCGACTGCGGCGACGACTCTATGCAGTCGTGGGGTGTCGTTCTCGTTTTCCATGCTGATCTCGACCACTTCGGCCATGTAGGAAGAGAAGCAGCCGAAGCAGGCGATGCCGCGAAAGCGGCCGGGTGGCAACGGGTTCTTCCATCCGGCACGATCGGCCGCTAGTTGCAGGACGCCTCGCATGCGGGCGGTTTTCCAGGTGGTGGTGAAGTATTGAATGTCTTGGTCTTTCGTGAGCATGTGCAGGCGATAGTCGAGCGGGTCTTTGCCAGCGGCTGCGGCTAGCTCGTCGATGAAACTCTCGCTGGCGAAGCCGGCTTGCAGGGCATAGACCGAGCGCATCCAGCCTAGAGGCACCGGCGTTTCCGCGAGAACGTATTCGAGCGAGACATTGGGCAACCCGTAAACGAATGCCGCTTCGTCGGGCAGATCAGGATCGATGCCGTTGGGTCCGGGCTGGCCTTTCTGGCCGCTGATGGACGCGGCGACGATGCGATGGCCGAATGCGATCGGAAAGCCGGAGCCGTCCAGCACGGCGTTTAGCTGGTGCAAGCTTGCGGGACGATAGGTTGAGGAGCGCATGTCGTCTTCGCGGGTCCAGATCACTTTGACCGGACCGCTTATGGCTTTCGAGACCAGTGCTGCTTCGACGGCATAATCGTGCTCGAGGCGGCGGCCGAAGCCTCCGCCCATGAGGGTGACGTTTACTTTTACTTGGTCTGGATCGAGGCCTACGGCTTGCGCTACGGAATCGCGGCAGTCTTGCGGGACTTGGGTGGGCGCCCAGAGTTCGCAGCTCTTTCCTGAAAACTTTGCGCCCGAGAAATTCCGTGCAGTTCCCCGGCTCCATTGGAGCGTGAGCCATGAAGGGTAGTTGATATTCGGCGGAGATGTGGCGACCTGAAATCTTTGAGACATCACCCACGGAATACAGACTGGCTCCTTTTTTCGCGGACGCTTGTTTCAGCGACTCGAGGACTGCCGCAGTGTTCAAATCTTTGTTGGGACCTTCGTTCCAACTCACGTTGAGGACGCGGCGGCCTTCCATTGCGCCCCAGACGCTATCGGCGACTATTGCGACGGCGGAGTCGCTGATTTTGCCGACGTACCTCACTCCGGAAATTTTCTTGGATTCTTTATCGTCGAAGCTCGCCAGCTTTCCTCCGATTACCGGACAGCGCGAGAGCACTGCGTACTTCATTTCGGGCACGAGGAAATCGATGCCGAATGTGGCCGTGCCCTTGACTTTGGAAGGCGTGTCGACGCGGGGAAGGCGTTGGCCTACGATTTTGTAATCTTTGCTTTGCTTCAGCGGCACGTCGGTGGGAATTGGCAATGTCGACGCTTTGGCTGCGAGTTCGCCGTACGTGAGGCGCTGTTTTGATGCCGACTGCACGATGTTTCCCTGCTGCGCGGTGCAGGCTGAACGAGGGACGCCCCAGGTTAGGGCGGCGGCAGAGATCAGCATCTCGCGGGCTTGGGCTCCGGCTTTGCGCATCGGATCCCAGGTGGTGCGAACACTGGCGCTGCCGCCGGTGGTCTGATCGCCGTAGAGCGTGCTGGCTCCGGCTTGCTCGATTTCGATTTGTTTCCAGTCGGCTTCGAGTTCTTCAGCGAGGATCATCGGCAAAGCCGTACGGACTCCCTGGCCCATTTCCGAGCGCGCTACTACAACGGTGATTTTGTTGTCGGGCGAAATGCGAAGGTATGCGCTGGGCGAGAATTCTTTGTAGCGGTCATCGCCGTGGGGAAGATAGAAGCCGATGACCAATCCTGCGCCTGCGGCAACTCCGGCAGTGACGAAGTCTCTGCGAGTGAGCGGGCTCATCGCGCACCTCCCGCGCCGGCGGCACGATGGATGGCTTTGCGAATGCGTTCATACGTGCCGCAACGGCAGAGGTTGCCGTTCATGGCTTGCGTGATCTGATCGTCGCAGGGGTTCGGAGTCTTGGCCAGCAATGCGGCTGCGGTCATGATTTGTCCGGTTTGGCAATAGCCGCATTGCGGGACTTCTTCGTCGATCCAAGCCTGCTGAAGGACGTGCAGGCCGTTGGCGCTCAGGCCTTCGATGGTGGTGATGTTCTTGCCTGAGACCTGCGAAACCGGAGTGGAGCAAGAGCGCACGGGCGAACCTTCGACGTGAACTGTGCAAGCGCCGCAGAGGCCGGCTCCGCAGCCGAATTTTGTTCCGGTGAGTTGCAACGTGTCGCGCAAAACCCAAAGCAAAGGCGTCTCCGGGGAGACGCTTACTTTTTTATCGCTTCCGTTCACCCGCAATGTGAAATCGGCCATGATTTTCTAACTGCCGCTCGGATTTCTCGAAAAAGAATTAAAAGCTGGAGATCATCCTACCCAAGTGGCGAAAAAAGTGAAACCGGCGCGTATCTGAGGGAACCCTAAAGCTCTGTGGAGGTCTTTCCGATAAATAAAGTCGGGGCTGTCGAATTGAAGGAAGATAACGAGTACGCATCCAACGTTGCTTCCGATCTCATCGAACGGCGCCGGCACGCCCGGTTCAAAATCGAGGTCGACATCGCGATTCACTCCAAGAGCTCTGGATTGCTGAAGGGGCATACCGTGGACATCAGCGAATCTGGGATTTCGGTGATGGTGAGACTTGAACTGCCGCTTGGCGAACTTGTGGAGCTGGATTTTACGCTGCCCTTTGGGCAGGTTACGATGTACGCCGTGGTCCGGCAACGGAGTGCGTTTCGCTACGGATTGCAGTTCGCGGAGTCGAATTTTGTCGAGGACGTGATTCGGCCGACTTGCCGGGTGCTGGCGATGCAGCAGTATGTGGGTGGCGGGATTTAGGTCTTGGCGGCGGCACGAGCTCACAAACAATCGTTGCGCTTATAGCGATGCTTCGACTGCGTAGCGTCTTCGCTGCGCGAAAGCGTTACTTCGCTCAGCATGACAGAGCGATCGGCATGACAACACTATTTCAATTCGGCTAACTTTTGGGTGGCTAGCTGCCCGGCTTCGGTGCTGGGGTTATCTTTCTTGATCTGTTCGTAGAGACGTTTGGCGTCGAGGGGCTGGTTGCTGTTTTGGTAAAGCTCGGCGAGTTGCAGTTGCGCCGTTACTTTGCCTACCGATGTCGTGGGATGATTGACGAGTTCCTGATAGAGGTCCACGGCATCTTTGGTGCGATTGGTGTTGCCGTAGAGGCCGGCCAGCGCCAGCTTCGCTACCGAAGCCAATTCCTTATTGCCGGTTGAAACCACGGATGTGAAACTGTTTTCGGCAGCGGCATTGTCGCCCATGCTGGCCGATGTGACTCCGATAAAATAGCGAGCCATATCCGCGGTGCTGGTGTGGGGATATTTGTCGACGATTGCCTGGAATTGTTTCTTGGCAGCTTCGGCACGTTCTTTGGCGGAAGTGAAGCTGGGAACGTCGGGCTGCGCAGGTGTGCCCGCGGGACGAATCTGCGCTTCGAGAGTTCGTGTGGCTTGCGTGAGATCAAAGCTCGCTTTTTCGTTTTGCTGGCTTTCGTAATACCATCCGCCGGCGACGGCGGAGACGATGACCACGACCGCGACAATGGCGATCATCAGGGTGTTGCGGTGCTCGACGCTCCAGTGAGCGGTCTTTTCGGCCACTCCGATGGTGGCCCGGCTGAATGCGTCCTGTTTAAGTTGATGGCGGGTTTCTGCGCGCACGACTACCTTCCAGTCTCAGTGTTATGAGTCGATGTCCGATGACTCTATGCTGGTGGGACGATACATCAGTCTATCAGCCGCTAAATACAGCGTCAAAGTCGGGTGATCAGGTCAGCGCTGGGCTTCTTCCAGCAAGCCTTGCTCGAGTTTTTCCTGACAGTCAATGCAGTGGCGCGCCCAGGGAACGGCTTCGAGACGCTTGGCGTTGATCTCTTTGCCGCAGTGAATGCATTCGCCGAAGCTGCCCTCGCGGATGCGCGCCAGAGCGTTCTCTACCATCTGGAGAAGCTGCCGGTCGTTGTTGCTCTGGCTGAACAGAAACTCTTTGGTGTAGGAACTGGCGGCGCGGTCGGCAATATCCTGAGCCGTATCTTCGTCGGCTGATCGGCCGTCTGCTTGATTGCGGGTAACGGTGCGGCGCAGATCCTGCTGCCGGGTTTCCAGCCGCTTTTTAAATGCTTCCAACTTCTTCTTATCCATAGCCTCACTTCTAGAATGTGCGGCGGGTCACCAGAACCGCCTGCATAGTTTGGGCCAAACAAAAATCATAAGCGCGCGAAATGAGATGCGTCAACAGGAGGACCCTGTAGGCGGTGGGGGATGCGTGCCGGAGATCTCGATTAGTTGCCTAACCGCCGCTTCGGAAGATCTCGGTGCAAGTCATTTCGGAATAGTGGCGCGTGGCAGCGAGGAGCCGGAAACGTTCAGCGTCAGCGATTGTTTTTGGGTGATGCCTCCGCCGGTAGCTACGAGCGTGAGCGGATAAGCCTTGCGCATCACGTTCGATGCTGCGGAAAAAGTGAGCGGAGTATTCCGTGCGCCGGGAGAAGCAATCAGGCTGGAGGGCAGAAATTGTGCGGTGACGCCCGATGGCAAACCGGTGATGCTCAGCGTGATGGCGGAGTTAAAAGTGGAGTTCGGAACAGTCTGGACGCTCAAACTGCCCGATGCCCCTGGTGCTGCGGTAAGCGACGTCGCACTGGCCGAGAGCGTGAAAGCAGGAACTGGAGCGACGACGGTGAGGAAGAGCGCCTTGGTTTGTTTTGTGGATGCGCCGGCGGCCGAGACCGTAGCCGCATACACGCCCGCCTTGACGCTGCGGGTTGCTGTGAGCCTGAGTACCGAAGTGCCTGAACCGGGAGCCGTGAGGGTTGCGGGAATAAGTGTTGCCATGACGCCGAGGGGCAATCCGCTGACTGACAGCGTCACTGGGGCGTTGAAGCCTCCGCTGGCCGCTACGCTCAAAGTCACGATATTGGTCGAGCCGGCGGTAACTGAGAGAGATCCGGCGCTGGAGTTGAGTTGAAAGGTGTGTACGATGACGCCGTCGCTCCAATGTTCGACCAGCAGAGAGGCGTCGATAGAACCGAGGCCGGTGGCCCGATCATAAGCCGCGGTGGCGTTGAATCCGGTTTGTCCGGGAACGCTGTTATTGCCGGTGGTGACATCGTGAAAGACGGCAGATCCCCCGGAGCGCTGCTTGGCTGCAAGGGCATAGAAGACGTTATTCGCATTGCCCTGCCGAGCCGCAGTGCTCTGCACAACCAGAGCCATGACTCCGGCGAGGGACGGAGCGGCGGCGGAGGTACCTCCAACGACGTAGAACGCGCCATCCTGAAAAATGAGATAGCCGTCATGAGCGGCAGCGGTCAAACAAACGTCGGGGACATCGCGCTTGCCATCGGGAGGTACGCCGGTTCCCGCCTGCCATGAGGGTTTGGCGTAAATCGCGCTTGCGCCACCACTGCCGGCCCATAACCCGGAAGTGGGGCCGCTTTCGTTCCAGACAACTTCAGGAATGTAGCTGAGCGCCGAGGATTGCGTACCGGAGGCGTTGGAAGATGACCAATAAAGGGACGGGTGGGCGGTGTCGTTGAATTCGGTGCCGCCGACGCAAGTGCTGTAAGGAGTGGAGCAAAGGCCGTTCACTGCGCGTCCGTAGACTGCCTTTGCCGATGAGGGAGAATCGCATCCCGCGGCGCCGTTGTCACCGGCAGAAACGACGACGGTAATGCCTTCCGCGGCAGCCTGTTGCCACAGACCATTGAGAAAACCGTTTCCCGACGAGCCGAGCCACTGTTCGCACAGGCCAAAGCTCATGCTCATCACGGGCGCAAGATTGTGGTTCACGATGTACTGCGCGGAGAGGTCGACGCCGTCGGTGGTGCTGGTGGATTTCGAGACCACAAACTTGATGGCTGCGCTTTTGGCGATTGCGCCCGACCATTCAACATCGAGATCGGCTTCGGTTTCTTCGCCGGAGTTCCAGATGCCGGGATCGGCGCCGTTGATGATGATTTGGGGATTGTTGGCGGGCAGGCCGAAAAATGAACGGAACTGCAGTATGTCAGAGAGGTTGATGTTGGAGCGCGCGACGATCGCGACCGATTGGCCGCTGCCGGTGAGCGCCTGTTGATACGCCGGTGCAAGATCGTAGATTGTCGCAAAATCCGCAGGCGCGAGATAGTAAGCGCCCCCTGTGGAATATTCCGGCGAGGCCTTACGAACGGGTCCGTGGAGTGGAACGCTGCGAAAATCGTGTAGTGAAACCAGGCCGCCGACAACCTGCGCGAAGGCGGCGGGTATTTCAGGATCGCCGGCGTTGGCGTGATGCACTTCTTCGCCGATTTTATAGGTGTGAATCTGAGTGTGGAAACTCTCTTGTAGTTGCGCTGCGATACCGCTGAAGACGATGGAGCGGCGTCCGGCGGTGACTTCTTCGACGGCGAAGCCGTGGCTCTGCAGCCAACTCACGACCTGCGCAACATCGGCTTCGGAAACTCCGAAGCGCTCGGCGTATTGCTGGGGCGTGAGCCACTGGTGATAGTAGGGCGATTCGGGATCCGATTGCGCCTCGACGAACAGGGTGAGAGTTTGCTGCTGGGCTGTGTCAGGCAGCAGAGTGAGAATCATGTGCTCGAGGGCAAAGTTGGGAGGAACGGCGCCGGCATCATACTGCGACATGGCGAGAGGATGGCGGTTGCCTGCAAGGGTGATGCGCTGATCGTCGTCAATAAAGCTGGTAATGCGGTCCCTGGGCTGCACGCGCAAGGGATTGGCGCGGTCGGATGAATTCTGAGCGGTGATGGGGGCTGAAGAAAGTATGGTTACGAGAATTGTTAAAGTCAGGGATAAAGCGACGCGGCGCTGCCTGAAAACTACCCAGGTTCGGGACATTCAGCCTCCAGAGCCGGGGAATGGCTCGAAGCATTTATCGGCAGGCTGGAGTGGCACTTGAGGGACTGTTCAAAAGGGCGGGGTTGGGTGGTTCGATTAGAAGTTGCTTAAAGAAAAATCCCATCCCTCCTGCACAAGTGAAAGGGATGGGGGTATAGCATGAGCCGAGAACCGACCGATTGCGCGGCTAGGGCGTCAGTGCTAGTCGTGATCGCGATCCCAATTCTGTTCGGTCTCCCAACGATGTTCCCTGCCGTTCCACCACTGGTGATACTTATCCCAGCAGTGCTGGCGCTCGGCGTTCAAATCGCGGCGGCGATCCTGGGCCTCGCGGCTGTGTTCTCCGTTGTCATGGATGGCTCGATCCAGCCGGGCTTCGGCTTTCTCGACTGCGCGCTGGCAATGGGCTCTGCCGTCGTCGGCATGTACGAGCGGCGCTGCAACGAACCATGAAAGCGCTGCCACCATGACTGCTGCGACTGCGGTTTTTCCTATTCTTCGAATCAAGACTGTCTCCTCTCAATCACTGCATTCGTGGCAGGCGAGCATCCGCAACGGATGCAGGCTTTACCTACGGGACGAAGGTGCGCCCAAGCTGAGCGGATTTTACGGGCAGGTCTCTCGAGGTGACGATACAGTTCATGCTGTACACGAGATACCGGCTGGAGGGTGCCGTTCGTGCTAAGGGCCTTCTGGCAGCGATTGCTTCTTCGGTCCTTGCGCGGTCACTTGGTTCTGAATTTTGTCGTATGTAGCCTGCGGAATCACTTTCTTCCTGAGCAGATCTTCTTTCGAGTTGAAAGGGCGCGCGTCAATGATGGTTTGCGCATAATCAGGGCCAATGCCGGGAAGTGCCGCGAGATCCTTCTTGCTGGCGCTGTTGAGGTCGACCATCTTCCCATTTTCCGAGGGCGTATTCGACTTTTCAGCGGGCGACATTCTGTGGGTCTCGGCCGGGTAGGTGCTTTGGTTGCCGGGTGGAGGAGCGGCCTGCTGATCCTGATGCGCATAAGCCATGGCGGCAAGGGCCAGCACAGGAAGTATGAGGGCATGTACGGTTCGCATTTGTGTCTCCTTTTTGTCTCCTCTCTTTCCGGGATTTGGATGCGGGGTTGGCGCGGAATGTTTACAGGGGCTAAGACGAAATGTTGCATGCGGAGCAAGAACTAGTTCGCCACGGATTAGCAAAACACGAAGACATGTTTTCGGGTTACAGAATTACTTGCGCAGGCATGACAGTTTCATGAATCTTTACTCTTCTCTACCCGCCAGACACGTTCTTGCACTGGCGATCCGCATCAAACTTGCGAGGAGTGCACGCCAGTAATTGGAAGGTTAACGCTAGAAACCAATGCACCGCGGATTAGAAAGAACAAATATCGTTCGTAGTACTGATGCTGTTGTTCGCGCTCCGCGCAGAGGGCCACTTCGCGGATTTCTATTGGCTTCGATGCTAACGGCGTCGCTATTGCAGGGGTGTTCGCGGAAGCAGGCGGCGGGGCCTCCCGATGGGCAGGCCTTGTTTGCCAGGAGATGCGCGAGTTGCCACCAGCCGAATAACGATATGCGCGCGCCCGCGCCGGAGGAGTTGCATGCGATGTCGCCGGCGGCGATATTTGCCGCGCTCGATTCCGGGAGGATGCGTTGGGAGTCTAAATTTCTTTCGAAGGCGCAAAAGCATGCGATCGCGGATTCAGTGGGCGCGTCCGATGTGCAGAGCGCGGAGCAGATGACGGGCTTTTGCGCGCGGGATTTGGATCCTCCGCCCAATCCTCCGGGATGGGACGGGTGGGGAGGTGGTCCGGGGAACAGCAGATTTCAGCCGGGCGCGGCTGCGGGGTTGAATCGCGACGACGTTAGGAATTTGAAACTGAAATGGGCATTCGGCTTTCCCGGGGCGGCTGCTACTTTCGGCCAGCCGACGTCATACGCCGGAAAGTTGTTCGTGGGCAGTGAGGATGGAAATGTTTACGCCCTCGATTCGGCGACGGGATGCTTGTGGTGGCGATTCAAGGCCCCCGCGACGGTCAAGAGTGCGATCTCTGTGGGCGATCATGGAAACACCGCGTTCTTTGGCGATACGAATGGATGGCTTTATGCGCTGAAGGTTTCCGATGGGACGGTGCTGTGGAAGGTGCGGCCGGAGGCGCATCCGGCGGCACGCATCACGGGATCGCCTTTGCTGGTTGGTGATCGATTGTATGTTCCCTTGTCTTCGGGGGAAGAAGGTGCGGCGGCTGACCCGAGTTATCCGTGCTGCACATTTCGCGGCAGCGTGGTCGCGCTGGAGGCAGCTTCCGGAAAACAGATTTGGAAGGCTTACACCTTGACGGAGGAACCGAAGCAGACGCGGAAGAGCGCGCAGGGAGTGCAATATTTTGGACCATCGGGGGCGGCGGTTTGGTCGGCGCCGACTGCCGATCTGAAACGCCACGCGCTTTATGTGGCGACGGGAAATAATTATTCCGATCCGCCGACGGGGATGTCGGATGCGGTGGTTGCGTTTGACCTGAGGTCGGGAAAACGCCTGTGGTCGCGGCAATTCACTGCCAGCGATTTGTGGAATGCGGGCTGCGTAGCGGAGAAGAAAGATAATTGTCCGGCCGCTCATGGAGACGATTATGACTTTGGGGCTCCGCCGATGCTGGCTTCATTGGGCGGGCGCAGCATACTTTTGATGGCACAAAAATCGGGCATGGTGTATGCGCTCGATCCAGCGCGCCGCGGCGCGCTTCTCTGGAAAAGCCGCATTGGAAAAGGCGGGCCTTTGGGCGGAATTGAATGGGGCGGCGCAGTTGACGAGCGTCACGCTTACTTCACATTGTCGGATTTCGATTTTGATAATCCCATGGTCGGGGGAGGGCTGTTTGCACTCGATCTTCGTAATGGGAAACGGGCCTGGTATGCGCCGCCGGTGAAACCAGCGTGCTCCGGGAAGTTTGGCTGCAGCCCCGCGCAAATGGCGCCTCCAACGCTGACTCCGGAAGCGGTGTTCGCGGGATCGCTGGACGGTCACTTGCGGGCTTACGACACGAAAGATGGAACTCTTATCTGGGATTTCGACACGGTTCAGGATTTTCGTACGACGAATGGCGTGAAGGCGCATGGCGGCGGATTGAACGGGGCCGGACCGACGATTGTGAGCGGCATGGTGTATGTGAACGCCGGCTATACCAATGCGATGGCGGGGAATGTGTTGCTGGCGTTTGGGGCGGATTCCAGGTGAGTCCGTAAGTTTTCTCGGGAGTGAATATCCTTCCCTTCGCCTGACGAACGGCTCCCTCCAGGATGACGCCAGCCTAGGTCGAATATTTCGACTCCGCCACGACTATTTTCTATCGCGGCAGAGGATCCCTCATATTGGTTAGCGCGTAAGCGAGCACTGCCATCGCCGCGGCATTCTCGCGAAGTTCGGCGGGAACGACTTTGTCCAGAGTGTCGGCCGCGGTGTGGTGGTAGTTGAAGTAGGTGCGGCCGTCCTGCATGACGCCGAAGGCCGGTACTCCGGCTTCGGACATGGCGGCGATGTCGGCTCCTGGAGGGTAGGGGCTGGGCAGCATGAGCGTGGCGCCGATGCTCATTAGGACCGACTGGACGGGACGCAGCAGATCAATTGCCGCAGGAGCGGCTTTCACATCGAAGCCGAGCGGATGTGCTGCACCTGAGTCGCTTTCGATGGCGGCCGCGCAGTGGGAGAAATCTTTGGAGTATTCAGTGGTGTAGGCTTGGCTGCCCGAGCCTCCGGTTTCTTCATCCATCCAGGCGATGACGCGGAGGGTACGGGTGGGGCGCAGATGCAGGCGCTGGAGAATTTCGGCAGTTTCCATTGCCATGACGACGCCGGCGCCATCGTCGATCGCGCCGGTGCCGAGATCCCAGGAGTCGAGATGTCCGGAGACGACCACCACTTGCTCGGGATGCTCGGAGCCTTTGAGATCAGCGATGACGTTGTAGCTGTTTTCATCGGGCAGCTTTTGCGGAGTGAGGAGGAGATGCATGCGAACCGGACCCTGGACAGTGAGGTGTGCGATCAGATCGGCGTCTTCGGCGGTGACTGCCGCGGAGGGAATACCGGCAGGAGAGTTGAATCCGGTGTGCGGGAGACGATAGTCGGCGCTACCGACGGAGCGAACCAGCGCGGCGACCGCGCCGAGATCGGCAGCCGCTTTGGGTCCCGCGGCGCGGTAGCGCACGGCTTCGCCGTAGGAGGCAAAAGCGTATCCGGCGGCGGCTTTTGATTTATCGAAAGGTTCGTTGAAGAAAACGATTTTGCCTGCAACTTTGTCACGGCCGAGGGCATTGATTTCGTCGAAGGTGTTTACCGTGATGACGTCTGCAGTGAGACCATCTGCGGGAGTTGAGGTGCTGGCACCGAGAGCGGTTAAGACGATTTTTTGCGTAGTGCCCGGGACCATGCCGGGATATTGGACGAGAGATGCGGTTTCCGCCCCACGAACCCAGTGCGGAACCGTCACCGGTTGCAGGCGGACATCGAGGCCCAGTTTACGGAGTTCTTCGCCGACGTACTGAGCCGCGGCAGTGGCTTGGGGAGAACCGGTAGAGCGGGGTCCGATGTTTTCGGTGAGGTGGGCGAGCTGGCGATAGGCGTAGTCGTCATTGAGCGCGGCGGCTTTGACGGCGGAAAGCTGCTGCAGCAGGAGTGGAGGAAAATTCTGCTGCTCGGCCGGCGTGGTTACTGGCGGAGTTGACCACGAGAGCGCGGGCTTTGCGTTCTGCGGCGGTGGGTTCTGGGCGATATCAATTGCGGGCCTGATCAGCAATGAAAGAATGACGGCGAATGAGCGGAGCGGGGTTTGAATCATAGCTTGTGGAAGTGTAGCTGAGAAGTTTGGCGCAGGAAAGCGCCGCCAAGGCAGTGCATCTACTGTGGAAACCCGATATCTTCGCTCCGCGGCCGACGGTAGCGTCGTGCTATGGACAAAAAGGAAATCAACTCCCGCAAAATGACGCTTAACTTTCTGATCTGGATTGGCGGAGTTTTCATGTTGTTGCTGTTCGCTTTTCTGGCGCATTTTGTGTGGCGAGTCATTTAGAGTTCGCTGGTTCTCTCGGGCCGCACTACCAAGGCAGCTAACCCCTCGAAGCTCTCACCGCTTTTGTACGGAAAAAAAGCGGCCCCATTTCTGGGGCCACATTTCAAGAGGTCAAAATTTGGTAGGCAATGGTCAGGAAAGGCGATGCAAGTGTCCGTTCCAACCCCTGGAACGGTACTTCGGGAATTGGTGACGAGAGAAACAAGTGAAGGTCATAACTTTTGGTTTGCGGCCTCTTAGTACACATGAAAAGAGCATTTGCGGAACCAAAGGGCGACTGCGGTGCTCGGGCTTCCGGCACTTCGTTAACCGTATGATGGTGTTTGCTTTACGACCTAGCAGGGGTACGCTCCTGAGCGGGGTTCCAGGCTTGACTCAGAGGGGAAGTGCACAAGAGTGCACATTGACTGCACGAGGATACCTCAACAAGAAGCCGCCGATTCGAAATACGAACCGGCGGCTAGAGACTAAGGTCTGAGGACTAACTGTTCCCTGTTACGGTGCGCAGCTTGCCGGGAAGGAAGTGATACGGCGGCCAGGGACCGCTGATCGCGACCGCGCAGTTCTTCAACTGCTTGGCGGCGGTGCTATAGCGGTTCTGGTATTTCTCGACCGACTTGCTGTCAATGAGATGAGCTATGTCGATCAGCATGCCTTGCGGGGCGACCTTCTTGCAGCTCACCTCTTCTTCCAGCGGGTTGAAAAGCTTGTGTACCTGCACCGAAAGAGCGCGAGCTTTGGTCTGGCGCTCGCGTTCGCGGGAAGCTTTGACGCGAAGCTTGGAAAGATAGTCGCCGCCGACGGTGTCAGGCAGGATGACGTCGATCATGGCTTCGCGGAGCGAACCGTCGGTGACGGTGAGTTTGATGTGCATTTCAGATTTGCCGCGTAGCTTCTCCACGCTTTGGCCGAAGGCGCGCCGGTTGACCCGGACCGCTTGGCGAAGAGCGTCGTCACTCTCGAAGATGGTTCCGAAACGGAACGGCAACACGGTGGAACTTCTGAAGCATCCGCTCACCACGCGGGCGTGGTCGATGGCGGCTTTCTGATCCAGGGGTCCTAGGTTCTGGTCGTACTCGCTCACAATCACAGCGAACTCCCCGCTGGGATAGCTGAGGACGGGGGCTCCATTCACGCCTTGAACATTTTCAATCACGAAGGGGCGTCTTGAACGGGTGCCGTTGGGAAGGGTCTGATGCTCGGTAAGGCAGTACGCGTACCACGCCATATTAAACTCTCCGAACCGGGACGGAGGCTGACGGGCGGCCTCGTTAAGTTTTTGCACACGTTGAACTGCAAAACTGGAAAGTTGCTCTTAGCGGTACAAGGGTCAGGGTTACAGTACTGGGAGACTCTGGTTCAAGCCTCTAATTTGATATTACTTCGGAGTAGATGAAAAATGCAACTTTTTCGTGGCAGGGAGCATCTCGGTGGATTTCTTGAGGGCCGCGAACAGGTGGCCAGTGCAAACTGTGGATATGGGAGGGCGGCTTTGAGTAGAGATTCCAGGAGTGGCGTGCCCAGGATCGGGACGGTACTCTGCACAATGGAATCATGTAGTTAGACAACAAAAAACGCGGGCGAGGGCACCGCGCCACATTCATTATCCTTAATCCTAATAACTTTTGCCTTTCGGTGACAGCAGTCCGAAGACGCCGACGCCGGTCGTGGTACCGACGTAGACTTTGCCGTTAATGATCATCGGGGTGATGAACTTGTTGCCGGCGCCGAACTGGTCGCGTCCGTTAGAGGCCTGGTTGGAGTTGTATAGCTCCTGCAGAGTCAAAGCGTTATAAGCATGAAGGACGGCTGGATTGGTGTTTTCCGCAGCCCAGACGATGGGATTCTTGCTTCCGTTTGAGGAGATGCTGGGGGTTGCTCCGGGGTACTCAAAGGTCGTCGCGGTTTGCGCGACGGAGTTCGCCTTCAACATCGCATTCTTGAATTGAAACGCATAGATAGATGAACCGACTGGGCCAAAGTAGAGGCGACCATCGAAAAAGGCTGGCATAGACCAGATGCCGCCGGGCAGAACTCCATAGAGGGTCTGATAGTTGGAGTTGCCGCTGGGGTTGAACTTGCCCATCGCGTTGCGATTGACGACGTAGAGATTGCCGTCTTTGCCGGCGCCCGCGGCGAGCTGCCAGGTGTTGCCTGAGGCGTCTTTCATATTGGGCAGGAGAATCGCTCCGCCGGAGCCAAGGTCGACGTCTTCGTCACTTTCCTGCTGGCCGTTATACATCTCGAAATAATCGGCGACTGCAAGGCCGCCTTCGGTGGTGAGACGGACGAATGCGTTGCCGTAATCACCCTGGCTGGGGAAGCCGCTGGAATTCAGCGTGGTATCGAAGACGCCGTTTGCGTCGAGAAAGAAAATGTTGCCGGCGTTGTCGGCGGCAGGGCCGGCGCCGGCTCCCCAAATGGAACCTTCGTTGGCATTGGGAGTGACGTTGAGGACGGTTTTCTGGGCGAGTGTGGTTGGGTTGTATCCCATGATCCAGCCAGTGTAGGGACGGTAGTCGCAGTGCGAGGTCCAACTGAGATAGACGAGGCCGTCGGCCAGCAGAATGCCGGCACGTTCTTCATATTGGGCGGGATCGAAGATGACGAACCCGCCGGAGCTATTGTCTCCAGTACCGGGATACTGGGCGACGATGTCGACGGGGCCTTTGTAAAGTTCGTTGCCGGTGGTGGCGTCGAGCGCGTGTAGGCGTTGATGATAGTTGCCGGATGTATCTTTCGACATGGCTACGGTATAGATGACTCCGTTGGATCCGGCGGGACGATGAATGCCGGGAGTGGACGTGATGCCGATGGTGGGCGTGACCTGGTCGCAGCCGCGATCGTCGGAGGGAGTCTCGCCGGATTTGAGAGCGCTGATGTGCCAGAGTTGCGTGCCGCTATCGGCGTCGAAGGCGTAGACGGAGTCGTTTTCTGTGGCAACGATGAGCACGTTGTGAGTGCTACCGTTGACCGGGACAGCAGAGAGATATAGAGGTTCGGCATCGACCAGGCCGTCGACGCTGAGCTGGAACAGTTTTCCGAAGGTGTTCACGTTGACGTTGCTTTGGGTGAGGATGGTTTCGCCGGGGTTGAGACCGGTACGGGCGTTGTTATTGTGGTAGGTGAGAACGTTTTGCGAGAATGACGGGGCGGCGAGAAGAAGAACGAAGGTTACGGCGACGCATTGGGCGAATCGTGCGGGGAATATCATGGCTTACACTCCAGAATGCTCGTTAGGCTCGTCGGATGAGCGCTTAATAGGTGCTTAGTTGCAGGCGAATGGCGGAAAGAAAATAAAGGATTGTTAAATTTCTTCCGAGTGCGATCTTGAGAGGATTATGGCAGAGCGCGGCATCACGGGCAAGTTGAATGCGGACAGGCGGATCGCTGAAGGTTCTGTCCTCTTCGTGTTGTTTGGGCGCGAAGGGCTTCAACCACGGAGGGCACAGTGGTACACAGCGTAAAACGGAACGGAAAGGACGATTCGGTGAGGCGATTTTCAGGTTGGGCGGGCATTTCTCTGGTGTCGATCTTCTTTTTTGTTTTGTTCTGCCGCGGCGGCTTGTGGGCGCAGGAGAGTTCTGAGCGGATTTTCTTTCATGCCAAGGTATTCACTGGCGATCCGGAGAACCCTTATGCGGAAGCAGTTGCAATTCGGGGGGACAAAATCGTTGCCGTGGGGAATCTGGTTGAGGTTGGGAAGTTGGTGTCGGCCAATGCAGAGCACGTTGATCTGCAGGGCAAGAGCCTTTTCCCGGGATTCATTGATTCGCACAGCCACTCGATCGATGGGGGGATGAATCTGATTTCGGCAGACGCGAGCGATGAAGTTACGGCAATCGATCAGCTGCCGAAATTTGTGGCCTGGGGGAAAAAATCTGGGCGCGGAATGCGCGGCGACATTTTGGAAGTGCTTGGAATTCCGCTTGAATTCTGGTCGCATCCCGATGTGCTGAATGCGGATTTCAGTACGGGTGCTTATGCGAAGCAGTGCGTGGTGTTGCGTGGAATGGATGGGCACACGGCCTGGGCAAATCGGGCTTTGCTGGCGCGGGCTGGGATTACGGCGGATTTTCTTCAGACTCTTTCGGCGCAGCAACGAGCTTATTACGGCATTGATAGGCATGGGCAGCCGAATGGATTTTTAGTTGACGCCGGGACGGAGAGGATTGAGCCGTTGCTGCCGAAGCACACGCCCGAAGAATTGCTGGCCGCGGGGCGGGCGGCTTTGCAGTACGAATACAGCCTTGGGATTACGGCTTGGCTGGATCCGCTGGCGCTGGATTATGTTTTGCAGGCTTACAAATTGCTGGCCGATCATGGTGAGTTGAATTCGGAGGTGGTGGCGTTTCCTCAGGTGTTTGCTAAAGATCCGGTGGCGGAACTGGCACGAGTGCAGAAGACGCGCGAGGAATATAAGAATGTTCCGCATCTGCATGTGACCGGAGTGAAAGTTTTTGCGGATGGAGTGGTCGAGTTTCCTTCGCAGACGGCGTACTTGAGCAAACCGTACAGAAATACCGGACGAAATGCCGAGTTGTTGTTCGACCCGAAAAAGTTTGCCGAGTTGTGCATTGAAGCCGATAAAGAAGGACTAATTGTTCACGTGCATGCGATCGGCGATGGAGCGGTGACAGCGGCCCTGGATGGAATTGAAGCGGCGAGAAAGGCAAATGGAAATTCAGGATTGCCGGACACACTCACGCACGAGCAGTTCGTGCAGCCGAGCGATTTTTCGCGCTTTCGCGAACTGGGCGTAATTAGCGCGCTGCAAATGTTCTGGGCAGATGCCAGCAAGGACACGATCGAGATTATTAAGCCGTATATCGATCCCGAGATTTATAAGTGGCAGTATCCGGCGCGGTCGATTCTGGATAACGGCGGAATTATTTCGGGAGCGAGCGACTGGCCGGTTTCGACGGCGAACGTGTTCAAGGCGATTTATCAAGCGGAGACGCGGCGAGGGCCGAAAGGAGTGCTCAACCCTCCGCAGGATATGCCGCGCGAAGCCATGTTTTATGCCTACACGCGCAATTCGGCGCGGGCGATGAATATGGAGGATTCGATTGGAACGATCGCTCCGGGAAAGCGTGCGGATCTGGTTTTGCTGGATCGCGATGTGCTGACGGTTTCTCCGGAACAGATGCGGGATACGAAGGTAGTTTGGACGATGGTGGCGGGGAAGGTGGTTTGGAGGGCGAAGTAACTTTCTCCTTCGCTCCTTCGGGACTTATTGTGGTGTGCAAGGTTACCCAAGGCTTGCGCCGTGGGCTGTGCTCTTTCGCCGCATCGCGGCTTTCTTCCCAAAGACTTATGTCGCTGACAGATCAACTCGGCTTCCGATTCTCTCCTCCAGAGCGGCGGGTGTGGACGGTGCGCGCGCTGGTTGCGGCGGTGCGCACACATCTGGAACGCGAATACACCGACGCGTGGGTCGAAGGTGAGATTTCGAATTTTCGCGCGCCGGATTCGGGTCATCTTTACTTCACGCTCAAAGATGGCAACGCGCAGATTCGGGTGGTGATGTTCAGTTCGAAGGCGCGGCTGCTGCGCTTTCGTCCGGCGGACGGAATGCAGGTGATCGTGCGCGGGCGGGTAACGATTTATGAAGATCGCGGCGAGTTGCAGGTTGCGGCGGAATACATCGAGCCGAAGGGCGCGGGAGGGTTGCAGGTTGCGTTCGAGCAACTGAAGGCAAAGCTGGAAGCCGAGGGATTATTTGCGGCAGAGCGCAAGAAGCCGATTCCGGCATTGCCGTCGCGGATTGGGATTGTGACTTCTCCGCAGGCGGCGGCGTTGCACGACATCCTGAATATTTTGCAGAGGCGGCATCACACGGTGAATGTGGTGGTTTATCCGGCGCAGGTGCAGGGCGAAGCGGCGGCTTTTGAAGTGGCGGCCGGAGTGAGGTATTTCAATGATTGTCCTAAAAACGAAAGTCGCAAAGGCGACGCACAGGCCGTGGACGTGATTATTGTCGGGCGCGGCGGAGGGTCGGCGGAAGATTTGGCGGCATTCAACGATGAAGGGCTGGCGCGAACCGTGGCGGCATCAGAGATTCCCGTGATTTCGGCGGTGGGGCATGAGACAGATTTCACGATCTGCGATTTTGTCGCGGATCTGCGTGCTCCTACGCCGTCGGCGGCGGCGGAACTGGTGATCCGGTCGCGAGTAGAAGTTGAGAATCAAGCTGAGAGCTTGCACGAGCGGCTGGTTCGTGGCATGGAACGCCGGTTGTTGGAGGCGCGGCATGCGCTCATGGAGCGGGCGCAGCATGGGGCATTCGCGCGGATGATGGACTTAATCCGGCGAGCGGCAGCAGAATGTCGACGATTTAGCGTTCCGGTTGGAACGCGGTGCTCGCGGGGCTTTGGAGCAGAAGCGGCGAAGATTGGAATCCGTTTCGGCGGCGGTGCGGCATTACGATTTGCGACGGGTGCTCGGGGGGATTCGCGCGGGGCTTACCGCGCAGACGGCGGCGATGTCGGCGGCGATGCGGAATCAGTTGCTCCTGAAAAAGCTGCGACTGGAGCGAATGGGGCGGGCTTTGGAAACCTTGTCTCCGCTGGCGATTCTGGAGCGGGGATACGCCTTGGTGTTCGATAGCGCAGGGCAATTGATAACGGATGCGGCACAGATAAAGGTTGGGGATGAGATTACGGCGCGCGTGGCTCGGGGCGAGATTCGGGCGAAGGTCGACAAAACGGTGACCACGGAGACCAAAGCGGGCACAGGGTAAGTCAAGCATCGAGGCATGCGAGATTCCTCGCCTCGCTGGTAAAAACGCGAGGCTTCGGAATGACGCCATCGAAGCGTTGACTGCATTTAGGTTGACTGCATTTAGAATGTAGGGTTCGGCAGTTAAAATTCAGCCGCTCGGAGACTTTCGAATGCAAGTGACGGCGCCATGGCTGCGAGTGTCGTTTACGGTGCTCGACATTCTGCTGGTGGCGCTGATTGTTTATGAGTTGCTGACGATGATTCGCGGGACGCGCGCTGCGCCGATGCTGGCCGGCCTGGCGGCAGTTGCAGTGGCGTTTTATCTGGCGCGGATCGGCGAACTGGTTACCCTGAACTGGCTGGTCAGCCATCTGCTTCCCTATGTGGTGTTCGCGCTGATCGTGGTTTTTCAGTCGGAGATTCGGCATGTGTTGTCGGATGTGGGCCGGCGGCTGAGTTTTTTGCGCGGAGGCGCGGCTGGCGGGGATTCGTATGACGATATTGTGCTGGCGGCGAATTTGTTTTCGCAGCATCAGACCGGCGCTTTGATGGTGATTGAGCGGGACATCGGCTTGCGCACCTACATCGAGAGCGGCGTGGCGATGGACGCGAAGCTCTCCTACGACTTGTTGGCAACGATTTTTCGACCGAGCGCTCCGCTTCACGACGGGGCGGTCATCATACAAAAGGATAGAGTGGCGGCTGCAGCTTGTTTTTTGCCGCTGTCGATGAATCCGGTGCTCTCGACGCAACTGGGGACGCGGCACCGGGCGGGCATCGGCATCACCGAGGAGACCGATGCGATCGCGGTGATTGTTTCGGAAGAAACCGGCGCGATCAGCATGGCGATGGGAGGAAAGATCGAGCGCGATCTTACGGCCGAGCAGTTGCGCGAGCGGTTGGGCAGCGAACTGAAACGATATATGTCTCCCGTGACTTTGCCGACGGTAGTCGCGCAAAGCGCGGAAGTGGAGAATGGCGAGGCCGGCGAGGAGTCCCCACTTCGGTTGCGGGCGCAGATCGGGGCGGATAGCGTGGCGGAAGAAGATGCGGAGCGTCCGCTATGAAAGATTTCCTGCGGCGCTGGGTGCTGCACAATTTCTGGCTGAAAGTTCTGTCGCTGCTGATTGCAACGGCGCTGTGGATGGCGATTTCACCCGAGCAGGAGCCGGCGGAAGTGGAAGTGCGTGTTCCGATTGAATTTCAGCACGTGCCAGCACATCTGGAGATCAGTTCGATCACGATTCCGGAGGCGCAGATTCGGGTGCGGGGGCCGGAGAGTTTGATTCGAAACCTGCGCTCGACCGATATTCACGCCCAGCTTGAGATGGCGGATGCCAAGCCGGGGGAACGCACCTTCGATTTGACGGCGCAGCAGATTCGCCACAGCCGCGAACTGCACGTGGTGCAAGTGGTGCCGGGGCAGGTGCATTTGAGTTTTGACATGCGGTTGACGCGCGAGGTCGAGGTGCATCCGCGGGTGACGGGAAATTTTGTTGAAGGCGAGCAGATTGGGAAAGTGCTAGTTGATCCGGAGAAAATCACCATCACCGGGCCGCAACATCACGTGGAACAGGTTGACTCGGCGACGACCGATCCGGTGGACGTGTCTGGGACGCGGACGGAAGAAAGTTTTATGACGATGGTGTACGTACCGGATCCGCTGGTGCAGGTGGTGAACCCAGCGCCGGTGAGGGTGACGGTAATTATGCAGAAGAGTGGGGGCGGAAACGGACATTGAGGTGTTGTTTGTGGCCAGCGTGTCCTTTCGAGTGATTTGATCTCCATCAGTTCCGCAGTTCTCATTTATCATCCTCCGTTGCCGGTTTCACAATCGCTTTCCTAAATACATTCATGAGCGGTAAAAGCAGACAACTATTTGGCACTGACGGAATCCGAGGCGTGGCGGGAGAATTTCCGCTAACGGCGGAGAGCACGTATCTGATTGGGCGGGCGCTCGGGCATGATCTGGTTCACATTATGCCTCGGCCACAGGCGGTAATGGGACAGGACACGCGGGAATCGAGCGCGTGGATTGCGGACCGCGTTTCGGCGGGAATGGCGGCGGTGGGCGTGGAGGTCCACAGTGCTGGCGTGATTACGACGCCGGGAGTGGCGTACCTGTCGCGGTCACGGGGCATGGCGGCGGGGGTGGTGATTTCGGCATCGCACAATCCGTGGACGGATAACGGGATCAAAGTTTTTTCCGGCGATGGATTCAAGCTGAGCGACGCTCGCGAGTTAGAGATCGAAAAAGAAATTTTCTCGTTGCTGGGAAAGGTCGATGCGGCGGACGATACGGCACTGAGAATCGCCGGGCCGTCGCTGCCGGGAGAAGCGGCGCTCAGAAAAGCTTACATTCAGGAACTGGCGGGCAGCGTACCTTCGGATTTGAGCACGCTCCGCGTGCTGGTGGATTGCGCGAATGGCGCGGCGACGGCGGAGGCTCCGGAGCTGTTTCGCAGTTTGCGGATGCAGGTAACGTTCATAAACATCACGCCGGATGGAAGAAATATTAATGACGGGTGTGGGGCGCTGCATCCGGAGACGCTGGGCAGAGCGGTTGCGGAGTCGGGCGGCAAGTTTGATTTGGGGGTGACGTTCGATGGCGATGCCGACCGCGCTTTGTTTTGCGATGCGGCGGGGCACGTGGTGAATGGAGATGGCGTGCTGCTGTTGACGGCGCGGGACATGCAGTCGCGAGGCAAGCTGGCTGGGTCGACGGTGGTGGCGACGACCATGTCGAACATGGGAGTTGAGATTGCGTTGAAAAATTCGGATATTCGTATGCTCCGCGCCAATGTTGGCGACAAATACGTTTTGGAAGAGATGTTGAAGACGAGCGCGACCCTGGGAGGGGAACAATCGGGTCATGTGATCTTTCGCGATTGCGATGCGACCACGGGCGATGGGTTGTTGACCGCGTTGCGGGTGATGGATGTGATTGTGCGGTCGAGGAAATCGTTGGCCGAGCTGGTGAGCGATCTGAAGGTGTTTCCACAGAAGATTCAGAACGTGCGGGTGCGCGAGAAGATTCCGTTTGCCGAGGTTCCAACGGTGCAGCGGGCGATTGCAGCAGCCGAGAGCGAGTTGAACGGAAATGGGCGCGTGGTGGTGCGGTATTCGGGAACGGAAGCGCTGGCGAGGGTGATGGTGGAAGCAGAGTCGGAAGAGCGGATGCTGGCGCTGACGGCAGACATTGCCGGTGAAATCGAGAAGGCTCTTGGAGTACACGCTCCGTAATGGGTAGAGCAGGTTGTGAGCGGGCGGTGAGATCGTTTTGCGATACGAAGCTCGGCCAACGAGCTGCGCCAAAACGGTGCTAGGAAATTGTGATGAATTTTTCATCTGTTTCGGTTCAATAGGAAAAGGTTGCTGCACCCTTTCTGCCTGGGGCAACAAAATCTGCCTCTTTCTTTTCTCACATAAGAATTCTCTTTTCTGCTTTGCCTCGCCAGTGATTTTTCCGGACACTTAGCGGGTCTCGCTCCCTCTTTCCGAGTGGACCTCCGACTGCTTGAGCCTTCCCGCAGGAAACACCTACAAATCATGGACAGCGGATATTACGCAGCGTGTGCAGGATTGGCGGCGCAGACACAAGCCTTGGAACTGGTTGCCCATAATCTGGCAAACCTGGGAACGACAGGATACCGCGGGCAGCAGATGACGTTTCGCTCGTTGTTGACCGGGAGCGGAGCGGTGAGCCTGAACCCGCTGAACGCGGCGGTGAATGACTTTGGCGTGTTGAGCGGGAGCCGTCTGGATTTGACCTCGGGCAGCCTTGCGCCGACGGGGAATCCGCTCGATGTGGCAGTCGCTGGAAAGGGTTTTTTCGAGGTGCAGACGGCGCAAGGTGTTCTTTACACGCGCAACGGCAGCTTTCACGTGAACGGGTTCGGGCAACTGATGAACAGCCAGGGTGCGGCGGTGCTGGGGCAGCAAGGGCCCGTGACGATTCCCAACGGGAATGTAGCGATTAGTTCCGACGGGTCCATCTCGGTTGACGGCAATTTGGTGGACAAGCTGCAGTTGGCGGAGTTCGCTCCGGGAACTAGCCTGACCGCAGTTGGCGATGCCACTTATAGCGCTCCGGCGGGCACGGCGCTGCCGGTGACGGAGTCCAGTGTGAGCCAGGGCATGCTTGAAGGCTCGAACGTGGGCGCGATGGAGGGAGTGGTGCAGTTAATCACGGTGCAGCGCAACGCGGAAATGCTCTCCCGGGCAATGAGCGCCTTCGACAGCCAGCTCAACCAGACGGCGGTGCAGGACTTGCCGAAAGTATGAGCTCACGGGAAAACGAAGGCAGCGGGAAGAAAGGAATTTGAAAAAAGCTAAGAGGAACTCAAGTGCAGAAAAAACTAAAGAGTGCAGAACAACCAAAGAAGAGATGAACCAGAGAGGAAACCAGAAATGATGCGCGCGTTGTATACCGCAGCCAGCGGCATGACTGCCCAGGAATTGAATCTCGACAATATCGCCAACAATCTGGCGAACTCGAGCACGGCCGGGTTTCGCAGCCGGCGACTGCAGTTCGAAGATCTGATCTATCAGAACCTGATCATGCCGGGAGCGGCAGCGACCCAGCAGACCACGCTGGTGGCGGGGCTGCAAGTCGGGTTGGGCACGCGCTCGGCGGCATCGGAGGTGCTGCAGGCGCAGGGAGACTTCAGCCAGACGGGGAATCCACTCGATCTGACGATTCAAGGGCAGGGATTTTTTCAGGTGCTGTTGCCCGACGGGCAGACAGCGTACACGCGGGCCGGAAGTTTTCACACCGACCAAAATGGCAATTTGGTGGATCAGGAGGGCGACCCGGTACAGCCCGGAATCTCGATTCCCACGGGCGCGACCTCGATTACGGTGGGATCGGATGGCACGGTCAGCGTGACGGTGGCCGGGCAGACGACCGCGCAGCAGGTGGGGACGCTGCAACTGGCGCTGTTCAATAACCCCGGAGGGCTCAACAGCACGGGCAGCAATTTGTTGTTGCAGACAACCGCCTCGGGCGACCCGATCGTGGGCGCACCGGGCGGAACCGAAGGCCTGGGAACGATTGTGCAGGGGATGCTCGAGCAGTCGAATGTGAGCGTGGTGACCGAGTTTGTGAACATGATCGTGGCCCAGCGTTCTTATGAAGCCAACTCGAGAGTGGTGAATGCCGCCGACCAGATGCTGCAGACCATCAACAATCTGGGCCGATAGCGGAGGATTGGGCAGATCGAAGATCGGGCGGATCCACTGAGCGAGTTTTACTGAGAGGAAGATTTATGCGGCGGTTGGTGATGGCGGTGATTGCGGTTTCCGCAAGTCTGGTGGGGCGATGCGCCGCAGGAACCAGCTGCTCGCTGGTCGGGCTCGAGGCCAGCGTACGGATTGCAGCCCCGGAGCTGACGGTCGCGGACTTGCTCTCGCCGGACACATGTGCGCGAGTCCGGCAAGCCGCCGCTCGGATATCGCTCGGGGCCGCGCCTCGCGCCGGGAAAACGCGCGCGCTCGATGGGATGGAGCTGCGCGGATTGATCGAGGCAATTCTGCGTGGGATGGGTGTTACGGGTGAGATTGCCGGGCAGATTCCCGATCGCGTGGTGGTGCAGAGCGCCGGGCCCATGAAGTCCTGCTCCGAGATTGCGCAATTTGTTCTGGGCCAGCCGTCTTCGCAGATCGCAGAAGGAGTCAGGAGACTCTGGGGCGAAGAACTCGACTGCGCGAGTGCGCAGTCGATTCCCGAAGATGCCGATTTGGAGCTTGTCCGAAGCCACTGGAATGCGGGATTAAAGCGCCGGGAGTTCGCCGTGCGGTGCGTCAAGCCGGAGGATTGCGTTCCCTTCTTGCTGTGGACCAGAGAGCACGGGGACAACAGGAGGGCTCGTGGTGCGATTGCCGCAGCAAAAAACGCAGCCGGAGATGTATCTGCTGCTGGCCGATCGTCCAGTTTCGAATCGCCCACCGGCCCTGCGAGCCGGCTCCTGGTAAAGGCGGGGCAGACGGCAACGCTTCGATGGGACGAGGGCGGGATTCGCGTGGTCTTGCCGGTGACCTGTCTTGACGGCGGCGGCTCGGGCGAGCGGGTGCGGGTGCGGCTGAAAAATGCGGCACGCGTTCTGCAGGCGGAGGTGTTGGATGACGGCACCTTGCGGGCAAGTTTGTGAGGATCGCTGCGGGCAAGAGGCGGATGTCGCGCAGCTTCCAGAGTGCGCGAAAAGATATCCATCCAGTGATCCACTCATTTTGCCTGCTCTGCAGGTTCGCCCTCCTCATGTCGATCTTGATGTTGCTGCCTGCCGCGGCTCCGGCGCGGACAAAGAATAAGAACCCCGCTCCGAAACACGATGCGCTCTCCGACTACATTCAACGCATGATGGGATCGTCGCCACCTGCGGCGGCCAGCAGCCTGGGGAGTTTGTGGGTCGACAACGGAAGGCTGGCCAATCTGGTGGCCGATTACAAGGCGTCGCGGGTGGGCGATCTGGTCACTATCAACATTTCGCAGAACCTGTCCTCGACGAATACCGGCAATGTGGCCACCAGCCGGGCGTTAACGGCGAGTTCGGGCATCTCCGCCTTGCCGGGACATATCAAGACCAGCGGCGTCGCCAATCTGTTTTCGCCCACTTCGAACCAGGCGCTGACCGGCAAGGCGCAGGCTAGTTCGACGACAGCGCTGGCCACCACGCTGACCGGGCGGGTGGCGGCACTGCTGCCAAGTGGGACGTTGGTGGTGGAGGCCGAGCGGCAGATCGTGATGAATGACCAGCGGGAGACGGTGATTGTGCGCGGCCTGGTGCGCCCCGGCGATCTCGATGCCACCAATACGGTGGCTTCGAACAGCGTGGGCAATATGGAAGTGGAAGTCAAAGGCAAAGGCGTCATCAGCGAAGGTGTGCGTCCGCCAAATGTGGTGACGAAATGGTTGCTGCGGATTTTTGGTTTTTAGGGAAGCGAAGAAAAATATGCTTCAACCCCCCATTCGATTGGCAACCCTGCTGGCACGATGGGCCGTGGCCATGGCAATGCTCAGCACCCCCAGCTTGGCGGCGGGCGATGGCGTCGACCACAAGGTTGTGATTGGGGATGTCGCCAGCGTCGAAGGCATCCGCAACAATTCGCTGATCGGGTACGGTCTGGTGGTTGGGCTAAAGGGCACGGGAGACAAGCAGCAAACGTATTTCACGATCCAGACTCTGGCCAGCATCCTGCAGCGCATGGGCGTGGAAATTCCTCCTGCTGTACTGCAAACCGTGGTGCAGGTGAAGAACGTGGCTGCGGTATTCGTCGCCGCCAATCTGCCTCCGTTTGCGCACCCCGGCATGCCGCTGGATGTGATCGTCTCGTCAGCGGGCGATGCCCGCAGCCTGGAGGGAGGGCTTCTGCTGCTGACTCCGCTCTACGCGTCGGATGGACAGGTGTATGCGGCGGCGCAAGGGCCGCTGGTGTTGGGCGGATACGCGGCAGGAAGTGGAGGAAACGCGAAGCAGGTGAACCATCCGACCACCGCACGCATACCCAACGGAGCGCTAATCGAACGCGACAGCTCCCTCGATCTGACCAAGCTGCACCGGTTTTCGCTGCTGCTGAATGAGGCGAGCTTTAGCACGATCGAGGAGGTTGCCAGCGCGATCAATAAAGAACTGGCCGCTCCGGCGGCGAAGGTGATTGACAGCCGCCGGGTGGAGATTCAGCCCCCGGCCGCGGTGGCGGCCGATGTGCCGGCGCTGCTGGCGCGAATCGAGAATCTGGAGATTCAGGTGCGGCGCAAAGCCAAGGTGGTGGTCAACGAGCGCACCGGGACGGTGGTCATGGGCCAGGCGGTGAGGCTGGGCGCGGTTTCGATTCTGCATGGCAGCTTCTCCATCGAGGTCTCAACCACCTACACGGCTTCACAGCCGAATACGGCCGCCGGCGGGCAGACGGAGGTGCTGGCCGAGACCAGGCTCAAGACCAGCGAGGCTCCGGCAAGAAATGTGGCGTTGAGCGAAGGCGCCAGCGTCGAGGAGCTGGTGACGCGCCTGCAAGCCATCGGCGCCACGGCGCGCGACGTGATTTCGATTCTGCAGGCGATCAAGGCGGCCGGGGCCCTCGAAGCCGATCTGGAGGTGATCTGATGAGCGGGATTTCCGGCGCGTCTTTTTCCGGTAGCTCTTTCTCTGGCGTTTCTCTCTCGAATGCATCGGCCGCGACGCTGCCTTCGGCGACTGCGCCAGACTTGAGCAAGGGACGGAAGGCCGCCCGCGAATTCGAGGCGCAACTGATTGGGAGCGTGCTGGAGTCGTTCGAGAAAACCTTTGCCACCCTGCCGGGACAGGATGCGACCGCGGGGGAAGACGATTACAACTATATGGGAACCCAGGCACTCGCTTCGGCGATGGCGGCGGGGGGTGGATTCGGCATCGCCGCCATGATTTCCGCTCATTTACCGCACGAAGGTAAGTAGACGGACGCGGATTTGCCAATTGCCGCGAGGCCGATTGGTAGAAGCTAAAGTTTTCCTAAGTTCTGCCGATAGAAGAAGATGTAGGTACCCGAGCGGCACGGGGATGCGGGCTTGGTTAAAATCATTCATGAGAAATTAAAGTTTTTTAATCGCCTGCCGATCATTGAATTGCAAGCAGATTCGGGAGGGAGCAAAACATGAGAATCGATCCGAACCAGGGGGCGCAGGCGCTTCCCGAAAGCGGCGTAACCAGCCAAAACGCATCGAGCGCGGGAGCGCAGAGTACAGCAGCGGCCGCGCCCGGGGAAGATCAGGCGCAACTTTCCGGAGCGCATGTACAGGTGCAGGCGCTGGTGGCACAGGCGCTGCAGTTTCCCGAAGTCCGCCAGGAAAAAGTGAATGCGTTGCGGCAGGTGGTGCTGGAGGGCAACTACCGTCCCAGTGCAAGCGACGTGGCGAACTCGGTCTTCAGCCACCTGCTGGAAACGAAGGCGGCCTAGGGTTCGCGGGCGTTCGGGCGGCGTTCGGCAACAAGGGAATTTTGCGATGGAGAGCGACGATCTATCCATTCGTCCGGTGGCAGAGCGCCTGGAACCGGTGTCAAGCGTACCGGCGGCGCAAGGCCAGGCTGGGCCTGCCAATGGGCAAGAGGAGCAGCGTCGGCGGCCGCCACCGGAGCCGCCTTCGAAGCCAGTGTCAGAGGAGAATTCAGAGCCAGACTCCGAGGCCGACAGCGAGATTCAACAGCACCGGCTAGACAATCTGGCGTAGGCGACGGTTGCCCATGTTTCGCAGCATCTTTTTGCGCGCTCAATGCCGTCGCTCCCGCCGCAATTCGCGGATCGCCAGCTTAAATTCGAGTGATCGAAGTGCAGACGATGACGCGCTGGGTTCGCGGCTGGCGCTGATGTCGGGGCTGGAAAGCAGCCTGAAAGCGAGCCTCAGAGCATTGCTGGCTTTGGATCTTGCGGGCATGGAGCGGTGCACGAGGGAGCAGAACTCATTGGGAAACGAGTTGGCGGGGCTTCTGGGAAATGGGGCAACCGCCGAAGCCAGCCCGGTTTGGGCTGGGGACGCTTCCGAGATAGGCGACGAGCTGCGGCGCACGCAGACTCGCATTCTGGATGCGATCCGGTTGCAATCGGCGGTGCTGAAGCGGGCGCAAGCGAAGCTGCGGGTGCTGGCCAATATGCTGGCCGACCCGAGCGCAGCCTACACTCTGCCGCCGGCCTCGGGTAGGAAACCGCCGGAATCATTTTGAGTGCATGATCAGGGCGGCCGGAAAATTTTGATTTATGTCGAGCCTCAATGCCAGCCTTGCGACAGCGTTGAGCGGCCTAACCGCCGCGCAGGGGGCGCTTGCCACCACCACCAACAACGTCGCCAATGTGAATACGCCCGGCTACTCGAGGCAGGAGCCGGTGCTGGTCTCAAGCGACCCGGTCGAACTGGGAAAGCTCACTTTCGGAACCGGTGTGACTTTGCAGTCGGTTGAGAGCATCCGCGATCCTATTCTGGAATCGCAGATTCAGCAGCAGACCCAGACGGAGAACCAGTTCAACACCCTGGCTTCGGCCTTGCAGACCACGCAGTTGAACTTCACCACCAGTACCAGCGACATCGGCACCGAGATCACGAATTTTTTCAACAGCATCAACCAGCTTTCGACCGACCCAAGTGACTTGTCGGTGCGCCAGGGCGTGCTGACCGCCGCCGGTAATCTGGCTACCAGCTTTAACACCACGGCCAATAATCTGAGCACGCAGCGGCAGAATCTGGATCTCAGCGTGGTGCAGACCGTCGGGCAGATCAACCAGCTCACGCAGCAGATCGCCCAGCTCAATCAACAGATCAACAATCTGGGGAATGGGGGGCAGAGCGCGGGCAGCTTCATCGATCAGCGGCAGCAGGCGATTGACCAGCTCTCGTCTCTGGTGGACGTTTCCGTGATCCCCAGCAACAACTCGCTGACGCTGACCACGGCGAACGGGACGCCTCTGGTGCTGGGGCAGCAGAGCTTCCAGTTGCAGGCCCAGCTGAATCCTTCGGGATTGCATGACGTGTACTCGGAAGGCGACGACATCACCAGCCAGATCACCTCGGGGCAATTGGCAGGAACTTTGCAGGCGCGCGACCAGGAGATCCCCGCTATACAGGCCCAGCTTGACACCCTGGCGGGCGGACTGGCCACGACGGTGAACCGGGTGCAAGCGGCGGGCTTCGATCTCAACGGCAACCCGGGCACAAACCTGTTCAACCCTTCGCCCGCAGGAAACGTCGGAGCGGCGGCGGGACTGTCGGTTGCGATCTCCGACCCTGCTCTGATTGCGGCCAGCTCCGACGGAAGCACGGGCAGCAACGGGAATGCCGAGGCAATGTACGCTTTGGGGAGCCAGCCCATCATCGGCGGCCAGAGCCCCGAGGATTATTACTCGGGAATCGTTCTCGACGTGGGGAACGCGACCTCGGATGCCGCGGCGGAGCAGAGCGCTTCGAGCTCCATCCTGCAGCAGCTCCAGGATCAGCGCTCGTCGGTTTCCGGGGTATCGCTCGACGAGGAAGCCGCAAACATGGTGCAGTATCAGGATGCGTACCAGGCGTCGGCGCAGGTGATCACCACCATCAACGACATGATGTACGCCGTAATTCAAATGTCCACATTAACCGGGTAAAAAACGATGCGCGTGAATCCTAATCCGTATCCCGACCTGCTGGCCGACATTGCCCAGACACAACAGCAGATCGCGACCGACGACCAGCAGATCGCCTCCGGTTCGAGCGTCAACGAGCCCTCCGACAATCCGGCCGCCGCCGCCGTACTGATCCAGGATGCGGCTCAAACTTCCCAGGACGACCAGTTCCAGCGCAGCGTCGGCAGCGTACAGGGGGAGGTGCAGAATGCAGACTCCACGCTGAATTCGGTGATTACAGCGCTGCAGCAGGCCATCAGCCTGGGAACCGAAGGAGCCAACGGCACGGTGAATGCCGCCGACCGGCAGGCCATCGCGACCCAGGTGCAGGGCATACAGACTCAGTTGCTCAGCCTGTCGAACCTTACCTATCAAGGCAGCTACGTGTTTGCCGGAACGGCAACCCAGACCACTCCTTATGTTCTGGACGCAAGCTCGCCGTCTGGCGTCAGTTACAAAGGAAATTCGGGAGTGAACAGCGTCACCCTGGGCAATCAGTTCTCCCTGCAAACCAATCTGCCCGGCCCGCAGCTTTTTTCGGCTTCGGGAACGGATATGTTTCAGAGCATCCAGGATCTGATTAACGGCTTGCAGAGCAACAACACCGCCAGCATTGGCACGGCGGTCACAGAAGTCGGGAGCTCGTTGAATTCGATCGACACAGCGCGTGTGTTTTATGGCAACGCTCTCAACCAGCTCAACGCGCAGCAGACTTATCTGGACAGTGAAACTGAGCAACTGGCGGTGCAGCAGAACACCGAGGGCGCGGCCGACCTGCCCAACGTGATCAGCAATCTGACCACCTCGCAGCTGTCGCTGCAAGCAACGCTGCAGTCGATTGGCCAGACCTCGCAAACCGATCTGTTCGATTATCTGCGCTAGAGATCAGGCGGGGAGCTGAGAACTAAAGCGTCTGGCGCGAAGCGCGGGCCCATTCGGTAACGCTCACCACCCGGGAGCGGCGAGTCTCGATGCGAGCGCGTTCTGCGAGCAATTCCCGGTGAATGGAGGGTAGAAGGCCGCGCAGGCGTTCGACATGCCGGCGATATTCGTCGAGCTCGCGGTCGAGTTCGTCATCGAGTCCGCGGCTGGGCAGCGGTTGGGCTCGAAGGCAAGCGCCGGCAGACAGCAATTCGGAGAGCAGCGCCGCGATATTTTCCGGACGTAGGACTGCAGAGGGCGTAGCATGCCGGGCGGAGATGGTTTCGAGTTGAGGGGCGAGGCGGCGATTGGCGCCGCGAATGCTTTCGATCAGCGAAGCCATTTAAGCGCTCCAGTCCGCTGCCGGCGATCCAGGGGAAGCGATCGGCGGAGCTGCCTCGGGAGATTCTTGGGGCGGCGGGAGAGGAGCGGCGGAAGCGGCGCGTTCGACCTCGAGCCAGGCCTCATAAACCAGCACGAGCTGAGAGATCTGCTGTTCCAGGATCCGGGGCGACTGCTTGAGTTGGGCTTCGACGATTCCGGCGCGCAGGATATCGTAGAAGCGCTCGAGGTTTCTGGCAACTTCTCCGCCGCGCACCATGTCGAGCGAGCCTTGCAGCTGGCCGAGAACGGTAATGGCGTGATTGATTTTTCGGGTTCGGGCTTCGATCTCCCCCTTTTCGAGGGCGACCACCGCCTGGCGCAGATCTTCGATGGCCTGCTCATAGAGGCAAATCACCAGGCGTACGGGGCTTGCGCCGGTCACGGCCGATTGCCGATAGGAAGATCTTGCGTCCACGTTCGCTATAACCCCTGAGTCAGAGTAGGTCCACTGGCGATCAGCGAGCCGGAACTGGAAGTGCCTTGTCCCAGGGTGCCCAGCGTCTCAGTGACCTCTTGTAGAAGAATAGGATAGGCCTGCAGGGAGGCGTTGACCGCATCGTACTGCGTCGTCAACTGCGCGGACTGGGCCGTAAGCTGGACCTCAAAGTTGTTGATAGTGGTCGTCAAATCCTGCTGTTCCGCCGCGTTTTGGGTTTCTTCCGCGTTTAAGGGGCCGCTGGTGGCGTTTGTAAGGTTATTGAGATCGGTATTGAAATTGTTGGCGAAGCCGGTGCCGGACGCGTTCTGGAAAAAGTTCTGCACTGCCGTGGGATTCGCTGCCAGCACTTGGGAAAAGCTGAGCCCCTCCGCATTCGTCCCCAAGGTCAGAGTGCCATCATTGTTGGTATTGATTCCCAGCGACTCGAGGTTGACGTATCCGCTGTTCCCGGTGATGGCGAAGCCAGCATCCGCCAGGATGGTCGCCTGGACTGAGCGCAAAGAAAGATCCGACTCCAGAGGGGGAGCGGGAGTGGTTCCAGTTGGATCCACAGAATATTGCTGATTGTTGGTGGTGATCACCGTGTTGTAGGCGGAAATGAAGTTATTGACCGCGGTAGTGATCTGGCTTTGATCGGGCGCCACGCTCACCTGCACGGGATTGCCGGGCGACTGGCTAACCAGGCTGAGCGTGACCCCCTGGATGGCGCCGGTTACAGTGTTGGTGGTGCTGCTGAAGGGCACTCCATCGACGGTCAGACTGGCGTTGGTGCCGCCCGCCGGCGTGGCGAAGGTTAGGGTGGTATTGGTGTTGCTGCTGACGGCTAGTGCCCCTGTGGTGCCTGTGTTCTGGCTTTGAAGAGCCAGCCGCGAGCCGGAGGTGTCGCTGACGACGCTGGCAGTGACTCCCCAATTATTTGTGGAGCTTTGTGTGTTGATGTAGCTGGCGAGGCTGGTGAGTGTGTCGTTACTGCCCTGGGTGATGGGGATGTCGTAGGTGGTGCCAGTGGTACCTCCAACCCGCAACTGAACGTCGCCGGTAGTTTGTCCAGCCGCCAGAAAAGAAGTGCTGGCGCCGGCGGCGATGGGATTGGTGTACAAAGTGCCAATCGTCGCCAGGTTATTCACATCAATGGTATGAGTTCCGGAAATCGCCGTGCTGTCCGCCGTAGCGGTAAGAATTCCGGGCTGCGACGAGGTTGCGGCTTGGGCGGTGAGCGCTCCCACCGGATCAGACAACGCGGCGACGGCGGTCTGCAGGCTGGTGAGATTGTTCTCAATCCCGGCCAGCAGGCCATTCTGCGTAGACAGGGATGTCTCCTGCCCTTGCCACACCGATAATGGGCCGGTGCTCTGGTTGGTAATGATCTGCTGTACCAGGGAAGCGACGTCGATGCCTTGTCCCGAGAGAAGAGTAGCGGGATTTAAACTAATGCCCATGGTCTTTTCCTCCTTCGACGGCAGCGGATTTCTCGGTTAACCTCTCCTGCGCCAGTTCCTGAGAAATATCGTTGGCGATATTAAGCATCTGTTGAGGCGGCACCTGCAAAACCAGGGTGCCCTGCTGATTCACAAACTGGTACACCGCGATCTCTGCCGGCGGTTCTATTTGCACTTTAACTTCATCTTGCGGGCCAGCGACCGCCGAATATCCATTTTGTAACTGCTGACTTTCCCCGAGTGAACCACCTCCTGATCTGGGAACCGAAGTAAGGTGTGCAGCGCGAGCGTCTCCCCGCGCCTCCGAAGATTCGGCAGCCGGGAGGAAGTTGAGTGTGGGACTTACGCTCATATTGAGCTACCCAGCGTGGGTGTGGGATGGAGGCAAGGATTATCTTGCCTCCATCCGCAGATACGCTTACTGCAACAGTTTCAATACGAGCTGCTGTTGCTGGTTAGACTGGGCCAGAGCCGAGATGCCGGTCTGTTCCAGAATGGAATACTTGGTGAGGTTGGCGACTACGGTTGGAATGTCGGCCGAGGTGATGGTGCTCTCCGCCGATGTCAGGTTTAAGACCTGACTGTTGAGAACGTTGCTGGCTGCGGTCAGCCGGTTGACGACGGCACCGAGGTTACCGCGAACGCTGGCGATATTCGCGATAGCCGAACCGAGCAAGATCAGGGCGGACTGCGCGTCCCCCTGGGTATTCAAGTCGGTAGCGGCAAGGTTGACGCCGGCGGTACCGCTGCCGTTGGTGAGCGACGAGGTGTTCAAAGAGCCAATGGTTACCGCGATCTCGCTTGAGCCAACGGCGGTGGAATCGCTCAAGAAAATGTTGGTGGTGGGCGAGGCAGTGGTTACCGGATTACTGAATGTTCCGAGCGCGGTGTCGGCATTGGTTGGACCGACTGCGAGATCATTATTATCGAGCGGATCGACCACCACCAGTTGTCCGGCAGCCGAGCCGACAGTCCCAATGTAGGCCTGCAGGTTTGCCGGGTCGGTGAGAGGATTGTCGATGGCGCTGATGAGGGCCCCGATGGTGGAACCCCCGGTCGGCGCCGTATAGGAAAAGGTTTTGCCCCCGGCTGTGAAGCTGGTAACCGTGCCGGCCGCTAGCACCGTGTCGGCGGTCAACGGGGTGCCGCTGGTTCCGGCGTTACTGACCAATTCGTTGGCGTTAGGCGCGGATGACCCGATTGTGGTATTCGGGAACGAGGTTTGAGCGCCCGCGACCGTGGCTCCCAGTACGGTGTCGGTGGTGGTCACAGCGAGATCTCCCCGATCGAAAGGATCAGTGACTTGCAATTGGCCGTTGACCAATGCCGCCTTAGCGCCGACGACGGTGTCGGAATTAATAGCATTGATCAGAGTCTGCACCGTGGAGGTAGAGGCTGCAGGGTTGAGGAACGGGGCGGCGAAAGTCTTATCGACGGTGTCAGCGAAGGTCCCCAACTCAGCGCCGGTACCCTGAGCCGCAGTGATATTGCCGTTGTTGTTGGAGTCGGTGACAATCAGGTGTCCGCCCACGATTGAAGCTCCGAGGCCTGTGGTGATGCCTCCGCCAGTGGTGGTGACGAGGACGCCGGTGCCGGTGCCGGTGTTGATGGCGTTGATCAGGTTGCCTACGGTGGTAGCGGCGTTTGTGGTGTAGACCGTGTCGACGGCGCCTCCGCGAGTCACTGTGAAGACATCTCCCGAGGCCAGGGCGGTAGCCGTCGTGAGTGTGCCGACACTGCTGGTGATCTGGTTCGTATTGGGATCGCCAGTCTCGACCGCGCTGATGTCGTTATTGCCATTAAGATCGGTCAGCTGCAGAGATCCTCCCGCAATTGTCGCCGAGTAGCCAGTATGGCCGGCAGTGTCGGTGCCGGTGACTGTGATCGGAGTGCCACTGATAGCGACCCCTGAGTTGATGACGTTCTCCAATGCGCCCACCGTGGTGGCGGCGGTCGCGGTGTAAATGGTGGTGCCGCCAGCGCGGGTTACGGTGAGGATAGAGCCTGAAGCCAGAGCGGTGGAAGCCGTCAGATTGGTGGTGGCGCTGTTTACCTGATTCGTGGGCACTTGACCGGTAGTGGCAGCGGTGAAGCTGAAGGAAGCGCCGCCTGCCGAGACGGTAGTTGTGGTTCCGGCCGTCAGGCCTTCGTTGAGTTGCAATGTGCCGGTCCCGGGACTGTCAACCGCGTTGGTATTGGGCGTCGAGCCGCCCTGGAATACGGCTTGGCCGTTGAAAGTGGTACTGGTGCCGATGGAGTTGATCTCCGTAAGGATGGACGAGTATTCAGCTTGAATCGCGACTCGTTGTGCATCGGAGACGGTTCCCGTGCCCGATTCGGTGGCCAGCGTAACAGCGCGGTTGAGCAGAGTCGTGACCTGGGCAAGAGCACCATCGGCGAGTTGCAATTCGCCGATGCCGTTGTTGGCATTGCTGACAGACTGGGTAAGAGCGGAAACATTGGCCTGCAACCCATTGGCAATGGCCAGTCCGGCGGCATCATCTGCGCCGGTGTTGATGCGCGACCCTGAAGATAGTTGCTCCAGTGTCGAGTTTAAGGCGGTACTCGTCAGAGTTAGTTGGGCTTCCGCCGCGAGGGACGGAATGTTGTACAAGATTCCGAGAGGCATCGTAATTCTCCTTTGTTTGAGTTGGTCCCGCCAATCTTGGAACCGCCTCCTCAGCCTTGTGTCTCTCTGTGGAGTTCCCGTTCCACTTCGTGTTCTACGGAACCCGAACGTCTTTTCTCTCATCGGCGGTTTGGGTTTGTGCTTTAGCGGTCGCAAGCGGCTCGCGAGCTATCGGTCGTAGTTCCAAAGTAATTCACCGGCTCGGCGCCCCGCATAAGCCTTAGTCCTCGGTTGGCCGATAGCTGGTCTTGGGGGAGTGTCGCCTCGAGAGTGACTCGGTAGAAAGGCAACGATGATCCGGCTTACGCGACTCAATAATCAGGCGTTCACGGTCAATTCGGATCTGATCAAGTTCGTGGAGCAATCGCCGGATACGCTCATCACGCTCATCAATGGAGAAAAAATTGTTGTCAAAGAGAATGTCGAGGAAATTCTGCGGCGGGTTGTGGCATTCCGCCGTTCGGTTCTCGAAGGCTTCTCCAGTGCCTGGGATACCTCCTCTTCGCACCTTGCGCCTCCTGAGCATCCGGACTCCAGCAAACGGGAGCCGCAAAAGTGACAGTGGACAAGGCCAGTCTGCTTGGGCTTGTTTTGGCGGTCGGCGGAATTCTGGCCGGACTTTTGCTCGAGGGCGGGAGCATGAGCCAGATCCTGCAGCCGACGGCCGCGATGATCGTATTCGGGGGAACGCTGGGCGCGGTGATGCTGCAATTTCCTCTTCCCATCATTTTGCTGGCCTTTCGGCAATTTGGATCGGTCTTTATCCATTCGCAGAGAGATCCCCAAGAGATGATTGGGGAGCTGGTTCGATATGCGCAGCGGGCCAGGCGAGAAGGGATCGTCTCGCTGGATGCGGAACTGCCGAAGATTCAGGATTCGGTTCTGAAACGCTCGCTGATGCTGGCGGTGGACGGGACGGAGCCGCAGGAGTTGCGGAACATGATGCAACTGGAACTCGACAGCCGGGCCGAGTATGAAGAGCAGGTTCCGCAAGTGTTCGAGTCGGCGGGCGGTTTTGCCCCGACCATCGGCATTATCGGAGCGGTGTTGGGGCTGATTCAGGTGATGCAGCATCTGGACAAGATCGACGAGGTTGGCAAAGGGATCGCGGTCGCGTTTGTAGCCACGATTTATGGGGTGGGATCGGCCAACCTCTTATATCTTCCGATGGCCGGCAAGATGAAGTTGCGGATTCGCGACGAGCAGATCATCCGCGAAATGACGCTCGAGGGGGTCGCTTCGATTCTGGAGGGCATGAATCCGCGCATGCTGGAAACCAAGCTGCTGGGCTTTCTGGTCGAGGCGGACCACGCGGAAAAGGCTAGGAAAGACGGCCAAGCATGAGGTCACGCCGCAGGCGTCCGCCCGCTCATTCGAATCACGAACGCTGGCTGGTTTCCTATGCCGATTTTATTACGCTGCTCTTTGCTTTCTTTGTGGTGCTCTATGCCTCGTCGCAGGTTGACCAGAAGAAGGTGGGCAAGCTGGCGCTGGCCATTCAGGTTGCGTTTCAGGAGTTGGGAGTCTTCCCTGCTTCCACGACGCAGATACCGTTGGATCTCGATAATCCCATGCCGTTCAATACGGTGCAGGCGATTGAGAACGTAAAGAAGAATGCGGAACTGCGGCGCATTGCTTCGCCTCCGGAGGATTCTCTCTCCGGGGCCTCGGAAGAAACTGATATTTCTACCCTGCAAGCTGAGCTGCGCGAGGCGCTGCACAACGAAATCGCCCTGCATGAAATAGCGATGCGCCGCGAGAGTGACGGGCTGGTGATCAGCCTGAAGGAGTTTGGATTTTTTGACAGCGGATCGGCCACGCTAAAGCCCCAATCGCACGCGGCGCTTGATCGAATCGCCTCGATTCTGGCCATCCGCACTTACAAGCTGCGTATCGAAGGTCACACCGACAATGTTCCGATACATACGGCGCAGTTAGCTTCGAATTGGGAGCTTTCGACGGCGCGGGCCACGGAAATCGTGCGCGTTCTCATTGTCGAACACCAATTTGCGCCAGAAAGGCTGGCAGCGGCGGGGTATGCGCAATATCATCCCATCGCCAGCAACGCGACGGCGCAGGGGCGCGCCCAGAACCGGCGCGTCGACATTGTGGTTCTGACCGCGCCTGGAGATGCCGCCAAAGTTCCAGAAGAGCAAACAAACTCAGGCGGACCTCAGTAGCTAAAGCAAACTGCACGCGGTGCCGATGGGCGAAGGAGTGAGTAGCCCGAACCCTGCTGCTACGTCAATGCCATCCCCGCGCAGGGCCGGACCACCGGAGCCGGACCTGGTGCGAATCCGGGAGATGATTTATCAATCGGCAGGAATTTTCCATCCTGATAACAAACTTGCGCTTTTGGAGGATCGCTGCAAGCGGCGTATGAAAGTTCTGCGCATGCGGGAGCTGCGCGAGTACCTGGCATGCCTAACGGGCAGCCCAGTGCGGCAGACAGAGCTGGTCGCTCTGCTCAACGAAATCACAATTGGGGAGACGTGTTTCTTCCGTAATTCGGCGCAGCTGGAGGCGCTGCGGCGCATCGTGCTTCCGGCCATTATGCAAGCCAAATCAAAATTGCCCACTCGTTGCCTTCGTATATGGAGTGCCGGGTGCTCAAGCGGAGAGGAGCCTTACACGCTCCGCATGCTACTTCTCGAGCATGCGCAGAGCGAATTGAAGGATTGGTCATTGACGATCTTCGCGACCGATCTCAATGAGCGTTCGCTGACCCAGGCGCGAGAAGGCTTTTACGGGGAGCACAGCGCGCGCAATCTGGCGCCGATGTATCGCAGCAAGTACTTCCTTGCACACGGGGAGAAGCTGCGGATCAATGCGATGGCCCGCAGCAATATTGTTTTCAGACGGCTCAACCTGACTGACGATGCGGCCATGTCCCGGATGAAGAGTATGGACCTGATCTTGTGCTGCAATGTCCTGATTTACTTCGATCTGAATTCCAAGCAGCGCGTGATCCGGCATTTCCGTGACAGCCTCTTGCCTCACAGTTACCTGTTTCTTGGCAACTCCGAATCGCTTTACGGAGTCAGCGATGATTTTCAACTGGTTCACTTTCCTGGCTGTACGGGTTACGTGAAAGCCGGAAGTGGGCTCACAGCGGGAGATGGCATATGACCGCCACTCCCGCGGGCAGACAGCTTCTGCTCAATCGAGTCGCCGACCTGCGGAAGATTCCGACCATCCCCGCAGTTCTGGCTCCGTTGTTGAGCTATCTCCAGCAGCCGGTTGAAACTCTTGACGTTCAGACAGTCATCGACTTCCTGGCGCAGGATAAATCCCTGGCAGCACAGTGCCTGCAGATGGCAAACTCTCCGCTATTCGGGCGCTGGCAGAGGATTGAGTCTCTGCGAGCGGCGGTAATCAATCTGGGCATTCATCACGTCAGCGACATTGCGATGTCGTGCAGCGTGCTGAATATGCTTCCCCAGAAAAGCGGACTGGCCGCGGTGGTTTTCTGGGAGCATTCGCTGGGGTGCGCCCTGGTTTGCCGCCGGTTGGCGCGGGAAATGAAGCTGGCAGACCCGGCCAAGGCATACCTCGCAGGTCTGCTTCATGATTTGGGAATCGTGGTCAATCTCTGGCTTTTGCCGGTGGAATTTCGCTGGGCGTTTGAGATCGCCAAGGCGGAAGGCATCCCATTACATGAGGCAGAGCAGAGGGCGCTGGGATTCACGCATTGCGACAGCGGACGCCTACTGGGGGAAAACTGGGGACTGGCTCCGGAGCTGATTGAGGTGTTGAGCTGGCACCATTCGCCGCAGGAATCATGCCGCGACCGGGAACTGGTGGCGCTGGTACACATTGCCGATCTGCTGTGCCGCATGGGTGGTTTGAATTATGGCTATGCCGAAAAACGCCAGGTGAGTTTGTTTGATGACTCGGGTTTTGCACTTCTCGCGGAAGATTCGAACTCTCTGAAAAAATTTGACTGGGCGCGACTGACTTTCGAACTCGACTCCTACATGGACGAAGTGCATGGCTTGGTGCGAGCGATTTACCGTGGGTGAACGCCGCCGCGCACGCCGGGCTCGTGACTGCGGCATTTTCTTGCAGGGCAGGGCATCGAGAGAACTCAAAGAGTTGTTTCCGTTAAGGTGGGATTCGGATTGAGAAGCTCGCGGACCGTGTGCAACAAGGTGTTCGCGGAAAAGGGCTTGCATAGATAAGGGGTAGCCGAGAGCACCGAAGAGGAAAGTTCGCGGGCGTAACCGCTCATCAGCAGAACGCGGGCTTGAGGGCAATGAAGCTGAAATGCTTTGGCCAATTCGCACCCGTTCATTCCGGGCATGACAACATCGGAGAGAAGCAGATTGAGTTGGGAGGGGCGTTCGGAGCAAAGTTGTAAGGCTTGAGCTCCGTTGCAGGCCGTAAGCACCTCGTACCCGGCTGACTGAAGCGCTTCGGCGGCTGCTTTGCGGACCAAAGGTTCGTCCTCCACTAACAATATCGTTGCGGAAGCTGGCAGTTCGGCTCCACTGGCGAGAACCGCTGGCTTGAGTGGCTCGGAGTCGACCGCTTGTGTGATGGTATCCATTGATCGAACTCAAGTTAGCAATTTATGTGCCACTCGCTGCTGTGAGTGGCCGCTCATCGTCTGCTTGGACGCTGCTCAATTTGGTGACACGAGGAGCCGGACTTTTATCCTTGGGAGAATTTTGGTTCACAATGGCATTGGCGACGGGAAAGGGTTCCCATTTCGGGCGTTTGAGCAGAACGGGGGTTCACCGCTGAGGCTATTGCTTCGGAGCAGTCAGCACGGTGTTGTATGGATCTAACAGAAGTTTGTGCGTTCCCTGAGGTGCTGACAACCGAAAAGAAGTCTCTGTGCCGTCAGCGAAAATGCGGCGCAGGAATATCGGCGATTTCGACTGAACGACTGCGTAAACCGGGACAGACGTCACTAGATCCTCCGGAGCATCTTTCTGCCGAATCATTCCGGTGACGAACACAGAATTTCCTTTCGCCGCGAACTTGACTCCCTGCAACTCGATCTTCGGAAGGGCGGTGCCGTTGACCCATCCGTCGAAAAACCAATCGAGCGAAGATTTGCCTTCGTAACGCAGAGCTGGCGGGAGATCCTCTGCGAATACATTCAGCAGTTGGCGCGTGGTGATGGCCTTTCCTGCGTAACGGTTGCGTAGTTTTCTCAAAGAGCGCACGAAGGGCTCGTCGACATCTTTATCTTTGTTGTGATCCTGGGCTGGGACGCCATTGGTTGTTTCCGCTACACTCTCCTGCAGCATCGACCGCAACATGTGGAAGAGCCACGTGGCACGACCGTAGCTGATGGCTTCGTAGCCAGCTGGGAAACGTGACGAGAGCAAGCGGCTTCCGAGAGTGACGGGGCCCGCGTCCTGATTCTTGTCGGCCAGATCTTTCCGGTATTTCTCCATGATGGTGCGGAAACCGGCGGGATCTTTTTCCTGCAGCATCATCAGCGAGGAGTAGTTGGCCAGGCCTTCGGAAAACCATTGATCGTGATAAGTGCTCCAGGTGACAAGATCGCCCCACCACTGATGAGCGGTTTCGTGCGCGGGCACTATCTGTTCAATCAGCGCTCCGGCCGGGTTCATATGAATTTCTTCGCGTTCTTTCTGAGTAAGGAAGGCGTACGACGAAAGAAAGATAAGGCCAGGCCAGCCCTGACTCTCCGGACCCGGCAATTGAGTGAGCGCTAATTGGCTGTAGGGAAACGGCCCGAAGCGCTGCGCATAAAAGCGAATGGCCTCGGCAGCGAGGTCGGCGACGGCGGCTTCGTTGTGCGCAGGAGAGGGAGCGCCAGAAAATGACGGAGCCTGGGGCACGAACGGTCGCCGGTTTAACGCAGGATCGGGCGAAGGCGGCTGCTGGACAGGCGCGGGAAAATCGCGCTCCACGCTGCTGGTTGCGTAGGCATCGACCGTCACCCCGCCGGCATGAGCTTCGGCACGGAGATACTTGCCGAGATTAAATCCAGCCAGGGGCATCGGGCGTTCTGAAACCCAACGTCCGACTTGCTCGTTGCTGCTCTGGGTGGGAGATTGCTCGCGGCCTTTTGCAGCTGCAGCCAAGGTCGGTTTGCCGGTCGCCAGTAGAGTCCAGCCGGCGGGATAGTGAAAGGTGAGATCGAAGTCGGCCATGGCTAGTCCGCGGTTCGGATACCAGGTGCCGCGGGCGCCCACGTACAGAAGTCCCTTGCCGGCCTCGGCCAAAACATCTCCGCTGTAAACGAAACGCAAATTTATCCCTTGTCCCTTGACGGCGGGTTCGGGAAGGAGAACGGCGACAAGATCGTTGCCGCTCCGCGCCAGCCGCGAACCTTCGACCGCGGGATTGTGAATGAACTCGACCGGTTTTCCGTCGGCCTCGACGGAACTGATTTGCAGCGAACGCGAAAGTTCGAAGATCAGGAAACGAGAGCCTCCGCGCTCCGCATCGAGCTGCACTCTCACTTCGGCGTCCAGCTCTTTTGGCGGCTTGACGCGCGCGTCGATCACATAACTGTGCACGAGAATACGATTCTCGCGCGATTCGGCTTCTTCCGGCAGCTTTTCGGGAATCTGTTTCTGAAGAACTTTTCTGGGTTCCGGGTTTTGAATCGAGAAGGAGGTCCAGACATCGTAATAAATGTTGCCATTCTCCGCTGTGCGGGTTTGCCCGGCTCCGATCTGTTCATCGGCCCTGGTGTCAAAGAAGACGTCGAAGACTCCAAGTTTTGTGCCCTGTAAACGCGCATGCAACAGGCGGTCTTCGGGATCGGCGCCTTTTTCTGCCGGCGGGTTCTTCGACGCCGATTCGCCCGCCGTCGGCAGCTGTTCGCTGAACGTTGCGAGCAACCTCATCGCGTCTTCCTGCGCCAAGTTGCGGGCTGCCTGATCCCATCGGCTGATAAAGTCGTTGGGCTGGTCAGGAGCCCTCAGGCCCGGTTGCAATTCCGCCGCGGTATTGTCGTTGAAACGGAAATAGGCGGTAGCAAAGCGCTCTTCCAAAATTGCCATCCCGGTGAAGAGACTCATGGATCGGCGTTCGACGTCGGTGGGCGGGGTTAAGAGCAATTCTCCATCGCCCTCGAAAAAGGCTCCCGTGATTTTTCCCATGACGTCTTTGGTAAACGCGATTGTGCCATCTTCCAGGGTGATGTGAATAGCTGCCCGATCGATGGACGCCTCTCGAACGCGAAATACTCGTGTGGGATCGAGTCCGACACTCCCAAGCTGAAGGTAGAGAGATTCAGCGGGCCCGGGTTGGCGAGCGGGCGGCGCGGGCGCCTGCGCATTTGATAACGAAGCCAATGAGAAGGCGAGCAGCAAGGCAGGCAGCACGCTGCACGATTTGCGGGGTACTTTGGTCACGTGGGTAAGGGCTCTCGCTATTGCTAGAATGCGCTTCGATGCGGCTTCGTGTCACTATTCTGGCGATGTTGTGGTTGATTTTGGTCTGCGCGGCGGCGGCCGACACCATCCACTTGAAAAATGGACGAACTATTTTTGCCGACAATGTTCACGAGAAAGGAAATAAATACGAATACGAAGTTGGCGAGGACAGTTACGCCATTCTGAAAAGTTCCGTAGATCACATCGAGGCTGGCGGTATGCCGGCAGCCGCGTCCAGTGCGGGTAGAGTCGCCGATTTGCCGGTTTTCGTTCCGGCAGAAAGCCTGGCCAACGAAGGCGACCTTCCCAAAGACATCATTAAAGATGGAAAAGTTGATCCTGACGCGGTCTCGAAACTTGAAGGCAAAAGCAATGCCGCGCTTAGCGCAACCGCAGACTTCATCGCCGGGAAATTCGAATTCGAACACGGCAATGTGGATCAGGCGAGACGCTATTTTGATAGTGCGCTGCGCTTCCAGCCGGAGAATGCGACGGTCCTTACCTATTACGCCGCATTGCTGGTAAGAACCGGAAACGCTGCGCAGGCGCTCACTTACGCGGAGCGCGCTGTTCGATCGGCGCCGCAATCTGCCGATGCGTACACGGTGCTGGGCTATGCTCAGCAGGCCTCCGACCGCACCAAGGACGCGGTCGCATCGTGGAAGCGTTCGCTGGAACTGCGGCCTGATCCTACCGTGCAGCAGTATCTGGCGAAAGCGCAGCGCGAGCAAAACGCAGAGAGCGATTTCACCCAGCGCGAAAGCAGCCACTTCGTTCTGCACTATGAGGGGAAGCAGACTTCGGAAGCCTTTCGAGCACAAATCCTGGCGGCGCTTGAATCGGATTACGACGACTTGGCTCGCCAGTTGGGGACACCGCCGCACGACGACATTCTGGTCACGCTCTACACCGAGCAGGCCTTCTTTGATGTTACGCGTGCTCCCTCCTGGTCGGGGGCGTTGAATGACGGCAAGCTTCGCATTCCGATTAACGGCCTCACTTCGATGAACTCCGATCTGGCACGAGTTTTGAAGCACGAACTCGCGCACTCTTTTATCAATCAGCTTTCCGCCGGACGCTGCCCGCTCTGGCTGCACGAAGGAGTTGCTCAATTGATGGAGCCGAAGTCTCTGGGCGGCGATGGGCGGCAACTCGCGCAGTTATTCAACTCGCAGCGCAATATCCCGCTGAATGTGCTGGAAGGAAGTTTTATGCGCTTCTCCGGAGCCGAAGCGTATGTTGCCTATGCCGAGTCGTTGGCGGCGGTTTCCTACATTAACGACTCTTACGGAATCGGCGATATTCAGCGAATCCTGCAACGCTTGAATGAAGGCAGTTCCACCGAAGCCGCTTTGCGAGCGACGATTCATTCTGACTATGGACAGCTCGAATCCGAGGTCGGCAAATATCTCGCTGACAAGTACGGCAAATAGCCCGTCTCAGTGGAGCGCTCGCGGTTTTCGTCGGGCACTATTCCTCCTTCGCCTCAATTCGCCGATCTCCTCACACGAAAATATTCAGGGGAATAAAATTTCCAACTGATTTGCCCACCGCCAGCGCTTGTGCTAGTTTCGGCTAAGTCGCGGAAACCATGTGCGCCCTGTTTGAGTTCGGAGTCTCCCAGCCCGTCGGGCCGATCGAGCCGGCTCCAGTTACATTTCCGAAAATCGCAGGTGCGGAGATTGCCGCCGCGATTTACAAAAATCGGGTGGCCGGGGATTTTTACGATTGTTTTCGGGTTGGCACGGAGCGCACGCTGTTTGGCCTGCTGGACGTCGCGGGCCGCGCGGAAACCAACCGGCCGATACTAGACGCCGCGCAGAAGACATTTCGGACGCTCGGGACTGAGCTTTTCTCGGCATCCGACATCAACGAGTCCGATGCCATGGTGGGGCTTTGTGTCCGGCTGAACCAGAAAATCATGGAAGAGGCGGGCGGAGTTCACTCCTGTCCGGCGTTTATTGGCTGCTACCACGAACGCTTTGGCACACTCTGTTACACCAACGCGGGGCATACTCCGGGGCTGCTGCGGGATGGCGGCGCCGGCATCGTGGAACTTACGTCAACCGGATTGCCGCTTGGGCTTTTTTCGCACGCGACATGCGACGCTCCAACGGTGGGCCTCGAGAAGTCAGCGGCGCTTTTGCTGGTTTCGAGGGGAGCGGTTGAAGGAAAGTCCAGCGATAACGATGGGGAAGACGCGGAGCCAGGCCTGGCGCGCGCCAAAGAGTTTCTCCAGTCGGACCGATCACAAACTGCTCAGGCGCTGTGCGCTTCGATTTTGCGCGAACTGGGCGAGTCGGACGATAGGCGACTGGTACCGGATGACATGACAGCTCTGGCTTTGATGCGCACCGCGTAGGCTTCTGCACGGTAGTGCCTCAGTTTGAACCTGAGGCACTCCCTTCTACCTCGTGAATCGATATGAATCAGCCGGAAGTAGTAGAATAAATCCCAAGGTTTTCGCCCGTTCTGGCGCGTGGCGTTCCCCAAACACTTTATGACGAAGCTATTTTTTGTAGTCGTGGCTACGACTTGCTTGTCCGCTCTTGCGGCGGGGCAAGTAGTGGAAGAAATCATTGCGCGCGTGAACGGGCAGATAATCACGCGGTCAGAATATATGCGCAGCAAAGATCAACTGCGCGACGACGTGAAGCAGCAGGACGCCACCAACGCCGACAAGCTTTACACGGAGCGCGAGAAAGACGTTTTGCGCGATCTTATCGATCAGCAACTGCTGCTCGAAAAAGGCAAGGACCTTGGCATTACGGGCGATACGGACCTGATCAAGCGGCTCGACCAGATGCGCAAGGATATGAAGCTCGAGTCCATGGAGGATCTCGAGAAAGCCGCAACCGGACAGGGGATCTCCTACGAAGACTTCAAGCAGAACATGCGTAACCAGATCATCACGCAAAAAGTGATTGGGGAAGAAGTCGGTTCGCATCTTAGCATCAACAAGGATGCGGAGCAGAAGTTTTACGACGAGCACAAGAGTGAACTGGAGCAGCCGGAGTCGATCCACTTAAGCGAAATCCTGGTTGCGCCCAAGAAGGCGGAAACCGGGAAAGCAGCGGCGGATAAGCCGGCGCCAGGTCCCGCAGACCAGAGCGCTGCAGCCGACACGGCAAAGACCGATGACGCGGCCGCCAGCAAGCAAGCTGACGACGCTGCCTTGGCGGCGGCGGAAGCCAAAGCCAACGCCTTATTGAAGCAGATTCGCGGCGGTACGAGCTTCGAAGACATTGCGAAAAAGGATTCTGATGGCCCTTCGGCTGCACAGGGCGGAGATCTTGGAGCCTTTAAGCGAGGCACGCTTGCCAAAGAACTCGAAGACAAGACCTTCGCCATGAAGGCAGGCGAAGTGACGGATGTGATCCGCACCAAGCAGGGCTATGTGATTCTGAAGGTCGTCAGCCATCAGAACGCGGGCATTCCGCCGCTTAAAGATATCGAGCCGAAGATTCAGGACGCCCTGTATATGCAGCAGTTGCAGCCGGCGCTTCGGGCCTATTTGACCAAGTTACGCGAAGAAGCTTACATCGATGTCAAAGAAGGGTATATCGATTCCGGCGCCAGCCCAAATGAGACCAAGCCGGTCGAGGTCGCGACTGCCAAGACCAACGACGCCAAAAAGCTGAAAAAGAAGAAAAAGCTCGGCTTCTTGTGATCGCTGCGGCAGGGCCGGCCGGCTGCTGATTTCTTAATTCCAACATCTGCCTTTCCCATTTCTCTGCCCCTGCGGTTTCTGATTTACACTGGCGTGGGGTATAGGCTTGGAGTTCGCGGCTTAGGAGCATGAAGGATTTCTACATCTGCGATTGCGTTCGCCACGAAAACAAAGTGGTCACTTCGACCTTCGTCGTGGTGGCCAAGCAAATCAAGCCGAAGAAGACTGGAGAGCCCTATCTCGCGCTCACGCTCGGCGACCGCAGCGGCCAGCTCGAAGCCAAGATGTGGGACAACGTCGATGAAGTGCTTCACGCTTTCGAGCAGGATGATTTTCTCAAGATTAAGGGTCTCGTTAACAAGTACAAAAACCGATTTCAGTTAACCATTCACAAGTTGCGGAAACTGGGCGAAACGGAAATCGAGTTCGACGACTACTTACCCAAGACCACGAAAGATATCGACGAACTCTGGCGGTCTTTGACTGAGTTTGTTGATTCGTTTCAGAACCCTCATCTTAAGTCACTGGTGCGGGCATTCATGTGCGATCCCGAGATTGCGGCGGCTTACCGCAATGCTCCCGCGGCGAAGACTCTGCATCATGCTTATATCGGCGGACTGCTCGATCATGTGGTCTCGTTGTTTCGCTCGTGCGACCTCATCGTCAGGAATTATCCGCACGTCAATCGTGATCTGCTCCTAACTGGCGCCTTCATGCACGATATCGGCAAGATTCACGAGCTCACTTACCATCGCTCCTTTACTTACACCACGCGTGGACAGCTTCTGGGGCACATGATCATCGAGCTGGAGATGCTGCAGGAGAAACTTGCGACCCAGCCAGATTTTCCTCCGGAACTGAAGACGCTCGTCGAGCACCTGATCATCAGCCATCACGGCGAATACGAATTTGGTTCGCCCAAACTGCCGATGTTTCCTGAAGCGCTGCTGCTGCATTACATGGATGACCTCGATTCAAAGATGGAGGCCATGCGCGCCCAGTTCGAGCGCGAAGCTGATCAGGAAAGCCCCTGGACCAGCTATAACTCGTCGCTGGGTCGTCCCCTGCTCGATAGCGCCAAGTTTCTGAAGCCGAAGACTAAGCCGGATAGTGTTGGCTCGCCGGTTGCAGCAGCCTCTGCGCCAGCCAATGGCTTTCATGCTGTTGACGACGACTTCCACTCCGGCGAGACGGGGGATGCTTCCGCGCCTGCGCCCGGCGACAAAGAACCCGACGACGCACTTCCGGTTCAGGTGCGATTTCCAGATAGCTGGATCAGGAAATAAGGCAGCAGAACTAATCTCGCAGGGCCTCGTGCATTTTCTTCCAAGTGTCGTCCAGAGTCTCGGGCAGAACCCGGGTTTCGCCAACCACCGAAACAAAATTGGCATCGGCCACCCAGCGCGGCAGCTCGTGCATGTGGAGATGTCCGGCGATTCCCGCGCCCGCGGCTTTGCCGATGTTCATTCCCAGATTGATGCCGTCGGGGTGGTAGAGATTGCGCAACGCGGATTCCGTTCGCTGTGAGAGCTTCATCATCTCGTTGGCGGCTTCAGGTGGGAGTTTGCGGAGTTCGTCAAGGTGCGCGTAGGGAACGATCATTACGTGCCCCGGCGTGTAGGGATAGGCATTTAGAATAATGAAACAATGCTTGCCGCGATAGACGATCAGGTTTTTCCGATCGTCGGTAGCGGCCGCGGCCTCGCAGAAAACGCAGCCAACCGCCTTCTCAGCCGTCGAAACATAGGCGTACCGCCAGGGAGTCCAAAGATAATCCATCAAGGGCAGGTTAGCAGATAGAGCGCATGCCCGGCATGCAGCTCTCGCAGGGCCGTTATTGGACTTCCATCTTTATTACCTTCCACCAACGCCGATGGTGCTTACATTGCGATTCGAACTGCGGATCGCAGCGGGCATGAAAAGTGGTTTCGGCAATGCCCAAACCAAGGCCCGTGCCCAAGAACATATCGGATGACCAATGGTCGCGGGCCATGAAGCGCGTGAAGGTCACTGTGAATGCCGCACCGTAACTCAGCACCCGCGCCCATGGCTTGGGGTATTCGTCGGCCAAGACCGAAGCCATGGCCCAGGTAAACATGGCGTGTCCGCCGGGAAACGAAGTGTTGATGGCATGGTGCTTGAAAAAGTCTCCGTTTCCGTTGCCTTCGCCGGGGCGTTGACGACCGAAAATAAGTTGCATTGGCGTGTAGACAAGGAAGGTATCGACCAGAGTTTCGAGTTCCAGTTCGCCGGTTTCCCGCGCGTGCCGATGTTCGGTTTTGATGCCGTAGAGCCAAATCCCGCCGAGTGACGCCGCTAAACCGGCGATCGTGACGTCGGATGTGTCCTGATACGCCTGGAAGTGGGCATTGGGCACTTGATCCTCAATTCTCCTGTCGGCCACCAGAAACGCGGCCGTACCTACCACAACGAGGGCATCCCACTTAAGATTCTTCCGTTTGAAGGGCGCCAGATAGATCCGCTTTTGATCTCCTCCAATCCGCACTACGCTTCTTTGCATGAGGCCTTCGTGTCGTGACGAACTGGAGTTTGAAACGGGCGAGTCGTTGTCAGACCCACTATCCTCGCTGGCCACGGTTTTGAATTGAAAGTCGGCAATTCTGAAGTTTGGCGCAAGGATTTTGGGTTGCGACTTGGGCGGGAGCAGCATCTCGACAGCGGAGACTTGCTGGCAAAGAGCTAGCTGTGAAGATAGAGCGCAGGCAAACCCGGCCAAAATTGCGAAAGGAATCGGACTTTTCAAGATCGCTGGTCTCGCACTTTCTCTTCTCTACTCAGGCGGCGGAGTTTGGATGCAATTCACAGAAAAAGGTAGGCCGTGTATCAAAAGATTGTTAAAAACCGTTGGCGCCCGTGCGAGTGCGGCCCTCAAGGGTTTTCGCGACATGCGCACAAATATTTGTGTTTGACACTATTTGCGGGCCGTTGCTATAGTCGAAGAGTTCCCTTTGGACGCGGGTTTCTGTAACGTCCGACAGCTGGGATTGTCCAAGCTCACTCGCCAGGGTGAGCCCACCACAACCAAACGACTCACTCCAGCAGTCCGCTAGAAGCAGGCCCGCATCCCGCACCCGAGTGCGAGGTTCATCAGAGAGGCATGACTTTGTCCGACGACACCATCCATAACTCACATTCCACTTCCGCTGTCGCTACTGAAGCAGAACCGGCACCGGATACTAACCTGACCGCCCAGACCCCGTCTCCGGCCACAACTTCCACTTCGACCAATCCCTCGAGCGAGCAGGCAACGCAAAGCACCGCTTTTGCGGAGGACAAACCAGGCGAGGATTTCGCGTCAGCGCTTGAGAACTTCACCACTGAGAGCGAAGAGGCGGTGGGCGAAGACCGTGTCATCAAGGGCACGGTGCTAAAGCTCACCTCGACGCACGTGGTGGTGGATATTGGCACCAAGTCAGAAGGCTTGCTGCCGCTCTCAGAAGTGCTCGATCACGAAGGCAAGCCGAAGGTGAAGCCGGGCGATGAGATCGATGTGATGCGTGAGAAGGGACAGACGGAAGAAGGTTACGTCAACCTCTCGCACCAGAAGGCGGCGCGGCTGCACGCGTGGGATGAGATCGAAAAAGCGCATCACGAAAAACGGCCGGTGAAGGCTGTCGTGATCGAGCGTACCAAAGGTGGGTTGACGGTCGACGTCCTCGGCGCGCGCGCGTTTCTGCCCGGCTCGCAAGTTGACCTGCGTCCTGTGCGAAACCTGGATGGCATGAAGGGGCAGACGCTCGAAGTGACCGTTATCAAAGTCAACAAGAAGCGCGGCAACATCGTGGTCTCGCGCAAAGAGTTGCTTGAGGGCGAGCAGAACGAAAAACGCTCGAAGACGCTGGAGCATTTGGAAGAAGGGTCAATCCTCACCGGCGTGGTGAAGAATCTTACAGAGTACGGCGCATTCGTCGATCTTGGTGGGCTCGACGGCCTGCTGCATATCACCGATATGTCGTGGGGAAGGCTCACGCATCCACGCGATCTCGTGAACGTCGGCGATCAGATTCAAGTCAAAGTTCTGAAGTACGACAAAGAAAAGCAACGGGTATCTTTGGGCTTCAAACAGTTGACCCCTGATCCCTGGCTCGATGCCGAACATCGTTATCCGGTGAGCGCGCATGTCTCCGGACGAGTGATCAGCGTGACCGACTACGGAGCGTTCGTGGAGCTTGAGCAAGGCATCGAAGGCCTGGTTCACGTCAGCGAAATGACGTGGTCCAAGCGCATGAAGCACCCTTCAAAGCTGGTCAACGTTGGCGATCAGGTGGAGTGCGTTGTGTTGAATGTTAATCCAGGGGAGCGGCGGATTTCTCTGGGCATGCGCCAACTGGCCGAGAATCCGTGGGATGCACTGCACGATAAGTATCCCGTCGGCATGACTGTCGAAGGGCGGGTGCGTAACCTCACCGATTTCGGAGCCTTCATCGAAATCGAAGATGGAATCGACGGCCTGGTGCACGTCAGCAACCTGAGTTGGACCAAGCGCGTGAAGCATCCTTCGGAAGTCTTGAAGAAAGGTGATCGCGTAAAGGCGATCGTACTTGCCATCGAACCCGATAAGCGCCGTTTGTCGCTGGGCGTGAAGCAGCTTCAGCCCGATGTTTGGGAAACCTTCTTCGAGAAGCATCACATCGGCGATGTGATTCACGGCAAAGTTCTGCGGGTGGCCGCATTCGGGGCGTTCGTTGAAATCGCCGATGGCGTCGAGGGGCTGTGCCACAAATCAGAAGCAGTCGACGGGAACGGCCAGCCGCTGCATCTCGAGCCGGGAGTGGAGCACGACTTCAAGATCATCAAGATGAGCCCGGAAGAAAAGAAAGTTGGGCTCAGCATCCGCGCGGTTGGCGAAGAGGCATCGCGCTCCGAAGTGGAAGCCTACAAGCAGCCGGTATCGAGCACCAGTTCTACGATCGGCGAGTTGATCAACTGGAAGCGCGCCAGCAACGAAGGCAACTAGTTCCTCAGCATTCAGCACTCAGCTGTTAGCATTCAGCAAGCCCGGTAGAATTTTATCGGCTGAATGCTGGCGGCTGGGTGCCGAATGCGTTTTAACCCACCCTGTTCTAGAATCATTCGTTTGCCCATCCTCATCTGTCCCTTATAAAGGAGCACCACTTTGCCAGAAACCATTTACGATGTCGCCATCATCGGCAGCGGGCCCGCCGGATATACTGCCGCCATTCGCGCCGGTCAATGGGGCCTGAAAACTGCATTGATCGAAAAAGACAATGTTCTCGGCGGGACCTGCCTGCACGTTGGCTGCATTCCCACGAAAGCTCTGCTCTTTAATGCCGAATTGTGGGACCAGCTCAAAGAAGCCAAAGAATTTGGCATCGAAGGGGTCGACTCCCGCAAACTGAACTGGACGGCGATTCAGGATCGCAAGGCGAAAATCGTGACCAAGCACGCCAAAGGTCTTGAATTTCTGATGAAGAAAAACAAAGTCGAGACCGTCAAAGGCTACGGCAAACTTACCGGCGGCGCGCAGAACGGAATCTTCACCATCGAGGTCGTGAAGGACAGCAAAGCGGATCATTTGAAGGCTAAGAGTGTGATTCTCGCCACCGGCTCGGAAGCCCGCATGTTGCCGGGCATGGAAGCGAATGACCGCATTCTCACCAACATCGAGATTCTCAGCCTGAAAGAAATTCCCAAATCATTGGTGATCGTCGGCGCTGGCGCGGTTGGCGTCGAATTTGCATCGATCTATCGATCCTTCGATTGCGAAGTCACGATCGTCGAGATGCTGCCGCGTCTGGTGCCCGTTGAAGATGAAGAAGTCTCGAAGGAACTCGCCCGTGTATACCGTAAGCGTGGCATCAATTTTCATACCGGCGCGAAAGTCGACAAAGTCGAGAAAACAAAATCCGGAATCACAGTTACGATTACGGTCGACGGCAAGCAGCAGAAAATCGAAGCCGAAAAGATCTTGATCGCGATCGGACGCAAACCGCGCACCGCCAACATCGGCCTGGAACGCACCAAAATCAAGCCGGAGCGAGAGTTCATCAAGACTGATTCCTGGATGCAGACGGAAGAACCCGGCGTTTACGCAGTCGGCGACATCGTGCTCGGTTCGCCGCAATTGGCGCACGTTGGGCGCGATGGAGGCGATTGTCGCGGTTGCAAAAATTGCCGGCAAACCGGGCAAGCCGATTAATCCCGAACACATTCCCGGCGCAACCTATTGCCACCCCGAAATCGGCAGCGTCGGCCTCACCGAGACCAAAGCCCGTGAAGCCGGATACAACGTGAAAATCGGCAAGTTCCCCTTCACCGCGAACTCCCGCGCCTCGATCGTCGGCCAGCACGAAGGGTTCATCAAGATTGTCTCCGACACTGACTACGGCGAGATTCTCGGTGTACACATCATCGGGCCGCAGGCCACAGAACTAATCGCCGAAGCCGTCGCCGCTATGGAGTTGGAAGCTACGGTCGAAGATTTGATGTGGACCATCCATGCGCATCCGACCTTGGCGGAGGCCATGCTGGATGCGGCCAACAGCGTATACGGGATCGCGATTAACGCATGAGGCCGGTAATCGTCGGTATCCGACCTGTCGGCTCCAAGGATTAGCTGGATGACGTCGCAGCGAAAAGCGAACATTTTGGGGCTTGTCGGCATGTCGTGCCTGCTTTTCACATTGAGATGGGTCCTATTCCCAAAATCAATGAAGCCGCTGCTTCCATTGCTAGACAAATTGGCGTCTTCTCTTGTTGATTCTTTTAGGGATGTCGTGCTCCCGTCAATGGCGGCAAACGAGGATCGAAATTTGGTGGGCTGCGACGGCTGCGGGCGCATGTACTTTCATTATCTTACTGAGCAGGATCCACTGGATGGCGGGGCAATCCGCCAAGCAGAAAATGATCTCCCTCGTCCAACTCGGCGTCGTCGACTACGCCACCGGCTTGCGCCTGCAGCAGAAGTTAGTCGCCCTGCGGAAAGAAGAAAAAATCGGCGACGTGCTGCTGTTGCTCGAACACGCACCCGTCATTACTCTGGGCCGCAACGCGAAAGCGACAAACGTAATCGCATCGCCCGAACTGCTTGCGCAGCGTGGCGTCGAACTTTTCGAGTGCGACCGCGGCGGCGACGTCACTTTCCACGGTCCCGGGCAGATTGTCGGCTACCCCATTTTCGACCTGCGCGGATTTGCCCGTGGAGCGGCTGACGCCTCGTCCGCTCTGCGAAAAACTCTCGGCGCCGTTGAATTCGTCCGCCGCCTGGAAGAAGTCCTGATCCGCACCTGCGCCGATTTCGCCATCGCAACCAAACGAGAGCCAGGCCTAACGGGTGTCTGGACGGACAACAACTCCTTGTCATTCCGAGCGGAAGAGAACGATTCGCAGAATCGTTCTCTGGAGTCGAGGAACCTGCTTTCTGCCGGTAGCCGCCACGAACGCCACCCCCGAAGGCAAACTAGCCGCCATCGGCATCCACATCTCCCGCTCGTCACCTCGCACGGCTTCGCCCTCAACGTAAACACCGACCTCAGCTATCTTCAACCTGATCATCCCCTGTGGCATCACGGCAAAGCCAGTAACCTCGATGCAGCAAGAACTCGGCAAGCCATCGATCTAAACGCAGTCGCCGAATCGATCTCCCGTAACTTTGGAGTTGTGTTCCAAACCCAGATGCTCTGGGTCGAAACCCTCGACGCCCTACTAGGCCCAGTGGTCGGGGTTCCAATGCAACCGCCTGCGGAACTGCGCAAGCTTCACAAAGAAGACGACAGCACCTGGGCGTAGGAGGATAATGATCACCGGAGGGCCTATGACTCTCGCACAGACCGGCCCTGCTCCCGCAAATGAGCGATACGAACAATGGCTCACCACTGGTGCAGCCTTGGCTGTCGGCTGTGGATTCTTCGCTCTTTGGTTTTGGCTTCTTCCGGGATGGCTTGGTTTCCGCGTTGAAATTGCCGGCGCAGCGCGCTGGCGATGGCTGGCCGCGATTCCCTCCGTGTTGGGTTTCGCTGTTGCCCTACGCTGCATCTGGGATTTCGGTTAGACGGGCCGGGGCACTCCCATGCCTGCCATTCCTCCTAAGCGCTTAGTAGTGGTGGGCTTTTATCGCTACGTGCGCAACCCCATGTATGTGGGCTTCGCCGCCGGCTGGATTGGACTGTGGATCGTCTTCGGCCATGCCAGTGCGGCTGCAATCGCGACGGTCACAGCCGTTGCTCTCGGGGTACATCTCTTCGTCGTTTTCTATGAGGAGCCGACGCTCCGTAGAAAATTCGGCGTCAGACTATCAGACCTATTGCCATAATGTAAGTCGCTGGTGGCCGCGCATTCACGCCTGGAACCAGACGTAGACTCACCGCCTGCCATGCTTTGCCCGGCTCTGGCCCTTCGCGCATTTCTCGGATAGCATTAGATGTTGCGCCCATTTGCGGCCGTCATCATGGCAATCAAGAAGAGTAAATCCATATCTAAATCAAGCTCGAATGGCAATCGCCGAGGAAACGGAGCATCTCGTGCGTCCGCCAAGCCGGAGGCTGCGTCCGATCTCCGCACCTACTCCATACCGGACTTCCGCCTCGAACATCCCAATTTCACTGTTCACCAGTCAATAGAGAAAGACAAAGAGGGTGTAGAGCACGTCCGCTACGAAGTCACCGGCGACCTGAATGCTCCTGTCCCGCCCATCCGCGATTCCAAGTATCTCGACAAGAAGCAGTGCATCGAGATCTACCGCTACATGTTGCTCAACCGCAAAATGGAGGTCGCGCTCGAAAATCTCTACAAGCAGGGCAAAGTCGTCGGAGGAGTTTATTTCGGACTCGGCCAGGAAGCTTGCTCCTGCGCCTCCGCCTACGCGCTCGATAAGGACGATTGGTTCGCGCCCATGATTCGAAACCAGGGAGCGCTGCTGGTGCGTGGGTTCGCAGCCAGCGACACCATGATGCAGTACATGGCCAAAGCCGATTCGCCCACGCGCGGCCGCGACGGCACCTCGCACTTCGGCGACATCGAAAAGCGCAACATGGTCTCGCCCATCTCCATGCTCGGCGATTTAATTCCCGTGCTCTCCGGCGTGGCGCTGGGCGCGCGCCTGCAGGGCCGCGACGTCGCGGTTATGACTTACATCGGCGATGGAGGCCAGTCCACCGGCGTAACTTACGAAGGCATCAACTTCGCCGCCGTGCAGAATCTCGGCCTCGTGCTTTTTGTCGAAAGCAACGAGTGGGCCTACTCCACGCCGTCGGAAATGCAGTACCGCTGCAAAGACCTGGCCGAGCGCGCCATCGGATACGGCATCCCCGCCATAATTGTCGACGGCACGGATGCCTGTCAGGTCTACGACGCCGCCCGCGACGCCGTCGAACGCGCCCACCGCGGCGAAGGCCCGACCATGATCGAAGCCAAGATGATGCGCATGAAAGGCCACGCCATCCACGATGCCGCCGCCTATGTGCCCAAGCCGATGTTCGAGTTCTGGAAGAAGCGCGACCCGATCGCGCGCTTCGAGAATTATCTGGTGAAAGAAAAGAAGTGGCTGACAGCACGAAAGAAAATGCAGAATTGATTTCAGGAGTCGAGCGCGTAATCGAAGCCGAACGCGAGATCGCGGTGAACTCCCCCATGCCGACGCCGGAGTCAGCCGAAGGCGGCGTGTTCTGCGAAGATGGTTGCCATGAGATCAAGCCGAAGTATGGGATGCCGAAAGTGAAGAAGGGGACTGGCGGCTTCAAGGAGACTGAAGCGGCGGTACATTTAAAGTGAGGGATGCTTAGGGCCGACCTGACAACCTGTCAAATTACAGTTCTTGAGTCGGCGGCGGCACAGCCGGGAAAATTGACACGACTCTCACCTTCGTGGTCCGGTGAATGGGAGTAGTGTATTTCTCGGACGTGATGAATTCTTCGGCACCCGCGAAGACAGCGCATGCGATATGCACTGCATCAAGTCCACTGATTCCAGTGTTGCACCCCTCCTCGATGGCATAGTGCAGCAAGGCCGGGCTCGTCGGTATTGTGCGGGAGTTTTGTCCGAAGAATTCTGAGTAAAAGTCAATCTCAGGCTGCCTTCCGTGGTATGTGCATTTCGGCAAAACCTCAAGGCGCACATAGTCGCTCGTAACATACTCGCGGGCTGGATCTGCAAGAAACGGTAGGGCTAAGGCGGCCTCAGCCGTTCTACCTTGGGCTGCAAAAATCAGAACACCCGAGTCAACGTAGGTAACAGTCACAGCGACCTGCCCGGAAAACTTAACGGTTCCCTCGACGCATCTCGCCAATCTCCTTGGTGAGTTCGTCCTCGCCCTTTAGAGGGGCTCCTGATTCTTCGATGTAGCGGCGAAGAGTCATCAGGCGCTCCTTGCTTTCCGCCGTCACGAGGATCGGCGCCGCGTAGCTTGCTATCGGCACAGCGTAAGGCGGGGGATACCGCATTAACTCTACCTGCATCAACTCTTCCACCTTCGATTCATCTATCGAAAACGACATGTACCGGCTCCTTGTTCCAAGTCTGATCATAATAATGCTTTCGGCTGATCCATTTGAAACTTTCATGCTTAGTAATTGCAGCAATTTCAATCGGTCCGCCAACCATATTCGGACCTGGTGAGAAACGCGAAAACATAATGGCGGCGTGTACCAAGAACCGCGCCACGTCAATCGCATCCTGAATCGGCATAGGCGCAAATACTATAGGCGCTTGTAGCCGTGCGCTAATGAGCGGCCCGAGCTTCTCAGCTAATGCTGCCGGCGTCTGCCTAGGCTGGCTCACTTCGGCTAGCACGTTGAAAATTCCAGGACTCATACCTATCACGATTCGTTGCAAAACCTCGGTCATTCCTCCCCAGGTGATTCCCGCCTCGTCAGGCTTCCTCAACTGCTTCACGGGCTGAGGGACTCCATTAGTTACATCCAATTGCCAGGCCTCACCGAGATCGCCCGGTTTCGAGTACCCACCAAGAAGAAACCCGATGGTCGTATTGGCTCTTACGGTTGCCGGAACCTTGGTCAGTTCGTCCGCAAGGAATTTCGCCAATGTCTCAGCAATACCACGCATAGTGTAGCTGTCAGGATCAAATCCCATTTCCTTTGGAGTCTCCGTCAGCTTTTTTCTAAGGTCCTTGATGACGGTGCCAATCGAGGCATTTCCGATATTTCCACTTCCGAACGTGATGCAACCGATGGGCAGGCCTTTGACAATGTTAAAAATCTTATTTGCGTTGTCGTAAACGTTTCCGACGACTGCCTGTCCCGGCGGCAGCACGATGCCTGGCGGAACTGGGAAAGTCAGCGTCGACGCACTATCGGCTGCCAGAACAACGCCATCATGAACTCCGATTAGAACTGCCACACTCATCACGGATCCTTAGCGGATATAAGAGACACCCGCAAGACCCCGGGATTTTGCAGGATTCGCGATCCGCTGTCAACCTTGCAGGTCACTGCATACTCCTAGTCAAGATTAGCATCTCATTAACAGAGAGCATTTGCCCACCGTAAACCCGCACGATTATTGCCGTTTCCGGTACTATTGAAACGTTACTAAAGCAGCCTATGCAGCTTACCTACCTCGAAGCCATCCGCCAGGGAATCTGGGAAGAAATGGCGACGCGGAAACGTCTAGCGATACACTTCCCGCCGGTGCCCAATGGTGAGCACAAGCACGAGCAAGACCCCACGATGCACCTGATAGACGACGCGATAGTCGCCAGACCGAATCCTCCACGTGTCAGGGATGGCGGCCATCTTCTTGCACCCCTGAGGAAAAGGATCCACTCGGAGAGCCTCAATCTTGATCGACAATCGTCTCTGGGCCTCGCGCGGGAGCTTTTCCAATTGCCGGAGCGCAAGCGGCTTGAACTGAATCGTGTAGGCCACAACCGCCGCCGATCCTACAGCCTGAGGTCTTTCTTAATCTTCTCCCATGGAATCGTCCGTGGATCTTTTAGCGCTTTGCGCGCCGCTGCAACATCGATTTCGTCTTCCAGTCTTTCCAGGAGTTCTACGTCCTCGATGGGCACCACGGCGGCGACAGCTTTCTTGCCGCGGTGTACGATAACTCTTTCGCCTCGATACTCGGCGCGGCTTAGAATATCGGAAAAGTTTTGTCTGGCGACGCTGGCTGTCAGTTTGGCTGGCATAGGTTTATCCTGAAAATCTGTACTAAACGTATAATAACACATTTTGTACAATCTGTACTGAATTGAATCGGCTAATCCGCGCAAATCCGTGGCAAAAGATGTTGGACTAACCCTATGCAACTCACCTACCTCGAAGCCATTCGCCAGGGAATCTGGGAAGAAATGGACCGCGACCCCTCCGTCTTCTGCCTCGGCGAAGACATCGGCATCTACGGCGGCGCGTTCAAAGTCACCGACGGATTCATCGACCGCTTCGGTCCCGAGCGCGTCATCGACACGCCCATCGCCGAGTCCGCCATCGTAGGCGCGGCCTTCGGGGCGTCGCTCACCGGCATGCGTCCCGTCGCGGAATTCCAGTTCATGGATTTCATCGGCTGCGCCTTCAACCAGATCAGCAACATGGTTGCGAAAACGCATTACCTCTGGGGCGCGCCCGCTCCGCTCGTTCTCCGCGGCCCTAGCGGCGGATACGTCCACGGCGGTCCCTTCCACTCGCAGAATCCCGAGATGTGGTTCGTCCACAACCCCGGCCTGAAGGTAATCTGCCCGGCCACGCCTTACGATGCCAAAGGCCTGATCAAAGCCGCCATCCGCGACAACAATCCCTGCATCTTTTTCGAGCACAAATATCTTTATCGCCGCATCAAAGGCGAGGTGCCCGAGAAAGATTATGTGGTGCCGATTGGCAAAGCGAACCTGGTCCGCGAAGGCCGAGACCTCAGCATCATTACTTATGCAGCGATGGTTCACACAGCACTGGAAGCCGCGGCTATCCTTAATGGCGATGGAATCGATGTCGAAATTCTCGACCTTCGCACCGTCTCCCCGCTCGACAGCGAAGCCATTGCCACAACCGTGAAGAAGACCAACAAAGTCATCCTCCTCCACGAACACTCCCGCACCGGCGGCCTCGCCGGAGAAATCGCTGCCATCATTAACGAAGAGGCCTTCGACGATCTCGACGGCCCCATCGTTCGCATCGCAGGGCTGGACTCGGCGATTCCTTTCTCACCGCCGCAGGAGGAGCATTATCTGCCCAAGGTTTCAGATGTCGTTCGCGAAGCGCGGCGCCTGAAGGCTTACTAGTTCATGACGCTCCACAATTTGATCGATGCCGCTTGCCGAAAAATTTTCCGCCTCACGGTCGCGAATTGTAATTCGCGGCATTCATCTGCCACAATAGCTGCTCCTAATTCTTGAGGTCGCGAACTGCGACTTCAACGGAGGATTCATGGGCAAGTTTATCCTGGGCGTAATTGTCACTTTACTCATCCTGATTCTCGGAGGCCTCGGTGCCGCAATGCTCGGTCTCATACCGACGTACGCCAACATCGCCCCGCCGCACTGGGAAACGCACATTGCGAACACGGCCGTCGACGCCTCCATGGAGCGCCACGCCCCCCACATCAACAATCCGCTCCCGCCCACGGATCAGAATCTCGAAGATGCCATGAAGCTTTACACTATGAACTGCGCGCTCTGTCACGGCGGGCTCGATCGCAAGCCCGCCGACATCGGCAGAGCGTTCTATCCGCCCGCACCAAATCTGGTGTCGCACCCGCCTGACGATCCCGAGTGGCACACTTTCTATACCATCCGCACCGGCGTGCGCTACACAGGTATGCCGGCATGGGAAAAGATCCTGAACGAACAGGATATGTGGAAGCTCACTAGTTTCCTCGCGCATATGGAAAAACTTCCGCCAGCCGTCCAGGATTATTGGAAGACAAGTTTCGGCGTGCCTGCCCCGAGTGGGGAAGAGGAAGAGAAGCGCTTGCCAAAACAGAACTAGCAGCTTTCCCGGCAACAGTAAGGGGAAATACCCTTAGCAGCTTCATGGGACTAATCCTCGATATAATATCCGGTTGCGTGTGCTCTCGCCGTTCATTCGTGAGCCGCGTGGAAGGAAATCATGCCAACTGACATCATCATGCCCCAGATGGGCGAATCCATCGTCGAAGGGACTATCACCAAATGGCTGAAAAAGCCCGGGGACAAAGTCCAGCGCGACGAGCCTCTCTTCGAGATTTCTACCGATAAAGTTGACGCCGAAATTCCAGCCCCCGCATCCGGGGTGCTTCAGGAGATCAAAATCTCGGAAGGGACCACAGTGGGCGTGAATACAGTAGTTGGCACGATCGCCGTGGACGGCGAGGCTGCTGCCTCCGCAAAGGCCGCGGCTCCCGCGCCCGCTCCGGCGAAGCAAGTTCCGGAAAAGCCCTCGCAAACCAGCGAGCAAAGGCCTGCAGCACCGTCAACTCCGGTGCAATCAGCCAGCACTACCCCTTCGGCACCCGACGCTTCGTCCGAGGGTGAGGAGGAAGCTCGCTCGTCCCCGCTCGTCCGCAAGATTGCCCGCGAGCATGGTGTCAGCCTCTCACGGATTGTGGGTACGGGTCTCGGCGGTCGCATCACCAAGCAGGATGTTCTCTCTTTTATCGAGAACCAGTCGTCCGTAACGGCGGCAGCTCCACAATTATCCGGACGTGCGGCGGCCGCTTCCGCGTCGCCGACTACAGCGCCTTCCCGTACCACGCCGGCGCCCGCCCCAGCAGCCTATCCTGGCGACCTCGTCCCCATGACGAACATGCGCAAACTGATCGCCAAGCACATGATCGACTCGCGCCGGACCAGCGCGCATGTTCACTGCATGTACGAGGTGGATTTCACCCGCATCGTCAATCTGCGCAACAAGCAAAAAGCCGGATTTGAGCAACGCCACGGCGTTCGTCTCACCTTCATGCCATTCTTCGTGCGGGCGGCAATCATTGGCCTGCAGCAGTGGCCCATCGTCAATGCTGCCGTCGAAGGCGAGAACATTCGTTACCATCGCCAAATCAACGTGGGTATCGCCGTCGCTCTCGACTGGGGACTCATCGTTCCCGTCCTAAAAAATGCCGGTGACCTCAACTTCCTGGGTTTGCAACGCGGCATCACTGATCTTGGCGAACGCGCCCGCAACAAAAAGCTCAAGCCCGAAGACGTCGAGGGCTCCACTTTCACCGTCACCAATCCCGGACAGTTCGGAGCCGTCTTCGGCCTGCCAATTATTAACCAGCCGAATTCCGCCATCATGGGCGTAGGCGGAATTACCAAGCAGCCTCTGGTCGTTACAGATAAAGATGGCAACGACTCGATAGCAATCCGCTCGGTTGTTCACCTGACTCTTGGCTACGATCACCGCCTCATCGACGGTGCCGTCGCGGACCAGTTCATGGCTTTGGTGAAAAAGACATTGGAGAATTGGAATGAAGAGATTGGATGAGCGAGACTAAGAAACAGGCTGAGACTGCGACGGCGTTTGCTTGCACCAGGTAGATGCGTTCAAACACTCGACGGTGCCATCAATGATAAGAGATATTCCATTCCTGAACTTGGGTGCATCGACGATTTCTCTCGCCGCCACGGCGTCGGCCATACTGAGTGCATTCTGAAGAAAAGACATAGCCGCGTCCTTCTTTTCAGCTCCAGGCTTGCTGGCAAAAAGCCCTTCTATCCCATTAACCAAAGCTGGTACAAACGCAATTCCTCGCAGCAGCTGCGATAAAAAATCCATAAGGCCTCCATCAATCCTGCCGGATGCAAAGTTCCTGGCAGCCGCACCACTCAGTGATCCGGCTGCCATGCGGTTAACTAAGGCTTGCGAGCACATCATTCAGTGTCGTCAAGTTGGGATCCGCGCTGTCGGTTTTGGCTGCGATCAGCGTTAGGCATCCCTTCAGTTCGTATGCCTTGGTCAACGCCAGGGCCAACATACCTGGCATGTCCAGCCCAAACGCTGTCGCGTCGGCAAGAGTATTTGCCGTGCACGCTGACACGTTCTTTAGATTAGTAACAATCGTAGTGCTTGGTACCGTACTCATGTTGTTTCTCCTCTTCTATCGAAATGGCTATTTCATCCAGTACTTGTGCAGCGCGATAGCCAGGCTGATTGCCACGCTGATGGTTCCATTGATTACCCGGTTGTAAAAGCTGTTGCGCAAATCATTTTTTTCAAGCTCCGCAACTTTGTCTTCCACGATCTTCACCCTTCCCGGCTGCCCGTTTCCCACCAAGCTGTCCATCTTCGTTTCCAGACGGACAAGTTTGTCCAGCACCTCGCGCTGAAAATCGATATCAATTGCTCTTAATGCCAGCTCTCTGTCACTTACTCCCATGTTTACATTCCTTTGTCACCGAGAGAATCTCAGAGTGGATAGTCAACGTGCAGGGCAGCTGAATACCTGGAATACCGCGGCGGCGATGAGTTGTCATACAGCCGCAAGAAGTAATCCTGCACCGCCGCAAGCCGCGTAAGAGTGAAAGTTTCGGTATTGAATCTTCCCAGCAAATTGCGGTCATTGGCTTGACCCCAGCCATAGTCGTTTTCTCGAACCTCAATTCCTCCTCCACTCGGCGGCGACATCCCCGCATCGACCTCAACGGTCGTGGGAGTGACTGATGTAATTTGCGCCTCCGTCAGGTTCACTTGGTAAAAGGAACCCACTTGGGTTGTCTGCTGCAAGGTCGGCAAATCCTGCAATTCAATTGTCACCGCGCTGCCACCGTACTCAATCCCCAGCGGAGTCGCCAGGTCGTTCGCGAAGACAATTGTGTAAAACCCGCGATCGTCGGCTGGATCGGCAATCTGGATTTCTACTTCCCTCACAACTGCCGTGAACACCGCTCCGCGAGTCGGAACATTCACACTGATCGCATCCCCCGGAAAAATGTCCCCCGCAGCGCCGGGCAGGAAATCGCTCCAGATTTCATAAGTTCCCGACCATGCCGCTCCAACTGAATCATCGAGTATCGCCAGAGCCGCATTTTCGCAATCGACATCCGTCCTTGCCGCCGGAGTTTTTGCCGCGCGCACGCTGCCTCTGGTCCCATCATCTGCCCCAATCTTCAGCGACGCCACACTCGCAGCATCCTGCACCTGCGCAACCGCACGCCCGCTCCCTCGATAGCTCACGACAATGGCCTGGCCCGTCGGAGGAACGTACTCCGGATAGAAATCCAGCGAAGGATCGCTTGTGATCTCGCAAGCCGCCCCGTCTGAAAGCGCTCCCACAAGCTGAGTTACGTAGTTCGAATCCGGCATCGCGGTTCGCACTTCAGCCAGTGAGATGTGCCCTACGTACGTATAAGCAATGGTGCACTGCATTCTCGTTGAGTCCACCAGCGCGTACGTGCAGAATCCTGGCGCACTGCTCACGACATCATCGAATAACACGGTCGCGGGTGCGACAAGTGTCTCTGGGTTGGTTGGGTCGATATCTTGTACCTCCAGAACGAGACGAACGTCCGCCGCAATCCCCGCACCGCCTGTCCCTCTCGCCGCCGGGTGCAACGAGGAGTGATAAATCTCTCCGCTGCGGTAGACCTCCAACGAATACAAATAAGTTGTCAAAAAATATTGATGACCAGGTGTCGTCGCAATCGGCGTTCCCGTGGTTGATCCACTCACTAAAGCCTGAATAGTGGATGCCGCGCCGGATGGGGTAATCTGAAATCCAGCCAGACATCCCTCAACCGAAATCGCTCCCGCATACAACCCACCCAGTACGCCCTGCGACGCAGCCGTAAAGCTTACATCGCCGTGTTGCAATTCCAGCGCTCCGCCCAACTCGATCTGTTCGATAAAGCTAACCGTCGTTTGCCCATCCACACCTGTTCCGCCCGCAATCTGCAGGGTCTGCGAAGTCACAGAGACCGCCGATGAAGGGTCGTTGACTACCCATGTCGTCGGATCCAGCCCTGGCCCCAGATATTCCTCATTGATCAGCGCCGGTTTCGCTTGCGCAAACATTTGCTGCGAAAGATAAAACTTCAAACTCTCTCCATCACCGACGAAATAGTCCCGCACGTATGCTTGCGGTTCATTTTCCCCCATCACGGTTATTTCATTCACCAGCATTCTAGGGCTATTCAAGAACAATCCGGCCGGTGAAAACGTCTCGTCACTTTCATTCAGGGCGTACGTGGCAGCGCCCACAGGCGTGAGAATCAGCGCTCCATTCATCGCGCGAAAGCTAGCCCGAGCGGCTACCGAAATTTCCGCTGCATGAAACGAAAAGTTTTTCTGCGGATTGACTGCATAACTCGCCAGCGTATCCAAATCTTGCACAGCGCTGGCATCAAACCATCCCGGCAGCAGATCCTCAGCTAGCTGCTGCAGCGCATTACCAGCACTCCGGTTAACAAAGGGCGCGCGATTCGGAAGTGCTTTCCAGTTGAGCACGGCCTCATCGCTTTGAGCCGTCAGGTTGTACCGATAAACCGGACCTTGTTCTCCCCATCCTAAATATTCATACTCGGGTGCCGCCATCAGATACCCGGTAAAAACGTCGCTGCCGTTGACCTTGGCGAGGATTACTCGGCCGCCTGCAGCGGGAAGCACAAAACCGGGAGAGTTTCCAAGCAAGCTGAACTGCAATTCCGCCGGTTGATTGAGCTTCCGTTGCACCTTGGGAGCTTTCGTTCCGTCCATCGCCTCCGTATAGTTCTGTGGCCCTAGCCCTTCCAGATTATCGATGGTTAGGTTCATTTGGTCCTATTGCCCTTCCCCTCACGCATAGCTACTCGCTAGCGCAGACCTGTATTCGTTGTCGTCTGGACGAAACAATTCGCGAATTGGTGCGGTGCAGCGCGGGAACGCTTAAGATTTCGCACGTCATCCGTGGTTGCCTCCAAGAGGGGAGTCGCGCGACTAATTAGCTTTATTCGTTTCGCTTCAATAAACCGCAGCCATCGCTGCGGGAAAGAAGCTCCGATAGCACAGCACCGCTTGCCCGTCATTTGTGTCCGTGAACGGCAACGCGATGAACGACGCATGCAGGCTCGCTGAACTCAGCGGCTTTGCGATCTCCGCAAAATTTTCGCGTAGATATCTCTGTGACGAGCTTTTTGCTTTTCCACTCTGGACCGTCGCGGACGTGCTCGAATTCGCGGCACCACTGCTTTTCGGCGGTTTCACCGCGCCGGGTGTCATGCTCACTCCCGTTGGGCCCTGCCCCGGATTTGGACTCAACCGCGGATAATAAAAACACACCCTCCCGCCCGACTCCGGCTCAGCTATAAAGAGCGCCGACCACTCCTGAAAAAACGATCCACCTTCACGGTCCACAAATGCGATCACTGCCTGCGCGGAAGCTGCTGATGCCGGAACTCCTGCCAGCAACGGTTGCGAAAGAATCAACGAGGTCGTCGTTGTCTGAACTACGCGGCCCACATTGAAAGTCACACGCCGGACATAATTCAGATCGTTGTTCACGCTCGCGGGATTACTTACATAAGCCGCCGAAATTCCCGATCCCACGTATCCAGTCTGTCCCTCATAGTCCACATCCACGGCGATTAGATTCCCCGGCGCAAAAGCGTTGACCGTGCCCGCTCCCAAAACGATCTGGCTTGCCGTCGATCCGCCAAGAACCGCTACGCCCGGAATCGGTGTTCCGCCTGAAGGTTCCGGCGTGGCGCTCGGGCTCGTTGCCAGCACATTCATGTGCTCCGATCCGCCTGCCAGTGCCATTTGCAGCTTTCCCCACTCCCGAAAATCGAACTCCACTCTTGCTTCAAGCGGTCCACGGAACTGGCCTGAAGGCAGAGCGTTTGCGCCCGCTCGAACTACATCGGTTGGAGTGTCGTAATACCGATCGAACTCGTCGATCCAACCCAGATCTATCCAAGGAGCCGGCGGCGCATTCAATGGAAACAATCCGCTCGCCGCGGGATCGAAAATCGTTGGCGTCTCGGTCGCTCGATTCACCGGTGCAAAGTACCCCCGCATCTGCCGCATCACCGGAACCATCGCCGGACGCAAAGGAGAAGTGCTCATAGCAGCGTCACCTCGGAAAAGAAGAACACGGTCATTTGTGCTCGCCGCTCCACTCGCCCATCCTGATAAGACTGCTCATACATCGCCCGCCGCACCGCCCGTCCCTGGTAAGCCGAAGTGTTGTCTTCCACTCCGCTCGTTGTCGCCTCCTCGAACGTGGGCTGGTTCCAAAACACACTCGTACCCAGGTCCGCAGGTGGAGATTGCGTGTAGTCATACTTTTCCGTATTCGTCGGCTGGCAGATTCCAAGCAGCTCATTGTCGAGCTGTCCCAACAATCGCCCGCGATCCACCATGCTCTGTGTCGTTCCAAGCGAGTAATACGAAATTGCGCAGTCAAGACTCATGAGTGACGCAGTTCCAGCGTGCCCGTCAATCACCGATGCCGTTCCCCACTCGATGTAAAAAGCGTTCGGTTGTGGCTCGACCGCTGCCGGAGGCAGATTCTCGACCACCACCACCGCCGGCACAGTCGTTCCATTGATAGTCACGGTCCTCGCCGGATTCAGTCCCGCCAGCCTTTGCTGCAGCGCCAGAAAAAAACTGTCCTTCGCGAATTGCATGAACACCAGCTTCTAGCTGTTAGCGCCTAGCCTTAGCTTGAGGCGCCCAACTCTGAGTTTTCTTGTTTCTCGGATTGATGAAGAGATCGACTCTCGCCATCTGTCCATGGCGGCTGGATCTCGCATTGATAATCGACAGTTAGAAGCGGAGAGCTTGCAGCTTAGAACCGCATTGCTTCACTCCACAGCCGTTACCACGTAGAAATAGGCGGTCCCCGCGAAATTCTCCGTAACCACCGTCTCAATGTGAAAGAGATCGCCGTCGTAAACGAGTCCCAGGGCAGCGTCAAAGAGCGCCTCTACCGAGCCCATCCCAAGCGTAGGCAGCTGCAATGCAAGCGCTGACGCCGGTAGTGTAAACTCGATTTTTCGCGTTGGCCCCATGCTTCCGGTAGGCAGGTTGCGCGCCACTACTGGAGTAACAGTCACGTTCTGTACTCCAGGATCGACTAATCCCAACTGGCCGGCCGCGTCGCCTGCCATTGCCGCCGCCGGCAACAACAAGCTGACCTGATCTCCACCAAGCGCCGTCAACATCGCATTCGCTGCTCGAACCAGCGCGTCTCCACAAATCCCGCCACCCATAAATTCCTCCGCCCCGCGTGCCACCAGATCGGTCCGACATCTACTGGCCGTGGTTCCTGCCCACTGTTCACTAGCCACTGGCCACTGCTTCACAAACCCTTGATCGCCACGTAAGGTGCCAAAAGGCTCCGCACCATTTCATCCATCAGAGTCGGGGCAAAATACTGCAATCGCAGTTGATTAATTTGGCTCGACTGCACATTTAGCCCGGGCGTAGCCTGCGCGTTCTTCACAATCTGTGCGCACGCAACCTGCACCGGTTCCGGAATCGGGTTCCAGCCAGCGTTGTAGACCACATCCACTTCGTTGAAAAACAATCCCAGTGCGTTCACCGGAAACGTCAGTTCTCCACTTTCCGCCCAGATATCGATCGTCGTCGGATCAATCGTCGTCCACATCCCCGGCAATGAGAAAATCAGCGCGAACTCGAGGCTCAACTCTGGAAAAGGCCATTCGCCTCGCCGCGGGATTCCATACCTGCCTTGCAGTGTCACAATTGCCGTCGGCGAAGGCGCCACCGTCACAAGTGGCAAGTAACTCAGCCGCACGGTGCTCAGCTCGGGAGGCAACTTCAGCCGCTCCTCATACTCATACACGCCAAGCGTGACCCGCCGGCAATGCGCGTCAATGATTGCCGACGCGGCCGTAATCCATGAAGGATCCGTCGTCGAATCCAAGCCGTATGTCGAATAATCGCTAGTCGCTAGGTAGTTCATAATGTGTGGTCGGTCCAGTCCAAAAACTTCCCAGTTCTCAGCGTTCCGATCCCGCCGCGTCGCGCCAATACGCGCGCCGCAACTGCAATCGGAACACCGAGAACTGAGAACAGGTTTTGCTATCGCTGTATATTCACTTGATAGTGCGCAAAATTCGCGCCCTTCACCACCGGGGCGCCAAACTTCACCACCACCATCTGCTGCGTCAATGCATTCGGAAGTCCCAGCTTGAACACGCGCGGATTCGGATCGCTCAGCCAGTGGTACTCGATCAGATCCTCTGTCACGATGTACGCCGGCAGCACCGCCGATCCCGAACCAGGCGTCCCCGTATACGGAATCGTCCAGTCCGGAATCAGCGGCAGTTCTCCCGCCTGGGTGCTCAGTGCTTTCACTCGGAAGCTGCCGGTGATTTCAACCGTCGAAAGCACCACATTGAAATCCGCCTTCATCTCACGGTCAATCAAATCCAGTAGCACCGGATTCGAGTAAATCGCCGTCGGCCGCACCGCATAAGAGGAATTCGCGACCATGCTCGCAATCGTTCCCTTGATGCCGTCCACAATGCTCGCCGTAGTGGCGATTGTGGTAGTGTTTCCTCCGGCGACGATCTGTCCGATTACCCCGAAGTACTGCAGCGTAGTCGGCGAGCTGAGTGACGTGTCACTGCCGTTCCACAATGCGGCATCGTGCGTGCGCATCAGCCCGTCCACCGAGTCCGCCAGGTCCTTCGCTTGCAAATATGCGAACTGGCTCTGTTGCGCCGTCACTTCCAGGTCGAACAGGTTGTAGTTGATCTGCGACACGAGTGCCTTCAACGGCACGGTCATTTCCACGCGTGTCGGCGATCCGACGGTTGGAGCAATATTCCGCGGATCGACAAACGCCTGGGTTGCCGTTGGGGAATTGATCGCCGTTTCTTCGAAAAACCGTGACGGATGTCCGGTGGCCGGTACCTGCTTCAGTCGCTGTCCGAACACACCACGCCGCCGCACAATATCGAAGATTTCCGTCTGATACCGATCAATCTCAATTGCGCCCGGCCCAAGGTAATCAGCCGACGCATACAAATCTACAAATTGTCCAGTCATTTCTTCTCCTTTGAATTTTCCCTAAATCAGTCCCTTTTTTATGCATTCCCAGCATGCTTGTCATCCTGTGCCGAGTGGTTGTTTCCGAAGCGAGACAACCACGGAGTCGAAGGATCCCTATAGCCACCTCCAGCACCGGGTCCGTGGGCGTTCATCTGCGCACAACAAAAAGACACGACGTAAGTCGTGCCTGCGTTTACCCAAAAAACTGAATCCGCGAGACCTGAATGCCTAATCGATAATCCCGGCCCGCGCCAGTTCCGATTTCACCGCAATCCGCTGCTCAACACTCAAACTCCGCAGCGTCTTATCCAATACAGCCTTGTCGACCTTTTCGCTGCCGGACTCTTCACAACTCTTTGCCAGAATCGACGAAACTAGCGGCGGAAGCGTCTTCCTCGCCAGTCTCGCTGCCTGTGCCTTCAAATCGGCATTCGATTTTTCCAACTCGGCCAAGCGCTCCTGCCACTGCTTTGCACCCTCCCCGCGCCCGGAGATTTCAAAAGTTCCTCGCTCTTCCACCGCCGCCGCAATCCGCTCTACTTTCGTATTCAGCGTCTCCTGCTGAGCATCCAGCCGTCCCAACACGCGATCCAACGATTCAGCCGCACTCGCCAGCCGTTCCGCCGTCGCCATCAACTGCTGCACCATCTCTTCATTCATGCCGTTCTCCTTCTTCGGTGGTTTCCATCGTTAAGCTAAAACTAGTGACGCCCATCGCTCAGGTTCGCTACGCCACTATCTTCCTAACTCGATCCAAGTCTCCCGGTAAGCGGCTTTGTCTCTTCGTAAAATCGCCGCACCTGTGAACGTCACCTTCTCCAGCATCCAGACCTGCGCTCCGGTATCACTCAACCTCACGTCAGTGACCTCATAGGACAATCCCAATCCTGCCTCACCCGCACTTGCAATCGCAGTCTCTGCACGAATCGTTGGACAGCATCCTCGTGAGAGTTTGCCATCAGATTGCCACATCGACTTACTCAGCTTTTCAATCCGCTCTGCCGCAGCCCATAACGATGAACGGAACTTGTAAGCTTCCGCCCAATTTCCGCGCGCCTTGCGAATCCCAGCAGCATGGACCGCCGTCGGCAAAGCGGGCACATGCACTCTGCCCGCTCCGCCGTTTCCGGCCTTTCCGATTTCATTCACGATCTCAGGAAAGTCTCTTGCAAACAGGTACCCGCCAACTTCCAAATTCCTTCCGACGATCTCCGAGCGCGTGATAACTCCCACCTTGCGCCGCACGTCATGCCGATCGAGAGTCGGAGCATAATCCAGCGCCATTCCCAGCAACGAAGGCAACGCGTCCTCCGCCGCTCTCTTGGTCAACATGACCAGATGTCCCCGCGCCCCGGAAGGCGCCCGCTGGGAAGGCACATCCACCATCGTCAACACTCCCCGAAATGCCGCCCGATTGGGATGCCCCGCCACTTCCGGCATCTCCACTGCCATGCTCTTCAGTTGAATCATCGCCTGCCTTCTTTTTGAGGTTTGTCATCCTGAGCGGAGCAGGTGGTCGCAATAGCGACGGGCCTGCGTAGTCGAAGGATCCTATGAATCTGCATGCCCCCTGGGGGCATATCCTTCAGTCGTTGATCCCTAATCAGCTGTAGGGTCCAGATCCGGCAATCCCCTCATCCTTCTGACCTCATTCACCGTCAGCACTCCGTTCTGCAACAGAATCTGCTGAATCTGCGCCTCCTCCAGCGGGTCCTGGGTATCCAACTCCGCGAACACAAATTCCAAATCGTTCCATCCCAATCTTTTCTGAATCGCATCCCGCGTCAGATGCTCCGCCAGTAGCCGTGCAGTCGGGACAATCGCCTGACGGAAAGCCAGGTCGTTGTATTCCTCCGCTGTCGATCGATTCACATCCGCCTCCACTCCCAAATAAAAAGGAGGTAGATCAAACGCATCAGCAATGATTCGCAGCAAGAACTCTTGCCACTGCAACCGCAAGTCCGCGTCCGTCCCTCCACCAAAGCGCAATACTTCGGGTTTGCTCTCCACCGACAAAATAGGCACGCGCCCCGTTCCCTCAATCTCGTCCTGCCACCACCGGATCAGCCGCTCGTGATGATCCGGCGTCAAATCCTGTATCCACAACGCATACTGCACTACCGAATTCGAAGCCAGCCGCGACGCATACCGGTGCGCACCCAGAAAGGCGTTGATGGTCTCAAACGCTACTTCCAGCTTTCCCAACCCAAACGGCGTGTGCGTCCGCGGATTCAACCGGATATAAATCAACTCATCATCATCCAGCTTGATCTGGCTCTTCGGTCCCGACTGGTCAGTGACCTGCAAATATCGGGGCCCATGCGGCGAACCATCCCAATCCAGATTCATTCGAATCGATGCCCCATCTACTGGCCAAAGCAGCAGCGGAAATCTCGCATCGCCGGAAGTCTGAACCTCAATGGCCCCGTAGCCACCGACCACGATGTCTTCCAGCACCTGCTCCGAAAATGATCGGAACGAATCATCCGGATTCGGCGCATGAAAGTTCTGAGTGAGAACCTGCACACGCTCCGGCCCATCAGGAATCATTGCCAGTGAAATTCCCTGCCGCGGCTGAATTCGCCAGCGCATGCCCGCAATGCGATCTTTGATCGTATTAATCGCCCGCCGCGCCACCGGAATCTCCGAAAACCGCCGCAGGTTGTAAGCCGTCGGCTTCGGCATAATGTCGCCCGGAGGCCCGTACGAGTTGAAAATCGAAGGCAGCGGCATGGTCCGCCGTTTCTTCCCGGCATTCGCCAGCGAAGCCGACGAAGACACTCCCGCAATCCGGCGCACGGCGCCGCGCAACGTCTCTTTAATATTCATAAGATTTTCGTGAGAACTACGAAAGGCTAAATCGGGCAGCCCCCTTCGGCTGTCCCTTCGAGCGCAGCTCGACTCTTTCTTCGCGCTCTGCGGTCAACAAAAAAGCCCCGCCGCCGCGGAGCATTCGTGCGCCCAATTACAGTTGCCGTCATAATGGAGTAAACATGAAGGCAAAGCCAGCGAACAACCAAAGAAATCCGCTAGAGACGGCAACCCAGAGGATCGTATATCGTCGCATTCCTCTGCCAAACCATCCCGTGATCAATGCAGCCGTCAAAAGCAGCAGAACCACGGTGGAAAATCGAATATCCAGCTGATGGAAAAGACCGTCCCGCTCCGGAAACTTCGAGCCCAGCATCAACCGACCCATCATCAACAGGTAAAAGATTGGGCTCGACAACCCCAACCACACGGCTAGAAAAGCAAGTTTCTCGCGCGCATCGATTCCTTCCCTGCGACGCAGACCATAACAAATCGATGTCATAAGCAGACAGATGTTTGCAACGGATACGGCCGCGATCAGAATTTGGACTGCGGGAAGATGTGCGTCCTGATTCATGCCCTCAACTCCAGCCTCGCGACTTTCGCAATCGTTGGCATCTCCGCCAGCGGAGAAATCTTAATGTGGTTCTCCTCCATCATCGCTAAGGCGAATCCAATTTCGTCCTGGCCTCTGTCCAAATTGTCCTCAACCACCGCCGTAAGCACCGGTATCACCCCTCGCGACGCACGCATCCCGGCAGCAATCGCAGGATAGCGCGCTGCCAATAGCACAGCAGCATCTATCGTAGTTTTCAGCGAAACCGCCTGAAACAGCTTAAGTTCATTTCTCAGCGGATACCCCATGTCAAACTCGAACGGATCACCCGCTCGCGTGTACTGCGCCACCGGCACTGACTTGACTAAAAGCTTCCACACTCCTGCACCCTCGAATGCCTTTCGCATGCAGCTATATATATATTGTCTTCCGCTTGGCTCTTTCGGTTTCGCAGCGGCAACGTTCTCTCGCCCTTTTAGGTAGTGCGCTTCCAGTAAATCAATTTCTTGCAGCGGATCCATCGACAGACACGCCTTCGATGGCGAAACTTGCACGACGTTGGATGCCGAATCCTCCAACCACTTCAATAAAACGGGTCGATCCTTCAAAACACTCAATTGACTACGAATTTCTCGCTCTAAGCCTTCTAACGCCTCTGTGTCTGCCTGCGGATCAAGACACAAGATCCGCCGCCAATCCTTTGCAAAGCGCGCATCCGCAAATCCGGCATCCTTCGCGTCCTTCTCGCTCAGGATCAGGCCGAAATTGACGAACTCTTCCCTGACTGCATCTGGCACATAGCGCAGCAGAAAAAACTCAAAATGCCGCCACTCATTCATTCTTGGTGAACCTTTGTTTTCTTCCTCATCAAGATCTGCCACTGCGTTCCTCTATGCTCGCTGTGGTTAAAAGATCTTGCGCAAAGTCTAATTAAGCCTCTTCTACCCACCCCGGAAAAGGTCTCCTCACCGAACTTCGAAACGCCGCAATCAACTCCCGCACCCGTTCCCGTCGCACAATCAAAGTCCGCACCAGTTTTTCTAACTCATCCCACTCCCCCCCATACCACTCCGGAGGAAGCTCCCCCGCCAAGTCCCACAAAACATCCTGTTCCATCTTCTCGATGCGCGTCAGCCACGGCTCAAACGACTCCCAACCCCGCACACCAGCATAGACTTCGTTTCTTGCATAAACTCCGCGCAGCGGATAATCCGGAAACGTCCACTCCCCGGCATTGAAACAATACCCCTGATCGATAAAGGTGGCCGTATACTTCTTCTCCCGTAATTTCCTCCAGAACGCCGCCTGGCGTCCATTCGCGTTCCCCGTCCACTTGTCCATCACCAGCATCCCAGCGAAAGCTTCCAGGTTTCTAACGCGATCCAGCATCTCGACCGGGATGTAATCGAAAACTTGCCCCTCGATCGGATCTACAACGTAACGCGACCCAAACTGCAATCCCGCTTGGCAACGAATCGAATTATGTGCCAGTTGAATGTGCAACTCGGGAGTATGCTCTACTAACCATTCCCCCACCTCTACAACGGCCGTCCCCGGCACCGGCAAGCCCGCACGTTCCGCCAACCGCGTGGCTAACATCTCATTCGTCAACACCCGCAAATGCTGGGGATTGTTTCTGAACTTTACTACGTAGAAATGCCCGTCGCAGCAGCGCATCAAATGCGCCTGCGCTCCGCCCCGCATCCTTCTAACGTGTTGGACAGCTTCAACCAATCCTTGTAGCGCAGGCGCCCTCGCCCGCCAGAATAGCCCTTCGCATGAATGTCAAAGCCCGATATTTTATCTCACATCCCATCGCTTTCCATGTGACGAATGACCTTGCGGGAATAAATCAAATTTCCTAGTTGCATATCCTGCTCTGGAATATCCACAAAATCAACTCACCGGACCACCACAATGCTCGCAACCTCAAAGCGTCCCCTCTTCGCCTGGCGTCCTGCATCTTCCTGTCGCACCGCCAGAGCAATGGCCATCGCCATTACACAATCGTCGTGTGACCCCTCGGCAGCGCGAGCACTTCCTTCTGGTTGCCTCACGAAAGTCCTGCACTCGTCCAGCAATCTCGGGCTGTGAAACAACTGCGGCTTCTCGATCAATACCGCCGCCATGTTCTCAATCATCGCTGGACGGCTGGCTGCCGTCGTCAGCCAACCCAATTTCCCATCCTGCTCGTAGAGGTTCTTGCAATCCATGTGAGTCAAGTGCACCAAAACAGCATGGCCATGATTATTCCGTTCCACGGCCACCAGCGCTCTCTTATATCTCCGCCCTAACTCCGTGACTCGTCTCGCCAGTTCATAAGTTGCAAAGTGACCATGCAACTCCGCACATTGCATTCCCGTTTCGCGGTCGATCACCTCCGCGCATGCGTAATCTCCATTCGATCCGCCACCTGCCGTATCCACGCCTACGATGTAGCTCCTCCCGCTTTGCGGCGGCAGCCAGATTGTCAGCCTGGCGTTGTCTTCCAGCTGTGTTTCTCGTTCCAGCAAGCCGATTGCTTTTTCGATCGCTTCCAGATCGAAAACGCAATCTCCCGAAATCAGGAAGCACGAACTCGCATCTTCGGCATATTCCTGAGCAGCCAATCCATGCAACATTTTCCATTGCTGACGTCGCCACGCGATCTGTCCTTCGTCGAGCCCATAGAGTTGAACCAGCGCATTCTCCTCCTCGCTCAGCAATGTCACGTCGCCCTTTCCCACGATCGCCCGATAGCTGTCTTCATACCACCATGGGAAAAAGTGCTTCGCGTAGCCGGTCTCCTCCGCGCCCTGCCACTCCCCGTAAAATGTTCCGCTCGCCCCGTTCGGGGTAGATTCCAGGACGATCTCCCCGCCAGGCACTACCGCCGCCCGCAGCGACGCCAACGCTTCCAATCCTCCGCCGGGCCAGCGGGCGACCTCCGAACAGTGCAGGTTCTGTATGGTCATCCCGCGGCCCGCGTTCTCGTCCGCCGTTTCCACCCGGTACTCGCTGTCGAGCCCCGGAAACGCCATCTGGCGAACGTTCGAGCGCGATCTCACGAGTGCGCCCCTTTCCGCTTCGGGCAGGTTCTCCCAGAAGCGTCTCACAATGTTGAAAATCATCTCCGCCGATTCCTGGCTGTGTGCCACCTGCACCGTCAGCGTCCCCGGCCGCGTAATCGTCTGCAGAAAATATCGCGCCGCCACATACGTCGTAATCCCCACCTGCCGCGCCTTCAACACAATATTTTGCTTTCCGCATCTTCGCGAATATTCCCGCTGCGCCCGGTTTAGTTTGAGAGGCCTCGTTCGACCGTCCCGTGGACGAATCTGCAAACCCTCACTAATAAATCGATCTCGCAGCGTTTGCCCATCCCGTTCCTCATCTAGACGTCGTCCCAATTCCTGCAGTCGATAAAGCTCTTCCGGCACGATTCCCCTTTTTGGGCCACCTGCAACCCCCGCCCGTTCGGCACAGTCGGTTGAAGGTGCAGCGCGCTTTGTCCAGTCAAACGCGACCTCTACACCTCCGTTGAATCTTCATTCCGCATACGCGCGTACTGGCGAATCCCGTCTCTTAGCAGCACGCTCCGTTCCGTCAACTGGTATAACCCCTGCCAGTCTCGTTTCAAATCCACATCCGGGTCATATTCGGACTGCGCCAGAAACCTCCACCGCTGGTCATATGATCGGTTCTTTTTGGCTCCGTGAAAAAGATGATTCAGCACCCCCGGCAAATACCCAACGTTCCTGCGAATATGCTTTTCCGCCCGCTCCTGCCATTCCTTACACAACCGGATGTATGCCGGCGAGTATCCCGAATACAACGACCGATGAACTTGCCCCACCAGCGCCGAAGCCATGTGCCAATCAGCGGAGCCCAAAATCGCGTGATCAACTAGCATCCCAACGTCCTGTAGTGCGCTTTTCTTCGCGGCCCACGCAAATCCCGGGTGCCAGAACTGCCCGCTGTGCACGCTGTAGTAGCCATAAGTCGGACGCTTCGTCATGAATGCCGGCTCATGCGGACTAGGCTGTTCCGTAACCCACTTGTATAAAAATCCCGGCGTCGTCGTCAGCGGCTCATAATTCGGCCCCACATCCTGCGCGTGGCTGAACATCTGCAGCACGTCGTAGTGTTGCAAAAGCTGCAGCGTCTCTTGCGCCCAATCCGGACGGCTGAATCTCACATCCGCGTCAATCCACGCCACGTACTTCGCGTCCGCCGGCAACCGTTGCATCATCAGATTCAGCGCGTTTTCCTTATGCCAGATTTCGTGCGAGGTCCGCAGCTGCAAGTGACGCGGATTGCCCGCCTGTGTCACTTCAAAGTGCCGCTCTCCAAATGCCAATTCCGCCGTATAAAGAATTGCGCCAGCGGTTTCGCACTCGTGTTCAAACATCCAGTAATTCCAGTAGCGAGACCGCCATCGCAGCGGATTCTCCAGCATCGTCACCACATGCAGCCGGTCGGGAAAAACGTGCACTCCAGGCCGAGCCTGCGAAGGGTGATCGATAGCCGTCGTGCATTCGCAACGCACATGGTGTTGCAGCTTCCACTGATCACTCACAGAGTCATCCCTTCATCCCAGCAAAATCTTTTCGTAGCGAGAAAGCTTGGCGATTTCGCAAAGGCAGTTTTCTCTGTTATGCAAGCTCGCTTACCTATCGAACTCTTAGTTAAGGATTCCTGCGCTCGCCAGCCGCGCCAACTTCCCGTGCAAATGGATCCTCAGCTGAGCGGTAGTTCGGTCAAACTCCACCCGCCCAATCTTCCCTGTCATGATCGCGTTATAAGAACTCACAAACTCCTTAGCGCTCAGCAGAGCATTTGTCGGCCCTCGCGTCGCTCTCATCGTCACTGCCCCCCGCGAAGCGCCTGCATTTGCAATCGGAAAAATTGCCTGCACCGATTGCACCTCTGCTATCAACACCGCCACCAGTGCCCCGACTTTCGCTTGTGTGGCCGCATCCTTTATGTGCAGCGCCGGCGGCAACCTGTTCAGATTCGCCTCCACAGCACTCATGTCCACCTGCATCTGGTTCAGCAACCCCGGCTGCATCGCAGCATCCGCTTTTTTATATTCACCGATCAGCGACTGCAACAATCTCAAATCTGCCTCTGCCTGCGCGCCGGCACTTTGGACAGCCCGCAGTTCCTGAGCCGAAATGTTGCCCCCTTGCAGCGTCGCCACCAAGGTCACCACATTCGCCATCCCGGGAAGCAGCACGGCCACAATTTGCTCCGCTTCAGCAACCCAATCCGTTGAGCACGACGTCCACATCACGCAAACTATAAGAATCAATGCCAGCTGCGAACTCCGCATTCGCCTCATCTCAATCTCCTGTAACTCAGAAACAAAAAAGGCACGGCTTTTTCACCGTGCCTCATCCCAAATACCGGCTCTTCCTATGGGCCCGAACTCGCCTCCGACACAGCCGCCGCGTAGGATCCCGAATACAGCGAAGTTGAGAACGCTGGATTGCAGGCTGCTGACCCGCTCCCGGGGTAAATCGACGGCCCAAGCGCCAACAATGCATCGCAAGCGTAGAGCTCGAAAGCATCGCTCCCGTGCGCCATCGTGAAATCCAGCAGCGAAACCAGATTCCCCGTTAAACAACTGTTATCTGGACAACTCGCCGTCAGTGTCTGCAGATAATGCGGCACGCCTGCGTACATGCCAAAATTCGAATACCAGTCGCTTTCACAATTGGCTCCCGGACAATTCGTCAAATCTGCAATTTGCAATCCATTCGTGCCAAATCCGTATCCCGCCGATGCTGCAATTTGCGCTTCATGATCCGCAAAAGTGTGTCCATACCCCGCCACATCGCTGGTGTCAAAAATCAGTTTCCACATCGGACGGTACGTCGTCATCGCATTCTCAATGTAAGTCGTCATCTGGTCGATGTATCCGGCCTGCCCTCCGGAATTCGATCCATCCAGGTACTCGCCTTGAAACGTCGTATATCCCGTAAGCAGCGGCCAGTACGGAGTGCACAGCGGATGCTCTTCGCCTCCTGCCGTCAATCCAAATCTCACATAATCCATCTTCGCCGCAAGCCTTGCCGCAGTTGCACAATCCGAGCTGTACGTCGCGCACTCCGGCGAAAAATGCTGTGTCACTTGTGTGATAAATCTCTGCGCCGCGAGCATGAAAGGTGGCTCATAACTTACCGGCTGCCCGGAAAGGTCCGATCCATACGTCACGTTGCCCGAATTCCACACGCCGCCGTTCGTAAACCCGGCGTGTCCATACGGGCTTCCACTATCCCCCTCGAAGTTGGCGCACACCACCATGTCCTGCGGATTCGCAGCGCCAACACTCGAAGCCCACGATGAGCCGAATACATAACTAGGTGTGCCCGTGTTTGTCCCCCCCTCGGTCGACAACACAACAATCAGCCGCAATTGCTGTCCGCTCGCCGTCAATTGCAGCAACTGACTATCGACTGTCGCCCAGTTATACGACCCGGGCGTAGTGTTCGACTCAACCGCATTCCACGGTATCTCCGGAGCAACCGCCGTCAAATTCTGATTGCCCAACAAACCTGATACCAGTGTATAAAACGAATTAAAGTTGCTCGTGGTCAGCGGCGGCGAGACCATCGCTACGCCTTGAATCGGTTGCGCCGCCTGGGAATTCATCGCCACCGCCACCACGTCCCCCCGGTAAGTTCCAATATTGGTCCATGTACATCCGCCGTCCGCCAGCGTGCCGCCCACGGTCTGATTCCACACGCTCGGTGCAGTGCTTCCCGTCGTGCACCCACCTCCGTCCTGGTAAACATACAAACCTGCATTCCCCGTCCGCGGCCACACCATTGCTCCCGCTGCCACCGCCGTACTCGCCGGCCACCCTGGTGCGCATAAGCTCGTGTTCGTTCCATTGGTCGTTCCCAGCGAACACTGCCAATCGGTCGAGACAAAGCAGTAGTTCCCCGTCTGCGAGCACGATGTGATCCCCTCATAGGTCGCAAAGTTCGCATTCAGCGTCGTGTTGTATGTATAAGCAAGCCGGTAGTTGTATCCGGGTGCGGGAATAATTCCACCTCCCACCACACCATCGAGTTCGTCATACCCTCCGCCCGGATAGGTCTCAAATAGATAATTCACCGCAGTCAGCGCACCCGGCGCCGGAGACACCGTAATCTGCGTGCCAGAGCTGTAAGCGCTAACCGTGTAATTCCCACCGTCGATAACAATGTTATGTCCCACCCAGCTCGCTGCAAACTGCCCGCCATAGAGCAGATTCACCGTACTCCCAGAGCTCGAAACCACTCCCATCGCCCGCGGGAAGCTCGTGTTATTCACGCTGGTGGTCGAAACGAAAACCATCCCCGTGTCGTTCCCCGGGTTATCGTTGGAATTCAAATGGCTGTCGAACGTCCCAGTCATGCACGGCTGATTTGAATAAGGAAAGCTGCTGCCCGTGCACGTCGGCAAATCCCAGAGAGTCGGATAATTAATCAGAACCGGCGCGCCCACCGACCCTCCGCCCTGGACCGCATTCACCGGCCAGTTGTAATAGACTCCGCTCTGTGTCCCAGCGCTGCTGGTCAGAGTGCAGCTCGTCGAGTTGCACGAGGCAATCGCGTAACCAGCATTGTTGATGGCTATCTTCCCTCGCATCGAGCTGTTAGGCGGAATCCCGGAAGCAAACGTCATTGTCGTCCCCGAAGTATTCACTAACCCGGCTCCCACAGTCGCGTAGGCGATTTGTGGATAATTCTCTCCATTCCCATCCGAATCCACAGTCCCAATAAAGCTGCTAACGTATTCGGTCTCGTGCCCATCGCACGCAACGCACGGAATTACCGTGGCAGTTTCCTTCTGCCAGAAGTAATAAGTCGCTCCGGTTCCCGTCACAATGTTTCCCGACGCGCAAGAACTGTTGTTCGCCGTGATCGTGATGTAATTCCCCCCGTGATATTTCACGTTGTGCACGCAATAACGGTCCGCCATTGCGACCGTGCCCACGGTCGTCGGTACCCAGGAACTGCCCGAATACGCGTACTTCGTCACCACTCCCGTACATGTGTTGTAGACGTAATAAAGGTTATTCGTCAGCAGCGGACCCACTGCATTGGTAATCGCCTCCGCCGCAAGACATCCGGTATTCTGCCCTCCCGTCGTCGAAAAACCCGCTGCCAGATGGAACGAAAAACTGTTAGCGTTGTCATTGCGGTCCATGCCCGCTGCAGACATCCACTGCACTCCCGCGATGCCGGCATTGGCGTAGTTGGCGATCACGGTCTCCACCGGCAGCGCCGAAGGATTCGTAATGCTGGGCGCGTTGTATCCAGCTAGACTGTATTGCGTAACCACCGGGCTCGAAATGCTTCCATAGTCATAAAACACGAGGTCGTTCGTGTAACTGAACTCACCTGGATTCACGACCAGATTCCCCTTCGCCGCATCCAGATTCGGATACAGCGGCAGGCTGTCGTTCTCCGACGGGTTCAAATAACGAAGATAAGTATTCCCCCCCGCATCCTGAATCTCGAAAAAGTGATCCGCTAGGCTGACCACATTGTCATCCGCCGATCCGCCGCAGCAGATGTTGTACGCAAAGTTCGCATTCCCCCCAGTTTGCGTCGCTCCATCCGTCACCCGGAAAATCTGCGCATTCGAAACCATGGCGTCCGTCACCAGCGAATCATTGCTTATGACCGCGCCCAGACTCGGAGCCGCCAAAACATCGACTGCCACATCGCTCGTAAGCGCGCACGAATAAAATGGCGGCCCGCAGTCACTCGCCACATTTTCCCCAATCTTGAAATACGATGTCGCATCCCCTCCTCCATACACCGCATATCCTTCGTAAGCGTGCGCTCCAATCTCCCACCCGCTGCCGTAGCTGTTCTGGTTCACTCCATTGATGTCCATCTCATACGCCGTTCCCAGATTCTCTCCCGCATCCACCACCGGCGAATTCTGTGTCGGACGAAAATCCAGTCCCCCACTTGACGAGAACGCCTGCGCCGCCGGAGTCTTGTAGTAATAATTGCCGTCCGTCCCCGTCTCTTGCGCCCCCGCCAACAACCAGTTCACCAATCCAGTATTCGTCTGGATCGTGGCCCCGCCATTCTTGAAATCCTGAATAAGGTTCGTGATCTCAGTCCCGCCCGCCGGATCGGCCTGCGTCAATTCATTAAAATGCCAAAAAATCCCCCATGGAACTCCCCACACTTTCTCTTTCCAGATCAATGCCTCAATCTTCTGATTCAATGACGATGGCGCAATCCCCATCCATGTCGGATTCACCCCAAAGCTCGTGATGTCCTGAACATTGAATCCGTCCGCATACGTATCCTTGACTCCCAAATCCTCTTTCAGCGCTCCGCGCGCGCCGACGTATGGCACACCCTCCACAATTCCCTGCATTGCCGTCGTCTCATATCCTCCGGGATACACATACACGGGCGTGCTCGGCAATCCTGTCAAATTCGCTGCCATCCATTGCCGCGACAATGTGATTTCATCCGTCGTCAGCCGCGTCACATCCAACTGCAGGTGATAAACCGAAGACTTCACATCTTCCGCGCTCACGTCCGCCAGATCCTGAGCGAGCAAAGCCTGCGCCGTATACGCCGAACACCCTGTCCCATACGGCCCCTGGCAGGGGGTCAAGAATGAAGTCGTAAATTTTCCTGTCGCCGCCAGAGCCTGCGCCAAACCTAGCATCGTCCCTTGCGCCTGCCCTTGCGCCAGGTTGTAGCTCACACTATCGCTCGCCCCAGTCACCGTAATCGTCAGCGTCTTGTTGCTGATGCTCAAACTCGCCGCCGATCCGCCCCCCGTGTACTGAACCTCCAGCGCATCCGTGTTCGTGTAGTAGGTATGAGACATCGAATGCGACGTCACATCCCGCCCCGCATTAATCCATCCCTGAAATTCCGGAATCAGCGTATTCGCCAGCGGATATCCCACCGTAATCGCCGCTCCCACCGGAACTCCCGCCGCATCCGCCACAGGCAGCACAGTACTTGCATAGTAGGTATCCGCACCCGGCGTCATTCCTGCATCATCGACTGTCAACGTAATCTCAGCCGGATACCTTTGCCAAATCTGCACCGCAGGTGGAATATCCGCCGCTATATTTCCCGCTCCCGCCGTCGGCCCGCTCCCGCTCGTCCACTCCACATCCGTTGATCCAGCCACTGCGAGACTCGAGGCATAGAAGTGGCAATACGAATAAGTCACCGCTCCCGTGTTATCCACCAGGGCGCCGTCCCGGTTCGCATAACCCTTGTCATTCACCATGGTGATCGCACTCGCGGTCCCATCAAATCGGAACCCGTCATAATTTAGGTGCGCCTCTGAGTTATAGATCCTGATATCCCCCGGTCCCGGCGTATTCTCATTCACATAAAATCCCAACGGCTGCGTCCCCTGTGGAATCATCGAGTCCGCTTCCATATTCGCAAATACGAGGTGATCGCTCGTCCCCTGCACATACACCCCATACTGGTCGAACCAGTTCAACAAGAAGTGCTGGAACGTGAGCCAGGTCTTCCCGTTGACATTGATCACGGGTACATTGCTCACCGCCATCGGAACAATCGATTCGTTATAAAAAATCGCCGGGGACCCAACCGAGAACACGTACACATACCCGTTCGCAAAGTAAAAATCCCACTTCCCCGTAAGGTTCGAAGACACTGCCGAAACTTTCTGTCCCCATATCGAGCCAAAAAGGCAAAAGTTAATGGTCGAATACGCGCTCGGCAACGGCGCTTTCCATGCATTCCCCGAAACCAGCACCCACGCCGACGACGGCACTGCATAATATCCAGTGAGATTCGGCGCCGCCCCCGTGCCATACGCGTCAAACGTAATCGGACTCCCCGAACTCCCCGAAGACGGCGGCGTCAAGCTTTCATTCCAGACATCTCCTCGCTTGAACAAAATCGAATCTCCCGGCTGAAACGTCTGCGCGTTCACATGGGCAATCGTCTGCCACGCGGTCGACACTGTAGTTCCATTATTCCCATCGTTGCCCGTGCTGGAACTCACGTAGTAAGTCGTCGCCCCAACGGACCTTTGTGACAGAACAATAAGGCCCAACAGCAATGTCATCCTGAGCGTAGCAAGACGATTCGCGCAGCGAATCGTCTCGCGCAGTCGAAGGATCATCCCTGTCCTCCACCCGGCTCCGTGCAGTGCCTTAGAAATTCTCATCACCATCTCTCTTGAGTTCTTCTCCCATAAAAAAATGGCCATCAGCTTCGCCGATGGCCTGAACTGATGGCGTCCGGTACTGCTTTACCCCTCGCGTTCCGCCTCGTCCTGAACGCTGTCGGCGATGTCCCCGGTGTCATAATCCTGCAATCCTGCATTCGGAGATACTGCCGGCCCGGGCGCGGTCACCCAGCTCTCCGAATTCGCCGGCGCCGGAATTTGCCCGCCATCCGAATCCGTTCCAGTCCATCTGATCTGCGGATTGCGATCACTCTGCTCATACGATTGCGTGCTAGTCGGTTGTTCAGCCGCCGGATTGATCGCGCTGCTCATATCGTCCTCCTCTGTAATCACTCTGGGTACCTGCGTACCTTCTATGGTTGAGCCTTCTTGCTGGTGTGCCACATTTCTCCCCCGCGAGAAGTGAAGCCTCTCGCTCCGCGCAGAGAAAAGCCATCGACGATTCGTCGATGGCTCTCAAACTTCCCATTAAATTCTAATGAATCTCCCAAGCCATAACCGTCGCCTCCGTCGGATTGTCTGCCGGAACCGTGATCCCAGTATTCAGCGCCCCTCCAGCCGTCACGCTCTCCGCGGTGCCGCTGCTCCCGCCCAGGAAGGTAAACCCAGCCGAACTCCCTCCATAAATCTGAGCACACGAACTCGTACAACTGCTCGTGATCGCCAGGTAATATTTCCCCGGCTGCAGCGTCATGGTCGAAGTCCAACTCAGCGTTTTATATCCCGTACTCGCAGCAAACGCGCTCCCCGCCGTGCTTCCAATGTGCGCCACTACGGTTCCCGAACTGTTCAGCACGCCAATGTCATACGTATTACTTGTGTTGTCCGCCGTCGAAACGTCGTAAGTCACCTGTGTCGTACTAAGTGGAAACGTCAGCACCACTCCCCACAACTCCGCCTTATTCGCTGTGCTCGAAAAACTGATCGCTGTCCCGGTCGTGTTCGTCGTGAACCACGGAATCGCATATCCCACGCTGCTTGCCACGTTCGATCCCGGCATGTCCAGGAACATTTGCACGGTCGTGCTTCCAGAACTCGCCTGCAAGACGCGGCCCAGCACCTGCGTTCCTGTCGGCAGCGTCGAACCTGCGTCGTGGCACAAGGGATAGAATCCTCCACTCGCCGTACTCGATGGCACAACGTAATCGCCAATCACCGTCGCGGTTCCATCAAAGCTGCAAAAAGCCGACCCAGTCCGAGCCAGCGTCACTACTCCCGAAGTCCCCGCATTCGCAATCACCACGCCAATCGCCCCACTACTCAGTGAACTCGAAGGCTTCGTCGGCGCAGCCGGCTACTCGTCAGCAAAGCCAGTCCGTTTATAATCGTCCCATTCGTCGCGTCGTTGCATAGCTCATAGCTCTGATTGGCAAATTTCCCCAGCTCAAAGCCGCTGCCGCTGTTCGAATTTCCTGCAACGTACACCGTCCCCGGCCGCAACCCACTCCCACTTCCCGAACTGTTGAGCGAACCAATATTGAAGCTCTGATCCGTCCATGGTTTGAAGTTGCTGCTCGCATCCACCACCCACTTCAACCCGCTGTTTACCCACAGTCCCAGCCCAGGAGCCCCTCCCGAAGTCGAGCTCTCGCTCTTCACCACTGCATAGTTGTCCGTCGCGTCATATCCCAGCGAGGTTCGCTGCCACGTTGAGCTGTTCGTGTAACTCGAGTACACGTGCAGATTCTGTGCCGTCGTCCCGTTGTACTCCCCAATATCGTTCGCATCTTCCTGGAAAAGATTCGAAAAGTACGAGCTCGTGGCCGTCGTCGCTACCTGCAGCGGAGCTCCTGCATTCGCCGAAATATAAAAATGTCCGTCGTTCGAAATTCCTAGTGCTGAAGTTCCAGCTCCCGCTGGGCTCATCGCCGTCCCCGGGATCGGCGAGCTCACCATCCACGGTCCAGCCACCAGAAGTTGACCGTTCACCGTCACATTCCCCCCGAACGTTCCCGCCGCAGCCGAAATCCCGTTGCTTCCCGAATAACTGAGCGTTGTACCACTGTCGGTCAGCGCCGCATCTCCGCTCACCACTGCCCCATTCGCCAGATACATCGCCAGTTGCGTCCCTGTTCCGTTATTTACCGTTCCTGCTCCTCCGCCTCCGCATCCCGTACAGATTCCGCTCACTGTCAGATTTCCATTGATATTCACCGGAACATTGAACGTCTTCGCCGCGGCCGTCAGCCGCTCCAGAAAGCTGATGTTGTCTCCCGCATTTCCTATATACGACGAAATCGCCGCCGGCGCCCCCAACGCCAACTGCGCCTGATTTCGCGCTACATTACCTTGATCAAGGCCAATATAAGTGTCCGCCACATCATTCGCCGGCCGGTTAAGTGCCGTCGCGAAAGTCTTTGCCGGATTCGAATCCACCAGCGTAATAATGTGTCCCTGGTTGATGCTCGCACCCGGCGATGAGGCGAAATTCAATCTGCCCTTTAACCCTGCGACTTCTGATCCCGTATTCGGCCCCATATTCAACAGCAATGCGCCAACTGGAGGGAACGAATTTCCGTGGCTGTCCCCCTCTAGACACTGCACCCACGCGCCTCCATTCGGCACCTGCGCCCCTCCCGAACACTGTCGCGCGTAGATCGTCGGTCGCAAAAATCCCGCAATCGAAATCCACGCGGAACTGTTCGCACTCCCCTGGTCCGTATCTAGAAACGCCACCGGAAGATTTCCCGCATTCTCCGTCCCGGTCCCATTCATCACCAAACCACCCGGCCAGAACGTCAGCGCCGGAAACCATCCCGGATTTGCAATCACGTAGTTCGACGTACTCGCGGCAGCGCTGTCCGTGTAGGTGCATACCAGCCCGCTGCATTGCGCCAGATTCGTAGCCACGCTTCCACAAGCCGTCGCGCTCCCGCCGCCGCAACCGCCCTGCATGGGAAACATTGTCCCGGTCCCGCCCAAACCGCTCGGCGTCATCCTTATTAAGTCGTAAGTGATCGTCCCCTCCGGAGCGACGTGTGGCCATTGCACCGGAATATTACCGCTGCCATTGCTCAGCGCATACCCCGCATAGAGCGGGTAACTCGTCCCTCCGGTCGTATCATGCACAACCACGTAGTAGTTGTATTGCGTCGAGCCCGTATCCGCGAACTCCGGCATCCATCCATTCGGCTGGGCCCCGCCCCTCACCGTCAAAGGCGCGCCCCCGGACGAATAAATGATTCCCGCCGCTGAAAACGTATTCCCAAAATAAGGATTCGGGCATCCATCCGCGCCTTCCTCGTTGTAAACGTTGTCAACCTGCGTGCCGCCGTAACCGCCGAGAACAGTGGACGTGAAGACTCCCCACATTCCGAAGCCCTGAATCACACTGTCATTAATATGCGTCGTATTGTTCGCATAAACCGTCACTCCGTTCCCGCCGCACTGTGCGCTGATGTTCAGCTTGTCCAGCCATAGCACTGGCGTCGAAGCCGTCGTTCCCGCCGAATAAACGAACGACCCGCAATGATTCGCCGTACACAAAAGCCCGTTCCCGCCGTTGTCAAAGTTGCGGATCGTCGCCGCCTGGTCGTTATCGACCACAAAGAACTGATTGAATTGCCCTCCGCCCGAAACGGAATACTGGATGTCCTCCATCGTTCCCGGAAGCGCATTATCCTCAATCGCCGCATTCTGAATCGCGATCGTCCCCGGGCTCGCCACTGAAGCTAGATTCGCTCCGGTCTGGCTGTAAGTGATCGTGTTTCCCGAGACGGTCACCGGGCCATGACTTCCCCAATAGTTCGGCGCGTCCGTAAAATTGATGTTTACCAAATCTCCGCTCTGGATCGTGCTGCAACCCGAAGCCACCGTGATCGTCACCACATTCGACTGGCGCTCGGTATTCGTAATCTGGCAGCCGTCCGAATTCACCGTCGACGTCATGTTCACGCCCCGCAGCGTGACTCCGCCATACTGATTCGAATTCGTCAAATCACCCATCACAATGCATCGATCGCGCGTCGAGCATGAAAGCAGCGTCCCATTCCCCTCGATCAGCGCCCGGCTGCAATGTCCAAAAATCGTCCCATGCACCGGCAGCGCATTCGAGGTCGCACCCGTCGCTGGCAATACCACTCGCGCATTCGGATTCCCTCCGCTCCCGTTTGGAATTCCGCAAGCATCGTTGATCGCCTCCTGTATTCCGCTCGAAGCGCTGCTTAGCACATAGGTCGCCGAGTGCGTATTCTTCGGCGTGAACACAATCGTCCCTGACGCTGGCTCCGCTCGTGCACGTCCCGCCTGTCACCAGGGCCGCCTCCGGCGTCCCCTGCCCGCTGATGTAAACGTAGTACATCGAGTTTCCGCTGGTGTCGACTCCCACCGGGCAAGGCGTCAATGTCAGCGTTGACTGCGTTCCACCAATCAAGCTTCCACTCGGGCTTACAGTCCAGTTGTCCGCACCCGTTACGTATCGAATCCCGCTCAGATTGTTGACGCTCAACTGCGTCCCCACGGGCTGCGTGATGTTCTGATTCGCGCTCGGCCCAGTTACCACGCCACCCGGAGCTCCGCTCGGAGTCGCCGGCGCATATTGCCCCGATGTCGACGAAAATGTCAGCACCTGTCCATTCGTCGGCGCGCTCACCGCAACCGGCACACTCTGAATCGCAGTCGCGTTTGCGCTCGAGCCGCACGGGCCCCAGGCCCCGCTCCCGAGCAAACAATTCAGCGAAGAAGCCGTCCCGCTCCCCAACTCACTCGTCGGCACCAGTCCGCTAACCAGATCGGCCTTCGCTGCCCCGCTCAAATCCACATATTGCTTTGCCGCCGCCTGCAGAGGCGCAGTCGGATTCCCACTCAACGTCAGCGGCCCCGTCATAGTCCCGCCTGCCGTTGAGAGATAATTGCCCGCACCAACATTGCCCACGGCGGAATCCACATAACTTTTGCTGGCCACGTCTGCCGGCCCCACCGGATTCGGCACATTCGGTGGCGCCGCAAAACTCTTCGTCCCTGTCACCGTTTCCGTTCCCGCCAGGTGCACCACGGCATTGTCATTCGCCTTTGCCGCCAACGCCGTATTCACGTACTGCATCGACACCGGCTGCGCCGCCGTCCCCGAACCCGGCGTCGTCCGCACCTGCGCCAGGGTCACCGGCGAAGTTGTCGGCACCACCCAATATTCCGTCCTCACCTCATTCGGTTGCAGTTGATACACAACGGTGTAATACACATTCGCCGGCGTGGCACCCGCGTTCGGCATCAACTGAACGTCGAGCGCTCCGTTCGCCCCAAGGGTCACATCCAACTCGCCGGGCGCTACCGCAGTTCCGCCGGCGGTTGTAAATGCCGGCCAGGTAATCACCAGCGTTCCGGCCGCTGGCGATCCACTTGCCAAGTAGACGGTGTCAATCACACTCGTCAGCGCCGGCGCACTCTGGGGGGATGGCGAAGCCGCGCGGGGCTCGGGATCCGCTGTCGGCTTCGCCGCGGGCGAACTTCCGGTGCCTGGACCGGCGGCAGGAACTCCAACACCCACACTCGCGCCTATATTCCATATGCACGTCGTCATCGCCAGCACCAAATAAAAAAGCCGCCCCGCCGGGCGGCATCTCTGCAACATACTTCCTCCTCAAACCTCATCTAACCGTGCCGAAGAGCTCGGAATCTCTTTGAACTGTTCGATCGTGTCTTTTTGGCGTCATCCCGAAGCCCCGGCGTTTTCATCAGCGGGGCGCGGGATCCCTCGGCGCATGGCTGTTCGGGTCAGACCGAACTGTCGACCGTGAAAATTCTCTCCAATCACTTCGCCAGCTTCACCGACCCTCGCCCCTCCAGGAAATTCCTCACACTACGCACGTAAACGTCCGCAAAATCCGCCGCCGGGCGCCGCCCCTCAATCAAATCCATCGCATCGTCCAGCGTCCACCCCATCACTCCCAGCAATGCCAGCGTCATCATCGGAGCTCGATGCACACCAGCCGCACAATGCACAAACAATTTAGCGCCGTCGTCATTCAAAGCGGCCAGCCCAAATTCCACCCCCCGCGCGAACACCGCCGGAGGCTTCGGCTCAAAATCATCGTCAATCGGATTCCAGCAAACAGTGATCCCATGCGGCTCCGCCAGTGCGCTGTCGTCGAACTCGATCTGCATGTCGATGATGTGCGTAATCCCCGCGCGCGACACCGCCGCCATGTTCTCCGCATTCCAGATTCCACCCCCGACCGCGATCCGGTCGGTCACCCATGTAATATCCATCCCCGCCTTGCGTCCTCTTGCTTCGACTCTGCCCCGAGCCGAGCCCAAACCGCCCGCAACAAAATTCAGTTGCACCCGCCTGGCAATTCCCTCTGCACGCGCCTCGACCGCCTCCCTCCATCTCGCGTTTATTCTTGGAGAGACCGAAAGCCCTGGCAATCGCGTAATCGCCCCGCTCTTCATTTTACGGCATCCCTCCACCGCGCCCTGCTCGTGCATCAATTCGCGTCGGTATCGCTAATTAGCCAAGTGGCCATCCTTACTGCATGCGCCCTCAGTAGCTCCTTTTGCGCTTTTGCTCTCGCTGTTTGTGCCTTGAGCCTCGCTGCAAGGCACTGGCTCCGTTGGCGGTCCAAATTCCTTCAACAATCGATAGGTCAGCGATTCCTTGTCTCGACTCGCCTCATTCTCGTCACCCTTGGGATAAATTCCCGCTACCTCGAACAAGTACTTTGCGTGTGCGAGCTGCCCGCCCTTCGCGGCCTCCAGCAATGCGAGCGCAATCTCACCCACTCGTCCCTTCACTAACTCCGCAATTTCTTGCCAGGCCTCGGCCGCGCTAATTGTTTTTTCTGCATGTGAAGAGGGAGGTGCCATGCTTTCACTCGTGGTTTCCTTCGCCCTGCTCCCATCGTTATCGGTGATTGGCATGTGCATGATGGGTCCCATTCACTTTCTCCTCGGCCTGCTCGTTGGAGCGCAAACAAGAAAGGCGCACTTTTCAGTGCGCCTTCAGTATTATTGCTTTTTTCTTATCTCTATAAAACCATTATATCATGCCGCAAACCCCATTTGGGACATTTTTCAAAATTTATTTGCCCCGTATTTTCAGCGATTTGAAAAAATTGCACCCCTCGCGCCTCTTGACAGGTTTCTTCCACAAACTTGACGTGTTCGTTCTGCCTAAGTAATTCACAAGGCTTCGTCCTTCGACTCGGGCAACCGTTCGAGCAACTCGGCCTTAAGAAAAGCCTCGGTCAACTCGTCGATCAACTCTGGCAGCCGCCGTTCGATCGTCTTTCGATCGCACTGCAGAATTCGCGCCGCCGCCTCGTGGTCGTATTCTTGCAACACAATCCTCGCAATGATCTGGCGATCAAATCCCTTCAGCCGGTCTAGACACGCCTCAATGTCGTGAAGAAATATCACTCGCTCCTCGAATGTAGTCGCGCTGTATGCCGAGATTCTCGCGCGGAATAGCTCCCGGCCAAGCAATGACGGTACTCTCCCCGCCTCCAAAGACCAGCGCATGTAGCGTCTCAACAGAGTCGTTGTTTTCTTGCGGTATAGCCACAAATCAGGGTCTACATCCCAGTCCCGTTCCAGGTACGATTTCAATTCATCTTCTGCGGCTATTCGTTCGACAAAGTTGTGCACCAACAAGCTCTGCCACTGCGACGATGGAACCTCATCGCATACCGGTTCGACAGATTCCATTTCGCTTGGCGCACTCCCTTCTCGCGGATTCTGCTTCCGCTTTTCCTGCTCTTCCCGCGCCCCCCTCCACTCCGCAAACTCGCTCATGCCACTCCTCCCACATCGTCGAAGTCGCCGTCACTCACCCGGTAGCCCTCATAATCGTCTTCGATTTCCACGTTCCTCCGCCTTGACTGTCGGGTTCTCTTCACTTCGCTTGAGGGAGGCGGCAATTCCGCGATAGCGCGTGCGCAGGTCACGCAATAAATCTGCCCGCCTTGCACCGGTCGTAGCCACAATCCTCCGCACCGCTCGCAATATTTCAGCTCCAACGCACTTTCCTTCGGACTTGCATTGTTTGTTTCTCGCATTTCACACACTTCCGCCTGTGCATGCCGCCGCAATAAAAAACCCTGCGTCAGTTGCGCCTTTTCAAGCGAAAAACTGAACGCAGGGCTCGTTTCTTTTTACGATGGCCTGCCTAAGCTATTTAATTTTGTCGATCTACGGCTGCTTCTGCACCTTCCGCAAGATTCGCGGTCCCGCTAACGCTGTCGTTTTAGTGCTCCATGGACATTTCCTGCTCCAGCCTTGAGCCCGGTTTAAACTGCCGGAAAAACCCTTCCTCGTATCCGGATTTCAGCACTCGCCCGTTCTGCACTACCACGCTCACTCTGCCACTGAAGTGCAGCGCTTTCAACAAATGTTCCATCGCAGCCGAAAGCACCTCGGCCGCGCGCACTTTTCGGCGAAATTCGACAAAGTCCTTTTCTTCGTTGCAGTTATCCATGGGTGATGATCCTGGGAAAAGAAGTTGGGTTATACGATGACGCAATCGTATAGCTCTGAATTTTCTCAGTCAAGGTTGATATACCAATCGGGCTGTGGAAATCCTTTTCACATTAGCGCATTGCTATACCTCCCATGCTATACTCCAACCCATGAAATTCAGAGTCCTGCAGGAAAATCTCCGCAACACTCTTTGGGAGCGCATTGAGGAAGGCGATCTCACCGGCCTCCGGCTTGCTCAACAGACCGGATTCAAACAAGCTCACATCTCCAACTTTCTCAATCGCAAGCGCGGTCTCAGCCTCGAAGGTATGGACCGCGTCCTCGCCGTCCAGCGTCTCTCCGTACTCGATCTGCTCGATCCCTCCGAGGTCAACAAACGCGCCTCCATCATCCCTCCTAGCAATGACGAATTCCAGAACGTGCTGCTCACTGACCCGACCGCGGCCGCCACCCGTCCCCTCCTTACCAACATGCATGTGAAGGAGATACTGAAATTCAAGAAGAGTTTCCTGAAGAAGCTCAAGCCGGAAATCGAAGGTGATCGCGAGCATTGGGAACGTTTCGTACTCATCAGGCTCGATGCTCGCGAGGGCGTAAGCATGTACCCTCGTCTACTATCTGGCGCCACTCTCCTCATCGACCGCCATTACAACTCGCTCAAGCCCTACCGCAAAGGCGACCCCAATATGTATGCTGTGCTTAAGAACGGTAGCTGCACCGTGAAATATGTCGAAACCATCGGCAATCAACTGATTCTGCGCCCGCACAACCAAACCTATCCCATCGAAGTCTTAACCATGGAAGAAGGCAAGTCGGCCGCCGATTATCTTGTTGGCCGCGTCTGCCACATCGCACTCGAAACCTGATGTTCTCAGTTCAAGTTTCGAAATCTTGCAGTGTATTCACCGAGAACAGAGAATAGATAATAGAGAACCAACAACCAATTGCTCGGTCGTCACTCTCCGCCAAGACTATCGAACATCTTCCACAGTGTGTCGCCCGTGGCCCGGTAAATCACATACCCATTCCCGGCATCTGACGTTTCACGAAACAGCAACTCTCCGCGCCCATCTCCATCCGCATCGACCGCATCGATCAGCTCCAGCCGCGGCGTGACATCCAAATGAAACTTGTCCGTCACGCCCGCATACAGTTTCCGCAAATCCCCGTAGATGTCCGTTCGCGCCGCAATCGCGACGTTGTATACCAAGGGCACGGTGGTCGCTCCGGCCGCCATCGGCAGATGGGCTTCCGCCGTCAAAACCATCACCGGCTGATTGTTTTTCCAAACATCGAACGCCCGAAATTGTATGTTCTCAAATATCGGTTCGAACTTTGCCGCCGCCTTCCGCGCAGGGGCTTTCGTCGCGCCGCTCTTCGCAACTGCCACCTTCGCCGGAATCGTGCCTTTCTCTCGCGCAGCAACGTACAGCCGAACCTCATTCGCCGCCAGCGTAAGCATCTGCTTGCGCCGGTCATCTTCTTCACCCTCTTTCCAGAAAAACTGATAGGACTGCGGCTGCGGCCCGCCCGCGTCCGAAATAGCGGGAAGAAAGATAAACTGCGCCAGCTTCCCAGGCTCACCACCAGCTGTTCCAACCGCGGTTGCGCCCGCGCCTTTCACCGCCGAACCTGTCGTATCCGCCTTCGCTCCTGCATCCACATCCGCGGGTGCCACTTCCGCCGGCTTACCCCTCCGCAGGGTTGGACGATACTCGCTGGGCGTCCCTTGCCCCTCGTTGTCTTTCGCTCCCGCGGAAGAATCCGCCGAAGAACCCTGCGACGGAGAACTTTTGTTAGCCGCACCCTGACTTGATGACTCCGGCCCCGTCGAGGCCTGAGCAGGCTGAGCTGTGGGTGCTTGCTCCGTAGCACTTGGCGTGCCCTGTGGCTTGCCATTCTTGTCGTCGCCCTTTTTCGAATCAGTCGAAGCTGGCTTGCTTGGCGGCTGCCCAGAGCTCCCTTTTGCGGATGTGTCACTACCACCTGCGCCCGAAGTAGAGCTCGATCCCGAACTTTGATCCGCCTCGGTCGCTTTTTTCTCCCTGGTAAGCTTTGGCGGTGCGTCGTTATCGTTATCCAGTCCAATCGGCTTGTCTTCTGCCTTGTGCGCCTTCCTTGCAACCTCAGCTCCATTCAACAAGTAAGATCCTGCACCCATCCAAGGCGTCGAACTCGTTGGGTTTTTGCTATGCAGCGCCCCAGTGACCGTGAACAGTCCCTGCGATTCGCCGCTTTTTTCGACTTCGTAAACCGTCCCGCCCTCCAGCGCCATTGGTACCGGCTCCGCTTTATAAATGCTCGCGTCGTAGAACTTTCCTTCCACCAGAATCGCAACCGGAATCAGTGTCCCTTTCCCGCTGCTGTTAAGCTGCAACAGTCCAACCGCCCGCGGCCCTTTCACGTTTTTCTTCTTCGCCGGCTCCGGCGGCCTCTCCACGGGGGCCTCCTCCGGCCGCTTAAGTTGCGGCATCTGCGCCACGCTGGGTAGCCCCAACACAAACCACGCCATAATCCCAGTGACGGCGCACCCCAATCTGCGGTATAAACTTTTTCTGGACACAAAACGTCCCGGCACCGCCGCTCCCAGCATCGAGGGTTTCGGCGCTCCGCCCAGTCCAGATTTTCTAGGAAGAGAACTTCTCATGAATATCAATGATAAGGCTCCAGACTTCACCCTGCAGGATGAGAACGGAAAAGAAGTCTCGTTGAAAGGTCTCAAAGGCAAAACCGTAGTGCTGTACTTTTACCCTCGCGCCGATACTCCGGGATGCACCGTCGAGGCCTGCAGCTTTCGCGACACTTACAAACAGATGCAGAAATCTGGCGCCGTGTTACTCGGCATCTCCCCCGACACTCCCAAAGCGCAGAAGAAATTTCAGGACAAGTTCAACCTCCCATTCTCCCTTCTAGCAGACGCCGACAAGAAAGTCGCCGACGACTTCGGTGTTCTCCAAGAGAAGAACATGTATGGCAAGAAGGTAATGGGCATCGTCCGCACCACGTTCGTCATCGGCCCGGACGGCAAAATCCAGCATATCTTCCCCCGCGTCAAGCCCGAAGGCCACGCCGAAGAAGTGTTAGCGTATCTGAAAGAAACCAAAAAAGGCGCGGCCTAATTTCCCCTTCTGCCTTTGCGAAAAACTGTTCTTGTGAAAGCAGATTCAAACGTTCGCGGCAAGACAGTCTTGTCATCCTGAGCGAGGATTTTGCGTCGCGAATGCGAAGCGAAACCGCAGTCGAAGGATCTCTACCGTCCACACTGCTCTATCCACTAAACTAAATTGGTGCCATCGCTCCCGAAACCACGTCTTCTCGATCATGCCTTCTTCGCCCGAAATCCCCGCCGTGTCGCCCGCGACCTTCTAGGAAAGCTGCTGATCCGCTCCTCAGAAACCACCACCCTCTCCGCCCGCATCGTAGAAGTTGAAGCCTATCTCGGACAAAACGATCCAGCCGCCCACTCCGCCGCCGGCCGCACCGCCCGCACCTCAGTCCTCTTCGGACCTCCCGGCTTCGCCTACGTTTATTTCATCTACGGCAATCACTATTGCCTCAACGTCTCCTGCGAACCGGAAGGCAAGCCCGGTGGCGTTCTCATTCGCGCTCTTGAACCGCTTATCGGAATCGCAGAAATGGCCAAGGCTCGCGGCATCACGCTTCACAGTAAACGCGATCTCCGGCAACTCACCTCGGGCCCCGGACGCCTGGCCCAGGCTTTTCGCATCACGCGCTCCCGCGACAACGGCTCTGACCTGACCTCACCGGACTCGAGCCTTCGGCTCGCAGACGACGGTTTCGGCCGGCACAAAATTCAAGTCACGCCCCGCATCGGTATCACGAAAGCCGCCGGCCATCCCCTCCGCTTTTTCTTGGCAGGCAATTCCTTCGTATCCGGGTCGAAAAAGCAAAAGCTTGCAAAAAGCGAAAAATAGAGTGGAAATGCCCTTTGCTTCCCCTGCCTGCCCGGTGTACACTCGCCAGCGGCTCTGGCGCAGCCAAATGCCGCGCGCATCAAGGTTTTTGGCCCACCGCCGATACGGCAACGAGACGCTGTGATGCGCATCGCGTTTTTACGGCATCCCCCAGCCGCAGCGTTTCATCTGATTAGCTGGAAGAGGTCTGATGCGTCCGCTCGCCGCATTCCGCGCTGTCCCCGCTTGCGTGGCAATTCTTGCAGCGGTAGTATCGCCCGCCTTCGCCGCCGACGGCGGATCAACTCCTTCCATCTCCTCTCCTTCTACTGCCAACATAGTCGTTGGCTTTGTCGGCGGTTTTGTCAGCCATGACAATCCGCATCATGGCCCCGTTCAGCTCGCCGAACGCATTCGTCCGAACCTTCCTCCCGGAACCTACGTTCGAGTCTTCGAGAATCGCCACCGCAAAAGTGCCTACTCCGCAATTCTCAACCTGCTCGATGCCAACCGCGATGGCGTCCTTTCTCCCCAGGAAAAATCCCGCGCCCACATCGTTCTGTTCGGTCAGAGTTGGGGGGCATCCGCCGCTGTCTCGCTTGCCCGCGACCTTCGCCAGGCAGGCGTACCCGTTCTGCTCACCGTGCAAGTCGATAGCGTCGCCAAAATCTGGCAAAACGATGCCGTCATTCCCGACAACGTAGCCGAGGCCATCAACTTCTATCAGCCTCATGGCCTGGTTCACGGACGCCGTCGCATCGCGGCGGCCAATCCCTCGAAAACAGAGATCCTTGGAAATTATCTGATCGATTATCGGAAGCATCCCGTCACCTGCCGCGAGGCTTCCTGGTTCGATCGCGTATTCACTCCCAGCCACATGCAAAGTGAATGCGATCCACAGCTGTGGTCGCAGATTGAAAATCTGGTACGGCAGCGCTTGCTGCTTCCCGACATTTCCGCGCAATCTTTTTCTGACCCGGCTGGCCGGTCGCAGCTCGCAACGCTAGCCCGTCTTGACCAAAATACTTGTCTCACATTCCCAACAGAATATTGTCAATCAGGCGCGTGGCTCCCACCCATGCCGCAACGGCCACTAGCGTTCCTTCCGCAGTCTCCCTCACTGGGTCCAGCGTACCAGCATCCACCAATTCAAAATAATCCAGCCGCACCGCTGGCTCCCGCTTTATTTCTTCACGGCCGGCCTGCGCCAGCTTCTCCGAATCCTTCTCGCCCGCCTCCCACAATCCCTTCACCCTCATTAAGCGACCCGTACAGCGCCAGAGCCTGCTTTCTCTCCGGAGCATTCAGATACACGTTTCTTGAACTCATGGCCAGCCCATCCGCCTCACGCACAATCGGGCAGGCAACAATCTCAACGTGAAAATTCAGATCTCGCACCATCCTTCGGATAACCCCAACCTGCACCGCATCCTTTTGCCCGAAAAACGCAGCATCTGGCGCCACAATGTGAAACAGTTTCGCCACAACCGTCGCCACTCCCCGAAAATGCCCCGGCCGCGAGCGCCCGTCCAATTTGTCGCTCAACCCTTCCACCGTAACCCACGTCACCGCACCGCCGGGATACATCTCTTCCACCGCGGGCGCAAAAACCAGATCGACCTTCTCTTTTTCCAGCAACTCACAATCCCGTTCAAAATTCCGCGGATACTTCGCCAAATCCTCATTCGCCCCGAACTGCGCGGGGTTTACAAAAATCGACACCGCTACCGCGTCGCATGACTCCCCCGCCGCACGCACCAGCGATAAATGTCCTTCATGCAAGGCTCCCATCGTCGGCACAAAGCCCAGTCGCTTTCCCGCACGCCGCAAGGCTCCACAAGCCAGCCGCATGTCCTTGTTGGTCTTACAGATTTTCATTTCGGAAGGATCGCGAATTACGCCTCAGGAGGTCGGAATCCACCGTATCGCGACTTTGGCGTCTTGCAGTTCGCCTTCGACGATTCCGCGATTGCGTCGCAGCGCAACCTTGTCCTGCTCCGAGCTCGCCTGCTTTTCATCCACCAGAATCGCCACCGCCCGTCCGTAAGGCCACGCCGAAGCGGGCAACTGCGCCAGAGCATTCACGACCGCCTCCGGCTTCAGTATTTGTTCTTCATTCGCAGCGATGTCACTCAGCAATCCGACGCGATCCACTCGGATCACCAAATATGGATTGCTCCAATGCTTATTCTCTTGCAGTGATGGATATTTCGCCGGATCAGCCGCGCCAATGGCCTCAAGCCGGGCAGCCGCATCGGGCGCCGGAGCAACAGTCTGCCGTGAGCAAGCGCAAAGAACGAAGCCACAAACAAAAACCCAGAAAGCGGCAACCAGCGAACCACGAAAACCAAACCGGCTCACCGCACCACCGCAGGCACATCCACTTTCACTGCCCACACCAGCGCGACTACCCAACCAATCATGGTCCATCCCAAAAAGAAGTTCAGCAGAATGATTCCGGCGATGTCCCGTTTGCTCCGTGCTAGAGCAATAATCGAAGGCAAAAAATACATCACAAATCCGAACCCGAAGAAGGGAAAGAAAATCGCAGAAAAGAAGTGCATGCGACTACCTCCTGAATTTAGCCTAGCACCAAGCCGCAAAGTCAGCCAGAATGCTTTACCCTGTGTTCCCCCGTGGCCTCCGTGTTAAAGGGTTTGCATGCCGAGCTCTAAAAATTTACGCCGCTTCATCCCCTTAAAGCTCGCTTCCGAGCCATCACCGTCTCCAGCCCAGCCTTCGTCTCCTTCGGCAAATGATAGGACTCCTCGTCCCTCGGATACTGCGCCGTCTTCACATCCGCCCGAAACTCTCGTACACCCCGGCTAATCAACTCCGCCGCGTCCCCGTAACGCCGCACAAACTTCGCCCCCGCAGCGAACGTCAGATTGAACAGATCATGAAACACCAGCACCTGCCCATCACACTCCGGACCCGCTCCAATCCCAATCGTCGGCGTTCCCACCTCCGCCGTAATCAACGCCGCCACCTCCCGCGGAATCCCCTCCAGCACAATACAAGTCACACCCGCCCGGTCCAGCGCCACGGCATCTCGCATCAATTGAGTAATGCCATCCAGTTCTTTCCCTTGCACTTTGTACCCGCCCATCACATTTACCGATTGCGGCGTCAACCCGATGTGCCCACACACCGGAATCTCCGCCTCAATAATCCGCCGGATCAACTCCGCCCGCTTCTCGCCGCCCTCAATCTTCACCATCTCCGCGCCGCCCTCTTTCACAAAACGCGTCGCGTTGGTAAGAGCGCTTTTGTCGTCAACCTGATAAGACCCGTATGGCATGTCTGCCAGCAGCAGACCCCGTTTCACGCCGCGACGCACCGCCTTCACATGGTGCAGCATCTCCTCCATCGTCACCGAAAGCGTGTTTTCATATCCAAGCATAGTCTGCGCCAGCGAATCGCCGACCAGGATCATCTCGATTCCAGCCTCATCCACTAGCCGCGCAGTGGCGTAATCGTAAGCCGTCAGACAGGTAATCGGTTCGTTACGAAGTTTCAACTCCCGCAGCGAAGCGGTAGTGATCTTCTGGTTGGTTCTATTTAAGGGAGATTTCTCGGAAGGAACTTTGTCGGAAGGCGCATCGTCAGGGAAACGCCCAAACGAAGTGATACTCATCATATCCTCCAGTGCCCCTCCAGCCCAGCCGGATAGAGCCTGTCAAGCATCTTCAACCAATGCTTCGCCTATTCTAGTCCTTAGCAGCCTTAATCGTCGACAGCATTTCTAGCCAGTGTTTTCAGGGACTTACTTGCCAGCGAGAACTACCGGAATTTCGAACCTTAGTACGGTCCGGCCTTCCGTTCCACCCGCTCCTACGCTCCCACCGCCTCCTGCCCACCCAGCGGCAAAAAGTACTGCGTCCCCTTAATCGGCTCGCTAACCTTGCGCAGCAACTCCTGCAGATCGTCATTCCGATCCACAAAATCAATGTCCGAAGTATTCACAATCAGCAAGTCCGAAGACGTGTAGTGAAAAAAGAAGTGTTCATAAGCCTTCACCACTTCTTCCAGATATTCATCGCTAACCGCCCGCTCCCCCGGCGCATTCTTCTTCCGCAACCGCTTTTTCAGCACCTCCGGAGTCGCCTGCAAATAAATCACCAGATCCGGCGTCGGCAGCTGCTCGCGAAAATAGCTGTAATAACGGTTGTAGGTATCGAGTTCTTGATCGGTAAGATTTAGGCAGGCAAACAATTTATCTTTTTCAATAATGTAATCCGCCACCACGGTCCTCTGCGATCGCTGACCCAGATCCAGCGCCTGCAACTGCTCGAAGCGCCGCACCAGAAAAGCAAACTGCGCCTGGAACGCCGCCCCGCGCTCGCCTTCATAAAATGCGCCTAGAAACGGATTCGCCTCCGGCTCCATCACCCGCTGCGCGTTCAGCTTCTCAGCCAAAATCCTCGCCAGCGTGCTCTTCCCGACTCGTATGGGACCTTCCACAGCAATGTAACGGGGCAGTTCGAAAAGATTGGCCATAGCCTCGCACTATTTCGGAATTCGCAGGATATCCCGGATACCGTCCACTGACAATTGCGTGAAGAGTTAACACCAACGGGTGGAGGCAACCGCAAGCCGTCAATTTGTCTCGGATGCGATCTTGTCGGCCGCGTCATCCCGAAGCCCCGCGCTTTCTCCAGCGGGCGAGCGATCTCGCGCGCAGTCACACTGGACTCTCAATCCAGTAATCGAAGCGAAAATCTTCTACAATTTCCGCATGCTCGGTCTAGCCCTCACTGCCGTCTCCACCGCAGCCGCGGTCGCCGCCGGCTACCAGTCAATGTCCCCCACGGGCCAGTGGTACGGTAAAACCTTCACGGGACCATCGCACAGTTCGCGCCAACTAGCTCTAACCTACGACGACGGCCCAAACGAACCCCACACCCAACATCTCCTCGAAGTCCTGGCCAAACACAATGTCCACGCCACTTTTTTCCTGATCGGACGCTACGTCAGACTGCGCCCACAACTCGCTCGCGAAATTTCCCAAGCCGGCCACACAATCGGCAACCACACCGTCACCCATCCTCTGCTGATTTTCAAGAGCGACTCCGAAATCAGGCGCGAGCTAACCGCCTGTCGTTCCGCAATCGAAGACGTCATCGGCAAACATTCCAACCTCTTTCGCCCGCCGTTCGGTGGACGCCGTCCGGCAGTTCTTCGCATCGCCCGCGAATTATGCCTCGATACAATCATGTGGAATGTCACCGGTTACGACTGGAACCCCCTGCCCGCAGCCGAAATAGAAAGAAAGGTAGTTAAGCAAGTTCGCGGAGGCAGCATAATCCTTCTCCACGACGGAGGTCACAAGCAAATGGGCACAGACCGCGCACAGACAGTCATAGCCACGGACCATCTGCTCTCCCGCTACAAGAATGAGGAATACGAATTCGTCACGATCCCACAAATGATGGCAAACAAAAGCGGCGCTCCCTCCGCAGCCAAGATGCCTACCCAAAGAGTTTCATCCTGAGCGAGGATTTTCGCGAGTAGCGAAGCAAAACCGCAGTCGAAGGGTCCCTACATCCCTCACGTCTCTGGAGTTTTCGCTTCGCGTCAGAGGCCGCTACGCACCAGCCATGGGCGCAAGCGTCGGAGCACATATGGAGCAAGAAATTACGCCTTAACCACCCCCATAGCCAGCTTCGCCGCCGCAATCGTAGCCTGCACATCCTCCGGCGTGTGCGTAGCCCCCAAAAACGCTGCCTCAAACTGCGAAGGCGGCAAATAAATCCCGGCGTCCAGCATCGCCCGGAAGAATTTTCCAAACGCTTCCGTGTTCGCCTTCGACGCCGACTCCCAATCCGTTACCGGGCCCGCCGTAAAGAACCACGTAAACATCGATCCCACGCGGTTAAAGTACAGCGGCACCCCGGCATCCTTCGCGGCGGCAGCCACCCCCTCCACAAGCTCCTCACTCAACTTCTCGATCCGCGGATAAATCTCCTGCTTCTGCTCCCGCAGATGCTTCACCATCGCGCATCCCGCCGCCATCGCCAACGGATTCCCCGAGAGCGTCCCCGCCTGGTACATCGGGCCGAGCGGCGCAACCAGATTCATAATTTCATTCGGACCGCCATAAGCCCCAACCGGCAACCCTCCGCCAATAATCTTTCCTAGCGTCGTCAAATCCGGACGAATATTATAGAGCTCCTGTGCGCCACCGAATGCCACGCGAAACCCGGTCATCACTTCATCAAAAATCAGCACCGACTTCTCACGTTCCGTAATCAACCGCAACGCCACCAGAAAATCATCCGCCGCCGGAACACATCCCATATTCCCCACAACCGGTTCCACAATGACGCAAGCAATCTGATGTTTGAACTTCTGAAACGCATACTCCACCGCTTTAGTGTCATTAAACGGCAGCGCCAGCGTGAACTGGGTGAACTCCTCCGGCACGCCCGCCGATCCCGGAATTCCTAGCGTCGCCACTCCCGACCCCGCCTTCACCAGCAACGCGTCCGAATGTCCGTGATAGCATCCCTCGAACTTCACAATATATTTTCGCTTCGTGTAAGCCCGCGCCAGACGTATCGCCGACATCGTCGCTTCCGTCCCCGAACTCACGAATCGAACCTTCTGCATCGAAGGAAACGCTGCCAGCACCAGCTCCGCCAAATCCGCTTCCGAAGGCGTCGACGCCCCAAAACTCGTCCCGTTGCACGCCGCGCCCACAATCGCATCCAGCACATCCTGCGCGGCATGGCCCAGAATCATCGGCCCCCACGAACCCACATAATCGATATATTCATTCTCATCCGCATCCCAAAGGTGCGATCCCTTTCCTCGCACTATGAATGGAGGCTCTCCCCCCACCGATCCGAAAGCCCGAACCGGCGAATTCACCCCGCCCGGAATCATCGATTCCGCACGCTGGTGCAATCTGCGCGACTGCTCAACTTTTCTACTCATCGTGGTTGGCATTTCAGCTCTCGTGAAAGAGGATGTAGAAAATCTACAAATCGCCGACTCTGCGAGACCTAAATTCCGAGAACTCAAGAAGGCGTCATCCCGAGGCCCCGCGCTTTCTCCACTGGTGCGAGGGATCTCGCGTGAAGCTGGACAAAGCATCCCACTCGCACCCCCGCAAAATAACCGTTAACTATACCAGCGCCCGCGCCGCCAAATTAACCAGATATTCACGCCCTTTCTATCGTCGTGCAACATTGCGCCAGTAACGTAGGGTCATGCAGGTTGCCCTTCTAACCGGGAGGGTCCAGGGACGGCTTCGGGGGCTCCGGGCTGTCCTTTTTTATATTTCTGCCTCGCCAATCCCGCCTCATTTCAAATAAGCCCGCACCAACCCAATCAAATCTTCTCCCAATTCCTCCGGAGACTCCATCTCATGTTCCGGATTCATCATGTGCAACCGGATGTGGTCCTCCAGAATCTCCGCCATCAGTCCGTTCACTCCGCCTCGAATCGCCGCCAGCAGCATTAGAATGTCGGCGCATTCATCCCCCGCCGTAAGCGCCCGCTCCACCGCCGCAAATTGCCCCCGAATCCGCTTGATGCGAAACAACAGCTTCTGCTTTTCCTTTGAGATTGCCGGGATTTTATCTTGCATGTCTTTTTCCTCGAGAATTGTGTTGCCAGTACCCTACCGGGGTATGATATAACGAAATTGGAGATGAAATCCGGGAAACAAAAAACGTGCCGCACAAACAAGTTCCACTCTTTACGAACTTCTTACGGCCTCGCCCGGGTTTCGACATCCAAAGACACGACTTGCACTTCACAGAAAGGAGGTTACAACAATGGCTTGCCTTACGTTATCTGCATCACGCATGGCAATGTCGACGACGACGACACAGCTCACCCGCACAGTCCGTCACGAATTCTGCGCTCCCACTCACTCGGAACAGAACTTCGAACGGCGCATCCCGCGCATGAACTGGGTCGTGGTCACCGGCAACGACGGCGTCCCGCATCTTCGCATGCATTGGACGGCAATTCGGTCGTAGACCTGCGTGTAACGCTGCTTTAACCAACGCTACGTAGGCTCGTGATTAACTGAGGCGGCCGATGGCAGGCCACTAAGGTCAGCATCCTGACCGATGCTGCCCGGGCCACTGCGGATTGCCACAAATGATAGCATTAACTATGGTTAATGCTTTGGGGTTTGCATAAGTTTACTTCGCGGCATCTACGGCATGATGATTACGAAAGGGGTGATCATTATCACAGCTGCAGGTGACAACAAGCATTGAGCGGCTTCTTCCATCGACGTATTTTCGGATTATGAAATTGAATTTCATTTTCAATATCGCTAAAACCGCAATGATCTCCAGGGTTCGCGGGCTCAAGGCGACTTCTGTCGATCTGGCCTCATTTCTCCTAATTTCATTCGCCGCACTGTCGGCTTTCGCGCAGCAGCCGGATCAAGCGCAACCTCCCCGACCAGTTCCCCCAACCGCGGAATCCTCGTCCCATCCAAACGAGCCGCAATCCCCTGAAGTCACCGTAGCCGATCCTCCGCCCGCCGAAGACGTCGAAACCATGTTGCCGCATTTCAAGAGCACGCGTTTCTGGCTCTCCGGGCAGGCCAACTTCATTTTCCAGACCCATCCTCCATTTCCCGCGCTCTACAGCGGAGCCCACAGTCTTCAGCCCAGCTACGAAAAGGCCACCTCCCGCGTCCTCACCCTGTACACGGGCTTTCGCGCAAACAACTCCACCGAACTCCTCTTCGATCTCGAAGAAGCCGGGGGCTCCGCGCTCAGCATGGGTTTCGGCCTCGCTGGCAATACCGATCTCGATATCGTCCGAAACCCACTCCTCAGCAAAGCTCCCTACGTCGGTCGCGCCATGATTCACAAGGTCATCGCGTTCAGCAAAGACAAAATCGAGAACGAGCGCACGTTTCTGTCCCTCTTCGACCAACTTCCACGCCGCCGTCTCGAACTCCGCTTCGGCAAGTTCAGCATGCCCGATTTCTTCGACATCAACTCCGTCGGCTCCGACACTCACTTCCAGTTCAGCAACTGGACCATCGACAACAACGGGGCATGGGATTATGCCGCCGACACCCGCGGTTACACCGTCGGCGCAACCGCCGACTTCGAAGATCGCAACTGGGGATTCCGCGCCGCCGAAGCTCTCATGCCCAAAGTCGCCAATGGCATCGATCTCGTCTATAAGCCTTGGCAAGCCCACGCAGAAAATTACGAATTCGAACTGCGTCGTGGAATCATCCCGAAAAAAGCCGGCGTTGTCCGTCTCCTAGGCTATGACAATCACGCTAATATGGGCATCTACAGCCAAGCCATCGCAGACTTCTACGCCAGGCTCACCCCCACACCTGAAATTACCGCTCATCCTTGGCACATCACGCAAAAGTACGGATTCGGCATCAACATCGAGCAGAACCTCACCCGCTATCTAACCACCTTCGGTCGCCTCGGTTGGGATAACGGCAAGACCGAATCCTTCGCCTACACGGAAGACGATCAAACGGTCTCCGCAGGTGTTGGAGCGAACGGTGCCTGGTGGCGCCGCAAACAGGATCGTGCCGGCCTCGCCTTCGTCACTAACGGCATCTGCAAATATCATCAAGACTACCTCGCACTTGGCGGAGAGGGCTTTTTACTTGGCGACGGCCGCCTCAACTACGGTCGCGAAACCGTCGTTGAGTCCTATTACACCGTCCACCTCTGGCGCGGCGTCTACGTCGCCCCCCAGGTGCAGCACATCAATAATCCCGGCTACAATCGCGACCGCGGCCCCGTAATAGTCCCCGGCTTCCGCCTGCACACCGAGTTCTGAGACCATCAACGTGGAAGAGCAAACTCAATCTCGTGGGTGCCCCACCATTGCCGCGCTTTTTGCGCCAAAGGTGGGAATTTTAGATTCTTGACGTTCCTGGCTAAAGGCCCGTGCTCTCATTTTTCCACTGCCACGCCCTTCCAAAACGCTACATATCCCCTAATCTGCTTCGCCGCTGCCTTCGGCTCCGGATAAAACCAAGCCGCGCCCGCATTCCGTTTCCCGTCGACCTCCAAATCGTAATAACTAGCCGTCCCCTTCCACGGACACACACTATGCCCCTGGCTCGGCTTGAAATATTCTTTGCGAATCGCCTCCGGAGGAAAATACTGGTTGCCTTCAACTTCAATCGTCTTACTGCTCTCAGCCAATACCGCGCCTTCCCACGTTGCTTTTGCCATAATGCCCATATAGATTCGTAAACGTACCGCTGGTTTCACGATGGATTCGAGATCACCTTCCGCCTCTGCACCTCAATCGATTGCGTCATCCCGAAGCCCCGCGTTTTTCCCAGTCGGGCGAGGGATCTCGCGTGAAGGAAAAGTCACTCCATCACGAGAAGCAAACACTGTATTGAGGCGAAATGACTGAAGCCGTCACCGCGTCCCAATTCAACGGGCACTCCATGGTCGCCCCGCTCAAGCGCGTCCTGGTCTGTACCCCCCGCACCGCCGGATGGGACCAGCCCGAGCGCGCAGCCCATTGGCGGAAGCTGGGCTTCCTCCACGCCCCAGACTTCGCAACCGCTCAAACGCAGCACGACACGCTATATCGCGAATTGCAAGCCGTCGGCGCCGAGATCATCGAACTCCCACCCGATCCGGGACTCACTCTCGACGCCGTCTACGCCCACGATGCTTCATTCCCAACCGATCGCGGCATGATCATCCTCCGCCCCGGTAAGCTCAATCGAATCCCCGAAGCCACTCATCAAGCCGGATTCTTCCTGCACCTTCAAATTCCCACGCTGTACAAAATCCCCCCGAACCCCGCGCAAGGTACTGCCGAAGCCGGAGACATGCTATGGCTCGATTCCAAAACCTTGCTAATCGGTCAAGGCTACCGGACCAACAGGTTCGGCATTTCGTTTATCCACGGCCTTGTGCACTCCGAGGGAATCGAAGTAATTTCCGCGCCCTTGCCCTACGGCCCGGGCCCATCCGCTTGCCTTCATCTAATGTCTCTAATCAGCCTTCTCGACGACCATACCGCCCTGGTCGACTTACCGTGGCTAACAGTAGAGACCGTTGAACTCCTGAAATCCCGCGGATTCAACTTCATCGAAATCGATCCCTCCGAGCGCGACACGCTAGCCTGCAACGTCCTGGCCCTCGGCAACAATCGCCTGTTAGCGATTGCAGAAAACGAAAAAACCAACGCCCGCCTTCGCCACGCCGGATTCGACGTCCGCACCTTCCCTGGCTCCGAACTCTGCATCAACGGCGGCGGCGGCCCCACCTGCCTCACCCGCCCGCTGCTTCGCTGCTAAACCTCCATGGACATCTACCTTCTTGACGGCACCTACGAACTCTTCCGCCACTTCTTCGCGCTTCCCTCGGCCAAAGACGCATCCGGCCAGGAGGTCGCCGCCGTACGCGGTGTTCTTTCCTCAGTCCTATCGATGATCGAAACAGGTTCCACTCACCTCGGCGTAGCCACCGATCACGTTGTAGAGTCCTTTCGCAACGATCTCTATCCTGGATACAAAACCAGCGAAGGCGTTCCGCCAGAATTACTCTCGCAATTCCCCATCCTCGAAGAAGCACTGCAGGCCATGGGAGTGCTGGTCTGGCCGATGGTCGAGTTCGAAGCCGACGACGCGTTAGCCTCCGCCGCCGCAAAGGCTGCACAAGATGAACATGTGAAGCAAGTCATTATCTGCACACCAGATAAAGATCTGGCCCAGTGCGTCGCCGGCACGCGCATTGTTCAACTCGACCGCCGTCAAAACGCAATGCGCGATGAAGCCGGAGTATTTGAAAAATTCGGCGTGAAGCCAGCCTCAATCCCCGACTACCTGGCCGTAGTCGGCGATTCCGCGGACGGCTTCCCCGGCGTGCCAGGATGGGGCGCCAAAGCAGCAACCGCCGTCCTCTCCCACTACGCACACCTTGAAAACATTCCCCAGGACTGGCAGCAGTGGCCATCCTCCATCCGTCGCGCCCGCTCGCTGGCCGAATCGCTATTCACCACATGGGAGGACGCGCTACTCTTTCGAACCCTGGCGACCCTGCGTCTCGATGTTCCGGTCTTCGAAACTATCGATGATCTCCTGTGGACAGGCCCGCGCCCGGCATTCGAAGCGTTCAGCCGCGACCTCAAATCCCCAAACCTTTTCAACCGCGCAAAATCAGCTAAAACCAATGCGGCACGCTCCCCCTCCAAGTGAGTGGGGACGAAAATTCGGGTGCCCCATGTCTCGCGTCTTTCGCGAGACGTGGGGATCCTCGCCACGCGGCTCATTTGCAAGCCCCTCCACCAATCTCTCCACCTGCTAAAATAGACAAGCATGCTTCTTCCCTTCGTCCGTGAACTCTTCACGGACGTAGAACATCTTCCCGCCTTCATGCGTGTCGCCTCCCACCTGAAAGAGGGCACGGGGCGCATTCGTGTTTCCGGCCTGACGCCGACCGCGAAAGCCCTGTTGCTGGTGCTCTTCCAACGCATAGCCCAACGCCCGCTAATTTTCGTCGTAAACGACAATCGCGCCGTAGAAGACCTGATTCCGGTGCTCCGAGGTTTCGCCGAACTCACCGCCGCCTGCGATCCTGACTCCATCATCTCGCTTCCCGCGCGCGATGTACTTCCCTTTCAAAATCTCTCCCCGCATCCCGAACTCCAGGAAGAACGCGCCACCGCTCTCTGGAAAATCGCTACCGGCGCCGCCAACATCGTAGTCACGCCGATCGCCGCAACGGCTATCAAACTTCAATCCGCCGATTACTACTCCGGCTTGGCCCGCACCATCCGCCGCGGAGAATCCTTCGATCTCGAATCCCTCCTGGCCCATCTCAACACCGTCGGCTACGCCTCAACCGACGTAGTTGAAATGCCCGGCCAATATGCCGTTCGCGGAGGCATCCTCGATGTCTACTCCCCCGAGGCCGACCGCCCTCTACGCATCGAGTTCTTTGGCGACGAAGCCGAATCCATCCGCAAATTCGATCCCACGTCGCAACGCTCTTCCAATCCAGTAGACGAAGCCCTCCTGCTCCCGCTAACCGAAACTCCGGTAAGCGAGCATCTTCTCGGCGCAATCCACGCTCGCCTCAGCGGCAAGCGCATTACCGGCAACCAAGAAATTATCGAAGCCGCCGTCCGCGCCGGAGGCGTCAACATCTTCCCCGGCTGGGAGTTCTACTCGCCCGTAGCCGGAGCAACCAATACAATTTTCGATCTGATTCCGCGAGCGGCCGTCCTGCTCGACGAACCCGACCAACTAACCCAAGAGTTCGACAAATTCTGGACACGCGTCGCCGAAGCCCACGAACGCAGCGGCGTTGGCAACTTAGTCCACCCCGAAGATCTCTACATCCCTCCGGATAATTGGTGGGAAAGAATAAAAGCCCTTCCTGGCGCAGAAATCGAACATCTCGGCATCACCCGCAATGCGGACGAACTAAAGGAAGGCGAAATCGGCCGAAAACGCAATCTCGTTCCTCACCCAGCCCTCGCCGCGCTTCCACGGCCAAGTTCCGGCGATGCTGGAAGAAGTTCAGAAAATCACAAAAGACGGCAAGCGTGTCTTAATAGCCGTCCCCAACGTGGGCGAAGTCGAACGTCTCGCCGACGTATTCACCGAATACAACGTCTCTTTCAAGCTCGGAAGCCGCACCCGCGGAGGCGAAAGTTATGCCGACGAAACCAGCTACTTCGCTGGAGAAGTCTTCACCAGCACGCTGGCCACAGCCTACGTCCCCGATGGCGTTCTAATCCCCGACGCCAATCTAGCCATTCTTGGCTCCCGCGATCTCTTCGACGAATCCGAAGCTGTAGGTTCCCGTCCGCAGCGCACCAAATCCAAAATCTCCGCATTCCTCTCCGACTTCCGCGACCTCCAGGTCGGAGACTACGTAGTCCACGTCGAGCACGGCATCGGCCAATATCAAGGTCTCAAAGAAATCAATCACGGCGACGGTCCTGCCGAATTCATGCTGCTCGAGTTCGCCGAAGCCGCCCGCCTCTACGTTCCCCTAACACGTCTCGACCTCATTCAGAAGTACCGCTCCTCCGAAGGCGCAAAGCCGGTCCTGAGCCACTTGGGCACACAGTCCTGGTCCAAAACAAAAGCCCGCGTCCGCAAGGCCATGAAAGACATGGCCGACGAACTTCTCAAGCTCTACGCTGCCCGCAAAACCGCCGTCGGACACGCCTTTCCACCCTCGAATGAATGGTTTCGCGAATTCGAAGACGCCTTCGAATTCACCGAAACCGAAGACCAGGCGCAAGCCATCACCGATGTCATGCGCGACATGGAAAATACCCAGCCCATGGATCGCCTGCTCTGCGGCGATGTCGGCTACGGCAAAACCGAAGTCGCCATGCGCGCCGCCTTCAAGGCCATCAGCGACAACAAACAAGTCGCAGTCCTGGCGCCCACTACAGTTCTGGCTTTCCAGCACTACGAAACTTTCAAGCAGCGCTTCGCCCCATTCCCGGTCACAATAGAAATGATCAGCCGCTTCCGCAATGCGAAGCAGCAAAAAGAAATCCTGCAAAAAACCGAAGCCGGAAAAATCGACATCCTAATCGGCACACACCGCATTCTCTCGAAAGATATAAAATTCTCCGACCTCGGCCTCCTCATCGTCGACGAAGAACAGCGCTTCGGCGTCCGCCACAAAGAGCGCATCAAGCAAATGCGCAAGCAAGTCGACGTACTCACCATGTCGGCCACTCCCATCCCGCGCACCCTCCACATGTCACTGGTAGGCCTGCGCGACATGAGCGTGATCGAGACCCCCCCCAAAGACCGCATGGCGATCCAGACGGTAGTCGCCAGTTGGGATGAAAAACTGATTCAATCCGCCATCGAGCAGGAATTAGAACGCGGCGGCCAGGTTTATTTCGTTCACAACCGCGTCGATACCATCTGGGAGATTGCTGCGAAAATTCAAGTGCTGGCTCCGAAGGCCAGAATCATCGTCGGCCACGGCCAAATGTCCGAAGGCGAACTCGAGAAGGTAATGCTGAAATTCATGCATCACGAAGCCGATATTCTGGTCTCCACCACAATCATCGAAAACGGCCTCGACATCCCACTCTGCAACACGATTCTTATCAATCGCGCCGAACGCCTCGGCCTCTCCGAGCTCTACCAGCTTCGCGGACGCGTAGGCCGCTCCAACCGCCGCGCCTACGCCTATTTAATGATTCCGCCAGAAGTCGAACTGACGCCCATAGCCCGTCGCCGTCTGGCGGCGCTAAAAGAGTTCTCCGACCTGGGCGCAGGCTTCAAACTCGCTGCTTTAGATCTCGAACTCCGCGGCGCTGGCAACATGCTGGGCGGCGAGCAAAGCGGCCACATCGAAGCCATCGGCTTCGAGCTCTACACCCAAATGCTCGAGCGCGCCGTCCGCGAAATGAAAGGCGAAGCCGCGCCCGACGAAGCCGAAACCCAACTCAATCTCGGCCTCAACATTCGCATCCCCGCCGATTACGTCCCCGAAGAAAACCAGCGTCTGCAAATGTACAAACGCGTAGCTCGCGTAGAAACCGAATCGCAACTCGGCGACGTAACCGCCGAAATGCAGGACCGCTACGGCCCACCCCCGCCCGCAGTCCGCAACTTGCTCGACTATGCATCACTAAAGCTGTTGTGCATGAAAGTAGGCGTGAACGCGATCGAACGCAAGCGGGATATAGTGACATTGAAGTTCCAGCAAAACGCCGCCGTCGACCCCGAGCAATTAGCTCGCTTCGTATCCGGCCAACGCGGAGCCCAATTCACCCCCGACGGCATGTTGAAATTTAATTTGAAAGCCACGTCAGCCAGAAGAAGTGTTAAGTGCATTGCGCACAGATCCTGGAGCAACTAGCCAGCGCAGAAGCCACATCAGAAGTCCGCTCCGCAAGCGGACAGGTCTGAGCTTTGAAAAGGGCGCGGCTTCAGCAGCGCCGTAAGCGGCGGAAAGTGGAAGAGCGGCGCTTCAGCGCCGCGTAAAGTCCCCAGAATTAAACCGGGCTTTAGACCTAGCGTGTCGGCTGCCCCAATCTCGCTTTTTTCGCGAGACATGGGAACTCCACTCTCCACTTGCACATTCGCCACCTCAATTCCAGAACAGTTACAATTACTCGGCAACTCATACCGAACTACGAACCACTAACGACTAAATCCTCATGATGAAAGTTCGCAAAGCAGTCTTCCCGGCCGCAGGTCTCGGCACGCGCTTTTTACCAGCAACCAAAGCCCAACCCAAAGAAATGCTCCCGCTGGTCGATAAGCCCATCATCCAGTACGGAGTCGAAGAGGCCATGGCCTCCGGCTGCGACCAGATCATCATCATCACCGGACGCGGCAAGCAAGCCATCGAAGACCACTTCGACGTCAGCTACGAACTCGAAACCATGCTTGAGCAGCGCAAGAAAACCGACCTGCTCCAGATCGTCCGCAACATCTCCGATATGATTCACGTAGCCTATGTCCGCCAGAAAGAAGCCCTGGGCTTAGGCCACGCCGTCCTTATGGCCCGCGAGCTGGTCGGCAACGAACCGTTCGCGGTCCTTCTGGCCGACGATGTAATCGACGCCGAAGTCCCCTGCCTAAAGCAAATGGTCGATGTCTTCAACGAGAAGCAATGCTCCGTCCTGGCCACGCAGGTCATCGAAGGCAAAATGATCTCTTCCTACGGCGTTCTCGATGTCAAGCCTGTCAAGGACACGCGCTTCGGTGACCGCCTTTTCGAAATCAAGAACATGGTCGAGAAGCCCAAGCCCGAAGACGCGCCTTCCAATCTTGCCATCATCGGCCGCTACATTCTCACCCCCGCAATCTTCGATTGCCTCTCCAACATACAGGCCGGCGCCGGAGGCGAACTCCAGCTCACCGACGGCATGCGCAACCTTCTGCAAAAAGAAAAGATGTACGCCTACGTCTACGAAGGCCGCCGCCACGACACCGGCGACAAACTAGGCTTCCTCAAAGCCACGGTAGAATTCGCCCTCAAGCGCGACGACTTGGGCGAACCCTTCCGCGCGTATCTAAAAGGATTGAAACTATAACTCGATCAATCCCGAAAGAGACCAGTGAAAGATCTGTCATCCTGAGCGAGGATTTTGCTTCGCGATAGCGAAGCAAAACCGCAGTCGAAGGATCCCTATCAGCCACAACGCCCTTTTTACAAAATGCGGGGATTTTCCGCCGCCCCGAAAACTTTGGTTTCTTGAGGCGCTCTCCCGCTCAGGCTATCCTGTACCATCAACCCGAAGCCTCCTCCTCCCTTAGGCACTAAAGGGTTTCTCAATTTCATGGGCAGACGCAGCCAGCCCCGCAAACAAGTCGAAGTTCCGGTGCGCGTCTTCGGTACGGACAAACACGGTCAGGTCTTCTCCGAGAAAGTCCTAACCGTCAGCGTCAGCCGAACCGGTGCCGAGATCGCCGGCCTGCGCTCCGAGCTTGCGCTCGATGAAATCGTCGGCCTCACCTACGGCAGTAATCGCGTTCATTTCCGCGTAAAGTGGATCGGCGCCGCGGGAACCGCCAGGGCCGGGCACGTCGGCTTGCTCAACGTCGCTCCCCAAAAATCCCTTTGGGATTTCCCCCTGCCAGCCGATGCGATTGATACGTACGAATCAGGCAGCGTCGAAATGCGCAAGACTCCCCGCTGGCGCTGCCAGAACTCCATCGAAGTGCACGTTGCCACCGGAGCGTCTTTTTGGGGCACAGTGGCCGATCTCAGTCTCGAGGGCTGCTACGTTGAAATGCCGCTGCCGCTCGATCCCGGTACAAAGCTCAAAGTCGGCATCTGGTTTGGACAAACCAAGGCCTGGGCTGAGGCCCAGGTTGCCCACAGAACGCCAGGCGTCGGCGTTGGTTTAAAGTTTATCCAAATCTCCGAGCAGGACCGAGATCTGATTCGGCGGTTCATTGAAAATCTCGCTCCCTTCGCCAGAAAACCCTTGCGCGCTCCGCAAAGAACCTAACTCTTCAGCGAACTCTGCAGCTTCTTCGACTTCTCCTCCACCCCTCGCGCTAGATTTTCTTTATGCGCCGCAAGCTTCCTGGCAACAGACGAATCGCTCAGCCCAATCATCTGCGCCGCCAGAATCCCCGCATTCGTAGCCCCCGGCTTCCCAATCGCAACCGTAGCCACCGGAATCCCCGCCGGCATCTGCACCGTAGCCAGCAAAGAATCCAGCCCGTTCAAAGAAGTCGATGGAATCGGCACGCCAATCACCGGCAAAGTAGTATGCGCCGCAATCACACCCGCAAGATGCGCCGCTCCGCCCGCACCCGCAATGATCACGCGGATCCCGTTCGCCGCTGCCTCGCGCGCAAATTTCGCAGTCCGCTCCGGAGACCGGTGCGCCGATGTAACATCGATCTCGTACGCGATTCCAAACTCGTCGAGGGCTTTCCCCGCCTCGCGCATAATCTCCAAATCCGAATCACTCCCCATCACAATCGAAACCAATGTTTTGCTCATGAGTCCTCTTATGTATTAATTTGTCGTCACCGTCGCGGCGTCATCCCGACGCCCCGCTCTTTCACCAGCGGGGCGAGGGAGCGAGAGATCTCGCGTGATATCGCCGGGTGCCCCAGTCTCGCTTCCTTTGCGAGGCATGGGATTCCTCAACTCTTCCTCAGCGCCCTGCCCGCAATATCCTTTCGATAATGCGTCCCATCAAAACGTATCAGCCCGCAAGCCTTATAAGCCCGGTCAACTGCAATCTCCAGCGACTCGGCCCGCGCCGTCACTCCCAACACCCGCCCCCCAGAAGTATAAAAATCCCCATCCCTCCTCGACGTCCCAGCGTGAAACACCTTCACACCGTCAACCCCCGCAGCCTCACTCAATCCCGAAATCCTCTTCCCCACATCGAACGTCCCCGGATACCCTCCCGAAGCCATCACCACGCAAACCGCAGCATCAGCGGACCAATTAAAATCACCCTCGCTCACCCGCCCATCAATCGACGCCTCCAGCGCATCCACCAGATCACTCTCCATCCGCATCAGGATCGGCTGCGTCTCCGGATCGCCAAACCTGCAATTAAACTCCAGCACCATCGGACCCTTCGCCGTCATCATCAGCCCGCAATAAAGCACGCCCTTAAATTCCGCGCCTTCCGCTTTCATCCCCGCAACTACCGGACGCGCAATATGATTCACCAGCCAATCGCGCATCTTTTCGTCGACGATATCCGCCGTCGAGTAAGCTCCCATCCCTCCGGTATTCGGACCCGTATCTCCATCGCCCACGCGCTTGTGATCCTGCGCCGCCACCAACGGCGCAACCCGCTCTCCATCGCTCAACACCAGAAATGAAAGCTCATCGCCCTTCAAACATTCTTCCAGCACCACGCGCGTGCCAGCCTCACCTACCATCTTTCCGCTCAACATCTCCGCAGCCGCACCAGCTGCCTCCTCTTTACTCGCGGCAATCACCACTCCCTTACCCGCCGCCAATCCATCCGCCTTCACCACGACAGGCGCATGAAAGTGCCCCAAAGCCTCACGCACTTCCTCGATCGAATCGCAAATCGCATAAGCCGCCGTCGGAATCCGGTGTCGCTGCAAAAATTCTTTTGCAAAACTTTTACTCGATTCCAACTGCGCCGCCGCCCGAGTCGGCCCAAACACTCTCAACCCGCGCTCTGCAAACTCATCCACCACTCCCAGCATCAGCGGCAGCTCCGGACCAACCACCGTCAAGTCCGGCCGTAACCGCTCTCCCAGCGCAACCATCGACTCCACACTCTTCAAATCCACCGGCAGGCATTCCGCCTCGTCCGCAATCCCGCCATTCCCCGGAGCACAGTATATCTTTGACACGCGCCGCGATTGCGCCAGCTTCCACACCAGCGCGTGCTCGCGCCCTCCACCGCCTAGAACAAGAATTTTCATAGAAGAAAATCAAGACTAGGGGAGAGTCGCGAAAACTGTCAAACCCACGCAAGAATTATCAAGCCTAAAGGGAATGTCATTCTGAGCGAAGCGTGAGCGAAAGCGAGCGCGAGTCGAAAGGCTGCCCTGAGCGAAGCCGATGGGAATCCCTGCCACTCCAACGATTCAATCGGCGTCATCCCGAGCGGAGCCGCTTTCTCCAGGCGTAGCGAGGCATCTCTGCCTCCTCGTACCCATGCTTCGAGGAAAACGACAATACTGAGATTGCCAGTTAACCCCGCTTAACCCTCATCGTATAATCTCCCCAAATGATCACCGTCTCCAAAGAGGACTACCTCAAAGCCATTCTCGAAGCCGAATGCGAGGGCGAATCCGTAATCTCCGCGCGTCTAGCCGACTGGCTCAAAGTCTCCGCCCCGGCCGTAACCATGGCGCTCCGCCGCCTGAAGAAAGATGCCCTGGTTCGCGTTCAATCGGACGGCCACGTCCGCCTGACCGCCGCCGGACGCAGAATCGCTCGCAAACTCTCTTTCCGCCATCACCTCATTGAACGCATGCTCTCCGAGCTTTTCGGTATGGAGTGGTGGAAGGTCCACGACGAAGCCGAACGCCTCGAGCACGCCGTCTCCCCCGACTTCGAAGCCAAACTCCTCGCTAAGCTAGGCAAAGGAGGCACCTGCCCACACGGCAATCTCAGCGAAATGGAGAGCCCTGCCAGCCGTCGCCATCGCGGACTGCTGCTGCTCGCGCAAGCCGAGTCGGGCAAGAATTACCTGGTCAGCGGCATCTACGAGCGCGACCGCCGATTGCTCGAATTCCTCGAAGCTCGCGGCATTCGTCCAGGAGCCGTTGTGCATGTCAGCGGGCGTAACTACGACCAGACCCTTACTCTTTCCACCGACGCGGGAACCGTAGCTCTCGGCGAATCTGCTGCACAACGTGTCTGGGTTCAGCCTTCTTTGCGCCGCAGCAGCTGAGAAACCCCTTGCGACGCTCTGAAACGCGGCGACTCCTAACCTTTTCTGTTTGGCCCGTCTAACCCAACCAGCATCGTATCTTTCCCCCTTCGAGGAGAAATCTATGAACAAAACACGCCTGACACTTCTCTCGCTGATGTTAGCTCTGGTGGTCGCCATCGCTTTCCCATCGTTCAGCGCAGCCGCGGACACGACCGACCACACAATGCCAAGCTATGACATGAAGGGCCAATCTCTGGTCGACCTTCAGGCCGCGCAGAAAAAGTTCCTCGACCTCGCCAATGCTCTACCTGCCGACAAATTCAACTGGCGGCCTTCGCCCGACAGCCGTTCGTTCGCAGAGGTATTTCTTCACGTGTCGGGCGAGCGATATGGAATTCTCAGCCTGATGGGTGCGACTCCGCCCGCCTCATACGACAGAAAAACCTATGAGAAATCGACTACGGATAAGACTCGCATCATCGACGAGCTGAACAAATCCTGGGAGTTCGCGCAAAAAACCATTAACGGAATGCCGAATGCCGAGTTCGCCAAACTCCTGCCCAAACTCGGCCCCCAGGCGAATGCAGGTGACGTGATTTACATCCTGGTTGCCGACGCGCACGAGCACCTTGGCCAAACCGTCGCCTATGCGCGCGAGAACGGCATCGTCCCCCCCTGGACAATCGAAGCACAAAAGAAAACGGCCGAAAAGTCTGCCCAAAAGTAAGACTCCTGGGCTCGCCTTTCAACCTGTCCAGATAGGGCAGCTCCCTTTCCCCGCCGCTGCCCCGCCTTTCCCTTTGAGGGACAGGTGGGGTTGTCCCATCCGCCTGCAACCGCGTTTTACCTGTAATCCTCGCCTCAGTTAACCACGGTTTACTTCATCGTGTATACTTGCGCTAACCTCCGATGAGGAGAGTTTCTTCGCGCTTTTCCGCGAAGCGATTACACCGTCCGACCGATGAAGTTCATCGCTCAAAACGAAACCGAATCGGTAATCATCACCCACGAAGACGTCGACCGCGCCCACGACCGCGCCCGCGTCTCGACGGCCCGCGCCCGCCGCGGTTTCCGCTCCAAAGCCCGCCTCCTCTGGCTGCTGGTCGGCCCTGGCGTCTTAGTCATGCTAGGCGAAAACGACGGCCCCAGCATGCTCTCCTACGCCGCCACCGGAGCCAAATTCGGCATCGGCTTCTTCCTACCCTTCGTCGTCATCACATTCTGCATGGCCATCGTCGTCCAGGAAATGACCGTCCGTCTCGGCGCCGCTACCCATCGCGGCCACGCCGAGCTCATCTTCGACCGCTTCGGCCCCTTCTGGGGATGGTTCTCCATGATCGACCTCGGCATCGGCAACTTCCTCACGCTAATCACCGAATTCATAGCAGTCCGCGCCGGCCTCGGTTTCTTCGGCGTCCCCCCCTGGCTGGCAATTCTCATCGCGCTCGTCATCCTCTACGCCGCGCTCATGAGTCACCGCTATTGGACCTGGGAACGTATCACTCTAGCCGCCGCCATCTTCAACTTGATCTTCATCCCCGTCGCGCTAATGACTCACCCCAGTTGGCATGCGGTCGGCCACGCATTCCTCACCTGGCAACCACTCCCCGGCTTCAACAAGGACACTCTATTAATCCTCCTCGCCGACATCGGAGCCACCGTCACTCCCTGGATGCTTTTCTTCCAACAAAGCGCTACCGTCGACAAAGGCATGACCACCAAAGACATTCACTTCGGCCGCATCGACACAGTATTAGGCGCAGCCCTGGCCGCAGCCGCAGCAGTCGCCACCATCCTCGCCACCACCCCACTCTTCGCCCACCAAATGTCTGCCGGAAATTTCGAAGCCGCCCAATTCGCCCAGGCCCTCGAACCCCTCATCGGACGCTTTGGTGCATCCCTCTTCGCTCTCGGCATGTTCGAAGCCGGCATCGTTGCCGCCATCACCATCTCTACTTCCTCCGCCTACGCCTTTGGAGAAGTCACCCACAAACCCCACAGCCTCAATCTCCCCATGGGAGAAGGCAAAAGTTTTTATGCTGTATTAACCCTCTGTGCTATGGCCGCCGCCGCCATCGTCCTCATCCCCGGCCTGCCGCTAGTCTATGTGGTCCTCGTCGTAAACGTAGTAGCAGTTCTAGCCATGCCTCCCGCGTTAGTTTTTCTTTTCATGCTGGTCAACGACAAAGAAATCATGGGCGACCTAGTCAGCCCCTTGTGGGCAAACATTCTGTCGGCAGGAGTAGTTTTCGTCTTAGTCTCTGCCGGCATCCTCTTCGGCCTCAGCATCATCGCCCCCAACCTCTTCGCCGCCTTAGGAGGCAAATAAAACATGAATGCACCCATCGGCAAGATTCGTACGGAAGCTCGGCTAGCCCGCTCAGTGACGTGGAAGAGCGAATTTCAGTGAGCCAAAGGCTCGCCCGCGCAGTGAAGTGGAAGAACTACGCTCGCTCGCGAGACAACAATCAACTGCGACCAGGCATTAAAGGAAATAGACCACGATAATCGACACTATGACACCCAAACCCGAACCACAATTCTCAACCTCCGACCAAAATCTGGTCCTCTCCACCCTGGAGCACGACCAGCTCGCAAAGGCCAAAAAACACCCCATTCCGCGCCGCCATCTCAAAGGCCCAGAACTGGCAATCCTCTGGTCGCTCCGACTCTATCTTCTATTTATGATGGTCGTCGTCGCCTACCAAGTCTGGACCGCCGCCCGCTGAGTGCACCGGAATAAGTGATACACGAGCCACTCGAAGAAACACATTCGCCGATTTTCAACGAACCTCGTCCTCCGAGAGTTTGCGCCAAATCTCAAGCGCTGGAGCGCCAAAGGCCAGCATTCCCAGCGAGGCGAAGTCGGCATAAGTTTGTGCTCCTGTGTCTTCACTATTCATGGGCGCCAATTCCGCCTCCGCTGACGTGGACTCAACTCCCGCAACGATAGGCCGGTTGGCGACCGTCTCGTATGCGTAGCCTGTCAGTCGAGCCGATGGAATACTAGGGCAACCCTCGGTCGTGACGCGCGCCCATCCATAGTGCGTTTCGCTGCCGATCTTAAACTTGAAACCAAGATAGCGGTGTTGAACGTTAGCCCATGGGCCCTTGAAGGTTCGGAACGAAGTATGAGTGATCGCATTGGCACCGCTACGGCACTCTTCCATTCTAGGAAAATCCTGGAATTGGTCTTGGTGCCCGATGATTTTGCCAGGCTTCGCTGCCGAAGCGAAGCCAGCTCCGCTTGTCATGGCTTCGTTGCCATTTAATCCCAGGGCGAAAATTGATCCAAAGCACTCCCGAAACCCCGAGCCGCTATTACAGTAGCCCTGCAGGGAGAGGCTGGCGTCGGGAATGCCGTCATGATTGAAGTCGATCGGCAGTTTGCGCGAATTTTCGTTCACGCTCTGATTCGCGGGCGTGTAGACCACCTCCGCATTTCCCAACGGCGGCAGCGCGAGCATGCCAATACCCACCGCGCTGACCGTAACCCCCGATAGAAGCCAGGTTGTATCCATTCGGGATGTGCCTCTCGCCGCTTGTGCGTAATCACCCAGGCGGCTGTTGAGGCCCTCGGGCAATGGCGCGGTTAGCCTTCTCCGGTTTTGAGCTTTGCGAGTGTGAGTCTGCGGCATGGAAGTCTCCTCCGTTAGGGAATTTTGGGGAGCGAACAAAACGGGGACAACAATCTACATCAGAAAATGCAGCCACGCAAGCGTACTTTCATTGACTTGTCTCCAGCTGCGACCTAACATGTGCATCGAGTCCGAGGGCTCCAAGGCGATGCCCGATTCTCCCTCACTGGTCGGACAAACCATTTCTCACTACCGGGTCATCGAGATGCTCGGAGGCGGAGGCATGGGCGTTGTTTACCGGGCGCAGGACACCCGTCTCGACCGCTTCGTCGCTCTGAAGTTTCTCCCCGAGGATCTGGCCAAAGATCCGCAATCCCTCAGCCGCTTTCGCCGCGAGGCCAAGGCCGCTTCCGCGCTGAATCATCCCAACATCTGCACTATCCATGACATCGGTGAGGAGAACGGTCGTACCTTTATCGCCATGGAATGCCTCGAGGGCCAGACGATGAAGTATCTGATCGCCGGCCGCCCGCTGGAAGTCGAGCCCCTGCTCGACCTCGCCGCCGAGATCGCCGATGCACTCGACGCCGCACACGCCGAAGGCATTGTCCATCGCGATATCAAGCCCGCCAATATCTTTGTCACCAAACGCGGCCACGCCAAGATCCTCGACTTCGGCCTCGCCAAAGTCACTCACCTTCGACCCCAAAGCCAATCCGCCGCCACTCTCGCCACTATCGAGGTCGATTCCGAACACCTCACCAGCCCTGGCTCGGCTCTCGGAACCATGGCCTACATGTCTCCCGAACAAGTTCGCGGCAAAGAGCTTGACGCGCGTTCGGACCTGTTTTCCTTCGGCGCGGTTCTTTACGAAATGGCTACCGGCTCGCTCCCCTTTCGCGGCGAAACCTCCGGCGTAATTATGGAAGCGATTCTCAATCGCCCACCTCAGCCTCCGGCGCGGTTTAACCCCTACACTCCCGCCGAACTGGAGCGCATCATCGGCAAAGCGCTCGAAAAAGATCGCGATCTCCGCTACCAGAACGCCGCCGAACTCCGCGCCGACCTCAGGCGCATGCGCCGTGATCTCGATTCCACTCGCGTTTCCGGTATTTCAGAATCGTCGCTGTTTTCGTCCGGAACGCACCCAGCGCGTTCGTCATCTTCCCCGGCAGCGGGTTCGGCTCCCCCTGTCGCAGCCACCTCGCATCCCTCCCACAGCGCCCTCCTCGCCGAAGCGTCTTCACCCAATAAAGGCAAGGTGCTTTCGCTCGCAGTCACTGTCTTAATCTTGCTAATCGCCGCCGGTTACAGCGTGTACCGCTTCGCTTTCAGCCGCCGCGGCCCGGAGGGCCCACTAAAAATTACTAAGATCAGTTCGTGGAACAAAACCATAGCCAGCCCCGCGATCTCGCCCGATGGCCGCACCATTGCGTTCGTCTCGCCGGTGGATGGTTACGATCAAGTATTTGTGATGCTGACTTCCGGCGGTGAGCCGCTGCAACTCACCAAAGACGAGGGCAACAAAGGAGTGCGCGGATTTTCCTCCGACGGCACCGAGATCTACTTCGCGCAAAACCTGGGCGAACATGAAATCTGGAGCATCCCCACGCTGGGCGGCAATGCTAAGCATCTGGTATCGGGCTCATTCGTGGTTTCGTCCCCGGACGGGCAGTCTCTGTTCGTGGAGAAAGACGATGGGCAAGTAATTCGCACGCCGAGAGCGGGAGGCAGCGAAGAGCCGGTTTTCACCCTGCCCACGTCTGCAAGTCTGCGAATGTACCCCGATGGGCAACATTTGCTGGTGGGTACACTAGTTTCAAATGCCCTCAAGCTAGAGCGGCTCGACATCGCCCGAAAGAAACTCGAGCCGATCGCCAACGTCCCGGATGCCGCGTCCTCCGCAAATTGGGCCGTTGCGGGCCAGTCGGTTTTTCTGAGCCGCAAGGTCAACGGCATCGTTAATATTTGGCAATTCTCGCTGGCAGACCACTCCTTCAAGCAGATCACGAATGGGACCGGCCCGGACCTGAACGCTACCGCCGATCCAAACGGAAAGGGCATTTATTTCGTGAGCGGCAGAACCGCCGGAACCCTCACGCTGTATCGTTTCGCTTCCAAGCAGTTTTCGGACATCGTGAACGAAGATGCGACCCAGCCAGAATTTTCCGATGACGGCCGTCTGATCGTTTACGTGACGTCTCCAGAGCCCGACAAAAGCGACCTGTGGGTAGCTGATCCTGCCGCCAACAATCGCCTGAAGCTCGCATCCGCGCCTCCCGGCCGAATCCTGGAAACGCTCGGGTTTTCGTCCGACAACAAGAAATATCTCTACGCCGACTCGCCTAATCATGATTGGTATGGCGGTGATTTGCGGCTGTTCGTTGTTGACACCGATGGCACGCACCAACAGCAATTGAACTGGTCAGGCGAGTTCGTAGGGTTTGCAATCTGGGAGCCCGGGGATCAATCGATTTTTCTCGGCGGAATCGGCAAAGACGGGCGCACCACAAAGAACTGGAGATTCTTCCTGAACGGCTCCCCACCGGTTCTTTTGTCGGAAAATTGTGGTATGGCAATAGACGTTTCTCTCGACCACAAGTTTCTGCTCGGCGGAGTGCTTTGGGGTGCCAACCCGGGAATCTACCAGTACTCGCTGGCCGACCACAAGTGCACGATGCTCAAACCCGGCATCACAACTTATCTCACCATGTTCGCCCAAGATGGCAAGTCGTTCTTATATTCCCTGGCTGCACATGGAGAAACGACGATATGGCGACAGCCCTGGCGCAATGGTGCGATGGTCGGCTCGCCCGTTCCCGCTCTCAAACTTCCTTTCGCTCTGCGCGAAGACTATGGCGGAAACGCATATTCGGTTACTCCCGATCTTTCTGCCGTCATCTTCGCCCGCCCCGGCGGTTACGACGACTTGTATTTCCTCTCGCAGAAGTAAGCAGCCACCTTGAGCATTCGAGCCTGTTGTACCCTGTGTTCTGTGGCCCCTGTGATTACGTTTTTCTCATAACTCCGCCCTCCCCAAACCCGTCCCAGAAAGACTAAACTTGTGAGTTCCGCACTATTGCTGAGTTGCCTCATGTCTCGCTTCTTTGCCAGACGTGGGAAGATCCTCACCAGAAAGGCCATCATGTCGCCAAACAGCTTCAACTCCCGCTCCACTCTCAAAGTCGGCAACAAAGAATACGAAATCTATCGCCTCGACGCTCTCGACAAACAAGGCATCTCGACCAAACATCTGCCATATTCCCTCCGCATCCTCCTCGAAAATCTCCTGCGCACCGAAGACGGTCGCAACGTAAGAAAAGAAGATATCCGCGCCCTTGCGAGCTGGAACAAGAACTCCAAGCCCGACAAAGAGATCGCCTTCACCCCCAGCCGCGTCCTCCTTCAGGATTTCACCGGCGTCCCTTGCGTAGTCGACCTCGCCGCCATGCGCGACGCCATGAAAGAACTAGGCGGCGATCCCGCCCTGATCAATCCACTCCAGCCGGTAGAACTGGTAATCGATCACTCCGTCCAGGTCGACGAATTCGGCAGCGCAAGCGCCTTCGACGTAAATGCCCTCCTCGAATTCCAGCGCAACAAAGAGCGCTATTCCTTCCTGCGCTGGGGCCAAACCGGATTCCGCAACCTGGCCATCGTCCCTCCCGACACCGGCATCGTCCACCAGGTCAACCTCGAATATCTGGCCCGCGTAGTCTTCGTGAATGAACTGAACGCGAGCGCCGGAAGTAACGCCAGTAAATCCGGGGCGAAGCGCATAGCCTACCCCGACACCCTAGTAGGCACCGACTCCCACACAACAATGATTAATGGGTTGGGGGTGCTTGGTTGGGGCGTCGGAGGAATTGAAGCCGAAGCGGCGATGCTCGGGCAGCCTGTTTCGATGCTGATTCCGTTGGTGGTGGGTGTGAAGCTTACGGGCCGCTTGCGTGAAGGGGCTACTGCTACAGATCTGGTTCTGACTATTACCGAAATGTTGCGCAAGCACGGCGTCGTTGGGAAGTTTGTCGAGTACTTCGGGCCTGGGCTTGCTGACCTTCCGCTGGCGGATCGGGCGACGATTGCTAATATGTCGCCTGAGTATGGTGCCACTTGCGGTATCTTCCCGGTTGATAAAGAAAGCCTCAAGTATCTGAAGCTTAGTGGACGCAGCTCCGAACAGATTGCTCTCGTCGAAGCCTACTGCCGCGAGCAGAGACTCTTCCACGACGAAAAAACTCCTGAGGCAGAATACTCCGAACTGCTATCACTCGATCTCGCGACCGTCGAGCCAAGTCTTGCCGGGCCGAAACGTCCGCAGGATCGCGTCGTTCTGTCGCAAGCGGGAGAATCTTTCAACAAGGCTTTGCCTTCGTTGATCAAGCCGAAATCGGCAGCGGCCAGCGCATCTGCAACCGCAACTCAAACCGCGAAGGCCGGAACTTCCGCAGCCTGGGAGCAGGAAGGTGGCAGCCCCGCCGCTGTCGGCGTCGAAGATCCCAGCGTGCAAGAGCACGTTCCCGCCACTGTGAAAGATTCGCTCAAACACGGCAGCGTCGTCATTGCGGCGATCACCTCCTGCACCAACACTTCAAATCCCTCCGTCATGATCGGCGCCGGAATCCTCGCCAAAAAGGCCGTCGACAAAGGCTTGCAAGTGCCGCCGTGGGTGAAGACTTCGCTCGCCCCCGGCTCCAAAGTCGTTCGCGATTATCTCGAGAATGCCGGCCTCACGCCCTATCTCGAAAAACTGAAATTCCACATCGTCGGCTACGGATGCACCACCTGCATCGGCAATTCCGGCCCGCTGCCCGAAGAAGTTTCCAAAGCCATCGACGAAAAAGATCTGGTCGTCGCCAGCGTCCTCTCCGGCAATCGCAACTTCGAAGGCCGCATCAACTCCGAAGTCCGCGCGAATTATTTAATGTCGCCGCCCCTGGTCGTCGCCTTCGCGCTCGCCGGACGCATCGACACCGATCTCCGCAAAGACGCCATCGGCAAAGGTAAAGATGGCAAGCTCGTCTACCTCGCCGATATCTGGCCCACGCAGCGTGAAGTTGAAGAAGCTGTCGAGCACTCCGTTACCGCCGAAATGTTTTCGAAGAGCTACGCCGAAGTTTTCTCCGGCGACGATCGTTGGCGCGGCCTTTCCGTTCCCAAAGGCCAGACCTACGCCTGGGAAAAAGATTCCACTTACATTCGCCGGGCTCCGTACTTCGACGACATGAAGCTCCAGCCCTCGTCTGTCGAAGACATTCGCTCTGCCCGCGTACTGGCGGTATTGGGCGACAGCGTTACCACCGACCATATTTCTCCCGCCGGCTCGATCAAGAAAGACAGCCCTGCCGGAAAATATCTCCAGGAGCACGGCGTCAAGCCCGCCGACTTCAACTCCTACGGCTCGCGCCGCGGGAATCACGAAGTGATGGTGCGTGGTACTTTCGCCAACGTCCGCCTGCGCAACAAGCTGGTCTCGACCGAAGGCGGATTCACCCGCCATCTGCCAAGCAATACCGAAATGTCGATCTTCGACGCGTCGCAGAAATACATCGCCGAAGGCACGCCACTGATCATTCTCGCCGGGAAAGAATACGGCTCCGGCTCCTCGCGCGACTGGGCCGCCAAAGGTCCGCGCCTGCTCGGAGTCCACGCCGTCATCGCCGAAAGCTACGAGCGCATTCACCGCTCGAATCTGGTTGGCATGGGAATCTTGCCGCTGCAATTTTCCGCCGGACAAAACGCTGACTCGCTCCATCTCACTGGCGAAGAAGTTTTCGAAATCACCGGCATCCGCAACCTGATCGAGCACTGCTCTGCCGGACAGAAAGTAAAAGTGCGCGCTAAGGGCAAAGGAGGCCCGGCCGAGTTCGACGCTCTCGTTCGCATCGACACGCCGCAGGAGGCGCTCTACTACGCTAACGGCGGGATTTTGCAGTATGTGCTACGGCAGTTGCTGGCGACAAGGCCGCAGCCGGTCGGAGTATAGATCCGCGCTCGGCGGGCGATTCTCGACAGTCAACTGGTATAACTGTTATTCTGAATGCGATTTCAGTTTGACGAACGCAAAAGCGCACGGCTCCGGGCGAATCCAAAACGCGGTATCGGACTCGAGGAAGCGCGGGAAATCTTCTCGCATCCCTACTATCTCGACCAGCGCTCCGATTCCCCCGAGCAATACCGTGCGATCGGCTGGGTCGCGGCCAAGTTGTACACGCTCATTTTCGAAATGCGCGAGGACAAAGAAGGAGAGTATTACCGCTTCGTCACGCTCTGGCGCTCGACCAGGCAGGAGCAGCAGCTTTATGAACAAAACACGTAGGGGCCGCAAGCCACTGCCAGCAGAAAGCATCGCCCGCCTAGCCGACCGAGGCAAAGACGTGTCCCGTTTCTTCACCAACACCGGACGAATGATGTCACCAATCCAGCGCGTAAATGTCGATCTCGCGCCCGGTATGTTAGAAGAACTCGACCGCGCCGCGAAAGAGTTGAACGTCAGCCGCCAGGCGGTGATCAAAACCCTCATCCGCCAGGCGCTCGACCATCAATATCTGGCACGCGAACATCGCAACTCCAGCCGCGCTTGAGATAACCGTCCTGCCCGCAAGTCCCAAGTAACGGTTTAGTGACATCGTAAGTTGTATTAGCACCACCGATACGCCTCGCGTTGACAATTTCAACCATCGCTACGAACCCGCTCCCGGCGTCCCTTGCCGGTTTTCATTTCCCGCGTTCCCTGTCATAATTATCGACCGTTATCAGTACCGACGTCCCTTCAGGAGCCACGGAATGAAACGTTTCTCTGGAGTTCTTGCCGCTTGCACTGCAATTGCCTTTCTTTTTGCATTGTCCTTTTCTTCAGCGTCCGCGCAAAGCGTCGAGTCGGTTTACAACGGACACCGAATCATCATTCCGCAATCGAGCCTTCCGCAGCCCGGCCGTCATCACACGAATTATTTCTATGTCGACTCGGATCAACCGTCGCCCAGCGGTCCGCCATCGGGCGTTGAGACTCCCGGCTCGGTCGCGTGCGTGTACGAGCTCGTTGCCGGACCTTCGGGCTGTCCGGTGGCCACCAGCACTGCAGTGCCGACCGGCGGCATCGGCGCAATCGCCATTGTCGACGCCGGTTATTATCCCTCTGCCGCAAAAGATCTTGCGGCCTTCTCCGATTACTACGGCATCCCGCGGGCGAACCTAACGATCAAGTGGCCGGGAACGACCAGGCCGCCGGTTTATGACGACTGGCTCACCGAAGAAGCGCTGGATATCGAGTGGGCTCATGCCATGGCGCCGCAAGCCAAGCTGTTTCTGGTGGTCTCTACGCTGGAAAATACCGATCCCACATGGCAAGCGGTGGAACTCGCTGGAAAGCTCGTCGCCGCAAACGGAGGCGGAGTGGTGAGCATGAGCTGGGGCGATCCCGAAGTTGCCCAGGAAACCAGCTGGGACAAATTTTTCACCCAGCCGGGGGTCGTTTACTTTGCCGCTTCCGGCGATTCGGGAATTGGGTTCAGCAGTTATCCGACCGCGTCCCCGAACGTAGTATCGGTGGGAGGCACGTCATTCAATCGCAACTCCTCGGGCGACTTCCTCAGCGAAGTTTACGGCGGCGGCGGCGGCGACATCAGCCCCTACGAGCCCATACCCAGCTACCAGAGCGGCATTTCGGGGATTGTCGGAACGCATCGTGGATATCCCGACGTGGCTTCCGATTTTTGTTGCGCGGGGGTCTATCTTGAGGGCGGCTGGTACTCGGTCGGAGGAACCAGCTGGGCCTCGCCTACCTTTGCCGGCATCGTCAACGCCGCCGGCAACCGGCAGCAATCGAGCGTGGACGAACTCACCTGGATGTACGGCGAACTCGCCAACCAGACCGAGTACGCCGAGGATTTCTACGACATCACACAGGGATCTTCGAAGTGCAAGATCGGCTGGGATGAATGCGCCGGCATCGGCTCGCCGCGAACTTACGCGGGGAAGTAAGCGAAGAGAAAGAGGGGCATTTGCGCTGCTATAATCAGGAATTGCGCTCATGCCCCAGAAACGTCTGATACGTTCCACCACAGTTCTATCCATACGGCGCGGCGGCAGCGTGGTGCTGGCTGGCGATGGACAGGTTACGCTCGGCGAGTCCGTGATTAAACATACGGCAAAGAAGATTCGCCGCCTTTATAACGACAAGATTCTCGCTGGATTCGCCGGCTCGACCGCCGACGCCTTCACCCTGTTCAGCCGCTTCGAATCGAAGCTCGAGCAGTATCACGGCAACCTGGGACGGGCCGCCGTCGAGCTTTCCAAGGATTGGCGAACCGATAAGTACTTGCGCCACCTGGAAGCGCTGCTGCTGGTTTGCGATAAAGACCAGACTTACCTGCTAAGCGGGCAAGGAGACGTGATCGAGCCGGACGGCGGCGTGGCCGCCATCGGCAGCGGAGGCCCGTACGCGCACGCCGCCGCCGAAGCGCTGGCCAAGCATACCGAACTCTCGGCTCGCCAGATCGCCGAGGAAGCCATGAGGATTGCCGGCAGAATGTGCATCTATACCAATGATCAGATAACAGTGGAAGAACTGTAACGGTTCTGTCCGAGACAGCCGCCTAAGGCTGCGCTGAGCGCAGTCGAAGGGGCTGTCCATCAAGCGAAACTCGATCGATTTCTGAGTAAGCTGACTACACAAAGTATTTATGGCTATTTATTTACCCAGCAGCGCTGAAGAAGAACAGCTTGCACTCGACGAACTCACGCCCCGTGAGATCGTGGTCGAGCTCGACAAATACGTCATCGGACAAAAAGACGCGAAGCGCGCGGTCGCCATCGCGCTGCGCAACCGCACGCGCCGGCAGAAACTCACGCCCGAACTCGCCGAAGAGATCATGCCGAAAAATATTTTGATGATCGGGCCGACTGGCGTAGGGAAGACCGAGATTGCCCGGCGCTTAGCGAAGCTAGCGAACTCTCCGTTTCTAAAAGTCGAGGCTTCGAAGTTTACCGAAGTGGGCTATGTGGGGCGCGACGTGGAGTCGATCGTGCGCGACCTGGTCGAGATTGCCATCGAAAACATTCGCGAAGAGAAGCTGGAAGACGTTTCGGACAAAGCGGAGTTGAATGCGGAAGAGCGGCTGCTGGATATTCTGCTCCCGCCGTCTCAGCCGCAGCGTCCGGTGGAGAGCACGACGGCTGGCGGGGTAGTGATCGATGGCAGCACGTCGCTGGCGGAGTCTTCTTCTCGAACTCGCGAAAAATTGCGGCAGCAACTGCGCGAAGGCAAGCTTGACGAGCGGCAGGTTGAGATCGATGTGCGCGAAAGAAATTTCCCGACCTTCGAAATTATGAGCGCGCAGGGTGTGGAAGAGATGGATATCAACATCAAAGACATGCTGCCGAACATCTTTGGAGCGCGGACGAAGAAGCGCAAGATGAAGGTCGATGAGGCGTTCGAGTATCTGATTCAGGAAGAAGAGCAGCGGCTGATTGATATGGATCAGGTGACGCGCATCGCGATCGAGCGAGTGGAAAACGCAGGCATCGTGTTTCTGGACGAGGTCGATAAGATTGCGGGGCGAGAGGGCGGGCACGGTCCGGATGTGTCGCGCGAGGGTGTGCAGCGCGATATCCTGCCCATCGTCGAAGGCACCACAGTGAACACGCGCTACGGAATGGTGCGCACCGATCACATCTTATTCATTGCTGCCGGCGCGTTTCACGTTTCAAAGCCAAGCGATCTGATTCCCGAACTCCAGGGGCGCTTTCCGATTCGCGTGGAGTTGCAGTCGCTGACCATGGAAGATTTCGTGCGCATCCTGACGGAGCCGAAATCGTCGCTGGTGAAGCAATACATAGCGCTGCTCGAAACCGAAGGCGTCAAGCTGGAGTTCACTCCGGAGTCGCTCGAGGAAGTGGCTCGCTTTGCGTTTCGCGTAAATGAGAACACCGAAAACATCGGCGCGCGGCGCCTGCACACGATTATGGAGCGAGTGCTGGATGAGTTGAGCTTTGACGCTCCTGAAAAAAAGGGCGAGCACGTTGTCATCGACGCTGACTATGTACGCAAGACGCTGATGGATATTGTGAAGGATCAGGATTTGTCGAGATATATTCTGTAGGCGATTTCCTGGAATGGCTACTGCTCATTCTCACCTTTCCCGGCTTGGATTTATCGATCCGATTGAACCGCGGTTGGTCGAGATCCCCGGCGCATGGTTTCTTATGGGGTCGGCCTCGGGGCAGGATTGCGAGCGTCCGGTTCATCGCGTTTGGGTCGATACGCCTTCTTGCTGGCCGCTACCCAGGTTACTAACGTGGAATACGACCGGTTTGCAAAGTCTACGGGTAGTTCTCTTCCTCCATTCTGGACGGACGCGAATTTCAATCATCCAAAGCAGCCCGTGGCTGGGCGTTTCGTGGTTCGATGCGGAGCGCTATTGTTGCTGGCTGGCGGCGCAAACCGGCCGGCCGTATCGTCTCCCAACCGAGGCTGAGTGGGAGCGTGCGGCGCGCGGCGACGTGGAGCAGAAGAATTTTCCGTGGGGAGATGAGCCTCCGCAATCTCTTCCCGATTATCCGACTCGCTGGCTGACCGGCCCCGAAGTGGTTGGCTGTTACGCTCCCAATGCCTTCGGCCTGTACAACATTTGCGACAACGTTCATGAGTGGTGCAGCGACTGGTATGACGCGAACTATTATGCGAGTTCGCCGGAGCGTGCTCCAGGGGGTCCGGAGGAGGGACAGCGCAAGGCTTCGCGCGGCGGATCGTGGCGGCACCATGTGAAAGTGGCGCGCTGCTCGGCGCGGTCGAGTATTCCTCCGGAATTTCACTATGCGGATTATGGATTTCGGGTGGCTTGCGGTTTGCAGGACTAGACCCTCAGCGGCTAAAGCCGGCGTGATAGGAATCGTCTGATCGCAGCCGTGAAGCGGTGCGCCAGTCAAAAAGTCAAACCAAACACTCCGGAAGCTTATTCACACCTGCGTTTTCTTCCCCCGATATCTTTTGCGGAACCACCTCATACCAAATCGCTCGCCTTCCAAGTACAATCCAGCTTCGACGCATGCGAAAAGCGGCTCTACTTTTCAACTCTGATTCGGGCGGCAGGCGGGGGCGGCGTAGAGCCCAGTTGGAATCCGTGCTGGCCATGCTGCGTGACGAGGGTATCGAGGCCGAGCTGTTCTTGCCGGAGTCGCCGGAGCAGGCCCGTGGTATGGCGCGCCAGGCCGTAGCCGACAGATGCGATACGGTTTTTGCCGGCGGCGGCGATGGCACGATCCACAACATTGCGCAGGTGCTGGCTAATACTCCGATTGCTTTGGGAATTCTTCCCATGGGAACGGCGAATGCGCTGGCGCACGATGTGGGGTTGCCGATGAATGCTGCGGCAGCCGCGCGCGCGGCGTTGCATGGTGTACCGCGGCGTGTGGCTGTAGGCCGGGTGCAGTTTGTGAATCTGTCGGGTGAGCCGGAGTCACGATTTTTTGTGGTGGCCGCGGGTGCGGGCGTGGATGCGCACCTTTTCTACAAGCTGCATAACGGGGTCAAACAGAACATGGGCATGGCCGCCTACTATGCAAAGGCGTGGCATTTGTGGTTTGCGCATGTGATGATCCGCTTTCGGATTGATTTTGCGGAGACCGGTGTGACCGAGCGGCAGAGCGCGGATGTGACGGAATTGCTGGCGGTGCGCATACGGAACTTTGGAGGAGTGCTGCGGGAACTGGCTCCGGGAGCTTCGCTGGATCGCAACGATAATCGGCTGGTCTATTGCCGGACCGCGAGCCGGCTTGCCTTCCTTCACTATGTGACACGCGGCTTTTTAGGGCGGCAGTGGAGGATAAAAGGAATCGATCTGGCGCACAGCGAGAGGGTTTCGTTGGCGTATCTGGAACCTTCCGCCGGCAAGCGGCGCGAGAAGATTTATATCGAGGCCGATGGAGAACTGGTGGGCACGTTGCCGGCGGAGATCACTGTGGTTCCGGATGCGCTTACGTTGCTTGTGCCGGCCAGGTGAGTGAACATCGTTTGGCAAAAGCAGACGCATCCAAATAGAATCGTCCAACCTCTTGGAACCAATCACACATTTCCTCACCGGCGCGTGCATGGGCCGCGCTGGGCTCAATCGCAAAACGGCGCTGGCCACGGCTACGTTGACTTTGGCGGCGGAGGCGCCTGATCTCGACGTGTTGAGCCGGCTGAAAGGTCCGGCATTCGGCTTCGCACACCATCGGGGCTTCACTCATTCTTTCCTGGGAGTTCCGATTGACGCAGTCGTAGTGCTGGGATTTATTTATCTGATCTGGAGATTGCGGGGACGCAAGATCAAAGATCCCAACTTACCGCCGAAGTGGGGGCTGCTTTATTTCTACGCGTGTCTTGCCGGGCTCAGCCATATTTTGCTCGACTTCACCAATAACTATGGAGTGCGCCCGTTCTGGCCGTTTTCCGAGAAGTGGTATTCCTGGGACATTGTTTTTATTTTTGAGCCGATCATGTTCACGATCCTGCTGCTGGGGTTGATTGTGCCCTCGCTGTTTGGATTGATCGACCGCGAGATTGGCGCGCGGGATCGCGGCCCGCGCGGACGTTTTGCCGCGACGCTGGCGCTGATCGGCGTGGTGGTGATGTGGGGAGTACGGGACTTTGAGCACCGGCGAGCGGTTGCGGCGTTGGAAGCTCGGACGTATCGGGAGGCGGAGCCAATGCGGGCTTCGGCGTATCCGGCGTTGAGCGATCCTTTCCAGTGGTATGGAGTGGTGGAGACACGGGATTTTTTTGCGCTGGCGCCGTTGAACTCGCTGGGGCCGGAGATCGATCCGGAAAATGATGTGAGAATCCTGTACAAGCCGGAGGAGACTCCGATTACTTTGGCAGCGAAGAAATCGTATTTGGGGCGTGTTTATCTGGATTGGGCCCGGTATCCGATTACGGAAACAGAGACGCTGGAGCCACCGGGAAACGGATACATCGTGTATTTTCAGGATTTGCGTTTCGTGCAGTTGCCGGGCTTGTTTAGCCGCGGGAAGACGCGGCGAGCATTGGGGGCCGGAGTTCAACTCGATGAAAATTTGCATGTCGTGGGGGATGTGTTTGGGTCTGGTGAAGATCGGAAGTTGTGGCCGGAGCCGCGGTAGAGCGAGGAATGTCCTGCTTGACGTAGTTGCGCTGCGCGGCCCACAATAAAGTTCTGCCGTTGGAGGTGCTTATGCTGCCTTATTTATTTGTCTTGTTGGCAATCGCCGTGCGGTTTCTGCCGTTCGCTCACATGAATATTCTGCCGCACGCCTGGCACTTCACGCCGGTGGCGGCTTCGCTACTGTTTTTTGGCGCGCGTGGATCGCGCCGGCAATTGTGGGTGCCTCTGGTTCTGTTTGCGGCGACCGATGTGATTCTCACCAAGTTCGTCTATTCCTACGTTCTTACCTGGGACCACATGGTCACCTTCGCATGGTATGCGGCGATTTTGTGGCTGGGAACGAATTTGCGGGAGAAATCGGGGCCAGTTCGCGTGATTGGCGCTGCGCTTGCCAGTTCGGTTTCGTTTTTCCTGATCAGCAATTTTGCGGTGTGGGCGGCGTGGCCGGAGATGTATCCGCGGGGTTGGAATGGATTGATGATGTCCTACGCGGCGGGCCTGCCGTTCTTCCGCGGAACGGTGGAGAGCGATCTGTTCTTCTCGCTCACGATGTTCGGCACGCCGGTGTTTCTGATGGCGCTTTCGCGCTGGATGCACAAACCGGGCGATCACATCGCGGCGGCGTAGAGCGTCTCGCTCTTATTCCAACCAGGAAACCGCCTTATTCGAACTTCTGCGCTCGAACTTCGGCGTTGGACTGTGTGCGCCGGCGTTTTCGACTTCTTCGCATCAGCAACCACACTAGCAGCCCGCCGGCAATGGCTCCCAGCAGCCAGGACAGGTGCTGCCTGATGGCGGATCCGAGAAATCCCACAATCTCCGGACCGAAGTACAACACCAACAAGGATAGAACCAGGAAGCGGACGAAGCGCCCGGCGAACACCGCGGCGAAGAAATCGCGGAAGCGCATCTCGAAGACGGCCGCAGCGAGCACAAAGATTTTGAAGGGCGTAGGCGGGGGCAACATTCCGGGAAACATGAGCGCCCAGAATTCATGGTGTTCGAAAGAGGCATGGATGCGCTGGAAGCGCTCTTCAGAGATTCGCTTGCGCAGGATATTTTCGCCGCTTGCGTATCCGATGAGGTAGAGCGGGATGCTACCCAGAGCAGAGCCCAGCGACGCCATGATCACATAGAAGAGCAGGTGCCTGCGATCTTTGAAGACATAGGCCGCTACGATGGCATCGACCGGCATGCCGAGCAATGCGGAATCGGCGAAGGCTATGACAAAAACTCCCCAGACCCCGAGATGCTGCAGCAGCAGCCAGATCCAGGCGGTGTAGCGGGCGAGAATGTGTCCGACGGTTTTCAAACGGAAATTCAGTCTACGTGAAAAGGCGCTCGTTGTTGTGCGCCCTGTTCATCGGGCTGAAAAACTGGCGCGAAAATGGACTAAGTTTTAAGATGTTAACCTCGCAGTCACTCCAGTTACTTCAGTAGTTACCATGCACCAATTTTGATGCAGTATTCATCTCCCCGTAACATTCACCTGCTAGAAACAGAGTATGGATCCGCATGTCTACAACACGCTGATCCTCTCTGACCTGCACCTGGGTGCGGAGACCAGCCATGCCCGCGAAGCCACGCGCGTGCTGAAGGAAAATCGATTTCAGCGGCTGATCCTGCTGGGCGATATTTTTGCCGACCTTAACTTTGCCCGCCTGACTAAGGAACACTGGAAGTTTCTCGGCTACATCCGCAAGCTGTCGAATCCCAAGCGCAACATCGAGGTGGTGTGGGTCGAGGGCAATCACGATCATGGGCTGACGGATATTATGTCGCACCTGGTAGGGGTTCGGGTTTACCAGCATTATGTGTGGCAGTGCGGAGTGCGGCGCCATGTGGCGATTCATGGACATCAGTTCGACGGGTTTCAGGTGAACAATCTGCGGCTGAGCAGCGTCGGCACGTCGTTGTATCTCGCACTGCAGAAGCTCGATTTCAAGCATAAGCCGATTGCGCGACTGATCGACCGCCTGAATACACGATGGTTGCGGATGTCTTCGAAGGTTGCGGCTGGGGCGATTGAGTTTGCGCGGCAGCAGAAGGCCGAGCGAATCTTCTGCGGGCACACGCACGAGGCGATTCACGTCGAGCAGGAGGGAGTGGACTACTACAACGCCGGGGGATGGGTCGATTCGCGCATGACTTACCTGACGGTGGACGAACAGGAAGTTCGTATTCACGAATACAGGCCAGAAGTCGCGGAACAGGATGCGAGCCGGGAGTTGGAAGGCGCGGATTCCTCGGCTGAGTTCGCCGACGAATTGGAATTGCACGAAATCGCTGAATATGAAGGCGTGGGCAGCTGATGGATGCGCTCCCTTTGCAAACCACAATCGCAGACGACTTTTCTTTTCTCCATCTCAATTCGACCGGTGAATATTGCGCAAACTGACAATTGTTTTTCATGATGGCGGCGGCGGGCATCGAAATGCAGCCGAGGCTCTGAAAGGCGTTCTCACAAAGCAGGAAAATCCTTGGGATGTGCGTCTTCTCAACATTCAGGAGCTGCTCGATCAGCTCGATGTAGTTCGCCATCTGACCGGGCTACGCATTCAGGACACTTACAACCAAATCTTGCGCAGAGGGTGGACGCGGCTGGCGCTGCCGCTCCTCAGGATTTTTCAGGTCGTCATCCGGCTCTATCACAGACGTACAGTCAACATTTTGCGTGACTATTGGTCGGCAAACCCGACTGACATGGTGCTCTCGGTGATTCCCCACTTTAATCGCGAGATTGCGAAAAGCATCGGCGAGCTTGCTACGGTTCCTCCGTTTGTCACGCTGATCACCGATCTTGCCGATTTTCCTCCGCACTTCTGGATCGAGCGCGAATCGCAATACATTATCGCGGGCACGGAGCGGGCGAAGCAGCAGGCTCTGGCAATGGGTCATCCAGAGAACAGAAATTTTCCTCACTTCTGGAATGGTGCTGAAGCCGAAGTTCTACGAGCGCATGAAGATCGATCGCGAGGCGGAACACAAGAGACTGGGGCTTGATCCGGATTGTCCTACAGGCATCGTCTTATTTGGCGGGCATGGTTCAACCGCGATGGTCGATATCGCGCGTGAGCTGGAGCAGGTTGAAGTGCAGCTCATTATGATCTGTGGGCACAACGATAGACTGGCCGCAAAACTGAAATCCCTGCCCACTCTAAAGCCGGTGCTGGTCATGGGCTTTGCGACGAATGTCGAATACTACATGGCATTGGCCGACTTTTTTATTGGGAAGCCGGGACCGGGATCGATCAGCGAAGCGTTGCAACTGCACTCTGCCGGTCATTGTGGAATGCAATGCGAAGACGCTGCCGCAGGAGAGATACAACGCCGAGTGGGTTACCGAAAAAAAGGTTGGGGTTGTCGTTCCCAGCTTTCGCAACATCGCATCTGCGGTTCGGAATCTCCTGGAACCTGAAGCTTTCAATCAAGTCCGACGCAGCGTGTCGGCTTACTCCAACCGGGCGCTAGCGGAGATACCTGTGATTCTTGAACGCATTTGGGACAAAAGCGGTGCAAAGCACGTGCGAATGAACCTTCGCAACAGCGTTCAATCGTGGATGTTGTCGACGCGTAATCCAACTTTCGAGAGGTTCTAGAAGCGAATCACAATTCCGGTCGAGATTCGGACGTTATTCTGGGTAGTTGAGAAAAAGCGAGTTTCGACATAATCGCCCTGGAAGCGCCAGGCCACAAGCGGGATCAGTTTGTAATCGAGGCCGCCGCCAAATGCCGTCGCGAATGAGGAGTCGGACATTGCGCCGCTGAGCGGTCCTCCACTATTGAGACCGACGTGCGCGCCGCCGATCAGAGCTTGCGCGAAAGGTCGAACCTTCCCGAGCGACACCGATAAGCGCGGACCGAAGAGATAGTTGCGTTCGACAAAAGTGCTGGTGAAACTGCAATCGCTTTGGCCGGCAATGGGGCACCCGCTAGGAAAGGTCTGCGAGCCGTAGTGGCTGTCGAAATCAGCGACCATGCCGAGAAACGGAATGATTTTTCCCTCGACCGAGGCCTCCCAGCCATTTGTGTTCACGCGATTCGTCGAGCCAAGATCGGTGTTGAAGTACGAGTATCCGAAGAAGACGTTGCCGCTCGGCACCTGGGCGCCGGCGAGCGCGCCCAGTAGAAAAAGTGACAAAACAATGAGGAGCGTCTTTCGCATCGCAGTGGGACCTTACCTTTCGAGCAGATTAAGCAGGTTGCGGGAAGTTGGATGCCAGGCGGGAGAAATCGGTCAACCGGAAGCCACACCGGAATAGCGCAGGTTTCTTCGGAACTTCTGCCCTTAAACCGGCGTCCAACATCGCCTAAAACCCGACGCAGGATTAGAAGTTCCGAAGAAAAATCTGGCCAGTGATTGTGGCGATGATCTATGTCAGAAGCGCCACACAAGGCCGGTGGATAGTCGAAAGTCGTTCTGACTGGCGTCGAGCATGTGGCTGTGGATGTAATCCCCCTGCAAGCGCCAGGCGAATCGCTTGAAGGGAAGCCTGCGATCGATGCCAGCGCCGCCATCTTCGATGAGGGGATGGAAAGTTTCGCCGCCGGTGGTGGCTTGCTGGTAACCGGCGGTGGCCTGCGCAAAGATGCGCCACTTGCCATAGTTTTTCGAGATACGCGGCCCGAGCACCAGATTGTACTGCTGCACGCCGCTGGTGAAAACGCCGGCGCCATCGAGAACAAAACCCAGGTGAGGATAGCGGAGGAAGGGCTTCACCTCCACCGAGCCCACAAAACCGCGCATTGCCAGGCGGGGAGGAATGACGTCATCGGATGCGGCGTAGGCGACTCCGGCATAAACGTTACCGCTTTGAATTATTTGCGCTTTCGATACGACGGGAAAAATTAACACGATCAGCAACGCCAAAACTACGGTTGCGGTTTTTGACACGAAAATAAGTCCTCCCAGGCAAATGATGCCAGCAGCAAATTCTACCTGAACAGGCGAAGTTCTTCTGTTGAAGTCGGTTAGATGCAGTGTACCGGAGAGGCAAGATGCCCGCTTGGCCCAAAAATGTCACGGTGCAGAAGTGGGACTTTGGGATCCTAAAAATTACCTCACTTTCATGATTCCTAAGAGCTTCCACAAGCGTCTATCTATTAGCATGCAATCCTCGAACAGTAATTGCCAAACGTGGGCGCAGCCTTACGATGCTGCATTTGAAGCATTTAATAAGGGGTGGAAGTTGAAATTAAGTCTGGAAACACGAAATTGCGGCGACGTGGTCATTGTGTATTGCGAGGGGCGCATTGTGTACCGCGACGAGGCCTCGGCGCTATCGCAGATGGTGGGAGAATTTTTGCAGTATGGCGGCAGGGTCGTGCTCGACTTGAGTGGGGTTAGTTCGATCGACAGCGCAGGTATTGGCGAGTTGATTTTGCTGCACACCCGAGCGCAATCGCAAAAGGCGGAAATGAAGTACGCCAGCCCGAGGCCTATGGTGCGCGAGGTCCTCGGGCTTACGAATGTGGATTCTGTGCTTGAGATTCATGCCAGCGTTTGCGACGCGCTGGCGGCTTTTCAACCCGCCCAAGAGTGTGCGGAATGCTGATCGCTAACTCTCCCGCTGAAAACGGTAGTGCCCTTCGCGCTGGCGCGCGACCGTTTCGGTGACTTTTAGAAAAGCGCGGGCGGCATGGGAGAGTCCCGCCTCTTTGCGGTAAATGAGACGCAGCTTGCGTTGCACGCGCAATTCCCGTACGGGAATCCGGACCAGCTCTCCGCGCCCTACTTCGTTCTCAACACTGATCTCCGGCATCAGCGCGACACCATTTCCCATGGCCACGAATTGCTTAATGGCCTGCAGAGTGGGCAGTTCGAGATCCATGTGCAGAGGCGTTTTGTATTTCTGGAAAGTCTGCAGAACTTTCTCGCGGTAGGGTGACGAGACGATGTGGGCGACGAACGACTCAGCTCCGAGCTGGCTTATGCTCACCTGCTTCGCCGAGGCTAGCGGATGCGTCGGTGGAACTACCAGTACTAATTCGTCGAGATAAGTGACGATCGAGTGCAGACGTGGTTCCTCCGGCTTATAAGAGAGCACGCCGAGTTCTGCGCCGTGCTGCAGGACTTCGTCGGGAATGCGGCTGCCGAGCGAACGCTGGACGCGGATCTTGATCATGGGATGCAGGCGGCGGAAATCGGCAAGTACGGGCAACAGATAGAGCGCAGTGAACTCGTTCGCGGCGATCACCAGCTTGCCTTTTTGCAATTCGCGAAGCTCAGTGAGCGACTCGTGAGCGTCGCGGCGAAGGTTCAGGAGCTTTTCGGCGTATTCGAAGAGCACCTGACCGGCATCGGTGAGGACGCCTTCGCGCGAGGAGCGGTCGAAGAGAGCTTCGCCGAGTTCGTCTTCAAGCTTGCGGATGGTTTGGCTTACAGCAGATTGGGTTCGATAGAGTTTTTCGGCCGCGCGGGAAAATCGGTGCTCGCGCGCTACTGCAAGGAAGACTTCCAGTTGTGAAAGTTCCATCGTTCTGCCCGTTCCTCTCCGGTTGTATTTCCGTCTTTAATCTTTGCTTTCTCGTTTCTTATGTTACTTAATGAATGATTAGCTGCGCTTATTATAGAAGACCACTTAACTATTCAGTAAGAATTATAAGTTTTGCTTAAGTGCTTGAAAACCGTAGCATTGAGGGAGCGGGATCAGCATCCGGATGGTTGGGGATGTCTGTGAAAGGGAACCGATCTATGGCAACGGCGGGAACGCGAATCACGATCTTCGATACCACTTTGCGGGATGGCGAGCAGTCGCCAGGGTGCAGTATGAACCGGCAGGAAAAGCTGCGTCTGGCACATCAGCTCGACCGGCTTGGCGTCGACGTGATCGAGGCCGGTTTCCCGATTGCTTCCGACGGGGATTTCGAAGCCGTGCAGGCGATTGCTTCCGTGATTCGGCGGCCCATTATTGCCGGACTGGCGCGCGCCTGCAGGCCCGATATCGAGCGGGCCTGGGAGGCTTTGAAAGATGCGGCGCGGCCGCGCATTCATGTGTTTCTTGCCACATCTGATATTCATTTGAAATACAAATTGCGAATTACTCGTGAAGAGTGCCTGACGATGGCGCGGGAGTCGGTAGCTTTTGCGAAGTCGCTGTGCGACGATGTCGAATTTTCGCCCGAAGATGCGACGCGCACCGACCCGGAATTTCTTTGCCGCGTGCTTGAGGCGGTAGTGGCAGCGGGCGCAACCACCCTGAATATTCCGGACACCGTCGGCTACACCGTGCCCGCGGAGTTTGGGGAGCTGATCACGACAATCCGGCGGCGCGTCAAGGGGATCGAGAAGGTGACGATTTCTGCGCACTGCCATAACGATCTTGGTTTAGCGGTGGCGAATTCGATGGCTGCGGTTGCGGCGGGAGCACGTCAGGTCGAGTGCACCATTAACGGTATCGGCGAACGTGCGGGTAATGCGGCTTTAGAAGAGATTGTGATGACGATGCGCGTGCGGCCCGACCGCTATCCTTATGAAACGGGAATTGCCGGGGAGCATCTGTTCCCGGCCAGCCAGATGCTAAGCGAGATTACCGGCGTGCCGGTGCAGCCGAATAAGGCGGTGACTGGACGCAATGCATTCGCTCACGAGGCCGGCATCCACCAGGATGGCGTGCTCAAGAATCCCCTAACGTATGAAATTATGACGCCGCAGTCCGTGGGCGTGCCGGATTCGAAACTGGTGCTGGGCAAGCACTCAGGACGGCACGCGCTGGCGATTCGCTGCGAACAGCTTGGTTATCAGTTCGACCGTCGTGCGCTCGATGACATTTACCGGCGCTTTGTCCGCTTGGCCGATAAGATCAAACATGTTGAGGATCATCATCTGCTCGAATTGATTCGCGAAACGCACAAGCCTGCTTCCTCGGCAACTCCGCTGTTTGAGCCGCTGCCGACGGCAATTGCTGCAGCGGCTTCGGCTGGCCCGGCGAGCAGGGAGCCGTCGAGAGCCTATTCCCATGCGCCGCAAGCGAATGCGTTCGGAACGCCCATTCCTGTCGAGCACTCCAACGAGCAGGAAGATTACCTCTGGGGAGTGTAGAGCGCAGACGGGCGCTTCCATTACACTTGGAAGGTCTAGTCTGAATCCTTGATCCTGCATGCTTTTAAACATCTGCGTTCTCGCCGGGGATGGCATTGGCCCCGAAGTTACCGAACAAGCGCTTCGCGCTCTGCAGGCCGCGGCGGATGCGTTCGGACATCAATTACAACTTCTGCATAAGAACATTGGCGGTGCGGCGCTAGCGGCATCGAATGATCCGCTGCCAGCCGATACGCTGCAGGCTTGCCGGTCTTCGTCTGCGGTGCTGCTGGGAGCGGTCGGTAGTCCTGCTTTCGATCGCAATCCCGGCCATCTTCGTCCCGAGGCTGGACTGTTGCGGCTGCGGCGCGAACTCGGCGCTTACGCAAACTTGCGTCCCGCGATTTGCTTCCCTGCGCTGGAGGATTGCTCGCCGCTTCGCGCGGAGCTGGTACGCGGCACTGACCTCATGATCGTGCGCGAGTTGCTCGGCGGACTTTATTTTGGAGAGCCGCGGTCGATCCTGGTGCGGGCTCGGAGCGGATGGCAATCGCGTGGCGACGAATACGATGACCTACGACGAGCACTCGATTGAACGAATCGCGCGAGTGGCTTTCAGTCTGGCGACACGACGGCGGAATAAAGTTCTGTCGGTCGATAAGGCGAATGTGCTGGAGTGTTCACGGTTGTGGCGCGAGGTGGTGACGCGCTGCGCGAAGGATTATCCCGGGGTGCAACTGTCGCATATGTATGTGGATTCCGCGGCAATGACGCTGGTGCAGAGGCCCGCGGATTTCGATGTGGTGCTTACGGAGAACATGTTCGGCGATATTCTTTCCGATCAGGCGGGCGGAGTCGTAGGCTCACTCGGTCTGCTGGCTTCGGCCAGCATTGGCGGGAGCGTCGGAGTGTATGAGCCGGTGCATGGCTCCGCGCCGGACATCGCCGGAAAAGGAATCGCGAATCCGCTGGGCGCAATCCTTTCCGGAGCGATGATGCTGCGACATTCATTCCAACTGGAGCGCGAGGCGGCCTGCATCGAGGATGCCGTCAAAGCCACGCTGGACGGGGGATTTCGTACCGCCGATCTGGTCAGAGGATCGGGGAAACGTACATCGACCTCTGCTATGGGAGACAAGGTCGTCAAAGCGGTCCAACAAGCAGCGGCGGTGCAAACGAAATCTGCCTAAAGCCGGATCGGCGTTGGCCGCCGATACCAGAAGTTTTCTAGATTCTGGGCGCAGGCCGTCCGGTTACGGATTCTACTTCGACCGCCGGGGCCGCGATGCGGGAATTTCCGTTGTACTTGCCAGTAAGGTCGTGCCAGCGAATGCGCAGCATCTCCTGAAACATGTGCGCGCCATCGACTAGAGGATTGATCCGCGTTCCTCCCACGTGGCCCCAGCGGACCGGCACCTCCGCAACGCGGAATCCAAACTTGCGCGCAAGAAATAAAATCTCGGGATCGAAACCCCAGCGCTCGATGAGCTGCAAAGGAAGAATGGTCTGAGCCGCACCGCGGGTGAATGCCTTGAAGCCGCATTGGGTGTCTTTGAAGCGCAGGCCGAGAATGATGCGATTCAGAGCGTTGAATATCCTTCCAAAAAGCTGGCGGTGAAGAGATTGGCGTGTGGTTTGCAGTTCGGCGCGCAGCCAGCGGGAGCCTATGGCGATGTCTGCACCCTGGTCGATCGCCTGCAACAATTTCGGCATTTCTTCAATGGGAGAAGAAAGATCGGCATCGCTGAAAACGATCACGTCGCCGCGCGCCTGCAGCATGCCATTGCGAACGCTGTAGCCCTTGCCGCGATTGCCGGGATTCTCTACCAGACGCACCTGAGGATGGTTTTCGGCGAAAGAACGGACAATCTCGCCCGTATTGTCACGTGACCCGTCGTTTACGACGATCACCTCCGCGTCCCATCCCTGCTGGCGGACGTATGCAAGAACTTTCTCGAGCGTAGGCCCCAGTCGTTTACCTTCGTTGTAAGCGGGGATGACGATGCTGTATGTCATTTCTTGCAATGTTACGTTGCAACCTTACCCGTTACGATCTCAAGCTCTTACGATCTTAGATTCTGCGATCTAATCAACCCCGCAGCGAGTCTCTCCGCAGCGACGGGAATGGTTAAGATGTCGCAAGCGAGGGAGCCGTTGCCTATGAAATCGCTAGCTATTGTACGCCGCGAGTGGGGCAGGTCTATCTAAATTCGGCGCTATGCCGCGCTGCGCTGGGTGATCAGCATGCTGAAGAATTCGTTGACCAGTTCGGCGTCCCACAGGCCCTGTTGGGCTTCCTGGCGCATCATGTCAGCAGCGGCGTCATGCGCGAGAGCCGGTTTGTAGGGGCGCGCGGTGCGGAGCGCGTCGTAGACATCCACGACCTGCAAAACCCGCGGCAAAAGCGGGATTTCGCCAGCGCCCATGCCATCGGGATAACCCGAGCCGTCGACATGCTCATGATGATGCCGGATGATCGGCAGCACGAGGCGCAGGGACTTCAGAGGCTTGCAAATATTTTCACCGGTGATGGGATGCTGCTTCATGATCTCCCATTCTTTGACGGTGAGATCGCTGCCCTTTTTCAGGATGCTGTCAGGCACGGCAATCTTGCCAAGATCGTGCAGAAAACCGCCGCGGCGCAGGGCGACGATGGAATCTTCGTCCAGGCCGAGGTGGCGGCCGAGATCAGCGGCGCGGGCAGCCAAGCGTTCGCAGTGCCCTTCTGTATAAGGATCGCGCCCTTCCACAATCAGGCCGAGAGTACAAAGCACCGAATCGGCAGTTTCCAGTTCATCGGTGAATTCTTTTACCCGCAGCAACGACTTCACTCGCGCCTTTAACTCTTCGGCGAGAACCGGCTTGTTGAGGAAGTCGTCGGCGCCGGCTTCGATGCCGCGGACTTTGTCAGTGCTGTCGCTGAGACCGGTGATCAAGACGAAAGGAATGAGACGCGTGGCAGGATCGCTCTTGAGTTCGCGGCAGAAATCGTAGCCGGATTTTCCCGGCATGCGCACGTCCGAGAGGATGAGATCGGGTGCGTGGCGGCGGACTTCGGCCTCGGCTTGCTGGACGTCACAGGCGGTCACTACTTCGTAGCCGCTCATGGCGAGCAACTGGCTCATCAATCCGGCGATCGTCGGTTGATCGTCCACCACAAGAATGCGTGGAGGACGCCGCACTGGCAACAGGTCGCCCATATGCTTATCTGAACCCGCTTCTGGGTTGGAAGTTGTCTCCGGTTCACGATTGAGGCCTGAATCGGAATCTTGAGAAAACGCCATCACAATCCTGATAACAATTTTACTGCAATCTGCAACCCCTGGGGCATCGCGAGTTTGATTCCTTTGCGGCGCAAACTCGCTGCGACATTCGAGTCTGTTCCGTTTCGGAACGTAATACTAGAGATACGACGAGATTTGTGACTCCTGAGCTTGTGAGTAGGGTCGCTTTGTGCATAGTCTGGCAAGATATGGGGCTGCCGTTTCGTTCTGCATTGACGATTGGAGCAATCGGGGTTGCAATCTGTACGCATCCTGCAATCGCCGCGAGCAAAAGTCATGTTGTTACGTTGGGGAAATCGATTACCGTTCAATGGCTGCCCGAAACGGGCCGCGGAGGCAATCAAGATAAGCCGGTTACGCTGAAAGTGCGGCCGCTTCTGTTGGACGGACATATCAAGGAGTTCATGCTTGGCTCCCCACATGACGTAACCGATCGGCTTTTTGCAGTGAGGCGGGCGTTCCGCGTCAACGACACGCTTCCGCAGGAAACAGCTTCGCCGCCTCATTGGGAGTGGCAACAAGGCGGATGGATTCTGGTGGATCGTGTTACGGGCCATGTATCGGCGGTGAATCTGCCGGAATTTGATGCCGAGTACTCGGCCGTGAGCTGGTATCGCGACTACGCCGCTTATTGCGGTGTTTCGGAGGATGGGACAAAGGTTTTTGCGGTCGTGGCGGAGATTGGGCGGCGGCGGGCGATTCTCCGGAAGGAACTGCAGGGGAAAAGTATCGATGAGAATGCAGCTTTGTGTGCTGCACCGAGTTGGCAGCGGCTTCCGCCGCGGGTGAGTTTTGAGGCCGCTGGCTCCGCTAGGCAGAGTTTCGTGGTGCGCGGCCATGCGGTGGATCTGTTGGACGAAAGCGAGGACGAAGCAGGAACGAAGTAGGTGCGTGGGATTGGTCGGAGCTATCCTGCCTCGACTACTGGCAGTTCTTCGGGCGCTGACTTCGCTTTTACTTTGGCGCTCGTCACCAGGATCACCGATAGCACGACGATGATGCTGCCCATGACGATGAAGCGGTCGACGCGTTCGTGAAGAATCAGCCAGCCGAGGAAGACCGCAACCACTGGATTCACGTAGGCGTAGGTAGACACCTTCGAAGTGGGTACGTGCTCGAGCAACCAGATGTAGGCGGTATATCCGATCCAGGAGCCGCACACGATCAGATAGAAGACGGCGCTCACGCTGCGGGTAGTCCAGGTCACGCGAGACAGGTCTCCCAGAACCAGGGCGAAGAGGAAATTCGCAATGCCCGCCGCGGTTACCTGCCAGGCGGTGGCGCTGAAGACGTCCATGCCGGATTGCCAGCGTTTGGAAAGGACTGAACCGAGCGCCCAGGAGAATGAGCCGCCGAGCAGGCTCAGCGAAGCGAAGAGTTCGCGGCGTCCGAGTTGCGAGGTGGTGTGCAGCTCCGGCCAGAACAAGACGAACAGGCCGACGATTCCTAGCGCCAGTCCCGCCCTGCCCCGCCAAGAAATGCGATGGTGGCCGAGAAGCAAAGAGTCGAGCACGAGAAACCATAACGGAGTGATGGCGACGATTAGTGCTGCAAGACCAGACGGCACGGAAAGTTCAGCCCACGAGAGCGTCAGATTTCCGCCCATGAGCAGAAGGATTCCCACCACCGCGGCGAGCCCGATCTGCTGAGCTGAATACCAGATGCGTCTCTTCATCACTGCACAGGCCCCAAGCATCACAACTCCTGCAATCGAGAAGCGCACCGCACACATCAGCGCGGGTGGAATGCTTTGCACGGCGACGTCGATGGCAAGATAGGTCGATCCCCAAAACAGGTAGACCAGCCCGAAGGCGAGGATTACCGCGAAACGGCTTGGGGCTTTTGTTTTCGACATTGAGGCGAAAATTAGGGGAAGGTAAAAGATATCAGACGAGCGGTGGCAACTCGCCGCAAAAGGCGCGGAGACCAGGACTGAGCACTACTCTCCAAACAGGGCGAGGTAGAGGCCGCCGCCGAGCGCGCCGCCGATAGGTGGGGCAATCCAGAACAGCCACAGTTGCTGCAAGGCCCACCCACCCGCGAAGATCGCCTGGCCGGTGCTGCGGGCGGGGTTGACTGAAGTGTTGGTCACGGGAATACCCACCAGGTGAATCAAAGTAAGGCACAATCCGATCGCAATGGGAGCGAAGCCTTTGGGAGCGCGGCTGTCGGTCGATCCCATGATCACGATCAGAAAGAACGCGGTCAGCACCACTTCAGCAGTGAAGCACGCGAGCAGAAAGTAGCCGCCAGGAGAATGCAGGCCGTATCCGTTGCTGGCAAATCCCGAGTGGACGTCGAAACCGGGCTTTCCCGCTGGCGATGACGAAAAGCACGCCCGCAGCTGCGATCGCGCCCGCAACCTGCGCGATCACGTAGGGCAGCAGTTCGGACGCGGGGAAGCGCCTGCCCACGACCAGCCCCAAGCTGACGGCCGGGTTTAAGTGGCAACCCGAGATATGCCCGATGGCGAAAGCCATGGTGAGAAGGGTAAGGCCGAAGGCCAGGGCGACGCCCGCGAATCCGATGCCCAGCGTGGGGAAACCGGCGGCGAACAGGGCGGCGCCAGCTTCCGAAACCACACAGAGGAAACCACGGCAGTGCGCTCCCGCTTCGCAACAATTACTTCAGCTTTGCGTACTCTTCTTTTGCCGCCGCCAGCACCGGCACATCCGCGTCGGCATCTTTCCAGGTGGCAAAGAAATCCTGATACGCCAGCTTGGCTTTTGCCGTATCGCCTGCGAGAGTGTAGGCGCGACCCAATCCCAATTGCGCCAAAGAACAGAGCGGGCTGGTCGCGTTTACGGAGCGATGGTCAATAATCTTCTGAAACTCTGCTGCAGCTTTCAATCCGTCGTGGGCGTGCAAATAAGCGTCTCCGCGGAGATAGCCGGGCTGAAAATCAAATCCTTCCGGACGCGCGCCGAGTTCGTAAGGAGCGGCGGAATTGAGCGCCGCAACCGCTTCCGCAGCCTGATTCCGCTGAATATCGATCGCAGCGCGAATCATAGGCAGGCCGACCTGGTTCAACATGGTATCGAGCGGAAAGTCTTTTGCCAGTTGATCAGCCAGTTTCTGCGCTTGCGCCGTGTCCCCAGCCCGGGCGAAAACAAAAGCCGCTGTTCTGCGGGAATCGCGATTGTCAGACGACGCCAACGCTGACTGCATGGTGTGGCGGGCATCGGACACAAGGCCGACCCCGGCTTGGCACCCTGCTTCATTTCCCAGGATCTCCGCAACAAACTCTTTGTACTGGTGAGCCTGTGCGGAAGTCACCGCGCGCGCATAACTTTCTTTGGCAGCCTTGATTTTCCCCGCTGCGCATTCTCCCTGCGCCTGCAGCATAATGAGTACCGGCTCACTCGGCTTGCCCGCCGCCAGGCTCATTTCCTGGTGCATGGCAGCCTGGTCGCCGCGCAAATAGGCGAGATCGTAAAGGTTGATGTGGACGGTCCAGGGATCGATTTTTTGAGCGATTGCCTGATCCGCAACGGCTTTCGCTTCATCGAGCCGATTCAGAGAAAGATAAACGCTGCTCAGGTTCTGGTAGGCGTAGTGATCCTTGGGATCGATTTGTAAAGCCGCGCTGGCATGAGCCAAGGCATCTTCGTGCTGCCCCATGGATTCTTCCAGAAGCGAAATATTGTCCAGCGGCACGGTATCCCGCGGATACGCCTGGATCCACTGCTTGTAGATTTCCGCGCTCTTATCGAGTTGCCGGGTTGTCTCGTCGTAATAATGAGAAGAAATGTAGAGCTTTTCGCGCTCACTCGCCCGGTCCTTTGCGTCAAAGGCCTTTTGAATGGTTTGGGCGCTGAGTTGCGATTCGGTGAGGTTGTTGTAGGAAACACCAAGAGTGGCCAGCGCCATGGCAAAGTTGGGATCGAGCTCAATGGCGCGTTTCAGGTGAGGAACGGCCGCTTCGTCGTCGAACCGCTCATGCGCGGCTTCTCCCAGGCTGAATTCTTTCAACGCGTCGAGCGACGAGGTGGTCGCAGCCTCCAGCGGAGTGGCGAATTTCTGCACCGATCCAATCGATTCGCCCAGCTTCTCGCGCAGCCCGGAGGCGGCATGGTCGAGCGACTTCAAAACCTGTTCCTTGCTGTTCGCTTCCGTTTGCTCACGGGCAAGGGTGTCGCCGTTCTGCGCGTTGACGGCTTCGAGTGTGACCACATAATGGCTGCCCAGGCCGGAGATCGAGCCCAGGATCATCGCCTTCACGCCCTCGCGCTGGCAAATTTCGCGGGCAACGTCCTTACTGAGCCGCTCGTCGTCGGGACGCCCCATGAAGTGCAGAGCTTCGTGGATGCGCGATTCGGAGAGAATATTCAAGTAAGGCGATTGTTCAAGCTGAACCGCCAATGCCTGCTTCAGAGTTCCGTCAAAAACCGCGTCGCCGGTGGTGTTGATGAAGTCGGCGAGCAGGATGCTGTCCTTTTCCGTCAACTGTGCCGATCGATGAGAACGAAGATACAAGCCACCAGCGACGATCGCGATGATGACGATTCCGGCGGCCGCGATCAGCATCCCTTTCGGCGATTTCTTCTCCGCAATTGCGCCCGGTTGCGCCGCCGATTCTGCCCAGGATTGTCCTGACCCAGATTGCGCCGAAGGCTGCGATGGACTAACTGAACCTGCATGGGCGGCCACGACACTGACTCGGCTTGATGATTGCGCCGGCTGGCTGGGCGCGGCTGCATGTGCGCCTGATTCCTGTGCGGGCTCTGGCCGTGAAATTGCCGCGACCGATCGTCCGCTTTCCGTATCGCGCTTAAGCCGCTGCAGGTCGGCGCGAATGTCGGCCGCGTGCTGGTAACGCAGGTTGCGGTCTTTTTCCAGCGACTTGTTGATGATGTCTTCCAATTTCGGCGGCACATCCGGATTCAGCCGGAGCGGCGACATCGGCGCGCGGTCAAGAATCGATTGAAAAATAAGCGCCGAGGTTTCTCCGCGAAAAGGTAACGTGCCCGTGCACATCTCATACAAAACCACGCCGAAAGAAAAAAGATCGGTGCGCGAATCCAGTTCTTTCCCTTTGGCTTGTTCCGGAGACATGTAAGCCACGGTTCCTAGAGTGGAACCGGGGCTGGTTAAATGCTCTTCAATGGCGACGGCCGTAGGAGCGGTAACGTCGGGCGTTGACGAAGGCGTCGATTGCGAGGTCTTCACCTTCGCCAAACCGAAGTCCAGAATCTTGCCGTGCCCGCGCTTGGTGACGAAAATATTCGCCGGTTTGATGTCGCGATGAACGATGCCTTCGGTGTGCGCTGCGTCGAGAGCATCAGCGATTTCGATTCCCAGCGCAAGAATCGTCTCCAGTTCCATCGGACGCGCGCCGATCAGATGTTTCAGCGTGGCGCCGTCGAGAAACTCCATCACCAGAAACGTGCGGCCATTCTCTTCGCCAATGTCGTAGATCGTGCAGATATTGGGATGATTGAGTGCAGAAGCGGCCTTGGCTTCACGGCGAAATCGCTCGAGCGCCTGGCGGTCCTGAGACAGATCTTCCGGCAGGAATTTCAGTGCGACGAAGCGGCCAAGGCGCGTGTCTTCAGCTTTGTAAACCACGCCCATACCGCCGCCGCCTAGTTTTTCGACGATCCGGTAATGAGAGATGGTCTGTTCGAGCAATGGAAACGCCCCGCCGTTAGGGTGGTACGTATGCTAGGCCGAGTTTACGGGGATGTCAAAAAGTTGATTGATCGCCGCGAGGGTCGATAGCCGGTCGTCACCAAAGTGCAATATCCATGCGATTTTGGGGGTTACGCAGATTGCCGCAGCCACGTATAATCTCAAGCAAGACGATGTTTTGTAAAAAGATGTTGTGTAAGACGATTTCTACCGATGCAACGCCGCGATTCCAATTCGCTCCAGGGCAACTCGCATATGCGCGAGTGCTGGCTCGACTGCCTGGTTTGTCCGCGGCGGTATCGCGCCAATCTGCCTTCGCATCTTCGCCCCAGTCTCTTCGGTAGCGATTAGTTCCAGAATCCTCCCAGATTTTCCCTCAGCAGATATTGGGCTTTTACCGAGGCCTCGCGCTCTGGGACCGCTTCCACGAACAACCGGCAACTGGCAACGAACAGTTCGCCTCGGAGGACTCCATGACCACCAAGACCATGACCGCACCGGCTCCAGAAAAGAAGGCTGGACCAAAAATCAAGACCGCCCTGCCCGGCCCCAACGCCAAGCGCGTGCTTGCTGGCGACCAGCAATATATTTCCCCGTCGTATACGCGTTCGTACCCGCTGGTGGCCAAGAGCGGACGAGGCATCGTCGTCACCGACGTCGACGGCAACGAGTTTTATGATTTTTCCGCTGGCATCGCCGTGACTTCGACCGGCCATTGCCATCCAGAAGTCGTCGCCGCCATGCAAAAGCAGGCCGGCGAGCTGATTCACATGTCGGGCACTGATTTTTATTACGAGAGCATGGTCACGCTCGCGGCGCGTCTGTCCAAGATCGCGCCGATGCCCGGGCCGCATAAAATTTACTACGGCAACTCGGGCGCGGAAGCCATCGAGTGCGCCATGAAACTCGCCCGCTATCACACTAAGCGGCAGAACATTATTGCGTTCTTCGGCGCGTTTCACGGACGCACCATGGGCGCGCTCTCGCTGACCGCCTCGAAGCCACAGCAGCGCCGGCGATTTTTCCCCTTGGTGCCGGGAGTGACGCATGTACAGTACCCGGATATTTATCGCGGCAAAAAAGATGCCTCGCAGGATCCCGATGCGTTTGCGTTGAGCTGCGCGCGCTTTATTGAAGAAAAGTTGTTCAAGACCACGCTGCCTCCGGAGGAAGTCGCGGCGATTTTCGTCGAGCCCGTCCAAGGTGAGGGTGGGTACGTGGTCGCGCCCACAATCTTCATGCAGGAGCTTCGCCGCATCTGCGACCGCCATGGCATTCTCCTCGTCGTCGACGAAGTGCAAAGCGGCGTGGCGCGCACCGGCAAATGGTGGGCGGTCGAGCACACCGGCGTCGAGCCGGATATGGTTTGCATCGCGAAGGGCATTGCTTCGGGCATGCCGCTGGGCATCACGATGACTCGCTCCGAAATTATGGACTGGGTACCGGGCTCGCACGCCTCAACCTTCGGCGGCAATCCGGTTTGCATCGCCGCAGCGCTGGCTACGCTCGATGTGATCGAGAAAGAACACCTGCTCGAGCACTCGGCGGAAGTCGGCGCGCACATGCTGCAGCGCATGTCCTCGTGGCCGTCAAAACTGAAGCTGGTGGGCGATGTGCGCGGCCGCGGGTTGATGATCGGCGTGGACATCGTAAAGGACAAAACCACGAAGGAATACGGCGCTGCCGAGCGCGACCTGATCGTCGAGAAGGCTTTCGAGCACGGCGTGCTGTTCCTGGGCTGCGGCCCAAGCTCGATCCGGCTGTGTCCGCCGCTGGTTGTAACGAAAGAACAAGCAGATGTCGCCATGGACGTGCTGGAAGAGTGCATTCAGGAGATGGGCAAGTAGGAGAACCGGCCGTGGACGTCCCCAGAGACTGCCCCGCTCCTTGTCTCTGCGCTCGCTTTAGAACTCCCAGTCTGTGTGTTCGGCGTTCTCGTCGTGCTTTTGGGCATCGTCGTCGAAGCTGCGAGCGATTTTCTCAAGTAAGGAGGATGTTCGCGGCCAATCGAGCTTCAGCGTGTCTGCCCATGTGCGATACCTGTGCGCAATCCCTCTCTCTTGGCCCCCGCCGTCGAAGAGAGCGCGACTCGTAACGCCGCGACTGTTGTGGACGGCGATCAGAATTCCCGTTTCGATATTTCTGTTGTTCATCTCCTCTATGATGCTGCGGACAGGCACGTCGGGCCAGACTCCGTCGGGAGCGGCTTTACAGAAAGAAAGCGCATGCCCAATGTATTGATCTCCCACCGCCTCGCGGTCCGCCTCTTGGGCGAGTCGGTGTGCTTCCGCCACCCAAGAAGTTAGAACGGTTGCGTCGATCTCGGTTTCTGTTGCACCCGGCACAATATTCCATGACTGCAGGAGCCGGAAGGCGTGCGAGGCGATTGCCTTCTCCTCATCGCTGATCTGACCCCTGTCTTCGGCACTCGCGGAGTGTGCAACACAGGTCGCTGAAAGGACTTGTACGAAGAATGCGGGATCCTTGGACATGGCTCGGTGCAGGACAATCGGCAAACGCTCGGAGTGCTCAAGCAAGCCCAGGTAAATCCATTCGAGCTGGGCAATAGCTGTTTCGGGGACGGTCGGATCCGCGTCGAGTCGCTTGAGTAGTTGGGCTACTGACCATTGAAACATCGTGGAGGACGTGGCATCGGCTGTGTGCGAGGATGGATTTGCAGCCTCTAGAAGCACACTTGTAATCAGCTCGCCCGAGGCGGGCTGTTGCGATCCCGCAATAAAGTCGACAGCCCCTCTAGCCCTACCGGCCTCCACTAACTGCCGAACCGCGTACTCGTTTGCCTCTCTATCCTCGGACCTCCAGAAGATATGCGTCCTCTTCCAGTAATCCCTTCTAACCGCGGCGCCGAAGGAGGAGGCGGCGTCCCATGTATTCTTTTCCAGCGGCAGGGCTAGCAGCAGATCCACGATTTTTTCTTCGCTCCAACTTTCCCGTCGCGCTCTTGACAGTATGGCCGTCGACCACCCCTGGCCCTTACGTTGGACCAGCGCGATGGCTAAGCCCAGGGCGAATTCTTTGATCTTCCGAGTTGGATCGCCCAACGTGCGCCGCAAGACATCGTCGGCTTCGCTGGAATCGCCTCTGACCTCGCCGAATGCGAAGCCGACCCAACGCGCGTTCTCGGCCTCGTTTGCTAATCGAATGATCGCCTCGAGATCCTCGAGGGACAGCAGTTCGGTTACCGCTTCTCTTCGCATAGAAAGAAGCTCGGTATCGCGGGCCTGCCAGTTGTCGGTGCCTTGACCCGATAGGATTTGCGCGCGATCCGAGAACAGCCAGCTTCGCTGGTTCACGGGATCGTTGGGCTCGAACTGATGGTAGACGCCCTCGATTTTGTCTAGCTCCTCTGTGGGCAACGCCCATTGTGCTTCGGGAAATGAGCGGTGGTGGTGCAGCAGCTGGCGTAGGGCGGCCCATATTGGCATTCTTGACGTATCGTCGCTGATCGATTGCGAAGCGCTCGAAAGCACCGAGAGGGTTTTCTGGCGCCATTGCGGGGTCAGGTTTGGGATATGGCCTATCAGCTCGGCCCAGCGTTGTGGGTCAAGTTGCGCGTCCTGAACGAGACGCTCCGATAGCGCTATCGCCCCGTCGAGAATGAGGCCGTAGGTTATAACCTCTTCGTTCTCAACTGAGAAGTCTCGCCACCTCGGCTTTGGTGTAGGGGTTGCCATGTCGTATCCGCGGGGAAGAATATTGAGCATCAGATTCCATGCAGCTTGCGGTTCGCATTTTCTGATGCTATCTAGCACGCGAACCCTTTCTGCCAGGGTTGCGTTGGTTTCCGGATGCCACAAAAGGAAGATCGACCGAAGTGAATTCTTAGGTCTGTTCGCGTACTGCCCTCCCGGGTCCAAAGTCGCTAGGCGCGCGAGAATCTTGCAGGCGGGAGCGATATATTGAGGACTCCAGGCGAGCACTTCCAATGCCCAGAGCAACTCGGAATGGTGCGCTCCGCCCATTAGGCCGCCGTCTTCCTTGAACAGCGCCATTATTGGTTGGTCTGGGCGAGCTAAGCTCTGTTCCACTGCGTCCAAGAACGTGCCAGGGGCGGCCTCTGCCAGCGTTCGAAGCTGGTGCGATATCGACCACCATCTGCGATCATCTGCATCCGCCAGCAAGCCGCTGACGATGCTGCTTGAGAACTGCTGAGCATTCGGAACGGCACGTGCGCGGCCACCGTACATCGACAGCAGGAGCAAAGTCTCCGTTAGGCCCGAAGCAAGCCACGGTGAGTGCTCGGGGAGTTTGCCCCGTATGCCAGCTAACCACCGCTCGCTGGGATCGAGTTGAAACGTCGGATCGGCTGCGCCGAGCACCAGTTTCGCCACGGAGGCGAAGCGCTCTAGGTGGGGTCGGCTAAGAAAACCTGCTAGCCGGAACCACGCGTCCCGCGGCGAGGCAATCTTCCAGGCGGTGCCTGCGTGCCGTAGTGGAGCATCGGGAAAGCCCGCCCACTGCGCGCATCGGGCTTCGAAGTCGTCGAAAGTTTCGCCCGATAGCAGCTCGATTACTCGCCGGTCCCCGACCCTTCGCGAATCCCACGCACCCGCAAGCAGGGCTGGCAGCAGCAGATGCCCCCGCGACTGGTCAGCCCACTCCGGTATTCGTGCCGCCGCGCCGGATGGAATTAGTCGCCGCAAGATCGCTAGGCTGCGAATGGTGTCGCGCGTGAGCACGGCCGCTTGATCCGCTGGCACTCCCATATCCTCGAGCGCAGCCCGGAATACCTCGTGCGGTGGTCTTGGCAAGACCTGGGCCGCATCAGATGCCCAAATTGCGGATCCGTATGTGACGAGCACGTGATGTCCTTGTTCAACAAGTCGCGCCGCCAATCCTGGCTCCGGCGCTTCGATGACCACCACGAGTGGAGAGGGGCTCGTTCCTAGCAAACGGGCGGCATCGTCCGTCGATGCTAACAAGCATCTAGAGTGGTAGAAGGTTCGGTAAGGCTCCGGAAGCTGATCGATGGCTGCAAACAAGAACGCCGCAGCTTCTTCAGAGGAGTCGGCTTGCAGCGGCCGAATCGCTGGATCGCTATATAGCCATTTCAGGAGACCGATTGCCTCGTCGTCACGGCCAGCCAGCAAAAGGTCTGACGTCATCGGCCATTTTGTGGACAGACGCCACTCTTCCCATAGATCAGCCAGAGGTAGAACGCCCGGGCATACCCTACCGAGATGCGTAGCGAGCCAGTAACCCACAGACGGAAAAAGCTGTATCCACTGCGCGAAACCGTCGGCATCAATGAAACGTACGTCAGCCCAAACCTTGTCCTCCCTCTTAGTCGAGACCCAGCTTGACCCCGGTCGCCAACGTTTCAAGGTTGCAAAGACAAACGTGGTTTGCGAGTGGTTTAGTTCGCCTGGTTGCGCGGTCCTCTTGTCGTAGTCTGCGTTAGCCTTCCCCAGCGTGCCGGAACGTTGGGTTGAAAGTTCCCATCCCGAGATACCTTGGGGTAGCCACTGGGAATTGGCGCCCGACCGTTGCTCGCAAATGCCGTCCCAACCGCCAAGTTGAATACTTTCATCTGAAGGGAAGTCAACTCGGTCTGCCGAATTTCCGGTGCTCACTAGGATGAGCCGCCGGACGAGTTCTGGGAATAGAGCCTTCGCATCTAGCCGGTCCGCCCACCGCGATAGATCGGTCGCGGTAATGAGCTTATTCGGGCTACCCTTCGCCGAGACCGTTGCGGCACCCAGTGTCCGCTTAGGCCCTATTACTGCCCCACCTGGAAGCAAAGAGATGCCGCCCTCTCCGAGGACGGCGCGCAAGGCCTCTAGGTTGTTGGGGACCGGGGTATGCCTGCCTCGTTCGAAGTCGGCGACTGTCGAGGCTGCGACCTTGGCTTTTTCGGCCAGTTCACGCTGGTTCCAGCCCAGAAGGGCTCTTGCTGCTCTCATTTGTGTTGGAGTTATGCCAGTGTTAGATAAGTTTTCCACTGATCTCATAGTATTTATGTGAGATCATATTATTACTTGTTGATCAAGCTAATTGTTGGATAAGGCCCGGGGGTGGGAGCGTCAATCCCTCATCTGGCGCGAGGCGTGTTTTCCGGTTTCGGGCGCAGCAGTTTCCAGTCTTCTTTGTAGATTTCGCAGAAGTACCAGTCACTGTGCACCGGCTCCATGGGAAAGAGCATTGCTCCGCTGCGCCGCTGGCCGCCGTTGAAAAGGACCCAGGCCGGAATGATGTACCAAGTCTGCTCGGGAATCACGTAGGCGGCGAAAAAATCGAGCATCTGGGGTGTATAGCGCCGGGCGTGATAGTTGGTCCCGATCTGACATTTGTATCCGTTGTCGACGCGGTAGCTGGTGGATTTGACCTGGACCCTGACGATGCGGTTGCCGAAATTGATCGCGACATCGAAGGGCTGGGAGTCTCCCCACGGCTTGAGGACCGTGTAACCGCGGCCAAGGGCTTCGGCTATAACTGCGCTTCCACCCATTCGCCGCGTTCCTTGTAGGTCTGAATTTGCGCATGCTCTCCCAGAGCCATTGCAGAATCGAGATTCGGCCGCAAACACAAAAAGGCGCAGCCCATAGGCCGCGCCTTCGTTTTCTTTAAGCTTTAACTTATATTCCTATTATATCACATTCTACCTACCCTCTGGGACATTTCCCCGGAAATATTCGGGTAATAATTTACTTGACTAACCATGGTGAGTGTGCTACCTTAGCAACATGGAAAGCACACAGCCACAAACACTTCAAGCGGCCATCCGGCACTTCTCGGACGAGCAAGTCTGCATCGACACCGTGGCCGCGCTTCGCTGGCCCAAAGGCGTCGAATGCCCCGCGTGCGAACACAAGCAGCACTATTACCTCAAGAGCCAAAAGCGCTGGAAGTGCAAGGAGTGCCACAAGCAATTCTCTGTAAAGCTCGGCACCATTTTTGAGGATTCTCCTATCGCTCTGGACAAGTGGCTTACCGCCCTGTGGATGCTCGTAAACTGCCGCAACGGCGTTCAGCTATGAAGTAGGCCGTGCTCTGGGCATCACTCAGAAGTCCGCATGGTTCGTGCTCCATCGGTTGCGCTTCGCTCTGCAAACTGGAAGCCTCACTAAACTCGGCGGTAGTGGAGCACCCGTCGAAGTGGATGAAACCTTCATCGGCGGTAAAGCTCGCAACATGCACCGCGCAAAGCGAGAGCGCTTGAGCAGTCAAGGCGGAATGCAGGGCGGACACCATGGAAAGGCTGTTGTCATGGGATTGTTGGAGCGTGGCGGACAGGTCAAGGCCGCTGTGATTCCGCACCGCAAACAGAATCTTCCCGAACAAATCGTGCGCGAGATGGTTGAGCCGGGAGCCGAAGTTCATACCGATGAGTTCTCCGGCTACTACAATTTGAAAGACGGTTTCACTCACAAAGTCATCAACCACCTTGAGGGCTACGTGAAAGAGAATATCTCGACCAATGGAATTGAAAACTTCTGGTCCTGCCTGAAGCGTGGGATCAGCGGCACCTACGTTGCGGTTGAGCCGTTTCATTTATTCCGATACGTCGATGAGCAAGCGTTTCGCTTCAACAATCGCAAGGATGACAACGGAAAGAAGTTGTCCGATGCACAGCGCTTTGAATTAGCTTTATCGCAGATCGCGGGAAAGCGGTTGACCTTTGCGGAGGTGACTGGCAAGGTGGGAGAAACGACTTTCTAATCCTTTGCGTGGGAAGCGCGGTCGGAAGCCCGTTTCCGTCGCTGTTTCCGCACTCGCTTCTCGCGGTCGAGTTCGGCCTTGAGAGCCGAGTGCGGTACGGACAGAACTTTTTTGAGAGCTGTCTCAAAAGTCGCGTACTCGTTCTCATTCTTCGCGGAGAGCGGAACGGGTTGGCTTTTGGCTCACTTGATAAACCTGCCCAGAAAGCAGGGTAGTCGTCGTGTGTGCCAAAAGTCAATCACCCCACATTCTTTCCGATCTTAAATCTATTCACAAGCCTCCCGACGCTCGTAGCGCCCTGAAGCGTAAACGTAACGTGCGGGGGCCATCGAAGAAGCTGGCTAGTCGGCCAAATGTCAAGCAAGAACTTGTCCCACTCTCCGTCCCTACAGTTAATTGCTATTGGATCGCTGGCGAATTGTCGAGGAACGTGAAGTGTAAGCACCTGAATGACAAGATGGCCGATCACGATTGCCGTAACGCAACCATGAACAGCTTTAGGGATTTTGTCCATATCTCCCCAGATATCCGTTCCCCCGCCGTGAAACGCCTTCACGGAAAGGCTGCCAAGCCATACCAGGGTACGCGGAGGAATCGCTGAATGCTTGAGGCCATCTCTCTCTGTCTGCGTATAAAACAGAGGTCGCTCTGGATTGATAGAGTCAATAACCATGGCCTTTAAGACAGCCCAGCGGGCCATCTTGCTCTGATCGCGTGGAGTAAGGCCGAAAGGGTCATCGTTAATCATCGCTCTCATATGTAGCGTGTTCGTGTCCTCTAACCTGCCCATCCATTCGTTGTTGCATGTCTTGCACACGCATTCGAGTTTAATTTCTGGACTCGCCAGCCATACGGATTCCTGCCTGCCGATAGTTTGGCGAATCGACTCCGCCATTTTGAGGTCATTGAGAATCCAGTCGGACCAGATATGTTCCGCGCTATCTACAGAATTTGGGCAGAATAAGCACTTTTTCATGGCCTTCGCATTTTAGTTGAAGGCGTATAATTCGCGACGCTATGACTGAAAATGAGATTGCCAAGCTAGCGACGGTCCAACAGAGTTTCTTGGAGCAGCTCCTCAAGTTAGCGGGTCTTGTAACCGAGCTTCAGGCCTCCGTGAACGTTCTAAAACTCCACGCCATATCGCAGATGTTTCCGGGTGATCCATTAGAAGGGCTAAAGCAGTTTCGGGTATTAGAGCAGAAGCTTTTAGACTCCGACCCAAACGAGAAAGGGCGGAAAGAAGCTGCTCAAGTAATTGAGGCGGTAAAGCTTTGGAAGAAACACGGTGGTCCCCACGAATCCTAGTTTTCCTTATCATGGTGTCCTCCATTTCACAGAGTTATAGGTGTGTTTCGGTTTCGATCTGAAAGCTCAAAGTTGTAGGACCACTTTTTGAGCGGCGAGAAAAACGCTTTCCCTGTCACGGTAAGTTCTTTGGTATCACCGCTTGGTTAGTCAAGTCAATTATTGCCAATATTCGCCGAATTGAATGAGCTACTTGGCCAAAAGCTCGTCCGTCGCCCTCTTGACAACTTTTTCCCACAGCCTCGCTTGGGTCAGCCGTCACATGCCTCGAGCGACTGCCGCAGGTACAGTCGAAGCTGGCATCTACGCTAGTGTCTTCCCCGCTCGCACTCGCCCGGCGCAAGTTGGCCGGCGTCCCCACGAAGACTGTCTTGCGCCTGCTCGATTGGCTGGCCGAGCGCACGCTACCTCCGCAGAAGATCGCTCCCCATCACAAAACCGGACGCCGTGGCGAAGAAGCAGCCTACTTCCATCTGCGAAAACTCGGCTACACGATGGTCGCGCGGAACTTCCGGTCACCGCGCTGCCGGGGAGAGATCGATCTGATCGGATGGGACGACGATGTGCTTTGCTTCGTTGAGGTTAAGACGCGGACCACGCTTGACATAAAGCCCGGAGAAGCGGCTGTCGATCAACATAAGAGGCAACTGATAGCTGCCGTGGCTCGCGAGTACCTGCGGCGCTTTCCACCTTCGTGCCAGTGGCGATTCGATGTGGTCAGCGTATACTATGACTCGTCGCAGTCCAGCCAGCCGCAGATTGTGGTGTTTCGCAATGCTTCCCTCGCAGCGTAGAATGGAAGATTCGTCCTATCCTAATAAGTGAGGTTCGGTGAGTGCCTGAACTGAGAAAAGATCCGATTGTTGGCCGGTGGGTGATTATTTCGACAGACCGCGCAAAGCGTCCCACAGATTTCGCGCGGGAAAACGTGAAGCTGAAAGGGGGTTTCTGCCCCTTCTGCTATGGGAACGAAACCAAGACACCGCCTGAAATTCAGGCGTACCGTCCGGGAACGAATGGCGGTCCGGCTTCGCAGCGTGATACGCCGGGATGGACGGTGCGGGTGGTGCCGAACAAGTTTCCGGCACTGGGAATCGAAGGCACCCTGAACCGGCAAGCCGAGGGCATGTTTGACCGGATGAACGGCATTGGGGCGCACGAGGTCATTATTGAGACTCCGGATCACAATGCCAGCCTGGCGACGCTGCCTCCAAAGCGTATCGAGGATGTTTTGTGGACCTTTCGCGACCGGATCCTCGATCTGAAGAAAGACCGCCGCTTTAAGTACATTCTTCTATTCAAGAATCACGGAGAGGCAGCCGGAGCATCGCTCGAGCACGCCCACTCTCAGTTGATCGCACTGCCGATTCTGCCGATCAACGTCACCCAGGAACTGGAAGGGGCGAAGCAATACTTCCTCTACAAAGAGCGCTGCGTCTTCTGCGACATTCTGCGGCAGGAGATGGAGAGCGGAACCAGGGTGGTCGCGGAGAACGAGAATTTTCTGACTATCGCTCCTTATGCGCCGCGGTTTCCTTTTGAGACGTGGATTTTGCCGAAGCAGCACGAGTCGGCGTTTGAGAATTCTTCGTCGCACATGTTCGAGAATCTGGCCAAGTCTCTTAAGACTCTGCTGATTAAGGCTGACCGGGTGCTGGATAATCCTCCTTATAATCTGGTGATTCATACTTCGCCGGCGCAGGATCCGACGAATGATCACTATCACTGGCACATCGAGTTCATGCCGAAGTTGACGAAGACTGCCGGGTTCGAGTGGGGGACTGGGTTCTACATCAATCCCACACCGCCGGAGGAAGCGGCGAAATTCCTGCGCGAAGCCAGCGTCGAAGAGCCGGTACCGGCTACGGTTGGGTAGTTACTGGCTCATGCTGTTTCCTGGAGATGTGTGACACGCGAGATTCCTCGTCTGACTGGTGAAGGCGCGGGACTTCGGAATGACGCCGCATCAATCGTTCACCTCAACTGAGCCACTGCTGATTTATGAAGTCTCTTGACGAATACCTGCTCGATGCAGAACGGGCGCATGGACATCTCTGCGCGGGGCAGGTTTTGGGCGTGCGGCTGGCGATGCTGGGACTTACGAAGCTGGGTATTGACGATCCGAGCGGCAAAGACCGAAAGCGGCTCGTCACCTTCGTTGAGATCGACCGCTGCGCTACAGATGCGGTCGGCGTCGTCACGGGGTGCAGATTGGGCAAGCGCGCCCTCAAGTTTCGCGACTGGGGCAAAGTTGCGGCGACGTTTGTTGACGTGGGCACGGGCAAGGCGATTCGGATCGCGGCGAAGGAATCGTCAAAGGGGCTGGCTCGTCAGATGCATCCTGAGCTTGCCGACAAGAACCAACAGCAGATGCTGGCCTACCGCGACATCGCCGATGATGACCTTTTCACTTTCCAGTGGGTGAAAGTGGAGCTTCCGCCGGAAGAATTTCCAGGATACAAGGGCGAACGAGTGGTTTGCGACGCTTGCGGTGAAGGCATCAACTTCCGCAGAGAAGTGCGCCGCGATGATGGAGTTCTTTGCCGCTCTTGCGCTGGGGAACGCTACTACGATCCGGTTTGAGTTGCCTGCTCGTACGCCTGCGCGATCCGCAGGATCGTGCTCTCATCGAAGTGTTTTCCTAAAATCTGCAAGCCGATCGGTAAATTTTCCTTTGTGTTGCCGCAGGGAATCGAGATTCCCGGAATTCCGGCGAGGTCCGCCGTTACGGTGTAAATGTCGGCAAGATACATGGCCAACGGGTCGTTCGATTTCTCGCCCAAGCGAAACGCGGCCGTGGGGCTGGTGGGCGTGACGATGGCGTGAACCTTGTTGAAGGCCTGCTCGAAATCGCGAGCCAGCAGGGTGCGCACTTTTTGCGCCTTCAGATAGTAGGCATCGTAGTAGCCGGCACTGAGGGCGTAGGTACCGAGCATGATGCGACGCTTCACTTCGCGGCCGAAACCCTCCTCGCGGCTGCGGCGGTACATCTCCGAGAGCGACTTCACTCCGGCTGCGCGGCGGCTATAGCGCACGCCGTCGTAGCGGGCGAGGTTTGAGGAAGCCTCGGCGGTTGCAATCAGGTAATACGTGGGAATTGCGTAGCGAGTGTGGGGCAGCGTGACTGGAACGATCTCGCAGCCCAGGCCTTTCAGCTTGTTGATGGCGGATTCGACTGCCTGACGGACTTCGGGAGTGAGGCCCTCGCCGAAGTACTCTTGAGCGACACCGAGTTTAAGCCCGCGGATTGGTTTCTCGAGTTCCGAAACATAATCGGGAACTGGTACATCGGCGGAGGTCGCGTCCATGGGGTCGCGTCCAGCGATTGTGCCCAGCACAATGGCCGCATCTTTTACGGTTTTTGTCAGCGGGCCGATGTGGTCGAGCGACGAGGCAAAGGCGATCAGGCCGTAGCGCGAGACGCGGCCGTAGGTGGGCATCAGTCCGACGACGCCGCAGAACGAGGCAGGTTGGCGGATTGACCCGCCAGTATCGGAGCCGAGCGCGGCTACGGCCATGTCCGCAGCGACCGCCGCTGCGGAGCCGCCGGACGATCCGCCGGGGACGCGGGTTGAATCGCGGGGATTGCGCACGGGACGAAAAGCCGAGTTCTCGTTCGACGACCCCATCGCGAACTCATCGCAGTTGCTTTTGCCGAGGATCACTGCGCCGGCCGCTTCCAGACGTGCAACCGCAGTGCAATCGTAGGGAGGGATGTATTTTTCGAGGCTTTTCGACCCGGCGGTGGTGCGAATGCCGCGGGTGGACATTACGTCTTTGATTGCCACCGGAACACCAGCAAGAGGTGGCAAAGGTTTGCCTTCGGCGGCCAGGCGATCGATGCGGTCCGCTTGCTCGAGGGCGCGCTCTTTGCTCAGAGTGAGGTAAGCGCCGATCTCGCCGTCTTTTGATTGAATCCTCGCGTAGTGCTCTTCCAGCAGCGACAAGGCTGTGATTCTTCGCTCCTGAATGGCGGAGCGTGCGGCGTCGATGGTCAATCCGGTAAGTTCCATGCGCTTCAGAAATGTCTTTCAGAAACTGGCTGAGGTTTCCGTGAGAATTGCGTGGCGCGGCCTATCTTTCAATTACTTTAGGGACGCGGAAGAATGTTCCGTCCGAGTCCGGCGCGTTTTCAAGCGCGGCTTCCTGCGACAACGATTTTCGCAATCCCTCGACAATATCCTGGCGCATCGCGTAGGCGAATTTGGCAGCACGGCCATTCGACTCGCCGATGTTGTAAATGGGGGAGACTTGAGCCATCGGTTCGACGTTTGATGTGTCCAGTTCGTTGAGTATGTCGATGTAGTCGAGAATCGAGTTGAGATCGCGAAGCAGGCCGGAGCGCTCCTCGGAACTGAGTTCGAGGTTTGCAAGATCGGCGACGTAGGCAACTTCTTTTTCGGTAGCTTTCATGTCTCTCTTATGCACCGCGCTTATGCGCGGCGAATCACAAATTCGATCCGGTTTACTTTTTCGGTGGAATAGCGATTCAGGCTGGCGAGGTAACGTGCAGCTAAGCTTTGCATTTCGCGTTTCCATCCGGCATCGGGCACCTCCACGTAAAGAATTGCCCCGGAAAACTTCAGCGCCTGGGTTCGCCCGGCTACAGCCGAGCCACAAACCAGCGGCCATGCGAGCAGAGGGGCTTGTTCCTGCGGAACGCGCCGGAGCGAGCTTTGAACCAGCTTTTCCAGTCCAGTGGAAGCCTGCTGCACAGCGGCTCCTCCTTATTAAAAAGCCAAGGGTACTGAGAATTTCGATTCTAGCACCTGGCACTATGCGACTTTTCTTCGCAACTTTTGCGATTACTTCGGCTTTGCGTTAGCAGCTTTCGACGAGATCTCTTAACCGCTAAGTTCGCGAAGAAATGCCGCAAGGGTCGCAAAGAAGATCTTTACAGCGGAAATTCTCGCCGGATATATGCCAGGGCCGCATCGCGCGAGGCCAATTGTCCTTCGAGCTGGGCGTCTTCTACCGCTCCCAGAATTTCTTTGAACTTTGGGCCGGGTGGATATCCGGCCGCGATGAGGTCGTCCCCATTTACAAGGGACGCGGGGCGGATTGTTTCCTGGGGCGTTTCAGCCAGCTTCTGGCGAAGGAAATCGTAGGTGCTGAGATTTTGGTGGCTGGCCAGGCTATCGGCGCGGTGCAGCGCAAGATGTTCATCGAATGCGGGCAGGCGCATAAACTTCTTCAGAGTCGACTCCTTCATGCGCGAGACGTGCCCGAAGCGCATGTGGTTGTCGACTAAGGCGAGAATCTGGTCGGTGTCGTCATTTGAGAAGCGCAAGCGTTTGCAGATTGCTTCGGCGATCTTGACGCCCACTTCGACGTGGTTATCGAAACGAATGCGATCTGGGCCGATTCGGAACGTCGCAGGTTTGCCAACGTCATGCAGCAATGCTCCCCATGCCAGGGTAGGTGGGCAGGGATGCGGCAGGTGATCGAGCAGAAGCAGCGTATGCTTGAAGACGTCGCCTTCGGGATGGAACTCGGGCGGCTGCTCGACGCCTTTCATCTTCGTAATCTCAGGTAACACCTCGCGCAGTAATCCAGTGTCATCGAGCAGAAGAAGGGCGCGGCGGGCGTGGCCTTCAGTCAACATTCGCGTAAGCTCGTCGCGGACACGTTCGCGCGAAACTATCTGGATTTCCTGGGCGTGGCGATTGATGGCGGCCATTGTTTCTTCTTCGATTCCATATTCAAAGCGGGCGGCGAAGCGCACTGCGCGCAACATGCGGAGCTTGTCTTCTCCGAAGCGGCGCTCGGGATCGCCGATGGCGCGAATGATGCCGGATTCGAGATCTTCACGGCCACCGACGAAATCGAGAAGCTCACCCGTCAGCGGATCGAGCATCATGCCGTTGATGGTGAAATCGCGGCGGGCGACGTCCTCGCGCGGGTTCTGGGTGAAACGGACTTCGTCGGGATGGCGGCCGTCGGAGTAGGCGAGATCGCTGCGGAAGGTAGCTACTTCGATGGTGTGGGTTTTGAGGTTCCGCTTCCCCTGGGAATCCTCTTCACTTCCGGCAAAAGGCTTAACCACAGAAGACGCAGGGGGCGCAGAGGACTGCGGTTCGGGAACGAGGACTACTCCGAACTGCGCTCCGACTGCGTAAGCATCGGGAAAAATCTCCATTACTTGGGTTGGTGTCGCGCTGGTCGCTACATCGTAATCTGCGGGCGCACGGTTCAGCAGAAGATCGCGGACGCATCCGCCGGCCAGGTAGGCCTGGGCGCCGCGCTGGCCGAGGATCTCGATGATCGAGATGGCAAATTCTTTCGACATTGAGATGCCCGGAGTTCAGCAATTGCAAGCTGCTTTGAATTAAGCTAGCGAGTACGTTGATGATTTTCATTATGCCAGACGCTTACATCCTGGGCATCGAAAGCTCTTGCGACGAGACTGCGGCGGCGGTGGTGCGTTCGGGAGAGCAGGTGGTCTCGAGCGTGGTCGCGTCGCAGATCGCGATGCATCAGCCTTACGGAGGTGTCGTGCCTGAACTTGCTTCGCGCGAACATCTGCGGGCGATCGTTCCGGTGGTACGGCAGGCGCTGGCTGAGGCAAAGCTAAGTTATGCGTCGGTCGATGCGATCGCGGTCACGCAGGGGCCCGGCCTTGCGGGGGCGTTGCTGGTTGGGATCAGTTATGCAAAGGCGCTGGCGTTCGCGCTCGATAAGCCGCTGATCGCTGTGAATCATCTTGAGGGGCACATTCACGCCGTGTTGCTCGAGGAGCGGCAAAAAGGCAATCACGAGGTGCAGTTTCCTGTGCTGGCGCTGGTGGTCTCGGGTGGGCACACGCATCTTTATTTGGCGGCTGAACGGGAGAATGGATGGACGTATAAAAATATCGGGCACACGCGCGACGATGCGGCGGGCGAAGCCTTCGATAAAGTTGCGAAACTGTTGGGCTTGGGTTATCCGGGAGGGCCGATTGTTGACCGGCTCTCCGCGCATGGGGATGCGACTGCGGTAAGGTTTCCGCCGGCCCAGATCAAGCATCGCGACCGGCGCGAGCATCGGGAAGGAAAACTGGCTGAAAGCGACCAGCCACGTTTTGATTTTTCTTACAGCGGCATCAAGACTGCGGTCTTGCGCTATGTAGAAGTGCACGAGATGCAGCGCTCGATCGAGGGGCGCCGGGCGGCTCTGGCGAAGGTTGCGAAGCCTCAACTTGAAGATTACCTTGCCACTTGCGACAAGCGCACGCTTGATCTGGTGGCCTCTTTTCAGCGGGCGATAGTCGAGGACCTGGTGGGAAAGACGCTGGCAGCGGCTCGTGCTTATGACGTGGCAACGCTTTTCGTAACCGGCGGCGTGGCAGCGAATAACGAATTGCGCACGACGTTTGAGCTACGCGGGGCGGAAGAGGGATTGCCGGTATATTTCCCGTCGCGGCCGCTTTCGACGGACAATGCGGCCATGATCGGAGCGGCTGCCTATCCGAAATTTCTGGCGAAGGAATTCGCAGCGCTTGATTTTTCTGCTGAGGCGAGTCTGGCGCTGCGCTGATCGGTTTGGGAATATGAGGGCGGAGAAACGAAGGAAGTCGAGTTTACTTGCCTGCGCCCTGTTCGCGAGTTTTCTTCATGACGGCATCGAGGGCTTTGTCGAGCTGGCCTTGAATATCGATGTCCTTGTAGATCGCGAAACTTGCGCGCTTCTCTTTTTCGTCAAAACCGCTGGCGCGTCCGGCGACAATGATGATGGGAATGTTAGCGGTATGGGGTTTGCTTTTGAGCGCGGTGATCAGCTCGCTACCTGACATCTTGGGCATTTGCATGTCGGTCACGATCAGGTCGGGATGCACACGTTCGAGAATCTGCAGGGCTTCCACGCCGTTCGTGGCGGACTCCACCGTGAAGCCGCGCTCTTCCAGAAAGCGGCACACGGTGTAGCGGATCAACATGGAATCGTCGACGACCAGCGCAACCGCAGACATCGGCTTACACGTGCGCAAGCGCACGCCCCCGGCCTGCAGACTAGCAGAGTGATTCTGGCAGCAACAAGGCAGAACCGAGGAAAGATGGTTACTAAGGTGAGGGCTAGGATTCTTGCGCCTCTTTGTCGACGCGTTCTTCGATGCTCATGTCTTTGAGTTCGCTGGATTCGAAGACCTCGCGGCATTCGAGGCACTCGACGAATTCGGCGTCTTCGTCGCGGCTGACGATTTGAACGCGCGGGTGCTTGCAAGGCTGGCTGGGCTTTTGAGGCTGGGCGAACGGCTTTGAGGTCATAAATCCGGAAGCGCCGCCCTTATCAAATGCAACGGTGGGCAGATTCGCGGGAATTTCCGGTATTTTAGCCTTGGTTTTCCGCTTGTCAAGCCCCTCGTTGTAACCAACTGAAGTTTGGCTGGAACGGGGTGTTGCAGATTTATGCATTCCTCAACCGGGTGCCCAGAACAGAGACTGCAGTTTGGCGTTATGCTAATGCCGACCAAAAGCATCGCCAAAAGTTAAACCATTGAGGGGGCACTGTTTACCGCTAGATGCGAATATTGCCCATCGGCTGCAAGGGCTTGCACGAAATCGAACTCGCGGCGTAGAATCGATGTACGACGGAAAAGGTCGCAATTACTGCCGGGCCATAGTTGAGATGGCAGATTAGAAGCCGATGCTCAAGCTCACCAAGAAAGCGGACTATGCATTAATGGCCATGAAGCATCTGGCCGACCATGCGCGCGATGGTAGCGGGAGCGCCAGCGCCAAGGATGTGGCCGACTCGTTTGGGATTCCGCCGGAGGCGCTGGCCAAGATTCTGCAGCGGTTGGCTAAGGCCGGTTTGTTGCAGTCGCAACATGGAATCAACGGCGGCTACCGGTTGGCTCGGGCGGCGCATACGATTTCGGCCTTCGAGGTGATTCAGGCGATTGATGGTCCATTATTTATTACATCGTGCGTTACGGTTCGCGGGGAATGCGGTCAAAGCGACCGCTGCAATATACGCGAGCCCTTGCGCAAGGTGAATGAGAGCATCGAAGCGGTGTTGAAGCGCATCAAGATTTCACATATGCGGGAAGAACCGGAATTGGTTGAGACAGCGACGGGCAAGCCGAAGGAACTGGTCACGATCGTCTAGCCGGTTTGGAAGTGCGTTAGCAGTTGGCAATCCGAGATCAGAAATAAACGGTAGGAGAGGCAATTATGAGCACGGATGTAAAGATCCCCCAGCAACTCCCAGTGACGAAGCATGCCGCCCCTGAGGGGGTGAAGCTTCCAATTTATATGGACAATCATGCCACCACCCCGATGGATCCGCGGGTGCTGGAAGAGATGCTGCCCTATTTCATGGAGAAGTTCGGCAACGCGGCGAGCCGCAATCACTCCTTCGGCTGGGCGGGCGAAGAAGGTGTAGAGACCGCGCGTGAGCGCATTGCGAAGCTGATCGGCGCCACCACCAAGGAAATCATCTTTACCTCGGGAGCCACGGAGAGCGACAACCTCGCGATCAAGGGCGTCGCCGAGATGTACCGGGAAAAGGGCAATCACATCATCACCGCGGTGACCGAGCATAAGGCCGTGCTCGATACCTGCAAGCGGTTGGAGAAGTACGGCTATCGCGTTACTTATCTGCCGGTGCAGAAAGATGGTCTGATTGATCTCGAAGATCTGAAACGCGCCATGGATGACAAGACGATCCTGGTCACGATCATGGCAGCGAACAACGAAATCGGAGTTGTGCAACCGATTGCCGAGATTGGCAAGTTGTGCCACGAACGCGGTGTCATCTTCCATACGGACGCGACGCAGGCGGTCGGCAAGATTCCGATCGATGTAAACAAGCAGAATATCGACCTGATGTCGATCTCTGCGCACAAGATGTATGGGCCCAAGGGTGTTGGCGCATTGTATGTTCGCCGGAAGAATCCGCGAGTGCAGATCTCCGCGATTATTGACGGCGGCGGGCACGAGCGGGGCATGCGTTCCGGGACGCTGAACGTTCCTGGAATCGTCGGTCTGGGTAAGGCTTGCGCGATTGCCTCGGAGGAGATGTCGCGCGAGGCGGTGCAGCTAGCCAGGCTGCGTGACCGGCTGCGTGACCGGATCATGAACCGGCTCGATGAGGTCTACATTAACGGCACCATGGAGCATCGTTTGCCGGGGAACTTGAATATCAGTTTCGCCTACGTCGAGGGTGAGTCGCTGCTGATGGGCATCAACGACATCGCAGTTTCGAGCGGTTCGGCATGCACCTCTGCGACGCTGGAGCCATCTTATGTATTAAAGGCTCTCGGCACCGGGGACGATCTGGCGCACAGTTCGATTCGCTTCGGTATCGGGCGCTTCAACACGGCCGCCGAGGTCGATTATGTGGCCGACCGCGTGATCGAAACTGTGGAACGGTTGCGCGAACTTTCTCCGCTGTACGAGATGGCGAAGGAAGGCATCAATTTGAAGGATGTGAAATGGGCTGGTGAGTAAGAGGGAAACGATTGAACTGGCGGTTTAAGAAGAATTTCAGGAGAGACGCATGTCATATAGCGATAAGGTAATCGATCACTACAACAATCCGCGGAACGTGGGGTCCATGGACAAGAACAGCGCCGACGTTGGCACTGGGCTGGTCGGCGCGCCGGAGTGCGGCGACGTAATGAAGCTGCAGATCAAAGTCAATCGCGAAACTAACGTGATTGAAGAAGCCAAGTTCAAAACATTTGGCTGCGGCTCGGCGATCGCATCGTCATCTTTGGCCACCGAATGGGTCAAGGGCAAGACGGTTGACGAAGCTCTATCCATCAAGAACATGGATATCGTAAAGGAGCTGTCGCTTCCTCCGGTGAAGATCCATTGTTCGGTGCTGGCGGAAGATGCGATTCGCGCGGCGATTGGCGACTGGAAAAAGAAGCAGGAGAGCGCGAAGCCTGTGGCTGTGGAAGCGAGATAGCTCCGGGCTTCGAGTCACGAGCTTCGATCAAAGGGTGAAAAAGTGATAGCGATCTGTCCGCTCACCGGGTCATGGCTCACGGCTCGTTGCTAGCATTTATGACGACGGCAACTGAACAACCCGCTGCGCAGGCGCCTGCGAAGGGCATTGTCGTCACCGACAAGGCCATCGCGAAGATCCGTTCTGCGATGGTCAAGGAAGGCATTTCGCCGGAACAAGGCGGCCTGCGGCTGGGCGTGCAGGGAGGCGGGTGTTCCGGCCTGAGCTACAACATCCGCTTTGATACGCAGCCGCGCGAGCGCGACCGCATTTTTCAATACGCAGACGTGCGCGTGTTTGTCGATCCGAAATCGTTCATTTACCTGAACGGCATGACCCTGGATTACCAGGAAACGCTCATGCAACAGGGATTCGTCTTCGTGAATCCCCAGGCCACGAAGTCGTGCGGCTGCGGGACCTCGTTCTCGGCCTGACCGGTGTTGTGGCGCGGCCGCCTCGGCCGCGAAAGCCTGCCACAAGCGGCCGCTGCCGTCCACAACGGAATTAGGCGGATCGTGTTTTCGCTGGCTGCCCGACGAAGTTGTATTGACGCATGAACAAGACCTTAACCACGATTAGTTCGAAGCCCGCGCCCGAGGAAACGCAAACTTGCTGGTCGTGCGGGACCATGCGAGCGACGCACTTTTGTGAGGCTTGCGGCAAGGTGCAGCCTCCGGCGCCGGTGGACTATTTCACGTTCTTCGGCTTGCCGCGAAAGCTCGATCTCGACGTGACTGCTTTGAACCGTGATTTTTATGAGCTGAGCCGCAAGCTGCATCCGGACCTGAACGCTCGCGCCGAAAGCCAGGAACAGGAATGGAGTCTGCAGCAGAGTTCGCGGCTGAACGACGCTTACCGCACTCTGAAAGATACGATCAAGCGCACTGAGTATCTATTGAAGCTGGAAGGCGTGGAACTGGAAGAGCAGTCGAAAAGCGCTACTGAACTGGCCCGCGCCACCGGGCAGGTGAAGAAACAAATCGTCCCACCCGACTTGTTGGAAGAAGTTTTTGAATTGAATGTGCAACTGGAGGAGTTGAGAGCCAATAAAAAGGTCGGCGATGACGATCCGGCATTGATCGAAGAGATCGGGCGGCAGAAGTTCGAACTGGAAGAGAAGCAGGAAGCGCTGCTGCAGGAATTGAAGGATCGCTGGAAAATATGGGATGGAATGATTCAACGTGAACAGAACGGTCAACCCGTCTCCGAAGAAGAGCGCAGGCAGGAGCGGGACAAAATGGTGGATGTGCTAAACCGGCGCAACTACATCAGGAATCTGGTGAGGGATGTGAGCGAGGCGCTGGAAAATTGAAAAGAGAATTTCGTAATCTGGTAATCGGGTAATTTTGTGATTTGAACGCGCAAGATTCTTGAATTACCAAATTACTCGATTGCAAAACTGCTTAATGGCAACGGATCGCATCGTCGGAATAGATCTTGGCACCACGAATTCTCTCGTGGCGTTCATGCAAGGGGAGAGCCCTGTCGTTATCCCTGGCGATGACGGTTCGAATTTGGTGCCATCGGTGGTGGCGCTGGATGCGAAGAATCAGCCGGTGATCGGAAATGCCGCGCGTGCATCGCTGATCTCGACGCCGGAGCGTGCCGTCTATTCGATTAAACGTCTTATGGGACGCGGCCTGGAGGATATTCAGGAAGAATTGAGGTTCTTCCCCTTCCGCCTTGCTGAGGATTTGCATGCCGGCGAAGTTTTGCGGATCAAGCTGGGGGAAAAAGATTTTACTCCGCCGGAAATTTCCGCGCTGATTTTGCGCCAGCTCAAGCGGAATGCCGAGCGCTTCTTCGGCGCGCCGGTGACGAAAGCGGTGATCACAGTTCCCGCATATTTTAACGATGCGCAGCGGCAGGCGACCAAAGACGCTGGGCGCATCGCCGGGCTCGAGGTGCTCCGCCTGGTCAACGAGCCGACGGCTGCGTCGCTTGCGTATGGTCTCGACCAGAAACAGAATGGAACGGTTGCCGTCTACGATTTGGGCGGCGGAACTTTCGATGTATCGATTCTCAAGCTGCACGACGGCATCTTCGAAGTCATTGCTACGAACGGCGACACGCACCTGGGCGGCGACGACATCGATAATCTGCTGATCACGATTGCGCTCGACGATATTGAGGGCGATCTCGGAACCGATCTCCGCAAGAATGCCGAAGCCGTGCAGGCGATTCGCAAGGCGGCGATTGAGGCGAAGATTGCGTTGTCGTCGCAGCCTTCGACGAAACTCGACATCGAACTGCCCGGGGGCAAGCGCTATCGGCGCGAGATCACGCGAGATCAGTTTGAGCAGCTAATCCGGCCGATCATCGACCGTACGGCTGGTCCCTGCAAACAGGCGCTGAAGGATGCCGCGCTCAAGCCGGAGCAGATCGATGAGGTTGTTTTGGTCGGCGGATCAACGCGCATCCCCAAGGTTCGCGCTCTGGTGAAGGAACTGTTCCATCGTGAACCGCACACCGATTTGAATCCGGATGAAGTCGTCGCACTTGGCGCGGCAGTGCAGGCCAACATTTTGGGCGGGGGTTCGGTCGCAACCGAGAACATGCTGCTGCTTGATGTCACCCCGCTATCTCTCGGCATCGAAGTGGCCGGGGGCGTGACGGATAAGATCATTTTGCGCAACTCGACCATACCCGCGTCGGCAACGCAGTTTTATACGACGCAAGTCGACGGACAAGCCAATGTCGCCATTCATGTTTTGCAAGGCGAGCGCGAACTGGCGAAAGACTGCCGCTCGCTGGCTCGTTTCGATCTGAAGGGCATTCCTGCGATGGCGGCGGGAATGGCTCGCATCGAAGTGAAATTCCTGATCGACGCGAATGGAATTTTGCATGTCTCGGCGCGGGAACAGCGCAGCGGGAAGGAATCTCAGATCGAGGTTCAGCCGAGCTACGGCTTGACGGACGAGCAAGTTGAAGACATGATTCTGGACTCCTTCGACAGCGCCGAAGAGGATTTCAGGCGACGCCAGGTGATTGAAGCACGTAACGAAGCCGCGACGATCCTCGCCGCGCTTGAAAAGGGCAAGAAGAGTTCCGCGTGGGGACAGCTTACCACCGAGGAGAAGAAAAAAATCGCCAAGTTTGAGAAGGCGTTGATTGCGGTGAATGGCGAAGAAGATTATCAGGCGATTCGCAAAGCGATCGACGCGCTGAATCAGGGCACGATGCGGCTGGCTGAATTGATGATGGATGGAGCGGTGTCGACGGCACTGAAAGGTAAGACGATGGACGAGGCGGATATGGGCGAAGGGCCGACTGCGCCGCATCCCGTCGCGAAGGCGGAGTTTGAGTAGAGCGAAATTGGGTAATTGGGTAATTTTGTAATTGAGTAATTTAAAACCGCTTGTGATTTCAAATTGCCGAATTACTAAATTACCCAATTACTCAATCTCCTAGAGGAGCATTCATGTTAGAGGAAAACGATAAGGGCGCGGGCACGGCCACGGAAGAGGCTCCCGGCGAAAATACGGTTGAGGTTACGTTTCTGCCTGAGGGCAAGACGGTGCGCTTCGAGCATGGCAAGCTGCCGTATGAAGATCATGGCAAGGAAGAGTCGATTCTCGACGTGGCGCTGAATTATGGAATCCCGCTGGATCACGCCTGTGGCGGCAACTGCGCTTGCACGACTTGCCATGTGTGGATCAAGGAAGGCGCGGAGAATCTTTCGCCGATGGATGACGATGAAGCCGATCGTCTGGACATGGCCGCAGACTTGCAATTAAACTCTCGTCTCGGCTGTCAGGTGCAGATTACCAAGCCGGGGAAGGTCGTCGTCGAGATCCCGGCGTGGAATCGGAACTACATTTCGGAAGAACATCACTAAAAGCAGGCTTCAGAATTTCCTGTTTCAACGTTGCATGGAAAAGCCTGCATGGTTGAACCTTTGAAGCTGTGCGACCTTGAAACTTTGCTTTTCAGGAGCGTGCGATGCCCAAACCTCTCACCTGGGATGATGCTGAAGATATCGGAATACGGCTCTCCGAAGCGCACCCCGAAGTCGATCCACTCACCGTGCGTTTTACAGACTTGCACCGCTACGTGACGGAATTGCCGGATTTTAAGGGCGATCCAAAAACTTCGAATGAGGGCAAACTCGAAGCTATTCAGATGGCATGGCATGAGGAGTTTCAGGACCGCACTCAGGGATAGCGCACAGCAGCACTGACGGTGCTCCTGCGGTTTTTACATCTCCGTGACAATCTGATCAGGGCCGCAGATTATGCTGCTGCTAACCTGCAGTATTTTCTCTCTCGAAAGGGCACGGCGGTTGCCGTGCTCTTTTTTATGGTCGCGGGCGAAAGACTGCCGCTATTTTCGGCGCCAGCGGACTCCATCCTTTGTGTTTTCGATGAGGATGCCGGCGCCGGTTAGTTCCGCACGTAACGCGTCTGACAGATGGAAATTGCGGGCTTTGCGCGCTGATTCCATTTGTTTGATTTTTTCTTCGATACCCGCTTCGGAGAGTTGGGCGGCGCGGACCAGTTCGCGCAATTCCGGGCTGACCTCTGGTTCGCGTCCCTCGGAAGGCGCCCAATCGAAAATCTGTTTCATCTTTTCGCCATCGTCATCTCTGAGCACGGCGAAGATCTCGTCGAATTTTTCGAGCGCTGATAAAAGCGGCGCAGTATCCTCCGTTCTGACCAGCCCGGCATCGAGAGCGGAATTGGCGCTTCGCACCATCTCGAAAATTGCGGCCTGCGCCTGCGCGGTGTTGAGATCGTCTTCAAGAGCTGCGCGCATATGCTCGATTGTCAGCCTGGCGAGCGATTGCATCTCTGGATTCGAACCTTGAGGAAAACTTCCGACGGTGAGGCGCTGGCGAAAATTACGCAGTCGCTCGACCGACACCGCCGCCTGCTTCAGCCCATCGAAGGTGAAATTGAGTTGATTGCGATATGGCACGGAGGCCAGCAGATAGCGGATTGAAGATGGTTTGTGTCCCTTGAGAACAAGATCGCGCAGAGTAAAAAAGTTGCCCAGGCTTTTCGACATCTTCTCGCCTTCGACCAGCAGGAAGCGCACGTGAAACCAGAAGCGCGCGAAGGTCTTTCCGGTCATGGACTCCGACTGCGCGATTTCGTTTTCGTGATGCGGGAATACCAAATCCTCGCCGCCTGCGTGGAGATCGAAACTTTCGCCGAGCTCCTCCATCGACATGACCGAGCACTCGAGGTGCCAGCCGGGACGGCCGGGTCCGATCGAAGTATCCCATGAAGCTTCGCCGGGCTTGGGCGCTTTCCAGAGGGCGAAGTCGCGGGCGCTGTCTTTGTCGTACTCGTCGACATCGACGCGCGCGCCGTCGAGCATCCCGCCGAAATCTTTTTTCGAGAGCCTTCCATAGCGCGGAAAGCTGGCGATGCGGAAGTAATAGGAGCCATCGTCGGTGCGGTAGGCGAGATTTCTTTCGACTAGCTTCGCGACGAAATCCGCCATTTCCGGAATATGTTCGGTGGCGCGAACCAGCACTGGCTGCTCGATTCCGATCATGGCGGCGTCTTCCAGAAAAGCCTTCTCGTATTTCGCCGTGTATTGCTGGACACTAACTCCGTCGCGGGCGGCGTTGCGGATGATCTTGTCGTCGACATCGGTGATATTCATCACATAGCGCACGTTGTAGCCGGACTGTCGCAGGAAGCGCTGCAGCATATCGACCGCGACGAAGGTGCGAAAGTTGCCGATGTGGCCGTAGTCATAAACGGTAGGTCCGCAGGCGTACATGCGAACGTCGTTGCCGCGCAACGGGCGAAACTCCTCGATCTGCGCGGACATGGTGTTGTAAAGGCGAAGAGGCATAATGGGTGAGCGTTTGCGAAGAAGCTGCAATCGAGAACCAGCAATTCTAGGGGTACGCCGGAAACCGGGTCAACTGACGCGGGTATCAGCAGTCGTGTTTGCGGGGGAATGTGAAGGCAAAGTGTGACCGTGAACTCGGAGCCGATGCTGTACCAGGAAAACGTAGTGCAGAGCGGAGATGATGGTGAAGGCGAAGGTCGCGCGCAGAAAGACGGTGCGCGTAATCCATATCCAGCGGGTTGAACGTATGGCGTAGAGCATCACAAAGAACACGGCAGCGATCTGGGAAAAAGTGTTTGCTTTACCGAAAATGCTGGGGCGGAAATCGCGCAAGCCTGAAATTGCGAACAGAACGGCGCTGGCGGCGAGGATGGAAATATCGCGGCTGAAGACCAGCACAGTAAATTTCCAGGGTATGCGGTGCAGGATTGAGAGCACGGGGAACATCGTGCTCAATAGCAGCTTATCGGCAATGGGATCGAGATATTGGCCAAGCAGTGTTTGCTGGTGCAGCTTCCGCGCCAGCAAGCCGTCGAGCCCGTCACTGAAGCCGGCTATCACAAAAAGCACCAGCGCCCAGAAAAAGCGCCCGTCGACCAGTTCGATCACGACGAACGGCACAAACGCCATGCGCAGCAGAGTCAACTGATTGGGAGTGGTAAAGATCTGGGAGAACTTCATACTGGACCTTTACCGGAGCGGGTTGCGGATTTGATCGCGGAAGCGCGAGAACGGCTCGGTGGAGTTGCCAGCGGATTCAGAATTGCGGCGGGATCGAGGCCGGTCTTGGCCTCGAAGCGCTGCGACAGCGAGGGCAGGTTGCCATCGGGCAGGTCGAGTTCGACGCGCTCGATACGGTGCATGGGGAAAAAGACAACCGCTGGAGTGAATGGCTCTCGATCCTTGACCATGACAGCCAAGTCTTCAAAGGATGCCAGCTCGATTCCGCTTAGGCTCAGTCCTTCTGCGCCCAAGGCGAGAATCGTACCCCAAAATTTGTCCCGTGGATTGCCCAGCGTCACCACAACCATCGATCCCGGCGAAAAAGGTGCGGAAGCGGAAGCTTGCGCTCGCGAATCGTGCAGGCCCTCGGTTGCGAATCTTTCGCCATGCAACGATTGTCGCCGCCGGGGGTGCGAATTGGCAACTGCGGAGCACTGAAGTGCCGCTGGCGACGTTGCGGAACGCCGCCAGCGACATTAGAATAAAGGCCAGCGTAGGCGCGTAGCTCAGTTGGTTAGAGCGCTACCTTGACACGGTAGAGGTCAGGAGTTCGAGTCTCCTCGTGCCTACCATTTATCTCGCTGGCGGCTCTCGGCAGCTCTCATTTCCTGACCGATCATTTGGCCTATCCATGATGCATGACTCTCTGACTCCGGAAAATCAAATCAACGTCGAGCCGTCTGCCGACGCCGAACCTTCCTTCGGTGACATGCTTTCGCAATACGAAAAGAGCCACTCGCGGAAGCGTGAGGGTGGCGGGAAGCAGCTTGTGGGCACAGTGGTCGCTATCTCAGGCGACGCGGTTGTGCTCGACATTGGCTTCAAGAGCGAAGGAACGCTGCCGCTCGCGGATTTGCAGACTGCCGGCCAGACGGCAAAGCCCGGCGATAAGCTCTCGGTGTCAGTCAGGGGACGCGACGCGGAGGGCTACTACCAGCTTACTTTGGGGAAAGTTGAGCGGCCAACCGACTGGGCGGCTTTGGAAAAAGCCTTTGCCGATAAGGCGACTATTGTTGGAACGGTAACGGGCGTGATCAAAGGCGGACTGAGCGTGGATGTGGGAGTGCGCGCGTTCATGCCGGCTTCGCGTAGCGGAGTGCGCGAAGCGGTGGAAATGGAGAAGCTGGTCGGGCAGGAAATTTTCTGCCGCATTCTTAAAATCGATGTGGCCGATGAGGACGTTGTCGTCGACCGCCGCGCCGTTCTCGAAGACGAGGAGCGTTCGGCTAAAGAACGCCTTTACTCTGAGGTCAAAGAGGGCGTCGTAATTGCCGGAAGCGTCCGCAGCCTTACCGATTACGGAGCTTTCGTCGATCTTGGCGGTGTGGATGCGTTGCTGCATGTGAGCGACATTTCATGGAGCCGCGTGGCGAAAGCGGCGGATGTGCTTGAGGTCGGCCAGAAGGTCGACGTCAAGGTGCTGAAGATTTCGAACGAGTCCGGAAAGCAGCGGATTTCGGTGGGCATGAAGCAGTTGCAGAAGCATCCATGGGATGCGGTGCCGGGCAAGTATCGCGTGGGCGAGCGAGTTCGCGGAACAGTGACGCGAGTTGCCGAGTTTGGGGCGTTCGTGGAGCTGGAAGCCGGAATTGAAGGCTTGATCCACATATCCGAAATGTCCTGGGGCAGAAAGCTGCGCAGGGCCGACACGCTCGTAAAACCAGGCGAGAGCGTGGATGCTGTGATCTTAGGGATCAATAGTGACGAGCGCCGCATGTCGTTGGGGCTCAAACAGGCGCTGGGAGATCCATGGGCCGATGCGGGGCAGCGCTTTGCCGCCGGCAGCGTGATTGAAGGGCCGGTAGTAAGCATCACGAAGTTTGGCGCGTTCGTTCAGTTGACTGAGGGCGTCGAGGGGATGATCCACGTCAGCGATTTGAGCGCGGAGAAACGAATCAACCATCCGCAAGACGTTTTGAGAATCGGCCAACTGGTCAAGGCGCAGGTTTTGGCGGTGGACACCGAAAAGCGGCAGGTGCGGCTGGGAATCAAGCAAATGGCGCCCAGCGGTCTCGACGAATACATCGCGGAACACAAAGAAGGCGATTCCGTCAGCGGACGAATCGCTGAGCTTTTCCATGGTCGTGCGCGCGTGGAATTGGGCGAGGGTGTAGAAGGCTCATGCAGTATGGAAGTTGCGGATTTGTCGGGCAAAGAACACACGACCGAGCCAGCTTCGCAATCCGCGAGAGGCGATACGCCGCTCGATTTGTCCTCGCTCGGTTCAATGCTGCAGGCGCGATGGAAGGGCGCTTCGACCGCAGCCGTGGCGAAGCCTGAGCCCGTGCGAACTGGTGAAGTTAGAAAGTTCCGAATTACAAAGCTTGATCCGGCCACGAAGAAGATTGAGTTGAAGTTGGAATAAGACTAAGCTGCTCGTTCGCAACTCCCTTTCCCCCTATCTTCTATTCCTTGTATTCCTTGGTGTTTTGTCGCCACCTGCTTTCTTGGACGATTCGAAACTCTCGTCCCTCATTGACACCCGTATGCCAGCGGGTGTATTACGAATCGTTATCTTTTGTTTCGATTGATTCCAGCCGTACTGAATCACCGCAAAGGGGATGCATTCATCATGTGGATGAACCGAAACTTATCGCTGCTGATTATTTGTGGGATCTGCCTATTGTCCCTAACTTCAAATTACGTTCACGCGCAAGCGGTGAAGATCGAGAATTCGAAGCTGGAAGTTGAGGCCGACCAGAAAACCGGCGCCTACACGATTCGGTCGAGAGATAATCCGCACGATTGGCTGACGGCGACGATGGAGGCGGAAGTGAATGGTCGATGGCTGCACGCGAGCGATTATCCACGACACGAGGCAACAGCACCGCTAAGCGGAGATTCAGGCGCGGGGTCGGAGCTCAGGATCACTTACAGTGGATTGTCCGGACAGCCCAGTCTGGTGGGCAGCATTCGATTGCGAGCACAGGCGGAATTCGCCGAGATCGAAGCGCTGGTTCGCAACGACACGCCGGGGCAGATCACCGTGCAAGCGATTCGAACGATGGATGCCAGAAGTCATGTTCTTGCCCTGGATGGTCCGGCATCCGCGGATCGCGTGCTCTCGGACAGTTTCAGTGAAGACCGTCCTAACATGAGCCTTCATGATTTGGCCGACGCTGCCGATGGAATGCACCGAGCAGTTGGCAGCCAACTTATATATAACCGACAGAGCCAGCAAAGTTTTTTCGTGGGGGCTTTAACTTCGGAAAAGTGGCTTACGGTTCTGCGCCTGCGGCTCAACGAGAAAAAAGACAACATCGCCAGCTACGAAGTTGAGTCCACGGGCACGACTGAGCTGGCAAAAGAAAATTCGTTGCGAACATCACCGGCGGAAGATCAGATTGAACTCAGCTTGCCGGTGGAAGCGGGGCAGGATCTACGCGCTGAGAAGTTGATGGCCAGCTTCTCTTCTGACTATCACGGGCAACTTGAGACTTACGGCGATCTCGTCCGGCAATTGCACGCGGCGAGAGTAAGCGCGCCAACGCCGATCGGATGGTGGAGCTGGACAGCTTTTTATTTCGGGCTGACCGAAGGTCCGGCGCTGACCAACGCCGAATTTCTCAGCGCTCATCTGCGCGATCTCGGCTACACGTTTTTTCACATCGATGAGGGATATCAGTGGGCTCGAGGCGATTACACGTCGCCGACGGCGAACAAATATCCGCATGGGTTGCGGTCGCTGGAAGAGAAAGTGCAAGCGCTTGGTCTGACGCCCGGAATATGGACGGCGCCCTTCGAGATTTCCGAACGGTCGTCGGTTTATGCGAACCACAAAGATTGGCTGGTGCACAATGCGAAGGGCCAGCCGATTCCTGCAGGATGGGTGACCGAACCGCCAGATACTTCAAAGAACCTCGATCAGCTCTACGTGATCGACACCACGAATCCCGCCGCACAACAGTATCTCCGCGAGATTTACCGGACCCTGGTGCGAGATTGGGGAATCCGCTACATCAAGCTGGACTTCATGGATGACAGCCTGATCGAAGGTTACTACTACCGTCCGAATACGACGGCACTCGAGGCACAGCGGGTTGGGCTGGGGATTATTCGCGAGGCCGTTGGCGACGGTGTGCTGCTCGATAAAGACGGCAGCCCGATGTTAAATCCCGTGGGGTTGGTCGATACAGGACGAATTTCGTGCGACACCGGACATACGTTCGATGCGAGCCGTGATGCGGCTCCCGGCATCGCCGCGCGCTACTACATGAATCGCAATTATTATGTGAGCGATCCTGACGCATTTTCGGTTTCGCACCAGGCCTATGCGGCGCAGCAGGACCACGGAGGCGAAAGAGCGCTCACGCTCGATGAGGCGCAAGTGGCGATCGCTCTGGCGGCGGTTTCCGGCGGCATGTACGAGGTCGGCGACGACCTGCCGACACTTTTTCTCGATGCCGACCGCATGGATCTTCTGAAAAACGCCGATCTCCTCAATATGGCGCGTTATGGTCACGCCGCGAAACCACTTGACTTGATGAGTTACGCGCCTGAGGACGAGATGCCGAGCGTCTTATTTGCTGCGCGAGAGCAAACGGCAATCGATTCTGGCTGTCTTCAACTGGACAGAAAAAGAACGCGAGCATCGTTTTTCGCTTGCGGATCTCTTTGCCGATCGCGATCTGGGAAAACGCAATTCTGTTTCCGATGTCTTCGGCGGCAAGCTGGTCACGGAGAATCAGCCCTCGCTCTCGATGAAAATTTCGCCGCACTCGGTACGGATGCTGAAGATTGTCGATACATCGATTGCCGTTTCTGCGCCGGTAGTGAAGGTGCAGGCGTCCGAGAATATCGGGACTGGGAAGACGACAACGTTTTCAGCGGGGCCTAGCGAAAACGGGGTGGCTGCACTTTCGTACCGCTGGGATTTTGGAGACGGAACTGGAGCCAAGGGAACGAGCGTTACTCATGCGTACACTCACAGCGGCGACTTTACGGTGCGGCTGACCGCGGAAGGAATTGAAGGAGTGCCCTTGGAAAAGAGTTTCAAGGTTCAGGTTACGGGAACCATCGATACGATCTTCCGGCCCGAGTTATACCAGCATCTGCCAGGAGAGCGCTGAAAACGGGGAACTGGCGCAAGTATTTAATTCTTGCTTTCTACTTATGTTTTGTTAGTATTTATTGCGATTACTTTCGTATGGTTTTTCCGCTCCCATGAACTCTCTGTCGAGATTGATCGACCTTCCGCAAGACGAGAGAGAATCGCGAGGCCTATTGCACACTCCCAAAGAGATTGCCCAGCAGCCTGAAAGCTGGCTGGCGACTCGCGAACTCTTTCGGCAGCGCCATCAGGACATTCGTAATTTTCTACGGTCTGCAGGAGTCTTTGAAGAGGCCGCGCTGCGGCCGACTGTCTTCCTGGTGGGTGCGGGAACTTCTGATTACATTAGCCGTGCGCTGACTCAGCTCTTACGGCGGTGTTGGCAGTGTGAAGTGCTTGCGGTCCCCAGCACGGATTTGCTGACGAGTCGAGAGGAGTGGCTCCTTTCTGGCCGCTCTTATCTTTGGATCACATTTTCGCGCTCCGGAGAAAGCCCGGAGGGCGTCGCGGTAATCCAGCAAGCGTTGAAAGACCATCCCGGAATTCATCATCTGATTATTAGTTGCAACGCCCAGGCTAAGATGCTGCGCATGAATCACGGCCGCGAGCAGGTATTAGGGATTGCTTTGCCCGACGAAGTCCACGATCGGGGTCTGGCCATGACCAGTTCGTTTTCCAACATGGTCGTCTTCGGGCAATGTCTGGCGCATGTGGAAACCTTCGAGCGGTACGAGCAGATCCTAACGCGGTTAGCAGAAGCGGGAGCAAGCTTTCGGGATGCCGCTGCGGATCTCGCCCAAAACTTGGCGAATGACAATTTTACGAAGGCATGTTTCGTGGGATCAGGGGCGCTGAAAGCAGTCGCGACCGAATCCGCGTTAAAAGTACTGGAGCTCACGGCAGGACGAATTCAGACGATGTCGGAATCGGCGCTGGGCCTGCGTCACGGGCCGATGGCGGCCATTGATGAACAGACGTTGCTTGTGGCGTTTCTTTCCGGAGAGGAAACAGTTCGACGCTACGAGCTGGATTTATTGGAGGAGATTGGGAGAAAGCGTCTGGCAAAAACCCGTGTCGCGATAAGTGCGGGACGGAACTCCAGGGTCGATGATGTAGCCGAGCATGTTCTGGTGCATACGCCAATGCTGTCGGTAGCAGATGACTATCGGCCTCCGTTAGACGTGATCTTCGGGCAACTGCTGGGATTATTTTTTTCTTTGCACTTCGGGCTAAAGCCGGATTGTCCGAGCCCTAGCGGCGCGATCAGTCGAGTCGTGCAAAATGTTCTGATTCATTCTTAAGGGAAGAAGCAAAGCATCAGCGGGAGGATCAACATGCACCAACCATCGTACGGCTCGTTAGTCAGGCTGGCGGGAGTTTTTACCCAGCGCTGCCGGCCGCTTCTCACTGCACTTTTGCTCGCGGCGCTCACGAGCGTAACCGCTTCCGCGCAGAAGGACACTGGAGCCATTGCTGGGCTGGTCAAGGATTCTTCCAACGCCGTGGTGGAAGGCGCGAAGGTGACGGTGACCGACGTTGACCGCGGAACGAAGTTGGTCACGCAGACCAACGCACAGGGCGAATATCTCGCCAGCCCGCTGAAAGTCGGCAGCTACAACGTGACCATTGAGAAAGTTGGCTTCAAGAAGGCTGTCGCCGGACCGATCACGGTTGACGTGCAGGAACGGCCGGCGGTGGACGTGACGTTGCAAGTCGGCACGATTTCAGAGTCGATGACGATCACGTCGATCAGCCCGCAACTAGAGACTGAAACCTCCGGACTGGGCCAGGTCCAAGACAGCCACACCATCGAAACGCTGCCGCTTAACGGGCGGAACTATGCGCAATTGGCGTTGCTGGGCGCAGGGGTGGGGCCAGCCGAACCGGGTTCGCGGGTAGAGACTTCATACGGATTCAGCTCCAATGGCTCGCGGTCGCTGCAGAACAATTTTCAGCTCGATGGAGTCGATAACAACTCTGACCTGGGCGATGTGCTGAACGGCAGCGCTTATGTGATTCAGCCCTCGGTGGATGCGCTGGCGGAATTCAAAGTTCAGACTAACGCCTACAGTGCGGAGTTTGGACGCGGGAATGGCGCCGTAATGAACGCGGTGATTAAATCGGGTACGAACCAGTTTCACGGCGACGTGTGGGAATTTCTACGGAATGACATCTTTGACGCCCGCAATGCATTTGACGAGTTCGGGCGGCAGGAGTACCGGCAGAATCAGTTTGGGGCGACTCTTGGCGGGCCAATTCTGAAGAACCGGCTTTTTTTCTTCGGCGATTATGAGGGTCTTCGCCGACGCCAGGCTCTGCCGCAACTGGCGCTGGTTCCCACGCCGGCGGAAATCAGTGGAGATTTTTCATCGTTCTTGACGACGACTCCGGTCATGGCCGTGGACGTGAATGGCAATGCGACGAAACAGGTGGCGCTCGATTGCAACGGGAATCCCACGTACCAGGGCGAGATTTTCAACTCCTATCAGACGCAGGTTTCGGGGCTGAATCCGGATGGCTATTGCAGCGTGCCGATTGGAACCGGCGCAGGAGGCGTTCCGACCAATGTATTTTCGAAAGCCTTGATTGATCCGCTGGCAGCACGCCTTTCAGCGCTGTTCCCGACTCCGAATGTGAACCTTAACGGGTCCAACTTCCTGGCGGAGCCGAAGCAGAGCTTCGACCAGAACAATTTCGACATCCGCATCGACTACACCATCAAAGATCGCGACTCGCTTTTCGGACGATTTAGTTACGAAGACCAGCCCGGCTTTATTCCTTCGCCATTCAACAATGCACTCGACGGTGGCTCGTTCCAGGATGGCAACCAGGAAAATTCCTACCGCAGCGCAGCGATCAGCGAAACCCACACGTTTTCCGCGAACACGGTGAATGAATTTCGCTTCGGATACAACCGGATTAATGCTCATCGTTTTCAGCTGAACTCCAACACCAATGTTGCGGCGCAGTTGGGATTTCCCGGAGTTCCGTTCGGTCCGGATAATGGCGGGTTGCCGAACATCACCATCGACGACGGCACTGCGACCATCGGCAGCTCGGGTTTTCTGCCATCGATCGAAAAACAAAATGCGTACGTGATTGATGAAAATCTGACGAAGGTTCACGGGCGCCACTCGCTAAAATTCGGTACCGAACTACGCTTCATCGAATTCACGATTTTTCAGCCGGCAGCCTCCCGCGGCACCATGGATTTTGCCAGCGACTTCACCGACAATGCGGCGGCTCCAACTACAGGCGGCGAAGCTTTTGCGACTTTCCTGCTGGGCATAACGGATGGAGCGACTATCACCAACCAGCACAATGTTGACTATCATCGCGGCGACTATTCGTGGTTCGCGCAGGATGACATTCGCGCAACTCCCAAGCTGACGCTCAATCTTGGCTTGCGCTATGAGCTGTTCACGACGGTCAAGGCAAGCCACAATCAGGAGGCAAACTTCGACTTCGCCAACGATTCCCTCGTGGTCCCCAAGGGCCAGCAAGCTGTGCTGACCCCAACCATTGCCTCGTATATCCCCATCGAGAGGACCGGGAGCCTGGGACTAATCTCGCCGGACTTGACCACTTTCGCGCCTCGCCTTGGTCTGGCTTACCAGCTTACCAACAAGCTGGTTCTGCGGACTGGTTACGGAATTTTCTATGGTGGAGAGGAGAACGGGCCATTTTCAAACCCGAGTCCCGGCTTCAATCCTCCTTTTTTCGTTACGGAGAACTTTACGCAGCCATGCGGCCTGCCTGCGGCCAATCCTAATCCGAATCAACCTAACTGCGCAGTGATAGGGCCGGGAAACGTGCCACTCAGCTCTTTAGCGCAGGGTTTTCCCGCGAACTCGCTCGTCGATCCGAACACGCCGACGCTGTTTTCTGAAAGCTCTACGCTGAAAACCCCGTTCACCCAGCAATGGCATTTCGGGTTCGAATATCAATTGCCGGGCGAGATGCTGCTGAACGTTTCCTATGCGGGCTCGCATGGGAACTATCTCTACGGCATGTACAACGGCAATCAAGCGCAGCCGAATGTGGCGTTCTGCACGAGCAATGGAAACACTCCGGAAAACTGTCCGACCGCGCCACGTCGCCCATTTCCCGCGGTCGATGGTCTGATCGACACGCTGCGCGCCAACGACTACTCGAATTACAACGCGCTGCAAGTTCATCTGGAGAAGAGAGTCACCCGCGGTTTGCAGTTCGGCCTTTCGTACACTTACGCGCATGCGCTGGATGATGCTTCCAGCGCCAGCCTGGGCTCACTCAACAATGGAGATTTCCGCAACGAACTGTACCCCCAACTCGAATACGCGAACGCCGATTTCGATGTGCGCCAGCGCTTCGTGGCAAGCTATGCGTACGAATTGCCTTTTGGGCGCGGGAAAGCATTTGCCGGCCATGCCGCCGGGGTGCTGAACGGAATTATCGGGAACTGGCAGGTCTCGGGCATTACGAGTGCCCAGACGGGCAACTGGTTCACGATCACCGATTCGATCACCAATGTTTCGACCAGCGATGGGGGCGGCACCGTCGGCTTCTACGAAGTGCGGCCGAATCTGGCGGGCAACCCAAACGCGAAGCCGTGCGCCCCAGGAACTTTATTCAATACCTGCGCCTTTGTCGACAACTCGACCTTCTTCACCTTCGGCAACGCGGGTAGAAACATAGTTCGCGGACCGGGCATGCAGGATTGGGACTTTACGCTCTTCAAGCTGTTCCCCATTCGCGAACAAATGCACGCGGAGTTTCGCGCCGACTTCTTCAACATCTGGAACCATGTAAATCCTCTGTTGGGTCCGGTAGGCGCGATCAGCGAGGAACCAACCGCAGTGGAATTCGGTACGCCGCAGTTCGGACAGGCAGTTGCGGCACGCGATCCGCGCTTCATTCAGTTAGCGGCGAAGTTCTACTTCTAGGTTGTCTTGGGAGGACATCCGACGGTTTGGAGAAGGTTCGCTAAAGTGGCGCTCATTCTGAGGGAGGGCGAATCATGAAACACAATGTCTCGACCACGGGGAACTTGCGAATAGCATTCGGTATGATTTTTGCGGTTGCATTGACGCTAACGTCGAGCCTTTTCGCGCAGGCGGGTTCAACCTATTACGTTTCGACCACAGGCAGCGACAGCAATCCGGGCACGATAGGCGCGCCTTGGCTCACGATTCAGCATGCTGCAAATTCGGTAACGGCGGGCGCGACAGTATATGTCTTCGGCGGCGTTTACAGCGAGGCCGTGAACTTTCCTGCGTCTGGCACCGCGGCGGCGCCGATTACCTTCGAAAGCTATCCGGGGCAAACTGCGGTGCTCGACGGAACTAGCGTTACCTGTTGCACATCGAACCCTCCATCGAGCGGAAACGATACGCAGGGCCTGGTCACGATCGTAAATCAGAGCTACGTCACGGTCAGCGGATTCGAGCTTCGTAATTTCACCACCAGCAAAGCGTCTTATACTCCGGCCGGCGTCTGGATCACGGGTTCGGGTACTGGGGTGCAGTTACTCAACAATCTTGTGCACAACATCACGACCTCATCGGAGAAGAACGGAAACGCGTTTGGCATTGCGGTCTACGGCACATCGCAGACTCCCATCACTTCCCTGGTGATCAGCGGGAACGAGGTTTACAGCCTGAAGACGGGTAACAGCGAATCGGTGAATGTGGATGGCAACGTCACCCATTTTTCGATTACGAATAATCTCGTGCATGATGACGACAACATCGGCATCGATGCGATCGGATACGAAGGCGTGGGGCCGGTCGGTTACGACGAAGCGATGTATGGAGAAATCAGCGGAAATACGATCTACAACATCAGCGGAATTCACAACGCCGGCGAAGGCGACCAATACGACGCCGACGGCGTTTACTGCGACGGCTGTGCCTTTGTCACGATCGAAAACAATCTGATCCACAACGTGGATTACGGCATCGAGGTTGCAAGCGAACATAAAATATGCCAGAGCACCGGCACTGAATACTCTTCGAGTGGGACCATCGGCAAAGGTACTTCACCATGCAACGGCAGGTACGTTACGGTGCGGAACAACGTGGTCTACGACTCGAATGCGTGCGGCATTTCGATCGGAGGATACTCCGCGAATGTGGGAGGAACTGCAAACGCAGTGATCGTCAACAACACGCTTTACAACAACAATACGCAGAATCAGGCGGGCGAATTTCAGATTCAGTTCCACTCGGGGCAGGCGCAGGGAAACATCTTCGAAAATAATATCGTCTACGCGGGAACGCAAAATATCTGGATCAACAGCTTTGTGAAACCGACGACTGCGTATCCAGCGCCACCGGCGACACTCAACTGGAATTTGTATTATTCCGCGGCTGGCTACGTGAAAGGAACGTCGATCGTTTGGGCGGGAGTAAGTAGCTACAAAACCTTCGCCGCTTATCAGACCGCGTCGGGTGAGGACGCTCATTCGCTGAATGCGAATCCGCTCTTTGTGAATGTGGGTGCTACGCCGCCGGACTTTGACATTGCAGCGAGTTCTCCGGCTGTGAATGCCGGTAGCACGAGTCTCAGTTGCAGCGTGGGATGGTGCAATAGCGGATCGATATACGGCAGCACAGACTTCATCGGCAACCCGCGAACCAATGGTTCGAGCATTGATATTGGTGCATACGAATCGACCGGGGTTGCGAACTCGCTGACTGTGAGTTTAACGTCGGCTTCGTACACGCTTCAACCCGGTCAATCCACGACTTTGACTGCGACGGTGGCGGCGAATCCCGGGGATGGCGGCATGCCGAGTGGAACGGTCAACTTTATGCTCGGGTCAACCTTGCTGGGGACGGAAACTGTGCTGCCTACGGGCGATGCAGGATCGGCGGGGAGTATGCTGCTGAGCGCATCGCAACTCAACGTGGGCGCGAACACGATCACGGCTGTGTACTCAGGCAATTCGGTTTACGGAAGCTCGACCTCTACGCCGATCACTGTGACGTTCCAGTAGATTCGTTTCGCACGACTCGACTTGAGAGCAAAAGCGGCGGGAACGCTGAATTGTTCCCGCCGCTGTATCTCCAACTTTTCGGTGAGGTTAGTCTCTTTCGCGGAACTCGCCGAAGTCGTCGTCTGACGGCCTTCGCATTCCCGAGCCGGATGCGGCCGAAGTTTCATCCTTCTTTTTCTGCCAATCGGCTTCGGCGAGAACGGTGAGGACTTCCAGTTTCTTCTTCTTCAGGCCGGCATTAATTTTCGGCAGTTCGCTGTCAGCTTTTTTCTGGAAGTCGTCGATCACGTCCTGCAGTTCGTGACCTAGCGATTCCGTTCGCGCCACCTGATAATCCGTGGGCTTGCCATCGTAATTGGTGATCGCTCCGTAGAGCTGGCCAAGATGTTCGCGGATGCGTTCTTCGCCGGTGATCATGCCGCCCTCTTTAGTGGCCACGATTTTTGAACGAATGGCGTCGCAGTCTGCCGCGAGCTGCTGTAGTTGCTTGTGCAGCGGATCTTTTTCCGGCAGCTTCGCCGCACGTGCATTCGCGCCGTCACGCACGCCTTCAATCGCAACGACTCCCCAGGTCATATGCTCAAGCTCTTTGTAGACCTTCATCGAGAGATCAAACTCGGCTTTGCGCTCGTCGAGCGAATACTTGGCTCGCGGATCGATAGCGACAGTGAGTTGCTCGGTGTAGGTTTTGTCTCCCTTGGTAAGTTTCACCGTGTAGGTACCGGGCACGACGCGCGGTCCCTGTGCGGCTTCGAACAGCGCCGATGCCGCTGGCGCAACAGCAGGGGGTTTAACGTGCATCGACCAACTGGTGCGATTCAGCCCGCGATGTTTGGTGCCGGCTACAGTGTCGACCAGTTTTCCATCCTGATCGAAAATTTCAATTTTCAGATCGCCGAAGATGTGGCGCCCTTTCTGGTAGTAGGTGATCTGCGCATCGGTGGGCCGGCTTTGACCGTGGAAGGTCTCATCGCCTTCCGGCCAACCACCCTGGACATCGAAATATTGAACGACAGTGCGGCCGGGAATCAGCGCCGCTTCTTTGCCCATCATTTCCGGAGTGAGCGCGCGCAGCGGCGAGATATCGTCGACCACCCAAATGCCGCGGCCATGCGTGGCGAGCACGAGGTCAGACTCACGCGCTTGAAGCGCAATGTCATCGACGGGCGCCGAGGGGAAATCGCTGCCTTTGTATTCCGCCCAGCGTTGGCCGCCATCGACCGAGATCCAAAGGCCGAATTCCGTACCGAGGAAAAGTATATTGCGGTCGACTGTGTCTTCCTTGATGACGTGGGCATAACCGCGCACGCCACTTTCCTGGGCTGGAAGCGCGGTCCAGGTTTGACCGTAGTCGGCCGTCCGATAGACGTATGGCTTCATGTCTCCGAAGGTGTGGCGGTCGAACGTGGCATAGGCAGTGGCTTCATCAAAGCGGCTGGCTTCGATGGTCGTGACCCAGGAATTCTTGCCCAGCCCGCTGATGTTTCCGATGACATTGGTCCAGGTCTTGGCTCCATCGCGGGTGATCTGGACGTTCCCGTCATCGGTACCGGCCCAGATGATCTGCCCGTTCTTCGGCGACTCGGAAATCGAATAGATGGTTGTATGCATCTCGGCGGATGAGTTGTCGATGGTCACTCCGCCGGATTCTTCCTGCTTTTGCTTTTCGGGATCGTTGGTGGTGAGATCGGGCGAGATGCGATCCCAGGACTGGCCATGGTCGCGCGAACGGAAAAGAAATTGCGCGCCGATATAGATCGTCCCTTTTTCGTTGGGACTCATGTGGATCGGAGTGTTCCAATTGAAGCGCAGCTTGCCCTCGTTGTAATTCGGCCAGGGGTGCAGATCGCGAATCTCGTGCGTGTAGCGATTCACGCGGCCGATTTCGCCGCCCTGCGCTTCAGCATAAAGATAATCCGGATCGGAAGTATCCTCGAACATCCAGAAGCCGTCGCCCCCGAACATGTTTTCCCAGCGCGAGTTGCTGATACCGCCGGGATAGGAGGAATCGCCAACCCAGGAACTGTTGTCCTGCAGGCCGCCATAGACATGGTAGGGATCCGCGTTGTCTACGCTGACGTGATAGAACTGCGAGACCGGCAAGTTCATCTGGTGCTTCCATCGATTGCCGCCGTCTTCGCTCCGCCACAATCCGCCATCGTCACCGGCGATCACGATATTGGTATTCTTGGGATCGATCCAGATATCGTGGAAGTCACCGTGGCCGCGGCTGGAGACATTGTTGAAAGTCTTGCCGCCGTCGTTGCTGAGTAGAAGGAAAAGATCCGGTTTGAAAATCTTATTCTCGTCTTTCGGATCGACGACCAGATTCCCGAAATAAAATGGACGCCAGACCATGAAATTGCTGGCATCAAGCTTGGACCAGTGAGCGCCGCCATCATCGGAGCGGTAAAGCCCTCTTCCTTTTTCAGCTTCGATGTTGGCATAGACCACGTTTGGCTTTGATTCGGCGACCTGCACCGCGACACGGCCGTAGGGCTTCGGCGGCAAGCCCTTCGCGTCTTTCAACTCATTCCAAGTCGCGCCGCCGTCGGTGGATTTGAATATTCCGCTACCCGGACCACCGGAGCGGAAGGTCCATCCCTGGCGGCGGAAATCCCACATGGCCGCATAAATGGTTTTTGGCTCCTGTTTGCTGCGGGCGATCATGGCGCAGCCGCTCGATCCGTTGGCACCGGCCAGAACTTTATTCCATGTCTTGCCGCCGTCGGTGGTCTGGTAAACGCCGCGCTCGTCGTTGTCATTCCACAAATGCCCGGTTGCGCAGGCAAGAACGTTGTTGGCGTCGGTAGGATTGACTAGAATCTTGACGATGTGCTCGCTGTCTTTGAGGCCAACGTTGGTCCAGTTCTCGCCGCCATCGGTCGATTTATAGACGCCATCGCCAACCGAAACGCTATTGCGCAGCCAGCCTTCACCGGTTCCCACCCAGACCGTTTTTGAATTCGAAGGATCGATTGCCACGGCGCCGATTGACTGCACGTCTTCGCGATCAAAGACCGGCTTGTAGGTCGTGCCGCCGTTCACCGACTTCCACACCCCGCCGCTGGCGGCACCGACAAAGACGGTGATCCGACCATTCTCTTCCACGGCATCTACCGCAGCAATGCGACCGCTCATGGCCGCTGAACCGATATTGCGCGCCGGGAGGCCTGAAATAGTGGCTGAGTCGTAGCGATATGAAGCCTGCGCCGTGGCCTGCAGCGGAAAGCAAAAAACAAGTCCGGCGAGTAGCACAGTCACTGCCCAGAAACTGCGAGCGGGTGCTTTCATGTTTACGAGTCCTTTTTTACGCAATAATTTTTCGTTCTTGGAGCTCATTCCGAGTCAGCCAGAGCTCATCGACAGGCCGAATCAACGAATGCCGACAATGCCCGATTTCTTTTCTTCGGTCTTCAACGACTCTGGCAAAGCAAAGTCCGCGGGATCGATGGTCACGTTAGCTTCGATTTTCCGTATGGTCGTGGTTTGCTCATCGGGATGACTTTTGGTTCCCTGTGAGAGCGAGAACGGGAACATCACGCCATTTACCGGCTTGTATGAGCCGAGTCCGACGACGCGCTCGCGCACCGAACCGCGGATGAATTGCTGAATATCACGGCGAATCTCGATAAAAGTATCGGGATCGAGATAGTCGTAAATGATGTCGCCGTTCTTCAGGGTGACCTTCAGGCGCAGGGCATCGTCACCATCGACTACGTCGTGACCCATGAACTCGACGGTGTTGCCTTTTTCCTTATAGTCGACCAGCGGGCCTTCGAAATCGGCGTCGAGGAGCAGATCGCGGACGTCGTCCTCGCCCATCAGTTCCGGATCCTTTTTCCCGCCGAAAGGCTGAATCTGCCAGCCGTGGGCGCCATCGTAGACATTGACCGCGGTCATGCCCTGCAAGGTGAAACTCTCTCTGATCAGGTCGGGACGTTGGTTTTCCTGGCCGACGGAGGCGACAAAGCCGCCGCCGCCATCGAACTTGCCGCTCATGCGCAGAGTTTTGATGGCCTGGATCTTTTCCATTCCGCCGCGGGCCTCGATGTTTTTGGCGACCAGTTCGTCAGCGGTTTGGGAGAAGGCGGGGAGAGAAGCGAAGGTAAGACAGCAGAGGGCAATCAGCACATTGAATGCATGACGCATGAAGAAGACTCCTGTTTTGAGGAACCTGGGAAACCCCAGTAAACGAGAAACAGTACTCTACTCGGTAGTAGACGCGGCTTGCAAGTCGTGGTTAGCGAAAAAAGGATGTTCCCTGTCCCGGAGGGTCCCGGTTGCGGCGGCCCATAGGAAAGCCCCCCATTTGGCGGGCGGCCGGATCTAGTTAACAGCCTGGGCTCAGCTGTCAGGAAATTAATGGTTGAAAGTTATGTTCAAACCGGTGGTCAGTATCACATCATTCTTCTTGGTGCCAGCCGGAGGGTTGGAGACGTAGAGATCGCTGAACTGATTTTGCCAGCCGAACCACTTGCTGATTTTCGTAACCGTGCCGAGGAGAAATGCTTCTTGATATTGACCTGACTCGGTTATAGCCGGATAAAAATCAAGCTTCTGCGTGATGACCGTGCTTTTGCCCAATTTATGCATGAAGTCATCCTCGATGGTGGCGGCCAGGAAGCGATTGGTGATGCCATACGAAGTGAGGGTAGGGGGGATCGTCGGCGGCGTAACAGGAGAACCGTCCGAATAGGTTTCATGGGTGTAGTTAAGACCGCCGATCAGGTCGAGGGTGGTCGAGGCTGAGTTGATGGCGTGAACGCCCAGACCTCCGCCGTAGATCGATCGAAGATCGAGATCCTGCAAGGCATTGCTGATAAATTGCGCCTGGGCATTAGCGAACCAGCGCGGCCTGAGGTTGTAGTCGTACTCGATGCCGCCCTGGATCAGGTTGGCTACCTCGCTGGGAGTTGCCAGGTCATTATTTGTGTAGATTGAACTGAGCAAAATCGTGAGCTTATCTTTCTCGGTAGGATGAACGGCATTGATCGCCAACGCGAGGTTGGTGGTTTCGCTATTGCCGCGAGCCAGCGAGAAGCCGACATTAGCTCCGCCGTTCCAGCCGTGAAGGAGGCCGGGGTGCAGCGATTTTTCGTAAGCAGTCTCTTCCGCATCGTTGCGGATGATCGTGACCTTCGCGACCGGAACCTCCTCTGTGGCTCCGCTCTTGGTAGCAACTTCGAGCTTGCCATCCTCGCCGGTCACCTTACCCACGACGGTCTTCTTATCTGAGGTTGTGACGTGGAGTTCTTGATCGGTGGTGATTTGTGTAATTGCTGCCAGACTAATGGTCACGTCTCCGGCGGCGTCGGTGTGCAGGACCAGTTGCTTGCCGTCAGACTTTACGATTTTTCCGGTGAGGTGGTCGCCGTTTTTCAAAGTGATCTGATCGGCAAAGATGGATGGCGCGAACGCCAAGAACACAATAAGAACGCAGAATTCGAGTTTACGCAACACTGCCTACCTCCAGCTTTTAGAGAAATGTACAGCTCAGAATCTATTCAGGGAACCCGGAATCGATTGGAAAACCGTCAGCCAGGACGAAGCTGCGGCAGAATCGAAAGCTGCCAGACCGAAGATGGCCAACTATTGCGGCCACGAGCGGTGAAATTTCAGCTCTTCACATCTTTTGAGTCAGTAGTCTTGTTCTGCTCGCCGGGAGCCGGAGGATTATCCTTCATGCCTTCTTTGAGGGCACGAATTCCCTCGCCCAGGCCTTTTCCGAGTTCTGGTAATTTCTTAGGACCAAAAACCAGAAGAGCTATCGCAAAAATGATGATCAGATGCGTTGGTTGAAAAAGACCCTCAAACATGGGGAACCTCCAGAAAACACTACTACATCTTTATACGGTAACGGAGCGGCAGGTGGAAGTCAAACCGGTCAGCGCTGCGTAGTACCCATTACTTCCGTGATCTTACTCCCGGTCCGGCCTGCGGGCTAATGTGGCTTAGCGGGCTCGAAATCGAGCCTGGACCAGCAATCAGCTCAATCCAGCAAGCCAAATTGTTTGCCCGGAGATCCGTGTGAAGCGCAGGGGCCCGTCTGTTTTCGTCTTCTTTCTTGGGCTGGTGCTGAGCGCCCGTTCCAGCGATAGCCAGCCGGTGACCTCCGTACAGCTGATGGCCTGGCTTACTGCGGGCATCTCCAGCAGCCGGTTGGCGCGTATTGTTCACGAACGAGGAATCGCCGCGACTCCAGGCAAGGAGCAGATTCGCCAGCTTGAAAGTGCCGGCGCAGATGCGAATCTGGTTCGCACGCTGAAGAGCTTGAGGCCGGCCATCGAAACCCAGTCGCCGAATTCCGGTGTGGCAGTTTTTGACATTCCGGAACCCGTAGTAAAAGCCGCCGTCGACGCCCGGGATCAACACTTCCACGAGGCGGAAATCGCGCTCCGAAAAGCGTTAGCGGACGATCCACAAAACGCCGCGCTGCACTTTGCGTTGGGGGCAATGCTCCGGCAGCAGGAAGAGTGGGATGATGCCTTCGATGAACTCAAGATATCGGCGAGGCTGATGCCCGATCTGCCTGAGAACCACAGCAGCATGGCCTACATCTTCTACCGGCTGGATGATGGACCGAACGCGATTGCGGAGGCTCGTACCGCGCTGAGCATGGATCCGCAGAATGCCGAAGCTTACCAGTTTCTGGCCCTCGCGCTTTACTCCAATGAGCAGTACGCCGCAGCAGTAAATGCCTTCATTGAGTCGCTCGCCCGGGACGAGCACAACGCGGACACTTATTACGATCTTGGCATCACGCTGCACGCGGCAGGCAATCTGGCGGGCGCGATTGACGCCTACGGTCAGGCAATTCGCCTGAATCGATCATTCTGGCAGGCGCATTCGAACATGGCTTTGGTTCTGCACGAGCAAAACAAGCTCGACGAAGCGATCACGGAATACAAGCGAAGCCAGACGGTTGGCGCCCCAAGACGCCGCTGTTCGCAACAATCTCGGCAATACTTATTGCGACAAAGGCGACTTCGATGCCGCGATGGCCGAATTGAGCGAACTCTACCGCCAGCATCCGGAGTGGACGCAGGGGCATACCTGCATGGCTCACGCCTACCTGGCAAAGCACGACTACGCGAACGCAGTCAGCGAATTGCAACTGTCAGTCCAGCAGAATCCAACCGGGGCGTCGGAGCACCGCATGCTCGGCGAAGCCATGCTGATGGATGACAAACTGGAAGAGGGGGCGCGCGAGTTAAGGCTGGCGGTCGAACTGAATCCTGACTCCGACACGGCCCACCGTGCATTGGGAACGGCACTGTTCCGGCAGCAGAAATTCTCAGCAGCCGAAAAGGAATTTCGCGAGGCGCTTCGCCTCAACGGTTCGCCGGACAATCACTACTCGCTGGCGGCGTGCCTGATGACGATGGACCGCTATGAAGAAGCCCTGGTTGAGCTTGAGACTGCAGCACGGCTAGACCCGGACCGCCCACTCTATCGCGCCCGCCGCGATGAATTGATGAAATTAATGAAAGAGACCCATTCGCGCTAGGCGATTGGGACAAGGGGTGGCACTGTACTCCCGTCATTTTCGCGGCCAAGGAGCGCTGCCTACACTGAGGATGAGGCTTGCGCCGTTGGCCGGCGGCGCGGCCCCGAGTTTGCCCAGCGCATCCGGAGAGCTGATCATGGACCTGACACAAGGCATCCCATCCAAGGCCGCGAAAAACGCGCCGCTGATTCCGCAAGCTGAGGTCACGGGTTCCACCGATGTGCGCAGTGTAGTCCGGACGGAGGCACGCCCGGATCGTCGAAATGCTGTCCGGAAAGACGCGGCGGCGCAGACCCAATCTGCGGGATATGGCTTGCCTTGCGCCAATTGCCATCTCTACTATGCTGCCGGACTTGATGCCTGCCCGACGTGCGACAGCAGCGAACGAGTATCGCCGGTTGCCTTGCTTGCGGTTCGGAGCGCGCCACCTCCTGCTTTGCCCGTACCCGACGCTGCCACGCTGGAGCGGGAGCGCGAAGCGTTCCTGAAGCAGCTCAAATCGCAGCTCGCTACGGCCGAGACAAAAGCCTCTGCGCCCGCTATTTGCACAACGGGAGAGCATCGCAACCAGGCAGGTGAACCAGCTACCGTCTGCAAACATTGCTACGATCGCCTGCAGGAGCGGGTAGACGTCTTCGAAGCCGCGTTGCATATCGATCTCAAGGAGGCAGCGCAGATCGTTTATGACGCTGTTTGGGCCGATCCATCTGATCCGAGCAAGACCTACACCAATGCCGCCAGTGCGCTGCTCACCGAATTGCGGAAGCGTTCTGGGGTTTCTAGCCTGCTCGGTCCCTTCCAGCCGCTGGATAATTAAGATAGCTATGTAGGGCCGGAGGCCGGTACTCTCGAATCCCTGATTTGCTTTGGCCGCAAGATTCGGATAGTCCGCGGGATCGCCTCGCCGTAAGCTTTCCCTATCATGACTTCCGCGAACACCACTTTCCCTTCCACTATCCCCGATGCCATACTCGCAGATACGGAGCGCAGGCAGATGGCGTTGGCGTATTCCAACCCGGTCGGTTCGAGCAATCATCCGGAAGACGATGAATTCTGCTGGAAGGCGGTAGTCGAGCGCGACTCCCGCCGGGACGGTGGATTCGTCTTTGCTGTCTCGAGCACGGGGGTTTACTGCCGGCCCTCATGCCCGGCGCGGCGACCGCGGCGGGAGAATGTCACGTTCTTCACGCGTCCTGAACTGGCTGAGAAGGCAGGTTTTCGGGAGTGCCTGCGTTGCCGGCCGAGATCGATCGGCGGAAATCCGCAATCGGATAAGGTGAAGGAGGTTTGCCGCTTCATTGAGCAGCACCTGGACGAACCGCTCACACTGGACCGACTGGGCAAGGCCTTCCGGCAAAGCCCGTTTCAATTGCAGCGACGCTTCAAGGCCGCGCTCGGAATTACACCACGGCAATACGCCGATGCGTGCCGCTTGCGGCAGCTCAAATCTAACCTGCAGGCGGGGAACAACGTCACACGGGCGATGTATGACGCGGGATACGGCTCCAGCAGCCGGCTTTACGAAAAGACGTCATCGCAGCTCGGGATGACGCCCGACAAATACCGGCGTGGCGCGATTGCGGCCTCAATACGCTACACCTGTGCCGACTCGCCGCTGGGAAGAATGTTAATTGCGGCAACCGAAAAGGGCATTTGTTCAATTCAGTTTGGACGGTCGGATGCCGACTTGATCGAAGGTTTGCGGCACGAGTTCCCTTTCGCAGCCCGCAAGGCGGATGATGGAGGATTGCAAAGCTGGGCGGAATCTCTTCTGGGAAAGATGACCGGCACTGAGTTGAATACGACCTTGCCTCTAGACATTCGCTCGACCGTATTTCAACGGAGGGTTTGGACTTACTTGCAGGCGATTCCGTTCGGCGCGACGCGCTCCTATAAGGACGTGGCCAAAGCGATCGGGCAGCCTCGCGCCTGCCGGGCTGTAGCGCGTGCCTGCGCGACGAATCCGGTCGCGGTTGTGATTCCGTGCCATCGGGTGGTTCGGGAGAATGGCGATACGAGCGGCTATCGTTGGGGCGTGCGGCGAAAAAAGAAGCTTCTGGAGATCGAGCACCGGCAGGGATTGGCAAGCAACTGAATCTGATTTTGCTTTCCGCACGATCAACAAATTGAGCTGTTATTGGGATCGCGGTGGGGTGATAATCGTTCATAATTATGACCCATCCACATGACGGCAGCGTCTTCACTCATCAGTGAACTGCGCGGCACTCTCGCCGAAGGAATGGCGGGTATTTCCCGCGATTTCGCGGAAACGGCAGATGGACGAGCGGCCCTCAGCCAGCGCACGCGACTCATTGAAGAGATTCTAGGCAGGCTCTGGCGGGACATTGTCTCAGCCGATCCGGACGGCCCAAAGAACTTCTCCCTGGTCGCGACCGGCGGATTCGGGCGCGGATGGCTTTTTCCGTACTCTGATATTGACCTGCTTTTTCTCTATGCCGACCGTAACGGAGAAGACGCTCACAAGGAGGCCATCCGGCAATTCTCGCAGGAGCTTTGGGATCTGAAGCTCCGGCTGAGTCCCGCATCGCGTTATCTTGCCGAGTGCGAGCGCTTCGACCCCAACAACCCCGAGTTCACCATCTCACTTCTCGATTGCCGTTACCTCGCCGGAGACCGGCAACTCTTGGCGCGGCTTCACGACAGACTGATTCCCAAGCTGGTGGTACGTGAGTCGAAGGCGCTCTTACAAGGTCTAGCGGAAGTGACGCGCGAGCGGCATGCAAAATTCGGGCAAACCGTATTTCATCTTGAGCCGAATTTAAAGGAAACGCCGGGCGGCCTGCGCGATTACAACGTCGCTTGCTGGCTGGCCCTAATTTCGGCGATGGGCAAGCTTGGCGAATGGCCCGACGCCAGTTTCCTTCGGGCGGCAATCCGCAAGCAACTGGACTCGGCTTTGGAGTTTCTGATGGCGGCGCGTTGTTTTTTGCACTTTCGCCACGGGCGTGACGATAACGCCCTGAGCTGGGAGGCTCAAGACGAAGCGGCGGCGCGAAAAATTGGTACACCAGACGCAGCCAATCTGAGGGCGGCCGACTGGATGCGAATTTATTTTGGTCATGCTCGCGCCGTCCAGCGGACGGTGACGCAGCTGATCGAGGAGATTCCGGAGACCTGGTCTGCCGTGCGAAGGCCATTTCAAGTCTTGAAACCGCGACCCTCGAGCCCCGATTTTTCGGTGGTCGACGGGCTTATCTTCCTGCAGCAATCGTCATCGCTGCAGGACCACGAGATGTTGCTGCGCCTTTTTCACTTCATGGCAATGCATGGGTTGAAACTGAGTGCGACCACGGAACACCGAATTGAGCAGGCTCTGCCGGCTCTGGCAGTAACTCCTCCGCGAGGAGGCGAACTGTGGCTCTATCTTCAGGAAACCTTGCTGCAGCCGCACGCGGCCGAGGCTCTGCGCGCGATGCATTCTCTACGCCTGCTGACGTTGCTTCTGCCCGAGCTAAAACCCATCGACTCACTCGTAGTGCGTGACTTTTACCATCGCTTCACGGTAGATGAGCATTCGATTGTCGCCATCGAAAGCCTGCATCGGTTGAGGGAGTCGAACTCAGAGTGGGATAAACGATACGCCGAGTTGCTCTCGGAACTGGAAGATCCCGAACTGCTTTACCTCGCGCTGCTTTTACATGACACTGGCAAAGGGGTGCCGGGGAGTAATCACGTCGAGGCGAGCGCGGAGATCGCGGCACGGTGCCTTGATCGTCTGGATGTTGATCCGCAGGAACGGGCGATGGTGCTCTTTCTTATCATCAACCATTTGGAGATGTCGGCGCAGCTGCGAAGGGATATCTTCAATCCGGAGACGGTTGCAGCGTTTGCCGAAAAAGTGGGAACGCCGGAACGGCTGAAAATGCTGTGCCTGCTGACTTATGCCGATATCAAAGCAGTAAATCCGGAGGCGCTCACACCTTGGAAAGCGGAAAACGTCTGGCAGCTTTATATTGCCGCAGCGAACTACTTGAATCGCAGCGCGGATCACCGCGTTCACGGCGACGCGAGTGACGGAAAACTGGCCCGGATTCGCAGCCTGGCTCCGGTAACCGGGGCAAAGTTCAGGGAATTTGTCGAAGGATTCCCCGAGCGGTATTTGGCTGTCCACTCGGCTGAAGAAGTCATGCAGCACATGACGCTGGCTGCGCAGTTTGGAAACGATACGGTGCAGCTCGACCTGAAGCGTGGCCGGCACTGGTATGAGCTGACGCTGGTCACGAAAGATCGTCCGTCGTTGTTCGCGACTTTGACCGGTGTGCTGGCAGCCTGGGGAATGAACATCGTCAAGGCGAACGCCTTTTCGAATCAGGTGGGAACGGTTGTTGACACGCTGTACTTTACCGACCGCTTTCGCACGCTTGAGTTGAACCTGTCGGAGTGGCAGCGATTCAAGCAGAGCATCGGCGCGGTCCTGGCCGGCACAGCGGATCTTGACCGCATGTTGCGGGACCGGCAGCGGGGCGAGAAGAACACCCGTATCAAAGTCGTGATCGAGACGCGGATCGATTTTGACGACGAATGTTCGTCGACCACTACGTTGCTACAGGTGATTGCGCAGGACCGACCACGGTTATTGCACAAGATAAGTTCCTGCCTCTCGCAGCAGCAATGCAACATTGAAATCGCACTGATCGATACCGAAGGACAGATGGCGATCGACGTATTTTACTTAACGTCGCAGGGGAAAAAGCTGGCCGAGGAAAAAAAGGAAGCAGTCGCCGAGGCGTTGCTGAGCGAATTGAAAAGTCTTGAACTCGGGCAATAGCATTTTTGAAAAGGCCTCTGTGGTGCCCCGCCAACCCCCAGTGATACCATCCCGTACTGAGATGACAAAGCTCAGATCATTCGCATCGTTGCTTCTATTATTGCTCCCATTGCTGCTCGGGCGAGGGGAATTCTCTGCTGCACAAGCCCAGGCTGCGACCCAACCAGCGATCGTGCTCCACGCTGCAGGATTGCTGGATGTGAAGGACGGGCGCCTGGTAAAACCCGGCGAAGTGCTGGTGCAGGGCGAAAGAATTGCAGACGTGGGCACCTCGGTAAAGCATCCTCCTGGCGCGCGGGTGATCGATCTCGGACAACGCATCCTGATGCCCGGCCTGATCGACGCGCACGTTCACCTGTTTCTGCATCCGGGCGCGGAGGATTTGCAGACGGTGGAAGAATCGGTGCCGCAGCGCACGATCATGGCACTTCTCGCGGCGCACGCCGACTTGGAGGCGGGCTTTACTGCAGAACGCGACATGGGCACGGAAGGCGCGGGTTCGGCAGACAGCGCAGTTCGCAACTCGATCGATCAGGGGCTGTTTCCGGGGCCACGCTTGCGAGTCAGCGGCAACGCGATCGACATTCTCGGCGGGCACGAAGACGCCAATAAGTACAATCCGGCGCAGCACGTGCTTTCGAATGCAACTTACGCCAATAACAGCGACGAAATCATCGCCGCCATGAGGGAGCAATATAAGGAGGGCGCAGACTTCACCAAGATTTACGAAACCGGCCCGGACCGGTTGCGCGACGGCCATTTTTCGACGATCTATCAATATACCGAAGCTCAGCTGAAAGCTGCAGTTGACGAAGCGGCGCGGGTCGGCAAGCGCGTGGCGGTTCACGCTACGGGTGAGCCGGGGACGCTCTTCGCGGCGCAGGCTGGAGTCGCTTCCATCGACCATGCCAACCAGCTTAGCGATGAAACCATGCACCTCATGCTCGAGAAACAAATCTTCGCCGTACCGACGTTCACGATTTTCGAATATTTTGCCGATCATGCTGCAACACCGGCGCAGGCGGCGCGCGAGCACGAGATGCTCGATTTGAAAATTCAGGATTTCCGCAAGCAGGTTGCAGCGGGAGTTCCGATGGCGGTGGGCTCTGACGTTGGTCCGTTCCCTCACGGCACGCAAGCGCGCGAATTGGTGCTGATGGTGAAATATGGCATGACGCCGACTGCGGCTTTGCAAGCCGATCTTCTGAATGGCGCGAAACTCCTCGGTTGGGAAGGCCAGATCGGAGCTTTGGAGCCGGGCTACTTGGCGGATATCATCGCCGTCAGCGGCGATCCGCTACAAGACATCAGCGCAGTTCAAAACGTTTCGTTTGTGATGAAGGGCGGGGCGGTTTACAAGAAGTAGGCTGCAGAATTTCTGCAGCCATCTGAACTACCAGTTTTCCGAAGTGTCTTCCTGCCAGCCGTCATCCGGCTCACCAGTGGTCTTACGGGTGCTGTTGCGCTTGCGATAGCAGACGAATACCAACCCAAGGCTCATAAAGGTTGGCGGAGCGATGAGGATCAGGATGCCACTCTTCAAGGCTTGAATCATGCGTGCCCCGGACGACGCTGCCTGGGTGTAGCAAAGCGCGCAGCTTTGGGCGGAAGCAGAGGGCGTGGCCAGAATAAGCAGAACTCCCGCCAGCGCAATTCCTAAAATCCAGAACGACTTCAAATACTTCATAGCTGTTCCAACTCACTGCCTTTTCAATCCAATTCTACGCCACTTCTAGTGCGCCCATGGAACGCCGTTGATCAGGCGGTAGGAATCGGTCCAACCGTACTGCATTCCGAGGATCGCGGCAATGGCGAAGATCAGCACAAACCATTTCAAGCCGCGGTTGTCCCACAAGTGCATGAAGAACAAAACTGCCAGCCCGGCCTCAATAATGGCGACAATCATCATGCGCACGAACATTTGGGACGTGCTGATGTCCTGATATGCGATAACGAACTGTATGGCGGCCAACACTAGAAGGCAAATGTAGATCCCAAGGTCTTTGCCCATTCCACCGCTCTGCGTTGTATCTCCGGTAGCCATCGTACTTCGCTCCTGTCGCGCGCAATGTTAGTGAGACAAATTTAGAAGGTAGATCAGTGGGACCACAAACATCCAAACCAAATCCACGAAGTGCCAGTAAAGGCCGGTGACTTCGATGTCATCGGCGTTATAGCGGCCGCCCTGATAGCGGATCGCCACTGCAACCAGCGCAACCACACCTCCGGTCACGTGCAGCAGGTGAAGGCCGGTGATGCTGAAAAACATCGAGCCAAACAAAGGGGTGCCATAGGGATTGCTAAAAAGCTTCACTCCCTCGTCGATGAGTCCCATCCACTCGCGAATGTGGAGGACGGCGAACACAGCGCCCAGAAGCGCGGTGATCATCATCCAGCGAAAGGTCCCGCCCTTGTCACCTTTCTCCGCCGAGCGCACGGCGATGAGCATCGTCAAGCTGCTGGTGAGCAGGATGAACGTCATCAGCGCCGCATTAGTGATGCTGTGGAACGGTCGCGGCCAATTCGGTGTCGCGTTGCGAATAAATCCGTAAGCGACCAGACAACCAGCGAAGGTGGCCGTGTCTGCGATGATGAACAGCCACATCGCCATCTTCTTGGCGGGCACCGAAAATGTGGGCGCGGTCATAATCTCGGTCGCGCCGGTTCGCGACACCTGCCCGTGAATCGAAAGATCGGCTTGGCTCACTTGGCCTCCTACGTTAGCTTAGTTAGAGCTTCATCCACAGCAGAACAAGCAGATAAACCCACAAGACGCCCATGAAATGCCAGTAGCGCGAAGTGGCGTCCAGCGTACTGCGTTTCAAAACATGGTGGCTAAACTTGCGGATCACGCGAGCCAATCCGCCAAGGCCGCCGAGCAAATGAAGCGCATGGGCCACCGTCAGCACATAAAAAAACGAGTAGCTGATGTTGGTGGCGAGCGTGAACCCGTGGGAGCGCAGTTGCATCCACGCAAAAGTCTGCCCCGCGACGAACAGCAATCCGAGCGAAAGAGTGATGTAAAGCCAACGAGCAGGATTCTCTTCGCGGCTGCTTATGCCTCCCATAAAGGAAGCAATTCTACGGCGCGCAATTTCCAGCGTGACGCTGCTGGCGATGATGATCAGGGTATTCAGATACAACACCGGAGGAACCGGGATATGCTTCCAATCCGGCGCCCCTCCCTGACGCACGACCAGGGCGCTGGTGAAGGCGGCGAAGGTCATCGTGATGCCCGCCAGAGCAACCCAGATACCGGTACTCGCTGGCGCGGGAGAATAATCCTTCACCCGCCGCAGATCTCCATCCGCGGGCACTAAATTGCGCCAGCCACCGTTGCCGGAACCATGGCTGGGGAGACGTTCGAGATCGATTTTCGGCGGTTCGTGAACTGTAGTCGCCATACTGCCTACTTCTCCCTTTGTAAACGCTATCGCAGATTACTTCTCTTCATCCGGGCTATGAACCGGTTCGGTGGAAGTCTGCATGATGTAATCGGAGCTCGCGCCCTCGACGCTGTATTGATAGGGATCGTGATAAACCACCGGCATCTTGTCGCCGAAGTTATTGTGCGGCGGCGGTGTAGCAGTGCTCCATTCGAGCGAAGTGCCCTGCCATGGATTATCGTTCGGGGCGGCCGGACCCTTGAAGCGGCTGTAGATCAGATTGATGAGGAAAATCAGCTGCGCCAGTCCGGTGAACAACGCCGCAACCGTAATGAACTTGTGAACCGGAATGAGGGGAACGAGGTAGTCGTCAGTGAAGGCTTGATAGCGGCGTACATTGCCCGCAATTCCCAGATAGTGGAAGGGCATGAAAATGCCGTAGGCGCCGACGAAGCTCATCCAGAAGTGCACCTTGCCCAAGGTTTCGTTCATCATCCGCCCGGTCATCTTGGGGAACCAGAAATAAGTTCCGGCGAAGATGCCGAACATGGCGGCGACCGCCATGACCAAGTGGAAGTGGCCGACCACGAAGTAGGTGGCATGCAGCATGATGTCGATCGAGGGCTGGGCGAGGAAGAAGCCGCTGACGCCGCCGCTGATGAACATCGAGACAAAACCCAGCGCGAATAAAGATGCGGAGTTGATCCGCAGCTTCGATCCGTAAAGGCTGCCCAGCCAGATCAACACCACAATTGTGGACGGAATCGTGATCACCAGCGTGGGGAAGGAAAATGCCAGCGCCGAGACCGGGTTCATGCCGCTGACGAACATGTGGTGCCCGTAAACCATATAGCTGAGCACCGCCAGCGACCCCATCGAGTAGATGAGCACGCGGTGGCTGAGCATGGGCTTGCGCATGTTGGTGATGAGAACGTGCGAAACGATTCCCATGCCCGGGATGATCGCGATGTAGACCTCAGGGTGACCGAAGAACCAGAACAGGTGTTGCCAGAGCAGAGTCGATCCGCCGGAGTGGGGCAAGAGCTGATCATTGATCACGAGGTTTGATGGGACAAAGAAGCTCGTCCCGGCCAGGTGATCCAAAATCAGGAGAATGCAGGCGGGCATCAGCACTGCGAACGCCGTTAAACCCATCACGGAAGTGATGAACCAAGCCCACGCGCTCAGGGGCAGACGCATTAACGACATGCCCTTGCAGCGCATGTCGAGGGTCGTAGTGATGAAGTTTAACGAGCCAAGAAGCTGCCCGATGCAGAAGATGCCGATGGAAGCGGCCCAAAGAACGACACCCCAGCCTTCGCCGGGACCACCGACCGGGCCGATCGCGCTGAGCGGAGCATACATGGTCCAGCCGCCGAGGGTCGGGCCGTCGCTCACGAAGAACGAGGCTATCAAAACCAGAAAGGCAACGAAGGTGACCCAGAACGACATCATGTTGAAATGCGGGAAGGGCATATCTTCGGCGCCGGTCTGAATGGGCAGAAAGAAATTACCGAAGGCCGCAAATGGCGCCGTGGTGAGCACAAAGAAGACCATGATGGTGCCGTGCATGGTCATCAATTGCAGATAGTATTCAGGTGTCATCACGTCGCCGGGAGCGCCGGTGCTCGAGAGGAGATGCAATCCGGGAATTGCCAGGTTCCCCCAGCCCAAATGCAGACGCATGATCCAGGAGAGCACCATGCCCCACAAAGCCGCGACTAACGCCAGCGCGTAATACTGTTTGCCGATCACCTTGTGGTCGATGCTGAAGATGTGCTTCCGGATGAAGCTGGTCGGGGCTCCATGGTGCGCCGCATGAGCTGACATATCGTGCATGATCTTTACCTCACCTCAAAAGAGATGTTTGCTCCTGGATTGGTCCTTACAGCTACTGCAGTGCCGCCTGTTGCTTGAGCCACGCATCGTAATCTTCCTGCGACTTTACCTCGAGATACGCCTTCATGTTGTAGTGTCCGAGGCCGCAGAGCTGGGTGCAGACAATTTCGTATTTGCCAATTTGCGTTGCCGTGAAATGCACGCTCACATCCAAGCCGGGCACGAAGTCCTGCTGAATTCTTAGCGGCGGTACGTAGAAGGAGTGCCCAACATCCTTCGAGTGCATGAGGAGGTGAATTTCACGATTTACCGGGATTGCCAACTCCGCGGTTACGATGTCATCCTTCGAATCCGGATCGTTCGTGGTGTCGAGGCCGAAGAAGTTGGCATTCGCCTCGCTGATCTGATTGGCGTGAATCGGACCGAAAGTACCATCCGGCCCAGGATATCGGAAATAAAAAGCGAATTGTCCCGCCTGGGCCTGGATCTGGAGGGCGTTAGATGCCGGTGGATCGAGATACACGCTGGCCCACGCTTTCGCTCCGAACACCCCCAAGGCCAGGACTTCGGTGCCGACGAGCAGGAATGCGGCAATGACTAATCCAGCGGCGCCTCCTGGCAGACGCTTGATTTTGTCACCCGGCTTGGTGTGCGAGAACTTCCAGATGAAAAAAGCGAGGATGATCTGGGATGCCAGGAACGAGATGCCGGCTTCCAACATCGTATCTTTGTACTGCTCATCAATGAGATAGCCGTGAGTCGAGATATCTTGCGGCATCGGCCACCAATGCATCACGATGGGAACCGCCGAAGCGATTGCAATCAGAATTAGCGTCACCGCCAGTAACTTCGCCATATCGTTCCGCCTTGGGCCAGCTAGAAAGGCCATTTTGTCGAATCGCCGCAGACTAGCTGCGGCGATTCGGTGTTTCAATTTACAACAATGATCCTGAGTTATTTCGCCTTGAAGGTAAAGTTTGCGGTCGCGGCTTGTCCTGCGGCGACGGTCACCTTCTGGGTCTGAGTCTCGTCCGGTTCATGCCACGCTTTAACGGTGTAGTTTCCGGGCGGTACATTGTTAATCGTGAATGAACCGTCATCGCCGGTTGTCGCATAAGGCCCCTTCACGACTACGAACCAGCCGTGCATCCAGGGGTGGATGTTGCACTGAACCGGAATCACCTCGGGGTTCTTCCAGCTCTTCTCGATGGGCGGTGCGCCCGGAGGCTGGGACTGATTCCAGCCAACGTTAATCATGGGATTCGGAAGCGGGTGGATGTTGTGAGCCGTCTGGTCGCTGGTAACCACCTTGAACGTCTGCGTGGCATCGAGTCCCAGTACGTGGGGAGTGTACATGCAATTCTTTTGGTCGTAGGACGGAACGGCGGTCGAGACATCAGCTTGTCCACTCCAGCCGTCCAGAGACAAAACGACGTTTTCTAAGCCGTTATCCTTGCCTACGACAACGGTTTCCATTTTTGGGGGATTACCAGCGTTCGCTTTCACGCAATATGGATCCTTCGACATGTCTATGCCTCGCATATGCGGGGCGGGGCCATCGAGTTTAACGGTTCCAGTGATCTTGCCTTCGCCTGCGGCGCTCACCTTCTGATTCAGGATTAACGCGCCACAACAAACAAGAACTACCGCCGATAGTACTGCGGCGAGATTGTATTGACTCTTCATACGCTTTCTCCTTGAGCTGAAAACCTGATGCACTGTTGCGATGCGATTGTGGCCCTTTGCTGTTGGCTCTAAGGATTCGCACTCACCGGCTTCAGGTCCATCTTCTTGGCGATTTCCTTGGCTCTGCTCTTCTGCTGCATAAAGGTTCGCAGATAGAACACCAGATCCCACGCCTCGTCGGGTTTGATGTTGTCGGCAAACGACGGCATGGGAGTGCCATCGAGGCCGGTCATGAAAATTCTGTAGATATCGCGGTCGGTGTCGCCGCACTTCGGACGCGAACCCTCCGTAAAGTTAAACGGCGCGATCGGATGTCCAAGATCGTCCGTGAGCGTGGAGGCTGAGGGGCCATTCGCCATGCCTTCCACCCCGTGGCACTTCCAACATTGGACTCGGGCGAAGACCTCCTGCCCGGCCTTGATCCGCTCAGGAGTAACTTCCGGTTCGGGCGGAATCGTAATAGGAGTCCCCGGCTTCTCCGTCGCAAAGCGCGGCGAGAAATGCTTTACGTAAGCGACCAGGTTTGCCCGCTGCTGCTTGGTGAACTGGCTCCACTGCGGCATGTTGGATCGATCCATCCCGCGGGCGATGGTATCGAAAAGATCCTCGTCCGTGGGAAGGGTCCCGGTCGGAGTGGAGCGGCACTTGAATACGCCCAACTGAAAATTACGCGGCTTAGTGTAGATAGGCGTGTCCATCCACTTCGCGCTCTCACCTTCTCCGTCTCCCAGTGGGCCATGGCAACCCACGCAATATCGCCGGTAGTCATACTTGGCCAACGCATCGACATGTCCGGTGACGTTGCCAACGTGGCTCTCCATGTTGTCGCGGCTGGCGATATCCTCAGTCGTGAGCTGCGCCCAGGAAGCCAGCGGGAGTGCCAAGATTGCGGCTGCGCCAAGTAAGATCCGTTTTTGTAGTCTCGTCCGCATGTCTATCCTCTCTTACGAAATCAAGTGGTTAGAAATCGAAATCAAACCCCAGCAGCAGCTCGCTGACGTTCTGGTTGGTGCCATCCGGCGCAGTTCCGTCCTGATGCAGCCAGTTGTATTCGTTGTGCCACGCAAAGCCCGCACGGTTGTTCATAAACGGGTTATAGCGATAGCCGATCGTATAGGTTGAAATGTTACCCAAATTAGAGGGCACTCCAGGCAAAGCATTAGCTTGTTGAGACATGCGGATGGTTTCATAGCGCCCTAGGAAGATGAGCTGCGGACTATAAACGTAGTGAGGCTCGATCAGGACGCCGTTCCAGGTTGGAGCACGCGCGTAAGCGGGCAGAGCCGTGCCGGGCGTGTTGTTGTTGACGGCAACGCCATCGGGCAGGTCCCCGTAGCCTTGTCCGAACCATGCGTTATCCGACCCGTGCTGGGTAACCACGGTCACGTCAGCATGCTCTCCGAAGTAGAAAAGGCCTACAAAGCCTTCGCGGCTGTATCCTTTGTTGCCAATTCCAGAGCCACCAATCGGCGTTCCGCCGGAGGTGAGCCACTGTGTTGGGGCCAATCCAGTCATCAGGTAACCGCCGATGCGGTCGACGCCCAGCTTCCCGGCGTCGAACGCCTGGCTAAATGTGAAGAATCCTGAATAAGAGTTCGCTCCGTAGGGCAGTTGGGTGGTGCCATCGTTCGAGCTCAACAAGGCCGCGGAATAGCGGGTGCGGTCATTGTAGTTATGCCCCATGAGTTCGAGGCCAAGCTGGTTGTCGCCCATTTGGCCGAAAATGTTGCCATCGCCTACCGGGATAAAGTGGTAGAGCTGGTAGATTCCGCCGTTGCCCGTGAGGGTCAGAATACGCTTCTCTGAGAGCAAATTGTCCAGCTCGAATTTGCCTAGCTTGAGGTTCAGCCACGGGCTGCCCCACAAGTTGTCAAGCCGAGCCATGACGGTTTCGAAGTGAAAAGCGCCAGTCGGATCGGAAGACGGGAGCAGGAAAAACGAGAAGTTCTTCTCCAAGGTGCCCCCGGTGTGGAGGTCGAGGCCACTGAGATCGAAGCCGGACTGTTCAACCCGCTCCTGCCCGGTGTCAGTAGATACCTTTGCCGTGCTAACGCGGTGCCAGATCGGTGTCATGCGGAACGTGACCGGCCAGTAGCCGGGGTTCTGCCAGACCGGCGAATCGCGGTCGTTCATGATCTGGTAGCCGTTGTCCTTAAATTTCTGGCCGAAATAGTTCAGCATCGGCCAGGACTCGTGGCACGCGGAGCAGCGCAAGCCATACTTTCTGGCAAAGGCTGGCAGGGCATTCGCTGGCTGGCTGAAAGTCAGAAGAAAAGGAGCAACCATCAGTGCCAACGAGAGAAGGGAAATCGCAGAGTGAACTACCTTGCGAAGACTGGAACGACTCAAAACGTGCATGGCCGGACTCCTCGGCAAGATCAACTCAAAATCGTTTTGTTGAAAGGTCCCACAGAATCACAAGAACCCGTAAAAAGCTGCAATAACGAACCCCTCGGTATGGCAGCGGCATAATGCAACATTGGGCAGCAAAGGTTCTACCACCGTACCGCGCGAAATCCTACTACGGTCTCAAGTTTGTTTTCAAGTCCCTTTTTAACATTTTTTTTACAACGTCATGCTAATCGTAAATTTTTGTATTGCGAGCGCGAAAGCGCGCGCGATCCTTAACGAAGGAAGTTGACAGCCATGTGCCAGCAGTACGAGACTCACTGCACGGAGCATAAGGTGGATTCCGCTGTGAACATCCAAAGCAAGGATAAGGGTTGGTTGTTTCGCATGAAATCGTTGATCCAGGGCAGCAAGCGGCAGTATTGGCGGCGCTCTCACTATCCCCAATTTGTTTGGACGCTCGCGCTCTGCGCGTCGGCGGTCCCCTTTTTGGCCTACGGGAAGGACCACGTCAGCTACGGCGAAGGCCTCATCGTCAACATTCCGCTGCCAGAAAACGAAGTCGAGCAGGTGGTCGCGGATGTCGCCCAGAACGGAATCATCCGGGGAACCAAGGAATACAACAAGGACGAGTATGTCAGTGGGGCGCAAGCTGCAACTTCCTCGCGTTCGTTTCCGGAGTGGGACCAGGGAGGTCAGGTATTCTACAAAGTTCGCTTGCAGGCGCTCGACCCACGGAATTTCAAGGACAGCGGCGACAGCGGCACGCTGACGGTTCGCTATGTAGTGAAGGCTCAGGGGGAAAAAAATACGGTTTTGCGCATTGACGCGGTTTTTCAGGAGGATTTCCGGCATAGCATTCATCCCTCCAACGGCTCGGTGGAAAGCGCCGAATACAAGGACATTCAAGAGCACATCGAGGCTATCCAGGTGATGAAGAAACAGAACCTGGAATCCGAAAGAGAGCGGCAGGAGCGCCTGGCGAAAAAGCACGAAACCGGCATGTGGGGTGAGACGCAGACACAGGGCGAGTCCTCTTCGCGGACGACCCCTGAGATCGCCGATAGTTCCGCCGCGCCGGTTTTGGAGCCGAAAGCCACGCCGCCGGCACCGCCGCAAACCCAATCACAGAAATTGGAGTCCCCGCAGCCTGGGCCGGCGCAGCCTGCCGATGTTTCGTTGCAAGCCGGCCAGACTTTGCAACAGCATGTGGAAGAATTGCGCAAGCAGGTGGGCCGCGTGGTAAAAGCCCCGGGAGCCCCTCTGAAATCTGCTCCCTTTCACACCGCAAGCACTTTGCAATCTTTAGCTAGCGGTACGGAAGTGCTGATTCTGATTAACACTGCTTACTGGTACGGCGTCGAAACGCATGACGGGCAACACGGCTGGCTCATGCGCGACCAGTTGGAGCAACGATGAAGCTTCGAATTACGGGTATTCATCGAACGCTCGCCGTAGGCGTGCTTGCCATTACTGTGACCTGCGCTTTGTGTGCCCAGGCATTGGCTCAAGCCGGTGGAATGGAGCGTAGCTTTCCTCAATCCAAAACCACCACCGAGCAGGTGGTGAGAGCGATGCAGAGCGCCGAAGCTGGCCACCTGCCGGTGCTGGCCGGCTTCGCAACTTCGACGGACCGCCCTTTGGATCGCTACCAGCGTGGATACTATCAAGCAAAGATTCAAGTCAGCTCGAATCCTTCCGGGGGATCGGTGGTCCGGGTGAGCGTGCAGGTCACCGCGTGGTACAACGACCCTGCTGGCACGCACTCGGGATATCAATTGTTGACATCAAATGGCCGCCTGGAGGCCGACATCCTCGATCAAATCTCAGATCAGCTGGCAGCGAGAACAACGCAACCGGTTGCTGGCTCTGCGTCTCTGCCTAGCCAGCCCCCACCGGCTGCGAAAGAAGCGGCTCGGGATGAGCCCAACATCTCTGCGCCCCTGCCCCGCCTGCCAGACTCTGGAGGCGGATTATCGTCTTCGCTGGCAGAAGGCCTGGCAGAGCAGGAAAGAAACTCATCGAAGCCGGGCAAGAAAAAAATCGAGGACGAAGATCAGCAGGGCCTGCAGGTAGAGGCTCAAAACCTGGAGGAGATACTCAAAAACCAGGCGCATCCCAACAATCTGGTTGCGATTAAGAAATCAGGAACGCCCGTGGTGGCTTCACCAAGCCTGAATGCCAAAACCCTCTTCCTAGCCAGCGCCCACGACGAGTTTGAAATGCTGGATTTCAATCGGGATTGGGTTCACGTTCGCATATCAGGCTTGTCACGAGGATGGATTTGGCGTAACAACCTCGAGATGCCCGATAGCATCCCCGATGCCGATTTGCCCCCGAATCCGGCGGCGGTGCCGGTGGCGGCGGAGCTTTACCACGTCACTCGTGAAGAAAAGGCGCTGTTCCCCGGTGATTGGGCGCCCTTGCGAGGCAAGTTGGTGAAGATCGTCTCAGTGGAAAAAATAAACGAAGCTCAGCAGGATACTGGGCCGCAGTTAAGGCTTGAGTTTGCGAAGTCGGTTCTGGACAAGGGTTACGCGGAACTGGCTCAGAAACCGCAAGAATTGAGCGGCATCGTGCTGATCTTCGATTCCTCCGATGGTGGAATGATCGCTGCCACGCTGCCTGCATTGCAGCAATGGAAGGCGGGGACGCTCTCGGATGCGGCTCTTTGGCATGAGTGTTTTTTTGACCCGCCGGAGAGCTTTGTCGCTTCCGGCGCCTCCGCCAGTCAATAGAATGTGTAGAATTCTGTTTACGCAGGCCCGTCCCTCAGGCAGTTATGAGTTAGCACTTGACTTTGGGAATCGGGCAGTGTACGTATGCTGTCCTTGGAGTTTTTATGGTGGCCTGTGGGGGCTGCCAGCCTTGCGCGGGCGTACGAAGCAAGCTGCGTGCCGGGAAAGCGGTAGGACAACCACACCACTGACTCTCGAATGAGCACAATCAGCCAACCTCTGTTCCTATTTCGCAAGCAAGCGACTACCCTGTTGCAGGACTATGCCGAGCTTATGAAGCTCCGGGTAACGACGCTGATCGTTATGACGGCTTGGTGTGGCTATTACTTCGGCGCGCAGAAGGCCGGGGTCAGTTCTCTCTCCTGGGGCCTTTTCCATGCGCTACTCGGAATCGGTCTGGTCTCGAGCGGAACCGCGGCGCTTAATGAGGTGATGGAGTACAAAGTAGACGCGAACATGCGCCGCACCGCGCAGCGTCCCTTGCCGACTGGCCGCATGAGCCTGTTTCACGCGACTTTTGTCGGCCTGCTCGCCACGGTCGGTGGTTCGATTTATGTCGCCGTCGCGACCAACCCTCTAACCGGGTTGCTCACATTCCTGACCTCGGTTGTCTACCTCGCCGCCTATACACCGCTGAAGCGAGTGTCCCCGATTTGCACTTTTGTGGGGGCATTTCCGGGAGCCATGCCGGGCGTCCTGGGCTGGACGGCTGCTCGCGGCCGCCTTGAGTGGGGCACGCTGATTCTGTTTGCGATCCTCTTCGTCTGGCAGTTCCCACACTTTTTTTCGATCGCGTGGCTTTACCGGGAAGATTACGCAAGCGGCGGAATCCGCATGCTGCCCGTAGTCGAAGAAGATGGCCGATCAACAGCACGGCGTATCGTGGCGTATTCCCTTATTTTGATTCCGCTCAGCGTTTTGCCGAGCGTCTTCGGCATGGCAGGAAAGATCTATTTCGTGGCGGCGTTGACCTTGAGCATTTCCCTTTTCTATTTTGGCGCGAGGCTGGCGTTCCTAAAAATGCCGGTCAACAGTCCTCGGTCAAAAATGATGGCCCGCCAGGTATTGCAAGCCACCGTCATCTACCTTCCTCTGCTATTTGCGATGATGATGACCAACTCAGTGCGCCCGTAAGGCGGAGCTAACAATTCTGGGGTTTGCCTGAGTTTTGGCGTTAGCGAAGCGGCTACTGAATCGAGCTGCCAACCTGCGAAAAAACATTGCTGGAGTTGGAGCCGATCAGCTTCACCGTGCCCACCACGATCACCAGAATGACAGCCAGCATCACGGAATATTCCGCGACGTCCTGCCCTTCTTCATTCGACCAGAGTTTATTTAGGAATAGAGTCATAGCGTTTTCTCCGTCAGGCCGCTCCTGATACCGCGTGTGACTCCTTGACGGGGTTCGAATCGAAGATATTCAATCCCCACGGCTCCTTCACCTGTGCCATTGCCTGCAGTCCAACTTGATGTTCGCTCTTGCCGTCCAGCAGCCGGGTCCAGATCACCCTGAATTCCATTCGGCGCTGGCGATAGAAAACAACCACGGTATCGAGATTTTTCAGCGAACGCCGGATCGCTCCCAGGCGTGCTCCGGCAGGAGCGAGGTCGAGAGTGTGCGCCAGCTCGTCGAAGCTCGCGCCCGAGGCGTCGGTACCACGCACTCGCACTGGCAACACAGCCTGTTTGCGGTCGTGACGGCGGCGCTCGGTTTTAATACTTGTGGCCTGCATTTTGACTCCCTATTTAGTGTGCTTCAAGAGCGACAGAATCGGAATGGCTCCGAAGAGTGGGGCACGAAGGTAACCAGCCGGAAGCATTTGAGCTGGAGTAGACTAGCGGTCAAAGTCGTGCCATAACGGGTCCAAGAGTGGTTTTAGAGCTTTTCCGCGTAGACAGAATTCACTTCGTCGGCATCCAATGAACTATCACATGCGGAGCTGGGAAAAGAACGGGAGTGTGCTCGCTCTGGTGCTTCTATGCGGAGGCTTGTCCGCATACTGCCAGCAGTTTGCCGGGGATCCTCCGTCGTATTCCACTCAAAACCCGCTTTTACCGGTCGATCAGGTCGCGAAGAAGCTTGAGGAAAGAGATGCGCAACGCAGCGCGGCGCTCTGCCAGTTCAGCGGCCGGCGCGTGTACCGCATGCAATATCGCGGCTTCTTCAGCGATCGCGATGCGCAAATGGTGGTCGATGTCACGTACCACGCTCCCAACGTCAAACAGTTCAAGGTCGTGTCTCAAAGCGGCTCTTCATTCGTGATCGATCACGTATTCAAGAAGCTGATGGAGAGCGAGCAGGAGTTCGTTCGCAACGATAAGCGCCAAACCGCCTTGAACACGGAGAACTACGACTTCACATTCGCCGGCTACGAACAAGCGCCGGATGGCGCCGTGTATGTGCTCAATCTCTATCCCAAGAAACGAAATAAATTTCTCTACCGCGGAAAAATCTGGGTGGATGCAAAAGACTTTGCGGTAGTACGCATCGAGGCAGAACCGGCGCAGAGTCCATCGATATGGATCAAGAAGACAGCGATCGAGCACAGTTACATGAAGGTCGGCGATTTCTGGCTCCCCGCCGCGGACCACACCGAGAGTGAGATACGTTTCGGCGGCGAAGCCGTTCTTTCCATCGACTACCGAGATTACAGAATCATCAAGGCTGCCCCCCTTCCCGGCATCGAACGCGCGCGCGCCGATTCGCGCTGAGCGGTCGCTCGCCTTACTTCCTAACGCTTCCGGAATGTATATTGTGAATTGATCTCGTGGACACCATGTTCCGGTGTGGAGGGATGTTGCGAATATTCTCAAAGTCATTGAAGAATAAAGATCTGCGGGTCCACGGACTAAACCCTTTTGATTGAACTGATTCTCTATTTCGTTCTGGCTGTTGCCTTGATCGGCACGCTGTCATCAGCCGTTTTTCTCGGTCTGACAATCGTTGGCGTAATCAAATTTCACTCCGACGCCGGGAAGCAACTTGGGTCCATCCCCGACGATGCCCATTTGCCACCGGTTTCCGTGCTGAAGCCGGTGCACGGACTTGAAGCCCAACTCAAAGAAAACATCGAGAGCTTCTTTCGGCAGGATTATCCAAACTACGAGCTTTTGTTTGCGGCCGATCAGGCGGATGATGCCGCTCTCGACGTGGTGCGCGAAGTGTGTGCCCGCTACCCGCAGATTCGAAGCCGTGTCCTGGTAACCGGGGCGCAATGGCCGAATCCGGTGGTTCATTCTTTTTACCGGATGGCAGAAGCGGCCGCACACGACATTCTGGTGACTACCGACAGCGATGTGGAAGTCGCTACGAATTATCTGCGGGAAGTTGTTTCTCCACTGCTCGACCCAAAAGTGGGCGCGGTGACATGTGTTTATCGCGGCAAGAATGCGGCGGGATTTTTTTCAGGACTGACCGCAATCGGCATGTCAGTGGAAATGACTGCGGGAGTGCTGGTGGCGAACCTGCTGGAGGGAATGAAGTTTGGCTTGGGGCCGACTACGGTCATACGGAAGGACTCGCTTGCCAGCATCGGCGGTTATCCTGCGCTGAAAGATTACATTGCCTATGACTTTGCCGTTGGTAACCTAATCGAGAAAGCCGGTTACCGGGTGGTGCTCTCGGCGCACATTATCGATCACGTTGTGAACCAGAAATCATTCGGGCAGATGTGGCAGAATCAACTTCGCTGGGCGCAAACCACCCGCTACTCGCGGCCCAAGGGACACTTTGGAAGTGGCTTGGTCTTTGCCATGCCTTACGGCCTGCTGGGATTTGCCGCCGCTGCGGCGCTGGGTCACTGGTTCTTCGGCGCGTTTCTCTTGGTTGCTGCGATCATGAACCGGTTGCTCGAAGCGTGGCTGGTCGGCTGGACCGTGGTTCGTGACCCCAAGATCTTTCGCGCGCCGTGGCTTTATCCTTTAAGAGATTTGCTGGGCTTCGCCGTCTGGTTCGCCAGCTATCTCAGATTGCGTTACGTTTGGCGCGACAGCCGGTTCGAACTAAAGGGAACTCGAATCGCACTGCGGCAAACTTCTTCAGACGGTCAACAGCGCCTGTGAACTTAATTTTCCGGGGGTGTTATTGCGCGTTCTAGTCACCGGCGCGGCAGGTTTTATCGGCAGCCACATGGTTGATCGCCTTCTGGCCGCCGCCCACGACGTCATTGGTTACGACAACATGTCCACTGGCCAGCGCCGTTTTCTGGAGGGCGCTTTTGCCAATCCCCACTTCACTTTCCATGAGGCCGATTTGCTGGATCGCTCAAGCATCGCGCAGGCGATGCAGGGCGCTGAGCTCGTGGTGCATTTCGCGGCAAATGCCGACGTCCGCTTCGGCACGCAACATCCGCGAAAAGATCTGGACCAGAACACCATCGCTACCTGGAATGTGCTCGAAGCCATGCGCGAACAGGACTGCACGCGAATCGTGTTTTCCTCGACGGGATCGATCTATGGCGAGCCGGAGATTTTCCCCACCCCCGAAAGTTGCCCCTTTCCGGTTCAGACATCGCTCTACGGAGCCTCCAAACTCGCCGCGGAGAGCCTGATTCAGGCCTATTGCGAAGGCTTCGGAATACAGAGCTACATTTTTCGTTTCGTGTCGATCCTGGGCGAGCGCTATTCGCACGGTCACGTCTTCGACTTTTACCAGCAACTTTCTGAGCATCCCGATCACCTGCACGTGCTCGGTAACGGCCACCAGCGGAAGTCTTATCTGTACGTGCAGGATTGCATGGACGCGATCTTTATGGCGCTCGATCAGGCTACGGCGAGAGTAAACATTTTCAATCTCGGCACCGACGAGTATTGCGAAGTTAACGACTCGATCGGATGGATCTGCGAATATCTGGGCGTTCGCCCGAAGATTACCTACGGCGGCGGGGAACGCGGCTGGGTGGGCGACAGTCCGTTTATTCTGCTCGATTGTTCGCGCATTCGCGCTCTGGGCTGGCGTCCGCGGCTAACAATCAGACAAGCTGTTTTGGCTACCATCCAATACGTCAGCGCCGGAGCGAATCGTGCCCGATAGAAGCCTACAGGTCGCCCGTTATTCGGCCTCGCAGTACACTTCAACGCGCGCGACCAGCTATACTTTTTCCCCGATGAACACGAGAACAAACTTCGGCCGGCTTGGCTGGCTGGCCGCTTTCGTCTGCGCGTGCTTACTAACCCCGACCGTTGTGTGGGCCGGAAACAGAACGGCAGCGTCTTCTCAGGCGGCCGAAGTGCTCGACTCCATGCCGCGTGCCAAGAAAATCGGCGAGGTGGCAGTCTCTCCCGATGGAACTCAGGTGGCGTACACGGTCGATGGATCTCTCTTTGTGATCGCCGCGAGCGGCGGCTCACAGCATCCGATCGCGATCGCGGGTGACCTCAAGTTGCGCGATGTAGCCTGGTCTGCCGACAGCAGGAGGATCGTGTTCCTCGCCGACCTTCCGGGAGACGTTCCCGCCGCGCAGGTCTGGACTGCAGCGCCGGATGGAAGCTCTGCTGCAAAACGAGCAGAGCTAAAAGGCTACGCGCAGGAACCGCGCTTTTCTCCCGACGGCGCGAAGATTTCCCTGCTATTCATCGAAGGCATGCCGCGCGTAGCCGGACCGCTCCAGCCGATGACTCCGCTCGCCGGCGTCGTTGACGAAAAGATCTACGAGCAACGAATTGCCACCATCGATCTTTCCAATGATCGCCTGACGCAAGTCACTCCGGGAGACATGTATATCTACGAATACGATTGGACTCCGGATGGGCACTCCTGGGTGGTAAGCGCGGCGCGCGGCAATGGCGACGCCAACTGGTGGGTCGCGCGCCTTTACCTTGCCGACGCGCAGACGGGTGAACTACACGAGATTTATAAACCCAAGCTGCAGATCGCTGATCCGCGCGTCTCGCCGGATGGCAATCATGTTGCATTCATCGAAGGATTGATGAGCGATGAAGGTTCGACTGGCGGCGATGTTTACGTGGTTCCAGATCAAAGGCGGGGAAGCGCAAAATCTAACCACCAACGTCAAAGCGTCTCCCTCTGCACTGGCCTGGACATCTGCCGAGCAAATCACATATGCCGAAAACGTCGACGGCAATTCCGGATTTGGCCGCGTGAATCTTGCAGCCGGAACTCCCCGCACGCTTTGGACCGGCGAAGAATCCGCCGAACCCTCAAGCCGCTCGTGGAGCTCAGTGGCAGCAGACAAGTCGGTTACCGCTATCATTCGCCAATCCGCCAGCGCCCCCCCAGAGGTGTGGGCCGGTGCAATCGGCAAATGGAGGCAACTCACCAGCTTGAACTCCGACCTTACGCCCGAGTGGGGCGAAATGCGCAATGTGCATTGGACCAACGGCAGCGAACCCGTGCAGGGCTGGTTGATGCTACCCAGGAATTTTGACGCTCACAAAAAATATCCGCTCGTCGTCAGTGTTCACGGCGGCCCCTCCGCTGCCTGCAGGTCACGTTGGGACTCGCGGAGTATGGGCCCGGAGTCAGCAATGGGATATTTCTCCTTGTGTCCCAATCCCCGCGGCAGCTATGGGCAGGGCGAAGCCTTTACACAAGGCAATGTAAAGGATTTTGGCGGCGGCGATTTCGCCGACATTATGGCTGGCATAGACGCCGTCGCGAAGCAGTATCCGATCGACACGAAGCGCATCGGCATTCGCGGCCACAGCTACGGCGGATATATGACGATGTGGGCTGAAACCCAGACGGCGCGTTTCGCGGCGGCCGTGGCCGGCGCCGGACTCTCTGACTGGCTGAGCTACTACGGCCTCAACGACATCGACGAATGGATGATTCCGTTTTTCGGCGCATCCATCTACGAAGATCCTGCCGTATATGAGAAAAGCGATCCCATCCATTTCGTCAAAGCAGTGAAGACGCCAACGTTAATCCTGGTTGGCGACCGCGACGGCGAAGTGCCCATGGAGCAATCAGTCGAATGGTGGCACGCCTTATCTACTCTGAACGTGCCAACCGAGTTGGTGGTATATCCAGACGAGGGGCATGCTTTCGTGAAACCCGCCGACGCCCGCGACTACACGCTGCGAACACTGGAATGGTTCGAGCAGTGGTTCGCCAAGAGAAATTGACGCAAACACCTGACACGCGTTTCGCAGTCTCCGCCCTATGGAGACTGCGCATCTAAGAACCGTGACCTGGTACGCGCTCAAACAATCGATTCGAAATGCGATTCAGGATGTGCAGGACCATCACACCATTCAGGTCTCTGCGGCTCTCTCCTACTACTTCTTCCTAGCGCTGTTTCCGGGGCTCATCGTGCTTTCCGTGATTCTCAGCTGGATACCCATTCCCGATCTGTTTGGCTCGGCTCTGGGAACCATGGCGCGGCTCCTGCCTCCGAACACCATGAACACGCTCTATTCGATTCTCTACGGCGTGCTCACAGAACATCGCGGGACCTGGCTGTCGGTTGGGCTATTGGGCATGATCTGGGTGGCATCGTCGGCCTTCGACGCGCTTATCGAAGCATTGAATATCGCCTATGACTTAAAAGATAACCGCCCTTTCTGGAAGACTCGATTGCTCGCCTTGGGATTGGCGGCAGTCTGCGGATCGCTTTTCATCACTGGACTCGCTGTAATCATGGTGGGGCCGCGTTTCGGTGATTGGCTAGCTTCCCGGTTGGATGTCCCGCGCGCGTTCGCGGTGCTGTGGCCACCGCTACATTGGACAATCGCGATCACCTTCACCGTTGTAGGAGTGGAACTGCTTTACTTTCTGGCACCATTCAAAAGGCCTAAGTTCGTAAACACGCTGCCCGGCGCAGTGCTCACCGTGGGTGCATGGCTGATACTCTCATCACTACTAGGAATCTACTTCCGGCATTTCGCGAATTACAGCCGGATCTACGGTACGCTTGCCGGATTTATCGCCTTCATGACCTGGTTTCAGTGGACATCGTTCGTGTTGCTGCTGGGGGCTGAACTGAATGCCGAGCTGTCGAAGGCGCGGCGGGCTAAAACAAATAAAACGAGCGCACCTTCCCCGAAGATAAGCTCTGATAAGATCCCCGAGCGAACGGGGTAGAATCTGGGTTCGCTCAGAATCGCGTATGAAGGCGGCCATCGACTGAAATTCCTCCGACCTGATCTCGCGTTGCGCTCACCGACCATCGCTTGTTGATCTGGTATTCACCCTGCACCACTTCGCTGCCGGGCTGCGACACGTCGGTGGAGAAAGTAAATAAGAAGTTCTTGGTGACGCGCTGCTGCAGAGCAATACGTGCCGAGGGATTCTGATTGCTGCCTTCACTGAGCGGGTCGATCTCCAGACTGGAAATACCTGTCAGCTTTTGAATCCCGCCGGTAAGCTGGCTGGTAGCCTGCGATGCGATCATCGAGTCGGTGCTCTGGCTGGCGGCTGCCGATTCCTCCGTGGTCTGGCCGCGTGCGATCAGGTTGATGATGTCCGCCGTGGCCAACGGTGGGTCTGAAGTGTAAGACGTCGTAAGCTTGTCGAAAGGACCGCGAAGGTTGAGCGAGAGATTGTACTGCTCGACGGTCGTGGTCGCAGAAACATTCAGCACTGGGCTGGTCTCATTCGGATTATCGAAAGTGATGATGCCGCGTTGCAGTTGGTAGCGAATGTTACGGTAGAAGAGTTCGCCGGAGGTAAGGTCGGTGCGGCCCGTAACGACTGGATTCGCCAGAGTTCCAATGACGCGGAGGTTCACGCCTCCCTCGATGCTGATTTGCGAACTGTTGGCGCTCAAATTGTCCTTGGACTGAACGCTGATGCCAAGATTTACGTTGTCGGCGAAGCCTGGCTGCGAGGGTAAAGATGCGCCGCTGCTGAACCGGTCGGCAAGATTTGAAAGATCGAAATCCGGAGTAAATCCAAGAGAATCGATCAACACCCGTCCGGTGAGGGTCGAAGAATCTTTATTGCCGCTGAAGATCAGATTGCCGTCGAGCAAAGTCCGCAGCCCCGCTGGATAACGCAGGCGAATTGACTTGCCCTGCATTGCAAGATTGAAGTGCGGACTGGGACGGTAAACGATCGAACCCCCCGCTGAAATATCGCCTCCGCCCACGCGCCCGGTGAGTTGTGAAATCTGAATGCTCTCTTTTCCGATGTCGAGAGTTCCATTCAACTTCTCGACCCCAACCGGAGCGCCCGAGTAAAACATCCCAACGTCTTGCAGGCGAAGCTGGCCGTTCACGCTGGGGTCTTTGGCGGTTCCGGACGCGTGAACGTCAAACGATACCGTGCCGGAACTTTGCGTATCCGGCGAGAATATCTTTGCGATCGTCACATCGACAGATCCTTGCGCGGTCAAGCTCGGCGACGCATTGCCGGAGAATGGAACTGTGCCTTGCACACGAAGATCGGTGTCGGTGCCGCGAATCTCCGCCGGAAGGATGGTCAAAACTGAATTCGCAAAATCCGCATGAACCGGCGAAACAATTCCGATCTGCAATGATTGGTACGACGCATTCAGCGTAGGAATCGTTACGTGAGCCTCCAGTTGCGTTTTATCTTTCAGAGGGCCCTTGAGCGTGGCATGCAATTCGGTCTCGCCTTTGAAATCCTGGGGAACGCTCATCAGATAACTCGCAAGCAACACGTCAAGCGGTACCCGCGTCGTGTTGATCGACGCATCGGTGTAATACTCGCCAGTGAGATTCACGTGAGCCTGCGCCTGCACGGAAGAATCCAGGACGCTGGAATTCAACGTGACGTCCGCCTGATGATCCGCAACCTGTAACTCCGCTTTGATTCCCGTGATCGACTTTCCTCGAACTGTGAGTTGCGGCAACTGCAACGCCGCACTCAGCTGAGGGTTGTCGACGGTCCCGCGCCCTGAAACCGAGGCCGTCAGAGTTCCGGTCAAAGCCAGATTCTTCGCCTGCACCGTGTGCAGCTTTTGCAAAACCAGCGCCGGAGCGTCCACGCGGAGGGTATACACGTTGGATTTTGGGGCGTACGAGAAATTTGCGTCGGCCGATCCCGCAGCTACCGCAATGTGGAGCGATGAGATGACCGTTCCTTGGTCGGCGTGAAACTCGACAACCAGAGCCTGGATCGGCTCACCATACGCGTGCGCATTGGTAATCTGGACTTTGCCGGAGCCTTGCGGACTCAACTCCGTACCCTGGAGCGAGATGTTGGCCCACAAATCTCCACTGACTGGGTATTGCAGATCAGCAGCGTGCTGCAAATCGACAATAGCCATTTGCTGCAGGGAAAGATTCCCAGCAAACGAGTTTCCGGCAAGATAATGCCACTTCTGCAGGGCGACGGTGCCGCTGAATGAAGCGCGACCTCGTTGTGCGTGGATGAGAGACCCATTTAAGATTGCGATCTGTGAAGGACTCGCCTGAATATTCGCCTGAAGGCTGCGCCACTCGGTTCCCTGCACATTCAGATTTTGAGCCGAAAGTTGTGCGGCGACCTGTGGCCTTGCGAGTGATCCATGTATCTCCGCAGATAAGGCTGCTGAACCGGAAATCGGCGGCAAGGCATAACCGTGGCCGGCAAAAATGGCGGCGAGAGATTCGAGCTGGCGAAGGTCGTTGGCGGTTGCCTGCAGGCGCAAACTCGATCGGTTGCTCACCTGTCCATCGGCCACAACCGTTGCAGAAGGAATGTGCAGCGTAGATTGACGAAAAGTGATTACTTTTCTCGCGCCATCGTATGTGGCATGGATGGTTGCATCGACCGGAACCTCCTGCACTGAAGGCGCAGTCGAAGGTTGCGACGCATTTCGAGCTGCACCACTCACCATCAGATCAGACCGGACAAAAGCACAGGCGACGCTGCCTTTCCATGAGGCATCCGCCATACCGTTTAGAACTCCAGAGATCGCGACTGGCTTCGTCGCCTGCGGCCGAAACTCTCGCTGCATCTCTCGCAACGAAATGCTGTGGACTGAAGAGCGAACTCGACCCGACGGCGTGCCATCCAGGTTTTGAATGCTCAACTCCGTGCTGACATTTCCACCCAGCGCACGAAATTCGACTTCTCGGGCTTCGAATGAACCGCCTGCGAGACGATAGCTTCCGCGCAAACCAGTTACGGAAATACGGCCTTTCTCGACCACGGCAGAAAGCATTTTGCCCGCAATCTGCCCATTGATGTTGAGGGCGCGCAGTAGCGACTGGTCGGGCGAACTTCTATAGCTCATCGTCCCCAGCAGTGAGACATCTCCGGAGGGCTTGTATTCCGGAGCAATTGCGGCCAAGTCATGCGCATCGACGCGAACATCGTAGTCTCCCTGAACCAGAGGATTGCTGTAATTGCTCAGATTTCCCCGCACGGAAGCCACGGAATTGCCGATTTTCAAAACGGCCGACTCGATGGACAGCTCAACCGGAGTCGCGTTGAACACTGCCTGTAAACGGTGCGGTAGTGCGGAGTATTCTCCGTAACGCAAGTGGCCGTTATTATAGGAAATTGAGCCACTGTAGCGCTCCGCAGAAGGATCCAAGCGAATCTCGCTGTCCAAGTCAGAGAGATCGGCATCCAGCGGGGTTTTCTTGTCGTTGTAATTCAATTCCCCGTTGATTAATTGCGCATGCCCAACGGCGAGCTCGAAAATATTCGTGCGAGCACCACCTTGTGCTGGCGGCGTGAATGGCAAGTTGCTCATCCCCTGACTCGAGACGCGAATATGCGCAACCGGATGTTTAACAATTAATTGGCTCAAACTTGCTTTGCGCTGGAGCACCGACTGAATCCTTAGGCTCACCGTGATTTCGTCGATACTCAGAAGCGCCGGTTGCCCGGAATCTTCCCTGCCCCGCAATGTAATGTTGTACAAATGAGCGGTAAGGGTTGAAAGGCTAAAGTCCAGCCTTCCAATAGTCGTCAAGGCGCCCGTGCTCTGCTGCACTTTTTCACCAATCTTGCGCCGGGCAAACTGATTGACAGCCTCGCTTTTCCGGAAGAAATATCCGGCCACCACGATCAGAAGAAGCAGCGTCGCGAGGACTCCGAACACCCATCCGAGAATCTTCTTCCCCTTCATGCTGCTCCTAAAATGCCTGTCCTAACGTGATGAAGTATTGTGTGGGGTTGATGCCGGGAACCGGATTGAGGTTGCGGCCGAGGTCAATCCGGATCGGGCCGATGGGCGTCGCATAACGAAGCCCGACGCCAATAGTATTGCTGTAATTATTGACAAAGTTGGGGAAATTGATCGCGCTATATACATTTCCCCCGTCGTAAAAGACTACGCCGCCCAGTGGCTTCATAATTTTCAGCGGAAAGCGCAGTTCGGAATTCAGAATGAAAAGCTCATTCCCGCCCACAGGAACAGTGACGTTCACGCATCCTGTCTGATTCTGCAGACCGGTGCAGAACGGGACGATACGCTGCGGGCCGGCTTCGTCGATGGGGAAACCGCGGAGCGAGGTTCCTCCGCCCGAGAAAAACAATTGGCTGGTCGGAATAAAACTGCCGGCGAACTCCTTCACCAATCCCAAGCGAATGCTGTTGGCAAACACCACGGAATGAAACGACTTGTAAGTGGCGAACTGCCCGAACAATCGCGTGAAGTTGGCGCTCGACCCGAACGCCGTCGGAGTGACGCCCAAATTCAAAGTAGCGAAGATACCCCGATGCGCGTCCAGCGGACGGTCTCGCGTGTCGCGAATCAGACTGCCGGAAACCGTCGAGAGCCTCACGTTCCGGTCTTGCGGGAGCACCAGTTCCGGCACCAGCAACTGCGACAGAATAGTCTTATTGAAATCGTAGCGGAGCTGCAGGCGGGTGTTGTTCTTTCGGCTGACCACCCGCTCCACCTGGAACGTCGCATCGCCGAGAGAGGCGGCGAACAGCGGGTTTTCTGTGGTGCGTTCCAGAGAGAAGCTGGTCAGGGACGACCATTGCGATCCAACGAAATGGGGCTGCGCATAAGTCGTGAGAAACCGCTGGTCAAGCCTTGAGAGTACGATCGAGGCGCTGGCAGTTTCGCCGAGACCGCGCATATTGCGGCGGTTAATTTCGACCGAACCGCGTGGGCTGGCGTAGGTGGCCTCACTCGGCGCAATCTGATTGTTCCCAAGGCTGATCGTCGGCAAGCCCGGCACTGCCACCGTGCCGCTTGGAACGTTGCCCCCGCGGTGCGACACTTCGAAGCCAAAACCGTAGATAATATCAGTCCGTTTCGCCTCGTGAACCTTCACCAGCGCGCTCTCTTCGCTCTGATCGGTAATTGGCCTGCGCGGGCCGACGCTCGACCAATCAAAAATATTCAAATCGTAAAGCCGGCTCTCCGCGCCCAGCATCTGTACTTTTTTCATCGGCGTTTCTGCCGACAGCTTCGCCGTTTTTTGAATCAGTGAAAGCCGCGTATGCTGCTGGCCCAGGTAAACCAACTGGCCCACTCGAACCATCTGGTGCTCGGCGATTTCATACGTGACATCAACTTTGTGAGCATCGGCGGAATGGCGTGCGATTTTGGTTTTTACTTCGACGTTGGGAAAACCGCGATCCAGGTAGTTTGCGGAAATTCGGTTGCGATCGTCCAATAACAGCCGCGGAGAATAAGGTGCACCAGCCTTTAACTGGAACCCTTTCGGGGCGGTTAATTCGTCGTGCGGAATATGCTCGTTTCCGGTAACGGTCACATTTCCGACCAGAGTTTGGGCCCCTTCCTCGATTTCGAATTCAACGTCGATCTTGGGTGCACGCTTAGTTACATGAGACCTTATCTCGGCTTCTTCATAGCCCTTCTCCCGGTAAATTGCCCCGAGGTTCGAAACACTTTCTTTCAACAGTTGCTGGCTCAGGTTGCCATGATTCCAGAAGTGAGCTTTTCTGACGGTGATATGGGCAGCCAGTCTTGCCGAAGGAATGTCGCTGTTGCCGTGGAAAGTGATTCGGTCTACCTTGTACTTCTTGCCGCGGTCGATCTCATATATCAGGGCAACCTCATCGGTCTGTCGCGTCATATTCACTTTCACGGCAGCGTCAAAATATCCCTTCTTCTGCAAATAGTCTGTCAGATTTTCCTGTCCCTCCCTCACCAACTCGCTGTCAATGCTTCGTTCCGAGTAGATCGGAATCAGCTTTCTCATCTCCCGCCCGGCCAAGAACGGTATTCCCGTCAGCTTCGCGCCAGTGGTGCGCACCGTTACCACGGGACCAAGGTTCACTTTGAATGACACATCCACCCGGTTGCCTTCAGAGTGATATTGCGGCGGCGGCTGGTCCACGCTGCTGGCCAACCGGTGCTGTTTCGAGAGCGTTCGCTTGATTAGCGAGATCGCAGACTTGATTCGTTCTGCGCTATAAGGTTTGCCCGGTTTGAGCAGGCCTCCCGTAAGCCGGGCGCGAATCGAGCGAGTGGCGCGCAACAGGCGTGCGCTCTCGCTTGCATCGGTGCCTTCCATTTCGACGCTTGCAATTCGTGCTCTTTTCCCCAGCGCCACCTTATAAGTAACGTTCACGATCTGGTGCGCGTCGTCGATCTGAACGCTGGCCTTTGTCGATGCCTGCCAAAAGCCATTTCGTTTGAAGAATTCCTGCAAGGCCTCTTCGCCATCGGCCATGCGGGCCGCTACGTACGGATCCTCATCGGACAAGTTCGCGACCTGCAACAAGCGTGTGTAGGATAACTCTCCAGTCGCGCCCGGAAACGTGACAATGCCGACGAAGTACGCGGGTTCGAGCAAGAAGTCGACCCGCAGTCCGGCAAGATCCGGCACCACGTTCACGGTGACTTTCGCAAAATGTCCAGCTTCTTCTAAAGCCTTCGCGCTGGCTTCCACCTGGTTTTGGGAATAGGGTGCGTTCGCTTTTTGCCTGACCACGGTGCGCAGCGGTTCTACATTGCGGTGAGGGTTGGCGATGAGTTCGACGGCGCTTACCTTCTGGCCCTCATAGACGGGCGACGGCCCTTGCACGGCAAGCTGCGCCCAGAGAAGGCTCGCAGAGCAGAGCAGGAGCAACAACGAACAGCGCATGAAAAAAACAGGATGCGCAGGCCGGAGAATTGATATGCAAGCATTCAAAGTGAGGCGAGGCCACGCAGCCTCTTAAGTCCATTCAAAAGTTGAGGTTCGATGCCCGCGCGAGCCCAGATGTTGCTCGCCGATCCCGTAGTAGCGGCTAAGGGCGAAGGGCAACCAGAAATTACAGATGTGAGATCGCTGCACAAGACGTGTATCACGTGCTCTTTTCTGGGGCGGCCGATTCGGTCGAGGCGGACTCGCTGTTCATTGCACTGCCGAACCACGCTTTGTGCTACAAAGCCAAGCAGCGAGTGCTATCCGGCCGCCAGCCTCTGCATCGCGAATGTAAAGCCTCAGGGCTGCCGTCCCCGAAGATCCGCCAGCCTTTTCGATGGCGTAAACAGTTTCCACCTGACGGTCCGACTCTCGCAAGTCGCTTACTTATTGCTGCAAAGATCGTTCAAATGCTCTGGTGCGTGGAGCAGAACTGGAAATCTCTCGCAGTTGCGTGCGGCAACATTGGTCGTCTTGAATTGTCTGTGCACGCCGTTCCCATCGTGTCTTCCAGCCCTCATAAAGGCCATTGCTTAGGGAAACAATGGACCGGTTTGCTATCGAGCGCTGAGGAGCAGGCAATGCAACCATAGAGACTGGATAACACACCGGTGCCGGAGAGAGCAAAACGTAAAGCGCGACGAACGATCAAGCCTTCGACAACATTCCGGGAAAAAAGCGAAAAGCAGCCTCCGTGAGCTGCCTGCGGCTCAATAAGAACAGGTTGTCAACCGTGGTAAACTGTATCCCGAAACGCCGGAGAGGTGGCAGAGTGGCCGAATGCGGCGGTTTGCTAAACCGTTGTACGGGCTAACACCTGTACCGAGGGTTCGAATCCCTCCCTCTCCGCCAGATGTTTAACTCCCGTCGATGTAGGTACTTGCGACGTTCTTCGTTTGGGTTTCTACATCAATTAGGTTTGCGGAGTTCCTCAAGATGCATTTTTGGGTGCATTCTTCAAGGAAATCGCGAGACAGCACGTCGCCGCTGCGGCATCGCTGTCTGCCGTTTTGATGTAGGCAATTCTGTATTACTCCAATGTTCGAGCGCCGCGGTATTCTCTGAATCGTCTTGTCAGAAATTCCAAGCCGATGGAGGTTAGTTGCCAATCCGCGGCGGAACGCGTGCCAGTCGCACCGGAGCAAACCCAGCGATGTACGGAAACCGGCACAGATCAGAATTGCAGACGCGATACAGCACCTCGATCCGATTCAGCATATCTCCAATTGCGGAAAATTAGCCGCGGAGGCGATCCCGGACGAAGAGAAGAAACAGAGAACTTGCTGCTCAGCTTAGTCGGGGTCGCTGTCCCAGCTTTTCTCCTCCGAGCACATGCGCAGTTCGGTTTCATGGAATGCAATGCGATCAGAAACCGGGGTCCGGTCATAGGCGAGTCGACTTTTGTCGGCATCTTGGGTGCTTCCCATCGGCCCGTTGCCGGGGTGTCATGGCTTCCGGCTTTTTGCCCCAATCGAGTTGCCACGGCGAAGGTTGAGCGATTGAAAAACGCGCAGCAGAACTGAAACAGATCCTCGTGCAAGCGGTTCGCACCGAACAGGAGCTGTTCGCGGTCAGTGCGGGCTAACGAAATTGCTCGGTGGAAACTGCGCCACCCATGGCCAACTTATTGCTGTTCGAGGCGCCCGTAGGTCGGGGTATCGGTTCCCACGAATCCGTTCCCCGGCGATGCGAGATAAAGGTCGTACTGGTGCGTTCCCGCCGAAGTCGTCAGCTGCAGTGCAGTGAAGCCAGTGGCGTCAAGGCTATTCAAGATCTGAGGATTTGCAATCACGGTACTTGTCGCCATCCCCGTCCCGCCCACATCGGCAAGGCCCTGGATGCTGCCCGGCCCGGTGAAATCCAGCAGCATGAGCGATTCGGTCTGCATGGTCATATCAAACGAGGTCATGCTATAGGTGCCGGATAAGCTGGCCGGGGTATAGGGCGTGCCCGCCTGTATATCGGCTTCGCCAACCGGCGCGGTCAAGCCGCTCGCGTTCATGCTGCAGCATTGCAGGATAAAGAACCGGGAAGGGGAGATGACATAAATTACGTAAAGGCGGTCATCGGCATTGGTTTGACCGGCCATGGTACCTTGAGTGCCGAGCGTGCCCCGGCCGTTCACGACACTATTGCTGACGCTATAACTCCCGCTGAGGCTCTCGCCATCGCGAAGGCCGCCCAGATTTCCGTTGCCGTCAAGATTGAATCTTCCAATCTGCTCGAAATCGAAGTAATTCAAAGTTCCGCTGTTTAGCTGAACGGGTTGATCCACCAGGAAAGCATAATTACCTGAGAGGGACGAGGTGCCGTAAGGCTGCGCGGTTTGCAGATCGGCCAGGCCAAGAACTGCGTTGGCGGGGGCAGCGTCGGTCTCTATGAAATATATTTCCGTCGCGCTGATCACGTAGAGGGCGTAGTTGGAGGCGCCGGAGGCGCCGATCAATTGCAATGTGCCTCGGCCATTTGCGCCGACCGTGTAGCTCGACGTGGTGAGAGGAACTTGAAATGAGGCTGTGCCGAAGTCATTGATGTCCTCGATGCCTTCGGTCACGGAGCCGGCGCCGTTCGCGGCGAACATTCCCACCATACCGAACGGTTCCGGCAAGTTCGCGGAATTGTTCCCAGAGTCGACTCCGGCCGCTCGGAAAACGTACATGCCGGTCAGAGCCGCGGCGTTGAAGGCCGCCGGGTTCTGCAGTTCCAGATTTCCTTTCGCGCTTCCGAGCCCATCGAACTGGATAAGGCTGCCGCTATTCCCGCCAGAACTCAGCACGAAGCGTAAAGTGATCCCTGATGGGTGGCAAGCATTGGGGTTGAGGACGAGAAGGCCACGTCCGTCGGGATAGATTTCAGAGGTGCCGCTTACTGGCACATTCTGCTGCACTCCCGCGGGACTATTTGAGTCTTCCACTCCGGAGATGTTTCCTTGCGCATCAGCAGAGATACTGCCGGCAAAGAAGGCTGCACCCTGATTGCTGCCCGCTATCAGGCTGAAGGCATACGGGCCGGTGAAGGCGGCGTAAACACTGTTGACCACATTCAGAGCCGTCGAACCGGTAACACCCGCCGAACTCGCGTTGATAGTCAGTAGGCCGGCGGAAACGGCCGTGACAACTCCTCCGGCGGCAGCGGACGCCTTGCCGGCATCGGAGGTGTTCCACTGCGCAAGGTTAGTCAAGTCCTGGGTGCTGCCATCATTGTAGTTACCGAGCGCATGGAATTGCTGTTGTCCGCCCACAACGAGAGCGGGTCCGGCCGGGGTCACCACGATGGATTGAAGAACGGGAAGGACCGAAAGCTGAAGGCTCGCGGAAAGCGAGCCGATGCTGGCGGTAACGGTGACAGTTCCCCCCTTAAGTCCAGCGACAAAGCCCGCATTAGTGACAGAAGCCAAAGTGGCCGCCGACGAACTCCAGGTTATTCCGCTGACCGGCCGTGGCGGTTGTCCGTCCTGATAGGTACCCATCGCCGTCAGTTGGAGTGAACCTCCGACATTGACTGCGTTCGCACTGGCATTAATCGAGAGTGAGATGAGATTGTCGGTGACGCTCACATTGGCAGAGCTCGTCATCTCGTTGTAACTAGCCTGAACATTCACGCTTCCAGCTGCGATCGGCGTCAGCAATCCATTGCTGCTGATACTTGCAATGGCCGTTGCGCTGGACGTCCACGCTGCGCTGTTCGTGACATTGCTTAAAGTGCCATCGTTGTAATGCGCGAAGGCGTTGAATTGCAGAGGCGCCCCAACACTTGTGCTGTAAACGTTCCCTAAGGCTGTGACCGAGACGGATACCAGGGTATGGCTTACGCTGAAGCTCATCGAGCCGGTGATGACGTCGAGCGCAGCGACGATCTTGACTTGCCCAGCCGCGACTGCAGTCACCAATCCGGATTTGCTGACGGCAGCAATACCAGCAGACGAAGAACTCCAAGTTACAGCGGAGGTAACATTCTTCGTGCTGCCGTCACTGTATTTTGCGGTGGCCGTCAGTTGCTCGCTCTGGCCGACTGTGATTGACTCGCTCGCGGAAGTGACGGCAATCGAAGTTAACGAGGGCGAACTCGGCGAGGTAGTTGGGGAAAACGCAACGCTTCCACAACCCGCAAGTAAGAATAGGCCGGTCAACAAGAAATACAGCGAGAGGCGCGTGCGCATAGTAAGAACGGCTCCTGAATTCAATTGTCGGGGAGGTATTTCTCGCCACTTTTGTGGGAGTCTTTCTATTCGCGTGGGGGGGTTCAATGAGGGAGACTTTTGAAACCGCACGTCACTTGCCACAGAGTCAGCATCTATTCTGATTTGTCGGCTACTTATCCGTCCATACATCGAAGGTGGGAGTGAAAAGTGTTGCATCCTCCCAGACTCTCTGTAATCACCTGTCGGAATTCCGACGCGCTGCTTTGAAACTTTAGTACCGCGCAGTCTCAACCCTTTCCCCAGTCTTTCTCGCTCGAATGACGAGGCTAACGCTCAACCGAAGATTGTTTTGGGGTAGTACTGCGCCTGTGGGGTCATAAAACAATGTGCGCAAATAATCTCCATTGAACCGGAGGCCGAATTGCCGCGAGACGGACTGCTCGAATCCTCCGCCGAATGCGAGAGAGGGCCGTAGTAACCATCCATGATACAAACCGTCCTTGGCTGGAACCGCTCCGTCGATGAGTGCCGCGCCAGCGAGTGCCCGGACGAAGAATCGAGTATTCCTGTGCTCAAAAAGATACAACTCTGGACCGCATTGGGTATTCAGCACAGAGGCTTGGTGGGCGGTCCCAGGAACGTCGGAAGTGCGGAGATAATTCGCGTCGAGCGTTACTCCCCAACGCGGATTCCAGGCGATGGACCCGCTGGCGTCGAGGCCGTTGAGGTGCAGCTGTCCGGCCCCGGGAATCGGCATGGCGAGGTAGGTGTAGCCAGTGCTGAAATCGTAAGCTGGGCCGGTCATTGCAGGTGACGGTGTGGTAAGCAGGCTCTGCGCCAGGGCAGACCCGATCAGCAGAATCATCACGCACCAGACTTTACCTGTAATCACTAACGTATTCCTCATCTCGTCCTTTCTGATCGGCAGCGTATTGAGGAGAGGCACATAGTCGAATAGAGCAAAGCGCGAAAATGCTGCTCCACAAACGCCCTGGTTACTTCACAAGACTTTCCGCGATCAGTTTGCGGTCAGTCTGGCTATATCTCAAAAAGGGGAAAAAGGGGGTGACCTCGAACGGCATCTTCTCCCTCGCTGACAGAGGAGCAATGGGTTTCGCATTCATCAGAGTGATCTGATTGCTCCATGGGTCCAGCTTGATCCTGCCGCCGATAGGAAGAGCAGCTATTTGATCGAGACGCCGCTCTTCTAAGACGGGAGCGGAGTTCAGGAGTCCGGCCGCTTGAATGTTTTTGGCGTTCGCCATTCTGTTGCCAAGCTGGGGCCTGATTAAATTGGTGAGAGCCAGCGAACGATGGTGTAACGCTGTGAGGAACAGCCCAGCGCTCGACAGCTTGTTCTTGTACGGGGAGTTTGTCAACAACTCGAGAGCTTTAGTGTCGGCAGTTCCTTCATCCGCCGCGTTTCGTTCGAAGTCTAGGCGGCGAAACGTTTCGGCATCGGGAAAGAAAAAACGGTCGTTGAAGGCAAACCTGGTATCTACGTGATGGCCTAATACAATGTGGCCCAATTCACGAGCGAGGATCGCCGCCAGAGCTGCTTCGTCCGGCAGTACATCGAGTAGCCCGCGACTGACTATTATGGTGTGCCCGATTGTGAAGGATTCCAGAGGCAGTGTTAGCAGCACGCGACAGCGCACTTCCGGCTCGATCTCCAGTTTGTTAGAGATGATGATATTATCGACCACGGATTGTAGGGCTTTGTCTACTTCACTCGCGGGCGCAATCAAACCCGTCTTCTGGAGATGGTCCACCGCATTGTCTTCTGCCATCCTCTCCCACATGCGCTGGGCATGCAGCGGGCCGTAATCTTCGGCAATGGAACGGTCATCCACGGAGCTCTCGACTTTGATCTGCGTAAACTCGTCGCCGTGACTCACTTGTTGTGGGTCGTAGGACCATAATCGGGTTTGTGCTTTGAGGTACACCTCATGAGACAGCGGCTTGCCAGGTTGTGTACCTGACTCTTCGACGTAAATGTAGGACGGCAGCCAAACATCCGATTGCAAATTGAAACGCCAGCTATCAAAGTGCAGATAAGTTTTGTATTTCGAACTGCCTGAGTAAGTCCCGTTGAAACGGACAATGCTGAAGTCGCGGTCTTCTACCCAGATTCTGCCGGTAAACAATCCTTTGCGCGCGTTGTCGCTCGGTTGAACATCGATGACAATGCAGCGCACTTCTCCTAAAAACTCGCGCCGCACGAAGCTGAAGCCATAATTGTTTTTCTGGAAGTCCGCATCGAGAATCACCATCTGCGTGAAGCCCTGGGGCACGAATCTTTCCGAAAAGATCGATGAGAAGGGATTAGAGAAATGGGCAGCGCGTTGCCGCTTGAACAGAGACTCACGGCGGGTGTCGTTCAAGATAAGGCGCCCGAGGAAATATCGATCACTAAGCGGATCAACTTCCTGATCCGAGCCTTCGCGAAGGTTTTGAATGTAGGTTTCAGCGAGAGGGTGCATGTCCTTCATGGTCGCGACGAACTTGCGTTCGCGCTCTACGACTCGATCGACAGTTTGCTCGAATGCGAGTCCCGAGGTCTGGGCCGACATACCTGTGGGCACCGACACCAACAAAAAGACGATGATTGCTTCCAACCTGCCCATTAGCCCTCCCTTTGGTAGCAGGGTATGCGCAATCGAGCCTCCACTGTCAGTCGCCAATGCTTAAGCCCAAAATATCCGCTGAATCTACAGTCGAAGCCCCCATATGCTGGTAGCTAAGCCATTTAGCTCATTCCTCGTTCGACTGTAGAGGAGTGGCTCTTTGGCACGTTAGTAACCTTTCTTGAGTAACGAAACCAAAGGGCTGCTGAAACTTCTGTTCACATTGAGGGATTTTATTTTCCTCTACAGATATGAAATCCATTCCGTTGGGGAGAGCGGGGATTTCTTTAGCTTCCATACGATCTGGTTCAGACGTGTCATTTTTCCCGAGTTTCCACTGAGCAGGTCTCGAGCAACCGGGAAGTTATTTGGGCTAGAAGCCGGCTTCGAGGAGATCTTCCAGAAGCGCGTTTATGTGAAGTTTCCGGTTGGCCGAGAATCCAGGCATAATCCGGGCAAGTTTTTCGATCGTCCGGCCCTGCAAGTTCTGACAGGGAAAGGCGGAACGATGGCAAAACTGGTGGCTTCGTGCGCTGCGACCTTCTGCCGGAATACATGAAAAAGCGCCTGGGCGAGAACGAGATGTGTAACGATTCCCTTGGCGAGACTGCAGAAGAGATCTTTTCTCACTGATGGAGTTCGCGATTTGATTTTTTCATCCCCAGCGAACAGAGGGTGACCTCGTAGAACTCCTCGTTTGGGGTGGCCCTGCACGTCGTCGGCGGCCATCGACCGACTATCGTTTTCCTACCAGCTTTATCCCGGGTGGAGCTCACGATGGAGTAATGTCCATAGCTTCACCAAGGGAAACGATGCCCATCGTTTGACCGCGACTTCGGCCTATATGCGACTCCTGTAGTAGACCAATGGGGCACGTGGAGCCGACAACCTCAAACGTCTTAACGTATGGCCCTCCCTCTAGAAGCTTTTCCAGAATCTTCAGCGCTTCCGGATAACCGCTCGAGTGGTAAGCTTGGGCATCTCGTTGGCTTTCCCAGAAACTTAATGCGGCGACTTCGCTGCCGTCTGGTGCCGCTAAAGTGATTAAAGCGAGAAACCCCTCCTGTTTTTGAAGCCAGGGAAGAATTTCACACTCCATGAGGCTCGTAAACTCCTTGAGCGAATCGGCTCTAAGGCGTACTGAAACTTTCCGCACAAACATCTCCAACCCCCCGATGCACTGCTTTCGTACGACGGAGTGGCCCGCACGTATATTCAGTAGTGCGTTTCAGCGCCCGAACGTTACATTTTTGCTGACTTATTCTGATGTGCAAAGGAAAACCCAGGGCTTGTTCTTCCAGTCGGCTCCCTGCGCTCAGTTGTTTTGTCCGCAAAGTTCGAGGATCCTTTGTTCTGATGACGTTGGATCATTCCTGCTTCGCCGGTGCGGAGCTGGGCAAAGCAACCAGGGCTGCGTAATTGCTATCCGATAGAGAGCGGTTCAGCGCCGCGAGATCCTCCTTCATGACCTTCTGGTATTCGGCATCGACCCCGCCTAATTCGGTCTCAAATGTCTGGAGTAAATTCAGTTGGGTATCGGTTGGCGCAAAGTCGGCGCCACCGGCGACGTCGGCGCCTCCGGTTCCGATCTCCGCGTTAAGCCAGATCAAGTTGAGATAGACCTTGTAGGACTCGACGAAATATTTGTCGTCGCTGTTCAGCAGCGCGGGCGAGACCAGCTTCGATTCGATGGCAGATAGTTTCTTGTCCAAGTCCTCTGCAGCCTTCAAGAGATCGGCCTTGCGTTTTGCCTGAGTTTCATCCAGCACCTGTGGCGCGGCTGGCGCGGCGTCTTGACCTTCGTCATCGTCGTCTTCGTCGACAGCAGGTTTTTCTGTGTGCTTTTTCTTAGGGGGACGAAGCATGGCCTCAATCACCTCGACTTGCTTTCGCAGCCATTCGATCTGGTTGACCTTGTCGGAAACCCGGTCGATATCGGCACGGATACGCAACAAGGTTTTCACCGATAGTTCGATGTCAGCGTCGGAGCCGGGTGCACGGGGATCACGCAAGATGGTTAAAGGTTGAGTGTAGGACTGATCTGCGATTTTCAAGCGGACGGTGTATTTCCCGGGAGCGACAATGGGACCGGCCTCGGCCCCTTTGGTCCCCCAGTGAGTAATCGCCCTGGAATCAGAATCACGGAAGCGAGGCTCGTCCCAGATGTGGGGATTGTCAGGGGCGGTCGTGCGCAAGGCGATGACTCGAGGCGATTCGTAGCGCAGGTCCCACTGCACTCGATTCATGCCTTCACGTCCTTTGGCTTCGAGCTTTCTGACTACTTTGCCTTCCGCATCGAGAATCTCAAGTTGCACAGGATCTTTCGCCGGGGTCTTAAGAGAAAAAGTAAGCATGGCCTGCCCGCCTTTGGTGAAGCGGTAGGTTCGGCGGGGTTCGAACAGGGTGACGGCCGCGCCCGAGCGATTTTTTTCCATCTGTGCCATCTGTTCGAAGGGACCGATGTCGTCGAGAATGTAAAGCCCACGTCCGTAGGTGGAGATCACAAGATCATGAAAATCTTTTTGCACTACAGCCCAGGTCACCGGTGCATGGGGCAATCCCTTGTCGAGCGCCGTCCAGTGGCTCCCGTCGTCGAGAGAGTAAAAAAGATCATTTCCTGTACCGGCAAAAAGCAGACCTTCGCAATTGGGATCTTCGGCGATGGTGCGAACATAGGACAGAGCGTGTTTGGGAAGGTTGCCGCTGATTTGCGTCCAGGTTTTGCCGAAGTCTGTGGTCTTGTAGATGAAAGGATCGCGATTATCCATGAGATGGAGATCGACAGCGATGTATGCGGTGGCGGGATTGAAAGTGGAAGGCGCGATGCTCGCGATCGTACCCCACGGCGGTACGCCGGGAATATTCCTGGTGACATTGACCCATTTCGTGCCACCGTCATCGGTATGCCAGACCTGACCATCGTTGGTTCCGGCCCAGATCAGTCCTTTTTGAATTTTCGAAGGCGCGATGGCGAAGACGACTTCTCCGTAGAATTGTCCGAGGTTGTCTCCGACAATTCCGCCGGATGGCACGATGCGGGATGGATCCTGGGTGGAGAGATCGGGGCTGATGACCGACCAACTCTGACCGCCGTTCGTAGTCTTGAAAATCACCTGGCAGCCGTAATAAACGGTGTTGTGGTCGAAGGGATCGACGGCGAGAGGCGCCGTCCAATGACAGCGATATTTGATTTCGTTGGGTGGCGAATCCAAGGTATGCATCCACGGACTTACGGAGCGCGCGTGCTTGCTGCGCGCATCCCAGCGAGTGACTTTATTGCCGTAGCAAGTGGCCCACACGATGTTTGGATCGGCTAAGTCGGGAACGGTGAAGCCGGATTCGCAGCCGCCCATTCCGTGATCCCAGCCGGTTTCGCGGGAATCGACCGGAAGGCTTGGGCCACGCATGTTTCCGTCGTCCTGCATGTTGCTGTAGAAGTAATAAGGGATCTGGTTGTCGACGTCGACGTGATACATCTGGCCGATGGGCAAGGTAGCGCGGTGAAAGCCGCGACCGCGAACCGTGGTGATGCTCAGGCCGCCGTCGTCGGTGATCACAAAACGATCGGCGTTGGTGGGATCGAACCAGATGTCGTGCGTGTCTCCGCCCCAGGGGACTTCCTTAAAGTTTTCGCCTCCGTCGAGCGACTGGTGGAAGGAACTGTTGGCCACGAGAACTTCGTTGTCGGTGTCGGGTGAAATGGCCAGGCGAATGTAATAGCCTGCACGTCCGATCAATGCTCGCTGATAGTTGACCGCTTTCCAGTGCTCGCCCGCGTCGTCAGATCGCCAGAGCGAACCTTGGTCCTTGGTCTGAATCAAGGCAAAGACGCGATTCGAATTTGTCGGCGCGACTGCAACATCGATCTTGCCGAGCGGGCTGTGCGGCAGACCATGCTCTTCGATGCGAATCCACTTCGTTCCGCCATCGCGGGAAACATAGATTCCGCTGCCCGGGCCGCCACTGAATTCGCCCCAGGGATGCATTTCGACCTGCCACATACCGGCGAACAAGGTGTGGGGACTGTGAGGGTCCATCGACAGGCCGGAGCAGCCCACATTTTCTCCGGCAAAAAGGACACGCTCCCAGTTGCGGCCGCCGTCGGTGGTACGGAAGACGCCGCGGTCCGGCTGCGGTCCGGTGGTGCGACCCAGGACGCAGGCGAAAACGATATCGGGATTGGTGGGGTGGATCACGATGCGTCCGATTCGCCCGCTCTCGGGCAACCCCATGTTGGTCCAGGTTTTTCCGGCGTCGGTGGATTTGTAAATTCCGTTGCCCGTAACGTCACTGTCGCGGATCACCCACGCCTCACCAGTTCCCGCCCAAACCGTGCTCGGATCGGAGGGAGAAACGGCAAGTGAGCCGATGGCGGCGACGGGTTGTTTGTCAAAAACCGGCGACCAGTGATTACCCCCGTCGATCGACTTCCAGACTCCTCCGGATGCGGCGCCCGCATAATAAGTGCTTGGATCTCCGGGCACGCCGGCCACCGCTGCAATGCGATTTCCTATCTTCGGGCCGACAAAACGGAAGCGAAGCTGGCCTTCCTCGTCGGAATCGGATTGTTGCGCACGCGCTGAAAACATATTCCCAATTAATGCAATCGCAACCAAACTGAGCGCGATTTTCCTGGTAACCATTCCCGCGATCCTCCCCTCGGACACGCGTGCATCTTACATGTCTAACGGCATGCAGCCAAGTTTCAGTCGCTGGATCCGCAGAACCTCCCGGAACCTCAATCTTAGATAAGGAATTTCACGGGTGAGTTGAACCACACGCACTGCGCACGTTCACTTGTCCGTCCGCTGCAGTGCTCCAAGCGACCCCGAGGCTAAACCTCCAGATTCGGGGAGGACCAAATAGCGCAAGATCGGTTCCTGTTTAACATTCGTAATTGGTTGTGCTTTCGCCCTATTCGATAAGATTGCCCGAGGTTGGCTGTGCTGCTACATGGCGGATTGGGCACCATTATCTTCGCTGTTGGCAGTCCCCGTTCATCGCCTTGTTTTTCGTTGCGCACGGGGTGATACGGTGGAGACGCAATCAAAGGCATCCCGCGTTTGTAGCCTTGCCGGGTCGATAAGTGGAATTGCGATTTATCGCCAACTGATCACACCGAAACGTGATGCCGGTCGTTGGTCAGTGAGTGACATCGCGATTTATCATAATTGAGCCGATTCTCCACGAGTCGCAGGGCAGGCTAGCTTCCGGTTAGCCGACCATGCGGAAAATTCAATCGGTGCTACTGCCGCTCTCTTTACCACGGCCCACTTCCCGTCGCCTGCGATTTGGGCGTAACCTCCAGCGGCAAATACTACAATCTGTCAGACACGCGGCGCTGCTAATCTCAACGGACAGGAGGAGATAATTCCGATGCAGCGTAGAGATTTTCTAAAAAGTACTGCGGCTGTTGCCGTAGCTGCAAAACTTGGAACGGGTAAAGCGCAGGCGAAGGTCCCTGCTCACAACTGGGGCAACTACGACTTCGGCTCTGGTCCGCAGGTTGCCGATCGCCTCAATCAAGGTCCGTTCCCTCAATACCCACCGGATGCTGCCATTCCCAACGACGACGTCGTGATGACCACCACGTCTTCGGAAGATGTCGTGCCGAACTATGGCAAGGGACTGGTCACCTATATAACCGCAGACAGCGGCACTGAGGAAATCAAGTCCGACAACATTTCCCAGGCGATCGAAGACCTGGTTCGATTTCCCTTAGGCCAGCAGCTTTATGTCCGCCCAACTTGGAGGGAAGTGCAACCGCGGCCCGGACGCCTGGAGCTGCCGGATTACCTGAAGCTCGTTTTTGAATTGGCGAAGAAGAACAACAAGCGGGTCGGATTGCGAGTTCAGATGTGCGCTCCAGACTATAAGCACGATGCCGCCTTACCGGATTTTGTACTGGAAAAAGTGCCGAAAGTCGACCTGGTGGTTGGCGATCAGGAAAGTATCACTGAAGGAAAAAGATTCTTGGAGAACCCGCACTCACGATATCAGCCTCGATATGACCATCCTTTTTTTCAGCAGGCATTCAACGACCTCGTTGGACAACTGGCAGCGGAATTCGATGGCAACCCGCTCATCGAGTACCTGGATACCTTCATGTACGGCTTCTGGGGGGAAGGCCACACCTGGCCATTTGCCAACAACCCTTTCCCTGATTACCGGACTGCCGAGCGTACCTGGATCAACATGCTCGAAGTCCAGCTCGAACACTTTAAGAAGACTCCTCTCCTGACGAACACGCAACCGGACTACAGCCAGGTTGGTAACTCAGAACTGTTAGACCGCACGGTCCGCAGCAACAATTGGATTCGGAGCGACACCATCTTCATCGAGAACGAGCAGATTGAAGCGCTCAGCAATCGCCCACCCTGGATCGCGGCTTTGCTCGAACAGGGTCTTCCCGGTAAACCTCCCGATCCAAGCGCCGCATTTGAAGGGATATCGCCAGCAGAAAACGTCATCGCTCACGTGACTGATGTCGGTGCGAATTACTGGTCGCTCTGGAACTTTCACCAGATCAGCGCAAAGAATCTGATGAGCTACTACCAGGCTTACCCGGCAGCGTTCGACCGGGTCAATCGCCGAATTGGCTATCGCGTCAGGCCGTCTTTCGTCTGGAGCTATAAGGATAATAGCGTCCTGGGGCTGATTACCGGCTTCGCCAATGACGGCATCGCGGGTGTGCCGGGAGTGTTGAGGGTGACGGTGGAGAGCCAGGACGGCAAGGCGCTCAAGAGCGGCTGTCTGGACGCCGGCTACCCACTACCGGGCAAGATTCGGCAGGCACAGTTTGTGCTTCCGAACGTCACGGATTGGAAAGGCTTGAAACTTAGAGCTGAGATTGAGGTAAAGGGAATGCGCTATCCCGTGCGGTGGGCCTGTCACCAGAAGCTGAACGAAGACGGCTCGCTCACACTGCGTCCCAACCTCCGTCAACAGCTCTAGGCCGCGGTCGTCGCTCGCTCGAGAACAGTTGCGGGTAGCAGTAGCATCCGGTACATAGCTCGCAGACCGGGCAGTGAGTGATATGGAGCACCTCTGCAAAAGAGTTGCGGCCGTTCCCACACCGCATTTCAGATTCCAAGAACGTCTCCATCTCTGGGGCGGTGGGCGCGTTTCCCGGCGAGCTCTGTCAAGTCCTACTGCGTTGGGTAGAACGGCTTCAGATATGCTGGACGCGATCCTGATCTCAGGAATGTAACCGTTAAGAGTAACTGGGACGCGGAGTATTCACCACCCCTGCTGCATAAATGTATTCATCGATGACTTCGCCGACCTTGTTTCGAACCAGCGCGACGGGATCGTTGGCAATTTTTCCTTCACGCACGGCCGCACTTTGGTTCGGCAAGTACTGGCTGAGCAAGGAGATGGGCGCGGGATGCACAATCATGTTCTTCAGAAGTTTTTCCAACGCGGATGCTACCGCCGGTTTTGGCCAATAATAACGGCAACGGTCACTGAGGCTGTATTTGCGGGCGAAACGCAGTGCGGCTTCATCGCCGCGGTAGTAGCCCTCCCAGTATTGCGGATCTGCGAGCATCGCCTGTTCGAGAGCCTCACGTACGTAGGAGAGCGCCGCTCCTTTGCGATTGCCTAACCACTCTTGCTCGATCTCCGCCATCGCAAACACCGCCTCGCGAAATGCGAATGTGAGCCTTGGGCCTACTTTCAAGATCGCAAAATGGTCTCGCACCATCTGACGCAATGCAGGGCGAGTTTGATAGTCGGTGGAGTGTGCTTCGTAGATGCCATGCCAATGCTCGCCCGCAAATTTGGATAATTGCTGGGTCTTCTCCGTCGAGTAAGGAATGACAACCTGATCGCCGAATTCCACGCCGGGTTGCACCACTATGGCGATGACACGCTCCCACGCCGCTTCGAGCCCGCGCTCGATGAAAGCGCGCTGCGCGAGGTGAATCGTTTGAGACAGATCTTCGACTCTGGTAGTTTCCGGAGCTTGCGCATCGAACAACTCGCCGCCGGGAATGGGGACTTCGGTTCCAATCACGTATCGCGGGGCGGGTGAACCCGGCGGCAGCTTGTGGTGGGCGTCTTCAGCGGCGCGGCAGAGATCGGCAGCTCGGTTGCTCACGACCTCGTCGGAGAGTGGTTTTGCACGGTCGCCGGGATCATCGGCGAGGTGCATGCTGGCGTCGAGATGAATCTTGGTGTAGCCAGCCAGCACAGACGCGCGAACCAATTCCTCAGCCTTTGGCATCGCAGACGAACAGCTTTCCTTTCGCCAGACGTGCGGGCCGAGATGATCGCCGCCAACGATGATTCGGTTGGCCGGAAAGTCCATCGAAGCGGCCACTTGGGTTACGAACCCAAAGAATTGTGCCGGGGTTTGACCGGTGTAGCCACCGTACTGATTCACCTGGTTGGAAGTGGATTCGATCAAAAGCAGGCTACCGTCACGCGTTGCCTGGAGCATGGCGGCTTCGAGCACGAAGCGATTGGCGGAACAAATGGAATAAATGCCGATGGGATGACCACCGCGATTTTTCTCGACAATCGCGCCGAGCCATTCCGTGGAATTTGCAAAAGCTTGCTCAGCGGGACGGGTTGTCATAGACGATGCTAGAACTGGAATCTCAATCCGAATTGGAAGTAGCGCGGCAGGTATCCGTTCCCGTCGGCCGTGATCGTGCCGAAAGCGGGATCTCCGAAGGCGGAGTCTGGCTGCGCGAAACGCGGGTGGTTGAACAGATTAAAAGCTTCGGCGCGGAGGTCGATCCTCATGCCTTCTCTAGGAGTGAACGACTTGTACAGATTCATATCGATGTCATGAATGCCGTTCACGCGCAACCCGGGGAAATAACGTGGTGCGTTTCCTGGATTTTGATCGCCCGGGTCGGCAAAGCAATTGTCATTAATAAATGATGCGACTGGCAAATTGCCGTTCCCCTCCGCGTTGCCATTCTGCTGCCAGTTCATCGCGACGTCTTTCATACTCAACCCGGTCTTCAATTGGGAACATAAGAGATTGGGACGCTGCGTACCATTCGCCAGCCGGGGATTGCTCATGCCGATTGCGATGGGTTGGCCTGATTGTTGGGTGATCATTGTGGCGATCGACCAGCCTCCGACGACGGCATCGAGTCCGCGATTCATGTTGCCGCCAATCCAGTCGTTACGGCCGACCGGCAGATCCAAAACTACGGCGGCTGCGAGGCGCTGCGGCGCGTCATTGGCGCTGATACTATGCTCGAGATTGAGGCGATCGAGTTGTTGTGGAAGCCCGTTGCCCAGCGATCCCACCCAGTTGTTTCTGCCGGCGGAGGAATCATCGGTCAACTTTGAAATTGTATAGTTACCTTCGAAGCTGACGTGGTGTGTCGTGTTCTTCTGGAAGCGAACCTGCATCGAGTTGTACCAGGATTCGGCTTCTTCGAGCATCAGACCTTCAAAGTCTCCCGTGAATTGCGGGTACGGATTCAGCAAATAGCCCAGAGGAATTTGTTGAGTGCTGTAGAGCGAATCGGGTTCATTAAAGCAAGGATGCGTAGGAGTGGACGTGCAAGGCGTGCTGAACATGGCATAGAAAGGATTATTCACCGGATTCTGAAGAAAACTGCTTACACAACTATCGGCCTGACAGTTGGGATCGGTGGGAGTTACAGCGGCTGAAACTTTCGCAAGCAGCGCGGAAGACATGAAGTCTCGATTATTCGTTCCCGACCATGGAAGATGCGTGCTGCGGTTTGCGGAATAGTCGATGCCAAGCACGATCTGGCTGGGCAACTCACGCTGGATTCCAAGGTTCCACATGTAGAGGTCGGCGTCGCGCGCGGCAGTGGTGCCAAGATCGTTGTTGTTGGCGTACCCCCAATCGGCGAACTGTCCGTACTCCTTGTTTTGCGGGCCGGTAAATCCGGTCGGGAAGGGATTCGCCAGAGTCGCGTACTGCGTCGCAAAGTTGTTGTTGGTGAAATACATGGTCGCGGTTTTGCTGAACGCAGTTCCGGGATATTGAAAATTTGTGGCCGGACTCATGCCGAAATAAATCCCGGCGCCGCCTCGTACCACGGTTTTCGAATTGAAGGCATAAGCGAAGCCCAGCCTGGGACCGACATCGTTGCGGTAGACCGGAACGTGCCTCATGTCAGACGTCGGAAATAACGTCGTGCCGATCAGTTGCTCCGAGGCCGGGAAATTCAGGCCAACCGACGCCAAGGCTGACTGCGCGCTAGTTGTGTTGAGAGTGACTCCGTTGGGCGCGGTGAAATCGCTGAACTGAATCCGGTTGTAACGCTCGTCGTAGGGCGTGCTCCACTCGTACCTAAGGCCGAGGTTGAGCGTTAGTTTCGGAGTGACCTTCCAATCATCCTGGAAATAAAAACCGGTTTCAGCGGACCTGTTGGCGACTGATGGCAGGACCTCAAGCGAAGTCGGTTCAGAGGGATATGGATTGATGTTGTCCGCATAACCGAACAGCGTGCTGGCAAAGGGATTCCCCGTCGGATTGCCATTCGCATCCGTGTCATTATTTTGGGTTGGGGAGGTGACATAGTCGGTAAAGTTAAAAGTGCCGGTTGGATCTGACGGCTGGAAGAAGTTGTTGTAAAAAAGTCGCTGCTCGCCCCCGAACTTCATCAGGTGCTGACCTTTCGAGAACACAAACTGTGAGGAATAGCTGTACAGAGTGTGAGCGAAAGTCGTGTTCGCGCAGCATTGGTCGTAGAGATCTGTCCAAGGCAAGGTCTGGCCGCCGGATGACATATAGATTGCCGGCATGCGGTCGATGCCGTTGGCTTGTTCAAGAATCGGCGACAATTGATGTCCGGCAGGCAATGAAGCGTTGAAACTGGAGATGGTGGGAATCGATGGCGTTTCAAGTTCGTGGACTCGGTCGATGGAAAAGTGGTTCGTCCACACGATGCGCGGATTGATCGTCCTGGCATACTCGAAAGATCCGTTCTGGGCCAGCGTCGGGCTGCCGGCGATGCCATCGCCCGAGCCGTTGTTATCAAAACTGTCGCCGAAGATCATGGGCGTGTAGTAGTTCGACGATCCCCGGCTGTAGCGGCCGCTCAAGTGATTTCTGTCGTTGATCTGATGATCGATTTTGAAATCGAACTGATAGTCCGGTTGGTGAGCCGTACCGGTGAAAAGGTAGTTGTTGATTCCCCCAGGCTGATTCGGCTCCGGATAAAGATTGAGAATGGCCTTGCCGATCGGATCAATCTCGCCGGGCGGAATGATATTGCCCGGTACCGGTGGCCGGCACATACCGCTCGCGCACGGGACTAATGGAAGCGTCGGATCATAGATGCAGCCGACGCAGCCCTGGGCAGTCTGAGTCTCTATTGCAGAAAAATTTCCTACCCGTTCCGCGGCAGTGGGAACGGTTGCTACGCCGTTGAAGGCAATGTTGTAGCGAACCTTTTCGAAGTCGGCGAAAAAAAATGTTTTGTTCTTTCGGATCGGGCCGCCGATGGAGAAGCCTCCCTGGTCGCGTGCGCTCTCAGGTTTTGGATTGGGCGCGGGGTTGAAAAAATCGCGCGCATCCAGTCCCGAACGCTGCAGGAAGTACCACCCGGTTCCGTGAAAGGCGTTGGTTCCGCTCTTCATCACCATGTTCACGACTGTGCCGCCGTTGTTTCCGAACTCGGCCGAAAAGCTGTTGTTCTGCACTTTGAATTCCTGTACCCCCTCGACCAGCGGTTCGTAATAAACGTTGCTGTTCCCGCCTTCGCCCTGTTCCGGCGCGCTGATTAAGGCGCCATCGAGACGCACTTCGGCGGTGGCGTTGCGCTGTCCGTTGGAAACGAAGTTCGTCCCCGAAGGGTAGTTGTCCTGCGTGCCCGAGCCGGCCGTCTCGGTTACACCTCCGGCCAGGAAAGCTAAGCCGAAGAAGTCGCGATTCGCCAGAGGAAGTTCGACAACATACTGGTTGGTGACGTTTGTGCCTAAAGTCGCGTTGCCCGTATCCAGGAGTGGTGCTGTGGTTGTAACTTCTACCGTCGAAGATACGCCAGCCAATTTCAGCTGGAAGTTCAGAGAGGACTCCTGATCGACGGCGAGAATCACGCCTATGCGCTCGGCCGCGCGGAAGCCTGGCGCTTCGGCTCGTACGTTATATGTAGAGGGGCGCAGGCCTGTGAAGAAGAAAGCGCCTTTCTCATCTGTGCGCGCGGAGCTGGAGATGTTCGTACCGACATCGCGGATCGTGACGGTGGCGTTCGCAACCATCGCGCCGCTCGCGTCGGAGACAACGCCACGCAGTTGGGCACGATAGCTGCCTTGTGCGAAAGAAAAAGTCGCGAATCCGACCAGCAGGCAGAGCTCCGAAATCCAGGAATGAGCAAAAGAACTCAGTGGCGTTAAGCTCCCCACCACTCGCGCCTGCGGTGCGGTATGGCGCATTTTTTCTCCGAGGTATTGCGAATTATTACGATTCCTTACGAACGCAATCTTTTTACTGAGTGTAGACTGAGTTGTCAAGGAAAAATAATCTAACGAAATATGGGAAGAGCACCGCTGGCGCGGGTTGGTACGGCAATTTAGGGGGCTACATCAGTTGACGGGGTGAATTCCGAGTTACTGGTTTTGCAGCCAGAAGACCGCGCCCTTGGTGATCGGAGGCAATGTAAAAAAGACCGATCCATCTTTCAATGTGCCTCGCAGTTTCCGAGCCTCACCGAGGAACGGCAAGAAATTGGCCGAGCTGCCATGTCCGGCTGGCACCGTAATGGTGACAGTTTGCGGAGTTTGCACAGGATTCTTGCCGCCGATCAAGCCGGAGAAGTTCGCCATGAAGACATGAGTCTTGCCCTTCACCTGAGCGATCGACGTAGTAAGCTCGGGCGATGCCGAGATTTCGATTTCGGAGTTGCGCGGCAGGCTTTCGAGTAACGCCCGCTGCATTATAGGAGTGGCGTGATCGAAGTCTTGCTCCAAAGATGCGATGTATGCTTTGCCGGGACAGTTGGGAAAGCGGGCAACGCCAGGCTGGTTGCTGAACGAGAGCGTGCTACCGCCCGTGATGATGAGTTTGTTACCGCTGGCGGCGTACTGTTCGAGCCAGGCGCGCTCGTCATCATTTAAGACGCGAACATCCGGCAGGATGAGAGCTTCGCCCCTGAATTCATGCAAGGTTCGCGGAGTGACGATTTGGAACTCCCGATGCGAGTGCATGAGAAGAATGAGAATGCCGCGATACGATCGGAGAAACTCATCGGCATAGTAGTTTCGGGTCTGCGGCGAGAAATAGACCCCGATGGGATGGATCGGCGTGCGCGGCAGGTAAAAAGTTTTTTCGTTTTGCTTGATCCAGAAGAAAAGCTTTTTGCGCGTGGCGAGGTCATTCGAACCAGCCATGGAATGCCCGGGCGCATCCCAGAAGTTCGCGCCATCCATGAGTTGCGACATTGCGAGATTCATCATGGCTTCGCGCCTATCGACGACTTTGTCTCCATCCCAGGAATAGTTCAGGATCCAGGTGGCTTTGCCCTCCGCGAACGCCCGGAAGCTGTGCATACCCACCTGGTAGTAAAACCAATCGAGCGGCGTGCGCGACGACGCCATGTGATCGCCTTCGCCGAATTCGTATTCATGCGCGATGGCGTCGACCACAGGATAAAGGCTGTAAACATCGGCTCCTACGCGTACCGATTCCTTTTCGATTCCGGGATAAATTTCAGGAATGGTTTTGATTTTCGGGTTGACCGATTTCGCGTTCTCATCGATTTCCTTCATGAAATCGGTGAACGTCTGAATGCGGAAATCAACCCACTTTCGAAAATTGGGGTCGGAAAAATCGCCAAGCTTTAAATCTTTTTTTGCATCGAGTCCGGTTTGTTTTTTGAACGCGCCGACAGTGTAGTCGTCGAAGCTGGCCCAAGTGTCTTCCCATCCCTCAAAGTGCGTCATCCAGTAGGGAATGTCCACGTAGATGCCATCGATTCCGGTGGCGGCAATCTGCCGCACGTGCTGCATATAAATCTTGCGCCACTCAGACGCGTAGGGACTGACCCAGACGTCTTCATCACCCTGCTGGATCCAGAAAGCAGAGCCACCGCCGAAGATCGCGGGCTCCCCCGTGATTTTGCGTTGCAACCAGTCGGGATGATCTTTCGCCAAGGTGTGCTGGGTTTTGGCCGCATCGGCAGTGATGCATTCGGTTCCTGCGATATAGACGAAGCCGTAATTTCCCGCAGCGTGGGCTCTCTCCGCGACGGCATGAATTGCCTGCAGCTTGGCGGCCGGATCCAGAAAGCTCTCGTATCGGCCTTCGATATCGTTATCTACCTCGATGCCGAAGACGCCGCTGGCCTCAGCGTCGGCCACGATCTTGTCCGCGTTATTTGTCTGAAGCCCGTATGCGCCGATGCGAACGTAGTTCGTCCAATTCTGTTCGTTTGGACCAGGTGACGCGATTGCTGCTGGCAATAGGGCGATTAGGACACAAACGAATGCGAGTCTTCGAGGGCGCATATGATCAGAATGTTCAGGGATATTTGATCAAAGGATCGTCGATTCCAGAGCATCAGCCGCGCCGCCACCGCATCGGCAAACGATCGGATGCAAAGCTGGATAGTGTATCGTAAAAGCCGAGCAAATATTGCTCAAACGAGGCGATAGCGAGACACTGATTATGAGCCCACGCTCTAAGCGCTGAGCTAGAGGGCCACATGTTTACGGCACGCCAAACATCTTACAGCAGTTCTGAAAGCGCGACGGAACGCCCGCTTCGCTCAAAAGACAAGTTTCAAAGCCAGCTGAATCAAGCGTGGATTATTCACCGTCTGCGTGATTTGCCCGAATCCCGGCGAGTCTGTAAACGTACCCGGGAACGCAAATTGAGGATGATTGAAGACGTTAAACACTTCCGTGCGGAAGACCAGGTCAGCCTTCTCACGAATCTTGAATCCCTTAAACAGTGACGCGTCGAAGTTGACGAAATCCGGGCCGAAAAGCGGCGTGCGCGAAGCGTCTCCCAAAACGCCGGGAGGCGGATCAACAAAGCAGCTCGTGTTGAAGAATTCTTCTACTGTGGAATGGCTTAGTTTCCCGCTGCACACTTGATTCGGACGGTTGCCAAGAGCGGTTCCAGAATTGTTTACGCCGGTAGTGAGACCGAGCGGAAAGCCCGAAGCGATGTGCGAGATCACATTAAGCTGCCAGTTGCCGATGATGCCCTGAACTACACCATGAGCGCCGGAGGCGAAATGCGCGCCCTTGCCAAACGGCAGCCGGTAAAGGACGCTGGCCGAGAAATTATGGGTTTGATCGGTAATACTTAATCCTTTATCGGTATAGCCCTGTGGGTTAAGAGCATAAGCGTTGGGAGCCGGGTTCAGCGGATAGTAAGGAACCCCAACGAGCGACCCCAAGTCGTCATTCAATCCGTTATCAAAGCCCTTGCTGTATGTGTAAGCCACCAAGACATACAGTCCATTCTGGTAGGCCTTCTCGGCCTTTATCTGCAAAGAGTCATATCGCGAAAGCCCTCTATCGATCAGTCCAATCACATCAAAAAACTGCGGATACGGACGAAGGTTCGCGGGATCGATCTGCAGGTTGGGCGGGGCCGTATTCAGATTCCAGTTTTCGGTTTGAAGATGGCTTCCCCGCGAGCCCACGTATGCCACAGTCAACACCGTGCCCGCCGGCAGCTGGCGCTGCAGATCCAGGTTGAATTGCTGAACCATCCCAGGTCTGAAATTTGTGTTCTGGCTATATACGTTGCCACTCAGATTATTCACATTCGGCTGCACCGGTACGGGAAATCCCTGAGACAAGGTAGTAGCTGGCGTAATGTCATCGGTCTGGAAGGAGTAAGTGCTATAAAAGGGAGGATTCAGATCCAAGCCTTCAGCGCCTAAGTTCCAACCTCCGTCATGAAGAATGGAATAGCCGGCGCGTATCGCATTCTTGCTCGACCAAGGGCTGTAACTTATTCCGATTCTGGGTTCGAAACCTAAGTAGTAGGGACTAATCCCGGCACTCTTGCCTGAGTTCTGGCCTGCTACCAGCAATTGGCCCGTGGCGAAATCGAAGTTCGAATACCGGTTCTGTGCTTCCACGGTCGGCGTCGTATAATTCCACGCCATCCCGAGCTGCACCGTCAGATTCGGTTTCACTCTCCAGTTGTCCTGGAAGTATGGCCTGAACTCCTTCCACCGCCTGCCAGAGACCGAACCGGAGAACTCGTTGTCATGTTCGCCGCCGGCTGGAAGACCCAGTAAAAAGCTGGCAATCGGATTGCCCGTAGCCGAGTTCAGCGAGCCATTCGAAAATCCAGCCGTAAACAAGTTATCGAACGACATTTCGCCCATCGGAAAAGCGTCGCCCAGTTCGTTCAGCTGAAAGAACCGCACCCCCATGCCCATCGAGAACGAATGAGCTCCATGAACCCACTCGAAGTCATCCGAATAGTGAAAAACGTTTGTGCCGTCCTGAATCGGCGAAAAGCCTCGATCGCCCAAGCCCCAGTATCCTTCATTGAATTGCACGTTCAAGAACCCGCTGCTGAAGTACGTTCCGAGATTGGCGTTTGGAATGCCCAGTTGGGTACTCCAATCCGTGCCGTCTCCGAACGAAGTTATGTGGTCAAAGATTCGGTTGTATCCAGCGGTAAATTGATTGATCTTGTTGCCAGAGAAGATATGAGTTTCCGATAAAGCAAGGTTGCGTCCCCGGTCGGCGAGAGTCTGATTGCTTGAGTATCCGCCCGGTTGGCTGCCGAAGTCAGGAAGTCCGGATGGAACATAAACCGATGCCTGATCTCTGCTGAAGCGGGCAAAAATTTTATCGGACGCGGAAAACGTGTGGTCGATGCGAAGATCGAACTCGTTGTCGGTATAGTTTTGCTTCGGAACATCGACGTAGTTCGCCGATAACAATCCAGCAACATTTGGAAGCGGAAGGTAGCTGAGTATCTTGACCGATATCGGGTTCAACCGGTTGGTTGGAATGATATTGCCCGGAAACTGGGTGCGGCTAGGTCCCGCCGGACCAGTTGTGGTGGTGGCAGGATCGTAGATCGGTACTTCCGGAGCACCAGGAAACGATTCGGTAAAGTTGCCGGCGCGTTCGTCTGCGGTCGGAACCTGCGTAAGTGAAGGGATTCCCTGGATGTTTCTTGTTCCCTGGTAGTCGAAGAAGAAAAAGGTCTTATCTTTTACGATTGGTCCCCCAATCGAACCGCCGAATTGATTGCGAATATATTCAGGATTGACCGGGGAAAAATAACTGGATGCATTCAGCGAGGTATTGCGAAGGAAGTCGAACAACGTGCCGTGAAACTGGTTTGTACCTGATTTCGAAATCAGCAGCACAGTCGGTCCCGCACGCGTCCCGTACTCCACCGAATAGTTTGAAGTTAAAACGTTAAACTCTTGCAAGGCATCGATCGACGGGACTACCGCGATCGCTCCGGAAGTCAGTTCTTCGTTGTCGACGCCGTCGTAAAGCCAATCGGTCCGGTTCTCTCGCGAACCGCCTACGGACAAAGAAAAGGTGCCACGGATCGAGGTTTCGCTGCTGCTGCCCCCTCCAAAGAAATCGCCGGGCTGGTCGCCCTGCGAAACGCCCGGTGCCAAGGTAGCCAGTTCTACAAAGTTGCGGCCATTCAACGGAAGATCGGCAACCTGCTCGGAGTGGACAACCTGATTCAGCGATGCATTTGTAGTCTGCACCGCGACCGGAGTCGCTTCCACGGTCACTTGGGAGCTTACGGTCGCCGGCACCAGGGTAAAGTCGATCTCGGGGCTGCCTTGAGCTTCAAGTAGGATGCCGGTCTTGGCGGCGCCCTGAAAGCCCTCGGCGCTTACTTTGACGCTATACGTCCCTAACTGCAAAACATTGGCCACGTAACGGCCGGCCGTGTCGGTGGTGAGGACGCGCTGCGTATTCGTTCCGGTTTCTGTGATGGTGACGGTTGCACCGGCAATCGATCCTCCGGAGGAGTCCGTCACATTGCCGAGGATTGACCCGGTGGATTGAGCATGAAGCAGTGAGGGAAGCATGATTGAAAACACTGACAGCAGAGCTAGCAGCGAGTACGCACGTTTCACGGACGCCCCCTATTTTGAAAGCATTCAAACTACCTTGATCGCAATACGCTTTTTAATCAAATTTCCCAACTCTTACGCTTGGCTCAAGTCGGCGACACCCGGCGCGAAGAAATCCCAGCTACTTCTTCTCCGCGCCCGCTGCCTGATGCAGCATCTGCGGATCCCTCGAATTTGGCGTCGGTGCAGACATGAGCTGGACGAACATCTTCTGAAACTTCGGCCAGTCCACGTCCATCTGCGCATGCACTTTCTGCAGGCTGATCGCCGGCTTATCGCGATCGCCCCAGACGATTGTGTCGCCGTAACTGATTCCTTTGTCCACACTCACATCCATGTACACGTAACGCTCACGCGTAATCAGGGTGGGATCGAGCCACGCTGCGGCCGCTAACTCGTCCCAGAGATAATCGCCGGCCCTGCGCGTGTAGCGAGCGACGTATTGCGCGCCCGGTTCGCGAGACTTGCCGATCTCCGTTAGCATTTCTGCGGTCAAGTGGGTTTCGATCGAAACATCGACGGTAGTCACCGTGATCTTCGGCCATGGAGCATGCAACATAATGCTCGATGCCTCCGGATCAAACCACAGATTGAATTCATGCCGCGGGCTATCCACATATTCCGGATCGTCGGTATGAGGATTGATACTGCCGCCCATAATCACCAACTCCTGCGCAAGCGAAGCAAATTGGGGATCCAGCAAAACCGCGGCGGCAATATTCGTCATAGGCCCGGCCGCATAGATCGTCACCAGATGCGGATATTTGTGAACCATCCTGACAAGGAAGTGCGGAGCGTCTTCCGTGGCCGCCTTGGTTGTCGGAATGCCTTCTGGCATCTCTGGCACCTCATCAGGCTTATGTGCGGAGCGCTTCAGCGACCATGCGCCCTGATAAAGAACCTTGCCGTACATCTGCTCCCACACGCTGGTCCACTCTTTGGTGCGGACCATGGGCCCGTCTAAGCCAGGCACCACGGGAATGTCGGTTCGCCCGAGCAATTCCAGAAGCCGCAAGGTGTGTGCTACTTCTTCGTCGCGCCAGCCGTCCCCCGTGACTACGGTGATTCCCAACACGTTTATGCCCGGCGATTGCAAAAACACCATGATCGAGTTCATATCGGTCCCAGCGGGGCCCATCGCATCCTGATCGACCACTACATAACGATTCTGCTGCGCGCCCGCACAGACTCCAGCCAGCAGGAAAATGACGCCGGCGACGACCGCCTGCCTCGTTCTGAACAGCTTTGTCTTCATGCCAAATTCCTCTCGTTCGCGCGGGCAGTCATACCGCCTCGGCGGTTAAACGTGAAATCAGAAGCTTAAAGAATTTTTCAGAATCGACTCCGGTCGCAACCTGCGCGTTCGCTTTAAACGGGGGAGGGTCTGAACTTTCAGCGATGGCTGCAAGTTGCAACGGAGCCGAACCTCGCAGTGGAGCATGCTTCCAACCCACGCTCTCGCCCGCGGTGATACTTCCCGACGTCTCAATCTCGACGTGATAATCCTCGAAAGTCACGATCTCCGGATCGATCATCGAACTCACCGCAAGCGGATCATGCAGATGCGGACCACCTTGCCACTTCTCGCCGCGCGCCATCTGCATGACAGCTTCTGCAATGCGAGTTGCCGCTTCGCTGACTCGACCTGCTCCGGCTCGAAATGCCGCTACGTGCTCTTCTGTAAGCTGCACCTTGCGCGTGACGTCCAGTCCCACCATGCGAATCGGAATGCCGGACTCGAACACGATGCTTGCTGCTTCGGGGTCAACATAGAAATTAAATTCTGCTGCCGGTGTGACGTTGCCACCCGAGAGCGAGCCGCCCATCAAGACGATTCCGCGAATCATCGAGATGATTTCGGGATCCTGACGCAACGCCAGAGCGACATTCGTGAGCGGCCCGATCGCGATGATGGTGACTTCGCCCGCATTCCCGCGCACCAAGCGGCTTATCAAATCCGCCGCCGGCTCCTTAACCGCGTCAAGCCTCGCCGCCGGAAATTCGACGCCGGCCAGACCGTTATTGCCATGTGCATAAGCAGCGGTGACCAGCTTTCGAATCAGCGGCGACGAGGCTCCTGCAGCGACGGGGAAATTCGATCGGCCTGTCATTTCTACAAGCCTTAGAGCATTTGGGAGTGTGACGCTGAGCGGCACGTTGCCGGCCACCGCGGTCACAGCCAGCACTTTCAGTTCGCGCGAGCGCAGAGCCAAAAAAAGCGCAAACGCATCATCGACGCCCGGGTCGGTGTCGATAATTACCTTCTGAGAATTTTGCGCGCTGCTGTGCACCTGCGCAACGATCCCGAATTTTGACAACGGATTGGACAAGATTCCACCCGCGACCGCACAACCGCACAGTTGGGAAAACTCTCGTCGAGTTGGTTTCATTGCACCAAATTTCCCAGGGACTTTAAGCAGCCGCATCTGTACCCCATTTGAAACGTTTCAAAAGACAAGCCCCGCGAATTTATACTCGCCCTTTGATTCCCTTGTCAAGAAAATGCTCGTCCCGCACGCATCGAGGCGATATTACAGTTGAGGACTCACTTCGACTCGGGCGTTCCACTCCGCTTCAAAGAGAGTCCGGTTGCAGAACGATTTCTGCGTTCCCACACCGGTGGTCGAAAGTCCCGCGTACAGATTTGCACGCCGCACGGCTTCGCTCTCGGGTACTCCCTCTGCCAGAAACACTGCGAAGCTGCCGATGAATGCATCCCCGGCGCCCGAAGTATCCACACTTTTCACTGCAAATGCGGGAACGAGCTCGCTCGCATTATCACTCGAAAGAAACGCGCCCCTGTCTCCAAGGGTAATGATGACGCGGCGAATCCCTCCGGCCCGCAAGCGTTCCGCGCATCTCTTCGCATCCTCGATACTGCGTACGGCAAGCCCAGTAATTGTCGCGGCCTCCGATTCGTTGGGAACCAGGTAATCGAGTCCGGTCAGCACGCTCATGTCGATCGCCTGCCCCGGCGCTGGATTCACGATGCAGCAGATTCCATGCTGACGCGCAAAAGCTACGGTGTAATAAACGGTCTCGAGCGGAATTTCGAACTGCAGAATGATGCAATCGGCGTTCTTCAATAACTCGGCTGCGGCGTCGATATCCGCAGGCAGCAGTGCGTCATTTGCACCCTTCACTACTAATATCCGATTTTGACCGCTGGATTCGACGAAGATCGGCGCCACGCCGCTGGAGAGCCCGGGTATGGTTACCACGTGAGATGTATCGATGCCGACTCTCTTGAAGTTCTCGATAGTCGCAGGCCCGAAAAGATCGCTCCCAACGCGGGCGACCATAAAAACCTCTGCGCCGCAAAGACGCGCCGCGACGGCTTGGTTGGCGCCTTTGCCGCCGAACCCGAGATCGAATTTCTGGCCGAAGATCGTCTCTCCCGGTTGCGGGAAACGATCGGTGAACGTCGTGAGATCGACATTCGCACTCCCTACGACCACAATTCTTGGGATCTTTGCCATCTTAATTTAAGGTCTGGGCGACTGTTGCACCGCCGAGTTTATTTGGCGCTTCGGATTCTGTCAATGAATCGTTTCAAAGCTGTTGCATTTTGACCGAGGCTGCTTCTCGCCCCGGCGGCACAGTCGTGGAGTTCCGCAGATCCAACGAAGTCTTCAAAACAACGTGTTTCGCCGGACTTCGGTCGCCCTTGATCCGGTCGAGCAGAATCTGAGCGGCGGTTGTACCAAGTTGATATCCAGATTGCGAAACCGATGAAAGCGCCGGATCGGTTGTCTCGCCAAGGTCGAGATCGTCGAAGCCCATCAGAGATATATCCCTGGGGCAGGTCAGACCGGCCTCTCGAATGGCAAGTAACGCTCCCAGCGCAATCATGTCATTGCCTGCAAAAATCGCCGTGGGACGCGGTATTAGTCGCAGCAGCACGATCGTTTTTAAATAGCCGCCTCGCTTATCGAAGGTTGTCTCCTGTACATACTCTGGCTTGAGGGACAACTTAGCTCCCCGCATCGCGCGTTTGAAGCCGTTAAGCCGTTCTTTGGCGTTGGTCAAATGCAGCGGCCCCGTAATTGTTGCCAGCTTCTTATGCCCTAACTGAATCAGGCAGCGGGTTGCATTGTAGGCGCCTTCTTCGTTATCGGCGGTCACGCTGTCGCCGCTCCAGTTATTCGGGAGCCGGTCCACGCAAACCACGCCAGTGCCGGCGCGGCGATATCGCTCCGCCTGCACCGTCAGGTCGCTAAAGTTGGAAGGAATAACGATCAGCCCCGCGGGCAGGTAAGTACGCAGCTCATTCAAATGCACCAGCTCTTTCGAATGGTCGTTGTCCGTATTGCAGAGAATTAAGCGGTAACCATTTGAGAAGGCAACGTCCTCTGCCCCGCGGACCACCGCCGGGAAAAAAGGATTTGTCACATCGGGAATGATCATCCCGATCATGTTGGTTTTGTCGCGCCGCAACCCGCGCGCCAGTTGGTTAGGCTGGTAGCCGGCCGCCTGCACCGCTTCGAGCACGCGTTTTCTCGCCGGCTCTCGAACGCTCGCGGAATTGTTCAGCACATGCGAGACCGTGCCCACGGAGACGCGCGCCATCTTGGCGATCTCTTTCATGTTAGCCATGGCGTCTTCTCCGCAGCGTCACCGTGTGCGCGACCAACGATTCTCGCACACGTAAGCATATAACGATAAACCGATGTGTGATTACGAACTCCATGTCGGACGGAGATTTCAGCTCCCACGAAATAATGACGCGGCCATGTTCGTGGCGGCCGTAATCATGCACGTGTCACGAGAACACGAGCGAAACACCCGTGCGTTTGGGGCTGGCACTCCTCGCGCATCTGGCCAATTGTTTCTCCGAAGACGGCTCGCAGCGCGCGCCGCCAAACATTTTGCTGTCGGAAGAACACTTGCACAACGGATGGTGCAGGGATGATAAAAACGAAATCCACATCAGACGGGATGGTCAGGCTTGGCCGTAAGCCCAGCGGCCCCGGGGACCCAAATCGTCTCGCCAAATGCCAATCGTGCCCGAACTTACTTCGATTTTGATTCGGCAGGACCGGCTGCTTTTGGCACGGCCGTAAATGATCCGAATTGCTGCAGCGTTCCCAAGAAAACGTCAGATGGGTCCTCGTCAACCCAAATGAGTTGACCACCGTTAGCCTGATACATAACGACATCGAAATCCTTCGCTGTGCCGCTGACAGTAAGTTGGAGAGGGTTTTGTGGAGAATTTGTCGATAACATTGTGTAACGGCCCGCGTTACTTGGGTCAGGCAGGGGGACTGCGGTGACTTTGACGCCGGGGTTCGTGGCGTTGCCTCCGAGGGTCAGAGCTGGATCGCTGACGAGCGCAGTGCCCTTGAGCGTACCGCTCGTGACACCACCCTGTCCTACGAAATCAAACTCAAACAAGCTACCAGTGGAAAGCGGAAAGTTGTCATCCTGCGCACCGAAAGCGTAGTTGCCATTGAAGTCGGCGGTCGTGTTGTCCGTTTGCGGAATAACGAGACCTGTTCCGCCGGCAACAGTAACATCCAAGTCGAGAAGCAGAGCCCCGCCTCCCAATCCTGCTCCTGGATTGTTGGGATCGAGAAGGTTGAGACTTGGATCGGTCACGTAGAGACCCAGAGTGGTCACGCTCCCCAGCGCGCCGCCGGAGATTAAGAAGTTGCCGTAGCCGTTGCTTGCAATTGAATACGTTCCGGAGAGGGCCGAATCGGGCACTTGAAATCCGAATGAAAGTTCGTTGTCGTCGCCTATGCCGGCGAATGTTCCTGAAGTGCTCGTCGGCGTGAACATGCCGGCTGCGGCAAATTGGTCGCTGAAAAAGTTGACCCCTGACAGGCCGAAAATCGAAGACGCTAGCGAGGCGTTGCTCGCGCCACTCGAGTTCGAACCTTGCCCGAACGCAGAGCCGATCGCGAAATCCGTAGTATCGACATCGACGATTCTGATTACTTCCGGACCGACGACGTAATAATTGAACGCGATCGGGGAAGGAACGCCTTCGAGGGCGTCGTAGTTGATCGTAGCGGTGAGCGTGCCGCGGCCGAAGGAGTCCGGGAGAGACAGCGTTCCGCTGAATGCCACGCCCATACTGGGTGTTCCGACACCCAAGTCATTTGTATCGACAACACCGTTTTGTAAATTGAGGCCGCCGTTGCTGATGGAGAACACTCCACCATAGGCAACCGGATCAAAAAAAGGATCCTCCCCAGTCAGAGTGAAAGCATAACCGCCGCCTAAATTGCTGCTGGTTGAGTTGCCGGGCAAGCTTTGCAAATCAAGACTTCCACTGGAGGTTGCCGATCCATCGAACTGACTGATGAGGGCATGATTGGAGTTAACAAATTGGATGCCGATGGTTTCGATGCCGCCCACGCCGATATTTAGGTTATTGGTATTGAGGGCGAGTGTCCCCTGGTGATTAGTAGCGCCTAATTTCAGAGCGCCGCCGGTGATTGCGTCGCCGGAGGACTCGGGCGATGTGTGCCCTGCGCCATCGTTGTAGTCCTGCTCTCCGGCAAGCACGTTACCGGAAGGATCGATGGCAACTGATCCGGCGACAACGTAGAGTCCAGTAACCGATCCCTGCTCGAGATATTCTTGCCCACTCAGATAGAACGAGTAGTACTGCGTTCCAACGGGCCAGTTCGTCAGGGTGAAGTCGCCGGTCGAGCCGGAAGTTGCCGCAACTGTATATGTACCGGCCGTCGCATTTGCAGTGAACGCCGCTGATGTGGCGATGCCGCTGGAGTTCGTAGTTGCACTCGTCGTGTTCGTGCCGGAGTCGGCGAATGTGCCGCTGGCCAAAGTTGACGGCGCGGTAAACGTTACAACCGCGCCGGAGACGGGGTTGTTCTGACTGTCGGTGACGCTCACGGTAAGAGGAGCAGCGAACTGCCTGTTTCCAATCGCATTCTGCGGGGTTCCGCTAATTGCAGTCACATTCGTCGGCAGTCCCGGGAGATTCGTTAATACGAAAGTTGCGGCTGTCGACACACCGGCAACGGTCGCCGTGACGTTATCAGAGCCGGCGATTCCATTCGCCGTGAATGCCCCGGACGTGGCAACGCCGCTCGCGTTTGTGGTCGCTGTTGTGCTGCTGGTGCTGCCGCCGGTGGGGTTGGCGAACGTGCCGCTGGCTCCCGCAGCTGGAGCGGCGAAGACGACAATCGCACTGCTCACCGGGTTTCGTCCGCTATCTACGACAGTTACCTGCAGCGGGGTTGCAAAGCTGGTATTTACCGCCGCGCTTTGGCTGCTGCCGGCGGTTGCCGTGACGGTCGCCGGCGCCCCGGTTGTGTTAGTCAGATCGAATGTTGCGAAGGTGGGCGCGCCCGCAGCGGAAGCCGTAACTGCATAAGTTCCTACGATTTCATTTGCTGTGAACGCCGCCGATGTGGCCAGGCCGCTTGCGTCACTGGTTGCGGTAGAGCTCGTGCTGGCGGAGCCGGCAAAAGTTCCCGAGGGCCCTGTAGCAGGAGCGCTGAACGTTACCACCATTCCAGCCGCCGGCAAACCGTTTGAGGTCACCATGGCAACAAGAGGAGTGCCGAAGGCCCCATTTACAGAGTGACTCTGCGGCGTTCCACTGTCGGGTGCGATCGCGACAAGCGGCGTAACACCGGTAACGCTGGGCCGGGATCCAGAGCTACAGCCGGCAAGTCCAAGTAGAAAAATCGCGAACAGAAGAGTGCCCAGCCGAAGTTTGGCAAATTTAGGAGGATAACTAAGTGACGGTTTCATCGATCGCCTCGCGGTGACTTCTGTATTGGGCTCACTTTCGCCTGAGTCTCGGGGGTTGAGCGAAGTTCGTTCTGGATCCACTCCAACTCTTTCTGGTTGCGAATCACCGCATTGAACTCTTCTTGCGTTTTGTAGATCAGCACGCTGGAATTCCTCGGCACCGCGTCGCGCAGCTTTACTTTGGCGGCCTGCGGCGTGATCTGGTCAAAGATCGCGTCCTGCAGGCGGAACCTCTTCGCCTGGATTTTTGGCAACCAGTCGACTGGCTCCAGCACCGCTGCCTTCTTCAGGAAGTCAGGCTTTACGTATTCGGAGCGTTCATCCTCCGGGACAAACGGAGAAGTTGCCATCCACTCCGGCCAGTCGCCCCAAGGGTCGAGAGCATCGAGCACCTTAATTCGCGAATCGACCGCAGAAGCAAGAATGCCGATGGATGCGCCTGAGCCTTGCGTGAACATTCCTACGCGGTTCATGTCGAGATCGCCGCGTGAGGCAAGATAATCGAGAACTAATTGCACGTCATGCGCCGATACGGCGAGACACTCCTGCAAGTCGCTGATAAACCACTCGCGCATCGGGCGATCGTGGTAGCGATGCCCGGTGAGCGCAGAGACAAAGCCTACGGCGGCGAAGCCGTCTTTTGTGACCGAACGTTGAAAGTTTTCATCCTTGAAGCGATCGGTACCTGCGGGATAGCCATAGAGATACACGATCACCGGAGGCTTCGTGACGCCTTTCGGTTTCATCACATACAAGTCAAGCGGATCGCCCCAGCGCCACTGCACCTGAATCAATTCGACCGTGTAGCTGCCGTTGTCGTTGATGTAGCCGACCAACGGCGGCACGGATCGCAGACTGCTGGTCTTGAGCGCGGGTGAATTCCAATCTTCCGTTACTCCGATAAATCGCGTGTCGCTCGGGTCGGCGATTGGGGCTGGCGCGGGAATAAATTGAGCGGCAGCTATCTCGGAGAAGAGCGCAAAGATAATGGCTGCGAATAATAAATGGTTTCGAACGGTCATTTTCTTTGACATCCGGGGGGTCGGAGTTTCCCAGGACGGCGGCTGCCTTTCTTGATGAAAGGGCGAACGCCGTGAGGCGTCCGCCCTTCGGTTGGTCAATCAAATTAACAACCAGGTCACGGGACCTGAACACAAGGGCTGCCAGGCAGAACCTGAGCCAGCTTGGTGGTTGTATCGGAGGTCGTGGTGGTTCCGGTGTTGGTCAGGATGCAACCACCTGCGTCTCCGCCTCTGTCTCCCGTGGTCGAAATATTGACCGGAGCGACGCCCTCTTGCGTGTAATGCGAACGCAGGAGAGAAAGGCCCGGGTCGGTCGATCCCACCTTGATAGCCGGAACGAAATCGGGAGTGCTGTTCACAGCGTAGGTCTGCGAACCCGAAATCAGAGTTTCCAGCAGGGACAGCGTCGGTCCGTTGGTGATGGAGCGAAGGTTCGACCAAGCGCGGTACGATCCGTTGCGAAGATTCGGGAACGACAGGTTGCCGCTCCAGATCTTACCTTCGGGGCATGGGAACGCGCCCGCACAGGTCGAGGGCAGGTTGGCCGCAGCTGGCAGCATGCCCGCCGTAGTGGGTTGGCCTGGATCGATAGCCGGGCTGGCTCCGTACTTGTGGAAGATACCATCGACGCCATCCAGCATGAGATAGCCGTAGCTGGCATTGTTGGCAATGGAAGAGATGTTTCCATAGCTGAAGAACGCATAAGCGATGCCATCGTTGCCATGGTTTGCATTCGAGTTGAGAACAGACTTTACAGATTCGCCGGTACCGATGGCGCGGTAACGGCTGCCGCCGGCCGTGCAGGTATGAGAAAGCGGGTTCTGAGCCGCTACGCCGGTCTCCTGGCTCTTGCCTGAGATGTTCCAATATCGGAATACGCTGTATTCGGTTGTGTTCATGGTTCCGGAAAGAGGTTCGCGGAGGTAGACCGAGACCGGCCCGCCTGCTCCCCCAACCACGCTGCCGTCGCAGTCGGCGCCGCTGAAAATGGTTTGCGCTTCTTCATCGGTAATGTTTGTCGCTCCCGCGAGTGCACCGGTCCGCGACACAATGAAGATGACGGGGGTTGCTCCTACTGACACGGTTGTGCCAGCGGGAACCGTAGTTCCGGTGAAGGGGTCCTTTCCACTGATAGCGAAAGCCAGGACGTGGGCGGTCGAGGTGCTGCCCGGGTAGGCGCTCTGGATATCACTGCCCACCAGGTCAGCGAGAGTTGCGCCGAACTTCGCGCAAACGCCAGAGGCGTTAGCACCGTAGCCAAGCCCCGCGAGGCCATCCGTTCCGCCGCCAAGCTTAGAATTTGCGCGGCAGGTTGCAAACAACGCATCTTCCGGGCGAATGTCGCTTGCGGCAGCGTTCACGAGCAGCGTTCCGGCCGTAAACAGGTTCTGCACTGCGGTTGTTGGTGTGGAGTCGCTGGAGTTGTCGCCCCACAGAGTAGAGCCAATGAGGTTGCCGGGGGTTGGGAACGTTGTGACGCTGATGTTGCAGTGGGGCTGAGCAAAGTAGCAGCGGTCTCCAACGCCCGAGTCGACTTTAATGAACGCCCAAACGTTGGTAGTGGCGGCACTGTCCCAAACGATCCAGATGTTTCCGGTGTCGGTTGCGGTCGTGCCTCCCTTGACTGTAGGGCGCGTATCGTTGAGGTTGAAGCTGGAGTTGGTGTAGTGGAAGCAGGGAGCTGTACCACCCGAAACGCACTTGCCAGCATTGTAGGCACCCAAAGCGAGTGTCTGCCATTGCGCGGAAGAGCCGGCCAGTACTACTTTGACAGTCTGGGCTTGCGCGGAAGGCACAACGCCCACGATCGCGGCGACGAGCATCGCCGCGAAGAATGTTTTCACTCGGGTCATAAATATATTCCTTTCGATTTCCTTTCAGGTTTGGAAGGCATCACCTTCGTCGCGCATGCGGTGGGCTCGGCCGCACGCAGATTCGAATCTGGGAATCACACCACTGCCCAGCAACAGCAATGGCTGATCGTGTACCTTGCACCGGTTGTCGAGTGACCTGACAGGGGCTCCGCGAAACTTGCACTGGGAAAATCAGGCGGCAGCATAGCTGCTTTCGTGTTACAGCACGATGAACACCGCATGAAATGTTCGTGACTACAAGCCGTTCGTGCACAACCGCTGACTGAGCTCAGTCACAGACTGTTCATCAACTTTTCATGGTCGCTTAATATTGTTGGGTTCCCCTTTCTTGTAATATCCGCGTTCTACTGCTCCCAGTCTTCAATCGATTCAGGAATCGGAGACCTTATACGTTGCGACTCGTATCGCTACGCTCGTCTTGCGCCACGATATTTTTCATGTTGGCCGTTCTTGTGCCTTGCCTTGCCATAGGCCAGGGAAGCCAGCCGCAGGCGAGCGAAAAGGCTTCTATTCACGGAGTCGTGACTGATCAGAGTCAGGCAGTGGTCGTGGGAGCGGTGGTGGATCTGGCCGGCACAGCCGGATTCAAGCAGGAAACGCACACCAACGATAAGGGCGAATACTCGTTTGCTGCTCTCGCTGCGGGCTCTTATACCTTGACTGTAAGCGGAGCTAACTTCGCTCCGAAAACATTGGACTATATCAATCTGACTGCCGGACTCGAATTAACGATGGACGCGCAGTTGGAGCCCGCCGGCAACAAGACCGAAGTAAATGTGGAATCCAACAGCGTAGGCGCAGTCGAGACAGAGAACGCCAGTGTTTCCGGAACGATCACGGAAAAAGAAGTCACATCGATTGGATTGAACGGGCGGAACTTCACCCAACTGATTGCATTGGCGCCGGGAGTAAGTAACCAGACGGGGCAGGATGAGGCCAAGGTCGGCGTGGTGGGCAGTGTGAAGTACAGCGTGAACGGTGGCCGGGTCGAATACAACACATTCGAAGTTGACGGCAGCGACGTTTTGAATACGGGCCTTAACGGCGCTGCCAGCACGCTGATGGTCTATCCGAGCCTCGATTCGATTCAGGAAGTCAAAGTTCTGACCTCCAATTATGGAGCGCAGTACGGCCGCACCGCCTCCGGGACCGTGCTGGTTACAACCAAATCAGGTACCAGGCAGTTCCACGGAAATGCGTATGAGTTCATACGCAATGAGGCATTCAACGCCCGCAACTATTTCGACCCGCCTGGGAGGACTCCGCTCTATCGCCGCCAAGACTTTGGCGGAACCTTCGGCGGACCGCTGACGATTCCCGGCGTGTACAACAAGAAAAGGGATAAGACGTTTTTCTTTTTCTCGGAAGAAGTTCGGCTCGAAAAAACGCCGACCGACTACAACCAGGCGGTTCCTTCGCTCAAAGAGCGCGGTCTGGTGATGACGCCCCAGGGAATTCAGGAGAATTTGAGTCCTCCGAATGCCAGCGGACTGGTCGCACAAGTTTTCGACTTCAGCGACGTTTGCCCCTTGGCAGGAACCGTTCAGACCTTCAATCGCCAGCAGTATCCGGATTGCCCTGCTCTGCCCGGCAATCCGGGACAGCTTTCCCCGATTTACAACTTGCTCGGCCAGCAGGTTAACGGCGAATCGCCCCACGGCGTCGACAAGAACGCCTTAGCAATTTTGCAATCGAATGTGATCCCGCTTCCGAATTCTCCAACGGGTTGCAACTTCGCGGTTGCAAACCTCGATCCCACCGATCCGAATCACTGCTACAACGCCGCGGTTTCTCCTTCCACCTATTGGCGCGAGGAATTGTTTCGAATCGATCATCAGATTAGCGCTAAGATCAGGGCGACATTCCGCTACGCACATGATTCCTGGAATACGACGGTTCTCACGCCCCAGTGGAGCTACTTGCGAACCACCAATCCCGCAGCGGCCGACTTTCCCACGATACAAAACTACTTTACTGGACCCGGCACCAGCCTGGTCGCCCGGCTCACTCATACGATTTCTCCGACCCTGCTAAATGATTTCTCCGTGAACTATGTCAATTCAGATATCACTCTGGTCGACGAGAACGGTCCGGGAGGCGCACAATTCCAGCGCAACCCAACGCTGAATCAGCCTCTTGTGCCGGATGCGTCCGCGCCTGGCCAGTGTAATCCTCAAATCAGCGTCGACCCGATCAGCGGTATTCCACAGTGCGGCATGGGCTATCTCTTCAACAACGGATTTGGCGGCAAGATGCCGGGCGTTGCGATCTTAGGCACGAACGCAGCTTATGGCGGCAGAGGTTTCGTGGCCGATCCCTCGTACATGCCTTGGAGCCATACCAATCCAACCTATGCAGCGCGCGATGATGTTGGGAAATCCATCGGCAAACACACTCTCCAGTTTGGCGGCCAGTTCATTCTGTCGCAGCGCAATCAGACGAATAATGCGATTGGAGCTGCAACCGGCGATGTCCAGGGGTTGCTGACCTTCAGCAATTTGGCGCATAGCACCGGAAACGCCTTCGCGGATATGTTGACTCAATACGTGAATGCCAGTGGAGTCACTACAGGATTTATTCAAAGCTTTCAGCAGGACTCCTCACAGCGGCGCTATTACCAGAGTTTTGAGATCGCCGAGCCGTACTTTCAAGACGACTGGAAAGTGACGAGACGACTGACGCTTAACTTGGGGCTGCGAGTCAGTTTGTTTGGAACTTACCGCGAAAAATACAAAAATGCTTGGAACTGGGATCCTGCCAATTTCAATGCGAGCCGTTTCGCGGTTGATCCGTGTTCAGGCGTCCTTCTGGATAAGACGAAACCGTCCCCGTTTCCATGCGCCGGATCGTCAGGTACGCCCGTGCCATTTAACCAGAGCACTTTCGCACTCGATCCTGGCATTGTGAGTGCTCTCGGTCTGGTGCAGTGCGGCGTAAACGGCGTTCCCTCGGGCTGCATGACCGGACATCTCTTTAATCCCGCTCCCCGGGTGGGTTTTGCATTCGATCCTTTCGGAGACGGAATGACTTCGATTCGGGGCGGCTACGGAATTTTCTTTGAACATGGTACCGGAAATGAGGCGAATACCGGATCGCTCGAGGCCAGTGCGCCTCTTGTGCTAAGCGTCACACAGCCCCTGCCGGTAAGTTATCCGTGCATCGGTAACATTGGCTACGGCGCGACATTTAACCAGACGAGCAACCCTTGTGCAAATATTACCGGGCAATCCGTCCCCCCCGCTGGCTCGCTGTTTCCGCTCGATGTAACGGGCATCCCAACCAAAGCGGTCTGGCCCTATGCGCAGCAGTGGAGTTTCGGAGTTCAGAGAGAACTCAAGCGAGACGTAGTCGCCAACGTCGCTTACGTCGGCAGCAAGGGGACGCACTTGACGGTTGAGCGCCAGCTCAATCAATTGCCGCCATTGCCGGCGGACGAAAATCCATTTGGCCCGAACGAACCGCTGACCTTAGCGGACTGCAACGATTCGCCCATCGCCGGAGGAGCTACTCCAGGCAACGTTGCAACCCAGACTCCGTTTCTCTTACAAAATGGAACGATTGTGACGCCGCAGAATCCTGCCTATATACATCTGCAGGCCGCATGTACTTCTCCGACACTTCCGAATGTCAATTCATTGCCACGGCCCTATCCCGGACTCGGAAGAGTGCTGTCGCTCCAGAACGTTGCGGATTCCACCTATCACGCGTTGCAGGCGACCTTGCGGGCTGTCAGAGGACCCCTGACAGCGGGGATCTCCTATACGTACAGTCACTCCATCGACGATGCCTCCGATCGAAGCGATCCGGTTCTGGTCAATTCTTATGACCTGTCCGAAAATCGCGCCAGCTCAAACTTTGACGAACGCCATCTTTTTAACTTCAGTTACGTTTATCAGGCGCCGAATTTTGCCCGCTGGTTTTGGGAGTCGGTATTGGCACCCGAATCGCCAGATGGATCTTCACCGGCGGGCAACTGTTGTTCGCGCACCATGGACGAATTGTTCGGCGGCTGGGAAGTTTCCGGCGTAACTCTGTTCGAATCGGGAACGCCCTTCACCGTCATCAACAGCGCAGGCAATACGGGAATTTCGCTGACTGATAATGCCGGCGTATCCAGTGGTTTGGGAATCGCGGCCTCCTATCCCGACGTAGTGCATGGTTTGGCGAAGCCCCAAAACAATCTCCAGAGCTTCGGCCCGCTCATCGGGAACCCATCAGAGTTTGTGGCGCCACGCGGCCTGACTTTCGGGGATGCTGGTCGCAACTTCCTGAGCAATCCCGGCCGCCTCAATTTCGACATGTCGTTGCTGAAACACTTCCGTATCACCGAGGGCAGCGAGCTTCAGTTCCGCGCCGAGTTCTTCAACATTTTTAATCACACAGAATTTCGAATCTACAACCCCGATGATCCGAAGGGCACCGGTAACAACGTAGTGAGTTGCTATGCGGGGCCATTGTATTCGGCTGGCTTTCAGGCGAATGGGGGAGCCGACTGCGTGACTGGTGCTTCGTTCCTGCATCCGCTGGATGCGCACTTCGCCCGCATCATTCAGTTCGGTTTGAAGTATTCGTTCTAAGGCTGAGAGTTTGACTCTTATGACGCAATTAAGACTAAGACGGGCTCGGCACTGGAAAAGCGCGAGAGCGTTTGCGGATATTCCTCGAATAGTCAATGCCATATTGCCGCTGGTGCTGGTGAGCCTGATCATGCTGTCGGGTTGCGGAGGAGGAAGCAGCAGTTCAGATCCGTCGCAGACCGGTGGCCAGGTCGCGGGAAACTGGCAGTTCACCATGTCGCCGCCGTCCGATAATTCGTTTGTCGGTGGGCTGCAAGGCGGCTTTCTGCTGCAGAATAATGACGGTTCGCTCACCGGCCAAGTGACCTACGCGGTTTCTCTGCCGCCTTCAGGCGGCGCAACCCTGCCGACACTGTGCAGCAGCGGAGCGGCGCCAGTGGCGGGCACTCTAAACGGGCAAAATGTAACGCTCACCGCGGTTGCGGGGCCGCAGACGTTCAACTTGTCTGGAGCTCTTAGCGCCAGCGGCACCACCATAGTAGGTACTTATAGTTCCACCGATGGCAAAGGCTGCGGCACCGCACAAAGCGGATTGCAATGGACGGCAACATCGATCCCTCCACTCACTGGAGCGATTCAGGGATTTTTTCACAGCGTTCTCAACCCCGCCCTTAAGAATCAGGCTTTCCCGGTGACAGGTACGCTAACCCAAGGCGAAAACATTGGCGCAAGCAGTGCTACCGTCACGGGAACTTTAAGTTTTCAAGGCTACCCGTGTTTGAGCGGCGCCTCGGTAAACGGCCAAGTGAGCGGTAGCTCAATCATTCTGCAGATCATCGGCTCCAGCGGTTTAAACGAGGGGCAGATCGGTGCGCCATTGGGCTTTACCAATCCGAATCCGGTCACAGTGTTGAGTTCGGCTGCTGGAGTTGTTGTGCAAGGCACGAACGGTTACGGAGTAAGCACGAGCGCCTGCCCGGGTGGCAACATTGCGGGCGACATCGGCGATGTCTGCCTCGGCGTAGGAAATACGACAAGCTGTACTCAGCCTGTATTGTTGTCTCCAGCCTCCCTAACTTTTCCCGCGCAGCAAGTGGGGTCGGCTCCAACCACGCAAACTATCATCCTGACGAACAATAATCTCTCGAGCACGGCACTCACGGGTTTGACGTTGACGTTTAATCCTCAGTCAGGAAGCACCAGCCGGTTCACGGGCTCCAGTGATTTTGACGGACTACCGAATTTTACCGAACAGGATAATTGCTCGGCCTCGATGGGCCAGCCATTCAATCTCGCTCCACAGCAGAGCTGTAGCATTACGATCGCGTTTTCTCCGCAACAGAGCTGCCCTTGGTTGCCATCAACGGCGCTCGGCGGAGAGCCGCCATCCGCGTGCCCATTTCCGCTCGATGCGAGCCTCACCGTGAATAGCCCACTGAGTGCGGATAACAACAAAGCTTTCGCCGTGCCCATCGCCGGGATCGGCTACAGCGCGATTATCCCCTCCACTCCGGAACTCGATTTCGGAGCCGAGGCAGTCGGCGAAACCAGCGCGACTCAGCTTCTCTCTTTTACAAACCAGGGCCTCAACCCAGTGCAGATTCTGCCGCCGTTAAGCAGCCCTTGTGTGAACCCGACCGCAGGCACTCTCACTCTGCCACGTCCGCTCTCGCCCGGCGAAGTGGCCGGATTGCAGGTGGACAGCTCCATCGCTCCCGACGTTGCCACCATCAGCTACACGTGCGACAGCGACCTTACCAGCAAGCTGCCAAACTTCCAGATCTCGTCCGATGGCTGCTCGGGAACCTTGCTCATGCCACAAACCTCGTGCAGCCTGCAGATTGCTTTCGCCCCGCAACCCAGCACGTCTTTGTCGCCGGCGCTCGATTACTTTCTGGAACTGAACACGCTGCAATGCACCAGCACCGTAACGACGAACTGCGAAATCGATAGCGGACGTTTCCCGGTGGAGTTGAAAGCAAATTTGCCGAGCACGTTAAGAATGACTCCATCTGCTGGCCTGGATTTCGGTGTGGTGCCTGTGGGTCAGGTCAGCCCTCCTCTCACAGTCATATTGTTCAACGATCCCAAGGATCCAAAAGCCGGGCCGGTCAACTTCACCGGAAATGTTTTGCAGGGCAGCGCCTTCGCGGAAAGCGACACCTGCGCCGGCACGCTGGCATCGGGCAGCAGTTGCACGTTCACAGTAACGTTTATTCCTTCAAAGAGTGGGGTGCTAGTGAGTGGGTCGATTACGGTCGCTTATACCGTGGGCCAAACCCAAACCATTTATCTGCGCGGAACGGGTCAGTGATGTCGAAGCGAATCGCACTTATGCGGCTTTACGAGGAATCGAAAAATCCGCGATCCATTGTGGCAATGAGCCGCCGGAGTCTCTCATTTCTCTGCATCGCGGCGTCTGCGGTCCTCGCCGCATGCGGCGGAAATAACAATTTGACCCTGCAGAACGCGTCCGCGCCTGCTACAACGCCGGTCTCAATTGTGTTCAATCCCGCTCCGACCGGATCGCTATCTCTGGCTGGAGTGACTACGCTTACCGCGGTCGTCACCAACGATCCTTCCAACGCGGGGGTGGATTGGGCGTTATTATGTCAGCCTGGTGCAACCTGCGGCACTCTGCAACCTTTACATACGGCCAGCGGCAAGCCCGCAACTTACACGCCTCCGCCCACGATTCCCGGAAACAGCCAGTCAGTGACCATCGAAGCCTTCGCGAGTGCCGACCACAGCTCGAACGTTGTTACCTCACTTGCTGTCACTGGATTCGACGCCACCCTCAAGGGCAACTATGTGTTCGCCACACAGGGGTTCGATGCGAACGGTGCTTATCAACTCGCAGGGGTGATTGCCCTCGATGGCGATGGGAATGTCACCGGCGGCGAACAGACTCACAACGATCCGCTCATCTCCGTGGCGGACACCATTACCGGTGGCACTTATACGGTCGGCCCGGACGGCAGGGGAACGCTGACCATCAATACCGCCGACCAGAATATCGGCCAGATCGGGATTGAGAACCTTGCCTTTGTTGCCCTGTCGAACTCGAAGGCGCTGATCGGTACGGTAGATAATGCAAACCTCAACCAACCGAGCTTCGAACTTTCGTCCGGAACACTCGACTTGCAAACTAGCATCGCCGCTCCCGCAGGCGGCTACGCGTTTGTGGTAAATGGAGTCGATATCAGCGCGACCTCAATGGCCCTCGGGGGCATCATGAACATCGATTCCGCCAACGCGATCTCCGGCAACGGCAGCACCGCCGACCAAGACGACGGAGGCAACCCCACACCGGGCCTCAGCCTAACGGGAACGCTGACGAAACCCGACTCGTTTGGCTCACTGAAGTTCAATCTTCAATTAGGCGCGATAGGTGGGATAGGCGGGAGTAGTTTACAGTTCACCGGGTATGTCGTCGATTCGAGCCATATCAAGCTGATCGAAAGCGATAACATAGGTAACAGCGCGGGATTTGGAGTTACTGCCGGCGTCGCCATCGGGCAGGGATCCGCGACCGGTACGTTCACGAACAGCTCATTCGCTGGAAATTATGTATTTGACATCGTTGGCCAAGATCCTTCGGGTGTTACGAATTCGCTCGCTTTATTTGGCCAGTTTTCTGCGGATGCAAACGGGAATCTGAATAATGGATACAACGATGAGATTCTAAGCGGGTTCAGCATCGTGACCGGGAATCCTCTGGCCATTAGCGACTCGTTCACCGCAATCTATACGCTAGACTCACTCGGCACAGGTGGATTAAGTATAGGCCGCGCAGACACTGGGTCGTCCTACACTTTCGGCGCCACCGCCAATGGCTCCGGGCCAGAGTTGATTTTGTACCTCACCGGGAACGGAAACCCGCCTCTGATTCTCGACGAAGACGATGACCCGAACAGTTTGGGAATTGGCTCGGTCGGAATCGGATTCGCACACCCGCGAGCAGCGCCGCCCTATTCGTTCAACGGGGATTACGGTGTGAAGTTCGCGCAGAGCAATTCAACAACCGTGACCACCGCTACAGGGGCGGTCATCGTTAACGGCTCTGCCGATACCTTAAGCGGCACAATCGACGAAAATGAATTCGAAAATGAGACCTTCTTTCCTCAACCAGACCAAAACTTCACCGGAAGCTTCGGCGCTATTCCGAATACCGGCCGATTCACCGGTACTTTGAATGACCCCCTTCAGCTCACTGGGCCGTTCGCGACCGCATTTTATCCAGTGAGTTCTTCGCAGATTCTTTTTATCGAAACTGACTATGCGGCATCCGGAATATCGACCTTCGGCTACTTCCAAACCAGAACTCCTGTCTGCCCAATCTGCCCGTAGGTGGTAGGAAGAAGGTAGATTTCAAGGAAAGCGCTGAACGACCGCGTGTGGCGCTCCAGTTGGTAGTGGCCCGGAGCCAAACTCAGGCAAGATTGGCCACCGACAGCGCACGGCATTCTTTCCGCAACAGCGCGAATAGTTCCTCCATGTGCACTTGTCTCGTGCGAAAGTTCACGGGATTGATACGAAACCAGGATTTCCCTTTGAGTTCGGTCGTAGATATCCAGAACCGGCCGCTCTGCTCGATGCGCTGTGCGACTTCGGCATGTAGGTTTTTCGAATCGCTTTCGCAGAAATCTCCGCGCCTGAAGCGAATGCAGATCGCTGACATTGGCGGCACACTCGCGGCTTCGAAATCCTCATCCTTCGCAACCAGTGCATAAAAATGTTTAGCCTGGCGCACATTGTTGTCGATCCATTCTCCGATCTGCCGCGCGCCATATCGCTTAAAGCTCATCCAGACTTTTAGGCTGCGGAAGCGCCGCGACTGCTCGAATCCGTGTACATAGTATTGATAGCGCTCGTTGGCCTGATCGAATTCATCGGTGAGGTAGGAAGGCTTTATGCCGAACGATTCCGTGAGCCGCCGCTGATCCTTCACCAGCACGGCCCCCGCATCGAGAGGTGCATAGAACCATTTGTGCGGATCGATCGTGATCGAGTCAGCGAGGTCGATCCCCCGGTCACGCATGTTCCATCGGTGCGAAAGCAGCATGCCGCCACCGTAGGCGGCATCGACGTGCAGCCACATGCCTTCGCGGTCGGCAATGCGGCGCAGTTCGCGAATGTCGTCGACCGCACCGGTATTCGTGGTACCGAAAATTCCCACAATACACAAAGGCCGAATGGCGTTGCTCTTATCCCGCGCGATTGCCTCTTCGAGAGCGTCGAGCCGAACTTCAAACTTCGAATTGGTGGGCAAGGTCCGCAGCGCGTTTCGGCCAAGGCCAATGCAATCGACAGCTTTGTCAACGGAAACATGACGCTCTTCAGATGCGTAGACTGCCCACTGGTCGCGAATTCCCTCGTGCTGCGCCTGATCGCGCGTGATCGCATCACGTCCGAGCTTCAGTCCGATGAAGTTCGCCATCATGCCGCCGCTGGTCAGGTTGCCGCCAGCCTTCCCGTCGTAGCCGCAGAGATCGGTCAACCACCGCACGACGGTACGCTCCATCGCTACTGCCGAGGGGCCAATCGAATAAGCTCCAATGTTCTGGTTCAGAGCCGAGCAGATGAAATCGCCGATTATCCCGACAGGATTGGGCGATGGTGTAATCAATCCCATGTAGCCCGGGTGCCCGACGTTGGTGCAATAGGGAAAGAGTTTTTTTTCAAGCTCATCCAGTAAGGCGTCAGACGAACTCGCGTTCTGCGGCAGATCTTCTTTGAACAATTGATTTATCGTCGCCGGTTCAACTTCAGGAAAGACTCGCTTCGTCTCGATCGCATCAAGGTAAGAAGCAAGCAGGTCAACGACGCTGTGGCCTAAGGAGCGAAATTCTTTTGCATCCATGCGTGATCACCAGAAAGTAGTGTACGAGATGCAAGCCTTGGCTGCTCTCCGTTTCTTGCAGCCAAATCTAACTTCTAAGAAGAGATCAGTTCGGCGTATTTATCCTTGAGATGCAGCTTGCAGCTTGACCAGCAAACTGGCGGGTTCGGGAAGAATTGCGAACTGCGGCAGCCTGCCTCGCACCATCGCAACCTCGTCGCAACAATGGAACCGCGGGCACACGTGGCAGTCTTTGTAGATCTTGTCGGGAAGATCTTCGCGCTGCGCGACCGAAAATCCCTGTGCCGCAAAAAATTGCGGCTTGCGCGTGAACAGACAGATACAATCGACATGGTGGCGTTTCGCCTCGGCCATCAAGGCTTTCACCAGCTTGCCTCCACCGCCCTTGCCCTGCGCCGAAGAGGCAACGGTGATCGAGCGAATTTCGGCGAGATGCGTACCGTAGAGGTGAAGCGCGCCACAACCGATAATGCTGCTCGCATCTTCAAGCACTACGAAATCTCTTACGTTCTCGCAGATCTCCGCGAGCGTGCGGGGCAGCAAGGTGCCATCCCCCGAATACGCTGAAATCAAATCATGAATATGCCGGGCGTCCGGCAAAGTTGCTTTACGCGTGCGCATGGACCCCCTTGCAGAGCGATTCGGCTCGCTCTCGCGCGTCATTGATGGCCTGGCGCACTCGAACGGGGGCCGTGCCTCCTGGCACGTCGTGCATCGCCAGCACAGAAGCCAGTTGCAATGCCTGATAGAAATCCTCGCCGAAAGCAGGGCTTAGGGATTGCAAATCGGCCAGGGGCAGGTCTTGCAACTCGCGACCGCGCTCGATGGCCATCCGCACAGCTTTTCCAACGCGCTCGTGCGCTAGACGCGACGGAACGCCGCGCTGCACAAGATAAGTCGCTGCTGCCCACGCGTTAGTAAAGCCGGTTTGCGCTGACCGCAACATCTTGTCGGTGTTGAACTCGACAGCCTTCATCCAAGTCGTAACCAGCGGCAGCATCTGCAAGCAGACATCAGCCGATTCATACACCGGCTGCTGGGTTTCCTGCAGATCCTTGTTGTACGCAAGCGGCAGGCCCTTGAGGATGATCATCAGCGCGGTTGCATTGCCCACGATGCGGCCGCACTTCCCACGAACTAGTTCGAGCAAGTCTGGATTTTTCTTTTGCGGCATAGCACTGCTACCGGTCGAATAACTCTCCGGCAAATCCAGAAACGCATATTCCTGGGATGAAAACAAAATCATTTCTTCGGCCCAGCGGCTCAGATGAACCGCCAGCTGAGACAGCGTGTTCACGAACTCCACTGCGAAATCGCGGTCGCTCGTCGAGTCGATGCTGTTGGAGGTGGGAGCATCGAAGCCCAGAATCTCCGCCATCAATTTACGATCCAAAGGCACCGTGGTTCCGGCAACCGCGCCTGAACCAAGCGGACAGATGTTCACCCGCTTGCGGCAATCCGCAAGCCGGTTCGCGTCTCGTAAAAACATTTCTGCATAAGCCAAGAGCCAATGCGCGACCAGCACCGGCTCGGCCTTCTGCAGATGTGTGTAGGCGGGCATCGCAGCGTCACCAGCACGCTCGGCCCGATCACACAGCGCTGCGCACAGCTCGCCAAGTTCCTGCTGCAACTCATCGATCGCGTCTCTCACGTAAAGGCGCATGTCAGTCGCGATCTGTTCGTTGCGACTGCGCCCGCTGTGCAGCTTGTAACCAGCGTCTCCCATTAAGCCGACAAGGTGCTTCTCAACGAAATGATGCACATCTTCCGCTTGCGGATCGTCGAGGAACGAGGACGACTCCGCGGCCTTCTCTCCGATCTGCTGCAATCCGTGCAAAATGCTGATTAGTTCTTCGGACGACAGCACTCCGGCGTTTTTAAGCGCACGCGCATGCGCCGAGCTAGCGGCAATCTCATAATGCAGCAGCCGCTGATCGAAACCGAACGATCGCTGCCAACGCTCGAATGCTGGATCCAGCGGCTGCCGGAATCTTCCCGACCACATCTTCATCAAGCAACCTCCACGCGAGCACGGGCCCGCGAACGCGAAGGCAGCCCGAGAATGCGAATAAATCCGGCGGCATCTTTTTGATCGTAGCTCTCGCCCATCGTGAACGACGAAAGATCAGTGCGGTAGAGCGAGTGCTGGGATTCCCGGCTCGTGATAGAGATATTTCCCTTATAGAGAGAGAGAGTAATCGTGCCTGTCATTCCCTCTTGCGTCTTTTCCACAAATGCGTCGAGAGCTTCCCGCAGAGGTGTGAACCAAAGTCCGAAATAGACGAGCTCCGCATATTTCAAGCCGATGTGCTGCTTGAAGTGTGCAACCTCCCGTTCGAGGCAGAGCGCTTCCAATTCCCGATGAGCAGTGATCAGCAGCGTGCCACCGGGAGTTTCGTAGCATCCTCGCGACTTCATTCCGACAAACCGGTTCTCGACAAGATCGACGCGGCCGATTGCATTGCGGGCCCCGATTTCATTCAGCAGTTCGACCAGTGAAACCGGATCTAAATCCAGCCCATTTATCGATATTGGGACCCCCTTCGCAAATCCGATCGCGACCTGTTCCTGTTTGTCAGGAGCCTCTAGCGGAGATTTCGTCCACTGCCAGGTAGCAGCCAGAGGCGTATTGCCCGCGTCTTCCAACTCTCCGCCCTCATGGCTGATATGCCACAGGTTTCGGTCGCGGCTATGAATTTTCTCGCGGCTCGCAGCCACCGGAATTCCGTGCTGCTCGGCGTAATCGAGACAATCTTCGCGAGATTTCAGTGACCACTCTCGCCACGGCGCTATGATCTTCAGCTCGGGAGCGAGCGCCTGGTAGGTCAACTCAAATCGCACCTGATCGTTGCCTTTGCCCGTGCAGCCATGTGCAACCGCCGTGGCACCTTCGCGCAGAGCAACTTCAACCTGATGCTTTGCAATCACCGGACGAGCCAGCGAAGTCCCCAGCAGATACTTATGTTCGTAAACGGCCCCAGCTTTCAGCGCGGGAAAAACATAGCCCGTCAGAAACTCCTCTCGAAGATCTTCCACGATCACCTTGCTGGCGCCGGTCGCATAGGCTTTCTCGACGACGGCCTCGATGTCGTCTCCCTGGCCGACATCGCCCACCATGGCGATGACGTCATACAAATAGTTTTCCTTCAACCACGGAATAATGATGGACGTATCCAGACCGCCGGAATAGGCAAGAACAACTTTCTCAAGCATGCGCGCTCCTGACGGGCAGGCGAACCGACCCGCCCAGCAATAAATAAAGAATAGCTTTTTGGACATGCAGGCGATTTTCGGCCTGCTCGAAGACGATGGAGTTTTCCGAATCCATCACTTCATCGGTGACTTCTTCACCGCGGTGCGCCGGAAGGCAATGCATGAAAGCGGCATGCGACGCAGCTTTCGACATAATCGCCCGATTCACCTGGTATGGACGGAAGACTGCTACGCGTTGCGCCGATTCATGTTCCTGTCCCATGCTCGCCCACGCGTCGGTGTAAACCGCATCGACGCGGGCAACGGCTACAGACGGATCAGTAAATAGTTCGATGCAAGCGCCAGTCTGCTGCGCAATCTCAAGCGCTTCGGCTACGATCTGCGCATTCGGCTCGTATCCTTTCGGAGTCGCGATGCGGATCGAAGATCCGAGGCAGGCGGAAGTCAGCAGCAGAGAATGCGCCACGTTATTGCCGTCGCCGACGTAAGCAATCTGAATCTTGCGCACATCGCCAAAGCGCTCGCGCAATGTAAGGTAATCGGCGAGAGCCTGGCAGGGATGTTCGAGATCGCTCAACGCATTGATGACCGGAACCGCCGCATGCCTAGCCATGTTCTCAATCGTTTCCTGCGCAAATGTGCGCAGCACGATGACGTCAACCCAGCGTTCCAGATTGTGGGCGATGTCAGTAAGCGTTTCGCGCGCGTCCAGCCGGCTTTGAGTTTGATCTACGAACATTGTTGTTCCGCCCAGGCTCGCCATCCCGGCCTCAAACGTCAGCCGCGTTCTGAGAGATGGCTTTTCGAAAAACATCACCATCTGTTTTCCCGCCAGAGACCGCTGAAACACCGACGGCCGAACCTTCATCAGGTCAGCCAGATGCAGCACTGCCTCCACACCTTGCGGCCCAAGATCGCGCGTCGAGATCAAGTCGGAGAACCGAAAGACACTGGGGAAAGTGTCCGGCGCGACCGAAACTTTGGTGGATAGCGCACTGTTCAACATTGACTCCTCTTCTTAAAGTCCGTCTCTGCCGCCTCGTTTGCGAAACATGCCTCTTGCTTCATGCGTAAGTAACCTCAGTTCCACGGGCCAGCTTGGTCAAGTAAAACTGCGGCAAGACCTCGGCCTCGTTGGCGGGAAATATTCTGACCCGGCCCACACCCTGTTTCAGCGCCTGTTTGCAGGCTTGCAACTTAGGCAACATGCCTCCGCTTACCACCAATTCCGCAGCTAGATCGTCAGCGTGCTTGGTGTTCAGCCACGGAATTACGCTGCCGTTGGCGTCCTTTACGCCGGGCACGTCGGTGAGGAAAATCAGAGCGTCGGCGTGGCACATGGCTGCACAAGCGGCTGCCATTTCATCGGCGTTGACGTTGTAATATTCGCCGTCGGTCCCCAGCGCCAGCGATGCCAGCACTGGTATGCCACCCTGCTGCCACAGAGCCTGAATCCAGCACGGCTCCGCAAAACAGATTTCCCCCACGAACCCCAGATCCTTGCCCTGAAAAAGCTTGCGTCGCGCGCGGAACATCATGCCATCAGCGCCGCACAAACCGATGGCTGGCAGTCCGGCCTCCTGAATGGCGGCAACCAACTTTTTGTTGACCATTCCGCCGAGGACCATTAGCGCCACGTCGCGTGTTTCCGCGTCGGTTACGCGCAATCCCCCGACGAATTCACTCTTCTTGCCAAGTTGCTTCAAGACGCGCGTCAACACGCTTCCCCCTCCGTGAACCACGGCCACACGATGTCCATCCTGCGCAAGTTCCGCGATCGCGCGAGCGCATTTCCGCAGAGTGAGCGAATCCTCGAGAGCGGTTCCGCCGATCTTGATCACAATCGTCACTGCAGCCCTTCGCCCTCCGGCCATCCGTACATCAGATTCATGTTTTGCACGGCTTGCCCGGCCGCGCCTTTTATCAGGTTGTCAATGCACGAGATCAACACCAGCCGCCGCCCATCCTCGGCGAGGCAAAAGCCGAGATCGCAATAGTTCGTGTGCAGAGAAAACTGCAGTTCGGGAAGTTTCGGTGTTTGAAAAATCCGTATCCACTGCTTGCCCGAATAAAAACTCCGAAAGCACGACTCCACTGCGGCGGGCGTCATCGTCTGATTCAAGTAGACATAGATCGTCGAGAGAATTCCGCGAGGGATCGGCAGAAGATGCGGCGTGAAGATCAGCTGGTCGTCGCTGAGTCCTAGTTGCTCGACAATCTCACCCAAATGCCGATGATTGAAAAGCGAGTACGCAGACAGATTGTTGGCGACGGATACGAAATGCGTCTTCGCAGTTGGCGCTTTACCGGCTCCCGACACCCCAGATTTCGAATCCGAGATGATTCCCCGGCTCTTGTCGACGATTCCTGCCCTCAGCAACGGCGCGAGCGCCAGGATGACCGAAGTCGCATAGCAGCCGGGATTAGCCACCAGCGAGGCATTTGCGATGCAATCGCCGTTCAGTTCCGGCAGACCGTATGCCGCCTTCTCCGTCAATTCCGTCGCGCTCAACGAATCCGAATCCTGAAAGCCGTAAATCACGCGGTGCTGTTCCTGCTTTAATCTCCATGCGCCGCTCAAGTCGATAATTCGCAATCCGTGCACTACTGCCTCGATGACAACCACACGCGAAATCTCATGCGGCGTAGCAAGAAAAAGCAGATTCACTCCCTGAGCCTTCAGTGCCGGCCAAGATAGCGATTGCAGAGGATAGCCTCCATTGCCCGAAATTGCAGGGAAAACATCCCCCAGATCGGCAACCGCATTCGAGGAACTCCCGTTATCGTTCGCTCTGCATAGCAGAATCGGTTTCTGGGCCCGTGGATGATGCGAGAGAATTCGCGTCAGCTCCAGACCGGAATAACCGGTCGCGCCGAGCACCGCGGTTTTAAGCTTAGCCGCCATTAACCCAGCATCTCCTCGATTCGAGAGGCGAGCCCTCTCGCCTGCTCTTTGTCGGGGCAAACGATCAGAATGGTGTCATCCCCCGCGATCGTGCCCACGACTTCGCTCCACTCCGCTTCGTCCAGCGCGACGGCCACAGGTTGCGCACTTCCAACAATCGTCTTGACGACCAACAGGTTCTGGGCGGAACGCACATCCAGCACAAACTCGCGCACCAGCCGCGACACCGGGGGCAGTGCGTATGCCGCTCCACCTTCGCCCTGCGGCAGCGAATAGCCATGAGCGGTCTTGCTCAGATTCAAGTCCCGAATATCCCGCGAAAGCGTGGGCTGCCCCACTTTAAATCCCCTCTTTCTTAGGGCGCGTTGCAGATCCTCCTGGCTCGTCACCGAACTGTGTTTCAGGACATCGACCACCGCGCGTTGTCGTAGTGTTTTATTCATGATGCATATTTATTCATACTGTTGCATAAAGATTCTCATATCTTACAAAGACAGGCGCGAATGTCAAGGGGAAATCTTGCCTGGGGAACTACCACACGGCCAGGAGCGGGCTGAAGAGATGAACAGTTGCAGGAATGCCGGGACCCGTTTTTAATAGATGTCAGTCACACGGAGCAATGTCATGCCCATCTTTGAGTACATCTGCGAGAAATGCGAACATGAGTTTGAAGCTTTGGTACTGGGACGCGAGAAGGCTTCATGCCCGAAATGCAATGGCACGAAACTGCGTCCCCAACTGAGCGTCTTTGCTGTATCAGCGAAAGGCTCGCCGGCCACTCATTCGGCGGCAGTAGCGGGACCTTGCGGATCCTGCGGCGATCCTCGCGGTCCGGGAGTCTGCTCGCTCGGCGACACCGACTAGCTCGGATTTCTTAGCCTTCTACTTCGAAATACTGAAAGTCGTCCACGAATACGCGTCCATGTCCCGCTGCAGAGATTGTTGCCAGGCTAGCTCCGGATGTGCACGCAGATGCTCCGCCGCCTTGAAGTCCATGCCGCACGCATGACCGGCGGCGGCCGTAAAGCTCATCTTCGCCGCTAGCGTTGCATCCGCAGCTTTGTTCTGCACGGCTCCGGCCATGCCGAACGGCGGCTGCCAGTCTCCGGAACCTCGCGGTGAAAGATCGATGTGCCCATCTAGCGTGCGCTCATCCGGATCTTCCTTATTCTCGAAGGTGTCGAAATGATCGGCCAGGAATCGCTGCGCCATGGCGACATCGATCTTGCCTTTGTTCTCGGCCATTAATTGTTCCCAGCGCACGTGCCGTGCATTTGCGCTCGCGCTCATATCGTGAGGATCGAAATCCGTTTCCTCACGAATCAGCTTTTCGCTGATCGGAAAATTCGAGCCCACAAAATATCCATCGCTCTTGCGCTCGAGCGTAACATTCTTTAGTCCCTGTTCAAGACGTCCAACCTCATTGCGCCGTGTGTCGGCAATTAACCAGGTATTGGCGTAGCCGCCATTGTTGCCGTTGTTCATGATGCGAGCGAAGTCGTCAATCGATTCCGAATATTGTGCGGCCTTACGAGCCCTCACGAATTCGGGAATACCATCGGAATCGTATCCCGAGAAGTGGCCGATCGTAGTCTCCGTAATCACGATGCCGGCCGAGTTCATTACGAAATCGTCCGCACTGTGAATTACCCCCGGCAGTCCGTCCATCAGCATGCGCTTACCCTTGAGGGGTACGATGTCGTAGATGATGGTCCAGCGCTCACCGTCCAAATAATCGGTCCAGTTGTTGTGCGCGATCACAACCTTGCCATCTTTCGTGAAGCTGCCCGTCGCGACAAACGCGCTGCAGTGCTCTGGAACCGTCCGCGAAGCCATGGCCTTGTTTCCATGAAGCCTGTCGTACTCCTTTACGTAATACGTCCACTCTTCAGCGGCGTTCAGTGCTACTACATCCCAGAGGTCGATCTTGAGGCCGTGAGCATTCACGCCATCGGTGATTCCCTGCAACTCTTCGCGATATTCCGCCTCGATGTGCGGCCACATCATGTTTTGAGAGGCATCGCGGAAGAACTGCCAGTCCTTCTTGCTCTCATGCGTCTGCTCGAGAATTACGACCTTGAGAGTGTCCTCGATCTCCGGAGCCAGCAGATAGCCGTTCTGAAAGCCGATCTGGTGCGGCGAGCCTTGTAGATGAACGAAAGTCCAACCATTGTTCTGTGGTTGCCGGAACGCTCCATTCAGTTCCGTTTCCGGCGCACGTGCGCGCGAGGAATACGCCCGCGAGAATGAGAAGACAATTACCGCGAGGAAAAGGATACTCCCAAAAATCCAAGATCGACGCACAAGTGTCTCCGGTCTGCGAGAAAGAATCGCGAGACATTCTAGCAGACGCTCGGGACCTTTCGGGCTCGTGGCTGGGGATGCAGCACCTATTTCCCGAGCGCTTACCTGCTTCGTTGCGATAGGATATCCGAGCGTTTTATTGGTATCTCGAGGATACATCCTTCTGGAGCACGAGACATGCGCATCGTCTGCCATCGGCTTGCCTTTTTTTTGGTTGGTTTGTTCCCCTTCGCACTAATCGCTCAGTCGTCGCATCCTTTGCTACAGCGACCCGCATTCAACGGCAAAGTAATTGTCTTCTCCTACGCTGGAGACCTGTGGAGCGTCGATCGCAATGGCGGCCGCTCCTATCGCCTGACAACAGGTGCAGGCATTGAGACCGACCCGGTTTTCTCTCCGGATGGCACGATGATTGCCTTTACGGGCGAATACGACGGCAATACTGATGTATTCATCGTGCCGACGGAGGGCGGCATTCCGAAACGCCTCACTTATCATCCCGCGGCAGACGCGGCGGTGGCATGGACGCCCGATGGAAAGTTCGTAATCTTCCGCTCCAACCGCGAAAGCAGCAGCCCGCGCTATACCAGGCTATTCCAGGTTTCGGTGAATGGCGGCTTACCCACCCCCTTGCCGCTGCCCATTGCCTTCTCCGGCAAATTTTCCGATGACGCCAAATACTTCGCCTACTCGCCCGTCGGAGGCGGTTCGCCCTTTAACTATTCGGCGTATGTTGCTTGGCGAAACTATCGCGGTGGATTGGCGAGCTCGGTATGGATTGCCGACATGAAGACGCTGGACGTGGTGAAAGTGCCGCGCGATCGCTCGAATGATTTCAGCCCGGTGTGGGTCGACAAGCAGGTGTACTTCCTTTCCGACCGCAACGGGGCCGTGTCCCTGTTCCGCTTCGATCCCGCCACCAAAGAGGTCACCGAGGTGGTGAAGAACGAAGGAGAAGATATCCGCTCTGCGAGCGCGGGTCCCGGCGGCATCGTGTACGACCGCTTCGGCGAGTTATTTCTGTATGACACGCAAGCGGCCAGACTCGCCAGATCAACGTCGATGTAAGCGCGGACATGCCGGAGGTGCGCGACCGCATTTCGGCGGCGGATCACGATATTCAAAATGCCGGGATCTCGCCGACCGGAGTGCGCGCGGTGTTCGAGGCGCACGGCGACATTCTTACCGTCCCCGCAAAAGAAAGTTCGACGCGGGATATCACGAATACTCCCGGCGTAATGGAACGCGAACCTGCATGGTCTCCGGATGGGCAAAGCATCGCGTATTTCTCCGACGAATCGGGCCAGTATGCGTTACACATCAGCAGCCAGACCGGCGGAGGCGAAGTCAAGAAGTTTTTGCTTGCGAAAGACGCCACCTATTATTTTCATCCCGTCTGGTCGCCAGACTCGAAACTGATCGCCTTTCACGACAACAAAATGCAAATCTGGTTGCTCGACACGGTAACAGCCAAGGCGGCTGTAATCGACAGGGGCGTAGTCGACGACAATGACTACGACGCATCGTGGTCGCCTGACTCGAAATGGCTCGCCTACACGCAAAGCCAGAATAACCGCTTTCATGCGCTCTATTTGTACTCAATCGAGTCGGGCAAAAGCATTCGCGTCACTGATGGCATGAGCGACGTTCGCGATCCCGCGTTCGACCGCGGCGGCAAATACCTTTACTTCACCGAAAGCACCAATTACGGGACATCGACCAGCGGCCTCGACATGAGCAGCGACGAGTTCGAGGTAACGCGAAATGTCTACGGGCTGGTGCTGGCCGCGGATTCGCCTTCTCCCGTCGCTCCGCAAAGTGAAGACGAAAAAACTCCCGAGGCCAGGGATAAAGACAAAGACAAAGATAAAGATAGCGACAAGAATAAAGATAATGACAAAGACAAAGGCAACGACAGTAAGGACAAGAAAGAATCCATCAATAGTGACTCCGCGGCGGCGAGCGGAGAGAAAAACAAATCAGAAGCCGGCAACAAGGAAGTTGATAAGAAATCAAACGACTCAGACAGGGACAAAGACAAGACGCAGAAAACCGAGAAGCCAAAACCGGTCAAAATCGATCTCGAACATCTCGAAGATCGCGCGGTCGCACTTCCGCTTCCGGCAGCAACATATACCGGCCTTGAAACAGGTAAAGAAGGGGTGCTCTATCTGCTGCAAGATCTCGGTGGCTTTCGTGGAGAGCGCGGCCAAAGCCTGACCCGCTTCGTGGTCAAGACGAAGAAGTCGGAAAAACTGGCCGAGCACATCGCCGGATTCTATCTTTCCTTCGACGGCGAAAAAATGATGCTCGAAATGGCGCACGAACAAGCTGACGGAGGACAACCCGGCACTGGCCCAGCCCCCACCTTCGTTATCGTCCCTGCCGACGCCCCCGCGAAACCCGGCGAAGGCAAACTCGATTTGTCGAAGATGGAAGTGCGCGTCGATCCGCGCGTCGAGTGGCGGCAGATGTATCACGAAATCTGGCAGGTTGAGCGCAGTTACTTCTACGATCCGCACTATCACGGCGTCAACCCTGAAACCGAAGAAGCCAAATACAAACCGTACCTTGATCAAGTCGGCTCGCGCAGCGACCTGAATTATTTGTTTCAAGAAATGCTTGGCGACTTTTCCATCGGCCACTTGCGCGGCTCCGGAGGAACAATTCCCCATCCCAACCGCGTGCCCGGCGGCCTGTTAGGCGCTGACTATGAAATCGTGGATGGCCATTACCGGATAAAGCGAATCTACACCGGCGAACACTGGAATCCGAAAGCCCGCGCCCCACTCGCCGAGCCGGGAGTGAAAGTCAAAGAAGGAGATTTCATCCTTGCCGTCGGCGGTCAGGAATTGAGCGGCTCCGACGATATCCAGCGCCTGCTCGAAGGCACAGCCGACACGCAAATTGTGCTGAAGGTTGCATCTGACGCCACTGAAAAAAATGCGCATGAGATCACAGTAACGCCCGTCGGCGACGATCTTGGCCTGCGCAACCTGGCATGGATCGAGGCCAATCGCCGCAAGGTCGAAGAACTGAGCAGCGGAAAACTCGCCTACGTGTATCTGCCAGACACGGCCATGGGCGGCCTGACAAACTTCAACCGCTACTACTTCGCGCAACTCGATAAGCAAGGAGCGGTCATCGACGAGCGCTTTAACAGCGGCGGCCAGGCGGCCGACTACATCATCCACGCAATGCAACGTACGCTCATGAGCTGGTGGGCGCCGCGCTACGGCGCGATTTATCGCACTCCAGAAGCGTCGATTCTTGGGCCGAAGGTGATGATCACCAACGAATTCTCCGGCTCAGGCGGAGACGCGATGCCCTGGTATTTCCGCGAAGCCAGGCTAGGACCTCTCGTGGGCAAGCGAACCTGGGGTGGCCTGGTTGGAATCGGCGGCATCCCGACTCTGATGGATGGTGGCCACGTTACCTCGCCCAGCTTCGGCTTTTTCAATCCTGAAGGCCAGTGGGAAGTGGAGAACCACGGCGTGCAGCCGGACTACGAAGTGGATATGGAACCGAAGCCAGTGAGCGAAGGCCATGACCCACAACTCGAGAAGGCGGTGAGTCTCGCGCTGGACGAACTCGCAAAGCATCCGTCGCCCGAGCCACATAAGCCAGAGTATCCGAGTTATACGAATCACAGCGCGAAATAGAGATCAACAACTTACGGCTGCCGCACCACACCAAGCTCATCATAAAGAGGTTGTGCCGGCTTCACCGGTGGATTCTCATTCGCCACCGAAATGGCCAGAACCCTAATCTTGTCGTTGTCGGGCAAGGTGATGGATCGTGCGCCGGCTGGCAACTCGATCGGATACGCGAATAAATAAGAGTAACGGTAGGGTATGTTCTCGCCCGCCGCATTGTGATGGTGCGAGCAATACCACACTACATCGGAGCGCTTGATGTATCCCGGAGTCAGTCCGGTCATCTGCCCGTAGTCATCCTTTGAAATGTCGACCGAACTCCACCTGCGATCGTCCCATTGCCCGATGAAACCACTCCAATCTTGAATATTCAGCGCGACCTTTTCACTACCTATTGCGAATGTCGCCTTCTGATCGCCATCCGCCGATGCTGCAAGCAAGTACACGCGGTTATAATCCCCCGGCGGAAGTCCGATGGTTTGCCCTTTTGCTACAAGTGCATTCGGTGATCCAGTCTTCGCCGGGGCAAGCTGAAAAAGCACACCGTTGAAGGTGATATTCAACGGCAGCATTTCTCCTGGCAATGAATTACCTTTCCCATCGAACCCGCCGCCCAAGGTGGAACTGCCGTCATTACTCGCAACCGCCAGATCGTATTGCAACTTCACTGGCTCGGAATGCATCGCCACAACTTTGGCCGCCGGCGCGGCGAAACGCACCGCAAAGGTGCGCGGCTGGTAAGCCGTAAACGATGTAACCAGCGCTCCGTCAGTTACGGTCGCGGTTCCGATAGGCTGCTCCTGTCCGTTGACTTCCCTCGCAGCAGTAATTGGAGTGGCGAATGAGATCGCGACGTCCGGCTGCGGCTTTCCATCGAGCTCCACGAGCCGCACTATCGTCTCGTCGCTCTCTTCGGCTTTCTTCAGCGCCAGCACCCTCACGCGAGGATTGCTGATTTTCAATAAGGAAAATCCGCGCCCCAACGCGCCTTCATGCTGCGACGTTTCAAAGGCCACGAGCGGGTCGTTGAGCCGCTCCGCCTGCCAGTCGGTCTGCGCCTCGCGCCAACCACGCGCGTGCCCAGCGATTCCAAACACAAACTCGTGATGTCCAATATCCTGCGTGCCCTGATCTGCATATCCTCCGCGCGTTCCGGGAGTGCGAATCAGAGTCAGCCGAATCGTGTGATCGTTCGGTTTGTCCGATCCGTTCTTGCAATCGGTAAGGATGGTCGCTCCAAACTCGCCACTCATATCCGTCAAATCAATCCACTGATGCGATGGCACTTCAAATCTCTTCGGTTCGGCTGTTGGCCGTTCGATCGTGCCAATGTCCCAATTGTAAGTAGCAATTCGATTCGAAGCCGCCAAAGGAAACGCGACTTTCAAATTCGACTCCTTCGTGTTCCAGTCAATCGCATTCGCAAACTCCACATGCTTCCCTGCATCTCCCGCTGAGAGACGCACGATCTGCATAAACTTCGAGCCTTCAGCCCCGCGTGAAATCTCAATGCCAACGCGGGCCGGGCCGTTCTCCACGATTCGAATCTTCGCCGGTCCGCCGACGTATGCCTTGGGCGCGGCCTGTTCCTGATCCCAATCCATATTCCAAGCCGGCCACTGCGACGGATTGTCGTAAGAAATGGCCAGTCGAACCGGTGCTGCCAACAGTTCTTTTCGCAACGATTTATCGAAAATGCTGGCGACATCGCCGTCACGATTCAGAGTCACTCGGTAGTACTGATTTTCGAGCGCACTTTCCGAGACCTTGAGAGCTTCACCGCCAGCGGCGCGTTCCTTCGGCTGTAAGTCCTTCTGCACGTCATAGACGGCATAACCCACCGACGGCGCCTTCGCGACGAAGATCACTTTTCCATCCGATACCTGCGCCGGAACATCCTTCCCGTCCGGACCAGTTACGCGCACAGATTTCGGCAGACCTTCGGGAAAGTCAACGCGCGCCTCTACCACATCCTCGCGTGCCACGTTCAGCGGATTGAAAACAACAATAGACACTCCCTTTGCCTGCGTGTTCAGCGCTGCGGCAACTCCTTCGGTTGCGCTGGTGAGCACGCCGGCAAATTGATTCATCGCAATCACATCGTCATTCCACGCGAACTCGTAAGCCTTCGGAGTAGCCGTACCAGCGGCAATATCGTGAAACTGTCCGCCCATCACCAGCGTCCAGGCATCGTTCACCCGCTGCAGCGGATACGGCCTTGCCCCCAGCCATTCCGCTGCGATCGAGGCCTTCTCGGCCGCATCAGCCAGCATTTCTTCTTTGCGGATCCACCGCTTCTGGTAAGCCTGTGAAGTCAACGAACCAGCCGAGTGATTGGTCAGCTCCATTTCGCCGGTATAGCGAGGCAGTCCGGCGGCCTCGGCAGGCGTGATGTCGAGAAACATCTGCTCCGCATTCGCCGAGATCACACGCACCGGCCCTCCACCAAGCTGCACGGGCGGTCCTTGATCATGCGAAAAACGGGAGAAAAGAGTGTCCACATCAAGAGGTAAACTGGCGTTCCCGCCGGAAATAATTGCCTCAAGGCGCTTCACCGAATCTTCATTAGGAGCGCCCCCGATATCGCCCGTTCCGTAATAGTGATAATCGGTAAACACGCCGCTCACTTTTCCATTGAGCTCTACGCGCGCCGCCCAGTCGTTCTGATGCCGACTCAGCTCCTGATCCTGCCGCATTGCGTTCTCAACCTTCTGCTGATTGCGCACCGACAGGTAGTCTTCAATCTGTTTGGCGTCCATGGTTGAGTTCGTTTCATCGGCGTGTACTAACGCCTGCCGCAGTGGTTTGAACTTCTTGTTCAGATCCTCAAGAACTTCATCCGGAGGCAGCGGTGGAAGAGGCTTGCTCAGATCACTATTGATACCTCCCGCATAATCACCAGGATTCAATCCAGCTAACACGTTCTCGCCATCGGGTCCCACCCAAACACCAACGTTGAACGGAGTCCCCTCGGGCGTTTTCTCCAGCGATTCCGGACCTCCTCCCGGAGCCGACGATCCCCATACGAGCTTTTGCGTTGAGAATCCCTTCACACCCGAGTGCGCCAGAATTGTCGGCAGCGACGACGGAAAGCCAAAGCAGTCGGGCAACATATATTCCGCGCTGGCGCGTCCGAGTTCTTTCCGAAACCAGTTATTTCCATACAAAACCTGCCGAATGATCGATTCCGCGCTGGGCGCGTTTACGTCGCCTTCTTCCATCGACGATCCAGCAGGAAACCATCTACCCTGTTTCACATACATCCTCAGCCTCGCAAAATCCGCCGGAAAATATTCCTTCATCAAGCGATAGCGGTTGGCACCGCTGAAATTGAAAATGTAATGAGGATACTTGTCGATTAGCGAGAAATTATCTTCCATCGTCTTGCGAAGATATTCGCTGATGACCTGTGGATACTCCCACCGCCATTCCGTGTCGAGGTGCGCATAGCCGACGACGTAAAGCGTGGGCTGCTTGCCTAGGTTGGGTTTTGAATCGGTTTGCGCGCGTGCTGCAAAGGAGAAGGTCAGTAAAAGAAAGCAGAGCGCCATTATCACGCTCAAATAAATGCCGAACCGTCGCATAGCAATCTCCAAGATCACTCAAAATGAAGAGGCAACCAATGAAGATTACATGGTAATGGAGGGCGATGGTGCCGACAAAAAGCCGCCATCCCTGTTACCGGGGAATTAGGGATGGCGCAGTCACCACTTTAAGAATGTAAAACGCAGCTAGCCTGTGATCACGAACGCGGTACCGCGGTTTCCCGAACTGCCGCCGCTCGCGGCACCGCGAAAGATTCTCCGCCGCATCAAAAATCAAGCAGCCCAGCCAGGCTAGGGCTTGCGATCGACGGTGGCTGACATACTCACCTGCTGCGGGCTGCCCGGAGCATTGTCCGTGAGATTCAGAGTCGCGGACAGATTTCCGAGATTCCCGGCAAAGAAGAGCACCGTGATGTCGCAACTCCTGCCCGCAGCCAGAGTCCTGGGGCAGAGATTAGCAAACGTAAAGTCGTCTTTGTTGGTTCCGGAGCCTGGCTTGATCGAAACATTTGTAATGGTGAGCGGCGCAGTTCCGACATTCTTCACCGTGACGTTATGGGTTCTAATGCCAAGCAGGTAGACTGTGCCGAAATTGATGCTGGTCGGGTTGAGCGTGACGAGTGGGCCGTTCTGAGTGAAGTTGGCCGTCACGGATTGCGGCGAACTCATGGTGATGGTGGTGCTGGCGGAACTCGAATTCGCCACGTTGCCGGTCCAACTGCTGAAAGTGAAGCCCGCGTTTGGCGTCGCCGTGAGCGGAACGACGGTGCCCGAATTATAGAAGTTGCCCGATGGCGGCGAGACCGCCCCGCCATTGCTGGGATTCGCCGCCGTCGTCAACTGGTATTGCGTATTGAACGATGCGGTGTAAGTGGTCGCGGTCCCAGGTACCGTGATGCTGTGCGAAATGGCGCCGCTGTCGGACCAATAGCTCCAGACGTACTGTATGCCCGTCCCGCCTGGCTGCGGAGAGGTCGTCGCGATGGTATGAGACGAACCGATGATCCAGGTTTCAACCAGCGGCGCGGCCGTGGCTGGGCCGCCGTCTACCGAAACTAGGAGATTGGCGGGGCTGGCAGCGATTGTTATTTGTACCGAGGCGGTGGTGAAATTCCCCGTCACAGTCGCCGGGGAGCTGGGCATGGTGAAGTTGGTGCTGGGCGAAGTGGTCGAGACAAAACTTCCCCCTGTCGAAGTCCAGTTGGTGAACTGGGAGCCGGCGTTGGCCGTGGCGGTCACGGGTATGATCGCGCCTCCAACATAGTAGCTGCCCGAGGCCGGAGTGACCGAACCATCGGCAGACGGCGAAGCCACCATGGTCAACTGATATTGCGTGTTGAATGCGGCGGTATAGGTCGTGGCCGTACCAGGCACCGTGATGCTGTGCGAAATAGCCCCGCTGTCAGACCAGCTACTCCAGACGTACTGCACGCCTGCGGCGCCTGTTTGCGGCGAGGTGGTCGTGATGGTATGCGACGATCCAGGGATCCAACTCTCCACCAGCGGGGCTGCAACTGGAGTGCCGCCATCCGCCGAAACCAGAAGGTTGGCCGGGGTGGTCGTGATCGTAATCTGCACCGCAGAGGAAGCAAAATTTCCCGTCACCGTTGCCGGAGCTGCGGGCATGTGGAAGTTGGTGCTCGCGGACGTTGTCGAATCGAACGAGCCTCCGGTGGACGTCCAGTTGCTGAACGCAAAGCCGGCGTTGGCCGTCGCAGTCACGGGTATGGTCGCGCCCGAGGCGTAATAGCTGCCTGAAGCTGGAGTGACGGAACCATCCGCGGGCGGCGAAGCTTGCGTGGTCAGCTGGTATTGCGTGTTAAACGACGCGGTGTAGGTGGTCGCGGTGGATGGCACCGTGATGGCGTGCGAGATCGCGCCACTGTCAGACCAGCTGCTGAAGACGTATTGCACCCCGGGCGCTCCCGACTGTGGAGAGCTGGTTGCGATGGTATGCGACGATCCCGGGACCCAATTTTCGACCAGCGGGGCTGCCGTTGGTGTGCCGCCGTCGGCCGAAACCAGCAGGCCGGAGGGGCTGGTAGTGATCGTGATCGGCACCGCAGCGGGAGTTATGTTCACGCACCATCCGCCGGCGAAGTGTATGTCGTCGTTGGCCGAGTTATCCATGACATACAGCGCCCACGTGCCGTTGCCGGCGGTGCCGCCGAATTGCGAGGTCAGCGTGGCCGCGCCGTCAGTAGCCGCGTAGTTTGCCGCCCCGATCGTGGGCGCCGGAGACGGGAATATCAGGCTGGTGCTGCCCGTAATCGAAGTGGGCTTGTAGCTGCCACTCGTCAGCGGAGAGCCTCCGGGGATCAGGCTGGAAGCCGAATCATCGAGCGTAATATTCACGCCCATAATGCTCGTGCCGTCTCCCACGCTGGCGAAAGGCACGATCGCCGCCCCCGTCGGGCCAACCAGCAGCATGTCCACGTCTTGCATATTGCTGGTGCTGGCGCTGATGTTATTGAGGTTGACGGTTACGCTTCCGATATTGCCGCTCAAACCCGTCACGAAGATATTCGACGGATAGGGCGTGGCTGCTCCAGCCGTGCTGGACACGGTGATTGGACCTTGGTTGCAGAACTGGTTTCCGGTCACCACGGTGTGATTGTTGACGGTTTGCGTGAGGAATCCGCTGCTGGCCTGGAAGTTGACCGTTCCGTTGTAGGCCCCGGCGATAACGCGACCGCCCTCAGTGGTGAATGAGGTGGTGCAAGTGGCTTGTCCGTTGCTGACGGAGACCGTGTTGCCGCCGCTGCAGGTGAAGTCGTTCGCGGTGTCCGAGAACGTGACCGTGCCTTCATTCACCGTGCTGTTGGAAGTGACAGTGGCTGTGAAGGTAACGGAGTTGCCGGGAGCCGTGGTGAAGGATGGGTTGTTATTCGAGGACACAGAAGTTGTAGTTGGAGCGGCCACGATGATGAGCGAGAAGTTCGCAGTTACACTTTGCGGGGCCGTCATGGTGATGCTGGTGGAGGCGCTGGTGGAGTTCGCGACGTTACCCGTCCAGTTAGTGAAGTTGTAACTGGCATTGGCTGTAGCCGTTAGGGGTACGATCGTCCCGGTGTTGTAGTAGTTGCCGGAAGTGGGCGAGACGCTTCCCCCGGCTATAGGGTTCGCCGCAGTGGTCAACTGATATTGCGTGGCGAAGCTGGCGGTGTAGGTTGTGGCGGTAGAAGGCACAGTGATGCTGTGCGAGATCGCTCCGCCATCGGACCAGCTAGAGAACACGTACTGGATGCCCGTTCCGCCGGATTGCGGCGAGGTGCTTGCGATGGTGTGCGAGGATCCCTGGTTCCAGGTTTCAACCAACGGGGCTGCCGTGAACGGGCCGCCGTCCACTGAGACCAGGAGATTGGCGGGGCTGGTCGTGATCGTGATTTGCACAGTCGCGGGGATAAAGTTCCCCGTGACGGTGGTTGCCGCGGCGGGCATGTGGAAGTTGGTGCTGGCGGAGGTGGTGGAGTCGAAGGTGCCACCAGTGGAAGTCCAGTTGTTGAACTGGAAACCGGCGTTAGCAGTTGCGGTCACGGGTATCGATGCGCCCGAGGCAAAGAATTGGCCGGGCTGCGGCGTGACCGAACCATCGGCCGACGGCGAGGCCTGCGTGGTCAGCTGGTATTACCTCTGTGAAGGTGGCAGTGTAGGTGGTAGAGGAACTCGGCGCGGTGACCTGTTGCGACTGTGCGCCACCCTGCGACCAACTGTTCCAGACGTATTGCGAACCTCCCGGGCCTGGCTGCGGCGAGATGGTGTTGAGGGTATGCGTAGATCCCACGACCCAGCCGAATGTCTGCGGGGCGATGTAGACGGTTCCGTCTACTATGATCGAAAGACTGCCAGGGCTGGTGGTGACGGTGACGCTGACGAGAATATCGATCGGCGTGCTTACCTGCTGGTTGTCCACCGTTGCTGTGCCGGTGCCGTTCCCGGCGCTTGATCCTGCCGTGTAGGTAGAAGTCGCATCTCCACTCGTCAGAGTGGTGCCCGTCGGGTTGACGCTGCTGTCGAGCGTGCCGCCGAAGGTTACGGGAGTCCCATTGGGGACACTGAATCCGCCGGTGCCATCGTTGTTGTGCGTAAGGTCGGCGGTGAGAGTCGAAGTGGCGCCGGGGTTAATCTGGGTTGGGTTGGCGCTGATGCTCAGCACCAGCCAGGTGCTGGGAGTGTAGGGAACATTGCTGCCGCTGACGTCCTGGAGAATTGAGTCGCAGCCGTTTGCATTCGGGCCGGCGTTGCATCCCCACCAGTTGTTGTTGAGGGTGGGGGTGACACCGATAAGGTAAGCGCCGGTTCCGCCCCCGGGAGCGATATTGCCCACGATGCGGGAGGTGCTCATGGAGAAGCTGTCAGTGGAGCCGCCTTCCGCTTCGATTGCGCCGCCGGGCTCATTGACGTTGTTGGCTAAGACCTGGTTCCCGGTGAAAGTCGAGCCGGTGATGCTGGCCGGGTACCCCCCGGCGAGGTCGAATTCAATCCCGCCGCCGTTGCCGATATTGTCACTGGCATTGTCAAATAAGGCTATATTGTTGGTAAAGGTCGAGTTGGTGATGATGAAGTTGCTGGGGACATCGGCACTATTGAAGAAGCCGACATAGGCGGAAAGTCCGCCTCCGTAGGCGCTGGCCTTATTGCCGGTAAAGGTCGAACCGGTGATGGTGAGAGTTCCACCGGCATAAGTGATGGCGCCGCCATCCTCGGCATTGGCGTCGGTGTTGCTGGGGTTTGACTCGTTGTCGCTCAGCGTCACGTTTGTGATGGTCATGTCGTCGCCGGGAGCGCCGCCGAGAATTGCGCCGCCGCCGTTGTCAGCACAATCGAGGCCGGAAGCGTCGCTGCAGAGGCCGAGAGCCAGGGTGAGGTTCTGGATGGTGACGGGAATGTTGTTTTCTACGAGTTCGTCCTGCTCGATGAGGCGGTCTTTGCCGTTGGTTTGCTGGATGATGGTCGAGGTCTGCCCAGCGCCAGAGATGGTGATGTTAGTGCCGGACATGATCCCAACCTGGAGTTCGCCGGAGGAAGACGCCGACCCGTATCCGCCGAAGGTGCTGATGGCCAGGTCGTAGGTGCCGGCGGGTACGTTGATGGTGTAGGTACCCGCTCCGTTGTTATTCGCGATACAAACCGCTTCGCGCAGGCTTAACGTGGCGGGCGGGGATGTGACGGTGCTGTTCGTGGCACAGGCATTCACGCTGTCGATGTCCGCCGTGGTGTTGACGTTGAGGGTGAGAGTGGCGTTGGAGGTGATCAGCATCGGAGCCGACGTGGCGGAAGTCAGGACGACGATGTCGCGCGCGGCGTCGATCTTCTGCGGCAATGCCAAGGCTGCGACCGGCGCTGCGCTGAAAGAAACGGCGGCGCTGGGACTGGCGGCTGTGCCGGAGGTGTCGAGGATGTTGAGCTGGCTGTTGCCTGCATCGAGCACCATCAGGTCATGAGTAGGGGTGGCGGCGAGGCGCGGCGTATTGAAGGCCGACGCCGACACGGTCCCGGATGGAGCAGACACAATTCCAGGAAGTTGCTTAGCTACGGTCCATTTCCCGAGCGAAGTCGGGTTCGATTGCCGATTCGCGTTCCCCTTCGCATTTTTCGCGGTAAAGGTTCCTCGGCGTGGCGAGCCTTGCGCGGCGGTTCGGGGCGCTGTGTTCAGCATGCCGTGCTGCAGGATTTGAATGCTGCCGTCATCGGCGAGAGCAGCGATTTCGGTGCGGGCAGACTGGTCCCAGATGTAGTCGCCGAGGGCGATGGCTTGTACGGAAAAGGGAACGGTTACGGTTTCGGTCTGCGCCTTCGGACTGATAGCGTTGTAGACGATCGCGATATTCGATCCTGCGCCGACCGCCACATCCGATCCGCCGCCCAGGTTGCCCCACGCCACGGAGTCACCACGCGCGGGCAGCGGATAAGTTGCTTGTACGGAGAGACCTTCCGCACCCGGGGCAAGAATGTCTAACTCCGAGCCCGCTGGAGTATCGATGCTAACCGCGACATGCCCATCCAGCCCAGCAGCCAGCGCACGAACCTGTCCAGCAAGCGGAACCTCGACCGCGGTAAGCAAGTTACCTGTGCCGTCTCCGGCGAGTAAATAAAGGTTGCCGCCTTGCGATGCCGCTAAAACGTCTTGATGACCGTCCCGGTTAAAGTCTCCTGTAACCAATAAGTCGGGAGATTCAGGCAGGGTGAAGGCCATAGACTTCGTCAAGAATGTGGACGCAATGCTGCCTTGCATGGCTTTCGGGTAGAGTGCCGGATTGGTTGGCGCGTAGGCGTCAGTATTGCCGCGCAGCAGCGCCAGCGCGCCTCCATGAGCAGTGGAATATCCCGCCACCACATCGATGGCGCCATCGGCATTGAAATCGGCTGCGGCTAAAGAGACGGGAGTCGCCGTCCCTGCCTGCAGCGCCGCAACTGCGTCGGAAGAACCGGTATAGGTCATTTTCAGGCTTTGCGGGTTCTTGAAATTGACCAGTGGCTTGCCCGCGCTAGGCAAAATGGTGGCGCTTACTCTTGCGGCTCGAATTCTCGCCAGCGGAAAGTAGGAAAAAGTGAGGAGAGTGCCAAAGGCAAGAACAAACAAGAAAACAGGGCGGCGCAGACGAAGGCGCTTCATGGAAGTCTCCTGGCCGACCAAATTCTTTACGGTCGCACTATCAAAGTGCGCGGCAGGCAAAGAGAAGTGTCGGCGTCTTTAACTTAGATTTTCCCGGGTTCGACCGACGTATACGCGGTCACTCAGGCCACAGACCTGAATGCGCGCGTTTGGCATGGTGTACCCATCGCCTGCACAAGTCAAGATGAAAGATTTTGCGATATAAGCCCGGCCTAGCTCCAATTCAGTACAACCCCCGCTCAATTGTTCAAAATTTTACTTGACAGAAACTTCGCCTGCTGAAAGTATGTGCCCCGCGTACTTCCTCTCAGTCTGGGCCCCTTCGCATCTATCAGTTCTGGGTAAGAGTCGTCATGTTCGATGACAAATCGATAGCGGAAGGCTATCGCCAGCCAATTTCGACAGTTACTGCCGCCGACTGCAACAGTTATTTGCCAGCTATAGGTGACCGGAATCTCATCCTGGATCCGGTTTGCGAGTCGGACGAGCCTTTTTTGTATCGCACTTATGCCAGCACGCGCACCGAAGAGATGGCACTTACAGGATGGAACGCAGAACAGCAAGAAGCGTTTCTTCGTATGCAGTACGAAGCGCAGCGCCAGTCCTATCGCATGCATATTTCCGATGCGCAGTATCTAGTTGTACGGTGCGGAAAGATTGCGGTAGGACGCCTCATCCTCGAACGGACCGCCGAGGAAATCCATATCGTGGATATCGCCCTGCTTACAGAATTTCGCCGGCAGGGGATTGGCTCCGCCCTAATGGAAAGAATGTTGCGAGAAGCGACGGAGTTCCGCAAGTCTGTGCGTTTATTTGTCGAGCGATTCAATCCAGCTTTGCGATGGTATGAGCAGTTGGGATTCGGCGTGGTAAGTGCGGGTCCGATTTATTTAGAGATGGTGTGGCGGCCGGGCTTACGCCGAGCCACAGCAGTCGAAGTTTCCGGACATGCTGATTCGGGAGTTGCAAGAGCATCCATGGGGTCTTGCGATGTATCTGACTAAGTCGATGTTTGAAGACAAGCTCAACGACAGGTTCTGGCTGATGGACGAGAACTCGGAGCCGTATCCCATGGACTTGATCGAAGTTGCGAATGGCCACTCCAGCCCGAGGCAGGAACAGTTCTCTCTTCACTTTCGCGGCGACCGCGCCAAGATTTACCCACAACGGATTTATGCCCTGAAGCACGATTTCATCGGAGACTTTGAACTGTTTCTGGTTCCGATCGGGCGTGATGACAGCGGAACTTTCTATGAGGCGGTATTCAACCGCTTGATCACAGCTGTGGCGAAGCCGTCTTAGCTGGATTTGAGCGGAGCACGTCTGCAGTAGCAGGAGGGAAAATGGCACAACCTTACATCGGTGAAATTCGCTTATTCGGTGGTAACTTCGCGCCTGTGGGATGGAATTTCTGCGATGGGTCGATACTTTCCATCTCACAGTACAGCGCTCTTTTTCAGCTAATCGGAACTACCTATGGGGGCAACGGTCAAACGACATTTGCAGTGCCCGACTTGCGGGGGCGCGTTCCGGTTCACACAGGGCAGGGAGCAGGCCTGCAAAATTATGTTCTCGGGCAAGTCGGGGGGTCGGAGACGGTAACGTTGAATGCCAGCCAGGTGGCGGTCCATGCGCACGGCGCGCTGGGCAGCGTCGGTGCACCTTCGGCCACTCCCCAGAATGCGACTTGGGGAAACAGTGGCATCAACATCCATATTTTCGGAAGTCCGGCAAATAACGCGATGAACCCGGCCAGTGTGGCCGCGACGGGCGGGAATCAGCCCCACGACAACCTGACTCCCTTCCAAGTGGTTTCATTCATCATTTCGCTCCTCGGCGTTTTTCCATCGCAATCGTGACGCGATTACATTTTGGAGGGGACGTTCATGGGCACACCATACCTGGGTGAGATTCGCATGGTTTCGTTTAATTTTGCGCCCAAAGGCTGGGCGAGTTGCAACGGGCAGACGATGCCCATCAACCAGAATCAGGCGCTGTTTTCGTTACTCGGTACTACTTACGGGGGGGATGGAAGAACCACGTTCCAGCTTCCTGATTTGCGAAGTCGGGTACCGTTCCATCAGAACTCTGGCGGTGGACGTCCAAGTTTCCCTCTGGGCTCGCCCGGAGGGGAAGAGATGCACACCCTGGTAGCGCAAGAACTGCCTCCGCACTCGCACCTCCCCATGGCCAGCAACGCCACCGTCAACCAACCGAGCCCGGTGGGCAATTTCTGGGGGAGCGGCGCGAATAATCCGCAATACTCCACCGCGTCGATCAGTACTCCGATGGGTGCCGGGATGATCGGCAACAACGCGGGAGGACAGCCGCACGAGAACCGCGCGCCGTATAACGTGCTCAATTTTGTTATTGCGCTTACGGGAATTTTCCCCTCGCAAAACTAACTAGGAATTCAAGGAGGGTTCGCAATGGCGGATCAGTTTGTGGCAGAGATTCGGATCGTGGGATTTAACTTTGCGCCGAACGGCTGGGCTCAGTGCAATGGACAACTGATGTCGATTTCACAAAACACAGCTTTGTTCTCGCTGCTGGGCACGAACTATGGCGGAGACGGCAAGAGCACCTTCGGCCTGCCCAATTTTCAAGGTGCGGCGCCCATGGGATCGGGTGCCGGACCAGGCTTGACGCCGCGCACTCAAGGTGAAACTGGGGGAGAATACAGCGTTTCGTTGCTGACCACCCAAATGGCGGCGCATAACCACCCGGCAAATTGTACGAGCTCCCCGGGAACATCGAACACTCCCGCGAGTAACTTTTGGGCGGATGCCGGCGGGCGTGGAGCGCAACCGGCATATACGAGCACGGGGACGAGCCTGATGAGCATGAGCCCGCAGGCGATACAGCTTGCAGGAGGAAATCAGTCGCACAACAACTTGCAGCCTTTTCTGACGCTGACCTTTGTGATCGCGCTGCAGGGAATTTATCCCTCGAGAAGTTGAGCCCGCTGTGAAACATGGCTGCGCTACTTGGCGGATCATTTCGCCGCGTCACCATAGGCTTCAATAGATGTGAACCTCCGGGCGGTTAGTCCCCGATGCGCACCCACACTGGCGGCAATGCCGTTATTCGAGTCAATCCGGAGGGTAAGGTTGGGGGTCACGCGAAAAATCATTCAAGCGTGAAAACCATCGTTGTCTTTCCTTGCGCACGAAAACAACGGCGATAAGTGCGTCAGGCCTTCGGCAGGGCGTGAATGTCTAGAAAATATCCCTTCGAACTGGGATCAAAAAGCAAGCGCCAGTACAGATTTCGGTGCGTTGCCGCGAGGCACTGCAATAAAAGATCGCGCGCCGGTACTTTAGCTCCACCGATTTTTGCCTGCGCGTGTTCCAGAAAATTGCGCGGGGAGACACCGAGCGTAACCGTAGTGTGCGCCTGCTTCGCCGCAGCTCCACAAATCAGATTGATTGTCTCCGCGATCGTTCTTTGTCGATTCGGAATCGTCACCGAAACATCCAAGAGGGCCTGCTGAGCAGATACCGAACCTTTGCTGTCGTGAGCGCCCGTGCCAACAACATAAAAGCGGTTCTGCTCGCCGGCCCGGACCTCAAACCGTCCCGGGTTCTCGCTCTGGTTGTACGAATTAACGACGAGCCGAAGTGTGTCCGCTTCTGCAGCCTTAGCGGAGACATCGACGGCGAAAATACCCCCTGCCGGCACCTGTGGCCGGGTTTCGTCCCCGGACACGTCGATATAGTCCATATGTGAGATGTAGCGGGGATCTTCGTAATCGACGACCCAGCCGAACTTCTGTTGCAAAGCATCGAGGGCCTGCAGCAGAGGGCGCGGACTATTTGCGCTGACGTGGATTGTGTCGGCGTTCTGCGTAACGACAGCTTGCTTCAGGTAAGATGCAGGCTTTTCCGCCGTCTGAGCGAGAGCTTGAAACGTGCATATTGCGCCAAGACAACTCACGCGCCACAAAAGCTTCATCGATGTTCACCGAGTAAAGTTATCGCCGCCCGTGCGGCAGCGACTTTTTCGTGAGCGATTCTAGCACCCATCCTCCCTTTGGCTCGCTTTATAGTCCATGTAGTAGTGACGAAGTGGCGTAGAAATCTGTCTCCAGGTTTTCGATCCAGAATCCTTGTCTAACCTGACCGGCTAATCCCTTTGGGGCTTTGTCAGCCCCAGCCCTGACGGAGTATAAATCTGCAAAATTACCTCCAGCGGGGTGGAAGGGCAGACCTACTGTGGACACTCCTGAGATTCCAGCCGGGGATTCGAAGCAAGATAACGAACAGGAAGCGGAACAAGAATGGATCGCAAAGTATCGGCATGCTCTCGAATCGGTGCCGACAGTTCGGCGAACCCAAAGCGCGGAAATTCGTGATAGCCTCATCCGCCTTTGCAAATTCCTCGCCTCCAGTTTTGGCAGGATGTGGGACCGGTGGTTGCGTCCGCGCGGATCGGAATCGGCAGCAGCACCCAAGCGCGCCTCCGCATCCGCTCAGAGTTTTTCACCGGAAATCGGCGTCGGCATGACTGCGAGGACCCCAGCAGAACTAACCCGAAGGGCCAGCTAGAACCAACCCAGGGTTTAGTTTTTGCAGCCTTGGAATAGGGCATGAAGCATTTAGTTGGGCATGATTCTAGGGTCTTTATTCTCTCAACTACTACAAATGGGTTAGTTCCTATGTAGCAATACGGGTGATTACGCGCTTTTTCTGTTGACATCGCCAGCGCCTGTGGCACAATGCACCGGGTCATTATTATTATTCCTCCCCCGGGGAACGCCTGTTTTCGTTCCCGAAATTTTCCCCCCAGGATCGTGCTTGCCTGATTGGATCAAGCGCAGCTAGAAGCATTGCTCTGCAGTGAAAAACGCTCAAAATTGAGCGTCTGGCCATTGCTGCCTAGAGCAAGGGACCCCGCTATCGGCCATCGGAAAGGCTCGTCATTTCATCCGCGCGACTGCCACTGTGGGGTGGCGCGTGGAAAAAGGGGAACCAAGTGCATACTGCTCCGACCCGGCCGGGTCTGATCGTAATGGACGCCTCGTTAGGGGTAGTTGCCTATAACGGGGAGGCTCTACAAATTCTCACTTATCCGGAAACTCCGGAAAAGATCCGTCACGTCGATACCTGGCTCGCAAATAAAATTCGTACCGATCTTGCGGGCAGGCATTCGCCTCCGCGCTTCGTGGAAGAATTCCGCTCGGCAAGGCGCATGTACCTTTGTCGTTCATTTCCCTTGGACTTACGCGCCCAAAACGGTAACGGCGCCCACGCAAACGGTGGCGTACATCCTACCGGCGGCGGGCTGCAGGTGGTGATGCTGGAGAGAAGAAGCAATGAAGCGGTAAAACTCAACGAAGTTTCCGAGCGTTTCGGGCTGACGGTGCGCGAACTCGAAACTGTGCAGTATCTGCTCCAGGGTTTTACCAGCAAAGAGATTGCTCAACGGATGGAAATTAGCCCGAATACGGTAAAGGCGTTCCTCCGGCTGGTGATGGTCAAGATGAACGTCTCCACTCGCTCCGGAATTATTGGCCGGATTGTCGGCCCGAGAACCTGAACCATGCGCCAAGGCTGCCAAAAGCTGCTTAGTAATATCGGGTTAGTACATCTGGGGACTTGTTGGATTCGAGTTTACCTATAGAGTAAAACCGCGCTATTTGAGCCAAGTCCCCCTCCCCTGCTTGGCGCAGCGTAACTCTGTTAGGAGGACAATAATGAAAGGAACCACAATCCTTGTAGTGTGTACATTGGCTCTGGGCCTCTGTGCCACGGCGTTCGCAACCACGCCGCCGGCTGATACTCTGAAGGTCGACTATTTTGCCAATGCCAATACGGCCAGTGCGCCGGATGGAACTGTCCGCATCGACAACCCTGGCACCTCGGGTGGCAATCTGTGCGCCGCCATCTTCGTGTTTGATGCGAACGAGGAAATGTCGGAATGCTGCAGCTGCTTGGTCACGCCCGATGGTCTTCGGACCCTGTCGGTCAACGGCGACCTGACCAGCAACCCGGCCAACGGCACCATCCTGAACACTGGCGTCATCAAGATCGTCTCGAGCAAGGCCCAGGGCGGAACTTGCCCGAATCCCACCAGCCCGAGCAATCTCGTTCCGACTCCGGCAGTCCGGGCTTGGGCGACTCACATCCAGAACAGCAACTTCACCATCACTGAAACCGGTTCGCAAGATGCCACTCTCAGCTCCACCGAACAGACCGAGCTGCAGAATGGTTGCCATGCCATCCACCTAGTTGGCAGCGGCACCGGCGTCTGCTCCTGCGGAACGGGGGACTAAGTTCTCTAGCTTGGGCAAAAGGTGGAACTCTTTCGAGTTCCACCTTGGGCTCAATTAACCAGTTCACTGTCGCGTTAGGGGAACGCTGGTGAACTGCAAAGTTGCAACTTGAATTCGATGAGACGGGGGATCTCATGTCACCTTTAGAAAGACTTTTGAAATTGGGATTGGGTGTGGCTCTCGCGTTGCTCAGTACAGGACGCATCGTCGCACAAGCTGATACAAGCGTTGTAGCTGAAGTGGGCGGAGTAAAGGTAACCATGGCCGACCTCGAGCAGGAGGAATCGGCAAAGCTCTTATCTGCACATTATCAGTATTACCAGGCGGAAACTCGAGCGCTGAGCGAACTCATCGACAAAAGATTAATCGAGCAGAAGGCCCAGAGCGAACACATCACCGTAGAGCAGTTGCTGGACCGCGAAGTCAACTCCCAGGTAAAAGATCCTACAGAAGACCAGATGAAGGTCTACTACGAGGGGCTCGAGACCGATCAGCCCTACGAACAGGTTCGCGGCAAGATTCTGGAAAAGATCCGTCAACTGCGCACCGACAAAGCCCGTGCCGCCTTTGTGCGAACCCTGCGGGCACAGACTACGGTGTACGTCGCTCTCGCACCCCCCCGGGCGAACGTGGAACCGCAGAACGCGCAGATGACGATCGGCCCCGAAAAAGCGCAGGTCACCTTAGTTGAATTCGCCGACTACGAGTGCCCATATTGCCAGAAAGTGGCCGCCGACCTGAAAAAGCTGGCCCTTGATTTCGGCGACAAGGTTGCTTTCACCTACAAGGATTTCCCGCTTCCCATGCACGCTCGCGCTGAGAAAGCCGCCGAAGCGGCCCGCTGCGCAAGCAAGCAAAATAAATTCTGGGAATTCCACGACGAGTTGTTCCGCAGCAAGGAGCTCGATGTTGATCAGCTCAAGGCCCAGGCTCGTGCTCTGAAGCTCGATGCCGACCAGTTCGACAAGTGCCTGGATTCTGGAGAAGAAGCAGCCGCTGTCGATCACGATCGCAAGGAAGGCACTCGTCTGGGAATCAATGGCACGCCCAGCTTTTTCATCAACGGTCACTACCTTAGCGGAGCACTGGATTACGCTGCGTTACGGCAGGTGGTCGAGCAGCAGCTGGCGATGCCGACGCAACTCGCCAGTAGCGGCGGCAAGTAAGGCCTAGGCCCTCCCCCACACGCGTTGTTCGGGCCTGACCGGAGGCTCAAGAAGCATATTCTGAGCCTCCGGTTTTCTATTCAACTAAAGCTTTTTATGTGGCTAGCCATGCTGACTAACCCAAATGGGTAATTGAACAACTAGATACTCCGCGATAACTTACGCGGGCCTTCGAGCCGCGGTCTTTCCCCCAACTCCAAAGGCAGAACTCCCCCTTATTGTTGCTTCCGGTTTTTCTCCCCCGCAGCATCGGTGTCAAGAGTTGTTTTGCACGCGTTCGACAAGTCCGTCAATTGGGAAAAGACGGAATTTCTCGTTCGCTTGCGTGCCTGTTCACGTTCGGCTTCCGGACCGTATTAGAGCCGGGGTTCCTTCGGGTTCAAAGATTGAGGAGGTTTCATGCGCAGCCGATTTCTTGCTGGATTTGCAATTTGCTTGTTGTCCGGGACCTTGTTCGCCCAGGCGAAGCAATTTCTCGAAGCACCTCAATACGGGACCGGGGGCAATCCCCAGGCAGTCGCAGTCGCCGACTTCAATAATGATGGAATCCCAGATCTCGCGGTGGTCAATACTACCAGCAATACCGTGAGCATCCTCATCGGAAACGCAGATGGCACATTCCAGCCGAGAGTTGACTACACCGTGGACACGAACCCTCAGGCGATAGCAGTTGGCGATATCAACAACGACGGCTCCAAGGATTTGGTGGTGGTCAATGCCGGCAGCAACACATTGTCGATTCTCCCCGGCAACGGCGACGGCACGTTTCAGTCCAAGAAAGACCTCCTCACTGGAACTAATCCTCAAGGAGTGGCTGTCGGCGACTTCAACAACGATGGCAATCTCGACATCGCCGTGACCAATGCTGGGGACAACACCGTAGGTGTCTTTATCGGCACGGGCGGCGGGGCATTTCGGGCCCAGGTGACCTACAAAACGGGATTCAATCCCTATTTCGTCACCGTCGCCGACTTCAATAACGACGGGAAGCCCGATCTCGCCGTGGCCAACAATAACCTGAACAGCATCGTTAGTGTGTTCCTTGGCAATGGCGATGGAACATTCCAAAATCAATTCCAATACGCAACCGGCAGCACACCCGTCTGGATCGCTACTGGCGATTTCAACGGCGACGGCAATACGGATATGGCGGTTGCGAACCAGCAGGGCGACAGCGTCAGCGTTCTTCTGGGCACTGGAAACGGAGGATTCTCCGCCCACGTCGATTATTCCGTCTCCGCATTCCCCACGGCCGTCGCCGCTTCAGACCTCAACGGAGACGGCAAGGTCGACCTGGCTGTATCGAGTGGCAACGGTAATGTAGTCACCGTTCTGTGGGGCAATGGAGACGGAACATTCCAGGGCCAGCTCAATATCGGTACGGGAGATATTCCATACTCAGTCATAATCACCCCCTTGACAGCCAACGGTCAGAATGATCTCGTCGTAGCCAATTCGGGAGCAAATACCGTCAGCGTCATCCTCAATAACGGAAACGAGACGTTCCAATCACGCATTGATTACCCCGCCGGTGCAGAGCCCTATTCAGTTGCCGCAGCAGACTTCAACGGCGATGGCTTCACCGACCTGGCAGTCGCGGCAAGCAACTGCACCCCCACGTGCAGCGCAGGATCGATTTCCATTATTCTGGGAAACGGTGACGGCACCTTCCAGCCGCCCGTCTCCTATACGACCGGCACCAACACCGACCCCTATTCGCTGGTAGTGGCTGACTTCAACGGCGACAAGATCAACGATATTGCGGTCGCAAACTATGCCACCAACACGGTCAGCGTTCTGCTGGGAGTCGGCAACGGCACATTTGAGGGGCACATCGATACTCCGGTGGGCCGCGAGCCCGCATCCGTAGCTGCCGGAGATTTCAACCGCGACGGCAAAACCGATCTCGCAGTTGCAAATTTCCATGACAATACCATCAGCATTCTGCTAGGAAACGGCAACGGAACTTTCAAATCCGCGGTCAACTACAGCGTCGGTCATGGCCCGGTTTCTCTGGCGGTCGGAGATTTCAACGGAGACAAAAAGCTAGATCTCGTGGTCATCAACGAAACCGATAACAATGCCGGCATTCTTCTCGGTAACGGCGACGGCACTTTCCAGCCGCAGGTGGTTTACCCCACTGGAGCCGGAGGCAATCCGCTCGCTGTCGTCGTTCAAGACTTCAATGGCGATACTATTCCCGATCTCGCAGTCGCCGATTTCCACTCCGAACAGGTCAGCGTGTTGCTGGGCAACGGTGACGGAACCTTCCAGACTTTGAAGGCGTATCCCACCGGTGCCAATCCTTCTTCGGTAGTTTCCGCGGATTTTAACGGCGATGGAATATACGATCTTGCTCTGGCGAGCAGGCCGCTTGCCGGCTCGCAAGGAAATCTTCTAAGCCTGCTCCTCGGCAACGGCGACGGAACCTTCGCAGCACCAGCGGTGTTTGGAACAGGTTCGATCTCTTACTCCTCGGCAGTCGGAGATTTCAACGGCGACGGAACGTGGGACCTCGCCGTAGCCAACGGCGGCAGCAACACCGTCAGCGTGTTGTTGAATACTCAGGGAACCCAGATTGCCCTTACCTCCTCCAGCAATCCTTCGGGCTACGGGCAATTAGTGAGATTCACGGCCACGGTCACCGCGAGCGTGCCGGGCCAGTCGGCGCCAACAGGCACTGTCACCCTGAAGAATGGCAGCACAGTCTTGGGCTCTGGTTCGCTCGTAGATGGCAGCTTCTCAACGAGCACAAGCACTCTGCCCACCGGTAGTGATGCAATTTCGGCCGTCTACTCCGGCGACACCAACTTCCAGCCGCACACGGTGCTATTGACGCAAATCGTATCTTCGGCCACTACCACCACCGCACTCGGTTCCTCCGCAAACCCCGTTCCTGTTGGACAGCCCGTGACCTTTACCGCGACCGTCACCTCCAACACATCCGGGATGCCGACCGGAACAGTCACTTTCCTGGACGGTACGACCTCAATCGGCAGCTCGTCGCTCAATTCAAACGGCGTTGCAATGTTGACAACTTCAACTCTGGCCCCGGGCACGCAGATCATTACCGCCGCCTATAGCGGAGATACTACCTTTGAGCCCAGCACATCGCCGGTAGTAGATCAGGTGGTGCAGGGAAATACTAGCGCGTCTCTAACCTCGTCGCCAAACCCCTCCAGCTTCGAGCAGTCGGTGACCTTGGTAGCGACGCTGAGCTCAACTATCTCAGGCACGCCAGTCGGCACGATGACCTTCTCCAACGGCGGCACGACTATCGGCAGCGCGACAGTCAACGCCAATGGAGTGGCAACCCTGATCGTAACCAACCTGCCCGTGGGAATGAATAACATCACCGCGACTTACGGTGGCGACGCGAACTTCAATCCCACCACGTCGCCCACGGTCGGACAGAACGTGCAAAAAGCGGCCACTACAACCGCCCTAAGCAACGGCAGCTCGACCATGCTCTCAATCTCCGCCACTGTCACGTCCCTCACCGCAGGCATGCCCACGGGCACGGTAACCTTCCTTGATGGTTCGACGCAGCTAGGCACGTCATCTCTCAACGCCAGCGGAGTCGCCACGTTCTCCTCGACGGCACTCGGCGCCGGCACCCAAAATATCACCGCTGCCTACAGCGGAGACGGAAATTTCAACACCAGCACATCGAGCGTGGTTGCGATCAAAGCCGGCTTCGGACTGTCCGCCGGTGCCTTGTCGCCATCGTCGGTGTCGGCTGGTTCTTCAGCCAATTCCAGCATTACCATTACTCCTTCGAACGGATTCAATCCCGCGAACGTCGGCCTTACGTGCACGGTCACTCCGCAGGTGAATCCGGCGCTTACCTGCTCGGTGGCCTCGATCTCTGTCTCGAATGATGTAGGCACGGCGAAGTTGACGGTCACTGCAGCCGGAGCATCGGCCGCTCTGGTGCCGGCCATCATCAACCCTGGTTCTGGCCTGTGGCTAGCCTTCGGCCTGCTGATTCCCGCAATGTTGCTCAGCACAGGTGGACTGAACACCCAGAAGAAGACAAAAGTACTGGCCTGCTGTTTGGCTTTCCTGGTGATCGGCGGTTGCTTGCTACAAACTGCCTGCGGTGGCGGTGGTAGCACCCCCGCGCCGACCCCGACCGGCAACACCGGAACCCCTGCCGGCACTTACACAATCACCGTCACGGGGACGGCAAATGGCGTGCAGAACGTTGCTCCGCCCCTGACCTTGACGGTGCAGTAGCGAATTGTCTTGAAGCAATGCCCGCAATACAGGGCCGGATTATCCAAGAGAACAGGCCAGCGGCGAGCCGCTTGCCGCGAAACCACTCCCCGACTAAGCCGCTCTCTGTTTCACCTTCGACGCCCACGTGTTGGCGGCATCGGCGATTTGCGTCAATAGCGAAGCTGCGTGCTTCCCTTTTTCAAGCGCCCGCTCGAACAAACTCGCCTCCGCGAAAGTCCGTCAATTCGCAAACCACAACCTCATTATGACCGCTCCACCTAGAGCGGCGAGCAGGGCAATGGGCATTGTCACTGAACCAACCTTCAGAAAATCCCAGAAACTCACATCCAGCTTTTCCTTGCGCAACGCAATCAGCCACAGGATCGTCGCCAGCGAACCCGTAATCGATAGATTCGGTCCCAGGTCGACTCCGATCAAAACTGCCTCCGCAATCGGACCGGTCGCATGCGCAGCGTGCAGCGTGCTCCCGGCGATCAGGCCGAGCGGCAGATTGTTCACCAGATTGTTGGCTAGGCCAACCGCGAATCCGGTAACCAACTCGCCCGCCACCAGACCGACATGCTGCGCCCAGGCCAGCCACTCTGTCGTGTACCGCATCGCGCCAATGCTTTCGATCGCATCCACCATCACGAACAGTCCCGCTACCAGCGCCAAAGTCTCCCAACTGATCTCGCGCGCCAGCACAAGTGGATTTCTTCGCTCTTTAATGCAAACCATCGCCGTTATCGCAACCGCTGCAAGGCACGTTGGCAGCCCCAGATTTTTGCCCATGGATGACGCCGTCAGCAGCACGGCGATCATCAGTACGGCGCTGCCCAGGACCAGCTTGCCGTTTCCATTGAGAGACTTCGCTTCCACCGGATGCTCGATCGCCGCGCAAAGCTCTTCCCGAAAAATCCAGCGCAACACAAAAAACGTGGTCACAATCGAGAGCACGCTAGGCACACCAAACGCCGCCAGCCACCTGCCCAGCGGCGGCATCGCATCGTGGAACACTACCAGGTTCGCGGGATTTGAAATCGGCAGCAGAAATGACGCGGCGTTTGCAATGAAGGCGCATGCAAAAAGGTAGGGCAGAGGTTGCACTCTGGCTTTTCGCACCGCGGTCAGAATCGCGGGCGTAAGAACTACAGCGGTTGCGTCGTTCGACATGAAAACCGTAACGATCGTTCCCACGCCATACACCAGCGCAAACAGCCTCAAAGACGAACCATCCGCACTTCTCACCGCAATCGACGACAGCCAGTCGAAAACTCCATGCTCACGCGCCAGTTCTGAAAGCAACATCATGCCGATGAGAAAGAAACACACATCGAATGCCTTCTCGATCGCGCGCCCAGCAAGCCGGAACGTGATCAGCCGTAAAACCAAAAGCAATAAAACGCCTGCGCTGATCCAATAGACTTCAGGAATATTCCGCGGCCGCATCAGCATCAGCAGGATGCTCACGCCAACGATTAGATAGAGCAGCATTCACCCGCCTTCACATCCGGTTCTCGTTTCGTTCTCGAATCATCATCTGACGCCGGAGTGAGCGTCTCCGGGATAGCCAGCCACAGCAAAACAAACGCAACCGAAGCAACTCCCGCCAAACCCAGAAACGAAGCACGATAACCATAGCGCTGAATCAGCACTCCGCCAATCGTGTTACTGAGCGCGGCTCCAATGCCAACCATGGTCGCAAGCGCTCCCGCCGCCACATTGAAGCGGCCTGTTCCCTGGGTCCTGTCTTTGATCACAAGGATCGACACAATAATAAAGATTGCATTGGCTACGCCGTCTAGAATCTGAATCGCAATCAGCGCACCCGTTGCGCTGGTGAGCGTATAAAGCACGCCGCGGATAGGCAGCGCACCGAATCCCACCAGCAGCAGCGGCTTTCGCCCGTTGCTGGCTGCACGCTTTCCAATCCATGCCGCCGAGAATGAGATCACCAACTGCGTCACAATGACGCATGCCGACATGAAGGGCGCTGCCGCCTTCGGGCGTCCCTTTGACAGCATTTCACCCAACTCCGGCAACATCGCCGCGTTGGCCATGTGAAACAAAAACACAGCAGCCAGAAAATAAACCAGCACGCGATCTTTCAACAGCAAAGAAAACCGCTCCGCCTTGCCGTCGCATTTGTCGTCAACGGCTCCACGCGCCCGTGCGTAATCAATCTGTTTGGGATTGATTATAGAAAGGGAGATCAGAGCGGGTATGACGAGGGATATGGCAATCACGAAGATAGCGCGGTATCCAAACCTGTAGCTGGCATAAGCGACCAGCAGTGCAGTAAACACATTGCCCGCAGAGTTGAACGATTGGATCCGGCCAAACTCTCTGTCGAACGCGGCCGCGCCAACCACACCCAGGGTAATGGCGGCAACACACGGCGCAAGAAAGGCTCCCGAACCTCCAACGAGAAACTGCGCCGAATACACCTCCAGCGTACTCAACCGGCCCAACAAAAGCACCGCGCCAGTCGTCAGAAGCACGAACCCGCCCACCATCAAGGCCCGTTTGCGGCGTACCGCGTCAATTGCCGCTCCAGCCGGGGTTTGCATCGCGACGGTAACCAGCCCGCCGAAGGTCAGCGCGTAACCAACCCGCGCAGGGTTCCATCCACTCGCAGCAAGATAGGCGGCTAAGAAAGGACCAAGTCCGGTCTGGACATCGGCAAGAAAAAAGGTCAGCCATTCGATGCCGCGCACGCTCTTCTGCTGATCAGCTTTCGTCGCGCTCGCTTGCATCATTCCTGGCTCTAAATAGCGATGGCAATGTCCGTCCTGTATTTTCTATGTTTCTTGCTGTGCACCGAATATAAGCCGATTACTGTATATTCCAGCGTTATTCATCGTAAGTCATCAGTCCTGGAGGGGAGCCCCGTCCTTGTCACTCCGGTTGTTGGAGCGACGGGGCTGGGATTTTGACTTTGCCCGGCACTCCAGAATGCAGAATCACCTCCGCCGCCGTTTCGACTTCCGCGAAGACTCTTTCGATCCAGCCCACCCGGCTTTTCTTCCACCACCGCGAACTGGATTTTCTTCTCTACGGGATCGATGCGGTCCAGCAGCACGCGAATCCTTTGCCCCAGACTGTAGGTCTTGCGCGAACGCTTCCCGATTATCTGCCGCGTATTCTCGTGATAAGTGTAGAGATCGTCATTCAAAGTATTCAGAGGCACCAGTCCCTCGACAAACAAGTCAGTCAGCTCGACGAAGAAACCAAACTTGGTGACGCTGGTGATCAGGCCGTCGAAATCTTCTCCGATGCGATCTTGCATGAATTTGACTTTCTTCCACTCCATCAATTCGCGCTCTGCTTCGTCGGCCCGGCGCTCGCTCTGGCTCGACTCTTCCGCGATCTCGTGTAACTCCCCAGTCGAGATCGGCCCGCCCAACTCGCGAAATTCGCCATGGACACGCTCCCGCCGTTTCGACCACGGCAACGCGTCAGCACTGGAGTCGAGCCCCGATGAAACTCCGGTATGCAAGTTCCCCTCCACCTTCTCCGGCGATTCCTGTAAGACATCTTTCAAAATCCGGTGCACAATCAAGTCCGGATACCGCCGGATGGGCGAAGTGAAATGCGTGTAAGTGGGCGCCGCCAGCGCAAAGTGTCCCACGTTCTCTTCCGAATATCGCGCCTGCTTCAAAGATCGCAGCATCAGGTAACTCAGAATCCGCTCTTCCGGCTTGCCCGCAATCTTCTCCGTAAGCTTCTGATACATCCGCGGAGTAATGTGCACGTCCTGGGGAATCTCCAGCACGCGTGCGCCCTTTCCCGTGCCCCGTGCCGCGCGGCGGTCCGACTTGAACTGTACCCGCTGAATAGGCAAAGGGCCGACGCCAAGCGAATATCCAAAAGTAGTGGCGATGGTTTCGAAATCGTAGACGCGCTTCGCCTCCGGCTTCTCGTGAATCCGGTACAGAGACGCTATCTGCTTCGATTCCAGGTAATGCGCCACGCTCTCGTTTGCCGAAAGCATGAATTCCTCAATCAGCCGGTTCGCAATATTGCGCTCCGAACGAGTGATGCTCTTCATCAAGCCGAATTCGTCAAACTCGATTACCGCCGCGGGCAAATCGAAGTCAATCGATCCGCGACGCCGGCGCTTGCTATTCAGAATCATTGCCAGCTCGCGCATCAATTCAAACTGAGGAACGAGAGGCGCGTAACGCTGTCGCAACGCGGCGTCGCCCTCGAGCACCGCATTCACGTCCGTATAAGTCATACGCTCGGCCGAGCGGATCACGCCTTCGCTCAGCTCATACCAAACAATTTCCCCGCGATGATCAATCTCCATCACACAAGACAGCACCAGTCGGTCCACATGCGGACGAAGGCTGCAGATATCAGTCGACAGCTCCAGCGGCAGCATCGGAACCGCACGGTCTGGAAAGTAAACGCTGGTCCCCCGCAGCCGCGCTTCCTGGTCGACCGCCGAGCCAGACGCGACATACTGCGCCACATCCGCAATATGAACCTGCAACTCGAAGTTTCCATTCGGAGATTTCCTGACTGTGACCGCATCGTCGAAGTCTCGTGCCGTTTCGCCGTCGATTGTAACGATGGGAAGCGAACGGAAATCCCGCCTCCGCGGCATTTCCCGAGCCGGAATCACCGCCGCAATATTCTGTGCCTCCTCCAGGGTCGCCGCAGGAAAATGATGTGGCAGATGAAATTTCCGAATGGTAATCTCAACATCAACTCCGAAATCGTTCTCGTGCCCAAGAACCTCGACCACCCGGCCGCGCGCGCTCTTCGTCGGCGCAGGCCAGTCCGTGATCTCAACATCGACCACTACGCCTTCAAGATCGTCCCAGTTAACGGACCGAGCAGCTTCCTCCCCGAGAACGCGATCAACAGAAACTGCGTTAGTTTTCCTCTGTGACCCCTGTGCCTTCTGTGCTTGACCGTTCGATCCGGCAGCCGCATCAGCAGGCCTCTCCGCCCCGGGCGGAATCACGATCTCCTGCGAAATCTTGCTGTCGATCGGCGTCACATAATTGTGCCGGCTTCCGCAGTGAAAAATTCCCACGACCGTCGGATGCGCCCTCACCACTGGCCGCAGAATCCGCCCTTCCGCCCGCCCATCCTCCCGGATCGTGCCCACCTCAACCAGCACCCTATCTCCATGCATGGCATTGCCGATTGCGTGAGGAGGAATAAAGATATCCCCCGCGAGCCGCGACTTCAGCGAGTCGCTAATCGAACCGGCGTCAGGAATCACAAAGCCAAAACCGTCGCGGTGCATAGTGAGCCGTCCCGCCAAAAGGTTCTTGTTAGAAACCGCCTGCGGCAGCGCATAACGGTCGGAATCCGCTTGAACCAACTCTCCGGTCGCCACCAACTTTCGCAACTCTGAATCGAGCTCTCGCCGCTCTTCCCCGCGCAAGCCGAGCTCCCGTACCAGCTGTTTGAACCCCGCCGCCCGCTTTGGCTGGTGGGCAATGTGCTTCAAAATGGTCGAACCGGAAATCATGACTTTCAGCTAGGGTATCAACCCTCAGGATACCCCACCGGTTCCCACCCGCGCCTTCCCGTTTGTCATCAGAACCTCAACTGCTTTCCGCCCATGTAAGATAGAGGTTCCGCATGCCAAAGCTCTCTCACTATGATTCCGCTGGCCGTGCCCGCATGGTTGATGTGTCGCACAAGCCTGCAACCCGCCGTGAAGCCCAAGCCAGCGCCTTCGTGCAAATGCCGCCCGCAGTGCTGCAGGCGCTGCCGAAGAATCCCAAAGGCGATCCGCTCGAAGTCGCGCGCATTGCCGGAATCATGGCCGCCAAACTGACTTCCGACCTCATCCCGATGTGTCACTTGATTCCTCTGTCTCACATTGATGTCGACCTGCGGCTGTGCGAGAATGGCGTCGCTGTCACAACCAGAGTTGCCACCACCGCCGAGACCGGAGTAGAAATGGAAGCCCTCGTAGCCGCCGCAATTTCTGCGTTAGTCGTCTACGATCAAACCAAGGGGCTGGATAAGGGCATTGAGATTCGCGAGATTCGTCTCGAACGCAAGAGCGGCGGTAAGAGCGGAGACTATCGACGCGCCGCGGCTGATGGCCACCCCAGGAATAGCAAATCCCGCCGCGACCAAAAGCCGCGCGCAAAATGATCAATGGCGAACGACGTCAAGCTTCTGCTAGTCGATGACAATCCGATGGTGCTGGGCATGCTGCAGAAGGCGCTCACCCCGTTTGCCCAGGTTGTCGCCGCGGGAGACGCCGCTGACGCCTTGCTCAAGGCGGTCGACGATCCTCCCGAGCTGGTTGTCTGCGACTATCGCATGCCGGGCATGGATGGACGCCAGCTCGTCGAGAAACTGAAAAGCCGTCCCGCAACGGCGAATTTTTCCGCGATCTTATTGGCGAGCCGCACCGACATCGACGAGCGCCTCTCGCCGCTCGACGCCGCCGACGACTACATTGCCAAGCCGTTTTTCCTGAAAGAAGCCACGCGCCGCATCAAGCGCACCGTCGACCGCATCGCGCTGGAGAAAATGGCGAAGACCGCGCCCTCCGACGGCGTCGTCCGCGGCAATCTCTCTCAGATGAACGTCATCGACCTCATGCAGTCGCTCGAAATGGGACGCAAGAGCTGTCAGCTCAAGCTCAACAACGCAGGCGACAAGTGCGAAGTCTTCTTCGTCGAAGGCCAGGTCAAGCACGCCACCTACGGATCATTGGTCGGCGATCAGGCCGTCTTCAAAGTTCTGCGCTGGACCGGGGGCAACTTCGAACTCAACTTCGAAGGCAAAACCGATCAGGAAACCACTCAGCTCAACACGCAGGGCCTGCTGATGGAAGGTTTACGCCTGCTGGATGAATCGCAACGCGACGGCGGCGGAGAAGCCATTGAAGAGGCCTCCGGCTCCGCTTCCGATAGTTCAAGCCGAGCCAGCGCGCCTTCGACTGGAACAAGCCCGAGCCGCACCAGTTCAAGCGGCGGTGGCCGCGAAGAGGAAGAAGATGTCCTCCTCGATAGCTGACGCCCGCACCGATCCTCCCACGAATCTCATCGCTGTGGTCATCACCGTGAGCGATTCCTGCTCTCGCGGCGAGCGCACCGATCTTTCGGGACCGGCGGTGGCTGATTTTCTCAAGAAATCCGGCTTTCGCGTGATCGCCACCCAAATCGTGCAGGACGATTCCATGCAAATTCAGAATGCCCTCATTCACCACTCGCTGGAAGCGCGCTTTATCGTGACCACAGGCGGAACCGGAATCGCGCCGCGCGACGTCACGCCAGAAGCGACGAGAGCGATCTGCGATCGTTTGATCGACGGCATCGCCGAACGGTTGAGGCTTGAAGGTGTAAAGAAAACTCCTTTTGCCGCGCTGAGCCGCGCAGTCTGCGGCGTCTACGAAAAAACTTTGATTCTCAATCTTCCGGGCAGCCCCAGCGGCGCTGTCGAATCGCTCGAAGCGGTCATTGGGCTAATCCCTCACGCGCTAAATTTGTTGGATGGGAAGACAGAGCACTCGTAAGCTGATACTGCGGCAGGCCCAAAAAAGTAATGGGAGTGGCTCCGCCGATCGGTTGCTGGGAAGTCGGGCTTCTCCAGTGCGAATCCCTTCTGCTATAATGGTTTTGACGCTTTTACTCGGTTTGCTTGTTCTCGCGGTGGTTCCTCAGTTGAACCAGCTTTATCTCCGCCTTTCCTGCCCGCCGTTTTACTCAGCGCCAAATTCAAATTGAACGTGAGCGGCCCAGACACTTTGACGTGTGTCCAAGTGTGTAACAACGAGGCCTCTTCAGAAAAATAAAAAACCGAATGACTACATTTTCAGAACTGCCGCTGTCTTCTGCATTGCAGCAGAAGTTAGCGATCGCTAAATTTACAACCTTAACCCCGATCCAGGAGCGGGCCATTCCTCCGGCCCTTGAAGGCAAAGATGTAATCGGAACAGCCCAGACCGGCACCGGCAAGACACTCGCCTTTCTGATTCCGTTGATCGAGATGCTACAGCGCGATGCGTCTCGCAAGGCGAATGCCCTGATTTTGCTGCCAACGCGCGAGCTGGCGATGCAGGTCCACGAGCAATATGAGCAACTACGCGGCAAGAACCTGCCGAAAGCTGCGCTGGTGATTGGCGGCGTGTCAGAGGCCGCTCAGATACACAGCCTCCGTAATGTGCGTGGACCAATCATCGCGACTCCGGGGCGTCTGCAGGACTTCATTGATCGCAGCCTGGCGGATTTGCGCGGCATTCAACTGCTGGTTCTCGATGAAGCCGACCGTATGCTCGATATGGGATTTCTGCCCGCCATCCGCCGCATTGTGGCTCTGCTTCCAACGCGCAGGCAAACATTGTGTTTCTCGGCAACCATGGAACAATCGGTCGCCCATCTGGTGCACGAATACATGCACGAACCGGTTCGAGTGGCGCTGGGATCGGTACTCAAGCCGGCGGAGAGCGTGCAACTGACTGCCTACGAAATGCGGCCAGCGGAGAAAATGGATGTCCTGCGGCAGTTGCTCTATACCGAGTCCGGACAGACGCTGATCTTCGCCCGCACCAAGCGAGGCGCTGAACGAATTGCCAAATCGCTGGGGCGGGATGGATTTAATGCCACGATGATTCACGGCGATCGCTCGCAAGCCCAACGCAATAAAGCTTTGAGAGGTTTTCAGGAGGGAGAAATCCAGGTGCTGGTGGCGACCGACATCGCTGCGCGTGGCTTGCACATGGACGACGTGGCCTGCGTCATCAACTACGATGTGCCCAAGACTGCGGAAGATTTTATTCATCGCGTCGGCCGTACGGGACGAGCGGGCGCGCAGGGCCGCGCCACGACACTGGTTGCAGGCGCGGAAGTGATCGAGTTGCGGAACATTGAACGCACGCTGAAATTGCGGATCGAGCGCAAGCAACTGGACGCCTCTGGCGTGGAGCAACCCAAGCGTCTTGTGGTAAACACTCTCGCCTCACGAACGTTGACCGCTCTGCCGGGCGAGGTGTTTGTGTAGGCGAATGAAATTCCAATCAAAATAAATTTTCCCAATACCAGGCGGGGGCGGGGCCCGTCTGGTGGGAATGCGCAAATTTTGATGGTCCCACGCCCCTCCCCCCCTTTTTGTAAATTATTCTGGAACCTTCGACTTAGCGGGATTTGGTCGGTAAACTACGCGTTTCAAATCACTTAAATCTGAAGTTCTTTTGAATCAGTGGCTGGCGACGGGCGGTTTTCGATCCCTGCCCGTTGCGGCCTCGATCATCATCGCGGAGTGAGGCTGTGGATGGGAAGGTTGGATGTCACAGTGGCGGGCACGATGCTGTCTGTGCCATATGTTCGAGGGGGCAGCATAGGATCGCCCCTGGAAACGTCCGTGCCTGGGCCACCCCCGTCCACTCGGCCAAGTCTCAGCACAGCCTCCGCCTTCCTTGATAACCTCAAAGTGCTGGGAGACTTTAGCCGTTGCCGCCGATCATTAACGCACAAGGAATTTCAAAATCATTCGGAGCGAAGCCGCTCTTTGAAGACGTCTCGTTCACGGTCTCGGGGGGCGACCGCCTCGGCCTGATCGGGCCGAACGGCTCGGGAAAATCCACGCTGCTGCGGATTCTGGCAGGAACGGAGCAGCCCGATACCGGCAACGTTGCGGTCCGCAAGCGCCTGCAGCTCAATTACGTGGAACAGGAGTCGAGGTTCGCATCCGGAGCCACGGTCCGGTCGGTGGTCGAGAGTGCGATGAAACGCTCGGTCACAGCCGACGGTGAACACACCACCCACTTTGCAGAGACGCTGGGCCGGGCAGGCCTTGAAGATCTCGAAGCGGAGGCCGCGTCATTATCCGGAGGCTGGCAGAAGCGGCTGGCGATCGTGGAGGCGCTGGTTCAGTCGCCCGACGTCCTGCTGCTGGATGAGCCGACCAATCATCTCGACCTCGCCGGAATTGAGTGGCTCGAAGACCTGCTGCGGCAGGCGCCGTTTGCCTGCGTGGTGGTGAGCCATGACCGCTACTTTCTCGAGAATGTTGCCACCGGCATGGCGGAACTGAACCGCGTTTATCCCGAAGGATTGCTGCGCGTGAACGGCAGCTACACCGAGTTTCTGGAAAAGAAAGAAGAATTTCTCCACGCTCAATCGAAGCGTCAGGAAGCGTTGGAAAACCTGGTTCACTCGGAGATTGAGTGGCTCCGACGAGGAGCAAAAGCGCGCACACGAAAATCCAAAGCCCGCATCGACAAAGCCGGCGAACTAATAAGCGAACTCGCCGGCTTGAATGCCAGAACCCGCGCCGCCAGCGCGCAAATTGACTTCGCAGCAACAGACCGCAAGACCAAGCGGTTAATCGAGCTGCAGGATGTCACTTGCGAAATTGGGGATCGAAAATTATTCGAAGGATTGAATTTTGTGGTCTCAGCCGGGATGCGAGTGGGCGTGGTTGGGCCCAATGGCAGCGGAAAGACGACCCTCTTACGCATGCTCCGCGGTGAAGTCGCTCCCACGGGCGGCGAGATTCGGCGTGCTGACTGGTTGCGCACCGTGTATTTCGACCAGAGCCGCAGCCTCGATCTCAGCCTGACTCTACGTCGCGCGCTCGCTCCCGAAGGGGATTCGGTCGTTTATCAGGATCGCGTAGTTCATGTTGCATCCTGGGCGGCGAAATTCCTCTTCAGCGGCGAACAACTCGACCAACCCGTCGAGCGGCTTTCGGGAGGCGAGCGCGCCCGAGTGCTGATTGCGCAGCTTATGCTGCAGCCTGCCGACATACTGTTGCTGGATGAACCCACCAACGATCTCGACATCCCGACCCTGGAAATCCTGGAAGAGAGCCTGCTGGAATTCCGCGGTTCTCTGGTCCTCGTCACCCACGATCGCTACCTTCTGGATCGCGTCTCCACGGTAGTACTGGGTCTGGATGGTCAAGGCAGCGCGGAAAGCTTTGCGGACTACGGTCAATGGGAAACCTGGCAGGAGGAACGCAAGCGCCTCGCGAATCGGAACAAGGCCTCATCGCCGCCGGTTGCCGCATCCTCTGCCCCGCCGGTAGAAGCACCCAAAAAACTCTCCTACCTGGAAGCACGCGAGTATGCCGGCATCGAGGAGCGTATTGCTGAAGCCGAACAGAAATTACAAAGCAAACGCGCTGCGCTGGAAGATCCCGCAATCGCCAGCGACGGCCCCGGGCTCGTTGCCGCTCAGGTTGAAATGGAAGCTGCACAAAACGATCTGGACACGCTCTATGCACGCTGGTCGGAACTGCAGGAGAAAGCTGATAGCTTTTCCTCTCGCTGATGCGGCCCGACCTCAGACAAGTGCGCAGCTAGTGGCAAGCGAGATAGATTGGCGCACGTTCTCACAGTCCTGCAGAAGAACACAGCAAGCAGCGGCGCCAAGGTTGGTCTCGCGGTGCGGGTCGCCTCGAGCAAAGGTTTCCTGAGCAGATCGGAGCTCTTTCTAGCATAGACTCCCGCCTGCGGCGCCGGATCGACATTCCAACCGGCAGGAACTTTCACAACGGCTCGGGAATCGGAGCGATTCGTCCGAGCAAGAATCCGTAACCTGCAATGCCCAGCAAAAGAAACGCCGCCGCTGTCGCAAATGCCCAGAAGAAGGAGTGCGTCAACTGCGCAATGTAGCCAGTGGTAATCGGAGCGGCAATCGCCGAGAGTTGACTGCCGAAGTTCAAAATACCTCCCAGGGTTCCGACGCTCTCCCGAGGTGCAATCAAGGAAGGTATAGACCAAGCCACTGGAGCGGCTGCGGACAGTCCTCCGATCGCCAGGGTAATCCACAGCAGCGCGGCGGCGGTACTATCGGCATATGCCGCTCCTAATACTCCCAACCCGAGGGAGGTGCCGCCAATGAGAATCGACTGCCGCACTATGGATGGCTCGCGGCCCCGTTGAACTAGTTTGTCCACCAGCCAACCCCCCATTAGAAGGTCTGTAAAGGTTGCAAAGAGCCAAGGCACGCTGCTGTAAAGAGAGGAATGCAGTAAGTCAATGTGATGGGCTGAGGAGAGATAGGAGGGCAGCCAAGTCAGCAACAGATAGAAGGTGTAATTGTAGGACGCGAAGCCCAGCACCAGTCCCCACACGCTTCGCTGGCGCAGCAAATACCCCAGGGGTGCGCCCTTCGCGGTTCTGATTCGATCCTCGGGTTGTGCCCCTCCCTGCAAGATAAGATCGCGCTCTTCCACCGAGAGGGATAGGTCTTGGCTGGGATTCCGATAGAGCGCGTAAAAGAGCACAAAATAAAACAGGCTAAGGAAACCGGTAACTGCGAAACTCCAGCGCCATCCGAATTTCACCAGCAGTAGCCCAAGCAACGGGACCCCGATGGCGGACGAAAACTTTGCAGCGGAATCAAAAATCGCCGTTGCCAGGCTGCGCTCATCGAAAGGAAACCAATACCCGACCGCTTTGGCATTCGCCGGAAACGAGGGAGCCTCGCCCACTCCGAGCAGAAGGCGCGCTCCCAGGAATCCAATCAATCCCGTCGAAATTGCCGCCGCGAACGAGGCAAAACTCCACAATAGAGCGGCAACTCGGCCCACAATTTTCACTCCAAACCGGTCCAGTGCAAGGCCTGAGGGAAGTTGGAACGCCGCGTAGGTCCAACTATAAGCGCTCAGCAAGTAGCCAAACGTCACCGTAGAGATGCCGAATGCGTTGTGCAAAGCCGCTTGCGACACCGAAAGGTTGACGCGGTCGAAGTAGTTGACCAACACGCCGAATCCCAGTAGGCAGGCAATGCTCCAACGCCGGCGAGGGACAGAGCGCGCTGCTGGAATCGCCAGCCGGGTCACGATTTGCTCCTAGATTCCTTTCGCATGGTGTGACTGTCAGTTTTCCCCGCGCCCGTCTGATTGGCTGAAAAGCCAAGGCCCGTGATGATTGAATCTGTGATGGTCGCGACGGGGTGATTGATGTTGACCGCGAGAGCTTCCGATGAATTCGGCTCTTCCAGGGCCGCAAACTGACTGTGCAAGAGTGATTCAGGCATGAAGTGTCCGGCTCGAAGGATGATTCGCTGTTCGATCTGGGCGTAGGTTCCCTTGAGGTAAACGAAGCGAACGGCTTTGGCGTCAACCACACCTTGGCGCAGCGCGTTCCGGTGGCGCTCGCGTAGCGCAGAACAAGCCAAGACCGTATCGCTTCTCTCTGCAATCCACTTCCGAATAGCACGGTTCAACGCACGAAGCCAAGGCTTACGATCGTGATCCGTCAGTGCCGCGCCGCTGCGCATCTTTTCGACATTCGAAGCGGGATGCCAATTATCGGCATCCACGAACGCCCAGTCTAGTCGCTTGGCAAGAGCCTCTCCTACAACGGTCTTGCCGGAACCAGAGACTCCCATAACAACAATGACCATATATCCCGCTCATATCACAGATTGAGCCTTGCGCACGTTCCGACGATCATTCGTCTGGCGATGCGCAGTTTGGTGCATCATACCCACTTTTGCCGCACTCTTCTCGCCAGACTTGGATACGACCTATCCGGCTAAAGCCGGCGACCTGTGTTAATTGTTTCAACTTCAAATTGATGCTCTTCCGTGGAAGCGACGTGACGCGCCCTGTGGTTTAGGGTTAAGTTATTTATAATTAATTGGTTGAACGAAACGTGGGCCCTTAGCTCAGCGGTTAGAGCAGTGGACTCATAATCCATTGGTCCCAGGTTCAAATCCTGGAGGGCCCACCAAGCACGCGCTTCTTCATTTCTCTTTTTCTCTATTTATCCGGATCCTGAGGCCGCGGAATTTGAAACCTGTCTCCCAGGTCATCGCGAAAACGCTTGTCCGGCGCGGCTTTTAAAGGACGGCCATCAGGCCCAATGCTTGGCATCCGTGGTACAATTCCGTCCGCTTTCGCAGTGAAAACCGACGATGCGGCTAAAACGCCGAGGGGGATTAGGCATGCGGAGCAGCAGAGCTGTCAATGGATTGATGGCAGTTGTGGTCGGAGTTTGTCTTGTACTCAGCTCAATCAATATGGCGCTCGCTCAGGCGACGATTCTCCATAGTTTCAATGGCAGCGACGAGAACGATGGGAATGAACCTGTCGGGCCGGTGGCATTTGATGCTGGAGGAAATCTTTACGGTACAACCTTTAATGGCGGGACTACGGGATGGGGCACGATTTTCAAATTGACTCCGGGTGCGAGCGGCTGGTCGGAAACGATATTTTTCAACTTCAACGGGCAGGAAGCGGCGTGGCCGACGTCTCCCTTGACCTTCGACTCTGTGGGCGATGTTTACGGGAGTACTTTTTTTGGCGGTTTGTTGAACGATGGCACGGTGTTCGAAATAAATTCGACGGGGGGAGAATTCACTGCGCTGCATGATTTCGGCCCCCTGGCGCACGATGGAACGAATCCGCGGTCGGGGGTGATCTTCGACAAGCTCGGCAACGCTTACGGCACCAGCACGGGCGGCGGCAAGTACGGCAACGGCACGGTGTTTCAGTTGAGTCCGATTGCCGGAGGCGGGTGGAAGGAAAAGATACTGCATAGCTTCAACGATACTGACGGCTGGCAGCCTTCTCCCGGGTTGGTGATCGACGACGCGGGGAATTTGTATGGCACAACTGGTTTTGGAGGATCTTCTTCGGCGTGCGACAGCGGCTGTGGCGTGGTTTATGAAGTGAGTCCGAATGGAGACGGCGAGTTCAGCGAAAAGGTTTTGTTCAACTTTAATAATAAGAATGGGGCGAGTCCCTTTACCGCGCTGACCATCGACGGCGAGGGAAATCTCTATGGGATGACCAGCGCGGGCGGACCTTACAATTGGGGCGGAGTTTTCGAGCTGAGTCACAAGTCCGGCACGTGGAAGATGAAAGTCCTGCACAACTTCAACTCGAATGGGGTTGATGGAAACAGTCCGTTTGGCGTTCTGGCGCGGGATTCCGCCGGGAATCTTTATGGCGCAACCGGCTACGGCGGGGCCTACGGAGTGGGAACTGTGTTCGAGTTGTCACCGCAGAAGGGCGGGCTCTGGCAGGAGACGATTCTCTATAACTTCAATTCAGCTGGCGGGGGCGGATACTCTCCCGGCTCTGGTCCGGTGCTGGATCATGCCGGAAACCTTTACGGGACGACGGAAAATGGCGGAACTTACGGGGGCGGGACGGTCTACGAGATCATGCGATAAAACGTCTAGGGTGCCAAACGCGAGCCTATGCGGATCGTTGGGTTCAGTTATGGGTTCGCAAGCCGCCGGGCGGTCCGAGTTCGGCCACTGTTTGCGGAGATCTCCGCGCAATGTGACAATGTTTAAATGCATAAATTTTCAATCACAGCCATAAGCCTATTTGCGTGTGGAATGCTCACGCCGGGAACTATTCTGGCGCAGACATCCGCCTCAACCACTCAAACCACTGCGCCGTCTTCCACGACAAGCAAGTCGCAAACTTCAACTACCAAGAAATCCACGACCGGTGGCAAAAGCGCAGGCGCTCCGCTCGCCCTCAAGACTCCGAAAGAAAAGTTCAGCTATGCGCTCGGCATGAGAATGGGCAGCAATCTCAAGAAGCAAGACGTTCCGGTGGATCCGGCAATTCTCGAGCGCGGTCTCAAAGACGCGCTGGCGGGCGGCAAGACCTTGCTCACCGAGCAGGAAGCACAGACCGCCATGATGGAGGTGCAGGCCGAACTGCGCAAAAAGCAGGAAGCCAAGATGCAGGCCGAAGGCTCGGCGAATAAAAAGCAGGGCGAGGAGTTTCTGGCTGCCAACAAGAGCAAAGAGGGCGTTGTGACGCTGCCCAGCGGTCTCGAGTACAAGATTCTGAAAGAGGGCACAGGGCCTAAGCCTACGGCGAGCGATACGGTCGAGTGCAATTACCGGGGGACGCTGATTGATGGCAAAGAGTTCGACAGTTCGGTAAAACACGGCGGGCCGGCCACCTTCCCGGTAAGCGGTGTAATTAAAGGATGGACCGAAGCGCTGCAGCTTATGCCAGTGGGCTCGAAGTGGCAGTTGTTCATTCCTGCCGACCTCGCCTACGGCGACCGTGGCGCAGGACCGGAGATTGGTCCGGATTCGACGCTGATCTTCGACGTCGAGCTGGTCAGCATCAAACAGCCGGAAAAACCGGGAACGAACTCTGAGAAAAAACCTGGCGACACGGAGAAGAAACCGGATACTCCGGATAAGCAGTAGTTTCGCGTCGCAGACGGGGCTTGCCGTGGTACGAACTCCCAGGGCTGTACCCGATTAACCACTTTGGGGCAGCCCGTGGCGCATTCGTTGACACGCTGGCGCGGCGGCGGTAGCGTTCTCTCAGTTCCACGTCCGGTTCGATTCGCAGGCTGAAGGGGGCCCCGCTTATGTTGAGCAGAGTTTTCTGCGCCGCTGCGATTCTGTGCCTTGCGGCGAGCTTTTCCTCGGCGCAAGATCCTACCAAAGTTGAACCCAAGCATTACAAGCTGCAGTTTGAGAACGAACACGTGCAGGTGGTGAGCGTGCACTACGGCCCGCATGAAAAATCCGAGATGCACGATCATCCCGGGGGGGTAGTGGTGGTGATCACGGGCGGGCATCTGCGGTTCACTGACCAGAACGGCAAGGTCACCGAGGTTTACTCGAAGGCCGGCGAGGCGCGGTGGTTTCCTCCGTTCAAGCACAAAGTGGAGAACCTGGGCGACGAGCCTTATAACGCGGTGTATGTGGGGCTCAAAGGTAGGGTGAATGCTCGAACCGCGGACCACAACCGGAACCCAAGGGTCCTGCCTCCGGAGATCGCAGGGTTGCTGATGGAGTATGCGCAACAGTAGGTAGGCCGCGTCTGGTCTGGTTGCGGCTTCCGGTTCCGGGGCGCTGCGTCAAAAAGCTTTGACCGCGAAGGCCACTAAGAAATTCCGCTAAGGTCGCGAAGCGGATTTCTTCACCTCAACCGGCCCCGCCGAAGGGGTCGCGTACCGGAATCCCATCTCCTGTAGTAACCTTGAAGCTAATTCATTATTGAGAAGGAACTATGCCGCACAACGTTTTTTGCGTGAAACTGCAACGAGAGCTGCCCGGATTGGATGAGCCTCCTTTCGACAACGACCTTGGCCGCAAGGTCTACGACAACGTGTCACAGGAAGCCTGGCGAATGTGGACTGAGCACTGCAAAATGCTGCTGAATGAATACCGGCTGAATCCCGCGCGGCGCGAAGATCAGGAAGTGATCGTGCGCCAGCTTGAGCAATATTTCTTTGGCGAGGGCTCGGCGGTGCCGAAAGAATACGTGCCGCCCAGCCATTAAGCTGCGGCCTGATCGTAGGACTCTCAGAAGTTTGAACGCTAATGCCCAACAACCCTTCCGTTTCTATCCCCAATTTTATTTACGGAACGGCCTGGAAAGAAGAGCGGACGCCCGCTCTGGTGAAACTCGCGCTGCGAGCGGGTTTTCGCGGTGTAGACACAGCCAACCAGCGACGGCATTATTTTGAAGGTGGAGTCGGACAGGGATTAGACGCGGCCTACCGCGACGGAATCGTCACTCGCTCCGATCTTTTTCTGCAGACTAAATTCACTTACCGCCCCGGGCAGGACCATCGATTGCCATACGATTCCACAGCGAGCCTTTCGATTCAGGTCGCGCAATCGATGGCCAGTTCGCTCGAACATCTGGGGACGGATTATGTTGACAGTTACGTGCTCCACGGCCCCGCTTCCAATTACGGATGGAGCGATGCGGACATTGAAGTTTGGGAAGCGATGAAAAAAGAGCGCGATGCCGGTCGAGCGCGGCTGCTCGGAGTAAGCAATGTTTCGCTGCGGCATCTCGAACAGATGGAAGGGGCGCGATCAGAGCTTCCGGCATTCGTGCAGAATCGCTGCTACGCGCGCCAGGGCTGGGATCGCGATGTACGCTCGTTTTGCCGCGAACGCGGCATTATCTATCAGGGATTTTCGCTGCTCACCGCGAACCTGGAAAGTCTTCACCATGATTACATCGCAACTTTGGCGATGCGGGCGGAGGCCACTCCCGCGCAGATCGTCTTCGCGTTTGCGCGCGCGATCGGGATGCTGCCGCTCACCGGGACGTCGAGTGAACAGCACATGAAGCAGGATCTTGCCAGCTCGGCCCTGGAGCTTCCACCGGAAGCTGTTCGCATGATTGAGCAACTCGCAGGATAACTTCAACTCAGGCGAATCAAGGAGCACACCCCGAAAGCTGCTAATTTAGCGCTGCTCTACAGTCACAAAAAAGAGTTTCCAAACCTACCCATCCCCCCATGCCGAGTTAATTGTTAGAGAATTTGACTGCGGAATAGTAAACCTTTAGCAGTATCTCTGCCTCAAAAGACGAAACAATTGTCGAGATATGGCGGATGCCGATTCGAATCTTAATTGCAGATGACAATCCTCAGGTTCGAACAGCCATGCGGGAAGTGCTGGAAGTCAGTGGTGAATGGGAAATCGTTGAGGCGGAAAACGGAGAGCAGGCGGTCGCGAAAGCGCAGGAATGCCTGCCGCGGCTGATCATTCTCGATCTGGTCATGCCGGGAAAAGACGGTTTGGCGGCATCGCGCGAGATCGCGACGCTTCTGCCAGGCACACCGATCCTGATGCACACACTCCATTCTTCACCGCAAATCCAAATTGAAGCGGCCAAGACCGGGATTCGAAAAGTCGTGCCGAAGTCGGAGGCGGCCGCTCTGGTTTCAGCCGTGCGAGAGGCGCTCGAGCCGGGCGCTAACCACGTCCTGAATGCCTTGCCCGGAGCTGACGTGGTGCAGACCGAGGCGGACCGGCGGCGAACTGAAGATCGCATCCGGGAATTATGCGTAGAAGTGATTACCACGAACGATGACGCCGGGCTTGAATCGAAGTTAACTGAACTAAGAGATGCACTGCACAGGCACGTTGAGCAGTTCCGCGCGCGTCTTGTGGAATACCCGCGCATGGTGCAGCGGCGCTTGAGAAACGGCGTCTCGCAATCCGACGGGAAACTTGGAATAAAGAAGCTCGAAAATCCCGCCGCAGCTAAGGCTCTACCCGTTACCGACGCGGCAGCAGACGAGCCTCCATCGAGCCCACCAACAAAAGCGCGGAATGGCGCTCCGTAAAGCTTCGCTAGCGCAGCCCAGTAACTACATACGCCTCTGATAGAGTGCTTCCGTAGACGTACGCGTAGGCGTCGCCATCGGTCGAAAACAAAGGCGCGCCGGCACCGCTCATTCCTGCGACGTTTTCGCCGAAGGCCTTCCAGAATTGCATTTTTCCAGTGGCGATGTTGAGCACGTAGACCTTGGCGACTTTCTCCTGGATTTTATTGGAGGCTACGTAGAGCAATTGTCCATCGGGCGACCAACGTCTGACGTAGTAGCTGGAATCGAGGCCCGGGATCGGGCGCACGCCGCTGCCATCGAGCGGCCAGATTCCCGGCTTTCCATCGGTTCCGTGCACGATGAAGCTCTTCCCATCGGGGGATAGAAGGCTTCCGGCAACGCCTTCGGGAGTGATCGGCTTGGACTCGCCGGTTGCCAGATCGATCATATACGTGCGGGGACCGTGGTTGGGTTCGATACCGGTGGTCAGCAGATGCTTGCCATCGGGCATCCATCGAACCTGGGCATAGCTGATTGAATCGTGCGTCAATTGCCTGGCCTCGCCCGCGCCGGTGGGCACCAAACTGAGCGGGCCGCCTTTTGCCGGTTTGGTGACTACCCATTTGGCGTCGGGCGAAAGACCCTCGCACGTCCCTTCGCCGATCCGAGCCGGCGGTGAACCATCCGTGTTGCGCAGAAACACCGTGTAATTGGGACCGCCGCCGTCGCCCTGCTCTTCAAAAACAATCTTCCGCCCGTCGGAAGTCATATCGCGCATGATCGACCAGCCGAACCATCCCAGCTCGTGCTCTTCTTTTCCTCCCGGAGCGATGCCGCGAATACCCACGCGCTGGCGATGCGTGATCATGAGGATCGTGTCGTCCTTGCGATCTTCCACCCACACTCCTCCGGGGACGTTGGTGACGGTGCGGAGCTTGCCATCGAGATTCACGGCGCGAGGATTCGTGGCGCTGCCGCTGTTCGTCGAAGTGAACCAGATCTCGTCTCCCTTTGGCGACCAAAGGATACCTTCGACCGAGGTCCATCTGGAGGAAAGCATCTTTTCTTTGCCTTTGCCATCGGCGGAGATCACGGCGACCGACCCCTGATCGTCGCCGCCTGGGATTTCGTGGTCGGCGAATGCGACCCACTTTCCGTCGGGTGAAATTTTCGGATGGCTGATCCAGCCGATGCTTTCGAAGAGCACTTTGTTGACGGGATACTCCAAACGCCAGTGGCGGCTCTCGGGAACGTAACGGACGACCGCCATGTTCTCGCCGTCCGCGGCCCAATCGGCATCCTGAATATTGTCGAGCACTTCGCGCGGCGTTCCTCCACTTAGTGGCACGCGGGCCAGAGTGCCGCTGCGGGCGTAACCGCCGTCATTAACCGTGTTGAGCCGAATGGCCAGTTCACCATTCTTGGAAATCGACAACAGCTCGGCATTCTTCAATCCCAGATCGCGCGCGCCCGGATCATCGGTACGCGCCAGATAGAGCTCGTCGTCTCCGCCATCCCAGGAGGCGCTGTAGACCACGCTGCCATCTGGAGTGAAGCGCGCGTTGCCGATGTATCCAGTGCGGAAGGTGACTTGTTTGTACTCGGGGATTGCGGTCACGACACCAGCTTTGCCGACTCGCCAGCCCACGGCGAGCATAACCAAGGCCACGATCAGACCTGCAGCGATGGCCACGAGCAGACTCCGATTCGGAGCATCTGCAGGAATTGCCGCCATCTTTCCGCTTGCACTGGTGCTCGTGCTCCCGGAGAGATGCTCGAGATCGAAGGCAATGTCACTTGCCGAATGAAAGCGTTGCTCGGGATTTTTCTCCAGGCAATGGTGAACGATGCGCTCCAGAGCCGGAGACACGTTGCGATTGGTCTCACTCAAATCCGAGGGCTCTTCTTTGAGGATCGCACTCATGGTGTCAGCGGGAGTGTCGCGGTGAAAGGCCCGCTTGCCGGAGACCATTTCATAGAGCATGGCGCCAAAACTGAAAATGTCGGAGCGCGGGCCAACGGAAGCACCGCGCACCTGCTCGGGCGACATGTAACCCGCCGTGCCCATGACCACGCCGGCTTCGGTGGCATGGGTCATGGTGGCTGAGGCTTGGTCGCCTCCGCCCTCAGGCTGGGTGAGTTTGGCGAGACCGAAGTCGAGAATTTTGACCCGGCCATCTTTGGTGATGAAAATGTTTTCCGGTTTCAGATCGCGATGAACGATTCCTTTTTCATGTGCGGCGGCGAGGCCGTGGGCGATTTGCATCGCGTAATCCAGAGTTTTGCGTATCGGGATCGCGCCGCTGCGCAAGCGCTCCCGTAAGGTTTCGCCCTCAAGCAATTCAGAGACGACATAGGGAGCACCTTCACTCGTGCCGATATCGAACACGGCCAAAATATTCGGATGATTCAGCGCAGCCGTGGCCAGCGCTTCCTGCTCGAATCGGCGCAGGCGTTCGGCATCGGCGGAGAGCGCCTTGGGCAAAACTTTGACCGCGACATCGCGTTTGAGGCGGGAGTCGCGGGCGCGATACACCTCGCCCATGCCGCCCGCGCCCACCAGACTGACAATCTCGTACGGCCCAAGCTTGGTGCCAGAGGTCAGGTTCATAGTCGCTGGATTATAACTCAGGCGATACTTGCGGGATGCGGCCTACGACTCGGCGTAAGCCATGGCGAGAGCTTCATCGGTGGTGATGAGTTTTGCTCCCCGATCCTTCAGTTCTGCGATGGTTCGCGCGCCGTCTTCCGCTTTCAGAGTTTCGATTGCATCTTGCACCAGGAAGACGCGGCGGCCGCGGTCGATCAATCCCTTGGCAGCCAGACGAACGCAGTATTCGGTCACGACGCCGAAGACAACGAATGCGGCATCGGGCGGCAAGCGAATCACCAAGGCCTCGGCATGACGGCTCTCGAAGATATCCAGTGTCTGTTTTTCCAGCAAAATTTGCTGAAATTGCGAGAGATCGCTCGGGAGCGCCACGGCGGCATCGTTCGGGACCAGTGCGACTTTTTCTGCGAGCGCTTCGGGAACGAAGTGTGAGCCGGGAGATCCTTTAACGCAATGCGGCGGGAAACTTTGGAATTCGGGATCGTTGGGGGTGTGATAGCAGCCGTGTGAGACAAGAAAGACGCGGCCCTGCCGGGCGGCGTCTGTAAGCTTGCGAATGTTAGGGAGCAACTTTTCGGCACCTGGCACGTAAAGTTTGCCGCCGGGGAGCATGAAGTCGGCCTGTGTGTCGACTTCCCAGAGGATGAGTTTGCGATTGAGCATTGCTTGCGCCAATGTTCAAGGCGCTACAACATCTTAAATGGCGAAGGACTCAAGTGTGGAGAGCGGAAAACGGTGAGTCCATGCGTGTGGGTTCGCGGATTTTCGCCGGCGGTAGAAGAGCACAAGGTCACGAAGATCAGGAGGGCTCTTGCAAGCCCCGCACAAACGCGAGCAGCGTTTTTTCCAATTCACACCTCCGCGCTTCCGGAAGTTCAATGAAGCGGAAAGGCTGCAACCAGCCCTGCGTGGCCCACATGGGAAACATGATTTCCGCTTTCTCGCGGATCGTGATCTCTCCAACGCGGAAGATCAACTCAACCTTCAGTTTTTCATCCAGCGGCTTTTCCACATTCATCAGGCCGCCGCTGGTGGAGAGCATATGCAGCTTTCCACGAAGATCGTGCTGGTTGGGAAGGCGGATGAGGGTGAGCACTGCACCACGCAGCTTCACGCGAAATGGACGATCCTGAAGGCGCCCGGCTTTGCGTAGCGGAACACTTGCAGATGCGGCTTCTGAACTCTGAGACATCGTCCAAAAAGTATGACACCGCCTTGGGATCGAGGGGAGGTTACGAAAGAACGAAATGCATGCGGCAAACGCTTATGACAATGATCTTCTGCTCACGATTATTTTCGGCCTGGGTGAGCCTCGGTATGACCCGAGAAAAGGTTATAAGGCCAAACGGCCTCGGTCTTTGCAGCGGGGGAAGGAGCGGCGCTCGCCGAAGTCGCGGAGGCGGAGGCGGCGCAGCCCCAATCCTCGGGTGGTTTGGCAACCCCCCAGACGTTTCCAGAATTGTAGAGCGACACTCCGATGAGAAAACATTTTGAGTTTGCCCCCAGCGGCAAACAACTCGCAACCCGAGCGGAAGCGCTGGCACCGCCGGGCAAACCACTCAATAAAACCGGCGTTTCAAGCGGCAGCGCCTGCGGGGCTTGTAACCCCGCACCCTGCGGGCTGACCACGATCGCGACACATTCGGCGACGAAGGCATGGCGGCGATCGAGGCTGGTCATCGTCAATGGGATTTCGACTCGCAACCGCGTGCTGCGCCGGGACGCTTTGGGTGTGAGTATCTCCATGAGAGCGGAGTCGTGCGTGGCGGCACTGCGCCTCCACGCGTAATCAGTTTGACAGAACGGACAGCCTAAAGAGGCATTAGAAATCGCAAGCGGGTATGACTAAAGTAACGGTGGTGCCGCCGACAGTCACCGGTTCATAGCCAGGAAACAAGGTTTAGTCGGCTTCGTCACCGGCTGCTAAGATGGCTCGACATTCCCAAACCGGTGAATCCCGAAGCCAGCGCATCTGCGAAGCATCCCGCTTTCTCGCCTGAGTGGAGGATTCTTTTCGCTTTCTGCGGGGCCAATCAAGAACCGAGTGACCCAGGCCGGAGGCGCGCTTTGCTTGGCTCCGCAGGCCGACAGGAGTCACCGAATTGGAAAATTCTGTGTGACCTCGCCGATTCGCATGGTATCGCTCCATTGCTTTATCAGAACTTGCTTCCCCTGGCCGATCTGGTCCCAGCTGCGGTTCTGGCATCATTGCGCAACGGGTATGAGAACAACGTGCATAAATCAGTCCTTCTCGCGCGCGAGCTGGTGCGAGTTCTTGATTGTTGTGATGCGATTGGCATTGAAGCGCTTCCCTATAAGGGAATTGTTCTGGCCGAAACGTATTACCGGGATGTGGCCCTGCGGCAGGGGGGTGATATCGACTTATTCGTGCGCAAACAGGATTTCGGACGCTTGAAGAATGCCCTGCGTGATCTCGGATACGTCGCGCGAAGGCCGGTTCCGCAGCATCACGAAGAGGAATATTTTGCGTCGGGCTACGAGTGCAGCTTCGACGGCCCCGCCGGAAATAATCTTCTCGAGGTGCAGTGGGCGCTGCAGCCGCGGTTTCACGCGGTCGACTTCGACATGGAATCTTTGTTCTCACGCGCTGTATGGGCGACGGTCGCCGGCCGGCAAGTAAAGACTCCGCGGCCAGAGGATCTTTTGCTCGTGCTCTCGGTGCACGCGGCGAAGCACATCTGGTCGAGGCTGATATGGATCTGCGACATCGCGCGCATTATGCAACGTGAAAATCTGGACTGGGCCCGACTGCAGTCTCGCGCTCGGGAGCTAGGGATTTTGCGAATCATGCATATCAATTTTTTATTGGCGAGTCGCCGGTTCCAGACTTCGATACCGGCAATCTTCGAATCGGCAGTCCTTTCCGACAGCGCTGCCTCTCTTCTGGCCAGCGAGATCGAGGGTATGATGCTTGCGGGCGTCCCTTATGACACGGAGAAAGTTGCCTATTTTCGGATGATGCTTCGCCTTCGCGAGCGTCCGGTTGATCGGCTGCGGTTTTTATGGAGGCTCGCGGTGACTCCGGGAGCCGGGGAGTGGCAAACGGTGAGACTGCCCCGACCTCTGTTTCCGCTGTATCGAGCCGTGCGGATAGCAAGGCTTGCGGCTCGATTTGCTCGTGGATAAGATTGAACGCAGTCAGCGGCTGGCAAGGCCACCGGCGGTTTCACCGCCATCCATGGTGTAGACATGGCCGGTGGCGTAGGCTGCATCATCGGAAGCCAGAAACGCGAACAGCGCCGCAATCTCCTCAGGCTTGGCGTGCCTGCGCAGTGGAATTTTCTGATTTACTTCCTCCAACATGGCGTCGGTGTACTCCGCGCGCTGCATGGGGGTGAGCACATATCCCGGGGCAACGGCGCAAACGCGAATTTTCGGAGCCAGTTCGAGCGCCATCGATCGCGTCAACTCGATCACTCCGGCCTTGGTCGCGTTGTAATCCGCGTAGTACGGATAACCCATGATTCCATTGGTCGATGCAGTCTGCAGAATCACGCCGGCACCCTGCTCCGCCATGAACTGCGCTGCGGTCCGCGCTACGTAGAACACTCCTGTCAGATTCACTGCGATCACTCTGTCCCATTCTTCCGGAGTGATTTCGAGAAACTTGTGGCGGACGCTGATACCGGCATTGTTGATGAGCACGTCAACCCCATCCATCACGCGCACCGCGTCAGCGAGCGCAGCCTCCACCTGCATCAGGTCGGTGACGTCGGCAATGATTGCCTCGGAGATTTCCGGAAGCTCATGCCGAGTTTTCTTGCACGCAGCTTCGTCGCGATCGAGAATGCAAACCTTCGATCCTTCCTCGAGAAATCGCGCTGCCGTAGCCGCACCGATGCCACTGGCGCCCCCGGTGATCAATACTCGTTTGCCTTTTAATCCGCGCATGTACCCTTTTTTTCGTCCACAGTTGAATTTTCAGTGTTCGCTGCTGAGTTTCATCTCATCTCGTGTCATCTGGCACAATCAATTGTGAATTTCCTTCGCCCAGAGGAGCATCTTAATTCGGTGGCACAAACCAATGTAGAGCAGAGTTCGGCGCAGAATCCTCCGAGCTCACCGAAACAGGACCCGATTGAGGATATCAAGCCTGGCCATGTCTGGTTAATGGCTTTCTGCGTGGGTTCGGTGGTGGCGAACATTTACTACATTCAGCCACTGCTCTCCATCATTGCAAGAAACTTCCATATCTCGGTCTCGCAGGTGGGAGCCGTCGCCATGCTCACGCAATTTGGCGGCGCGCTGGGCATGTTAATCTTCGTGCCGCTGGGCGATACAAAAGAGCGCCGTGGGCTCGTGGTCTCTCTGCTGTTTGCGCAATGCATTTTTATGGCGCTGATGGCCGGCGCGCAGAATCTGCCATGGCTTGCGTTTGCAAGCTTTGGGATCGGGCTTACCACCGCCACCGTGCACGTTATCGTTCCTTTTGCCACGCATCTAGCGTCGCCCGCGCGTCGCGGCGCAACGGTTGGAGCGATTCTCGCCGGTCTGCTGTTTGGCATTCTGCTGGCGCGGACCTTCAGCGGACTGCTCGGGGCGTGGCTGGGTTGGCGCGCGATCTATTGGGTGGGCTCCGCGCTCATGCTTTTGCTCGCGATCTTGATTCGTTTCGGGCTTCCGGTCAGCCAGCCTGATCTGCAACTCTCCTGGCTTAGCCTGATCCGATCGACCTTCTCGCTGATTCGTGATCAGCCGGTTTTGCGAGAGTCGGCGGCGTTGGGTGCGATTTTCTTCGCTTCCTTCAACGCTTTCTGGACTACTCTGGTTTTCTTTCTGCAAACACCGCCTTACCATTATGGCAGCGCGGTGGCGGGACTTTTCGGCCTGGTGGGGGCAGTTGGTGCAGTGTGCGCGCCCTTCATCGGACGCATGGCAGACCGCTACGGTGCGCGCCGCAATGTGCTGGTCTCGCTGCTGGTGACGCTGGCTGCGTTCGTGATCATGTACTTCTTCGGGAAGCAGATGATCGGCCTGATCATCGGAGTCATTCTGCTCGACATCGGAGTGCAATCCGGGCACGTTTCCAATCAAACCCGCATCTATTCGTTAATTCCGGAGGCGCGCAGCCGGCTGAACATGGTCTACATGGTTTGCTACTTCTCGGCGGGGGCGCTCGGTTCATATACGGGATCGGTTCTTTGGCAACACCTGGGCTGGACCGGAGTCTGCACTCTCGGCTGCCTGCTCCTGGTCATTGGTTGCGTCATTCACTTTGCTGCGGGAAGGAATGCGGTGCCGCAAAGCGCGGGCCCACCGGATTTCGAGAATGTTACATAACTGATGTGTCTCGGTTCACCAGCGCCGCTTCGCGGCTTGCACCGCAACGGCAAAGTCTCCGATAATCGGCGCGATGGTTTCCTCCAGCCACATAGAGAACAAGATCGAATCGCTGCGCGAAAGAATTCGCTACCACGAATATCTTTATTACGTTCTTGACCAGCCGGAAATCTCTGACCGCGACTTCGACCAGCTGATGCAAGAACTGAAAGAGCTCGAAGCCGCCAATCCGGGCCTGATTAGGCCGGATTCGCCCACGCAGCGTGTGGGCGGCAAACCGCGTGAAGGCTTCGTCAAAGCCGCGCATTCTTCGCCCATGTTGTCGCTTGACAACACTTACAACGAAGAGGAGTTGCGCGATTGGGAGCGCCGCGTACACGAACTGAGTGGAAAAAAAGATATCGACTACGTTTGCGAGTTGAAGCTGGATGGCATGTCGCTCGCGCTGGTTTACGAAGATGGCAAACTCATCCGTGGGCTGACCCGCGGTGACGGAATGGTCGGCGAAGACGTGACGCTGAATGTGCGTACAGTTCGCTCGGTGCCGCTTTCGATTCAGAAGGAGAAGCTGAAGAAAGCCGGCATGCCGTCAAATTTTGAAGTTCGCGGCGAACTGCTGATGCCGCTTGCCGCCTTCAAGAAGATGAATGAGGAGCGGGAAAACCGGGGATTGCCGCCGTTCGCCAATCCGCGGAATGCCACGGCGGGCACGGTGCGGCAGCTGGAATCGAGAGTCACGGCGGAACGGCGGCTCGATTATTTCCCTTACATGTTGCTGGAAAATGGCAAAACGTATTTCGACCGGCACTCGAAAACCTTAAGTGCTCTCGATGCTGCGGGATTCAAGGTCAATCAGAACAGGAAGCTGGTGCACGGAATCGACGAGGCGTGGGAATTCATTCGTCAATGGGAGGCGAGGCGCGATTCTTTACCGTATGAAATCGATGGAATTGTGATCAAGGTCGATCGCACGGCGCTGCAAGATGAACTTGGTTTCACCGGCAAGGCGCCACGCTGGGCAATTGCTTACAAATATGCTGCGAGAGCGGGGATTACAAAGCTCGAAGATATTCGCGTGCAGGTGGGACGTACGGGCAAACTGACGCCGGTGGCGATGCTGGCCCCGGTGGCGATCGGTGGCACAACGGTGAGGAACGCCACGCTGCATAACATGGATGAGATCGAGCGGCTGGGGGTGCGGATCGGCGATTGGGTACAGGTCGAACGCGGCGGTGATGTGATTCCAAAAGTCGCGAAGGTTGTCGAGGATAAAGATCACCCACGCGGGCACAAGAAGTTTGAAATGCCGGAGACTTGTCCGGTGTGTGGGACGAAAGTGGTGAAAATGGAGGGTGAGGTCGACTACCGCTGCGTGAATGCGAACTGTCCGGCGAAGCTGCGCGAGACCATTCTGCACTTCGCTTCGCGGGGAGTGATGAATATCGATGGCATGGGCGAAGCTCTCGTGAATCAGCTAATGGAGCGCGGACTGGTGAAAAATGTTGCCGACATTTATCTGCTCACCAAAAAGGATCTGCTCAGCCTGGAGCGTTTTGCCGATAAATCGGCGCAGAATATTCTTGACGAGATCGAGCTCTCGAAGAAGCTTCCGCTCGAACGGGTGATCTACGGTCTAGGGATTCGGTTTGTAGGCGAGCGAACAGCCCAGTTCCTGGCGGAACATTTTGGGTCCATGGAAGCCCTCGAAAATGCCAGCCCGGAGCAACTGCAGGAGGTGAATGAAGTCGGGCCGCGTATCGCCCAAAGTATTGCAGAGTTCTTCAGCATCGCGGCGAATCGCAAGCTGGTGAACCGGTTGCGCGAAGCTGGATTGACTTTAACGGGGCAGAAGAAACAGCGCGGCTCGAAACTTTCCGGCAAGACTTTCGTGCTGACCGGGACCTTGGCACACTTCAGCCGCGACGAAGCCAAGAAGATGATTGAAGACGCTGGAGGCAAAGTGACTGGTTCGGTTAGCAAGAAAACCGACTATGTGATTGCCGGAACTGATGCAGGTTCGAAGCTGGATAAGGCAAGAAATCTGGGTGTAAACGTAATCGGCGAGAATGAAATGGAGAAGCTTCTGCGATGAGCGGAGCCTCAGCATCGCTCGATTTCAACCGCTTCGAAGTGCTCTCTTTCGATTGCTATGGCACGCTCATCAATTGGGAGGAAGGCATTCTCAATGCACTGCGGCCGATTCTCGCCAATCACGGGAAAACTGCCGATGATTCTAAACTGCTGGAGCTCTTCGGAGATTTCGAAGCTGCTGAGGAGAAGGGTGACTACCGCCCCTATCACGATGTGCTTCAGTCGGTCGTGCGACGCTTTGGCGAACAATTTAACTTCCTGCCTGCGGACAATGAAGTTCGAGCTCTGCCGGAGTCGCTGCACAATTGGAAACCGTGGCCGGATACCGTCAAAGCGCTTCGCCAATTGCAGAAACGCTATCGATTGTGGATCATCTCGAACGTTGACGACAATCTCTTCGCCGCCACGCTGCCTAAACTGGGAGTGAAATTCGAAGGCATAATTACGGCTGAACAGGCGGGCGCCTATAAGCCATCATTCAAGATTTTTGAGCTCGCGTTGAGCCGCATCGGGGTTCCGGCAGCCCGGATTCTGCACGTCGGCCAAAGCGTCTACCACGATGTGATCCCGGCACAGACGCTCGGTCTTTCCACTGTTTGGGTTCATCGGGCGTCGGCGAGAAGCGGAGTGGGCGCGGTCAAACTGGCCGAAGGACATCCGGACTTGCAGGTTTATAGTCTCGCCGAGCTTGCCGCAAACATCACAGGCCAGCACTCTAGAAATTGACTGGCATTTTCAAGACTCTCTTTTGAATCGCCCACATCACCAGCTCGGCTTTATTGTGGATGCCGAGCTTCCGCATCAGATTGAACTTGTGAGAGTCGACGGTCTTGCTGCTTAAACCTAGAACCGTCGCCGTTGTGCGAACGGTCTTGCCTTCGGCGAGCAGCTTCAACACCTCGCGTTCGCGCGCTGTCAGCGAACGGCCGGCTGGCATGTCATCCGGCCGGGGTGGTTTGGATGAGGCAGACATTTCTGAAAGCTTATTCCGGCCTCCACAGCAGGAATTGCGGACCATCTCAACCAATTCTTCGGCTGAAGTTTGGCGCACATTACAGCCCTCCGCCGCTCCCGAAGTGGCAAACGAATCGTTGGACTCGGTGCTCAGGAAAACAATCTTGGTGTTGGGAGATTCACGAGAAAAAGAGCGCTCGGCCTCGAGCGCGGGCAACCCCAACGTGCACGCATCGACGACCACAACATCGGGCCGGAACTCGTAGACTTTGCGCAAGCACTCTGCGGCGTTACCGGCTTCGCTCACCACATCGATATCAGGCTGGTCTTCCAGCAGGCGACGCAGTCCTTGCCGCAATAAGACGTGGTCGTGGGCGAGCACGCATCGAATCTTTGCAGCAGGAAACGACAACTCTATTGCATCCGCGCGGGATGACACTTAGCTACTCCTTCTGGCCAGATTAAGGATGCGAAGCGACGGGAACTCAGTCGATACAGGGTGTTTCGCTATTCTAACAACGATTTGAGGCTCTGCGCAAAATTGGCCGCGGAAGAGGTCTTCTAAACTTTTGTTCTCGCGGACCTGAATTTCATTTACCGAGAAATGCCGGAGAAAAGCCGCTTCAGGTAAAATCTAGCAACTTATGCTGCGCTACTTCACCGCCGGAGAATCACACGGCGAAGCCCTGGTCGCCTTTCTTTCAGGTGTTCCCGCCGGATTGAAAGTTGAGCAGGCGTTTCTAGACCGCGAGCTCTGGCGGCGACAGCAAGGCTACGGACGCGGCGGCCGGATGAAAATCGAGCGCGACACCGCTCACATTCTCTCCGGCGTTCACCACGGTATGACGATTGGCTCGCCGATTTCGATTCAACTTCAAAATAAAGATTGGAAAAATTGGCAAGAGGCGTTGCCGGTGGAAGCGGGCGATCCAGCGAGGCACAAGCCGGTTGCGTCGCCCAGACCTGGGCACGCAGACTTAGCCGGGGCGCTGAAATACAATTTCTCAGAAGCCCGGTATGTTCTGGAACGCGCCTCGGCGCGGGAGACTGCGGCGCGCGTCGCCGCTGGCGGGATCGCGAAGCTTCTCTTGCGTGAACTTGGAATTGAAGTTCTGAGCCATGTGGTGGCCGTTGGCGGCGTAGCCATGCAGGAAGAAGTTCCGTGGGAAGAGATTCGACAACTTCAGCTTCGTGAAGAAATTCTTTTGAATTGCGTCCATCGCGAAACCGAGCAGCGCATGAAGGGCGAAGTCGACAAAGTTCTGAAAACTGGCGATTCTGTCGGAGGAATCTTTGAAGTCGTCGCCCACGGCGTTCCGCCCGGGTTGGGCACTTACGCGCAATGGGATGAAAGGCTCGACGCGCAGCTCGCAGCTGCGATGATGTCGCTGCAGGCAGTGAAAGCGGTAGAGATTGGATCGGGCATCGCCGCTGCCACTTCTCCGGGATCGGCAGTGCATGATGAAATCGGTTATGGTGAGCCCGCCAAGTTTACCGCTTTCACCCGCCCCCACAACCATGCCGGCGGCATCGAAGGCGGCGTTTCCAACGGAGAAGAAATTCGCGTGCGCGGCTACTTGAAACCAATTTCCACCTTGCGCAGGCCGCTGCAATCGGTCGATTTTGCCACGCGACAACCGGTAAGCGCTGCCTATGAGCGGTCAGACGTTTGTGTTGTGCCGGCGGCCGGGGTTGGCGGCGAGGCGATGGTCGCGCTTACTTTGGCGCGCTGCGCTCTCGAAAAATTTGGTGGTGACTCCATGGGAGAGACATTGCGAAACTTCGAAGGTTACCGCCTGCAGCTAAATAAGTATTGATGCTTTATTGATTGCCGTTATTGAAGATCTCTATTAATGATTCACCCTATCGTCAAATTCGGAAATTCTGTCCTGGAAAAGCCCGCCGAAAGCGTTACAGTTTTCGACGAAGAGCTCAAGAAGCTGGTCGAGGACATGTTTGAATCGATGTATGCGGCGCGCGGCGTGGGCCTGGCGGCGCCGCAAATCGGTATTTCGCGGCGCATTGCCGTAATCGACGTTACCTTCAAGGAAGATCCCAACGCGAAAATCGTTCTGATCAATCCGGAAATCATTCAAAAACAGGGCCGGCATTCGCAGAGTGAAGGATGCCTCAGCATCCCGGACTTTCGCGAGAATGTCTCGCGGGCACAGGTCGTTACGATCCGCGCGCAGGATCTGAACGGTAAGGTTTTTGAGAAGACCGGCGACGAATTGCTGGCGCGCGCTTTTCTGCATGAGACCGATCATCTCAACGGCAAGCTCTACATCAGCCACATCAGCGCTCTTAAACGCGACTTGATCAAGCGAAAGATTCGCAAGCTGGTCAAAGCCGGTGAATGGTAGAGTGGCAGCGGATTGGGCCACCAATAGATTAAGTCGTTGGGTGATTTGATTAAATGCTTCAATGATTGAATGATGAAATATCATGGCTCCGCTCGGTCTGGTTTTCTGCGGCACTCCGCGATTTGCGGTTCCTACCCTCGAGAAGCTGGTAGAGGCGGGATTCGACGTTCAGCTTGTGGTCACGCAGCCTGATCGGCCGAAAGGGCGCGGACTCACGCTGGTGCCACCTCCGGTGAAGCAGAGGGCGCTGGAATTAGACTTGCCAATCTCTCAGCCGGAGCGAATCAAAAATAGCGAAGAATTTCAAAGCCAGCTAACGTTATTGAGACCGGATGCGATTATTGTGGTGGGCTATGGGCGCATCGTCCCGCAATGGATGCTCGATCTGCCGCCGCTTGGAAACATCAATCTCCATGCTTCGTTGTTGCCGAAATACCGCGGAGCTGCGCCGATTCAGTGGGCGATCGCACGCGGAGAGACTGTCACCGGCGTGACCACGATGAAGATCGATGCGGGTCTGGACACCGGCGATATTCTTTTGCAGCGGGAGATTTCGATTGCAGGCGACGATACGGCGGAGACGCTGGCGAGGAAGCTGGCGGGACCGGGTGCGGATCTGATGGTTGAAACCTTGCGCGGACTGAGAGCCGGCAATCTTCGGCCGCGGCAGCAGGACAATACCGAGGCAACGCTTGCACCGATTCTGAAAAAAGAAGATGGGCTGATTCAGTTTTCGTTACCGGCTGAGGAGATTCTGAATCGATTACGTGGCTTCCAGCCCTGGCCGGGGGCTTATTGCAAATTCCGCAATAAGACTCTGCAGATTTGGAAGGCTGCCAAGGCCGACTGCGCTCTGGCTTCAGCCGAGATTAAAGTAGAGGGTGACCGACTTTTCGTGGGCTGCGGCCAACGAGGCGCTATTGAGATTCTCGAGCTGCAGCTGGAGGGCAAGAAGAGAACGGTTGCTTCAGAATTCGTCCGTGGTTACCGTCCCGAACCTGCCGAGCGGCTCACTTCCTAACGCGGTCAGCATAAAAGCTGCTCTGCGTCGGTGTTTCGGCCATACTGGTAATAGTGAAGCTGGGATCTCAACCTGCGCATGCGTCGATCTCGGCCGCGCGAGCCGCTGCGTTCGATATTGTCTTGCGCGTGGAGCGCGACTCTTCTTTCGCTTCCGAGTTGCTTCATTCACAGAAGTATGACCGGCTGTCCTTGGCCGATCATGCTTTGACGACCGAACTGGTGATGGGCGTGTTGCGCTGGCGGTCTCTGCTGGATCGTGAAATTGCGGCGAGTTCGTCGCGGCCGCTTTCAAAGCTCGATATAGAAGTTCTGATCGCCCTGCGCCTCGCGGCTTATCAATTGCGCTGGCTTGACCGCATTCCGCCGCGGGCGGCTATCGACGAGAGCGTCGAACTGGTTAAGCGAGCCCGTAAGCGTTCTGCAGCTCCTTTTGCCAACGCGGTCCTGCGGAAGCTTGCGGATAATTTGCTCCAGTTCAAGGTTGCGGAATCTGCAGTCGGTCGCACTACCGCCGAGGCAATCGCGGCGGCCACCGCTCATCCGCTCTGGCTGGTCGAGCGCTGGATTGATTCTTACGGTCTAGAGGGCACGGCAAAAATTTGCGAGTTCGATCAGAGCGTACCGGTTACGGCGATACGTCTGCGTCGGCCTGACGCGGAAAGGCAACTGCGCGGTGAGGGAATCGAGGTCGAGCGCGGTGCGCTGCTCGCCTCCGCTGGACGAATTACTCGTGGCAATGTCAGTGGCACTTCCGCTTTTCGAGATGGCCTGGTGGCTATTCAGGACGAAGGCTCTCAACTCGTCGCGGCTCTGGTCGGCAGTGGCGAAACGGTCCTAGATTGTTGCGCGGCTCCGGGGGGCAAAACTGCGGCAATCGCTGATCGTAATTTGAATGCCGATATCGCGGCGGTAGAGCTACATCCCCATCGCGCGCGATTGCTGGCGCGGATGCTTTGCGCACTACACCACGAAGGCGGCGATGTGCTACGCAAGATTCGAGTCGTCGCCGGCGATGCCCGGGATTTGCCGTTTGCCGCAACGTTCAACCGGGTCCTTGTGGACGTTCCTTGCTCGGGAACCGGAACCCTCGCCCGCAACCCCGAAATCAAGTGGCGACTCAGGCGTCAAGATATCGCAGATTTGCAAGTACGGCAGCTTGCTATCTTGCGGTCTGCCATGGACTATGTAGCGGTGGGAGGGCGTCTGGTTTATTCCACGTGCTCTTTGGAGAAAGAAGAAAATGAGGACGTGGTCGAGCGCGCATTGCAGGGAAATTCATCTTTTCGTGTGATCGATTGTGGCCGGGAGCTGGAACAACTTCAACGGGCGCAAGAACTGGTCTGGCCGAATTTAACCTCGATTACGCGCGGACCGTTTTTGCGTACGATGCCAGGTATTCAGCCGTGCGACGGATTCTTTGCGGCGATCATGGAGCGAATTTGATGAATGCTTAACTCGGCGCCTGCGATCCGCGGCGATACTCTCGGCGCTTACCTGACTTCGAAATTCACTACCGCGCCGGCAAAGACTTTCTGCCCCGCAGGAGGAGTCTGGGAGACGATGATGCTGGCCGGCGACACTTGCGACAGCACCAGAGGAGATCCAAGAGAGCTTGCCGACGGCGCTTCAGCGGATGGTGTCGGCGTGGAGGTACTGGGCGCTGGCGGAGTCTGAGGCGAGGGTGCCACGGTCACGTTGCCTAATTTAAACCCGGCATCCTGCAGTGTGCGGCTGGCGCTGCCGAGCGATTCCCCGATGAAGCTCGGCATGACGAAGGCCGGAGGATCAGCCGCGGCACTCAGCAACAGGCTGGTTTTCGGCGCTGTTACCTGGCTCGCATTGGCTGGGGGACTTTGTGCCACCACCTGATCGACGGACCTGCCTGGAAGCTGCAACTCCGCGGTTGACGACAGCTCCAGCCCGCGCCGCCGAATATTCCATTCTGCTGCGCGCTCACTCTCTCCGGTCACGTCGGGAATCGATACGCGCTGCCGACCCATACTTTGAGCGACGCGAACTTGCCAGCCTCGGCGTACCTTGGTTCCCGGCATTGGCAGCTGTGTCATGATTCTTCCTTCGGGGATCTGCGGGCTGTAATATTGCCGCTCTATGTCGAGTTGCAGGCCTAGTGCGCCCGCTGCGTGTTCCGCCTCAGTTGGCGTCATTCCGACCAGCCCCGGCACTTTGACTTCCTGGCCATGAATGGCGAAGCGCATCGCCGTCAGTGCGGAGACCATGGCAACGACGACCATAACAAGCCCAAGCATCGCGATGCGCAACAGAGGCTTCATAAATTATTGCGACTACCATCACAGCATTCTTGTGATGCCGAAAGTAAAACGCGGCCAGATGTATGCACGTTATACAAGGTCTGCATTACTGCGTTTCGTCCGCGCCTGCCGCGGTATCTGTAGTATCCAACTTCTGCGCGTAGCTCACCGGCAGATTCGGGGGTTGCTGGAACTGTCCCGGATCTTTCCCGGCCATGGCCGCACTCATAAAATTCATCCAGATGGGCAACGCGGCGTGCGCTCCGGTTTCTTTTGGTCCCAGAGATTTCTTTTCGTCGTATCCAATCCATACGCCGCAGGTCATCGTTGGCGAGAATCCCATAAACCACGCATCTGTGAAATCGTTTGTGGTGCCGGTTTTACCAGCAACAGGAAACGGCAGCTTCGCGGCCGCTACTCCCGTACCATGCAGCACGACTTCGCGCAGCATTGAAGTCATGATCTGGGCGGTGCGCGCACTGATCACATCTTTGACTTCCGGATAGTCTTCCTCTAAGACGCGGCCTTCATAGTCGGTCACCCGCGTGATGTAGCGTGGAATCACCCGCACGCCGTCATTTGGAAACACGCTGTAGGCAGAAGTCTGCTCCATTAGAGTGATCTCGGCCGATCCTAATGCCACCGGCAAATAGGGAGGCAAATGCGCGGTGATTCCGAAGCGCTCTGCGTAGTCGATGACCGTATTTATCCCAATTTTGTTCGCGAGCTTTAGAGCTGGAATATTGCGCGATTGCGCCAGTGCTCGCCGGAGGGTAATAATTCCTTCAAATTTTTCGTCGTAGTTATGCGGTGAATATGGTCCGGAGCCGCTATCGAAGGTGACCGGTTCATCCAGAATCGTGTCATCGGGACTTCCGCCCCGGTCAATCACTGCCGTGTATACGTAAGGTTTGAAAGACGATCCCACCTGGCGCAGGGATTGCGTGGCGCGGTCGAATTTCGATTGGTTAAAATCGCGCCCTCCGACCATGGCTTTGATTGCTCCGGTGGCGTTATCGATCGCGAGCAAGGCTCCCTGCGCGCCGGAATCCTGTTCGAGAGTGACGCGGGCCGCACCATTAGAATTCAGCGCCAGAATTTTGACATAGCAGACATCTCCGGTATGCAGCAGATCCGGAATTTTATTCTGCGTCCAGGCCACATCCGCCTGACCGATGGCAGCCAGATATCGTCCGAACTTCAGCGTGGCGATGCCAACACCGGAAGAAGTGACGACCGCGTGCATGTATGCGTTGACTTCGGGCTCGTCCTCCCAGTCGGGGTGCTGATATTTGTCGAGCGCGACGCCTTCGGCAATCACATTTTCTAAATGTCCCTTCCATCCGTGACGACGCTCGTATGCCGCCAGGCCATCGAGCAAGGCCTGGTTCGCTGCCCGTTGCTGGTCGACGTCGAGCGAGGTGTAAACTTTCAAGCCGCCTTCGTGAACTTGATCCGCTCCGTATTTGTTTTCCAGGTAGCGGCGTATCTCCTCTACAAAATATGGAGCGAGCGAGTTGGGGTCGTGCTGCAGATGCAAGGCAACCGGTGAGGATCGGGCTTGCTCCGCCTGCGGGGAGGTGATTTTTCCATCTTCGAGCATTGCGTTGATGACCAGGTTGCGGCGCTTGAACGCTCGTTCCGGATGATTGATGGGGGAATAGATTCCCGGCCCTTTGGGCAGACCCGCGAGCAACGCCGCTTCGGGAAGCGTCAGGTTGCGGGCTGGCTTGCCGAAATAGAATTCCGAGGCAGCCTCAAAGCCGTACACTCCGTGCCCCAGAAAAATCTGGTTGGCATAGAGAGTAAAAATCTGCGGCTTGGTGAAGCGCCGCTCGATCTGAATCGCAAGCATCGCTTCCTGCACCTTGCGATGAAAAGAGCGGTCGGGAGAAAGAAACAGATTGCGCGCCAGCTGCATGGTCAGCGTGGAGGCGCCCTGCACTCTTCCACCCGACTGAATGTCGCGATAGGCCGCCCCGGCGATGCGCCAGAAGTTGATGCCGGAATGCCGGTAAAAATCCTTGTCTTCAATGGAAACCAGGGCGTCGCGAAGTACCGGAGCAAAATCGTCGTAACCGGCCACCACGCGCCGCTGCAGGGCGAAGGAGCCGATCACGCGATCGTGGTCGTCGTAAAGCTCGGTGATGGAACTGGGGCGATAGTTTTCGAGTGCATCCACTTGCGGCAAGTCGGTGGTGTAAACGAAGAGAAGTCCGGCACCCGCTCCGATCAGGGCCGAGGCGACGAGCAACAGGCCCACCAATAAGCGGGTGATCAGCTTCCCCCCAGCGATGTCTACCGGGGGAAGATCTTCATGGAGCGACTTCATGGCGAGATGGGTTCAGAATAACAGGGCCGACAGAGCCCCGGTAGTCGCGTGCGCGGCTCAGTGGATGAACGTCCATAAGGAGTTTGACGCAAAAGAAATCGCGCACCTTGCGGTGCGCGATGAGAAAGTGCGAAGGATCGACTAGCTCGTCCGGCTTTTAAGAACTTCGACCGCCTTGTGCAGCTGATCATCGGGTGCGGTCTTGGGTTTGGGCTCTTGTTCGTCTGTGGTCGCAGGCGGCTCCTCGCCGTCGTCATCGGAAATTATGTTATCGGTTTCGTCGGCAACCAGCACATTCGGGGTGACCGCAGTCTCCTGAATCGCCTTGCCGCTCGGCGTGTAGTATTTCGCGACCGAAAGGATGAGCGCTCCCCCGTCGGGCAGATCGATGGTTTTCTGCACGGAGCCATCGCCAAAGGTCTTGTCGCCGACCACATCTCCGCGAGCATTTTCGAGAATAGCCGCAGCCACAATCTCAGCCGCTCCCGCCGTCCCCTTATTCACGAGCACTGCAACCGGAAGCGAAGTAATTGCTTTTGCGGGATCGGCGTTAAAAGCCTCCCGCGGAAACTTCTGTCCCTGCAGGTAGGTGATGGTGCCGTGGTTCAGGAAAAGATTGGCGGTGGCGATGCCTTCGGTTTCGTCTCCATCCGAGGTATTGCGCAGATCGAGAACCAGTTTTTTGGCTCCCTGTTTCTCGAGGGATTTGATCTTGGTGGCTATCTCCTGCGACTTGCCTTTGGTGAGAGCGTCGACCTTGACGTAGCCGATACCGTCTTCCAGCATTTTGTCAGAGATCGGGGGAATCGTGATCACATCTCGGGTGATCGACATTTTCTGCGGCTCGGCGCGGCGCGCGCGTACCACGGAAATATTCACCGATGAGCCGGGAGTTCCGCTCAAGGCGGCGCGAATCTCAGGCAGCGACATGTCTCGCGTGCTCTGACCCTCAATCGATTCGAAGATATCAGTCGACTCAATGCCGGCCTTATCTGCTGGAGAGCCCGGCATCACGGAAACCACATCGGCATAGCCGAAGCGTTTCGAAATGGTGGCGCCAATTTCGCCCTTGGCCTCCGTCTTGTGTGCCTTGAATGCTTTGTAGGCCTCGGGAGTCAGATAGCTGGAGTTCGCGTCGAGCGACTCCACCAGCCCGTGCAGCGCGCCGTCGGTAACCTTGGGAATATCCGGATCGACCACGTACTCGTTCTGCACGCGCGACAATACTTCGCTGTAAACCTGCATCTGCCGGTAAGAGCCGTCGTTCGAGGAGGCATGCACGCCGCCCATCGAACCAACCACGACGAACAAGAGAACGGCAAAAGACGAAACCAGAACCGCGGCTTTAGTTTTCATCGACATCGAGTTCTTCTTTTTGAGGGACTTACTTCCTGAGAACGCTTGCAGCCATTATATCTTGTAGATGCCGGTTTCCATCACCCGGCTGCTCCGTTTCGCGGTGCGGAGGTAACCCAGTCTGCCATCACATGTTAGGACGGCTGAGAGACCGCTTCGTAAGCGAGCTCTAGGACGAGGGAGGCTTAAAGTTCAGCGTGATCACGCCCTGCACCGACACAGCACGGCCATTCAGAGAATAAGGTTTGAAGCGCCACTGTTTCACAGCGTCGATGGCGGTGCGCGCAAAGATGAACGATCCCTGCAGGAATTTCGCGTCCTGCACAGTGCCGTCCCGCCCAATAAGCACCTGCAGGACCACGCTGCCGCTCTGGCCGCTGGACTTGGCGGCGGCCGGGTACTCAGGGTCGGCACCCTGAGCGAGCTGTTCGCGCACAGCACTCTCGGGCAACTTTACTGGCTCGATCGATGATAAGGCAGCGTCGACCGGCTTTGCGCCGCTGGAATCCGGGGTAGTTGAGGCTGTCAGGCTCTTAAGGCTCGCGGGTATGCCGGCGTTTACTGCCGCCGAGACCGTTTGTGCCGGCGCAGGCGTGCGGACCGGGGCTGGGTTGGAGGATAGAGCGGGCTGAGGCGCAATCAGCGATGCCGGCGGAGCTGGGGCTGGCGCGGGCTGAACAGGCGTTGACTGCGGCGTCGGTAATTGTAAAGATGCCGTCGTTGTATTGCTTGGGCTGGTCGGGGTGGAGTTAGAAGAAGCCGGACTGGAAGCCGGCGGGCCCGCATTCGTGGTCTGAGGATTTCCTCCCGGACTTTGAACGTTCTGAACCCCGACTGACGAATTCTGGTCGCTGGGCACGGTCGTTCCTGCCGCCTGCATTTGGTCGCTCGCGGGAGCTTGCGGCGACGCTGCCCCGGTGTCGGTATGTTTCTCCGGTTTTGCGGTGGGGTCGATTACTGGAACAACCTGGATCTGCGAGGAGTCGGTAGTCGAATCCGGGATGTTTCCGGCTGCCGGAAATTTGTACTCATCATCGGCCTGTCCGAAGCTATCGTGCTGGGTTACGGTGGACGGCAAGGTCGCAGGCGGAGGGTTGAGCCAACGAACTCCCGCGTGCACGCCGTTGCGGTACAGAATGTAGCCACTCTGCCGCGCCCGCGGCACCGCCGTCACGATGACAATCGCGAACATCAAAGCGCCGACCAGCACAAATTTCCCTTTGGATCGTGGCCCAACTGCCGCCGTCGAAGTGTCGGCCTTATCTTTTGCAATTTTCGACTCTTGTCCCTTTGACTCTCCTTCCATGTACTCGAAAAGAGCGGCTTCGGGATCATCTCCAGATAGCGTGTCAGTGCTAACCTCCGAACCGTTGTGTGGCGCTTCCGATGCCTGCGCCGACACTTGCCCGGCGTTTGCCACTTCAGCGTAAGAAGCGGCGTCGTTTTGCGCCGTGGCCTCTTTGGCGGGTGTAGGCGCCGATTTGGTCAGGCGCGCCTGCAACGCTGCCCATCCGCTAAGCGGAGCCTCCGGTTCTAACCTCGTTTCCGGAGCGTCCTGCACCGCCGCGGCCATCGGCTCGAGTTCCATCAGCGGGTTAACCTGAACCGCTGGCACCTCCATGTTTTCCCGCACATCCTTTTCGGTATCGAACTGTGTTCCGGGCGCGGTCGTAGTCGATTGCAGAAAATCTCCGGCACGCAGTTTTTCCGGCGTTTGGGCCAGAGGAGCGGAAGCGGGGGCTGGCGCTGCCGCCGTCGCGGCCGCTGAAAAGGCGCCCGTTGAAGCAGCGGCTATTGAAGTGTTTATCCCAGCCGCGCGCGGAGGCGCCGGCGCTCCAGTCTGCAACTTCGACTGCAGCAACTGGCAGGCGGTGCTCATCGTCTCACGCACCTGCTCGGCACGAACGGGTCTCAGCAGAATTGAATTCGCTCCCGCCTGCAGGGCCAGAGGCCGAGCTTCCTCCGTAACGATCGCCAGGGTTAGCGGGCGCACCGCAGCTTTCAGATCGCGCGCCGTCTTCAGCAGGAATGACGCTTCCGGCTGATCCTGCCAGTCGGTGATTACGATCTGAAACAGGTGAGTGGTGACCTTTTCGACGGCATCGACTGCATTTTTGCAGTGCTCCGCCTGGACCCCCAAAGCCGCAAGGACTTCCAGAATGGGCTGGACCACCGCCTCATCGGAAGAAAATAAGAGACACCGCAAAGGCATACGCTTCCAGACTAGGGAAGCCGAGTAACTCCAGCAAGTTACCGAGGTGGAGGGCTAGTTCATAGCTCCAATCTGGAATAATTCAGGGGGACATGTACCTTCGGGACGCCGCCGCCGGCGCGAGTGATTCTTCTTTGCCGCCTGGCAACTCAGTTATCGCCCCGGCAACCATTTCGAAAAAAGTGAAACTCAAAATTCAAAGGAAGGTTCTGGTTATGCGGTACCTTAGCTTACTGGTCGCTCTCTTATCCGTTGCCTACTTTCTTTGAGCCAACGGGCTGATTTTCAGTGGGTTGCTCACCATGCGAGCGGACTCGTTACTTGCATGTCGCACCTGATAGACTTTCGCCGATGAAAGCTTTGGTGATAACCAATTTAAGTGGTCCGGATGCGCTCGCGATCCAGGAAATGCCGGAGCCGAGCGCAAACCCAGGTCGGACGCTGGTGCGCGTAGCCGCCGGAGGCTTGAATTTTGCCGATGTAATGACCACGCAAGGCGGTTACCCGGGCACTCCCCCGCCTCCTTTGATTGCAGGCCGTGAATTTAGCGGCTTGGAGGAGAGCAGCAGGCGCCGCGTGATGGGCTATATGCAATGGGGCGCTTTCGCCGAGAAAGTTGCGGCGTTCTCGAACATGAATTGGCCTGTGCCCGATCATTGGACGGACGAACAAGGGGCTGCCTTTCCGGTCAACTTTTTCACGGCGTATCTCGGATACTGGCAGGCAGGCATGACGCAGCCTGCCCCAGGCGGCCGTACTCCTCGAGCTCTGATCCACGCCGTGGCTGGTGGCGTTGGCACGGCCGCGGTGCAGATTGGAAAAATTCTTGGCATCGAAATGTACGGCACGTCGTCGTCGGACGAAAAGCTTGCGCGCGTAAAAGAACTCGGCTTGCAGCACGGTATTAATTACAAACGGCAGGATTACGAAGAAGCCGTGAAAACTCTTACCAGCGGAGAGGGAGTTGATCTCGTCTTCGAGATGCTGGGCGGCGAGCATACCGCGAAAAGTTTGCGCTGCCTGCGCGATTTTGGCCGCGTCATTCAATATGGCACAGCCACGGGCAAGGCCCCGCAGCTTGACATCCGCGCGATGTACGCGAAATCCGCCAGCGTCCAGGGCTTGTGGCTGACTTACCTTTCGCAGAAGCGCGAGGTCATGGAGCCGGCATGGGCGCAGCTCTCGCAATGGATCGCCGAGCGGAAGTTAACACCGGTAATCGGCAAAGTCCTGCCGTTGGAGAATGCCGCAGAAGGGTACAAACTCCTGCAGGAGGGCAAAAACTACGGCAAGGTTGTGCTGAAAATCGCATAGCCGTGTATGATCTCGTGCATGTTGGGCGGGCGCAGCAGCGAGCAGTGGGTATCTCGGTATGCGACCAGCCATCAACATCCCGTCAACCGCGCCTGCCACACGTGGGGCATCCCAACGATCCTGTTGTCGATCCCGCTCTTCGTAGCCAGCATATGGTTTCATCGCCTGTGGCCGTACGCGCTGATCCTGTTCGTGATCGGATGGATCTTCCAGTTTATCGGCCATGCTTTTGAAGGCAAGCCACCGGAATTTTTTCATGACTGGCGATTTCTCTTCGTCGGCGTTCGATGGTGGTGGGCAAAGATTCACGGGAAAGCGTGAACCGCAACGTTGCCGACCGAACTCTTGAGGTAAGACAGGCGGCTTAGCAAATCGACCGGACAAACGGCGGGCGTCATGTACTAATGCGCCAGTCGTAATCACCTGCTTGCGTTAGCGCGGCTTTGAATCTATGCTTGCAACTAGTTTTCGGTTATTGGGGTTCTCTCTCTAGTTATTTGATCCGCTCGGAAGCATGCATCGCTTGACGGCCAGATTGTTGTTATTGTTTGCGCTCGCGGGGAATCTTTTTCCGCTGGCGATGGCGGCCGTGCCTGCGCCCACGCATGCGTGTTGTATCCGCAAGGCGCATCAATGTCACGATTCTCTTTCGTCTGACAACGGACGGCCTGCGGTTCGCGACGCCAATTGCTGCGATCATAGTTGTTGCCACGCCGCCACTACAGCTCAGTGGGGCCATCCGGCGAGCCCGGCTGCACATTTCCGAGGCCACGCTGTAGAACAATTCGTCAAAGATATCCACCCCATCCTGCCAAGCGCGAGAGTTGCCAATTCTCATTCCTCGCGCGCCCCTCCGCGATACGGCATCGCCTGAAATAAGAATTCTGAACAAGTTTGTGTCGGGGCGAGTCTCGCGAACGAGCGCGAACTCCTTTCAGTTCAGAGTATCTAGACAGGCGTGCACAATGATTCGCCCAAGGCGGCTCGAGTCCTAGGTCCGCATCCGGCCATCACCAACCGATACTTTGAGGAAAATCCTATGCGTACTATTCGTATCGTGCTGCTCGCAATGATTCTGATGAGGAGGTTTGTTTACTTGGCGCTGGCTGTCCTCTTCCTCGCTTCGTTCGCATTCGCCTCTATCTTCGGCTCCGTCCGCGGCATCGTCCACGACCCTCAGCACCGTCCGGTTCAAGGCGCCATGGTAATGCTTAAGGCACAAAATTCGGATTGGAACCGTTCCTTGGACTCCAACGCCAACGGAGAGTTCGACTTCAGTTCAGTCCCCATCGGAAGTTACACAGTCACTGTCTCGGCACCCGGCTTTCAACAGACGCAGCAAGCCGTGGTGGTCCAGTCGGATACCAGCCCGGTCCTGCATTTCAGGCTGGATGTCGCAGCCGCGAAGGAAACGGTTTCCGTCTCGGGAGCTCCCGTGGAAGCAACGACCGACAGTGTCACTCCCACAACAATGGTGGACCGCGAAGCTATTCAGCTAACCCCTGGAGCCGACCGCACCAACGGGATGGAGATGATCACGGACTACGTGCCGGCTGCCTACGTAACGCATGACATGCTGCACATGCGGGGCGGCCACCAGGTCGAGTGGTTGATCGACGGCGTCCCCATTCCAAACACCAACATCGCCGCAAATCTGGGACCGCAGATTGACCCGAAGGACATCGACTACCTCGAGGTGCAGCGGGGCAGTTACGATGCCGACTTTGGCGACCGCACCTACGGAATCTTCAACATCGCGCCCCGAACCGGTTTTGAACGCGACCGGGAATGCGATCTCGTGATGACCGCCGGGAATTTTTATCAAAGCAACGACCAGCTTAGTTGCGGGGGACACACCGCACGCTTCGCCTACTACGCCAGCCTGAACGGAAACCGCAGCAATTACGGACTTCAGACTCCGATTGCGCAGGTGGTTCACAATGCCGACAACGGCTACGGCGGATTCGCATCATTCATTTTCAATCCCAATCCCAAAAACCAGTTCCGCGTGGTCGGCTCACTACGTCAGGACTATTACCAGATTCCCGTCGATCCCGATCCCAACTCAGTCGGAAATTCGGTGTATCCCAGCTATGGCCTGCGCGACGGTGAGCGCGAGCCCGATGGATACGCCACTTTCTCGTGGGTGCACACCTTCAATGCAAACACGCTGCTCACCATCTCTCCCTTTTATCACTACAATGGCGCCGACTATAAAAGCGCCCCGAACGATTTTCCGGTCGCCTCAACCGTGACTGAGAACGCCAACTACGGTGGTGCGCAAGCAGCCCTCAATGCTACGTTCTGGAAAAACGATCTGCAAGCCGGCGTCTTCGGATTCGGCCAGCACCAGTACAACTATTTCGATAACGTATTCAACGACGGCGAGCAGAATTTCCCGGCATCCTCCATGGGCGTCAATGGAGGAGTTGCCGCCGTGTTTATCAACGACAAATTTAAAGTCGCGCCGTGGTTGACGTTGATCGCCGGGCTCCGCCAAACTGAGTTTGACTCCTCGATTTCGGAAAGTGCCACCGATCCCCGCTTCGGCGTTGCGGTGAAAATCCCTCGCCTGAATTGGGTTTTCCGCGGATTTTACGGTTACTACTATCAGGCTCCGCCTCTCGTCACCGCCACAGGGGCGCTGCTCGATTTGGCCAACAGCCAGAATTTTACTTTCTCTGCTCTGAAGGGCGAGCGCGATATCGAATGGCAGTTCGGCGTCACCATTCCGTTTCGCGGCTGGAACCTCAGCGCCGATAATTACGAAACGCGCGCCGAGAACTGGCTCGATCACAATAACATCGGAGACTCCAATCTTTTCTGGCCGATCACCTGGCAATACGCATTGATTCAAGGCTGGGAACTCACGCTGCGTTCGCCCACGATCTGGCGCCGCGGCCAGTTCCACCTCGCCTACGCCAACCAAATCGCGCAAGCCACTTCGCCCATCACCGGCGGCCTGATCTGCCCCACCCCTGTAACCTCTACCTGTGGACTCGACATTCCGCCCGGACTTTCCCCCGTCGATCACGACCAGCGAAACACATTGAACGTGGGCTTCACTTCGAATCTGCCGAAGCAGGCCTACGTTTCAACGAACGTGTACTACGGCTCAGGTTTCACCAACGGATTGCCGGGCGTGCAATATCCCGGCAACTATTTGCCGGGCCACACCACCGTCGATCTCGCCCTCGGCAAAACCTTCGCCGAAAACTACACCGTCTCGGTAGACGCGCTGAACGTCGCCAATCGCCGCGTGCAACTCGATAACAGCCTGACGTTTGGCGGATTTCACTGGAACGACCCGCGACAGATTTATGTGGAGTTTCGCTATCGTTTTCACTATTGAGACTTCACCATTGAAGCCGTAACCCAACAAAATGTGGAAGCATGACGGAGATTGACGCTCATCGGAGATAATGAAGACTGACTATGTCTCGAAAACACAACTCATTCTTGCCGTTTGCACTGACGTTGCTGGGCGCCACAATGGTTTTCTCCGCGTCATGCAACCGCGGACCTTCGGGGGGTCCGAGCCCGAAGCGCTATTCACTCAAGGGAACTATCATTTCCATCGACAAAAACGCCGGCACAGCGAACATCGACAACGAACCGATCAAAGGTTTTATGGACTCGATGGTCATGCCGTACACGATCAAACCAGTCGAGATGCTCACCCAATTGCAGGCGGGCGACTCGATCACTGCCGAGGTTGTCGTCGAGCCGGACAAGTACTGGCTGGAGAATGTGAAGGTGGTCGCACATGCACAGTCGCCGGCGGCAAAACCGGCGGCGAGCCTGCACATTCCGCAACCTGGAGACGAGGTGCCTGATTTCAAGCTCCTCAATCAGAATGGAAAGCAGATTTCGCTGCAACAGTATCGCGGCGAGACTTTGCTGCTGACGCTGATTTACACGCGCTGTCCGTTTCCTGATTTTTGTCCGCGAGTAAGCCACGAGTTTGCCGAGATCGATCGCGCCGTTCGCGGCGATCAGGCGCGTTACGGAAAAACGCATCTCCTCAGCATCAGCTTCGATCCGGCTCACGACACGCCTCGTGTGCTGCGAGATTACGGGTTCTCTTGTGCGGGAAGCAAAGATGCTGCACTGTTCAATCACTGGGAGTTTGCCGCGATCCCGCAAGCCGAGTTGCCGCAATTTGCTGACTATTTTTCTCTCACCTACAAAGAAGAAGGCGGCTTGATTACGCATTCGCTGAGCACTGCGATTATTTCCAGCGACGGGAAAATTTATAAGTGGTATCACGGCGCGGATTGGCAAGCGTCCGACTTGCTGCAGGACGTTGCGGCGGCTTCGCATGCGGCAAGCTGATCCGCGATCGAGGAGAGACTGATGAAGTACGTGCTGGCCATATTAGCCATCTTCGGCATGGTCGTTTCCGCCCTCGCCTTGCGCGAGCATTACCGCACCGAGGGCGATTCGCCGTGCAGTATCAACGAGCGCTGGGACTGCGGCATCGTCAATCACAGCCCGTATGCAATGCTGGCCGGAGTCCCAGTTGCGGCCCTCGGCATCTTGGGATATTTCCTCATGGCCGCCCTGGCCTGGCGCCGCGCTTATCGCCTCGTGCTCGCCGTGGTGCTCGCCGGCCTTGGATTCTCTCTCTACCTCGCCCACGTCGAAAAGGACATCCTCGGCGTGTGGTGCATTTACTGCGTCATCTCACTGGGGATCATTTCGCTGATTGCGCTGCTGTCGCTGGGTACTACTCTCGCTTCGTTTCGCCGAGATCCTGCCACTCGCATCTGAAAGGGCTTCCTCAGACCGACAGTTCCCGCGCCAGGCCGGCCGAGCCACCTGCAAACGCGGCTTAGACTTTGAAATTGACGAAATCCGCGTGTTGCCCCTAAGATTACTTCGCTCGCGGTTCCCCGCCGCGACGGCTTCGCAGTCGTCGATGTTCGATCAGACTTCGGCAAACAATGATCGGCCAAACCGTCTCACATTACCGGATTCTCGAACTGCTTGGCGGCGGCGGGATGGGTGTGGTGTACAAAGCGGAAGACACGCTGCTGGGACGCTTTGTCGCGTTGAAATTCTTGCCCGCTGATTCTTCCCAGGATGCGCAGGCTCTCGAGCGTTTTCGCCGCGAAGCGCGTGCCGCCTCGGCGTTGAATCATCCCAACATCTGCACAATCCACGAGATCGGCCAGCATGACGGTCAGCTCTTCATCGTGATGGAGTGCCTCAACGGCCAGACTCTGAAGCACCTGATTCAGGGCCGGCCGATGGAGCTGGAGCCGCTGCTCACGATCGGGATTGAAGTCGCCGATGCGCTCGATGCCGCGCACAACAAGGGAATTGTTCATCGCGACATCAAGCCGGCCAACATTTTTGTCAGCGACCGCGGCCATGCCAAAGTTCTCGACTTCGGTCTCGCCAAAATTAACCGCTCTGCGAAAACGACCAGTGGTGACTCGCAGACCATGGCCGATGCCACTTCCCTCGATCTGACCAGCCCCGGCAGCGCCGTCGGAACCGTGGCTTACATGTCTCCAGAGCAGCTGCGCGGCAAGGAACTTGATGGCCGCAGCGATTTGTTCTCTTTCGGGGTGGTGCTGTATGAAATGGCTACAGGAACGCTGCCCTTTCATGGAGAGACTTCCGCGGTTATTACAGAAGCCATTCTCAACCGGCATCCAACGGCTCCGGCGCGGTTAAATCCCGCGCTTCCTTCCAAGCTCGAAGAGATCATTAACAAAGCGCTCGAAAAAGAGCCGGACATGCGGTGCCAAACTGCCGCTGAGCTGCGTGCCGATCTCAAGCGGCTGAAACGGTCCATTGATTCTTCGCGAACCGTGGCTCTTGGCGAAAAACCGGAAAGCTCATCTTCGACGGTGGTCGCCGCAGTAGAGCGACCTGCGCTGCAAAAAAGGTCTCCCAAGCTGGCGCTCGCTTTTGTGGTTGGCCTGATTGTTGCGGCCGGAGCTGGACTATTCGCGGGCAAATTATACTTCGCGTCCGCTCCGTCTGAACCCCCGCTTTATCGTCAGCTCACTTTCCGCCGCGGCAGCATTCGCTCTGCCCGCTTTGCTCCGGACGGTCAAACGATTCTCTACAGCGCTGCGTGGCAAGGAAATCCAACCGACGTGTTCACCGCCCGGCCGGAGGCGCCGGAGTCGCGTTCGATGGGCCTTAGCCGCACGCAACTTATGTCCGTTTCTTCGACCGCAGAAATGGCAGTTCTGCTCAACAGCAAGGCGATTGGAGCGTGGGTCACGCTGGGCACTCTGGCTCGGGCACCGCTCGCCGGTGGAGCTCCTCGTGAAGTACTCGAGAATGTGCAGTGGGCCGACTGGTCTCCTGATGGCTCGAACTTCGCCGTAGTTCGCGATTTCGGCGGGATGAATCGGCTGGAATATCCCATCGGCAAGCCGCTCTATGAAACCGGCGGATGGATCGGTCATCCGCGCGTGTCGCCGAAGGGGGATCTCATCGCCTTTGCGGACCATCCGTTGCAGGGCGACGATAGCGGCGGTCTTTCCATCGTTGATCTGAACGGCAAGAAGAAAGTTCTCTCCGAACAATGGTTCACGATTCAGGGTCTCGCATGGTCTCCGGACGGCAAGGAGATCTGGTTTACCGCCAGCAAGTCGGGAACGGATCGCACTCTCTATGCAACCACGCTCGATGGCAAGATGCGAACCATCGCGCGCTTGCCCGGCGCCCTCATGCTTTACGACATCGCCCACGACGGTCGAGTGCTGCTGGTGCGTGCGAGCTGGCGCCGCGAACTGATCGGCTTTGGCGCCGATGGCAAGCAGCACGAGCTTTCATGGCTCGACTACAGCTATCCCGCGGAACTTTCGGCCGACGGAAAAACTTTGCTGTTCGATGAAGAAGGCGGCGGCGGCTCGCTCGCCTACTCTAAATCCGGCGGTTACACCTACGGCGTCTATGTGCGGCCGACCGATGGCTCGCCGGCTGTGCTGCTCGGAGAAGGCAGCGCGCTCGCGCTTTCTCCCGACGGCAAATGGGCCATCACCGAGAGCCAGGTCTCGCCAGCCCAGCTCAAGCTGCTGCCCACAGGCGCAGGCCAGGCCAAAGACCTCACTAACGACAACATCAACCACAACTGGGCGCACTGGTTCAGCGACGGCAAACACATCCTGTTCTCGGGTAACGAGCCCGAGAAGGGAGAGAAGCTCTACGTCTACGATCTCGACAGCGGCAAATCGCGAGCCATTACGCCACAGGGCGTGAACGGAAACTCTTTCGCGATCTCTCCGGATTCTTCGGCAGTCGCTGCGATCGGCCCCGACCAGAGAACTTACCTGTATCCCGTGAACGGCGGCGATGCGAAGCTGATCCCCGGCGTCAATCAAGGCGAGCAGCCCATTACCTGGAGCGCCGACGCACATTCTCTCTACGTCTATCAACCCGGAGAACTTCCCGCGCACGTCTACCGCATCGATGTCGCGTCCGGCAAGCGTACGCTGTGGAAAGACCTGATGCCGACTGATCCCGCCGGCGTGGAGAATATCGGGCCGATCCTTCTGACCCCCGATGCCAAGACCTGCGTCTTTGGCTACCACCGCAATCTGGCGGATTTATATTTGGTGGAAGGACTGAAATAATCGGCAAAGACAAATTGAACATGCATCAGATTAGGGAGATTCCTCGCCCCGCTGGACAAAACGCGGATCTTCGGAATGACGCTGTCGTATCGCTCTACTTTTTTATCCGACCGAGTTCTAGATATCCAGGTTCTTCACGTCCAGCGCATTCTCTTCGATGAACTTGCGGCGGGCTTCTACGTCTTCGCCCATGAGCGTGCTGAAGATGGTTTCGCACTCGGCGATGTCTTCGAGCTTGACGGAGAGCAGGGTGCGGCGCTCGGGGTCCATGGTGGTCTCCCAGAGCTGGGGAGCGGTCATTTCGCCGAGGCCTTTGTAGCGCTGCACGTCGTAGCCACGGCTGCCTTCTTTTCTTACGTAGTCAAAGAGCTCGCGCGCGGTGGCTTTCTCGACGGGCTCAGCGGCAACTTTGGTCTTCGCTCCGGCTAGGGGCGCGGGCTTGGCGGATTTCTTTCCCGCTTTCGCGTCGGTCTCGCCCGGCACCGTGTCGGGGCTTTCGTCATCTCCGGCGTCATCTCCGTTGCTGCTGGCCGCGCTCCCTTTCGCGACTGCTTCAACCACGAACGGCGGCTCGAGATAGGGCTCGATCTGCTTGAATTTTGAAATCAACTGCCGGCACTCGGGGCTGGAGGCGAGCTCCCAGTTGATGACGTGCTCGGAGCCCTGCGAGTTGACGAACTTCACTTCCCACAAGTTGTGCTCCTCGTCGAAGACGGATTCGACGCTCTTGAACTTGCGCTCTTTCTGCAGGCGCTTCAGTTCTTTTTCGAGCTTCTCGATCTTCTTGGGCGGGGTTTTTTTGTCGCCTTCGAAATCGGTATGCTTGGAGAGATCGAGTTTGGGCAGCAGCTCGGCGACGGCTTCGTCGCGCAGGCGCTTATTCACTTTGTCGAAGAAGTTGAGATACTCCTTGAGCACACTCATAAAGCGCGTGAGGTTCGCACCTTCGAGCTTGGCTGCGCCTTCGCCGTAGCGGACGATCAGGCCGTCGGCGGCGCGCTTGAGCATGACTTTATCGAAGGCGTCATCGTCTTTGATGTACTGCATCGACTTGCCTTTTTTGATCGAGTAGAGCGGCGGCTGCGCGATGAAGATGTTGCCGCGCTTGATCAGCTCCTGCATGTGACGGAAGAAGAATGTGAGCAGCAGAGTGCGAATGTGGGAGCCGTCGACGTCGGCGTCGGTCATGAGGATGATTTTGCCGTAGCGTACTTTGGTGGGATCGAAATCGTCTTTGGCGATGCCGGTGCCGAGCGCGGTGATCATGGCGCGAATTTCTTCGTGGGCCAGCATCTTGTCGTAGCGGGCTTTCTCGACGTTGAGAATCTTGCCTTTAAGCGGAAGAATCGCCTGGAAGCGGCGGTCGCGGCCCTGTTTGGCGGTTCCGCCCGCCGACTCGCCCTCGACTAAGAAAAGTTCGCAGCGGTTGGGGTCGCGCTCAGAGCAGTCAGCGAGCTTGCCGGGCAACCCCCCGGAATCGAGGGCACCTTTGCGGCGCGTCAGGTCGCGGGCTTTGCGGGCGGCTTCGCGGGCGCGGGCGGCGTCGACGGCTTTGTTGATGATTTTTTTCGCAACGGGAGAGTTCTGTTCGAAGAATGCGCCGAGGCGCTCATTGATAAAGGCTTGCACAACTCCGGCGATATCGGAATTCAGCTTGCCTTTGGTCTGGCCTTCGAACTGCGGTTGTGGCAGCTTTACGCTGATTACGGCGACGAGGCCTTCGCGAACATCATCGCCGGTGAGATTTTCTTTTACATCTTTGAAGAGGCCCATCTGCTGACCCGCATAGTTGATGGTGCGGGTGAGCGCCATGCGGAAGCCGGAAAGATGGGTGCCGCCGTCGACGGTGTTGATGTTGTTGGCGAAGCTGAAGACGGATTCGGAATAGCCGTCGTTGTATTGCAGGCCGATTTCCATGGCCACGCCGTTGCGCTCGGCTTCCATGTAAATGGGCTTGTCATGCAGAACCTGCTTGCCGCGGTTGAGGTGCTTGATGAATTCGGCGATGCCGCCGTTATATTTGAATTCGGCGTGCTTGGCCTCGCCGGTCTTCGCATCGGTGGTGCGCTCATCGGTGAGCGTGATCACGAGGCCTTTGTTAAGGAACGCCAGTTCGCGCAGGCGCTGGGCGAGCGTGTCGTAGTTGTATTCGGTCGCCGTAAATATGCTGCGATCGGGCAGGAAGTGAACCTTGGTCCCTCTTTTTACTTTGGCAACGCCGGTCTTCTTCAGTTTGCTGGTGGGGTCGCCCTTGGAATAGGTCTGCTCCCAGGTTGCGCCGTCGCGCCAGATTTCAAGCTCAAGCTCTTCGCTGAGGGCGTTGACCACGGAAACGCCGACGCCGTGCAATCCGCCCGAAACCTTATAAGTGGACGAGTCAAATTTTCCGCCGGCATTCAGCTTGGTCATTACGACTTCAGCCGCAGAAAGTTTTTCGCCATCGATCTCCATATCGTCAACCGGAATGCCGCGTCCGTCATCCGTCACCGTTATCGAGTTGTCGATGTGGATTGTGACTTCGATCCTGGTTGCGAAACCGGCGAGCGCCTCGTCGACCGAATTGTCGACGACTTCATACACGAGATGGTGCAGCCCGACCTCGCCTGTCGATCCGATATACATGGCGGGACGCTTGCGGACGTGTTCCATCCCGCTGAGGACTTTGATGGAGTCGGCGTTATAGTCATTCTTGCCGCCGTTGGTGCTCGTGATCGGGGCAATGACTCCGTTTTTTGTTTTGGTATCGATGGAGGTGCTGATCTCTTTGGTGGCCATTCCGCTCCGGGGACGAACGTTCAAAACTTTCAACTCAATTGAGCACGAAAATTCCCGCCAAGCGCCCGCAGTGAACTCGGCACAAAATTGAGATTTAGGCCGCCATGGGAACCGACTTCAAGTTGTTGAAATTTATTATACTTAGGTTCGATTGGCGACTAGCGAAATTATACCACGGAAGCGGCCTTTTTCGGAGGCCGTTTGGGTCTGAACCGCAACGGTAAATGCCCTATTTGCAGTTGGTTCCAAATTGACTTTTGATCGGGTAAACAGGGCCCTTGGTGCGGGGAAGAAATTCGGCCCTGTGGTTTACTTCCCGGCACCCCAGGGTATCGTCAACAACATCTAACAGAGCCTGCTGATAAAATAGACAGACAGGAGTGATCCGACCAGAATGGCTGTTCCCGTTTCACAAATGTGGACTGTGTCGAGCTACGTGCTTCGGCAGAAGCTCGCGGGGCGCAAGCAGTATCCGCTCGTGCTGATGCTGGAGCCGCTGTTTCGCTGCAACCTGGCCTGTGCCGGGTGTGGCAAAATTCAATATCCCGCTCACATACTGAAAAAAGATCTTTCGCCCGAGGAATGCTTTCGCGCGGTGGAGGAATGCGGTGCGCCCATGGTGTCGATCCCGGGCGGCGAACCGCTCATGCATCCGCAGATCGCGGAGATCGTCGAGGGGCTGGTTGCTCGCAAGAAATATATTTATTTGTGCACAAACGCATTACTGCTGAAAGAGAAAATTCATCTTTTTAAGCCCAGCAAATATTTGACTTTCAGCGTTCACCTCGACGGGCAGCGCGAGGAGCACGATCTGGCAGTCTGCCGCGAAGGCGGATACGACATTGCTGTTGAGGCGATTAAAGAGGCGCTGGCGCGGGGTTTCCGCGTTACGACGAATACGACGTTGTTCGATGGCGCTGATCCAAAATCCGTGCGCGCGTTCTTTGACGAGATGATGGAGCTTGGCCTGGAGGGCATGATGCTCTCGCCGGGATATTCGTATGACAAGGCTCCAGACCAGAAACATTTTCTTGGGCGGGCGCGCACGCGGCGCATGTTCCGCGCGATTCTTTCGAATCGTAAGCCGAACTGGCGCTTTAATTTGTCGCCGTTGTTTTTGGAATTTTTGATGGGCAAGCGCACCTATCCCTGCACGGCCTGGGGCATGCCTACTTACAATATCTTCGGATGGCAAAAGCCTTGCTACCTGCTGCAGGATGGTTACGCCGAGACTTTCGACGAGCTGCTCGCGACCACGAATTGGAGCAACTATGGCACAGAATCCGGCAATCCTGCTTGCGCCAATTGCATGGTGCATAGTGGATATGAAGCGTCGGCGGTGAACGCGACCTTCAGCTCGCTTGGAGGATTTTTGGCCACGGTGAAGGCGACTTTGTTTACGCGATACCGCGATAAAGAGGCGCTGCGGATGTTGGACGAGCATATCGCGCCGGTGCATCCTCTGGTGCAGATTTCTCCGACGACTGAGCCGCAGGAAACGCGGGCGTAGCCGATCGGGATTGAAGCCCAAAATCAGAGTTCACGCACGAGGTATCGTCGCGGTGAACGGCCGGACCACCCGAAACCAGATCCTCTCGATAAAAATATGACGGGAAAAGAGTCCGGGCACATCGATCACGAAGCGGCGCAAGCTGTGCCGCACGCGGTCGCAGATCCTGACGCGCTCGAAGTCGCCCCCGGCACGGCGCACGAACAGCTTGAAGGCTGGATTCCTTCGTTGGCCAGTGACGACGAAATTCGCGGTGCACTGGAAAAAGCCTTCGACTACCGCGGCGACATTACCATCACGCGCAAAGATGGATCGAAGATCGAAGGCTATCTTTTTGATCGCCGCAGCGGCTCAACGCTGAGGGAATCTCTGGTTCGTCTCTATCCCAGGAATTCGAATGAAAAACTTTCTATTTCCTATGCCGATATTGCCGCGCTCGCCTTCACCGGACGCGATACCGCCGCCGGCAAGAGCTGGGAGGCCTGGATGAAAAAATACGCCGCCAAAAAAGCCGCCGGCGAAAAGAACATTGCGCTCGAACCGGAACCGCTCGAGTAGCTCGCCGGCCACTCCACGCAACTTCACTTTACGCCGTTCGGCATGGAAAAGCTGAGCCCCTGCACCAAGTCCTCCACGTCGTCTTCCGTTCCCGCGATGAATGTGAATGAGATCGCATAGCCCTGCGCCAGCATCACCAGCGTCGATTGGTGCATGACGCGCGAGCCTACATCTTTTTCATAGTCGCCGCGGACGAGTGTCTTGGCGCCGATCTCAAGTTCGTACGGCTCTTCATCGATCGTGAATCCCTGCGCCTTTGTGATTTCGGTCACTGGACCGAAATACTGAGCGGCTTCTGTCAGTCCGGGATATTTGTCGGCCCTCTCCGCAGCAATCAGGATTGACGCGTTCACGTCTTCTGCCCGAGCTTCGGGTGGGCGCGAAAAAGCAGCCAGCAGTACGCGGCCCTCTTTGCCCGCATCGGCAGTTTTGCTGCCGCCGTTGGCTTCCTTTCCATCTGCGCGATTCGTCGAGTCCATCTCGTCGGTTCGGAGTACCCATCCGGCAGGAATTTTGCATGCGAAACCCAACGATGAGTTCCGATATATCCCCGAGCTTACCGAGCCGGAGCCAAGCGAGGATGCGGCAGCGCGGCTCTTTGCCACGTGTGAATTAGGAGGGGGACCGGACGACGGGGAAGGCGAAGCTTGCGTTGTAGCCGCAACCTGCGCACAGGCTACGGACAGGGCTGCGACCGCACTTATTTTGGCCGCGAACGCGTAACGGACTTCCGAACCACGACTACTCATAGTTCCATGTTAAGCGGGAGATGAATCCCGGTTTGCGGATCGAAATTCTATGCCGCTCTCCCGACTACCGGTTGTGTGCAATGCGAGCAGCGGCGGGCGTCGATGGGAATCTCGCTGAGGCACTCGAGGCACTTCTTCGTTGTGGGATCAGGCGGTTTTTCACCGCGATGCATCCGGGCAACGAGAATGTTTACCGGGAGAACCACAAAAAAGTAGACTGCAGCAGCGATCAGAAAGAAGGAGATGCACGCATTAATAAACTCTCCGATTGGGAAAGTCGTGCCGTGAACCGCGAACTTAATGTTCGAGTAATCAGGCTTGCCCACGATCAAGGCGATCAGCGGCGTAAGGAAAGCTTTGGTCATCTCGGTGACAACAGCGCCGAACGCTGCGCCTACGACCACGCCCACTGCCATATCCACAACGTTGCCGCGCAGAATGAACTTCTTGAAACCGTCAAGCATAGAGGCCTCCGCTGTTGAAACGCCAATGTATGACAGGAATGGAGCGAGGTCAAGCCGGGGAAGCGATGCAAGCGAGTTTTTGGGCTTGCCTGGGAAGCGGCTGGATTCGCTCAGTGCAGGCTCGCTACAGCGCGCTCAAATCCGCATCGGCATCACGATATACCGATACTTGTAGTCGTCGCCGTCAGCGGGACGTAGTTGTCCGGCGGACTGCGAATCCTTTAACTCCAGGCGAACTTCGTCGCTGGATGCGGCTTTGAGGAACTCGACGAGGTATGCCGCGTTGAAACCGATGGTGAGTACTTCACCGTCGTAGGCAGCTTCGATCGAATCCTCGGACTCGCCCGCTTCGGTCGACGACGCCGAAAGTTTCACTTCCCCTTTTTCGAGTTTCAGGCGGACTGCGCGTGAGCGTTCGTCCGCAAACTGGGCTACACGCAGGATTGCGGAGTTCAGATCGCCGCTGTTCAGAGTGATACTCTTGCTATTGTCTTTCGGCAGCACAGCTTCGAAGTTCGGGAACTGTCCAGTCAGTTGGCGCGAGGTGAGCAGGCGCGATCCGATGCGGAAAAATAAAGTCGATTCGTCTTTGGCGAACTCGACTGTTTCCGCGTCTGTGGAATCGAGCAGGGATTTCAATTCATCCATTGCTTTTTTTGGAACCAGCGTCTTCATCTCACCGGAAACGCCTTCGAATTTTTCGCCCGCGCGCTCGCAGTGCGCCAAGCGGTGGCCGTCGGTCGCGACCATGGTAATCGATTCCGGCTTCAGCAGCATCAGCGCGCCGTTGAGCGTGTAGCGCGACTCTTCGTTGGAAATCGCAAAGCCGGTGCGCGCGATCAATCCGCGAAGAACCTGGCCGGGAATCTTTACCACACCCGCCGTGGGAAATGCAGGCAAGCTGGGGAAATTCGATTTCGCCATGCCGACCATTTTTGTATTCGAACGTCCGCAGCGAATGCTGACCCAGTGATTTTCGAGAAGTTTGATGGTGATGTCGGCGTCGGGCAGCAGTTTTACATAGTCATGCAGTTTGCGGGCCGGGATCGTACACGAGCCTTCTTTTTTCACTTTGGCGTTGCACGAAGTGCGAAGGCTCAGATCGAGGTCGGTGGCCGTAAGCGCAAGTTTGCCATCGGCCGCCTCGAACAAATAATTGGAGAGAATTGGAATTGTCGTCTTGCGCTCGACCACTCCCTGCGTGGCGGTCAATTCGCGCAACAGCTCGGCTTTGCTGACTGTGATCTCCATCGTTCCCACTGCAATTGCCGCTTCCACCGGCATAGACTTTGTCTCCCTTGCGGCGTGCTACTGTTAATGCTTCTTATATCAAATATAAAAGCTATAAAACCAGCAGTACCAGTAGGCACTGCGGAGAAGTGGAAAACTTGATGAACCTGCTTGTTCTGACCGCCTTGCAACTAGAACGTTCGTGTGAGAAATCGGGCCGCATTTAGGCGCTCTCACCGGGAGAACTTTTCCTATCCTGCTAATTCTTGCCCCGCTTGCACAGCTTTCACATCCCATTCACAGCTACCATGCAAGGAAGACCGCGCCGCTCAGTGCAAAACGCAAAACTAACGCAGTTTTATCCGCCTAATTGCTCGGTCAGTTTGTTAAGCAATCTGTTTAAATCTTTGTCATTCTTGCGAACTTCCTCAATCTTCTCGACGGAGTGCAGAACGGTGGTGTGATGCTTGCCTCCGAACTGGCGGCCGATCTCGGGCAGAGAAGCCTCGGTCATTTGCTTGGCAAGATACATCGCAATCTGCCGCGGATAGACGATGGCGCGGGAATTGTCTTTAGCTTTTATCTCGACCAGGCGCAGTCCGAATTGCTCGGCGACCATCTTCTGAATCGATTCGATCGTAACCTTGCGCGCCTGGGAGTCGATGAAATTCTTCAGCACCTGCTGCGCGTAGGGCAGCGTGATCTCGGCTCCGATTAACGAAGAGTGGGCCACCAAGCGAATCAGCGCGCCTTCCAACTCGCGCACGTTGGAACGGATATTCTGCGCGACGTACAGAGCCACATCGGTGGGCAGCGTAACTTTTTCCTGCTCGGCTTTCTTCTGCAGGATCGCGACTTTTGTTTCCAGATCCGGAGGCTGAATATCCGCGATCAATCCCCACTCGAAGCGGCTGCGCAAGCGATCTTCGATCTCCGCCAATTCCTTCGGCGGACGGTCGCTGGCGATGACGATCTGCTTCATGGTGTCGTGCAGGGCGTTGAAGGTATGGAAGAATTCTTCCTGGGTGCGCTCTTTGCCGGCGAGAAACTGGATATCATCGATAAGCAGAACATCGACACCGCGAAACTTGTCGCGGAAGGTCGTCATCTTGTCGTAGCGGAGCGAGTTGATCATGTCGTTGGTGAACTTCTCGCTGGATACGTAACAGATCGCGGCCTGCGGCTGGCGCCGTTTTACTTCATGTCCAATCGCCTGCATCAGGTGCGTCTTGCCCATACCGACGCCGCCATAGAGGAAAAGCGGGTTATAAGCCTTCGAAGGCCGCTCGGCAACGGCCTGGCAGGCAGCGTGGGCAAACTGATTTCCCGATCCGATTACAAAAGCGTCAAAGGTGTATCGCGGATTAAGTTGTGCGGCACCATCCCAGTCGAAGCGGGCCTGCGAGGGTCCGGAAGCCGCGGGAGCCGGAGCGGGAGCAGAAAGGCCGCCGTTGTGGCGAACCGCCGTTGCCGCGGGGTCGTCCTCAGGCGTTACGAATTTCACATCGTTGAAATCCAATCCGAGATTATCGATGGCTTCCTGGATCAGATCCGCGTACTTGTCTCCGGCATGACGGAACTCTGCAGTGGGAACGCGTACGAAAAGAATTCCGCCGCTGGCGTGACTGTAACGCGTCGGCTTCAGCCAGGTGTCGTAGGAGTGGCGGTTGATCTTTTTTTCGAGCGCATCCAGAATGCGCATCCACGGATTGGGGGAAACGGTGGTTCCTTGAGCTGACATAAATTATGAAATTACCCGCCGTGGCGTCCGGGCGGCTGGCTTGAGGGCGCCTGTTTAAAAGTGCTGTTTTACCGCTTCGTCGGTGGAACTCATAGTGTACTGCGGAATGCGCCGATTTTGTCCGGCGCGGTTGCCATTGTTGAAAGAGAATTTCAAACTCGACAGTGCGGCATAGTAGCACAAAATTTTTTGGCCGTGCGGAAATCTTCGTGGAGAAATTTCCGTGCGCACATTATCGAAACCCGCGACCGACCGCCTGTCAAGTGGCGAGAATATAACTGCAACGCGAATGATGCAGCGCGCTTCTCTCGCCAAATGTTTCTTCGAGGCGAATACTCCGTCAAGCGGGTTTTCGCGACGTAAAAACAGAGCAAACCGGGGTTGAGCGAAAGCCACGCCTTTGCTCTGACGCCTGCCGCTCATTTATACTCGTCGTTTGCCCTAAGACTGTCGAGCGAATCAGGAGCAGCTATTTTTCATGCCGAAACGTACGTTCCAACCTAACCGGCGCAAACGAAGCAAGAAGCATGGCTTTCGCACGCGCATGAAGACCCAGGGCGGCCAGAAGGTGCTTTCCCGCCGCCGTGCCAAGGGGCGGAAGCGGGTGTCTGTAAAGCCCGGCTTCCGCGAATAGCTTCGGCGCCGCAGCATGAAGAAGCATAGTGCGGCACCACGCGAGCAAACGATTCTGCGATGCCCCCCAGGAAAGTAGCTCGGTTTCCGCGCACGGCCCGACTATTACGGCATGCCGACTTTGAGCGCGTTTACAAACAGGGGCGCCGACATTTTTCGGCCTCGATGACGGTCTTTTTCTGGCCGCGGCCGCTGGAGAGCGCGGGCAGCGCAAAAACGCGTTCGGGGGAGGGATCTCGCGGGGGATTGCGAATCGGATTTACGGTTGGCCGCGCGCTCGGTGGGGCGGTTCAGCGCAATCGCATGAAGCGGCGCTTGCGCGAGGCGGTTCGCATGTCGCTTGGCTCGCGCAGCGTGGCTGCGGATGTTGTCATTAATCCGAAAAAGTCCTTGCTTCACACCGACTTTTCGGGGGTGGTGCGCGAGGTAGCGAAGGCCTTCGCAGTGATTGAACAGAAATTGTCGCCGAAGCAGACGACGAAAGTCGGGAACGACGGGACAATGAACCCGATCGCGGGAAACTCGAATCTGAGAGACTGAGACTTGAAGTTGGATTTCGCTAAATTCGCCGCGCTGCAATTACTGCGAGCCTACAAGCGGGGGGTGTCGCCGTTTTTGCCTACTGCCTGCCGCTATGTGCCGACCTGCTCCGAATATGCGATGGAGGCGATTGAGCGCTACGGTGCTCTGCGCGGCGGATGGATGGCTTTTGGACGGCTCATGCGTTGTCATCCTCTGGCGGGCAGCGGCTATGATCCGGTGGTGAGACCTGCCAGCGAAAATTATCCGATTTAGAAGAATCAGTTAGCGATCCTCGGCACAAACGCAAAAAGAATTCCGAACGGGAAAGGAAACTTGCCCGACTTTCAAAATCCTCAACAGGAACCAGGCACGGAGCGACGGCTGCTGCTCGTCTTTGTCCTGACTTTTGTTGTCCTAATTATCTTCCAGCCTCTGCTGAAGAAATACGGACCACAAGCGCCCGCTGCTCCACAGAAGCAGCCCGAGGCTGCTCAATCGGCCGCCTCGCCGGTTAAGTCTGCCCCTACGGTTGTAGCGGCGGCCGCTCCCGCATCAAACGTCACCAAACAGGCGACGGTTGAGACTGAAACGGTCATCGAGAACGATCTCTATCGCATCACCTTTACGAATCATGGAGCGCAGGTCAAATCGTGGGTTCTAAAAAAATTCGATAACGATGCAGAAAACGGGCCGCTTGATCTGGTCAATCCTCTCACCGCTACGAAGTTCGGCTATCCGCTTTCGCTCTGGACGTACGACGAGACTCTGCGCAATCGTCTGAACTCTGTTCTTTATGTGCCTTCGGACAAGGGTCATATTTCAGCGCCCTCTCAGATCACTTTTGAATACGCGGATCAAGAGCTCGTCGTCCGCAAAACGTTTCGCTTCGATCACACTTACGTTCTGAATGTCGAGACCTCGGTTGTTTACAAAGGCGCAGGAGTCTTTGCTCCGCCGGCATGGCCGGCCGGATTTGGCGACCAGCTAACTCCTGCGGCCTTCGCTCCGGCGCGGGTTGAGTACCACAGTGACGCTTCCACCGACCGCACCGCCCTGATTTTTCCGAATTACATTGTGCGTCTTCCGATCAAAAGCGTGAGCAGTGGCAACACGATTAAAGGACCATTCGAGTGGGCGGGCACGGGCGATCAGTATTTCACCGCCCTGTTCATTCCTAACGATCCGCCGTCGGCTGCGATGGTTACGCTGCGCGAGTCCACCGAGATTCCACAGAAGCCTGGGTCCAATGAGGTTGCAAAGATCGACGTTCTCGGTGCGGCGGTCGGCGACCTTCGCGGACCAACTGCCGAGCGCATATTCGTTGGTCCGAAGGAAGTATCCGCGCTCGACGCTGTTTCTGTGCCCACGATTCATAACGACAACCCAAATCTGGGCGGCACTGTCGACTACGGATGGTGGGGCATTCTGGCGCGGCCGCTTTTCCTCTGGCTCAAGTGGACCTACAACCATGTGGTTCACAACTGGGGCTGGGCGATTGTCATTCAGACGCTGATCATCTCGATCGCGCTGCTACCGCTGCGCATCACCCAGATGAAGTCGATGCTGAAGATGCAGCGTGTCGCGCCGCAGATCAAATCGATTCAGGAAAAGTATAAGAAGTACAGCCTGCGCGATCCGCGAAAGGCCGCGATGAATGAAGAGGTCGCCGCGCTATACAAGAAAGAAGGAGTGAATCCCGCGGGGGGCTGCTTGCCCCTGCTGATTCAGTTTCCGTTTCTTATCGCGTATTACCGCATGTTGGGCGTGGCGCTCGACCTCCGCCACGCACACTGGCTCTGGATTCAAGACCTTTCGGCGCGCGATCCCTATTTCATTCTGCCGATCCTGATGGTCATCAGCATGTTCGCCATGCAGCGCATGACGCCGCAGGCGGGCATGGATCCGCAGCAGCAAAAAATGATGAACTGGATGATGCCGGTGTTTATGGGTTTCATCTTCTTCAATCTGCAGGCAGGCTTGAATCTTTACTATGCCGAAACAAACTTGATTTCCATGGCGCAGCAGGCCATCATGAACCGCACCCAGCTCGGCCGGGAGATGCGTGAAATGATGGAAAAGCGGGCGAGGAAGAAAGAGAAATAAACAAGGTTTACCTATGTGGACCTCCGTGGTTAAAAGATTTTAGCCTCCAAGCTAAAGGCTAGGAGCTAAGAGCTGAATTATGGATAAAGTTGCCACCGCGAACAGGATCAACGAATTCCTGCAGGCCGTCGTGACCGACGGTGGACTTCGCCTCAAGTACCGAATTGTTGTCGATCCCCCTGCGCAGAGCGAATGGGAGAAGCCGGAGATCTTTGTCGATTTGTCGGGCCCGGACTCCAACTTGCTGCTGGATCGGGGCGGCGAACTGCTGCGCGCTCTGGAGTTGCTGGCGCTGGAAATCCTCCATCTGCCCTCTGGGGACCACGAGAAAATTTCCTTCGATTGCAAGAACCAGCGAGCGACGCGCTTTCAGGAATTACGCCTGGCGGCGGGCGTTGCCGCGGAAAAAGTTCGCCAGACGGGAGCGCCCTTCCAGTTCGCTCCGATGTCTTCCCGCGAACGCCGCATGGTCCATCTCGCTCTGCGCGATCAAACTGATCTGCGAACGGAGAGCGACGGCGAAGGTTTCAACCGCCGTGTGGTTCTATATCCCGCCGACTACAAACCCGCAGCCGGCAGGCCAGCCCGTAGAACCGTTCCGTAACCATAACGCGGCGGCTCCACAATTAGTCCTGGTCCACTTGCAAGGACGAATCTGCGTCCTCTTCACTTTTAATTAGGAGCGGAGCAGGGACAGGAGCACTGCATTACTCCACTATTACATTCCGGGTTCATCTACTTCTGGAGTTTTCCCGATCGCCCGACATTCCACTTCACACAAGGCGATATCGCGAGCGTCGTGTTTAAGCGGCCTTGATTGGCAAAACTTCCCACCTGTTGACTCTCTTGATTCGTATCCAGAAAGATTCAGAAAAGCCGTGACGGACTCGTCGATCATGGAAAAAGGCGGCCGAGAAGCCGCCCTTCAAATCAGTGCCGAAACTAAATTTATCTTCCGGCCGTCGCTGCGGTAGCCGCCGGCATGAGTCCGGCGATCTTCATTCCTTCAATCCGCGCCAATACGTTTTCTATGTTTGCCCCGGTATCGGTGCAGGCGTCGACATAGGGATGCCGCGTTCCATCGGCGTGCATTACCAATACGCTCGTTTCGGCCTGCGTCTTCTTGACCATATAAGGGAGATGATGACGGTCATTGCGGCTAAGGGTTGGGCCGAGAACGACCAGATCGAATGTCGACTTGTGAAGCGCCGTCTCCACTGCCTTTCGTCCCACGGCCTTTTCTACTGAGTGTCCGGCCTTCTCAAATGCTGCCGCGGTGGGCGCCTGCGCTTCGATATCCCCTTCACCATAAAGAATCTTGAGCTTGCTTGCCTTCGCCATGAGTATTCGTCCTCGCGCGGTACCGGCATTGGGTTCCCGGCACTCGATCACTCACGGTAGCAACCGCCTGCCGGCCTTTATACGTCACCGAAGATCAGCGACGAATGTGACTTTCAAGAACAACAGGCCGGGCTAAAGCGTCGGGCAAATGGATTGCAGCTCAAATTGTCTTTGTCCTGCGTCGATTCGGCGCTACACTCTTGGGCCATAGGGGGTCTCATGTTTCGCGTGCGCATTGTCGTCAGCATCTTTTTCTGCATCGCACTGGTTGGCGTCGGGTGGACACAGGATGCCGATCAACCGGTGGCGAGCTGTAATCTGGATGATGGCAGGCAGGTCTCGATCCGCTACAACAATGTGAGCGCTAAAAACGAGAAGCTGCCTAACGGCAAACCCTGGATGCCAGGTGGTTCTCCCATGACGCTTTTCACCGAAGCGCAACTCACCTTCGGAAGCGCAACCATTCCTCCGGGTGCTTACACCGTTTATCCCATCCCCGGAAAGCAATGGAATTTGGCAGTGAATAAAAATGTCGCGCCGCACTCGCCCTATGATGAAAAGCAGGATATCGCGCGCTCCGCGATCGAGACCGATCAGGTAGGGGAGGCGTCGGACTCTCTGGAAGTGGCATTCGCCCACATGGGCGAAAAGTGCACGTTGCGCATCTACTTCGGAAAAACGGCCGTGTTTGCGCCCTTCACCGCGAAGTAGGAATCGACCAAGCTCTGAGATTCATTCTCACAATATGCAACGGCTAAGTCTTATTTCAGCTCCGCAACTGCTCGCCTTTGTTGTCCTCAGTGCATTTGCCTCGGCCCAGTCTAAGCCGCAAACCCATTTCTCGCGGACCAAGGAAGACTTGCGCGGTGCGAGCGCAGTTTCACAAAAAGTGGCGTGGGCCTCGGGAACGCATGGAACTTACCTGCGCATGACCGATGGCCGCATATGGATTCCCGAGCAGGTTGCGGGTGCCGAGGGGTTGGATTTCCGCGGCGTTGTCGCGTTTTCCACTGACGAAGCTTTTCTCATGTCCTCGGGCCCCGGCGATCAATCCCGCATCTATCACACCATCGACGCCGGCCGGCACTGGGAGTTGCAATTCACCAACAAGAATCCCAAAGGCTTTTTCGATTCGATTGTGTTTTGGGATCGAACTCACGGCCTGGTTCTCGGCGATCCGGTTCCCGATGAAAACGGAACGCTGAAGTTCGAGTTGCTCATGACCGAGGATGGCAAGAATTGGAAACCGATTCCATCCGGTCAGCTTCCCCCTGCGATTGAAGGCGAGGGCGCATTCGCCGCCAGCAATTCCTGTCTGGCGATTCTGAGTAAGGATGATCCCAACATCTGGTTCGCCACCGGCGGCAAAGTGGCGCGGGTTTTTCATTCTGCCGATCGGGGGCGGGACTGGGAGGTCCTCGACACGCCGATTGTTCATGGAGTTGATTCCGAAGGCATCTTCTCGATTGCTTTCCGCGATGCAACTCACGGCGTGATTGCTGGAGGAGACTACAAACGTCCCGATCGAGACGGCCCGAATCTGGCCTTCACCAATGACGGTGGAAAGACCTGGACACTCTCTAAGATCTTCCCGCAATCGTATTACTCTGCCGTTGCGTATGACCGCAAGTATGGGCTTTCTAACAGCGCGACGGGCAAAGCTGTGGAAAAAGGGAATGAAGATTCGGGCCTGCGCATATTCCTGGTCGGTCCCAAATTCATCTACGATTTTCGTCCGCCGCAAAATCCGATTCGCATGAGCCCGCTCAAAAAGTCGGGCCTCGGATTCAACGCGGTGAGGCCCTATCCGACCGGCGGAGCTCTTGTGGTCGGCTCCAAGGGCGCCATTGCGACCGTTCCCTGAGATATTGCCAAAGTGAATGCCAAGCGGGGTGACCAAAGTTCCATTCACCAATAGTCCTTCCTGCCTCTATTCGCGAGACTGAGCTCCAACGAAAATCATTAGGAGAAGTGAAGCGCGCCGCAAAGTCTCCCCCAGACTGAGAACGTCAGTGAAAAACCTAAATCTGGCCATCATTTTGTTCGTTGCTACGGTTACCTGCGCCCAAACATCGCCAAACGCTGTGAATTCCGCGACCGCCGCAGTCCCGACGGTGACCCGCACCACACAGGCGGTTCACTATCGCCTGCAGGGTGGGACGACCAAGGTTGATTTCCGTGGAACCGACCTGCTGCAGGGAGCGACCGGTGAAGCTAAAGTCGAAGGCAAGAAGACGAATTTTCAGATCGAAGTCAAATTCGAGCGCCTCGAAGACGCCACCAAATTCGGTCTCGAATATTTAACTTACGTTTTGTGGGCCGTGTCTCCGCAGGGCCGCCCGGTCAATCTTGGCGAAGTTACGATTGATAAGGGCAACGCGCATCTTAAAGCTTTCACCGACTTGCAAAGCTTCGGCATGATTGTCACGGCTGAACCGTATTTCGCCGTGACCGCACCGGGAAATATGGTGGTCATGGAGAGCGCGCCGGTGACCGGCGTGGGAGAGAACATCGAAGCGAAATACGATCTGGTCAGCCGCGGTACCTACTCTTCTACGAACACCCATATTCAGGATGCCATCTTCGGCATCGACAGCAAGACTCCGCTAGAACTTTTCGAGGCTCGCAATGCGATGCGCATCGCGCGGATTGCAGCTGGCGACAAGTATGCAGCGTTCATTATTTCAAAAGCGGGTCAACAGTTGTTGAACGCTGAAGGTCTGTACCGGCAGAAAGCAAAGAAGGAAGCGGTCGAAGCCGCCGCCAAGGAAGCCACCGAAACCGCCGAGGAAGCACGGCTAATGGCGGTCAAGCAAAAGGCAGAAGACGACGCCCAGGCCGCGGCCGCAGCCCGCGAAGCCAAAGCTCGTTCCGATGCCGACGCCGAAGCCAAGCGCCGCGCCGACGCGGAAGCCGCGCGCGCTCAGGCCGAGGCAGCCCGCGTCGAAGCCGAGAAAGCCAAAGCAGAAGCTCTCAAAATGAAGCAGGAAGCGGAAGCGGCGGCTCAGGAAGCCGCGCGGCAGAAAGCGGAAGCCGAAAAAGCTACAGCCGAAGCGGTCGCGCAGCAACAAGCGCTGGCCGCTGAGACTGACAAAGCACGCCAGGCCGCGGCACAATCGGAATCGTTGCGCCAGCAGGCGGAAAAAGACAGACAGCGAGCCGAATATGAGAAGCAGGAACTGCGGGCCCGTCTCTTGCAGCAGCTCAACAGCATTCTGGCCACGCGCGATTCCGCCCGCGGCCTGGTTGCAAACATGTCCGACGTTCTATTTCGTAGCGGCAGCTTCGAGCTTCTGCCTGCAGCCCGCGAGCGCCTTGCCAAAGTTTCTGGAATCGTTCTGGCATATCCCAGCCTGCATGTTGCGATCGAAGGTCACACGGACAGCATCGGAAGTGACGAGTACAACCAGCAACTCTCGGAACATCGTGCGCAGGCGGTGCGCGACTACTTTGTGCAGCAAGGCATAAACTCGAGCGCGGTTGAAGCACGCGGCTTTGGCAAAACCGAGCCCATCGCGTCGAACGATAGCTCCGAAGGCCGCCAGCAGAACCGGCGTGTGGAGCTGATTCTTTCGGGTGATGCCATCGGAGTCGACGTCGAGAATCCAGCTTCAGCCGCGCAAACCGCCTCCGACACGCAGCATCAATAGATCCATCTCTAACGATCGCCGTGCTACGGACAGAGATTGAGGAACGCGAAGCCGTTTGTTACTTAAGTCGCGGCCAAATCGGCGAGAAGTGCTCTGTTTTCAATAGTTCTTCGACGGGAGCTGTTCCGAGGTCGCCTAATCTCCAAACAACCCTTGCCCTAGCGCCGGAAACCCATTACTCTTTAAGCTCTGTGTTCCCATGTTTACCCCGCACCCGAATCTGGCGGACGACGTTAACGACGCGATTATCCAGTCCGAAATCGAGGGCGGCGTATTTCTGCACGATCTCCCGCCATCGACTGTTCTGCACATACAGACCATGCATCATTGCTACCGTGCAGTCCTGCTCGGCGGCGGAAAAGCCTTGATCTCCGGCCATCCTGAATTCTGTCCGGACCCAGTGCATGTCGCGATCGCCGGCTCCACCTGGGGAGGGTCCATGCTCAAGTTGCAGTATGTCGGCCGAGGCATGCACCTCGAGTTCCATCACCCTGAATATTCGAATCCGATTATTACTTCACCTATCCAGGAAATCCACGACTACACCTGCGCGTGATGTTGTCGGATGGGTTATGAGACTGTGACATTGTTCCGATTGACTTGCGCCGCCCATGCCTCTAACATTCAGCGCAAGTTAGAAAGCCAGCCCTGAGGCTGGAAGCCGATGACTATTGATACGCGCGAAGTGAGCCACGTCACCATCGTCGACATCAAGGGTCGAATCACTCTGGGTGACGAAACGGAGCGACTCCGCGAGACCGTACGGAGTCTGATTGCCGGAGGCAAGAAGAAGATCATTCTCAACCTTGCGCACGTCGACTTTATCGATTCCTCCGGCGTGGGTGAACTGGTCAGCAGCTTTACCGCTGTCCGCAACGCAGGCGGAGATCTTAAGCTGCTCAATCTCACCAAGAAGGTCCACGACATTTTGAATGTCACGAAGCTCTACACCGTGTTCGACGTTAAGGAGGACGAATTCACAGCGGTAAAGTCCTTCGACTATTTCTTTGCCAAGTAGCCCCACCTGAAGCAACTTCGATTTTTCCGTGCGCGGCGAACTGTGATACAAACGCGCTTTCATGGAAACTGCGATTGCCAACCTGCCGCGTCAGGATCTTCTCCGTGCTATAGGCCGCTGGAGCCTGGTTGCGCTGGTGGTGAACTCCATCATCGGCAGTGGAGTCTTTGGCCTTCCCTCCACCGTCGCCGCTTTGATCGGCCGTTCGAGCATCTGGGCGGTGGTCGCGGCCGGGGCCGGCATGTGCATTGTGATGGCTTGCTATGCAGAGGTCGCCTCGCGATTTCAGCAGGCCGGAGGTCCGTATCTGTATGCGCGCGTCGCCTTTGGCCGCTTCATGGGGATACAAACCGCATGGATGCTTTACCTGGGACAAGTCGCCGCTCCTGCCGCCAATGCGAATCTATTTGTCATTTATCTGGGCGAGTTTTTCCCTCGCGCGAAGGATCCTATGCCCCGAGCGCTTGTTCTTACACTGCTTGTCGGTGTGCTGGCTTTCATCAACGTGCGCGGCGTCCGGGCTGGAGCGCAAGTCAGCAATCTCTTCACGGCGGCCAAGCTTGTGCCGTTGTTCGGCGTCATCGTTCTAGGGGTGATTGTCCTTTCGCGCCATCATTGGCAGATGGCTACTCCTTCGGGTGCGCCACCTGACCCTGGACATTGGCTAAAGGCGATTCTCTTGCTCGTATTCGCTTATGGAGGATTCGAAACCGCGCTCGCGCCGATGAGCGAAGCGAAGAATCCCCGCCGCGATGCTCCGTTCGCGCTGTTCACAGCACTGCTGGCGTGCACGGTTATTTACGCGCTGATTCAATGGGTGGTTGTTGGAGTTCTGCCGGATGCGGCACACAGCGCGCGCCCGCTGGCGGATGTGGCTCGGCTGGCAGCAGGTCCGGTTGGAGCGGCGCTGGTTGCGGTCGGCGCTCTGATTTCTTTCTACGGATATCTCAGCGCGAAGATTCTTGCGATGCCGCGTGTTCCCTTTGCTCTCGCCGAACGAGGAGACTTTCCCGCCGTCTTCGCCGCCGTGCACCGGCGTTTCCACACGCCTTATGTCTCCATTCTCACGTTCGCCGCTATGATCTGGGCGTTTGCGCTGATAGGAGAATTCAAGTGGAATGTGACGTTATCCGCCGTCGCCCGGCTTCTGTACTATGCAGTCGGCTGTGCCGCGCTGCCGGTCTTGCGCCGCAAGCAGCCGGAGAGAGCGTTGTTTCGCCTGCCGGCAGGGAATTTATTCGCGGTGCTGGGCGTGCTCCTTTGTTTGCTCTTGGTGACTCGCGTCGATTTCGGACAATCGTTGATACTAATTGGAACGATCGCGCTGGGCGTCGCCAACTGGGCAGCGGTTCGGAAAAACCCAGCATCCGAAGCCACGCTAGGTCGGTTGCGGAGATTTTAGAGTTTCGCCGCGGACCTGAAGCAGCAGACTCTACAATGCCGCTTCGCCACGTTCTTCATTGCGGATGCGAACGGCTTCATCCACCCGCGTGAGAAAAATCTTTCCGTCGCCAATTTTTCCTGTACGCGCGGCTGTCAGGATCGCCTGCACCGCCTTTTCAACCATTGTGTCAGGCAATACGAGTTCGAGCTTCGTCTTGGGAATCAGATCGACGCTATACTCGCGGCCACGATAAACCTCGGTGTGGCCCTTCTGCCGTCCGTGCCCGCGTACCTCGAGTACCGTCATGCCCTCGACGCCAATCTCCTGCAGCGCGCTCTTCACCGCTTCCAACTTGGAGTTTTGGATGACTGCTTCGACCTTCGTCATGATTTTGTTCTCGCGTCCAGCTCAAGATGCAATTCTATGCCGAAGGCTCCCACTAGTAACCTTCCGTGCCAGGCTGCGATAAATCCAAGCCTTGTTCTGTGCCGACTCACTGTACATTTTGCCGTCAAAGCCCAGCAATCGAAACTATTTATCGAAGCTATCGGGATTTGTCATGCAGACTTCCTGCACAGTTTCTTACGAACGAGTCAAATGTCCTCATTTCGAGGGCGCTCTCGATTCCGCCGGCGGCGCGGCAGGTTTGGCAAATTTTGTGTCATCCACCGGAACGTTCTGTTTCACATCGCTTAGCTGGATCGTGAACCTGCCGCCGGGTCGTGCCAAGGTCCAGCGAAATGGAATCGTGACACCATTGACAACGCGGTAGTCCGCGTAATCGATTTGCGTCGGCAAAAGCCCCAGTGGTGTCTCTCCGTAGCGAACGAGTCGAAGCAGCAAACCGGATTTCGCATCGAAATATAGCTGCAACGGTGTCTTCCCTTCGCGTTCGCCCTCGACTAAGTGAGCATCGTGGCCGTCGATCTTTTCGGCGCCCCGCACATCTGTCTTGCTCAACATTCTCTCTAAGTGCGCAGGAAAATGGAGGTCCGCATCCATCGCCGCGGCGTCGACGTCAGAACCATGCATCATGCGGATGGGATGTTTCGGCGCCGCAAGCCAGCCTTCTTTCCCATCGAAGGCGGTCACGCTGTCTCCATCCGGGGTGTGGGTAAACGAGATCCGCTTGTCCGGGTCCTTCGAAAAAATATCGATCGGAACATTCCTGTCGCCAAAGGTGATCGTGCCCTTCATCACGCGGGTCGTCACATTGTCGATCGCGGGTGCTCCTCCGGCGGCCTGCAGATACCTATCGAGCACTTCGTCAGCAGTTGGCCCGCCAACGATTTTTGTCTCTACACCTTCCGCTTGTGCCGCCTGTGCAGCATTCGGAGCCGTCTTAGCCATATCGAGCATTACCGGAGGCGTGGCCACCGGCTTGACGCTGCCGCGATGGCAGGAGTAGCAAGTTACTTCGCGACGCCCCTCGAAATTGTCCTTGTCGATGGCAAACATCATTGCCATCATTTTTCGCGCCGTCTGCTTCGTCTTCTTATCGTCTTTCTCCATGGCGCCCTCCACGTGGCAGAACTCACACTCGACGCCCAGAGATGTGGTGATGAACTGCATGGCGGGAATCAACTGGTCTGCGGGAAGGCCCTTGAGCACCTGAATATTCTTGTACTGTTGTTCCGTCGTTTTGGGCTCCGCATTAGCGCTTGGTGGAATTGTGGCAGACTGCGCCTTCGCGGCGGAGATGACAAATCCACCCACTGCTGGAAATGCGAAGATTCCCACGATTGCGGCAACTACGATTTCCTTCCTCATTTGATGATTGCCTCACGATTGGTTTGAAACGACCAAGCTTACGGTTGATTACTGTAAACGTATTTTCCAGAAAGCTCTGCCACGACAAACTTTGAGGGCAAGAGTGCATCAACGCGCGCTTTCTCATATGGGGCTACAAACAGAAACACTCGATCGCTGCCCGCCCACTCCCGTTGCAGATCCGCATTACTCAAATAAATTTTGGGCGCATCGGAAAAGGTTGAACCGAACCACATGGACGTGGTGCGTCCTTCGACCAAGTCAATCGGCCGCCCGAGATAGAACAACAGTGAAGAGCCGAACGCCTGATCGCCATAGATCATTATTTTGTCGTCAGGACGCGCCCGCGCAGCGATGTCGTGCGCCAATTCTTTTGACGAAAGATACGGGCCGAATCTTGCCAGCGCGATATGCGCGGCTACCAAGAAGACTGCGAAACCCACCCCCAGCGTCCACGTCGCCCAGTAATGCCGCCTATACAGCCGCAAAATAAACGACGCCAGCGTAAACCCAAGCAGCACAGAAGCGGCCAGCGCTGCCGGTAGCCGCAATGCCGCGAACGATGCATAACTCAAATCGAGAATATGGGACGTCGAAAGCGTGTATGCGCTCGTATCTTGCTGGTTCAACACTGTTCCGATGTCAGGGACAAACGGCAGGTTGCGCGATTGCCAGAGCCCGAGGCACAGCATGATGCTGGCGGCGAATCCGATGATCGCGATCGCGGCCGCCGAGTAAGTGAGCCAGCCTGCCCGCCGATTTGATTCACATTCAGCCCGCTCGCAGCGCGCGATGCCATCGGCGAGCAGCAGCAAGATCGGCAAATACGCTGGGAACGTGTAGTACTCCTGGTTGGTCGAGATGGCGAAGAATACGAGAACGACTCCGGCAAGAAGCCAGCACAGAAGCCGAGTGCGAGCGGCAAAATCGCCTGGCCACAAACGGCCAGCCGAATCCCGCCGAGCCCTCCATTCCTGCCTCGCCGTCCGGAGGGCCGCCGGCAGATACAAACTCCAGGGAAAGAGCCAGACCAGGTGCAAACTCCAATAGAGAACCGCGGGAAGCTTGTTGTAGTCCTTTGGATACCGTTTTCCGAGAAATCGCAGAAAATGTTCGTTGACGAAATAGAACCAGAGAAATCCGTGATGCCCAGGCGTTCCCGGATTTCGCAATCCCGCAAGAATGTGCCACGGCGCCGCAATCGCTAGAAACAGTGCAACCCCCGGGAACAGACGGAACTCGCGCCAACGCCGCCACTCGCCCGTGATCAACAGAAAGAAAAATGCCGCACCGCAAGGAAACACCAGAGCGATCAAACCCTTCGTCAGTACACCTAGCGCCATCATGGCGTACCCCGCGTACCAGCGCCACGACTTCGCTTCGGGCTCAAGCGCCGTCAGAAACAAATACATGGATGCGGCAATAAAAAGGCTGAGCAGGACGTCTGGAATTAGAACGCGGGTGAATAGATATACGCCGGTGCAGGTGCATACAAAAAGCGGGGCGTAGATTCCAGTGCGTCCGCCGAACCCTCGACGACCCCAAACCAGCGCGAGCACCCCCAGTAGCAAAATGGAAAGAACCATTGGCAGGCGAGTGCTGAACTCATTCACACCAAAAACTCTGTAACTTGACGCGACCAGCCAGTAAGGCAGCGGAGGTTTCTCAAGATAGCGGACGCCGTTGATATGCAGGGTGACGTAGTCGCCGGTGACGAACATCTCGCGGGCCGCCTCCGCATGAGTGGAGTCGGCATCGTCGAGCAGCCCGGGAGTGAACATCGATCCCACGTAGACTGCTAGAAACACGACCGCAAGAGCGCAATAAGAAATCACGAACTGGCGCGCTCGCTGCTTGCCTACGGCCGTCAGCGAAACCGGACTGGCGATCAAATAGTGAACCCGCCCCAATTTTACAAATACCAGCATAGTCGGCAACTGGGGTCGTAGTCAGTCTGCCAACGACAACCGGTCTTTATCATTATTGCTTCTTGAGATTCTCTTCGTTGTGCCGAATGAAGAACTGCCACTTATCCATTGCCGCGGGCACCGCCACGTCGAAGAAGCCTACCATCATCTCGTCGGAGGTCTGATCGCCCCACGTCACCATCTTCTCGGGATCAGGATTGTGCGGATTGTTCCGTGAATTGTCATACCAGGCGACCGCCCGCAATTTTGTCCCAGCCTTCAACTCCCGCGGTTGCGCCAGCTTGTAGCTTAATTGCCAGTGAAAGTGATAGTTCACACGCAATAAGATTTCCACGCTGCCATCGTCGTGCATAATGTCGTATTCGAAACGCTTTCCCCGCAGATGCATGTGCGGAAAGAAGCTGAGCAAAGTCGCATCGTTCGGCAGAGTGCCTTGCACTTCGACGCGAAAATCGTCCGCGCCCGGCGGAATGATCAACGCATGATTATTTAGTTGCAAAGTAATAACCCTCTTCTCGGGGGTGTGTTTCGCGAAGACCAACCCGACGCTTGTCTGGTCACTCGCTGCATCGCCATTGGTCGTATAGTGCATCTGAAAGACGAGATCCGATCCTGCCGGCACAAACTTTGCCAATCCATCTGGCCAGCGGTCCGGAGCACTTCCCGGCGCGTATACCAGCAACAGATCGCTTGTGGTCTCATGCGCCTGGCGGCGCTCGACGGGATCGGCCAACATCGAGGCAATGAACGGCTCACCGATCGGCGCATGCCGCAGCCACGGCGAATCCGGTGGGCGAATGTAAACCACGGCGTGATGCACGTGCGCCGGGCTCGAGGGCCGCACCTCAACCATCTGTACCCAGGTATCCGAAGCGAAATGGGTCGGAACAATTTCGTAGGTGTATTCCACCTCCCCGCGTGTCGGAATCTGCACGGGCTCGGGCATTTTCACCACGACGTCCGGCAGAGGAATATTCCATGCGTTGCTCCAATTGCGTGGCGGCGGAGCATCCTGTACGTTTCCGGCCGGCGTGCCACCTTTCGCCCAGGCGACAATCGCCGCAATCTGCTCCGGGGTCAACGAGGGATCATTGGAGAAACGTCCATATCGCGGATCGGCGAACCATGGAGGCATCATCTTCATACTGACCGCCGCCGCGATCTTTTGCGCCCAGGGCTGCGTTTGGTCGTATGTCACCAGCGGCATGGGCGCCGGTTCGCCGACCCGATGGCAGGTTTGACACTTGTCTTGAAGTATTGGCAGGACGTCCTTGTAAAAAGTCGGCGTGCCGGAAGCTGTGTGGACGCGCGGGGCGGCAAGTTGAGGAACCTGCCAGGCCGACACAGAAATTACAATAGCCGCCACACCCAGAAAAAGCGCGCCGGCTTTGCTCACGAGCGCAGAAACTCCAGCGTCAAAGCCCACGCCTGTCGCGCCGAATGCGGCTCGTAGTTCGCGCGCTCGTCACAGAAGAAACCATGGTCGGCGCGCGAGAATTCGGCGTTTACATAAATCTTCTGCTTCGCGGTTAATGCTTCGGTTACGGCCCTCCGGTGTTCTGGCGTGATGTGCTTATCCATTCCGCCCCATATCAGGAGCATCGGCGCTTGCAGTTTGGCGGCACGATCTAGCAAACCGGGCGCGATTCCTCCTCCGTAAAACGAGACTGAGGTTTTCAAGGGAAGAAAGCTGTTCGTGATGAACGAAACTCGCCCACCCATACAAAATCCCACGCTCGAAATTTCATTTGCTTTCACTTGCAAATTCGACTGCAGCCAACCATAGGCCGCCTGTGCGTCGCGCTCTATGGTCTCCGGGGTCACCGCCTGCAGATGCGGCATAACTGAAGGAAAATCGGTATAGCTCGCTTCGAACCCCGGCGGCGCAGTTCGATGGAAGAGTTCGGGCGCAATCACGACGTATCCGTCGGCAGCAAAGCGGTCCCCGACGCTGGCGAATGTGATGATTCACTCCAAATGCTTCCTGAAAGAGCAGAAGCCCCGGATATTTCCCGTCTCCCTGCGGGCGCGCCACATAAGCGTTCATGCGCGTGCCGTCGCCAACGCTCAGTTCCACTTTGTCTTTCACAACTTCGGTGCGGCTCATTACCAACCTCAATTTTAATAGTACTGCGCCCGCGCAGACGCTCGTTTTATTCTAGATTCTCCAGTGTCGCACAAATGTTGCTTGCCTAAGCGCGGGACCGAGCTGCGCATATCCCACTCAAAAATGCTACAGTTTAGTGTTCATGTCTGCGCCCGAATCCCGCTTCGTTCGTGCCTGCAAGTCGCAAGCAGTCGACCGCACTCCGGTGTGGTTCATGCGCCAGGCAGGCCGCTATATGAAGGAATATCGCGCGGTTCGTAAGCAGCATTCGCTCCTCGAAATCTGCAAGAAGCCTGAACTTGCCGCCGAAGTAACGATCACCGCAGCCGAGTCGTTGGGTGTCGATGCAGCTATCATTTTCGCCGATCTCTTGCTTCCTCTCGAGGTCATGGGCTTAGCCTTTCACTTTGCCGCAGGCGAAGGCCCGGTCATTGGGAAGCCCGTGCGCACCAAGGAGGACGTGACCCAACTCCGCACCGACCGTGCTGCGGAGCTCGACTATGTCTCAGAGGCGGTAAAGCTGGTGGCGAAGCATTTCGAAAACAAGGTCCCGGTCATCGGGTTTTGCGGAGCTCCCTTCACTCTTGCCAGCTACATGATCGAAGGTGGTGGCTCGCGGCATTATCTTCACGCCAAGAAAATGATGTATAACTCGCCCGGGGATTGGGACGAGTTGATGCGCAAGCTCGTCGACGTAACCGCGCAGTATTCGGCGACGCAGGTACGTGCGGGTGCCGACGTCGTCCAAATTTTCGATAGCTGGGTAGGCTGCCTCAGCGTCGAGGATTATCGCCGCTACGTTCTTCCGCATGTTACTACCCTGGTCAAACGCCTGCAGAAAACTGGTGCGCCGATTATTTACTTCGGCACCGATAGCGCCACTTTGCTTCCTGCCATGAATGAAACTGGAGCCGACGTCATCGGCCTCGATTGGCGCATTCCGCTTGATCAGGGCTGGGGCGCGCTTGGACACCGCTGTGCGGTTCAGGGCAACTTGGATCCGGTTTTATTGTTTGCGGAGTGGAAGGAATTGCAATCTCGCGCCGAAAACATCCTGCAACTGGCCGCTGGGCGCCCGGGGCACGTCTTCAATCTCGGCCACGGTATCCTGCCCGAAACTCCCGTCGAGAATGTGAAAAACCTGGCTCGCTTCGTTCAGGAGTACTCTGCGTCTCTCATCACTTCCCTCGCCGGCCCGGAAACCGGGCTCGGGAAGCCGAAAGCCGGAAGCCGCGTCCCATGATTCGGGTCGCGATTATAGGCGGCGGAATCTCCGGTCTAGCTGCCGCTTTCGCTCTGGAAGAACGACGCCGCGTTGGAACTGTGGACTACACGCTGTATGAAGCGTCACCACGGCTCGGCGGGGTGCTCCGCACGGAGCGCATTGACGGCTGCCTGGTCGAGGCTGGACCGGATTCGTTCATCAGCGAGAAGCCTTGGGCCGCCGAGCTGTGCCGTACTCTCGGGCTGGGCGACCAGCTTATCGGATCGAATGATGCCAATCGCAAAACCTACATTCTGGTTCGTGGCCGGTTGATTCCGATGCCGGATGGACTGATGTTCATGGTCCCAACCAAAATTCTGCCGACGGGCTTGTCGCCGCTTTTTTCGTGGACCACCAAACTGCGCATGGCGCGGGAGCTGCTGCATGCACCGCATGCCGGCGAGCACGATGAGAGCGTTGCGTCCATGGTCGAGCGGCACTATGGCTCTGAAATGGTTGACCGCCTCGCTGACCCACTGCTTTCCGGAGTGTACGGAGGCGAAGCCGCCAGCCTTAGCGTGCGCGCCGTCCTCCCCCGCTTCGCGGAGATGGAACGTACTCACGGCAGCCTCGGCCGCGCCATGTTGGCTGCTCGCAAGAAAATACGGAGTACCGCGAACCAACCTGCTCCTCCGCTGTTTACTTCCTTGAAGAACGGGATGGAGCATCTGGTTCAAACACTGGTTCCCCGGCTCCATCCGTGTTCATTGCTTACCAATTCTGCCGTGCAGTCAATTCAGCCTCAAGTTGGAGGCTGGACGGTTTCCTCCGGATCGACCTCCGAGCGTTACGACGCAGTCATTGTCGCGTTGCCGGCTCAAGCCGCAGCCAGCGTGCTCGCCAGCTGCAGCCCGGAGCTTTCCGCCGAACTTGGCGTGATCCAATACAGCTCCTCGATTACCGTCGGCCTCGGATACGACCGGCAAGTTCGCCAGTCGCTGCCTCCGGGTTTCGGGTTTCTTGTGCCCCGCAGCGAGGGTAAGCGCTTGCTGGCCGCAACTTTTGTTCACAATAAATTTCCACATCGCGCACTCGACGATCGTGCTCTGCTGCGCTGCTTCTTTGCGGGACCGAACGCGGAAAATGTCTGGCAGCTTTCGGACGACGAGATCGTCGGCGCGGTTCGCCAGGATCTGCAGCAGATTCTCGGTCTTCGGGCCATGCCTCTTTTCGCTCGAGTCTACAAATGGAAATCGGCCATGGCTCAGTACGGAGTCGGCCACCTCGAACGCCTTGACCGGATAGAACGGCTGCGCGCGCAGCTCCCCGGCCTTGCGCTCGCCGGTAATGGCTATCGCGGAATCGGCGTCCCAGACTGCGTTCGCTCGGGTCAGGAGGCTGCGAAACAAGTTTTGGCGTCGCAGCCGGCGCCATCCGGTAGTTGCACCTAGGCGGGAATACTCGTCTTCTCCATCGGAGCTTCTCGCCGCAAGCAAGCAACGATGAGCCGGATTTCGTCGTAGGTGATCTCCGGCGGCACCAGATCCTTGATCGGCTTCAGCCGTTCGACTCCAGCTCTGGCGCACGCCGCCCGAATCACCGAATCTTTCTCGCCGCTTACCCATCCTGGCTGAAACTCGATTGTTCCCAGTTCCAGCAGATTTGCCACTGCGCCGATTACGGTAGACATCTGCCGGCCTCGAATCTGCGCAATTTCTTCGAGGCTTTTTCCTTCGCGTAGCAGGCGCAGAGTTTCTTCGCAAGGCTTCGGTTTGGCGCTGCCACCGCGGCAAGCCCGTGCTCCCTGGCGGAATTTCTCTAGAGCATCGAGAATGGGCTGCCCATAGACCTCGGCCTTGCGCTTGCCGATCCCTCCTACGTCGAGCAGCTCAGCGAAATACCTGGGACGCCGTGCGCAGATCTCCTCCAGAGAAGAATCATGCAGCACAACGAAAGCGGCGACTCCATTCTCTTTGGCAATATCCCGGCGCCACTCGCGCAAGTACTCTCGTAAATCATCATTTTCGCTGGGAGGGGCCGCAGCCACAGGCTGGATGGACCTCGCTTTTCCATTCCTCTTCGCGGAGGCAACATCAGCGCTGCCCAACCATTCCGTGACCGTTCCACATATATCGCACGCGTGGCACGTCTGCCACTTTGGAACTTCTCCGAAGTGCTCGCAAATCTGGCGGTGACGGCAGCGCTTCGATTCCACAAACTCACGAATAATTCGATAGCGCTCCCACGCCCGCTCGCGCTCAGCCGCGTCGACGATCTGATTCGCGAAGAAGCCAAGCAGTCCTGCGTCTCTTTTCTGCCATAGCAAAACGCAATCCGCATCCAAGCCATCGCGTCCTGCGCGTCCTGCTTCCTGGTAGTACTGCTCAATCGACTTCGGCAGCGAAAGGTGAATTACTGCCCGCACCGTTGCCTTATTAATGCCCAGGCCGAACGCAATCGTCCCTACCAGCACGCGAACTTCGTCCGAGGTCCACCGCTCCTGGTTGTGCCGCCTTTCCTCGGAGTCCATTTTGCCGTGATATCCCACTGCGGCAATGTCATGGTCCTCGAGAAAATCGACCGTCTCTTCAACCCGGTTGATCGTGGGAGAGTAAACAATCACGTTGCTGCCTGAATAGCTTCGGAGAGCCTGCAGCAGTAATTGCATCTGTTCCGCCCCGTCGCATTCCCGCACCAGGTAGCGCAAGTTGGGCCGGTGAAAGCTGGCAATGTATTTGTCAGGATTGCGCAGTTGCAGTTGTGCCAGGATGTCGTGGCGCACATGGCGCGTGGCGCTGGCGGTAAAAGCGGCGATCGGATGATCTGGAAACTTGCTTCGCAGCCGGCTCAATTGCCGGTACTCCGGCCGGAATTCGTGTCCCCATTCGGAGATGCAATGCGCCTCATCAATCGCGAAGAAACCGATGGGTACGTCCTGCAACCAGCCCATGGTGTCGCCGCGCGCGAGGCGTTCGGGGGATACGTAAAGCAGGCGGTAGGCGCCGTCCCGCGCCTGGTTCATCACCTTTGATTGCTGGGCCTCGCTCTGCGTGCTGTTTAGCACTGCCGCCGGAATTCCCATCTGCGCCAGTTGGGTGGCCTGATCCTGCATGAGCGCAATCAACGGAGAAACCACGACTGCCGTTTTCTCCGAGACAACCGCCGGTAGCTGATAGCATAGCGATTTCCCGCCACCGGTCGGCATTACGACACAAGTATCGTGGCCGGCAAGCACGCTTCCCACAATGCGCTCCTGCAACGGACGGAACGAACTGTAGCCCCAATAGTGCTTTAGGGGGTCCAGCAGATCGATTTCGGAGCGCATCGAGTGAATTGAACGTGTGAATTCAAAGTATAAGACCGGGCGAACAATAGGAGAAGAGCATTATTAGATACTTCTTGCCGAACTTCTCAAATCGGGAACGGTCGGTTCGATGGTTAAATCACGATCCGACTTTGTATCTCACCTCGGGATACCTTCGGTCAAAAAGAATCCAAAGCATTCCAATCACGACAAAGCAAAGAACGCTCCCTTCCGGGCCAACCACCCCGCCCGTAAGCCAGCTCGGCCCGTGGAAGGATGATTTCAGCAAGTGGCCGGGGAAAAGCGTGCCGCTATCGGGTACGGAATAGAAGAATGTCTCCCCCCAATCCCACGCGGCGTGGAAGCCCACGGCAAACCACAGTGTGCCGGTGCGGCGAAGCGTCAAGCAAAAGAAGAACCCAATCGCCGCCGCAGCCAGCAAGCCGGGCCATTGCTCGCCGGCGTTCTGAATATGGATAAGCCCAAACGCGCACGACAGGAAGACGGCTGCGGGCCAGAATCCGATCGTTCGTGTCAACGTGAACTGCGTGTATCCACGCAGGAGGAATTCTTCGAAGAAGCCAACCTGCAAAAAGAATACCGCCCAGAACGCCGCAAACCTCAGAGCACGTGCACCATGTAGGGCGAGATGTCCGAAGTCGAAAAGCCGCAATCCGTACATCGCCACGAGCAGCACGGTGATGCCGGCGAATCCCCAGATTGCGCCGAGCCAAAACAATTTTCTGAACGCCCGCCGCGCAGGCAGGCCGTAGACACTGAATTGCCGCTGTTCAGCCTTAGCCAGAACTAAGGCAGGAATCACCGCCGCGAGAAAAACCCCGAGTTCCTCCAGCATCATCGCCCAAAGCCCGTTGGCATCGAGATCGAGCGACCCGGCCCAGTGGACCGCGACAAACTGCAGCGGATAAAACATCGCTACATAGAATGCCAAGCCCCAGCCGGCCTTTAAGCCCTCGGAACCGAAAAAAACTGTTCGTACATACGATGGCTGAACGGCAGCAGCAAAGCTAGGTGCATTCGCGGGAAGTGCCGGTTCATCGTGGGAAATCTCGCTGTTCTTTTCCGGGTTTTGCTCTGCAGCTGAAGGCTGAATTCGATCTTCCATTCTCTTTGACACTTCTTAAAGCAGCTCGCTCATGGTAAAACACTCGGCTCACCATTATGAGCCGATTTCTCACACGCGAGCGGTTTGGGCGGCCGCAGTTTCTCGCCGGAGCTTTGCTGCTGGTCTTCCTTGCGCAGGCCGTCTGGCTGGTGCGTTGCGAATTTCGCACCTCCGATGCGCCCGGCGAATCCGAGCAAGTCAGGCTTGCTGCTGGATGGCGACAGCTTCACGGCGGGGGTATCGCCGGCGCGCCTTATCCCGATCCTCCCGGCGAACTTCCGCCTGAACTGGTGCGAGATGCCCGTGGCTTCGATACCGAGCATTCGCCGCTGTTGTCGCTGGTCACGGCTGCTCCGCTGCTCGCCTTGCCACAGCGCCTGCTCGATGCTGGTTTCTCTCCTTACTGGCGATGGATGGCGCGCATTCCTTTTCTGGCTTTCGGCATTTTTCTCGGGGCCTCGCTCTGGTATGTGGCACGCCGCCTCTGCGGCAACACCGGGGGATTTCTCGCACTCACGCTCTACTGCTTTTCGCCTTCGATGATTCAGGCCAGCGCTCTTTGGCACGTCGAGCCTGAGATTCTGGCCGCCTGGGGATCGTTCGGCGCCATCTTCACTGCCATCGCCGTCGCCCACACGCTTTATGCACCTCGTGAAGTTATCTTATGGAATTGGCGGCGGATCGTTTTGCTTGGAATTTCGTTGGCGATTGCCGTCGGGTCTCAGTTTTCTCTGATTATCGTTGTTCCGGCGGCCTTGGCTTTCATGCTCTACGTCGCGCCGGTCCGCCGTGGCGCAGCCTGTATTATCTGGGCCGCGGCATGTGTCGTGGCAATTCTGCTGCTTTTCGCCACATACTTCTTTCATGTGCATATGTTCCTGCAATCCATGCGAGCAGCGTCTTTTTGGGGAGCGACGTGGCATGCCTTCGCAATGCCCGGCGTCTACCAAAAGGCTCTATCCCAAATCTTGCGAGGCTGCCCGGCGCTCATACTCCTGGTTCCGGCCTCGGTCGTGACGTATCTGGTCTGGCCGCGCACGCGTTATTTTGGCAATAGCGCGCCCGGATTAATTGCGCTGCTCTTCATCGTTTTAGGAATTGCACACCCTCATCCTGCCGGCTCCGGCTTCCTGTTTGCTTCAATTCCGTTTCTGTTTATTTATGTTTCGGGAGTGATCGCCGACCTCGCGGAAACTCAATACCGGCTGCTGGTCACCGCCTGCGCGGGCGGTCTGATCGGTGCATATATCTTGTGGAGTCTTCTGGCCCTGCTTCAGGTTCCGCGCGGCTAACCCATCATTGACAAATCTATGCAATTTTCCCGGCATCGAGCCGTGACTCGCGCGATCTAAGCTGGCAGGAAGCTCGTTTGGGAGGTGCGCCGTGCCGTCTTCCGTGGAGTATCCTATTCATGTGAATCGCGGCTCTCAGCGCTCGAGTCTGGCTTTCGCCGCTTTGTTTGCGATCCTGCTGTTTTCGGCTTGTCTGGTCGCCAGCGCTCGCGCCCAGTTGAGCAATTTTGCATCTCCGCACGCCGTCAGCATGGTGCCACCCGCCCGAGCCGTGGCTCCGCCAACCGGAAGCGTAGCTCCACGTACGGGCCCAGTTGCACCGCCGACCAGTGGCTTTGTGGCCTCCGATCCGGGCTTCCGGGGGACGAATTTTCCGCATTCGCCCAAGGGTTCACACGCTGGCGATGGACATCATGCGCACGACGGCTCCGACGGCGTCGCCTACTATCCGTATTTCTATGGTGTGGCCGTGCCCTACACCGCCGATCTTGACGCAACTGACGCACCCGGCGAAACTGATCAGAGCGACGATGCCGAATACCTAGGTGGGCCGACTGTTTTTGACCGTCGAGGATCAGGGCCGGATTCCTACGTTCCACCGACTTATAACGGCCCGTGGCTTTCGCAGGATCAAGGGCAAGATGCGGCGGTAGCGCAGGCTGCAGATCCGGCGAATGATGTGCCGCAGATTCCGACCAAGCTGGTATTCAAAGATGGGCATCAGCTTGATGTAGAGAATTACGCCATCGTCGGGCAAACGCTTTATGATTTAACTCCAGGCCACGCTCGCAAGATCGCTCTTGCGAGTATCGACTTGCCGGCCACCGAAAAGCAAAACGATGACCGCGGCGTCGTTTTCCAATTGCCGCCGTCACCATTGGGAAATCAGCCATGAGGGCTTTCGCGATTTTTATTCTGATTGCTGCCTTCGCTCCCTGGACTCTGGGCCAGAGAGCCTTCTTCGGAGCGCACGCGGCCGCGCCGGCGCCCAGCCGCAGCGGAGGTCCACATCTCGCTCACGGAGGTAGCTTTGCTTTCGGCCATGGAGCGTATCGAGCCTCCAGATTCGACCGCTACGGCGCTGCCTACACCTCGCTGCCATTTCCCTTTTTTGCCGATGCCTTCGATTCCGACGACATCTACTCGACCGGATATCCCGTTGCATCCGCGCCGCCGCCGTTCTTGATACCTCCCATGGCCAGGATGGGCGGGAGAGGGCAAGATTCTATTGCGGCTGACATGAATTCATCCGCAGGTCGGTCATCGCAGCCGCTGATGATTGAACTGCAAAATGGCCACTACGTTCACGTGAATGATGCAGCGATCGACGGCGAGGCTGTGCCCCTGGCATCCGCGGCGCAGGTTACGAAATCCGAAGCGTCGAGAATCGCTACTTCTCCAGCCGACTCGGCGCCGGCAGTTCTGATTTTCCGCGACGGCCACAATGAAGAGGTCCGTGACTACACCATTGCAGATGGCGCGCTCTACGCCCGCGGCGATTTCTACGTCGATGGGTACTGGAACAAAAAGATCCAGATCTCCAGCCTCAACGTGCCGCAAACCCTCGAAGCCAACGCCCAGCGCGGAGTGAAATTCGTGCTGCCTTCGTCGCCCAACGAAGTTGTAACACGGCCGTAGTGCCTTACTTCAGGATCGATCAGAATCGAAAAACCTCCGGATCCCTTTCCAGTGCTTCCTTACCACCCACTCGGTACTCAAATGCCCACCCCGCCTCGCCGATTTCAACTTAACTCCTGTCTCGTCCGCGAACCGCAAGCTTCCCTCATAGGGCACATGCGGATCGTCCATCGCATGAATGATCATTACCTTTGCCGCATCGATTTCCGCTCTACGGTGCCACGGACTGTAAAAACTTCCGCCGTGCAACTTCTCCCAATCAGCATCTGAGAGCCGGTACGCATTTCCGAAAGCCTCGCGAATATATGCAGCATAATCTTCGTTGGTGGTCTCAACCTTTTCCGAGCGGTCGAGGATCGCCCAATCTGTTACCGGACAATTCGCGACCACTTTATTTACGCGCGAATCGAGCGAGGCCAGAATTGCCGCCGCTCCACCAAAACTGCCGCCTACCACGAAAATTTGATCCGGCGAGAGCGGAATCCTGCGGCCAAACGCGATCTCCGTCAGTCCTTTGGGCAACTCATCGACAACATCAAGCACGTCTTCATGCGGCGATCTCTTGAGAAACTGACCATCACTCTCCCAAGCCCCGCGATACCGCGGATAGATCACCCAAAATCCATTTGCACTTAGAAATTCGCACAGTCCTTGCTTGCGCGGAATCGAAGGCATCCCGTCACACAAAATGATCACCCGCTGCTTCTTGCGCGTCCGCGTCGGAGGCAAGAACTCAGCAACAATTTCGTTTTTGAAGCGAGTTCGAAACATGACGGTTAGAGACCGCGAAGCGAGACAAAAAACGCCATCCGCATCGCCGGGGTTACGCTTGTAAAGCGTTTTCGCATGGTAAAATATATATTCAACAGAATTCAAACTAACCAGCTGTAGATGCAACTATTTACGAAATAGCGCCGGCCTTCAACCGGCCCAAATTTCAAGAACGCTTACGGCTCGACCCTTAACTCATGCCTGACGAACAGAATCCCGAACTCCCATTAACTCCACCGCCCGGCGGCGGTGATTCCGGTAGCCCCGGTGCGCTGCATATTCAGCCCGTCAACATTGAAGACGAGATGCGGCATTCGTATCTCGACTACTCGATGTCGGTCATCATCGGCCGCGCGCTGCCTGACGTGCGCGACGGACTCAAGCCGGTGCACCGCCGCATTCTCTACACGATGCAACAGATGGGCCTGCAACCCAACAAGGCCACGCGCAAGTGCGCCCGCATCGTCGGCGACGTGATGGGCAAGTACCATCCTCACGGAAATCTTGCAGTGTATGACGCTCTGGTGCGCCTAGCGCAAACCTGGAGCATGCGCTATCCGCTGATCTTCGGCCAGGGAAATTTCGGCTCGGTGGACGGGGATCCTCCTGCAGCCGATCGTTACACGGAAGCGAAACTCGCTCAGGTCGCAACCGCGCTGCTCGAAGATTTGGACAAAGAAACCGTCGACTTCCGCCCCAACTACGATGGCAGCGAAGTCGAGCCCGACGTTCTTCCCACACGGATTCCGAATCTGCTGATCAACGGCTCCGACGGAATCGCCGTCGGCATGGCCACGAAAATTCCGCCGCACAATCTCACCGAGATCGTGGACGCCACCATCACTCTGGTCAACAATCCCAATGCCCAGCTGGCTGAAATTCTGAAGTTTGTGCAGGGCCCCGATTTTCCGACGGCCGGCATCATTCACGGACGCGCCGGAATTTTCGAGGCCTATCGCGAGGGTCGCGGCCGCTTCATGATGCGCGCCAAAGCCGCCATCGAAAACATAAACAAAGACCGCCAGGCCATCATCGTCACCGAAATTCCTTATCAGGTAAACAAAGCCCGTCTGGTCGAGCGCATCGCGCAGCTGGTCAACGACAAAGATATCGAAGACATCTCTGACGTACGTGATGAGAGCGATCGCGACGGCATGCGCATCGTCGTCGAACTCAAGCGCGGAGCCGAGCCTCAGATCGTTCTCAACCAACTTTACAAGCACACCCAGATGCAGGAAGGTTTTTCGATGATCCTGCTCGCGGTGGTCAACGGACAGCCGCGCGAAATGGGCCTGATTCAGGCGATCAAGCACTTCATCAATCATCGCGTCGAGGTCGTCCGCCGCCGCACCGCGTTCCTGCTGCAGAAAGCCCGCGACCGCGAGCACATTCTCGAAGGCTACATTACCGCTCTTGATCACCTTGATAACGTGATCACGATCATCCGCGCCAGCGCCAACCGGGGTGACGCTCGCGAAAATATGATCGCCTATTTCGGCGGCAAGAAAATCGACATCAACACCACCGGCCGCGCCCCCAAGCTCGACCCGGAGAAGCCCTTTACCGGTAAGCAGGCCGATGCGATTCTTGAATTGCAATTGCACCGCCTGACGCGGCTTTCAATCGACGAAATTTCGAATGAGCTCAAAGAAACTCGCGACCGGATCGCGGACTATGAATCCATTCTTGCGTCGGAGAAAAAACTTCGCGCCGTCATCATCAAAGAACTCGAAGAGGTCAAAGAACTCTACGGAGACGAGCGCCGTACCCGCATCGAAGACGAAGCTGCGGAAATCGTCCTCGAGGATTTAATCGCCGACGAACAGGTTGCGGTCACTTTCAGCCACTCGGGCTACATGAAGCGCACGCCCATCTCTACTTACCGCATGCAGCGTCGCGGAGGAGCCGGCCGCATGGGCATGAAGACGCGCGAAGAAGATTTCGTCGAGCATCTCTTCATCGCCTCAACGCACGCCTTCATCCTTATTTTCACCAACAAGGGCCGTGTCTACTGGCTAAAGGTATATGAGATTCCCGACGTCAGCGCCGCCGGACGCGGGAAGCACATTGGCAATTTGATCGGGCTGCAACCCGGCGAAACGGTTCGCACCATGCTCGCGGTTCGCAATCTGGAAGAAGAAAACAAGTATGTATTCTTCGCCACGCGCAACGGGCTGGTAAAAAAGTCCGAGCTGCGCGAGTTCATGCATGTGCGCTCGAATGGCATCAACGCCATCGGAATCGAACAAGGGGACGAACTTGTCGCCGCCCGTATCACCAACGGCGATCAGATCGTTTTCATCGCTTCTCACGAAGGCATGGCCGTCCGCTTCGACGAAAACCACGTGCGCCCGATGGGCCGCGCGGCTTATGGCGTCTGGGGCATCGATCTCGACAAGAACGATTATGTCGTCGGAATGACGGTGACTCCCAAGCCTGGCGCTGCTCCGGTCGGCGCCGCCGCTTCCGAGGAAGACGCTCTTGCCCAAGCCGCGGCCACTCCCGCGGGCGAGGCTCCAGAGGTTGTGGATCTGGCGCAGAAAGGCACGCTCATCCTCTCCGTCACCGAAAACGGCTACGGCAAGCGCACACCTGCCGAGGAATATCGCCTCACCAATCGCGGAGGCAAGGGCGTAATCAACATCAAGACCACGGAACGCGTTGGCAAAGTTGTGGCCATCGCATTGGTCGATGAGAATTCGCAAGTCATGCTGATCAGCCAGTACGGCAAAATCATCCGGATGGATTCGAAAACCATCCGCGAATCCGGCCGCAACGCTCAGGGCGTCCGGCTCCTGAACATGGAGCCAGGTGATCGCGTGGCCGCCGCTGTAGTGCTGGCGCCCGAAGAAGAAGGCAACGGCAACGGAGGCACGCTGCTGCAATAGGGATTGCGAAGACTTTTGGCATGGCGCGGACCTTTTGGTCTGCGCCCTTAGCGCTACTTCACTCCCTGCTTCCGATTAATCTCAGTCCCAAACTCCGTAATAACGTTCACCAACGCCCCATAACCCGCCTGCCCCAACATAGCCCATCCCCCATTCGCCCAGGGACTTCTATTACCGGGCTTCCATGCCGTAACCATCAACCCCCCGCCAAACGCCCCGCCATACAACGCCCACTGCGGATGCAGATTCTCCTCGCTGCGGTCATAGGTTAGAAAATTCCGCATGATCGCATGCCGCAGCCGGGGCTTGAATCCCGAGCACTTGCACTTGTCGTAACGAACTTCATATCCCAGCTTCGCATTCCCCAAGGCCGCCAAGGAATTCGAAGTAAAAAACTGCCCCTCGCGCGAAGCAAACCGTTCGGCGTATCCGGCCCATCCATCGTCCCACTGGTAAGGCACGCCGCGCGCCTGATCCACTCCCGCCGCAAATATCCTCTTCATGTAATCTTCAGGCCGTGTGAACGTCTGCCGCAGGTAATACTCCAGGCGCTCATCGCGGGTCAGCGGCACCAGCTTGCGGTTTTTCCCCACATAGATTCCCGCAATCCAACTAGACTCCCAATCGCGCGCTTTCAGCAAAGTACCCTTCGCGGTATCCTGCAACTGCTGCACAGGCCCGGGATTCTGATCTTTTTTGCTTTCGCTCGGCGCATTGGGAAGCTGCTGATCGGTAGAGGGCGGAGAATTCTGCGGCGTCTGCGCGGAAAGAACTCGCACGAATGTAAAAGCCAACAGAAACACGCAAGCCTGAACTCCTCGCGAAGCGCGCCGTTCGATTCTGTTAGGACGTATTTCCAATCCAGCTCCCAATGTGGAGAAAATCCGAATTTGTTTCACTGCGACCGAGGCAACCTGAGAAACTGCTCCACGCCCACAATGCTAAACTGCATTCGATGCCATCGCTCTACAACCGCGTTGCCGGACAAAGCGTGGAGCGTCTCGCAGCACTAAGCGACGGCATCTTCGCCGTGGCCATGACGTTGCTGGTTCTCGACCTGCGGGTCCCGGCGGCTGAAGCCGTTCACAGCGAGCGCGATCTCTGGCACATTCTGCTGGCACTCTCCCCTCGGTTGTTGATTTTTCTAATGAGCGTGATGACGCTAGGCATCTTCTGGATCGGCCAGCAGACTCAGCTCAACCATTTTGCCCGCTCCGACCGCAATCTCTCCTGGATTCATATCGCGTTCTTCTGCGCCGTGGCGCTGGTTCCGTTCTCCACTTCGCTGCTCGCTGAATTTATTCACTATCGGGTGGCGCTTTTGGTTTATTGGTTCAACATCCTGCTGCTCGGTCTGGCTCTCTATTGGAGCTGGAGCTATGCCACTCGCAGCCGCCTGCTCACAGACGACGTTGCCAACGAAATTCATCGCGCAGTGGTTCGCCGCATCGCGCTGGCACAGACACTTTATGCCTGCGGCGCCGCGCTGTGCTTCATCAATACATATTGGAGCATTGCAGCGATCGTGCTCGTGCAGGTGAATTACGCCATAGCACCCCGCTTCTGTTGGGGATTGTTCTCGCGTAAGCTGTCAGAAGAATCGTAGACCGGTAGCGAGCCGCGCAGTAAGCACGAATGGAAAGGCTTGTCGTGGTGTTACCCTCTCTCAAACACGTGTTTCTTCTCAATCTCTTCCAACGCGGCACGCATTGCGCTTTCGAAGGGTTCGCTCCGCTGCGTCAGCGTCGTCGTCGCTTCAGCCCACTCGCCCTCCATGCGGATCAGGCCGTCACCGGCTACCAGCCTTCCGGCGACTTCGATCAAATGTCCGGGAGACGTTTCCAAATACTGCGCGTCCGTCGGATCCCCAATCCAAACCCTATTCTCGATCGCGGGTGCCCCGTCCTTCTCGCGTTCTGTGCGGGAGGGCGTGGAATTTGACCTTAGCTTCGTCTGCCAATAAACCTTCCGCTCCAAAAAAGTCGCAATTACCTCGTCGCTGGCCTTCCCAAAGACCCACTTCTGCCGCTTGAAATCATAATGCCGGCTGGAAAATGCAATGGGCAACAGCTTGCCGGACTTCACAAATTCAATTTGTTTCCGATCCACTTCCTTGCGCAGTGCGTTGATGACCGGAGCTTCCGCATCTTTGGGCTCGAGCGACGGCAGCACCTCCCGCACCGTTGCCGAGAGATTCACTGCCACCAGTGCATGCAGACTGTCCGAATCTTCCAGGCGAATGTCGCCATGCAACACCCAAAAATCTGCGCCTGAAGTCGAACGGTGAAACGGCCACTCCAAAGTGATCGTCAGCGGCAAGCCCCCCAGTGTGAGCCAAATCTTCTTCGCGTCAGCCGACTCCGGCATTTCTACTTCCTCCTGATAAGCGATGAGCTGATATGCATGAGCAAGGATAATCTAATCGCGAAGCTGTGGGATGTGCGGCTGCTGGTGAGAGAAAAGGAATTCGAACCGCCACTCCGAGGCTCTGCTGGCGCCTCACAGAGGAGGCTGCCCCACGCTTCGCGATTCGAAGCGTCGGCGCCGCAGACCTCGACTCCACGTTCATTCGTAAAGCCGAAGGGATTTAGGAAGCGAAGGTTCAAGCGTGGGCCACTCCCGAGCTCACGGCGAGCCACTCGGACTGTCCAAGGAAAACCCTAATCGCCGATGCCGTAGACGAGAACCATCTGCGGACTGTCCCCGCCATCGTCGTTGAGGTAGAGGATAGAGCCCCGTTGCCCCGAAAGGACAACACAACCTCCGCTAGCGAATTCCCGCGAGAGAGCTTATCACCAAAAAGGGCGGCGCATGGTCCCGTCTTTCGCGTCTTTTCCGAAAGGGTAAGATTCGAGGTCACAGAAACCCAAGCGCCTCCATATCAATGTGACATCCAACCTTCCCATTCACAGCTCTGCTGCACGATGATGATCAAGGCCGCAACGGTTGGGACCGAAAATCGCCCGCCGCCAGCCCACTGAATCAAAGGAACTTCAGATTTAAGTTCTTTGTAGCGCGCAGTTTACAGACCGAATCCCGCTAAGTTGAAGATTCCAGCATAATTTACAAAAAAGGGGGGAGGGGAGCCCAAGAATTGTCGCCCGAGACAGCTTACTTCTTGCCCGTCGTTTTACTGACCTTCGCGCCTAGTCGCAGCAGCTTGCGAACCGTCCCCGTCGGCAGCCGCTTCATCTCGTCGTGCAATTCCGTGACAGCATCAAAAAAACCCGCCATCGCCGCGAGCCGTTCTCGCGTAAATTGGGCTCCCGGCTCTTTGGGATCGATTTCCTCCAGGCACCGCCGCAGCATGTCTTTCGTGGGATCGATCTCGCGCCGCTTCCTTTGCTCGATCACCAGGCGAAACATCTCCCACACGTCCTTCATGGACTCATAATGTTCTCGACGGTCGCCCAGCACATGCACCGCGCGAACAATACCCCAGGTCTCGAGTTCACGAATCGAGGTGCTCACATTCGAGCGGGCCACACTCAAAGTTTCCGCGATCTCCTCGGCCGGCAGCGCGCGCGGCGAGAGATACAACAGCGCATGAATCTGGGCCACGGTTCGGTTGATTCCCCATCGCGTGCCCATCTCGCCCCAATGCAGAATGTATTGCTTCTGAACTCCGGTGAGTTCCGGCATGTTCACTTCCTTCAGTACACACAGAATGTATCGAATAAATCAGCGGGGTGCAAATGACGCGCAATGTGTACAGACCCGAACCGACGGCAGCTACAATCGCTTTCAACTGTGGATCGAAATCGCATCGCCGGATTGCTTACACCTTTCGTTGAGACTTCTGAAGGTGAGGCAATCCTCAGCGACAAACTCCTCCATGATATATCGATATACATCGATATACTCTTACGCTGGAATGCACGCATCAACTTGACCGCAATTCGCGATCCCGAACAGATCGTCCTTCGCCACTTCGGCGAGGCTTTCTTCGCAGCCCGTCGCCTGTTTCCAAATGGTTCCAGCAAGAATCGAGGTCGATCTTCTCTGGCTGATGTCGGCTCTGGGGCCGGCTTTCCCGGAATTCCGATCAAGCTGTTGGTTCCGGAAGTGTCGCTCACGCTGATCGAATCCAATCAAAAAAAGGCTGTATTTCTTCGCGAGGTATCGCGTGCGCTCGAATTATCAGATGTAAAGATCGAAAATGAACGCGCCGAAACGCTTTCCGGTGCATTCGAAATCATTACCTTGCGTGCGGTGGAGCGCTTCACGGAAGTGTTGCCGGTAGCAGCCGGACTTGTTGCCACAGCGGGACGGTTGGCGCTCCTAGTAAGCCAATCGCAACTAGAGTCCATTCCCCGCACCCTATCGGAGATTACGTGGTCTTGTCGGGTTCCGGTTCCACTTTCCGATGCGCGCGTACTGCTAATCGGAACCAGGAATCAAAAAGATTAGCATGTGGTCCATGCGTGCCCATTTTAGCCCTCTATCGCGGTAGACCGGTTCAGATTCGGGGACTTATTTCGTGCTAGGTGGGATAATTCGAGAAATAGAGACGGCTCCGTAGCCAAATCTCGTCGACCGGGAACTCAAGATTGAGAGAAAGTGCTGGCAGATCCGTCAATGTTCCAATTGGAACATTTAGACTCAGTTCGTGCGCTGAGAGTTTGGTTAATGAACTCCCAACCGACGGGTCACCGAGAATTTTGATTGCGACTGTTCCCGCTGGAACATTGAACCGGTTTTGCACACAAATTCCCGGCGTGCACAGCACTTCTACATTGATTCGGAATCTGAATCGCTTTATGCTGCAACTGCTCTGGCTCCTCGACAATTTATGGGACGCGTTATTGCAGTTGCCAATCAAAAAGGCGGCGTGGGGAAAACCACGACCGCGATTAACCTGGCTGCATCCTTCGCAGCCGCTGAAGTCAATACCCTCCTGATCGATTGCGATCCGCAGTCGAATGCCTCCAGTGGTCTGGGCTTGGCGAAAGATGCGGGACGAATTTCGACCTACCATTTGCTGTTGGGAGCTGCCGAGGGCGAGGAAGCGCTGGCTGCCACAGAGCTCGAGCAGCTTTGGGTGATTCCGTCGCACAAGAACCTGATCGGAGCGAACATCGAACTGGTCGAGGCTGAGCGGCGCGAGTTCCGGTTGCTCGATGCGCTGGTGCCTTTGCGCGATCGATTTCAGTACATCGTACTCGATTGTCCGCCGGCGCTCGATCTGCTGACTCTGAATGCGCTAGTCGCAGCCGACTCGGTTCTGATTCCCATGCAAGCGGAATACTTTGCGCTTGAGGGAATCAGCGAGTTGATGGACACCATTGATAGGATTCGTGCGGCTCTGAATCCCAGGCTCGAGATTGAAGGCGTGGTCCTGACGATGCTGGACGATCGGACGAATCTGGCACAGCAAGTGATGGTTGAGTTGAAGAAATTCTTCGGAGAAAAGCTTTGTGCGACCACCATCCCGCGCAACATCCGGTTGGCAGAAGCGCCAAGCCATGGCAAGGCGGCGCTGGCTTATGATCCCAGGTCGAAGGGAGCCGAGAGCTACATTCGGTTAGCGAAGGAAATCATCGGCCGGCACTTGGCCGCGGCTGAGGCTGCGAGCTCGGCGATTAGCGCTTGAATATCGACATCCGTCAATATACTAGATCGATAAATAGCTACCTTAGAACGAGTCTTAACCACAACAGTACGCAGGTGAACACAGAGGCTCATCCATGACGACGGGAACAGCGGAGAACCTGGTGGTACGCAGTGTAGAGAAAAAAGAAGAGAAGGCTGAGAAGCGAAGGGCATTAGGTCGCGGTCTGGAATCGCTGTTACCTGGTCCCCGGGTGGTTGTGCCCGCTAGCGATCCGCGGCAAGCGCGTGCCGATCGAGCTGACAGCGCTCATACATCTTCTTCTCAAGCGGTGACGGCCGAGGCTGCTGACGCGGTCGGAATGGGCCAACCCTTGCGAGCACAGCGGGACGAACCTGCGCGGCAGGATCAGATCGCCCAATCCGAGAACATCGTTCCAATTTCAGCGCAGGCTTCTCCCGCCAATGTAGTTGTGAATTTAGCTCTCGACCTGATTGACAAGAATCCTTACCAGACCCGGCAACTGTTTCATGAAGACCAGTTGGCGGAGCTTAGAGATTCCATCCGAGAACACGGAGTCGTGCAACCCGTGGTGGTGCGGCCGGCGCCCGATGACGGTCGCTACATTCTGGTTCTTGGGGAGAGGCGATTGCGCGCGTCGAGAATGGCGGAAAAAGAGACGATTCCGGCATTGGTGCGCCGGCTCTCGCCTCAGCAGGCGGCCGAGATGACCGTGCTCGAAAACGTCGTGCGCGAAGACCTGAATCCGATGGAGCAGGCAGAGGCGTACCGGGTGCTGAGCCAGGAATTTAAGCTGACGCAGGTACAGATCGCGGAACGGATTGGCGTCGCGCGCGAGTCGGTGGCCAATCATCTTCGACTGCTGAGGCTGCCCGAAGAAATAAAAGAGCACGTGGCCTACGGGCGGATCAGCTTCAGCCAGGCAAGGGAAATCCTTGCGCTCGAAAGTCGCGATCATATTTTGATGGTGGCGGAAGATCTGTTGGCCGGACGCCTGAGGTGGGATGAGCTGAAAGACCGCATTGCGAGGCTGAACAGTTCTTTGCCTCTGCTACCAGCATCGGAGCCGCGATCCGGCGGCGCGCGCTGGATTGATCCCAACGTAAAAGCCGCGCAGTTGGAGATGGAGCGGCTATTGGGGGTGAGAGTGAAGATCAGGGATCGAAATGGCAAGGGCAAGATCGTGATTGAATATGCCAGTGTCGACGACTACGAGCGCGTGATCGATATGCTGCGAGGAGCCTCCAAGTAATCGCAGGGCAGGAACCACATTCGTCATGAATCGAGTTGATAAGAGTGGAATGTCTTTAGCAATTTGACGAGCCTTCACGTCCGCTAGCCGGAGCTTCGCTCTGGCAGTGGAACAGACTTGAACTCCTGAACGCCGCTTTCCGCTTGGCTTTCGCGGTGCCACTAGCCGCCACCGTTACCTTTCAGACGAAGGTAATGCTTGAATTACCAAAGCGCATGATCGTGGGACATCTATCCGCCTCTTCCTGCCGATGAGATGTTGAGATGCGAAACCGAACGCCACGCTACGCGATGGGGAACAACTCAGAGATGGATGACCTTCACACCCGAATGATGCGGGTTACCGAAGATTTGCGCGTCATCCAGCGGGAACTCAACTGCGCCGCCATGCAGGCTCCGAACGATCCCGAGCTGATGGAGGCGCTAAGCGCCCTCCCCGAGACCGAAGCCATCCAGACGCTCTGCAAATCACTCGACCAGATGCGCCATTTTCTGTGGTTCTACAGTCAGGTAATGAGCAACGAACCGGAACTCGGAGATAAGCTGCGGCAGTCGAACTCGCTAAAAGGTCCCGAAGAAGGTAAACCGGAAACCACGTTTCTCGACCATCTGACGCGCGCTGACGAAGCGCTGCTCTTGCGCCACCTGGTGCAATCGAAAGAACGCAAGCCGAATTAACGAAATCCGGGATTGCCGCGTAGGATTCTTTGGGAAATCTCCAAAACGCTCAAGAACACAATGGGTATTCAGGCTGGCGCTATAAGCCGCGACCTCGGGCGATCGTTTTCCTCACTTCTCCAGCTGAGTTCAGCACGGTGATGTTGGCCTCGGCGCCCGGAGAGAGCTTTCCCTGAGCGAGGTTGGCAGCCATCGCGGCATTCAGCGTCGCAGCACGTACCGCATCTCGCAAATTCCACTCAGTGAACTGCACAACATTGCGAACGGCAAGATCCATCGTCAGCACGCTGCCAGCCAGCCTTCCCTGGGTGGTGCACCTGCCATTTTTCACCTCAACGGTAATGGGTCCCAGTTGATAAGTACCATCCGGCATGCCGGCGGCAGCCATCGCATCGGTTATTAGAACGGCGCATTCTCTCCCTTTGGCCTGAAGAAACAGCTGTACGATTTCTGGGGCGGTATGAATGCCGTCGGCAATAATGTCGGCGCTCAGGTCTTTGTTCGTGAGAACTTCGCCCAGGATGCCGGGATCGCGATGATCGAGCGGCCGCATCGCGTTGAAGGTGTGAGTGGCGTGACGGGCTCCGGCGCGCACCGCGGCGCGGGCGGCTTCCAAAGTCGCATCGGAGTGGCCGATGCTGACCAGAACGTTACGGTGTGCGGCTTCGGCGATCACCTCGATCGCGCCCGGAAGTTCCGGTGCGATGGTCATCATGCGCACGTGGCCGCGAGCCGCCTGCCAAAGACGTTCGAAGATTGCAATCGTCGGCTCGACAAGGTACTCGGGCGGATGGACACCTCGACGTTTGTGACTCAGGAACGGACCCTCCAAATGAATCCCCAGGGGCTCGGCCTGCGGCGCTTTGTTACTGCTGGTGGAGGAATCGTGCTTCGCTTCAATGGCATCGGCCAGCCGCGCGACCGCAGCGCAAGTCTGATCGAGAGGCGCTGCCACCGTGGTTGGAAAATAACCGGTGACCCCATGCGTGGCGAGGAATCGATTGAGTTGCGGCAACCCGGAAGGACTAGCGCTCATTACGTCGAGCCCGGCACCTCCATGAAGGTGAATGTCGATGAACCCAGGGGCCAGGATCTCGCCGCCAAAGTCTTTACGGGCGTCGAACACCTTCGCGTTTGCCGGGAGCTCCTGCTCAGCGCGGGAGGAAATCGAAGAGATCATCCCATCCTCGATGAAAAGGAGAGGATCGTGTATTTCTTTCTCGGGTGTAAAGAGGTGATCGGCGGAGAGAACTAGCATCGGTAGTATTGAACCTCGCCTTCGAGTGGCGAATGTAGCGAACCAGAGTGCGCCACCAGTTTAGCCGCCGCAGCGCTTATAAAGAAGTAACGTTTCGGAGCAGCCTGCCGCGACCGCAAAGCTCAGATGGGAGAAACTCGATGTTATAATCGTTGTGCCTGTCGGCAGAGAGTTGCGCGCCTGGAGTTCTTGGCAAGTTGCGTGCGACACGTCGGGGAGTGGCTCAGCCTGGTAGAGCACCTGGTTCGGGACCAGGGGGTCGGAGGTTCAAATCCTCTCTCCCCGACCAATCTTTTCAAAGACTTAAACCGCACTTCTGGTTTCCCGTCTACAATTGATTGAGAAGCGAAATTCTCCTTTCTCCATGTCCGTTTCCTTCGGTCAGTCCGGACCCGCGGTATACTCAAGGCCAATGTTCCGGGTGCAAATGGAGAAGCCCCAGGAGCGCAATATTTCGATCACTACGCGGCTGGTGGATGCGGTGACCGCGGCGATGCTGCTGAAGGTGGTGAGCGCGGGAGCTGCAGCCCGCTGATCTGGTGACTCATCGCTTCTCTATGAATGACATCATGAAGGCCGATGACACGTTTGGAAACGCGGCTGAAGAAGGCGCGCTCAAAGCGGTTCTCGCGAGTGGCGCGCCGCGTTGATGAGTTCGATCCTGAGCACGCCTGAGCATCTGTTCATGCTTCACCTAGATCTCCAGATTCCGAGGTCCTGATGAAGCGATGCCTCCCGGCTCTCCCAACTCGATTGCTTTACCGAGTCCATCACCATCCGGAGGTCACGATAACCTGTCGTCGGGTCTCACGAGCGATGAAGCCCGCGTGCGGCTCGAAAAGTATGGCCCCAATGCAATGCCGGACACCGCGACGCGACCTTGGCGTATGGCGCTGTCCAAGTTTTGGGCGCCGGTTCCATGGATGCTCGAAGCTGCCGTCATCCTCCAGGCAGTCCTGCACGACTATGTCGAAGCCGGAGTGATCGCCGGGCTTCTGATATTCAACGCCGCTCTGGGATTTTTCCAGGAAGGACGCGCCCAGGCTACTCTGGCCGCGCTAAAATCGCGGCTCGCGCTTTCGGCTTCGGTGCGGCGCGACGGAGAATGGAAGAACATCTCGGCGACCGAGCTGGTGCCCGGCGACACGGTAAAGTTATCGCTCGGTGGAGTGGTTGCGGCCGACGTAAAGTTGACGGCCGGATCTATTCTGCTCGATCAGTCCATGCTTACCGGCGAATCTGTCCCGATTGAAGCTGGAGCGGGCGTGCAAACTTATGCCGGGGCGCTGGTGCAGCGGGGAGAAGCCACGGCGATCGTCACCGCGACCGGGGCCAGCACGAAGTTCGGGCACACGGCGGAGCTCGTCCGTACCGCTCATGTCGAGAGCACGCAGCAAAAAACCGTAGTGCGCGTGGTGCGAAATCTTGCCATCTTCAATGGCGCAATCATCGTCTTGCTGGTTGCATACGCCCGGGCGCGCCAAATGCCGATTGGCGAAATTATTCCACTCGTTCTCACGGCTGTTCTAGCGTCGATTCCGGTAGCGCTGCCGGCCACCTTTACGCTGGCAGCGGCGCTGGGGGCGAAGGCGCTGGCGCGCCTGGGCGTTCTTCCAACGCGTTTATCCGCGGTGGATGAAGCAGCAACGCTGGACATTCTTTGCTCCGACAAGACGGGGACGTTAACTCGCAACGAACTGGCGATCACTGCCGTGCGGCCCGAACCTGGTTTCGATGAAGCAGACTTGCTGGCAATGGCTGCCCTAGCCAGTTCCGATGGCGGAGACGATCCCGTAGACAAAGCCATTCGCTCTGCCGCCAAGAAAGGAAATAACCCCAATCCTCTGAAACTGATTAAGTTCGTTCCCTTCGATCCCGCCACAAAAATGTCTGAGGCGACCGCTATGGATGAGAAGGGCGGCACGCTGCATGTCGTAAAGGGGGCGTTTGCCGAGGTGATCAAACTGGCCGAAGCGTCGGCGGTCACTGCAGAGCACGAACTTGAAGAGAAGGGCTTCCGTGTTCTAGCGGTGGCTGTGGGCACACCGACGACGATGCGGCTGGCGGGAATTATCGCGCTGAGCGATTCACCCCGGACGGATGCAGCCGATCTTATCAAGCAACTGCAGAGTTTGGGCGTGCGCACGGTGATGGTCACCGGCGATGCACCGGCGACTGCTGCGATCATTGCACGAGAGGTGGGACTGGATGGAGCGATCTGCCCGCCCGGGCCCATTCCAGAGAGTGTGCGTCCAGCAAGCTTCGCGGTCTTTGCCGGAGTGCTTCCGGAGGACAAATATCTCCTCGTGAAGGCGTTTCAGAAGGCCGGCCACACGGTCGGCATGTGCGGCGATGGAGCCAATGATGCACCCGCGCTACGCCAGGCGCAAATGGGAATTGCGGTTTCGACTGCGACCGACGTTGCCAAGTCGGCGGCCGGGATTGTACTGACCAAACCCGGACTTGAAGGTGTTGTGGCCGCAGTAAAAGAAGGTCGAGTAACGTTCCAGCGCATCCTGACCTACACCTTGAATTCCGTTACCAAGAAAATTGTGCAGGTTCTCTTCCTCGCGGTGGGTCTGATCATCACGGGACACGCGATCCTAACCCCAATGCTGATGGTGATTATCATGATCACGGGCGACTTCCTGGGCATGGCTTTGACCACGGACAACGTGCGACCCTCGCCGATGCCAAATGAATGGCGAGTTGGTAGCTTGACGATCGCGGGCGTTTTCATGGGCCTGTGTGAGCTTTTGTTTTGCACCGCGCTGCTGGCCGTTGCCAGATTCCGCCTGGGGCTTGAAATAGAGACCCTGCGAACTCTCGCCTTCGTGGCCATCGTGTTCGGCAATCAAGCCACGATGTATGCGAATCGAACGCGTCAGGGCTTCTGGTCGATCCGCCCAAGTTCCTGGCTGGTGCTTTCGTCGGTCACTGATCTGTTGATCGCCTGCACGCTGGCGAATCGGGGAGTCGCTATGGCACCCTTGCCATTGCTCGTGATGGGAGGAACGCTGTTAGCGGCAGGCCTCTTCGCCTTCGTGGTAGATATTGTCAAAGTTCCCGTATTCAGTCGCCTCAAAATCGCTTAAGCAGCAGGAAGCACAGCCCGGAGAGGCGTTTCTCGAAGGGGAGGTCATTGTGTTGGATGTCATCCGGCAACGTTCATTCTCTACCGCTGCTAAGCAATAGGGAACAGTTTCCTGTCAGTGCTCCTGTCATAGTTCGAGTTGGGATTCTATCTTGATGGTTCAAGAATGACGGCGAGTTGCCGAGGAGATACGAAGTGTCTATGGAGAATTCTGTGGTCGAAATTTATGACACTCATACGGATGCGGATCGACCGGTGAAGGAGCTTCAGCGTGGCGGAGTCGATATGCACAAGCTATCGATCGTCGGGAAGGGCTACCACACCGATGAGCAGGTGGTCGGATACTACAACGCCGGCGACCGCATGAAGTATTGGGGCGAGGTGGGTGCGTTCTGGGGAGGCTTTTGGGGACTTTTGTTCGGATCTGCTCTTTTCATCGCATACTTGGCTCACGGACATAATCAACACGCGATTCGTCACGATACCGAAGCTGCGAAACTGCATGCCGCATGCTGCGACAGCCAGTCGATATCGGCTTCAGAGCAAGGTAACAAAAAGAGCGCCGCTTAAGCGTTATTAAGGAAAGCATCATGCCATCGAGCCCGCACAATCGAATCGCAGAACTCCATAACCTCGCGGCTCACGCCCACACTGCTGCATCCACGGCGCACGGAAAGGGAGATCATTTAACGGCTCATGAACTCAGCAAACAAGCGCTCGAACACTCCAGGAATGCTCACAAGCTCAGCGAGGAGCTGATCATCAAGTTAACCAAGTCCGGCGAAGCCAAAAGCGTGTAGTCTCGCGGGAGCCTTATGAAGGCTAGGGCTTGTGTGTTGCCGCCGTAGAAGCTTGAACTGGTTGATCGGAAGCTGTCTTGGGCGCGATGCCTGCCTGTGGTTGCTTGTTTGGCGGAATTTCGATTCCGGCGGGATAGATGAAAATTTGCACCGTGCCCCAGCCGGCATCCGAGTTCGTCTCCGGTTGTTTGCCCATTCCCAGAGTCTTGAGTTGACTATCGTCAAATCCGAATTTTTCCACCAAATACTCCCGTACAACCATGGCCCGAGCTTCGGTCAGCACCAAGTCCTTCTGAGTGTCGCCTTCCATGCCTGCGGACACTGCAACCACCGCAAATCCAAACTGGTTATTCGCCAAAAACTCACCGCCAGCGTTTAGAGATTTCTGGTTCTTCAGCTTGGCCGAGTCCTGCTTATCGAAGAGCTGTTTCGATGAATACGTGAATTCCTTTGTCGGCGAGCCTTGTGGCAGGCGCTCAATCTCATTCTTGGCGAGCTCGGCGGAATCTTCGTAGCCGCGGCTCTTGAAATACCCGCGCAGGAAGAAATTGTGTTTCATGGCTTCCATATTTTCCTGAAAGTCCGTGACTCCGGCTTCGGCCTGGAGCATGGTGTCGTGCATGGCGCCCGTCGTCTGTTCGAGGTTGTTATAGAGCTGTTTGTCGTTGACTAGCGCGCCCGCAGTCCCTCGACCTGCATCGATCTTGGCGCTGATCGACTGAAGGCTCGCCGCCGCTCGAGTTGCGTTCTGAATGGCTTGCTCGCTGCTATCTAGAATGCCGCTTGTCTTTTGGAGCAGGTCCGCCATTTCGAGAGGCGGCTGGCTTGCGATGAGATCGCCATCCCGCACGTCAGCTGTGCCGGCGGATCCAAACGAAATCGCCAGAAACTGGTTGCCTAACAAGCCTTCGGTTTCGATGGTGGCCACTGAATCCTGTTTGATGATCTCGTGCGTTGACTTGCCCAGATCCATGATAACCGTGACCTTCTCGCCTGGCTTGTGCGGCAGCACGATGCTACGCACAGTTCCACTGTGAACACCGCCCACCCGCACGTCGCCTCCCGCGTCCAGACCGGCGACATTATCGAATTGCGCTTTTAGCCGGTATGTGGAGCTAAAAAGATACTGCTTGCCTCCAATAATGAAGACACCGGCGACCAGAATGGCCAGTGTCGCAACGATGAAAGCTCCCAACCGCGCCGCTCTCGACATATGTCCCCCTACGAATGCCTTAGAAATTCTCTGACAAACTCGGTGTCACTTTCCTGAAGCTCTTCAAAGCTGCCGTCGATCACGACTTTCCCCTCATTGAGCAAGGCCAGGCGGTCTGCGATCGTTTTCGCGCTGTGCAGATCGTGAGTCACTACGATGGACGCCATGTGATGTTCCTGCTGGAGTTTGAGAACCAACTCGCCGATCTCCGCTGCGCTGATGGGATCGAGACCAGCGGTGGGCTCATCGAGCAGCAGAATGTCCGGCTCCAAAGCCAGAGCACGCGCGAGCCCTACTCGTTTCTGCATGCCGCCGGAGATGTCGGAGGGCATTTTCGCGAGGTTGCCTTCCATGCCCACTTCCGCCAGGAGTTGCCTTACGCGGTCAGCCGTGTCAGCCTTCGACATCGCCTTCTTATGGTGCTGCAGCGGGAAAGCCACGTTCTGCTCGACGGTCAGCGAATCGTAGAGCGCGGCGTGCTGAAACAGAAATCCCATCTTCTTTCTGATTTCGCCAAGTTTGTCGAGAGTCAGACCAGCGATGTTTTGACCGTGGATGCGAACCGATCCCGAGTCGGGTGCATCAAGGCCGATGATGAGCCGCAGCAATACGCTCTTGCCTGTACCACTGCGCCCGAGCACCGCCAGAGTCTCGCCGCGTTTCACAGCGAGGCTGATCCCATGCAAAACCGTTTGAGTCCCGAAAGATTTATGCACGTCCTCGACGGCGACGACTGAGGCTCTGCCGTCTTCCTCGGCTGCTTCTTGTCGCGTCGCGATTTGCTCGATCGTGTTCATGTTTTTGTCGCGCGTTTAATCGAGGTTCACCAGCAAATATTTCACGGGAAAAATAGGATGATGAGTTTCACCAGCACCACATCGGCCAGGATCACGAACAGCGAAGACAGAACTACCGAACTCGTGGCCGCGCGGCCCACACCAGCGGCGCCTCCCTGTGTCCGCATTCCCTGGAAACATGCAATCAGTCCAATAATCAGGCCAAACACGGCGGTCTTAAATGTGGGTGGCAGGAAGTCGTTGAAATCAGCACCGCTAAAACCGGCATTGATGAACTGATGTAAAGAGACCGGCTCGACCATCGCCTGCGTAACCCAGCCCATTAGCAGGCCGCAGGCGTCGGAAGCGAGGGTGAGCAACGGCAGCATCAGAATGCAAGCCAGAATGCGGGTCGCCGCAAGGAGCCGATAGGGGTTTACAGCAGACACTTCAATCGCGTCGATTTGCTCGGTCACTTTCATCGACGCCAACTCCGCGCCAATGCCGGCACCCACTCGCCCGCTTACTACCAGTCCGGTGATGATCGGACCTGTCTCATGAATCACGGAGAACACGATAGCGGCGGGAAGAAGGGATTTGGCGCCAAATCGAGTCAGGCTGTAACGCGCTTCCAAAGAGAGCACAACGCCGGTTGCGGCGCCGGCCAATGCGACCAGTGGCAGGGACTTTGATCCGATCTCATCGAGTTGCCGAAACAATTCGCGGAATTCAAACGGCGGTGTGACCGCGGCGCGCACCACTCGCCAGAAAAATATCCCCAGATCGCCGAACCATTCGAAAAACTCGCCGATCGGCCTACTGGAGGCGTTCACTTTGGGGGATACGACTGAGATCCGTGGCCCCGAAAGCGAAGAGTTCATGCCTACCACGGCGCTGGATTTGCTGTCCATTACGGATTTGATCCCGGATTCGGCGCTCCGTGCCCATTATTCATATGTATGCGATGAAGCAAAGAGTGCGGTCCGCTATAGAAAAATTCGAGAGCGACGTTAGCGCCTACATATCCCAGCATGGTGTAGTTACCCATCCGAAATGCGTCTTTGCCGTTGTAGCGGCCGGGATACCATGCATAGACGGCCGTCATCGAACCCGCATAGGGCGCAATCAGTGCTGGAAAAGAAAAAACGCTATGGCCATCCTGACCGCGGCGCGCCGTCAAGGTGGAAATCACAGCATGGTGCAGCCGAGGAAACAAGCCTTTGCACTCGCAGCGGTAGTACAACGTATCTTCCCTTAATGCTTCCGCTAGGCCATAACGGGTCGAAGTGCTAGTCGCGGCGATTCCAAAGGCCGATCCAAATCGCTTCGTGTAACCCGCGGCGCCTTGTTTCCACTCCGGAGGGGTGTTGTACGCTTGCCCAATACCACCAGCAAACGCGGCGCCCGTTGCCGGATACGGGCCGAACGCGTCGAAGAGATAGTTCTTGATCTTGGTTTTTTCTGTCGGGCGCGTATACGTCAAATCTGGTTGCGCAGCGGTTGTGCTCGCAATCGGACCGGAGGAATCTGTTGCATCGACCAGCGCTTGCGCCACTGCCCGCGCTGGCGGAGCCGCGAAACCCGCAACCGCTAGTAACAAAGGCATAAGTCTGCCAATCTTCATGTTGATTTCTCCTCGCGGACTGCTCCGAGTCGAACAGCGGGCACTAGGTCTTCAAGTAGTAAGCGGGCACGTCCCGTGGTCGCACTGGCACGCAATCTCGACTTCTTTAGATCCCGCTTCCTTACAGGCCTGCCCGCAGTACTTGTCACCGCCTTGCACCAGGCACCGGCATGGGATATGCGCACACTTAAGCTGCTGATTCGACGTCATCATGATTCTCCTTTTCCAAGTTTCTTCTGTCCTGTCTTCGTCCTATAAGCCAGTATGAGACTCCAGGCTTTGCAAAACTGATCAGAATTGACCAAGATCGGTGCGATGCGCGCCATGCAGATCGCGCAGTTGGAATCGGAGTGTCGCACATAGAATGCCGACCTCCCCATCGCAGGCTGTGGCTGACTAAGACTATTCTTCCGGGAAGCTAAGGCACATTCCGAGGGCCTGCCATCCGCTGAGAGCGTCCCCATTTCGTCAGCTGTTCAATTTTGCTCAGCTTCGTCGAGCGCTGAATGAGAGAATCCAAATTCTGAACGCAGGAATCGTTCGTGTCTCTCCCGCCGCTCAGGAGGACCCAAATGTGGATTTCAAAGCAGTCCAGGCAATTGGCACTTTCGCATGGCCAACTAGAATCGGTAATCTTGGAGCGCACCGCGGAGCTTCAGATTCTCTCTCAGAGGCTTCTCAAGGTGCAGGACGACGAACGACGGAGGTTGGCTCGCGATTTGCATGACAGCACCGGCCAAACGCTGGCAGCGCTAAAAATAAGCCTTTCGTTTCTTCGGGAAAAGTGCAAGCAAGATTCGTCCACATTTGGCTTGGTAGCTGAAGTTATAGCGCTGGCTGATCGGGCAGCTGAGGAAATTCGCACCACATCCTACCTGCTGCATCCCCCGCTGTTAGATGAAGTGGGCTTTCCTTGCGCCGCGGAATGGTACGTGGAGGGCTTCGCCAAACGAAGCGGGATCAACATAACCCTGAACCTCGCGACTGCTCACGAGCGCTTACCGATGACCACGGAGGTTGCCCTGTTCCGTGTACTACAGGAGAGCCTGACCAATGTGCATCGCCACTCCGGGGCCACGCGGGTTAGCGTCAGTTTTCAACGCCAATCCGACACTGCAATCCTGGAAGTAAGGGATTTCGGGCGCGGCATACCCCTCGAACGGCTGGCCCGGCTTGGTGAAAGCAGCGCGGAAACCGGTGTCGGCCTGGCTGGAATGCGCGAGCGGCTGCACGAATTAAACGGAAAGCTTGAGATCGGATCGGATGGTCATGGAACAATTATCCGGGCCATCGTTCCCGTGCCAGCAACCCTTCCGCCGCCCGCAACAGACCGATTTGCTCAATCCGAAGGATGCGAACAGGTTGGCTTGTCAGCAGCCGCCGACTGATACTTAGCGACGAGAGGCACTGCAAAAATTGAAGTGGACATGGGTGAATTCTAGCCGCGATGCGGCAAGAATCGCGGAGGCCCAGAAACACATTCGGACTGGTAATTCTCGAGTGGCTGAGCAATTTACAGAACGAGAGGGCGAACGTGCCAAATCACTTCAGAGACTCCTCGTGGTAGTATGAGTCGGGGTAGTTACACCCTTTTCCTCTTTCAGGTTCCCTGAACTAAGTCAGCTCATCTGAAGTTTTTCTCTCCTTAGGCTTCCAGAAAGCCGCGTATCTCAATGCACTCGAATGCGATTCTGCACGAAGTTCAGCAACTCTACAACGTGAGCGACCGCCTCGACTTGTTGGTAGGGGAACATCCACGTGTCTCAGAAGCGCTCATCAAGATCTCGGGACCTGTCGATCTAGCTAAATGTCTTGAGATGAGCAATATTGCACATTCTCGCGACTGGAGAAAGTTGCATTATATTGCCCGTGAAGACCAAAGAACTCACTCCTGAACAGATATTATCCGTGCCTTGCACTACGTGCGGTGCAGCCATCGGAGAAACTTGTGAACTGCACACAGGTACGCCGCGCACCGAGCCGCACCGAGACCGGAAGCTTTCCGCGGCTGATGCCGTGGAAATGAAATCCGGCAAGTGATAACACTTGGTGGGGTGGGCGCAGGTATTGTCGGGAAATTTTCGTCGCGCCCACGCGAAAAGCACCAGTCTATTAGGGGTGGCGTTCTTTTCGGTCTCGATCTGCGTCGAGCGTTCGCGGAGTCACAGCTCAAATCCGGCCGAGAAGTAGCAGAATGACAACGACGAAAAGGACCAGCCCTAAGCCTCCGGTTGGGTAATAACCCCACTCCCTGCTGTGCGACCAACGTGGCAGCGCACCGATGAGCGCTAAGACCAGAATCACGATCAATATAGTTCCAAGCATCCTCTTCTCCTTTTGCTGCTAGTTTGCTTTGGTTATAGCCGGTTCGCCCATTTCCTAATGGTCAAAAATGCTCAGTGGAAATGTGGTCGAAATAGAAGGATAATTTCTTGTAAAAGATGACAGCGGTAAAGCAGAATCTCCACCCGAATCTCATTTGAATCCTGCGTTCCGTCAGGAAAAACGGCGCGAACCCGACGATCGGATCCGCGCCGATAAAAAAGCTTTCACTCTTCTTACACATTGAACAGACTGACGCGACACGTCGTTGGCCAATTGATTACTCGCGGGGTTCACCCTTACCTGGGGTTTTCTCCGCTGCCGGCTTAGGAGCAGGTTGGGCATGAGCCGCCGGTTTCGGAGCCGGCTGCGCTCGGCGGGCTGCCGTGGGCTTAGGAGCGGGCTGCGCACGAGCTGTTGTCGATTTAGGAGCGGGCTGCGCATGGGCCGCCGGCTTAGGCGCAGGTTGCGCGCGGGCAGCCGTAGGCTTGTTCGACTCAGCGGAGCGACTAGCTTCCTTAGGCTTGGTTGCAGCCTTGTTCCCAGAGGCTTTGTTTTCGGTTGCCTTACTCTCGGCAGCCTTGTTCTCGGCGGCTTTGTTTTCGGTTGCCTTACTCTCGGCAGCCTTGTTCCCAGCAGCTTTGTTTTCGGTTGCCTTACTCTCGGCAGCCTTATTCTCAGCAGCTTTGTTTTCGGTTGCCTTACTCTCGGCGGCCTTGTTCTCAGCAGCTTTGTTTTCGGTTGCCTTACTCTCGGCGGCCTTGTTCTCAGCAGCTTTGTTTTCGGTTGCCTTACTCTCGGCAGCCTTATTCTCAGCAGCTTTGTTTTCGGTTGCCTTACTCTCGGCAGCCTTGTTCTCGGCGGCTGGAGCCTTGTAAGGCGCTCCCGCTTCCTTGGCTGCTACCACACCCTTGCCGCTAAACTCACCAGGCTTCGCTGTTGCAGCGATCGCCGGCCGTCCATGGTTTTCGGAGGCCAAAAGCGCTCGGTTGGTGCTGGCAGCCTTTACGTGCTGACTTTGCATAGCCGTGGCCGGCCTGTGTGGCTGGTGTGACGCTGTCTCTTCGGCAGCGGTCGGGCGGGCGGTAATTCCACCGGCGCCACCGTTATAGCTGACATAATTCGTCGTGGTGTTGTTGATTACCGTCTTGTTGTAAACATTGTGAATGTTTGTCGTGTTTACGTTATTCACTGAGGTGTTGTAGTTGAAGGCTCCATTATTCCAATATCCGCCTCCGTAGCCGGAACCGCCATAGCCGAAGCCGTAGTTGACGCCGCCGTAGAAGCCAACACTTTGGCCCCAATAGCCTTCATTCCAGGCGAAGGCGTTATCGCCCCAACCCCAATAACCCGGAGTCCAGAGCAAGCCGGCGGTGGGGGGCTCGACCCATGTACCGGGCACCCAAAAATAGCCTTCATCCCCGTAATACCAGTAGCCGGGGGTCCACATGTAACCGTCGGCGGGGACCATTGGCTGGGTATAAACCGGCAGCGCGGGGGGAGCGATCGTGATGGACACCCCGAACTGAGCGAACGAGGTAGCCGGTATGGCCAGAATCAGAAGTGCGAACAACAGTAAACGGGAAATACGCATTTGAATCACCTTGCCGGATCATCCTTCGCTTACCCCATTGAACCTGAGTTACTGCGGGCTGCGCGGATTGAGAGGCTTCGCGTCACTGCAAGAGTTTCACGGATGCCCTACCCAGTCTGTGCACTTTGGACCACTTTTCGAAAATGCCGAGAGGGTCTGCGAAGGCGAGTTTCCTGAGATGGCCTGATGGACCGGAAAGAAAGCCCTTCCTTTAGCTAGACAACATGAGCCGATAACAGGTTGGTCGAACGAACCCGAACGAGGAGTAGACCAACAACTCTCGGATGCCGCCGAACTGGTAAAACACTCCACCCGGCCGGAAGTTTACACAGTCCCCGTCACCGCGAAATGGCGTATAGAACTTAGCTCCGCTACTGACTTGACCGTGCACTGAAGAGAAATTCGTGTTGCGGAGAATCAAGTTCGCTGAACTCAGTTCAGCATTTATTTGCCTTGCACCGCGGCCTTCGTCGCCGACGCCGAAATCGTGATCGAATCCGGCTCGGTCCAAACTGCCGTGCCGCTGCTCAGATCGAGTCGGTGCATGGTGATCTTCACGCTGCCTTTGTCGACTTCCACCAGCAGGTAATGATAATTCACCTGCTTGCTCTGAAATGGATCGTCCGGAGCTCGTTCGATCGGATAGGCATGCGCCGCCCCTCCACCGCTTACGAAATAAGTGACTCCGCCATGTTCATGCCTCTCGTAATTGTGCACATGTCCGGAAAAGACGATGAAACGCGCGCGCGTCTGTGGCTGGCGATCCTCCAGCATCTTCGCCAATTTTTTCTCGGGCGATCGAGCCGAATGCCCGCCACCAAACATTTTGCTGTCGGAAGAACTCGTATACGGCGGGTGATGAAACATGAGGAAAAGGAAATCCACATCGGATGGGATGCTGTCCAGCTTAGCGACAAGCCACTGGCCCTGGGGGCCTGAAGTTTCGTCAAGCGCGCTGTCGAGCACCAGGATCAGGGTGTTCGCGGCGCGGACTGCATAGTAGCGGCTGTCCTTCAAATCGGGAAAGCGGTCGAAATAATTGCCCAGTGCGACTTTTTCGTCGCCGTGCAAGTCGTGATTGCCAAGCGCCGGATAGACAGGAATTTTCCTGTCGTGCCAGATCGCGGTCTCACTGTCCCAAACTCTCCAGTCTTTCGTGTCATATCCGTTGTAAACGATATCACCGGTAAAACAAATAAATGCCGGATTCGCCTGCGCGATCGCCTGCACTAACGCAACGCGAACCGGAGGATTGGCAGCCTCGGTATCCTTTGGGTCATGAAAACGAGTGTCGCCGTAGGCCACAAAGCGAAACGGATCACTTACTTTGGCATCTAAATCGACGGTGGTCTGCGCTGTCGATTTTTTGGTGCAGCCGGTGAATCCTAAAAGAACGATCGTGAGAAAAAAAAGGAAAGACTTGCGGGTGAACGATGTGTGTTGAGCCATAAATTAAGTTTATGCCATGAATCGAGTCTCTGAAATCGCTACGGAACTTGAAGCGTGCATTACGGGTTCGGTAGTTCCAGATTTTTCATGTATGGCTTGATTTCCTGCCCCGTGCTCGGCTCTCGCAGAAGCGAAGTGCTCCCAGCATTGGTGAGTGGTGAGGTGGAATATGGGCTCTCTTCCGGCAAGACTTCTTGGTGCATTTAGCATAGCTCCTTTGACGGACAGCCAGATCGATGCATTTCGGGCACTCGTTCCGATCAGCGTTGAGCTACAAACCAACTCCCGTCGCCAATGCAATCTTAATTCTCTCTGCGCGGCTCACATCCCAATATCTCTTCCGTCCGCCACGCGAACCAAGAAAAGCACTTTGACGGAGAATGTCATTCCCCGACAATCACAATAACCTTCGACCTGAACGACGCTCGTCGGCGCGCCAAAAACGTCGCAGCTCTTTCCAGACAGCTGTACCTAGTTCACACTCGGGAGAATTTCTATGTCCGGGCAAGTCATATTATATTTTGAAGATCAGGCGGACGCGTTGCGGTTTGCTTTGGCTGCCGGGTCGGTGATGGCGGGCGATGGTAGCTGCGTTTCGGATGCACTGGTGAAAGAAACGGCGCGTGTCAGTCGTATTCGCATTGACGCCGCGAATGCCGGAAAGATCAAGAAGACGCCAGAACGCGTGGCGTAACTCTCATCTCTACCGGCCGCGAGTTGCCGCCAAACCAAGCGCACAATAAGTTGTCTCCAACGTCGATGCAACCTTCATCGTCGCGAGGCCAGCAGTGCTTATCCGGTTCGGCGCGTCGAGAGCAAATCCAAGATTTCGCGCAAGCCCTGGCGGATGCGCTGCATCTCCGCGGGTGATTGCGCGGGGAAGGGGATGGCGGCCTGCCCCTTTTCGTTTTTGTTTTCAGAGCGTAACTGCTGGCGTGCGCCGACGATGGTGAAACCCTGATCGTACAGTAGTTCTTTAATGCGCAGAACGCTTTCCACATCGCGCCTGCGATACATGCGCTGACCGGTGCTGCTCTTCACAGGTTTCAGTTGGGGAAACTCGCTCTCCCAGAAGCGCAGCACGTAGGCGGGCAAACGGCACAGGGTGGCAACTTCGCCGATGCGGAAGTAAAGCTTGTCGGGAATGAAAATGTCATCGGTCTTGTGCTTGTCGGCGCTCTTGCTCCGCTGAGTCATGCATCTAAGTTCTCATTTTGCGCTTTCCGGTTCAAGGGCAATATTGCGAGAGCGGAATCAAGGTGCCGGGCAAAATAAGAAGGCCTCTCAAGAGATGCTTCTCCTGAGAGGCGGGTTGAAATTCTTGGCCCGTGCGAATTATCGTTTCGCGAACGGTTAGTGTTTCTTCTTTTTTGCTTTCTTCTTTGTTGCCATGAAGCTTTTTCCTCCGTGAACGATTTTCCCTTGCAAAGGTTTTAACGGGGCCCAAAAAGCTTTTGCCGCCCAACATATTGGATAGGCAGCATCCTTAGCACAAAATATTGAGGCACTATTAACAGAGTGTCAACATAATTCTTGCATGGCCAAAGAAATTTCGGTAGCTGATCGGTTTCCGATAAACTTCGCGCATGCGGCGGGATCCAATCGAGCTGGAGATTTTCAAAAACATCTTCCATTCCATCGCCGAAGAGATGGGCGCCGCATTGCGGCGAACTGCGTTCTCCCCCAACATCAAGGAGCGGCGCGATTATTCGTGTGCGGTGTTTGACGGCGCCGGTGGAGTGATTGCTATGGGCGACCACATGCCAGTGCATTTAGGCTCGATGCCCATGTCTGTGCAGGCGGCGATTACGGCCTGTAAGGTGGGACCCGGTGATGTGGTCATGCTGAACGATCCATTTCGCGGCGGAACGCATCTGCCCGATATCACGCTCGTGGCGCCGGCTTACGTGAGGACTGGCAAGGCTGGACAGCATGGGAAGCCGGATTTTTACGTTGCCTCACGAGCTCATCACGCCGACATAGGCGGGGCTTATGCGGGGTCGATGGGACTGTGCAGGGAGATTTATCAGGAAGGATTTCGCATTCCTCCGATTCGTCTGAAACATGCAGGCGTGATCGATCGTGATGTTCTGGCGCTTCTGCTTGGTAATGTGCGTACACCTGAGGAGCGTGAAGGGGATCTGGAAGCGCAGCTCGCGGCTTGCCATACCGGAGCAGAGCGACTCACCGAAGTGTGCAGGCGATACGGAATCGACCGGACCCGGCGAGCGGCCTCGGAATTGCTCGGGTACTCCGAAGAATTAATGAGAGCGTTTCTTGAGAAAGTGCCAGCAGGAACCTATCAGGCTGAGGACTTTTTAGATGGCGACGGCATCAGCGAGAAACCGGTGCGGATCGCGGTAAAGTTGGATATCCGGTCAGGCCGGAATGAGCAACGAGCCACGGCGTTCTCTGGAAGACAGCATCTTCGCCACCTGGCCACAGTCGATTTTAACGGAAGCGACCCGCAGGTAGCAGGCAGCGTGAATGCGGTGGAGGCGATCACGTTTTCCGCGTGCTTCTATGTATTTCGTTGTTTGTTGGCGGATGCCGTTCCAGCGACTGCGGGGCTGATGCGACCGATTCGTGTTATTGCCCCGCAGGGAACTGTCGTGAATGCGCGTCTACCCGCCGCGGTAGCTGGCGGCAACGTGGAGACCTCCCAACGGATTGTGGATGTGCTTTTGCGAGCTTTGGCGCGGGCTCTACCGCAGCGAATCCCCGCTGCGGCTTCGGGCACGATGAACAATTTAACGATTGGGGGAATCGATCCGCGCGCCGGGAAGCCCTTTGCGTATTATGAAACGATTGCTGGAGGCATGGGTGCGCGTCCGAGCAAGCCGGGAGTTTCGGGTGTGCACACGCACATGACCAATTCACTGAATACTCCGGCGGAGGCGCTAGAGCACGCCTATCCACTTCGAGTTCGCCATTATTCGCTGCGGCCGGGCAGTGGCGGAGATGGCAAACATCGGGGCGGCGACGGCATCTGCCGAGAAATTGAAGTGCTGGTTGATTGCGACGTGACGCTGCTGTCGGAACGCCGGGTTTATGCACCGTGGGGTCTATGCGGCGGTAAGCCTGCCGCGACGGGAAAAGCGAGTGTCATCCGCCGGGACGGCGCCGTCGAAGGGATGCCTGGCAAGTTCAGCACGCGCCTGGAAGCGGGAGATCGAATTAGAATCGAATCGCCCGGTGGTGGAGGTTGGGGCGGGAAATGAAGGATCATTCCTCCCGCGAAGCCAGCGTCCAACCAGGGTGCAGGAATTTATGACAGATATAGCTTCGCAATATATCGAGGAAGCGCGGCGCCAATTTCGCGGGCACAAGCGCATGGCGGAAGCCGCAATGGCGCAGCTTCGCGACGATGATTTCTTTGTCACAATCGATCCGGAAGCGAACTCGATCGCGATTCTCGTAAAGCACCTCGCGGGAAACATGCGTTCGCGTTTTAGCGACTTCCTGACCAGCGATGGGGAAAAGCCGGATCGCTTTCGCGATCGTGAATTCGAGATCACTCAAGGGACGACCCGGGCCGACGTCATGAAATGGTGGGAAGAAGGTTGGAGCCATGTGTTTGCGGCTGTCGAGTCTCTCAAGCCGGAAGACGTGACGCGCACGGTCGCCATCCGGGGCGAACCGCACACGGTGCTGCAGGCGGTGAACCGGCAGATCGCGCACTACGCGCAGCATACTGGGCAAATCGTGTTCCTGGCAAAGCATCTGCGTTCGGACGATTGGAAGACGTTGAGCATTCCTCGCGGCAGGTCGGAAGAATTCAAGGTCGCGCCGCCGACGTCTGAAAAAGGATTGCCGAGGTCGTGACGACTGCGACGTTCCGTCGGACAGGCACCTGAATCCCGCCGGTGCTAGAATCATACGTTTGCTCTCTGAGCCTGAGTTCATATAGGTATTCTCATGCCCTCCTCAATGCTTGCTGTTGTTAAGGCGGAAGCCGCTCCGGGTGCGGAGATCCGGGAAGTCAAGATCCCCGCCTTCGGCCGCCGCGACGTGCTGGTGAAGGTGAACGTCGCATCCATCTGCGGCACCGATCTGCATATTTATAACTGGGACCGCTGGGCGCAAAACCGGATTCATCCGCCGCTGATTCCCGGACATGAATTTTGCGGCGAAGTCGCCGCATTCGGGGACGAGGTGACCAGCGTCAAGGAAGGCGATTTCGTCTCCGCCGAGATGCACGTGGCATGCGGAAAATGCCTGCAATGCCGCACTGGTGAAGCTCACATTTGCCAAGATGTGAGAATCATCGGGGTAGACGCCGACGGTGCGTTCGCCGAGTATGTGGTGATTCCGGAATCGAATATATGGAAGCTCGATCCTGCAATTCCGCGCGAGTATGCCTCGATTCTGGATCCTCTGGGCAATGCGGTTCATACCGTGCTGGCGGGTGAGATTGCTGCCAAAACTGTGGCGATCACGGGATGCGGCCCGATTGGGCTATTTGCGATTGCTGTGGCGAAGGCGGTGGGTGCGACCACCGTTTTTGCCGTCGAGGTCAACGAACACCGCCGCAAGCTCGCACGCGCGATGAAAGCGGATTATGTGATTGATCCGTCCAAGGAAAACGCAACCGCCGCGGTAATGGAGAAAACCGGTGGACTTGGAGTGGATGTGGTGCTCGAAATGGCTGGGCATCCGGATGCGATTCGGACGGCTTTCGATATCGTACGTCGCGGGGGAAGAATTTCGCTGCTTGGTCTGACTTCAAAACCCATCGCGGTGAATTTTTCTGAAGACATTATTTTCAAGGGCATCACCGTTCAGGGCATTAACGGACGCCGCATGTACCAGACCTGGTACCAGATGACGGCGCTGCTCAAGGCGGGCAAGCTAGATCTACATCCGGTAATCACGGACCGGATCGCGCTGAAAGACTTCTCGAAAGGCATGGAGCGGCTGAAGACCGGCGAGGCGAGTAAGATATTGGTCTATCCGAACGGCGTGCGGTAATTGGTGTGGCGCCGATGTCTTTTAGACAAGCTCACGGCAGGCTTGTCCGCGATTTTTCTGTGCGCAGGATAAATGCGGAGTGATCTGATGGCCCTTGATGGATTCGTTCGTTGCTCCTGCATTCGCGAGGGCAAGGCCAAGCGGCATCCGTTTCCCGATCGGCTCAGCTTCGACGAGTCTGGCGAACCGACGCTAACGGGCGATCCCTCAGAAGAGGAATGGGAAGCTCATGACCGCTGGGTAAACGAGTCATGTGAGCACCAGGGATATCTGCTTGCGCTGTTTCTCGGTAATATCACCAGGGTGAAAAATCTGCGCGGATTTCTACGCGGGTTGCAGGGTAAGCCATCTCCACGATTTCCTATTCTGCTGGAAAAAGTTCTCTATGACGGTACGCACACTGGCGATTGGATTCCAGTGAAAAAAACTCCGGCGCTGCTGAAAGAAGTAGAAACCGTGCTGCATTCGCGAGATATTCTTGCCGATTCGGAGAAAGAATTCTTCGACAATATGAAACAGCTTTGCGAGGCCAGCAACAAGACCGGAAACCCGATTATGTTTTAGCGGTATCCCATCCATTCTCTTCCGCTGACACGAGGTTTTTCATGACTACCGCAACCCGTACTAATCCGCTTTCTTACCTGACCGATCAGCTCAACGAACTCAAGGCCAAGGGCACGTACTTCAAGCTACGCGTGCTGGAGGACGAACAAGCACCGGTGTGCACGTTCGATGGCAAGAGAGTGATCAACCTGGCCTCGAACAATTACCTGGGGCTGACCACGCACCCTAAACTGCGGGAGGCCGCGCTGGAGGCAACGCGCAGGCTGGGCGTGGGGTCGGGGGCGGTGCGCACGATCGCCGGCACGATGAAGATTCATATGGACTTGGAAGAGAAGATCGCACGCTTCAAGAATGTTGAGGCATGCGTGGTCTTTCAGTCGGGATTTGCGGCGAATGCTGGCACCGTTTCCGCGGTACTGGGCAAAGACGACTTCATCATCTCCGACGCGCTGAATCATGCCTCGATCATCGACGGCGCGCGTTTGTCGAAGGCGAAGATTCTGGTGTTTCGCCACAAGGATGTCTCGCACGCGGAAGAGCAACTTGCCAGCGTGAAAGATGAACCGGGCAAAAAGCTGCTGATCTCCGACGGCGTGTTCTCGATGGATGGCGACATCGGCCCGCTGCCCGCCTTATGCGATCTGGCTGAGAAATACGGTGCCATCATGATGGTTGACGACGCGCACGCTTCGGGCGTTCTCGGACGTAATGGACGTGGGACAATCGATCATTTCAAAATGCACGGGCGCGTGGATATTCAAGTTGGAACGCTGTCGAAAGCCATTGGCGCGCTCGGCGGATACGTGTGCGGAACGCGCGATCTGATCGACTTTCTCTATCACCGGGCGCGGCCGTTCTTGTTTTCGACATCGCATCCGCCATCGGTAGCGGCTACCTGTATGGCCGCCTTCGACGTTCTTGAAAACGAACCCGAGCGCATGGAAAAGCTCTGGGAGAACACGCGCTTCTGGAAAAAAGAACTCGGGCTGCTCGGCTTTGACATCGGCGGACGCATGACGCCAGCCAGCGAAACTCCCATCACACCCATCATCATCGGCGACGGCAAACTGACCATGGACTTCTCCCGCGAACTCTTCAAAGAAGGCGTGCTCGGCACCGGGATCGCATTTCCTACAGTCCCGGAAGGCAAAGCCCGCATTCGCACGATTATGAGCGCCACGCATACGAAGGAAGAGTTGGAGCAGGCGCTAGAGGTGCTGGGAAGTGTGGGAAAGAGGATGGGGATTGTGAGTTGATCAGTCGGCGCGGTACACGATTTTCCCGCCCACAATCGTAGCCACAACCTTCCCCGTAAACTGCCAGCCGTCGAACGGCGTGTTGCGCGAGAGCGAGCGCGACTTCGACGCTTCGAACGTCCAGCGTTTCTTGGGATCGAAGATCGTCACATCGGCGTAACTGCCCTTGGCCAGCGACCCGCGGCCGCGCAGATCGAAGACGCGCGCCGGGCCGAAGGTGAAGAGCTCGACGATGCGCGCCAGAGGAATTTTATGCTCCCGGTGCAGCTTCGTAATCGCCAGCGCCAGCGCGGTTTCGAGTCCGGTGATCCCGAAGGCGGCGCGCTCGAACTCGACTTGCTTTTCGTGCGTGGCGTGAGGAGCGTGATCAGTGGCGATGGCATCGACGGTGCCATCGGCGAGCGCGACGAGAATCGCCTCGCGATCGGTCGACGAGCGCAGCGGCGGATTCATCTTGAAGTTCGTGTCGTATTCGCCGACATTTTCGTCGATCAGCGTGAAATGGTGCGGCGTGACTTCGCAGGTCACGCGCGCTTTGGCGCGCTTGCCACGGCGCACAGCTTTCAGCGCATCGGAAGTGGACAGGTGCGCTACGTGCAAGCGTGATTCGTGAATCTGCTGCGCCAACGTAACATCGCGATCGACGATGCCTGCTTCGGCGGCGGACGACATGCCGCGCAGCCCGAGGCGAAAACTGGTTGGGCCCTCGTGCATCGATGCGCTTTCGGTGAGCCGCGTGTCTTCGGCGTGCTGCACAATCGGCAAATTTAACTCAGCGCCCAATTGCAGCGCCGCTCGCATCACTTCATTATCGAGAATCGGTTTGCCGTCGTCCGTAACCGCCACTGCACCGGCACTCTGTAAGGCCGCGAAATCGGTCAGCGACGAGCCCCGCGAACTGCGCGTGGCGGCGGCTATAGGGAAAACGTTGACGACGGCCCCGCGCTCGGGACTTCGCAGCCAAGAGACCCATTCCTCGGTATCGACGACAGGCGCGGTGTTGGGCATGGTGCAGACTGAGGTAAAGCCTCCGGCAGCGGCAGCGGCGGTTCCGGTGGCGGTAGTCTCTTTGTAGCTTTGACCGGGTTCGCGCAGGTGAACGTGAAGATCGATGAAGCCGGGTGCCACGATCAGGCCACGGGCATCGAATTTTTCGTCGGCACCGCCGCGCATTTTGTTCGGCAGCGCGATTTCGGCAACCCGGCCATCGCGCAGCAAAACATCCATCGGCGCGTTGACTTTGGCCGCCGGATCGATGAGGTGGGCGCCTTTAATCAGCAGGCTCGCTCTGTCACGTTTTGAATTCTTGGCAGTCTGCATTCAGCACTCGGCGTTCAGCCTCTAACCCTTAGCTCTTGCAACGACACAACAAAAGACTCCCTATCAGTCCGTGGAAATCTCTGGCTCATTTCGCCTTTCCCAAGGCCCGCGCAAGAATCGCCATGCGCGTGGGCACACCGTTGTGCACCTCATCGATGATGACGGACTGAGGCCCATCGGCGACTTCGGCGGTCAGTTCAAGGCCGCGAATTATCGGTCCCGGATGCATTACGATTGCGTCGCGCTTAGCGAGCTTGAGCCGCGCAGCCGTCATCTGATAACGCGCGATGTATTCGTGCAACTGAATCTTCTGGCCAGCGAGCCGCTCTTTTTGCAGACGCAGCAGCATGATTACATCAGCTCCGCGCAGCGCCTCTTCCACATGGCGCGTAATGCGGAGGCCAGGGACAAGAGTGGCGGCTACATCCGGGACGAACTCAGGGGGTCCGCAGAGCGTCAACTTCGCTCCAAAGCGGCTGAGTAAATGGCAATTAGAGCGGGTGACGCGGCTATGGTAAATGTCTCCGATAATCGCGATCTGCAATCCCTTGAAAGACTTCTTGTGCTTCAAGATTGTGAAGGCATCGAGCAAAGCTTGCGAAGGATGCTCGTGCATGCCGTCGCCCGCGTTGATGACGGGGATATCGAGATGCTTCGCCATCAGAAGCGGCGCGCCGGCGGCAGGATGGCGGATGACGATGGCATCGGCGCCGACTGCGCGCAATGTGTAACCAGTATCGAGCAGCGATTCTCCTTTCTCGATGCTCGATCCGGAGGATTGCACGAGAGTGGTAATGGCACCCAGTGATTTGGCAGCAATTTCGAACGACGAGCGCGTGCGCGTCGACGCCTCGTAAAACAGCAGCACGATGCGCTTGTTGCGCAGCAGCGGACGCGCGTTCAACGGATTCATGCGGCGCGCGAGCTTCAGCAGCCCCAGGATTTCCTGATCCTGGAGATGCTCGATGCCAAGCAGCGAACCGCGCGCGGGTGTATTCATCTTTGTAAAAATCCAAACGGTGCATCATACGCGGCGAACGAGGACGACCGCAAGACTGGCGCGAAGGGCGGTGTTTCGGTGTTGTTAGGAATTTTTCGCGGGAAATAAATAGCGTGCGGACGAAGCGTGGTTTCAAAGTCGGTCGCGGCGGCCGAGGATAGCCGCGCTGGCGGCTCCTCCCAGACCGCCGAGTATAACGAAGGCAACCAGGGCGAAAATTACGGAACCTATCATTATGAATGCAAACCCTTCCGGGGTTCTCACGAAATTGAGGAAGGGCTGCACCTCAGGTCCGGGGTAGCGGGAGGCGGCTTGCTGAATTTTTTCCAGCATTTCGGCGCGGAGTTGAGCCTCTTTGTGAAGCAGAAGAACGGCCAGCGCCTCGAAGATCGTGGACATGCAAAAAAGCAGCAGGCCGCTGAGAGCGCCGATTTTGGCTCCGAACGAGGGTCTTATCGACCTTCCGGGAAGGCTATGGCGGGACAAAGCGACTCCCAGCCATCCGGCGCCGAACGCCGCTACAAACGGATTCAGGCCGAGAAATGAAAGCGCCACGGCTGCAGCCGCGGCGAGGGCGCACTGTTTCAGACTACTTGACCAGGGTCCGCGCAGCGCATCTGGTCCATCGGTCGGAAGGACCGTCGCGCCATCGGCGTGTTGTGGTAGCAGCGTTTCGCCGGATGTGGGAATCGATTCCGGCGCGGCTTCAGGAATCACGACACGGATTTGCGGAGCTCCGCAATCGGAGCAGAAGGGCTTGCCCTCTTCGATATTGCGGCCGCATTTATAACAGGAATAGTCCATCACGGATCGGAGAATTGCGTAGTTTGAAAGTATCGCACGACCGCCGCGGGCGCAAGGAAGAGCATGGCCAAGGGAGGCCCTAGAGGATTCTTGCGCATTGAAAACGGAGGCCCGTTCCGCTTAGATGTCCGAGTCCTTGCCGTGGGTGCGGACGTAGACCAATGAGAAACTGGAACCCTTGCCCTCGGGCTGCACGGCTACAATGTGCTGATCGTCTTTTCTGCCAACCTTCAATTCAACGTTAGTGCCGTGCTCGCCTTCGCAGGTCAACTCGTTCGAATTGTTCTTTGAGTCGTGCGAGTCCGTGTTCATGTCGACGTTGAAGTGTCCGGAAGTATGGCACTCAAGAACGCTGCCAAACTTTTTCAACTGGTCTTTGTAGAACGACAGAACTTTTGCGGGCGCGTCGTCGGACTCGTACTCGAGGGCCACGACCTTGATGCCGAATCCGAAGCCGGAAATGTTCACATTCGCGCTCTTGTCGCTGCCGTCGGAATCTTTTTCTTTCAAGCGCGCACCGGGATAGACGGCAACACCGACGGCGGCAACGTCTGGCTGCTGGCTTACGTGAATGCCGCCGACCGGCGTTGAGATATCCACCTGCTTATCCTTGCCGTTTGCTTCCTTTTTCACATTGATATCGCATCCAAGCTGCAAAAGAGCTGCGGCCAAGCCGGCCAAAGCAGGAGCAAGCAACGAAGCGTTAAATTTATTTCTTCGCATGATCAGAACCTCCATTCTCAACCTGCGCCACCCGATCAATTCCCGCGCCGCGCTGTGCGATATTGGGAATGCTCACGGGAAGATGCCCGCGAATTGCAATTTCGCCGAACAGGGCCCTCACGGCGCTGGTCTCAGATACTGACGCATTGGAAAATGTGCACATATAATTTTCGATCTTCGGAAACGCCGCCGCAAGGTACGGATTCCCCAGGGCAACTACTGCGGTTTTCGCGGCCGCGCGATCGAGCATTTGCTGCAGCAGAGAGGCGGTTGCATCGCCCATAGCGACCGTGTTCCCCATCTTGCCTGCGGTTGGCACTACGTAAACTCCAGCAACGACGGTCTTAGCGTGGTCAACCGCCTTGAGCACCTGATCGCTCATGGAGCCGGCGATGAGGGGATCTATGTAGAGCACGCGCGCGTCCGGAATTCGCGACAGAAATTCACGTACGAATACGCGCCCAGACTCGACCCGAACATCGTCGGAGAAGATCACAACAACTGTTTGACTGTGAACCTCCTCATGTTGTGTATACGGAAGGGCAGCCTTCGCGGTTCCGTTGGGCTTAAGAGGCAAAATCTTGCCATTGTCGCGTACCAGCGTGACGCCGGAATCGGCGACCTGCTGGCCGAAAGCGATGTTTTCCGGACTGTCGACAAGCTTCGGCAGAGCGTCGATATCAACCATGCGGCCTTTCTGCAGGTTGAGCATTGCTTTCGCCTTCAGAATCTTGATAACAGAACGATCAAGACGTTCCGATGAAATTTCGCCCGATTGCACGGCTTGCAGCATGGCATTGTAGGATGCCGGGAAGTCGGCGGGGATGAGTAAAAGATCATTGCCTGCCTTGAAGGCTTCAACCGCGGCCCGGCCGATGTTGTTGGCGAAAAGGTGCGTCAGGCCGGCCATGTCAAGGGCGTCTGTAACAATGATTCCATTGAAGCCAAGTTGTTTTTCGAGCAGGTCCGAAACGATGACGGGAGAGATCGTTGCGACGTGGTCGGGATTGGCATCAAGGGCCGGCACGGTCACGTGAGCGACCATTACTGAATCGACTCCCGCGGCGATGGCCTGCCGAAAGGGCGGAAGCTCGACCGAGTCAAGATGGGAGCGGTCGACGTTGACTGCGGCAACTCCGAGATGTGAATCGGTGGCGGTGTCTCCGTGGCCGGGAAAATGTTTTGCAGTGGTCATCATTCCGCCTTCGTGCGCGCCTTTGATGTATGCAGCCACGAGATCGCCGACCTGTTTGGGATCTTCTCCAAAGGAACGCGTGTTGATGATTGGATTCGCGGGATTCGAGTTTACGTCGGCATCGGGAAAGAAATTCCAATGGATGCCGATGGCGCGCGCTTCTTGGGCGGTGATCCGGCCGAAAGCTTCGGCGTCTTCGAGTTTGCCGTCGGCCGCAAAAGCCATGGCGTGTGGAAAAACCGTAGTACCCATCAGTCGCATGGAGACGCCGCGCTCGAAGTCGGCGGCGAAGAGTAGAGGAAGCTTCGATTCACTTTGCAGGCGGTTTAGCAGCTCGGCAGCTTCGTAGGGTTCACTGCGCAGAAGATAGGGGCCGTCAACGTGGACGGTCATGGCGAAGGAGCCGACGTGATACTTCTGCATATTTTCGAGCAGTTGCAGGTATTCGGGACTCTCCGCATTGAGAAAGCTGGCGCGGCACCAGATCATGAAGACCTGGCCAATTTTTTCTTCGAGGGTCAGCTTGCGCAGGGTTTTCCCGGCCCATTTTTCGCCATCGCGGTTGAGATGGATTGGGCCGGGATGCTGATATTTCTCTTTGGCAAACGCTGATGAAAGGAGGATTAGCGTAGACACGAGGAATGCGAGCACGCGGCGCATGGAAAAACCATATCAGAAGATGTGCCTGTCTTGGTCACTCAGTGAGTTCATGAGCGCAGCGGGCTGTGGCCTGGCGTCGGATCTGTGGATCGTCACCGAATCCATGAAGCCAGTGAACTTCCGGTTCGCGACGAAACCAGGTCATCTGGCGTTTGGCATAGTTGCGGTGAGCCTGCTGAGCCGCCTGCAGAGCCTGCTCTTTAGTAAGTTGCCCGCGAATCAGTTGCACCGCCTGCTTGTAGCCTAGCGAAGAAAGGGGGCCGGCGGCATCGCCATATTTACTGAGCAGACGCTCGGTCTCTTCAATGAGGCCTGCTTCGAACATTTGCCGCGCGCGTTGATTGATGCGGTCATACAGAGCTTGGCGTTCGGGGTAAAGACCCAGACGCAGAATGCGGAATCCAGGCAGCGGGTCGCGCCCGTGCTGCCAGAGGTCGGTCAGTTTTTGGCGCGAAGCAAGGCATACTTCTATCGCACGAACGAGCTTGGGTGTGTCGTTGGGATGAATCTTTGCCGCGGCCGAGGAGTCCAGGCGTTTCAGAATACTAGCGAGATAGGCTGAGCCGCGATTTTCGGCTGCTTCTCGCAATCGCTCGCGCAGCTCTTCGGAGCGCTGCGGGCCGGAAAAAAGTCCCTCCAGCAAGGCGCGAAGATAAAGGCCGGTGCCGCCAACGACGATCGGGAAACGGCCTCGCGCGCTGATTTCCTGCAATGCCTGCCGAGCCTGTCGCGCATATTCGCCGGCCGTGATTTGCCCCTGCGGCTCGATGCAGTCCAGCAGATGATGGGGGACGCGTGCGCATTCTTGGGCGGTAGGCTTCGCGGTTCCCACATCGAACTCGCGGTACATGGCAACGGAATCGCAGTTTACGATCTCGCCATTGAACTGCTCGGCCAAAGCTACAGAAAGAGACGTTTTGCCGCTGGCGGTCGGTCCAAGTACGACAACCAAAAGAGGATCAGGCTTGGCCGAAGCCACGGTCAGTGTAGGCTCCAGTGAATGGCATGCCAGTAGCGGACCACCGTGATGATGAGCAGTAACAGTGCGATCAACAGCAGCCCGGTAGTTTCGGCAGCGTATGCAGCGTGCCGTTGATGCTTATGGGACGAATCGCTCTGTGGTTGAACGCTGGCCACAAAAATATTGTACGCCGGGCCGCAAAGGTCCGACTGATTTGATCCTGTCACACCACACGGGCTGGCGGCTTATTCCAAGTCTCGCCAGTTCGGCCCCACACCCATTTCAACCAGCAGTGGCACGGCCAGAGCATGGACTCTTTCCATGTGCTCGCGGACGAGCACCTGCATAACCTCGACTTCACGCTCGGGCACTTCGAAGACCAGCTCGTCATGAACCTGGAGGGTCATGCGCGATTTCATTCCGCGTTCGCGTAAGGCGCGATCGATGCGGATCATCGCAATTTTGATCAGGTCTGCTGCAGTGCCCTGCAGAGGCGTATTGACGGCAGTTCGCTCGGCGAAGCCGCGTTGGTTGGAATTCTTGCTGTTGATGTCGGGAATAGGTCGCGTGCGTCCGTGAAGGGTTCTTACTTTCAGGTCGCGGCGCGCTTCTTCGAGAGTCTTGTCGATAAAGGTCCGAACGCCTGCATATTGTTCGAAATAGTTTGCAATGAATTGCTTGGCTTCGGAGGTCTCAATACCGAGGTTCTGCGAGAGCCCAAAGGGCGAAAGGCCATAAACGATGCCGAAGTTAACAACTTTAGCCTGCCGGCGATGGTCAGCCGTGACCATGAGCGGAGGCACACCGAAAACCTGCGAGGCGGTGAGCGTGTGAATGTCATCGCCGCGGCGGTAGGCCTCGACCAGAAGCGGATCGCGCGAGAAGTGCGCGAGCAGGCGAAGCTCAATTTGCGAGTAGTCGGCGGTTAGTAGAAAGTGGCCGGGTTCCGCAATAAATGCCGCGCGAATGCCCCGCCCGAGCTCGGTACGAATGGGAATGTTCTGCAGGTTGGGATTCGCGGAGGCAAGGCGTCCCGTGGCAGTTCCAGTTTGCGTGAAAGTTGTATGCACGCGGCCCGTGACGCGATCAATCAACGCTGGCAGAGTATCCACGTAAGTGGACTTCAGCTTCGTGAGTTGCCGGTAATCAAGCACCATACGCGCGATCGGATGGTTGGCGGCCAGGTCTTCGAGTACATCGACGGCAGTGGAGATAGTCCGTCCTTTGCCATATTTCACCGGCTTGGGAAGATTCAGCGTATTGAAAAGAACGTCGCCAAGCTGCCGCGGCGATCCGACGTTGAATTCAACTCCAGCAATCTGATGGATTTCTTTCTCTTTGATGCCAATCTCACGTTCGAGCTCCACTGACATTTTGGAAAGCGCGGCCGTGTCGATTTTCACCCCGGCATGCTCCATGCGCGCGAGCACCGGAACGAGGGGGAGATCGATCTGTTCGTACAGGTTGGTCAATCCCGCCTGCTTGACTTCGTCGCGAAGAACCGAGGTGAGGCGTCCTGTGATGTCGGCCGCTTCGGCGAGGTCGCCGCTGAGTTTGAGATTGAAACGGCGCAGAGCGACTTCAGGTAGGCGATGCGACGAATACGTCGGGTCGAGCAGGTAAGAATAGAGCATGGGGTCGTGCTCTATTCGCTGAAGGTCAATGCCGAGCGGCTCGAGCACATGCACTGCTGACTTGTAATCATGAATCGTCTTGGGCAAAGAGATGGAGGCAAGGATAGAACGCAGTTCTTCCCCAGAGGTGCTGGTATCGAGATTGATTTTCACGGCTGATCCGGATGCAGCCGAAATCGCAATCCAGCAGGAAGGCGCGGCCGGCATTTGCGAGACGGCTCCACTCAGCGGCAACATCGCTTCTTGCTGTTCTTCTCCCGCCGCTTCTTCTTCCGCTTCGACGACCGATTTATCTGAATCCAGTTCCACTGCAATGGCCAGAGGCGTTCCGGGGCGCAGCGACTTGATCTGACTCTTGATATCGTCCAGGGATTGCGCCTGGCTGTAATGAGCCTCGGTGATCTCGATAACCGGCAGCAACTCTTTCAACAGCGAGGTGAATTCAAGCGCGGTAAATAACTGGCGCAGCCTGTCGATGTCGGGTTCACCGGCACGCATGGCCTCCACGTCGAGTTCGACTGGAACGTTAGTATCGATGGTCGCCATACTTTTGCTGAACAGGACGATGTCGCGGTTGTTGAGAAGGGATTCACGATAGGTTTTCTTTTCGACTTCGGAAGCGCGGTCCAGAGCCTGCTCCAGGCTGCCAAAACGCTTAATGATTTCAACCGAGCCCTTTTCGCCAATGCCCGGAGCTCCGGGGATGTTGTCAATGCTGTCGCCGCGGAGAGCCATGATGTCGACAACCCGCTCCGGAGGCACTCCGAGAATCTCCTCTACCTTGGCGGCATCGCAGATCAGGTTATCTTTCGGAGGATTCAAGATGTGAACGTCGTCATTAACGAGCTGCATCATGTCCTTGTCGCTCGAGACAACGTAAACAGAATAGGACGCGTCCGCCGCTTTACGGGCGAGGGTACCGATGACGTCGTCGGCTTCGAAGCCAGCAAGTTCGAGAATGGGGATGCGGTAAGCTTCGAGCGCCCGGCGGATGTAAGGGATCTGCTGCGCCAAATCCTCGGGCATGGCGGCCCGGTTCGCCTTGTAGCCTTTGTATTCGACCTCGGTGAAGGTCTGAGTCTTGATGTCAAATTTGCGGACGGTGGTGATCGCTTCCGCCTGAGTGTCGCGGAAAGTGGGAGCCGCGACATCGAAGACGGCGGCGAGGTAAGCGGGTGAAAAATCGTCGCGCAACTTGCGCAGCATGTTAACGAAGACATAAACAGCAGCTGTCGGGAGGCCGGACTTGGTCGACATCGAGCGCTGCCGCGCCATGGCGTGATATGCGCGGAAGATGAACGACATCGTGTCGATCAGGAAAATGCGCTCTTTGCTGGTTTTGGTGTTTTTAGGTTTCTCCCGCGAATCCAGCACAACGGGGCCGGTTGCAAACGAGGGCGGCGTTGCGGCTAGCTGCGAAGATTTTGATCGAGGGGACAAGTACTTAGTTTAACAGCCAGAGCGGGCTAGAAATCGACGGTCAGATCGGCCTGGACGGTCTTCCTGGCATCGCCACCGGGAGTGTTCCGGAAAACCAGGTAGTACTTGACGCTCTGATTCAGAGAAGGTGGCATGCTGACGTCAACAGTTTGGTCATGCGACGCATCGAGCGAAAAAACCGACTCGCCGGGCGTACCCGCGGCAAAATTCGCGTACTGATCCTCGGTTAGGACCAGGAAGTCAATATCGGCGCTGTGGTCGTTGGAATTAATCCCCACCTTAGTTACAAATGACTTGAAATTACCGCGCATATGCGGCATGGCAGCATGTTCGGGAATCTCGAAGGGAAAAGCCACCGTGGTCCGGACGGTAAACGTTTTGTGCAGAACCGCCTGGCTCGTGCCTGCCGGCGAAGCCCCGACCCGATCGAGCGGAGCTATTTCCTCCGGTGCTTTCTTTTTTTCACAACCGAAAACCGTTAACAGCAGCGCACAGATGATCAGGATGGCAGCCCGAAGCCAAATCCGGCCGATCATGAGTGTACCGGCTTACCGTATTGAGTTGTGTAATGCAGTTGAATTTCTCCGCAGGTGCCTTGCTCTGCCGAATAAACCACGCAGGTATCGAAAGGACGCGAATAAACATGCAGGCTGACCGCGCGCTGATTGAACTCTCGTGGGTTGAGAACGCGGTGCACGGGTTCGAGGGGATCGACAGCACAGGGATGCGATCGGTTCATCTCGACGGTTTCTGTGGCCTTGATGGTGGACTTCCCGCCGGGGATGTCCTGGTGCAGGACATGAAAATTTTCCACCAGCAAGCGGCCGAGGGGAACCGCCATCCAGCAGTTCTGATCGCGATGATTGTGCACCGAACTCACCTGGCCGACTTCCCAGCAGATCGCCATCAGCTCATAGAGTGAAGTTTTATCTATCAGGTTGCGCGTGTAGTGCTGGCGATCCCACGTTAGATATGGAGCCAGCGTTTCAGGCTCGACGGGATTTTCTTTCATAAGAGTTCGAATCTGCTCAGTTGCATCGAATGCGGATTCCGATAGTTTCCGCAGTTCGGCGACGAGGTGTTGGATAGATACGAGCTTTACCGCTGTAGGCATGATTTACCCCGAAAAAGTATAACCCAATGCAAGAAGGCGGCCCGGCGCGGAAGGGCGTTCACTCGATAAACATACAGTCACCGTAGGAGTAAAACCGGTAGCGGCTGAGAACCGCGTGTTCATAGGCGCGTAGCACATTTTCTTTGCCCGCGAAGGCGCTGACCAGCATGAGTAAAGTCGATTGAGGAAGATGAAAGTTGGTCAACATTGCCCTGACGACTTTGAACTGAAATCCTGGATAAATGAAAATTCCCGCAGAAGCGGCGCCCGGAATCACAGTTCCGTTGCCGCGGGTGGCTGCATCCTCGAGGGTGCGAACCGTTGTGGTACCGATCGCGACGACGCGTCTTGAACTCTGCAAGGCCTGATTGATCTTCGCGGCGGCTTCCGGGGAAATGGAATATGCCTCGGAATGAATCTTGTGATCCTCTACCCGTTCCGCGCGGACCGGCTGGAACGTTCCGAGGCCGACGTGCAGAGTGACATTCACCGCCTGAATGCCGCGTTCCCGTATGCGGCCGAGAATTTGTGATGTGAAATGAAGGCCGGCGGTCGGTGCGGCAACCGATCCGACCTGTTGAGCGTAGACGGTCTGATAACGCTCGCGATCCGCTATCGAATCCGGCCGGTCAATGTATGGGGGCAGGGGGATGTGGCCGATGCGATCAATCAGGTCAAAGAACCTCTCGACCGCTTGAAACCGTATCAGACGCTCTCCAAATTTCCCGCGAGCCAGGACCTCAGCCTTCAATTGATCCTTCTCGCCGAAGCACAGAAGATCCCCGACCTTAATCTTGCGGCCGGGTCGAACCAGGCACTCCCAGCTGTTAGGGTCGGTCGAAAGCTGGCGGGTTAACAATACTTCGATACGGCCCTGAAGGAACTCGCGAGCCGCGCGGTTACTGGGGCTGACCGGCTGAGAGTGGATACCCGCCCGCCGCCCGTAAAGGCGCGCGGAAAAGACTCTAGTGTCGTTGAATACGACGAGATCGCCGGGATGCAAAAGTTCCGGGAGGTCGCGAAACTGGCGGTCACAAAACTGGCCATTCTTCCAGTCGAGATGAAGCATGCGGGAACCATCACGGGCGGCGAGAGGTTCCTGAGCAATGAGTTCAGCCGGAAGATGGAAGTTGAAGTCAGAAACCAGCACCCTCTCAGGTTACAGGAGAGCCGGGACCACATTGAGTGCGGAGCGTCACGTTGGCACTTCGAGTGCGTGATTTCCTGCCTTTCCTGCTAATTTCGCTTGGTTGTTCGAAGCTGGGTGCGGTAACATGCGAATTGTTGCATCCGCTTTTCGCCACTCCCCTGAGAGAGTATTCCATGTCCGCTGAACGCAAACACAGGGAAGAAATTGTTCGATACGGTCGCATGTTGCACCAGCGCTGCTTCGTGGCTGCGATGGATGGAAACCTGTCGGTCCGGCTAGATGAGGACCGGATTCTGGTGACACCCACATGCGTGAGCAAGGGAGCCATGCGCTCGACCGATCTGGTTGTTGTTGATCAGGATGGTGCACGAGTTACTGGGCGGCGGAATGTAACCAGCGAAATCGGAATGCACTTGCTCATTTATCGCATGCGGCCGGATGTTCAGGCGATCGTGCATGCCCATCCGCCGACGGCAACAGGATTTGCCGCGGCAGGCATGGCGCTGACGGAGCCGCTGGTTTGTGAAGTGGTGATGGGACTGGGATGCATACCATTGGCGCGGTATGGAACTCCGGGAACGTCAGAGTTGGCGAAAACTCTCGAGCCTTATGTGCCGCACTATGATGCCATTCTTATGTCGAACCACGGTGTAGTCACTTACGGCGACACGATCGAACACGCGTACATGAAGATGGAAACGGTGGAGCACTTCGCGCAGATTGCGTTGGTTACCCACCTCCTCGGCCGGCAACAGCCCTTAAGCGTTGTGGAGATTGAAAAACTGATGCTCGCACGCACGAAGTATTTCGGCCAGAAGATAGCCGCATCCATGCCGGTTGCCATGGCCAGACCTCCGGAGAAGGTCAGCTAGCTGCCAACAGCGCTCCAAGCAAGCAATTTAAAGATCAAGGCACGAGTAATCGTGCCCTTTTGTTTTTGCGGCTCGGTTCATTCCCCTCCCAGCCGGAAACGAAAGCCGGCACGGAAGTTCACTGGAAGCGCCGGGTAACCGACCACCTCATTGTAGCGGCGATCCAGAGCGTTCTCGATATTTGCATACGTGGCAATTCGAGAATTGATGTCGCGCCAACCGCCAAGATCGACCCGAACATAACCCGTGGCGTGATCGATGTTGAATCCGAGAAAGTCGTCATCAGGACGGCGGCCCACGAAGCTTCCGCTCAGATTGGCTCCCCATCGGTTTCCGGAATACGAAAGAAGAGTGGTCGCCGAATGTTTGGGCCGGCGCAGCAGCGGCTGCCCAGGATTGTATTGAGAATCGATGGGCGCGGGATTGCTCAAAATTTCTGTGGACGTGTATGTGTAGGCAGCATCAAGCAGAAGTCTGCTGCGAAGTTTGGCCTGCAGCTCAACCTCAGCTCCCTGAGCAAATGCCTGATTGACGTTGACGTATTCCCCGACAAAGGTGACCGGATTGATCGTGACGTAGTTGATCTGATTGTGGAACAGATTGTTGAAATAGGTGGCATTGAAAACGTATTTTCCACGCAAGAGATTCTGCTGGAGGCCGGCTTCGAAGGCTCGAACTCGCTCGGGCAGAAGACCGGGGTTCGGAATCGTGTACGGAGGTCCGGCGAACGTCTCTTCCAGCCGAGGCTCTTTAAAGCCAGTAGCATAGGAGAAACGCAGGCGCGTTTCCGAGAAAATCTCTCCGCCGTGGAGCGCTAAGTAAGTGAGAGCGATCCGCGGCACTCCCGTGTTGCCAAAAACGCTGCTGTGAATGAAACGCCCACCGGCAACGACCGAGAGTCTGCCTGCGATCACTTGCTGTTGCAGATAGGCATCCTGATTCAGACGTTGGCCATGAGTTTGCGGAGGAAAGTCGAGATCTCCGATGAATCCATTTTCGTTTTCGGTGCGATAACCGAAAGTCGTTTGTGCCCATGTGCGCTCGGAATAAGTGCCCTGGTATTCCATTCCGCCACGATTGATGTGATCGACTTCGTGCGATGCGAAATCGAACTGAAAACCGCTGCCATCGACACGGGCCGGATCGCCATTCGCATCCAGTTCGTTATAGCGATACAGGTAATCGAAGGCAGTCACGTGGTGTTGCCAACCGGAAGGCGAGGCAACCGCGAGTTCGACGCTTCCCAGCAGACTGTTCAGTTGCGACCATTCGGTAGGATTCGGTTGCAACGGCTGCAACACACCGTTAAAAAGCACGAGGGGATCGTAACCGTTGAAATTCCATTCACCGGGAGCGCCGGTGTGGCTGTTCGAGTGGCGCACGTGCACACGCAGAGACACTTCCAAGTTCAGGGCCGCGCCCAGGTTCGCCCCCTGCATCGAATCGGAGTACGCGTCATTGATTCCGGAGCCGTTCGTATCAAACTGATCCCCGAACACGTTGTAATCGAAAAGGCTACGGGCACCGGCAAGCGAAGCGTATCCATTCGCAGTCGAAAAGTTCCCGCCATCGGCGCCGAAGCGGAGCTCAGGAGTCGGCGTGCTTCCATCGCGGGTCCATACTTGAATAACACTCGTCATTGCGTCGGAACCATAAAGCGTGCTCTGCGCTCCGCGCAAAAATTCCACGCGGTTGGCTTGTGTGAGCGGAAGCGTACCAAAGTCAAAGGTGCCGCCGGGTTCGTTGATGGTGACTCCGTCGACGATGATTTTGTTGTAATTGGATTCGCCGCCGCGCACGAACAGCGAGGACAAGCCCCCCCGCTGACCGGCAGTATTGATGACCGCGCCGGGCAGAAAGCGAACTGCATCGTCTGAAGCAATCGGCTGCATGCTTTCCAGCTGTCCGCTTTCGAGAGTGGAAACACTGGCGCCGGTTTCTTCCGCCAGGGCAGGAGTTCTGGTCGCGCTGACGACCACAGTCTCCGATGCCGCAGCCAGATGCAGATGAATTGTCAGAAAATCAGCAGGAATGGGGACATCCTCGATCAGCGGAGCGAAGCCGGGAGCAAGGACTTGAACGCGATATCCAGTGGATCGCAATTCCTCCGAAGAGAGTTGATTGAACGAAGCGACTCCTTCGGCGGAGGACGCAGCAGTTTTCAGTGGAATGTCCGTTCCCTTTTTGAACAAAGAAACCTGAGCGCCGGAAACGGCGGCGGATCGGGGGTCAATAACCTTGACTTTGAGATCGGCGGCGGACGCCGCCACGAAAGAAACAAGCAGCGAAAACCAGGCGCATAGTGTGCGCATAACCATCCTCCTTTTCACGCGAAAGGGGTTGCGGTGGACGGTTTTACGCCGGTCTCCTGGCTTTGCGAGTAAAGATGCCCTCTGGCCGAAACATTGTTAAAACTGTTCGAAGCGCATCCGATTCGTGCAGCAGCCTTCCCAGGATTGCTCCCAGTGGCCGCTGCGGTTTCCTCGCTTACAGTTGCGCGGCAGCGCGGGAATTGCACCCGCTTCCCAGTCTTCGCCTCAAGGCAAAGACGCGCAAACCGAAGGTCATTTCAAAGAGCGAAATACTGGTGTGCGAGAAATCTAACGTTCCGGCCGCCGGAAGTCAACCTAGCAAAGTCGGGAAGCGATTATTTGGTGGCAGCCAGTAAAATAAGAACGTGAAGAAGTTCTGGGATAACTCGAACGGCAACGGGTCGTGTGGGGCGGACGCTCCCTTCGACGGAGTCGGGGCAGGCTTTGTCCGCCAAGCAGCGCCCGAGAAGCGTGTCCCATCTGAGCTTGTGATCGGAGATGTCCAGATCACCCCGGCAACGGTCCTCGCACCCATGGCCGGAGTCACCGATACGGTTTTCCGCCGCTTCATCCGCAACCTTGGCGGCTGCGGACTGATCATGACCGAGTTCACCTCGGCTGATGGCGTACTTCGGAAGAAAGACCAGAAGGCCAAGCGCTATCTTCATTTCTACGAAGATGAGCACCCCATCTCGGCGCAGCTTTTCGGCAGCAATCCCGAGGTGATGGCGGAAGCCGCGCGCATGGTCGAGGGCTTCGGCTTCGACCTCGTCGATCTGAATCTGGGCTGTCCGGCGAAGAAAGTCGTCAAGTGCAATGGAGGTTCGGGCTTGCTGCGAGATCTGCCCGCAATCGGGCGCATCTTCGGAGCCGTCCGCGCGGCGGTAAAGATTCCTTTCACTGTAAAGTTTCGCGCTGGATGGAACGACGACGAAATCGTCTGCGTGGAGCTGGCGCGCATGGCCGAATCCTGCGGGCTGGCTGCGGTTGCGCTGCACGCGCGTACCCGCGAGCAGGGCTACAGCGGCCAGGCTCGGTGGGAGTGGATCGCCGCTGTGAAGGATGCGGTGAAGATTCCGGTCATCGGCAACGGCGATATTCGTACGCCTGAAGATGCCTGCGCCATGGTCGGACAGACGCGATGCGATGCAGTCATGATCGGCCGCTCCGCGCCGTCGAATCCCTGGATCTTCCGGCAGATTGAGCAGTATTGTGTGAGAACGATGTACGAGCAGCCCACAGAAGCTGATCGTTACCAGATGATTCGTACTTACTTCCAGATGCTGATCGAAGAAGAACTGCCCGACGCCGTCGGCAAAATGAAGCAGTTCGCGTCGTGGTTCACGCACGGTGTTCCCGGCGGAGCAAGCCTGCGTAAAGCGATTTACGAGTCAAAGAGCGGCGCCGAGATTCTATCGCGCGTAGAAGAGTTCTTCGAAGCGAGGCTGTGTGGCGCGGGCGCCCCCGCCCGTGAAACTGCCAGCGCAATCACACACTCATAGTCCTCCATCGACCCTTCGAATATAATCATCCCAACTCATGGCGCTTACTTCTGGCACCAAGCTAGGGCCGTACGAAATTCAGTCATCCATCGGAGCGGGCGGGATGGGCGAGGTCTACCGCGCCCGCGACTCCCGCCTTGGCCGCGACGTGGCGATCAAGATTCTTCCTATTTCTTTCTCTGCCGATCCGGATCGCCTGCGGCGATTCGCGCAGGAATGCCGTGCTACCGCCGCTTTGAACCATCCCAACATTCTTTCGATTTTCGACATTGGAGAAGACCGCGCCGCGCCTTATGTAGTTTCGGAGCTTCTGGAAGGCGAGACCGTGCGCGACCGACTCCGCGAAGGTCCAATCCCTTCGCGCAAGGCCATCGATTACGCCCGGCAAATCGCGAGCGGCTTGGCGGCTGCGCACGAAAAGGGCATCACTCACCGCGACCTCAAGCCTGAGAACCTCTTCATCACCAACGATGGTCGTGTAAAGATTCTGGACTTCGGCCTGGCCAAGCTCACCCATCCTGAAGTCGACACCTCGGGCAATGCGCCCACGCAGCAAATTGCCACCGACGCCGGCACGGTGATGGGCACGGTGGGTTACATGGCGCCCGAGCAGGTTCGCGGCAAACCCGCCGACCCGCGCTCCGACATTTTTGCCTTCGGCGCTATTCTCTACGAGATGCTATCGGGCAAACGCGCCTTCCACGGCGAGTCGCCAGTGGAGACGATGAGTGCGATTCTGAAAGAGGATCCGCCCGATCTCACTGAGACCAATCGCAACATTCCCTCAGCGCTGGAGCGGATCGTCCGCCATTGCCTCGAAAAAAATCCCGCCGAGCGTTTTCAATCGGCGCGGGACGTGGCTTTCAACCTCGATGCGCTCAGCGATATTTCAACTTCCAGCCGCAGCGGCGGCGTGCAGTCTCTGCCTGCCGAAAAGCCAGCGGCTCGACGGTGGCTAATGCCGGCCATCGTGGTGGTGCTCGTAATTGCATCTTGGGCAGGCATCTATCGTTTCGCTCATCGCGGCGCGGCCACAAATCCCACCTTCCACGAAATCACCTTCCGCAACGGCACCATCTGGGACGCCCGCTTCGCTCCCGACGGTCAGTCGATTATCTACGGCGCAACCTGGGAAGGTGCGCCGCAAGAGCTGTTCTCGACGCGTTTTGACAGCACCGATTCACGTCCCGCAGGTTTGCCCTCGGCGCAGATTCTGGCTATCTCTTCCAAGGGTGAAATGGCAGTCAGCCTTCATCCTGCCGTTTATAGCGCCTTCACGCAGACCGGCACCTTGGCGCGGGTGGCGCTGGCCGGCGGTGCTCCACGCGAGGTTCTCGATCAGGTGATGTGGGCGGACTGGTCGGCGGACGGGCAATCGCTGGCGGTGATTCGCCCGGGCGCAGGAAATGGCAACCGTCTCGAATATCCGATCGGCACCGTGATCTACGCCCCTGCAGCCTGGGTAAGCCATGTTCGCTTTTCGCCCGACGGAGAGTTTTTGGCATTCGCCGATCACATCCAAAGCGGCGACGACGGCCGGATTGTCGTCATCGACCAGCACGGTAATCGAAAAACCAGCTCTTCGTTCTATTCCAGCGTGCAGGGGCTGGCTTGGAGCCCGAACGGTAAGGAAGTGTGGTTTTCCGCGGTACCCAACGGAGCGGCCCGCTCCCTCTACGCCCTGGACTTTTCTGGCAAAGAGCGCCTCATTTATCGCGCACCCGGCGGGGTCACGATTCACGACATTAGCCGCTCGGGCGAGGTTCTGCTCACCACCGACAAAACTCGCCTGGGTTTGTTTGCTCTGGCTCCGGGCGAGACCCGCGAACGCAGTCTCTCGTGGTTCGACTGGTCGCTGCTGAATGATCTTTCCGCCGACGGCAAGACTGTGATTTTTTCGGAGAGCGGCGAGGCTGTCGGCAGCAACGACGGCGTCTTCCTCCGCCATACCGATGGTTCCCCTGCCGTGCGCCTCTCCGATGGAGACTTTGGCCGGCTCTCACCCGATGGAGAGTGGGCGCTGGTGGAGGTGAACAAGCCGCCGCATCTGATGCTGGTGCCGACTGGAGTAGGCGAGCCGAGGCAAATCGGCGATAAAACTCCGCATTATTTTTCCGACTGGCTGCCCGACGGCAAGTCTGTCGTTTTCACTGCCGCCGAACCTGGCCACGAGCGCCGCGTTTACGTGCAGGATATCGACGCTCCCAGCAGCGCCCCGCGGCCGGTTACTCCGGAAGGCACATTTGGCAGTCTGGTTACGCCCGATGGAAAATGGGTTCTCGCCACCGACGCACACCATCAACGCTGGCTTTTCCCGATTGCCGGAGGCGAGCCGCAAAAGTTGAGTTTCGACATCCCTCCTGGCGAAACCGTTTTGAGCTTTTTCGACAACGGCAAAAGTCTTTTGCTTCGCACTCGTGCTCTGCCTTTGAAAATCACTCGCGTCGACCTTGCCACCGGGAAACGCGAGCCGTTTAAGGAAATCGTTCCCGCCGATCCCGCCGGCGCTCAGAGCATTCCCTACATAAAACTGAGCGCGGACGGCAAATCGTATGCCTACTCTCTGGGCCGGCAATTGTCGGATTTGTATGTGGTCGACGGGTTGAAGTGATTGTGTGGCGCGGGCATCGCCCTCAAATCCGAAAGATGGGCTGTCATTCTGACGGCCCGCGTTTTGCTTCGCGGGCGGAAGAATCTCAGTCCTATTTGCTTTGTGGATAGACCGGCTCCGTGGCCGCCATTTTACCTAACTCATCCTTCTCCACATACGCCCACGGCGTTTTCGCATCATGCGTGAAAACAGTCAGCCATTTCTCTGGCAGCGCCTTCGCGTAGTACTGCTTCTTGCTCTCGATGGTCTGCAGCGGATACAGGTCGAAACCCATGCCCCACGTGATGTCGATGTGCGCGGTGGTTGGGATGAGGTCGGAAATGTAGCAGGCAGTGCGGCCTCCGCTTTCGACAATCACTGCCTGCATGCTCGCGGTGTGGCCAGGAAAAGTCTTCACCGAGATGCCGGGGACGATTTCTTCGCCTCCTTTGAGCAGCGTCATCCGCGCGCTTTGGACGAGCGGATCGTAGTTATCGGGAATATAGCTGATAGCATCACGTTCGCTCGGCTTCCGCGCATATTGCCATTCGCCCTCCGGCGCATAATATTTCGCGCGCGGAAACGTTGGCACGACTTTGCCGTTCCTGTCGCGAATCGTGTTCCATCCGCAGTGGTCGAAGTGGAGGTGGGTGTTGATCACAATATCGATATCTTCCGGCGAGATTCCGGCGGCCGCAAGATTCGAAAGCAACTGCGCGGGCTGGCCGTAAAACTTGACCATGCGCTCCGATAATTTATTGCCCATCCCGGTTTCCACCAGCACGTTTTGTTTTCCGGTGCGAATCAACAGAGAGTTCAGTCCCGCCTGCACGTAGTTCCTGTCATCGGACTCAACCTTGCGCGACCACATGACTTTGGGGACTACGCCGAAAAATGCGCCGCCGTCGAGCGGATAAGTGCCGTCGGAAAAGATGCCGAGTTCGAAATCGCCGAGAGTCATGTTTGGCATGGGACTAGTGTGCCACAGGCGCGGAGTCGGAAGCCGATGAGCCGATAACTAAGCTTTCCACCGGCTTGTCCGTGCGTTTCTTCGCGGGGATAGCTTACTTTTGCGCGACCAGTTGTCTCGCTCGGGCCAACTCAGGCCGAGTCGAATTTGATCCGTCGCAGATTTTCAGCAGCAGAGCATAGTACTCGGAAGCGTCGCTCTGCTTTCCCACGGCTTCGGCGGCGCGGGCAGCGCCGTAAAGGCCGTTGAAGCGGTTGGGATACAGTTTCAGGTCGGCCTGGTACTCGTTCAGCGCTTGCTGCGGGCGTTTTGCTTCCAGGAGAATGTCGGCGATCATTTCGCGTGCGGGGACGCCATCCGGCTCGTCGCCAACTTCATCTTCTTTGTCGGCGAGGGGACGGAGCGCTTCGACCGCATCGTCGTACTTGCCTCCGGCGAATGCCAGCCACGCCTGGGCTTCTTTACGATCGCCGTCGACGGCATCGGCAAACTCGGATTTGTTCTTTACGAGCTTTTGATGGTTGCGATCGATTTCGGCGATGTCTTTTCGCACCTCGTCCGGCTTATGAAGATGCGCCGAGCCGATCGCGCGAGCCCAATAGATCATGGAATTTTCCGCCGTGCCCGGAACGTCCATCGGAAGGAGAGCGGCCGCGGTAGCCCAATCATGCATCTCGACCGGATAAATCGCGCTCAAGTGCGCCAGAGTCGCCATATGCGGATCGTAGTCTTTGCCATACATGTCATCCTTCTTGTTCGGCATGGCGCGGATTTCTTCGATCAGCGCCTTGGCGTCGGCATCCCTTCCGCTCTGCATGTAGGCATAGAAAAGAAAGTCCATGGCGTGAAACTGATGGCCTTCGCCGCCCATGCCCATGGCTGCGGTTTTGCGGGATGCCGCAATCGAGGCCAGGTTGGAGTTGATATCGTCCTGCCAGAGGCCGACGCGGGCGAAGATGTGAGAGGGCATGTGCAAGGCATGGGGAGCGGCGGGAGCGATTTGAGCATAGCGGCGAGCTGCGGGCAAGCCAAGCTGCGCCAGTTGCGGCTTATCGTAGGCGTGGATCAGGTAGTGAGCGACGCCCGGATGATCGGGCTCAACAGCAAATAATTTCTCAAGGATTGCGGCGGCCTGCTTGCGGTTCGCAAAGGTCGTGTCGTCGTGTGGTTCGGAGGCGAGCAGAGAAAGCGCGTAGAAGACCGCGGCTTCGTGATCGTCCGGATAGGATTCGTAAACCTTCTTCATTGCATCCGAGTAGGATTTGGCGCGGGTCTGGTGATCCAGCTTCTTCGAGTTGCTGTAGAAGGCTTCGATTGCTGTGAGATACGCCTTCTCACGCGGAGTGGTGGAACCGTCGGTGGTTTTCGCTTCGTAGACTTCGTCGAGACCTTTTTGGATGACGTGGGCGTCCGGCTCGTTCCAGAGCTGGTGCCACAGGCTCATGTCGATGCCCCAGTGGGCCATGACGCATTGGGGATCGTCGAGGCTGATCTGCTGAAACTCCTTTTCCGCTTCTTCGTACCAGAAAGAATGCAAGAGCGCCACTCCGCGCTCAAAAGGTTTCTGCACCGCAGGCGCGCACGAAACTGGAAATCTCACTGTGCCGAGCTGAGAAGCTGTGAGCTCCTCGTGGTGATTGTGACCATGCTCGTCGTCGGCCACGGCGACACCGCTAAGCACAGAGATGACGACGGCGACAAGGGGCAAGGAAAAGCCGATTCGTTTCATGAAAACCCCGCTGGGATGCGAGTTTAGTCGCGCCGCGGAGCGAGGGTCAAATGTGGCAGCCTGATCCTTAGCCGCATGGCGAACTAGCGGTCGGCGCCCGAGCCCTTCCGAGTCTGGCTCCCATTTTGTAACCAGCGTCAAAAAAGCCGCAAATGTACGCTGGCGTACACAGCCCGCTTCTGCTACACTTCGCCGCAATCGGGCAGGGAACACGTTTGCTAACCGCTGCGTGCGGCTCTGTTTCGCAACATTAGTGCGGGACGGCAGCGCCAGAAAGTCGCCAGCCCCGCTTGGGGAGTAGCCATGAATTTGCACCCTGGGCAAGGAAGTTTTCAACTCAGGACAGCGCTTGCTGAACTAGAGCCTATTCGGCGCGCCCTTTACGACAACGACGACTGGTACCGTGACTTGATCGAGCACAGCCAGGACTTGCTTTGCGTGCACGATCTTCACGGCCGGCTATTGTCGGTCAACCCCGCACCGGCGCGGCTGCTTGGATATAGCGTCGAGGAGCTCCTGCGAATTCCCATGCGCCACCTAATTGCTCCGGAACATCAAGAGCATTTTGATGTCTACCTAGAACAGATTGGTCGCGAAGGCAAAGCCCAAGGGCTGCTGGAGGTGGTGACGCGCTCGGGCGAGCGGCTCGTTTGGGAATACAGCAACACGCTGCGGAGGGAGGGGGTGGCGGAGCCGATCGTGCGCGGCATGGCACGGGACATCACCGAACAAAAGCGGGCGGAAAAACTCGCGCGCGAGGCGAGCGAAGACCTGCTCACGAAAGTCTGCGAGAGCGAACGCACCATCAAGGAACTGAAGCTGTTCCGGACCCTGGTTGACCACAGCAACGACGCGATTGAAGTGGTTGATCCCGAGACGCTGCGCTTTCTCGACATCAATGAAACGGCCTGCTCTTCGCTAGGCTACAGCCGCGAAGAACTCTTGGGATTGAGAGTTTTCGATATTGCCCCGGCCGTGACCGAGACCTTGGCGTCGACGGTTCGAGAAGAACTGAAGAGAACTGGACACATGTTGATGGAAAGCGTCCATCGCCGCAAAGACGGGTCGACTTTCCCGGTGGAAGTCAATATGCGACGGGTGTCGATGGATCGGGAATATATCGTTGCCGTCGCCCGGGATCTCAGTGAACGCAAGGATTCTGAAGTACGCCTTCAATTCAGCGAAAACCGTTATCGGACTCTGCACGAGGGATCACCTGTCGGCGTTTGCTGGGTTGACACCAAGACTGGTCGCTTTCTGGGAGTGAATCCGAAATATTGCGAGATCGCTGGGCGAACGGAACAGGATCTGCTGGGGCGCGACTTTCAGAGTATTACTCACCCGGATGATTTGCCATCAAATCTCGAGAAGCTGCGGCAGCTGGCGGCGGGCGAAGTCCACGGCTACGGACTGCAAAAGAGGTACATCCGTCCGGATGGCTCGGTGCGTTGGGTGGAGGCTGAGATTGTGGCGATGGGTCCGGAAGGAGAGAAACCCGACTGGCACATGGCCATTGTCCAGGATATTACGGAGCGCAAGCATGCGGAGGAGAGGCTGAGGGAATACGAGAGAGTGGTCGAAGGCCTGGAGGAAATGATCGTGGTGGTGGATCGTGATCACCGCTATGCGATCGCAAATCGTGCGTACCTGGAATATCGGAGCATCAAGAGGGAGCAGGTTATAGGGCGCCGGGTTGACGAAATGCTGTTCCCCGAGGACTCGGAGCTTGTGAAACGAAAGCTGAACGAGTGTTTCCAGGGCAAAGTCGTCCATTACGAGATGAGATGTAGATATCCACAACTAGGTGAGCGCGACCTGTTCGTATCGTACTTCCCCATCGAAGGGCCCAATGGCGAGGTGTATCGAATCGCAGCGGTTCTGCACGACGTTACCGAGCGCAACCGAGCGGACGCGAGATTCCGAGGATTGCTCGAGGCCGCGCCGGACGCCATGGTTGTGGTTAATCAAGAGGGGAAAATTGTTCTCATTAACGCTCAAACCGAGAAACTTTTCGGCTACCGCCGCGAGGAACTGTTGAACCAGCAGATGGAGATGCTGGTTCCGAAGCGTTTTCGAGGGAAACATCGCGGCCACCGGGCGGAATTCTCGGCACAACCGCGGGTGCGGGAAATGGGGGCGGGATTGGAGCTGTACGGTTTGCGAAAAGATGGGATCGAGTTTCCCGTTGAAATCAGCTTGAGTCCGCTGGAAACCGAGCAGGGGATGCTGATCTCCAGTGCCATTCGCGATATAAGCGACCGCAAGCGGGTGCAGGAAGCACTACGGCAAAGCGAGGAGAGCTACCGCAAGTTCATTGTGCAGAGTTCCGAGGGTATCTTCCGGCAGGAGCTGGACGCTCCGCTTGCCGTTGACCTGCCCGAGGACGAACTCGTGCATCACATCCTGCACGACTCATATATGGCGGAGTGCAATGACGCTTTGGCCAAGATGTACGGATTGACTTCCAGCCGGGAATGCATTGGGAAGCGGCTGACCGAGATGGTGCCCCCGGACGATCCGCGCAACATTGAACTGGCGCGAGAGTATGTTCGATCTGGTTTTCGGGTATTGGAACGCGAATCTCACGAGGTCGATGTGCATGGGAATCCGAAAGTCTTCCTTAACAGCATGATCGGTACCGTCGAGAATGGTCGTTTAGAACGTACCTGGGGAATCCAGAGAGACATCACCGAAAGAGTGAAGCTGGAGGAAGCACGCGCAAGGGCGGAAGACAACCTGTGCGGGACTGTTGAGCGGCTGCAGCAGGTGACGGAGGAACTGCGGCTGGCGAAGGAAAAGCTCGCGGAGGAAAAACTCTATCTGGAAGAGGCCATCGATACGGAACTGGGCTTTGGTGAAATCATCGGGCACAGCAGCGCTCTGAAACAGGTCATGGAGAAAGTGGCGAAGGTTGCGCCCAGCGACGCCACGGTGCTCCTGCTAGGTGAAACGGGCACTGGAAAAGAGCTGGTGGCCAGGGCGCTGCACAATCGCAGCAAACGCCAGGGAAAGAGCTTCATTAAGATGAACTGCGCCGCAATCCCCTCCGGGCTGTTGGAGAGCGAGCTATTTGGTCATGAGAAGGGAGCGTTCACCGGCGCTGTGGGACGGAAACTCGGCCGCCTTGAATTGGCCGACGGGGGCACACTTTTTCTCGATGAGATCGGCGAGATCCCTCTCAGCTTGCAGCCCAAGTTGCTGCGCGTGCTGCAGGACATGGAGTTTGAACGGCTCGGCGCGAATCGAACCCTGAAGGTTAATTTTCGCCTGCTCGCGGCAACCAATCGCGATTTGCTGCAAAGCGTAAACGCGCGCGAGTTTCGCAGCGACCTGTATTATCGGCTGAACGTGTTTCCCATTAACATCCCGCCGTTGCGGGAGCGGCGAGAGGACATCCGGTTGTTGGTTGAGCATTTTGTGCTTAAATTCGCCGCACAAATGAAAAAGCCGATTACCAGCATTCCCTCGAAAACGATGGAGCTGCTGGTGAGATGGGAGTGGCCGGGCAACATCCGTGAACTGGAGAATTTCATCGAGCGATCCGTGATCCTGACTCCGGGATCGGTTTTGCAATCGCCTTTGGCAGAACTGCAGACAGAAAATCAATACGAGGAAGGCGCCCTAACACTGCGGGATAAGGAGCGCGAGCGCATTCTCCGAGCCCTAAGCGAGTGTCACGGAAAGCTGGGCGGTGCTGACGGGGCAGCGGCGCGCCTTGGCCTTAAGCGAACTACGCTGCAATCGAAACTCGACCATCTCGGAATCAAGCCCGCTACTTACCGTGTCTAATTCAGAAAGTCCGTCAGCGATTCGCCCGACAGCACTGGTATGCTGGTCATATGACACCGAGATTTAAGCGGGTAATGGAAGCGGCTGTCTGGTTTGTTCTGGGATTCCTGACCCACATGCTGCTGCTTTACTTCCATCATCATCCCGGATAGTGCCGGGGCAAGTCGCCGGTTCCCACAGCGTTTCAGAGATAGGTTTTCAACGAAAAAGCCCCCTCGTTGCAGGAGGGGGCTTTCGGGGGAGGGACATGGGCAAGCGCCCTTGGTCCCGAACTGCTTAAAGTAACTTACTTCGGTTGCTGTTGCTGATCTGCAGTCGTGGTGGGAGCGCCAGCGTTGCTCGAAAGCTGCTCCAAATCATTCTTAAGCAGGCTGATTTCGACGCGGCCACCGCTCATGTGCTTCGACTTCGCATCTTGTTCGGTGCCGACCGGCGCATTGCCCATGCCGACCAGGTAGATACGGTAGAGGGGAATGTCGTGGTTGAGCACCATGTAGCGAACCACAGACTCGGCCATCTTCTGCGAAGTCGTAATGGCTGCCTGGCCTTTGCCAGAAGAGAAACCCTGTACTTCGATGATGTAGCCCTTCTGGCCTTTCACGCCGTTCGCCATATCGTCGAGCGCGTCTTTGGCGTTCTTGCTCAACATGGTTTGGCCGGGCTTGAAACGGATTTCCGTCTGGTTCGAGGCTTTGTACTGGTCGATATTGCTAACCACGGTCTCGACGGTCTGGATGCGGTTGGTTGCAGTTTGTGCGCTCTGTTGCGCCTGGTTCGCACGGTTGCCGGCGTCGATGGCATGCTGGTCGGCTTCGTTGGCCTTATCGGAGGCCATCTTGATTCCAGCTTGAGCCCGGGCATCAGTGTCTTTGATCGCTTTGCCGTTCGCGGCGGTTAGGTCATCAAGTTCGTTGATGCGGTCACGAATGGGCTCGGTCTGCCGCTTCACGTAGCTCTTGCGCGCAAATGGATTTACGCGGCCCCAGAAACCTTCGCGGGAAGGGGGCTGCAGGGGCTGTTTGCCGGTAGCGGTGTCGCTCGATTGAGTCGACAGTGCCGCTGCGGGTTGATTGGACTGATCCTGGGAAGACGAAGTCTGGGCGAAGGCTGGAAATGCCAGCATTGCGGCCAGGGGCAGAGTAACTAAAATGCGGGTCTTCATGATGGAACTTCCTCCAAGTTTGGGGGAGCGTTTTCGGGGCTCCACTCCAGCACGCCAAAACGCGCGTGTTGCATGATTTAATTGCGTCCCCTAAACATACGACGAAAGCGAGCATCGGATGCTCGCCGGCGTGCGCTGACGCAACGCACGCCTGAAAGCTATAAAACTGGCACCGCAGAATCTGCGGGCACTGTTCCCTAATACAGTTCGGATGCCAAACCGGGCCGCGAGGTTGGAGCGCTAACTGATTGATAACCATACACATTGTACTCCGAATACGAGCGCCCGGTTACTTTAGGTTCATTAGAGCACGGTAATTTTGGCAAACCTGATATAAAAACTGCTTGTAGCGACGAAGGTGGGGGAAACTGGTTTTGGGCTCAGAAAAAGTGCGTGCAACTTTTTGCGGAGTTAGGCTGGATCGGGTCGCCTTTCGCTCTGCCACTGTGTTACCTACGCTTTGCGGCATATTACTGAATTTAGCGGGACTGGCTTTGGCGGAGGATATCTCTGCCAGAAAGGCGTCGAGCGGATCTGAAGTGGCGGTACCTCCGATGGCTTCCTCGCGAATTCCTTCGGACCATCTGCAGCGGTACTCGGATCTATCCTTGGCGTGGATGCAAGAGTACTTGCGCATCGATACCACGAACCCGCCGGGTCATGAAATGCAGGCCGTGGAGTTCTACAAGAAAATTCTCGATCAGGAGGGAATCGAGAATCGCGTATTCGAATACACGCCCGGACGCGGTGATCTGTGGGCACGGTTGTCGCATACCGGTTCGCGAACCGAGCGACCCATTGTGCTGCTCAATCACATGGATGTGGTTACCAGCGATGCTGCTCATTGGAAGGTTCCTCCGTTCAGCGGAGAAATCAAAAATGGCTGGCTCTGGGGGCGCGGAGCGCAGGACATGAAAGACGAGGGACTAGCGCAGTTGGTGGTAATGGTGATGCTGAAGCGGGAAAAGATTAAACTCGATCGTGACGTAATCTTTCTCGCAGTTGCCGATGAGGAGGCGGACGGCACTGGCACGGATTGGTTTATCGCGAACAACCGCGACCTTCTCGAGAACGCGGAGTTTCTGATCAACGAGGGCGGTGAGAACCTACTGCAGAATGGCAAGGTGAAATACATTGGGGTGGATGTCGGCGAGAAAACGACTTTCTGGTTGCGGGTCACCGCGCACGGTCGCCCTGGGCATGCTTCGCGTCCGATTCCAGATTCCGCGCCGAACAGGCTGGTTCGGGCATTGCAAAACCTTCTCGCGTATCAAGCGCCGTTGCGAGTGCTGCCAGTCGTCGACGAGTTCTTGCGCGACATGGCCCCCTACGAGCCGCCAGACGAAGCGCGTGCCTACCGCAACATCCGAAAAGCGATTGAAGATCCGAAATTTCAGGTGCAAGTTGCCAGTGATGAGTCGCTGAATTTTCTTTTGCGCGACACTATTTCACTGACCATGATGGGTGGATCGGAGCAGACGAACGTGATTCCGCCTGAGGCATGGGCGAATCTTGATGTGCGAATCCTGCCTGGCGGCGATCCCAAGCGCTTGCTCGAGCAACTGCGGCAAGTGGTGAACGATCCCAACGTCACGGTAGAACCGATTAACGCTGAATTCCGCGAGGCTAACTACTCGCCTACGGACACGGCGTTATACGACGCAATTCGTAGAGTCTCAGCAAAGTATTTTCCAGACACGCCTGTGGTTCCACACATCACCAGCGGTTACACGGAAAATCAGCGCTATCGTCCGCTCGGCATCAATGCTTATGGCTTTAATCCCTACGCGGCAACCGAGGAAGAAGGTAGCACGGAGCATGGGAATGATGAGCGGATTCGAGTGGAGGAAGTGCGTCGCGGGCCGAGGGTGCTCTTTGATGTGGTGGCGGGCGTGGCTGCAGCGAAATGAGATCCGCGCTCGTTCAGCTCTCCAGCGAAGACTCTGAAGAGTACGGATTACAGACGAGCAAAGAGTAAAACGAAGGGGTTACCCTGTGCTTCTCTGTGTCAAGGCGTTCTCGCAATACTTATCGTATTGTTCGATGATGAAATGATCAGTCATGCCGGCAATGTAATCGCAGACCACGCGCGGGAGAGATTCCTGCTCGGCTTTTTCCTGGTAGTAATGCGGCAGAGTCGAAGGGTTCTTCATCCAGAAATCGAACAGTTCAGATACGATCCGTTCGGCGTCATCTTTTTCTCCCGCTAAAGACGGGCTGTAGTAGAGATTTTCGTACAAGAAATCTTTGATCTGCTTGCGTTCCGCCTGGGCTTCGAGGCTGAAGCCGGCAATGCGCTGGTTACGCGAACGAACTTCTTCAACAGTTTCAATCCCGGATTGTTTTAATTGCACCTGCGTGTTCGTAATGAGATCGCTGGCCAGACGATTGAAGATTCCCTTTAGGGCCTCATTAAATTTCAGCTTCTCTGCGGCATTGGGATAAGTTCGCTCGACTTCGCGGAAAAACCTCTCGAAAACTGGCAGACCGCTTCGGATCTGCTCAAGCGTAAGCAGGTGAGCCTCGTAGCCGTCGTCGAGATCGGCAGTGTTGTAGCCGATTTCGTCGGTCAGGTCGATCAGCTGGGCTTCCAGCGGAGGCTGCTGATCGAGAAAATACTCGACGAGTTCCGGATGGTCTGCGGCAGAATAGTCGCGAGAATGTTTATGATGCCTTCTCGAACTTCAAAAGTAAGATTCAGACCCGGGAAAGCAGCGTAGCGCTGTTCGAAATCCTCGACGATGCGCAGACGCGTGCAGATTATGATCGAAGAACGAGCCGTGAAAGTGCATGGCGCGGTCGAGAGCTTTTTCCCCTGCATGGCCGAAGGGAGGATGCCCAAGGTCGTGCGCAAGCGCAAGCGCCTCTGCCAGATCGACGTTGAGAGCAAGCGCACCCGCGACGGTCCGCGTGATCTGCGCTACTTCGATGGTGTGGGTGAGACGGTTGCGGAAGTGGTCGGAGTAGCGGCGGGTAAAAACCTGGGTTTTGGCTTCGAGGCGGCGAAAGGCTCGCGCGTGAATCACGCGGTCCCGGTCGCGCTGAAAGTCGTTGCGGTAGGGATGCGGGGGCTCAGGAAAGCGGCGACCGCGAGAGTGTTCCGTATGCAGCGCGTACGCAGCCAGCATGGGAGAAGTTTAGCATCCAGCCCGTCAGGCGCTTCCAGGAGGCACGCTCGAAATCGCAAACGCTACTGTTTTTCCGATTCCTCTTTTGCGATGGCGACTTTGGCGGCGTCGAGTTTTTTCTGCGTCGCCGCGAACAGGTCAGCGTCGATCTCGGGTGGAATGGTTTTGTTCCACTCTTCAACGGCTCGCTGCCAGTGGGCGGCGGCAAGCTTTAGTCGCCCGGTCTTCTGGTAGAGGTCGCCTAGGTGATCCTGCACGGTTGGGTCGGAGCCCATATGCAGAGAAGCCTTATTCAAGTTCTCTTCCGCGAGATCGTACTTGCCAAGCTTGAAATAAGCCCAGCCCAGAGAATCCAGGTAAGCGCCATTTGTGGGATCAAGGCTGACGGCCTGCTTGATGTAGCTGAGCGACTGGTCGAGTTCGATTCCGCGATCGGCGTTCATGTAGCCTAGGTAATTCAAGGTCGCGGCGCTCTGCGGATTGACCGCGAGGACCTTCTTGAATTCGGCTTCGGCCTGATCGTATTTTTTTTCGCGCTCATAGGTCGAGCCACGCAGGAAATAGACGTATTCTTTGTCTTCCGACTTGGTAGAAAGCAGCTCGGCTTTGTTCAGAGCATCCTCGGCGTCGCTCCAACGCTTCAGGCGCGTCTCCATAATCGCGAGACGCAAGTAGACATCGCGATCTTCAGGCGTGCCTTTGAGCAGGGAACGCACGTCGGCGAGAGGCTTGTCTGGATCGCCAGTATCAGCCAGTTGCGCGTCGAGCACCATGCGCAGATCGCGGTCGTTGGGCAACTTTTGGGCGGCTTCTTTGGCAACCGCCGTGGCCTCGTCCCACTTCTTGGCCTCGCGGTAGGTATCAATGACGTCCTGATAACCGGTTTTGGCATTTTCGTCGCCGAGAGGAATCATCCGACGAAAAGCTTCGACCGCAGCGGGATAGTTCTCCTGATCGCGATAAATCATTCCCAGGCGCTCAATGAAGATGCCCCGATTGCTGCGGTCGGCCTGGGAGTAGCTGTTGTCAGGTTTTTCCGTCTTCTTGAGCAGATCTTGCAGAATCTTGGCGCCTTCGTCGTAGCGGCCCTGCGCTTCGTAGACAACCGCGATGTTGTAAGGAACTTCCAGCGCATCGGGAACCATGGCTTGCGCCTTCTTGAGGCTGTCGAGAGCTTCGTCGTATTTGCCTTGCCGCCGGTAAATCTCGGAGATGCGCAGATAAGTCTGTGCGTCTTCAGGATTGGCGTCGGCGATAACTCTGTATTGATCAAGGGCGGCGTCGACCTGGCCATCGTTCAATAGATTCTCAGCGAGGCCTCGAATGGCATCGAGATTGTCGCGATCAAGTCGAATGGCGTGCTTGTAGGCGTCGATGGCACTCTTGTAATCTTTGCGCTGTTCGTACGTTGCGCCGAGAGCCGCATAGAGCTTGGCGGAGCGTCCAGTATCGGGAACGGAGCTCAGCACTTGCAGCGCGCGAGCCGTATCGCCTTCGTCCGTGTAAAGCAGGGCGAGCGTGGTGACGGCTTCCTCGGAATCGGGATCGAGCTTGACTGCAGTTTTGAGTTCGGCCTCGGCTTTCTGCAAATCGTTGTTTAGCCGATAGAGGCGGCCCAGGAGCAAGTGGTCGTCGACACTATTGGGCTCGATTTTGACGATCTGCTCGTATTGCTCGACGGCAAGCTTCAGAACGTTGTCTGAGCCATTGCCATTACCTGGCATGTCGCCGAGCGAGCGAAGATAGATACGTCCCAGCAATTTGTGAGCTTCGAGATTGTTAGGATCGCGCTTGAGGATGTCTTGCGCTTCGAGGACGGCATCGCGGATGCGCCCGGTCTTTACGTAGAGTTCTGCAAGAGCGGAGGTGAGAAATTCAGATGAAGGATCGGATTCAATGGCGAGACGGTATTCATCCATCGCTTTGTTGGCCAGGTCACTGCGGCCGTACATCGTGACCTGCTCTTCGTACATGTGAGCGAGTGCGTAATGGTAATACGCGGCGGCGCGGTCCACCTTCGCGGGGGCGCTCTGCGGCGATTTGACTACGCCCGACTTCTGCGGTGCTGAAGCGGACTCCGTCGGCGAAGCAGGGATGGTTTGAGCGGCCGCAACGGCTGCAAAAAGAAAGAATGCAGGGACTGCATAATAAATTCGATTCATGCTTAACCTGGCTGTGGTGGAAATCATTGTATAGGCCTGCCCGTGGTCCGCACTCCGGAAACCGTGATCATTAGATGCAAATCGTCGGATGCAAACCAGGGCCAAACTTGGACGCAAACTGCCCGGCTTGCTATTACCTAATTCTAACCCGGTACTCGTGGGAATGGGGGAAACACTAAATCTTGTGCGGGGCCAGTGGAAGTCGAGAGTACAGGGACCGAGGGCAGTTGATTGTTGCGACTGTCAAGTTTGGTAAAGGGGGTGTCTGAGTCATTAGTGGCGGAAGTGGCGCACGCCGGTGAACAGCATTGCTAGTCCCAGGCGGTCGGCGGCGGCGATCACATCGGGATCTCGCTGGGAGCCGCCGGGTTGGATGACTGCCGTTGCTCCCGCCTTGGCAATTTGTTCGACGCCATCGGGAAATGGAAAAAACGCGTCAGAGGCGACGACCGTTCCGTTCAGTGGCAATTGCGCTTTCATCGCGCCGATCTTTGCCGAGTCAACCCGGCTCATCTGTCCCGCACCGACGCCGACGGTCTGCCCGTCCCGGGCGTAGACGATTGCGTTCGACTTCACGTGCTTGCACACTTTCCAGGCAAACAACATTGCCCTAATTTCTTCAGGAGTGGGCGCACGTTGGGTGACGACTTTGAGATCGGCATCCCGCAAAGGACGCGAGTCGATATGCTGGACGAGGATTCCGCCGGAAATGTTCTTGAGAACCCATTTCCGAGGAGCGGCTTTGACCTCGACGAGGCGGAGATTTTTCTTGGTGGCGAAGCGGGCCTTGGCGGCTTCATCGAATGCCGGTGCGGCGATGACTTCGAGGAAGAGCTTATGCATCTCTTCGGCAGCTTCGCCGTCGATGGGACGGTTCACCCCGATCACGCCTCCGAAAGCGGAGACGGGGTCACATTCGAGGGCGCGCTTGTAGGCTTCGGCCAGAGTCTTGCCGGTAGCGGCGCCGGCGGGATTAGTGTGTTTGATGATGGCGCAGAACGGTTCGTCGAATTCCTGCGCGAGATCCCAGGCGGCCTGCAGGTCGACGATATTGTTGTAGGAAAGCTCCTTGCCTTGAAGCTGGCGGGCATTGGCCACGCCCACGTCCGAGCCGTCTGAGTACATGGCGGCCTTCTGGTGGGGGTTTTCACCGTAGCGGAGATCGAGCGTTTTCTGGAAGGAGAGGCGCAGCGTGGGCGGAAAAAATTGCGCAGGCTCAGTCGGCCGAGAATTGTTGACGTCCGGAATGCGTTCGAGTGTGGACGCGATCGCCGAATCGTATGCGGCCGTGATTGAGAAGGCTTTCTGTGCGAGTCGCCACTTGGTTTCGAGTGACAGCGCGCCGTTGGAGCGGGCGAGTTCTTCGGCGATCGCTTCGTAGTCGGAGGGCGAAGTGACAACGGCCACATCGTGAAAATTCTTGGCCGCAGAGCGGATCATCGACGGTCCGCCGATGTCGATGTTCTCAATCAGCTCTGCGAAGGCTACGCCGGGCTTGGCCGCTGTTTTTTCGAATGCGTAGAGATTGACCACGACCATGTCGATCGGCTGAATGCCGTGTTCGGCGACAGTGGCAGAATGTTTCGAGTCATCGCGACGATGCAGAATGCCGCCGTGAACTTTGGGATGAAGCGTCTTGACGCGGCCATCGAGCATTTCGGGAAAGCCGGTGAGTTCTGAGATATCCTTGACGGCGATGCCGGAATCTCGCAGCAGCTTGGCCGTACCTCCGGTGGAGATGAGTTCGATGTCGTGGGCGGCAAGTTGGCGGGCGAAGTCGGCAAGGCCGGTCTTGTCGGTGACGCTGAGGATGGCGCGGCGGATTTTGGAATAGTTGGAGGACATAATCGGCCTCTACTGTGCAACGATGAGCACAGAGCGACCGAAGATTCTAACAGCAGGTAGGCGTGCTAGAGAACGGCCAATCGAGCAGGAGTTAAGAGTTGGCGCCTAGGACTTCGCCTTCGCCTTCAGCTTGACCTGCCCCTCGGCCAGTTCGACCGAGAACTCGACGTCCTGGCAGCCATACTGTTTGCGAATTTGCTCGGTCTTTTTCTGCACGAAGGTGGAAAACGACTCGAGACTGCCGGTGACATTCTCTCCGGCTTTCTTCTTGGCGGCCACGAGGGTGTTGTAAAGACGTTCGAGCTGTTCGCGCCCAGCTTCGTTCTCGTGCATGGTGAAGGGCTGCGAGGTGGCTCCCGCTGCGGCGGCGTGGCTCAGGCCGTAGACGGGATGTTCGGGCTTATGTTCTTCTTCCGCGCGGACTCCCTGTACCGAGAGAAGCGCATCCTGCGGGCGGCGATAGCCTTCTTCGCGTATGCGCGACTTCTTACGCCACAGATCGCTGTACACCGCGTAGCGCTGTGCCATTTCGTTATAGCGGTAGCGTTGGGAGAAGCTCATGCGTCCACCGTCGGAGAATTTGCGCAGCAGCGAGAGCACCTTCCACTCTATGTCGGTAGGCGGGCGCTTGGTGGGGTTGCTGAAGTACACTTCGTACTCGATCTTGAGCCGGCGTAGTTGGGTCTCGAGCACGACAAGTTCTTCGTCAGTGGTCACGCAAGGGATCTCCGAGCTAATAGTGTAGTGGGCAGACACCGCTTCGGCGAGGTACCCGGCGGTCACCGTAGTTGTGGTACGAAAGTAAGTGCTGGCGAGCTTGGGCGTTGCAGTTCTGCGGCAAACCTGATCATGGCCAGGAAAAGCAGGTTCCCCGTCGCCGCGCTCTTCGGATGACAAACTCAATAAGGATATCCAGGCGGGATTGAGCTGAGAGCTGACGGCTTACTTCGAATTCGCAGCCATCTTCTTGACCATGGCCAGCACCAGCTTGCGATCGCTGTCATTCAGATTGGCCGAGTAGCGGCGTACCTGGCTGAGGAAGCGAACCTCGTCGTCGGAAAGCTGCGGTAATCCCTTGCTGCCGTTGCTGTGGCCGGATTCAGAAAAGAATTGCGAGAGCTGGATCTCCATGGCACCGGCAATTTTTGAAAGCGTGTCGAGCGAGGGGATCGTATGGCCGTTCTCTACGCGCGAAAGGTAGCAGCGCAGCAGCCCGGTGCGCTTTTCGATGTCGCCCTGAGACATGCCTTTTTGCAGCCGGTAGTTTCTAATGGTCTCGCCGATGTTGATCGTGGGGAGCATTGCAGATGCGACATAGTAACCAGATCGGGATTTTCTGGCAAGTGGAAATTCGTGCCATGTGAAAGCCACTTTCGAGTCACACTTGACCGAACCGATCTGGTCATGATTTAACGCCGTCTAACCAACTATTGTGCAAGAGAGACGGCTCATTTCGACGTCGCCAAGCTACTTCTTCAAATTTTCTGAAAGAAACCCAACCGTTCGCTGCCACGCATCGGCCGCATCGGCCGGACGGTAACCTGTCTTGTTGTTGGGGTTCTCGAACGCGTGTCCCGCGTCATCGTAAATCTTGATATCAACCTTCTTGCCTTGCTGCTTCATGGCCGCGTCGAATTTATGCACGTCGTCGGGCGTGATGCCTTGATCCTGAGCGCCAAACAGCCCCAGGATGGGAGCATTAATTTTCTTGATTGCATCGGGGTCGGTGACAAGATGCCCGTAATTGATGACGTCAGCGGCCAGCGTAGGCTCATCGAGCGCGACATCGAGCGAATAGCCGCCGCCCATGCACCATCCAATCGCGCCGATGCGGTTCTTCTTAACATTGGGCTGCGAGGCGAGAAAGTCGAAGGCTCCTTTCAGGTCGCGGTTGGCGCGGTCGTCCGGCACTCCGCGCATCAACTCGTGCGCCATGTCAGGCGTAGTTGCAACCTTTCCGCGATATAGATCGATCGCCAGCGTTTCATAACCCTGGTCAGCGAGTTTCGAGGCTTGTTCTTTCACCCAGTCGTTCAATCCCCACCATTCGTGAATCACGATGATGCCGGGAAACGGCCCCTTGCCGCCGGGAGTGTAGAGAATACCCTGCACCGTTTCTTCCCCGCTTTTATAGGAGACGGGCTTGCCGTCGGCGGCAAACGCGCTTGAAATGAAAGTGAAAGCGATAACGACCGCGAGAACCAGCAAGCAAGATTTCATACCCTCTCCGTCAATGAAATCGTAATTTGCTACAGATCAAGCTCCATATATAGCGCTCCCTCGATCGGATTCGCGCAATACGGATTAATTTCTTTGAACCCGAGCGTGCGGTACATGGCAACCGCATCTTTCATCACCGGCTCGACGGTGTCAAGGCGCATGCGCTCGTAGCCGATCTGGCGGGCTTCCGAAATAATTTGATCGGCCAACGCGCGACCCAGCCCTTTGCCGCGGAACTGGGGCCGAAGGTAAAGGCGCTTCATTTCGCAGATTCCCGGTTCCAGCTGGTGAAGCGCGATGCAGCCTGCGAGCTGATTGTCGAAACCGGCCAGCAGCAGCCGGCCCCCCGGTGGAGCATAATCCCCAGGCAGAGTTGCAAGTTCCTTATCGAAATTCTGAAAGCAGAGGCTGAAGCCAAGGGAGTGTGCGTATTCGAGGAAGAGTTCGCGGGCTTGCGCGATCTGGAGGGTAGATTCGGCTCGATCAAACGTCAAAGACTTTGCCACAAAGGCTGCAGGCGACACAGCGGAACTTCGAGAAATTGTATCCCCGCTTTTCATTTCCTCTTTGTTCCTTAGCGTTGGTGGTCAGGTTCTTTGAATTACCCCATCAACATGCCGCCGTTCACGTTAAGTACATGGCCGGTGATGTACGACGCTTCGTCGGAGGCGAGAAAAGCTACGGCACTGGCGACATCGCCGACCGTCCCTACCCGGCCCAGTGGAATCTGTTTAGCTGCGTTCTGCTTGAAATCGTCACCGAGCACCTCCGTCATAGCCGTTTCGATGAAGCCCGGAGCCACGGCGTTGCAGGTTATGTTGCGCGATCCCAGTTCGCGGGCAACTGCCATGGTTAGGCCGATCAGCCCAGCCTTTGATGCGGAGTAGTTTGCCTGGCCCGCCTGCCCCATCTGGCCGAAGACGCTGGCAATATTGATGATGCGCCCCCAGCGCTGCTTCAGCATGGAACTAGTGACTTGCTGAATACAGAGATAGGCGGAAGTCAGGTTGGTTTGCAACACGGAGTCCCAGTCGGCGCGCTTCATGCGCATGACGAGCTGGTCGCGGGTGATGCCGGCGTTGTTGACCAGGATGTCGATCTTACCGAAGTGGGCGATAGCGGCCTTGACCGCAGACTTTATCTGTTCTTCGTCGGTGACGTCGAGAGCGAACGCCGCACCTTTCCCGCCGCCAGAGGCAATTTCGCTGACTAACTCGTTCAATTTTTCCTGACTCCGCGCCGCTACTGCGACCGAGGCGCCGGCTGTGGCCAATTTCTGCGCGCAGGCCCGGCCAATACCCTGGGAGGCGCCCGTTACAAACGCGACCCGTCCTGTAAGGGACATTAGTCTCTCCAAATTTTGTCTCCGGAACCTTAATTGTGGCGGTCTCGACCGCCAGAACGTGCGATTATACCCGTCGCCGGAAATATCCACAGTACGCTTCATGGCGTCTCCGAAAACGCATTGCGCATTGTTCGAGCCGCGATTAACATTCCAGACACTCCTATGTCTCAGACCACGTTGAACGAAGTGATTGCCATGCGCGAGCCTTCCAACCAGAAACCAACGACCGTCGATTCAGTTTCCATTGGCTCAGGACATCGGTCGGCTCAGCGAGCTTCTGGGGGAGAGGATTTCGCGGCTCCGAAAGAAGCGCAGCCTGGGGCGCCTCCGACCGAGGTCTTCGCGGTTTACGGTGTGGAACCAGAAATCCAGGCTTACGCCATGGCGAAATATTCTCGCTCGGCGCTGTCGATGAAAGAGTCGCTGCGCGAGATCAATTCACAGAAGGCGGAGAAGTTTCTCAATACGTTCTATTTTCAGTATGGGCACCGCTCAATCGCCGACCTGGCGCATATTGCGCTGGCCGTCGAGCGGCTATCGATCTTGGCCGCGATCGAACTGGCAGACGAGCAGCGCTGGGACGGGCAGGAGCGGTCGACCCGTTATCAGGATTTCAAGAAGAGCGGTTATTACACGCCGGATTTCAGGGCTGACGACGAAGCTCGCAAGCTTTATCGCGAAACGCTCGATTTTCTGTTCGCCGAATACGAGGCGCTTTCGGCGCACATGACGAAGCATTTGATCAGCATTACACCGAAGCCTGCCGACATGAAGCAGGAACAGTATGAACGGACATTGAAGGCACGGGCCTTCGATATCACGCGCTATCTGTTGCCGCTGGCGACCAATACTTCGCTGGGCGAGATCGTCAACGCTCGCACGCTCGAAACTCAGGTTGCACGTCTGCTCTCACACACGCACAGAGAAGTGCGTGTTCTCGGCGAATCGTTGAAGAAGGCTGCGGTCTCGGCAGCTTACAACGTCCAGTCGGACTCTTTGCGGGACTTGGTGGATCAGATTCGAGCCCTCAGTGCAGATCTGGGCGCGCGAGCCGAGGAAGAGTTGCTGAAGGAAGTGCGAGTAGCGCCGACGCTGGTGAAGTATGCGGATCCGAATCCGTATGAAATGGAAACGCGACGCGACTTGCGGCAGGCGGCGCGCGAGTTGATGGCACACGAGCAGCTTGCACCGTCGAAGGCGATTGTCGATCTGCTCGACGAGGAGCCGCTGGAAGTGGAGATCGCGACCACGCTGCTTTACGAGCATTGCCATTTCTCTTACCGGCAGATCCGGCAGGCGGTGCAGGTTGCGGGTGAGCGCCATCGGCGCGAGATCATCGACCTTGGCTTGCGGCATCGTGGTAGGCACGACGAAATGTTGCGCGGCTTCCGCGCCGGGCAGCAGTTCCGCTTCGACATCCTTATGGACACTGGCGGCTTTCGTGACATGCACCGTCACCGCCGCTGCATCCAGGTGATGCAAGGGTTCACTACGCAGCATGGTTACGAGATGCTGCTCGATGTGGAAGACGCCGGCATGCGCGCCCGTTACGAAGCCGCGATGCGGCGCACACAAGCGGTTGTGGAGAAGCTCGCCGCGCGGAACGCGCCCGAGGCAGAGGAAAATTCGCAGTACGCGATTCCGCTGGCTTACCGCAAGCGGGCCCTGTTCAAGATGGACTTCGCCGAGGCCGTCTACATCTCCGAGCTGCGCACCACGCCCGCGGGGCATGTTTCCTACCGCAACGTGGCCTACGCAATGTATGAGGCCGTGGCCCGGAAGTATCCGGCTCTGGCGAAGTATTTTCGCGTACACGATGTGACGGCGCCGGTGGATTTGCTGCAGAGGTAGGATGGTCTATTTCCGGCTAATTAGTCTCAGCATTATGCTCACAGTTCTGCTTATGCGGATGAAACCGGCAAGATTACTGGTTGCCGCGTTGTTGCTATTTTGCAGCCTCCGTCCCACCTCCCTGCGTGCTTCAAACGGCGGCAGTCAGCCTTCCACCGCCGCGCAGGCTCCGTTCACTATTGACGACTTTGACTGGCGCGAGATGGTTCCCTACCTTTTCGCGGCGGCCACGCTGCCCGGTAAGGAAGGCATCGAGACGGTGCTGGAGAACTCCAAAGTGCTCCGATCCTATGTCACAAAGCAAGTTCAAATAGAGTGCAAGCGGGGTGACGAGCGCTGCGATTCAAGCAAAGACGGCTTTACCGTGAATGGCGAAGTAACCAAACGGATCGATGGGATCGTGCGAGAAGGAATGCGCCATCGAAACAAGACCTCATACCTGGACTACGCGATGGATGGCAAGTCTTTTCCTTTCTCCGAAATCGCGGCGATGAGAAGCGACAAGCGGGAAGATGCGTATTTTCTTCTTCAGTTCCCCGATCACTCCTACACCGTTGCGCAGGTGCAGGCGAAATACGGCGTGCCTTATGACACCGACATTGTTCAGTGGTACAGCGTTTACAAATACCGGCTCGACAGTGCGCATTACACGAGCAAGGCCGTATTCGAGATCGACCCTACGGACGGCGCAGTGCTCAAGGTAGCGATCAGCTTGAAAACCCGAAAACACCGCTAGCGACACCTCATTGCCTCGCCATTTTGGGAAACTTTTCTACGGAGAATCTAAGTATTCGCTTTTGTTTCGCTTATTGATCGGTATATAATCCGGCCCAGATTGATTCAACAAACATTTCAGGACTCGAAGGAGCCACACTCCCATGGCGGATGAACGCGGCAAGGCAATTGAGTTGGCGTTTGCGCAGATTGAAAAGCAGTTCGGCAAAGGGTCCATCATGCGGTTGGGATCGAAGGAAGCCATCGTCCCCATTTCCGTAATCTCGACCGGATCAATCTCGTTCGACGCGGCGCTGGGAGTAGGCGGGTTTCCGCGTGGGCGCGTGATTGAAGTGTTTGGACCGGAGTCTTCCGGCAAGACGACGATTACCCTGCAGGTGATTGCCGAGGCGCAAAAACTTGGCGGCATGGCTGCATTCGTAGACGCCGAGCATGCACTCGATCCCGGATATGCCAAGAAGTTGGGGGTAGATGTCGACAACCTGCTCGTTTCACAGCCGGACTACGGAGAGCAAGCACTCGAGATCACCGAAGCGTTGGTGCGCTCCAACGCCATCGATGTGCTCGTGGTGGATTCGGTGGCGGCGTTGGTGCCCAAGGCCGAACTCGACGGCGAAATGGGAGACAGCCACATGGGCTTGCAGGCGCGGCTGATGTCGCAGGCACTGCGCAAGCTGACGGGAACGGTTTCCAAGTCGCGCACCTGCCTGATCTTCATCAACCAGATCCGCGAAAAGATTGGCGTGATGTTTGGCAACCCCGAGACCACGACCGGAGGAAAGGCGCTGAAGTTCTACTCGTCGGTGCGCATCGATATTCGGCGCATCGGGGCAATTAAAGACGGCGATGTGGTCACCGGTTCGCGCACCCGCGTAAAAGTGGTCAAAAACAAAGTAGCGGCGCCCTTTCGCGAGGCCGAATTCGACATTCTTTACGGCGAAGGTATTTCGCGCGAAGGCGATCTTCTCGATCTCGCGGTCAACAACAACGTAGTCGAGAAGTCGGGTTCGTGGTTCAGCTACAAAGGCGAGCGCATCGGCCAGGGACGCGAGAATGCCCGCCAGTTCCTTAAAGACAATAAAGACACGCTGGCCAAACTCGACGCAGAAGTCCGCAAGGCGCTGGGGCTGACTGCGGCCCAAACGCAACCGGCTGCTGCAGCCCAAACGCCCCCCGCTCAGGGGGCACGCGTAACCACAATGCCGACGGCAACTGAATCGGTGAAAGAACCTATCGTGGCGGCTCGGCGCTAAATTTAGTGCGACGCGTCTCGCGAACTGCCATTCCGAATGCAGCGAGGGATTCCTGGCTGTGGTCGCAGTGACCATTATTAAAACCGCCCGGTCCCTCAATTGCCATCGCAGCGCTCCCCGCATAGAATGTCGTTGAAACGTATTCGTGCCTGTGAGGGCGATTGCACAAGGGCCTGGCAATATATCCCGGTTCGTTTGATCCACCCACGAACGGCCATCTCGACCTGATCGGGCGAGGGGCCACGATTTTTGAAGAACTGGTGGTCGCGATTCTGCGCAATCCGGAAAAGAGCCCGATGTTCAGCTTGGCGGAGCGACTGGAATTGCTGCGGGAACTTACAGAGGAATTTGAAAATGTCCGCATCGATAGCTTTGACGGGCTTATGGTCGAGTACGCCAAATCGCAGGACGCGACCTGCATTCTGCGCGGCATCCGGGCGATCAGCGATTATGAATACGAATTGCAAATGGCGCTCATGAACCGCAAACTTGAGCCTACTCTGGAAACCGTTTTCATGATGCCCGCCGACAAGTACTCGTACGTGAGTTCGCGCTTGGTGCGCGAAGTGGCGCAGGCGGGCGGGCCGGTGAAAGGACTCGTACCGGAGATCGTCGAGGAAAAGCTTCGCGAAAAGCTGGATCCCGCCTATAAATTACGTGACGCCCGCATGAGGGCAGTCCTCGAATCATCTGGCGGAAGCGAATTGGATCGAAGAGAGAGAAGGAGGAAACGGAAAGCATGACCACGGCCACGAGCGAAGCGCTGCGTCTCACCGATCGAATCAATCGCATTGAGCCTTCCGCCACCATGTCTGTGGTGGCTGAGGCGGATAAGCTGCGCGCGCAGGGCATCGATGTAGTCGATTTCGGTGCGGGCGAGCCGCACTTCGCGACTCCGCAGCACATCAAAGACGCTGCTATCGCGGCGATCCAGGGCAACTTCACCAAGTACACGCCGGTTCCGGGCACGCCCGAATTGCGCGACGCCATCGTGCATCGCCACGCCGTGGATTTCGACTCCGATTACCGCCGCGAAGAAGCCATCGCCTCGACCGGAGGGAAGAACGCCCTGTTCAATGCGATTCAGGTCCTGGTCGACCACGGTGACGAAGTGATCCTGCCGGTTCCCTACTGGGTTTCGTTCAAAGATATTGTTCGCTATGCCGGCGGCGAGTGTGTGCTGCTGGAAACCGACGAAGCGCAAGGTTTTCAAGTTACCGCAGAAATGGTAGCGAGATTGATCACGCCGCAAACAAAAGTCATTATTTTGAATTCGCCCTCGAATCCGTCAGGGGCGGTCATGAGCCCAAAAGATCTGACAGAGATTGTGCGGCTGGCGCATGAGCGCGGCATCTGGGTCCTCTCGGACGAATGTTACGTGTACCTCAATTACACCGGCAAGAATTTCTCGGTGGGATCCCTGCGCGAATTTCGAGAGCGCATTGTGGTGCTGGGTTCACTGTCCAAGACTTATGCGATGACGGGCTGGCGCCTCGGTTACGCTCTCGGGCCGACAGCAGTGATCAGTGCGATGTCGAAGTTGCAGAGTCAGTCGACTTCGAATCCAACTTCAATTGTGCAGAAGGCAGCGGTGGCGGCACTGCGCGGACCACAGGATTGCGTGGCAGAGATGCGGCGCGAGTATGTCGAACTGCGTGATCATGTGGTGAAAGGTTTGCGGTCGATTCCGGGAGTGACGTGCACGCTTCCCGAAGGCGCGTTCTATGCTTACCCGAACATTTCCGCCTTCCTGGGGCGCGGTGGTGTGAAATCTGCCTCCGACGTGGCGGGGAAATTGCTTCGCGAAGCCCATGTAGCGACCGTGCCGGGAGAAGGCTTCGGCACAGGCGATCACATCCGGGTCTCGTACGCCACGTCAAAGGCGGAGCTTGATCGCGGTCTGGAACGCATGAGGAAATTCTTTGCCGCGCTTTAGAGCGCGGATACAATTTGGTTCGGCTGAGGCCGTCTCTTCACGAACGGCCTTTTTTGTCTGCACTATCCTATGGGCAAGCTATATCCACTGCTGATGCTTCCCGGATTCGATCCACGCCCGTGGGGTACGTACGACCTATCGCCGATTTATCCCAATCAGAGATTTACCGAAAAGATTGGTGAGGCTTGGCTAACTGGCGACGATTGCAAGGTTGCGAATGGCCCACTCACTGGGCAGACATTGTCGCAAATCAGCCGCGAGTATCAGCGGGAACTTGTAGGGGAGGCGGCGCGCGATGCGAGTCGTTTTCCGCTTCTGTTGAAGTTTCTCTTTCCGCACGAGAAACTTTCGGTGCAGGTTCATCCCGACGACGAGCAGGCTTTGAAGGCCGGCGAACCGTGGGGGAAAACCGAGTGCTGGTACGTGGCACACGCGAAGCCGGGAGCGCAGATCGCTCTAGGGTTGAAGCCGGGAAAGACCGTAGCGCAATTCGAGCAGTCGATCCACGAGAATCGCGCCGAAGAATTACTCAACTGGCTCAACGTCTACAGCGGCGACATGATCTATGTTTGCGGCGGAACGGTGCACACGCTGGGACCGGGCTCGGTGATTGTGGAAACACAGCAGCAATCGGATACTACCTATCGCCTTTATGATTATGGGCGTCCGCGTGAACTTCACCTGCAGCACGGCCTGGCGGCGGTGAAGGAAAAAGTTGCTTCTGGAAAAGTTGTGCGGCCAGCTCCCGTTCAAGTTGCAGGAAGCGGCAATCGGCGGGCTTCTCTCGTCGCGGCTCCTTATTTCGTTGTCGACATGTTTGAACTGAAAGACAACTTGGAGTTGAGCACCCTCGATGACTCGGGCCAAAGTTCCGCGCAGATTCTTGTGGCGGTCGAAGGGTGCGGCGTGGTGCAGAGTGCCGTCGGCGAACCTGTTACTTTGGCGAAGGGTGATGCTGTGGTTGTTCCGGCCTCAGTTCAGAAATTCACCGTAACGCCGCAGTGGCGGCTGGAATTACTTCGAGCGCGAGTGCCTGGGGTGCTCTTACCTGAGCCGGAAACGCGGATGTAGAGATTGGAGTGCACACGCAAACTTGTCCAAGAAAGCAAATTTCTATCCTGTAATTCTCGCCGGCGGCCGGGGTACACGCTTCTGGCCTTTAAGCCGCCGGAAGCGAGCCAAGCAGTTGCTGGCGCTCGATGGTAAGCGAACTATGCTTCAGCAAACGGTCACACGGTTGCTGCGGCTGGCTCCGGCAAAGCGATTTTGGATCATCGCCAATGAAGATCTCCGTCCCGCAATCTTGAAGCAGCTTCCGAAGCTACCGAAAGAACAAATCCTCGCCGAACCGCTCGGACGTAACACGGCGCCAGCCATCGGACTCGCAGCATTCCTGCTTCTGCGAGAGAATCCGGATGCGGTGATCGGCATGTTCCCCTCAGACCACGTAATTGCCGACCAGAATGCTTATCGCGCCACCATCGAACGCGGTATTGAGATCGCGGCCGCGAGCGAGAATATTGTTGTGCTCGGAATTCGGCCAACCCGCCCGGAAACCGGCTATGGCTACATTGAGGCCGGCTCAGTCTCTGGGAGTGAGGTACTGCGGGTGCGCCGCTTCACCGAGAAGCCCGACGCGGAAACAGCGGCAACGTTTGTGAAGGCGCGAAATTATTTCTGGAATAGCGGCATGTTTCTGTGGAGCGCCCGGACCCTGACGAACACGTTGCGGGAATATCTTCCCAAGACAGCCGCGATCCTGGAAGAGATTGCCGGTGCCTTCGGCACAAAGAAGTTCGCGGCGACTTTTCGCAAGCTGTATCCGAAGTGCGAGAACATCAGCGTTGATTACGCGGTCTTGGAGCCGCGCTCGGCGAAAGGCGAGGAGGCAGGCAATATCTTTTGTTTGCCCGCAGACTTTGGATGGAACGACTTGGGATCGTGGACCGCTCTGCACGAACATCACGCGGCGAAGAGCGGCTCCGCCGACGCCAATCTTATTCACGGAGATAATCTGTTCGTTTTGGACTCCAGCCGAAACTATGTACATGCGCCGGGAAAATTTGTTGCCGCGGTTGGTGTGCAGGATCTCGTTGTGGTTGCGACGGACGATGCTCTGCTGATTACTACGCGCCAGCGCGCGCAGGATGTTGGAAAAGTTGTGAAATATCTCGACGAGAAAAAGCTGCACAGGCTTACATAGCTCATTCATAAGTAAAAATGCCTCAAGAAATCAAATTCGGGACCGACGGCTGGCGCGGCATCATAGCTGACGATTTTACGTTCGACAATGTCCGTCGTGTTGCCGGCGCGATCGCTTCTTACGTGTTGAAGCACGAAAACGCCGCGCGGGGAGTCATTGTTGGCTACGATACTCGTTTTGCTTCGCAACGCGCGGCGCAAGTGGCCGCTGAGGTGATTGCAGGCGCGGGGATTCCCCTGAAACTGGCGAACGACTACACACCAACGCCGGCCGTTTCATTCGCCGTCAAGCATGACGGTGCCGCGGGCGGGGTGATGATTACTTCCAGCCACAACCCGTGGAACTGGAATGGGGTAAAGTTCAAAGGAAAGTTTGGCGGATCGGCGACTCCGGCGATCATGACGGAAGTTGAAAATGAACTGTGCGCGGGCGCGATACCGCAAGGCGCGAAAGCGCTTATCGAGGAAGTCGATCTTAAAAGCCGCTACATTGACGCGGTATGCCGATTCGCCGACATGGACTTGATTGGGAAGGCCAAATTCAAGGTCGCCATCGACTCGATGTACGGTTCGGGTCGGGGAATACTTGCTGGAATCTTCCGCGACCGCGGTGTCGAACACGTTGCAATCCGACAGGAAGTAAACCCGCTTTTTCCGGACATCAATCCAGAGCCGATCGAACCCCACATTTCTCTTCTGCAGGAGACGGTTGTTCGTGAGAAGTGCGATGCGGGCCTCGCTACCGACGGGGACGCCGACCGCATTGGCGCGGTGGCCGAAGATGGCAGTTTCGTCGACTCTCACAAAATATTCAGCGTACTTTTGCGATGGCTTCTCGAGCGAAAGAAGTGGCCGGGAGACGTGGTGCGCGCGTTCAATACAACACGCATGCTTGATCGCATCGCGGCCAAGCACGGCCGGAAACTGCACGAAACACGAATAGGTTTTAAATACACCGCAGATTTGATGATGGATCACGAAATTCTGATCGGCGGCGAAGAGTCCGGCGGCATTGGCTATTCGCGCTTTCTTCCGGAACGTGATGGAATTTTGAATTGCTTGTTGCTCGCCAACGTCATGGCGGAAGAAGGCAAACCGCTTGGCCAACTCGTGGCGGATCTGCAACGCGAGTTTGGATCGCATTATTACGGCAGGCGTGATCTGCATATACCGGACGACATCAAGCAAAGTGCAATTCAGCGGGCCCGGTCGGAGAGCACCGAAAACCTCGGACGATATCGCGTGCTAAGGAAAGAGACTCTCGACGGCATCAAGTTTTTCCTCAACGCGCCGACGAATGGAAACGGTGCGGAAGCGTGGATACTGTTTCGGGCTTCGGGAACTGAGCCGTTGTTGCGGGTTTACGCAGAGGCCGCGTCGCCGGAGTTGGTCAGCGAGATTCTGGCCGACGCCGAGAAATTTGTTAGTGCCGCTTAGCTGCGGCTATCTTCGCGCCAGTACACATCGCGCTCCGACAATGCGATACTGCTAAGTGAGCATGACATTCGCTGCGAAAACAGCGCCAGCGTCATCTGCGGATGATTCACCCGAGGCGCGCCGATACAATCGCATTCGCCGCTGGCTTAGCGCCGCCGACTTTGGAATCGGTTTTACATTCCTCATCGTTTTGTTGCTGACCAGTTGGACCAGCTGGTTGCGCGATCTCGCTCTGCGACGAGGGTTCCAGAATTACGCTCTCGCGGTGTTTATTTATCTGTTCCTGCTGCTCGTAATCGCCAAAGCGCTAGGTTTCGCTCTCGACTACTACGGGTTCCGCCTGGAACAAAAGTTTCAGCTTTCCACACAGAAATTCCGCTCCTGGTTCTGGGATGAAACGAAAGGATTTCTCGTGGGATTGGTGCTCGCAGGGATTGTCGTGGAGTGCCTTTATTTTATGATTCGCCAGTGGCCGCAACACTGGTGGATTCTCGCTTGGGCGCTATTCATGGGGCTTTTCATTGTGATGGCCCAGCTTGCGCCGGTGGTTCTTTTTCCGATCTTCTACAAGTTTGAACCTCTGGAGGATGAAGATTTGCGCCGGCGCCTGGTGCTGTTAAGTGAGCATGCGGGCACACGGGTCCGGGGAGTTTATCGCTGGAAACTTTCTGAGAAGACAAAGAAAGCGAATGCGGCCCTGACCGGCCTTGGCAATACGCGGCGCATCATTCTGGCGGATACGCTTCTCGATAACTATGCTCCGGATGAGATCGAAGCCGTCCTCGCTCACGAGCTCGGCCACCATGTGCACAAGCACATTTTCAAGAGCATTTTGATGCAAGCCGGCATCACATTCCTTGGCTTCTGGGCGGCGAATTGGGTGCTGCACGTTGCGGTCGATCATCACATGTTCGAGGAACTCTCCGACTTCGCCAACTTGCCATTACTGGCTCTGACTGCGAGCGTTATTTCTTTAGTGCTCATGCCCGCACTGAATGCCTATTCGCGCTACAACGAACGCCAGGCCGATTGTTATGCGTTCGAATCCATCGCTACCGTGGAACCCTTTATCTCATCCATGAACAAGCTGGCAAGCCAGAATCTGGCCGAACGTACTCCTTCAAAATGGATTGAAGCCCTCTTCTATTCGCATCCTGCAATATCAAAGCGGATAGCGGCTGCGGAGACCTGGCGCGCACAGAACGCCAGTTCGCAACCATAGCATAAGGCCAGTCCGATAATCAGCGCTCGGCGTGACACAACCGCAGATTAGCGCTTCACCAGGATTTCGGCTACGCGTTCCAGGTCTTCTTCCGTATCCACACCGATCGAATCGAAAGGTGTTTCACCTACGTTGATCCGAATGCCATTTTCGAGAAATCGCAACTGCTCGAGCCGCTCAACTTTTTCCAGAGCTGATTCCGGCCAGCTTACGAATTGCTCGAGAGCTGTTTTGCGATAGGCGTACAGCCCGAGATGCTTGTAGTAGCGGGGGAGAGTTCGATCGCGATCGAACGGAATTGCAGCTCGAGAAAAATAAAGTGCGTTGCCTTCAAGAGCAGTTACGACCTTGACAGCATTGGGATTCTCGATCTCGCCGGGTGCGCAGGGGGTCTTGAGCGTGCCCACCTCGACTCTCGGGTCACTCATAACCTCAATTAGCGTAGCGAGCTGCTCAGGGCGGACCATCGGTTCATCGCCTTGCACGTTGAGATAAATATCGGCGGAAACTGAGGCCGCGATTTCATGGACGCGTTCAGTCCCGCTCCGGTGAGCGGACGAAGTCATCTGTGCTTTCCAGTGGTTGTTCCTGCAGGTTTCGAGAATTTCTGTGGAATCGGTCGCAACAATGACATCCACCAGCAAAGAAGAGGATCGCACTGCTTCGTAAACCCAACCGATCAGCGGCTTGCCCGCGATCTCGCGCAGCATCTTGCGGGGCAAGCGAGTCGAAGCAAGCCGGGCCGGAATTACAGCAATCGTCCGCATGCCAGGACTACTCTCCAGTTTCCAGCAGCAACGGGAGTGTTGGGAATGGCGGCGGATTCAGAATGGATAGGTTCAAGCTGCTGTTTTTACCGAACTGGGTTCCGGAACTCCCTTTTCCAGCCTTCTGCGAATACGCCGCACCTCGACAAAGATGAGCGCAGTCAGCGTGCAAGTCAAACTGCCTAACATCAGCCAAAGTGGATCCATTGATGGCGGGCTCCCCTTCCCGCGAGCGGTTATCTTTTTTCTCCAACTTTAATCTTTATAACCGATGCTGTTACTGGATAGAGCTGGCGGTGTTGGAGAATACGTTGTTGGCATTTGAGCCGATGAGCCGTATCGTACCCACGACCAGGACCAGAATCACAGCCAGCATCACAGCATATTCGGCGATGTCTTGTCCCGCATCTTCCACCCACAAACTGCGCAAGATATCGCTCATGTTGAGACTCCTTTCTTCCCGAAAGACGAGAGTATACATATTTTCGGTTGTCGAAAAGGGATTTCTGTGGAACCAGGTATCGCGGGTGTTTCGGCGTCTAGCGTGTGAGCCACAGCAAGCGTTCGAACCCCTCGCGGTTTGACACCTTTTTGCAGGCACTCATAAAATGAAAACCAGGGGAACGAAAAAGTCTGGAAATCATGGATTTGTGCGTTTTCCAGTTAGTTCGCGAACGACCTTCCTTCCTTGGTCTCGATTTTCGGCGGCGTAGCTCAGGTGGTTAGAGCGACGGTCTCATAATCCGTAGGTCAGTGGTTCGAGTCCACTCGCCGCCACCAGCTTCTTCAACAGCTTGCAGAAGGTTCGGCGGAACGTCCGTCTTGCCTTGTTGCGCGGGAGTTGCGGATTGTTGCGGAGTAGTTTCTGTCGGCTCCGGCACGATCACGTCAAGTCGATCGACGAACGACAAGTTGGCACCGGGAATCAAGTGGCCGTAAATGTCCACTGTGAGCTGAATGGAGCTGTGCCCCATTTGCTCTTTCACGTAGACAATCGATGCTCCGTTTTGGAGGAGCAGTGAACCGAAAGTGTGGCGCAGATCGTGAAATCGGATCTTGCGTATGCCGGCTGCCGCCAGCACGGGGAGGAAAACCCGATGGTAGAGGTTATCAGGATCGAGAATCGTTCCTTGAGCAGTCTGGAAAACCAGGTCTTCGGAGATGTCATTCTTGCCCTTAAGGTAAGCCTCTAGCAGACGTTTGTCGCGAAGCTCGGCGAGTACCTTGCGGAGTTCTCGGGACAAATCCACCCGTCTCGACTTCTTGCTTTTCGTGGTGGTGTGTTCACGCCGCACGTAGTTGTGCTGCACCACGATAAAGCGGTCGGAATCCGCTTCACCTGCACCTAGTTGGACATCGCCCCACTGCAAGGCAACGAGCTCTCCGCGACGCAACCCTGTCCGCACCGCCGCTGAGGAGGAGCGGATGGTAGTAGGGGCAAATCTCTTTGGCAGCTTGCAGAAACTGCTGAACCTCCTTGGCCGTAAGAGAGATACCTTTGCTCTCAGTGGTCTTTGCTAAGCGAGTGAAACGACCTAATCGGGCCGCCGGGTTGGACTCGAGGAGCCCTTCCTCAATGGCATAATTGAAAAGTCCGCGCACGACGCACAGCGCGTTGCGTATGGTGTTGCGCGACAGCCCAAAGCCGAGCAATTGGGTGATCAAAGACTTGATATCGTCCCGCCTGATTTCATTGAGTAGCCTTTTGCCGAACCTCGGTCGCAAATACTGGTCGAGAACTCTTTCATAGCCGTCAGCGGTCGAAGTCTTGCACTCAATCCGGGCGTAGTCCTTCAGCCAACCGTCCGCGTAAGCGTTGAAGGTTGGTTTCTTGTCCTCGGCCGCATCGAGAACGCAGAGGTCCCCTAGCGCGAGCTTCGCCTCGACCTGGCTTTTGACAGACTCTGCCGCCTCCCGGCTTCCGACGCATTTCGATTTGCGACGCCCTTGATGGTCAACGACCAAGTACCACTTCTTGCCTTTCTTGCGGACTTTCACACTCATCAGTCTTTCCCCTTTGCTGCCGCGACCAATTCATCCACGATACAACCCACGTCAAGATGCTTTACCTGGTGAGCTTCCAGCCAGCGGTCGAACTCGCTGCGTCGAACGAGGATCTTGCGCCCCACGCGCACGGCCGGCAACGGGTCAACGGCGCGGGTAATCCACTCGCGCAAGGTTCGATCGGACAGACAGGCATATTCTGTGAGCGCTCCTAAGTCCAGCCATTCGCGCTGCTGCGGTGAAATCATCGGGCCTGTCTTTGCTCGTGCTTTCTCAGATCCAGAAGCTGCTACCAAGAATCCCCCCTGAGACCGAGGCGCTTCATTTGGCTGACGAAATCAAGCCTGAAGTAGCCTTTGCGGGAAAACTTATTCGAGTCACCAACCTGAAACTGGATGGTGGCCTGGTCGGTATGCCCTGCACAAGGCGAGAGCGCGAGTAGCTCAAACACAACTGCGAGCCAGCGCGGGTTTCGACTCACGGCGTATGACCTCGAGTTGGTACGGAGAAAAGAGCCTGGCGTTGGTTGCTGGACTAAATGCGGTAGGGGCTGGGCCCAGTTACCGAGGGCAGACGGGTAGCTACAGTGTCCCGATCTTTGCCACGCGGATCTCGCTCCCGTGTCGGCGTCCCGTTGCGCGCTACTATCTTGGCGTCATCCGGGAAGGCTCCGGTATCCGAGTCAGGACGGTCAGCGTCCCGGAGCCTCAAACTCTGGGAGTGTGCATGAGCTCTAGGGCATAAGTCAATACCAATTTGATGACCTCGCCACAATTCGTTCGCTGTACGAGATTCGTGCCGAAACTGGTGGAGCAAAACTTGGTTCGAGTGGAAAGCCGATGGCGCATGAAATACCCGAATCCGCCAAATACCAGCAGTGTGGTTCGCGGGTGACCATCGTTCTTACCGTGTGGACCGGATGCAGGGCGCGACTGTGACATCGCAGGTGTTCAATCCGCGTTATGCGGTTGAATTGAGTTCGACGGGTCCGCTGAACGTGGCTCCTTCGATGGCCATGCCTAGAATGCCACGGATGCGTCGGGCTCCGAGAAGCAGGGCGCAGGGGCCAACTTATGTTTTCCGGTGTACGGTGTGCGGCAGGACCTTCAAAAAGAAGAAGATGGATGGAAAACTGAACGCCCACAAGAATCGTTCCGGGATCGCAGTGCTACGGCCGGTATGGTGTATATGTGCGCACGAGATACTAGCGAATCCGCACGACTCACTGAATGGTCTCAGAGCATCAGCACGGGTAATCCGTCCACAGGGAAGCAATTGTCACGAGTTCCCGCGAGCTGACTTGTTTGGATTAGGAAATCCACGAGAAGAGCAAACCGCAAGACGTAAATGCTAGGTTAGTGATCGCTAGGCTGTTTTCTTCCCCGCCTTTTACCTTCGCCCATCGTCCTTTTTGTGCAGCCGCGATTTTCCTCCGTGCGGCTGCCGACATTGTCCGTTTGGCGCGTATAGGAACGGCCTTCGCCGGTGCGCCAGCCTGTCCTTTAATCTTGGCCCAACGCGCTTTCTGGGCAGCCGCGATGCGAGCCCGACCAGCGGCGGAAATTGTTCCAATGGCTGTTCCGCTTCAGCAAGCGACCTACTCCGTTACATCGTCCATCGAGCCCCCCTCGCGAGGGATTGTCTCAAAGCGGAAATGCCTAAGTGCGCGGGCATCGGATGCTCCGGTGAACAGCGAAGCGCGATTCGCATTACTCAGTGTCGTGACTCGGTTAACATTCGCAACGTTTTTTTGTTGACATGCACCGCTGTCAGCAAATACTCTCACGACCATCAGCGAGCAGGATTCGCCAAGGGGGCGACGGATTCTCAGTTCCGTCAGTGATCCTAATTGCTGCTTCCCGTAGATGCTACGAGTGGTTGATTGGGTCGCACTGACCCCTCGCGTCGCTGTGCCCATGCATGAGCGATGCGAAAAGTTAGGCCGATTTCACATCAATACTTGACCTTATGTTCCGGTGAGGATGTGTTCATGCAGCCCCTGACAATTGGCACTTCATTTTTCGTCCTGGCCGCCCTCATTCATTCAGCCACCATCATCCACCTGGCTCTACGCGAGCGCTTGGCCAATCGAGCTTTTCTGCCGCCGATACGTGGCTCGGCAAGAAACGCGATTGCTTTATTGGGTAGCACGCTCTTCCTGGCAAACATTGTCACCGGGCAGACGCTCCCCGCCCCAACGGCGGAGGAGCAATTGGGTGACCAAGCTTACCAGTCCTATCATGGCGGGGACATCGATCATATCAATTTGACTTCTGGCATATTGAATCTGAATATGCCATTTCTTGAATATCCTCAGCGGGGCAAACTGCACTTAAGTTTTAACTTGACATACGACACGGCACCTCAGCACTTCGGACAATTTTGCGTTTCGGTTGACGGTCATCAGACTTGTGAATTTCTGTGGGGGTACTCGCCTGTACCTCTTTTCTTCGAAACGGGCGATGTTCAAGTGTCATGGGCGCAGGCGGTGGCTTTGCTCGGAGTGGATATGTCGGTACCGGGCGAGGGTTCTACGACCTGGTACGCCAACTGGTCTTTGTTCACGGCTGATGGTGCAAAGCATCCTCTGGGCAACCTTGGCACGCAGACCCTGACCGGCCAAAGTCCTACCCTTTACTGGGTTGCGAATGGGCCTTTCGAAACACTCGACGCCACAGGCTGGAGAGTGAATGGTGCGCTTACTCCAGGAACCGAAACGTGGGTCAGCGGAACTGCTCAAATAATCGGCCCAGACGGCGTGACATATGGCAACAGCGGAACGCAACAAGACCCTAATGGCAATAAAATCACCACAACTACGGCCACTATCACCGATTCCTTGGGGCGACAAGTACCATCCCCGCCAACAGTCTCTTCCTCCCAGCGTACAAGCACTTCCGTTTGCCCAGTTGTGAATGGTGTCACCGCTTCGTATGCCGTACCTTGGACAGTTCCCGCTTACGGAGGCTCAGCCACTTACAGCTTCTGCTACGGTTCTACAGCAGTAAACATACCTACTGGCTATGTTGACGGCTATTACGTGTACGGCGGCAATGGTCCCGGATCTGAAACCAAATTGCAGAGCATCGTGCTACCTAACGGACAAAGCTGGCAGTTCGAGTACAACGACCCGGACGGAACCAACTACGATAATGCCGCAGTAAATTATGCGACTCTTTCCCAAGTCACTCTTCCAACGGGCGGCACGATTTCATACACCTATCAGTATGGGGTTGGTTGCGGGGTAGGCAACTCCGGTGGGCGCTGGATATCGACGCGCACAGTCACCGATAATACAGGATCGCACACTTGGACGTACACGTATAACACCGGTTCCACCACTGTGACCGACCCCCTCGGAAACGCCGTTGTACACACCTTTGGCTTCACAGTGGGGGACTGTGGTTTTTACGAGACACAAGCCCAGTACTACAGTGGGAGCCAAAGCACGGGAACCCTGCTAAGAACCGTCGCCACTACCTACAGCGGCAACACTAGCGTGGACACGGCCCCGTACGGGGGCATCAATGTAGTACCTACAAGTGTGAGCACAGTCTGGCCGAATGGCGAAACCAAAGAGATTACGAAATCTTATGATTCTGGTTTTTCGTTCATTGACTTCAACGGCGCATCTGATTCTGGTATCTACGGGAAGGTCACTAGCGAAACTGCCTATGACTATGGCAGTGGCGCTAAGGGTTCCGCACTGCGAACCACGAATACCGTCTATGCCTGGCAAAGCCCCTCTCCAAACTATGCGAGTTATCTCGCCAACAATTTAGTCGACCTCCGGTATTCAGTGCAAACTCAAGATGGCAGCGGCACGCAACGCGCTTACACATATTACGGCTATGACGAAACGAGCCTGCAATCTTCTGGAATCTCAGAACAGAAAGTCACGGGGGAGGCTCATCCTGGAAATCAGACCTCGACTCACCGCTGGTTAAACAGCAGCACTACCGCAACCAGCGACTGCAATGTGTCAATCTCCAACGGTTATGTGACTTCCAACAAGGTTTACTACAATACCGGCGAAGTGCAGCAAAGCACCGATCCTTGTGGAAAGTCGACAACCCTGCAGTACTCTTCCAGCTATTACGGCGCTTTCCTGACGACATCGACGAATGTACTGAGTCAAAGCACCTCCTATGCTTATGACTTCAACACCGGAGCTGTGACTTCGATCACTGACCCGAACAATCAACCTACGACAAAGAGTTACGACATCCTTACTCGGCCAACACAGGTAAATTATCCCGATGGCGGTTCCACCAGCTACTGCTACACGGATTCTGGTGGACCAACCTGCACGAAGGCGGGAGCGCCCTATGAGGTCGTGATTGCTAGGGCGATTACATCCTCACCCGTCCTGAACGAAACGTCGACAATTATATTCGATGGGTTCGGCCGGGTCTCTCAAGCCCAGCTTAACAGCGACCCGAGTTGCACTACTGGCGACATCACGGCCACCACCTACGACGGCCTGGGCCGCATTTCCACGGTATCAAACCCATACTGCACCACTAGCGATCCTACATATGGCTTAACGACCTACACTTACGACGCTCTGGGGCAGGTAACCCGGCTGACCCATCCGGACAATACGTACATTTCGACATCCTACGGCGGACCCTCGGGCTATGGGCGAGCCACTTCAGTGAGCGATGAAGGCAACGGCACCCACAATGTCCAACGGATTTCTCAGGTCGATGGTCTGGGGAGAATGACTTCCGTCTGCGAAATTACGAGCACCTCACTCGTGGGCATAACGCCGAATCCCGGTCCGTGCGACATGGACATTACGCCCGCCACGGGTTTTGTGACATCGTATTCGTACGACGCTCTGAATGACCTTACGGGTGTCACTCAGGGAGGATTGAATCCAAGGAGCTTCGTCTATGATAGTCTTTCGCGCCTGACGAGCGCACTGAACCCCGAAACCGGCACCACGCCGAACTGCAATGGCACCTGTTACGCCTACGACGCGAATGGGAATCTCATCACGCGGACCGCTCCCAAAGAAAACCAAACTGGCACTGCCACAGTCACAACTACATACACCTACGATGCCCTGAACCGGCTCACGAGTAAAACCTACAGCGACGGCACGCCGTCCGTCGGATACTACTATGATCAACCATCTCCGTGGGGGCTTGGGCAGTACGAGCACAATTACATCGGCCGCCTCACTGAGACTGAAGTGTTCCAGGGTCAGAACAACCTTGCCGGGTCTGTCAACAGCTACGATCCGATGGGACGAACCGCCTATCAATGGCAGTGTACTCCGCTAGACTGCGGCACGAGCGCCACCTATTTCGCCTATACCTACGATTTGATAGGCGACTTGGCCAGCAGCTACAATAACACCGACAACATAACCTATACCAATACATATAACGGGGCGGCGGAGCTTGCCTCGCTGCAGAGCAGTCCAAGCAACTCCCAGCATCCGGGCACGCTGGTCACGTTAGGCGACTTCAACGCATTTCAAGAACCGCAACAGATCGCCTTCGGCAATGGCATTACGGAATGTCTGTCCTACAACACGAGGGAACAGATGTACGCCATGAATCAGACCGCACCGGGGCAACTGCCGCCTTGTGACGGGGGCATCTATGGCTATAACATTCTCAGTCCGAGCAGCACCACAGGATATGCGCCCAATGGAGACATTCTTTACGCTAACGATTCGGCCAACGGCAACTGGTCATATACGTATGATGACTTCAATCGGCTGGTGAGCGGAAAGTGCGCCCTTAACAGCCTCAGTTGCCCTGTCGCTTCCGGATTTACTTACACCTACGACCGCTTCGGCAATCGCCACGAGGAAATCGTCACGGCGGGCAGCGGAGTGGAGCCAGACTATATCTTCAACGCCAACAACCAAGTCGTCGGCAACAACACCTACGATGCGGCGGGCAATGTGATCTACGATGGTTTGGGTCTTGGCAATACCTATACGTACGATGCCGAGAACCGAATCATCTCCGCAAGCAACGGCTACACGGCCAGCTATGTGTACGACGCTTTCGGCCATCGCGTGCGCTCTGCTGTGAACGGGCAGATTCGCGATTTTCTGTATGATTTGAGGGGAAGAACGATCGATCAGATCACGGCTGGCACGTTGACGCGCAGCGAAGCCTATGCTGGAGACCGGCACGTCGCCACCTACGTAAACAGCACCACGGAGTTCGATAACAGCGATTGGCTCAGCACTTTCGTGCGCGCTCCAACGTTTCGGGCGGCAACATTGAAACCTGCACCAGTTTGCCGTTTGGTGAGGATCTGACCTGCACAGGTTCCGACGACAGTCCGCTGCACTTTACCGGCCAGGAGCACGATTCGGAGTCCGGCAATGACCACTTCGCAGCTCGATACTACAGTGAGACCATGGGCAGATTCCTGACGCCGGATTGGGCGGCGAAGCCGATCAGCGTGCCGTATGCAAATTTTGGCGATCCGCAATCCCTCAATCTTTATGCTTATGTCCGGAACAATCCGCTCTCGCATGTCGATTCGGACGGCCACAATTATCAACCGTGGATGTTCGCCTCCGGTATTACGGAACAGGAGCAAGCTGAAGAGGAAGCGTATGATGACAACGTGAAGGCTGCTGAGGCGAAGGCGCAAAATACGGCGAACCAGCAAACCAGCAGCAGCGGAAGAAGGGTTTCGGTGTACTCCCGACTGCTACAGCAGCGGCGGACATCGGCGTGGTCAAAGCGGGTGCGACAGCACAAGGTGCGGCTGGCGCGGGAGCCTTCGTTGACTCGAACGGCCATCGCTCGGTTGGAGCGATGGCTACGGTTCGACAGAAGCGAACGCAGGTAAGCATGTGGCGGGAACGCCGAAACAGGACAAAGACTCGTTCGCCGCTGGGGCGTTTGCCGGTGTCGGTGCTGGTGTCACGGTCACGAATGCGGGAAACGTAGCAGCACTGAAATCAACAACGAATACCTCAACATTGATCTTGGCCTCGGCCAGCAGCTTCGATAAGCATCTCCTCGGGGCTGTCCGGTGTGTGGTCCGTCACCGTCGACATCGGGGTTGGTATCGGAATAGGAGTAACCGAAACGAACAGTGCGACGGCAACAGCGCCCTCGCAGTGAGGGAGAAGACTTTCTTGGAGGATTCCGTCATGGTGGCTAATGGATGCAAGCCCATTCGCATTCTGCGGGTGATAACGATCTCTGCACTGTTGCTCTGTGCCCCAGTCGGCTACGTCGTAGCTCTAATCGGACTTCACTGAGCAAGTCCTTTGTCCCTGGGTTTGTCGTGGCAGGCCTTTTGATGCTGACCTACTTGGTTTCATTCATTGCTGTTGCGGTATGGCCCTGTCCGCAGTGTCATAAGCGCTTCGTGCGGCTCAATGCTTTCTGGCCGCGAAGCTGTTCGCATTGCGGGCAACCATGTTAAGGGAAAGGAGGGTGATACCGGTACGATGAGACGCGCCGTGATTCGGCGCAAAATACGTCTCAGACACAAACCAAACAACAACGTCAAGTACACACCGAGCGATCCCATAGTAAATGCGCTTCAGAAAGACGTACCGGGCGTTGCGACCGTAACCCCAACAGCGGACCGTCGTTCAACAAAGGTGGTCACAAGAATGAGACGGATACTCTGACGTTCAAGACGCCGGAGGATCAGGCAAAATTCTTGGCGGAAGCCAGTCGAAAAGGTGTGGTTCCAGGCGACGTTTCCCAGAATGGGTATGGTCCGGGCGTCCGGCTTGACGGCGGTCTCCATGCGGAGAAGGCCCGGATGGACCCGACCACTGGGCAGCTAACCGTGACTTCGCACATCGATCGGTTCAACCCCAACAACGGTCTGGGACCCATGATCGGTCATTTTGTTTGGGATGTTGGTGTCGGCATGACATTTTTCCGCCACTCTGACGGTCTTGATTGAGGACATAGGAATGAAGCGGAAACTAGTCTCGTTCAGCAGGACGTTGGGGCTGATTTGCCTCGGCTTGGCCGGCACTTTCGGGTGCGGAACATACAGCGTCCAAGCGCAACAGCAATTGACCACGCTCCGATTGGACGCACCTATGGTCATTGCTGCGGTGTCTCCTGATGGGCGCTACGTCGCAGCCAATTTAGGACATTCCGCACAAAGGAAAGATGGGAGTTGGGACAGTACCGAATCCATAGAAGTGATAGAGCCGTCCTCCTCAAAAGTTATCGCGAGGATTGAGATCCCGAGCGCAGCGCTCTTCAAGGATGCCCCTGTGTCGACACCGGATGGATTCTTGAGCTACTGCGACAATGGCAGATATTTGGTCGCGTACGATCTGATCGGCACCTGTACGTTTTGAATGCCAGCTCGTATCGAGTTGAATCCAGAATCAGCTTGGGAAATCCGCGCGGGCACGATACCCAAGGTACTGTTCTTGGCGTAAGGATGACGTGTTCCGTGAGCGGCAGCGTCTTTGCGATAAGCGCTTATGGTGGCCGGTTCGGGTGGGGCCTCGTCAGGCTTTTCGATCTTACAACCGGCGAACAGATTGCCGAACTGAGTCAGGATTCCTCGACAGGAAGAGAATTTACTGCAATCGATCTCTCCCCGAGCGGATCGAAGCTTGCCATTTTGCTCGAAAATGCCGACCGGAAAACTCCCAATGGTTCCAATGTGGAGATACGAGAAACACAGCGATTGAAGCTGCTTGGCGACTTTTCAACCGGAGATGCTCCGCGTGGTCTGGTCTTTTCGGGAGAATCGGAAGTAGTTACGGTGCAGCAGCAGCCCACACGCTCGTCTTCCAAACAGGTTCTTCGGCTATGGGATGTCAAGTCAGGGAAGGAAGAGAAACAGCTTTCCGACGCGCATCTCGGCGTAGACTGGCCGATCAGCTCCTCGGCCGACGGGAAAACGATCCTTGGCTACATTCCGACATATCATGAATGCCGGCTGTGCAGTGGGCTGGAGGGGCGGCGCGAGGTCAAGAAACAGCAATACGCTGTGTGGGACAAGAGTACAGGATCCGAAATATTCCGCTCCCAGCCGTTCGGGCCGATTGTCGACCCTCTTGGTCCCCGGTGCGTCCTGAGCCAAAATGGTGCGGTAGTCATGGTGTACTGGCCAGACAACATAATCACGCCGCGCCTTTTTCCGATAGGTGCTCTGGTTGCCGGGGTGTTCTGAGAGTTTTTCTTTTAGCTGCGGGTTGGGTAATTGCCGCGCCGGGGTGAGGCGCGGCCTTGCCGTTTCAGGGTGCCGATCCGTTCCCGATTCCAGGTGTGATGGCCTGCCGATCCGGGGTGCTGATCCAGGTCGGATTAGCGGCGCTTTCCGGGCTGATTCTGCCGCCGATTCCTGACCCGGCAGTGTGGCGATTCCGGCGCAGTGAGGGGTGACGTTGTTGCCTCCCGGAGGGTAGTTTTAGGGTTGAGGTTTTTTGCGCTGCCTTCGGCATCGGGTTTACGCATGACACTCCACCCCTGAAAGGGTGCTGCGCGGTAACCTGCGGTTACCGTGCGCGAACCTGTTGAAACGAGAGCAGCTAGAGGAAAAATCTTGCCGACAGGTTGCTGTCGAGCAACCGGAAGTTAACGCAGGCGAACTTGTTGATTCTTAAGCGCGGCTGCTAGTCTCGGCTGTGATGGGGAGAGAGGAAGCCGGGACATGGTGAAGCTGCCGCTGCCCACGAAATCCATCGGTTTCAAAGTGATTGTATCAAGGCCGGGTCGAGCTCCAGGGGAGTGCGGATCGTCGCATGCATCACTTTGCGGAAGCAAACAGCCTTTGTTTCCATGGGAACATTCGAGGAAGCGGACGCACCGCTCTCCCCTCGTTACACATGTAGAGAGTCGTTCCAGTAAAACAAAGTAAAGAGCGGCATCCGACTTTTGGATGCCGCTCCAGCGCGCCAAGAGCTGTGTCACCCAAAATCACGAGCTCCCCCGACTTCATCCCGTAAATGCGTTGCCAGCCAGCCTCGCGAATCGATTCTTCGATGGCATTAGCGTCGACCGCGCCGCCGCATTAACTGAATACGACGACGACCGTTTCCTCCATAGTAGCTGGGCTCATCTTCCTCCTGTTCTTCTTGCATAATCCTATGGAGGTGCACCACCGCCGCGGTTGGGTCCGGAGGGATACCCCTTTCCTCGTTGCCTTTGATCATTAGCTCCAGACGGTCCTGCACTCGCATTTCCACAGGCTTCTTTTCGGGCTCGTGATGTGAGTAGAGCGCGTAACGCAAGGCATCCCATACGTCGTCATAGGGATCTCCGATAACCTTTTCGACCTTGAGCGCTTCTTTCTTATCATGGATTCGTGACTCGATCGCCCGCATTACGTTCTTACAAGTATCGGCAATTACCAATTCGCCTGTCTGGAGCATGGTATAGACGAGTTGCGCCCCGCCAGCGCGATCGTTGCGAGCCTGCTGGAACGAAAGGTCGTACTTTTCCAATTCCTCGTTCGCTAAGTGAGCGAGCGTATGCTGGTCGCCTCTCTCGGCCCAGCAGTCCGGCCCCAGGTACAGAGCCGCAATCCGTGGGGGTTGGTCATAGCGCGGCGGCATCCGAAGCAGGGCATCGTAGTGCTGACGAGTGAATTGTTTCACATCGATCTTCCGGGCTTCGGTGAGATCGTGCGGAAATTCGTCCAACACATAAATCGGTCCGCCGTCAGGAGACCGACAAAGTAAAACGCTGAAAGCGACCGACCCGCTGAAGCCGTAGTCTGTGCCGGTCCAGAAGGTCCACCACCAATCGTCATGGATCAACTGGCGTGCGATTACCATCGGTTTGCCATTCCGGTTAGGCTCCCAGTTGTCGAAGTACTGGCCTTCGAAGGCGCGCCAGCAGCCTTCGAGCAACTGCTTGGAAAAGGCGCTCCCTTGCGTCCGAAGCTGCTTATCGTAAGTTGGCAAGAGTCCTTTCGGATCCCACCTGCCAAAAATGTACTGCGTGCTCATCCCCAAGGGTAACTTGTCGCTGAGCCAGGTGGCGTCGGTGTAGATTCTCCCGGCCTGTTTCCCTCCGGTCTCGCAGTGCGGACATCGATTGCCGAGGAATATGTGCTGGTGCAGAGCATGACCCGGGCCGCCAGGGTTTGTAGCAAGGCGCATTCGGCAATGCATTGAAGGGTCGGTAGAGGCCAAACGGGAGAGCATATATCTGAGCCGGAACTCCGTCATGTGCGTGCTTTCGTCAAATCCGATCCACGAGTAGCGGGGCCCCTGATGGGGATAAACGTCTTCATCGCGACTCAGATACCCGAAGCGCATCACCGCTCCCCATGGCCAGTGGAAGGAGTGGTCTTGGGAGTTGTAGGTCGCTCCCATCTGCGAATAGAGCGCATGGGCACGGGGAATTAAGGCACGACTCAACTCGGGGAAGCTTTCACGGAAAAGTATTCCGTGGAAAGCGGACTTCTGATATTCCTGTACTGCATCGGCCAAGAGAGTCTCGGACTTATAAGTTCCTGCCGAGCCGCCGGCGCAAACAATCACGGCGTCCGATTCCAAGACATCCTTCTGCATCTGGCTCTTAGCTTCCCAGTTCATGGCCGTTTTCCTCTCCCTGTAGTTCGTTTCTGTCGCGCTTAATTCCCTTGAACCGGTCCTCAGTTCGTTCTCGCTGTGGCCACGGTCCACGCTCGCTCATAAGCCAGAAGCCTGTTTCCGTCTTTTAGCTTTAGGAAGATGGCGCCGTCCTCGGTTTCTTCCTCTTGGGCCGGCCAAAGCTCGGGTGGAAAACGGGCATACCAGGCTTTTCGGTACTGATCACTGTGGTGAGTCCACAGATCCTTCCAGAGTTGCTCTCGGAATCGTTTCGCAACGTAAAGGTGAAATGAGGGTTTGGATCTCGCGCCGTGTACGGGACACTTCACTTTGCTGGCAACTCCATCTCGATAGCGAAGCCGAAAGACGGTTGCTCATCCTCGGGGAAACAAATGCAATCGGAAGTTAGCTGGCCACCGGCCCTGGCGACCTGCAATCGAAGTCTCGCCGCTGCGCGAGATTGAGCCGAGCCGAGGGGGAAGTCTCCAGGGCCGAGAAGTGTTGCACCTTGGGATTTGACGTTTGTCTTACCGCTCAATGCTTTAGCGGTCATTTGAGTCGCCTCGACTGTTGGATCCTGTTGCACCTAGCGCGTAGCGAAACCATGCCGGCAAAGCACCCTCCCTTGCATAAGCCTCCGTCTCGTCTGGCGTCATGCGGTCGAAGAGTTCATTCAGATTCACGTATTCGGTTCGATCCACCCATTGCCCACTCGCATTGATCTTTGCGTAGGCCGCAATCGCACTCACCACCGCAGCCGCGGTGACCTCAACCTCTCCCGCCCTCTCGATAATCCGTTCCAAAGCGGAATGCATATTTCGGCGGCGCTTGTCGATTAACGAAAACGCACGCCCGTGACGATACACGGAGTCTCGGCTTACACCGTATTTTTTGGCTATAGCGCCGGGACTGTCCCATGTAAGAAACGCCTGCTCGATTTCTTCGCGGCTGGCGTGGGAGCAGATGGTGCAGTGGTATTTATGCCGCCCCTCGCTTACCGGAGAATTCTTCTCCGCGCCGGCTAGCTTTTTAGCTGGTTTCTTGTTTGTCATTTCGATTCCTAGGTGTTGTACACACCGCCGCGAGCCTCGCGACTAAATCGCGAATTTCTGCGGTGGATTTTCCTTGAGGTGCAGTGCGTTTACAGAACGATTGTTCGCTGAGCCTAATCCGGGCGTGGCATCATCGGATTGTGCCTTTGGTTGGATTTATTGGATCAGTTGATCGTTCATGGTTGTTGCGCGGGGATTGCGGATTTTGCAGGATTTTCCCGGAGTCTGCCAAGCTATCTTGTTGAAACTCCTTAGAATCAGCGCCGGATTGGCGACTCATAATCCGTAGGTCAGTGGTTCGAGTCCACTCGCCGCCACCAGCTTCAGTTTGCCCGCCGGCGTCATCGATGCAGGATTGCCGCCCCGGCTAAACGACCCAGCTCATTGCGGGCTCACTGGACGAGCAGTCTGGCTGTTGTCAGCCGGTGTACCTGGTGTGAGCTGGCTGCCAATCACATCGCCGGAGACTACCATTTCTACGCGGCGATTCAACTTACGCCCCGCGGACGTAGCGTTGTCTGCGACCGGGTCAGCTTTACCCATTCCAACCGCTGCCACGTTGTTCATGGAAACGCCGGAACCGACCAGGTAGTCGCGCACCGCTTCAGCGCGCTTTTCGGAAAGCTGCTGGTTGTATTCGTCGCTGCCGATTGAGTCCGTATAACCTTCCACCTGAAGTTTCAGGTCGGGATAGGCCAGCACGATTCCTGAAATTCTGGCCAAGCGTTCGCGGGCTTCCGGTTTCAACGTGTACTTGTTGAAATCGAACAGGACGTCGGGCATGCTTACGATCAGCCCGCGAGCGGTGTCACGAGTCTGCAGCACCTGATTCAACTGTGCCAGCAGGCGAGCACGCATCTGTTCTTTTTGCTGGATCGCTTCCTGTCGCTGGCGCTCCGCTTCTGCTGTTTGGCGCTGCGCATCCTCAGCCGCCTGGCGTGCAGCTTCCGCCTGCGCTTCCGCCTGTTGCTGTTGGGCCAGAGCGGCAGCTTGTTGCTGCTCGGCCTGGGCTTTAGCCGCCTCCGCCTCCGCTCGGCGGCGTGCGTCTTCATCCGATTGAGCCTGTGCTTGGGCGGCTGCTGCCTGCGCAGCTTTAGCATCAGCCTCGGCCTGTTCCTGGGCTGCCTGAGAAGCGCGTTTTTCCGCATCGAGCTTCTCCTGTTCTTTGCGACGGAGAGTCAGAACACGGGCATCTTCTGCCATCTGCGTCGCACCGCGCGCCGCCGTGCCAATAGGAGTGCGCCCTTGCTTGCGCTGGTAGTAATCCTCGGCTCGTTGCAGCATGTCTTCAGCTTTTGTCAGGCTGTCGGGGGCGTACTGCTTAGCTCCGGCTGCTTTTGCAATGGCGACAGCGTTGCGGGCTTCGAGCAAATCCAGGGGGACTTTCTGGCTTGCCTGGCTTGAGGGAAGCTGGTCGACTGGAACATCAATGGTGTATTGGTTGCCCTCGAGCACGTCGAATTTGGCGTCAATGGGCTCTTCGAAACCTTTTACTCCCTGCGGAATCATGTTCTCTGCCACGACTTTGTTGCTCGGGTAAATGACCGCATAATAAGGCTCGGCAGTCACGATCATGCCGAAGGCCTGCAGGTCGGTGGTGACGTCAATCTTGTCTTTGCCGTTGTCTCCGGGCATGATTTCGCCGAGATTGACCGCGCGACCTTCAGGAGTAATCGCCCACAAGACATATGTCAGATATTGACCGCCCAAAGAGGCAGCCGGTGGCATATGTGTAAGTTCTGCGCTGATCGCCAGGCGCCCGTTCTTGCTTTCGACTTTGGCGTGCCCTGAAACCGGGGGCATAAGATCTGTTCCTTTGAATTCGACCGTGGTAGAGCCTCCACGGTTGCGGTAGTTGACTGCACGGGTAGTACGCGCGTAGACGTTGACCCGGAAAACGGGCATCTGCCCATTCTGTCCAGTATTTTGATTCATCTGCTGGGGTGCAGCGTCCTGGCCTGGGGCTGGCGGCTGAGCAGGGTTAGGAGAGGAGGGATACATCGGTGTTCCGGAATTATCCTGCGCGAACACTGCCCCCGATAGAGCCGCTGCAAGAAGTGGCATCACAAGAAAGCTCTTCATAGATCCTCCACGCTCACTCTCTACGAACTTGCGAACCGCAAATCTGGCTTCGATGCCCGGTACCGAGCATCGAAGTATTCCCAACTTTGGCCGACAAACTCAGCTGGCGCGAGGCAGTGGCTTGTCGGTCTTCTGCCAGTCCGCCGCCGCTTCTCCGGTTGAGGCCACGTCTTGGGCGCCGGTCCGCTCGAGAATATGTTTTGCTTTCGTCGACCAATTGCCGTCGTCGCAGTGCACTGAGAGTAAAATGCCGCCTTCTTTGATTCGCCCTTCGTAGCGCTTCGCCTCGTATTCTGGAATACCCATTCCGATCAAGGCTCCGGCAACCCCGCCCACCGCCCCGCCCACACCAACGCCAGCCAATGCGGCCATGATCGGCCCGGCCGCGATCAGCGGACCAACCCCCGGAATGGCGAGAGCACCAATTCCTGCCAACCAGCCCAGAACGCCGCCGATCACAACGCCGGTTGTCGCGCCCGCCGCTGTGCCTTCGGGAGCTTTGGTATTTTTCTCGACTGCAAAGTCCTTTGTACCCTTATTCTCGGGGAAAAGAACGGAAACGTCGGTGTTGCGGAACCCTTCGGCCCGCAAAGCATCGACTGCATATTCAACGTCGGATTGGGTTTGATAAATCCCGAAAACTGCCGTATTTTTGCCAGCCATCACAACTCCTGTAGATACGTAATTTAGTTAGCGTTGGATGAGTTCGCTCATGGCTTAGGTTGCCGTCTTACTTTCTCTGAGCAAAAGTGCGCGCTTGGAGTGAGAATGGGCTGGAACAGCGCGCGAAAAATTAAGGCGCCCAACTATTCGTAGCGCAGAGCTTCGATGGGATCGAGGCGAGAAGCGCGGATTGCGGGAACCATTCCGCTGATCAGTCCAACGATACTGAGAATGAGAGTCGCCACGATGAGAGTGCTGGGTGCGATGATGAGTCGAATGTCCGCCGCCTCGGCGTTCTTGGCAATCGCGCTGTAGAGGGTAAGTCTGCCAACGGAGAGCGAAACTGCAAATGCTAGAACTATGCCCAGCACGCCTCCCATAAAAGTGATCGTGAGGGCTTCAGCGAGAAATTGCAGCAGAATGTCGCCCCGGCGCGCTCCGAGGGCTTTTTCCACGCCGATCTCACGCGTACGCTGCGTCACGGAGACGAGCATGATATTCATCAGCCCGACGCCGCCGATGCCGAGAGTGAGTGTCCCAATGAAACCAAGCAAAATTTTAAGGCCGATGGTGATCACTTCAAACTGGTGAACCTGCTCCATGAGATTGAAAATACGAACGGCGCGGCGGTCCGTCGCGAGGAATTTGTGCTCGGTCGCCATGATGGTACGCGCCCCGAGTTCGAGCCTCTCGTAGTCGGGAGTTTCGTAGTTGAACCAGATCGAGTCCAGATAATGAGTATCTTTAATGTCACTCATAGTAGTGAAGGGAATGTACACAGCCCGGTTGATATCGTCATCCCCTTCCTGCATCTTGGCGGTGAGAACGCCGATGACTTCGAAACTGAGGCCTTCGACGCGAATGCGCTCGCCCAGCGCATTCCGTCCGGAAAAGAGTTTGTCTTTCGATTCTGAGCCGATCACCGCCACGCGGGCGCGCTGCATTTCATCCTGCATGTTGAAAAACCTCCCGCTGCCGAGCTTGAGGGCACGCACTGACTCGACGTTGGGATAATCTCCAGTCACGTCGAATGTGAAGGTTCGAGTGTCGAACTGAACGTTGCACTGTTTGTCGACTTCGGGGGTGATGTGGGTGATTTGCGGGAGATTTGTCGTGAGACTGTCAACATCCTCCATAGTGAAGCGAATTTGCTGGCCTGCTTTTTGTCCTCCCGCCTGCATCGAAGTGCGGCCGGGAACGACGATCATGAGCTTGGTACCGAAGTTGGCGAAGATTGCTTGAATTGCGGTTCCGAAGCCATTGCCGTATGCAAGGAGCATAACGACCGTCGCGATGCCCCAGGCCATTCCGAGCATGGTGAGAGCGGTGCGACGGCGGTTGTGGCGCATCGCGCCATACGCTTCGTGTAGCAGATCGCCGAACATAGTTGGTCTTTAACCCATCCCTCGTGCTTCGCTTATTCCTGCCGCAACGCTTCCACTGGCTGCATACCGGCGGCTTTGCGCGCCGGATACAGTCCCGCGATGACGCCGGCGAGCATGAGGCTACCGATCGCCAAAACGGCCGTCGACGCCACCAGTTTTGGCGGATCAAACCCTCCTTGCGACTGCGTCGTACCGAGCGCTGCCATCAAAGCAGCAGCGAATCCCATGCCGATAAGACCGCTGAGCAACGTGAGCAGGATGCCTTCCAGAAAGAATTGGGCGAGAATGCTTCTGCGGGTCGCGCCCAGAGCCATCCGCAATCCGATCTCGCGCGTTCGCTCGCTGACCGTTACCAGCATGATGTTGATCACTCCGATAGCGCCCAAGGCGAGCGTAACTAATCCGACAGCGCCGAGGAACATGTTCATCGCATCGAAGATGCTGCCCATGGCCTTCGAATTCTGAATCGTGTCCCAGCCTTCGAAGGCATCTTTGTCGTGATAGTCGAAGCCGTGATTGCGAGCAACGATCCTGCGGACTTCATCCTGGGCCAGCAGATGCTCGTCGGTTACGCGTGGCTGATAGTTGATGAACGAGATGGAATTTTCGTGGTTCTCGCCCTTCAGTGGAAACAAGCTCGCCATGACATGAAAAGGAATATAGCCGCGCATGTTGGTGGAATTGTCGTCGCCACGGCCGACGCGCTCCACCGATCCAATCACTTCGAAGCTGATGTCGTTCAGAATAATTGTTGAGCCGACCGCGGGACGCCCAGGGAAGAGATTTTTACTGAGCTCGTCGCCCAGAACAATGACGTTGCGTCTTTGTGATTCGTCGAGATCGTTGATCCAGCGACCCTGCTTGAGCGGGAGATAACGGATTTCACCGAACTGCGGTTCCACGCCCGCAATTTCTCCATTGGCGCTGGCAAACTCACTGACTGCTCTTACGTCGGGGCGAGTAAGCACCGGAGAAGCGGTGCGAACGTGCGGGGCTTCGCGGCGAATGTCGAGATAGTCCTGATAGGTCAGCAAGTACTTCCGCGCGGAGTTCATGCTGCCCTGCACCACCGGAGCCCGGCCCGGAAAAATGAACATAATGTCTTTGCCGTACTGCGCCAGTTCGCGCTTATTGCCCGAGCGAAATCCCTCCCCTAGACCGACCAGCAAAAGTAACGAGCCCACGCCCCAAGCGATGCCGAACATGGTGAGAAAAGAGCGCAGTTTGTGCGCCCAGAGGGTGCGAAAGATTTGCGCGAAAATGTCGACGATTGTGCGCATACAGATATTCTACGTGCCACACCGCCTTTCGTGAGCAGGCCATGCAAAAAGCAGATTTCTTGGGGGTGACGAATGTGTTATGCCAAGCCGGAAGTCGCAAGCAAGAGAGGGAGGGCTATGCAAGCTATTGGATTCATAAAAGATGCAGAAAAGATGCACGAAAGGTCCCAGAAAGGCGTTACGGAAGTTTCTCGCTTAGCCCACAAAGCAATGTCAGTCAATGATTTACCCGGTTATTCTTGATTGGATACGCCTCCGAGCGAGGCAGGAATGCTCTCCAACGATGTCTACCCAGAAAAACTCGTGGGGCGACTTGCCCCTTGCGGGCAAGGGATTCGTCGGCATTATTATCGCTGCCGGATTGGTCTCGCTGTTGCAAGCTGCGGTCCATCCAAGCAGCAGGAACATTGCAGAATTTATTTGCTATTTAGGAGTGTCGATCCTCGCTTCGCGTCTGCGGGTTACACTGCCAGGCATAACCGGCACGCTTTCGGTGAACTTCCTTTTCATTCTGGTGGCCATCGCAGAGCTGAGTTACTCTGAGGCGCTCACTTTGGGGGCCATTTCGATGCTGGCCCAAACACTGTATCCGCACAGGCCAACTGCGATTCAATCGACGTTTAACGTTTGCGCAGGCTCGGTTTCGACCGCCCTGGCTTTTCTCGTTTATCACAACACTCTCGTCAACGAGTTCATCATCAGCAGACCGTTGATTTTGTGTATTGCCGCGTCCACGTATTTCTTCGCTAACGCGGGTTGCATCGCTGCGGTGATTTCTTTCAGTGAAGGAAGACCGCTGAGCAGGATTCTAGCCGACTGTTATTTGTGGTCGTTTCCTTACTATCTGGTCGGGGCCGGAATCGCGGGGGCCATTGGATGGTTTAATCACCAGTTCAATTGGGAGACTTCGCTGCTTTTTCTCCCCGCGATTTATATCATCTACCGCTCGTACCGCCTGTACCTGGGAAAGCTGGAAGACGAAAAACGGCATGTCGAAGAGATCGCAAATCTCCACCTGCGAACCATCGAAGCGCTTGCCCTTGCGATTGAAGCGAAAGACCAGACTACCCACGATCACCTGCAACGGGTACGCATTTATGCCCTGGAAGTCGCCAAGGAGTTGGGCATGAAGGGCACCGACCTAGAAGCGCTTCACGCGGCAGCGCTGCTGCACGACATCGGCAAGCTGGCCGTTCCCGAGCACATCATCGCGAAACCTGGGCGGCTCACGCCGGAAGAATTCGAGAAGATGAAGATTCACACTATCGTGGGAGCCGAAATTCTCGAACGGGTGCGGTTTCCCTACCCGGTGGTTCCGATTGTGCGTGCTCATCACGAAAAATGGGATGGATCCGGCTATCCCGCAGGCTTGAGGGGCGCGGAAATTCCGATCGGTGCGCGAATACTTTCTGCGGTCGATTATCTGGATGCGCTTGCGTCCGACCGGCAATACCGGCGTGCGATGCCTCTGGATGAGGTGATGAAGCGGCTGGCCGGGGAATCGGGAAAATCCTTCGATCCCAAAGTTGTGGAAGTGCTGCAACGCCGCTATCGTGCGCTGGAAAATCTGGCGGTTACGCAAGCCGCTCAGAACGGCGTCCTGGGTGTAGTGAGCGAACGCAAGCTGACTGCGGGGCCGGCGCCCGCAGCTGGTTATGAGCGCGCCGCTGTATCAGATACCGCTGGGAGAGAAGCAACTTTCTTGTCGTCGATTGCGGCCGCACGGCAGGAGGCGCAATCGCTGTTTGAGTTAAGCCAGGACCTGGGCGCATCGTTGAGCCTTGGCGAAACCCTATCTGTGTTCTCGGTGAAGCTTAAGCCCATGGTGCCTTACGACGCCATCGCGATCTATATTCTTCGCGATGAAGTGTTGATGCCCGAATACGTGAACGGCGACAATTACCGCCTGTTCTCGTCATTACGGATTCCCCTTGGAGATGGCCTTTCCGGCTGGGTAGCTCATAATAAGAAGCCGATCGTGAACGGCAATCCCTCGGTCGAACCTGGATATTTGAACGATCCCGATAAGTTCAGTACGCTGCGTTCGGCCCTGGCGGTTCCTCTTGAGGGAGTGAACGGCGTCATCGGCGTTCTAGCGCTCTACCGCGCTGAGCGGGACGCGTTTACCTCCGATCATCTGCGTTTACTTCTTGCGGTCAGCGGCAAGATGGCTCTGGCCATTGAAAATGCTCTCAAATATCAGCAGGCCGAGAACTCAGCAACCACGGATTACCTGACCGGTTTGCCGAATGCGCGATCGCTGTTCTTGCAGCTTGACCGCGAGTTGGCTCGCTGCAAGCGTGACAAAGCCCCGCTTACCGTGATGGTCGGCGACATGGATGGCTTCAAGAAGATCAATGACCGTTTCGGCCACCTGGAAGGGAATCGAGTGCTTCGCCTGTTTGCCCAGGCACTGAAGGACAGCTGCCGTGAATACGACTACGTCGCCCGGATGGGTGGAGACGAGTTTGTCGTGATCGCGCCCGGGCTGGATGCCGATGCCGCGAGGAAAAAGGTCGAGCAGATTCGCCCGCTCGCCAAGCAGGCAGGATTCGAGGTCTGCGGTGAGGAACTCTTGTCTTTAAGCGTGGGAGTGGCGATTTCCCCCCAGGACGGTGACGACGCTGAGCAGCTCCTGACGCAAGCGGACCGCCGCATGTATGTAGAAAAGCAAAAGCAGCCGTCTCTCAAAGATCGTCGGCTGCACACCCGAATGAAATGCCGGCTCACCGTCGAATTGCATCCTCAGGCCGGCGGCGGGCCCGTATTCGGCAATCTGATCGATATCAGCCTGGGCGGGTGCTACGTGGAAACGAGTGTGATTCTGTCTCCCGGCTCAGGCATCAAGCTGGTTTTCTCCATCGATGATGGCACTCTAAACGCCGAGGGAAGCGTGGCCAGGATTCATCCCGGCTCGGGAATCGCGATCCAGTTTAAAGAGATGAGCCGGGAGTCGCGAGAACAGATGTACAAAATCCTGGAATTCGTGCAGAGTACAACCACGCTTTACAACGACCGCTACCTGCAGAATCTGTTCAAGCGCTGACCAACCCACACTTTCCCTGGGCTAAGACATTTCTGTAGCACCCTCTCGGACGCTTGAAGCTGCTTTCGCCAGCCCGTACACTTGGAGGAATGCACCTTCACGTTCATGGCGGGAACGGCCCCAAGCTGGTGCTGAAGATCTCGCTCGGCGTGACGCTGGCATATATTGTGCTGTTGGTTGTCGCCGGGATCCGCGCGCATTCTCTGGCTCTGCTCTCGGAAGCCGGTCATAATCTTTCCGATTTCCTGGCTTTGTTGCTTTCCCTGGTTGCGGTTTACTTGCAGTCCCGGCCCGCGAGCGCCACCAAGACGTATGGTTACCACCGCGCGGGTGTGCTCGCCGCTCTGGTGAATGCCGTCTCGCTGGTAGCAGTGGCGTTCTTCATTTTCTACGAGGCTTTTCGGCGCCTGCAACGGCCTGAACACGTACAGGCCTCGGTGATGATGTGGGTTGCGGCCGCAGGCGTGGTGATGAATGGTGCAATCGCTTTCCTACTCTACCGCTCCGGCGGCGACGTCAATATTCGTAGTGCGTTGCTGCATGAAGTGGGCGATACGCTTTCCACAGCAGCGGTAATCGGCGGCGGCTGGGCGATTCTGGCGACCGGCAATTACTGGATCGACCCCGCGCTCTCGGTTGGAATTGGCGTTCTAATTCTCTGGTCAGGATTCGGTATTGTTCGCGAGACGCTGAATATTCTTCTCGAGGGCACTCCGCGCGGACTAAAAATAGAGCTGGTGGAAACCGCGATCCGCGCGATCGAAGGTGTGAATGACGTTCACGATCTCCACGTCTGGAGCATTGGTTCTGAAACTCGTGCGCTCTCTTGCCACATTTCGATCGCAGACATACCGCCATCGGTGAGCGAGCGCATCCTGCGCGACGTGAAAGATTGCCTGAGCCATGACTTCCGCATCAATCACACGACGATTCAGTTCGAACATGCACAATGTGAAGTGGCACACGGATGCGTGATTCCCCTTAGCGAAAGCCAGGAACATCACCATCACAGCCACTAACATTGCAGCCTGCGCAGCCCACCCTAGAACGATTGCGCCGAGTAAATTTCCCGCACCGTCTCTATGGTGTCTGCATCTTCGGCCGGTTTGTCTGGCCTTAAACGCACGATCCTCGGAAAGCGGAGAGCGTACCCGCTCTCGTGGCGGTCCGACTGCATCATGTTGTTGAATGCCACTTCAAGCACGATTTTCGGCTCGACCGTGCGCCGGAAGCCCTGATCTTCTAGCGTGTGCTCCAGAAACCATCGCGTCATCTCGGCAATCTCAGCATCGGTGAGTCCGGAATACGCCTTGCCGATATTTACCAGCCGGTCTCCATCCCATACGCCGAAGGTGTAATCGCTGAGCACTCCAACGCGCTTGCCGTGGCCATATTCGACCGCGGTCACGACCACATCAAGCGTTGCCAGCTCGCGTTTCATCTTCAGCCAGGATTTTCCCCGCTTGCCCGGCAGGTACGCCGAGTTGAGATCTTTGATCATCAAACCTTCGTTGCCGCGAGCCTTGGCCGCAGTGAATAGTTCGTCTAACTCGTCGGAAGTTGCGGCACGAAAAGCCGGCGCGCGAATGACTCTTGCTGGTGATTCGATCTCTGCCCCCTCGAACCCGAGCTGCCCTTGTGATTCGCCTAAATGTACTTTTGATCTTGTGGAGCGCTCGTTCTCGCCTCTTGCCTTAGCGAGTAACAGCTCATCGAGAATTCGCGCGCGCTTTCGAAGCGGATGGTCGATGAGCAACTCGCTACCCGCATAAAGAACGTCGAATGCAAGAAAGGCGACGCGATTCTCCCGCAACATTCGCTCACTCACCTTCTTGCGCCCCAATCGTTGCTGGAGCGTGCTGAAAGGGCGTGCGCGGCCAAGATTCATGGCTTTCGACTCGGCCGCTTCCAAAACTGGTTCATCGACAATTTGTTCGCGCGGCTCAGAATCTTTCGGATATTCCCAGGCGACGATCTCGCCATCTAGAATTGCATCTTGCGGCAGCCCTGCCAGAGCTTCACGCAGCTCGGGAAACGATTCGGTGATTTCATCCCGCGTGCGCGAAAAAAGTCTTACTTCACCTTTCGAGATGTGAGCCTGGGCCCGAATGCCGTCATATTTATCTTCAACCGCTGCTTCGGCGAAATAACTCAGTCCTTCCTCAGCCGACTCGATCGGGCTGGCCAGCATAAACCCGAGGGGATGAAACATCCGCATCGTGGCTTCGAGCAACCTCCGCTCGAGCGCCAACCGGAGAGTCTCTCCGATATCGCCCAGCAGCATATTCGCCCGCCGCACGTCTGCCTGCGAGGCGCCATAGGCTTTTGCGATGGCATCCTCGACCAGACTTTCTTTCAGGCCGATGCGCAGATCGCCGGTCATAATTTTCACGATATACTTCGCTTCAAGTGGCGACGCCCGTTGGAGCAACTCGCGAACGAGGGTGGCTTTAGCTGCAGCGCCGCGCGCGGTCGCAATTTCGCGAAATGTCTTGCTCACTTCTTTGACGTTTAGCTCATCTCCGGTTCGCCCCTGGAGCACCTCACCGGCTACGGCGCCCAGGTCGCCATGCTTCCGATAGGAGGCGGCGAGGGCAGCTTGATCCCTATCAGAAAGCTCCTGGACGACTCTCCACAGCAGAGCGCCGCCAACCTGCAAAGTCGTTTCCTCCCACGCAGGGAAGGATTTCCCCGAAAGAAATACCGCCGACACCGCGGCATCTTCGCCGGTACAGGAGTTAAGATAATCCGCCACAAGCGAGATCTTTTGTAGCTTTTTGGTCGTCGCGGCGACGGCATCGCAAGTATCGGCAAATCTGCGCACGGCGATTAAGATGCATTTCGAGAATAGATGAAACGGCTCGACCCATGGCCACAAGGAGGCCGTTCGAATATCGTCCACCCTGTGATACCCTAATGTTTGGTGCGTTTCCGAACCTGGAGCATCCAATTTACCGTGCGTTATCTGCGAAATCTCGTGCGTTTTCTAGTGGCCGTGCAGTTATTGCCCGCGCTGGAAAGCGGGGAAGAAACTCTGGTCGGCGGTCAGGCCGTGCTTGAGGGCGTCATGATGCGCTCGCCGCATGCTTGGGCTATCGCTTGCCGTAAGCCTTCAGGCGAGGTGGTTACCATGAGCGAGCCGCTGGAGCGCTCCTCGGAAAAGCACAAGTGGATGGCTTGGCCCATTGTTCGCGGCGTCATGACCTTGGGGTACGCTATGACCCTTGGCTACCGGGCGTTGCGATTTTCGGCGAACGTCGCGATCGAAGATGCGATGGAGAAGGAACAGGCGACAGCAGTTGAGGTAGAAGCGCCTGCATTGGCGGTCGCGGCAGGCAGCGCACCCGCTGTGTCATTGGCGGGAAAAAGGGAAAAGGCAGTCACCATCAGCGGATGGCTGGCGGCAGCGAATGTCGTCTTCTCGCTGGCGTTTTTCATTTTCATGTACAAGTATCTTCCACTACTCGCGGCGACGGAACTGAAGAAGGCGAATCCTGCGCTGGGTGGGCAAGTGATGTTTAATCTGGTCGATGGTGCGGTACGGCTTGTTCTATTCCTGCTGTTTATCTGGGGAGTTTCGCTTTTTCCAGACATCCGTCGGGTTTACCAGTACCACGGCGCCGAGCACAAAACGGTTTTTGCGTTTGAAGACGGCAAGCCGCTCGAAACGGTCGACGTACAGAAGTATTCGACCTATCATCCGCGCTGCGGCACCAGCTTTCTGATGACCGTGATGCTGATCTCAATCGGCTTCTATATGCTGATTCCGTTCACCACATTCTGGGCGCGGTTCGCGTCACGTATTGCACTGCTGCCGGTGATTGCTGGCGTTTCTTATGAAATCATCCGCTTCGCTGCAAAGCATCGTGGCTCGCTGTTTGCGATGATGACCGCTCCCGGGCTATGGCTGCAGCGGATTACTACACAGCCTCCGTCAGATGATCAGGCCAGGTGCGCCATTGTTGCCCTCGACCAGGCGATGAATCTGGAAAAAGATCATGGCGGCGAGCTGGTGATTGCCTAGCGGCCCCGCCGCGAATACTTCCTCTCTTCGCCCTATTCAATTCACGAAAATCCCAAGCATTCCCTTTACGCCGCTCGAGCGGCTGTCTTTGGAAAATCAAGTCGCGTAAGCTGACTCGTACGACGAAACCTATGTTTCAACGCTTAGACCAAATCGAAGCCCGTTACGAAGAACTCAACAACGCCCTCGCTTCGCCGGATATCACGAGCGATTCGGCGAAATACCAGAAGACTGCCAAAACACATAGCGAACTTGCGCCTGTGGTCGAGAAATATCGCGAGTACAAGGATTTGAGCCAGGGCATAGGCGAGAGCAAAGCTATGCTGGTCGATGAAAAGGATCCCGAGATGCGGGCCTATGCGCAGGAAGAGCTCGACAAGTTGGAACCTCGGCTGGCAGCGATCGAAGAAGAATTGAAGGTTCTCTTGCTGCCCAAGGACCCTAACGACGATAAAAACATCATTCTCGAAATTCGGGCCGGAACTGGCGGAGACGAGGCGACTTTGTTTGCCGCCGAAATTTTCCGCATGTACACGCGCTTCGCCGAAACGCAACGCTGGAAAGTGGAAGTGCTGTCGACTTCGGAGTCCTCGGTCGGCGGCCTGAAGGAAGTGATCGCCATCATCGAAGGCAACCGCGTCTATTCTCAGCTGAAGTATGAAAGCGGCGTACATCGCGTGCAGCGGGTTCCAGCCACCGAGCAGCAGGGGCGTGTGCACACCTCGGCCGTGACGGTAGCTGTATTGCCGGAAGCCGAAGACGTAGACATCAAGATCGAAGCCAAAGATCTCCGGATCGACACATTCTGTTCCTCCGGACCCGGCGGGCAGTCGGTAAACACCACGTATTCTGCTGTGCGCATCACGCATATTCCCACGAACACGGTGGTCAGCTGCCAGGATGAGAAATCGCAGATCAAGAATCGCGAGAAAGGCATGCGAGTGCTGCGCGCTCGGCTTTATGAAATTGAGATGGAAAAGCAGCAGGAAGCGTTAGCCAAAGAGCGCCGCGCCATGGTGAAGTCCGGCGACCGCAGCGAAAAAATTCGCACCTACAATTTTCCGCAGAACCGCGTCACCGACCATCGGATCGGTTTCACCATGCACCAACTCGAAGCTGTGATGGATGGTAAACTGCAGCCGCTGATTGAAGCGCTCACTACCCATTACCAGGCCGAGAAACTGAAACAGGAAGCGGGCACCCTTGCTTAAGCACGATACAGTATTCTGAGTTGTGAAGCTCTAACGCGTCTAGGATAGCAACCAACAGCATCTTCACTGCACCGAAGATCGTTATGTCAAAGAGCTCAACTCGTTCCCTGCTGATGCTCGCGGGTTTCGGAGCAGTCACTGCAGGAGCCGCGTGGTACGGTTCGCGCTACAGCACCAAAGACAATCGCGACTCCTGGTACCGGCAGCTTGACAAGCCGGACTTCACGCCTTCCGACAAGGCTTTTCCCGTTGTCTGGACCACGCTTTACGCTTTGATCGCCTGGTCGGGATGGCGGGTCTGGAATGCGGCTCCTTCGCGCCATCGCAGCGCGGCGCTGCGTCTCTGGCTGTCGCAGCTTGCGGCCAACGCGAAATGGTCCAAGCTTTTCTTTGGCGAGCATCGACTCGTTGGCTCGCTCACCGATGCTATAGCGCTGGAGGGAGCGATTCTTTCCTATATCAATCGAGCATCGAAAGTGGATCGCGCCGCTGCCGCGGCTTTTGTTCCGTATGCAGCTTGGATCGCGTTTGCTACCGTGTTGAATGCAGAAATCGCGCGGCGCAATCTGTTCCGGACGTAGTTGTTTCTTTCTCGCCGCCCGCACCTCATTTCTCGGCGCCCCAGAGGCCGGGGTGTGTTGAAATGTTTCTGTGACCCTGAAACAGGCTCTCGCGTCCGGCATCGCCCGCCTCACGGCGGAACAAGTTCCCTCGCCACGCATGAACGCCGAGTTGCTGCTGATGTTTACCGTCGGTTGCGATCGAGCGTATCTCTTCGCTCATCCCGAACGCGACCTTAACGCTGAAGAATGCGGCCGCTACGAGGCCGCGCTCGCCGAGCGGGCGCGGGGAGTCCCGGCCCAATACATCACCGGGCATCAGGAATTCTGGGGCATGGATCTCATCGTTTCGCCCGCCGTTCTTATCCCCCGCCCTGAGACGGAGCATGTGATCGAAGTGGTGCTGGACCTCTCAAAATCACCCCACTCGAGTCGCGGGCATCTTCGGATTGCTGACGTGGGCACTGGTTCCGGTTGCATTGCCCTCGCTCTAGCGAAAGAACTGCCGCAAGCTCAGATTGACGCGATCGATGTTTCTTCGACAGCGCTGGAGATCGCTCGCGCCAACGCCGCCCGGTTGCAACTTGAATCGCGCGTTCATTTCAAAGAAGCGGACCTGCTCGCAGGACTGGAATCGACGTCGCTAGATTTCGTGGTTTCCAACCCGCCCTATGTCAGCCACTCGGAAGAAGATCAGGTCCAGCTGGAGGTTCGCAAGTACGAGCCGCGAAACGCAGTATTCGCCGGCTCTCGCGGAACGGAAGTGATCGAGCGCCTGATTCCGCAGGCCCATGCTGCCCTAAAGCCCAACGGATGGCTGGTGATGGAAATCAGTGGAACGATTTCTGGAGAGGTCAAGCATCTGTTGCAGAATTGGAAGGATGTTCAGATCGCTCTTGATCTGCAAACAATTCCGCGAGTGGTGCGGGCCCGGAAATAAGGGCTGGATGAAAGTTATGTCTGCACCGATGCCGGCTGTATTTCATCAACATCCACGATATTGGTGGGATACGTGCCGGTGTAACAGGCTGAGCAATAAGAAGTCTTCTCGCCATCGCCGCAAGCTTTCTTAAGACCCTCAAGCGACAGGTAAGCCAGCGAATCCGCACCGATATAGCGGCGAATCTCATCGATCGATTTGTTCGCCGCAATCAGCTGATCTTTTGACGGTGTATCCACGCCGTAATAGCAGGGAGAAATCGTTGGCGGGCACGAAACGCGCATGTGAACCTCTTTCGCGCCTGCACTGCGAATCATGCGCACAATCTTGCGGCTGGTCGTGCCCCGCACGATGGAGTCGTCTATCAATACTACGCGTCTGCCCTCAAGCAGCGAGCGCACGGAATTCAGTTTCAGCTTTACCCCAAAATCGCGAACGCTCTGGCTGGGTTCGATAAACGTGCGCCCCACATAATGATTCCGGATCAGCCCGAAGCGAAATGGGATACCGCTCTCCGCGGCGTAGCCCACTGCGGCGGTTACGCCCGAATCTGGCACAGGCACCACAACGTCGGCCTCGACCGAGGCTTCGCGCGCCAACTGCCGCCCGAGTTCTTCCCGGCTGGTTTGTACGGCACGGCCGAATACCGTGCTGTCGGGGCGAGAAAAATAGACATGCTCGAAGATGCAACTCGACTGCGGCGCAGCTGTTGAATAAAAACGTGAAGTGATGCCTTCCGGCCCCACGACGATTAACTCGCCCGGTTTCACGTCGCGCTCGTAGGTTGCACCGATCAGATCGAAGGCGCAGGTTTCCGAGGCGAAGACAATCGTATCGCGCTTCTGCCCCTCCAGCGCGGGAATGCGTCCCATGGCGAGGGGGCGGAAGCCGCGCGGATCGCGGGCGGCAATGATCCGGTCCGGGCTCATTACCACCAATGAGAAAGCGCCTTCCACGCGCCTGAGGGCATCGGCTATGGCTTCGGGAAGGGTATGTTCACGCGAGAGCGCGATCAAGTGCACAATCACTTCGGTATCGCTGTTCGTCTGAAAAATCGATCCCTGGCGCTCCAGTTTGCTGCGCAGATCAGTGGCATTCACCAGGTTGCCGTTATGCGCCACCGCAATCGAGCCTTTGCTCGATTGCACGAGGATTGGTTGCGCATTCATCTGCGCCGAATCGCCCGCCGTCGAATAGCGGGTATGCCCGATGGCGAGAGTGCCGCGAATTTTCGAGAGCACGTCCTCGGTAAAAATGTCGGCGACTAAGCCCATGGCTTTATGCACGCGCGAGACCAGCCCATCGGAGGTGGCAATTCCCGCCGACTCCTGCCCGCGATGCTGCAAGGCATGCAATCCGAGGTAAGCCAGCTTCTCCGCCTCGGGATGGGCGAAGATAGCTACCACACCGCATTCATCATGGAACTTATCGTTTCTCATTTAATCGCTCACCCGTGGGCATTCAGAAAGACCATGATCAATCAGCCGCCATCTCGGCCGTGTCCGATTGCAGGTTCGCCTCGAAAGCAGATTCATAAGCCAGGTTCAAATCGGAAACGCTTGAGGATACGGCCTTGCTTCCGTCGATAGAAATCTCGAAGTGATCCGGGATCGTCACGCCGATCACATCCACACTGATCTCAAAGTTATCCGCTATCTGTTTGATTCGCTCTACGTTTGCCGGGTCGCAAGAGACGAGCAGGCGGCTTGCATCTTCTCCGAACAAGACGAACTCGGCGGGAAGCCCGTTGGATCGGAGATTTACGCGCGCACCAACTCCCCAGGGCAAAGCCTTTTCCGCCAGAGCAACGGCCAATCCACCGTCAGAGCAGTCATGCACAGAATCCGCCAGCTTCTCCTGGATCATCTGAACAATCGCCTTTTGCAACGCTGCTTCTTTCGGTAAATCGAGCTCAGGAGGATATCCCCACAGAGCCCCAAGAATTTCTTTTGCATACTCCGAAGAACCGAACTCGCTCTCCACATCGGTCATATCGGCTGCTTCGCCGGCGCGCAACAGCACGATCGTGCGCCCGGGGGCGTTGAAATGCATCTTCGCAGTCCTGGCTATGTCTTCCAGGATGCCAACTACTCCGAGCACCGGCGTTGGGTAAATGCCTTCGCCGAGCGTTTCATTGTAGAAACTGACATTGCCCCCCGTGATTGGAATTTCCAGCTCTTCACAAGCCTGCGTAATTCCGTCGATGGCCTGCGAAAATTGCCACATAATATGCGGCTTTTCGGGATTCCCGAAGTTGAGGCAATTGGTGGCGCCCACCGGAGTCGCTCCGGAACACGCCACTTTACGGGCAGCTTCGGCGACAGCATGCATCGCCCCCACACGCGGGTCGAGATAGCACCAGCGCCCGTTGCCGTCGAGCGCCATGGCGAGCCCTCGCTGCCTCGCACGCGGATTTGTATTCTTGATGCGGATCACGCCCGCGTCGCCCGCACCTGGGGCCTCGACGGTGTTGGTCTGCACCATGTGATCGTACTGCTGCCAAACCCAGCGCTTCCCGCAGATGTTTGGGCTGGCCAGAAGCTGCTTGAGATTTTGCGTGAGATCGAAGGATTCGCCGAGTTTGATGTGTTCCGGCTTCTCGCGTGGAACGGGAGGTTCCCAGCGCGACAGCGGGCGCTTGTAAACCGGAGCGTCATCGGTAAGGGCCTGATTCGGAATCTCCGCGACAACTTCGCCATGGTGACGGACACGCAGCTTGTTGTCAGTTGTGACCTTGCCGACTTCGACCGCGTCCAGTCCCCACTTTTCGAAGACCTGAAAAACCTCGTGCTCTCGACCCTTTTGCGCTACCAGCAGCATGCGCTCCTGCGATTCACTCAGCATAATCTCGTAAGCACTCATGCCGGTCTCGCGCTGGGGTACGAGGTCAAGCTCGATCTCGATGCCGACCCCACCGCGACCGCCCATTTCACAGGTCGAACAAGTAAGCCCGGCCGCACCCATGTCCTGAATGCCCACGATCGCGCCTGTTTGCATTGCCTCAAGGCAGGCCTCAAGCAGTAGCTTTTCCAGGAAAGGATCGCCAACCTGCACATTCGGGCGCTTCGCTTCCGAGGTTTCACAGAATTCCTCGCTGGCCATCGTCGCCCCGTGAATGCCATCGCGCCCAGTCTTTGCTCCGACGTAGATTACGGGATTGTCTTTACCTGCTGCGCGGGCATAGAAAATCTCGTCCCGCCGGACCAATCCGAGGGCGAACGCATTCACCAGTGGATTGCCGGAATAGCAAGGCTCGAACTTGGTTTCGCCACCGAGATTCGGCACGCCGAAACAATTGCCATAAGAGGCAACTCCTCCGACCACTCCTTCGAGAATCGAATGATTTTTGCGGATCTCTTTGGGCGACGGTTGCGCGGTCGGTTCGTCTGCGGCGCGCGTGGAGATCGGGCCGAACCTGAGCGAATCCATTACTGCTACCGGCCTTGCGCCCATGGTGAAGATATCGCGAAGAATCCCTCCGACCCCGGTAGTCGCGCCCTGAAACGGCTCGATGAATGATGGATGATTGTGCGATTCAATCTTGAATGCACATGCCCATCCGTCGCCGATGTCGATGATTCCGGCGTTCTCTCCTGGTCCCTGCAGAACCCGTTTGCTGCGCGTCGGCAGGCGCTTCAAGTGTATGCGCGAGGATTTGTAGGAGCAGTGCTCGCTCCACATCACGCTGAAGATGCCGAGTTCGGTGAGCGTGGGCTCGCGTCCGCCAAGAAGGTGCTTGATTTTCTCGTATTCTTCGGAGGTCAGGCCATGTTGGCGTACCGTCTCCGTGGAAAAGGCGGGTGTCATCGAAGTGGTCATGGGGAACCTCTATTGTCGCACTTCGAAGCGCTCGATGGAAGCGCGCTTTGCCGCTCGCGGCGAGAAGGTTATGGCGCCCTCACTCTGTAAGAATCGCGAGTGGCTTCCCTTCCGGTAAGATTCTACTCGGATGAAATCAATCATTGTAGGTACGGCGGGCCACATCGACCACGGAAAAACTGCGCTGGTAAAGGTGCTGACTGGTATCGATGCCGACCGGCTCGAGGAAGAAAAGCGGCGCGGCATCACGATTGATCTTGGCTTTGCCCATATGGATTTGCCTGCCCCAAATGGGGAGGTACTGCGCCTGGGTTTTGTCGATGTGCCCGGGCATGAGCGCTTTGTGCGCAACATGTTGGCGGGCGTGGGTGGAATTGATCTGGTACTGCTAGTGATCGCGGCCGACGAGGGCATCAAGCCGCAGACACGCGAGCACTTCGACATCCTGCAACTTCTTGGCGTGAGTCGCGGGATCACCGTGCTGACTAAATCCGACACCGTGGATGCCGAAATGCTCGAGGTCACATGGCTCGAGACCGAAGAGTTCTTGCACGGGACTTTCCTGGATAAGCCTAACCCAGTCGTTCCCGTAAGTTCCTTAACCGGCGCGGGACTGCAAGACCTAAAACGGGCTCTCGTGGCGGCCGCGGCACAAGTGCCGATTCGCGATTCGGAAGCTATCCCGAGGTTGCCGATCGACCGCGTCTTCACCATGAAAGGCTTCGGCACAGTAGTGACCGGAACGTTGGTCACGGGGACAGTCCACCGCGAGGACGAACTGGAAATTCTTCCGGCGGGAAGACATGTGCGGGTGCGCGGAATACAAGTGCACGGAAATTCGGCGGAGCGAGCGTTTGCGGGGCAGCGCACGGCGCTCAACGTGGCGGGGGCGGGCGTTGAAGATTTATCCAGAGGAATGACGCTTACGCTCTGCGGAACGTTCGAAACCACTCGGCAGGTGGATGTGAAGCTGCAACTTTTGGCGTCGGCCCCGAGGGCGTTGAAAAATCGGGCGCCGGTGCATTTTCATTCGTACACGATGGAAACGGTAGCTGAGGTTCTTCTGCGTCGAACTGCAAAATCAGGCGATGAGATCGGCGAGAATCCGCCGGCGGCATTCCTGCCGCTTCGGCCTGGTGACACCGGATTTGCCCGGCTTAGGCTGCCGGAGTCGGCATTACTGATTCCGGGAGACCGATTCATCATTCGGCAATTCTCCCCCGTGGTGACAATCGGCGGCGGGGTAGTGCTGGATGCGGCGCCGCTTCCACGCACGCAGGGGCAAAGCGACTTTTTGAGAATCTTGGATTGCGGCAATGTCCAAGCCGTCCTTACTGCACGGATTGCACGAAGGGCGGCGAGCGGGATCACAATTTTAGAACTCGTGTCCGAGACCGGATGGACAAGAGATGTGATCGAAAGTCGACTTATGGAAGCAGCGCCTCATGAGCATATCTTGCGCGTTGGCGATCGGCTGGTTCACCGGCCAGCGGTTTACGCTCTCCAACTTCTCCTACTCAGCGCGGTTGAGAGCTTTCACAAAGATAATCCGCTTGTCACCGGAATTGGCAGGGAGGAATTGCGCGAGCTGGTGTCGGCGAGGACGGATGTCTTCGACGCGGTTATCGCGTCGTTGGTTAGCAACAAAAAGCTCGAGCCGTTTGGAGAGTTGGTGCGACTGCCGGGGTACGGCGTAGTGATGAAGGACGAAGAATCGGAATCGAAAAAGAGAATCGAAGCTGCCTTTGCTACCGCCGGACTGCGGGTTCCTTCGCTGAATGAAGTGCTTTCAGGCCTGAAGATCGACCGGGCCCGCGCACAGAAAATTGTGACACTCTTGTTGCGCGATAAGGTCTTGATCAAGATCTCCGACGAACTCGTATTTCATCGTGGCGCACTCGATGATTTGAAGCGCAAGCTCGTTGGCTACAAGGTGAAATCGGCGAAAATTGACGTCGCCGGATTCAAAGAATTGACAGGCGTGACCCGAAAATACGCGATTCCACTCCTCGAGTACTTCGATCGCGAGAGGCTTACGAAGCGAGTCGGAGACGCAAGGCAGATTCTCTAATACTGGAAGTCGCACTTAATCGCCGATCTTTATCTCGGGAAATTCCAGTTCCAAGCCCAGAGGGTCGGTCACGCGATTTGTGAGATTGGCGAGACCGGCGAGCATGTGAATATCGACAATCTCGGGCTCAGCAAAGTGCTTCTTAAGTTCGTCAAAATCGGCTTGGCTGATCTCATGCGGGGCGCGCGTTAGCTTTTCTACATAAATGAGTGCTATGCGCTCTTTGTTCTCGTAGCGTGAATAGTTGCCGGCCTTAAGGGCGAGCCAGTCTTCCGTTGCGAGCCCCACATGTTTTGAGGACGCCAGGTGGTGCTGGGTGCAGTAGCGGCACTCATTGATGAATGAAATCCGAAGATAGATGAGCTCATAGAGCTTGCGATCGAGAGAGCGTCCTACACTGGCGTAGAACGTTAGAAAAGCCTTAAGCATTTCGGGACGATGAGCCAGCGCCTTCTGTATGTTCCCCGGCTTGCCACGCAGAATGTTTTCGTAGATTTCCCTTACCTGCGGGGTAGCCTTGTCGGCTTCAATTATTGAGATTCTTGCCATAGGAGCCTCATGGAGAAACAAAATTGCAACTATTCATAATATCTGCCTTTAATCCTGCTCGGGGACTCTGCCGATGGATAGTTCAGGGGACTTGTCGATGTGGAAGCGTGTGATCGCACCGGTTGCTGTCTGCTTGCTTCCCTTGTGGGGAGCCGTGCAGGATCGTACGGGGCGCGACGCGGAATCCCGGCTGTTGGCGGTTGAAAATGTGTGGAACCAGGCGGAAGCGAAGGGCGACATTAGAGCTCTTAATATGATTTTCGACGATTATCTTATTTACGTAGATGAGGATGGGCAACTGTTGACCAAGAGAGAGTTCCTTGCAAAAGCCAAGGCGGAGAGTGCGCATCCCCAGTCTCTGATTACGCAAGCCATGAGCGCACAGGTTTATGGCGATACAGCGGTGGTTACGGGAACGTACCGAATTGAGCAAACAAAGGGCGATAAGCATATCCAGCGGAAAGGCCGTTTTACAGACACGTGGGTTCGCACGAATAGCACGTGGGTGTGCGTCGCGGCACAGTCGACCCCAATCCTCTGACGACTGCCGAAAGCAACTTATTCGTGAGGAGGGAGGGAAAAGTCATGAGACTTACGCTGTGCTTTTTGCTGCTACTGATTTCCTCCTCGGCTGCGCCAAGGGATGCGCCGTTCGAACAGGCGGAAACGACTGTGCTGGCGCTTGAAAATGCCTGGAACCAGGCAGTACGACTGAAAGAAAGCAGGGCCCTGCAAGAATTGTTAGTCGATGGATTGATTTACATCGAATACGATGGCCGGGTAATGAGTAAGGGACAATATTTAGCGCAAGTGCGGGCGCCGCTCTTACACCCGGAGCACGTCGTGAGCGAGTCGATGCGGGCTCACTCCTTCGGCAACAGTGTGATCGTTACGGGCGTATACCGGGAAAGAGGGACAAAGAACCACATATCCTACGTGCTACGGGAGCGCTTCATCGATACCTGGATCCAACGGAACGGCATGTGGGTATGCGTGTCCAGCCAGTCCACTCCGATTGCTCACTAGATGTCTTGATACTTTCAAAGGCGAGATCAAACACCCTACTACCTTCGCTGCCGGCATTTGACGCAGCAATCGTTTACCCCCCAGTTCCAAGCGAGAACCACTAAACTCCCTGATGTATTCTTCTTAAATGCTTCTGATTCGTCCCGCTACGATGCATGACGCGCCTCTTCTGCGCACTTTGATGCGCGAACTGGCGGAATTTGAGCGAGAGTTGGATCTCGGCGTGATTGAAGAGGCTGACTTGGCGCGGGATGGTTTTGGCGAGAAACCTAAGTTTCGCGCGCTGATTGGAGTGCGCAGCCCGCTGGCTATGCCGTTTTCTTCGACCAATATTCGACCTGGGCGGGACCGACACTCTATCTGGAAGATCTTTACGTGCGCCCGCAATTTCGCGGCAAAGGAATTGGGAAGGCGTTGCTGGTCGCGGTGGCGGCGAGAAAACAGCAGAGCCATGCAATGGGAAGTTTTGGATTGGAATGAGAAAGCGATCGGGCCCTACAGGTTTTTCGGGGCGGAGTTTCGCGATCAGCGGAAGTCAGTTCTACTGACGGGTGACGCTCTGCGGCAGCTGGCGGAGAAGAAATCTTGAGCGCGCGAGTACGCATTATTGGAGCGGGATTGGCGGGGTCGGAAGCGGCCTGGCAGTGTGCTCAGCGAGGCGTGGAAGTTGAACTGTTTGAGATGCGGCCGCAACGCTCGACGCCGGCCCATCAGACGGCGGATTTCGCAGAACTCGTGTGCTCGAATTCTTTGAAATCCGATAGTGAAAATACCGCTCCTTGGCTTTTGAAAGAAGAGATGCGCCGGGCGGGATCCCAGTTGCTGGAGATTGCACGCCAATGCGCGGTGCCGGCAGGTCACGCGCTCGCGGTGGACCGGGTTGCGTTTGCAGCGAAAGTGACGAGGGCGATTTCGACACATCCGCGAATTGCGGTACGTCGCGAAGAGGTGACGCGAGTTGAGGAGAATGGCGGCCAGATAATCATCATAGCGACGGGACCGCTGACTTCGGAAGCGCTGACCGGTGAGATTGTTCGGCTGAGCGGCCATGATCAAGCCCGCTTGCCACAGTCCGGCAGGGAGGCGGCGAGGGCCAACTTCGAAGTGGCAGAGCGCACCGCGCAGGGGAACACTCATTTGTATTTTTACGATTCAATCAGTCCGATCGTGGAAGCGGACTCCATCGACATGTCGCGCGTATATATGGCAGCCCGCTATGACAAAGGAACGGCAGATTACATTAACTGCCCGATGTCGCGCGAAGAATACGATCATTTCTACGATGCGCTTCTTGCCGCACAGTCAGTGGAAGATCACGATTGGGAGAATCTGAATTATTTTGAAAGTTGCCTCCCGATCGAAGAGATTGCGCGGCGGGGGCGCGATACGCTGCGTTTTGGGCCGATGAAGCCGGTGGGTCTGAAGGACCCGCGCTCCGGGAAAATGCCTTTCGCCGTGGTGCAGTTGCGGCAGGAAAATTTACGCGCGGATTCTTACAATCTGGTTGGGTTTCAGAACCACTTGAAATTTGGCGAGCAGGCGAGCGTCCTTCGCAAGATTCCGGGGCTTGAGAATGCACGCTTCCTGCGCTACGGGCAGATTCATCGCAATACTTACATCAACGGCCCGGCTCTGTTACGCGAAACGCTGCAGATGAAGTCGCATCCGCAGGTTTTGTTTGCAGGGCAGATTTGTGGTGTAGAAGGCTATGTCGAGTCGATTGCGGCTGGATTAATGGCTGGCATCCATGCGGCGGCGCTCGTCCGCGACGAAGATCCAATCGCCCCTCCGCGCGGCTCGGCATTCGGATCGCTCTGTCATTACATCGCACATGCTGATCCTAGGAACTTTCAGCCCGCTAATATCACCTTTGATTTGCTTCCACCACTGGCAGTCAAAGTGCGCGACCGCAAAGAGCGGCACCGCCTGCAATGTGACCTTGCTCTTAGAGAGTATGAGAAGTGGATAGAACAAGTCGGGTCAACGGCCGTGAAAAGATAAATCACGCTACAAGATGGCTGTGAAGTTTGGGATGGCACCAGGCGTCGAAATTCGGCGGGCTCGTCCGGAAAATGCAGCCGTGATCGCGTCGGTGCTTCATGAATCGTTCGTCGAGTTCAGATCCCTCTATACCGAAGCCGGCTTTGCCGCAACAGTGCTGGACGCTGAGCGCGTGCTCAATCGCATGCACGCGGGTCCGGTCTGGATTGCCTTGCACAACGGCGCCGTGTTGGGCACGATTGCAGCTCTCATAAAAGGCTCGTCGGTTTATATCCGAGGTATGGCGGTCTTGCCGTCGGCCCGCGGAACAGGCGCCGGAACTGCTCTGCTGCGGGAGGCGGAGGAATGGGCTGGCAGCCAAGGATGTAGCCATTTATTTCTCAGCACCACCCCATTCCTGAGTTCAGCCATCCATCTGTATGAAAGATTCGGCTTTCGTCGAAGGGCCGACGGCTCTCAAGATCTTTTCGGTACTCCGTTGTTTGTCATGGAGAAGACCGTCTCAGGGTAGAACCCAATCCGAACGAATCGTCTTTGGGATAAGCATTTGTGCAACAAATGTCCCGCCGTCTGCGTATCTACCAGCAACGGCTGAAAGCGGATCGGGCTGCCGGGATTACCTTCCACACCCATTCGCGTCCAAACAAGAAGCGATATGACCTTGACCGATCTTTTCCGCGACGTGATGCGAACCCTGTGGGCGCACAAGTTGAGAGCTTTTCTCACGATGTTCGGAATCGCCTGGGGCATCGTCTCGATTGTCTTAATGGTCGCTGCGGGAGAAGGCCTGCGCAAGGGCCAGGAAGAGCAGGCGAAGACGCTCGGCAAAGACGTGATGATCGTCTTTCACGGACGTACCAGCCTGCAAGCGGGGGGAACCCATGCTGGCCGCTTGGTGCACTGGGAAGATGAGGACTTGCCTGTGGTTCAGTCAGAGACGCCGGACTGTCAATATGTGATTCCTGAACTTGAACAAGATACTGTTCGCGCGCATAGCAACTTCAATAACGCCGCGTTCACAGTGACCGGTTCGCATCCTGCATTTGGCTACATTCGAACGCTCAACGTCGGCGAGGGGCGCTTTTACAACTGGGACGATATGCGTGAAGCCAGGCGCGTTGCATTTCTCGGATCGGATGCTTCCAAGCAATTATTTCCTGGTCGTAATCCGGTAGGGGAGAACGTCTATCTGAACGACTTTCCTTATGTCGTTATCGGTGTCATGCAGAAGAAGAAGCAAGACTCCAGTTATGACGGCTGGGATGTAAACAAGATATTTGTTCCTTTTTCGGCCATGCGGCGCGATTTTCCAGACAAGCCGCCCGGAACTGCAACGACATTCGACCAATTGTTGGTTACGCCCAAATCAGTCGAGCAGCACGAGGCTTGCAAGCATGAAGTGCGCGTCGCGTTAGCGCGTATGCATCGCTACGACCCGAATGATAAAGAAGCTTGCCCTATCTGGGACACAGTACAGGAAGCGCAGGCGTTTAAGACGATGACCGATGGGATGAAATATTTTCTTGGGGCGGTAGGAATCGTCACGTTGATGCTCGGCGGTATCGGAGTCATGAACGTAATGCTGGTGGCGGTACGCGAACGAACCCGTGAAATCGGCGTCCGCAAAGCCATCGGCGCTCCGGCAGGAACGATTCTGCGCCAGTTTTTTGTCGAAGCTTTGATTATTGCTCTGCTGAGCGGAGCAATAGGCTTGGGCGTGGCTTTTGGGTTCTGCGCTCTAGTCAATTTGCTTCCGATGCCGGATTTTTTCGCCGGCTTAATTCCCGATTGGACATCGGCCCTGGTTGCGACTGGCTTGTTGGGAACGGTTGCCGTGGCGGCCGCTTTGTATCCCGCGCGCAGAGCGGCGTCGATTGACCCTATTGAAGCGCTGCGCTACGAGGCTGGCGGGTAGCCGGATCAAGTTGCCATGCTGATCGAAATCATCGTCGAAGCTTGGTTTGCCCTGAAGCGCAACGTGACCCGCAGTTTCCTCACCATGCTGGGGATTGTCTGGGGAATCTCCACCGTCACTTTGCTGATCGCTTATGGCAACAGCTTTCGGAGCATTCTTGTTCACGGCTTTGATGCCTTTGGTAAGAGCGTGGTGATTTGTTGGCCGCAACAAACCAGCGAGCAGCCCGGAGGGCAGCGCGCTGGAAAGAAAGTTGTGATCGAACAAGCCGACGTCGACTTGGTCAAAGCTACGGCACCGTTGGTGAAATACATTTGCCGGGAAACCGTGAAGCGTCCTGAAATCGCTTATGGGGACCGCGTGGTGGGGACCGATCCAGTTCGCGGAGTCTGTCCCGAATACGGCGAAATGCGCAATGAAGTGCCCGCCGAAGGGCGCTGGCTCGACGCCTCGGACGAACTGGAGCGCCGGCGCGTAATTTTTCTTGGTGGCCGCATCAAAGAGCAACTGTTTAGCGGGAGGCCGGCAGTTGGCGAGACTATTACCGTCGCGGGAATCCGATTCACGGTAATCGGCGTTATGGCTCGCAAAATCCAGCTCAGCAATTATTTCTCGAGTGATGATGAGTCTGCCTGGATTCCGTATTCGACGGCCGGCGATTTGTGGAATACACGTTACGCACAAGTAATGCTCTTTGAGCCGATCGCACCGCAGTTCGAGAAAAAGGCGATGGCCCAGGTGCTTGCGGCGGTAGCGACACGGCAGGGATTTTCGCCGACCGATCCAAAAGCGTTTCAGATGTTCGGGCGCGATGAGTTCCGTCCCGTGATTGATGCGCTTACGATTGGGCTGCAAGTGCTGCTCGCTTTCATCGGAACGTTGACCTTGGGAATTGGCGGTGTAGGTGTGATGAACATCATGCTGGTCACAGTCGATGAGCGCATCCGCGAAATCGGGTTGCGGCGCGCGCTGGGCGCGAGAAAGTGGCACATCAAGTTACAGTTCCTCGCCGAGACTTTGCTGATCATGCTTGTGGGTGGCGCGATTGGAGTCGCATTGTCTTATTTCATCGCCTGGGCTGTAGGGACTCTGCCGATGATGGGGCCTCTTTTTGAAGACGATTCCGGACAAGGGGATATTCACCTGCGCATCTCGATGATGACTGTTCTTCTCTCGACCGCCGTGCTGTTAGTAGTCGGCGCAATCAGTGGATTAGTGCCTGCTATGCGAGCCTCAAAGCTGGATCCGGTAGAAGCTCTAAGATATGAGTAGTAATCGGCTGCGGTGAGTTGTTGCCCTCGCCAGCGTCGACTGTCTCGATAGAACTCCGGCACTTGACGCGGTTCCGTTTACTCCATTTGGTACAACTTGCGGGTTAGCGGTTCAATTCAGAAGGCTGAGGCCGAGTTCGCGCTTGCCTCAACTTTTGGCTGCCAACGACATATCTTCGCATCTGCACGTGATGTCGCGTACTAGCGCTTGCCATGCGGCCACGAAAAGCGGCGACCGATGATGCACTTCACGATGAGGTGGTCGGTGGAACGGGTTACACCAACGCCAACGCCAAAGTTGAACTCCCACTGCGGACCAAAGTCGATATCAACGGCGGGAAAGAATTGATGCTGCTGATCTTTGAACGGGAGGAATCCCGTGATTGGACCGTATGCGCCGTAGTATTCCAGCCCGGCGGCGATTTTCTTAGTAATGTCATAGCTGAATTTGGCGTCCGGAGAAAACGTTACTCCCTGGTTTACGCTGGCGCCATGCCAGGACCGGTCCATCGCGGGATTGAACGCCAGATACCACGGCCCTAATTTCCGGTCGACGATCGGCCGAATCTCCCAAGTCCAGGTATCGGTCGAAAAAGCAGCGCGCTGGTAGCCAATTTCGTTCGACAAACTCACGCCGATGGGCCAGTGCCACGATTCGGGCACGCGCACGCGCGGGCGAATGTGGTCGCCCACCCATTGCCAACCGCCATCCGATTGAATGCTGCTAAACAGATAAAAACCGATCTCAGCCCAGTCGTTAATTCCCTGCGTGATTTCAAGCGTTTCATGCTCGGCGTGGTTCGTCGGGAGGACCCCGTCGACCACGGTTTTGCTGCCTTCGACGGTGAAGTTGGAATGAATCTCAACCATGGTCGCTCGCGGCGCGACTGTTTCCGAACCATAAACCTGAATTTCGTAGTTGTCTTGCGCGGTGGCATGGGAAGCGATGCAGGCGAAAATCAGCACGACGAGAAGTGTACGCGTTGCGTGACGGGATGGACCGTTATTCGTCAGACCTTGATGTCGCCTGGGCGGTAGCTATCCCTATCATGCATGGGAATTCGTGGAATGCGCAAACTGGGAATCAATCGTGGGGAAGGCAATTCGCAGATCTTACATGGGCTTGCCGCGGAAGAAGTAGATGAGTTCAATGATGAGAATCACAACGACCATCAGTTCCAGCACGAAGGCGCGGCTCTGATTGAACTCATCTACCATGAAGCGGTAAAGCTCTTCGGCAGTTTGTAGCTTCTGCTGCACGAGATCTTTGTAGTCTGGCACTCCAACTTTTGAGGCGGCAAGCTTGTAGAGACGCGCCGAGAACATGTCGCTGAGAAACTTGATTGCATTATCGGCGCGCTCGGTGAGTTCACTTACATCGAGCAAGACGGTGTGCAACTTTGATGCGGCCCTTGCCGTGCGCCAGCGTGACCAAAGACCGCGACCTCCGCGATCGAGAAAGGCGTAGACACCCTCCAGTTGGGTGGTGAGCAATTCGTCATAATGGCGAAACTCTAGCAACTGGGAGTTGGCATATTGCAGAAGCTGAATGGCGGTTTCGGCGCCGGCGGGACTGTCATAGATAAATGCAGCGTTCCATCCGATCACCGCGAGATCGTTGGGGTAGTACGAAATCCGCGACTGCAAAACCTCCTGCCGTTCGCCATCGGAGAGCGACTGAGTCTCGCCGCGGACAACCTGAGTAATATGATCGCCTTGTGATGACAAAAGCTCGGCGGCGGTGGGCGAACCGGCGATCTCTCGCAGGTGGAAGATGAAATAATCCTCCTTGAGCCATTCGCCGTTATAAGGCTTTATAACCGCCGGCGCGGCGCGCTCCAGCTTTTTCTTAACGATTCGCGCGGCCAGACTCTCAAAGTTCGTGTCCCAAACCCAGCGGCTGGAAAGCTGCACCAGCTTGTCCCAGTCACCGGAGAATGGAAGCTCGAACACCACACTGACGACTCCGTAGTCGAAGTACTTGATATCACCTTGCAGGCGCTCGCCACTCTCAAGAACGATCGGTTCCAAAGCCTCTTCCACCGGAGGCCGCTGGTAACGAACGTAGCCGGGAGCGAGATGTTTGAAGCTGGCGTCGGCCGTGCGCGCGCCGAGAAGTTCGCGAAGCTGATCGAGGCGTATCTCTTCGCAAACGTCGAACTGGATCAGCACCAGCACGGACCCGCATAGAGGTGCGTGCGGCGGCTTGACCGCTACAAGGGTGGGTAAAGCCTCGGTAGGGACTTTGCCAATGGCTGGCTCGCTGATTGTCGTTTCGCGATCCATGACGCTAATAGCAGTACGAATGCTTTGACTTTCGGGCCGGGATCTCGAGTTCCCGGACGGCGAGATCTCTATTCTCCCAAAACCAGGGCATTCTGGCGAGGGCCAAAGGTTTCTCGCAAGTTCTAGATAAACTAAGTCTTGTTAAATCAATACCTTCTGGAAGCTGCCCAAAGCAGCGTTGCCCCCGCCACCAAGGCTGCTACCCCCATCCCGGCTCGTTTCATCGATCTGGAAATTCCAGCCTCGCGCTCGCGAGTGCGCCGTGATTCTGGAAAGGGCAAAGCATCCTGATCCGCGCCCGGCAGCGCCATTTGCAACACCTCGGCCAAGTGAAGGGCCTGACGAGACGTGCCCTGGCTGATTTGTTCGCGACAACTGAAGCCATCGGCGATGACCAGCCAGTCTTGGGGCGCCCGCCGGACTGCTGGCAGGAGCTCAAGTTCGCCGATGGCCATTGAGATGTCATATTTGTCAGCTTCGAAGCCAAAAGATCCTGCCATGCCGCAGCAGCCCGGAGCAGGAGATTGAAAATCGATTCCAATCCGGCGAAGGACCGACTCTTCGGCGCTCATCTGCATGAGTGATTTCTGATGGCAATGCCCATGAAGAATTGCTTTCCGATTCATGCGTAGCGGCGGCAACTGGCCGGCATGGATTTCGAGGAATTCGCCGAGCAGAAATGTCTGCCGCGATAACACTTGTGCGCGCTCGTCGTGGGGGAATAGACCGAGAAGCTCATCGCGGAACACCGCAACGCAACTCGGTTCCAGTCCAACCACGGGAATTCCGGCTTCGATTTCGGCGGAGAGTTCGTCGAGGATCCGTAGCAGGAGCGCCTTCGCTCGGTCGAGCATGCCGTGATCGTAGAGCGGGCGGCCGCAGCAGAGATTCTTTCTGGGCACGATGACCCGGAAGCCGGCACTCTCAAGCACTTCGACCGCAGCTTTCGCGGTTTCAGGAAGGAAATGGTTGTTGAAAGTGTCGGGCCAGAGAAGCACCGGCGGCGCATCCGCATTGGGGTGTTTTCCATTCAGCCGGTTGCCGCGTCTATGGAACCAGCTCTTGAAATCGGATGGCGCAAAGGCGGGGATCGACCGCTGCCGAGGGATTCCTGCGATGAGTTTGGAAATATCGCGAAAAACGGGAAGTTGGGTCGCGAGGTTGGCCAGCCCAGGCACCTGCGACGCCGCGCGCGCCCAAAGGTCGATGTTGCCGAAAGCATATGCGCTACGCGGGCGTAGGCGGCCCTCGTAGTAATGCGAAAGAAATTCAGATTTATATGTGGCCAGGTCGACGCCAACCGGGCAATCGCTCTTGCAACCCTTGCAGGCGAGGCATAGATCCAGAGACTTTTTGACTTCTTCACTGCGCCAACCGCCGCGGATGATCCCATTCCCTCGACCTTGGCCCCGAGTCATCTCCCAGAGCAAGTGAGCGCGGCCGCGTGTGGACTGTTCCTCTTCACGTGTCGCACGATAGCTCGGGCACATAACGCCGCCCTGCTCGCGCCGGCATTTGCCGACGCCAACACAGCGCAGAGTAGCCTCGGCGAGGGTGCCGTGATCGGCGGTGAACTGAAAATGCGTTCTTGGTTGCCACGGAGCGTAGTTCGCACCAAGGCGGAGATTCTCGTCGATCTTGTAGGGATCGATCAGTTTGCCGGGATTCATCTTCCAATCCGGATCCCAAACCGATTTGAATTCGCGAAACGCCTGCATCAACTCGGGTCCGAACATTTTTGGAAGCAATTCGGCGCGCGCTTGACCGTCGCCGTGCTCACCGGAAATCGAACCACCGTAACTAACGACAAGATCGGCGGCGTCTTCCATAAATCGGCGAAATTTCGCGATGCCCTCTTTTGATTGCAGATCGAAATTAATGCGGGTATGAACGCAACCGTGGCCAAAATGTCCATAGAGCGAGCCCTTGTAGCCGTATTCGGCAAACATCTTGCGCAGGTCGCGAAGGTAACCGCCTAGTTTTTCGGGGGCCACCGCGGCGTCTTCCCACCCTTCCCAGTTAAGAGGCTCTCCGGCAACATGCGACGTTGCGCCGAGAGCGGATTCGCGGACCTCCCACACCCGTTTTTGTTTTGCCTTGTCGGTAAAAAGGCTCATCGCGGGAGGGCGGGCGGCGCGACTCAGCGACTCCATTAAAGCTCGCGCCTGTGATTCGGCCTCCGACGGGGTATCAGCGCCGAACTCCACCATTAACCACCCGCCTCCTTCAGGCAGAAGCGCCACGCCTTCAGAGTTGATTTTCTTGCGTCGCGTGTAACTCACAAGAAGGTCGTCGAAGCCTTCGAGGCCGATCGGTTTGTGTTCCATAATCTCGGGAACATGATCGGCGCACTCGTATACGTCAGGGTATGCAATAACGAGCAGCACCCGCTCCGGCGGGCTTTCTACAAGGCGGCACGTGGCTTCGAGAATTGTGACGCACGTGCCTTCGGAACCGACGAGGGCACGAGCGAGATGAAAACCATTTTCGGGTAGAAGATGATTCAGGTTGTAGCCGGAGACGCGGCGTGGAATCCTTGGAAAGCGCTGCCGGACGAGTTCGCCGTAATTATCGGCAATGCCTTTAAGCTTGGTGTAGATTTCGCCCCGCCGCCCTTCGGAGCTACAGATCTGTTTCAGTTCGGCGCCAGAGGTTGCACCGACCTTCATTCGCACGCCGTTGTAAGTGAGGATTTCGAGTTGCTCGATGTTGTCATCGGTCTTGCCTGCCATGACGGAATGCACGCCGCAGGAGTTGTTGCCAATCATGCCGCCGAGCGTGCAGCGATCATGCGTGGCGGGATCGGGCGCGAAGGTGAGATGGTGTTTTTCGGCGGCGGTGCGAAGACTGTCGAGCACGACTCCGGGTTGAACCCGGGCGATGCGGCGAGCCGGATCGATCTCCAAAATGCTAGCCATGTACTTCGAGAAATCGAGAATGACTGCGACGTTGCAGCACTGGCCCGCAAGCGACGTACCTCCGCCGCGGCACAGCAGCGGCGCTCCGAATTCGCGACAGAGACCAACTGTGGCCAGAACGTCATCGACATCGCACGGTAGCACGACTCCGATGGGAACTTGGCGGTAATTGGAAGCGTCAGTGGCGTAGAGCGCGCGGCTACCTCGATCGAAGCGGACTTCTCCTCCGATCGCGCCTCGAAGAGCCTTGGCTAAGCCTTCGGCATTAACGGAAGCAGGTTTGGCGAACCCTGCGGTACCTTCGGTAGGTTGAGGCTGAATTGTGAAAAGCGGCGACGGTGGCTCGGGCGAAGACATTCCGCTCTCAGCTTACTCCTGGGTAGCAAAAGGAATTGAGATTTTGACCGCTAGCTCCAGGGACGAGTGGCGTAGTCGGCCATGGTAAGCCCCAACAGCAGTAGTAAGAAAAACAGCGCCGAGATCACGACCAGCTTGGTCAGTTTTTCGCTGGCATGCCAGACATGCATAAAGAACAACACCACCAGAGTAGCTTTGAGAGTCGCGATGCCCAGCGCAACCGCGGCGTTAAACTGTCCCAAATCGATCGTGGAGGCTTCGTAGGTAATGAAAGTAAAAATCAGTAGCGTGGCCCACACGCCGAAATACAACTTTAAAGGCGACGATTTGGAGTGTTCAGTCATGCCATCCTCACGGGTGCCGGTCGATCAGGTAGAGCAGAGGGAAGAGATAAATCCAGACAATATCCACGAAATGCCAGTAGAGACCGCCGACTTCAACCGGCGTGTTGTAGTCGGGAGTGAATCGCCCCCTCCACGCCATAACCAGGAGCCAAGCAAAGATTCCGAGGCCAATAATCATGTGCAAGGCGTGCAGTCCCGTCATGATGAAATAGAGAGAGAAAAAGATCTGCGCATGCCGCGGGTTAGCGTACTCTCCAGGGTGACCGGGGATCGGCACATTTTCAAAGCTAAACGTAGCGCCGGGGACGTGATGTTCTTCGAACTTATCCTTGTACTCCTTCGCCTTTATGCCAAGAAACACCATACCCAGCAGCATGGTGATGGCAAGCATCCCGACGAGTAAAGTTTTGCGCGCGGTCTGAGCGGCCCAGACGGCCAGGACTACGGTCAAACTGCTGCAGATCAGGACGGCAGTATTCGTGCCCCCTAGTTTGGCATCGATCGACTTGCTGGCGGCAGCGAAATCCCCGAAATACCAGTGGCGGTAAATCAGGTAGGCGCAGAACATTCCACCAAAAAACATCACTTCCGTAGCCAGAAAAACCCACATGCCCAGGCTCGCAGCGTCGCGCTGCTGCTCCGGCTCGGCGAAGTGGTGCAAGAGCTCCGGATGGTGTTCTTCTTCCTGATGAAGACCCATAACTGTGCTGCTATCGGCCAACGGGAACCTCCTGCGTCTTCGGAGGCGTGTCCAGCTCCTCGTAGTTATAGGCCTCCCACGTCACGACCGGCTCCCGGTCGAAGTTGAACGTTGGCGGAGGAGAAGCCGTTTTCCACTCGAGTCCGGCAGCGTTCCACGGATTATCGGATGCCGGCTTTCCATATCGCATCGACCAGAGAAAATAAACCATGGGCAGCAGATATCCAATGCCCAGCACCGTCGAGCCTGCTGTCGAGAGCACATTCAGAACCTGGAATTCGGGCATATGGCTGTAATCGTAATAGCGCCGTGGCATGCCCATGTAGCCGAGAACGAACTGCGGGAAGAACGTGAGATTGAAGCCGATGAAGACGATTAACGCGGCCAGGCGCGCCCAGCCCTCGGGGTAGAGCTTGCCGGAAATCTTCGGCCACCAGAAATGCATTCCGCCGAGATACCCCATCACTGCGCCTCCGACCATGATGTAGTGGAAGTGGGCGACGACGAAGTAAGTGTCGGTGACGTGTACGTTGATACCGAGGGCCGCGAGGAAGAGTCCCGTGAGGCCGCCGATGGTGAACAGCCCAAGAAATCCGAATGCATAGAGCATCGGCGCGTCATAGTGGATGGAGCCTTTGTATAGAGTGGCCGTCCAGTTGAACACCTTGATCGCCGATGGCAGCGCGACGGCATAGCTCAGGAACGAAAACACTAACGCCGAATAAACAGAAATTCCGGCCACAAACATGTGGTGCGCCCAGACGAGAAAACCAAACACTGCGATCGCAATCGAGGAAAAAGCGACAAAGTGGTAACCGAAAATGCGCTTGCGCGAAAAGCAGGCAATGATTTCAGTGATCACGCCCATCGAGGGCAGAATCATGATGTAAACGGCCGGATGCGAATAGAACCAGAACAGGTGCTGAAACAGCAAAGGATCGCCGCCGAGTTTCGGATCGAAGATCCCGAGATGCAGCGCCCGTTCCGCGGCGACCAACACAATGGTGATTGCGATGACCGGTGTGCCCAGAAGCTGAATGATACTGGTTGCGTAGTGCGCCCAGATGAACAGCGGCAGGCGTGACCAGGTCATCCCCGGCGCCCGCATGCGGTGAATGGTGACGACAAAGTTCAGGCCAGTCAGGATCGAAGAGAATCCAGCGATGAAAATAGCGATCCCGGCTTCCACGATTTTGGTGTTGGTGAAGTTCGTGCTGAACGGCGCGTAGAACGTCCAGCCGGTGTCGACGCCGCCGGTCAGGATGCAATGCAGCATCAGAGCGCCGCCGATGATGTACAGATACCAGCTCAGCAGATTGATTCGCGGAAAGGCCAGATCTTTCGCGCCGATCATCATCGGCACCAGGAAATTTCCCAGCGTGGCTGGAATGGACGGAATCAGGAAGAAAAATACCATCACCATGCCATGCATGGTGAAAAGCTTGTTGTAAGTGTCGGCCTGCACGAGATCGCCCGCGGGGGTGAGCAGTTCGAGCCGGATGAGCAGCGCGAAAAATCCGCCGATGAAAAAGAAGAAGGTGATGGAAACGAGATAGAGCAGCGCGATGCGCTTGTGGTCGGTGGTAAGGAGCCACGACCAGATGCCGTATTCCTTATTCAGATAATTTTCGCGTTCAGCAGTTTGAGGGATCGCGATCTCCATACCTATTGCACCTGACTTCCATTGGTTTGAGCTTTGCCGGAAATCTGCCCAGCGGCGCTGGCGGTGGTTTTGACACTGTCAGCCGGCTGATTGTTCGATATCGCTTTGATATAGGCCACAAGGGCATTGACCTGCTCTTCGCTGACTAATCCCTGGAAGGTCGGCATGATGGGTTGGAAACCCTTCACGCGCTTTGATCCCGGATCGAGAATGCACTCGCGCACATAGTTTTCGTCGGCGGTGACGGTTCGTCCATCTTCCAGCTGCACCGGTTTGCCGAAGACTCCCTGCAGATTCGGGCCGCGGCCCTGCACGTCGGTGCGGTGGCAGGTTCCGCAGCCGAGTTCGGAGAAGAGCTTTTCTCCGGTGGCCGACAGAGGACCATTCGGCCCACCGTTGACCCAGGTTTCGTACTCGGCCGGCTCCATGACCACAATCGAGCCGACCATGCCGGAGTGTTGAGTCCCGCAATACTCAGCGCAGAACAGGTGATAAACGCCGGGTTTGGTGGCGCGAAACCATTCCACCGTATAGCGGCCCGGCAGAACGTCCTGCTTGATGCGGAACGCGGGGATAAAGAAGCTGTGAATCACATCCTGCGAAGTCATGATCAGTTTTACGTCGCGACCCACCGGAACGTGCAGTTCATTGATCTCGCGTTGGCCTTCCGCGTGTTCTACCTTCCACATCCATTGTTTTGCGACAACATAGACCTCAGTGGCGTCGGCGGGAGGAGTGCGCTCTTTGAAATAGACGACGGCGCCCCAGAGAAAGATCGCCATGAAGATGATGAATGGGATAACGCTCCAGGTAAGTTCGAGCGCGTTGGAGCCTTCGATCTGTTCGGCGCGAACTCCCGGCCGGAAGCGATACCGGGCCGCGAAATAGATGACGAACGCGCAGACCAGCAGAGCCATCATCCCAGTGACCACGAGCAGAAAAATGTACAGAGCATCCACATGATGAGCCAACGTGGACGCCTGCTCCGGCCAGAGTGGAAAATTATTAAGCATACTGTTTCTTCGTTGCCGCCTTCTTCGTGGCTGCGCGGTCAAGCCGCCACAAGATCAAAATCAAGCCGCCAAGAAGGAGAATGGTTGCTGCGGCGGCAAGCCGCAGAATGTTGCCGATAATCGCGCCATACTTCCCAGTCTCGGGATCGTAGTGATAGCAATAGAGCAGCACCGCATCGACCGCGTTGCCAATCTTGTTCTGAGAAGCCTCCACCAAACCCATGCGTAGGTCTTTCGGCGGAAAATCCACGCCGTAGAAGTAACGCGAAATGCGACCTTGAGGCGTGAGCACCATGATGGCAGTCGCGTGTGCGTACTGGTTGGTTTTGGAATCGTACTGATATTGAAATCCCACGGCCTTGGTCAGTGCGTTGATCGAGTCCTGTTGCCCGGTCAGGAAGTGCCACCCTTGTGCGGCACTCGTACGGCCGTAGCGATCGACGAAGTCCTTCTTCTTCGCCGCAGCCATCTCTGTCGTTTCGCGAGGATCGAAGCTGACGGTGATGACGTCGAATTCGTTGCCCACATCGAACTTGATTAAGCGCATGGCGCTAGAGAGGCCGGCCAGAGCTTCGCCGCAGAGCATAGTGCAGTTGTAATAAACGAGGTTGAGAATGAGGGGCTTTCTGCCGAAATAGTCTCCGAGCTTGATCGGCTTGCCTTTGTCGTCCACGAACGTGAGATCTGGGGGAACCTGCGCATTGAGATGCTGCTCGATCCCGACATTCTCCAGCCGCGGAGGCCGTGTGTTCGCCGGTGGCGACATTACCCCGCTATTGATCTGCGCCGAAGCGGCGACAGCAAGCGCCAGAGTCAGCACGACGCTCGCTGCCGCCAAAATCGAATTGTGTTTCTTATTGGTCACCGACTACCCCGTGGGCGCCTCGCGCTTGGTTTGGTCTTCTATTACTGGTTTCAGCTTTCTCCCTTGGATTTTCGTTGGTTGTTTCCTTAGGAAGTACTGGCAATCCGCGCTGAGCAAGTAAATCCATCGCTCGATCGATGGGAATCCGGACCGTGCCTGCACTTTGGTCGACCCAGCCGTAGCTGTAAAGTTTCTTTTCTTGGCCCACGAGAATGCTGTTCAACTGGCCGCGCTCATCTTCTTCCAGTCTCGGGCTTGGGAAAGCGGTCTCGGGATATCCTGGCGCCACATGCCGCGTGTCGCCCGGAGCCTGCTTCATCAGTGGATTTGGCGGTGTCTGCGTCGCCCGTTCGCGATGGTCAAGATAGGCGTAGAGTCCCTTCAGCCCAAACATGCAGATCACTGTCACCACAACCAGGCTCAGCAAAAAATAGACAATGCCCGAAGGCTGCAGATCCTGATGCTCGTAACTGCCGTTGCCGGTTGAGTTCTCGGGTTTTCTCTCGTTGCTCATCTTTTCATTTCTATTTGGACTCCGCCTGCAGAACCTCAGGGGCATCGGGATCATAGGCCGGCAAAAGGGGCAGGGACGCGAGATTGCGGAAAAAGTACCAAAGCCAGATTCCGCCGATCGCAATCGGCACCACAATGTCCGCGATTGTCAAAGCGAATGTCTTCGAAAAATTCGGTTCGATGATCCAGAACAGGTCCACGTAGCGCATCAGGATCAGCCACGTCCCTACCCAGACCAGTTTGCGAATATTGCGCTTGAATGGACGCGAGAGGAGAATGGCGAAGGGAATCGCGAAGTGAAACAAAACCAGAAATAATCCCACCCAACCCCATCCGCCATTCAGCCGCCGCAGATAGAACGTGATCTCGTTCGGCAGGTTGCCCGCCCAGATAATGAGCCATTGGGAATACGAGAAATAAGCCCAGACCATGACAAACGTCATCATCCACTTGCCGTGATCGTGGACGAACTCAGGCTTGAGCAATTCCGACATCGGCTTGTAGTTGTACAGGATGCGCTCGACCACGACCGCGAAACACATTGCCGAGAGAATTTCGCCGATCAGAATGATCAATCCGAAGATCGTCGAAATCCAACTCGGATCGAGTGACATCACCCAATCGATAGCGGCGAAAGAGATGGTGAATGCGTAAAGAATCAAGCCGGGGCCTGCGACGGCTTTAAAGCGCTGCGTATTATCGGGCGCATCGGGACGGTCTGTTTGCTTCGAGAATTTTGAAAGCAGGAACGAGAGCACGTTCCAGATGGCGAAGTAAATGATCGCGCGGATGAGGAATCCGTGGAAGTTGAGATAAGCGTCCTTAATGAACGCGTGTTTTTCGAGATGCTCGCGAACGTGCAAATCCGCGATGGAATCGAGCGGCATCGCCCACGGATAGACGCGATGTTGCATTGGCGCAAGCAACACTGGAATGAACAGCAGCGCAAGCAGCGGCAGTGTGCGCATCGCAGCGCCCAGGATTCGCCGAATCACCGTGCCCCAGCCTCCGCCGGTGAGATGACGGATCATCACGATCGCCATCGATCCGAGAGCGACTCCGAGCCAGCACATGAAGCCCAGCAGATACGCGCGATAAAACTCATCTGGGCGAACAAACGCCAGAGCGATCGCTGCGAGCGCAAAGCTCACGCCGATCACAAGCGAGCGCTGCGACATTTTCTTTACGATCGGCGGTGCCATCAAATCGAGATGAGGAGCGGTTCCGGCGCTCATTTGCTCTCCTCCGCACTCGAAGTTGATTTAGGTTCAATCACCGGAAGCGTTGCCCCCGAACCTGGCGGCGCGGAAAATCTTGGCGGCTCCGAAGGAACCGCTTGTCCCGGAGGGACGTCGGCTTTGGTCGCGTTCTGGCTGAGTTGCAAAGCTCGAACGTAGGCCACGATCTTCCACCGGTCATTCGCAGCAATCTGCGACCGATAGTCCGGCATGATGCCAAAACCATTTGTGATCACGTCGAATAAATAACCAAGGGGCGCTTTCTGCAGCCGCGAAATGTGATAAGACGGCGGCTTGCGCGAGAAACCGCGCGACGGGATAAATCCGTTACCATCACCAACTAGCGAATGGCAGGGCGCGCAGTAAATGTCGTAGCGCTCGCGGCCACGATCGAGAACCTCTCTGGTCACCGGAAACGGCATGTAATCGCCGGGAGCATTGCCAAGTTTACCGGTATAAAGATAGCTATCCTCATGCAACTGCCCGCGTGCGACGGTACCTTCCACCAGTGGACGTTCAGATCGCTGGTCGGGAAAGAAATCGCTCCGCGAGTATGGATTCTGCTTCGGCTGCACCTGCATGTCGAGCCGGCAGGCAGCCAGGAACGCGGTCAACCCCAATGCGAGAACGAGCCGAATTTGGCGGGGATGCGGCACTTAGCTCGGCACCTCCGCAATTGAACGGGGCTGCAGGCCCTCGAGAAAACCGCGTGTAGCCGCGGGATCATACTTCTTGTCGGAGGAGAACACGATCAGGAAGAAGCGGTCCCTCGATGCCATCGCGAAGCGCGGCACGTTGAATACCGGGTGGTAAGGCATGGGCAACCCATTCAACGCCAGCATTCCGAAGAGCGCGGAGATCCCGCCGAACAGAACGGTCATTTCAAAGGTGATGACGATGAAAGACGGCCAGGAGTGATATGGCCTGCCGCCCACGTTGATGGGATAGGCGACGACCGAGCACCACCATTGCAGAAGATAGCCGGATAACCCGCCCATAATCGCACAAATCAAAACGACCAGCGGAACTTCATCATGGTGGAACCCAATCTCCTCCGCCAGGCCTTCGATGGGAAACGGACTGTAAGCGTCCATCTTGCGATATCCCGCCTGGTAGGTGCGGCGCGCCGCCTCCAGTAAGGCGGTCGGCGTCTCAAACTCCGCCATCATGCCGTAGATCGGGTCGCGTTTCATCTACTCTCCTGCCTCCGTGGCTTTTCCCTGCGCCTGCGGCAGCAGAGTCCGCATTTCGAAGATCGAAATCATGGGCAGGAAGCGCACGAACAGGAACATGGCTGCGAGGAACATTCCGATCGTGCCGAAAAAGGTCATGTAATCCCAGCGCGTCGGGTAGTACATGCCCCACGAAGAATTCAGGAAGTCACGGCTCAGGCTGACCACAACAATGATGAAGCGCTCCAGCCACATGCCAACCAGGATCACAAAAGAAATCAGGAACAGTGCCACCGGGCTGGTGCGCAGCTTGCGAATCCAAAGCACCTGTGGAACAAAGATATTGCAGGTCAGCAGCAGCCAGTACCAGAACGCGTAGGGCCCGTGCAGGCGATTCCACAGCGTGAACGCGTCGTAACGATCGCCGCTGTACCATCCCATGAAAGCTTCAATGCCGTAGCCGTATGCCACGATCAGCCCTGTCGCCAGCATGACCTTGGCCGAGTTCTGCAGGTGGCGCTCGGTGATGAAATCTTCCAGGCCGTAGATCTTGCGAATCGGAATCGCCAGCATCAACACCATGGCAAAACCGGAATAGATTGCGCCAGCGACGAAGTATGGCGGGAAGATCGTAGTATGCCATCCCGGCACAATGCCAATGGCAAAGTCGAAGCTGACGACGGTATGCACCGAAAGCACCAGCGGCGTGGCCAATCCGGCGAGCAGCAGGTAAGCCGTCTCATAGCGATGCCAGTGGCGGGCCGATCCGCGCCAGCCCATCGCGAGCATGCCGTAAATCATCTTGATCCATGGCTTAGTGGAGCGATCCCTTAGCGTGCCGAAATCTGGAATCAATCCCATAAACCAGAACAGCAAAGAGATTGTGGCGTAAGTCGAGACAGCAAATACGTCCCACATCAGCGGGCTGCGGAATTGCGGCCATACCCCCATTGTGCTTGGATACGGAAACAGCCAGTAAGCCAGCCACGGACGACCGACGTGAAGCAGCGGGAAAAGTCCAGCGCAGGACACGGCAAAAAGCGTCATGGCCTCAGCGAAGCGGTTGATCGAGTTGCGCCAGGATTGCCGCAGTAAGAGGAGAATGGCCGAGATCAGAGTTCCCGCGTGGCCGATTCCGATCCACCATACAAAATTGACGATGGCGAAGCCCCAGCCAATCGGAATCGTAACGCCCCAGATGCCAATGCCTTTCAAGAACAGGTAGCCGATAGCATAGAGCATCATCATCGTGGCCATGAAACAAATGCCGAAGCCGAGGAACCATCCATTCGAAGCGGGACGGGTAAGCACGATCGAACTGATCTTGTCCGTTACACTGGCGAACGTATGCCCAGGCTCGATGACAGGAGCCTGTTGCTCTTCGACCGTGGTTCTAATTGGCTCGTTCATGAATTCCGTCGGGATTACTCCGCGTTCCTTAGGCCTCGGTGGTTTAGCTTCTACGACTTCATATCAGGATTCGGATTGCGCACTTCCGCCAGGTAAGTCGTGCGCGGCCGAGTTCCCAATTCACCCAGCAGGCTGTAATTAAGCGAGTGCGATTTCAATTTCGAAACCTGGCTGTTCGGGTCATTGATATTGCCAAAGATGATCGCATTCGCCGGACACGATTGCTGGCAGGCGGTCTGCAGCTCGCCATCTTTGATCTTGATGTTTTTGCCTTCTCGCACTGAGGCGGTTTCGGCATCGATTCGATGTTCACTGATACGCTGCACGCAGTAAGTACACTTTTCCATGACGCCGCGGCTGCGCACGCTGACGTCGGGATTCCGCATCATCTTGTACTGCGGCGTAGTCCAGTCCTGGAACAGGAAGAAATTGAAGCGGCGCACTTTGTAAGGGCAGTTGTTCGAGCAATATCGCGTCCCCACGCAGCGGTTGTAAATCATGTCGTTCAAGCCTTCGCTTGAATGGTTCGTCGCGCCCACGGGGCAGACAAGCTCACAAGGTGCGTCTTCACACTGCATGCAAGGCACAGGCTGGAAGTAACCTTTAGGATTATCGCGGTCGCCCTGGTAATAGACGTCGACGCGAATCCAGTGCATGTGGCGGCCGATTTCAGTCTGTTCCTTGCCGACAACCGGAATGTTGTTTTCCGACTGGCAGGCCACTACACAGTTGTTGCAGCCCACGCACTTGTTCAAATCGATGGCCATGCCCCAGGCATAATCTTCTTCTTTGTATGGATATGGCTTGTAAAGCGTAAGGCCGGGCGCGGGAGTTTCTCCCTGTTCGTTGGCGAAGTCCGCATCCTTCTTGTATTCCTCGAGCGCGGTTTCGCGGACCAGCGGCCGATGACCCCCGTCAGGCGTGTCCATGCTCTGCATGCCTTGAGTCGAGGCCAGCTTGTAAGTTTCTCCGGTCTTGCGCAGTTGAACGCCAGTGGCAAACCACGGCGCCGCTGAAGTGCGCAAGGTATAAGCATCGAAGCCGTAGCCGGTGCCGACGCGCCCGGCACGCTCGCGGCCATAACCGAGAAACACGGTGACCGAGTTATCGGGATGGCCAGCCTGGATCCACGCAGCGCCTGCGACTTTCTTGTCGTTAAGTTGCAGCTCGACGACATCTTTCGATGCGATCTGCAGCCGCTCCGCCATCTTCGGACCGATCAGGATGGCGTTGTCCCAGGTGAGCTTGGTCATCGGCTTGGGAAGCTCTTGGAGCCAGCCGTTGTTGGAAAATTGTCCGTCGTAGATGGTGGGATCGCGGCGGATGTTGAGGACGATGTCCTCTTCTTTCGGTCTTCCCCCCAACATTCCGGGCAACGTCGCCGACAGCGATTTATTCGGGGGCGCCGTACCTGCAATCCATCCATCGTGCAGCGATTTACGCCAGAATTGTTCGAAGTCCGCGCCAGCATGCTGTTTCTGCCAGTAATCGCGGGTTAGATCGTGACTTGACGCTTCGCTTTGGCCACTAAGTAGTGCCACGAATTCGACAGCGCTCTTGCCGTTGTACAGCGGCGCGATCAGCGGCTGAATGATGCTGACTGTCCCGTCGTAGGCACGAGCATCGCCCCATGCTTCGAGTTCGTGGGTTTGATTCACATGCCAATGACAAAGTTCGGCGGTTTCGTTGTTATAGAGGCCGAGATGCACGCGGAGCGGAGCTTTATCACTCTTGAGGACGCCAGCGAAGTCGAGGTCGGCAGGCGCGTCATAGGCGGGATTGCCACCGAGAATAATCAGCAGATCGACTTTACCCGCATTGATGTCGCCGACGAGTTCTTTAATCGATTCGATTTGATTAACCGGATTGGCGTCAACCGGCTCGCTGTAGAAAACCGTTTTGCCTGTGTTCCCAAGAATCTGATTGAGATTGTGCGCGATGGAGTGCATAGCCGGAGGTAGATGATCTCCAGCAATGATTAAGCTAGATCCCCGATGTGCGAGCAAATCTTGGATGATCGGTCCGGTGGGCCCCGGGATATCACTGATGGTTCCGCCACCGTCAGACGCGCGAGGATTGAGGAACTGATTGCCGGCCAGCCCGAGCGCAAAAGATGCTATCTCGTCAACCCGCATCGGCCAACGATGATCCGCCTTCGCCCCCGTCGAAGTCGGCGTGCTCTCGATCACGTACAGCCGGTTCATGTTACCGTCAGGATTGCGGCGAGCGGCGAAGTCGCGGATATAGCGGACATTTCCCGGAAAGCCCGCATACAGGAAGTCGGCGTCCAGCGAAACGATAACGTCGGCTTTTGAAAAATCGTATCGCGTCTCAACCGGCTTGCCGAAAGCCATCTTCGCGCCTTCGAGCACGTTGTCACGATTCACCGGCTCATACACATGCCACTTGGCCTGGGGATAAGTCTTCAGCAAATTGCGCAACTGATCGGCTAGCGTAGGCGATGAAATCGTCGGGGTAAGAATACGAATGCCCGCGCCCTGCAGCGCTTTCTGCGCGGCAAGCGGCCCGCGAAGCGCCGCCACAAAACTTTGCCATGATCGCTGATCGCCCATCTCCGTCACGCTCTGCGAGCGATCGGGATCGTACATTGTAAGAATCGAAGCTTGGGCAAAAATATCCGTGCCGCCGAGCGACGTCGGATGCCGGTCGTTGCCTTCAATTTTCGTAGGACGCCCAAGATGGCTCTCGACCAGCACCGGGCTCGCGTACCCGCCCAGAGTGACGGCAGTCGCGTAAAACATAGGACGGCCCGGAATCACATCCTCCGGCTGCCGCACATACGGAACAATCTTCTCTTCCGGCAACTTTACGCAGCCAGTCATGCCCGCTAGCGCCATCGACGCGCCCATGACCTTGAGAAAGCCGCGCCGCGAAACTGAATCCACCCACTCCGAAGCGCCTTTGGGAAACTCGCGATACAGCGCCTCCTGGAACTCCACACTCCCGGCAAGCTCTTCCAGGCTGCGCCAGTATTCGGGGCCCGAGACTTTGTTGATCTCGGCGCGTACGGAGGCGAGATCGAGCTTGCCCTTTTTCGAGGGGCAAACGTCTTCCTTCTTCTTATCGGGTAATCCAGTTTGCTTTTGCTCGTTCATTGTGAAATCGTGCTGTTCCCAGGTCCCACATTACCGATGGCACGTGTTGCAGCTGGTGATATCCAACACGGAGCGAACGTTGTATTTTCTTGCCAACGCGGTTCCCAATTCGACCTGGTCCGTAAAACTCTGGCCATCGACCACCACCGGCTTGGCAGTACTCGGCTGCTCATAGCGCATATTGAATACCTGATCACGCGGGCGCAGATACTGTTCCCGGTTGCGATGGCAGTTCAGGCACCACTCCATCTGCAGCGACTCGGCCTGATACATCAATGGCATCCGGTCGACTGGACCATGGCACGTATTGCAACCCACACCCTTGGTGACGTGAATGCTGTGATTGAAAAAAACGAAGTCAGGGAGCTGGTTCACTCGCGTCCACTGAATCGACTCTCCCGAGCGGTAACTCGCGCGCACCGGCTCCAGCAACTGCGCGTTGGTCCAGATCTGCGAATGGCAGTTCATGCAGGTGCGCGTAGGCGGAATGCCTGCGAAGCTAGAGACTTCAACCGTGGCGTGGCAATAGCGGCAATCGATACCCAGACCGGCAACGTGATGCTGATGGCTGAAGGGCACGGGCTGCGGCTTGCGCACGCCTGCATAAGTGATGTAGGGCGAGCGCTGAACCTCCATCGCCACCCAACCCAAAGCGGCCAGCACGAAGACCGCGCCAAAAATCGTGACGCGCGCCAGAGTATTCGTGCTGCGATGAAAGATCTGCGACATTCTTACGTACGAGCTTCAGGAGACGCGGATGCTCCGCAGTCAATTACAGGTGTGCTGCCGGTTAATGGTTAGGGCGCAATAGAAAATACCCACTCATTTTCTGATCGCCAATACAAAACAGGAGATTATAAATACTTCGCCGAGAGTTGTCGCGTCCGGAGGTGTACGAAAGACAAAAATTCGAATAATAAATTTTCCGGAAACCGGAAATTCATCTCACTAGCGCACCTACGTTGCCCTAAGTCCCGGCGCGGGTTTGTTGCAATTTTCAACGCAAATTCATTACCAGCAATTTCGGTTCGGTCATTTCTTCAATTGCATATCGAATTCCTTCACGTCCGAGACCGGAATCTTTTACGCCCCCGTAGGGCATCTGATCGATGCGAAACGACGGAATGTCGCCTGCGACCACGGCGCCGACCTCGAGCTCGTCATAAGCCTGGAACAGCAGCTTGACATCGCGAGTAAACACTCCAGCCTGCAGGCCATAATTCGAATTATTCAGGCGCCCCAACGCCTCGTCGAAATTCTGATACGGCTCGAGGGTGACCACCGGGCCGAAGATTTCCTGGCAGTTCACTTTCATTTCCGCCTTGGTTCGAGTGAGCACCGTGGGCTCGACAATCGAGCCAAGTCTGCGGCCTCCGGACAGTACACGAGCTCCTGCCCGAACTGCTTCCTCGATCCATTGTGTAACGCGGATGGCATCGCTTTCACGAATCAGCGGACCGAGGTCGGTCGATTCCTCCATGGGGTCGCCAATCTTAAGCTTCTTCACACCTTCGACCAGAAGATCGGTGAATTTGCCGTAGACCGAATGCTCAACCAGAATGCGCTGCACTGAAATACACGTCTGGCCCGCATAACCGAAACCGCCGGCCAGGCAGCGCTCGGCTGCATAGTTTAGATCGGCGTCGCTGTGTACTATGGCGCCCGCGTTGCCTCCCAGTTCGAGCGCAACTTTCTTCTTTCCAGCGCGTTTTTTGATGTCCCATCCCACCGGAACGCTGCCGGTAAAGGAGATGAGCTTGATGCGCTCGTCGGTGACGAGAAGGCCGGCATCGTCGTTGGAGAGTGGGAGCACGTTCAAGCCACCGTCGGGCCATCCCGCCTGTTGAACGCATTCGGCAAGAAGCAGAGAACACAGGGGAGTTTGCGGGGCTGGTTTCAGCACCATCGAACATCCGGCGGCAATCGCCGGAGCAACTTTGTGCGCGACCAGGTTAAGCGGAAAATTAAACGGCGTGATTCCAGCGATGGGGCCAAGAGGAAATCGCTTCACAATCCCCCATCGTCCGGCGGTGAACTCCTGCCAGTCGAGAGGAAGATATTCGCCATAGATGCGCGTAGCCTCTTCCCCGGCAACGTTAAAAATGAAGATGGCGCGATCGACTTCAATGCGCGCCAGCTTGATTGGCTTGCCCGCCTCCTGTGCCAGAGTGCGCGAGAACTCCTCGCGGCGTTCGGCAATCTGTTGAGCAATGCGCCGCAGTACCCGCTGCCGTTCAAAGGCCGGCAAGCGTTTCGTTGTGCCAAAGGCTTTGACCGAAGCGGCGATTGCAGCCTCGGCATGTTCGCGCCGGGCTTGAATGACTCGCCCGACCACGCTGCCATCGAAGGGCGAGCGGACTTCGACGGGTTCGCCACTTTCGATCCATCGGCCATCCATGAAAAAGCCATGGGTTGCCACTGGCGCGATCGTCAATTCCGCCATTTTGTCCCCCCAGATGAGAATGACTTTTCGATTATAGGACGAAGTGGAGGGTTGCTTTCCATTACCAAATCGTTAGCACCAACCCTTGCCGAACACGCCAGAATTGCGCCGGTTGTTGCCGGTACAATAAATGCTTCTACGACGATGCGAAGCCTTGAAACAATTGCGCATCTCGCCCCACGCTTGCGCCGAGGGGAAATCTCTCCTGTCGAGTTGACTCGCGCCTGCCTGGAACGCATTGAGCGGCTCAACCCCACGCTCAATGCCTTCATCACTGTGGGCGACTCCGCCCTGGCGGAAGCACGCATGGCCGAGGAGGAAATCTCACGCGGCAGCTGGCGCGGGCCGCTGCACGGAATCCCAGTCGCGCTGAAGGATCTGATCGATACCGCAGGTGTGCGTACAACCGCAGCCAGCCAGCTTTTCGAGAATCGAATTCCGTCCTCCGACGCAGAAGTCGTAGGGCGGCTGCGCCGGGCTGGCGCAGTCATTCTGGGCAAGAACAACCTGCACGAGTTCGCTTATGGCGGAAGTTCTCTGGTCGGCTTTTTCGGCGACGTTCACAATCCCCGGAACGAATCCCATATTGCGGGAGGTTCATCGGGCGGCTCCGCCGCTGCCGTCGCTGCCGAACTTTGTTACGCAGCGATCGGGACCGATACTGCCGGCTCGGTCCGCGAACCCGCGTCATTATGCGGATGCGTGGGCTTGAAGCCAACTTACGGCCGCGTCTCAGCGCGAGGCGTGATTCCGCTTTCGTGGTCGCTCGACCATGTGGGACCGTTAACCGCGACGGTGGCCGATGCTGCCATCGTGCTGCAGGCGATTGCCGGTTACGATGCGCTAGACGTCTGCAGCGCGAACATTCCAGTGGCTGATTATGTTTCTGCGCTGACCGAAGCGACGAAAAATCTGCGCGTCGGAATTCCGCCTGAGTTTTTCTATGACGATCTGGATGATGAAGTAGCTATCGCGGTTGAGCAAGCTGTCAGTGCGATTCGCACTCTGGTTGCGGAGGTGCGCGAGATCACGATCGATGTGCCGATGGATCGCACCGTGCAAGTGGCTGAGTCTTTCGCTTATCACGCTGAAAATGTGGCGCGAACCCCAGAGCTGTATCAACCAGAGACGCTACGGCGCATTCGCTCGGGCGAAAGAATTTCGGCGGCAGAATATATTCGGCGGCGGCGCGAACTGGACGAGCAAAGGCGTTGCGCTCGCGACTTGTTTTCCGATGTCGATCTGCTGGTTACACCGACAACGCCGATTCCCGCGCCGGTGATCGCCGACCTCAAGAAAGATCCGGCCGCGCTGCGCCCGGCGGAGTTGACGCTATTGCGCAATACACACCCGTTCAACGTCTGGGGATTGCCGGCGATCTCGGTACCTTGCGGCGCTACGAAAGCTGGCCTGCCGATCGGGTTGCAGATTGCCGGGCCGCCGTGGCGGGAAGAATTAGTGCTGAGATTGGCGGGGGCCTATGAAGAAACGACGCGGTGAGATAACAAAACAGCGAGAATGCGCGAGCAAGATGTTGTGCTTTTTCGAATCGGATACTCCCACCTGGCGAGACGAGGGCCATCTGACTGAAGAAGGGATCAGCGGATTTCGTGCGCGAGCTTCACTGCAGAGTCGGAGAAGCGCCTCAAACGCGCGGCAAAACCGCTTCCCACCCATCGAAAAACCGCGACGGATGAGGCAGCCTCGCTCAAGGATGAAATGTCTGTGGTTATTCCACCGTCCTCACGTCATCCGGAAGGATGAGGTCGAAAGTGCAATTTCCCGTGATAAGGGGCGAACAATCGATTGCGCCGCGGCGGAGGATTTTGACCGGCGTATCGTCGGGGAGGTTCAGGTGGTAATCGGCGGTGCGGAGAGCGCTTGAAAGAATTTTCAGTTTCTCGTCACCGCTGATGAATCTCACGTCTTCTGCTTTCAGTGGCGCACCTGCGCCTCCGCTTAACAGAACGAAGAACAGGGCGGTGCCAGCCTCTTTTGCCTTGCCGAGCTCGATAGTCTGAAGTGACCGCAATTGAAGTTTAGCCGCAGCAGCAGTGATTTCGGCGCTCTTCAATTTGGGATCGGATTTTTCCAGCGCATCGATTCGCCCCTGGGTTTCCGGAGCCGGCCGCAATCCGCCGAGCGCAAGCTTGTAGGTTTGGAGGGCACGATCTTTCTTGCCTTCTTTCTCGTAAATCTGGCCGAGATGATCGCCGACTTCGCCATGCTGGCCAAGCGTCCAGGAAGCGGAAACGTATTTTTCGGCCTTGTCGTAGTTGCCTTGGCTGTAGTAGACCCAGCCCAGCGTGTCCCAATAGGCGATTAGCGAGGGCACTAACGGCAGTTCTTGTGATGTGAGACTGTCCAGTGACAGGTTGCGCAGAGCCGCAGTGGTGGCTGAGACCGCCGATTCGGCATATTGCTGGGCGCGGTCGAGGTGTGATTTTTTCAGTGAGAGCTGATACGCGATGTTGTTCCAGATCAGCGGCGTCGCCGAAGCTTCGACCGCATGGTCGAAGGTGGCGAGAGCCTTATCGTCCTGGCCGAGGTTGAGATATGCATCGCCGAGGCTTACCTGCAGCTCAGCGTTGTCGGGCATGAGGGATGCGGCTTTTTCCAGTTCCGGCGCGGCCAGATCGTATTTGTGCCACTCGGAGTACATCGAACCCAGGCCGGCGTGGGCGAACTTATCGAGTGGATTGATTTCGATCTGCTTGTTGAATGCGGCTGCAGCATCGTCGTACTTGCGCTCCTGCCAGTAGGCGCGACCGAGAGCGTTGTAAGCGTATTCGTCGTAGGGATTGATTTCGATCTGCTTGTTAAGAGCGGCGATAGCGTCGTCATTCTGGCGTACGCCGAGATAGGCCGCGGCCAGGTTATTCCAGGCGTATTTGTTCTTCGGATCAACCTCGGTTGCGCGCTTCAAAACCTGAATGGCCATCGCGAAATTGCCGCTGGCCATGGCGGCGCGTCCGCTTTCGATCAGGTCTTCAGTTTTCATGTCGGCGGGCGGGGTGGGACTGCCCGCGTTTGTGTTTTCGACCGAGAGCACCTGGCTGAGATCAGAACCAACGGCATGACGAAACGCTTCGTAATCGCTGGCGCGGGCGGGCGGAAGCTCGTCCTGACGCATGTTGAGCGTGCGTGATGCCGTGAAAGTTGCTCCCTCCAGTTTGTAAGTCGCCTGATATTCCGCATAGTCGCGTTTGAGAGAAAAAGGAAGCGGAGCGCGGGCGGTGTACTTTGCCGGCAATTCAAGCTTGAGCTTGTAGACGTATTCCGCCTTCGGACCAAGCTTCAGCGGGTCAGCGCCAGCATTGTCATCGGCGGCGCCGAGATCGGGCAGATTGAATTGACATAGCGGCAAAAGCACGTCTGATTTTTTTTTCGACCAATCCAGAAAGTTTGACTTCGCAAGGTCGTAGGAGAGAGTGAAGGGTTCGCGGGTTGCAGCTGGATCGCTGATTTTCAGGTTCGTGATTTCGCCGCCGATCGCCGCGTTGACGTTTTCCACGACACGCTGCCATTGCGCCTCTGGCACGCGGCGAAAGATGGAACGGAGCATTAGTTCTTCATCGCCGCGGAAGGTATAGTTGACGTGGGCTTCGAGCTTGCCGATCTCGTTGACTTTCCCTCCGACCTCATCCACCTCGCTGTCAGGCATGGGCGTGCCTGCAGGGGTGTTTTCCAGATGCGGCGTCCCATCGGCGGGAATCACGAGCGCGAGCTTGTTGCGCAGCGTGTAAGCTAAGAGGCGAAAAGGCGCGACTTCCGCTGTAGTATCCATCCAGACTTCATTTTCTTTCGTTCCACCTTTGTCGTTCTTGTCTGGTCCCATCGGCAGCATGGTGATGACGTGATCGAACTGCGAGGGCGAAGGCACATCGGGATCGAGCTTCCGCGTGGAATTGATCAGCACCGATGAAGCATGAAAGCCTTCGGCTTCGAGCAACGAAGCCAGCAGCGTGTGCTTGTCTTTGCAGTCACCGTACTGGTTGTGCAGGACGTCTGCCGCAGCGTGGGGCTGGTAACGGCCGAGGCCAAGGGACAAACTAACGTAGCGAAAATTTATGGCTACGTAGTCATATAGCGCTTCAATCTTATCCATGTCGCTATTCAGACCCTTTGTCAGATCTTCCGCCTTAGCGCGGACCTCGGGAGACGGTGCGCGGCGGTCTTTGTCGAGCGAGGCGTACCACCGACCGATCTGCTCCCAACTGACAAAAGTGGTGAGCTGCACGTCAGGATGTTCTTGCTCGGGGCCTTTCTTCTTGGCTCTATCCTTCGCGTCGTCTTCGCGCTGAAGGTGAGAGCTCGTCCAGCGGTAGACACGTCGGCCATTTGCTTCGGTAATCTTCGGATCGGTTCCCGGTTTATTTTTCAGCTTGAGCTGCCTGTCGGCAGGAACGTCAACCTCGAGTTCTTCATCGAGCGTTATGTTGGTCTTATCGAAGTCGTAATCCATCCAGAACTGGTTCGGAGCAAGCGGCGTGTGAATCACGGTAACGATGTCGTATTCGAGAACTTCTCCCGGGCGCAATCCGGGCACAGTGACATGCTTCTGTCGATAGTCAGTGTAGACAGGGGCCTCGTGCTCAACAGGCATACTCAGATCCTGCACGGCATCTTCGCCGGCCTTGACAATGCTGCCGTCCGACTTCACGACGCGAACATAACCAATCTCCACACGCTCGTTGGCGGAGTTGTAGCCGAACTGAAGCTGTCCCCACTGCTGAACTCCGGCTTCGCTTTGCACGCGGATACGCGCGATGTTCTCTTTGCGTCCGGTCCCATCGGCTTCAAAGCGATAAATCGTGTGGTCTTGTTCGGCTACGTAGGCTTCCTGAGAGTAATCGCGCTTGGGTTCAAGCTTGGGAATCGCCGGTTGAGATTCGGCGCTTTTGGCTCCCTTTTTGGCCTGCGCGGGAACGGCCGAGCTAGAGGGAGCTTGGTTGGTCTGCGCGGTGGCTAGCGAAGACACAAGGGCAATCCAGACAGCGAGACGATACAGGAATGAACTGCGCATGGAGTAATAGTAAGGCTTGGCGCGGCCAATCCCAAGGTCGCCGATAAGAAACGCATAGTTAGTATCGGTAATGTCGACCGGGGTCGTGTCCCGGCCTCGCTGACACGGTCCAAAGGGCAAACATCGCAGAGTGATTGCAATCACATTTTTTCGCTTTTCTTGCGCTCGACCGTAGTAAAATTCGCGTCAGATAGTCTTGCCTGGCCAAGACGCCAGGCAGGCGTGACGCATAATGTACTTGCGCCACGATCTTTCCGTCGGAGGGTTTCTGGTATGGAAGATCGGGCCCCTAGCAGTTCCGCTGCAGTTCCCAATCCATCTGTTTCACAGTCTTCAACCAGCAGGCATTTTGCAGGCCGTGGCGCGTGGGTTCTCACCGCCTACGGCTTTTCCGGACTGGCCCTGTTCGGAGTGCTCGCCTACTTTTTCTCGGAGTATATCGCACGCTAAGAAGATGCCGTTCATGCAGCGGGAGTAGTGTATCTACTCAGCGATGGACCGTCTGCAATCCGTTTGCATGAAAAGCTGGTCGACAATAGGCGCGGCTAGCTCACCCAATCCAAAATCTTGTACCACGCCCCCGCGAACGGCAGGAACCACGGCTTGCCGTTGTATAAACCCAAAGGTCCATTTGGGAATGGAATGCCGACGAATGGATTTTCCGGCTTGTCGCCAGCGATCAACTCCGCCATCTTCTGCCCTTGATAAGTCGCCATGGCGACGCCGTGGCCAGCGTAGCCGACCGAGTAATACATGCCATCGATCTGCCCGGCGTGCGGCATGATGTCAAATGCGAAATCGAGCGTACCTCCCCAGACGTAATCGATTTGCGTGTCGCGGAGTTGTGGGTAAACGTCGATCATACCCCGGCGCAGGATTTCGGCGCTGCGGCGGACGGTTTGATCGTTCTCAGGAAAAAATGCGGCGCGGCCCCCGAAGAGCAAGCGGCGATCGGGCGTGAGCCGGTAGTAGTAAAGGTAGTTTTTCGAGTCATAGATCATGCGGTTGCGTGGGCTCAGTTCATGCGCCAGCGCGTCGGGCAAAACTTCTGTCGTGATAATAAACGAGCCGATGGGAATGATCTTCTTTTGTAACGAAGGCGTTGCTTTACTCGTGTAACCGCTGGTGCCTACGAACAATTCGTGCGCCCACAGCGCGCCTCTCGAAGTAATGATCTTCCATCCCGCCTCGCCTCGCCTCGATTCACGCTCGAGACTTTCGACCCGGGTCTTCTCTAAGATATCCCCTCCAGCTTTCTGCACCGCCCTGCCCAACCCCGCTACGTATTGCGCAGGATTCAGGCCCGCGCTGATTTCATCGACCAAACCACCGTAATAAATGTTCGAGCCAATCTCCGCGTCAAGCTGGTTTTTCTGCACAACACGGAGTTCATGATTGAACTCGCGAGCGACCACTTCCGCCTGCCGGGCGTAATCGCCAAAATGCTTCTGCTTGCAGGCGACCTCAAGATGGCCGCAACGGGAAAAATCGCAGGTGATCGCCTCTTCGCGAATGATTTGCTCGACGCAATCGATCGTCTCCAGCGAAGCAGCGTACATGCGGCGCGTAAGTTCACGGCCGTACAGCGAGATGAGCTTATTTACTCCTAACTTCATGCCCGTGAGCACCATGCCGCCGTTGCGAGAGCTGGCGCCCCAGCCGATGGTCTCGCTTTCGAGCACTGCAACCTTGGCGCCGCGCTTGGCCAGCGTGCGAGCTGCCGAGAGTCCCGTAAAGCCTGCGCCGATGACGGCCACATCCACTGCGGAAGGCAGCGGGCGCATTTCTGTCTTCGGCAATTCTGCGGTAGTGAGCCAGTAGTTGTGTTCTTGCATTGATATCTTAATTTACGAAACAGAAGTTTTCACAGGACAGCCGTTTCGTGAATCAACCGGCCTTCTGCGAAACGCGACAAGTTGAGCAGCGACGCGTCGATCAAGTCGGTTGTACCGGTGAGAATGAGATCGCTGAGAATCCTTCCGGTTGCTGGAGCGTGCATTACGCCGTGTCCGCTAAAGCCGTTCGCCAGAAAAAAGCCCGGAACATTTGGCGCCTCACCCAGTATGGGGTGGTGGTCCGGCGTCATCTCATACAAGCCCGCCCACGCCCGCTTCGGATTTACCGGCAGGGTTGCGAAGCAGGGGACGCGGTCGGCCGCGCGCGTCAAAATCTTTTCTACAAACAAAGGATCGAAATCCGTCTTGAACCCTGGGGTCTCATCAGGATCATTCCACGCCAGCAAGAACCCCCGCGCTTCCGGGCGAAAGTGAAATCCGTTCGACATATCGACGATCATCGGCGCGGTGTGCGGGAATTCGTCGAAAGGCTCGCTCGGAACCAGCATGCGGCGAAGCGGCTCGACCGGCAAATCCACGCCGGCGAGCTTACCCACATCTGCCGCCCAAGCTCCGGCGCAGTTCACGACTTTGCGTGTTGCGACGGTGCCACGCGTGGTCTCGACTGACGCGACGCCGGCTTCATCTCGCGTGATACCCGTGACGGACGTGTGCTTCCATAAGGTCGCGCCATGCTCGGTCGCCCACGCCGCGAACCCATTCATGGCGCTGTAGGGATCGACGAAGCCGTCGGTCGAACAGAAGCTTCCACCGACAACGTCGTCTGCACGCATTTGAGGGAACATGCTTCGGATCTCGTCTGCTGTCACCAGCCTGGCTGTCAACAGTCCCATTTTGACTTGTAGCGCGTGGTTGGTGGTCAGGTAGGCCATTTGCTTTTCGTTCGTGGCGCAGAACAAATAGCCCTGCGAGCGATAGTCACAGGGGCTGCCTAGATGCTCTTCAAAGCTGGCGTAAAAAGGAATCGAATAGAGCGACATCTGAACGCTGGCGGGCGTAGAAAATTGAGCGCGCACACCTCCCATGCTTTTCCCAGTCGATCCTTTGCCCTGCGCAGTTTCCCGCTCGACGATCAGCACATCGCGGCAGCCCTGGTCCGTCAGGTGATAGGCAATGCTTGAGCCCACAATTCCGCCGCCGATGATGACAATATCCGCAGTTTGCATAGCTTTCACCGCAGGGATGACCGAGCATTTTAGCGCAGTTGGCGGGTAAGGTCGGGTTCGAGGCGCACCAGCGAGGAGTCGCGTATTCGGAAAATGGGTAAAAGGTGGTCGCTCGTGAGTGCGAATCGAATAGAACTCGATTGCCATGAGCGCCCCCTCTTGACCAAGTGGCGAACTAACTAAGTGGCGAACATTGTCTACATCACAACGGCAACATCACGTTTTACATAACAACGAAAAGAGCAATGCGAACCCCGGGGTGCAGCACGTCGAATTGGAAATACTCGCCGTCAATGCTTCCAAGCAATACAGAGAGAATCGCTAGACTTAGGAATCTGAAAATTCGCATCAGCTCCTCCAATTCGATTTGCACGGGGTACGTTCGGGGCGACCTCACGGTTCGACAAGTCGGCGCGAGTCCCAAGTTCAGATGCTGTCGCCAGACGGCTCCGAGCAGGGCGATACCGTACAGGATGCGGGGATGAACTGTAGGAATTCCGGCCCTAGTGGCGTATTGAAACCATTGGTTTTCAGCCGTTCCGCGCGGGTATATACTTTTGGCGTGGTTTATTGAGGTCCTCTCGGCTACGCCTCCATGGGCCGGGACGGAGCGCACATTCATTTCCCCTAATACGCGCTCCGCATGCTGATTGGCCGATTCCCGCCCGGGGCGGCGAGGAAATGGCACCGGTGCATCTCGCGAGAAAACGGCGAAGGTGCATTCGGGGGAGGTGCGCTTGTGGATCTGATTCTTGTACGTCTTCTTTTTGTATTTGTAGTTTCCATCACCTGTTACGTAATTGCTCCGTTTGGATTGACTCGCAATCTGGATGCAGCGGTCGGGGCGCTGGTCGGGGCCGGCATTGTGCTGTTCGAATGGAAGCTACGCGCCATCAGCCTGAAGCGCTTGATTGGAGCGGCCATCGGGAGCATTCTCGGCATCTGCGGAGCTTATCTGTTCGCGCTGGTAATCCGCAGCAGTGTGCCTGCCGGCAATACCCAAAGTTTCCTGCAGATCCTGGTGATGTTGCTGATGGCCTACGTTGGCTTGATCGTCGGCGCGAGCAAAGGCGACTTGCTGAATCTGGCGGCACTGGGCGGCATCTTTGGCGGCGAGAAGCAAGGCAAGAAAAGCTACAAGATTCTCGACACCAGCGTTATCATTGACGGCCGTATCGCTGACATTGCCGAAACCGGATTCCTGGACGGCATCATCGTCACGCCGCAGTTTGTGTTACGCGAACTGCAGTTGGTGGCCGATTCAGCCGACTCGCTCAAGCGAAATCGCGGCCGCCGCGGGCTGGACGTACTGCAGCGTTTGCAGAAAATGGCAACGCTGTCGATTCAGATCGTGGAAGACGATTTTCCTGCCGTCCGCGAAGTGGATCTCAAGCTAATCGAACTGGCCAAAGTCTACGAGGGCAAAATCATCACCAACGATTTCAACCTGAATAAAGTCGCGCAGTTGCAGGGCGTCGAAGTCCTGAACATCAACGAACTGGCGAACTCGCTCAAGCCTATTGTGCTGCCGGGCGAGATCATGAAAGTGTTCATCCTGAAAGAAGGGAAGGAATACAACCAAGGTGTGGCTTATCTCGACGATGGCACCATGGTCGTGGTCGACAATGCGCGCAAGATGATTGGTAAGACGATCGATGTGTCGGTGACATCGGTGCTGCAAACCACCGCCGGCAAGATGATCTTCGGGAAGTGGGACGAACGCGCCTTTACGCGAACCAGCATTCCTGTATCCGCTCCAGTACCGGTGGTTGCGGCAACGCAAGTGCCCGCACCGGTACCGGGTGTTCTGTCGGAAACCAAGCCTACGCAGCCTTAAGGCGTGGGCGAGCGGACTGACGTAACTGAAATGGTATTGCCGGTCAACGTGCCGAAAATGGTGACACGCTCGCCGGCCGTACGCTTAAGCACCTCCGGCTCGCCTTGAAGCATATAGAGATTATCGCCATCGACTAAAGCGAAGCTTTCTCCGGCGTGAATGCACGCCCGGGTACAGTCCGCAGCCGATTCGGGAATTGCCGGTGTGTGCTTGGCCCCGCAGCGTGTGTCAGTGACTACACCTTCATAGTTCTGCGACGCTTCGGCTGTCGATTGTGCGGATGGAGTTGATTCCTGCTGCTGCAAGCCGGTCGCGGCTCCAACGGTGGCAAAGAAAACCGCCAGAACGCAGGCGATACCGATGGTGACCGCAAGTATCTCAATCCACAGCCGCACTTTTTGGGGTTTCATCACTATTGGGTACGGAGTTAGGCCAAGAGGTTGCTTTTGCGGCGCTTTGCAGGCTTCTACGAGGGCGGAATTGAGAAAAAACTGCCCTAATTCTGGTGGAAGACCATTCTTGCGATCAGGGCAAGGATCAGCGCTGCAGCACCGGCAAGCGCCTGGTACTCGCGATGCTTAAGGTATAAATCGAAGGAAAAATTGCTCGAAGTTTCGCTCTTGTTTCTGGGAAATGGCGCGGGCCGCGGCAGCATTCGGGGAACCTGCCGGGCATATTGCTCGAACTCCGGGAAGTGTTCTCGCAGAAATAACTCTTCATCGCGAATCACCGGAAGATAAATTGCGAAAAACATCGCCACTAGGGCGAAGCCGATCCACCAACTCCGCGAGGCGAAAGCAAATCCGACCGCGATCAATAATGATCCCAGGTACAACGGATTGCGGACGTAAGCGTATGGCCCGGTCGTCGCAAGCGCCTCATTCTTACGAACGTGTCCTGAAGCGAGCGCCCGGATCAATAAGCCTGGCACGATGCCAAATGAGCCCCAAAAAACGGAGCGCCATGTCGGGCGTGCCACACCGAGGTAGAGCACAACCAGCAAGAATCCCAGAGGCACTCGAATCCGCCGCGCGATTTTGCCCCACTCGGTCATTCAAGTTTTTCTGCAAGACCTTCGCCAGTGTAGTCTTCGCTTAATAGCTTTTGGGCTGCCGCCAAAACGGTCACGGTATCGATTTCCAGCATTCCTGCTTCCGGCTCTGAATTGCGGGCGTGGGACGTGCGGCTTTTTGCACTGCGCAGCACGATGCTGCGTGTTCGGTAGGGACCGTTGCGCACCGGATCGGTTGGTCCATAGATAGCGACCACTGGAATTCGCAGCGCAGCCGCGAGATGCAGCGGGCCGGTATCTCCACCAATAAAGAGCCGGGCTCGTCGCGTCAGGGAGATCAATTCCGTCAAAGTACAGCATAACGGGCGCGCTGTGCCACGGCTGGCCGCTACTGCCGCGTTCACTATCTCGTCTTCACCCGGCCCATAATTAATAATCGACTGCAAACCCAACAGCGCCAGTTTGCTGGCGACTTCTCCATACCGCTCCGCCGGCCATCGCTTCGCCCCCCATCCGGCGCCGGGATTCATGATGGCGAAGTCGTTTGTGCCGAACTTTGCGAGCACCCGCTCGATTCGATCCTCAGCTTGCGGATCAATGGGTAGGGTGTTGCAACACGCTTTTATCGGCACACATGTAGCGATGAGGCCCTTCTCCGTCTCGTCCTCAATAAAGAGCCGGGCGACAGCGATGTTTTGCTCAACAACGTGCCCCGGCCGCGCAATCGCCTGTCTCGTATACCACATGCTCGCTGGGGTTTCTCGCGGCTCCGCCGCTCCGTAGACGCTGCGGGCTCCCGAAAGACGGGCCACAATCGCCGACCGGATTGCACCCTGGAGATCGATGGCAACATCGTAATGCGCGCACCGCACATCATTCCAAACCGTGACGATCCGCTGCAGAGTTGAAAGCGACAGCAGGGTGTTCCCCCAGGCCTTCAAATTTACGGTGTGAACTTCATCCACCAGAGGACGCTGCGGCGAGCGCGGTTCGCGCGACGATGCGCCGGGCGCTCGCAAAAGCTCGGCCCAGCGCTCCTCGATCAACCAGCCGACATGGGCTTGCGGGAACGCCGCTCGCAGCGCCTCAACCGCCGGCAGACTGTGAATCACATCGCCCATGGCGCTGAGACGCACAATCAGTAACCGCTCGACTGGCTTTGCTCCGATACGGTTGGATTTGATTGCAGTCTTTCGCAAGCCAGCGGATTCGAGAGTCACGACCGCCTCGGTGCAAATCGTGAAGCAAGAATCTCGGTGGTTGAGTGATCTTTCGGATCCCCGACAATCGCCACGCGCCCACCGCATTCCGTCACTACATCGCGTTCTGGAACGGAATCGACGGTGTAGTCCGTTCCCTTAGCATGAATATCCGGACGAATCTCGCGAATCAGCGACCGTACATCCAGCTCCGAAAAAACAACGACAGCATCTACACTGGCGAGCGCCGCGACAATTTCCGCGCGCTCCTCCGCCGACATGATCGGCCGTCCCTCACCTTTCAGCGCTCGCACAGATTCGTCTGAGTTGATGGCCACGACCACCTTCCCGCCCAATTCTTTGGCAGCTTGCAAGTAACGAACGTGCCCAACGTGTAACAGGTCGAAATTTCCGTTCGCCAGGACAATACGCTCGCCGGCATCGCGCCAGCCCTTGACCTGGGGTCGAAGTTCGTCGCGAGTTAATATTTTCGGAATATTCATGCTGGCCGGATCAAACTAATCGATCGAAAGTAAATCGTGCATCAGTGCGGGCGCGTTTGTGGCGGGGCCTGCTCTAACGCATGTAACAATTCAGCAGCAGAAACCGTCGCCGTCCCACGTTTCATGACTACGATTCCGCCAGCGTAGTTTGCCAACTGAGCCGCCTCTTCGGTGCTGGCTCCAGCCGCAAGGGCGGCGCTGAACGCCGCAATCACCGTATCCCCGGCGCCGGTTACGTCCGCGACCTGATCCGAACCGAAGATTGGAATATCCACCGGCGCGTGCCTTTGATCGAATGCGACCATGCCGTCGCGCCCTCGCGTGATAAGCAGGGACTGTAGATTCATGCGCTCGATCAGCTGTTTGCCCGACTCTACGACCTTTCCCCAGTCCTGTCCGATTCGCATGCCTAGAGCCACTTCAACTTCGGCCTCGTTCGGTGTCGCTGCGGTCGCTCCGGAATATTCAAGCAGGCGGTAGCGGGAATCGACGATCAACGGGACGCCTCTTCGCTTTCCTCTCTCGCGCAGCACGTTAACAAGCATCGGACTCGCTGATCCATATCCGTAATCGGAAACCAGCAATGCATCCGACGCCCGAAGATACTCTCGAGCCGCAAGAAACAGCTCACGCGTCAGATGCCGGTTCGGCGCGCACTCAGGCTCACGATCAACGCGCACCACCTGCTGCCGGATATTGTGCGTCATCCCCGCGAGAATCCTAGTCTTGGTCACCGTCGTATAACTTTTGTCCTTCAGCACACCGCTGACCGGTATGCGCCTATGACGAAACGCCTTGAGCAAAAGCCGCCCCGCTTCGTCGTCACCAATCGCACCCACGGGCAAAACGTTCACTCCTAAGTCGGCGAGATTGTTGACGGCGTTTGCTCCGCCGCCAGGGACGATGGTGCGCTCGCGGTGCTTCAAGATGAGCACCGGCGCTTCCCGGGACACGCGCGAAATCTCTCCGTAAACAAACTCGTCGGCGACCAGATCTCCCAGCACCGTAATGGTGACCTTGGGGAAGGCGTCGATGATTTTGCGCAGCCGCTCAGTTTCTTTGAAATGTCTTGTCATCAATGTGGCGCTCAAGCGATGCAGCCTGCCTCCGGCATTTTCTCACGAGCTATGCCGCCGTTCCTCGATCACCCGCAGCATTGCGTCCAAAGCTTGACTGGCATTCGCCAGCTCCATGGTCACCGGAAGAACGGCCAAGGGCGCGAGCGCTTCGAGATAGCCCCCTAGGTTAACGGCGTCCTTTTCGGTAGTAACAAAGCCATCAGCCTCGCTTTCTTCGCGCAATCGCAGCAGATCGCGTACATCCTTTTCAGAGTAAGCATGATGATCACGAAAGAAAGCCTCAGCCGCAGGATCAATTCCGGCAACTCGCAGTTGCAGCAGAAAATTCTGAGGCCGCGCAATACCGCAAAACGCCACGAACCGGCTGGAGCGATTTCGATCGAGGGCCTCCGTCGAAATGCCGCGTCTCACTTTCCAGACTGTTCGGCCCGCTAGTGGGAAAGAATCCGCCGAGGCTCCGCTCGTGAGCACGATTGCATCAGCTCGCTGCAAAGAAGCCAGAGGTTCCCGCAACCTTCCCGCAGGAAGTAAGCAGTCTCGCGTGTCCTCCGGCGTCACCAACACAATTTCGAAATCGCGTGCCAAAGCGCGATGCTGGAAGCCGTCGTCCAGCAAGTGCATCTGCTCCCCGAATCTCGCTTCGGCAAAAGATCCGGCTTCATACCGCTTTTCACCAACAATTACCGGCACCTGTAGCCGCCGGGCGATCAGCAAAGGCTCGTCGCCAAAATCATGCGGCAGGCCGCCGGGATCGACAAGCCGCACCCCGCGTTTTTTTCGCCCGTAGCCACGAGAAAGTACGTCAAACCGAATTCCGCGCGCCTTCAACATTCCGCCTAGCAAAATTACAAACGGAGTTTTCCCGGATCCCCCAGTCGAAAGATTGCCGATGCTGATCACCGGACCCCGCAGTCTGTGCGCGGAGAGTGCTCCATGGTCGTATAGCGAATTGCGCGCGCCGACGACGCCACCATAGATCGCTGAAAACGGATGGAAACTCATGACCTTGCCAGCAACCGGCGCAGTTCCCCAGCAGTACGCGCTGTCGCTCCGGCCTGTGACACCATAGTCGCAGCTGCTCGCCTGCCCAACGCGGTTCGCTCGCTGTCGTTGCTCAACAATTCCATAAAAACCAAAGGCAATTCTGCCGGTCCGACGATCCGCACAGCGTCTCGGCCCTGAAACAATTTCATGATGTCACGAAAGTTCTCCGTATGATTGCCGACCACGGTCGCTACGCCGTGTTGCGCCGGTTCGATGATATTGTGCCCACCTCGCGGCACCAGGCTTCCTCCAACGAAAGCTATGTCGGCCATTGCGTAGAGCGCTGCCAGCTCGCCGATTGTATCCAGCAGCAGAACGCCACCACCCAGAAGCTCCCCGCTCCATGCCGAACGGTGCCAGGAGCGAATCGACATTTTTTTTAGTAACGAGGCCACTGCGGGAAAACGCTCCGGATGCCGTGGCGCGAGAATCATTACAGCTCGAGGATGCTGCACCAGCACATTTTCAAACGCCTTTACCAGCAGCGCCTCTTCGCCATCGACCGTGCTGCCACACACCAGCACAGGGCCAGCGCCGTTTTCCGCGATCGACTTCCGCAGAGCGCCCACAATTGGCGGCTCCGGCGGAGCGGGAATATCGAACTTCAAATTTCCCGTGACGTGCACCCGGTCGGCGCTTGCGCCGATGTCGCGCAATCGCGCTGCATCTTCTGCGCCCTGTGCTAAGAACAAATCAATATTCGCCAAAACTCTCGTCAGCAATCCGCGAAATCGCCGGTAACCAGGCCACGAGCGGTCGGAAATGCGCGCATTGACTACCGCAATCCCTGCACCACTCGAATGGGCCAGCCGCAGGAAGTTCGGCCAGAACTCAGTCTCGGCGATTACGATCAAATCCGGATGGAGCGCGCGCAAATAAGGGCGAATCGCGAATCCAAAATCTATGGGAAAGTAAAATACGCTCTTGTCACCAAAGCGCTTTCGCGCCAGCGCCTGCCCTGTGTCGGTGGTGGTTGAAATAAATACTTTGAGTTGCGGGAAATCGCGACTGAGTTTCTCCACTAGGCCGGCCACAGCCAGCACCTCGCCGACCGAGACTGCATGCACCCAAATTACCTTGCTGTCAGTCGCGGGAAGTTGCAGTCGGACCGAAATGCGCCCCATCCGCTCAGCGAATCCTTGGCGGTATTTTCCGCGCACCACGATCTGGAAAAGCCAATAAGGCAGGCTCACCAGCATTGCAGCCGCCAGCGCCAAGCTATAAAGAAAGCCGTGGAAGGAAGTGATCAAGTCGAGCCATTCTAAATAAACTGATCGAGCATCGTCCTTTCGCAGCGGACTTTGTGGCGAAAGAATTTTCGTACACTCACAAGCCGTTCGGGTGAACCAATTAGGTTTTATAATCGCTGCCATGCTGCCGAGACTGAAAAAGTGCTCATGGTACTGCGTGCTCGTTGCGTACACTATCACAGGGTTCTCGTTCCCGGTCGCAGCCAAGGATTTCGCCAAGCCGGTCGCCCAGCCCGCGAAATCCTATCCCGCGCATGACGACCACTCCGATGAAAAAGTCGCCATAGCAGCCGATCCTTATGACGCTACAGAAAAAGCAAAGATTTTCTCCGTTAACTTTCATGAGCACGGATTCCTGCCTGTTTTTTTCATTGTCACCAACGACGGCGCTCAGCCGATCGCGATTGCCAACATGCAAGTAACTCTGACCACGGCAAACAATTCCAAGCTGACCCCCGCTTCGCCGGACGACATCTACCGCCGGTTGTCGAATCCAAAAGCCAGCACCGATCCGGCGATTCCATTTCCAATCCCTCACAAAAAAGTGAAAGGCACAGTCAGTCAGAAAGAAAAAGACGAAATTGAAGGGTCGATGTTCGCCGCGCGAGCGGTCGAGCCGCGCAGCACGCAATCGGGATTTCTCTTTTTTGATGTCGACGACATTTCTTCTCCACTCACCGGCGCACATATCTACGTTACCGGTGTCGATAATGCCAAGGGCACAGAGCTGATGTACTTCGAAATTCCCATGGACAATTATTTGAACCCCCGAAAGACGAACGAGTGATTCCTGCGATAGTCCGCGCGCGGCTAATACGATTCCCTGTAAAATCAAAAGATCAACTCCGGAGCCGCTCCCGCATTGTCTTTTCTCGATCATCTAAACCCGCAGCAGCGGGAAGCCGTTGAAACCACCGAAGGGCCGGTACTCATCCTCGCCGGCGCGGGCAGCGGGAAGACGCGCGTCATCACGTATCGGATCGCCTACCTAATCGAGCAGATAGGCGTAATGCCAGAATCGATTCTCGCGATGACCTTCACCAATAAGGCCGCCGCCGAAATGGGCCAGCGCGTCGAGAAACTAGTCGGTGGACTCAGCATTGCTAAGCCGGTTATTTCAACGTTTCATTCTTTCTGCGTGCGGGTGCTCCGTCGTGATATCGAAGCCTTGCAGATCCCGTCGGCGACGCCTGGGCAGCCTCCGATCGGCCTCACGAAGAAATTTGTCATTTACGACGAATCCGATCAGCAGTCACTTCTCAAGTCGATCATGAAGCGCCTTGGAGTTGACGATAAGCAACTCACTCCCCGCACCGTGATCTCGCGAATCTCGTGGGCGAAGAATCACATGCTCGATCCGCAGGAGCTTTACCTGCAATCGGTCGATCCAAAGACCGAAAGGATTGCGCATTTGTATGAGGAATATCGCAAAGAGTTGCACCGCGCCAACGCTCTCGATTTCGACGATCTCCTGCTCGAAGCCACGCGCCTGCTGAAAACGGCCGCTTCGGTGCGCGAGTATTACAACAAGCGGTTTCAATATTTATTGATCGACGAATATCAGGACACGAACCGCCCCCAATACGAACTCATGCGACTGCTCGCGGGCGACCGCCATAACGTCTGCGCAGTCGGTGATGAAGATCAATCGATCTACTCCTGGCGAGGCGCGGATATCCGCAACATTCTCGAGTTCGAGCAGGATTTTCCCGAAGCCAAGATTATTCGCCTCGAACAAAATTACCGTTCTACGCAGAATATTTTGCAGGCGGCATCAAGTGTGGTCGCGAACAACGTTCGCCGCAAAGGCAAGAACCTCTGGACCTCGCGCCAGGGCGGCGCAAAAATCGGTTACTACGAAGCTCCGGACGGCGAAAACGAGGCGCTCTTCGCCGCCGATTCCATCGCAAGATATTTGCGGGAGGCCGGGCAGCGTGGCGAAGAATTTCCGCGAGCGGCCGTGCTGTACCGCACCAACTCCCAATCGCGTTTGTTTGAAGAAGCGATGCGCCGGTATGGCCTGAAATATCACGTGGTCGGAGGATTTTCTTTCTACGAGCGCGCCGAGATCAAAGACCTGATCTCGTACCTCAAGGTTATCCAGAATCCTGACGACTCGATCTCGCTGCTCAGGGTGATCAATACACCCTCCCGCGGTATCGGGAAAAGCACGATCGAAACCATCGAACGTCTCGCCCTCGAAAACGGCCTCTCACTCTGGGGTGCGATTACCGAAGCCATTCGCCGGCAGCTCCTACCTCAACGCGCTCTCTCTGCGATAAAGAGTTTCCAGCAACTGATTATCGATGCCCAAGCCATGCTCGCCGGAAGGTTCGTGAAGCATCTGGAAGAAGGCGCAGATGCGAATGTGGCGTGGGCGCCCTCGCCTGCGTCGCCGGACGCATCCAAGTCACCAGCGGCAGAAGACTCCATTGAGGACAACGCCGCAGCCTTCGATCCCACCGAATTCGAAAACACTTCGTTCGATTTCGACGGAGCTTACAATGGCGAAACGATCGATATCAGCGCCAGCGTTCCATTACCAGATGCGCAAAAAACAGAAATGGCGGTTAGTTCAAGCGACCGCGAAGGCGCTGCATCCGGTACGTTTCCTACTCCCACGGTCTCTACCGCCGATATCCTGAAATTCCTGATCGACCGCACCGGCTACATCAAAATCCTGGAAGCCGAAGACACGCCTGAGGCGTTCTCCCGCATTGAAAATCTTCGCGAGCTAGTCAACGCTGCCATGGACTCGCGGGACCGCGGCGAAACTCTCGACCAGTTCCTCGACCACGCCGCCCTCATCAGCGACGCCGACGACTACGACGAACGCTCGCAAGTCACGCTGATGAGCTTGCATGCGGCCAAAGGCTTGGAGTTTCCCTTGGTATTTCTTAGCGGCCTCGAAGAGGGATTGTTCCCGCACTCGCGGACCATGCTCCAGCCCGAAGAAGTAGAAGAGGAACGCCGCCTTTGCTATGTGGGTATGACCCGGGCCATGGACCAGCTCATCCTGACGCGCGCCGTGTACCGCCGCCGCTATGGCACCGATCTGCCCGAGGCCAGCGTCCCCTCCCGCTTTTTGGAAGAAGTTCCCGCACCGCTGATTGAAGAGATGGGGAATAGGAGAGCTCGTGTGGGAACGGCCGCGCTCGGCCGGCCGGCGGGGCGAAGCTCCGCAGGCGGCGAAGACCACTCCACTCACTATTCCTACGAAGACGAGGACCAGAGCGCAAGCTGGAAGCGCGGACGAGTCGCGGAGATCCAGCAGAAAACTGCGCCGACCGCCGGTCATTACAACTCCATCGAGAACATTGCCGAGTTTTTCGCCTCGCGCGGCAAGAAGTTTTCTGTGCCGAAATCCCCCGTCGAAGAACCTGCAGATAAGCGCGGATTCCGCCCCGGCCAGAAGGTCCGCCATCCGAAATATGGCGAAGGAACCGTCTACCGGCGCGAAGGAGAAGGCGCGGAAGCCAAGATTACGGTACAATTTCCTCGCTTCGGCTTGAAGAAGCTTGTGGAAAAATACGCTCAGCTGGAACAGGCATAACGCCGATTTGGTAATTTTGTAATCGGGTAATTTGTAAAAAAAGCGACAAGTGGCTCTTAGATCGCAAATTACTCAATTACCAAATTACAAATCTTAAGGGAGTTCATGGCAAATACAGCAGAGCTAAGCAAAGACGACCGCAAGAAAGCAAAACGCGCCTCGCGCAAAAAGGCCAAAGCGGAGAAGCCAAAAAAGCCCCGCGACTATGCTCGTGGATCAAAAAAGCGCAAGGTGAAGAAACTGGCTCGCGGCCAATCGAAGCGGTAAAGCGTAAGAGCGAAACGGGTGCCCCATCTTTGCCCCTTTTGGCAGAGGTGGGGATTTAGGTTAAGCGTTTCAGGAGACGACTGCCACTTGTCCCAACCATCCACGGAACCCGCCGAAACGGTTCGAGATTCAACGGTACGAACCTCCGACAACCAGCTTTTCTGTTGCAAGTCGATCGACAAGCTGATCTCGGAATCCGAGGCTCCGGGGCAGCGGCTGCAAAAGACTCTCGGCCCCTGGTCACTGACTGCGCTGGGCATCGGCGCCATCATCGGGTCGGGAATTTTCATCCTTACCGGTACCGCCGCCGCAGGCGAATATTTCCAGGTCCCATCCCTTCTGCATGCGCAGGCGCTCGACGTAATCATGAATCTATTGCGCACGGGCAGCACCGCGGGAGCGCTCATGCACGGCCGCCCGCCGGCCGGGCCATCGATTGCGATTTCGTTTTTCCTGGTCGCGATTGCCTGTAGCTTCGCCGGATTGTGCTACGCCGAACTGGCTTCGATGATTCCCATCGCCGGCAGCGCTTACACGTACTCGTACGCCACGCTCGGCGAAATTTTTGCCTGGATCATCGGCTGGGATCTCATCCTCGAATACGCAGTCTCGAACGTCGCCGTCGCGGTCGGCTTTGCTGGCTATACAAAAGCGCAACTGGCGGTATTCGGCCTCAACTTGCCGGAAAAATTTGCCAGTCCGGTCTGGTCCGGCGGGCAGTGGACGGGTGCCTATTTCAATCTCCCCGGCTTCCTCATTGTTTTCCTTCTCACGCTGCTGCTGGTGCGCGGAGTGAAGGAGTCGGCGGAGACCAATAACGCCATGGTGCTGGTAAAAATTGGCGCCATCTTGACCTTCCTGGTAGTCGGCGGAATGCTGGTGAAGCCTGCGAACTGGCATCCCTTCGCGCCTTCTGGCTTCGCCGGAATCGTTACCGGAGGGGCCATCGTTTTCTTCACTTACATCGGATTCGATTCGGTCTCCACCGCCGCTGAGGAATCGCGCAATCCGCAAAAAGATTTACCCTTCGGCATCATCATGTCGCTGGTGGTCTGCACGGTGCTCTATGTCGGAGTTGCCGTCGTCCTGCTCGGCATGATGAAGTACACAACCTTCGTCTCCGGTGCCGCCGCCGAAGCCCCCGTCGCCTACGCGATGAAGTATCTGGGTGTGCACCCGCTCTTCCGCTCGGTCATCGTGATCGGAGCGCTGACGGGCATGATCTCTTCGCTGCTCGTATTTCAGTACGGGCAGGCACGCATCTGGTACGCCATGTCTCGCGACGGCTTGCTGCCGAAGCTGTTTTCCGCGGTGCACCCGAAATTTAAGACGCCGCACATTTCCACCTGGATCGCGTGTTTCGCGGTGGGGATTCCCGCAGGCCTGGTGGACATTGGAGATGCCGCCGACCTCGCCAACATCGGGACGCTGTTCGCCTTCGTTCTGGTTTCTCTGGGAGTGATCATTCTGCGCCGCAGGCAGCCCGATCGCAAGCGCGCGTTCCGAGTCCCGTTTGTGCCCTTGTTCCCGCTGATTTCCATTATTCTTTGCGGCGGCCTCATGACCGGGCTGACGGTCATCACCTGGGTGCGGTTCATCGTGTGGCTGGTCCTCGGCCTGATGATTTACGTCTTCTACAGCCGGCATCGAAGCGAGTTTGCCAAGAAGTAGCGGCCCGTTCCTCACGCAGAATCCCGACAGCCGGCGAACTTTGTGAAGATGCCTACGGCACCCTCTCGCTTGCCTCGTCCGAGCGCCCACTCTCATTGTCGCGCTGATCGACCGCCGTCACTGAATAAAAATAAGTTTTGCCCTCAGCAATCTGCGAATCGCGGAATGCCGGCACCTCCACCAATCCAGAGTTGAGCTTCACCGGGGCTTCGTCGCCGCCCGCATGCCGGTAAACGTTGTAACCTGCCAGATCCGCATCCGTGACCGGTGACCAAATAAGATCGATAAACGGCCGCTGGCCAGGACCCGAAAAAACCGCTTGCAATCCCGTCGGCGCCGCCGGAGGAAAAACATCATGTGCGAACACCTTTACTTCCGGCGTGTCGTCGCCTTCGACTTCAACCGGCGATTTTCCGGGTACGACCATTACGCTCAACACGGCGCCTCGGTACAAGTAGTTCTTTTCCCACTCGAACGCCTGATCGACAAAGGAGGTGGTAATATTTTTCGCTTCTGGCGCAACCGCACAACTGGAATCGTCGATCTCCGCGATTCTCGTTACAGGTCCGCCGGCTTCTAGACGCCGGTAGATACGGAAGAAGTACTTCGTACCGAGGAGACCTGTGGGCGGGACGGGACACCGCCAGACGATCAGCACACCCTGTGCGGTCACTCTCGCTTGAAAATCCGGGAAAGGCGGCAAAGCTGGAAGCAGGGGCACATGCACCTGATTCGAGAGTCCAGCGCCGCGTCCCGCCGGATTCAGCACTTCAACCGTATAGGTTGCGAAGTTCTTGGGATGCTCCTGCTCAAGCGTCACCGGCAAAGTGTCGACAAAGGTCGCAGTCAGTTTTTTCGCCGGCGGCTTTCTCACGGCTTCGAAGCTCGCTGGTCGCGACACTTCTCCGACTGGCTTTCCGCACTCTTTCAAAGTGGGTTCAATCCCCCGGCAGATTTCAGTTTGACCTAAGAAACGCACGCTGCGCCGGTCCGTGGTTCGCGCAGGAACAGTCCAGGTCAAAGTGACTTTGTCGCCCTTGCGGGAGCCGCGCAAATCGGCGGGTGGACGCGGCAATTCGAGCGAAGGCGGCAGCGGAGGACCAATCGAAGCGCACCCCGTGAAAGCAACACACGCGAACGCCACCAGCCAATGTCTCCGTAGATTTGCCATGCGCCGAAATAACAGAGTACATCAGCAGTGAAATTCAAGCAGGCTCGCTAATTCCGCGCCTTGTTCTTGATCCAAATGGGAGTACCCACAAACCCAAATACCTTGCGAATCTGGTTCTCCAAGAATCTCTGGTAGGCAAAATGCAGTTTCACAGCCCGGTTGGTGAACAATACAAAAGTCGGCGGAGCTACCGACGCCTGGGTCATGTAAAGAATTTTCACGCGCTGCCGCATAGGGACTGATGCCCGTTCAAAGTCGACGTGTTCAATGAATCGGTTCATCTCCGACGTCGAGACTCGTTTTCGCCGTTCGCGCGCGACTTCCTCGAGCAGAGCAAAAACTCTCTCGGTGCCCTTTCCGCTTTTCGCCGAAATAAACACCACCGGCGCGTAGCTCAAGAACTTCAGATCCTCTCGCAGCCGTTCCTCATAAGCTTCGCGGTTTCCAGTGCGTTTGCCTTCCCGCATGCGCTCCGCTTTCGACGGTCTGCCCGTCTTTTGAGCGCCGCTGATCATCAGATCCCACTTGTTCACGACGATAATCATCGAGCGTCCACTTTCGTGCGCGTAACCGGCTATCGCAGCATCGAGTTGACTCACACCTTCGGTTGCGTCAATCACTAGGAGGGCGATGTCGGCCGCTTCCAGATGCTTGCGCGCCATCACGACAGAAAGCTTCTCCGCCATCAAATGGGTTTTTCCCTTACGCCGAATTCCAGCCGTATCGATAAAGCGGAATCGCCGCCCATCGTGCTCGATTAATTCATCGACCGCATCGCGCGTAGTTCCTGGGATCGGCGAGACGATCGCACGGTCCGAAGCGGTGAGCGCATTCAAGAGGGTCGACTTGCCCACGTTGGGATGGCCGATGATCGCAACTTTGGTCTCGTATAAAGTCGGCTCAGCTGCCATCGGCCTTCCGGCCGCGTTAGATTTCTCCGACAGCTCTGCGCCGCCTTCCTCTGTGACCCCACTGTCCTCTGTAGTGAGATTTGTTTGCCGAGGCAGAACTTCCAAAACCGCATCTAGCAGATCGTCGATTCCACGCCCATGTTCGGCGGAAATCGGAAACATGTCCCGAATGCCCAGCCCGTGAAAGTCATCAATCAGCGAAGACTGTTTTTCGCTGTCCGCTTTGTTCACTGCGAGAAATAGCGGCTTGCCTGTCTTGCGCAGCAACCGCGCCAGTTCTAGATCAGGCGCAGCCAGTTCGCTGCGGCCATCCACCACCATCACGATGGCGGCTGCCTCGTCTAGCGCGACCCTAGCCTGGCGAAAAATCTCCGATGGAATGAAGTCTTTGTCCTCAGGAAGGATGCCTCCGGTATCGATGATGCGGAGAAGAACTCCACGCCACTCAGCATCGCCATAGAGGCGATCTCGAGTAATGCCGGGCTCGTCGCCAACTATCGCGCGCCGGGATCCGACGATGCGATTGAACAATGTGGATTTGCCGACGTTTGGGCGGCCCACGATGGCGAGCATCGGAATGCGAGCACCTGCCACGACGGTCGCGCTGGACGAGTTGTACGTTGGCTGGGTCAAAATAATTCCGATCTAAAGACAACGACGGCGGCCAGAATCGCCCTCAAGCTCGCATCGAATCTCGGCTGTCAATGCAAATGGTGCGGAACTCGTATTATAGAGACTCCCGTGGCTTTAAGTTCCCAACCCGCTTCATCGACCTCGCCCCCACGCTCGGTGCCTGGGACTAAAGACGCTTCGCTTTATCAGTTCTTTGCTCCAGGTGGGGTGCTGGCGCGAATGCATCCGGCCTACGAATTTCGCCGCGGGCAACTGCAGATGGCGGAGGCGGTCGGGCAGGCACTGGCAGAAAAGCGACATCTAATCGTCGAGGCCGGCACCGGCACTGGGAAAACCTTGGCATACCTGCTGCCAGTCATTCGATCCGGCAAACGCGTGATCATCTCGACTGGCACGAAAAATCTGCAGGAGCAACTTTTCTACAAAGACATCCCGTTTCTTGAACACGCTCTATTCGGCGACGGAACATCTAGACCGGATTCGCATTCTGGCCAAGGTCCCGGCCGACTCTCTGTTTGCTACATGAAAGGCCGCAACAATTATCTCTGCCGCAAAAAGCTTTACGATCTCACCAGCGCGCCCGTCCTGAACGGAATAGAAGAAATCGATCAATATCGCGCCATCGCTGCATGGGAAAAAACTACATCGACTGGCGACCGCGCCGAACTTGCTGAACTGCCCGAAACCAGCCAGCTCTGGCACAAACTCGATGCGCGGGCGGACGCCTGCTCCGGTCAAAAGTGCAGTGAGTTCGAGCGCTGCTTTATCACCGAAATGCGACGCCGCGGCATGGAGAGCGACATCATCATCGTCAACCATCATCTCTTCTTCGCCGATCTGGCTATCAAGCTGCAGGCTGATGGGGCTCCGGATGCCGGCATTCTTCCCGAAGCTGCCGCCGTGATTTTCGATGAGGCGCATGAGCTCGAGGATGTAGCCGGCAACTATTTCGGAATCTCTGTAAGCAATCTGCGTGTCGAGGATCTCGCGCGCGACGTCGAGGCCTCGCTGCAGCACAATCACATGATGTCCGCTTCTCTCTCAGGAGCGCTTGGAAGCCTACGCGAGAAGTCTCAGTTCTTCTTCTCGCTGCTGCCCCTGGGCGATGGGCGTTTCGCCTTCGAATCGCGCCGCGAATTTCTCGAAGAGAACGGAGAGGAATTCCTCGCGCTTAATAACTCTTTGACTCGCATCGCCGGTGAACTCGAAGGCCTCGCACAGAAGCCGGAAGAAGTTTTCAATCTCGTCCGCCGCGCGCAGGAAATTCAGATGCACCTCAGCTTTGCTATGGAATCCGACGATCGAAACACTGTCTTCTGGATCGAGCGGCGCGGCGGCCGCGGACGAATGAACTCGCCGCAGAGAAGCAAGACCGAGACTAAAGATGCCTTCGCCGGCCGCCAACACGTATTCCTTCAGGCCACTCCGATTGATGTTGGACCCATTCTCCGTGAATGTCTTTGGTCAAAGCTCGAATGTGCAGTGCTTACTTCCGCCACACTCGCTGTCGGCCGGGGTTTCGATTACATTCGCCAGCGTCTAGGCCTCGAACACGCCCGCGAATCGGTTCTTCCCTCACACTTCGATTACCAGTCGCAGTCACTGTTCTACGTTCCGCCGGATCTGCCCGACGCGCGCACGCCCACCTTCACCACCAAAGCCGCGGAACGCATTCGCAAGCTTCTCGAAATCAGCCGAGGCCGCGCCTTCGTGCTCTTCACCAGCTACGCGCAGATGAATGACGTGTATGAGCGACTTTTGGGCGAACTGGAATATCCCATACTTCGACAGGGCGACGCACCGAAGAGCGCCCTACTCGAGGAGTTTCGGCTCACGCCCAATGCCGTGCTCTTCGCAACCTCTTCGTTCTGGCAAGGCGTCGACGTTCAGGGCGAGCAGTTAAGCTGCGTCATCATCGACCGGCTTCCGTTTGCGGTGCCCAGTGATCCGGTCGTGGCCGCGCGCGTGAAGTCAATCGAGTCGGGGGGCGGGAATGCTTTTTTCGATTACCAGGTTCCCGCAGCGGTGATAACGCTCAAACAAGGCTTTGGACGTCTCATCCGCTCTCTCCACGACCGTGGCCTGCTGGTGCTTCTCGACAATCGTATCTTGAAGAAACAATATGGCCGGGTCTTCATCGAGAGCCTGCCGAATTACCGGAGAACTACGGAGATGCAGGTCGTCGAGGAGTTCTTTGGGTCTGGCATCTAATCCGTTCGCGTCAGGGCGCTCACACGTACTCCCGCTCCGCCCGGCGAATCTTCCGATACCGCTCGAATACTTTTCTGTCGCTCTCCAGTCCTAGCAGCGAACGAAGCGAGCTTCCTCGAAAAGTGTGAAGCAACATCCTCCATCCTCGAAAGAGCACGAATCCCGGATCATGCTTTAGCGCCACAGGAACGTGCTGCACCTTCATCCACCGCTCTGCCTTCCAGCGCATAAACTCCACTTCCTCAGCCGCTAAGTGTTCAGTGCGCACCACCGCCGTCGTGCCGTCATATTCCTCGAGTCGCTCATTCATGATCAGACCTTGCTCGCGGAAGTCTTTCGTCATCGGAGTCCGTGGGTAAGGCGTGGGATGTTGAATGTACGGCCAATCGACATAACGTCGCGCAAATTCCAGGTTGGCCTCAATCGACTCGCGCGTATCGCCTGGGCTGCCCACGATCAATCCGCCCACGACATACATGTCATTGCGGTGCAAGTAGTCGATCGCCTTCAGTGTTGCGTTTCCCGTTTCGTGACCGTTTATCCGCTCCGTATTCTTGGCGGAGGCCCGCAAAAACTCGAGATCGCCTTCCAGAATATTTTCGATTCCCAGGAACACATAGCGAAACCCTGCTCGCCGCATCAGCGGGGCGAGCGTCTCGCCATGATTCGCAATCGCTGAAGTCATCCCTTGGACAAAGTAGTCGAGCCGATTCAAGCCGGCATCAATGATCGCTTGGCACAACGCCTCGAAACGTTTCACGTTCAGGGTAATGTTGTCGTCGACCAAGAATATCGTCTCGGCCCCGTGATCGCGAGCGTCGCGAATGTCGGCCAGCACGCGGTCGAAGGAATACGTATGAAAATTGCGGCCGCGCATCTCAATGATCGAGCAAAAACTACAGTCGTAGGTGCAGCCGCGCGACGTTTCGATTACGTCAATCTGCCTGCCCATCAAGGTATATCCCTTGAGCGCCCGAGAGTCTCGATTCGGCAGGCGAATCTCGCTATCCTCCAATTTGTGGGGCGGCCGCGCAGGATTATGCGCCCAGGCGCTGCCATTTCGAAACGAAAGGCCGCAAATCTTGTCGAAGCCCGTACCCTGTTCAATCGCTCGCAGCAATTCCCGGAAAGTAACTTCTCCCTCGCTGCGCACCAGAAAATCCACGCCCATGTCTTCATACGCTTCAGGAGCGAGGCTGGGATCGTAACCGCCCACCACAACCTTCACGCCCGGCCGCAGCGCGCGCACCAACTCGATAATGCGCGAAGCAGTGCGCCGCTGAAACGTCATGATGGAAAGTCCTACCACTTCCGGATTCAGCTCTCGCACCAGTTTCGTAACCGTCTCGCGGACTTTCCGCTGCACCAGGATCAAATCCGCCACAGCGACGTGATGATGGGGATCGACGTTTCCTGCCAATGAAGTCAGTGCGCCGTTTGGCATGCGCACTACTGCAGGCGGCATATGCTCGAAGGAATCGGGCATGGAAAGCAATAGAACGTTCATGACAACCAGTCCTTACTGCCTCGCTGTACTCCGCGGGCGCAGGTTGACCACAACGAAGGCACGATACATTGTCGAAATTCTACCGCAGCCCGAGATGGAGTGCCGAAAACCTTGTGTAAGGCTTGCTATTTGCCCGGTTCGGCCGCTCCCGGAGCCGCCAAAACCTCCACGCCAATTCCCGACGCCTGCCCCTTGTCGTGATACACGCGCTCCGTGGCTTTCACAAAATCAGAAGGCTTCGCGTCGGGAATGTTAACGAACGTCTGGGGATTGCGGTCCGTCAACGGGAACCACGAGCTCTGAATCTGCACCATGATGCGGTGCCCGCGCCGAAACGTATGATTCACATCCTGTATCGTGAAATCGATCTGCTCGACTTTGCCGGGCGTGAACGGTTCCGGCTTCTCGAAGCTGTGCCGGAACTTACCCCGAAATGGCTCACCGCGAACCAGTTGTTGATAGCCCCCCATGCTGAATTCAGGAGGTCCTACGTCGGTTCGAGGCTTGTCTTTGTCTTCCGGTTTCGGTGTGTCAAATCTGCTATCCGGATAGTCCGCCGGATACACGTCAATCAATTTCACGTCCCAGTCGGAATCGGTTCCGCTTGTGGAAACAAAAAGCTTTGGCGAGATCGGGCCGGCGATGGTCACATCTTCCTGCAGCACGGGCGTTTGATAAGTCAAAACATCCGTTCTGCTGTCCGCGAACCGCTGGTCCGAGTCCATGTACTCCTGAGGCACCCGCGTCGAAACATAACTGACAAATGGAACAGGCTTCGCCGGATCGCTTACGTATTCGTCAAACGATGGTGCATCCGCATCCGGCGGATCAAACGAAAGCTCGCCTCCCGCCCGCAAAAACAGCGTTTTCGATTCCGCTTCTTTCGGAGGCCACGCCGAATAGCGCCGCCACACATTTGTACCGGTTTCAAAGACGTACGCTTTCGGTAGCTTCGCATCGGCACCTCCTTTCAAATGCTGCTCAAAGAACGGAAACAAAATGTTCTTCCGGTAATACTCGCCAGTGTTCGAGGCGAATTCCACCCGCCCGAGGTGATTGCCGTCATACCGCGCCCATCCTCCATGTACCCAGGGCCCAATTACCAGCGCATTAAAAATGCCTGAATTGTGCTCATCGATCGCACGGAACGTGCTGAACGGCCCCTGCAGGTCTTCTGCGTCAAACCATCCGCCCACGGTCAGCACGGCGCAGTGAATGTTCTTCATGTGCGGAGCGAGATTCCGCGCTTTCCAGTAATCGTCGTAGGTGTCGTGCCGCATCTGATCGTCGAACAAAGCGCTTTTGCCATCAAGATATTTGTCCAGATTCGAAATCGGCCCAACGTTCAAATAGAAGTCATATCCGCTCGTAGTCCCGTAATCGAAAGGTACCCGCACCTTCGGTGGCAATTCCGGGTTTTCCTGCGGCTTGAAAGAGCTATAAAAGCCAAAGTTCGCATTCAGCATGAAGGCGCCGCCGTGATAGGCATCATCGCCCATGAAAAGATTCGTCATCGGAGCCTGCGGCGACGCCGCTTTGAGCGCGGGGTGCGAATCGATGATACTCGCCGAAGTAAAAAATCCTGGATAAGAGATTCCCCAGATTCCTGCATTCCCATTGTTATTCGGAACGTTCTTCAGTAGCCAATCAATTGTGTCGTATAGATCGCTGGCATCGTCCACGTCCCGTTTCGATTTTTTGTTGTCGATGTGCGGTCGCATTTCGACGAAGGTCCCCTCCGACATATATCGCCCGCGCACGTCCTGAGAAACAAAGATGTATCCCGCCTTGTCGAAATCCGTCGATGGGCCGAGGTTCCTGCGGTATTGATCCACCCCATACGGGCCCACGCTGTAAGGAGTTCGATTGATGAGAAAGGGATACGTGTGCGAAGAATCCTTCGGAACATACACGGATGTGAAGAGATGAACGCCGTCGCGCATCGGGATTCGGTATTCGTACTTGGTGTAATGCTCCTTGACATCGAACTCCGGCGTATCGGGTTTGTTCTGCGCGGCAAGGTTGGAAATTAAAACGAGAAATACGAGTGCTGCGAAAGCGGGGATTCGACGCGTCATCACGGCTCCTTTGCAAAAAAAAGACAAATAGGCACCCTATCCCTCGCGACGCTGGCAGTCAAGCGACGCGAGCTCCGCTCCGCGTTACAATAACAGTTTAGCGACTGCGTGCGGTCCGGGCTGTAGAGCGGGCCTAAGTAAGGAATGCATGTTCGAAGTTACCGTTGATGACACTTTTGCCGCTGGCCATTACCTGCGGAACTATAAGGGCAAGTGCGAAAACCCGCACGGCCACAACTACAAGATTCGCGTCACGCTCGCTGGCGCCGAACTGGATAAGGCCGGTCTCCTCCTCGATTTCAAGGATCTGCGCGACGTGATGCGTCACGTGATCGACCGCCTGGACCATCAGATGATCAATGACATCGAGCCTTTTACGGTCATCAATCCGTCGGCTGAGAATTTGGCGAAATATTTTTATGATCAGTCGAACACACGGCTGAAAGCTGTGACCAACGGCCGTGTGCGGGTTAAAGACGTTACGGTGTTCGAGACCGATACCACTACAGCAAAATACAGCGAGTAGAGGCGGCCATTCATCTCGATCCATGTTGATTACTGAAATTTATAAATCCCTGCAAGGGGAATCGACCTACGCTGGCTTGCCCTGCGTTTTTGTGCGCCTCACGGGATGCAATCTGCGATGCACCTGGTGCGACAGTGAATACACCTTTACGGGCGGCCGGAGAATGACGCAGGAAGAAATATTCAGGGAAGTGCAGCGGCTGAGTCCGGACGGCGGTCTCGTCGAAATTACTGGTGGCGAGCCAATGCTCCAGGAGCGCGAGCTTCTACCTTTCATGCAGCAATTGCTCGATTCCGGATTCCGAGTTCTCCTTGAAACCAGCGGAGAGCGCCCGCTAAAGCAAGTTCCGCCGGGAGTGGCCAAAATTGTCGACGTAAAGTGCCCAGATTCCGGTGAAGTCGACACGTTTGACCTGGAGAATCTGCAAGCGCTCACGCCGGGCGACGAAGTAAAATTCGTGCTCAGCAGCCGCGCGGATTACGAATTTGCCCGTGACTTTGTTCGTCGTCATGAGCTTGCGGAACGCGTGAATGCGGTGCTGTTCTCCCCCGCTTTCCGCAAAGACGCAACTGGCGCACGTGACAGTTCTCATTGTTTGCTCGATCCGCAACAACTGGCAGAGTGGATGCTCGCCGATAATGTTGCCGCCCGGCTGGGTTTGCAACTGCATAAATTCATTTGGGACCCGGCGGTGAAGGGAGTTTAGCGGATTACCGGTCATAAATTAGGTTCATTCATCTGCAATTCGTCCTCGCTTGATCGAATTTATCTATGCCTCGTTCCAGCCAACGCGCCATCGTCCTGCTCAGCGGGGGGATGGACTCGTGTGTCTGTGCGGCTCTCGCCGCGCGCGACTATGACGCCGCCGCTCTGCACATCAGTTACGGCCAGCGTACTGAAAAGCGCGAACGCCTGTCTTTCCTGGCCATTTGCCGCCGGCTGAACATTCACGATCAGCTCGCGGTTCGAAACGAAGCCCTTTGGGCCATTGGAGGCTCGGCCCTTACAGATGACATGATCGCCGTTCCGACATCTGAAAATATTGGCCAGGAGATTCCCGTCACCTACGTCCCCTTCCGCAACGCGCATTTCCTGTCGGTTGCGGTTAGCTGGGCAGAAGTGCTCGGGGCCACAAAAATCTTTATCGGCGCCGTAGAGCAGGATAGCTCCGGTTATCCCGATTGCCGCCCCGCTTATTACGAGGCGTTCAATCAGCTGATCAAAACTGGCACGAAAGCAGGCCACATCGAGATCGTTACCCCGCTCATTCACCTGCGCAAGGCCGAAATTGTGCGACTGGGCCTTGAACTCGGCGCTCCCTTCGATTTAACTTGGTCATGCTATAGCCGCGAGGATCAAGCCTGCGGCGTGTGCGATAGCTGCGTGTTGCGCCTTCGCGCTTTTGCTGCAGCTGGAGCTCGAGATCCGATTCCGTACGTAAAGGGTAGTCAGAGTATCTGAGATCCGCATTTATAATCCAAGGTCCTGCCCAGGAGACGATTATGAAGAAACAATTTGCGGTAGGGGTTCTAATTCTGTTTGCCATTTCGCTTTGCGCGCCCCCTCTTTTCTCGCAGGCATCTGGAACGGTTAAAGGAGTTGCCAAAGACGTCCAGGGCAATCCCATCGCGGATGGCGTCGTGGTTTTCGCCAACCAGGATAATGGCCAGAAATATACTTTGAAGACCAATAAGAAAGGCGAGTATTTCTCTCTCGGCGTTTCTTCGGGCACTTATAACGTCACCCTCTACAAGAACGCCGACGACGCGAAAGCGAACAAGGAACTGTTCCACGCGAATCATTTTCAGGTCACCGCCGACGAAAATACACTCGACTTCGATTTAAAGAAGGAACAGGAGAAGGCGGCGCAAGGCCAGGGCCTTACTCCCGAGCAGCTTAAGGCGCGACAGGAGGCCGAACAAAAAGTTGCCAAAGAAAACATGACGATCAAGCAGTTGAATGAAAAGATCGTCGCCGCCAATACAGCCGCCAAGGCCGGAGACTACGACACCGCCATCAACATCCTGACCGAAGCCACGCAAATGGATGCGACGCGTGATGTGCTCTGGGCCCAACTCGCGGATGCGTATCGAAATTCCGCGGTCAAGCAGACTGATCCAGCAGAGCGGTCGAAGCGGTTGCAGGAGGCCGTCACCGATTATCAGAAGGCGATTGACCTGAAACAAAAAGCGATGGAGACTGCCGCGAAAAAAGATCCGCAGGACAACGAACGGCTGGCAGCCTACTACAACAACCTCGGGGAAGCCGCCGGTAAATCCGGCAAACCCGATGAGGCCCTGAAGGCCTATAACCAGGCGGCGCAGCTTAATCCTGCTGGAGCGGCCGGTTACTACTATAACGAGGGCGCGGTGCTCACGAATGCAGGGAAGGTGGATGACGCGATCGCGGCTTTCGACAAATGCCTTGCTGCCGATCCTACAAAGGCCGACGCCTACTACCAAAAAGGCGTCAATATGATCGGCAAAGCCACGCTTCAAGGCGACAAGATGGTTGCGCCTCCGGGCACGGCCGAGGCTTTCCAGAAATATCTCGAACTTCAGCCCAACGGCCCTTACGCCGATGTTGCGAAGCAGATGCTCACCAGTATTGGCGCATCGGTCGAAACCGGATTCGGAAAAAAGAAGCCAGCTAAGAAATAAAGGCATTGGTGTAGGGGGAACCGGCGTGAGTCTCTCGTGCCGCCCGTTTCCCTCAGGAATTAAGGCTTTTGTCGCCGAAACGCCAGGGTTTCGCTTGATTTTCGATCCAAGCGACGATGTGGCCAGGATCTCCCCGCGGTTACTAAGGGCTATGTCCAACGCGTCCTTACATTTCCAGCTGGAGCGCGATAAATTGGTTCCAAGAAGCTGACCCAGGATTACGCAGAGACCCGTCTGTGGTGCGTTCAAATCCCTAAACAAAAACCAGTTCCGAGGATGGAATGGCATCACCTGGCATTGCAGCGATATCGGTTTCTCTCGAAGACTATTCGGGCAGCGGTAAGGTAGCGACTCCAGCGCTGCTTGCCGCCATGCTGCGCTCTGCCGATAAAATCAGCGATCTGATTTTCTCTCCCGGCCGTCCACCGCAAGTTCAAGTCTACGGACAACTCATTTCGGTACAGATGCCCTCGCTGGTTTCGCTTACTCCCGACGACACGCGCCATATCGCCGCCGACCTGATCGGGGACAATAAGCAGGCCATGGCCAGTCTGCGCGAATATGGCTCCTGCGACATTTCCTATGGCTTGTCTGGTGTCGCTCGATTTCGCGCCAACATCTTCATTCAACGGGGCAGCTGTGCGATCGTGATGCGCGTGATTCCCACAGCTATCCCGGACTTCGCTTCTCTTCGCTTGCCTGCGCACCTGGCCGAGGTAGCCAAGTTGCGTGATGGCATTGTTCTTGTGACCGGCCCCGCCGGATCGGGCAAGTCTTCAACTCTGGCTGTGCTTCTTGACTGTATCAACCGCGAGAAGAGTTATCACATCATCACTATCGAAGATCCCATCGAGTTCCTGCATAATCACAAATCTTCCACCATCCACCAGCGCGAACTTCACAGCGACACCACCAGCTTTGCCCATGCTCTACGCTCGGCCCTGCGGCAGGCGCCAAAAGTGATTCTGGTGGGCGAGATGCGCGACCGCGAAACCATCGAAATCGTGCTGGAAGCTGCCGAAACCGGACATCTCGTGCTCTCCAGTCTCAACACGATGGACGCTCCCAAGACCGTCGAGCGCATCGTCAGTTCTTTCTCGCCGCAAGAGCAGCAGAGCGTGCGCGAACGCTTTGCCAAATCGTTCCGCTACATCATCTGCCAGCGGCTTGTGCCAAAAACCGATCGCAGCGGACGTATCCCCATTGCCGAGATTCTGAAAGCCAATGCCCGCACCCGCGAGTGCATCGAGAAGGGTGAGCGTGACGGGAAAACCTTGCTGGACGCCATGAAGGCTGGCGCCCAGGAAGGTATGCAGCATTTCGATGGCGAAATCGCGCAACTGGTCCGCGACCGAGTGATCGAGCTGGAAGCCGGGTTATCCTTCGCGAGCAATCCAACCGTCTTAGGACAGGAAATCGCGCGCCAGCCGTTCTGAAATCGGTGCTACTTTTTTAGTGCTGGGTTTTTCCCCGCGCTAGGGTGCGAATTTTTTTCTGCGCGCCCGGTTAGGTTGCCATTTGGAAGTCGAAACCAGATTAAAAAAATCTGGATCAAACCGCTTAATCTATTCGAATCAGTTGCTTCCGGCGCGCCGGCCTGAAAAAATCCGACTAATATTCGTTCAGAAGATTTTGTCGGCAAAATATTGCGCTCATGAGGCTTGGGAGTTCAGCTCGTTCAGTTCGCTTCAAACCGGTTGTCGAATAGCGTGTAACCATTTGGATCCACGATGAACGAACCGGAGCTGCGGGGACAAGGTTGGATGTCACAGCGGGTACTGTGGATTGAATAACCAGCCGACCGTCGATGTTCCCCGTGCTGCTGCCTTACCGGAACAGGCAATTCCGATCCTTTGATCTATCATCGTTTAATGGCTGCGCCATCAACTCAGTCTCATGTTTTGAGCTTCGAAGAAGCACGCCGCGTTGTCGAGGATCACTGCTCGCGCCAGCTTCCGCGCGGAGAGGAAGAGGTTGGTCTGCTGAATGCCGCCGATCGCATGCTCGCCGAATCCATCACGGCCGATCGCGATATCCCTCCATTTCACCGTTCCACACGCGACGGTTACGCGGTCCGCTTCGGCGATCTGGCCAAACTTCCTGCCAGGCTGAAAGTTATTGGAGAAATCAAGGCTGGTCCCGACGATCGACCACGCGCGATCAATCAAGGCGAGAGTTATTCGATCATGACCGGGTCGCCAGTTCCGGTGGGTGCCGATGCTGTGGTTATGGTGGAATACTCGACGCGGCACGGAGACTTTGTCGAGATCACTCGCGGCTTGACACGCGGCGAAAACATCGTGCCGCAAGGTGCCGAAGCAAAAAGCGGAGCCCTTCTGCTCGATCGTGGCGCGAAGTTGAACGAGGCGGCCATCGCTATTGCGGCCTCGGTTGGCAAATCAAAGTTGAAAGTATTAGTTCGCCCCCGGATTGCGATATTGACCACGGGAGACGAAATTGTTCCTGTCGACCAGACGCCCGGCCGCAGCCAGATTCGCAACTCCAACAGCTACTCGCTCGCTGTGCAAATTCAGCGAGCGGGAGCAGAGCCGGTCATTCTCCCCATCGCCCCGGACGAACCCCGGAAATTACGCGAACTGATTGAGCGGGGGTTGCAAACTGATATTTTGATCATAACCGGCGGGGTTTCGATGGGACGCTACGATTTGGTCGAGCAAGTGCTTGTCGAGCTCGGAGCCGAATTCTTTTTCACCGGAGCGAAAATTCAGCCCGGCCGCCCTGTGGTATTTGGACGAGTGGGGCATGCCAAGGCCGCTACCGAAAGCGCACCAAGCTCTAAATATTTCTTCGGTCTTCCTGGCAATCCGATTTCAACGATGGTTACATTCGAACTTTTTGCGCGGCCAATGGTCGAGGCGCTGGGCGGAATGAGACCGCATCCGCTCCAGTTCCTGCAAGCGAAGGCGAAGGAGGACATTCGGGTTAAGCCCGGTCTGACGCGATTCCTGCCCGCAATTCTCACCGGCGAATATGGCCGTACCGAAGTTGAACTTGTTCCCTGGCACGGCTCAGGGGACATTGCGGCACAGGCTCGGGCTAATTGCTACGCGGTGATTTCGCCAACGCGAGAGCACATCGTGGCAGGTGAATGGGTCAGCGTCCTGCCGCACTGGTGATTTTGCAATGGGTTCGTTGATGAACTCACCAGCGCTACCAAGTGTCTCCGCCGGCGCGCGGAGGCCAAGCGCCAAGCATGCGCCGAATCATTGCGATCTGTCCAATGTGGTAGCTGTTATGCGCAACGAGTTGCCATAGAACAGCCTCAAGCGTTGCCGCTCGTTCCCTGTGGCTCGGGTGCGTGGCTTCGACTTGATGTTGGAGTTCTTCGGTTGTTGAATCTGCAAGCGCCGCCGACTCCTGCAGCAGCGTCGCAAATCCCTGCCGCAAATCATCCCACTGGTGCGCATCCGTGGGCACCCGATCTGGCGGAAAGCTTTCTGAGTTGTGCGCGGGGTACGGCGGTTTCTCACCGCGTATACGGCGGAGGTCATAGTCCATCCAGAAATTCATGTGGAAGACGAGTTGGCCGATGGAATGCGGAAATCCGGAAACGTGGCGCGCAGCCAATTCGGCAGAAAGATCTTCCACGCAGCCCAGAGGATCGGCGTGCGCACCTTTGCCACGCAGCAATTCAATCAGCGCGCGATTGCCCATAGCTACGCCTAAGTCGCAGCAAAATATTTCTCTTCCAGGATTCTCCGATGGTGCAGCTCGTGGCCGGCAATGATGAAAGCAAGGGCGCGTACCGTAACTTCATTCTTGTTGGCGATGCCGCGCCGCGTCCACGCGGCTTCGTCCAAATTGCGTAGAAGCGAAAGCGTTGCGCGGCGCACGGCAATGAAGTCTTCCACCAAGTCGCTCAGCGTGCGATTTGCAAACGGCCCATTGCGGACATAATCATCCTGTTCGAAACCTGCCAGGGGCGTGGCATCGGAGCGGGAAATCCGCAGGGCGCGATAAGCGAAAACCCGTTCGGTATCGCAAACGTGCCCGAGCACCTCTTTGGCGCTCCACTTTCCCGGTGCATAACGAAGATCGCCTTCCTCTTCGTCGCGTCCAGAGAGAAGAAGCATAGTCTCGCGGCGCTGCTGATCGAGCGTCCCGAGAATGTCGTCGCCCCTGACCAAGGCAATATAGCGATCATAGTAGGGCGCGTACTCGCCCGCTTCGGGACGGGCAACATTGGAGCCTGAGATTACGACGGCTGGTTCTGACATTTTTGCACTCCTGGGACGGCCGATGAGTTCTTAGACGAACTTATTAGACGAACAGGGAAGCAAAAAGCATACTCCGAGTGGGAGTGAATCGGTTAGGAGGGATAAATCCTTTCTGGGAATCTTTACATAGTAGGCGTGCCGAAACGGAGATTTTAGGCTGCGCTCACAGCGTCTCAGAGTCACTCAGAAGTGCGTACCAGAGTAGGAAACCTTGTTGAAAATACAGGCTTTTCCACAGCGCTCAACATGGTAGAGCGGAGTACAATTCGGTTTGGTCACGCAAGTGCGGCGTGTGATCCCAATCCCAACAAGGAAAGGAACTTTGTAACCCATGTGGAAGCCGACGAATCAGCCTACGACCCCGGGCCGGCCAGCGGAGCCGGAGCGTCCAACTATGTCCAGCCCGAGCGCGCCCGCAACCATGTCGAGCGAGCCCGCTGTGGCCCCGCGTCCGGTGGCCTCAACGACCACTACTGCAGACCAGGCAACGATCGGCAAGTCGCTGGTGATCAAGGGCGAAGTGACTGGATCGGAATCGCTGTATATTGATGGCCGAGTGGAGGGCTCGATCAGTCTGGCAGGAAACCGCGTCACTATCGGCCGCAACGGCGTGGTTGCTGCCAATATCAATGCCCGCGAGATCGTGGTGCTCGGCAAAGTGCGGGGCAATCTGACAGCGAGTGACCGGGTCGATATCCGCAGCGATGGCTCGCTCACTGGCGATGTGGTCGCGGCCCGAATCTCCATTGAAGACGGCGCCTACTTCAAGGGCGGCATCGACATCCGCAAGGGCGGCCAACCGGCACAGCAGAAGCCCAATGGCGAGGATAAGAGCGTGCCAGCTCCCGAGGCGGCCGTGGTGGGAGCTCGAGCGTAGGTTTCGGCGCGAGTTTTGCTTAAGCTACAAGAGGTTCGTCGCGATTAGCGGCGGCATTCGCAGAGGGTGCGAATGTCCGCCGTTTTATTTTTCCCTCAGTTCTACGGCTGCCTGCCCGCGTCCATGATCTCCTTACTTCCGGCCTGCGCTGCTCCAGGATATGACGTAGCTTTTCGGCGGCGAAGATCGCGGGGCAGTTGCGATCCTAATATCCAAAGTCCCAGGGCAACGGCGGCGGCCCAGGTGACCGATATCACTGCTAATTGCAGAATATCGGAAATGCGGCTGCCGTGGCCGGAGACGAACGGTGTAACGCCGTGCGCCACTTCCAAGCTGATGCCGCCGGCCGCGAGCGCCGTCAGAGCGGATTTTCCCAGTTCATCCCAGCGCAGCGTTTTTAGCGATACCATCTTGCGAAAGTGCAGGAGCAACGCAAGAGCGAGTAAATTCGCCCCAATCCCGATGTCGGATGCATAGGCCAGGCCGACCACCCCATCTTTATGGAAAAGCAGGGAGTAAATCGGAAGCGATGAAGCGGTGATGACCGTGACCGCCGCCATGGGAGTGAGCGTGTCGCCGGCGGCATAAAAGGCGCGGGCGTATAGTCCCTGGGCGGACCACAAAGCCAACGACAATGAAAACCAGAAAAAATAGACGGCCGTAGTCTGCGTGTCAGAAACCAGGAATCGTCCACGCCGGTACACTAGGTCAATCAGCGGAAAGGCGGCGGCCATCATCCATCCCGTGGCCAGGAATGATGCGGCGGCGACGCGGTAGACGGAATCATTTACCGTATCGGCGAACTCCTTCAATCGCTTCTCATTGAACAGGCGCGCGAAAAACGGCAGCGACGCCTGCCCAGTGGCCTGGCCCAAAACCGCAATTGGTACCGCGAATAAACGCTTCGCATAATTCAGCCGGGCGATGTCGCCGATTCCGCTCGAAGCGTAATGGCGCAGAATCCAGTCGTCCGCCGTAACCAGCGACACGCCCAGCATCAACGGAATGGAAAGCCGCACCCATTCGCGAAACGCAGGATTCATCACGTCGAATGACGGCCGGTAAGCGGTTCCGATTTTCGCGGCGCCAATTACGCTCGCCAAGAAGGGGCCGACAACACTCCCGATCGTTGCACCCCAGGCCAGCGAGGCAATTCCCAAATGACGGCCTGCAATCACGCCTCCCAGAATGATGAATATGTTATAGAGCAGCGGCCCCAACGCCGGGAAAAGAAAAAGGCGATGCGATAACAATACTGCGGAGACAACCCCCCCTACATAGAAAAAAATCTGTGCCGGCAACAAAATGCGCGTCAGGTGGACCGTCAATTCCATCTGCGCCGAAGAAAATCCGTGAAACATCCAGCGCACAAACTGCGGCGCAAAAATCTCCGTGGCAATCGTTCCCAGGATCATGACCGCGGTCATGACCGTGATTACGACAGAAAAAGTCTTCTCGGCGTCCGCGTCGCGCTTTTCGGCGAGAAATCGTGTGTAGATCGAGATGAATGTAATCGAGGCGGCGCCGCCGGCAACGATGTAGTTAAGCCAATCTGGCAGGGTAAACGCCGCGACGTAGGCGTCGGTCTGCGGCCCCGCGCCGAACGCGTAGGCGATGTAGGCTTCGCGGACGTACCCGATCACCCGCGAGAGCATTACCGTACCCATCAGTAGCAGCGTGGCTGATAGGGCTGTGTGTTGGTGCGAGGGGCGGAAGAACCGCAGGAATTTCGTCATGAGCCGCGGATTTGCGTTTTTATCGCCGAGCCTGGCTTTCCTGGCGCGAGACGTGAATTTCCTTCAAAGCCTACCAGAGGCAGACCTAGGTAGCGGAGTTTATCGACCAGAGCGAAACGAATAGTTCCTTTTTTGATACTGCTGTGTCGCTTACTTCCGCAGCGACATGCGCAGCATGTAGTACTCGTTAATGGGCCGGTCGTCGCTCAGAGCCGGCGTCGTGGGTGACAAAGAGAGTAAGTCCTTTACCGAAAGTTCGTTCTGCAACAGGTGAGCAAATCTGGCTTCGGCATTGTGATCCTGGTCCCACTCGACAAGGTCCTCGGCCGCCGAAGCTGGCAGACGTTGGGCTAATTCACTGGCTGATCGATCGCGAAACGGCTTATCGCTCGCCAGAAAATGGAATCCCCAGCCACGCCCATAGGCAAAGACGCGAACATATCGGAAGGATTGGCTCAAAGCGCGTGTAACAGCGGTCAGATCTTCCTTATCACCAATGGGCAGCCATTGTTGCAGGATTCCTCCGGGACGCAGCCGCTCGCGGACCACCGAATAGAAATCAGCGGAATAGAGCAAACTCGAACCGGCCGCCTCAACCGGCGGCGGGGGATCGATCGTGATCACGTCGTATCGCCGATTCGTTCGTTCCAGGTAGCGGCGGCCATCATCTACCACGACGTGCGAAAGCGGTGAACTCAGAACTTCGGAGGCGTCGCTATGGAAATAGCTGAATAGCCGCGGCACGCTGGGTACCAGTTCAACCACGGTGACCGGAATCCCCCAGGAATGCAGGGAGCGGAAAGTTGTTCCCATGCCGAAGCAAATGACCAGTGCGTCCTGCGGTGGACGATCGAGGAAGGCCAGCGGGAGATGAGCCATCATTTTGGTGATCGGCGTCAAAGAGGTCATACCGTAGCCGTTCACCAGCAGCAGTTTGCTCATGCCGCTTCCGGTTGCGATCACCGTGGCTGTTGAATCCCGCATGATACGGCTGCTATTGGGATACTCCTGTTCGTAGCCTTCACTCGCGAGAAAGATACCGAAAGTCACGGGAAGCAACGCATACGCTGCAATCCGAGGAACCCAGCCATGGGACGCGCCAGAGGAAACCATCGGACGGAGGCCGATTATCAGCCAAGGCACAGACAACAACAGCAGTGACCATCGTTCACTAACCCAAGGCAACAGCAGGAACCCAGCCAATAGAGGTCCGAGAATGCACCCGACGACGTTGATTGCATAAGCCTTGCCAGCGTTTGCTGGATCTCCCCCAGCCCATCGATCCACCAGCATCGGCGTAAGAAATCCGAGTAATCCGGCGAACGGTCCGATGCCAAGCGCGAGCCGCAGCACCCAGAACATGCTGAATTTCGGACTCGCGGCGACTAGCGGCAACAGGGCAAAGATGGCCAGCAGTGTCCATAGCAGCGCCGTTTCTTTTACTTGACGGACGCTCCACTGCCGGTAAATGCGCGAGCCGAAGAATGTGGCAGCAAGATAAACACCCAATATCGTCGCGAAGGCGTACACTACCGTGCCGACGAAGGGCGTGAACTCGCGCACCCAGACCACTTCCATCCCCATACTGGTCAGGCCTGTGGCAAACAACAACGAAAGAAGCGACCTGTCGCCCGTGGTTTTTGATCCAGTTTCGGCTGCGGCCGGCGCCATTTCGCCATCTCGCTTTAGCGGTAAGGCAGCGGACTTGCGCATCGCCAGCAGCGCAATCAGGCAGTTGCAGACGGCGCCAATCTTGAGGGTTCCACGAAAACCCAGGAGCTCGATAAAGAACAGCGGAAGGACCGTGCCCATCAGCGCACCCGCTACATTTGCCATGTAAAGATAGCTAAATGAACGCGACGACTCGGGGGGGAAAGTTCGCTCGATCGCCAGCATCGCGACCGGGATAGTAGCGCCCATCAAAGTGCACCACGGAAGCAGGGCAAGGGCTACCCAGATTCCGGAAACCAAGTAATATTCCGCAGAAGAGGTCGAACCGAGATGTTCGAGGATGCTCCGCCCGAACCCGAGTTCGTAAGGAACAACGATTCCGGAAACGCCGATCATCAACTCGATAATGGCGTAAAGGCGAAGCGGGGAAAATCCGAGGGTTCGCCCATGCTGGCGTATCCATTTTCCGCTCGCCCATGAGCCCAGGCCCAATCCGCCCATGAAAACGGAGAGCACAATCGAAACCATCGCTGTGGTGACGCCAAACTGTGCCATCGACAGGCGCAGCCAGACCAGTTCGTAAAGTACACTGCAGAAGCCGGAAAGGAAGAAGAAAATGAAATACCAGACCACGCTTGTCCTCTTTCTGTTTTGGAAACCTGCTTGGAAGCCGGGCGCGAAACCAACGCCGGCGAAATGAATTGTGCCACGAAGGTACCCAACAGCAAAGTGACTTTGGTGTTGACCTGGGAACTGGAAGACACCGGATGGCACGATCGCCAGCCCGAGAACGCTACTTTAACCTGCCGCAACAGATGTTCCCTGGGTGGCGGCGGTTGAGCCACGAATTTGGCCTGTGTTAGCATCCTAGTTTTCGGCGCGTGTTGTTGGGCTGGCCTGCATACGGCACTAATCTTCCTCTGGGCCTTCTCTCTTTTCACGCCTGCGAAGGAGCCTACTCGTGAAAGTCTATTCCGGAGAAAACATTCGTAATGTAGCGGTTGTGGGGCATGGACATGCCGGCAAGACTTCATTGGTTTCGGCGATGCTCTACGCGGCAGGGGCAAATCCCCGCCTGGGGCGCGTCGATGACGGGACCTCGACCACCGATTACGACGAAGAAGAGATCGCCCGCAAGATGTCGATTGCCGCGTCGGCGGCCTATGTGGAGTGGGGCAAGACGAAGATCAATGTGATCGATACCCCCGGCTTCAGCATGTTTGTGCATGAAGCCAAGATGGTCCTGCCCGTGGTTGACGCCGCAATTGTGGTGGTCGATGGCGTGGCCGGGGTCGAGGTGGTGACGCAGCGGGTGTGGAACGACTGCGAAGAATATAAGACACCGCGACTGATCGTGGTTAACCGCATGGACCGCGACCGCGCCAACGCGGAGCGGGTGCTGGAGTCACTGATCAGCGCCTTTGGGCGAGACGTGATTCCGATCGAGTTGCCGATCGGCAGCGAGAAGAACTTGACCGGAGTGGTCGATTTGGTTCGCATGAAGGCCTACACCTACGAGCTGGGTGGAAACGGAAAAGGCAAGGAGACTGAGATTCCACCGAATATGCGAGCCCAGGTGCAGGAAGCTCACGAGCAGTTGGTCGAACTGGTGGCCGAGGGTGACGACAAGCTGATGGAGAAATACTTCGAAGCCGGCACGCTCGGCGAAGAAGATCTGATTCCCGCTCTTCACAACGCCATTCGCGAAGACAAGATTTTTCCTGTCATATTCGCATCGGGCCTGGGCAACATCGGTGCCGACCGCGTCATGGATTTCATAGTCGATTACACTCCAGCGCCTTCTGAGCACGAGTGGGTGCAAGGAGAGCCGGCATCTTCCGGTAACGGAGACGCTCCGAAGCGCCATGAGACCGATGCCGAGCCGGTATCGTTGTATGTCTTCAAAACCGTTTCCGATGCTTTCGCCGGGCGAATCTCATATTTCAAGGTTTTCTCTGGCGTGCTCAAGAACGAAGCGACGATGCAGAATTTCTCGCGCGGATCGGCGGAAAAGCTTTCTCATATTTCCATCATGCAGGGAAAGACTGCGGTGCCGGTTACGGAATTGCATGCCGGAGACATTGGCGCCGTGGCGAAATTAAAGGACACGCTTACCGGCGACACGCTCGGCGACAAATCAGCGCCGATCCAATACCCAAGAGTGAAGCTGCCGGAGCCGGCCATTACGTTTGCCATCGAGCCCAAGAGCCGCGCCGACGAGGACAAGCTCGGCCCCGGAATTCACAAGCTTATGGAAGAAGATGCGATGCTGCGCTTTTTCCGCGATCCGCAGACGAAAGAATTTCTCATCGCCGGGACCGGCCAGCAGCACATCGAAGTTACAGTTTCCAAGTTGAAAAAGCGCTATCACACAGAAGTTGTTCTCAAAGCGCCTAAGGTGCCTTATCGAGAGACGATTCGGGCCAAAGCCGACGTGCAGGGACGCCACAAGAAGCAGACCGGCGGCCACGGCCAGTATGGCGATTGCAAGATCAAAATGGAGCCAATGCCGCGTGGCGGGCAGTTCGAATTTGTGAACGATATTTTCGGTGGATCGATCCCGAAGAACTTTATTCCGGCGGTTGAAAAGGGAATTAAAGACGCCGCCGCCCGCGGCTACCTAGCCGGATTTCCCGTGGTCGATTTCCGCGTGATTCTCTACGACGGCTCTTATCACGATGTCGACTCGAACGATTTGTCATTCCAGATGGCTGGCCGCATCGCGTTCAAGAAAGCCATGGAAGTGGCCAAGCCCACTCTGCTCGAGCCCATCATGAACGTCGAAATCACGGTGCCAGACGATTTCGCGGGATCGATCATGGGCGACCTGAACAGCCGCCGCGGGCGCATCCAGGGCATGGACAATAAAGGCGGCAATACCGTGGTGAAAGCCGAAGTGCCCATGGCCGAGATGCTCACCTACGGCGTCGATCTGACTTCAATGACCCAGGGCCGCGGCATCGTTCAATATGGAAATGCATCATTACGATACCGTGCCGGGACAGCTGCAGGAGAAGATCATCGAGAAGGCCAAGGCGGAGCGGGGCGAGGTGAAGGAAGAGGAAGAGTAGCGGAAGTGTGAATGGTGATCGTTTAATCTGTCTTTATCCTGTGCCTTCGCCAGGTTTGCCTGGCGCTCGGTCAACCTTTTAGTTCGACTGCGGGGCTGACGCGAAGATCGCCTTAAAATCTTCGGCTTTGGCAACTGCCCAGCGAGCTGTTACTATCGGCCAAAGTGGCTACCGCGCGGAACAATCTCAGTCCGAATTACGGCCCTGACCGATTAGTCTCAGCCGCGGCCGTCGAGGATGATTCTTCTTTCGAACTCAAGCTGCGGCCACAGCGCCTCAAAGAATTCATTGGCCAATCGAAACTCAAAGAGAATTTGGCTGTCGCAATCGAAGCCGCGCGCTCGCGCGGAGAGGCGATGGACCACGTTCTGCTCTACGGGCCTCCAGGCTTGGGCAAGACCACGCTGGCCAACATCATCGCCAACGAACTGGGTGTGTACTTTCAGCCGACCGCAGCGCCGCTGTTGCAGATCAAAGGTGATCTGACGGCGATTATCACCAATTTGCAAGACAAGCAGGTTCTTTTCGTCGACGAAATTCATCGCCTGCAACCGGTGCTCGAAGAACTGCTTTATTCGGCGCTGGAAGACTACAAACTCGACATAATCATCGGCCAGGGGCCTTCAGCGCGAACACATACGCTGGAAGTGAAGCCGTTTACTTTCGTCGGCGCAACCACGCGCGCAGGATTGATTTCCGCGCCTCTGCGGGCGCGGTTCGGCATCGTCCTGCGGCTGGAGTTCTACACTCCGCAAGACTTGCGGGTAATAGTCGAGCGCTCTGCGGAAATCCTCGGCGTCGCCATCGATGATGCAGGAGCAAACGAAATTGCCAGCCGTTCACGCGGCACGCCGCGAATCGCCAACCGCCTGCTTCGGCGCGTTCGGGATTACGCTCAAGTGCGTGGCGCCGGCAAAATCGATTTGCCTACGGCACAAGCAGCGTTGCAGATGCTGGAAGTCGACAAGTACGGGTTCGACGAAGTTGATCGGCGGTTGCTGCTGACGATTATCGAGAAATATCAGGGCGGCCCAGTCGGAGTAAATACCCTGGCCGCGGTGTTAGCCGAAGAGCCCGATGCTATCGAAGAGATCTACGAACCTTTCCTCATGCAGATCGGCTTCTTAAACCGCACGCCCAGGGGCCGCGTGGCGACCCAGCTTGCATACGATCATTTCGGAATCGTCCCCAGCCGCAGACAAAGCTCTCTGTTTTAATTCGTTCTTGCGCCGCTCTCTCAAAGAGCAGCGTGTCGATTCATCACGGTACGTGAGGACTCTGCCGGGAGTCGTTGCATCCTTTACAATTCTTCTCGCACTCTTTCAAAGAGGTGTCACGCATGCGCAACTTCCTTATTCTCTGTCTTTGCTGCCTCGTTGTCATCGCGCCGGCTGCAGGCCAGACTTTCTCGCCCGAAGTAAAGTCTTTCATCAAGATTGACGCCCCGGTGGTCGCTCTCACCCACGTCCGGGTAATCGATGGTACAGGCGCACCCGCACGGGAAGATCAAACCATTGTACTTAGCCACGCGAGGATCGAATCAGTTTCCGACGCTGCTTCAGCGAGCGTTCCAAAAGACGCGCACGTACTCGATTTGCACGGTTACACCGTTATCCCCGGCCTGGTTGGCATGCATGACCACATGTTCTATCCGATGGGCAATGGCATCTTCGGAGAGATGGCGTACAGTTTCCCGCGCCTTTATCTGGCCGGCGGAGTTCACAACCATTCGCACCACCGGGGCGCTCGAACCCTATACCGATCTCGAACTGAAGAAGAAGATTGACGCCGGTGAAAGGCCCGGCCCGAAAATACACGTCACCGGTCCGTACCTTGAAGGTGCAGGCTCATGGGCATTGCAGATGCACCAGCTCACCGGTCCGGACGACGCCACGCGCACAGTCAACTACTGGCTCGACGAGGGCGTCGACAATTTCAAGGCCTACATGTTCATCACTCATGATGAACTGGGTGCGGCCATCACCGCAGCCCACAAGCGCGGCGCGAAGGTCACCGGCCATCTCTGCTCCATCGGTTTCCGCGAGGCGGTGGCTCTCGGTATCGATGATCTGGAACACGGCATTTTCGTCGACAGCGAATCTATACCGGGAAGCAAGCCCGGGGTATGCGCGCAAAAGCCGCAAGATATCGATCAGATGATCAAGCTCGATATGCGGACCGGGCCGGTGCACGAGATGATTGTCGATCTGGTGAAGCATCATGTGGCGGTGACTTCGACGCTGCCGGTGTTCGAAATGTTTGTTCCCGGACGGCCTGCGATTGAGCAACGCGTGCTCGATGCTCTGTCTTCCGATTCTCGCGCAGCGTTTCTTGCTAATAAAGTGCGTGCTGCAGATCAGTCACGAACCAAAGAGGTCTACGGTGCCGACACGTCTCCCTGGGAGGCTGCCTTTAAGAAAGAAATGGAATTCGAACATGAGTTCGCGCGGGCCGGGGGTCAGCTACTTGCGGGTCTCGATCCCACGGGCATGGGAGGCGTTATTGCCGGCTTCGGCGACCAGCGCGGGGTCGAATTGCTGGTGGAAGCCGGATTCGCGCCAGTCGAGGCGATTCACATCGCGACCGAGAATGGCGCGCAATTCCTGGGAGACCTCGACCGCGTCGGCACCATCACTTCGGGCAAGCAGGCCGATCTCGTAGTGATCAAAGGCGACCCATCAAAGAAGATCGACGATATTGAGAACGTGGAAACCGTTTTCAAAGACGGAATCGGATACGATTCCGCGAAGCTGATTGAGTCCGTGCGCGGCATAGTTGGCAGCCGTTGACCGGAACTCCACTAAGCGACATGCTTTTTCTTGCCTCCGCCTCGCCACGCCGCCAGGAACTTCTGCGCAATGCCGGTATCTCGTTCAGTGTGCAGCCCGCGGATATTGACGAATCACCGCTTGCCGGCGAATCCCCGCGAGATTGTGGCCTGCGCCTCGCCACAGAGAAAGCGCTGGCAGTTCATCGGCGTTACCCACAAAGTTTTACCCTGGGAGCCGATACTATCGTGGTAGTCGACGACATTATCCTGGGCAAGCCACGCGATGCGGGGGATGCCGCCTGTATGCTGCGGATGCTCTCAGGGCGCACGCACGAAGTCATCACAGGAGTTTGTCTTGTGAGTCCCGATCGACCGGCAAATGACGAGCGGCAAATGGCAACTGCCTGCGAAACCACTCTAGTCACAGTATCAGAGATCTCTGACGATGAGATCCACGCCTACGTCGCAACCGGAGAGCCGATGGATAAAGCGGGAGCCTATGCGATCCAGGGAATGGCGTCGCGCTGGATTCCCCGCATCGAAGGCGACTACAGCAACGTCGTTGGGCTGCCGGTGGGGAAAGTCTACTCGATGCTCCGGGCAAGCGGAGCGATCTGACTACCGGCTCCTGTCTGGTTGGGTCGCTTCGATTGTTAAAGCGATCGGAAGCAGTTCCCCCGGTCGACACGGCAAGCATTGCTGCGTGGGATGATTTGGGTGGGGTACTGTGCGGCGACCTTAGGCTTTCGCTTTCGCCAAATTAGCGAGGCCGACTTTTTTCCCGTGTTCGCGGATCGCGGCAATGACGTCGAGGGCAAGTGCAAGGGCGTGACGCCCATCGTCAAGAGAAACAATGGGCGTCGAGCGGCCCCGTGCCGCGTGGAGAAATGATTTCAGCTCCGCGTGCAGCGGCTCCTCCGAAGTCACAGGTGGCTTGGCAACCTTGATCTGCGGGTTGACGGTCGGATCGCCCTTCGCGGCACCATCCGCGCCAACGGTGAAAACGAGAACTTCCTGGCGTCCGTAGTCGACGGAAATGTATTGGCTGGGCTGGAAGAAGCGCAGCTTGCGCACACGCTCGGTCGATACGCGGCTGGCCGTGAAGTTGGCGACGCATCCAGATTCGAATTCAAGGCGCACGTTGGCGATGTCCACTTTGCCGGAGAGGATAGGCAAGCCGACCGCGCGAACTTCTTTTACCGGCGAATTGGCGAAAGACAACACGATATCGAGATCGTGGATCATGAGATCGAGAACCACGTCGACATCGAGCGAGCGCGGCGTGAAGACGCTGAGCCGGTGAACTTCAAAAAACATCGGTTGAGTGAGCAGCGGGATGGTGGCGCGCACTGCCGGATTAAAGCGCTCAAGGTGCCCTGCCTGGGCGATGCGTTTGGCGGCTGACGCGATGCGGACCAATTCGTCAGCTTCGGCGAGTGAGGCGGCCAGCGGCTTTTCGATGAGAACGTCGACGCCGGCGGACATAAGCGCGCGAGAGAGTTCGAGGTGATGGATCGTCGGCGCGGCAACGGACGCGGCACGGATCTCGCTGTGCGTGGTGAGCATCTGCTCGACCGAGCCGAAAGCGCGGCAGCCGAACTCGCGGGCGACCGCATCGGCGCGCTCCAGAATCGGATCAACCACTCCGACGAGGCGAACCGGTTCGCCCTGTTTTTCAAGTTCTTTGTAAACGCGGGCATGATTGCGTCCGAAGACGCCTACACCAACGACTGCGACCGAAATCGGATTGTCAGTTTGCAGAGGCCACTCTTAGCTGGCGGTTGCCAATTGGAACAAGCGATTGTAAATGCTCAGGGGAGCGATACCGTTGAGTAATTTGGTAATCGAGTAATTCCGCGATTAGACACCTTCAATGTCGAGGCGGCTGATGAGAATTGCATGCTTCGCTATCTCTTTATTTTTGCATCACGCACGCACGCTTGCGCCTTCTTCAGAATGGCGATCTGCCCCGCATGATAAAGCTCGTGTTGCGCCATGCCGTGCAGCATGAAATAGAAATCGTATTTCTTGCCGGGCACCCGATCGTGCAGGCGTGATTCCGGCAACGACGCGACCGTTTTGACGAGTACATCGTGGGTTCGCTTGGCGTCAGAAACCGTCTTGCGCCACGCGGCCTCGGTTGGCTTGGGCGGAATCGGAAAATTGTCAGTCCCTTCCGGCTGACACACCTCTCCATCCAAGCGTCGAAGCGATGCGGCGTCCCAGGCGGCGATGTGAAGAACCAGTTCCCATATGCTGTGAACATCGGGAATTGGCTTGGCAGCGGCGGTGACGGAGTTAACATCAGCCAGCAATTCGAGTAGTGCGGGACCGTGCCAGGCGTCGCCATCGAAGGCTCGGCGGAGCTGCTCGGCGAGGAGAGCGGTTTGGGTAATTGCTGTAGACATAGCTGATCCTCTAATAAATTTAGCAAAATCAGGAAGATCAGGTCGGATCAGCCACAATCGAAATCCCCGCTCGATTGGCGGCGTCGAGCAGATGCTCTCGATCAAGCAAAATGCACTTGCCGGCGTCGAGCGCCAAGCAGCCTGCACCGGACAATTGCATGACTTCGATGGTGCGAAGTCCTATGACGGGAACATCGAAGCGCAAATCCTGGTTTGGCTTTGCGATTTTCACCACGGTGAGAGCGCGGCTGAGTGTGGAAGCATCACCCTGGAGTGAGGCCATAATTTGGCCGGCGCGCTCGATGGTGGCGTCTGTGCCCTCCATGGCTTCGACAGCGACGCAGGCGGATTCAGCGATGACAACTGTCTGTCCAATGTCGTGCTGCGCGAGATGGCGCGCAACCGTGCGGCCGTATTCGATGTTCCTTCGTTCCACTTCGGAAGGCGGGCGGTGAGTGAGAACTCCCGGCATGCCGAGTAACGGTTCGAGCAGCCAAGTGGAATTCTCGAGACTTATACCTTCGTCGGCAAGGACCTGAGCGACGGCCCCAAGCAGGCTGTCCGAATTGCGTTTGGTAAGCGAGAGCAAGAGCTTCGCGAGCCGCCAGTCAGGGCGAATGGCGGAGAAAATCTGCTTGTGTTTTACCTGGCCCGCCATAATAGCGCGGTGCACGCCCTCGCGGTGGAAGACCTCGATGAGCTTGGAAAGCTCCCCGAGAGAGAGCCAATGGACCGAAGCTGCCCCGCGATCCTCGATCTGAGGCAGCGCTTCTTCCTTGATGGCAGCCACCACTACGTCGTATCCCGCAGCTCGGGCTGCGTCGAGCACGAGAAACGGGAACTTGCCATTGCCGGCGATCAAGCCAATACGTTGCATCTCTGTTAGTGGTTGGCGGTAAGCGGCCAGCGCCCGCCAGCCACTAGCCCCAAAACTCACGACTTCTACTTAATTACCCCGCGCTCCGCACCTTCGACAAAGCGGATCAGCCGATCGACATCTTCGCCCCGATCGTGCTCGGACTTCAGCTTCTCCAGCGCCTGCGAGGTGTTGAGCTTCGACGCAAGCAGAGTCTTGTACGCGTTGTGAATTTTCCGAATGCGCTCTTTGGAGAACCCGCGACGCTCGAGGCCAACTTTGTTCATACCGTAGGCATGCGTATCGCGCGAGGCAGAAGTCATGGAAAATGGCAGAACATCTTGCGTGATGGTAGTGCCTCCACCAATGTAGGCGTGAGCGCCGATGCGCACGAACTGATGCACGGGGCAGAGCGCGCCGACGACGGCCCATTCCTCGACGGTTACATGACCGGCGAGAGTGGCGCCGTTTACTAACATGCAGTGATCTGCGATGACGGTGTCGTGGCCGATGTGGGCGTAAGCCATGATCAGCGTATGGCTGCCGATTCGTGTGAGCCCTCCGCCTTTCAAGGTCCCGCGGCTGATCGTGACGCACTCGCGAATCTCGTTGTGGTCGCCGATTTCGAGCCGCGTGGGTTCGCCTCTATAAGTCACGTCCTGCGGATCCATTCCGATCGCGCAGAAAGGGAAAAAGGAATTGTTTGATCCAATCCTGCTCGGCCCTCCGACGGCGACGTGCGAAACCAACCGGCAACTCTCGCCAAGTTCGACACCCGTTCCAATTACGCAGTACGGGCCGATGTTGCACGATTCGGGCACGCGCGCCCCGGGATCGATGATTGCAGTGGGATGAATATTCATTCCGGCTCTGGCCGGGTGTGCCGCATCTTCAGTGGCCGTGCCCGGGTTCATTCGGCTGCGCCGTCGCCCGAGTTGTCACCGCGCCCGCGCGAGCTGTCGATGAGTTGGCACGAAACGGTCGCCTCGGCCACGCGCTTGCCGTCGACCGTAGCAACCCCGTGCATTTTCGCCGCGACCATCTTCGGCACGGCGCGCCATCCCGTCATTTCCACCTCAAACCGCACCTGGTCGCCGGGGCTTACGGGCTTGCGAAATCTCGCGCGCTCGATTCCCGTGAACAAAATCACTTTGTCACTGCGGTCCTCCACCTCGGTGAGCAGGAGCGCTCCCCCGGCCTGGGCAATAGCTTCCACGATCAACACTCCCGGCATAATCGGCAATCCCGGAAAATGTCCGTTGAAAAAAGGTTCGTTGATGGTGACATTCTTAATGGCTACAATTCGCTCCTTGCGCTTGAGTTCGAGGACGCGGTCGATCAGCAGAAACGGATAGCGATGGGGCAGGATCTTTAAGATATCGTGAATATCGAGCGCCGTCTTCGCTGGGACGGATTCGGCGACGGATGGGGTACTTTCAATCATGGTCAGAATACGTTGGTGTTAAGCAATTAATTCCAATCGAATCGTTCAGACGGCTTTGCACACCGAGCCCTATTAATCAGCCTGAAGATTATACTGTACCGCGTTGCACCTGCGGCCGAAGCCTCCTCGGAGAGAAAAACTGTGCCTGCAAGGAAAACAAAAGAACCGCAAACTCCGCCTCAACCAGCAGCGCCGGAACGGTTGCGTTATTTCGAGCAACGTCAGAGTGAGATCGTGCAAAGCATCCGCGAACTGGCGGAAATCGAATCACCCAGCGATAACAAAAACGCAGTCGACAGAATCGCCGTTTTCCTGGCCGAAAGGTTCAAAGCGCTTGGCGGAAAAACCCAAGTGCATCGCAGCGCGGAATTCGGGGGCAGTTTGCAGATCGACTTCCAGGGAGCGTCTGGAAGACCAAGCCGCAAGCCGGTGCTGCTGCTTGGACACTATGACACCGTGTATCCGCTGGGAACATTGCAAAACATGCCCTGCAAGATTGAGAACGGCAAACTGCGTGGACCGGGTGTTCTTGACATGAAGTCGGGCATTGCACTCATGCTGCACGCGATCGCGGCGCTGCGAAGCTGGCATGGGGGACTGCCGCGTCCAGTGAGGGTATTTCTGGTTTCCGACGAAGAGGTTGGCAGCCATTCTTCGCGCAAGATCACCGAAGCCTTGGCCAAACAGTCTGCAGGTGTGCTGGTGCTCGAACCAGCCGCCGGGCTTCGCGGAGCGGTCAAGACGGCACGCAAGGGAGTGGGCGAATATCAGCTGCGCGTGAAAGGCGTCGCGTCACACGCCGGGCTTGATCCGGGTAAAGGTCACAGCGCGATTGTTGAGCTGGCGCGGCAGATCGCAGTGATCTCCAAATTCAACGACTTGGGTCAGGGTATCTCGGTGAATCCGGGAGTGATTACCGGTGGAACACGCACCAATGTAGTTGCCGCCGAAGCATCCGTGGAAATTGATGTGCGAATTGAGCGTGCGAAACAGGCTGCCGTGATCGATCGCAAACTGCGATCGCTGAAAACGTTCGACCGGAAATGCAAGCTCGAGATGACCGGAAATATCAACCGTTTGCCTATGGAGCGAACCGCCGGAGTGGCTGCCCTGTATGGAAAAGCCAGGGAGATTGCGAGCCAGGTTGGCTGGCGGTTAGCAGAAGCCGCAGTGGGCGGTGGCTCGGACGGAAACTTCACCGCAGGCCTCGGAATACCGACCCTCGATGGCATGGGCGGTGTGGGAGACGGAGCGCACGCCGTGCACGAGTTTATTGTAATTTCTGAATTGCCACGCCGAGCCTTATTGCTTGCGGGCATGATCGAGGATGTGTGATCTGGAGTCGGATCGCTGCCCAGTTTCATGGTTGTTCTTTACCGGCGATAAAATATGAGCATCGAAGAATTTCAGCGGTATTTGCGGGATGCTCACCGCTTGCCAAAAATCTTCCCGGGCTGAGAGAAACCTACGGTGCTGCAGTGAAGACCAGGAAGTAATCCATCTTGTCGGCCTTCACGAAATCATACTGGGCCAGGAGGCGATAGCCGGCTTCGGTAGCCTCGTGGATGACAATTTCGCGGCTCACGCCGTGATTTTCGCCATTGCCATTGCGATCGATGATGCCGACCTTCGCCCCCGGCTGAAGCGAAGCGCGCAGGTAGCGCAGCAGCGTAATGGGTTCGGCAACTTCGTGATAGGTCTTCAGCAGCAGAACTGAATCGACTGAATCTGGCGGCAAGAGCGGGTTATCCGGTTTGCTGAGAATTATTTTGACATTGCGGAGTTGCTCTTTTTTCGCGCGAGCGTCGATGTAGCGGGTGGCTTCGGGATTGATATCGACAGCATAGACAATCCCACGTTCGCCGACCCGCCGCGCGGCTCGTACTGTGAACCATCCAGAGCCAGCTCCAATATCGGCGACGGTCTTGCCGGGAGCAATGCCGAGAATATCCATGACGCGATTGACCTGGAGCCGCTCATCGCGTCCAGGGGAATCGAAAATCGAGAGATCTCCAGTGTAGGGTTCGCTGGTGCGGCGATGTTGGCGATCTTCCTCTGTCGGGGATTGGGTCGATATTTGAGAGGAAACACCGGCGACATAGCCAAATGAAACTAGCAGTAAGTAAGGCAGAACGCGGAATCTCGATGTCGACATGAAGGCTCCAAAAGTTGCACAGTGACAGTCTATTGAAGCAATAGACTTTGTCGGGGTGGCGGGGTGAGCGCAGCAAAGCATTGGATGCAGCAGGGGCAATCTCCGGTCAACTCACTTTGACTACAGGGATCGGGTGGCCTAGACTTTCAGAGGAAGTTGGCGGCCTGGACCGGGTCCATCGGGAGGGCTGAGGCAGAGATGGAGGAGTTATGGGTGAGGGGCTTTTTCAACCTTTGCATTTGATCCTGATCATCGGGATCATCCTGCTGATCTTCGGCACCAGCAAGTTCGCGGCGCTCGGCAAGGGCATGGGCGAAGGTATCCGTAACTTCAAGGCTGCGATGAAAGAGCCGGAAGAAAAGAAGAAAGAAGAAGAGAAGAAGTCATAGCGAGCGGTTGAAGCATTTTGCAACCGCGATCTCTGTAAACAGAAAGACTCCGATTCGAACACAAGGCGATCCTGAACTTGGAAGGCTGGAGGAGTTCGCCAAACCATGTGATTGCGATGGGTTATTGATGGTTCGATTGGCTAACCCAACGTGCTATCAACCGGTAACGCATCCTACTGCGATTCTTTTTTCCAGTTCGCCAATTGCTGCTTAATTACTCCATAGCACTCGCAGCAGGCTTCTTCCAAACCATCCCGGTCCAGAATCGACACATGGCCGCGTCCATAGCGGACGAGGCCGGCCCGCTGCAAAATGCCGGCCGCCACCGAAACACTGGCGCGGCGAGTCCCAAGCATTTGGGCAAGAAAATCCTGGGTCAGCGGAAGGTCGTCCAGGAGAATTCGGTCATGGCTCATCAGAAGCCACCGCGCCAGCCGTTCGTCAACTTCATGAAGGCGATTGCAGGCTGCGATCTGGGTGACTTCCATCGTCGCTTCTTGCGAATATTGCATTAAGGCAACCGCTAATTGCGGACACTTGCGCACCATGCCGTGCATCGCAGTGGCGTCTATACGAAAGCCAGTTCCTGCGGCTTGCACCACGATCCGGCTTGCGCTGGTGCGAAACCCGGCGATTGCCGGCATTCCAATGAAACCTTCCCAGCCTATCAACCCAACCTCGACAGACTTGCCATCCTCCATGATGTTCAGAACCGAGCCCATCATGGTGTTGGGAAAGTAGCAGTAGTCGATCGTCTGCCCCACCTCTTGAATCAGATCGTGCAGTTGCAACTTTACGGGGGTCAGCTTCGAGAAAACCGCATCACACTCTTTGCCGGGAATACCAAGCAAAATTCTGTTCCTGAGGACATTTCCATCCCCATCATGGTTTTGACTGTTTGAGTTTGAAACTGCAGGCAATCGGGCGGATGACGGCTTCTTTGCCATAAAGGCTCCTTGCGCAGCGTGCGCGCCGTCAGATTTTGCAAGGAACCGTCTCCCGGAACGGGGTACGGCGGAAAGATGCTAGAAGAGACAACTCAAGCATAGCACCGTTTTACAATTGTTTACACACGCAAGTCGCACCCCGTTGGTCAGTTAGCAGAACGCCAAAAAAGATGCGAAAATGAAGCTAGCTTTGTATAGCGCCCGGTTCCCTGGGGTTCGCTCGTAAGGCCGGATGCAACGTAGCAGCGCTGCTCTGTGTCTAACGGACAAGCCCGGCTCGGACAAACTTAGTTCATGCCCATCACTCAAATTCCATTCCAGGATCCGGTCGCTCCTGAAAAGCCGCAGCCCGAGCAGCTTGGCCTCTACGACCGCCAGGGATGGGAAACCGCCTACAAAGAGCTGGATGACGATGCTCGCGTGCCGCACCTGCTCATTCAGTTGCAGGACGATCTAGCCCGCTCGCGTCGTCGAGAAGCCGCCTGGATATCCATTATCGTTCACTTGCTGCTCATCATCTTTATCGTCAAGATCGACTGGTTCGCGAAGCATATTCCCTGGATACACTCTGTGGTTGCCATTGCGCGCCCGGCGACGAGTGGGCGAGATCTCACTTTTCTCGATCTGCCGCCGGACTTGCAGAAGGTTCCACATAAATCCAGCAACATTCTCTCCGACAAAAATCGCAGTGCGATGACGCGGCATCCGGAGCTTGACCCCAAAGAGTTGAGAAAAGCTCTGGCTACGCCGCCGCCAGGCAGGCCAGGCTCCGCTGCACCAGCTTCTCCACAGCAAACACCGGCTCCGCAGATTGCACAAAATCAACCGAAGCAGCAGTCTACGCAGCAAAATCCGCAAATTGCGCAGTTACAGCCTTCGGATAGGCCCAATATCGCGGATGAATTCAGCAAGTACGGAGGATCAATGTCCGCGGGTTCGGCAATCGAGCAGGCGGCTCGCGCTGCCGCTGCTGGACGTGGCGGCTCGTCGGTTGGCGACAACGGAGACTTTGGCTTGGGGACCGGCGCCCACGGCCGTCAACTAGGCAATCTTGAAGTTCTGAGCGATACGCAAGGCGTGGATTTCGGTCCCTACCTGCAGCGTGTCCTGCATGACGTGAAAATCAATTGGTACAACCTGATTCCCGTGTCCGCTCAAATGAAGCATGGCAATCTGGCGATTGAATTCGCCATCACCAAGGACGGCAAGATCGCAGACATGCACCTCGCTGCATCCTCCGGCGACATCCCGCTCGATCGCGCCGCCTGGGGCGGCATCGTAGCTTCAAACCCGTTCCCGCCGCTGCCCAGCGAGTTTAATGGGCCGTATCTCGCCCTGCGATTCCGCTTCTTCTACAACCCGACTAAGGAAGAACTGGAATAGCTCACCACACCCTGCAGCGGTTCTGATTCACCATGGGCGAGCCCGCCTTGCAGTGAAATGCCTCTTGAAATTCCGGCATGTTTGAGACCACTCCATTGGTCCTGTACTTCTCCGGAGAGTGTGGATCGACGGTCGCTCTTAATCGCTTCGTCTCATCGCGAGTCTGTCCACACCAGCTCTGCCCGTAGCCGACGAAAAACCTCTGCTCGGGCGTGAGCCCGTCGATCGGCTCCAGCTTTTGACCTTTGATATCTTCCTTCCACGCGCGGTAAGCCAAAATCAAACCGCCGAGATCGGCAACATCCTCACCCAGAGTAAGCTTTCCGTTGATCTTGATGTCGTCGATGATCACGTAATTCGAATACTGGGTTGAAATGCAACTGGCGCGTTTCACAAACTCTTTGCCATCCTCCTCGGTCCACCAGTCGAGGAGATTTCCATGAGCGTCAAACTGCCGGCCTTCGTCGTCGAAGCCATGCGTCAGCTCGTGTCCAATCGTCCCGCCGGTATCACCATAGTTCGGTGCGGCATCTGAATCTGGATCGAACGCCGGCGGCTGCAGCACTCCCGCCGGGAAGTTGATGTCGTTCATCTGCGGATTGTAATAAGCGTTTACTGTGGGCGGAGTCATGTCCCACTCGCCGCGATCGACCGGCTTGCCAATCTTCGCGAGCTGCCGGTTGAACTCAAACACCCGCGCCCGTTCTACGTTGCCCAACTCATCTCCGCGGATAATTTCCAGCTTGCTATAGTCTCGCCATTTTTCGGGATAGCCGATTTTATTTGCCATCGCATGCAGCTTTACCAGGGCCTGTTTCTTGGTAGCGGCCGACATCCAGGGCAACGAATCGATATCCTGTTCCATCGCCGCCTCAATCTCTTTCACCATCTTTACCGCTTCCTGCTTGGCCTGCGGACTGAAATACTTCTCAACGTAGACCTGGCCTAACGCTTCCCCCAAATCGTTGTCCACATTCTGAGTGCAACGCTTCCAGCGCGGTTGCAGTTGCTCCTGCCCGCGCAAAGTCTTCCCATAAAACGAAAAATTCTCGTTTACAAATGCCGAAGACAGGAATGGAGCATCCGCATGCACCAGATGCCATCGCAGGTAAATCTTCCAGTCGGCGACACTTTCTTTCGCAAGTTCCTCATTCAAGGCCTTGAAGAAATTCGGGGACGCGACGTTGAGCGAAGCCACCGACGGCATTCCAACTTTCGTGAAATACACCTGCCACTGAAACTCCGGAGCGGTCTTTTCAAAATCTCCAGCCGTCATTTTGTGATCGAGATTTTTCGGTTCGCGCCGTTCCACTCTGGTTTGCGAGCCTTTAGCCAGAGCGGTTTCGATGCGCATCACGGTTTCCGCTTCAGTCTGTGCCGTCTCCGCCGCATCGCCCAGCAGAGCAAACATTCTCCGCACATGCTCGATGTATTGCTTGCGCAACTCGACTGATTTCGCGTCATCTTTCAAGTAATAATCGCGGTCCGGCATTCCCAAGCCACCCTGATCCGCCTCGGCAATTTCCTGGCTCGCGTCTCGAAAGTCCTGGGTCGATCCAAAGCGGAACAGAACATTGTCATCCACCATCGCCGCAGCCACATCGGCAATCCCGGCCTTGGAATCGATTTTCGCAATCCGCTCAAGATCCGGGCTGAGCGGGTCGATTCCCTTCGCTTCGATTGCTTTCTCATCCAAGCAGGAGTAGTAGTAGTCGCCAATCTTCTGCTCAGCCGCATTTCGTTTGGGGTCGGGTGCCGAGGCGGTCTCCAGAATTTCACGCAACCGGGCCCGATTCTCATCCTGCATCTTTGAATAGGTGTCCCAGGAGGATTGATCCGGAGGGATCGGATTCTTCTTGATCCAGCCGCCGCAGGAATACTGGAAGAAGTCGGCGCATGGATCGACGCTGCGGTCCATTGAAGTGGTATCGAGCGCAGGCTCGTGCGCTGATGGAGACGATGCGGGCTGTTGCGTAACAGCGAGGGAGCACAAAATTCCAAATAGTAGAGTGGGAGCGACAACGAGCCGCAGAATTCTCATGAAAGCCTCTTTTGCCAGAAATGAAAAGAACCGAAGAGTATACGGCTCAAGGCAGTGGCTTGGAAACTGGTGCGAGAGCGAAAGCCGGATATCTAAGCTCGATACCGTATTCAGCTCTTCCTCAGCCGTATCGATCCATCCCCGGTATGAATCGTCAACAGATTTCCTCCTCCATTGATCTTGCCGTGAACGTCATTTCCGCGAATCCGGCCTTGGGTTACAACTACAGGAACTTCCAGATCAATGTGGCCATCGCCCGTATGTAAATCCACATCCGCGGCCAGATTTTCAGGGACTTCCAGCGTGACGGAGCCATCGCCCGTTTCCAGTCTCCAGCCCGCAGCCAAAGCTGAGCCTTGCGTTGCCCGCGCATCCACATGCCCGTCGCCAGTCTTCAACTCCAGCTCGTCAAATCGCCCACTCACTCGAATGTGCCCGTCACCTGTGGTAGCCCGCAGCTTGCCATCCACGCTGTCAATCTCCTGCGCCCCATCCCCGCTGCGCAACAACATCTCGCCCTTGAACTGCGCCAGGTCAATCTCGCCATCCCCCGTGTGCAAGTCAACTCGGCCTTCCCGCGGCATGTGGATGTCGACATCCACACGCCGTCCATTGCCCCAGTTGATCGTGATCCCATGCTCATGCGGAAGGTGCACGTCGATTTCGACGACATTGCCGGTTTGGTGCTCTTCAATACGAATTCCGCCTTCGCCGATCTTGTATCGGGTCGTCGTTACCTTGGCTTCGATCGTGTTTTGATCCCAGGTTGATACGCGAATATTGGCGTCAGTCGTGTCCACATGTAAGTCGGGCTTACCGCTGAGCGCGTAGGTCTTTGACCATTCATCAGCCCGCGCGGGCAGCGCCGCCATCGAGCAAGCGAAAGCCGCAACCAGCAGAATTGCGAACGTCTCACCACACATACTTTTCATAGGGAAACCTCCATTCCGGCATAGCATAGCTTAGACGCAGATACGCTAAACAAGTGAGGTTCGTTCCGCTAGTAGATGGCAGAAGAGGATTTTGAGGAGGTTGGCACCTGGTTAGTTCATCCCGATGCGGGCGAAAAAGTCTAGACCCCCGCCAGGCCAGCTGAGTATGAGAATAGCGAGCTGAACGCACCCTGACGGCAGGTTAAAACCAGATTGATCGCGTTTTGCGTGGCCGGCTCCAAGCGGACCCAAAGATACTTGCCGCAGCGTGCCATGCGGAGCTCTTTAGCGGAGATTCTTGCGGCATAGCTGCCGACAATGCGAGCGCATTCGGCGTCATCTTGCACCCGATCAAAAAATACGTCGCCCCCGGTCCGCTGCGTTGCCAAGGAGCGGAGGCGCTCGCGCAGAATGTTTGCGCTCATCAGACATGGCTCGGTGTGATATCCGAGAATGCGCTCGACGGCGTAGAGCGCCGTGTAATCGATCCCATCGCCGAATGCCATCAGGAGAGTGCGGGAAGGCTCCACCAACGCGACCGGCATCATCTGGAAGTACTCCAGTAGTGAGACTGGGATAAGCGGACAGCAGTCTGCGGCCACCAGGGCGGCTTCATTACGCAGCATCGGACGGCACCACTGGCGAGCCAGAGCACCGGTAATGTTGAGTTCGGTGGCGAATCCTAGTTGCTGCAGCCACTCCCCGATTCGTCCACATCCCGCCGCGCGCTGCGCACTCAAGGCGGCGCGAAGCTGTTCTGCTGTCAACTGCTGCCGCGATAGCAGGATCAGGCCAAGCGGGATGCGATGCGAAGCAAGGTGCACTCGTCGTGGTGCGGGACGCGATTGATCGAGAGCTTCTCCCAGAGCCCGCTCCAGACACTCCGTACCGCAGTACCGTGAGCCATGCAGCCGAACGCCCTTCGACAGCCCGTGCATGCGCCGCCACGTGCTTCGCACCTGGACAGAATCGCATCCCGCACACATTGGAGCGGCATGCGCCCAAATTTTCCGCCAATTCGATTTAAGAAATCTTGCGCCGAAGGTGATGGGACCTTGCATCCTTTACTCGCTGCCCAGGGATGAAATCTCGGTCACCCGCAAGCCGTAACTTCCCTCGATCACGACAACCTCTCCGCGGCCGATTAGCTTTCCATCGAGCAGCAAGTCGACCGGGTCCTGCACTCGACGGTCGAGCTCAACCACCGCTCCCGGCCCAAGATCGAGTATTTCGCGAAGCAGAAGGGTCTTGGCGCCGAAGCGGAGAGTCATCGCCAACTCCACATCCATCAGCCTATCCAGAGTGCCCGGAGGCTGAGCGGAGTCGGCCGCTGGCCCACCGGCAACCTTTACCGGTTCCGCTGGCGCAGCTGCGAGCACTTCAGGCTTCTCTGTTCTGAGCTGAGCGATGAGTGCGGCGCTTAAACCAAATCCGAGAAAGACGGAAACGGCCGCGGGATCTCCGGCACGAAGCCAGAGCTCCGCCGCCGACGACCACGATGGCGCTGCGGCCGCGGGCTCGACCAGGAATTGAATTTCTCCCCAACGCTCTTTCGCCGTAGTCGCAACGATGCCGGCTACCTGGCGCAGGAGTTCTACGGCTGCATCCCGATGATCGGCCGTGGGTTGAGCATCGGGCGTCGGCGGCTCGCTCATGAATGCCTGACCCAATCGCAAGACGGTTGCGGCGGCCAGGTGCAGGCTCATTTCGCCGCGGACAGATCCCGAACATGTAATCACCACCCAAAGGTCGCCCTCCGCAGAGGCGGGAACGTCTGGCGGCTTTTCTTCTTCGAGCGCGCAAGGGAAAGCGGTGCCCGTGACCTGCCCAAGCACTTGGGAAAAACTGTCATTCCAAATGCCAACGAACTCCCGCGCTGCGGATTGCGGAACAGGAACAGTTGCTTCGCTCATCGCTTGTCCACCAGTGAGTCTGCCGGGGCAGGAGTATGTGCTTTTTCCATGCGTGCAAGCACCTGGGCGGCGCGGGCCTCTGCAGAACGGGCAGGCACAGCGCCGAACATCTCGATTCCAGCCACCAACAGTGTGGCTGGCTGAGCCGTGCTTCCTCGAAGCAGTAGCAATTGCCCAAGAGCGAGTTCGGAGAGGTTAGTCACGGAGGCTCGCAATCCGCTGGCGCTCAGCTCTGCGGAAAATCGGCAGTCCAGCAGGCGCTGCTTGATCCGGTCGCGCCACTCGCTTCGCCGCCGCGGACGTCGCTCATTCCATTCCTCCGAAATTTTGCGCAACAGCGCGTGAGACACGGAGACTGGAACCGCAAGATTCAAGCTACCCCGCACCTCCGACATAGTGATTTCAAAGCTCAGAGACAGAGTCTTGTCATCAGGCAGCATCAGCCGCGGAGCGTCCGCAGACTCCAATCGCTTTTCGAACTCCACTTGCAGGTCGACTGCCTGCCATGCGGTGCCCAACTCGCGGCACACGATGCGCGCCACACTCTCAATAATCTGCTCCTCGATTTCGGTGATCTCGCGGGTGGTGGTCGTGCTTTTGCCCTCACCTCCAAGCAGCAGATCGACGATCGGGAATGCGACCTTCAAGTCGATTTGCAGCGCGGCTTCCAGCCCCATCGGTTCCAGTTTGCAGGAAGCGAAATACGTCGTCTCCGGAATGCGCTCCATGAACTCGCGGTAAGTCAGGTGCTCTGCGGAAACCAGTGCCGCCGTGAAGATCACACGAAGGTAAGCGCCCAGCGAATGGGTCAGACTGCGGGCGAATCCTTCATGCAGTTGTGTAATTGCCTGCAACTGTTCGCGGCCAATCTGGCCGGCGCGGCGCGCGTCCCAAAGCTCAACCTTGGGCGCCGCATCTTGCCGGGCATCGCCGCCGGTGCGCGCGGCGCGTACCATCGCATCGATCTGTTCCTGGCTCAGCTCTTTCTGCATGGAAATGGTCCATCCTGTTCTTCTTCCGCAAGCTTCAGTCTGCGCCGGCCTTGGCGGCGTGGCCTGCGGGCTTTGCCCGGTTCATCAACTCGGCCAGCCTCGATCTCAAGCGCACCACCGCCAGTGAATGAATCTGTGACACTCGTGACTCTCCAATGCCCAGCACGACGCCGACTTCTTTCATGGTTAGTTCTTCGAAGTAATAAAGCGCGAGCACCTGCTGCTCTTTCTCCGGCAGATCGGCGATCGCCCGGGTCAGCAGTTCCTTCATCTCCGAGCGCATGCAGCGAAAAAAGGGCGTGTCCTCCGCGGCGCTTGGCAGGTAATCACACAGATCTTCATCTTTTCCGTCCCACGGGGACTCCAGATGAAGGCTCCCGATTTCGAGGCCATCGAGTTCAGTGAGCAATTGCTGAAAATCGCGCAATTCCATGTCGAGTTCTTTGGCAATTTCAACTTCCGTGGGAGCCCGGCTCAGGTCCATGCTGAGCTTGCGCTGCGCCTCCTCCACGCGGCGCGCCTTTCGCCGGAGCTCGCGCGGTCCCCAGTCCATCTCGCGCAAGCTGTCGAGGATCGCACCGCGAATGCGAAACTTCGCATACGAGCCGAACTGCACGTGTTTGGAGCGATCGAATTTGTTGAGTGCATCGATCAGGCCAATCACCCCCGCGTGCACCATGTCTTCGAGCGGCACATGCCGCGGCAGACGTTCATGAATGCGTCGCGCCAGGTAGCGCACCTGGGGCAACTGTTCGAGCAGGATGCGGTCGCGTTCTTCTTTGTCCTGCCAGGCGGTGTAGGCTTGGGCCGTGCTCTTGCTCATGCTTCGTTCCTCGATCTGGTTCAAATTTCTCTTCTCTCTTTGTCTCTTTCCCTGCTCCTCATTCGGGAACTGCGACGGAAAACCGGTCACTGGAAAATCGACGGTCAGTGCAAGACTCCCAGCGATTGCACCTCGACCAGCGGAGGAATCTCCAGCGGTGACAGCACAATCACCTTCGGCAAGAAAGGCTCAAGCAGACGCTTCAGGTAGTAGCGCGCCGGAGTCGCACACAGCAGCACCGGGGCGGCCACCGCGACCTGTTCTCCCGCAAGCCGCCGCAGCCCATCGACCACGCGGCGCGCAAAGGGAGGCTGTAGAGCGGTTGATCCGGGCGTAGCCGGCCCTCCGAAAGCGCGTCCCAGCTCGTCTTCCAGCGACCGGTCGAGGGTCACCACCCGCAGGCCGCCGTTTTCTCCCAGCAGCGGTTGCACGAGAGCGCGGCCCAGTGCTTGCCTTGCCGCCTCGACCAGCAGTACTGGATTTTTATTACCGGGCGCGAGGTCGAGCAGAGTTTCGAGAATGGTTGCGAGATCGCGAATTGAAACCTGTTCGCGAAGCAGCTGCTGAAGAGTTTTCTGTACTTCTCCCAGGCTAAGAATCTTGGGAACCAGTTCTTCCACCAGCTTGGGATGGCTTTCGGCCAGGCGGTCAAGCAGCCGCTTGGTTTCCTGCCGGGTCAGCAACTCGTGAGCATGCTGCTTCACCACTTCGGCAAGATGAGTGGCAAGAACCGAAGTCTGATCGACGACCGCATAGCCGGAGGCCAGAGCCTGGTTGTGCAGCGTTGGGGGAATCCAGACAGCAGCCACGCCAAAAGCGGGCTCTTTGGTCGCGATTCCCGGCAAAGCACGCGGCGCACCTTCCGAACTGATCGCCAGCAGATGGTCCTGATGCAGCTCCCAGCGCGCGATCTCCACTCCTCGCAGCGCGATGACGTATTCCTTGGGCTTGAGGCGGACGTTGTCGGTGATGTGCACCGGTGGAACGATGAAGCCGAGCTGTTGCGCCAGATTCTGGCGTAGCGCTCGCACCCGGTTGAGAAGCTGCCCACCCTGATTTTTGTCGACCAGAGCCACCAGCCCGTAACCAACTTCCAGGCTGAGTTCGTCGAGCTTCAACATGTCTTCGACCGAATCGGGCGACGATTTTTTCCCTGCCGCAATTGCCGCTGCGGCAGCCTGCGGAAGTTCCTCCACGCTCTTTGGCAGGCGCCATGCCAGAAATGCCGTAACGGCAGCCAGCGTGAAAAAAGAAAACTTGGGCAGCCCAGGGATCGCGGCTAGGGTCAGCATTACTCCTGCGGCAATCAGCAGAGGACGGCGCCGCGAAAGTATTTGCCGTCCAACATCGACCGACAGCGTGGCGTCCGAGGAAGCGCGTGTCACGACTATGCCGCCCGCCATCGAAACCAGAAGTGAAGGGATCATCGTGACCAGGCCATCGCCCACCGTAAGCACGGTGTAGGTCTTCAGCGCTTCGCGAAAGGGGATGTCAAGCTGAAAGACGCCGATCAGGAATCCGGCGATGATATTGATCGCGGTAATAAGGATAGTGGCAATGGCATCGCGCTGGTTGAAGCGCGCGGCGCCGTCCATCGCTCCGTAGAATTCGGCGTCGCGGGCAATCTGCTCGCGGCGCGATCGCGCCTGCGATTCGTTAATCAGCCCGGCATTCAGATCGGCGTCGATCGCCATCTGCTTGCCCGGCATAGCGTCGAGGGTGAAGCGGGCCGTCACCTCCGCCGTGCGCACCGCGCCGTGCGCCACTACCAGATACTGGATCGCGATCAAGGCGACAAACAGCACGAAGCCGACGACGTAGTTGCCCCCGACGACAAACTGACCGAAAGCTTCGATCACATGGCCCGCTGCGCCTGCTCCCTCGTTTCCATGAAGAAGGATTCTGCGGCTCGAGGCCAGATTGAGCGACAAGCGGAACAGCGTGAGCAGAAGAAGAAGGCTGGGAAACACGGAGAACTGCGAGGGTCGCAGGATCTGGATCGCCGAAAGCAGCACCAGCACGCTCACCGTCAAGCTCAAAGCCAGAAACAAATCGAGCAGCACGCTGGGCAGCGGAACCAGCATGACAAAAATCAGGCCCACGGCGGCGATGGGCATGATCCATTCGGCGGCGCCATGCTTAGCCTGCGTCGCCGGGGTAGGTACTGCAATGCTGACATTGGAGGCCATGGTTTACAGCCCTGCCCCGGCCGACGAGGACGGGGCGCGGTAGCTCGGTGTGGCTCGGGTCTGCGCCCGCCAAACCGCAGCTAGCACTTCCGCCACCACGATGTAGAGCTTGGATGGAATCGCCTGTCCGACTTCGACCGCGCGATAGAGCGCATGAGCGAGCGGAGGATTCTCCACCATGGGAATACCGTTCCAGCGTGCGATTTCTTTAATCTGCGCAGCCAGCAGGTTGCGCCCCTTGGCGACCACCACGGGCGCGTCCATTTCCATGCGGTATTCGAGAGCGATGGCGAACTCGTTGGGGTTGGTGATCACGACCGCTGCTCGCTCCACGTCTTTAAGCATGCGGCGGCGGCGGGTTTGCCGCTGCAGGCGGCGGACACGTTGCTTGATGGCGGGGTTTCCTTCCATTTCCTTGAACTCGTCTTTCTGCTCCTGGCGGCTCATCTTCAACTCGTTTTCGTGGCGCTGGCGCTCGAGGAAATAATCGGCGCCCGCCCACGCCAGCAGCACCAGCGATCCTTTCCACGCCACCTCATACATTCGCCCGGCGGCAAAAACCGCGACAGCCGTACGGCTGCCTCGCAGCAGAGCGGGGAAATGCGGCCAGTCGCGCACCAGCACGGCCACGGCGAGATAGACCACCACTGCGGTCGGCACAAGCGACTTCAGCAAACGGCTCAGAGCCGCGAGTGAGAAAAGCTGTTCGACGTGGGAGGCGGGATCGAGACGCTTCCAGTTGAACGCGAGCGCGGAAGGAGCGACTACCAGGCCACCCTGAGCGAAGCCGGTGGCCGTAGCGACCAACCAGCTCAACCCGGCTGCCAGGCCCACGCCGCGGAATACCGGCAGCGTGCTGCGCCAGTCGAGCACCGGTCCTTGCGGATGGGTCGCCGCCAGGTCGAGGGAGTGGCGCAACAGGCCGCGCCATGCGCTGGCAAAACCCGGCATCTGCCAGGCGTAGCACAAGACCGCCGTCATCGCTCCCAGGCCCGCTGTCAAATCCCGGCTGCGCGGCACCTGCCCCTGCTCGCGCGCCTTCTGCCGCCGCCGCGGCGAAGCTTTCTCGGTTTTGCTCTCGTCCGCCATGGATGCTCATTTGCTAATGTGCGATGCGAAGCAGGCGTTCTGCCGTCTCGATGGCCTGCACAAACTGGGTATTGAAGACCCGCGGCCAGTAGGCGATGGCCACCAGCAGCAGGCTCAGGCCAACCAGGTTCTTGAGCGCAATCCCAATAAAGAGCACCGGCAATTGCGGAGAGGCTTTCCCCAGGAATCCCAAAGTGACGTCGACGACGAGAGTCGCGACCAGCGAGGGAGCCGCGATCTGTACCCCACCGACAAAAATTCCCCCTGCGGCATGCAACAGGCCGCTCGTGGCCGCGCGGGTAACGGTGAAGGCGCCAGCCGGCAGGTAAGCGAAGCTGCGCACCAGCGCCCGCATCAGCCCGTGGTGCACATTGAGCTGCAGAAAAATCAGCAGCGCGCTCATCTGGTGAAATTCCGAGAGCACCGGCAAATCCGCCTGGGTTTGCGGATCGAAGACGTTGGCCAGCGCGTATCCGATCTGCACGCCCAGAATCTGCCCAGCCATCAGCGCCGCCTCGAAAATGAAGTTAGCCACCAGTCCCAAAAGAAGCCCGGCGAAGACTTCCTGCAGCGCTATCAATCCCCATGTCCATATTCCCAGGGATGTTCCGAGTGCCAACTCCACTGGTCCGTGCAGCGGGTGCAGCAGAACGGTCAGCAGGAGGGTCAGTCCAGCCTTAACCGGCAGAGGAACGGCATCACTTCCGAAAAACGGGCAGAACACCATCAACCCCGAAACCCGCGCTCCGGTGAAAACGGCGCCCGCCAGCAGTTCCTCGAGATGCAACCCGCCGAGCATTTTTTGTGCTTCCCTTCTCTCTCGTTTTTCTTCTTTTTCTTTTTCTCTTTCTCTTAATGCTTCGATCACCGCACAAATGGATGGAAGTCGGAAAACAACTGCACCGTGAACATGGCGATGCGCCGCACCATCCACGGCATCAGCATCAGCACAGCCACAGCCACCGCAGCCAGCCGCGGCACGGTCGAGACGGTCATGTCCTGCAGCGAAGTCAGCACCTGCACCACATTGATCGCCAAACCGACGATCACGCCCGCGATCAGCAATGGACCTCCCATCCAGAGTGCCGTCTCGATGGTGTGCCGCAACAACGCGACCGTCTGATCGGCTCCCATTACGAAAACCCCTCAGGCAAAGCTTTTCATCAGCGAACCCACCAGCAGATTCCAGCCATCGACCATGACAAACAGCAGAATCTTCAACGGCGTCGAGATGATCACTGGCGGCAGCTGCATCATGCCGATCGAAGTGGTGACCGCCGCTACCACCAGATCGATCACCAGAAACGGCAGAAACAGAGCCACTCCGATCTGAAAGCCAGTCTTCAACTCCGAGATGATGTAGGCGGGCACGACCACGCGCATGGGAACATCTTCGGGGCGGGCGGGACGCGGCGCCTGCGCCAGCTCGAGAAAAAGCCCCAGGTCTTTTTCCCGGGCATACTTCAGCATGAAATGGCGCAGCGGCGGCGTGGCCAGCGCCAGTGCGCCCAAAGCGTCCACATGGCCTTTCTGAAACGGAACCACCGAAGCCTGGTAGATCGAAGTGCCCACCGGCTGCATGAGGAAATAAGTCAGCACCAAAGAAAGCCCAATCAGCGTCTGATTGCTCGGCGCGGTTTGCGTGCCCAGCGCCTGGCGCAGAAAGTGAAAGACAATCAGAATGCGGGTGAAAGGAGTCACCGCCACCAAAAGCGCCGGCACCAAAGTGAGCAGAGTAAGCAGGACGACAATGTTCCACGGCACCGAGCCGCTGGCCGTGCTGGGCGCCGACCAGTGCAGCCCGGAGGCTTGTCGCGGCCGGGAGAGCCAAACGGCTGTTCCCAGGCTACTGCTCAAAGAGCTAACGATAGCGGATCCGATTCGCATTCTAAGTTCAACCTGCTCAGATCAACCTGCCCATAACGGGCCCGCTCGGCGGCTTGAAGGGAACGGCCGTCCGCCCGCCCTCTTCCGTTTGCTTCCCGGCATCTTCCAGTCGCGAAAGCAAAACCAGCGAAGATGAAGTCCCGCCTAGCAGAAAACGCGACTGCTCGAACTCGATCACGGCGACGAATCGGCGCTCGCCAAGCGGCAGAGTTTCGCACAATCGCAATCCCCGGGGCGCGCGCCGACGGATGCGCAGAGCGCGTCTCCACAATTCGCTCACCTTCGCCTGCAGCGAATTCACCCGAATTTGCAAAGTATTGTTCACCGCAAAGTTCATTGCCCGCCTGCCCCTGCACGCCCGCACTACGCCAGTTCCGTCAAGCGCACCGCGAGATTGTTGCCGACCACTTCAAATTGAACCCAGCCGATCAAGCTACCGTTCAAACGCAGCGGAACATCGCGCGCCAGCCGCCAGTGCGCACCGATCACCGAAGCCGGACGCAGTCGAAGAAAATCCGCGATCTTAAAACCTGGCAGGGGCAAGTCCACGCTCAGTTCGCAGGGCAATCCCAGCACCGGCAACCAACGCACATCTTCTTCACTAGCGGGTCGTGGGACCTCCGCATTCGCTGCGCTGGCCATTTGCGCCGTGCCCGTGCCCAAAGCCGTTCCCATGTCTTACCCCCGCCTGCGGTGGTGACGCCGTTTCAGCGCTGAATCAGAAACTCGGTGAAATAAATGTCTTCAATCCCGAGGTTGGGCATTCGGCTCTGCAGAGCGTGCAGCAGGTCCTGTTTCAATTGTTCCTTGCCTTTGGCAGTCACCAAGTCGTCGGCCTTTGCCTGGCCAAGAACGCCGATGATCGTGTCGCGCACCGGCCCCAGCGGGGGCGCGTTGTCCTTTGTCCCTACCGGACGGCTTAAGCCAAGGTCGATACCCACGCGAAGGTACGATCTCTGCCCAGGATCGGCCAGATTCAAAACAAACGTCTCCAAATGCAAGGTGGCGGGTGCCCTGTTTGCGCCAGCGCCCGGCGCTTCAGCTCCATTGCCGCGCATCATCCAAATGCCGCCCGCCATTGTGGCAGCGACCGCCAGTGCAATCAGAACGAATCGAAACCAACTCGAAGACGATGCTGGATGAACGGTTTTGTCGGCAGCAGCCACTCACTTTGTGAAAAGCAATCTAGGGTCCGCGGCGTGCGCACGGAGGTGACGGCTTGCAAATGATCCAGTAGACAGGTGCAACTCTTCGCAGGTCAGCACATAACGGCCTCTGAAGCGCAAGAGCGAGGCAGTATTCGTTGCATCCGAGCCGAGAGGTTTAAAAAACTAGTGAAGCAATCCTCATTAGAATTCTTTAGTGATGCGGCCCGGGAATGATGTCTCCGGCGGCGAGGCCCGACACCGGAGACATCCTCGGTACAAGAATCTATTGCTTCAGAGCGATCGTGTCCTGTGTAATTTGATCGAAGGTGGTGACCGCTTTTGCGTCGGCTTCGAAGCCGCGTTGCGCGACGATCAAATTCGCGAACTCCGTGGCAATGTCGACATTGGATAATTCCAATGATCCGCCTGAAATTGTTCCTAATCCTCCCGCTCCCGGAATCCCCACTACAGCAGGTCCGGATGCGAGCGTTGGGGTGTAGTTGGTGCTTCCGTCGAGTTCCAGGCCGTTCACGTTGGCAAAGTTTGCCAGCGCCAGCTCTCCCAGAGCCTGGGTTTTGCCGTTGCTGAATGAACCGGTGATCGTTCCATCCGATCCGATCGAGAAACTCACCAGCGAACCGCTGCTGCTGCCGTCCTGCTCGATTCCCGATGTGCTGCTGGGTGCCGAGACTTGTGTAATCAGCGGCGTCGTGCCGTTCAGCAGATCCCAGCTGAAGGTCTGGTTGGTAGCTCCGTCGGCAAATCCGGTAATGGGGATCTTGGTGACATCGCCGACGCCGAGAGCGGTTGTGGGTACAGTGATGGTGTCGCCGGTCGCGAACGCCGTGGATCCCGCGTTGATGGTGAAATCGAGCTGGCTTGAAGTGAAGGGGACGCCGACCGTAGCGGTCCCAAGATTGCCGGAAACCGATCCCACGACTGAAAACGTCGTCGCACTGGTGGCGGTCATGGTGACAGTTTGCGCGACTGTGCCGGAGGCCGCCGCCAGTGCTGAGACCGTGCCGTTTCCCGCGTTGGTCCCGCCGTAAGCCGGGGCTCCGACACCGCCGCCAGTACCGATCAACACACCATTGCCGTCGAAGGTCAAAGTTCCGGTAGAGAGAACTCCGGTTTGCGGAGTGCCGTTTACTGCATTGAGATCAGCGGGCGGAATACTGAGGTTGTAGCTCCAGGTGTTGGGCCCGGTGTTGGTGAAGGTGTACGTCAGGGTATGACTGCCGCCGAGCGAATCGTAAATCGTGACCGGAGTTGAGTACGTCGATCCGAGGCCTCCCGCGGAATTGAGATTTGAGGTGAGCTGGACGCTGCCGGTGGCGGTCGGCGGACTGATGGTTCCGGCACCCAGCTGTAAGGCTCCGATTCCCGCTCCGGTATTTACCATCCCCCCGACCGCGGGATAGCCGAGAACCTGTTGCCCGCTCGATGTCACCAGAAAGTTGCTCTCGTTGGTGGAGAAATCCCCGGCGCGCGTGTATTCAATATTGCCACTGGCATCCTGCACGGCAAAAAACCCGGTGCCCTGAATCGCCACGTCGGTGGGCACGCCAGTCGCACTGACGCTGCCTTGGGTGAACAGCGAAGGCATCGAACTCACCTGCGCCCCGGCCCCCAGCTGAATGGGATCGCCCGAGCCGGTCGTCCCAAGACTTTGGTAGAACAGGTCGCTGAACTGAACCAGCGTGTCTTTGTAACCGGTAGTGTCCTGGTTGGAAAGGTTGTTGGCAATTGCCGACAGCGCCGTGGATTCGGCCGTCAATCCGGAAAGGGGAATAGAAAAATCAGGCATTAGAAACCTCCTTGAAGTTTGCTGGTCAGCGCGGATAAAGATGGCGCCGCAAAGCTCGGAAAGCTCGCGGATCCTGGTGAAATCGTGGCAGGTGAAGCGACATTCGGGGGTATCGCGGCAGGCGAGGTAACCGCGGGATAGCCCGGCAAAACTCCGCTGGTAGTGCCTCCGCTGCCGGTTGGCGAGTTGCCTCCAGTGGACCCCGTGCCCGAAGTACCGCCAGTGCCGCCAGTTGAGGGAACAACCTGCTGCAGCAACTGGTAAATCGATGTGACCTCGCTCAACTCGCTGAACTGCGCTAATTGTCCGACAAACTGCGAGGGATCGACTGGATTGGTGGGATCCTGATTCTGCAATTGCGCCACCAGCAGTTGCAGAAACATATTGTTCAGGCTCTGTGCATTGGGGATGCCGGAAGAGCTTCCCGTGCCGCTAGTGGGTGGTGGAGTTACCGGACTTGTACTCATATGAATCTCCCTTCAAGCCAGAATGCTGAGGTTCCCGCCGCCGCTCCACGCCGCATATGCCGGAGCATCGGCCGAAGTTTCCCCGGTTAATTCCGGGGAAGCCGAATCCACAAGCGCGCTTGGCGGTGTAAACGATCGCGACTGCGAGCCGCCGCCCGACCCGTTGCTGGAAGAAGCAAATCCCTGCATGAAATTCACGCTGCTGAGCCGTAGATTCTGCTGTTGCAGGGTGTTCGCAATCGCGGGCAGGTCATTCGCCAGGAGCGCGCGCAGATCACCCTTTTCGCTGCCGATGATCACACCTACGTCGCTGGTATGAATCACCGTGCGTACTTCCACGCTGCCAAAAGCGGTGGTATTGAGACCAACCCGCATTTCGGATTGTCCGAGCCGGTTGACGATTTGCGCGGCCTGCACTGGGCCGACGGCTGCTGGTTCGGGAAGCGCAGGCGGAGCTGCCGGCGGTGCTCCAGAAGATGGCGCAGCGAGTGCCTGGGGTTGCGGTAACGAATTCGAATTTGGAGGTGTGCTGGCGGCAAGGGCCGCTCCCGCGGAGGAGGCCGTTACAGGGGCTGGCCCCGTAGAACTCTGCGGCATCAAGGCTTCTACCGCAAGGTTCGCATCTACATTGGTGCGCGGCGATTGGGTATTCGGTGAGTTTCCGGAGTCGCTGCCGGCTGAAGATTGCTTCGAATTTTGTGGCGCAGCGGCAGGCTTGATTCCCTGCTCCGTAGTCGACGATGCCGGATTGGCGGGGGCCGCCAATGTATGATTCGTCGGAATGGTCGAGTTCGAAGGGGGAAGAATCATTTTCGGCAAAGTCGAAGCAGCGCTTTCGGTTGCTGCTGCTGGGTCAGAAAAGAAAACCGAAAATGGCGTTGCACGATTAACCGTCCATTCCTTGCTGCCGACCGATTCGGAGGGGATGACGAGGTGCGGATTCGCGGGTCGACTGGCTGGCGCTGCCGCACTCGCTGGTGCCGCCAGGTGCGCGGCTTGAGTTGCGTCTGGAACCGGTGGCGCGGCTGAGACCAAGGGCGTCATTCTTGCCGTCGCCATATTCTGAGCGGGATCCGAGACAGACGGAACTAGAAACTGGACGCCCTCGACGCCCGGCAGCGAAGTTTTTCCCGGCGATTGCGCAGTTACATCGTCCTCCGAGACGCTCTCTATCGCTGCAGTCTGCGGCACCAGAGTCCCCGATGCTCCGTTGTCCGCAGCGTCTGATTGAGGGAATGCCGGATCAGGATGAGAGACAACAATCGTTTGCGTTGTCGTACCAGTCGAAGCCGAACTTGCTTCTGTTCTGGTCGCCCAAGGATTGCCTGACGCCGTCGAAGCAGTTGAACTCGTCGCCACCGACTGAGATTGCACGCCGAATTGAGCCGCCAGCGGCGCAGTTTGATTATCGACCATACGGTCGTCTTCGGAACTGTTCGGAACCGGACTTATTGAAGAGGTCTCTGCTAAGGTCGTAGCTTGCGGATCCGATGGCGCTAGGCTCTCTGCCGTCGCCGCCCGTTGTGGCGACTCCGTTTCAAAATCGACGCGCGAGGCATTCTGCACCACAGGATTCTGCAAACCGGTTGCGTTGGTCTGAGAACCATTGGTTGAAAAACTCTGCCCGCTGGTGGAACTGACCAGAATCTGTGCAACTGACGAATCACTGAAACTGTTGGCTTGCGGCAATGTTGTCGTTCCTTCAGCTCTGATTTCCGGCTCCTGTGTTTGAGCAGCCGGAGAAGCTGTCGGCAAATTTGCTTGAATTGTTCCTGTCGATGAACCGGAACTTGGGACTGAGATCCCGCCGAGTTTCGCCGGCGCGATACTTGGTTGCGCCAAACCGGACATGCTGGAAGCAGACGGAGCCGCATTCGGAGCAGATGAATCAAATTGCTCCAGCCGATATTTGGTTCCCGCAGACTGCAGCGCTCCGGTTGTCGCCACTGCGAACTGCGTTACTGCCAACTGCTCTGGGGTCGGTTGGCTCGCAACAGTCTGGGCCAGCGCCGGGGCCAGGCTCAATTGAGGGATGACCGGAGGAGCCACCATCATTAAGGCGGCGTTTGCAAAGCTGAACGGCATCGAAGGCGTGGTATTGGGTAAGGCATTGCCTGCTTTCCTCGATTGAGAACCTGCGCCGGACGTCCCGCTGCCTGGGATCGGGGAAATCTCTCCACCGTCGACAGCGAGACCTTTCTGACCATAGGGCGCACTGCCCGGACTATCGGATGGCATCGGAGAAACCTGTGCCCCAGCCAGCATGAGCGCAAACGTCTGTGTTCCAGAAGCACCTCCTTGAGTACCTGAACTTGCAGAGATTGCCGCCGGTCCTGCAGTGCTACCGTTCGACATGGATTGAGAGATGGCGATCACAGCATTCGCCTCACGTCGATCGATGGAGGCTCGCGCGAACTGATGCACTCGGGTCGCCACAAGCCCGGCCCCTGGCCCGACGCGTTAGACGACGGTCAAAAGCCTTCAATTCAAGTGATTCCAGGGTTTGCCGAAGAGAGAACCCAGACGCTTCTCAAGTTGGGGTAGAAGGTTAAATGGGCAAAGTGTGTCCAGTCGCTCGGCAAATTTAGCCCTGACTGGGGTGTGCACGCCGCGCCAAAAGCCGCATTAGAAACAGATCGTCCAGGCTGCGTTGTTCACGCCGCCGTGCTTCCTTTTCGTACACACCGAGCTGCTGATCTCGCAATGCTTCTAGCGTTTCCCGTGCCCGCCTGGCGTTTTGCAAGATCTCATATTGCTGATTCCGGGCTTTTTCCAGAATGGCAATTTGTTGTTCGACTTCACGGCGATGCCGCTGCAGCTGCCCTTCACATTGCAGTTGAAATCGCAATTCGGCCGCAGTAGTACCATCGGTCAGTTGCCGGTTCTGCACCGACCGCAGTTCCAGACGCTGTTGCTCGAACTGCTCAAGCAGATGCCGAACCCGTGATAGCCGCTGATTCGCGGCGCGCAGTTTGAGTTCCTGCTGGTGCTCCAGACTCTTACGAAGGTGAAGCAAAGCCTGAAGTGGAAAATGAAACGGCATAGACCTTTCTTTCTTCAGGCAGGCAATGCCAGCAGTTTGCCGATAGTTTCCGCCAGAGGAGCAGCGTCGCCTGGCTTCTGCATCAAAAATTGATCGAGCTCGGGAATCAGGTTGAGTGCTTTATCCAGGGTGGAGTCGCTTCCTTTCTGGTAAGCCCCGATACGGACGAGATCTTCGGAAGCCGAGTAGGCTGCGAGCAGCCGGCGCACCCCCTGGGCTTTTTGCAAGTGTGCCGGCGACGCTACCGAAGGCATGAGCCGGCTCACGCTGTTGAGCACCGCAATCGGCGGGTAGTGGCTGCGGACGGCCAGTTTGCGATCGAGCATCACGTGCCCATCGAGCAGAGCGCGGGCGCCATCGACCAGCGGATCCTGTTCGTCGTCGCCTTCCATCAGCACTGTATAAAACGCTGTAATACTGCCCGAACCAAATCTTCCGGCGCGCTCGATCAGGCGCGCCAGCATGGTGAAGCACGATGGCGTATAACCTTTGGCGGTCGGCGGTTCTCCGGCAGCTAGGCCGATCTCGCGCTGCGCCATCGCCATCCGGGTCAGAGAGTCCACGACCAGTAAAACTTGCTTGCCTTGCGCACAGAAATATTCAGCTACGGCCGTCGCTGCCAGGGCTGCGCGGATTCGCAGCAGCGGAGATTGATCTGAGGTCGAAACCACCATGCAGGCGCGCTTGCGTCCCTCCACTCCAAGCGCGTTCTCGAGAAAGTCGCGCACCTCACGGCCGCGCTCCCCGACCAGTCCGAGCACTGTCAGATCAGCGCTGGTATTGCGTGCCATCATCCCGATCAGCGTGCTCTTTCCCACCCCGCTTCCGCCGAAGATGCCGACGCGCTGTCCTCGCCCGCAAGTGAGAAAGCCGTCGATCGCCCGTATACCGCAGCCCAGTGGCTCTGTAATCGGGATGCGCTCCAGGGGCAGGGGGGCCGCGGCATCCAGCGGGCGGTTTTCGCTGCCGCGATATGGTCCCAATTGGTCGATGGGCTGACCGCCGCCATCGATTACCCGTCCCAGCAAGCCTTGACCCACGCCTATGACAGGTCGCTTTCCCCAAGTGGTAACACGGTCGCCATAGCGGATGCCGCGCGGCGACTCCAGCGGCATCGAGAGCACAGTCTTATCGCGGAAGCCCACAATCTCTCCCGGAAGTGCGCGTCCATTCGAGTCCGTGATCTCACAGACTTCGCCCACGGAGCAAAACGGTCCCTCCGACTCGACCAGCGGACCCACCACCTGGCTGACCCGGCCGCACCAGCGCATGGCAGCCGAAGATTCCACCTGGGCGAAATAGGGAGCTAGAAAATTTTCCCGCTTCCTCACCCGGTCTCCGGACGTGCCGCCAGCAAATCCGCGAACCCTTGTTCAATCTCTTTGAGTTGCACTTCCACTCCCAACTGCGCCGTTCCCATCGACGTGCGCAACTGGCATTGCCCGGGTGGAATTGCGGCATCCTCGACGATCTCCGGTAAGTCTCCCGGCTCCATGCGCGAGGCGAGAAAGCGCTGCCAGTCCGGCGCCTGCTGCGGCGCCACCGCTAATTTGACCCCGGTGGCGCCTTCGATGCGCTCCAGAGCCACGCGGACGATGCCCATCAAAAGCAACGGATCCACCTGCGCCTCGCGGTGTAAAATCTTTCGCGCGATGGCGAGCGCGAGCTGCGCGGCTTCCTCTTCAATCTTCCGGTAGTATGTGCCGCGTTCCCGGATGAACTCGGCGAGGGCTTTCGCAATCGCCGCCCGCTCCCGCGCCAGCAGTTCGTCGAATTTCTTGCGAGCTTCGGCCGCACCCTGTTGCCGTCCCAAGTCCCGCGCCTGCTCCAGTTGTGCCGCCTGATTCGGCGCGGATGAATCCGATTCTGATTTCGCCCCCGCGAGAAATCCCTCCCGCGGCCAGTTTTGCTGGCCACACGCTGAAACCTCGCTGTACACGAAGGGCGAGCCTTGCGGTTGAGCTGGAATCGACCCCGAGAGGGGCGAAGGCACGGGCGCGGTTCTAGGCGACGAACTCATCTTCTCCCTCCGGACTCAGCTGCAATTTGCCTTCGGCTTCCAGTTTCCGGGCTACGGCAACCGCTTCCAGTTGCGCTTTATTGATGTCGCGCGATTTCACCGGCCCCAGCACTTCCATATCCTCTTTCAACATTTCCACCGCCCGCGAGGACATGGATTTGAAAACATAATTCTTCAATTCTTCCGAGGCGCCACGCAACGCCGTCGCCAAAGTCTTCTTGTCCATCTGTCCCAAGAGCTCGCGGATGCCGGCTTCCGGGACGGTCAGCAAATCTTCAAAGGTGAACATGAAATTGCGAATCGAGATCGCCAGCTTGGGATCGTCGGTCTCAATGGCCTGCAGAATGTTTTTGCCCACTTTCACGTCCAGCCGGTTCATCACGTCGGCCACGCCGCGCAATCCGGCATAAGCACGCCGACTCTGCTCCCCGATCGATTGCAGCCGTTTGTGCAGCACTTGGGCCACGCGCTGCGCCATCTCCGGAGAGAACTGCCGCAACTGCGCCAGCCGCTTGATGGGCTCGGCGCGCAGCTCCGCCGGAAGTTTCATCAGGAGGGTTGAAGCCTGCTTCGCTTCCAGATGCGCCAGTATCAAAGCGATGGTCTGAGGGTGCTCGCCCTCGATAAACTGCGCCAGCTGCTGCGGATCGGCCTTGCGCAGCGAGTCCAGTTTGGTCCCGCTGATCTCGGACGCTTGCGCGACCTGGCGCAACAGCTCGGCTGCACCCTCCTTGCCGAAGGCTTTAATCAGGAGCTTGTTGGCATAATCGGTACCGCCCTGGCTGATGTAATCTCCCGTCATCACCAGGCGGTGAAACTCCTCGAGCACCTGCAATGCGATGGCGGAGTCGACATATTCGAGGCCGGTGATCTCCTTCGTGATCCGCTCCACTTCCCCAGGCGGGAGATGGCGGTAGATATCGCTGGCCGCGTCTTCGCCCAGAATCACCAGCAGGATGGCGGCTTTAGTTACGCCGGAGAGCGCGGTGGTCATATTTCGTCATCTCCCCGCACCCAGGATTCAACCAGCCGGCTGGCCGCCGCCGGCTCCGCCTTCACTTTGTCGGTCAGCAGCTTCTTCAACTCATTAGCTTTCTGCCCGTCACTGGCCGGCCGGCCAGGGGCCTCCAGGCTTCCCCCAACCCCCGGGGTGCCCAGCGCTGGCGATGCGGCTTTCATCACTTTGCCCGGCAACTCGCGAAAAGCGGTGACAGCCTGCTTTTTGATGGGCCGCAGAATCAGGAAATAAACCACGGCAAACAGCAGGGCAACGCCGAGGTAGCGCAGCATCCAGGTCCAGGGCTCGAGCATGCGCCGGAAGCGCTCGGTCTTGCTCGGCGGCGAAGGAGTATCGAGCGGCAATTCCTGAAACGATAGATTCTCCACCGCCAGCACGTCGCCGCGCTGCGTATCCACTCCAATCGCGGCGCGCGCCAGCTCTTCAATCTGTTTCATTTCGTCGGAGGTGCGCTTGCGGCGCGTGGTGGTGTGCTTGCCCGCCTGGTCGGTAACCTCAACCGCATCATCGACCAGCACCGCAGCGGCAATGCGCCGCACCCGCCCGGCAGGTTCCAGGCTGCGATGCAAGGTCTTGCTCACCGCGTAGGTGGTGGAATCGCTTTTCGACGAGGATTGCTCTGCTCCTATTCCTAGGCCCGTCACCGCCGCCGAAGTGGCGGCCACGGCTGGAGTCGGGGTGGCGGGGGCAGCGGGTTTAGGAGGCGTCGCCAGCGGCGCGACCGCTGCGGGAACGTTGCTGGCGGTTCCTGGAATCCCCGCCGGCGCCATGCCGGTCGAGCTTTCTTCCGAATGTTCCTGGGTCAGCGTAGCAGTGGTCTTCGGATCGTACAGCTCTTGGGTATCTTCGCTCGTCCCCAGGTCGTACTCCACATGCACGCTCGCCCGCACGTGATCGATGCCCACCACCGGCTCCAGCGTGTGGACCAGAGTCTTGGCGAGATCGTCGTCGGCGGCCAGCGCACGTCCGCCGATCCCGCCGCGCCCGTGCACCAGCGGCAGGTTGCTGTCGGCATCGATCACGGTCACATTTTCCGGACGCAGCCGGTCGACTGCGCTGGCTACCAGCTGCGGAATGGCCTGCTGCGCCTGCTCCGAGAGCCTCCCGCCGCGGGTTTTCAGAATCACGGCCGCCTTGGCTTCGTGCTCCTGCTCGGTGAAGAGAGATTCCTGGGGCAGCACCAGGTGCACGCGCACGCCTTCGACTTCGCTGAGCGTGCCCAGCGTGCGCTCCAGCTCGCCTTCGAGCGCCCGCTGGTAATTCACTTTCTCGGTAAAATCCGATCCTGCCCAGTTGGGAGTGTCAAACAATTCAAATCCCATGCGTGCGCTGCGCGGCAAACCGGCTGCGGCGGTCTCCAATCGGGCCGCATCCAGTTTGTCTTCTGGAACCAGCAGGCTGCCTCCATCCGGCGAAATCTGATGCGGAATGTTTTTCGCCGCCAACCGGCTGCCGAGGGCCTGCGCCTCTTCCGGACGCAATCCCGAATAGAGGGTCACATACTTTGGCTGCCCCAGCAGCGCCACAAACACCCAGAGAGTCGCACTCACCAGAACCAGGCCGGCCAGGAGCAGCAAACGCTGCTGCCAACCCAGCCCCTTGAAGGTTTCCCCAAGCCGGTGCAGAACGTCTTCGAAGGTTTGGGGTTTGGCATCAGCCATGGTTTCTGCCCGATCGCGGCAGAGAACTGCTCACGATTCCTTTCGAACCGCATCTTCAAAACTGCATGCGGGAAATCTCCTGATAGGCGGAGACAATCTTGTTGCGCACCTGCAGCATGAGTTGGAACGAAAGGTCGGCCTTCTCGACGGCGATGAGCGCGCTGTGCACATCGCCTCCGCTGCCCGCAAGCACGCTCGACACTTTTATATCGGCTTGCGCTTGGGCCTCCCCGATCTGGTCCATGGCGTCGCGCAGGGTGTCAGCAAAGCCGCCCTCCGATGAACTATCGGCGCTCGGCAGTTGCATCTCCGCCGGGAGAATGCGTAACGAGGAGATCGGGCTGCTCATAATTTGCCGTCCTGATGATTGCCTAGCTCAGAATCTGCAGCGACTGCTGAATCATGCTTTTCGCCGCCTGCACCGCGGCGGCGTTGAGCTGATAGGCCCGAACCGCGCTCAATAGGTCGGCCATTTCCATCACCGGATTCACGTTCGGGTAAGTCACGTATCCGGCGCTGTCGGCATCGGGATGACCGGGCTCATAGCGGACCGGCATAGGCGACAGGTCGCCGACCACGCGCTCGACGCGCACGCCGCCATCCGGCGCCGCCCGGCGCAAGCTGGCGAGCAACAATGGGAAGCGCGGCATGGGCTGGGCGCGAAACACCAGCAGTTGCCGGCGGTAGGCGCCGCCCTCGACCGTACGCGTGGTTTCCGCATTGGCCATATTGGAGGCGACTATCTCGGCGCGCCAGCGCTCCGCGGCCAGCGCCGAGCCGCTGACCTCAAGCATTCCGAATAGATTCATGACGACGATGTGCCTCCTGAATTGATAGCCTGCGAAATCGTGTGAAACTCATCTTTCAACAGCTGCACCCCCAGGTTGTATTTCATCTGCGCGTCGGCGAGCAGCAAGGTTTCGCGCTCGATGCTGACGTTATTGCCATCCGGACGCTCGAGCAATCCCCGCACCCGCCGGGGAAGCGGCCCATATGCGGCGTAGGACAAGCTGGTTCCGCCGAAGGCTTCCGCCCCGTCATGGGCGCGCTTCAGCTCCGCCCGAAAGTCGAGATCGCGGGTGCGGTAACCGGGGGTGTCAATGTTCGCCAGATTCGAAGCGATAAGCTTGTAGCGCGCCACATCCACGTCAAGGAATTGGCCGAGAGTTTCCGTGGTTGCGGTATCAATGATGGACATAGCTGCTCCAGCTCGGCAAGCCATAGCTGCGGATTTTGTTGCGCACGGTGCGCAGGCTGACTCCCAATAGTTCGGCGGCGCGCGAGCGGTTGCCGCTGGTCGCTTCAAGCGTCAGTTCGAGCAGCCGCCGCTCCATATGGCCGAGGGAAACGCCGGGCCGGAGGATTTCCTCGTCTTTGTTCTTGCTCCGGCCCGTGTCCTCTTTCTGAATCACGGTTTCAGCCGTGCCGCCTGCAGATCCCTGTCCGTCGCTTGGGGGGAGCTTCTGCTGCCTTCCAAGTTCCAACCCTTCCGCGCCGATTTCGCTGCCGGTGGCCAACGCGACCGCCCGCCGCACGCTATTGGCAAGCTCGCGCACGTTGCCCGGCCAGGTGTGGGCTTCGAGCCTCGCCAGGAACTCCGCACCGAGCCGCAGTTCCTTGCCAGGAGCTGCGTACAACCTCAGAAAGTGCCCAGCCAGTTCGCGGACATCTTCGCGGCGCTCGCGCAGCGGGGGCAACGCCAGAGGTATCACATTCAGCCGGTAATAGAGGTCTGCGCGAAATTTGCCCTGGCTCACCATTTCACCAAGGCTGCAGTTCGTGGTCGCGATCACGCGTACATCCACTGTCATGCTGCGGGTGCCGCCCAAGCGGTCGAATTCCCGCTCCTGAAGCACGCGCAGTAGTTTCGGCTGCAGCCCAAGAGGCATCTCGCCGACCTCGTCGAGCAGCAGCGTTCCTCCATTCGCCAGCTCAAAGCGACCCGGCTTCGAGGCCAGCGCTCCGGTGAACGCTCCCCGGCTGTAGCCGAATAACTCGCTCTCGAGCAGGCTTTCAGGAAAGGCCGAGCAATTGACCGCGACAAAAGCCCGATCGCGGCGCGCACTCACGCGATGAATCAGCCGCGCCACCAGTTCCTTTCCCGTTCCGCTCTCAGCCTCGATCAGCACATCGGCGCCGCTGGCCGCGGCTTGCGCGGCACGCTCGAGAGCGCGCAGCCATGCCGGTGCGTGCCCGACCAGTCCGGCAGCGGCATCGGCCTGATTCTGCGCCTGGGCCAGCACTCGGGCCGCCGCCTGCTCCAGTTGCTCAAATGCCACTGGCTTCACCAGATAGTCGCACGCCCCACCTTTCATGGCGGTGACGGCGTCGGGAACACTGGCGAAGGCGGTCAGCAGAATCACCGCTGTCCGGGGAGCGAGCGCGCGGGTCTCCCGCATCACGCTGAATCCATCCTCGCCTGGCATTCGGATATCGGTGACCACCAGCGGATGGAGCGTCCGGCGGAATTTTTCGAGAGCCTCCCCGGCATTGACCGCGGTATCCACCCGCCAGTTGCGGCGGAGGAAATGCGCTTCGAGCGCCGCCCGCATTCCCGGTTCGTCGTCCACCACCAGAACTCGATTCATCCCCTCACCTTTTCTCGCAATTGTTTTCCTGCTGATTCCAGGCTCCCTGCTGACTCCAGGGGGGCAGGCTTGCCTCTTCGGGCGGAAATGTAAGTGTGAAGAGGGCCCCGCCGGAGGCGCGGTTGGCCGCTGCGAGCGATCCGCCATGCTGCTCCACGATCTTCCGGCATACGGCAAGGCCCAGACCTGGGCCGCCGGGGCGCGTGCTGAATCCCGCCTCGAATATTCTGGCCACATCGCCGGCCTCGACGCCTGGCCCGGTATCGGCGACCGAAATCACCGTACTCAGCCCGCTACGCTCAACCGCCTTTCGTCCGCAGATCTCCAGCCGGCCTCCCGCTGGCATGGCGCGCAGAGCGTTGAGCACCAGATTTAACAGCACCTGTTCCAAGCGGTGACGATCCGCGGCAAAGCAAACCCCGTGCAGTTGATGGCGCACTCGCAGCTTCACGCTCGCCTGACGCGCCATGGGCAGCAAGAATTCTCCCGCCCAGTCGAGCAGCGCTCCCAGGTCGCATGGCATCCTGACCGGCGCCGGCAGGCTGTGAAAGTGCAAAACGTTGTTGACGGTTGCGGCCAGAGTGCGCAGCCCGGTCTGCACCTGCTCGATCCAGCGGCGGGGCTCGGAGGCAAGTTCGGCCCCGGCGAGCAAGCCGGCAAACAGCTCCAGGCTACCCAGCGGATTGCGGATTTCGTGCGCCAGAATGGCCGACATCTCCGCCAGCGCTTGCTCACGGCGCAACCTATCGCGTTCGGTTGCCAGCCGCTTCGGTTCGGTCACATCCCGCAATATAAAGATCGAGACACTCTCGGCTGTGTCTAGTTTGCCGTTCTCGACGGCCGCGTGGCGTGCCGCCAGCCAGCGTTCTCCCTCGGACGCATTGGCGAAGCATTGCTCTTGCTCCTCGGGTCGCAACTCTGCTCTCCGCAAAAGGTCGACTAACTCCCCCGGCATACGCGATAGCGAATCAAACTGGCGCACTCCATACAACGCCAGCAACCGCCGGCCCTCGGGATTGACCAAGGAAACTTCACCCTGCCCATTCACCGCCATCACGCCCGAAGGAATGCCCTCGAGAATGCGATCCAGATGCTGCCGCATTCGCCGGTTTTCCTCGAGGCTGCATGCAAGGCCCGCATTGCTCCGTTCGAGTTCCCCGCGCAGGCTCGCGACCTCCGCGCGCAGCATGCTGTAGGAGCGCTCCAGCGAGTCGGCCGCCTCCGCAAAGGAGCGGAATGCCTGCAGCAGGAATCTCTCACTCTGCTCCCGCGTGGCTTCGGGCACTGCCGCGAAAGGCAATGCGCTGTCCCCCGAGAAGCATGCCGGCATGGGCAAGGATGTCATCGCTGCAGGCAACATTTGCACGGTGACTGCCAAGGGGAGCCGGAAGCAGGTAAGATTTCTCTCAACTGGCACGGCCGGCGCACGAAAGGGGCCGGCTCGCCGGGTGAGAAGGCGAGTTTTGAAATGGGAAATACAAGTGCTCGCCGAGCACGGTATCGCGGTTTTCAGACAGAATCGATGCCCGCTCGATCACATGCTGCAGCTCGCGCACATTGCCTTTCCAGGGATGATCTTCGAGAATGCGTGCCGCCTCCCGGCTCAGTTGCGGACAAGGCACATTGATGGCGGCGGACATGCATGCGAGGAAGTGCTCGGCCAGGGGAACGATATCGGAACGACGCTCGCTGAGCGGGGGCAGCTCGAGGGGAAAGGCCGAAAGACGGTAAAACAGATCCTCGCGAAACTCTCCTCGGCCGGCGCGTGCGGCCATGTCGACATTGCTGGCGGCAACTACCCTGACATCGACCCGGGTCAACTCGGCCGAGCCCAGCCTCTGCACCTCTTTCTCTTCCAGAAAGCGCAACAGCTTGGCCTGCATGGCGAGCGGCAGTTCGCCGACTTCGTCGAGAAAAAGCGTGCCGCCGTGCGCCGCCGGGATGCGCCCGATCTGCGCCTGCACCGCGCCGGTAAAGGCGCCCCGGGCGTGGCCGAACAGCTCCGACTCGAGGAGGGCTTCCGGGATGGCGGCGCAGTTGACCGCCACGAAGGGTTTGGCGGCCCGCGGGCTCAACGCATGCAAAGCTCGCGCTACCAGCTCCTTCCCGCTGCCCGTTGGCCCCACGATGAGCACGGTGGTGGTGCGGGGTGCAACCAGCTGGGCTAACCGATAAAGCTGCTGCATGGCTCCGCTTCGGCCGATCATGCCGGGAAGCGGCCGGTAATCTCCTACTTCTGAGTCAGTGCTTTGGTTTCGACGCACGGGGCTTCCGACTTCCGTGAGTAGGGTCGGTTCTTGCTGGCGAGGCTGGGCTGCGGTTTCACAGCAGTCCGCATCCAACTGGCGAGATACCGCAAAAGTGCTGCCAGGCAGCGGGGCGTCGGAGTCTAATACCACTACCTGAATCCCAGGAAAGCGCCGCTGGACCGTGGTAATCAGCTCTTCACAATCCAAATCCTGGAGTCGGCGATCGAGGAACAAAACCTGCCAGCTCCCCTGCTCCAGTTTGGCTAAAGCGTCAGCGCCGCCGAGAACTTGCTGAACCCGCTGCCAGCGGCCGTCCATGCGGTCGAGAAGCTGCTCGCGAAGCAGACTGCTGGGACTGGCGATCAGTGCGCCCGCGTTTTCGACGGCGATCGGGAAGGTTGTCATGGCAGCCATTCTTGCCCCCAGATAAAATTCAGCTCAGAAAGACCCAGCGCAACCGGCGCTGGCGGTTAGATTGGGCCGCTCTCAGACAAGCTGCGCAGCCGAATAGTGACGGTTCGGAGAGTTTTGGTTCGGTGATGTTCCCAGATCGCGCCCCCTCGCTCGAAGACGGCCTGCGCGACTAATAATCCCAGCTCAGGAGTTGTGAATGGATCCCCGGCTTCGCCGCCTTTCCATTGCACCCGCATGGTGGCCCCAGTGCCCTCGACCCGAATCGCGCTTTTTGTCTCCGCCAGACTGACGGCAGAATCGAGAAGGCGGAAGAATGCCGCTTTCATTCTCGAAGCCGACCTCATGACGGTCGCGGAAGCAGCTGCGGGGAAATCGGTCACGAAGCCAACCCCTTTGACGGCGGCGACCGGTGCCAATTCATCGACCAGTTCCTGCAGAAAAGTCTTCCACGCGAGATTCTCGGCGCGACCGTACATCTCTTTTTCTTGAAGGCGGTTTTCCGCATCGTCTCCGGCAGCGATCATTTCCCGGATCGCCCCCGCGAGGATGCGCATTCTTCCGGTCAACCGGAGCCCTTCCTGCAGGGTGCGCACGTAGTGCTCGGCGGTGCGTGGAGCCGCCAGCGCCACCTCCATCGAGCATTGCAGCCCGGTGAGCGGCTGATTCAGGGCGTGCAGCAACTGCTCCAGCGCGCTGTGGGCGCGGTATGGCCCGACGCGAAGCCCGCCTTTCCTCTTCGCCGCTCTGCCTGTCGAAGTCATATTCAGAATCAAAAGGCGGAATTACACCGCCACTTCTGTGTTCGCGCTCAGCGCATAACCCACACCGCGCACGGTATGAATCAGCTTGTTCGGATGTCCATCGTCTACTTTGCGGCGAAGATAGTTGATATAGACATCCACGACATTTGTAGTCGTATCGAAGGTCAGGTTCCAGACGTGTTCGATAATCATGGACCGCGAGACCTGTCTGCCGGCGTTGCGCATCAGATATTCGAGGAGGGAGAACTCTTTCGAGGTCAGTTCGATGCGCCGCCCGGCCCGTTCCGCGCGGTGTTCCACGCGGTCGAGCTTCAGGTCATCGACCACCAGCACGGACTCCGAAGGCAGATGGCTGCGCCGCAGCAGCGCCCGGATGCGGGCCGAGAGCTCGCTGAAGGAAAACGGCTTCGGAAGATAATCGTCCGCGCCCGTGTCCAGGCATTGCACCCGGTCTTCCACCCGGCTGCGCTGGGTCAGTACCAGGACCGGCAGGCTTGGCCGCTTTTGTCGAAGATGGCGCAGGACGCTCACGCCATCCAGCTTTGGCAAGTTCAGATCGAGGATCACCAGATCGTAGTCAAATTCGGTACCCATGGCTCGTGCCTGCTCGCCATCCTCCACCACGTCGACCGTGTAGTGCTCCCCCTGCAGGCCCTGGCGAATGAATCCCGCCAGAGCCGCGTCGTCTTCGGCTATCAGAATCCTCATAAGTGGGCCTTAATTACAGTGTGATTCTAGTTAGAACGCGCTCAAACGCAGCCGAAACTCTGCTGCACGAAAGTGTGCGTTTCCGGGAATGGGTGGCAATTTCAGAAGCGGAACACCCCGCCTCTTCGACTCACCGCCCCGAACCCCACCCGTCAATTACTCGAAGCCTTTCGCCCGGATACTCTAGGGGATAAAACTGCACCAGGTTTTGCCACGGCAGGACGGTTGCGATTGATTTTTGGGAGCCGAGCTCGATGAAGCCGCTGCTCATGCCCGCCGCTTTGCTACTGCTTCTTGCAGCACTGATGCATAGCGGCCTGTTCGTGCCCAGTGCGGCTCTCGGGACCTATGCGTTCTCCGGAGCCGCGTTCGCCGGGCTTCTGCTCTCGTTGAGATTCCACTCGAGCCGCACCTTTTGTGCGTTGCTGGCGCTGCTCCTCGCGCAGCAGGCGATGTCCAAGTTCTCTGCCGGACATCTGGCTATGGAATCTAGAGGCATCGCCTTGATCTCGGTCGGGGCACTTCTGCCGCTCGACTTCGTTCTTCTGTCGTTGCTGGAGAAAAGAGGATTCGCGCTTTCGGCCTTCGCGCCCGCCGCGATTTTTCTATTCGTGCAATCGGTCGCCGTCACTATGCTTTGCCGGCCCGAAACTCTACCAAGCGTTCATGCATTGGCCCGGCACGGCCACGCGCTGGCATCACTTCCATTGGGCGCTCAACTCTGTTTTGCCACGGCAGCGATTATCTTTCTGCTTCGCTATATGGTCTTTGGCAAGCCCGCAGAAGGCGGGTCGTTTTGGGCTCTGGTCGCATGCTTTCTTGCGCTCCGTTTCGGCGGAGTGGGCCGAATCCCGCAGGCTTATTTCGCCGCCGCCGCCTTCATCCTCGCGGCCGCGGTCGTGGAAACGTCTTATCTCCTCGCTTATCACGACGAGTTGACGACGCTGCCCTCGCGTCGCGCCTTCAATGAGGCCCTCCTCCGCCTGCAATTGCCATATTCCATCGCCATGGTCGACATCGATCACTTCAAACGCTGCAACGACACTTACGGCCATGACACCGGAGATCAGGTGCTTCGACTGGTCGCGTCGAAACTGGCGCGAGTTTCCGGCGGCGGTCAGGCTTACCGCTGCGGAGGAGAGGAATTCGCCATTCTGTTTCCCGGCCGCACAACCGCAGACGTGCTCGAGCATCTTGAGGATTTGCGCGCCGCCGTCGGAGCCAGCAGCCTGCGTTTGCGAGGTCCGGATCGCCGGCAGTTGGCACGTGGGCCGGATCGGCGCAATCCTGCGGCTCGAAGCCATTCCGAAAAAAGCCGCAAGATTAGGCCGATTTCAGGAACCAAGTCATCTTCCGGCATATCGGTCACGGTAAGCATTGGAGTGGCCTCGGCAAAGCTCGAAAACTCAAAGCCGGAAGAAATCATCCAGGCTGCCGACAAAGCACTTTACCGCGCCAAAAGCGGTGGCCGAAACCGGGTCGAGATTGTTTCAGGGTCGAGAGCTCGCATTCGCGCGAAGGCTGCCGGTATTGCCTGAAACGCAGTACTGCAGGCTTAATCGCTGGGTAATTTCTTAGACAGGTTCCCGCACGTCAAGACGGATCAGCAGAGGTTTAACGTCCGGCCCGGGCGCCGCTTTTGGGCGCGACGTCCGGTCCGTACGTTTTCGCAAGCACCACAGGCCGTGCGGTCAGCCCACGGTGGATGGGGGAATCGAATCCTTCCGTCCGCTGCCTCGGCACGCCGGACACTGAACTCGGATAAATGCAATCCCTTCGGACCTACCGCTGATGTCCACGGACTGTGCAATGTATCCGCTTCCGCCGCAGCGTGGGCAGCTTTCCGGATCCACTCCTCCCCCTCAGTTGTTAGGAGTTTTTCATCAATCGCGGTGAACGCGTCAGAAAACTTAATCTTGTTACGAAATACGAACAAGATCGTGAAAAAGGCGGAGTCATTGCCCAGTAAGCGCCCGGCTGACGGGTTCTTAAGGCTAGCGCTTCGGCTCGCCAATAAATACTCCGTACGGCGGCAGGACGAGCCTGCCCGCTCTCGGGGACGGAACTCCCGTACTGATAAGGCTTCGAGCGGAGGAAAATCCGGCAGATTTTGATGGGAGCGCAACTTTCTGGGGCAAACCGGACATATTCAAGGCCACCACTACGCGCCGACCCTTGTACACCCGCAGGTAGGAAAGCACATTCGGGTCGTTTTCATTGACGGCAACGTAGGTCCCATACAGAAGAGCTTGGTTCGTGTGGCGCAATTTCAGCACTTGCCTATAGAACTGAAGAACTGAATCCTGATCCTTCGATTCTGCCGCCACGTTATGCGTCTTGTAAGTGGGAGGCACCGGAAGCCATGGAGTTCCAGTCGTGAATCCGGCATTTTTCGAACTATCCCACTGCATGGGAGTACGCTCGCCGTCACGTCCCTTTTCCTTAGGCCATCCTCTCCGCCCAATCGGGTCCCTGACATCTTCCACTCGTGTTGGCGGCGTCGTCTTCATCCCGATCTCTTCCCCGTAATAAAGGATCGGGGTACCGCGCAAGGTAAGATAAAGCGCGGCCATCAGCTTCGCGATCTGGTCATTGTGTTTGCCGTCTCCGTAACGATCGTAGGAGCGCACGATATCGTGGTTGCTGATCACAAAGGTCGGCCAGCCCGCCGCCGCGTTCACCTCTGCAATCTGTTTGCGAAATTCCGCGGGAGAAAGCTTGTTGACCATGGTGAACAGAAAATCCATGGGCAACTGCAGCTCGTTGTGGCCTTCTCCGTAATACCGGTTCAACTCGTTGACGTCGGCGGTCCAGGTCTCGCCGATCAATACTGCGTCGTATTCATTGGCGATCTTGCGCAACTCTTGGAGAACGTCGTGGACTTCCGGCAGCTTGGTGTTGTATTTGTTCTCCTCGAAGGGATCACCGAAAGCGTTCGTGCCCGTGCGATCGATTGGATTGTCGTGAAGCTCAGGATCTTCAAACAAAGTGTCCACGGCATCGAGCCTGAAACCTGAGACGCCGCGCTTGTACCACCATCGGGTCACATCGAACATGGCCTCTTTAACCGCTGGATTGCGCCAGTTCAAGTCCGGCTGTTCGGGATAAAAGAAGTGGTAATAATACTGGCCGGTCGCAGGATCGAGCTTCCACGCCGATCCGCCGAACGTTGATACCCAATTATTCGGCGGCTCTCCCGGACCTTTTCCGTCGCGCCAGATATACCAGTCACGGTGCTCAGAAGTGCGCGAAGACTTTGAGTCCAGGAACCACTTATGCTGATCGGAGGTGTGATTGACAACCAGATCCAGAATGATATGAATATTTCGTTTCTTTGCCTCGCGAGCGAGCATGTCGAAGTCGGCCAGCGTGCCATACATGGGATCGATATTTTCGTAGTCAGAAACGTCGTAGCCGAAATCGACCTGTGGCGAGGGGAAGCAAGGCGTAATCCAAATTGCATCCACCCCCAGGCCTTGTAAGTAGTCGAGTTTCGACGTGATTCCTTTGAGATCGCCGACACCGTCACCGTTGCTGTCGGCAAAACTGCGCGGATAAATTTCGTAAAACACCGCGTGCTGCCACCATGGGTGTTCTTCAGGTGCTTCGGCGTAGGTTGATTGTTGAGCGACTGCATTCAAAGCCGCCGCACAGGCCAAGATCGAGAGCATTGGCAGAATGGTTCTCTTCATCCTCACAGATTCCCGCGTAACCCGTCAAAATTCATTTCTTCAGATTGAACTCTTCGGCGAACTCCGTCAAACTCTCAGGGCAATTGGTTGTCATGATTATGAGGCTAAACTGACAGGCGCGTGCCAGTAGGAAGGGAAAAAAGTACCGCACGGAGCCCGACTAATGACAGATGAGAAACGAAGGGTTGTTGGCATCGGCGAGTTGCTGTGGGATGTTCTACCTTCCGGTAAGCAACTCGGGGGCGCACCCGCCAACTTCGCCTACATCACGAATCTGCTGGGAGACGCAGGAATCGTCGCCAGCCGCATCGGTGATGATCGTTTGGGAGAAGAAGCACTCCAACGATTGAGGCGCCTCGGAGTTAGTGCAGAGTTCGTGCAAAAAGATGAAGCTCGCTCGACCGGAATTGTGCGGGTCGAACTGGACAACGGCCAGCCGCGATTCCAAATTCTGCAGCCGGTCGCGTGGGATTCCCTGGAATGGACGCAGACCTGGGAGCAACTTGCTTCTGAAGCGGACGCCGTATGCTACGGATCGCTGGCGCAGCGTTCCGAGCCAAGCCGAGCCACCATTCGCCGCTTCTTGCAAGAGACTCGGCCGGAAGCCGTGCGCATCTTCGACGTAAATTTGAGGCAGAATTTCTATTCGAAAGAAGTGATCGAGGAATCGTTAAAGCTGGCAACCATCGTCAAGCTGAACCATGAGGAGCTGCCCGTCGTCGCGAACCTGCTTGCGCTGGAAGCCCGAGGACCCCGGGAATCAGCGCGCCGGTTGCTGGCGTCATTTAATCTGAATCTGGTTTGCGTCACACGCGGCAGCGCCGGGAGCGTTCTGGTTTCAGCAAACGAATACTGCGAACACGCCGGATTTAAAGTCAAGATAGCCGATGCCATTGGTGCTGGCGACGCGTTTACTGCCGCTCTGGTGCACGGATACCTCAGCGGCCTGCCCCTCTCGGAAATGAATGAAAGCGCAAACCGTGTTGGCGCATGGGTGGCCGGCCAGCGGGGCGGAATGCCCTCCCCAGGCGCGCGAGGCTTGGAGAGCATCCTGGCTGAAATCGCATGACTCGAGCCGTGTAGATGCTTCTGTTATTTCGATTCTGAAGGCAGCGGTTGTTGTTCCCGTGCGAAACGCTCTTTTAGATTTTTGGGCAAGCCGTCGAACAGTTCGAGAAACGCTGCATTCGTCCAGCCAAAACCGACGACATTCATGTGGTAGCCAAGCTCGGCGTGAGCTTCGGACGATCGCGTCACAACGTTATATTTTTCGCGGAGCGTCCCATCCCGCCGAAAATTCTCTGCCACCATCGAAACAAAATCATAAGAAATTCGATCTGCATCGGCGTCAAAGCCGTAACGTCGAAGTCCTTCGACCGCCAGCATCTGAATATTTCCCCAGCCGTAGGGCAAGTCCCATTGCGCGCCTGTTGCCTCCGCGCTCATGGCAAGGCCGCCCGGTTTCTCGAAGATCGAAATATTCCGATCGACGGCCTTTGCCTCTTCCTGCGTGGCCAGCCCAGCCCACAATGGATAGAACGTGGTCGCATAGCGGTATGTCGAACGTCGTTCATTACGCAAATCAAGATCAAAAAACAGCCCTGCCTTCTCATCCCACAGAGCTCGCGTTATTAATTTCTGACGCGCTTCAGCGCGACGACTCCATCGCGCCGCGTCGGCCTTGTACCCAAGCCATCGGCTGATCTGCTCCAGGTCTTTTTCGTTTTTGTAGAGGAGGCTGTTCAGGCACACCGGCGCGAAGTGGTGAGTAGCTGCACCGAATGGGGCGAAGCGAAAGCTTACGTCGAATCCCGACTCCCGCATCGAGCGATCGCCTTTGTAGAAGTCGGGGTCCAGCTTGAATGCCCGCGCCGCTTCGCATCCTGGACGATCAGAGGTCGGAGACTTATCGCAAATCCGCAGCGTGTACGTCCTGCCAGGGGTTGAGCTGGGCTCTCCGTGAAAATTTGTTGTTTCTGGCGTTTCTTCCGCAATGTAATCGTCCGCTTCCGCAGGATGAAAGAAAAAATATGCCGCAACCTTGCGGTAATAACCAGTTTCGTCCTGCACCGCCTCTGGCGGCGGCCCTTCGCCGAAATCGTAATAACGCGAAAGGCCGGTGTCACCTGCCAGATGCGGCGCGCGCATCCACATCGCATAGTCTTTCTCAAGATCAGCATAGGCTCTTGCCAGCCACGCCGAGTCGCTACGCCCTGACTTCTGCAGCGCATCATAAACATCAACCACCATCGAGCTCACGAACGGTGGCTGCGAACGCGTCAGATAGTAAGTTCGATTTGCGTTAAGCATCGCGCCATAGTTTTCGATCTCGAAGAAGAAATTATCGACCATACCCTTCGCAAGATCGATCCGGCCCGAGCGCAGAAGGCCGCGAATAATGAAGTAGCTATCCCATCCGTACATTTCGTTGAAGCGGCCGCCGGGCACAACATATTGTTCCGGCAAGTACAGAAGGCCCTCCGGCTGAATTTTGTCAGTGTCGATTTCGCCGAGCTGATGGATCGTCAGTGGCAAGTGCTTGATCTGCACGCTACAGTCTTTTGCCAGCTTTTGAACTGGCTCCGGCTCAGCTATGCCCGCCGGCAAATATAAAACCGGAGCGGCTTTTATTTTCGGATCGACGACACTGTCACAATCGTTCATCGATCGCGTAAGTGTCACCCATGCCTTCGAAATGTAATCGAGTACCGGTTGAACTCCGCCCGCTGCCGGTGACGTAGCTTGACTGCCAGCCGTGTTGTGCGCCGGAGTCAAAGCAACGACAACGGACAGCAGCACAGAACGCAAAGCTAACGCCCGGCGCTGGAGAAACATTTTTTTGTTCCGAGCACGCATGGCGGTGGAAACGCTTCCTGAATTTTATCTATAGCTAGGATCTAGCGCGATTTCTGCCGATATCTCATTGCCAATGTCCAATTGTCGCAAAGACTATTCCGGAAAACACAACATCAGAGCATCCCCGTCCCCTCTGGTGCGAGTTTTGGGGTATTCTCTTTTGTTTGGTTTTCTTGCTCTTTGTTTGCTTTCAAAAGTGATTTTGTTTTCTAACGCGAGGGGGCTCCCGTGAAAACATCGCAAATGATTCTTTGTGTTGGTCTCTGCCTTGCGCTCTTGCCGCTTTTCCCATCGGCCGCCGCCCAGGGGGTTCCGCAAAAAACCTATCAGGAGCTCCAGTGGCGCATGGTCGGCCCATTTCGCGGCGGCCGAACTCGCGCCGCGACCGGCGTTCCCAACCAGCCGAATGTCTTTTATGTCGGCGCCGTGAATGGCGGAGTCTGGAAGTCAAACGACTATGGCCGAACCTGGAATCCCATCTTCGATCGGCAGCCAACGCAATCCATTGGAGCCATTTCCGTCGCAGCTTCAGACCCAAACATTATTTATGTTGCCAGCGGGGAAGGTTTGCATCGCCCCGATCTTTCCATCGGCAATGGGATCTATAAATCGACCGACGCCGGAAAAACCTGGACCCATCTCGGACTGCAGGATGGCTATCAGATTCCCGCGCTAGCGGTTGATCCTCGCGATCCGAACCGAGTTTTCGCGGCCGTGCTCGGTCACCCCTACGGCCCCAACGAAGAGCGAGGACTCTATCGCTCAACCGATGGCGGCCAATCCTGGCAAAAAGTTATTTACAAAGACGAGAACACCGGGGCCTCGGATGTTGAAATCGATCCGTCGAATCCCGACGTCGTTTATGCCTCAATGTGGGAAGTGCGTGAGGGACCATGGGAGGATGGCAATGAGGTCAATGGCACCGGCGGGGGATTATTCAAATCAACCGACGGTGGAAATACCTGGCGCGCTCTAACCAACGGCTTGCCCAAAGATCTCTCGCAAATTTATGTTGCAATCGCTCCCAGCGAAACCAAGCGTCTTTACGCGACGGTAGCGAGTGCCGTGGGCCCCCTCGCTGTCTACCGCTCCGACGATGCGGGAGAAAATTGGTCCAAGATCACCGACGATCCCCGCCCATCGGGGCGAATCGGTGGCGGCGATCTTTCGATTCCGAGGGTCGATTCCAAGAATCCCGACATCGTTTACTGCGCCAGCACGGTCACTATGCGTTCGACCGACGGCGGCAAAACCTGGGCTGGATTCCGCGGCGCGCCCGGAGGCGACGATTACCAGAATCTTTGGATCAACCCCAACGATCCCAACATTATTCTTCTGGTCAGCGACCAAGGCGCGCTCGTCACCGTGAATAAAGGCGAGACATGGAGTTCCTGGTATAACCAGCCCACTGCACAGATTTATCACGTCTCGGTCACTCCCACATTTCCCTATCGCGTTTGCGGAGGCCAGCAGGAAAGCGGTTCGGTGTGCATCCTGACCCGAGGGAATGACGGCGAGATTACGTTTCGCGACTGGCATCCCGTCGGGGTCATCGAGTACGGCTACGTCGCGCCCGATCCGCTCGATCCCGACATCGTTTATGGCGGCGGCCGAAGTGAAGTCTCAAAATTCCACTTTTCCACCGGACAGGTGCAAAACGTCACACCGATTCCGCTACGGAATCCCAAGTACCGTACCGATCGCAGCGAGCCGACAATGTTCTCTCCGGTCGACCCGCATACTCTGTATTACGCGAGCAATGTGCTTTTCAAAACCACGGACGGCGGAAATTCCTGGCAGACAATTAGCTCCGATCTAACTCGCGAAAGTCCCGCGGTTCCATCCAGCATCGGCAAGCTGGTTCCCAAAGATGCCGACAAGAAACGTGGAGTGATTTACGCGCTCGCCCCGTCTTTCAAAGATATCAACACTCTCTGGGCAGGCACTGATGATGGCCTGCTTTGGGTCACACGCGACGGTGGCAAGAAATGGAACGACATCACTGCTAAAGAACTTACGTCCTGGAGCAAGGTGACCCAGATCAGCGCATCACATTTCGACGACGACACCGCCTACGCTTCCATAAGCGGCTTCCGCATCAACGATGAGCATCCTTATATCTATCGCACGCACGATGGCGGGAAGAACTGGACATTGATCACCGCCGGCTTGCCCGATATCGGACCCGTGGATACCGTGCGCGAAGACCCGGTGCGCAAAGGCCTTTTATTTGCTGGGACGGAGAATGCCGTTTGGATGTCTCTCGATGACGGCGATCATTGGCAATCGTTGCAACAGAACCTGCCGCACACGTCGATGCGCGATCTGTGGATTCACCAGAACGATCTCATCGTCGCGACGCACGGCCGCGGCTTCTGGATTCTTGACGACATCGCTCCACTTCGCGAACTCGCAGCTTCTATGGCGGATGACGATCATCTGTTCACTCCCGCTGCTGCGTATCGAATCCAGCGCGATACCAATCCCGATACTCCTTTGCCGCCCGACGAGCCGGCGGCAGCCAATCCGCCCGATGGCGCGATCATCGATTTCTACCTGGCGCAGAACCAAACTTCTCCTGTCACTCTCGAAATCCTCGATGCTCATGGCCAACTGGTTCGAAAATACTCGAGCGACGACAAAGCCCCTGCCAGCGAGGACGAGTTAAAGAAGCAACTGATTCCGCTTTATTGGTTGAAACCTTTTCGTGCGCTTCCCGCCGATGCCGGCATGCACCGCTGGGTCTGGGATCTGCATTACTCGATGCCCAATTCAACCCGCCACGACTATCCCATCTCCGCGGTTCCAGAAGACACGCCTCGTTACCCGCTTGGCCCCAACGCGCTGCCGGGGCCGTATACGGCTCGCCTCACAGTAAACGGAAAGCGTACGAGCGTGCCGTTCACGGTCAAGATGGATCCACGCGTAAAAATCTCCGCCGCGGATTTGGAGAAAAAATTCCAACTTGAGCGGAAGATGGCGTCACTGCTGGATGAAAGCTCGAAAGCGGTCACGCAAGCGGGATCTATTCGCGAACAGTTGCAGAAACTTACTCAGCAAGCTACCGGCAACGCACTCGATGCGGTCAAGAAGTTTCCAAAATAAAATGGCTGAAGTCGTGGGAGCTCCGGGCGGTTTTCTCGCGCCTCCCTCGCAAGCGCCCACACTCAGCCGGGTCAATGGCGATGTTGCCGTTCTTTACGGCCAGGTATGGCAAGTCGATGCGGCGCCGACCGCCGCGCAATCGCAAGCCGCCGAATCTTCCGAACACGATGCATCCCTGGTAGTGCAACGCTGGGAATCTCTGAAGACCACAGATCTTCCCGCACTCAATCGCGCATTGCACGAAGTGAACCTGCCCGAGGTGAAGATCGAATCTGATCCGCACCACGACGAAACAGGGATGGACGAGGAATAATCGGCGTTCTTCACCACATGCTCGGAGAATTTGATCTCTGGACGAAAGTAACTATTCTCGTTTTCGTCTGCTCCGCGTGTGCAAGAACTTGCAAGGTTGTCGCGCGTTTCTCATCGCAGCGAAATTAATTGTCAAATCTGCCTCACAACTGGCTAGCAATCGCAGCGAACCGGGGTATAATCCATCGGCCTTAAGGTTCAAGGCTGCATTGCAATTTGAATGACTTCTCCCGCGGCGCTCACTGTGGTAGCTCCGCAATCGATTCAGGCTCGACAACAAAAACATTAAAGAGGATTCCCTCGAGGGCAAAATGAAACTTTCGCGTTCACTCGCATTCGCGCTTCTGATTCTATGCTCGGTAGGCATAGCAACCTCCCAGACTTGGACACCTGTAATCAGCCCTGCTCCCGTTTCGATGGGGGCGATGCTCCTGCTTACCGACGGCCGGGTTCTCGTACACGAGGAACCAAATTGCAACCCCGGTTCCGGCTGCGTTGGCAAAGACTACGGCGCATGGTACACATTGACCCCGGACAAGTCCGGAAGCTACGTCAACGGGACATGGACGAAAGTGGCTGAGCTTCCGAGCGGTTATGAACCGCTCTTCTTCTCCTCTGCCGTGCTGCCCGATGGCAAGGTAGTGGTCACCGGCGGGGAGTACAACTGCCCCGGAGGCAGTTGCACTGGGGATTGGCAAAGTTTGGGCGCGCTCTACGATCCAGTTGCCAATACCTGGACGAGCACCACTCCTCCGATTCCAGATTCGTGGGGAGCTCAGGGGGACGCTGAGTCAGTAGTCCTGCCTGACGGGACCTGGATGCTCGCCGCTTGCTGCGCCAAGATCGCCGGCAGGAGCAGCTTCCCTCTTTATTTTTATTTTGACGAAAGCACCTTGAGTTTTACGACGGAAGCCAACGCCTCATCTGGAACATTCGATGATTTCGATGAGGAAGGGTTCACACTTCTTCCGAGCGGAGAAGTACTCACCGTGGATGCCTACGTTGGTTCGTACAACAAGAATGGCATGAATTCGGAAATCTACAACCCGTCAACCAACACCTGGACAAGCGCAGGAAGCACCCTTGTGCAGCTGTGGGATTCACACTGCGGGAATTCATCCGAAGCCAGCTACGAAGTTGGCCCCGGCGTCTTGATGCCTAACGGCACGGTGTTCTACACCGGCGGCAGTTCCTGTTCTCCGGGCAACACCGCAACCTACGATGTGAGCACCGGCTCCTGGACCGCGCTCTCACCATTACCGAATAAGGATTCGGCAAACGATGCACCTGCCTCGATCGAACCCAATGGCAACGTAATCGTAATGACCAGTCCTTACAGCGGTACATTCTCTTCGCCCAGCACCTTCTACGAGTGGAATGGCAGCACCTTGAATACATTCCCTAATCCGAGCAGGGCATCGTCGGATGCATCGTATGTCGGACATCTTCTGGTCCTGCCTACCGGACAGATCATGTTTACCGACTTCAGCACTACCGTGGACATCCTCACGCCGGCCGGCACCTATCAGACCGCATGGCAGCCAACCATCACCAGCTACACCAAGAGCCTCGTTCCGGGAACGACTTATTCGATCACCGGCACGCAGTTCAATGGTCTAACTCAAGGTGCTGCGTACGGCGATGATTTCCAGGACGCCACCAACTATCCTCTGGTGCAGCTTGTAAACACTTCCACCGGAGATGTTTTCTACGCCAAGACCCATGGGCACAGCACGATGGCCGTGGCCACTGGCTCGACACCGGTATCCACTAACTTTGACGTACCGGCCGGCATGGAAACTGGACCCTGCAGCCTGTACGTAATCGCAAATGGAATTCCGTCGGCGCCAGCATCCTGCAGCGTCGTTGCCAGCACAAAAGCAACCTTGACCTCGACGCCGGATCCCTCACAGGTTGGGCAGACGGTCACCTTTACCGCTACGATCTCGTCTTCAGGCGGAACGCCGACCGGCAAAGTCCTGTTCAAGGACGGAACCACGAAACTCGGTCAAGTTGCTCTCTCCGGCGGCGTAGCAGTCTTCAAGACGTCGACACTGGCGAAGGGCAACCACAAAATCAGCGCTCAATATGGTGGCAACACCAGTTTTGCGCCGAGCACCGCGACAGTGCCACAGAAGGTCGAGTAGACCAGCCGCGCCTACGCGCCGAAGCGGCACACCGAAGCCACTTCGACAAGGTGGCGATAACCGAATTGGAACGGGGCAAATCCTTTTGCCCCGTTCTCCAACTCGTTTGAGCTTGTACGATCGACATACATTTCTAACCATTCTTATTTGCGGCGTTAATTATCGAAGGCTGCATTTCATTCAGGTTCGTCAAGAAAATCAGAGACAAGAGAGGGATAGATGAAGGTTCTTAGTACAGTTGCAATCGCGTCATTGACGCTGCTGGTATGGTCAGCAGTCGCCCAGGAACCCGCTTCTTCACCGAAGTGGGAAAATCTAAAGAACAGACCCACTTTCGATGTTGATACAGCTCTGCAGCTCACGGACGGCACAGTCATGGTGCATCAGTATCTCAGCCCCAACTGGTGGCGCCTGACTCCTGACAGCACAGGCAGCTACGTCAACGGTACCTGGTCCGAACTTGCCCCTATGCCGTCGGATTACGGTCCGCTCTATTTCGCTTCCGCAGTGTTGGCGGATGGCAATGTCATCGTCGAGGGCGGCGAATACAACCTCTCATCTGGAGGCGTAGAAACCAACCTCGGTGCCTATTACAACACCACAACCAACACCTGGACGGCCGTTTCTGCTCCTTCGGGCTGGACCGACATCGGAGACGCATCGAGCGTCGTGTTGCCGAATGGAACCCTCATGATGGGAAACTGCGGATCCTGCGAATCCAAATTCGAGAAAGAACAAGCCCTGCTCGACGAAACCACCCTAACCTGGACCATTACCGGCGCCGGCAAAGCGGATCAAAATTCCGAAGAGGGATGGACGCTCGTGCCGTCAGGCGATGTGCTCACGGTCGATATGGCCAACGGCACGCAGTCTGAACTTTACAACCCTACCGCGGGAACATGGACCCTCGCGGGCAGCACAATTTCTTCTCTCCCGAATTCCGCTTGCTACGAAATCGGCCCCGCTGTGCTACGGCCCGACGGGACCGTGTTCGCGACAGGCGCCGACAACAATACGGCCATCTACGACACGCTCACAGCCGCATGGTCAGCGGGCCCAAAGATGCCGAATGGCCAGGGAATTGTCGACGGGCCGGCAGCCCTTTTGCCCGATGGCAACGTTCTGCTGTCGGTAGGTCCTACCAGTCCTTGTTATGCAGCGGGTGCTACGTTCTATGAATTCAATGGCACCAGCTTTATCTCGGTGCCCGGCCCTGCGGGCGCAAGCAGTCAGCCCACCTACGTTGGTCGTCTTCTCGTTCTGCCAACTGGGCAGGTCTTGTATACGCAGTCCAACCAGGTGAAGACCACTCAGATCTATCAACCGGTAGGCAGCTACCAGGCTGCATGGCAGCCGACGGTCACGTCGGTAGCTGGCACGCTGACGGCAGGCAGCACAAACAATCTGATCCAGGGCACGCAATTCAACGGCCTTTCGCAAGGTGCGATGTACGGTGACGACCAACAGATGGCTACCAATTATCCGCTGGTGCGCATCGTCAATGCCGCCACGAAGAATGTTATCTATTGCCGTACTCACAATCACAGCACGATGGGCGTCGCCACCGGCAGCACGGTCGTTTCCACGGAGTTCGATATTCCCTCGACCATCGGAACCGGATTGAGCGAATTGTTCGTCGTGGCCAACGGCATTCCGTCGAAGCCGGTAAAGGTCATGCTAAAACCGTAATCTCGGACTCTCCTCCTATTGGTTTTTGGGAGAGAAATCCAAGAACAAGAAAGGCGCCGTGATCAACACGAATCGCGGCGCCTCACTTTTTCGATAGATCTGAAACTTCGGCACTCGCAATTACAAAGCCTCGACTGCCTTCTGCAAGTCTCGCGCAGTCTGCGCAGGGTCGCATCCCTGGGGAATAACGATCGGTTTTCCGATGCGCACGCGAATCTTTCTTGGCGCAGCAATCTTTTTCCCCGCCCGCTTCAATTCGAACAATCCGTGGATTCGCATGGGCAAAACGGGAATTCCGAGATTATTTGCCAGCAAACCTATTCCCGGCTGAAACGAATTTATCTTTCCATCGGTGGTATGCCGCCCTTCAGGAAATACAAGCACGCTGTACCCGAGATCGACAGCACGACCGGCATATGCAAAGCTCTGGCGGAATCCCGCCTCGCGCGGCAGCGGAAACAAATTGAGCAAGGAAACACCAAGCGCCCACTGGATCCTGTCGTAGGTTCTTCCGAACCAGTTTCTGCCTGCAGCAGGTGTGCGCAATTTTTCCAATGCTTCTCCGCCGGTCGCGGTCGCCAATCGATTCCGCAACCGCGCCGGCAATGCAGTCTGCACGAATCCCGGATCCACATCGCTAATGTGATTGCAGATCACAAGCAAAGGTCCGCTGACTCCCTGCAAATTCTCCCGGCCTTCGATTCTCGGCCAGCCCAGCAGAAACACCGCCGAGCGTATCAACAAATATTGCGCAAGCCATCGTAACCAGGTTACCGGCCAGTGCAACACCCAAAGCGGATAGTGATATTCCACCCGCGCGCTGCCCTGCCCGCTCAACATCCGGTCCAAATCGCCAACCGTGCGCGCCGCGCTGAAGCTGGTTTCGCCCAGATCCACGTGATAGCGATCTTCGAGCGCGCTGATCAGCTCCACGCGATCCAGAGAACTGAGGCCGAGATCGGTGCCAAGGTCTGCGCTTAGATTGGCTTCGCCCGGCTTATTCGGTTGGGTCGCGCCTAGCCGTTTAACGATTTGTTCGATCAACTGCCCCACCGGGTTTTGTTGCGAAATATCCGCGCCGCCTCGGAGCTGGTTCGCGGCAAATTCGGCAATCACATTCCGCTTCGGCTTCTGCGTATTGGTTCGCGGGAAATCTGGTTCTGGCCACTCCAACCAAATGCGGATGCGTTGGAAATCTGCCAACCGTTCATTGACGCGCTCTGTGACCGCTTTTGCATCTGCATGATCCCGCAGAATCAAAACCGCACACGGTTCCGCGTTTCGTCCACGATCAATCCCAACCACCACGCAATCTCTTATCTCAGGTTGAGTTCGCAATGCGGTTTCCAAGTCTTCCGGATAAATATTCATACCCGCCGGGGTGACGATCACTTCTTTCTTGCGGCCTTTGAAATAGACATTCCCAGTTGCATCCAATTCACCGATATCGCCCGTGTGATACCAGCCTTCCTCATCAACAACGCTGTGGACTCCACTGCCTTCCCAATAGCCGGCCGCCACGCCGCCGCCGCGCACGAGGATCTCGCCGTCCGCGGCGAGCTTGATGTCGCGTCCAGGCAGCACCTTCCCGATCGATCCCCTGCCCAGCTTGAAAGGATGATTTACCGTAATCAACGACGTCGTTTCCGTAAGCCCATAACCCTGGATTGCCGCGTATCCCAATCGGTTCCAAAATTCTTCGGTCTCGCGATCCAACGACGCCCCACCAGAAATAAGCGCCCAAAACCTCCAGCCGAAAAGCCGCCGGAGGTCGCGAAAAATCCACCAGCGATGCAGAAAATGCTTCCCTTCGGCTTCGCGAAAGCGGCGCTGAAAGTCTTCCAAACCGCTTTCATCCGCAAGATCGCGTTCGATTTTCTGTTTCAACGATTGCAGGACTTTCGGCACACTGACTAAAACCGAAATTCGCTCGCGCCGAATTGTGCTAACAATGTCCGAAGGTTTCATCCCTTCCTGAAAAATCACTGTTGCTCCGAGAATTGGCGGCAGGAACATCCCCAGAAATTGTCCAAAGACATGGCTCAGGGGCAGCAAATTCAAGAACCGCACCGGATGCACCCACCGTTCATATTTCAGATAGCGGCGCATCTCCCGCTCAAGCGGCTCAATGTTAGCCAGGACGTTGCCGTGCGTTAGCACGACGCCCTTAGGCTCCGCCGTTGTGCCGGAAGTGAAAACGATCTGGAGAGCGTCATCCCGCCCGATCGGCAGATTTGTGAAGATTACAGAATGGTCTTGGCTGCCCTGTCGTTGTCGCGTTCTTTGCGACAGGGCGGGGATTTTGACTTCCTCAAGGACCATGACAGGAATTGTGCCAGCATTACGCGAGGCCTCCGCCGCGTGCTTGCGCGAACAAACCCAAAGCTTCGCATGAACCTGCTGCGAGACCCGGACCGCAAAATCCGACGACGTGCCATCATCCATCGGCACGACAATCACGCCGCAGATCGCACACCCAGAGAACGCCGCGACCGACTGCGCAGAATTCTCACCCCACAGCATGACGCGATCGCCCTTGCCGATTCCGCGCGCTTGAAGTTCGCCGTAGAACCCAAAAGCCATTTCCATGACCTGCCTGTAGGTAAACCACTCCATGCGATACCCGCGCCGCTGCCCATAGGCACGCTCGTTGGGATATTGCCGGAACTTGGCGAGGAAGAATTCTGCTAAGGACTCCGCCATGGCTTGAGAAAGGGAAACCACAAAACCACAATTGCGCTAATTGCTGAATCTCAGAGGCTTATCCAGCACCATCGGACCGTGCACGTGCGATGCGCACGCTGGTTCCCTTCGTAACCCAATCGTACACTCCCTTTCGGTAACCCTTGGTAACCATGCGATTCCACACCTCCAGCCGTACAATTGCCCTTGTCCAACTGGCCATCTCAAAACAGGAGTCTGGCCAGGCGGCATTTCCCGGGAAGCAGTTCCCTGGGACCCGGTCGTCAGTTCTCGGTGTAGAAGTGGCAGGCGGTTTTGTAAGACCAGGGTCTGGAGCTCGTGCTCATATGGCGTTTGGCTTTGGCTTCAACAAACAAAAGGTCCTCAGCGCTGCGGAGAAGTACATCCAGCAGGGCAAGTTACAGAATGCCATTGCTGAGTACGAAAAGATCCTGAAGGCCGATCCCAAGGATCTTACGGTCACCAATACCGTCGGCGATCTCTACTCGCGTCTCGGCGACGCAGACAAAGCTACCGAGTGTTTCAAAAGCGTCGGCGATGCCTATGCCACCCAGGGATTCACGGTCAAGGCCATCGCGATGTACAAGAAAATCAGCAAGCTCAAGCCTTCGCTTGAGAGCGTGCTGAAGCTGGCTGAACTGTATACCCAGCAAGGATTATTCAATGACGCCCGCGCCCAATATCTGCAGGTCGCGGAAGAATTCCTGAAGTCCGGCGAACTCGACAATGCCGTCCGCATTTTCCAGAAAATTCTGGAAATGGATCCGGAAAATACCAACATGCGCATCCGCCTGGCGGAAGTGTATGTGCGCCTGGGCAAGAAGACGGAAGCCTGGCAGATTTTTTCCGCCGCCGCCGAGACGCTGCGATCCAAGGGTTTGCTGCCAGCGGCCGAAGAAGTCCTGCAGCGCATGCTTACGCTCGACCCCGGCAACAGCTACGCGCTGCTCATGCAGGGCCGCAATCTGCTTGAGGCTGGCGATGCCGAAGCCGCGATTGAAGCGCTCCAGAAAGTTTCGGATCTCGATTCCAATCCCGAGGGTCTGCGCGATCTTCTCAAGGCCTACTTAAAAACCGGCCGTCTCTCGGATGCCGGGACTCTCGCGACCAAACTGCAATCCGTTCACAATGATCTCAGCGCGATTTCCACGTTGGCTGACGCGCTCATGCAGGCCGGCCAGTACGAAAATGCGCTTCAGGTTTACGATCAGCACGCCGACCGGCTTCTCGCGGAAGACTCGGAACGAGTTCTAAAAAATCTGCATTCAATCATCGGGTACGTGCGCGAAAATCCCGCCTCTCTCGAAAAACTTCTCGATCTCTTTCAGAAGGCCGGCGAAACCACGCACATCACGGAAGTGATCGAACTGCTGGCGCACGCCTCGGTGCAGTCCGGCGACTTACTCCGCGCTCGCGATCTGTATCAAAAACTCACCACGATGGAGCCCGGTAATCCCCTGCACATGACGAATTATCAGCAGGTGGCCAGCCAGCTCGGGGGAGCTTCGGGAACCAAGCTCATCTCTGCTGAAGAAGCCGCCGTGATCGTGGACGAACTGGAAGCAACGGCTCCAGCCATACACCAGCATTATTCTGACGCAGTCGCGCTGGGAGTTCGCTCCGCTCTGACCGACGCCGAGCTTTTCATTTCCTACAACATGCCCGCGAAGGCCCTCGGGCCGCTGCTGGCCGCGCTGCCGCAGGCCCCCTCCGATTTGCGCTTGAACCAGCGTCTCGCTGCGCTGCACACCCGCGCATCGCGCTTCGCCGAAGCCGGGGTCTGTTGCCGAACCTTGGAGAGCATCTACTCGGAAGCCGGATATCCCGAAGAAGCTTCCCGCTACGGTGATCTGGCGGCGCGCTATGAACAGCGGTCAGCATCACCGCTTGATGAAGGCACCGCAGCCACAATGGAAGTTGCGGTCGTCGAGGTCGAAGAAGCCGTGCCCGCAGCCGCCGAATCCCCATGGCCGACAGCTTCCGAACATCCCGCAGAGCAAGCTGAATTTACCGTCGCCCCGGATCCGACACCGGTTGAAGCCGACCATCACATTTCATCTGCGCCCGAGCCTGAGTCCGTTCCCGCAGAAATCGATTTGTCGTCCGAGTGGGATGACGCCATTACCATCGAAGCCGAAGCCGCCGAAATCGAGATTACCGATGTTGGCGATCACGACGTGCGTTCAGCAAGTCTTGAACAGGCTGAGCAAGATGGTGACTCCGGGGGAGCGGAGAAGATCAAAGAGAGCGTCGAGGAGATTCGCTTCTTCCTCGATCACAGCATGCCCCAGCAGGCTCAAGCGGCCTTCGACAAGCTCGAATCGACGAGCAAGGACGAATCATTATTGTCGTCGCTGGAAGCCGAAATCCGGGCTGCCTCGCAGGCGCCGGTTGCAGAGGCAGAGCCGACCGTTGAGGCTGTGCCGGAATTTTCTGTTGCCGAATCGCCTGCTGAGTTTTCTGTCGAAGTCGCCGCAGCATCGCAGGAGGCTCCAGCTATCGAGCCCACGGCTCCACAACCGCCACCCGCGATGGCCGAAGTGCACGCCGTGCCTGAGCCGCAGGCTGAAGTTGCCGCCGCTCCAGAGCCTATTGTCGAAGCGCCAGCACCCAAGCCGCACCCCGGTGTCTTGCAGGAATTCGTCTCTGACCTCGAGTCCACCCTAGGTGAAAATTTTCTCAGCGGAGCGCCCAAAGCCGAAGCAACGCCGGCATCACCAAGGCCTGAACTCGAGCCGATTGGGAACGCAGCGCCCACGCGCTTCGGAACCCCTGAAGAACCAATGGGTGTCTTTGTCGCCGATCTGGAAGCTTCCTTGGGAGAGGACTTCCTCAAGGGCGCTCCCGTCGCCGAATCCGAGTCTGTTCCGCAAAGCCAACCAGAAGCCAGTGCTGAGGCACCGGTGGCAGCGCATCCGGCACAGCCAACGGCCGAGCCATCCGTTCCTCCGGTCACGGCTCCTCCAATTGCCGCGGCAGCCGCAGCAGCCTCCGGAGCACCAGCTGTTTCTGCGGTCTCGAAGCCGCAAGCTCCAAAGGCCCCGGCACCCGGCGCTTCTCCGTTCGCCGAGGATGCGGGGGTCGATCTGGCGGAGATGTTCGGCGAACTCAAGCACGATCTCGAAGTCGGCGCTACTACAACCGAGGAGGATCCCGAAACCCACTACAATCTGGGAATCGCTTTCCGCGAAATGGGATTGCTCGACGAGGCCATCGGCGAATTGCAGAAGACGTGCCAGGCGGTCGATCGCGGCCACAGCTTCCCCCAGGTCATGCAGACTTATACCTGGCTCGCGCAGTGCTTCCTCGATAAGGGCGTACCGCAGGCCGCGATTCGCTGGTATGACAAAGCTCTCACCGCTCCCGGAGTGGACGAAGATACGCGCACGGCTCTCCATTACGAACTCGCCGCCGCCTACGAAACCGCAGGCGATAAACCGGCCGCTCTGAAGCATTTCATGGAAGTCTACGGCCGCAACATCGACTATCGTGATGTTGCCGAGCGCATCAAGCCCCTGAAGTCGTAAAATAAGCGGATGCGTCGCGCCCGCACCTGGCTCCGCTCTGGACGAACCAAGATGGACCCTAGATGTTTTCTCCGCTTCCGGCCACGAGTCGCATCCCGGCGGAGAGTTGAGTGACGACCGATCCTAAAGCACCCGTTGAAAGTGCCCCGGAGGCGCCTTCGCCACTGCCGTCGGCGCAGCTCGGCATCAGCACCGGCCTGTTGGACACGCTGGACGACTCCGGCGCTGCGGCCAGCCGAGGCCTGCAACGCTGGCTGCACAGAAGCTCTGTATTCCTTTTTGTTCTTTTAAGCGCGATCGCCGGTGTGCTGCTGGTGATTCTGCCCTGGACGCCCGAGTGGACCGACAATTATCTTCTGCTGTCGTTTCCCTGGCTGCGTACCATTATTTCCAACGGATTTTTTCGCGGCCTGTGCAGCGGCTTAGGGCTGCTCGACATCTGGATTGGTTTTTGGGAAGCCCTGCACTATCACGAGCGCAACTAATCGCGAACCATTTCGAGGCCGACTCCGGCAAAAGTTCTTCGGGACGAATCGCAGAATCTCCGATTGTGAGTGATTGATGACCAACAAGCTGAAACCCGCACCGCTGGCCTACGAGAACGAACCTTTCATCAATAGTCCCGACGGCCGCATCCTGCGCATCCTGGCTGAGTATCAGGAGCCGCTCGTCCGCTTTCGCCGAGAACAGATCCAGGACACGGTCGTCTTTTTCGGCTCCGCGCGCTTCCAAGGTGGTGCAGCCGCGAAACAGCATTTGACGAATCTGGAAGGGAACCAGGCAAATTCCTCGGTCATGCAACTGGAGAACGAGCTGAAAAGCGCTCGAGCCGCCGTCGACATGGCCCGCTATTACGAAGATGCTCGCCGCCTAGCGTTTCTTCTAACTCAATGGTCCATTCAGATTCCAGCGCGCCGTCACCGCTTTGTGGTCACGACCGGCGGAGGCCCGGGGATCATGGAAGCCGCTAATCTCGGCGCTCATGAAGCCGGAGGAAAAACTATCGGCCTCAACATCAACCTGCCTTTCGAGCAGAACCCCAATCCCTACATTACCCCGGCGCTCAATTTCGAATTTCACTACTTCTTCATGCGTAAGTTCTGGTTCGCATACCTGGCCAAAGCGCTGGTCATTTTTCCCGGTGGATTCGGGACTATCGACGAGCTATTCGAAATCCTCACTCTCGCCCAGACCGACAAACTTGCGAAGAAAATTCTTGTGGTCATCTACGGCAGCGAATACTGGCACCGCATCATGAATTTCCAGGCCTTCGTCGATGCCGGCACTATCTCTCCCGGAGACCTGAATTTATTCAAATTCGTCGACTCTGCAGAAGACGCGTTCGCATTTCTGCGCGACGGCCTCACCGAACACCATCTCGGGGGTTCAGCCAAAAAAGAAAAAGAGCAGGAAGTCCTTCCGGAGATCGCGAAGACAAGACCCTAACGCTTTTTGTGAAGCGACGTTTGGCAGCATTTCCCGAGTAGCGTGGTGTTTTTTCGTGTCCTTTGTGGTCGAACATGTTTAGGTCTGTCCGGTTGAGCAACTCGCCCTGCCCTAAACTGTTAGCCTAAGAAACAATGGCAGACCGCCCGTTTCTCTATTACATAACCGACCGCAGCGCGTTTTCCGGGGATGAGCGCACGCGCCGCCAGAGCCTGCTCGACAAAATCGCCGAAGCCTCTACGAATGGAATCGACTACATCCAACTCCGCGAAAAGGATCTATCCGCCCGCGAACTTGAATCATTGGCGCGCGAAGCCATATGTATAATCGGTGAGCACCAACTTTCTATCGCCAATCGCCGGCAGACCGCCCTTCTGATCAATTCCCGCACCGACGTAGCGCTCGCCGTCGGTGCCGCAGGTGTCCACCTTCGCAGCGAAGACATCTCGCCGGAAAATGTCCGAACGGCATGGCAGCGCTCGTCCGCAAAATCGAAGGCCGCAATCGGCATCTCCTGTCATACGCTCGATGAAGTATTCCAAGCCGCTGCGAAGGGCGCCACCTTCGCAGTGTTCGGCCCGGTATTCGAAAAGAAGGATTCGCCCCGAACCCATGCGACAGGAATCGAAACTCTGCACCACGCGAGTCGCGCCCGTATTCCTGTACTCGCATTAGGAGGAATAACGCTCGAGAATGCCCAATCTTGCCTCACCGCAGGCGCGACTGGAATCGCTGCGATCCGTCTGTTTCAGGAAAACGACATTGCTGCTTTGGTAAGCTCATTGCGCGGCTGTTAAAGAAGAAAGCCGCGCTGCCAACGCAGCGCGGCCAGTTCGTTGACAACTTATTGTGCGGGACTAGGTGGAATAGGCACCGGCGTGCTAGCCGCTTCCTTTTCCATCGCCACCGGATTAATCTTCACCGTAGCCAGAATCCTTTCCAGCCGTTTGAAGACTTCGTCCTGATCGACCGGCTTGCCGCCTTCATCAGGCTCAATGCCGGTAGTCGCGACCTTCAACGCAAACTCGTAGCACATTCCGTTTGCGAATACGTGATAGTACTTCGAAGCTTCCTTCCGGTTCCCCGCAGTACCTTCAGTTTCCGTCGATCGTAATTCCATATCGCCGATGATCAGCTTCGCGGACTGAACCGCCGGTGGCGGAGTACGTGGCTCAGTTGCGGGGGTTTGATTTGTTGCGCTGCTGTCCGGCACCGTAGAACCAGTTTGGGCAGTGGCAAACTGTCCACACTGCTCGGCAGTCAGCGATTTGTGCAAGCTGACATCAAACAGCGCCGACGCCAGGTCGCTCTTCGGATACGCGCCCTCCGGAATCGTCACCGCAGCGAGTGCCGTTCCACCGGGCTGCAGGAAGTCCATCGGAACCGTTGTAGACGACACGACCCCGTCAGCCGCGTCGCCGATCTTCAACACGTACTTCCGCGGATATCGGAACGCCACGCCAGACACCTTGTCCGAATAAGCAACCGTTACCGGCGCCCTGTGGACTACTTTCTTATGCACCGGCTCGTCGGAAGCCTCCCTCACTGGCGGGCTCTGATTGAGAGGCGCAGGAGCCGACACGGGTGACATTGCTGGAGCGATTGGAGCTTGCACAGTTGAAATCTGTTGTTTCGGTTTTTCGCTGGAGCATCCGACGGCCAACGAACATACGATCAAAAGGCCGGCAAATAGCAGGACACTGATGTTTTCGAAAATGTTCTTGCCCCACGCAACAGAACCAAGAGTTGCTGGGGTGCTGCGAGTTGTGTTCTTGCGCGATACGTTGATACGCGTCATGTTGGGTCACCTCCGCTGCGGAAGCAGCACTTGGCAGAGTGCACGGGAGCGACCGCTGTGGGAGCCGCTGATTTCGTTAGGGTTAGCGGCGAAAGGTAACGACTGCGACGTGGCGGCGAAGATACACTGTGGACGGCGGAACACGTTCACTGATTAAGGAAAACGACAACTCATCACCCGCAGAGAGATTTAATCGGTCGATCAAGGCCAGGCCGCACTGAATTCCGTGCCCTTTGTTGCAGCGCCTATCCAAATTGCTTGCCAAGAGCCGCCAGTTGCTCCCGCATCTCCACGATCTCTCTTTTCAACTCTGTGACTTCATATTCCAACCGAGAAAGTCGATCCAAACCCGAAGGTCTGTCCGAACTCGCTGCAGCTGGTTGTCCAGAAGTGACGGGTGCTCGAACAACCCCTCCCGAGAACAGGTGCATATAGCGCGATTCCTTGGTCCCGGGCTGCCGCGGCAATACGGTAACCAGCGGAGGCTCCCGCTGCCCGAGTCGCTCAAGCGTCGCGTGGACATCCTCCAGGGCCTCGAACTGATACATGCGCTCGGTCCGCCCTCGCAGCTCTCCCGGAGTCTGCGCCCCACGCAGCAAAAGCACGCACAGAATCGCGATCTCGCGCCGATCGAAGTTGAACACTTCCTGCAGGCGATGCTCATACTTCGTCACTCGGCTATCCACCCCGCCAGCCGGGCCAGCGAGCGCTTTTCTCTGCAAAGAATCCAGCGCCACGCGCACCGCCTCCTCATCGAGCGCCATTACCGGATCGCGATTATTCTTCTGATTGCAAGCATTGACCAAAGCATTGAGCGACAGGGGATAGTAGTCCGGAGTAGTAATATCCTTCTCGATGAGCGAACCCAGCACTCGAACTTCGACGTCATTCAATAGATCCAAGCGCACCACCGTTTTGGGGATAACCGCGATTGTAATGCACTACCGAAAGTCGGCAAAAACGCTATCCTGTGAGCGTCGGCGTTGTGGCAGGCCGTCGAGATAAAGAGAAGAGGCAACCGCATGCGACTACTTCTAAACTGGATTCTCAGCGCGTTAGCCGTGTGGATTGTGGCCCATCTGGTTCCGGGCATCCACGTGAGCGGTTTCGCAGCTGCCCTCATTGCAGCTCTCGTTATCGGTTTCATCAACGCGACCCTGGGCTTGCTGCTGAAGATCCTTACGTTCCCGCTAACGCTGTTAACGCTGGGATTGTTCTGGTTCGTGATCAACGCTCTCATGCTGGAACTGGCATCGGCGGTTCTGTCGCCCGGCTTTCAGGTGCGCAGTTTTCTGGCAGCGTTCGTGGGCGCGGTGGTCTTGAGTCTCGTCAATATGATGCTGAAGTGGCTGGTCCATCCGTCGGATGGACCGAGATAGACGCCTAATAGAGGGACTCAATCCCTAGACGAGTCTAATCTGGATGTATCTAATGTAAATGTGCCCGATAAAGACCGGCATTACGCTCGTATTGCCCACGCAGCATCGGCGGCTGCGGCTGAACTGCTAAAATCATAAATATGGCCGCAAGCTCACAACTGGTTCAAATCAGGCTCGCTCCGCCGGCGCGCGTGCCTAAGCCGGAGTGGCTACGAGCAAAAGCGCCCGTTGGCGACAACTTTCACAACTTGAAGAAGTTGGCGCGGGGACTTGGTCTGCACACGGTCTGCGAGTCAGCGCAATGCCCCAACATCGGCGAGTGCTGGAACCACAAGACCGCGACCTTCATGCTGCTCGGCGATATCTGCACCCGGCGTTGCGGCTTTTGCGCCGTTCCTAAGGGAAGGCCCGAGCCGATCGACTGGGATGAACCGCGGCGCGTGGCCGAAGCCGTAGCCGCTCTCGGACTGAAACATGCCGTCATCACCAGTGTCAACCGCGACGACGACAACGTGGGCGGAGCCAAAATCTTTGCTGAGACCATCCGTGAGATCCGCCAGCAGATTCCAGATTGCCGGATCGAAGTATTAATCCCCGATTTTCAGGGATTGGAAGATCCCTTGAAGATCGTGCTCGACGCTAATCCCGACGTGCTCAACCACAACACCGAAACCGTTCCCCGTCTGTATCGCCCGGTGCGCTCCGGTGCCCGCTACCAGCGAACGCTGGATCTCCTGGAGATGGCCAAGAAGCTGTCGCCCGGCATGGTAACGAAGAGTGGCGTGATGGTCGGCCTCGGCGAATCAACAGACGAGCTGGTTGAGGTCTTCCGTGACCTCGGCCACCGCGGCGTGGATATTCTGACAGTTGGCCAATATCTGCGACCGTCGCGGGATCACTTACCCATTGCTCGCTTCTACACTCCTGACGAATTCCGCGAGCTGCGCAACGAAGCCCTACGCTTCGGCTTCCGCCATGTAGAATCCGGCCCGATGGTGCGATCGAGTTACCATGCGCACGAGCAGGCCGATTCGACCTCTACACCGCGCACAATTTGCTAGAAAGAGTTTAGGCTTAGGCAATTGGGGCGAGCGTTTCGGACGTGTTTCCGGCTCTAGAAAACATGCATCTTAATGGTGAGATATTTCTTGGGATTTTCCCGGAACGCCTTCAGCAGCCCCCGCGTCTCCACCAGCATTTCATTGGCGTTATCGTAAAGCGTCTGATCCTTCAGAAGTTTCCCCACCGTTCCTTGCCCAGCTTCTAGGTTGGTGGTTAAGGCCTCGAGCTTGCTCACGGTGTTATCGATCTTCTTAGCCAGCTCCTCGTCTTCGGTTAGCTTACCGAGAGTGCCTTTGCCGGCATTGATATCATCCGTAGTTTTCTTCAGGTTCGCTATCGTGTCGTTTGCATTGTTGTAAAGGGACGGATCTTTCAGGAACTTCCCAGCAGTCCCTTTGCCAGCTTGCAAATCGTCAACCACTCCGTTGATCTTATCGAGCGTACCCAGGAACTTGTTATAGGCATCGTTGCTGTTGATCAGCGCGCCAAGGCTACCCTGGCCCTTGGCTATCTGGTCGACGATGGCCTCGAATTCTTTGGTAGTTTGCGAGAGCCGGTCGTAGAGCGTGGGGTCGTAAATCAATTTACCGATTGAGCCCTTCCCGCTCTCGGCAAATGCAAGGATGCGGTCTGCACGCTTCAGCAGGGCATCCATATTTTGCAGCGTGCTCTCGCTCGATCGCACCACTTCGTTAAAATCGGGATGCACGCGGGTGGGCAGCGTGTCTCCGTTTTGTGCCGGCGCGCCTATCGCCTGCGAGCTGTCGATATCGAGGTAGGTTTCACCCAGCACTCCTGCGGTATCCAGAGATGTCATGGAATCGCGGCGCAGGTTGAAGCCATATTTAGTGCTCACCTTCATGATCACTTGGACAGGAGTGAGTTGTTTGTCCTTATCCGGTACGACCCGCATAGCCACTACGTTGCCGATATCCACTCCGCTCAGCCGCACGGGCGCACCCACGCGCAACCCGCTGGCATTATCGAAATAGGAGTACAACGTGATGCGCTTGGTAAACAGCCCAGTGGTTCCCGACATTAGGAAGAGAAGAAGCGCCAGCACTACACTGGCGAATATCACCGTAAGGCCAACGCGAAGTTGCGACCACTTGAGCTGCTTCTGGCTCGGCAAGTAAGTTCCTTAAACCGTCATTTGCGACGGTGCCGGTCACCCCCGGAACAATCCCCGGCACGCCACCCTTCGCAGCATCATAACAAACTGCGCTCGTTCCTAAGAGCGTTCTGGGCGAAGTGTCGGAAGAAATAACAGCGCCAAGAGATAGGCCGCGGCTCCGCTGGCCAGGGTGACGGTTAGCCCAAACTCGATCGCAATCACCATGGCGAGCACTGAGCCTAGTACGCTGGCGGCAGCATTCATCGCCCAAGCCCATTCCACGGCGTTGTTTTGGCAATCGGGAGCATAGGGTTGACTACGGGCGGGCATCATTGCCAGCGCTCGCAAACCGGTAGGGAACGGCATACCCATAAGAAATCCGAGCGGTGCCAGCACCATTCCACTGATTGCCAGTCGATAGCCAAATCTGAGTCCCACCTCGGCTGCGAGCAAGTCAGGAAGAACCAGTGCATATATGCCCAAGGCCGCAATCGCTAGCGCGATCGGGATCCAAACTAGACCTGGGCGGAGAAGCCATTTCCGCGAGGCAACGCTGCCGACTCCGCTAGAAAGCATCAAAAGGAATATGACCACTGTCAGCGCGTATGTGGGATGCCCCAGAAACAACACGAACCGCTGAATGAAAGCGATCTCGACCAAAATGTAACCCAGGCCCACAGCGACAAAATAAGAGAGCGGCAGGGGCGATTGCCGTACTCCTCCCAATGCCAGCGGCAGAATCAGGAAAGCCGCGACCGCCGCAATCGAAATGACGAGGACGAGCAGCAGAATCAATACGCCCAGATTGACCTTCCAATCAATCCCGCGCCGCAGGCTCTCCTGGCCCAGTACTTGCGAGGGTTTCAGCGTGAAGAAGAAAAACGGCGCATTATCGCTGACTGGCGCCACGTTGTATTTGTAAGTTTGTGCGAAGCGATAAGGGTCATTGCCCGCAATCAAACCTGCGAATGGATTATTGCCCCATTTGTCGCCCGCCTGTTGCGAAGGTAGATAGATGGCGCTTAGCGGCCCATATTGCCGGAGGTGAGCCTGCACCGCAGATATCTCAGCCGAGGTAAAAGATCTTTTTTTCGCCAGAACCACAACAGCAATTCCATCCTCATTCAGCGGTCCCTGCGAAACGACGACAAAATTGCCAGCCGGATCAGCAACGCCCAGATCATGCAAAGCCTGCATCGCCACCGCTACAACCCGCAACGCCTCGCGTGGCTGGCGGAACTCCCATCGCGTAATGGCGATCATGCCATCCGGCTTCAAATGCTCGAAATACTCGCGGAAGGCTTCCACCGTGTACAGATTGTTTTCACTCAAAGCGAAAGCGCCGGCCGCGGTCGAGGCCCATGTGTCAACCAGCGTCATCTGCACCACATCGAACCGCTGCGGCGTCGAGCGCAGGTACGAGCGTCCGTCGGTGACGTGCATGTGAACTTCGGGACGTTCATAAAGATGTTGCGCGTAATCCGCATAGCGCCCGCGCATGATTGTGTCGGCAATGATTGGATTGATTTCGATGCCGGTCACACTCGGACTGCCGTTGGCGATAGCCCGCAACACATCAACTCCGCCCCCCGGTCCGATGATTGCGAACTCGCCATGCGGCCGCAGAACATTCGCTAAAGCCGGCGGCGCAGACATCAGGTCCCGCTCCCATTCCGTATCGTGCCAATGGGCAAGATCGCAATTCATGATATAAGTCGAGGCATCGGCGTCAATCACAATGGCCTTCGATTGCCCTTGCCGGTCGACCTCTACGCGGGATAACGCATTCCATCGGGAAAACTCGACCCAGGCGGGATTGCGAAACATGCCCTTTGCATAGACCACATCGAAGAGGAGATTCGAGTGGTTCGCGGCCATCAATAACACGAAAGAAATGGTCAAGCCCAGAGCAATTCTGCGATCGCCTGGCATCTCGGACCACACCATTCCAGCCGCCGCCATTGTGAAGGCGGCAAACAGAATCGTGTTCGGCCCTCCGATCCAGTTAAGCAGCGGAACCACCACCAGGCAGGCCAGTGCTCCGCCCGTTAAATCGGCTCCATAAAGCCGCGAGACGCGCCAGGTTTCGCGGGAGAAAACGACTGAGAAAATTAATCCCGTCAAAAAGAACGGAACGGCGGCCGCCGCATAAAGAGCGCTCAGATGCAAAGAATTCTTCCACGTGACCGTGAGCGCCACCGGCACATGCAAAACAATCTCCAGCACCAGCACGATCAGCACCGCATTGAGCACGCAAAGGCCAGCGGCCAAATTTCGCGTTGTGCGGCGTGCTAATTTCGCCTTCGCCACATATGCAAACACTCCGCCAGCGCCCAGTCCAAGCAGGGCGATAGAAATCGCAAGAAAAGCGAAATGATAGAAAAGCACGACGGAAAACAGGCGAGTCAGTGCCAGCTCAAGCAATAATGCGGCAAAGCTCGTGAGCCCCAATCCCAACAAGAGAACGCTCTCGCCAATCTGAGCAGTTGAGGAAACGGGCTTTATCGTCTCAAGCGTCGCGGACATAATCGAACGGGATGGGCCAGTCTAGCAGAGTCCGCTTAGGGAAGCTCAGTTCTCAAGGATGACCTGCGCAATCGCCTGCTCAGCGGTGTGGGAGATCGAAAGCGCGGCATTCCGGACGCCCAGCTTGGCTGCAAACTCACCAGCTTTACCGTGAAAGACAAGGGTTGGACGCCGCCCCGGCGATCGTGCAACTTCACAATCTCGCCAGCGAACACCACGATTCCAGCCCGTTCCCAGGGCCTTCATCGCAGCTTCCTTTGCAGCAAAACGCGCGGCATAGCGCTCGACTCGATTCGCCTTCGAGTCGCAGTATTTCATCTCGTCCGCCGTGAAAATGCGCTGTAAAAAACGGTCGCCGAAGCGTTCGATCGTGTGCCGTATGCGCGCGACTTCCGCAATGTCAATGCCTGTGCCGACAATCATAATATGAAGGCTTCAGAGCAGCCGGTCGCCGCGGTAGATCAGTTGCCCATCGGCCATGCGTGCCTCCGAGGTCATGCGATGTGGCTTCGGCGGGGCGGTTCCATCGATGTGCAGCACTTCCTGACCGTGTGCAGCCAACCAGTCAGAAACCAGCATTCGATGGCAGCGAAAGTATACCCGCTCGGCGCACATGTAAGCGGTCCGTGATTCATCGGCAAGCGCAATCAGTTCGGCTATCGGGGCTTCGAACTCGGCGGTGAGCATGTAATCTGCATAATTGCGGAACGATGCGTTGCGCAGAGCAATATTCGGTGAGTCGTCGCGGATTTTCTTGCGATAGCCTCCCAGGGCTTTCATCCAGACATAGCGAATGCCGGCTGCGGCCAGGCTTTGCTCCAAAGACCCGCGATTAAACTGCGGCAAGCGCTTTGACATCGGAAAGGCGCGAATATCCACCAGCGTCTTTATCTCGTGGGATTGAAGCGTCTCCAGCAGATCTTCGATGGAGCGAGTGGAGTGACCGACAGTGTAAAGGCGTGCCAAGTCTTTTCGATGCCGATGCGTCAGGCGGAGATGCGAGCGAGATTACTCGCGACCACCGCATCCTGCTCCGGGAAGACCGTGCGCAAATCGAGCAGCACACGCCCTTCGTCAACTCGCGCAACGACAGGAGGATCGCTCGCGCGCAGCTTGGCGCACAGACCCTCCGCGCTGAGGCCTTCACAGCTCAACGCCACCAGCCGCGTCGGCAGAACACAGGACGGCGCAGCCCCACCGCCCAGCAACGACTCCCCATCGATGACTTCGCATTTCAATTTCGGCGAAACAATTTGTTTCGCCAAATCCTCCGCACGGAGCCCAATATCCTCTCGAGTGAGGCGCATCATCCGCACAACAGGAATTGCATCATGGTCCCGCTGGACATAAGAGAGCAGCGTGGCTTCTAATGCAGCGTAAGTGAGCTTATCTACCCGAAGGGCGCGAAATAGCGAATTCGACCGCATGCGCGCGATCAGGTCATAATTTCCGCTGATCAGCCCGGCTTGCGGACCACCGAGCAGCTTGTCGCCGCTATAAGTGACGATGTGTATGCCGCTGTGCAGGCTTTCGAGCACGGCCGGCTCCCCGCTGATTCCGATCGAACGTAAATCGAAAAGCGCACCACTGCCCAGGTCTTCCATCAGCGGAATCCCATGTTTACCAGCCAGCGATACCAACTCCGCGGTCGTCGCTTCTTCCGTGAATCCGGTGATTTCGAAATTAGAACGATGTACTCGAAGAAAAAGCCGCGTGCGTCCGGTAATCGCATTTTCGTAGTCAGAGATCCGTGTCCGATTAGTCGTGCCAACTTCCCGCAAAATCGCGCCCGACTTTGCCATGACATCCGGAATGCGAAACGAGCCACCAATCTCCACCAACTCGCCGCGCGAAACGATAACTTCTCCGCCGTCCGCGAGCGTATTCAGCGCCAGTAACACCGCCGCCGCATTATTGTTAACCACGATCGTCGAAACATTCGCTTCGGATCCCGCACCCTCTTCGGACAGCAACCGCCGAAACAGCCTGTCCACATGGACGTCGCGTTTGCTGCGAGCTCCCTCCCCAAGATCAAGCTCCAGATTCGAATAGCCTGCGGCAGTTTCGCGAATATGCTCGATCGCGGCGGCGCTCAGAGGCGCGCGCCCGAGATTCGTATGCAGGATGACTCCGGTAGCATTGATCACTGGGCGCAAAGAATATTTCAAAGACCGCCGCACTTCGTTTTCAACCGCGGCGGAGAGCCCCGACAGCGCAAGCTTCAGAGCACTTTCATCGAGAAGTCCCGACGTAATCTCTTCTCGCAACCGGGCCAGCATAGCGCGAGCCGCGCCAATCACGGTCTCCCGGCCACGGCGTTCCGCCAGCGAACTCACCGCGGGCTCGCGCACCAGATCATCGACAGAAGGTAGCCTACGGTAAAGCTCCGAAGCGGGTCGTGCTTTCACGAAGAGATTATGCCACGAGGGCTCGCGGCTTGGCCGGCGAAACGTCAAAAGCTAAAGAGCCCTAAAGAGTGTGCAGGTAAAGAGCTCTAGAGAGTGTGCAGGTACGCCAGCAAATCCTGAATATCGTGGGCGCTCAGGACTTGGCTGTACCCGGGCATATCGGGACGTCCATTGCAAATGATGTCTGTCACGCGATCGTCATTTGCCGGAAGACCGGTCTGCGGAAGATATTTATGCTGAAAAACTCCCTTAAGTCCCGGACCTTTTTTCCCTTTGGTCGAGTAGGGGCGATGACAGCGATCACAATAGTTATCGTAAGTCTTGCGCCCGGCGGCCTGTTGCGGGTTCAGCCGCAACTCGGCGTCGGATTTGCGCCGCTCAATATCGCACGCGCTGAATGCGGTCGTAACCAAAAATAAAACCAGGCTCACGATCCACCATCGGCCGGCTCGCGAAAGTCTCGCCTCGAATTGCACGATCACATAATAAAGCAAACTCTGCCAGCCTCGTCCACGCCCCGCGTTGCGCGAGCAGTCCGAGTGGCGATCAAACCACCATCGCGCTCGACGTTTCATTTAGAATTTTCTGAATGCGAGCCGTTTTTCAGTGGAACCTGGGCAAGCGCACGCTGGAACTCGGCAAGCGTACGTTAATCATGGGCGTCGTCAATGTCACGCCCGATTCCTTTTCCGACGGAGGCCTCTTCCTCGACCCCCAAAAAGCCACAGAACACGCCCTGCAGTTGCTCGAAGAAGGTGCTGACATTATCGACATCGGTGGAGAATCAACCAGGCCCGGAGCAAGAGTCGTCACCTCGATGAGGCGAAAGCACCGGAAAGCGGCGCAAACTTCTACCCCGAACAAAATCGCCGTCAGCGAAGAGGAAGAACTCCGTCGAGTATTGCCAGTCATTACGCAGAATAAAAAAACTTCGCCCAAACGCCCTAGATCTCAATCGACACCTACAAGGCCGCCGTCGCCGCGCTGCCAGATCGGCCGGGGCCGAGATCGTAAACGACGTCAGCGGTTTGCGCTGGGACCGGCAAATGTCCAAGACCATCGCCGCAATAAAATGCGGAGTGATCCTGATGCACATGCGCGGACGTCCAGAAGAATGGCGCACCCTTCCTCCACCCGGCGACATTGTCCTTCTCGTGAAACGCGAACTCAGGGAGTGGTCCGAAGCCGCGGTGCTGGCTGGGCATTCGCCGTGAGTACATCGCACTCGATCCAGGCCTTGGATTCGGGAAGAATTTCGAGCAGAACTTTCCGCTGATCAATCATTTTCAGGATTTGCAGGCTTTGGGTTTTCCGTTGGTCGTCGGCGCTTCGCGAAAGTCGTTCGTCGGCCGCATGTTAGCCAAGAATGGCAACGATGCTGCTCCCGCGGAGCGCTTCCATGGCGCCCTCGCCATCCATACCGTGTTGATTCTCAAAGGCGCGCATATCCTGCGAACCCACGATGTGAAAGCCGCAGTCGAGGCGGCTCGCGCGACCGATGCGATTCTCGCGGCACGATGATGACAGCCCGGCCTCCGGTCTTCCGCGTGAATGACTTCCAGAGACTCGCAACGCAAGATCCGCGAGTAACGGTGCGTCGCGATGGAATACCCGATCCCGAAGGCTCTTGCGTCATCTATTGGATGCAACGCGCCCAGCGCGCCGTGGACAACCCGGCACTCGACGTCGCCGTAAACGCCGCCAACGAACTGGGGAAACCGGTAGTTGTGTTCTTGGCGCCAGTCCCGTCCTATCCGCGCGCGAATCTCCGCCACTACCGTTTCCTCAACCATGGCATTCCCGACATTGCCGACGCCCTGCAAAAACGCAATATCGGATTCGTGCTCCGCCGCTTCCCTGAATCCAGCCTCCTGCGATTTTGCGACGAGGTGAACGCCGCCCTGGTCGTAGGCGACGAAAATCCCATGCGCGAGCCCGAAAGCTGGCGACGCAAGGCGGCCAGGAAACTGCGCGTACCCCTGTGGACGGTCGACGCCGATGTCATTGTTCCCACAAAGTTGCTTGAGAAAGCACAGTACGCCGCGCACACGATCCGGCCAAGACTGAATTCGAAACTACCATCGTTTCTGATCGCATCGAGAAGTCCAATAGCGAAAGTGACCTGGAAGAAACCGAATAACCTACTCTCACTCCCAGTGGATTTCGACATCACACAAGGATGGCCCCTCGATCGCTCCATCGACGGGGCGCCATCGTGGCGAGGCGGCAGCAAAGAAGCTCTTCGCTTGCTGGACGATTTCATCGCCCACAAATTGCAAGGCTACGGCACGCTTCGTAGCAAGCCAGAGATCGACCACACCAGCCGACTATCGCCGTATCTCCACTTCGGACACATCAGCCCAGTGACGATCGCTCTAGCCGTCCAGAAATCTGCAGCGCCAACGGCAGATAAAGAAGCATTCCTGAATCAGCTCATCACGTGGCGAGAGCTCTCCATCAACCTTGTGCGCTTCAACCCCGACTACGACAACTTCGAGTGTGGCGAGCCGTGGGCGCACCGAACGCTCGCCAGGCATTCCGGAGACCGTCGGCCCATCATCTACTCCGAAGCGCAACTGGAGAATGCCCAGACGCACGATTCGCTCTGGAACGCAGCTCAAATGCAGATGGTCAACACCGGATGGATGCACAACTACATGCGCATGTACTGGGGCAAGAAAATTCTCGAATGGAGCCCATCACCTGCTGAAGCCTATCGCATCGCCGTGCGGCTTAACGATAAGTACGAACTCGATGGCCGCGACCCCAACGGCTACGCAGGGATCGCGTGGTCGGTCGCTGGCAAATTCGATCGACCATGGTTCGAGTGGCCAATCTTCGGTCAGATTCGCTACATGTCAGCCGCGAGCACAGGCAGGAAATTCGACAGCAAGAAATACATCGAGCAGAATCTGTCAACCGGCCTGTTCAAATAATAATTGGTAACACCTTAATACTTTCCACGATCTCCGGCCAACTCACTTCTGCTAGCCGCTCCCGGATAAATTCCCTCCAGCGGCTTGTTGAAATCCCGGCAGTCCGACCTGATCGGAAGAGGCATGGTCGGTAGAGCCCGTATTCTGCAGCGTCGCGGTCGTGAACCCAAGATCTTCGACCGGAGCCACCCAATGTTCAAAAATCGCCGGCGCCCTCGGAGTTCCCCTTGGTGAAAATGCCCAGAACTTACCGCCGCCGTTGTCCGTGTTGAAGTGCGCGTCCAGCTTCGCGTGCTCTGGTCTGATCGTGATCGGCCCAGGGCGGCAACAACAGCCAACATTTTCATAGGGTGTGAGTAATGATACGGAACGTTAGACGAGCGGCACAAAACAAATGCCGTCAGTTGTGGAGCTTGTGCACAGGGAAACTCCGACTTCTAGAACGCTTTTGTCGAATCCAGCAAAATCGTGACCGGCCCCTCGTTCACTAACTCAACCTTCATCACCGCCTGAAACCGTCCAGTCTCGCAGCGCAAACCAGCCGTCCGAATCTGCTGCACAAAGAATTCATACAACACCCGCGCCTTTTCCGGAGGCGCTGCCGCGTCGAACGATGGCCGCTTCCCACGTCGCACGTCGCCATAAAGCGTGAACTGAGAAACCGCCAGCACGCTTCCGCCCGCGTCCTGCACGCTGCGATTCATCTTGCCCGCATCGTCCTCGAAGACGCGCAGGCCGATGATCTTTTCCGCCAGAGAAACGGCATCGGCCTCGCTATCCTCTCGTCCAACACCCAGCAAAACCAGCAATCCTAGGCCAATCTGGCCGGTAATTTCTCCATTCACCGTAACTTCGGCGCGGCTTACCCGCTGCACGACTGCACGCATATGGTTTGACCGTTACGAGTGGCCCGTTTAGGATGCAGAAGGTATACCACAGGCGCCAGCCTGACAAAGTCCGGCGCTTCCTTTACAGCCATTTACCGGGACCGTTACACTACACGTTCGCCTCTTTCGGTAGCAGTGGCACCTCAAACGAAGCTAAGGGCCTCACCCGCGCTTGGCAGACGAACGAAGGCGCGATCTTAAATATAGAAATCCACATGGGGCAAGCTTCCGATAGCGGCTTGTACCCGGAGAAGAATTTCAAAATCAAAGTTAAGCGAGGAGAAAAATGGCAGCCGTTGATGAGAAAGTTAAGCAGATCATCGTAGAGCAATTAGGTGTGGATGAGGGCGAAGTCACCTCCAGCGCTTCCTTCGTGGACGACTTGGGCGCCGACTCGCTCGACACCGTCGAGCTCGTGATGGCTTTCGAGGAAGGCTTCGACATCGAGATTCCCGACGAGGACGCGGAAAAGATCCGCACTGTGCAGGATGCGGTCGACTACATCTCGAAGCACGCGAAAGGCGGCAAGTAGTTTGGGACGCAGGGTCGTAGTTACCGGCATCGGCCTGATCTGCGGCGTGGGCAACACCACCGGAGAAGTTTGGCAGGGTGTCCTCGCCGGGAAGAGCGGTGTCGGTCGAATCACTCATTTCGATTCCAGCAATTTCGCCTGCCAGATTGCCGCTGAAGTCAAGAACTTCGACCCTCTCAATTTCATCGAAAAAAAAGAAGTCAAGAAAATGGCCCGCTTCATTCACCTGGCAGTGGCTGCCTCGGATGAAGCGATGAAGATGTCAGCGCTCAAGATCACACCCGAAAATGCCGAGCGCGTGGGCGTACACATCGGTTCCGGCATCGGCGGGTTTGACATCATCGAACGCGAACACATCGCCCTGCTCGAGGGCGGCCCGCGCAAGATCTCTCCTTTTTTTATTCCCTCCGCAATCGTCAATCTTGCAGCGGGGCATGTTTCCATGCGCTTCGGCGCCAAGGGACCGAACGAAGCCACGGCGACCGCCTGCACTACGAGCGCCCATTCCATCGGCGATTCTTTCCGTATCATCCAGCACAACGACGCCGATGTAATGATCGCCGGTGGCTCCGAGGCCGCGATCACGCCCATGGGGGTTGGCGGTTTTGCGGCCATGCGTGCCCTATCCACCCGCAACGACGATCCACCCCATGCCAGCCGTCCTTGGGATAAAGATCGCGATGGCTTCGTGATTGGCGAGGGCGCGGGAATTCTAGTGCTGGAAGAACTGGAACATGCGAAGCAGCGGGGCGCAAACATCCTGGCGGAGATTGCGGGTTACGGCATGTCCGGTGACGCCTACCACATGACTCAGCCTGCTCCCGAGCACGAAGGCGGATTCCGCGTCATGCGCAACGCCGTGCGCGACGCTGGCATCACGCCAGATAAGGTCGACTACGTAAATGCCCACGGCACTTCCACGCCCATCGGAGACACACTCGAAGCCCACGCTATCCGCAACTTCTTCGGCAATCGCAAGATTCCCGTCAGCTCGACCAAGTCGATGACCGGCCACCTCCTCGGCGGCGCCGGAGGGCTGGAAGCAGGCATCACGGTTCTGGCGCTTCGCGAGCAGATCATGCCGCCCACCATCAACCTTATGAGCCAGGACCCCGAAACCGGCGACATGGATTTCGTCCCCAACCACGCGCGCAAAGCCAACCTCGAATACGCCATGTCGAACTCCTTCGGCTTTGGCGGGACTAACGGCGCGCTGTTGTTCCGGAAGTGGGCAGAATAGAAGCACTCCCAAAGAACCGACTTGAGTCTTGGCGCACGCAACAGAGGTTCTTGACCGTCAACTTAGCTCTTCTGCACCACAAACTTCGCCTCCAGCCCCTCATACACTTCCTCGGCACGCCGTAGCGCATGCTGCACGTTCTCGCATATGTTCTCGAGCCCGACTACCTGCTCGAACTCAGCCTGATGGATCAGCTTGGCCGGTTGCTCGCGAGCACCGCAGAGTATCAGAGTCCGCTTGCTTTTATGCAATTCTTTGGCGACCTCTTCCAAGGCAAAAAGACCGGTAGCGTCGAGAGCAGTCATGTTCCGCAACCGCAAAATCACTACGGGAGGCAGTTGGTGCAGGTGTTCTGTAACGACGAAAATCTTGTCGGTCGCCCCGAACAAGAACGGACCGTGGATGCGGAAGATCGTCGCATAGTAAGGAATGTCTTTGTCCTGCAAAATGTGGATTCGCCCATCTTCGACATATTCGTCGGTGACCTGCGAAACGGTCGTAGTAGCGGCCACGCGGCTGATGAAGAGCAGCGCAGCCAGAATCATTCCAGCTTCGACGGCTACCGTAAGATCGGCAAACACAGTCAGCGCAAACGTGACCAGCCATATGCTGATATCGGTCTTGGTCAGTTTGAGCAGTTGTGGAATTTCGCCCCACTCCCCCATGTTGTAAGAAACAATCATAAGAATTCCAGCCAGCCCAGCCATGGGCACATAGCTGACCAGCGGCGCGGCGAAAAGAAGAATGCACAACAGCGTGAGTGCATGGATCATACCCGCAACCGGCGACTGTGCCCCGGATCGGATGTTTGTAGCAGTGCGGGCGATTGCCCCAGTGGCAGGCAGACCTCCGAACATCGGAGAAAAAATATTCGCTACGCCCTGCCCGATCAGTTCAACGTTGGGGTTGTGGCGGTCGTTGCTCATGCGGTCAGAAACGACCGCTGACATCAGCGACTCAATCGCGCCCAGCATGGCCACGGTGAAAGCAGGCCCAAGCAATCCGTGAATCAGGTCAGTACGAAAATGAGGAATGTGAAGATGCGGCAACCCGCCCGGGATTCCTCCGAACCGCGTGCCAATTGTTTCGACGGGTAACTTGAAAAGATAAACGGCCAAAGTTCCCAGCAGCAGTGCGATGATCGGCCCAGGTATGCGCGCCGAAAGACTGCGGCAGACAATCAGAACGATCACGGTAACGGCAGCGAGCGCCGTTGCCGCGTACGAGAGTGTGTGAAAGTTTCCAGCCAGCGCCTCCACGCGCAGCCAGAACACGCCAGGGACCTTTTCCAGACGCAGCCCAAAGAAATCTTTGACCTGAGTGCTGGCGATGAGCACTGCAATACCGTTGGTGAAACCGATCACCACCGGCCGAGGAATGAACTTGACCCCAGTGCCCAATCCAGTCGCGCCCATGATTACCAGTAGCACCCCAGCCATCACGGTGCACATGAACAGACCATCCACGCCGTGCACGGCCACGATTCCCGCCACGACGACCACAAACGCGCCCGTAGGTCCGCCAATCTGCATCTTCGAACCGCCCAGCGCGGAGATCAGAAATCCAGTAACGATGGCGCAGTAGATACCGGCCTGCGGAGCCAGTCCCGAGGCGATGGCGAAGGCCATCGCAAGCGGCAGAGCAACCAGGCCCACGGTAACTCCCGCAATAAGGTCGAGAAGGAATTTGTGGCGGGAATAGTCCCGCAGGCAAAGGACAGACTTCGGAAGCCACCGGTCCTCAAGGAAAATACAAGCCATTTTGACATTATCGCAGCGCTGAAGAAAATCGGGTATTGACTGCAAGTGCCCGGAATGTACGAAGGGAGGTGTCCTTGCGATGCAGAACTCACACAGAGCAACTCAGAAGCGGGATTAAGCCAACACTTTCAGGCAGTGGCGCCTGATTCACCGTTATTTCAGGCCTTCCACAATGTAGAGGTCCGAGGTAATCCGCGTATAAGAGTTGACGTAGCTTTTTAAATCGTGGGAAAAGATTGGCGGCGAACCGTTGAACAATCCAGTGGGGTCGGCTGGCGTAACAGTTTTGAAAAGCTTGCGTTGTCCAGTCGCCACGTCAATCATGTAAACAGGAGTTGGAATTTCCCAATCTCCAACCAAAATATCCTTCCCATCAGCCGTCCAATGAATGGGCAATTCGCCGTGCTGCGCATTTGGAACGGGAACGGGTTGGCCTCCAGCTACGGGATAGATTGTAATTTTCCCCTCTGGATCTTGAGCGGCTACCAGCTTGCCATCCGGTGAGATACAGCCACGGGAACGAACGTTAACACCCTCGGGGCTGATCGGTTGCGGAGTTCCGCCCGCTGCGTTATCTACCCACAACCTGAGCCCATGTCCCGGAGCGTTTCCGACGAGCAGAATGTTGCGTCCATCGGGGAAGAAGTAGGCGCCGTGCACCCGAACGTCTCCAGTAGTGATCGTCTTCGACTCGCCGGCTCCGGTGGGCAACTCCAAAATTCCGCGAGGCAATGACAGGCTGATCGCCAGAACCCACTTTCCATCGGCAGAGAGCACTGGGTTTCGTCCATCTCCCAATCGCACCGCCGGAGAACCATCGGTGCCGCGTACGTAGATGCCGCCAGTTTCACCTCCGGCCTCGCCGGTTTCATCGAACGAAACCAGCTTGCCGTCGTCGCTCACGTCCCGAGGAACGGTCCAATCGTGCCAGCTCAAGTCTTTTTCTTTCGTCTGCCCAGGAGCAACCCCAGCCATCCCGGCGCGCATGTCGTCGCGTGAAAACAGCACCCGCCCATCTTTCGCAATATCCTGCAGAGTGAGCGTGCCGGTTCCCAGATACACCAGCCTTTCTTTCCCGTCCAGAGTCACGGCTCGCAATTCCCGGCTCGATCCCGAGGTCGTAGCGGTGAACCATATTTCTTTTCCATTCGGCCACCAAGCCAGGCCTTGGGCACTGACGAACTGCTCCGATAATATTTTCTTGTTGCCGCCTGAATCAACCACGGCTACCGCGCCCGCATCGTCGCCAGAATACGGGTGATCGATAAAGGCAACCAGCTTTCCATCCGGCGAAACTCGGATATGACTGACCCATGCAGCGGTTTCGTACAAAACTTTTCCTACCGGATATTCCAACCGCATTTTCCCAGCAACGCGGCGTCCCACCGCGAGAGACGAACCATCGGGCGACCAATCCGCGTATTCGACGGCATCCACGATATCGCGAGGCGCGCCGCCGCCCTGCAGAGCGCGCGCCAGCATGCCAGCGGTTTCGAAACCCTGGACGAAATGAGAGTTTGTGGCCAGAGCCATCTCGCCGGAATTTGAAACGGCAAGCAGGTTTGTGGCAGAGCTCATCCCCAGTGGGCGAGACTCAGTGCTGCCGCTTTGCGCCGCGAATAGCTCGACAGGCCGGCCCTCCCACGCGGCGCCATAGAGCAAATTCCCATCGGGCGTGAAGCGGGCATTCCATATGGTTCCCCGGCGGAAGGTGATCCGGTGCAGCTTGGGATGCGACGCTACATCGGCCGCGGGACGCAGCCGTGCGATCGCCAAACCCGTTCCCAGAGCCACTACCACCAACATCGCAGCCGCGGGAAGAAGCCACGACCTGCGGGTGGTTTTCGGCGCAGTCCCGGTTGCCGTACTCGAAATGCTCGAAAGTGTTTCCAGATCGAAGGCGATATCCTGCGCCGACTGAAAACGCTGTCCCGGCTGCTTCTCCATGCAATGGCGTACGATGCGCTCCAGCGCCGGTGCAATCGCACCTATCTGCGACGAGAACTCCGGCGGATCATCGTTCAAAACTGCCGTCATCGTCTCCGCGCTGGTATTGCGCCGGAACGCGCGCTCGCCGCTCAACATTTCATAAAGAACTGTGCCGAAACTGAAAATGTCCGATCGATGGTCCGCCTCTTCGCCCTTGACCTGCTCAGGCGACATATATCCCGCCGTGCCGAGAACCTGTCCAACGCTGGTGTGAGCCGCACTCACTCCATCGACCGTTTCTGCAGTTTCGCGCGGACGCCGCAGCTTCGCCAAACCAAAATCCAATATTTTTAAACGCCCGTTGCGCGTGATGAAGATGTTTTCAGGCTTCAGGTCGCGGTGTACAACGCCGCGCTCGTGCGCCGCCGCCAGTCCCTGCGCCAGTTGCACCGCGAGCTCGATGGCCTTGCGCGCCGGTATTCCGGAAGGCCCGATTCGTTTTCGCAAAGTGTCGCCATCGAGTAACTCGGAGACGATGAAGTGAACGCCGTCGGCACTGCCAACGTCATAGACCGAAACAATATTGGGATGGTTTAAAGCCGCCACCGCCCGGGCCTCCTGCTCGAAGCGGCGCAGTCGCTCCGGATCAGCGGTAAAGGAAGCTGGAAGCACCTTGATAGCGACATCGCGCGAGAGCCGCGTGTCGTGTGCGCGATACACTTCCCCCATTCCGCCGGCACCGATGAGCGCAACGATCTTGTAAGGACCCAGCTTGGTTTCAGGGGCGAAGGACATAGACGGTGGGAATTATACCCTGCCGTCATTTATTGCCGGCACCCGTAGTTTTTTCGCCGGAATGCGGTGCCCTGACGCTCCTTAGCGCGCTTCCCACCCACCAGTCCACCCCAGGTAATGACACTTTTGTACCCACACCTTGTCCCTTAGGGTCTTTCCATCCCTCCCTGTCCGAGCCAAAATAAACTTTCGTACTTGAAATCGGCCTTGACCCATGCAAAAAGCCTTCGGTACTGCCGTAGCGCCCGCACTCTCGAAGAAAGCCGCCGCCCGCGTTGCCCTCGTCGATCTCAAGGAATCTTCCCGATATTTGCTCACCGAGTGCTTCCGGCAGTTCGCCATCGAGTCCGTGGTGACCTCGGCTTCTTCGGCCGAGCGCCTATCTCAGGAGAAATTCGAAGCCTGCGTGATCAACCTCGCTCCCGGCGCGGAGAAAGTCATGGAAGCGGCTCGCACTTCGCCCTCCAATAGCCGCATCGTGCTTTATGGCCTTGGCGGCAGCGCACAGGACGCCATTCGCTTTTCCAAGTACGGGATCAACGCCATGTTCCAGGAGCCTCTGGAGCGGCCCGCGGCAATGAAGTTGGTGCGGGCCACGCACATGCTCGTGCTCCACGAGTTCCGGCGCTACGCACGCATTCCCATCATGACCGAGGTCACGGTAGTCAGTAACGATGGCCATCGACTCAGCGCTTCCAGCCTCGAAGTCAGCTCCGGTGGCATGTCGCTTAAGAGTTCCGAAGACATGCCCGCGGGAACCAACGTCGAGATTTCGTTTTCTCTGCTCACCCTGCCGCGAGTCTGTGTCCGCGCGGTCGTCACCTGGCGCAAAACCAAGTCATTCGGAGTGCGTTTCGATTCCGGCGATGATCGCCGCCACAAAATTAAAGAGTGGATCGACAGCTACCTGGAAAGCTAAACACTGCACGCAATAACTCTCCATCGCTAACAACGCGCGCGTCCCATTCACCCCGCGCCTCCCATTACAATAGCCTCGTGCCGGAAGCCACCATCGACGAGAACTTCACCGCTACCACAGGCCCCATCTCGCGCCGCTTCACCTTCCGGCAACGTATCGCCCTGCGCCTTACCATTGCGGCTGGATACTGGCTCATCCGCCTGATCGGCCCCACGCTTCGCGTCAGCGTCTCCCGCGAAGAAGGAGCCCAGCCAACTCTCGGCTACCGCCCCACAGTCGCGTCTTTCTGGCACGCGTGCATGATTCCCGCCACGTACACTTTCCGCGACTTCGGCATCCGCGTCATGAGCAGCAACAGCTACGACGGCGAGTACATGGGGCGGATCATCCGCAAGTTCGGATTCATTCCCGTCAAAGGCTCTAGCAGCCGCAATGCGATCCGCGCAACGCTAGGCCTTCGCCGCGCCCTCGACTCTGGCTGGACCGTGGCCTTTACCCTCGACGGACCCCGCGGCCCCCGCTACAAAGTAAAACCCGGCCCCGTGGCCCTCGCGCGGTCCTCCGGCGTCCCCATGACCATGTTTCACATGGCCGTCGACAAAGCCTGGGTTCTAAACAGCTGGGACCGTCTCATGATCCCCATTCCGTTTTCGCGCGTGCTCCTGAGAATCGGGAAGCTGATTCCGGTTCCACCCGAAACCTCCGACGCCGATCTATGCCGCTACGAAGCCGAACTGCAGGCCGCCCTCGACCGTGTTCGAGAATTTGCCGAAGCCAACATCGGCAAGGTTGGAACCGCCGAATTCCCCTATTACAAACGGTGACCCTCGCAACGCCAAAGTTCATTCCCCAAAAATCAAAGAGCCCTCGCTGAAGCGAGGGCTTTCTTGAAAAATGAGCAATCTGAGATTACTTCTTCGCCGTTTCGCCAACCTTCGCATACTTCCGGCGGAAGCGCTCCACGCGTCCGGCTGTATCCATCAGCTTTTGCTTGCCGGTAAAGAAAGGATGGCAATTCGAGCAGATTTCAACGCTGATGTCGCCTTTGTGAGTCGAGCGGGTCATAAAAACATTGCCGCACGCGCAATGGACGCGCACGTCGTTATAAGCGGGATGAATGGCTGCCTTCATATGGGTTTACCTTCGTTTGCGAACTTTTAGATTCTACCGGAACGGCGCAGGATTCAGCAACGGCCGGGCCGCGGCTTTCAGAGCTCTGTCGAAGCCGAAAGAACGCGGCGAAAACCGCATCTCAATTTCCGCACCCTGCAAACGCAAAACCCTTACGGCCTGAACAAATAAGAAACTTTCACAAAAACCTGCCGGCTGTCATTCATAAACCCGTTTGGCGAATAAATCCCCGCCAACCCGGCCGGATCGGGCGTTAAGCTCCGATTCAAATTCTGCAGATCGCTGTTGTATCCGATATAAACGGCCGTCCCTGGATGAACCAGATAAGTGATCAAAAAGTCGGCATTAAACTCCTTCTCCGTCGGCAGGTAAGTGTATGGATAAAACGTATTCCCCGGAGTATTTGCCAGCAACGAGTTATATTGCAAAATCACCCGCAGAGAAAGTTGCGGCGTGAATTGCCAGTTCCATTTGCTGCGTACAATATCATTATTGAAAATGCCTTTGCCAATCGGTCCCGGAGCCTGCGCAAGCGCAGAGAGATATTCGTAGTTCGTCGCCCGCAACCGCTCATACAAATACTCATTTTCAATCTTCAAAGGCTGCATCGGACGCAGCGTCAGCGTAGCGCTGGCAGTATCCTGCCGCGACAAAAGAGCCTGCGGCAGATCATGCGAGGCCGGCACGAAGTTCGCCCCGTCACCCCACGTGTAGCCCGCTCCAATGGTGAATTTCTTAAAGTAACTCGTTTGAACGAAAGCGCTGCTTTGGTGTTCGTGATAGTCAAAATTCCGGTTCGTCGCTACACCCAGGAATGAGAAATCCTGCGGACGCAGCCGTTCCCGCAATTCGTCATACGGCGTGAGGTAGATCACCGTCTGCCCGCGGCCATCAATCCTTACATAAGGGTCGTAATAAGTATCCAGCCGGATACCCTCATGATCGAAAACATACCGCTGGATCATCGAAGGTCCCCACGCCGTCACCCACCCATGCTTCGGCCGGAAGCGGTAAAAGATCGTGTTGTACATACCGCGAATATCGACCCGGTTGACGAATCCCGGCACGCTCACAAATCCCGGACTCACATCCTGATAGCTGCCGATGTAATTGAGATGCAGCCCGTTGCGCCGCACCTCAAGCTTATCAGCCGGCCCAGCATAGTGATCGCCATTTCCAAAGTTCCCCGAGCTGAACGGATAAAGGTTGTATTCGCAGGTGGTTTCGAGGTTCGCAACGTTCAACCCCAGCAGATTGCTCGAACCGGCGACTGCCTGGCCCTCGACCGTCCAGTTGGAATGAAACTTGAAACGTGCATCGACCCCGCCGATACGGTTGTATTCTCCAGTCGCCGGACATTCCCAATTCGTAAATATCGCGCCCACGCTCGACTGCCGGAAAATATCCCGGCTCACGCGCGCAATCGTGAAATAAGACCGATCACCCGAGATCGCACTCGAACAGATCGGCGAAGTCGGCGGACAGAAACTGGGCACCGCCAGCCCCGGTGCCCGGTCATCCGTCGACATCACGCCCAGCGAATAGGGTCCTTCCTTGCCGGTCAATCGCACTCCCGCCGATAAATCCTGAATATTTCGCGTAAAAAACAAGTCGATCGGCGTGCGAAAGTAATCTTCATTCTCCAGAAAAAATGGCCGCTTCTCGGGAAAATACACTTCGAACCGCTGGTTCACCGTAATCTGAGGGTCTTCCGATTCGACCTGGCTAAAATCCGGATTTGCTGTCAGATCCAGCACAAAATGATCCTGGATGACAAACTTCGCATCTGCACCAAACTGCCCCTGTGCTACGGCGTTTTGAAAATAGGGATTGTACGGATCGCGCTCATCCAGTGCGCGAAAGCCGCGCATAATTCCGTAAGGAATCAACTCGATGTCGCGCCCCGGAGAAATTCCCTCCAGGCCATATAGCGCCGCTGCCTGCCCAAGCCTGCCCTGTATCTTGTAGGAAACCTGTGGCCAGAAGGCATCCTCACTCTTGCGCACGATTCCCCGGTACAGAATGATCCCCCACTCCTGTTCCTTAGTCGCCGGGAATCGCAGGCTCTTGAATGGAATTGCCATCCACGCCACAAACCCCTTGCTCGTAACTTTCCCGCGTGAGTCCCAAACCGTATCGAATGACGTATCGAAATTTCCATTCACTTCCTGTCGATTGGCCTCGGTCCAGATCGCGTCCCACTGCACTCCCAGTGGAGTAGTCTGGAACGCGTAAGCGCGCCGCCGGTCGTGAAAGGTATCGAGCATGACTTCGACTTCGTCATCGTCGTAAATATCTTCCCGCCGCGACATGCGCGCCCGAACCTTCGCCGGATCGTCAAAACAGACAAAGACGACATAAAGATTTTTTTGGTCATACCCCAGATAGGCATCCGTAGGTTCCGAGGCGCCCTCACCATCGTGAGGATTACGTTGCACAAAGCCCGTTATCTTCGCCATCTGCTCGGCGATTGAGCCCTCGGGCTTCATGCTGAGGAAGTCCTCCAGCACCGGACCGCGGCTCAGTCGAGGAATCGTCAAACTTGGCGGAGCGATCGGTGGTTTTGGCGCAGGCTTTACCTCGGGATTCTTAATTACGGGTTCCGGTTCCTGCGCCGCTGGTGAGGGCACTTGCAGAGTCGGAGGAATGGTCTGTCCGGGTGGAGGAGGGTTGCCTCCAGATGGCGGCGGAGGGTTTTGCGGCACTGTTTGCTGGCCCTGGGGTGCAGAAGCCTGAGGCGCGGAATTCTGTCGCGTTGCGCCCTGGACTTGCCCTGTCGCGACGCCGATTTCGAACAGCCTCGCTCTATGAGCGGACGCCGCCATAGCCCGCTCTTCGCTCCCAAGAGCGAGAACCGGCAAAACCAGGCTGATAGCAAATAGCGTTGCAACTTGACGACGACCGAGACCCAAGCGAGCTACTCCCTGCATTCCTCGGCCCCCAGCGAGGAATGAGCAAGATACACCATCCCCATCAAAACTAAACGGAAAAAGATGTTTTGTACCGAATCCCGAAACAGGGGTAGCTTTAGGCCTTGCGCTCGGAATGGGCTGGGGATGAAGGCAAGAGAGGTTCAGAAAGACGAGAGGCCTCGAATATTCGGGGCCCTTCCGGTCAACCCAGGACCCCGCGAAAAGTCAGCAACCGCACTGAAGGCGCAAGCACACAAGTTACATTAGGCGGAGCCCATCCGGTCTGCGAAGCGCACCCTAATAAGAAAAAAGACAACTGGCCACTAAGCACTAATCGACGATCACTGACTGGCAACCAACCGGGAACTGTTTTTCCCCTGTTAGAATCAGAGATCAGCCCCCATCCAATGGACGCCGCACACATCCGCAACTTCGCGATTATCGCGCATATTGACCACGGCAAATCCACGCTGGCCGACCGCCTGCTGGAGCTGACCGGTTCGCTTACGGCGCGCGAGATGCAGGCCCAGGTGCTCGACTCCATGGACCTGGAGCGCGAGCGCGGCATCACTATCAAGGCTCACGCCGTCCGCATGATGTACACCGCCCAGGACGGAGAGACTTACCAGCTCAACTTAATCGACACTCCCGGCCACGTAGATTTTTCGTACGAAGTATCGCGGTCGCTGGCCTCATGCGAAGGCGCGCTGCTCGTGGTTGACGCTTCACAAGGCGTCGAAGCTCAGACGCTGGCCAACTCTTATCTCGCGATCAACCATGGCCTCGAGATTATCCCCGTTATCAACAAGATCGACCTGCAGAGCGCCGATATTCCTCGCACCAAAGAAATGATTGAAGGCGCAGTCGGGCTAGACGCCTCGGACGCGGTGCTGATCAGCGCAAAGACCGGCCAGGGCGTCCCAGACGTACTCGAAGCGATTGTGAAACGCGTGCCACCGCCGAAAGGTAATCCCGACGGACGGCTGCAGGCACTGATTTTCGATTCCTGGTTCGATGCCTACCGCGGTGTGGTCATCCTCACCCGCGTCTTCGAAGGAACTCTGCGCAAGAAGCAGAGAATTCGTTTGTGGTCCAACGGCACCACTTTCGACGCGGAAACTCTTGGTGTGCTTACTCCCAAGCCAGTGGAGATCGAAGAGCTAAAAGCCGGCGAAGTCGGGTTTCTGATTGCAAACATAAAGAACGTCGCCGACACAAAGATCGGCGACACGATCACCGATGATGCGAATCCCGCCTTCGATGCCTTGCCGGGATTTGAAGAAATCAAGCCCATGGTGTTCGCGGGTTTATACACGGTCGACTCTCACGAGCACACGCGCCTGCGCGAGGCGCTAGAAAAACTTCGGCTGAACGATTCGTCTTTCTTCTTCGAACCGGAAAGTTCAGTAGCCCTGGGCTTCGGCTTCCGGTGCGGCTTTCTCGGCCTGCTGCACATGGAGATTATTCAGGAGCGCCTCGAGCGCGAGTTCGCCCTTGAGCTCATTACGACCGCACCCGGCGTGCGCTACAAGATCACCAAGACCGACGGTCAACTAATCGAAGTCGATAATCCCTCACGCTGGCCCGATCCCAGCGAGATTGCGAAAGTCGAAGAGCCGGTCATCCTGGCGACGATTCTATCCAACGAAGAATATGTCGGCGGAATTTTGAAACTCGTGGAAGAGAAGCGCGGCAAGCAGAAGACCTTCGAGTATGTCAGCTCGTCTCGCGTCATGTTGCACTATGAGTTACCGCTGAATGAGATCGTGCTCGACTTTTACGACCGTCTGAAAACCGTCTCCCGCGGATACGCCTCGCTCGATTATCACCTCGCCGGATACTGGGAATCACCCATGGTGAAGCTCGACATCCTCGTGGCGGGCGAACCCGTGGATGCCCTCTCGATCATCGTGCATCGCGACTTCGCCTACGAACGTGGCAAGGTATTGGTCTCGAAAATGAGGCAGCTGATTCCCAGGCAGATGTTCGAAGTGCCCATTCAAGCTTCCATCGGCGCAAAAATTATCGCCCGCGAAACCGTCTCGGCCATGCGCAAGAACGTGCTCGCCAAATGTTACGGCGGCGACATTTCGCGCAAACGCAAACTGCTGGAGAAGCAGAAAGAAGGCAAAAAACGAATGAAGCGGATCGGCCGCGTCGATATACCGCAGGAAGCGTTCCTGGCAGTGCTCAAGGTTGGCGAAGATAGCAATTGACATTTGTTTACAGTTTCGAGAGAGGTCCGACCACTTTCTCAGCCTCATCCCATCTTGGGAGTTGCAACCCAGGAATTTCGAATCCCTAAAACTGCAAAATGTGCAAAACCCCAAATTGGAAACCGTTTCATGGTTCTGGACCGCTCACTCTGTTAACAGCAAGTAAATTGCATAACTGGTTACTATTCAGAGAATTAGAGACCTGAAAAGGTCGTGGAGTGATCCCGGTCACTCATCTTTGCCGAAAGGTATTCGCAAGTCAGACATCCATTCCACAAGCTTTTCCACAGGCAGATCGCTCGGGATAACTCGAAGCGGCTAAGGAAGTTACCAGCCATAACTACAGTAATTCCTGTACCAAAATGGATGCCCCTCGAATCCATCGTTTTCGCAGAACAGCCAACGCTCTCCGCTCTTTTGTAGCGGGCGCGAAAGGTCGGGATTGCTCATCGAGATGAACTTGCGACAATGAAGATGGAGTTAGCTGATAAGGTGTGCACCCTAGTCCGCGTGGCTGTGCTGGCGATCCACTGACCAGATGCTCGTCTGGTCTTTCTCGAACGGGTACAGGTGAACCATCCAGTTGAAGATGATGGGGTGAAATGTTCCGCCCGCGGCGTCGCAGGCTTCCTGAGTCGTAATGGATCCGCGTAAACCAAATTGCGGATGTGCCATCAGATATTCGGCTTTGCGTCCCTCGGGTGCGGCGCAGAAATTTACGTGCTCGTGCCACTGCGCGACGCTAAGCGGAATGCGTTCGTCCAGTTGATCTTCGGTAAGGCGTTTCGGAGCGGTATACATCACCCCGATCAGCGTGTAGTCGTCACCGTGCTTTTCATAGAGCAGCGAAGTGGGATGATCGGGGTTGAAGCGCACGAACGCTTCCATCGCATAGCCATAGTTGGTGAAGTGATACATCTTTTGCGGAACCTCGGGATGAAAAATCTTAAATCCTTCCTTGAGCGCGACATGATAGTCGAGATACCTCTCAGAAGCTTTACGTGCCGCCACAGCAATTCCCTGGGCGCGGGCCGCGTCGCCTGGCTTCGCTGTGCGCAACGCCGTCATCTTCATGTGCGGGCCCATATCCATGTGCCCTTCCATGGAGTGCATGGCGTGCATGCTGGAATCGCCGTCCTTCTCCGAATCCTTCTCTTCGCCCATGGGCATGCCTTTCATGTTCGACATATCGTGATTCGACATGTCCATGCCGGGCTTGCTCTGCTGCTCGTCAGATGGAGCGCTGCTAGCGGGCTGCTGTTGGCCCCAAGTCACGCTGGCCACCAGAAAACATGAAATCAGAATGAAGATTCGGTCACGCACGACAGTTCCCCAGATTCGCTGAAAATACTTTCTTCGATATTAACCCGGCAGCGCAAAAGTTGTTTCTTCAAGCGAAGGCGCTTTACCAGATGTTACAGAGGTAATCTGGGAGCCACGGCTGCCTTCGTACGGTGGAGTGAAAATCTCTACTGCAAGGGTGCAGAGACGTGCTCGTGAACGATTTTCCAGTTGCTGTCTTGATTCTCAAACACAACCGTCCAGCGGAAATTTCCCATCTCAACTTTGCCGGCTTTTGTTGTCATCTCCTCTTTGATTGTCGCCGTAGCCCAGACTAGATCGCCGTGCGGATGAATTGCAGAATCATCGTTTACCGTAAACTTCGCACTCTTGTAGCCCGCGAGGACGCCTTTTACCCCAGCTTCATATTGCTGCCAGCTGTCATACTTCAAGGGGGCGATGTCGAAGAAAGCGTGCGGGCCGCTTGCGTAAAACTTGGCTACGTTGTTGGTGTCGAGCGTGCTCCAGCCGTCCCAGATTTTCTGAAGATAAAGCTTGTCCGGTGCCGGTGTGCTTGCGGATTTCTTCGGGGCGGGCTTAGCGTAGCTGGACATTGTGATGGCTAAAAGGCACGACAGGGCGACGAAAGAGCGTTTCATTTTTTGTCCTCCGGGATTCGGCGGAATTCTCGCACATAAGTCGAACTCCACCAAGCGCATTGACCGAACTCGCAGCGCACGCTAGAATGATTAGGTTTGCCTGTACTCGCCGACCCATTCTGGGGCGCGCCTGCCACAGCTGCTGAAGCGCCGTGGCGGAAAACACAGCAAGCAGAAGAGATTCAACCGATCCCCGGGATCGCGCCGGTGTGCGCGTGGTTGGCTGGGTGAGCTGACTTTTCAAGACGTTTTGATGGAGGCAGACGTATGTACGCGGTTATCCGCGCCGGTGGAAAGCAATACCGGGTGGCGCCCGGCGACGTAATTCGAGTAGAAAAACTGGCTACAGGCACCGATGGGCACGTGGACTTCTCCGATGTGTTGGCCGTCTCGGGCAGCGAGGGACAGATCGGCAAGCCGCAGTCACAGGCGAGCGTAATGGGCGAGGTTGTTGAGGAAGGACGCAGTCCCAAAATTCTCGTCTTCCACTATAAGCGGAAGAAGCAATACAAAAAGCTTCGCGGACACCGACAGTCGTTTACTGCGGTGCGCATCACCGAGATCAATTTCGATGGGCAGAGCTTCAAGGCTCCGGCGCAGGAAAAGAAGCAGGCGAAGCCGAGAAAAGCGAAAGCTGAGAGCCAGACAGCGTTAGCCGAAGCAATGCCGAAGAAAGCTTCGGCGAAAAAGAAGTCGGCGCCGAAAAAGGCGGCAAAGAAAGCCGCGAAAAAGAAGTAATGCGGACGGGCGGGAAGACCCGCCTTTCCAAAAAGATCCACTGGCAACCAGCCACTGACGACAGGTTTCTATGGCACATAAAAAAGGACAAGGCACATCACGCAACGGCCGCGACTCAAACGCGCAGCGGCTCGGGTTCAAAGCATTCGGCGGACAGCTGGTTCCAGGCGGAACGATCATCGTGCGGCAGCGCGGCACGCGAGTGAAGCCGGGGCTCAACGTGGGCCGCGGCAAGGACGACACTCTATTCGCCAAAATTACCGGACGGATCAAGTTCCTGAACAAGGGCTCAATGGGAAAGTTCGTAATGGTCGAACCGGTGGAAGTTGCCGAGTAATCGCTATGGCCGGATATCTAGCGTAATCAATGCGGCCTCGCTCTCATAGAGCAAAGGCAGTTTGATTTGCAACTCCTCGCGCAGAGAGCAAATCCTGTAGTTTGTCCCAATCACCACAGTGGGTACTGACAACAAACAACCCTCGCCGTGACCGATTTTCGCTTTGAAGTAACCTGCCACGATGTTGCAGATTTCCCCAACCGCATCCGATCTTTGGGCGGCGGCCTCTTGCGGTGGGACGGCGAGCATGTGTGAAGCCATCGCAGTTGCGGATTGAAGACTGCAACGCAGACTGAGTGTCGCGCTTAGAGGACCTGCGATCCCAACCATTCCGGTTAAGCCTCCAGCGAACCGCAGGCCGGCATTTGTAGAGAACGCAACGCTGCCGCCGACCATGGTCGAGAAGACTTCGAGGGCGGTTTCGCGCAGGATCTCAGGCCATTGCGACCGCGGGGCTACCGTTTTCAGCGCTGTCGATGGTGCGGTCACAGATTTCGGAAGGCTCTTCTGAACTATCGGCTGCCAGCTTACTCGGCATTAATCCTGGCAAGGTGTTCTTCGATCTGCTCTGGATGCCGCTGAGTTAGCTCCCGCCTCCTTGAGTTGCACGATTACTCGATATACTGAAAATCTGGTGTTTTCTGCCGAGCGTAATAAGTCATGTTCATTGATGAGGCAACAATTCGGGTCGAGGCGGGCGGCGGCGGCAATGGCTGCATGGCGTTTCGGAGGGAAAAATTCGTCCCTCGGGGCGGACCTTCGGGTGGAGACGGCGGCAAAGGCGGAGACGTCATCATGGAATCCAGCGAGCGGCATAACACGCTGGTCCACTTTCGCTTCAATCCGGAATACAAAGCTGAACGCGGCCGGCACGGCGAAGGCTCGAACAAAACCGGGCGGGATGGTGAGAGCGTGGTGCTCAAGGTGCCGGTCGGCACTATTGTTTACGACGAAGAAACCGGCGAAAAGGTGTTCGACTTTTCGGCGCCGGATCAGACCTTTGTAATCGCGCGCGGCGGCCGCGGTGGCCGCGGCAATGCGCGCTTCGCCACTTCCGTGCATCAGGCTCCCCGCGAATGTGAGCCGGGACGCCCCGGAGAAGGACATACCTACCGGCTCGAGCTTAAGTTGCTTGCCGACGTCGGCCTGGTCGGATATCCGAACGTGGGCAAGTCCACGTTGATCTCGCGCATCTCGGCGGCACGGCCGAAGATCGCCGATTATCCATTCACGACGCTCGAACCAAATCTAGGGGTAGTGGCGGTGGGCGATGCCAAAAATGAAATCAGCTTCGTGGTAGCCGATATTCCTGGTCTGATTGAAGGCGCACACACCGGCTCAGGATTGGGAACGCAGTTTCTTCGACACATTGAACGGACGCGCCTGCTGGTTCATCTGGTGGATGTATCCGATGCGAGTGGAAGGCCCGATGTGGTGAAGGATGTAGAAGTCATCCTCGGCGAGTTGACTAGTTTTGGCGCCGGCCTGGAAGAAAAGCCGATGATCATGGTTGCTTCGAAAATCGACGTAGCCAATAAAGATAAAGTTGCGGCACTAAAACGCTATTGCAAGAAGCGCAAGCTGAAGCTCCACGAGATTTCCGCAGTTTCCGGCAAGGGCATCGAAGAACTGAAATTCGCCATGGCGAAAGAAGTCAACGCCTTGCGCGAGCGTGCTCTGCACGAAAAAGACTTCAAAGAAGTGGAATCGCAAGAAGCCTGATCTGCTGGTGCAGCCGCGGTTCTACGCACTGGGCAACTGCGGTCCATGCTGAAATCGATACTGCAGAATCTTCGCAGCGAGTGCCGGTGACATTTCCTCTCCAGCTTCCTTCACGGTGCGTACGACTTCTCCTCGGCAAACCACCTCGGTGGGCGAAAGGCCTGCGATCTCTGAAGGCAGCACCAGATTGATCTCCAGCACGACATTCGGCTGCAGGAGGTCTTCGGCTTGAAACAGCAGGCCCGAGCGGCTGATGTTGCGGGTCTTGCCGTCATGCCATTTCTCTTCGTCGAGACGGCGATACTTCAAGGGCAACTGCAGTTGAAAGCGTTGTGCGCGCGAAGATGGCAATTGCTGAACGGTTTTGGCATATGCGGTTCTAACTGGCATGGCAACCCCCCCGGGTAAAGCGGAATCAAGCACCTCGCGCACTCTGTTTTTCAGTTCGCGAAGAGTAAATGGTTTTTGCAGCAGACGGATACCGGCGTCGAGCGTGCCATTACGCCCTACTACATTCTCCGTGTAACCGGACATGTAGAGCACCTTCGTATTGGGACGAATCTCCGCGATACGCTGAGCCAGTTCCCTCCCGTTCATTCCGGGCATGATCACATCGGTAAGCAGCAGATGGATGACTCCCTCATGCGCCACCGCGATCTGCATGGCAACAGCGCCATCGGCCGCCTCGATCACCCGATAACCCTGCTTTTCCAGGAATTGTCGTGCCAGATAGCGAAGGTTGGCTTCATCTTCGACGAGAAGAATCGTCTCCGTTCCCGGTTCCATGATGGCGGATTCTGCCGTCGAAGCAATATGCACTGGAGCGTCCGCGATCTCGGCGACGCGTGGAAAGTAAATCTTGAATGTAGTGCCCTTGCCCGGTTCGCTGAAAACCCATATGTAGCCGCCGCTCTGCTTGACGATGCCGTAGACCGTGGAAAGCCCGAGCCCCGTTCCTTTTGGCCCTTTTGTGGTGAAGAACGGCTCGAAAATGTGCGACTGAGTGTCGGCATCCATGCCGGCGCCGGTATCGCTGATGGAAAGCATCACATAATCTCCCGCCTTCAAAGGAACCTGAGAGCGGGCATGTTCGGAGTCGAGGGTCACGTTGGTGGTCTCGATGGTTAACCTCCCGCCGGACGGCATTGCATCGCGTGCGTTGACAGCAAGGTTCATGATCACTTGTTCAATCTGTCCGGAATCGGCGCGCACGGCGCCGAGATGGTCCGCGGGAACCATGACGAGATCAATGTCTTCGCCGATCATGCGCGTGAGCATTTTCAGGTTTTCTGTCACGACCGCGTTCAGGTCGAGAATTTTGGGCGCCAGCATTTGTTTGCGGCTGAAGGCGAGAAGTTGCCGAGTGAGTGAGGAGGCTCGTCCGGCCGCGCTGGCAATCTCTTGTGCGGGGGCGCGCAGCGCCGGGTCGGGTCCGAGCCGCTCCAGCAGGAACTCCGCGTAGCCCGAGATGACCATCAAGAGATTATTGAAATCGTGCGCAATCCCTCCGGCCAGCCTTCCCACAGCCTCCATCTTTTGTGATTGCTGAAGCTGCTGTTCCAGGGCTCGCCGCTCGGTCACATCTTCGGCAAACAGTTCGAAGGTTTTTGAATTTCCGCCGTTCACCACGGTGCGGCCCGAAATGCGAGCCGTTGCCGAAGAACCATTTTTTTGTTTCCACTGCACGATGAGGCCATTGAAGGGAACGGCTGTCCGCAAGCGATCGGCGAGTTCAAACCAATGCTGGGTGTCTTCGTAGAGCGCGCCCAAGTGGGATCCCGACAACTCTTCGAGGGACGAGTAGCCCAGCATGGCGAGCATGGCGGGATTCGCATCGAGCAATTTGCCCGCGGAATCGCACCGGCAGATCCCGTATGGCGCATTCGTCACCAGAGATCGGAAATTCATCTCCGAGCGCCGCAATCCCTCTTGGGCCGCGCGCAGGGCGGCATTCAGCCAGCAAATCACAATGGCCAGCAAAACAAAGAGCGACAGCCGGATCATCGTAGAGCGAAAGTGTTGCGGAGTTTGTTCCCCGGAGAAAGAGAAGTAGGCGCTGACGGTCAGCGCAAAAGATGTTGCCACCAGTCCGGGCTTCCAGCCACCGTACCACGCGCTCACCATCACGGCAACGGCGAATACCGCGAGCCGGCTTTCGTTGATGTTCGGCAGGAGCAGCGCCGGGATCAGCGCCAGCGTGGTGCTGAGCACAGCAACTCCATAACGCAGAATGGGCGCACGGGTAGGTGGTATGCGAAGGAGGGGGAGGGCGACGCGCATGAACTGTATGCTAGGACCTGTTTCTTGGATGCGCGAGATTACAGGAGTGCATTCAGGATTCGCGAGGGAGGTGCTTTTCTTGGCACTTCCTCGTGGTCCAGTCAGACACCATACGAATGCCCATCCGGCCAATGCCTCTCACACCGGTTCATCCCTGTTCAGGGCCGGATTCTTGTTGTATGACGAGACATTTCTGGCGGCTCCCCGGATCTACGGCCACGACGCTAGCAGTGGATGCTGCGCCCTCATCGCCTGCAGTTGTTTAGACGGAATGGCTGGCGTCGATCAGATAGCGCTCTGCCGATTAATGACCGACTCCAGAGGAAGAGCGCCTGGCAAGCGGAGAGTCCGAATATCCCGCATGGGTGGTTGGCCGAAGAGGCGGCTGTATTCGCGATTGAATTGGCTGGCGCTCTCGTAGCCGACCTCAAAGGCTGCACTGGCGGCGTCCAAGCCATCGACGAGCATTCGTCCGCGCGCTGCTTGCAGGCGAAGCTGCTTCTGATACTGAAGCGGACTCATGGCAGTGAGCGCACGGAAATGATGGTGGAGCGTGGACAGGCCCATACCCGCAATCTGTGCGAGATCTTCCACGCGTAGCGGCTTTGCGTAATTTGCCCTGATCCACGCAATCGCTTTGGCGGTCCGGTGGCTCTGGTCGCCGAGCGTAGCAATCGCGCGCAAGCGCGCCCCTTCTGGGCCGCGAAGGATACGGTAGACGATCTCGCGTTGAATCAGGCCGCTCAGAAAGGGAATGTCCAGCGGAGTGTTCAGCAGATCGACGAGACGGCAACACGCATCGAGCAATTCGGCTGTGGTCGTTCCGGTAGCCATGGCTGGACTGTCATCAGGCGCATCCGGCGCCTGAATCTCCTCCAGACTCAACAACTCTCGCACTACGGGAATCTCAAGCTTGAGCACGAAACAGAGATAGGGCACCTCCACACTTGCCTCGATCACATTGCAGATGACGGGCAAATCGAGCGAGGTCAGCAGATATCGCGACTCGTCGAAGATGAACGCGGCTCCGCCGAGGATGGCTTGCTTGCGTCCCTGCGCTACGACGGCAAGGCTCGGCTCGTACGTGGCTGAAGTCGGCGCGGTCGGGGCGATCCGCCGGCTCAGCAGCAAGCCAGGAACCTCGGTTATCAGTTTCTCTGAGGAGCCAATGAACAGGGCAATCTTGCGGGCCAGCTCGGCACGCAATTCGCGCTCTCGATTTGATGGCGAAAATGTTCTGTTGCTCGTTTGTTTCGCTGGCAAAGGTTTCCCTCGTCCCTTGCCAACGATAATCGCTTGGCTCCGATCCGGCAACTGTATTTCAGGCAGCAAGAGGAATAGGCAATAAATCGGAAGGATCGGGATACCGCCCGAACCACGCTCTTCTGTAGGTTTGAGGGAGAGATGAGAGAGAACACTCGTGAGCTGCATGGGAACATTATTAGGAGAGGAGTGCACATGCCAGAGCTGAAAAACAATCTGAAAGAGCGCCTGGCCCGAACCCGGGAAATTAACCTAAGCGTAACCGGAAGGAGCTCAGGTCGCGCCATCTCACAGCCGGTTTGGTTCGTATGGGACGAACGAGAAGCTTTACCTCCTGCCGGTGCGGGGCTCGGACACGCAGTGGTATAAGAACGCGCGGAAGAACCCATCGATTCGTATCAGGGCGGATGGCACAGACGCTGAATTGATGGCCGTTCCTATTACCGACCCAAAACAGATTTCGTCCGTGGTCGAGAAGTTTCGCAACAAATATGGGGCCGGCGATGTGAAGAAATACTATTCAAAGTTCGACGCAGCGGTTGTCGCTCTGATGCGGTGATCCGCAGCTCGGAAATAGAAAGAGCCAACTTTCTTAAGGAGAAACAATGCAAATGCAAACAACGCAAATAATACATACGCGCAAACTTGGAAAAGACAACCTTGAGGTCTCGGCTATCGGGCTCGGCTGCATGGGAATGAGCTTTTCGTACGGCCCGCCCAAAGATAAGAAGGAAATGGCCGATCTTCTGCATGCCGCCGTGGAACGCGGCATCACGTTCTTTGACACTGCAGAGGTGTACGGTCCGTTCACCAACGAAGAGCTTGTGGGCGAGGCCCTTGCGCCTTTTCGCGGCAAAGTGGTGATCGCCACCAAGTTCGGGTTTGATCTGAGTGGCGGCGATAATCGCCCGGGGGTGGCAGGCGTGAATAGCCGGCCGGAGCGCATCAAGCAGGCCGTCGAAGGGTCGCTCAAGCGGTTGAAGGTGGACGCCATAGACTTGCTTTATCAGCACCGGGTTGACCCGAATGTGCCCATAGAAGATGTTGCCGGCGCGGTAAAGGAACTTATTCAAGCAGGCAAGGTCAAGCATTTGGGACTCTCGGAAGCGGGAGTTCAGACCATCCGTCGCGCGCACGCCGTGCAGCCTGTAACAGCACTGCAAAGCGAATACTCGCTGTGGTACAGGAAACCAGAAGCGGAAGTGATACCCACACTTGAGGAACTCGGAATTGGTTTGGTTCCGTATAGCCCCCTGGGAAAAGGATTCCTGACCGGAAAGATGGACGAAAATACGAAGTTTGGGAGCACAGATTTCCGCAGCACTCTACCGCGCTTTACACCAGAGGCTTTGAAGGCGAACCAAGCGGTTGTCGATCTGCTCGGCAGCATCGCCAGGCAGAAGAAGGCGACACCTGCCCAGATCGCGCTCGCCTGGCTGCTTGCGCAGAAGCCGTGGATTGTTCCGATCCCGGGTACGACCAAGTTGTCTCGCTTGGATGAGAACATTGGGTCGGTCGCCGTGCAACTCACGTCAGAGGATCTGCGAGACATCGACAGCGCAGCCTCGAAAATCGCGGTGGAGGGTGAGCGGTATCCGGAACATCTGCAGCGAATGACCGGTTTGTGATCGAAAATAGGAGACGAAGCCGCAACCGCGGGCGAGGCAGGCTCGTCGTCCGCGGCCGCTCAGGCTGAGGCTCGGGGGCTTCCCGTTTGCTTCTGGCTTTGACTGCATCGCGGTCAGACTGCCATCATGAATGCGCATATCTTTGCCGGGCAGTCGCATTGGCTGTGATTGTCATCCAATTGAGCGCATGCAATATTCCTACAGCTTTGTGCTGTTGTTGTTTGCCGCGGCGTGCCTTGCCGGGCTCTTGGGAGCGCTGCTCGGCGTGGGGGGCGGCATCTTTCTCGTCCCTGCCATGGTTCTGGTGTTTCATCTCCCGATGAAAATAGCTGTGGCTGCGAGTGTAGTGTCGGTCATTGCGACTTCCAATGCAGGTGGCTCCTCGTATGTCGATCAGCGGATCACCAATCTGCGCCTGGGAATGTTTCTCGAAATCTTTACCACCGTGGGAGCGCTCTCGGGCAGCATCCTGGCGCTCTACATGCGAGATTGGACGATGCAGCTCATCTTTTCGGCAATGCTCGGCTACATGGCTTACGCCGCATTTTCTACGCGGAATCTCGATGATCAGCGCATTGCCACGGGCGAATTCACGAGTGCCCGGCCGGATCGATTCGGCCGCTGGTTGAAGCTGCGCGGTGAATACCACGATGAGGCGGCAAAGAGGGATGTCCAATATGTCGTGAACGGCGTACCGATCGGATCTTCGATCGCGTACCTTGCCGGACTTGCCTCTGGACTTCTTGGGGTGGGCGGAGGCGTATTAAAAGTCTCCGCCATGAATCGGTACATGAACGTACCCATGAAGGCCGCGGTGGGAACCAGCAAGTTGATGATAGGAGTGACGGCGGCGGTAAGTTCGATTCTGTTTTTTCTTGCCGGGCTTATTCATTTCACGGTCGTTGGACCCGTGGCCGTGGGTACAACCGCCGGGGCTACCGCCGGCACCATGATTATGAACCGCCTCCACAGCGCGTGGCTGAAGTGGCTGTTCGCGGTGCTGATGTTGTATCTGGCATACGAAATGTTGGCAAAAGGACTCGATACCGGATTCCGCTTCCACTTGCCCAGCTTTGGATGAAGGACAGCATAGACATGGACGAAGGGAAGAATAGCGGAATGAGTGAACGGCAGCAGAGTGCACCCGAAGAACTGAACGTCTACGCCGACGTGTACAAGGTTCTGCTGGGCGGAATGGTGGTCAGCACCGCATTGTTCGTTGTCGGTATCGTGCGGGCACTGCTGCGGCCGCAATTCGTTCCGCTCACGCCGGACTGGGTCAAGCAACATTACCGCTGGCCCGTGATCGTCGAAGGAGTTCGGACTTTCGATCCGACGGTGATCATGCTGATTGCGACCGCTCTGCTGATTCTGACTCCGATCGCGCGCGTCGTTGTGTCGATCTACGCTTTCGCGGTCGATCGGGACCGCAAGTTCGTGATAGTTACACTGATCGTTCTGCTGGTCATAGTATTGACGGTCGTGCTTGGTATATTCGGTCTGAAATAGCAGGATCTGGATTTCATTTCAGGCTTGCCAACTGCGCCGCCGAACGCGGACACTAGGCGCGCATGAATATCGGACTCTTTGGCGGTACGTTCGATCCGGTCCATCGCGGGCACCTCGCCCTGGCTCGCGCCGCGCGCGAGCGTTGCAAGCTCTCTCGAATATATTTTGTTCCGGCGAATGTTCCTCCCCATAAGCAACTGCAGCCGCTCTCCGATTTTGCGCACCGCTACGCGATGATTGCCCTGGCCACCGCGCAAGAGAAAGATTTCGTGCCGTCGCTTCTGGAAGCCCCCCAAACTGTTGGCGCTTCGGCTTCGCACAAAGAGAAGGTTCCCCCCTGGAAGCCGAACTACACCATTGACACGGTCAAACGTCTGAAGCAGACGTTCAAGAAATCCAACCGGCTGTTCTTGCTCATCGGCATCGATGCCTTTAAAGACATTGCCAAGTGGCATCAGGCCGAAGAACTGTTTCGTGAATGTGCATTTCTGGTTGCCAGCAGGCCGGGATTCTCTCTTGCCGACGTTGCCAACGCCTTGCCAGCAGGCCTCAGGCCGCGCCAGGAAGTGACGCGGCCATTTCATAAGCAAGCCGCAACTGGAGATTTGATTCTGAGCGGCGCGACCCTACACCTGCTGGGGGATGTCTATCAACCTATTTCGTCAACCGCAATTCGTCAGGCTGCTGCGGCAGGCAAAACGCTGACGCGCTTTGTCGATCCCGCGGTCGCGGACTATATCAAGAAGACGGGACTGTACAAAGGCCGCTGAAAGCTCGACAAGCCACTGCTAGGCGCGCCGGTTGCCGCCGGTGGAAAAGAAACCTGGTGCTTCATTTACAATGTGAAGTCAGTCAACGGTCACGAAGTAATCCACGACAGATCCTCTGCATGAAAAACAACGAACTCAAGCAACAGGTAGCGGCGGCTATCCAGGCATGCCTTGACAAAAAAGCGGAAGAACTTTCCATTCTGGAAATGGACAAGGGCTCGGGAGCTTTTACCGACTATTTTGTTCTCTGCAGCGGCACGAATCCGCGGCAAGTTCAGGCCATCGCAGACGAAGTGGAACTGCGCCTGAAAGCCGTGGGCGTGCGGCCCACCCAGGTCGAAGGCTACAGGCAGGCAGAGTGGATATTGGTCGATTATGTGGACTTCGTGGTTCACGTGTTTTCGGAGAAAGCGCGCCAATTTTACGATCTTGAGCGCTTATGGAAAGCGGCGAAGCATCTGGAGCCTTCCGATTTAAAGGCGAAAACAAGATCGAAGGCGGCAAGGCCCAAAGCCGCGAGTCCACGAAAGCGGGCGGTGGTTCCGCGTCGCAAGCGGGCCTAGCCACGGTGCGAAGATTGCCGACACTGCGCTCGCCCTACCAATCCAATTATGGCCGACCTTTCCAAAGACGCCCCAAAGGCAGAAGCGGCATGGGGCAACTCGTACCGTCTGGTCGCTTCCGACAAGTGGAAGGCGAAGTCGGCTGCCATGGGCAAGGCAGTCACGGAAACTCTGGTTGAATACGCCGCGCCCAGACCCGGCATGAAAGTTTTGGACCTGGCGAGTGGTACAGGTGAGCCTGCAATAAGTCTTGCCCTTCGCGTAAAGCAGGAAGGCCAAGTCACGGCTCTTGACCTGAGCCTCGAACTTCTGGAGATCGCGAAGAAAAGGGCCCGGGAACGGGGTCTGGAGAACTTCATCACCCGACAGGGAGACGCTCACTCCCTGCCCTTCGCCGACGATTCTTTCGATCTGGCGACTTCGCGATTCGGAGTAATGTTCTTCGCCGATATCGGCCTTGCGCTGAGAGAACTACGCCGTGTCTTGCGGCCGAACGCGCGCACAGCTTTATTGGCCTGGGGACCCTTTGATCAGCCTTACTGGCAAAGCATGATGGGCGTAGTTCACCGGCGTGTCGGCGGCCCGCTGTTATCGCCGGGCGGACCGGATCCGTTTCGCTTTTCGCCCCCGGGAAGCCTTTCTGAGGCACTCCGGGATGCCGGCTTCAGGGACGTGCAGGAGCGGGCAACCACGGTTCCCTGGACTTGGCCAGGCACCCCGGAAGAAGTTTGGGAGCAGGCGCGGGCGGTCGCGGTCCCGTTTCGCCCGTTGCTGGATCGGGTACCGTCGCACCTGTGGCCGAACCTTCATGCCGAGGTGCACAAGGCAATTGGAAAATATGTGCGAGGAAACGACATCGAGTTCGGGGCAACTATCGTGCTCGCCTCGGGATGCAAATAACCTTGGCCCTGAAGATCAAGGTCGCATGGGTTGGAAGAACGAAGGAAGCGGCGATTCAAGCTCTCACCGATGAGTATCTGAAACGAATCTCGCGCTATACGCCGGTGGAAAGCGTATCGCTGCGCGACGAAGCCGAGCTCCTGCAAATGGCCGGGCGGGTGCTCGCCGGCTCACGCAAGAACTCGGAGAAATCCACGCTGGTGTTGATGGATGCACGGGGGAGACAGCTCTCATCAGAGGAGTTCTCACATTTCTTGAACGAGTATCAGAATCGGCAATCTCAGCCGCTGGTTTTCGGTATCGGTCCGGCAGACGGGTTCAGCCAGCGGGCGCGCGAACTAGCGCAATACACGATCTCTTTCGGCAAGATGACGCTGGCTCACGAGCTCGCTCGGGTGGTCTTGCTCGAGCAACTCTACCGTGCCTTCACGATTCTTAAAGGCCATCCGTATCATTCAGGACATTGACCGGAACAAAACTTGCTGAGGTGCCCCTTCGTGCATTGTCATCATTATTTGACGCAGCCTACAGTTGTATGAGCACGGCTTCCGCCGAACAAGAATTTATCCATACGAGAATTATTTGGAGAGCAGGGCTATGAGGAATGTGATCGAGATATTGCGAGCCAAAGAAGAAGAGTTGTCGAAGGTAAAACGGCAGGTCGAAGCATTGCGCATTGCTGCGCCCCTGCTCGGAGAGGACGACCCAGTAGTAGCCGCAACCACTCCGATCCATCCCAGAAAAACAGAGAATTGAGGGTGTTTCGGCAATGGCGTCCCCGCCAAGGCTCGTTCAGGCTGGATCCGGCGAGCGCCCGAATCGCAGCTTGAAGTGCAATGCGTCCGACTAGCTGTTGTTGCCAGCTGCCGCTGCTGAGCCGCTTCAAGAAAGCACTTCGTCGGCCATTGAGCCACTCTCGGCTATGGTCCATCTGCCGGGATAATCTCGGAATGGTCCCCTTTGATTACCACACCTTAAGTAACATCTAAGAGAACCCGCGGTCGTTGACAGGGAGAACCTGGTTTGTTACCTTTTACCTGACATTCACAAACACTCTGGCCGACCGACTCTGGGCATTTGGAGAACCTAAGTTCCGCATTCTGTATCAATTGCGGGAAAAGCGGTTTCGGCTTTTTCTTAAGCATACGGTACAAGATGGGCGCGTTAAAAAGTTTCCATTCCTAAGATGGGAGCGTAGCCCAAAAAATCAGGTTGTCCGAACAGGCTTTCTGTGCATCGGAACATTGCCTGGAGTTCCGGCCCTGATTGTTCAAACGGAGCAGAACATATTGCGTAAGCGCTTCTACATCCTGTTTGTGGCCCGCGGCGATGACGGGCAGCTCCGCAAAATCCCTATTCCTCTGCACTATTTGTATATATTTGTAATCGGCGCCGCCATTGGTTTCTTGAGCCTGACGGGTATCGCGAGTTCTTATGCGCGAATGTTGCTGAAGGTTTCGCATTACAACGAACTCAGGACCGAAAAAGAGCAGCTCAGGGATCGTTATTCGCAGCTGGAGCAGGTCGCGAAAGAGCGGGATGTGCAGGTCGCCTCTCTGGGTTCGATCGCCAGTGAAGTATCTGCCCTGTATGGCTTGAAGTCGCAGCCCACATTGGTGACTGCTTCCCAGCAGAACATACAGGACGCCGACGTCACTTCTTCGCTGGACCAACTGAGCGCTCTGCGGAACTCTGCCCTTACCGGCGCCGCGTCCGTTGGTATCAGCCTTGGGTTGACGCGGAATGCCACTACCGCCGATTGGTATCGCGCTAATTCTGCGCCGAATCTGTGGCCGGTCGACGGCCAGGTGACCGGCAGCTTCGGTGAGCGCATCGATCCGTTCAATGGTGAGGGCGCGTTCCACAGCGGAGTAGATATTGGCAGCAGCTACGGCCACGCCGTGATTGCTCCAGCTGACGGCGTTGTCACCTTTGCCGATTTCCTCGGCGGATACGGCAAGGCAATCATGTTGGAGCATGGCCACGGCATCTCGACCCGTTACGGCCATCTTTCCGGCTTCGCGGTTGCTCCCGGCCAGCAAGTTCATCGTGGAGATGTGATCGGCTATGTCGGACTCAGCGGCCGGTCCACAGGCCCTCATCTTCACTACGAAGTTCGCATCAATGATACCCCCGTCAATCCCTATAAATACCTTCGCATGACGATCGCCGCCAGCGGCGGTTTGCGTAATGGCGGGTAAAGGCAGTTCTCATCTCTCAGCCGCAGTTTCTCGTTTTTCTTAAGCTCCTGCCTGTTACGGTTCTCTGCCTGCTCTTGCACTCTCTGGTCCTCTCAGCTAGCTTTTGTTTAGCGACATGAAGGTCCGGCCTTGTTCGCAACATCGCGATTTGAGCCGCAGTGGGTTGAGAGGTGGGGCAACTGAGAACTGAACCATGACGAGCTTCTTCCGCTCAGTGCGCGAGGACATTGCCGCCGTTTTCGAGTCAGACCCGGCTGCGCGCTCGTATCTTGAGGTTTTAGTGTGCTATCCGGGACTGCATGCAGTCTGGTTACATCACTTGAGCCACTGGCTGTGGCGGAATGGCATGCGATTTCTGGCGAGATTTACGTCGCAAGTCGCCCGATTGCTCACCGGAATTGAGATTCATCCTGGGGCGGAGATCGGACGTCGTCTGTTCATCGATCATGGCATGGGTACCGTTATCGGCGAGACAGCGATCGTTGGTGACGACGTGACACTTTACCAGGGTGTAACGTTGGGCGGAACCGGCAAAGAGAAGGGCAAGCGCCACCCCACGCTTGGGAACAATATCTCGGTTGGTTCGGGCGCAAAGCTGCTCGGCAACATCATCATCGGAGACAACTGCCGCGTGGGCGCGGGCTCCGTGGTTCTGCGCAGCGTGCCCGCCAACTCGACGATTGTCGGCGTGCCCGGTCACATCGTTCTGCGGGACGGCAAACGTGTCGTCATCACCGATCCCAAGGATATTCGCGACCCGCTCTCGGATGTGATCATCAAGCTGGCGGAGGAAGTGCACGAATTGCGTGAGAAGTTCCAGGAGCATTCGCATGAAGCCTTGGGCGCGGAGCCTGATCTCTCCATGGACGAAGAAAAACCGCCGAGCAGGATCTCGCCGCAAGAGCTTTTTCAGGATGACTACCAGATCTGAAACGTGGAGGTTCAGGTTCGCAGGTTTCTGAGGTTTCACCGCTCTTACAACCTTGCAACATGAAACTTTGCCTATTACTGCCTCAATCCCATCCAGTTTTCGGAAACAACGAGAGAGTTTCCCGGATTATGCGGGTCATATTTCACCGACGTCGGTAGCCCTAGCCGGCATGAATGCAGATTGATCCATTGGCGCAGGTAGGTGACGTCTTGGGAGCACTCATACGAGACACCCGCGACATCGTATTTATAAATGAGCAACACAGCGGCGTGATGGCCGTTGTTTGACTCCATCTCTTGCACATCAATGACGGTGCCGTCAGTGATGCGGCCGATGCCGTCAAGCCAGTTGCGCCGCTCGCGTTCGAGCTCCGCCGGGCCCTTCGGCCTGCGCCGCAAAAGAGCGTAGCCGCCCAAAAGCACCGCGCCACCAGCCGCAATCATGGAAGCAACGCCAACTGAAATCATAACCAAAAGCGGGACACAAACATCGGCCCCGGAACTTGCATATCAGCATATGACGGATGCGGCGGCGACGGAAGTGCGTGTGGGGTTACCGAGGTGAGGGGCTGTGGAAATCTTCAGTGAGATTTGCCAACTTATTTCTGTTTGCAGACGAAGTCACGGGCGATATCGCCGAATCCGCCCTCGGTCGTCGATCCAAATTGATCGTCCCGCCGGGTTTTCTTGCTCACGACAAGCTTGCCGCTGTGTTCGCGTGAGTAAAACCATTCGGAGTTCGGGATGGCGCTGCCATTCGTGCAGTTGAAGCGAACCCGCGCCCGCAGCTCAACGAACGGTCCTCCCTGAGGTAGTTTCGTTGGCTCCCTATATTCGACGCGGATCCACGCAGTGCGCGAGCCATTTTTCCGCACGCTAAGCGAACTGACCAGAACCTGGTCCCCGGCAGGTGTGGCCCCGACCTGCCGCCAATCTCCTGCAGCGAAAGCAGCCAACCCGACGAGCACGACCGGAGCCAACACTACGGCCACGAGGATCAAGATCCCTTTCCTAATCGACTCCTGAGTTGAAGCCACAAGCACGCACACACTGTCAGGCAAAGCGGGGTTTCCTGTCAAATGGGAGCCGTGTGGCTGAAAACAATCCTTCGCGATAGGAGCACTCTGTCTGCTATCTTGGTCTGCTGGAATCAGGCTACTCGAATGGAAACTCTACACTACGCCAAAGTCGCATCGCCGGTTGGACCCTTGTTTCTGGCTGCGTCGGCATACGGATTGGTGGCGCTTGAATTCGACAAGAGATTGCCGGGGCAGCAATCCGTACGCCCGAACCCCCGCGATCTTCGCGGAAAAGGAAGAGGGATGGCCTTCGAGGAATCCGCCAGCGCTATGAAAGCGTACGTCAGTGAGTTGGAGCTGTATTTTGACGGAAAGGGGCGCGACTTTAGGTTCGCTCTCGATCTTCGCGGCACTGATTTTCAGATTGCCTGCTGGCGTGCGCTGTTGGCGATTCCTTACGGAGAAACCCGCACGTATGCGGACATCGCCCGCGCGGTTGGGAAGCCAAACGCCTTTCGCGCCGTGGGCATGGCGAATAACCGGAATCCGATCGCGATTGTTGTCCCTTGCCATCGTGTGATTGCTTCAGACGGCACGCTCTGCGGTTATGGCGGCGGCCTTGACGTGAAACGAAAGTTGCTGCAGCTTGAGGGCGCTCTTTCCGGAATGCTAGCGGCGTAGAAGTATTCGCTGATCCCGATCCAGGGAAGCCGGGAGCATCGACCTTCCAGTGCTGCGACGAGCCTGAATCTGACAGCAATCGGAAACCAACTACAGCACGGCAATTGACCACTCGATCCCAATCGACGCTTCGCAAAGCCAGCCTCTTCTACCTCGTCTTCGTGATGTTTTCCTACACCACGGGCGGCCCCTTCGGGCTCGAAGACATGGTCACGACTTCCGGTCCGGGCATGACGCTGATTTACCTGCTCCTGCTGCCCATTTTCTGGTGCATTCCGGTTTCACTGGTCTCGGCGGAACTTACCAGTGCCATGCCGGTCGAAGGCGGCTTCTATCGCTGGACGCGCGCCGCCTTCGGCGACTTCTGGGGATTTCTTGCCGGCTGGTGGAACTGGTCCGCGTCGTTTTTGTTGGGCGGGGCCTACGCCGTTCTCTTCACTGATTATCTTGTCTATTACTATCCCAGCATCACTGGTTGGAAACACTATGTTGTCTCGGTCGCGCTGATCGCTGTGATTACGTGGATTAACGTGCGCGGCATTCAGATGGTGGGCAAAGTCGCAACCGCGCTCGAGCTTTTCATTTTCCTGCCGGTGGCGACGATGATCGTAATGGGGCTGATGAAGTGGCATCACAATCCCTTTGTGCCTTTGATTCCGCCACACCAGCGTCCGTTCAAGACCTTCGGCGTCGGACTGGCATTGGGACTGTGGTTATATTCGGGCTACGAGCAACTCTCTACCGTGGCCGAAGAGGTGGAGGACCCGCAACGCGCTTACCCGCGAGCCCTGGCGCTGGTCGTGCCGCTGTCCGTGGCCGCGTATTTTCTGCCGACGGTCGCTGGACTGGCCTCAGCGGGAAATTGGGAGCGTTGGCACACTGGATTCTTTTCAGACGCCGCACAAATGATCGGCGGCCGCTGGCTCGGCACGTGGATGACGCTGGCGGCAATGGTGGGTAACGTGGCGCTGTTGAACAGCACGGTGCTCACCACAACGCGCATGCCTTTTGCCATGGCTGAAGACGGCTATCTGTCTTCGGCGCTTACGCGGAAACATCCGAGATACGGAACGCCCTGGTTCGCAATCGTGGCGTCGGCCTTGGTTTATGCCCTGCTCGCCTGGCAGAGCCTCGGGCAAATTATCTCTGTATACATCTGGCTGAGGTCTGCGACCACGGTATTGACGGTGCTGTCGGCATGGAAGCTGCGACACAGCCGGCCTGATGTGTCGCGAAACTTCATCGTTCCCGGCGGGCTGGCGGGCATGATCTACGTTGTAGCTGCGCCCGTTGTGATGGCGATCGTCGCACTGCTGGGCGGCGACCGTTTCGCAACGACCGGTGGAGTGATCGCCATGGGATTAGGACCGTTTGTCTATTTATTTCTCAGAAGAGGGACGAAGCCGCGCCAATTATCGAAGAGCTCTGAAGTTGACTCCTCCCCGGCAGACTGAGTGGCGACGGCCTCGCCGTTTTGCAACGTGTTACAATAAGCAGCCCTAGAATTTCTGCGGCGCACAAAATCCACGTTTTCCCGCACTGAAACACTGAGAGAGTAGTCCGAAGAAACTCGTGCCCAAGAACCCCACGTCCGATGCTCCACGCGTTACCTATGCCGATGCCGGTGTGGATATCGACCGTGCCAATCGCACCAAGCAGCGTATTAAATATCTGGCGCACAAGACTTTTACCCGTGGCGTGCTGAGCGAGATCGGCGGCTTTGGCAGCATGTTTGCCGTGGACAAGACGAAGTATGCAGACCCTGTGCTCGTCTCCAGCGTTGACGGCGTGGGCACCAAGCTAAAGATTGCATTCGAGATGAATCTGCATTCAACTGTAGGTGCGGACCTAGTCAACCACTGCGTGAACGACATTGCGGTGCAAGGGGCCACGCCGCTGTTTTTCATGGATTATCTCGCCGCGGGAAAGCTAGAACCGGCCGTTGCCGAAAAAGTTGTCGAGGGTATCGCGGACGCCTGCAAGCATAATGGATGCGCCTTGATCGGCGGTGAGACAGCCGAGATGCCCGGCTTTTATCCCGAAGGCGAGTACGATCTGGCGGGATTTATCGTGGGCGTGGTTGAACGCGACCGCATTATCACGGGAAAAGACGTGCAGATTGGCGACGTCATCCTCGGCCTGCCTTCAAACGGCCTGCACACCAATGGATACTCTCTTGCCCGCAAACTTCTTTTCGAGGTTGCGCATTACTCGCTGGACGATTACGTCAACGAGATCAAAGGCAAAGTGGGCAATGAGTTGATGCGAACGCACAAGAGCTACTGGCCGGCGCTGAAAAAGCTCAACGATGCGCAATGCGTTTCAGCCCTCGCTCACATTACCGGCGGAGGCATTACCGAGAATCTGCCCCGAGTGCTGCCCCGTGGCACGGCGGCATCGATCGATCTCGGCTCCTGGCCGGTGCCACCGCTGTTCGAGCATCTGCGCCAGATCGGCACTGTTCCGCCGGAAGAAATGTTGCGCACTTTCAACATGGGCCTGGGCATGTTGCTGGTTGTGCCTTTGGCAAAATTCAAGAAAGCGCAAACCGTCCTCGAACGCGTGAATGAGAAGGCCTACACCATAGGCCGCATCGTAAAAGGCGAGCGCAAAGTGTTCTACAACTGAGCAACTGTAGGTTGTGGCAGCCATTTCAACTGCACCTTTCCGGAGTGGCCAATTAAGAATCACGAATCAGTAAAATATTCTCTCGGCATTCTGCTCTCCGGACGCGGATCGAACTTCATAGCCATCGCCGATAGCATCGACGTGGGCCGCATCCCCGGCGCGCAAATCGCTGCCGTAATTTCAAACAGAGCTGACGCACCCGGAATCGTGACTGCGCGGCAGCGCGGGTTGAATGCGCTTGTGATTCCATCGAGAGGCAGGCTCCGCGCCGAGCACGATCGCGAAGTGGTCGCAGCTCTCAAACAGCACAACGTGGATTTGGTTTGCCTGGCTGGATACATGCGACTGCTTTCTCCGTGGTTCGTGCAGCAATTCCCAAGGTGCATCTTAAATATTCATCCATCGCTGCTTCCGGCGTTTCCCGGATTGGAGGCGCAAGAGCAGGCTTTCGCCTACGGCGTAAAGGTTTCCGGCTGCACCGTGCATTTTGTGGACGAAGAGCTCGACCATGGCCCCATCATTGTGCAGAAAACCGTTCCAGTGCTCGAAGACGACAATGAACGCGCACTCGCGGCTCGCATTCTTGAGCAGGAACATGTCGCCTATTCGGAGGCGATCAATGTAGTGCTACAGGGAAATTTCGAAATCCTGGGACGACGATTGAAAACAATTCAGAAATAAACCAACGCCCTATCGCTCATGCTGGTAGACGGTTTTCACACTGACTTGGCCATCCTCACAATTTCGAGCACCTCGCCATTGCCCAGCGAGACGAATTGTCGCTCTCGTTCCACATAACCCTTTTTTCGATAGAATGGCACTCCGCTCAGGGTTGCCCCCATTTCCAGCCGCGTAAATCCTGCCTGCCTTGCCGCGCTCTCGCATGCCGCGAGAATCAACCCGCCAATACCGCGCCGCGCCCATTCTGGACGCACGAAAAATGCGCGGATTTTGGCCGCATCCTGCGCGGGATTAAGCAGCGAATCTTCGCGCGCAGCGTACTGATCGCCTCCGTACAAGGTCCCGCGCTTACTCCATCCGCCACAGCCCACGATAGCGAGGTGGTTGGCGTTCCCTTCAATTTCCGCCACAAAGTAGGTGCCGTCGGCAATCAGCTGTGTATCGACGCCGTATACAGAGGCCAGCGCGCCTTCAATCTGCGCCGGCGAGTAGTCGCCGGCTTGCAGCCCTCGAACGGATGCCTCAATTACTTCACGAAGTCGAGGAACATCGCGCAGCGCTGCCTTTCGGATCTGGATGTTTTCCGCTTTCACAGAACGCTTCCATCGGAAGTGTCCGATAGCAGGCAATTCTAATTCGCATCCTGACTTACTCCGCCCCATTCCTTATAATGTCTTTTCTCATGCCAACCTTCGCGCCGATCGACGAACAGATCACTTATCTCAAGAAAGGCTCGGCGGAAATCATTCGCGAAGCCGATCTGCGCGCCAAGCTGGAGAAATCGCGTAGCGCAGGCAAGCCGCTGCGAGTAAAACTCGGCATGGACCCGACCGCTCCCGACTTGCACCTTGGCCACACGGTTGTCTTGCGCAAGCTCAAGCACTTTCAGGATCTCGGCCACACAGCCATTTTCCTGATCGGCGATTTTACAGGCATGATCGGCGATCCGACGGGGCGTTCGGTAACCCGTCCACCGCTGACGCGCGAACAGATCGAAGAGAATGCCGAAACCTACAAAGCGCAAGTCTTTAAGATTCTCGATCCGCAGAAAACCGTGATCGATTTCAACCGTCGCTGGATGGGTCAGTTCACCGCAGACGATTTCGTTCGACTGATGGCGAAGTACACCGTTTCACAGCTTCTTGAGCGTGAAGATTTTCACAAGCGGTTCCGTGAAGAAAAGCCAATTTCGGTGCATGAGTTGCTTTATCCGCTGGTGCAAGGATACGACTCGGTAGCGCTCGAGGCCGACGTGGAGCTCGGCGGCACGGATCAGAAATTCAACCTGCTGGTCGGCCGGGAACTGCAGCGTGCCTACGGCCAGGAGTCGCAAGTGGTACTGACCACGCCGATTTTGGAGGGCCTCGACGGCGTCCAGAAAATGTCGAAATCGCTGGGCAACGCGATTGGCATTCACGAGCCCCCATTGGGAATGTACGGCAAGATCATGAGCATCTCCGACGAAATGATGTGGAGATACTACGAGCTTCTGACGGATGTGCAGGTCGCCGACATTGAAAAGATGAAGCGCGAAGCGCACCCCATGCAAGCAAAGAAGGATTTGGCTGGGCGGATCGTGGGTGACTTTCACTCGGCGGAAGCGGCGAGCAAAGCTGGCGAGGACTGGGGAAAGCAGTTCCAGAAAGATGGGGTCCCGGAAAGTGTAGAAGAAATTTCGTTGCCCCTTTCCGACGTCGGACGGCGTGTGCGTTCACACCGGCCCAGACGGGGAGGAAACGGCAGAAGTCCAGGTAACGCTGGCCGAAATCGGAGGGCATGTCGTGAGCACCGACCGCGGCGCCGAAGCAACAGTTAGGGCGGATCGCCTCTTGGTTCGATGCGGCCTTGCGGTTTCCACAACCGATGCCGGTAGAAAGCTGAAGCAGGGATCGGTAAGAGTCGGCGATCATGTGCTGAAGGAACCCTACTTCGCGTGGGGAGGACCGTCCCCTATGAGGTTGCCTCTGAGGGTCGGCAAGCAGTTGCGGATTGTGATCGTCAACTGGTGAGTGCCGCCGCACATCTGCGTGCCCCGCACAAATTCTGCTACGCTCATCCGCGCACATGCGCGCCGCCGCCATTTTCGGGCTGGGGTGTTCTCCCAAAGGCCTCAAGCCGTTTCAAGAGTTCGGCAAGGTCGCCTGGCGCATCGAATTGCCCACATCGCGTGATGAAGCCGACATCGTCCTTCTATTCGGCGGCGACGGCACGGTTCATCGTCATCTCGGCGCTTTGGTAAAACTTGGCGTGCCGGTGCTCATTGTGCCGGTCGGCAGCGGCAATGACTTTGCCGACGCTCTGGGGCTCAAGCGCGTCCGCGATGCACTGACTGCATGGCGCCGATTCTGCTCTGGACAAGGTAACATCCGTGCCATCGATCTAGGCGTAATCACTCCGGGAACGACTACGCCCGCGTCACCCCCTCCGAACGATCCCAGTCGCGAGTCCCGACGCGGGAGTTATCATTACTTTTGCAGCGTCGCTGGAATTGGCCTCGACTGCGAAGTGACCCGCCGTGCCAACGCACTGCCCCGGTGGCTTCGTGGCCATGGCGGCTACGTGTTGTCTCTCGGTTCAACCCTTTTTCGATTCGCTCCCTTTCCGATAAAGATTTTCACGCGAAACGATAAAAGCAAGTGGAGCCTGCGCTGCGATCAACCCACAATCCTCGCAGCCTTCGCCAACTCGCCCGAATATGGTGACGGAATGAAAATCGCCCCGCAAGCAAAACTCGATGATGGTCTACTTGATGTCTGCGTCATCGCCGGCATCGATCCGTTCAAGCTTGCCTGCCTGTTTCCCACGGTTTACTTTGGCCGGCACATCGCGATCCGCGAAGTGCAATATTTCCAGGCCTCTCGCATTCGCGTCGAAACCGAATCGGCGGTCGAGGTTTACGCCGATGGCGAATACGTTTGTCGTACGCCAGTCGAAATCGGCGTCCAGCCTGCCGCCCTGAAGCTGCTCACGCCCTAGCTGCCGGTGCTACACTTTCTCAATGCCCGAACGAAAATCTCGTACCTTATTGTGGATCCTGATTGGCGGAGGCGCATTTTTCCTCTTTGCTCTGGCCGTTTTTGCGTTGATTTACCTCGCGCTGCATGCGGGCACGGAAGAAGCCGGTTTCGGAGGCTTCGGCGACCGGATTGGCGTGGTCGATCTGGAAGGTGTGATCTTGTCCCCCGAGCCGGTGGTGGGCGAGCTCAAGCGCTTTGCCGACGATTCTTCCATCAAAGCGATCATTCTGCATGTGAACTCCCCAGGCGGAGGGGTGGCCGCCTCCGAAGAAATTTATCGTGAGGTCAAACGCATTCGCGAGGAGAAGAAGAAAAGCATTGTCGTCTCCGTTGAGTCGGTCGGTGCCAGCGGAGCCTATTACATCGCATCAGCGGCCAATAAAATTTATGCTGATAATGGCAGTATCGTGGGATCGATCGGAGTGATCGCGCAGTGGGTGAATTACGGCGATCTGATGAAGTGGGCCAAGCTGAAGGATGTCGTGCTCAAGACAGGAGAATTCAAAGATACAGGCAATCCCGCGCGCGACCTCACCCCAGCCGAACAGGCCTATATGCAGTCGCTCATCGATAACATGTTCGGACAGTTCGTTCACGCTGTAGCCGACGGCCGGGGGATGAAGTTTGATGATGTGAAGGCGATCGCTAACGGGAAGGTTTGGACGGGCGAACAGGCCCTATCGATGAAGCTGATAGACAATGTTGGCGACTTCGAAGCTGCGGTGAAAGACACCGCCAAATCGGTTGGGATCTCAGGTGAGCCAACGCTGGTTCGTTCGGAAAAAGAGCGTAGAACGCTGCTCGATCTTCTGCTCGGCGATGTTTCGAGGTATCTGCCAAGCCGCGAGAAGATGCTGGAGCAGCACGTGGGATTCTACTATTTGTGGAAATAATCGGTCGCACCCAATCTAGCGACTTGCGTACAAGCCCTGAAATTTGAGAAGGTTATGGGGTTGTTGGCGGCGTTGCTCTGGGGTGAGCGCGTAGCCGGGGGAGCAAAGGAACGCTATGACGAAAGCCGATCTGATCGACGAGGTTTCGCGTCTTGCGGAATTGACGCGCAAAGACAGTGAAGTAATTGTGGAAACGATTTTCGACAGCGTCGTGCGTTCGCTGCGCGCCGGGGACAAAATCGAAATCCGCGGCTTTGGTAGCTTCCGCACCCGTCAGCGCAAGCCGCGAATGGGCCGCAATCCCAAGACCGGCGAAAAAGTCGAAGTGCCCGCGAAGAAAATCCCTTTCTTCAAGCCAAGCAAGGAGCTCAAAGATCTGGTGAACGAGGGCATCCCTGGGACTGCGCCCCCGGTGGCACCTGCGACCCCAGGCGCAGCGCCTACCGTGTAACGAGCAAACCGTAATCGAGAGCCTTCACGTGCGGATTCCTGCCACTCCCATCATCCGCCCCGTCTTGCCCTTTTCCGCGCGATAAGAAAATAACAGGTCGGTGCGACAATTCGTGCATAACGGAGAAGCTTCGATACTTTTTGGCCGCACACCGGCAGCGATCAGCTGCTGACGATTGGCCTCGACCAGATCGAGGAATATCTTTTTCGGCAGATCACTGTGCCCGGGCGCACGCGCCGTCAGAAACAGCAGCGGATATTTTTCACGCACCGGGTCGGATTCCTTCACTTCGTGAAATAAGCTGGCGGCATACGCGAGTTGCGATTCGAACTTCTCGCGCACTTCTTCACCTACTTCATAACAGCAGCTATGAATGCCGGGGCCTATCGCCACTCTCAAATCGCTCGCGCGGCTCCCGAAGCATCGCCGCATGGCGCCGACACCCTTCTCAATGATACGTTTCCCCGTTCCACGCCAGCCGGCGTGGAAAGCGCCGACGGCCTTGCGCTTCGGGTCCACGAGAATGATTGGCAGGCAGTCGGCCGTCTGGATGGCGAGCAGCAGACCGGGTGCCGCAGTAATCAGACCATCGCCGACCAGCGGCTCCTCCGGCGGCGCATCGACGAGGTGGATGATATCGGAATGAATTTGGCGCAGCGTGATTAGTTGCCAATCAGTCGAATCACCGTTTTGCGAGTTCTTGTGAGGCCGCTTGCCGTCGGCGGCGCCAAGCTCGCGCAGAAGAGCTGCGCGATTGCGCTCGACTGTTTTTCTCGAATCTTCTTTGGTGAAACCAAGGTTGAGCGCTTTACCACCAAATGCGCAGGAGAAGCCACCCGCTCTGGTGGAGAATCCGCTGCTCAGCCACGGAATTTTCTCGAGGCGACTCGCGCGCTGGATGTCGATTTTGCTTTGGACCGGTTTGGCCACTAAATTATGTTATCCGAAAGCCCTTCGCCTTGCGGCTTGGTGGCGAACATCATCGGCTGGCGACCCAGCGCTGCCGCACACCCGCGATGAAGTTTTCTTTATCCGCTCGCATCTGCCTGACCAGGGCTTCGTTTTCGGTCTCTTCGTGCGCAGCCGCCCACAGAACCATTTCTGTCATAATGGGAGCCAAATCGATCCCTTTCTGCGTGAGCGAATAAGTTATTTTACGGCCATCCAACGGATCGACTTTCCTGGTGATGATTCCATAACCCACCAGTTTGCGTAAGCGATCGGCCAGAATATTTGTGGCGATGCCTTCATAACCGTCGAGAAGTTCTTTGTAGCTGCGCGCCCCGCGCAGCATCATGTCACGAATAATCAGCAGGCACCAGCGGTCGCCCAGCATTTCCACCGAAGCATTGAGCGGACATCCAGATCGCCGATGTTGTTTTTTTTGGGTCACGAACAATTCTAGCATTTAACTTGCATTGTGCAAGTGAAATATTGTAGCCTGTCGAAAGTTCGGGCTTCCGTTGTGGTTGGTTCCGCTGCGCGCTTCGGGATAAGAAGAAGGAACTGCAAACGAATAGTGAACGGAGGCAAATCATGGATGCACGACCTACGCACGAGCAAGCAAAACTTCAACTGCAACTCTTCGAAGAGCGCCGTGAACCGCGGCTGCGGCAGGCCAGAGAGTGGTTCTGGAAGAATTACATCGTCGAGAGTTTCGACGATGCCATGCGGATCGCGCCGCCCGGAACTGAGGCGGGACAGTTCGTAATGATGGTGATGAGCTACTGGGATCAGGCCTGCGCCATGCTCAATTACGGCCTGCTTCACGAAGACCTGTTCTTCGAGACGACGGGCGAGTTTTTCGGCGTGTGGGAGAGCGTAAGAACGATCGTTCCGCAAGGCCGGGAGCGATTCCAAAACAAGCTTCTCCTGAGCAATCTCGAGAAAACTGCACAACGGTATGAGGCCTGGATCGAAAGACGTTCCCCCGGCCACCTCGCTGCCATGCGGCAGATGATGAAGCAAATGCGCAGCCAGAGTGCAAAAGCTGCTTAATTACGTCTAAACTCTACGGACGGCACGCGCTAAGATCCAAGTGTAGGCCGTCCGCAGCTTTCTTCTCAGGAGCTTTTTATATGAGCACAGTCCGCGTACTAGCAGGTACAAAAAAGGGCGCTTTCATCCTCACATCCGACGGGAAGCGCGACCGATGGGAAGTCAGCGGGCCGCATTTTGCGGGATGGGAGATGTACCATCTCAAGGGTTCGCCGGTCGATCCGAACCGGATCTATGCCTCGCAATCAAGTGGGTGGTTCGGACAAATTATTCAGCGCTCCGATGATGGCGGGAAAACCTGGTACCAGCCAGGAGCACCCGCCGGCCAGCCCGTAGCGCCGGGGCCGCCGAAAAGCGAAAGCAACAAGTTTGCTTACGACGCAGCCGGCAAACCGCTCACCACGCACCAGTGGTACGACGGGACGCAGCATCCCTGGGAGTTCAAGCGGGTCTGGCACCTCGAGCCTTCTTTGACCGATCCAGAGGTGGTTTATGCCGGCGTGGAAGACGCAGCCTTGTTTCGCTCGAACGACGGCGGCAAGAATTGGCACGAACTCCCCGGCCTTCGCGGGCACGGTACCGGGCCGAAATGGCAACCGGGCGCGGGAGGAATGTGTTTGCACACGATAATTCTCGATCCCAGCAATCCCAATCGAATCTTCATCGCCATCTCTGCAGCCGGCGCGTTTCGCACCGATGATGCCGGTGAAACCTGGAAGCCGATCAACCGCGGGCTCTATTCGAAATATATTCCCAACCCGACGGCCGAAGTCGGCCACTGCGTTCATCACGTCGCTATGAATCCCAAGCGTCCCGGCGTGCTATTTATGCAAAAACACTGGGACGTAATGCGCAGCGACGATGCTGGAGACAACTGGAAAAAGATCAGCGGCAATCTGCCGACCGATTTCGGTTTCGTGATCGACGTGCACGCTCACGAACCAGAAACCGTTTACGTCGTTCCCATCAAGAGCGACTCGGAACATTTTCCGCTCGAAGGCAGGCTACGGGTGTTCCGCAGCCGATCGGGAGGGGACGAATGGGAGCCTCTCACCAAGGGCTTGCCGCAAAAAGACTGCTACGTCAACGTGCTCCGCGACGCCATGGCGGTGGACACATTAGACAAATGTGGAATCTATTTTGGGACTACCGGGGGCCAGGTATACTGCTCGCCCGATGCCGGAGACAGTTGGATCGCGATCGCACAGAATCTACCGTCAGTGCTTTCGGTTGAAGTGCAGACGCTGTAGCAGGCAAATTTCGATGTCATTCGTCGCGTGCGCTGCGCCAATTGGCGCTCGAGGTGATTGCATTGCCGAAACCAAAGAAGCCTGCTGCCCTCGATGCTGACGTCAAACTTTACGACGAGCTGATCGCGAGCATTCCCAGGGCTCGATTGCAAAGGTGCTGCCAACCCTTACACTTCCGTCAACGGCAACACGTTTACGCTCTTGCACGACTCAACTCTCGCTCTCCACCTTCCTGAAGACAGACGAAAGGAGTTCCTCAAGAAATACAAGACAAGTACGAAGCCTATGGGGCGGTCATGAAGGAATACGTTGAAGTTCCAGACAAACTCCTCAAGAACACTAACGAGGAGAAAATACCTGGAAATCAGCTACGAATATGCGAAGATCTTGAAACCCAAAGTCACGAAGAAGAAATCCTGAGATCCTAGAAGATCCCGTTCACGCCCGCTGTCACCTGGTTCCGTTGCCTTTCGGAGGCTGCAGCCTCGTGCTTCGGGTTCACAGAATCCGTACCGCGGGGCAAGGGCACGGTTGAGATCAAAGTCGTGCCGGAGCCGTTGGAGCAGATGTTGAAGTTTCCCCCAAGTTCCTTCACGCGCTCGCGAATGCCCGCCAAGCCTACGCCCGAGCCGGTTCCCGTGCGCTGGAAGCGCTCCATCACAGCTTGCGGGATTCCGCGGCCGAAATCCTGAACTTCCAGCGATACGAAGTCGGTCATGCGCTCGAACTTCACTTGTACATTAGTGCTTCCCGAGTGGCGGTGCGCATTGATCAGCCCTTCCTGCAACGCCCGGAATAGCGCCAGCTCGACCACTTCGGGCATGCGCACCAATTTCACTGCTCTGACGGGATGCTGATCGGGATTGAAAAAATTTGTCTTGATCTCCATTGCCGTGCGTTTGGTAAAACCATCGATGAACCAATGAGCCGCGGCCTCGAACCCCGCTTCATCCAGCAAGGGCGGATGCAGAAGATATGACATCGTGCGGATGCTCGATACCGCCTGATCGATGAGCTTCCGCGTCTCCTGCAGCATGGCTGACGGCTTCGCGCCATTGTGAATTAATTCGATGTCCAGATTGATTTGCGCCGCGGCCAGCCATTGCCCGAGCCCGTCATGCAGCTCCCGGGCAATGCGTCTCCGCTCCTCATCTTGCACTCGCATGATCTTTGCCGAAAGCTTGCGTAGCGCCAGGGTTCGTTTTTCAATCAATGTTTCCAATTCGTCGTGTGCGCGCTGCAGCTCCCCTTCGGCCCGCTCGCGCTCTTCGAGATGATTGCGAATCTCGTACTGGCGGAGCCGCGACCGGATCGCGGTCCTCACGCAACTGAGCAGCGTCGCGGGACGCAATGGCCGCTCGATCAACGTGATGTTCCCCATAGGTGTGCGCGAGCGAACCATCATTTCCGTGTAAGGGGTCGTAGCGCCGCCGCCGGTCAGAACGATAATCGGAAAGTCTGACCACGCCGGTTGCGCTGCCACACTCCGGCCGAGACATTCGATCGCGCCCTCGTCGAGCGCCTCTTCGGCCACGATGGCCGCTCCGGCTCCGCCGCCCACGCAGCGAGCGATCGCACTCACGGCGTGCAGCACTCCCACAGGAATGCCGGAGCGCTCTAGAACTTCGCGCACTAGCATGGCATCCTTGCCGAACGGCGCAACCACCATCACTCGATATTCAGGATGGAGCGAAGTCTCCATTTAATTGTCCTTGGCTCCCCCGAGAAATGTGGGAGTACCGGTGAGTATTCCCTGAAACTCGTTGAGCGGGCGGCCGATGTGAATGCGATCCGGACCCAACCTGAGTTCTCTAATTGTGTGCTCATGATTGCCGCTGCGCCGTTTGATTACTGAGATCGCCTGCCGCACCTCTCCCTGCATCTCGAAATAGCGAAGCAGCAGAATATTGTCCGCGAGATAACTTACGTCAACCGCGCTTTGTAACTGGCTGCCCATATTGCCGGCCTGCACGAGGATCATCAACGTAAGCACACCGCGATTCCCAAGATAGGCCAGCAGCTCATGCAGGTGCACAGCCAGAAATTTTTCGCCGGGCATGGATTGCAAATAACCATTCAGGCTGTCCAGCACAACCATCCGAGTATTTTCCTGCTCGAGGTGCTGTTGCACACTGGCAACAAGTTCCCCAGGCGTCAGTTCGGCAGGATCGATGCGCTGGATGGTGATTTTCTTGCTCGCGATATGTGACCGGATATCGATTCCCAGACCCGCCGCCCTCGTGATCAGAGTGCGCGGCGCCTCTTCAAAAGTGAAGATCGCTGACGACTCCCCCCGGGACGCGGCCGTCGCGGCCCATTGCACCGCAATGCTGGTTTTTCCGCAGCCCGCCGGTCCAATCAGAAGAGTGCTGGTTCCGCGATCAAGTCCGCCACCAGTCAACGCATCCAGCTGGGGAATACCGCTGGAAACAGCTTCCGGCGCCACTTCATTGCGGCTATCAGCAGCCACCAGGCGGGGGAATACCACTACACCCCCCGTGGCGATCGTGTAATCGTGAAATCCCTCCCGATATGCCGTGCCGCGCAGCTTCGCAATCTCCAGCTGCCGGCGCGTCTTGCCATACTCGCGCGGCACTTTGTTCATGCAAATCACCCCATGTACCACGCTATGCAGTTGCAGATCAGAATCGCGGGAAGTCCGGTCATCCAGAAGCAACACTGTGCATTTCTGATCCGCCATGAAGTCTTTCATCGATAAGATCTGCCGGCGGTAGCGCAAGGGGTCCTTCGCGAGCATGCGCAGTTCGCTGAGCGCGTCGATCACCAGCCGCTCAGGCCGTACTCGCTCAACTTCTTTCACAATGCGCTGCATACGGTCGTTCAGTTCGACCTCAGCGGGATGAAATACCGTGTATTGCTGCTCAGGAAGCAGATCATCTTCATCCGGCAAGAGTTCCACAATCTCCACATTGTCGAGCGGAATGCCATGCGAGGCTGCGGCATGGTTAAGATCGGCCGCAGATTCCGACAGCGTGATGTAGAGTGCGCGCTCGCCCTTGCTAGCTCCCTCCCGAACAAACTGCAGAGCTAACGTGGTCTTTCCCGCGCCAGGGTCACCCTCCACCAGGTAAATCCGCCCTTTCGGAAGTCCCCCGTTCAGGATGTTGTCCAGGCCCGAGGATCCGGTGCTGACGCGAAAATCGGACTGCATACTCAGGCTCGAGTTGGTCTCATTGATGGCAGTCGGCAATTCTCCTCCGGAGCTGAAAATAAGGTTCGGACGGGCCACTTTTACCGCGCCCAGTGGTCGCACAGCGATATTCACAGACCAACTTGAGACTTAGGCGCGGCCAAAATAGTTGCCACCGTTTAAAATGACGAAGCAAAACGGGATTATCTATCAGTATGATTGCCGATAGCGGTACGGAGTTTACTGTAGTAACTTAAATGATTCTGCTGGAGACAGGTCTCGGCATGGTTCGACTAATTCTTCCCCAACACTTGAGAACCCTTTCCAAGACTGGTGCGGAAGTGCAGATCGAGGTTCGAGGCCCGGTCACGCAACGCTCCGTTTTGGACGCACTCGAAGCGCAATATCCCATGCTGCGCGGCACGATAAGGGATCATGAGACCTTGCAGCGGCGGCCATTCGTGCGTTTCTTTGCCTGCGAAGAAGATCTATCTCATGAATTGCCGGATACGCCATTGCCTTCTGTGGTGGCGTCGGGGGCGGAGCCGTTTCTCATTGTCGGAGCCATCGCCGGCGGCTAGTTCCGATCTTGTACGCTGCTCGCGATGCCGCAATTTGCTCAGGCCTATCGCTGTCCGTTATAGTTTTTGTAGCCATGTTTGAAGATTTCACCGTCATCGACCGCTGGACGGGGAGCGCCGTTCACTGCGTTTATCAGGCATTGATCGTGGCCATCGCCACGCGCCACGCTGATGCCGTCGACGTCAAGTTTCTGGTTGATGGGAAAACCGCTTGGGTCGCCCTTCCACATCCGGCCTGGGTGGAATACAAGAAGCTCACCGGTAAAGCCATAACCGATCCTCTCGCGGTCGAAATTGCCGGGCATTATTTGAAGTCGGCGCTGGAAGGCGGCGACGGTCTTGGCTGCGAAATGTACTCGCTCACCGTCGCAGAAACCCTAGCCCATCTGGACGAAGTAATCACGGCGATGCAAAAGCCGGTGCCCGCGTAACTTTCTTCCTGTTCGGCGTCATCTGGTGCCCGCGCTGAATTCATAAACCGTAACGCTGTGGAACTTTTGTCCCGCCTTCAGTTCGGTTGAAGGGAAGCTTGGATGATTGGGCGAATCGGGGAAGTGCTGAGTTTCCAAACACAGGGCGAATCTTCTCTTGTAGACGCGTCCTTGTTTTCCCGTGATCGAACCATCGAGGAAGTTTCCTGTATAAAGTTGGATCCCGGGCTGGTCGGTCAGGACGCGCAGAATTCTGCCTGTCGACGGCTCATACACCTCCGCCGCCTCCGCGAACTGCCCGGGGGCATGATCCAGCACGAAATTGTGGTCGTATCCGTGGCCAAGCCGTAGCTGAGGGTCATTGGCCTCTATACGCTCTCCTACGGCATGCGGAGTACGAAAATCGAAGGGTGTTCCTACCACTGACTTCAATTCGCCGGTAGGAATTAGATTCGCATCGACCGGGGTCATTCGCGAAGCATCGATCTTCACCACATCGCGCAGAATATCGCCGTTCCCTTGTCCGGCCAGATTGAAATACGAATGATTGGTCAGGTTGAGGACGGTGTCTTTGTCGGCTGCGGCAGAGTAGTCAATTTTCAGTGCTCCATCATCCAGCGTATATCGAACCGTAGTTGTTAGCGTACCGGGAAAGCCCTGATCGCCATCTTTGCTGACATAAGTTAGTTCAAGTCCATCAGCAATCGGTTTAGCGAACCAAAGCACTTTGTCAAAGCCTTGCGGGCCGCCGTGTAACGCATTATCGCCATCGTTCTTCGGGATCGAGTACGTGTGGCCGTTGAGCTGGAATATGCCATGAGCAATGCGATTCGCGTAGCGCCCCACGATTCCGCCAAAGTGTGCCGTCTGCTCAATATATGTTTCTACCGAATCGCAACCCAGAACAACATCGTCGAGTTTTCCATTGCGGTCGGGCGTTCGCAATGAAACTACGATTCCGCCATAGGTGATGATTCCGGCTTTCACCTTCCCGTCGTTGAGGACGTAAAGATCGACAACCGCGCCGTTGGGCATGCGCCCGAAGGGCTGCTTCGTGACACGAGTCTTCGCCGACATGCTTCCTGCGAATGCGGTCATAATGATGACAACAGCGAAACAACGATAGAGCTTATTCAAAGAAAATACCTCGATCCTGAACTCAGTTTTCCACGAGTTGCAAATCTGCGCACGGCAGCCCGAGCCTCTAGGCCCGGAGAAAAAAGACCTCATGTGTGCATGGCCGTCATTTGAAAACACGGCAACAAATCAATCGAATCAGTGTAAACTCGTTTGACTAGTCGCAGTAGCAACCCTGTTCTCAATTCTTCGATCCATTGTGAATCTCGTGAGTAATCCTCTCGCCAAAAAAGTACTCCTCATCGGCTGGGATGCGGCCGACTGGAAGCTAATCAACCCTCTTCTGGACCAGGGTCTTATGCCCACACTCGATGACTTCGTCAATCGTGGCGTCATCGGAAATTTGGCGACTCTGCGTCCGATTCTTTCGCCGATGCTGTGGAACTCGATCGCCACCGGCAAGCGCCCGGATAAGCATGGCATTCACGGATTCATGGAGCCTGATCCGCAAACCGGAGGCGTGCGCCCGACCACCAGCACCTCGCGCAAGGTCAAAGCGATCTGGAATATTCTCACCCAGCGCGGATACAAGACTCACGTCCTCGGCTGGTTCGCCGGCCATCCGGCTGAGCCGGTTAACGGAGTCGCAGTCTCCGATCTTTTTCCGTACGCGGTTGGGCCGCTCGATAAAGAGTGGCCGCTGCCTCCGGGCGCGGTCCATCCCGAGAACTTGCGTGATACCTTCGCAAAATTGCGCATGCACCCCGCCGAGGTAACCGAAGCGGCGATCCTCCCCTGGATTCCGCGTGCCGCGGAGATCGACCAGGAGAAAGACAAAGGCCTCCAATCGTTCGCCAAGATTCTCTCCGAGAACTGCTCCATTCACAATGCCGCCACATGGATCCTGCAGAATGAGCCCTGGGATTTCCTTGCGGTCTACTACAACGGCATCGATCACTTCTGCCACGGCTTTATGCACTTCCATCCGCCGCGAATGGAGGGTGTTCCCGAGGATCGGTTCGAAATTTACAAGGATGTCGTGAACGGCGCCTACCGTTTCCACGACATGATGCTCGAAACTTTGCTCACTCTGGCCGGTCCGGACGCCACTGTGATTCTGGTCTCCGATCACGGATTTCACTCTGACCACCTGCGTCCCCGTGGCATTCCCAAAGAGCCCGCCGGTCCGGCCATTCAGCACCGGCAATTTGGCGTCTTCTGCATGAAAGGCGCGCACGTTAAGCGGGACGAAAGAATCTATGGCGCGACCCTTCTCGATGTAACCCCAACCATTCTGACTCTCTTCGGATTGCCTGTCGGCGAAGACATGGATGGGCGCGTGCTTGTGCAGGCTTTCGAGCAGCCGCCAAAAATCGAGCGTATTCCGAGCTGGGAAGCTGAGCCAGGCAATTGCGGGATGCATCCCGCCGATTTGCGAATGGATCCCGCGGCCGCGCAGGCGGTGCTGCAGCAATTCGTCGCGCTCGGCTATATTCAGCCTCCGAGCGAAGACCAGGCCAAGGCCGTCGAAGTGGCGGTGCGCGAGCAGCAATACAATTTGGCGCGGGTCTATCTCGACACTCAGCGCTACCCCGAGGCTCTACCGATTCTTGAAGAGCTCACAAACAAATGGGCCGATCAGCCCCGCTTCGCGCAGCATCTGGCGCAGTGCTATTGGGCAACCGGTAAGCGTGCCGAGGCGAAGAGTCTGCTCGAGAAATTGATGGTGTACGAGCCATCCAAAGAAGAGGCTAAGCCTGAAAAACAAAATGGCTCGGGAGAAGCCGTCGCCGCAGATGCGACAAAAGATCTCTCAGAAGGCGGCGAACAACTGCGGCTGGTTCAGCAAGAGCCCAAGCCGCGCCCATGGGCCGATTTGCTCATGGGCATCATTCACTTTGAAGAAGGCGACATGGATTCGGCCTTGTCGTGCCTGCTGAAGGCGGAGCAGGCCGATCCGCACCTGCCCGACCTTCACTTGCGCATCGGCGAAACTTATCTTCGTCAAAAGCGTGTCCCCGACGCCGAGCGCGCTTTTCAGCGCGCGCTCGAGATCGATGGAGATCGCGCCGAAGCCCATCTGGGATTAGCCGTCGCTTGCCTTCGCCAGCGGCGCAACGAAGAGGCCGCAGAACACGCGCTACTCGCCGTCGGACTGCAGCATTTTCTGCCACTGGGTCACTTCTATCTAGGAGTCGCTCTCGCACGCCTGGGCCACCGCGAGCGTGCTGCGCTGGCGTTCGAAACTTCTCTCACCATGCTGCCGGGCTTGATCGCAGCCCATCGCTGGCTCGCGGCTTTGTACATGCACCCCGGCGACGGCGATCCGGAAAAAGCCGCGAGGCACCGCAGCATTTATCTGCAAATGAGGCGTCGGCGGCAGAAAGCAGAAGCTCCCGCGTGATCACGATAGTTTCCGGCCTGCCCCGCTCCGGTACATCGCTCATGATGCAAATGCTCGTGGCCGGCGGCATGTCGGCCCTCACTGACGGCGAACGCGTGGCCGACACCGATAATCCGCGCGGCTATTACGAGTGGGAGCCGATAAAGAAGTTGTTGCAAGATCCCAACTGCATCGATGAAGCCGAAGGCAAAGTCGTCAAAGTGATCTCACAACTTCTCTTCGCGCTGCCTGCCGGACGCAGCTACCACATCGTTTTTCTCGATCGTCCGCTGCCCGAAGTAATTGCTTCGCAGAGTGAAATGATTCGCCGCCGTGGAACGACGGGCGCTGCTCTCAGCCCGGCGGCGTTGATCGCCGGACTTCAGGCGCATCTAAATCAGGTCAATTCCTTGCTGCAGCGTAGATCCGAAATCCGTGTTTTACGCATCCCTTACCATGAGGTGCTAAGCGGTGCGAAGAAGTCGGCGGAAGAACTTCAGCGCTTTCTGCAGCAACCGCTGGACATCGATTCGATGGCGCGGCAGGTGGATCAGTCGCTGTACCGGCAGCGCAGGGAGAAAACTGCGCAGTGACATCATCACCGGAAATTGAAGCGAGAGATGTTCAGGAGATGAAATTGGTCGGGACGGGCAGATTTGAACTGCCGACCCCTCGCACCCCAAGCGAGTGCTCTACCAGGCTGAGCCACGTCCCGACTACGGTTTCGCTGCTCGTCACAACAGCGAAACGGGGTTCGACCTTTGGATTTTACCACCTGCGACTGAGTTTCGGAGAGAGTTGCGGCCTTAGGCTTCGGTTCCGTGAGCAATCGAGGCTCTCACACGATCCGGTGTGAACGGCACCTGCCTAAGCCGGCCGCCGGTCGCGTCGAAAATCGCATTTCCAAGGGCTGCGGCAACCAGGGTGATTGCGGTCTCTCCAGCGCCGGTAGCCTTTGCTGATGGACGATCGATCAGAACCGTGTCGATTATTGGCAACTCAATTCCCAGGTAAAGTGAGTGGTAGCTTTCCCAGTCGGTCGACGTCACTTTGCGATCATCCCAGGTAATCTCTTCGCCGAGGGCACGACTCATTCCCTGAAGGATCCCGCCTTCGATCTGATTACGCAAACCATCCGGGTTCGAGATCGGGCCGCAATCGTGCGCGATTACAAAGCGCTTGGGTTGGACGATTCCCGTTTCCCGATCCACCTCTGCTTCGCAAACCAGAGCTGCATATCCATTATCGCCCTCGTAGGCGACGCATGCGATGCCGCGGCCGGTCCCGATACCTCCGCGCGGATTTTCTGATTTCGGTGACGGACGCGTGTCCCAGTTCGCCGCCTTGGCTGCGGCTCTCACTACCTCAATAACGCGGGCGTCAGTCAGATGCCTTAGCCTGTGTACAACGGGATCGGCCTTAACATAAGCGCAAATCTCATCCATGAAACACTCGTGAGCGAATGTGTTTTGCAGGCGCAGAGGCGATCGCAGCGGCCCGGTCAAAAATGGCGAGTCCACGGTTCGAGTGAGCACGCGTTCGCTGCGGATCGAACCGGCTCCGCCACATTTTCCGGCAATGCACCCGGCAAAGTAAGATGGGACCGCATTATTACGGTTGCGCAGCTCTTCCGCAGGTTCGCCTGCCTTTTGCGGAGTGATCCTTTCCGGTTCAAATCCCGCAAGCAGGCCGGTGATGACGTTTCCCGGCTTGTCATACCCGGGTCTTCCACCGAGCGAGGCGGCCCATGCCTCGCAATCCCACACTGTGATCACACCATCCGCGTCGGCGCCTGCCCGCTGTTCGATCACGCACGCGGAGCCGTAGTTTTCTGAAATGAACTCATCTTTGCGCGTAAGCTGCACCCGCACGGGTCTGCCGACAGCCTGCGACAGCAGCGCAGCATCGTACGAGACGGTATCGGCAGCATTGATCCCGTAGCAGCCGGCGCCGCGTACAAAGACCACGCGTACCTTCTCGAGTGGCAACCCGGTAAGTGCGGAAACGCCATGCTGCGTGGGATAAACGGATTGCGTCGCCGACCAGATGATTGCGTGATCGGCTTGCACGTCCGCGACCGCACACGATGAACCAATAGAACCGTGCGCCTGGTACGGATGCGAGTAGGTAGCTCTGAAGACTTGATTCGCGGCTTTCAGCTTTTCATCGACATCCTTCGAGTTAACCAGCATGACATCTCGCGAAGGCTGCTGCCGCATGTGCTCGTAGAAATCTGCTTGCGAAGGAAGGCCCGGCCCGGGTTTCCAGTTAATGTGCAGCTTTTCCGCCGCCTGCACTGCCTGCCACTGCTTCTCGGCAACTACGCCTACGAAATTCTTCCGCACGACGACTTTGATGACTCCCGGCATCTGCGCCGCCGTTCTCTCATCGAAGCCCGCAACCATTGCTCCCGATTCCGGTGGGCGTACGACCCGGCCGTGAACCATCCCGGGCACATGTACGTTGTGGACGAATTCGAACGTGCCGGTCATAAGTGTGGGTCTGTCCAACGATTGGACCGGTTTCCCAAGGATTTTCCACTCTGACGACGACCTGCGCTTCGCCGTGGCGCTGACTGTGAGATCAAAGCGCTTCCCGCCGATCAGATCGCCATAGCTGGCGCGACGACCATCTTTCGTAGTAATCACGCCATCTTCGATCGTAAGTTGGTCCGCAGGTGCGCCCAGCTTCTGAACGGCCATGGCAAGCAAAGCCTCGCGTGCGGCCGCTGCTGCTTGCGCAAGATTCCTCGTGTTGAAATTGGTCGGCGTCGATTGACTGCCAGAGGTTGTCCCTTGATCCGGCGTCACAGACGTGTCGCACTGAATCAGCTTGACGCTGTGAAGCGGAACACATAATTCTTCGGCCACAAGCTGCGTCTGAACCGTGTACATGCCCTGGCCGAAATCGCACTTCCCTGTGTACGCGGTCACCATCCCGCCCGACGAAATTGCGAGCCAGGAGTCGAGTTTGGCGGGATCAATGTGCGATTGGTGTGTATCGAACGGGCCTTGACCGATCGCAAGCGATTCGAATGTAGCGGCGGCACTGAAACTCACAACCATCACGCCCGAGGCCTTCAGAAAATCCCGCCGTGAAAATTCATTATTTATCTGAAGCCTGTTCATTTGAGCCCCACCTGGTAGCGTTTGATGGCGCGAATCATGCGCGTGTGCGTAAAACATCGGCACAGTACGCTCGACAGCGCATCGCGAATCTGGCCGTCCGATGCTTTCGGTTGTTCATCGAGCAATGCTTTCGAAGTGAGAATTACGCCGCTCAGACAGAATCCGCATTGCGCCGCCCCTTCGTCGATAAAAGCCTGTTGAATCGCGTGCGGTTTTTCCGCGGTTCCCAACCCTTCAAGCGTAGTCACTTCACGCCCTGCGATTGCGCTGACGGGCAGCACGCAAGAACGCATGACCTGCCCCTGCACCAGAACCGTGCACGCTCCGCATTGCGCTATACCGCAGCCGAACTTGGGTCCGCGCAACTTCAGCTCGTCGCTCAGCACATATAGAAGCGGCGTTTCGGGTTCGACATCAACGCTGTGCGTTCGTCCGTTGACTTTAAGAGAAGTAGTAGGCATATTGAAGCTCACGAATACAAATTCAATCAGCCCTTCACGGCGGAACGTATTTTCGGCGTGCCCGATACCGCGGCTTTGAGGTCGGCATCGGACGCGATCAATTCAAGAACTTTCTTGGTCATCTCCTCGTCGATATCCGGGGCCTTTCGAATCTCGACGGGGTAGCGCACCCGCAGCTCCAGACCGGTATCCGAAAATTGAAGACGCGCGTCGGGATGCGGCGCCTCAATCTGAATGTCGACTCTGCGTTCGATCTCGGCGTGCTGCCGCTGTATTTCGTCTTTATACTTCGAATAAACGGCGTTCACGGAAGCGATGAGCTTTTCCTCCGCGGCCTTATGATTTCCGTCTGGCGCGATGCTCACCACGACCTCATGCCAGGCATATTCGGTTCCGGGAATTTGTTTGAAGAGCGGCGTTCCCGTCTGAAAGAGGACGGCGTTGGAAAACACCACGATCCGCCCCGTAGGATATAGATCGACTCCCGTCCCCGCGAGTTCCATCAGGTAAAGCCTGATCAAGCCGATGTCGACCACATCGCCGGTCACACCCGCGACGCTGATGCGATCTCCGACGCGTATGCCGTAGCGCCCGATGATGAAGAAATAGGCGGCCACCGAAAGCAGTACAGCCTGCAACCCTACGGCAATGCCCGCTGTGATAAAGCCGGCGAAGGTCGCCAGAGAACTGAATTCGCTGACGAAGCCCAAGACCAGAACGATGACAATCAGAACACCGATCACTACGCGGCGAAGAACGAGGAATTGCCGGCGACGGCGGGGATCTCCAATATAGCGGAAGGTAATGCGTCGCCAGATATCGGAAAGCACCAGAATCACGATCAACGCTAATACGATTCCTCCGACGCGCAGAAGAACCGAGCGCAGAACGTACCTGGATTCGCGCGAAATCGAGTTATGCCACTCATCGAAGTTCGATTTGGCGTCGTTCAGGACGATGATTTCCTGGCTCAACGGCAGCATGGCGGCTGAAAGGTCCTTAAACCGGTCAGTCAGTTCCTGGTAGGTGTGCCGTTCCGCCTGCAATTGTTGCGGATCGGTGGTCGGCGGCTGGTTCGCCATCTGCTGGCTTTGCTGAATGGTTGCGCGCAAAGCCTCTCGCAACGGCGATCGCAACCGGTCAGCTACGTCGCGGGCGTACTCGGTCTGCTGCATTAGGCCGTCAATCTGATGCGCTGCCGCCATATAGTCATACAAAGTCATGGCTTCGCTGATCAGGCCTCCGGAGTTGGCCAGCGTCGGCTTGCTCGGAGTCGGCATCGAGGTTGTTTTTTGGGCTGCAGTAGTTGCCCCGAGAATCTCGGGAATTGTCCTTGCGAGTTTGTTGATGCTGCCTTCGAGACTTCCCGAGACTTCTCCATTCGTTTCGACGAAGGAGAGCATTTTCTGCAGAGCGTCGAAGAGTGCCTTCTGCACTTCTGACTCGCCCTGCAGAGCATCCCGCTTTGAGATCAGGCCCTCTCGTTTGGCTGGCGAGGTTTTCGCAATTTGGGCATTGAGAATGTCGATCTGAGATTGCAATTGTTGAATCTGGATCGACGTCCTAGCCTGCATCTGCTCGAGGTTTTGTTGCTGCGTCGATTCGGCCTGTACTGCGCCGTTGGCCTTTTGCTGGGTCTCGAGCAGTGCCGCCTCTGCTTTTGCAGACTGAAACCCGAGCCGTACCGCCTGCGCCGCGAGATTTTGAGTGTTGTCTTGATAAATCGCGTCGCTCGGCATTCCAACCGAGGGGATTCCAGAGGTCGCATGGCGATACCAACTGATGAGCTCATTCAGTTGATGCAGCACGGCATTGCCGTCGATTTGCACCGGCGGCAGGGGATTTACTGCACCTTGAGAAGTGGGTTTAGGAGCCTGAGCTGGCGGCGGTGCAGGCTTGGAATTTTGCGCCCATGAGAGCGTGACGATAGCCAGGTAGACAGCAAGGATGCGGGCCCTCGCCATGCATTTGCACACAGTCTTAAGTTGGCAAAGCGATGGAAGTCTAACGGTTTCTTGCATTTGGCTCCGAACGTTGCAACAAAATCATGGTAACAATCCGAATGGCGGGTTTGGGAATCCAATGTAACATGCGCTTGCGAACACGCTTCGTCACTTTCATTGTAATCATTCAATCGGTTCTGCTTTTGACGCATTTTTTCCTCTACGAGACATGGGTTTTTTCGGCGCCCGTTAGTAATCGATCGGACTCATGGCTGAAACTGGCGGTTGGACTGTTATCTATCAGCTTTGTCTCGGCATCGTTGCTCGCCTTCCGTTACACCAATTCAATAGTGCGCGGCTACTACAGAGCAGCCGCGGTATGGGTGGGATTGCTGACTTTTCTCCTCTTCGCGGCTGTTTGCTCGTGGATTGTTCTCGGCATTGCTCAGCTTGCCGGCTCAAGCCTCAGCTTCCATCGCTTAGTGCAAATCTTCTTCGCGGCGGCTACGCTGATTGGGCTTTACGGTGTTTTCAACGCGAACTGGACGCGGGTGACTCGCGCAACAGTGCGGTTGGCAAATCTTCCGGAGGCCTGGCGTGGACGCAAGGCTGCCCTCATCAGCGACCTTCACTTGGGACACGTGCGCAATGGAAGCTTTATGCGCCGGATGGTGGCGAAGATCCTGAGAGAAGAGCCGCACGCGATTTTTATCGCCGGCGATCTATATGACGGCACTGCCATTGACGCAAAGAGCGCGGCTGAACCCCTAAGCCGATTGAGCGCTCCTCATGGCGTTTATTTTGTGGCGGGCAACCACGAGCAGTTTGGGGATGACAGCAAATATCTCGATGCCGTAGCGGCTGCGGGGGTTCGCGTGCTGAGCAACGAAAAAGTCGAAGTCGACGGCCTGCAGATTGTCGGCGTGCCCTACCGGAATGCCGCCCGAGGTGGGACGTTTGCAACAGTGCTGCGTGCCATCGGGCTTGATCGCAATCGAGCCAGCATTCTTCTCACTCATGCCCCGGACCATCCGGCGATTGCCGAGGCTGCGGGTTTTTCGCTGCAACTTTCGGGGCACACCCATCTGGGACAATTCGTTCCATGGAGCTGGATGGCGCGACGCATCTACCGCCAGTTCGTCTATGGCCTGAGCAGTATCGGGAAGATGCAGGTATTCACATCGAGTGGCGCCGGGACGTGGGGACCGCCGTTGCGGCTTGGATCGAACCCCGAGATCGTCCTGCTCGAATTCGTCTGAGATCTCGATTCTACGATCTTAGCCCGCTTAAAATTGCAGTCGGCGCTACTTCGTTGGCGGCCCGTCTGACTTGCTGCCTTCCCTTTCGGCATCGCGCAGACCGTCCTTGAGGGCGCGAATCCCTTCGCCCAAGCCTTTGCCGAGTTCGGGCAGCCTGCGCGGCCCAAATACGAGCAACGCAATAAAGCAGATCAACAGCAGGTGTACTGGTTGAAATAGTCCTTCACCCATAAGAATCTCCCCGCGACCGGATCAAGGCGCAAAACTGGCCGCTCTCTCAAGGCTAGTCGGTGAGGATAGTGCCAGATGTAACTTGGATCACATCGTGGAGTGACATGAGCGGCTTTCTCCCACCGCGGTCGATCATGCTGAGAGCGGAAGTAATAGAAAATAATTGATTTATCTAGTCTCCAGCGACCTGCTCTCCCTCCCAGCTTTCCTGCATGACGGACGGCGCTTCACTTGCGTATTTTTCTTGCCGCAATTGAGCCTCGAGGGCGGCAAGTTGCGCTTCGATATCCTGCTCGGCTTTGCGCTTGCGGATAACTTCTTCGCGGTAGCGGCGCAGGAAATAATCAATGGTCTCGACCCGGATTCTGATTGACCCGGTCGGCTTGTTTTCGTCCAGGTCCTTAAAGCAGAAATAGGGAGTGCCGGATTGTTCGATGATGCCTTCGATCACGCCGTAGATCGGAGCGTCGTGGCCGCACTTGAAGCTGGAGATCTCCAGAGCAACGAGATTGGGATGCCGCGCGGTAAACTTTGCGGCCCACACCTTGTGATTGGTGCTGCAGGAGTAAGAATTCTTCCAGGCATCAGTGATGTCGAGCGGATGGCTCACCGCGCCAGCTCGGACCTCGTCCCCGAAAAGGCGTTCGAGCAGGTCTTCGTCGAGCGGCAGTGTGTTCTGCGAAAAGATGGGATAGCCGAGCTTCTGGAATTCGTCAAGAATCTCGTGATTGAGGCCGGGATCGTGATGGTAAGGCCGGCCGAGCATGACGATGCCAATGCGATCTTCGCGCTCAAGTTGATCCATTACGGCCCGTGCGCGGCGGCGAACGCTCGATTCATAGTCTTGCAGCGCGGCAAATCCGGATTGCGACAGCGCGATCGTTTTCTTCTTCTGAAAGCCCCAGGACAGACTGCCAGACCTGCAGCATCTGGTGTGCGAAAAGTTTGTGATCGGCGAAGTTGAGCACCGGATCGACGTACTTCACATCGTTCTCGGCAAAGACATCATTTTCTTTGGTGAATGCGGCCTTCACCGTTTCCGGGGTCGCGGTCACCGTGGGGCAGGCATTCGCGCCGACAATCTTTACCAGCGGCGAGTGCAGCACGTCGTACATCGGGAAGAAGATGACGTCGAGCGGCTTCTTCTTGTGCTTTTCCTGAATCAGGTTATAAACGTGCGAGATGCCGATTTTCGCCGGGAAGCACGGGTCAATCGCACCACGGCTCGCACCTGCACGATAGAGTTCCGAACTGGTGTAGTCGGAATAAATGATGTTTTCCGGCTGAACACCGAGGCTCTCGAGATATGCATTGAATAACGGCGCGTAAGTGTAGATGTTAAGCACGCGCGGAATCCCGACGCGAAGCTTCTTGCGATTCTCCATCAAAGAGCGGCGTTCTTTCGCGCCCTTGCTCCAACCGGCCCATCCACGCGTGGGCAGCGGATCGGCCACGCTCTTCGCGTTGGTTGGACGGAAGACTTCTTTCGAGGCGATGTCGACGAAGTTGGGGTGCTGATCGCGAATCTTATCGAGTCCGGCCTTGATGTCCTTCATGTCGTTGACGTCTTCGACCAATCCCTTTTCGCAGGTCGCGATAATCAGGCGCTGTTCGCCCACCATGAGCGGAACCTTGGTGACCTTTTCCATCGGCACGAAATTCTTCGCCGGTTCGGTGCGAATGTCGATGAAGGTGCGCAGGCAGTTATTTTTGCAGAAGTAGCAGCGCGTGGCTTCGTTGCGGGTGGTGCGGTATTCTATCTTGCGGACCGCATCGAGGCCGACGAAAGTCGTGCGCTGGCCGTTGCGCCACAGACGCAGTGATTCCTGCGCAGCGCCGATTGCACCCGATTCACCGCAATGTTCGTGCACGATGATTTCCGGCTGCTTGCCGGTCGCTCGAAAGCTGTTTCGGATGAAATCGACTTCCGCTTTCACCACGGCGAGATTATTTTGTGTTCCTCCCTGCAGAACGAAGCGCGAGCCCAGGGCGGCGAGGTTGGGGATGCTGGCGACATAGAGAAACACATTCTTCGGCAGTACAGCTGCCAGGCCGGCGAGAATCTCTTCGGCGCGCCAGCCTTGGCGCTGGAAGTTCACGATATCGGATTGCATGAAAACCGCGCAGCCGTAGCCGAAGACAGGCATTGCCGTTGCAGAGAAAGCTAGGTCGGCGTATTGATTGACGTTGAGTCCAAAGCCTTCGGCGGTGGACTGAAGGAAATATCCGTTGCCCGCCGAGCACTGCGTGTTGAGTTTGAAGTCTTTGACGCGGCCGTTGTGGAGGATGATGATCTTGATATCCTGGCCGCCGACATCGACGATGACGTGCGGGTCTTCGTAGAACTTGAGCGCGGATTCGGTGTGAGCGACAGTTTCTACGAGCGCCACGTCAGCTTTGAGAACATCTTTGAGGATGTCCTTGGCGTAGCCGGTGGTCGCAACACCCAGCACTTCAAGCTTTGCATTCTGCAACTCGACCTGCGAGCGCAGGTTTTCGAACATCTCGATCGTGTCCTGGATCGGGTTGCCGTTCGAGAGCTGATAGCTCTTGCATAGGATGTCTCCGTTTTCATCTAGCAAAACGGCCTTGGTCGATGTCGATCCGCCGTCGACACCAATGAAGCCGGCAACCGTGCTCCCTTTCTGAAATACGGCTGGAGTGAACTTCCTGCGGCGATACGCTTCCTTGAAGACATCGAGTTCTTCCGGTTTCTCGACCAATCCCTTGCCGCCGGATTTGGCTTTTTCTTCCTGGCGGCCGAAGTCGATATAGTGGATGAGGTTCTCGTATCCGCGATAACAGCCGATGCAATCGTCTTCGCTGCGGCCGAATTCTATTGCGCCCAGAGCCGCGAAGTACTGGGCGTTCTGAGGAACCTTAATCAGATCTTCCGGTTTGGCGCCCTCTGGAACGGCGACCTTGCGCTCCTGCCACATGCGCGGGATGTTTGCCTGCCAGGCTTCGCGCATGCCCCGGATGAAGCTATTGGGCCCGCCGAGCAATAACACATGCGGGCGCAGTGTGTGACCACGGGTAAGAACGCTGAGATTCTGCAGCACGATGGCTTCAAACAACGAGGCCATCAATTCGTCGGACGGCGTTCCGACTTTTTGCAGGCTGTTGATGTCGGTTTCGGCGAAGACCCCGCATTTCCCAGCGACTTTGTGCAGCTTAATGTCGTTGTATCTCTGCTGAGCGAGAAGCTCCGTGGGAATCTTCAGCTTGGCATTGATCTTGTCGATAACCGCGCCGGTTCCGCCGGCGCATTTGTCGTTCATCGAAGGGATTTTCTTTTTGCGTCCGGTTTCGTCGTCATCTTTGAAGACGATGATTTTGGCATCCTGACCGCCGAGTTCGATGACCGAATAAACTTCTGGGTGCAACTTCTCCACGGCGAGCGATACTGCCGTGACTTCCTGTACGAATTTTGCGCCGATTTGGTCGGCGATTGCGCCGCCGCCGGAGCCGGTCATGAACATGCGCGTGTTGTGCGCGTTGATGCCCGTATCGGCCTCCATGCGCTTCAGAAATTCCAGCGTCTTCTCCGGTTGCTTGGTTTCGTGGCGTTGGTAATCCTGCCAGAGAAGTTGATCACTAGCCGCGTCGACCACGACCGCTTTCACCGTGGTCGAGCCCACATCGAGTCCGACCATAAACTTCGTGGTGTGGTCGTGCGGCTTGTGCGCATGTCGCTGGACTGGCTTTTCGAGGGGGGCGATCTGAATGAGCGCTGGACCTTTATGATCGTGCATTATTCCTCTTCCGTAAGAAACCACCTACGATCTGACAAACCAACTTAGCCGCCGAGAACGCCAAGTTCGCCGAAAAATCACTCACTGAAAGACACGTTCGTAAGTTTCTTCGGGCTTTGCGATCCCAGCGGTAAATGCTCTCAGTCTCCTGACATCGCCGGAACCGCTTCGACGCGCACGCGCGACCGTTTCTGGAAGCGTGTGTCTTTATCGATCCGCTTGCTGACGTGCAGAATGTACTGCGCCGCGGTGCCGGCAACTCCTTCCTGATGCGGCACGTGATAGAAGGGCCGCTTCAACTCCGGATGCTCGTCGATGTACTCACGAATTTCCTGCATACTCTTGCCGGTCGATTTGAGGCACTGCTCGAATTCAGTCTTGGCCTTAACTTTGGCCTCGCCGAGCGCCATTTGCACGCGGCTGTGAGCGTTGACCTCGCCCTCACCCGAAGTCTCAATTGGAAGAAAAATCATGTCCTTGAATTTGTTGATGACGGCGGATTGCACTCCGTCGGACTGTGATGACGGCATGCAGCCGAACGGCTTTAACGCAAGCACCATATGGCAAAGCTTGTGCACCGTGTAGTAAACGTTCTTACCAACTTCCAGATGGCCTTCGCCGCCGCGTGCAAACTGGTTGTAGAAGGGATGCGCCAGTTCGGCCAGTTCGTTCTGCGGCACGAGCTGGTGCGTGATCCCGCCCAAGTTCCTGATGGTCCGGTGGTAGAAGAAATTCCACATGCGCTGGCCAGCACCAATGCCCCAGAGTTTCTTGCGGAGTCCGATGTAATTGGCGAATTGTTTCTTGAATTCGTGCCACTCAGGATTCCGGTGCCGACGATTCACTGGCCACTTTGCGATGGCATGGGCCTTGGCCTGGTACATGAGGTAAGCGACCCAGGTCGCGATGGGCTCAACAAGAACCTGCGCCCCTTCGCGCTCGAGAAACTCGAACATGTGAAAGTTGCCGTCGCCCTCCGTGAGCTGTGCCCAGAATTCGCCGGTGATCTTCACCAGCGGCTTCACGCGAGTGCGATCGACTTCGATCGAGTTCATCTTTTCGCGGGCGGTGTGCAGGGCATGCAAATAATCCTCCCCCCACATGTGCTCGTGCCATTTGCCGAAGACGTTAAATGTGTTGCGCAGAACTTTATTGCTTTTGAATTTTGGCTTCGCCCAGCTCGGCGCGCGTTCTTCGATCTCAAAAGACTGCCGATTCTTCAGGTCTTCGCACAAACCATCGACCGCCTCGCGGAAGATTCTGTCCGTCTCGCCCTTTGTCGCTTCATACGGACGAATTTGATAGATCAGGTCGTTTATGACATCACCCAGGTGCATCGCGTTCAGCATTCCGAAGCCGAAGTCAATAGTGAACTTCAGCCCGGGCTCACCCGAAGCGGCCTTGATTCCGTCGCTATCTTTGAACAGCAACACGCGGAAGCCATCGAAGCCCGCGTTCTTTAGCGCAAAACGATATTCGGCTTCGTACATGCCGAAGCGGCAGGGTCCGCAGGAGCCGGCTGTGAAGAATACGTAGTTGTCCAGAATCTGCTGCCGCGGAATGCCTTCTTTCTCCATGAATTGCAGATATTGCACAAGATTGCCAACCGTGAAGTAAGTCGGATTGCACTGGCCGTTGTTGCCAAATTCTTTTCCGGTCTGAAAGCCAGCGACGTTCGGCACCGGCAATTTCTCGCAACGATAGCCGCAGCCTTGAAAAACGGCGCGAATCAGGTCCTCGTGCTTCCAGGTAAAACCGCCAAACAAAATGGTTACGCGGCTGCGCTCCTCCGCCGTAAACGCGCGCTCTACCGGACGGTGGAAATGCTTCGGCTCATCCAGTCCTGCGATCTTTCGGAGTCGCATACGCTCCGCCTCCAGACGTTGTTTGATCTCCGAATCATTTTCAATTTGGACAAAATTCGTAGCCATAACGCTCCTCCACATTTGCTCTGAACGTTGGAATATTTCTAGAAAGGACTGACGGGGCTTGGAGTGATACGACAAGTGATGGAAACGAAAGCGTGCAGAAAGGTGACGCGTCACAACTTGGACGAGAACTCGTCCCTACCACTTCTGACGTGCTCATGAACGACAACATCCGAACTCCAGAAAAAGGTTAGGAGGTTCGATGTCTTACACCGGCGGAACCATGAAAGTTCCGTAGGCGCCGGATTGCAATGATCGCGTTGTGATGCGAACAGTGCATGATTCAGTTGCTAAAAATTCCCCAGGCTTCCCGACGAAGAGACAGATCACTTTTCTAGCAGAAAGCAGGGTGTGAGTTCAAGCGCGCGCAGCGCATCGCCGCATCTCAATTTGACTCACGGATAAAGAAGCACGTGGCACAACCATTACAACACGAGCAATACTTCCAACTTTTGTAACCTTTTGTAAAAGGATGCGGCTCATTCAAAGCGTGAGAACGGGCGCTTTTCAGCTAGATTATTCCGCATTTGAGATAAACCTGCTTCTCTTCAGTCGAAATTTCCCACTTTTAAATCGCAAGTTGTTTGCCTCTAAGAACACAAATTTCGTTCCCCCTCATCCATATAAATGATCAACTAAATCCGTAACATTGGGTTTGCCTCGAATCTCGAAGTAGAATGCTTGGCTAAAGGCAGAAAGGAAAACACATGATCGAACTCAAAGTAAATGGAACGAGTCACAGCTTTGATGGCGATCCCAACATGCCGTTGCTGTGGTATCTGCGCGACATTCTTGGATTGACAGGAACGAAATTCGGCTGTGGCATGGCTCTATGCGGAGCTTGTACAGTTCACAAAAATGGCCAGGCGATTCGTTCCTGCGTGACCCCAATGAGTTCAGCTGCGGGCAGCCGGATTCTGACCATTGAAGCTCTCAGCGCAAATGGTCTGCACGCGGTGCAGAAAGCCTGGATGGAGCTCAACGTCCCGCAATGCGGTTACTGTCAATCTGGGCAGATCATGCAGGCAGCGCTCCTTTTGAAGGTCAAGCCTCATCCCACGGATCAGGATATCGATGACGCCATGGCAGGCAACATATGCCGCTGTGGAACTTATCAGCGCATTCGCGAGGCGATAAAACTGGCGGCGGAGAAGACCGCGTGAAAACCATCGAAAATGTAAGCCGGCGGCGGTTTCTGGAGGGAGTGTTTGGTGCGGGCGCATTTGTTCTGGCGGTGCGGCTCGTTCCGGTGTCTATTGCGCAAGCCATCGACGTACTGAATGACGCCAATCGAGCGACATTCCATCCCAATCTCTTTGTCGGCATTCAGCAAGATGGAACGGTCTACATCGTCGCGCACCGGTCGGAGATGGGCACCATCATTCGCACATCTCTGCCGATGGTGCTCGCCGACGAACTTGACGCCGATTGGAAACGTGTGAAGGTCGATCAAGCGGTCGGAGACAAGCGATTTGGCGATCAGAACACGGACGGATCGAAATCCGTAAGAACATACTTCAACACCATGCGCGAGTGCGGCGCGACCGCGCGATGGATGCTGATTAAGGCCGCAGCGCAACGATGGAATGTTCCAGCGTCGGAGTGCTCGACCGAGCTTGGTGTCGTGCTTCACAAGGTAAGCGCCCGTCGCGCGGGTTATGGCGAACTGGCTGCAGATGCAGCGAAGCTGGCGGTTCCACCGAAAGATCAGATACAGCTTAAGAAGCCTGCCGAATGGCGCTATATCGGAAAAGGAATGATCAGCGTTGACCTCGAAATCCTGTGTACCGGCAAAGCCGTGTACGGAATCGATGCGCGCATCGATGGCATGGTGTATGCGTCGATCGAGCATCCTCCGGTTTTGGGCGGGAAGGTGAGGGCGCTCGACAATAAGGAGACTTTGAAAGTCAGAGGAGTTCAGCAGACCATCAGTATCGATCCCTTCAAGCCTCCCGCCGCGTTTCAGCCGTTGGGCGGAGTCGCGGTGATTGCCGACAACACCTGGGCGGCGTTTCAAGGCCGCAAAAAACTGAAGATCGATTGGGAGAACGGGCCAAACGAGTCCTATGACTCAAACGAATACAAGAAAGAGCTTTTCGATACTGCACACCAGCCGGGCAAGGTAATCCGTAGTGTGGGCGATCTCGATCAGGAATTCGGCCGCAGCAAAACCATCTTTGAAGCCGATTACTACGTTCCATTGCTGGCGCATGTTCCCATGGAGCCGATGACCGCGTTGGCTGAATTCAAAGATGGAAGAGTAACCGCGTGGGCGCCTACGCAGAACCCGCAGGCGGTGCAGGCAATTGTTTCATCGGAACTCGGCATCCCGCCGGAAAACGTGATCTGTAATGTGACACTGCTGGGCGGCGGTTTCGGCAGGAAATCGAAACCCGACTACGTTGCCGAGGCCGCAGTTTTGTCGAAGAAAGTGGGGCGTCCCGTGAAAGTCGTTTGGACGCGGGAGGATGACGTCAAATTCGACTACTACAACGCCGTCGCTGCCATGTACATGAAGGCGGCGCTGGATGAAAAAGGCAAGCCTACGGCCTGGCTTCAGAGATCGGTATTTCCACCGATCACCTCTACATTCGATGTTAATGCTATCTATGGTGATCCTCCACATCTGGCGCAAGGTTGGACCGATCTTCCCTATGATTTACCGAACATGCGAATCGAGAACGGGGCGGCGCACGCGCACGTCAGAATCGGCTGGCTGCGCTCGGTTGCAAACATTTATCACGCGTTCGCGGTTCAGTCTTTTACCGATGAACTCGCTCATCGTGCCCAGCGCGATCCGGTGGAATATCTACTGGACCTAATCGGACGGCCTCGCACCCTGGATTTCACCAACGTGAACTATCCCAATTATGGAGCGGATTACCAAACTTATCCGTGGGAGACGGGCCGGCTGCGAAACGTACTCGAAATGGTTGCGGAAAAATCCGGTTGGGCGAAAAAGAAAAATGAAGAAGGTCATGGCTTCGGGATCGCCGCGCATCGCAGCTTTCTTACTTATGTGGCCACAGTAGTGGAAGTAGAGGTCAGCGACGATGGTGACATTCGTATTCCTCGTGTCGACACGGCGCTGGATGCCGGACTCGTCGTCAATCCTGAGGCGACGACAGCGCAATTCCAGGGTGCCGCAGTTTTCGGCACGAGCATCGTTCGGACGGGAGAGATCACTGCCAAGAACGGAGCAGTTGAGCAATCGAATTTCTATGACTACCCGGTGGCCCGTATTACCGACGTGCCGGCGCAAACTAATGTCTATATCACCGAAAGTTCGGCGCCGCCAGCCGGAGTAGGAGAACCGGGAGTGCCTCCATTTGTCGCCGCTTTCTGCAATGCGATCTTCGCAGCCACCGGCAAGCGGGTCCGCGACTTGCCGCTTTCTAGCAACAAACTTTTTGCTTAGTCTCCCTTGGAGGGGTGGTGCCCGCGAACACGGATTATTCCTTCATGCTCGAGGTCGCGATTGCTGAAGCGTGCTCAGGCTTATCGGAAGGCGGCATTCCCATCGGCGCCGCAATTTTTGATTCGGGAGGCAAAGTAGTCAGCGCAGGCCATAACCGGCGTGTCCAGAGTGGGGACCCTTCGGCGCACGGCGAGACTGATGCTTTTCGCAATGCCGGGCGACAGCGCAGTTATCGCCAACTCATAATAGTTACCACGCTCGCCCCTTGCTGGTACTGCAGCGGACTGATCCGGCAATTTGGATTCGGCACGGTGGTCGTCGGGGAGAGCCGAAATTTTCAGGGCGGTGTCGAATGGCTGCGCTCGTTGGGGATAAAAGTTGTCGATCTCGACTCCGAACCGTGCGCTACGATGCTCGCCGAGTATATTCGTATGCATCCGGAAATATGGAATGAAGATATCGGCGAGGAGTAACCCGCGATCGATCATGCACAGCCCCTTCATGGCGCGCGCCATTCAGCTTTCCATCGAGAATGTTGTCTCGCGACAGGGCGGACCTTTCGGCTCGGTAGTCGTGAAGGACGGAAACATCGTCGCCGAAGCCGCAAATCGCGTTACTTTGACCAACGATCCCACAGCGCACGCGGAGATGGTCGCCATTCGAGAAGCATGCAATAAGCTGGCGGTTTTCGATCTTGCGGGCTGCGAGATTTATTCTTCGTGCGAACCCTGCCCCATGTGCCTGGGAGCGATCTACTGGGCGCGGCTGTCACGCATTTACTTTGCAAGCGTGGACGCCGACGCAGCGCAGGCTGGATTTGACGATTCGTTGATCTACCGTGAACTTGCTCAGCCGCATTCGCAACGAAAAATTCCCATGATTCAGATGATGCGAGCAGAGGCGTTAGAGGCATTCCGCGAATGGCAGAAAATGCCGAACAAGATCGAGTATTGAGTCTACTGCCTTCGCTTCCACCTTTAAGGTAACGCAACTATTTGACCGACGTCGCTGGCCGACCAATCGTTGATCTAGAAATCGCCGATCAAAAACTTGATGACCGACAAATCGCTGCTCGACCGATATTTCCATCTCGCCGAAAACCAGACTTCGCTAAAGCAGGAGATTCTTGGCGGCCTGACCACCTTCGTGACGATGGCCTACATCATCGTCGTTAACCCGCAGATTCTCGCGCAAGCGGGAATGCCGCCGGAAGGTGTGTTGTTCGCGACGTGCGTCTCCGCGGCGATCGCCACGTTGGTAATGGGGCTCTATGCCAATTATCCGATCGCACTAGCTCCAGGCATGTCGCTGAATGCTTACTTCACCTATTCAGTGTGCCTCGGCATGCATGTACCGTGGCGAACTGCGTTGGCGGTGGTGTTCTTTTCGGGCGTCCTTTTTCTGGTTCTTACCGTGACCCGGATACGCGAACAGATTGTGAACGGAATTCCGGACTGCCTGAAACACTCGACTGGCGCGGGAATCGGAATGTTCATCGCCTTTGTCGGGCTGCGAAACGCAAAGCTGATTGTCGCCAATCCGGCGACGTTCGTGGGGCTGGGCAGCTTTGCCGACAAGGAAGTGCAGATGGCCTGCTTCGGCCTGATCGTGACCATGGCATTAATGTCGCGGAGGCTTCACGGCTCGATTTTGATTGGCATCCTGGCCACTGCGCTGCTGGGTGTGGTTCTAGGACTAGCCAGATTGCCGGCAGCGATTTTCTCCTTGCCGCATCCCTCGTCCACTTTCCTGCAACTCGATTTTCACGGAGCGAGTCATTTGGGACTGCTGGAGATTCTCTTTGCGTTTCTGTTCGTGGATCTTTTCGATAATGTCGGCACGCTTGTGGGAGTCTGTGAGCAGGGCGGCTTTATGCGTAACGGCAAAATTCCTCGCGTGGGCCGCATCCTCGTCGCCGACGCTGCGGGGACGATCGTCGGCGCTCTGACTGGAACCTCAACCGTGACCAGCTACATTGAAAGTGCGGCCGGAGTTGCTGCGGGAGCACGTACCGGGCTCAGCAATGTGATGGTCGCACTTCTCTTTCTAGGGGCGACGTTCTTCTCTCCGCTGGCTTCAGCAATTCCTGCCTATGCGACGGCTCCCGCGCTCATTCTGGTCGGCGTTCTGATGACGCAATCGATTGCCCGCATCGAATGGCAAGACTTCAGCGAAGCCGTGCCGGCATTCATCACGATGATCGCGATGCCTCTCACCTTCAGTATCGCCAGCGGCCTCAGCCTCGGCCTGATTTCCTACACCATCGTAAAAATTGCCGCCGGCAAGATTCGCGAGATCAACACCCTTATTTGGATACTAACGATTTTGTTTATTTTGCGTTACATATATCTGGCGGGAGCTTAAGCGGGGTTGAGGGCTATGTGGGCTATTTAAAGCGAAGAACCAGCCGCAACATGTGCGGTGTAGGAGTTCTCCGACTCAATGCCTTCCTCAGGCAGCGTGACTTCCTTCCACAGCGTTGTGTCGCGCAGGATGCGCGAGACTAGAGCGGTGTGCATAGCGTGCCCGGCGCGGTCCGCCACGACTCGGCCCAGGATGGGCTTGCCCAGCAGAGCGAGATCTCCCACTAGATCGAGTATCTTGTGGCGCACGAACTCATCGGGAAAACGGAGCGGACCGTTTTCCATCCCGTCACGCGTGAGCACGATGCAGTTGTCGCGTGAAGCGCCCCGGATCAGCCCCATGTTGCGCATGGTTTTTTCATCCTCGCGGGAGCCAAAAGTTCGCGCCGCCGCGATATTTCGCAGGTAGCTGCCGTTCGAGAGTTCGACCTTCATCGTCTCTTTGCCAATCAGCGGGTGCGGGAAATTTATGGAATAAGAAACCGAATAGCTGCAGGCGGGCTCGACCGAGATATATTTGTTTCCTTCACGCATCTCCATGGCACGCAGAATCTTAAAATATTTGCGTGGCCGCCTCTGCTTGCGCAGTCCCACCTTCTGAATCATCTGTACGAATGGAAGAGCGCTGCCATCAAGAATCGGAACTTCCAGATTGTCAAGCTCGACGATGGCATTGTCCACGCCCAGTCCAACGAACGAAGAAAGTAAATGCTCTGTGGTGGAGATGAGTACGCCTTTTTTCATCAGGCTAGTGGCATAACTGACGCGAGCCACGTTGCCGCAAACGGCCTCGACCTCGAATCCGTCGAGATCGCTGCGGCGAAAAACAATGCCCGTGCCCGGCGGCGCAGGCAGAATTCGCATTGACACTGGAGCGCCGCTATGCAAGCCTACCCCGGTGCACCCCACGGCTGAGCGAACTGTTTGCTCCTGGATCAAGGGCTTTGGATTTTGCGATTAAGGGCTAGATTACAGGCATCTTAGGAAGTTTGACTGTGGCAAAAAAGCCACAGTCAGTGGCAAGCAGGGGCCGCAGCTTGGCAGCTAAGTCAGTGTTTCTTCTCGGGCTTATTAGGGTTGTACCGGGAATTTGGATCAAACATAGCCGGATCGAGCTGCTGGTTGTAGTGAACGGCGTTGACGAAGCGCTGGCTCTGCATGTCTCCGTTGAAATACCGGGTGAATCCATAAGGGGTGTTTACGCCCTGCACCACGCGGAAGTTGTCGTAAATCTCTTCCTCCACATTGCGTTCGTGGTCGACCGGGTCGCGCCATTTGTATGTCTTCTTGATCGGCAGATGCGAGTCGATATCGAGAAAGAGGTCGACCGCTTCGTCCTTGGAATTGATAAGTGTGATCTGGTCGGCGGGCAGGTTGCCGGCAAGGGCGTTGCCGTCATAGAACAAAGCGACACTGGGATCGTTGATCCAAACGTGAAGTAAGGTCTCGAGGGAGAATTTGCGACGGCGTAGATAGTCATCGAGATCTTTCTGTTCGATAGCGCGAGGTCCTTTGTAAGTCAGCTCATAGCCCTTGTTGCCGGTGTAGAGGTAAGCGACGTCGCGCTCTGGCGTCACTTCGATGCGCTCCTTGTCGGGATACTCGACGAACCTCCAGAACAACAGTCCGTTGCTGGTGGGGTTGCCGTGATGGAAGCTGTAGGTGCGGCCCTGTTCCTCGATATCGTGGATGGCTAAATATGCCTGTCCGCCCAGAGCCTGAATCGCTTGCTCCAGGAGGGCGCGAGCTTTGCGAGCGCCGGCGAGATCAGCGGCAGGAATCGATTCTGATTGAGCGGAACCCGGCGCCGTGCCCGGTTGCGGCAAAGGCTGCGCTGCGGCTTGCCCTGAAGCTGCCCTGATTGCGAGAGACAGCGCTACTCCAGCAATGAAAACAATATATTTCATTTGTAGGATCAGTTGGATGCTCGAATAGGAAATTGTAGCTGCTTGCGGCCTTTTGCGGGCGTACGGCTTTGTAGCTCGTTAACGAACTTAGATGCATGACTCGGCAGGGCAACGGGGACGCAACTATTTTGTGCAGCGACTAGCCGACAAGCACCGCGCCGCCATTAACGTTGAAGATTTCTCCGGTAATGAAACCCGCATGTTCGGTGCAAAGAAACAATACCGGCGCGGCAATTTCTTCGGGCTTGCCGACGCGCCGCAGCGGAATCGTGCGGCGAATTTCTTCCCCGCTCCGCGGATCATCGAGCGCGGGCTTTGACATGTCGGTATCGACCCATCCTGGAGCGACGGCGTTCACATAGATGCCCGCCGGAGCGAGCTCTGCAGCCAAGCTCTTGGTCAGGCTGATGATTGCGCCTTTGGTCGCGGAGTAGTCGCAATGAAAAGCTTCGCCGCGCTGGCCGCTGGTGGAACTGATTAGAACGATGTGTCCCGCGGTTGTGCCGGTGCGCGGCTGCGACTTTATCTGTGCGACAACGTGCTTCACCAAGCCAAAGACCGCCTCTAGGTTGATGGAAAGCGTGGAGCGCCATTGCTCATCTGGCATTTTTTCGATGGCGATATCTTCAGCCGGCCAGACGCCGTGATTGGCGACCAGAATGTCGATTCTCCCAAAAGGCTTCACCGCCTCGGCTACGAGCCGCCGGGCGGCGTCAGCGCTGTTGAGATCGCTTCGGATGGCAGTGCAACCCGCCACGCTGCATTCTTTGGCAAGAGCCTCAGCCTGCGACTTTGCTTTCTGATAGCTGAATACGATTTTAGCGCCGGCATTCGCGAATAAGCGAACCGTAGCGGCGCCGATGCCGCGTGAACCTCCTGTAATTAGGGCCACTTTGCCGGAGAGAGAGAGTGGAATCGACATGCGGGATAGTTTGCGGCTTCTTCGCCTCGGTTGCAAGTGGAGCGATCTCGCGATTCGATGCTGGGAAAGGGTATCGCGGCGGCATCCCTGAGATAGGATTGCAGACTCTACACTGTATCTTTCGCCGCCGGGGCACGCTCCGATTTCAATCCGCGCATCAGCAGGCGCACCAGCATGCCGTCGAAGCCGGTGCCGCTCATTTTAGAGAGCTCGTCGAGCGCCTGTTCGGGCGTGCGCGCGGCGGAGATGGATTGCTCCGTCAGCATGTTGGCGTAAGCGTCGGCAAGAGAGATAATCCGCGCCCAAAGCGGGATCTGTTCGCCCTTGGCGCCATCGGGGTAACCGGAGCCATCGAAACGCTGGTGATGATGCTCGATGGCCTGCCGCATCATCCCGCTGTCCGGAAGAATGCCGACGATTTCGGCTCCGACCCGGGCGTGCATCTTCACCAGGAAGAATTCGTCATCGGTAAGCGGGCCAGGCTTGTTCAAAATGCGCTCCGGTACGAAGATCTTGCCTACGTCGTGAACGCGCGCGGCATAGACCAGATCGGAAGTGTCTTCCGCCGGAAGGTGCAACGAACGAGCCAGAATCTCGGTGTAGCGCGCAACCATATCACCGTGTCCGGAGGTGCGCATCTCGCGCGATTCAGCGGCACGACTGAGAACTTCGATCGATTCCTTCAACAACGGTACATTGCAATCTTCTTCGCCACCGCAGAATTTCATGAGCATCGATGTGAGCTCTTCTAGATGCTCGGGCCCGTTGTGCTCGCGCTGCAAAAAGCCTTCGATATAGGAGGAGATTTGCTGGCGTTGCGCGGCAAACTCTTCGCCGGCGGCGAACTCCTGTGCCGCCGAGACGCGATTGCCGCCCGACCGCTTGGAAACGTACATCCCCGCATCGGCGACTCGAATGATGTCCTCGATGGAGAAGCCGTGCGTGGGGAAACTGGCGACGCCGAAGCTGCCGGTGATGTGATGCTCGCTCAAGAGCGGGTCCGCGGCCATCCATTGGCGAAGGCGCTCGGCCAACGTTTCCGCCTGCTCGGGACCGGTTTCGGGCATAAGGATGATGAACTCGTCTCCGCCATACCGTGCCACCACATTCGATTGACGCGATTTTTGTTCCAGCAGGCGGCCGACGCGAGCCAACACGAGATCGCCTTCGAAATGTCCCAGCGTATCGTTGACCTCTTTGAACTTATCGAGGTCAATAAGCACGACGGAGAATGGGCGACCTGAGCGGGAAGCGCGCTTCCACTCGGCCGATAACGCTTCCCAGAAAAAGCGGCGCGTTTTGATTCCGGTGAGACCGTCGGTGATCGACTGTTGCTGGAGCTTTTGAAAGACGAATGCATTGTGCAGCGCCGTAGCCAACAAGTCCGCCAACGTATTCAGAATTAGCACATCCTGCGGCGAAAATGCACTTTCGTTGCGACTTTCGATGTTTAGCGCGCCGAGAAGCGTCTCGCTGTAAGTAATTGGGATACAGAGCACCGAGCGCGATTCTGGAAGAATCGCGCCCATCTGGCCCGGAATGCCGTTTTGCACCAGCGCTCGTTCGCCGGTCCGGGCTACGCGGCCAAGGATTCCAAAGCCCAGCGGAATTCGCTTCCCCATGGCATGAGCGGTGGCTCCAGCTTCGGCTTTGATTTCGATTTCCTTGGTGCCGTAATCGAGCAACCCGATGCCAATGTGATCGAAGCTGAAATTCTTCTGGATCTCACCGACAATCTCCCCGAGCAGGTGAACCGGATCGTCGCTCGAGATGGCCGTGCGGGATATGTTATTAAGAAAGGCCAGCTGGCGTGATCGCCGCTGCTCTTCGGCAAACAGGCGCGCATTTTCGACTGCAACCGAAACCTGGCCGGCCGCCGTAACCAGGACGTCAAGGTCGCGCTGTTCGAAAACGAATTCGCGCTCCGTGCTCATGGCGACCATCACCCCGGCCGGCTTGTTGCCAAGCAGAATCGGCGCCGCGCACAAACACCTGGCCGGTTGTGGAGGTTTGAAGGTAACGCCTAGTCGAAGTCTGGCTTTTTCCACATCCGAGCGGATTAAGAGCGGTTGACCGGTACGGATCACATATTCTGTAAAGCCATTTCCTAGCTTGCGCGTCCGCTTGGGCATGATGCGGCCGTCTTCCACTTCCAGCTCGAAGCGGACTTCATCGCCTTCCTGAAAGGCGATGAAGAAGTCGTTGGTGTTGAAAATTTGGCCGAGCTCGCTGTGGATCGTGCGCAGAACTTCATCCTGATCCAGGCGTGAGCTGATCGCCTTTCCGATCTCGGTGAGCAGTTCGTACTCTTGCGTGCGGCGGTGAGCGTCGTGCGCGATCAGATAGTTATCGATCGTGAGACCCAATTGCAAAGCGAGCCCAACCATCAAACGAGGCCCCGACGCTCCGAACGCTTTGCGCTCGGCATGCGGGAATAAAATGACTCCGAAGGCATGCTCGCGCGTTTGGAGGCTGACGGCAGTCAGATTCTTGATTTCTGCCTCGGCAAAAACTCGCTTGAACTCACTGAAAGTTCCTGATGAGCCGATCGGCAATTGCTCGGTGAGCTGTGAGAGGCTGTGGACAGTAAAAAGTCCGCCTTGGCGATATGCCAGTTCACAAATGTATTGTCCGGCCCCGGTGGTAGACAGCTTGTCGAGAAATTCGCGCGAAAATCCCTGCTGTACCGATGGCAAGAGGCTACGCCAGCGTTCGGAGATGTAAATGATCGCGCGCCGTGCCGACAGTGCCCCGGCGAGACGATCGAGGGCGGCTTGCATGCTCGGGAGCAGATCGTCAGCTGAAAGGAGTCTCCGGGGATCGACTCCCAAGGTCGAGAGCGCTAGAGTATTTTCCTGCACGGCGTTGCGCTCGTTCTCAAAGAGGACCATGACCATAGCGATGCCCAAAAGCATCTGTGGAATCGGCCCCAGATAGTTTGCAGCGCTGCCAAATCGCGCGCCCCAGGGATTGCGGAATTGCCCCGCGCCCATCAAAACGCCCCACAAGGCTAGTGAGAAAGCGAGAACCTTGAAAGCAAGTGAGCCGCGGCGGTAACCGTTTAAGTAGAAAACCGCGGAGCTGTATAGAAGCACTCCTGCGATGGCTATATCGAGCGCGATAGCCGGTGGTGCGGTCGCCTGGTAAATGCCACCAACCATGTGCGCCTGAAAGTTAACCCAGGCGAGGCCGAGTCCGATTACGGCCAGCGCAGCGTCGTACCACATGAATTGCGAGCGGCCGCGCATGAGACGGGTAGAAACGAAGATACATATCGCCATCGCCACGAGAAAGACCGAGCTCGCGAAAACGGCCAGGGGCGAGGGAGCGCGATAAAACGAGAAGGCGTCGAGAACGTAGTGCAAAGTGTAGGCGCCCCAGGCGAACTGCCAGGCGCGGAAGTACGCCTGCCGGCTCTGTTCGAACAGGTAAGTAAATACCAGGAACAGCAGGAGTGAGACTACTCCTGGAATCACCACCATGCTGATGACGACACTATTCATTGGACCTGGGGCGAACGCTTGCGCCTAAATGAGATTCAACAACATGGAAAGAGGTCTATTAACTCTGTCTAATGTTTTCATAGGCGAACCCCGAAAACAACAGGTTTTAAGGACATGGAGAAAGCGGCTAAAAGTACCCATTTCAGCGGGTTACCTGAAATAGTCCGCTGCTTCGCTTGACGATATTTTTCCCTTGCACATAACATCGAGATTCGAAACCTTATGTCTGAAATCTCTGATTCTGTTGGATGTCCACGTGTGCGCTTCGCCCCATCGCCTACTGGTTTTTTGCACGTGGGCAGCGCCCGCACCTTCATCTTCAATTGGCTCTATGCGCGGCACAACGGTGGAGTACTTATTCTCCGACTCGACGACACCGACGTCGAGCGCAATACTCAGACCTCGGTGGATTCCATTTTCGACGGCTTGAAATGGCTGAACTTGTCGTGGGATGAGGAGTACAAACAGTCGGAACGCATTGAACTGCATCGCAAGACCGCGTGGGCAATTTTCGAAAAAGACCTAGCCTATCGGGATTTCACACCAGCCCACGCCGGCGATTCTGAAAGATCGGGGACCCAAGGAACTTGGCTGTTCAACCCTGGCGCACGGGAGCTTTCGCGGCGAGAGAGCGACCGGCGAGCCGCCGCGGGGGAGCCCTTTGCGTTGCGTTTTCGTGTGCCCCGAGGGAGCGGGCAAGTCGTACGCTTTACCGATGCCGTTTATGGCGAGCAGATAAAGGCAGGGGATGACATTGAGGATTTTGCTCTGCTCCGGTCAGACGGCATGCCAACTTATCATCTAGCCTCGTGCGCAGACGATGCCGATTTGCGTATCTCACATATCATCCGCGGCCAGGACCATCTGACGAATACGTTCAAACATGTGCTGATCTTCGAGGCCGGCGGGTTTATCCCGCCACAGTTTGCGCACTTGCCTCTGCTGGTCGCACCGGATGGTACGAAGCTTTCGAAGCGGCGGCACGGACCCGTCGTCAGCGTGACGACGTATCGGGATGCAGGATTCTTGCCCGAAGCCTTCATCAATTTTCTCTGCCTGCTGGGGTGGTCGCCGAAAAATGATCGCGAGAACATGTCGCAGCAGGAGTTGATGGACGCGTTCTCACTTGAGGGAATCAACCGCTCGAATGCGGTAGTAAATTTTAAGGAACCGGCTGCGACTCCGGAAGAAACATTCGATCCCAAGGCGGTGTGGCTGAATGCAGAGCAGATTCGCGGCTTGCCGATTCAGGATTTGAGCGTGCGCTTGCTGCCGATTGTGCGCGGTGCCGGGTTCGACATCTCGCCTGAAAAGATGCTGCGGATTACGCCGCTCATTCAAGAGCGAATTAAGCTGTTGCGCGACGTCCTTAGTGCAGCTGATTTCTTCTTCGTGGAACAATTGCCACCTTACGATCCCGCAGAACTCATCCCGCAAAAGGGAGACGCGGCGATGGCGTTGAGGGTTTTGACGAAGGCGCGCGAGGTGCTTGCGAACGTCGAGTTCAAACACGATCCGCTGGATCACGCGTTGCGCGCTTCCGCCCAAGAGATGGGAGTGAAGGCCGGGCAGATGTTTCAACCGATTCGCGTCGCGGTTTGCGGCCGCAAGAACGCGCCGCCGCTGTTTGAGACTCTCGAGGTGCTGGGGAAAGGTACGGCGCTCCTACGCATCGACCAGGCTTTGCAAAAGCTCGCATAACTCATCGACAATAATTAGGAGCTTGGGACGCGGACGTTTTGCGAGCGCTGCGCGCGTTGCAATTCTTGTTGTAAGAGCTCGGACCATCACGGGGACGTTTGCTTGCGATAAGATCAAGACTGATGAATCCTCCACATCCCTCAATCGAAGCCGGAGAAAAAGCCGTGGCTGCGTCGCCCTTGCCCGCTCCGTCGAACTTTATTCGCGACATCATCGCCGAAGACATCAGGACCAGCAAGCACGGCGGCCGCGTACAGACGCGTTTTCCTCCCGAGCCGAACGGATATCTGCATATCGGGCACGCCAAGGCAATCTGCCTCGACTTCGGTCTCGCCGACGAATTCGGCGGACATACGAACCTGCGCTTCGATGACACGAATCCCGAGAAGGAAGACGTCGAATACGTCGAATCGATCAAAGCCGACGTGAAGTGGCTCGGCTTCCAGTGGGATGGCCTGTTCTACGCTTCGGATTATTTCGATCAGCTCTACGAGTGGGCGATCAAGCTGATTAAAGAGGGCAAGGCTTACGTCGACGATCTGACCGCCGATGAGATTCGCAGGCATCGCGGAACTTTGACCGAGCCCGGCAAAGAAAGCCCGTATCGCAGCCGTTCAGTCGACGAAAATTTGAGCCTGTTCGAGCGTATGCGGACAGGTGAGTTTCCCGATGGTTCGCGGGTTCTACGGGCGAGAATCGACATGTCCTCGCCCAACGTGAACATGCGCGACCCGGTGATGTATCGCATTCTCCATGCCGAACATCACCGAACCGGCAACAATTGGCCGATCTACCCCATGTACGATTTCGCGCACGGACAATCCGATTCGCTCGAAAAAGTCACGCACTCCATGTGCTCGCTCGAGTTCGCCGACCACCAGCCGCTCTACAATTGGTTCATCGAGCAGCTCGGCATCTTCCCATCGAAGCAGATCGAATTCGACCGCCTCAGCCTGACTTACACCATGATGAGCAAGCGCAAGCTGCGCCAACTCGTGGAAGAGAGCCGCGTCGATGGCTGGGATGACCCGCGCATGCCCACGCTGAGCGGCATGCGCCGCCGCGGCTACACGCCGGAGGCGATTCGCAACTTCGTGCAGGCCGCTGGAGTTTCACGCACCAACGGGGTGGTCGAGCTGGCCATGCTCGAACACTTCGTTCGCGAAGACCTGAACAAGCGCTCCGTGCGCGTGATGGCAGTGCTTCATCCACTGAAAGTAGTGATCGACAACTATCCGGAATCTCAGGTCGAAGAGATGGACGCGGTGAACAATCCCGAAGACGTGAGCGCGGGCACGCGCAAGGTGCCCTTCTCGCGCGTGCTCTATATCGAACAGGATGATTTTCGCGAAGATCCGCCGAAGGGATATTTTCGTCTGTCGCCGGGGCGGGAGGTTCGTTTGCGCTACGGATACTTCATCACGGCGAAGAGCGTGGCGAAGAACGATGGCGGCGAGGTGGTGGAAGTGCACTGTACCTACGATCCCGCAACGCGCGGCGGCAACGCTCCAGATGGGCGGAAAGTGAAGTCGACGATCCATTGGGTGTCGGCAGCCCACGCAATCGATGCGGACGTGCGAATCTATGAGACTCTATTCAGCAAAGAGAATCCTGACGAAGTTGAAGCCGGACAAGATTTCACCTCGAACCTGAATCCGAATTCTCTGGAAGTGGTCCCGAACGCAAAGCTGGAGCCATCTTTGGCAAACGCCGCTGTTGGCAGCCGCTATCAGTTTGAGCGCCTTGGATATTTCTGCGTCGACCCCGATTCCAAGCCAGGCGAGCCTGTGTTCAATCGCACGGTAGCTCTGAAGGATACTTGGGCTAAGGTGGAAAAGAAGCAGGGCGGGAAAGGTCCGTCATCCTAAGCGGAGTGATGTCGATCGCGGAGCGAATGACATCGCAGAGTTGAAGGATTCCTGCCTTCGGCACGCGTCTCAGTGGCTATAGGTATTCTTGGATCCTCTGAATGAAACGCGAATCGCAAACCGTGAGTACCTTTTCTACACGGAGTAGCTTGTCAGGCTGTCTAGCCCAACAGCTTTATCGGCGCGAACGAAAAAACTTCAAAACCCCATGCCGTCTCGCCAAAAGAGGGCGAGAAGGACGTGTACCCGAACCTGGGGGCGGACGCACACGTCCGTTTCTCCACCTGCCCATTCACGCCGCCCTAACTTTTCTCCTGCTGTTCAGTCTTAAACGACTATGATTCCAGGCGACGCCGCGTCAGGTCGCCTCCCATGAACATGCACCCAACCATGCCCGACATTTTTCCAGCGTTACTCCTCGAAATCTCCCGCACGGTGGTCTCGACTTATACAGCCGGCATCGTGCTCCTGGTGATCGGGGCGCTGGCTATGAGAAGCGACATTGCCAAGGTTCGCGGCCTGGACAAGGTCGTTGCCCTCAGTAATCTCTTCTTCGCCCTGCCTTTGGCGGTCTTCGGCGCGGAGCATTTCGCTGCCGCCAGGGGCATCATGCAGCTGGTGCCCAAGTTTATGCCTTGGCCCCTGTTCTGGACCTATTTCGTCGGAGTTGGCTTGCTGGCGGCCTCCTTGAGCATCGCCACGAAGGTTCAGGTGCGCTGGTCGGGCCTGCTGTTCGGAATCATGATGTTTCTCTTCGTGGCGATGATGGACCTGCCCGGGACGCTGGCCAAGCCCAATGATCGCTTTAACTGGGCCCTAATGTTGCGCGAACTGTCGTTCGGGGGCGGCGGCTGGATCCTTGCCGGGGAAGCGATAGCCAGACGGAGCGAACACTGGGGAAGCAAGCTGATCGCCGTGGGCCGCATCGGGATCGGCATCGCGGCGATATTTTACGGCGTCGAGCACTTCCTCCATCCAATTAATGTACCGGGCGTTCCCCTGGAAAAATTCATGCCTGACTGGATTCCGGCCCGCATGATCATTGGCTACCTCACGGGCGCGATTCTGCTGGTTTGCGGGGCGGGTATTCTCCTCGGAAAGAAGACGCGGATGGCTGCTACTTACCTCGGCACATGGATTGCGCTTTTGGTCTTCACCGTTTATTTAGCGATCCTGATCGCGTCGTTCCCAAGCCCGAGCACAGACGTGAAGGTCGAGGCGGTCAATTACTTTACAGACACGATGCTGTTCGCCGGAGCAATTCTTGCGCTCGCCCGCGCGACTCCACTCAGCGATTGAGATCTTCGCTGCCAGAGCGTTTCGAAACGTGTCACGAGACGCCCCGACAGTTTTGTTCCGAACCTGCGCGCTACCCGTGCACGTGCGGGCTTTGCGCCGGATTGGCATGGTGCTCGCCGGGTTCTTTCACCACCTTCACTTCAAATTTTACGGGCAGATTTTTGGGAGGGTAGCAGGCGGCATTATCGCACGCCTGGTAGCGCAGCACGCCGCGCATCTCATACTTTCCTGGCACAACCGAGTGCAGCGGATGGACAGCGACCGCGATGGTGAAGTCGCCGCTGTAGACGCTTAGCTTCTCGTCGGGTGAGAACGGAAAGCTTGCATCTTCGCCGGCGGGGTATTCGATTTTCCCCAGCACGATGTCGGTCGGCAGATCCATCTTCAAAGCAGTCGGGATCAGGAACTCCGATTTTGGCGTGTTCGAATTGATGTGATAGCCGGCAGGTATACGGAAATTCAAGTTCACCATCGTCTGCTTCGCTCGCTGGGCTGTGGTCAGCGGCACCGGAACCATGCTTAACGACGGAGCCTTGCCCGGGACTTGCGCTGATGCTGGAACTAAAAAGCATAGCGAAAAAATAGACGGAAATAATGATGACGCGATCGAAAGCTTTTTCACATTCCGATAACTCATGTTGTCAGCCATCTTTACAAACTGCCTCGAATGTTAAAGCGTCCGCTCAGCGATTCCTATTGTCAGTTCTGAGGCTGCGAGGCGAGAACACTTTCTACTGCCGACGCCTGGCTGGTAGCCGGTTTTGTGTCTAGCGCCTTTTTCACCGCATCCTCGATTTCGGCTTTGCCCCTGAGCCCGATGATCTTGTCGACGATTTTGCCGTCGCGTGCGATCAAAAAGCTTTCCGGCAGCGCGGGGACGCCCCCGTACTCGTCGCCGACCGACTCCTTCCCGATCAGAATCGGGTAATTCACGCCCATACCTTTGGCGAACTTGGCGATATCTTCCGTGCTGGCGTCGTCCATGGCTACACCTACGATCTGCAGGCCCTGTGCTCCATATTCTTTCTGAAGATCGACAAACCACGGCATCTCGATTTTGCACGGACCGCACCAGGTGGCCCAGAAGTTTAGTAGAACCGCCTTGCCACGAAAATCGGAAAGATGCGTCGTCTTACCGTCGAGCGACTGAAGGGAGAAATCGGGAGCCGGACTCGACTGCGCGAGATGCGAGGTCAAAGATGCGCCGGAGCGCCTCGCCTTGTGATAGCCAAGAAAAATACCCAGTGCGACAACCAATGCCACAACAATCAATGCCAGCGGATTTCGGTTCATACAGAAACTCCATTCACTCTTCGCTTTCGAATTGCCACCGCCGCCCCGGGTCGCATTACAACGCGAAGCGGTTAAGGAACGAAAGCCAATTCGAAATCATCGTAAAACGGCCGATCACGAGTAGCACTCCCAGCCCGATCAACAGCGCGCCAGATGCGACTTCCAGCATATGCATGAACGAGCGAAAGCGGCCGTAGAACTTGAGAAAGCGCTCCATGAGAACAGCGGTCAGCAGAAACGGTACAGCCAGTCCCAGCGAATAAATGGCAAGTAGAATCATGCCTTTCGATAGCGTGTCTTGCGCTGCGGCTAGTGTGAGAATGCCGGCGAGAATGGGACCGATGCAGGGGGTCCAGCCAAAGGCGAAAGCGAAGCCGATAACAAACGCGCCGACGAGCGTGCTGCCACCCTTTACCTGATGCATGCGGGTATCGGCGTACAGCGCTTTGATCTTGAGAATGCCCGTCAAGTGTAGGCCAAAAAGAATGATGACTACGCCTGCCACAATCGCGAGCGTGTGTTTGTATTGCGCCGCGATTTGCCCGATCTCGCTCGAGATCGCGCCTAAAGTGATAAACACCACGCTGAAGCCGAGGATGAATCCTATCGAGTTAGTCATCACTCGCCGCATCAGCCGTCCTTCCGACGACTTCAGTTCGTCTACACCCGCACCCGAGATCAAAGAAACGTAACCCGGCACCAACGGCAATACGCAGGGCGACAAAAACGAAATCAATCCTGCGAAAAATGCGGCGATGGGGAGTGGAAGGCTCGACATGCGCTCTCAATTGTACCTGTGGAAGTTATCCCTCGTCAGGCAGTTGATGATTTGGCCAACCGATAAGTTGCGTGCCGCGTCAGGTTTGACGGGATCAGCTTGCACCCCTAGAATCGAAAAGAAACCTCTGCAACACAAGTTAGGACCATGCCCCTATACGAGTATCTGTGCGAGAAATGTGGTCACCGTTTCGAGAAAATCCAGAAGTTCTCCGACAAGATGATTAAGAAGTGCCCGGAGTGCGGTGGGCGAGTGGAGCAGGTGATCTCGGCGCCAGCTGTCCAGTTCAAGGGCTCGGGTTGGTATGTGACGGACTATCCGAAGCAATCTTCGGATGCCTCTGGCTCGGATGGCGGCAGAGATTCCAAGAAGGAAGACAAGTCCAAGACCGAAACTGCGAGTGGGGAAGGCTCTTCCAAAGAAAGCTCTGCGAAGGGAAGTTCCTCGAAAGAAAGCTCAAAAGAATCCGCAAAGAGCACTTCTTCCAGGAAAGCGGGCAAACACCGTTAGCTTCTCGTACGGATTCATTTCCGGTCCAACGAACCACGCAGTCTCCGTTTTACCGACGGCCACTCAGTGGCAATAATCGAATAGCGAGCCGAATCGCGAGCGATATAATCGGCGGCCATCCGGTGCGCTCGCAATATCCCTTCGAAGACTCCGCCAATGCGTTCAATCGCCGTTCGCGAACGCAGGTTGCGGGCGTCCGCGTGTAAGCAGACCCGAAAGACATTCCAAGTTTCGAAGGCATGCGTAAGCATCAGCAGCTTCGATTCAGTATTGGCAGCCGTCCTCACGGCTGAGGCTGTAAACCAGGTATAACCGATCTCGCAAGCATCCGGATCAACGCGACCATGTCTCACATGGACCTGCGGCCAAGGCCATCGTTCAATATTGAAAAAACGCGTCGAGCCAATGACAAGGTCATCGACCTGGCGCACCACGGCGTATGAGACTGCTGTTCCCGCGTCCGCCCACGACGACGCAGTATCCACGTATGTCTTGGCTTCCGCTCTGCTCTGCGGGACCGGGCTCCATTGATAAAGCGAAGGGTCGGTCCGCCGCGGCCGTTACGAGTCCTTCGACATGACGATGGTCAAGCGGTTCGAGGCGAACGTGCTTGCCTTCGAGTTGAAGACTCTCGTTCTTCATGTGAAATCCACGTTCACCAACTCACTGCAACTGCCGCTGAAAATGATCATCGATCATCTGGAACAAGTGGGTGCGCGCATCGGTTCCGGAGATGCTGTGGGTCTTGTTCGGATAAATCATCAGCCGGAACTGCTTTTCAGCTTTGATCAGTGCATTGATCATCTGCATGCTGTTCTGGAAGTGCACATTGTCATCGCCGGTGCCGTGGGCGAGCATAAGCTCGCCATGGAGTTTTGCCGCGTCAGTTGTAACGTCGGACTCGGCATATCCCTTTGGATCGTCCTTGAGTTGGCCCATGTAGCGCTCGGTGTAGATGCTGTCGTAGTTGACCTGATTCGTTACCGGGGCAACGGCGACTCCCGCACGGAAGCGGTCCGAGTGTGTCATCGCATACACCGTCATCGAACCGCCGTTCGACCATCCCCAGATCGCCATTCGATTTTTATCGAGCTGCGGATATTGAGCCAGAAGCTGATCGAGCGCGCTGAGCTGATCTTTCAACTCGATCGCGCCGAATTCGTGACGAATAGCGGTCTGGAACTTGCGATCACGTCCCGGAGTTCCCCGATTGTCGACTGCAAAGATCGCGAATCCCTGGCGAGCCAGGATTTCGTCGAAGGGATTTTCCAATTCTTTCAGCACCAACTGCGCTGCCGGGCCTCCGTAAATGTTCACAATTAGCGGAATCTTTCCGTTCGCGGGCGCGTTCGGAGGTAGCAATAAACGTCCATAGAGCCTAGTGCCATCGTCGGCTTTGAAATCGAGGTACTTCGGAGCGCGAAGACCGTACTCAACTACTTCATTTCGAGCCTGCCAAACCGGAGCGCACGACCCGCCAACGGTGCACAGTGAAATTCGAGGCGGCGTGAGCGGGCCGACAAACATCTGCTCGAAATGCTTAGCATCGTCGCTGAATTTAGCGGAGTAAATCCCCTCTTCCTGCGTGATCCGCTGCACGCCGCTGCCATCCAGTTTGACCGAATACAGTTGCCGCTGTCGCGGATCGTCCCGGTTGCTGGAGAAGAAGACAGTGCCGGTAGCCTCATCTACACCTTCGGCTCCGATCACTTCGAAGTCGCCGCGAGTGATTTGATTTTCCAGCTTGGCTTCCGACGCCAGTGGGTTCTGCTTGTCGAAGCTGTAGAGATATAACTGCGTCGTTCCATCGCGCCAACTCGACCAGAGAAAACGGTCTCCCGATTTCAAAACGCGGAAATCATCATTCACGTTGATCCAGGCGTCCGGAGTCGTTTCCGTGAGAACTTTGGCCGATTTCCCAGATTTGGCGTCGATGAAATACAAATCTATCTTGTCCTGGTTGCGGTTGAGAAGCTCGGCCCAGATCACGCCCTCGCGAACCCAGCCAAAGCGCGGAATATAGGTATCCTCATCGCTCGTGAGAGATATCCAACGGACTTTGCCCTTCTGCACATCGGCTACGCCCAGCTTCACAACGGGATTCGGATCGCCCACCTTTGGATATTTTTCGTAGTCGACGGTGGGATGAGTCGGAAGTAGGTTCGCAATGGGATAGGTGGGCACCTTGGTTTCGTCCATGTGCAGGAAGACGATTTGCTTACTGCCTGGCGACCAGAAGTAGTTGCTGCGCACCGCTAACTCTTCGGCATAGACCCAATCGATGTCGCCATTGAACAGGTCGGGGCCAGTATCTTTGGTGAGCTGTTTCTCTTCCTTCCCGTTTATCGAACGGACATATAAGTTGTGCTTTCGCAGATAGGAAACGTGATTGCCATCAGGAGAAAATTTCGGATCACCGCTCGGCTCCGAGGCAGAAGTGAATTGCACCGCAGTGCCGGAACCAAGATCAAAAAGCCAAAGCTGTCCTTGGGAGTCAAAGATCAAATGCTTCGAATCCGGCGACCACACGTAGGCAGCTACGTGATAACGTGTCAGACGCTCGCGTTCGCGCTCGTCTTTGACCTTGTTGTAATCCGGCACAAGGGTAGCCAGCTTGGCCGCGCTCAGCAGTTCCTTCTTTTCGCCGGTGGCTGCGTCCACGTACCAAAGCTCGCCGTGCTCGCCTTCATCATCGCGCTGGACGAATGACAGTTTCGTTCCGTCCGGGCTCCAGTCGATATTTTCCGGGCCGCGCCCTCCCAGGCCGCCTGACGCAAAGATTGCCTCAATGGTAAGCGGCTTTGTGGGAGGGCTTTGCGCCAAAACCGGCTCTGCCAAACAGAGGGAAACGGCGACAACAACGATAAGCATGCAATTCTTATTCACACGAGACCCCGGGGAAAAGGAATGGTGAAACTTTCTTGCGGCGAACGAAAGAGTTTACACCTACCGAGGACTATCTATCATGCCGCGAAAGCTTGGGAGAGTGGCCGATTTCCGCGTGATAGAATCAACCTGAGTCCTTGCCGGATGCTTCCTGAGATAGAAAACCTGCTGCGGTTGCAAGAAGCGGATAAGGAAATCCGCCGTCTGCAGGATGAAATTGCCGAACTGCCCAAGCGCGTCTCCGCTATTGAACAAAAGCTGGCGGGGACAAAAGCGCAGCTGGAAAAAGCCCAAGCTTCCGTCAAAGCCGACGAGGCGACCCGCCGGAAGCACGAAACCACCATCTCCGATCTTCGCGGCAAGATTTCCAAGTATCGCGACCAGTCTCTTGACGTAAAAACCAACGATCAATACAAGGCGCTTTTGCACGAGATTCAGTTCGCCGAAAAAGAAATCGCCGCTACCGAAGACAAAATTCTCGAGCTTATGCTCAACGCGGATGCTCGCGATAAGGAAGTGAAAGCCGCACAAGCAGAATTGAAAGCGGAAACCGCTGAGATTGAAATGGAAAAAGCTGCGGCCCGCGAACGCACTGCCGAAGATGAAAAGCAGCTTGCTGAGTGGCGGGCAAAACGCGATCAGATGCGGGCTGGCGTCAACGAAGATCTGCTGCGACACTACGAACGAGTTTCAAAGTTTCGCGGCAGCGGCATCTCCGAGGTTCGCGATCACAAATGTATGGCCTGTCAGGTCATGCTGCGCCCGCAGACTTACAACGACGTGCGTACCGGCCAGCAGACTGTTGTATGCGACTCCTGCCAGCGCATTCTCTTTTTCAATCCGGCGAATGAAATGCAGGCCATCGAACCTGAGCAGAAGCGTTCGCGGCGCCATAATCCCAAAATCGATGCGCCGCAGGCCTGGTACTACCGGCAGGAATTTGTGGATGCGGGCGAGGTTCTTTTGTGCCTGACGAATGCGGGGGGCCAGGCCAGCCGCCGCGTCTTCGACATGCACACCGGCCGGCTGATCGGCGACATCCTCATCCGCGAAGGCGATTACCGGCATGGCTTCCCGGAAGACATTACGGGTGCCATTCGCCTCAACGGAAGCTGGACCGAAGCCGACATGGAAACCTGGGGCACCGAGATGCCCATGACGGCGCTCGACTCTCTCCACAGTGACCTTGAAGCCGCCCGCTATGAAATGAACGCTCATCCGGGCAAGTCGCAGACGCCTGCTGCCGTTCCCACTGAGCAAGCCGCCAGCTAGCTGCCCCATCTGCTCGCAATCGATTCGTATACAGTTTCTAGCTCATTACTTAGGAGTCAGACTTTGCTGCCGGTAGGAGACTCTTATCTCGTCACTGCAAAATATTACGATGGCGCGTTCGCGGCGACGTAGGCTGCGGTTTGTCGGGTAACATCTGGTTATGGCTCGCAAGTCCCCAACTGTGCACTCCGAGTTTACGGTGGCCATCTCCCCGCGCGGCGCTTCGCGACTTAACGACGGACACGTGTGGGTTTACCGATCTGATATTGTCTCAGCAGGGGCGGTTCCAGCTGGCTCGGTCGTCACGCTTACGGATCAACGCGGGCAGATTCTCGGCAGTGCGCTGTATTCCAGTTCCTCGCAGATTGCCCTCCGGCTGCTTTCGCGAAAGCCCTTCGTCGACTTTCCGGCGCTACTACTTGAACGCATCGCCGACGCCATCGCTTATCGCGAACGGGTCGTTCGCGAAACAGACGCCTACCGAGTGGTTTTCAGCGAAGCCGATTTCATGCCCGGACTGATCGTCGACCGTTACAACGACATACTCTCGATTCAAGTTCTGACTCAGGCCATGGATTCGGAAATGGCGCGCGATACCGTGATCTCGGCATTGAGTGAGCAGCTGATGCCGAACGCTATCGTTGAACGCGTCGATCCTCGAGTTCGTCAGCTCGAAGAATTGCCGGACCGTACTTCCGGACTATTGCAGGGCGGGAAGAAGTCGACCGTCTTTGCCATGAACCGAGTTCAATTTCATTTTGATGCGTTCGAGGGTCAAAAAACCGGGGCATTTCTCGATCAGCGCGAGAACTACGCGGCTGCCGCGCAGTACGCGCATGGCGTTGCCCTCGACGTATTTTGCTACCAGGGCGGGTTTGCCCTGCATCTGGCGCGGCGGTGCTCTCATGTAACCGGAGTCGATAGCTCGCGCCCGGCCCTCGAAGTAGCCGACCGGAATGCCTCGCTAAACGCGAACATGCTCGGCGGGAAAGAAATCGAGTGGATCGAAGCTAACGCCTTCGACATCCTCAAGGACTATTCCGCTTCCGGCCAGCGCTACAATACCATCGTCCTCGATCCTCCAGCCTTCGCCAAAAGCAAGCGCGATTTGGGAACTGCGATGCGGGGCTACAAGGAACTAAATCTCCGCGCCCTGAAGATGCTTCATCCGGGTGGCGTCCTGGTTACGTGCTCCTGCTCCTATCACGTCAGCCGCGCTGATTTCGTTGAAATGCTGTCCGACGCGGCGCGAGACGCTCATCGGACCCTCCGGCTGCTCGAAGTTCGCGGACAGGCAAAAGACCATCCAATCTTGCTGAATGTGCCTGAAACAGCCTATCTACAGTGCGTTATAGCAATCGCAAACGGTTGAAGGTAAAGTACAAATCGTACTTGACAATGATACGCTCATATTTTATGCTTCGTTCATACTAATTAGGCATCGAATGTAGTGAGTGAAGCTGATCAAGAGCAAGATCGGCTGCTCTCACTTCCAAGCCAAAGATTCCTTGAAGGAGGATTTACCATGACAGTTCTTACCCGTTGGGAGCCGTTCCGCGAATTCACTACGCTGCAGGACCGTATGAACCGCCTGTTTCGTGAGACCTACAACGAAGGCCCGGATCAATCCCTTGCAACTTCGAGCTTTGCCCCGGCAGTCGATGTTTACGAAGACGAACACAACGTCGTCCTGAAGATCGAAGTGCCCGGCATCGACGAGAAAGACATTGATGTGCGCGTCGAGAATAACACCCTGACCGTTCACGGCGAGCGCAAGATCGAGAAGGAAGAGAAAGAAGAAAACTATCGCCGTGTGGAGCGCCAGTACGGCAGCTTCACCCGCACCTTCACTCTGCCCCCAGCCGTGGATACCGAGCACGTTTCGGCAACCTACGATAAGGGTTTGTTGAACATCTCTCTCCCGAAAAAGGCTGAAGCTAAGCCGAAGCAGATCAAGGTCAACGTCGGCAGCACGAAATCCGGCGAGAAGACCCTGGAAGCCAAAGGTCCCAGCAAAGCCGCATAAGATGACCGGCTCGTCCAGGAACAGCGCTCTAGACTGTCCGGTCGAGCACAGCTCGACAGGCTTCCATCAGCGGGAGGCGGCAAACTAAACCGCCTCCCTTAATTTTGCAGTCTGGGAATTTTGTAATCGAGTAATTTGAAACCGCGGGCGACCAGCCACCCATCCAATTACACAATTACTAAGTTTCTGAACTGCTGAATCGAGGTTCTTATGCCCATCCGTTGGGACAAATTCACAGTAAAAGCGCAGGCCGCCGTTCAACGTGCCACCGAACTCGCTTCCGAGCATGGCAATCCGGAGATGCAGCCGATTCATCTGCTAGCAGCTTTGCTTGAAGATAAAGAAGGGATAGTTCCTCCGGTGCTCGAAAAAATCGGCATCGGCCCACAAGCCGTTCTGAGCGAGATCTACCGCGAGATCGAAAAGTTGCCAAAAGTCTCTGGAGACGCGTCGCAGGCCGCGCTCTCGAGCAACGTCAACAAACTGCTCGAGCAGGCATTTAAAGAAGCTTCCAATTTTAAAGATGAATACGTATCGACGGAGCACCTTCTCCTCGCCATCACGCACCTCAAGCAGGATGCGGCGCAGCAGATTCTCGCCCGCCATGGCGCCACTTACGATGCGATTCTGAAAGCGTTGACTTCCGTTCGTGGTTCACAAAAAGTGACGGACCAGAATCCCGAAGCCAAATACCAGGCGCTGGAACGATATGCTCGCGACCTCACCGAACAAGCGCGCCGAGGCAAGCTCGATCCGGTCATCGGACGCGACGAAGAAATTCGCCGCGTGGTTCAGGTTCTCTCGCGGCGCACAAAAAACAATCCCGTGCTCATCGGCGAACCCGGAGTCGGCAAAACCGCTATCGTCGAAGGCCTCGCCCAGCGCATCATCTCGGGCGACGTGCCGGAAGCACTCAAGAATAAGCGCGTGGTCGCGCTCGATCTCGGCTCGATGCTCGCCGGAGCCAAATATCGAGGCGAATTCGAAGACCGCCTCAAGGCCGTCCTAAAAGAGATTGAAGATTCACAGGGTCAGATCGTTCTCTTCATCGACGAGTTGCACACCTTAGTCGGGGCTGGTGCCAGCGAAGGCGCGATTGACGCCTCCAACATGCTCAAACCGGCGCTGGCTCGCGGAGAACTGCGAGCAATCGGCGCCACCACGCTCAGTGAATATCGAAAGTACATCGAAAAAGATGCGGCCCTCGAGCGCCGCTTTCAGATCGTTTTCGTCGGCGAGCCGAACGTCGAAGACACCATCGCGATCCTCCGCGGCCTGAAAGAGCGCTACGAGGTCCATCATGGCGTGCGCATCAAAGATTCGGCCATTGTCGCCGCAGCCACGCTTTCTCACAGGTATATTTCAGATCGCTTTCTGCCTGACAAGGCCATCGACCTCATCGACGAAGCGGCCGCCTCGATTCGCATTCAAATCGATTCGCTCCCGACCGACATCGATCAGCTCGAACGCCGCGCCACACAGCTCGAAATCGAAAAGCAGGCCCTGAAGAAAGAGGATGACCCGAACTCCAGAGAGCGCCTCGCCCTCATCGACCGCGAGCTCGCGGAGATTCGTGAAAAATCCAACACGCTGAAGGCGAACTGGAAAAAGGAAAAAGAATTGATCGCCCGCATTCGCGAGCTGAAAGAAAGAATTGAGAAGCTGAAAATCGAAGAGCAGGCGGAGGAGCGTAAGGGCAATCTGCAGCGTGTCGCCGAGATTCGCTACAGCCTCATTCGTCAGGCCGAAGCCGATCTGGCCAAACTTACCGCCCAAATGGAGAGCCAGGGCAAGACTCGCATGCTTAAAGAGGAAGTCGACGAAGAGGACATCGCGCGGATCGTATCCAAGTGGACCGGCATTCCTGTGTCAAAGATGCTCGAAGGCGAAGTCAAGAAGCTGGTCACTATGGAAGATCGGCTGCGACAACGTGTGGTCGGCCAGGACGAGGCTCTGGAACGCGTTGCCAATGCCATTCGGCGCTCCCGTGCCGGACTGAGCGATCCCAAACGCCCAATCGGTTCATTCATTTTTCTCGGGCCGACCGGCGTCGGCAAAACCGAGCTTGCACGAGCGCTCGCCGAATTCCTATTCGACGACGAGCGCGCTCTGCTGCGCATCGACATGTCCGAATACATGGAGAAGCACTCGGTTGCTCGGCTGATCGGCGCACCTCCAGGATACGTCGGTTACGAAGAAGGTGGGCAGCTCACCGAGCAGGTACGCCGCCGCCCTTACGCAGTCGTGCTCTTTGACGAAATCGAGAAGGCGCATCCCGATGTGTTCAACATTCTGTTGCAGATCATGGATGATGGCCGCCTCACTGACGGCAAAGGCCGCGCCGTCGACTTCAAGAACACGATCATTATCATGACCTCGAACCTGGGCTCGAGCTATCTGCAAGCGGAAAACCTGCGTACGCCGGAAGATTTCGAGAAGGCGGCGGAGCAGGTTACCGAGACGCTGCACGGCCACTTCAGACCAGAGTTCCTGAACCGCGTCGACGACATCATTATCTTCCGTCCGCTGGGCAAAGAACAGCTGGTCAAGATCATCGAACTGCGGCTCGAAGACGTCCGGCGGCTGCTCGCCGACCGCAAGATTTCGATCGAACTGACCGACGCTGCGAAAGATCTGTTGTTCGCTCAAGGCTACGACCCTAACTTCGGTGCGCGTCCGCTGAAGCGCGCTGTTCAAAAGCTGATCCAGGATTCGCTAGCCTTGAAGATTCTGGATGGGGAAATCCTGCATGGCGACCACGTGGTGCTGGATGCCGACAGGAAAGCTGGCAAGATGAAATTCGAAGTCAGCAAACGCGTGGGCGAAAAGCAACCGGTAAAGAAGGGTTAAATGCAAGCCACGGATCTCGCGGACTAAGATTTTCTGGTCTGACTTGATCGCGGTTGGATCGGTGAAAATCTGCGGCAACGTTTCGCCGTGAATCCACTCCTGCTGGCCGCATTTGAACTCTTCGCTTCCCGCTCGTATACTTACAGCCCGCTATGAAGGTTGTTGTAATTATTCCTGCAGCCGGGCTTGGCACTCGTATGGCGCCCGTGGCCTCTGGCGTAAAGGGCAAACAAACCGCCACTGCACGGTCAAAGCAATTCACTCAACTGGGCGGTATCCCGATCCTTATCCACACGCTTCGTAAGATTGCCGCAGTAGACTCGGTTAGGGAAATCTGGATCGCGCTGCGGGAAAACGAAATTTCCAGCTTTCGCTCACAAGTGGAAAACGAAGCCCCCGACGTAGCCAAGAAGAACGTCAACTTTGTGGTCGGCGGTGAACACCGGCAGCAATCGGTAGAGAGTGCGCTTAAGGCAATCTCTGCGGCGCCGAATGACATCGTTCTCGTCCACGATGCCGTGCGCCCGTTCGTTACGGCTGAGATTATTCAAGAAGTGATCGAAGCGGCGCAGAAATATGGCGCGGCAATCGCGGGGCTTCCCGCTGTCGATACGGTCAAGCAAGTCGAGCGCACGGCTGAGGGCGCGTTGATCAAAGCCACAATCCCCCGGGCAAGTATCGTGATGGCGCAGACGCCGCAGGGTTTTCGCTACAGTGTGATCAAGAAGGCGTTTGATGAAGCCTCCGCCGACGGATTTCTGGGCACGGATGAATCTTCTCTGGTCGAACGCTCAGGACACGAAGTCGCTGTAGTGATGGGATCGCAGAAAAACATCAAGATCACCGCGCCGGCGGACATGGAGCTCGCCGAGTTTTACTTGAAGACTGCCGGCTGAGTGACTCGATATGCCTGAGACCAAGAACCCCCAACCGCCAACTCGGATCGGCTACGGCTTCGATTCCCACGAATTTCGCGACGGCATCCCGCTGAAAGTTGGCGGCGCCAGTCTGCCGCACACAAAAGGCCTGGGCGGCCATTCCGATGGCGACGTGCTGCTGCACGCCATCACAGACGCGCTACTTGGGGCTATCGCCGCGCCCGACATCGGCGCACTTTTCCCGCCTTCCGACCCAACGTGGAAGGGTGTGGACTCCGTTGTCTTTCTGCGAGAGGCGTTGAAGCGTGTGCATCTTTCGGGATACACCGTTGGCAACGTCGATGCCAGCCTGATTCTTGCCGCTCCCAAGATCGGACCTCACGCCGCGGTGATTCGAAATCGAGTTGCCGAGTTACTGGCCGTAAACCCCGATTGCATTGGATTGAAAGCGAAGACTCCGGAAGGTCTGAATCTGGAAAACACGGCCGTCGCGCACGTAGTTGTCCTGCTCCAGAAAGGGACTCCTCCCAAGAAAACACGGAGCAAAAGCAGGAAGAGGATTAAGCGGAAGCCAGCGCCCCGCTGAGCTATTTCAAGTGAGCTTCCGCCGCCCTCACCGCCGAACGAAATATGGCCCGCGATGCTTCATCCTGATCAACTGAGCGCTCCGGATGCCACTGCACTGCTAATACGAAATGCGCTGGATCGGTTCCCTCCAGAGCTTCGACGATGGAGTCATCCGTGCATCGCCCCACAATGCGAAGTTCGGCACCGGCCATTTGCGCCGACTGATGATGCGATGAGTTCACTGGAATGACGAGTTTTTTTTCAACCGTATCCGAATCCCCGTGGTTGCCCACAATGCGTGCCAGACTGGAATCTTCGTCGATCTCAACTCTGTGCGCCACTGCGACTTTCTTTCCAGCCTCGTGATTGACTCGATGGCGCAATTCGTCCGGCAGAAAATCCGGGATGTGCTGAATCAACGAGCCCCCGCGGAAGACGTTAAGGCTCTGCAGACCGTAGCAAATCCCAAGGATCGGCTTGCCCGAAGCGTAAGCGTCCTCGAGTAATAGTTCGTCGATCACTTCGCGGAGCGGATCCGCGGGCGCCGTGTGGGAAGAACGCTCAGCTTTGAATTTTCCAGGCTCGACATCCGCGTTGCTCCCCGGCAGAAGAACTCCTGCACAGCCCGCGATAATCGCTTTCACTCTGTCGATCGTTTCATCAAGCTGAATGCGCACCGGCTCCCCGCCCGCGAGTTCCACCGCGCGCTCGTAGGGCGGAATCGCTCTTTCGGAGTATTCGCGGTCAATCGAATGCGGCATTGGGATGGCGATGCGGGGCCGCATATCAGTGCTGGATTTGCAGCGGCCGCTCGCCGCTGGCCCTCGCGATCGCCGCTAGCGTCTTCGACTGGCGATAGTGGTGGATTTCGATCACCAGAGCAAGGACAAAAACGACACCGCCCGCCACCAAAGCGGACGGAAGCGCGATGTTACGGTAAGCAATCGTCATATCCGGATTGACGTGGCGATGGGTTGCGAGCGCAACTGTCACGACGATACCCAAAAGAAGGCTGACGGCGAAAGCGAGCAAAGTGCAGATAAAAGTCACAAGCGCCACGCGAACTGGAATCGTATACCAGCGCGGCGAACGTGACTTGGAAGGCATGCTTCTAGGCTACACCACATGCGCTGTCCCAGCTGGAGGTTTAGGGTCCGCAAATGGCTTCGCAGGCGGTCCACGCGCCAGCATTGACAAACCCGGTAGTGTATAAAAGAGCAAGGATGTCGCAGGCAGCCTCAGTAATTACGCGGAGCCCCGCCGATGTGGTGCGGATGACGCCAGTTTCCCAGGCGGCGAACGGCGTGTGTTATGCCTCGTCCGGCGAGAACTCGGTTGGTGCGCTCGATATGGAACGCATGATCGCAGCCGTGCCTTCAAAAATTGCTTCTGCGCTTAAGCGTAAGGCTTATTATTTTGTGCCGCTTACCGTCAGCCAGGGCGAAGAGATCCTGATCGCCGATCGCTACGACGTCGCGCTTAGCGACAACGCGGTTTGCCACCGCAATCTCAATCTCGGCGATTCGCAATGTGTTTTTATTTCCACTCGGCTTACGGATGACAAGTTTTCCGTGGCTTTCGAGTTCTACATCAACGTGGGTCATGCGCTGGTCGAAATTGCCGGAGTTTCAGACGAATTCAGCAATCTGGCCTGGAAGCAGGTAGAAGCCGGCATTCGCGGGGAGACTTCGCTCGACGCCTGGGAGGCGCGGAAGCTCGCCACAACAACCGGCCCCGAGGCGGAGAAATACAAGAACGAATACTTCGAGGCCACCTTCGCCGACACGATCTCGATTTACCTTTTATCGCTGTTTCTGGACGTGGATTACTACGATTTGCGCGAGCGGGATTATCCGCTGCTGGCGCCTTCGGCGCTGGCTGAGCGCTTGAGGAAAGTGGCGGAATTGTTCCCGGCGAATGCAGGGTTTGAGTTTGCCGCACTGTACAAGCGGCGAGGGTAGCGCGCAACTGTCCCACTCAGTTACCGGGATTTGCGCAGGCCGATTCCCGTTGGAGTCCCAAGAAAATGAAGCCGGAGGATCCTCCGGCTTCTTAGATGCTGCCGATTCTTCGTGGACAAGAGCGTCCACCTTACACGATTACTTATTACCGATCACGAAATTCACCGTGCTGGGCTGGTTGGGGTTGACCGTGACCGACTTCTCCCAGGTCTTCGGTTCGGTGAAGATCGGCCGCTGCACAGTCCGTTCCGTCAGAACGTCGTAAGCCTGTTCCTTACCGGCCAGTCCCCAGCCTTCGTGCCAGGCGACAATCTGATATGTGCCCGGTGGAACACTGGTGAATTCGAAGCGCCCACTTTCATCCGTAACTGCGTAGTACGGGTGCGGCACAACCATCATCTCGGCATTCATCCAAACATGCCCGCCGTTACAGCGAAGGTTGACCAATCCAGGCGTTGACATGGTTCGGGAACTGACCTGGTTGGTGAAGGGAAATGGTAGGTTAAAGCTGGCCGCTCCATCCATGTGGATGGTGTGCAGCGTTGCGTCAGAACTTTTCATCTGCAGGTCGGCATTCGCCGGCACCAGAAGAATATGCGGAATATAACGGCAATGGTGCTGGTCTAAATGACGGCGCTGCTCGGGCAAATCCATAGCCTTGCCGGCAGAAATGTTCTTGAGGTAAACGATGGTGTTGGCGACGCCTCCCTCCGGCCCGACGATCAGGCGTTCCAGGCTCGCGGTTTTCTTACCATCGGTTTCACAGATCTGAGGATCTTTAGTTACCGGATACTCCAGTTCGTGAGGCGCCGGGCCAGACCATTTCACCGTCCCAGAGATCGTTCCGCCATCGCTAACGGAGATGACTCGATAGTCAGATTGCGCGGTGGCGAAGATTGCGGCCGCGAAAAAGCATAACAACAAAGAACAGCGATAAATCAAAGTCCGCATACAAACACCCCTGAAAGCCCGCCGCCCGTACACGCGCTAGCCCCGGTCGACGTGGAACGCGGGCTGAAATTTGGGTCGATCTCCGCAAGCAACGTCTTACACCCTTGCGGGTCAGCACTGACAGGGTCCCTGTTGCGAGCAGGGCAGTACTCGTTTCCTACGGTCTTGCTTGGTTCCGATTGGGAGGACCGTTGCCGGTTCGTGTGATCAGAATCACAAATTAGACTGCGTTAATAAGAGGTCATAGTCGAGATTACCGAAGTGGTGTGTCGAGTGGGGGAGCCGTGCCACTCCGCGCAATTCGCCATTAGCTCCCCCCCGAGAAACTGTCGTCGATTTCCCGGAGGCTTTACAATCATCCTCCCATGCCAGTGAGAGTGCGATCATTCGCAAAAATCAATATTGGGCTGACGATCGGCGCCCGCCGTGAAGATAGGTTTCATAAACTCCTGACGGTTTACCAGACATTGAAGCTGCACGACGTCATTCGGGTCACCGTGGCTCGCGGCAGCGGAATCGAGATTCGTTGCGAAGATCACCGCGTGCCAAAAGATGAATCGAACACCTGCTATCGCATCGTGGAGAAGGCAATGCAGGCGCTCAAGACCAAGGGGCGGGTTCTCATCGAAATTGAGAAACACTTGCCAGTGCAGGGCGGCCTGGGTGGCGCTTCGTCGAACGCGGTCGCGACTTTGATGGCTCTTGAACAGGCTCTGAAAAAATCTTTGATTCCGGCGCAACGGTTGCAAATCGCCGCGGAAGTCGGCTCCGATCTGCCATTGTTTCTGGTCGGAGGAACTGTTCTGGGTGTGAGTCGCGGCCAGCGGGTTTATCCACTCGCGGATTTGCCTCCGATGGCCTGCGTCATCGTAACTTCCGACGTTGGAGTTTCAACCCCCAAGGCATTTGCCGCATGGGACCGAAAATTGACCGCACCGAATTCATCCGATAGAATGGGTGAGCTTGGCCTGCGGTTATCGGCATGGTTAAGCGAGAGTTACTCCGGTGCTCCTTTTAGAAGGGGCCGGCGCGAGAATCCACTTCTCGAGCTTGTCCGGGCCGGGATCAAGAACGACTTCGAAGAAGTCGTCTTTCCTGAGTACCCCGAACTGTGTGAAGCAAAGAAGGAGTTGGAGCGTGCGGGCGCGAAGTATGCGTCGCTCTCCGGCTCTGGCTCGACGGTATACGGGCTGTTCGCCTCGCCTGACGAGGCGAGACTAGCCGCTCAGAGGCTGCGAAAACGGCGATGGGCTGCGCAAGCGACAAAGACGCTCACGCGGCGCGAGTACTGGACGAAACTTTGGGTGTAGCGGCGGCATAGCGAATTTTTCATTGTTGATTTTGGATTGTTGATTGACAATAAGCTGGTCGGGTTCACCGATCTCAACAATCCAAGATCAACAATGGCTTACTGGGCCGTCGACTAATGGTAGGTCAAGTGCCTTTGGAGCACTTTGTCTAGGTTCGAATCCTAGCGGCCCAGCCAAAACCAGCTTTTAGCCAGTTTGCCCTGGCTTTTGGCTCTGCGAAGCCAAGGGCAAGGGTTTGGATAAGGGCTGAAGGCTAATAGCTAAAGGCTGAAACTCATGGCAACTTTACTCACGCCGGCGGAAAAGACAGAGAAGGTCGAGAAAAAGGCCGAGCTGGTGCCGGAAGAAAAGCCGGATCGCAAGCCGCGCGCGCGGACCGACGACAAGTTCAAGATTTTCAGCGGCACCGCGAACGAGCCTTTGGCTGACGAGGTTTGCACCTTCCTGGGGATGCCGCGCGGCCAGGCGCAAGTTACGCGCTTTGCCGATGGCGAAGCCTACGTGCAGATTCAGGAGAATGTGCGCGGCGCAGATGTGTTCGTGTTGCAGCCCACGTGCCGTGCGGTGCATGCAGCCAGAAGCACCAGCGTCGACGAGAATTTGATTGAGTTGTTGTTGATTGTGGATGCTCTAAAACGCGCGTCCGCCCGGCGAATTACAGCGGTGATTCCTTATTTTGGTTATGCCCGGCAGGACCGTAAAGACAAGCCGCGCAGCCCGATTTCATCGAAACTGATGGCCGATCTGCTGACGACTGCCGGCATTCATCGCGCGCTGATTGTGGATCTGCATACACCGCAGTTGCAGGGCTTTTTCAATATTCCCGTCGATCACCTGTTCGCGTCGCCGGTACTGGTCGATCACTTCAAGAAGTTGAATCTGCCAAACCTGACGGTGGTTTCGCCAGATGCAGGCGGCGTGGAGCGTGCAAGGTTCTTCGCCAAGAAAGTCGATGCGGCGCTGGCAATCGTCGACAAACGCCGCGTGGAGATGAACGTAGCCGAGGTCATGCACGTGATCGGCGACGTGCACGAACGAACTTGTTTGATCATTGACGACTTGATCGACACCGCCGGCACGCTGGTGAAAACCGCGAATGCTCTGAAGGAGAATGGTGCGACCGAGGTTTACGCCTGTTCCTCCCACGCGGTGCTTTCATATCCCGCCGTGGAAAACATTGCAAAATCGGTTATTCGTGAAGTGGTGGTAACAAATACTATCCCGCTGACCGAAGAAGCGAAACGCGAGCCCAAGATTCGAGTGCTCTCGATCGCGGGATTGATTGGCCGCGCCATTCAGGCCAATCACGAAGAAACTTCAGTGAGCAAGTTATTTATCTAGATTCTCGAAGCAGCTTATCGAGGCAAAGACAGGAATTGAGATTATGGCGACTACACTTGAACAAAACACTCTAGAAGCCCAACCGCGCGAGGCTGGGACCAAGAACCACGCCCGCCGGGTCCGCCGTGAAGGCAAGATTCCCGGCGTCGTTTACGGAGCTGGAAAAGACGCCATGCCGGTAAGCGTGGATCCCAGGCACGTGCTGCGCATTCTGCGCTCCGACAGCGGTCACAATACCATTTTCGATCTCGCTCTGGATGGCGAGCGCACCAAAGCCATGATCGTCGATTGGCAGTATGAGCCAATCAAAGGTAGCCTGCTGCATATCGACCTGAAACGTATCGCTATGGATAAAGCCCTGCGGGTCAGCGTGCCCATCACGCTGCAGGGCGTGCCAGTCGGCGTCAAGACCGAGGGCGGAATTCTCGAGCAGATGCTGCGCGAAGTCGAGATCGAGTGCCTGCCGGGAGACATTCCCAGCCACATCGATGTCGACGTCAGCGAACTTACATTTGGCAAGGTGCTGCGCGTCTCCGATCTTCCGCATAATGCGAAGCTGAAGTTTTTGACGGAAGCAAACCAGCCGGTGGCTCACGTGACTTCGGTGAAAGAAGAAGTTGTGGCTACGCCTGAAGCGGTGGCTGCAGACGCGGCTGCAGTGCCTGCCGAGCCCGAAGTCATCAAGAAGGGCAAGGCTGAAACTGAGGAGGAAGGCGAGGGCGCTGCCGAGAAACCGGCGGAGAAGAAGGCTGAAAAGAAGGAAAAGAAGTAAATGCTCGTGTGGGGACGGGCGCCCTCGCCCGTCCGGCCGAGCAATGCTCGGCTCGTTTTGGGGGAAGGCAAGGCGTGAAACTGATCGTCGGTCTCGGTAATCCTGGCATCGAGTATCAGTTCACGCCGCATAATATAGGCTTTCTCGCGGTGGATCGAATTGCCGGCGAGAGAGGGATCGAAATTCGGAACCGGCGGTGCCGGGCGTTGACGGCGAGAACGCAGATTGGAAACGAGTCGGTGCTTCTGGCCAAGCCGGAAACTTTCATGAACCTGAGCGGGATCTCGGTTCGGGAGTTGCTGGCAGAGTACGAGGCAAAGCCGGAATCGGACTTGATCGTAATTCAGGACGAACTGGATTTCCCGCTGGGCACGCTGCGGATTCATACGCGGCGAAGTTCGGCGGGGCATAACGGCATCGAGTCGATCATCGATGCGCTGGGTACGCAGGATTTTTTGCGTATTCGGATCGGAGTGGCGCCCGATCATAAAGTCGAAGACGGGAAAAAATATCTGCTTTCACCAATGCGCAAAGGGCAACTGGCCGTGGTCGACGAGATGCTTGATACTGCGGCGGAAGCGGTGAAAGTGATTTTGACGGAAGGTCCGGCGGCGGCAATGAACAGGTTTAACCGCAAGCCGGAAGAAGAGAAAGATTAGCCACCGATTTACGCGGATTTTGACCGATCAAGATTTCTGATCCGGTTTATCCGTAGCGAGCCGTGAAGATCCGTGGCAGGAGATGGAAATGAATCGTACTTATGAACTGATGTTTATTGTCCGGCCGGATATGGCGGATGAAGATCTCGAAAAACTGATTTCAAACTTGGAATCGACCGTGACTTCGGCGTCCGGAACGTTGAAGAGCGTCGAGCGCATGGGCAAGCGGCGGCTGGCCTACATGGTCCGCAAGTTCCGCGAGGGTGTATATATTTTGCTGACCATCGAGGGCGCTGGCTCGGTTGTTCACGAACTCGAGCGCCGACTGCGTGTGACAGAGCCGGTGATCAAATTCCTCACCGTGCGCATCGACGAAGAACAGAAGCGCCTGGAGAAGATCAAGAAGCTGCGCGACGCGCGCAAGAAAATGAGCGCGCAACCTGCGGCCGCAGCCGAGGAAGCACCACTGACTCCAGCGGCGGAAACACCGGCAACCGCGTAAGAGCATTGCCGGGTTCCGGTATCTAGTTATCCATTCCGGAATCTGCGGCGTAATATGACGTAGTTTTTCACTAGCCACTGGCAACTGGGCCACTGGCAACTGATTTTAAGGAGCGTTATGGCTGAAGAAACTAAAGCACCATCGCCGGTCGCTGACCGGCCCACGCGGCCAGATGGCCCGCGATCTGGAGGAGATCGTCCCCGGTTCGGGGGCGGCGGAGGCCGTTCAGGCCCCGGCGGCCCACCGCGAGAGGGCGGAGCACGCAAATTTTTCCGGCGCAAGAAAGTCTGCAAGTTCTGCACCGAGAAGATTGCCGACATCAACTACAAAGACTACCGTCTGCTCGGCCAGTTTGTAGCCGAGAGCGGTAAAATCGTGCCCAGGCGCCTGACCGGCGTTTGCTCGCCGCACCAGCATCGCCTTGCCTCGGCGATCAAGCAGGCGCGCAATATCGCCCTGCTGCCGTTCGCAGGAAGAGCCTCGTAGAAAATCAGCCTCCAGCTCCAAGCCTCTGGCTCTTAGCAATACGGATCGGAGCAGACGAGAAGCTGGCAGCTAAGACCTTAGGAGTTATCATGGAAGTCATTCTCAAAGAAGACGTGAACAAGTTGGGATCGCGCGGCGACGTGGTGAAGGTCGCGGAAGGTTACGGACGCAATTATCTTTTGCCGCGGAAGCTGGCGATCGTCGCCAACGAGGGCAATAAAGCCGTCATTGTGCAGATGAAAGCTGCCTCTGTGCGCCGCTCGGCTAAAGAGAAGTCGCAGGCCGAAGAGCTGGCCAAGCAGTTTGAGGGATTGTCAGTTTCGTTCCAGCGGCGCTCCGGCGAGAACGATCAGTTGTTCGGATCGGTCACCTCAGGCGACATTGCCGATGCTGTCGGGAAAAAAGGAATCAACCTCGATCGCCGCCAGATTCAGTTGCACGATCCGCTGAAGACGCTGGGCGAATTCGCGGTGCCGGTAAAGCTGCACAAGGACGTGACCGCGCATTTGAAAGTGGTGATTGAGAAGGAAGTGGTCGCGGAATAGATAATGATAACGAGCGCGGCTAGGTGAGTACCGGGTCTCCTAGCCACGCGTCAGATAAGGTTCAGGCTACCTTCTTGCGGATGCTTCTTGGACCTCTGTTTTCAGCGCATCGATTTCCGCTTGCTGCGTCTTGACCGCTTCGATCAGCAAAGCTGAAAGGCGTGAATAGTCAACTCCTTGGATTTCTCTGGTCTTGGGGTCCTTCGCAACGATCTCGGGAACCACTCGATCCACGTCCTCTGCGATCACGCCAATCTCGTGCTGGCCGTCCCCTTTTCGATCGTAGGAAACACCTTGAAGTTGCTCGACCTTCTCGAGCGCACCCAGTAAAGGACGCACGTTGGTCTTAAAGCGGCGGGAGCTGTATGTACTCCAGCCGTCCGCGAGCGCGGCTCCTCCTCCTTCAACAAGCGTTAAGAGGCTCGATGGGGTATTCGTCCCAATCCCCACCTGCCCTCCTTGGAGTAGGGTCATTACGATCGAGTTTGCCGTGTTGTAAAAGTCCAACTCGTCGGTGCTGCCGTCAGGGACCGCAACTGCCCAGTCTGTAACTCCAGCCGTTTGTAAATACACTATTGCCGGAGCTCCACCGTCGGCCCTACTTAGGGAAAGTTGGGCTGCGCCTGCGGGCGTGTTCGCAATCACGGAAATGGTCGGATTACCATTGGCAGCACTACTTTCCAGAGTGAGGTTGGTATCCGCCTGCCCAACGAGGTGCAGATTGTGGGCTGGGGCAGTCGTCCCAATTCCGATATACCCTGTTGTACTTCCGCTAGTGCTTTGGAAGATGTTGGAACTGCCCAGCTGGGTGCTGTTCTTCCACAACGGAACGTGATCCTTGACGCCGCTCCCCGTCACGGGCAAAACCGTCTCTCCTGCCCAATCGGAGGAATCGACCGATTGAGAAAATACCCACGGGCACGAACAGCAAAGCAGCAATATCCCCAGTGTCAGGTTCTTCATACAGTCTCCTTCGCGGGCGTAATCGCGCCCGACTTATTTGATTTGAGATTTAACCCAGGGAAACCAGAGGAATGGCCCGAACGCCGATCTTCAGGAGAAGTTAAATTCACAGGATCGGCGAGCGATTTAATGCTGCGCCCACCGAGTATTTCCGGTCAATGGCACTTCGGACTCACCATTAGGCACCAGAGGTCTAAGCCGGTCGATGTAGCCTCGCGGGTCACGGTCTGTTACCACAGCCTCGTGTCCTGTTTCCCCCTAAATCCCTGCTCCAGAATCACCTAGCCCCAAAATCTCCTATAATTCGTGCTTACGATTCCGCTGATTCCTCGTCTATTCCAATGCAAGCCCGGGTACGGCATTGACACCGGGCAAACAGGAAAAGACAAAACATGCCGGCCGATGTACTTGCTGTAACACTTGCGGTTGGTAAACGGGCGCACTCGAAAACGAACTTCGAGCGAGTGGAGAAAGTCAGCGGTTCAACTCTGGTGGAGAACCAGAATTCCACGCGGGTCCGCATGGCTGGTCAAGAACGCCGCATAGACGATACGATGCTGATCCGCGATGCGCAGCGGGGCAACGCCGCCGCCTTCGAGGAGCTCGTGCGCCACTACGATCAGGCGGTCTTGCGGCTGGCGCTGCACCTCACCGGAACCGAGCACGACGCGCAAGATGTTTACCAGGACGCCTTCCTCAAGGCTTACAAGAACATCGGAAGCTTTCGCTTCGAGTGCTCGTTTTATACCTGGATTTACCGCATCGTTACTAATTTGTGCCTCGATCACCTGCGCAAGAAAACGGTGCGCAAGGAAGAAGCGCCGGTGGCGAAAGGCGGCAACGGCGAAGAGTACGATCTGCTCGATCAGGTCCCGGATGGGCGCGCGGGAGCAAATCCGGAGCGGGATTTGATGCGCCGGCAGCTGGGCGCGCGGATTTCCGGAGCACTCGAAAAGCTGACTCCACGCGAGCGCATGGTGTTTGAGTTGAAGCATTACCACGGATTGAAGTTGAGAACCGTAGGCGAGATTTTGCATACGACGGAAGAAACCGCCAAGAATACGTTGTTTCGGGCTACGCAAAAATTGCGCGGACAGTTGGCGGATATGAGATAGGGAAGGTTTTAAAGTCTCAAGTTTCAAGGTTTCGAAAACTTTGAAACTTGGGAAACCTTGAAAATGAGGTTGCTATGAAGTGCGAATGGGTAAGAGAAAACATCACGCTGCAGGTTTATGGCGAACTGCCTGATGACGCTCGCCACGAACTCGAACAGCACGTTGCGCGCTGCGCCGATTGCGCGGCCGAACTGAAAGCCGAGCAGGAGTTCCACGCCCTGCTGTCGCAAGAGAAGGCCTCCGAGCCTTCGCCAAATCTGGTCGCCGCTTCGCGTATGCGCCTGCAAGAGGCGCTGGAAACCGCCGTGCAGGGCAGGTTCTGGCACCGGCTGGCCTTCGATCCAGCAACCTGGTTCCGTCAGGTGCGTTTCTCCCCCGCGCTGGCTTCGGTTATCTTAATCTTCGGCTTCGCCGCGGGCATTGGCACGACTTATAAAATCTTTGCCCATCAGCCGCAAATTGCCGGCAATCCTGCATTCACTTCCGCAACTCCCGCTCCCGTCGAAGCCTCCATCACCGGCATCCGTTCCATCACGCAAGAGCCCGGCACAGACAAGATTGACATCAAGTACGACACAGTTTCTACGGCGGAAACTCAGGGATCGTTGAACGATCAGCGCATCCAGCAGCTGCTGCTGTTCGCTGCCCACAACAATTACAATTCCGGCGTGCGTATGGATTCGGTCGATCTCCTTACGCAGAAGCCGGATGTTTCACAGGTGCGCGATGCTTTGATCTACGCGCTGCGCTACGATACCAATCCCGGCGTGCGCCTGAAAGCGCTCGATGGTCTGGGGAGCTTCGTGAAAGATGATGTTCACGTCCGCGATGCCGTGCTGGAAGCGCTGGTGGGCGATTCGAATCCCGGCGTCCGCACCGAGGCCTTGCGTCTGATCGAGCCCGTGAAGGCAGACGGCAGCGTGCGCGGCGTGCTGATGACGCTGGCCGCGAAAGACCAAAGCCAATACATTAAGTCGCAGGCGCGCACCATGCTGGCGCAGTTGCCCGAGATTGATTAGAGAACTTTTCGCTCGAATCGATGCCGCTGAGTTGGCCGCGGGCGAATCGAGCTCAGAACTAGAAAGTCATCTGGAAAGTTGGGCCGTTTAGTGAAGCGTTCGCCACAATTCGTCAGGCTAGCCGGAATGCTGGCTGTGCTTGCTCCTTTGGCACTCGCGCAGGAAACACGTGTCTCCCGCGAAGGCAACGCGTGGAGCCAAGTCGTCACCGGACAACTAGCCGCCGTCAAAAACCTGCGCGTGAAAGTCGATATGGGTTCCGTCGTGGTTCGCGGCGCGCAGCAGCAGGCCATCATCTACACCATCCATACGCGCGCCAACACTTCGTCTGAAGAAGATGCCAAGCGCCAGTTCGCCTCCTTCCGCATTAATGCCTACGTCCGCGGAGACACCGCATGGATCGTCGGCGACTGGCAAGGCGGACGGCCGCGGAAATTCTCCGGCGAATTCGCCATCAACGTGCCCCGCGAAATTGGACTGGTGAAGATCGAGACCGAAGGCGGCAACGTCGACACCACCGGGCTGGCAGGCCGCGTGGAAGCGGAAAGCGGCGGCGGAAGCATTCACCTCGATGATATTGGCGGAGGCGCCCATGCCGAGACCGGAGGCGGCTCAATCGAAGTCGGCACTATCAGCGGCGATATAGGCCTTCACACCGGAGGCGGCTCCATCGAAGTGCATCACGCAAACGGCAAGCTGGTCGCGGAAACAGGCGGTGGCAGCGTCGAAATTATGTCTGCCTCGCAAGCGGCCAGCATTGAGACTGGCGGCGGCAGCATTCAGGTTCACCAGTGCTCCGGCAAAGTCAGAGTCTCCACCGGCGGCGGAGGCGTCGATCTCGGCGATATCGGTGGCCCGGCGGAAATTGATACGGGGGGAGGCAGCATCCACCTCTCTTCCGCAAAAGGTCACGTCGAGGCACGCACCGGCGGCGGTGGAATTGAACTCTACGGTGTGCCCTCGGCCCGCGCTGAAACCGGAGCCGGCGGAATTGTCGTGAAGTTGGTGAAGACGGGTGCCGAACCGGCGAATTCCACCCTCGAAACCTCCGCCGGTGACATCACGGTCTACATCGCGTCAGACGTCGCTATTTCGGTGCGCGCCAGCGTGGATCTAGGTAGCGGCCATCGCATCAGCTCCGATTTTCCCGACATTCACGTTTCTAGCGAAGGTGAAAAGTGGGGACCAAGAACGCTCAGCGCTGAAGGAAGATTAAACGGCGGTGGCCCGATTCTCAAAGTTCGAACTACGACTGGAGATATCTGTTTTCGTCGTATGAATCACTAAATTCGATCGGCGAGTACGAACGACTTCAAAAGAGAGCCATTGTAGAGATGTTTGGGAGGTTGTCGATGCGAAGACATATTTTGATTGCGGTTGTAATGCTGCCATTGCTCGTCACCTTCTCGCAAGCCGGACAAAACTGGAACATAAATTCTTGGCAGCCCTACGGCATTCCTAGCGAAGACTCAGGCTCAACTTCCTATCTCGGTGTCGACATCGCCGATATCAGTGCCGACCGCGTGGCGACTCTCAAATTGAAGGAAGAACAAGGCGTCGAAGTCACCATGGTTGACCAGGACGCTCCCGCAGGGAAGGCCGGCATCAAGGAACACGACGTCATACTGAGCATGAACGGAAGCGCGGTTGAGAGCAAATCGCAACTGCAGCGCATGATTCGCGAAACCCCTGCCGGCCGCGTCGTCACTCTTGGATTGAGCCGCGATGGACAGCCAATGACGATTAAGGTGCAACTCGGCGACCGGCGCTCGGAGTTTCATCACATCGCAAAATCAAAAGATGACGACGAATTTCACTTCGAGATGCCGGCAATCCCCTCCATGGACTTTGAGGTCCCTAGTGTTAGCGTCGTGGTCGTACAGTCGTCGGCCCGCAGCGGCATCATGGTCGAAAATCTCACCCAACAACTTGGCGAGTTTTTCGGCGCCAAGGATGGCAAAGGCGTTCTGGTGCGATCGGTCGAAAAAGGCAGCCGCGCGGAGAAAGCCGGGTTGCACGCCGGGGACGTGATCGTGCGCTTGGGCGAGCAGCCGGTGCACGACACCAGCGACTTCACCCACGCTCTGCACAATCGCAGCGCGGGGTCGGTCAACGTAGAGGTGATTCGCGACCGGAAGCCGCAGACCCTTACGATCGCTCTTCCAGGAAGAAAAGAGTCCGGCGACATGTTGCAAGAGGGCTTCGCCTTGCCTGACCTCGATGCAGAAACCCGCATGGAATTGGCCGGCGCCGAGAGCGAGGTTGCCCGGCTGCGCCCGCAAATGGAATTGGCCCGCGAACAGGCCCGCAAGGCAAATGAAGAGATGCGCAGATCGCTGTGCCAACAGGAGCAGCAGATGAGAGAACAGGCTCGCAAGCTCAGGCAGGAGTACGGCCCCAAAGTCCGTGAACAACTTTTGAGGAATGCGGAGCAGTTGCGCAAAAAGATGGAGCAGCTGCGGCTGGAGATGTCGACCCACTGGCTGGATATTTAAAATCGTGGCGCGATCAGGCTCCGAAATTTCTTCGCGGCTCGCACAATATTTACCCCTGTGACCCAGCCCCCTGCCGCCGCGCAGAATTTCCTAGGCACACACGATTGCGCCCGGCTTGTTTCGCAGCGTAGAGAGCATTATCGGCAGCTTTCACCAGTTCATCGCGGGTAGTTCCATGCTCCGGAAATGCCGCCGCTCCCGCGCTCACCGTAACCGTCCGCGGTACGCCCGGAAACTGCCAGGTCGAGACCATCTTCCGCAGCTTCTCGGCTATACTGAACGCCTGATCCGCCCCGGTTTGGGTCAGCAGAATCGCAAATTCCTCGCCGCCATAACGGCAGACTACGTCGATCTTCCTGACCTGCTGGTGAAACAACGATGAAACCTGCCGCAGCACTTCATCGCCGAGAACATGCCCAAATTCATCGTTCAATCGTTTGAACTGATCGATGTCGGCCATGATCACCGCCATACCCGAACCATACCTGCGGGCCCGCTCGATCTCCTCGAGAATTCTTAATTCGAAGAAACGGCGGTTAAAAATACCGGTCAGGCCGTCCAGGTAAGCAAGCTGCTTCACGCGCTCAACGTAGTGCGCATTCTGGATCGCGGTCGCGCAGATATCGGCCACCGACTCCAGCGACTGCAAATCGCCGTCGTGAAACGCGTCAGGCTGCGAACTGTCGAGCGCCAGCACTCCCAGTGTCTGTCCAAAGGAAACAAGAGGAATGCGCATGCGCGATTGCGATTCCGCAAAAAATCTGGCGCTGGTCGCGGCCGAAAGGTGGTTCTCCATTGCGGTGCGATTGCCGGCCAAAATGCTCGCCCAGGGCTCGTTGCTCACCGGAAAACGTCCGCCTTGAGGCATGCGGGGTGTGAGCGTGCCGTGATGAGCGCGCAACACCAGATCCTGATCTTCCCTCAGGAACAGCGAGACGTGCGAAACCCGAAAGGCATCCTGAATCAGTTCGCAAACTCTTCTGAGCAGCTCTTCCAAATCGAGAACCGCAGTGGTTTGCTGGGCAATGGCATTGATTGCCTGCAGCTGCCGGGCACGCTGCTGCTCCAGCGAATAAAGTCGCGCGTTCTGCAGGGCGATCGACGCCTGGTTCGAAAACAGTGTAAGCAGGTCGATCGTCTCTTTATCGAAGTGGTCAATACGATCGCTTTGGCAATCGAGCACGCCCACAACTTCATCGCGCACCATCAACGGAATCGAAAGCTCGGAACGGGTGGATTTCGCCGAGCGGATGTAGCGAGGATCTTTTAACACATCCGGGGCGTAAACCGGCTGCTTCTTCAGCGCTGCGGCGCCGGTAATGCCTTGTCCCACGGGCCATCGCAGGCCGTCATGGCCGTCATCCCATCCTATCTGCGAGCGGACGTACAACTGCTGCGAGCTCGGATCCCGCAGGATAATCGCCACATTCCGCAGATGAAAGTAGTCCCGTGCGATCGCCAGGATTCGCTGCAGTACCTCGTCCAAATCGAACGTGGAAAGCACAGCTTGCCCTGCATCGTACAGGACCGCAATATTATTCATAACTAGACAAATATGGTAGCGTGGCGCGCGGGATCAGCGAGGTTCCGAAAGTAACAAGGAAATCCTTAGCTCAAAGAGGGCGGTCAGCCTACTTCCACCTTCGCGCTGTCCTTATGAGACCCCAGGCGACCACGCAGAGCCAGAAATCGACCACCAGGCCCCAATCCAGTTGAAACGGTTTGTGGCGCGGTAGATGAAAGAACGAACCTAGAAAGAAGTAGGCCAGATTGCCCAGAATTACCGCACACAAGGCTTGAATCAGATTTACGGCGATTGAAGCTTTGGGCGGGGAACTCATTCGCACCGGAGGCTGCTAACATTCCTAAGAACTCTGATGCTTGAACTCACGACGCCGGTACAGTATGTAAGAGGAATTGGCCCAAAGCTGGCGGAAATTCTTGCCACTAAAGGCATTGCAACCGTTGGCGAACTGCTCCTTTATCTACCCTTTCGCTATGAAGACCGGCTGAACCCGCGTGGTATTGCCGAACTACGGGCCGGCGAAATGGCCACAGTCATCGGCGAAGTCCGTAATTCTGGCCTTTTTCGCACCCGCAAGATGCCGATCTTCCAGCTCACGGTGGGGCAAGGACGGTCGCGGCTTCGCTGCTTGTGGTTTCACGGCTCTTATTTGCGCGATAAATTCAAGCCTGGCGAACTCATCGCGCTCTACGGCAAAGTCGAACAAGATCAACGCAGCGGCGAATTGCAGATCATCCAGCCTCAGTATGAGATGCTCGGCGACGCTTCCGGCGATGCGGCTCAGGACAAAGCGGCTGCATCGCTTGGAAGTTGGCCGTATCGTACCGATCTACGAATCAGCAGGCCAGGGTCGCGTCACCTCGCGCTGGTTTCGCCGAGTCGTTCGTACCGCTCTTGAGAATCTGACTCCAGAATTGCCCGAAACCATCCCGCAATCCGTATGTCAGAATCTGGCGCTGGTCTCGCTGCGCGAAGCTCTCTGGAAAGTTCACTGGCCCGAAGCTGGAGAAAGCCTCGCCGACTTGCAGTCGGCGCGGACTCCGGCCCACATCCGTCTCATCTTTGAAGAACTGTTTTTCATCGAGCTGGGACTGGAACTGAAACGCCGTCAACAGAGGGCCCAAACCGGCATCGCGTTTCGACTGGATGATCGCGCGCGCCAGGCGATCAAGAAGATTCTGCCCTTTCATCCCACCGCAGCGCAGAAGCGCGTGCTGAAAGAAATCGCCGGAGACATGCAACAACCTCATCCCATGCGACGCTTGTTGCAGGGAGACGTCGGCTCCGGCAAAACCATCGTCAGCTTTCAGGCGGCAATTATCGCCATCGAAAATGGCTACCAGGTTGCTTTGATGGCGCCCACGGAGATCCTTGCACAGCAGCATTATTTCTCTGCGCGGAGAATTCTGGAAAACGCCGGTTACCGCGTTGTCCTGCTAACCGGCTCGCTCGAATCCGATCGCAAGCGCGAAATCCGCCGGCACATCGCCCAAGGCGACGCCCAACTGGTAATCGGCACACACGCTTTACTGGAGGAAAAAGTTGAGTTCGCGAAGCCCGGCCTAGTCATCGTCGATGAACAACACCGCTTCGGAGTTCTGCAGCGGCTCAAGCTGATGAAGAAATCAGGAGAAGGAACTGATCGCGAGCCAGACGGTCGAACCGATCAAGCAGCGGCCAACGGCGCGCAGCCGGCTTCAGCCGAGCCCGACGTTCTCGTGATGACTGCTACGCCGATCCCAAGAACCCTGGCCCTCACTATTTATGGCGATCTCGATCTGAGCGTGCTCGACGAACTGCCTCCCGGCCGCACTCCGATCGTCACTCGCAGGATTACCGACGACCGTTCGTCCGAAGCCTGGGACTTTGTACGCAGACAAGTCGCCAAGGGACATCAGGTCTACGTCGTCTACCCGGTCATCGCCGAAAGTGAGGAAACCGAGCTGAAAGCGGCAGTCAAAATGTATCGCGAGTTAAGCACGAGATTGTTTGCTGATCTGAAAGTCGGACTGCTGCATGGAAGGCTAGACCCCGAGTTGAAAGATCAAGTCATGCGGATGTTTCAGAGAGGCGAATTGCAGATTCTCGTGGCAACAACGGTGATCGAAGTCGGAGTAGATGTGCCTAACGCCACCGTAATGGTCGTCGAGCATGCCGAGCGCTTTGGCCTGGCCCAACTCCATCAGTTGCGCGGGCGCATCGGTCGCGGCGCAGCAAAATCCTATTGCATATTGATGACGGGCGGCAAAGTGACCGAAGAAGGCGAGCGCCGGCTCGACGCTATGGTCAAAACCAACGACGGATTCCAGATCGCCGAACTCGATCTTGAACTGCGTGGCCCAGGAGAGTTTTTTGGCACGCGCCAGGCGGGCATGCCCAGTTTCCGCGTCGCTAACTTGATGCGTGATAGGCAACTGCTCGAGTTGGCCAAAAGAGAGGCTGCCGCTATTATCGCCGGGCCGAATGAACAAGTCTCGCAGGTTGAGATTAGCCGCGCCCTGGTTGCGATGCGCATGCGCTGGCAACACACCTACGGACTGGTGGAAGTAGGCTAGAGCGTAGTCCGGAACTCCGCTTCGTTAAGGAGTGATCAGTTCTGGTCTCCCGCCCCATGCTTTCCCTTGCAGAGCTTGCAGAAGGTTGGCGGCAATGTGTTGTCCACACGATGGTGCACCGGCTTGACGGTGCGTAGGTAAGCGAACACCGCTTTCAAATCGTCGTCCGTCATCTTGCCGTAATCAATCCAAGGCATCATTGCGTTCAGTTCGCGCGCCTTCACCTTGCCGGTATGCATGACCTCGAGAAAAAGATTCTCATCGTAATACGAAATGCCGGAAACATCCGGAGTGATGTTCGCACTGGTCACGGTGGCGAGCGGCGTGCCGGAGAATTCGAACCCGCCGCCAAAAGCCATCTGCATGTTCATCTGTCCCTTCTGCTGCGGCGTATGGCAATCGATGCACGCCGCCATTTGAACCAGATATTCGCCGCGCTTCACCGGCGTCGAGAGATCGGGCGAGGGCACAGGCGCAGTCACTGGTTCAGGCGCATTCCGGATCAGGTATTTCACAGGAAATTTGATCTCTGTCTGGGGCAAAGGATTGCGAACAGCCTCCAGCGACCGCAGGTACACAACAACAGATGCGAGGTCTTCGTCAGACATGTCGCGGAAGTTTTCATACGGCATCAGCGGAAATAGGGTGCGGCCGTCGTGGCCAATGCCCTCGCGAATGGCGCGCGCGAATTGATCGTCGCTCCACGTTCCTGCCCCGGTCGCCGAATCTGGAGTGAGATTGGGCGCAACCACGGTACCGGGGAACATTCCAGGAAACACCTGTCCAGCTCCGAGTTTGCCTTCGACCGCTGGAGCGCCCGGGGCCTTCCAATCATGTTCCGAATGGCAGTCGGTGCAGCCCATCACGTAATTCGCCAGATAACGACCGCGCGCCAGCCGCTCCGGCGTGGACTCGAACTTACGATCAGTAAGCGGCCGCATTCGAGGCCCTAAAAACGGCCTCCAACCGATCGTGAAGCTGATGCCTGCAACCAGAACCGCAAACAGGCCGACGAATCCGAATGCCAACCATTTCCAAAATCGTTTCATTCTCGTCCAAGGCGCGGAGAATGGCTAGCATTCTACGGCTTCGCCGCTTCCCACTCAATGTCCAAACTGATCGCCGCAGATGCGAAGTCGCCTCCTGGGGACCACTCCTTGGGTTATATTCCCAACTATGTTCCGCAACGATCTTCTTGCAAATAAGCGCATTCTCATCACCGGCGGTGGAACCGGCCTCGGCAAAGCGATGGCTCACCGCTTCCTCGAACTCGGTGCCATCGTTCACATCTGTGGTCGCCGCGAAGAAGTCCTGGAAGAGACCGCAGCCGAACTGTCTGCGGCTACAAAAGGTTCTATCCACCCTATTCCCTGCGATGTTCGCAATGCCGAGGCGGTGGAAGCGATGATCGAATCCATCTGGAGCGAAAGTCCCCTCGACATCCTCGTCAATAATGCCGCGGGAAACTTCATCGCCCGTACCGAGGAACTTTCGACCCGAGCCTTCGAATCAGTCATCGGCATCGTCCTTATGGGAACCCTCCACTGCACCATGGCTTGCGGACGCCGCTGGCTGAAGGCAGGGCACGGCGGTACCGTGCTGAGCATCTCAGCCACCTACGCTCCGGTCGGATCGGCCTACGTCGTGCCTTCGGCAGTTTCAAAAGCCGGAGTAGAAGCGCTCACTCGCAGCCTTGCGGTCGAGTGGGGAAATCGAGGCATCCGCATGAACGCTATCGCGCCGGGCCCGATCCCCACGCAAGGCGCGTTCTCGCGGGTTCTTCCGAGCCCCGAGCTTGAGGTCGCTGCGCTTGATCGCAATCCGCTCCACCGTTTCGGTACCACGAAAGAGCTGGCCAATCTCGCTGCCTTTCTCGTGAGCGATGGTTGCGCATACATCAACGGCGAAGTCATCCGCATGGACGGAGGAGAGTTTCTGCAAGGTGCCGGAGAATTCAGCAACCTCGGCCGGCTGCTGACCAACGAAGATTGGGAGTCTCTCAAGCCGCGCAAGAAATCATGATACTTTGCAGCTGCGGAGCCCCGGCGGTGCAACTCTTTACACAGACAACACTGGTTCCTGCCCTCTTGAGTGGAGTCGAATTACACCGTGCCGCATCCAACTTAGGACCAAACGAAACACTGGAGGCTCACCATGCATGTCGTTTTAGGCGCAAGCGGAAATACCGGCCATGTAGTAGCGCAAGCACTTCTCTCGAAAGGCGAAAAAGTTCGCGTCGTCGGTAGAAATGCCGACCACCTGCAATTTCTCGCGTCTAAGGGCGGCGAAATCTTTATCGGCGATGTCACCGATCCTGAAGCTCTTGCCCGGGCGCTTCAAAACGCCGATTCTGCTTACGTCATGATTCCGCCCAATCCCAAAAGCGACCGCTTTCGCGCTTTTCAGGAGCGCGTGAGCGATGCGATCACAAAGTCCCTGCGCGATGCCGGAGTTAAGAATGTGGTTTCGCTCAGCAGCGTCGGGGCTGACAAGCCGTCTGGAACCGGTCCCGTCGTTGGCCTTTACAACCTTGAACAGAAGCTCAATCAACTCGCAGGCGCGAATATTCTTCATCTTCGCGCTGGCTACTTCATGGAGAACACTCTGCCGCAAGCCGCCGCGATTCGCATGACTGGATCCACAGTTGGTCCGCTGCGCCCCGACTTGAAGGTGCCCATGATCGCCAGTTGCGATATCGGCAAGGCAGCCGCCAAGGCAATGTTGAGTCACGATTTCTCGGGTAAGCAAACTCGCGAACTCCACGGAAACCGCGATCTGAGTTACATGGACGCAACCGCGATCATCGGCCAGGCGATCGGCAAGCCGGATCTGAAATATATTCAGGCGCCCGACGATCAGATGCTATCTGCCCTGGTCCAGATGGGAATGTCGGAGGATTTCGCCCGCCAGATAATCGAAATGGCAGGCGCATTGAACTCAGGACATATGCGTCCGCTTGAGCCTCGCACGCCGGAAAATACTACGCAGACTGAATTCGAAGATTTCGTAGCGGAATTTTTCGTACCGGCGTATCAACAACAGAAGGCAGCATAGAACGACTGCAGTCAGTGGTCGGTGTTTTCAGCCTGCCTCATCGTCCGTATGACCGTGTGAGCCAGGCTCTCGGCCACTGCCACGTCGCCTTCGTCGAAATTGAACGGCTTTGGTGCAAACACCATCAGCAATCCGATGGTATCGCGCTCGTACCGTACCGGGGCCGCTAGAATCGAGCGCACTCCGAGTCTGCGGCAGCTCTCGAGGTCTACGCGAGTGTCATGTTCGGCGTCGTCGCAGCGCAAGGTTTTCCCCTCACGAAAGCACTCGCCTGAAAGGCCGGAGTTCACATCCAGCCGCGTTCCAAACGCCGGCGCGCTGGCTCCAACGGTGGCTCGGCATACAACAGAACCCTTATGCAAGAGTGCAACAGCTGCACTGGCCGCCCTCGTCAGCGAACGTGCCCGCTCCGCAATCATTCGCAACGATGCCGCGAGGTCTGTTCCCAAGGAATTGAATTCGTATTGAACGGTCGCTGAAATGGGATGCACTTGGCCTTGCGACCCTTCTCTGGCGCCCACCTCGGGCTCCGCTTCCAAACTGATCGCCATGGGGGCTGGGCTGCCAACCACAGGTCGTGCTGCGCCCCACTTCCAATCTTTCCCCAAGGCGACCTTTGGTGCCGTCCAACTGCGCTTTCCTCCATTCGCCGATAACCAATCGTTTAATCTTTGCCGCGCGTCCTCTGGCAAATCGGAGAATCTCACACCTGCTCGCCCCAGCGCGTCGGCCCACGCAATATAGCCGGTGGTTTCCATATGCATCGCCGGCTCAGAAAGATCCACCGCCAGCCGCACCGGGCGGTCTTTCTCAGGACTCTTCGCATCGCCCCGAGACGCGCCCGGCGCAGCGCCCATCTGCATCGACAATCCTTCTTCACTCAGATCCAGAATCATCCCGCCAGTCACGCCATCAAAACTGGCGAACGCCGGAGCATGCACCAGTTGGCGCAAGCAGCGCCGCCGCTCGATGGCGAATTCGCGTTTACCTTCCATGCTTTGCAGGCGGGTTCCTGCGTCGGGTCACGTTCGGGAAAGCAGCTGGGATCTTTATCTTCCTGATAGAAATAATGAGTTCGCTGGCTGCTGGAAAAAAGTGTTAGGGCAGGTTCCTCTGACGAAGTGGGTGGGGTGCAGCTCTTTCCGGAATCGATGAACTTGGAATAGGGCGGACTCCCGCGGCCTCTGACTCAGTGAACAGTTTTCGAGCCGCGGTCGTCAGGTTCGTCTGTAGAACAAGAAACCTCTCGTTCCAGCTGCAGGTTGAGCCAGTTTTCCAAATACTGCTGCGAGTCTGGAGGCACATTCACAAAGCGCAATCCGGTCTGTCCTTTCACGTTTGCCCACGCTACTTCAGATTCCAACTCCAACGCTGCCGTGCTCTCCGGCAGCGTGAACTGCAAGCGAGACCTGCCATTTGCCGGCAGCGGTTCCTGCGAAACCACCGCCATTCCTCCCTCGCTGATATTGGTACTCATCGCCTTCCATTCTTTCTCATCGGTGACCCCATTAACCGTTACCTCGAGCGGCTGGCGCTGATAGCGGCGGCGCTCGCGTTCCATGAAACCCAGGGCCGCATTGAAACAGCGCGACGCGTTCAGGTTGCTGATGGGCTTCTGTAGAACAAAATTCACTCCCATGCCAAAGGCCTGTTGTGTTGTTGTTCGCTTGCCATTCAGCACCGCGAAAGTTACCGAATTTTTGTTGCTAAGAGTGGTGCGCACTCCTTGCAGAAGCTCGATGCCCCCTTGAACTTCATCGCAGTCGATAATCACCGCATCAAACTTCCCTGCGTCTAGGATTGCTCGAGCTTGCTTCGCCTCATGACAGATCTCCACCTGAATGGATAGTTTTTCGAGCGTTGGCCGCAAGACTCGCACCACTTCGATATCCCGGCTCAGAAGAAGGGATTCCAAGGTCATGCGCCAATTCTAATTAACGTGATCACCCCGTCGAAAGTAACGAAGGTATTGGGCGTGTAAACTGATGTAGCCCCGAGAGATTGATGCAGAACGGCGACATCCTATTCAAGCGGAAAGCCACAGAACACAGCCTGTCACTATCTCCCGGGCGCCGTGTCTATCTCTCTCTCGGCTCCAATATCGGAGTTCGCGAAGCGAACCTGCGCGATGCCAAGTCACGCTTGGGAGCAGTTGGCCAGGTGCTGGCCATGTCATCCTTCTATGAAACCGAGCCGGTCGAAGTGATTGAGCAGCCCTGGTTCCTGAATTGCGCGGTTAAACTTGAAACCGCGCAGACTCCACAACAACTCATGAAAAGCATTTTGCAGATCGAGCGGGACATGGGCCGCCGCCGGGTGCAGAAAAAAGGCCCCCGCGCTATCGACATCGACATGCTGTTGTTCAACGGCGAAGTCATCGAATCAGACGAACTTACACTCCCTCATCCGGCAATGTACCGCCGTCGCTTCGTCTTGGAGCCACTGGCGGAGATTGCGCCGGATGCTTTGCATCCGATCTTGCTAAAGACAATTCAACAACTGCTCGATGAACTACCCGCGGGACAGGCAGTGCGAAAGCAGAAACCCTGACCCTCAGATTATCGGACTCGCACAGATGGCGACATCTTTAATCTCTAAGAACGGTGTATTTCAAGTGATCCGTGGAATCCATGAAAATCCATGCCGAACTTTTCGCTCTACGGCAAAATAATCCTGTTCCCCGCACCCTGCTCCGCCAGTACGGCCGATTGCTTCTCCGGAAACTGAGCATACAGAAAATCAATAAACGCCCGCGACTTCGGCCTTCCGGAAGTACGCCCCTGCGCCAGCCGCAACAAGAACACCAGCGACTTCAGAACATCACCATCTCTCAAAGTCGAATATCCTAGTTGCTTCTGCTCCGCCTCGCGATACTGCTTCATCATTTCCTCCACCTGGGCCGCAACCGCGTGCTGCGCACGCCCGGCAACTGGCTGTTGATAATGCAATCCAGAATTCACCAGTCGTTCATAACTCGTGCACATGGCCGTGAGCGCGGTAATCAGATCGCAATCATTGAGAGTTCGATCCGATCTCGCCGCCTTCACCAGCGCATAACTCAAACCCATCAGCAGGTGCTCGCGCTCGTAGGTAAACTGCTCCGAAATCTCGACCTGCAGAAACAAAGATGCGCGGTCGACTTGCTTCGCCGGGCGAGGCTTCTCATGCTCCCGCGCCTGTTGCAGATACGGACACTCGCTCGGGCAATCCAGCGTCACCTCGCGCTGTTCGCCGCAACACTGCGAACAAATGCGCCCATGCACCGCCGGACAAAAGCGTTTCTCCTTACGAATTTCGCAAATCGCGCAACTCAAATCGAAATTCTCCTCCCAATCATTATGGCATTCGCACCGAACCATCGCCGCCATCTGGCCCCAACGAAATGCGGCTACTTCCACACAAACGCCGCCCCTCTTAACCGCTCAGTAACCATTCAGATGCGTCTTTCTGCGCCATTTTGGAACCTGCCTCGCAAATTACCTTGTAATAATGCGCTTTTTTTGATACCAAATGCATGGAACCCGCGTAAAATAAGGGTGTTTTCCACAGGGGCCCTGATATACCATCAGAGCCGCTGGAACTCAAATTCCAATCTATTCCCAGGAGGAAGTATGGCAACAGGTTTAACCAAGACTCAACTCGTCCGTCTTTTGGCCGAGAAAACTGAAATTCCCAACAAGACCGCGGCAGCATTTCTCGAGCAGCTTGCCGATGTGGCGGTAAAAGAAACCAAGAAAAACGGCGTATTCGTTGTGCCCGGTCTCGGCCGCCTGGTGAAGGCGCACCGCAAAGCCCGCATCGGCCGCAACCCGCAGACCGGCGAACCAATCCAGATCAAAGCGAAGACCGTCGTGAAATTCCGCGTCGCCAAAGCTGCGAAAGATGCCATCGCTCCCAAGAAATAGTTCGCTTGCAATCTGATTCAAGATTGATGAAGGCCGGCTTTAGGTCGGCCTTTTTGGCGTTCCCGCCAGTTTTGTAGATTTTGTGTGCACGGCGGCGATAATGGTACAGGCAAACAGCAGGTTCCTCACAAGGTTTTGCGCCTGTCCGGAATGTTACCCATGGTCAACTGGCTCCTGATCGGAATCGGGGACATCTCCACCCGCCGCGTCATCCCGGCAATTCAAGCCGGGCCGCGCAGCCGCCTCTGCGGCATCGTCACGCGAGACCCAGCAAAAGCCGCACCATACAACGCCAAGGTCTGGGCCAATCTCAGCGACGCTCTAACCGATCCCGCAATCAACGCCGTCTACGTTGCCACTCCCGTCTTCCTTCACGCGCCCCAGACAATCGCGTCCCTCCGCGCAGGCAAGCACGTGCTGTGCGAAAAGCCAATGGCGATGACCGAAGCCGAAGCGTCTTCGATGCTCGAAGCCGCTAAAGAAAATCAGCGCATTTTAGCCGTTGCCTATTATCGCCGCGCCTATCCCAAAGTGCAGCGTGCCAAACAGCTGCTCGCCGCCGGAGCGATCGGCCAGCCCGTATTCGCCGAACTCACTTGCCACGCCTGGTTTGACGGTAAAGAATATGACGGCTCCGATCGCGGCCGCCACTGGCTTATCGATCCCGCCAAAGCCGGAGGCGGGCCGCTCTTCGACATCGCTTCGCACCGCATCGACGTCCTGAATTTTCTTTTCGGCCGGCCGCAGTGCGTCAGCGCGCATCTTGGTAATGCGGTGCATCATTACGCCGTCGAAGACAACGCCACCGTGATAGTCGACTATGCGAACGGCATGCGCGGGGTCGTCGATGTCCGCTGGCACTCGAAAGTCAAACGCGACGAATGCCGCATTCGCGGCACCCACGGCGAGATGGATTTAACCCCGCTCAACGGTCCCGACATAACTTATCCCGGCGGACACGAAAGTCTCCCGGTGCACCAGAACGTGCATCTTCCCCTGATCGGAAATTTCGCAGATGCAATGGAAGGCAAAGCGCCACTAATCGCGAGTGGCGAAGCCGCCTTTTGGACCGATTGGACCACCGAACGCGCTCGAAAAACGAATAGTGGTTGATTAGAAAATGCGTCATCCCGCCCCCCGCCTCACCAGTGGGGGCGAGGGATCTCGATCGAGCGCTCACTTTCCATATTCGTTTTTAACCACCTCGCCACCTTTCATCACAAACTTCACCCGCTCCAGCGTAGTCACATCCTGCAACGGATCACCATCCACCGCGATCACATCACCCCAGGCGCCAGGTTCCAGCGTGCCGACTTTCCCCGACCATCCCAGCAAATCCGCCGCATTGATCGTCGAAGCCTGAATCGCCTGCAGCGGCGTCAGCCCCAGCTTTACCATTACTGCAAACTCATGCGCGTTCAGCCCATGCGGATAAACCGCCGCATCCGTGCCGAACGCAACCTTCACTCCACTGGCAAATGCATGCGCAATGTTCTGCCGCGCAGCCGGCATCACCGCCTTAGCCTTAACCAACAAGAAATCCGGCACATGATTCCGCTCTGCATTTTCCAGAAACCAATCGCCGAGATATAGAGTCGGCACCAGATAGGTTCCGTTCGTTTTCATCTCGGCAATTCCCGCGTCGTCGATGTACGACCCATGCTCAATCGAATCCACGCCCGCCTCAGACGCCCAAAGAATGGCCTGCGCTCCATGGGCATGCGCGGCGACCTTGCGCCCCAAGCGGTGAGCATCAGCCACAATCGCCTTCATCTCCTCTAGCGTGTATTGCGACGCCTGCGGATCGTCTCCCTTGGAAAGCACACCGCCGCTCGCACAAACCTTAATGAGGTCAACCCCATACTTGATGTTCTCTCGCACTTTGTGCTGCACGGCCGCAACCCCGTCGGCCACGCCGTCCGAAGTCGCGTGATATTCAAAAGGCAGCAAATTGTTATCGCAATGCCCGCCGGTAATGCTCAGCGGAGGCCCGCTCACCAGCATCCTCGGCCCCGGCACGTCGCCGGCATTGATCGCATCGCGAAGGGCAACGTCGGTATATCCCGAGGCGCCCACGTTGCGCACGGTCGTAAATCCTGCCTTTAGCGTGACCCGCGCATTCTTCGCGCCAATCAAAGCTTCGCGTGGCAAAGAAATGCCAAGCTGCTCGTAGCCAAACTTCGGATCGCTGGTCAAGTGCGTATGAGCGTCAATCAGTCCGGGCAGCACAGTCGCATTCGGCAAGTCGATCACCATCGCGCCCGCTGGAGCCTTCGCCTGCGCGGATGCACCGACGCTCACAATCTTGCCGTCTTCGATCACTATCGCCTGCCCCGAAAGCATTTTCCCGGTTCTTACGTCGAGTATGTGACCAGCACGAACGACTGCAGATTTCGAACTCTGCTGTGCATTGGTCGCCAACGCTGATGTCAGAACGGCGACAGCCAGAACAGAATGCAGAATTGCCTTCATCGATCCTCTCCCCAAATGCTTAAGTGAAAAGCAAAGCGGAACCACAAGCGTACGGAAGAATATCAAAAGCGGGCAGGTAAGTCGTAGGGTGCCAGCCCAAGCCGAACAATGACACCACGCAGTATCGCACCTAGGCAAAAGACGGTGGCTCAACAAAAAGCCGGCGGCATCCGTGGTACTAGCGGTTTAATTCTCCAAACCAAAGAAAAGTACCAACGCGGCAATCGGCTAGACCCGCCATCGAATTTGACGCTGCGGATGGAGTCGTTGCCACAGTCTGTCATGAGAGGCAAGGAGAATTTATCCTCCGGGCCCATCATTCGAAACATAAGCCTCCAGCGACTCCAACTCCCGGCTAAGATCGTCGACCCGCCACTCCAACAGATTACGGATCGAGAGAATTCCCAGCAGCTTGCCTCGATCATCGGCGACAGGCAGGTGGCGAAAGTGCCGGTCAATCATGGTAGCCAGCGCTTCACCCGCGCCAGTCCGCTGTGTTGCCATTTCCACCGGAGTTGTCATCAGGTCGCGGACGGACGTGGATTGCGGATCGGTCTGCGTCAGCGCCATCTTGCGCAGCACATCGCGCTCTGTAAAGATCCCCGCAACTCGAAATTCAGAATCGACCACCGCTACAGCGCCCACGTGATGATCGAGCATCTTATTGATAGCATCTGCAACCGTGGCGTCCAGCGGCACCGCGGCGATTTCGCGGTCACAAAGTTCCAGCAGGCTCATAAGCATCTCCTTCGGCTCTCCGACCAGCCCCTGAGCGAATCCCGCCGTGAACCCAGAAACGGGATTTTTGCATTATGCTCGCGCCCAACGCGATGTCAAGCAAAATGAAACGATTTCGCGAATCGCAATTTCAACTTGCATCCGCTTCCGTCCAAACCCCATAAACCCCACATTTCAGTCTTCCATCTCTACGTTTTGACCGTTGCTCCTGAAAACCTTCCCGTCTTTCATCACGAACCGCACATTCTCCAACGCCTTGATATCGCGCACCGGATCGCCATCCACAGCGATGACATCTGCAAACGCTCCGGGAGCAACCACGCCAATCTTTCCTTCCATTTCGAGCAGCGAAGCCGCCCGCGAAGTCGCGCTCCGAATCGCATCCATTGGACTCATCCCCAACTCCACCATCCGCGGAAACTCCTGCGCAATCGGCTCCGTCCACGGAATCCCGCCCATGTCAGTGCCAAATGCAATCTTGACCCCAGCCTTCATCGCCTTCTGAAATGACGGACCATGCACCGCAACTCGCAACCGATCGCGCTGTCCCGCTGGCGTATCCGCCGGAGCCCAATCGTGGTAATACGCGCTAATCGTCGGCACGTACCATGTCCCTTGTTTCAGCATCTGCGCAATCGCCGCATCATCGAGATCGAGCCCATGCTCGATCGAATCGCACCCGCCATCGAGCGCGCGACGCAGCCCAAGTCCACCGTAGGCGTGGCATGCAACTTTCTTCCCCCATCCATGCGCCTCATCCACCACCGCCTGCAGTTCCTCCACGGTAAGAGTCGGCTGCGAAACCAATTCGCCGTTCTTGCCCACCCATGACCTGTGCGTCATATAAACCTTGATCCAGTCAGCTCCATGATCAAGCTGCTCGCGCGCCGCTTTACGTGCCTCCACCGGGCCATCGACGATCTGTGAGCCCTTCGGCAGGTCGAGCTCAGGCGCATAACCCTCCAGCGGATACCCGCCAGTAGTCGAAATCGCGCGCGTCGAAACAAACAGCCGCGGACCGGGAATGTACCCTTCGTTAATCGCCTCCTTGATGCCGATATCGCCGTAGCCCGCGCCTTCCGTCTCCACATCGCGCAAGGTGGTGAACCCCTGTTCCAGCGCTCGCCGCGCCGCAACCGTGGCCCGCGCCGCACGCAGCGCCAACGGGGCATTCAGAATGTTCGCGTCATACCCGCCCTGCGCCGGATCTTCCCCTTGAAGGAAAATATGGGTGTGACAATCGATAAGCCCTGGCAGCACCGTAGCCTTTGACAAGTCAATCACCACCGCCCCCGCGGGAATCTTCGTGTTGGCCGCTTCCCCAACGCTCTCGACGCGATTTCCGCGTATCACGATCACTTGATCGTGTTGCGCCGAATTCGATCTGCCGTCGATCAGAGTACCCGCTCGAATGACGATCACAGGCGGCTGCACCGAGCGGCTGGGTTCCTGAGCAAAAGCGCTTACGCAGACGGCAAGAAACAACATCCAACAGAAGTTCTTCACGTTTGCTCTCCTCAAGATATTTCAGGACAATGTCAGTTCCATCTACCCTCGAATCCCGGCGGATGGTTTGACGGCATGGATTCTATACCCTCTTGGACCTTGAGAGTGACTAGCTGAATCAACAATCTCGCGGGAGCTAGTGCGAGTTGCAGGAACGCAGGAGGCTGGAGTTATACCTACCGTCATTAACGCGGCCTTTGGCCAAGCTGAAAGCTTTTTTGTCGAGCGTGATCGCATCGATGCGGATAAAGTTCAGTCCCTATTACGCACCGGGGAATTTCTGGTTTCCGAGCGGAGGGAATCATCACGGGCTGTGTCTACGTCGAAATGAAGTTTGGCCGCTCGTATCTCGGCTTGCTGGCTGTCGACCCCAAAGCTCAGAAGTCCGGGATAGGATCGAAGCTGATGGCCGCGGCGGAAGATCATTGCCGCAAGCTGGGTAGCCACTTTAGGGATATCCAGATCGTCAACCTTCGCAACGAACTGCCGGAGTTCTACCATCACCGCGGATACATCGAAACTGGCACCGCGCCATTGACCGCCGGCCTGAATCCGAAGCTTCCATGCCATTTTGTAAAGATGTCGAAGCCACTGATTTAGCAGCCAACCGCCCCGTGTGCCAACAAAACCGCGCTGCAACCTTGCTGCGTGCCACACGACTCTAATCATTTGTAAAAATAATGACCCGGATAAACAAAAGTCACTTGCGTTTCCATCGGAACTACGGTAACTACTTACTAACCGTAGTTGAAAACCGCCGTCCAACGCGGCTTTCAGGAGCTCTAAAAGCATGATTCCGGAATCTCATCCGCTGCGTCAGCTTTTTCAGGAACTGGTTGGCCGCCACTATGCCGAAGAGATCGGCATTCGCGATCCAGAGATCATTGCGTATGTTTCGCACCTGCTGGCGGAGTTCTGCGAGAGCGATCAGTTGTTCAAAATTCACAATACTGCTGACCAGCCGCTGACAGATTTAGGAGAGATGCTGCTCGAGTCCGACCCGGTCTACGGACCTGCGCCCTCATTCGACCGCGAACGCCAGGTTCGCAAACACATTGGCGACTTCGCGCTTTTCTTTGCCGGGATGTTCCCCGAGAGCATCAACCATTTCCGCCTGCGACGGCAGCGCCTCGAGAGTTTTGTCGAGTGGATGAAAGCCGGAAAAGAGAGTTACTACATCGTCTCGAAGTTTGAGCACTTCGAATATGCCAAGGTTGCACCGTTGTTCGCTCACCTTTCGCGCGAGTTCGAAGCTTGCGTCTACGGCCTCAACATGGTGAAGAACGATCTGCGGGAAATGCAGCACCCCATCGTGCGCCGCGATCCTGAACTGCTGATGTAGATTGTGAGTTGGGTTCAGCGCATCCGCCAGGGCGCCTTCACTTGTTCAAATCCACCTGCCCGCCAATCTTGTAAAAGCTTAACGCGTTATTCCCCTGCATCAGGGTGCGAATCCTCCGCAACGACCCAAAAGCGTTCCCCGGATCGTACTTCTTATCGTGCTCCGCGACCACCAGCGACATTGCCCACACCAGCGTCGAATTCGCCAAAACCGTTAGAGTTTCTTCGTACGAATTCCGCATCCCGTAAGGCGGATCGAGAAACACCACGTCGCCCACAAAATGTTCCCGCTGCAACTTCCACACAACTCCTGCGAGATCGTCGCGCAGAATTTTGTATTCCTCGGTGATTCCCAAACTCTGCAAATTCTGCTCAATCACCTTTGCCGCCGCTGCCGAGGTTTCCACAAAATAGACCTGCTTCGCGCCGCGGCTCAACGCCTCAATCCCAACCGCGCCCGTCCCCGCAAACAAATCCAGCCAAACCGTATTCTCGAGCGCCTCTGGGTTCCCCGCGGTCAGCACGTTAAACAAAGTCTCGCGCAAGCGGTCAGACGTGGGACGCGTTGCGCTCCCGCGCAGCGAGCGCAGCGGCCGCCCGCGGTATTTGCCCGCAATCACGCGCATGTGCCTGAACCTTCGAGTCCCAGCTTCACTCTAGCCACCCATGTAAAATAACAGCAGCCGAACTATGAGAAGCTGGTCCATTCACGTCGGTCGCCTTTTCGGGGTCGAAGTTCGCCTTCACCTCACGTTCCTGATCCTGCCCCTGTTCGTTTTCTGGACGGAATACACAGTCCACCCGTCAGCCAATGGCCCGCGTGATCTCGCCCTGGTCGGAATCATTCTGGCCTGCGTCGCGGCCCACGAAATCGGACACATGCTCGTGGCTCGCCGTGCCGGATTGATCGCCAAAGCCGTCATTCTACTTCCACTCAGCGGCGTCACTGTCTTCGACGAAACTCGCGTACAAACGTCTCAACCAGCTGCAGTCTGGAAGCGCGAAGTTCGCGTCGCCCTTGTTGGACCTTTAGTGAACCTCGTATTCGCCGCGATAGCAGCAATTCTGATCTACTCTTTCAACCCCGGCATCGATCTCTGGCACTGGCCATTTCTGCAATCGAGCAACCTGCCGCGCAGCCTGGTCTGGGCCAACATTTACCTGGCGGGCTTAAATCTTCTGCCGGCATACCCGCTCGACGGAGGCCGCATTCTCCGAGCCTACTTCGCACGCACCATCGACCCGGCCGCAGCCACTCGCCGAGCCGTTTCTATAAGCCACGCCATCGCCATGGTCTTGATGGTGGCAGGTTTGTTTAGCAACACCTGGCTCACCATGATCGGCGTGATCATTTTTTCCGCCGCGCAACTCGAAGAGCGCGCTGTCATCTTCCAATCCGTTCTCGACAACGTCAGGCTCGAAGAAGTGATGCTCACCGACTTCGCTACGCTCTCGCCCGCCGACACGCTGGTCGACGCGCTCGATAAAGCTGTGCATTCGTTGCAGGATGATTTCCCCGTCGTACGCGGCAGCGACATGGTTGGAGTGATTTCGCGCCAGCGCATTCTCGAAGCCCTGCGCATAGAAGGCAACGGCTACGTGCAGGCCGTGATGAATAAACTGTTTGAAGTTTCGGTGCGGCAGGAGTCGCTTGCGTCAGCATTTCGCAAACTCACGTCTCGCAACCTCAGCATCATTCCAGTGGTCGAAGATCAGCGCCTGGTGGGGATCGTTACTCTGCAGAATCTGATGCACTCAATGTCGCTGTTGGCGGAAAGCCGGAAGTTGCGGCGAGATGAAAGAAACTCATAACTCCAAAAGGTGTCCGCGGGTTCTCTGTGAAACCCTGTGCGCGCTGTGGTTAAGAATTACCAACAATCCATAACAAAAATCCTAAAATAACCGAACAGCCTTAGCCTGCCGCACCGCTGGAATCGACTCAAGTTTTCTCAGTACAGCATCGGGCACAGGTCCATCCACATGAACGACAGCGATGGCCTCGCGCTCTCCGGACGATTCCGCAGCTCGCCGACCCAGGGAAAAATCGGCGATGTTGATCTCGCCTTCGCCTAGAATCGTGCCGACTCTACCGATCACGCCCGGCACATCGCGATTACGCAAGTAAATCAGGTCGCGCTCCAGCGGAGCCTCCACGTCGATTTCATCGATATGCAGCAAGCGAGGCGCAGTTCCGCGCAGCACGGCGCCTTTCACCATGTGCTCTTCCTTCGAACTCTTAAGAAAGATAGAGAGCACGCTGCCCGCCCCGCCGGTCGAGGCCTTTTCCTTATGCGCTTCGTGCACGCGCAGCCCACGAGAGTCAGCCAGCGACGCCGCGTTCACCAGATTCGCTTTCTCGTCCAACGTCTGATTGAGAATTCCCTTGATCGCCGCGTTGCGAATCAGTTCGGTTTTCCATCCTGCAATGTGCCCGCTGTATCGCAACGAAATTTCTTCAATTGACCCTTCGGAAATCTGCGCCAGAAAAGCTCCCATGCGCTCCGCCAAAATAATGTAAGGCTGCATCTCGCCATATTCTTCCGCAGAAACCGAGGGAACATTCACCGCATTCTGTATCACGCCATGCTTCAGGTACTCACGCACCTGCTGAGCAATCTGCACGCCCACAGCTTCCTGCGCCTCAAACGTCGATCCTCCAATGTGAGGCGTGAGAATTACATTCTCCATCGCCGTCAGCGGAGAATTTTTCAGCGGCTCATCAGTAAACACATCCAGCGCAGCGGCAGCGACATGCCTTTCCTTCAGTGCCGCCACCAAATCGCCTTCATTCACCAGTTCCCCGCGAGCGCAGTTCACCAGCCGAATGCCCTTTTTCATCTTCTTGATCGCAGTTGAATTGATCATGCCCGTCGTCTGCGGCGTCAGGCCAACGTGCAATGTGATGTAGTCGGCAGCAGCATAAAGATCGTCTAAACTTACCAGCCGAATCCCCTGCTCCTTCGCAACTGCGACAGAAACGAACGGATCATGCCCGACTACTTCCATCCCAAAAGCTCGCGCCCGCCGCGCCACTTCCATACCAATACGCCCGAGGCCGGCGATGCCCAGCACCTTCCCGCGCAGTTCCGTTCCCTGCAGCGATTTCTTCTCCCACTTGCCGGCGTGCATCAGCGCATCGGCGCGGCAAAGATGGCGAGCCATCGCCAGCATCATGCCTATCGTCTGCTCCGCAACGGCTACGGCGTTTGCTCCAGGCGTATTCATTACTGCAATGCCCTGACGGGTAGCAGCGTCGAGATCGATGTTGTCCACGCCAACGCCCGCTCGGCCGATCACGCGCAACCTTTTCGCGTTTGAAAGGAGGGCGGCATCGGCCTGCACTGCCGACCGCACGATCAATGCATCGGCAGATTCCAACTCCGCTGGCAGTTTGCCGTCGAGTTGCTCGGCGGTAAGCACGACCCATCCCGGTTCTTTCAATTGCGACACGGCTGACGCGGAAATCTTTTCCGCGATGACAATTTTCACGGGCTCACTCATTATCTTTCGTTCGAGGTAGCGATAATCTAAGTCAGGTGACCAGTTGCGCGTTCCACACAACGGCCCGCGCATACACTTCCTGGGCCGCGCGCACTGCTGCTCCGTACTCAACCGTTTTTCCTGTAACCCGCGACAGCACATGCTCGAGCGCAGCCAGAATGCCGATCGTATCCAGATAATCGTAGTAACCGATGTGCGCGATGCGAAACAATTGGCCTTTCATCTCGCCTTGTCCATTCGCCACTACGGCATCGAACGATTCGCGGAATTCTTTGATGATCTTTCCGGAGTCCATGCCATCCGGGGAATGAATTGCGGTAAGCGCTGCCGCCGGAGGGCTCGCGAACAACTTCAAGCTCAAAGCCTGAACGCCCGCTCGTGTCATCGCGGCGCACAATTCGGCGTTATCGACTAAAGTCTCGCGACCTGCTGCAAGATCTCCATTTCCCATTCCGCGGATAAACTCGAGCGCCGCTCCCAGGGCGGCAAACAACGAGGTCGCCGGAGTATTCGCCGTTTCGCCCTTCGCCGCGGCCTTGCGCTCTTTTAGCAAATCAAAATAGAAGCGAGGAGACTTGGTCGTCTCCATGCGCCGCCAGGCGCGCTCGCTCACCGCGCAATATCCCAGACCCGGAGGAATCATCAGCGCCTTTTGCGATCCGCCGATAATGAAATCGACTCCCCATCCGTCCACGTCGAGATGAGTCGTGCCGAGGCCAGTGATTGCGTCAACCACGAGCAGCGAATCCTCGCCGCAAGCCCGCACGATTTTTGCTATGCCCTGCACATCGTGCCGCGCGCCCGTCGAACTCTCCGTAGCTTGCACAAACACAGCACGCACATCTTGCTTAACCTTCTCGCGAATCTCGTCCAGCGAAAACGTCTCGCCATAATGCGCGCTCAGTACTTCCACATTACAACCGAACGCCTTGGTCAACCCGGTCCAGCGCTCGCCAAACTTTCCCGCGGTCAGTACCAGGACCTTGTCACCGGGCGAAGTCAAATTCGATACCGCAGCCTCCATCGCGCCCGTACCCGAACAAGCCATCACCAGCACATCGTTCTTGGTGCCGACAAACTCCTTCATGTCGACAAGCACGCGCTGGAAGAGATTTCGGAAGTCGGCGGTGCGATGGTGTGCGGTGAATGAAGCCATGGCCGTTTGCGCCGCCGGCAGCAACGGTGTCGGCCCAGGAGTGAAAAGACGATTCTTGCGTAACATAAGCAAAGGCCTTGTAAGTAGGGTTGAGCTATAAGTTTACTGGAAGTGTGCCGGATGTGCGGTGATTCTGGTCACAAAGGCGTTTCGGCATTTCGTCCCAACGAGGCGTGTGGCGGAATTTTCATGCGCAAAATTCTGTAGACCTCCGCCGGCAGTGCGGAGTCGAATGTCGCCAGCGTCTATAATCCTCCAATGAGCCTGATCGAACGCATTCAAAACGACATCACCGCCGCCATGAAGGCGCGCGACGAGCAACGCCTCTCCACCCTGCGCATGGTCAAAACTGCATTGAAGAATCGTGAGATCGAAAAGATGTCGGCGCTCGACGACAAGGAGTCGCAGGCCGTCCTCACGACGCTGATCAAGCAGCGCAAGGATTCGGTTGAGCAGTTCACCAAAGGCGGACGCCAGGAGATGGCCGACAAAGAAGCCGCCGAAATCGTGCTGATCGAAACCTACCTGCCCCAGGCCGCCGGCGAGGCCGAAGTAGCCGCCGGAGTGAAAGCCACCATCGCCGAAATGGGATCTCCCACCATGAAAGATATGGGCACTGTGATGAAGAATGCCATGGCGCGCTTCGCCGGCGCAGGCATGCGCGTGGATGGAAAAACTGTCAGCGAGATTGTGAAGAAGGAGCTGGCGGGGAAGTAGCCGCACTACTTGCTCCTCTGCAGCTCTCGGTAGGCCTCGCTCTTCGAGATCCCGCGCTCCTTGGCGATCTTCTTTAGCGCGGCTTTCTCATCGACCTTTTCTTCAGCGATGACCTGCTCAAGTCTCTGTCGAATAGAAGGGCGGATGAGAGTGCTCATCTCCACACGACCTTCCTCTTCAGCCTTCCCAATCAGCAGCGTAATCTCGCCTTTAACTCCATCCCGCTCTTTCAACGTCTCCAGCACCTTGCTCGCGCGCCCGCGCAGAAACTCTTCATGCAGCTTTGTCACTTCGCGCGCGATTACCACATGCCTTTCGTTTCCAAGAACCTCAACAACGTCGGTGAGCGCTTCGATAATCCGGTGCGGAGCTTCGTAGAAAACCTGGGTGCGCGGCGAAGTCTTGATCGCCTCCAGTGCCGCCCTCCGCTCGCCGCGTTTCGCGGGAAGAAATCCGCTGAAGCGGAAGGAATCCGCGGGCAGACCACTCGCCACCAACGCCGCCAGAAACGCCGACGCCCCTGGAATCGGCACCACCGGCAAATGATGGCGAATCGCCAGCGAGATCAGACGAAATCCCGGATCGGAGATTCCCGGCATGCCCGCATCGGTCACCAGAGCGACGCTCGCCCCCTCCTGCATCTCTTTCACTAGTTCCGCCGCGCGGGTCATTTCGTTATGTTCGTGGTAGCTAATTGTGCGTGTCGCAATTCCGTAATGATTGAGCAGCTTCTGTGTCTGCCGCGTATCTTCGCAGGCAATCACATCGGTTTTTTTGAGCACTTGCAAAGCCCGCAGTGTGATGTCTTCAAGATTACCAATCGGTGTGGCAACCAAATAGAGCGCCGGACCCGCAAGATGAGCACTTCGCGAGGAATCGGCAACTCGAAGGGAATCAGGAGAAGGAGTTTCTGCGCCCGGCTTGGCAGACTCGCTCATGCGCGAAGTCTACCACTCGCCGCGCTCCAGCAGATGCGATCTAAGCTGCTAGCGAGAAGGCTGCGGTTGCGGAAGACTGGGCTGCGGGGATGCAGCTGCCGGCTCACTCGACTCCTGCGGCGGCCCTGACAATATCTTATGCAGAAACCCCAGCGGCATCGCCGCGCTGACTACCGCCCGGTCCCCGTCCTGCTTCACTCTCACGCTATCAAACAAAGCTTTCACGTCGCCATCGGTGCCGTTGGTTCCGACGGAGGTCTCAGCAGACCGCGTCAACGCGATAAATGCGGTGAGCTTGTCGGCTAGGGCCGCCGCTTCGTCGCCACTGCCCGTGAAGGCCTCGGCCCGCATATGAACGGCGTTGGCGCGCAAGTGCAACGGGCTGAGCAGGCTTCCCGAGACCACGATCGTGGCAGGCTTGGCGAAAATGGTACTCCAGCCAGCCGTTCCCGGCGCCGAAGGATCAATCCTCGCGATCACCCAGCCCAAGCTGCCCAATTGAACATCCCGGTAAAACTGCCTCAAAAGAGCCGGGCCTCCGAACGGAGAAGCCAGCCGCTTCGACCGGTCGACGATCCCCTGAATCACAGCCTGGTCTTCATGATTCGTGGCTGCCACCGAATCGGGGCTAAGTACGGCGACTCGCAACGACCTGCTTTCCACCGGGATGGTGAATACCTCCACTGAGTGATAGGTTTCCACCGACCGCGCGATCTGCCGCAAATATCCGGTAAGCCGCTCGCCCTGAAACCTTCCCACCAGTACTTCTGAAAACCGCATCTCCCGGGCTGATCCGCCAGTCCCGCCTGCGGGCCAGCTCGCCGGATAATGCACCGCAAACGCCGCTTCATCGAGATCGCGCTCGAACTGAAACCCGGTTTGCTGAATAAATCGCTCGTAGTCAGGATCATGGCTTACAGGGGGCAAGTCTTTGCCGCCGTTCAGCCTCCGCGCCCAATTCAGGTTCGCGTAAAAGAATGCGTCCGCGCCCGGCAACAACCGGGCTGCCTCGGGCGGAGCCAGCTTCCGTAATTGCACTGCGAGGGTCACTGCTGCAACAACGATTACAACCACCAGGACGACGGGGAGGGTGCGCCTAATTCGCATGGATTGCGGTCAGGGCTGAAATCATAACACTGCTGTAGACAAATCCGTAGCCGCTCGGCCGACGCACGGCGGTGAAGATTCGACGATCGCCTCAGTTATTTTTTCAGGCCGGAGGTGAAGTTGGTCATGACCGTCACTGGCTGGTTAACTTCCTGAGAGACGCGTTCCAGGAGGAGCCTTTTGCCGTCAGGCGAAACGCTGTAGAAGGGGATGGTCAGAATCGTCCATTGGCTCACCAGCGTCTGCGGAGCCCCGAATTGCAGGGCTCCCCCGGCTTCGGTAACCGGAACCGCGACGATCGACTGGCTGAGGTCGAAGTAGAAAAGCTCTTTGCCGTCCGCGCTCCATTGCGGCGCCTGTCCGCCGTTGGCAGAGACCTGCCATTTGCCCTGTCCGCCGCCGTATGCCTCCACATAGATTTCGAGCCGGCCGGATTCTATTGAACAATAGGCGAGCCAGCGGCCGTCTGGGGAAAGCGTCGCGCTGGTTCCATAGGGCAGAATCTGGTGCGGTTTTCGCTCTCCGTCCAGCGAAAGGGCCCAGATCCCCTCCCCTTTTTGCGTGTAAATATTCGGCGAATAAAACAAAGTCTTGCCGTCGCGCGACCAGTCATTCGGGGCGAAAACCGCCCCGGCCTGGTCTGGGAGCAGCAATTCCTCCGCGCCGCTGCCGTCGGCGGGCTTGCGGTAGATGCCTCCGCCGACCGCGCGCATGGAGCTGTAAGCGACCCACTTGCCATCCGGCGACCAGACGGGAAAGGTATTGCCCGTCGGGCCAAAGGTGAGCCGCGTACGGACACCGCGCGCCAGATCGAGCGCCCACACATCGTTGACGCCCGAATCTATCGTTAGGGCGATCCGGTCGCCCTCTGGCGATAGGCGGGCAAACTGCAGGTTTTGCAAATTGTCCGCAGCGACGCCAACCTGTTTTCCGTTGCGATCCATCCATACCAGTTGAACGCCCCCCGAAATGCCGTTGCCAAACGCCAGTAGTCCGCTATCAGTCGCCGTGGCGCCGATGCGCCACGTGGTCACGTCGTTCAATGCACCGGAAGAAATGGTTTGCGGCTCTCCGCTCAACTTGCCCTTGGCGGCGTCGAAGGGCTGCGCCATCAACTGGTCGCCCCGGCCAAACAGAAGAAATCCAGCCGCATAAATGGCGTTGCTCTGCGAGTGAATCAGCAGACGGTTCTCGCGGCCATCGAGCGAAGTCCAGTAGACGGCATTATTCGACAACTTTGAGGGGTCGTGATGCATGGCGAAGTAGAGAAAGTGCCTGCCATCGGGAAGAAAGAACGGCCAGCGGTGCGAGGAGTACACCGCAAGGTCCAGTTTAGTTAGCGGGGTAGGAGCGCCGCCATTCACGTTGATTTGCGACAACGCCGAGATGGGAGATGGGGAAAACACAATAACACCGCTCGGACCCCACGCGCCGCCCCGCCCGAGTTGGGCGTCACAAAGCGTCTGCGCCGTAGTGCCGTTGAGCTCAATCGTCCGCATCTTGCCGTTGGCGAAGAACCCCATCGAACGGCTGTCGGGCGACCAGAATGGAAAGATGGCGTTGCTGGTGTCGGGCAGGACGCGGGCATCGGCGCCATTCATGGAGCGCAACCATAAGGATGTCTTGCCGTCAGCGCCAGTGGCAGTAAAAGCCATATACGCGCCGTCGGGAGACAGCACCGGCGGCCCAGCAAGGTCGGAGGTCAGGCGGAAGTGCGTATCCGGCGGTGGATTGATGACAGCACGAATGCTAGGGGATGACAGAGCGGGGCGGTGAAGGAAAAATCCGGCAAGTGTTCCCAGAACAATTGCAGCCGCGACGGCGGCAAACCAGAAAGGCTGGCTCGATGAGAGTGTCGCAGACGATCCTGCATTTGCTGGCGCAGGCCGAAGCGATTCAACCCAGCGCAAATCCATTGCGACATCGTGCGCGGATTGAAACCGGTCAGCGGGATCCTTAGCGAGGCACGCACAGACCACGCGATCAAGCATCGGCGGCGAGAGCGGCTGGCTGGCTGCTATCGGCTCAGGATCTTTTTCCAGAATCGCGCTGAATACGCTGAGTTGCGATTTGCCTTCGAAAGCGCGGCGAGCCGTGATCATCTCATAGAGAACACATCCGAAGCTGAACAAGTCGCTGCGCGCGTCGGCTTCCGCACCTTGCAAAAGTTCGGGAGCCATGTACTGAAAGGTTCCGACGATCGAACCCTTCTGCGTAAGCGGCGAAGCAGCCGACGTGAGCGAAGCCAAATTCATCGTCGGCGTAGAAGGCGTGAACGGGCCGACAGCTTGTGAGCCAATGGAGACTTCCGGCTTCGCCAAACCGAAGTCCATCAGCTTCGCGCCCGCTTTGGTCAGCATGATGTTCGCAGGCTTCAGGTCACGATGAATGATGCCGTGCCGATGCGCCTTCTCCAGCGCCTGCGCGATCTCCATCCCAATCTTCAGCACCTGATCCAGCGGCAGCGGGCCTTTCTTCAGCCGCTCTGCGAGCGTCTGGCCCTCGAGGTACTCCATCACCAGGAAGTCGGTTCCGTCCTGAGATCCGATGTCGTAAAGCGTGCAGATATTCGCATGTTGCAGAGCGGAAATTGCTTTCCCTTCGCGCTCCATGCGCTGCTTCAACTCCGGATGAGAAGAAAGATGCGACGGCAGAACTTTGATGGCAACGGTGCGATCGAGCCGAGTGTCCTTGGCGCGATAGACCTCGCCCATGCCTCCTGCGCCGAGAGGAGAAAGAATTTCGTAAGGACCAAGTTTTGTGCCAGTGGTCAGGGACATGCGTGGGCGCAATTATAGCCTGTGGGGCAGGGTAGATTAAGGATGCGACGATTCTCAAGCTTAGTGTTCAGACGGATTGTGCCGATCAAGCTAATCATCCCTACCGTATGTAATCTGCGGTTGCGCACGATTCCGTCCTTGTGGTAACTTAACTAATTGTCCCGGAAATCTGGAGGGGATTAGGGGTATACTTGTGCCTAAGGGCACTCGTGCCCGACGCTGGCGTAGCTCAGCTGGTAGAGCATCTGATTTGTAATCAGAGGGTCGGGGGTTCAAATCCCTTCGCCAGCTCCAGTATGCGAAATTCGGAAACGAATTTCCCCGCAGGCGGCGGGAACTCGGTAGAGGCGGCGCAACAGGTTTTTCCAACGCACTCCATTCGGAACTTTTCCGGTGTAGTCTTCGCGCGATATCCGTGAGCGTGAGTCTTGGTTTTCCCTGATTGGCGGAAGCAGTTTGGCTGGGCGAATCGGCTGCGCAGGTAGGCCGAAGCTTTGATCCAAAGAGCCGAAAGCAGAAGTGTGCTGCCGCGCTTTTCGAGGGCTGGCGTGCCCAGATGAGATTGCCTGCTGGATGAAGCGCAAGGGCTGATCACCCGGCAGTGCTGCACAGGTGGGTGAGTGGTTAAAGCCAACAGACTGTAAATCTGTCCCTCCTAGCGAGGTACGAAGGTTCGAATCCTTCCCTGTGCACCAGATTTGAGTCGTGCTGTTAGGTTGGATGGATTCGTTAGAGGCAAGCTTTGGTGGTGCCGGCGTCGTCGTGGTTGCCACTGGTGAAATCCCGAGCGCTGTTTGCGAGGGACCTGTAAATGAAAGTCAGTCGTCTAACCGGAGCATTACTTGCATACCTGGCGTTAGCTGTGCTGGCCTTCACAACGCTGAGCGATCAGCGGATTCGGTTGGTAACGCTGCTGATTCTGGGATTGTTCGCAGTCAAGACCTGGGTTCGACGCAAAGATGCCCTGCATCCGGACGCTGAAAGCGAGCAGAAGTAGCTTTACCGCAATTTGTGATTTGAGCTGTAAGCTGAAAGCTGGTGTTGAGCCGATGTAGCTCAGTTGGTAGAGCACTCCCTTGGTAAGGGAGAGGTCACCAGTTCAATCCTGGTCATCGGCTCCATGGTTCTTGAAAGGGCATGGCTTTAGTCATGCTGCTTGGAGTCTGGATGACAGCGGCTTTAGCCGCTGAGGTGAGGGCGGGAGTAACTCAGTGGTAGAGTCACAGCCTTCCAAGCTGTTGGTCGCGGGTTCGATTCCCGTCTCCCGCTCCAGAGTCCAAGAATCATCGCTTGGCACTAAGGTGCAATGACAGTGGGCTTCGAGCAGGCTGCGATCAAAATAGAAAAGCCGCAGGAGTTCGCGAAACTGCAGGCGGCTGTTGGGCAAGCATTTCTGCCGGAGACTGCCGAGCGTTTCCTGAAGCAACTGGATCGTAAAGGGATTCGCGTAAGGGATTTTGAAGCCGTCCTTTCGGCACGGGCGTTGGAGCAAGCGGTGAACGGAGAGGCGAAGCCAGACCTGAGCGCGTGGCAGTTGTATCAGGAGCTTTCGCTCTCCGATCAGGCGCAGATGCGCGAGTTTTACTTGTCGAAGCTGGAAACAGTCGACGTCGCGCTGCGGCATAAGTTCAAGAAGCTGTATCAATATTACTGAATTGGGCTAGCTAGCTTCCGTATCAGGGTGCGGCTTCAGCCGTGCCGCAAAGCGGAATGAAATGATCCGGGGCTTTTAGCCCCTGAGGAATAAAGGCAATGGCGAAAGAGAAATTTGACAGAACCAAGCCGCACTGCAACGTGGGGACGATTGGTCACATTGACCATGGCAAGACCACGCTGACGGCGGCGATCACGAAGGTGTTGCAGAAGCATAATCCGAAGATTGTCTTCCGGTCGTTTGACTCGATTGATAACGCTCCGGAAGAAAAAGCCCGCGGCATCACGATCGCGACGGCGCACGTGGAGTATGAGACGGCGAACCGGCACTACGCGCACGTGGATTGTCCGGGCCACGCCGACTACATCAAGAACATGATCACGGGCGCGGCGCAGATGGATGGCGCGATTCTGGTCGTGGCGGCGACGGATGGCCCCATGCCGCAGACGCGCGAGCACGTGCTGCTGGCGCGGCAGGTGGGTGTGCCCTACATCGTGGTGGCGCTGAACAAGTGCGATGCGGTGGATGATCCCGAATTGCTTGACCTGGTCGAGCTCGAAGTGCGCGAGTTGCTGAAGAGCTACAAGTTTCCCGGCGACGATGTGCCGGTGATTCGGCTATCTGCTTTAGGGGCTCTAAATGGAGAAGAGAAGTGGGAGAAGCAAATTGATGCCCTGATGGAGGCTGTGGACAAGAGCGTGCCGCAGCCGGCGCGCGAACTGGACAAGCCATTCCTGATGCCGATTGAAGACATTTTCTCGATTCAGGGCCGCGGCACGGTGGTGACCGGGCGAATCGAGCGCGGAAAAGTGAAAGTGGGCGAAGAAGTGGAAATCGTCGGCTTCCGCGACACGCGCAAGACGGTGGTCACGGGCGTCGAGATGTTCAAGAAGCAACTCGATGAAGGCATGGCGGGCGACAACGCGGGACTGTTGCTGCGCGGCATTGCGAAGGAGGATGTGGAGCGCGGCATGGTATTGGCCAAGTCGGGATCGATCACGCCGCATACGAAGTTCAAGGCGGAAGTCTACATTCTGACCAAAGAAGAAGGGGGACGGCATACGCCGTTCTTTAAGGGGTACCGTCCACAATTTTATTTGCGAACGACGGATGTGACGGGAGTGGCGGAGTTGCCGGCGGGCACGGAGATGGTGATGCCGGGGGACAACGTTTCGCTGGTGATCGAACTGATCACGCCGGTGGCGATGGAGAAGGGCTTGCGCTTCGCGATTCGCGAAGGCGGACACACGGTTGGCGCTGGAACGATTGCCGAGATTGTGCAGTAGCAGTGGATGTGTGGGGCGGGCGCCCTCGCCCGCTTTTGCAAAGAAGCATCGATAAAGGCTCGCGGGAGAGGGCGCCCGCTCCACAAGACAATAGGGAGTAAGCAATGCCCCGAGAGATCGTTACCATGCAGTGCGGTGATTGCAAGGAGCGGAATTATTCGACCACCAAGAACCGGAAGACGACAACCGAGCGGCTGGAGTTCAAGAAATTCTGCCGCCGTTGCCGTAAGCATACGCCGCACAAAGAAGTGAAATAGCACCAGACGGTGGTCACTGAACGGTGGACGGGAAAACTGAACACCCGCCGCAGGACACCGATCACTGTTTCAGGGGCGTAAGCTCAACGGTTAAACTGCCGGTCTCCAAAACCGGACTTGGGGGTTCGAATCCCTCCGCCCCTGCCAGATTTTGGACGGATCACGGAGAGTAAGAGCAGTATGGGAGTGGAGACGAAGAAAATGGCGAACTCGCTCGCAGCCGGCGGAGACAGTTTCGCAGACCGGCTCAAGTCTTGGCCGGAACGCATCAGGGCGTTCTACAACGACGTGCGCACCGAAACCCGCAAAGTCACAGCCCCTTCGTGGAAAGAAGTGCAGGCCACGACCGCGGTCGTGGTCGTCACAGTATTCATTTTTGGCGTCTACTTTTTCGTGATCGATAACGTTATTCAAAAGGCCGTCAGCTATCTGTACAGCTCTTTTGGGCATTAGCAAGACGCGGTACTGGAGTTCAACTTGATCATGCAGGACGAAGAAAAAAACGAAACGGGCGCAGGCACCAGCGTGGATCAGCAAACGACGCCGCCAGTTAGTGCCGACGGCGTTGCTGCCGGCGAAGCTCCCCGCAATCCCAACATGAAGTGGTACATCATCCACTCGTATTCGGGCTTCGAGCGCAAAGTAAAAGAGTCGCTGGAATCGCGCGTCGCCGCCTTCGGATTACAGGACAAAATCGGCAAAGTCCTGATCCCAACCGAATCGGTTACCGAAGTGCGCGGCGGCAAGAAATATACCTCGGAGCGCATGTTCTATCCCGGCTACGTGCTCGTCGAAATGGACATGGACGATCATGTCTGGCACGTGGTGAAATCCACGCCGCGCGTCACGGGATTCGTCGGCACGGGCCAGCAGCCCACGCCGCTCTCCGAAGAAGAAGTGCAGCACATTGTCTACAAAGTTGCTGACAGCCGCGAGAAGCCCAAGCTCAAGGTCAAGTTCGAGAAGAATGAAACCGTGCGCATTTCGGAGGGCCCCTTCGCGACCTTCCAGGGCATCGTCGACGAAGTGAACGAAGATCGCGAGACGCTGAAAGTGATGGTAACAATTTTTGGCCGCTCCACCCCAGTAGAACTGGAATTTAACCAAGTGGAAAAAGTAGCGTAGTTATGGGCAGTTTCAGCGCCAAGTTGCGAGTATGGAATCCGAACTCTCCGGAGAGAACGGAAGAGATTATTGAGGCTATGGTCGATATCGGTGCCTTCTCTTGGGTTCATCGCGAACGCATCGAGCGTTTAGGGGCGCAGGTGTTGCGGCGCATGGGATTTCGGGCCATCGATGGCTCTATCATAGAACGCGACACTGCGGCGGTTTGGGTAGCAAGCAACGGTTTTACGGGCCCCGACACAGTGGTAATTGCCGAACGCAACGATAGGGAAGTAATCGGCGTACACACAATTGAAGGGCTGGGCCTCGGAGCCGACCCGGTTCAGAAGAAGCTGGTTCCGACGATCGGATTGGCACTTACAGCGAGACTATAAACTGAGAGCTAGAAGCGAAGCTAGGAGCTTAAAGAAGTCATGGCAAAGAAGGTCACAGGTTTTGTAAAGCTACAAATCGCGGCTGGCAAGGCTACGCCAGCGCCGCCGGTAGGTCCCGCACTCGGACAGGCGCAGATCAACATCATGGAGTTCTGCAAGCAGTTCAACGCGCGTACTAGCCAGAAAGAGATGGAGGGTCTGATCATCCCGGTTGTCGTCTCGGTGTACAACGACCGCTCCTTCACCTTTATCACCAAGACGCCTCCGGCGTCGATTCTGCTCAAGCGCGCCGCGGGCATCGCCAAGGGTTCGGGCACACCGAACAAGGATAAAGTAGGCAAAGTTACGTTGAAGCAGGTCGAGGATATTGCCAAACAAAAGATGCCCGACCTGAACGCCGCTTCGATTGACGCGGCAGTAAAGAGCGTCCGCGGAACCGCAAGATCGATGGGAATTGAAGTTATTGGGTAATTGGTAATTTTGTAATTGGGTAATTGAAAGTCGAGTCGATCTTGGGATGTTGAGTTTCCCGATTGCTTAATTTCCCAATTACTCAGTCGTCATAATCACCACGGCTGATCGCATCATCGGTCATCGGTGGGAGACAAGGAAAAACGAATGAAAAAAGAAGGAAAGAATATCGCCAAGGCGCACGCCGCAGTCGAGAAGCGTCCGTACTCGCTGCAGGATGCGGTGCCTTTGCTGCAAAAAGTGAAATTTGCCAAGTTCGACGAGACGGTCGAAATCACCATGCGGCTCGGGGTCGATCCCAAGCACGCCGATCAGATGGTCCGCGGCACAGTCGTCCTGCCGCACGGCCTGGGCAAATCGAAAAAAGTTTTGGTCATCGCAACGGGTGACAAAGTCCGCGAAGCCGAAGCTGCTGGAGCTGACTACGCTGGTGGCGAAGAGATGGTCGAGAAGATCACCAAAGAAAACTGGACTGACTTCGACGCTCTGATCGCCACCCCTGACGTGATGAAGTCTGTGGGCCGTCTGGGAAAAATCCTCGGGCCCAAGGGCCTGATGCCCAATCCGAAAACGGGCACAGTCACTTTCGACGTAGGCAAAGCGGTGCAGGAAGTGAAAGCCGGCAAAGTTGAGTTCCGTACCGACAAAACTGCGCTGGTTCACGTGCCAGTGGGCAAGATTTCATTTTCGCCCGACAAGTTGATCGAGAATGCCACGGTACTGATCACCAGCGTGATCAAGGCCAAGCCGTCGGTCGCCAAGGGCAAGTACATCAAGGGCTGCACGCTGAGCTCGACCATGGGGCCTGGGATTTCGCTGGATACGGCTCCGATCGAGAACGCGGCCAAGGCCTAAGCTGAACTGGACGGGCGAGGTGCCCGTCGCCACACGAGCCGTTGCTCGCCGCAAGGTACTGAACGACATTCGAGGACTGAATCATGCCAGTTAGCAGAGCAAAGAAGAAAGAACAAGTTGAGAAGCTGGGCGCCGACCTGAAGAACGTTTCGAGCGCGGTTGTCGCCACCTATAGCAAGCTGACCGTAGCGCAGGATTATGAGTTGCGCAAGGCTCTCCGCGGTGCAGGCGCAAAGTACAAGGTCGTGAAGAACACGCTGGCCGAACTCGCCGCGAAGGGCACCAAGGTCGAAGGCGGCCTGAAGGATCTTTCCGGCGTGACTTCAATCGCCTATACGATGGGCGATCCCGTGGCCATGGCCAAGGCGCTCACCAAGTATGCCAAAGACACGCCGGAATTTACTTTCAAGATCGGGGTAGTCGAAGGCCGCGTCATCTCGATCAAAGAGATCGAATCGCTGGCCAGCATGCCTTCGAAAGAAGAGTTGATGTCGAAGCTGCTGTTCCTGATCAACGCCCCGGCGCAACGCTTGGTGACCGTGGCGAGTGCGGTCGGGCGCGATGTTGCCGTGGTGATCGGGCAAGGCGTGGAGAAGGGCAAGTTCGCCGGCGAAGCACCTGTTGGGGCTTAGGCAGTGTGACGCGGGCTCCTCGCTATAACAAAGTTCGGGGCGGTAAAAGCCGTCCGAAGAGATTTGGTTATCGGAGGTCAGGGGTTGCGCGGCTCAGATCCAGGCGTTGTCTGGCGCCGGGAGATGAGCCTGCCGCACTGGAAACCCGGCCAAAGATAACGAAATCAGGGAAATTCATAACCTAAAGTGGAGAAATCAACATGGCGGATCTGCAACAGATAGAGGAATCAATCGTAAGCCTGTCGCTGCTTGAAGCGGCGGAACTGGTCAAAAAACTCGAATCGCGTCTCGGCGTATCGGCTGCGGCCGCGGCTCCCGTGATGGTCGCGGGCGGCGGTGGAGCGGCGGCGGCAGGTGCGGCTCCGGCCGAAGAGAAGACCGAATTCACTGTGGTTCTCAAGGAAGTCGGCGCCAACAAGATCAATGTGATCAAGGCTGTCCGCGAAGTCACCAGCCTGGGCCTGAAAGAAGCCAAGGAACTGGTCGACGGAGCGCCCAAGAATGTGAAAGAGGGCGTTTCCAAGGAAGAAGCCGAGACTATCAAGAAGAAGTTCACCGAAGCTGGTGCGGTCGTCGAAGTGAAATAGCTGATTCGTGTGGTGTGGAAGCGTGTGACTGGCCCGCTTGCCGGCAGCAGGTATTGCGGCTACGCGGGCGAGGGTGCCCGCGCCACACACGCACCCGAAACGGTGCAAGTCTCGGAAAATATTCAGGTTCCAGTTGTGAAGCCGAAGCGGTGGTGGTAGCATCTAACTTATCACCGCTTCCTTAGGCCTCACTCAATGGCGGGCGAGACCCGCAGGAAGTATGGGCACTGTTCCGTGGGCAGGCGGAACGGAAACGGCCGAATAGAACTGGCGCGAAAGATTACAAATTCAAATTGGCGAAATGCCTTGCATGGCGTCTGCGGGATGGCTTGTCCCTGCAGTCGCCCACTCGTGTTTTCCGGCTCTTATATTCGTTCTCTTAATTTTCAACCAGGTTACAGCAGCAGCTAAGCAGCGCGGCGCGATCTGCGCCCCACATTCCGCGGGTTTGACGCAGCGCACGGCTGCGCCTGATTTAATTGGAGTTCTTAACAATGAAGAATAACGCCTTCCGTAAACGTTTTGATTTCTCGAAAATTCCAGCAACCATCCAGATCCCGAACCTGATCGAGGTCCAGAAGCGCTCTTACGACCGCTTTCTGCAGATGGATAAGCTGCCCAGCGAACGCGAAGACGGAGGATTGCAGGCGGTGTTCCAGTCTGTCTTCCCGATCACCGACTTCCGCAACGTATCACAACTTGAGTTTGTGGATTACGCCATTGGTAACTGGGAGTGCAAGTGTGGTCACCTCAAAGGTCTCCATCACCTGCGCACCACCTGCAAAAACTGCGGCAATACGGTCATCACCGATCCGTTTCATCCCGGCGATGTGCTTTGCGAAAAGTGCGGCACCTACAATGCCAATACGCCGGATTTCTGCAACAAGTGCGGCGATCCGGTTAGCCTGCAGTTGAAATTCGACGTGACTGAATGCGAAGAGCGCGGTATGACCTACTCCGCTCCGCTCAAGGTCACGATGCGCCTAACGATCTTCGACAAAGACGCCGAAACCGGCAACCGCTCGATCCGCGACATTAAAGAGCAGGAAGTCTTCTTCGGCGACGTTCCGCTGATGACCCAAAACGGTACCTTCATCATCAACGGCACCGAGCGCGTAATCGTCAGCCAGTTGCATCGTTCGCCCGGGGTGTTTTTTGAGACTGCCAACAACCGCACTTACTTCCTCGGCAAGATCATTCCTTACCGCGGATCGTGGGTCGAGTTTGAGTACGACCAGAAGAACGTTCTCTACGTCCGCATTGACCGCAAGCGCAAGTTCCTGGGAACGATCTTCCTCCGCGCTCTCGGCCTGCGCTCGGGTGAAGACATTCTCCGCAGCTTCTACACTGTTGATCGCATTGCTATCAAAGACAAGAAACTTTACTGGACGCTCGATCCCGCCAGCGAAAAGCCCACAAACCTGCTGGGCATGAAGCTCGCGCACTCGATCAAGAACAAGTCCGGGGACGAGATCGCTCACTCCGGCCGCAAGATCAATGCGCAGACGTTGAAGGAGATCCAGAAGGCGAAAATCTCCGAGATCGAAGTCGATATCACCGATCTCGAAGGCGCCTGGACAGCCGCCGACGTGGTCGACACGACTACCGGCGAAGTCCTGCTCGAAGCCAACAGCGAAATCACCGCCGACAAGGTTTCGAAGATTCTCGACTCCGGCGTAGTCGAGATGAATGTGTTCTTCCCTGAGCGCGACGACGTGGGCACAGTTATCAGCCAGACACTCAAGCGCGATTCGGTCAACACTCCGCAGGAAGCCCTGATTGAGATCTACCGCAAGCTGCGTCCTGGCGATCCGCCGACGCTTGACACGGCCACGGCCTTGTTCCACGGCATGTTCTTCGATCCGCGCAAGTACGATTTCTCCAAGGTCGGCCGCCTGAAGTTCAACATCAAGCTGTTTGAAAATCAGGACGCGACCAGCCTCGAAAAGCGCACGCTCGATCCCGACGACTTCTACGCCACCATCAGCTACCTGCTGAAGCTGCGCAAGAATATCGGTTCGGTCGACGACATCGATCACCTCGGCAACCGCCGCGTTCGCGCGGTCGGCGAGTTGATGGAAAACCAGTTCCGCATCGGCTTGGTCCGCATGGAACGGGCGATTAAAGAAAAAATGTCCGTCTACCAGGAAATGTCGACAGCGATGCCGCACGACCTGGTGAATGCAAAACCTGTGATGGCCGCGATCCGGGAGTTTTTCGGATCGTCGCAGCTCTCCCAGTTCATGGATCAGACCAATCCGCTCTCCGAGATCACACACAAGCGGCGTCTCTCGGCGCTTGGGCCGGGCGGGCTTTCTCGTGAACGAGCCGGATTCGAAGTGCGCGACGTGCACCCGACGCACTACGGGCGCATCTGCCCGATTGAAACACCGGAAGGTCCGAACATCGGGCTGATCTCGTCACTGAGTTGCTATGCGCGGATCAACGACTACGGCTTCATCGAGTCGCCCTACCGCAAGATCAAGGGCGGACGCGTCATCGATTACGTCAGTGTCGTCAACACTGGGGACAGCGATTACAAAGTAGGCGACTACGTCGAGAAGCACGAACTCGAAAAAGTCAACGCCGAATTGAAAGAGAAGCGCAAAAAGCCCGCACAGGTCGATCCCTTCTCCTTCTATCTTTCCGCATGGGAAGAGGATCGTCACACGATCGCACAGGCCAATGTGGAGCTCGACGACAAAGGCCGCATCGTGGCCGAACTCGTCAACGCCCGCAAAGCCGGCAACTTCGTGCTGGTGAGCCGCGACGAAGTCGACTACGTCGACGTCAGCCCGAAGCAACTGGTTTCCGTCGCCGCATCGCTCGTTCCGTTCCTCGAACACGACGACGCCAACCGCGCGCTGATGGGCGCGAACATGCAACGCCAGTCCGTGCCGCTGCTTCGCGCGCAAGCGCCGATTGTCGGCACTGGAATGGAAGGCGTCACCGCTCGCGACTCTGGCGCGGTCGTTCTCGCCCGCCGCAACGGCATCGTCGATTCGGTCGATTCCGACCGCATCATTGTACGCGTTGAAGGCGAGCACCACCCCACGCAGTTGTCGCGTGAGGTGGGCAGCGACATTTACCAGCTCACCAAGTTCAAGCGCTCGAACCAGAACACCTGCATCAACCAGAAGCCGGTGGTCAAGAAGGGACAGCGCGTGCTGAAGGGTGAAGTCATCGCCGACGGTCCTTGCACCGATCACGGCGAGCTGGCGCTCGGACGCAACGTGCTTGTGGCCTTCATGCCGTGGCGCGGTTACAACTTCGAAGACGCGATTCTCGTCTCCGAAAAAATGGTGAAGGATGATTACTACACCTCGCTGCACATCGAGGAGTACGAAATCGAAGCCCGCGACACCAAGCTAGGTCCGGAAGAAGTCACGCGCGATATTCCCAACGTCAGTGAAACCATGCTGCGCAACCTGGACGAAGCAGGCGTGATCCGCATCGGCGCCAGCATCAAGCAGGGCGATATTCTGGTCGGCAAAGTTACGCCGAAGGGCGAAACCCAGCTCACGCCGGAAGAGAAACTGCTGCGCGCGATCTTCGGCGAAAAAGCCGGCGATGTGCGTGATGCATCGCTCTACTGCCCGCCGGGCATCGAGGGCGTGATCGTCGACGTGAAAATATTCTCCCGCAAAGGTCAGGAGAAAGACGAGCGCGCGAAATCCATTGAAGCCACCCAGATCGGCAAGCTCGAAAAGAACTTGTCCGACGAGATCCGCATTCTTACCGACGAGCGCTTGAAGCGTCTCGAAAACATTCTCGGCGGCAAGGAGGTTCAGGCCGACTTGCACGACGAGCGCACCAACAAACGCCTGCTGACCAAAGGCAACATTCTTACTCGTGACGAGATCGAGCGCATCTCGACCCGCAATCTGAAGCGCATCAAGTACGCCGACAAGGATCCGCGGGTGAACGAGCAGATCGACGAGATCGAGGAAATGACCTCGCGTCAGATCGACGTGCTCAAGAAAATCGTCAACGAGAAGAAAGACAAACTCACGAAGGGAGACGAACTTCCTCCCGGCGTGATCAAGCTGGTCAAGGTCTACATCGCGATGAAGCGCAAGCTCAGCGTCGGCGACAAGATGGCTGGCCGCCACGGTAACAAAGGCGTCATCGCCCGTATTCTGCCGGAAGAGGATATGCCATACCTCGAAGACGGAACGCCGGTCGAGATCGTGCTCAATCCTCTCGGCGTACCCAGCCGTATGAATGTGGGTCAGATTCTTGAAACCCACCTCGGATGGGCGGGCTACACCCTGGGCGAGAAGATCTCGAACTTGCTCAAGGAGAACACGCGCACCGAAGCGATTCGCCGCGAGTTGAAAACCTTGTTCAAAGACTCGAAGCTTGCCGACATCATCTCCGAGATGGGCGACGAAGAACTGGAAGCGTTGGCGCCCACGCTCGCGCGCGGTGTCTACATGGGTTCGCCCGTGTTCGACGGCGCGAAAGAAGGCGAGATCAAGGCGCTGCTTGAGCATGCGGGCCTGCCGACTTCCGGCAAGACCATGCTGCACGACGGCATGACCGGAGATCAGTTCGAACAGCCGGTCTGCGTCGGCTACATCTACATGCTGAAGCTGTCGCACCTGGTGGACGACAAGATTCACGCGCGTTCCATCGGGCCGTACTCGCTCATCACCCAACAGCCGCTGGGCGGCAAGGCGCAGTTTGGCGGACAGCGATTCGGGGAAATGGAAGTCTGGGCGCTCGAAGCGTACGGCGCGGCGTTCATTCTCCAGGAGCTGCTGACGGCGAAGTCCGATGACGTTTACGGCCGCACCAAGATTTACGAGGCCATCGTCAAGGGCGAAGCCGCCATGGAGCCGGGCGTGCCCGAGTCGTTCAACGTGCTGATCCGCGAATTGCAATCGCTCTGTCTCGACGTGGAGCTGATCAAGACCGGAGAGAAGAAACCTACGGTCAGCGCGGCAGCCGACTAAGAGCAGGTTTTGGGAAAGGCACGGCTTCAGCCGTGCCGCCCAGAGCGCTGAAGAATTTATAAGTTAGGGTTATTCGCAATTATCAAATAACGTTTCGCGGGGAAAGAGCTCTCGACCACCGCGGAACAGAAAACTGGCAAGGCCGCTGAACATCGGCCAGGGCCGCTGAGAGCAGGAAGCGGAGGAACACCTTGTTTCGTTCGAGCCCGTTCGAAATGCAAAATACGATTGCGGATTTCGATGCCATCCGCATCAGCTTGGCATCGCCTGAGAAAATCCGCAGCTGGTCGCACGGCGAAGTCACCAAGCCTGAGACCATTAACTATCGCACCTTCAAACCCGAGCGCGACGGCCTGTTCTGCGCCCGCATTTTCGGTCCGGTAACCGATTGGGAGTGCCTCTGCGGCAAGTACAAGCGCATGAAGCACCGCGGCGTGATCTGCGACAAGTGTGGCGTGGAAGTCACGCTCTCCAAAGTTCGCCGCGAGCGCCTCGGCCACATCGAATTGGCTTCGCCCTGCTCGCACGTGTGGTTCTTCAAAGGTTTGCCCAGCCGCATCGGCCATCTGCTCGATATTTCCCTGCGTGATCTCGAATCCGTTCTTTACTTCGAGGCCTACGTGGTCGTCGAGCCCGGCGATGCCCCGGTGAAAGAGCGCGAAGTCATTAAAGACGAAGCCAAGTTCCGCGAACTCGATCAGCAATACCGCCCCGCCGGCTTCAAGGCAATGATGGGCGCGGAAGCCATCAAGGAACTGCTCAAGCGCATCGATACCGAAGGCCTTTCCAGCGAACTGCGCGAAAAAATGAAGAACGAGAGCTCGCTGCAGAAGCGGCTCAAGTACACCAAGCGCCTGAAAGTCGTAGAGGCCTTTCGCCGCAGCGGCAACAAGCCCAGCTGGATGATCCTCGATGTGATTCCGGTCATTCCGCCTGAGCTCCGTCCGCTGGTTCCACTCGATGGCGGCCGCTTCGCTACGTCTGACTTGAACGATCTTTACCGTCGCGTCATCAACCGCAACAACCGGTTGAAGAAGCTGATGGACCTGCACGCTCCCGAAGTCATCGTGCGCAACGAAAAGCGCATGTTACAGGAAGCGGTCGACGCATTGTTCGATAACGGCCGCCGTGGCCGCGTGCTGCGCGGAGCCAACAACCGTCCGCTTAAGTCGCTTTCCGATACGCTCAAAGGCAAACAGGGACGCTTCCGCCAGAACCTGCTCGGCAAGCGCGTCGACTACTCCGGACGTTCCGTCATCGTTGTCGGCCCCGAACTCAAGCTTCACCAATGCGGACTGCCGAAGAAGATGGCGCTCGAATTGTTCAAGCCGTTCATCTATCACCGGCTGGAACAGACCGGCAACGTCACCACCATCAAGCAAGCCAAAGAAATGGTCGAGCAGCAGGAGCCGATCGTTTGGGACATCCTCGAAGAAGTCATCAAAGATCATCCCGTGCTGCTGAACCGCGCTCCCACTCTTCACCGTCTGGGCATTCAGGCTTTCGAGCCGGTTCTCGTGGAAGGCAAAGCCATCCGCATTCATCCGCTCGTCTGCACGGCGTTCAACGCCGACTTCGACGGCGATCAGATGGCCGTCCACATTCCACTGTCTCCGGAAGCGCAGGTCGAAGCGAGTGTCTTGATGCTCGCATCGCACAACATTCTTTCGCCCGCCTCCGGTCAGCCGATCACCGTGCCTACACAAGACATGGTTCTCGGTCTTTATTATCTGACCAAAGCCAAGCCCGGCGCGAAGGGTGAAGGCCGCGTCTTCGCCAACATCGAAGAAGTTCTGCTGGCGCTCGAAATGGGCGAAGTGGAAACGCTTTCTCCGATCCGCCTGCGCTACACCGGCGAACTGATCGACCTGACCACCGCCTACGATGATCAGGACATCATTCACACCGAGCCGACGCAAGTCGATCGCACGTTCGTCAATACTACCGTTGGCCGCGCCATCCTCAACGATCACCTTCCTGAGGGCATGCCGTATATCAACGGCCTGCTCAAGAAGAAAGGAATCGGAGCGCTGGTGAATTACGGCTACCTCCGCTTTGGCCTTGAGACCACGGTCAAAATGCTCGACGAAGTGAAAGAGTTCGGCTTCAAATACGCGACCAAAGCCGGCCTTTCCATCGGCATCGACGACATGGTCATTCCCGACAGTAAGAAGACCCTGGTCAAAGACGCCGAAAAACAGGTCGTCAACGTTCAGCAGCAGTATCTGGACGGCGCGATCACAAACGGCGAGCGTTACAACAAAGTCATCGAAATCTGGTCGGCAATTACCGAAAAAGTTGCCGACGAGATGTTCGGGCAGATGCAGCGTGCCGACAAGGAAGGCTTCATCAATCCAATTTACGTCATGGCCGATTCCGGTGCTCGCGGATCGAAACAGCAGATTCGCCAGCTTTCCGGTATGCGTGGCTTGATGGCCAAGCCGTCCGGTGAAATTATCGAGTCTCCGATTACAGCGAACTTCCGTGAAGGTCTCACGGTGCTCGAATATTTCGTCTCGACTCACGGCGCTCGTAAGGGATTGGCCGATACCGCTCTGAAGACCGCGGATTCCGGCTATCTCACTCGCCGCCTCGTCGATGTGGCGCAAGACGTCATCATCAGCGAATATGACTGCGGCACCGTCGATGGCATTTACGTGCAGGGTATCGTCGAAGCCGGAGAGATTATCGAGCCGCTGCGCGACCGCATTGTAGGCCGCGTTTCGCTCGAAAAAATCAAAGACTACGACGGTAACGTGGTGGTCGACATCAACAACGAGATCACCGAAGAGCTCGCGGGAGCGATTCAGGCCGCGGGCATCGAGCGCGTAAAAATTCGCTCGGTGCTCACTTGCGAGTCGAAGCGCGGCGTTTGCGTCATGTGCTATGGCCGTAACCTGGCTTCTGGACGCCTCGTCGAACTCGGCGAAGCCACCGGAGTCATCGCCGCTCAGTCGATCGGCGAGCCCGGAACGCAGCTCACCATGCGTACTTTCCACATCGGCGGTACCGCATCGCGAGTCTCCGAGCAGTCGCGCCTCGATGCCAAGAACAACGGCACCGTCCGCTTCATCGGATTGCAAACCGTCAAGTCGAAGTCCGGCGATCTGGTCGTCATGAATCGCCAGGGTTCGATCGCAGTGGTCGACGACAAGAACCGCGAGCGCGAGCGCTACTCCGTGATTTACGGCGCTAAACTCAAAGTCAATGACGGCGATCGCGTCGAGCAAGGCAAGGTCATGGTTGAATGGGATCCTTACACATTCGCCATCCTTACCGAAATCGGCGGCACCGCGCAGTTCAAAGACCTGCAAGAAGGAGTCACGCTCCACGAAGAAGTCGACGAGGTCACCGGCTTGTCGCGGCACGTGGTCGGCGATTCCCCCGACGAGAAGCGCCAGCCGGCGGTCGTGGTGAAAGGCAAGAGCAGCAAGCGCTACCTCATGCCTTCCCGCGCTCACCTTATGGTGCAGGACGGCGACACCGTCTTCCCAGGCGACGTACTGGCGAAGATCCCGCGCGAAACCACCAAGACGAAAGACATCACCGGTGGTCTGCCGCGCGTGGTCGAGCTGTTCGAAGCTCGCAAGCCCCATGAAACCGCAGTCATCAGCGAAATCGACGGCACGGTGAAATTTGGCGAGGTTTCCAAGGGACAGCGCAAACTCTATGTGCAGGCCGACAACGGCACGGAGAAAGAGTATTCCGTTCCCCGCGGCGTTCACATCAACGTCCAGGAAGGCGAGCGAGTGAAAGCTGGCGAACCCTTGATGGATGGCCCGCTCAACCCGCACGACATCCTTGCCGTGCTCGGCGAGAAAGAGCTGCAGTCTTACCTGGTCAACGAAATCCAGGAAGTCTACCGCTTGCAGGGCGTCAACATCTCGGACAAGCACATCGAAGTGATCGTCCGCCAGATGATGCGCTGGGTGAAGGTCGAGGACGTGGGCGACACCACGTTCCTGCTGGAGCAGCAACTGGATAAGTTCCGCTTCCGCGAGGAGAACGAGCGCGTGATCAAGGAAGGCGGCAAGCCCGCTACCGGACGCCCGCTGCTCCTCGGCATCACGAAGGCTTCGCTCTCGACCGACTCGTTCATCTCGGCGGCGTCGTTCCAGGAGACTACGCGCGTGCTCACCGAAGCCTCCATTCAAGGCGCGGTCGATCACCTGCGCGGTTTGAAAGAGAACGTCATCGTCGGGCGCCTGATCCCTGCCGGAACCGGCATGGAGTATTACCGCAACGTGCGTCTCTCGCCAGAAATGGAAGAGGCCGCGGCCAAGGTACAGGCGGAGGTTTCGGCAGCTTACGAAGAGGCCGAACGCGCTCTCGAAATGATGCGCCACGAGGGCGAAACCGAAGAACTAGCTGCGGAATAACCAAACTAGCTGTAATATCTCGGGGGCGAAGCAATTCGCCCCCGATTGTTTGTTTGATCTCTTAGAATTCGTGATCGCAACTTTGTCATTCCGAGCGGAGTAGGTGGTTCGCGAAGCGAATCACCTTACGGAGTCGGAGGATCTCTATAAACGTCCATGAAAGCGTGCGCCCAAAGGCTCAATGCAGCCGCGCCGCGAGCACGCGTAAAAGTTGTGTCACAAATTGTAAAGCGCGCTGAAGAACTGCCAGTTCAGCCGGATCCTTTTGACAAGCGATAAGTACTAACTATCAATGTCGGCAAACGCCCAGCGATTAGCAATCGAGGAACCTCGTCCAGTTCCCACGTTGCAACCCGAGCCGCCCCGCCCTAAGCTGAAACCAGCGATGCTGCGATTTCTGCGCTTACTACGGCTGGCCGTTTGGCGTGCCTTCCAGCACGACGCCTTTTCCATCGCCAAAGCCTCCGCGTATTCGTCGATTCTCACTTTCTTCCCCGCGCTCCTGATCGTCGGCTCGGTCCTCGCCACCTGGCGCAAAGGCGCGCCCTTCATGCGCGAGATCACTTACGCGCTATCCCGCATTCTTCCCACCGGAGCCAATACCGCGCTCAACTTCCTTCGCAGCGCAGCCACGCGCCCATTCGGCATGCTGCTTACCGCGTCGTTGATCACTCTCTGGACAGCCTCCGGTGTCATGGTCTCCTGGATGGAGGGTTTTCGCCGCAGCTACGAACTGCCAAAAATCTGGGGTTTCGTCAAAGAGCGGATGATCGCATTCCTGCTCGTCATCTTCGCGCTCGTGCCTATGACCTTCGCCACACTACTCGTAGCTTTCGGCAGCAAAATCGAAGCCGACATCCTCTTCTACACAGCGCGCGAATTTAGCCCCTACATTCTTCTGATGTGGACCATCATCCGCTGGACCATCGCCACCCTGACCAGCATCGCCGTCATCGCGCTCATCTATCACAATGCAGTCCCGCGTACACAACCGTGGCACAGTGTGATTCCCGGCGCGAGCATAGCCACCGGATTGTGGTTTTCCGCGACTCTCCTCTTCGGCTGGTATCTTCGCCACTATGCCGATTACAGCATTATTTACGGCTCCCTCGGCGCCGCAATCGCCCTGCTGGTCTGGATGTACATGATCTCGCTCGTCGTCCTGGTCGGAGCAGAATTCAACGCCATGATCTTCCCCCGCGCTATGCTGGGAAAAGAACTGATCGCGGTAAGCGGTTCGAGAGCCTGAATAACCCAGCAACCCAGGCCCCTGAACAAATTGTCGTTTCTGCCGATCTTCTATAGTGCAAGCAAAATGGTAGAGGCAAATTTTAGATCGATGCTATTGCTTTGTTCGCTGATGGCTAATAGCGGTTGAGAAGCTTCTAACAATTACAATAGGTCCTCTCGAATAAATTCAGACCAATCAATGGATCGACGCAGGCGATCACCAGCAATGGAAAACTCCCAAAACGCGACGGCCCTTATTTCGCCGTCAGCGGTTTCAATGTCTTCCTCACTCCGGCGTGCCAAGATCATCTGCACCATCGGCCCAGCGTGCAACACCGAGGCCGCGATGCGCGACCTGATGCGCATTGGCATGGACGTCGCCCGCCTCAATTTTTCACACGGCACCCACGCCGATCACGCCCGCAACATCGACCGCCTGCGCCGCTCCGCCGAAAAAGAAAGCCGCACGGTCTGCATTCTCCAAGACTTGCAAGGCCCCAAGATCCGCACCGGACGCCTCGATCGCCACGAATCTGTCGTCCTAAAAACCGGCTCAACCGTCGTCATTACTCCTCACGACATCGCCGGCACCGCAACCCGCATCGCCACCACATTCGCCGGTCTCGCCCGCGAAGTCACGACGGGCGCACGCATTTTATTGCGTGATGGCCTCATCGAACTTCGCGTCCGCACAATTCGGGATGGAGATGTTGTCTGCGATGTTCTAAACGGCGGAGCTCTCGGCGAGCACCAGGGCATCAACCTTCCCGGCACCGCATTATCCATCCCCGCGGTGACCGAAAAAGACCTCAAAGATCTCGAATTCGGCCTCAAGCACGGTGTCGATGCCGTAGCGCTCTCCTTCGTCCGCACCGCTGCCGACGTCAACATGGTCCGCGAAATCGTACACGCCCACGGTTGCGACACTCCCCTGATCGCCAAGCTCGAAAAGCCGCAGGCCATCGATCATCTCGAAGAAATTCTCGGAGCCGTCGACGGCATCATGGTCGCGCGCGGAGATCTCGGCGTCGAAATGCCACCCGAAAAAATCCCCATCATCCAAAAGGATGTGATCCGGCAATGTTCCCTCTGGCGCAAGCCGGTAATCACCGCCACGCAAATGCTCGAGTCGATGATCGAAAACCCGCGCCCGACTCGCGCCGAGGCCAGTGACGTAGCCAACGCCATCTTCGACGGCACCGATGCCGTCATGCTCTCCGCCGAAACCGCCAGCGGAAAATACCCCCGCGAGGCCGTCGCCATGATGTCGCGCATCGTTGTCGAAGCCGAAACCAAGCTCGACGAATTCACTCCGCCGCGCCGCCGCCGCGACCGCAAAGGCCTCTCGATCGCCGAAACTATTTGCGAATCCATCGCCCATGCCGCCGAAGACCTGCCCATGGGCGCAATCGCCGTCTTCACCGAAACCGGCAACACTGCCCGCATGATCTCGAAATACCGACCGAAAGCCGCCATCTATGCCTTTACCCCAAGTGTATCGATCGCGCAGCGCACCCATATGTACTGGGGAGTGCATCCCATGACCTGCGTGCAAGGCCTTTCCGCCGAGAGCATGGTGAATGTGTCCGAGCGTCAGTTGCTCACTCGCGGTCTGCTCAAACCCGCCGATGTTCTCGGAGTAGTCGCGGGAACCCGCCAGGCCTCCGGTTCCACCAACTTCATGCGCCTGCATACCGTCACCGCAGAAGAAGTCCGCGCCGTCGGCCCTCGCCCGCCCAAGCGCGCCACCGTCCGCCAAAAGCTATAATCAGCTGGTATGTCTCAGCAATATCTCTCGGTGGCAATCTGGGACCCGCTGCCCGGCAAGGAAGAAGCGTCGCTGGCAACCATCCACGAACTTTCGCAAATCATCGCAAAGAACAATTACGGCCGCGATCTGCTCTACCGCGCCGGCGGCTCATACGTTCTGCTTCGCTACTGGAATTCCGAGCAGGCCCGCCAGGCCGCTTATGAAGATCCGGAAATGCTGCGTTGCTGGGCACGTCTGGGTAACGAGATTCAAACCATCAAGGTATTTGAAAAACTGGAAACCGTGACCGCAGAAAAAAATGCGCCTTAACGCCTCACCCTGCGAATCTCCGTGCCCCCTGTGGTTGAGAGTTTGTATGCATCTCCTCCGCACCTGACGATTGAATACACAGCAAAGGCACCTCGAAGCCAATGTCCTCCCCGACCACTCCCGAAGTATTCACCGACATCACAGTCGACCCGTTTGTGCGCGGCCTTCTGCATCATCCAGCTAACGCCACTGGTGACGCGATTCTCCTCACCCATGGCGCCGGAGGCAACTGCAATGCTCCGCTCCTGATCGCCCTGGCCGAGACTTTTGCTGCCGCAGGATATCTGGTGCTCCGCTGCGATCTCCCTTTCCGCCAGGATCGCCCCTACGGACCACCAGGCCCCTTCGACGGGAAACGCGACCGCGCCGGGCTCAAAAACGCCCTCGCCGCACTCCGCCCAATGGCGCAACGCCAAATTTTCCTCGGGGGCCATTCCTACGGCGGACGCCAATCAAGTATTTTTTGCGCGGAACAGCACGACGCCCACCCAGAAAAAACCGCAGGCTTGCTCCTGCTTTCCTATCCGCTGCATCCTCCCCGCAAGCCGCAGCAACTCCGCACGCAACATTTTCCCGACCTTCGCACACCCGCATTGTTTATCCAAGGTACGCGCGATCCCTTCGGTTCCATCGCCGAACTCGAACAGTCCCTAAAGCTGATTCCAGCGAAAACAAGACTCGTACCCGTCGAGGGTGCCGGCCACGATTTGGGATTCAAAGGGAAAAGCAGAAATGAAGGAGTGCCCAAGCTGGCACTGTCTGAATTCCAGGCTTTTTCAGGATTCATAAGTCAGGCAAGCCGAGGCAGCAGATCGGAAGACCCATCCCATTCCCGAAAATAGTACAATTCCCGTCATCCCCTGCGGCGTACCAAACCGGGTTCTGCTCGTCCAACCAAAGCGTTGTCCAACTGGGAGGTAGCAAGTGGCTCTTACAATCACCGGTCTATCAAAGACCTACCCCAACGGCGTCAAGGCGCTGAAGAATCTTTCACTTTCGATCGGCAACAGCATGTTCGGACTCGTTGGACCGAACGGCGCCGGGAAGAGTTCGCTGATGCGCACCGTCGCGACGCTCCAGGAGCCAGACTCCGGTTCGATCAATCTCGACGGCATCGACGTTCTCCATCAGAAGGATGAAGTCCGCCGCGTCCTCGGCTATCTCCCACAGGAATTTGGCGTCTATCCTAAGATTTCTGCGCTCGACATGCTCCACCATCTGGGAGTAATGAAGGGCATGACCTCCACATCCGAGCGCAAAGAAACTATCGACATCCTGTTGCAGCAGACCAATCTCTGGGATGTCCGCAAGAAAGCTCTCTCAACATTTTCCGGCGGCATGAAGCAACGCTTCGGCATCGCGCAGGCTCTGCTGGGTAATCCGCGGCTCATTATCGTCGATGAGCCTACCGCAGGTCTCGATCCCGCCGAACGCAATCGCTTCCTGAATCTTCTTTCTTCACTCGGCAGCGACCGCACCGTGATCCTCTCGACTCACATTGTCGATGACGTTCGCCAGCTCTGTCCGCGCATGGCCATCATCGCTTCCGGAGAGTTACTGCTCGAAGGCGCGCCCAATGAGGCGCTATCCGCCCTTGCAGGGAAAATCTGGTCGAAGGTAGTTGCCACGGAGGAAGAGCTGCGCACCATCGAGTCTCACTTCAATGTGATATCCACGCACCTTGTGGGCGGCCAGCATGAAATCCGTGTATTCGCAAACGCTGCGCCCGGCGAGGGTTTTCGGCCAGTCGACTCCGGCCTCGAGGATGTCTATTTCCTGAATCTCGCGCGCCAAGCCAGCAATAACGGTAAAGATCGTCCGAACTAACGAATTTGCATCGAGGATTCTGTCATGTTGCTCTTTTGGGAGTTCTTCACATTCGAGCTCAAGTTCCGATTCAAGAGTCTATCCACGTATGTCTACTTCATTCTCTGGCTGACGTTTTCGTTTCTGTGCGTCGCATCAGAAAGCTTCGGCCCTATCGGCAGCGGCAACGGCAAAATCCTGCTCAACGGTCCGTACGCCAACACCTATAACGATATCTTCGTTGCGCTTTTCGGTATCATCGTCATCGCCGCCATCTTCGGCACTTCGATTCTTCGAGATTTCCAGCGCGACACCTATCAGATTCTCTTCACTCAGCCCATTTCCAAGCTCGCCTATCTCGGCGGACGCTGGGCTGGCTCGTTCGTGGCCACGGTATTCGCCTTCTCCGGCACGATTTTCGGCACATTCCTCGGAACCCTCGCACCCTGGGCCGATCACGCGCGCATCGGTCCAAACACGCTCAGCGTCTACCTCCAGCCCTTTTTCTCAATTCTTGTAGTTCAGATTTTCTTTCTCGGTTCTGTATTCTTCGCGGTCTCCGCGCTGTCCCGAAAGATTTTCATTGTCTATCTGCAGGGCGTCGCCTTGTTCATGGTGTACCTGATCAGCTTCACGGTCTTCTTCGCGACGCGATCACTGGAGCATTTCTGGTCGGGCATTTTCGATCCTATCGGCGTTATCTTGACCGACGACATTACGCGTTACTGGACAGTGGTAGAGAAAAACACGCGCCTCATCACCTGGTCGCCTGGACTCTCTCAGGGGATTTTTCTGTACAACCGCCTTCTCTGGATCGGAGTCGGTTTCATAGCGCTCGGTGCGGTCTGGGCGTTGTTCCCAATGTCCGTCGAGGCCCTCACCGCCCGCTCGCAGGGCCGCCGCGCCGCCAAAGCCAAACAGCAAGAACTCGACGAAGCTGTGCCCTTGCGCTCGCTCTTCGCGGCCCGTCTTCCGCAGGCTCACCAGGCATTCAACCCCGCCACAACGTTCGCGCAGTATCTCTCGCTCACGCGCCTTCGTTTGCGCAACATCCTCAAAGACGTCGTCTTCTGGGCCATCGTCGCGCTTCTCGTGGCATTTGGCATCAACAACGGACAGTTCGCCGGCCGCGTCGCAGATCGAGATGTCTATCCGGTTACCTATCTCATGGTTCAGGCTGTTGAAGGCAGCGCAGCTTTATTTCTCTATATCGTCGCCACTCTCTATGCGGCTGAATTGCTTTGGCGCGAGCGCGATACCAACTTCAGCGGCATCCATGACGCATTGCCGATGCGCGAGTCGACCGACTGGCTCTCGCGCCTCACCGCAATCATCGTCGTCGAACTGATTCTGCTCACCTTCGCAATGCTCGTCGGCATCGTCATGCAGACCATCGCCGGCTACTACCATTACGAACTTCTGCAGTACATCAAAGAGCTCTACCTGATCACTTTCCCGCAGGTCCTGGCCTTTATTCTGCTCGCCATGTTCGTGCAGACCCTCGTTTCGAACAAGTTTGTCGGCCATGCCATCGTGATCGGAATTTTCGTGCTCGTGCCGATTCTCTACAGCTTCGGATGGGAAAATTCGCTCTACCTGATCATCACCGTTCCGCAATACATCTACTCGGATATGAATGGCTACGGCCACTTCGTTCCAGCCATTCTCTGGTCCATCGTCTATTGGTTGGCCGTAATGTCGTTCGTGGCTGTCATCTCCGTTGCCTTCGCTCGTCGCGGAGCCGAAGATTCGCTCCGCGTACGTGCCCGCCTTGCTCGCAGCCGTGCTCCACGCCTCCTTCCAGTGGGCCTCTTCTTTTTGATCGTCGCGGTTGCATCCGGCTCCTGGTATTACTACAACGCTCACGTCCTTAACGAGTACCTCGATTCTCAAGCGCGCCGCGACATTCAAGCGGATTATGAACGTAAATTCAAGCAATACGAGAACGCTCCGCAGCCCAAAATCACCTCCGTCGACGCAACAATCGACATCTATCCCGATCGGCGATCATTCGACGGGAGCGTCCGCATGACCGCGGAGAACAAGACCGGCCTGCCGATCACCCAAATCCATTTAACCGACCAGAAACAGTCGGTCACCAACGTAAAATTCGATCGTCCGGTGCATCTAGTGAGTTCCGCCGCGCGCGATATTTACTCGATTTACACCTTCGACCATCCACTGGCTCCCGGCGAAAGCGTCACCATCACCTGCAACGTTGGTCACAAGACTCGTGGTTTCCGCGACGGCAACGAACTTCCCGAACTGGCCTATAACGGCACTTTCTTTGACTCCGATTATCTGCCTTTCATCGGCTACAACCGCAACGTCGAGCTTGATGACCCACGCCGCCGCCGCGAAGAAAAACTTCCAGCGCTCGAAGAGATGGCCCATCGCGGCGATCCCGCTCATTCACTCAATAATGTTTTTTTCGCACAAGATTCCGACTGGATCACTTATCACACCGTTGTCAGCACGTCGCCAGACCAGGTCGCCATCGCCCCCGGCTATCTGCAGCGCGACTGGCAAGCCAACGGCCGGCACTACTTCGAATACACCATGGGATCGACTCACATTCTGGACTTCTTTTCCTACATTTCCGCGCGCTACCAGGTGCGCAAAGATACGTATCACGGTCCAAACGGCGACGTTGCCCTCGAGGTCTACTACGATCCCGCACATACTTACGACGTCGACGACATGCTCTCGAGCGCGCGCGCCGGACTCGATTACTATCAACAGGTTTACAGCCCGTACCAGTTCAAACAGTTCCGCATCTTCGAGTTTCCCCGCTACCGCACGTTTGCACAGTCTTTTCCCAACACGGTTCCATATTCCGAAGGCATCGGCTTCATCGGCCGTGTGAAGAAGCCGACCGACATCGACTTCACCTACTTCGTCACGGCGCACGAACTCGGCCACCAATGGTGGGCTCACCAGTTGTTGGGCGCAGATGTCGAAGGTTCGAACATGATGTCGGAGAGTCTCGCGGAATACTCCGCGCTGCAGGTTATGGCGCACAAATACGGACGCGATTTGATGCACCGCTACTTGCGCCACGAGATCGATTCCTACCTGCGAGGCCGGGCGGGCGAGTTCCGCCACGAGCCCCCGCTGGCGATGGTGCAGCGCGAGCCCTACGTCTGGTACCAGAAGGGCGGGCAAATTTTCTATACCCTCGCCGACTACATCGGTGAAGACAAGCTCAATCTTGCGCTGCACAACTTTCTCATGCAGTATCGTTACGCCAACGCCAATAATCAGGTCGATGCCGACGCCGATCCGCCCGCGTCAAAAACCACCGACACCGACTACCCTGATACTCGCATGCTGGTCGACGCAATTCGCGCGCAAACCCCACCCGATCTTCAATATCTGGTCGACGACGGCTTCAACCGTATCGTCCTCTACGACAATAAAGCTGTCTCCGCAACCTCGCAGAAAATGCCGGATGGCAAATACAAAGTCACGATCGAGGTCACGGCGCGCAAAGTGCAAGCTGATGGTAACGGCGCAGAAACGCCCATGCCTTTAGCCGACTACATCGAAATCGGAGTTTTTAGCGGCAAGAAGCTGCAGGAAAAGCCGCTTTATCTCAAGAAGGAAAAGTTTACGGACGAGCGCAGAACTTTCGTAATCACGGTAGACGAACAACCTACGCTAGCCGGCATCGACCCCTACAATAAGCTGATCGATCGCAATGCCGATGACAACATGATCGATGTCACTAAGCAGTGAGGAGCCCTCTACCGAAACCTAATTCACCCAGCCCGACTTCGATCCGCCATTCCCCTTGCGCAGATCGTCATCCGGGGGAATGTAATTCCCATGCTCGTCAAAGTGCACATCGCGGTCGTGCTTGCGCATGTAAACTTCAAACTTCCTGGCCGCCCTGCGCCGCCGCCAGCGGTAATACCCATTGCGCACGTTGAAGTATTTTTCCGAAGCCGAAACCGTCAGCCCTTTGCGCGGCATAAATTTCAAATACAAATATCCGAACAGCAGACCGCCCAGATGTGCAAAATTCGCGACCCCGCCCGTCTCCTGAATAGCCCCCACCAACGTGAGAAATACGATTCCCCAGATAAAATACTTCGCCTTGATCATGAACGGCAGCGGGAACATCATGATCTCGCTCTCGCCGTACAACACGCCAAACGCCACCAGCAAGCCGTAAATCCCGCCAGAGGCCCCAATCGTGGTTGTCAGCGGCGTGACGCCGGGCAAATGCATGTAGCTGACCGCAACGGTAGTTAGCGCCGCCATAACCGTGCAGAAAAAATAAAATTCGATAAACCGCTTCGATCCCCAGTCAGTCTCCAGTTGCGCGCCAAACATCCACAGCGCAAGCGCATTAAAAAGCAAATGTAGCAACCCAAAGTGCAGAAAGGAATAGGTGATCAACTGCCAGATCATCCCATGCATCACCTGCAAGGGAATCAATCCGAAGTAAATGCGCACCCAGTAATGCACCGCCGGCGCTGCCATCTCCAGCAACGCCATCAACAGATAGATCCCGGCATAAATAAGGATCAGCCGCTTCACCCATCGGGTGAAGGGTGGCAGGCTCAGCGAGATCGTTCGTCCGCGATTCAATGCCAAGGTGAGCGTCCTGAATTACACGAGTTACACGATAAAGGTTACGCAGTTTGCCGGTGGCGATCAGCAAAGCTGCAATTCCATGGTATCAGTTTGCCAGCCGCGCCCTCAGCGCTCTGGTACAGGAACCACCGGCAGGCTTCGGTGTCCCCGGGAGTCAACCGCCCTCAAAGCAAAGATGACATTATCCTTCGAAAGTTTCAGCGTAGCGTGAGTCGCCACGCCCACCTTTTGGACATATTCCCATTCCGGACTGCTCGTGTCCCGCCACAGAACTTCATAGCCTGTCCCACGCCCACCGGGCACGGCATCCCACGTCAAGGTCGAATCGTTTTCGAGATTCTTGGTAATCAGATGCACGTTTGCCGGAGGCGCCGGGGCCGATGCCAGCGATGCTAGCGTGGCTGCATTCAGCCGCGCCACGTTCGCGACATAATCGAAATCGACAAACTTCAATAAATCGCCGTATTCGATGCCGTTTTCAGTCCGCACGTTCTGATGCTGATGATGGAAGTCTTCCCGAAGTTCGGTGAACCGCACTGCCGCAAATCCCTGCTGATTGAAAGAATAATGGTCCCCGCCACGCAAATAACGGTCCAGCCGGAACACCAGCATCGGCTTCACCCCCACATCGTAGCTGCGCCCGACGTCATAAACGAAGCGAGCCAGCTGCCGCGAAGACGAATCATTCTCGCCACCCAAAGCTCGAATCCGCCTAACTTCTTGTTCCGTAGCGGCAGCCGGCAGGCCTTCGGAAAACACTCTCACCACCGAATGATCCTGCTCCGCGCTTTTGTCCCCACCAACGATGTCATTGTTCAGCGCCGCTTCTAAATCCCACCCTTGCTCCTTCGCCATCTTTTCTTTGACCATCTCCGCGAAATGATGGCTGCCGTTCAGTCCTTGCTCCTCGCCCGCCACGGTCAGAAAAATAATCGTTGCGGGAAACTTCATCTTGCTCAACACCCGCGCACATTCCAGGCTCACCGCCGTGCCGCTTCCGTCGTCATTCGCCCCCGGAGCGTCATCCTTCACATTGAACGTGTCACTATTCCGCGAATCGTAGTGTCCGGTTACCAGCACAACGCGCTTCGCGTTCTCCGGATCGCTCCCCTTAAGCACCGCGTAAACATTTGTAATCTCGGTGGGCTGAGGAATTCGCTCGCCCGGTGGTTCTGTGAACGTATCCGTCTTCACTTCCAGGCATCCCCCGCAGTCCTTTGAATACCGTTCAAACTCCGCTCTAATCCACTCCCGCGCCGCGCCAATGCCGCGTCCGGAGCCGATCGCAGCCGCATCCTGCGCGGAAATCGTCGAGCGTGTCCCGAAGCCCACGAGCTTTTCAATATTTGCCCGAATGTGCTCCGCCGAGACTTGCTTCAAAGCAGACGCAATCTGCGGGTCTACAGGCATCGGCCCATCCGTAGCGGATGACGGCTCTGGGGCCCCCATTCCCCGGCCAACCGCCAGCGCCACTCCGACAACCAATAGCCAACTTCTGTTCATTCGAGGCGAAATCATTTAGGCTCCATGTTCAGAATTGTCAAGAGCGGCGCTCGTTTCACCGAACAAGAAATTTCGGTTTCTCCCGCGCCCGCCTCTTGACCTGCAGCGCCGAAGAATCTAAATATTAGCAAGGAGTATCTAACAAGCTCATCGGACAGCGTCATCGCAGCCCAATCAAGTTGCCTAAAACGGAGTGTAGAAATCATGGTTCTTTGTCCCGAATGCGAAACCGATCTTGATGTCGAAGAAGAAGAGGTTGACGAAGGCGAGATCGTCTCCTGTCCCGAGTGTGGGACTGACTTCGAAGTCGTTACCACCAGTCCGCTCGAGTTAAAGCCGATCGAGGCAGGCTACGTGGAAGAGGAAGAAGAAGTGGAGACCGAAGACGGTGACGAGTAGCAGCGTCCATCGCACCCGCAGTGCATTATCCGCCCATCGCGCCTCTCTTTTTCTTTACCTCATCGCGTTTCTCTTCTCCACCAACCCGCACTCGTTGTCCTTGGGCCAAGCCCCGTCTTCCCACAAGCTCAAGCCGTCGGACCCCTACGCGCTAATCTTCGGCACCGTCTGGGGACCCGGCGACCACCCAGTTTACGGCATAAGAGTCAAAATCCGCCGCGCCTCCGAGAAGAAACCGCACTGGGAAGTGGTCTCCGATCACTCTGGCGAATTCGCCCAACGCGTCCCCGCCGGTGAAGCCGATTACATAATCGCCGCCGATCTCAAAGGCGTAAAAACCACCGGCGGGCAAACTTTGCACCTGGCCCAACCGGTAACCGTCCACGTAGAGTACGACGAGCGCGTCGACCTGAGTTTGCATCTCACGCAATAGAATCGTATGCGCACCAGTTGCCGGATTTCGATTGGTCGATTCTTGTCGGGGGAGGGTCCGTATCCGGCCACGGCTTCAGCCCTGCCGCAATGAGCGGTATTGGGAACAGGACTTTAGCCCGCGATCTGCGCGAGAGTAGAATTCACGCTATGATTCCGCTCAGGCACTCCGCCCTCATCGCTTGCGTATCCCTGCTTGCCGTATCATCCGCTTTTGCCTCAGCTCCTCCTGATAAGAAAGACCAGCAACAAGGCCGCCTTCTCTACGGCAAGGTTCTTGACGATCACGACAATCCCGTTCCCAGCGCCATCGTCTACCTCACCAACTCGCGCACGCACGCCGTAAAAACCTACATCATTGGCGATGACGGCACCTACCGCTTCCCTGGCCTCGCCAACGTCGACTACGAAGTCTACGCCCAGTTCAAAGGCCACAAGAGCGACACCAAATCCGTCAGCCAGTTCGACGACCGCCCGCAGGTCTACATCGACCTCAAAATCGGCACCCAATAAAAGTGTTGCCAGATAGGGTGCCATACAACTTTTTCCCGGCTCGAGGGTTCAATTAGGTATCAGAATGTTCTCATTCGGAGGAAAACCCTTGAACGTATTGCGCTCGCTTCATAGCTGTAACCGCACTTGGGCTGCGGGATTTGCCGCACTGGCTCTCATTGCAGCCTCGGCCGTTTCTCTCTTCGCTCAAGGGGCCATGAGCCCCTACCAGGACGAGCAGGATGGCGTCAGCGCCGGCGGCAAATGGATGGTCTTCCGCCGCGAAGACAAGATGACCGCCGCCAAGAAAGTTCGCTTCGAATTGATGGCGAACAACTATCTTCGCGAAGATCCCGATTCCAAGCCCCGCGTCGAACTGGTCTGCACCAATGGCAAATACGAATACTCCGACTTCAATCCCGGCGCGCGCCTCGGGCGCCCCGACTATCCCGGCTTTTGGGGGCAGCCAAAGATGGAAGTCATGGTGCGCATCGACGGTTACCACGACCACAAAGGTTGGAACTGGGTTCGCGGCCACTTCCTCGCGATGGACAAAGGCACCATCCGCGGCATGCTCGGAGCGGAAGTTTTCAATATCGAAGTTAGAACCCGCACCGGTCCCCAGATCGCCGAATTTTCTCCGGCCGGAATCAATCTGGACGAGGTAAAGCACGCCTGCGACCTGACGCCGCATAAACCGTAAGGAATTTCTAAGCTATCGCCGGAGACGGCACGCCCCATCTTACTCGCGCTCTGCGCGATTTGGATGGGGCTTCGTCTTTGTGGCCCTAAAGCTAACAGCCTACGGTCTGATTCGGAAGGCTAAGTTGCTCTCGAGCGTCCTACCGGGAGTGGTTACCTCCAACTTTCCTGTAGTTGCACCGGCAGGCACTGAAGTCGTGATCTCAGTACCCGATTTGACGGTAAACACTGCTGCCGTGCCGTTAAAGCTGACGCTGGTTGCGCCCGCTAAATCGGTCCCAAGGATAACGACTTGCTCTCCCACCATCCCAACGGTGGGTAGTGTTTCGACGAACGGACCGAGCCCCACGGAGAGGCTGAAGACCGTGCCGCCTGTGTAGGCTCCGCCGGCAGAAGCCGTTCCGTAGAAGTTCCCATCGGTGGCTTGGATCAGCGCTGCCGAAGGTTGTTGGCCATCGGGGCAATTTGTCACCGAGCAGAAGCTGTATAGAGTGGCTGGCCCGCCCACCGAAGTCATCTCAAATACGTTGCCCTCGCCGTACAGGCCGCCATCGGCGGTCACCCCGAAGAAGTTGCCGTTCGTACCTTGCACCAGGCTATAATGACTGCTGGCGCCATCGGTGCCATCGAAGCCGCCCACCGTCGTCAGCGTACCCGCCGGATCGATCTCGAAGACTGTGCCCCAGCCTTTCGCCCCGCCTTCTCCCGTGGTTCCATAGATATTTCCGTTCGCAGCCTGAATTACTCCACCGTCAGGCCGTTCGCCATCGAAGCAGTTCCTCAGCGCGCAGAAGCTGTAGACTGCGGTGAACGCGCCCGAGGGAGAGAGTTCGAAGACAGTTCCGGCGTTGCTGGTCCCGCCATATTCGGCCGTACCGTAGAAGTTTCCGTTCGCGGCTTGAATCAGGCCGGCATAAGGATCTTCGCCATCCGCGCAATTCGGCAACGAGCAAAAGGGATAGAGCGTGGTCAGCACGCCCGCGGGAGTGATTTCGAAGACGGTACCGTAGCCATTCTTCGAACCACCGGCAGTTGTGCCATAGAAATTTCCGTTTGCTTCAAGCAGCCCAGCGTAAGGGTAGGAGCCTTCCGGGTAAACGAAGCTGTGCAGGGTGGTCAGAGTGCCCGAGGGGGTAATTTTAAAGACGGTGCCAGTTTCCCCGGTTCCGCCGAAGGTGGTTGTCCCATAAAAATTTCCGTCGGTCGCAAGCATCAATCCGGCGCGGGGTAGCTGGCCATCGTCACAGTTTGGTTGCGAGCAAAAGCTGTAAAGCGTGGTTACGGCGCCCGCGGTGGTGATCCTAAATACCGTGCCTTGGCCGTTGGCGCCGCCTCCGATGGTTGTTCCATACAGGGCGCCGTCTGCGCCTTGCACAAGTCCATTCGGGGTAACACCGTTGCTTCCGTCAAAGCTCAGAAGAGTATCGAAAGTTTGCGCGGGCAAAGCGGCTGCCATGGCGGCACAAAACGCGAGAACGGCGCATATCGACCTCCAACCGGCCAGGCGCACGCTATCTTTTCTTTTGGGCTGTATGGGAAAGAACCTGAGACTTTGTAACTTGATCATCGGAATCCTCCGTCGTCGAAATTAACGACTTGCGTCGCGGCAAAACCCACGGGATCGGAACACGGATTCTGGGACGAGCCGCTAGGGGGAAGTCATACGGCGGCTCGAACAGCGAGCCATTATCTTCGCCGCGGATTACGCTGTCAATGTGCAATATCTTTCGGTAGGTCTCGGGGGGCGAGAAATCTCTTGCGGAACCAAGCGCAAGGGCGTCCCACGCGAGATCTTTCGCTCCGCCTGAAGAAAACGGCTCCGCTCAAGATGACGCCGTTGAGTTGCGACTCATTTCAAATTGAGCCGGTACCTATTTCGGCGGTAACTTGCGCTTCTCCCTTCCCTTTGTTCCACTGGAGCGGTGTTCCACTGGAACGGTCTGGGGCAGAACTCAAAGGGAAGGAAATAACGAAGGAAAGAGAAATTTAATGGACGCTCCTTTAATCCAAGGCGCAATCTTTGCACTCTTCGTCGTCGGAGTTCTGGTCTATACCGTCATGCTCTACAACGAGCTGGTGCGCCTACGCAACGACAACGACCGCGCCTGGGCTAACATCGACGTGTTGCTGAAGCAGCGCCACGACGAAATCCCCAACCTCGTCGAAACCGTCAAAGGATATATGCAGCACGAGCAGCAGACGCTGCTCGCCGTCACGCAGGCTCGCGCTGCATCCATGAATGCTGCCAGCATCGGCCAGAAAGCTCAGGCCGATCTCATCATGACCGGGGCGCTTCGCAGCCTCTTCGCGGTAGCCGAAAATTATCCGCAATTAAAAGCCAACGAAAATTTCCTGAAGCTGCAGAACCGCATCACTGAACTCGAAGATCACATCGCCGACCGCCGCGAGTTTTTCAACGATGACGTCAACACCTATAACACTCGCATTGGCCAGATCCCATATGTCTTCGTCGCCAGCTTTATGGGCCTCAAGCCGCGCAGCATGTTCAAAGTCTCTGACGAAGACTGCAAACTGGTAGAGGTAAAATTCCAGCGCCAGGACGCGGCCGGCGCGTAAGTCCACATTGCAATTTCCTTCATCTTGACAAACCACCCCGCCGCGGACAGAATGTCCGCCACATTCTCAACGCGGCTGCGCTGCATGAGAAACCCTTCACTGGAGAACTTTATGCCCCGGCAAACCCGTTCGCTCCTCACCTTGGCCGTTGTCTTTTTACTCGCCGTGCCTGCCATTCGACTGCAGGCGCAAACGCCGGCAGCTCCTCCGGACCTGGATCTTTACACTACCTACTCAGGCACGTATGCGGCTCTGGATTGGCTCGTCTGCGGCTCGACTTCCCAGAGTTCGGGATGCTATGGGTCTGGCAGCCTCGGACCGTTCGTCGCGATCGGGGCCATGCTGGAAAGCAATCCTGTCGTGAGCGGCAACGTGGTCACTCGCGCCATCTACATTGTGGATTCCGGCGCCGACCCTGTAGTACTCTACGTCTACACAAAAACCGACACGGTCACCGCAACATTCGATACCGTCTCCGTGAAGCTGACGAACACGATTAATTTGTCCCTCACTGGTGGCACGAATGTATCTGCTTCCATGGCCGCCAACAGCCGTTTCCTTTTCATTGGAACAGATGAGGGGGACACGCCCGTTCGCATCACTAAGAGCAATCTCCATGTTCAACGACTGACCGATTTCTCCGGCGCCACGCTATCCATCACCTCTGATCAATACGGCTACGTCAGCGTCGAACAGGTTGGCGCCTTCACGGTATATGGTCCCAACGGCACGCTTCAAGAAGACGGCGGTGGAGATCAGTTCATGCTTGGCACCACCCAGGCAATGCCCGGTTCCGCGCTCGTCGGCTCCCCGGCTCAATCTGCCCTTCACGTCACCGGACGGAATTAGTCCGTACGATAAGCGGATTCAAACCTCGATCGTAAATGGGGCCTTTTCCTGAGCGGCCCAGCACGACTTAAAGTCGAACCAAACGGCTTTTTCTCCACGTGCTCTAAGACTCAAATAATCCAGTTTCCGCAAGCCCTTTGTGCCGTTCCCGGCAACTAACTCTGAGAGTATGATCTAACTAACACCGAGAGGGCTGTTTATGAATAAATTGTTGAAGTCGGTTCTAAAAACCGTAGTTTACTTGCTAGACCAAGCCGAAGACGTCGCCGACGACATGCGCGGCCGCGTTTCCGATACCGTCAGCCGCGCTGGAGACCGCGTTTCCGATCTCCGCGACCAGGCGCAAGATCTCTACCGTGGCGAAGACCACACGCTCCGCAACGCTCTGACCTTCGCGGCGGGCGTAGGCGTGGGAATCGCAACGGCAATGCTGTTTTCCCCCGCCAGTGGCGAAGAAATCCGCGGCCAGATCGGAGAAAAGGTTCAAAATATCGGTGAGCGCGTCCGTGACCGTTTCTCCTCCGAATCCGAACGGCGAACCCCGACCGGCACCGAGGGAGTCTAGTCGCTCCGATAGCCTCTTTACATCGCAACACAAGCATAAGAAAAACCGGGCAATCTGCGGACTCAAGTCCGCCGATTGCCCGGTTCTCTTTGCGGCCTGCAATCTTAACTGCGGGATCCTTGGAGTACGACTCTTGCCCACTCAAATCCAACAGCCCTCCTTATCACGGTACCAGCAAACCGTAAACATCCAGTTCAGTTGATGTAGAGACGAATACCTTTCCGTTGGCTATGGTTGGCGCCGTGAACTTGAGCGCCTGACCCGCTGTATCACGACCATTCGCGGCCTGTGAACTGTTATAAAGCTCTGTCGTTAGGTTGGTGGCGTCGTAGGCGTGGAGAACCGACGGTCCCGTGGGCACCGTGGTATAGGCCGAGTTGTCGATGTCCCAGATAATGCCGTTCATCGCTCCGTTGGCTGAAAGCGAAGGGGTGGCACCGTGGCTCTGATAGGTTACAGCTCCGCTCGAACTGGGCGTCGCTGACAGGGGAGCGTTAGTACTATTTGAGTTCCAGCGGTATGCGCGGATCACGTTGTTATTACAGTGGTAGTAGACAAATCCGTTCCAGTAGACGGGTGTTGAAAAAATATTGTTGTCACCATCCGTGCAAATTTGCACCGTTTGGATCACATTGTTCGAGCCAGAATTAAAACCACCCATGTTATTTCGATTGAGCACGAAGACGTTCCCGTCTTTTCCTCCTCCGAGAGTCATGGGTACGGTGGGCGGGCTTGGCAACAGGATGTTCGAACCGCTTCCCAAATCTGCGTCAGCGACAGCGAGGTTATAGTTATCATCAGGAGCGAAAAAACTTGTCACTGACAAATTGGACGGGGCCAATTGTAGGAACGAATCGTTGTACAGCATCAAAAGGTTGTTTTGATTCTGGTCCCCGGCATCGACGCCGCTCATCAGATATACGTCCCCAGTGGCGTCATCGATCGCGGGAGCGCCATCGCTGGACCAGAACCCGCCACCTTGCCAATCCGGTGTGTCGTTGAAGATTGCCGTTTGCTGCAAGCTCGTCTTGTCGTAGGCGAGCACCCACCCATGGTCACAGCTCCCGAACGGAATCTCGATCGAGTTCGTGACTGGGTTTAAAGCCAGACCCATACGCTGATAGCAGTCCGTTCCCAGGGTCACAACTCCGTTGACGCTATCCGGGCCGGTACCTGGGACGCTGCCATTAATCGGAATCGGGCCGCCGAACTTGTCAGCGCCCGTGGTCACATCCAGAGCATGCAGAAAAAAAGGCGTGCCGTTCGGACCTGTGTTCGAGGTCTCCACTACTAGGTACATCGTATTTGTCGTCGCATCGATCACCGGGGTCGACAAAATGCCGACATTGGGATTAACACCGTAGAGGTCGTTCTTAACGACTGACGGACCCAGCGTCTGGGGCCCGACATGCCAGAATGTTTGCGCCGTTTGCGGCGACGTCGCGTCTGCATTAAAGGCATAGACACTGTTATTCTGCGTCACAACAAACACCACGTCGTACGTTCCGCCGGCAATGCTTAGCTGAGAAATATACAGCGGCTGCGCGTAGATCTGCCCATCCACCGGATAACTCAGGAGTTTTCCAAATTGACTCGAGTTCACGTTCGAAGGCGTCAGCGTGACCTCCTCCAGATACGCGCCATCGCGCGCGTCATCGTTGTGATAAGTGAGCACCGCAGCCTGTGCTACGTTGATCACGGTTAGCGAAGCCGTGACGCTGAATGTCGGATCCGCCACACTGGTCGCGGTGATCTTGTGTGCCCCAATCGCTGCCGGCGCGGAATACAGCCCATTGGCCGTGATCGTGCCCGTGTTAGCATCGCCGCCCGCGACCCCATCCACCGACCAGGTCACCGACGTGTTCGTTAACCCTTGAATCGTCGCCGCAAATTGCTGGCTCGACGAGGGAGCAACCGTCGCCGTCGTCGGCGAGATCGTGAAGACAAAAACGCTCACCGTTGCACTCGCTGTCAACGCTGGATCTAAAGCGCTCGTTGCCGTGACGGTATAGTTTCCAACCTGTGAAGGAGCCGTATAAAGACCGCTGGCGGAAATGGCGCCGCCTGTGGCAGACCAGGTAACTGCTCCGTTGCTCACGCCTTGCATGGCGGCAGTGAACTGCTGCGTGGTGTTGCCAATCATGGTGACGGACGTCGGCGAAAGCGTAATCGTCGTCACCGTAATTGACGCGCTAGCAGTAATCGAGGGATTAGCTACGCTCGCTGCAGTAATGCTGTGAACGCCGAGCGTAGTAGGCGCTGTGTAGAGTCCTGTGGCGCTGATGGTTCCCACAATCGAATTTCCGCCCGCTACTTGATCCACAGCCCAGGTCACCGGCGTACTCGCCACGTTTGCGATAGCTGCCCTGAACTGCTGGCTCCCGGCCGCACCGACTATCGCAGTAGCCGGAGAAATAACAAGCCCGTTCACGGTCACCGTTGCGCTCGCGCTCTTTGTCGTGTCCGCTGTACTTGTGGCCGTTACGGTATGGGTTCCCGACGTAACGGGCGCCGTATAAAGGCCTGAAGTATTGACCGTGCCGACTGTCGCGTTCCCGCCCGCGATCATATCCACGGACCAGGTCACCGCGGTGTTCGTTGCATTTTGGACGGTTGCCGTAAATTGAGACGTCGCGCCCGCGGCCATGTTCGCAGAGGTCGGACTCAGCGAAACGCTCACGACCGGCGCGGCGGTCACCGTGACCGTCGCCTTAGCGCTCTTCGTGGCATCGGCCATGCTCGTGGCTGTTACGGTGTGTGTTCCGGCCTGCGACGGTGCGGTATATAAACCTGCAGCCGAGATCGTGCCTGCGGTAGCATTTCCTCCTACCACGCCATCCACCGACCATGTCACCCCAGTATTGGAACTTCCGTGCACCGTCGCCGCGAACTGTGTCGTCGCATCGACAACCACGCTGGCGGTAGATTGATTCAAGGTTATGCTGACTTGATTGGTCGGAGTTGGAGTGGTGGCATTGTTTACCCCGGAGCAACCCAGAGTAAAAGCGATCGCCAGCCCGACGCAGCCGGCAAAAATCTTGGAGGCAGTAGTGTTCATAAAAGAGTGGGATTTCCTATCTCGAGAGACTGCCGGGTCTATAGGATGGCAGTGCTTGCAGCGGTGTTGCTGCTCCGTACCTTTTATTAGTGGATTTGGTTTGCGGTTCTAGGGTTTTGGCGCGAGATGGGAGTCAAACTTCTTACTCAAAAGACTGTAGTACGAGTCCGGAAAACCCGTAGAGAGGCGGGCCGCGTCGATGCAGAACAAGTCTATCTGAACACTTTTATGCCAACAGCCGAGCGGCATCCTTGGCATAATACGTAAGAATCATGCTGGCGCCCGCGCGCCGTATGCTGAGCAGCGATTCCATCATCACACGATCGCGCTCGATCCAGCCGTTCCGCGCCGCCGCTTCAATCATCGCGTATTCGCCGGAGACCTGATACGCGGCCAGAGGTAAATCAAATCGATCGCGCGCAGCCGCAATCACGTCGAGATACGGCATCGCCGGCTTCACCATGATCATGTCCGAGCCTTCTTCGATGTCGAGCTCAATCTCCCGCATCGCTTCGCGAATGTTCGCCCCGTCCATCTGATACGAACGACGATCGCCAAACTGTGGCGCGGAATCCGCCGCCTCGCGAAACGGCCCGTAGAATCCCGAGGCAAACTTCGCCGCATAAGAAAGAATCGGCGTATTAGTGAGGCCCGCTTCATCGAGCGCACACCGGATTGCCGCAACCCGCCCATCCATCATGTCGGAAGGCGCAATGATATCGATGCCCGCCTTCGCCAGCGAAATCGAGGTCCGCGCTAGCAATTCCAGACTGCTGTCGTTGTCAATTTCAAACTGTTCCTCCGGGCGGGGTGCGACAGCTTTAGCGGCTTTGTCGATCGCCTTTTTTTTCTCTTCAGGAGTCGCTACCGTCATCACACGCATCGCAGCCGCTCCAAGCGACTGCGGAGTCGGACTCTTGCGCACAATTCCGCAATGGCCATGCGACATGTATTCACAAAGGCAAACGTCCCCCATCAGAACCAACTCCGGCACCTCACGCTTCAGTGCCCGCGCTGCCTTCTGCACGATTCCATCCTCGGCCCACGCTCCCGACGCAACCTCATCCTTTTGTTCAGGAAGCCCGAAAAGAATCACCGCCGGCACACCAACCGAACGAACCGTTTCCGCCTCTTTCATCGCTTCATCCACCGACAGGTTGAACACCCCCGGCATCGAACGTACTTCCTTGCGTACCCCCTCGCCCGGGCAAACAAACATCGGATAGACAAACGCATCGGGTGTCAGGCGTGTCTCACGAACCATGTTGCGCAACTGTTCAGTGCGCCGAAGACGACGAAGCCTCGTAACCGGAAAGGCCATAAGAACCACCAGAGACCAAAGACTAACTGCTTGAATCTACGATTCTAGCAGGATCGAACACCCGTGCCGGTGTGTTGTAAATCACAGCAATGTGTGACCAAAGTAACCTACGGTACTCCGAAAGCAATCTGGGAATTCCGTTTCTAATCCCTAGAATGTAAGCGGATGAGTCTATTCCAACGGCACCGTTGGTTCGTGCTCGCCGGCGCAATCACGCTGGCATTCGCTGTGGTGTCTCTGACATTCCCGCAAGGCTTCGCTCTAATCGCCATTTTTGATCTCGGATATTTCCTGCTTACCCTGGCCGTCGCCCTCGCCATGCTCGCCAACGCCTTGGCCGAGCACGGCGTGAACCGTCGCTTCTGGCTCCTGATGGGCTCGGGGTGCCTCCTCTGGGCCTGCGATTCAGCCGCCTGGACCTATTACGAGGTTCTGAGCCGGGCTCCCGTGCCCCGCGAGTGGTTCATGAACGTTGTCCTCTTCCTCCATTTCGTCCCCATGATTGCGGCTGTGGGAATGCGCCCCCACCGCTCCGAGCGTGAACCACGCTTCCGCGGTGGAACCCTCGAGTTTCTCTTGCTGCTGGGCTGGTGGATCTTCCTCTACGCGTTCGTCGTATTTCCCCCACAATACATATCCTTGAATTCAGCGCTGTACGAGAAAAATTCCGCCGCCTTGTACCTGGTCGAAACTGGGGTGTTGGCATTGGTGCTGGGAATCGCCGCCCGCGGCGCGACCGCCGGCTGGCGCTTGATCTATCTCAATCTCATGGCCGCCGGCATCTTGTACGCACTCGACTCCCAGCTGCTGAGCTTTGCGATGGACACCGGAAAATACTACTCCGGCAGCCTCTTCGACGTTCCCCTCATCGGCACCGTCTGCTGGATGGCCGCAACCGCCCTGACCGCGCGCCAGTGGCAGCCCCATCCCGCGCCGCCCCAAGAGAATGATAAATGGGGCGCCGTCACCTTGCGTCTGGCGACTCTGGCAATTCTTTCCTTGCCCGCCCTTGGGTTATGGGCTTTCCTCCTCGATAAGTCGCCCGCCCCAGCCCGCACCTTCCGCCTGTTTGCCGTACTAACCGCGATGCTAGTCCTCGGAATATTCCTCTTTTTCCGCCAGTATCTTCAGGATCACGCTCTGATGCGCCTACTGGACCGATCCCGCCGCAGCTTCGCTAATGAACAGCGTCTGCAGACTCATCTTGTGCAACGCGAAAAGCTCGCCTCTTTGGGCGAACTTGTCGCCGGTGCCGCTCGCGAAATCGACCAGCCACTCATGGCTATCATGGATTACTCCGAGAAGCTTTGGTCCAATCACCGCCTCAGTCCTGAGCAGGACGTACTCGTCCGCAAAATCGTCAGTCATTCTCAACGCACCCGGGACCTCATCTCGAACTTGTTAAGCTTTGCCCAACAAGGCTCCAAAGAAAAAACCATGGTAGACGTTCGCATGCTTCTGCAACGCAGCGTGCAGATGCACGAACTGCAGTCGCACGAACACAACATTCGTATCGAGACTGCGATCGAGCCCAGCCTGCCGCAGGTTTGGGGAGACGGCCACCAACTCTTCCAGGCCTTCGTTCAGATTCTCGAGAACGCCGTCGATGCCCTTGAAGAGAGCCGTGGAGGTCTGCTTCAGGTCACTGCCAATCAACAAGGCAATCACGTTTTCGTCGAGTTCGGTGACAGCGGCCCCGGCATCAAAGAACCGCACCGCGTCTTCGATCCCTTCTATACGACCAAGCCCATCGGCAAGGGGACGGGCCTCGGCCTCAGCGCCGTCTACGGAGTCGTGCAAGATCATCGCGGCCAGATTACCTGCCACAATAAACCTCAGGGTGGAGCAGTCTTCATCCTGCGCCTGCCCATGGCCAGCCCAGACAGTGTGCAAGCCCTAGCAGCGGCCAACCCATAATTCCGGTCTGTTCAATCCCGCTCCAATCCTGATTTTCAGCGCATTCCTGTAACATAAATCGATGCCGGAACCGCTCCTCCACAGCTCTGCGCGTGTGCTCGAGTTCGACGCTCTGCGTGATCTTCTGCGCGGATATGCTTCGTCTCCCCTCGGCCGCGCGAAGCTCACAGCACTCGCGCCCTCGACCGATGCGTTATGGATTCTCCAGCAGCAAGAGTTAACTGGCGAGCTTCGTGAATTCCGCCGTGTAGGCGGCCGCTTCGATTTTTCCGGCTTGCTCGACGTCACCAAGTTGGTTGAAAAGTCCAGAATCGCAGGCGCCGCCCTCGAAACCTCAGAGATTCGCGACATCGTCCTTATCGTCGATCGCGCCGCGGAGTGGCGCGAAATCGCCTCTCATCCTCCCGCGGGCATGAGAATGCCATGGCATCGTACCCTCGTGCTCTCCGCCAACATCCCCGACTTCACCCACTTCCTGCTCTTCTTCCGCAACAAAATCGAACCCGATGGAACTCTCGAAGATCACGCCTCTCCCGACCTCGCCCGCATCCGCCGCGAAATCGAAAAGCAACGCCGCGAGATTCAGCAGTCGCTGCAAGCCTATCTCCGCCGGCTTTCGGAAGGTGGTGCGCTGCAGGACGAAGTAATCACCATCCGCGGCGAGCGCTTCGTAATCCCCGTGAAGATCGAGCAGAAGCGCCGCGTCCAAGGCGTCGTCCACGGAGCCAGCTCTAGCGGCCAAACCGTCTTCATCGAACCCATTGAAACCATCGAGCAAAATAACGAACTCGTCCGCCTTTTCGATGAGGAACTCGCAGAGATTCATCGCATTCTTCTGGAAATGACCCGCCGCATCGGTGATCAAGCGAGCGCGATTCTCGCATCCGCCGAGGCCCTGGCCGAGCTGGAGCTGCAATTCACCAAGGCCCGCTTCGCCGAGGACTTCAACTGCGCAACCTCTCGAATAAGTAGCAACCAGCAAGAAGCAAGTGGGGACGGGCGCCTCTGTGAGCCTGCCATGAGCGGGATCGCGAAGGGTCGGGCGAGCGAAGCGAGCCTGATTCTGCACAACGCCCGCCACCCTCTGCTCGAACGCAACCTCAAACCCAAAAGCCGGCAGGTAGTCCCCATTACCGTAGAACTAGAAGCCGACCGCTGTCAGCTAGTCATCACCGGTCCCAACACCGGCGGCAAAACCGTTACCCTGAAAACCATCGGCCTGCTCGCGTTAATGGCGCAATCCGGCATTCCAGTTCCCGCCGACAGAGCAGAACTGCCAGTCTTCGACGCCGTTCTGGCCGATATCGGCGACTATCAATCCATCGAGCAGAATCTCTCCACCTTCTCCGCGCATGTAACCAACATCGATTTCATTTCCCGCACCGCCACTCCGCAATCGCTGGTGCTGCTGGATGAGCTTGGCTCCGCCACCGATCCCGAAGAAGGCGCAGCCCTGGCCGTCGCGATCGCATCGCACTTCGCTCGCATCGGCTGCATGACGGTAATCTCCACCCACCACACGTCTTTGAAAGTCTATGGAGCAAATACCTGCGGCGTGATCAATGCCTCGGTTGGTTTTGACGAAGCCACGCTGCAGCCTACCTACGAGCTGAAAATGGGAGTGCCCGGAGCCTCTGCAGGCATCAATATCGCTCAGCGACTGGGATTGAATCCGGCGATCATCGATGCTGCTCGTTCGCGTCTCGGAACTCAGACTCGGGATGTCGGCGAATTTCTCGACAGGCTGCACGCCGAACTGCGCACCGCGGAAGCGGAACGCCTGCGCCTGCAAAAGGTCCAGCAAGACCTCGACCGCGAGAAACAACGTTTAGAAGCCGAAGGCAAAAATATCCAGCAGGCCAAAGTTCGCGAGATGGAGAAAAAGCTCGAGAGCGTTCTCCACGATTTCGAATACCAGGCCCGCGAAGCGGTGAATGCCGTTCAAGACCGCGCCGCCGCACAAAAAGTCTCCAAAGACGCCGAGCGTCGCATCGCCAAGCTGCGCCGCGAATTTCGCGACCAGTTCGACTCTACTGTGGTCGCCCACGCCAGCGGAGCCGACCAGGGCGACCCAAACGCGCAGCCGCAAAAAGTGAAGCAGGTTTCCGAGGGAGACACAGTCAAACTGAAATCGACCGGCCGCTCCGCCCGCATCTCCCGCAGATTCGATGACGATCGCTTCGAAGTCGAAATCGGCGCCATGAAGATGAAGATCACGCGCGACGATATCGCGCAGGTTCTTGTGCCCGCACGCCCGGCAGGCGACTCTCCGGTGAAAGCCGCCAGGGCGCGTGGAATCTCGGTCTCAGTTGCCAACGAAGGCGAAAATGCGCCGTCAGAAATCAATGTAATTGGTTACAACGTCGACGATGCCACCCGCGAAGTGCAGAAGTTCGTCGACCGTGCTTTCCTCGCCGGACTGCCCCGCGTCCGCGTAGTCCACGGCAGCGGCATGGGCATCCTGCGCAAAGCCCTGCGGCAAGCGCTGCAACAGCACCCGCACGTAGAATCAGTTGCCGAGCCGCCGCAGAATGAGGGTGGGGGTGGGGCTACAGTAGTGGAGCTAAGGGTGTAAGCCGAAAAGAAAACAGACAGAGCTGTCATGTTGAGCGAAGTCGAAACATCCCTATAGCCGTTGAGACTCTCCGCCGCTAAGGTTTTCCTGTCGCATCAACCAATAAACTCGGTTTCCCACAACTTCTCCACAGCAATCCCTCTCGCGTACATTCCAATCGCGCGCCCAATCCCTCACAATTCCCTCGGAGCAGTGTAACTTCTCTACATGGCCAACCCCGGCGATTTCGCATACACGGTCAAGCAGCAGGCGGATATCGTCCGGATCGTCGGCGATTACATCAAGCTGAAAAAGGCCGGGGCGCAGAACTATTCCGGCCTGTGTCCGTTCCACGGCGAGAAAACGCCGTCGTTCTCGGTCCACGCCACACGCCAGTTTTTTCACTGCTTCGGCTGCGGCCTCTCTGGAGACGTCTTCAGCTTCGTGCAGAAAATCGAAAACATCACCTTCCCCGAAGCCGTTCGCCTCGTAGCGCAAAAACTAGGCATCCCGCTGCCGAAAGCCACCTACTCGAATCCCGCAGAGGCCAAAGAAGCCAAGCTGCGCGCCCAGTTGCTCGATGCCCAGGAACGCGCCGCCATATTCTTCCAGGAATACATGAAGCGCCCCGAAGGCGCGCGCGCGCGCGAGTACCTGGCAGGCCGCGGCCTGACCGATGAAATAATCGCAAGCTTCCGCATCGGCTATGCCCCCGACTCCGGCTTTCTCCTGCGTGACCGCTTGGCCAACGAATTCAGCGAAGAAGTCCTTCGCGAAAGCGGCCTATTCTCCTGGAAAGAGGCGGCCCCATCCTCGTCCGTCCGTTCTTTGGACGGACAGGGCGTAGAAGTTGACTCGACTCCGACGCAGCCCAACAGCCGAAGCCAACCTCGAGGCTCGGAGCTTGAGGCCCGTATGTACTCCAAGTTCCGCAACCGCGTCATGTTTCCCATCGCCAACGACGGCGGCAAAATCATTGCCTTCACCGGACGCACCCTCGCCACCGACGAAAAAGCGGGACCAAAATATCTAAACTCACCCGAGACGGCGATCTATTCGAAAAGCAAAATTCTCTTCAACCTCAATCACGCCAAAGAAGCCATTCGCAAGCTCGATTACGCAATCCTGGTCGAAGGCCAAATGGATTGCATCTCCGTCTACGCCGCCGGATTTCACAATGTAATCGCCAGCTCCGGCACGGCATTCACCGAACTGCAGGCCAAGCTGCTCGCGCGATTCAGCAAAAACGTAGTCGTCAACTTCGACCCTGACACCGCTGGAGCCAAGGCCACGGAACGCACGCTCGCCTTGCTCATCGAAGAGGAGTTTCAAGTCCGCGTGCTCACGCTCGAGCAAGGCTTCGACCCCGATCTCTACATCCGCCGCAAAGGCAAAGAAGCCTACGGAGAAGCTCTCCGCGGCTCGCAGAAATATTTCGACTACCTGATCGAGCGTGCTCGCAGCCAATTCCCGGTGCGCAACCCCGAAGGCAAAGTAAAGGCGGTGAACCATCTCCTGCCGCACATTCAACGCATTCCCAACCGCATCGTCCGCGACGAACTGGCACAGGAGATTGCCCAGAAACTCGGCATCGACTCCACCGTTTTGCGTCAGGAACTGCGTCACGTAGCAAGCGAACGTTCAGCCGCGAAAGTAAAGCCACAGGCCGAGACTCAGGCTACCGACGCCGAAAAAATTCTCATCCGTGCGCTCGCGTCCTCACGCCAAATGCAGCTCAAGTCCGAGCACGTCTCTGCCCGCGATGGTGCAGAAGAAGCATTCGATCCCGCGCGCCAGGCCCAATTCGTTCTCCAGAACGAAGGCCTGCATCGCGGCCTCGCAACCGAATCGCTCGTCGAGTCTCTGCTGAACGCCACAGCCGAAGCCGCCGACGCAATGGAAATCGCCGCCTCCGACGCCGACCGCCGGATGCTGGCCTCCATCCTGCTCAAAGAAGAAGACGAAGAACTCACGGCCGAGCGCCTGGAGGGCGCAGTCCGCGCCCTGCGCCGCATTCACTTGCGCCGCCGTCTCGAAGACACCCAGCGCCAATTGAAGCAGCCCGGCCTGAGCGACGATAAAGTACGTATGCGCGAGTTGTTGCTCGAAGTCGAGCGGCTAAGCCGCGCCCTGCGCGATCCGAATCTGGGTGAAGCCGAACTGCAAAGAACCGGCTAAGGCGCCACGGAACAGGGCAGAAAGCACGCGAGAAAGCCCGAAATCACATGAAATGATTCGGCATTAAGCGGGAAACACCATGAAACAAAACGGCCCTGAGAACCATCTAAGTATTTGGCGAAGTTGCAGTTAGCGGTGGTTGGGCGGCCTTCAGGCGAGGCAAGTGATAGACGGCGCGACACTTATGTGTTAAAGTCTATAAGTTTGTGCTAGGTGCACAACTCCGCGCGGCCCCAGACTTCCCACCATCACAAAGTACCATAACGCTCCCGCGAGCGAAATTGACGATTTGAGGAACACATCTTTTGGCTCTTGAAGATAAATACGACGATATAAAAAAGCTGGTCGACGCCGGAAAAGAAAAGGGATACCTCACCTACGATCAGGCCAACGAACTCATACCACATGACGTTCATAGTCCCGAAGACCTTGACGACCTGCTCACTACGATCGGCACGCAAGGCATCGACGTGCTCGAAGGCCCCAAACTGCCTTCAGCGGCGCTCGATAAAAAATTTGAAGACATCGAAGAGGGAGAAGATGTCGAACTCGATCTCACTCCCGGAGCGATGGAGAAGACCAACGATCCCGTCCGCATGTATCTGCGCGAAATGGGTACCGTTCCCCTGCTCACCCGCGAAGGCGAAGTCGAAATCGCGAAGCGCATCGAGCGCGGCCAGATTCGCGTGCTCAAGGCTCTTTCGCGCTCGCCGATCGTGATTCACGATCTGCTGGCGATGGGCGAAGACCTCAAGAAAGGCGTGCGCTCAATAAAAGAAGTCGTCACCTTCGACGAAGAAGAAATCACCGACGAAATTCTGCAGAACCGCCTGAACGAATTTACCGGCAAGATCGACGACATGGCCAAGCTGTACAAAAAAGTCGGAGTCCTGCAGGAAAAATACATCGAGATGTCGCAAAAAAAGCGGCCCAAAGACCATCGCCGCAGCCGCCGCAATCTCGCGCGCGGCATCGTGCGGGTTTCCCGCGCAGTCCGCAATCTGGGATTCACCAACGCCGAGCGCAAGCGGCTCATCGACCGCGTCAACAAAACCGTCGACGCCATGCGTTCGCTCGACCGCCAGGCCGGAAACCTCGAGCGCAAAGCCGACGCCACGCGCAGCGAAGATGTCAAGAAGGAATACAAGCGCCAGGCTCGCGCTGTGCGCAGCGAAATCGAAAAGCTCGAAGTCGAAGCCGGATTGCTCTTCCAGGAGATCAAGCGCACCCAGCGCGAAATCATCCAGGGAGACATGGATGCCGAGCAGGCCAAACGCGAGCTGATCGAAGCCAACCTGCGTCTCGTCGTCTCGATCGCCAAAAAATACACCAACCGCGGTCTGCAGTTTCTCGACCTGATTCAGGAAGGCAACATCGGCCTGATGAAAGCAGTCGACAAATTCGAATACCGCCGCGGCTATAAGTTTTCAACGTATGCCACGTGGTGGATTCGGCAAGCGATTACTCGTGCCATCGCTGATCAGGCGCGTACGATTCGCATCCCGGTGCACATGATCGAGACGATTAACAAGCTGATTCGCACCTCGCGCCAGCTCGTTCAAGAACTCGGACGCGAACCCACCAGCGAAGAAATCGCTAAGAGGATGGATATCCCGGTCGCGAAAGTTCGCAAAGTTCTGAAAATCGCGCAGGAGCCAATCTCGCTCGAAACGCCGATCGGCGAAGAAGAAGATTCCCATCTAGGCGACTTCATCGAAGATCGCGCGGTAGTCTCGCCGGCCGAAGCGGTGATCAACGTGAACCTGAAAGATCAGACAGGACAAGTCTTGCGCACGTTGACTCCGCGCGAAGAAAAAGTAATCAAGATGCGTTTCGGATTGGAAGATGGCAGCGAGCACACGCTCGAAGAAGTCGGCCAATCGTTCGCGGTAACCCGCGAACGCATCCGCCAGATCGAAGCCAAAGCACTGCGGAAGCTGCGTCATCCGTCACGCTCGCGCAAGTTGCGCGCCTTCATGGATGGGGTCAGGGACTAGCAAGTGCCATGTGGGGACGGACCGTCTCGGCCGTCCAGCCGCGAAGCGGCGCAAGAATACAGCCCAGGGCGCGAGCCCTGGGTTGTCTTTTTGAAAGGGAGAAACCATGGCTACGAATGCCTCTCGGGGCTTTCCCTTGCTCATGACCGATGTGAATTACGCCGAGGTGAAGTACTCCATTGTGAAGAAGGACGGGGCGGAGGCGTGGGCGAAAGCGGCGAAGGTCCTTCAGGGTCTGCCGGTGGATTTTCATTCCACGACCCGCGCGCTGGCCGACACCGCCGCCGATTTCAAGGCGCGTTTCAAAATTGAGCTTGGCCGACGCCTTTGCGGCCGCACTGGCAAAGCAAACGAGGGCTGAACTCGTCACTGGCGACCCCGAGTTCCGGCCGCTCGAAAGGGAAATCAAAATTCACTGGCTGAAATGACCACAGCCTGGAAAACTATGGCGTACGAAGAATTGTTTGTCGATTGCTCCGGGCCGAAGCCCGATGAACATGCTTTCCGTGCAATAAGTGACTGGAGGACATTTTTCTGCAAGCCTCAGGGAGAACATCTTTCGAGCTTACCCGCTCTTACAGCGCCAGGTCGACTGGATTTCCTTTACATCGTCTAAGTTATTGAAACGTCGTAGGGTGGATTTTTCATGCCACAATTTGTTCCACAGTTTTCCTCAGCTTTCCACAACGAAGTTTAGGCGTCCACAGTTTTCGCACACAACCCGCTGCCTTTTTTGTTGCCGTTCGCAACGTTGTGCGGCAAAGTGGGTCCAGCTACGTGAGAGCTTTCAAGTCTGTCGAACGATGATTGCGGTGACGCTGGCAGCAACTGGCACTCTCGAGGGTGAGTTGCCAGGGGGCATTCGGGAGCGCGCGAGCGCTTCCGGTTGTCCGGGCATTGCGGCCTCCTCCACTTCACGCTCTTTGAGCGGGTTGGGCTGCCGGGCACCGCGGCGGTTGCGGGCGTGATTCTCCGAACCACGCGTTGCAGCCGGTGCCGGTAAAAGTGGCGATCCTTCGGGAAAGCTGTCGGACCGGTGATATCGTCCCGCTGCTCCTGGCGGCGGGAAGGCAGATTTCGAAGGACCACGAACGATGCGGCGCCGATGGCTGGTCGGCGCCGCGTTTGATTTTGGACGACGTCTCACGGCCCTGGGCATTTTTGTTCCGACGCTCTCTTGCTCCGATCTCCTTGTGGCTATCGGCGTTTTGAGTATTTGACGGCTTTTCTCATCCTTTCCACAGTAAAGCGGCGGGCTTCACAGTTTGTTCACAAATTCATTTTGCTCTTCGCCTTGTATTCGCTTATCCTGAGCGAGGGATTCCGCGAAAGTAATTCTCGCGACCATGGCGACCACTGACTACTCCATCAGCACCCTTCCTGCGAACGTAGAAGCTGAGCGATCGATTCTCGGCGCGATCCTGCTCGACAACTTCGCTTACAACCAGGCGGCCGAGCATTTGCGGATTGAGGATTTTTCTCTCGATTCGCACCGGCGAATCTATTCGCGCATGGTCGATCTGGCGGAATCTTCGCGGCCGATCGACATGATTACGCTGATTGAGGAACTGGAACGGCATAAAGAACTGCAGCCGATCGGCGATGTGGGATATGTTTCAAGCCTGCTGCATGGCGTGCCCGACCGGCCGAGCATTGAGCACTACGTCAAGATTGTGCGCGACAAGGCGCTGTTGCGCGGGCTGATTCATGCGGCGAATACGGCGATTGCGCGAGCTGCCGATCAATCCGACGCGGCGGAAGAGGTTTTGAACGATGCTGAGTCTGCGATCTTCCAGCTTTCGGAAAAACGCATTGGGCGCGGCTTTCTGGGTGTGCAGGAGATTGTTCGCGAATCCTTCGGATCGGTGGATGCGCTGCTGCAACGCGGGCAGAGGATCACCGGGCTGGCAACGCACTACACCGATCTAGATGAAATGACGAGCGGGCTGCAACGGTCAGATTTGGTCATTATTGCGGCGCGGCCTTCGATGGGGAAAACCGCCTTCGCGATGAACATTGCGGAGAATGCCGCGGTTGAAGATCAGCAGGTGGTTGGCGTTTTTTCGCTGGAAATGTCGCGTGAGGCTTTGCTGATGCGGTTGCTGTGTTCGCAGGCGCGAGTCGATGCGCACAAGATGCGTACCGGGTCGCTTTGGCAGGATGACACGCGCAAAGTTGTCCGCGCCATGGAGCAGCTGGCCCATGCGCCGATTTTTATCGACGACACACCTGGTATTTCTTTGAGCGAGATGCGGGCCAAGGCGCGGCGGCTGAAGCAGTCGCAGGGCAAACTCGATCTGCTGATCGTAGATTATTTGCAGCTCATGTCGGGCGGGAGCAAGCGCTACGAAAATCGCACACAGGAAGTGTCGGCAATTTCACGCGGGCTGAAAGCGCTGGCGAAAGAGCTGAGTGTGCCGGTGATTGCGCTCTCGCAGTTGAGCCGCGCTCCGGAGAGCCGCGGCGGAGATCATCGTCCGCAACTGGCAGATTTGCGCGAATCGGGATCGATTGAGCAGGATGCTGATCTCGTGATGTTCATCTTTCGCGAAGAGGTCTACAAGCAGGATGATCCTGATCTGAATGGGCGCGCTGAAATCATTATTGGCAAGCAGCGCAATGGGCCGATTGGCAGGGTCAATCTCGCGTTCCTGAAAAACTGCACCAGATTTGAGACATTGGTCGAGGGTGGTTTGGCGCCGGAGGAATGAGACGTAGGTGCCGGAACAGGGGTGCTATGACCCTTGAAACAACTTCAAACTTACCCCGTCCTCGGCCCTCCCTTAGTGAAGATCAGTGTTGTCTACAAAGTCGCGGACGAAGATAGGCGACAGTTCGCTCTGAGACTCTCAACGCCGCTTCTACGGAGCAGCGGAAACCTCCCCGGAATGAAATCGCGTTCTGTTCGAGAAAGTCGTCGCCGCGAATCGTCTCGGTCTGAGATCGCGGCGTCGCAGGGAGACACATTGTCCCTGTAGAGTGATTCCTTAGGGAACGTGATCGTAATCGGCTTGCTAACCGAGGCCTGCACACTGCGTCTAATGAGGCAATGAAACCTCGGGAAAGGTGGAACTTTTCGGGTTTCTCCTGCGTAGAGTAGTTAGGAAGCAAAGTGAAAGAAGCGGCCGGGCGGAGAAACTCAGACTTGGCTGCCGGTAACAGAACTTTAACAGGGTAAGGGATTCTCTCGCGCTCGGTTTGGCGGCCCAGGCGACAGAACCCCCGTTCACAGCAAGTCAGGCCTTGCGGCTTGTCTGCTGAACCCTATCGGCTGCATTGTAGGCGATTCGCGGCAAAACACCAAGGTTTTCTCGCAAGTCGTGAACCGGGCCGCCTTCAAACCGCTCCCCGACCAGATTCGGGGAAGAAAGAGGAGCAGTCATGAAGTTCGCGACAGTTTCGAAGAGTTTGTTGATGGGGTTGGCACTCCTGTTAGCCACGAGTGCATTTGCAGCGACCAAAGCCAGCCTGCAGCTTAACAATCCGGTAGTGCTCAACGGGACGACGCTCAAGCCGGGCGACTACAGAGTTGAATGGGACGGTTCCGGACCGAACGTGGAGCTTAGCATTTTGCAAGGCAAGAACGTTGTGGCCAAGACTTCCGCCCACATGGTCGACCTTGCTGCTCCGGCTCAAAACGATGCCGCAGTCACTGTAAAGAACGACAGCGGTCCAAGTTCGCTCACCGGTCTGCGTTTCCATGGGAAGAAATATGGACTGGACCTGTCCTCGACGAGCGATGGGATGCAGGGCGGTTCAAGCAAATAGCCGCACAGCACTTCTCGATCGGAGATGGAGCACAGATGCTGTGCTCCTTGTTTTTGCCTTTAGCTGGGCGAGGCCAGCACGTCGTCGTAATAATTGATCATGGCTCGCCGCGGTTTCTCCTTCAGTCCTTTCAAGGGAACTTTTTGCTCCACGGTGGTGTTGCCAGCGAGCCTTGCACGTCCTAAGAAATATGCTTTCCCATCAGCCAGCTCTAAATAGATTGGGACGAGCATGCGGAAGTTGTCATTAACCTACCTTGGATTGCGTGACTTTGAAACTGAAGATGAGGTTTCCATCCGCTCCGGTTTCGAAGGAGTAGTCAAGTTTATACGTTGGCAACTGAGTGCCGTAAACGTACTCGTTGAGAAACCAGTCCAGCTTCTTGTTGCCTTCAAGATCCATGTCGCGAGTCATGTGCTTTTCGACCATGGCCTTGAAGTCTTCGGTCGTGGCAAACGGGCCGGCATAGGTGCTGACGAAGTCGTGCATCGTCTCTTTGAAGCGCTGATCGCCGGTGTGATTGTCACGCATCATCATGCGGACCATGTGCAGAATGTAGGCGCCATTCGGGTAGATCAGCCGCCGCGTGATATCGAAGCCGGTGCGGGAGTTGCTCATTCGATATCCCATAGTTACCGGCCCGGCATCGATCGCGCGGAAGCCATCGGCATTGCGCTCCAGTAGCAGTTCGCGCTCATCGTTCCAGAAGGATATGAATTTCTGCTGGCTTTGCTCGATGGTGTAAAGATAGATGGACGCGGACATGTCGGCGAAGCCCTCGCTCATCCATTGATCGCGGTACGATCGAAAACCAACGGTGTGTCCCCACCACTGGTGCGCGACTTCATGCGGCGTTACTACCTTCCAATAGCCGCGGTCGCCGAAATCCATGCCCAGTTGATGGCGGACGGTAGTATCGAAGAAATAACACATCGGAATCCACACGAGTTCCGGCCAAGACTGCCCATAACGGCAATCGGTCTGCTGCGTGATGGCGAGGCGTTTGAATGACGATGGGCCGAAATACTCCGTATAAATTTGAGTTTGCGAGTTCGCCCTCAGCCAAAGCCTTCTTGATGAGTGTGGTCGTGTTCATGGATCCTAGAGACATGCCGGACCCCATGTGCGATCCCATGGTGGGCAAATTGTCCTCGCTCATGCGTTTCAGGCCTTCCACCCAATTCGGCGGATCCTGGTTGGCAAACGACTGCACCAGGTATTCCGGATTGGTGAGCCGGGCTTCTGATGTTGCGCAGAGCCTGGTATGTGGGATCGGAGTTCGGACCGGGGGTTGCAGTTTCTCCGGAGAGAGTTGCACCGGTGATTAGGAGAGCAATAGTTATTGAAAAAAGGTTTGTCTTCGGAAATCTTAAGGTGTGTTTTAGAGACACTACGGCCATACGCAGGCCACGGACAGAAAAATAGCATGGAGCCTCCCGGGGGGAAGGAGTGGTAATTATGCCTGCTTTACGCGAAAAAGCAAGGACCGGGATCACAGGCTGTTGCCCGCTACGGTGCTTGCTAGCGCCCTTGTGTTAGGGATTAGGAGCTTTTTCCAACTCCGCGCTCAAGTGAACGCTGCTGCCGGCGCTGACTTTGAGTTTTCTTTCCCAATTCCTGAAGCCTGTCTTTTTCACCGTTACGGTGTGGTCGCCTTCGGCGACTTGCACGTCAGAGGGCGTGTTGCCGACGAAGCTGCCGTCGATCTCGATATCTGCACCGGGCGGATCTGACACGAGCTGTAGTTTCGCGGAGGAGGCGCCGTTTTCGGCCGGCGCATTAACTGCCGCAGCTTCCTTAGGCGCGCTGGCCGGCTCGGCGGGCTGGAACTTCGCCGGATCCAGCCTGACGTCGCCGTTTACATAGGCGGTAATCTCGGTGCCTTTCGGAATACTGATGTCTTTGCCATGCATGAAGAGGAAAAATGGTGCTGCTGAGGAAAAAGATCGATGCTCGTCGCCACCATGCCGCCCACCATGCCACCGGTGTGACCTCCGCCTTTGACATCTTTTACCGCACGCAGGGCCGCTTTGTCGCCACTGATCAATTTCACGTAGTCTATGTTGATATCCAGTTTTCCTCCACGTGCCATCCTTCTTTTGGCTTGGGCTTCAGTAACGGTCGCGAAGGCAAGGCCTCCCTTCGCAATAACGAGCGTGCCATTTACGGTAATGTCATCGAGAGTTTCGAAGTCCACGGTATCGCCCACGTGCGCATCGGCAGAGGATATCGTTCGGTTCAATCGCAACCTGACCGGCGTTTCGTCCTCCAGGACGAATCCCTTTCGTGATAAGAAGTCGGTTTGTGTCGGTTGCGCTTGGACGGTCTGTGGGGCAGAGGACGGAGGGGACGATTGGTTCGTTTGCGCGACGAGAACACAGGATGCTAGCAATGGCAAGTGAGAACCAACGATGAGTCTTCACGAGCAAGACCTCCGGCCAAAGGATTCTCGATATTTGTCTTGGGGAAATACCAGGGGAAGAGTCATTATGCTTTCGCCTGAATGGCCGTCAAGCGAAATATTATCGTCTGCAGTAACAAGAAGGGAGCGCCGCGGCGTCCCTTCGAGTAATTCGCAGTAAGCGTTAGTACTTCGGCACCTTCGGATCCACGCGCTCGGACCAGGCAGTAATTCCGCCGGCAAGGTTATGTATCTTGGTGAATCCTGCCTGTTGCAGGAAAGCCACGGCTTTGGCGCTGCGTCCGCCCATTTTGCAATGGACTACGATCTCGCGGCTGGAGTCGAGTTCGTTGACGCGCTTGGGAAGATCGTTGAGCGGAATCAGATGTCCGCCGAGATTGCAGATCTGGTATTCATGCGGCTCGCGCACGTCGAGGACGAAGAGATCTTCTTTCGCATCCAGACGCCGCTTCAGCTCTTCTACTTGAATCTCAGGAACTCCGTTGGACACCGGTTTCTCCTCCCCACGAATACCACAAAATTGGTTGTAGTCTATCAGCTTTGTGACGGTGGGATGTGTGCCGCAGACCGGGCAATCGGGATTTTTGCGCAGCTTGAGTTCGCGGAATTTCATGCCGAGAGCGTCGATGAGCAGGAGGCGTCCGATGAGCGGATCGCCGATGCCTAGGATGAGCTTGATGACTTCAGTGGCTTGCATGACTCCGACCAGGCCGGGAAGAATGCCCAGCACTCCGCCTTCGGCGCAGGAAGGAACCAGTCCGGGCGGTGGCGGCTCGGGATAGAGGCAGCGATAGCAGGGGCCATCTTCAGTTGCAAAAACACTGGCCTGGCCTTCGAAGCGGAAGATCGATCCGTAGACGTTGGGCTTGCCGGTGAGCACGCAGGCGTCGTTGACGAGATAGCGGGTGGGGAAATTGTCGGTGCCGTCGGCGATGATGTCGAAGTCGCGAAATAGCTCAAGAGCATTCTCGCTGCTCAGGCGAGTATCGAAGGTGCGAATGTTTAAGAACGGATTGATCGCCTTTAACTTGTCAGCTGCGGAATCGAGTTTCTTACGGCCTACGTCGGCGGTCGAGTGAATGATCTGGCGCTGCAGGTTGGTGTAGTCGACCACATCGAAATCGACCAGGCCGAGGGTGCCGATGCCGGCTGCGCCCAGATACAGAGCGAGAGGCGATCCCAACCCACCTGTTCCGATGCACAGCACTCGAGCGGCTTTCAGCTTCTGCTGGCCCTCCATGCCAACCTCGGGCATGATCAGGTGCCGCGAGTAGCGCAGGATTTCATCCTTGCTCAGCGTTGCTGGGAGTTCGGTGGTGACGGTGGCCATAAATCCTCTCTTGTAATCTCTTTAACTTCTTAATTTTACGATTGATTGTCGGTAGCGTCAGAGCGACGTCAGCAACCGTGGGGGCACATACAACAGCGGCATGCGGAGGAGGAGTTCAGCATCGCGATCTGCGGATTGTCTTTCAGATAGATCATCGCTAATGGCCGCTCAGCAGGCGCCGCCGGCGATCGAGGGCACAATCGAAATGTTATCACCTTCCTTGATCGCGGTCTCCTCTTTCTGCAGGTAGCGAATGTCCTCGTCGTTTACGTAAAGGTTGACAAAAGCCCGCAATTTTCCCTCCTCCGTGTACAGATGGCGCCGCAGTTCAGGGTGTTGCGCCAACAAGGCGTTCATGGCTTCGGCGACTGTTGTGCCCTTCACTTCAACTGTCGGTTGCTTTCCTGCATACTGCCGCAATGGAGTGGGTATATGAATCTTGCTCATGGCGTAAGGATAATGATGCTTCAGCGAATTGGGAAGATTCAGACCGCCAGAGCGCAATCGCATGTGAACTGCATGGGACGGTCGGTTTATCGAATTGTGGCGCAACGAATCGCGCCATCCTTATTGGAGTCGAACGGCATCGAACTTATAGAGAATCTGGCCAAAGGCCCGAACTCCCAAGGTGGTCGTGATCGGCGTCCGAAAAGAACGGGTGCCTCGGATTCCGGGGCAGTAGCTTCTGGCAAACCCCTTCCGCCGCGGCCACCTCGTCGCGGACTGCTAAGCAGACGCGCGCGAGGGCAGTATGTTTTCGTACGTGGCAAAAGTCGCCATGGCTGCCGGACTAGCGGCGCTGCTGGGCGCGGCGTCCTTTAGCCAGACGGAAAACTTCCGGATCAATCCTGATCGATCTACCGTCAGCCTGTTTCTAGTTTTCTCCAGTAATTCGAATTTACCTGTCGACCTTGCAGTCGCGATGGCCGCCGGCACGGTACGGCTGGACCTGAGGAGAATTGGCGATTCCAGGCTCTGGCTGACTATCTTTCCGGCGGGCCAACAGTCAAGTCTGCTCAATTCCGATGGCAGCTTCCGCAGTGACGGACTGGCGGCGCTCCCGGAGTACACGCTCCTGAGTTTTGAATCGAGCAATGCCGCGTGGGCCGGAGACGGAAAAGTTACATTCAACGGCAACTTGACCGCGATTCATGTGCAACGCGAATCCTCTGTTGCCTGGAATAATTCTTACAGCGGCGCGCTTCCCGACCGTCCGATCGTGGAGACCGATTCGCACCAGATCACTTTTGTTGCGGATGTATCGGGTCTTGGTGTTGAGGTATCGAATTCAGGTGTTGCCGCCAGCCACAATCTTCAGATTGCGAAGTCGATTGCGACGGCGACGGTCAAGCGAAGCGATTTCGCAGAGTTGATTAGGGAGCTGCAACAAAGCGCTTGGCCGCTCGTCATTTTCAACGAACGGTGTCGAATGCCTTATTATCCGGCTCTTACCGCCAGAGATTATTCCGGCGCTGATTGCACTGGAGCGCCGATGTTGCCGAAGCCACAACCCGAGCCATCCCATCACTATTACCCGGCCAACAATATTGGCATGCTGAACGAGACGGCTCGTTCCTTCGATAGTGTGACAATGGTCGCGCATCTACAACTGGAGGCTTCCCGTCCATAGGCAGTGGAAGCCATGAAGAAGCTGCTCTTGATCAGTTTGATCGCATGAAGGCTGCTAGGATTATCAGGTGCTCCCGCTTCTCGAACTCCGAAATTTAAACATCGGCTTTCCCGGTGCTCGTGCCGCATCGAGTGGTTCCCCATCTGTGCTGCCCGCAGTGCGCGATCTAAGCTTTTCAATCTCTTCGGGCGAGGTTCTCGGACTGGTCGGAGAATCGGGTTCGGGCAAGTCAATTACCTCGCTGGCGATCATGCGGCTGCTCCCGAGCCAGGCGCTGGTTTCGGGAGGAATCTTATTTTCGGAGGACGGTGCCTCCCATAGTCTGCTCGCCTTGCCAAACGAGGCCATGCGCCAGCTTCGGGGCTCGAAGATTGCGATGATCTTTCAAGAACCCATGACGGCGTTGAACCCGGTCATGCGCGTTGGCGATCAGATCGCGGAGGCAGCTCTGGCTCACGGCACTCGCTCGAAGCGGGAGGCTACAAAGCTTGCCGTTGAAGCACTGAAAGATGTGGCAATTCCAGAACCCGAACGCCGCGCCCGTGATTATCCCCATCAGCTTTCCGGCGGGATGCGCCAGAGGGTGATGATTGCGATGGCGATCGTAAACCGTCCGCAATTGCTGATTGCGGATGAGCCGACCACTGCTCTCGATGTGACGATTCAAGCGCAGATTCTTGAATTGCTCGCCGAACTCCGGGCACGGTTCGGATTGGCCATGCTCTTCATCTCGCACGATCTCGCCGTTGTTTCGCAGGTCGCTGACCGTGTTGCCGTTATGTATGCGGGAAATCTGGTAGAACTGGGGGCCAAACACGACATTTTTCAGGCGCCGGCGCATCCGTATACGCGGGGGCTTTTGCAGGCCGTTCCCGACTTGAAGACGGACCGGCGGAGGCCTTTGGGCACGATTGAGGGGGCGGTTCCTCCTTTGCAGGCGATGCCGCCAGGCTGCGCATTCGAGCCGCGCTGCGAATATCGCAAGCCCGAGTGTGGACGCTCGATGCCGCCGTTGCTTGAGATTGCGGCGGGACACTGGGCGCGATGCCCGGTAGTGAATGCCTGGCGGGTTGCGTAAAAACCTGGGTTGCGCCGTTAGGGTAAGAAGGCGATAGTTAGTTTTTCGGATAGAGGCCGATGAAATGTGGGCCCATCTTTTGCTCGACTTTGCAGCCTTCGATCACCTTGTCAGGGATAAACCAAACTTCCGGGCGACGAGGGTCGTACCGGACCTGCAGTTTGCGCCCGATCATCCGGTCGATGAGTGATCTGTCGGGATCGGCCGTATCCTGCAAAAGAGCGAAGCGACCGGAGTAATACTTTCCCGCAATCCGATAGGAGAACGCGAATGTCGGCAGCCGGGCCCGGCCTTGAGCGGCGGCCTCAAGGCCACCTGTTTCAATCGTGGCCTCAACCGGAAGCCATCCCTCGGCTTCTTCCATGCGTTTTCGCTGCCGCCACCACCAACCGATGGCAATAGCAACCACAATCGCAACTATCCCCAAAAGGCCGAGAATGATCTGTACACCTGTCTCATCCACGATGAATTATCACTGTAGACATCAGCTCCCGGCAAGCCGTGTCCTGGTATAAGCAAACGCTGTCGTTTCGACAATGCCACCTGGTAAGAAAGAAAAAAGGTGCGGATAAGATGAGCAGTTGGACATCTTCATCCGCGTCACCTTCCTCTGCGCTCGTGCTCAGTCTATAATCGCGAGTTTGTCTGGTGTTTCTTGCGCATACTGCTGCTTAGCGACATTCATGCCAATCTCGAAGCCCTGGAGGCCTGCCTGGCGGGGGCTCCGGCCTATGATCTCGTCGCGAATCTCGGAGACATTGTCGGCTATGGAGCTTCGCCGAATGAAGTCGTCGACCGCTCGCGCGAACTGGGAAAAATTTTCGTGCGCGGCAATCACGACAAAGCTGCAACCGGGCTGCTCGAGTTGAATGACTTCAATCCCATGGCGGCTGCTGCCGCCATCTGGACCCGCGATCAACTCACTCCCGAGCATCACGAATGGCTGCACGCGTTGCCGCAAGGGCCGTTGCCGCTGGAAGGGGCTTCGCAGGTGCAGTTGGTGCATGGCTCACCCGCGGACGAGGATCTATATGTTGTATCGCTCGGCGACGCGCTGGTTCCCTTGCTCGCCGATACAACTCCTCTTACCTTTTTCGGTCATACCCACTTGCAGGGCGGGTTCTTTGCCAATGGCAACAACGCGGATGGCTTTCGTCCGGAATATCGCTCGGTGGGAAAAGCTGAATCGGTCTCGTTGCAACTGAAACCCGCCACGCGCTACATGATCAATCCCGGTTCGGTAGGCCAGCCACGTGATGGAGATTGGCGCGCTGCCTTCGCCGTATTTGATACGGAGGCGCAGGTCGTGCATTTCCACCGAGCGCCTTACAATCTGAAATCCGCGCAGGACCGCATCTTCGCGGCCAATCTGCCGCCCCGCCTGGCTACACGCCTGGCTGCGGGACGGTGACGCGAGTCTCCACCCGCCGTTGTAAACTTCGGATATGCCTTACCCCCAGCGGCCTGCCACGAAACATCTTTTCAATTCTCGCGAGGACTCTCACAGCGGAAATCTTCCGGAGCACCACCTCGTCGCACACAGTGATGGCGGCGCGCGCGGCAACCCCGGCCCCGCCGGTTACGGGGTTGTGATCGAGGATCAATCGGGACGCAACGTCGCTCAACTTAGCGAGTATCTCGGCCACCAGACGAATAACTTTGCCGAGTATCAGGGGCTGATTGCGGCGCTTGAATATGCGCTGCAGCATGGACCGAAGGCGCTCAAAGTGATCAGCGATTCTGAGTTGTTGGTACGGCAGATCAAGGGTATCTATAAAGTCAAGAATCCCACCCTCCAGGATCTTCACGGCCGAGCCAAGGAATTAATTGCCAAGCTCGAATGGTTTTCCATCGGACACGCGCTCCGGGAACACAACCAGCAGGCCGACCGGTTGGCGAACGAGGCAATGGACAAAGGAATGGGACGTGCGAAATCGCAAACGACTGCGCCAGCGTCGCACACAGCGGTTTCTTCGCAGGAGTTCAACGGAGTGGTGCGAAATGGCGTCGTGGAACTGCTCGACGGTAAACTTCCTGAGGGCACCCGGGTACGCCTGCGCGCGAAAAAATGAAGTCGCTCATCGCTGCAACGCCTCGTTACTCCGCTGCCGACGTGTGATCGTGCACAATCTTCCATCCCTCGGCAAACTTGTGGAAGACCAGAGTAAATAAACCGTGCGGTTTTTTGCCGCCGCTCATGGTCAACTTCCAGGCGCCGCGCACATAGGCCGACTGCTGGCCTAACACTTCGACACGCAGCCCCGAAAATTCCAGCTTTCCCATCTCGTGTCCGGGACCCGAATAGGTTTTCAAGTAGCGGTCAAGCGTGTCCTGCCATCCATCATGCTCTTCGGCGCCGGAAAAGAAGGTGAGTTGTGGAGAGTTCCAGTAGCCCGACATAAATGCTTCCAAGTCGTGCCGGTTCCACGCTTCCTGCTGCTTGCGCAGCACGCGTTCAATCGCCTTGTGATCGTTCCCGTAGCTGCCGTCATCCTGGGCCTGCGCGCGGTTAGGAGCAAGGGTTGGAAAAACGAAAAAGCCAATTAGGCAAACAAGAACCGAGAAGGGTAGCCGGTGGCGCATGAATTTCTCCGGGAGAGACTTACGCGAAGCCATCAGTTTCGCATAAATTGCCGACGGTGAATACTCGCACAGATGTGATTCGGGCGATTATCGCATGCGTTGGAAAGAGTCCGATGCAAAAGGAACGACGCGCCGATTTTCTAGAACTTACGCGCGCCCCTTTTTCGCTGCTGCCGCTTTGCCGGCAACTTCCCAAGGCCGCTTAGGACGATCGACTGAAGGCTTGTCGCGGTCTTTGATCCGATCATAGTGATAGGACTCGCTGACGGTGCCGAGGGACTCGTTATACAGGCTGGGCAGTCCGAGGGATTCTTTCAATTCTTCGCTGAACGATTGCAGGGCTTTCAGATGATCCGCCGTAGCGGGAATTTCCGTCTTCGAATTCTTTAGAAACTGCTGGTAACCGCGATTCACGAGCTTGGAGATTTCGCTGCCGACCAAATATCCGGGATAGGCGAAAATCTTCACACCGTCCTCCGGGGTTTTCTGGATCGCCGCCGAAACATTATATTTTCTGAGAAACACTCGCCCGTTTGTTCCCGGAGCTTCAGTCACGTCGAAGCCGTGATCGCGCAGCCACGCTAGCGCGTCGTCATAAGTTTTTGCTTCCACTGCTTTTGCCATTGTGATCCGCTTTCAGCCTACCCTTTAGATGCAGAGCAGGAGAGTACGTAAGTTCCTTATTTCCGACGCATCGGACTTGCAATCTTCGTCATCTAAAGACACCATACTACATAGCCTGTTTCGGCCTCCGTGCATAATTACGTTAGTCACGGCGTGACAGTCCAATATGGCTCAGTCTTTACCCAATTTGGCGGGGACATTTGCCGCACACCATGCGCCGCATTCGTCCGTCCCACGTCCGGGACTAAGTTTGCTCGATCGCATCGGCAATACCCCGCTGCTGCGCTTTGATCAACTGACTGCCCAACTGCCCGGCGTGACACTTTTGGGCAAGGCCGAATGGTACAACCCCGGCGGCTCGGTGAAAGACCGTGCTGCGGCAAACATCGTGGGGGAGGGGCGCCGCAGCGGCCAGTTCAGCTCTGGAAAGATTCTGCTCGACGCTACCAGCGGCAACACCGGCATCGCTTATGCCATGCTGGGCGCGGCGGAAGGATTTCCGGTCACGCTTTGCATGCCTACCAATGTTTCCGTCGAGCGCAAGAGAATTCTTGCGGCCTTCGGAGCGAACATTATTTATACCGATCCGGGAGACGGCTCTGATGGTGCGATTCGCATGGCTCGCGAGCTGGCGGCGAAGCATCCAGATTTATATTTCTACGCCGATCAATACTCGAATAATGCCAACTGGCAGGCGCACTATTACGGCACCGCGAATGAAATCTGGCAACAGACCGAAGGTCGCATTACACACTTTGTCGCCATGCTCGGTACCAGCGGAACCTTCATGGGGACAACTCGGCGGCTGCGAGAGCTGAATCCATCCATTCGCTGCATTTCTTTGCAGCCGGATTCCGCTTTCCACGGAATCGAAGGAGCGAAGCACATGGCGAGCGCGATCGTGCCCAAGATTTACGATCCCGAACTCGCCGATGACAATATTGAGATCGCCACGGAAGATGCGCATGCCATGGCGCGCCGCGTTGCCCGCGAATGCGGACTGCTTCTGGGAATTTCTGCTGCCGCTGGGATTGTGGGCAGCTCGCAGATCTCCGATCGGCTGCAACTTCGGAAAGAGCAGCGGGCTGTGGTGGTGACGATTCTCTGCGATTCTGGAGATAAGTATTTGAGCGAGCGGTTCTGGACGGAGACGTGATCCTTCCACCACAGAGACACTAAGAAAAACTCCAAGAGTTAACATTGACTTCATCAAGAAGTTTGGCAGGCCTCACTGAAGCATTCATGATCTTCTCGGTGTCTCTGGTCTCTACTCTCTGTGCCTCAGTGGAGAAGTCTCTCTCATGCTGAAATCTGCCTTATGCTGAAATTCGCCCTTGCTGACTACGAAGCCATTCGCCGCCACGGCGAGGAAACCTATCCGCACGAATGCTGCGGTGTTCTGCTTGGGCGCTTCGAAGACGATGGTGCTCGGGTCGTTACGTCCACCGCGCGCTGCGGCAACACGCGCACCGATTCGGCGCACAATCGCTACAATATCGATCCTCGGGAACTGGTGCGGGTGCAACGCGAAGGGCGCGAGCGGGGTGAGGATATTGTTGGGTTCTACCACTCGCATCCGGATCATCCGGCGCGCTGGTCGCAGACTGATTTTGCCGAGGCTCATTGGATTGGGTGCTCTTATGTGATTACCAGTGTGGAGAAAGGGAGAGCTGCTGTTACGAATTCGTTTGTTCTAACGGGATCTGACGAAAACGAGAAAAAGTTCTGCGAAGAAACAGTAAAAGTGATCTGAGAGCGTAACAAAATTACCCACAGATCGCTTTACTGGTGCGGCTTCTGCGTGATTTTCACAGCGTTTCAAGAATCAATAGCCAGATCAGACCTCGAACTCTTCTTTGTCATGCGTGCCGAAAGTCGCTTCTGACGCGCTTTTTGCGTGATTTGGGTCGGTATGCTGCACCAAATTCTGTCACTCGCTTGTGGACGGCGTGCACTTGATTGAAAATACGTGGGTTACAAGCCGCGATTTTCGATTGACGAAAAAAACAGAAGCCGATAAAAACATACTCGTTCTTTGACAGCTTCTAAAGTTTTTCCGGTTGGTGCGGCGTCCGGGACTCAAGCAAAGTCACTCTCGAGATGAAAATCGCGAGGGAGGGCGAGCGAGGGTCAATAGCTAAGTGCTGGTCGAGGAGAACAAGAAGAAACGTCGAAGGCAGGATAGAGTTCCGAGGCGTTGGGTAGGTTTTTCCGGTTGGCGGTAAGCCCGGAGCCCGAGCGACAGATCGCAACGCAGCCTCCTCACAAGGGAAGCGGCATCGCAGGTCGAGCAAGGGTCTAACGCGAGCTACTGGCCGAGACGAACGGACCCAACACCACCTCGGAACTCTTAATTTTTGTGACCCGCCCCACCTTTAGGTCTTGTTCCCCTAAGCTCCCATGGCCTCACGATCTAGAGCACTATAATGTTTCCTTCGGGTTCGGTCGAGAAAAAACCCACCTGCATGTGCTTCTGTCCGACGAAACGGACCACGCTGGCGAGTTTGACTAACGATCCCTTGCCGCTAAAGAACCAGGAAGTGATGAGGTCGGTTTTATTGCTCAGCGTTGGTACAAAAGTTGGCACCAGCGGAAACGTGCCCAAGTGCTGATGCATTCGGTTAAGAAGATCAGAGACAGCCCCGGCTGCTAAGTCTGGAATGGCAGTAAGATCTTCCTCTAGGCGATCCCCCTCGTCGATTTCGGTAGTCCCGATGCCGAGTTCGCCGAGATTGTGCTTTATGTACTCGCTGGTGAAGGAACCCATCATCCGAGCGGTGTCAATTTTCCGTTCTTGGGTAGCAAAACACTCGTCCAAGTCCGAAATCCAATATATGCTGTTACCTCGCACGGCAACCGCAGCCAGCAAAGTGCTGACGAGTTGAACGGTTCGCATCATTTGTTCCAGATTGCTTTGATTCCATTTTCCTGTGATGATTCCTTCTAACTTCGCTCTCTCGTAGAGTCCTTCCCAAGTACACAGGCGCCCAAGTCGCTTGTCGAACGCCATCAACAGACAAATTCCGTTTATCCGATCCGCGGCCTCCAGAAAAGGAACTAGAGCCTCTCTTCGCTGCACATCATTCAGGTTTTTGTAGGACATTCGGCGGCCATCTCGCAGGATGTCGCGTCGAATCCTCAATCGGTCTCGGTGCCACGCAGGGGAGTCCCTCATATCCATGACAAGAGCCCCTATGACAACATGTCGGCTTCCCCTTTGCATACCACTCGAGTCGGTGCCGACGAGCAACACTTCACCCTTCAAGAGAGGCACTTTGTTCTTGGGAAGTCGACGATACAGTTGTTGAAGCCAAGGAAAGGGGATGCGCTCGATGAAAGACCATCGTGAATCCGACTGATTTTCCTGCATAGGGCACACAACTTGCTAGCCCAGTATTCTTAGAACCTTCGCTTCTTGCTGGCTCATCCGAGCCAATCTAGTCGCCTCGCTAGCGTGAGTTGCTAGAATCGGCGGGAACTCGTCATACAGATTGCCCTCCAGCATCCTGCCAGCATTTTTCTTGCGGGTTCCTCCCCACTGTTTGAAAAAGAACGGCACTCCCTTCTCTAAACATTGGTCGCGGATCGATATGACCCATTCTTTTTTCATGGATCGGGCGCCTGGTCCACTCTCACCCCCAACAATGACCCACGAAATTCCCGAAAGATCTAATTCTCCGATGTCCTCAAGCAACGGCTCTATGGATAAGAATTTTATCGCGGCTTCAGAATCCTGGAGCTCACGCAGCCTAGGAATTCCGTGCTTCCTGTTCTCCACACTGACGCCCCACCAGATATGCTTCAGGCGAGCAGCAAAAGCCAAGCGTGCAGAAAGCATGGTGCGAAGCCGTACCGCCCGTTTAGTGAGGACCTGGTAGATGTGCCAGTCGGCTAACACCATCACTTCTGCGATATCGACAACATACTGATCGGGGACGCGCTGATGGAACATATCTGCCATCGAGTTTACAAATATCATTTTGGCATCGCGCCAACGAAGTGGTTCTACGAGTTTCTCCGGCACCAGTCGCAAATCGAATCCCTGCTCATAGGGGTGTCCTTTGACACCGCGAAAGCGTTCGGCGAACGTCTCGGCATAGCAGTGCTTGCAGCCGGGACTGATCTTCGTGCAACCGCGCACGGGATTCCAAGTCGCGTCGGTCCATTCGATATGGGAATTGAGGCTCATTTGGTCGTGTCGCCCCTCGGGAAATTTATTCGAACGTGATCAGCAAATGTGTTTCTGCGGCGATTCGTAGCGGAAGGCTCTGCGTGTATCAAACCCTTTCCCTCCATCTTGAGTAAGACCGCCTTGTAGTTCTTCATCGTGTATGGACGGCCGATATTGTGAGCTTCATAGACCTCCTGGGTTGTGACCGTTCTTCCCGCGAAATCTCGAAGGAGCATCTCTTCTAAGTCATCCAGTGGACGGTTCAACTCGAACAATCGCGGATGAATGGCTGACGCCGGACAATAACCGAACGAGGCAACTCCTTGATGTAGTTCTGAGCTGTGCTTCGCCATTATGTCCTTCATGATGCCGTAGCCGACCGGGTTCTTCGTCGCAAACACTAAGTGATGGCTTGTTCTGACGCCAAAGTCATCCTTGAAGCAGAATGGAAGCACATACGGTGCCCCCAATTGGGCCACGGCCTCGCACAGTGCTTCGACGATAGAAGCCTCTCGTTCATGCGGCAGCAAGCCCGCAAGGCTCTCTCTCAGCCGCTGGGCGCGCTCGGCCCCAAAGAGGGCGTCCACATGCTCCTTCACGGAGTCATTATTCAGCGCAGCGTTGATGCGGTTGTAATTGAAGAAGAATACGCAATCACAGCCCCAGTCCTTCAAGAACGAGCCGATGAGCTTGAGGGACAATCCCTTATAGCCCCACGGATCTGCGAACAGCAGCGTGGGAAGCAGCTTGATCTTCTGAAATGCTCGAACCGTCTCATCGCCGACGACCCCAATATCTACGTCGGGCCGATACTTCAGTTTCTCAACTCCAGGCAAGCGGTCGACTTCAGCCTTTAACAGGCTAACGTTGGTTGGGTTCTCGTCGTTGAAAGTCGCCACGAGCCGCTCCCGCATTTCGGGATCAGCAATCGCCTTTTCCAGCACAAGCAGCGGGGTTGATTTTGTTCCGTCCTTGTAACTTCCCGGGCCGGCGAACAAATCGATGTACGCAATTTGTCCCCGCTGCTTCTTGAGGATTATCTTCGCCCACGCCCAAAAGTAGTCCCTGACAATCGCAGCCTTAATGCGCGACTGTTCGGTCGATTCCTCGAAAAAGCTCTCCGTATCCAAGATCATCTCGCGTGGCGAACAAAAAGCGAATTGATTGGCAGTTTATCTAAAGAATCCCCTGCTTTCAATAGTTCCCGTGATTCCAGCCCTAGTCTGAAGCCCGCGCGGCGTTGATTTACAGCGGTATGTTCCCATGCTTCTTAGGCGGGTTCTTGTCCCTCTTGGTTTCCAGCATCGCCAGCGCCTGGATCAGCTTCTTGCGGGTCTCGTGCGGCTGGATGATGGCGTCGACGAAGCCGCGGTCGGCGGCGACGTAGGGGCTGGCGAAGCGGTCTCGGAATTCTTCAATTTTGGTGCGGCGGATTTCTTCGCGCTCGGCTGCATTCTTGGCGGCTTCCAGTTCGCGCTTGTAGACGATATCGACCGCGCCTTCCGGTCCCATGACGGCGATCTCGGCGGTTGGCCAGGCGTAGTTCACATCCGTGCGGATATGTTTCGATGCCATCACGCAGTACGCTCCACCGTAGGCTTTGCGCGTGATTACCGTGACCTTCGGCACCGTGGCTTCGGCAAAAGCGTAAAGCAGCTTGGCGCCGTGCTTGATGATGCCCCCGTACTCCTGCGCGGTGCCGGGGAGAAATCCGGGAACGTCTTCGAAGGTGACCAGGGGAATGTTGAAGCAGTCGCAGAAGCGCACGAAGCGCGCACCTTTGATCGAGGCGTTGATGTCGAGGGTGCCGGCGAGAAATGCAGGCTGATTGGCGACGACTCCAACGGAGCGGCCGTCCAGTCTTGCGAACCCGACGACGATGTTTTTCGCGTAGTGCTCCTGCACTTCGAAGAAGTATTCGTCATCGACTACGGCGTGGATTACGTCTTTCATGTCGTAGGGCAAGTTCGATTGTGCGGGAACGATTTTGTCGAGCGCAGCATCGGCGCGGTCGGCCGGATCGCTGCAGGGTTTGCGCGGAGGGTCTTCGAGATTATTCGACGGTACAAAGCTCAACAGCTCGCGCACCATCGATAAACACTCGGCATCATCGTGGGCCAGAAAATGCGCTACGCCAGAGACTTCGTTGTGCGTCATGGCGCCGCCGAGCTGATCTTTGGTGACTTCTTCGAGCGTCACCGTTTTGATCACGTCCGGACCGGTGATGAACATGTAGGAGGTTTTGTCGACCATGAGAACGAAGTCGGTGATGGCTGGCGAATATACGGCGCCGCCGGCGCATGGTCCCATGATCGCTGAAATCTGCGGCACTACTCCGCTGTACAGAGTGTTGCGAAGAAAAATGTCCGCGTAGCCTGCCAGTGACGCTACACCTTCCTGAATGCGCGCGCCGCCGGAGTCATTCAATCCGATTACGGGCGCGCCCATCTTCGCGGCGAGGTCCATAATCTTGACGATCTTGCCGGCGTTGGTTTCGGAGAGGGAACCACCGAAGACGGTGAAATCCTGCGCAAACACATACACCAGCCGGCCTTCGATGCGGCCATAACCGGTGACAAAGCCATCGCCGTAGGGCTTTTGCTCGGCCATGCCGAAGTCGTTGCAGCGGTGGGTGACCAGCTTGTCGGTCTCTTCGAAGGTGCCTTCGTCGAGCAGGAACTCGATGCGCTCGCGCGCCGACATCTTGCCTTCTTTGTGCTGGCGCTCGCGGCGCTTGGCGCCTCCGCCCTCTTCGGCAAGTTGGTTGCGCTTTTTCAGTTCGGCGATTTTCTCTTCGAGGTTCATTGCCGAAAGGATTATAGCGGCTTGAGGGGCAGGCGAGGGTGAGCGAAATCACAGCGAAAATCCGCATCCTAGCCGGAAAAGGCGCGGCTAGGAGGGAGCACCCGGCCGAGGCGGCTGTCCCAAACAGGAACTATTCGAAGTCAGCGCCGACTATCTGATAGCGGTATTTCTTGCCATCCCAGAAAAGGACGGAAGAGGTTTGCGTGCCCTCGCCCAGTTCTTCCATATAGATTCCGAGGACGGTTTTTTTCCTCAGAGCCAGCCGCTTTACGGCCAGTGTTTTGAAGGGCAAATTGATGAGCAGGAATTTGGGTTTCGGTTTGTCGGAGCGCCAAGCCTCAGCACCCACGCCGTGAACGATGAGCAGACAGACACCCTTGCGCTCGGGCACATCGGTAGCGAAGGTCGACGTTACTTTGACATTGCCGAAGCCGAGAAAGCTGTCATAAGGATCGGCGACGAGAAAACCATACTCCGCCTGATCAGCCATGGGATTTTTGCAACGAGCTGCGACCATGAGATCGTCAATGCCGTCACCATCCAGATCGCCGACAAATTGCGGCGGGCCAGCCAGAAGCGAGCAGTCGTCGCCGAATTCTTTGTGCACAAAATCATCGGTGACCGCGGGAATTGGGGACCGGGCGTGAGCGGGCGGCGGAGGCGGCTGCTTTTTATCGGCGGCGACCAGGGAGGAAGGGGCAGCGATCAAAAGCGAGACAAGCAGAGTTCGCACGAAGGCAGCTTGGGAGTACGACATATCCCAAATCTACTCCCGTTATTTCGCGGGAGGGTATAGACATTCATGGTGACCGGTGACGGAAGTACCTAGCGCTTCCGAAAATGCTCCCAGCCCAGAGGGAGAAGTTCGGCGCGTCGTCCGTCAGAGCCGCACAGGAAGATTTTCCGGCCTCGGATGACGCGCCCAATCTGCGTTATCGGAACTCCTGCGATCCGAGAAGGGATTCTTTTGCTCGGCGGTGCGGTGAAGAGGAGTTCATAATCTTCTCCCCCATGCAAGGCGAGCTCGAGATCAATCTCTTGCCGGTACCTGCCTAACCTTGCACGCGGGATCGTCTCTGCTTGCAACTCGGCCCCTACACCGCTTTCCTCGCAGATGTGAGCCAGGTCCGTAGAGAGGCCATCGCTGGTGTCAATCATGGCAGAAGCAAGTTTTTTTTCGCGGAGAGTGATGCCCAATTCGATTCGAGCTTGCGGGTAAAAATGCCGGAGGTATTTCTCGGGCTCCGATTTGCGCTTGGGATTCTTTTGCATCGCGCGCACAGCAGCGGCTGATTCACCGAGCTCTCCGCTGACGTATATAAGGTCCCCGAGCCGGGCTCCCGAGCGCAGAATTGCTTCGCCTCTGGGCACGATTCCGACCAGGACAATGTCAGCCAGAATTCCGGCGGGCGATTCGGCGGTATCACCTCCAGCGAGAGTTACGCCGGTATCTTCCGCCAGCGTAATCAGACCGCGGCTGAAGCGCTTCACCCAGCTTTGCTGCAAATCCGGCGGCAGTGCCAGGGAGAGAAAAGCTGCAATGGGCTTGCCTCCCATCGCGGCAATGTCGCTGAAGCCGCGCGTGAGACAGCGGTGGCCAATCGACTCTGGCGAATGCCAATCGCGGCGGAAGTGAATTCCCTCGAGGGAGAAATCCGTGGTGATTAGCGTGTCGGCGTATCCGCCGCCGTGAGCGGCGAGACGCAGCACTGCACAGTCGTCGCCAATGCCGGTGCGAATCGCAGGATTTTTTCGTCGCGCAGTCCGCGTTCGAATCTGTGCAATCAGCCTCTTTTCGGCTGTCACCATTCCAACAATATATGGGAACCCTACGGGCGACGTGGCGACTGTTTGAAGGACCAGAGGTGGGCTAAAAATAAAAGTGGAGAAAGATTGTTGACGAATTGACTGCCGGAGTATACTCTTCTGGTCGGCTGGTCCACTTATCGGACCACTAGGATTATGCCTACCGCAACCAAGCCCGATTTCGAAGTTGTACGACGGAACCGAGTCTACGAAGAAGTCGCCAAGCAGATCGAACGGCTGATTCTAAAACGACTAAAGCCGGGAGACAAACTGCCTTCCGAGCGTGAATTGTCGGAGACGCTGCGGGTGAGCCGTGGCTCGATTCGCGACGCGATACGTGGCCTGGAGTTGATGGGCATGGTGGAACCGCGTCAGGGTACGGGGACGATCGTCAAGGAAATTTCTGCGGACTCGGTGGTAAATCCGTTTGCCAATGCTTTGAAGCGGCGCAAGGAGCTGGTTGGCGAGCTGATCGACTTCCGTAAAATGCTGGAGCCGCCGCTGGCAGCACGAGCGGCGACGCACGCTTCCGCGGAAGAGATCGCCGAGATGGAAGAGATTCTTCGGCGGCAGGAAGAGAAACAGAATCAGGGTGACGCCGCGGTGGATGAAGATACGGAGTTCCACTACAGCGTGGCGTTAGCTTCCGATAATAATGTTGTGCTGAAAGTCATCGACATTCTGATGGAACAGTTGCGCGACACGCGAGCGCGGTCGCTGCAGGTGGCGGGGCGTCCGCAGAAGTCGCTTTCGGGGCACCGGCGGATTCTGGCTGCGATCAAGCGGCGTGACAGCGAGGCTGCACAAGCCGCGATGTGCAGGCATCTGGAAGACGTGGAAGAGATTGTGCTGAATAAGTTCTGAACGGGTGGTTGTGGGCCGCCCGTGTAACGGATGTGGGGACCTTCGAATTGACTGAGCTGGAAAAAGACGCCAGCAGCGTTGCTGTCGCATGTCGCGATTCGGAAGCTGCCGGGCCACGAAGTCCGGGCGATCAGTTTGCCAAGCGAGATATGGCGGAAGCCAATCAATCCTCGACCCTAGTTCTCACCTTGCGCGTGGCGGAAGCGCGAGTGGAGGATGTGGGACATGCCGTTGCCCGATTGGCTCCGGTCGACATGCGGCGCATCGGCGCGCGGCCGGGTGACGTGCTGAAGATTACGGGGGGCACAGTTGCCGTCGGCCGTGCAGAGCTTTCGGATGACGGGCACGAGGGCATGATCCAGATTGATGGAACGTGCCGCAGCAACTGCAACGCGGGATTGCAGGAGCAGGTTAGTGTTTCCGTTATTGAGCGGCAGGATGCGGTTGCGGTTCGCTTATCGCCATTGTGGGTGGGCGCGGCTCCGGCGATCATCGCGCTGGAGCGGATATTGGAAGATCTGAACGGCGTTCCCGTCATGGCAACCAATGTCGTACGCGTGCCCACCTTTGCAAAGGCGGTCAACTTCCAGGTGGTGCGCACGATTCCTTCCGGTGCCGTGGTTATTGGAAAACGCACCGATATTCGCGTGGTCGAAGGCGATCAGACGGCCTCCCGCGCGCCATCCGTCTCTTATGAGGACATTGGCGGACTGGAGCGCGAAGTGGCGCGGGTACGAGAGATGGTCGAACTGCCGCTGAAGTATTCGAGCGTGTTCGAGCGGCTGGGAATTTTGGCGCCAAAAGGGGTGTTGTTGTATGGACCTCCAGGAACCGGAAAGACCTTGCTGGCGCGCGCTGTTGCGGCTGAAAGCCGCGTGCACTTTATTCATCTCAATGGCCCTGAGATCATGCGCAAGTTTTACGGCGAGAGCGAGGCCAAGCTGCGCGAGGTGTTTGAAGAAGCGGCGCGGCATGCGCCCGCGATTTTGTTTATCGACGAGATTGACGCAGTCGCTCCCAAACGAGCTGAAGTGACCGGCGAAGTGGAGAAGCGCGTCGTAGCGCAGCTTCTGAGTTTGATGGATGGATTTGTGGCGCGTGGTCAAGTCATCGTGATCGGCGCGACGAATATTCCTGAAGTTCTTGACCCGGCTCTGCGGCGGCCGGGACGCTTCGACCGTGAAATTGAAATTGGCGTTCCGAACCAGCAGGCGCGGCTGCAAATTCTAAGAATTCACACTCGTGCGATGCCTCTCGCGAAAGATGTGGACTTGCGGGAGATTGCCGAGCACTCTCATGGCTTCGTCGGGGCCGATCTCGAAGCGCTGTGCCAGGAAGTGGGCATGAACGCTTTGCGCGGCTTTTTGTCAGCCTTCCCCATTGAAACCGACGGAGCCATGTCTGCTCAACTCGAACTGCTGCAGGTTACGCGCGAAGATTTTCTAGCCGGATTGAAAGAGGTTGAGCCGAGCGCTACGCGCGAATTCTTTATCGAGAAGAGCGGATCGACCTTTGGGTCGCTCGCTGGACTGGATGAAGTGAAGCGAGTGCTGCACAGCGTGGTCGAGCACTCGCACGTCCACGATGAGATTTATGAGCGGGTTGGATTGACGCCGCCGCGAGGGATCTTGCTGGCGGGGCCTTCTGGCACCGGGAAAACCGCGATGGCTCGAGCGCTGGCGGGCGAGAAGCAAATTCCGTTGTTTGCCATCGATGGGCCGCAGCTTTACTCGAAATGGCTTGGCGAATCGGAACGGGCGTTGCGCGAGGTGTTCAAGAAGGCGCGTCGGGCTGCGCCCTGCATTTTGTTCTTCGACACGATTGACGCGATCGCGCCCAAGTTTGCCGCTGATCATTTCGGCAGCGATATCTACCAGCGGATTCTGAGCCAGCTTTTGCGCGAGATCGACAATCTGCACGATGTAAAGGGCGTGATTCTGCTGGCGGCGACGAATCGTCCCGAGCGAATTGAGCCGGCGCTGCTGCGCAGCGGGCGTTTCGATTACATTTTGAATTTCGCAAAGCCGACGGCGGCAGATCGTGCCGAGATCATGCGGCTGTGCTTGCATAAAGTGCCGCTGGCGGCCGATTTCAGCTTTCAGGAGTTTGCGGAGCGCACAGAGGGATTTACCGGAGCGGACGTCGAGAGCCTCTGTAAGAAAGCGACACTCTCGGCGATTGCGGAATTGCAGGACGGGGCGCGGGGCGCGCCGTTTGTTGTGTTGCGCAACGATTTTCTTGGAGTGCTGGAATCGGATCGTGGAAGTGCGGAGCATTTCAACAGAGCGGATGTGGCACCAGACGCACCAAGGGTTCGCTCTGGGAATTCTGACTAACAGCAATAAGTGACAACAAATCACGAGGTCATCATGAGTTACACAGAACTGACCGTATGGACGCGCGGCATCATCATGGATAAAGAGGGCCGCGACATCGTTAATTCCGTCTCCGCATCGGCGCGCAAGGAAGGCAAGTATGCGCAGGCGATGGAGAATTACGTCGACAATCCGGATCGGACGAACTGCCCCACGCGCAAGTATTGCCGCGTGAGCGACGACATTCTGGAAAACGAGCTGACCTATGAAAACGAACATCCCAACATCGTTGTGCTGGTGGAAGGCACGATGGTGAAGGGGTGGGATTACATGCGCGGCATGCCTCCCGGCGGAACGCTCATCATCAACACGCACTACACGCCGGACTACATGATCCGCTTTGTGCCAGGACCCGAGCGGCTGGCGCAACTGGTTTGCGTGGATGCCGCGAAGCTGGCCGATCACAAGTGGTTGTATTACCGCCTAGGCGAACTGGGGCTTGACCGGCTTTCGACCGAAGGAGCGGCGGAACGCAGTAAGTTGGTTGCGCCGGATATAGCCGCACCGCTGATTGCGGCGGTGGTGAAGACGACGGGCATCGTGCAGATGAAAACGATTGAGCCGATGATCGCCAACAAACACGCATTTGAAATGGCACTTGAAGAGATGCACATCATGCCGCTGAATCCGGTGGCCGTGTAAGAGAGAGGACTCATAATGTCGACAAAAGGCACGAAAATTCCCGATTGGCTTACAGTCCCGTTCGCCGGGATCACACCCGCGCCCTCGCAGGAAAAAGGGCAAGATTTGTTTCCTACCGGCAACTGGCGCGCGATTCGTCCTGTGTACCGCGACAAGTTGCCGCCCTGCAACAACGCCTGCGGCACCAACGAAAAAATTCAAGGCTATCTTGACCTGGTGAAGCGCGGCAAATATCTCGATGCTTATGCGCTGATTAAAGAAGACATGCCGTTTCCGTCGGTGACTGGACGCGTCTGCTATCACCCCTGCGAGCAGGCCTGCAATCGCGGCAAGTACGACGAGGCGATTTCCATTCGCGCGGTTGAGCGCTTCCTGGGCGATCTCGGACAGGCACTGACCAACGATGTGGTGCAACCCGGAAAGCCGAATGGCAAGAAGGTAGCGGTTGTCGGCTCGGGCCCGGCGGGACACAGCGCGGCTTATCAACTCGCGCGAATGGGATACAAGGTCACGATTCTGGAAAAATCGCCGAAAGCCGGGGGATTGAATCGTGGCGGGATTCCCGACTGGGTTCTGCCGCAGAACGTCCTGGATCGAGAGATCGAACGCCTGCAGCAGCTGGGAATCGAGATCAAAACCAATTGCGAAGTTGGCAAGGATGTTTCCTGGGATGACCTCAAGAAGAATTATGACGCCTGCGTGCTGGCGGTTGGTTTAACCGAGCCGAACAGCGTGCGGGCTGAGGGCGAGAACAAAGAAGGCGTCATTTATGGATTGCCCTTCCTGCGCGATATCGGCATGGGAACTTCGAAGGTGAAGGTGGGCGCACGTGTAGCGGTGATCGGCGGCGGAAACACGGCAATCGATTGTGCTCGCGAAGCGCTGCGGCAGGGCGCCGTAGAAGTCACCATGATCACGGTGGAAGCCAATGACAAAGAAATGCCGGCTTCGCCGGAAGATCTGCACGACATGCGGGAAGAAGGCGTCGAGCTGATTCATGGGCGCGCGGTGACTGCGGTGCTGGGCAACAGCAAGGTCGAGGCGCTGCAATTGCATCCGGCAAAGTTCGCGGGAGCGATCAACGCGTCGCCGATCAATATTGATCGTGAAGCCAAGGCGGAGAAGTTTGCGGTCGACAATGTGATCATCGCGGTCGGACAGCATTCGTCCCTGAACTGGCTGCCGGCTGAGTTCAAGACCGAACGGGGAACGATCAAGATCGACAAGTTCGGCCGCCTTGGCGATACGAAAATCTTTGCCGCAGGTGACATCGTCCAACTCGGCTCCGGTCAGCCGCTGATGGTCGTTAACGCTGTCGGCGACGGCAAGCGCGTCGCCTTCAACCTCGACAAAGTGATGCGCGGAGAAGCACTGCAGCCGCGCACGATTCCGGTCGACGTGATCTTCGATCTGAATCGCATGAATATGACTTACTTCCCGCACTTTCCGCGGGTGCAACAGGAGATGCTGCCGTCGGCGAGCCGCAAGAAAACACAGCAGGAAGTGATTCAGGCGTTCACGGAGGAGCAGGCTGTCGAAGAAGCGAATCGCTGCTTCAGTTGCGGCACCTGCAATGCCTGCGACAACTGTTACCTGGTTTGTCCGGAGCCTTGCATTGCGCGTCCGGAGCGGTCGAACGGGCTTTACAAAATTCTGGTCGACTATTGCAAAGGATGCCGCGTTTGCATTGAGGAGTGTCCGACGGGATGCCTCGAAGGCGTGCCGGAGCTCGACTTCGATACTGGAGTCGTGCGCATGGATACGGCGTTCGCAATTTCGCCTGGACTACACGGGCGGCAGGCGGAGCAACTAAAACATCTCGACGAACGAGCGCCGAAAAATATTTAGATCTCACGAAGATTTGGAGCTGAAATCATGCAATTAGCGGAAGCAAAGAAAAGGATGGTGCGGATCAACGGCTGCGTCGCCTCGGCGCAGGCCGCTAAATACGCGAATGTGGACGTGATTGCGGCGTATCCGATCCGTCCGTATACGGCAACGATGATGGCGCTGGCGCAGATGGTGGCCAACGGTGAACTCGATGCCGAGTACATTGTGGCCGACAGCGAGCACTCGCAGTTGAGCATTGCGCACGGCGCTTCCTCGGCCGGCGCGCGCGTTTTTACCGGGAGCTCGGGTGTGGGCGTGCAGTTTGCCTATGAACTTTACTCTCCGATTTCGGGCAGCCGGATGCCGGTGCAGATGATGATCGCCGACCGAACGCTCGATCCTCCGGGCGATTTCGGCTCGGAGCACACCGACGCGCTCTCGACTCGCGACATGGGCTGGATTATGGGTTGGTCATGCGACGCGCAGGAGGCATTCGATAATCATCTGATTGCGTATCGCATCGGCGAGGATCGCCGGGTGCTCTTGCCACAGATGGTTTGCCAGGATGGATTCTTCGTCTCGCATATTACCGGCGATGTTGAGCTACCGGATACCGGACAGGTGAAAGAATTTCTGCCCGAGTATAAGCATCCGTATCCGCTTGATCCGCGGCATCCGGTATCGCATGGGCCGCAGATCATGCCCGAGCAAGGCCCTCCGCTGCAGCTTGAACGGGCGCGCGCGATGGAGCAATCGATGGAGGTCATCGAGCAGGCGCACGAAGAGTTCGCGAGAATCTTCGGGCGCAAATATGATCCGTGGTTGGAAGAGTACAAAACGGATGACGCCGAAGTCGTCTTCTTCCTGCAAGGCGCGCACGCGGTGACGGCGAGGTTTGCGATTGAACACATGCGCGAGCGCGGCATTAAAGTGGGCATGGTGCGATTGAGAACGATTCGGCCCTACCCGACGGAGCGCGTGCAGGAGTCACTGAGCAAGTTCAAAGTAGTCGGGGTCATTGAAACCAACATGGCGCTGGGCAGCGTGAGCAGCGGCGGAGCGCTTTATGCCGAGGCTGCAGCTGCGCTGTACGAAAGCCCGAAGCGTCCGCTGATGATGTCGTTTATGGCGGGCATGGGCGGGGAAGCAATTGTGCTGAAGGAATTTTATTGGATGACGGAAAAGATGCTGGATGCGCAGAAGGCGCGGCAAGATCGAAAAGCGGACGCACTGGGTCGGATTCGAACACTAACTGGATTTTATGCGGGGACGGCCGCCCTCGGTTGTCCTGCGGAGCGAATTTCGGCAATCACTCAGAGTTTATTCAGGGCTGTGGCCCTGGGAGGAAATTATGGCAACCATCGAAGTGCAACGGCAGGTATTGCCGATTCTCGATAGTCCGAACAAGGGCGCGCGCTTTTATAACCCCGAACTGCCAGGGTCGGAACCTTTCGTCCCCGGGCATCGTACGTGCGCGGGCTGCGGGCCGTCGATTCAATATCGAATGACCAGCAAGGCGGCAGGCGATAATACGATTCTCGTCGGTCCTACGGGCTGCATGTACGTGGCGAACAGCTCTTATTTGTGCACGCCCTACAATGTCCCATGGGCGCACACGCAGATTGGCAGCGCGGGCAGTTTCACGGCTGGCGTTTCTGCCGCGTATGAAGCCATGATCCGCAAGGGAAAGTGGAAGGGAGAATTTCCCAATATCATTTGCGAAGCCGGCGACGGGAGCGCGTCTGACATCGGCCTGGCCTCAATCTCGGGCGCGCTGTATCGCAATCACGATTGCCTGATCATCTGCTACGACAACGAGCAGTACGCGAACACGGGCATTCAGGCGTCTTCTCGAACGCCCTACGGCGGCATGACGACGTTCTCGCCCCCCGGCCCCGAAGTTCCCGAAGGCAAGAAACTTTATCCCAAGGATCTGGCGCGCATGATGGCGGCAGGACATCCGCATTGTTACGTGGCGACTGCCAGCGTGGGCTATCCCATCGATCTGATGAACAAAGTTCGCAAGGGTCTCAACCACAAAGGTGCGGCGTACTTGATGATCTACACGCCCTGCCAAAAAGGATTCGTGTATGAGACGCCGCGGTCGATTGATCTTGGCCGGCTGGTGGTGGAGTGCGGACTGTATCCGATGTGGGAGTGGAATCCTGAAAAGCGCGAGTTCGACTATAGCTTCCGCCCGGCGAGCATGCGGCCGGTTTCCGAGTACCTCAAGCTGCAAGGTCGGTTCGGGCATTTGCACGCGGAGCACGTTGCCAACATGCAGAAGTTCGCGAACCAGCAGTGGAAAATGATGGGCATCCAACTGCCGGAGGCGTTGATCCAGGCGGCGGATGCGAAGAACCTAACCGACATGGCGGCAGCGGCCGAAGCCGAAGCCGTGGCGGAGACCGTATGAGCACAAAATCTCTTGCGCAAAATCGCGAGCCCGAAGTCGAGCCCGAGGGACAGGAAAGTTACATCGTTACCGAAGGCAAGAAGCGCGGTGCGACCCGCGACGTTCGTCCGGAAGCGGCGTATGACAAGTACTACACGGTGCTGCGGGTGCATCCGGGCGACGCGATTCTCACCAACAACTGGCATACGAACGAGGTTCTCGACCACGCTCGCCTCAATTTTGAGGGGGTCACGTTTGCCATGCGTACGCTGGAAGCGTGGGGGGCGATGATCGAAAACGACCACCGCGCCTACTACACTGCGGGCGGCCGAATCTGGATGATGGATCTCGAGCCCGCAGCAGGCAAGAAACCCCGGCTGCCCGGAACCGGGCCAGCCGCGAAGAAGTAGCGGCTTGCGCAAAGTCCTGCTGATCGACGACACGCCGGAAATCGCCGAGCTGCTGACTTTTTCGCTGCGTGACCTCGGCTATCAAGTTTTTGCAGAGGGATACACGAGCGGCGTGAATGAACTGACAATCGAGAATCACTCTGAAGCGGTGATTCTCGATTGCACCTCGTACGAAATGAGCGAGGCGCTATTCGATGCAATACGGCAGCATCCGGATCATGCCGAGCTCCCGGTTGTGATCATCAGCGACACGCCGGAAGAGGCCGAAAAAAGTCTGCGGTCCCGAAAGGCACGAAAAGTCCTGCTGGTGCCGAAGCCGTTTACCGCATCGCAGGTTGGGAAAGCGCTGGCCCAGTTGCTGGAACCATCATGACTCTTTGGAGCATGGACGAGTGGGAGTACCTCGAGCACGAGGTTGTCAGCGATCCAAAAGGTAAGAAATGGACGGTGGCTCTGATGGATGTACTCGGGCAGAAGGGCGACCCCAGCATGCCGAACAGTTTGCAAGAGCTGCAATATTCCTCGGGCCGCTATTTCACACTGGTCTACTCAGAGAGCGGACTGCAGCGGGAGCGCGGCTACTCTGTTTTGGAAGATGCGAGGAATGCGTACGGAAACTTGCTAATGGGCGTGATCGATGGCACTGTCGACCCGGCCCAGCCAGTGTTTCGACAAGACTTGGAAGACTGAAACGAGAACGGCGTTGGAGTTAGCGGCCGGGATCCAAGTCTCGCATAATTACATGAAGTACCTGTCCAGTCCGCCGGGCATCGCGTTCAGAAACGATTCCATCAGGAATTGCTTCTCCATTCGCATCTATTCGATCGCGATAGGTTCTGGCCACCTCCGGAAGGCGGGCGCAACCGCTGCGAATGACAGCGGCTTTTTCAGCGACCGCCAGACGCGTCTCAAACGACCAATCGGAAATCTTTTCAGAAGGCGCACCGGAGCCCATCAGGGCGGCGTGTCCTTTGAATTCCAATGCGTCGGTGACAATCGCTTCGAGGATTCCGCACGAAGTGACCAGCGCGAACTGAAAATCGCCCCTGTCGAGAGCGTTTCGGCTGTCGGCGTAGGCTCGCTCGAGCACGGGGCGAATCTGGGCGCTGTGAACGAAGTCGAAGCGGTGGGGCGCCGGGACTTCGGCGGTTGCCGCGGCAATTGCAGCGTCATCGGATTCCGACAAAGTGGCAGCCGCCTGGGCAAGAACGGCAAGCAACTGCTGAACAATTTCAGTCGGTGCAGCGCCCTGCGCGGCGGTTCCATCCGGCGAACGTTTGAGGAACGCCTGGCTGAAGGCCCGCGCCAGCCAGTGCGCTTTGCTGCCCCCGGAAAGCTGGTTAATGGTTACGCCACAATCTTCCTGCCAGCGCCGAGTGGCCGCAATTGTTGTCGCGTCGGAGGGGTGGGCACCCAAAGTTTCACGAAGTTGTTGCCCACGGCCAATCAGGCCCGCAAGGTGAGAGAGATAGGTCTGAACTTGGGATTGGAGACTTTGTTCCATTCTTTTCGCTTTGTGCTGCGCCGGTTCGGAAGAGCGATGGCGCCGCGGCTTGATTGTCTGGCGTCTTGACAGTGCACAAGGAGGGTGGTAAAGTGCCTCCCGCTATTGGTTCAATAACTGGACCAGTATACCTTATCGCAGGCTCGGGCAGTTGCTGGGGTTCTTACGTTGTGATCGTACAGTCTAAGGCTTTGGTGAGGTGAAACCAATGAGTTCTTCAAGCACCGTCTCTCCGAATTCTCTGATACATCCCTCTCGTATTCCCAACCGTTGGATCCAGCTTATCGCCGGCATTGTGGCAATGATGGCGATAGCAAACCTGCAATATGCCTGGACATTGTTTACGAAACCGATCCAAGCGCACCTGCACGTCTCCCTGGTTGCGGTGCAGTGGACATTTACTTTATTTGTCTTGTTGGAGACCTGGCTTGTGCCTTTCGAGGGCTATCTGGTTGATCGAATCGGCCCCCGATTCATGTTGGGCATTGGTTCCATCATGGTTGGCCTGGGTTGGATTGGATCGGGGTACGCCGAGTCGATCAACTCTCTGTATTTCTGGTACGGCGTGGGCGGCATCGGAGCCGGCGTTGTGTACGGAGGGGCGATTGGCAACGCCCTCAAATGGTTCCCGGATTACCGCGGATTGTGCGTCGGATTGACTGCTGCGGCCTTCGGAATCGGGACTGCCACTACAATTGCACCCATTGCCGACATGCTGAAAGTTTCCGGCTACCAGCACACGTTCATCGTTTGGGGAATCATCCAGGGTGTTGTCGTGCTGGCTTCATCGCTGTTCATGGCCAGGCCGCCTGTGGGATGGACGCCGCCAGACTGGAAGGCGAAGGAAGCGAAGATTAAAGCCAAAATCAATACCTCGCCCGTCGAAATGACTCCGTGGCAGATGCTCTGCCAGCCCTCGTTCTACATCATCTACGTGATGATGACCATGCTGGCCTTCGGCGGCTTGGTGGTCACGGCACAACTGAACCCAATGGCTGCCTCATACCATGTCGATAAAGTCGTCGTGGCATGGGGTATGACCGCGCTGGTCATGGCGATCACCGTCGACCGAATTCTGAACGGGCTGACACGTCCTTTCTGGGGATGGGTTTCCGACCACATCGGACGGGAGAATGCGATTTTTGTCTCGTTCATCCTTGAAGCATTGGCAGTGTATGCCTTGCTCCAACTGATCGGCCATCCTGTTTGGTTCGTCGCGTTGTCCGGGCTGTGTTTCTTTGCCTGGGGCAATATTTTCTCGTTGTTCCCTTCGATCACTGGAGACCTTTACGGAAACAAATGGGCCACCACCAACTATGGCATCGTCTACACGGCCAAGGGCGCGGCTGCAGCCTTTGCCGGGCCAGGTGCGGCCTGGCTGTTTGCCAAAACCGGCTCGTGGACGAAGGTCTTTTGGGCGATGATTGTGTGCGACCTCATCGCGGCCTTCATGGCGTTGTTGTGGCTGAAGCCGCTGGCAGCCCGCGCTGTTGCAAAGCAAAATACAATGCAGCCGAGTCTCGACGTCGCTCCGGCGAAGGCGCGCGGCGTAGCCTAAGAGCGCCCGCGAACTTTGCGAGAGCATTTTTCTATTGGACGCCGGCGGAGTCCTTTCCAGACTCCGCCTGGTCTGCCGAAATCATTTCCGGCGCACCCACCTTCATCTCGTTCAACTGCTGCAACTCAGCAGTGACCCGATTCCACGCCTTCTTGTCTTTCTTTGTCGTTATCGGTGCGTCCGGATCTGAGTAGTATGCGATTACGTTCTGCTTGAGGCGAGGTGGGATGGTGCGTTCTGGCCTGGATGTGAGCCGATCGAGCAACCTCGCGTAGGTCTTGTCGGTGAGTGGATACGTTCCGGGCTTGGAGATTTCACCGGTGTCGAGGTCAAGGTTGGCCAGTGAGAGTGGGGTACCGGTGCCGTTTCTCAGCCTGGTGAGCAGGTCGCGGTAGATATCGACCGCATGGTTCACGCTGGTCAAATATCGCTCCTCCGTCTCCGTCTTAGGAATCTTGATCGCCAAGTCTGAAAGCGGACCCACCTTCGGCACGATGAACACCAAGACTGCCAGCAAATGCGCTCGAATGCCCGGACCTTTGAAAGTGCCGGACCAGTGGCGATCGTAATTGGTGCGAGAAACGCGCTCACGAAAGAGCCTGTAACTCTCGCCCTCCGGGTGAGGCGGAAATTGGCGGCGATGCAGAACTAATTCCGCTTCGGCGAAGAGTGGAATAAACCTGCGAACCGAAGTGCGGTAACTACGAAGCGCGGGGTGTGCCCGGCCAAGGATTTCATGAGCATCAATGCCATAGGTATTGATGAACGCGCGCTCAAGAGCCTTGCGGGGAACCTGCAATCCGATGGCGCGCAGGTATGCTGGAGGAGCAAATTTCTCGCCGGCCAGTTCGTCGATATCGAATGCAAATTCGGTGCGGATGTGCGCGTGGGGGCTTTCATCGTAAGTTACGCTGCGTCCGAACTTGTGCTCAAGGTTAGGGAATTCGATCGCGGTTGAAGGATTGATGGCTTGCGAATGGCCGATGGTATCGCCGACGTAATGCGATAAGGCTCCGATGGCGAAGGCATACTCATTGATGTCCTGGGCATCGTGGAAGAGGTAGGCGACGAAATCTCCGCTGCGAACGTAATGGGTGAGATCGCTGAAGAAGTGCTTGCCGAACGGGTAGTAACCCATGTCCTGAATCGCCGAGCCGCCGTAAGCGTACGCGTGCGCCTCGCGCAACTGCGCCTCGGTGGCATTGGGAAAGCGGGCGAGCAGCAGGGGACGAATGCAATCGTTCCATGCGAGGTCGATCAGTTCTTCATGGGTCAGGACGGAATAGGCGGAGGCGGTGAGCGGGAGCAGGTGCGCCAGCATAAGAATCGCTATCAATAGGCAGCATCGCCCGCGGACGATCATCGCAAAGCCTTTCGTTGCAAACTGAAATACGATGCGGATTCTGCAGCAGAGGATGGAGCGATGCAGCGATACTTTGAAACATCGGGCCGCATTTAAGCGCGGGCTTTATCAATCATTGCTTCCCAGATGCCTTTGGATTTCAGAATAAGTTCAACTGCTTCGCGCAGGGCGCCGCGTCCCGCAAGAGCTTTTGTCGTGTAGTGGGCAGCTTGTTTGACCTCGGGAACAGCATCGCCGACGGCGATGGCAAGTCCCGAGCGGAGCAGCAGCGGAATATCGGGCAGATCGTCACCCACGTAGGCGACGGCGGAATCGGGCAGGGCGGCCTTTTGCAGGATTTCTTCGTACGCAGGCATCTTCAACGGCTGCTTCATATAAATAAATTCCATTTTCATTTCGCGGGCACGGCGAAGAAGGGCGGAACTTTCTCGCCCGGTGATGCAACCGGTTCGCAGTCCCGCGGCCTGGGCTAACGTTAGGCCTTGACCGTCGTGCGCGTCGAACGTTTTGATCTCAAGCGCGGTCCCATCGGGTTGAGACAGCAGAGTAACGTCGCCGTTGGTAAGAGTGCCGTCGACATCCATGAGCAGCAGCTTGATTTTGGCGGCTCGCTTTTTCAGGGCAGCGGAAATTCTAAGCGTCGTGGGCAAACATAGCCTCCAATAAGAGACGAAAGTCTAAGGTAAGGCTTAATTCGATTGCGCGCAAACTATGCCTCACGCAGCGAACTGCAATTGAACGCTCTCGCGCTTCGATTGCACTGAGAGCGAAGCCTGGCCTACATCCCGACGGTTTAAACTCAGTTCATGGATCGCGTGCTCTCGGCTTTTCGCTGGATGTTTAATTCGCAGCCTGGCGCGTCTGACCGGCTTGCGGCGCGCTGGATTTTCTTGCGGGCACTCGGTTGCATTTACTTCTCAGCATTCTTCTCGTTAGTTTTTCAGATTCGCGGCCTCATCGGACCAGACGGAATTCTGCCTGCAGCTGAATATCTCAAAGCCGTAGCGCAGTCGCTAGGCCACGTTGAGGGGCTTTGGTTTGCTCCGACGTTGCTCTGGCTGTCGAGCGGACCGCACATGCTGATTGCACTGTGTTGGATTGGCATGATTGCGTCCGTAATGTTGATCCTGAACCTGTGGCCGCGCGGAATGCTGCTCATCTGCTTTGTCTGTTTTATTTCGTTTGTGAGCGCCGCGCAGGATTTTTCGGGTTATCAATCGGATGGGATGCTGCTGGAGGCCGGATTCATTTCGCTCTTCTTCGCTCCTCGTGGCTTCCTTCCTGGTCTTGGAGTGGCTTCGCCTCCATCGCGCGCCAGCCTGTTTCTGCTGCAATGGGAATGGTTCCGCATCTACTTTGAATCCGGTCTGGCGAAGATGCTGGGCGGGGATCCACAGTGGCGGCATTTGACGGCCATGGATGAGTACTACCAGAACGGCCCGTTACCCACGTGGATTGGATGGTACGTGCAGCATTTGCCGCACTGGTTTCACGTGGGGACCGCCTTCGCCACAATCGTGCTCGAGCTGGGTTTGGTGTGGATGTTGTTTCTTCCGCGCCGCTGGCGCGTTGTTTGCTTTTTCATTGTGACGCCATGGGAAATCGGGGTCATCCTGACGGCGAACTATACGTTCCTGAACTACCTGGTTTTGGCTTTGGGATTTCTTCTTTTGGATGACCGGCTTCTTTGGCGATTCCTGCCGCCGCGATGGAAGAAATCTCCTGCTGCGAGCAAAAGCACTGCCCCCGATTACGGAGTCTTTCCGGACACAGGTGCGCCTTCTGACAGTATGCAGCCGGGTAATCGGCCACACCAAGCAGTGCAACTAGAAAGCGCATTCCGCTGGCGATTGAGGATAGTTAAACTGTCTCTGGCTAGTGTTTTTCTGATCTGGATTTTCTACGCGACCACGGCGGAGATGATCTGGATGTTTTCAGCATTTCCGCTGCCGACTACTCCGGTCGCGCTTCTCGAACCCTTTCGGGTTGCGAATCGATATGGGCTGTTTGGAATAATGACGAGAGGGCGATATGAAATTGAGTTTCAAGGCTCCAACGACGGCGCAAACTGGGTTGCGTATCCCTTTCGCTTCAAGCCGCAAGACCTGAAGAAGGCGCCGGGAATTTACGCGCCTTACCAGCCGCGCTTCGATTGGAATTTGTGGTTCGCATCTTTGGGTTCGTGGCAGGATTATCCGATTGTGCCGAGAACTGAAGTCAAGCTACTGGAAAATGACAGCGAGGTTCTGGGCCTGTTCAAGAGCAGCCCATTTCCGAATCGACCTCCGCGCGAGATTCGCGCTGTGCTTTGGCAGTATTGGTTCACCAGCGTGGCAGAGAAGCGGGCAACCGGGCTATGGTGGAGACGTGAATTTGTCGGTCTCTATGCGCCGAGGCTGGAGCGCGATGCCGATGGTTCGATTCGCGCCGTCGAGATGCCGACATCCGGTCCGCGAGAGTGAATGAGGAAAGTTCCACTGATCAATATGTCGGTCTTCTGTCTATCCCCAATGCAATCTCGATAGCGCCATTTTCGCCGCTCGATAGCCGCACATGCCATGCACGCCACCGCCCGGCGGAGTCGACGCGGAGCAAATATATATATTCCGCGCCGAGGTAGCGTAATGACGCGATGTCGGCCGGAAGAGGAGTTGCCGCAGATCCAGGACTCCGCCTGAAATGTCGCCGCCGGCCAGGCTCGCATCCATCCTCTCCAAGTCCGCCGGAGAAAAAACCTTCCGCGCCAAAACGCAATCGCGAAATCCGGGGGCGAAGCGCTCGATCTGCGCTTCTACTTTTCCCAGCATGTTTGCCGTCGAGCCGTTCGGCAGGTGACAGTAAGCCCACAGCGTGTGCTTACCCTCTGGAGCGCGCGAGTTGTCGAACAGGCTCGGTTGGACAAGCAGGACGAACGGGCGCTCGGCGACTCGCCCCTCACGCACTGCCGCTTCCGAAGCCGCGACTTCCTCAAAAGTTCCGCCGAGATGCACCGTCGCCGCGCGCATGCATGAGGCAGCCTTCCATGGCACGGGGGAGTTCAACGCATAATCGACCTTGAATACGCCGGGCCCGCGCCTAAAGTTTGCCAACCGCAACTTGTATCCGCGCGATAGCCTGTCGCCTGCTATCTTCACCAGATTCTCTGGAGAAACATCGCAAAGAAACAAATCGCAGTCAGGCAGATCGTCCAGACTGTGCACCGGAAAGGATGTTTTCACATTGCCGCCATGGCTTAGGAGCACTGCGCAAAGTGCATTTGTGATCGATTGCGCTCCGCCGCGAGCGATCGGCCATCCAACCGCATGAGCGGAGATTGCCATCAGCATTGCGAATGCGCCGCTCAGAGGTTCGTCAAGACTCAAAAAAGAATGTGCGGCAAGTCCGGCAAACAAAGCGCGCGTGTGCGGGTTGGTGAAGCGTCCTGCGATACGGGAAGCCGATTGAACTGCAAGCATCCCGAAGCGCGCCATCAGGCTGGGATATCTCGGAATAAAAGGAACGGGACGCAATACTTCCGGAGCAAACTCACTCCAGCAGTCGACAAATGGACGCATAAGATGGTCCCATGCTTGACCGTCTTCACAGAGCGCAGCTTTCATTTCGTCGAGGCTACGCTCCAGAACCACTGCAGCGCCGTCGTCGAGAGGATGCGCCAACGGGGCAGGCGAGTGAATCCATTGCAGACCGTAGTCGGACAAGGGCAAAGATGAGAAAAATGGCGAACCCGCTCCGAGAGGATAGACGGCAGAGCCGAAGTCATGCTGGAAGCCGGGGAGAGTTAGCTCCAGAGTTCGCACGGCGCCGCCCGCAGTCGGCTGCGCTTCGAACACTTCCACTTTGAGCCCAGCTTGTGCGAGAACGATCGCTGCGGCTAACCCGTTGGGACCCGCGCCGATCACGCACGCCCTGCGGCTCATCGGGCATCACGCTTGCAGTTAGTTTTCCGCGGGCAGCAGCATGCCTTTTTCGAGATGCCGTGTGACATGAGCATAAGATGCCGCGTGAGGATCGTGGGTCACCATCACAATCGTTTTGTGGAAGTCTTCATTCAGGCGCTTCAAAATTTCCAGAATTTCGGTTGCCGAGTGGCTGTCCAGATCGCCGGTGGGTTCGTCGGCCAGCAACAAGGTTGGGTCGCTAACGATCGCGCGAGCGATTGCGACGCGCTGCTCCTGTCCGCCGGAAAGCTGTTTGGGAAGATGATTGACGCGCTCTTCCAGCCCGACAAGCTTAAGGGCGGTCATGACGTGATCGCGCCGCTGGCTCTGATTGAGCCGCGTGAGCAGCAGCGGCAATTCCACGTTCTCAAATGCGGTAAGCACCGGAATCAGATTGAATGTCTGGAAGACATATCCGATGTGTTCGTTGCGCCAATGCGCGGCTTGTGAATCGCTGAAGCGGAAGACATTCTGATTTTGCACCAGCAACTCGCCCGAGGTCGGGCGGTCGATGGCCGCAATCATATTCAGCAGCGTTGTTTTGCCGGAGCCGGAAGGCCCCATTAATGCGAGAAACTCGCCGGTGGCGATGTCGATGGAGACATCGTCGAGCGCTTTGACTTCAAAAGCGTCGCGCTTGAAAATCTTGCTTACGTTGCGCGCCTGCACGACTTTGGTTTCGGTGGCGACTTTGCTTTCAGCAACTGGGTTCATGCCTGCCCCTTAATTTTGATGGAATCTCCATCTTTAAGATCTTGCGGCGCGGTTGTGATCACGCTTTCTCCGCCCACCAAACCATCGACAAGAAAGCCGTCGGTACGCTGGCTTAACACATGGACCTCGCGCAGATGCGCCTTGCCGTCGAAAGCGAGGTAGACGATTTTCTTGCCATCTCGATCGCGCAATGCGATCGCCGGAACAAATGCCCCCTGAGGTTGAGCGCCGCTCTTCTTGGTGTCATTAGCCAGAAATTTTACCGTGGCGTTCATTTCAGGGCGCAGCTGAATTTCCGGATACTTATTCGGATTCAGCACCTGCACTTTCACCTGAACCGTGGCTTTCTGCCGGTTAGCTTCTGGAGAAATCTGCGCAATCTCTCCGTCGTAGGTTTTGTCGGGATAGGTGTCGGTGGTGACGATGCCTTTTTGTTTCGGACTAAGCCGCGCAAAATCTGCCTGCGCAATATCGAGTTCAACTTGCAGATCGTTCAAATCGGCAAGAGAGACGACCGACCCTTGCGGGCCACCTGCCGCCGCGCTGGCAAACTGCGCTGTGATCAATTCGCCCTTCTCTGCTGTACGGTCCAGAATCGTTCCGGTGACAGGCGCACGGATGACGGTGGCATCGAGCTGAGATTTTGCGTAATCGAGTTGGCCTTGTGCCTGTGCCAGCGCCCCTTTGGCGCGGGCGATCTCTTCCTGGCGCGGGCCGATCTTCATCAACTGGAAAGCTTTTTCCAGGGAATTGACGCGTTGCTGATCGGAATCGAATTTCGCGGTTGCATCGTCGAGTACCTGGCGCGAAACTACGCCGGCTGAGGATAGTTGCTTCGTCCGGTCGAGCGTGAGCTTGTCGTCTACCAGGGTCGCGCGCGCCTCATCCAGGTTGTGTTGTGCCTCCAAAATCTCTTCCGGCCGTGAGCCGTGCTGGAGTTCATCCAGATAAGCCTGAGCGTTATCAACCGCGCCCTTGGCCTGTTCGTAGGCGGCGCGAAATTCCTCATCCTCGAGCCGGACCAGAACCTGACCCTCTTTGACCTTGTCGCCTTTTTCCACCCCGATCCAGGCGAGGCGTCCGGTAACTTTGGAATTTACATTGATGGTATGATGCGCCACGATGTAGCCGGTAGCGGAGAGCACGGTGCCGCCAACGTCGCTGTTTTCCGCCGCTGCCCGAACTACCTCGACTTCCGGCGCATCGCGCGCCAGCAGGCGATAGGCGAGCACCGAAACACTCAATAGCGCAATCACGGCGATTCCGATGACAATGTACCGCCGCGCCCACACGGGAGGGTCGCCGTCATCGGATCCGCGCGCGGTGCGGTCGATTCGCAGGCTGCGCAGATCTTCGTGTTTTGCGTCAATCGCCATTTGTCAATCAGAAGCGCCGATCTATATTAATGATGAATACGAGCCTTTCGCGATTCCAGTTTCCCGAAGTTCCTGAAAAAAACAGGTGATCAACCGCGCAACGCTGTAAGAATGTTCTGCCGCGCCGCGTGCCATGCCGGAGCGAGCCCGCCAAACAATCCCATGATCAGCGCGAACGCCACTGCCGCAGCTGCAACCTGCGGTGTGATTTGCAGGCTGAATACCACCTCGCTAAAAGTGACCGCATTCGATGTTCCCGTCTGCATTCCGTTGAAAGGCAGCATCAGCGCAATTCCGACCAAAGCGCCCAGCAAGGCGAGCATGAGCGATTCCAAAACGAACGATGTAAGAATCGCCGGGCGCGAAAATCCCAGCACGCGCAGCGTGGCAATTTCTCTTCCTCGATAGGAGACGGCTGCATACATGGTATTCATCGCGGCAAAGCTAGATCCGATGGCCATGATGACAGCGACTACAATGCCGATGTATTTGATGGGTGCGCCGGAACTAGTCTGTTTCGAGTAATAGTCGCGTTCCAGTATCCCTTCCAGCTTTAGCCGTTGGTCGTCGCTGACGCGATTCTTCAATGCATCCGCCGCAATTGCATCCGTCGCCCGGAGGTATGCCGAAGAGTAACCGCCTTGGCGGTCAAAATCCGAGGCCATCTGATTGACGTCGCCCCAGATTTCCGATTCGTAGGCCGAACCGCCGGCATCGAAGACGCCCACTACGGTCCACGATCCCTTGCCGAACTCCATTGTGTCGCCGATGTTGGCATGGGCAAAGCGCGAACGAATCGACTTGCTGACTACCACTTCGCGTTGGCCAGGCTGGAACCAGCGCCCCTCGATTAATTTCACGCTGGGCGGTGCGCCGGGCTGGTCGGGGGTCTGCCGCATTTCGAGGCCGTCAGGCATCATGCCGCGTACTGTGACATTGACTTCGCCGGTGCCATCTTTACGTGGCAGCACGATCACGACCACCCACTCGCCCGAAGCCATGGGCTCGCCGTGGCTATCTTTCGCGATGCCGGGGAGCACCCTGAGCGTAGGAAATAAAGAGGCATCAAATCCGCCCGATAACTCCGCTTCCGACCCCTTGCGCAATACGAGCACGTTTTTTCGGCTGCCGCTGGTAACGAAAGCGCGATTCAACCCCGCCAGCAATGCCATGAGGAAAATCGCCGTCGTCACCGTGAGCGCAATTCCCAGCGCGGTCATCACGGTGAGGCCCTTGCGCAGTTTCAAATTACGAACGTTGTAGCTGATCGGTATCGCCATAAGTTATCTCGATGCAGGTTCGATATGACCTCAACCGATGTGGCGCAGCCCCTCCACGATGTTCATGCGCGAGGCTCGGTAGGCCGGCAGGTATCCGCTCACCAGTCCGAGTGCCAGCGCGACGGACAACGAGATTGCGGCCGTAGTCACATTAACTCTCATATCGACTGGAATTCCGACGCCGACGAAACTGTGCGTCAGCGCCGCAATTAAAGGAACAGCAACCGCAACCCCCAGAACCCCCCCCGCGACGGCTAAAGCAATCGATTCGCTCACGAACATCGACAATACTCGCGAGCTGGTGAATCCCAGCGTTTTCAATAGAGCCACTTCCCGTGTCCGGCCGCGTACCGACATCGCCATGGTGTTGGCAGAAACCAGCATGATGGCGAAGGACACTGCGCCGCAAATCCCGAGGATGAACGCTTTAACATTTCCCAAAGACGATACGAAACTTAGTTGAAAAGCCTTTTCGCTCTCCGTCTTCGTCTGCAGCGGAGAGTTGCGAAAGATGGCGTCGATCTGCCGCGATGCCTCCGCCACGTGATCGGCAGAATCGACTTGGGCGGCGAACCAGCCAGCCTGTCCCTTGAACCAGCCCACCGACTCCTCCAGATACTTGGCATTGAAGTAGAGGGTGTTTTGCGGCGGATCGCGATGGTACATGGCACGGATTGTGAGATCGAGATCCGCGGGGAAAATCGTGCCAGCAATATGGATGCGGTCGCCGATCTTCCATCCATATTTATTCGCCAGGGTGACGTCAACCAGCGCGCCAGCGCGATCCTGCTGCCAGGCTTTCATCTGATCGGGAGGCGTGATCTTGTCCGAGGCAACTTTAAAATATTCATCGGGATCAGTCGCCATCCGGGCGAAGAAATTTTCTGGACGATCGTCAATGTAACGACCTTCGAACCATGTCAGCGGCACCACCGCCGTGATTCCCGGCACGCTGCGGATTTTATCGCGGTAATAAGTAGGCAAAAAGAACGCGAGCGAGACGCGGTCGCGGATAATCAACCGGCGCGTCGCCAGGGGCACCACCGAATCGATATAAAGCGTACGCCAGACCGAGATCATCAGCGTCAGCAACAGCAGCGAGAAGCCGATGCTGAACATGGTGAGCAGGCTACGCCGCTTGTTACGAAACGCGCTCCGCATAATGAAACCGCTCAGCGTCATACGTCATCCGATGTGGCGTAATCCATCCACAATGTTGATCTGCGAGGCGTGATACGAAGGAATCAGCGAACTCGCAAGCCCGACCACCCCCGAAACGAACAGGGCGGCGGCCCACATTGCCGGCGTTACCTTCAAGGTGTAAAAGCTCATGAAAGGCGAATGTCCGGCCACGTAGACCAAACCGTAAGCCAATCCCACGCCGATCACTCCGCCAGCCACGGCGAGGGCAACGGCCTCGCTTACGAAGAGTCCCAATACGCTATTGCGCGTGAAGCCCAGAGTCTTTAAAACGGCCACTTCGCGGGTTCGCTCGCGGATTGACATGGCCATGGTGTTCGCGGAAACCAGCAAGGTCGCGAAAACTACTGCCGAACAGATCATCAGGATAAAAGCCTTTACGTTACCGATCATGGCGACAAATTCGAGACCGAAGGCTTTTTCGCTTTCAGACTTCGTAGGCTGCGGCGAGTTGCGGAACATATCATCAATTGCGCTGGCGACCCGGCTCACGTCTCCCGGAGACGCGGCCAGAATGCTGAATGTCCCTGCCTGCCCTTTGAAAAATGGGACCGCTTCCTCAACATATTTTGTGTTGTAATAGACTGCTTTGTCATCGGGAGTAGAGCTGAAAATACCTCGCACATACAATTCCAGATTGACCGGATAAATCGTCCCCTGCAACACAATCCGATCTCCCAGCTTCCATCCATATTTGCTGGCGAGAGTGTCGTCGACGATCACACCCTGCCGGTCCCTTTGCCACGCGGTGATCTGATCGTCGGGCATGCGAATGTCTCGAAATACTTTGAAAAATTCATCGGGGTCGGTTCCAAACTGCGCAAAGAAGTTTTCCGGCTTCTGGTCTTTGTAAATTCCTCCAAACCAGGATACTGGCACAACGCTCACGACGCCCGGAATGGCCCGAATCTTTTCTCGATAAAATGACGGCAGCGAAAAGGTAAGAGAAACGCGATGCCGAACGACCAGCCGCTCGGATGACTCGGCGCTGCCTTCGTCCAGATAGAAGGCGCGCCAGATCGTCATCATCAGCGTGAGCAGCAGCAAAGAAAAAGCGATGCTCAACACTGTGAGAGTGCTGCGCCGCTTGTTGCGAAAGGCATTCTTGGTGACAAACCGACTTAAAGTCATATCGAATCCTGGGACGAAGCAGCGAACGGAACAAGCGTGGCCCGTGTAGGGTAAAAGGATAAACGAAGGATGGACTTCCGACAACCGCTCTAAAACTGCTCCAAAAGCCATGGCCAGCTCGTGTTCGTACACTGCTTACGATTTACCGAAACGGACAAAACGTGGGGCTCCGACGGTCCGGCTGGTGGTAAAGAATCGTAAAGGCTGGCACAATTTCAGAACTTTGGGCGGACAATATGGTTTGTACAATCAGGTCATTCGAAAGTTACAGGAGAAAACACATATGGTTAAACACTGCTTGCTGGTGCTCGCTCTAGCCGGCCTCGTGACGATCGCGCCTGGCGTCATCGCACAAACGAACGGCAATACCGATCAGTCAGCGCCCGCGGCTGCGCCACCCGAACATGGTTACGGCCACGGTGGCCTCGATCCGCAAAGGCGAACCGAGCGGCTCACGCGCCATTTGAATTTAACCTCGGAGCAGCAGGGCAAGGTGCTCGAGATTTTCAAGTCGGCCAAATCGCAGATGGAAGCTGTTCACTCAGATTCGTCGCTGTCGCAAGAAGATCGCCACTCTAAAATGATGGAAATCCACAAGTCGACCGACGAGCAGATTCGTTCGCTTCTCGACAGTACCCAACAACAGAAGTGGGATGCAATGCGAACCCGCCAGGAAGAGCGGATGGAAGGGCACCAGGCTCCTCCGCCGGCTTCACAGCCGCAGTAGTAGCGGTTTTTGTTCAGCGGTATTTCGAAGATTGATGCGAAAAGCGGCTCCTCGTACACAGGGCGAGGAGCTGTTTTTATTTGTCCTTCTGCAAACTATCTGCTAGCGATCTTCTTCTCAGTTTCAGCAGGCGAAGTCTTCCGCGGCAAGTTGCTCAACCGAATCACGGCCGCTGCTGCCGTGCAGCGAACGTGCGCATTTTCGTCGAACAGGCATAGTTCGACTTTATCTTCCGAAACATTGAACGAAACTTTACGAACTAACCATATGGTTAATTCATTCACATTGCAATGAACACGCGTCTGCCGAAAGCGTTGTTGCCGTGAGCGCAGGCGCCGAGGTGACGCCAGTCCGGGTAGAGGTTTCGGAGCTTTGAGCCGTTCAGCGAGCGCCCTTTGATAGCCGGCGAGCGAGCGGTTTTGCCGTCTTTTGGCTTCGATTTTCCTTTCCGGGCCGTTCAAAGACGCGAGTAAAAATCTTGTCAACATTCTTCAACTGGCGTTGAAGATTAAAGGCGGATTCGATCTGCTTGCGTGGGACCCTTGCAGTGATCTCCTTGTCGCCAAGTACAAGCTGGTGAAAGTCCAAACCGTCTTTCCATGCCCGCATTGCATGTGCCTGAACAATGCGGTATGCGTCTTCGCGCGTGACGCCGTGCTCGACCAAATCGAGCAGAAGTTGGCCGCTGAAAATCAGTCCTCGGGTGCTTTCGAGGTTGGCTTTCATTCGCCCAGGATAGACGAACATGGTGTCGATGAGATTGCTGGTCTTATTCAAAAGGTAGTCGATCAGCGTGGTCGAATCGGGCAGAATCACGCGCTCGGCCGACGAATGCGAGATGTCGCGCTCGTGCCACAAAGCAACGTTCTCGAATCCCGCCTGTGCGTTCGATCGCACCACGCGCGCCAGGCCGCTGATCTGCTCGCTTGTTACGGGATTCCGCTTGTGCGGCATCGCCGAAGAACCTTTTTGCTTTTCGCTGAAGAACTCCTCCGCCTCGCGAACCTCAGTGCGTTGCAGGTGGCGAATTTCGGTTGCAATCTTGTCGAGCGTGGACGCAATCACCGCCAGTGTCGCCAGATACTGAGCGTGCCGGTCGCGCTGAATCACCTGCGACGAAACCGCCGCAGCTTTCAGCCCGAGACGCTCACAAATCTTCTCTTCGATCTCCGGCGTGAGATGGGCGAAGATTCCCACGGCGCCCGAAAATTTCCCCACGCGCATGTCCTCTGCTGCGGCGGCGAAGCGGGCGATGTTACGTTTTGTTTCCGAATACCAATTTGCGATCTTGAACCCGAAAGTGATCGGCTCGGCGTGGATGCCGTGAGTGCGGCCAACCATCGGCGTGTCTTTGAATTCCCAGGCGCGGCGTTCGAGCACTTCGGAGAAGCGTTCGAGATCCTGCGCAATCAGCGCCGATGCCTGTTTAATCAGCAACGCCTGCGCCGTATCGACCACATCATTGGAAGTGAGACCGTAGTGAAACCAGCGCGCGTGCGGGCCAACGATCTCTGCGACCGCGGTGGTGAAGGCGATGACATCGTGCCGCACCTCGGCTTCGATCTCATGAATGCGAGCGACGCTGAAATCAGCGCGTTCGCGGATCGCAAGCGCCGCTTCTTTCGGCACCATCCCCGCCTCGGCCAAAGTTTCAGTCGCGGCGACTTCCACGGCCAGCCAGGTGCGAAAGCGGTTTTCGTCGCTCCATATGCGGCCCATTTCCGGGCGGGTGTAACGCGGAATCAAGGCGTGTGCGCCTCCGGTTTCTTGAGATGAAAAGCGGGACAGAGGATTCTAAATGGAGCGCGGAAAAGAGGCCAGCGGACGGGGCAAATCACACGGAAAATTTCGGATCGCCTTCGAGGATGTGCATCTCAAGTCTCGGCGCTTCACCATTTTTCCAGAGGGCGGTTCGAGAGCGAACGCGATAACTCAGAGCGCCCCCATCCGGACGGTCGCTGCGCTCAACCGGGCGCGGAATGCAGACGAATTCAGTTTCGAAAAAGTCGCTGGTGGCGTGAACCACCGAGTAGCCGTGGCCTCCCATGTCGATAAACGAAAGATGAGGCGATAGATCCGGATTGGATAAGGCGCGCGCCTTGTCGATATCGCCGCTCTTCGCATATTCGAGACATGCGCGCACCCCGCGCTTGACGAGCAGGTTGATCGTCGGCTGCGGACCACGATCGCCCGGACCCTGCCCGACGTAGAGCGATCGCAACGGATGGTCTTTCGGCAATGAATGCTCTAGCGCCTCGGAAAGTCCCGGAGCAGAAATCGAACCCGTAACAAAAGCAATGCCAACTGGAACGAAGGGCTTCGGGGGCAGCGATTTCGCAGCCAATCCGGCCCAAAAACTGTGGCGATCTCCGGCAATCGTGGCAAAGCCGGTGATGCCATTCGCCAGGACGAAGTCATAAATCTCGGCGCGCTCCACGTAGGCGGTGCCGTGATCTCCCATCGGAGCGGCCGCATAATCGCTCTCGGGCCAAGGCTTGGTGATTCCTTGCGGCAGATTTTGCAAATCGGCGCGCATGTCGAGCGTGGCCGTGGTGTTGCCCCAAATCTTCCATCTCGCCTTCGAAGTGCGCAGGCGCTCAAGGAACCAGGCTTTTTGTTGCGCCCCTAAAATGGTTTGCGCTGGGCGGTCTTTGGAGAAGTTCTCGATTTCTACGCTTCCGAAACGAATCTTCTCCGGCGGTTGGCCTCCGTTGTACGTTCGCCCCGCATCCAGAATCTCCACTGCACTTTCAGAAATGAACTCGGGAAAATCATCGCTCGAAAGAGCGCTCGCTTCTGGACGGTCAGTGGGTTCCTCGGAACGATAGCTGCGCTGGTCGGTGACGATCAGCTCCACATTCCGGCCCCATCGCAACGCGCGATAGCCTTTCAGGCTGCCGATGGCGGTAAGATTATTCGGTTCCTGGCCGAGGCCGTACTCGTCAAAATGATCTACCGGAGTATCCGCTACCTTCGGTGGATCGAAATGTTCGAGCGAAGGCCCGCTGGGTTTCGTGATCCGCGCGGGCTGGTATTCGAAGAACGCCTGGTTGGCCGCTACCTTCCGGGTCTGCGATGGAATGTTCTTTCCGCCGAATCTTTGTAACGACTGCCATCCCAGCCAGCTGAACTCATGGTTGTCCCACATGTTGACGAAGGGCCAGCGTGCCCGCGCATCCTGAAGGTCTGGATCACTCAGATACGCGCGATACACAGCGCGATAATCTTCCACCGATGTCGGGATATGAAAGTCGCGGATCTTCTCGCCGTGCGGATAGCGCACGATGTCTCGTATGCGGCGATCGTACATGCCCTGTGGGCGGTCCTCGGGATACCAGACAATTTCGTAGATAAAATCGCCGAGGTGCAGCACGAAACCGATGCGCTCGGCTTCAGGAGCGCGTTCGTCTTCGAAAATCATTCTGCGGTAGGCGTTCTGCGCGCCATCGTTTGCGTTCTGGCAACTTACAAAAACGAAGCGCACGGGCCTCGCATCGTCGACGGCGGGCGCGGTGATGGTTCTTCCGACGCGGCTACCGCAGCCATCAGAATCGGTGAAGCGGTACCAATACTCCCGGCTCGGCTTTAAGCTGCCAACCAGGACTCGGCATGTCCAGTCCGATGCCGCAGAAACTGGAGTTGTAGCCCTCGCCACAACGCGACTGAAAGCCTCATCCTCGGCGACTTCGACCTTCAACCTCAGAACCGCGCCTCCATTCGTATCCGGGCGGCGCGTCCACAACAGTACGCTGTCGCTATCCGGGTCTCCCGAAGCCACGCCTTGCGGAAAAAGATCACGCCGCTCATGCCATGGAGTTTGTGATTTCTTCCCAAAAGGCCGGCCCCAGGCAGCCGTAGCTCCCATCGCGGCAGCCATCGTGAGAAAAGCGCGTCTGGTAATACTCGACATCGTCCCCTATCGTACTGTTTCAAAGTACGCCGATGCAAAATAAATTGGCTCTGAGTAATCGGGGCCCTGCAAACCTGGATCGATCCTGCCCATCCTTACTGCGTTTTCACGCACTGCCTGATCATGTCCTCCGCGATCGCCTCACTTCCCGTGGTCCCCTGAGGTGTCGTTCCTTCCGCTACGCCTTCCGCTCCCTGGCAGTTGGAGACACTCGTCAGGCTCCAGCGCGTTGCGATCTGTGAGAACCAAAGATAAGCCTGCGCCGCCGAGGGATTCTCTCCGTTATCACAAACCCAGCCGGAGAGGTTCGTTGTGGGAAAACTGAGAATAGCGCCCGCCTGGAGAATGCTTTGCGCAGTTTCATTCGTCAGAGTCGCTCTGGTCGAAGGGGTCTTTGGCAGGCAGGATGTATTCGTCCAGGCTGAGACTTGAGACGATTCCTGGCTGTACCAAGGGTTATCGTCGAAGGGTGAGCCATTCGTGGGATTAAGTCTGACCGCACTCGAGTGTGGTGTGCGGCAGCCTTGGGCAATATTCGAGAACACTGGTCCGGAGAGCAGTTCTGCGCCGTCGAGTGGTACGCCGTACCAGGACAAGGCATACGCTGTAGCCCCAGCGCCGCCGGACGCGGCTTGCACGCAAAAAGGCAGGTTCGGCGTCGAGCGCAGATAGGTCAGCATCGTGGCCGGCCGGCATGCGGAGGCAAGAATGTTTCCGCCGTCTTCCCAATCGGTTGCAAAAGTGAATTGCGCCAACGAGAATCCCGCCTGGGAGTAGGCGTCGAAGAACGATGGACTCCCGCCCGGGAGAGTGTCGCCGATCCCGTTGATGAAAACGATAGTGCCTGCGGTCGGATTGCCTTTGATCCCAAACCGGACCGCAACGTCCGAGACTTCAGGGCAAGAGACGATGGCCGAAAAGCAGGCTGAACCGCCGACAAAACCGGCGCCACAAGCCGCCGGCTGAACGTTGTTGACGCTGCCCAGCGGATGCTGCGCCGCTGCGGCAGTGGTGAGAATCAGCGAGAAAAATAAGAGCGTGAAGGTTTTCATGGTTTCAATCCTGTGGTGCCCCTTGATCATTTTTCCCGGAACTTGCGGCGTACACGGTCGTACGATCTGGTTCCAGCTAGGGTTGAAGCTTGGCCAAGCCGAGTGATTTGCCCGGATCCAAAAAAGTTCGCATCTCCCACATCCCTCGGGGGACGTTTGATAAGCGAGCTGAACCCCTATCTGTCAACATCGGCGAGAGATTTCCGAAGCTTCAGTTAGCGAACGCAAATTCAAAATTGCTATGGGTTAGACGCGGGGACCAACGAGGAAACGCGCATGGCATGTCATTTGATTGTCAACTCTTTGTCGAGATTTCTAGGCACTTGGCAAGCTAGCTGATAGCGGCTAGAGCGGGCTAATCTGAAGACCGCCCTACTGCCAGCGCTGGCAGGTATCCCGCCAAACGTCATACAATAGTTTTTGAAGAGATTTCTTATGTCGCCGACGCCGGAAGACCTGACAACCATCAAAGATGACATGATCGCCTTCATCGAAGGTCATGGCATGCGCCGCTTTCACGGCTACGTGGACTATGAAGAGGTTCAGTGCGTGATGTGGGAGACGGGAACCAATCCTGACGGCTGGAAAGATTTTGTCGAACTCGCGAAGAGCGCGGGCGCTCCATTTTTGACGATGCACTCCTGGAAGCTGGAGCGCGAGGAACTCGACGAACTGGTGCAGAGACTCACGCAATCTGAGTTTTCCGATGGCGACGACGTGGAAGATGCGCGCTGGTTGCGTGCTCACATCGAAAAAGTAGGATTTCTACAGCTTGGCTGGGCCTATCAGGGATCGATGTTTCTGTGCGAAGTCAGCACCGAGTGGTATGAACGCTATCAGCGCCTGCTGGAAGTTTCGGAAGATTTTGGCGGCATCCCCATCGACGAACCGGACCAGGACGACGAGAGCTAGCCGTGCGCTGGCAACTGGCCGCAACCGATCCATTTCAAATCCAGCGCCTCGCGGCCGCTCTCGGCGATTTGCCTGAATTGCGTTTCGCGAATCCTCACTCCAACTCAAATGAGCGACATGGTGCGCTTCAAACGCTTGCCCATCTGCTGATTCAGCGCGGCATCACCGAACCGGAGGCCGCAGCCCGGTATCTCAATCCCGGCGTCGATCACCTCCACGCTCCCGAGACGATGACCGGCGTGAGCGCCGCCGTGGATCGGCTTAACGCCGCGATCGAACGCAAAGAGCCGATGCTGGTCTACGGCGATTACGACGTGGACGGCACCATGGCGATCGTGATTCTCAAGGCTGCAATCGAATTGTGCGGAGGCGCGGCCGATTTCCACGTTCCTCATCGCATCCGCGAAGGCTACGACCTGCGCGATGATGTGATCGAGCGCGCCGCGGCCGCGGGCATACGACTAATCATCAGCGTTGACATGGGCATCCGCGCTTTTGCGCCTGCGGAGACCGCACATCGCCTGGGCGTCGATCTGATTGTTACCGATCATCACCTACCCGGCGCGGACGGCGTGCCGAAGGCTTTAGCCGTCGTAAATCCCAATCAGCAAGGCTCTACATATCCCTACAAGCAGCTTTGCGGGGCCGGCGTAGCCTTCAAAGTCGCGCAGGGACTGATGCAGCGCCGGCTTGACCCAAAAGATCATCTGCGCATGTTGCGGTCGTTCATGAAAGTTGTCGCGATCGCGACGATTGCCGACGCCGTTCCGCTTACCGGCGAGAATCGGGTGTTTGCCAAGCTCGGCCTCGATGAGCTGCGCCGCGCGGTAAATCCCGGACTGAAGGCACTGCTTGAAGTGGCGCAAATTTCGCTGAAGCGGCCGCCGAACTCGACCGAAGTTGCCTTCCGCATCGCGCCCCGAATCAACGCTGCCGGACGCATGGATATTGCGCGCGACGTGATCGAATTATTCGGCGTGAAAGACGCGAACCGCGCGCGCGAGCTGGCCGGGAAGCTCGACCGCCTCAATGCGGAGCGCCAGGAAGAGGAGCGGCGAATCGTGAAAGCAGTCGAAGAGCGCATTGCCGGGGATGCCGCGCTGAACGAAGCTTTCTGCATCGTGGTGGATGGCGAGGGCTGGCATCGCGGCGTCATCGGCATCGCCGCCACGCGGGTTGTTGAGCGCTACCATCGGCCGGCTATAGTGATCTCGCGTGAGGGCGAAGAAGCTTTTGGCTCGGGTCGCTCGATCCGCCCATTTCACCTGCTTCAAGCCATCGAAGCATCGCACGCCCTCTTCACGCGCTACGGCGGACACTCGCATGCCTGCGGTTTCGCCATGCCCGCTGCGAATGTCGCCCAACTGCGAGCGGAACTCGATTCATTCGCGCATGCTCGCCTCACAGCGTCCGATCTTGAACCCGTGCTCGCGGTAGAAGCGGAATTAAGTCTGGATGAAGTTACTCCCGCGCTCTATCGAGTGTTGTGCCTCCTCGAGCCTTACGGGACGGGAAATCACGAGCCCGCCTTCATAGCTCGCGGCGTCCGACTGGTTGCTCCGCCGAAAATCTTGAAAGACAAACATATCAAGCTGAAACTGAAGGCAGGCGAGAACGCCAACGATCACCAATTTGCGCCAGATCAATTCACGACGGAAGCACCCCGGAAAGAAGGACCTGGGAAAGAGGGAGTGTCAGCGACTGCGATTCTCGCTACTCCGCGCTGCCATCCGGACGGCGCCGCAATCCGGCGAAGCGAAAAAGCGGCAGCGCGTGCCACCCAGGGCGGCAACCAAACACGTAAGCTGAGCCCGGTCTTCGATGCTCTCGGTTGGCACAAGGCCGAGCGCCTGCAACAATCGCCGCTTCTCGCTGGAGATGCCATCGACGTCGCCTTCACCATCGGAATGAACGACCACCCCGAATTCGGCGGCCTGGAGTTGTCGCTGGAGGATTTCAGGCCTGCCATCGGTTAGCTAGACTCAGCGCAACGGCATCCGGCCCGGCCCATCCAATTGTTAATCTCCGGCCGCGCATCGAGACTCCATTAAACTATGAAGAGTATGCCGCTTCCCGTCTACCGTCTCCGGCGCTGGCTCGTAGCGATTGCAGTCCTGTTCATCGCCGTGATCGCGGGAATGTATTTCTACGCGCGCCTGCGCGAGCGCAATGTTCTGAAAGAACTTCCCAACAAAATCGGTATCGACATCAAGCAAACCGCAAATGGGTTTCAATTCTCAAAATCCGATGGCAAACGAACCCTGTTTACCATTCAGGCGAGCGACCTCAAGCAGTTCAAGCTGAACGGAAGCGCTGAACTGCACAACGTCAGCATCGTGCTTTATGGCCGGGATTCGTCGCGCTTCGATCAGATTCGCGGCGACGACTTTGCCTACGATAAGCAGTCCGGAAATGTGACGGCGCGGGGCGCGGTGCAGATTGATCTCGACGCTAATCCATCGGGAGAAGCCGCCCCGGATCAGAGCGCCCCGAAAGAGCTGAAAAACCCGATTCATCTGAAGACCAGCGACCTCGTATTCAACCAGCAAAGCGGAGACGCCCATACTGACGCACGAGTCGATTTCCAGACGCCGCAGGCCACGGGATGGGCGGTTGGCGTCGGATACTCGGCGAAAACCAACACACTGACGATTGAGTCGCGGATTCACATAACCCTTGCCGAGAACAACGAAAGCATTTCCGCGATCCACGGACGCATTACGCGTGATCCTCGTCTGATCGTGCTCGATCATCCTCGCCTCGAACGGCCTGGCGGGACCATAGAAGCCGACGAGGCGGCATTTTTTATGGGGCCGGACAATAACGTTGAGCGCGTGCTGGCGACTGGAAATGTGACAGCAAAATCGACCGGGTTGGACGATCGGCAAATGCGCGCCCGCGCCGACGAAGGCGAGGTGCTTCTTACAGGCAAGCAACCGCTGCTCCATACCGCAACCCTGACTGGCAAGGTGCATGTGGAACGACTTGGCGCTCAGCCGATGCAAGGGGACGCAGGGCGCGCGATTCTGGATTTCTCGGGCCAAGATCAACTCAAGAAAATTCATGCGGCAGATGGAGTTCGGCTGGCGCAGCATGCGGCCAGCGTCTCTAGCACCACCAGAAATGGCTCCCCGCAGAATTTCGCGATCGTCGCACCCATCATCGACTTCTTCGTGGCAGATGGAAGCCGTCTCGACCGCGCGGTAACTTCCGGCGCGGCGCAGATCGTTATTTCTCCAGCGCCGGAAGCCGCCTCATCGAGTGCACCATCGACGGCGCAACGAACCGTGGTTACTGCCGGCCGCTTTGAAGCAAAATTCGCCGAAATTCCGGCGGCCAAACAGGGTGGTAAAGGCCCAAGCAGACTCGCATCGATCCATGGCGCGCCGGATGCGAAGATCGTAAACTCGGCTCCTGGTGTTCCTGATCGTGTCAGTACCAGCGAAAGTCTCGACGCCACTTTTTTGCCTGAGGGCGGCATTTCGTCCATCCTTCAACAGGGAAGTGTCGCCTACACTGATAACCTGGCGCCTGAGAAGCGAACCCTCGCTTGGTCGGAGAAAGCACTCTACACTCCCGTCGACAGCACTCTCGTGCTTAGCGGCAACCCGCGTGTGGCGGGCAAAGGCATGGCCACGACCGCCACTGTCATTCGCATCAACCGGGCGACCAGTGATGCTTTGGCCGACGGAGATGTGAAAAGCAGTTATAGCGAACTGAAAGAGCAACCCGATGGCGCCCTCCTAGCCTCCTCCTCGCCGATTCACGTAATCGCCAACAAAATGACCACTCACGGCTCCGGTGTACTTGCCCTGTACGAGGGCAATGCGCGATTGTGGCAGGACGCCAACGTGATCACCGCTCCCTCAATCGAGTTCGACCGCGATCGGCGTTCGCTCGTTGCACAAGGCACCGCGGCGCAACCGGTGTCGACCGATCTTGTGCAGGCCGCGCGAAAGTCGAGCCTAAGGAAAAATGCAGCTAAGGACGAGAACGGCACCAAAAAGCGTGGAGAAAGAGACGCCGCTGAAGTCGTTGCTATAACCTCATCGCGTTTAACCTACACCGACTCCGAACGCCGTGCCCATTATGAAGGAGGCGTAACGGCCAGAGGTTCTGACTTCTGTGCAACCGCCAAAACAGCCGATGCCTATTTGCTTCCGCGGAGCCAAACTGCCAGCAGACAACAACTTGCAGCTCCCAGCCGGCTCGATCACATGGTCGCCGAAGACAACGTAGTGATCCAGCAACCCGGCCGCAAAGCGGAGGGCCAGAAGCTTATCTACACAGCCTCCGACGACAAGTTCGTCCTTACCGGCGGAGCGCCTAGCATTTTTGATGCCGAACGTGGCAAGATTACGGGGGTTTCGTTGACTTTCTTTAGGTCGGATGATAGGGTGCTCGTAGAAGGCGAAGCAAATACTCCTGTGGTAACTCAAACGCGGGTGGCCAAGTAAATAACACAATTGGCAAGATAAATGCGTACCCTGGCCACAGATGAAATTGGCAAATCGTATCGTGGCCGCCGCGTTGTAAATGGTGTCAGTCTGCGCGTCGATCAGGGCGAGGTGGTGGGTTTGCTCGGTCCGAACGGCGCCGGCAAGACAACAACTTTTTACGCCATCGTTGGCCTGATCCCCCCTGATACTGGCCGCGTTTTGTACGACGGTCAGGACATTACTGACGTTCCCATGTACCTGCGGGCGCGCCAGTTTGGCATCAGCTATCTCCCGCAAGAAGCTTCGGTTTTTCGCAAACTTACGGTCGAGGAAAACATCCTGGCGGTGCTGGAGGCTCAACCTCTGTCGTGGCACGAACGCCGCGAAAAGATGGAACGGCTAATCGATGAACTTGGACTTGAGCACATTCGGCGCAATCGCGGCTACGCTTTATCGGGCGGCGAGCGCCGGCGCGTTGAAATCGCGCGCTGCCTATGCATCAATCCTACATTCATCCTCCTCGACGAGCCTTTTTCCGGGATCGACCCGATCGCCGTTCTTGACTTGCAGAAAATTATCAGCGGCCTGCGGGCCAGCGGCATCGGAGTGCTGATTACCGATCACAACGTGCGCGAAACGCTTTCGGTAACCGATCGCGCTTATATCATCGACGACGGCAGAATCTTCCGTCACGGCCCGCCCGAGCAACTGGCTGCCGATCCGGAAGTGAGACGCGTGTATTTGGGAGAAAGTTTTTCGCTGGTCTAGGTTCGGGAAGGGCACGGCTTAAGCCGTGCCGTCAGGGAGCAAGGCGGGTGTAGGCTTCAGCCCCTGAGGGAGTTGGCAGGAAGCCTGACTGACGAACAACCAGGAGAGTACGGTGAAGAGAAAATACCGAAGCTGGATTCCTGGGATAGTCTTTTGGGCTTTGTTTCTGGGCTCTCTTGTTCTCGACAGGCGTTATAGGTGGGTAGATGCCCTCTGGAATGCCGTGTGGTTATTGTTTCTCCTAGTGTTGGCCATGTGCGCCACGGTCCAAATATTTCGCGATCGTAACGAGAGCGGAGGCTACATCGGGTATACGGGCGTGCCTGGCTGGGCGGTAACACTTTTTGGGGGCGAGGTGGAGCAGCGCAAACCGAGCCCGCGCAAACGACTGAATAACAAATCCCGAGCCTTGTGCAGATAACTGTGCAAGAAGCTTAAGAACTGGGGACAGCGATGACGATTGACCAACGGCTGGAAGCCATGACGCGCAATTTGGAGCTGTTATCGCTAGAGAGCGAAAAACATGATCGCCAGCTTGACCGAGCGGCAAAGCTAGTTACCGAGGTTGCCGAAGGCACAGCCAGGTTGTTGCGGATTGTCGAGATGCACGAACACCGGCTTGACAGCCATGATGATCGACTCGACAAGCTAGAGTAAGCGCTGAAACTTTGAAACTTTGAAACATGGTCCTCTTGCAACACAAACTGAGCGTCAAGCTGTCCCAGCGCCAGATCCTCACCCCGGGTCTCGTGCAGATGGTTTCCGTCCTCGCGCTCAACAAGCTCGAGCTCAAGGACATGATCAACTCCGAGATGGTCGAGAACCCGGTTCTGGAAGAACTGGAAGATTCCGTTCCACTAATCGACGAAGTTGGCCGCAAGGAAGAAGATCGCGACCGTGCCGCGCAAGCCACCACCGAAGAAAATCCCATCGCCGCCGTCGAAAAAAAAGATCCATTCGAAGAGATCGATTTCGGATCGTTTTTCCAGGATTATCTCGATCCCGGTTATCGCACCCGCGGAGAGATGGAAGAGATTGAGCGCCCGTCGTTCGAAAATTTTCTCTCGAAACCAACCACGCTCACCGATCATCTCGCTTGGCAGTTAGGCGCGCTAAGTCTATGCGCAGCGGTGCGTGAAGCCGCCGAGCAGGTCATCGGCAATCTGAATGAAGACGGATATCTAATCGCCAGCGACGAAGAGATGCTTGGAGTCGCTCCACCCGCCCCACCAGAAGCCGACGCCGAAGCCGCCAGCAAAATCGTCAGCGAAGCGGCAGCCCTGGGATTAGGCGCGGAAGTGTCGCCGGGGGGAGAACCGATTTCAGCTGAGTTGGCCGCGCCAAGCGGCGAGTCGGACCCAGGCGATGTCATGCTGGGCGAAGACAGTGCTTCGCAAGCGCGAAGCGCAGCCGCCGCATACGTATCAACACTACCGGACGCGTCCTCAGATATGCAGGGAGTGGCAGGAACCTCGATTGAGACGAACGACCGGGGTCAGGCGACCTCCGATCCCGCATTCCCGGTCAATGGTAACTCCGCCGCCGCTGTCGCACCCGCAGCGGAAGCTCCGGCGACAGGGACGCCTCCCCGCCCCGTTTACAAAGCGAATTTCACTCTCGCCGATCTCCACGAAGCCCTCGAAGTGATTCGCCAGCTCGACCCTCCCGGCGTGGGTTGCCGCGATCTTCGCGAATGTTTGCTTCGCCAATTGCGCTATCACCAGATACAGCTGGCGAATCAAAAAAATGGCGACAAGCCGGTCAACGGCACCGCACAGGTTCTCCAGGATGCCATCGCTATCGTCGACCAGCATCTCCGTGCAGTGCAAGGCAAACAGCACAAAGAAATCGCCAAAGCCATCGGACGTCCCCCCGAAGCTGTGCAGCACGCCCTTGATTACATCCGCACGCTCGATCCGCGTCCCGGCTTGCAATACAACAAAATTCAGGCAAGGCTGATCGAGCCCGATGTCGCATTTATCAAGCACGGAGACGAGTGGCTGGTCATCATGAACGACGACGACCTGCCCCAGCTTCGCCTCAATCCGGCCTACAAGAAGCTGGTCACTCGCGACACGAACGACAAGAACACACGCGATTACGTAAAAGAGCGCTACAAGAGCGCCATCCAGCTCATCAAGAACATCGAGCAGCGCAAGCAAACCATCACCAAGGTCTGTTACTGCATCGTCGCGCGCCAGTATGACTTCCTGGAGAAGGGGATCGACTTCCTAAAGCCCATGATGATCAAGGAGGTCGCCGAAGAAATCGGCGTGCATCCCTCCACTGTAAGCCGCGCCGTTGCCAGCAAATACGCGCACACGCCCCAGGGCGTCTTCGAGCTGCGCTACTTCTTCAGCGAAAGTGTGCAAGGCCCGGAAGGCGGCAACACCAGCCTGCTGATTCTGAAACGCCGCGTCAAGAAACTGATCGAAGAAGAAGATCCGGCCCGTCCGCTGACCGACGAGCAGCTTACCCGCATTCTGCAATCACAAGGCATTCAGGTCACGCGGCGCACCGTAGCCAAGTATCGTGAAGATATGCGCATTCCCAGCACGCACCAGCGCCGGGTCAAGGACTGATGCGATTGTCCTCGAAGCACAGGTAGCCACGAGGCAGCTACAGAATACTGCCTTGAGCCTGCTGAAGGCGTGCAAGCCGCGGGACAAGGATTAAGGATGAGGTTGGAAGCAAGGGCTGAAGGGGCAAAAGAAACGCCGCAATCATTTCAATCCGTTCCCATAGTCGCTCAACAAAGGAGCGCCGCTTCATGAACGTGGAATTCACCGGACGTCACTACGAAATCACTCCCGCCATCAAAAAAGAAGTTGAAACCGGCCTCACCAAAATCCGCAAAATTCTTGGCGACGAATTCGAAGCGCATGTCATCCTCGCGGTCGAAAAGCACCGTCACAAAGCCGAAATCACCCTCAGCCCGCGCAATGGCCCGCTGGTCAGCGTGGCTCAGGCTAAGGACATGACCGTTGCGGTCAGCGAAGCCCTCGACCACCTCGAAAAGCAGGCGGTGAAATACAAGAAGCGCTGGCAATCGAAGAAGCGCTCAGCCCGCAAGAGCGAAGAAGTGAAGAAGTGGAACGGCAACTCCGCGGAGCCGCTGGAAGTTGAAGCCAAAAATGCACTCGCGGGCGGCGCACAAGCCAAAGTCGGACTTACGGAAAAAACCTCCGTCCCGGTCGCCGTACATCGCTATCCTGCGGTAGCCAAAACTACTGAAGTCCATCTGGTGCGCTCCAGCGAATCCGTCGCCATGCGCCCGATGACGCTCGAAGAAGCCATCAAAGAAGCCCACTTCCGCGACCGCGACGTCTTCGTATTCCGCGACCCCAAAGGCAAACTGCTGATCCTGCATCGCACCCGCGACGGCAAAATGGAGCTGATCGAAGCCCCTTAAGAAATTCGTGTGGTTATGGACGACTGGCTTGTCCGCCGAGCGGAGCTCGGCCCATCGCCTGTCCTCCGCAGAAAGCCGTGATCTCGGATGCCAATCAAGAAACCACCGCATCGGGCATAGAAGCCGGCGCGCTCATGCGCCGATAAGCCTGCTTGAGCAGGAACGGAGTGGCGAATGTGGTCACCACCGCCATAAGAACGAGGATCGTGAAAAGATCCTGACTGATGAAGCCATTCGAGAGCGCGACATTGGCGATTACGAGTTCCATGACCCCGCGGCCATTCAGGCCGATGCCGACCGCCCAGCTTTCGTCGTTGCGCATACCGGCGAGTTTGCCGCCGATGAAGCCACCAAAAATTTTCCCCGCAAACGAGACCACAAGAATCGCAATCACCAGCTTCCAGTTGCGCAGGCCGGATGCATCGAACTGCAGTCCGATGGCGGCGAAGAAGATCGGGCCCAGAAATCCCATGGTGACGTTCGAGGCTGTCTTTTGGATCTCCTCGAAATTGGCTCGCCCGAGAATTTGATGGCTGAGCAGCATTGAGCCAAAGAAAGCTCCCACCACGAAATCGAGTCCCAGGACTTCGGAAAAGCTGGCGAAGGCGATAACGAAGACGAGAACCAGTGCGAAGACGGATTCCTTACCCTTGACCTTCACCAGGATTCGGTCGAGAGCGCTGCGCGATCGCCGGAATCGCCCGACGGTGTAGCGCTTGGCGAGCCGAGCGGCAATCACGATCACACTCATGAACAGAAGCGCTTTGCAAAGCGCCCACACCATTGAGATAAAGAAATTAGTCTGCGCTCCGCCCTTGACGTCAAGAATTATACCCAGCGCGAGCAGGGATACGACATCGTTTGCTACCGCGGCCGAAATGATTTTCTGTCCGATCTCGGTGCGGAGCTTGCCCAGATCCATCAGAATGCGAATGCTGACAGGCAGCGCGGTGATTGCAACGCATAAGCCGATGAAAAGGGTGCGAGTTGCATCGAGCCCGAATATCTTTCCGATAAGAATGCCTAAGCCAAGAGGCATGACGAAGCCCATGGTGCTTACCCAGGCTCCGCGCCCGCGGAAAGAAGCCCAGAGCGCGTCCATATCCATTTCCATGCCCGACATGAAAGCCAGGAGAAGGACGCCGAGTTGGGCTATGGCGCGGATCTCCGGGTTGAAGTGAACGTAGTTCAGAGCCGACGGCCCGAGAAGCACCCCGGCGACAATCTCGCCGATCATGGCCGGTTGTCCGAAGCGCGCGACGATCTCCCCCAGCACGCGGGACAAGACCAGCAGCAGAAGCAGTGCCTCGATCAATGGCATGAATTCCTCGAACGAGCGGCGGGCCGATGTTTGACGAACAGTGTAAAGGCGTGGACGCTGCGAAGTCGAATGTGGGAAGGGCAGCCCTACGACGGAACGAAATCCGGTGAACAGACTACTTGAGCAGCCAGTGTGTCAGATGAACCAACAAACCCCGTAAAAGCCGTTGGCGCATTCGACGCCCCAGGCCTAGGCGTGCCACGACCCGGTGAGTTCGAGTCGTCAGTGCCCATCCGCGGCATCAGCCGTGCCGTCCGACCACTTGGCGACCGGAACCAGGAATATGGTCAGACGGTCCTCGGGGTCGTCAGCTGCCAGAATCGGCGAGCCCGGCAGGTCCGCACCCCAAATTTGAGCGTTGGTTGGCGGCAGAAAGAACATCAGATGCGGATGCCAGTGCCCGTCACGATCGTTCAAGTACCCTTGCTTTGACATCATGTAGCACATTGCGCCAGGTTCCGGCGTCGGCAGTTCCTTCTTGTCGAGGCTGGCCTTTATGCTTTCCAACATCTGAGCTTTCGATTGTCCCGCTAGCAGCCACTCGGTCTTTTTGATTTCGAATGGAAGGTAAGATCGTGCCGCCGGCGGATTGAAGCAGATAGGTGCACGCAGCTTGGGATTCCAGAAGTCCGGATCGTCGATTCCAGCGGTCCACGAGCGCTGCACCATACACACGAAACCATTCGTGCCTTGGATCGCGGTTTCGTAACCACGACGTTGGAGAATCTATCCTCCACGGCCGGACTAGCCCTTGAAGTCGAGAAGTCCGTGCGGAGAAAGCGATGGCCGCCCGGAGGCGGCCACATGATTCATTGAAAAATCGCTTGCGGTTTGATCCGAACGTCGACCTAACGCGGGCTCTAAGCCACTCGCTCGGATGGTTCGGCGGTCTTGCTTCTCCATTGCGGTATGCATCTCAACCCTGCCGCTTGTCGTTGGCTCGGCGTCGCCGCAAGCGGAGCGCTGATGAGATTGTTCAGCCCGATGACATAGTTCGAGAGCGAATGCGGATCGCTGAGCACGGAAAATATCCCGCTATCGATCGGGCAATAGCCGTTCACCTGCATGTAGTTCCACTCCTGCGAGGTCTGTCCCGGCAAGGCAGGGTTGTAGAAAACGTTCGATGGCAAGTTGGGAGCGACATCCATCCCGTTCGCGATGCGGTAGTTGCTAGCGATTTGTTTACCAATCAGCCCGTTGAAAACGGAGGCGAACTTGGGATCGCCGACCATCGGCGAGGCGAAATTGTAAGAGCTCACCCGAACCTTGACGTTGATCGCTATGTCGAGCGTCAACAGCACCGCGAGAGCGGCTCCAAGGCTGTGACCCGTCACCATTACGGAAGTCGCGCCCGCTAGTACCTTGGCTAGCGGCACCGCGGGGTCGGTCTGCTTCGGTGGAACCGGGTTACCAGCCGTTTGCGCGGCATAATATTGCAGGCCGTTGCCGTCAGTTCCGGCGTTGCCGTTGTAAATGATCGCGAAGCCTTCGTGAACCAAACCGGTAGAGCCTGCAATCGGCGAGTTAACCTGGCCTGACTGGAGGATATCCTCATACCACTCTTCGGAGTTTTCCGTGCCGCGAATCGCGATAACCATCTGGCCCGGAGTTGTGGTTGAGACGGCAACGTAGCCGAAATACACCGGATCCCATCCCCACAAAGCTTCGTTGTACCAGATGTTGTACAGGAGTTTGTAACCAGTTGGCGGAAGTTTCATGAAACTCAGAAATGGGGGGTAGCCGAAGTCCGGCGGCACGTTACTCAGGACGTAATACTGAAAGTATGCTTGCTGGCAAAAGTTGGCATAAGTGATCGCAGTGGAAGCACTGAAACCGGCTGGATAAGACCAACTCATAATCGTCTCCTTCGCGGATTGAATTTTGGGCCCTTTGATGTGGAACTTCCCGGGGAACGGACGTGAGGAAGATCGCGTTCAGGCGTCTTCCGCGATCTGCAATACGCCGCTTATACAATATTTTCGGGCTGCCGGAGCAAGATTCTCGGTTCTTTCTCAAAATCCGAACAAGCCTTCCCGAATCGGGAAGGAGTACATTTTTCCCCATTTCTGGCGCCGAAGCGTATGATCCTTCCGCCGTTCACACTCAATTTCAGGAGATGACTATGAAGAAGCTGTGCGGTCTAGTCGTTTTTGTGTTCATGCTCGCGCCCGCGTTGTTCGCGCAAGAGCATTACACCGAAGGCCCAGTCTGGCGTATCCAACTCATCCGCGTGAAGCCCACGCACATGGACGATTACCTCACCAGTTTGCAGAAATCCACCAAGCCGTTTATTGAGGAAGAAAAGAAATCGGGAATGATTATGGACTACAAAGTCTTTCTCAAAGAGACCAAGAACAGCCCCGAAGATTGGGACATCTGCGTCGCCATTGAATACAAGAACCACGCGGCCATGGATGGACTCGCTGCCAAAGGCGAAGCTGCCCGCGATAAGATCCTCGGTGGAAAAGCGCCGGCGCAGGAGCTTTCGGAAAAGCGCGCCGAGATTCGCGAGATCATCAGCTCGGATCTGCTGCAGGAAGTTTTCCTGAAGTAGCGATCGGTTTGTGTGCAGGGCGGGCGCTCTCGCCCGTCTTTTTTAATCCCTGCGTACTGAAACGTTTTAATAGGCCAATTGTCGTGCTAGAATCCGCCGGGAGACCCGCACAATGATCAATCGCATTTGCTATTGCTTCTTTATTTCGCTGTTGGTTGCGAGCTTTCCGGCTTCGCTGCTTGCGGCGCAAGCCGCCAGTCCCAGGCTTTCAGTCCACTGGGAAGAGCTGACCGCCGCGGATTTTCGCGAGGGCATTCATCGCTCGCAAGGCACGTGCCTGCTTCCCTTCGGTATTCTCGAAAAGCATGGACCGCATCTGCCGCTGGGCACCGACCTGCTCGACGTACGCTATGCGGCGCTGCAGGCGGCCGAACAGGAATATGCGATCGTCTTCCCCGAATACTATTTTGGACAGATTGCAGAAGCGCGCCACGAGCCCGGAACCATCGCATACAGCCGCGAAATTCAACTCGCGCTGCTGCAGGAAACTACTGACGAAATGGCGCGCAACGGATGCAAGAAGATCATCATCGTCAATGGCCACGGGGGAAACGAGGATCTGCTGCCGTATTTCGCCCAGACACAACTCGATAAATCTCACGACTACGTGGTCTACGTTTTCGACAAGCGCGAACCCGAGCACGCGGCGTTGATGCCGAAGACATCGCCGGACTGGCATGCCGGCGAAAGCGAAACTTCGAAGATGCTGATCGCCCGCCCTGACACGGTTCACATGGATCGAGCCAACCAGGAATCCGGCGCAGACCAGCACCGCCAGAATCTGCCCGAAGATGTTTACACCGGGATCTGGTGGTACGCGCGTTTCCCGAATCACTATTCGGGAGCAGGCTCGGCCGCAACCCAAGAGCTGGGCAAGTTTCAGATGGATTGGTGGATCGGCGCGATTGTGAGCGTGATTCGTGGGGTGAAAGCAGATAGCGAGAGTTTGAAGCTGCAAAACGAATTCTACGAAAAGAGCAAACACCCACTGGAGACGCAACCGTGAAGGTAGATTTATGAGTTCCCGATCAGCACGCCGGTGATGAACACCAACACGCCGCCCAGTCCAACCTGCAACGCCGCCGAAACCCATGGAGTATCCATGTACCGCTTTCGAATCCAGGTAATCACTCCAAGTTCAACCATCACCACCGCGCCCGCGGCCCAAAGCGCGGCGCGAAAATCCCTGAGCAAGAAGGGCAGGGTATGGCCGATGCCTCCGAGAGCGGTCATAGCTCCGCAAATCACTCCGCGCACCCAGGGATGCCCTCGCCCGGTCAAGCTGCCGTCATCGGAAAGCGCTTCGGCGAATCCCATGCTGATGCCCGCGCCAGCGGAAGCTGCTACTCCTACAAGAAACGCATCCCAGCTATTGTGGGTTGCAAATGCAGCGGCAAATACAGGAGCCAAGGTGGAAACCGAACCGTCCATCAACCCGGCGAGGCCGGGCTGAACGATCTGCAAAACAAACAGGCGACGCTGAGCCCTTTCTTCGTCGGCCTTCACGTTGGCCGGTAGTTTTTCTTTGTCCAGTTCTTGTGCGCGCTCCTCGTGCTCGCGCTCTTCGTTGATGAGATCGTCGAGCAGTTGGCGAACGCTGGCGTCCTGAGTGCGCGCAGCCGCTTTTTCGTAGAACCGCCGAGTCTCCACCTCCATTGTGCTGGCTTCTTTGCGGACGGCGTCAATTCGTAGCGGACGAATCAGCCACAGGGCCGGGCGCTCGACGAAGCCGCGCACGTCCTGACGGCGAATCAGGGGAATGTGCTCGCCGAACTTCTGGCGAAACATTTCGATTAGCTTTCTGCGGTGCGCCGATTCTTCTTCGCGCATACCGTCGAACATTGCCGCCGACGCGGGGTAATCCGGCCGCAGGCCTTCGGCGAAATCAGAGTAGACCCGTTCATCCTCTTCTTCCAGGGAAATGGCCAAGGCCAGAACCTCGCGCTCCGTGAGTTCGTCAAACTTCTTCATGGCGGAATAGATTACCTGCCCGAGTGCCGCTAACACAAATCGAAAACAAATTTCAAAATATGAGTGGGCACGAGCCAAAGCCGCGAATCGCGGGATCCGCGTCTACGCTCCCGCATTCTGCACGTGCGGTGCTACTATCCAGTGCATGACGCCCAGGAAGGCATCCGCGTCCCCCAAACGCCACAACCTGGCGATTGCAAAAAAAAAGGCGGCGCACCTTACTACCCACGCTCCTGAGTTGGTGATCGTCACGGGAATGAGCGGTTCGGGCAAAGCGTCGGTGCTGAAGGCATTTGAGGACTTGGGTTACTACTGCGTCGATAATCTGCCGATCGAACTGATCCCGCGCTTCGCCGAAATGTCATTGCAGTCAAATGAGAGCCAGCGCACGGCGCTGGTGGTCGATGTGCGGGAAGGATCGAAGCTCGACCAGCTTCCCGGCATTCTCAAAGCGGTGCGGCGAATCATTCCGACGAAAGTCGCATTCATGGAAGCTTCGGATGCGGTGTTGTTGCGCCGGTTCAGCGAGACGCGGCGTCCACATCCGCTCGGAACAAACGAACCGGTTAATGCCTCGATCAAGGCTGAACGCCGCCACTTGGCAAAGATTCGAGCGTTGGCCGACATCGTTATCGACACTTCTAAGTTCAATGTGCACGAATTACGCGCACACGTAACCGAACGGTTTCGCGAACAGCCGACCGAGAAAACCATTCTGGTTTCGAGCGTGAGTTTTGGCTTCCGCCACGGCGTACCGGAGGAAGCCGACCTGGTGTTCGACGTGCGTTTTCTGCCGAATCCGCATTTTGTGGCAGAGTTCCGGCCATTCACCGGCCGGCATCCGCGGGTTGCCAAATACATCAGGTCATTTCCCCAGACGCAGGAGTTTATCTCGCGCATTTCCGATCTTTTGGTTTACCTTTTGCCGCACTACATTCACGAAGGAAAAAGCTATCTCACCATTGCTTTCGGTTGTACGGGGGGGCAACATCGATCGGTACTGATCGCGGAAGAGGTGGCCAAACGCCTGCGCAAGGCGGGGTATCGGGTGAAAGTGGTGCATCGTGACATGCCGAAGTGAACAGCCGAAGGGAACAGCTAACGACAAAGGCTGCGGCAGCGCAGTAAAATAAAGCACTTGCAGCTCACACCCATTTCATCGTCGATAAGCCGTTCCGCCGCCTACGGAGGCGTATGCGGCAACTGACCCGACTGGTCCGGTATGCTCTGCCGTACTCGTGGCAGATTCTGTCTTCGGTTTTGCTGATGGCGGCAGTGGGTGCGCTGGACGCATTCAAGTATCTGCTGATTGGTCCTGTCCTGGACCGAGTGCTTAACCCTGCCACCGGATCGAAAGACATTCAGTTATTTGTGATCCCAAAAACTCACCATGCCGTATATCTGCAGCAATTCGTTCCCGCACGATTTACAAATGCCTGGACGATCGTTGCTTTCGCATTGGTGGCGTCCACCATCCTGAAAGGGATTTTCGATTACGTTGGCACATATCTCGTAAATCATGCCGGCTTCGGCATGATCACCGACCTGCGCGACGATCTTTACAATGCGATCATGCGCCGTTCGGCGGCATTTTTTTCGCGGCACGCGACGGGGACCTTGCTTTCCGCCATCATCAATGACATCGAACGCGTGCAGTACGCTATGTCTACGGTGTTAGCGGAATTCCTGCAGCAGTTCTTTACGTTCCTATTTGTAGCCGGCGTGGTTGTGGTGCTGGGCAAAGGCCTTGCCTGGGTGCTGCTGCTATTCGTTCCCGCGATCATTTATTCATCGCGCAAGATTGGCTCTCGCGTACGCATCACTACTCGCCAAGGGCAGGACAAGCTGGCTGAGATTCAAAACATATTGCACGAAACCATTACCGGCAATCGCATCGTGAAGGCGTTCAACAGCGAGAAGTGGGAGATCTCACGTTTTCGCGGTGCGGCGCGGAGATTATTTCGCGCGAACCTGCGGTCGGTTGCCGCGACGGCTCTCAGTTCGCCGTTGATGGATATCGTAGGTTCGATCGGTATCGCGTTGTTGTTATTGCTGGGGCGGGGGCGGGTCGCACACGATCAGATGAAGGCAGGCGAATTCGTCGCCTTCATTGCAGCGGTGTTCAGTCTTTACAATCCGGTTCGCAAATTCGCTTTATTTAACAACAACTTCCAGCAAGCCCTGGGGGCGTCCAGTGAGATCTTCAAATTCATGGATGTAGAGGACGACGTTCGCGAGAGACCGCACGCCAAGCGGTTGCCTCCGTTTTCGAAAACGGTGCAATTCGATCATGTCAGCTTCAGCTATGGCGAAGGTGGGGAGGCGAGCGTCTTGCACGATATTAGCCTGGAGGTTCGACGCGGAGAAGTTGTCGCGATTGTTGGCTCGAGCGGATCGGGCAAGAGCACGCTGGTTCATTTGATTCCGCGTTTCTTCGATGTAAGCCAAGGGCGTCTACTGATCGACGGCCGTGATGTGCGCGACGTGACCCTCGCTTCATTGCGGGAGCAAATTGGGATTGTCACGCAGGAAACGGTTTTATTCAACGACACAGTGCGCAACAATATCGCTTACGGACAGCCGAACGTAGCGCTTAAAAATGTTGAGGCTGCGGGGAGAGCTGCGCTGGCGCACGATTTCATCATGGGGTTGCCAGCGGGCTACGATGAAGTGATTGGAGAGCGTGGCATTCGCCTTTCCGGCGGGGAGCGGCAGCGAATCGCCATTGCCCGCGCGATCTTGAAGAATGCCCCAATTCTGATTCTGGATGAGGCCACGTCCGCACTGGATAGCGAGTCGGAGGCTCTGGTGCAATCGGCGCTGCACAATCTGATGACCGGCCGGACGGTTTTCGTGATAGCCCACCGGCTCTCGACTGTTCGCCGCGCAGATCGCATCGTTGTAATCGAAAACGGCTCCATTGCCGATATCGGTGCACATGAGGAGTTAATGACGAAGCTGGGCACCTACCGCAGACTGTACGAGTTGCAGTTCGCCGATTTCGAGCAGAAAATGGAGCCGGCGCAACCGAGCTGAACTCGACCTTCCGAATTCCAGAGATCAAACATGCCTATCCGCTCGATGACGGGTTTTGCGCAGGTCAAAGGCGAGCTCGCGGGCGCGAATGGCGGGTCGTCTGAGTCAGAACTCACCTTTTCTTCCTCACTAGGTCAGCGAACATCTGGGCTTTGCGCTGTCTCTGAAGTCGGTGAATCACCGTTTTCTCGATCTGCACTTCCGCTTGCCTTCGAGCTGCGACTCGCTTGAGATGCGGCTTCGCCGGCTGCTCAAAGAGAAGATCGCGCGCGGTCACGTCGAAGTCACGCTGAATGTGGAGCGCGGAAACGGAGACGCGCTAGCGTTGAATCGACGGCTTGTCGGGGCATATATCGCGGCTTTTCGTGCTGCGGCCGGAGAGTTCTCGCTAGCTGCGGAACCCGATCTTAACGCCATTTTGCGTATTCCCGGGGCGCTGGAGTCAGCTCACGATCCCGACGATGGAGCGCTGGAAACGGCGGTGATGGCCAGAGTCGGTGAGGTGCTCGAGCGCCTGAATCAGATGCGCGAGCAAGAAGGACGCAGCATCGAACGCGAACTCCGCCAGCGCATGGCTCACCTGGGAGAAGCCGTGAAGACCGCGCAGATTCATCGCCGCACCGTCTTGCACAGCTATGTGGAAAGATTGCAAACGCGCCTGCAGGAGTTACTCGGGGCCAATGCTGACCGCGAGCGGGCGATGCAGGAAGCCGCGCTGCTCGTTGACCGCAGCGATATTCAGGAAGAAGTGGTGCGGCTCGAAAACCACGTGCAGCACTTTCTGGATCTGCTTGATCAGGATGGAGAGGTCGGCAAAAAGCTGGATTTCCTGTTGCAGGAAATGAACCGCGAAGCGAACACGATGCTTTCGAAGACATCTGGGTTGGCGGGTGAAGCTTTGAAGATTACTGAGGCTGGGCTGGTGATGAAGGCGGAGATCGAAAAATCACGCGAGCAGGTGCAGAACCTGGAATGAGTTCTGTGGCCCACAAACCTGTTGTGTATATTATTTCGGCCCCGTCTGGTTCGGGCAAATCGACGCTGGTTAATGAAATACTAAAGTCAGTCACCGATCTTGAATTTTCCATTTCTTACACTACGCGACCTCCCCGTGGCAGCGAAGTCGATGGTCGGCAGTACTACTTCATATCGCGCCCGGAGTTTGAGCGCATGATTCGCGAAGACAAGTTTCTGGAGCATGCAGAAGTTTTCGGTAATTACTACGGCACGGCTCGGTGTTTTTTACGGGAAGCGGAGCAGAAGAATCGCGATCTCCTGCTGGATATCGACGTGCAGGGCGCCGAACAGATCCAGCAAAAGCTGCCGGACGCGACCAGCATCTTCATTCTGCCGCCCGATCGCAAGACGCTGGAAGCGCGCCTGCGCAAGCGCAGCGAAGATCGCGAAGAGGTGATTCAGCGCCGCCTGGAGACAGCGACTCGTGAGATCGAGAATTACGAGCGCTACAACTACATCCTAGTGAACGATCAACTGGAAGAGTCGATCAAGAATCTTCGGGCGATCGTGCGCGGAGAACGGCTGCTGCGCGGAGGACAACGACTCTCGGGGGATCAGGCGAAGACGGTTGCGATGGCGGATGGCTGCCGATTAGAGAATGTTCGCGAGCGGGTGAAACCCATTCTTGATTCGTTCCGCTCATCTGCGGCCGCGAGTAGCGCCAGACCTTCGTAATCAAAATATGGGATTGACAGCCCCACAACTTTCGGTTTCGTGGGACAATAGTTGGGCAGTTCTTGGCTTCCCCGGCGAAGAACGAAGCGCAGTAACTTTCGGCAATTAGATCTGGATCCCTTAACGGGGGGAGAGAATTATGAAATTGATCGAAGGCTTCGACAGCAACTACCGTTACATTCTGGTCGCCGCCCGGCGTGCACGCCAACTGCAATCGGGAGCTCCGCCGGTGGTGCAAACCAATTCGCGCAAGCCTTGCCGCATCGCGCAGGATGAAATCCGCGCGGGCAAAGTGAAGTGGGAAATTCCCGAAACCCGCAGCGCTGCCGAACAGGCTGCGGAGGTGCTCGACCAGGCCTTCGGTCACGACGCCTAAATCGTTTCGCGGCGCCGCGCATCGATATCTCGATGACCATGAAAGTTGCTCTGGGAGTAACGGGCGGCATCGCGGCTTATAAAGCCGCGGAGATTGTACGGCTGCTCCAGGATCGTGGTATTCGGGTGCAGGTGGTCATGACCCACGCGGCTCAGGAGTTTGTCCGGCCTCTCACCTTTGCTGCGCTTTCCGGCGAAAAAGTGATTACGGGGATGTTCGCGTCGGGAGAAGAGCAGACCCCTAACATCGATTCGGCGATCGAGCACATTGCAGTGGCGCAATCGATTGATGCCCTGGTTGTTGCGCCTGCCACGGCGGACGTTCTGGCACACTTTGCGCAGGGAATCGCCAGTGATTTTCTTACGACTCTCTATCTCGCAACCACCGCTCCGGTTGTTGTTGCTCCGGCGATGAACGTGAATATGTGGAACCACGCGGCGATGCAGGCGAATCTGGATATTCTTCGGGCGCGCGGGGTGAAGGTTGTCGAGCCGGGGTCGGGACATCTGGCCTGCGGCATGGTGGGGGCTGGGCGACTCGCGGAAAATGAAACTGTTGTTGCCGCTGTTCTGGAAGTGCTCGGAGCCTCGCAGGATCTCAGCGGAGAAACGGTATTGGTAACTGCCGGGCCTACGCGAGAAAAGGTCGATCCCGTGCGCTACTTGACCAACCGTTCGAGTGGCCGGATGGGATACGCCATCGCGGAAGCGGCACTGCGCCGCGGGGCTCGTGTGCTGTTGGTGAGCGGTCCGACCTCGCTGACGCCGCCGGCAGCGGCCGAGATCACACGCGTGGAATCGGCCGAGCAGATGCGTCAGGCGGTGCTCGAGCTTTTGTCCAAGGCGACGATCGTTATTAAGGCTGCGGCGGTGGCGGACTACCGCGCGAAGTCGGTGTGTGATCAGAAGATTAAGCGCCGCGGGCCGATGACTCTGGAACTGGAACCGACCGCCGACATTCTGAAAGAGATTTCTCTGCGCAAACGGTCGCAGATCGTTTTCGGTTTTGCCGCCGAAACAGAGAACGTCCTTGAAAATGCAAGGCAGAAGCTCTCGTCCAAGCAAGTTGACGCGATCGTGGTCAACGACGTTTCTCGCGAGGGTGTCGGCTTCGACTCCGATCGTAATCAAGTGACCATCATCACTCACGACGAAGTGGTCGAGGTTCCCGAGACTACGAAGTGGGAAGTTGCGCAACGTGTTCTCGACCAAGTTGTGCGCCTCCGCGAGCGGCGCAAAGCGTCGGTAAAAGCCTGAGGTCCGTTCCTCCGAAATAAGTCAATGGAAATTGGAATGAGCATCTTTTCTCAGCATCGAATGGCAGCGGCTGTACAATTCCGTCAGATTCTTACCAGGAGTTTGTGATGACGCAGAAAGTTATCGAAGTTGTAGGAACTTCCAAAGATAGTTTTGCCAAGGCCGCAGAGAACGCTGTTGCCGAAGCAGCGAAGACCGTGCGCGGAATCCGTTGGGCTCACGTGGATTCTCTCGATATGCAACTCGACGGAGCGAAAGTGCTGCTTTATCGCGCCACGACCAAGATTTATTTTGACGTGGAGCACTAGGAATTGGATGGCACACTCAAGCCTGAGCTACGGCGAGCGATTGCCGAACGAGTTCGCTACTACGGCGATCTCGGCATCTACGATTTTTACCGGCGCGATAGGCGGCTTCCTACAGGAATTGCGGACGCTTCACAGCTAATTTCCGCGTCTTCATTAGTACCAGTTGAACCGACGTCATCTGATGACGGACTGCGGGAGGATATGGGCTCGAGAAAATCCAGTGTCATGCCAGCCGTCGCTGACGAAAGTCTTGTCGAAGTTATTTCACCGAAAGCTGAAGATGGGGTCGCCGATCATTCTGCTGCGCTCGAGTTGATTCGTGAAGATCTCGGCGATTGTACCCGCTGCAAGCTTCACCAGCAGGGGCGCAAGCAGATTGTTTTTGGCGTGGGCAATCCGCGCGCTGAATTAATGTTTGTGGGCGAAGGCCCGGGCGCGGACGAAGATGCTCAAGGCGAACCATTCGTTGGGCGTGCCGGGCAGTTGCTTAACAACATGATCAAAGCGATGGGGCTGCGGCGCGAAGATGTCTACATCGCGAACATCGTAAAATGCCGCCCTCCGGGGAATCGGACGCCGGAACGCGACGAATGCGAGACCTGTTCGCCGTTTCTCATGCGGCAAATCGGGGTAATCAAGCCTAAGGTGATTGTTGCTTTGGGCGCGGTTGCCGCGAAAAATTTGCTCGCTATCAACGCTCCAATGTCTGAGCTACGTGGACGCTGGTACGACTTTAAGCCTGTGGGCAGTGATCCTTCATGGCCGGGCGCGCGGCTCGCCGTGACCTATCATCCTGCGTTTTTGCTGCGCGATCCGCGACAGAAGGGCGAGGCGTGGAAGGATCTGCAGATGGTGATGAAATATCTGGGGATCGAAGCTCCCAAAAAATCTGCCGAATAGATAACTGCTCTTGTCGCGGCAACGTCTCCCCGGTCGCTGCTATTCTTAATGCTTCATTCCCAGGAACAATGCCTGCCTTCTGCGACGTCGCTCTCGCCGTGCCGCTCGACATGGTTTTCACCTACTGTGTGCCGGCTGAACTGGCACCGGTCGTGGGCGGACGCGTGCTTGTCCCTTTTCGCCAGCAGCGCATGAGCGGCATCGTGGTCGAACTGCATGATCGCGAGCCTTCTGTCAAAACGAAATCGATCTTCAGCGTTCTGGACGAGTCTGCCGTTCTTGATGAACAACTTCTGCATCTTGGACGGTGGATCGCCGATTACTATCTAGCCCCTATCGGCGAAGTTTTCCGCACCATGCTGCCGCTGGGTGCGGAGTTCAAACGGGCCGTCGCTTATCAAATTACTGAACACGGCCGAATGTCGCTGCATTTGGCGGGAATGTCAGGCTCGTCCGCTCGTTCGCGACGCGCTCCGGAGGAGCAGGCCGCCGAGTTTCGAGTGCTGGATTACTTGGCCGCACAAGCTTCCGGGGGTGACGAAACTGCCCAAGTCCGCGAAACAGCGCTGCGCTCTGCGACGCACATTTCCAAATCGCTTCTGACCGGGATGGTCCGAAAAAAATGGATTAGCAGGGAAGATGTTTCCGCTGTTCGAGACGCGACGCTGACCGTCAAGACTGCGGTGCTTCGGTCCGCGGAAGGAAAGCTGAATCAGAATCAGCGGACGATCGTAGAAACATTGGCTGCTTCCGGGGGGCGAGTTCCCGTGGATGCTCTAAGGGAGATCGAAGTCCCACGAACAACGCTTGGCACGCTGGTGAAGCGAGGCCTCGTCGAAATGGTTGAAGTTCCAGCGGAAGTCGCTTTCTCGCGCGGCAAGGCCCGGCCCTCGCCGTTTATTTTCGAATTCAGCCCAGCGCAGCAATCCGCACTGGACCGGCTGCGAGTAGTAGTCGACAATCGGAAGTTTTCCGGGATGCTGTTGCACGGCGTTACGGGTTCTGGCAAGACAGCCGTTTATTTGGCGGGAATGCGTGCCGTACTTGAGGCTGGGCGCTCGGCAATACTACTGGTTCCAGAAATTGGTCTCACACCGGCGGTCGCTGCCGACCTACACCAGATCTTCGGGAACGAAGTAGCCATTCTACACTCCGCTTTGTCGAATAAAGAACGAGCGCAGCAATGGCATCGCATCAGGAGCGGCGAAGCGCGGATGGTTGTAGGTACGCGGTCGGCGGTGTTTGCCCCCGTCAAAGATCTCGCGTTGATCATCGTCGACGAAGAACACGATGGCTCGTACAAGCAGGAAGAGACACCTCGATATCACGCACGCGATGTTGCCGTGGTGCGCGCAAAGATGGCGAGTGCAGCAGTTGTATTAGGCTCGGCTACACCTTCTCTGGAATCGTATTTCAATGCGACTAAAAAAAAATATGCGCTTGTCGAGTTGCCCGATCGCGTTGAACAACGGCCGCTGCCAGATGTCGAAATCATCGACATGCGGCAGGAGTTTCAAGAGACCGGACAAGAGCAGGTCATCTCGCGCAAGCTGATTGCGGAGATTAAAGATCGATTCGACCGCAAAGAGCAAGTGATGGTGCTCCTCAACCGCCGCGGGTATTCGCCCGTGGTATTGTGCCGTACCTGTGGCAAGAGCCTCGAATGCCAGAATTGTGCCATCGCTCTTACCCATCACAAGCGAGAAAACAAAATGATTTGCCACTATTGCGGGTATGTTGCGCCGGTGCCAAAGGCTTGCGTACACTGCGGCAGCGAGTATGTATATTTTCTCGGAACTGGTTCGGAGAAGTTAGAAGAGTTGCTGCACGGGGTGTTCCCGCAGGCACGAATTGCGAGGCTGGATCGCGATACGGTTCGCGGGCACGAAGATTTCGAGAGAACTCTCAATGCCTTGAGCGAAGGCGAACTCGATCTGCTGGTTGGAACGCAGATGATTGCCAAGGGTCACGACATTCACGGCGTGACTTTGGTCGGCGTGATAGGCGCTGATTCCGCTCTCGGCTTGCCGGACTTCCGCGCTGCAGAACGCACCTTTCAATTGCTTACGCAGGTTGCTGGGCGAGCGGGGCGCGGGCAGTCTCCGGGCAAAGTGATTTTGCAGACTTATTTTCAGGATCATTACGCCGTGCATTATGCCGCGCATCACGACTTCGCGGGATTCTACGAAAAGGAATTGCGCTTTCGCAGTTGGATGCACTATCCCCCGTACTCCGCTCTGGCGAACGTTTTGATCCGCAGCAACAAACTCGACGAAGCTTTGCAGTGGTCCGGCATCCTGCGAAAGTGGTTTGAGCAGACACGCCATGAAGGCGTTCGCGTTCTGGGGCCGGCCAGCGCTCCGATTATGCGGCTCAAGCGCGATTATCGTTATCATTTTGTGCTGAAATCGCCCAGCAGGGAGAAACTGAACACGACGCTGCGTGCGATGTTGACTTTTGCGGGCCGGCAGAAAATTCCGCGCACGCAGGTGATCGTCGATGTCGATGCGCTTTGGCTAATGTGACTACTCTTGCGAGGTTCCTTGTCGGCCGCATGTCGATTAAACCTAGATTCTTTCCGACTCTGGTGGCTTGGCAAAAATGGCTCGAAGAACATCACGCGGACACTCGGGAGCTCTGGGTGGGTTTCTATAAACGAGATTCCGGACGGCTGAGCATTACTTGGCCGGAAGCGGTCGACGGCGCGCTCTGCTTTGGCTGGATCGATGGAGTTCGAAAGAGTATTGACGAGACCAGCTACAAAATTAGATTTACGCCGCGAAGGCGGCGAAGCGTATGGAGCGCGATCAACATCAAACGCGCTGCTGAGCTTTCGACAAAGGGACTGATGCATCCGGCAGGGGTTGCGGCTTTTGAAAAACGCGAGACCAAAAGATCGGAGATATATTCCTACGAGCAAAGACAAAGCGTGAAGCTTCCTGTTGAGTACGAGAAAAAGTTTCGCGAGAGTTCGGTTGCATGGGAATTCTTTCAGGCCCAAGCTCCGTGGTACCGGAGGACGAGCAGTTTCTGGGTGATCAGCGCGAAAAAAGAAGAAACCAGATTAAAGCGGCTGGGTCAGCTGATCCATGATTCAGAGCGCCGGCGCACAATTGCTCCACTTAAGCGCCCGACGAAACGTGCATAATCCTCACCCCGGATAACTGCGGAGGCGCGCTAGTGTTCCTTGATATTTCCGCGAATCACCACCACGGAAGCTGCCGGTAAATCGTAAAGTGTATTTTCCGACGCCGCCAGTGTACTAGCCACAATCGGACCATCCGGATCCGCCCAACCTTTGGAGATGGTTACGATCGTGCTTTTTCCACTTTCCTCCGCGTGCGCCAAGAAGCGTGTTTGCGAGGGATGCCATTGGTACTCGGCGCTCCCAAAGGTTGAAATCTCTACCGGGCCGGTGAAATTCCTGTTTTTACCGTTCTTCTCTTCGAATGAGATCCGCACTTTGTGCGCGTTCTGCTGATCACGATTGACCGCCATCACCGCCCATTTCCCATCCGGGCGTTTCAGAGCATATGCCGTCACGAGCTCATGATCGGCGCCATCGCCAATGTTGCCGCGTGCTTCATAGACCTGGTGGGCGCCCCCGCCGGGCTGTGCCCATTCCTGATTAATCAATTGCGCGACGAAAAACTGCGCCAGGGGCTGCTGGATCTGATAATTCGCGTCGACGGTGAACATTCCGAATGTTCCGGGAGAGTTATTGCAACCCGGCTCCATCTGCAGCGGCAGATAATGGAAGAAGTAAACGCCTTTGCCGCCGGAGTTCAGGAACGAGCCGATGTAGTCGGCGAGCCAGATGCCGGAAAAAATATCCTGATAAGTTTCACTCGCGCCTGACGAAAGATTTCCTTCTGTGATGAACATCGGCATGTCAGCTGGAATTCCATCTTCATGCCAGACCTGCATGATGTGGCTGACGAGGTCGGGCTCGTCGTAGAGCATGCCCCACGGCGTTTTGCACGGATCGTAGGGATAGTGCTCGAACGAGAAGAATGCGAGATCGTTCATGCGACTGTGCTGTTTGAGGTAATCGACGAAACGGGCGGTCCATGAGACTTTGCCGCTCGCGTCTGGCCAGACTTCGATGTCTTTATTCACGCCCTGAAACGACGGCCCACCCAACTTCAGAGAAGGATCGACGCGATGAATCGCAGTCGCCCACTGCAGGTAGAGCGCGGCGTAGTCTTCGGGCAGCATATACTGCCCGTCGGCTTCCTCGCCCATCTCGACGTAGGAGATTGGATAGCCACGATTCTTCAAATACGCAATTTCCGCTGCGGCATTGTCTGGCGTGTCATACAACATGGCGACCGGAACCATCGCCGGCAGGCCTCGAGTCACGCCGCCGGTGAAGAAGAGATCGAATCCCATTTGTGCTTGCTTGGTCGATCCCAGGTCGGATGATTGGTGCCAGGGATCGACCGACGAGCAGTATGTAGTAGTCTGCTCCTGATCGGGAGTGTGGCGGATGATGTCGTGAAACTCGCCGTCGCCCGTGATCGTGCCCAGATAGAGTTCGCGGATCGCGTAACCAGCGCAATTTCTTGGATCGGCTTTCGTTTCGGACGAAGCCTCGCCTGCGCATGCGTTCGACGATTCGGTCATCCAGATGCGCACGAACTTGACCGGCATCGGTGCGCTGCTCAGGCGAACAGCTTCGGTTTTCCCTTTCCCGTCGGTTACCGTGCCCTGAGGGAATGTCTGCCACACGCCTTTGGTGGGTGCCTTGATTGGATCATCGCCGGTCCAGTACTGCACAAGGTATTGCCGGGCATACGGCTCCGCCCATGCGACGCGGATGCCATCGACCTGCTGGACTTGTGCCAGATCCATTACGACCCATTGCGGATGCAAGGTATCGCTTTCTCCGGTGAAGTGCTGTGTGAGATAGGGGTTACTCTTCCAGAATGTACTCAAGTCGCCGTCGTCCAGCCGCGAGAAACCGACATTGTCGGTGCCATCGTTACGGGTGAACCCGCGGCGCGGCAGGCTGTAGCCGTACGAGTAGCGGATCATTTCCGTGGGAGTTAATGATCCGGTGAAGTAGCCTTTGCCGTTTGGATCGCTCCAGGTGCCATGCGGATTCCAATGCCAGGCCTCGACTGCGAGTTCAGTGTTCTGGCGATAGGTGACCGGCTGCCATCCTGAGGCGAGCGTCTTATCTAGCGTCGGCTGCTGCAAATCTTTGTCGATCGCCTCCACGGCAATTCGATCGACGCCTGCTCCCAGGGTTTGGTTGGGAATGAAATGATTCGTGGGATGAGAGATATCGATCGAGATCGTCTGGCCCGTAGCAGGCACTAACAGTGCGATCACGCTGATTGCGAAGAAAACAGCAGCGGCGGTCTGTCTCAAGGCGGCCACCTCGCATTAAAACGATTGAATAAAGGAGTATACGAGAGAAACGCAAGAAAATCCTATTGTCCCCGGAAGTCCCGGATCACTTCGGGCAGCGATGAATGGAGAAACGGCGCCGGCATCATTGTGAGTGCCAGCATAAGGACGGCAAATGCGGCCAGCCAGGCGCGCTTACCTGAAATCGTCGGCCAGTCAGCCACCTGCGGGTGGCGAAAGCTGCTAATCTGCAGCAGAATTGCCCAGATAAACCAGCCGGTCCAGAGATAGTAGGACATCAATAGAAGAGCCAAAATTGTAAGGCGAGAGATGATTTTATGGGCCCGCGGCGCGATCGAAAATACGATGTGTCCACCGTCGAGCTGACCGCCTGGAAGCAAGTTCAATGACGTGGCCAGCATCCCCACCCAGGCGGCGAGGGCGGTTGGGTGCAGCAGCACTCGGTTCAGAGGCAAAGCTGCCGCGCCCTTGAGCGCGCCGGTCGATACCAGAAGCCGATGAACGACGTGGAACACGAATGGAAATCCAAACTCATAATCGGCAGCGAGCGCGCCTGGATGCAACGGCCTTGACCATCCAAGGGAGACCATAAGAATGGCTAGGGCAACAATGAAACCTGCGATCGGCCCGGCGATACCGATGTCGAAAAGTGCCGTGCGCGAACGAATCCGCGAACGGATGATAATGACCGCTCCCATGGTTCCGATCGGAGTCGGCGCCGGTATGAAAAAAGGCAAGGTCGCGTAGACTCCGTAGCGGCGGCAATAGAGGTAGTGTCCCATCTCATGCGCGAGAAAAAACAGCATAAGCGAAAACATGAAGGGCAAGCCGGCGAGCAGGCGCTCCGGATGCGTGCGAAACCATACTGCGGGGAAGAATGGGAGCACCTCGCCTGCCACCGGTTCGTCACTGAATGAGAGTGCGGGCAGACCGTGATCGAAGTTGTATTGCATGCGTGCGCCCATCACTAGCGTTGTGAAACAGGTCGCGAGCAACAGCAAAATATGAAGCCAGTAGCGCGGCTTCGGAGGACGCGGTAGCCGCTCTGGGACAGGACGAAAATATTCAACGGCCGGAGGAGCTAAGGGAGGAGTGGGTTCCGACATGCGATTTTCGGCTACGCGTTGCAGCGAAGCCCTTTCTCTTAAGATACTACGATTGGCACGAAGAACATTGCAGAATGGCTGACAGCTTCCTTGTGCAGATAAGTCAAAGGTGCCGGGGGGTTTAGTTCACGCGGTCTGAGGTGAACCGATCGGAAATGCGTCCGCAGGCGCCTTGGCTAATCAATCGATTGCAATTCTTTTCCCGGCTTGAAGCGCACGGCCTTGCCCGGCGGAATCGAGACCTCGGCTCCGGTGCGCGGGTTTCGGCCGATGCCGGTCTTGCGCGGGCGCACGTTGAATACGCCAAATCCGCGCAGTTCAATGCGATTGCCGCCGGCCAGCGCCTTCTTCATGCTTTCAAAGACGGTTTCCACCGCCAGTTCGGCCTTGGTCTTGGTGATGCCGGTTCTGGCGACCACTTCGTTGATGATATCGAGCTTGATCACGAACGGCTCCCGGACGCGGTGTGAGGATAAATCTTCAAGTGATTGATGCTATGGGACATAACGGAGATTGTCAACCGGAGCATCTCTCCCGTAAACTGGCCCATCGCAAAACAATTTTGTAATCGGGTAATTTTGCAGTTTTCTGGTTTCATGACGAATCGTCGGAGAACTCGGAGTTGTCAAGCTACCAAATTACAAAATTTCCCAATTACTAAATTTTCCCAAGGAGCTCCATGCTGAAGAGTGACCGCTGGATTCGCAAGATGGCCCGCGAACATGACATGATCAATCCTTTTTCCGAGAAGCAGGTGCGGGAAGGAGTAATTTCTTATGGACTGTCTTCTTACGGATACGACCTGCGCGTGGCTGACGAGTTCAAAATTTTTACCAATGTGAACAGCACCATCGTCGACCCCAAAAACTTCGACGAAAAATCCTTTGTCACTATTCAGACCAACATCTGCATCGTCCCGCCGAATTCGTTTGCGCTGGCGCGTTCGGTCGAGTACTTCAAAATTCCCCGTGACATTCTAACCATCTGCGTGGGCAAGAGTACCTACGCGCGCTGCGGCATTATCGTCAACGTCACTCCGTTTGAGCCGGAGTGGCAAGGCTTCGTCACCCTGGAAATCTCGAATACCACGCCACTTCCGGCGCGCATCTACGCGAATGAGGGCCTGTGCCAGATTATTTTCTTCCAATCGGACGAGGTTTGCGAGACCAGCTACGCCGATCGCAAAGGGAAATATCAGTCGCAGCAGGGGATCGTGCTGCCGAAGTTGTAACGAGTACGTCTATTCGATAATGGCGAAAAAGGGGCAGGACGCGGTCCGGACGCTCATCGCATTTGCAATTGTCGCGACCGCTACTGCAATCGCACAATCTTCAAGCCCCAGTTCCAGCTTGTCCGTCGATTTATCGCGCTACTCCTTCAAAACTCCGCAGGAGGAAATTGCGGCGCGTGCCGAATTGAATGTGGCTCTCGATTTGCTGAGGCAGTTTAAGGGCCAATTGGATTCCACTTCGCGGCTGCTTGCCTTTTTGCAACAGAACGACGTTGTACAAAAACTCTTTGCCAAACACGACGATTACCTTTACCTGCGCTGTGCGCTCAATCGCAAAGACTCGGGCTGCGATGAGGAAAGCAAGTTCGAATCTGACTTCAACGGTAAAACTGCATTCTTCCGTCCGGAAATTCTGTCAATCCCCGATCACCGCCTGAAGGCCTGGCTCTTGGCAGAACCTAGACTGAAACAATACAGCTTTGCCATATCTGAGATTCGGCGCGGTGCGCCTCATTTGCTGCCGGAAGCGCAGCAAGCACTTCTCGATGAATTTCGGCCGGAGATTGCCGATTGGCAATCCGATCTTTACCAGCAGATCGTCGCCGGTATTAAGTTTGGCGCCGTGGAAACGGAGACCGGGCCGCTGGACGTGATCCGCCAGCGCAACCTTATTATCACCAGCGCCGATCCGCGCGTGCGCGAAGAGGGGTTCAAACGAAGATACGCTGGATACGCCAGCCAACGAGACCTGCTTGCATTCGCTCTGATCCATACGGTCAGAACTCAAACCTCTCTTGCGAAAGCGCACCATTATGCCGATGCTCCTACGCGCAAGTATGAAAGCCTTTATCTCAGGCCGCAGGAGACGCGTGACCTCCTTAGGTTAATGGCGCAACGCGGCGAGATTGCAAAGCGCTACGAGGAAATTCGGCTGCGTGAGGTCGAGCAGGGCTATCAACGCCCGGCTCATGTGTGGGATCTTTCGGCGCCGGCCTTAGGCTTTACTCCACCTATAAGCTCTTTGGAGGAGGCTCGAGGCATCTTCCATCAAGCGTTTGCCGGGTTGGGCAATGAGTATCAAGGCGCTTTCGACGCTCTGCTCGACCCAGCCAATGGTCGCGCCGACATACTGCCGGGAGGCGCGGCGAACCGCTATGGTGGAGGATTCTCTCTGGGGCTCGGTGGTCCGAGTGTTCTCTTTTACGGTCGCTATGATGGAACGTTTAAGGATCTTTCTGTAATCGCCCACGAAGGCGGGCACGCCGCTCATCGCCAGTTGATGACTGGGAACCAGGTACTGCCAGGCTACGAACGCGGTCCGAATTTCCTTTTCGAGTCGTTTGCTGAGTTCAACGAGTTGCTGCTCGCTGACTTTATGACGGAGCACGCAAGTTCACCCCAATTGCGGTCGTACTACCGCGAACGGTGGATGAGCATTAAGGGCCTCGATGCATTTTATGGTGCGCAGGACGCTTTACTGGAGCAGGCAATCTACGACGCCGTTGCCGCCGGCACAGTGCGGAGCGCGGATGATCTCGACGATCTCACTCTGAAGATAGATAGTCAATTTTCGGTTTTCCCGCCTTCAGTCCCTGAGTTGCGTAATCGATGGGCATTGGTGTCGTTGATGTATGAGGATCCACTCTACGACGTGAATTATGTCTATGGGGGATTGCTCGCGCTCAAATACTTCCAACTCTATTCGATAAAGCGGGAGTGGTTTGTGCGGCGCTACACAGCACTTCTTAAGAATGGCTTTGATCGGCCACCGGCGGAGTTGCTTAAAGACTTTCTGGGAATCGATCTTTCATCGCCGTCTCTGTTGAGTGACGATCTTGATCTGCTGAATCGACGATTGGATGAGATGGAAACGCCGGCAACGAGATGAAGCCCAGAAGGGTAACGCGCTAACGTCCGCTTTCATCTTCTTTGAACATGTACTTAATGGCCGGCTTGTAGATCATCAGGTTCGGGCGGCTGTCGTTGCGCAGGATCTTGATGCAGTTCCGATCGTACCATTCGATTATGCCGTGCACTTCTTCGCCATCTTGAAGGACGATGACCATCGGCGTGCGCGACTGCATCTGCTTCTGATAATAAAAATTCTCGGCGTTCGTTTGTTCCGGAGGGGCTGGCTTGCGTCCTCCGCCTGGGCCGCGGTCGCCACGATCATTTCGATCGAAGGATCGCTCCGGGCGGTCGTGCCGGTCGTTGCCATGCCGCTCACGGCGATCCCCGTTCTGCAGGTGATTGGAATTCAAATGGTTGGAGTTGTGGTTGCCGTGATTATGATCAGTCCGCGGCAGCGCCGGGCGGATCAGCTTCCGGTTGGCGAAATTCTCGTCCTCGACCGATTGCTGAGCCGGAGTCATATCGATGGTTTCTTTCATAGTGGCGCTGCTCCTGCACACGCATTCTGCCTAACGTTATTCGAGGGCCCTGAAAAGAATTAAGAAGGCGTGAAATTTCCACTACCGTACCACAGGATTGGGCCTCTGACAATGCTACTGTCGTGCCATGCGAGGTGCCAAAAATTGCACACTAAAACGTTTTTCTAAGTATTGGATAAATCCACGCCCCGGCGTTCCCGGCCGCTCCATGTGACCACCGCAACCAGCGCGGCGATGATCACCACGGTCCATGCCAGTACCGGCGCGAAGAGACCACCATAACGCTGTTCAGCCAGTTTTGCTTGAATCACCGAGTTCCGAGACGACAGCAAATTCCCGATCTGATAGGCAAAGCCAGGGAAGGTGCCGCGGACTTTAGCGGGGGAGAGTTCGTTCAAATGAGCTGGAATCACTCCCCATGCGCCTTGCACCATGAACTGCATCACGAAGCCGCCGAGCGCCAGCATGGGCACCGTGTGAGAATACGCCCACAGCCGGGTGACCGGGATTGCCAGCAGCGCGGCGATTATGATCGCGCGCCGGCGCCCGATTTTTTCCGACCACGTTCCAAAAAATATGCCGCCCAGCAGGGCGCCAACATTGGCGATGATTGCGATCAAACCCACAGTCTGCGGGGTGAAGTGATGGTCTTTTTGCAGAAATGTGGGATAGAGATCCTGGGTGCCGTGGCTGAAGGAATTGAAGGCGAACATCAGAATCACCAGGAAAATGAATGTACCCGCGTAAGTGAGGATGTCCTTGCCTAAACGAGTTTCCGCATTTTTCGCAACCTGCCCCTGTAGCCAGGCCGGAGACTCGTCGACTTTTGTGCGGATATAGATCACCAGGAACGCCGGCAGCGCGCCCACGATAAACATTCCGCGCCAGCCGACTATGGGGAAAACGGTTCGGTAAATTAAAGCAGCAAACAGATAGCCGACCGCGTAGCCCTCTTGCAGAACCCCGGAGAAAAACCCTCGACCTTCCGCGGGCAGAGTTTCGAACGCCAACGCTGCGCCGACTCCCCACTCTCCGCCCATGGCGATGCCGAACAAGGCGCGGGTTATCAAGAGAACCTTAAGCGACGGAGCAAAAGCCGAAGCCAACTCGAACACCGAATAAGCGATGATGTCGACCATCAACGTGAGGCGGCGGCCATACTTGTCAGCCATCACTCCGAATAGAAATGCGCCGACTGGACGCATGGCGAGCGTGAGGAAAATGGCCTCTGCCACGGCAGAAACTTTCGCCTGGAACTGGGTCGCAATGGCGCTGACACAGAAGGTCAGGATGAAGAAATCGAAGGCATCGAGCGACCAGCCGAGAAAGCAGGCGATGAACGTGTTGCGCTGCACCGGAGTGAGCCGGCGAAAATGTCCGATAAATTCCACGGCGGTTCCTCCGTGAAGTTCGATGTGCCCTGGAAAGTCGTGCGAATGCTAGCATATTGGGTTCGATTAACCATCAAAAATCAGCAGTCAGCGTTCTTACTCATGCCCGAACTCGACTTACCGCAGCGCCAGGCAACCGATTCGCGGATGCTTACCGGCTTCTGGTATCGTGCGTTGCCTGCGGATCAGGTTCATCGGAATAAACTCCATAAGGCCTTGCTGCTGGAAATCCCGCTGGTTATCGGGCGCGACCGCGCCGGCCATGCCTTTGCGCTGCGCGATGCGTGCCCGCATCGAGGCATGCCGCTGCACTGCGGAAAGTTTGATGGTGAGAATGTCGAGTGTTCTTACCACGGCTGGCAGTTTGACGCGCACAATGGGCAATGCCAGCTCATCCCTTCGCTGACCAGCGGTCAGACTCTTAAGGTCGACCGCATCTATGCCGGCAGCTATCCCTGCGAAGAGCAAGATGGTTACGTCTGGGTTTACATTTCCGATCCTGCTCAGCAAGGGTCAGGGTTCAGCAAGCCTGAAGATTCTCCCGAGGATGCTCCGCAAGTCGATAAGTTCTCTGATAAGTACAAGATTGCCTACCTCAGTGCTGAGATGCCCGTCAGCATCGATCATGGCATCATCGGACTTATGGATCCTGCTCACGGACCGTTTGTGCACCAGGCCTGGTGGTGGCGCAGTCGTCACAGCATTCACGAGAAGACGAAAAGGTTTGAGCCGATTCCTAACGGTTTCCGCATGAGCGCGCACACGCCCAGCTCGAACTCCGCTCCCTACAAGCTTTTGCGCCTATATGCGGACGCCGACACGATCACCACCACGATTGATTTCGTGTTGCCCAATCTGCGCAGGGAGGTTATTCGGGCGGGGAAATACTGGTTCTCGTCATTGACGACCGTGACGCCAATTACGCGCAATCAATGCAGCATCGATGTGGTCGCGGCCTGGAACATCTTCCGCTGGGTACCGTTCGGTGCAGAGATTCTGAAATTCGTGTTCTCAAAGTTTGTCGAGCAGGATCGCCGCACGATGGAGTTGCAGGCCGAAGGGCTGAAACATAATCCGCATCTCATGCTGATTGACGATGCCGATCGGCCTGCTAAATGGTACTTCCAGTTAAAGGCGGCGCACCTGGAAGCCAAAGGAAGCGGTGCGGAGATGAAACATCCGATGAGCGGGCCGGTCACGTTGAAGTGGAGAAGTTGAGCGGGGCGGGCGGCTTCAGGCTGCTCCTGCTTTGAGCAATCAATCTTGCACAAGCCAGTCCAGCGCCTCTTCGCGGGTCTTGAAGGTGGGAAAATCACGCTGCGAGAAGGTTTTGAAGTGCTCGTAGAAAATATGCGGCATGTTTTCCGTTCCGATCCATGCCGAGCGTTTGACGAATGGGCGGTCGAGAACTAAGACTTCCTTCATTCGGGTGGCGACGTTCCTGTCAATTTCCGCGCCGGTGAAGTCGGCGCAGATCAGCACGGAATTGGGAGCATGCCGTGAAACATCTGCGCGAATCTGGTTGAGGAGCAACAACACTTCCTTCGCGCTGCAGTGGCTGAAATCGACAGCGTAGACGGCGTGGCCTTTGTGCTTGATAAATCGCAAGCGCTCGTTGGTGGGGCCGCTGTCGCTCATGCCAGCATCGCCTCGACCACGGAATAAGCGCTGTCCAGGGCTGAATCCAGGGAGGCTGAATCTTTTCCTCCGGCTTCGGCGAGGTCGGGGCGGCCTCCGCCTTTTCCGCCAACTTTCTGCGCGACCGGGCTGATGACTTTGCCGGCCTGTATCTTGCTGGTCAGATCTTTGGTGACGCCGACGATCAGCGACACGTTGCCGTTGTTGGCCGAGCCTAGCACCACTACACCCGAGCCGATCTTTTCGCGGAGTTGATCGACCAGAGTTCGCAACTGTGAGCGTTCGAGATTGTCGACACGATGCGCCAAGACTTTCACGCCTTTTACGTCTTTCATTTTGTCGCCAATGTTGGCCGTCGACGATGAGGCCGACTTCATGCGGGCCTGGTCAAGTTCGCGCGCCAGTCGCTTGATCTCGGAATCTTTCTTTTCAAGTTCAGCTTCGAGTGCGTCGGCGGGTGAACCGTTTCTCCATGGAAGAATCCATCTGCGAAGGATGCCCCATTTCTGCGCGTTTTGTGCGCAGAGATGGGTGACAGCAAAAGCTGACACTACCGCCTCGAATTCGTGATCTTTTCGAAAGTGCGCGCAGCGATCCCTCGCCGGTGATGGCTTCGACGCTGCGCACGCCCGACGACACGCTGCCTTCTTTCAGAATCTTGATCAGCCCAATTTCGCCGGTTGCGCCGGTGTGCGTGCCGCCGCAGAGTTCTGTCGAGAAGTCACCGATACGCACCACGCGCACCTTGTCGCCATATTTTTCTCCGAACAACGCCATGGCGTGATACTGATTAATCGCCTCTTCAATGGGAACGTCCGTGATGGTCTCGACGATCTGATTGCGCAGAACTTCCTTGTTGATGATGTCTTCAATGTCTTGCAACTCTTCGTCTTCGACCCCGGTGAAGTGCGAAAAGTCGAAGCGCAGGTGATCGGGCGCAACCAGCGATCCCGCCTGTTTCACATGCTTGCCCAGAACTTCGCGCAGACCGGCATGGAGCAAATGCGTGGCCGTGTGGTTGCGCATGGTGGACTGACGAATGTCGGCATTGACGACGGCATCGACTTTGTCGCCCACGCGAATTGCTTGCTTCGCGATGACCTGATGAGCGCGGACGCCCTGAATCGGGGCGTAGCATCCGGTGACGTCGACGACGACCGTGTTGTGATCGTCGGAATAGAACCATCCCTTGTCGCCAACCTGGCCACCGGAGTCGGCGTAGAACGGCGTGTGATCGAGGATGATCTCGCCGGATTCTCCAGGCTTGAGTTCCTGCGCGCCCTGGCCGTTCTTGATTATCGCTAGCACTTCGCAGTTGTCCGAGCGAGTCTGGCGATAGCCGTCGAAGATCGATTTTGGTAACTGTTGGTAGGAGGGATTGGCTGTCTGCTTGGCTGCGCCTTTCCACGAGGCGCGAGCGCGCGTTCGCTGATCGGCCATCGCCGAATCAAATCCGGACTGGTCAAAATCAACTCCCCGGTCCCGCGCCGCGTCCTGCATGAAATCGAGCGGCATGCCAAACGTATCGTAGAGTTTGAACGCCTCCTGGCCCGAAAGGTGGTTTTCGGCTAAGAGAGTTTCAAGCTTTTCCAGTCCGACTTCCAGCGTATGGGCGAAACGTATTTCTTCAACTTGGACGGTTTTGGCAACACGATCGGCGGTCTCGTTTAACTCGGGATATGCGTCCTGCATCAAATCGCGTACCGCGAATACCATCTCGTATAGAAACGGTTTCGTTTGTCCCAGCAATCGACAGTGAGTGATTGCGCGCCGGATAATTTTGCGCAGCACATAGCCGCGGCCTTCGTTCGAGGGCAGCACTCCGTCGGAAATCAAGAACGTCGCTGCGCGCGAGTGGTCAGCGATTACTCTCAAGGAGGCGGCGGATTTGTGGCTGGGAGAGCCTGCCGGGCTGTGGTCGGCGTGGACGGGCGAGGCACCCGTCGCCAAATTGCCCGTGGTGGCTCCCGTCAACTCTGCGGCGCGCCTGATCAGTGGCGTGAAAAGATCCGTTTCATAGTTCGAGATCACGCCCTGCAGCACCGCGGTTACCCGCTCCAATCCCATTCCGGTGTCAATCGATGGTTTCGGCAACGGATTGAACTTTCCACTTACATCGCGGTCAAACTGCATGAACACCAGATTCCAGATTTCGACATAACGGCCGCAGTCGCAGGTGAAGGCGCAATCGGTGTGTCCCTTATCGGACGCAGCCGGTCCCATATCGTAATGAATCTCGCTGCAGGGACCGCAGGGGCCGGTGTCGCCCATCTGCCAGAAATTATCTTTCAGGCCCATCTCGAAAATGCGCTCTTTCGGCACTCCCTGCGCCGCCCACAGGTCATAGGCTTCAGTGTCGCGCGGAATGCCGCCTTCGCCGTTGAAGACGGTCACATAGAGCTTGCCTCTGTCGATTCCGAACCATTCCTTGGAAGTGATGAGCTCCCAGGCGTAAGCAACTGCATCTTTCTTGAAATAATCGCCAAAGGAAAAATTGCCCAACATCTCGAAAAACGTGTGGTGGCGATTGGTGAATCCGACGTTTTCCAGATCATTGTGCTTGCCGCCGGCCCGAACGCACTTTTGAGAGGTCGTGGCGCGGGAGTAGTCGCGCTTCTCCAGTCCCAGAAAAACGTCTTTGAACTGGTTCATGCCTGCATTGGTGAACAGCAACGTAGGATCATTCGCCGGGACGAGCGAAGACGAATGCACCTCTTTATGCCCCTTCTGCACAAAGAAGTCCAGAAACTTGCGGCGAATTTGCGAGCCAGTCAGCATTGGGCTTGAACGTCGATTTTAGCATTTACGCCGCATTCGCCCGCGCTCGGGCGTGTGCTAATCTCCGGCTATGGCGAACGCAATTTCCACCCATCGCGCGAACGATAAAGCGAAACAGAAGAAACATTTTCTAAGCGACAAGGTCGAGCACTTTACGGAATCGGTGATTCGTGAAATGACGCGCCGGGCGATGCTCTACGGAGCGGTCAATCTGGCGCAGGGCTTTCCTGATTTTGGGGCGCCGGAAGAGATCAAGCAGGCGGCGCGCGCCGCGATCGAGGGCGATGTCAACCAGTACGCGATTACCTGGGGCGCGAAGAGCCTACGCAACGCGATTTCACGCCAGATGGGCGTGTGGCAGGGCATTGCGGTCAATCCGGAAAAAGAAGTCACGGTCTGCTGCGGCTCGACGGAGGCCATGATCGCGACTCTGCTGGCGGTTTGCAACGCGGGCGATGAGGTCGTGATCTTTGAGCCGTTTTATGAGAACTATGGGCCCGACTCGGTGCTCAGCGGGGCGCGGCCGCGATTTGTTAAGTTGCGCCCGCCGGCCCAGGAAAATGGCGAATGGGTGTTTGATGAAAAGGACTTGCGGCAGGCATTCGACAAGCATACGAAAGCCATCATCCTTAATACGCCGAACAATCCCACGGGCAAAGTGTTCACGCGCGCGGAACTGGAACTGATCCGCGATCTTTGCGTAGAGTTCGATGTGCTCGCCATCACCGACGAAATCTACGAGCACATTTTGTATGACGGCACCAAGCACATTTCGATCGCCACGCTCGATGGAATGCGCGAGCGAACAGTAACCATCAACGGAATGTCAAAAACCTACAGCGTCACGGGATGGCGCGTGGGCTGGGCGGTTGCGCCGGAGAAGATCACGAACGCGATCCGAAAAGTGCACGATTTTCTGACGGTCGGCGCTCCTGCGCCGCTGCAGGAAGCAGGTGCCGCAGCTTTAAGTTTGCCAGCTGATTACTATGCCAAGCTCGCCGAGAACTACCGCGTGCGTCGCGATCACCTGATTCCAGCACTCGAAACTGCCGGATTCAAATGCTTCCGGCCGCGGGGAGCGTATTACGTGATGACAGACATTTCGATCTTCGGATTTGCCGATGATGTTCAGTTCGTGAGCCATCTCGTGAAAGAGGTCGGCGTAGCCGCTGTGCCCGGATCGAGTTTTTATCAAGATCCGCGCGATGGTGCGCAGCAGGTGCGGTTCGCGTTCTGCAAGAGGCTGGAGACTCTGGATGCCGCTGCTCAGAAGTTGGAAAAACTGCGCCGGAGGACTTGAAACAGATTCATCGGCCACCGCGGCTCCACCACGGAGGCCCTCCCCACATGAGCTGCACTACTTTGTGATCACGCCGCAGGCGATGCGGTCGCCGGAGTTGCCGGAAGGATCGGTCTTCATGTCGTCGGCCTTGGCGTGGATCACGATGCTGGTCCCGCCGTTGCTAAATACTGAGTGGCTGCCAGCGGCATCGTAGGTGACGTCTTTATTCACGAAGCGAAGCTTTGCCTTACCGTGAACGTCTACGGTGAAATTCTGCATATCGCCGGCGTGATGGCCTTCGGGATTCTCCAGGCCGTGCTTCTTGCCGTCGGGATTAAAATGCGGGCCGGCTGATTTGAAGTCCGGGGGCTCGCACTTGGGATTCTGGTGGATGTGAATGGCATGCTCGCCGGGCGGCAGATCATGCAGGTCCAGTTCGACCCCAGTGCCCCCTTTGTCATTCCAAACGAGGATTGTGCCCACGGATTTGCCTTGGGTGTCTATGACTTTGATGGCGGTCTTGGCCAAGCCGGGAAGCGAAAAAAGAATTAACCCTACAAATGTGGACGCCGAGGCAAGTATTCTATGTTTCATGCGCGAATTATAGCCAATTCCCCAGATGTGGGGCTACATATACACGAACGGGCCATGCTCGGTCCGCAACTTCGTGGAGTATACTTCGACAAAGTTACAAATCTCCTTGGGAACGAGTGCAATCATGGCTTTGGATGCGGCAGAGCAAGCTATTGAGCAGGTTTCAGTGGACGATTTTCAGGTTCTGGAAGAGAAAGTTTATCGCACAATCGCTCTATATAAGACAGCCCGCGGAGCGCAGGTCTCGGCTGAACGTGAGGCTCAGCGGTTAAGGCAGCAACTCGAAGATCGTGATCAGCAACTGATTACGTTGCGGCGCGAGGCTGTGCAGCTAAAGAAAGAGCGTGAGGAAATTCGTGGGCGCGTGGAGAAGATGCTGGAGCAGATCGACTCGATCGAAGAGCAGCGCGCGAGTTAAACGCCGACCGCTCGCATGGAAACCGCCGAGGGGAGTTCAAAAGCTATGGCTACTGCTACCAAGGACTCGCCAGTGAAGGATGCCCAGAACGCCAGCGTCCGCGTGGAGATCTTCGACCAGGCTTACAATCTGCGCGGATCCGATCCGGATTACATCATGAAGCTGGCGGAGTATGTCGACTCGAAGATGCGCGCGGTTGCCGAAGCCACGAATACGATTGACACGGTGCGACTGGCGGTGCTGGCCGCGCTGAATATTGCCGATGAGTATCATCTTTTAAAGCGCACGCAGGCGAATGGTGCTGTGGATTATCAGAAGCGTGCGCATCAGCTCGCGGACGCGCTCGATGAAGTATTGGCTGAGGAGCGCAAGGCGGGCTGACCGTTGTCTATTTCAGATTTGAATTTTTACCCTTTCTCTTAACATATTGCGCTCACGCCGTCTCGCTTTCCAACTGGCTCAAGACTTCGTCATCCACATCCCATTTTTTCAGGATCGCGAAGATCGTTCTCGTGCCGAATCCTCCACGAGCTAGTTGGCGGAAGACGCGCGCCGTCCCTTTTTGATCTTTTGGTTTTGACAGACGCTTGCGCCGAAGATATGCGCGGGCCTGTTTTTCTTCGTTTACTTCTTCGAAGGCCGCGTCTACCGCTTTGTCGATCACCTCAGTGTGCATGCCCTTGGACTTCAAGTCGGTAATCACGCGCCGCTTTCCGAATTTCTGATTGTCCCGCCGCAAAGCGGAGAAATAGGCGGCATATTGCGAATCGTTGAGATAGCCGTTGTCCTTTAGCCGCCGAATGATTAGCTCGACTAACGTTTGCCCGTATTCGGTATCGGTTTCGACTCGGTTGCGCAACAACCGCTTAAGTTCGGCGACCGTACGCATGCGGCGCGCCAGGGCGCCCACGGCATATTCGTACAACTCGTCTTCGGAATAGAACCTTCTCTTGGGGCGCGCAAACGGCATACCGCTAAAGATAGACCTAGTGGATGGAAGATGAAAGTTAGGCTGGGGGACGTTGAAACGGATGGGGATTTCTGTTTCCGAAAGCCGGCGGCCGCGCGACTAATTCCTTATCTCCCGAATCCCGCCGACTGCATCGACTGGCGCGAAATGTCGGCGGTCGAGGCGATGCCCTGCATGCGCAACTTGAAGTCGTCGGCGTTGGAGGCGTTTTCGAGCGCGGTTTCGTAGTTGACCAAGCCCGCCTGGAAAAGATCCCACAGCGACTGATCGAAGGTCTGCATGCCGTATTGCGAGGTTCCGGCAGCGATGGCGTCGCGAACGGAACGAGTCTTCTCAGGTACGAGGATGCACTCGCGAATGAAAGCTGTGTTGATCATCACTTCGACTGCAGGCACTCGGCCTTCAGAGTCACAGCGCCGAACCAGTCGCTGGCTGACAATGGCGCGAAGCACCGCCGCCAGCTGCAGGCGAATCTGCTTCTGCTCTGGCGGTGGGAAAATTGAGATGACGCGGTTGATGGTTTCGACGGCATCCAGCGTATGAAGTGTCGAGAACACCATATGGCCGGTTTCGGCGGCGTGTAGTGCCGTTGAAATCGTTTCCAGGTCGCGCATTTCGCCCACCAGAATCACGTCGGGATCCTGACGCAGAGAGGCGCGCAGCGCCGAGCTGAATGAAGGCGTATCCACGCCAATCTCACGTTGATTAACATACCCCTTCTTATCGCGGTGCAGAAATTCGATTGGGTCTTCAATGGTGATGATGTGTTCGGCGCGACTGGAATTCACGCGATCGACCATCGCTGCCAGCGTGGTCGATTTACCGGAACCGGTCACGCCGGTCACAAGCACCAGCCCGCGCGGCATTTCGCAAATCTGTTCGACCACCTTCGGCAAAAACAATTCGTCGAGCGCGCGAATCTTTGTAGGAATGACGCGCAGCACCAGACCGACGTTTCCGCGCTGCTGGAAGATGTTCACACGGAAGCGTCCCAGGCCGGCTACTCCGTAGGCCATATCGATTTCCGTAGTCTCTTTGAATTTTTGCTTCTGCCGCGCCGACATCATGCTGAACGCCATGGTCAGCATGTCTTCTGCGCTCACGCGCGGTTGATCGGTCAAGGGAGCGAGTTCGCCGTCAACGCGCAGGTGAGGATAGTTTCCCACCTTCAAGTGCAAGTCGGAGGCTTTGCGTTCGGTGGCAATGCGCAGCAGGTCGTCAATATTCATCAGAGGGGTTCCCAGGAGGCGGCTGGCCTCCAAGCTCTGAATATGATGAACCGAATCGTAACTTTGCTAAAGATGACCTCGGTAACAGCGGACTGTTTTGCGAGAATGAAGGTACAAGATTGCGGTTCTGCCGCAGCCACTTTAGGCGGCACGGGGGACGAGCCTTCGATCCTGCCCCACCCTAAACGAAGGTAACGTTCCCTGTTGATTACCTGTTCTTAGCTCTAAAGGGCTTGTGATAACGTTGAAATTACCGCATCTTCTAAAAGCTTGAATAAGGTTGTTGGTACACGTGTCCTCGCAGACTCGCAAACCGGGCATCCACATTGCGTGGAAGACGATTACCTACCGCAGTGTGGCGCTGCTGATTTTGACAGGCTGCGTGATCTTTCTGATCGCGGTGCGCCTGACGTTTCCGCAATTCACCGAGAGCAGTTTCAAAGCCGCAAGCAGCGTGGCCGACAGAGCTTTAGAGCGGGTTGCGGGCATGGCGCCGAAAGTCGGCACTGGAACCGTGACCGCACAGCAGGCTCACTTCACCGCGCTCGACGGCACTGTGCGCGTGAAGAAGGGAACCGATAACAGCTGGGTTGCGGCGGATTACAACATTCCGCTCGAAAAAGGCGATGTGGTGCAAACTGGCTCGGAAGGCATGGCCAAGGTCGTGTTCAACGACGGCACGAGCTACGTTGTGAAGCAGGATTCGCTGATCGTAATTGAAGAAAACTCAGCCAACGATCAGCAGCAAACAAATGTGGCCGTGGCGGTAAGTACCGGAACCGTAGATCTATCAACCGCAACGTACTCGCAGGGATCGAAATCGCAGGTGATTGTGGCGGGCGCCACGGCGTCGCTGGCTCCTGAATCGGCGGCCCAAGTACATAACGACCCCAAGGCGGACCAGCACGAAATTTTGATGAAGAAGGGCGCCGGCGAAGTGACGCGGAATGGAGAAACGGTGCAATTGGCAAACTGGGAACGAGTGAGCTTCCAGGGGGCACAATCGCACCTGGAGAAAGAAAAAGGAACCGGGCCGCCGACGCCGATTTCTCCCGCGAATATGGCGCCGATCTTCACCTCGGGAGAAACCACAAAAGATGTGGAGTTCTCCTGGACTCCCATGGCGAACGCCGTGGCGTATCGCCTGCGGATCTCGCGGAATCCCTATTTTTCTTCCACACTAGTCGACAAGAGAGTGAATACGGCCGACGTTTCAGTCACCAGCCTGGGCGAGGGCGCCTATTACTGGGCGGTACAGTCATATGACGCCGTGGGAAAAGAGTCGGTCGAAAGCGAGAAGAACCGCTTCACGATCATTCCGAAGAGCAAGCAAGCGGAAATGATCGATTTGGAGCTGGACCCTTTTATCCAGCATGGTCACGTGATCGAAATTTCGGGAAAGACGCAGGTAGGTGCGAGAGTGATGGTGAATGGCCGAGAAGTGCCGATGGTAACGACAGATGGCACCTTCCATTACTTTACGCCGCCGCTGGCGACGGGCGAAGCAGTGATTACTATTACGGCGCAGACGGCGCAGGGTGGAGTAAATACGCAGCAGAAGAAGATTATTATTCAGTAAACGGCGATGCGGTTAATCACGATCCCATAAATGAGGATCAGCAAGGCGGAAGGCAGACGGCGTATGTCAAGCAACGGATTTCATTCATCTCGTTCACACAACCTGAGGTCGCTGTTCAGTCTGTTCTCGAGCGACTTGGCTATTGACCTCGGCACCGCCAACACGCTCGTCTATGCGCGCGGCAAAGGCATAGTCGTCAACGAGCCCTCGATAGTCGCCATTAACAAGAATACGGGCGAAGTTGAGGCCGTCGGCAAAGAGGCGAAAGAAATGCTGGGCCGCACGCCGGGTAACATCGTGGCCATCAAGCCGATGAAGGATGGCGTCATCGCTGACTTCAAGGTCACCGAGAAGATGCTGAATTATTTCATTCAGAAAGCGCACAACCGCAAGATGTTGGTGCATCCGCGAATCGTGATCGGAGTGCCTTCGGAGATCACGCAGGTGGAAAAGCGCGCGGTCATGGATTCGGCCTATCGGGCGAAGGCGAGCGAAGTCCATCTGGTGGAGCAGGCGATGGTGGCGGCAATCGGAGCGGGTTTGCCGATCACTGAGCCGAGCGGCAATATGGTCGTGGACATCGGCGGGGGGACGACCGACATCGCGGTGATTTCTCTGAGCGGCATCGTTTATTCGCGCTCGGTGCGAATGGCGGGAAATCAGATGGATGAAGCCATCATGAACTATCTGAAGCGGAAATATAATCTGTTGATCGGCGAGCGCACCGCGGAACAAATCAAGATGGAAATTGGGTCGGCGCACCAGCTCGACAAGCCGATGACGATGGAGATTAAAGGGCGTAACCTTATTGAAGGCGTTCCGAAAACCATCACCGTGGATGATGGCGAAGTACGCGAATCTTTAAGCGAGTGCGTTTCGACAATTATGAATGCGATTCGGGTGGCTTTGGAGCGGACGCCACCGGAACTTTCCGCCGATATCAGTGATCGCGGGATCGTGCTGACTGGAGGCGGAGCGCTGCTGAAAAATCTCGACAAGCGAATCCGCGAAGAAACCGGACTGCCAGTCTCGATTGCCGATGATCCTCTTTGCAGCGTGGTGCTCGGCACGGGCAAGATGCTCAGCGATTTCAAGCTGCTTAGAAAAATTTCGATCGAATAAAGCTGCGAGCAATGAGCAATGAGCTGTGAGCGAAGAAATTCAAGTTCATTTGCGCTTCGGCTCATGGCTCAAAGTTCATAGCTCAAAGCTCCTATGGAATCCGTCCTTGGCCGCTATCGCAACCTGACCATTCTGGTAGGGGTTTTGTTTCTACAGGTGCTGGGTTTGGCTGTGCAGGTGAAGCGCAACAGCGACGAGCATACCCGTTTAATTCGGATTTGGGCGGTAGATGCAATCACTCCCTTCGAACGCGCCTTGGTGAGGCTGCAGAATGGCGCGGATGAACTTTTTCGGAACTATCTGTTTCTGCGCGGGGTTCGGGCCGAGAATCGCGAACTCAAGCAGCAAATCGAACAAATGCGCCTCGAGCAGGTGCGTCTCACCGAAGATGCAGCTCAGGCGCGGCGGCTTCAGTCGCTGCTAAATTTCAAAGAGCAACTCATTTCGAAAACTGTACCGGCCCAAGTGATTGGGTCGAGCGGCAGTGACTTGTCGCGATCCGTTTATATCGACAAAGGCTCGAATGACGGAATCGAGCAAGATATGGCGGTCATTACCGCGAACGGTATCGTGGGGAAAGTGCTGCGAGTTTATCCTTCGACATCGCTGGTGCTCATGATCAACGATCAGAGCAGCGGTGTCGGCGCGCTTTTGGAGAAGTCGCGTTTGCAAGGCGTGCTGCGCGGAACCCCGACCGGCGAGCTGAGTTTGGATCGCGTGATGAGCGATGAGCAGGTAACGCCGGGAGAGGTTGTGTTGAGCAGCGGCGGCGACCAGATTTTTCCTAAGGGGCTGCCGGTCGGCAGGGTGACAAACGTGAGTCCGGGTCATGATTTGTTTCTGAATATCAGAGTGAAGCCGACGGCCGACCTGAGCCGGCTGGAGGAAGTGCTGGTAGTGACGGAAAGGCAGGAGCATCAGCCTGTGGCCGACAAAGCCACAAGGGTACGTGCGGCCGATATTCTGGCGCAACGGCTGCCGTCCGTGCCTGACAAACCTCCTGCGACAGCTCCAGGTGCAGCGTCGCCAGCGCCTGCAGCTGGTCATGGCTCAACTGCGGTGGCCGGTGCGAAGCCGCTAAACAGTGGATCCGCCCAGCCCGCCGGAGGCCCGGGAAGCGGAGCGGGCGTTGCGGCAACCGCAGGCAAGGTTGCTGCAATCAATAATCCAAGAAAACCCTCATCGGTTGCCGGTTTGCAGAATGCGGCGGCGACCGGCGAGAACGAAAGCGTGGTCCCTTCTCCGGTTCAAAAATCTCCGCCTAAGCCGTCAGCCGAGATCACGCCCCCTAAAGCTCCGGCTCCGGCGGGTTCGCAATCTCCAAACGCTGAAGACACTCCCCATTAGCGTGGCCATTACCTACACATCGGGCGAGCAAATCGAGGTTTACCGGTTCAGCATTCCGGTAACAATTGGTGTTCCGTTGCTCGCGCTTTTCTTTCAGGCATTCATACCCCGTCGTTTGCCGTTCTTTTCGATCTTTGATCTGCCGCTGCTCGTGACGATTTTCTTCGCCATGGCGCGGCGCAACCCAATTTCGGGATTGCTGACAGGCGCGGCCATCGGCCTCGTCCAGGACATGCTTGGGGCATATCCAATCGGAATTTACGGGATCGCGAAGACTGTCGTGGGTTATGGAGCCTCTTCATTGGGAGCGAAGCTGGACGTGGAAAACGCGGGTGCGCGGTTTTTGGTGACACTCGCTTTCTATCTGGTTCACCAGGCGGTTTATTTTTCGGTAGCGCGCGGCATGGTCAGTTTGACAATGAACTGGAGCTGGAGCCGGGGCGTGATTGGCGGCTTGGCGAATGCCCTCTTGGGAGTGGCGCTGTACTTCCTGTTGGATAAGTTGAAGCAGAGGGCGTGAAATCCAGCCTCAGATCCTGCCAAAAAGGTCGACGTGACCTTCGTGTGACAGAAGTTTGGTCCGATCGAATCGCAAATCGGATTGAGCGGGATACAATAAAAACAACCTCCCGAAAGGATAGAGACTCAGCTTGCGAGCGTCGTGCCTTGCGCCTGATGCCGGAAGCCTGACGCCCAGAGCCTGATGTTCGGCCGTGACGATAAAGTATCGGAAATCCGCCTCACGGCGGCGCAGTACATCATCCTGGCCATTTTCCTCGTACTGGCGTATGGATTGTGGCGGCTGCAGGTGATGGAAAGCAACGTATACGCCACGTTGGCCGAGAAAAACCGCATTCGCAATGTTCCGATCCTGGCGCCCCGTGGGAAGATTCTGGATCGCGAGGGCCGCACCATCGTCGATAACTACCCTTCGTTTTCGGCGCTCCTGCTGCGCGATTCTTCTCGTGACCTGAGTGCCGATGCCGATCTGATCGCACAAGGTCTGCATCTCGATCCCAGTGAGGTTCGACTGCGCATTCGTCACTTCGCCTCGATGCCGCAGTACCAGCCGATTTTTTTGAAAGAAGACATCACGCCGGATGAGCTGGCGTTCATCGACGCACATCGCAATGAGTTACCCGAGCTCGACACAATCGTCGCGCATCGCCGGCTTTACCCGCGCAATGGGTTCATGGCGCACTTGATTGGCTATGTTGGCGAAGTAACCGAAGACATGCTGAACCAGGCGCAGTTCGAGCTTTACAGCCCGGGTGACGTGGTGGGGATTTCCGGCGTGGAGCGAGAGTACAACACTGCTTTGATGGGCAAGAACGGAGCGCGGCAGGCCATCGTGAACAGCCATGGTCGCGAAGTCGGGCTGCTGGGCGAAACCGAGGCAATTCCCGGCAAGCAGTTAAAGCTAACGGTCGACATCGATCTGCAAATTGCTGCCGAAGAGGCTCTTGAAGACAGGAACGGCGCGATCGTGGCGATGGATCCGCGAACCGGAGAAATCCTGGCGATGGTCAGCCGGCCGGCGTTCGATCCCAACGATTTTGCGGTGCGGGTTTCGCGCGATCAGTGGAATAAGCTGGTGACCGATCCTGATAAGCCGCTGCTGAATAAAACCATTCAGGCACAACTCGCGCCGGGATCGACATTTAAGATCATCATGGCTACGGCCGGTTTGCAGGAAGGCATCGCGCAGGATATGCATGTGAACTGCTCGGGCGGCGCAACCTTCTACGGCAGATACTTCAAATGTTGGGTTCTAGCGGAACATCGAGTCCACGGCGACGTCGACATTACGAAGGCGATTTATCAATCCTGCGATGTGTTTTTCTACACACTGGCAGAAAAGCTTGGCATCGAAAAAATTGCGAAGTACGCGACCATGTTGGGCCTGGGGCAGAAAACCGGGATCGACTTACCGCAGGAAGTGAGCGGAGTGATGCCATCGGAAGAATGGAAGATCCGCAACTTCAAACAGAAGTGGTTCGCCGGAGAAACTATTTCAGTCGGCATAGGCCAAGGAGCGGTGGCTGCCACTCCTATTCAGATGGCACGCGCTATCGGAGCGATTGCCAGTGGTGGGCGGTTGGTACGGCCGCACGTGACGAATCCTACGGATTTGCCGCCGGGAGTTGTACCGACCTCCAATGTCCCAGACGAGGCAACGATCCCCATAGACGCGAAAAATTGGGAGATCGTCACTGATGCGATGGCCGATGTCGTGAATCCCGGCGGTACAGCGGCTCTTTCCCATCTGCAGAATATCGACTTCGCCGGCAAGACGGGCAGCGCGCAGACGATCAGCAATGCGTTGAAGGCGAAACTGGGCGCCGAAGGCAAAGCGAAGTTCAAGGACAATGGATGGTTTGTCGGCGTCGAACCGCGGCGCAATCCGGAGATTGTGGTTTGCGCGTTACTCGAAGAAGGCGAGCACGGATACCTGGCTGCGCGGACGGCGGCGAAGGTGATCAAGGCCTATGTCGATAAGGAGCATCGGATACCATCGAAGGTAGCGGGCGCTGCGAAGGGCAACCGGCGCGCGGAGGTTGGAGCGGTTTGGACCGTGCCCGATGCCGATGGAGACGCTAACAAGTTACAGAGTGGGCGATTCTTTCTGGAAGTAGCAAAGAAGCCGGCAGTTCTCGTGAGTGCGGCTCCAGGAATCGAATAGTGACTTGGCTATGAATTGAGATGCCCGTAACCTGATCGTCGTCTGGCAATTGGCAAACTTCAACTGAGAACTGATGTCTCGATACGTTTCATACCGCGATTTTGACTGGCTGCTCCTGCTCTTCGTCCTCATGATCTGCGGATTAGGGGTGATGGAGATTCGCAGCGCGACGGCGCACACGAAGTTTGCTGGCTCGCATATCAGGCAAATCTATTGGGTCGCAGCGGGAGTTGGAATGATGTTTGTAATCAGCGCGGTGAATTACCAGGCGCTGTTGGATAAGATTCATTGGTTTTACATCGCCGCAGTTGCCTCGTTGATGGCAGTTCTGGTGTTCGGACAGAGGTACCTTGGAGCGCGCCGCTGGATCAAAATGCCGGAGGGAAACCACTTTCAGCCCTCGGAGTGGGTGAAATTGATTCTGATTCTGGCCATAGCTAAGTACTTCGCCGACCTACGCCATAGAGAACTGTCGTGGCCTGATTTCATCAAGGCCGGGGCAATCGTCGGAATACCGATGCTGATGGTTCTCGCCCAGCCCGATCTTGGGACTGCCCTGACCTACCTGCCGATCGCCGTCATGGGGGTGTTTTTGGGCGGAATGCAGTGGAAACAAGGACTGCTGGTTATCCTTGCGGCTGCGGTCGGTATCGGGGCCGTTTTTTTCGTCCCAAGGGTGCATGTTTTGAAGAGCTATCAAAAGCAGAGGCTCACCAGCTTTATCGATCCCGATCTCGATCCTCAGGGTTCCGGGTATCAAGTTGAGCAATCCCTAATCGCGGTGGGTTCCGGGGGCCTGTGGGGCGGCAAAGGCTCGCAAACACATGGGGCTTTTCTCCCAGTCCCACAAACGGACTTTATTTTTGCAGCTTTTGCCGAGGAGCACGGATTCGTCGGCGCGTTAGGGGTTCTGCTGTTATACTTCATAGTGCTGATGCGTTTGACGCAGAACGCGCAAACGGCGCCCGACCGCGCTGGCACGTTCGTGGTGATGGGTGTGGTGGCAGTGCTTAGCTTCCATATCCTTGTCAATGTCGGCATGGTGGTTGGTTTTATGCCGGTCACCGGAATACCTTTGCCGTTAATGAGTTACGGCGGGTCTTCTGTACTGTTCATGTTCCTGGCGCTGGGGATGGTAATGAACGTTCGAATGCGCCGCTTTGTGAATTAGCCGGCTGGGGCCGGCTGATTAACGGGATCAAGCAGTTACGTCCAAGAATTTGAATTAGAGATTTGAACTGTAAGACAAGCAGTTGCTGTGCCAGTAGGCACAGCCCCAAAATATCGATCGCCCTCGCGTAAAGGGGGCACTTCACCGGCCAGGGAGCAGTCAGGCCGGGCAGGATTGAAGCTAACGCTACCAGAGGGAAACGGCCCCCCGACCGGAAACGGTCTGAGAGTGCGGTCACAATCCGGGAAGCGTAAGGCGATCAGTGCAAAAGACATTCAAGCTTGTGCAGCGGATTCGGCTCAGTAGAGATATCACGAGCCCTAGCCGTCCCCTATTCAGGGCCAGCATCGTAGCATTCGATCCTCCCGATTCCTTCCTTGCCTCCGTTCGGTGAAACCCGCTGGCTGACAGCGGGACCGGAGTGTCCATGAATAAAGAGTTGTTTGTTTCTTCCACCCCTCACGAAACCAAAGTTGGGCTGGTGGAAGATGATTTGCTCGCGGAAGTCTACCTCGAGCGTGAGAATGAATACACCCTGGCAGGATCCATCTATAAAGGCCGTGTGACGCGGGTTCTGCCGGGCATGCAGTCGGCTTTCGTTGATATCGGCCTTGAGCGCGATGCTTTCCTCTACGTTTCTGATTTTATGGAACTGGAAGAGCACGACGAGGATGTAACCGATATCGTGCCCGCGAATCGCGGAGTGCAGGACCTGCGCGAACCGGCTAATGCGCAGGCCGCATCGGGCGAGGCGTCACCGACGCCAACCTTCGACCCTGAGCTGCAGGCTGGTAACGAAAACAGTGGGCCACACAGTTTCACTCAGGGGGAAAATGGCCAGGTTTCGGCTTCGGTCGACTCCTCGGTGGAGAGTGCGGGCGGCGGCGAGCCACAGGATCGCGATCGGGGTGGGTGGCGAGGCCGCCGGCGTCGACGCGGCGGGCGCCGTGACGGACGGGGTGAGGGTCGAGACAGAGGGTTGGATTCACGTCCGGCAAAGGTCTCGGCCGAGGCGACTTTGCCCTCTGCCGCAGCGGCACCGGCACGCGCCCAGGTAACGGGTAGATCGCAACAGTTCGCTGCGCCAGCGGGCTACCAACCAATCTTGTTGCCCGGAGAATCGATTTCGAAGTATCGAGGGATGACAGCGCCTGTGGCAGTGCAGGCGCGAGGCGATCACGAGGAAAACTCTGGAAGCAGCGAATCTTATCGAAGTTCGGTTCCTGAGGCGGTCGCTCCTATAACGTCAGCTTTTCCGGGGGATGAACCCATTTTCGCAGGTTCCGGTTCGATGACGGAAACTTCGCACAGCAATGAGACGACCTCGCAAATATTTGACTCGCAAGAGCAAGCGGCTCCGGTATTGGAAGCGTCAACTTCGGCCGTTTGGAACCGAGATCTTCGCCCCGCCGAGCCAGTCATCGCTTCGTCCTCTGCCCACGAAAACCCTACGGAAGAGTTCCCTCAGCGAGGGTCTGTCGAAGAAGAGCGACAAATAGCATCAGCTCAAAGGCCGGAGCCAGATTTGTTGCAAACTCCAGCTGAGAGCAAGCTCCCCGGGTTTGCCGCCCCAGGCACTCTTGAAGAGGAGACCATCGAGGACGAGGAAGCGGACAGCGTTCGTTACGAGCAATCGTCTGATGATGGCTATGACGAATTCGAGGAAGAGACCCATGCCGCGGGTCAGGCTTCGGAGGGCGGTAGACAGCAAATTTCCGATGTTCGCGAAACCGTAGCTGAAATTCACATGACTTCTCTGGCCGAATCTGGTGTGGCGCCAACGGAGGCTACAGCGGAGGGCGAAGAGGATTCAGAGGAATTGGAATTGGAAGAAGCGCAGGCGGAAGCTGAGGCCCTGCTCGACGCCGAAGCAAGGGGAAATGGCACCGTCGATGCCCGCGCCGAAGTTCGGGCTCCGGCAACTCCTGGATACACGCAACGTGCGCCGCGCCCGCGCCCGGGGTACGAGCGACGCGGCGGAGGACGCCGTGGAGGCGGCCGCCGCTTCCCGCGCCGTGAGTCACACGAAGTGCCCAAGATCAGCGATCTGCTCAAAGAAGGGCAAGAAATTCTGGTTCAAATCGCCAAGGAGCCAATCGGCAAGAAAGGGGCGCGCATCACCAGCCACATCGCACTTCCGGGCCGCTTCCTGGTGTACATGCCAACCGTGAATCACACCGGCGTTTCGCGCAAGATCGCGTCCGACGAAGAACGGCAGCGGCTTAAGCGCATTGTGATGAGCGAGCGCGAGAACGGGCACGGTGGATTTATCGTTCGTACTGCGGCGCAGAACGCGAGCGAAGACGAGTTACGGGCTGACATTCGTTTCTTAAAGGGCTTGTGGAATGACATCAAGACGCGAGCTGAAGATTCGAAGCCACCCGCTCTGATTTACCACGATCTCAACGTCGTCGAGCGCGTGCTCCGCGATCAGGTCACATCTGATTTCTCGGTGATCTGGGTCGATACCGAACCGGAATACGAGCGCATTCTGCGCTTCTTTAATCGCTTCCAGCCGGGACTGGTGAAACGTGTAAAGCTTTACACCAAAGATACGCCGTTGTTCGAGCAATTCGGCCTCGCCGAAGAGATGAACAAGGCGCTTAAGTCGAAGGTGTGGCTGAAGAGCGGCGGCTACATCGTGATCAACCAGACCGAGGCGCTGGTTGCCATCGATATCAACACCGGCAAGTACGTAGGCAAGACCACGCGGCTGGAAGACACCATCGTCAAGACGAACGTGGATGCCATCAAGGAAATCGTGCGGCAGATTCGCCTGCGCGATCTGGGCGGCATCATCATCATCGACTTCATCGATATGGACGAGCGCCGCAACCGGCAGCGCGTGATGCAGGCTTTGGAGGAGGAATTAAGGCATGATCGAGCGCCCTCGAAAGTCCTGCAGTTTAATGATTTCGGCTTGGTCGCGATCACCCGAAAGCGCGTGAAGCAATCGCTCGAACGCACGATCGGCGCGCCCTGTCCATATTGCCAATCTACTGGCTATGTAAAGTCGCTGACTACGATCGCCAACGAAATTTATGTAGAGATGCGCAAGATCGCCAAGCAGCTCGAACACGAAGACGTAATGCTGCGCGTGAATCCGGACGTTGCCAAAGAGTTGAAGGCCAACAACGGCCGCTTGCTCAACGAGATGGAAGAGCTGACCAAGCGGACCATCATTGTGAAGAGCGATCCCGCGCTGCACCAGGAACAGTTCGATATCAACTGAGCGTCCCTGGTAACTTCCACCCGGTGGCTTCCAGGTACGTTTTTCAAAAGGCGGGCGATAGCGCCCGTCTTTTTTCGCAGGCTGTTGAGCCGATCAAGCCGCGAGGACTGAAAGCCGTTTGCTTAGGCACTCTCTTTGTAGGGAATCGCTCTCAACAATGGCACATTTCCACTTCACGTGGGTGGCCGAGTTTAGAACACGGGCTACTCCCTCCGGCTAGTGATATTGGGCTAACATGTCTGAACGATTGCGCCTGTGGAAAACTCTGGTACAGTAACGGCGTATTTGCGGCCAGCAGTGCGGCTTTGGACGTGCTCGGTCCGCCACTCACATCTTTGGGAGGAAAAAATGCGCCGTTTCGTTCTTTCGACACTCGCCCTGACGTTCTTCGCGGCCGCTAGTTGGGCCTCAACCTCAAACCCGGTCTTCGGCTCAAGCGCAATCGCCACGGAGCCGGCAGACACCTTAAAAGTAGATTACTTCTCAAATGCGAACACCTCCGGTGCGCCGGATGGCACGGTTCGGCTGACCGACCCTGGGACCCCCGGAGGCAACGTCTGCGCCTATATCGGAGTATTCGACTCGAACCAGGAGATGAGCGAGTGCTGTGGATGCTTGCTCACCCCAGACGGCCTGCGCACGCTTTCGATTGACGCGGACTTGACGAGCAATCCGTTCACCGGCGTCAAGCTGTCCACGGGTGTTATTAAAATCGTGTCTGTCACGACCGTGAATAACACCTGCCCATTTCCGGGCACGAGCAAGACAGCGCAGTACTATACCTCTGGCGGCGTACGTTCTTGGGGAACTCATATTCAGAACAGCAACTTTGCCGTGACGGAGACGGGATCCCAGGATGCAACCCTGAGCGTGACGGAGAACGTTCGCTTCTACAACGGTTGCGTTGCGATTGGCCTTGTCGGCAGCGGAACCGGCGTTTGCTCTTGCGGCACTGGAGAATAGGGTAGAGTCAAAGGCAGGATCCTCCCTAGTGCCCCGTCCTTCGCAGGAAGGATGGGGCCTTTCTTTTTCGCAGCGCCGTCAGTTCTCCTTTTCGTACAACAGATCAAAGAGAGGCCTTGGTACGGCCTGATGGCGGTGTGCGTGCTACCACCATCGGGCCGCGTTGGCGAAATCGGAGCTGTCGCAGGATTTTGCCGCAGATTTGGTTGGCGGCCTAGCTACCCGGATGTGCAAGCGCCTTCACGGCTAAATCGGAACGGTCACGCAACTTCTGCACAGTTTCGTGGATTGCCCTGGTTGCGGCGGGATCGCTGTTTTCGGCCATCTTCGCAGCGCTTCCCGCGGTTTCTGTTGCGCTGCTGGCGATATCGAGCAGAACGACCAGGGCATCCGCATGCAGTTTCCAGAGCGACGACATACTCTGGCTGCGTTTGAGCTCTTCGAGCTCGGTATTAATTCGCGCTACACACGAAACCAATCGAATCAACGTGCGCGCGACATCGGCGCGGAGACTTTTCTCTTCAAGGAAGGTCGCATTGTAGGCATCGGCTTCTTGTGTGCTTAGCATCAGGTTGAAGAAGCGCATGGGCACGATCTGCCGGTACTTCGGATCGGCGACACGCACGAATACCCGAATCGATTCCTCAACCCGGCGGAGCTTGCCTTCCTCAACGGAGATTTGCTGTGCGGTGATGGCCAGCGGTTGGAATGTAGGAGCCGCAACCGCTGCTTTGGCTACGGCGACCCGCGCGGGTTTTGCCGCGGCAGTCGAACCGCCGGAGGACCCGATCGCATTACCGGCGCCGGGCGCGAGCAGTGACTTCCGAATAGGCGGACGGCGATCCAGTTCCTTCTTTAACCGCGAGACGCGACGGAATTTTTCAAGAGCATTGCCGTAATCCGCTCTGAGCATTTCGTTTTGTTCGATCGCGGCCACGTGCTCGACCGTTACTTCCACGCCATCCACCGTGCTGAGAATGCTGCCGCCCATTTCGTCCAGTGCCTGGGCAAACTGTTTGATCTCACTCAGCGCCTTGCTGAAGAGTTGATCGAAACGAGCGCCGAATGCCGCATTGTAGGCGGACACGGTGGCAAGCACACCAGGATGATAGAAAGACGAGTCGAGCCAGCGCTTCAGTTCGCGCACTCGAGAAACAATACCGGAATCCATTAGTGTGTTGAAATCGCGATAGCGTTTGATCTCTTCCCGTAGAGGATCGAAATTTCGCAGAAGTTGCACATGTTCTTCGGGAAGTTGCGGCACATCGGTATCCGCGAGAATTTCAATCAAAGCAATTTCGAACGGAGAAAGAGGCAGCGCCCCGTCGAGGCCGTAGCCATGTTGTTCCCACTGCCCGGCAACGCGGGGATGCCGGTACAGAAACGTGCAGATCAAATCGGTCTTGTCGCGGTTGATATCGCTTGGTTCGCGTCGCTTTACAAAATAGCGAAGCAGGGCTTCCGCAACCTCCGAATCGGTATCGGGAGTAAGCGCCTGGCGCAGCATCGCGGGCGTGATGGCCATATCCAACACGTGCAGCCACCGATACATGCGGGAAAGTGTGTCGGGAAGGTCTTCCTCCGACTGGCGAAGCGAGACCTCATCGAGGCCGCTGGGCACCGGTACATCGCCGCCAAGCGAGTCCCGCATCAGCTTCTGGTAAAAGCCCTGGACCGTCGCCAGGATCGACAGCTCGAACTTTAAGTCCTCGGCCAAGCAAAGGCTCCGCGAGCGAGATTCTCCCCATCAGATGAGAGAATTCTTGACTGCTGCTCAAGTAAAGACGAAAGTTACCACCGCCGCAAGTTACCACCGGAGTGGCACTGTTAAGCCGTTACAGTTTGATTTCCCGGAAGTCCATGTCCTTCCGCGCAACAGAGATTTTCTGGAATGGCTTGCGAGGAGATTGAAGTTTTTAGAAGACCACGGTTTTGTTGCCATACAGCAAAACGCGATTTTCGAGGTGCCAGCGAACGGCGCGCGAAAGCACGACTTTCTCCAGGTCGCGGCCTTTGCGGATTAGGTCTTCGACGGTGTCGCGGTGGGAGACGCGGACTACGTCCTGTTCGATGATGGGACCATCGTCGAGTACTTCGGTGACGTAGTGGCTGGTCGCTCCGATCAGCTTTACGCCGCGCTGGAAGGCCTGATGGTAGGGCCGGGCGCCGATGAAGGCGGGTAGAAACGAGTGGTGAATGTTGATGATGCGCTGCGGATAGCGGTTGACGAAGTCGTTGGAGAGAATCTGCATGTAACGGGCGAGGACCATGAAATCGGCTTGGTGGTCTTCGACCAGCGAGTGGATTTGATCTTCGGCCTGCCGCTTGTTGTCTTTTGTGATGGAAACGACTGCGTAGGGAATTTTGTAGAAGTCGGCGATGGGCTGATTGTCGGGGTGGTTGGAGATGATCAGCGGGATCTCGCAGGCTAGTTCGCCGCTCTGGTGGCGGTAGAGGAGATCGACCAGGCAATGGTCGTACTTGGAAACCAGAATGATCATGCGCGGGCGATGCGAGGACTGCGCCAGCCGCCACTTCATCTGGAACTTTTCGGCGATCGGAGAGAAATGTTTGCTGAAATCGGCGAGGTCTTTATCGGTGAGATCTTTATCAGGAAGATCAATGTTGAAGTCTTTGGGATCGAACTCGACGCGCATTAAAAAGAGGCCGGACTCTTCGTCGGCGTGTTCGTCGGCGTGCAGGATGTTGCCGCCGTGGCGGTAGACGAAGTCGGCGATGGTGGCGACTTCGCCCTTCTGGTCAGGGCAGGAGATGAGGAGGATGGCGGAGGTTTTCATTTTCTAACATCCCGGCCCTACTTTTTCAATTGCTTGACAATCTCCCTTGCCGCATTCGCGCCCGATCCCCCAGTCAACCCCGCGCCCGGATGCGTTCCGCTGCCGCATAAATATAAGTTGTCGATCGGCGTCTTGTAGCGGGCCCAGTCCAGCAACGGACGCATGGTGAAGAATTGATCGAGGGCGAGATCGCCGTGGAAGATCTGCCCGCCGGTTAGTCCGTAGACTTCTTCCAGATCAAGCGGCGTAATTATCTGGTGCGTGAGAATCATCTCGGGCAGGTTGGGCGCGTATTGTGCGAGCGTCTGCACTACCGTTTGGCCTAGCGCTTTGCGTTGTTCTTCCCAGTTGCCTTTCAGTTTGTACGGTGCGTACTGCATGTAGATCGACATAACGTGTTTGCCGGCGGGTGCGAGCGTGGGATCAGTGAGGGAGGGGACCGTCGCTTCAAGATAAGGCTGCTTTGAAAATTGTCCGTACTTCGATTCATCGAAGGCGCGCTCGAGATAGTCGATCTCGTGGCCGATGTGAATGCGGCCTTTGAGCGCGGCAGCGTCTCCGTTCTTCAGTGCGGTGAAGGTTGGTAGGGCCGAGAGCGCAAGGTTGATCTTCGCAACCGTGCCATTGCCTCTGTAATGCTGCAGCTTCTGCACAAAGTCCGGCGAGAGATACGTAGGATCGGTGAGTTTGAGCAGCGTGCGCTTGGGGTCGGCATTCGAGATCACTGCACGGGCGCTGATTTCTTCTCCCGTGCCGAGCAGCACGCCAGTAGCTGCGCCGTCTTTCACGCGGATCTCGATGACTTCGGCCGAGGTGCGGATCTCGACGCCGGCGGCCTTCGCGGATGAAGCCATCGCTTGCGTGAGCGCGCCCATTCCGCCCGCTGCGAAGAACGCGGAGCCCGCGGGATGCGAATCTCCCGACGCGCGAATCAACAACTGAAGGCTGCTTCCAGCCGACCAAGGACCAAGAAATGTTCCGAAAATTCCGCGAGCTGCGATTACGGCTCGCAATAATTCGGTCTCGAAATATTCAGCGACGAGGTCGGCCACCGCCATTGGTCCCCAGCGAAGCACTCGGTACAGGTCGCGCTTGCCGAGATTGCGCAGGGCGCGGCCGGTCTTGAGCATGCTCCAAAGATCGCCGCGACTGGGATGGTCAATGTCCGGCGGGGTTGTTGCGAGAGCCTCGGCGATCACTTTACTGATTTTCGCCAGCGATTTTGCGAACTCCGGATATTTGCTCGCGTCTTTTTGCGAGAACGCAGCAATCGATTGCGCAGATTTATTGTCATCTCGATAAAGCGAAAGAGCGCGGCCATCGGGCGCGAGAGCCGTCACGCAAGTCTCGGGCGTGATGAATTTCAGTCCGTGTTTTTCGAGCTGCATGTCGCGATCAATGCTAGGCAGAATCGGTCCAGTGCTGTGCGAGAGCGTGGAGCAGCGGAACCCAGGAAGAAATTCGTCGGTGATGGCTGCGCCGCCGACCTGCGCGCGGCGTTCGAGAACGAGCGTCTTGAATCCTGCCTTTGCGAGATAGAAGGCCGTAACCAGCCCGTTGTGCCCGCCGCCAATGATGACAACGTCGCGCTTGGTCTCAGGCATGCTAGGCTGCTCCCTTGTCTTTGAGAATTTCGAGTGCAGCCAGCCGTCCTGGAGCGCCCATGATGCCGCCGCCGGGATGCGTTGCCGAACCGCACATGTAAAGATTCTGAATGGGAGTGCGGAAGCGCGCATATCCCGGCGCGGGACGCAGGAAAAAGAGTTGTTCGAGCGAAAGTTCACCCTGAAAGATGTTGCCTTCGCTCAAACCCCACTCCCGCTCGAGATCGAGTGGGGTGACGACTTGCCGGTGCAGAATGATGTCTCTGATGTTGGGCGCGTACTCGGCAATCGTGTTGACGACAGTGTCGCCGAAAGCTTCTTTCTGGTCATCCCAGTTAAGGCCGGGGCGCAGCTTGTAAGGCGCATACTGCACGAAGCAGGAGAGCACGTGCTTGCCCGGCGGCGCGACTGAGGGATCGGTGAGCGACGGGATGACCATGTCGATATAAGGCTTGCGCGAGAAATTGCCGTACTTGGCGTCGTCGTAGGCGCGCTCCATGTATTCGACAGAGGGAGAGATCGACATTGCTCCGCGCAGGTGCGGGCCGACACCGGGCATGCACTTGAAGTTGGGCAAGCCGTCGAGGGCCATGTTTACTTTGCCCGACGAGCCTCGGTATTTGAAGCGGTTGATGTCTTCGAGGAAGTCGGCGGGAAGTTGGTCGGCTTCGATGAACTTGTTGAAAGTGAGGCGGGGATCGACGCTCGAGGAAATTGTTTCGGCGTAGATTTCATCGCCGTTGGCGAGGACGACGCCCTTGGCTTTGCCGTCCTTGACGATAATTTTTGCAATTGCGGCTTCCGTGCGAATTTCGACCCCGGCTTCGCGGGCTGCGTCGGCGATGGCATTGGAGATTGCTCCAGTGCCGCCGCGGGCGAAACCCCAGGCGCGGAATGCGCCGTCGATTTCTCCCATGTAGTGATGGAGCAGAACATAGGCGGTGCCCGGCGAGCGCACGCCGAGGAACGTTCCGATGATGCCGGAGGCCGACATTGTGGCTTTGAGCACGTCGGTCTCGAACCATTGATCGAGAAAATCGATGGCGCTCATGGTCATGAGCTGGACCTGGTTGTATTTGTCGTAGCTCGACATGCCCTGGAAGCGGCGGCCGATGAAGAGCAGCTTCATCAGTTCGCGCGGGTTGAGCGTGTTGGGGTCGGGTGGCACCATGCTGAGAATCGGCTTCACGAAGCGGCACATGGCTTGCATGGCTTTGCCAAATTCGTCGTAGGCTTCGGCGTCGACGCGGGAGTGACGGGCGATCTCGCGATGAGTTTTGCCGTGGTCATTCACACGCCACAGGTAATCGCCGCTGGGCATGGGCGTGAAGGTTCCGTCGAGCGGGAGAATTTCGAGGCCGTGGCGCGGGAGATCGAGATCGCGGATGATCTCCGGCCGCAGCAGCGAGACGACATAAGAGCAGACGGAAAACCTGAAGCCAGGGAAAACTTCTTCGGTGCAAGCCGCTCCGCCGAGAATGTGGCGGCGCTCGAGCACCAGAACTTTCTTGCCGGCTTTTGCCAGATAGGCGGCGTTCACCAGGCCGTTGTGGCCTCCGCCGATAACGATTACATCGTATGAATTTGCCATTCGCTTCTAGCTCCTAGCCGCTAGCTTGAATCTGAGGTGGATTGGGGAAACGCAATGATACTCGCGAAGGAAATAGCGGCGACAGCGGGATTAGAGTCCGCTAGGTAGTACGCTCCAGCTGCGAAGCGTATCGATAGTGTTGCCATCAGAGAACGCAGAGCCGAATCTGTCATTTGACTCGGGAATGCGCCGGTCTGCCCTGCAAGAACCTCATTTTCGATCAGCGCGGTAGTGGGCTACACTTTGAAGGCTCGTGCTAATTGCGTCGCGCATGGGCCAGGAGCGGCCATAACGGCAGTCGCGGACACCAAGGCTTTACCGCCGACGTAATGCAATAAGTCCCTATAGCCATGAGGCCAATCCAGTAGCTGGATCGGTTCTTTGTCCCGAGCGAGACGTGCGACGCTTTGATTTTAAGGATGCCGTGCGAAAGGGTTTGTATAGTAACTCATTTCCAAGGAGGAGGGCGAAGTCGCATAAAAACAGAGCACCGAAAGTTCACGCATCCCTTGGTCACAATTCTGCGTAGCCCACTGCCGATCAGCGCATAAGAAATGTGGCATGAGATTCCTTCGCTCCGGCTGACAAACGACTGTTCTCGGGATGACAGTAGCACTTAACGGTCGGATCAATGTCAATAGCGCTATCTCGACGTCATCCCGCCAAGACGAACCCGTGGACGTATATTTCGACCAGTCGAGTTGGCCGATGTTGAGGAACTCGCGCGCAAGCCCCGGTCAGTTCCGCCGTTTATATACATTTTGCCATTCGGTGCCAAGTCCCGCCAATGGGGATTCATGGTATTCGATCAGTTCGATTTTCTTGTTTCGCCGCCAGCCTTTGATTTCCTTTTCGCGCCCAATGGTTGCGTCGGGATAAAAAAAGCAATTCGTGGTAGACAATGCGATCGCGAGAGGTTGTAGCGGCTGGTAAATCCCGGAGTGAACTTGTTCTTGTGTTCTCAAGCACGTCGGATCAGGTCGCCTGTAATGCCCACGTACAGGACATGAGAGCGCTGATTGTTGGTCATGATGTAGACGTAAAATTTTCTGGCTGGCCGCATTGATTACATATATTGACTACGCCCAGTCAGCGTCAGTGACAAATGAACATCTACCGAGCTGAGAGCAGGTCAGCCCCGCGCCAGATCCCTCGGCCCGCTGGCGAAAACGCGGCCTTCGGGATGATGCCGCGTGCGCGCGGAAGGCACGGTTGCCCATCCAGCGCGCCTCTGCATATAATCCGGCAGCGAACGAATTTTGCAACGAGGCCACGCCATTGCCCATTGGAACCGCGTTTCACGAGAGAACTTTTCCGCTTTGCCACAGCTTGAATTACCGCGAGTGGTCGGGATACTACACGGTCAGCGTGTACGAGGTGCATCACGAGCACGAGTACAACGCCATCCGCAATGCGGCGGCGCTGATCGATATTTCTCCGCTATACAAATATCTGATCACAGGCAAAGACGCGACGCGCCTGGTGAACCGCGTGATCACGCGCGACATTAACAAAGTCAAAGTGGGGCAGGTGATTTATTGCTGCTGGTGCGATGAAGAGGGTAAGGTCATCGACGATGGCACGATTTCGCGGCTGGAGGAAAATGTTTATCGGTGGACGGCGGCCGACCCGAGCCTGCGCTGGTTTCGGCAGAACGGCCTGAACATGGATGTGCAGATCGAGGATGTGTCCGAGAAGGTTGCGGCGCTGGCGCTGCAGGGGCCGACTTCGGCGAAGCTTTTGAAGACCGTTGCTGATGCGGACATTGCGAACTTGAAATATTTCCGCGTGACGCATGGAAAGATTGCGGGAGTGCCCGTCGACATTTCCCGAACCGGCTACACCGGCGATTTAGGCTATGAGATTTGGGCGCCTTGGAATGATGCGGTAAAAGTTTGGGACGCAATCACGGAAAAAGGCCGGCAATTCGATCTGCATGCGGCGGGAATGTTGGCGCTCGATGTAGCTCGGACAGAAGCAGGGCTGCTGCTCATCGAGGTGGATTACAGCAGTTCGAAAAAGGCGTTAATTCCGCAGCAGAAATATTCTCCATACGAGCTAGGGTTTGCCAAGATGGTGCATCTGGAAAAAGAGAATTTCATCGGCAAGCGGGCGCTGGAGCAGGATGCGAAGAATGGGGTAGCGCGGCAGTTTGTCGGAGTCGAAGTTGATTGGACTGATGTGGAGGCAGTTTACGAGCGCTATGGACTCACTCCAGCCGCGCCGAGTCAGGCTTCGCGCGTGCCAGTTCCCCTGTATTCTGGAGACAAGCAAGTGGGCAAAGCAACGACTACAAGTTGGTCGCCGATTCTGAAGAAGATGATTGCGCTGGCCAGCGTCGAGACTGAATACTCGAAGCTCGGGACGCAGTTGCAGATGGAGATTACCATCGAGGCGATACGGCTGAAAACCAATGTGAAAGTGACGGCCATGCCGTTCTTCAACCCGGCGAGGAAGACGGCCAGCCCGGTTTAAGCCGCTGGCTCGGTGCTAGTCTTTCGCTTTTCTGCACAATAAATCCACGCTCCAATCAACAATAGAGCTGCGGTCCCCCCCACAATCTTCAGTGAAGCGAGCGGTTTGTTCGCCTCGTCTGGCTGGGGAAGCAGGGACAAAACGATCGTCGCCGCCGTTGTAAGGAGTCCGAGCACGGCGACCAGCATCGCCACATGTTTTCCGCCCGGAACTCTGATGACCTCCGGCCCAGCTGGCGTGTTCTGCACCTTGATCAGTGCACCGAAGAGATACAAATAAGGGATGAAGTAGAAAATTACCCCCAAGCTTACCAGCACGTCGTAGGCGCCTTTCACGCTGGTTCCGGCTTGGCCGAGAACAATAAACATTACGCCCAGCACGAATTGCGTGAGCAGGGCAACCCACGGAGTTTTCCAGCGCGGATGCAGCGAGCCGAATGCGGGCGGCAGTAGGCGATCGATGCCGGCCACAAACGGCAGGCGCGCCACCGCTCCCAGATATGCGCCACAAGCGCCGATATTACTGAGGGCTATTAGAAATGCGGCCAGCGGCAAGACTCCGGGAAACCCCACCCGCGATGCGGTTTTGGAAACGGCCTGCACTAAACCTTGGAGGCTGTTTACTTCGTTCGAAGGAATTGCCAACAAGATCGCGGCGGTGCCGCCGATATAGCAGACAGCCACGGTCATGCCGGAGACGATAAGGGCCAATGGCAGGGTGCGGCGCGGGTTTTTGATTTCCTCTCCCATGAATGACGCGGTCTCGCAGCCACCGAAGGCGAACGTCAGGACGGACCAGAAAATGATGTCGTTGAAATGCGTGCTGGGGATCATCGAGTGAAGGGTGAAGGATGTTGCCGATCCATAGCGATGGCAGGCGATCAATCCCATGACGATGACGATGGCGGCTGGAATCCACATCGCGAGAGCGCCCACGTTGTTTAACCACTTGCCGATGTCGAGGCCGACGATATTGAGCAGCGTTGCCAGGCTAAGCGTGATCAAAGAAAAAACAACGTAGAACGTAGCGTTGTTTGACAAGTGCCCCCAGGCATTTTCGCGGACGAAGAGAATATTGCTGGCAGCGAAATAAAGCACTGCTGGGAAAAAGGGAAGATTGCTAGTCCAGTACACCCACGCCGCCATGAAGCCGGAGAACTCGCCGAAGGCGCGTTTGCTCCAAACATAGAGGCCGCCTTCTCCGGGATAGCGAGATGAAAGTTCGAGCACTGATAAGGCAAGCGGCAGGTAAAAGCAAAACCACGCGCCAATCCAGATCACGATCGAACTGGGGCCGGCCGCGGCCGCGGTCGCGATCCAGCGCAGGCTGATTCCCGTGACTACATAAAATAAGAGAAGATCGCGGAAGCCCATCACGCGCTTGGGGCGGTTGGCATCTTCGGCTTTGGCCATCGACACAGCGGAAGAGGCGAATGAAGTTCGGTTCGGCGGGCCGATCTCCGCATCTTGATCAGGCAATTTGGCGCCCCGGGTTCAGGTGTGTATCGTTTTCCTTCGACAACGATAAACGGCAATGATAAAGAGAGTCAGGAATAACACTGTCGTGCTCTGGGAGCAAGACGAAAGTTACTGTCGCGGGGTCCGATCAATTATCACGGAGGATACAGACAACCGTGAGGAGGAAAGGCCGTTCTGCCCGTTTCTCTTTCAGCGCGGGATATAGTCATCCAGCAGCGGCACCACGCGCGACGCGAAAGGTAGAACGCGTTGCTCGGCGGCGTCGGGCGATTCCCCGGACGTCATCGGGATTGTGATGCGCACCAGCGCGCCGTCACTGCGGTTCATGCGAATCGCGTCCTTCACCAGGTAGTACTTGGCCCAATATTCGCTGGCTACACCGCGGTCGTGAGCCCAGTACCAGTACAACACCAGGCGGCGCGATTCTCCCTTTGAAATGACATAGCGGTTTACGGGAAACGGGCGATGACCCGGCAACGAAAGCGTAATGAGTTGTTTTTGGTCCGCATTCCATCCGGCGCCGGGCAGGCAATGCTGTGGGGAATGAATCGTGTCTCCGGCTCGCTGGCTGGCAAAGTAGGCCAAGAAAAGATCGACTGACGGTGACGCGCCCGAAGGATCTTGATAGACCCGCTCCATAAAATCGCCTGCTCCTAAAACCGCAAGCGTATCTTTGTCGAGCACGACGTCAGTTCCGTCCCAGTTTCCCAATTGCGTGGGAAACGATGACAACGGCACGTGTTGCGGGATGATTTCGCCGCGACCGCGCGCCTGCAGCAGGACTGCTGTCAGAGCAATCAATCCGGCGGCTAGACCAAAACGCAAGAGCCCAGTCAGCTTCATCCCTCCTCCCTTTCGTGTGCAAAACCGCGAATCACGCGATGGAGCAAATAGAGCATAACCAGCGAAATTACGAAGATCAACCATCCGGAAAACTCGTGAAAAAACCCCTCCGCTTTCGTGGGATCCCAATACTGCACGAGCAATCCTGTTCCCACGATACGAAAACTGTTGGCCGCAACCGCTATTGGAATAGATGCGACCGCCAATAGCACTCGGACACTATTCTTGCTCTCCATGAGATAGCCGTAAATAACCGCGAGCGTAAGCAGCGACATCAACGAACGAATGCCACTGCAGGCCTCGGCGACTTCCAGCGCCATCGTGGGGAGAACGATAACGTTCCCTTCTCGTAACACCGGCACGCCCATCCAGGGCAGCGTAGTGCTCGCCACTTTGGACGCAAGCAATTGCAACGGGAAAGTAATCTGATTGAAGACAATAGAGGGAATCGGAATCATCAGAAAGAGGAATGCCCACGGAAGCAGAACCGCACGAAAAAAGTTCCAGCCCAGAAAGAGGATGATCAAACCCGCCAGCACAATCAAAAGCGAGGTACGGGAAAGAAAAATCTCGGCACCCATCTGGCCGATCATGAGAAGGCAGAGACCACCAGCTAAGAACAGCAGACCCCACCACGAGGGCTGCAGACGTACCTTCAATAATCGAGAGCGCTCCTGCCAAATCACAAATGCAGAAAAAAAAGGGACGAAAAATCCATGCGAGAAGTTCGGGTCATTCCACCACTGAACTATGAGATGAGTGAGGGTTGGTGCGTATATCCAGAGCAACAGGGCTGAAATTACCGCCGTCTGCCACCACGGCATTCCGGGCTTTTCCTCGATGGACGCACGAGGAATGGATAGGCCGGTTTGGAGGACCTGGCTCATCTGAACAAACTTTATCACTTAGGGGGATAGCTTCCAGCATATGCCAACCCGCCGTGGGCCGCAATCAAAAGTGCAGGAGGTGTATTGGCTATCCTTACCGAGACAACCAGAGGCGACCCATGGATAGGGACCTAATTCTGACTGAGGCGAGCAGCCGGAATTGGCTCGGTTCGCAGGGGGCGAGTTGAGTATTATTTCCTTAATCCTGTGGTGCCATTATGAAACATTGGTTACCCTTGATTGGGTAAATACTTCCCAATTTGTGCGGAAACGGCGTAGGGTAAGGGAAGAAATCCCGCTTCCTTCCTTAGCTGGGCTCAGGCTTGTATACTTTTGAAAACAGGGTGGTAAACGTTGAACCTGATGCTCGCCGGTCAATCACGCAATGGGCGCGAGCTGGTTTTTCTAAGCTAGGGTTCCGGGATAGCTGTTTGACTCGTTCGATCCAATCGTTGTAGGCAAACTGATGAAAAACGCACCAATCGCTGTGATCCATGATTCACCGAGAAACGATTTTGTGGAGAGTGTAAGCCCCGGCATGCGGAGCGTGGAGGCCGCAATGGTGGAAGTCGCCCAGAGCGACGTGCCGGTTCTATTTCTGGCGCAACCGGGCGCCGGCAAGAAAGCCGCGGCCCAGCGAGTTCATGAGCTCTCACGGCGCTCCAGGCTGCTTTTTCGGACTATATCTTGTGCCACTCTGACACACGACAGATTTTCAGAGTTAGCCGGGCAGGGCGGTGTGCTCAGTGCGGGGACAGTTTATCTGGATGAATTGGCTGAACTGAGCAGGGAAGGTCAATCGTGGCTACTCAGCTACCTTACTCATGAAATTTCCAGTGGCCGCCCTTCTCGAAGCCTCGTGCGCCTGATCTGCGGGAGTGCCCGGGATCTTGAAGCTGAGGTACGAGCAGGGACCTTTCGCGAGGATCTCTACTATCGAATTAGCGGATTATGCTTGCGACTTCCGCCCTTGCGCCAGCGTAGCGAAGATATTCCCGTCCTGACTGAATATTTTCTGCGGAGGTATGCTCTTGAGTTTCGGCGCCCCGCGCCCACTCTAAGCGGGGAGACGCAGCGCCTCTTCAGGGAGTACTCGTGGCCGGGGAACGTTCGAGAGTTGGAGAATGTCGCCAAGGCGATTGTGGCGATCGGTGATGAAGCGGTCGCTATGGGCGGCCTCCGGGCAATGCTTTTGCGAACCAATCGTGCCGGCAATGGGGAACGCGTGTCTTTGAAACAGGCGGCTCGTGCGGCGTCCAGAGAGAAAGAGAAGGAAGTGATTCTGCGCGCTCTCACGCGTACCCGCTGGAACCGCCGCCGTGCGGCGCAGGACTTGCAGATCAGTTACAAGGCTCTGCTTTACAAACTGAAACAGATTGGATGCTCGCAGTACGAAGCATCCTAGTTCCGATCACGAGGGGAGTGCATGAAGAGAGTGTTGAAAGTCGCCTGCCTGGCCTTCCTAGCTCTTGTGAGCATGGCGCTATGGGCCCAGGATGACAATAGTGATAGCGCCCCCAAGCCGGAGGCCGAAAAACCGGTGGCTACGGAGCAGCGCACCGCCGGACCTTCGGTACCTGTCGACTACGTCATTGGAGCCGATGACACGCTGCACATTACGGTGTGGAAAGAGCCCGATATGAGCGTTTCTTTGCCGGTGCGACCCGACGGCAAGATTTCCATTCCCTTGCTTGATGATGTTCAGGCGGCTGGTATGACTCCCATGCAACTGGCCGCATCGATCAAAGAGAAATTGAAGAAATATATCGCTGATCCGCGAGTAACCGTCGTGGTGACCGCGATGACCAGCCAGCGCATTTATGTTTTAGGCGAAGTCGTTCACACTGGGCCGATGCCGCTGTTGCCCGGAATGACAGTACTGCAGGCACTTTCGAGCGCTGGATTTACCCAGTTTGCCAATCTTAAATCGATCTACTTGCTGCGCACGCAGAACGGGCAGCAGACGAAGATTCCGTTTAGGTATAAGGACGCAATTAAGGGGAAAGACACGCAAACCGATCTCGTCCTGAAGCCGGGAGATACCATTGTTGTTCCCTAATAGATACGGCCGAATTCGCACGAAAGCCCGTACGGCGATTGCAATCCTTGTGCTGAGCCTGCTTTCCTCTTGCACCGCATGGGCCCAACAGGATCAGCCTGCAGCGTCTCCGGCTCTGCCGGCGGCGCAGGCGACTTCCGAATCCTCAATTGGCGAAAATCCTCCGATCTCGGCCATCGACGAGCCCAGCCTCGAGCCGCATGCAGCCCCGGAAAGCTTTCTTTTGCCGGGCTTGCATTTCAGCGAGTCGATCGAATCGAACGCTTCGAATACGCCAGGCGGTTCCGGCGTTGCCCCGGTCACGCGAGCGCTGGGAAGCCTGACCTTGCAGAAACTCTGGAAGACCGACAGTTTGGCCATGGACTATATCGGGGGCGTTTCCGATTATGACCAAACCGGAATTGGAGTGCAGCAACTCGAGCAGTTGGATATCGACAACCGGATTAACTGGAAGCGCGGGCAACTGGCCCTTCGCGACTCTTTCAGTTATCTCCCGGAAGGAACCTTTGGCTTCGGCGCTTATGGCGGTGGAGGGGCTTACGACGCGGGCTTCGGAAATCTCGGCGCGGGTTTGCTGGGAGCCAGCGCATTTGGGGGCCAAAACAATGCTTTCACAGGGGGAAACGGCCTTGGTGTTTCACTTGGCCTGGTGCCGCGAATTACAAACTTGGGATTGATTGACGTGGTCGAAGCGCTGACGCCGAAATCGTCGGTTACTTTTATGGCTGGGTACGGGCTGGTCCATTTCTATGGAAGTCTGGTGGAGCAGGATACTTTTGCCGGACCGGTGCAGGAGAATGTCAATTTCATCGGCAGTTCGGAATACATTGCTCAAGTGGCGTACGACCGCGTGCTGAATCCGCGCGATCAAGTCGCGATCAGCTACGGCTACCAGGATTTCAATTTCTCGACGGCCGGCACCTCGTTTCACACGCAGGTGGTGCAGTTGATGTACGGGCACCGCATCTCCGGCCGCATGGACTTTCTTATTTCCGCGGGACCTCAGATCACGGGGATCAATCAGCAGGAATGTAACATTCCGACTATTCCCGTCACGTCTTGCACAAGCTTCGGCGGTGCGGTAAGCACGATGGGGGTATCGAAGGTCGGCGCGGCCGGGCGAGCGTCACTGCGTTACCGGTTCCCAAAGACGAGTCTCGGGCTAAGCTACCAGCGCTACGACACCACCGGTTCGGGTATCTTCGCGGGAGCCGAAACCGATATCGTGCAGTTCGACATGGCGCGGCCGCTGAGTCGGGTTTGGGATTTGTTCGCCGATGCCGGCTATTCCAGAAACAGCGAACTACAGGTTCCGGGGGCCGTAGTTACGGCAACCTCATTCGATTATGGCTATGCGGGCATGGGGGTTCACCGGCAGCTGGGACGGCGATTGCGGGCTTTCATCAGTTATCAGTTCAACGATCTGGGTTTCAGCGGCGGATGTACGTTGGGCACGTTCTCGTGCGCGAGCACGGCTCAGCGGCACATCGGTTCATTCGGATTGGATTGGACTCCGCGGCCCATCCGCCTTGACTGATTTTGAGACCAGCCAATCGAGGCTGGCGGAACGGGAAGTGAGATGATCGAGAATCGCGAACTAAGCATGGACGATTATCTGGCGATGCTGCGCCGCCGGATGAAGCTGATTCTGATTCCGGCGTTGCTCGCGCCCCTGGCTGGATTTCTCGTCTCCTATGTTTTCTCGCCCAAGTACACTTCGAAATCCCTGGTGCTGATCGAGGCGCCAAAGATTCCCGACGTTGTGGTGCAGCAAGTCTTCACGGAAGATTTAACCCAACATATCGCGACCATCGAACAGCGGGTATTGAGCCCGGCCCGGCTGCGGCCCATGGTCGACCGGCTCGGCTTGGCCAAAGGCGGCCAGAACGTCGATGACGTAATCGACAATATCCGGCTGAACATGAGCATTGAACCGGTTATCACCGATCTGGCGCAATTCGGAAAGAAAAAGCCGGGCCAGAACAGCAGTCCTGTCCCTGGTTTTTATGTGAACTATACGGCATCGACGGCGCGCGATGCGCAGCAGATTTGTACCGATCTGACTTCGATGCTTCTCGAAGAAGATCTCAAATCGCGCGAAGATGTGACCCAGGGTACGACCGCATTCCTCACCAAACAGGTGGAGCAGGCGAAACAGAATCTCGATGATCTCGATAAGAAATTAGCGGCTTTCAAGAACCAGCACATGGGCCAGCTTCCCGGCGATGAGGATAACAATATGAAGATCCTCATGGGGTTGAACTCCCAACTGGACGCGAATACGCAAACCCTGAACCGGGCTACTCAAGACAAGGCTTATACCGAGTCGATGCTGGCGCAGCAATTATCAACATGGAAGTCTTCGCAATCCAGCAGCAATCCCCAGAGCCTACAGCAACAGCTCTCACAATTGCAGGCGCAGCTGATCGATCTCCAGGGCCGTTATACCGAGGATCATCCGGATGTAATCAAGACGAAGGCAGATATTGCCGCGGTGAAAAAGCAACTGGCCGATTTGGATAATCCTTCAGAAAAACCGGCCGACGGCGCTAGTGACAAAGGGTCGGGAACGGAACCTCCGGAGATTCGCCAGCTGCGGCTGCAGATCCATTCGTATGAAGACATGATTTCGCAGGCTACGCGCGACCAGAAGAAACTGCAGCAGGAAATTGCCGTTTACCAGGGAAAGGTCGCATCGAGCCCAGCCGTGGAAGAAGAGTACAAGGAGTTGGCGCGCGATTACGACAATGCCCAGAAGGTTTACCAGGACGATCTCGCTAAGCAAAGCACCTCGAAAATGGCGACGCAGGCAGAGCAGCAACAGCAAGGTGAACAAATGGCCCTGCTCAATCCCGCCGACCTGCCCGAGTCACCGAGTTTTCCGAATCGGCCCTTGTTCGCCGGGGGTGGTCTCGGCGCGGGCCTGGTGCTGGGCTTTGGTCTGGCGATCTGGCTCGAATTTCGCGAGAAGTGCATTCGCACCGAGGCGGATGCGGAGGCGGCGGTCGGCCTTCCCATCCTGGTTTCGGTCCCATGGGTGGTGCAGTTGCAGACGGAAAGCGGCAATGGAAAAGGCCGCTTCTGGAAACGCAAGAATCTGCTGGAAGAGAAGCACGATACGGCCAGAATATAGGCACGACACAGAACGAAAGGCTGCAAAGCGAACAGCAACGCAAAAGCCGTCAGGCGAAAATCATGTACAAAGACTTCTACGGATTGAGAGCCAATCCGTTCAACGTGAATCCGGACCCGCGCTATCTTTTCCTGACGCGGCATACCGAGGAGGCGCTTGCCTGCCTCACCTACGGCATCCAGAGCCGCAAGGGATTTGTGCTGCTGACCGGAGAAGTAGGAACCGGGAAGACCACGCTGATCAATAAGCTGCTCGAATGGCTTCGTCTGCAGCAGGTCGCGACTGCCTTCGTTTTCAATTCTCGCCTGAATACCACTCAATTTCTTGACTACATGATGGCGGATTTCGGCATTCCCTGCGAATCGAAGGCCAAGAGCCAGATTTTGCTGCGGCTCTACAACTGGCTGCTCGATCGCTACCGCGCCGGCGAGACTGCGGTCCTCATCGTCGATGAGGCCCAGAACCTCAGCGATGAGGTGCTGGAAGAAGTCCGAATGCTCACTAATCTGGAGACCTTCACTGAAAAGTTGCTCCAGATCGTGCTTGTCGGACAGCCGGAGCTTGAACAAAAGCTCAAACAACCGCAATTGCGCCAGCTGAGGCAAAGACTGACTCTGCGTGCCCGCACGCATCCGCTCACGCTCGATGAAACCAAAGCGTATGTGCAGCAGCGATTACGGATTGCGGGTTCGAACGGTCAGCAGATTTTCGATCCTGAGGCGCTGGTTTCGATTCATAGCTACGCGAGCGGCATTCCGCGTGTGATCAATTTATTGTGCGAGCATTGTCTGGTCAGCGGATTCGTCGACCAGCAGAAAATCATACGAACGGAGGTGGTCGATGTTGTCGCGCGTGATCTGGACTTAATCGATGGTGCGACGGCACGAGCCATGACGGCTCCGGTTGTAGCAAGCGGAGCGCAAATGGACCTTGGAGATGCTTTGCGGTCGCTCGCGAATTTAGCCGACCGTTTGCGCGAAGAAGAAAAAGACGAGCTCCCTGGGGAAAGGAAACTATGAGCAGAATCCACGAAGCGCTCAAGAAGGCGGAGCAGGAGCGTGCGGCGGCGCAGGTCAATCAGCCGCAGCCCAGCTACGTACCGCCGGCCGCGCCAGACGCCGCCATGCCCGAAAGCATGCCGGTTGCTGTGGCTGCGGCAGGGCCCGCTTCCAGCGCTCCATTCTCGTCTGCCATGGCTTCTTTTGCCAGTCCTTACACCCTGGATGCGCTGCTGGCGCGCTGCCCGCAAATGCGATGGCAGCCGGATGAGAAGGTCATGCTGTTTTTCAATGGCGATGACGGCGCTCGGGGCACCGAGGAGTTCCGCACCCTGCGTTCCCGGCTGTATCACGCCCGCGAGAAGATGCCACTGAAAAAAATTCTTGTTACGAGTGCCTTGCCCAAAGAAGGCAAATCCTTCACTGCGGCCAATCTCGCACAGGTTCTGGTCCGGCAGCACGGCCGGCGCGTCCTGCTGATTGACGCCGACCTGCGCGCGCCGCGCCTGCACTTGATGCTCGGAACCACTGCGGCTCCCGGCCTGTCCGAATACTTGCAGGGCACCTGCGACGAATTTTCGATTGTGCAGCGTGGACCGATGGAAAACCTGTTCTTCATTCCCAGTGGCGAGCAAATTGCCGATGCCGCCGAACTAGTGGCCAACGGAAAGCTCAATATCTTCCTGCAGCGGATCGATCCGCTATTCGACTGGATCATCGTCGACTCGCCGCCCGCGGTGCCGGTCTCCGATGCCGGAATTCTGGCGAAGGCCTGTGACGGTGTGCTCATGGTGGTGCGTTCGAATTCAACGCCGTTCGACCTGGCCCGCCGCGCGCGAGAGGAGTTTTCCGATGAGGCGCTGGTAGGCGTGATTTTAAACGGAACCGACCACGAGTCGAGTCCTTATTCGCGGTATTACTACAACGCGTATGTGAAGAAGGTAACTACCGAGTCAAAGTCTTAGGGGAACGGGGCAACCGTGATCCGGCTGTTCAAGGTTTATTACCCGCTGCGTACTCTGGTTCTGCTGGTGGGCGAAGCCATGATCGTCTGGTTTTCCTTTCTACTGGCGACGCTTTGGCGTAATCACGACAGCTGGCTGCTGCTCAATGTGGATGGCGGTTATCTGCAGGTGCTGGCCGACCTGGGACCTAAAATTCTGGTTGTCACCACCGCGGTATTGCTACTTTCGTATTGGTTCGATCTCTACGACGTTTCAAGCCTCGGCGAGAAGTGGGAGCACGCTTTCCGTCTTCTTCTGGTGCTGGGCTTTGTCGCTCTCGTGCTCGCGGTGTTGGGTGAGCGCTATCCGAAATTGCTTCCGGGAAATGGTTCGGCGTTTTGGGGACTCGTCATCCTCACGTTTACTCTTTTCTGTTGGCGGTCGGTGTGCTCCTGGATGGTACAGCAGCCCTTTCTGCGTGAGCGAGTTTACGTTTTGGGCACTGGGGATCGCGCCGAGCGTCTGGTCATGGGCCTTCGCCGGCGCGCCGGTCTAGGTGTTGACGTGGTGGGCTGGACGGGCGACGTTGCGGGCGAATTGACGCGCGAGAGCGTAGCTACGCACTTGCTCGGCCTGGCGCAGCGCAAGAACGGCGTGCATCGCGTAATTGTCGCGATGCCCGACCGCCGCGGCACTCTTCCGGTCACGGAATTGCTCAACCTTCGCCTGGCCGGCGTGAAAGTCGAGGAAGCAACTTCATGGCTGGAAAAAATTTCTGGCTGCATCGAAGTCGAGCAGTTATATCCGAGCTGGTTGATTTTTGCCGAAGGATTCCGCTTCAGCACGACCTTCAGGTTGATCCGAAGGGCGGTAAACTTCTTATTTGCTCTCATCGGAACGGTATTGTCGCTGCCACTGCTTCCTTTCATTGTGCTGGCGGTCAAGTTAGATTCCCTTGGTCCGGTTCTGTATCGCCAAAAACGCGTGGGCCGTGGCGGATCAATCTTCCATTGCTACAAATTCCGCACCATGCGCGTGGATGCCGAGGCGGACACTGGAGCAACCTGGGCGACCGACGATGATCCGCGCATCACTCGCGTCGGCAGGTTCCTGCGATCGTCGCGCCTCGACGAGATTCCGCAATTATGGTGCGTGCTGAGAGGTGACATGCATTTCGTGGGGCCGCGCCCCGAACGTCCGGAATTTGTTGAGTGGCTCAGCAAGGAAATTCCGTATTACGGTGTACGGCATGTGGTGCGGCCCGGCATCACGGGGTGGGCCCAGGTTCAATACAAGTACGGGAATACGCTGGAGGATGCGCGCGAAAAGCTACAGTACGACCTGTTTTACATAAAGAACGCCTCGCTCGGTTTGGACCTTCTGATCATGTTCCAGACCATCAAGATCGTCCTTTTGGGCCGGGGAGCGCAATGACGTTCCTCTTCTGGTGTGCGCTCTTGCTTGTCGTCTATACCTACGTGGGATATTTGGCGTGGTTGTGGCTGCAATCGAAACTCATGCCGTGGCCGATTCTTCGCGCGGAGCAAGAGCCTGACATTTCCATTGTGATGATTGTGCGCAACGAAGAAGCCTGGATCGAGCGGAAGATGCGGAATCTAAGGAAATTGGATTATCCGCCGGAACGCTGCCAGATTGTCGTCGTCTCGGATGGATCGACGGACCGCACCGACAGCCTTTTGCGCGAGCATGCCGATGATCCTCGCGTGCAACTGATGATGAACCAGTTATCGCGCGGCAAGGCTGCTGGTTTGAATGATGCCATCAGTCTTGCGAGCGGCGAGATCGTCGTCTTTACCGACGCGCGGCAGGAAGTTGAGGCCGGTGCGATTCGTGTGCTGGTAGGGGATTTTGTCGATTCGGAAATCGGCTGCGTAAGCGGTGCGTTGATGTTGGGCAATCCTGAGTCTGGCGAGGCGGCCAAGGGAATGGGTTTGTATTGGCGGATTGAAAAAAAAATCCGCGAACTGGAATCGTGCTCAGGATCTGTTGTAGGTGCCACGGGCGCCATCTACGCCGTGCGCCACGAGTTGCTGCCGGAAGTACCCGAAGGAACTATTCTTGACGACGTGTACATTCCAATGCAGGTAGTCAGGCAGGGGAAACGGGTACTCTTCGACGATCGAGCGCGAGCGTGGGACAGCCCTGATCTTGGCGGAGGACTGGAATTCGCCCGCAAGGTAAGAACTCTCAGCGGGAACTATCAGTTACTACAGATAGCTCCCTGGCTGTTGAGCAATCGCAACCCAGTTCTAGGACGCTTCATCAGTCATAAATTACTACGGTTGGCGGTTCCCTTCGCGTTGACGGCCATGCTGCTGGCTTCTATTTGGTTGCGAGGGCCGTTCTATCGCCTGGTTCTTGTTCTGCAACTCGCTTTTTATGCGCTCGCTGTCGCAGCTCTATTGCGCTTGCCAAAACCTGGCGTGATTGCACGGGCTGCCGACGCCGCCGCTACATTTGTGGTTCTAAATACGGCAGCCCTGGTCGCATTTGCTAATTTCGTTTCCGGTAGAAAGCCGGCGTGGAGCCGATGATGCCGGCACAACGGCAGCAAAAAGCATTTCATGAAGAAGTGGATGAGTAGCGCTCAACAACTCGGCAGCCAGCACGACGTCAAAGAGAATGGTCGATTGACGGCCTCCCAGGATCATACTGCGACCGGATCCCAGATTCCCGAAGATGTGCTTGCGATTTTGCGCTGCCCCGCCTGCCGGAGCAGGCTTGAGAATCGCGCCGATGGTCTGGTTTGCCTGGATTGTCGCAAGCAATATCCAGCCGTCAATGGCGTGATCCGATTTGTCGATGCAGAAAACTACGCCGGCAGCTTCGGGTTTCAATGGAAGCTTCACGCGCGGACTCAGTTGGATAACGAACACAGCCACCGCTCAGAGGAGGCGTTTCGCCGCCGCACCGGATTCAGCCCGGAGGATTTGCGGGGCAAACTGGTGCTCGACGTCGGTTGCGGCATGGGACGCTTCGCCGAGGTGGCGAGCCGTTGGGGCGCGCGCGTGGTGGGCATCGATTTGAGTCTGGCGTGTGAAGTTGCGGCCCAAAACATGGCGGCCCGCAGTGCTACGATTTTTCAGGCCGATGTATTTCAATTGCCCTTTGCAGAGTGCAGTTTCGATTTCATCTACAGCATCGGAGTGCTGCATCACACCCCAGACTGCGAGCAGTCCGTTAAAGTGCTCCCCCAGTTTCTGAAGCCGGGAGGGCGCCTTGCCGTGTGGTTGTACAGTTCCTATAACCGCTGGTACCGCATGAGTGATGTCTATCGAAAACTGACTCGGCGCATGCCGCCAAAGCTTTTGTATGGGCTGTGCTATGGCACGATTCCTCTTTACGGCGTGCACTGGGTATTGAGAAAGATTCCGTTCCTTGGGCGGCCGGCGAGCGGCTTCGTGGCATGGTTGGTGCCCATGTCGTTCGACAAAGACAGCGAATGGCGTGTGCTCGACACTTTCGACTGGTACTCTCCGTGGTATCAATCGAAGCATTCATATGAAGAGGTGTTTCGCTGGTTTGAAAGTTGTGGTCTGGAAGATCTGCATGTCGCGGACGAGCCAATTTCCGTGCATGGCCGAAAGTCGCTTAAATAGTTCGCTGGACGGGGATTCGGGTGAGGGGCGTTGAAAATTCTCTGGGCCAAAGCCAACAAGATTCTGCCGCTGCACAGCGGCGGCGACATTCGGTCGTACAATCTCTTGCGGCAACTGGCCCCCCGGCACCAGCTCATGTTCCTGTCGTACTACGATGGCCCGGCTGACGCAGATTACAAAAAGGCGCTGCGGGAAAAGCTTCCCGGCACAGTTTGCATTGCCACCGGCAGAAATTGTGGCTCGGCGTGGCGCCGCGGCCTCGATTATCTGTCTCGCCTGCCTCGCAAAGCTCCCTACGCAGTAAGCCGGTTCAGCTCGCCGCTGGTCGCTTCGCAATTGCAGACGTGGTATCAAGAGCAAGCCTTCGATGTCGCGGTTTGTGATTTCCTCGACGCGGCGGTGAATTTTCCGCGGGAACTCAACATTCCGACTGTATTGTTCCAGCACAACGTGGAAACCGAAATCTGGCGGCGACAGGCAACCAGCGGATCGAACTCGCTGAAGAAGCTCGTTTACCGGCTTGAGTTCTCAAAAATGCGCCGCTATGAAGAACAGATGGTGCAGCGTTTTCATCATGTCATCGCTGTCTCAGAGCACGATAAGCGTCTGATGAGCGCATGGACCGATGATGATTGCATTAGTGTCGTGCCGACCGGAGTCGATACCGAACAGTTCTGTCCGGGGCCGAATCCTGCACAAAAAAGCGCTCTCGTACTATTCGTAGGCGCTATGGATTGGGAGCCGAACGTCGATGCCGTTGAATATTTTTGCCGCGAAATCTGGCCCGGGATATTAGGCAGAGCTCGTGGCGCACATTTTCGTATTGTCGGCCGAAACCCCGGATCGAGAGTACAGTCGCTCGCCTGCGATTCAGTCGAAGTCACGGGGCGAGTTCCGTCCGTCGTGGATCACCTGCGAGAAGCGAGCGTAGTCGTGGTTCCTCTTCGAATCGGCGGCGGAACCCGCCTGAAAATCTATGAAGCGATGGCTGCCGGCAAAGCGGTTGTATCGACATCGGTTGGTGCGGAGGGTCTCGATGTTCACCATGACCGGGATATCATTCTCTCCGATAGGCCGCAGGAGTTTTCGGAATCCGTGGTCGCACTTTTAACAAATACGGATAGGCGAATTCGCGTGGAGCAAGCGGCTGCCGCACTGGCCAAGAAATTCAGTTGGCCTCTGCTAGGTTCAAGGTTCGAGGAAATCCTGCAGAAAGTGATTGCCGGCTCGCTGAGTACGATGCGTTTGCGTACGGGAGTCACGAGCGAGTTCGAGAAAGCCGCAGAGACGAGCTGACATCGAAATAGTGGCAAAGCGGTGGATCCGAATGAACTTTTTCTGAATAGCGATGGAAGATTTCTAATGCCAGTGGTTTACAGGGATGCGGTACTGCAGAAGCCAGCGGATAGGCCTGCGTTGCCGAGCGAGCCGCTCGCCGGAGCCTTCTGGTGGCTCAGCGCCTTCTATGTGGTTTACTGCGCACGTCCCGAGGACTGGATTCCGGGACTCGACTACATTCCTTTGGCAAAGATCTCAGGAATTTTTGCATTGCTGGGGCTGTTGATGAGTGGCGGAAAAGCCAAACGGCGCCTGCGCGACATTCCCATCGAGGCGAAGTATCTTTTCGGAATCATAGTGCTGTTGTTCGCCTCTGCCCTGCTGTCACCAGTCTGGAGGGGCGGAGCGTTTTTCAGAACGGTTGATTTTTCCAAGGTGTTGATTGCGTGGGTTCTAACCTTTTTTGTAGTAACAAGCGTGGGCCGCCTGCGCCGCATCATTTTTATTCAAGCGGCTTCGGTTGTAGTGATTGTGGTCGTCTCGATGCTCAAAGGGCGTTCTCATCCCAGGCTGGACGGTGTAATCGGCGGAATGTATTCCAATCCCAACGACCTGGCCTTTGCCATCGTGCTTACGCTCCCGCTTTGCTTCGCCTTTCTATTGAGTACGCGGAGCATCCCCCGTAAGGCGGCGTGGGCGGCATCGATGCTGGCCATGTGCGTTTGCCTTTTTATGACCTCATCCCGCGCCGGCTTCATCGATCTGCTCATCACGGGTTCGGTGTGTCTATGGATTTTTGGGATTAAGGGGAAGCGATTCCATATTGTGGTCGCTGCCATTGTGGTAGTCCTGGTAGTGGGAGTCGCCGCCGGCGGACAACTAAAAAGCCGCTTTCTCGCGATATCTGGCAAGAATATCAGTAACGAAGTTGATCTCAGCGCTCACGATTCTTATGAAGAACGCCGCTTCTTGATGGTCCAGAGTATACAGGCGATTGAGCATTATCCGTTGGGACTTGGACTGGGAGATTTTGCCGTTTATTCCGGCCTTTGGCGAGACGTTCACGTGTCGTATCTTCAGATAGCGGTTGAGGGCGGCATCGCATCGCTTGTGCTCTATCTGCTCTACTTTGCTCGCGGTTTCAAGAATCTCAGGCGCTTACGCAGCAGGCCCAGCTATGATCCTGACATCGACCTGCTTTCGGGCGCGTTGTACGCGATTTTGATTGGATTCATGGTGGGTGCATTCTTTGCGCCCGAGGCCTACCAGTATTTTCCCTACTTCGCGGTTTCGTACACCTCCGTACTGCTGATGATGGTGCAAGAGAGAGAACAATTTGAGAACAAAAGTTTTAATGCTTCGAGTGTGCCACAAACGCCCCAATCGAAACTGCACGCAGCTATTCGCCGACGCTAATTCAGCGGGCAGGCGGCAGTCGGCTCTCAAAAGAGCTGTGCCGCAACCGGGACGGACGGAGCCAACTCGCGCCAACGGACTCAAGGGGTAGTGCATGTGCGGCATAGCGGGCGTGATCGAAACTTATCCCGGCGTCGGAGTGGACGAGTCCACAGTGCACCGCATGTGCGAGGCGATGGTGCATCGCGGGCCCGACGACGAAGGAATCCACGTTAGATCGGGTGTGGGATTTGGCATGCGCCGCCTCAGCATTATCGATTTGGTGGGCGGCCGCCAGCCGGTCTTCAATGAAGACAAAACGGTTTGGGTTGTTTTCAATGGGGAAATCTACAATTTCCCCGAACTGCGCGCTCAACTGGAGAAGCGCGGCCATCGCTTCTACACCAACAGCGATACCGAAGTAATCGTTCACCTGTATGAAGACCTCGGGGCTGATTGCGTAGACAAGCTGCGCGGAATGTTTGCCTTTGCCTTATACGACGAGCGCAGGCGCAAGGTGTTGATGGCTCGTGACCGCCTGGGTAAGAAACCACTCCACTATGCGATGACGAATGGGCGTTTGCTATTTGCTTCGGAGATCAAATCGATTGTTGCCATTGCGCCGGAACTTGCCGAGGTGAACAAAGAAGCGCTGCTGCAATATTTGTATTTTGGGTATGTTCCGGATCCGCTCAGCATTTTTCAGTTGATTCAAAAGCTGCCTGCCGGCCACTTGCTCGAGTTTGACTCAGGACGGATTCATGTTCGCCAGTATTGGAACCTGCCGGCATACGGCACACACGAGCCAGCGAGCGAAGAGGAATGTTTACAGGAACTCGAGTGGCGGCTGGCTGAAGCCGTGAGAGTCCGCCTAATCTCGGATGTGCCCCTGGGCGCGTGGTTGAGCGGAGGAATTGATTCCTCCACTGTGGTTGCGCTGATGGCTCGGGCAAGCTCAAAACCCGTGAGGACTTTCTCCATCGGCTTCAGTCACGATGATTTCAATGAAGCGCATTACGCGCGTATCGTCGCGGAATATTTCAACACCGAGCATCACGAACTCGTGTTGGCGCCCAACGTTCTCGAAACCGTTGAAAAGCTGACGAGTTCGCTCGAAGAGCCGTTTGGGGATTCATCGATGCTGCCCACTTATTTTGTTTCCTGCATGGCGCGGAAACACGTAACGGTGGCGCTGTCAGGAGATGGCGGAGACGAACTATTCGCGGGATATGACCGCTACGCCATCAATCTTCGGTGGCGGGAGTTCGAGCGAATCCCGCTCTGGGCACGGGATCTATATCGCCAGCAGGTTTTTCCGCGATTGCCGCAAAACCTGCGTGGCAGGAGGCTATCGTACAACGTGTGCTTACCGTGGCAAGAGCGCTATGTAGACAGCATTTCTTTCATTCCCTCGATCGAACGAGACATGCCGCTATTATCCGGCGACTTTCGTGAAGTTCTGCGGGCGTGCGGCAATCCGGAAAATGTGATGTACAAATATTTCCAGGAGGCTCCCGCGGCGGATCCGGTCAGCCAGATGTTGTACGTGGATACAAAAACCTACCTCGTGGGCGACATTCTAACCAAGGTCGATCGCATGAGCATGGCGACTTCGCTGGAGGTGCGCGTTCCGATCCTCGACCATCTCTTTGTCGAGTGGGTCACCGGACTGCCCGCATCGTGGAAGTTGCGAGGACGACAACAGAAGTACATTCTTCGCAAGCTGGCCGAACGGGTCGGAGTGCCGCGTCAAGCAATGGACCGCCCGAAGCAAGGCTTTGCCGTCCCCCTGGTGCACTGGATGCGCAACGAACTGAAAGGCCTGATTCAATCGGTCCTGCTTGAGCCAAGAGCTTTACAACGAGGTTATTTCAATCCGAAAAGTGTGAGATGTTTGCTGGAAGAGCACTTCGAGGAACGCCGCAATCATTCCCACGAAATTTGGCGTTTGTTGATGCTCGAATTGTGGCACCGCAACGTTCTGGAGAACATCCCGGCCAAGCACTCGGCGGATAAGCCACACCGCGCGCCGGCGGCTGAAAACCTGGCATGAGTTCTTCCGCAGAGAACGAGACACAGGCTGACTTGCTTCCTGCCAGTCAGATCGGCATCCATCCGCATCAGCCACCAGTTTTCCCGGGCGCGATTTTCCTCATGACCAATAGCCTGGAAACCGGCGGTTCAGAGCGCCAGTTCGTGGAATTGGCCGGCGCATTGAAACGAAGCGGTTGTGACGTACGGGTTGCTTGCATTCAGAAGAAAGGTTCCTTTCTTGATCGCGGCACGCTCGACGGGATTGGCGAGTTGCCCACGTTCAGCTTGGGTGGCAGCCTGTATGGACTGCAGTCGATTCGAAGCCGTTGGCGGCTGATGCGTTTGCTGCGCAACTCTGGAATCACCATAGCTCATGCCTTCGACTTTTATACGAACCTGACGTTGATTCCCGCAGCCAAATTGGCCGGCGTCCCCGCGGTCATCGGCAGCCATCGCCAACTGGGAGACTTGCTTACTTCAGCGCAATTTCGCGCTCAGCTGGCGGTGTTTCATTGGTGCGATCGAGTTGTCTGCAATTCGCAGGCGGCCGCAGACCGCCTGTCAGACGCTGGTTTACAAGATCAAAAGCTGGTTGTGATCGGCAACGGACTTCCGCACCAAGCCTTTGCCAAAACTGCCGCAGCGCTCGAGCCAAAAGCGGGAATCCTCCGGGTGGGAATGATCGGCCGCATGAATGCGGTTTATAAGAATCAATCCGGATTTCTGCGGGCGGCAGCTCGCGTAGCCTCCGAGTTCCCCAACGTCGACTTCATACTGGTGGGAGACGGGCCCTTGCGCTCGACTCTGGAGCAGCAGGCAAACCAAATCGGATTGACAAACCGAGTCACTTTTCTCGGTGACCGCAGCGACATTCCAGCAGTGCTGGCAAGCCTCGATATTTCTGTCGTGCCTTCCATTTCGGAAAGCTTGTCGAATGTCCTGCTGGAGTCCATGGCAGCCGGCATACCCGTTGTCGCCACTGCTGTAGGTGGAAATAAAGAACTCGCCGGGGACGGCCGCGCGCTTCTGGTTCCTTCGAACGATGATGAGAAACTTGCCGCCGGAATCGGGAGCCTGCTGCGCGATGTCGAACTTCGGCAGTCGATTTCGTATAAAGCCCGGCAATTCGCGGAAGAGAACTTTGCGGTAGAGCGCATCGGCGAGCAGTACCAACAGCTTTATTCCGAGGTCCTGGCGACCAAAAGCAACAAGCATCGGGCGGGACAATCATTCTCTCCTCGGCAGAACGGTTCTCCGATTCGGGTAGCCGTGGTTGCCCCCAGCTTGCGTTACGTCGGTGGGCAGTCGGTGCAGGCCGATCTTCTTGTGCGAACTTGGAAAAGCAATCGCGAGATCGATGCCCGATTTATTCCCGTTGACCCGCGTTTGCCTTACGGACTGCGGTGGGCAGAGCGCATACCTTTTCTGCGTACCATCATCCGTGAGCCGCTCTATCTATTTAGCCTGTGGCGAGGGTTGCTAGAGGTAGATGTTGCCCACATATTTTCAGCTTCGTATTCATCATTTCTGTTGGCGCCGCTTCCAGCATGGGCGACGGCTCGCTTCCTTGGCAAGCCAACTTTGATCAACTATCACAGTGGAGAGTGCCGCGACCATCTGCAAAAGTCCGCCCTGGCAAGACTTGTACTGCGGGAAACTGACCGTATCGTCGTTCCTTCAGAATATCTCGTCGATGTGTTGCGTGAATTCGGGTTGAAGGCGCAGATCGTTTCCAACGTCGTCGATTTATCGCAGTTCCGTTATCGCTTGCGCCGGCCATTGCGGCCGCATCTGATTTGCACTCGCGGGTTCCATCTGTACTATGGCGTCGATGTAGTCGTGAAGGCCTTTGCGGAGGTGCAGAAAGTCTTTCCGGACGCGAACCTCGACCTGGTGGGAGGAGGACCGCTGGAAGGTGAAATCCGGGAACTGGTGCGGCAATTGAATCTGCAAGGAGTTCATTTCTTAGGTGTTTCGCCGCATAAGGAAATCGCTCAGTTCTACGACCGGGCCGATATCTTCGTGAATGCCTCTAATCTGGACAACATGCCGGTTTCGGTGCTCGAGGCCTTCGCATCCGGAACTCCAGTAGCGACGACCGCTCCAGAAGGTGTGCGCTACATAGTTGAGCATGAACGTACGGGATTGCTATCTGATCCCGGCGATCCAACCGCTTTGGCGCAAAACCTAATCAGGCTGCTTAAAGATCCGGATCTAGCCACGCGGCTGGCTGAGAACGCACTTGCGGAGTGTGAGCGCTGGACCTGGGCATCGGTGCGCGATCGTTGGTCGAGCATCTATGCTGAGTTGGTGCCCAGCCGTCGAAGACAAGCTGGACTGCTGCAAAATTAGGAACGAAATTCCAGCTCAGGCCATGGGAACAGATTTTGCTTCGGCAGGCTTTTCCGCTTGGTCGTGAGAGTCTCCTTCAAGACAAACCCTATGCCACAACTCAAGGTTGAGCAGACGCCAGATGCGGTCATAATGGTCGCGATAGCGGGCGCGGTGTTCGCGAAAAAGCTTTTCGATAGCCGCTTGCTTGAAGAATCCGCGATTCATGCTCCTAGGCTCTAACAGCAGGCGTTCGATCCAATCGAGTTGGGCTCCGGCCAGCCAGCCACTCCAAGGAGTGGGGAATCCCAGCTTAGGACGATAAATGATCGAGCGAGGAAGAAGTTTTTCCATCGCCCTCTTGAGAATCCGCTTGCCGGCAGTGCCGTGTATCTGAACCGCTGCTGGAATCTGCATGGCCCATTCCAGTAGCAGGTGATCAAGAAACGGAACTCGGCTCTCGATTGAGGCGGCCATGCTCATATTGTCCTGCTTCATCAGGAGCTCGACCAGGTACGTCTTGATATCGGTGTAGAGCAGTCGCTGAAGAAGATCACCCGAGGACTTATCCCAGTATCCAAGGACATTCCGATATGCGGCACCGGCGTCGACTTGAGCACGAAATTCGTCGCTCAGCAGTTCGCTTTGATCAGCTTGGTTGAAGGCCGAAAAAAAATTGTCAAAATAAAAAGAAGACCAGGATTCTCCGTCGAGCGCAAGGAACGTGTGCGAGAGTTTGCGGCGCATGGCGGCGCTAATCCAGGAGGAAGTTGCGATGGTTTCGCGCAGACGGCGCCGAATGCGCTGTGGAACGATGCAGCGATACGCGCGATCGAAAGCGAGATTTTTCAGAGTGAAAGCATAGCGCGAGTATCCGGCCAGGGTTTCATCGCTGCCTTCGCCGGTCAGAACTACTTTGACGCGTTCTTGAGCCAACTGCGCAACGAAAAATAGCGCCACACTGGAGGGCCAGACAATCGGTTCATCCTCGTGCCAGATGAGTTTTGGCAATGCACCAAAAAAGTCTTTCCGGCTTACGAATACCTCGCGATGCACTGATTTCAAATGCTCAGCAACCATCCGGGCATATGGCAATTCGCTATAGCTTTGTTCGGAATAGCCGACTGAGAAGGTCTCGATAGGCTCCTGCCTGATTTTCGTCATGAGTGCGGCTACTGCGCTGGAATCGAGGCCGCCACTAAGGAATACTCCGACGGGAACGTCGCTCATCAAGTGGCTGCTTACCGCATCTTCGAGCATTCCCCGATAGTTCTCCATGTAATAGTGCTCATCATGCTGTTCGACCTCTGGTGCGGGACGTAAATCCCAATACTGCTCCACACGAAAATCACCGCGCGCGTCTACCTCGAGCCAGTGGCCCGGCATCAGTTTGCGCACGCCGCGATAGAACGTTTCATCCCCAGAGAGATAACCGAAGCTCAAGAATTCGGGAAGAGCGTCTCGATTGAATTCCGCGCTTCCTCCTGGATACTCCATCAAGACTTTGATTTCCGATCCGAAAATGAAATTCGAGCTGGAGAGCCGGTAATACAGCGGCTTGATCCCCAGTCGGTCGCGCGCAACAAAGAGAGACTGCTGTTTTGTATCCCAGATGGCGAACGCGAACATTCCTCGCAAGTGCTGAACGCAATCTTTTCCGTACTCCTCGTAAAGATGAACAATGGTTTCGGTGTCGCTCTGCGTGCGATAGCGATGCCCGGCGGCGATCAATTGTTCGCGTAGAATTCGATGATTGTAGATTTCACCGTTGAATACGATCCAGGCTGAACCGTCTTCATTGCTGATCGGCTGATGACCGGTGGAGAGATCGACAATGCTGAGGCGGCGCATGCCCAGACCGAGCTTGCCTTGCAAGAAGAAGCCAGCGTCGTCTGGACCGCGGTGTGCAATGACATCGCACATGCGCCTCAATGCAGCGGCGTCGACGCAAGCATGTTCCCCGAATTCAAATATTCCCGCAATGCCACACATTGTTTTCTTGCTTACCTAAGTCGGGCGAAGGCTTCACCTGGAAGGCAGAGTCAAGCTTAGAGATCAAAAACCAAATCTTCCAGAGCACCCTGGGACGTTCCGCTCTGAACTCCCGCGTTTTTCAGCCACTCAAAAGTTGCAGCGCCTGAAGAGTGCGACACGAAGCGTTTGTCGCGCCATTCCGCAAACGTGCCTGAAACCATGATAACGTGCGTGAACCGACCGTCTTCGAGTTTGCTATAGAGTAGCTTGGCATCGCTCCTCCAATTGCCCAAGGTCCAGCGAGCATTTCCCTCCGCGAGAAAGAGGAATTCGGAAGCTCGGGCTGTATGGTAACAATAGCCACGTACTTGACCCTGCGAACTCTCCGAGAGAGCTGAGAATTCGCCAATGCCGGAAGCTTGTTTTCCAGGTAAAAGCAAGACCGCGCACTCTTTCGGCAGGCCGGAATTTGTATGAACACGGAGAATGGGCGCCGCTCGTTTGCACCCATAGGCGGGCGAAACCACGCCTTCGGCAACCTTGGCAACCCAATCGGAGGTCCGATCGATGAGGAAAGTGAGGCAGGCGTGCTCAGAACTCTTATCGCGAAGGGAAAGCGTCGCTTTGACAGCACCGGGTTCTTCTGCGATTTCAATTTGTGGGGAAAAATGCCAGAAAGTTTCGAGAAGGTGCTGGCCCTGCCCTACCGCCACATCTCGTATAAACCAAAGTCCTGCTTTCACATGGAAGACGGATCGGCGATGCACGACGGGATCAGGCAGCCTGTGATATCCGTCGTGGCTGCCGACAAAAAAATCGAAAGTTTTCCCGTTGAGCCAAGTTTCCGCTACGACCTGCGGAATCGAACTCCACGCGAATGGTCCCTCTGGAACGGCTTGGTCCAGGTTGTCGACTCTCAAGGTATTGTGCGCACCCGTGCCGCGGAAATGATTTCGTTCCTCTCCGTCGGAAACGTAACAATATGTGCCGCAGTCAATCAGAAAGCGCTGTCCGGCCAAAGACAATCGAACACTCAATGCATCCGCGTGCCCATGGCCGGAGTGGCCCGTTCCTTGTGGACCGGCGTCGATCATCAACTGTTGAAGACATGGCTCAGAATCGTTCATGAGGTAGATGCCACCTGCTGGAAACGATCGTGAGGCTAACTCCCTGCGGGCAGCGATCTTGTCGAATGCTTCGACAGCTTTATCGCCAAATAGCCAGATCGATTCTTCGGTGAGACTTGCCGATCGATATTTGTCACCATAAAGAACCGCCCCAAGCACCAGCGGATCGATCATGCACTCAGTGTGATTTCGCCGTGGATTGAATACTCTGCCCCCATCATCGTCTCCAAAGCCTTCGATTGCTCTGGTCGCCGATAGCGCCTGAACTACATCGACCATTCTTTTCAGCACCCCGTCGAACAATTCAGGAATCGCAGTCGCGTTGACCGAGGCAAGGATTCGCGCATGCAGGAAAAAGTCGAGTGCGTAGACGTGGTAATAGAGCGACTGCTCGAAATAAACGCCATCCTCGCGCACCTGACGTTCAGATTCCTGAAGAAGAATCTGCCACCCCAGATTTCGCCATCGGTTTGCCGCGGGAAGCTCCGGGCATAGGCTCCCGATGAAGAATAGCGCGGTCGCTTCGCCCAGGAGATGGGTATTCGGAGAAAAATAGGTCGACAGGTACCGCTCGATATGGCGCCCATTCAATCGAAGAGCGATCAAAAGATCGCTTTCGAAATTGCTCGGCATTTCCGGGCATTGGGCTAGCAGGATTCGAGCCCAAATCCACGAGATACTCCGCAAACCCACTTCGAGGGAACTGGCCCAGTTGACGCCCAGAGGATACGGGTTTGCTTTCTGCCACGAATACCACTGAGCCACAACTTCATTCACGTATTCCGCTTGGCCGGTAAGCAGCCATGCCTTGGCTAGTGTAACCAGATGCTGATGACGGTTAAGCTCCCAAATAATCTTGTGATCGCCGCCTGCGGAGAAATCGAGAAAATCAATCTTGTACCAGGGCTTCAATCGATCGGTCCGTTTTCCCTGGTTAGAATGCCAATCGATTTCGCGTCCAACACTAATTTTGTCGTGCCCGAGCAAGCGAAACTCATGCCGGCAAATCGCATTTGCCTCTTCGACGATTGCATCGGCTTCGTCCGGCAAGTGCATTTTCAGAAGGTTGGCGCGATGGCGGGCTTCTGCTTCTCCGAAGAAAAACTTCGCGTCCCTCGATATTGCGCTGGCGAGTCGGAGCTCCGTCGCTCCAATCCCGGCCCGGTACATCGCCAAATCGAGCCGCTTAGAAATCTCCTGCCCAACTCGCGTGCGGAGTTCCGGCCAGCTCATCTGAGTGAGGCGTGTTAGTTTTCGTTGCAAGCCTGAGGGCACAATCACATGTTACCGTGCCTGATCGAATTGCACCGTTTGCTAACTACGCACCGTCACCTGACGCATGGTGAGTGCTGTACACGCTTGAAAATAATCAGCGTAAATTACAGTATGCAAGGTGTGTCCGTTCTCGTGCTTTGCACTGCGGCGGTTGCTATAGTGAAAGCATCACCGCTCGCGCATAGGCATCAAGCAGCACTCTGGGCGGTACCGAATGGCAAAATGCAGGAGCCTGAGAATTGAGCTTGTCGATTAGTGTCTTCGGGTTGGGATACGTAGGCTCGGTCTCGGCCGCGTGCTTTGCATCCATGGGACACCGTGTGATCGGTGTGGACCTAAATCCTGCAAAAGTTGAGATGCTGGAAAGCGGGCGGAGCCCGATCATTGAGGCCGGCATGAACGAACTGATTGCAGGCGGCCACCGGGCTTGCCGCCTTCGCGCCACCACGGATTCCACCGCAGCCGTGCTCGAGTCGGATATTTCTTTCGTCTGCGTCGGCACACCCAGCCTGCGTAGCGGGAAGCTCGATCTCTCCCATATCGAGAACGTTGCGAAAGAAATCGGGAGCGCACTGAAGCAGAAGAGGTCGACGCACACCTTTGTTTTGCGTAGCACGGTTTTGCCAGGAACCACTGAATCGGTCGTCCTGCCAATTCTGGAGCAGGAGAGCGGGCGCCGCGCCGGAATCGATTTCACCGTCGTCTACAATCCCGAGTTCATGCGCGAAGGCAGTGCCGTCGCCGATTTTCTTCAGCCGCCGTACACAATCCTCGGAGCGCAAGATCACGCTCATCTCGCCTCCGTGTGCGAACTCTACACACAAACCCCAGGCAAGCTCTTTGAGACGAGCCTTGCGGTTGCCGAGATGGTGAAATATCTTTCCAATGCCTTCCACGCCGTCAAAGTTACATTCGCTAATGAGATGGGAACCTTGTGCAAGCATCTCGGCGTCGATGTTGAGGCAGTGACCGAAATATTCAAATCAGATACACGGCTGAATATTTCGCCAGCGTATCTATCGCCTGGTTTTGCTTTTGGCGGATCGTGCCTTCCCAAAGATGTCCGCGCACTCACCTACAAGGCTAAGGAAATCGATCTCAAACTGCCGATGCTGGAGTCACTCCTGCCCAGTAATTCTGAGCATATTGAACGCGCGGTGGAAACCGTGATGCGTTCTGGCAAGCGGAAGATCGCGCAACTCGGCCTAAGCTTTAAGGCGGGCACCGACGACTTGAGGGAGAGCCCCCAAGTGCAACTCGTGAAGCGCTTGCTGGGCGAGGGATACGAAGTGAAGGTATGGGATCGCGACGTAAGTCTCGGGCGGTTGGCCGGATCGAACCGGCAGTACATCGAAGAAGTGATACCGCACATTGGTTCACTTTTGTCTGCCGACTTGGAGGACGTTCTCAAATGGGGCGAGGTCGTCATTATTGGGAACAGATCCGCCAAGAAGGACGAGCTGCGAAAGTATTTGCGGCAAGATCAGTTTGTCATCGACCTGGTCAATCTTGATAAGGCCTCTCGTTCGAATGGCACATCTTCCTACGAAGGAATCTGCTGGTAATCGCAGATGAAGCCACCGGTTTTCATCGTCGGATGTCCGCGTTCCGGAACGAGCTTTCTGTACCATTTGCTGCTTTCCGCCGGCGGGTTTGCCGAGTTCCATACACAGATGAATGTTTACGACGTGCTGGAACCAATCTATGGCAATCTCAGCGTGCCGAAAAATAGAGCAGCGGCAATTCAGGAATGGATGCGCAGCAAGGCTTTTCTTGTCTCCGGATTGGAAGCTCCGCAGATCGAGACCAAGTTACAGACTGAGTGCCACAGTGCGGGCGATTTTCTTCGAATTGTGATGGACGAGGTGGCGCGAAATGAGGGAGTCAATCGATGGATCGACTCGACGCCTACGAATGTCCCCCACATGCTGCGCATTCACCACGATTTCGCCAACGCGCAATTCATTCACATCATTCGCGATGCGCGCGATGTTGCCCTGTCGCTCGATAAGCGCGCCTGGAGCCGTCCCTTGCCATGGGATCGGAAGAGGAGTTTGCTGGCCGCGGGGCTTTACTGGGAATGGATCGTCCGCAAGGGCCGGCGTTTAGGAACGTTGCTGGGGACGAACTATATCGAAGTGCGTTACGAGGAATTGGTGCAACGGCCGCGTGAGACTTTGACGCTCATCGGCGACTTTCTTCAGCAGGATCTGAACTATGATCGAATTCAGCGGGCCGGCATCGGTTCCGTGAAAAACCCTCTCACATCTTTTGACGACGATCTCAAAGAAGGCCGTTTTACGCCGGTTGGGCGATGGAGAGAAAAATTTCCTCCCAACCAACTAATCCAATTCGAAAAGCTCGTCGGTGACTATCTTCAAGAATTGGGCTATGCCCTTTCAACTGAACCTGCGGAACTGAAGCGCGATATCTCGGTTGCGTGGATGAGGCTGGTCTACGCAACATTCTACGAATGCAAACAGACAGTAAAAGTCCACACTCCATTGACGCGCTACATGGTGAACTATTCTGACATTCTCATCGACAAGTAAACGAGCGGTATTCATCGTGGATGGCAGGCATCGATGAAGTGCAACGTCATTGATTTTGAATCCGCCGATTGGGCCCGACTGGACTCATTTGCGGATCGAACCATCTTTCAAACGGAGGCGTGGGTGCGCTTTGTCAGTCAAAGTCAGAACGCTACCCCCGTACTTGCGGAGTTGCTCGATGCCGGCAGGGTAGTTGGCTATTTCACCGGACTAACATTTACCAAGTTCGGAGTAAAAGTGCTGGGAAGCTCGTTTCCGGGCTGGACGACGCCGTACATGGGGTTTAATCTCGCTGAAAAGGTTTCGCGCGCAGAAGCCCTCAAAGCTCTCGAAGTGGCAGCCTGGGAGAAACTGAAATGCATGCACATGGAGGTTTCAGACCCGTACTTCATTCCAGAGGACGGAAGGAGTCTGGGCTTCAAGTGTGACGCATACGTTAGCTACAGGACCGACCTCACCAAGCCGGAAGACGAAATCTTTAATGCCATGGATAGCGCTTGCCGGCGCTGCATCAGAAAAGCCGAGAAGAGCGGCGTGACCATCGAGGAGGCTCACGACACGGACTTTGCGGACGAATACTACGCGCAATTGAAGGATGTTTTTGCCAAGCAGGGGCTGGTACCCACCTACAAGATCGAGCGGGTCAGAACTCTAATCAAACATTTGCTGCCGACGAGGCGCCTCTTGCTGGTGCGGGCGCGTGATTCTGACGGGAAGTGCATCGCCACCGGAATCTTTCCGGGATTCAATCAAATTGCAGAATTCTGGGGCAATGCGAGCTTTCGAAGCAGCCAGATTCTTCGCCCTAATGAGTACATTCAATGGTACGTCATGCGCTATTGGAAAAAGCGGGGAGTCTCCATTTATGACTGGGGAGGCGAGGGGGAATACAAAGAAAAATACGGCTGCGTGCCGCACTCCGTGCCATGGTTCACGAAATCCAGGTATAAGCTCGTGTCGAAGCTGCGCGACGAAGCCAGGAAAATGTTTGAAAGAAAACAGCGCTTCCTGGGCTGGCTACAGGCGGAAAAAACAAAACAAGAGACGGAAACTTCCGAGCAAGCTCTTTGAAGTTGGTTGTGCCGCCCTCGCTCCTCCTCAGATAATTTCCTTCATAACTTTTTCGATCGCATCAACATCCGCTCCAATATTCTTGCCGTCGGTTCCTGCCGCGATCGCAGGCGAGCGCTTCTTGCATCCATCTTCCTTCTCTTTGCAGAGCTGAAACTGAAGCGTGCCGCTGTCATGGATCCGTCGGATCCCGGCGTCGGCATAGTCCTTGACCATGATGTTGCCCGGCGGCCAATTCGCGCCGCCGGCGACGATGTTATGAGTGAAAGTAGAATTCTCAAAACAACTGTTGAATACACCCTGCGGCCCTTGCTTATCCGGCCGGTCAGCACAGTTTCTGGGGTCTCCGGCCGAGCCGATTTGAATCGCCTGGTCGGACGAGAAGATATTATTCGCCACTATAAAGTTGCTCATCTTCTGCGGATTGAGGCCGAGAATGGAGATAATGTAACGCGGTACCGATGACGAAGTTACATGTGCGATTTGCACATCGTGCAGCCGCGGAGCCTTCGAGATAACCAGTGCAAAATTTCCGAAGCCTTGATAGTCCTTTCCTCGAACTGCCTCGATCAAGATATCGTGAATACTGTAGCGCCCGCCCTCGGAACTGAATCCTCCCGTATCGGAGGGAACGTTGGCGATCGTGAACCCGCTGCCAACGTTGATGATCTTGATCGAACGAATCGTCACGTCCGTCACCATGCAACTCGGACACTGGTTTCCCTGGCTTGTCGGCATGAGGATAATCGAGAAGCCGGTCTGCGTAAAACCACCCCAGGAGTTTTCGAGCAGATTGTCTTCGAACAAAACTCGCTGAGCATTCTTGAGCTCGAAGTGGTTCTTCACGATGAAGGGATGTCCATCCGCGCCTCCGACGAAACCGGGCTGCCCCGGCATCCAGATCAGCGGCTTAAAGAGGTGATTCCGACGGATTTCGATATCCGCCGGCGTGGTTTCCGCCCGTCGCCCGCCAAAAATCAAATTCTCGCCGGCAGCTTCGAGAAAATTATTTTCGATCTTGAACGGACCCTCGGGATTGTCGCCGCCCCCGGCGGAAACAGTTTGAGAATCGGTGCACGCACCGCTGACGGAGATGCAATGAAAATCGGAAAAATAAGAATCCACAACTGCGGCATATCGCATCGCGGAGAGGTAAATGCCGCGCCGCGTTTCGCTTTGCGCCGTCCCATGAACCCAAACACGGTCGAAAATGATGTGGTTCGCAGTTCCTCCCTCCTCAACCGCGGCCAAAGCCACTATTGACGCATCGGAATTGGCCCGAGTAATCTCCAGCCCAATAAAGCGATAATGACTGGCTCCAGGAAGAAATAGAAAGGGTCCTGTCGTCTTACCGGCGAACTCAATCTTTGCAATTACGTTTCGAGGCGCACTGCAATGGTAATCGGGGCGGCCTGGGAGGGAATCGACCCCGGCATAGCAAGGGGTCAGTCTTTTGCCTTCTGCAGGAATCGCGTTATCGTCAGCGCTAGTGCGGAGGATGATCCAATGCGCATCGTCACACGATTTATTCGAAAGTCGGAACAGGCCTGTGAAAATTGCACCAGCCTGGAGCTTCAAAGTATCGCCGCATGCAGCGGCGTCGATCGCCCGCTGCAGGTTTTCGCCCTCTTTCACGAGGTGGACATGTCCGGGAGCGGGAGTGTCGGCGAGAGTGCTTTGCACAGATACGCGCGGCAGCTCAGCGGGACCGTCGAACTGTGTGGAGGTAGCAGCATCAGACGACGCCCAGAGATTGGTACACAATGATGAAAACAAAACGAAGAGTGCGGCGTAGGATTTAGGGCACTTCATCTCATCCCCGAATTAAATTCACCCGGTACCGAAAAGCGGCTGGTCGCGCGGATTCCGGGCCGTAAAACCGCATAATCGCATCATAGCATCGGCTCTCGGGGGATCACGGGTAGCCCAATTCTTAAACCGAAGAGCGCCCGAGCAGAGCACTTCTCAGACGATCGTACAGCGAATTTCCCAATACCTTCTTGCTTGCGACCAGCGCTTGCCGGCTCATTCGTGCGCGCCAAAGTCCTCGTCCGCCACAGATTTTCTCGAACTCATCCAGTGTAGTCGCACGCATAACCGCAACCCGGCCTAACGCCAGCCGGTCCGTGGATTCCGTATTCGTTTGAATCTCGCTGGTAGTGACTGTTTGGTATCCGGCTTCGCGCGCCATCTTTGCGACGCGCTGATCGAAACGTCCGCCGGGACATGAGAAATGTTCAACAGCTTTGCCGACAACTTGTTCTAACTGCGATTTCGCTTCTACAATTTCGCGGCGCAATCCAGCCTCGTCAAGGTCTGTCAGGTAAGCATGCGTCATCGTGTGGCATCCAATCTCGAAGCCCAGCGCCGATAATTCGCGGAGTTGCCCCGGGCTGAGATGACCGTGCTCTCCCAGTCGCTGGCTTGTGATGTAGAACGTAGCTCTATAGCCAAGCCGTCGAAGCAAGGGTGCGGCGAGCAGAAGATCGGTTTCGGCGCCATCGTCGAATGTGATTGCTACCAATCTGTCGTCGGCGAAACGAATCGCCTCGCTCACGCTCACTCCGCGCCAGCCTTGCTCTTTGAGCAACTCCATTTGCCTTCGGAAATCGTCTGCCCGCAGGACATAGCGAACGTAACCGGGCTCTGCATTGCACAGAGGACGGCCCGGCTCCTCGAGTTCGTGGTACATCAGGAATACGATTCGCCGTTCAGCCATTTCGCTAGGCCTTCAAAAATGATCTCTGCGCGTGCGTATCTGACACTGCGAGTCTCATCATCCCCGCTGGGTCAATCTCCCGGCGGAGTGTAGGTCTGCGAGGCCGCCCGGTTGATCGCCAAAAAATCAGCCACTCCGGTCAGCCACGCCTCGAACTCCAGCGGAGTTCGCCTGCTCGTATCGACCATCCTCGGCAACAGGAGCGGATTCGTCTCAGCCGCTGCCAGTCCAACATCGCAAGTCGTCGCCGAGATCACGCCCACCTCCGCCAGCCAGGGCAGGAATTCTCCCCTGTGGACGCCGCTCGGATAACAAAAATGAACGGCCTGCCCCGAGATTGACTTCTTCAACATTTCCCTGTTGTCTCGAATTTCTTTTTCGAAAAGAATTTTATCTTGCGGCATACAATGGCGATGGGTGTGAAGTTGGAAGTCGACGCCCTGCCGCGCAAGCTGCGAAATTTCCTGCGCGTTCATGAGCTGAAGAATCCTTTTCGCCAGTATTTGAGAGTAGTCGAGGTCGAGGAATTGCGCCAGCTTCGCAGCCATATCATTCCTTTGCCATGCATCAAGATTCTGCCGGTCGCAATTTTCGATCAATGCCTCAACAATCGCATGCCGCTTCGCTTCAGAGCGCAAATCTAGCGGGGACTTGAGCCCCAGCTCATCGCTTTTCTCAATCACTTTGCCGCGCCGCTTCCACAGCAGGTACGAACAAATCAGGTTGAACACCGGCAACGGCCGCTCGCTGTAATAGGTCGTCTGGTAGACCGTGACCGGCATCGCATATTTTTGCAGCAGAGGATAGGCACGGCTGAAGAAATCATGGGTGCCGTCGTCAAACGTAATGGCTGCACTGCGCGGAGGCAGTTCGTGAGTTTGCAGCAACTGCAATGCCTTGCCCAGCGGAAGTACGTTGTATTCAGACTGCCTCAAAAACTGCAGCCGCTGTTCCAATTGTGCCGGCTGCAGGTAGAGCCCGGGTCGCCAGAGGTGCTCATCCTCCTGCGAAATTCCGTGATAGCAGAGAATCAGCAGTCGCCGCCTCCGCCACTCGCTCTCGCGCACCACCCGGAACACCCCTGCGCTCTTCAACAGCTGCAGAGTGGCCCGCTTGAGGGTTCGCTTCATGCCCACAGGTCAATATAAATGCAATTGGCGAGCGCCTCACAGTTTGGTTCCGAATATCTCACGCGGCTGGCGCCACCGAGACAACTTTGCGGCGCATAGCAAAGACTGCAAGTCCTGAACCGCGACGCGTGTCATGATCGGCGACGAGCCCGAACCCAAGGCGATCGAGATGTTCGAAAATCTGTTGCTTGCCCAACTGCATCTCTACCGGCATTTCATGATATTGCACGGCGATTTCCCGACAGCGTTGCAGTATCTTCGGATCGGTCGACAGCAACACGTTGTATTCGCTTCCGTGGATGTTCATCTTTACCAGATCGATAGCATTGACGCCAGCGCGGTCGAGGACCCAACCAAGCGTTTCCGTCCGGACCGGAACACCCCTGTCACCCTGCAGCGCGCCGGCCCTTCCTCGATGGCGCATATTGAGTGCCCTTGTTTCCGGCGCGAAGATTCTGCGGTACTGGCTCGGTATTCCTGCTGCTGAATCCATCTTCCTCTCTCCTGCATGGGAGCTAATCGCGCAATCGAGGATAGTGACGCGATCTTCGAGGCGATTGGCTTTCACCATTTCCTCTAGATGCGAACGCGTGTCGGGAAACGGTTCAATTGAGATAATTCGAGCTTCCGGAGCTTTTCGCGCGGCGTAAAGCGTGAACATTCCAATGTTCGCACCAATATCAACGATCACGTGGTGCCAGGCTGCCACCGGATAATGGCGCCGCGCGAAGACTGTCCAAAAAACAATTACGTCGGTGTGCTCGCGCAGGACGATTCGTTCGCCGGTGCGTAGTCGAAGTTCGTAGGGAAATGGAAGCCTGCGAAGGCCTAGGTAATCTAGTGCGACGAAAAACCACTGCGAAGTCTCTTGCGAGCAAGCTGAAATCTCGCTGACGCGCGGCAGATTATCGATCCAGAATCGAATGGGACCAACCTGTTTCACAATCGCAGAAATTTATCACAAATTGGCCTGAATATCGCGCGCCGGAAGGAGAAAGCGACCGACAAAATTGGGCGGGCCGCCTATGCCTGATACATAATATCGGGGTCTAGTAAACGCCAGCCGTTTCCGACAAGATGGTCGAGATATCGGCGCCGAGGTCCGTGCCGTCGGTTGCGGCGTTGTGGTAAGGGCTGGTGCTGAGAAGCTGGTAGTTTCCCCCGTTGCCGTTGTTGTAGTTGACGAATTGCACGGCGGCGGCGGTTGCTGGAAAGAAATTTCCTGCTGGCCATTTGCTCGGCGGATACGAAGATGTCGCTCCGATGAACGCATTGTTGGTAATCGAGTACGGGCTGAAGCAGGCCGTGAACGTGGTCAATGGAACGTCGTAATAGCCGCAATCTCCGGTAGCGCCGGTTGCCGACCACACCGGATAGATTCCGACCGTAAGAATGCTGTTGGTCAGATTGAAGTTGGTCATCTGCTCGGTAGTGGAGCCGCTCACCGACATCAGGTAAAGGGCGAAGGCGGTGACGTGGTTAATCGAAACGTTTTGTATGACGGGGTTCGGTAGCGCTGTCATCACTTCGGCAAATCGACCGCTGCCGCTATAGGTAACCGAATTAATGTCGTCGATAGTGATGTCGTGAATGCTGTAACGCTGCCCGTTCAGCACCGGAAACTCGCCCGGCGCCGATAGTGCATTGGCAATTTGCAGGCCCGCACCAACATGGCTGATCGTGTTGTAGCGGATCGTCACATCCGTGACCTGGCAAATCGGGCAAAGATTCTGTCCGGGATTTCCCGGTTGGTTCACCGGCGTAATCAAGATTCCGTAACCGTTCTGCGAGAAGCCTCCCCACGAATACTCCATGACGTTGCCTTCGACCAAGACCCGCTGCGCATTCTTGAGCTCGAGGAGATTTTTCACGATGAACGGGTTGCCGTCTGTTCCGCCCACGTAACCGGGCTGGCCTTTTAGCCAAGTCAGCGGCTTGAAGAAATGATTCTGGCTGATTTGAATGTCGGCAGGCGTGGTCGCGCTTTGCGCTCCGCCGAGGAGGATGTTCTCTCCGGAGGCTTCGAGGAAGTTATCCATGATCTTGAACGGGCCGACGGGATTGCCTTCGCCGCCGCCAACCGCGGAAGCGTCGGTGCAGGTTCCAGTAGTTGAAACACAATGAAAATCTGAAAAGTAAGAGTCGATCGCGCTGGCATAACCCATCCCGCCAAGCTCGTAGCCCTTCTTGGTATCGTCCTGCGCGCTGCCGTGCATCCACACGCGATCGAGAATCACGTTGCTTGCCGTGCCGCCGCTCGCCACCGATGCCAGGTAGTAGACGATTCCAGTGCCGGGATTGCGCGTGATCTCGAGGCCGATGAGACGGTAGTAGCTCGCGCCGGAAGCAAAGACTAACGGTCCAGTGCCGGAGCCGGGGATGACGATTTTGGCCAGAACATTCGTTGTGCTCGAACAATTAAACGCTGGCCGGCCGGGTAGCGACGAAACCCCCGCATAACAGGGAGTAAGTCGAGTGCCTTCCGGCGGCAGCGCCGAGTCATCCGCGCTGGTGCGAACGATGATCCAATGGTTCGCATCGCAGTTCTTTGCCGGGAAGGTAAACGTTCCACTGAAAGTTGCGCCAGCCTGCAGCGAGATCGTGTCCCCGCAATTCGCGCCGTTAAGAGCCGATTGCAGATCTCCTCCAGCAGCTACGGGGATCGTGGTGCCCGGCGCGGGTGTGTTCGCCATCGCGGTTTGAATGTAAATGCGGGGAAGTTCTGCGGGGCCGTCGAAGGTTCCGTTTGTTGTACCGGAAGAAACGACCAGATTGAGAGCCGCAGTTGCAGTGTGTCCGGCAGAGTCGGTGACCTTTGCGGTGAAAGGAAACGAACCGCTGGCGGTAGTCGTGCCGGTTATGGCGCCACCGGGGCTTTGCAATTGAATTCCGGCAGGCAGCGTTCCGCCCGACACGCTCCATGCATACGGCGGAATGCCGCCACTCGCTAGTAGTGACGTGCTATACGGTGTGCTTACGTCGGCTGGGGGCAACGAAGAGGTTGCGATTCCTAAAGTCGCCGGTGCCGTGACCGTCACGGTCGCAGAGGCTTGCGCAGACGCTGTAGCCAGATGCGTGCTCTTTTTCCACTCCGGGGCGGAAGTGGTCGCAGCGTCTCCGGTCGCCGTAATCGTAATTGTGGTGTTGCCTGCGACTGCGGGCGCGGTAAACAATCCGCTGCTTGAAATCGTTCCGGCGCTGGCAGACCAGGTTACGGCGGTGTTGGCCGTCCCGCTGACGCGGGCGGTGAATTGCAATTGTTCAAGTGACGTCAGAGTTGCACTATCTGGAGTCAGGGAAAGCGCGCTCGAGGGATTCTCAGCAGTGGCAGCTGAAGGATTGGACGTTGCGGTCTGCTGTACGCCGTTGCAGCCGCACGTAAGGCCCGTAAAACCAAGCAACAAACCTACGAAAACAAGATTTAGGTTAAGACTTCGAGTGCCGCGACACTCCCGTATCACTTGCAAACGCCCGGCATCAAGCATGAAAAGGTAACCTCAGAACGGAGTTGGGGGGACCGTCGTTCGAATCCTTAGGGGAGACTCTAGAGAAGTGAACTGCTGCTTGGCAGATAACGTAGGGACATATCCGGCCACACTAGTACATGACTAACGGACGATGTCCCCCTGTCAGAATTCCATCGGAGAATTCCACAAAGTTAAACGTGGAATGATTCAGAAGGCATAGGAGTCTCGATCTGTTTGTTGCTTGAGGTGCGTTAGCGGAGTTTAGGATGTGCTCCGCTTCTCTTGAAGCTTTACGCGGCTTAGTTTCATCTATGAAGCAAACCGCATTGATGGGGAAACTAAGATGAGCGACCTGCGCTATCCAATCGGTAAATTTTACTTCGGCGGATCAATCAGCGAGGAGCAGCAAAGCAAATTCATTGACGACATCGCGCAAGCTCCAACAGATTTACGCAATGCCGTCAAAGGCCTTTTGCCAGAGCAACTCGATACTCCATACCGAGACGGCGGCTGGACCGTTCGTCAGCTTGTACACCACGTTCCTGACAGCCACCTTAACGCCTACGTACGCTATAAACTTGCCCTTACGGAAGACGAACCGACGATCAAGCCTTATGCCCAAGATCGATGGGCACTACTAGCAGACACCCAGGTAACGCCAGTGGAGGTTTCTCTCACCCTGCTTGATTCCTTGCATGACCGCTGGGTTCGGTTGCTGCGTCTCTTGCAGCCGCAGGACTGGAAACGCACTTTTCGCCATCCTGAACTCGGCTTGGTAGGCCTGGAAAAGAACTTGGCGCTGTATGCCTGGCATGGACGGCATCACGTGGCGCACATTACGTCGTTGCGTGAGAGAAGCGGGTGGTAGATTCCGAAGAAAATTCTTGTCCGGGAAATCACCAGGCTGCTAGAGCATGCCCAGCTTCCAAATCAGGTAACTGCTTGCTTCGCGCAATACCGCATAGGCCCGCTGCCCCACGCTATGCGGACGCGACCCCGGACGCGGCGCGACATACACGGGACCGATTCCCTCGTGCTCAAGAAATCTCCTGATGCGGAATACGTGATATGCGTCGCTGACCGCGACGCAACTGTGCAATCCGTTGGCGCGCATAATGACAGCGACGCGCACCGCCGACTTAGCAGTGTCGGATCCTTGAGTTTCCGCAATCAGGCTGCGCTCGGGAATCCCGCGATGCTCGAGGTAGTCCCGGCCGACGCCGCCTTCGCTAAACCTCGGGTCGGATGCCGCGCCACCGGTCGTGATGACGAGCGGAGCGACGCCGCTCTGGTAAAGCTCAAACGCGTGATCGAGGCGGGCTCGCCAGACGGGTGAAGGGTGACCTGCATATTCCGCGGCCCCAAAGACGACAATCGCATCGGCTGAATGGAGTTCCTTCTGCGAACTTTCCTCTACGATTCGAATGCTCGTAAGAACGAAGAAGGCAACGATTGCCGCCAGCAGGAGGCCTTCGAACCATAGCACCCACTGCCGCCAATTTTGCAGGCTAGGCGAGTCGGAGCTCATCCGTTGGCGAAGAAGGTCGAGATGTCATCGGTTGCAATCGCGCCCTCGCGGATGATGCGCCAGCGCGCTCCATCGTCGGTGAGATCGACAATCGTAGAGGCGACATCCCGCGGGGAGGTTCCACCATCCACGATAATGCTGATGCGACCCTGCAGTTGGTCGTGCACCTGCTCGGCGCTGGTGCACTCCGAAGCTCCGCTGAGATTGGCAGACGTTGCGGTGATCGGTATCGCGGCAGCCGCCACCACCGCCCGTGGAATTTTGGCGTTTGGCACACGCAGCGCGACGTTGCCTGTGTTTGCAGTCACCTTCAGAGGTAGCCGCGACCCCGCTTTCACAATGATGGTCAGCGGACCGGGCCAATATTTTCGCGCCAGGGCATAAAACTCCTCTGGCAGCTCTTTGGCCAATTCTTCCGCCTGATCGACACTTTCGATCAGCAGAGAAAGCGGCTTGTGCCGGGAGCGAGTCTTAATGTCATACACGCGGTCGACGGCCCGCAAATTGAACGGATCGGCCGCCAGACCATAAAAAGTGTCGGTAGGCATGCCCAGCACTTCGCCGGCGCGAATCTGATCGGCGGCGTACTTAATCAACGAACTCTCAGGTGAATCACTGCTGATTTTTACGATTTCGGCGCGCACGGCGCTCCCTTCGTTGTCGACATCTTCTCGAACCGTTATGTCGGTGGAACCTACCATAATACGGCAAAGTGCCGCAATATGAGTGGGCAGCATATCATCAGTATGCCCCATCATGAAGACGACCGGAATGAAGACGCCTGGACAAAGCCCTGCGCACCGGCTGCGCCGCATTGAGGGCCGCCACAATGCGTTGGTCAAACAACTGCGCCACGCTTTTTCGCGTGGCGAGCTTACCGAAGCCGGATATTGCGCGGTGGAGGGGTCGCGCGTTGTCGAGGAGGCGATCCGCAGCGGCCTGCGCTTCCACGCGGTGTTCTTCCGGGAGTCGTCCCAGGATCGAGCCGAGCGGCTGCTGCCACAGATCGCAGAGCACGTCGACACTTTGTTGCTTCCAGATAACCTGTTCGATGGCGTCGTTCCGAGCGAATCTCCACAAGGCGTGGCCGCGCTGGTGCGGTTGAAAGAATTCTCAGTTGAGGACATTCTTGAAAGGATGCAAGTCGGACCCATCGTCATTCTCGCAGGGCTCCAGGATCCGGGAAATCTGGGGACGATTCTGCGCTCGGCCGAGGCCTTCGGAAGCGCAGGCGTCATTCTGGGCGAAGGCACGGTGAGCCCTTTTAACTGGAAGGCTGTGCGGGCTTCCGCGGGATCGTTGTTCCGCTTTCCCGTTGTCCATGGTGATGGAGTGGGCGAAAAGGCCATCATCAAGCTGGAGGCTGTTTGCAAAACACTGCGGGCTCAGTGCGTGCGGCTAATCGCGACTTCCTCGCATAAGGGTACGACTCTGGGGCAGGCCGACTTAAAGCGCCCGGCAGCCGTTTTCTTCGGCAATGAAGGGGCCGGATTGCCTCGCGAATTGATGGCCGGAATGGACGAGGTGATCGCCATACCTCACGCCGCGCAAGTAGAATCTCTCAACGCGGGCGTGGCCGCCAGCATCGTATTGTATGAGGCGGCGAGGCAGCGGCAAATGCAAAGCTAATCGCAATCTCTCATGGGACTTTTCCAGCCTATTCCGGACATGGGCCACGAGGTCGACCGTTCACGGCCGCTCGCGGATCGCATGCGTCCGAGCACTCTCGAGGAGTACATCGGCCAAGAACACCTTCTTGGCCCCGGCAAGCCGCTGCGCACCCAAATCGACCGTGATGACACTGGCTCGCTCATTTTCTGGGGACCGCCCGGCACGGGCAAGACCACGCTTGCCAAAATCATCGCGAGAACGGCTAAGGCGGAGTTTATCGAGTTTTCCGCAGTCCTAGCCGGCATCAAAGAGATCAAGCAGGTGATGGCCGACGCCGAACGGGTGCGCCAGTATGGGACGCGAACGATTGTTTTCATCGACGAAATTCACCGTTTCAACAAAGCGCAGCAGGATGCTTTTCTGCCCCATGTGGAAAAGGGCAACATCCGGCTAATCGGCGCGACTACTGAAAATCCTTCATTCGAGATCAACTCCGCGTTGCTTTCCCGCACTCGCGTCTACGTCTTGCAGCCACTGACGGAAGATCAGATTGTCCTGCTATTGAAGCGTGCGCTGGCGGACGAGGAGCGTGGTTTAGGTTCGATGAAAGTGCTCGCCGATGACGATGTGCTTAAGCGGATCGCCAGCTACAGCAGCGGCGACGCGCGCAGCGCCTACAACGTTCTGGAAGTCGCTGCCGGACTCGCGCAGCAGGTGGGAAAGCAGCTGGCAGAAATTACCGACGAGATCGTTCGTGATGCTTTGCAGAGGAGGGTCCTGCTCTACGATAAAGCTGGCGAAGAGCATTACAACCTGATTTCGGCGCTGCATAAATCTGTGCGCAACAGTGATCCGGATGCGGCACTTTACTGGCTGGGTCGCATGATCGAGGCTGGCGAGGATCCGCTCTACATCGCACGCCGCGTGGTTCGTATGTCGGTGGAAGACATTGGACTGGCTGATCCGAACGCGCTTTCACTCTGCATGGCCGCACGCGATGCCGTCGATTTCATCGGCATGCCGGAGGGTAATCTCGCCCTGGCGCAGGCCGTCGTTTACCTTTCTGTTGCGCCGAAATCAAACGCGCTTTACACGGCCTATGGAGACGTGCAGCAGGATATCGAACAAACTGCTGCTGAAGCTGTCCCACTGCATCTGCGCAACGCGCCGACCGGGCTAATGAAAGGTTTGGGATATGGCAAAAACTATCAATACGCGCACGATGCGGAAGGCAAAGTCGCCAAGATGCAATGCTTGCCTGACAATTTGAAGGCGCGAACTTACTATCGCCCGACCAGCGAAGGAATCGAAAAGCGCATTCGAGAACGGATGGAAGAGATCAAACGTCTGCGCTCCCAGGGAACTTAGACCCACAGCTCACCGGAATCGCGCCCGATGTTCCTGCAGAATGCAGCGATCCATCACCACGAAGATCCCGGCTTTGCGGGCCTTCTCCGCAGCTTTTTCGTGAATCACATCCTCCTGCATCCAGACGGCGGGAACTTTGAGTTGGATGGCCTGATCGACAACTTCTTCGACAAACTCCCGCCTGCGAAAAATATTCACGATGTCGATCTTTGCCGAAACGTCTCGCAACGAGGCGTAGGCCTGCTCACCCAGAGAAGAGTTGATGTGCGGGTTAACCGGGATGATGCGATATCCATGGCTCTGCATGTAGGCCGAAACTCCGTGGCTGGGACGCAGGGGGTTGTTCGAAAGTCCGACCACCGCGATGGTTCTCGCTTGTCGAAGTAGAACAGATATCGGATCAGTGTGCGGTAAAGTAGCCATGCTCCCCTAAAGCTATTTCTTGTTCGCAGCGTCCAACTTCTGCTTATACATTTTCAACGCCAATTTGCGCACGGTCTCTGAAACTTCCTTGTTGGCCGAGATGTTCTTCAAATCCTGTACGAGGAGATGCTTCATTAAGCCCAGACCGAGATCGAGGGGCGTGCGCGGATTTGAGACCAGATTGCGAACGACGATGTAGTTCTTCATGAAGCGGCGCTTCAGCGGAATCTGCCGCAACACCGCTTCTAGAACATTCTTCTGCAGTGCAAATTTTTCCACCTCACCGTCAGAGAGCTTGGGCGCTTCGAGCACGGCCAGCGCAACCACTTTGGTGCCGTCGCGAATCAGAATCGATCGCTCCTCTTTGTTGCCCTTCAGCGCGAGCTGGATTCGGCCCTTTACATCGAGACCATTAATCTTCTGCAACGTGTTTTCGCGGCGAGCGGGCTGAGCCGGCGTGGCTGCCGCAGGTTTACGCACCGCGACTGCAGAAGCGCCGGGAGCAGTTGCCGCGTTTTCGCCGCTCGGCGCTTCTTTGCCTTCGTCTTCGGCGGGAGAATGATCGTGTGCCGGCAATTCAACCACGCCACCGACCGGTTGAAAAGACTTGTTCTGCTCGACGGCAATCTCTGCGGCGTTCTCGGTAAGATAGCCAGCAACCACATCGTCGGGAACAACTTCCCCTTCACCATCATTGGATGTGTCGTGAGCCGCCGCATCACAACTCACCTGTGCTTCGCTATCAGATGTGCCTGCGGGGAGTCGAGTTGCATGGCCAGCAGGCGCGGCTTGCGCCGTCTGAGGCTCGCCTCCGGTTAATAGCTTCGCGACCGTGGCCCCCTCCTCGGGCTTTAAATAGGGATTTGATCGCAGCGATCTTAGAATTGCAGTCGAAGCATGCACCCGCGAACTCTGCAGCATGACCTCGATGGAATCTCGCGATGCGGAGATTGCAAACTTCGCCAACTCGTTTTCCGCGACCGATTCATTCGCTAACAATGCCGGCAACAGCTTGGGACGAAGATTCTCTGGGGAAATAAAATAGCTGAGCACCTCGGGAGCCGTTTTTGGATCGGACACCGCGGCGAGGGATGCCTTTTCATCCCATCCGGCCAAAGTCATGCGGGCAAGATCGCCAAAAATCTTGTTGTGCCTGGCAAGATGAACGAGTATTTCCAGGTTCTCGTCTGGAGGCACCTGGAGCGCCCCCTTGGCCGCAAACTGCATCATGTTCGAGGGCAGCTTCGAAGCGCGAATTAGATCGATCTGGCGTGGCATGTTTATTTTCCCTGAACCGCCGTCACCCCGAGGCGAGCCGTCGCCTCCAGTTCTGCAACCGCAAATTCAAATTCGCGAACCAGTCGGTTCGGCTTGCGGCGCATAAATTCATCGAGCAAAGCGCGATAGTACCAGAGCGTTCCTTCCCGTCCTCCGTTGAAGCGCTGCCAAATCTTCTCGCCCACGTCACGGTAGTCAGAAAGAATCGAGCGAATGTTGTTGAGCTTGTCTGCTGCGGAAACCAGCCTGGTTTCTGCCGTGGCACTCTTCAAATGCTGGAGATAGCTTTCTTTCCGCTCCCGCCAGGGCGGTTTTGGTGTGACGTAGGAATCGGTGCACCCATCGACGATCTCCGCCACGCGAGCACCGAATCGCCGGCGGACTTCCATTAACATCGGCGCGCCGCCGCAATCCTCCACCACATCGTGCAACAGTCCGGCGATTGCCATATCCTCATCTCCGCCAAACTCCAGAACCGACGAAGCAACACCCATGAGATGCGCGATGTAAGGGATCGTCGACGCTTTGCGAGCGTGTCCCGAGTGCTTTTCAGCCGCGAGGAGAAATGCGCGACGGAAACGAGGGCCAAGCTTAATTGGTCTTTTCTTGAGGCCTGATCCGTTGGTGCGCTTGAGGCTCACGCTTGTTTCTCTCCGCGGCGCGCCAGAAGATAAGCACGGATGAATGGCTGCAAATCTCCGTCGAGCACTCGGTCGACGTCGCCGACCTCGGCTTTGGTGCGATGGTCCTTGATCATGCGGTAGGGCTGCAGAACATAAGAGCGGATCTGGGAGCCGAAATCGCTGTCCAGCTTTGAATCTTCAATTTTCTTGCTGGCCGCGCGTTTTTTCTCCATCTCGAATTCGTAAAGCTTCGACCGCAGCATGCTCATGGCGCGCTCGCGGTTTTTGTGCTGCGAACGCTCATTCTGGCAACTGGCAACCAGGCCGGTGGCGATGTGCGTAATCCGTACCGCTGAATCAGTGGTGTTGACGTGCTGGCCGCCTTTGCCGCTGGATCGGTAAGTATCGGTGCGAATGTCCTCCGGCTTGATTACGATGTCGATACTTTCGTCGATCTCCGGAGAAACAAAAACGCTGGCGAACGAAGTGTGCCGCCGCTTTGCTTGATCGAACGGCGAAATCCGCACCAGCCGGTGCACGCCAATCTCGCTGCTTAGCAATCCAAATGCATATTCGCCGTTGACCGCGAAGGTGGCTGATTTCAGCCCGGCTTCTTCGCCCGGCTGGTAGTCGTAGAGAATGGTCTCAAATCCCTGTCGCTCGGCCCATCGCAAATACATGCGAAGCAGCATGTCGGCCCAATCCTGCGATTCGGTTCCTCCGGCGCCAGGATGAATGGTCACGATCGCATTCAGCAGATCATTCTCGCCGGAGAGCAGCGTCTCAGTCTCAAGCTTGTCGACTACCTCGCGCAGCAATGAGATTTCACGTTGCAGTTCGGTATCGACGGTCTCGCCCTCTTTCGCGAGCTCGATGTAGGCTGCAATGTCATCGCCGCGCCGCTTGAGGTCGGCATCGGTGGCCAATAGATGCTCAAGCCGTTTTTTTTCCCGCATGACTTGCTGCGAACGCTGAGGGTTCGACCACAGATTCGGATCGGCGGCTTGCTTGTCGATTTCAGCTAGTTGCGGACGGAGTTTTTCCGCGTCAAAGATACTCCCGAAGTTCGGTCACTTTCTTGCTGAGTGACCCGTATTCCTGTTCCAACTCTTGATTCATGCCGATGCTTCAACCTTTTTGCGGAATGGCGGGAAGCGCATGAGCAGCGCCCCTGCGGAAATTATCGCACAGAGCCAGGCGAACCAATCGCCGTAACGCGTGTAGAACGTAGTTACGGAAGTGAGTGCATAAGGAGCAAGCAGCGCGGCACGCTCTTTACGTGGCAGCCGCGCCACCACACGGCCATATGGATCGATTGAAGCCGTTACGCCTGTATTCGTTGCGCTCAACAGCCATCGGTCGTTTTCGATGGCGCGCATCCGGGTTTGATTCAGATGCTGAGCGTAAGCTCCACTATCCCCATACCAACCGTCATTGGAGAGGTTCACGAAAACTTGTGCGCCTCGATCTGCAAACTGCCGCACCTCGCCGGGAAAGACCGATTCGTAGCAAACAAAAACTCCCAGCTTCGTGCCTCCCGCATCCAGCGGTGCTCGCGAGGTGCCAGCTTCGAACTGGCCCACTTCTTTGGTTAACCCGCCGGCGAAGGCGAATAGCTGCGGGAATGGAAGATATTCTCCGAAAGGCACGAGATGCACTTTGTCGTATTGTGCCGTCCAGTCGCCGGATGGATTGACCAACGCGGCTGAATTGAAGACCTGGGAGGCGGAGACGCTGCCTTTCGTCAAAGGTTTGTTGCCAATGGCGCCGGTCACCGCCCACGTGCGAGACTGACGCGCGACTTCGCTGACGGCATCGCGAAAAAGCGGATCCCCCGTGTAAAAAGGGGCTGGCGATTCGGGCCAGACGATCAAATCGATGTGCTGGGAGGCGGGCAGCGTACTTGAGTCGACCTCCACACTCTTTAAAGTCAGATCGGCAAGCTCGCGCAGAGTACGCTCGAAGGCATCGCGCGTCCAGGGGGCGTCGACGGGAATGTTCTCCTGCAGCAGCAAGGCGGCGTGGTCGGTCTGGAGCCTGGGAGCATCCACCAATCTTCCCGCTTGCAGCACCGCAGCCGCGGCAAATGACGCCATTAACAAAGTAGCGCGCTTTTTCTTCGGCACGAGAAACGCGGCTGCTATCGCCACGTTCACCAGGGCGATTTCGAATGAGACTCCATAAACGCCAGTCAACGTCGTGATGCGAGTGAGCGAGAGATTGCTTACCTGGGCAGTGCCCAGCAAATTCCAGGGAAAGCCTGTGACGCGCTCCCGAGCGAATTCCACTGCTACCCACAAGAAAGGCGCAGCAACCAGGGCACGGCGATAATCCCGCCCCGAGCCAGTGCACAAACTCAGCAACAAACCGAAAAAGCCGTGATAGAGACCCAGATACATACAGAAGAGAACGAGAGCCAGCAAAGCCATGGGCGCGCTCAGCCCCCCGTATTGGCGCATCGTGTTGTAAATCCAATAGCACGTTCCCGCATACCAGAGAATTCCACAGACGTAGGCGAGAAAAAAGGCTTGCACGGGCGTTGCGGCCCGAAGATTGAGAGACCCTTCGATCTCCAAAGCGCCTGCCGGACGCGCCCGTAGGAGGCCGACAATCAGCGGAGCGAATGCCACCCAGGAAAGAACGTACAGGCCGGGCAAAGGGAAGATGAGCACCTGCAGAAGGGCGGAAAGAATTATCAACCACCAGGCGCTGTAATGAATTTGCCGCACGGGGAAGGATAACAAAGGACCTTATCAGTTCTCAGCTATCAGTTTCACGGTTCCCGTTCTTCGAGTCGCGTCACCGATGTGGCCGCGCACGAACTCGACAATCTCCGCGTTGACGTAGGGTGGAGGCGTGATGCGAAACACCGGCCGTTCAGCGACCGGCTTCAAAGAAACATTTTGCCAGCTAATGTCGTCGGTTCTCGCGGGGTTATGAAGAATTACCGCGCTGGCGCGGTCGAGGAACTCCCGCGCAGAAGTCTTGAAATCTTCCGTTCCCGGGTTGAGTACGGTCAGATACAAATCAGGCCGCAGGAATTTCAGCACGCTGTTCGATTCGAGGATTACATGCCGCGATTGCTTGAGCCGCTTTCTCAGAGCAGGCATGGCCTCCGCCAGCCTCCCTTGTTCAGTGCGCACCCAAAAAGCGCGGCTCGCTCCCGCTACTAAGAAGCGCGAAGTATCCGATTCCCCGAGACGATTCTTCTCCTCGGAAATGGCCCAGGAGTGATCGGCGGTTGCACAGTCGCACGGCGCTCCGTTGGCAGAGCAAACTCCGTGACCGTATTGTGTGACTTTTACGGCCGTCCAGTCGTATTCGCGGAGTGCCGAAATCAGGCCGGCGACCACGCTGGTCTTCCCGACGCTTCGCGAGTGCCCGCCAATGACCACGATTGCCACGCCTACCTCTTTTTGCTCAGCCGAGCGAGTGCCGCCAACTGCCTCAGATACTGCCCCACCGGCTGTGCCGGCGTTCCCCAGAACGCCACCCCTTTGCCGCGCAAAATCTTATTCGGGAGCACCCCGCCCTGCCCGCCCAGCATCACTCCCTCTTTGATGCGGGCATGCTCGCCAATACCCACCTGTCCGCCGAGCACCACGTTGTTTTCGATCACGATACTGCCGGAAAACCCGGCCTGCGCCGCGATCACCACGTTCTCTCCGATGCGGCAGTTGTGCCCGATGTGCACTAAATTATCGATCTTCGTTCCCCGTCCGATGCGCGTTTCATCGAGCGCACCGCGATCGATGGTGGTGTTGGCTCCGATCTCAACGTCGTCTTCGATTACCAGGCAGCCGATTTGCGGAAATCTCTCATAACGACCGCTCTTGGGGTCGCGGACATATCCGAAGCCGTCGCTCGCAAGAACCGCTCCCGCGTGCACGATCACACGATCGCCGAGTGTCGTGCCTGGGTAAATCGTAACCCGCGGATAAATATGGCAGTCGCGCCCAATCTTCACTCCACGCCCGATCACGCAACCGGATGCGACGCGAGTGCTCTCGCCAATCTCGGCATCTTCCGCAATGACCACCTGTTCCTCGATTACCACGCCCAGCGCAAGGCGCGAAGAAGCGTGCACGACTGCGCTCGGTTGTATTGCGGAAGTCCCAATGCCGGAATCCCGGTCCTGCAGAAAAAAAGCAGCCCGTGCAAACGCCAGCTTGGGATTCTTGCTGATCAGCAGCGGCTTTCCCGTCGATGCCGTCGCGAAATCGCCCGCGATCACCGCGCCCGCGTTCGATTGCAGTGCCGGAAGAAGATGCTTTTCGTCGGCCACGAACACAAGGTCCGAGGGCAAAGCCGATGCGATGCTGGCCACGCCCTCAATCTCGACACTCCCATCCCCGTGTATCTGGGCGTCTATCGCCTCAGCGATCTGTCGCAGGGAGCGCGTCATTGCTTTCTCTTTCCCGCTCTCACTCTATAGCAGAAAGCGGACATGACGAAAGTGCTGGTCCGAGAGCGCTGATGACCTCGATTTCGCCCCAGCCTACAATTGGTTTATGGAGAGGAAAATCTTCTGGATGGTTTTCACTGTGCTGGGCCTGGCAGCGGATTTTCTGCTGCCGATCTGGTGGGGCTTGGCGGCGACCGTTCCAATCCTCTTCTTTTCGTGGTGGGTCGCCTACCGAAGTGACTGGTTCTGAGAGAAGAACGGGTTATGAAATTAGCCGGATGAGGAAGTGGTTGTCGACTGCGTCATCGTAAACGTCCCGCCTTTAGTGTCCGTGCAATTTGAAGCGCCAGTGACGCTCCAAGTGCCGGTGACGGATCCGTCGGTCAGTGTGTCGGTTGTGGTGGCGGTACCAGTCAATACCCCGTTCAAGGTAAGCGTGTTCCCGTTTGCTTGCACCGTGAACTTGAATGTGCCGTTGACCTGAAATGTGCTGCCGTTAACATTGCTCAAGGTAATGGTGCCGGCCTCTGTTCCTCCGTTCGCTGGGAAACAGGCGCTCGGTCCCGATTCAGGATTAAGAAATTGAAAGTAATTGACGTTTAAGCTGCCGGTATCAGTCAGGGTGAACTGGGTAATAAAACTGAAGCCCGAGATGGTTCCCTCACCCCCGACGATCTCGGCGCTCCAAATTCCGCCAGTCGCCGACTCGGCTTGCTGTGGGGAAAGATTGGAGTTGGTGCTACTGCCACAACTCACTAGCGCAAATGCCACCAGGAGCAAAGATGCGATTCGCAATATGAGTTTTCGCAGAACCTGCATTTCACCAATCCCCAAAACCATTTCGCAAAAAATATTGTGTTGCAAGACTACAGAGATGCAGCCGTATCGGTCAATGGATGCCCACCCCTGCGATTCGTATCCCGCTTCGTCCGCTTCGCGGTGGCATTGCTACGCATCTTCGCGGCTGATTATTTTCCGACCCATCGCTTATGCATATAGGGTTCCTCGGAACCGCACCGTGATTGTGAAGCAGGAGTGAAGTAAATTGCAACCTGTTCGAGCAGCAAAAATTTCCCTCGTGCTGCAACTTCTTTCACATTTCCGGGGCGCGAAACTTCTTTTCTTGACGTTCATTGCGGCGAGAAGCTTGCTTTCATGCACTTGCAATATGGAATTTCCTGCCGAAGGCCCGTGAATTGCTGGCTTGAATTGTTTTTCGCAGCGCGCTAGATAACTTTTCCTGGTGCTGTCAGAAGTGTTACTCTGTCCAGTAACGTTTGGGGTCTTTTCCTCTCCCTGAGAATCCGCAGACTGATTTTGGCCGGATGAATTCTGGCGCGAAATCCAATCAAAGACCATAAACGTACTCGACATTTGCATTTACAATCGCCACGAAAGCAGGAGGCACCGCACTTGACCGCTTCGACCAGCCATCTCATTCCGCCGCATGGCGGAGAACTCATCCAACTTATCGCCCAACCCGAACGAACCGCCGAACTGAAGGCACACTCGAAAGAATGGCCATCCTGGGATCTTACCGGCCGCCAGCTTTGCGACCTTGAGTTACTGCTCAGTGGCGGCTTTTCTCCACTGCGCGGATTTATGACGCGCGCCGATTACGAAGGCGTCTGCCATAATATGCGCCTTGCCAACGGAACCCTCTGGCCGATGCCCATTACGCTGGACGTGACCGAGGAATTTGCCAAGAAACTCAAGCCGGGCACGAGCAAAGTGGCGCTGCGCGATCCCGAAGGCGTGATGCTTGCGGTTCTGAACGTGGAAGAAATTTGGCAGCCGGATCGCAAGGCTGAAGCAAAAGCGGTTTTCAATAGCACGAGCGCGGCGCATCCCGGTGCGGATTACGCTATGAATAAGGCGAATCCCTGGTACGTCGGCGGAACCCTTGAGGGATGCCAGACTCCCTCGCACTACGATTTCCGCACTCTGCGCTTGACTCCTGCGGAAGTGCGTGCGGAGTTTGCCCGCGAAGGATGGCGGAAAGTCGTCGCCTTCCAGACTCGAAATCCCATGCACCGCGCACACGTCGAGTTGGCATTCCGCGCGGCGAAGCAGGTCGAAGCCAACCTGCTGATCAATCCGGTGGTCGGCATGACTAAGCCGGGGGATGTCGATTACTACACACGCGTGCGCTGCTACCAGTTGTTGCTGCCGAAATTTCCGCAATCGACCGCAAAGCTTTCTTTGTTACCGCTGGCTATGCGCATGGGCGGGCCGCGTGAGGCCGTGTGGCATGGAATCATCCGCAAGAATCATGGCTGCAGTCATCTGATCGTTGGCCGCGATCACGCCGGTCCCGGCAAAGATACCGACGGCACGCCCTTTTATGGCCCTTACGAGGCGCAGGAAGTTTTCAGGAAGCACGAAGCCGATATCGGTGTGACCATGGTTCCCTTCAATATGATGGTCTACCTCGAAGATCAGGACAAATATGTTCCCGACGATGAAGTCAAAAAGGGAGACCGCGTCCTCAACATCTCCGGGACCGAGCTTCGCCAGCGCCTAAACGAAGGCCGTGACATTCCCGCGTGGTTCACCTATCCCGAAGTGGTTGCGGAATTGCGCCGCAGTTTCCCGCCTCGCCACAAGCAGGGTGTCACAATCTTTTTTACTGGGCTTTCTGGTTCGGGCAAGTCGACGATCGCGAACGTGTTGATGACAAAATTCCTGGAAACCGGAGGGCGTCCGGTAACCATGCTCGACGGCGACTTGGTGCGCAAGCATCTTTCTTCCGAACTTGGGTTTTCCAAGGAGCATCGCGACATCAACATCCGGCGCATCGGTTATGTCGCTTCGGAAATTACAAAGAACGGCGGCATCGCGATTTGCGCTCCGATTGCGCCCTATGATGCGACCCGCAAACATGTGCGGCAGATGATTGAGCCTTACGGGGGCTTCATTCTGGTGCACATCGCAACTACAGTGGAAGTCTGCGAGCAGCGCGACCGTAAAGGCCTGTACGCCAAGGCCCGAGCGGGAATCCTCAAAGAATTCACCGGGATCTCCGATCCTTATGAAGTTCCGGCTGATGCCGAAGTTACTATCAATACTGCGGAACTCTCGCCGGAAGAGGCGGCCCAGGAGATCATTCTGCATTTGGAAAGAGAAGGTTTTATCGGAGCGTCGGCATCAGCCTAGGCCTCACTGGCGCGCGCGCCGGACCGGGAGCAAAGACTGAAGCTCAACTGCTATGGATCTGCTGCTGAAGAGCCTGGTAGGTTTTGGGGTAGGGACTCTTATCGGAATGACGGGAGTCGGAGGCGGCGTCTTGTTGCTTCCAATTCTCATTTTCGGTCTGGGAGTCCCTCCCATGCGCGCTGTTGGCTCAGACGCACTTTTCAACTTTCTCACCAAGATTGGTGCCAGCATTGTGCATCTTCGCAAGGGCACAGTCAGGCGCAAAGTAGTCTTGGCTCTGGCCGTGGGCAGTGCTCCGGGCTCCTACTTTGGCGTGAGTTTCCTGGTTCACTTGCGAAATGTCTACGGGAATGGCGTCAACCACTTCATCACCGTGGCTGTGGGAGTGCTGCTGGTTTGTATTCCGACTTTCTTGTTCTTCCAAAAGAAAATCGAGGATCGGGCCGCGGCAAAGCCGCCGACGATGAAGTCGTTCGCCTGGATGTCGCTCATTGGCGTGGTGGCTGGATTCCTGGTCGGCATCACTTCGGTCGGTTCCGGCAGTATCGTGATGATGATGCTCCTGTTGTTTTACAGCTTTCAGCCGAAAGTTATGGTCGGCACCGACATTGTGCACGCGTTGATTCTCACCGGCGTGACCAGCCTTCTCCATTTTCGTCTGCACAACGTCGACACTCACCTTGTGGGGGCGCTTCTGATCGGCTCGGTCCCGGGCGGATTGCTAGGTTCCTACTTGAGTACGCGCGTCCCGGTTCCATGGCTGAGGCGCATTTTGTGCGCAGTGCTGCTCGCGACTGGTGCTCGTATGTTGATGGCTTAAAACAGTAACGGGATCTCCTCTGCGACGTCTGTGATCCTCGGGGGCTGATTTTTGAACTTCAGAAAGGATCACACCGTAGTTCGGGACCAATTGGAGAAGGAAATGCCTACGGATTCTTATGCTGACATCCTAGCGCGCATTCAGGCTGCCATCGAGGCTTCGCGGTCGGTTTTCGCGCGCTTTACCCCAGGAGCAATCGAAACCGAATACAAAATCGGTCACGACCCGGTAACTGAGGCTGACCGTGCGCTTGACGCGGTGTTGCGAAAGGAATTGCTTCGCGAAGGTGAGGGCTGGCTTTCGGAAGAGAGCGTCGATGACCCGATTCGTCTCGATCGTTCACGAGTCTGGGTGGTAGATCCGCTGGACGGAACACGCGAATTCGTGCAGGGCATTCCCGAGTTCTGCGTCTCGATCGGCTTGGTTGAAAATGGCTACCCGGTCGCTGGCGGAATTTACAATCCAGCCACCGATGAAACATTTCTAGGGTCAGTCGATTCCGGGGTCACTTACAACGGCAATCCTTCGCTTCCGAGCCAGCGCAAGAGCCTGCAAGGAGCCTTGGTGCTCGCCAGCCGCAGCGAAGTAAAACGCGGCGAGTGGAAGGCGTTCGAGAGCTCTGCCTTCAAAATCCAACCCATGGGATCGGTGGCCTACAAACTCGCTCTGGTCTCGGCTGGACTGGCCGATGTAACCTTCACGCTGACTCCCAAGAATGAATGGGACGTGGTGGCGGGAGCCGCGCTAGTTCAGAGTGCCGGAGGTTTTGTCAGCACGCTGGAGAAAGCCAGTCTGGTAGCGAATCGTCGCGATCCACTTCTGTCGGGTCTACTGGCTTGCGGTCCGTTCTTGAAAGATGAACTTCTCGGCCTCGTTGAACCTCACATTCGTGCAGCGGCGCCAGTTCGGTAAGTAACCGCTCGCGCCACCGAAGGAATCTGGCAGGAGTTCGAGGCGATGGATAGCGAAATTCCCCTCAGCGGAGCGGAATGGGCGGCTAACACTGAAGCCTACGCGGCACTGATCTCCGAGCATCTCAACCCCAAAAGCCTCTGGTTGGACGCAGGATGTGGCTGGCGTTTGCTGGAGGATGATATGGACCCGCTGGAAGACTGGCTGGTGGCTCATTCCGGCGCCATTTTCGGCATGGACCCGGCGCTTACCAATCACCGCAATATTCGTTTGCTCGTTCAAGGATCGCTGGATGCCTTGCCATTCGCGGGCGGCACCCTCGACCTGATCACGTGCAACATGGTAGCGGAGCATCTGGATGATCCTCGAACGGCGTTTACGGAGGTCGCGCGTTGCCTTCGGCCATCCGGCGCATTCATCGTCAAGACGCCAAATCTGCTGAACTACGGAGTTGTGGGCAATGCCGCGGCCTCGAAAGTGATGCCGGAAAAATGGCGGCTGCGGCTTGTCTATGGTTCCGACGACCGGGCACCGGAAGATTTTTTCCCGGTGCGATACAAAGCGAATACCTTGGGGCGACTCAAGCGTCTGCTGCAGGCCGCCGGGTTGGAGGTTCACAAGGCGGTTGCTCTGCCTCAGCGTCGGCCTTTCTTCCGCGGGACCGAGAAACTAGAGCGGTTACTGATGAAGCTCACGCCGACTTCTGCTCTTCTCGTTTGTGCCCACAAAGCACCCGCTTCCCGGAAGTGAAATGGTTGCTTCTCGGCAGCCAAGACAGCCGAAATGAAAGCGTTCTCCGCTTTTGTTGAGATCCACACCTGATGAATCGGATATTCTCGTTCCAGCGCACTTCAATTTTCAATGAACCGACTTTATATTTCCGGGGGCCGGCAGCGCCGTACGGTCTTTCGCAAGCTGGAAGAGTGGCAATCCTCCGAGCAAGCTCTTCTAATCGAACTCGACCCCTCGACAAACAAATCGTGTGCGCGCATCGAGTACGTCTCTCCACCAGAAGTCTGTGCCGATGAGCTTCCGGCAATTCTGTTTAAATCGGCGTCCCTTCAAGGCAACAAGCTTTATACATGCACTTCAACCGAGGTGCTGGTTTACGAGCTTCCGGGGTTTCGGCTCCTGCATTACATTTCTTTGCCCTGTTTCAATGACCTCCATCACGTTTGTCCTACGCAGCGCGGGAACTTGCTGGTTGCTGTGACTGGACTGGATATGGTGGTGGAAATTTCGACTGAAGGGAAAATGGCGTGCGAATGGAGTGTATTGGGTGGAGATCCGTGGCAGCGATTCTCGCGGGACATCGACTATCGGAAAGTTGCCTCCACCAAGCCGCACCAGTCCCATCCCAATCACGTTTTTGAACTCGGCGGCGAAGTCTGGGTAACCCGGCTGGAACAACGTGATGCGATTTGCCTTACCTCTCCCGGGCGTCGCATCGATATTGCCGTTCAGCGGCCCCATGACGGTTTTGTCTTCGGCGACAAGATTTATTTCACAACCGTCGACGGTCATGTGGTGGTCGCGAGCCGGAAAACTCTCCACGTCGAGCAGACGATCGATCTGAACCGGATCAGCAATCAGAATGGTCAGGTTCTGGGCTGGTGCCGCGGCGTGCTGCCGCTGAATGAGCGGCGGCTTTGGGTGGGATTTACCCGGGTTCGTCCCACAAAATTCGTTGAGAACGTAGCCTGGATCAAACACGGCGGCACTCATCTTCACAAGCCCTCTCATCTGGCTCTGTACAATCTCGAGCAGGGACGCTGCGAACAGGAAATTGATCTCGAACCGCATGGCATTGGTGTGGTGTTTAGTGTGCTGCCAGTTCCTTCACTTGACGAAGAGTAGAGGCCCGAGTTTCCGAGTGGCCTCGGTTTCGCGGCGAGTATCCCTGGGCTCGGCTATGATAAACACCAATCGACGCCCTCGATCGCAAAGAGGCAGATCTCCGCGAGCCTATGCGCAAACTGGAAAAAATTCAGATCATTAAGAACGTGGGGTCGAGCTGGTTTGCGCTTGGTATCAACATTATCGTCGGAGTTTTTCTGTCCCCGTTCATTCTTCACCGACTTGGAGATGCCGCCTTCGGTATCTGGGTGCTGATTTTTTCTCTGACTGGCTACTACGGCATTTTTGACTTCGGAGTTCGCTCCTCGATCATTCGCTACGTCTCCAAATACACGGCAACCAACGACCGGCAGGAAGTAACCGAGCTACTCAACACGGCGCTGTTCACCTATACGTGCGTGGGCGTTTTGTGCCTTGCCATCACAGTGGCAACATCTTTTTATGTGGATCACATCTTCCACATTCAGGCTGGACTTCAGGCAACGGCGCGCTGGCTGCTGCTCGTTGTCGGCAGCTCGGTAGCGGTCGGGTTTCCGCTGGGCATGTTTGGGGGCATACTCGAAGGCTTGCAGAAGTTCTATGTTCTGAATTGGACCAATATCGCTTCCACTCTGCTGCGAGTTTTACTGATCGTGTTCTATCTGAACCGAGGCTACGGACTTCTAACCGTAGCTTTGATCACGGTCGGAGTGCCGATGATGGCTTCGATTTTCCGAGCGATCATCGCTATGCGGTCAATGCCGGTCAGCTTCTCGCTAAAGCATGTGAACCGTGAAGCGTTCCGACACATGGCGAACTACAGCGGCGTGACCTTTATGATCATCGTCGCCAGCCAGCTTCGCTTTAAAACGGACGCGGTGGTGATTGGGACATTTCTCTCGTCCGCAGCCATTACCTACTTTTACGCCGGCTCGCGACTGGTCGACTACGCCGGCGAGGTGGTGAGCAGCCTGGCGCAGATTTTCGTTCCCATGTCGAGCCAGTCGGACGCCGCCGGCAATATGGACCGCCTGCGAAAAATATTTATCGCGGGAAACAGGGCTTGCGCGTTCACCATCCTGCCCATGTCGTTCGCTTTGGTCATTCTCGGGAAATCGATTATCGAGGTCTGGGTGGGAAAGAAGTATGTCGCGCAGGGGTATCCCGTGCTGCTTGCGCTAATTTTTCCTTATACCTTGATGCTGATGCAATCGGCTTCGTCGCGCATTCTGTTCGGCATGAGCAGGCACGGCAAGTTCGCTGTGATCACGCTGATCGAAGGAGCGGCCAATGTGATCTTCAGCATTTTGCTGGTGCGCCGGTTCGGCATTCTCGGCGACGCGTTCGGCACCGCGATTCCTCTGGCCGCCACTTATCTCGTCTTTATGCCTCGGCATCTTTGCTCCAAGCTCGACATTCCGGTGTTTACTTATGTTCGCCAGGCTTATATGTTGCCTATCCTGTTGTGCGTACCGGCAGTGGCTGTCCTTGTGGGCATGCAAAGGGTTTCTGTGGCGCACAACTATCGGCAACTCATTCCGCAACTACTAGTCGCTGGTTCGGTATATGGAGCCTGTTTGTGGTGGGCCTATACGACCAACCGCGCTCTCCACGTCGAAGATATTGGTCGACCGTCGACAATCCCTGACGCCGAGACTGCTGCGCTTACGGGCGTGCAATCCCCTCAAGACTTCTGAATCCACGAGTGAACCCGAGTCAACGGATCTCGGCTCGAAGCACCTCGGGAACTCAACTGGTTAGCCACAACCTCTAGCGGCAGTGGTCCGTGAACCACATTTACTTTGGCTTCGCAGATCGGTTCCTGCGGCTGAATTTCTGCATCCAACATCTCGTTTCTTAGGCTAAACTCCCAATTCTGGGCATCTTAGGCCTTGTGGTAGCTTCGATGTGGCGGTTCGATCCTTTGGAGCGAGAGGAATTATGCCATCGTCGGTCTGGTCTGGACACTTAACCTTCGGTCTCATATCCATGCCGGTGCGGCTATTTTCAGGCGCGCGCAGTTCCGGCATTTCGTTCAACATGCTGCACCGGCCGGACAAGTCTCGCCTGAAGCAGCAGTACATTTGCCAGGCGGAGGGCATACCCGTCGACCGTGACGACATCGTGAAGGGCTATGAATTTCGCAAGGACGAGTACATCGTCATCGAACCCGATGAGATCAAGAAGATCGAGCCCCAGACCGCCAAGACCATGGAGATTTTGGAATTCGTGAAGGCCAGCGAAGTCGATCCTGTCTACTTCGAATCGTCGTATTACATGTTGCCGGAGGAAGCCGGAAGGCGTCCCTACGCGCTGCTGACCAAGGCGCTCGAAGAAAGCGAATATGTCGCGATTGCGAAGATCACCATGCACAACCGCGAGTACACCTGCTTTCTGCGCCCGTCGGAAGGCGGATTGATGCTGCACACGATGTATTACGAAGAGGAAGTGCGGAAAGTCGAAGGCTTCGGCGCGCCCGATGTCGAACTGAAAGAGGCCGAGGTGAAGGTTGCGCACCAGCTCATTGAAGCGTTGGCCGATGAATGGGATCCCAAGAAATATCACGATAATTTCCAGGAAAATTTAAAAAAGCTGATCGAAGCCAAACTCGAAGGGGGAGAAGTTGCCGCGGTTGAGAAGCCAAAGAAGTTGGCTCCGGTAGTCGATTTGATGGCTGCCCTTAAGCAGAGTCTCGCGCAGATGGAAGGCAAGAAAAAGCCGGCAGGCACAGCGAACTCGGAGGCGCCAGCCGCCGCTGCTGCTGGCGGAAAATCGCGGCGCAAGAAGTAAGCTTGTTTGCCGCAACTGTCCAAGTCTAATCCGAGATGAACTCCCTTTCGCGACCGTCCAACTTGTACGCCAACAGGCGCATCCCACAAGAAGTAGCTCTCCAGACGAAGACAATCGACAGAAGACGTCGCCGCTAGCAGTGGCACAGTTTGTTCCTAGCCGTTAGAATGTTTAATTCCTCGCAGGCCATAATTTTTCCTTTGGGGTGCTGATGAGTTTTCAACGCGTGGGCCATTTGGCGGCCATGGTGCTTCTGATTGTGCTATGGGCGGCTTGCGGTCAGGTGTACCGTCCGGTGGTTCTTCCTTGCTCAGAGGGCGGACTTCCGGGCTGTCCGGTGGAAACGCCTCCGGCTCCTTCGAATTTTCACACCGTGTTCGGCATCAGCCAGAACGCGCCGAACTATCCCGGTGGCGCCGTGCAAATTGATGTTGGCGGTGACAGCATTATCGGAGAAACGCCGAGTTCCGATCCCAGCGCTCCAAACATTGGCAACGTGCCTACGTATGCAGCGATCCTGCCCAACGACAGCCGTGTCTTCATCACAAGTGCTGGGAGTCTACAATCCGGAGGAGTCGATGTAGTTTCCTCCTTTACGCCGGCTATTCAGGCCAGCACCGCGACCGGCTTAGGCCCGGTCACGACGACCACGTTACCCAGTCTGCCCGGACAAAGTGCCACCATCAGCGCTTTGAGCGAAGTGGGTAACCTGGTCACGGCTGCGCTCACAAATCCTCTGGTGGTAAGCCCATCCGGCACCACACTGGTTTCGCCGGGGACCGCTATCGTAATTTCAGGGGAGAACACCGCCGGCTATAACGGCACATTCTCCATCGTTACTATCACGCCGACAACCATAACTTACAACGATGCAACTACCGGCTTAGCGGCATGCAGCCCTTGCACTCCCGGCGGCATAGCTGCAATCCCACCGCAGCCGGTTTTCGCCAATGCCACGCAAAACACCACAGTCTACCTGGCGAATTACAATTCCAACTCTGTTTCCGCGTTCAATGCGAATTTGAATACTGTGAGCGACAGCGCAAACGTGGGAACGAACCCGGTCGCTTTGGCTCAACTGCCAAACGGGCTTAAGCTCTACGTTGCCAACCAGGGAAGCGATTCCGTCAGCAGCTTGAACACGAGCAGTGGCAATCTCGATCTTTCTCCGAACGTGGTCACCGGTTTTACGGGGGTGACTCCGGTGTGGGTTGTGGCTCGCAGTGACAGCCAGAAGGTTTACGTGCTTACGCAAGGAGATGGGCAGTTGGTGACGATCGATACCGCCACCGATACGGTTACGAGCAGCCTTCCCGTGGGTGCCGGTGCGAATTACATATTCTACGATCCGAACTTGAATCGGCTTTATGTAACCAATCCGACGACGAGCACGGTCTATGTTTTTGGCGTCTCAGGGGGGGCGAAAGATACGCCTGCATTGTTGCAAACAGTTTTGTTTCCTTTGACATCAGCACCGTGTAGCGCCGGATGTTCAGCCGTTTTGCCGGTTTCAGTCACAGCTCTGGCTGACGAAACTCGATTCTACGTGGCGGGCTATCAGACCGCGGCTGCATGTCCGGACGCATTGTCGGGCACCGCTTCAAGTTGCGTGATCCCAAGTCTCTGGGTGTTCGATGCCAACAGTTTCGCCCTCAAGACTACGCTTACGTTGCTGACCGATCCTCCGTTCGCCGCGGACGTAAATACCCATCTGTACCAATATGCGGTGCCTCCAAACGCAACCTGCGCTCCTCCCATCGCCCCCGCTTTGTTTTCTCCTGGTACAACGCGATTCCGGGTTTTCACGGCCGCTTCCGTAGACAGCACACGGGTCTATGTAAGCATCTGCGATGCCGGAGTGATCGCTGCTATCAACACCACCGATAACAACGCAAACGATCCGAGCAGCGGCGGAGTACCCGCAGATACCGTGATCACAGACCTCCCCGCACCATTCGGAATCTGCGCGCAATCAAGTTGCAGCACTGCTGCGAAGGTCACGGCATTTTCGATTACCTCGAACATCGTCACGTTTCATGCGCTGAATAACTTTACTGCAGGGGAGAGAGTCCTAATTTCGGGGATGCTGAATGGAACCTATCTGAACGGTATTCCATTCACGGTGCTTTCGACCGGATTGTCCGGCTCGCAATTCGAATGCTATTTCACCAATCCGAACGTGTCGCTCACGGCAGATTCCGGAACAGCGACTGCAGAGCCGCCGTCGCAAACTCCGTTTCTGCTTATTAATGGACAGTGAACAAAATCATCGAGCTGAAGCGATGAAGGTTGTGTCCGATTGCTAGTTTCGCGCGGCTAATTCTGCTTTTTGCGTATCATCTTTCGCTGGGTTGCGGGCGGCGTAGTGGGAGTCGACATAGTCATCGAGGATTTCGATGAACTCAGCGACGATACGGTCGCCTTTGAGCGTCGTGAACAGGCGTCCGTCCACGTAAACCGGAGCTTTTGGCTCTTCGAAGGTGCCAGGCAATGAGATACCAATGTTCGCGTGCTTGGACTCGCCGGGGCCGTTGACCACGCATCCCATTACCGCGAGCTTCATCTCTTCTACGCCCACGTAGCGGCCTTTCCAGGTTGGCATCTGCTCGCGCAGGTAAGTCTGAATCTGCTCGGCCATCTCTTGGAAGAATGTGCTGGTGGTGCGTCCGCAGCCGGGGCAGGCCGTGACCTGCGGCGTGAAGCTGCGAATGCCCATCGACTGCAAAATCTGCTGGGCGACGCGGACTTCTTCCGTACGGTCGCCGCCCGGCGCGGGCGTCAGCGAAACGCGAATGGTATCGCCGATGCCTTCCTGCAGAACCACGCCCATCGCTGCGCTGGAAGCGACTACGCCCTTGGCCCCCATGCCTGCCTCGGTGAGGCCGAGATGCAGAGGATAGCTGCAGCGAGCAGCCAGCGCGCGGTAAACATCGATCAAATCCTGTACCCCGCTGACTTTGGCGCTAAGAATAATCTGATCCGATCGCAAGCCAAACTTCTCGGCGAGAGCAGCGGAGTTTAACGCGCTCACTACCATCGCTTCCATGGTGACTTCGCGGGCATCTTTCGGCTCCGCGAGACGGGAATTGTCGTCCATCATTTTGGTGAGCAGCGTCTGATCGAGCGAGCCCCAGTTGACGCCGATTCGCACCGGTTTCTGGTACTTCACCGCGACTTCAATCATGGTGCGGAAATTCGAATCGCCGGTCCGTCCGATGCTGGCGTTGCCAGGATTGATGCGGTACTTGGCAAGGTCGCGGGCGCACGCGGGATACTTGGTGAGCAGCACGTGCCCGTTGTAATGGAAGTCGCCGATGATGGGCACCCGGATGCCTTGCTTGTCGAGTTGCTCGACGATGTGTGGAACGGCAGCGGCAGCTTCTTCGTTGTTGACCGTGACCCGGACGAGTTCCGATCCGGCACGCGCGAGTGCGGCGCACTGCTGTACGGTCGAGGGGATGTCGGCGGTGTCGGTGTTGGTCATCGATTGCACCACAATCGGTGCATCCGAGCCGACCCGGACATTACCAACGACGGCGGTTACGGTCTTTCTGCGGGGAATAGTAGACATGGAACCACTATTTTAGCATTTCACTTGCTTATTTATTCCGTACGGTCGCTTCTGGTACCCTGCTACACCTATGCGCTTCCACCACATATTCTTTTTCTTAGCTGCAGCGGCAAGCTTCGTTCTTGGTCAAAATGCTCAACCGGTTGCTGAGCGCCTCGCTGCTCAAAACGCTCTTTTCGACGAGCAATATGAAACCGACCTGCGCAACTTCCCCGAGCGAGCGACCGCTTACGGCGACTATCGCTACAACGACCGTCTCAACGACTACTCGCTCGACGGCGTTAAGCAACATCACGAGAATGATGAAAGCTTTTTGCAGCGCCTGCAGGCTATTCCGACCGACGGTTTCTCCGATCAGGACCAGCTCTCTCACGACCTCATGGTGCGCTTGCTGCAGCAGCGCATCGCCGACTTCGATCTAAAAGAGTATGAGATGCCGATCAATACTCAGGGTGGTCCTCATACCAACCTGGCCGATCTTCCGCTCTCGGTCCCTCTCGATTCGGTGAAGCATTACGAAGATTACGTCTCGCGCCTGCATCAGATTCCGCGAGCCCTCGGCCAGACCACGCAGGTTTTGCGTGCAGGCGTGAAAGACAAGCTGGTGATGGTGAGGTTTCTGGCGGAAAAGATTCCCGCGCAGTGCGACGGCATCGTCGCTGCGGATCCATTTCTCCGGCCAACCAAGAAATTTCCAGCGGGTATTTCGGCGGAAGATCAGAGACGCCTGACCCAGGAAATCACCGAGGCGATCAATACCGACGTAATTCCCGCTTACAAAACCTTCGCGGCCTACATCCAGACGGAATATGCCCCGCATGGCCGAACAGTTCTCGCCATCACTTCGTTGCCTGATGGACAAAAGCGGTACGAGAACGATATCTACGGCCGCACTACCACGCACATGACGCCGGACGAGATTCATCAACTCGGGCTGCGCGAGATCGACCGGATTCAGGCTGAGATGACGGTAATCGCAAAAAAGGAGGGCTTCGCCGACCTCGCATCGTTCCGTGCCTCGCTGAAAACGAACCCAAAATACATTCCAACTTCTTCGGAGCAGATTCTCGACGACTTCCGTCATTACATCGCGCAGATGGAGCCGAAGCTTCCGCAACTGTTCACACTGCTTCCCAAGTCGCCGGTTACGGTCGAGGCCATACCGGAATTTCAAGCGTCGGCCATGACCCACTATGTGACGGGTACGCCGGATGGCAAGCGCCCGGGCCGAGTCGTGGTTGCTACCTCGAACTTTGCCGAGCGCTCTCTCATTGACGATGAAGCGATTGCCTACCACGAAGGTATTCCCGGACATCACATGCAACTCTCTGTCCAGCAACAGCTCCAGGGACTGCCTAAATTCAGGCTGCACGGCCTCGGCTTTAACGCGTACATCGAGGGCTGGGCGCTCTATGCGGAGCAGCTCGGAAAAGAAGTCGGCTTCTATCAAGATCCGGTTTCGGACTATGGCCGCCTGTCCTCAGAGCTTTTCCGCGCTGTGCGCCTCGTGGTGGATACCGGCATCCATTCCAAAGGGTGGTCTCGCGAGCAGGTGGTCGAGTTTTTCCGCAAGTCCGGCGCGGTGGATGAGCCTACGATTCAATCCGAGACCGATCGTTATATCTCATGGCCGGCGCAAGCCCTCAGCTACAAACTTGGTCAGTTGAAGTTTCGCGAACTGCGCGAACGCGCCCAGCAAGAATTGGGGCCGAAGTTCGACATCCGCAAATTTCATGATGAGATGCTGGATGGGGGGACTTTGCCGCTGGATATGCTTGAAGCGCGGACCGATAGGTGGATCGCGGAGCAGAAAGGGAAGTAAGCAGTGACGTGCCGCTGATAGGAATCCTTCGCTCAGGACGATAGATTCGTAGTGACTTACGGCTTTTAGGGTAGCCGATCCATCAAACCCGGCAGCGTCTTCATCAGATCGTTATAGATCACCATCACGGCGAACAATACCAGGAAAACGAATGCCGCCTGGTAGACGCGTTCTTTAATCCGCAGGCTGACGTCGCGGCGCATCAGGCCTTCGATCAGAAGGAAAAGAATCACGCCGCCATCCAGGATGGGAATTGGCAAAAGGTTAAAGATGCCGAGGTTCAGGCTGATGCCGGCGGTCAGCTCCATCAGCGGAGTCCACCCCTTTTGCTGCGCCGCATAGCCCGCGTCCTGCGCGATACCGATCGGGCCAGATACCGCGCGCAGCGAGACTTTCCGCTGAACGATCTTCTTCGCCAGTTCGAGAATCAGCACAGAATATTTCTTATTTTGGTCCAGCGAAAGGCTCAGAGCCTGACCGAACGGCAAGGTAGTCACCTTGGTTTCGCTCTTGTTCAGGAAGCCCAGGCGGTACCGCTGCTCCTTCGGGTCTTCCGTTTTCGAGAGCACCGGCTTTACGCTCAAATTCAAAGTCTGATTGCCGCGCATCACGGTGAGGTCAACGGACGCATCCTTCGTTTGTTGCAGGCGCTCAATCATGCTCTCGATCGAGACCAGCGGCTGGCCGTTCATCGCGACGATTCTATCGTCTTCCTTGAGTCCCACCTCGGCAGCCGGCGTCTCCGCTTCAACATGGCCGACAATCACCGGTTCCCGTGGATACCAGCCTGCCGAACCCACCTCCGAAGTGGTTACTGACTGCGGAACTACGGTCTTCTGAAGCAGTTCATTTCCGCGTTGAATTGTGATGTTCAGCGGCTGATTGGGGCTTAACCACACTCGCGGCTGCAACTGCTCCCAGGTAGGGTTCTCAATTCCGTCGACTTTTACGATCCTGTCGCCGGGCTGCAATCCCGCCTTTGCCGCCGGGGAATCATGCTTGATTCCCTCGATCACCGCCGGCTTATCGAGAAACACCGGGTACTCGTAGTGAACCATGTAAACGACGGTGAGTAGAAAAATCGCGAGCAGAATGTTCATCGCCGGCCCGGCGATGGCGATCAGGAACCGATGCCAGCGGGGATGAGACATGAATTCGCCCGGATCACCGGTGCGTTCATCCATCGGGTTCTCGCCGCTCATTTTCACATAGCCGCCCAGGGGGATGGCGTTGATGCGGTAGTCGGTCTCGCCCCGGCGAATGCCGAAAAGCCGCTTGCCGAATCCAATCGCGAACTGTTCGACGCGCACTCCCAACAGCTTGGCGACGGCATAGTGGCCAAACTCGTGGATCAGGATCATGAAGCCGAGGACGACTGCGACGGATACGATGGAAATAACGATGTCAGACATAAAAGAAAATACGAACAGCTCCCCCGATTAGATTCAATTAGATCACTGATGTTGCGCGCAATGGAGTACTTTCTTTGACGGTTGCAATCCGTTCTTGGGCATATCGGCGCGCATCTGCATCGGCTTCAAGCACTTGCGCGATGGACGACAGTTTTCCGGAATTAGACGCTGAAACTGCGTCCTCGATGATCCTGGGAATTTCATTAAAGCGGATGCGGCCTTCGAGGAATGCAGCCACGGCGACCTCGTCCGCGGCGTTCAGCGCCACGGTCTTCGCCCCTCCCGCCTCCGCCGCTTCGTATGCCAGCCTCAGACAAGGAAATTTATTCATGTCGGGAGGGGCGAAGTCCAGATGACGCAAGTTACTCACGGGGAACCGCATATCTGACTGAATCCGCTCGGGATATGTTAAGGCGTAGAGAATCGGCAGGCGCATATCAGTCACGGAAAACTGCGCAATTATGCTGCCATCGACAAACTCGACCATGGAATGGATGGTCGACTGGGGATGAACCATCACTTCCACCCTCGCCGGGGTCATATGAAACAATCGGCAAGCCTCAATCACCTCGAAACCCTTGTTCATTAACGTTGCCGAATCGATGGTGATGCGCCTTCCCATCTTCCATGTCGGATGATTGAGAGCCTGCTGCACAGTAATCGAGGCGAACTCGGAGCGCGGGGTATTCAGAAATGGCCCTCCGGAAGCCGTCAGCCAGATGCGTTCGACTTCTTCCATCCGCCCTGCCCGCAAACACTGATGCACCGCATTGTGCTCGCTGTCGATAGGCAGGAGCGGCTTGCCTTGCCGGCGCGCCTCAGCGGTAATCAACTCTCCGGCGGCGACCAGGCATTCCTTGTTGGCTACCCCGATAGTCTTTCCGGCTTTGACGGCTTCGTAAGTGGCTTCGAGTCCCGCGACGCCGACGATGGCGCTGACCACGAAATCAAGATCTTGATGCGTTGCGACATGCACGAGGCCCGACGGGCCGAAAACCACGTCAATGTTGTGGATTCCGGCTAGCTTTAGACGAGAGCGCAGGATATCGGCATTCGCTTCCGAAGACATCGAAACTGTCCGAGGGTGCCATCGTTGAACCTGTTCGAAAGCCGCGTCGACATTCTTGCCCGCGGCCAAGGCTACTATCTGAAATCGATCTGGATAAGATTCAGCGACACTGAGGGTGCTGCGACCGATTGATCCGGTAGAGCCCAGGATGGCAATGCGCTTCATGCGTGGAGAAATAGTCAGCCGCGTCGCAGACAATTCTACATTTTACTCGTTACCACGGGCGCGCGGGTGGGAAGAATGCAGAGGCGTAAAACCACAGAACAGGAGCGGCGAAGAGTAAGGCGTCAATGCGGTCCAACATGCCTCCGTGGCCTGGAAGAATTGTGCCTGAATCTTTCACTCCTGCGCCGCGCTTAATCAAAGACTCCACCAGATCGCCGAGCTGCGCTGCCATGTTCACGGCAATCGTCAGCAGGATAATGGGCCAGAAGTCGGGCCTTTCCAGTCCAAATAATCCGTCGCGGCGGTCTATCATCCCCATCCGCAAAAGAAGCGAACTGATCTGGAGCGCATGGCTGAAAAGCAGAATCCCGATGAGCAAACTTGCGGCCAGTGAAGCTGCCGCTCCCTCCCAGGTTTTCTTCGGGCTGACGCGTGGAGCCATTAAATGCCGCCCTAGAGAGCGGCCAACAAAGTAAGCGAAAATGTCTCCGGCCCAAACTACCAGAAGCAAATAAAGTAGCCAGAAGGCTCCCGCAACTTGCTGGCGAAGTTGCACCAGCATGGCCAGGGGAACGGCGATATACAAAAACGCAAACGTCGATGCTGACGCCGCGGGGTACGCGCCCGCCATTTCCCTGCGCCGCATGGCGATGCTAAGAAAAAGAAATGGCGCGATCGCGCCCGCGAACCCAAGGCCCAACACAAACTGCAACGACGATATCTGCGGCGTTTCCGAGAGTGAGGTTGCTGCCAGCAGAACAAAACACAGCGTTACAAAAATGTAGGTTTGCCGCCGGAACGGCTGTACTCCGTAAGACTCTGTCAGCTTGAGAAATTCGTGCACTGCAATCAGCGCAACCGCGGCCGCTACTGCTACCAGAACTGGCGCGGGTGCGCGCAGGATCAGCGCTAGCACAATCGGAATGAGGGCGACAGCGGTCGCGATGCGTTTCAGCAAGGGGGGAAGGTCCCGAAGATGCGGCTTTCAGTGACGGCGAGCGAGTTTGGCGTCATGATCTTGCAAATGGTTCGAGTTATGTTCCAAATCAGTTTTCGGTTCGGCATGAGTGCGGGGCATGCTGCCTCCGTGGGCATGGGAGTCATGGTGGTTCAGACCGCCGTAACGGCGCTCGCGCTTCTGATATTCGGCGACAGCCTCGAGCAAATGCACGCCGCGAAAATCCGGCCACAAGGTTGGTGTCACATAAATTTCCGCGTAGGCCAACTGCCACAATAAAAAATTGCTCAAGCGCATCTCACCGGAAGTTCGCACAACCAGATCCGGATCCGGCAGGTGACGCGTGTAGAGGTGCTCTGCGACTGTGTCCTCGTCGATTCGCAGGTGTTCCAGGCCGCCGTTTTGGGACGCCACCACTAGCATCGACCGGAATGCGTCAACGATCTCACTGCGCGCGCTGTAGTTCAGCGCGAGGGTCAGCACCGTGCCGGTGTTTTTGGATGTATTCTCGCGCGCCCACTCCATGCGTTCTTGCACGTCTTTAGGCAGTTCGCGCTGGCGGCCGATATATTCCAGGCGAATATTGTTCCCATTAAGCGTGGGCAGTTCGGCCTTGAGATAGCGGCTGAGCAGGCGCATCAGGAAGTCGACTTCGCTTTTCGGCCGCTTCTTCCAGTTCTCTTCCGAGAAGGCATACAGGGTAAGTGCGTGAATGCCGATGCGTGCCGCAGTTTCCACGGTCGAACGCACAGCCGCGACTCCGGCGCGATGCCCGGCCACGCGCGGCAGGTGGCGCCGCTTTGCCCAGCGCCCGTTGCCGTCCATAATGATCGCGATGTGTCGAGGGAGCCGCTCTGGATCGAGTTTGCGGTAAACTTCGCTTTCCTTGTGATCCAGCCCGGCGGGAATTCGTGCCTGCAAGGCTTATCCCCTTCCGAATCTTGAAGCTAACACAGCCGGGAAGGGGGTTGCAATCCGACTTGAGAAAGCCGCACTTTCTATTTCGCCTCTTCTGGGACTATCTTTAGATCCAACTTTTCGGTGCGACGCAGCACGATCAGCGAAGAGCCCACACCCACGCGCACGTCCGTCAGCAGTCGGTGCAGGTCATCCACGCCGGCCACCGGCTTGTCCTCCAAGGCGACAATAATGTCGCCGTCTTGCACTCCGGACCGTTTGGCCGGACTATGTTCTTCTACAGACAAAACCAGCGCCCCCGATTCCCTTGGCAGATCGTAGAAGCGAACCACCCGGCGATGGATCGGTACGGTCTGGCCCGACACTCCAATGTAGCTGCGACGGATGCGCCCGTCCCGCAACAGACGGCTGGCGACAAACTTCGCCGTATTGATGCCGATGGCAAAACAAATTCCCTGCGCCGGAAGAATGGTCGCGGTGTTCACTCCAACGACTCGCCCTGCCGAATCAACCAGCGGCCCGCCGGAGTTGCCAGGGTTAAGAGCAGCATCCGTTTGAATGACGTCGTCGATCAGCCGGCCGGAGTAAGAGCGCAAGGAACGTCCGAGTGCGCTCACTACGCCGGCGGTCACGGTGGACTGAAATCCGTAAGGGTTGCCAATCGCGACTACGAGTTGCCCCACACGAAGTTGCTGCGAGTCACCGAGGGCAGCCGCGATAACGTTCGGCTCATTCACCCGAATTACGGCTAGATCGCTTGCGGGGTCGTCGCCGATTGCGCTGGCTGGCATGTTCCGACCGTCTGCGAAAGTCACGTGGATGCGGCTGGCATTGTGTACGACATGGCTGTTCGTGAGAATCAGGCCATCGGGAGTGAATACGAAGCCAGAGCCGCCGCCGCGCCGCTCGCGAGATTCACCCGAGCCCGTGCGGCCAGCAGCCTGGTGAACTTCGATGTTCACAACTGAAGGGCTCACTCGTCCAACCGCGCCGGTGACTGCGCGGGAATAAGCGTCGAGGAGAAAGCTATCTGTGGGTCCAGCGACCGCAATTTGCGGCCTTTCGGGCAGAGATTCGCCCGCCCCACCTTGAGATTCTTCCATTGAGGAGAGGACAGGGGCCTCCAAATAATTCCTAACTTCCATGTCCATGCTGCATAGATGTGAACCGATCTAATCGGGATTCATCCCAGGCTTGGGCGGCTTCTGCAACATCGCTCTTCTGCCCGACCGTACGGTCACTATAAGGGCCTGCTGTCAATGCAAAAAAAGCCGGGACCAATTTCTGGTCCCGGCATGCAGTTGGCGTGGCGCCCGGATAAAGTCAGAAAAGGTGGACGGGGTGCGGCAGTCTCTCTTTCCTACGCCGTTCTTCTTGGCCGCAGCGTCAGGTCCCGCACCTGCGTCAGAATGCTCGACATCTGCATCCCGTTCAGTTGCGTCACGAACGGCAGAATCTCCGCGATGAACTGATCTTTCATCAACTCGCTGATCTCTTCCTGGCGGCTCTTTTCGCCTCCGCTGAGCAGTTCTGGCACGGTCACCTCCAGCGCTCGCGCCAGCCGCTCGAGTGAAGACAGCGTGGGCGTGGCTTTCTCGTTTTCGATTTTTGAGACGTAGGTGCGCGGCACGGCCATCCGTCCCGCAAGTTGCCGCTGGCTGAGGCCATTCCGCAGGCGCAGCGAGCGGATCGACGTCGCCAGGTTCAGATGCCCGCGGCCGGTGCCGGGTATGGGCATCATCACCGGCGGCGTCATCACCACCGGCTCAGGCTCGGGTTCCTCATCGAGCGACGAGTGGCAGCGGCGGCAGTTATTGTTGACCGTACGGAATTGAACCAGCAGGCAATGATCGCAACGTACGACTTCCCTAGAATCGACCGGGGCAAGAGTCGTGGCCATCGGGTTGTGGGAGTGCCAGAGCGGGCTCTCCTTACTGCTATCAGCAGAACCTTAAGAATTGGGGGAGAGGTTCGGCTTGCAGGACAATCTGCGGTACAAGCCCTGTGGATGTCAAGGCAAAAATGTTTTCCACAACAACTGTTCGCGATGAAAATTAAAATCGCACCGTGCAAAGCCGCATGGTTACGAAGCAGGCACACGATTCGTTGTTAAGCATCGAGCTGTTTACTAAACAGATTCCTCGTTGTGCAGCGCCTTCCCGCTCATCCCACTAACAGCGACTGGTTGCGTGGTGGTCATCACTACGGCACGTACACCTTAACGGAGGCAGTTTTCTTGCTTTCCTCACCGTAGATGTTGACGGTCGTGGCTGAGTAATAGTATGTGCTGCCGTTCGAAACGGAGGAATCGTCGTAATCGGTCGCGGGGATCAGCCCCGCATTGATCTTTGTCCACTTCACACCATCCGGACCGCGATACATGTTGTACCCTGCAACGTCCTTTGATGTGGAAGCGCTCCACTTTAAACTCACCACGTGCTCAGCCGAAGTCTGGATGGTGAGCGTGTACGATTTTTTGGCCACATGTTCGCCACAATCTGTCACCGAGGCGGCGAAAGAGTATGTGCCCGACTGGGTTGGCGTTCCGTCAAGGTCGAAATCGACCGAATTTGCGGAGGCCTTGGCAGTGATCCCGTTGGGCAGCTTTCCCGAAGAGATTGACCATTTGTAGGGAGTGCAGCCGTCCGAGGCTTTAATTACTGCGGAGTAGGCCGTGTCCACGGTGCCATTGGGTACAGACGCGGTGGTGATCTCGACCGCGGAAGCCGCGCAGTGATAAACGGCCAAGAGAAGAAAAAATGAGAGCAGGCTGGATTTCATGCATCCATTTTCTGCGAGAAGCCGTGATCTCGGGCAGGTTGGAAAGGTTTGGAAACCCTGGAGTTAGGGGATTCGCCTTAGATTGAAGAGTCACACTTTCTGCGGCCCCGTGACGCGTTGAAACACGCGCGGCCCTGGCGGTTAGGCACGAGTTCGACTAGGGTGTCTCAGGAAGAGTTATCTTAGAAGGATGCCCACGATTTCGCGCGAGGCAGCATGGAAATTGCTCACCGAGTTTACCCAATCGGAAAGTTTGCGCAAGCACGCACTGGCCGTCGAAGCCTGCATGAGAGCCTGCGCGAGCAACTACGCTGATGGTGCGTCAAGCTCTGGAGCGGAGATTGGCCTGACTGAGGAAGACCTCTGGTCCATCGTTGGGCTCATCCACGACTTCGACTACGAAAAATATCCCAGCCTCGAAGACCATCCCTACAAAGGAAACGAAATTCTGAAAGAACGCGGCTGGCCCGAAGTAATTCGCAGAGCGATCATGTCGCACGCCGAATACACCGGTGTGACACGCGACACGCCGATGGAAAAAGCGCTCTTCGCCTGCGACGAACTCGCCGGATTCATCACTGCGGTTGCGCTGATCAAACCGGGCAAGTCTCTCGCGGAAGTCGACGTGAAGTCGGTGAGAAAAAGAATGAAGGACAAAGCCTTCGCCCGCAAAGTGAACCGCGACGACATCATCAACGGCGCAGCGGCCTTGGGCGTTGATCTGGATGAGCATATCGGTCTCTGCATTGAGGCGATGAAACCGATTGCGGCCGATTTGGGATTGGACGGAAGCGCGGCGAAGACAGCATAGAGAACCGTATCCTTACCCTGTCGAGCCACTGGCTAAGAGTCAACTGTTGAATGTTTTGTATCTTCTTCTTTTCGCATTTGCGATTTGCGTCTGCTATCGAACCACAGGGCCCGGCGTCTATTGTGCTGATCGCGGTGAGATCGCACGTCCGCGTGTTGCCGGTCTCATCCTCATCCCGATTAAACGTTCAGGGATCGTTGGAGGTTTCTATGCTTTCGCGTCTTTTCAGATATGTCGCTTTGACTCTTACCGTTATCCTGACCACAATATGCTGGTCCTTCTCAAACGATGCGAAGAATGGGAGCTCGTTCGCAGGTGATAGCGAGAAGATCCCGATTACTACAAAGTCAGAAGACGCCAGAAAAGAATTCCTGATTGGTCGCGATCTCGCCGACCGCCTTTTGGCGCAGGATTCGATCGCGCACTTCGATAGAGCCATCTCGCTCGATCCTGAATTCGCTTCCGCGGAGTTAGCTCGAGCTAACAGTTCCGCAACCGCTAAAGAGTTCTTCGACCATCAGAAGAAAGCCATGAGCCTGTCCGAGCACGTTTCAGAAGGCGAAAGGCTTCTCATATTCGCAAACGAAGCCGGCGCGAACGGCGACGTCGCGAAGCAGAGAGAATATCTCAACAAATTGGTGGCAGCGTACCCCAACGACGAACGGGCACAGTTCAACCTTGCAAACTTTTACTTTGGGCAGCAAGAATACGACGCGGCGATTGATCGTTACAAGAAAACCACGGCGATTGCACCTGAGTTTTCAGGAGCCTACAACGTCCTGGGCTATTGCTATCGTCAGAAGAACGATTACGCCGATGCCGAATCGGCGTTTAAGAAATACGTTGAACTCATTCCGAATGATCCCAATCCTTACGACTCCTACGCGGAGTTGCTGATGAAAATGGGCCGGTTCGACGAATCGGTCGTGCAATATCGCAAGGCGCTCTCCATCGATCCGCACTTTGCAGCTTCGCGCTTCGGCATGGCTGCTGATGAGATGTACCTCGGACATCCTGACGAGGCGCAGGCTGAGCTGCAGGAAATGGCCCGCCTGGCACGCAACGATGGCGAGCTCCGGACCGCATTTTTCGGCATGGCCGTGGTTGCCGTCGACAGCGGCAAACCGGAGAAGGCACTACAGGCGATGGAGAAGGAATTCGCGGTCGCAGAGAAGAAGAACGATGCTGCGTCGATGGCTGCCGATCTTCAGGCAGAGGGAAACATTTTGGTCGAAACACGGAAGTACGACGAAGCCCAACTTCACTTCGATCGTTCTCTCCAGCTGGTTCAGTCGTCAGATCTTTCGCAAGACGTAAAGGACAACGCGATCTTGCTCCACCACTACAACCTCGCTGTCATTGCGATTGAGAAAAAAGACTACGCTACGGCTAAGAGTCATGCCACAGACTTTCGCCAGCGAGCAAGCACAGGTAAGAACCCGCTTCAAATCCAACAGACTCACGAGTTGGCGGGCCGGATTGCGCTCGGCGAAAAAGATTACGAGGCCGCGATTGCGGAACTTCAACAAGCCAACCTCCAGGATCCTCGAAATCTCTACCGCCTGAGTTTGGCTTACGACGCCAAGGGAGACACCGCGAAGGCGCGAGAGTTCCTCGCCAAAGCGGCAGGATTTAATTCACTGCCGCAGCTGAACTATGCATTCGTTAGGGTCAAAGTTGAAAAGGCGACCGCGAATAAGAAATCTTCGTGAAAAGCAAAAACCTGCCAGGCGCTGCGGCTGACCGAGTTACCTCAGCGCCTCGGCAACTTTACCGCGCGCAATCAACTCGGAGATTCGCGCGAAATCGCTGTACATCACTCGATCTTTGTCGACCGTAGGGCAAACCGAGCGAATCGCCGCGTGCGCTGCCTGCCCGCTCTTGGAGGATTTGAGAGGGGCCAGAAAATCGATAGCCTGTGCTACCGCCATGGCTTCAATGGCCAGCACGTTTCGCGTGTTTTCGACGATTCGTTTCAGCTTGTTGGCCGCAGTCATGCCCATTGAGACGTAGTCCTCCTTGTTGCCCGAGGTGGTGATTGAATCCACCGAAGCAGGATGCGCCAGCACTTTGTTCTCGCTGACCAGCGCCGCCGCGGCGACCTGGGCCATCATAAAGCCAGAGTTCAGTCCGGCCCCTTGCGCCAGAAACGGCGGCAAACCCTCGCTGAGAACGGGATTGACCAGCCGTTCGATGCGGCGCTCGCTGATGCCTGCCAACGCACTCAACGCAATAGCCAGAAAATCCAGGGCGAAGGCGAGTGGCTCGCCGTGAAAATTTCCCCCCGAGATTACGTCGTCGTCGGAATTCAACGAATTACTCATAAACACGAGCGGGTTATCTACCGCGGAGTTGGCTTCTATTTCGAATATCTCGCGGCAATGCGCCAGCGTGTCGCGCACCGCGCCGTGCACCTGCGGAATACAGCGTAGCGAGTAGGCGTCCTGCACGCGTCCGCAGTCGCGATGCGATTCGCGGATCTGGCTGCCCTCGAGCATTTTGCGAAGATTCGCAGCTGACTTCATCTGACCGGCGTGCGGGCGCGCTCGATGAATCCGCTCGTCGAAGGCTGTGTCCGTGCCTTTCAGAGCATCGCAACTTAGTCCCCCCAACACGTCGGCGGAATCGACCAGCGTTTCGGCTTCAAGCAATGCCAGAGTTCCTACGGCCAGCATGGCCTGAGTGCCGTTGATCAGTGAAATTGATTCTTTCGCCTCAAGAGTGAGCGGCTCGATTTGCGCCCGTTTCAGCGCGTCAGCCGCAGCTGTGCGCGCACCGAGGGAGTCGACGCATTCCCCTTCGCCAATCATGGCCAGCGCGAGATGCGCGAGTGGAGCTAGATCGCCACTTGCTCCCACACTGCCTTGCGAAGGCACAAAAGGAGTGACGCCCCGGTTCAACATTTCGCACAGGGTATCTATCACTTTTGCCCGAACGCCCGAATAACCCTTGGCGAGCGAGTTGGCCCGCAGAAGCATCATCGCGCGAACTTCAACGTCGGAAAGTGGCTCGCCGATCCCGACTGCATGCGAGCGCACCAGGTTCACCTGTAATTCGCGAATCTGATCCCCGATGATACGCACATCGCTAAGCTTGCCGACGCCGGTGGTAATTGCATAAGCAAGCTTGTTCCCAGCGACGATGTCATCGACAACGGCGCGGGCGCGGGCGACAATCTCGCGAGCCTCAGCCAGCAAAAGCACAGGCCGCCGTTCGACCGCCACATCGCACACGGCTTCCAGAGTGAGGTCGTTACCGCTGATGTGGAGTGCGTTCAAGTTGGTTTTCCTGTTGTTTTACTTTCCTGCGTCCACGGAAGAGAATGGCGCCTTACCTAATGCGGTCCGAAATGCTTCCAGATATTTCTCTGGCAGCGCGGCAATTTTCATGTTGGGGTCAGTGACGATGTGCGTCGTATCGCCTTCGGCGATGACCATTCCATCCTGCGCCCGGAGCAATTCGTATCCGAAATGGATCACTGACTCTTTCACGTTTAACAACCATGTGCGCACCAGAATCTCTTCGTCATAGCGCGCTGGAGCACGGTAGCGGCATTTTGCCTCCACCACCGCAACGCAGCACCCATCGTGCTTTTCCATATCGCGGTACGAGAAACCCAATTGCCGCATTAGCTCAACCCGTCCAATCTCGAACCACACGAAGTGGTTGGCATGATAAACAACCCCCATCTGATCAGTCTCGGCATAGCGAACGCGCAGCTTCGTTTCGTTAACAACCGGCTGATGATGCGAACTCATTTTCCGCTCCACACCGGCTTGCGCTTTTCAAGAAACGATGTAATGCCTTCACGAAAGTCAGCCGTCGTGCGGATAGCGGCATTTTCGCGCACCGCAGCCGAAATTTGCGCGTCCAACTCCGCGCGACCATGATCGTTCAGCAGTTTCTTCGTCGCGCGCAAAGAGGCTGGGCTATTGGCTAACAGCTGCGCTGCCAGCTCTTGGGAGCGGACCATCAAATTCTCGGGCTCGACGATTTCGTTGATCAATCCCATGCGCGCAGCTTCCTCCGCACCAATGATTCTGCCGCTTAACAATAAATCTCGAGCGTATTTTTCTCCGGTTTGGCGGAGCAGAAATGTCGAGACGATGGCGGGGACAAATCCGATGCGGACTTCCGTGTACCCGAACTTGGCTTCCGGAACGGCAAGAGTGAAATCACATAACAAGGCTAAACCTGTGCCCCCCGCGATGGCGGCTCCATTTACCGCGGCGATGGTGACGACTGGGAAACTCGTAAAGCGAGCGGAAGAGTTTGACCATGGTCTCGGAGTCTTGCAGGTTCTGTTCGGGCGTGCGCCCGAGGAGCGCCCTCAGATTCTCCAAATCCATGCCAGAGCAAAACGACTTACCTGCGCCGGTGAGGATCAATACGAGCGCACCTGATTTTTCGACCTCGTTGAGCGCGCTCAACAGATCATCAATCAGCTCGAAGCTAATTGCGTTGCGCTTGTCGGGGCGGTTGAGAGTGACGGTCGCGACGGCGGCTTCAAAAGCGAGCTGTAGAGTTTTATAGTTCATCAGGATCAACTCGCAGCGGCGGCATGAGTGTATCTGGCTTCGATTTCATGTGTCGCCCTCAGCAGGGCGTCGATCGGCTTGAAAGTTGGCAAGGCGGCGCCGCGTTGCTTTAAAGTATCAATCAGGGTCTCGGTCGCAATGTTGCCCACCAGTGCGTCCTGCGCGAAGGGACAGCCGCCAAGTCCACCCAAGGCAGAATCGAAGCGGCGGCAACCCGCATCGTAGGCGGCGAGAACCTTGGCCGCTGCATGGTCCGGACGGCTGTGCAAATGCACGCCCATCTCCAAGTAATCGTACTGCGACATCACCGCGCTGACGAGTTCGCCGATCTGTTGTGGCGTCGCCATACCGACCGTATCCGCGAGCGAGATCGTGTGAATCTCTTCCGACTCCAGTAGGCCAATCGCTTCCAACACTTCGTCGACGTTCCACAGGTCGCCGTACGGATTGCCGAACGCCATCGAGATGTAAACCACCAGGTCGAGGCCGGCATCGTCGGCTTTCTTTTGGATCTTCTCCAATTCGTCGAGCGCATCCTCTGGGGATTGACTTTGATTCTTGCGCAAGAAGGTTTCAGAGATTGAATAGGGAAATCCAAGAGTCTGCAAGGCCTGCGTCTCAATAGCACGCTGCGCCCCTCTCTCGTTAACGACGATGCCGATAATCTCAACATCGTCGGGCGGATCGAGTTCTTTTAATACTTCCTCCGAATCGGCCATTTGCGGTACGACCTTTGGCGAAACGAACGAGACGGCGTCGATGTGCTTGAATCCCGCGCTGATCAAGGCTTGTAGATAGGCGCGCTTAATGTCAGACGGAATCTGCCCTTTCAGCCCCTGCCAGGCATCGCGTGGACATTCAATAAGCTTGACGGTATTCGACATAGCAAAACTCGCCCCGAATCGAAAGGATATTTTCGAATCAAGCCGCAACGACCAAATGTAAGCACATTTATTTTTTCCAATCTTCGAAGATCCGCATAAACCGTGGCCAATTATGTTTGCAGTACTCCCACCTTGAACTCGGCGACATCAGGATTCAGCGCCGCTGCTTCCAAAGCTTGCGTGATCGCATCCCGCGTCTCGATTGGATCGATGATTTTGTCGATCCACAGCCGTGCCGCGCCGTAACGCGGATCGGTCTGTTCGTCATAGGTGCGCTTCACCGATTCGTAGAGTTCCTTCTTTTCTTCGTCGTTTAACTTCTTGCCGCCGCGCTCCAGTTGCTTCACTTTGATCTCGACTAGAGTTCCCGCCGCTGAATCGCCGCTCATCACGGCGTAACGAGCTGTCGGCCACGCGAATACAAAGCGCGGATCGTAGGCCTTGCCGCACATGGCATAATGCCCCGCTCCGAAGGACCCACCTACAATGACGGTAATTTTCGGCACCACAGAATTCGAAACCGCATTCACCATCTTCGCGCCCGCTTTAATGATGCCACTCCACTCGGCGTCGCGCCCCACCATGAATCCGTTCACGTCGTGGAAGAAAATCAACGGAATCAGATTCTGATTACAATCCATGATGAAGCGCGCCGCTTTTTCGGCTGATTCGGTGTAGATGACGCCGCCAAATTCGACCCGCTTGTGGCCTTCATGATCGATTTGGTGGGCGTGCAATTTTTGATTGGCGACGATTCCAACGGCGAAACCGCCGATGCGCCCATAGCCGCATATCAGAGTCTTGCCGTATTCCGGTTTGTACTCGTCGAAACGGCTGCCATCGAGCACTCGCCCAAGAATCTCCTTCATATCGTAGGGCCGCGCCGGAGACGAATCATAAATGCCATAGATTTCTTCGGCGGTTAAGGCAGGGTCGATCGGTTTCTTACGGTCCCACGGAGATTGCCGCCTGTAACCCCATTTCTCGACAATCGAACGAATGCGCGCGAGGCACGACGCGTCATCCGGCTCACGGAAGTCGACGGTGCCGCTGATTGCCGCATGCATGGCTGCTCCGCCCAGCTCTTCGGCAGAAACTTTTTGCCCAATCGCAGCCTGCACTAACGCGGGCCCGGCAAGAAACAGGCCACTGCCATCGGTCATCAGAACGTGATCGCACATCACCGGCAAGTATCCGCCTCCGGCGACGCACATGCCCATGATGGCTGCTATCTGCGGAATGCCGAGCGCCGACATGACCGCGTTATTGCGGAAGACGCGGCCGAAGTCATCGGTGTCAGGAAAAACGTCTTCCTGCAGCGGAAGGAAGACTCCCGCCGAATCTACCAGATAAATCGTCGGAACACGATTTTCAATCGCGATGTTCTGCGCACGAATCACCTTCTTTGAGGTCATCGGGAAGAACGCACCTGCCTTTACGGTAGCGTCATTCGCAATAATCATCACCATGCGAGTGTGAATGCGCGCCATGCCCGTGACCACGCCCGCGGCTGGCGCTCCGCCCCACTCTTCGTACATGCCGTGAGCCGCGTAAACCCCCAACTCGAAAAACGATTTCGGGTCTACAAGCAATTCAATCCGTTCTCGCGCCGTCAGACGCCCCTTGCCGTGCTGGTTTTCAATCGCCTTAGCGCCGCCGCCCTCGCATATCTTCTCGCCTTCATTCCGAACTTGCGACATGAGATCAGCCAGAAAACGCATATTGGCCTCGAATCGCGCCGAAGTAGGGTCGATCCGCGTCGTCAAAAGGTTTGACGCCGAGGTTGCCTGGTCTGGAAGAGCTTCGCTGCGGTCAGCCATGGCTGAAGAGTCGGACTGTTTACGGTATACCAGCCAAGCGGGAGGGCGCAATCGGGGCCCGCACTCGTTCGCCGCGCCGGGCGGCAGCGCGGATTGTTCGGCTTTCGTATATAAAGCTAAGGATGCCAGGAGGGTCCGCAAGCCAGCCCGGTCACTGTTTGCCCGTCGGGGCAGTTTGGCTGCCAGCTCGGCCCCAACGGGTCGTCGTGGACGCTATCTCCAACGTTCGACGTGCCGCAGAACAGCTCTGTCGGGACTTGGACGAACGATAATACTTGTGCGATGGGAAGCGCGACCACACCCGCCTCGAACGCCAGATGGCTGGCGCAGAGCATCGTCGACCCGGCACCGGGGCACCGCCGACCTTCACCTACTCGGGCACTGGAACAACAGCGTGGCTTTGCCGCAGCGTCTACAACCCTAACAATAACAACTGCGCCACCAACTACATCCAAAAGTACTGTCCGAACAATTCTAGCCCACAGGGGGAGATCTTCTATTCGCAAATTACCTCTTCGAACCCGCCGCCACACGACAACTTGTACGCGGTCGATAATTGCGGAGGGTCAGAGGGCGTTATTGATGGCACCGTTGCCGCGCTGAGCGGCGAAAGCGGCTTGACGGCAATCGAGCAAGACATCGCAGCTCCGCCAGACGTGGCTTTTCAACTCAAGCAACGCATTTGCGCTCTATTGACGACGGCGGGCTAGCTCAATCGGCGGAAGGAACGCCCGCGCCCCTGACATTGGCGCGAATGAACTGGACAATCTCATCCATCGCGGTGCCCGGCTGAAAGATAGCAGCCACGCCCAGCTTCTTGAGGGTGTCAATATCCTGATCGGGAATGATGCCGCCGACGAGTACGAGAACATCATCCATTTTGTTTTGCTTCAGCAGATCCATGACCCGGGGCACGATTGCATTGTGGGCGCCCGACAGAATCGATAGACCTATCACTTGCACATCTTCCTGCAACGCCGCGCTGACAATCATTTCAGGAGTCTGGCGCAGTCCGGTATAGATCACCTCCATGCCGGCATCGCGCAGGGCGCGGGCTATCACCTTTGCGCCGCGGTCGTGACCATCAAGGCCGGGCTTCGCGACCAGCACGCGAATCTTAGGATCAGCCATCGCTTTCATTTAACCACACAGAGCACACAGGCGCACACCGTATGACGGTCGAATCAGTCGGCAAGGATCTTGGTGTCCAGGCTCTTCCACAAATACCAGCACGCAACGCTGCGGTAAGGCTTCCAGCATTCGGCGATTTTTTCCATTTGTTCCGGCGTCGGCAGCTTGATTTTGCGCTTGCGGCCAGTTTTCGATGCTGCCACCTTCTTTGAAGCCTTCGCCCGCTGTGCATCGAGATAGTGCTTGAACATCGCCATGCGCACGCCGAAGTCACCCGTGGGAAGCACGTTTTCACGCCTCAGAGAGAACATTAGAAACATCTGCGCCGTCCATACGCCGATGCCTTTTACCTGAGTTAAATGTTCGATGACATCTTCATCCGGTAAATCAGCGAGCCGCGAAAAATCGAGTTGCCCCGAAGCGGTCTTTGCGGCAAGATCTTTCAAGTAGGAAGATTTCTGTTTCGACAGGCCGACGCCCCGCAGTTGTTCGTCACTGAGCTTTAAGATGCTTTGCGGTGTGAGCGGATCGCCGGCAAGAGCCGCAAACCGGTTGAAAATGGTCACTGCAGCTTTACCGTTGAGTTGCTGATACACGATTGCTTCTGCCAGGCTATGGAACTCCGCCGGGCCGAATTGCATGCGGCAGGGACCGATGCGCGCAATGATCTCCCGGAGGATGGGATCAGACTTCTTCAGGTGGGTTATGGCCTTGCCCATGCAATACCTGCATCATAACAATTTTCCCTCGGCGAAGAAACATCGAAAATGGCAAAGCTCAGCGACGAGGTTTGTGAAGCAGGGGCCGTAAGCCTGTTGTGTTGGTTGAAGAACCTTCCTTGGCGTCAGCTGGTGGGAGCCGAAAACCGATGCGCGCACGGGCTAGCTCTTTAGGAGCCGTGAGTTCATTAAGCGCTTCAATCAAATCACGAATCACGGAATCGTGCGTATCTGTACGGTTCTCCAATTCATAGATCTTTGCCGCGAGTCGCCGATTGGTGGCTAGTAATTCGCGGAGGCGCACAAAGGCGCGCACCACGAAAACACTCATTCGAATGGCGCGCTCTGAATTGAGTACGGTCGCCGCCATGATCGCACCATGTTCGGTAAAGGCGTACGGCAGGTATCGCCGGCCGCCTCGACCTTTCTTTGAGGTCGCAAATTGCGACCTCAAAGCCGTACGTTCTTTTCCCGTGAGCTGAAACATGAAGTCGGATGGAAACCTTTCTCGATTCCGTTTTACTTGCTCGTTAAGGCGCTTGACCGGCACGCCATAAAGCTCAGCAATATCCGCATCGAGCATCACTCTTTGATGGCGGAGAAACAATACCCGGGTTTCCACGGCATAATCGGGTGTAAGGCGGCGTTTCGGTGTTTTCGAGAGTGTGGCAACTTTTGGCTTGATCATTTGAGGTCGCAATTTGCGACCTCAATCATAGATCAGAAACGCCAGAGATTATGATCCGATCAGCGTCTGAGTTGTCTTGGGACTTCCGTTTTTGGTCCGAGTCGGCACTCGGGCCTTCTAAGTTGTTTCACTCTAGGTGATGCTCGTCTCTGTATAAGTCCCGTAAACGTCGCGAAGCGCTTCACAGATTTCACCGACTGTGGCGTAGGCTCGCACGGCGTCAACAATAAAGGGCATCGTATTTGCCGGAGAGACATTTCCATTCCCGCCCGGCCGAGGTTCCTGCGCGGCCGCTTTCTTGAGCGCCTGCAGCGTTCGCCCCACTTCGTCATTCGATCTGCGGGCGCGCAGAGCCTTCAGCTTCGCCGCTTGCTGCGTAGCCACGCTCTCGTCGATGTAGAGAATATGGGGCGACTCTTCCTCAATGACAAACTCGTTGACGCCCACAACAACTTTTTCCTTTGCCTCGGCGGCCCGCTGGTATTGGTACGAAGCTTCGGCGATCTCCTTCTGCGGATAACCGCGCTCAATCGCCTTCACCATGCCCCCCATGGCGTCAAGCTTGCCGAAATAATCGAAAGCGCCGTTCTCCATCTGCAGTGTGAGATTTTCCAGGAAGTACGATCCGCCCAAGGGATCGACAGTCTGTGTTACTCCGGATTCGTAGGCGATAATCTGCTGCGTGCGCAACGCAATTCGTGCCGCTTCTTCCGTAGGGAGCGCAAGGGCTTCATCGTAGGAGTCGCAGTGCAGCGACTGCGTTCCGCCCAGCACTGCCGCCAGAGCCTGCAAAGCCACCCGCGCAATATTATTCATCGGCTGTTGCGCGGGCAGCGACACTCCAGCCGTCTGCGTATGAAAGCGCATTAGCCAGGTTCGCTGGTTTTTCGCGCCGAAGCGCTCTTTCATTACGCTCGCCCAAATTTTCCGTGCAGCCCGGTATTTAGCAATTTCTTCAAAGAAGTCATTGTGCGCGTTGAAGAAAAAGCTGAGCCGCGGACCAAACTCGTCCACCTCGAGGCCGCGTCTCCTTGCCCACTCCACGTACTCGACTCCGTCATACAAAGTGAACGCCAGCTCCTGCAGGGCGGTCGATCCAGCTTCGCGAATGTGATATCCGCTGATCGAAATGGTATTGAAGCGTGGAGTGAATTGTGATCCGAACTCGAATGTGTCGATGACCAGCCGCATCGACGGGCCCGGCGGGTAAATGTATTCCTTTTGTGCGATGTATTCCTTCAGAATGTCGTTCTGAATTGTGCCCGAGATTTTTTTCCAATCGGCGCCCTGCTTCTCGGCTACGACCAGATACATTGCCCAAAGGACCGACGCCGGCGAATTGATGGTCATCGATACGGTCGTTTTTTCGAGGTCGATGCCGTTGAACAGAATCTCCATGTCTTCGAGCGAATCGATGGCCACGCCGCATTTGCCGACTTCGCCTTCGCTGGCGGGATGATCCGAGTCGTAGCCCATCAGCGTGGGCAGATCAAATGCGACCGAGAGCCCGCCGCCGCCATGTTCGAGCAGATACTTATAACGCCGGTTGGTTTCCTCCGGCGAAGCGAATCCGGAGAACTGCCGCATGGTGTAAAGCTTGCCGCGATAGCCGGTTGCGTGAATGCCGCGCGTGAATGGAGGGGCGCCGGGGTACCCAAGATATTTCTCTTCGTTCCAATCCGGCGGAAGATCGGTCTGCGTGTAGAGCCGGCGAATCGGCACGCCGGAGATCGTGGTGAACCGGGCTTGACCTTGCTCGTCGAGATTAGTTCCACTTGCCGCGCCAATCGGACGCTCGGGAGACTTTTCAAGCGTCGGCGCCAAAGTTTCTTCTGCCCATTTCTTTTCCGCGGAAGACGGGTGCCGATTTTCAAAGACCTCGGCGATTGGACTATCGGCTACCTGCTGTTTGGTAGGTTTTTTCTCAGACATGAAAACCCCAGTGTTCTATTTCGATGATAGGGAAGGACGCGCCGACGGGCAAGGTAGTCGGGAACGTGCGTAACGACCAGTCGGTCAGTGCTCGGCTACTTCTACTGCGGTGGCTTCCGCGAAAGCTCCCATGCTTTGGCATATTTCCAGGAGACATAGCTGGCGTGATAAAGGTGCAGCAGCAGACCCTCACGGCCGTCAAGAAATCCGAAACGGAGAAAATAGTTATACATGAACGTCGCCAGCGGACGCAGAACGATGTTCGTCACACTAAACCTGCCGTGCCCTTTCGCTATTGCCAGTTGTGCGCCAAGCGATGAGTAGCGGTTCATGTGGCCGATATACAGCGTGAGGTTCGGGTAGGTGGAATGCAGCAGCGCGTTCTTGAAGCACTCGGTCTCTTGCGGAACGCCGGGCATCAGTTCGCATCGGTCATGCGGATCGTGGCCGGTAACGAACCCTTGTCCCCGGCGGAACAGGCGCAGCTTCGGGTCGGGATAGAAACCTCCGTGTCGTATCCACCGGCCCAGAAAGAAATTCCTTCGCGGCATCCAATAACCACTTGCGGCACCGGCGCTGACGATGGCGGCGCGAATTTCCCCGGCTAGGCCCGGGCTCACCTCCTCGTCAGCATCGAGCAGAAGCACCCAATCTTTGGTGCAAAGATCGATCGCATACTGCTTTTGCGCTACATAGCCGCGCCACGCTTCGACGACGACCTGGGCGCCGTATTCCTGCGCAATCTCGCAAGTACGATCCTTCGATCCAGAATCAACCAGCACGATTTCATCTGCCCAGCGCACGCTCGCCAAAGTTCGGCCGATATTTGCCTCCTCATCCATCGCGACAATGGCCACGGAAAGCGTCATAGAAAATTCGCTTGAGTAATGCCTTCAGTCCCTCGCCTGTTGCGTTCTCCGATCTCCGAAAGCAAAAACACTGCAAGGATAAACAATTCCGGCTCGATCGGATGCCGATAGCGAGCGTGCGGAAAAACGAAATAATAGACCGTCGGATAGGTCAGGATGAGTCCAACCAAGAGCCAGGCTCCCGGACGCTTCCGCCGTACCGCGTGTCCTGCACCCCAGACCGCAAGTACTGAGGAAGCCAGAAAAAGCGAGCCGCGAAAGTCGAATGGCGCCAAGCTGTCAGTCGGCCGGGGCACCCCATTCCAGTAATAGAAAAAGCGTTTCAAGCTGACAAGGAAGAATCGTCGGGGATTCTCGCGGATCCAGTCAAATGCCCGCTGCCTGCAGTAAGCCTCATACCGCAACTCCCCCATGCGCTTGAAATTCTCGAATTCAGGCTGATTGAGATTGGGCTGCAGAGACGCAAACAGCATGCCGTCGGAGAATTTGTTGTTGCCCAAGCGCAGCTGCAGTCCGAAGTCATCGCGGATAAAGACGAAACGCCCAAAGACTTCGTAGTTTCGAATCAGCCATGGCGATAGAACCACAAAAAATACCAAGGAAGAAAGCACGACCCCAGCCAACGAAGGTAGTCCACGGCGATATCTTCGCCACCAGATCCACAGGCCGCAAAACGGAAGAAAGGCCAACATCGAAGGATTGGCCAACGCCCCGATCCCCCACCAAGCGCCGAAGAGAATCCAGCCCCGCGAACCCGGCCACTGCTCCAATTCAAGGGCCGTCAAAAAAATCAGCGCCAGCAGCAGAGGGGTAAGAGTTGTATCCCAAATCCAATGAATCGACCAGTACCAGACATAGGGGTTGAGCGCCCACGCCCGTGCCGACCAGACCGCAACTCGTGGGCCAAAGGTGGAATGCGCGATCAAAAAGATGGGAATCGTCGTGAGTGAGGCGAGAAGGCTGTTGATCGAGAGGAGAACCCAAGCGGATGCGTTTGTGTAAATTCCAAAAACCTTGAACACACCGCCAATGAGATAGGGATAGATAGGCGGCTCCCACGCACTCGGGCCGGTGACGCCCCCATAGGGACTACTGAATCCTTGACCGAGGGCGATCGAACGCCCAACGCGCCCCATTTCGAAACCAAAGCCGAAGTGGTCCTCCGGCGTTCGCATCCGGTACTGGTGGAGCAATCCAATCAGTGCTAATTGAATTACAAACGAAAGCGGCACGAGCCAGAGAACAGACTTGGGCACTGCAGGCCGCGAGGGTCTTGCCATCGACGTTAGTTTATCAGGCAAAAGCGGCGGCAGAACTAGCGTGTGCTATTCAAGAGAACCAGCCTCTACCGCCCTATTCGGATACTCACTGCCGGAGACTTAAGCTATTTGGGGGCAGTTTTGTCTTCAACTTTCTGCGCGCCTTGCTTGGTCTTGGCCGCGCTCTTGTTGGTCGCCTTCTTGGTGGCAGTCCCGGTCTTCTTCGCCGTTTTCTTGGTCGCGCTTCCGGTGTCTTTGGCGGCCGCTTTGGTATCTTGCCCAGCATTCTTCATGTCTTGTTTAGCGGTATCTTGGGCGGTCGCAAGATTCATCCCACCTGTCACCATGAGAAGCGAAATGACTAAAGCGTATTTGCGTAAGTTCACGTTAAGCTCTCCTGAGTTTGCGAAGTGAGTTCGCAAAGTAACCCTTTGCGAGTAAGCAAATATAAATCAAACCTAGCCATCGAGCTCATGGAGCGTGATTAAGGGACCCTTGTACGGGGAAGAACATTAATCTAACAGCCGAGCTTTAGAATGAGTCTTCTCGCTGCTTTGCGCAATGTGCCCGTGCTCGAAGATCACGACTACTGCAGTTTTGCGTACTCCGCCTTAGCTTGCTTAAGAACGGGTATTCCCAGGTCAGCATCGCTCCAAAGCGCCAGGAAGTCGCGATAGACAGCCGCGGCTCTTTGCCGGTCAAGATCCGAACCCTCGCCCAACCGGCGGGCTTGCAGCGCGTAGGCGCGAGCCAGGCCCAGCCTAGCCATCGGCGCCGTTGAACAGTTCCACACCATCCCGTTGTGATCGAGAATTCGCTGAAACTCGCCCGCTGCGGCTGCCCCATTTCCGGTTGCAAGGTACGCCTCGCCTCGCACATAGACCCAATGAAGGCACGAAATATTGGCAAGAAATGGAATCATTGCCAACTCCATCGGCCTCGCCGCCTCTAGCCGTTGGATCCCAGGCGATCCATCGTGGCGCGCGAGAGCCAATTCGGCGTTAATGGTCGGCAGCCACAGACTCTGCATTTGAGTATCCAGCGGCCACCGCTTGGCGAGGTCTCGTGACAGCGCCACTGCACGCTTTGTTTCCCCGGCCATTGCAAAAGCCAGTGTCGCCTCAATCTCGACCCCCTGGCTGTTGGGAGAAAGCCTCAAAGCTTCGCTGGATAATCTTTTTGCTTCTTCGTTATTCCCGAACTCGGCCTCGCGCAGAGCGGCGCTGGCCTGATAAAGCGCAGCATTTTCCCTGTCGCCCGTGCGCATCGCCGCATTCACGGCCTGCATCGTCAGCTCCCGAGCCTTTTGAAGATGACCCCGATATGCTTCCGTATCGGATTCCAGACCAAGACTGTGAGCCGCATATTCGGGCCGGCTCTCCAGCCACGCGGCTTCTTTCGCCATCGCGGCACTGTCGTTGGCCAGAAATCCGAGAATGTAGGGGTAGATATGAATATCCAAATCATCGAGTCCCCGAGCCCGCGCCGTCGCCAGTAGTTGCTGTGCTTCGTCGAGACGCTGCACCGCCAGCAGCGTCCACGACAGATTCTCGTAGCCCACAACGTTATCCGGCGAGAGCCGCAGGAACTCACGATTCGTACTCACCGCCAAATCGTTCTGCCCTTGCTGAAAATACAAAATTGCCAGGCTTCCATAGGCGATGTAATCTCTCGGATAGCTTTCAATCCACTGCCGGTAAACTTGCGCCGCTTTATCCAATTCCCCGCTTACATCCTGGTAATAGTAGGAGGCAATCAACAGTTTCTCTCTTTCGCTGGTGCGGTCGCGCAATTGAAATGCTTTGGAAAAATAATCGCTCGCCCGTCCCACCTCGGAAAGACTGCTGTAATTGCCGCCTACCGCCCAATACGCGATCGCAAAATTCGGATCGAGCTGGATCGCTCGCAGTCCATGTGGCAACGCATCCGCTGAACCCTTCTCTCGCATCGCCTTGTACTGCAGGCTGTACTCCTTTAGAGCATCGAGCGATGAGGTAGTCGCCTGCTCCAGAGGAACATCGAATCGTTGAACCGTAGCCAGAGATTCGCCCAGACTCCGGCGGATCTTGGCAGCTGCATCCCCCAGCGTGCCCAACACTTTTTCTTTCGCTGGAGCGCTCACCTGTTCTCGCGCTAGCACCTCGCCGCTTTGGCAGTTCACCGCTTTCAACCCCAACACAAACTCGCTGCCCAGGGCGGCAATCGCGCCGGCAATATAAGCCTTGCTGCCCGCACGCTGACAAATTTCGCGCGCCACCGCAGGAACCAGCTGAGTATTCGCTGGACGCATCATCAATTGCAGAGTGGCCGTGACCTTATCGTCCGAAAGGATATTGAGAAAAGGAGACTGCTCCAGGCTTACGCTCAGCGCCTGCTTCAGAGTGTCATCGAAAACCGGGTCGCCGGTGGAGTTCGCGAAATCTGCAAGCACAATCGTATCTTTTTCCGTAAGCCTGGCCGCCCGCCGCCCGTGCCAGTAGAGGCCCGCTCCAGCCGCCGCGGCAGCTACCATCACAGCCAGCAGCCAAAGCAAGCGTTTAGAGCGAACAACTCCGTAAGCTGCGGAGTTCTTTTTCGCTTTCCTTGTGAGCGAGTAGGCTCGATCTGTCACAGCGGCCGAACCCGCTCTGCCGGATTCGGTTTCCCGCTTTAGCCGGCGCAGGTCGCCGCGCATCTCCGTCGCCGACTGGTAACGCAATTCCTTATCTTTCTCCAGCGCCTTGTTAATAATCCGCTCCAGTTCAGGAGGTGTTTGCGGATTCAAGGTCACCGGAGCGATAGGCGCCGAATGCAGGATTCCATCGAAAATCGCGGCTGAAGTGGTTCCCCCAAAAGCCGTTCTTCCGGTTGCCATTTCATACAGCACCACGCCGAAGCTGAACAGATCGCTGCGAGCATCGATCTTGAGGCCCAACGCCTGCTCCGGTGACATATATGCGATGGTGCCAACCGGATTGCCCGCGTCGGTTAAGCCGCCTTCGCTGTGGCTTTGGGTCGCATCCACGTCGCTGCCCGCGGCCTCTACCAGCATCTTGGCCAACCCAAAATCAAGGACTTTGGCATGGCCGCGTTTGGTATAGAAAATATTGCCCGGCTTAACGTCGCGATGGACGATGCCTGCCGCGTGCGCTGTTTCCAGAGCATCGGCAATCTCAACTCCCAGCGACACTACTTCTTCTACTTCCATCGGACGGCCACCGATACGGTGCTTCAGCGACATACCGTCCAGGAATTCCATGACGATAAACGTCGTCCCATCCTGCTCGCCTATGTCATAAATTGTGCAAATGTTGGGGTGGTTTAGCGCCGAGGCGGCTCTGGCCTCGCGCCGGAATCGCTCCATCGCGACCCGGCTCTGATGAACTTCTTCGGGCAGGAATTTCAGGGCAACCAGGCGTCCGAGCTGCGTGTCTTCGCCTTTATAAACCACTCCCATCCCGCCACGTCCAAGCATTTCAAGAATGCGGTAATGCGAGATAGTCCGGCCAATCACTGGCGCGAATTCTACGTCGATGAAGCCGCCTGGTCAACGAAAGCGGCCGGCTCGAACCTTTGACGGCTACGGTTGGCCGGAAGGCCCCGTCGACGGCTGGACTCCGGGTTGTACGTCCTGCCGGGGGGCCACGTCCGGCACCCTGGGCATGTGTGTGACCTGGCCGCGTGTGGCCTCAGCAACGTCAATGCCCGAATGATCGAGCAGCAATCCGGTTGCGCGATCGAGTTCGATGCGGGACTTCTCGTAAGCCGCCTTCGCCGAAACCAGATTCGACTCCGACGTGGTTAGTAACGAAGCATCCTGTAGTATCGCGGTTGTGGTGGTAAGCCCCACTTTCAATTTCTGCTGGTCGGCATCCAGAGTCTGCCTTGCCAGGTCGACGGCCGATTGCGCGGCTTCGACCGCTACGCGGTTCTGCTTCACATCAAATTGCGCGTTGCGCACCTCAACCCGCACCTGGTTTTCCAGCTGATGCAGCCTCACCTGGGCCTGCCGGTATTCCAGTTCTGCGCGTACCTGGTTAGCCTGCGCTTCCCGATTTCGCAGTGGAATGTTCAGCGTTACGCCGACCCCCTTGTCGGGTGAAGTGGAATTCACAAGCTGATTCAGTGTCTCCCCGTACCCCACCGTGGTAGCTGTCTGAAACGGAGGAGGCGACAGGCTTGGGGTGTAGCAGAACTTGCTCGAATTAGCGGAACACGCCGGCACTCCCGTATTGATGTTTCCACCCACTCCGGAGCCGCCATAATAAGCGAATGCATCCAGCGTCGGCAGCAGAGCATTGCGAACTGCTTTGCTATTAAGGTCGCGCGAGTTGAGATCGATGCGCGACTCCACCAGTTCGGCGCGATGGCCAATGGCCTGGTTGATTAAATCCTGCATGGGAATTACAGTCTCCTCCTGCGGAATCATCATGCCCGATGTGGGAATGACATCGGCTTCCGCCAGCACAGGGTCTTCAATGCTTCGGCTAAGCGCGTTCTTCATCAACAGTTCCTGCAGTTGTAGATTGTTCTGCGCCACAATCAAATTCTGCTGATCGGTTGCCACCGTGCTCTGCGCGCTCACCACTTGAATCGGAGGCGCCGTTCCCACCTTTGCCTGCCTCTTTGAGTCGTCGAGCGCCTTTTGCGCGTAGGTTAGAGATTCCTCCTGCACCCGCACGTTTTCATAGGCGTAGACCAGGTCCCAATACATGTTTTCGATCTGGTCGACGGTCGTAATGATCTGCAGCCGAAAGGCGACGTCGGAAATCTCTCGGTTATTTTTTGCAATGCGGACGAATCTGAGGTTAGGAAGCGTGCCGAAGCCTTGCAACAGATTCTGTGTGATCTTGAACTGAAAGGACGAACTCAATTCGGGTGTCAGCAGGCTGGTGGGGTTATTGGTCGTAATGTGGCTATTGTTGAAACCGGCGTTGATACTTGTTCCCCATGCAAACCCCTGTGCATAGCCAAAATTCGACGTGTAGGTATTCTGCGCGACCACCGGAACCGGGCTGAATACGCTGACCGACTCGGTATCGTTCTTGTCGAGTTGCAGCGTGCCAGTAAGAATGGGATCGAAGCTGGTAATGGGCGAGCCAATGCCAAGAGTCGAACTCACCAAACCGTTCGTGCCGGTGCCGATGCCGCTCGCGGCCACTGTAGTACCGCCTGTGCCCGATCCAACCGTTCCTCCAAGGCCGCCAACGCCGCCTCCCGGCGTGTTCTGCACAATGCCGGCGTTGACGCCAAGAATGCTGGCGCCGGACTTGGCTCGGAGATAGTCGGTGTCGGCAATGTTCAAGTTGTATCGAGCGATATCGAGATCGAGATTATTTTCCAGGGTAAGCGCGACGGCGTCATCGATCGAGAGATAGATCTTTCCGTCGTGCATCAGCGAATCGATTCGCGCCGAATTTCCAAGATTTGGTTCAGGCACGGTTCGCGATTCGTAGGACTTCAGAATATTTGGAAACGCGGGGCGCGGCCTCGAATAATCCTGCAGGTTTGCTGGCTGCCGCTGGGTCGAAACCGCATTCGTCTGCGGGGCGGGTGCGGAGGGGACATCCTGAGCCTTCGCACGCTGTCGAAGTGGCACAGCAGATATGGCGGCGAAGGTGATTAAGAAGGCTGCGATCCGCCGCGTGCGAACGGTCTCTCGGGGCGAAGGCAAAGACAATGGCATGGTTCGTCTCCTTGAATCAGAACAAATCAATCGGAACAGTCGCGATTATTCAAAGCGCAAAATGGATTTTGGCACGTTGATAGGGAAAAAATGAAAGCGTCGTTCCATCTTAGCGGGACTAAGACGAGCGACGCGGCTGGAGATTGTAAAGAATTGTTAGATGTAACGCACAATTCTAAGTCTTGACCGATTACGTTTTGACGATCTGCATCTGCGTCGCTATTGTGCACTGGCTCCGGGCACGGGCTGCGCGACCGAAGGCAGAGTCTTCCGGGGCGCGACGTAAGGCGCACTCGGCATGTGTGAGACCTGGCCGCGAACCGCATCGTCAATGCTGATGTGGTCATCATCAAGCAGCGTGCCCGTCGCGCGCGCCAGTTCAACGCGTGATTTCTCATAAGCTACGGTCGCATTTACCAAGGTCGATTCTGCGGTCGCCAGCTGGCTCTGATACTGCAGCACCAGCGTCGTCGTAGACGTGCCGAACTGATATTTTTTCTGCTCGGCGTCCAGAGACTGGCGAGCCAGATCGAGAGCGGCTTGCGCTGACTCCACGCTGGCCCGGTTCTGCTGTACAGAATATTGCGCGTTGCGAACCTCGATTCCTACCTGATTTTCAATCTGTTGCAGGCGCATCTGAGCCTGGCGGAACTCGAGTTCCGAGCGTATTTGCGTTGCCTGCGCGGCACGGTTACGGATCGGAATGTTGAGGGTTAAACCGACGCCTTTGTCGGGGCTCGTGGAGTTCACTAACTGATTGAGCGTGCTCCCGATCGGAGTCGTCGGGAAGAGCGGCTCAGGATTGTTGAGACTCAGGGGACCGGGGGCAGCGCAGCCGAATGCCTGCTGTAGAGGCGTCTCAGGAGTCGAGCATTCGTTCGCCGGATTCTGATTGCCGCCTACGCCTGCTCCGCCGTAATAGCCGAACAAGTTCAACGTGGGCAGCAGCGCGCTGCGTACCGCACGGTTGCTTATATCGCGGCTGTTGAGATCGATTCGTGACTCTACGAGTTCCGCGCGATGACGCAGCGCATCATTAATCAGATCGTCGGTGGGAACGATTGGCTCCTGCGCCGGAATATCGATCGTGGACGATGGAATCACTTCGGCTGTGGCTAGACGCGGATCTTTCAAGCTGCGAGTCAGCGCATTTTTCATCAGCAACTGCTCCAGCTGCAGGTTAGTTTGTGCGGCGGTGACCAACTGCTGATCTTGGGCGACCGTGCTTTGCGCGCGAACCGTTTCGATCGGCGCCAGGCTGCCGATCTCAACCTGTTTCTTGGTGTCCGATAAGGTCTTCTGTGCGAAAGCCAGCGACTCGTTCTGCACCCGCGCATTTTCGTAGGCGTAGACCAGGTCCCAGTAGATATTCTCGATCTGATCGACCGAATCGATGATCTGCAACCGGAATGCCACATCAGAAATTTCCCTGTTGTTCTTGGCAATTCGAATAAAACGTGTGTTAGCGGCGAATCCAAGACCCTGCAGAATCGGCTGCGTGATGGTCGCCCTGAAATTGGAATTGAGCGCTGGGCTCACGCTGGAGAAAAAGCTATTGGTTGTTTGCCGGGTGTTATTGAAGCCGACAGTAAGACCCATACCCCAATGGAAGGCCTGGTTGTAAGAAAAGTCGACCGTTCCAGTGTTCTGAACCAGGCTGGTATCCGGTAGAACACCCTGAAAAATGCTCGTGGCCGTCTGGCTGAGATGGTCATCCTGCAACGTTCCGGTGATGACCGGATCGAAAGGCCCAATCGGTGGGCCAAAGCCAAGAGTTGAACTTACTAGTCCGTTGGTGCCGGCGCCGATGCCCCCCGCGCCAAGACTCGTGCCCCCGCTCGCCGCCCCCGCGCTGGCACCGATACCGCCGACGCCGCCCCCTGGCGTATTCAACACCGTTCCGCTCGGCGTACCGAGAATTGAAGCTCCGGCCCGCGCGCGCAGCACGTCGGTATCGGCGATATTGAGGTTATAGCGGGCGATGGCGATATCAAGATTGTTCTCCAGCGCCAGTGCAATGGCATCGTTGAGCGACAGATACAGTTTGCCGTCGTGCAGTAGATCATCGATGCGTGTCGAATTGCTCAGGTCCGGCTGCGGCAGGTGCCGAGGCACGTAAGGCGCAATGGGATTGGGAAAGTGCGGAGCCGGCTTGGCATAGTCAACCAGAGGCATCGGTCGCGCTTGCTGGGTATTCTGCGGCACGGGGGCAGCCGGCGGCTCCTGGGCCCAAACCGCCAGCCCGAGATCTGCGAATAAGATTGTGGCAATCGTCAGCCGAGCTACCGAAGCGAAACGAGGCAATCGCATCTACTTGTCTCCATTCATAAAACAATGCAAAAAGTGTCGATTTCGACCTGGGATCGATGAATTACTTGAAAATGGCAATCCTACTCAGATGTTGATACGTCAAGATAGGCTTCAGGGTTCCTTGAAAACGGCAATTTGGGAAGGCCCCCAAGTTCCGCTCGCAACAGATCTCGCTCCGGGCTTATTCGCAAGTTGTGAGCAGCCTGCGAAAAAATTCGTGGCGAGAGAAAGTTAAACGCACCAGTATAACCGTCAACCGCTTGAAACTGATAAAGTGCTGGCACTCCGGTAGCGGGTCAGTTTGAATTTCTGAAGGCATCTTCGCTCGTCGGCGGCGTCATCCTGAGCGTAGCCGTTCTTCAGGCGAAGCGAAGGATCTCCGCTACCATGCTGTGTGTGCCACGGGAGATCCCTCGGGCCGCCGTTAAAAAACGCGGGCTCTTCGGGATGACTTCTTGTGAGATTCTGAAATTCAAACTGTACCCACTACCGGCACTCCAGAAGATCGCATGCGCAATCTCAAACTCATCGTCTCCTATGATGGAACAGATTTCGCCGGATGGCAGGTACAACCCGAAACGACGACCATCCAGGGTGCTTTGGCCTCAGCTATTGGACGAATTACTGGCGAAAAGGTTTTGCCGCAAGGCTCGGGAAGAACCGACGCCGGAGTCCACGCCCTCGCGCAGGTGGCCACTTTTGCGACGCAGTCTTCGGTTCCAACGGGAAATTTTGTGAAGGCCCTGAATGACATTTTGCCGGCATCGATACGGGTTCTCGAAGTCATTGAAGCTGCCGAGGATTTTCATGCCCGCAAGTCGGCACTTTCAAAAACCTACAGGTATCGCATTTATCGTGCGCCGATCTGTCCGCCTTTTCTGGCGCGGTACGTTTGGCACTATCCTTACCCGTTGGATGAGTCAGCCATGGCCCAAGCCGCGCCTCTGGTCGAGGGTGAGCAGGACTTCACATCGTTCGCTGCAGTCGATCCGGAGCGGGGCCGCGGCGATGAACCGGTATCCAATTTGCGTCGCATCTTTTTTTCTCAGTGGATGCGAGAGAATAATGAATTGGTCTACACGGTAAAGGGATCTGGTTTTCTGCACCACATGGTCAGGAACCTGGTAGGAACGTTTATTCTGGTCGGCAAAGGGACACTGCGACCCGACGATGTCACACGCATACTCGAAGCGCGCAGCCGTTCGGCGGCCGGAGCGACCGCGCCGGCGAGCGGTTTGTATCTGGTTAACGTGGAATATTAAGCCGTAACCTTCATGGCCACCGATACACAAATCGGAGCGCGCAAAGTCGTCTCATCGAATCCGGCCACCGGGGAAGTACTGCGGGAACTGGATTGTGCTGGCGGCGGTCATGTTCGCGCGACGGTGCAGCGCGCGCGAGAGGCTCAACGGCAATGGGTTGAGATCGGGGTGCGAGGACGAATCGAAGTGCTTCGCCGGTTTCAGCGAAGGTTGGTCGAGAAGAAGCGCGAGATCGCTGAAGCCATCGCGCGAGAGGCGGGCAAGCCTGTCGCTGAGGCTCTGACGACGGAAGTATTGGTCGTGCTCGATGCAGCGCGTTTCCTTATCGAAAACGCTTACCGCCTCCTGCACGATGAACCGGTTCCTCACGGGAATCTGGCGACGAAGCTCAAGACCGGCTATTTAGTGCGCGAGCCTTATGGCGTGATTGGAATCGTGTCACCATGGAACTATCCGTTTTCGATTCCCGCAACCGAGGCGCTTGCCGCATTGGCCGCCGGCAATGCCGTGGTGCTCAAGCCCTCCGAGTTTACTTCTCTCGTTGCGCTGGAACTCGCGTCACTCCTGCACTCTGCCGGCCTGTCTGAAGATCTCTTTCAGGTTCTTCCGGGTGACGGCGCGACTGGTGCTGCGCTGGTCGATTCGCCCATCGACAAACTCGTCTTTACCGGTAGCATCGCGACCGGCAGGCGCATCGCCAAAGCTGCGTCCGAGCGCCTGCTGCCGGTCGTTCTGGAGTTGGGCGGCAAAGATCCCATGCTGGTGCTCGATGATGCCGACATCGACGTGGCGTCGAGCGCCGCGCTCTGGGGAGCGCTCATGAATGCAGGCCAGACCTGCCTGTCGGTTGAACGCTGTTACGTTCATCGCAGCATCTACAACGCATTTCTGCAAGCGTGCACGGCCAAGATCGGCAGGCTGCGTGTCGGCCAAGGGATGGACTACGGCACAGATATCGGACCGATGATTCACGAGGGACAGTTGAGAATTGTCGAAGCTCATGTGAATGATGCTGTAGCGCAAGGGGCTCGCGTTCTTGCCGGAGGATCGCGTTTACCGGAACTGGGCAAGAATTTCTACAGGCCGACGCTGCTGGCCGATGTCACACATGATATGCGAATCATGCGCGACGAGACCTTTGGCCCGGTGCTGCCGGTAATGCCATTCGATAGCGACGAGGAAGCAATCAAGCTGGCGAACGATTCAGAGTTCGGATTAGCAGCCAGCGTCTGGACACGCAATCGTGCTCGTGGCGAAGCGCTGGCCCGTCGCATCCAGGCTGGCACTGTGATGGTGAACGACGTGATTTCGTGTTTCGGTATCAGCGAGGCGCCGCACGGAGGAGTAAAAGCGAGTGGCATCGGCCGCACCCACGGCTGCTTTGGACTCGATGAAATGGTGCGGCTCAAGTATGTGGATGTGGATCGGATGCCTGGAATGAAGAAAGTTTGGTGGTACGGGTATGGCCAAAGCTTTGCACGACAGATGGAAGCGTTCATCGATTTCCAGTTTGCGCGAACTTGGCCACAGCGTGTGCGCGGAGCGCTAGGTGCCGCAGGCGTGCTGCGAAGCAGCAAACTGTGATTGCCATCACCTAATTCTCTTACCAGCCTCGCCCAGACAAAGTCATGAACACGAAGGAGATCATATGAGCAACATTGCTAATACAGATCCGAAACGCGAATTGCTGCGGCATGCGGTTGCTACGCTGGCTTATCGCGGAGGCAAAGCCATCCGCAATGCACCCGCTGATTTTTCATCGTTTCACGCCGGTGAGGGCGTGCGCAGGCCGGGCGAAATTCTGGCTCATGTCGGCGACCTGATGGATTGGGCACTCTCTATGGCCGATGGAACTCGCGCCTGGCATGATTCCGAACCGTTGCCCTGGGACCAAGCGATGGATCGCTTTTTCGCTGCTTTGAAAAAGTTCGATGATTATCTGGCCTCGAGCCAAACGCTGCACGCCTCCTCGGAAAAGCTCTTGCAGGGGCCGATCGCCGATGCTCTGACGCACGTCGGGCAGATCGCGATTCTGCGTCGCCTCGCCGGGGAACCGATCAAAGCGGAGAATTACTTTCAAGCGGAGATCACCGCCGGCCGCGTGGGCATCGACCAGGCGAAACCCAAGCGGGAGTTCTAGCCGAGCTTGGCCAAGGCTGATTCAGCAATCGGGTTCGAGTACAATGGCGCTCGTAGGCCCAATTCGGCGTCCTGAGCCGCAGAATCGAGGGTAGGTCATTGGCGACTGGCGAAATCACCGCTTCAGACATCCAAACTCCGCCGCAGCTTCCGCATCATAAAGTAAAGATCAAGAAAGTTGGGCAGCGCGCCTGCAACGAGAAGAACGATAAGGGCAAGTTCTGCGGCGGGCATTTGAAGCGCTGGTTCTATACCACCGACGCGATCGAGCGCGAGTGCGGCGACGCTGAAAAAACCTGGGGACCGGACGCCGAAGTCTACCGCTGCGAACATTGTCAGACCCTGTATTTGCCAAATCCGGCAGAAGCCAAAATCAACGTCGCCGGTCAGGGTATTAAATCGGTTTTCGGACTGACGTTGCCACCGAAAGAAAAGTGAGCTATGAGCGATGAGTGTTTGCTCGTGGCTCAAGGCTCATAGCTCATTGCTTTTCCCATGAACGACTCCGAACTCATCTACGACTGGAACAAAAACCATCCTCCGGGGCTGAAGCCCTCGGGGCCAGTGCTGCTGAACGATGAGAGCCTTCGCGATGGATTGCAGTCGCCCTCGGTGCGCGATCCATCGATCGCCGAGAAAATTGAAATTCTTCATCTGATGGAGGCGTTGGGAATCGACTCGCTCGACCTCGGATTGCCAGGCGCAGGGGCGCGAGCTGTCGAGCATGTGACTGCGCTCGCACATGAAATTGCGGCGCATAAGATGAAGATTCGCGCCAACTGCGCGGCCCGCACGCATGAGAATGACATTCGTCCGATTGCCGAGATCGTGCAGAAAAGCGGGCTTCCTATTGAGGCAGCTACTTTCATCGGCTCGAGCCCGATTCGCAGATTTACTGAAGGCTGGACAGACGACTTCCTTTTGCAAACTACCGAGAAAGCAGTGAAGTATGCGGTGTCGCTTGGGCTCGATGTGATGTACGTGACCGAAGACACCAGCCGCTGCGATCCGGAAACAGTGAAGCGCCTCTATTCGACTGCGATCAGTTGTGGGGCGCGAGCCATCGTCATTTGCGATACTGCCGGACACGCAACTCCAATGGGTGCTCTCGCCCTGGTGCGATTCGTCATCGAAGAAGTCGTGAAGCCCTCGGGTGAAAAAATTCGGGTCGATTGGCATGGGCACAGCGATCGCGGATTAGCGATCGCCAACTCCATGGCGGCGGTGATTGCCGGAGCGAACTGCGTGCACGGCTGCGCCATCGGCTTGGGCGAACGTGTGGGCAACACGCAAATCGATCAGATGCTGGTGAACCTAAAGCTGATGGGCATTGCGCCCTGGGACACTCAAGACCTGACCAAGCTGAAACACTATTGCCAGGCTGTTTCTCGAGCCACTGGTGTGCCGATTCCAGCGAATTATCCGGTCGTCGGTGAGGATGCTTTTCGCACGGCTACCGGCGTTCACGCGGCGGCGATTATCAAGGCGTATCACAAGAACGACGTCGTGCTGGCCAACACGGTTTACTCCGGCGTGCCCTCGCATGTCTTCGGGCTGGAGCAGATCATCGACATCGGCCCGATGAGCGGGAAGTCGAACGTGCTTTTCTGGCTGGAGCGGCGTGGAATTCCCGCGAGCGACGATCTGGTTGATCGAATTTACCAGCGCGCCAAAGCCAGTGATCATACGTTGAGTGATGCCGAAGTTGTCGAATGTCTGCCTGCGACTGTGAAGCAAAACTGAGCCAACTCGAGTCTAAGCGCCATGCCCATTTCCACGCCCGATTCCAAACTAATGAAACACGCGATTCTCGGCGCCGGCGGCGTTGGCGGGTTGATTGGCGCCTGCCTCGCCCATTCCGGCAACCCGGTCACGCTGGTTGTTCGACGGGAAACCCTCGCGCAATACCCTAAGCAACTTCACCTGGAAGGCCCTGTCGGCAACTTCGCCGCCGATGTTGCGGTTGCCGCCGAAGTGCCTCCCGTCGATGTGCTGTGGCTCACGGTAAAAGCGACGCAGTTGGACGCTGCGCTTGCTGCGCTCAAGAATCCGGATTCCGTACGCGCCATCGTCCCGCTGCTAAATGGAATCGACCACGTCGCGTTGCTGCGCGCGAAGTACGGAATGGGCCACGTGATTCCGGGGACCTTCGCTGGAGAGGCAGAGCGAGTCAGTGCCGGGCACATCGTCCTTCGATCTCCTTTTGCAAGGCTGAATATTTTGTCCGCCGGGCGGTCGTTGCTCGCAAGCGCTCTTGATCAGCTCCAGGCACTCGGCTTCGAGTGCCGCTTTATCGACGATGAACCGACCTTGATGTGGGGCAAGCTAGTTTTTCTCGCTCCGTTCGCTCTGAGTACGACAGCGGCAGATAAAACTGTGGGGGAAATTCTCGCCGATCCTTCTTGGCGTGCTTTAGGCGAAAGCTGTGTGCGCGAGGCTTGCGCTGTGGCGATTGCCGAAGGCGCGAAGGTGAGTGCCGACAAAGTGCTTTCCGGAGTCGCAATGATGCCGGGGGGCATGCGCAGCTCCATGCAGAAAGATGTCGATCGGCACAACCCTCCCGAGCTCGATGCGATTGCGGGACCGATTCTGCGCGGCGCGAAAAAACACGGCATTGAAATTCCAGCGACGAAAAAATTAATGGCGATGGTGGAGCAGCGAGCTGGGCTTTCGGCTTAGATCTGGAGTAAAAAAAATGTAGATCGATTCGATAAAATGTCTTGAATCAACTGCTTAGCAGCTTGCTGATCTGCCTCCCGCCGCCAAAATACTAAGATCAAAAGACTTACCGTAACATATTCAAACCTTAAGAACTTAGGAGCTATTCGACCTGCTTATTCGATTCTCAAAGAAATTCAAGACACGGCGGCACTGAGTCCGCCTTGCCCGATGATCTCGTGATTCATCGGCGCGCATAAGGTTGGATGTCACACCGAGCTGTGAAGGAAATGCAGATTCTCCTGCGTGCTCGAGGCCTTGCTGCGGCGTGCGCGAATTATTATGGAGAGGGATCGTTCCCCATATGTTCACATCGCAGCCGATTGGATTTGTGAGTAGCACTTACAAGGACGCTCGGGAGATTCCCAAGGGTCTTGGCGCGAAACACGAAGCGGAAGGCATACTCAGGATTCTGCCGGAGTTTGAGCCGGGGCTCACCGACATCGAGGGTTTTTCGCATCTCATCGTTCTCTGGGAGTTCGACCGGTCGCAAGGGTTCGAATTGCTTGGTACACCGCCCTCCGACACTCGGCCGCATGGTGTGTTCGCGACGCGATCTCCGCGCCGTCCGAACCCGATTGGCTTGACGATGGTTGAACTGCTGCGGCGCGACGGCTGCGAGCTGTTTGTTCGAGGTGTCGATATGCTGAATGGAACTCCAATTCTTGATATCAAGCCAATGCTCTCCGGCGTTGCGGCTGAAAAGTTGCGCCGGGGATGGTTGGCGGAGGCTGAAGGGCGGCGGAGGGGAGGTTGCTGAAATTGATCCGATGCTCGGAGTCAAAATCTCTACAGGGAGTGGGTAGTGGAATCCCGCGTCTCGCTAATGACGCGAGACCTGGGCACCCGGCCCAGGCATATCACTTACGAGGCGCTTAGCGTATCCAAGGCGGGAACTGAAGGCATCTCGGCCCGCACGGCCTGGATGCCGATGTTTTTCTTGAGCCGCAGGAAGGGTTCTTCAAAATACCAGCGCGACAGGTAAGCAACACCGACCGACAGAGTTGCCGCCACGATGAAGCGCACACCAACGGTCAGGCTGTTAGCTCTGCCCCACGGCAGGCGGGCGCCGCAAGATCGAAAAATGCTATCGACCGTGTCGAAGGCGAGCATGTGAATCAGATAAAGCCCGTAGCTGATCTCGCCAAAGAATTTCAATGCTGGCCGAAAAAAAATATTCTTCCATGGTCCCGTACCTATGACCAGCGCAATTCCGACGATTCCGGCAAAGAATGAGTTGATTAGCGAGATTCTGAAAACTCCTCCCACAAAGGTGCCGGACGACATTATCCCGACAGGAATTAGGGCCAGCGCCACGGCTGCGCTGCCAATAGCGCATGCGATTCCGAATCCAAGCATACGGCTTCTCTTCGAGAGTCTCCCGCGGCAGAGACCGGCAAGCAGTGAGCCCCAAGCCAGACCATCCAATACCAGCCAGGTGTAACCCGCTCCGTAATCGTACTTCCGCCAGAAACAATAGGCGCGCAGTCCGGCTGAAGCGACTAGAAGTACTGAGCAGACGCATACTAGCGTGCGGCGGGAAAGGCAACGGACGACCGCGGGCCACGCAAGGTAGAAGTGTTCCTCGACTGCAAGAGACCACAGGACGCCGTATTGCATCGGCACTCCGAAAAGTACCGTGACATTCGACAAATAGACAAGGCTTAAGCCAAAGAATTCCCAGGAGACGTGCCGGGCGGTGAGTCCCGTTCGGGCGACTACCAGTACCAGTAAAAGAGCACAATAATAGGCTGGCAGGATGCGAAGAGCACGGTGCTGATAAAAGTTCTTGTAATAGCGCGGACTGTTCCGACTATCAAGTAGAATTCCTGTAATCAGGAAGCCAGAGAGAACAAAAAACAGATTAACGCCAATCCAACCGGCGCTGGTGGAAAGAAGAAACCAGCGGAATGGCCCTTGAAAGCTCGCTGACCCGGTCACGAAAGAAAAGCCGTGAAAGAAAAGAACGAGCAATACGGCGCAGCCTCGCAACGTATCCAGTTCCGGCATTCGCGCGCGAATAAGAGATTCCGGGATTTTTAGCGTTCTTTGTACCACACGATCGCGAGATTACCATTGAAACTAGGCCTCTTCAGTAAACCTGGGAATTCCGCTCTTGCTACTTCGGATTCCTCCCCATTGTAAACTTATGCAGTAACTTATGAGTCCAGCTTCCCCACGCGCCGACTTGCCTGAAATTGCCGTTTCCGTTCAGCAGGAAGTGGCGCAGCTGGCGGCATCGCCTGAGCTGCGGTCGGCATTCAACTGGCTGCGCACGCGGGAGCCGCAACTGGCGCAGTGGCAAATGGAGATGGCGCGGGTTCCGGCCCCTCCATTTGGCGAGTCGGCGCGCGCGGCCTGGCTGGCGGATCGCTTCCGCGAAGTCAATCTGGACGATGTGCGCATCGACGATGTCGGCAACGTGTTCGGCGTGCACCCTGGCTTCCTGGGATCCGGATCCACTCAGAGGTATGTTGCGTTGAGCGCGCACATCGATACCGTATTTCCCGCGAACACGCCACTGAATATTCGGCAGCAGGGAAGCCGGCTTTACGGGCCGGGAGTTTCTGACAATGGGGCAGGTGTAACGGCGATGCTGGCGATCGCGTCGTTGCTGCGCTCGGTGCGCGTGCGGCACGGCTTGCCGTTTGTGTTCATTGGCAATGTGGGCGAAGAGGGCGAAGGCGATCTGCGCGGAATGCGCCACATTTTTTCTACACCGCGCTGGAAAGATTCGATTGCCTACAGCGTGGTGCTCGATGGAGCGGGGGCCGACACGATTGTCGCCGAGGCGCTGGGCAGCCGGCGCTTTGAAGTGATCGTGCGCGGCCCGGGCGGGCATTCATGGAGCGATTTTGGCGCGCCCAATCCGATTGTGATTTTGTCTCGCGCCATCGATACGTTTACTGCGACTCTGGTGCCATCGACTCCCAAGACAACGTTCAATATTGGCGTGATTCGCGGCGGAACTTCGGTGAATTCGATTCCCGAGTCGGCAAGCATGAAGGTCGATATCCGCTCCACTTCGATGGCTGAGATGGAGCGGCTGGAGCAGGCGCTTCGACTGTCGCTGAACCGCGCGGTGGAAGACGAAACGCTGGCGGCAGAGATAAGATCGGCGTCGCAAAAACGGCCGGGTGTGAGCTGCGAAGTTGTGGCGATTGGCAACCGTCCGGCGGGAGAACTGGCTACGAGCTCGCGGATTCTGCATGTGATTCGGGCGGTAGACGCGCAGTTGAATAATGCGGCGCAGGTGCAACGGGCGTCGACCGATGCGAACATTCCCCTGTCGCTTGGGCTCGAAGCAATTGCGATTGGTGGCGGCGGCTCGGGCGGCGGGGCACACACGCTGCAGGAATGGTTCGACAGCAACGGGCGCGAGTTGGGACTGAAAAGAATATTGCTGACGCTGCTTGCGCTGGCTGGAGCGGGAGGATGATGGGGAGATTGGTTTTTTTCGGGGCGATATTCGCAATTTTATTTTCCTGCTTCACGCTATCTCAAAATCCAGCACAGAACAGCTCAGGGGCCGGCGGTTCGAGTCTGAAAGCCGATATCGTCTACCTTCACGGCAATGTGTACAGCGGCGTAGCAGCCGATTCTCATAGTGCTTCAGTTCAGCGCGCCGAGGCTATTGGGGTTCGCGGTGACCGGATTCTGGCCGTTGGCACGAATCTCGAGATTGAGAAGCTCAAAGGTCCGCAGACCCAGGTTGTGGATCTCGCCGGACACTTTGTTATGGCCGGTTTCAATGACGCCCACTTGCACCTGGCTGATGCGGGACTTCAGAAATTGACCGTGAACCTGGTCGGCGTGAAAACCGTGGAAGAATTGCGTGAGCGCCTGCACGCCAAGGTGCAGAAAGCACTCCCCGGCGTATGGGTACTCGGCGGAGGCTGGGACGAGACACTGTGGCCGGCGAGAAAGCTGCCGAGCCGACGAGATCTCGATGAAGTGTCCGGTGACCATCCGGTCTTTCTCGATCGAGTGGACGGGCATCTTGCCGTGGCGAATTCCCGGGCTTTGCAGTTGGCGGGGATCACGAGTGCGAGCCGCGATCCGCAGGGAGGCAAGATCGATCGCGACGAAAGGGGCGAGCCGACGGGGATTCTGCGCGACACCGCGCAAGGTGCGCTAAGACAGGCGATTCCTCCGCCAACGCATGCACAGAGGAGGCAGGGAATCGAAGTGGCATTAGCAGATCTTGCGGCCCACGGCGTCACGTCAGCGCAGGATTATTCGCCGGACTGGGAAAATTTCCAGATTTATGAAGAACTGGAAAAAGAAGGCGAATTGACGGCACGAATTTCGGAGTGGCTGCCGTTCAACGATTCGATTGCCGCCTTGCAGCGTAAGCGTGATTCGCATCCGCGATCAGATTTGATGCTGCATACGGGAATGGCGAAAGCTTTTATGGATGGCTCGCTGGGCGGGCACACGGCTGCACTGCTCGAACCTTATGCGGACGATCCGAAGAACAGCGGCTTGGCACGATATGACCCTGCCAAGTTGAACGAGATGGCGAAGGAGCGGGTGCTGGCGGGCTTCCAGTTGGGGTTTCACGCGATTGGCGACAGAGGTGTGCAGATGGCGCTAGACGCCTTTGCTGCAGCGGAGGAAGCTGCGCGGCAGCAAAATGCCAAGGCTCCGGATGGGAGCAACGATTTTCGCCTGCGCGTCGAACATGCGCAGGTTACGACGCCTGAGCAGATATCCCGATTCAAAGAGTTGAATGTGATTGCCTCGATGCAGCCCAGCCATCTGCTCAACGATATGCGCTGGGCTGTGGACCGGATCGGATCTAAGCGCGCGGCGACCGCTTATGCGTGGGCTGCATTTTTGAACGAGGAGGTGACGCTAGCTTTTGGCACGGATTATCCGGTTGAGCCGGTCACGCCTTTTCGCGGGCTCTATGCCGCCGTGACCCGCAAGAGCGAAGACGGCAGGTTGCAGTACTTTCCCGAGCAGAAGTTGAGCATAGACCAGGCTATCGCTGCTTATACGACCAGTGCGGCTTTCGCGGAATTTGAGGAAAAAGAGAAAGGCAAACTCGAGCCTGGAATGCTGGCAGATTTCGTTGTACTCGATCGCGATGTGACTGCGATTCCTCCGGATAGAATATTGGGGACGAAAGTTTTGCGGACAGTAGTCGGCGGGAAAACGGTCTACGGCGAGGGATCAAAAGCGCCCGGGATAAGCGGCGGAGACTCGCATACTAAGCAGATGGCGAAATAAAGGCCCCATCCTTCCCTCGCAACGAACACAGAGCAAGGATGGGATGACCCGTCGATTTCAACCGATTCCCTCCAAGATGACTTATTCGACCTTCGCAGCTCACGTTGTTATTCCAGTCGACAAACGAGCCTTGCGGATTATCGCGCCAGGCCCAGACGTGCAGTTCGAAGAAATCCGCCAGGTTGAAGCGGTTGGGCGCGGCGACGAACTGGAAGTCCTGACCATCGAGCGAGGGCGGAGTATTGTTGTTATTCTGAAGCCATGTGGCCGCGTCCACGATGTACTCGACTCCCACCAGGGTGCGTTTGTTTCCCGCCGGTTCGTAGATCAACGCTTCTGGATGCGCGACTTCGATCTTGCCGTCGCTGACCAGATCGCCATTGACGTAGTGAACGCCCATCGCCCCATGGTCGGGACCGCTGACGCAGCCGAATGCTGGCAAATAGCCGGCGTGCCGCGCGTTGTTTACGTCGATGAACTGCTGCGTTGCCTCGCGTACTTGCTGGACAAGCTTTGAGGGTGCGGCGTTCGACTGAGATTCCTGCGCTAAGACCGTTGGAACCGTGGCCAGGCATGGCACCAGCAGTGACAGTACGATTGTGGTTGCGATTTGAACAAGCTGTTTGATACGCATCATAAGTTGTTTCCTTTTCTGTGAGTGAATTTTGTTCCGCTTCCGATTGCGCACATGGGTTCGGCCCTGGCAAGAATGTTTCTTGCCGATTGCGTCAAAGTGCTGCTGATTCCTGCTTGACCGCGTTAAAGCCGTTCGGCTTTTACCGAGACCGGCACGCCTTTGGTCAGCGAGTCGAAAACGGGAGAGTGTCCGCTACCGAGTGCGGCGATCTCAGAGAGTTGCGCGTCGGGCACGTCGGCTTTGATCCTGAAGCTGACGCGGATCCCCTGAAGCCCTTTGCGAACGTCCTGGTCGAGATCAAGAAAGCCCTGCAGGTCGATATCGCCTTCGAAGGCAGACTCAACCTCTTCGAGTTGAATGCCGCGTGCCGCAGCGTGATAGACCATCGACGTGGTCAGGCATGAGGCCAACGCATGCAGCAAATGCTCGACTGGGTTTGCCGCTTGATCTGTTCCTAAAAGAACGGGAGGCTCATCTGCCTCGAGTACAAACGGCTTCGTCCGTGATTGTTCCTGCCCGGCGCCGTAGAAAGCTGCAACAGTCGAACGATTCCGGCTGGCGTCCTCCCATTGGTTGCGAATGCGAAATCTGAACTTCGCGGTCGCCGGTGCAGCTTTGATGGCCTCGATGGTGGTGAAGAGATTGTCGACGTTGACTCCGTTAACCAGGTTTGCAAGCTGGTGCGTGGTTGCCATATTTGTTTCCTGTCCTCCCTTGTTTGTTTCTTCGTGCTTGCGATGTCTGAAAATATCTGTAGAATCCACTTGCAACAAGATGGCATATTTGCCATCCTAGATAGGCATTTAGGCCAAACGCGAAATTGATCGGTTCCGGCGGCAAATCATGAAAGAGATCACGGTTCTTCTTCTCGATCAGATGTTTTCATCCACGGCCATCGGGCCAATGGAAGTTTTTCGCCATGCGGGCTCGTTGTGGAATCTGCTCACAGGGACGCTCTGCGCTCCCAGCTTTCACGTGATTACGGCGTCGGCGGATGGACGTCCGGTGTGCTGCGACGGAGATATCCGGATTCAGCCCAACGTGGCGTTAAAAGATGTGGGCAAGACCGATCTCATTTTTGTTCCAACCACGGGGCTGAGCGTGGATGACGTGGTCGAGCGCAACGCGCCAATTGTTCCCTGGCTAAAGCGCCGCAGCACGCGCGGTGTAGCGATTGCCAGCGTGTGCTCGGGGGTGGGACTGGTTGCCGCCGCCGGGTTGCTTGATGGCAAGCGTGCAACTACGCACTGGGGGCTGGCAGAGCGGTTTCGCGAAAAATATCCGCGAGTGAAGTGGATGCCGGAGCTGATGGTCACCGAGGACCGCGGCTTTTATTGTGGTGGCGGCGTGAATGCCTCGCTCGATCTGAGCATATATCTGGTTGAGCGATTCTGCGGCCATGATATTGCAATGCAGACCGCGAAAGCGCTGCTGATTGAGACTCCGCGAGCGTGGCAGTCGGGATTCGCCATCGTTCCCTTAAAGACCGATCACACCGATGACTCGATCGCCAGTGCACAGGAGTGGATGCACAGGAATTTTGCCAAGACCTTCCCTCTTGAAGAGCCCGCGCGACGAGTAGGCATGAGCGTGCGCAATTTCGTACGCCGTTTCAAAGAGGCCACGGGAGACAGCCCGTTGATCTACTTGCAGAAGTTGCGGATCGCCGCCGCCAAGCGCATGTTGGAAAGCGACCATCGCATGATGCAGGAAATCTGCGACGCGGTCGGTTACCAGGATGTCGCCTTCTTCCGCGGACTCTTCCAGCGGCATACGGGCGTTTCGCCCAGTGCTTATCGGGAGAGATTTGGAATCGAAGTCCGAAGTGGGCGTTTGAGTTAACTTCTTACAACTTAGGAGAATTCGTGGATATCAGATCGCTTCAAAAGCCATTCAAAGAGCAATATCGCCGTGAGCCGGGAAGTTCGCGCATTACGTTAACGGCAAAGGGCGGCGAGACGAATACGCCGCTATCTTGTTCAGTAGATATCGGGCGCGCTATCTATCAGGCGGAGGCGCATAAGGGAGTGGGCGGCGCCGGCACCGCAGCCTGCTCCGGCGATCTTTTGCTGGGAGCATTGGCTGCTTGCGCGCAGCTTACGTGTCAACTGGTCGCCGCGGCGATGGGCGTGCCAGTGCAGCACATTGCCGTAACCGTAGACGGAGAGATGGATCTGTCTGGAACTCTTGGAATTTCGAAAGATGTTCCTGTCGGCTTTGAAGCCATTCGCGTGAGGTTCAACCTTGACGCGCCGGCGGCAACTCCAGAGCAACTGCGGGGTTTGCAGGAAAAGACTGAGCAATATTGCGTGGTTCTGCAAACTCTGTTGCACCCGCCGAAGATTGAAGCGGTGTGGAGCGCCGCGGGTTAAGGCGCGGTTATTTGCCAGGACAACAGCCGTCTCGAACCCAGGTGGGAGAGTAGTACAGGGCGACTCCTGAGGTCGTCTTGAGGGCGCGTATAATGAGGAATTTGAAGTGAATTGGAGGCAAGAAAGCATGGATTCGCAGGAATTAGGGGCGCGGGGGAAGACGCGCCGATGGGTTTATTTGTTCAGCATTGTGGCGACGCTGGCACTGGGCATTCTGATTGGCACGGTGATTTCTTTCGGCGTAAAGGGCAAAGAAGGACAAAAGTCGTCCGACGCGACTCCGCTGACGATCCCGTCGCCGCAGCAGCTTTCGAGCGCCTTCTCGCAGATTGCCAAGCAACTCGGGCCGAGCGTGGTGAATATCAATACGGAAACGACGATCAGGAGCCCAAAACGCCGCCGCGGGCAGAATCCCGACGACGAAGATAATGGCGGCGGCGATAACGGCGGCATGGACGATTTCTTCAATCACTTTTTCCGCGGGCCTGGAGGCCAGGGACAGATGGGTCCGTTTGGTGGTGGCGGGGACACCGGTCCGATTCGCGAGCGTTCCCTTGGATCCGGCGTGCTGGTTGATCCAAAAGGTTACATCGTCACCAACCGCCACGTCATTGAAAAGGCTGATCGAATTCGCGTCCGTCTGCAGGACGACCCGCCTGGAGTGCAGCATGAGGCAAGAGTGATCGGAGAAGATCAGGAAACCGATCTGGCGGTGGTTAAGATCGATCTCGACCGCCCAGCGCCGGTAGCCAAGATGGGAAATTCCGACAGCATGGAAGTCGGAGATTGGGTGTTGGCCATTGGCAGTCCATTTGGGCAGGTGGGTACGGTGACGGCTGGCATCGTTTCCGCAAAAGGCAGAGATATCGTGCCCGGCAGGCAGTTTCAGAGCTTCATTCAGACAGACGCAGCCATCAATCCCGGCAATTCCGGCGGGCCGCTGGTGAACATGAGCGGCGAAGTGATCGGCATCAACACAGCGATTTTGAGCGAGACCAACGCTTACGCGGGCGTCGGCTTCTCGCTGCCCTCAAACACCGTCGTGCAGGTTTATAACCAGCTGATTGGACCGGAACATCGCGTGGCGCGCGGCTCCATTGGAATCATGTTTAACTCGGTGGAGAATCCAGCGATCACGCGGGTCTACGGCAACGGCAGCGGCGTCACGATTTCGGACGTCGTCGCCGGCACCCCGGCGGATCAAGCCGGGCTGAAAGTCGGAGATACCATTACCACCATCGACGGTAAAAAAGTCACGAAGGGTTCCGCGCTGGTGGATGACATTGCTTCGCGCAAGCCGGGAGCGAAGATCGAACTCGGTTTCATTCGCAATGGAAAGCCCATGCAGACCACAGTGACGGTTGCCGACCGCGCCAAGCTGTTTGCGTCACGGCTGAACGAAGACGATAACGGCAATGATGAGAGCACTCCCAAGCAGAGCAAATTCGGGCTTACCGTACGAAAGCTCACGCCGGAGATCGCCGAGAAGCTCGACATGCCCGCGGGCAAAGGCGTGATCGTGGAAGACGTCAAGCCGAGTTCGTTCGCCGATGACGTGAATCTGAATCGCGGCGACGTGATCCTCGAGATCAACAAACAGCCGGTGAATAGCGAGGAAGATCTCAACCGGATCGAGGCCAGCCTGAAGAGCGGACAGGATGTGGTTTTCCTGGTGCGCCCGCGCGGGGCCACAAGACAGGATGGAACCGTCTTCTTGCCTGGGACACTTCCGTAACCATTGGCCGCCCAACGGGAACTGGCATTTCATCTTTCGATCACAGATGATTGAAATGCCGGCACCGTTGGGCTTTTGAATTGCGCGGCATTCGCCAATTTTGGGGTAAACCAAGCCGGACGATGCGGTTTCTAATTATCGTCTCCAGTTTTCGTTTCTAGTCTTACGAGGGTTGACGTTGGGACCAGACCTTACGCGAAAAATTTGGTATGGCTGCTTATCCGCCTGCGCGGCATGGCTGATCTGTGGATTCGTTTCGCCTGCGGCGATGGCGCAAGACGGCACTAAGACTCAAACCTCGAGCACAACGTCGAAGCCCTCGACTGCGCCATCGAAGAAAACCAAATCGAGCGCATCGCTGTCTTCCTCTGGGAAGGCGCATTCCCAATCCTCAAGTTCCACCGCATCAAGCAAAAGTAAATCGAAGTATGCGAGTACGCGTCACAGAAGACGGAAGAGCGTCGCACGGGGACAGCAGAAAATTGATCCGGAGCGGGCGCAGGAGATTCAGGAAGCGCTCATTCGCGAGCATTATCTCCGCGGAGAAGCGGCAGGAACGTGGAATCAGGCGAGCGAAGACGCCATGCGCCGCTACCAGGCCGACCACGGATGGCAATCGAAGACAGTGCCCGATTCGCGCGCGCTGATCAGCCTTGGCCTGGGACCGAGTCACGATCATTTGCTGAACCCTGATAGCGCGATGACGAGCGAGCCGGCGGCATCGCACACCGCGGCGCCCGTAGCTACCCCGCCCGCGCCGGTATCTTCTCCGCTGCCTGCCGTCAAAGTTCAATCCGGTCAGGTTCCGGCATCGCAGTCCGCGCTCGGCGATTCTTCGCGTCCCCAGTGAATTTGGACGTACTGCTATTGCTCTGCTTCCAGCTTCCGTTCGAGCCGCTCCTCAATAGCTGCCGCTCTGAACCCCGCTTAAACCCGGCCGTGACAAACCTTCCCGTATAATTCTTGCACTCCCTATGCGCGCTTCGCTCCAACACATCTTGGGTTCTGCTCGCGCGAAAGTCGCTGCCGCAAAGACAGCTGCCGATCTGCAAGAGCTTGAGCGGCGTGCGGAACAGCATGTGCCGCGCGGCTTCCGCGCGGCTCTTGCAAGGAAGGGTGAAGCGGGTGTTGCGATTATTGCCGAACTGAAAAAGGCGTCGCCTTCAAAAGGACTAATCCGGCAGGAGTTTCGTGTTCAGGAGTTAGCGCGCGAATTGGAAGGAGCAGGCGCTGCCTGCATCTCAGTTTTGACGGATGAAGAATTCTTCCAGGGATCGCTGGAGAATCTGCGAGCGGCCTCTGACTCCGTGAAGATTCCGTGTTTGCGCAAGGACTTTATCGTCGATGAGTTTCAATTGCTTGAGGCGCGGGCAAGTTCGGCTGATGCGGTGTTGCTGATTGTGGCTGCGTTAACCCCAGCGGAGCTTGACCTGCTAGCGCGCGCTGCCCGCTCTCGGAGTCTGGATATTTTGTGCGAAGTGCATGATGAGGACGAACTGGAGCGAGCTCTCGATACAGGTTGCGCTCTGATCGGAGTGAACACCCGTGACTTGCGCACTTTCGAAGTGGATCCGGAGACGGCGTTCCGGTTGGCGAAGCGGCTTCCGAAAAATGTCGTCAGGGTGGCGGAAAGCGGGATTCGCACGCCTGACGATATCGCTCGAATGCGGTCGGCTGGATACAACGCATTTTTGATTGGCGAAACTCTGATGCGCGCGGAACGTCCCGGAGACGCGCTGCGCGAATTGATGGCCGCTAAAGACTTGCGGGTGCACAGCGCGCAGTGACGTGGCGGGCCATTTTTACCTTGGGTAGACAACTAAACTCATGACTTGGGTGAAAATTTGCGGGACGACTAATTTGGAGGATGCGCTAACCGCAGTTGAAGCTGGCGCAGATGCGGTGGGGTTTGTTTTTTACGAAAAGAGTCCCAGGAACATCAGTATCGATGTGGCAATGGAAATTGTCAGCAGATTGCCTCGCCATGTCGAAAAGGTAGGAGTATTTGTGAATGATCCGGTTCGGCGTGTTGATGAAACTGTGCGGCAGGTCGGGCTTACTACGGCGCAGGTGTATTCGAAATCGATGGAGGAATGGCTGGCGTGGTATGCGGCCTGCGACAGAAAACTGATGCTTGCGATTCCGGGAAGCACGCTGACAGACAATTTGTGGACCTCACTCGGAAGTGCGGAGAAGCGAATTTCAGCACTCTTGGTCGACTCCGGTTCCGGAGATACTCCGGGCGGGACCGGGGATCGCTTCGACTGGGAAAACGCAAAGCTTGGGATATGGAACTTGGGGATGGAGGTGCCGGTCGTGGTTGCAGGCGGATTGACTCCGGAAAACGTGGGCGGCGCAATTAAGACATTGCGGCCGTGGGGAGTGGACGTGGCCTCGGGAGTGGAGTCACAGCCGGGGAAAAAAGATTCGGTCAAGGTGCGTGCATTTGTGAAAGCAGTTCGAGACAGCGATCGGAAGACGAATTAAAGATGGCGACTGCTGCGGCAAAAACGAAAGTCCGAATCGCCTCCTTTGGCGCAGAGAACGCGGCTAGGGTCAACCGTCCGCATTCAGCGCTTCGCGATGCTCCGGGCAGGTTTGGGGTTTACGGCGGCCGGTACGTGCCTGAAACGTTGATGTCGGCGCTCGAGGAACTGGAGCGCGAATATGAGAAGGCCAAACGCGACAAGAAATTCCAGGCCGCGCTTGATGGTTTGCTGCGCAATTATGCGGGCCGACCTACTCCGCTTACATTTGCAGGGCGGCTCACCCGGCAGTCAGGTGGAGCGAAGATCTATCTGAAGCGCGAAGACCTGCTCCACACGGGCGCACATAAGATCAATAACTGCCTCGGGCAGGCGCTGCTCGTCGAACGCATGGGCAAGCGGCGCGTGATTGCCGAGACTGGCGCGGGACAGCATGGTGTGGCTACGGCGACGGTGTGTGCGCTCTTCGGCTTTGAGTGCGTCGTTTATATGGGCACCGAGGACATGCGGCGCCAGGAGTTGAACGTATTCCGCATGCGTTTGCTGGGAGCGGAGGTGCGGGGGGTGGATTCGGGCTCGCGGACTTTGAAAGATGCGATCAACGAAGCCATGCGCGACTGGGTCACCAACGTTCGCACTACGCATTATTTGTTGGGCAGCGTGCTGGGAGCGCATCCCTATCCGACGATGGTGAGGGATTTTCATCGCGTAATCGGGCGTGAGGCGCGCGCGCAGATTCTTAAAGCTGAAAGAAAGCTGCCAGCGGCGGTGATCGCGTGTGTAGGGGGGGGATCGAATGCGATCGGAATTTTTTACGACTTCATCAAAGACAAGAGAGTTCGCCTGATTGGGGTCGAGGCCGGTGGGCGTGGTGAAGCTCTGGGTGAGCATGCGGCGCGATTTCGGGGAGGTTCTCCGGGAGTATTGCAGGGCACTTATTCGTATTTGTTGCAGAATTCGACCGGGCAAATTGCCAATACGCATTCTGTATCTGCGGGGCTGGATTATCCTTCGATTGGGCCGGAGCATGCGAACTTGAGAGATACCGGGCGGGCAGAGTATGTTGCGGCCTCGGACGCAGAAGCCTTGGAAGCGACGACTCTGCTGGCGCACACGGAAGGCATCATTCCCGCTCTAGAGTCGGCGCATGCGGTCGCCGAAGCGATGAAGCGCGCCCCCAAGATGAAAAAGTCTGACGCCGTGATTGTGAACATCTCCGGTCGCGGCGACAAAGATATCGGGATACTGCGCGATAGCTTGAGGTTGGATTCGTAAGCTTACTGTCGAAAATCGACCATCGGGATGAGCATGTGCCTTTAGCTTTCTACAAAAAGCCCGCACTGATCGTGTACGTGACGTCCGGCGATCCGGACCTCGCGACCACTCGGGAGATTGTCCTGGCTGCGATCGAGGCTGGAGCGGACGTGATCGAGCTTGGGGTACCATTCAGCGATCCTGTGGCGGATGGCCCGGTGATTCAGCGGGCGGCTGAGAGGGCCCTGAGGCAAGGAACTTGTCTTTCGCAAGTTTTGACTCTTGCGGCTGAAATCCGCCAGCAGGCGCAATCGACGGGGCTGGTTATATTTTCGTATTTGAACCCGATACTCAGGATGGGCGTCGATAGATTCTGCAAGGTGGCGCGCCACGCCGGGGTCGATGGAGTTTTGCTGACCGATTTGCCAGTCGAGGAAGCGGGCGAGTATTTACAGGCGATGAGGGACAACGATCTCGCACCCGTTTTCTTGGCGGCCCCGACCAGTTCAGATGCTCGCTTGAAACAGATAGCGCAGGCATCGAAGAGATTTGTTTATGCTGTCTCACGAACCGGAGTCACAGGAGCGCGGCAAAGTCTAGAGATCGATGCGCGAAAATTGGTGGAGCGTTTGCGGCGATTCACCAGGTTGCCGATCGCCGTCGGCTTTGGAATTTCGACTTCAGAGCAGTTTCATGAAGTAGCGAAATTTGCCGATGCGGTGGTCGTTGGCAGCGCCATTGTCGAGGCAATCGAGCGTAACCCAGGACGCGAAACCGAAGCTGCCAGTGACTTTGTGCGAAAGCTTCGCGCAGGGCCGCTAGCTTAGCAGGCACGAATGGATATTGCGGATTGGCGTAAGAAAATCGATGAACTCGACCGGCAACTGGTTGAGTTGCTCAGCGAGCGGGCGCGGGCGGCGACCGAAATCGGCCGCCTGAAGCGGCACACCAATCTGCCGATTTACGAGCCGGATCGTGAGCGAATTGTCTTTGAAAACGTGCAGAAGTTGAATCGAGGGCCGCTGCCAAATCGTGATCTGGTGAGAATTTTCGAGCGCATCATGGATGTTATGCGGAATATCCAGAAAGAACAAATTGCGGCAACGTCGCAAACTGCGGAGTCGCAGACGGAGCTGGATTCGGAAGTGAACGACTAGACGTGGATGATTAGATTAGCGATCGGCTTGGCTGCAAAGGCGAAGGGCTGAGGCGGAGAATTGAAGGGCGAATCGTTCTTATGATCGTGGCAATGCAGGACGTAGCCGATGAAACCCAGATTCAGCAGGTGATTGACCAGTTAGTGAAGATGGGCTTTGAGGTTCACCGCTCGACGGGAGCGCGGCAAACCGTGCTGGGCGCGGTCGGAGCAGGCATCGATTTCGATATCCGTAATCTCGAATTGCTGCCGGGAGTGCAGGAAGTTCACCGCATCAGTGCGCCCTACAAGCTGGCCGGCAAGGGATTTCGCCCGGAGGGAACCGTCGTCAAGCTTGCGAACGCCGTCAACATCGGCGGCAATGAAGTGGTCGTCATGGCAGGCCCGTGTTCGGTGGAGTCGCGCGAGCAGCTTTTTGCGACGGCGGAATCGGTCGCGAAAGCCGGAGCGAGAGTCTTGCGTGGGGGTGCGTTCAAGCCGCGCAGCTCTCCGTATTCTTTTCAGGGGCACGGAGAAGATGCTCTGAAGCTGATGCGCGAAGCGGGAGAAAAATTTGGGCTGCTTGTGATCAGTGAGGTCATGGAGATATCGCAAATTCCGATGATGATGCCTTACGTTGACATTCTCCAGGTGGGCGCCCGCAACATGCAGAATTTCAACCTGCTGCGTGAACTGGGAAAAGTGCGCAAGCCCGTGCTGCTGAAGCGCGGAATTGCCGCTACTCTTGAGGAACTGCTGCTCTCGGCAGAATACATTATGGCCGGCGGAAATTACGACGTGATCCTCTGCGAGCGCGGTATTCGCACCTTTGAGACCTACACGCGCAACACCATGGACATTTCGGCGATTCCAATTATTCATAAACTTTCGCATCTCCCCATGACCGCCGATCCATCGCACGGAACGGGACGCCGCGACAAAGTTCCTCCGATGGCGCGAGCCTCGGTCGCGGCGGGCGCGGACGCACTACTCATCGAAGTTCACTGCACTCCCGACAAGGCATGGTCCGACGGCGCCCAGTCGCTGTTCCCGGAGCAGTTTTCGAAACTGATGGATGAGCTGCGGATGATCGCGCCGGCAGTGGGGCGGACCATTGCGTGATTGAAAGATTGGGCCATCTGGCGATCGATCGACCAGTCTCTTGAAGGTCCGCTCCGCAAATTTTTGTGGTGCTGTTCAAATCGCCCGATCACAAGATCGCATAATCGCTTAACTTGTTATGCCCATTCGCCAAATCACGATCATTGGCACCGGCCTCATCGGCGGTTCTTTTGCGCTGGCGCTTCGCAAGCACCGGTTTACGGGACGAATCATCGGCTGCGACCGCGAATCCGCTCTAGAAAAAGCAAAGATGTGCGGCGCTATCGACAAAGGCTTTGCCGAACCTGGAGATGCGGTGCGGGGCAGCCAGTTGGTGGTTTTGGCCACTCCGGTTCTGGCGATCGTTGATTTGATTGGGCGGCTTGGTCCGTCTTTGCCTTCCACTACTTTGCTGACCGATGTAGGAAGCACGAAGGCTGCGGTCCTACAGCAGGCGGTGAAGGTTTTCGGAAAAGATGCGCGCAAAAGATTTCTGGGCGGACATCCAATGGCGGGGAAAGAACTGTGCGGCGTCGATTACGCCGATGCCGACCTGTTCCAGAATGCTGCGTGGTTCCTGACTCCGCTGCCTGATCAGAGCGTCAACCATGGAGTCTTCGCCGAGTTTGCCGGATGGATCGATCAGATCGGAGCGCGAATCGCCATGCTGCCGCCGGATGATCACGATCGCTTGTGCGCGTGGATCAGCCACCTGCCACAGATGGTCTCAACGGCACTGGCTGCGGCCTTGGTGGAAGAGTTTGGAGAAGACGCGCCGTTGCTTCCTGCGGGAGGCCGCGCCCTGCGGGAGATGACAAGGATTTCCGCAAGCCCTTATTCGATGTGGCGCGACATTGCGATTACGAACAAGAAGAATCTCGAAGATGCCCTACTGAAAGTGGAACAGCGGCTGGCGCATATTCGCGAGAATCTTTCCAGCCGGGCGCTGGCGGAAGAATTTGAGCAGGCCCACGCGCTGAAGAAAGCTCCAAAAGCGTAATCTGTGGTGCCGTGATCGAAATCCGCTGAAGGCTGGGAGCTTGCCGCCGAAGAGGATCCTTCGACTCCGCAGTTGCCTTCGCTTCGCGATAGCAGACGCTAGGCTCAGGATGACAGTGGAGATCGGGGATCGTGTCTCGGTCGTGAGTTTGATTTAGAATTTCACACGCTATGAATAAAGTGGTGGCGAATGCCGAAGAAGCGATCCGCGACGTAGGAGATGGTGCTGTCATTATGTTTGGCGGTTTTGGCTTGTGCGGCATTCCTGAAAATCTGATTCGTGCACTGGTACGCAAGGGGTCGAAGAACTTGACCACGATCAGCAACAACGCGGGAGTGGACGGATTCGGCATCGGGTTGCTGCTCGCTGCTGGGCAGATCCGCCGACATATCGGCACCTACGTCGGCGAAAACAAGCTTTTGGAATCGATGGTGCTGGCGGGAAAAGTCGAACTCGATCTGGTGCCGCAGGGAACGTTTTCCGAGCGAATTCGTGCTGCGGGTGCGGGCATTCCGGCATTCTTTACTCCTACCGGCGTGGGCACGATTGTTGCTGAAGGCAAAGAAACTCGCGAGTTCGACGGGCGCGCCTATGTGATGGAGCGCGCTCTACGTGCCGACTTCGCCTTCGTGAAAGCATGGAAGGGCGACCGCATGGGAAACCTGGTTTACCGGAAGACGGCGCGGAACTTTAATCCGGTCATGGCGACCGCCGCAAAGGTTACGATTGCCGAGGTTGAACATCTGGTCGACGCAGGGGAGCTGGACGGCGATTCAATTCATACACCCTCGGTGTACGTGAAGAAAATTTTTCAGGGGGGGTTCTACGAAAGAAGGATTGAGAAGAGGACGGTCAGAAAAGTGAGTTCGTAAGGCCGACTGGCGAGTGCCGCGCGAACTCCTTGATGGGCCATCGAAACTTATAGACGAAAGGGATCCTTCGGCTGCGGTTGTCCTTCGCTGCGCGAAGCACAATCCTCGCTCAGGATGAGAACGATGGATAAAGTTGGTAAAGACGTTGAAAAACGGAACCGGATTGTGAGCCGCATCGCGCGCGAGCTGCGCGACGGATTTTATGTGAACCTGGGCATCGGTATGCCTACGCTGATTGCCAACCATGTCCCGCCCGGCATGGAAGTGATTCTTCAATCGGAGAATGGAATGTTGGGGATCGGTCCCTATCCACTGGAAAGCCAGGAAGATTGCGATCTGATCAATGCCGGCAAAGAGACGGTTACGGAGATGCCGGGTACATCTTATTTTTCAAGCGCTGATTCTTTTGCCATGATTCGCGGCGCGCACGTGGATCTTAGCGTCCTTGGGCGCGATGGAAGTGGATGAAAAGGGTAATCTCGCGAATTGGATGATTCCGGGCAAGATGGTAAAAGGCATGGGCGGAGCCATGGATCTCGTGGCAGGCGCGCGGCGCGTTGTGGTGGCAATGGAACACACCACGCGAGAGGGCGCTCCGAAAATTCTGAAGAAATGCACGCTGCCGCTGACCGGCGTTGGAGTGGTGGATACGATCGTCACCGAGATGGCTTATATACGCGTTAGCAAAGACGGTCTTGTGCTCGAGGAAGTTGCTCCCGGATTGAGTGCTGAGGACGTGCAGCGCGCGACTGGAGCTACCTTGATTGTGAGTGGCAATCTGAAGTCGATGGAAAACTAGCTCGTTCGTCCAACCTCGCGCGGTCAGATCCGGAACGGCGCCGCCAGCAATCGAAACGGCAGCGTGATCGCCAGATAAACCACCTCCAGCACTCCATGCACCGCCACGCCGACGATGCGAAACGGCAACAGCAGCAGCCAGATGAACGGATACATCACCAGCGCCAGCAACGCCAGGGGCCAGCAGAGTACGAAGAGTATGCACCAGAGGAGGAACGTGAACATGGGGAGACCTCCTTATCTTTCTTCCAAATCTTTCTTCCAATTAATTGTACGGCGGCGGAGAGTGGAAAGTTCCGCGTATGAATGCCTCCCGGGCCGAACGTTGTGCTGACTGATAGGAATTCTTCGACTGCTGTGTGGCCCCGCTTCGCGCCGCAAAATTCCCGCTCAGGATGACAGACGTTAGAACCCTATTCGTAGCGGAGAGCCTCCGCAGGTAGAGTCCTTCCCGCCGACCACGATGGATACAAGGTAGCGATGAACGAAACGCCGATTGCAACGAACGCCACCAATAGGCCGTCCATCGGCCGCGGAGCGAAGGGAACGTAGTCGATCGAGTAGACTTCGGGAGAGAGAGAAATCATGTGGTAGTGGCCGCCCGCGTAGGAAATCGCGTAGCCGGCCAGCAGTCCGATGAGCGTGCCGATCACGCCGATCAGAACTCCCTGCGCGATAAAGATATTTCGTACTTGCGAGCGCCTTGTGCCCATCGACATGAGCACTGCAATGTCCTTGGTTTTTTCCATCACCATCATGATCAGCGAAATGAGAATGTTCAGCGCGGCCACGAAGACGATCAGTCCGATGGTGATGAACGTGACCAGGCGCTCGAGGCGCAGTGCGTGAAAGAGAGCTTTGTTCTGCTCCATCCAGTTGGTCGCCATAAAACCGCCGCCCGCTGCCTCTTCCAGTTCGTGGGATACCTGGTCGGCTTTGTAGATATCATCGATCTTGAATTCGATCACCGAGATGAGATCGCCCAGACCGAATAGCCGCTGCGCATCCGACAGCCGGGTGAACGCCCACGAAGAGTCGTAGTCGAAGAAGCCGGAGTCAAAGATTCCTACTACCCGGAAGCGGCTGTATTTTGGCACCATACCGAACGGCGTGAGCTCCCCCTGGGGACTGGTCACTAATACGACCGAGCCGACGCTCGCGCCCAGACTGTCAGCCATGTCTTTGCCGAGAATGACCGGCGGCATCGCCGCGACGCGCGCCTGAACCCCTGCCATGTCGTCAGCTGAATCTTTCTCTCCACCAGCCTGATCCTGCAGGAGTGGTTTTTCCCCTTCCTGACTCGGGGGCGATTCTTCGAGCGGGACCGCTGAACCTTCTTTGATGGTGTTCAGGAGGTCGCCGATCTTGCGTTCATCCGCCGGAATCATTCCTTTGAGCACTGCGCCGCGGGCCCGCGGACCGCGCGAGATAAGCACCTGCTCGAAGATGGCCGGGGCGGCGGCGACTACATGCGGCTCTTTCGAAAGCCGGGCGAGCAACGGCGGCCAGTTCTTGATTCCATCATCGGCCACGCGCAACAGACTGATGTGCGACGTCGATCCGATCAGCCGCTCCTGCAAATCCTGGCGAAAGCCGTTATTGATCGCCAGAGCGACAATCAGTGAAGCTACGCCAGCAGCTACCCCGACAATCGAAATCGCCGTGATAATGCCGATGAAAGCCTGCCGACGCTTGGCGCGGAGATAGCGGGTGGCTATAAAAAGTTCAAATCGCATCAGGAGTGTCGTGCCGGTTCACGGGTTTGCCCAAGTCGAATTATAACCAGCGCGTCTTCGCCCGTCTCAACTTGAGTCCAGGTTTTGAAGCTGGCTCCTCGCAGAACGAAGTCGGATGCCTCTGGCGAGGCTCAACTCCCTGCTCTGTACAAAAAACTCGACAACCAGCCGCGCGAGAACGACATCAGAAGCAACTACGATTGGGTAGCGTATCGCTGCAGTGATTCGATGGCTGTCATGGGCTGCGCGTTCATTACCCTCGTTGTCCGCCAGTGGTAAGTCTGTAGTAGGTCTGCAAATCTGTAAGAAGCTGTCGATAATTCAAGTTGCATCCAGGCCGGGGCGAAATGAGCGAACTCTGCCGAACAGTCAACGCCACTCGCCGTATCGCCGTAACCGAGGTCGGTTGCGAAGCCACCGATGGCTGCGCCGCCGATCAGGTTCATGCCCAGCCGCTCGCTATCGATGAAAGATCTCTTCCGTCATTCTTTGTGGTGGGGCCACCGCGAACAGGGAGCAGTTGGCTGCACGAAGTCTTGCGCCCTCACGCGCTCTTGCCTACTCCGTCGAAAGAAACGAGATTTTTTGATACCCATTTCCATCGCGGCATAAAGTGGTATCTAGCTCACTACCAGCAGTTGAGCGCGGCGCGGCGTATGGGAGAGGTAGCGCCGACTTATTTCGCCTCAGCCTCGGCGCGGGAACGGATCGCGCTCACGGTGCCGCAGGCGAAGATCGTTTGTGTTTTCCGCAATCCGGTTGATCGAATCGTATCCCTCTACCGGGTGAAGCGCGCCTACGGCTGGATTCCGTGGAGCTTTACAGAGGCGATCACGCGCGATCCTGAATTGATGGAATCGGGACGATATGCCACCACCCTCAAGCTCTGGCGACGCTCATTTGGCGCTGACAATGTGATGGCTGCCATTTACGACGACCTTCAGGAGAATCCCCAGGGTTTCGTGGATGCCATTGTTGATTTCATCGGGGTTCAGCGGTTCTTTCTTGCGGATTGGCAGCGTGGATTTGTCCACGATTCTGACCGGATGACCCAACCCCGCAGTTACTACCGCACACGGACTGCGACCATGGTGGCTAACTGGTTTAAGGCACGGCGCATGGACCGTGCGGTCAGCGCGTTCAAACGTTCGCGTCTGCGCAACTTGGTGCTCGGCGGAGGATCGCCATTCCCGGACATTTCGGGAGAATTGTTGATGCAACTGCAAAAAGAATTCGAGTTAGAAGTCGCGGAGCTTGAAAAGATGCTACATCGCGACCTCTCGGCATGGAAGGTTCAGACCGCAGCGTAAGTTTGCGCGGCTACTTACCCCGAATGACCGTTTTGGCCGCGCCCATGTTGTCGTATCGATCGTACACGCGAACTACGACCACATGTTCCGTTGCCGACGAACCATCTTTGCCCACTTCCGGAGCGACTTTGAAATCGTAATTCTCTGTTTTTGAGTCCGAGAGCTGACCCACTGGCTCCACGTATTTCCAATCTCCGGCGTCGACGGAATACTCTGCGCGCTTGACTGGTGAAAAACTGTCGAGCGCGCGAAAAGCGATATGAATCTCACCGCCCTCACGAGAAGCGGCCAGGTTCTCGATCCGGGGAGGCGTGGTATCGACCTCAAAGCGGCGGCTTTCCCGCGACGCAGTGAGCGCCTCGCCCGGCGAGTGCGACGGCGCATCGGAGGCGACTACTTTCACGGTGTAACCTCCGTCTGGCAGCAGGCTGGCGTCAAAAGAATAGGCTCTGTCGGTAAGGTTGTCTTTCAGCAGCAGCCAGCGGCTGTCACCGTCGCCGCGATAGTAGATGGAAAAGACGAGTTGGTCATCGTTTTCATCGTGCGCGCTCCACTTCACGCCGATTGCGTCGCGATCATGCGAACCCGTCGGCGGCAAGTCAAAGTGCGGAGCTGACATCGAGCTGGGGTCGGTGACCAGGCCGCTTGGCATTTTCGGCGAAGGTTGATACCTAACGCCGACCTGCACCGTGACCTCGTCAATCTCCGGCGCGGCATTCTTCGGCAGGTAGTTCAGCGCGACGTTATCGACACGGGGAGCCGCGGAGCCAGCGTGGAGAAGGGCTTTCCACTGCGCATAGCGCGCTGCGGGAATTCCGGTCTCCGGGTTTTTGGCGAGGTCGATTTTGTTCCATGCACTCCAGTTGCGATCGGGATTGTCCACGTTGCCGCTGCGAGCATAGAGATCGACGTTGCCCGCCCCGCGAAACTCGGCACGGCCCCAGCGTGAAAAGATCCTGGCGTCGAAAACGTCACTTTCGTATGTGCCCTCGGACTCAGGTCCTGGGCCCAGCACAAACAGCTTGCCCAGATTGCTGGTTGCGGCGTAAAGCCCACCGCCCGGGGATTTGGCGAATGCAGTCACCTGCGAGGCTGGAGCTTTCAGCAGGTCCGAAAAATCATCGAGCCCGTTGATCGCAAAGATGTGGCCGCGATTTCCGGTGCCTGCCAGCAGGCGGCCTTTTGAATCGAAAGCGAGCGCGTATACGATGTCGTCGTGCGAGGACCACAATTTCGTCGGCGAACCATCCGGCGCGATTCGGTAAACGTCGGATCCGCTGCCTGCGCTTCCGCCGGGGAATGGAAACGGGCCTACAGTGACCGGTGCAGTGGCAGTCGGGGTCATCGTCATCCCTGGCACCTGCGGCGCTGATCCGGGCGAAGGAGAGCTCGACGATAAGGTGATCATTGCCGACGAAGGGCCCGATGGACCGGACCCAGTGCTGCGCTTTTCTCCGACTGCGGCTGCGTAGATATTGCCGTCTTTATCGAGGGCCAACGCCGTAATCTCTTTCTTGGGGGCGCTGTAAAGCACAAAACCGTCGCCCGATGGGGTGATCCGATAAATCAAGCCGCTGCCGTCGGAGCCGGCAATCAAGTTTCCCTGCCCATCGAAGGCCAACACGCGAATATGAGTCTCATCGCTCTTAAAAAAGACCGAATGTTCACCCTTGGGAGTGATCCGGTAAATCTCTCCGTGATCGCCGGTCGCAACGTAGAGATTTCCTGATTTGTCGAGCGCCATATCCCAGATGTATTTCGTGCCGGGCTCGAAATAGACGGACGAACTCCAGGCCGGATCCAAAACCGGCTTGGCAGCGTCTTTATCTTTATCTTTTCCGGAGGACGCCGAGTGATCAGAATCTTGGGGTTTCGAATTTCCCGCATGCTGGAGTTTGTAGACCTTACCATCGGGAGCCGTGGCCGCATAGATCGTACCTCCGGGTGCCGTTTGCAGCGCCTGCACCTGAAGCTCTTTCGGCTCAAAAATAATGGTCGACTTACCATCCGCGGTAATGCGGTACACGCGCGCTGGCGCCCCTGCCGCTACATAAACGTCTCCGGCATCGTCGCTGGCAATAGCCCAAATGTAGGTTGAAGGCGTCGCATAAAGGCTCTTAAACGTGGGCGCCAATTCCAGTCCGCCGGTGCTGTTGATTGCGACCCCTGTGGCGGTTCCCTTGACTAAATCTTCGAATTTCGACTGTTCCCAGAGACGTGTGCCTTCCGCGAACGCCCTCGGGACTAATCCGGCACCGGCAAAGATTGTGAGGGAAAAGCCTATAAGGAATAAGAAAAAGAGCTTTCGCGCAACGTGCAATTTCATACCTCGAAGCTTTACTGTTGGGATTACTTTCAGGTTATCACGGGTAGGTGGATGAAGGGCGTGGCGTGCGCCATCCACCGCGTCATTCTCCGTGATATCGTAAGATTTCATGCGTTCCTCGCGCCAGGATCTGCTGCGACTGCTTGCCCACAAGTCTTTCAAGTTGGGAGAGTTCAAGCTCTCCTCGGGCGGCACCAGCGATTACTACATCGATTGCCGCACCACGACCCTTGACGCGAAAGGGGCGCGCCTGAGCGGGGAGGTTTTTCTCGAGGAAATCCGTCAGCGCGGCTGGAAGGCTCAGGCGATCGGCGGCCTTACCATGGGAGCCGATCCCATCGTGGTTGCCGCCGCTGTAGTCAGCGGCGAACTGAACGGATTTCTCGTGCGCAAGGCGGAAAAACAGCACGGCACCGGACAACGTATCGAGGGGTTTCGCGAGAAAGGCTCGTCCGTGGTGATCGTTGACGATGTATGTACTACTGGAGCATCTACCGTGCAGGCGATCGAGGTGGCGCGCGAGTTTGGATTCAACGTGGTGGGCGCCATCTGCCTGGTCGAGCGCGAGGAGGCCAATGGACGTCCAAATGTGGAAAGAGCTGCCGCGCCAGCGCCATTTGTCTCGATCTTTACCGCCAGTGAGGTGCGTGCCGAACACTTGTTGCAAACGGATGACACTGAGCCAGTGATCTTTGCGATCGCAGCCACTTGCGAGATCTGTGGACGCCCAGCGGTCACGAATGTTCCGGGGGGCCGGTGCGCGGCGCATAAGCTGTAAGGAAGCAGCTGCCACGCCCCTGGGGCTGCGACCAGCCTCAAACTCTATGATTCATACTCTCGAATGGACTGACAGCGGTGTGTGCTTCATCGATCAGACGAAGCTGCCAACAGAAGAGATCTACGTCACCAGCAACACCTACCAGCAGGTTGCCGATGCCATCCGCACCATGATCGTGCGCGGAGCGCCCGCGATCGGCGTGGCTGCGGGTATGGGAATTGCTCTCGGGGTGAGGGATTCCAAAGCGGAAACTGTCGGAGAGCTGAAGCAGGAGCTCGACCACATCTGCGATGTCATCGGCCAAACGAGACCGACCGCAGTGAATCTGTTCTGGGCTATCCAAAGGATGAAAGAAAAGTTCGAGCGCCTGCGGATTCGTCCCCTGGCCCAGATTAAGCAGGAAATGGTGGAAGAAGCCAAGCGCATGCACGCCGAAGACATCGCCGCCAATCAAGCCATGGGACGCTACGGTGCGACGCTGATGCCGAGCGAAGGTAGCGTTCTGACGCACTGCAACGCGGGTGCTCTGGCAACGGCTGGGTACGGTACGGCGTTGGGAGTGATACGCGCGGCGGTTGAACAAGGCAAGAGGATTCACGTCTATGCCGACGAAACACGCCCGTTCTTGCAGGGAGCGCGACTCACGGCCTGGGAACTGATGAAGGATGGGATTCCGACGACGGTCATCTCCGACAATATGGCCGGTGCCATGATGAAGCAGGGCAAGATTGCTGTGATCGTCGTAGGCGCTGACCGGATCGCGGCGAACGGAGACGTTGCCAACAAGATCGGAACCTATACCGTTGCCGTCCTCGCCAAGGAAAACGGGGTCCCGTTTTACGTGGCCGCTCCACTTTCGACGATCGATATGAACTGCCCTGAGGGCAGCCAGATTCCAATCGAACAGCGCAATGCCAGAGAAGTCAGCCACATCGCCGGAAAACAAATGGTGCCGGATGGCGTCTCGATCGAGAATCCAGCTTTTGATGTGACCCCGGCAAAGTATGTGGCGGCGATTGTCACAGAATGCGGAATCGCTCGCGCTCCCTACGAAGAGTCATTGCACAAGCTCCCGCGAGCCGCGAAAACTGCGGTTTAGGCTTCTACCGTTCCCCGAGCCTCTGAGCCGAGGAAACTCTATTCACGTGCTTAAGCATCTAAGTGTGATTGGCGTCACCGCGCTCGCGAGCCTTTTCAGCATACATTTTTTGGTAGCCCACTCTTCGGATCGCAGATCTGTTCCGCAGATATGGTTCGTTTGTGCCATATGGCGCTGTGTTCCTAATGTGAGAACATTGTTGCTCTACTGTTTCGGCCCTTGGACCGCTACGGGCGCGACAGCATGGACCTTAGCGGAGGCGGCGTGCATCTAACGGAGCAAGCGGTGAATGGTCAAGCCGCCAATGGAAAAGCAGCGCTACTTCGGGTCTGCGGGTTGAAGAAGGTTTTCCGGTCCGGCGAATCGGACCTGGTGCTCTTTGAGAATTTATCGTTTGAGGTGAATCGTGGCGAAATGCTCGCCATCGTCGGTGAGTCAGGCGCCGGAAAGAGTACCTTGTTGCACATCCTCAGCGCGCTTGATCACGCTTCCGCGGGTGACGTATACTGCGCGCAATTGAAGCTGAATTCGTTATCGGCGGACGAGGCGGCAAGATTTCGCAATCGCGATGCCGGGTTCGTGTGGCAATTTCACTACCTGCTTCCTGAGTTCACCGCAGTGGAAAATGTAGCGATGCCTCTGCTTCAGCGTGGTCGAAGCTGGGCGGAAGTCGCTGCTGAAGCTTCACGCTGGCTTCGCGAGGTCGGTCTCGAACAGCGCGCGCATCATCGCTCGGGAGAGCTTTCAGGCGGGGAACAGCAGCGGGTCGCTTTGGCGCGAGCGCTGATCACCGGACCGAAATTGCTGCTGGCGGATGAGCCGACCGGGGATCTCGACGGCCACACAGCGGAAGCCGTCTTCGACTTGATCGCGCGGCTGCATCGCGAACACCAACTCACCTCTTTAATCGCGACCCACAATTTGTCGTTTGCACGGCGCTGCCATCGGGTGTTGCGGCTTGCGGCGGGCCGCGTGGAAGAAATTAAGCCGGAGACATTGCCGGTGTAATCGAGATAGAGGGAGTCGAGTTAGAAGGTATTTTAGGTAAGACGCTGTGCAAGAAACTGCGCATCGGGCCGGAGCGGCAGTTGTGCTAGGTTCCTTCAGTAACATTACATAAACGTTTGAGTGCTTGGGTTCGGTGGCCGTTTGATTGCATAATGAATAGAGGAAACGGGAGCCGGAAGCAAGTGAGCAATGGGTCAGGATTTCGATAGGGCCGGCAGGCTTAAGCGCCTTCTCGGTCCCAGCTTCAGGGGGAAGGGCATATGTTTGAACGTTACACGGAGAAAGCCAGACGCGTAATTTTCTTTGCGCGCTACGAAGCGAGCCAGTTCGGGTCTCCTTACATTGAGACTGAGCATCTGCTGCTCGGGCTTCTGCGCGAAGATAAAGCCCTGACCAATCGCTTTCTGCGCTCGCACGCCTCGGTCGAATCGATCCGCAAGCAGATTGAAGGCCACACCACCATCCGCGAGAAGGTTTCGACCTCGGTCGATCTGCCGCTGAGCAACGAATGCAAGCGGGTTCTGGCCTACGCTGCGGAAGAAGCGGAACGCCTGTCGCACCGGCATATTGGAACTGAACATCTTTTATTGGGTCTGCTGCGCGAAGAAAAATGTTTCGCTGCTGAGATTCTGCACGAGCGTGGCTTGAGGCTTTCGACTATCCGCGAAGAATTAGCGCGCACCACGCAGGAAAAAGCCCAGCCGCAGCGGCAACGTGAGTCTTCTTTGTTGAGTGAATTCTCGCGGGATTTGACGCAGGCCGCGATGGACAGCCAACTCGATCCGCTGGTTGGCCGCGACGGCGAACTCGAGCGCGTGGTGCAGATTCTCTGCCGCCGCACCAAGAACAATCCTGTTTTGATCGGCGAGCCGGGCGTCGGCAAGACCGCTATCGTCGAGGGCTTGGCGCAACGCATCGCTGACGGGGAAGTCCCATCGTTTCTCGCTGACAAGCGAATTCTTGCTCTCGATCTCTCTCTGATTGTTGCTGGGACGAAATATCGTGGGCAGTTCGAAGAGCGGCTCAAGACCATCATGAAAGAGCTGATGGAGTCGCAGAATTCCATCATCTTCATCGACGAGCTGCACACCTTGGTCGGCGCAGGATCCGCCGAGGGTTCGCTCGATGCCGCCAATATTCTGAAGCCGGCATTGTCGCGCGGCGAAATTCAGTGTATTGGTGCGACGACTCCTGGTGAATATCGCAAGTCGATCGAGAAAGATCGCTCTCTTGAGAGGCGCTTCCAGGCTGTCAAGGTTCCGCCACCCAACGAGGCGGACGCAGTAAAAGTTTTGTTCGGCATCAAAGACCGTTATGAGAAGTTCCACGCGGTCACTTATACCGACGACGCCATCAACTTCGCGGTCTCGCATTCGAATCGCTACATTCCCGACCGATTCCTGCCGGACAAAGCAATCGACCTTGTTGACGAAGCCGGAGCGCGCGTTAAACTTCGCCAGACTTCGCAGCCGGAAGAGATCAGTGAAGTGCAGAAGCGCATTAAGTTCATCGTGCACCGCATGGAAAATGCCATTGCGAACCACGAGTTCGAGAAGGCGCGCTTCTACTCCGATGAAGAGCGCAAGGAGCGCGAAAACCTGCGCGCCCTGCGCGAAAAATATCATCTCGACGAATCTTCCACCGGGGTAGTCGGCCGCGAGGATATCGAAGACGTAGTCTCGCGCTGGACTGGGGTTCCGATCACCTCGATTAAAGAGGAAGAGACGCAGAAACTTCTTCGAATCGAAGAAGAACTGCACAAGCGGATCATTTCACAGGATAAATCGATCAGCGCTCTGGCTCGTGCCATCCGCCGTTCGCGTGCAGGATTAAAGAGTCCGAACCGCCCGATCGGCTCGTTCCTGTTCCTTGGCCCAACCGGTGTCGGCAAAACTGAAGTGGCGCGCACGCTGGCCCAATTCATGTTCGGCACCGAGAAAGCATCTGGTTCGCTTCGATATGTCCGAGTTCATGGAGAAGCATTCGGTATCGAAACTGATCGGTTCGCCTCCGGGATATGTGGGCTACGAAGAGGGGGGTCAGCTGACAGAACGTGTCAAGCGGGCGCCATATTCTGTCGTGCTGCTCGACGAAATCGAGAAGGCGCATCCGGATGTCTTCAACATCCTGCTGCAGGTTTTCGAAGATGGCCAGCTGACGGACGGACTCGGCAACACGGTCGACTTCAAGAACACGATCCTCATCATGACGTCGAATATCGGCGCGCGACATCTTGCAAAAGCGCGAGGGCTTCGGCTTTCAGTCGACCAAGGACGAAATGGTTTCGGGCAAAGTCGAAGAATTGGTGAAGGGCGAGGTAAAACGCACCTTCAACCCTGAATTCCTCAACCGTCTGGACGAAATCATCCTGTTCCTGGCGTTGAGCGAGGCTGACCTGATCCAGATTTTGGAACTCATGGTCACGCAACTCAACACGAACCTGGCGCAGAAGTCGATCACGGTTTCGGTTGCTGACGAAGCCAAGAAGTGGATTCTCAACCAGACGCTGACCGACCGCTCCTATGGCGCTCGGCCGCTGCGCAGGGCCTTGCAGAAGTACATCGAAGACCCGCTCTCGGAAGCGCTGATTCAGGGAACGATTACCACGCGACCAGCCTTCATTGAGGTCTTCCTGGAAGACAACAAGCTGTTCTACCGGCCGGTGGATTCGGAGAAGACCGAGGGAGTACTGCTGTACGAAAACAGTTAGGCAGTTCTCAACCTTCAATCATCAGCCGCCAGCCAAAAGCTGGCGGCTTTTGTGTGGAGACGGAAACTTTCTTTGCGACTCTTTGTTCGGCCTCGAATCTTTATGACCTGAAACTGCTAAGAGGGTATTCAATGCACAAGGTGAACATCGCCGACAAATTCGCAAAAATCTCGGAATACTGGAAGCCTTATGTGGCCGCCGAACTCAATGGCCAAATGGTCAAGTTCGACAAACTGAAGGGCGAGTTCGTCTTCCACCATCACGAGAACGAAGACGAGATGTTTCTGGTGGTGAAAGGCCGCTTCCGCATGGAGTTCCGCGACCGCCACGAATGGATCGGAGAGGGCGAGTTTATCGTCGTACCGCGCGGCATTGAGCATAGGCCCGTGGCAGATGAAGAATGTTGGATTCTGTTATTCGAGCCGGCATCCACACTAAATACGGGCAACGTCGTCGACGAACGCACCCTGCCCCAACTGGAACGCGTCTGATCGACCTAACCGAGATCTGGAAAAACCAAAATCCGGTAATGTGGCAAAATGAAGATGCCCATGGATCTCGTCGTCTATTCTGCCTTCTGGTGCCCCGATTGCCGCACCGCCAAGCGCTTCTTGGCCAAGCACAACATCCCGTTTAAAGACATCGATATTGAAACTACTCCAGGAGCGGTGGAAGAAATCATCAAGCGCACCGGCAAACGAGCCATCCCACAGTTTGTGATCGATGGCGAATGGGTCCAGCCCTACGAGCCCGGACAGGGATTTCTCTACGAAGAGATGGCCAAGCGGCTAGGTATCGCCAATCCCTAGGAGTAGCTGACAGTTGTAAAGTCTTCGAGTCGCCATTCCGACGGCGCTCTTGAATCTCCCGTACATCATCTTCCGTACCGTGGAAAACGCCTCCCCAGCAAGGGAAGATCACTTTCCCGGCTTGCCGCGCAAAAGTGTCTTTTCGCCGACGCGCTGAAGGGAGTGGGCGCCACCCATGTCTGAACCGCAAACGCCGCAGGTGTCGAGTGAGGTCACCGAGAGCTGGCAGCAGGTCGTACAGGGCATCCTCGGCCTGGTAGTGCTGATTGGCGCCTTCGCAATGTTCCACTATTACTCGCCCCCGGCGGCTCAGAGTCCACAGCCGGATGAACTGCAAAAGCAACTGCAGCACCTTACGCAGCAGGTCTCGGACCTCGAGCAGCAGCAGGCCACGCCCGCGCTGGTGTTGAGCCGTTATCGAAATTCCATCGGCTATATCTACGGCATCTATCAAGTCGGATTTCCCAACAAGCCGGCTGCGATTCGCGCACGCGTCTCGGGAACTGGGTTTCTGGTCGCCGAGGGACTGCTGGCAACGAATCGCCACGTGGCTGAACCGTGGTACGGAGACGCTGAAGCTGAAGGACTGATCCAGCACGGTGCCAACCCTATGCTGGAAAGCCTGGTAGTCTTCTTTCCCGGCTCTCCGACTCCGGTTCCTTTGACGCCCGGCGCGGTTTCTTCATCCGAAGACTTGGCTGTTCTGCGCGTTGAAGGCAAAGAAAAAAACAACGTTCGCGAGCTGCCCGTGCTGCCGCTAGGCAAAGCGGTATCATTGCCGGGAGAGCCGGTGACGGTGATCGGGTATCCGATGGGAATTGCTGGGATGGTTGCGAAGTCGCCTACCGGTATCTATCAACGCCTGGCCTATCGCCACGGTGACATCACAGCGGCGAGCGAGCTCGCCGCTCTTTCGCTGATTCGTCCGTCGACAACCTGCGGCCATCTGGGCGATGTTGTCGGCGAGAAACTAATCTACGACGCCCCCACTGCCCACGGCGGAAGCGGCGGCCCAGTGTTCAACTCGCACGCCGAAGTGATCGGCGTGAACTCTGCCTACATCGACGGTTTTTCCGGGGGAACGCTCGGAGTTTCTGTCACCGCACTACGACCATTGATTGCCGCAGCAGAGAAAAAGCCCTAGCGATTCCGCATACCTCGAGAAATACTCGGGAAATGTAGAAACCGGGAAGACACGTAACAGCCATCCCAGAAAATGGTGCGAGGTATTCTTACACCTCTCGCACCCTGGCGCCTTCATGCAGGCGCTGGTCGCCAGAGGCGGACGCGTCCCCTGAAATCGCGTAAGCAACGGCGGCTCCGATGAGCGCGGGAATGATGAAAGCATGACCGCCGGTCGCTTCCGCCACGAAAACTACAGCCGCGAGCGGTGTCTTGTATCCGGCGGCCAGGAATGCCGCCATGCCTACGGCAGCATAAAGATTCAGGCATGAGCTGTGCACCACAGACTGCCCAAAAGCTGTTCCAAGGCTTCCACCGGTGAGAAACAGCGGTACGAACATCGCGCTTACGCCTCCAGAAGCTAGCGTAAATAAAGTCGCTGCCAGCTTGAAGGCGCTGAACGCGATGAGCTGCGAGGTGCTGTGATTTTTGCCAAGTATCTCGCCGACCGCTTCGTAATTGGGCCCAAGCGGCACCAGATTGCCGGGGTAGATAGCGAGAAAAAGAAGTCCGCATAAGCCGGTCAGCAATCCGCCAATCGCCATTTTCAGCCAGTGCGCCAATGACCAACGGACGAACAGAATGCGTGCCCGACGGAAGATAACCACGAATACCATCGCCACTAATCCCACGATCACCCCAAGCAGCGCGCTCCAGTAGAGATCCCGCCGAGCAAATGAAGTGCAGCCGGTGAAGTCGAAGAGCGGCTGGGCGCCGAGAAATGAACTGAGAGTTACGAACGATACGACCGAGGCAATCAATGAAGGCACCAGCGCCTCGTGCGCCAGATCGTCGCGATAGGGCATTTCCAGCGCAAATACGATCCCGGTAAGCGGTGCCCGAAATACCGCCGACATGCCCGCCGCCGCGCCGCAGATCAGCATGATCCGGCGGTCGCGCTCGCTCAGGCGCAGCCTGCGCAGCTTCGTCCAAAGCCACGAACCGATCGCCGCGCCGCCATAGATGCTCGGGCCCTCCAATGCCGCACTGCCGCCCGATCCCACCGTTGTGATTGCTGCCAGCAGCTTCGGCACAAACGACCACATATGAATGTCGCCTTCGTGCTCATGGTAAGAACGAATGATTTCTTCGGTGGAGTGTTCGTTCGGATCGGGCGTCAAGAATTGCATGATCAGCCCTGTAACCGCGAAGGCCAAAACCAGTCCCGGTACAATCGCCCAATGATGCTGCAAGTAGTAGCCAAGCACCACCGGCCACATTTCGCCCAGAATGATCACGACCACTCCGGTGATCACCAGACCGGTCGTTAATCCGATGATCGGGGCGACGATGAGCCACTTGCGAAGATCGCGGGCATAGACCTGCTTGAAGTCGCCGCGAGCTACCGAGGTGTATTTATGAATAAGGGGATGTTTTAAAAAGCGGAATCCGCTGGGTGCCGGCCTGGTCGTCGTCTTGCTCATGCGTAACGTAGCTCTCTGCGTGACACGCTTTTTCTAAGATGATGATTGATGCACTGGGGTTAATGCGTTTCTTTCTTGAGCGGAGTCGTAGCTTGTGTTGGTCCACCGTTGTTTCCCGCCCGCATGATGCGCCGCAGGGCTGTAACAAGATCCGGACCGGCGGTCCGCAATTCATCTCGATGATGGAGCGCCAATTCCGCAAGCACTCTTTCGCCCCTTGCTGTAAGGGCCAGCAGCACCTCGCGGCGATCGTCCCGCGCGCGGGCGCGATGGACAAATCCTCCAGCTTCCAGGCGGTTTACCAGCTCTACGGCGCTGTGATGGCGGATTTGCATACGATTCGCCAGTTCCCGGATTCGCGGCCGCACTCCCTCCGGCATTCCCTTGATCGCCAACATCAGTTGGTACTGGCCGCGCTCCAAGCCGGCCTGCTTGACGACTTGTTCGCTGAAATGAAGGAAGCGGCGGATCTGGTAGCGAAATTCCGCCAGTGCCTGATAGTCCGACAGGGTGAGCTTTTTCATGCCGCCGACAGTATGGTCCGCGATTCTGTGCGACTTCACACTATATCGTAAGGCGATATTAAATGGAATTGTTTCTCGCGGTACCGGAGGGAATTATTGCCGGAGACGGAACTTGGCCTTGCACGATGCGTGCCCTGCAGCGCCCAAGATTCGGAGACCTTCAGCGAGACGTGGTCACGTACTGCGCTTCGCCGTTGCCGAATGACCAGTTTTCCTTATTCACTTCCACCAGATTTATGAAGACGTCTTCGCGCCGCAATTTTAATTTCTCCTGCAGTCCATCGGCCACGGCTTTGTAGAAGCGCTGCTTCATTTCGATCGTGCGGCCGGTGCTCATCGTAATCTGAATAAAAATGCAATCGTCGGACCGATGGATGGCAAGATAGTTGCGATCAAACAACAGTTCATCCGCCGGATGCTCCGTGATCACCTGGAAGCGATCATCCTTCGGCACCCCAAACGCGCCCAGTAATGCCTGATAGACGACTTCGCCAATCTGGGCGCGATATTCAGTCGTCTTGCCTTCCACCAGATCGATTCGCACCAGAGGCATATTCGCTCCTTAACTACTGGTCTTCAGGAATGCCGCCACAAACAACATGCCGAACAAAAGATCGATACAGCCAAGAGCAAGGTCGCCCGGGGTCAGGCGATGCTGCAGGTAAAGAACCACGAAGGTGGCTCCTCCGCCGAACTTTTCGATCATCGCGGGAATTATGATCGGGCGCAGGCGAACCGGGTCGCGCGCAATCACAAAGAACACCAACTGGAAGGCCAGTCCAAGGCTTACAAAGCCGTAGTAAAACCCGGGATGCGTAATCGCCGGAGGATCCTGGCGCCCGATCAGATTGAAGATGAAATACAAAGGCGTGAGCACGATTACGCCCCAAATGCCGGCAATCCAAAATACGATTTTCGCAAATTTCATGGGAGCGAAGGCTTACTCGCCGCCGACCGTCAATCCGTCAATCCGCAACGTCGGAGCGGCTACCGAACCGCGGAACTCGAGATCATTCGCGACCTCGGAAATGTTGAAGAACATTTCTTTCAAATTCCCCGCCACCGTAATTTCTTCCACGGGGTAAGCGAATTCTCCGCCGGAGATCCACAAGCCTGAAGCGCCCCGAGAATAGTCTCCGGTCACCAGGTTTGCGCCGTGGCCGAGAAATTCAGTCACGTACAGACCTTCCTTGATATCGCCGATCATCTGCCTCGGCGTTCGAGGGCCGGGTTGCAGGAAGTAATTTCCGGGGCCGATGCCAGGAGTTCCGGCAAGCCCGCGAGAAGCGTTGCCGGTGGTCGCAAGGCCGAGCTTTTTGGCTGTGTATGTATTCAGCAGGTAAGAAAGCAAAACTCCTTTCTCAACTACCACCGTACGCCGCGTGGGCACGCCTTCACCATCGAATGGACTGGTGCCGAAGCCGCCGGCGATGGTTCCGTCGTCGATGATCGTGACGTTGTCGCCTGCAATCTTCTGTCCCAGCTTGCCCGCGAGAAATGACGCGCCGCGATAAACCGAGTCGCCGTTTACACCCTCAAAAATGTGCTCGAGGATCGAACTTGCCACCATAGGATCGAATACGACCGGCACGTGCGCCGTCTTGACCTTGCGTGCCCCGAGGCGGCGCAGCGTGCGCTCGGCCGCGACTTTGCCGACCTGCTCGGGAGGGTCTAGTTTTTTCAGCGTGCGCGCCACCGAAAACCAATAGTCGCGCTGCATTGCACCGTCTTCGGTTTGTGCGATTGGAACCGCAGCTACAGAGCAATAAGACCGCCGGTATTCGCCAACGAAGCCATGCGAGTTGGCTAGAGCTTTGTGACCGGTGGCGGCGTCGAACGATCCCCCTTCAGAGTTCTTAATGCGCGGATCGAAATCGAGCGCGGCTTTTTCGGCGCGACGCGCGTAGTCGATGCGATCGGGACCGGGGAGGGAGTAAACGTCTTCGTGGTAGAGATCGAGATCGCCGGTCAGCGAGCCTAGTTGCGAGGCGTCAGGAATTCCGCCGAACGGGTCTTCCGAGGTGATTTTCGAAAGCTCAAGTGCGGAGTTCACCATGCGGTCGAGGGCTGTCACGCGAAAAATCGCTGGAGTAAGTGCTGGCCGCACGCTGGCCGCTAAAAACGCGTACTCCGATCGACCGCGATCCCGATTCCTTTAAGGTTTCGACCTGGCCCAGCCGAACCAGAGTTGAGAATTCATCGCCTTCGCGAACCACGCATTCAGCGGCGGTTGCGCCGCCATTCATAGCGCGGCGGACAATGTCTTGGGCGAGGGAGCGAAGGTCAGTTTCCAGTTTCGGGCTTCCGGTTTCTAGTGGAACGGTCGTTGTTGAATTCATAAAGGTCGTTTCAAAGGTGTCGCGCGAGTGCCGCTCACTCTTGTGGGAATTGGCTAATTTTCCAAATATCAGGACGTGAGCTAATTCCTTTTCGCCGAAGATCATGGTTCCAAGCGATGTGTTCCACGATGAACCAGATGAACACCACAGGGAGCAGGACTGCAAGATATATTAAAAAGCCCTGCCCCTTCGTCAAGTCATGGCGCACTTGATACCAAATGCCAAGAACAACGCCGCCGACTATCAGTAAAAATCGCATGATGTATGTTGCAATAGAGATTGCCGGCCAGGCTCCTGTTGCCCGCTTGAATCGGCGCCAATTCTCGGAATGGGTGCGGACGTCCGAAATAAGCGTCCGCACGGGATAGAACGGGTCCCAGTACGCCATACAACAGTTCTCCGCTGTGCTTCGACGTAAAAGCCGCACTTACTGCATAAAGCCGCCGGGATCTTTCTTCGCAGTCCCGCCGACCGTCAGGCGATCAATCTTAATCGTCGGAATACCTACGCCTACTGGCACCGCCTGTCCATCTTTGCCGCAGGTGCCGACGCCTTCGTCTAGTTTCAAATCGTTGCCTACCATGGAGACTCGTGTCAGGACATCCGGGCCGTTGCCGATCAGCGTTGCGCCTTTGATGGGCGCGGTGATCTGCCCGTCTTCGATCATGTAGGCTTCGGAGGCTCCAAAGACAAACTTGCCGTTGGTGATGTCGACCTGGCCTCCGCCGAAATTTACGGCGTAGATGCCGCGCTTTACCGAGCGAATAATATCTTCCGGATTGTCCTGCCCGGCCAGCATGTAGGTGTTGGTCATGCGCGGCATCGGGATGTGCTCATAGCTTTCGCGGCGTCCATTTCCGGTATCGGAAATACCCATCAGACGCGCCGAGAGCTTGTCGCTCAAGTACCCTTTGAGAATTCCTTTTTCAATGAGCACGGTTTCCTGCGTGGGCTCGCCTTCATCATCCACATTCAACGAGCCACGCCGCCACGGCATAGTTCCGTTGTCGATGACCGTGCAGCCTTCGCTGGCCACGCGCTTGCCAATCAATCCCGCGAATGCGGAAGTTTTCTTGCGATTAAAATCCGCTTCCAGTCCATGCCCGACCGCTTCGTGCAATAAAACCCCAGGCCATCCCGGACCGAGCACAACCTCCATCTCGCCCGCCGGAGCCTCACGCGCATCGAGCTGCAGAATCGCCTGCCGCGCCGCTTCTTTCGCAAAGAACTCGGGATTCTTTTCTCCGAAGAAGAAATCAAGCGCGACGCGTCCACCCCCGCCAGAACCTCCGCGAGCGGAATTACCTTCGGTTTTCGCGATGCAGGAAACGTTCATGCGAGCCAATGGTTGGGAGTCTTCCGCGAAAGTGCCGTCGGAAGCCACCACCAAAATATTGCGCAGTTCGTCGGAATAGCTGGCCCGCACTTCCTGAATGCGCGGATCGTACGCCCGCGCAGCCTTATCAGCACGCATGACGAGCTCTACTTTCGCGGTGATCTCAGCATCGACCGAAGGCAATGTCACGGGATATAAACTGCGCGCTGAAGTCTTCTGAAATCCAGCCACGGGAGTCTTCGCCGGGGCGCTGGCGATCAACGCCGCGGTGCGCGCCGCGTGCAGAATCCGGCTGGATGAAAGATCGTCGGTATAGGCGTATCCGGTGCGCTCTCCAGAAACCACGCGTACTCCGCAGCCCGCAGAAATTCCCTGCGATGCCGACTTCACCATCGACTCATCGACCATCAGCGATGTCGAAGACAGATATTCAAAATAAAGGTCGGCATAGTCGCCACCGGCGGAAAGCGCGGCTGCCAGATAATGTTCGAGATCGTTTTCGGTGACGCCGTAGTGATCGAAAAAGAAACGCTGCTTATCTGAAACTGAAGATTTGTCCAAAGCTATTCACCTACGCGATATAGATGCCGCCGGAGCAGGGGCAGACTCAGTCGAACGGATAGGCTTATTATCCCACACGGGCCGGCAGTTGCTCACTCAGAACATCCACAACGAAGCCGTGACGATGGTCATATGTCACAGACGCCCCAGCGGCGACACCTGAACAATGCCGGAAGATGCCGGCGGTGACCCCAGAAACCCTGACTCGCACGGTGCAGGATTTCCTCAGCGAAGCAGCGAGTGCGGTCGTGCTTGAAAACGGCGCCGTAGCCTTCGACCTGGCGCAATCCCGGTATTCCATTTCTGGTGAATACAACCGCTGCTTGCTGCACCTTTGGTCGAATGAGCGAAACGCAGTGCGCCGCGTGCTCGAAGCTGAAGTAAAGAACGGCACGCTGCGCCTGGCTGTGCAGAAGCTGGGGCAAGCTCGGCCCTCGAAACTGGAAATCTGCCGCGAGCGCGATCGCCGCACTCCAACTGCCCGCCGCTCCGCACGCGTCTCATACGAGCAGACGCTCAGGCGAACTCTAGAGCGGCATTTTCCAGATTTAAGCGTTACGCGAATCACGGGAAGCGTAGATCTCGAAAAATCGTTCGGGCCTGTTTATGCGCGCGGTGTGATCCGCCAGGGACGCTCGGCGTTTGCCGTGCTCGGAGTGAACGCAACTGAGGCTCAGGCCTCCGTCGACGCGGCGCTGACTTTCGGCATTCTGTGGCTCGATGTTTGCCGGCAAACTCAGGCTTCAAACCAGCTCATCGAGGGCCTCAAGCTGTTTGTGCCGCATCGAACCTCCGCGCTGGTCCGCGAGCGCATGGCGAATTTGAATCGCGACGCTGCCAAGTGGTCGCTATTTGAGTTAAACGAGCGGGATGATGCGCTGCTGGAAATCGACTGCACCGATCGCGGGAACGTAGCGACACGACTGGTGCAGGTAACGGATGAATCCGCTGCACGCGAACGGTTCGCAGAGTCGATTGTGCGGATTCAACAAATTCTGCCGAACTGTGAGATTGCTGTTCTCTCGCCTGCGGAAATTGTTTTTCGCTGGCGCGGCCTGGAGTTCGCTCGCGCGCGCTTAGGCGCGGTGCCAGGCTCCTTCGGAAGTATGGAGGAAATTGTCTTTGGCATCTGCGGGGAAGAGCGGGTTCTGGAAGCGCGGAACGAATCCGCACTCATCGAACTTGCGAATGGTCTGCGCAATACTCGTCATCCCTATGGACTGCGCCAACATCCACTATGGCGTCTGCGCCCGGAGAGGTGGCTCGAGACGCTCGTCGGGCGCGATGTAAGGGTCGTCGACGACCGCCTGCATCCATCCTGCTGCTATTCGCAGGTTCCCGCGTTCTCTGCTGCAGACCGCGCCATGGTCGACGTGCTCACGACGACTCGCCACGGACGCCTCGCGCTCGTCGAACTCAAAGCCGACGAAGATATTCATCTTCCGCTGCAAGGGCTCGATTATTGGTCGCGCGTGGAATGGCACCACGCTCGAGGGGAGTTCCTGCGCTTTGGATATTTCGAAGGCCGCGAGTTATCTGCCGAGAAACCACTCCTCTTTCTTGTCGCTCCGGCGCTGCATGTGCACCCTGCTACCGATACTTTGCTGCGTTATATCTCGCCTGAAATCGAATGGGAGTTCGTAGGCATCGACGAGCGCTGGCGCGAGGGAGTAAAAGTCGTGTTTCGCAAGCGCCGGGAGGGAACGACGAGAAACAGACCTGATAGGCCCGCGGGCGAGGCGGGATGAAGCTCATCAATCTAAACGTTACTGCCAGGCTGCCAGCAAACGGCGTACATCAACCAACTGACCCAAGTGATACGCGTTGTGATCGGCGATCAGCAACACTTCGCGCAGAATTGTCTGCCCATCGCCCCACGGAATCTTCGCGTATAAATCTGTTTTTGGATTTGCCACCAAATCCTCCACGACCTTCAAATCCTTGCGGAATTGCTGGATACTTTTGTTCCAGGCGGCCGTATTCGGTGGCGCGTCAGCTTCGGGCCAATAACCCTCCGGCCATTTCGGAGATTCGTGTTTCGGATTGCGGCTGAACTCGAGAATATCCCTCTGCGCGATGCGCAAGTGCTCAAGCAGCATCCACGCCGAATGAGGCAGTCCCTCCGGTTTCAGGCCACGCAATTTCTCCGGCATATCACTGACGATGTTCGAAAATTTGGCGTGTGCGCCGCCCCCATTTAGCAAAAAGATTAAATGTTCCCGGAGTTGCTTATCACGAGGATCTTTGGTCGGCATCTCTTCCTTCTTCATTCTGAATTTGTGTGACCGGCTCGGCTCCCGTAGCATGCGACGGCTGAGCTTCATCCTGCTTTTCGCTTCTTAAGACGCGGCCAATGCCTCGCACGATGCGGCGCATGGGGAAAATATTCTTGTCATCCGCGAAAAAAATCTCTCCGATGCGGTTGCCGCGGTAGTACCAACGCTTCAATAAGGCAAGATGCTCCATTGTTTCAAGTGCGGTAAAAGCCTTGGCAGCAGGGAATGAGTTCAGCGCAGCTTCAACCCGCGCCTCCATCGATTGCGATTTCGCGTGTTCCAGGGGCTGGATGCAGAACGTTATCGGCGCAGAAATGGTTCCCCGCTCGACGCGAAAAAACTTCACTGATTCCGCAGCCTGGCAAGGCTGAATGATCAAGGCCGAAAACCGGTCAATGCGGCGGACGATTTCCTGAAAGCGGCCGGCGACCGGTTTGATTTTTTCTAATCGCACATGAATGGCCGCGGCATCTTCAAAAGCCAGATTGTCCGAAGCCGCATCGCGCTGCGCGGAAAGCTCGCGCACCAGCGACTCCGCGCGGGAATCGAAATACGTCCGCACCCTGCTGACTTCGGAGGAATACTCCTCATCGCTACAACCCTTGAAGCAGGGGGCTAGACACATCTTCATCTCGGAATAAACGCAGCCGGGAAAGTTCGGATCAGGATGCAAATCGTCGACGCAACGCCGCATCTTGAAAAAGTCGAGCGAGTCATTCATGAACTTTTCGGCGTCAGCCCGTGAAGGGAAAGGACCGTAATAAATAGATTGGCCATTCAAACGTCCCAGTCGCATCGTGACCGAAGCTCGCGGATACTGGTTTTCGAGATGCAACTTTAATAATGGAGCGAAGCGGAAGTGCAACCGCTCGGAGTAGTGTGCGGGAAAAATCTGCCGCACGATCTTATAAAGCAATAAGCGGGATTCGAAGTCCGAGTCCGTCAGCGTGTATTCAATCCAATGCACGCGGTCGCGCAGATTAAGCTTTCTCGACCGCTCATCCGTCGCCCCCAGCAAGCGCTGCAAGCGCCGTCTGAGGTTGGCGGTTTTGCTGATGTAAGGCTCGGCTTGTCCATCGCCCCTCCCTAACGAAAACACAGCTGGCGCCGCCGGGATTACGGAGAAGATTTCTGCATCCCGTTCAGGGGCGAATTCCAGCCGCTCGGTTAACACGAAGCCATTGTAAGCAAGTGCTCACCACAGAAGCACAGCGAAAACCAAAGCACAGAGGGCTCACAGTCCGCCGTGGAGCGCTCCGAAATAGTGGGCGAGATTTAGCGACATAATCAGAATGCCCACTCCCAGGACCAGCACGTGCGCGGTCTTGCGCAAATCGAAGCTGCCCACTCGACAAACGAGCAGGTAGCCGACGCCAAGATTGAACAGGCCCCACAGCACATTGACTACCGAAGAAGACAAGCCCACTCCGGGTGGTGATGCGAAGGGGCTTTGGAAGGCATGCCCCGAAACCCCGTTGCCGAGATGGGGCAGGGCATTTGCGAGAAATACGCCACCGAAGAAGTACGCCACATAGTGGTACCAGCGCATGGTTGCTGCCTTTCTCATTGAAGACCGTGTCCACGGCAGATCGATGGTAAATACTTAGCGGAAGCTGGCACTCTTGACCCGCTCGCGGTAATCCTGGCCTTCCATGGTGACGATGCGGCACATCTCGTGGAGCCGCGAGCGCATGCGATCCCCGATTCTGTCGCCTAGAGTCTCCTTCTCAGACGCATATTTAGCGGCTTCCGGGCTGGTGGACCTCACGTTGCCCAGTCGCTCACGCTCCACGAGGTTGCGGTAGTTTGTGGTGATAATCGTCGTGCGGTCGTCGTTGTAGCGGGTATTGAGGATGAGGCTCACCGTATCCCAAACCCACTCCGTGGGCTTGACAGCTCCTAGCTCGTCAAGCACCAAAACCTCGGTTTCGAACACGGGCCGAAGCACGTCCAACTCTGTCGTCTTGACAGTGTCATTGTACGAGTTCTGAATCTGCTTCAGCAGTTCGCGGTAATCATAGAACAAGCAACTAATCCCTTTGCAGCGAATCAGTTCCTTGATAATTCCGACCGCCAGGTGGGTCTTGCCCACACCGATCGTACCGATTAGTAGTAATCCGGTTTTGTCGACCGGGTATTCTTCCACAAACCTGTGGGCAGCCATTCGCGCCGGAGCCAGCGAAATGTAAGGCCCCTCAAACTCGAAGTTCGACAGCTCACAATGTTCGTATCGATTGGGAATGCGCGCCGCGCCCGACAGGGCCCCGGCCTTGGCCCGCAGCTGGCAGTCGCAGCGCGTGACCCGTCTCTCGCTGGACGCGCCGGAAGGCGCCAACGTCTTCCACCCCGTCCCCTCACAAAGCGGGCATACATCCGCTGGGCTCTTAGTCAACATTATTCATTTCGTCCGCAATTAGGATTGTATCCCTCGACTTTGCACCTCCTACTGCTTTCCCGCAAGCGCGAACGGCTCCGTATCTGTGTGGAAGCTGTGCAGTGAAGGAGTGTTCTGTGGAGATGCGTGGAAAATTGTGCCGTAGCTGGTTTTCGAAATCCTCCCCTGGCGCTCGTTGCCTTCGGTAAAACCTTCAAAACCCGCCTCCTTAGCCTCAATTCGGGACCCAGAGGTGCAGAACAGGCTTCCGGCGCGGAATTCACAGTTGACATTCTGCGCAGAGAGAGGAAAATACGAGCCGTCAGGTTTCCCGCTCAGTCCAAAAAACTATTTCCCGGTTCTTGTGCCGGGCGTGAATTTGCGCTGGGTATGAAAGAGACCTGCGAGGAGAAACTATGAATAAAGCCGATCTGGTTGACAAGATCGCTGGCGCCTGCGAAATCAGCAAGGCGCAGGCTACAACCGCGATTGATACCGCCGTGTCGAGCATTACCGGCGCGCTGAAAAAAGGGGATCGGGTGGCTCTGATAGGCTTCGGCACTTTTTCAGTGTCGCAGAGAAAGGCGCGGAACGGCCGCAATCCGCAAACCGGCGCCACCATCAAGATCGCCGCTCGCAAAGTTGCGAAGTTTACTCCAGGGGCCGAACTGAAGAAAGCTGTCAATAAGAAGTAGCTCGCAGATTCAAGCATTGAGAATCAGCAACGGCAGGGGGTCGGCCCTGCCGTTTGTCGTTGTAACGCTGAAGACAGATTTCGAAATCTGCGTTTATAACCCCTGGAAGGTGATCCTTGTCCCGGCCGCTGCGGCTACAATGTCTCCACCATGATTGCTCACCTGCGCGGAACGCTGCTCGTCAAGCATCCCAATCGGATTGTGATTGAGACGGCAGGGGTCGGCTACGAAGCAAATATCAGCGTCCCGACTTACTCCGGATTGCCGGCCGCGGGCTCGGAGGTCGCGGTGCACATCTACACCCACGTCCGCGAGGACGTGATTGCGCTGTACGGGTTTTCGCAGCTCACCGAGAAGCAGCTCTTCGAAAAGCTGATGACCGTCAGCGGCATCGGGGCAAAGCTCGCGATCACGATTCTGAGCGGCATGCCCGCCGAGGATCTGACCGCTGCCATCCGGAACAACGACGTAGCCCGCCTGACTAAAATACCCGGCATCGGCAAAAAAACAGCCGAACGCATGGTCCTCGAACTCCGCGACAAGTTAGCGCCACTTTCGGGGACTTCCACGACGGCTGCCCCCGTCCTCAGCACGGTTGAGGAGGATGTTTTATCCGCGCTAACGAATCTCGGCTATCAACGGCACGCAGCCGAAAAGGCAATCGCTGGTTTGGCGCGCGATGGCCGCGGCGCATCCTTCGATTCCATCTTTCGCGCTTCGCTGGCCAGATTATCTCGCTAGCCGCCATCGCCGGTCGCAAACCGCCGCGCGTCTTCTCGGCTTGCTCCAAACGATTTCCCACACTCGACAAACACGAAATGGCTACCGAAAACCATATTTCACTCCATCAAATCGGAGTTTCCTTGGGGTAGCATGCTCGCAAGTCGAACAAACATAACACTTCATTACATCCGAGTGTTTGGAACAACAGTTGCACTCGGTGTGTCCGCTCGGGTTTGTACTGTACTTCCCTTTCCTAAAAGTTTTGCGTTCGGACTTATTTAGCTGTTAGCAGGAAGATGTCAGCTAGAACTGGGCGGCGGCGCAACCCTGTTGTTGCGGCCTTCCAGCAGTCTCGACCCTAAGTTTTCAGGTTCCACACGTCGTTGCGGTTAAATCAATCTCTCGGTCTGGGAGGGTAGCAATGTACATCCGTACCCTGAAGTCAGTTCTGTTTCTGCTGTTGGTCGTTTCCCTCATGGGCATTACCTCCGCGTGGGCGCAGTCGGCATCGTCCGGAACAATTGGTGGGGCAATTACCGATCCCTCCGGAGCGGTCGTGCCAGGAGCCACGGTCACACTGACCGATACCGCCACGAATACTTCAAGAAGCGCTACGACAAACAGCAGCGGACGCTACTTCTTTGCCGACGTGGCGCCGGGAACTTATAGCCTCACGGTGGCCAAGGCCGGGTTCTCCACTACCAAGGCCGAAAATCAGAAGGTAGACGTCGGATTGGCTCTCACTACCAATCTGGCTCTCCAGGTGGGCGGCACGAATGTGGTGGTCGAAGTTTCGGCCGTTGGCAATGAACTCCAGACCATGAATGCCACGGTCGGCAACACGATCAACAGCGCAGCGATCGAGTCTCTGCCCAGCCTTGGACGCGATGTCAGCACCTTCGTCGAAATGCAGCCGGGCGTCGGTCCAGACGGCGCGGTTGCCGGAGCGGTCCTCGACCAGAGCTACTTCTCGCTCGATGGCGGCAACAACAGCAATGACATGGACGGCAGTATGAACGTCTACACCGCCAGTTATGCCGGCGACCCGACAGGCGGCGTGGCTGCCCAGAATCAGCTTGGGGTAGGGAACGTTGCCGGTCCCACGGGCGTGATTCCAACGCCCCAGGATAGCGTTGAAGAGTTCAAGGTAAATACCGCCGGTCAGACGGCCGACTTCAACAGCTCCGCAGGCGCAGAAGTGAAGATTGTCACCAAGCGTGGAACCAACGCCTGGCACGGCACCGGATACGAATATTACAAGGACAACAACTGGTCCTCGCAGAGCTGGCAGAATGATTATGACAACCTGCTGCAGCCCGGCTCTGCTCCGTTGCCCAGCTTCCATTACAACCGGTACGGCGGGGCAGTGGGTGGTCCGCTGATTCCGAAGGATGTGATCGGCGGCAAGACCTATTTCTTCGTGAACTACGAAGCTTTTAATTTCCCCAACTCCGAGACCATCTTTAGGAACGTCCCGTCGGCGAACCTTCGCAACGGCATCCTGACGGATCCGGTCACCGGGGCTACCACTACTTTAAAATCCATCGATCCGCTTGGAATTGGTCTTAACCCAACGGTTCAGCAGATTTGGAATAAATACGAACCCCAGTCGAACGCTGCCTGCAGCCAGAGCCTCTGCGACGGCGTAAACATTCTGGGATTCGCGGGTAACCTTGCCCTTCCTACCACCAGCAAATTCGTCGCAACCCGCCTTGACCACGACTTTTCAGCCAAGTGGCATTTCTACTCGACCTTCCACTTTTTCAAACTGACCACGGCTACGTCCGATCAGGTAGATATTGGAGGATTCTTCACTGGCGACACTCTGGGCACGCCGGCCTCGTTGTCTAGCGATCCTCAACAGGCGTTTATGTGGGTAGGTGCGTTGACGACAAACGTCACCACCAACACCACCAACGACTTCCACTATAGCTTCCTGCGCAACTTCTGGCAGTGGGCTCGTCAGGGCGACACTCCGCAATTAGCGAATCTCGGAGGCGCGCTCGAGTTCTTCAGTGGCCAGAGCGCCACACAGGACCTCGGCCCCTACAACGTCAATACCCAGCAGACCCGTACCCGCTTCTGGGATGGGCACGACCAGATGCTCCGCGATGACGTTTCCACGCTGCACGGCAACCACCTCTTCCAGATTGGCGGCACCTATCAGCACAACTGGAATTACCATCAGCGTACTGACAACGGCGGTGGAATCAATTACCAGCCGGTATACGAAATGGGCGAGGGGACGAACGGTTCCGGGCTCTCGGCAGACGTCCCATTTTGCGGGACCTCGAACATCGCCAACTGCGGAGCGCTTACCGCAGGCGCTCTGGGCATAGTCTCAGTTGCGCAGGTTGCCTATACCCGGTCCGGAAACAATCTGGCTCTGAATCCGCCTCTTACGCCCGCTTTCGATCAGAGTACGATCCCTTACTACAACGTGTACTTCAGCGACACCTGGCACCTCAAGCCAACCTTCACCTTCACCTACGGCTTGGGATGGACGCTTGAAATGCCGCCCACAGAGGCCAACGGCAAACAGGTGGAGTTTGTCGACCAGGCCGACCAGCCGATCAGCGCCGAGGCCTATCTGAAGTCTCGCAAAGCCGCAGCGCTTAACGGTCAGGTCTTCAATCCAGAGACCGGCTTCGCTTTGGTTGGCAATACGGCGGGCGGGCAGAAGTATCCTTACAACCCCTATTACGGCGAATTAAGCCCCCGGTTGGCTGCCGCATGGAGTCCGCACTTCGACAGCGATTCGATGGCCGGCAAAATTTTCGGCCACGATGATACCGTCATCCGTGGCGGATATGGCCGACAGTTTGGCCGCTTGAATGGTGTTGACCTGGTGCTGGTGCCGCTGCTCGGCACCGGTCTCATCCAGCCCGTGCAATGCTTTGGCGCCACCGCAACCGGTACGTGCCTTGGCACCGGCGGAGCCACTCCCAGCACTGCTTTCCGGATCGGAGTAAACGGGTTTACCGCGCCGATCTCAACGCCCAGCGCAACCCTGGTCCAGCCGGATTTTCCAGGCTTTAACGCGATTTCGGCCGGAGCCGGCGAAGCTCTGGATCCGAACTTCCGGCCGAACCAGATTGATTCGTTTGATTTCAGCATTCAGCGGCAGTTGACGCGCAGGACGACTCTGGAAATCGGTTACATCGGCCGCAGAATCACCCACGAGTATCAGCCCATCAACCTCAACGCCGTGCCCTACATGATGACGCAGGGCGGACAGCAATTTGCCCAAGCCTACAAGAACGTCGTAATGCAACTGTGCGGCGGCATAGCCGGTCTCGGCGGCGGCGGCTGCAACGGCGATGGACATGGCAACCCCAATCCCGCGGCGGTGACGCCACAGCCCTTCTTCGAGAAAGCTATGAACCCGGCCTATTGCGTCGGCGCTGCGAGTTGCACCGCTGCAGTGGTAGCGAACGAAGTCGGAAACTTCACTACGGCTCAAGTCTGGTCGCTGTGGAGCGATCTGGACGGCGGAGCGGGCTGCACGGGTTGTCCCACGAATAACGGTCAAGCGCAAGGGTTCAGATTTGGAAACACCATGATGAACACCCTTGCAGGTCCCTTCAACGGCGGTACTGTTCAGAACTCCTCCGGCGTAGCGGTCAACTCCAGCGTGGGTTACGGCAACTACAACGGCGCCTTCGCTTCACTCAAAATGGCGGACTGGCGCGGTTTGACCATGCAATCGAACTTTACATGGTCAAAGGCGCTGGGCACCGGTGCGGTCGTGCAGGCGAGCAGCGAATACACTCCTGACGATGCATTTAATCTTTCCGAAATGTACGGTCGTCAGGCTTTCGACCGCCGCCGCATTTTCAACATGTTCCTTGTCTACCAGCCGCCGTTCTTCAAAGGCCAGCAGGGCTTTATTGGACGTGCTCTGGGAGGCTGGAGCTTCGGCGCGGTCTTCACTGCCGGCAGCGGCGAGCCGATCGAAGTCTACACCGACACCGGCGACGGCCAGGAGTTCGGCGCCGGCGACAACGTCAACTTCTTCAACAACGACAGCGCCATTCCGATCGGACCGGTCGGTGGCCAAGGTCACGCCTACTATTGCAAGGTGGCATGCGCTGGCCAGACCAATGGTCTGCCCGTTAACATCTTCAAAAACGGCCCGGCCGAGGTCAACAATTGGCGCAACCCGATTCTCGGGTTGGATACCAGAGATGGCGGTTATGGAATTCTCAATGGCCTGCCCTACTGGAATGTGGATATGAGCATCAAGAAATCAATCCATGTTGCCGAGCGCTTCAGCGTGGAACTGCAAGGTGTCTTCGCGGACGTCTTCAACCACAACCAGTGGCTCGACCCGGCTGGTGCGGCTGCCAGTGGTCTCTTTAACCCCGGTGGTTTCGGTGCTCTGAACAACGGATCGGCACAGGAGCAAAGCGGCGGCGACCGCCAGATCGAAGTCGGCGCCCGCGTCCGCTTCTAACCATCAACCTTCGTTTCCGGCCCGCACCTTCCGGTGCGGGCTTTTTTTGTCAGGCGGGGCTATTTTCCGATGCAAAATCTGCTGAAGATCAAATTGAGGATGTCATCATTCGTGGTCGCGCCGGTAATGGAATCCAACGCTCGCAAGGCGCTGTAAAGATCAAGCAGCAGCATTTCGTGAGGAACTTTGCCGTCAACCGCGTTACTGGCGCAATCGAGTGCAGCGAGAGACTCGCGCACCAGGCTCTGGTGCCGGATGTTGGTGAGAAAACCGGCTTCGGTTTGCACGTTGTCGCCGCCGATGTGGCTGAGTATTTCGGCTCGCAGTTCAGCAATGCCCCCTCCCGTAAGCGCGGAAACGCGAATCTCCGAATTGCGGCCACTGGTTCCCGCCCGCTGATCTCTGGTCAGATCGCATTTGTTCGCTACCACAATCGCAGGTCGATGTTCCGTTTGTTGAATCAGCTCATCGTCTTCTTTGGTGGCCGGCTGGGAAGCGTCGAGCACCACCAGAACCAGGTCGGCGTCGGCCAGCGCCTCCAGAGATTTTCGTATGCCGATGGATTCAGCTTCATCCAGAGCATGCCGAATCCCAGCCGTGTCGACGAGCTGCAGCGGGATGCCGCCGAGCGAAACAGTTTCACTGACCAGATCGCGCGTGGTGCCCGGCGTTGCGGTAACGATGGCGCGTTCGCGTTCCACCAGTCGATTGAATAAACTCGATTTCCCAACGTTTGGCCGGCCGACAATCGCCAGGGTCAGCCCTTCGTGCACAATCTTGCCGTACGCAAAGCTATCGGCGAGTTGAGCCAGCGGAGCATGAACTGCGGCGATGCGTGCGAGAATTTCAGCATTCGGCAAGACCGATACGTCGTCTTCCGCGAAGTCTATACCCGCTTCCAGCACCGCGATTAGCTCAACCAGCGTCTGTTTGACCGGCTGCAGCCGCCTGGAGAGCGCGCCTTCCAGTTGCTGCGCCGAAATTTTCGCCTGGTAAAGCGTTTGCGCCTCAATCAGATCCCGCACGGCTTCCGCCTGCGTGAGATCAATGCGTCCATTGAGAAAGGCGCGCATGGTGAACTCGCCCGGCTCGGCAAGCCGCGCTCCGGCTGCGGTGCATTGTTCAACGACATGTCGCAACACCACCGGAGAGCCGTGAGCGGAAATCTCAACAATGTCATCGGTGGTATAAGAATGTGGTTTGGCAAAATAGGTGACCACGACTTCGTCGATCCGTTCGGAATTTAGCTTTGACGAATCGAGCAGCTCTCCAAAGACCGCCCGCCCCGGTTCGAGCGGATGCTTCAGGCGTAACATCGGCATCGCAATCGCGTGGGCGTTCGGCCCGGCGAGCCGCACTACCCCGACGCCGCCGCGTCCCGGGGGCGTCGCAATGGCGACAATCGTGTCATCGATGTTCACGGGGCGATTGTAGCGGTTAAGCTAGAGAAACAACCAGAGGCGGGATCGCCAGGCAAGAAAAACAGATGGTTGGCAAAACCAATAACTAAGAGGAGAAAGAATTGTCAGTCGCGGACGAATTGCTCAAAGCCAACACGGAATTTGTTAAGAACTTCAATCTGGGAGATCTGGCGGTGAAGCCACGCCGCCGCGTGGCTGTGCTGGCCTGCATGGACTCCCGAATCCTGTTCGAGCGTTGCCTCGGGTTGCATCCCGGCGACGCGCACATGATCCGCAACGCCGGCGGCATCGCTACCGACGACGCACTGCGCTCGCTGATCGTCTCGCATCACCTGCTCGACACGCAGGAGTTCATCATCATCAATCATACCGATTGCGGTCTTTTGAAAGTGAAGGAATACGATCTAAGATCGCATCTGACCGAAAAGATGGGAACCATCGCCAGCGAGCCTTCCCACTTCTACGCCTTCGATGACCTCGAAGCGAACCTGCGCCAGCAGGTCCAGCGCGTGAAATCGCATCCCTGGATTCCGAAATACATTCCAGTGCGAGGATTTATCTATGACGTGAAGACGGGCGCGCTCAAGGAAATAAACTCAGATTAAGAGCAGTTCGCCAGCTTACCGCGTCACCTTCTCAATCTCCGCCTTCAACTGCTCATAAGGCAGCGCTCCCGGATGATACATCGCCACCTTTCCAGTTTTATCCAGCAGCACCAGCGTTGGCGTGGTCGACGCGCCGTACATGTCGAAGTTGTATTTGCTGATGGGAACTGGCATGTCGAGTAGTCCAGCGTAGAAGCGATGACGCACTGCGTCGATGTAGGCGAGTTCATCGCTCGGCGACGCGTGCTCGATCTGCGCCGTATAACCATAGAGCTGCGTCGGACCGATAACCGTCAACCCTTTCGGCGCAAACTCGGTCCGCAACTGCGTAATGATCGGGGCTTCCGCTTTGCAGTCAGCGCACCAGTGCGCCCAGAAGAAGAGCAGCACCGGCGAGCCTTTCAGCTGCGCAAGCGCCGGGGGCTTCGAACCAAGAAATTTGTCTGCTTTAAGCACCGGCGCGGGCCGGCCCTCAAACGAAAGCAGGTTCAGATTTTTCTGCAAGCGCGACCTGATCGAGGTATTGCCGTATTTGCGAAGCGCGGCCTGCAGAACTGCTACAGCCTGGGTGCGGTCGCCTCGAGCTGCCAGCACCTGAGACTCGACTTCAATTGCCGCGCCCAACGCAATCGGCAGGTGTGGTTCTGAATCGAGCGGGTGCAGCTTAAGCTGTTGCTCCGCTAACTCCTCTGTCTGCTTCGCGTAGGATTCCGCTTGCTTGTATTCAAGCGACCCCAGCGCGCCGCGCGCCAGCCACGAGTAAGCCTCGACATATTCCGGAGTGATGCCGTTCCGGCCGCGATAAGAGTTGAGATAAGAGTCAGCGGCGATCGGGTTATTTTCGGCCAGAGCGGTGCGCACATCCTCCACTATGCCCGCCCGTGCATACGTCACAAGCGTAATTAAAAGGGTGAACCTCAGCCAGCGCATGCCTACATCATCTTATTCTTGAGCCTCTTCTGGCAAATGGCCCGCAATCAGGTCCATCCCGTAGATGTCTAAATATATGATTCATAGGGGCTTATCTGCACGACGAGCAGAATTTTGTAGCTTTTCTGAGGCAATTCACTTAGAATATAACCGCGTTTGACTTTAGAGTTCTTTCGCAGTACCCAGTTTCTCCGCAAACCAGCGTGTGACCTGCCTGCAGAAGAAGCCTTCCAAAGTTTCAGCGCTACATCAACAAAAAGGAAATTTGCAACACATGGAAACAGGAACAGTGAAGTGGTTTAACGACGCCAAGGGCTACGGTTTTATCAGCCGCCAGAACGGCGAGGATGTCTTCGTTCATTTCTCGGCGATTCAGGCCAGCGGCTTCCGCAGCCTCCAGGAAGGTCAGCAGGTGCAGTTTGACGTGGTCAAAGGCCCCAAGGGCTGGCAGGCCGAGAACGTCAAAGGTGCATAAACCACCTCGCGGCTAACAATTCGCAGCAGGAAAAGGGGCGGCCAGCAACGGCCGCCCTTTGAATTTGCGATTGAGCGGGCCAAATCGGTATTTTTCGATTGGGTGACTGGACTGTCAGTACCTACTCGTCAACATTGGGAAGGTTGGGGCTTCCCGGCTGAAGCATGCGTGATTCGATTACCTCTTGAATGGCGGGCAAGCGGGAAGGCCCCCCGAAAGAAGGTCTGCCTACTAATCGGAAGTCGGCTCGCGTTGCACCACCACCAAAAACACCACACCGGCAATGGTAAACATTCGGAATCCTCTTCCTGCCCATTCCATCTTTGCGACTGCCACACCAGAAGCCATTCACCCCCGACATCGAGGAAGCCCCTTTGCCGAGGCCTCGGATCCAGCTGGTTCACGGAACGGTTCCACAGCAATGCGCTCGTAACGCACTTCCAGCACGGTCAGGGATTCTGTGCCGCCCGGCAATTGAAGGACTACGCTGTCACCCGCTGCCGACTTCATCAACGCGCGCCCCAGAGGTGACACCCAACTGATGTGGTTACGCTCGAGATCGATTTCGTCGGTGCCCACGATGCTGACCACACGCTCCGCACCCGCGGCATTGGCATAGCGCACGGTCGCTCCGAAGAATGCCCTCGTCTTTTCCTTTGAATTGGCCTGCCCCGCTCTTTTCTGTGCGGTTCTGGGAGCTTCCGGGTCCACCACTTCCGCGGCTTCGATTCGCTTGGTGAGAAAGCGAATCCGCCCATCGATCTGCCGCAGCCGCCGCTTGCCGTACTGATAGTCGGCGTTTTCACTGCGATCGCCGTTGCCGGCAGCCCACGCCACCACCTCCGTCACGGCCGGACGTTCCCTGGTGAGCAGAAACCGGTGCTCATCTTTGAGGCGCTCCAGCCCGCTCGGCGTGATGTAGTTCTTGACCGGCGTCGCGGGCTCGTCCGGTTTTGGTTTTCTCGTAAACCCTTTTCGCATCTAGTAGTCTTTCCAGGACGAATCCAGTGGGTGCCACCAATGAACGCGGAGGAACGCCGTCAGTTCATCGATTGGAACGCGTAGAAATTTAATCCCACGGAATTGTGTCGTGTGATTTGATCAGTTTCCCGCCCTCTCGCCTCAAGAAGATTCTTACGCGATCACCAACGGTATTCGCGATCACAGGCTTGCCGCCGATCTGAAAATTCACGACGCCTACGTACACGCCGCAAGGCACGTCTTTCATGCTCCACTTCCAAGCATATCGAATCGCAGCAGCAGTCCTCTCTACTTCTTCCATGAGCGCGTAACGATGCACAGGAAGCCCCGTATTCCAGTCAAAGATCGAAAGGTCGGGTGCATCTTTGACTTCCCAACCAGCGGGAAGATCGTTCACTTGAATCGTCCATTCATAGTTTGGGGTTGGCTTTTCCTCTTTGTACCCCATATCCTTCTCTATCAGGCTTGCCGCCATTATGTAGGCTTCTTTGCTGACCATTTCCACGGTTTTGTCAGGCGTGTGACTGTTGTCGATTGCCGTAGCCCAAGAAGTGAATTCACCCATAGCGGTAGCGACGTTGGTACTGAAAGTGGTTGCTGGTCGCAAATAGAACTGCGGCAGCTCTGGAAGCATGGCAGCGACCGCCTTGCGGAATGCGATTTGCTTATTGAGGTCTAGATACTTGTCGTCCATCTTTTTGACGATGCCGGAAACGAAATGCTCAAGATGCTTCTTGGCTAACCAGTAACCGAGCCACGTTCCGAAGAGCGCCAGCGCGATGTCAAATAGTTTGTCGGTGAGAAGATGCTCCAAAGGTGTCATGATGATTTTAGAAAACATCCTCCAACCTCCAAAAACCAGAAATAGGGTAATCAGGATGGCGGCGACTTCACTCCAGACAAGTATCTTCTCCGTTTTGTCTGGCATGTCTTTATGGGGCTAATGTGCGCCGAGCTTTGAGCTTTGATGGGGTTGGCGCGATCATTTTGTCGAGACCAAGAGTGTTAACAAATACGGACGTTTCGCGGCAGCGATTGCAGAAATAGTGGTCATACGGAATGTCACCATGAAATTCCGCCATCCCCTGCAAGATCAGTTCTCGACTCTTGCAGTACGGACACCTGAACGTTCGCCAGTGGTGAATTTTCGCGAACAGCTTCTTGATCGCTGCGAAGCACGGAGGCAAAAAGAAGTACAGGGCGTAGTAAGCAGCCAGTCCAGCTAAGAGCCACTCCTTTCTAAACGAAGTGAGGGTCAGACCCAGCAGTAACAGAATTAGGGGCACAGCAATCTTCGCATCTTCTTTATCGAAGTCGTAGTCTGCCCAACTTCCAATCTTGATTTTCATGCCGTACCCGATGATAACCCACGGAACTGCCTTTTCCTCTGCTGTTACAATCTCTTCTATGAGCGAAGCCGTGCCAACCCAGCCCTGTAAGACCTGCGGCCATGCGTTCGCCAAGCACACCCGAGACATTCACGATACTGGTGGGATGAAGACGGACTATCCATCATCGAGTGACAGGGGATTTGACTTCCAGTCAGGCCGCGAGGCTGGCACGTCAGGCTGCACCGAGTGCTCCTGTCAGCAGTGGATTTCGCCCAGCTATTAATCCCAAGGATCGTCAGCGCATTTGTACCCCTTCTGGAAAGCCCCTCGGAGCACCATCGCGGCGCTGATGTAATAGTCGTGATCTTCCTTATCGTTGAGTGGTATGTCTTTGAGCATGAGGTCCAACTGATCTTGCAAGTCGGTTTTCTCCGCTTTAGTAATCAGCAGATGACTGACATGATTTTGGGAGTCTGGCCTTTGGTCTATCAAAGTCATGAACACCAACGGTGCCGCTTGAAACACGGACTTTCGAGAGTCATCCAGTTCAGCGCGAATCTCCGGGACCTTGGCCCCCAGCGCTTGATAATCCACGCCCTGCTTCGGCCCGGCTAAGAACTTATCGCTGATATCAATCAGCTGCTGGTGCAATTTAATCTGATTCCCATAAAACGCGACCAGACTTGGGATCAAAGTGTCGAATGGATCGTTCAAATGCATACTTTGAAGCATGTGGATCTCAGAGCGCAATTCCAGTTGTGTGGACTTGCTGTAGTAAATGCCGGCGGAGAACTGCTCGTTTGGCGTCTTCGCCTCACTAAGTTCCTTCTCACCGTTCGTCTTTAAAGCCTCGGCTTCAATCAGTTCACGTACGTATTCCTTCACGACATTTAAGTGGGGCGTGTCGGGTTTAGGCGTCCGCACAGGATGCGCGGGTTTGGTTTGCCCTGCCGCAATGTTTACCAAGAACAGGGCGATGACTATCTTGTTCACGGAGTCTCCTGTGTGGGGGAGGGAGCCGGGGAACGCCACTGGATTGTAGCAAAAAGAAACGCTGCCGGAGGCAGCAGAGGTCGAGCTAAGATCTGTTTGTGAGGAAGCGAGAATGACCGACCCTTCAGATGGAATGAAATCTTTTCAGAAAGAGCTCCGACGCGGGGGGCTGGCCCATCTTTGCCGTCACCATACTAACTGAGGCTGCCCCAGCTTTCCTTCTGTTGGAAAGCTGGGCACCACTGGCGTTTGCGCCACCGATTTTCTCCCTCCTAACCGAGCCGTGGAGGGGCTGCGGGAAACATCCCCAGAGGGAAAGGGTTAGTGTGCCCAGCTTTCGAAAAGAACGAAAGCTGGGGCAGCCGAGGTCGTGCGAGGGTATGAAGACAATCGAAGCTGTCCCAGCCCCCATCTTGTAGTCCTTGCAGCGGGAATTCACTCGGTTTCACCTGATGCCGGTGGTTGCGAAATCTTGATGAGTTCCTCTATCTGATCTGGCGTCATTCGATTCGTTTCAGTGCGGTCGCCTTCAAAGCCGACTTCTCGCAAAAGATCCAGCGACGGCGGCTGAAATCTGTACAGCTTGACACGGCCGTCCCCATGCTCGCTCATATGGACGACGCAGACTCCCGGATCACCAAGCAGGTGAATGTCATGTGCATTCAGAAGATTCATAATTCTCGTTCGCCAAATTGGAAGGTGTTGCGCATAATATGAGTAATCAATGCCCTTGCCGTATGGGTTCGCCGCATGCGCCAAGACGCCACATCTGCCATACACCTCTTTGAACTCCTCCTCGTTCAAATAATCGCCAACTCTTTTCTTGTGCTTGCTTCTAACTCCAGGGATATCTGACGCGATTTCAACAATGGGAACCGGGTAGAAACTAGGATTCACTTTGGCGAGTTCGGAGAGAATCTCCGCAGCATTCCACGCCTTCGACACCCTGGAGTACGTTGCAGTGTAAGCCTCTTGGTTAGCGACCAATGATCCGAATGCAATAAGCTCGAGGATTTTCCTGATCTGCAAACATACAGTTTCCAAAGTTGTTGGTTGGTAAACCGCGTGACCCTGACCCGAAAGGAAATGATTGACAACGCTTATCCTGCGCTTAACTTCTTCCATCAGATCACAATATTTCTTACCATCAACTTCGGCTTGTGATGACATAGAACCGGCTCCCAAAACTTACAACCTATGATAGCGCCTGATGCGTCAGCGTCCGCTCCGCAAGAAGTACACTTGGTTGGTCCAGTCCATTCGCCCCGCCTCGTCCACCAGCGAGACTAGAGCACGGACTAGCCCTCCAATGTCCGCCGGCGAGATTGTCTTTTCATCGACAAATATCACGCCGCCATGAGATCGCTCTTCCTCTGCCCAGAGCTTCAGCAATGGGGGAATCGTTCTGCGATCATAAGTAACCAGGGTCAAGCGTTGCTTCGCTGCTTCCATCAGGCAAACGGAATCTTCCTTCCCAAGGAAGTTTCCACTCTCCCACTGCACCATGGTTTGGATAAATATGGAGTGGATCACTACCGATCGATTCCGGCGTTGAACGCCATTCCTTACGTCTGCGGAGATGTGCTCATCGAGAAGAAGCTTGAGCATCAGCCCCGCTTAGTCTGCCTGGCGCCAAAGTCGACCGCTTGGGGAAGCATGCGCTTTAGGCTGTCAAAATCAATGGAATCGTTCTCTGCTATCGCGCCGTTCACCTCTGCGGGGAACGCCTCCGAATAGTAAAGAGCAGCTCGAACCCTCGCTTCAGGCCATTTCAGATGCTTGGCCACGTCCTTGACATTGCCTTTGTAACTTCGAAGAAGCAACATGACCTCCCATATGGCCAGGGAGCTGCCTTGGATATAGGCTTGCCTGCCAGCCGGCGAATCGCGAAAATCCAAGAAGGCAAATTCCGACCGCCTTAAGCCCTCTTCCACCAGCCGCGCGCTGGCATCGCTCGGCGTCCAGCCGTGCCGATGTGCGATGCGCTTCAAGCGTTTGCCGCTCTCCACTGGCAGGCGCATACTGAGCACCATCGTACGCGATTGCTTCATCAATCCTCCGAGAGTGTAACTGTTGTAAGCATTGTAACACTTCATGAGGGAAAATGGCGGAGGGTCCGCCCGTTGCGTTTTTAGCGAGGGTGGGATGCGTGCTGCTGATAGCTTAGTTGTTATACGGGCGATTGCATTGTTGCGGTGCGGGGTTGAGGCCATCCGGCCAGGCTTCAACACGGCTTTTCGCATCGCGTTGTCTTTCCAGGACGAATCCCGTGGGTGCACCGATGAACGCCGATAGACCGCCCTTGCAACGGGGAGAAAGATTAAACGTCGTATAATCTCGTGCGCGCAGCCTGGGAGCAGAACACATGAAGGTACAAGAACAAATCGAGAACTATATTACCAGCCAGCCAGAGCCAAAACGCAGTGACCTGCGCGAGTTGCATCGGCTCACACTTCAAGTGTCACCAGAGTGCAAATTATGGTTTTTCGATGGCAAAGACAGCAAGGATCATACTGTTACCAACCCTACGATTGGATATGGATTTCACACAATAAAATACGCCAACGGAAAAAGTAGAGAGTTTTTTCAAATTGGCGTGAGCGGAAACAAAACCGGAATCTCTGTCTACATTCTTGGTCTCAAAGATAAGAAGTACCTAGCCAAAACGTATGGAAAAAAACTAGGCAAGGCGAGCGTGACCGGATACTGCATTCGGTTTAAAGCTCTAAAGGATATAAACATCGATACGCTTGAAGCGGCAATACGAGATGGGCTCGCAGCTTAGAACGAAAACGGCAAGCCGATGAAATAATTCCATCGTTAAAAGGCAAGCAGTTACCGATGTAAAGGGCAGGCTCTTCGCAAAGTACGCGAAGGCGGGGCACCCGCGCTGCGGTGGCTTCTGCAGTTTCAAAGCCGGTCCGCACCCTCCCCGCCCAACCTTAGGTTTTCGGAACGGACCGGCGTTGCGTTACGTTTAGGTCTCGCGCATGACAAGCATTAAAACTCCAACTTGTTATTTCGCCTGCGCCAGCTTCGTAACAACCTCAGCAACTTTATCGAGTATCTGGTTCCAGCCCTCCATTTGACCGCTGTTTTTCGCGCTCTCCGCGGGTTCATTTCCAATGAAGGTGAGTTTCGTCCGGCCGTTCCCGAGGTCCTCAAAGAGGGTCGTGTCGTAGGCATCGTCGATGGCCTCATGTTCGATTCCTAATTGCGCAGGCTCAATCTTGTTTCCCTTCGAGTCGGAAAAGTACATGGAGGAAACGATCTTTTCCTGGGGAACAATCTCGTGGTATTCACCCGCATTCCAGAACTCCTGCCCATCCGGCGTTCTCATGCAGCAGAGAAATTTTCCTCCCACGCGAAAATCCATCTTGCAAACCGGCGCAGTAAAGCCCTTCGGCCCCCACCACTGCATCACGTATTTCGGGTCTGTCCACGCCTTCCAAACCAACTCGCGTGGGGCATCAAAAATTCTTGTAACGACCATCCGCTCGATCTCGTTCACCGTGCTTTTTGTCATCTCTGGCCTCCTCTTTTTTAATTTGATCTTTCTTCATTTGATTCACAACTGCATCCAGTTTGTCGAAACTCTCTTCCCAGAATCGGCGATAGCTGAACGCCCAGTCGCCGACTTTCTTAATCGCCGCTGGCCTCAGCGTGCACACACTCTCTCGTCCCCGCTTGGTCTTGATCACAATCCGCGCCCGCACCAGGTAGGCAATATGTTTTGAAATCATCTGTTGCGAGAGTGAAAACGGTTCCGTCAATCCATGCACTGAAGCTGGCCCGTGGGAGAGCCGTTCGATCATTGCCCGCCGGGTTGGATCCGACAAAGCCGCAAACGTTGTGCCTAATCGATCCACAACCATATGGTAGTGGATTATCGGGCAATGTCAAGTGTGAATTTTGCGATCCCTGATTTCTGTTCTTTGGGCGGCTGGCCCCACCTTTAACCACATCTATGTGCAGCCCGCCAATTTACGACGTAACTGTTGCCCGGTGTGCGTCGGGGGCTAACAGCATGGAAGCGCCATTACAAGCCGCATAGGTTGTCACACGCGCGAATTATCTTCTCGGGTATTGCCCGGGTGGGCAGCGCGCGACTGGGCTCGATCCGTCTCGGCCGACGAGCGCAATCAAGCGCACACTAGAGTAGAGAACGATAATCGGCGGGCCTTCTCTCGCAATTCTCCCTCACTTCCCCGCATCCCGAATCAGCACCACATCCGAATCCGTATGGCCGCGCACCAGCGCCAACTGCTTGCCGTCGAACGACCAGTGGAAGTCGTAGATGCGCTCGGAAGTGAAATCAGTGATCTGTTTGCCCTTCGAGCCATCGAGCGGCTGCAGCCAGAGATTATCGACGCCATTGTCGCGCGTAGGATAGACCACGGCTTTGCCGTCATGGCTAAAGCGTATAAGCCCGAGGCGCAGCCGCTCGAAATCCAGCTTCTTCGTTTGTCCCGTTTCCGTGTTCACGAGCACCAGAGTGTCTTTGTGTCCCAGCGCATGTTCGAGGGTGGCGAATGCAGCCCATTTTCCGTCGGGAGAGACATCGAACTGGCTATCGCTGATGGCAAGGTTTGAGACCGCCTGCGGTGTGCCGCCGTCGATCGCAACCCGCGCCAGCGTCGCTTCATCTTTTTGATCGATGTAGTACGCCCAGCGGCCATCCATCGAGCAAAGCGGCAGAGTATCGCGCGTCCCGGTCGTAAGCTGCTTCAGATTGCCCCCCGATGCGTCGGCGCGCCAGATGTTGACATCGTCCGCCGTTCCCAGAGAAAGGAGTTCAAATACCGTGTAATGGCCGTTGGCACAGGCCGAAAAGTCCCCGGCCGCCTTTCCCTTTCCTTCCTGAGGTGTGATAACCGTCTTATTTCCCGTCTCTGGGTCGATTCGGGTAAGTGCGTTTCCCTGATCGCCGATCAACTGGCCGTCAGCCGTCCAGCTGAAATTTGTATTCGCACGCGCGCTTCCAACTGCATGCCCTTGTGCGCCAGAACCCGGCGTCACAAACAGATTCCACCGTTCCTCACTCAAAATCGTTACCAGTGCAAGGCCATTCGCCGCGATACTGAGGTCAGAGTACGTGTTCGTGTCACGAGTGATTGGAGAAACTTTTGCTTCGGGATACGAAACGAACCCGATCTGCGCCTGGTGAAGATTGCTCTGGTCATGGAGCAGCCCGAGCAGGCCGGTGCCATTGGGCATCCAGGTGGGAGACGCAAAAAAGTCGTCTTGCCCTTTGAAGAAGGGCTCTTTCTTTCCACTAGCGACATCCACCGTGACCAGCCCTTGCACATATCCCGCGTGCAGTTCGTTGCACATGATCGTCTTTCCGTCGGGAGACCATGCGGGGTAGGATATTCCCTCCGCCATCGAACCGCTGGTCAGGGCTTTTTCCTGCGAGTCGCCACCATCCACAGGACGAACTACGAGCTGATATTTTCCCTCCTCCGGATTGTCGTAGCGCATGAAAGCGTACTTGGTTCCATCAGGTGAGAAAGTAACGTTTGAATCCACATCGGAAGCGAGTTTTTGCGGAGTTCCGCCCAGAAGTGCGGAGCGGTAAAGAAACTTCAATTCTGGATTCCCCGGATCGCTGCGCACGAAGTAAAAATAATTCCCGTCAGGAGAAAATCTCAGGCCGTTGTAGTAGACATCGGCCGGCGGCTGCACTTGTGTATTGCTATTGGTGGGCACGTTCCGCAGCCACAGGCTCGCCAGACCATTCTTGCGAGACATGCATAGGACGTATTTTCCGTCCGGTGAAATAGCCGCGAGTACCTCATTGCCGGTATCGGTGACCTTGGTGGCGGAAATATTCTGGAACGGTATGCCTGTTCTCCGGCCAAGCAGCGCATAAGTGCCTCCAAGGACGGTGATCACCGCCAAAGCCACGATCAGCGCAATCAAACGAAGACTTAGCTTGCTCCCCGGTGGAGCGGCCAGCGTCGTGCTGCCTGACCTTGGTTGCACATCGGCGCTTGCCACTCGTGTTATGGAGCCTTGGGCAGGAGCGCCCGCACCGCTGATCGACGGGATCTGGGCACTCTTGCGTCCGGATTCGGTATCGCGCTTCAAGCGTTTGAGATCGCCGCGCAGATCGGCCGCCGATTGATATCGCAGCTCCCGATCTTTCTCCAGAGCCTTCGCAATAATCTCATCGGCCTTCGGTGGAAGAGTGGTTTTCAGCTCCAGCGCCGGAGTCGGATCGCGCTGCAGAATGGCGTGGAAGACTACAGCTGAAGTCGTGCCCGAAAACGGCAGGCGTCCCGTCGCCATTTGGTAAATCACAACGCCCAGCGAGAACAAATCAGTCCGCGGATCGAGATCCTCGCCGCGCGCCTGCTCCGGCGACATATAAGAAATGGTTCCAACGGTCGCGCCGGGGCTGGTCAGGTGTAACGGCGCCGGCGAATCCTGCGTCGCACCGATCGTCGTCATCCCCATCTCAGGCCGCGTCAGCTTGGCGAGGCCGAAATCGAGAACCTTCACCTGCCCGCGCGGTGTGATAAAGATATTTGCCGGCTTGATGTCGCGATGGATAACCCCCTTGGCATGCGCTGCGTCGAGCGCGTCGGCAAGCTGGATGCTCCATTCCAGCAGGCGATCGAGCGGCAGCGGGCCGGTGTTCAATCGCCGGTCCAGCGTCTCGCCTTCCAGCAGTTCCATGGCGATGAACGATTGCGCTTCGCCGCTCTCGCTTTGCACCTTCTCAACCGCGTAAATGGTGCAGATATTCGGATGGTTCAGCGCCGACGCCGTGCGGGCCTCAAACAAGAAGCGGTCGAGCGCATTTTGATCGCGCGATAGCTGCGGCGGCAGGAACTTCAGCGCAACCTTCCGGCCAAGATCGAGATCCAGCGCTTCATAAACCACACCCATTCCGCCGCTGCCCAGCTGGCCAGTGATGCGGTAATGCGAGATGGTCTGGCCGATCATGATGAGTCAATCCAATGAAATATTTAGGGAAGTTCATCTTAGGAGGGATGGCGTGGGAGGTCAAACCAACGGGTGGGCGAAGTGGGACGAAAGAACTGGGAAGAAAAACGATCGCGAAAATGGCGGATTCGAAGATAAAGTTGAGACGTTGTCACTCTGGATTCACCGGATTTCCCTTCGAAGCCGAGCCATGATACGTTTCGCGAACCGTTACGTCTATTTTAATCGTCATGTATTGATTGCCCGCCGGAAGTCTCTTCGGATCGCATGCGGAAAAACCTTAACTTTGAACCGACCCGACAAGAACCTTTATGAAATGCATAAAACCTGCTTTCGGAATTTCAGCGACCTTGGTGATTCTTGCTGCTTTCTGCGCTAGCACAATTTTATTTGCCCAAGAAACAGTGCTGTTCAACTTCAATGGCACGAACGGGCAGTATCCACAAGCCGGGTTAGTCTTCGATACTGCGGGAAATCTCTATGGCACGACCGCCTCGGGCGGCGTTTATGGCTACGGTGCGGTGTTCGAGCTGACGCCTGGCGCGGCCGGCTGGACAGAGACGGTGCTTCACAGCTTCAATAGCAACTCCCAGGACGGGATCGGCCCTTCTAGCGGACTAGTCATTGACCAAGAAGGCAATCTTTACGGCACGACGTACTACGGAGGCACAGGCAAGTGCCGTTCCGACTATCCTGGATGTGGCACTGTGTTCGAGCTTAGCCGGAGCTCAGGTGGCGGTTGGAATGAGAAGGTGATTTACAGCTTTAGGGCAGGCGCAGATGGGGCACTTCCAGCCACCACGTTGACGAGCCATTCTAGGGGATTTTATGGCACGACAGTATCTGGTGGCAAAGGCGCCTGTCACCAGGGTGATTTCGTAGGTTGTGGCACGGTTTTCGAGCTGACGCCCACCATGCAAGGGCAATGGAAGGAAAGGGTCGTGCACAGTTTCGATGGCAGTGACGGGGCGTACCTTTATGGGCCGGTACTCCTGGATTCCGCAGGTGATATTTATGGCACGACTGAAACGGGCGGCGCGGTATGTCCCGATCATGTTACATGCGGCTTTGTCTTTAAGCTCACTACGTCGAATGGTGAGATTGTAGAAACCATACTTCACAAGTTTGTGGGGGGTACCGACGGAGAATGGCCTGTCGGAGCTTTGGCTATTGACCAGGCGGGAAACCTATACGGCTCCAGTTTATTCGGAGGCGGGAACAACGCAAATTGTTACGGTTGTGGCACAGTTTTTCAGCTATCTCCAGCGTCGGGCGGCGGTTGGACAGAGAGCGTGCTGCATAGTTTCGCTGATGGAACGATGGACGGCTTTAACCCCTTCGCAGGTGTAATCCGGGATAATGCGGGTACTCTATACGGCACCACTGCTTACGGCGGTTCTTCCGGAGGCAACGGAACCGTGTTTATGGTGGATACGAGCGGGGCCGAAACCGTGCTGTACAGCTTTGCAGGGGGAACCTCAGACGGAGCTTATCCCGATGCAGGTGTGGTCATGGGCGCGGACGGAAATCTCTACGGCACGACCCAAGAGGGCGGCACTAACAATTACGGTACGATATTCGAGGTAACGCCTTAGCTTTAAATCGCGGGTGCGGGAAACTGCGGATGCGCAACAGCCACAGCCACCCATTGACCACGTCGGAGGGGCTGTTAAACCACTCAACCTCATAGGTCTACGCATGCAGGCATTCCCCCCACCCATGCTCTTTTTCATGGTTGGCAGTGTGACGGCCAGAAATCGTTATGTCGTCGCCTGCTCCGCCTCGCTGACCGAATCGAAGAATCGGAAGAATTGTTCAACATGCGTGACTTGCAGCGCATTGCGCACGCGCTCGCTGACTCCGACCAGAGAAAGGCTGCGTCCGCCATGCTGCCGCGTGACGTAGGCTCCAACCAGCGCGCCGATTCCTGCAGAATCGGCGTACGACACCTTCCCCATGTCAATGATGAGCGAACGCGAGGCATCGGCGCGTACCGTGCGTTGAAATTCAAACATGGTGGTCAGAACGAGCGCGCCGTCGAGGCTTAGAATGCGTTGTCCGTCGCGGGTTCCCGGCCGGTCCTCGATGCGAAGAGTCTCCTGAGGCATGCGAGAAATATTAACCGTTTCGTAACATTCGATTGTTAACACCGCGTTAAAATCCGCTGGCTGGCAACGTCAGATCGCGGCCTGCTCGCGGCGGCGGGATTGAATCTCGATGTATACGTTGACTAAGGACACAGCTGCCGGCGTTACTCCCGGAATGCGCGAGGCCTGAGCTAGCGTCCGCGGCCGCACATGGTTCAGCTTTTCCTGCACCTCGCGCGAAAGTCCGCTGATCGAGTGATACTCGAACCACACGGGGATGGCCCGCTGCTCAGATTTCTTCAATCGCTCCATCGCTCGCTGCTGTTGCAGCAGGTAGCCCTCGTACTTGATTTCGGTTTCTACCGATTTCAACTCATTGCGGATTTGAGAAGAAAGACTTGGCACCGGCTCTCGCGGATTCGGAGGGATGTCTTCTCTTTCAAAGAAAACCGGGTCCAGTCGGCAGAGGACAGGTGCGAGCTGCTCAATCGTGATCTCGGGCCGCTTCAAAAGCTGGGCGAATGTTTGACCGACCGCCAATTTCCAATCGAGGCCTGATCCCGGGGCTCCGCCGGCGACCGCGGGTTCCTCGTCGCTGCGCTCCTCAGAATCACAAGGCGTAATCGAACGCTCCCGCGTGATGCTGTTCAGCACTTCAGCAGTCAGCCTGGTTTTCTCGAGCAGCATTTTCAGGCTCGCCAACCGCGCCTGCTTGCTCTGGAAATCATTCCACGCGTTATCCGATATCATTCCCACGCGCCGGCCATGAGGTGTAAGCCTCCGGTCGGCATTGTCGATACGCAGGTGCAGCCGGAACTCCGCCCGCGACGTGAACATTCTGTAAGGCTCGTTTGTGCCCTTCGAAATCAGATCGTCGATCAGGATCGCGGTATAAGCCTCGGTCCGGTCGAGAATCAGCGGCGGCTCTCGCTTCACCTGTAACGCTGCGTTGATGCCGGCCATCAGACCCTGGCACGCGGCCTCTTCGTAGCCTGAAGTGCCATTGATCTGCCCCGCCAAAAACAATCCTGCGATTTTCTTAGTCTCAAGACTGCGCTGGAGTTCGGTGGGATCGATCGAGTCGTACTCAATCGCATAGCCCGGACGCAGCATGTCCGCAGTCTCCAGCCCCGGGATTGATTTCAGTATTTGCACCTGCACTTCAACCGGCAGGGAAGTGCTCATGCCATTCACATAAATCTCGTGCGTGTTCAGACCCTCGGGCTCGAGATAAAGCTGGTGCATTTCTTTCTCGGGAAACTTCACAATCTTGTCTTCGATCGACGGACAATAGCGCGGCCCGATCGACTGAATCTGCCCGCTATACATCGGCGACCGATGCACGTTGTCGCGGATAATGCGGTGAGTTTCCGGCGTAGTCCAGGCGATGTAACAGGGAACCTGTGATTCGTGGTGAGCGACGCGCTTGGTGCGAAAGCTGAACGGAGTGGGATCGGCGTCTCCCGGCTGCACCGTGAAGCGCGACCAGTCGATCGTGCGTCCGTCCAGGCGTGGAGGCGTTCCAGTCTTCAACCGGCATCCTCGCAGGCCAAGATTCTTCAGCGCTTCGCCGAGCAGCACAGCGTTCGGCTCACCCGATCGGCCGGCAGGATATTGCTGCTCGCCGCAATGAATTAAACCGTTGAGAAAGGTTCCGGTAGTGATAATGACGGCTTGCGCGCCCACAGTGCGCCCATCGCGCAGTCTAACGCCGAGCACTCGGCGTTCGGCAGGGATGGCGGCAGAGGCTGCGGAGCTTCGCTCTTCGACGGGCGAAACGCCAGTCCCCACATGCGCATTGCCGCTTGCTGGCTGAGCGCTGAATGCGGAGAGCTGAGTGCCCTCGACAATCAGCTCCGCAACCTCCGCCTGCTTGATCTTCAGATTCGATTGCGAGTCGAGTACCTCCCGCATCTTCAGCCGGTACGCCTGCTTATCGCATTGCGCCCGGGGCGACCACACCGCCGGCCCGCGCGAGGTATTCAGCAATCGAAACTGGATGCCGACCGCGTCAGTAATCTCGCCCATGATGCCGCCAAGCGCATCCACTTCACGAACCAGATGTCCCTTGGCAATGCCGCCGATCGCTGGATTGCAAGACATCTGGGCGATCAAATCGACATTCAGCGTGTAAAGCGCGGTTTTCAGTCCCATGCGGGCGCACGCCATCGCAGCTTCACAACCGGCATGCCCGGCGCCCACCACCACTACTTCGAATTGCTCCGTGAAAGCGATCCCCAAGATTAGATTCAGCCCCCGATGAAACTTCGTCTTTCATTCTAACAACTTAACGGCGGATCGTGACCCGCATCACGCTGCTCATGATCCCTATCACGTGCATTAAAGAGTTCTTGCGGTATATTGGTGGGTCGTTGTGGCCGCCGGGGAGGAACCCATGACTACCGCCGAATTCTTGGAAAAATTGCAATCATCCATCACGAAATACGACCTGCTCAATCACCCCTTTTACCGCGCGTGGTCCGCGGGCGAATTGACGCGTGACGATCTGCGGGAGTATGCCCGCCACTACTACCATCACGTCGAAGCCTTCCCCTGTTATCTGGCTGCGTTCGCACTTCGCCTGGATGAAGGTGAATTGCGCCGAGCGGTGCTCGCCAACATGTGTGACGAGAAGGGTGCGGCCGGAAAATCCAACAAAGATTCGGTGCCTCACTCCGAACTCTGGCTGGATTTCGCCGAGGGCATGGGGGCTCGCCGCGAGATGAGCTGGCACTTGCCGGTTGCCGAAGTCCGCGAGCTCATCCGTTACTTCCACCGCGTGGCCAGCGAAGGCACGCCGGAAGAAGCATTGGCGGCGTTTTACGCCTATGAATCTCAGGTGCCTCGCATCGCCAAAGAAAAAGAGCGCGGACTGCGCGAGATGTACGGCGCCGACGACAAGACCTGCGGATATTTCTCGCTGCACGCCACGGCTGACGTTCACCACTCCAACGTCTGGCGCAAGCAGTTGGAGAAGCGGGTCGCGGCGAACCCGCAAACTGCGCATCCGGCCTTGGATGCCGCCGAGGACACGGCTCGGATGCTTTGGCAAGCCCTGGATGGAATCGGAGCCGCGCGAACGGCCTGCGTCGCGTAAGCATCCTCGGCGCCTGTTCTGATCGTTGCGTTCTTTACTGATTGGTATTTCTGCTGTTGCTGAACCCGCAGGGAATTACTCGTGGCCAAATCAATCCCCATCGGCGCGCGCGGCGAGGCCCAGGAAACGGTCGAGTTCAAGCACACGCTAACAGCCCATCATCCCGATCTGCCGCCGGTCTACTCGACGCCCGACATGATTCGCTTAATGGAGACGGCAGCTTTCCAAGCACTCCATCCCTGCTGCGAAGGCGACGAGGTCACGGTCGGGACTTCGATTAACGTTGAACACCGCGCCGCCAGCGGAATCGGTGCGGAGATAAGAGCTGAGGCGGTATTGGAATCGTTCGATGGACGTTTCTATACCTTGCGCGTAACCGCCCGCGATGACGTTCAGGAAATCGGCCGCGGCACCGTGGGCCGCGCGGTAGTGAGCATCGGCAGGTTGGTTGAAAAGATGAAGGCAAAATTGTGATGAAGTCAAAATGAGCGGAGGTAGCCCGTGATCAACGGCGCACATGTCGTGATTTACAGCACCAACGCCGAAGCCGACCGTGCCTTCTTTCGAGACGTCCTTAAATTGCCTTCGGTCGATGCCGGCCACGGCTGGCTGATCTTCGCCATACCGCCGGCGGAGGCGGCGTTCCATGATTCCGAGAGCAACGACCGGCATGAGCTTTACTTCATGTGCGACGACATCGCGGCCACTCTCAAAGATCTCAAGTCGAAAAATGTGAAAGTCTCGGAAGTGAAAAAAGAACGCTGGGGAAATCTGGCCAGCTTCACGCTTCCGGGTGGTGGCAAGGTCGGCGTTTACGAGCCGAAACATCCAAGTCCTCTGCACAATCAGGGTTAAAGGAGAGCTTAAAAACTATAATGGCGCCTCGCATTCGGATCACGAAACCTCGATTTACATCGCCGGTTGTCTGGCGGCGCTGGAAAGTCGAGCTGCCGGCATCGCATTCAGTGCAAATCGCGCGGGTGCGAATCGAGGCAACGCCAATCGAACCATGCCACCTCCGTCCCGCGTAGAACATCCTGTTTGCATCGAGATTTGCGTCGATTCCTGCGCCTCGGCAATGGTCGCAGAGCGGGCCGGCGCCGACAGGATCGAGCTTTGCAGCAACCTGCGGGAGGGCGGCACAACTCCCAGCGCCGGAACGATTGAAGTCGTTCGCGCCGGAATTTCGTTTGGCCTACAGGTTATGGTTCGGCCGCGGAGCGGCGATTTCTGCTACAGCGAAGAAGAATTCAAGATCATGCGGCGTGATGTTATTGCAGCCCGGCAATTCGGGGCAAATGGCGTGGTCATGGGACTTCTTAAGCAAGATGGCCGCATTGATGTCGCCCGGACTCGCGAATTAGTGGAGCTGGCGCGCCCGCTCCGCGTCACGTTTCATCGAGCTTTCGATCTTTCGGAGGACCTGGTCCGTGATCCCACACGCGCGTTGCACGCAGTCATCCTCACTGGCGCCGACCGGGTTCTTACCTCCGGAGGGAAACCAACGGCGATGGAGGCGCGACCCATCCTCACCAATCTGGTTCAAGCGGCGCAAGGACGGATCAAGATACTTGCCTGTGGCGGCATCGATGCGAGCAACGCCGCAACCATTATTCGAGATACAGGCATAACTGAAATCCACGCTGGTTTGCGGCGCCCTCTGCAAAATGCTAAGCCCGCTCATGCACAGCTCTCCCTCGGAGTTGAATATGAAAGCACGGCGCAGCGCTTTGAGGTTCGCGAAGAAGATGTTCGAAAATTGCGTTCTACGGTGGATGCTGCTTGAAAGTCTCGACCGTGATCGGTGTCATCTCGGATACTCACGGCTTATTGCGTCCGGAAGCGCTCACTGCTCTGCGTGGATCACATCGCATCATCCACGCTGGGGATGTAGGCAGTCCGAAGATCCTCGAACAGTTGACTACCATCGCGCCAGTCACCGCCGTGCGAGGCAACATCGACAAAGATGCCTGGGCGCGCAAGCTGCCGGAGACGGAAGTCTTCGAAATCGCTGGCCTTTCAATCTATATTTTGCATGATCTGTCGAAACTTGACTTGAGGCCCCAAGCGGCGGGCTTCGCCGCTGTGATCAGTGGCCACAGCCACGTTCCTAAACAAGAGACTCGCGACGGTGTCCTTTATTTCAACCCGGGCAGCGCCGGCCCAAGGCGCTTCAATTTGCCGGTAACCTTGGGGCGGCTCGTGATTGCTTCCGGCGGTGTGCGCGCTGAAATCGAGCGGATTGGGCTCTGAATTCCATCTCCCGTCCCATCGTTCCGGCCCCTTTTGGGGCACGAAACGTGTGGGGGTCACCTGAGTAACATGTCCGTAGTTCGCCGCGTATGGTATAAAAGCCCGAAGCCCCCATAGGGACATTTTGCTGCGCTGGAGGCACCCGTGAGGGTGTGCGTCCCGCGCCTTTTGAGGAAAGTCTTGAGTTTCATCAACTTCGCAGCCCGCGAGATCAATTGCAAGATCGTGTACTACGGCGCCGGGTTGGGCGGCAAAACCACGAATCTGCAAATGATTTATCAGAAGACCGCGGAACAACAGAAGGGCAAGATGATCTCGCTCGCCACCGAAACCGAGCGAACCCTTTTCTTCGACTTCCTCCCCCTCGATCTGGGCTCGGTGCGCGGTTTCAAAACCCGCATCCATCTTTATACCGTCCCCGGCCAGGTTTTCTATGACGCCAGCCGCAAGCTGATTTTGCGTGGCGTCGATGGCATCGTCTTCGTCGCCGACTCCCAGGAACAGCGCATGGACGCCAACGTCGAAGCCCTCGACAACCTGATGTCGAACCTTAAAGAGCATGGCTACGACTTCAACAAAATTCCCTATGTCCTGCAGCTCAACAAACGCGACCTGCCCAACATCCTCTCAGTCGATGATCTCAGTAAGGAACTGCGCAAGAAGAACGAACCGGTTCTTGAAGCGGTCGCATTCCAGGGGGGCGGCGTATTCGAGACGCTGAAGGAAATCGCCAAACAAGTACTTACCGAATTGAAGGCTGGCGGGTAGTCTCTTTACTTTCTTTTGGCCATCAACATCGCGGTGTAATCGTCGAGATCACCCAAGGCTTCATCGCTCACCGCCTTCATTCGCTCCTGCCGCTTCAGAGCCCTCCGGTAAAAAAGTCTGTTGGGTGCCTCTAAAGCAATTTGTTCCTCTCAAGCTTGCGTCTACACTCTTTTCTCAGAAGGGAAACCCATGAGCGACCCTATCTCCCCCGCAACTCCCGATTGGAAACTGCACGGCCTGCGCATCATCCGGAGCGGCGAACTCGATACCAACACGCCGCAAACCCCAGGTATGTCACGCGCCGAGGCGATCTCTCATGCCAAAGTCGGCGCGCAAAAACTCTGGGCTGGAACCGTGGTCGTGCATCCCAACGCCAAAACTGGCCCGCATCATCATGGAGAACTCGAAACCGTAATCTACGTCGTGCGCGGCCGAGCCCGCTTTCGCTGGGGAAATCATCTCGAGTTCGTCGACGAAGCCGGCCCCGGAGATTTCGTCTACGTTCCTCCCTACGTCCCGCATCAGGAACAGAACGCGCGCAAAGACCAACCCGTGGAAGCAGTGATCGTGCGTAGCGGGCAGGAACCGATCGTGGTCAATCTGGATATTCCAAGCCCGGAAGACGGGGCAGATACGTCAGAAGATGACCCATTTCACTCTGCGCCCATAAAACGCTGAACTGCTGTCGATGCTCACACTGCTTTGGGCGCGACTGCGATCAGTTTTTCAGAGAGACTGCGCTGGCAAGAAAAAAGGCGCCGGAAATTCCGGCGCCGAGAACGCTCGCGAGATGCGGTCTAGCGAGGGTTACCTACTCTAAATTTATTTGCTCTCCGCGATGGGGCTTGCGCCCAAATCGCGGCGTCCATTGACGGCCGTGCGCGCGGCCCGTGCCGCAGGCATATTCGCTGCCGCAGCACCGTACCGTTCAAGCAGAACTGGCGCCATCGTGTTCTCCGCTTCTTTGACGAAGATCATCTGCGTCTCAGAAGCCATATCGACGCGGACGAAGTCCCCCAGCTTTACCTGCGCAGTTGCTACCAGATTCGCCAGCGGGAAAACCAGATGCCGTTCGATGGCGCGCTTCAAATGCCGTGCACCGTAACGCGGGTCGGTTCCTTCCTTCAGCAAAAACTCCTTCACGCCGCTGGTGCAATTAAAAACAAATTGATTCGTACCTGCTGCCGTCAGCACGCGCTGCTGCACCATGCCCAGTTCGATCTCCAGAATCTGTGCCAGATGCTCGTCTCGCAGTGTCTTGAAGACCACAGTCTTGTCGATGCGGTTCATGAATTCTGGCGTGAACTTGCGCCGCGCGGCGTCAACCGCCGTGCGCTGAATCTTGTCGTCGAAATTGTTGTCGACCTCAACCGCTCTCGGCGCAAAACCGAAGCCGCCATCGACCAGGTTCGTCATCTCGCTGGCCCCCAGGTTCGAGGTCAGAATGATGATGCATTGCGAAAGATCGACGCGGCGATTGTCGCCCAGCGTTAGCGTAGCCTTGTCGAGAATTCCCAGCAGCAATTGCCACAGTGAATCGCTCGCCTTCTCGATTTCGTCGAAGAGCAGAATCGAAAGCTTCAGCTTCTCGGTAAACCACTGGTTCAGCGCTTCCTGTGTCAGCAGTGGATGCGTCTCGCGGTGTCCCAAATATCCCGGAGGCGACCCAATCAGCTTCGCGATCTCGTGCGAGTGCTGGAACTCGGCGCAATCGATCTTGATGCAGGCATGGGCGTCGCCGAACAAAGCTTCGGCCATGGCTTCCACCACGCGCGTCTTGCCCGACCCGGTTGGTCCCAGAAAAAGCAGGTTACCTACCGGACGCCCCGGCGCATTCAATCCCGCCAGAAACATCTGGTAGATCTCGGCGACCTTTTCGATGGCCTGGTCCTGACCCACAATCCGGCGGCGCAGCGCAGCTTCAAACTCCCCAGCATCGTTGCTGCGGCGGTTCGGATCGAGTACGGTAGCGAGATTCGTTCTCATAATTGTCTGTCTTTCTCCAGGTCGTATGCTCGGCCTTTTAATTTGCCTTTGCGCTTCGTTTTGCCAGCGGCCCCCCCATTCGCGAGTGACAAATTTTGTCAACCGGAACCAGCCGCCACCGCGCGTCAGGCTGCCTTGGAATAAGCACGCCTCGGACCACCGGTCACCAATCGCCGGAAACGCGAAAAGTCACGTTTTTGCTGGATTTACACGGCAGGCCGACGATATTAACTCAAGCCGCGGTGGAAATATAAGAGTGAGGAAGAGAAATACTTTGCGCAACCTGGAAAGCCGAACTCCCAGGAGCGGCATCGTCCGCCTCCACGAATGAAGGAGGTCGCTCGCCTCTGCCGATTCTGAGCCTTCGCGATCCTCAGGCCTTAGCGGCCTTCCGCTTGGTGAAGCCCCATCGGAACATCAGGGGAGATGACCCCTGGTAACTAGAACACTCGGGGGTTGAGATTTAGCATCGCGGCAGTCGTTACCCGGAGGAGCTTTTGCGCCGCTCGTCTGTTCTAACTATCGCCGCAGTGTCGTGTGTCTTGTGCGGAGTTTCCGCGATTCGTCTCAACCCGCATTTCGCTTCTGCCTTCGCAGCTCAGCCGCAGAACGCAACGTTGCAAAATTCGGCGCAGCAAACTGCGCAGCCGCAAGCCGCGCAGCTAATGCCGGCCAGCGCGGTTGTCCCGGCGGCCGTTAAACCGGCGGACCTTGCTACATTCTTGCCGCTGCGAACGCCGTTAACCTCCACTGAAATCTATACCGCCAAGCGCGGCGACAGCCTTCCCGCGGTGGCTCATCATTATTTGCCAGTCACTTCTTACCTGACTTCTACCGAGCTCGCTGAGGCGATTCGCGGGTCGAATAAGAATGTAGGATCGAGCAATATCGTAAAAGCTGGCGAACAAATCACAATTCCAGGCATACTGCCAGCGCCGATCGCAGAGAAGACGGTTGCGGTGCCCAAGGATTTTGAAGTGCGTGCGGTCTATCTCACCGGGATCATGGCTTCCAGCGACCACGGGCTGCGCATCATCCGCCACTGGCGCGAGGTCGGAGGCAATGCTGTCGTATTTGACATTAAAGATTCCGACGGCAGCGTGACTATTCCTTTCGAGCATCCGCTGCTCGGCAAGCATCAGGTTTATATTCACGACCTGCCCAAGTTCATTCACTTCCTGCACTCTGAAAACATGCACGCCATCGCGCGCATTGCCATTTTTCGCGACCAGCGCTTGGTGACCGAACATCCCGAACTCGCGGTGCAATCGAGAAAGAATCATGCGCCCTGGCGCGAGAACGGCAAGCTGGTCTGGACTGATTCTTCGAATCCAAAAGTCCAGGATTACAACATCGCGCTGGCGAAGTTCGTGGCGCAATCCGGAGCCGATGAGATTCAGTTCGACTATGTCCGCTTTCCGGCAGAAGGCGATCAAAAAGATGCGAGTTTCTCATTTCAGACCGGTCAGGACTCGTGTGGCGACGTGCGCCCCGCGCGTCCTGCCGATGAGCGTGGCGGAACAACCACGAAACCCGCCTCGTGTAACCCGCGCGTTATGCAGCGCTCCGATGTCATCACTGCGTTCCTGAAAAAAGCGTATGCCCAGCTGCATCCGACCGGTGTGCTCTTCTCACTCGACGTTTTCGGGGTGATGGCCTGGCAGCGCCCCGTCGATCTTTCTCACACCGGACAGGATATCGTCGGCATGGCGAAATATTGCGACGTGCTCTCGCCCATGATCTATCCTTCGCACTTTTTTGGGATGGATAACATCGAGCATCCCGGCGACGCCCCTGAGCACTTCATCGGCGAATCAATGGAGCGCTTCGAACTGATCACAAAAGGCAGTGGCGTCGTGATCCGTCCTTGGCTGCAGGCCTTCCACTGGCGCACCAAGACCTACTCGCCCGAATACATCAAAGTGCAGGTTGCCACAGCCAAAGAGAAAGGCGGCATCGGATTTTTGTTCTGGAACGCCGCCAACGACTATTCGAAACCTTACGTGGCAATGCCAGAGATGAAGACCGCGAAGGACAAATACTTCCGTGGAGACGAATTGCCGAATACGCCCATGAAGGCGAGCTTGATGCCGGCAGCCCTGCCCTCTACTTCAAGCCACTAATAAAGCCGGGGCGTCCGACGCCGCCGCTATGGTCCAGGGCGTGCCGCTGGTCACTGCCGATCGGAGCATCCGCAAATCGAGCGTCGCGGATACCGTTTGGTAGCGTCGAAAGTCCGGAAAATCCCTAGGCCAGAATTCCAGCATTCGTCGGCTATAATGTTCGGTAACGTGGGTTGGGGTTCGTGCCTCGGTCCCCTGAAGTGCCAGAGCAAGGATTCAGCCGCGTTACAGCGCGAGACGGTCTTAGCCGATCTAAATTAAGACCTCCACGAAGGAGTCCGCATGGCTATCCAGAAAGTGGAAAACATCTGGCACAACGGCAAGCTCATCCTCTGGGATGAGGCGACGATTCATGTGATGTCGCACGTCGTGCACTACGGCTCATCCGTATTCGAAGGAATCCGCTGCTACGCGCCGCCTTCGGGCCCGGCGATCTTCCGTGCAAATGAGCACATCGAGAGGCTGCTCAACTCCGCCAAGGTCTACCGCATTGATGTCGATTACACGCGGGATCAAATCGTGAAAGCCATGTGCGAGACCGTCGGCAGCAACGGGGTTTGGCCGTGCTACGTGCGGCCGGTAATTCTTCGCGGCTACGGCGAAGCAGGAGTGAATCCCTTCAATTCGCCCACCGAGGTTTACATCGTTAATTATCCGTGGGGGAAATATCTGGGCGGCGAGAACGACGGCTGTGACGTCTGCGTCTCTTCATGGACGCGTATCGCCCCCAACACCCTGCCCGCGATGGCCAAGTCGGGCGCAAATTACATGAACTCGCAGCTCATCAAAATGGAAGCTATCGTCAACGGTTTCGCCGAAGGCATAGCGCTCGACGTAAATGGATTCGTGAGCGAAGGCTCGGGCGAGAACGTTTTCGTCGTGCAGCGCGGCAAGCTGATCACCGCCCCCCTGGGCAATTCAGTTCTGCCCGGCATCACGCGCGATTCGGTTCTGCAGATCGCCGCTGATCTGGGTATTCCTGTTGCCGAGCAGATGATTCCACGCGAACTGCTCTACATCGCCGACGAAGCTTTCTTCACTGGCACGGCCGCCGAGATCACGCCGATTCGCACCGTCGACAAAATCAAAGTCGGCAAAGGCGGAATCGGCCCCATCACCAAAGCGATTCAGAAAGAGTTCTATGCTATCGTGCGCGGCGAGAAAGATGATCGCCACGGATGGCTCACGCCAGTTCCGGTGCGCAGTAAGCAGCCGGTCGCCGTATAGAGAGAGATCGGTAATCGACCTAAGGCAAGTTACGGGCGCGATTAATCGCGCCCTTCGCTTTGTTCCTGCCGGTTTTAGTTCCACGTCGGTCGCAGTTTCTCGTCTCTGTCACGGTTCGGTTATCCTTCTCCGCATGAGCAGCAGAACTGAAGCGCTCTCGCCACCACGACCCGAAGCATCCTTACTAAGCTCCGGTATGGCCATCATCTGGGCCATTGCTCTTGCCAAGCTGCTGTTCCATATTTATTTCAATAATCGCTATGGCTATTTCCGCGACGAATTCGACTACATCGCCTGCGGAGATCACCTCGCGTGGGGATACGTTGACCAGCCGCCGCTGATTCCGTTTCTCATCCACATCAGCCGCGCCTTGCTGGGAGATTCTCTCCGCGCTATTCGTTTCATCCCGGCACTCGCGTCGTCGCTTCTTGTCGTGCAAACCGCGCTGCTCGCCCGCGAGCTTGGCGGACGCCGTTTCGCCCTGCTTCTTAGCGCAATCTGCGCCGTCGTTGCGCCGCAATACCTTTCGAACGGCAGCCTCTTTGGAACAAACTGCCTCGAGCCTAATCTTTGGATGGGTTGCGCCTATTTCGCCATTCTCGCGATTAAACGCGGCAATCCACGCTACTGGCTGTGGTTCGGCGTGGTCGCGGGCCTCGGCATGGAAGAGAAGTACACCATTGCGCTCTTCGGATTCGGCGTCGTCGTCGGCCTTCTGCTCACCCCTCAGCGGCGCACATTCCTGAATCAATGGATATGGCTCGGCGGTCTCGCCGCGTTTCTCGTCTTTCTTCCCAACCTGCTTTGGAACATTCACTACGATTGGCCTTTTCTACAATTGATGCACAACATTCGCGCCGAGGGCCGCGACGTTGTTCTCGGACCGGTCGATTATTTCGCGCAGCAAACCTTGCTCGTAAATCCGCTGACGGCTCCAATCTGGCTGACCGGACTCTTTGCTCTGCTGTTTTCCCAGCGCTTGAAACCATATCGTTTCTTGGGATGGGCTTATCTGGTTTGCTACGGAGTGCTGTTCGCGTTGCACGGCAAGAATTACTATCTGGCGCCGGTTTATCCCATGCTGTTGGCGGCAGGCGCTATTGTGATTGATGAAGCCATCGGCAAAAAGAGTTTCGCGTGGCTGAGGCCCGCAATCGCCACCGTGCTGCTCGCTAATGGAGCCTATCTCGCGCCCATCGTGATCCCAATGCTTTCGCCTGACCGCTTCCTCGCCTATGCGAAATATCTGCCCATGAAGCTGCCGGTTATGGAGCATGACCACGCCCGAGCCGCGCTGCCGCAGTGGTATGCCGACCAATTCGGATGGAACGAAATCGTTGCCGAAACCGCCGTGGCCTGGAATCAACTGACGCCGGAGGAGCGTCGCGACGAAAATTGCGGCATCTTCGCGCAGGATTACGGCCAGGCCGGCGCCATCGATTTTCTCGGACGCAAGTACGGCCTGCCGAAATCCTTAAGCGGACACCAGAGTTGGTTTCTCTGGGGGCCGCGCGGCTACTCCGGCAACTGCATGATCGTTCTCGACGATAGCCGCAAGAAGCTCGAACAACTCTGGAGTAATGTGCAATACGTTGGCGACTCCGCCGACAATCCATATGCCTTGGAGAAAGACATCCCGGTATTCATCTGCCGGGGTGCGAAATTCGGGACGATGGCGCAGCTCTGGCCGGCGCTCAAGCGTTGGCGCTAGCCATCATTCGTCATGCTAAAAACACAGCCTTCTTCTGTCTTGTTAGGCGACAATTTAACCGACCGCTTGACAGTTCTGCTGCGCCCCGAGAACAATAGGCAGTTCGCCACGAGCTTGGCACTCCGCTCGCCCCTGCAAAATTTTTCACGAGGTCTTCCTATGTCAATCGCCGCACGTTGGACCGTTTGCATCTGCCTGTCATTTATTCTGGTAGGGATGCTTCCCGCGCAAACCGTAACCGTCTCTCAACCCACGATCTGGGCCGACAAGCCCGATGCCGCCAGCTTTGAAAAAATCGAGAACGACCGGCTTGACGCCGGCAAGCGCGCCATCGACGAGATGCTCGCCGTAAAGGGCCAGCGCACGATCGAGAACACCCTCGTGCTCTACGACGAGGCTGTCCGCCAGAACAATGCCGCCGGATATTTTGCTGGATTGATGGAGCAGGTGCATCCCGACGCCGCCTTCCGCGACAAAGCTACGGCGATGCTCACCAAAGCCAGCGCCGCGCAGACTGCGATTGCCCTTAATCACGATGTCTACAACGCACTCGCCGCCCTCGATCTTTCGAAGTCTGATGCCGCGACCCGTTACTATGTTCAGCGGCAACTGCTTGAGTTCCGCCTCGCCGGCGTCGACAAGGATGACGCTACACGCGCCCGCCTGAAAAAACTGAGCGACCAGGCCACCGACGAGCAGTCGATGTTCGATCGAAATATCTCCGACGGCAAAAAAGAAATCACCGCCGATCCCTCCGAACTCGACGGCCTGCCGCAAGACTACATCGACCGCCACAAGCCCGATGCCAACGGCAAAGTTCACATCACCACGGATTATCCCGACGCGTTGCCGATCGTGAACTTTGCCAAGAGCAACGACCTGCGCAAACGCCTCTCGCTGGCTTTCAACACCCGCGCTTATCCGAAGAATCAGGAAGTGCTGATGAGCCTGATGAAGACGCGCTACGAGATCGCTTCGCTGATCGGCTATTCGTCGTGGGCCGACTATAACGCCGCCGACAAAATGATGGTAAAAGGCGACAAGATCGCCGACTTCATTCAGCAGGTTGAGGACGCCTCGCGTCCGCTGGCGAAAAAAGAGTTTGCCATGCTGCTCGCCGAAAAGCAGAAGACAGATCCCGGCGCGACACAAATTTGGGACTACGAACGCGGCTATCTTTCCGAACAGGTACGCCGCACCAAGTTCGATTTCGATTCACAATCGGTGCGCCCTTATTTTCCCTTCATGCAAGTCAAGCAGGGAATTTTAGATGCCGCCGCCGACCTGTTCCACGTTAGCTTCCAGCAGGAGCCGAATGTTCCCTCATGGGATCCTTCGGTCGAGACCTGGATCGTGATCGACAAAGGCAAGCCCATCGGCCGCTTCTATCTCGATATGCATCCCCGGCCGGGCAAGTACAGCCACGCCGAAATGGCTCCAGTGCTCGACGGCATTCGCGGCAAGCAATTGCCCGAGGCAATTCTGGTCTGCAACTTCCCGGTGCCGACGGCGACCGATCCCGGCCTAATGGATTACGGAGATGTGGAAACTTTCTTCCATGAGTTCGGCCATCTGATGCACCATATTCTCGGCGGCCAGCAACAGTGGGCCGGCATCAGCGGCATCACCATGGAATCAGACTTCGTCGAAGCTCCTTCGCAGATGCTCGAGGAATGGATTCGCAGCCCGCAGGTTCTCGCGAAGTTTGCGCGGAACTATAAAACCGGCGAGCCGATTCCTGCCGAACTCGTCGCCCGCATGAATCGCGCTTCGGCGTTCGGACGCGGCGGCTGGGTCGATCGCCAGAATTCGTTCAGCGCGATTTCCTACGACATTTACAAAACCAAGCCCGAAAATGTAGATCTTGATAAGGTCACGCTCAACGATGCGTCCCGCTACTCGCTGTTCACTCCTTTGCCAGACACGCACATGTGGGCATCGTTCGGGCACCTCGGCGGCTACTCTTCCGCCTATTACACATATCTGTGGGATAAAGTAATCGCCCTCGATTTCTTCGAGCAATTCGACCGCAAGAATCTGCTCGCGGGCGATGCGCCAATGAAGTATCGCAGCGTCGTGCTCGAGCCGGGCGGATCGATGTCGGCGAACGATCTGGTGAAGAACTTCCTTGGCCGCCCGCAGAATATGGCGGCCCTGCAGCATTGGATGGCGGAAGAGTTCCAACCGGCCACGGCAAGGGCGAAACCTGCGGGAGAGTAAATCCACCTTCCACCCTGTCACGCTGAACGCAGCGATGGGGTCGCGAAAGTGACCCCATCGCGAAGTCGAAACATCCCCAGCTCACTCAGCCTGCATGCCGATCGAAACAATTGTTGCGCGGCCTAAACCCAAAGCTGCTCCGCCTGAATGTTAATTCTCGGTTAAATTCTTTCCACTCAATTGACCGGCACCCAGCGCAGCGGTACGCTGCCATCTTATGGATCGAGCCGACCTTGACCAGCTGCGTCTTGCCTATAAAGTCGCCACCGACGAGTGGGTTGCAGCCATCCGCGCCGAGGAGGACCTCGCCACTCCCGACCACTCGATGCTCGCTTGGGAGAAGTGGGACGCCGCGCACTTCCAGGAAGAGGATGCGCACACAAAATACAGCAAAGCGCTGGAAGCGTATAAAGACTCCCTCCGCAACGTGAACATCGGTATCTAGTGGCTTGCCAGGAGCCGCGTCCTTTCAAACTAAATCGTCTAGTAAGTGAAAGACTGAATCTCTGTCACTCCAGAGTTCGGTCCATCCACATACCCGGAGCGATTACTCGGATTCAGTGCGATGTGTGTGCCTATCACGTTAAAGGTGTTGGAGAAATTGAAACCGTTCAGCGACTCCACCAGCGTTCCGTTGGTGTCATAGACCTGAATACTGCTGCCTGGTCCTGTGCTCGAAACCGACTGCGCCACGAAAAACAGTTTATTGATCGGATCGTACTCGACATCGGATCCGCTTTGCAGTTGCCCGGTTGCGCCGGGCAGCACAACCGCGAAGCCGGTCTGAGTCTGAAGGTTGTAGAACTCAACCCGGAAGTCAAGCTCGGTTGTGGTGACCGCAATTCCATCTTCCGAGTCGACCGCCAGCCCATTGATCGAGCCTTGCCGGAATGGCGGCGGCCCTGGGATTCCCGTGAACTCGTTAACCGTACCCGTCGCCAGATCGACCAACGCAAGCACAGGCGGAGGTCCGCCCACCGCGCTGTCCGATGAAGCAACGACCGCCTGATTCGTCGCATTGTTGTATGCGATCTGCGGGGCGTTTGCGAACTGAAACGTTGGGTCGGTAAGCGTAATCATTGACCCAAACGTGTTCGCAGCGACGTTCGAACCAAATACGAACGTGGTGAATGTGTTGTTATTGTCGAAGGCAATGATGGCGGTCTCGGCGACGCCCTGATTGCGGCTGACCCCGAGAATGATTTGATCTCCGGTCAAAGGCGCCTTCCACGTGCTCGTGAACTTGTTCAAGCTCAGCGGATTCAGTTCTTCGTAAATCCGCTTCGTCACGAAAAGTCCCGTGACGTGCTCGCGCTCCACCAGGCCCACACTGGTGCCAACGATGCCGAGGGTAAGAAAATTGTCTTGGGTGCGAGTCTCGCCGACCACCGTCAGAATCTTGCCGGTAGCCTGATCGAAGGTTTCCACAGCGGCCAGCACATCTCCGTTGTTCAAGCCTTTCGCTTCACTGAGCACGCCTTCCGTACCGTTTTGGTCGATGTCGAAGCCGAAAATCTGCCCACCGAATTTGCTGTGCACCAGGGTTTTTCCCGCACCCACCGGCCGAACGCCACTGTGAGCTGACTGTGCAATCATCTGCTTGGGCAAACCCACGCAAAGTAAAACTGTCACGGCGAGTGCTGGCAGAATCCCTGTCCCATGAATCTTCCCGCGTTTCATGAATTCATCCTTGTCTGAGTAATGTTTCTGCGATTTCAATCCGGCGTCCAGACAATACAGACTTGCCGGATTGCGTATGTCAGAAGCTTGTAAAATGTTCGTCTCCGTCCGTCGAGGTTCGCCCAAACCCGATTTTTGCGGCCGCGAGCCTCATAACTGCGGCACCGGCTCCACTTTCCGTCACATCCGGTCAATACAGGAAACACCTTATACTGTCAAAGAGGCCTGATAATGCATGCTTTTCCTGTGCCTCCCGTCTTAGCGGCCACAACCACCATCCCAGATTCCGGCCTCCTCATCGGAGGCGGCGAAACTGGCGCTCTGATGCGCGCCAAAGACTGGTCGCAGACGCCTCTCGGCCCCATTGAAAACTGGCCGCAAAGTCTTCGCACCTCGGTCAGTATCTGCCTCGATTCGCGTTTCCCGATCGTTATGTATTGGGGACCGCAATATGTGGTTCTCTACAACGACGCCTACAGCGCAATTCTGGGCAGCAAACACCCTTGGGCCTTGGGACAACCCTGCCGCGATTGCTGGTCTGAAATCTGGGACACGATCGGTCCCATGCTCGATGGCGTGGTGCAAACTGCCGTGGCGACCTGGTCGAACGACCTGTTCCTGCCCTTGAACCGCTACGGCTATGCCGAGGAGTGCTACTTCTCGTTTTCTTTCAGTCCGGTTCGAGTAGAAGCCGGAGTGGTTGGCGGAGTCTTCACCGCCGTAATCGAAACGACGGAAAATGTCATCGGTGAGAGGCGGCTGCGGACGCTGCGCGATCTGGCTGCCCGCGGAGTTGATGCCAGGAGTGAGGAAGATGCTTGCCGAATTGCCGCTGCGACGCTCGCCGAGAATTTGCAGGACATTCCATTTTCGGCGCTGTACCGTGTCGATGGTTCCCGGTTTTCCCTTGTTTGCAGCTCCGGTATTTCACAAGATCATCCGATTCAACGCGCGGTCGAAGGCGATTCCTCGCTGGCGCGGGCAATTCAGCAGGTCGCCGACTCCGGCCAAAGTGCAGAAGTTGACCTTCAAAGCCTGTCCTGCGAGCTTCCGTGCGGAGCCTGGGATACTCCTCCCTTAACTGCGGTTCTGATGCCGGTTGCGGCGCTCGGCCCGGAGGGATCACCCGGGGTTCTCCTCTGCGCCGTCAGTCCTAAAAAGAGACTCGATGAAAGTTACCGGACGTTCTTCAGCTTGGTGAATCGTCAGATCGCAGGCACCATCGCCGACGCCCGCTCTTATGAGAAGGAACGGAAACGCGCCGAGGCGCTTGCCGAGCTTGACCGCGCCAAGACGCTGTTCTTCAGCAATGTCAGCCATGAGTTCCGCACTCCGCTCACGTTGATGCTTGGCCCCCTCGAAGAAATTCTCTCGAATACTTTGCCGCCAGAGCAGTCGGCGCAACTGGCAATGGTTCACCGCAACGGCCTGCGGCTGCTCAAGCTGGTGAACACACTGCTCGATTTTTCGCGCATCGAAGCTGGCCGGGTTCAAGTTGCCTACGAACCCACCCAGTTGGCCAGCTTGACCGCCGATCTCGCCAGCCTCTTCCGTTCCGCCATCGAACGTGCCGGCATGCAGCTGAAAGTCGATTGCCCCGCGTTACCCGAGCCGGTCTATGTGGATCCCGACATGTGGGAGAAGATTGTTCTCAATCTTCTTTCGAACGCATTCAAGTACAGCCTGCAAGGCCAGATCGCAGTTGAACTCAAGACCGTGGGCGATCGCGTGGAGTTTTCTGTTCGGGACTCAGGAATCGGCATCGCTCCGGAAGAGCTGCCCCACATCTTCGAACGTTTTCACCGAATCCAGAATTCTCAGGCTCGCACCAACGAGGGCTCGGGCATCGGCCTGGCCTTTGTTCAAGAACTCGTGAAACTTCACGGAGGGTCCATCCGAGTCGAGAGCCGGCTTGGGCAGGGAAGCACGTTCACGGTATCGATTCCGCTGGGTAAGGCGCACTTGCCGGCTGATCGTGTGCATCCTGCTCGGAGCCAGGTCTTGCCGGCGCATCGCGCCGAACCTTACATCGAAGAAGCTCTCGGCTGGCTGACCGACCTTCGACCACGCGGAACCAGCGGCGATACAGAATCGACGGAATCCAAAATCTCCGGTGTTTCACAGCGCGCTTCGAGCCGCGAAACTGGTGTTTCGGGCGCGCCGCGTATTCTTCTCGCCGATGACAATGCGGATATGCGCGACTACGTCCACCGGCTCCTCCGCGGCGATTATGAAGTCGAAAGCGTGGCTGACGGCGAAGCGGCGTTGCAAAGTGTTCGGCATCGACCTCCCGACTTGATCCTCGCCGATGTAATGATGCCGCGCCTGGACGGTTTTGGCCTGATGCAGCGCTTGCGCTCGGACGAAGCCCTGAAGAGCATTCCGGTCATTCTGATTTCTGCCCGCGCCGGCGAGGAAGCGCGAATCGAGGGCCTGCAATCCGGCGCTGACGATTACCTGGTCAAACCGTTTTCCGCCCGCGAACTGACCGCACGCATCGCCGCCCACCTCGCGACGGCTCGGGTTCGGCGCGAAGTTGCGGAGATGGAGCGATCTCTGCGCGCTCAAGCGGAAACCGAGCGCACCCGGCTCAAGGCCGCATTCATTCAGACCTATGCCTTCATGGCTTTCCTCAGTCCCGACGGGACCGTAATTGACGCCAACCACGCTGCCATTGAAGGTGCGGGTTTCAATCGAGATCAGATCGTCGGCCGCAAACTCTGGGAATCCTGGTGGGCGCCGTTACCCAACGAAGTTGAGCTCGCCAAATCGAGCCTGGCCAAGGCTGCCGCGGGAGAGTCGGTCCGCGAAGAGTGCCAGTATTGCCTGGCTGATGGCAGCATCCGCGTCGCCGATCGTACTATGACTCCAATCCGAGACGACCGCGGAGATGTGGCGATGATCGTTGCCACCGGATTGGACATCACTGAGGCCCGCGAGCTCCGCGAACGCCTTGAAACCAGAGTCGAGGAGCGGACTGCAGAGCTCATGCAAACCGAAGCCAGTCTCCGCAATGTGACGGGCCGCCTGCTGCAAGTCCAGGATGAAGAGCGGCGGCGCATTGCGCGCGAACTTCATGACAGCGCCGGCCAGCTTCTCGTGGCTTTGAGCATGAATCTTGTCCCCCTCGAACCCCAGATACAAAAGATCAATCCGGAATTCGGAAAAACCCTGACCGACAGCATTTATCTGGTCGATGAGCTTTCGCGGCAGCTTCGCACCATGTCCCATCTGCTCCATCCCCCACTATTGGACGAAGCCGGCCTGGCATCGGCGCTCGCATGGTACGTCGACGGCTTCGCCGAACGCAGCAAGATAAAAGTTAAATTCGATTTCGACCCAGCCGTTGGCCGCCTGCCTGTCGAAATGGAGACCGCGATCTTCCGGCTCGTGCAGGAATCGCTTACGAACGTGCATCGTCATTCCCTCAGTTCATCTGCCGATATTCGCATTAGCCGCAACGCTGAGTCCGTCCTGGTGGAAGTTCGCGACCGAGGCAAAGGTATCCCTGAGGGCGCCGTGCAGGCTTCCGGAATCTCCAAGCCGGGCGTGGGGATTCAAGGCATGCGCGAGCGCGTGCGCCAGCTCGGCGGGCAACTCGAAATCAAATCCGACGCTGCCGGGACAATCGTCCGCGCCAGCTTCCCGGCTCCTCCGCCGTCCCGCAGCTAAGCGCCGCACCTCGCCCCTCGTCGGCACAGAGCAACCCTGGGGAACAAGGGCTGCTTGCTACCGTTTTCCTGTGCCAATCAGCGACACCAGTCCGATCGCTCTGCTCCCTTGCCGCACCTTCCACTGCGGCTGTAGCATCAATATTCAGGCATTAATCATGCGCTAATTAAGGAGCAATCATGGCCACCGATACTCTCGCTTCCCCCGCTACGCTCGAGCAACAAGCAAGCCAAGGTGTTCAAGAACTTCATCGACGGCGAGTGGGTCGAGTCCTCCACCGGGGAGACTTTCGAAAACCGCAATCCCGCGGACACCCGCGATCTGGTCGGTATCTTTCAGAAATCTGCTAAGGAAGATGTGGATGCCGCTGTAGACGCCGCCAAGCGCGCCTTCGCCAAGTGGCGTCTGGTGCCCGCGCCGCGCCGCGCCGAAATGGTTTACCGCGCCGCCGAAATCCTCATCGGACGCAAAGAAGAATACGCCCGAGAAATGACCCGCGAGATGGGCAAGGTGCTCAAAGAAACTCGCGGCGACGTGCAGGAAGCCATCGACGCTGCCTATTACAACGCCGGTGAAGGACGCCGCATGTTCGGCCCCACCGTTCCTTCTGAGTTACCCAACAAATTTGCCATGGCCGTGCGGCAGCCGATCGGCATCTGCGGCATGATCACACCATGGAACTTCCCCATGGCGATCTCTTCTTGGAAGTTGCTGCCCGCCGTTGTTTGCGGCAATACCTGTGTGATCAAGCCTGCCCAAGATACTCCGCTTTCCACGTTCAATCTGGTTCGTGCCTTCGAAGATGCCGGCATGCCGAGAGGCGTGGTCAACATCGTGACCGGATTCGGCCCGGAAGTCGGCACGCCGCTCGCCGAGCATCCCGATGTTCGCGCGATTTCGCTTACCGGATCATCGGCTGTTGGCCGCATCATCGGCGGAATTGCGGCGAAAAGTTTCAAGCATTGTTCGCTCGAGCTCGGCGGCAAAAACCCCATGATCGTGCTCGACGACGCCAACCTCGATCTGGCTATCGAGGGCGGCCTCTGGGGCGGCTTCGGCACCACCGGCCAGCGCTGCACCGCCACCAGCCGCATCATCGTTCAAAAAGGCGTTTACCGCGAGTTCATCGAGCGCTATGTCGAGCGCGCCAAGAGATTGAAAGTCGGCAACGGTCTCGACGAGACCACTGATATGGGGCCCGCGGTCAACGAGAAGCAGCTTCAAACCGATCTCAGCTACGTCGAGATCGGCCAGAACGAAGGCGCAAAGCTGGTATGCGGTGGCAATCGCCTCGATAAAGGCGACTATCAATATGGTTGGTTCATGGAGCCGACCGTCTTCGTCGACGTTGATCCCAAAATGCGCATCGCGCAGGAAGAAATCTTCGGCCCGGTTGTCTCGATCATTCCTTGCGATGACATGGAGGATGCCCTCGAAATTGCCAACGGGATCGAGTATGGCCTGTCTTCTTCCATCTATACCAAGGATGTGAACAAGGCATTCGCCGCGATCCGCGACCTCGACGCCGGCATTACCTACATCAACGCCCCGACGATCGGCGCAGAAGTTCACCTGCCCTTCGGCGGTACCAAAGCCACCGGCAACGGCCACCGCGAAGGCGGCATCGGCGCGATCGACTTCTACACCGAATGGAAGTCCGTCTACGTCGATTACTCCGACACGCTGCAGAAGGCGCAGATCGATCGCGGGGAGTAAAACCAACTCACCGCCGAGTCTGGAGAGATCGCCGAAAAAGCATGGCTTTCGGTGTCTCGGCGGTGCAAAGAATTGCACCCTCGCGCTAGAGACTATCCTCTGCTTGTTCCCGAACTGATTTGGTTATAAAGTACCAACCCAGTCCGGAGATGGCCCCATGAACAAGCTTTCCGCAGTCTTTGCTTCTCGACGATTCACCGCTTTACTCGCCGCATCCGGCCTTTTCTGCGCAGCAGCCACCGCCCAAGCCGAGCCGCGCTCAACCATGACCACGCACGTTCCAGACGCCGTCTCCAGCGGGATCGCGCCACTGGTCGGCCATCTTCCCGGAACGCAGCGCCTAAGCCTTGCCATCTCTTTGCCGCTTCGAAACGAAGCCGAACTCGACGAACTGCTGCAGGAAATCTACGATCCGCAAAGTCCCAACTACCACCGCTATCTCAGCGTTCAAGAATTTTCCAGCAGATTCGGTCCCGCTGAAAGCGACTACGCGGCGGTCCTGAATTTCGCCCACGCCAACGGCCTCGAGGTAATCGACACCGCCGCCAATCGCATGGTGCTCGATGTTGAAGGCCCGGCCGCCAACATCGAGAGCGCCTTCCACGTCACGATGAATATCTATCAGCATCCCACCGAAGGCCGCACCTTTTACGCCCCCGATCGCGAGCCTTCCGCCGAGCTCGATGTAAAGCTTCTCCACGTCTCTGGCCTGGACAACTACACCTTGCCCACCGCCAAAAATATTCGACCTTCGCAGGCCAGCCAAGCCATAAGCAAGGCCACCGGCTCCGGCCCTGGAGGCCAGTTCATCGGCAGCGATATGCGCGCCGCCTACTACGGTTCGGGGTCGCTAACCGGCACCGGTCAATCGGTCGGGCTATTCGAACTCGCCGGATACGAACTCAGCGACGTGCAGAACTATTTCAACAAGCTCAAGCAGCCTTTGCATGTTCCCGTGACCGGCGTGTCGCTGAATGGGGCGCCACTCGGCTGCAAGTTGCCGAAGTGCGATGACAGCGAACAATCTCTCGACATTGAAATGTCCATCGCCATGGCGCCGGGGCTGGACTCGGTCATCGTTTACGTGGGTAAGAACGATGTTTCTATCTTCAATCAGATGGCGGCTGACAACACCGCAAGACAGCTAAGCTGCTCCTGGGGATGGGGCGATGACGAGAGCAGCCTCGATCCCATCTTCAAAGAGATGTCCGCACAAGGCCAGAGCGTGTTTGTCGCCACCGGCGACCAGGGCTCTTCGACCGCAGCGGACGTCATCTGGCCATCCGACGATCCTTATGTCACTGCGGTCGGGGGCACCGACCTCGCCACCAATGGACCCGGCGGCACATGGAAGTCTGAAACCGGCTGGAACGGCAGCGCCGGCATGCCTTCGAAAAACAAGGTTCCGATTCCCAGCTATCAGAAGCTCGCAGGCGTGATCAACTCACAGAATAATGGATCGAAACAATATCGCAACATACCCGATGTCGCAGCCGAAGCCAACACCAATCAGTGGAGCTGCTATGATCGCGGCTGTTCCGGAGGCAATGGCGGCACAAGCTTCGCCGCTCCGCAATGGGCTGGCCTGACTGCCTTGGCAAATCAGCAAGCGGTCTCCGGGGGCGCCTCGACTCTCGGTTTTCTCAACCCGTCTCTGTATGGAATCGGCGTCGGATCAAGTTACGATAATGACTTTCACGATATTACTGAAGGGAGCAATGGGAAATATTCCGCCGTCACCGGCTATGACCTCGTCACCGGGTGGGGCAGCCCGCAGGGCCCAAATCTAATCGACGCCCTCGTACCGTAGGACGACTAAGCCTTCATATTTCTCCTCGCGGGCAGATCGCAGTTCTGCAACTACCCTCGTTCGCCCGGAGAGCGCTTATCGGCCATATACCGGCAGTAACGTCGGTAATCTTGCCGCCTAGTCCCGCATGACCTAATGTCGTCGCTCGGGGTTCAATCTGTCCGCTTGGGTCATGATCCGCCTTGTCAAACGATCGCTTTGGTTATCAATCCGCAAGCAGCATTGAAAAGGGTCTCGGATCAACCGCCCTCGCGCTGGTGCTCTGTTTGACCACCGTTCTCGCTCCAGGGTTGCTGGCCCAGAAGTCCGAGCCCGGGACCCGCAAAGTGATTTCGCAGGTCAAGCCAGCCTATCCCCAGACTCTGAAGAGCCTGCATATTGAGGGACTGGTTCGGCTGACCGTGATCGTACTTCCCAACGGGAATGTCTCGGACGTTGCGGTTCGGGGAGGAAATCCTATCCTTGTCGAGAGCGCGATCAAAGCCGTGAAGAACTGGAAGTATGCTCCCGCCGCTTCTCAAACCGAAGAGCCACTCGTGCTTAATTTCAACGACCGCTAGCCTCGCTTCCTGAGCGCATGGTGCAAAGCACGTCCGGCCACTTCTCCTCATTTTGATCGGCGGACTCTTGTACAATCTTTGCCGGGAGTGAGTTGCCCCGATGCTCGTCACCCAAGCGCGCGATGTCATCGCTGCCAGGCGTCTGGAGAACGTTCGCTACGCCATTCGCGATCTGGCTTGCGTAGCCGACGAAGTGATCAGTCAGGGCCACAAAGTTTTGCCCCTGAACGTCGGCGACCCACTTAGCTTCGATTTCAAAACGCCGTCGCACATCATCGAAGCCGCCTACAAAGCCATGCGCGATGGTAAGAACGGATACGCGCCCTCGCCCGGCATTCCCGAGGCGCTTGAGGCGATTCGCGGTGAGGCGGCGCGCAAGGGCATCACGACAGTCCGCGACGTTTTCGTCACCTCCGGCGTAAGCGAAACGGTCGATCTGTGCATTTCAGCGCTGGTGAATGAAGGCGAAAATATTCTTACGCCCAAGCCCGATTATCCGCTTTACTCGGCAGTCCTCTGCAAGCTTGGGATCGCACTGAACGCTTACGATCTCAACGAAGATGACGCCTGGCAGCCAGAACTCGCCGATATCGAGCGTAAGGTCACGCCGAACACTCGGGCGATCGTGCTCATCAATCCCAACAATCCCACCGGTTCGCTCTGCTCGCGGCAAATGCTGGAGCAAATCGCGGACCTTGCGCGGCGGCATAACCTGGTCGTTTTTTCTGACGAAATCTACGACAAGCTGATCCTGCCCGATTCGAACGGAGACGTCACGCCGCACATCGCCTTCGCGGCTGTCGCGCCCGACGTTCCCTGCATCACCTTCGGCGGTATGTCGAAGAATTATCTCGTCCCCGGATGGCGCATCGGATGGGGCATCGTCTCCGGCGACGCCGCCGCCATCAAGCCCTACACCGAAGGCATTCACCGCCTGCTGCGTGCGCGTCTCTGTGCCAACCATCCCGAGCAATACGCGATCAAGCCCGCGCTCGAAGGCCCGCAGGATCATCTCGTTGAAGTTCTCCGCAAATTGCGCTCCCGCCGCGACCTCACGCAGAAATGGTGCGAATCCACGCCCCGCGTAAGCTGCGTCGCGCCGCGCGGAGCGTTCTACGCCTTCCCGCGCATCGACATCCCGGAGAGCGATGAAGTCTTCGTCAAAGAACTGATCCGCCAGAAACACGTCATGGTCGTCCACGGCTCCGGCTTCGGCCAAAAACCCGGCACGCAACACTTCCGCATCGTGTTCTTGCCGGAAGAGAAGACACTGGCGACTGCTTATGCGGGGATTGCGGATTTCATTCGGGAGAGGTATGGGAACGCCTGATTTGTCGCGGGTATGCAATTGAGTCGGTGGCACCCGACGCCTCGACAAACATGCCGACGGCACCGGAAATTGAGCTTCGGCCCTTGGTGAGACGTAAAGTAGCTGATGACCATGGTATGATGACTATGATCAAAAGGAAGATCTCAATGAAAACCATGGCGGCAGGCCAATTCAAGGTCCACTGTCTCAAGGTCATGGATGAAGTGCAATCCAAGCGCCAGGCTGTGCTGATCACCAAGCGTGGCAAACCCGTCGCCAAACTCGTCCCGGTCGAACAAGAAAAAGACGACATCTTCGGCTTCATGAAGGGTAAAGGCACGATTGAGATCAAGGGTGATATTGTCTCCCCGATACTCACTCCTGAAGAGTGGGGTGATCTCTATTGATCCTGCTCGACACCCACGTGGTCATATGGCTCGGGCAAGATTATAGGCGGCTGTCCACGAGGGCGCAGTCGGTCATCAAAGACTCGCGCAGGAAAGACCGTGGACTGGCGGTCCCCAGCATCGCGTTAATCGAAATCGCTCGGCTTTCAAGCCGGGGTCAAATCGACTTGAAGCCCGACGCGGAAACCGTTCTGGCGGAAGTTGAGCGCCGCTTCGTTGTTCTTCCAATCACAGCCAATATTGCCCTTCAGGCTTACGCACTGCCAATGAGCTATCCTAAGGATCCGGCGGACCGCATCATCGGTGCCACCGCGCTCGTGGAGGACATTCCGCTCCTCACCGCCGACCGCGCGATCCGGAATTCAAAGGCCGTGCCAACAATCTGGTAATCGTTCCTTTCGACCTCGCGATTCCGCGTGCGCAGTTCCGGCGCTTTCTCTTTGCTCACGAATCTGCTTAAATCAAATCAAGTGCAACATCGAGTTATTTGCTCCTACAAATCGTGGTCGACATTCATTCCCACATTCTTCCGGAAGTAGACGACGGCTCCAAGTCATGGGAAACGTCGGTAGCCATGTGCCGCATGGCTGCCACCGACGGCATCACCCACCAGGTCGCTACACCTCATGCCAACGATCGCTACCACTACGACCGCGTGTACCTGCAGGGTCTCGTTAATCATCTGCAGTCGTTGATGGGCTCAGCAATCAGCTATAAGCTTGGGCTGCGACTTCCATCTTTCCTACGACAATCTGCAGAAGGTCTTAGCCGATCCGCCGCGTTACACGATCGCCGACACGCATTACATGCTGGTCGAACTCAACAATTACAGCGTCCCGCCGCAAATCAACGAATGCTTCGCGCAACTCGGGGACCGTGGAATTACCTCGGTCGTCACTCATCCCGAGCGCAATCCGATTGTGCGTGAGAATCTGCAGAGAGTTGTGGAATGGGCCGAGCAGGGATGCATTATTCAAGTTACCGGCTCAGCTCTCACCGGATTCTGGGGAGAACGCGTGCGCCGCGCCGCTCACTGGCTGCTCGAGCACGATGCCGTCCACGTGCTGGCGACCGATGCGCATGATACCGAGAAACGCATCCCGATACTATCGACAGCACGCGAGGCCGCGGCGGAAATTTGCGGCGAGGATGTGGCCGAAGCTCTGGTGGAAGGAAATCCGCAGGCGATTGTCAGCGACAAACCGTTGCCGTATTTCCCGCGTCCAGCAACGCTTCGCGGCTACCGCAAGAATAGCCACTAGCCCGCAGAAGCAAACTCATTCGTAAGCCAGCGCTTCGATCGGATCCTTTCCCGCAGCCTTAAACGCCGGATACAAAGCGCCCGCAACCGCTCCCACCACGGCGACCAGCATGGCACGCGCAATCCAGTCTCCGGTGACCACGACCTGTACCTGCGGAAACCGGTGCCGTATGCCCCAGCTGGCGGCGAGGCTGAATCCAATCCCCACGATAATTCCGGCCACGGCGAGAAATCCAGTCTCGCGCAAAATCGCGTTCACGATGTAAACCTTCGACGCGCCCATCGCCTTCAGAATGCCGATCTCGCGGGTTCGCTCCATCACCGCCGCATACATCGACTGAAAGATCACCAGAAAACCGATAATCAAACTCACTCCAATCACGACACCGATGAACGGCTTAAACCCCGGCAAGCGGCTGGGCGTCATCATGCTGAGATAGTCGAGCGTCGATAAGACCGAGTATTTTTCCATCCCCGGCTGTTGTCTCACCTCACGGACTACCTCATCGGCATTGGCCGGATTGTCGAGCTTGACATAAAACACCGACGCCTTATCCTTGGCTCCGATCAAATCCTGCAACGTGGAGATCGGCAAGAATTTGCGAGCGCCCCGGCCGCTTTCCACAATTCCCGCCACACGAAAGGTGTGATTCAGAATCTCCATGGGATCGCCGATTTTCACATGTTTCTGCCGCGCGACATAGTCGTCGATCAAGACATCATCAGGACCTTGAAAGGGCCCTCCGTCCACATATTGAAGTGGTCCGCCTAATGCTTCAAAGCTAGGCAGATCGATTCCATCAATCACTTCGAGCGATCCAGCCGTCGAGATCTGCCAGATGACCGGACTCACCACATTAACGTGAGGTAACCGCCGCAAAATATCGGCAACCTTAATGGGGACTGGCGCCCCGCTAATACCGACCAAATTAGACGACCCTGGCGGCTGCACGATCACATCAGCCCCAATCCCGGCCGTACGCGTCTTGGAGTCGTTGAGGATGCCGTAGCAAAGGCCCGCAATCAGCAGGATCAGGGCGACCTCGAGAGCGATGGCGACAATACTGATCAGCGACCGAATCGGCCGCCGCACCAGGTTGGCAACAATCATCTTATTTCGCATGGTTGTACGAGCAACCGTTCCTCAATCGTATCTTCAAACCGAGAACCTGAACAATTTAGATCGACCGCGCCAAATCCTATCGCTGGCTCGTTGCGCTGGAGGTTGCAGGGGCACCCGCTGACGATCTCGGACGGTCCAGATGCACAACCTCCGCTCCAGGCGGCTGCTCCAACGCAAACTGATCGTCCCGCAGCGGCTTGTTGATCTCCAGCTTCAAAATATTCAGGGTGATGTTGTACTCCTCCTGCGGACGAAAGATCTCGATGCGCGAGGGGAACAGCGCGCCGTCGTATTCCTTGTAGTAGGCATAACTGGCTTCCGTCACCAGATTGCCTTGATCGTCGTAGATATATTGATGATGCGGCTGCAGATCGATCCGGCTGAAAACGATCTTGCGCGATAAGATTCCTTCGTTTTCGCCTTTTTTCCGGATGATGATCAGTTCATAATCGTCCCGCAGAACGCGATGGCCTTTGGGATCGTGCAGAATTTCCAGACTATTGTCCATCACAGGTATTTCCGTGGCCTGGTCGACCCGCGGGATCAGCAGAGCCTCATAGATATCCTTCGGCCGGATATTCTCCATGGGGTGGTCCGGATTCCGGCTTTCGACTTCGTCGCTGCCGATCACAAACCGATTCTTGGGAGGAATCCAGAGCTTGAATTCCTGCCCGTCGCTGACCATGTCAAAGGCGGTGGTGCGAACGATCGGGAGCAGGCCGATCATGTGCAGCATCGCCGGCTTGCGCGCCAGCACATAGCCGCGAATCTCTTTGTAATCGGTTACCTGGCCTTTCTTTGCCCCGCCGACCGAGGTATCAATATCGACGGTCGCCTGCAGCGACTGTATCTTTTCCGCCTGCTCGTTGATTTTGCCGATCAATTCCGCCTGGGTTGCCGTCTGTAAAGCTCCCTTGAAATAGCTATCCTCCACCGTGCGCGTGCGGAATAGACAACCTGTCGTCGGCAGAACAGCCAGTAGTAAAGCCAAAACCCAATAGGGTGAGCTACGTCTCATTGCGTATCAGATGACTCCCGGAACATTTGAGTATATCGCGGCGGCAAGGGTTCAAAATCAGCAGTGGCTGCCGAGGTGCGAACGGCCGGCTTTATCCGTAGAGACTTTCTCTCCGGCCATTTGGCCCGAACTCTGTATCGCGCTTACTAAAGTCAGCTGCGCGCGCTTTTCAAGATCATCTAAACTGAATTCATCGTGCGCAAACTTTTCGCACTTTTCGCGATCGCGGCGCTCGGCGGCGCGGGCTGGTTCGCCTGGGCTGTGCTGTCTCCGGTTGAGCCGCACGCGCAAACCTTCGTGATGTTGCATCCCGGCTATTCGACCCGCCGGATCGCCAGCGAACTAAAATCGGCAGGCGTGATCCGCAGCGAAGAAGCCTTCATCCTCTGGCGCTACATTCGCCATACTCGCTCGCTGAAGGCTGGAGAATATCTTTTCGATCAACCCGCGAACATAATCGATGTGCAAAAGCGCCTCCGCCGCGGCGACGTTTATTTCCACACAGTCGTTGTTCCCGAAGGCTTCACCATCTTCGACATCGCCCGCGCCATTGAAGCCGCCGGCCTCGGCCCCGCGCAGGATTTTCTGAAAGTCGCCCAGAGCGACACCGCTCTCATCGCCGACCTCGCTCCAAGTGCGCCTTCGCTCGAAGGCTACCTCTTTCCCGACACCTATCAATTCAGCCGCATGATGACCATGCAGGAGATGGCCGCCGCCATGGTCAGGCAATTCCGGCAAGTCGCGCGCCAGATTGGATTGATCTCTACACCCGAAAGCGCAATGACGGCAGCCAGTTCGAACCCGTCTTCGAACTCGCCTCACATCGAAGTGGAAGTGAACGGTGCTTTCCGTGACCCCAATGCGCCGCCATCGGACCTTGAGTCCACCGTCACCATGGCCTCGATCATCGAAAAAGAAACCGCCCTCCCCGAAGAGCGCCCGGTAGTCGCCAGCGTCTACTACAACCGCCTCGCCAGAAGAATCGCGCTCGACGCCGACCCCAGCATTATCTACGCCGAGCTTTTAGCCGGAACCTATTCCGGCGCTCTGCATCACGACGACATGCGTTTCAACTCGCCGTACAACACCTATACTCATGCCGGACTTCCTCCCGGCCCCATCGGCAACCCCGGCAAAAGCGCCCTTGAGGCAGCGATGCACCCCGCCCAGAGCGACTACTACTACTTCGTCGCCGACGCCGCCGGCCACCACCGCTTCGCCCGCACCATGGAAGAGCACGATAAGAATGTTGCTGCCTACCGCCGCGCCATGCGCGGCCAGTAGCAACGCTTGTCATCCTGAGCGGAGATGTGGATTCTCTTTTCGAATCCGCATGCGCAGTCGAAGGATCCCTGGAGTTTTCACCAACCGAAGTCAGAACCGGCAGCGCGAACGCGCGAACCAGCGGCGGAAAGATATTGTTCAGCTGGAAGGTCAGGCAGCTCGTTCGTAGTGTGTGTCGTTGCTCGCCATCAGAGCCATCATTTCATCGAGCGAGGCAATCTCGAATTCGCGCATCGAGCTGGCGTGCTCCAGCCGGTTCCGCACCGAGGAGCGGGGATTGAACAACTTAAATCGAATGTCATGGTCGCAGGCCCAGCGTTGCAGAAACACCAGCATGCCCAGCCCGCCGCCTTCAATCGAGGAGACCTCCGAGAGATCGAGCACGATAATTCGGGAGTCGCTCTGCAAATTGACCGCGTCGCGTAACCGGAAAGCATCTTCGCTCCGCACGATGCGGCCTTCGCACTCAATCACCGCCATCTCGCCAATGTTTTCCACGTGGGTAAGTAGCATATTGTTCTCCGCCACTATCGTTTTTGTTAGAGCACGCCACGTGCCATCGAACTGCGGCTTGTATTTGTGCTGAGTAAGTGCCTGATGGATTGAAAACTTGAGACTTTCCGGCGAAAGATCGAGAAAAATTTCCGTACAGCGAATTCCGTATCCTTGCAAAAGCGGCCCCTCCGCGCCGCCCATCTCCGCCATTTCGAACGGGTGCCCCATCCTCAACGTCGCGTACTGTGCGACGTTAGTGCCTGCCCTGAGCGGAGTCGAAGGGGTGGGGACTTGGACTTCCATAGCGGCCGCCACTCCCGCCCGTTTGTCATCCAAGCATCTGTCATCCTGAGCGAGGATTGATCTTCGCGCCCAAGCGCGAAAATCAACCGCAGTCGAAGGATCCCCATAACGATCCCGGCACCCGATCCTTTTGGATTTTGACTTTGACTTTAGGATTTTGAACCTAATCTCGACTCCCAGATCCACTCCCCCATCCGTGCCCCACTCCCGGCCACGATTGTGTACTATGCATTCCCCCGCTCTCTGGTGTAAAAAGGACGCGAACGTGAAAAGGGGGCACGCGGCTACGCGCGCCCCCTTTTCCTCGCACTCTACAAGACCGATGGGTCCCTACCCCCCATTCTGACTTTTCGTCCAAAACCCGTTGCGAGAATTATAAAGGTGGTGCAATCTAAGCCCTGCTTCTCTAAAGGAACGCTGCCCGGTTTTCTACGATGACGGACGAACACTGTTTAAACTTCGCGTCACTAACGAAGGGCGACGTTGGCATCTCCGCCGCTTATGGCTCATTTCTCGCCGAAGCGGCCTCATACTGCCTGCATCTGAAGAAGCACGCCAATCCAGTAAGGCTAGGGCTGAGTGGGGACTACCGGTCTTCAGGAACGCTTCAATGGCAGTCAGTAGCTCAAAGCCACCTCAAAACCTATGGAGATGTCCAGGAAGCGACCGAATACGGGGCATATGGAATCGCTATCGTCGTTGCCCTTTACCTCACCGGAATGACGGGCGTCGAGCGGTCAGCAAAGGGGACCGGGATCGATTTTTGGCTGCGCGCTGACGACGCCGGACAGAACTTCTTTCAGCATGCAGCACGTTTAGAAGTGTCAGGCATACTTGAAGGCGACGAGAGCAGGATTGTCGCGAGACTAAACAAGAAGCTCACGCAGACGACACCCTCAGATACGACTCTGTTGCCCGCCTTCGTCGCAATTGTGGAGTTCGGATCTCCGCAGACCCGATTGGTGAAGAAGAACTCCGGCCGGAGCGCTCCGTGAGCAGCACAAGGGATTTACATCGGCAAGCCATGGAGCAGTTCGAATCCGCTCTACTCGCGCGCCGTCGCGGCGACGAGGCTCGCACCCGCACGCTGCTAACCGAAGCTTTGCGGCTGGAGGCCTCTGCCGCTGAATCCTTAGCCGCAGACTACTCCCTCGAACCTACTAGGTCTATTCTTTACCGGAGCGCCGCTTCTCTTGCAATGCAGATCGGCGACAACCAAGCAGCCAAGCGATACGTGGAAGCTGGGTTGAAGGGACATCCACCAACCGCGATCGGCGACGAACTTGCGACCTTGCGCGAGCAAGCCCTAACTTTGCAAGCTCTCAAAACAGATTACCGCCGCAGATCTCCTATAGGGCGCACGCGAATACAGCAGATCATCCGCAAATACACAGACAGTGTGCCGGTAAACATTGTCGGGTTGGCCAACGAACTCCTCCTCACTGTACGGCAAGAGGATCTGGGGCCAGACTCGGGAGAGATAGCGCGCGACATCGAGCGAGGTGGATTCAGCGGTTACAGCATTGTGGTTAACGCCAGTCACTCCCGCGTAAGGAAGCGCTTCACGGCTGCGCACGAGGTCGCACACTTTCTACTTCACCGCGACCGCATAAATAACCGTTTGAGAGACGACAAGATGTTCCGCAGTCCCCTCGGCACGACAAAAGAGAAGGAGGCAAACCAGCTCGCGGCGGATCTGCTGATGCCGAGGCGCGCGATTGCAAAGCTTCATGCGGCAGGAACACGCTCCGTGGAAGACCTTGCCGAGAAGCTCTGGGTTTCTCTCGAAGCAATGAGACTTAGGCTAGGGATAAAGGAGCCGCGTCAATGATTGCGGGCAGGGACCCACGTGAAGTTCCCTGCTTTTTTCCACACCCCACCCCCACCCTGTGACCAATAACCTTGCACCCATCCCGTAAACTAAGAGTAGTATGCAGTTTCGGGAACAAATCTTTCAGCTACTCTTCTCCACTCCCGCAGGCGCCGTCAATGGGCAAAATCAGCACGACATCCGTAAGACCAATTTTTTGAAGATTTTGCATGCAAATCCTTCCCTTGCAATATTTTACGCGGATTTCTTGGGTCGCCGCGGCGCTAACTCCAGCCTCCTCAAAGATTTAGAAATCAAGTCTGGAATTTTTTTTAATCCGGATCAAGCCTCCGAAAATAAGCGCACCGAGAAATCTCCAATCCCAGAAACCCCGAAAGGTTCAAACTCAATGGCAGTCAGCACCAACCCGCGCATCTGTTCGCACATCAAGGTCAACGGAGTCCGTTGCGGCTCACCCGCCCTCCGCGGAGAAATTTTCTGTTACTTCCACCAGCGCATGATTCGCGGCGTGCGTACGCCGCCCAGGTCGCGCATCCATCCCATGGCGATGCTCGAAGACGAAGCCTCCATCCAGGCCTCGCTCATGGAAACCATCAACGCCATCGTCCGCAACCAGATCGACGTCAACCGCGCCCGCCTCGTCCTGCGCGCTCTCCACATCGCCACTAGAAATGCCCGCCGCGCCGACTTTAGGCCCTACCACACCGAGGTGGCTACCGAAGTTCCCGAATACCCAGCCCCGCCCGAAGTCAATCCGCCCGATCCCGTGCTCAGCAAAGCGGCCGTGCTCCGGCTCATCAACAAGCCCAAGCCGCGCTTTCCAAGCGACTTCGGATTTACCCGCGAACAAGCCCTCGAATGGGGGCACACTCCAGACGAATTAGATCCCCCACGCGACCTGGATGAGGCAAACGCGAATGTAAAACAGTACATAGAAGCATTCGTTGGTACACCAACCTCCGGATGAGCTGCGCGGCCCTCCGCCCCGCGTGATAATCGCGTGAACCCCTTGTCATATCGAGTTCCTGGTTTGACGCCACCTTGGAGGCTCTCTATAATCGTTAGGTTCCACACCATTGCTGCAACAAGATGTTCAAGGGTGGACGACACGTCCGCAACCCAGGCGTGTGACGCTGGCATTCCAGTGCGCCCGGTTTCCAGTTAACACGGGATTCCGATTAAGGTCTGACGGCGGCCGTTCGCGAACAGTCCCAGGGAGATGCAGGTTTTCGCGAGTGTGCGCCCAGCGTTGCCGGAAGTGGGGAATCCGAGTTTTTTCCCGGAAACAACTGGACTGAAAACGATCGTGACGGGAATTAGAGTGACTGGAAGCGGACTGATTGCAAAAAGCTGAGGCGAAAAAGCTGAGCCGAGAAAAGCTCCAAGGAGTCGAAACGATCCAATGACAAGCAAGTTTGTGCGTTCTCTTCTGGCCGTTGCCGTGATCTCCATGATTTCCGCATGGGCCCAAACCGCCGGCGCCGCCGCTCCGGCCGCTGCCGCCTCCAATCCGCCGAACGCGCCCTCGGCCGCCGCCGCGGCTCCGAGTGCTCCGATCGCCACCGGTCCCGGCTCCAAGATTGGCACCATCAATATTGAGCAGGCCGTGCTCGGCACCAATGAAGGTCAGCGCGACTTCCAGGCACTGCAGAAAAAGCTGGACCCCAAGCAGGCCGAACTCAAATCGCAGAACGACGAACTCGAAAGCCTGCAGAAGCAGCTCCAGACCCAGGGCGACAAGCTGAATGAAGAGGCCCGCGCTACTCTGGTCAAGCAGATTGAGACCAAGAAGAAATCCTTCGACCGCTCGGTGCAGGATGCGCAGGAAGACGCCCAGAACCAGCAAAAAGAAATCTTCCAGCGCATTCTGCAGAAGATGGCCCCGGTAATCGTGAAGCACGCGCAGGAAGGCGGCTACGCCATGATCGTCGATACCTCCAATCCCTGGCCGCAAAGCCCGGTGCTCTGGTATGACGGCGAAAAGTCCGACATCACCAAAGCGGTCGTCGATCTCTACAACACGCAGTCGGGAGTTCCGGCTCCAGCCGCGACTGGCGCGCCAGCCGCCCCGAAGCCCGCGGCTCCGAAGACGACGGCTCCCAAACCTGCTCCCAAGCCAACCACGCCACAGTAGTTTTGCAGCGACACCGAAGGTGTCGTGAAAGTTCCCAAAAGGCCGCATTCCAAGCGGCCTTTTTTCTTTTTGCAAGAGCGCGGGAGTAGCCCAAGCGTAACTTAGGAGCCGGCGCTAGCCCCGCTATAATCGAGCCTTGTGGCCACCACTGTAGAAACCCTAAGCCGTGTAGCGACGCGCCCGACGTGGGCCGAAGTGTCGCTCGCCGCTCTGCGCCAGAACTTCCGCACGGTGGCGAATCATGTTGGCTCGGCGACAGTTTGCGCGGTGGTGAAAGCCGACGCCTATGGCCACGGCGCGGCCGAATGTTCGCGCGCGCTGCAGGCGGAAGGCGCGAAGTGGCTCGGCGTTACTTCGCTCGACGAAGCGATTCCGCTGCGCGATGCCGGCATCGAATCGCGCATTCTATTGATGACCGGTTTCTGGCGTGGGGAAGAAAATGAAATCGTACGCTCGCACATGACTCCGACTGTTTGGGAGTCTTGGCATATCGAATGTCTGGAAACTGCGGCCGCTGCTGCCTCCGCGCGGCACGCGGTGCATCTGAAGGTTGATACGGGCATGGGCCGGCTGGGCGTTTCGCTGGATGATCTCCCGGCTGTGCTGCAGGCTTTTCGCGCTGCGCCGCATATCGTCCTTGAGGGAATTTCGACACATCTGGCTTCTTCCGAAATCATGGATGCGCCTTCGGTGCAGGAGCAGGCCCGCCGCTTCGCGGAGGCGCAGCGCATGGTGCAGGCAGCGGGCTTCGAGCCGAGTTTCGTCCATATGGCCAATACCAGCGCGCTGATCTCGAGACGAGAGACCTGGAACAACATGGTTCGCCCCGGAGTCGCGCTGTATGGCTACTATCTGCCGTTTCAGCGCGCCGGGCGGGAAGTCAGCGGAGGCACGCTGCGTCTGTCAGTGAAACCGGTGCTCACGTGGAAGACGCGGATTCTCTCCATGCGGAACTTCGCGGCTAATCAGGCTCTGGGATATGGAGGGACATATGTGACGAAGGCTCCGGCTCACGTCGCGGTGCTGCCAGTTGGATACGCGGACGGGTATAACCGCCAGCTTTCGAATCGCGGCCGAGTGATTGTTCGCGGCCATTACGCGCCGATCGTCGGGAGCATTTCGATGGATCTGACGCTGGTCGATGTAACGGACATTCCCGGAGTCGCGGTCGCCGACGAGGTAGTTCTGCTCGGATCAAGCGATGGACTCAGCGTCGACGCGCTGGAACATGCGCGGCTGGCCAATAGCTCGCCTTACGAGATTCTCTGCAATATTTCCAAGCGGGTGCCACGGAAGTACGCGAACTAGGCTCTCTGACACTCTTTCCTTGCTTCCATACACTTGCGTAATACCGCGTTCATAGTGCTCTGATAACCTCGCCCGTGCTTGCGGGTCCCCACAGAAAGCATCGTTGTTAGTAAGCATGCTTTATGGTGACGAATGTCACAAACACGCGAGGTGATTTGCCGGACGGTCCCGTTCAGGGATGAAATGAGGGAAGCCAACTCTCGATTGACGCTATTGAATGAATCGCGTGCGAACCGCTCAGCCGGCGCTTGCTAGACTAATAGATTGACTATGCCCTCGCGCTACGCACAATGGATGTACGACTGGGAGCACCGGCTCACCTCGGTGGACAACAACCGCGTGGTGCGCCCGCTGGAGTGGGGTGTGGAATGGGCGCGCGGCTGGCCTTGCCGGAACGGCTGTTCTCCGACTCAGGCCGCTAACGATCCGGCGAAGTTCTTCGTCGATTTCAACCGGCGCATTGTCGCCTCTAGCGATGAATTCTATTCCTACACGCAGCCGACTGATTTCCGGCTCGAAAAGCGTGAGGTCCGGGTTTTTTCGACGCGCGAGATTCCCGACCCAAACCTTGAGGCTAAGGTGAAGGGAACTTTTTCGGAATTCCTGCGATTTACCTCGCCGGTGAAAACCCCTTACCCGGAGAACAATCTGGTGAATGCGCGCTGGTTTCCGTCGCGCGGTCGACGTGCGGTTGTGCTTCTTCCGCACTGGAATTCAGATGCAATTTCCTATACTGGCCTCTGCCGCGTGCTCAACATGCTGGGAATTGCGGTGCTGCGGTTGAGCATGCCTTATCACGATATCCGCATGCCGGCGGAAATCAGCCGTGCCGACTATGCCGTTTCAGCGAATATTGGGCGCACGCTCGACGCCGTGCGCCAGGGCGTCACCGACATTCGTTCTTGCCTTGACTGGCTGGAGCAGCAAGGCTACAGCAAGCTCGGGATTCTCGGCACGAGTCTGGGATCGTGCTATGCATTCATCGCTGCGGCGCATGATCCTCGAATTCGGGTCGCGGCCTTCAATCACGCGTCTACCTATGTGGCCGATGTGGTGTGGCATGGGCAATCAACACGCCACATTCGCAAGGGAATTGAATCGCAGATTACGCTGGAGACGCTGCGGCAGTCGTGGCTGGCGGTGAGTCCAATGGCATATTTCGATCAGTTTTCCCGCTGGCCGAGAAAGTCGCTCATCGTCTACGCGAAGTATGATCTGACTTTTCTGCCTGAGCTTTCGCGGGACGTAGCGGCTGAATTTGCCCGCCGCGGATTGGATCACAAAGTGGTCGTTCTGCCCTGCGGGCACTACACCATGGGCGAAGCGCCTTACAATTACATGGATGGCTGGCAACTGGCGTCGTTTCTGAGAACGGCATTTTGAGGGAGAAACTCGGGGCGGCGTTTAAGCGCGATTTACAATGAGCTATGGACGTAACCCAGGTGTGTGACCCCGAGGCAGTCATCGAACATCGCCGCGGCGAGTTTGTGATCAGCACCGACCGCCTGCGACTGAATCTCGATTTGGTTCACGATTTTCTGACGAACTGTTATTGGGCACAGGGAATCTCGCGGGAAGTTGTTACGCGGTCGATTGAGCACTCGTTGTGTTTTGGCATCTATGAGGAATCTTCACGTCTGGCAAAGGAAGCCGAGACATGGGGCGCCCGGTCCGCTCGCGCAAGTCGGATTCGCCCGAGTCATAAGTGATTTTGCCACGTTCGCCTATCTTGGCGACGTATTCATGCTCGAATCCCATCGCGGCCGCGGTCTGAGCAAATGGCTGATAGAGTGCATTATCCAACACCCCGCGCTGCAGAATCTGCGCCGCTGGATTCTTCTGACCCGGGATGCGCACAGTCTTTATTCGAAGTATGGCTTTACTCCACTGAAGTCGCCAGGCCGGTACATGGAGCTTCACCGGCCCCACGTGTACGAGAGACCTTAGGAAGGACGCTATGAAAAATTCCCCGATGGAACGTCCGATGTACGAAGTTGATCCTCAGATCGCCGCCGCGATTGATAACGAAACCCGGCGCCAGCACGAAGGCCTCGAGTTGATCGCCTCGGAAAATTTTGTCAGCGAGGCAGTGCTCGAAGCTGCGGGTTCGGTCTTCACCAACAAATATGCCGAGGGATATCCCGGCAAGCGGTATTACGGCGGGTGTGAATTTGCCGACGTGGTGGAAAATCTGGCGCGCGACCGCGCCAAGCAGCTGTTTGGCGCCGAGCATGCCAACGTGCAGCCGCACTCCGGTTCGCAGGCGAATATGGAGGCGTATGCGTCCGTGCTGCAGCCGGGCGATACGATTCTCGGATTGAACCTGGCGCACGGCGGGCACCTCACGCATGGTCATCATCTGAATTTTTCCGGAAAGACCTACAAGATCGTTCCTTATGGTGTGACCAAAGAAACCGAGACCATCGATTATGACGCTCTTGAAAAGTTGGCCGAAGAGCATCGGCCCAAGCTGATCATCGGCGGCGGCAGCGCTTACCCGCGCATCATCGATTTCGCGCGCATGCGCCAGATCGCCGATAAAATCGGTGCTCTGTTCCTCGTCGATATGGCGCATTTCGCCGGGTTGGTCGCTGGCGGTGTTCATCCGTCGCCGGTGCCGCACGCGCAAATTGTGACTACGACCACGCACAAGACTCTGCGCGGACCGCGCTCGGGCATGATTCTTTGCAAAGCGGAGTTTGGCGCGGCCATCGACAAGGTTGTCTTCCCCGGAATGCAAGGTGGTCCACTGGTTCACATTATGGCCGCGAAGGCGATCTGCTTTCATGAGGCGATGCAGCCCGAGTTTCGCATTTACGCAAAACAAGTCGTTGCCAACGCAAAGGTGCTGGCGGAAAAGCTGGCTGCCGAAGGTTTCCGCATCATCTCGGGCGGTACCGACACCCACCTGATGCTGGTCGACGTTTTCTCGAAAGGCATGCTGGGCAGCGAAGCTGAGAAGGCGCTCGGCGAAGCCGGAATCACTGTTAACAAGAATGCGATTCCATTCGATACCAACCCTCCGATGAAGCCGAGTGGAATTCGGATTGGTTCTCCGGCGGTCACTACGCGCGGCATGAAAGAAAGAGAGATGCAGCAGATCGGACACTGGATTGCCGAGGCGCTCCATCATCGTACCGATGCGGCCGTGCTCGGGAGAATCCGTAAGGAAGTGCTTGACCTGTGCGAGGCTTTCCCGCTTTACGCGGAGCGCAGAGCTAGAGCCCAGGCGGAAGTGCGGGCTTAAGGCGATCATGAGGGCGCCGCAATTCTTTTGCGAGCTTAACTGTCCCCTGTGATTAAATGCCTTTGGTGAAGATCGCGATCGACATCCGGCGGATGAGCGAGTTCGGCGTCGGAACTTACATCCGCAACATTGTGCGCAACCTGGGGCGTCTCGATCACGAGACCACATACTTCCTCATTGGATCTCCCGCCAAGGTCAAGGAAATCGGCGCATTGCCGCCGAACTTCTACACCATTGCCATCGCCGAGCCTGAGCGCTCATTGAAAAGTTTTCGCGAATTTCGTGACGTGATAAAGCGGCTGGAATGCGACCTAGTGCACATTCCAAACCTCTTCTCCGTGCCGCGATATCTGCCTTGCCCCTACGTAATGACCGTGCACGACATGCTCGACCATTTATCGCGGGCGCGCCAGCAAACCGGTTTCTGGGGATCTTTACATTTTCAGTTGACCAAGCGCGTACTGCGCGGAGCCTCGCGCATTTTTGCAGTTTCAAATTTTACGAAGATCGAAATGGAAAACCTGTTCGGCATTCCCGCGCAGCGCATCGAAGTGGTTTACAACGCCATCGATGAGCGCTTCCTCCACGGACACGCTACCGCCGCCGACCGGCAGTTGATCGCCGAGCGTTACCAGGTTTCTTATCCATTCCTGCTTTATGCCGGAAGGATCAGCCCTCACAAGAATGTCGTACGCATGATCGAGGCTTTTTCGGCGCTGAAAGCCGAGTTGGAAAAGGAAGCAGCATTCCCTGACCTGAAGCTCATTATTATTGGGGACGATCTCTCCGGAAACCCTGATCTGCGGCGCACAGTCGTTCGAAGTGGAGTGCAGAATGACGTGCGTTTCCTGGGTTTCGTGCCGGTTGACGTGCTGCGCATTTTTTACGATCAGGCGAAAATCTTCGTCTTCCCATCTTTATATGAGGGTTTCGGACTGCCGCCGCTTGAGGCGATGGCACACGGCACGCCGGTCGTAACCTCGAATGTCTCTTCGTTGCCGGAGGTGGTGGGAAACGCGGCCGTGCTGGTGCACCCAGAGAATGTTTTCGAGATTATGCGCGCCCTGCACCGCGTGCTCCTCGATCGGCCCCTGCGCGAAAAGATGAAAGAGCGCAGCTATAAACAAGCGGCCAGGTTTTCCTGGGAGAAATCGGTGCGCCGCATCCTGGAGGCGTATCACGAAGTCCTCGCCGGCAAAAGCGCTTCCGGTTACTCCAACTCATCCAAGAATGTAAAGCCCAGCACTACCCAAGGCGTGGCCTAGATCGTTTATGAAAGAACTAGGTCTGAAAATGCGGGCTATTTAACCAGAGGCTGGCCGGGCGAAGCAATCGCGAGTTTGTGCAGCTTGGCGGTGATGCGGCTGCGGTCGGCATCGTTCTGGGCGGAACCGAGACGCTTGCGCAGGATTGCTACTTTATGCTGACGGGCGCGGCGCCGGCGAATCTCCGGACGGCGGCTGGGTGCGGACATATTGTTTCTCCTGAGTCGGTTTTATTTGGCTAATTGAAGAGCTGGCAACGATACCACCAATTCTAACTGGAAGATGCGCTTTCCAGAAACCGCATACCAAAATTTACTCTCTAAACGCATGTTCGCAGGATTTTCCTCGATTAGGCTGAGCGCCACATCTCGCCTGCGCGCTAGCGAAGCGCTGGGAAGACATTCCGGATTCCGATGGCGGAAAATGCCGCAAGACCTGCGCACAAAATCCCCAGGCTGTATACGACCGCTCGCTGCCGGGGAATCCAGTCGCGCAGCGACAGCAACACAAACGGCAATGCCGGAATTGCGAATCGAACGATATCGGCGCGAGCCCACGCTTGCGAGTTGTAGGTGAAGAGGAACGCGATATACAAGAAAGCAAATATGCCTTCCGCCCTGTACTCGTGAAAATATGCCCGAAAGTCTTTTCTACACATGGCGAGCAAGCCCACCAGCATGAAGACAATCCAACCGCCAGTCAGAATCAGGTTGGTCCACGGCTCCCGATTGTGCGCCATGCTCATGGCTATCGCGCGGAACGGCATTCCGATGGGCATTCCGGATTGCCAATCGTGTGTCTTGTAGCTGTGTAACTGGAAGAAGGGGTCGCCCAAGTAAATCCAAAACGGCAGCAGGTACAACATCCCGATCACGAGAGACAGGCTGGTGCAGAGCAGCAGGGTTTTGAATTGCCGCTTCCATAGCAGGGGAATCGCCAGAGCGACCAGAGCAAAAATGCCTACCGGACGGGTTACGGTTGCCAAGGCCGCCAGCAGCGCTGCCAAGATCCAGCGTTCCTGCCTGATTGCCAGAAACGATGCCAGCAGCAGAGCCATAAAGAGAGGCTCGGCGCCTCCCAGGTACGAACGTTGCAGCCACTCGAAATTAATAATCGCAAAGTAGCTGGCAATCCACCCACCCCAAAGCTGATGCGCCAGGAGCACACTCAAGAGAGAAGATATCCCACAAACTACCAGCAGTGACGTACGCTCAGAGAATCTGGAGAATAAAGACACAGCGGCGGTTAGATAAGAGACACCCCAGAACTGCTTCACGCGGCTGTCGCGCACGTCTGCATGCTGAATGCAGGAAGCGGCCTGCATGTAAGCGCTGCTATCTCCAGAATTGTCGACCTCGTCGGCGTAGTTCTTAAAATGAACTATCGTGGCTGCGAAGACTACGCAAGTTAAAGCCCACAATAATATGGTTTCGTTGCGGGAGATCTCGCGCATGGCGGCATCATAGCAGTCCGCTTCGATATAAATGGCGGCAGAGAACCAGCCTGTAAACGGGCGAGGAGTTGTGGCAGCAAGAATCACGCGCCGCATCGCGCCCTCAGCAGTGGCAACCTGGAGAACAAATCCTACCCAGCCGATGAGGCTGGATCGATAAAACGACCGATCAGGTAAGAAAGACGTGGCTTCGCGAGGGAGGTTGATGTTTACATGTACCCTCAAGCTTTTCCAGCAGTCAAGAGTGGAACTAAACAAAAACCTTGTCAATAAGCTCTGACAGTAAACAAGTTGTGGCAGCCGGACCTGTAAGCCGAATTCTGTCCGCCGGATTGCTCCGCCGGGACGGTCATTCCTCTGGGCCCCGCATCGCTGCGAGGCTCTAGCGACCTACCCGAAGGTTGGACGCACCGAGCCGGCACGTGCCGAAACCGAAGCCCCGGCTCCCTCCCTATTTGGTCTTGCTCCGTGTGGGGTTTGCCCTGCCCGCCGCATTACTGCGGCAGCGGTGCGCTCTTACCGCACCTTTTCACCCTTACCTCACGTCCGAAAACGCGGGGCGGTATGTTTTCTGTGGCACTTTCCGTCGAATGGCCTTGAAGCCATCCTCCCGGACGTTATCCGGCACACTGCTCTGCGGAGTTCGGACTTTCCTCCCTCCGCGTACAAGACGCGGAGAGCGACCGTCCGGTCCGGCTGCCTACTTCGTGATTATAGAGTAATGCACTCATCGGTCGTGCTGTTGGATGTCCCCGGAATAAGGGAGCCGCAAAAAGCGACTTGCAGGAGTCCATGCTTTGCCGAAGTATTAACGTCGTAGGAGATCTGTTAAAGCCGGCTTTGAAGAGACCGACATGAAAGCGAGGAACGCCACATGCCGAGGCGATCGAGTCTAGATGCGGTCATAGAAGTAGTCCTAAACGAATTGGAGGGCGAATTCGAAGCTTCGATTGGGCCAAGCACCAAAAAGAATTATTACAGGTGGACGGTTTTGTTGCGGCGGGAGTTCGGCGGCCCCGAGGAGCCGGTCGAATCTTTGTCCGTTTCGAAATCCGAGATGCGCACTCCCGAAGATGCCAGATCTCGACACTCCGCCGTGGTGCAGATGGCATATAAGACGCTGAAAGAGAAAGGCACTCGGGGAGATTTTACGGTCTATCGTTATCGCAATGGCTTTCGCGAGGCCTGTTCTCACGTTGACCTCTCATATCCACCGTATCTCGAGATACGCGACTGCCTGGGATTTCTCCCCGAGTGAACGCCGAGAGGAGGACATGCATGTACCGCCACCCCAGACTTAATGCTGTGATCGACGATGTTTTGCAGGAGTTGGAGAATGGGTTCGAGAGCGAATCGTTCGTCGAGGAGAGCGGTCTTCAATATGCGGTTCTCGCAAACCGGAGGTACAAGACAATCCTCGGATGGGACAGATATGAAGTGGAGATCGGCCGGCTCCTGGGCTTCAGCAATTCCAGTCCGACCGAAACTTTGTTTGCACAGTCAGTCATGGACTGGCAGGCAAGCAACGGGATTTCGCCGGCCGATGGCATGATCGGACCTGTTACCTGGAGGAATATGCGCGCCGCGCTGGGGTTGGCACAGGCGCCTTCGGCTGTTCCGGCCAGCGCGCCGGCCGGTATGGCTCAGCTTGTTCCGCTGCTGAACAAGTATCGAGGGGACATTCCTTTATATTTCGTGCTCGGCTGGGTCTATGTGGAGTCGGGAGGGCAGATCGGAAGTTCAACCAATCTGGGCGAACTCGGATACTTTCAGATTCATCCCGGCGAGTCGCAACTGCTCCATCTTGATCATCCCCGATTGCATACCGATCCTGAGTACTCCGTTCAAAGCGGGATCAAGCTGGTCAATCATTATGCAAGCCTGGCGCAGAAACTGGGCTTTCCGCGAGGCACAGAACTCTTCTGGAGTGCGACCAAGTGGCATCATTGGGCGCCCGCCGGAGTGGCGCTTATCGTAAAGGACATGCGGGCGAACGGCGTCGAACCGACTACGGCGAACTGGGATGTCATCCAGAACTACGTCACATCGAACCGAGTGCGCCTGGGGGCATTAATGGACCTCCACTTTCCAGTCAAAGGCCAGCACTGGGATGTGATGTTTGGCATTAAGAACGTGAATAAGACAATCGCAAGCGGAAAGAACTTAGCCGCCGCTTTGGGCGGGTGATGAAATGCGGGCGAACGGTTCTGAAGCAGGGGCCTGTCTGACTTTTTAATTTCAATTTTCGTCCTCTGCCTCGTGATTTGGGAGTCAGGTTCGACAGTCTACCGGCAGATCGTAGGCCCACACGTTGAAGTCGTAGAAGCGTCGCTCGGTCGTTATTGGCACGTCGGCTTTAGTCCGAATACATCGGCGCACGCCACCGCGGAGTTCGTTTGCCCCGTCACGGTGTTTAGGATTGGCAACAGGTGGCTGCCGTCGCCTGCGCGAATCCCGGCGAGAAAAACAGAGCGGCAGCCAGCGACGCGACAAATAAGGACAATATAGTTTTCACGATCTCTACCTCCCAAGGGTTCGGTACGGGAAAAATTCGACTACGGGGAGCGGGCGAGCCATGGAAAACTCCAAGGCTCCTTTAAGTGAATTAACTCGGCGGGCCATTAGAATTTGCTTACAATGCCCTTGTTGTATCCCGCGACCCACATGTAAGCCCCATTAAGCCCCATCAAAAGCTATGCCAGCGGTGTTTAAGCTGGGGGTCTGAAAGACGCCTAGAGTCTCCCCATCGCTGGCGCGGAGCTCTGCCACCCCTCCGCTCGACGTAACCCAAATGTTCGAGCCGTCGAACGCCACATCATACGGCCCCATCCCCGGTCTGAGCTGAAAGGTGCCCAAAACATCTCCATTGCTTGCTTGCAGCTTCGTTACCGTTCGCGGCCAGCTTTGTCACCGTGCCGTCAATGAAATTAGCTACCCAGATATTGGCGCCGTCGAAAGCGACCCCGTTGGGCTCATTGCCCACAGTAAAGCTGGTCACGGTGTCCGCCTTATACCAGTGAAGCAGAGCCACCTGTAGCGGGTTCGGAGCCGTCGGGCCGGACGAGGCAGGCGCGTCGGATTGAGCCGCGAGGGTCTGCGCTAATCCAGGCATAGCAGCAGGCAAAGCGACCGCGAGAGACACTACGAGTAAAAAAGTCTAAATTTCATGATCTTTACCTCCGAAGGGTTCGGCCCAGGAAAACTCAGTGCGGGTGGGGACGACCGTGGAATCCTTCTCCAAGGTCGAGGCTTAGGCGGCGCCATTCCGCCTAGCCGAGTTCGGCGATTATGTCTTCGTCCCGTTCGGATGTCAAGGAAAAGTTAGGGGCTTCGCTCAGGATGACCCTTGTGCTGGCGGCGAATCGGAATTCGACATATCAAACAATACCTTCCACGCGCCGTCGTTTTGTTTCTTCCAAACCATCAGATACTTTCCTTTATCGAGGAAGAGTTTTCCAGAGGGTTGGCGAAAACTCATTTCATAAGTTCCGCTGGTGTAGCCCAACTCTCCAGATTGGGCGACTTCAACTTTGTTTGGACGCCAGGTGATGTGGTAATCCCTCATCGCGAATGATTTCGCGATGAATTCCGCGAGCGCGTCCCTGCCGGTCAGCAACGGGGCGTTGGGAGCGAGCATTGCACTCTGGTCGGCGTAGAATCCCGCTGCCTTGACGGCGTCTTTTTCTTGATAGGCTTTCAGCCATGCTTGGTCTGCCGCGCGCAAAGCTTCAGCCGCTTCGCTGCTATTCTCTATCTCGGTAACCTTTCTTTTCACGGCCGGTGGTCGCGCGACCGCGCGAGGCTTGCTGCTTTTCGCCATTGCGATCTTATTTCCCTTTACTGACGCGGCAGTCTATCATTTTCTTTCGCGCAGCCCCAGTCAATCTCAATACTGAACTCATGCATGTCATCGAAGCCATCCGGATTGCTTTTCAATCGCTGTGGGTGAACAAACTCCGCTCGGTTCTTACGCTGCTCGGCGTGGTGATCGGAGTGGCGGCAGTAATCGCGGTGGTTACATTTGTCTCCGGCATCAACGATTACGTGGCACAGAAAATTTTCAATCTGGGCGCCGACGTCTTCCTGATTTTCAAAGTCTCTCCGGCGGTGACGAATGTCGATCACTATCTTGAAGGGGAAAAGCGCAAAGACCTGACCCTGGAGGACTACCAGACAGTTGCCGATGCCTGCCACCATTGTGAACTGATTGGCGTTTCCACGCGAAATGAAACCGGCCACGTGAAATATGCCGAGCAATCGATCAGCGACACTACGGTGCGCGGCATCACTCCCGGCATGGCGACCATACTCGACATCGACCTGAACTCCGGGCGAATGCTCAACGATACTGACGTGAGCAACCGGTCTCCAGTGGTCGTCATCGGCAACGACATTGTCGAGCACCTGATGCCGGGAATCGATCCCCTGGGCAAAGAGGTTCGCATCGACGGCTGGAGCTACCAGGTCATCGGGGTCGCGAAGAAGAAGGGCACAACACTGGGTCAGAGCGCGGATAACTTTGTAATGATTCCGATCACTGCCTGCCTGAAACAATATGGATCGCACGACAGCACTTTGCGCATCGCGGCCAAGGCGGCGAGCGGCGGCGTTCCGTTGGAAGAAGCCATCGGCGAAGCCCGCGCGGCTCTCCGCGCACATCGGCATGACCAGCCGGGCGGCGACGATAGCTTCGATATTGAAACCAACGCCAGCCTGCTCGGCATCTGGACCAGCTTCAGCCAAACCTTTTTCATCGCGACGATCGGAATCGCCTGTATCTCGCTGGTGGTCGGCGGCATTGTGATTATGAACATCATGCTGGTGGCCGTCACCGAGCGCACCCGCGAGATCGGTATCCGCAAGGCTCTGGGAGCGCGCCGCGAAGATGTGCTGCTGCAATTCCTCATCGAATCTGTCACGCTGGCGCTCTCCGGCGGGGCGTTGGGAGTGCTGTTAGGCGTTGGCGTTGCTCTAACAGTTACGTTGCTGATCGGCATGCCCTCGGCGATCAAACTTTGGGCAGTGGCGGCAGGGTTGATTGTCTCCGCAAGCGTGGGAGTGTTCTTTGGAGTCTACCCGGCGCGCAAAGCGGCGAGGCTCGATCCGATCGTGGCGTTGAGATTTGAAACCTAGAGCGATTGAGTAATTTGTAATTTGGTAATTGAGTAATTTGAGGAGCAAATTCTGGGTCGCAGCTAAATTACTTCAATTAGACAACTCCCCAATTACTCAATCTTCTTCCAATGATTCAAAAAGAAGAACTCGGCGAGATCGTACACATGGCCACGGACACGCTGCGCAGCAACAAGCTGCGCTCGTCTCTCACCGTGCTGGGGATCGTGATCGGCGTGGCCATGGTCATCGGGGTTTCCTCAATTGGTCGCGGGCTCGACGAAAACGTTCGCGACATGGTCGCCAGCATCGGCTCTGACGTCGTTTTTGCTTATCACCTTGAGCCCTTTACCTTCGGCCGCCCTACCGAAGAAATGCGCGTTCGTAAAAAGTTGACTTTCGAGGATGGGCAAGCGGTAGGCGATTTGCCGCATGTCAAAGCCGCGGCCACAATCCTCCAGTTTGTGCGCCGCGAGTTAGGAGTGGGCACCTTCGCGGTGAAATATCAAGATCGCAAGGCCAAGAACACAATCCTCGAAGGAGATACAGCTTCGGTAAAAGATGTCGTCGACCTACAGATGGCCTCGGGAAGATTTTTTGACGAAGCCGACGATGAGAGGCGCGCTTCAGTTATCGTCCTTGGTCACGATACAGCGGAAGAGTTGTTCCCGGCCGAGAATCCCCTGGGGAAAGAAATCAACATCGATGGAAGATTGTTCGAAGTGATTGGTGTGGTGGCAAAAGTGAAATCGGTTTTCTCCGGCGGAAAAGATCCGAACGACAACAAAGTACTTTTTCCCCTGACCACTTTCAGGACGCTTCATCCGGAATTGAAAGATCATTGGATCATGGCTAAGGCAACGTCGCACGATGACGTTCCCAAGGCGATCGATGAGATTCGCGAACTGCTGCGCCGCCGCCGTAAAGTGGCGCCTAAAAAGCCGGACAATTTCGCCGTATTTACTTCCGACTCAATCACCGACGTATGGAACCAGCTCACGGGGATGCTGTTCATCGGCGTGTTTGCGATCTCGAGCGTGGGCTTGATCGTGGGCGGGGTCGGCGTGATGAATATTATGCTGGTGAGCGTCACCGAACGCACGCGAGAGATCGGCGTGCGCAAAGCCATTGGCGCGCGCAAGCGGGATATTCTTCTGCAATTCACGCTGGAAGCGATCATTCTGACCGCCATCGGCGGTATCATCGGGATTTTGCTGGGGGCGATGATCGTATGGGTGATCCCCGCTTTGTGGCCTTCGCTGCCCGCCCGCATGTCGATGTTCTGGGTGATTTTTGGATTTATGTCGGCCGCATCGGTTGGACTGATTTTCGGCATTTATCCTGCGTGGAAGGCGGCAAACCTCGATCCGATTGAGGCCTTGCGCTATGAATAGCTTGTCTCGCCCTCGCGAATGATGCACGCCATCTTCAGAACAGTTGAGGTCGTTGCATTCCTCGGCGTGGTTTCGAGCTCGCTTTATTACCTGCTGTGTCTGTGGGGCGCGGCAGCCTTTCTGCGCGAAGCAAGACAGGCAAAAGTTCCACAGGCCTTGGCCTTGCCGCCGGTTTCCGTTCTCAAGCCTCTCAAAGGCACCGATCCTGAAATGTACGAGAGCTTCCGCAGCCATTGTCTGCAGGATTACCCAGAGTACGAAATCATCTTTGGCGTCAGCGATCCTGACGATGCCGCGATCGGAATCGTCAAGCAATTGCAGAGTGAATTTTCCGGTTATCCCATTCGTCTGATGGTGTGTTCGAAACTTCTGGGCACAAATGTAAAAGTAAGCAATCTCGCGCAGATGGCGCGGGAAGCTTGCTATGAGCACTTGATCGTGAACGACAGCGACATTCGCGTCGAGCCTGGCTACCTGCGGCGAATCATGGCGCCGCTGGCCGATTCGCGAGTAGGCATGGTTACGTGCCTCTATCGCGGCATAGCCGCTGATACTCTTGGCTCGCGCCTCGAAGCTCTTGGGATCAGCACAGATTTTTGCCCGAGTGTGCTGGCTGCGCGTCAGCTCGAAAGTGGCATTCGCTTTGGATTGGGTTCCACGCTGGCCCTACGGCAAGCCGAATTAGGGAAGATCGGCGGCTTCCTCTCTGTGGTCGATCATCTTGCAGACGACTACGAACTGGGACGCCGGATTGCCGATCTCGGCTTGCAGGTGAAGCTCTCCGATGTAGTGGTGGAAACGTTTCTTCCTGCCTACAGCGTGCGGGAGTTTCTCGCGCACCAAGTGCGCTGGGCACGAGGCGTGCGCGGGGTGCGCGGAGGCGGCTATCTCGGCCTGGTTTTTACTTTTGGCATCTTTTGGGTATTTGTGGCTCTGTTCGCGAGCGGCGGCGCGCTCTGGGCCTGGGTGGCGGCGGCGGTAATATTCGCGCTCAGGTTCGGCGTTGCGCTGTTGGTGGGCGAGAAAATCCTTCGCGATCGTCAAGCGTTAAAGTACGTTTGGTTAATTCCGCTGCGCGATCTAATCGCGGTTGGAGTCTGGGTCGCCAGTTTTGCCGGCCGCACGGTGACCTGGCGGGGAGGCCGATTCGATTTGAAAGATGGCAAACTTACTCGGATACCGCCGTAGCGGAGACGGTCGTCCTATACGCCGCATTGCTTGTTTTAGTTACAGCATCCGTTACGTCGTGCCCTTGATCGAGCACCACGCGGACTTTCGTTGCCAGTTGCCGCAGCGTGAAAGGCTTTTGCAGGAAGTTGCTCTCGACATCGACTACCTTGTGATCCACGATCGTTTGCCCGGGGTAGCCGGACACAAAAAGCACTTTGGTTGCAGGCAGAAGCTGTTCCACCTCTCGCGCCAGCTCTCCGCCGCTCATCTGCGGCATGACCACGTCGGTGACCACCAACTGAATTGCCGCTCCGTGGTTCTTTGCGACCGATAAGGCCTCGAGGCCGTTTCTGGCTTCGAGCACGGTGTATCCGCGAAGGCCGAGAAATTCGACCTCTGCCCGGCGCAGTGCATCTTCGTCCTCAACCAGCAGCACGGTTTCGCTGCCGCGGAGCAGCAAGTCCGAACTGCTTTCCGGAACCTCGACGGTCGGGCTGTCCGGCACGCACGGCAAATAGATCTTGAATGCAGTGCCCATGCTGGGTTCGCTGTAGACCCAAACGAATCCGTGATTCTGTTTCACAATGCCGTACACAGTCGCCAGCCCGAGGCCCGTGCCTTTCCCGGAAGGCTTGGTTGTATAAAAAGGTTCAAAAACATGGGTCAAGTGCTCTGGAGGAATACCACTTCCTGTGTCTGTAATGGTTAGCACCGCGTACCGGCCCACGGGAATGATAGCGCGCTTGCGGTCAACGTATTCCTGATCGAGTTGCACGTTTGAAGTTGCAATCGTGCAGCGGCCGCCTTCGGGCATGGCGTCGCGGGAGTTTGCCGCTAGATTCATGAGAATCTGCTCGATTTGCACCGGGTCCAGACGAATCATGCCGATCCCGTCCCCCGGAGCAAAAACCAGCTCGATGTCTTCTCCGATGAGCCGGTTGAGAGTTTTGACGATTTTGCCGATCACTGGATTGAGTTCGGCGACGCGCAAAGCCTGCGGCTGCCTGCGGCTGAAGGCCAGCAATTGCCGGGTCAGATCGGCAGCACGATGCGCGGCCGAGAGAATCTCGTGAATCCGAGTCTGCGCTACGCTTCCCGTGGCCACGGAATCGAGAGCCAGCTCGGAATAGCTGGTGATAATTGTCAAGAGATTGTTGAAGTCGTGCGCAATCCCTCCCGCGAGCCGTCCAATCGCATCCATCTTCTGTGACTGCACCAGTTCGGCTTCCACGCGCAGTCGCGCGGTAAAGTCGCGGCCGTTGCACACATAATGCGTGAGTTTGCCGTCGGCATTTCGAATTGGACTGACACTTTCGTCGACGTAATAGACCTCTCCGTTCTTTTTGCGTTTCACGACTATGCCGCGGCTGCCATCAATGCCTCGGATGGTTTCCCACAACTCTCGGTAGAGGACTGGAGGATTTAGCTCAGATCGCAAAATGCTCTGGTTCTTGCCGATGATTTCCGGCAGGGAATAACCGGCCACCGCCTCAAAGGCAGGATTCACATACTCGATAATGCCTTCGCTATTGGTGACCAGGATCGTATCGGCCGAATTTTCCACCGCACAGGAAAGCTTGCGCAACGATTGTTCCGCCGCCTGCTGTTGCCGTTGCACTGAGTGCAGGCTGAGGGCGCAGCGGATGGTTCGTACCAGATTAGCTCCGTTGAGTTGCGATCTCTCCATGCAGTCGTAGGCGCCGGACTGAATGATTTCCGCAACCGCTTTTTCATCAGCGTGCTCGGTCAGCATGATGAAGGGAGTGGCCCCCCGGGTGTGGAGGAATTCAGACAGCAGTTTGAGCGCGGCCCCATCTCCCATCTCATGTTGAAACAGGACCAGGCTGTAGTCGCTCTCCTGTAACATGGCTTTCGCTTCTTCAATCGAACTTGCGTGATCGAGATCCGCCGCCAGAGAACTCCGGTTTCGCTCGAGAATCTCACGGACGAGAAAAAAGTCCTCCTGCTGGCTTCCGACCAGCAAGACGCGTAAGAGCGATGTTCCGAGTTTGGCTGCACTGGACACGAGGGATATCTGGCTGCTTCTTTCCTCATCGGAAGGTTTCAATCGTGGCACTGTTTTGTGAACCGTCAGACAACCAATGACTTCGGGATGGAATCCCACTCTGAAAAGAGTTTCGCTTTGGGAGGGATTGTTCTTCGCAAGTTCCTGATTCGGGAGGAAGAGTAAAAGCACCATTCAATCCCTAAAGGTTGTTAACCAATTGCCAACTCATCCGTCTAACCTGCAATATCCGGGCGACAGGGGCGCCCCGGTCCGCAGCTCCAGGGAACACCTGCACAGGTTCCTGCGTATTGGTTAGTAGAGAAAGTGTGCCGCCGGGACGCGGCATGAACGGAGGAAGTATGCAGTCCGAGCAGGGCACCATCGACGTGCGAACGATTCCCAATAACGGTACCGGACATGTTGAGCAGGTAGTGCGCCAAGCGCACCAGGAATTGCGCCAGTTGCTGCAGCAGCGAGCGGACGTGATGCGCCGGATCGGCACCATTAAGCAGACCATCGCCGGCCTTGCCAATCTATTTGGCGATGAGGTCCTGAGCGATGAATTGCTCGAACTGGTGGATCGAAAGAGTGGCGGACGGCAGCCGGGTTTTACGAAAGCCTGCCGTATGACGCTTATGGAGGCCAACCGTGCACTGACTGCGCGCGACGTTTGCGACTACATGCAACAAAAGGCCTCGACCATCCTCTCCCGGCATAAAGACCCCATGGCTTCCGTAACCACGGTGCTCAACCGTCTGGTGGCGTACGGTGAAGCTACGCCTGTAGTTCTGGAGAATGGCCGCCGCGCCTGGAGATGGGTCGCCGACTCGGGGGAATCCGAGATGAAATCTGAGTTGGTATCTCCGATCACGGCCAATTAAATTCACCGATCACACCGCGGACATAGGATTGTTCACGCGAACGCTGATTCAATTTACTCCGCGGTGCTCCGCACGCCCCAAGAATTTCGCCTTCCGAGATCTCTCCGAAATTTCCCAGCTTAGAAAAATTTGCAGTACTTTAGTAACTCGATCCCGCACCGCACCAGCGCTATCCTAAACCGTATTCGCACTTGGTTTTAACCTGCAAAAACTCTTCTTTGGAGTGTGCAGGTCTCTTACTGCGACGAGGCGACGAGGCAAGGAACCATGTCTACGAAGATTGGCCACTTCGAAATTTTAAGCGAGCTGTCGAAGTCCGCAACCGGCACGGTGTATAAGGCGACGGATGAGCAGACCAGCCAGACGGTTGCTCTGAAGGCGATTCAACTTTCGGCGTTTGGCGATTACGCTGCCGAATTGGAGAAATGCCTCTTAGCTGAGGCCGAAACTACGAAAGCGCTCAGTCACGCCAATCTGGCTCCGGTCCATGGCGCGGGCAATATTGATGGCCAGTTCTGTGCCGCCATGGAATACATACAAGGCAACAGTATCGCCACCATGCTGTCGCACAAAGAAGGTTTTTCGATTTGGGACCTGCTCGATATCGGCAGGCAGGTGTGCAGCGGCCTCGATCATGCGCACTCGCAGAAAGTCATCCACTACAGTCTCGAGCCGGCCAAGATTATGTGCGGCTGGGATGGCACAGTGAGAATTCTCAGTTATGGTGTTTCCAGCGTCGGAAAGTTTACTCATCAGATGCCGGACGTGCCTGCGATTCTTCACTACATGTCTCCAGAACAGGTAAGTGGTGAGGAGCCGGATGGGCGCTCGAATCTTTTCAGTCTGGGCGCAATTTTTTATGAGATGGTCACCGACAGCAAGGCCTTCAACGGAGCCGATGCGGATGGGCTTCGCCAGGCGATTCTCGATTGCGCGCTACCGGCGCCTAAGCTGGTGAATCCGAAAGTTCACCCCGGGCTGAGCGATCTGATTATGAAGGCGCTGGCCAAAGATCCCGCGCAGCGCTACCAGAGCGGAAGGGAACTGCTCGACGATCTGGAGAAGTGCAAAGAGTCCAAGTCTCAGGCAGCGAAAGCGGCGCCGGCAAAATCCACCGTGGTTCCAGAGGCAGTGAAAGCCGCGAATCAAGCGAGATTCGCCGGCGCTCCTGCCGCAGAGCCGGCCGCTCCGGTTGCGCGCCCCTCGATTGGAGCGCGACCCAGCCAGCCTGCTCCGAATGTGCCAGCAGCGAAGCAGCCCAGCGCGCCAGCTCCGGGCAAAGCAGCGACGGTGGCGGCGTCGGCGGGCGCGAGAAGCGGCTCTTCCTCGAATTCGCCGAAGACTGGCGCAAGTCCGTTCGCCGGTTCGGCTGCCGCCCGCTCCAGCACGCCTTCGGCATCGATGTCATCGGCCGTAGAAGAAACTGAAGCTCCGAAAATTGCGGTCGATCCAATGATGGCCGAAGGTGGCGCAGCCCGCTCCGGCGGGGGAATCAGCTTCTCGGAGATGACCGAGTTGCCTCCGCTGAAGGAGGTTTACATCGCGCCCACTCCGTCTCCGGCGTCCTTTGAGCAGCCTGCTTCACACGAGCCCACCGTCACCGAATATGAAGGTGAAGCGGAGCAGCCGCCGAAGGTGCAGCCGCGCGAAGTGGCGCAAAAAGCCATCAAGGAAATCAAGAATGTGCCGCCGCAATTGATGATCTACTCGATTGCTGCCGCCGCCGTGCTGATTCTCATCATCGCGATCGGCCTGGTATGGCACATCAACAGTTTGAATAGTGAAGGCGACACCCCGCGGACCGTTGCCGCTGAACCCACTCCGGCCGCGCCCAAGTCTGCTCCTGCGCCGGTCCAGCCAGTTCAGGCACAGCCCGTGCAGCCGATACAGCCAGTCGCGGCCGCTCCGGAGCCAACTCAGATCGAACCGGCTGCGCCTGTCGAAGAGCCGGAGCATGCTGCAGTTCGCGCGTTTGCCGCGGCTCCTCGAGGCAAGAATTCGAGAAAGAAAGCCGGCGTCACCGCGGTCGCCGTTGCTCCGCCGGGACAAATGGTGGTCGAATCCACTCCCTCGGGCGCGCAGGTCCAGGTCGATGGAAGAACCGATCCTTCCTGGGTGACGCCGTTTACTCTGCCAGGTCTTGCTCCCGGACAACATTCGATCATTGTGAGCAAAGCCGGTTTCTCCTCCGATTCGCGCAGCGTGGACGTCACTTCCGGAAACCGAGCATCGGTGCAGATTCGTCTTTCCCAACAGATGGCGTCACTTGCCGTATCGAGCACGCCTGCCGGAGCAAACGTCTTTGTCGATGGCAAGAACACCAGCAAAGTGACGCCTGCGCAGATCTCAGTCGATAAGGGCCAGCACGTCATCATCGTGCGCAAGGCGGGGTTCATCGACGAATCCACGACGGTGCAATCCGCATTGGGCGAGACTGCCACCTTCTCACCAACCCTGCGCGCTCTGGGCAATGTCGATGACATCAAAACCGTCGGAAAGATGAAGAAGCTCTTCGGCGGTAAAGAAACTCAGGGCATGGGCACGGTCAGCGTCAAGACTCAGCCCAAGGGTGCCCAGGTCGCGGTGAACGAGCACATGCTGGAGAAAGAATCACCCGTCGACTTCGCGCTCGACCCCGGCAACTACGTTGTCGATATTACTCTCACCGGTTACGCTCCGATCCACAAAGTGATCACGGTGGATAAAGGCGGCAAAGCTGTGATCGATGAGGTTCTGCAGCGACAATAAGTTCGCTGTGGATTGCCCTGCTGGAATAAGTTTTTCGGCTCTCTTTTCTTGCTGGGCTGGTATGCCCATTCGGCCTCTGAGGTACCCCTCCCCCCCTTTAACGAATATCTCTGGAATCATCACGTTGGCGAATTCTGCTCCGCAAAATCGGTATAACAAGGAACTTAGGTCTTAAAATCCTGGGAACAATGGAGTTATCCGCCGACCTACGGTTCGTGATGACTCGCTTTGCGGCGCTCCTGCTGCCTTGGCTGTGGCAATCATCGACGAACGCGAGGGTGGGAGCAAGGTTGGATGTCACAGTGGGGTGTGGATTGCGTTGCAGGCAAGCAAATAAAGTTGGGCCTTCGAACGTCAATGAGTGATCGAGAGATTTACACCATCAAGACGGACGGCTTCCCTACAGCCATTCCAGAAGAAAGGCAGTGCCGGTGCCGACGAGAAGGGCTGGCCAGACCCAAAGGGCATCTCGACGTGGAATCGATTGCCAGCCTGAGAGCAGAAAAATGACGCCACTGACTAGAAACAATGGGCCAGTGATGGTGCAATGAAGCGAGCGATTCTTAAACCAGTTGGCAATGCAGCCGATGGACATGGCAAAAAGGCACTCAGCGGCTGCCGACGCATGGAGAGGATGCCAATAGGTCCCTATGAGGTTCAGCACTCCCCACGCTATCAGCGACACCATGAACCAGTAACAGATCGTTGCTGGCGAGCTGCAACAGGCTTCCACTCGCTTCGTCATTGCGAAAAGGAGATTCAACGAAGGATTCTACGCTCGCGTTCGCGCGAATCGGAAGAATCTCACTGCGTTCCCAAGCGGGGTGTCAGGAGGAATTCGGGGGCCCGGGTCAATGAGCGTAATGGCGATTTATCGACAGCTCACTCGATCGAAACAGGGCAGCTTTGCTCCGACACTTGTGGCGGCGGGCCCGGTTGATCGGTTGCATCGGTGGAAGCGCAACGGATGACCCGATAATGTTCACCGTCGAAGCTCCACATGGCGAGACCCACACGGTGATTACCGGTTGCGGTCACTACGTCAAAGTAGTTATGCTCATGAGACGGCAAGATCAAGTAGCCCCATCCGAAATCCTCAATTAGAAACCTGCCCGAGGTCTGGATGACCCAAATCGGGCATCCAGCGGTGCCGCAAGCAATCCTTGGGCTTCGCAGTATGACTGCGGTCCGCCCATCCCTGGTGATCTTCACCTTCGCAAGAAACAAGCTCTGTGGAGCATCGCAGCTTTGAATGTTTGCCCCCTGACATCCTTTTCCGTTTGCTAGATGATTGAGGGCAGCACGCACAAGTTTTAGCTCAGCCGGTGACAGTCCTGCTTTTTCAAGCGGTTCGCCCGAGCCGGACTTAATTTCGTTTAAGTTCGGCCATCTCGCTGCGTGGTTTCCCTCCACTGCGCCACTGCCTACCATCGCGACCCCGAGAATTGCCAGCACTATTGTTATCCGTCTCATAACGCCGCTTCAATACTCGGAATCATAGTTGATGAAGACAGGCGATTTCGCTCGTTGACCCGACGATGAGTGAAATGGCGATGTTTCACCAGCAACGCAGATAACCGGGCAAAGGACCTGCTCTTAATGCGAAGCGTAAGGTCCGCTCCGAGCGACGCCCGGAGCGCCTCCGCCCTCTATTTGTTGACTCTGATTGCCTCTAAGAGCAGCCGTTTTTCGCGCCGAACACCGCTACGCCATTGTCGTCAGGCCCTCCTGCCAGAACGTAGGCGCCCTTGCCGATGCCGCCGTCGCTGGCGTGAGCCACGAACACCAGGAACTCAAACTCACCGTTGTACGCTTCGGGGATCGTCACTGTGACGATTCCGTTGATGACCGTGAACCAGCCAACATAGCCGTTCGAGGGGACCAGAGAGGCAGGTCCGCTGTGCGGGAAGCCCTGGTTGCCATCGTCGGTCAGAGCCGCGCAGTACGTGCCGTTGCTGTAGTGCGACTTGCTAACGGTGATTGGCCAGTTTCCGGTGTAGTTTTGCGCCATGGCAGCGCGGGGCGTCAGTGAAATGGCCAGAATTGGCAACGCCATTGCGATGAAAACACGAGTGATGCTGGTCATTGTTCCTCCCTCCGAATGGGAATCCGTAAGCCGGCGGTACCACGTAATGCTAATGAAAGAAGACTCGGCCAGTTGTCACGAGGAGGTAAAGTTATTGTAAAAGACTCTGATGTCGAGGAGAAGCGTTCGAGCACGCCAAGGTTTTGACGCTTGATGAGTGTAATCGATTTTGCCACAACTAACTGGCAGCGAGCGGTCCCTACCTTGCTTTCCTTCGACCGAATGCAGCCCGGAAAATCGCTCCGACCATTAAGAGCGACCCAATGATTGTGGTCGCAAATCCCAGGGAAATCAGGAATACACCAAATGCGCTGCTCGGTCCGCACGGTCCGAAGCCAGACGCGAACACGAGTGTAAATGCAGCAATGCCGATTCCGATTCCGAAAGATACGGCGCCGTACGTGGCTAAGTTTTTCAACCACGCTCTGTTAAACGGTGTGTCAAAGCCTCAACTGTCGAAGACAGGCGATTACACTCATTGAGAATTTGCGGACTCCGGGTCAATAAGTGAAATCGACATATTTCGCCAACTGATAGGTTTGCGCTTTACGAAGCTGCTGTTGTGAATTGGACAAGCAGAGAGGCTGTCAGTGGCAGTTTCCTTCAACGGCTACCGCGTCTTGTTCATGAACGCCTTAGGAATCTCAAGTAGAAAGCTGCGAACACCAAGACAATGCCAATATTCGCCATCAGCCGTTCCCAGAATCGGTTGCGGAAGAACGCGAAATCTACACCGACTATGACGGCTGCCATCACGACTCCGTAAAGCACGACAGCTATCCGGCTGCTCATTTCAGATCCCTCGCTTAAAGTTAACAGATTGCGCTCAATCAGAGACAGCGCTTTTGCCCCTCGAAACCTGCTTGCGGAGCAACGTGGTAGACAGCTGTCGCAAAACGAATCGACCTTTCGCTGCAGGACAGCTGCTCAGGATTCGGTGCTTACTCCGCCAAAACTTGGCTATGCCCCTGTTAGAATCCGCGTCATGTCCGCACGCGCTATCAGGGTTACATCTCGCATCGCGTTCTTCCTCTGTGGACTGATTTCACTTTTCACCTGCGTTCCTTTTGTGATGCTGCGGGGCGCCGAACTGCCGGTGCAGAGTGAATGGATCATATTTGTTGCGGTGCTGGCGCTGGTGGGTTTTTTTAGCGTGACGGTTGCAGTGTTGCCGCGCTCGTGGATCGCGAAAGCGTGCAGAAAAGATCGGGAGGACGAGCGGTTGTTCTTAGCGCCGCTCAAATGGCTCGGTGGCTTCGCGGCTCTTTCATATCCGGTGGCACTCGTGGCCTATCTTGCTCCCCACAGCTGGGATCTCGATCCCCAACTGATGTTTTCGCTGTGTCCGATGTATTTCGTGAAGATGCAGTTCGATCCCTCGCTGTTGACTACCTTTTTCCTGCTTGCCCCCATGAACGCAGGAGTGTACGGCTCACTTGGCCTCATGTTGGGATACGCATGGTTGTCCTTCCGTAAATGAGATCAAGCTGATGGTTGGCGAACAAAGCGGCTTCCGCGAAATCTATCGTGCCATCGTTTGTTGTTCCCGCCTTTCGCAAAGAACGCGAAAGATGGGGCACCCCACGCCTGTGCGGGGCAAAAGAGAAAAACTAAAAGGTGGGCCAGCTCCCGATTTATCAACGGTGATCGGTTCACCCGTCAGATGGCGCGGATCCGCTACAGCACGCCGCCGGTCTGGATCGCCAGATCATTTAGCGCCATCTCCAACTTCGTAATGGCCGCACCGATTTCTGGATGTTCTCCGATCTTCTCTTGCAGCGCCTTTAGAATCTGTTGAGCGCTTTTGATATGCGCCTCTACCTTGGCCGGATTTGATTCGGGATTGCGTTTACTCTGTGTTTCCATGGCCACTTGCTCCCCTGCTTCTCATTTACGACCGGGCCTTCCCTCATTCTACGCATCCGACGCTACCGGGAGGCATGAGGTCGAGGAAAATCAGGGAGTTCGATCACGACGCGGTTGGTGAGCGCTGTGGCGATGGCGGAACAAGCAGCCCTTCGAGTTCGGTGGGCTGATAGGGATGCTTCGACTTTGTGGGGTCGTCCTCTGGTTGACGAGCACCGTCTCTCAGCATCGTTCTAAAATAGCTGATGAAGCAGAGGTCTGCTGTGACCGATGATTCCATCACGATCTCTCCGGGTTCCCGGTTCCGAACCGCGATGATCCTTGCCATCCTTGCGGATGCGCTCCAAATTATCGTTTTTCCTTTCTTCGTGGAAGGCGCTCTGTCGCCCGCCGATGACGTGCTCGATTTCGGCATAGGAGCGCTAATGATCAGTCTTCTCGGCTGGCATTGGGAATTCCTGCCGTCGTTTCTTGCCAAGCTTGTCCCAGGAGTCGATTTGGTCCCCTTCTGGACGCTGGCTGTGGTCAACGTTTATCGAAAAAAGAGGGTCGCGGTTACGACAGAAGAGATTCGTGAAGCGCATCCCGCGCTAAAAGACTCGGAACATTCCTGAGCCGGAGGCTTCGGTGGAGCTGACAGGGAAGCTTTGACTCCGCTCAGCATGACAGCCACGCCCCGGCGCGATTTTACCCTCATTTAACATTCTCGCAATCGCTCTGAAATATTCTCCCGTTATAGTCCACTGGCCCCGGTTTAAAGATGGAATAGCCGCCTCGCGCAGCGAGGCAGGACTTTGCCCGATACTGCTCGACCTGGGGCGGAGGAAACAATGTTTGAGAAGCTGAAGACGTCCGAAGCCCCCAAGAGGATGATGGCGCTGTTCTTGTCTCTCGCCACCGCCCTGGGACCGATCGCCACACCCGCATTTGCAGCCGAGAAGCATGCGCCCAATTCCACGCCGACGACGGCAACGCCGATTCAGCACCTGGTCGTGATTTTCAACGAGAACATTTCCTTCGACCACTATTTCGGAACCTATCCCAACGCGACTAACCCTAAAGGCGAGCCGCAGTTCCACGCCGCGCCGAACACTCCCACGGTCAACGGCCTCACCTATGCGCTTTTGAATAACAATCCGAACCTCAACCCGGCCAATGGCGCGGGCGCTTCGAATCCGTTCCGCCTCGATCGCACGCAAGCGGTCACCAACGACCAGGACCATAACTATCTCAATGAGCAGGAGGCATTCGATGCCGGCCTGATGGATGAGTTCCCCAAGTTCACCGGATCCGGCGGCACCGACGGCAACCAGGTCATGGGCTACTTTGACGGCAACACCGTGACTGCCATGTGGAACTATGCTCAGTTCTTCGCGATCAATGACAATTCTTACGGCACCACGTTTGGTCCTTCGAGTCCCGGCGCGGTGAACTTGACCTCGGGCCAGACCAACGGCGTGGTGGCGACGCTCAACGGCACCGGTGATGAAGTCAGCGGCGGCCCCGACGGTTCCCTAACACTCATCGGCGATGCCGACCCAATCGGCGACGTGTGCTCGTCACCGACGCGCGCACAAGCGACGATGGGATCGCAGAACATCGGCGACCTGCTCAACGCCGCCGGCGTCACCTGGGGCTCTTTCATGGGCGGCTTCAACCTGAGCGCCGTGAATCCCAATGGCACCACCGGCTGCGCCCGCAGTTCCACCGGGCTTGCCGGCACGACCGCCGACTACGTTCCGCACCACTCTTTCTTCAACTACTATTCGAGCACTTCGAACGGCGCGCACACGCGGCCAGCTTCGATTTCTGAAATTGGCAACGCCGGACCGGCGAATCATCAATACGACACGGAAGATTTCTTCGCCGCAGTATCCGAAGGCAATTTTCCCGCCGTCAACTTCATTAAGGCGCCTGCCTATCAGGACGCTCACGCCGGCTATTCGGATCCTCTGGATGAGCAGACCTTCGTCGTAAATTTGATCAACTTCCTTGAGACCACTTCTTACTGGAGCAGCACAGCGGTTGTGATCGTATACGACGACTCTGACGGGTGGTACGACCACCAGATGGGCCCAATCGTGAACACGTCCACGGGCGTTGACGATGCACTTACCGGTTCTGGAGCTTGCGGCACTGCGGCAACCTCGCTGTCCGGGCTCAACGCCTCGGCGGATCCTCATGCCCTCGGCCGTTGCGGCTACGGTCCGAGATTGCCGTTGATGGTGATCTCGCCGTGGGCTCGGCAGAACTTTGTCGATCACACCACCACCGACCAGACCTCGGTGATTCACTTCATCGAGGACAACTGGCTCAGCGGGCAGCGCATCGGCAACGGTTCTTTCGATACGATCGCCAGCTCGATCGCACAGATGTTCAACTTCAACGCCATCCGGATTAACGGAACGCTGTTTCTGAATCCGACCACCGGCACGAAATAAAACGCAGCTGGATTTTCGAAGAGAGCGCCCCATCCCTTTCGCCTTTTTTTTGCGACAGGGGTGGGGATTTCGAGAGCGCGGGGATTTATCATTCCCATGCTCAGCTTTTGTTGCGAACGGGCAACAGGAAATTAGAGAGCAGAAAAAAGACCGAATTGTCCCTTACTCGCCGGGCCTTTCTACAAAACAGCGGACTTCTGACTGCCACCCTCGCTCTGCCGCAAGGCATTGGGCCGCAACGCGAGCCGCCCAAGTATCGCACCGCGCTCAACGCGCAATCGCTGGCGCAATTCGTCGATGCACTTCCGATGCCGGAAATTGCGCAGCCCATCGATCACCGTCCTGGTCCGGACGATCCGAAACTCAAGCTTCCTTGCTATCGGCTTGCCATCCGCCAGATCGATTGTAAGTTCCATCGCGACCTGAACCCCTCGCGCGTCTGGGGATACGGCTCCACTTCGCCGGGTCCAACCTTTGATGTGCGAAGCGGACAGGGAATACTCGTCGAGTGGGCGAACGAACTTCCTGCGAAGCATATTTTCCCCATCGACCACACGATTCACGGAGCAGAATCAGGCAAGCCCGATGTTCGTACGGTCGTCCACCTGCACGGGGCCAAGGCTCCCGCCAATAGCGACGGCTATCCCGACAACTGGTACGAGCCGGGCAGATCGGCCGTCTACTACTACCCGAATCGTCAGGACGCGGCCATGCTCTGGTATCACGACCACTCGCTGGGAATTAACCGGCTGAACGTTTTTGCGGGACTGTTCGGCATCTATTTTGTGCGCGATGAAGTAGAGGATGCGCTGAATTTGCCAAAAGAAAAACACGAGATTCCGCTGGTCTTGTACGACCGCATCTTCGATACCGAAGGCCAGCTGAATTATCCCGTCTCAGGCGATCCCAAGTCGCCGTGGACGCCCGAAGTCTTCGGCGATGCGATCGTCATCAATGGCAAGATTTATCCTTATCTAGAGGTTGAGCCGCGCAAATATCGATTCCGCGTGCTCAACGGTGCGAACGCGCGCTTCTTTCATTTGTCTTGGTCGAATGGACAAGCGTTTCATCAGATTGGCACCGATCAGGGCTTGTTGCCCGCGCCGCTCGAACTCAAGCGCTTAACGCTTGCGCCCGCGGAGCGCGCCGACGTGATCCTGGATTTTTCAGGCTCTGCCGGAGAACAAATCATCCTCAAGAACGATGGTTTGAACGCGATGCAGTTTCGCGTCTCGAGGGCTTCTGCGCATGATGGCAGCGCTCTACCGTCCATCCTGCGGCCTGTTACACGGATTCCCGAGTCTGCCGCAGTGAGGACGCGCACGTTAAGCCTGATCGAAGTGCAGGACCCGGCGCAGCGCCCCGTGAGGATGCTGCTCAACAACGCCCACTGGGACATGCCGGTCACCGAAAATCCGGTTCTGGATTCCATTGAGATCTGGAGCCTCGTCAATACCACCGACGATTCCCACCCCATCCATCTTCATATGGTGCGTTTTCAGATTCTCGACCGCCAGAGCTTTGACGCGCCCACCTACCTGCGCTCGGGAAAATTCGTGGGCCTCGGGCCGCCGATCCCGCCCGACCTCAGCGAAGCGGGATGGAAAGACACCGTCCGCGCGGAGCCAAACATGATTACCCGCATTATCATTCGCTTCGAGGGATACACTGGCCGCTACGTCTGGCACTGCCACATACTGGAGCACGAAGACAACGAGATGATGCGGCCGTACGACGTGATCGCGGCGAGGTAAAGACTAAGGATGTCGGTCCCGTCCTTGTCTCCAGCTGCGGAGACAGCGTCGAGACTCTGATTTCCAGAGCGTGAGCGATAAACACAGGGCCGACAGTCCGTGGCGTCCAGCTTTGCAACAGAAGCAAAGCGGGGGCAGCCTTTTTTGTGGTCGCGTGGCGCAAAATTCAAAGCTGGGCCAGCCCCCGGACACACTAGGCCGTGGAGAGAATCTTGTGGGAATAGCAGGGTGAGCTTACCGCGGCAGCTTGAAGTTCACCGTGATCTGCGTCTGGATATCGACGGGCTCTCCATTGAGCAGGTAAGGTTTGTACTTCCACTGTTTCACGGCTTCCACGGCAGCGCGGCCCAGTTCCTTGTCTCCGCTGAGAACTTTGACCGCGGAAATGTCGCCGTTCTTGGTAACCGTCGCCAGCATTTGCACCGAACCTTCGACGTGCATCTGGATCGCGGTGCGCGGATAAACCGGCTGTACCTCTTTCACCAGCAGCCCGCGGGATACTCCCTGCGAGACCATCATCTTCTGAAGCACAGGCGTAGGCACGCTGGTTGAGCCCATTAGATCGGGGAGCGCGGCATTCGACGTGGACATAGCGGTGACGCTCAGTGCCGGCGCATCGGCCGCATCCGCTGTTTTGGAAGGTGCTTTGGGGTGATCATTCTTGATCACGATTGGATGAGACTCGGCGACTGCAGCAGAGTTTTTATTCTCGGTATCGACTGCGGCCACTGTCTTTGTTGATTCGGGCGCAGCTATGGGCTTGCTTGCATGCGCCACCGTTTTCGTGGAACTCGCCGGCAGAACAGTGTCGGAAACTATAGCGTCGGGTTTGGAAATTTCAACTGCAGGCGGCGTGTTTACCGCGACGGTGGGAGCCACTGGCATTGACGGAGCAGAGGTTGCCGCCTGCGCGGGCCGCTGTGCAGGAACAATCGACACAGTTTTGGGAGAGCCGAACTTGGCCCATGTCGCATAACCGGCAGCGGCAATCACCACAACGGCGAAGGCGACGATTAGCTTGGTCTTGCTTCCGCTGCTTGCCGGTTTGGCCGCCTCGACCGCGCCACCAAAGGTGAACGCCGGACCGGAGGCTGCGGCAAGAGCTGCATCGGTAGTGGAAGTCGCTTCGAGCTTTCGCGGTTTCATGCGCAGCTTCGGACGCCGCTACAGCGGGCTTTTCCTCAACTGCTGGTACGGATTTCACTTCACGAGCCGGGGCAGGAGCACTTGCCGCCGATCCAGGCGAACTCTGCCGCTGGGCCGTTGAAGAGGACGAAGCCGCAATGATCTTCGCTGCAACCGATTGCGCTGGGTTTGCGAGCTGGGAGGAAGTGCGGCTGGCCTCGGCTGCTTCTACGGAGATGTCGGCGGTGGTCGTCTCTTCGATTTCCATCGAAGTGGAGGCTACGGCCGTCGGCTGCGACATCGGCTTCTGAATCGGAGACTGAATCGGAGACTGAATTGGAGCGACTGGCGTCTTCGACAGAACCGGTGCTGCTGGCCGCATCTCGGTCACATTTGCGGGTGGTGTTACTGGCTTCGCAGGAGCCGGCGTGGAGGGCTTTACGGTCGGCGTGGCTGCAGAACTCACCGGCTTCGTTCCTTCATTCTTGCGCAACAATCCGCGTGCGACGCGTAGAGTTCCTTTAGCTTGTTCGACGTTGATCGGCTTGGTCAAAACCAGGTTGGCGCCGATGCGGAAAGCCTTGGCTACTCCCGCCTGCCCTTCAACAACGGCGACCGCCAGCGCTGCCTGGTTATTGGGCGCGTTGCGGGCACTTTTGAACAAAAGCGTGGCGTTCTGCTCATTATCACAGTCCACGACAACCGCATCGAAGCGCTCGCCCATTAGTTTCTTTACAGCAGCGAATGGTTCGGTGCAGGGAACAACGCTGAAATCCAGTTCGCCGAGAACCTGCGTTACGGTGCGGGCGGTCTTTTCGTCGGGACAGAAGAGCAGGGCTTGGTAACTCATATTAGTGTCATCGTAGGTACACCCGTAAGTCGCATCAAGTTACGGTGGTAATTCCGAAATGGGCGCTTTGCCTTGTCTGAAAAGGGTTTTCAGGGTTGGAGACGGCGGCGCTGTGTTTTGCGGATACAATGCCGCTCATGCGCATCCCACTGTGGCTGAAGCTGTTTTGGACGGTGTGGGTGGCAGTATGGGCGCCGATTTACTGGCGACAGTATGGCTTGCAGAACTTTCTTTTCTTCTGTGATCTCGGGAATATTCTCATCACGGTCGCCCTGTGGACGGAAAGCTCACTGATCTTTTCGTGGCAGGCTTGCGAGCTGTTACTTTTTCAAAGTTTGTTTACCGTCGATCTGGTTTTGGCGGTTTTGACTGGGCGCTACCTCATAGGCGGGACCGAATACATGTTCGATCCGCACATCGCGCTTGGGATTCGCATGCTCGGCTTGTTTCACGTTGTGACGCCGCCGTTGCTGCTGTGGGCGATCTGGCGCCTGGGTTACGATAGGCGAGGATGGAAGTTGGCAACGCTTACCACGTGGATTGTGATTCCGATCAATTGCTGGTGGCGGCCGCAATACGATGTGAACTGGGCTCGAGGGCTCTTCTTTCACGAACAACACGCCGTGCCCGGCGGTTTATATTTGTTGGTTTACTTCATCGCCGTTCCTGCTTTGATTTATTTCCCGACGCACCGGTTTCTGTTATGGCTGACGCAAACGTGGCTGCAGAGAAATTAAGATTGGTTGCCGGATGTTTTAGAAGAACCATCGTTCGCTTCAAGCGCCTTTCGAGCCACGGTGCTGATCTTGTCCTTGGCTGCTCCGTCATCCTGACTTAGATAGAGCGTCTGCGATGCGGAGGCGAGGCTGGTCCCGGAATCCTCAACGAACTTCATAATCTGCAGCAGAAGTTCTTCGCGGACGTCGGCGAATTCGTTGAAATCGCGCGTCAGGATGTAGCAGAGAAGCTCTACATTGAGCGCAGAGGAAGCCAGTTCCACAAGCCGAACCCGAATGCTGGATGGTTCTACCTTGGGATTGCCGGCTAAGACGCGGCGAATTTCTGCGAGTGCCTCGCGAAGTTGGTCTGACGTCGTCTCCAGATGAAATCCGAGCACGGCTTTAAAAAGGATTTTGTCACGGCGGCTGAGATTTTCAACATTGATGGTCGCGACGGTGCCATTCGGAATTGCGAGCAGAGTTCGCTCTTCGGTGCGGACCCGGGTGGAGCGCAAGCCGATGTCTTCGACGACTCCGGTGCGATCGCCAAACTTGCAGACGTCGCCCACGCGAATGACTTCGTCGCCCAGGACCGACACGCCGCCGAATAAATTTGCGATGGTTTGTTGAGCGCCGAAGCCAATGGCGATGCCGCCGATGCCAAGCCCGGCAAGGGCTGCGCTCATGTTAAATCCGAGAATGCCAAGGATCGAAAACGCCGCCATTACAAAAACCAGCGCTTTGACGATGCGTTCGCCGAGCAGAATGAGCGAGGCAGTTCCGGCGCGTCCGCGGGCGAGAGCGCGGGTGCGCACGCGACGAAGGGACCAACGAATTACCCGCCAGAAAATCCAGTTGGCGCCGATGATGACGGCGACAGTTGTTACCTGCACGTAATAGTGGCGCTGCAGCAGCGGCATGCCGAGATAGCCGGCGAGAATGCGGTGAATGAGCGCGGCTGCGAGCAGCCATGCCGGGCCGGAGACCGAGCGCCAATTCACGGCCTGCGCCTGACCGTTCCGGCGCGCCCACCATTGCAGGGGAATTTGCAATATAAACAACAACAGCCAGCCCGCGGCGGCGGCCACGGGGATCATAAGGAGCAGGGCGAACCATTGCCACAAAGGCATACCAGCGAACTGATGTTTCACTACCCAGCCGGGAAGCCGAGTTTCCACCTGCCGCGCTTCGACCTGATCGTAAAGCTCAGGAACTTTCTCGATAGTGTCGGACGAGATTAACCAGATCTTTCCTGCCGTTGGGTCGGAGACGCGCACCAACTCGAGGGGGACTTCGACGTCGCCGGACGACATAATGCCCAGCCGCTGACGATCCAGCGGAACGTCTTCTTGCGGGGCGCCTTCGGGCTGGCGGCTGGGCTTGAGGTTGCCGGAGAAGGAACGGTCCATCACGACCTTGAGCTTCATCGCCAGATCATCGCCTTGGGTGATGCGGTGCGCGTTGCTCATCTGCAGATATTGAGCGGCAATGCTGTAGTCGCCAGCTTGGGCGGCCTGCAGAAACCCGAAGATCGTTCCGTATGGCGTGTCGCGGCCGAGGCGGTCGGTGGGCGTTTTGGAGGAACTTGTGGAGGTGGAAGGCTCCAGAATCTGGCTCAGCGGGGTCTGCGCGAATGCGGTTGCGCAGCCCGCGAGGAGGAGAACAATGAGGGCTAGCCGTTTGGAATGCTTGAACATGTTGTTTCCGCGCCGTAATGAGCGCGAAGGCGTGGAGTTGCTGCTCCGTTCGAACCGACGAGAATTCATTGTATCGAAAGCGGCGGGCAGGGAGATGAGGTCAGCCGCGTTTCGGACGAAAGACGTGGGTACTGGTGCCAAAGAAAACTTCGGCAGATTCCATGACCGTTTCAGAGAGCGTGGGATGGGGATGGATCGTCATCCCGACATCGCTGGCGAGAGCAGCCATTTCTATGGCGAGAACGCCTTCGGCGATGAGTTCTCCGGCGCCTACGCCGACGATGCCGACGCCCAGGACGCGCTCGGTTTGCGGATCAATGAGCAACTTTGTCATGCCTTCGGGACGGTCGAGTGTAACCGCACGTCCGGATGCTCCCCACGGAAACTTGGCAACTTTGACTTCGCGATTTTCTTTTTCGGCTTGAGTTTCCGTGAGGCCGGCCCAGGCGACTTCGGGATCGGTGAAGACGACGGCTGGAATGGCGTTTGGTTCAAAGGCGACTTTGTGCCCGGCGATCGCTTCGACCGCTACGCGCCCTTCGTGCGACGCCTTGTGCGCGAGCATGGGCTCGCCGACGACGTCTCCGATGGCATAGATGGAGGGATCGGCGGTCTGCAGTTGGTGGTTCACTTCGATGAAGCCGCGCGCGCCGATTTGCACTTTTGTTTTTTCAAGGCCGGGAATCTCGGAATTCGGTTTGCGCCCGACAGAAACCAGCACGCAATCAAAAACCTTTTCGCGATTGGCGTCGTGGATCGCGGTGCCTTCGAATTTCGCGCGGATCCCTTTTGCGTCTTCCTGCAGAGAAGCGACGGTGGTGTTCAGGAGAATTGCTTCGAACATTTTTTCGAGGCGCTTGTGAAGAGGAAGTACGAGATCGCGATCTGCGCCAGGAAGCAGGCCGGAAAGCATTTCGACTACGGTCACGCGGGTGCCCAGCGCGGCATAGACCGAACCAAGTTCGAGCCCAATGTAGCCGCCGCCGATGACCAGCAGAGTGCCCGGAATATCTTCGAGGTTGAGAGCGCGGGTGGAATCCATCAGGCGCGGTGAATCGAGCTTGAATGTTGGGATAACCGCTGGCCGCGAGCCTGTCGCCAGAATGATGCGATCGAAGACGAGGATTGATTCCGCTTTGTCATGCTTCGTCACACGCAGGGTAGTTGAATTCTCGAAGGCCGCACTCCCCTGGATGTATTCGACGTGGCGTTGTTTGGAAAGCTGTCCCAGGCCGCCGGTCAGTTTCTTTACGACATTTTCTTTCCAGGAGCGAAGGCGCGTGAGATCGATTTTCGGAGCAGGGAAATCAATGCCCCAGTTCTTAGCTTGCCGTGATTCTTCGATCAACTTCGCAACATGAAGCAGAGCCTTTGACGGAATGCAGCCGCGATAGAGGCAAACGCCACCGGGGTTCGGTTCGGGATCGATCAGGGTGACATGCATTCCAAGATCGGCGGCCAAGAAAGCCGCTGCGTAGCCGCCGGGACCGGCGCCGACTACCGCAAGTTTTACAGATGAAGTGTCAGACATGTTTGGGGACGAGGCTTCAAGATATCGAAGTTCAATGTTTCAAAGTGCGTTGCGAAATACCGGCTGCTTCTTAACCTATAGGTATCGTTCGACTGCGATTTTGCTTCGCACGAGCGAAGCAAAATCTTCGCTCAGGATGACAACCTTTCAAAACCGCTTCAGCCCTGTACGGACAGCAAGAACGGCTGCTCGAATGCTTCGGCGACCCAGCGCAGGAAACGGGCGGCGTCGGCGCCATCGATCAGGCGATGATCGTAGGAGAGCGATAACGGCAAGATCAGCCGCGGCTCGAACTTCCCTCCATCCTTATCTTGGATCCATTCGGGTTCCATGCGCGAGCGCGAGAGGCCAAGGATCGCGACTTCGGGATGATTCACGATAGGCGTAAACGCAGTGCCGCCGATGCCGCCGAGGTTGGTGATGGTGAAGGTGCCGCCTTCCATATCGGCGAGCGTTATTTTCTTATCGCGCGCTTTTTGCGACAGCTGCGAAAGCTCGACCGCGAGCTCGACGATGTTTTTCTTATCCACATCGCGGATGACGGGAACCAGCAAGCCGCGATCCGTATCGGCTGCGACCCCGATGCTGATGTATTGCTTGTAGATGATCTCCTCTTTCTCCATGTCGATGGTGGCGTTGAACTGCGGGAACACTTTCAAAGCGGCAGCGCAGACTTTCAAAGCGATTGCGGTCACCGTCATTTTTCCGCCAGCCTGTTCGGCCTTGGGAGCGAAGCGCGCGCGCAAGTGTTCGAGTTCGGTAATGTCTGCGCGGTCGTGCTGAGTGACATGAGGAATCGTGTTCCAGGATTCGGCAAGATGCTCTGCCGTCTTCCTGCGAATACCACGCATGGAGACGCGTTCGATTGGTCCCCACTTCGAAAAATCGGGCAGCTTGGGTGCGATGAAGTGTCCGGCACGAGCTGGAGCCTGGGGGGCGGATGCCGCTGCTGCGAGTGCGGCTTTGGCATGAGTCTTAACATCTTCTTCGCTGATGCGTCCGCCCGGACCGGTGCCTTTTACTTCGTAGATGTCCACGCCAATTTCGCGCGCCAGACGGCGAGTGTGGGGCGCCGCGGGGATCGCTTCACGATGCTCGGTTCCGGCGACTTTGCCAAGTTGCACCGGCATAGAGAATGATGCCGGACGTTGCTGCGGCTGATCCGGCGGCAGCGCCTGTTCTTCGGTCTTGCCCTCGGCTCGAATCGCCGCCTGGAATGCGAGACGTGCGCCATGCTGGCCGGAGACGTGTTCGACGGGCTGGCTCGGGGGAGGCAGCGGTGCACTTTGCGCTTTGCCCACACCCTCCAGAGTAAAAATGACTTGCCCGACTTTGACCTTCTCGCCTTCCTTAACTTTGAGGTCTTTTACTGTGCCGCTCACAGTTGAAGGCACTTCGACGACGGCTTTGTCGGTTTCAAGCTCCATGACGGGCTGGCCTTCGGAAACTCTTGCGCCGGGCGCGATCATGAGCCGAACTAAATCTCCCTCGGAAATGTTTTCGCCAAGTTCCTGCAAGCGGAATTCGCCTGCCGCGGAGGAGTCGGTAGAACGGGTTCGTTGCGTGGTGGGTCGATCTTCGTTTGCCGACTGTGGAACTGGGGGTTGGGATTGTGCCGGAGCCTCGATTGTTTTTGACTGGGCAGCAACCGCGGCCGGCGCGCTCGATGTGGATCGGGCGGCGGCGGCAGAGGTCTTTGCGGGAGTTTCGGGTTTTTGTGGCGCCGTGGCGCCATTGCCATCCGCGGTGAAAATGATTTGCCCGACTTTGACTTTGTCGCCTTCCTTGACCAGAATTTCTTTGATCTTTCCACTCACTGACGAAGGGACTTCTACGACCGCTTTGTCGGTTTCGAGTTCCATCACGGCCTGGCCTTCGCTGATATTTGCGCCCGGAGCGATCATCAGGCGGACCAGATCGCCTTGTTCTATGTTCTCTCCGAGTGCGGGAAGCTTAAATTCGATCACTGAATCCATTCCTTAATTTTCTTATTTTCCCAGTTTTACATTTTTTCCAGGGCGGTTCTGCATTTAGCTCGTGGCCGGATTTGCCTTGTCGGCATCGATTTGAAGATCGGTGACGGCCTTCTTTACGAGATCAAGCCCGATCTTCTTTTCTCGAGCCAGAGCGCCTAGGGTAGCCAGCACAATGTGTTTGGCGTCCACTTCGAAGAAATCGCGCAAGGCGGCGCGGCTTTCGCTGCGGCCAAAGCCGTCGGTCCCAAGAGAAACCAATTGCCCCGGCACCCACTTTGCCAGAGACTCGGGTAGCACCTTCATGTAATCAGATGCGGCAATGAAGGGCCCGGGCGCATCTTTCAGAGTTTGCGTAACATATGGAGTTTTCGGCGATTCTCCGGGATGCAGCATATTCCAGCGTTCACAGTCGTTAGCGTCACGATAGAGTTCTTTGTAGCTGGTCACGCTCCACACATCGGCGGCGACTCCATATTTGTCCTGCAGGATTGCCTGCGCTTTGAGTACTTCGAACATGATGGTTCCGCTGCCCAAGAGTTGCGCGTGCAGCTTGGCATCCTTTTTTTCCGAAGGCTTGAAGCGATACAGGCCGCGCAAAACGCCTTCGCGGACATTTCCTTCTTTCGGCATCTCGGGCATGGGAAGCGGCTCGTTGGTGACGGTGAGGTAGTAGAAAATCGATTCGCCATCGACGTACATGCGCTTGATGCCATCCTGAATAATGATCGCGATCTCGTAGGCGAATGCCGGATCGTAGGCAATGAGGTTTGGAACCGGCAGAGCGAGAACGTGGCTGTGACCATCCTGATGTTGCAGACCTTCTCCGGCGAGCGTAGTGCGGCCAGCCGTGCCGCCGACGAGAAACCCGCGACAACGCATGTCTGCTGCCGCCCAGATCAGATCGCCGATGCGCTGAAGGCCGAACATCGAGTAGTAAATGAAAAATGGAATCGTGTTGATGCCGTGGTTGGCATAAGCTGTGCCAGCCGCTATGAATGAGCACACCGATCCCGCTTCCGTGATGCCCTCTTCGAGAATCTGTCCGTTCTTCGCTTCTTTGTAATAAAGCAGCGTGTCCATATCGACCGGTTCGTAGAGCTGGCCAACGCTGGAGTAAATGCCGACCTGGCGGAACAGAGCCTCCATGCCGAAGGTGCGGGCTTCGTCAGGGATGATGGGGACAATCAGTTTGCCGATTTCCGGATCACGCAGCAGCTTGCCTAGCAGGCGCACGAAGACCATGGTGGTGGAAGCTTCGCGGCCTTCCGTGCCTTTGTAGAATTCCTCGAAGTGCGTTTCCGATAGCGGCTTGAGCGGATTGGCGAGAACCGTGCGCTGGGGCATGTATCCGCCGAGTTGCTGACGACGCGCCTGCATGTACTTGATTTCGGCACTCTCGTCTGAGGGCCGATAGAAGGGCGCGTTGTGCAGTTCATCGTCAGGGATGGGAATTCCGAAACGCGAGCGGAACAGCTGCAGCTCGTCCTCATTCAGCTTCTTTTGCTGGTGGGTGATGTTCTTGCCTTCACCCGCTTCGCCGAGGCCGTAACCCTTAATTGTTTTGGCAAGAATGATGGTAGGCGAGCCTTCATGATCGACCGCGGCTCGATAGGCCGCGTGTACTTTGATGGGATCATGCCCGCCCAGCCGCATGCGGGCCAGTTGCTCGTCGGAGAGATGCTCGACCATCTTCAGCAGGCGGGGATCGCTGCCGAAGAGGTTCTGGCGGAAGTAGGCGCCGCTTTCGACAAAATATTTCTGGTATTGGCCGTCGCTGATTTCTCCCAAACGCCGAACCAGCAGGCCGTCGCGATCTTTGCGGATTAGACTGTCCCAGTCGGAGCCCCAGATGACTTTAATGACATTCCATCCGGCGCCACGGAAGATGGCTTCGAGCTCCTGAATAATTTTCCCGTTGCCGCGCACTGGACCATCGAGGCGCTGCAGGTTGCAGTTCACGACGAAGATCAAGTTGTCGAGATTTTCGCGCGAAGCGAGAGTGATCGAGCCGAGAGCTTCGGGTTCGTCCATTTCTCCATCGCCGAGGAAGGCCCAGACTTTGCCGCCTCGCGATTCCTTCAGCCCGCGATTTTCCAGATAGCGGATGAAACGCGCGTGATAAATCGCCTGAATGGGCCCCAGGCCCATGGAAACGGTGGGAAACTCCCAAAAATTGGGCATGAGCCAGGGATGAGGATAGGAACTTAACCCTCCGCCAGGCTTCAGTTCGCGACGAAAGTTTTCGAGCTTCTCGCGGGGAATGCGGCCTTCAAGAAAAGCTCGTGCGTAGATTCCGGGGGCGGCGTGGCCCTGAAAATAAACAAAGTCGCGGTCGCCACTTTCGGTCTTGGCTTGGAAAAAATGATTGAAGGCAACTTCGTACAATGTGGCGGCGGATGCGAATGTGGAGATATGCCCGCCGATACCCTCCTGAATTTTGTTGGCGCGCACCACCATGGCCAGCGCGTTCCAGCGGACCAGGCTCTTGATGCGGCGTTCCATTTCCTGACTGCCCGGAAAGGGAGGCTGCTGCGGTGATGGAATCGTGTTCTGGTACGGAGTAGTCGCCGAGAAGGGAAGATTAACCCCGGCAGCCCGCCGGGCGTGCAATGCCAGTTGCTGAAGGAGGCGGCCGGCTCGAAGCGGGCCACCCTGCGAAAGAACGTAATCCAGCGAGTCCACCCACTCACGGGTTTCCAATACCTCTAGACCATCAGTTTCCGTCTGAGCCACTTCGGCACCCCAGTTGAATTAGTGCGGGATATCCCATGATATTCAATTGCCAGAAATTTTGCTGAACGGAGGTAACTGGCCCAGGCTTTACAATGACGAAGGGGGCAGGCGATCTGCATCCGCGGAGGCGGCGATTAAGGAGAATTTAATATTGCGAATCATATTGTTCGCGGTGGTGATCGTCATTGTTGCTTTTCTGATTCCGAGGTTGTTCTCGGCTTCGCGGACGGTTCCGAGCGTTGGCAGCGATGCCCCTGAGTTCTCGCTGAGATCGCAGAACGGCGATCTCGTCAGCTTGAAGGATTATCGCGGCAGTTGGGTGGTTTTGTATTTTTATCCGAAGGATCAGACGCCGGAGTGCACGCGCGAAGCTCACAATTTTCAGGTCGACCAATCGAAGTATGCGGAACGCCACGTGATTGTTCTTGGCGTGAGCGTGGACGATGTCGATTCGCACAAAAAGTTCTGCGCCAAAGAGGGATTAAACTTTAAACTTCTGGCGGATACCGATGGCAGGGTTAGCAAAGCCTATGGTTCACTGACGAACCTTGGCATCGTAAAATTGGCTGCCCGGCACACGTTTATTATCGATCCTAACGGCAAAATCGCTAGATCGTACACGAGTGTCGACCCGGCGCGGCATAGCCAGGAAATTCTTGCGGCTCTGGACGGACTGCAGAAGCGGTAGCCGCTGCCCTGTAAACTAGTGTGATGAGTACAGCGGTCCGGCAACCGGCGCGCGAAGTTTCTGATAAGGGAACGCCTTACCGGTTTCCCCCAGGTTTTCAGCGCAACCTCCTCTGGTATGCATTCCGCAAGTTCCGGCCGGCAAATCCTATTATTCTTTTCCAGCACCTGGCTGAAACTTACGGCGACATCGCACACTACAAGCTGGGACACAACCATATTGTCTTTCTCAATCATCCCGATTACATCCGCGAAGTGCTGGTGGTGCAGAACGACAACTTCATCAAGGAACGGACGGTTCAGCGCACCAAGATGCTGCTGGGCGAAGGCATGATCACCAGCGAAGGCGCAGCGCATCGAGCGCAGCGCATCGCAGCGCAGCCGATGTTTCATCGCCAGCGCATCGCACAATATGCGGAGGTTATGGTTGAGGAAGCTGTACGCATTCGTGATTCGTGGCGGGATGGCGAGCAGCGCGACATTGCCGTCGACATGATGCATCTCACGCTCAATGTCGTGGCGCGCACTTTGTTCGCGACCGATTTGCGACAGGAAGTTCAAGAACTGGCGGCGGCGATCAATCGAATCATGGGGCTTTACAACTTTCTTGTCATGTTGCCGGCGGCGGAATGGCTGGTTCACCTTCGTCCGCCCGGGTTGGCGGCATTTGTACGAGCGCGCGAGCGGATTGATGCGGTTGTCTATCGTATGATTGACGCACATGTCAGGAGGGGCCGCGATTCGGGGAGCCTTCTCGACCTGATGCTCGCCGCTTCTCCCGGTGACGATAAAGACTCGCGGCAATCGCTTCGCGACCAGGTGATTACGATCTTTCTGGCTGGCTACGAAACCGTAGCAAATGCGCTTTCGTGGACATGGTGCTTGCTATCGCAAAACTCGGAGTGCGACGCGAGATTACACCAAGAGATCGACACGGTTTTGGGTGGCGAGCTTCCTACGTTTGACGATGTGTCGCGGCTGCACTATGCGGAAAACGTTATGGCGGAGTCTTTGCGACTCTATCCACCAGCCTGGGCGATGGGCCGTTTTGCGCGAAATGATTTTGCTCTGGGCGACTATTTTCTGCCAGCGCGAACCACCGTCCTGATCAGCCAGTTTGTGACGCACCGCGATCCGCGCTACTTTCCCGACCCGTTGCGATTCGATCCCGATCGATTTTCCGAGGCTAGCAAGAGTCGGCGGGCAAAGTTCACCTACTTTCCTTTCGGAGCTGGACCGCGGCAGTGCATCGGTGAATCGTTTGCATGGATGGAAGGCGTGTTGATTCTTGCCACGCTTGCGCAGAGGTGGAGATTAAAATTGGTCCCGGGACACCGCGTGGAGCCGCAGCCGCTTATTACGCTTCGGCCGAAGTATGGAATGCTTATACAGGTCGAGCAGGGGTGATATTTCTGCAGCGTGGAGCGGTGGGGCAGCTTATAGTCAGCTCGCACCTGAAGAACCAGGTGGATTTCGCTGCTACAATCGGCATCATGACACAACGCCGACTAAATGCCGCGATGCTGTTGCCGCTGATTGTACTCAGTCTCGGCGGCGTAGTTGCAAGTTCTCAAGCCAGCCCGCAAAACAATTCTTCGACGAAAGAATCCGCACCTGACGCGCCAGACGCGATCCAGGTTCCATCCGGCGAAGAGGTCGTGCTTTTTGCGCATGGCACGGGATCGCAAATCTACACTTGTCAGGCTGGGCAAGATGACAAGTTCAGTTGGACACTGAAGGCTCCTGACGCGGAGCTTCACGACCGCAACGATAAGCTGATCGGGCAGCACTCAGCCGGTCCAACGTGGAAGCTGAAGGATGGCAGTGAAGTCACGGGAAAAGCTGTGGCCAAAGTGAATGCGCTTGATCCCAACTCCATTCCCTGGCTGTTGGTTAAGGTTATGAGTAATGCGGGAAAAGGGGCCTTGCAGAGCGTCACGACCATTCAACGCGTGCACACGCACGGCGGCCAACCGCCGACGGAGGGCTGCGACGAGGCCCACAAAGGCACGGAGACCAAGAGCAGCTACAGTGCCGACTATTACTTTTTCGCTCCGGTGAAGTGATTCTTTGGTGAAGCGCCGAGCATCGAAGCGAGTGGATAATTTAGGCTGAGGTTTTCAATGCGCGAAGTAATCATCGCATCTTCGGTGCGCACTCCAGTAGGACGAGCTAACAAAGGCACGCTGCGGGCGACACGTCCCGATGAAATGGCCGCAATCGCGATCAAAGGAGCACTCGATCGCGTGCCGCAGCTCGATTGGGAAGAGATCGAAGATGTGATTCTCGGCTGTGCGATGCCTGAGGCTGAACAGGGAATGAATGTGGCTCGGATTGCATCGCTGCGTGCCGGCCTGCCGGTTGAGGTTTCAGCGCTTACCATCAACCGCTTCTGTTCATCCGGATTGCAAGCGATTGCCATGGCCGCGGAACGGATCATGAGCGGCGGGGCCGAGGTGATTGTCGCGGGCGGCACCGAATCGATGACTATGATTCCGATGGGCGGCCACAAGGTTTCTCCCAACCCGTGGCTGGTTGACCATTATCCTGACGCTTACCTCAACATGGGTCTTACCGCGGAGCGGGTCGCGCAACGTTTCGGTATCACTCGCGAGCAAGCCGACGAATTTTCGCTGCGCAGCCATCAGAAGGCGCTGGCGGCAATCCAGGCGGGCAAGTTCGAGGATGAAATTGTGCCGGTGCCGGTGAGCTTTACGACTCCGAATGGATCGAAACCGAAACGGCAGGAGATTATTTTTAAGATGGACGAGGGGCCGCGCGCCGATACTTCCCTGGAGGCGCTGCTCGGGTTGAAGCCGGCGTTCCATGTGACAGGCACGGTGACTGCGGGGAATTCTTCCCAAATGTCGGATGGAGCTGCGGCAGCCGTGGTGATGTCTGCCGAGCGTGCGAAGGCGATTGGCTTGAGGCCGCTGGCGCGCTATGTTGCTTTCGCCACCGCAGGCTACAAACCCGAAGAAATGGGACTTGGGCCGGTGTTCGCGATTCCGAAAGCGTTGAAGATGGCTGGGCTGAAGCTTTCGGATATCGACGTGGTCGAGTTGAACGAGGCCTTCGCGGCACAATCGTTGGCCGTGATAAAAGAGGCAGGGCTTGATCCGGGGAAAGTGAATCCGAACGGGGGCGCGATCGCGTTGGGACATCCTCTCGGCTGCACGGGAGCAAAGTTGACCGCGACGGTTATTCGCGAGCTCAATCGCCGCAAGGGGCGATATGGCATGGTCACGATGTGCGTCGGGGGTGGAATGGGCGCGGCGGGGATTTTCGAAATCCTGAACTGATTCGAACGAGCGGGATCACGATAATCTCGCGTCGCAGTTTTCAGATCTCTACGCCGTTTTCACACGTTTTGCGAGTATGATGATGTTGCAGATCAGGTTCAGCCGACGCACGGTAAAAAGAGATCCCACGCTTTTCAGAGGTGAATGATGCGTCTCTCTCGTGTTGCCTCAATTGCTTTCCTGCTGATTCCAGTAGTCGTATTTGCGCAGCATCCTTATTCTGCTGGCGCTTCAGCTTCCAGCGGGCTTTCTTCAGCATCGCTGGCTTCCGCAAGTTCATCGTCTAGCGGTTCACACGCTACGCCGAATTCCGCCGCCCGCTCCGCCGAGGACTCCCTTGCCTCGAAAACAATGGATGTCCGAACTGACAACACGGAGCCGGGAAAAACCGTTCGCACGGACCATAAAAAACCGCAAAAACCAACATCAGACGTCGCTGCCAACCGGGCCTGCACATCCACTCCGGCCTGTCCTTCGGGCTTCTTCGTTGGAGGAGATGGGAGATGCGTCAGCGGAATGGCCGCCGGCACCAATCAATGCCCGACCGGCCAGTTGTGGGACGGTCTTCAATGCAAGGTGCCAATTAATAACTGCGCGCCGACTACCGCCTCGCTCAAGAGCGGCACTCACAAGTAAACTCGTGTCGCATTGCACTTCGAAACGTATCGGCGTCTTAGCAACCACGCTCGAAAAGTACCTCTAACTATCCTGAAAGTCCCTTCAAAATGGCAAGAAAAGCGAAATGATGGGGGCCCTTCCGTTACTACCGTTCATGAGCCCGGCGCATTAGAATGAAACGTTCAAAGATTCATTTTGCAGGCCGGTTTATCACGCGGCCCGCGAAGGATGGACTATGGCCACGGTGACCACATCTCCAAACACGCGAGTTTCTGGCGGCAGTTTTCTGCTCGAATCACGACGCCCGGAGGAAGTTTTTACGCCTGAAGATTTCAGCGAGCAGCATCAGTTGATCGGGCAAACGGCGGAAGAATTCACCGTCAATGAGATTCTTCCGAACGTCGAGAAGATGGAGCACAAGGATTTTTCCATCTCGCGCGATCTGCTGAAGAAGGCTGGAGAACTGGGGTTGAGTTCGGTAGAGATTCCTGAAGCTTACGGCGGGCTGGAGATGGACAAAGTCACTGCCGCCGTGATCGCCGACCATATTGCGAAGTATGCAGGCTTTGCGACGACCTGGGGTGGTCACACTGGGATCGGAACGCTGCCCATCGTCTATTTTGGGACAGAAGAACAGAAAAAGAAATATTTGCCGAGGCTCGCCAGCGGGGAGGTTGTCGGGGCCTATGCGCTGTCGGAGGCGTCTTCTGGCTCCGATGCGCTGAATTGCCGCGCTCGCGCTGAACTCTCGTCTGATGGCAAACACTACATTCTCAATGGCGAGAAGATGTGGATCACGAACGCCGGCTTCGCTGATCTGTTCACCGTCTTTGCGAAAATCGATGGCGAAAAATTCACGGCATTTCTGGTCGAGAGAAATTTTGCAGGCTTCTCGATCGGCGCGGAAGAACACAAACTGGGCATCCGCGGCTCGTCGACCTGTCCCATCATTCTCAATGACTGCAAGGTACCGGTCGAGAACCTGCTCGGCGAAATCGGCAAGGGGCATGTCATTGCCTTCAACATTCTCAATATCGGACGATTCAAGCTGGGTGCGATGTGCGTGGGAGGTGGACGTGTTTCGCTCGAACACGCGATCGTTTATGCCAAGCAGCGTAAGGCATTCAATAAGGTGATCGCCGATTTCGGTTTGGTACGCGAAAAGATCGCCAACATGGCAACATTGCTTTATGTCGGCGAATCCCTTGTCTATCGGACGGTTGGCATGATGGATCATGCGCTCGGCGAGGTCGACAAATCGGGCGCCGAGGCGATGAAAGAAACGCGCAAGGCCATCGAAGAATATGCGGTTGAGTGCTCGATCATTAAAGTATGGGCTTCGGAGATGGTCAACTACGTCGTCGATGAGACATTGCAGATCTATGGCGGCTATGGCTTCGTTGAGGAGTATCCCGCCGAGCGCGCCTATCGGGACGCGCGCATCAACCGGATTTTCGAAGGAACGAACGAAATCAACCGGCTGATCATCACAGGGTTTCTGCTGAAGCGTGCAATGAGCGGGCAGTTACCTTTGATGGCTGCCATCAAAAAGCTGATGGACGAAGTGCTCTCCGGACCTTCGGCGAGCGACGAGGCCGAAGGCGCGCTGGCGGAAGAGCGCAAGCTGGTCGGTCAAGCCAAAAAGCTCGGCCTCTTCGCGGCGGGTGCGGCGACGCAGAAATACATGCAGGCAATTCAGGATCAGCAGGAGGTCATGGGAGCGATCGCCGACATGACGATTGAAACTTATGCCATGGAGTCGGCGGTGCTGCGAGCACAAAAAATCGCAGAAAGCAAAGGCGAGGCCGCCGCTGCGCTACCAATCGCCATGACGCGGGTTTATCTCACGCAGGCGATGGAGAAAGTGGAGTCGGCCGCCAAAAAAATAATCGCCGCCGTCGCGGATGGCGACATGCTGCGCACGCAGCTTGCGATTTTGCGCCGCCTGGCGAAGTACGAACCGTTCAATACCATCGAGCTAAGGCAGCAGATCGCGCAGAGGATGATCGAGCGTGGGAAGTACTCTCTGGCGTAAGGCGAGCCGCATTACTGTTTCGGAAAATTTGCATCCGCTTTGACCTCTTCGATTTGCTCCGTGTGCCGGGCCGAGTGAGCCGAGATCAGCAGTAGCCACTGATAACCATCAAGTGTCCCGAATGCGGGATGGTCAAAGAAGTGATCGCGCAGATCGTCGCTGGTGGTGCTGATGTACTGGATATTCGCGGCGCGGGCATCCTCGAAGGCTTTTGTTAGTTCTGATTCAGTGGCCCAACGGCCCGTGGGACGCAGAAACTCCGGCGCCTGCGCCTTGTGGCTGCGGTCGGGCACCCGCTGCAGGATCATTTCGTCTTTGCCTTTGACCTGATCCCGCTTCTGGGGAGTCGCGGGGGATTGCATGATTTTCTGCTGCACGAGCCCGCCAAGCGTGGACTCTGACACAGTGATGTGCTCGGCTACCTCGGCCACCGACCAACGATCAGGAGCGGGCTTGAAGGTCCACTGCTTTTCGGACAATCCGGAAATCGACTTCAGAAAGTTATCGCGCGTGGTCTCGAACTGCTTGATGGCGGCTTCGCGTTCCTGTGAGGTCAGAGGAGTGGATGTTGGCGGCTGTGCCGGAGCTGAGTTCTGAGCGGTGGAGGCTGACGCAAAGAACGATGCTGCGAGAGCGACGAGGACGGTCGATTTCTTTCTCATGAGCAGGCAAGGCCTCCTTCTGGATGAATACTTGCAATTGAGGATATCAAAATAATCAGCGGCCCTTTTTTAATTCTTCCATCACGCTCTGGATCAGCTCTTTGGCGTCGGTCAGATTCTTCATGATGATCTGAATATCCATGACCGGCTTGCCCGGCCAGCGCTGGCTTTGGCAGTAAACCCCATGCTGTCCCACTAACGCCATAGCATCGGTAATTGCATCCATAGTGACCGCGAGGCGCCCGCGCGGCACTCCCATCATGGTCTCGTAATGCTCCAGTTCTTCCTGTTTGTCATCGAATACGGGCATGGGGTGATTGTAACTGCGACACCCGATGGAGCATAATCTGCTTTCGACGAAGCGGTTCGCACGTCGAACGACTAGCACTCGACTAATTGTCAATCTGATTGCTCGGAGACCTCGATGCAAAAACGACTCGTTTATCTCGGTATCGTAGCCGCGCTCTTCACAACCGCCGCTTTCGCACAGATGGGCAAAAACCGTCCTAGTCCTTCAGCCTCGGCCACTTGCGATCTGGGAGGCGGAAAGACGGTCACGACGAATTACTCCAGCCCGCGGATGAAAGGCCGCAAGATCTATGGCGATCTCGTGCCTTTCGGCGAAGTGTGGCGTACGGGCGCGAATGAAGCGACTACGTTCGTTCCCAGCGCTGATGTTCAGGTTGGTGGAAAGAGTGTGGCTGCCGGCAACTACACGATGTTCACCGTCCCGAAAGCAGACAAGTGGACGCTGATCATCAACAAGAAAACCGGCGAGTGGGGCATTCCCTACAAATACGAAAGCGACGAGCTGGCGCGGGTCGACATGAAAGTTTCAAAGCTGCCATCTCCCGTGGAGAATTTCACGATCTCTTATGTGAAATCGGGAAGTGGCTGCACGATGAATATCGACTGGGAGACGACACGAGCGTCGGTGGATATCACAGCGAAGTGACTTGGGCGATGGTTCGCTCCAATGAATCGTCTATAAATCTGTGTGAGACGCCGCGCGGGGTTACAATTTTCCCAACGGTATGTTTCCCGTGGGAGGTCTCCATGCCGGTATACGACTATGTTTGCCTCGACTGCCACAAGACCTTCGAATTGGTTCTGAGTCTCAACGAACACGAGAATGAATCTCCGAAGTGCCCTAAGTGCGGAAGCACGAATGTCGAGCAGGAAGCCGCTGCGTTTTTCGCGGTAACCTCAAGAAAGAGTTAGCAAACCCCGGCGTCTGCACTTCAGGTGCGAAATCGAAGGCGGGGAATCTTTTGTGTTTCTGGCAGCAATGGTAACCGGCCGAGTGAGCCCAGACGTCGAGTTTTTCACTGGCAACCGAGTCTGGATTAAGCGCTGGGCTTCCAGCGCAGGACGGGCTTCCTGGCGGCAGCAGTTTCATCCAAACGTGAGACGCGAGTCCAATGAGGGGCGTCGAGTACTGTCTGCGGATCTTCTTCAACTTCGTGTGCGATCGACTTCATTGCCTCGATAAATAAATCCAACTCTTCTTTGGGCTCGCTCTCCGTCGGCTCAATCATCAGGGCGCCCGGAACGATCAGCGGAAAGGCAGTTGTGTAGGGATGAAATCCGTAATCGATGAGTCGTTTGGCGATGTCCATCGTGCGAACACCCTTTTTCGCCTGCAGTCTGTCGCTGAAAACGACTTCATGCATGGTGGGCGTTGAATAGGGCAGATCGTATGTGCCTTCGAGGCCTTTCCGAATGTAGTTGGCGTTTAGGACGGCGTCTTCTGTAGTCTGACGCAACCCGTCGGGGCCGTTCGCCTGAATGTAGGCCAGGGCACGAACAAACATGCCGAAATTGCCGTAGAAGGCGCGCACGCGTCCCACGGAATGAGGGCGATCGTAATCGAAACCTAGCGTGCCATCGGGCTTAGCCACCACAACCGGCTTCGGTAAGAAGGGTTCAAGGGCTTTCTTGATCGCGACTGGTCCTGATCCTGGGCCGCCGCCGCCGTGCGGCGTAGAAAATGTCTTGTGCAGATTGAGATGCATCAGGTCGACGCCGAAATCGCCCGGCCTTACCTTGCCGACCAGGGCATTCATGTTTGCACCATCCATGTAGAGCAAGCCACCTTTGGCGTGAAGGATGTCGGCAATCTTGTGTATGTCCTGCTCGAAAACGCCCAGCGTGTTGGGATTGGTGAGCATGAGGGCAGCCACATCTTCGTTCATCTGCGCTGCGAGAGCGGCCACGTCCACCATGCCGCGCGAATCGGATTTCAGGTTCTCGACCGCGTAATCGACCATCGCGGCAGTCGCCGGGTTTGTCCCATGAGCAGAGTCAGGGATCAGAACCTTTTTTCGCGGACGGCCCTTGGAATGGTGATAGGCGCGGACCATGAGCAGTCCCGTCATTTCGCCGTGCGCGCCGGCGGCGGGCTGGAGTGTGATCGCATCCATGCCAGTAATCTCGATCAGACATTCGCTCAGGGTTTTCAGAATCTGCAATGCGCCCTGCGAGATCTTCTCCGGCTGGTAGGGATGACCGTTCGCGATGCCTTCGATGCGCGCTACGGCTTCGTTCACGCGCGGGTTGTACTTCATGGTGCACGATCCCAGAGGATACATGCCGAGATCGATGGCGTAGTTCCAGGTTGAAAGGCGCGTGAAATGGCGGATGATTTCGATCTCGCTGACTTCCGGCATGTTGCCCAAGTCTTTTCTTTCAGCGGCGCCGAGCAATGCGGCGGTGTCTACTTCGGGCACATCAAGTGGAGGAAGCTTCCACGCGGCTTTGCCTGCGGACGATTTCTCGAAGATCAGGCCTTCGTTCTGATTGACGTGGCGTGTGGCTTTGCGCGGTTCGTGCTTCATCGCGCCACCTCCTCGGCTTCTTCTTTTTCTCGATTGGATCCGGCATTCACAGTCAGCAATCCAGCGGCGGTATCGATGGCACCGCGCGTGGTTAGCTCTGTGCAGCACCACAATGCCGCATTACCCAACTCAGGATAGAACTTTTTCAGCGGGAAACCGCCAATCACTTTGTGGCCCAGCAGCCGGTCGTTAATGGCGTGAGAATCTTCGCTGGTCTGCAGGACAAACTCGTTAAAGCGCGGGGCGCCGGAGAAGAGCACCTTGCCATGTTTGGCGAACCGAGAGGCAGCATAGGCGGCCTTCGCGAGATTCTGTTTCGCCAGTTCTTGCAATCCGACTTTGCCGTAAATGGTCATGAAGATGTTGACCATTAACGCGACCAGTGCCTGGTTGGTACAGATATTCGAGGTGGCTTTTTCGCGGCGGATGTGTTGCTCGCGCGTCGCCAGCGTGAGTACGAACCCGCGCTTGCCTTGCTTGTCGACTGTCTGCCCGACCAAACGCCCCGGCATTTGCCGGACAAACTTTTCGCGTGTGGCGATCACACCACAGTAAGGGCCACCGAATCCCATGGGTACGCCGAACGATTGCGCTTCCATCGCGATGATGTCGGCGTCGCGGGGAGGCTCAACGATTCCCAGCGACACTGCTTCGGCGATCGAGACAACCAGCATCGCACCGTTCTTGTGCGCGATCTCACCAATCGCCGTCACATCTTCAATCGTGCCGAAGAAATTAGGCGACTGAATGAGCACGCAAGCGGTTTCCGGTGTGATGGATTTTTCGAGCTCTTTCAGATTAAGGCGTCCGCTGTCACTGAAACCGGCGATGGAAAGCGGCATCCCTTGATGCGTTGCGTAAGTCGCCAGCACTTCGCGATATTCCGGATGCAGGCTGCGCGCCACCACTACCGATCGACGGCCGGTGAGCCGCACGCTCATCATCACAGCCTCGGCCGCGGCGGTTGAACCGTCATACATGGAAGCGTTGGCCACTTCCATGCCGGTGAGTTCGCAGATCATGGTTTGAAACTCAAAGATCGACTGCAGCGTGCCCTGCGAGATTTCTGCCTGGTAGGGCGTGTATGCCGTAAGAAACTCGCCGCGGGAGATCAGAGAATCGATAATGACAGGCCGATAGTGGGCATAGGCCCCAGCCCCGAGAAAGCTGGTATAGCCCTCGGCATTCTCGCGTGAGCGCTGGCGGAAATATTCGATGATCTCCGATTCCGCCATCTGCCGCGGGATTTTAAGGTCACGATTAAGCCGGTATTCCGCCGGAATCGGAGCGAAGAGTTCATCGACTGACTTCAGGCCCATAGTCTTGAGCATGGCTTCGCGGTCGGCAGGAGATTTCGGAAGATAGCGCATAGAAATTTATTAGATGTAACCGCGTGTCAGTTCGATTTTGACACTCGTAAGCAGGTTCGCGCCGTGTTCCGGATCACACTGGCGCGCTCGTTTTCTTCAGTGTCCGCCCTCTTCGGCCACGAATTTATCGTAATCGGCAGGAGAGAGGAGGGAATCCAGTTCCTTTGGATCTTTTAAAGTGATCTTAAGCATCCAAGAGCCGTGAGCATCTTTGTTTACTTTTTCGGGAGAACTGGAGAGATCGCCATTTATCTCCGTCACCGTACCTGAGGCGGGAGCATACAAGTCAGATACGGCCTTGACCGACTCAACCGTGCCAAAAGCCTTGCCGGACGCCAGTTGCGCGCCGACTTTCGGTAATTCCACAAAAACGATGTCTCCCAGCGATTCCTGAGCGTGGTCTGTGATGCCGATGGTCGCCGTATTTCCGTTCGGCTGGATCCATTCGTGCTCCCTGGTGTATTTACGATCTGTCGGATAGGCCATGGTTCGTTCTAGCTCCTGACGGAATTACTCTGTGCCCCGTGTGGTTTGTGGTTAAGTCTTTTTCGGCCGTTTATAAAATGGCGTCGGAACCACTTGCGCGCCTACGCCCTGCCCGCGAATCTCGACTTTCAGCGGCGTGCCTACGGCCGCGAACCCCGGTGGAACATAAGCTAACGCGATGTTCTTTTTGAGAAACGGGGCAGGAGAGCCGCTGGTGACAAATCCGATCTCCCGCCCGGAGTCGTCCAGCGTTTTGTACCCATCGCGGGCGATGCCGCGACCGACCATCTCCAGCCCGACCAGCGTACGCTTCACGCCTTCGGTTTTCGCCTTTTCCAGCGCCGCGCGGCCGACGAACTCCGGCTTTTCCATCTTGCAGAAACGGTCGAGGCTAGCTTCCCAAACATTAATCGTATCGGAAATTTCGTGCCCGTAGAGGGGAAGTTTGCCTTCGAGGCGCAGCGTGTTGCGCGCTCCTAAGCCGCAGGGCACGATGCCGAATTCTTTCCCGGCGATTAGAATCTCATTCCAAACACGGGCGCTGGTGGCCTCGTCGGCGGGAATGTAAATCTCGAAGCCGTCCTCGGCTGTGTATCCAGTGCGAGCAATGAGAATGCTCTTCAGTCCGCAGACCGATCCGCGCGTGACCCAGTAAAATTTCACTTTGCTCAAATCAGCGTCGGTCAACTTCTGCAGAGTGTCAACGCCTTTCGGTCCCTGGATCGCAATCTGGGTGAAGTCATCGGAGAGATTTTCCACCGCGCAATCGAATTGCCGTGTGTTGTCTCGTACCCAGTTGAAATCCTTCTCGCGTGTTCCTGCGTTGATTACCAGAAAATATTCGTCTTCGCCCAACCGATGAACGATCACGTCGTCCACGAAAGTGCCCTGCGGGTAGAGCAAGGCCGAATACTGCGCCTGCCCGACGGAGAGTTTCGACGCATCATTCATGGAAATGTGCTGTACCGCGTCCAGGGCTTGCGGTCCAGCCAGGCGAATATCTCCCATGTGGCTGACGTCAAAAATGCCAACGCCCGTGCGTACCGCCATGTGTTCGTTGATGATGCCACAGCCAATCGACGCAGGGTATTCGACGGGCATGTCCCAGCCGTTAAAATCGACCATCTTCGCCCCCATCTGGCGATGGACGGCGTTCAGCGCGGTTTTGCGAACAGTAGCAGAAGTGCTGGTGGGACTGGCTTCGACAGAAGACAATATGACCTCAGGCAGCGAGCAGAGAGTGGTCCGCCAAGATATGCGACTGTTTACGGTAACACGCGCTTTTTCGGCGGGTCAAACTGAAGGGAATCTTTACCAGAGAGGACACAGAGGCCGCAGAGGAAATCGAGGATTTGTATTCCTTCCGTGGAACCCTCTGCCCTCAATGGTTAAGATTTCTTACCGTCCAAACTGCACGATGACATGCGCGCCGGCAGCTACGTGGGTTCCCGCGAGCGGAGACTGTAGCCTGGCTACTCCGCTGCCCACCGCTTCGAGTTCCAGTCCGGCTTCCTGGGCGGTTTCCACTGCGCTTCGGAGGGTCTTACCTGCGAATGACGGCACTTCGATGCCTCCCTGAGAGATATCGAGCACCACCGTTCCGGAAGGTTGTGTCTTATCCTGAGCGGGGGCATCCGTTGAGACAGGAGTTTTTGCGGATTGCCCTAATTCGCTCTTGGGCTCTGCGGAAGCCTCTGATGCGGCACTCTCTCTCATCGCCGCTTGCACCACCTGTCCTTCAGCGACGGAGGATGAAGAGGCTGGCGCTCGCGTGGCCGCCGGGTCTCCACTCACCTGCGCGGTTTCCAGTGGCTCGCCGGGATGATCGGGTGTGCCTTCTTCCAGATCCTTGTCTTTCGTTTTTGCCTGCGCCAGCAGCAGTTGATGTTGCGGCGCCAGCGGCAGGTCGTGGGGGACGTGGAGATACTCGAGCACCTGCTGGGCCACGCGATGAAAGACTGGAGCAGAAACCTGGCCGCCTTGATGAAGTCCCACTGCGGAATCCAGGATTACGGCGACCACGATCTGCGGATTGTTGACCGGTGCGAATCCTGCGAATGAGCCGACATACTTCGTTTTGGAATATGCCCCCGTAGCCGGATCTACTTTCTGCGCGGTTCCAGTTTTTCCAGCCGAGGAGTAGCCTTCAAGAATGGCTTTGCGCCCCGTGCCTTCGAGGACGACTTTTTGCATCATCGCCCGCATCTCGGCGGCCGTGTAACTGGAAATCACTCGATGCGACGGCCCAGGATGAAATGACACGGTCTGCAATGTGCCTTGTGGCTCGACCTTGCCGGTTAGGATTCGCGGAGAAACCCAAACGCCGTCATTCGCGAAGGTTGACACGAGCCCTGCGAGTTGAACCGCCGAAATTCCAATTTCCTGGCCCATCGAGATCGCCGCGATCGAAACCTTCGACCAGCGGCTGACCGGCTTGGTCATTCCGCGGGTTTCGCCCGGGAGTTCGATACCGGTTTGCTGTCCGAATCCAAAGGCGCGAATGTATTTGTAGAACCGGTCTTCGCCGAGACGCAATGCAATTTTGATTGCGCCTACATCGCTCGATTCCGCTAACACGCCCCACACCGGCAGCAAGCCATGCGGCTTTGAATCGCGAATGCGCATGCCGTTGTAGACGATCGATCCCATCTGGCAATCGAATACTTCATTCGGATTTGTCAGTTTTTCTTCGAGCGCTGATGCAATCGTGACCAACTTAAAGGTCGATCCCGGCTCGTAGATGTCGCTGACGGCGCGATCCGTGAGCGCCGCCGGCGTGATTTGCTTGCGAAGATTCGGGTTGAACGTCGGCCGGTTCGCCAGCGCAAGAATTTCTCCGGTATGCGGGTTCTCAACTATCACCGTGCCGGCGATCGCTTGGGTATCGTGAATCGCCTGATCGAGTTCCTTCTCGGCGATGTACTGAATGTTCTTGTCGATCGTGAGAACTAAATTTTCTCCCGCTTCCGGCTGCTTTTCCACGTCGGAGAACCACTGCCGCCGCGCGTCAACGGAGATAAACATCTTTCCGGGACGGCCGCGCAGTTCGTCGTCGAACTCATGCTCGATTCCGCTCTGCCCGGAATCCTCCATTCCAACTGACCCGATTACCTGCGCTGCAAGATCGCGCGCGGGATAAAAGCGCTTCGGTTCTTTTTGGAAATGGATGCCTTGCAGGTTGAGTGATTTAATCCGCTCGATGGTATCGTCGTCGGCTTTGCGCGCTACCCAGCAAAAGGTTTTGTGAGCGCGGCAATCAGCTAGAACAACGTTGCGGTCTTCGCCGGTGATGCGCGTAATCAGCGAAACCGCGGTCGGAAGATCCTTTACTTCGCCGGGTACGGCGAAAGCCGAATCCACAAGAACAGACATCGCCAATTCATGTCCGGCGCGGTCGTAGATCACCCCGCGTTTGGCGGAGAGCGGAATCGCGCGTTGCTGCTGATGCTCGGCCTGTTTTACAAAGCTGCCGTAGCGGAAGATCTGGAGGTAGACCAGTCGCGCGCAGATGGCAGCGCACCACAACAGGAGCATTGCGCCCAGCAGGTAAAGGCGGGAATTCTTGCCGGGAGTGGAGTTACTCGTCATAGCTATTCCAACGGCTAGTCATTCCGACGATGCGCGAAAGCGCAGAGGAGGAAGCTGCTTTCTGTGCCTTCGCTGGCAAACAGCAGGTTCCGCGTCGCGTTCGCTCTTCGAATGACCACCTTTCCCGTCTGAGACAAAGATGGCGGACCACCGTCAAGGCGGGCCGCCACATATCTTTTTCGGACAGTCCGCTCGGCTGTCCGGGCCGAACTCCTGGCTTCTATTGCGCCGGCGGCACTGTTCCCAGGGCAGCGCTCGCCATCACCGGGGCGTTCGAGTCCACCGCAGCGTTGTCCATACGAATCACTTGTCCCGGCTCTGGCGGTACCAGGCCCATGCGCCGCGCGATTACGTCGATTCGTTCGGGATCGCGCAGGGAAGCATCTTCGAGCCGCAGCGCTCGGTTCATCTCCGTCAGATTGTTGAGCTGGCGCTTTGCTGATTCGATCTGGTAACCGTATTCGATCGCCCGGAAGTGTTGCCATGCATAGGTGAATACCAGCAGAAACAGGCAGGCGAGCGCAGTGACAAATTGCTTCATCTCTCGGTTACGGCGCGGGTCTTCCACCTTCACCAGCCGCGAGTTGTCGATCGACTTCGCGAAATAAATCTCCGGTGTTCCCGTAAAGAAGCTATTGCGCCGAGCCGTTGGGATTGTGCCCCCGATTGCCGCTGCTGCCGCCATTTATGCCGCCCCCGCATAAACCGGTTCGCTCGTGATCTCGTGAACCGGCGAGTCAAAAAGCTGGCGAAGTTCCATTTCGTCGACGTACTGCTTCCGCTGAACCCTTCGCTCGGTTCGTTCGACTGTCGCCATCAGATCCTTAATCAAAGTGCCTGTATACATCGTCCTGCCTCAGAATTGGATTCCTACCACGGAACCCGTTAAACCTGACTTCACTCTGCGGATCTCTTTATCTACCAGTCCGCTCTCTAATCCTGAACGCCCGGCACGGCCACTACAGCTATGCCGGGGACTCCGGCAGGTTTTCCGGAATCAAACTCTTTCCGCCGCTCTCAGCTTCGCGCTGCGTGCCCGCGGATTGCGATCTTGTTCTTCTTCAGATGCGATGACCGGTTTCCTGGTCAGCACCCGGTAGTACTTGTCCTTAATATTGCCCTCGCGGAAGGCATCCTTTACGATGCGGTCTTCCAACGAGTGAAAGCTGATCACCACCACGCGCCCACCTGGCTTCAGAATCCGCGGCGCCGCCGCGAGCAGCGCCTTCAGATCGTCCAGTTCGCGGTTTACGAAGATTCGAAGAGCCTGAAAGGTTCGCGTCGCGGGATGAATTCTGCGTTCAGCCTGGTTCATTGGCCGGGCCGCGGCTGATATGACATCCGCAAGATGTGCGGTAGATCGTATCGGCCGCGACCGGACAATGGCTCTGGCGATTCTCCGCGACCTCCTTTCCTCTCCGAATTCGTAAATCACATCGGCAAGCTCGCGCTCGTCGAGGTGGTTTACCACTTGTTCGGCGGTACGCTCGTTGTGCGGGTCCATCCGCATGTCGAGCGGTCCTTCCGCCTGAAAACTGAATCCGCGTGCGGCATCGGATAACTGCAGGCTGCTGACGCCGAGATCTGCGAGAATGCCGTCGATCGTTGCCGCCTTCTGACCCTCCGCAATTTCTGCGAAGGATCGGTGCAACAGGGTCACCTGCGGAAAGTCCACTCCGCTTAGCTTCGCTCGCGCCATCTCCAGCGCTTTGGGGTCTTTATCGAGCCCAATCAAATGTCCCGGTGCGCCGAGGCGTTTTGCGATTTCGTAACTGTGCCCGCCCAGGCCCACCGTGGCGTCGATACAGGTCCCGCCACGCCGCACGTTTAAAAAGTCGATCGCTTCTTTTAAAAGAACTGGAACATGGCCAGCTTCCTTGCCACCATGCCCTACCCCCTGAGGGGTGTCTGTTAAACCCTCGCCCACTAGATGCCCAATTCGTCGAGCGTCTTCGCATCGTCAGGCGTAATCTTGTCTTCCACCACTTGCCGGCGATACGCCTCGAGGTTGCGGACTTCCAGAAACTTCTGATAGCCCACGACCGCCACGTCGCCTTTCAGTTGCGCCGCATCGCGCAGCAACTGCGGCAGCAAAAGCCGCCCCTGCCCATCCATCTCTACTTCCTGGCCCCAGTACCCGGTGGCGCTCAGAAACTTTTTCTTCGTCGGGTTGAAGGTCGAAAGCCCGGCCAGCTTCTGCTCGATCTGCTCCCACTCCTCGAAGGGATACAGTTGAGCAATAGTGCCGTCTAAACTCGTGATGTAGAATCGCTGGCCGTACTTCTCGTCGATTACCCGCTTGAACTCGGCCGGGACCTTTAACCGTCCTTTTTCGTCGACGCGAGTTGGGTGATTGCCGCGAAACATGTTTTTGCGCTTTGACGACGACAACGATCGGGGAGGCAAAAGCGACGCAGAGTTGGGTCAAATTCGGGTGCTTCGGGCTGTTTGTGCTGCTTTTGGGTCGGTTTCCCACCGGCTCCTCTTTATCAGCTTCCGTTGCCACGAATCGAACTGTTCTGACCACTCCGTACCACTTTGTACCACATCTTACCCGTAAGTTGTTGATTGTCAAGAGGAAAGTTCAAGGTCGACCGGACGAATGGTCGCGTGCCGGGTCGAGCGCTATCGTTTGTGGATAACCACAAGAGAAACCACAACTAATTGCGTTTACCGCTTAGAGTCGTTCGCTATTTATTCGCTTCGATTTTTCTTGCACTCCGCGCCGGTCGGCCAATTTGTTGTGGAAATTTTGGCGTTCGGGAGCATCAGGAAAATGGTGGACTGCTGCGAGGAAAGCATCGGTCGCAGAGTGTGGAAGCAGGGTCGAGTCAATGATGATTGGAAGTGCGCGTCGAAATCGAACGAACGCATGAAGGTTTTGCGGACCGTCGCCAACGCGGTCATCAGGTTCAGTCTCTCGGAAGAAGTCGCAAGCCAGGGATCCGGGTAACCCTGTGACTGGGGTAATGCAGATGCTGCTATCCTGCTCTTGTCCCATCGAAGGTAACTCTATAATTTCTCTGTGACTAAGCCGTCCAGAGGCGCCCAAGTGTTCCCTATTGTCTTTGGCCTGATCTTTATGGCCTTTGGAGTTGCCTTCGCGAGTGGCTTTCTCTTCGGCGCTCCGAGCCACATCCAAGGGAATCGCTGGGTGGGGGTGCTGATCAGTGCGATCTTCGCTCTGATTGGGGGCGGGATCATTTACGCCGGAATTTACGGTAACCGAATATTAAAGGAGCAAGCGGCAGTCGAGGAGTCCAATCCTCAGTCTCCATGGTTATGGCGGAAGGACTGGGCGGCGAGCCGAGCGGAAAGCAGGAACCGCAACAGCGCGATCGGCCTGTGGGTGGCGGCGATTTTTGTGAATGCGATTGTGTTCACACTCGCGGTCTCGCTCCTGCCTCAACTCTGGCGCACCTCCGACCCCAAAGCCTTCTTCGTGCTTGCCTTCTGTGCAGCTGGAGTCATTCTGGCGGGCGCGGCCGTTCGGGCCAGTATTCGCCGAAAACGCTATGGCCAAACCTATTTCGAGCTGGCCTCGCTGCCCTTTTCTCCCGGCGGAACGCTGAAGGGCAGTATTCACTTGCGCTTTAACACCGAGGCCCGACATGGCATCGACCTCCGACTTTCCTGCGCACGCCAGGTTGTCACCGGATCGGGAAAGAATCGTTCCACTCAGGAGAGCGTTCTCTGGGAAGCCGACACGAATGTGCCGCAAGCTTCTCTGTTCCCCAGTCCAACGGGCGATGCTGTGATTCCAGTCGAATTCAGTATCCCGAGCGATGCCTACGAGTCGAATCACGACGATCGGAACGATCAGGTGCTCTGGCTCCTGCACGCCAAGGCTGATGTCCCCGGCGTGAATTATTCCGATGATTTCGAGGTCCCAGTTTTCCGTCTGGCGGCGTCGTCGGCCTCAGCTGCAGAGCCGGCGTCAATCTTCGCCAGCGACGCGCAGGGTGCAACCGGTGCCCCCGCCTTCCAGTCTGACGCCTCCGACGTGGCCGCTCCGCAGAATCCGAAGGTTGCAGTCCGGACGGGAGTGGACGGCAGCACCGAATTCTATTTCCGGGCGTTTCGCAACCCGTCCCAGATTCCGCTGTTGATCTTATTCACTTCCTTGTGGACGACCGTCGTCTATTTCCTGGCACATTCCAAGGCCCCATTGCTGTTCACCGTGGTGTTCGGACTGGCTGAGATCCTATTGATCTACGGACTTATCCAGGCGACGCTGCTTACGTTCAGCATCCAGACCGGCAACGGCAGGATTGTTTGCCGTCGGGCCTTGTTCGGCATCGGAGTGTCTCGTGAATTTCGCTTCTCGGATATCGCTCAGATATTGCCCGTCACCAAGGCGCAGCAATCAGGTACACAAGCTTCTTACTCTCTTCTCTTGCAGATGAAGAATGGAGAGAGGTCAACGCTTGCCGACATGATCGATAGCCGTCAGGAGGCGCGGTGGGTCGCTGCCCAGCTGGAGAAGCTCGCCGGTCTTAAGCTCGACACTCATGTCGCGGTCGCGGGATTCGGAGTCTATGGTCCGCCCCCGCAGCGTGGACAAACGCCATCAAGGTCGCTCCCACCCTTTCGCCGCAATCGTCCGCTGGCAACCGCGGTGGGGATCGGGTTCTTTCTCGCGTGGACGAGTTTCATCGGCTACCGCGTCTTCTCCCGGGCTTACCGGAAGCCCGCTCATATATCCAAGGTTGCGGCACGGACCAAATCGTCGCCGCGCCAGCCGGCGCAGCCTCGGCTCACAGAGGTTGATCTGCAACATCTGCAAACGCTCCCCGAGCAGGCGCAGGCTGAAGAATTGCTGGAGCGGGCAATTCAGCACGATACCCACGCGCTCGATTTGTTCGAGCAGAATATTGGGGTCTGGCGCGATCTCCAACGCACCACACAAATGAACGAATTGGAGAGGCGTTCCCAATTCTCCACCGACCTGCGGGTTCGCTATGCCAATGCGGATCTCAACTTGGCGATCAATGAAGTGGCGAAAACTGAGGCTTCGGCGGATGCCCTCATCGCGCAGGCGCAAGCCGACCCCGCGCATCGCGCCTACAGCGTGTATGTCATGGGAATGCTGGCTGGCCGTGGAGTGGGTTACGATCGCATTTATCCGGTCCTGGCGGGCTACGCCAAAACCGACCCCGACCCGCAGGTGCGCCAGTGGGCCGTCGAAGGCATGCGCTACCTTGGCACCGATGAAGCTCTGGACCAGCTTTTTGATTCCTTTACGCACGACCCATCCGACGCGGTCCGCGATCGAGCGGGCTGCAACGTAACCGACTGCGGCAACTTCATGCGCAAACAGCGCCTGCGAATGGTGCCCAAACTGATCGAGCTGGCCTCAGATCCACAATCTACGCCGCAAATGCGCAACTGGACCTTCCTCGCGTTGCAGGAGATCACTGACGCAGCTCTGCCTGCCGATGCATCGGCCTGGCGAGACTGGTATGCGCAACACGGGGCTGAAAAGATGACCGAATTCGAGCAGTTGGATTGGTGGAGAGTCCGCGGCGATCAATAGCAGCATCCGTGAGACTCAGGGATGGTTTCGAGTCGCTGGATAATCCATTGCTTCTTTGTCCGCTTTTTATCCGTCCCCGAGCCGCCAACTGCCGTATTTCCTGAGATATAGAACGAACGAGCTGTAAGGAGGGTCAGGCTCTCAGAATCAAACAGCTCAACAAAAAGATTGGAGGCGCGGGTCGGAATCGAACCGACGCATAAAGGTTTTGCAGACCTCTCCCTTACCACTTGGGTACCGCGCCCTGCCTAATAACTTAGCGTTCCATGCGGAAAAAGTCCATCTGAGAGTATGGGGGAAGTGCCGGGTGGGGAAGGATGGAGCGGGAGACGGGATTTGAACCCGCGACTTCGACCTTGGCAAGGTCGCACTCTACCACTGAGTTACTCCCGCTCAGCGAATCCGATTATAAATCAGCGGTACCCGTGCGGCAATGCGCGTGTGCTGTGCCGGTACTCCAAAGTGTTATCGCTAATGCGTCGCCCACTGCGGATCTTCTTCCGGCCGCACAATATGTCCGTCACGCATGTGGATGATGCGATCTCCATAGCTTGCGGCCTCGGGATTGTGCGTGATCATCAGCACCGTCTGTCCCAGTTCCTGATTCGACTGCCGCAGCATCTTCAATACGATCGCGGAGTTCTCGCTATCCAGGTTTCCGGTCGGCTCGTCGGCCAAAACAACCGCCGGCTTGTTGATTAAGGCGCGCGCCAATGCGACTCGCTGCTGTTCGCCGCCTGAAAGTTCATTCGGACGATGGTCCAGCCTCTTGGTCAATCCCAGCAAATCCGTAATCCGCTGGAAGAAAGCCGGATCGTGACCATTGATTCCCGAAATCTCCTGAGCGATGGCGATATTCGAACGCGCACTGAGAGTAGGCAGCAGGTTGAATTTTTGAAATACGAAACCGATTTTGCGCTTGCGCATGCGCGTGCGCTCCCCATCGGAGAGCGATGCGATGTTATCGCCATCGAGAATCACTTTGCCGGAATCTGCCTGCGTCAATCCTCCGAGCAGATAGAACAAGGTCGATTTGCCGCTGCCCGACGGCCCCACCACGCTGACGAATTCACCTCGGTCCACACTGAACGAGATGCCGCGGAGAGCGGGCACCTCGATCTTCCCGATGTGATAGGTCTTGCGCAGATCGATGGCTTCAATGAATGCTCCCATGCCAGTTCGATCTTACACGATGGATGAGGCTGGTAGCCCCGGAGAGCGCCGAGGTTAAGAGGCTAAAAAGGATACGGGACTTGCTTCGCCCTTCAAGCCGCGCCGATTTGCGGTGGAAGTTGACTGGGACGCTGCTGCATCCTTTTCGGACCGCGTTTTCGCACGAGAAGTAAGCGGATTCTTTCCAATAAGTCAGCGGGAGCGTACATCCCTCGCGCGAGGAATACATCGGCCTGCGAGTCGTGATCGTAGGCGCGCACCTTGCTGGAGATCAGGATGGCGGGAGTATGAGGTGACAGGTTCTTAATCGCAGAGATCAAATGCGGCCCATCCAAGCCGGGCATCGTCATATCGGTGACCACCAGGTCGATGCCGCCTTGCCTGAAGCGCTCCAGCGCTTCTTCGCCGCGGCAATAGCTGGCGACGCGATACCCGCGAGTCTCCAGCATGATTTTGCGATAGGAAAGCGATTGTTCGTTGTCGTCAACGCAAAGAATTGTGCGCTTGGGTTTCATTCACTGCCTAAATCCGCTTTCGTACGTGACCGGGAATCAGCGGAAGTTTTCTCTGTTCGTGAAGGATTAATTAATAAGCGAGATGGATACTAACGGTCGAGCGCAAGTCTGTAAAGTGGCGTCGATGCAAATGGCAGTTTCTGGCTATTGACATTTTTTCTTCGCGTGAAAGATGCGATTTTGCGAAGGCCGCAGAGCATTCGCGGCTTACAAGAAAAGTTCGCCGCGCATAATTTCAACAGAGTGTCCACCGACGCGAACGTTAACTACGCGGTTATCGATGCGAGAGGCACGAACAAAAATCCGGCTGGGACGCCTCATCTCGACGCCCTGCTCGATCAGAACACGCTCATCAGGCTTAGCTATGCCGTGCTCGACCATCCATGCCGCGGCGCATCCCGCAGCCGAACCGGTCGCCGGATCTTCTCCGTTGTAGAACAACATGCGGGCATGCAACCGTGCTTTGTGATCGACCGTTTCGCGGGTCACGAAATAAAAGAACTTACCCTCGGTCTTTGCCAGGTATTCAACAGCGCGGTTCTGGTCGATCTGCAAATTCCGCGCGACAGCCAGTGATTTGAGCGGCGTCACGGTGAATGGAACCCCTGTCGAAACGGTTTGAATGGGCAGCGAATCGTCGAAATCCTCCACCCGCAATCCAGTTGCTTCGGCAACCGCTCGACGCTCGTGTTTCATTCCAAACTCTGGATCGATTTGCCGCATCTCGCCGAACACCGGCTCTCCGGTATGCTCCTCGAAGGTTACGGGCACCTTGCCGACGTTCAACTCGAGGACAACTTCTTTCGTGGTGCTTTTTCCATTGCTTTGCCCGCGCAGTGCAAACGCCGTTCCCAGGGTCGGATGGCCGGCGAACGGCAACTCTTCCTGCACCGTAAAGATGCGAACGCGAATCCCTAGCTCGCGCTCTGTGGCAGCATCGCGCGGCAGAATAAAAGTCGTCTCCGACAGGTTCATTTCTTTCGCGATGGATTGCATTTCGTCGCCGGTCAAGCCTCGACCATCGAAGAAAACCGCTAGTGAATTGCCCTGCAGCGGGTTGGATGAAAAGACGTCCCACTGAGTCATTGCCAGGCGCCGGGTCGATTGAGGCATAAGAATTCTCACTTAAGTGTGAGCAGCGCTTGCTGAAAAGCCGTCTCCGACACCCTCCACGCAAGCATCCATCCAACACTTCAGCCGTAAGAGCAAGGATGCGCGGCCTTCTGGCCAGGATGCAGAAAGTATTCCTGTCTAAGTCCGATGTGGTCGCCCTGCGATTGACACTGCCTCGTGGGGCTTCTATCCTAGGTTGCGTGTTTGTCCTTCCTCCAGGCGCGGTCACATGTTGTTGCATGTGTTCGCCGCTGTGTGGGTAGGATCGGCACAGATTTTTCACAACCCACCCGGCGAGAAAGCGGGTGGGTTTGTTTTATCCGCCCGTTATCCGAATCCAAAGCCGGCTGGCAGATATCAGAAGGAGACGATGATGACCACGGCAACGGCAAATGAGGTTACTCACGGCGTTCCCCGCATTAACGATGTAGCGCCCGACTTCACCGCGGAAACCACGCAGGGGAATATCCATTTCCACGAATGGCTCGGCGACGGCTGGGCGATTTTATTCTCGCACCCGAAAGACTTTACCCCGGTATGCACGACCGAACTCGGCTACATGGCGCGCCTGCAGCCGGAATTCGCCAAGCGAAACACGAAAATCATTGGGCTCAGTGTCGACCCCGTGAGCAGCCACGGCAAGTGGGCGGCAGACATTGAGGAAACCCAGGGAGCGAAAGTTAACTACCCGATGATCGGCGACCCGCAGCTCAAAGTTGCGAAGCTCTACGGAATGTTGCCGGCCGGGAGCGGAGAGACTTCAGAGGGACGCACTGCCGCGGACAATGCGACCGTTCGCACTGTGTTCGTAATCGGCCCGGATAAGAAGATCAAGCTGCAACTGAGCTACCCAATGAGCACCGGGCGCAATTTCGACGAGATCCTTCGCGTGCTCGATTCCATGCAGCTCACGGCGAAGCACAAAGTTGCCACTCCGGTGAACTGGAAGCAGGGTGACGAAGTAATCATTCTTCCATCGGTTTCCAACGAAGAGGCACAAAAGAAGTACCCCGGCGGCTGGAAGACCGTGAAGCCTTATTTGAGGGTCGTGCCGCAGCCGAAATAGATTCGCGGCGGGTATGCGGAAGCGCATGCGGTCCGGTGATCGTCCCGGTCTTCAAAACCGGCGGGCGGCAGGTTTCCTGTCACCGGTGGGTTCGACCCCCACTCGCTTCCGCCAGCTATCTTCGCAGGGCCGGGAATATGGCAATGCGGGCGTAGAATAGTATGGGTATAAGTGTTGTGGCTCCTCGCATTTGAGCATATAGGCATTCGTGGGTGTCCGCAGTCACCTAACGCTCAAGCTTGTCTCGCGTCTGAGTATATGGGTTCTCCACGTTTTTCTAAGTCCCCCCTGCAGCGCGGAGCCGAATAAGAGAAATCTGCAGACCGACACGGAGTAATTTATGAGCTTACGGTTTTCGCAAGCAAGTACGGCGGCTGCTCTTTTCCTACTATTCGCTCCTATGGCGCTGGCGCAGGCGAAAAGCTCAGGAGGCACTGTGATCCCGATTACGATCATGCCCTCCGATTCGAGCGTCACCACCCAGGGAGGACTTGTTGTAACGGTGTTGGGCGGGAACAAGGCTACTCTCGACCGCCAGGCAGTTGTAAAGACGTACAACAAAGAAACGCAGAGTGTGATCTGGCAAACCACCGGGTCTCAAGCGGAAGCGACTTTGTCCGGGTTGAAAAAAGGAGCATATGAGCTGGAGATAAGCGCCGTCGGATATCTCACGACCACGGTTAGCGTGAATATCCCAACTGAAAGCACGCTCTACCAGGTGCACATCACTTTGGAAAAAGACCCATCTGCGATAGAACTGAAGCCGCCCAGCATCGAGGATATGCCGGGAAAAGCTCGAAAACAGGTGAGTGACGGCATAGCCGCCCTGAAATCCGGCAAGCTGAAATCGGCGCAGAAGCACCTGAACGCCGCGAATCAGATGGTTCCCTCCAACTCCGAGGTTGAGTTCCTGCTCGGCTACCTGGCGTTTCAACAGAAAGACTACAAGCAGGCAGAGACCGAGTTGGCGTCCGCGTGCGCTTCCGATCATCACAACGTGCAGGCTCTTACCCTGCTCGGCAGGCTGCAAATTCAGAGGCAAGATTACGCTGCAGCCAAAGAGACGTTGGAGCGCGCGGTCGTAGTGGACTCTAATTATTGGATGGCGCATAGCCTTCTTGCCGATCTTTACCTGAAGCAGCAGGAGTACGGGAAGGCTCGTGACGAGGCGCAACTGGCGATTGACAACGGCCACGGCGCCGGCAACTCCGCGCAAATTGCGCTTGGACAAGCTTTAGTGGGTCTGGGGAAGTACGACGAAGCGCTGAAAGTTTACAAGGGATTCGTCGAACGATCGCCGTCGAGCCCCATGGCAGCTCAGGTTCGTACGATGTACAACGAGCTGGCGCAGCGTCTCTCCGCGCCCGGCGGCGTTGCTACGCCTCCGGCAAAGCTTGTGTCTGCTTCGGTAAATCCCGACGCACTATTCGCAGCCACTGGTTCCGGTTTGCTTCCCCGGGCTTGGGGACCGCCCAGCGTCGACGATGTGAAAGCGGCAATTGCCGAGGGCGTGGTGTGTCCCTACCAGCAAGTTCTTGATCAGGCAGGTGAGCGCATCAAGGAGCTAGTTGACGACGTCGGCCGCTTTAACGCCATAGAAGAACTGATGCACGAGGATCTCGATGAGCTAGATCGCCCTCTTAACAGGACGGTGCTCAAGTTCAATTACATCGCATCGATTTCGGAGCCTCAGCCGGGTATGTTTATAGTGGGCGAGTTTCGCGATCAGCGCGATGGAGCCGATAACTTTCCCGATCAGATCGCGACTCGCGGACTGCCCGCTCTGGCGCTGATCTTCCATCCCGACGAGCGCGACGATTTTAAAATGTCTTGCGAAGGCCTCGGGGATTGGCGGGGCAAAGCCACTTGGCTGGTTCGATTTGATCAGCGCCAGGATCGGCCGCACCGCACCCAGGAATATAAAATTGCCGGGCATTCCTATCCGGTCAGCCTGAAAGGCCGTGCCTGGATTTCGGCTGACACATTTCACATCGTGCATTTGGAATCCGATCTAATGAGTCCGATGCCCGAAATTCAGCTGCTGAGTGAACATCTGGATGTCGATTACGCTCCTGTCCTGTTCCAGAAGAAGAACCTTGAACTGTGGCTGCCGAAGAGCGCCGACATCTATTTCGACTTCCGTCGCCATCACTACCTGCGACGGCACAGTTTTGATCATTTCATGCTGTTTTCAGTCGATTCCAACGAAAAACGGAACGAACCGGGGGCCCGAGAGCAGCCCCTGCCTCCCGCTAACATCCCTCCGAGTTCATAACGACAAAGGCAATTGGCCCCAAAGCGGAGGTAATTCAGATCTCCCGGCACAGGGGTGAGAGTTTCGCGTTTGCTGCAGCTATTGGTGTCTTTCGTCCCTGTTCCTTTTGCCGATGAAGGGTCGCCCGTTCGTAACCCTGCAGTGCCGTGGGCCCGGGATAACATCGCTGTTGTTGCCAGAGTGGCATTTCAAGGTTAAGAACCGGGATCTTTATGCACACACGAATCTCTATTTTGGCGATCAGTCTCGCAATATTTGCGGGAAGCGCCTACTCGCAGGACTCCGAGTCGCTTGGCGACCTCGCGCGACAGCAGCGCCAGCAACGGGAGCAATCTAAAACGGCCAAAGCAAAAGACGCCAAGCCTGCCAAGGTGATCACGAATGCCGACCTTCCGGCGCACTCGGCCGAGCCGACCTCTGAGGTCAGCGACTCTGGTAAACCGGATATGCCTGCTCTTTCGGCTGGCGAGAAGCCTTCGAGCGAGGGCGTGAAGTCGCAGATTCAGGAGCAAAAGGGCCAGATTGCAGAAATGCAGAAACAGATCGACGAACTGAATGGCTCAATCCACTTTGCTCCCGGCAATTGCGTGAGGAACTGTGAACAGTGGAACGAGCGGCAGCAGCAAAAACAGCAGCAGGCCGAACGGATGCAAGCTCAACTGGAAGAGTTGAAGAAGCACTTAGACGAGATGCAGGAATCCGCCCGTAAACAAGGGTTCGGCAGTTCGGTTTATGATCCGTAGACGCATTAAGACAATAGATAACAACGCCGCTGGTGATGAGCGCAGCGGCGTTTTTCTTTTCGCGGGAGAGTTATTTCTCTGCATTCTTGTTGTTCGCGTCATACGGGTCTGCATATTTCAGGACGGTTGAGAGGTCGATCCCGCGAATGATGCTATCGGAGTGATAAAACAACCCCCAGGAATCGATCGTCGAATTATCCGGAAAGATGCAAGCTTCCAGAACCCGGTCAATCGAACGGCGCATTACCCAACCACCGCCCGCGGCGGTAGCGCCGCCCCACAGGTCAGAGCCGCCAAGTTGCGTGCAATAAAGAGAGGCCGGATTGCCCTCGCCTTGGCCGTTCCAGGCTATCTGTGAGTAATAGGCCAACGCAGCGAGTGTGGGCTGCGTCGTGTAGAGTGTCTCGAGCGAAAGATGAATTCGCGAGCCATCGGCGGACGACGTATACTGGCAAAACTCCTCGGTGCCCGCCAGTTTCAGCCAGCTTGAGGTTGGGCCGTTTGTTCCATAAACCGGGATACGATGTTCTACTTCTCCGCCGGTGCTGGTGCAATAGCTTTCCGGAGCGGACGGTTTCGCAGCGCTTGTTTTTGCGGTTTGTCCGCTCGCGGCGCTGAAGATTCCAAACATCAGCATGACTGCTGTTGCCGCAATTCTTTTTGTTGTTACCATTTCATCTCCCCCAGATTAGCTCGATAGATTTCGTGAAAGCCGGGAAAGTCTAACACGATACGGCGATGTTGGTGGGGATTTATTTCTCAAAACCCGCTTCTGGAGCGGCATTGAAGGCGATGGCCTCTGCCGGAGGGCCGCTCGCCAACCCGTTCTGCCAAGGCGAGAGCAATTCTTTTTTCTGTTTCATCTTCCTTCAGGTTGAAAGTCGTGCGAAATTAATTGCATGGCCCTGGTAGTTCGTCCTTCCAAAATTCATTCGGTCGGAGTGTTCACCACCGCTTCCGTTCGCAAAGGTATGCGTATTGTCGAGTACGATGGTCCGCGAATTTCTCCGGAAGAGGCCGACCGTTTGTATGACGGAGCAAGCCGTACCTATCTTTATGGTCTTGGCGACGGGAAGACCATCATCGATGGCGAAGGATTGGGCGCGTATCTGAATCATTCGTGCGATCCGAATTGCGAGATCGATGAGATTAAAGACCGCGCGTGGATTTACGCGTTGCGCGACATTGCTGCGGGCGAGGAGTTGCTGTGGGATTACAACCTCTACGATGACGAAGACCCGGCCCCCTGCCATTGCGGCTCGCCGAAATGCCGCGGGACGATGTACTCACGCGAGTGGATGGCCAAGATGAGGCGGCGGGCAAGGAAGAAACAAGAACGCCGTCGAGCAAAATAATCGCCGGAGTAGGCTGATCGGTGCGATCGAGCGGCGCCGGGGACGATTCTGAAATACGCCGTTTCTTTCCACAGGTATTTCTGGCATAATTGATCGTGCACCCCACCTGCACAAATTCTCCAACACAATTTAGAGCGAGGAACAGATGCCAGCGAAGTACATCTTTGTGACGGGCGGAGTTGTGTCTTCTCTAGGCAAGGGATTAGCCGCGGCTTCCATCGGATGCCTGCTGGAGAGCCGCGGGTTGAAAGTCAATCTGATGAAGTTCGACCCTTATTTGAACGTTGATCCGGGCACGATGTCGCCGTTTCAGCACGGCGAAGTTTTCGTAACCGACGACGGCGCCGAGACCGATCTTGATCTCGGCCACTACGAACGCTTCACCCATGCCAAACTTTCCCGCGACAACAACTGGACGACAGGCCGACTCTACGAGCAGATCATCGCCAAAGAACGGCGAGGCGATTACCTGGGCAAAACCGTTCAGGTGATTCCGCACGTCACAAATGAGATCAAGGCGGCGATGAAGAAGGTGGCGCAGGACGTCGATGTGGCGATCGTCGAGATTGGCGGAACGGTCGGCGATATCGAATCGCTGCCGTTCATGGAAGCGATTCGGCAGATGCGCCAGGAACTGGGCCGCGACGACACCTTGTTCGTTCACGTAACGCTGGTGCCGTTCATTGCGGCGGCGCAGGAGCTTAAAACCAAGCCCACGCAACATTCCGTAAAAGAATTGCTCAGCATCGGAATTCAGCCGGACATTCTGCTCTGCCGGACCGATCGTTTTCTCGCCAAGGAGATCAAGTCGAAAATTGCACTCTTCTGTAACGTGCAGGAAGAAGCGGTCATCACGGCGAAAGATGTGGCTTCAATCTATGAGGTTCCGCTGGTATTCGCGAATGAGGGGGTCGACACTCTAGTGCTGAAATATCTGCGCCTCGAAGCGAGAGAGCGCGATCTTTCCAAGTGGGAAGACATTGTGCATCGCGTCTATAACCCGAAAGATACGGTTACGATCGGAATTGTCGGCAAGTATGTCGAGTATGAGGACTCGTACAAGTCTCTGAAGGAAGCGCTGGTTCACGGTTCGCTGGCGCACAATTTAAAGCTCGAACTCAACTGGATCGAAGCGGAAGGACTGGAGAACGCGGAAGCGAGCAGCGTCGAATCGCAACTTGAAGGTTATGACGGGATTCTGGTTCCTGGCGGATTTGGAAAGCGCGGAATCGAAGGAATGCTGATTGCCATTCGTTACGCGCGGGAGAATAAAGTACCATACTTCGGAATTTGCCTTGGCATGCAGACCGCTTGCGTGGAGTTTGCGCGCGACGTGGTTGGGTTGGCGGACGCAAACTCGAGCGAGTTCGATCAGGCGACTCCGCATCGCGTGATTTATAAGCTGCGTGAGTTGCGGGGAGTGGAAGAACTTGGCGGTACGATGCGTCTGGGTGCGTGGACCTGCAAGATCGAGCCCGGCACTTTGGCGTACAAGATTTACGGCAAGCTTGAAATCAGCGAGCGCCATCGCCACCGCTACGAATTTAACCGCGAGTATGAAGAGCCGATGGTGGCGGCAGGACTGCGCATCTCCGGCTCCACTCCGGATGGAACTTATGTGGAGATGGTCGAGCTTCCTGACCATCCGCATTTTATTGGCTGCCAGTTTCATCCCGAGTTCAAGTCGAAGCCGCTGGAGCCGCATCCGCTGTTCAGCACGTTCATCGCTGCTGCGTACGCGCACGGAACGAAGCGGCGCGCCGAGAAAGAGGCGGTTACGGTGGAGATGTTTCATCGTCCAGAGAAAGTAGGAAGAGGTTAGCTCGCAAGCCAGATGCGGGACGGCTGCTGAAAGGCTGTGCTTATCGCACTTTTCTTTCGCAGTGTGCAAGTTCTTTCGTCTGGACGATACCCTCGCGAAACGCTAGAATTCCAGCGTAATTTGCGAGGGCGCACATGAAAGTCACCGCCAGGATCTATTTTGGTACTCTGTTTAATCTGTTTTTATTTACCTTTGGGTTCCCCGCCACCGCTCAAACCTACACTATCACTGACCTCGGCGTGCTGCCTGGCTACACGAGCAGCCTTGCCTATTACGTGAACTCATCGGGCCAAGCCACGGGATGCTCCGATAATTCCAGTTCCCAGAGCTCGCTCTGCGTGGGCGACTCGGCGTCGGCCGCGTATTATTGGGCTCCCGACAGCTCTGGTATGGTCAATCTCGGTAGCCTGGCGGGCTATGACGCAATCGTTGGCGTCACCATCAACGACTCGGAAGAAATTGTGGGTCTTGCGCAGAACTCTCAAACCGACATTTCTCGCGGGTTCGTCTGGACACAACTCGGCGGACTTGTCGAACTTCCCCAACTGGCGGGTGGAAGCTATAGCGTCGCTAACGCGAATAATAACAACGGAGTCATAGTCGGTTATTCATCGGTCAGCAACGGGAACGTCCATAGCGTGTTGTGGCTGCCGAACAATGGCTCGTATCAGATTAAGGACCTGGGAACTTTGCCGGGCGCGCCTTATACCTACGCGTACGATGTCAATCAGAGCATGCAAGTCGTTGGGGAAGCATACAACTCTGCCGGCACTCGCTTCACTGCCGTGCTGTGGAGCAAGAACGCCGGCTGGAGAAACCTAGGAACGTTGCCGGGAGGGCAAGATAGCATCTCCGACTGGATCAACAATCCGGGCGTCGCCGTGGGCGCGGCTTACACAAGCCAATACCCCAACGGAGTGGCCGTCTATTGGGATACTTCGTACAGCATTCACAGTCTCGGTACGTTGCCCGGAGGAACCCAGAGTTACGCGGGCGGCGAAAACGATCGCGGGGATATCGTCGGGGAGTCGACCGTTTCCGGGGGCGCGTTGCACGCCTGCGTCTGGAAAAATGGGATTGTCAAAGACCTGAACGATCTGATTCCGCCAAATTCCGGCTGGGCATTGAACCATGCCAGCGCGATCAATCGAACCGGACAAATCTCGGGTTTCGGCACGATCAACGGAGCGACTCACGGATTTATTTTGACGCCCTGACGCGAGACAACTATCAAGCCTTTCTGAGTCAGGGAATGAGGGTCGCCATTCCCTTTTGCGTGCTTCTATAATAGTCACCCTTAGGCGAGCGCTCTCTGCAGAAAGTGCTTGCAGGCGTGTGTCATTCAACAGCAATTTGGGACGAAAGATTGTCAGGCTCCTTCCAAATCGATAACGCTTCGCATCGGCTCAGGTGATCTCTTCCTTATTGCTGGCCCATGCGTGATCGAAAATGAAGAACACGCCATCCGCATGGCCGAGATCATTAAGGGCGTGACGCGCTCGCTTAATCTTCCTTTTATTTTCAAGGCCAGTTACGACAAGGCGAATCGCACTTCGATTCGCAGCTTTCGCGGGCCTGGAATCAAAGAGGGCTTACGCATTCTGAAGAAGATTAAAGATGAGATTCATGTTCCGGTGCTAACCGATGTGCACGAAGTCCCAGACGTTGCGAGAGTAGCGGATGTGGTCGACGTGCTGCAGATTCCGGCATTCTTGTGCCGGCAAACTGATCTTCTTGTAGCAGCGGCGTTGAGCGGCCGCCCGGTAAACATTAAGAAAGGACAGTTCGTTTCGCCTTGGGACATGCGTCATGCGGTCGAAAAGTGCCGCGAGGCGGGCAATTCAGAAGTGTTTCTCACCGAGCGTGGCAGTAGTTTTGGCTACAACAATCTCGTGGTCGATATGCGATCGCTGGCCATCATGCGCAAGTTTGCGCCGGTAGTTTTCGATGCGACCCACTCCGTACAACTGCCTTCGGCTTCGGCAGATGGAGAGCAAGCGGTGAGCGGCGGGCAACCGGAATTCATTCCTCTCTTAGCCCGCGCCGCCGTTGCCGCAGGAGTGGATGGAGTTTTCCTCGAAGTTCACGATAATCCGAAGGTTGCGAAATCAGATGGCGCGAACGCGCTGGAATCTGGCAAGCTGAGAGATTTGCTGAAAGAAGTGCTCGCAGTCAAGAAGGCGCTGGAAATGGCGCGCAGCACGCCGTAAATCCGCCTGGGCGGTCTCGGTCATGTTTCTCCGCCTCCGTGGTAAATTTGAATTCCTAGCATGAAACAAATCGCCAACTGGGCTTTGAATGCCGCCACGATGCGGGGCGCGAGCTATGCCGACGCGCGCGTCGTCAACCACCGCAGCCGCGCGCTCACCACAAAGAACGGCAAGGTCGGCAGTGCGTCGGATTCTGAGTCTTTGGGCTATAGCGTTCGCGTTATCGTCGATGGCGCCTGGGGATTTTCAGCCGCTGAAGATTTATCCCGCTCCGGCGTCGAGGCCACGGCCGCCCGAGCGGTAGAAATTGCCCACGCATCGTCGCACGTGAAGCAGAGCGATGTTCAGCTCGCTCCAGAGAAGCCCGTTGCTGCTGAATGGACCACGCCTCACAAAATCGATCCCTTCTCGATTTCGGTGGAACAAAATATCGCGCTGCTCTTGAACATCGATTCCGAATTGCGCTCCGTCCCCGGAATCACGCTGGCTGAAAGTAACCTCAACTTCAACCGCGAGGAGCAATGGTTTGTTTCGTCGGAAGGCTCCGACATTCATCAAACCAAATATTCGGCGGGCGCGGGGTACTGCGCGTATGCCTTCGCGGGAAACGAAATTCAGAAACGTTCGTATCCGAATTCTTATGGAGGTCAATGGCAGAACAAAGGTTACGAACTGATTGACGAATTAAATCTGGTGCAGAATGCGCGGCGCATTGCCGAAGAGGCAGTCGCGCTGCATCGTGCGGATCAGTGTCCGGAAGGCACGTTCGATATTATTCTCGACAGCTCTCAGCTTGGGCTGCAGATTCACGAATCCATCGGGCATCCAATTGAGCTCGATCGCGTGCTGGGCATGGAGGCGAATTTCGCCGGCACGTCTTTTCTGACGCTGGATAAGTTGCGCGCTCTGCGATATGGCAGCGAAATCGTGAATGTGGTAGCCGATGCCCGCCAGGAGCACGGTCCCGGCCTGGGAACATTCGGCTTCGACGATGAAGGCGTACCCGCGCAATGCACGCCGATCATTACGAACGGGCTTTTCACCGGCTACCTGAGCTCGCGCGAGACGGCTCATACCATCGGAGAAAATCGTTCCGGAGGAACGCTTCGCGCCGAAGGCTGGAACCGGCTGCCCATGATTCGCATGACCAATATCAGCTTGCTGCCAGCAGACAAACCGTTGACGCTCGAACAACTGATTGCGTCGACCGATCATGGCATCCTGATGCAGACCAACCGCTCGTGGTCGATCGATGACAAGCGGTACAACTTCCAATTCGGCTGCGAGATCGGATGGGAAATCAAGAACGGCCAGCGCGTGCGCATGGTGAAGAATCCATCGTACTCGGGCATTACGACCGAGTTCTGGAATTCGCTCGAGGCGATCTGTTCGCGCGATGAGTGGACTTTGTGGGGCACGCCGAATTGCGGCAAAGGCCAGCCACAGCAAGTAATGGGCACGGGCCACGGCGCCGCGCCGTCGCGATTCCGCGGAGTCAAAGTTGGCAGCGCATATAAAGGAAGCTGAGAACTATACGCCGCACCTGAGTAGCTGAATGTTGACCCAAGATCACGCCGCTTCCATCTTCGAACGCATCAAGAAGCTCTCGTCTGCCGACGAGGTGGAAGTGCTGTTCTCGGGCGGGCGCTTTGCCCTCACTCGATTCGCGAACAATACCATTCATCAGAACGTCGAAGAAGAAAATCACATCGTTTCTGTTCGTACCGTGTTTGGTGGACGCACCGCTCGCGCCACAACCAACAAATTCGATGACGACGGTTTGCGGAGCGTGGTTCAATCGTCCGAAGCTCTGGCGAAGGTGCAGCATCCGGATCCTGATCTCTTGCCTGTGCCGCAGGATCGAGAGGCGGACGGTCCCGGCGAATCGAAGGCTTCCCAACTCCCCATCGCGACGCGGCATTTCGAGCAGACTGCCGCGATGACTCCGCAGATTCGCGCCGAGGCCGTCAAGAAGATCGTCGACCTGGCGAAACGGCACAAGCTTACCGCCGCCGGCATCTTTTCGAGCTCCGAATCGGTCGAGGGCATTTTCAATTCCCGTGGACTCAGCTGCTGGCACACTCAGACGCTGGCTGAAGTTTCCATCAGCATGCTGGGCGCAGATTCGTCTGGATGGCAAAAATCCAACTCGCCGAACGCCTTTAATCTTGATCCGCTCGGGCTCGCAGAGATTGCGGCAAAGAAGGCGGCCGATTCCGCGCACCCCACCGAGATTCCACCGGGTAAGTACACCATAATTCTTGAACCATCCGCCACGCTCGATATTGTCGGATTCATGTTTTGGGATTACTCGGGCATGGCAATTCTCGATCAGCGATCGTTTCTAACCGGTCGCATCGGCAGCCAATTGTTTGGAGAAAACATCACCATCTGGGACGATGTCACGCATCCCCTGCAGAGCGGTTCTCCGTTCGACGGAGAAGGCATGCGCCGGATGCGCTTGCCGCTCGTAGAAAACGGAGTAGTCAGGCGCGTGGTGTACGCGCGCGCCACCGCCGGCCGCATGAAGCGCTCCGAATATAAAGACAGAGTCGGTCCCATCGAACCCACCGGCCACGGATTCCCCCTGCCCAACGAAATGGGCGAGATGCCGATGAATATCGTTTTCGCAACGCCACAAAATCCGCAAACACTGGATCAGATGATCGCCTCTACCGAGCGTGGTGTACTCGTCACACGCTTGTGGTATATCCGCGAGGTCGATCCCTACGAGAAAATTGTTACCGGGATGACGCGCGATGGAACTTTCCTGATCGAAAACGGAAAGCAACTGCAGGGTATTCGCAACTTTCGCTTCAACGAGAGCTTGATGCAGATGCTGTCGAATGTGGAAGCGATGAGCCTGCCGGTGCGCGCGTCAGGCGAAGAGTCGTTCGACATGGTGGTGCCAGCCATGAAGATTCGCGATTTCAACTTCACTGAAGTCACTAAATTTTAGAGGCTCCGTTATCGTGGGCGCCCAGGGGCGGCTTCGATGACGAGCTTTTCTGCCCATGCGTTCCGTGCACGATGCGAAAGAAACCGTCGCGTAAATCCCCTCTAATCCCATCATCCAAAAGCATTTAGCACCCTTCCGTTCCATGACTTCAGTAACTTTGCATGCCTGATTCCTGGGTGTACGCTGCCATCTGAGTCTGGAAATCCTCAGTCTGGAAATTTGCGAGAAAGGTTCATTCGACTCGTGGCAGCCGAGGCAAGCAACGAACTGACAATTCCGCCGCAGGCGGAGAGCAAGCACTATGCCTCGATGCAGAGTGCTCCGCGTTTTCCGCTGCATCTGCCGGTCGAAGTGATGTCGCAGAGCGGCATGTGCGCCGCGGAAACGCAAAACATTTCCGCCAACGGCGTTCTGTTTGCGATGGATCGAGACGTTCCTGTCGGGTCGCTGGTGGATTTCACAATTTTGCTTCCAGGAGAAGTGGTTGGCGCAAGTGGTGACGTACAGATCGATTGCCACGGCCGTGTAGTTCGCAGCTTTGAAGATCAAGGGCGCCGCGGCGTGGGCGTTGTGATCGACGAATATCATTTCGAGCGGGCATAAGGTGCAAAACTGATGGCCGGTACTTCAGTTGGCGTGGGAGAAAATCACGGCGTACGCCAGAGTAGCAGCGCGGGTCCGCTCATTCGCGTGATCCTCGCCGATACCCAGGCCATCTTCCGTGCTGGCCTGCGTAAGATCTTCGCGCTCGAAGACGACATCCGCGTAGTTGGCCAGGCCGAAACTTTGCCGCAAACGCAATCCGCAGTAACCAAGTTTTCTGCTGATGTGCTGATCTTCGAGTCTGCACTCGCGCCCAATCCCGTGGAAGCTGTAACCGAAATTCTGCGACAGGCTCCTAATCTGAAGATCGTTGTGGTCACCCCCGTATCCGATGAGCAGCTCACCCTCGATTTATTTCGCCGCGGGGCACATGGCATTTTGTCGCGCGAGGTCGAACCCGAACTTCTGGTCGATTGTCTGCGGAAGGTAGCAGCCGGCGAATCATGGCTCGAAAGTCAGGCGGTTCACTGGGTCATGGAAGCCTACCGGGGTCACAGCCTGCGTCCCTCGGGCACCCGCGCCAAGGTTCAATTGACCCCAAAGGAATCGCTGATCGTTTCCTGTGTTACGCAGGGCATGAAGAACAAGGAAATCGCAGTACGCGTGGGCACCACCGAGCAGGTGGTCAAGAATTATCTGCGAAAGGTTTACGACAAGCTCGGTGTCGCCGACCGTCTGGAACTGGCGCTATATTGCCTAAACCATCACGTTGTTGACGGGGTGAAGCCACCCCCCATCCCCGTGGCCCCGCCTCCCAACGGAGATGGAACGAATGCCGCTGCTGCAACTGCCGCCGCGGGCGCAGCCGCTTCGAATTCTCCGGCGCCTTCTGCGAAGATGGATGTTCGAGATTCAATCACGCCAGAAAAGTCATCGTAGGCTCCATTCAAGATCGACCATACCCGGCTATCCAAAAATCGGAGCGTGTATTTGCGCAAGCGGCGTCCCGCCCATAGAATGAATGAGGCCGAGAAGAGGTAATCATTTTTCGGTCACACCCTGTGCGATGGCGTTCCGAAAATGCTATCGTCCCTCCTAAGCTTGCCGGAGAGATGGCCGAGTGGCTGAAGGCGCACGCTTGGAAAGCGTGTTTACTCGAAAGGGTAACGTGGGTTCGAATCCCACTCTCTCCGCCATAGTTAGTACCGGTTGCTTGAGTCTGCGAATGCCGGGCGGACCGGGGTATTCGCGTGAAGCGATTTTGCGAGTAAAAATCCATACTTTACTGTTGGCCGACAAACCAGGAGTCGGCCCTTCAATCATCACAAGCGTGTTTGGCTTACCGATCCGGGAATTCTCTCCAATCTGACTTCCAGGCCGTGTATCTGATTCGTGATCGCTTGAGGTCTTTCTGTTTCGCGACCAACTGAAACTTCTCCGCTAGATGGCTTGACTTCGTATTATCAGATGCTTGGTCTTTGAGAACCAATGACTGACTAGTCTCTACGGGCTTTCGCGGATGAGGCTTAGAATTTCCCCCTGTCTTATTTTCGATTGTTTTTGCTTCAGCCGTGTTCTTTGGGTTAGTTCCCTGTATAGAGCGGTCCGGCAGCGCGAAAGGCGGGATCGGATATGGCCCGGATATAGGAAATAAGCGCCTGGGTGTCCGACTTGCTCAGAGTGTTTCCCCACGCCGGCATGAGCGGCGACTTGTTAAGCGCCGGCCCGCCGTAAGTGATGATCGCGGTCAGATCGGCATCGCTCATCTTGTTCAAAGTGTCTCCCTCACTGAAGGGGTGAGGTTTTACTTCCAGATTGTCGTAGTTCGAAACACGCTCGACGGTCGATTCCGGATTGTGGCAGCGATCGCAATATTGTGTGTTGAGATGGCTCCCCAGCGTTTGCTGGTAGCCCAGTGCGATTTCTTCAAGCTTGAGTTCAGCCGTTTTGTGCGACTTGTCTGTGGTGGATGCTGTGATCTGGTAGCGTCCTGCCATTCCTCCCAGCGACACATTGCTGGTGAGCTGACCGCTGGAATCGGTGAGACCATTGGCGGGATCGAGAATGACGCCAGGCGCGGACTGAAGCTCGACTAAGGCTCCGGCAACAGCGTTCCCCTGTTCATCGTTGACTTGGACAACCAGAGGCTGCGGCAGCAAGGCTCCCGTTTGCGCCACCTGCTTTCCGCCGCTGGATTCCACGATGGCTGCGCCGAATGCGGTGGGTTTGGGCAGCGGCGCGGAGCTGCTCTTGCGTGAACAGGACACCGACAGTATTGTTGCGAGAACGGCGATCCATAACATGAAATTGGCCGAGGAGCGTCGATTCATTTCTTTGCGGTCTCCTTTGTGGCTCCGCCTTTTTGCGAAATCAGAAATGCAGTCAGGGCGCGGGCATCTTCATCACCCATGGCGCGATTGGGTTCGATCGTGCCTGGCCGTAGTGCCTGCGGATTCTTCATCCACTGATAAACCCAGGCAGCTGTAAGGCGCGATCCCACATGCGTCAGGCTTGGCCCGATATAGCCCTTATCTGTTTTCGTATCGACGATGTGGCAACCCTGGCAGGCATACTTGCCGTAAAAAAGCTGCTTGCCCAATTCAATCTCGCCCTGCGAATAACCGCTCAGCGGCATCGAGTCGCGATCAACCGCCGGGTTCTGATAAACGGTCATGATGTAATCAGTGAGTTCGTTCGTTTCACCGTCCGTCAGGTTGAACCGCGGCATACGCCGGATCAGTGCGGGCCGCAGTGTGCCGGGATTTTTGAAGAACTGCACCAGCCACTCTCGCTGCACCGAACTGCCCTCCCAGGTAAGATCAGGCGCCATATCGCCGCCATGGCCGTTGATCCGGTGACAACTGAAGCAGGCCAGGTCCGCCATCAACTTTCCCGCCTTGCCGGCGGGCTGGTAGTTCGATTCGGCGACCGCAGGGACAGCAAGCGATGCAGGCAACGCGGTGGAATGTTCGTTCAGCGCGAGCAGCGCGGTCGTCAATGAATCGATCTGCGATCGTCGTAAAGCTGTACTGCGGCATTCTCAAACCCGGTGAGAACGCGCGCGGCTGTTTGATCTTGCCCGCAATGTAATCCGGCAATGTATGCGGCATTCCGGGAAGGAAAATGAGTTGAGTAATCGACTTGCTGCCGATGCGGCTCAGCTCTGGCGCAAAGTTCTCCGGCTTTTTGATCCCGGCAATTTCGTGGCACGAGGCGCAGCCGTAGTCGGAAACCAGTCGCTTGCCGTGAGCAATCTGCTCGGGCGTTGCCGCTTCCAGATGAATATTCGCGAGCAGATCGGAATCTGATTTGGCGAGAAGGAACGCGGAGAGAGTTGCCACCTGGCCATCATTAAATCGATAATGCGGCATGGCAGTTTCCGCGTCGTAGTTGCGCGGGTTCTGCAACCAAGCCTGCAACCATTCCGGCTTGACCTTGCTGCCTACTTTTGTTAACTCCGGTCCAACGTTGCCTCCCACCATATTTCCCGCGGCATTCTGCACGGCGTGGCAGGAAGCGCAGAAGGATTCGCCGTAGAGGCTCGCACCAGCGGCAGGATCGGAGGAAGGCTTGGCCGAAAGCGTGACACTGCTTCCTGGCAACGTTGTGCTGTTGGCGATCAGAAACGCGGAAATGTCGCGCGCATCGTCGTCCGTCAACTTGAAATTCGGCATGGTAGCCGTCGAGGCGTAGGCCAGCGGATCTTTCAGCCACGCATAGATCCACTCCCGCGTTGTCTTATCCGCGATGTGTGAGAGCGACGGAGGACCGTCGGACGCCTTCATCGTGGTTCCCTCCGGCAGTTTCACCAAGTGGCAGTTCACGCAGCCGTAGCGCGAGAGCAGATGGCGTCCTTCGTTTAACACAGGCGTTCCCGGGAGCGAGCCGCGATGGCACTCTCCGCATGAAGATTCGATGTACTTGGCGGGAAGAATTGGCTGCTCCCAGGCCAGCGTGCTGTTGTGCGCCTCAGCCACTGTGGTTGCCGCGCCCTGTCCGCGATGACATAGAGTGCATCCGAATTGATCGAGCTTATGCGGAATGACCGGGTGCGGACGGAAGGGTTGGCTGGAAACGTCTGTGAGTGAAGCCTCCTGCATTCCTACGTGGCAACTGGTGCAGCGGTCCACTACTCCGAGTTCGGGCAGCCATATCTGTTGAATGCCGCCCTCGAAATGCCGCTGCAGTGTGTTGGCATCACTGCGGTTACGAATCATCTTAAGATAGCGATGCTGATAGTGACGCCACTCGCTGAAATGATTCTTAGCTGGAGCAATGGCGATGGAGAATAGAAAGACCACGCTGACCACGCCGAAGGCGCGAACACTATCGCCGAATAATTTTTGCCACAGCGACGTTAGCTTTTGTTTCATAGGCGTCGCATCCTTAATAGGACCACGGTAAGACCCAGGCCCAGCCCGGACCGCGGAAGAATGTGCCGACGGCGGTAAGCACTGCCAGTTCGAATAAAAACCATGTCATCACCCAATAGGAAAGCGGTCGGGCCGCCAGATAACGGCGGAAGGGCGATCGCGACTGCACAGAACTCTGGGACGCTATGATCATCAAACTCGCCATAATCAAGGTTGGAATGAGAGCCACCACAACGTGAAACCAACCCAGGAAGGCCATCAATAGGGCCGCCACGGCGTAAAAGATACGAAGCCGCTTCCCCCGATCTTTCGTAAACAAACCTTCGGCTTCGATGTTTACTTTGAAGTAAGGAATTACGAAGAGCGCCATTACAACCAGCCCCGGCACCAGCACTCCTGCGACCACGGGCGGAAAATAATGCAGCATCTCCTGCAGGCCAAGAAAATACCAGGGAGCCTTCGCCGGATTCGGTGTGTGCGAAGGATCAGCCAGGCCTTCGAGAGGAGCGTTGAACATCAGGGCGGTCCAAACCAGCGCGATGGCGAGCACTTGAATGGCAACCGCGGCCCGGAATAAAACCTCCGGAAAGGTTTGTATCTGGTCTTCGCTCTCGGCTTTTACTTGCGCGGAAGTTCTGCGCGTAATGAAAACGATGCGCCGCGGAGATTTTTTTGCGTTGGAATCAACGCCTGCAACGAAGTCTTTGGAGTCTGCCATCAGCGCGCCTCCTTTCCATCTTCATGCGCTGTCGCATGGGCGCGGCGCACCGCAGGTTCGCTGGAATGCGCGTACAGGCCGCCATCCTTGCGAATGCGCCAGAAGTGGATGGCCACGAAGAACATCGCGGTCAGCGGCAGAATCATGCAATGCAACACATAAAAGCGCAGCAAAGCATTGGCGTTGACCGTATTGCCGCCCAGCAACAAGAAATGAATCTTGTCACCGATGATTGGTGTAGCCGAAGCGATGTTCGATCCCACCGTGATCGCCCAGTAAGCCAGTTGATCCCACGGAAGCAGATAACCCGTATAGCTGAGCAGCAGCGTGATCAGCAACAGCACCACGCCGATCACCCAGTTAAATTCGCGGGGAGTGCGATACGCTCCGCGATAGAAAACTTTGAACATGTGCGCGAACACCAGGAAAACCATCGCGTGCGCCGACCAGCGATGCAAATTGCGCAGAAACAAGCCGGAGGAGACTACGAACTGCAGATCTTTCGTATCGTTGTAAGCCTGCGGCGCCGAGGGATGGTAATAAAGCATCAGCGGAATGCCGGTCGCGACCAGAATGAAGAATGTACCCAGCGTCAGCGTTCCCAAATACCAGGTCGCGCTGAAGCTCAACATTCGTGTGCGCACTTTTGTCGAAAACAAGTGCAGGAAAACATTCTGCTGAATTGCCAGCGCCCGTTTCAGCGTGCTCGAACCCGTCCCACTGCGGAAGATCGACCGCCACACCCGTGTGGCGCGCAAATCGTCGAAGTATTGGTCTGCCGTTTTCGCCATATCAGATCCTCACAAAAGAGTCGCGCGCTAACGGCGGGACATCGGTGGAGCGATCGACCAGAAGGTCGCCATCATCATTCAGCCATATGCGCTTCCACGGCAGCGGCCGCGGAGCCGGGCCTTCGATCTTGTCGCCCGGCTTGTGACCATCATCGGCTTGAACATAAAACTTGCTGCCGTGGCACGGGCAGGCAATGATTCCCAACTCCGGCTTCCACGCCGTCAGGCAACCCAGATGCGTACACACCGCGCTCAGCGAGAAGAAGCCTTCTTGCGAGTGGATGATGTAGATGCCCGCGTTCACGTCCAGCGTGACCGAATCGAGAGAGTAGCGGTCCGGTTTTCCCTCATTCACCACCGGCGATGGTTCATAGAGAACATTGGGCTGCAGATATTGATATGCGAATGCCGCCGTGCCCGCCGCTGCGATACTCAACGAGCCCAGCCCCAGCTTGGCGAAAAACTGCCGGCGGTTCACATCCGTTCCCGATTCCGCGCTCGTGTTTTTCTGTTCTTCTGCCATGAGTTCCTTGCCTATTTCTGCAGCCCCGCTCCGATCGCGGCAATTGAGATCAGCCCGGTCGGTTCGGCGGGCAGCAGGTTGTATGACTCCATCGTGATCGTTCCCACCGGACACCTCATCGCGCAGAGGCCGCAGCGAATGCAGCGCGTTTCGTCTTTCAACATCGCGGCTCCGGTAACCACGCCCAGTTCATCCGCAGCGACTTCGTCGAATTCCACGCCAAAGCATTCCTGGTTGTCGCGAATGTGCTGTATGGTCTGCGGTTCGAACGCGATGCGGTCGAGGGAAACCAGTTCCAGGCATTTCTCCGGGCACACGTCCACGCAACCGCCGCACAGAATGCACATGCTGCCGTCTTCAGGAGTTCCTTCAAAGATGGTGTTGGTCCAACAGTGCAGGCAACGCTGAGCTTCCGCCATGGCGCTGTGTGCGTCGTATCCGATTTCGACTTCGGTCACTCCGGTGCGGCGCTCCAGAGGAAGCATGGGCACCGGCTGGCGGTTGATATCGAGATAGCCCAGCGGCATGGCGTGCCGCTTGAGCACTTCCACTTCGATGATCGGTTCGGGATGTTTTCCGCCGCGGAGATATTCATCGATGCCCACGGCCGCGCGCTTGCCATCGCCGACGCTATCGATAATCAGGCGCGGTCCGAAGACACAGTCGCCGCCGGCAAAAATTCCCGGAGCAGAAGTCATCAGAGTCTGCGGATTGACCGCGATCAGACCACGCGGCGAGAGTTCGACCTTATCTTCCGGCGTGAAGAAATCGAGGCGCGGAGCTTGCCCGATCGCCATGATGAGGGTGTCGCATTCGATCTGAGTCTCACTGTTCTCGTAGAAAGCGGGATTGAATCTCCGGTTCTCGTCAAACACCCATTTGGTCTTGAGCGTCTCGAGAGCGGAGACCTTGCCGTCTTTGCCGACGATCCGCTTCGGTCCCAGGCCGGGATGAATAATGATGCCTTCCTCTTCGGCTTCCTCGATCTCTTCCAGCGCAGCCGGCATCTCGTTGCGGCGCTCCAGGCATACCAGGTTCACCTCCTGCGCACCCATGCGCAACGCGGATAGGGAAATGTCCACCATCTCTTTCGTGGCCACCGCCGAAACATTTTCCGCCGACGGTTCGACCTCCTGCACGCCAGCCGCGTGTTGCTTGACCACTTCACGCGCCGCCGAGCGCGCCACATCCATGGCAACGTTGCCCCCGCCGATCACGATTACCTTTTTCCCGATGGTGAACTTGTAGCCGAGATTTACGTTGAGCAGGAAATCGATGCCCTTATAGACGCCGTCGAGATCGACTCCGGGAATGCTGAGATCGCGGCTGCGATGGGCGCCGACCGCAACTAGAATTGCGTCGAAGCCCTGCTGCCGCAGATCGGAAACAGAAAAGTCTCGACCCGCAGCCTGGTTCAGTTTGAGTGTGATGTCGCCGGTCTCCAGAATCTCGCGCACCTGCGCTTCCACCACATCGCGGGGCAAACGGTATTCCGGAATTCCCAGGTACAACATTCCGCCGGCGACCGGGGCGGCCTCGAAAATCGTAACCGCATACCCCATCAGCGCGAGGTCGTGCGCTGCCGAGAGTCCGACTGGTCCTCCGCCGACGATCGCGACCTTGTAAGGCAGCTTCTTTTGAACGCGCCCTTCATTCACGTTGATGGGATGTTTTGACTCCGGTCCATATTGCTCGGTAAGAAAACGCTTCAACGCGCGGATTGCAATCGGACGGTCGATCTCCCCGCGGCGGCAGGCCGTCTCGCACGGATGCGCACAAACCCGCCCGCAGATGCTCGCTAAAGGATTCGGCTCGCGCGCCAGCCGATAGGCTTCCTCGAAGCGCCCGTCGGCAATCAGCCCAACGTAACGTCCGGCATTGGTATGTGCCGGGCAGGCCATCATGCAGGGAAAATTGCTGTTCAGCCAATCCCCATCGACCTTCTTGTTTTTGAATCGCTTCAGCATTGCGGACCGTTTCGACCGGGTGAAGACTGGGGTTAAAGGGCTGAGTCACAAAAGGGACGCGAGGAGCAAAGCCGGCTCGAACCGGCGATGTCGCTCCCCGCTTCCTGCTCCTTACTTGCTCAGGGTGAAATCCGCTTTGCCGCCGCCGGAAACGGTCACCGGCTTCGACTGGTTCTTCGCGCCCTCGTGCCACACCGTAAGCGTGTAGCTGCCGTCGGGAACGTCCTTGATTTTGTAATTGCCCGCATCATCGGTCTCGGCAAAGTATGGAGTTGGACTGACGATGATATAAGCCGCCATTTCCGGATGTACATTGCAGAGCAGAGGTACGACGCCGGCCTTATCAAACGTAAAGGGCCGCTTCTCACCCTTCGGCCACGTCCCCAGATTGTGTCCTGCTTTTTTATCGTTGCCAATCGCCGTCCAGAAGACGTTGTGCTGCACGCTGTCGCTATTCAAGAACTCGACCGTTGTGCCCTGCTGCACGGCGATGATGTGCGGAGCAAACATCAGTCCCTTTTGGTCCACTACGGGGTGCTCTTTGGGGGCAGGGAAGGTTTTTCCGGCGATGGTATCGACGTACACAACCGAGTGGCCCTTCATTCCAGTAACCTTGCCCTCGATGTCGCCAGCCCAAGCCACGGTACACAAGGCGGCCATCAGAACGATCAATATCAATGCCTTCAACTTCATTGCGTTTTCTCCTTTGAATTTGCAATTCATAATTCCTGACCTGGATTTCAAAAAATGAACTTCGCGTCCAGATAGATCGTGTTATTGGCGCTTGCATTGCGACCGGATCCGTCGTAGTTGGTCGAGCCGCCGTTGAAGCGGGTGTAACCGGTGTATTGCGCGGCCAGTTGCAGGTTTTGCCACGGCCAGAACGAGAGGTTCGCGATATAGCCGGCGCCTCTCGGATCTCCGTTCGCGCTGCCACTCACTGCGGTCGGCGGATACAGCCCGGGATTGACCGTTCCTCCGGTATTGAATACACCGAATGTGCCGGTATAACGATTGCCAAAATGGTATTCGGCATTCGCCAGAAGAGTGTTGAGATGATTTGAGCCAAAACCGCTGGCCAACAAATCGGAGTTTTCGTGGATATACGTGCCCCGGAACGAAAGCACATCGGTCCGGTAGAGGGTTCGATCAATCTGGGTGTCAAAGGCAATATCGGTGTACTCATCCTGCGGGCCGGGTCCGCTGAGTGCGGTGTTCCGCACGTGGATGCCATAAGTGCCGACCTCGTATTGTGTCTTCCCGGTCAATTGCTGGAAAGCAAACCGCCAGTATGGCGCGAGGCCGCGAATGTTGTTGGCAGAACCATCGCCTGGATTTGGCTGAGGACTGCCTACGTGTTCCGAGCGATAGATAGCTGCGTCCGCATAAAAGTGGTTGTCCCACATGGCAAAAGCGCCGAACCCCGCAACATCCTGAGCCAAGCCGCCGTTGATAATGGGAGAAGCGGACGGAGTCGGCGCAAAATCGCTGACGACCCACGGAAAGCCCCAGGCTGGTGTACTGTTCCACAGGTCTTCTACGGTTGGATTGTTGTTGAGGTCGAGGCCGTAGACCAGTTCCTTTCCGCCCATTTTCGTCTTATTCGCGTAACGGATATCTGTGTTGTCGCTGGTGAAGTGGTCGTCCTGGGTGTCGTAAGTCACCTGAAGAAAGCTACCGACATTGCTGGTCCACGCGCCGGAAAGGAAGAGCGAAACGTCTTGAGGAAATTCAAAACTGCCATTCTGCGAGGTTGGCAACGGCGACTTGGTTGAGGTAAATGAGGTTTCAAGCATTACGGAAAGTGGCAGTGAAGACAAAAGGTCGAGGGCAGCTCGTTTCTTGCCTCCATCTGTTTTGATGACCTTAGTCTCATCCGCTCGATCGACATATCCGAGCAGCTTAAACCTTCGTCCGGCAGGATTTAATTCCGGAGGAGCATAGTGGCAGCCGCTGCAGGCCAAGCCAGTTTGCCGCGCGTAGCTGGGAACTGCCAACAATTTGGGCGGACTCACGGCAGAAATCAGCAGGACAACCATGACCGGTACCGCGGCAAACAAGAAAAATCCGGCTTTCCTCATATGAAATCACTCCACATGTGTTTCGAAAAGTTCTTAGGTTTCTCTGATTTCCCAAGATGACGGATACTAGCTGGCGGCAGTAACAGGCTGCTATGAGGTGCATCACTTTGGAGAGTGATCTAGATCACACTCTTCGAAACAAACTACATCCACTCCGGCCACTCTAGCCCAGCGCGGCATAACCGCCTTGCGCTTGGCAAAACGTATCCGGCAACGATTGGATTCAGATCGGTAATGTAGCGTTTAGTGGGTTGGTACGGTGGGCTGTGGCTGCGTTCTGAAAGACGTTCCAGACTCAGGGGATAGGACCACGGCAGTGCGCCAAATTGAACCGGGCTGGCGAGAATGAATCGCTATCCGCTGCAACCTGTGTGCCCTGTTGCCATGCCGCCAGCACCTCAAGCTGGGTGCTGCCGACGCTAAACTTTCTGCGAGACCCTTTTGAACATCAGCGAACGGCATGGTGTGGCGCTTCTCATTTTTTTTACCTGCCTTGTATTGACCCGAATCGTGAAAGCGGTGAAGTAGAATACATCCATTTGACCTTGAGTCTTACTCTTACCAGGAGGATGATACGGACGACGGATTTTGGCGAGTGCTCGCGGGGTTCGAGCCTCGACATTCTTTGCGCCAAAGAGAGTTCGCTCTGATCCCAGCCTTTATGCGCTTCAGGCGCGTTTGGATATTCGCCCCAGCTGCGATGTTCTTCGCCCTTCTCGTGGGGACGGGCAATGGGCAGAATACGACCTTAATCAGCCTTGATCAGGCGATTGATCTGGCGCTGGCGCACAACCATTCCATAAAAGCGACGCGAACTCTGATTCTCCAGAATCAGGCCCAGGAGATTACTGCGAACCTGCGGCCCAATCCAACGCTTGGGGCGGATAGCCAGTTCATCCCATTTTTTAGTCCGCAGGATTTTTCCGGGGAGAATCTGAACGAGACCCAGCAATTCGATATTGGGCTCGGATACCTCTTCGAGCGCGGTCGCAAGCGGCAACGAAGGTTGCAAGCCGCTCGCGATCAGACAGCCGTTACTCGCGCCCAGGTGACCGACGCCGAACGAACGCTGGCTTTCAACGTAGGCCAACAGTTCGTCAGCGTTTTACTGGCTGAATCCACTCTTCAGTTCGCACTTGAGGATCTGAAGGGATTTCAGCAGACCGTCGATATTGCCGAGGCACAACTTAAGGCAGGCTACATCGGAGAAGGCGATTATTTAAAGATCAAGCTGCAACTTCTGCAGTTTCAGACCGATGTGTCCTCTGCCCGCCTGGCCAAAGTGCAGGCTCTGGTCGGCCTGCGTGAGTTTTTGGGCTACAACGCGGTCCCGGCCGATTTTGACGTAATCGGCGATCTGGCGTATCAGCCGCTCAAGGCGAACCTGGAAGACTTGCAGACGAAAGCGATGCGCGAGCGCCCTGACTTTCGCGCCGCGGAACTGGGAATAACAGCAGCGCAGAGCCAAATCTTGCTCGCAAAGGCGAACGCCAAAGTCGACGTCAACGGCACTTATGACTTTACACACGTTTCCGGCGAGAACACAGCTTCCATCTTCGCGAATTTTGAGTTGCCTATCTTCAACCGTAATCAGGGAGAGATCGCGCGCACTGGCTATGCGCTCACACAGGCGCAAGAGCAGCAGCAGGCGGCCAGTGATACGGTTCTTTCCGATGTTGCAAATGCCTTCGAGGCGGTCAAGAGTAACGATGAAGTCGTGCGACTCTATACTTCCGGTTACCTAAAGCAGGCACAGGACTCGCGCGACATCAGCGAATATGCATACAAGCGCGGCGCCGCCAGCCTCCTGGATTTTCTCGACGCCGAGCGAAGTTACCGCTCTGTCCAGCTGGCGTATCGGCAGGCGCTAGCCTCTTATATGACCGCTATCGAACAACTGAGACAAGCCGTGGGAACGAGGAACTTGCCATGATGATCGTCATGGATCGCGGGCCGCGGCTGGCTGTGCTGGCCACCATACCGGCCATTGCACTCATGCTAACTGCCTGTCAGGGATCGCGTTCCAATGCCGGGGCGAGCTCCAACAACACGAGCTCCAACAGTGCCGAGCTTTTTATTATTCCCCCGGAGCAGATTTCGCATGTGCAGGTGCTCACAGTACAGCCCACGACGCTCACCCGATCTTTGCGGCTGACCGGAGCCGTGGCTTACAACAGTTTCCGCACGACACCGGTCATCACGCAAGTGGGTGGGCCGGTCAGCAGGATCGCCGTGGTTCCGGGGCAGAGAGTGAAACAGGGCGAACCGATGTTGTACGTGGCCAGCCCGGATTACTCGCAGCTTCGTACCAACTATCTAAAGGCCAAAGATGCCTATGCGCTGGCACAAAAGGCATACGCTCGAGCTCAGGACTTATATCAGCACCACGCAATTGCCGAACAGAATGTAGAGCAGGCGGAATCGGTTGAGGTTCAGGCCGGCGGTGACCTTGCATCTGCTCAAGCCGCGTTGAAGGTCATGGGAATCGCCGATCCCGACGCGCTCGTGAAAGCTCCGCCTTCGTTCGAAGTTCCCGTTAAAGCGCCGATCAGTGGCCTCGTGGTCGAGCAGGATGTATCGGCGGGACAAGTCATTCAGCCCGGAACCTCGCAGTGTTTCATGATCTCTGACACCACTACTGTCTGGGTATTGGTGAACGTCTATCAGAAAGATTTGCCCTACGTGCGCGTGGGAGATACGGTGACCATTCAGACGGATACGTATCCCGAAGTGTTCCACGGGCGTATTGCATATGTCGCGGCCTCTCTGGATCCGAGCACGCGCACCCTGCAGGCGCGGATCGAGACTCCAAATCCCGGCGACAAGCTGAAAAAAGATATGTATGTGGTTGCGACTGTGAACGCCGGAGCGATTCGCAATGCAATCGTGCTTCCGGATGCCGCTGTCCTGCGGGATACAGAGAACCAGCCGTTTGTCTATGTTGCAGCATCTTCAAACCAGTTTGGCAGACGCTCGGTAACACTCGGAGAAAGTTTGAATGGCCAGACGCAGATTACCGGCGGGCTGAAACCCGGGGACCGGGTGGTCGGAGATGGAAGCTTGTTCCTGCAGTTTGCAAACTCGCTGCAGCGCTAGCCGGATTGCGAAAACTTTGAGAGGCAATTCAACAACGCTGCCAAGAATGGGATTCATCACGACTGAATGATCCATCGAATAGTCCAAGCGGCGCTGCGCCAACGGTTCTTGGTACTGATGCTGACCGCGTTCATCACGGTTGGGGGAATCCTGTCTTTTCAAAGGATGCCCGTCGACGCTTATCCTGATCTCTCGCCTCCTCAGGTCGAAATCATAACCCAGTGGCCGGACCATGCCGCCGAAGAAGTTGAGCGGTTGGTCACTCTTCCGCTCGAACTCGAGATGAACGGCGTGCCTCACATGGTTGTAATGCGCTCCATCTCGCTCTACGGGCTATCCGACCTCATCCTGACCTTCGAGGAGAGCACGGACGATTATTTTGCGCGCCAGATTGTTTTTGAGCGGCTGGCTCAAGCCACGCTGCCAACAGGAGTGACCCCAACTCTGGCGCCCCTGTTCAGTCCCAGCGGCTTAGTTTATCGCTATGTTCTGGAGAGTCCTGACCGCAGCCCGCAGGAACTCAAAACCATTGAAGACTGGGTGATTGAGAGAGCTTATCGATCGGTTCACGGGGTAGCGGACGACTCCGGCTTCGGCGGAACGGTGATGCAATATCAGGTGCTGCTCGACCCGGCGCGCATCTATGGATATCACCTCACCATTCCGCAGGTCACTGCGGCTCTGGCTGCCAACAATTCAAATGCCGGCGGCGGCTTCTATTCCCAAGGCGGACAGTTCTATTACGTTCGCGGCATCGGGTTGGTCCGAAACACGGATGACATTGGAAACATCGTAGTCGGAGCGAACAAGGGAGTGCCCATTCGAGTGCGCGATGTGGGAGACGTAACCATCGGGCACGCGCCACGCCTGGGCGAATTCGGCTTCCAGAAAAATGACGATGCCGTGGAAGGTGTCATTCTCATGCTCCGCGGGGAGCAGACGCAAAACGTCTTAAAAGGGGTAGAAGCAAAAACCGAGGAACTGAACCGTCAGATCCTGCCTCCTGACGTCAGAATTCATCCTTATTACGACCGCAGCGAATTAGTGGACCTGACTACCGACACGGTCGAGGCGAATCTTCTTCGCGGCATGGTGTTGGTCCTGGTTGTATTGATTTTTTTTCTGGTCAGCTTTCGCGCTGCTGTCATCGTTGCGCTCACCATTCCACTCTCACTTTTGTTTGCCTTCATTGTGCTTCACGCGCACGACGTAGCGGCAAATCTGCTTTCCATTGGAGCTATCGACTTCGGAATTGTCATCGACGGCACAGTCGTGATGATTGAGAACATCTACCGTGAGCTGGCCCTGCGCGAGGGGCAGACCTACAACCTGAACGAGGTTATTCTGGCCGCTGCGAAAGATGTCGATCGGCCTATCTTCTATTCGGTTGCCGTTATCCTCGCCGGGTACCTTCCGATCTATGCCTTAAGCGGGCCCTCGGGAAAGCTATTCCATCCAATGGCCGAGACGATGTCGTTTGCCCTGATCGGCGCGCTCATTTTAACGCTGACGCTGATCCCGGTGCTTGCCTCCTACTGGTTCAAGAAGGGCGTGCGGGAGAAGCCGAATCGTGCATTCGAATGGATGAAGCGGAAGTATGCCGGTCAATTGGATTGGGCTCTCGATCGGCCGAAGACGACCATTGCAATTGCCACTTTGATTTTCGGGGCTGCGTTGCTTCTGGTCCCTTTCATTGGAGGCGAATTCATGCCTCACCTCGACGAAGGTGCGCTCTGGGTGCGGGCCACCATGCCGTACACCATTTCTTTCGAGGAGGCCAGCAGCATTGCGCCTCAGATACGCGACATCCTTATGTCGTATCCGCAGGTCACCGTGGTGGGTTCGGAGTTAGGACGTCCCGACGACGGCACCGACCCCACAGGTTTTTTTAACTGCGAGTTCTATGTAGGCCTCAAACCTTACAAGGACAAGAGTTGGACAGGCAAGATCAGCGAGAAAAAACAGCTCATCGAATCGATCAATAATAAACTCACTGCCTTCCCGGGAATTATTTTCAACTACACTCAACCCGCGGAAGATGCGGTAGACGAAGCACTCACCGGCCTCAAAAGCTCGTTGGCGGTTAAAGTATATGGCGACGATCTCAATGTCCTTCAGGACAAGGCAATACAGATCAAGAACACGCTATCGAAAGTGCCCGGCTTCACAGATCTCACTGTCGTGCGCGAACTTGGTCAGCCTAGTCTTTTGCTCGACGTCGACCGCGGCAAAATCGCCCGTTATGGGATCAACGTTGCGGATGTGGAAGCTGTGATTTCGGCCGCAGTGGGCGGGCAGGCGGTCACGCAAGTGATTCAAGGGGAGAAGCTGTTCGATCTGGTTATCCGCATGCAACCCCAATTTCGCAGCAACGCCCATGAGATCGGGAACCTGCTGGTGGGCACTCCGGATGGTCAGCAAATTCCACTCAGCCAGCTCGCCAATATCACCCAGGGCAACGGCGCGTCCTTTATCTATCGCGAAAATAACTCTCGCTACATTGGGGTGCAGTACAGTGTCGAGGGGCGTGACCTGGAGCGGGCGGTGCGAGAAGGCCAAGCAGCAGTCAAAAAAATTGTGGCACTGCCGCAAGGGTACCGGATGGAATGGGGTGGCGAATACAGCCAGTTTCTCGAAGCCAAGTCTCAGATGTATTTTATTGGACCTCTCGCCGTCGTGCTGATTTTCATGATCCTGTTCGCGCTTTACGGAAATTTCAAGTTCCCCGTAACCATTGCCCTCGGCGTAATCATGACTGAACCCGTCGGAGCGCTGGTTGCGCTGAAACTTACGCACACCCCTTTCAGCGTTTCTTCGGTCTTGGGTCTTCTGGCGTTGCTTGGTGTTTCTGTGGAGACTGCCGTCATTCTCGTTTCCTATATTAATAAGTTGCGGCGGGAGGGCATGGAGATCCGAGCGGCTACCAGGGAAGCTTCGCTCTTACGCCTGCGTCCAATCATGATGACGGCTCTCGTCGCCTGCCTGGGATTGCTGCCGGCGGCCCTTTCGACTGGCATTGGATCGGATACTCAAAGGCCATTCGCCATCGTCATCGTTGCCGGCCTCATCTCCCGCCTCTTCATCGGATTCTTTGTCAATCCGGTGTTGTATGAAATCGTTGCGCGGGCGGGCGATGTGCTTCAGGTCTAGGTGAAAACTGCCGCGAAGCCGGAAGCTCCAGGAATTTGTCGCACGAGGCGCGGATACTCTGGGCGCGGTGAATGTAATTTTGATCGCTCCCGCGCCGAAGTGGACGCAGGCGTCGGCGATGCGAGAAGTCTGCTCGGTACTCTCCGCACCTACCGCGACCCGTCCCGGCTCCCTGTCAGCAACTTGAAAGCACGTTTGGCGCTTCTGATAAGCGTTTTCAGGCACGAAACTGAGTGGGAATTGCGATGATATCGCTCTTCTCTTTTATTCCCGCATCCACGGCGCGTATGGTGCACTCACCGAACAAGATCTGCTACCATAACTGTTCGGTGAGATAGCCATGCCTCAATACGTGATCGAGCGAGAGATTCCCGGCGCAGGCAATTTATCTGATGCGGAATTGCAGGCGGTCGCCAGAAAGTCGGTTGGCGTGCTGAAGGATATGGGGCCGGAAATCAAATGGCTCCACTCCTACGTTACCGGCGATAAAGTCTATTGCGTATATCTGGCGCCAGACGAAGAAACGGTTCGCGAACACGCGCGTCGCGGAGGTTTTCCGGCGAATCGCATCTCGGCGGTGCGGCGCCTGATCGATCCTGATACTGCAAATTGATCCTTTAAGCAGGGGTTCGGGTCCTAAGATCTGATTCCGTCTCGCCGCCAATCGCCTCGCGGACGGCCTGCTCGATCGGCATGGCCCAACCTTCCATCCACGCCGTCCCAGCCCCACGGCCGAGCGTTCGGCGCGCAAATTCCAGAGCCTTTTCAAGCTTGAACTGATCGGCAGGAGTGAGCGGAGCGCCCAATCTTTGGCGAAGCGCCGCAGCCGCACCTGCTAAGTGCAGCGATTGCTCGGCGTTCGATTGAGCCGCAGCACTTACCGCGAGACATTCGAGCGCCCTCGCGATTCCGCGCTTGTGACCCAGTTCTTGGAACATCTTGATGCTTTTGCCGTATAAACGCCGTGCCTCGTCGTTGTTACCCTGGTCACAGCTCAGGCTTGCCAGATCGGACAGGGTGCTTGCAATTCCCCAGCTATCCCTCAGTTGGCGAAACTCCGACAGACTCTGTTCGCAAAATGAACGCGCGGCAAGGAAGTCTGCTTTTTCCCGAGCGACGTCGCCCTGGTAGTTTAAAGTCCAGGCGACGCTGGCGCGATCTCCAATTCCACGGAACATTGTCAGACACTCGTCGTAAAGCGAGGATGCGCGCTCATATTCGCCCTGCAACTTCATCATGCTGGCGAGATTGCTGAGGGCTCTGGCGATGTCAGCGGGGTCGCCAAGTTCTTTCCATATTGCGACACATTGCTCAAAGAGCAAGGATGCGGCGGCGATCTCGCCACGATCGCGAGCCATGACGGCCAAACCGTTCAGTGCGACGGCGACGCCGTGCTTATCGTGGAGCTCGAGACACGTATTGAGACTGTCTTCGAACATCGTCTGCGCACAGCCGTAATCACCCTGCTCGCTTGCCAAAACTGCGGCAGCGAAGAGCATGCGTGCGCGAAGCTTTGGACGCGCCGGGGCGCCTTCCAATGCCAAGACTCTGTTTATTGCATCACGACCCTCCGTAAGATGCTCTCGTGTTTCCCAGAAACGAAAAAGCGCGGCGCCGATGCGAAGACCCCAGTCGGCATCCCCAATCTTGATCAAATAATCAAGCGCCAAGCGGAAGTTGTCGTGCTCAACCTCAAAACGGTCGAGCCATTCGGGGTGAGCGGCTATATCCTCGGCACCTTCTTCTGCGAGCACGAGGAAATAAGCGGCATGAGCTCTGCGAGTCGCAGATTCGTCTGTGCTTTGAGCGAGTCGTTCGAGCGCGTACTCCCGGATGGTGGAAAGCATGAAGAACCGGGTTTCTTTATCGACCTGCTCCACCTGTTGCACCAGGCTCTTGTCTACCATGGACGCCATGGCGTCGAGCACGTCGAGGCCAAGATCGCCTTTGGTGTCGCACACCGCTTCCACACCTTCCAGCGTGCAGCCGCTGGTAAACACAGAAAGCCTCCGAAAGAGGGTTTGTTCAGCGCCGTTGAGGAGGCCGTAACTCCAGTCTACGGTGTTGCGAAGGGTTTGTTGCCGGGTGGGCAGGTCACGGGCGCCACCGGTCAACATGTTCAAACGGCTTTCGAGGCGTGCCAGCATGGCGGAGGGAGAAAGCAGCTTGATACGCGCGGCGGCAAGCTCGATGGCGAGAGGCAGGCCGTCAAGGCGGGCGCAGACCGCCGCCACTGAAGTCGCGTTCTCTTTCGTCAGCGCAAATTCGTGCTTCACAGCCTGCGCGCGTGCCATAAAAAGCGCGATCGCTGGAAGACGGGAAAGCACTTCCAAAGGCGGAACGGACTTGGGGTCGGGCAACGCGAGCGGTGGCACGGGAAATTCATGTTCGCCGTAGACATGAAGGGGCGCCTGGCTTGTGACTACGACCTTTAGTTTCGGGGCCGCAGTGAGCATCTGCGCCACGACCGGGGCGGCGGAGACGAGGTGCTCGAAGTTGTCGAGCAAGAGGAGCATCGGCTGGCTCAGGCCGCCCACGTGCTCGATCAAGCTTTCATGCGATGAAGAATTTCCGGTTTCGCGCACGCCCATAGCTTGCGCAATCGTGGAAGGTATCAAGCTATTTTCTCCAATCGCTGACAGAGCGACAAAGCAAACACCGGCTGGAAACTGGCGTTCGATTTCGCCTATCACCTGCAAGGCGAGCCGCGTCTTCCCGATGCCCCCCGGACCGGTGAGGGTCACAAGCTGCACGTCGGGGCGGCTTAAAAGCTGACGGAGACCAGCCGCTTCATGTTCCCGTCCAATAAACGCGGTCCGCTGCACCGGGAGGTTGCTGGGGCGAGCTTCGGATACGCGGGCAGGCGCATCGGCGAGGCGGTCGCGCACGGCGGCGAGGTCGCGAGCCAAATCCCGCGTAGAGGAATAGCGCTGTTTCGGATCCTTGGCGAGGCAGCGCTCCACAATCCAAATGAAAGGAGCTGGAGCCTGACGCATTCTTGCACCAAGGTGTTCAGGATCATCGCGAAGGATCGCGGCCATCGTTTCCGCATAGGTCTTTTTTTGGAACGCGGGGAGCCCGGCGACCATTTCGTAGAGCACCGATCCAAAGGAAAACTGGTCAGAACGAAAATCGATTTCGCTGCCGGTCGCTTGCTCCGGCGACATGTAGCCCACGGTGCCCATCACCGTCCCATCCTCGCTGATGGCGGTGCTCGCGTCCGAACCTTGTGTGCGCTCGGGCTTGCGCAGTTTCGCCAGACCGAAATCCAGCACCTTGGCGCTACCGTCGCCGGAAACCATCAGGTTCTCCGGCTTCAGATCGCGATGAATGAGGCCGATTTCATGCGCTTTTGCCAGACCGTCGGCAACCTGCGCGGCGATTGCAACCGACTTGCGAAAAGGAATAGGGCCGGAGGAGAGCAGCGCACGCACCGTTTCGCCCTGCACCAGTTCCATAGCGATATAACGCGTCCCGTTCACGTGTCCGAGTTCATAAATCGTTACGATGTTCGGGTGATTGAGTGCGCCGGCAGAACGGGCTTCCTGCTCGAAACGGGACAAGGCTTCGGGTTGAGAACAGCGGTCCGGCGAAAGGGTTTTGATCGCAACTTCACGATCGAGGCGGGTGTCCCTGGCACGATAGACCTCACCCATGCCGCCGGAGCCCAGTCGCTGAAGAATCTCGTAACTGCCAAAGAGCGCCCCCGGCGAGAGGGTGGGCGGCGAACCTGAGGTGAGAGGCGGGTTCATGGACCTTGCTAGTGCATGCCCTTCAGGGATAGCAGAGTATTGCTTCACTGCAGAGCCGTTACCATTGAATTAGGCGCTGCCACGACGCCCCAGGGCAGCATCTTGGACACGCTTATAGTATCCCAGATTGCCCGGGAGACCTTACAGACATTCGATCATTGCCGGGGCCAACGATAATACTGGTATCTGTCTTGATCACTTCGCCTGATCACTTCGCCACTTGCACTCCGGGTTTTCACTTCCCCAATTCAGGATTGCATTAATCGGCTTCGGAAACCGACGTGTCTGCTCCCTTGATCAGAACGAGTCCTTTTCCGTCCGAATGATTGTCGCGAAACAGGAATCGATCCAGTCGGAAATGAGGCAGATCGGTAATGCGCCGGCTTGGGGGGGTGTTTGCCGCCTCAATGTTTGGACCGGCGACGACCACTTTAGAGGTGTGGAATGCTACCTGGCGTTTGAAAGAGAAGAAAACCACAAGCGATCGAGGGAAGTTGCTCCGGCGCCACGAATCATTAGAAACGCCGTAATCGCGAGAACGAGAAGGTGATATTCATAACCTTCCCCCTTCTGTGTCCCGGCCCAGTTCATAAAAAAGCCGAAGTTACGATGCACCATCGCGACGGCCACGAGCATTTCGAAAAAGATTCCAAACGCCGCAACGCGAGTGAGCAGTCCGAAGATAAGACCAAGTCCGCCAAAGAATTCTGTGCAAATTGCCAGAAACGCGAATGGGGCGGGAATATGCAGGACTCCAGTGAAGAAACCCATCGTGCCAGTGAAGCCGTATCCGCCAAACCACCCGAGCATTTTTTGAGCGCCGTGCGCGAAGAAGACGACTCCGAGCACTAGTCGGAGAATGGTTGTTACAGCGTCGTTGTCGGTGGCTATCAGTTTACGAAGCATCGAATTCCCTCTATGACTGACTTGCTGCTCGAAGCAAGGAATAGCATTTGATGTGATGACTAATCCCAAGCACAGGATTCGTTTTGTAGAGAGTGACATCTAGGTGCTCACACGAACACACTGTGACAGTACATTGGCGAGTTCGTCGTTCACTATCACGCCCTCGACTACGAGGATGCGGACTTGGAGTTGAGATTAGGGATTGTCGCAGACCTAACCTGACCACACCCGGCGCTGGCCGGTGAAGGTCTTGTAAAGTGCAAGAAACATTTCATCGACGCTTGGAAAAGAGGATCGAATGTTAAGACGAATCGCTGCTTTTGTTTTGTTCATTGGAGTGGCCGCCACTTCAACCGCCCCGACGCTTCCGCAAATGCGCCTCACCCCGGATGAGGTAACTGCACGGGTGACCCACGTCACTGGGAATCAAGTCGGCAGTTCAGGACTGCCGGGGGTTCAGACCACGGCCCTCTATGGAGATGCTTCGAAGGAGGGTTTTTACACGATTCTTATTTATGTGCCGGCTCATACGACAATCCAAGCGCACTCGCATCGCGATAACCGGATAGCAGTTGTCCTGTCAGGCACGTGGAACTTTGGATACGGGACGAAATTCGACGAGAAGTCGCTGAAGAACATGCCTCCGGGTAGTGTTTATTCCGAACCGGCGGGCGTGAATCATTTCGCGCGAACCGACGACGCGCCTTCGATCGTTCAGATTTCCGGGGTTGGCCCAACCAATACGGTGTACTTCGATTCTACAAACGATCCATCCAAGAAACATCAGTGATTTTCGCGTCGGCGCAATTGATGGGTTGGGGGAAACCAAGCTGTGCCTCTCAATTCGTACCGCATACCGGCACGGATGCCCCGTGAATCAGCTTGGGGTCGTCACTCCAGAGAAATAGAGTGACACGCGCGAGCCCGGCTACCCTCCAGCCCTTGATTGACTGTGGTCCGTGCGGTCCGTAAGATGAACCGACCGGAAAGCGGCTCGCTCTGATGATCGGCCAGACCTTTTCCCACTATCGCATCATCGAAAAACTCGGCGGCGGCGGCATGGGCGTTGTTTACAAAGCTGAAGACACGCGCCTGCATCGCTTTGTCGCGCTGAAGTTTCTGCCCGACGATGTTGCCCGCGACCCACAAGCGCTGGCCCGCTTTCAGCGCGAAGCGCAAGCGGCATCCGCTCTGAACCATCCCAACATCTGCACGATTCACGATATCGGTGAGCAGGATGGCCAGGCATTCATCGCCATGGAGTTCCTTGAGGGTATGACGCTGAAGCACAAGATCGCGGGGCGTGCTATGGAAACTTCCGCGATTTTTTCGCTGGCGATCGAAATTGCCGATGCCCTCGATGCGGCCCACGCCAAAGGAATCGTCCATCGCGATATTAAGCCGGCGAACATCTTCGTGACGGAGCGCGGACATGCGAAGGTTCTCGATTTCGGCTTGGCTAAAGTTTCGTCTGCGGCTGGCTCGTCCAGTCAAAACGCCTCAGCCAACACCGCAACTCACACCATCGCCATGGAGGACCAGCAGCTCACCAACCCCGGCTCGACTATCGGCACGGTCTCTTACATGTCGCCGGAGCAGGCCAGGGGCAAAGACCTGGATGGGCGTTCGGATCTTTTTTCGTTTGGAGCAGTTCTCTACGAGATGGCGACCGGCACGCTCCCATTCCGGGGAGATAGTTCGGCCACGATTTTTGAGGCAATTCTCAATCGCGCTCCCGCTCCGGCAGTCCGGCTGAATCCTGATCTGCCTCCAAAGTTGGAGGATGTGATCAATAAGGCTCTCGAAAAAGATCGAGAGATGCGCTACCAGCACGCCTCGGAAATGCGTACGGATCTGCAGCGGCTGAAGCGCGATACCGATTCCAGCCGCCAAGTCCCAGCCGCAGTCGAACTAACCTCAGCACCGGCAGCCGTCCAGCAAGCGCAGGCGAGCGGTAGCAGTTCCTCGGTAGTCGCCGTCGCGAAGCAACACAAACTCGGACTCGGCGTGGTGAGCCTGATTGTGGTTCTTCTGGTGGGCGCGGCAGGCTACGGCATCTACGCATTGCTTTCGCGCAGTCGCCCGGCCCCTTTTCAAAACTTTGCCGTCAGCAAAGTTACCGAGACGGGTAAGGCCACACTGGTCGCCATCTCGCCTGACGGCAAATACATTCTCAACGTCATGAATGACAATGGCCAGGAAAGCCTGTGGCTGCGCAATGTGCCCACCAATAGCAACACCCAGGTCGTGGCTCCCGCCCCGGTCCAGTACATCGGCATGCGCTTTTCACCCGATGGAAATTATTTTTATTTCGTTCGCTCGGAAGTTGGCAGCCGGTCGCTGAAATACCTGTACCGCTCTCCGGTGCTGGGGGGCATTCCGCAGAAACTGGTCACGGACATCGATTCCAACATCAGCATCTCGCCAGACGGCAAGAAATTCGCCTACCTCCTCGCCAACAATCCGAAAGTTGGTGAGTATCGTCTCATCATCCGGTCCGTGGAAGGGAGTGAGGAAAAGACCATCACTACGGCCCCACTGGACGAGGCGGTATTCGATCTCGCCTGGTCTCCCGACGGTAAGAAAATCGTGACCCCGGTTTCCCAGCCTGGCGATGCACTTAGCGGCCTAGCCGCGATCAACGCCGAAAGCGGCAAGCGCGACATGTTTGCAATCTCGAAAGATCTCTTCTTTTCGCGGCCGGCCTGGTTACCGGATGGGAGCGGACTGCTGGCTCTAGGGACGCGCGCATTTTCTACTCAGGGACAGATCGTTTTTGTTTCTTATCCTTCCGGCAAAGTTTCGCAGGTTACGCGTGACACCAACGCTTATACGGATCTCAGCCTTGCGGCGGACGGACACACACTCGCGACGGTTCAGAGGCAGACTCATCGGATCGCTTACGTGATGGCTGACGACGCCAGCAGTTCTCAGGCGAGGCCGCTCGCGATGGAGGGGTCGCCAGGCTACGAGATTTCATGGACCCGCGATGGCCAGCTTCTCGTGACCGCAACCGACAGCGGGGTTACTCTGCTCAATCCCGACTTCCGGCGCGAAAAGCCCGTTGTTTTCCCAGCTCTCATTTCCAGATTTCGCCCACGCCTGCGCCGATGGACACGTCGTTTTTACAGCGACAGCCGGAACAAAAATTCAGGCCCACATCTGGCGGGCGGACGCGGACGGTGGAAACGCCAAGGAACTGACGAGCGGGAAGTTCGACTTCCTGCCCGTCTGCTCTCCTGATGGCAAGACCGTGCTCTACGCGGACGCTGATGTAAAGCTGCAGAAGGTTGGGATGGACGGCGGTGCTCCTCAGCAGATTTCTGAATTTCCAGTCTTCGGTCGCATCACAATTTCTCCGGATGGAAAGTTTGCGGCCTTCGTGACGCAGCGCAATGGCGACTCTAAAGAGAAGCTGGCGTTGGTGGCTCTCGATTCCAGCCAGCCCCCTCGGCTGGTGGAGTTCGAACGGCCGCGAGCCGAGTACGCTGTGGTTTTCGGCGACGGCCCGGTTATTTTCAGACGCGACGGCAGCGGCATTGTTTACCCTGTTCGCGACGGCGAAACCGATAACCTCTGGCTGCAGCGCCTTGATGGTTCGCCTGGAAAACAACTCACCGATTTCAAGTCGGAGTTCATCCGCGACTTCGACTACTCATTTGATGGCAAGCAACTCGCCATTATCCGCGGCCACGGGGAAGCCGACGTAGTCCTCCTCCGCGAATCGGAGAAATGAAGCCTGCGCCGATCCTGACAGACACAGTACAATGCCCTCGGGTCGAAAAAGAGCGCATAGTGCCATTGAAAGCGAAGTAGCCTGATGCCCCCAACCATCGAGTGGCAGGGACGCCCCTCACACCGCCGCCGCTTCCTCATTATTCTTGGCGTCGTTGCGATCATTATTTTCGGAAGCCGCACGTCAGTCTCGTATTACGTGGCGAACCTCTGGTTCGGCTCGCTGGGATACGGAGAGGTTTTCCGCAAGACGCTAAGCCTGCAGTGGACAGTCTTCGTGGTTTTTCTCCTTGCCACATACCTCATTCTGTACGGATGGTTTCTGGCGCTCAGGCGAGCCTACCAGCCAGATTTGCTGAACGGCGGCATCATCTACATTGGCCGGCAGCCTGTGAAATTACCGGTTGAACGCATTCTGAGCTTCATCGCGCGCATTGTCTTCTTTCTGATTGCATTAGCCACGGGCGCGACCATGATGGATGAATGGGCGACGTTCGCACTTTACTGGTATGGGGCGCGCTCCAGGGCTGGCACGGTGGATCCGATTTTCGGCAACCCGCTTCCTTTTTATTTATTCAGCCTGCCGGTCTGGCAGCTCGTCACGGGCTGGCTGCTGACGCTGGCAGTAATTGCCTGCCTGGTGGCTTTTTTCTTTATTCTCATCACGGGCAGCACCCGGGTTTTTTCCGGGCGCCGAGGCAGTTCCATCCCGTTACCCTGGCGAGGGTTCTCAATCTCGTTTGCATTCTTGCTGCTGATCTTCGCGGTGCGAGTGTATTTAAGCCGGTTCGATTCATTGTTTGACCCGCATACGATCTTTAGCGGCGTTACATACACCGATGCGCACGTCACTCTGACCGGTCTCCTTGTGGTTTGTGCAGCGCTGATTCTTGGCGCAGCGATTGCGATGGTGAATGTAGTGTCAGAGCCGCGTGTCCGCTGGCTGGCGGCCGCAGTGGTTCCCGCGGTGGTTTGTTATGTTGCGGTGCAGGTAGTGGCGTGGTACGTCGGTAATTTTATTGTCAAACCGAACGAACTGGTGCGTGAGCGGCCTTATATCGCCAACAACATCGAGCTCACACGGCAAGCCTTTGGATTAGACCGCCTGGCGCGGCGCGAATTTCCCGCGGAGACCACAGTTGAGGCACTCGATCCGGCGAACAATCAGGTTACGCTGCAGAATATTCGGCTGTGGGATTGGCGCGCTTTACAGGATACGCTGCGACAGATTCAGGAAATCCGCACCTACTACGATTTTCCCGATATCGACATCGATCGTTATGAGATCGAGGGTAGCATGCGCGAGGTGATGCTCGGCGCGCGCGAGTTGAGCGTCGAAAAGCTGCCCGAGAGCAGTCGCAACTGGATCAACGAGAAGCTCATTTACACCCACGGCTACGGCATAACGATGAACCCAGTGAATGGGTTTACGCCTGAAGGATTACCGACGCTGCTTCTGAGGGATATGCCGATCCAGAGTACAGTGCCAAGCATCAAAGTGACGCGGCCGGAGATTTACTTCGGGGAGTTGACCAACAACGACGTGTACGTGAAAACGCGGCAACAGGAATTCAATTATCCGCAGGGGCAATCGAATAATCTGACATCTTATGAGGGCAACGGGGGCATCGTCCTCGGCGGATTCTTTCGCCGCATTCTGATTGCGTTTGACCAGGGAGACCTGGCGAAGCTGCCCTTTAGTGACGATATCAACCCGCAGAGCCGGTTGCTGATGCGGCGCAATGTGCGCGATCGGGTTGCGGCGCTGGCTCCGTTCCTCACATATGAGACCGACCCCTATCTCGTGATCGGCGACGATGGCAGGCTTTCGTGGATGATGGATGCGTTTACCACCTCAGACAGCTATCCCTACTCCAGCCACTATATTCTCAATAGCAATCCCATCAACTACATGCGGAATAGCGTGAAGGTGGTGATTGACGCCTACGATGGGACCACCACGTTCTACGTATTTGATTCGCAAGATCCGATCATTGCGGCGTACCGGCAAATGTTTCCCTCGTTATTTAAGGATGTATCTGCGATGCCGCCAGCGCTGCGAAAACACGTTCGCTATCCGGAGATGCTGCTCAAGCTGCAGGCAGCGGTTTACGGGCTCTATCACATGACGAATCCAGAGGTCTTCTATAACCGAGAAGACTTGTGGACGGTGGCTTCGGAAGTGGGAATGAGCGACGCCGGTGAGCAGAAGACGCAGACGATGGAGCCAAACTTTGTTCTGATGAAATTGCCGGGCGAAAACAACGTCGAGTTCGTGGACATTCTGCCGTTCACGCCGGCCAATCGTAATAATCTTATCGGGTGGATTGCCGGCCGTAGCGACGGCGCGCAGTACGGTACATCGATCGTTTACGACTTTCCAAAAACCAAACTGGTCGATGGTCCGTTGCAGATCGAAGCACGCATCGATCAAAACGCGCAGCTCTCGGGACAATTGACGCTGTGGAACCAGCAAGGCTCACACGTCCGGCGTGGAACGCTGCTGGTGATTCCGTGTGGGCGTGCACTGTTGTATGCGGAGCCGATTTATCTGCAGGCTGAACGGAGCCCGATGCCTGAACTGCGCCTGGTCGTACTCGCGATACAGGACCGGCTGGCCTACGGGCCAAACTTTGAGTCCGCGATGAAAGCGTTGTTTGGCGGAGAGGCTTCGTCCCTCACCTCGAGCTCGATTAGCGTTGAACCGGCGCAAAAGGCCGCGCCATCTGCTGCGGCCAAACCCGCGGAAGATCTGAATTCGCTGATTAGCGGAGCAGCCAAAGACCTGGCCGACTACCAGCGATTGACTGCGGAAGGCAAACTCGGGGAGGCAGGGCAAAAGCTGGAACAGCTCAAGCAAAAGCTCGACCAACTAAGCGGGCGGCAAAAATAGTTTCCGTTTTGGCCGCACGTTTCCTTTCGGATTTCTAAGGCAGTCCCGCCATGTAGCCGGAGCCCGCAACTTCAATTGCGGGCTTTTTTCCCCAATTCTTACCTCGATTGGTACGCGAGTTGCTCTGAAAAAGACTTGCGCCGCGATCTCATGCACTTTCCTGAACAGACTCTTTCCCGTGCTCGCGCCAGCCTTCGATAATCAGATACAAAACTGGGATGAAGATGAGATTGAGCACGGTTGACATGATCATGCCGCCGAATACGGTCGTGCCGACCGAATGGCGACCGTTTTCACCAGCACCCGTGGCGAAGACTAGAGGCACAACGCCAAGGATGAAGGCGAGCGAGGTCATTAGAATCGGCCGCAAACGAATGGTCGCCGCTTGGATTGCAGCTTCCACCAGCGGAATTCCACGATGACGTAATTGCTCGGCGAACTCTACGATCAGAATTGCGTTCTTACTGGAGAGGCCGACGAGCATCACTAATCCAACTTGGCAGAAAACGTCGTTCTGCAGGCTGCGAATCCATTGTGCGCCCAGTGCTCCAAGCAGTGCCATCGGGACGGCAAGCAAGACAATGAAAGGCAGAACGAAGCTTTCATATTGCGCCGACAGCGTAAGGTAGACGACTAGCGTGCCCAGGCCGAAGAGGATCAGCGATGTTCCTCCTGCCTGCAATTCTTCCAGCGAAAGCCCAGTCCAGCTATAAGAGAAACCCTGCGGCATTTTGGTGGCTAATTGATCCATTGCCGTTATTGCCTGGCCTGAACTATAGCCCGGCGCTGCGGATCCATCGATTTCAGCCGAACGGAACAAGTTGTAATGGCTGATGACCTGCGGTGTTGTCGTTTGCGAAACGCTGATCAGATTATCGAGCGGCACCATGGCGCCGGAATCCGAGCGCACATAGAACTGCTTCATATCCTGCGCAGTCGCGCGGAATTGCTTGTCGGCCTGCACATAGACGCGATACGAACGATTGTTGAAGTCGAAGTCATTCACATAAGACGAGCCCATATATACGCCCAGTGTGTCGGTGATCTGGGAGAGCGGCACGTGCAGACTCTTGGCTTTTTCGCGATCGATGGTAATCAGATATTGCGGATCGTTGGCCGTGAAGGAAGTGAAGAGGCGCACCAGATCCTTGCGCTGGGAAGCTTGCTGTATCAGATTCTGCGTGGTTTCGGCAAGCTCTTCGAGCTTGTGCCCTGACTGATCCTGTACCACGAACTGGAATCCGCCGAACTGGCCCAGGCCCTGAATGGGAGGAGGCAGTGTGGGAAACACAATCGCTCCCGACACCCCGAACATACGAGGACGAATACGGTTGAGAATCGCCGACGCACTGTGAGCCTCGCCCTTTCGTTGAGAATACGGCTTCAACGGAACGAAGATAATTCCCTGATTGGCGGCTGATCCCGCAAAACTGAATCCTGCAACGGAGAACGTTCCCTCCGCCTCAGAGACGTCAGCCAGCAGATCTGAAACCCGCTTGCCGATGGCCTTGGTGTACTCGAGCGACGCGCCCGACGGCGCCTGGATGACGATGATGAAGTAGCCCTGATCTTCGTCCGGTACGAATCCGGTGGGCACGTGTCGAAACACCAGATAAGTCGCGCCCAGACCGACGAAAAAGAGCACCGCCATCGCTACCTTGTATTTCAGCACATGATGCAGCATGGCACGGTAACCGCGAGTGAGGGCGGTGATGCCGTCATCAAACTTTTGTAGCCACCACCATTTTTGCCGGTGGGGCCCGCTCAGAAAGATCGCTGCCAGCGCCGGTGCCAGGGTGAGCGCATTGAAGGCGGAAATCGCGATAGAAAACGCGATGGTCAACGCAAACTGGCGAAACAGAATACCCGTTGTTCCCGGGAAAAACGCCACAGGCACAAATACAGCAACCAGCACCAGCGAGGTGGCGATGACAGCGCTGGTAATCTCGGCGGTAGCCGCCGCTGCCGCTTTGCGGGAGTCGTGTTCGCCCCCAGCGATATGGCGTTCAATGTTTTCAATTACGACGATCGCGTCGTCGACGACCAGACCGGTCGCAAGCGTAATGCCAAACAACGTCAGCGTGTTGATGGAGAAGCCCAGCAACTTCACAAAGACAAACGTCCCGATGAGCGAAACCGGAGTCGCGATGAAGTGAATCAAGGTTGTCCGCCAGTCACCGAGAAAGATGAAGATCACCAGGATGACCAGCAGGATTGCCGAACCTACGGTGAAAGCTACGTCGCGAATCGATTCACCCACCGCGTCGGTGGTGTCGAAAGCAACTTTGTAACGCATGCCAGGAGGAAAGCTCTTCGAGAGTCGTTCCAGTTCGGCGATCGCTCTGCGGTCGACATCGAGCGCGTTCGCGGTGGAAAGCTGAGTGACGCCGATTCCGACTGCATCCTGCCCATTAAATTGCAGGTCGGTGCTGTAATCCTCCGCTCCAAGTTCGGCGCGGCCAACGTCGCTCAATCGCACTAGCGTCCCATCGGAATTGGCCTTAAGGATGATGTTGCCGAACTGGCTGGCTTCGCTCAACCGGCCGACGGCGCGGACGCTGATCTGATATTCCTGACCGGGAATTGCAGGCTGCTGGCCCACCTGGCCGGCGGCGACTTCCACGTTTTGCTCCGAAAGAGCGCTGACGACGTCGGGCGCCGTCAGGCCACGCCCCGCCATGCGTACCGGATCGAGCCAGAGCCGCATGGAATATTTGCGCTCGCCGAAGATCAGAACATCAGCCACGCCGGGAATTCGCTTGAGCGAATCGCGTACGTAGATGTCGAGGTAATTCGACATGAACAGCGTGGAATACTTGTTGTTGTCGGAAATAATCGCAGCGCCAAAGACGAAGTTTTGCGACGTCTTGGCGGTGGTGATGCCGACGGCCTTTACCGCGGCCGGCAGCCGCCCTTGCGCCGTGTTTACACGATTCTGAATGTCGACCGTCGCGAGGTCGGGATTGCGATTCAGATCGAATGTCACCGTGATGCTGCTGGTACCGTCATTGCCGCTTGTCGAGGTCATATACTTCATGCCCTCGGCCCCGTTGATCTGCTGCTCCAACGGAATCGTCACTGCACTCTCAACCGTTTGGGCGCTCGCTCCGGTGTAGAAACTGCTGACTCCAACTTGCGGTGGAGCGAGATCAGGAAACTGCGAGATCGGCAACGTTGGGATGACGGCGGTGCCCGCCAGAATAATCAGCAGGGCGCAGACGCTTGCGAACACCGGACGTTGGATGAAGAAATTAACGAACATAAGAAATCCGCTATCGGCTTTCGCCTTCCGGCTTCAAAATTCGGATTTTCCTGTCTGGCGATACAAACATTTGAAACTGGAATTGGTTTACAAGTTTTGTGCCTTGAGCACACCGGCGCACTGTATTCCACAACTTGTGCTTGAAACTGCGGTTAAGGATCCAAGCCGAAAGCCGGACTGCGAAAGCAGGCTTCAACTGTGCGGAATCACGGGCACCCCATCCAGTAGAAACTGCGTGCCGGAGACGATAATTTTGTCGCCGGGCTTTATGCCATCGCGAACTTCGTAATCGTTACCCACGGTTTGACCAACTTCGATTGGCTTCTGGCGCGCCACATAGGAGCCGCCCTTTTCAGGTTCGGCCACGAAGGCAAAATATTGTCCCGCGAGGCGCGATACGGCAAGGATTGGAACTTCAGGGCTTTGATGAGTTCCCCAGATAACGCGGGCGCGAATGAACTGCGATTGACGTAAAGCGTCCTTGCTATTCGGCACGCGAGCCTTTACCAGCACAGTTTGCGTCGTATTATCCACTTGTGGAGAAATAAAGCTGATGCGTGTGCTTGCCAGCACCTTGCCATCGCCGTCGAGCACCTGCACAGGGAGATCCATCTTGAGTTTTGACGAATGTTCAATCGGAACATACACGTAAACTTCGAGGCTCCCCGGCTTGTCGACGGTCGTCAGTTGAGTGGAGTTGGTGACGCGGTCGCCGACATGCACCGGAATGTCTCCGACAATTCCGTTCCAGGGCGCGACGACTTTGTAGTAGTGCAATTGCACCTGCTGCTCGTTGACTTGTGCGTCGAGCGACTCCATCTGCGCCTGCGCCGCATCGAGCGTGGATTTGGCCTGGTCGAGGTCCTGCTTGCTAACCACGCCCGCCGAGTACAGACCCTGTGCGCGCTCATATTGCTGCTTGGCCCATGCCAGATTTGCCTGCTGCGCAGCCAGCGAGCTTTGCTGGCTCTTGACCGTCGCCTGCTGCTTGAGCGGATCGATCTCCATGAGCGGTTCGCCAGGCGTCACCGTCTCGCCGGAGTGAACAAAAATCTTTGTGACCTGGCCCTCGACCTGCGGCATGATCACGGCAGAATCGCGCGACTTGAGCGTGGCTACGTATTCGCTGGCGTCGTCGACGGCGCGGTCCTTGGCTTCCTGCACCTTCACCGGCATAGCTTGAGGGCCGGCAGCTTGGGCGTTTTGCGCTTGATTGCTCGAACAGGCTAGCGTTGCCCCGCCGGTCAAGAGTGCCAGCAGTAACAAAGCTGCCATCAAATTGTCACTGATTCTTTTAAGCATAACTTTCCCACTGATTCTCACGAATGTCTTAGACGCCCGAGCAGCCCGAGCGTTAGGCGTAACTACAAGATTCTGGCGAGGCCTGCCGGGACGCAAAATAATATCAGGACCCCGGGGAAGAAATAGAGAAGATTTCGGCGGACTGTAAGAATTCTCTTTCCCGGCTCCAGCCAATCTTACCCTGCCGATCGTCTCACTCTGCTACATTGTTGCGCTATGGAGAGCTCTACGCAAGTCCGCCGCAGTTTTGCCAGCGATAATAATGCTGGCGTGCATCCGGAAATCCTGGAAGCCATCGTCCGCGCTAATCAGGGCCATGTAGTCGCTTATGGAGACGACCCATACACCCGTTCGGCGGTCAAAAAGTTTGAAGAACATTTTGGGCCCGAGATTGCAGTTTTCTTCACATTCAACGGAACCGGAGCCAATGTTCTCAGCCTGCAGTCGCTCACGCGGCCTTTTCATTCGATCCTCTGCAGCGATTACGCTCATATTAATTGTGACGAATGCGGCGCGCCCGAAAAGCACACGGGGTGCAAGCTCATTCCGCTGCCGCAGCAGGACGGAAAGATTACCGTTGAAGCAGTTCACCACGCGTATCACGGTATTGGAGATGAACACCATTCGCAGCCGCGCGTGATTTCGATTACGCAATCGACCGAGATGGGCACGGTTTACCAGCCCGAGGAGATTCGAGCTTTGGCGGATTTTGCTCATGGGCACAATATGTTCCTACACGTCGATGGAGCGCGAATCGCAAATGCCGCCGTTTCTCTTGGGCAAACTTTGCGGCAGGCTAGCCGCGACTTAGGGGTCGATGTGCTTTCTTTCGGAGGCACAAAGAATGGAGTCCTGGGCGGGGAAGCGGTCGTATTCTTTCGCCCGGAGTTGAGCCGAGACTTTCTTTATCTGCGCAAGCAGTTGATGCAGTTAGCATCGAAAATGCGGTTTATCGCGGCGCAGTTCGAAGCATTGCTCACCAACGATCTTTGGCGGCGCAGCGCAGAGCACGCCAACCGCATGGCTCGCCTGTTGGAAAAAGAAGTCAGCCACATTCCGGGCGTGAAAGTTATCTGGAAAGTTGAGGCAAACGGAGTTTTTGCGCAGGTTCCGCGGCATTCGATCGAGAAGATCAAGCAGGAGTATTTCTTTTATACGTGGATGGAGGAGCAATCGATTGTGCGCTGGATGTGCTCGTTCGACACCACCGAAGAGGATGTACGCAAGTTTGCAAAGGTGGTGGCGGAAGCGGTAAGGCTGTGACGAACGTTTTGTGGGTAGCAGGTTAACGATTGCTTTTTAGCCGGTTTTTGACTAAATTGGCCCTTCCCCCAATTAGTCTCAGCCAGGTTCTTTTATCCCAGGAGCCGTTGATGATCCGGAAGTGGTTTAGCATCTTCTTTCTCATCTCCGCTGCAATTTCGGTGCTCGCTGTTTCGAGCTGTGGTGATCCGCAGGAATTGGTCTCCATCACCGTTCAGCCCGGTACGGAGACGTTTGGCGCCTCGAACATACCCGTCTCCGCGCTCGCGGGGGCGCAAGTTCAGCTCAGCGCACTGGGCACCTACGTGCACCCGCCGGTCACAAAGGATATTACCGACCAAGTGACCTGGTCTTCGAATACGCCGCAGATGGTGACGGTCAACTCCACCGGCCTGATCACGGTTACCGGCGGCCCGTGCGGTGGAACACTCATTTCGGCGACCGTGCAGACCAATGCGGATGCCTCGGGAGTGTCGTCGTCTGGCGCGATTGTGACCGGTTACATGACGGCCGATGTCACCTGTTTTACTGGGACCAGCAGCAGCGGAGGCAGTGGCAGCGGCGGCGCGGAGCCGACCATCTCAGTAGCGTTCACTGGAACCGGTTCGGGAACTGTAACCAGTTCGCCTCTGGGGCTCAGCTGCGCCAGCACAGCAACTTTGTGCAGCGCCGCCTTTCCCACCGGGACGAACGTTACGCTAACGGCCACCCCTTTCGGAACTTTCGGAGGTTGGCAAGGCTGTGGATCGGTCTCCGGCGATACCTGCACGATCGACAATCTAAGCAGTAATGTCAGCGTTACGGCGACTTTTAACTAAGGTGGTCCGGTCTCTTACGCGATAGCTGGAGTTCCTTCGAACCTGAAATGGGGCCGATCTACTCCTGTCCGTTCAGCAACTTCCCCAACGTCGCCTTGTGCTTTTCCGGACTCTTCTTCTTGTGGGGGACGATCTTCTCGACCGGAGGCGCGCCCAAGCGCTCCCGTGCCATCTCCTTGACGATCTGTACCGCCTGGAATCGCTTAGCCTTTTTCTTGCGCGCCATCTCTTTCCGTATCCTCATGTTCATGTTGCCATAGCTTTGTCTGCCGCAAAGCTGTAATAATCGGCTTTTGCAGTTAAATCCTCGGATGCCCGCTCAAACATACCGTGATGGACGATCGACGGCTCCGATAACGACGGCAAAGAAACGAACTCATGGAAGAACGCGATTTTTTTGACGAACGAACGGAAAAGAAGCCCGCAACCTTAAACTGTCCGCACTGCCATCAAGCTGCCGAATACGAAGTGACCTGGGTGGTGCGCACCAAGAAGCGCCAGCTTGGCGGCCGCGCCGACGAGCGCGACCGCGCCCGCTTTGCCAAGGCGCGCTCTTATATGCTGCGCAAAGACGATTTGATGGCCTGCAAGAATATGCGCTGCCGTAAGCGCTTCGACATTTCAGGCGTGCAGTCGGTAGTATTCACCGAATAGCCGCTCGAAGACCTTGCCTTGATGCGCCTTCCCTTCGGTTTAGATTCTGGATCCGCCTCCACCCGTTTGGCGGGCCGCCCGGCATCCGTTTATACTGGCAGGTTTCCCTCCGCTCTCCGAGGCCATAGGGAATGAGGAGTTATCGTTGAAGATTCTGGTGTGCATGAAGCAGGTGCCGCAGAAAGACGCACCGCTCAAGCTCAACGAATCCGGCACCTGGATTCGCGAGGACGTGTCTTACGAAGTCAACGAGCCGGACGCGTTCGCGCTTGAAGAGGCCTTGCGGCAGCGTGAAAAACACAAAGGCGAGGTTGTGGTCATCACTTCCGGTCCGGCCCGCGCGCAGCAGGTGCTGCGCGAAGCCCTTGCCAAGGGAGCCGATCGAGCCATTCATCTGGAAGACAACGCCTTTGTCGGCCTCGATGCTCTAAATACAGCCAAGGCCTTTGCCGCAGCCATCAAAGACGAACAATTTGATCTGATCTTCACCGGTTTGCAATCGGACGATTACGGCTACGCGCAGACGGGAGTGATTCTGGCGGAACTGCTGGGCTGGCCTCACGCCACAATCATCATGCAAATCGAAAAGAACGATGCAGGCATCCGCGTGAAGCGGGAGCTGGAAGCTGGATACTTTCAGTTTGTCGATATGCCCTTGCCTGCCGTGTTAACAATTCAGTCTGGCATCAACAAGCTGCGTTACGCGACGTTGATTGGCATCAAGCAGGCGAAGAACAAGCCGGTTCGCAAAGTGACGCTGGCAGATGTGCAATCCGCTATCGGCGACAACCTGCAAAAAGTCGAACGGCTCTACGTTCCGCAGAAAACAAAGAAGACCGAACGCATCGAAGGGCCTCCGGGCGAGATCGCGAAGAAACTGGTGGACAAATTGCGCAACGAATTGCGCGTGCTGTAGTCGTGGCGCGGGCGCCCTCGCCCTCGGATTTTGATGAGTAGTTTTACCGAAACAGAGAATGCCCTTTTATGCCCGATACCATCTTAGTAGTCGTTGAACAGCGAGAAGGCAAACTAAACCGCGTCTCATGGGAGACCATTACCGCAGCGCAGGCTATTGCCGCTGCGACGGGCTGGACTCTTGAATCCGCCGTTGTGGGCGCCACTGCCGCGGGCATTGCTGCCGAAGTTGCCGCTAAAAAACTGGCGAAGGTCTACGCGGTGGAATCTCCCAAGCTGGAACCCTACACTCCCGATGCTTTCGCCGCGGCGCTCAAGCAACTCATCACCACGAAACAGCCGAAACTCGTGCTCATGCCGCACACCTACCAGGTGCGGGACTTCGTTCCCAAGCTTGCCACGGCCATGGGACGCGCCGTCATCAGCGACTGCATCGGATTCAAGTACGAAAATGGCAAGTTACTCTTCACGAGACAGATGTTTCAGGGCAAACTCGCAGCTGATGTGAGTTTTAACTCGGATGCTCCCTGGTTTGCGACTTTCCAGAACGGAGCCTATCGGGGAGATCAGGCAGAAGCTGGACCGAGCCCTGCGCCGGTCGAAACTTTCCCTGTGGAAATCGGCGACGGCGTGGTTCGCAACAAGCCGCAGGAAGTATTCAAGGAAGCCAAGCAAGCGGTCGACCTCACGCAAGCTGAAATCATCGTGTCGGTTGGTCGCGGCATTAAGGAGCAGAAGAACATTGAACTGGCGCAGCAACTCGCCGACGCTCTCGGCGGTGATCTTGCAGCCTCGCGGCCGATTTGCGATTCCGGCTGGCTGCCGATGGATCGCCAGATTGGATCGTCGGGGCAGACGGTCGCCCCCAAGCTGTATCTCGCTCTCGGTATCAGCGGCGCGATTCAGCACATCGTCGGCATGAAAGGCTCACGCACCATCATCGCCGTCAATAAGGATTCCGAAGCTCCCATCTTCGAAATTGCCGACTATGCGGTTATTGGCAACCTGTTCGACATCGTTCCTCCGCTGATCGAGGAAGTGAAAAAGGCGAAAGCGGGAAGTTAGCGAATGCTGGTTTTCCGCAAACCCATCGAAGGCATCGAGCGCCCGCAGATGCCGGCCGACGTCGTCATCGTCGGCGGCGGTCCGGCTGGTATGGCATGCGCGCTGCGGTTGTCGCAACTTATTGACGAACACAACGCATCGAATCCCGACTCTCAGCTCAGCAAAGAAAATATCTACGTCCTCGAAAAAGCGCGGGAAATCGGCCAGCATTGCCTCTCGGGCGCGCTGCTCGACCCGAGATCCATGCGCGAACTGCTCCCCGGATTTGAAAAGGAAGCTCCGCTCGATGCCGAGGTCAGCAAAGAAGCAGTCTATTTTCTGACGCAAAATAGCAAGTTCAAGCTGCCGATTACGCCTCCGCCGCTGCGCGATCACGGTAATTATGTGATTTCGTTGAACCGCTTTGTGAAGTGGCTGGGCAGCAAGGTCGAAGAAACTGGTATCACCATCTTCACTGGATTCGCCGGTTCAGAATTGCTTTACGAAGGCGAGCGCGTCGTTGGTGTGCGAACCGACGACAAGGGCGTCGATAAAGAAGGCAATCCGAAGTCGAATTTCGAGCCGGGATACGATCTGCAGGCCAAGGTCGTCATACTCGCGGAAGGCCCGCGTGGATCATTAACGAAACAACTCGTATCGAAATTAAACCTGGCCAAAGACGCCAATCCGCAAACCTACGGCGTGGGAGTCAAAGAACTGTGGGAAGTTCCGTCCGGCCGAATCGCGCCCGGCGAAGTCATCTACACGTTGGGTTGGCCGCTCACTACCAAGGAATATGGCGGCGCCTGGATTTACGGCTCGAAAGACAACATTGTCTCGCTCGGCTTCGTCACCGGCCTCGATTATCCTGATCCGCGGCTCGATCCGCAGCATGTCCTGCAGGATTTCAAACGGCATCCCTTCGTCGCGAAGTTACTGGAAGGCGGCAAGATGATCCGCTACGGCGCGAAGTCGCTGCCGTACGGCGGCTGGTGGGCGATTCCGCCGGTCGCCGGCAACGGATGGATGATTACCGGAGATTCCGCCGGATTTCTGAACTCTGCCCGGCTTAAAGGAATTCATCTTGCTATCAAGAGCGGGATGCTGGCTGCCGAGACTGCATTCGAGGCTTTGAAGAAAGACGATACTTCAGCCGCACTGCTGGGCCAATTTCAGAAGAAGGTCGAATCAAGCTGGATCAAGGACGAACTCTGGAAAGTCCGCAACATGCACCAGGGATTTGAGCAGGGTTTGTACGCCGGCATGTTCCACACCGCACTGCAGATGATCAGTGGCGGCCGCGGCCTGCGTAACCGCTATCCTGCGAAAGCCGGGCATGAGCACATGCACAAGCTCAGCGAATTGCCCGCCGACGGCGGTAACGAGGCACATCTGCTCGGCCCCGCCAAAGGGGATGGCAAACTTACTTTCGACAAGCTAACCGATCTCTACCACTCCGGCACCAAGCACGAAGAAGATCAGCCGTCGCATCTGGTGATTCACGACACGAATATTTGCGCTTCGCGCTGCGTAAAAGAGTACGGCGGACCATGCCAGAATTTTTGTCCAGCGAACGTTTATGAATTAGTGGATGATCCCAGCCAGCCGAATGGAAAACGCATCAGCTTGAACCCCAGCAATTGCGTCCACTGCAAGACCTGCGACATCGCCGACCCGTATCAGATCATCACCTGGGTGCCACCGGAAGGTGGCGGCGGCCCCAACTACGATGGCATGTAATCCCGCTGAACATTCTCACCGCGGCGGATTGCACGCTGGATTTGCACCGACCGATAAGAACTGGGGTTCGCCAGCATGGTAGATTTTTGCCATGCGATACTACTCGATAACGTCAGCGGTTCTAGTTCTGTGTAGTCTGGCCGCCCCGGCTCAGCAGTCGACGCCACCGACTACTCCAGATCTAGCCTTGCAGAAATACCGCGAGTCGAAAGCCGCCACGCTGCGCGACGATTTCGGCGAACTCGCACGCTACCGCGAAGCCAACGCTTCGCTCAAGCCGCCTGCGCCTGGAGAGAACCGCGTTGTCTTCTTCGGCGATTCCATCACTGATTTGTGGCATCTCAGCGAATATTTTCCCGGCAAGCCATACATCAACCGCGGCATCAGCGGCCAAACCACCCCGCAAATGCTCATCCGATTCCGCCAAGATGTGATCGACCTTCATCCCAAAGTCGTAGTCATTCTCGCCGGCACCAACGACATTGCGGGCAACACCGGCCCCATGCGCCTCGAAGATATCGAGGCAAACTACGCGTCTATGGCCGAACTGGCTCGCGCCAACCGCATCCGCGTCGTGTTCTCGTCCGTGCTGCCTGTGAACAACTACACGCCGCAATCGCAGAATCTTTTTGCCGGTCGACCGCCGGTGAAAATTCTTGCACTGAATCGCTGGCTGAAAAGCTTTGCAGCCGCTCATCCCCGGTGCCTTTATCTCGATTACTTCGCTGCCATGGTTGACGACAAGGGCCTGCTCAAACGCGATCTCGCCGAAGACGGGCTTCACCCCAATGCTGACGGATACAAGATTATGGCTCCCTTAGCCGAGGCGGCGATCGAGAAAGCATCAGGCGCGGCGAAACCCTGAAACCTTTCCTTCTCCGCACGCTCTATAATGATTGAGTTTCCGACCGCCCGGCCTTCGGGCATACTCAGGCCGAGGCGGCGAGGGATGTATCGCCGGAACGGTGGTATTCCCGAGGGTGCGGTGGAAACGCCAGCGCCTCCCGCGTTCTGTAAGGAACGCATTGGAAAGGAAACGCCTGCCGGGATGTTCCCGCCTGCGTGTTTCTTTCCAGACAAGTCGAAGAAGCAACATGCGCCTCACCGACAAATTCGGGCGTCCCATTACCGACCTGCGGATTTCGATCACCGACCGCTGTAACTACAAGTGTGTCTATTGCCGCACGGGGAACGAGGGAGCTCTGTATGGTGATCTTCCATTTGCCGATTATTTGCGGATGGCGCGTGTGCTGGCTGGAATGGGCGTTACCAAGATTCGGTTGACTGGCGGCGAGCCCCTGCTGCGCAAAGGACTGGTCGATTTCGTGCGCGACGTGGCTGCCCTGCGCAAGCCGAACGGCAATGGCAACAGTAGCGAACCGCTGGACATCGCTCTCACTACCAACGGCCATCTGCTTGCAGATCTCGCGCAGCCGCTTAAGGCCGCCGGACTTACTCGTGTCACGGTTTCCATGGATGCGGTCGATCCCGATCGTTTCACTCGCATCACGCGCGTGGCGGGCGGGTATGACCATGTTCTCGCCGGCATTCGTGCCGCTCGCCGCGTTGGATTGTGGCCGCTGAAAGTCAATTGCGTGCTGATGCGCGGCTTCAACGAGGATCAGATCATTCCCTTCGGCATGTTCGCCCGGGAAGAGGGCGTGACCGTGCGCTTCATCGAATTTATGCCGCTCGAGGAAGGACGGACGTGGTCGCCCGCGACGGTGGTCACGCTCGACGAAATCCTGACTCGCATGGCCGAATATCGGCCGCTGGTCGAAATTCCGCACGCGCGCTCAGAGACGGCGCGCCGCTATCGCTTCGACGATGGCGTCGGGGAGATCGGCATCATCGCGCCGGTGTCGCATCCCTTTTGCGGACACTGCAGCCGCATCCGCATCACCAGCGACGGCAAGATTCGCACCTGCCTGTTCTCCGTGTGGGATCACGACCTGCACGCGCAGATGCAGCGCGGCGCGAGCGACGAAGAGCTCGCTGAATTTATCCGCGGCGTCGTGCAGAAGAAAGAAGAGCGTCATCACATCGGCGAGCCGGATTTTGTGCCGGCCTCCCGTACCATGGTGCACATTGGCGGGTAGAACACATCCTTAGCACTCTTCGATGTGGTGATAAGATTCCACCCCCATGCGGCCGCTCGCCAAACAAATCGCCACCTTCCTTCTGCTGACGTTTGCCTTTTCCGGCCTGCCATATTACCTCGTGATCCATAGCGGGCATCTCGCCGTAGGTAATGGGCTGGTTGTCTCGTTGCTAATGTGGTGTCCTGCGTTTGCCGCGTTCGCCGCCTGCGCGATTTTGAAGATTGATTTGGCCACACTTGGCTGGAATTGGCGTCCGGCGCGATATGAAGGGTGGGGGTATGCGATTCCGATTCTATACGCACTGCCGGTTTACTTGGTCACATGGGCAGCGATTTCGGGTTCATTCGATTTCTCAAGATTTGCTGCGCCGCTGGGAGCGGCATTCGGATTCCCGCAGTGGCCGCGCGCGACAGCAATTCTTCTGGCAATACCTCTGTACGCCGTGTTGGGCGTGATCAGCAGCACAGCCCGCGCGCTCGGAGAGGAAATTGGCTGGCGCGGCTTTCTTCTCCCACGGCTGGTGCAACAGTTCGGTTTCACCCTGGGATGTCTGGTCAGCGGGTGCATCTGGGCGGTGTGGCATTATCCTGGACTGCTGTTCGCCGACTACAACGCAGGCACGCCGCCTGCGTTCGCGCTGACCTGCTTTACGCTGATGGTGATCGCCGACGCATACATCCTGGGCTGGCTGCGGCTTAAATCCGGTAGCCTGTGGCCGGCGGCGATTCTTCATGCCAGCCATAATCTCTTCATTCAGGCGATTTTCGACCGGATCACGGCGCCGGTGGGCAAAGCACTTTATGTCACGACAGAATTCGGCGCCGGCCTGGTGCTGACCATCGGCGCCTTTGCCGTTTACTTCTGGACCAGGCGCAACGAGCTGCGCATCGGGGATTTAAGATCACAAAATGAAGTTCGCGTGCTTCATCGTGCTTAGTCTTTCCTGCATAGGGGTGCAGGCTCAGGCATATCTGGGTTTCGATCGTAACGACTATCCGGGCGACCCGAATCTCAAAATTCTCCGGCAAAGTTTTTCGTTCGCCGGATATTGGCTGAATAACCCTCCCGGCGAGAAGACCAATCATTGGACCGGCCATCGCGCCGCGGTCGAGTCGGCCGGATTCGGATTTCTGGTTCTGTTTAATGGCCGTCTTTACGCCGAACTGAAATCGGTTGCAAACGCGGAAAAACTCGGTAAATCCGACGCGCACGCCGCGGCGTCAGCCGCTCGCCGCGAAGGATTTCCTCTGAAAACCATCATCTTCCTCGATCAAGAGCAGGGCGGGCGCATGCTGCCCGAGCAGAAAACCTACATCTATGCCTGGGCCGATGGCGTGAACGCGGCGGGATTCCGAGTCGGCGTCTACTGCTCCGGCATCGCTGCAAAAGATGACGGCAATGTCGTTACCGCGGAAGATATTCGCGCAAGCGCCGCCGGACGGAACATCGTGTATTGGGTCACCAACGACGCTTGTCCGCCTGCCCCCGGGTGCGCTTTTCCGGCAGCTACGGCCAACCCCGCTCGGAGCGGTGTTAGCTTCGCCGAAGTCTGGCAATATGCCCAATCCCCACGGCGCAAAGACGTCGCCGGACATTGTTCGGATTATCATCGTGACGGCAACTGCTATCCCCCCGGACTTTCTCCCGCACCGGGGCTGCAAATCGATCTAAATACCGCCACTTCACCCGATCCCTCACACGGCAGGAGGCGCTGATTCTACGAGCTATTGGTCTAATGTTTGCGCTAAAATAGGACATCCCATGTCAGACCGAACTTTCACTCTCGACGAAGCACAGTCTCTGCTTTCTATCCTCGAGTCGCTGTTGCGCCAGGCAATCGCCAGCAAGAAGACTATGGAAGAAGTCGACGGAGAGATGCAGGCGCTCAGTCAACGCATTTTTCTCAACGGCGGCACGCACGTGGACGTGGTTGCTACCGCCCGCCGTAAGGCTGAACGGGCCAAGGCCGAGCAACGCGCGAAAGATGCGCTCGCGGAAATTGATTCCATTGGCGTCCAGGTGAAAGATCTCGACATCGGTCTGCTCGATTTCCCCTGCGAAGTGGAGGGCCGCGTGGTGCTGCTCTGCTGGAAGATGGGCGAGACCTCTATCAGCCACTGGCACGGCATCGAAGAGGGATTCGCCGGCCGTAAGCCCATCGACGAACGCATCGTGCGCTCCAAGCGCACCAATTAGATCCTAGCGCTTACTCTCGGTTAGCAACTCCGCTAAGTATTGCTTCCACACCGCCGGCAGCGAGTGCGTGCCATGCCCACAAGTCTGGTCGGTTATCGGCAGCAAAACGAATTGCCCATTCCAGGCACGAAAAAACCGAAAACAACTTCTTGATCAACAACGGACTCCAATCTAAGGTGTTTCTGTAAAGAAATGTAAGTTTGGGTCAAAGTTGGGGCAACCAAATTTCCGGCGCCTTCCGCCGCTGTACAAAAGATGTTCGTGGCGCGCCGCCGGCCAAGAGGAAACGATGAGTATGAAATTCTACCGCGCAGTTCAGTTACTTTCGCTGGGATTGCTGTTGCTGGTGATCCCTGCAGTATTTTCTTCCCCCTCGGCGGCGCAGATCGCCATCTCCGTGCGCATCGGCCCGCCTGCATTACCGGTTTACGATCAGCCAATCTGTCCGAATCCCGGATATTTGTGGAGTCCCGGATATTGGGCGTGGAGCGATGACGACGGTTATTACTGGGTACCGGGCACGTGGGTCGAAGCGCCTGAGCCCGGCCTGCTGTGGACGCCCGGATACTGGGGATGGAACGACGGCCTTTACGCGTGGAATGCCGGCTACTGGGGTCCGCAAGTGGGCTTTTACGGCGGTATCAATTACGGCTATGGATATTTCGGCAACGGCTTCGGCGGCGGCGAGTGGCGCGGCGGAACTTTCTTCTACAACACCGCCGTCATGCGCGTGAACACCACGCAGATCACCAACGTTTACGTGAACAAGACAGTCATCGTGAATAACGTCTCGCACGTGGCCTTCAACGGAGGTCAGGGCGGAGTTCAGGTGCGGCCGACCGCGCAACAGGAAACCTACATGCACGAAAGGCACACTCCGGCGGTTGCAGCACAAGCACAGCAGGAACGTGCGGCCAGCCAGAATCGAGCGCTATTCGCGCGCGAAAATCACGGGCGTCCGGCGGTTGCGGCGACTGCGAAACCGGGTGAATTCAGTGGTCGCGGCGTGGTTGCCGCCAAGGCCGCAGGAGGAACCTACCACACTCCGAAGATGTCTCCGAAGGAAGCGCGAGCTTCTGGCCCGGCGGAAAATAAGGCTGCCGCGAACCATGCAGCAGCGAGTCATCCGGCGGAAAATCGGGCTGCCGGAAGTCACGCTGCGGCCAGTCATCCCGCGGAAAATAAGGCCGCAAATCACGCAGCAGCAACTCATCCAGCAGAAAATCGCGCAGCGCCAGAAAAAAGAGAGAACGAAAATGCAAAGACGCCAGCGAATCGGCCGAGTGAGACCCGCCCAGCCGAGACCCATGCCAGCGAGGCACGCCCTGCCGCAAAACCAGCTTCGCACGCCAGCGAGCCTCGAAGTGAAACTGCTCGAAACTCGACCGCTCATCCCGCCGAGAAACCGCGCGCCGAACCCGCCCCTAAGGCGGCCGCGCCCAAGCCGGCTGCGAGCCGTCCTGCACCCAAGCCAGCGGAGAGCCATCCTGCTGCGGCCAAGCCCGCAGCTCAGCCGAAGCGCGAAAGCGCTCCCCCTGAGCACAAGGAGAGCGCGCCGAAAGCCAACGCCAAGCCAAGCCCTGCTCCAAAGCCTGCCCCCGCGAAGCCGAATACTCCGAAAGAGGAGCACAAGGGCGGCCATTGAGTTGAAGAGGTACGAAGGCTGATCCGCATAGGCCGGCGCCGAGCCAAAACTCGGCGCTGGCCATTTTCGTTGCAAGCTGATCGGCTCACCTGCGTTCTTACGCTGAGATCAGGGATTAGCCTGGCTGGTTCGACGGACTGCACAAAGGTACCCTTGATGGGCCTGATTGCATTGTTCTCTGCTACAATTTTTTACAACGTTCGTTACCCAGAAATCGTATCGTAAAGAGTGAGATTCCGGCTGAAAGGGCGCGCCTTGGGAGTGTCAACCAACATGTCGTCGAATAAACAAAAGCTCCGCCTGGCCGGAGCCTTCGCTGCGCTCGCCATGTTCGCCATCGGCGTAGGATGCACCGGATTTTTTCAGAATCCAACAATATCTTCGCTTGCGGTTGGGCCGGCATCGCCAACGATTGAGACCGGCGATACCAACAACACGATCCAAATGACTGTTTTCGGCACTAACAACGACGGCAGCACCAGCAATAACCCCTCCGTTAGCTGGAGCATCACGCCGACGTCAACAGCGACAATCTCTTCTAGTGGATTGGTGACCTCAGTTGCCGTCGGAACGGCGACAGTTACGGCGACTTCCAACCAGAATCCGTCGATTACCGGAACTGCGACGGTCACCGTTACAGTGGGGTGCATCACCTCGATTACGCTTAGCACTTACAGTGGTACCGTCACTACCAATGATCCGAGCCTGGCAATCACCGCAACTGCCGTGACTTGCAACGGATCGCAGCCGGTTACCGATGTTGCTACATGGACGTCGAGCAATACTAGCCTCGTGACGGTATCCGCCGGCGATGTCGAAATCGTTCCAGGTATCACGACTGGTGGAACCGTGACCGTTACGGCGTCAATTGGCAACATCGTCAGCCCGCCAGCAACAATAACGGTAACGCCGTAGAGAGTTTTGCGAGTGCTCCACTTCTCGCGTTCTTTTGCAAGAAGTGGGGGCCCTCACATCGCCAGCAACTGTACCCCTTCCAGCACAGCCGCGTCTCGCAGTTGCCGATCCAGGGTAGCGAGCGGGATCTTTCGCCGTACTGCAATCTCGAGGTAGGACGCATCGTATACTGTAATCCCGCGGCGTTCGGCTAGCTGCAGAGCCGCGTTCCAAGCCTGCCGGTCCGCTTCCGGATCCACTTTTATGGGAAGGGGCACGAGAGCGGATAAAGCGCCATCGCGGAAATCTGCAGGATGGCGTCCCCGCCTGACGTTCAATTGCAGCACGTTCGCAATTTCCCACCGCCAGAACCCTGGCGCCCAAGCGCCATGGATTCTTATCTCATCGAACAAACGGAGAACGGCGTCGGTGGTTTCGTCGGCATAGACCCAGGCGAGTGCCACCGAGCTATCGAGAACAAGGCTCATTGCCTCTCATTGTCTGCGGCGATTGAGATCACCGGCGACCCTCATCGCGCAGCTTCTTGATCTCCTCCCAATCGAAGGCAGGGCGGTCGGGGTTTTCCTTCGCCAACTCCCGAGCGCGTTCGCGAAGCTGCTTGAATGCTGCCTGCACTCGATTTTGATCGGTGGATACGGTGTTGGGCACAAGCCGGGCTACGGGTTTGCCATGGCGCGTGATCACGATTTCCTCGCCTTGCTCGACACGGTCGAGGAGGGTGCCGAGAGTGTTTTTGGCATCGAAGGCCCCGATTTCCGGAGTACCCAGCCTAGAATACTTCTTCATATCAGCTAGCTTAAGCTAGCTTGACTATGGGAGTCAAGCAGGCTTCGCAGCTTCTCTACCTTTTAGGCTACGTGTGGCTGCTTTTGAATGCTCGTGAATACACGTATTCAACGCATTCACAACATGCCCACTTCTATCCGTCTCCGCGCCATGAAGCCGAGCAGCGCCCCGATTTTCTTGCCGAGTGAAACGGGCGATTCTATGGCTCGCGGAAAGTGCCGTGGCCAGTCGTAAGTTTCCGATCCTGCGGGACGCAAGTATGATCGTAAAGCAGCGGAGCTCGGCTCCGCGAAATCCCAATAATCAAATAACAACTTATGTCTGAAATTCGCTGTATCGGCATCGGTACCGGAGGCGGCGACGCGCCTGGCCTCAACGCGGTGATTCGCGCGGCCACCAAGGCTGCCATCATCAAGTATGGATGGAAGGTCATCGGGATTCCCGACGGATTCGACGGCCTCATCTGGCCCGAGAAAGCGTTCGAGTTAACGCTGAAGCATGTGAGCGGAATTTTGCCGCGCGGAGGCACGATTCTCGGAACCACCAATCGTGGCGATCCCTTCCACTACAGGACGGTCGAGAATGGCAAGGAAGTTTCGCGCGACATTTCAGGCCAGATCATCGAGAACGCCAAGAAGCTTGGCATCGACGCGATTATTACGATTGGCGGCGACGGTTCGCAGAAGATTGGCTACGAACTTTTTCAAAAGGGGATGAAGATCGTCGGCGTGCCGAAGACGATCGACAACGATCTTTCGGCGACACAAGTCACCTTCGGATTCGATACCGCGCTGCACACAGTTACCGATGCAATTGACAAGATTCATACGACGGCCGCTTCGCACCATCGGGTGATGGTGGTCGAGGTGATGGGACGCGATTGCGGCTGGATCGCGCTGGAAGCGGGCATCGCCGGCGGATCGCACGTGATTTTGATTCCGGAGATTCCCTTTACGATTGAGCACGTCTGCAAACATATTTTCGAGCGAGAGAGAGTCGGCAAGGATTTCACGATCGTCGTGGTAGCCGAAGGTGTGAAGCTGCCGCACGAGTTCAAAGAGAACCGGCGCGCCAGCACAGTCGGCAATCTGATCGGCAACGCGATTGCCCGCGGTTCGAACAAAGATGTGCGCGTCAGCGTGCTGGGCCACATTCAGCGCGGAGGCTCGCCTTCACCTTTCGACCGCATCCTTGCCACGCGCTTCGGGGTGGCTGCGGTCGATCTGATCGCGGCCGGAGGCTTCGGCATGATGGTCGCGCTGCACGGCGATTCGATTATCTCTGTGGATGTCGCACACGCCATCGGCCATCTGAAATCGGTCGATCCTGCAGGTGAGCTTGTGCGCGCGGCTCGCGCTATCGGGATTAGTTTCGGAGATTGAGGAAATTTCTGCAGCTGAAATTGCCCGGAGCGGAGTAGTTTGGAAGGTTTGATGACAATGAAGGTATCCGACTTTCGGCGAATTGCTCTCAGCTTCGAAGGCGCGGAGGAAAGCTCGCACATGGGATCGCCCGACTTTCGCGTCGGCGGCAAGATCTTCGCCACGCTCGCTTCGCAAAAACAAGGCTATGGAAACTTGAAGCTCACTCTCGAACAGCAGGCCGACTTCGTACGCGAGTTGCCGGAAGTTTTCCTGCCGATCGCGGGCGGATGGGGAAGGGTGGGAATGACGCATATCCGGCTGGAGAAAGCCAGCGAAGATGTTCTGGAAGGAGCGTTACACGCCGCGTGGAAGCTGAGAGTCGAGCAGAACGCAAAAACAAAAACAAAGTCCACGAAGACAGGGACAAAAATGCCCCGTGCGTGAAACGCACCGCGCGTTTCAGTTAGCCTGCACCGCAAGCCTGTCGCGGCATTCGCCGCAATTTCTTTCTGGATTTCACTGGACGGTGTAAGGTACCTTCGTAATCTCCCCCAAAGTTGCCGCCTCGCGGTTCAATAAGGAGTTCCACGCATCGAGAAGTGTCATGATCAACTTAGGATTGTCCGTTCTGGTTCAGGTGTGTCTGGCGTTTGGCATGGCCGGATTATTTTGGCCTGAAAAACTTATGCCGCTCTTCGAAGTTTTGTTTTTTCCCTGGGCAGCTAGTTACCGCGCAGTTCGGGCCAACAGCCTGGCTGCCATTGGATTGTCGATTCTGTTTCTCGCCCGCTTACTGGCGGCGCTCAGTTAGCTTTCCGCCCGTTCTCTACTGATTCATCATCGCGTCAATCAACTGATAAAGCTGGCTCGAATCCTTCATCTCCACGTACGGCTTACTGGGATTTTTGCTGCTCACTACGTACACCGTCGGCGTGTGTTCGAGTTTGATGGCCCTGCCGATATCGCGGTCGGCGTTCACTTCAGCAGCGAACTTGCCCTGAGGATCGACCACAAACGGGAAATCGACTTTGTGCGCGCTGGCGAAGCGCTCGGCATAGCCGCGCAGGTTCTGCGGATTGATTTCAAGCTGATTCGAGAAAATGTAGTCGCGGAATTCAATGCCCAGCGGCTTGGAGATGGAATCGAAGTAGCGTGCCATCACGGCGGCGTCGTACGACCAATTGTGCATCGGCAAGGGAAAATCGTGGCGCAGCAGCGGAATTTTGTAGGTCTTCGAGGCCTGCTCGAGAATCGGCGACACGCGGCGGCACTGCGGGCACTGGAGATCTTCAAAAACCACGATGGCCACGGGCGCACCTTTTGGCGGGCGCAACGCCGGGTTCACCGGTTCATCGGCCGCTGCGCACAGGGCGGCTGTTAACAGCAAGGACCATACAGACACGAAAATGAAACAACGCTTGAATAAGCTGTTCATGGGAATTTCTTTTATGTTAACCGATGCCGCAGCGCCCTGTCAGGTCGGCCATCGCCTCTGAGCGGAGGTGCATTCCGTATAAACCTTTCGTGCGCGAAAATGGCGGGATAACACGCTATAGTGGGAATGCTGGTGGGTTGAAATTCGTCCGCAATATTGAGCCACTCAGAATTGTTTTGTACAAAACTGATCCCTCGTCCCATGGTACGGTGCTACGTTCCAGCGAACTGGAAGCGTAGTTTCGGCCTCGTCCTCATCCTAATCGCATTTACTGGATTTTCCGGCTGCAATCGCAGGGGGCGCCGCGTGCTTGAGGTAAATTATGTCTCCGCGCCGCAGGCCACACTGCGCGACCAGGTGTCCACCATTTTCAACCGCGTGGGAACAGTGAAGAACGGCGACCGGGTGGAGGTTCTGGAGCACGAGAAGCGCTTTGCTCGTGTGCGAACTGCGAGCGGTCTTGAAGGCTGGGTGGAAGACCGCTACCTGGTCACTCAGCTGACCTACGATCAACTGCAGAAACTTACGCACGACAATCTCGCCGATCCGGTGCAAGCGCCCGGCATTTTACGCAATGATACAAACCTGCATGTCACCCCCGGCCGGGAAACCGAACATCTGTATCAGCTTTCTGCCGGGGCTAAAGTTTTTATACTGAAGCGCGCGACCGCGGAGAAGCAACCCGGTGTGCTCTCAGCGCCCACTAAACCCGGGGCGAAAACCTCAGTTCCCGTTCTTGAAGATTGGTGGCTAGTGCGTGACTCACAGGACCGCGTGGGCTGGGTGCTGGCGCGGATGGTGGATGAAGACGTCCCGCTCGAAATCGCGCAGTACGCCGAAGGTCAGCGCTTCGTCGCATTCTTCGTACTGAATCAGGTTCACGACGAAGGCAGGGAGGGCACGGACAAGAACGTTCCGCAATATCTTTGCGCGCTCACTGAAGCGCACGATGGTGAACCATACGACTTCGACCAGATTCGCGTCTTTACCTGGAATGTGAAAAAGCACCGCTACGAAACCGCCTATCGCGAGCACGGGCTGAATGGCATCCTCCCCGTGACGCTGACAACGGGGAATTTTGACAAGGAGGGTACGCTGCCGGTTTTCATCGTGCGGGTTAAAAATGAAAACGACAGCGTCTCGGAAAGAGAATACAAATTGAATACCCCGCTCGTTCGCCGGGTCCTGGCGCCGGGTGAGCAAAAAGAAGCTCCGCGAGCGGCGTCGAAGCGCCGGCGAGGGTAACCGCTGCATCCAAACTTCAGCCGAGAAAACAGTGTCGCTTAACTTTTAACTTTCGCCGAAGCCGCGCCGACAATCTGGCGGCTTTTCTTTTCCTGCACAAACACCGTTACGTGAAGATTTTGGACATTCCAGCGGGAGTTGAATTTAACCACTGGCTCTCCGCTGAATGAAGCCGGCGCCCCATTCGCGTCAGCGACTCCGATCTTGTGCAGAGAGCGCAGTGTCGCAGTGTGCGACAGTTCGTGCCCGGCATTTTCCCCCTTGCTCACCGCCGAGTGCAGGCCATCCTCGGTTACGGCCAGCCAAACTTCGGCAACGTCGCCCACACGCGGGGTCGCGAGTTTGCCCACCGAGACGCTAAAGTGTGCGGCTTTCGCTTCGGCGCTGGTCTGGGTTAACAAGATCTCCGTCTTTGCGCTACTGGCAGCGTCTTCGATGGCCAACACAGCCTCTTTTGGACTGTTGCCGATTAACTGGCTCTGCCCATCGACGACGAGTTCCGGCGTGTAAGGATCTTTCTTGGATAGAGCCGAATAAGTTTGCTGCCGCTCAGTCCATTCCGCCGAAGAGTAAGGATCGGTCCAACCATCGTGATTCCAATAATCGACATGCTCCTCCAAAGGAATGATTTGCGCCGAAGGAATTGGCTGTTGCGCCTGCAGCTTCTGTAGTAGCACGTCTGCCGGCGGACACGAAGAACAACCCTCGGAGGTAAAAAGTTCAACTACTACTGGCCTTCGAACCACGTTCCCCGCCGTCTCCTGCGACTGGGAAGCCGCGCGCGGCGCACTTGAAGTCAAGATCCAGAACGCGGAGAATCCCACAGCAGCGGTAAGGGGTCCCGTAAACGAAAAACTTCTCATGAATTCGTCTCCTGCGTCTTTAAATCTGACGAACAGAGCGGAGGAAAGTTACTCCCCGGTGCAGCAGTTCGTTAGCAATAAAAATCCGCCATGCTGGTGACCACCTTGCGCTGCTCCTCTTTGGTGAGCTCCGGGAACATCGGCAACGCAAGCACCTCTCTGGCGGCTCGCTCTGCCTCCGGAAAGTCGCCTTCCCGGTAGCCCAGATAAACGAAGCAGGGCTGCAGGTGCAGCGGGATCGGATAGTAGATTTCGCTTCCAATTCCACGCGCGGCGAGGAACTCGCGTAGTTCGTCGCGGCGATAAGCGCGCACGACGTACTGATGGAAAATGTGATGAGCTTCTGACCGCGTTTCGGGCAATCGAATGGGCGCAGAATTCTCCGGACTATCAGGCGACGTGAGCCCGGTTTCGGCGAATAGGCGGTCATACGTTGCGGCGCGATCGCGACGCGCCTGATTCCAGGCCTCAAGATATTTCAACTTCACGCGGAGAACAGCGGCCTGGATCGCGTCGAGTCGGCTGTTCCAGCCCAACTCTTCATGCAAATACCGGCGCGGGCTGCCGTGGTTGCGCAAGCGACGCATGCGACCGGCTGCCTTTTCGCTGTTGGTGGTGACCATGCCGGCGTCGCCATAAGCGCTAAGATTTTTCGTCGGATAAAAGCTGAAAGCTGCCGCGACGCCCATCGAACCGGCGCGGCAGCCCGTCTTCGAGACTTTGCCCCAGCTCGCCCCAATGGCTTGGGCCGCATCTTCGATCAAGCTGAGATGAAACTCGTCGGCGAGTTGCTGGAAGGAATCCATGTCGGCGCACTGGCCATAGAGGTGGACCGGAAGCAAGGCGCGAAGCTTGTCCCGGCGTCGGCTTCGAAGAAAACATTCGACCCGTTTCGGGTCAAGGTTGAATGTGATTGGATCGATATCTGCGAATACCGGACGCCCCCCTGCGCGCACAATCGCACTGGCTGAAGCAAAGAAGCTGAAGGGTGTTGTTAGAACCTGATCACCCGGCTCTACTTCCGCAGAGGCGATCGCCAACCACAAAGCATCGGTGCCTGAAGCGCAACCTACCGCATCCCGAGCGCCACAGAATTCCGCAATCTCATGCTCGAGGGCCTCGACTTCCGCTCCGAGAATGTACTGTTGTGAGCCACAAACCCGCCCAATAGCATCCAGAACTTCGCCGCCAATTTGAGCATATTGACGCCCCAAGTCGAGCATTGGGACGGCCGAGCCCTCTTCTCGCTGCGGCGTGGAGCCGGCATCTTTCGGGGTGGACACCGCCGAAATTATCGGTGAACGGGTCATCGAAGCTGCGATTGTAGCAGCGAAAGATTAGAGGATGCGATAAGAGGGGATGATCGGGGCCGAAAAAAGTGGTTAGGCAAAGCAAATTTTGTAAAGTATTGTATAAATTCCCATATTTCTCGATCCCAGAAAACATAGATTGCGTCTTGTGTTCGCCCCCTCCGTTGAGTGCTATATCGCTGACGCATAAGGCTTTAGTTATTTCTGCATTGTGGAAGGCAATCTGCTCATACGTCTTGTCCTTCCTTGAAATCTTTAGGCGAGGCTTCCCTCAGTTTTACTGCCTCGCCCTGTAATTGGAGAGCAAAAAATGAGAACTCTTAGATCCTGCCTCGCCGTTTCTATCGCGGTCATTGCCCTGTCCTATCTTTCCATCGCACAAACCGGTTCGATTGCGGGCACGGTTACCGACGCTACTGGCGCCGTGATTCCGGGAGCCAACGTCACGGCTCGAAATACTGCGACCAATGAAGCCCACAGCACGACCAGCGGTGCCAGCGGCAGTTACAGCCTGCCCAATCTCTCCGTTGGACCCTATGAGATCACGGTGAAGAAAGAGGGCTTCAAAGTCTTCCACCTGCCGAGCATCGAGTTGACGGTGGCGCAGGCATTTACGGTTGACCCGAAACTTGTCGCCGGGGCGGCCAGCGAAGAGATCACGGTGCGCGCCGATAGAGCGCAGGATGTCGACCTCGAGACTTCGCAAATCAGCAACCTCGTCGACCAGCAGCAAATGGAGAGTCTGCCGCTGATCACGCGCAATCCTTATCAGTTGGTTTTGTTGTCTCCTGGAACGTCGCAAACCGACAGCGGGAACGGCGGTATTTCCGTCAACGGCGCGCGCGACCGAAACAACAACTTCCTGCTCGACGGTGTCGATAACAATGACACCTCCGTACCAGGTGGCATGGGCGGGGTACTGAACGCTAACCCGGAATCCACGGAAGAATTTCGCGTCATCACGGACAACTTCAACGCAGAGTATGGCCGCAACACCGGCGCCATCATCGATGTAGTGACCAAGAGCGGCACCAATCAGTTCCACGGGAATGCTTACTATTTTGGCCGCTGGAACGGTTTCGGCGGTGCGCGCGATTGGTTCAACCCCGGCGTAGGCCCCGATGCGGGGCCGATGAACCCTTATATCCGCCACCAGTTCGGCTTTTCGATTGGCGGTCCGATTATTAAGAATAAGACGTTCTTCTTCTTCAACGATGAGATGGACCGCTTTCGTACGACGCTCACCAATCAATCGACGGCGCCGACTGCGGCGTTCCGCACCGGCATTTTTAATTACACGTACGTCGACACTTCCGGGGCGCAGCACACCATTCCAATTGACTTGGTCGATACGCCGGGCACGGGTCCCGGAGGTGGCGGGAACAATCCTTCGCTAAATCTTCCGAACGGCTCTTATGTCGGTCCCCCCATCCCGGCCGATCCCACGATGCAGAAAGTTTTCGCGTATTACCCACTGCCTGCCCAATCATTTAACGGCATCTCCGGCAACATCTTCTTCCCGAGCACATCGGCGCAGAGCACCTATAATCCGACCGTCAAGCTCGACCATCACTTCTCGGATCGTGAGTCCTTGAGTCTGCGTTACGCCTACGATCACTTTTACGATCCCAATGGTTTCCACTCCGACTTTCTTCCAGGTGGAATAGGAGCTATCGCTTCGAAGGATATTGATGAAGGACTGGCCGCGCAACTGACCTCCACTTTAAGCAATACTTTGGTCAACAACTTCCAATTCGGATGGAATCACATTTATGCCACTTTTTATCTGGGGCAGCCGACGCTCAATGAACTCGACGCTCCAGGAGGTGTCGATTCCCTCGGGAACGGATGGGATTATGCGTTAGATCCTTTCACACCTTTTGCCAGTACCCTGTCGGGTGCCAACAGTCAGGCCCGCAAGACTGGCACGATTAGCTACACCGAGGCCCTCACGTGGGTCCATGGAGCCCACACTTTTAAGTTCGGTTTCGATTTCCGGGACGTGGGCGAAGATGGCTTCGACAATTTCACGTCACGCCGTCAGTTGACGCTTGACCCCATGGAAGCATTTGGTGGTTTCGATCCGGGCGAGGATGTAGGGCTGTCGCTGGTGGCGAATAGTCCAAGTCAAGCGGTAAACCCCGACCGATCGTTAGTTGATTCAGCGAATGCCTACTACGGCTTGGTCATCGAAGACGCGAATTCGCAGTTTTTCAATAAGACGGCAGTGCGGCAGCCGTCGGACAACAAATTCTTTAAGCAGCACGAATTCGACTGGTACGGACAGGATACGTGGAAAGTTCGGTCCAACCTTACCTTGAACCTCGGCTTGCGCTACCAGCTCAACGGCGTTCCCTACGAAACGGGGGCGAATCTGTCGAACCTGCTGCAGGACCCAGCGACATTTTTGGCCGGCCAGCCAGTAACCTTCACCATCGTAGGCCCGGGCACAGGGCACTCCCTCTATCAGCCGGACTATAAAGATATTGAACCTCGCTTTGGTTTTACTTGGGATCCGTGGAAAGACGGCAAGACTGCTGTCCGCGCGGGTTTCGGCATCTTCCATGATCGGACCTTTGGCAACGCCTTCGGAAATGTCCGTGCTGATCCACCGTTCCAAGCCTCGTACACCAATTTCCCAGGACCTGCCGGGTTCAACGGCGAAACTATTAACAACGCCTTCGGTTCTGGCACCTTTCCGGCTCAACCTCCACAGCAGGTGCCGTCAGCATCCATTCCCGATACTTCGGAAGTGGGAGGCATCGTAGTTTTTGATACCCATTTCCCCAACGCTGCAAGCAACAACTGGAACCTCGACATTCAGCGGCAACTGAAGGGAAACAACGTTCTGGACGTAGCCTACGTAGGCGCAATGGGCGTACACGTTTACGGTCAACGAGATGGGAACCCACCCGACCCGGCCTTGGTGCAGCAGCTCGTGGCGTATTGCAGTAATCCCGCTAACGCCTTTGGTTGCACGCCCAGCGAGGTCAGCGGCACTTTGTTGTACGAAGGTGCGCAGGACGGCGTTCTGCCATTCAACGCAGTTAACAACAACGCACTGGTCCAGCCTGACTACCAGCTCGACGAATTCAACTCGATCTATAACGGACTACAGACCAAGTTCACGCACCCGATGAGTCATGGATTGCAGTATCAGGTGGCGTACACCTGGTCACATGCCCTCGATAACGGAGTCGATCCTCTGACCCCAGCGGTGGGAGCGCACACCTTCCCACGAAACTCTCGAGATCTCGCTCAGAACTACGGAAATTCCGACAACGACACGCGGCATGTTGCAGTGATCAACTACGTTTGGCAATTGCCCTTTGGCCGCGGCAAGAACTACTTAAACAATGGGATGCTCGGTCGAGTGATGGAAGGTTTCGAGTTTGATGGCATCTTCACGGCTCAAACCGGCCATCCTTATCAGGTTCGCGGGACCCTGGACACTCAGCGAACCGGCATTGCCGCGTGGGGCTATCAGGTGGGCGATCCCTACGGCCCGCCGACTGGCGCTGGCTGCTCTCCCGGCACTTTTGCTCCCGGTGGAGGTTACGCATATATCAGCAATCAGTGCGCGTTCATAAACCCTCCATTTGGTCAGCCTTCTAATAACGTACGCAACGCATTTTACGGTCCAGGATTCTGGGACTGGGACGTAACCCTGGCCAAGAACATGACGATCACGGAGCGAGTGAAAGCCCAACTGCGTTTCGAGGGTTACAACATTCTGAATCACCCCCATTTCCTGAATCCTGGAACCGACTCCGCGGGTCTGGGTAATTTAATCGGGCAGCCGAGCTTTGGCGTGATCACCAGCACCTACACGCAGCCCGACGGAACTACGTCAGCACGGCAGGTTCAGGTGGCGTTGAAGCTTATCTTCTAGCTTGCGGGCGAAACTCTTTGCCAGCATAAGAAAAGGCCTGTGATCTTAGTCACAGGCCGCTTTTCTTTTAGGAGACAAATACAGCCAGCCTCTGTTATCTCGTACATAAAATCATATCCACAAGCTCTCCAACCTCCAATTTGAGAGAGCTAGTGTCAACGCTATCGACACAGGAGATTGAAAACAAATTGGTTGTTTCCCTCTAATTTTGGTGTGTTAGTTGCTTATCTAGTTACGTTCTGTTAGTCAACTCACGTGTGTCTAGATGTTTTGTTTCACTGCGATATTTGCTGACTAGTTAAGGACAAAGGCGAAATTTAAGTCGATGGGAAGGATGCATACTATGAAATTTAGAGTAATGACAACATTGCTTGTCGTGCTTGCACTCATGGGGTCGTTTCAGGCGTTTGCCCAGACGATCACGACCGGCGAGCTTGCCGGCACGGTGACTGACCCTTCTGGGGCGGTCGTGCCAAATGCGAATGTGCAAATTAAGAACGTTGAAGAAGGTTCGGTAAATAACGGGAAAACCAGTTCGACCGGATACTACCAGTTCGCTTACCTCAAGCCTGGAACGTACACCGTCACCGTATCCGGATCAGGCTTTCAGGGCGCGCAAAAGACGGCGAGTGTGGCGCTGGGCGCGAGCGCAACCGTAAACTTCCAGTTGACGGTTGGCTCTTCGTCGACGACGGTGGAAGTTACAGGTGCTGCGGCGGCAATTGAGACCGAAGATGCCAACCTGACCGCAAACTTCAGCCAGAAGCAGGTCGAGTTGCTGCCTAATCCTGGCAACGACTTGTCGGCGGTTGCGTTGACCTCGCCTGGAGCGGTAATGAACACCTCCGGCGGCGCGATGTTCGGCGGCGGAAACTTTGAAGTGAACGGTCTGCCCGCTACTTCGAATCTCTTCACCATTGACGGTTCGAACGACAACGACCCGTATTTCAACGTGAATAACAGCGGCGCCACCAACCTCACCCTTGGATTGAACGACATCTCCGAGAGCACGGTGGTTTCTAACGGATACAGCGGCGCCTTCGGCGGTCTGGCTGGAGCCAATGTTAACTACGTGACGAAATCCGGCACCAACAATTTCCACGGCAACGCGATTTACTGGTGGAATGGCAACATCCTGAACGCGAACAATTATTTCCGCAACCAGTCTAACGCGCTGGCTGGCAGCGATGTCGATCCCCGGCCATTCGTCAATGACAATCAGTTTGCCGGATCAGTCGGCGGCCCGATCAAAAAGGACAAAGCGTTTTTCTTCTTCGATATCGAGGGTTTGCAACTTGCGATTCCTTCGCCGCAAACTTTGAACGTCCCGACTCCCGCATTCCAGTCCGCAGTTCTGGGCAGCCTGGCAACCAGCGGTCTCGCCGCTTCGGTGCCTTTTTACACAACCATGTTCGGTCTGTATAACCGCGTTTCGCAGGTTGGCGCAAAGCAGCTTGCGGGAGGCGGATGCAGCGACGTTACCACTGTGGGAGCCATCGCATTTGGTGCGGCCAACCCGTGCGCTGTGACCGTCCAGTCGGCGTTGTCGGCCCACACACATGACAGGCTCTATGTCGGCAAGTACGACATGAACCTTGGCCACAACGACAAGATCTTTGTGCGCGTCGAAAGAGAGCACGGATTGCAAGCCACCTACACCGATGGCATCGACCCCGCTTTCAACGTAGTCAGCGATCAGCCGCAGTGGCAGGCGCAAGTCGGTGAAACTCACACCTTCGGCAGCGACAAAGTTAACGATTTTAAGGGATCGTTCCTCTGGTACAGCGCCGGATTCGCCATGCAGAATCAGCTAGCTGCGAACTCAGCCCTGCCCGTTCCCGGAGTCGGTGCGGGGACTGAAACTTTCGCCTTGAATGATGGCAGCTTGTCCGCTCTTAACCCGGACAACGTTGTCATGCCGCAGGGACGCAACATCACCCAGTACCAGTTCGTCGATGACTTTAGCTGGATTCGCGGACGGCACAACTTCAAGGTGGGGGTGAACTTCCACCGGGATGACATCAGCGATCAGAACTTCGTTTTTGTCACCCCTGAGGTGTTGGGACTTTCTCTGGATAACTTTGCGACCGGTGGCGTGGGAGGGGCAAGCGATCTAATCGTTCAGAATTTCCCATCGCACAGCGAAGTGCCGATCGCACTTTATCAGCTTGGTCTTTACGCAGCGGACGACGTCAGGGTCTCGAATAACTTAAAATTGACCCTGAGCCTGCGAGCCGACCATCTCTCCAATCCGATTTGCCAGATCAACTGCTTCCAGCGGTTTGCCCCCGGAGCCTTTGGAGACAGTGCGGCACCGGTCAATAGCGCGATTCTGACCGGCGAACATCAGGCATTTCCTTCGGTAACCAACATCGCCTGGCAGCCGAAGATTGGCTTCGCCTGGACGCCCGGAGGTTCGCAAAAGACGGTTCTGCGTGGCGGCATCGGGATTTTCTCTGACGCGCTGCCTACGGGAGCAATCGATGACTTCCTGCAGAACGCACCGCTCGATCCGCAATTCGTAACCTTCACGGGATACATCGCGCCAGCTCAGACCGGCACGGTGGGTGGTGTCTCAAGCACACTTTATGCGCTCTCGACCGCTTCTGATGCCGCGTTCAACGCCGGTTATAAGACCGGAGGTACAGTTCCAGCCTTCTCCTTCTACAACGCGACCGCCGTCAAGGTTCCGACCTACTACAAGTGGAGCCTTGAAGTGCAGCAGGCAGTCGGTTGGCATACAACTTTGAACCTGATGTATGTTGGCAATCACGGTTCGCACGAGGAATTCTCGAACCAGGCTCTGAACGCCTGGTGCTGCGGGGCGGGCCAGTTGCCTAGTGGAGCAGCGACCTTCGCCAACTTGCCAACCTCCGTCCCTGACGGGCGCTTCGGCACGGTGTCGCAGGCCAACAATATCGCAAACTCCAACTACAACGGTCTGATTGCGACCGTGAACCATAACTTCTCTGGCGGCTTCCAGTTCCAGGCAAGCTACACCTGGAGCCACGCGCTGGATGAAATCTCCAACAACTCGTTGTCACCGTTCGGCTTGAATACCACAGGGCTTTACGCGGACATCATCTATCCGCAGAATCCCTTTAACCCGCAGGCCAACTATGGCAACGCTGACTATGACATCCGGCAGAACTTCACCATGAACTACGTGTGGAGCGACGCCTTCCGTCATCTCACACATTGGGGGCCAAACGCCCTGATGAAGGGATGGTCGTTCTCCGGAACCCTCTTCGCCCATACCGGCTTGCCGTTCACCGTATATAGCTCGGCCCTTACCGGTGCATTGGAAGGGACCAACTACGGCCCGGGTGGTGGTGCGCAATACATCTTCGCGGACCAGGCGGGTTCACCGATTTCCTGCGGCTCCTCTGCGGCTAGCGTTAACGCTGCTGGAGCGGCCGCGGCGCCCTGCGCCACGCTGGCACAGTTCCCCGATCCGACCGATACTTACGGGAACGAACGCCGCAACCAGAATCACGGGCCGTTCTACTTCGATACCGACTTCGGCATCGAAAAAGGGTTCGGCATTCCGAAGTGGGAAGGCTCTCAGTTCTCAGTCGGAGCGCGCTTCTTCAACTTGTTCAATCACCCGGACTTCGACTTCCCGGTCATGAACAATACGAGCCCGCAGTTCGGGCAGATCATTCAGACTGTCAGCACTCCGACCAGCATCTACGGTTCTGGTCTCGGTGCAGACGCTTCGCCCAGAGTCATCCAGCTCCAGGCGAAGATCACCTTCTAGCAAGTACTTGTTGAGAGAAACGGCGGCCTGCGAAGGCCGCCGTTTTTCATTGGCTTTCCATTTTTTTCGGACTAGCATGAGCACACCAAGCACTTGGGCCCGCCTCGATCTGGGGCAGGCGGGAGGGACTCATGGTTCGTCCACGCCGGATATTCTCTGTCTTGCTGTTCTTCGCTATCCTCCTGCCTCTATCGTCCGCCGTTTTCGCCCAGATGCAAACCGGCAATGTTCATGTGTATGTCACCGACCAGGATGAGCGTGCCTCGAATCTGCAGATGAAGGTCGCTCTGATCAGCGGCTCGAACGGCAACCAGGTTTCCCAGACAATGACGAATGATCATGGCCAAGCCAACTTTGAAGGTGTGATGATCGGCAATTACCACGTCGTCGTCAGCGGCGCAGATATTCAGACGACCGAGAGCGAAGAGTTTGAAGTCGATGCCCGCAAAGGTGCTCAGAGTATCTTTGTCAAGGTCAGGCCAAATGCCCAGAATGGCGAGATACACGCCGGAGCCGGCGGCCCGACGGTCTCGGCCGGAGACTTTAAAATCCCCAAGAAGGCGGCTCAGGAGTTCGACAAGGCTGGCGAGTTGATCGCGAATCAGCAATGGCAGAAAGCGATCGATCACCTGAATAAAGCGCTGGCGATCTATCCGAACTACGCCCAGGCCTATACCAATTTAGGCGTCGTATATGCACGCCTGGGACAGCCGGATAAGGAACGGGAAGCCTTGCTGAAGGCGACCGCCGCCAACGACCATTTCGCGCCTGCGTTCGTGAATCTTGCGCGGCTGGAAATGAGACTGCATAACTTTGCCGCCGCCGAGGGCGATTTGCAAAAAGCTATTTCAGCCGGCGCTGCCGACGCCGCATCGATGGTCTTGCTCGCGCAGGCGCAGCTTTTGAACCTCCACTATGAAGACGCGATCGTCAGTGCGCGGAAGGTTCATGCCATGTTTCCTGGCTCTCACGCCGTGGTCCACTACGTGGCGGCGCGCGCTTGTGAGCGCCTGCAGCGCTTTTCCGACGCGGTTAGCGAATTGAAATTCTTCCTTGCAGAAGAACCATACGGGCCGCTGACCACCTCAGCCAGACAGGAACTCGCTGCCGTCCAGAAGCTGAAAGCGCCGCCGTCCTAGATATTGCGGCCGCAAACTAGTCATTTCCCAAACATCGGGTAATGGCTCGCAGCCCCCATAAAGAACAACAACGGCACAGACAGAAAGGCGTTCGCCCTGGAAACCAGGAACGCTTGTCTCGCCATGGCTTTGGCCTTGTCCGGCATGGGGGTGCCGTTGGTGGCATTGTCGCGGGTCCATTGAATGAGTCGCTTCTGGATTCGCCAGATCACTCCCCAGACGTTCAGCAGCATGACCCAGCCAATCCCGCCGCCGATTCCGATGGCGAGCAGACGATTGCTCTCCCAACCGTGATTATTGAAACTCAAAAACAGCCACGCCGCGATCACGACCACGATCGCGTAGACGATGCCGATGAATGCACCATTGTCGAAGATTCCTTTGCCAGGGACGACACATGCATAAAGAACGCCCCAGACAATCGTCCAGATCAGAAAGAAGGAGCCCATCGCAGTTCCGGAAGAGGCACCGGCGAATCCCTCAGAAAGGGCGTTGTGCGCATCCATAGCAACGGTGTTTCCCCAGTAGATGAGTCCCATCAGCACGGTCACAGCCGCTGAGATACGAAACCACCACAGCGCGCGCAACATCAGCGGAGGCATTACTTTGCCCTTCGTCTGGGCGTCAAGCTCTTTCATGAACGGAACATTGACCAGGTTAAAGAAATACAGCAAGCCGATCCAGGTAATCCCTGCCAGAAAATGAACCCACCGAATCAGCATTAGGAAGTTTGTGTTGAAGTCCTGAGGGATGTGGATTTCTGGGGTCATAAAGGTCGCAGGAAAGAAAGTCGTCAAAAATCCGATTACAGCAGCGCTGACCATGATGCCTCCGGAGGAAGGGAAGAATTGCCTACGCCGGGATTGTACACAAGCATAAGAGGCCTCGGGTAAGCGGCCGGAGGAGGAACCCGTGGGAACGAACTGCAATTTCGATTTCGCGGTTGAAAAGCGGAGAAGGAAACCGTATCGTACTCGCAGCTACCTGCCAGTGTCGCATCCTTAACTGAGGTCGCGACAGGCAGGCTGTCCCCCCGTGTTCCGGTTGCGGAAGGCCGCAAGGACATGCTGCAGGTTGGATTTTTGTCCGTCAGACAACTAGAAGGAGATCGGCTATGGAAAACAGCAAGCCGGCGCAGAACATACAGGATTCGTTTTTGAACACGGCCCGCAAGGAAAGACTGAATATTACGATTTACCTGTTGAGCGGAGTGAAATTGACGGGCCGGATCCGTTCCTTCGACAAATACTCCGTGGTGCTGGAAGCCAACGGACAAGAACAGCTGATCTTCAAGCATGCCATCTCGACGGTGGTGATGGGACGGGGAGCCCCGCATAACGCACATCTGCCACATCCTGAGGCCAAGGCGGCGAGCGGGCCCGGGGTCGCCACTCCAGCCGGGGCGCCGGCGGCTTCGGCAGCCAGCGCTTCGGGAACTGAAGGGTAAGGCATTCCGGCTTGCGTAGTTCTAATCCTAAGAAGACCCGTGCGGTGCCGCTTGTAGATTCGAGCGACAACCGGATATCTACTCGCGACCAGCAGGAACGCGCGTTTCTGGTTGGCCTTGCCGTGCGTACGCGTTCGAGCAGCGCTTTGCGCTCCCTGACCGCACAGGCGCAAGCCGCCCGTAATGCTGCCGCTTCCAAGCCCGCCGATGGAACGGCCGGCGGACTCGGTTTGCCTGAGTCTGCTGGCAAATCCGCTGCAAAGCCAAGCATCCCGGAGTTCGACGCCGAAGAATCCCTGGCGGAGCTCCGCACGCTTGCCGGCAGCGCGGGCGCCAGGATTGTCGGGGAAATTCTTCAGCGGCGGGACCGCTTCGATCCGGCAACCTTGATCGGCGCAGGCAAGCTGGAAGAAGTTGCCGGAGCCGCTGCTTCGGTCAATGCCGACCTGATTCTTTTCGATCACGATCTCAGCCCTTCGCAACAGCGCAATATCGAGAAAATCGTGAAGCGTCGGGTGATCGACCGTACCCAGCTCATCCTCGACATATTTGCACGCCACGCTCGCACTCGCGAGGGCCAGTTGCAGGTGGAACTGGCCCAACTGCAATACATGCTGCCACGCCTGGCCGGCCGCGGCATAGAAATGTCGCAACTTGGCGGCGGAATCGGCACGCGTGGTCCTGGAGAAACTCAGCTCGAAACCGATCGTCGGAAGATTTACCGGCGCATCCGCCACGTCGAGCAGCAACTGGAGAATGTGCGCCGCATCCGCGCGCAGCAGCGGCAGCGGCGGGAATCGGCGCCGGTCGCGACTGTGGCGCTCGTCGGTTATACCAACGCTGGCAAATCAACGCTATTCAACGCACTGACGCGCGCCGGAGTGCTGTCATCGCCAAAGATGTTCGCAACCTTGGATCCGACGATTCGAGCTGTAACTTTGCCTTCGAAGCGGAAGGTGCTGCTTTCCGATACCGTAGGATTCATTCGCAATCTTCCGCACACTCTGGTTTCGGCCTTTCGGGCGACGCTCGAAGAAGTGCAGAGGGCCTCGCTGATCGTGCAGGTCTCCGATGCCAGCAGCCGGCTTTCAGCCGAGCAGGACGCGCAAGTCGAGATCGTCTTGAAGGAACTGGAGGCGGAGCAAAAGCCGCGGCTCCGCGTGATGAATAAAGTCGACCTGCTGGATGAGGAAGTAGCCAATGGTTTGCTGAGGGATGCTTTGCGCGACGACGCGAAAACAATCTATATCTCGGCGGTTGAGGGCCGCGGGCTGGACCGTTTGCTTGCTCGCATCGACGCCCTGATTAACGAAGATCCGGTCAGCCGCATGCGCTTGCGCATTCCGCAGAAAGAGGGCAAGGCTTTGGCGATGCTGGAAGCCAAGGCGCGGATTTATTCGCGGGCGTATAAAGATGGGGCGGTGGAGTTGGAAGTGGAGGCTCCCGCCTCCGTCGTGTGGAGGGTGAGGCAGTTCGCCATGCCCCAAAAGCGAGCGACAATTTAAATGGGCCGGCAACCAAGAAGCGGTGACATTCCTTGGCTATCGGCCCATTCGATCCTGAATTGGATCGGAGGTGATATCTATATGCTAATCCTCCCAACTGGGAAGTCAAGCACTAGTTGCAGATTCTTGCATGGCACGAACTTCGCATCCGAGAAGCGCAAACGCGGGTTTCGGACACCCGCAACCTGCATGGAAAAGCGTCGAAAAATCAACCCTTTACATTGACATAACCTCCCACCAACGTTAGACTTATCAGTTTTCATAGCCCTCATAGCCCTGTACCGCGGCGACAATGGATGAAACGCTAAGACAACTAGGCGAATTACTGCTCGGATCGATACCGACGGTGATTCTGCTGGCGCTGCTCTACGCCTTGTACACGAAGATAGTGCACCAGCCTCTACGCCATGTGCTCGCGGAGCGGCGCAGCAAAACCGAAGGCGCAATTGAAAAATCGCGTGCGGACATTGCGGCCGCCGAAGCCCGCACATCGGAGTACGAACAGAAATTGCGCGAGGCCCGCGCCACTCTGTTTCGGGTGCAGGAGGCCCGTCGAAAGTCTGCTCTCGATGCCCGTTCCGCGGCGTTAACCCAGGCTCGGGAAAAAGCGCACGTTCAGGTGCAGGCCGCAAAGGGCGACATTAATCGCGACACCGAGGCGGCACGACAGGCTCTCGAGGGTGAGGTACAGATGCTGGCCACTGAAATTATCCAGCGGGTGCTAGAGCCCGCCAGGGCGGGGCGCTGAGGTGGGACCGGTCGAAACACTGCAGTGCGAAAGTGACAATCACGCAGAAAAGATGACTTTCAATAAAACAACCTTTCGTGCAGGTCTGTTGGCGCTGCTACTGATAACCGTCGCCGGAACGGCATCGGTGTGCGCGCAGGAACAAACGGCGGCTCCGCAGAACCATGAAGTCAAAGCTGCACCTCCGAACCGCGGACCTGGACAACAGCTTGCCCACCAAACGCGAGAAGCTGCCGGGGAAGAGAAAGATGAGACTGGGGAATTTAAGCAGTCCTCATCGGTGCAGTTCGTCGCGCGGGTTACGGGATTGAGTTTGAGCAATGCGTATTTATTCAGCGTCGTGCTGAACTTTACGGTGGTTGCGGGTGTGATCGTATGGGCTGGCCTGAAGTATTTGCCGGGCGTCTTCCGGGGGCGCACGTCGTCGATCCAGAAGGCGATGCAGGAGGCGCAGAAGGCGAGCGAAGAGGCGCGGCGCAGGCTGGCAGAAATCGAAAACCGGTTGATGAAACTGGATGGCGAAATCGGGATGATGCGCGACGCTGCCGAGAGGGAAGCAGCAGAAGAAGAAGTGCGCATTCACGCGGCAGCGCAGGAAGATGCCCGGAAGATTATCGAGACGGCTCAGCACGAGATCGCTTCGGCGGCGAAAGCCGCGCGGCGGGAACTCACCGCATACGCCGCTGATCTTGCCGTTGGTCTCGCGCAAAAGCAGATTCGCATTGATGCTGCAACCGATCAGGTGTTGCTGCGGAAATTTGCCGCCGATCTGGGCAGCCCGCAGGTTGCAGGAGAAGCTCCCGGAAAGGATGGCCGCTAAACATGGCGTCGGTAGCCGGAATCTACGCGCGAGCCTTTGCGGATGTTGTTCTGAGCGAACGCCTCGACGCCGATCGCTCGGTTGCCGATTTGCGCGCTATCACAACCTTGCTGAACGAAAGTCCTGAATTGCGGCGCATTTGGGAAAATCCCGCAGTTCCGGTCGAGCAAAAGCACAAGCTGCTGAATGTGATTGCTCAGCGAGATGGAATTTCGAAGCAGGCACGAAACCTGATAGCCGTGCTGATCGATCACCGCCGAATTCATTTTATGGGTTCCATCGTGGCACAACTGGAAAAAGAGCTGGACGCACGCCTGGGATTTGCCGAGGCACAGATTACGAGCGCTCGTGCATTGAGCGACGGGGAGAAGCGAGAGGTCGAAGCGCAAGTGGAAAAGTTGACCGGCAAGAAGGTCCGTGCCCGCTACGGGGAGGACGCGTCGTTACTTGGCGGAGCAGTGGTGCGCATCGGAAGCACGATTTATGACGGTTCGGTGAAAGGTCAGTTGGAGAGAGTCAAAGAGGTGATTAGTTTCTAGTTCCTAGGTTGCGAAGCTGGGATGATTTAGCTGGAAGGTAGAAGCTGGAAGCTTTCTAAGAGCTGATTCTATGGCACAAATCAAAGCAGACGAAATTAGCAAACTGATTCGCGAGCAGATCGAGAACTACGAATCCAAGATCTCGGTGGATGAAACCGGCACGGTCATTACGCTAGGCGACGGCATCGCGCGTGTGTATGGCCTCGACAAAGTTATGGCTGGCGAGCTTCTTTCCTTCCCGCACGGCGTTGCGGGCATTGCCATGAACCTGGAAGAAGATCAGGTCGGCGTGGTTCTGCTCGGCGAATACACCGAAATCAAAGAAGGCGATGAAGTGAAGCGTACCGGCCGCATCATGAGCGTGCCTGTGGGCGACGCCATGATTGGCCGTGTGGTCGATTCGCTCGGCCGGCCGATCGACGACAAAGGACCAATTGCCACCGATCAGTTCATCAACTTGGAACGCCTGGCGCCCGGAGTCATCGATCGCCAGCCAGTGCGCGAGCCGATGGCTACTGGGCTGAAAGCCATCGACAGCATGATTCCCATCGGCCGTGGCCAGCGCGAGTTGATCATCGGCGACCGCCAGACAGGAAAGACTGCGGTAGCCCTCGACACGATCATCAACAGCAAAGGCAACGATCTCGTTTGCATTTACAACGCGATCGGGCAGAAACGTTCGTCAATCGCACAGGTCGTCAAGATTCTCGAAGACTACGGCGCGATGGAGTACACCATCGTGGTTGCCGCCTCGGCCTCTGAACCCGCGCCTATGCAGTACATTTCGCCCTACGCAGCCACCGCGATCGGCGAATATTTCCGCGATAACAAACGGCATGCCCTGGTGATCTACGACGATCTTTCGAAGCACGCAGCGTCGTACCGCGAAATCTCGCTGCTGTTGCGGCGTCCGCCGGGACGCGAGGCGTATCCCGGGGACGTTTTCTACCTTCACTCACGGTTGCTCGAACGCTCGGCAAAATTGAGCGATAAGAATGGTGGCGGTTCGCTCACTGCGTTGCCGATTATCGAAACTCAGGCGGGCGATGTTTCCGCATACATTCCCACCAATGTGATTTCGATTACCGACGGCCAGATTTATCTGGAAACGGATCTTATTCAATCAAGGCGTGCGTCCGGCAGTGAACGTAGGTTTGTCGGTAAGCCGCGTGGGTGGCAGCGCGCAGATCAAAGCCATGCGGCAGGTTGCTGGTTCGTTGAAACTGGAACTCGCACAATACCGCGAATTGGCGGCGTTCGCACAGTTCGGCAGCGATCTTGACAAAGCCACGCAGGCGCAACTCAACCGAGGCCAGCGACTGGTCGAGATTCTCAAGCAGGGGCAATTTTCTCCACTGCCATTCTCCAAGCAGATTCTGATTATCTTCGCTGGAACTAGCGGTTTTCTCGATGATTTGCCGGTAAGCGAGGTTCGCGAATTCGAGAAAGAGCTTTACAAGTATGTCGACGCGACCAATGCTCAGCTGCTGCGCGCAATCATGGAGAAGAAGGTTCTGGATGACGGCTTGAAGTCGCAGTTGACCGAAGTGATTAAACAGGCGAAGCAGGAGTTTCTATCGAGCAGGGAAGCGGTTGCGAAATAATTTGACTCATTGCCTTTAGCTCTCAGTTCGAGGGCCTCTGGCGAGATGACGAAGATTGTCCAGCTAGAAGCTAGCGGCTAAGTGATTTGACATGGCAAATATTCTCGACATCCGCCGCCGCATCCGCAGCGTGGTCAACACGCGGCAGATCACCAAGGCCATGAAAGTGGTTTCGGCGGCGAAGTTGCGCCGGGCGCAAGACCGCACTTTGGCGGCGCGTCCCTACGCGCAGATGCTGACGAACGTGCTGAAATCGTTGGTGACGCGCGCCGAAATCTACGATCCTGAAACCGGCGAGCCGAAACATCCTCTGCTGGCCCATCGGCCGGAGAAGAACATTCTGCTGATCGTGGTTACTGGTGACAAGGGCCTGGCGGGAGCGTTCAGCGCGAACATTACCAAAGCCGCCACTCGTTTCCTCGAATCCAAAGCCGGCATGAGCATTGATATCGAAGCGATCGGGCGCAAAGGCCGCGATTTTTTCCGTCGGCGATATCCCGCGGCGACCGTTCAGACGCCGAGTCTGGCGGAGCACCGAAGAGTCGGGAGAAGTCGGAACCCGCACGGCAGGAGCGGGCTGGAGAAGTCCAGATTACCGGCGAGCACGTTGGCATTCTGAATAAGTTCGGCTTCGCGCAGGCGCGCAGCCTGGCTGAAAGCGTGATCACCCGCTACGAGCGCGAGGAGATCGACTCGGTCTATATCGTATTCAACGAATTCAAGTCGGTGATCGCGCAGCGATTGATTGTGGAGCAGATTCTTCCTATCGAACAAATCGGCGAGCAGACGGTTCGCCTCGCCGAAGAGATGACGGAGGAAGAAAAGAAAAGGGCGAAAGAAGCGGCGGTGAGCGCCGGAGTGGGTTTGCGTGAGCCCGCTGGGGACGAATCAGGACAATTCGGCACGTCGCAAGTCGATTACATTTACGAGCAGCCTCCCGAAGAATTATTTCGCGCGCTGCTGCCGAAATATGTCGCGATCCAGATTTTCCGCGCGTTGTTGGAATCGATCGCGGCAGAACACGCCGCTCGCATGACGGCTATGGATTCGGCGACGAACAATGCCACTGACATGATCGATTCTCTGACGCTGGCGATGAACCGCGCGCGGCAGGCGAAGATTACAAAGGAGATTATCGAGATCGTAAGCGGCGCGGCGGCAATGTAGGTGAGCTTTGAACTGCGAGCTTCGAGCAAGCAGAATCCGGCGCGAAGAGAGGAAAGTTCTTTAGAGGGCAGACTGTGAGATGGACGTGATTTTGAGTTGGCTCGCCGCTCATAGTTCATAGCTCGGAGCTAATATGGAAAATATCGGACATGTCGTTCAAATCGCAGGACCGGCAGTAGACGTGCAGTTTGAAGAAGGCTGCCTGCCACCCATTTACGAGGCGGTGCGAGTCGTCAGCGACGGTTTCACCGTGCCCAACCCTGTCAACGTGATTCTTGAAGTCCAGCAGCACCTGGGCGAGGGCCGCGTGCGCTGCATTGCTATGGAAGCTACCGAAGGCATGGTGCGCGGCATGAAGGCCATCGACCAGGGCGGCCCGATTTCCGTGCCCGTCGGCCGCGGTACGCTGGGTCGTGTGATGAACGTGATCGGAGAGCCAGTGGATCAACTGGGTCCCATTGAATATAAAGAGAGATTGCCGATCCATCGTCTGGCTCCGGCCTTTGACGAACAGGCGACAACGGCGGAGATGTTCGAAACCGGCGTGAAGGTCATCGATCTCATTCAGCCATTCTTGAAAGGCGGCAAGATCGGATTGTTCGGTGGCGCTGGCGTGGGCAAAACCGTCGTCATCATGGAACTGATCAACAACGTCGCCAAGAACCACGGCGGATTCTCAGTGTTCGCAGGCGTAGGCGAACGCACGCGCGAAGGCAACGACCTTTGGCTCGAAATGACGGAATCGGGCGTGATCAAGCCCGGCGATCCGGAACACTCGAAAGCCGCGTTGATTTACGGCCAGATGACGGAGCCGCCCGGAGCGCGCTTGCGCGTGGCGCTTACCGGCCTGACGGTCGCTGAATATTTCCGCGACGCCGAAGGCGCAGACACGTTGCTTTTCATCGACAACATTTTCCGCTTTACCCAGGCCGGATCGGAAGTCTCGGCGTTGCTCGGCCGCATGCCCAGCGCGGTTGGCTACCAACCCAACCTCGCCACTGAAATGGGTGAGTTGCAAGAGCGCATCACGTCGACGAAGAAAGGTTCGGTTACGTCGGTACAGGCGATTTACGTTCCGGCTGACGATTTAACTGATCCCGCGCCCGCAACCACTTTCGCTCACCTCGATGCGACCACGGTGCTATCACGTGCGCTGACTGAAATTGGAATTTACCCCGCGGTCGATCCCCTGGCCTCAACATCGCGCATTCTCGACGCCCGGGTCGTCGGCCAGGAGCATTATGATGTCGCGCAGTCGGTGAAGAAGACTCTGCAGACCTACAAAGATCTGCAGGACATCATCGCCATTCTTGGCATCGACGAATTGAGCGAAGACCAAAAGCTCACGGTAGCCCGCGCCCGCAAGATTCAACGCTTCCTCTCGCAGCCGTTCCATGTTGCCGAGCAGTTTACCGGCGCGGCGGGACGATATGTGAAGATCGCCGACACCGTAAAGGGCTTCAAGGCCATCGTCGAAGGGAAGTACGACGACATTCCCGAGCAGGCTTTCTATATGAAGGGGCCGATCGAAGAAGTGCTGGAAGCGGCAGAGAAGATGAAGGCGGCGGCATAAAACGCGGCGGCATAAAACAGTGTTCAGGGGCCAGGGATGAGTGGTCAGTCAACGACTAATCTGCTCAAACTAGCTACTGGCCACTAGCCACTAATCATCGATGGCAGATACTTTCAAACTCGAGATCGTCACGCCGGAAAAGAAGGTGGTTGACACCGCAGCTGAGGGAGTCCAGATTCCCGGCAAGAATGGATATCTCGGCGTTCTTCCTGGGCACGCGCCGCTGATCACCGAGCTAGCGGTCGGCGAGGTGAAGTATCACTCCGGCGGCGACGAACACCGTTTAGCGGTGGCATGGGGTTTTGCCGAAGTTCTCCCGGAGAAGGTGACGATTCTTGCGGAAACCGCCGAGGCTCCATCAGAGATCGACGTGGAACGAGCGCGCAAAGCCAAAGAGCGCGCCGAACAGCGCCTCACCAGCGGCGACACGAATATTGATGTGGACCGTGCTCTTAACGCGATTCATAAGGCGGATACGCGGCTCGAAGTGGCAGGGAAGAAGTTCTTAGCGCCGGATCTTCGCAGCATCGGCGACCCTTCCGGGCATTTCATGCTTGACGTTGCGCAGCTCCCGCTCACCGAGCTTTTCGCCCTCCTCGCAGCTATAGCCTTTGCCGCCGGACTGAACGTTTACGTTACCGTGGCTGCTCTTGGTTTGTTCGCGCATTTCGGAAATGTCCCATTGCCGCCCGCGTTACTCTTATTGAAAACTTGGCCAATCATCGGCACCAGCGTGGCGCTGTTTGTAGTTGAATTTTTCGCCGACAAAATACCCGCCTTCGATTTGGTCTGGAATGCGCTTCACACGTTCGTGCGTGTGCCGGTCGCCGCCTTGCTGGCCTACGCCGCTACCCGGCAACTTACACCCGCGCAGCAATTGCTCGCCGCCTCTTTAGGCGCGGCCATCGCTCTCGCTGCGCACGGAGGCAAAACCGCGGTTCGCGCCGCCGTCACCCCATCCCCGGAACCTTTCTCCAATATCACCCTGAGCCTGGGTGAAGATATCCTGGCCGCAGGCCTCACCTGGCTGGCCACGCGCTATCCCTACATAGCTGGGACCGTCGCCCTTTGTCTCGTCGCCACCATCATTTTGCTGGCTCGCTTCGTGATTCGAGCTACTTTAGCGATTTGGAGAGGATCTACGCGAAAAGAAGCAAGAAGCAACTCAAACAGAGAGGCAACCTGAATTGAGATTCAACTTTGAATAGAGAGTCCGAGAGAAGATGGACGCAAAATATATTCTCTACGGAACATTTACCGAATCCCTCGTTTCCGATGGCACATATTTCACCGCGGCAGTGCGCTCCAACTTATCCCACGCAAATCGACGGCCTTCGAGCGCCCGCTTCAGCGTCTTGAACAACACCACTGAAAATAATTGGCGATAGGCGAAGCGCTGCAGCCATACCTGGCTGAGCAGCCAGACGTCTTCTTTGTCGTCAGGGCGGCGGCGCTCCAGCGCGAAAGCCAGCGCCGACGCGAGAAAGTCGATCACCAGAAATGCAAAGAAGAATGCCAGCAGTTTATGGAAGCTCGCGGGATCAGTCGAGTCAGGATGGTAATGCTTCTGAATGAAATACCAGATCGCGCCCACGGCGAACATGATGTCGATCAACGGCGAAACCAGCGGCAGCAGAATCTGGAAGATCATGATGTTGGGCAGCGCTACAAAACCTAACGCGCCCTTGCGGGCAAATACTCCGCTGTGTTTATAAACTGCTTGAAGAATCCCAAAAGACCAGCGGAATCGCTGGCGCATCAGGCCATTCGCATTGGTCGGAGCTTCCGTATAGGCGAGCGCCATGTCTTCGTATTCCACGCGATATCCGAGACGCAACAGAGCCATCGTCAGATCGGCGTCTTCGGCTACGGTGTCAAGTTGGTAGCCGCCGACCTCGCGCACGGCGGAGACCCGCCATGCCCCAATCGCACCCGGCACAACGCTGACCGCGCCCAGAACGTCCAACGCGCGACGCTCGAAGTTCTGGCTGGTGATGTATTCGAGAGCCTGCCAGCGCGTCCAAAGATTCACGCGATTTCCAACCTTGGCATTCCCCGCGATTGCACCCACCTTCGGATTAATGAAATGCGGCACCAGGCGCGAGATCGCGTCGCTCGCGATGATGGTGTCGGCGTCGATGCCCACAAAAAGCTCGGCATCCTGAATGTGCTCGATTCCGTAATTCAATGCGGCAGCCTTGCCCGCATTGTGCTTAGTGAGGATCAGAACTTTCCCCGCTGCTTCCTCTTCGGCAAAGGCAGAACGTGCAACTTCGAGAGTTCGATCACGAGAGCCATCGTCAATCACAATCACGCGAAGATTTCGATAGCTTGAATTCAGCGCAGCGCGCACAGTGCGCTCGATCACTTTCTCTTCGTTGTACGCTGGAATGAGCACGGCCACTTTGGGTTTGTAAGAAGCCACTTCGGCAGGCTTGCCGAAAATCTTTTCCTGCAATCGGTCGTAAACGGCAGCCGCACCGATGAACAGCAAGCGCCCGGTCATGAGCAAATCGCCTAAAAAGAAGATCCACGTGATCCCTAACACACTTGCGTCGAACAGCCAAAAACCCAGCCGGTCAAATCTCGCCGCCCATCGCTGCCCCGCTGGCAAGGGTGCCATAACATCGGCCCGCTTCTTTCCAATCAAGTCGTAAACCGGAGCGATCTCATAGCCGCGGGCGCGAATACCATCGATAATCATCGGCAGAGCGCGCACCGTTTCGGCGCGGTTTCCGCCGCCATCGTGGAGAAGCACAATATTGCCGCAGCGCAGATCATTCACATTGCAGGGCGGCAAATGCGCCAGCACGTACGAAGAAATCTCTTCAGCCGTGTGACGGCGGGTCGTGCCGTTTCCCGCCGGCACCTTATCGCTCCAATCGTTGGGATCGATGCGGTTGCCGACAGTGATGTAGCCCATATCCTGAGCGAATTCGAGGGGCCTAACCTGATCGGCCGTATCCGGTTCTTCGTCGATCGCATAAGGAGGGCGCAGCAGAGTGACTCGCACTCCCACCAGGCTGGCAAAAAGCCGCTCGGTAAGGTTCAACTCCAGCTTCATGTAGCGCGAAGAAATATTGCTGACGTCGGGATGCGTGAAGGTATGGTTCCCGATGGTATGGCCCTCGTTGTAAATGCGTTTGACCAGGCCTGAAAATTTGTCGCCCTGAATGCCGATGAGAAAAAACGTCGCCTGCGCGTGTTCGCGCTTCAGCACATCGAGAATCTTTGGCGTCCACTCCGGATCGGGGCCGTCGTCGAAAGTGAGCGAGACCTTGTTTGGGCTGTAGCCGTACCGGCCGACGCGATAAGGTTCGGGCAGGTTGTCGAAGTTCTCATCGGTGATCAGCTTGGAAGTTGGGTCAATAGTGAGATCGCGCGTGCCGGGAGTAGGACGGTCCTCGATGCGAAGAATCTCGCCCTGGCCCTCCATGTCCACATCCTGTCCGGGCGGCACATTGCGCAGCTTATCGGTTGCTGTCGGGTCTCCCGGAACATCCCATATGCGCCACAGCGAGCGGTCTTCACCCCCCAGTCGCCATAGAGCAAAAGTCTGAATCCCCAGCGTTTGGGCGGCGCGCATGTGATTCAGCGCTGTAACCGCATCAAGAAACCACACATCATGCCGGTGGCTCAGCTCGTCGAGATAACTGAAGTGGGGATTGAGGGCATCGTCATCGAAAGTGACGTCTTCCTCAGAATCGCGAGCCGCCAGCCATGCCTCCTGTGCCGAGACGCTGTGATCTCTCGCATCGGACGGCAGCTTGCCCTTTTTCGGTTTCAGCACCCAGTCATAGCCATAATTCGCGATGGCGCAAATAATTTTCTCGCGCGGAATCGCTTTCACCGCAAATTTCAGATTGTCGACAAACCAATCCTGCGATGCGACCGGTCCCGACTTTCCGCCCGGAAAGTGTTCGTCGTAGTTCATCACCACGACGCCGTCGGCAGCCGCTGCGATGGCGGCATAGTCGTATTCTTCGTTGTGTGCGGGTACGCTGACGTAGAGTTTCATCCCGCGCGAGTGAAGATCCTGCGAGAGTTCATTGAGCAAGGCTACATACCCCGGCTGTCCTTCCCTCGGGAACGCTTCGAAATCGATCATCAGTCCGCCGAAGCGGTCCGACGAGAGAAACGCGCCTGCTTGCTTGCGAAATGAGGCGCGCGCCTCTGGATTGTTCAGAAAGTCAGTAATCCCTTGTACCCAGTCACTGCCATCAAAGTTGTTGACCATGGGGAAAACTTCCATGGCCGGGTCTTCGGACTTGAGAAAGGGCATAACGCGGTCATCGACTTGGCGCACGTGATGGTCCTGCACCACGTCGAAAAGCTTGTTGGTCTGATCGTCCACCGCTTGCAGGCGGCCGTCGGGGGTGAGCACGTGCAGCCAATCGGGATAAAGCAGATCGATTTGCCGCGAGAAATCACGCAGTGAAGAGAAACTGGCGGCGTCCCAGGGAACGTAAAATGCCGCGCGAATCCCTTCTTCCTGATTCAGCGTCACTTCCGACGCGGCCAGTTTTGACTTGCGGTGGGAGCGGATCGCTATCTTTTTCAGGTGCTCGCGGAACTTCTCTTTCTCGTTCTCCTTTAGCGCGCGAAAGGCTCGTTTTTGGGGTGAGAAAAAGAGCTCGGGCAGGCGCTCGTCGCGGAGCGTCGTGTACACGAAGAAGGTCAGAAGCGCGGAGAGCGACAACACGACCGCGTCTACAAAACGCCTCAGGCGCTTCCAACGGGCGCGTTGCGGATCATAAAAGACGGGTTCAGCCATGCGGGGCTATCAATTTATCGTATGCCGCGTTCGGCAGACGGTCAATTCGCGAAGGACTGCGCTGATCCAATGAGGAGAATCAGAACAACAACGATGATAAGAACAGGGTAGAGGCAGCGGTCCTTTCTGTATAAGATGCATTTTACAACCCTTGGGATGAGTTGAAACGCGTATATTCTCAGCGTGCTCGAACTGATCCGGAAGAACGTTCGGTTCTTTTTTTCGGCAGGCCTCGCCGCCTTGGGGCTGCGATTGTTCCTCATTTTCCGGTTTCCCGCGGTGGTCGACGATTCTCGTCTGTACGCCGATATCGCCTCGAACTGGCTGCAACATGGCGTTTACGGCATTACCAACTCCGGCCAGATCATGCCGACCCTATCGCGGTTACCCGGCTATCCGGCTTTTCTGGCCGTGATTTTTTCGATCTTTGGAGAAAATAACTTTCGGGCCGTTTTGCTCATTCAGGTTCTTTTTGATCTTGGAACCTGTCTTCTCATAGCCGATCTAGCCCGCCGAATGCTCTCCGAGCGCGCCGCGAAGGCTGCATTCTTGCTCTCCGCTGTGTGTCCCTTCCTGGCAAACTATGCAGCCGCGGTTCTGACCGAAACATTGGAAATTTTTTTTACTGCGCTGGCCCTGCACTTCGCAATGCTCGGACTTGGCGAAATATGCCCCACGCGCGAGCCGGAGCTAAGGGAATTCCCCTTAGTATGGTTGGCCTGCGGCCTTTCCATCGGAGCCTGCATTCTTCTGCGCCCGGATGGGGGCATTCTGCTGGCCGCGATCGGCGCCTATCTTGTCGGGCTCACTCTCGCGCACTTGAGAACCAGAAGAATCGAAGGATCTTCTTCCGATTTTCGGTATGGTCTGTTTCCCGTGGTGAGCGCCGGAATCCTCGTGGTCATCGGCGCTCTTTTGCCGCTCGTCCCGTGGACGCTGCGCAATCTGCACACTTTTCACCGCTTCCAGCCGCTGGCTCCGCGCTATGCCAACGATTCGGATGAACCGGTGACTGGCGGATTCAATCGCTGGACGAAAACGTGGATCGTAGACTATACGTCGGTCCAGGAAATTTATTGGAATATGCCGGGCGCCGGCATCGATCCGCAAAAGTTGCCGCGGCGTGCCTTCGATTCGCCGCAAGAAAAGCAGGAAACCGAGCAGCTTTTCGCGGATTACAACCAGGATCACGACCTGACGCCGGAGTTGGATGCACGCTTCGCCGTACTTGCTGCCGCGCGTGTTCGCCGCGCGCCACTACGTTACTATCTTTGGCTTCCGGCGTTACGAATTGCCGATATGTGGCTGCGCCCGCGCACCGAGCTATTGCCTGCTGATCCGCGCTGGTGGGAGTTTGACGACGAGCCCATCTGGCTAGCAGTAAGCCTTGCGTTCGGTCTGATTAACTTGATGTACGTCGTCGCCGCCGTCGCCGGGTTTCTTCGCTCGCGCCAGCGTGTCCGGCATCGGGCTCTTTTTTCTGTTCGTGGTTCTGCGTTCGCTGTTTCTCGGAACACTGGAGAACCCGGAGCCCCGCTATACGCTGGAATGCTATCCCGTAGTCATAGTCGCTGCCGCAGCGCTGTTCATGAATAAAGCGAATCGCAATCATCGAAAACCCGCATAAACAGGCTTCCAAATACGGTAAACCGCATGTGGAATCGCATATTAAATCGTATGATGACCGCCGAACATACACGATATACACAAGATTCAGCTTGAATGTTTTGGCCTGCTAGTTGCACAATAGCGCCCCAACAGGTCCCAACGGACTTCGCCGTCATTTCGTCTTCTGGGAAAACAATTCGCAAGCAAACACCCGACGGGTTGGAGGACTTCGCCTATGCGTCGCCGCTCACGTGTAGTTGGTGTCATGGTTGCCTTGGCTTCTGCCTCGCTTTTTCTTTTGCAGAATTTCTTGATTTCTTCGGCGGGCGCCCAATCCGCGACTACATCCTTGCGCGGTTCCGTCTCTGACTCCAAAGGCTTGGTGGTTCCGGGAGCGGATGTCACTCTGAGCAACGGCGCCACCGGGTTTGTTCGGAGCACGAAGACGGACGGCCAGGGCGTCTACCAGTTTCTTGAAGTTCCTCCGGCAAATTACGCGCTTACGGTGGCCGCCGCCGGCTTTGCCAAAATAAAACGCGACAACGTACTTTTGCAGGTAAGCAGCCCGGCCACGCTCGATGTCACCCTGCAAGTGGCCGGCGGTTCGGTGACAGTTGAAGTTACCAGTGAAGCCCCGATGGTGAACACCACCGATGCAACCTTGGGGAACAACTTCGATGCCCGGCAATTGATCGATCTTCCATCGGAGGGGCGCGATCCTGCAGCCATTCTGAGTCTCCAGCCGGGGGTTGTCTTTATCGGCTCTCTTGCCAATCAAGGAGTCATTCCCAGCCAACAAGACAATGACAGCCGCGGCGGTGCGGTCAACGGAGCCCGCAGCGATCAGAGCAACCTTACCCTCGATGGTCTGGACGACAACGATCAACTGGAGGGTTACGCCTTCAGGGGCGCCATGCGGCCTACGCTGGATTCGTTGCAGGAATTTCGCGTCACCACCAGCAACTATGACGCTGCGTCCGGCCGCTCGTCCGGCGCCCAGATGAACCTGGTTACCAAGAGTGGAACCAATTCCATCCACGGCTCCGTCTACGAATACAACCGGCCAACCTTCGACGTAGCGAATGATTGGTTCAACAAGCAGTCGGAGTTGGAGCAGGGGAATGCCAACATTCCGCAACACATTCTGCGCAATACATTCGGCGGGACGGTCGGCGGTCCAATCAAAAAAGATCGTCTGTTTTTCTTTGCAGCTTACGAGGGGCAGCGTACTGCCGAGCAGCAGCAGACCACGAGAATCGTGCCCACGGCAAGTTTGAGAGAGGGAATGATCAAGTATTTGTGCAATCCCTCTTCCGATCCCAACTGCGTGCTGGGTACGCCCAATCCCTTGGGTGTCAATGTTCAGGACGTTGCCGGATTTAGCCCAGACTATGTCGCGACTTTGACGCCGGGGCAATTCGCCTCCCTGGACCAAGGCTGCGGCGCGAACGGCACGTGCCCGCTGGGCCCCGGCGCGAATCCCTTACTTGCCAATATTGGCGGTGCCAACCCGAATGCCCTGTACGCGCGTTATCCCCTGCCCAACTGCACCGCTTGTGGCAATGCAGTCAACGGAAGCGGAGATGGCCTGAACTCGGCCGGCTTCACCTTTCCCGGCAATGATCCGACCAGACTCGACACGTATATCATCAAACTGGATTACAAAATTACTGCTGACGGAAATCAGTCACTGTTTGTCCGCGGCAATTTGCAGAATGACCACGAAGCCAAGCCGCCTCAATTTCCTGGACTTCCTCCAGACGACATCGTCACCAACAATAGCAAAGGAATTGCCGGCGGTTATACCTACATCATTCGCAATAACTTAATTAACAATTTTCGCTATGCCTTCATCCGCCAGGGATTGGGGCAAGGTGGTTTGAACAGCCAGGATTACAACACGATCCGTGGACTTGACGATACCCAGGCGCTAAGCCCCTCTGACACGCCGACGATTCTTACCAACGTTCCAGTGCACAACTTCATCGACGATGTCTCGTGGACGAAAGGCACGCACACCATCCAGTTCGGCACGAACTGGCGTCTGATTCATAACAATCGCCAGTCGAATGCGCAGAACCTTTCTTCCGGCTATGCCAACCTCTATTGGATGAGTCCTTCATTTATCTCTAATGAAGGAGTCAGCTTGGACCCAGGGCTTCGGGGCTACAATCCGAGCGACCCGGGAGTCTGCGCCGTGCCGCCGTGTACCTTTCCACTCGTTGATACGTCCTTCGGAGGATCCTACGACTTTGCTGCCGTGCAGCTGGCGGGTTTGATGAGCCAGGTATACACGGTCACAAATCAGGACAAGAACGCCAACCTGATTCCCAACGGCGATCTCGTTCCCCGACACTTCCACAATTTCGAAGGCGAGATGTACCTGCAGGATAAGTGGAACGCGACTCCGAACTTGACGATTACTTACGGCCTGCGCTACTCGCTCTTGCAGCCTCCATACGAAGCCGACGGCAACCAGGTTTCGCCGACCATTGACATGCACCAGTGGTTTGAGAATCGCATCACCAGCATGTATCAGGGTGTGGTCAACCAACCGCTCCTCAGCTTCGGTCTCTCCGGGCAGGCCAACGGACAAAAGCCCTACTGGAACTGGAATTACCACGATGTCGCTCCCCGCTTCGCCATCGCCTATGCCCCGCATGCCGATAGCGGCTTCTGGCACACCATCCTCGGCGATAAGGGCAAGAGTTCGATCCGCGCCGGATACGGCATGTATTACGATCATTTCGGCGAAGGTGTAGTAAATACGTTCGATCGCCAGGGTTCCTGGGGATTGTCCACGACGATCAGCAATCCCGCTGGCGTTCTCGGCGTGGATACAACGCCACGCTACACCGGCCTCTTGGGCGCGGCCAATCTGCCCCCGAGTCCCGGCGTTCCGAGCCCGCACGGGTTTCCCTATACACCTTCTACCGATCCCAACACTTACGGGCTGGCCATCGCGTGGGGTATTGATGACAACCTGAAAACTCCGTACTCGCACGTGATCGATTTTTCTCTGACTCGCGAACTGCCTCACAACTTTGTCGTCGAGACGACATACACCGGACGCTTTGCGCACCATCTGCTGCAAGAAATCGACTTGTCTCAGCCTCTAGATCTAGTCGACAAGAAAAGCGGCATGGATTATTTCCACGCAGTCGGTATTCTCGACAAGGCGGCTTATGCCGGAACCTCGGAGAGCGCTATCGCGAAGATTCCCTATTGGGAGAACTTGTTTCCGCAGGCGGCTGGGCCCGGTGGCGAGTCCCTCGCTGCCCCTGGGATTCCAGCAAATCCGACTGCCACGCAGAATATCTACGACCTCTACTATGCAAATCTGGGGAACGAAACTCTCTCGCTCGAAGATCTGGACGCATTCTGTTTCCCGGCCTGTGTTGGAACTGGCTCCAATAATCTTGGCGATTTCGTCGGACCGGCTGGGACCCCGTTTTCGTTCTACCAGCCCCAATTCTCCTCACTCTATGGCTGGCAGTCGAGGGGCAACAGCAACTACAACGGCTTGCAAGTCTCGTTGCGGCACGCTATGGCCGCCGGCTTGCAGTTCGATATCAATTACGTTTATTCGAAGTCAATCGACGTTGGATCGAATGCCGAACGCGTGAATGGTTTCGAGTCGGCCGGTCTCGCGTTCAACAGTCAGGTAATCAATGCATTCTCGCCCGATCTGTGGCGTGCGCCCTCCGATTTCGATACGACGCATCAATTTAATGCGAACTGGGTGTGGGATTTGCCCTATGGCCGCGGCCGCTATTGGGGAAGCGGCGCCCACGGCTTCATGAACGCCATTTTCGGAGGATGGGGGCTGAACGGCTTGTACCGCTGGACCAGCGGATTCCCATTCTCGGTGGAAGCCGGTAACGGATGGTCCACCGACTTCGAACTGGAGGGATCTTCGTTCCTGACGGGTCCGAGGCCGAAGACCGGCGTATTTTTCGAGGCCAACGGCACTCCCACGGTTTTCCAGAATCCCGAGCAGACGATCAGTTGCTCGTGCTCACCCGCCAGTGCTGCAGGAGCGGTCAGCACCTTTCGGCCCACCTACGCCGGCGAAGCCGGGCAGCGCAACAACTTCCGCGGACCAGGCTATTTCGGAGTTGATGCGGGGCTCTCCAAAATCTGGAACGTAGGCGAACAAAAGAGTGTTCGGTTCGCCTGGGAAGTGTTCAACGTGACTAACTCGGTGCGATTTGACGCCGCTGGCTCGCTGATCGGTCAAACTCTGGTCAGCCTCACGGGCTTCGGCATTTTCAACACAGAGCTAACTACGCCGCGAGTAATGCAATATTCGTTGCGATTTGCGTTTTAGCGGTAATAGCGGGGTAAACAAAAAAGGAACGGTTTAAGCTGCTCCTTCTGTCTCTTTACTTTGTAAGACGAGAGACCTCCTACGATAGCGGCGAATCGCTCATCCGAAAGCGGGTGCGCACGTGCTCGGAGATCAGTTCAATTGCTGGCCGGTTCGAGATCGGGTCGGTTTGGGCGAGATATCGCATGGCCTCAACCAGCAGGCGTTGTCCATCGACATAGCGGGGGTCGGAGGATCGCTCCCTCTTGCTGGAACGACCTATCTTGGGCGGGACCGGGATGGTGAAAACTTTTGCCATTATGAACTCGAATGAAACCTTAGGGCAGTATAGCGCCCGACCTGCATTTTTCAGCACACATTCTTGTGCTGTGAATTCAATTACTTAACCCCGACGCGAAACAAATTGCGTCTTCTTCGTGGTTTTCAGCTGAAACACGTCGTTGCCGAACTTTGCCGGTATCCGAATTTCGGAATACTTTGCCAGCCGGTAATCTCCCTGTGTTTGCATGAATTGCTGTTGCAGCGAAATGCCCCGGGCAAGATCGATCCACAGGGTAATTTTTGTAAAGTTATTGCGAATTTTTTCGCTCTTCGGGATTAACTGCAATTTCGCGGTTGCAACGTTGTCGATCGTCTCTTCGCCTTGGTAGGTCACGTCGAATGACTTTTTCAAATCCTCGCCGCTTCCGCCAAAGCCGAGCACAAGAAAACTTTCAATTTCCGGGCGGTTGCCGCCTGCCGAATACTCCATCACTTGATCGATCTTCGGCTGGTACACCTGCAGCTTTCCGTCTTTATAAAGTACATATTTCCGATCCGGTTGCTTGATTTCCGCCATCATTTCGATATTATTGCCGTTCCGCCGATAATAAACCGTGCCGCTCTGCGTGTCGGTCTCATCTACGACTTTCTGATATTGACTCCAAACAAAGTTCGCCTGCGCGCTTTGAAAGTTCGCCGCGGCTGCATCCATTTTCTTGAGGATGCCGTCGAGCTTTGCGGCGTCGCTCTGGGCGAACGAACTCAACATCCCAAGAGATACGACGCCGATCGAGAGCACGAACCTTCGTCTCACTATTTTCGTTTCACCCAGACTCGATATTCCTGCACCCGGCCTTTCCCATCGGAAATCGGTTCGTACTTCACGATCGAAACTTCTCCGGAGACGGGTTCAATGATGCGCATCAGTTGGCCGCGTAGTGCCGCCTCGTCTCCTGGGGCCACGGCTGAGGCTTCGATCTCATAAACCAAACTCCCTGCCCCATCGGAACTGACCACTACTCCCGTAGGATGCCGGTTGAGCGGCCCAGGTTTGTCATTGAAGTTGATAACCCGCGGCGAGAAGAAGATGAAGATCAGAATGAGCGTGACCATGATGTCGTAGTGCAGCGTGCCACGCTCGTGCTGCCAAAGAACATAACTGCGAATTGTGCGCCAGGGACCGTTCATCGGCAAGCAAGGCGAACCAGTTGCGGCGCTGCTGATCTCCACACTGTGCAAGTCTAGTGGCCGCTTCCTTTCTTGACAATGGGATTCAAAAGATCTTGGGCGTGATGCGATCGGCGCCGATGTAGGGCCGCAGGACCTCAGGAATCACAACGCTGCCATCCGCCTGCTGATAGTTCTCGACGATTGCCACCCAAGTCCGGCCAACCGCTAGTCCGCTGCCATTCAGCGTATGGACGAACTCAGTCTTGTTCTTGCCTTCGGGCCGGTAACGGATATTCGCGCGCCGCGCCTGGTAGGCCTCGAAATTCGAGCACGAAGAAATCTCCCGGAACAGTTGCTGGCCGGGCAGCCAGACTTCAATGTCATAGGTCTTCGCCGAAGAAGGCCCCATGTCGCCTGTGCACAACGCCACTGTGCGGTAGTGTAGGCCGAGCTTCTGCAGCACAGTCTCCGCGTTGCGTGTGAGCTTCTCGTGCTCTTCGTACGACTGTTCGGGGCGCGCGAACTTTACGAGTTCGACTTTTTGAAACTGATGCTGCCGGATGATTCCTCGCACATCCTTGCCATACGATCCCGCTTCGCTGCGAAAACATGGAGTGTAAGCGGTCAGCGAAACCGGCAAACGAGCTGCATCCAGCACTTCGTCACGATAGAGATTCGTCACCGGAACTTCGGCTGTCGGAATCAGCCAAAGATCTTTTTCTCCATGCGGAACGCGAAAGAGATCGGCGGCAAACTTGGGCAACTGCCCCGTGCCGTACATCGACTCCGAGTTCACTAGATACGGCGGCAAAACTTCGGTGTAGCCATGCTCGCGGGTATGAGTATCGAGCATGAAGTTGGCCAGCGCGCGCTCGAGCTTCGCTCCCAGATCCCAATAAACGGCGAAGCGCGCCCCCGTCAATTTGACGGCGCGTTCCAGGTCGAGCACGCCGAGTTTTGTGCCTAAATCCCAATGCGGTTGCGGAGTGAAATCAAACTTTGGCGGCGTGCCCCAGCGCCTCACTTCCACGTTCTCTTCCGCGCTATGCCCAACCGGCACACTCTCGTGCGGCATATTGGGAATACCGGCCAGAATATCCCGCAACCGCGCATCGAGATCAGACGCGGTTTTCTCCAGTGCCTGAATGTGCTCGCGCAAATCCTTGGTTTCGGCCATCGCAGTGCTGGCATCGTGTCCACTCTTCTTCAACTTGGCGATCTCTTCCGAAGCCTTATTGCGGCGAGCCTTCATCGTTTCGGCTTCGGTAATCGCTTGCCGACGCTGCGTGTCGACCTCGCGGAAGTCCCTGAGCACAGCGGCCGGATCCATGCCACGCTGGCGCAGCATTTCCTCGACCCGCGGCAGATTTTCGCGAACAAAATTCAGATCAAGCATGGGAAACAAGTACTTTATCGGAAAGCGGCATGCAATTGCACGCAGGGGCTTGCATCTTGTCGCCTCCCGAACACTTAGCTTGGACGCTCGCCCTGCTCGCGGTACACTAAACCGCGATGCCCACTCCCCCCGCAGGCAACACGAACGCTCCCGATCTCAGTGTGAGCTTCGCCGGCATCGACCTGCAAAATCCCGTCATCGCCGCCAGCGGCACCTTCGGATATGGCGTCGAGTTCGAAGACGTGGTGCATCTCGACCAGATTGGCGGATTCGTGGTCAAAGGTCTTTCCCGTGAACCGATGATCGGCAATCCTCCGCCGCGCCTCTGGGAAACCGCGGCCGGAATGCTCAACGCAATTGGCCTGCAAAATATCGGCGCCGCGGCGTTTCTTCAAGAGAAGCTGCCTCGGCTTCAGCAGATCAAAAACATCGTCGTCATCGCCAACGTCTTCGGCTATACCCGCGAGGATTACGAGCGTACCATCGAAATTCTCAACGACGGCGAAGGCATCGCGGCCTACGAACTAAACGTGTCCTGTCCAAACACCGAGCACGGTGGCCTGCAATTCGGCAGCGATCCGCGCTCGCTCGATGAAGTGGTGACCACAGCCAAGCGCGTCTCGCGGCGGCCGCTTATCGTAAAACTCTCTCCCAACGTGACCAGCATCGGCCAGATGGCGCATGTCGCGCAGGAGGCTGGAGCTGATGCGATCTCGCTAATCAACACATTCGTTGCCATGGCCATCGATCCCGAAACTCGCAAGCCGCGCATTGCCAACATCACGGCCGGCCTTTCCGGTCCTGCCATTAAGCCAATCGCGCTGCGCATGGTTTACGACGCCGCGCACGCGGTCAGCATTCCTGTGATCGGCATGGGAGGGATTTCGACTGCGGCCGACGTGGTGGAATTCATGCTCGCCGGTGCGACCGCCGTGCAGATTGGCACTGCGAGTTATTGGGATCCATGCGCGACTGAGAAGATCGTCGATGAGCTACGGCACTGGTGCGCCGATCACCACATCACGCGGCTGGCCGATCTCATTGGCGGATTGATAGTGGAATGACGATTGCGCAGAGAGCGCCAGAACGGCGTCATTCCGACGCTTCGCGTTCTCACCAGCGAGGCCAGGAATCTCGCGTAAGCCGAACGGGGTGGAATGAACGCAACGAAGCGCTATCTTCCCTGCGAATACCAGATCGACCCCGGAGACTTGTAATTCCGCCCCTCACCCCAAACTACGTGCGTGTTTTCCAGGTTGTCGATCGTGATTGAAAAATAATCACCGAAAGGAAATTTGAAGCCGTTGGGGAGAATGTAATCGTAACCGCGTGCCGGACTCGAGAGCTGCGCCTCGCCGGACCACGTCGCGCCACCGTTGATCGAACTGCGCTCGAAAACATTCCACAACGGAGCCTGGCGCGTGTCCATCCACGCGATGCGAACATCGCCCGCCGCGCCGGCAGTAATCGCCGGAAAGCAATGTTCAACCCGCGCGCCCGATGAAGAAACATCGATTTTCGCCGACCAGCTCGCGCCTGCGGTTGTGGAAGAAGAAAAGTAAATGCGCTCCGGACTGCCGTGAACGGCCCCGGCGTTCCACAACGCATAAACGGTTCCAGCGGCGTCAGACGCGAGTGCGATCTGCGCGCCCAGATATGCCGGTTCACAGGCCTGAGCCGAGCAATCCGGCGGCGCGCTCGACACATCGAGCAGAGACGTATTCCAGCTCTTTCCCGCATCCGTGGAACGGCTTACGTAAATACTCACCGGACGCCCGCTCAGTTCCTGTTTGGCATAAGCGGTCCACGAGAAATAGACTCCGCCATTGGGATCAACGGTAGCTCCCCCGGCCAGGGACCAGCCCGGATGAGCATTCGGATTTACTTCCCCTGAGGAAAATGTTTGTCCGTAATCGTGTGAAGCCGCGACCAGAAAATGCTCCTCGTGATTGAATCCCACATAAACATCCGGACCACGAACCGTCAACACCGGCTTATCGGCATCATCGCGCGAGCGCTCCGCCACGGAGAAGTACCATGTGTGCCCAGAATCCTGCGATCGCGCCACCATCACGTCGCGCTTATTGTTCTGCAACCACGAGGCATAGAGGGTCTGCTTATCCACCGGATCAACCACAATCTGCGGGTCGAACTGCCCGGTCACAGAAATCAGCAGGGGATGCGGCGCGTGCCACGTCGCCCCGCTATCGTCGCTGAGCATGAGCTGAATTGTCGGCGCCGTACAGTTTGGGCAACTATTCACTGGGCCGTACTGAGGAAAGAGAATGTAAATGTGTCCACGACCGTCCGCGGCCATCGCCGGCTCCCATTGATCACCGGGGCCAAAGCCGACGCGCCGCTGAGGGGCGAATCCAGACACTGCCAAAGCCGCATGCGCGGTGGCCAAAGCAAAGACGAGGCAGAGTGCAAATTTCTGCACACTCCCGCAGCGGCTGGTTTCAAAACCCACACACATCTCCCGGGGAAAATACTTACAACAACCTTGCCCGAAACTTTATCCTGAGTCGCTCAGAGGCGTCAATTGCCCAAACGGACCACCAGGGACGGGCGTGACTTTCCCGCCAATCCGTCATCTAATAGAAGCGCACACAGCCTTACTGGGTTGGCCGGGTCGAATTCGGCGCGTACAAATGCGACGGAACTGAAGCAAAGCGGAAGCTGGGGAAACGAAATCAAAAACCAGGCCGAAGGGCGATAGACAGAGGAGCGATAAATAAATGGAGAAAGCAACATTTGCAGCAGGATGTTTCTGGGGAGTGGAAGCCACCTTCCGGCAATTATCGGGAGTCACTTCGACGCAGGTCGGTTACATCGGCGGCAAAACGGATAATCCCACCTACAAAGATGTATGCACCGACCGCACCGGCCACGCCGAAGCCGTCGAAGTCGAATTCGATCCCGTAAAAATCAAATATGCCGATCTGCTGAAAGTTTTCTGGGAGAACCACGATCCCACGCAGCTCAACCGCCAGGGCCCGGATTGGGGAACGCAATATCGCTCTGCGATCTTCTTTCATAGCCCGGAGCAGCAAGCCGAGGCCCAGGCCTCGAAAGAGTCTCTAGAAAAAGCACACCGCTATTCGAAACCCATCGTCACGCAAATCGTTCCCGCGGAGACATTCTATCCCGCAGAAGATTACCACCAGCAGTATCTGGAGAAACGCGGAATGGCGAGCTGCCACATCAAGGCATAAACCGGAACTGGCTCGATTCCCACCTCGCGCTAATAAGGGATCGATTCGGAATCTGAAGCCGCCGTCAGCACGACCGGCTCGCCCTTCGTGATCACAATCGTGTGCTCGTAGTGCGCCGACGCACTATGGTCCGCGGTGACGATGGTCCATTTATCCGGTGCCACATACGACTTGCCCGATCCTGCAGCAATAATCGGTTCGACCGTAATCACCAGGCCTTCGGTCAGAGTTCCGCGCGCCTCAGGATCTGCGAAATTTGGCACGGTGGGTGGTTCATGAATGGTGCGTCCGATGCCGTGCCCGCTCAATTCTTTTATCACCGAGAAGCCGCTGCGGCGCACTTCGCGCTCGACGGCCTGTCCAATTTCCCAAACTCGAAAACCCGCTCGCGCCACCAGCATCGCCTTTGCGAAAGCCCGTTCGGCGCATTCCAGCAGATTTCTTCCCTCGTCCGAAACTTCTCCCACTGGAACGGTTACCGCCGCATCCGCCATGAATCCATTTTTCTCGATGGTGACGTCGAGCTTCACTAGATCTCCGGAAGAAAGCGCCCGCTTGCCCGGAATGCCGTGAACCGCCTCTTCATTCACGCTAATGCAGTTGACCCCAGGAAACTTGTACACCATGGCGGGAGCGGACCGTGCTCCATGCTGCCTCATTACCTTCGCGCCAATGTTGTCGAGTTCGGCAGTTGTAATCCCAGGATGCACTGCGGCTCTCATCGCTGCCAGCATGAGCGCGACGATCGCTCCAGCTTCCCGCATGCCGGCTAAGTCTTCTGGGCCGTTAATGGACATGAAAAGACCTCAACCGAGATCATAACTTGAGGATCACAACGGAGGAATCGAAAGCGGGAAATTATGCCTCCACGGGTTGCCGTGGACCGAAGAAGAACAGGAGCACGAATCCGCCGATATAAAACGGCAGGCTTTGCTCAAAGCGGCAACCAGTGAAGCGCAGCACCAGGCCAAACAATGCCAACGCTTCGCACAGCGCGTAAGTGGCGATGTAGCCGCTTTTCCAGTGATTCAGCGTCAGCGAATCGTCGGGATGCGAAGCCAGGCTTTCCGCGGAGCGCAATACCAGCGTACGCCTCACCACAAAAATCACACCGACAATAGCCACCCCCGCCGTGGTGAAGACGTAACTCAATGACGGATTCGCCGCCTGAGCGCTCGAACCCAATAGTTCGCCGACAACAGCATAAAGAAGAATGCTGCCCAGCATTGCCCACTGTACTGTACGTAGCGTCCGCAAAGCACCTTGCATTACACCTATTCTCCTGCACTTGGGTGTGACTGAGCGGAAATTTATTGGGGCGGAATAATCTTAGGTAATATGCCAACTCGAAAATACGACGCTTGCTAGTCCCCAGTTGCCATGTTAGTGCATCGCATGATCGGCGGTTTTCGAGTGCAGTCCGGGGCGCATGCGAAGAAAAATCTGGAATGATAACGGAAAATTCCCGTAGGCCGCGTCCAACACCGCTGGCTTCGAATAAATCGTCAGGTCGGCCCCCAACCCGAGCTGCCATTTTCTGTTCTCCACCAGGTCGCGTTCACCGCCGAACGTATACGCTCCAATGCGATAAGCGGGATGCACTGCCGCTTGCGGAAATAATTCGTCTTTATCCACCAGTTCCAACCGCGTAAACACATAGTCGCGGTGCAGAAAATTCAGCGTCGATTCGAAAGTGTAGCCATTCAAATTGACTCTGTCAGAAAGCTCGTGCACCCGGCCCCAGATCAGCGACGTGGCCCAATTCCCGTAAGTGCCAGCGGGACGGTCGTAGTCGACTGAAGCCGTCTGCCGCCACTGGCTGCCCGGTTCGAGCGCTTCAGGTTTTTCTAGTCGCCCGATGCTGTATTGTCCGGTCCAGTCGTGGGACGGGGCGATGCTCGCGCGCCCCGAGTAGGAATCGAGCGGCGCCAGTTGAATGCTCCAGCGCTCTTCATTCGGCTCACGCCCGTTGAACGCCGAAGCCTCAAGCTTGATGCGGTCGATCACAAATCCGGTAGTCACCACGCCGAAGCTGGTGTGAGTCGAATCCTGCAAATGATGACTCAATGGTGCCATCGGCAGTTCCTCTGCCGAAGTGCGGTGCAAATACATTACCGGCCCAAGCGCCGGCTCGGCCGACGGCCCTCCATAAAATTCCCAGGACATTTTTTCAGAAATCGACAGCGTATAAAGAAGGTCAAGTTCCGCGAACACGTTGTGAGGATGCTGATGATCGACGAGCGGTTCACCATGATAAGTCTCTCCAGTCTGAAAAAGCTCGGGGAAGCCAGGGTGCGGCGAGGTCAGCGATTCCGCCGAAGACATCTGCCGGAACAAAATTGTGCCGCGGCCCAATCGATGCTGCTCCATCAGCATCGCCCAGTTCACCGACTCAGCTTTGCCTTCACCGCGCAGCCCCCCTTGCTGGTTGTAGTCGATGAAGATCACCCCATGCGCCATGAAATCCCATCCGGCACGCGTTACCATCCACTCATGCGCCGGGGTTGAAGCAGGCTCCCAAGCCGTGCCAGAGCCCAGGCTTGCTCTTGTTAATTGCAGAGTTGACTGTTGTTCCATATCCATCCCCTGCATGGAATCAGTCTGTGCGGTAGATGCACAGGAAAGTCCCACAAGAGCCAGCGCACACATCGCTCGCTTGCCAAGGAAATCGTGTAACACTGAGCCTCCCCGAAAAAGAAAAGAAGTAGTCGCGAGCTTGGGTGTCGTGCAAGCTCTTTAGAGGTCTAGTCGGGAGGGAAATCAGATTCTCAGAGGCAGAATGCCGGGCGGACTTGAGGAAGAAACTGCCAGAGTGAGCGCATCGCAAAGCCAATTCGCTTCTTCCACCGGGAGATTGCCCGTCACACGCTGAATGAGCACGACTGGGCGTGGTGAAAAGACTCCAGTGATCAGCGCCGGGAGCCGGCCACTGGCGCAACACTTGTAGTTCGCCGGCTGAGGACTTTCCTGATGTCGAGCGGGCTGATGGCAATGAGAAATGCTCGACTGCGCGGCGGCAGGCAGGAAGCAAGCGGCCCCCGCGCTGCCCGAAACAAATGCGCAAAACAACAGAATCGCTGCGGCGTGGTATGGGGCCGGCTTCATCGCTAGGTTCCCGTGATCTTCACCCGCAACTCTTCCGGCAATCGCTCTCGAATTTCCGGCGGCAGGCGGTCATGCACCAGCCGCGCGCCCTGTTTGGCGGCATCGAGCACGGTCACCGGAGCGGGGGTCGCAACCGCCACCACCAGCCAGATCAGCGCCGACAAAGCAAATCCGGCAAGGGCCGCAATCTCCAGCCAGAATGCGTGCCGTGGACCAAAGTGGCGGATCACTCCGAAGGCCAGCAGGAAGACTCCACCGGAAATCGAAGCCAGTGCAATCAGCCCTACGTCGATAAAACGGTGTATGCGCTGCCGGCTGCGGCAGCGTTCGCAAGCGGCAAAGTGGTTCTCATAGTCGCCGCGCATCTCGGGCGCTAGACTGGAAATGTCGTATCTCCAGCCCGCAAGAATTTTCCCCACGATGGGATCGACGCACTGCTGACTCATAAAGAACTACAGGCGGCCTACAACCGAATGGATGGCAAGACTTCCGACTGCATCGCCACCAGCACGCGGTTCTGGAACAACCCGCCCCGCTCGGCCAGGGCTACTTCCGCCTCTCTCCTTGCGATCTCTGGGTGATTGTTCTGCTCAGAGAGATGCGCCAGCACCACAAACGCTGCATTATTATCATAGTCCCCGGTGAAGAAATCCGCGAGTTTCTTGTTGGAAAGGTGCCCCACATTACTGGCCACGCGCTGCTTGACCGACCAGGGATAGGGACCGCCTCGCAGCATCTCAACATCGTGGTTCGACTCCACAATCAAAATGTCAGATCCACGCAGGTGATCGAGTACGTTCGCCGGAAGGTAGCCAAGATCGGTGGCGAGGCTCACCTTGGTTCCTTCGACGCGGAAGGTGAAGCCAACCGGATCGATCGCATCGTGCGGAATCGTGAATGGTTTGACTTCGATATCGCCGATCTGGAAACGGTGGCCGGACTCAAAGCGCTCCAGCTTCTCGATCTGCGGCCGCTCGCCGTTGACCACGCGCATAGCGCGTGCCCACGCGGCATGCGTCGCCCCAGTCATGAACACAGGAATGCGGAGTTTCTTCGCCAGCGTCGCTAATCCGTAGACATGATCCGAGTGCTCGTGCGTAATCAGAATGGCCGAAAGCGCTCGCGGATCCTCGCCGATCGACTTCAGCCGCTTGCACGTCTCGCGGCAGGAAATTCCGGCGTCGAGCAGGATCTTGGTCCGCGTGCTGGCGACAAGCGCACAATTCCCCCGGCTGCCGCTGGCCAGCATCGACACACTTACACACATGCACGGCAGCATACGTGACCAGCCTGTGGATTAGGAAGTAACTTCTCAGCTATCCGATACCTTGGAACTACGATTTCGTCCTGCCGCCGCCGGCTTCCGGCATTGGGATGACTCACGAAAGTCCACGATCAACAGCCGGAATCTGGAGCCCGCTTCTTACTTCCCCTGCCGCAGGTTATCGATCACCTGCCGCACCACCGCTCCGCCGTAGGCGCCCGCGATTCCCGGTAACGCGGTCAGAAATGATCCATACACCTGCCCGCGGGTGGGCTTGACGGTCATTACCAAGTATGCCGCAAGCTCTGTAATCGGAATCAGTGCGACCGTTACGACAACCCACCTCCACGGCCAGCGTGGACGCAGCATTCCCAGCAGCATACAAGCCAGGAGTACAAGCAGAGCCGTGAAAAGCAAATCATTCACGGCGACATCGACAAGTCCGGTTCCGATACCGGCGACAGCAGCCAGCAGGTAATAAACTATCTCTCTCTTGTCGAGTTCAGATTCTCGCGGTTGCGGCAACCGGCTTCTCTCATTCACTTGCACTTGCGTTGCGCACTTTTTCGACTCTCAGTACTTATAAAATCCCCGCCCGCTCTTGCGCCCCAGCCATCCTGCATCCACCATCTTAAGCAGCAGCGGACAAGGCCGGTACTTGGGATCACCCAGCCCCTCATGCATTACCCGCATAATATCCCGGCAAACATCGAGCCCAATGAAATCGGCCAGCGTCAGCGGCCCCATGGGATGCGCCATGCCCAGCTTGAACACCTCGTCGATCGCCTCCGGAGTGGCGACGCCTTCCATGACCGCATAAATGGCTTCGTTGATCAGCGGCATCAGCACCCGGTTCGAAACAAACCCCGGCGCGTCGTTCACCTCCACCGGAGTCTTGTCGAGCTTCACAGCCAATTCGCGAACAGTGGTGAATGTTTCCTGCGCAGTCGCCAGCCCGCGAATGATCTCGACCAGCTTCATCACCGGCACGGGATTAAAAAAATGCATGCCGATCACTTTGTCCGGCCGCCTGGTGAGCCCCGCAATTTTAGTGATTGAGATCGAAGAAGTATTCGATGCCAGAATCACTTCAGGCCGCGTCAGCTGGTCGAGATCGCGGAAGATCTCGGCTTTGACTTCGAACTTTTCCGTGGCCGCTTCTACGATGAAGTCGCACTCTGCCAGCCGGGCGCGGTCGGTCACCGGGGTGATCTTTGCTAGCGCCGAGGACTTGTCAGCAGCCGTGATCTTGTTTTTCGCCACCTCTCGGTCGAGATTCTTGCCGATGGTTTCGATCCCGCGATCGAGAAAACGCTGCTCCACATCGCACAACACGACCGAAAATCCGCTGCGCGCAAAAACATGGGCAATGCCATTGCCCATTGTTCCCGCGCCGATTACGCCCACTCGCTGAATGCTCATAAACTCTCCGCATGAAAACCTTCGAGTCTATCACTTCGAACACACGCAGGTAACCGAGACCCAGACGCCACAATCGTCCCGGCGCAACCGCTGAACCGGAAACTTTTTTGTCGACGATGGGTTAATACCAGGCAGGCGAGTGTCGAATCGGTTCTCGCCCAACCCGAGCGAGGTCCTAATGCCTAGATCCTCTTGCGGCCTGATCCTCGCGGTTGCCTTGCCTCTCGTTTCCTGTGGCGGCAGCTCTCCGCGACTTCAATCTCTAACAATCTCACCAGCCTCAGGCAGCGGATCGGTTCAGTACAAAGCCACCGGTACCCTGACCGGATCGAGCCAGATCAATGCCGGTGAATGTCCTATGGTGGACGAATCAGCCTTGGACTTACCCGCCAACTCCCACTTCCTGGCCATCGATTAGCAGCGCTGGCCTGGCGCAATGCAAGCAGGGAGCTCCCGGCGGAGTGCCATATACGATTTGGGCGGTCGCCCCGGTAGACCCGACGGTACAGCTATCCCAGATGAATGCATCAACCGAACAAATAACCGCGACTGCACAGCTAACCTGTCCGTAAGAGGAATACCAATTGCGCCTGCATTGGAAGCGAAGCGCCCCGTAGAACAATCTACCGAGGTGGCGGAATGCATTGTCTTGCTGCGGTGTAGAATTAAAGTTCCGGCGTGCATGGTATTTAATTTAGAAACGAAAATTCCGAGGTGCCATCATGGCAGTCCTAGAAACCCCGCTCCGGCCACGGACAACCACCCATCAGGGCCCGTTCATCAACGAACCCTTTTACGATTTCCGCCACGAAGACAATGCGCGCAAGATGCGTGCCGCCATCGAGCGCGTCCGCGGCCAGCTTGGCCGCGAGTACGATCTGATCATCGGCGGCCAGCGCGTCAAGACTGCCGACAAGATCAAGTCGCTGAATCCTTCACGCCCCTCGCAAGTTGTTGGCATTCACCAAAAGGCCGGCAAAGAGCATGTCGAGCCTGCGATGAACGCCGCATTGAAGGCGTTTGAATCGTGGAAATACACCTCGGTCGAAGAGCGCGCCAGCCTTTTGTTCCGCACCGCTGACCTGCTGCGCCAGCGCAAGATGGACTTCATGGCATGGCTGGTTTTCGAAGTCAGCAAGAACTGGGGCGAGGCCGATGCCGACGTATCCGAGACCATCGACTTTTGCGAGTTCTACGCGCGCGAAGCTTTGCGGCTGGCGAAGGCCGAAGCGCCGGTGCAGCTTCCCGGCGAGCGCGATTCGCTCACGTACATTCCCCTCGGCGTCGGAGCTGTGATTCCGCCATGGAATTTTCCCTGCGCCATCATGGCCGGCCTGGTTGTAGCTTCCATCGTCAGCGGCAATACGGTCATTCTCAAGCCTTCCAGCGATTCGCCAACGATCGCGGCGAAATTTGTTGAATTACTCGAGGAGGCCGGCATCCCCGAGGGTGTGGTGAACTTCTGCCCCGGCTCCGGTGCGAGCTTCGGCGATGCGATTGTTGCCCATCCCAAAACGCGCTACATCGCTTTTACGGGTTCGCGCGAGGTTGGTTTGCACATCAACAAAACCGCCGCGACACAGAATCCCGGGCAGATCTGGATCAAGCGTACCATCCTCGAGATGGGCGGCAAAGACGCGATCATTATCGATGCCGACTCCGATATCGATTCCGCCGTCGAGGGCGTCGCCCAGGCAGCATTTGGCTTTCAGGGCCAGAAATGCTCTGCCTGTTCGCGTGTCATCGTCGACGAACGTGTATACGACAAATTTCTCGAACTGCTTAAAGCCCGCGTCGAGAAAATTACTGTCGGCGATCCGGCCGAGAATACCAACATGGGCGCAGTCATCAACGAAGGTTCGATGAAGACAATTTTGGGTTATATCGAGCAGGGCAGAAAAGATGGGCGTGTCATCACCGGAGGCGAGCGCGCAGCCGAAGCCGGCGAAGGTTATTACATTCGTCCGACTGTCATCGCCGATATTCCTGCCGGTTCGAAACTCGAGCAGGAGGAAATCTTCGGGCCTGTCCTTGCGGTCATCAAAGCCCGCGGCTTCGATCAAGCGCTCGAAATCGCCAACGATACCGAGTTTGGCCTGACCGGCGCTGTCTACACCAAGTCACGTGACAAGATCGATCGCGCCATTCGCGACTTCCATGTCGGCAATCTCTACATCAATCGCAAATGCACCGGAGCCATGGTCGGAGCGCATCCCTTCGGGGGCTTCAATATGTCGGGAACGGATTCCAAATCCGGTGGGCCGGATTATCTGTATCTGTTTACACAGGCGAAATCGGTAGGTGAGAAGATAGGCTAGAACTGCTTAAGGAGCGATTTCCGAGGCACGGTCCCTGCCGTGCCTCGTTTATCTTGCGCGTCAGTCGTCAGGCGGATTTCTCGATCACCGCCACCGGCGGTGGATTCCTCTCGGCAAATTGGTGCTGATGCCAGTACGGATAAACCGCGGTCACATCGCTGGCCGCATCCAGCTTGGCCACCTGCTCGGCAGTTAAATTCCATCCCACAGCGCCTAAATTCTGCCGCAACTGTTCTTCGTTGCGCGCTCCAAAGATCACTGTCGAGATCGAGGGCCTCTGTAAAAGCCAGTTCAGCGCGACCTGCGTAACAGTTTTCCCGGTTTCGTTTGCAATCGCATCCAGCGCATCGACGACCTTATAAAGATATTCGTCCGGCATCTGCGGACCCATGTCCCCTGTCTTGTGCAGCCGGCTCTCGGCTGGCAACGGCTTTCCGCGACGAATCTTTCCGGTTAGCCGTCCCCAGCCCAGCGGACTCCACACCAGCGCGCCCACTCCCTGATCCAGCGCCAGCGGCATCAATTCCCATTCATATTCGCGGCCAATGAGCGAGTAATAGACTTGATGTCCAACGTATCGCGCCCAGCCGTATCTGTCGGCAGTCGCAAGCGACTTCATCAAATGCCATCCCGAAAAATTCGAGCACGCAATGTAGCGGACTTTTCCGCTCACCACCAGCTGATTGAGCGTGCTCAAAACTTCATCCACCGGCGTGAGCGCATCAAATCCGTGCAGATGATAGATGTCGATGTAGTCTGTGCCCAGCCGCCGCAGGCTGCCTTCGAGGGCGCGCATCAGGTGATAACGCGACGAACCCAAGTCATTTGGTCCGGGCGCGCCCACTCCCATGCGGAAGGTCGCCTTGGTAGAAATCAAAACGTCGTCACGACGACCGGCGATGGCTTTGCCGAGGATCGTTTCAGAAACTCCGTCTGAGTAGACGTCGGCGGTGTCAAACAAGTTGACGCCCGCCTCCAGGCAAATATCGACGAGGCGCGTGGCCTCTTGAACATCTGTCGTGCCCCAGGCTCGAAAAAATTCGTTGCTTCCACCAAACGTTCCTGTGCCAAAGCTGAGCACAGGTACTTTCAATCCGGAGCGTCCCAGCGTGCGAAATTCCATGGCGAAGTAGATGCCGTCCCCTTCATCAATGATTCGCCGAAGAACGATTCGATGAAGAAAAACCCCACGCAGCAAAAAAGGGCGCTCATGCAGGTGCGCCCTTAACAAAAATGCAATAACTACTTTGCGACTCCGGGGAACTCATACGCCACGCCCTGCCCGTTCGCGCCTCCAGAGGCGGTCGTCCCGTAAATGTTAGACCCGATCAGCAGCAGCGGAACGCTGGGATATCCGCCATCGTCGCCATTGGTGAACGAATACACGAGAGTCTCCGGCCAGTTGCCACCGGAGGCTGGCGTCAGTTCGTAGAGCGTGCCGAACCCGGCGGCGCCGCCGACTGCAGTCGTGCCCCAGAGATTGCCGGCCTTATCGAAGGTCACGCCGGCGGCAGCATCGCCTCCATCATCCGGACTGCCGGTGAATGTGTGCAAAATCGTGTAAGTCCAGCTTCCACTCGATGAAGGAGAGAGTTGGTAGACTACGCCGCAACCGTTGGGACTCTCGCAGGAGAAATCTCCTCCGAACCCGACGGCTCCGTAGATGTTCCCAGCTGAATCGAATACCAGCGGTCCTTCCTGCGGATAACCTCCATCCGCGCCATCCTGAAACGCATAGATCACTTTTTCTGTCCAGGTATTATTCGCACCGTGGATCAACTCGAATACTGTTCCGCACCCTGGCGGACAGCCATCGCCGCCGGTTGCAGTTGTGCCATAAAGATTTCCATCCGATCCGAACGTCAAATCTCCAATCGGCACATTGCCTCCCGCGCCTCCAGGAAAGTTGTAGATAGTCCGGTAATCCCACCCAGTCGACGTGGACTTCATTTCATAGATCGTGCCTTGGGATGACGGCTCTCCGCCCCCGGTCTCGCCGTAGAGATTGCCACTTTTGTCCAGCAAAATGCCGGCAGTCATCCTTTGATTCGCTGCGAAGAGGTGAAGCACCGTTTCCGTGTAGGCCGTGCCGGCAGGCGACAATTCATAAATCACGCCCCACCCGAGTATCGCGGGATTGCTCCAGTCGTTGCCTCCGCCGGCAGTCGCTCCGAAGATGTTTCCGGCCGAGTCAATCGCCAGCCGATTCTGCGGAAATGCTCCATTATGAAATCCTCCGCGGAAGTTATAGAGAACTGTTCCCTGCCACGCGCCCGAGGTGCGTGTCAGCTTGAAAACTACACCGTGGCCGTAGGTCCCGCCGATGTTGGTTGTACCGTAAAGATTTCCTGCCGCATCTGCGGTCAGCGGTCCGGCCGGCTCCGCGCCTCTGCCGGCGCCTCCAAATACGTACAGTAATTTTTCAGTCGCGGCAGACGCCGGCATCACAAACAGGCTCACACAACACACAACCATAGTGCATGCACACATCACGAATCCAACTTCTCGCTTTTGCATCGCCAGCTCCAATTGGAAGAATTAAGGGGTGGTGGTAGGAGAAATCGGAGAGCGGGGACCAGAAAAACTCCTTCCCACAGACGGAGTATTTGTGTCGAAAGCGAGGAGCGGAGTTGCCTGGATGCGATCCTGGCCAGCCGATCTCGCAAAAGGAAAGGCCGCTTGAGCGGCGGCCTTATAGTGAGACTTTCGATCTCGGGTATCGAGCAGAAAAATCTACGGCATAACCCCAGCCGGAGCCTGCGGCGGGACCGCGGTAGTAGCCGCAGCAGCCTCATTCAGAATCCGGTGATGGATGGTGAACAGCGCCAGCTCCAGCCGATCCGAAACGCCGATCTTGTCATAGACGTTCCGCAGATAGTTCTTGATCACCTGCTCCGTCGTTCCAAGCTGCGTGGCGATTTCCTTATTCTTGTATCCCTGCACAATGAGAGCGACGATGCGCAGCTCTTTGGCCGTGAGCCGGTCGCGCACGCGCAACCCAACCATATCGTTCTCGGTAAGTTCGCTGGGCACCGCGACATCCTGCACCCAGGTTTCTCCGCGCGCGACTTTGCGTACGCAATCGACCAGGGCCGCGCTAGTCACGTTGCGGTAGACCACGCCATGCGCGCCATTGCCCATGTGCCGCTGCGCACTTTCGCCCGTGTCGGCAAGCACCACCACGCGCGTCTTGGCACGATTGGCCGCCTGCACGATCGCCGCAAAATCATTGTGAAAGCCCGCCGCTACCACCAGCACTGCGGCGCGAAATTTATCCAGAGCCATAAACATCTGCTCCGGCGTTTGCGCCTGCGCCACAATCCGCATCTCGTCTTCCACCGCCAGCACTTTGGCGATGCCCGCCCGAAAAATCGCCTGGTTATCAGCCAGAATCAGCTTGAGCATGTTATCCCCGCTCCAAAGTTAGGGTCCCTGAAACAGCGTTCCTCATCCAAGATCTAATTACGAGTTTCTGACGAACTCATACGAATCGATCACGCAAGCCACGCCTTTGCCATCGGGCGAGTTGCCGCTCGGATCGCTGCGCACCACGCGGCCCTTGCATTGGATTACAACATTCTCTTGCCCGCCGGTAACGTCCGGCGGCAGCGTGATCTCAAACTCCACCGGCGAGCCAATCTCCAAAGACGCGTCGGCACGAATGTAAACGCCCGCCGCGCTCAGGTTTCCCGTGGTTCCTTTGGCTTCGCCGCTCTCACCTTCGTTATGAAGCTTAATCGGCAAATGCAGCGGAAATCTTTTTCCGGTCCGTGCTTCGGACACAGTGCCTCCTCTTTCGTGGTTCGACCCTTCGGCTTCGGCGAATGGCGCGGATCTCATGAAATTGCGCTCCTGGCTTGCGGATCGACCACAAATCCTGCTCAGGGCAGGTTATATCACGGATGGCACCGCTATAAAAGCCTGATAACCAGTTAGTTAAGGGTAGAAGCTAGATTCCCCCCGTGGCCTCTGGGGCATAAGAAGGTTTAAACAAGCCGCTCGGCCCTTTTCCACCACAACCTCACCCTGCGTGCTACCGTCTGATAAGGAGAGCTTCGTCCTTGAGGAGATCCCAACTCATGTTCGGCCTATTTTCGATTAGCATCCCGGCCTTTCGCCAATCTCGTCGATTGGCTTTCTGCCTGTGCTTCTTATCCGCATCCATTGCGCCGCTGCTTGGTCAGCAGCCCTCAAGCCAGAAGCAAACGAATGCGACTCCCACCACCAAACCTGCCGCTCCAGCGACAGCCGACGATGCTGCTTCTTCGATGCGTGCACTGGTCGAGTTCAACGACGCCCTCGAAGCCCTCGCCGCGAAGGTCTCCCCCGCAGTCGTGCAGATACTGGTGACCGGGTATGCTCCCATCCACGAAGAGAGCCGCACGCAAACTGCTCTCATCGTGCGCCAGCAAGCCCTCGGATCGGGCGTTATCGTCGATTCTGACGGCTACATCATGACCAACGCGCACGTGGTCGAAGGCGCGCAGCGCATTCGCGTTGCCCTGCCGATTCCAGGAGATTCCGGTCGCGCCGTTCCCGTCGGCAAGCGCCATCTGCTCGAAGCCAAACTGATCGGTATCCACAAAGAGACCGATCTCGCGCTGCTCAAAATCGATGAGACCGATCTCCCCACCTTGCCGCTGCTTTCGCATGAGCGGCCCCGGGTCGGCCAACTCGTCTTCGCCATCGGCAGCCCCGAAGGCCTGCAGAACTCCGTGACCATGGGCGTAGTAAGCGCGGTTTCGCGCCAGCCCGATCCCGATAAGCCCCTGACCTATATCCAGACCGACGCGCCCATCAACCCCGGCAACAGCGGAGGCCCGCTCGTCGATATGAATGGCTCAGTGGTCGGCATCAACACATTTATTCTGTCGCAAGGCGGTGGTAGCGAAGGCCTGGGTTTCGCCATTCCCGCGCGCATCGTCGATTTCGTCTATCACAGCTTGCGCAAGTATGGCCACGTCCATCGCGTTGAGATCGGAGCCGTCGCGCAGGAGATCACTCCCACCATGGCAGACGGCCTCCATCTCGCGCAACGCTGGGGCGTGATCGTCGCCGACGTCAAGCCCGACGGCCCCGCCGCCTCCGCCGGTCTGCAGGTCCAGGATATTGTGCTCATGGCCGACGATCGCCGCATTGAGACCCTGCCGCAACTGTCTTCGGCGCTCTATCTTCATCGCCTTGACCAGGTCTTGAAACTCGACGTTCTGCGGGGTCAGGACAGGAAACTGCTTTATGTTCCGGCAATTGAACAACGCGACCCCATGGATCAACTCTTCGATAAAGCCGATCCCAGCCAAAGCCTCGTGTCGCGCTTGGGGATTCTCGCCATCGACCTTACGCCCGATCTGCGCAGTCAAGTCGGTCCATTGCGCATTTCAACCGGAGTGGTCGTGCTGGGCCGCGCCGCCGATCTGGTTACGCCCGAAACCGGCCTGCAAACGGGAGACGTAATTCACTCACTCAACACCACGCCCATCACTTCGATGGATGACCTGCGTAGTGCGGTTCGAGGGTTGAAATCCGGCGATCCGGTAGTGCTGCAAGTCGAACGCTCCGACGGATTGACCTATTTAAGTTTTGAAATGGAATAAGGCTTCGCAGGCTTAGCTGCCGGCAGTTGCAGCCGACACAGCAATGTGCGAAATCTCAGTGATTGGATTTGTTTCGCGCCTTAGGCGGTTTTCGATGCCCGCTCCGAACGCGGAGGTCGCGGCCTGCAACACCGTCAGATGGTCGCGCGTGAACGCATCTGCTTCTACGCGGTAGAGCGCGAGCACCCCCACTACACTCGATTTCCCCGCAAGCGGCACGGCCAACGCCGAGCGCAGCGTGCTGTACTTGGTGGGATCGTTAAGATATCCCGGCTCAACCGACGGATTGCCATTCAAAATTGGCTTCTCATTCTGCGCTACCCATCCCGACAATCCCTCACCAATCGGAATCTTTAGCCCGGAAAAGAGCCGGAAATTATCTCCGCTGACAAACTCTGGAACCAGTACCTCGCCCCGCAGGACATATACCGCCAGCGAGTCATGTGGTATGAAATGCCGGATGCGTACCGCCAGCAGTGAAATCAGATCCTCCAGACTGAGGGCATCTCCCAGCTTCACTCCAAACTCAGAAAGCACCTGCATTTCCTTTTGCGCCGCAGACATCAACTCGCAGGACTTTCGCGTCAGTTGCGCGGCGGCGGGGACGACCGCGGCCGATTCGGCGAAACCCGCGTCCGGCGCCAATCCCCGCTCCACCTTAATATCGGTGGATAATTTCGGCGGAGTCTGGAGCGGCTGTTCGCGGGCAAGTCTTTCGAGCTCCACATATCGCGCCTGGAGAATTTCAACGACTCGCGGATCAAAACTGATCCCTGATTCTGAAACGACCTTCGCCATCGCCTGATCCAACGGCAGCGCTTTTCTGTACTGCCGGTCGGAAGCCAGCGCGTCAAGGCAATCCACCGCTGCCAAAATGCGCGCGCCGATCGGGATGGCTTCGCCCTTCAGTCCATTGGGATATCCGCTGCCATCCCATTTTTCGTGATGCGCCCGCACAATCGGAACTACCGGATAAGGAAAGTCGACCTGCTCCAGAATCTCGGCGCCGACAATCGGATGAATCTTCATCTTTTCGAATTCTTCCGGCGTCAGCTTTCCCGGCTTTGAGATGATGTGCTCCGGAACCGCCAGCTTTCCGATATCGTGCAATACCGAAGCAGCTTGCAGGGCCTCTGTTTCGTCCTCGGTTAACTGCAGCTCCCGCGCCAGCTCCACCGCGTAGATGCGCACCCGCTGCAAGTGTTCGCCCGTCGTCTGATCTTTAGCCTCGATCGCCAAAGCGAGCGCCTCGATCGTTCGCAAATGAAGATTCGAAACTTTCTCCGCGTGCAACTTCTCCGCTTCCAGTTTGCCGAGATAAAGACAATAGGAGCGGTATAAAAGATAGACCGGCGCCAAAACCAGCAAAGAAGCCTGCCAGCCAACGTGGGTATTCAAGAAGCTCATGAATCCGGCAATGGCTGCCCCCACCATGTAATAAGGGAAGGTCCATCGGTAGGTGTCAGTCCAAACCTTCTCGACGGGTTTGTCTTCGGTGAGACCGATAATGATCGACATCGCGGCCGTGTTGCACGCGAAGTGCGTGATCGCAGCCGCCAGCAGCGCCAGCGGGACCGGACCGTGAAAAACACGAACCGAAAACAGTTTGTAAGCGCCGTAAGCCGCCGCGTTGCACACCGTCACCTGCGACAAATTGAACAGCAACTGGACCAGCTTCAACTTCCGTGCCGGCCTCCAATAAAATTGCGCCAGCGTCTTCATCAGTCCGATGAGCAGCGTTTCCGGCAATCCCAGCTCCAGAATGCAGAGCAAGGTCAGCAGGAAATTCATCGACATCGTCCCTTCAATGCCCGGCAGGCTGACCTTCATCGACGAAGCCAGCAGGGCTGCCGCCAGATAACAAACAAATTTCGTGGGATTGGTCGACTGCCAGTGCAACATCGATAGGAATAGGCAAGCGGAAGCCGCTACGCCCATGGTCGTGATGTACACACGTGCGCCAACTTGTCGCGGGGCTGGCATGAGAGATTCCTTAGATTCTTGCTGAAGCGGAAATTAAAGTCCGCGCAAAAGTGTTCCGCCCGGTTACCGTCGTGTTCTCCAACCGAGTCAATGACTTAGGCCCTTCGTTAGGCAGACGAATTTAGTTAAAATTGCAGCGAGATTCGGAAACCATCGTAGGATCTCTGCCCAGTTCACCGAGCCAAATTGTCCTCATCGTCGCCGTCTGGGACACATTGTCCTGCCGCTCGTACTTCGGCGCCTTCTAAGTGCTTAATTCTGCAACAGTTGCTAGTTCCACTTTGGAACTCAGGCTGCACTTCCAACCTCCGAGTGGGGAACTCCGCCCGTCCCAGGGCGCTTGCGTGTCTGATGTCGAGGAGAAGTAATGAAAAAGTTTCTGGCTCTATTGCTGATCGTCAGCGCATCGCTGGCCTACGCCAACGACTCGAAACTATCGCCTGAGTTGCGCGGCTATCAATCGTCCCAGCAGGTACAGGTCATTGTGCAGTACGCGCCCGGAACGCAGGTGAACTGCAGCGGGCTGCTTGGCCTGGTCGATTGCCTTGTAAATGACGTGCTGAAACTCGGCGGCAAAATTCTCGGAGACCTGCCGCTGATCAACGGCGTCGTCGCCTTGCTCGATGGCAACGGGATCCAGAGCCTCTCAAACCAATCGAACGTCGTCTACATCAGCACCGACCGGTCTTTGGCGCCCTCGCTCAGCAACGCTGCGCTGGCGGTTAACGCGCCTTTCGCCTGGCAGTCGAACTTCACCGGCGCCGGAATTGGTGTGGCGCTGATTGATAGCGGCGTGAGCAGTCACCCAGACCTCTACACCGGTGTTCTTCCGTTGTCGCGAGTTGTCTATCAGCAATCCTTCGTCTCCGGAAATTCTAGCGCCGCCGATCAATTCGGTCACGGCACGCACGTCGCGGGACTCATCGCCGGCGATGGCCTGAGCTCTACCGGCCCATTCTTCACCAAAACATTTAAGGGAATCGCGCCCGGCGCCAGCCTCGTCAATCTGCGCGTGCTCGATCAAAACGGCGAAGGCACCGATAGTCTCGTGATCGCGGCGATCAACCAGGCGATCGCTCTCAAATCGAAATACAACATTCGCGTGATCAACCTTTCATTGGGCCGCGCGGTGTACGAAAGTTACAAACTGGATCCACTCTGTCAGGCAGTCGAGCAGGCTTGGAAAAACGGAATCGTGGTCGTGGTCGCCGCAGGCAACAACGGCCGCTACCAGCCGACCGACGGTTATGCCACCGTCACCTCGCCCGGCAACGATCCTTATGTGATCACCGTTGGCGCGATGAAGCCCATGGGCACGCCCGCACGAGTCGATGACCTGATCGCCAGCTACAGCTCGAAAGGTCCGAGCGTAGTCGACGCAATTGTGAAGCCCGATATCGTTGCGCCAGGAAACTTGCTGACGTCGCTGGAGGCCCCGAACTCAACTCTCTATAGCGAATTCCCCGCCAATCAGGTTCCGTACAGCTATTACGTTCGCGGGGGCAGCGGCGTGTCGTCTCCGCTCTACTTCACCTTGAGCGGAACTAGCATGGCGACCGGCATCGTCAGCGGAGTTGTTGCCGACCTGCTGCAACAGAGTCCCAAACTCACACCTGACCAAGTTAAAGCGCGACTGATGCTGACGGCGTACAAGACATTCCCCACATCGAGCAGCACGACCGACCCGACCACCGGCATTACCTACACCGATCAATATGACGTGTTCACGATCGGCGCCGGCTACGTCGATCTCGAAGCTGCACTCCAGAGCAACGCGGTGGCGAAAGGGACCGCAATGTCTCCGGTCGCTACCTTCAACGGAACGACGGATCATGTGTATCTGTCCGACGATCCTTCGGCAGTCTGGAATACTTCATCTACCTGGTCGAACTCCGCGGTGTGGGGATCAACCCAGTTCGTGGCTGGAACATCGGCGGTGTCGAACGGCGCCGCTGCTTCCGCGAACAGCGCGCTCGCAGGCAACGAAGCACTGTGGGGCTCGGAAGCTCTCTGGGGATCGGAAGCCTTGTGGGGCAGCGAAGCGCTATGGGGTAGTGAAGCGCTTTGGGGAAGCGAAGCTCTGTGGGGCAGTGAAGCGCTCTGGGGCAGCAACGTCTCCGGAGGCGAAAACTAAGATTCACCTCGCGTGAGGTGAAGGGGCCGAATGCATCGCGACCGGCCCCTTTTGATTTGTGCAGAAGACAGAAACAAGGGCAGTCGGGACGTTGAAGAGCAGCCGATGTGGGACAGCCGCGCTCGGCTGTCCATTCGAGCGACGCGCGATGCCTCTCACGGCCACTTTGCCGTAGAATATCCGTGGCATGCGCCCGTAGCTCAACTGGATAGAGCATCTGCCTTCGGAGCAGAGGGTTGGGAGTTCGAGTCTCTCCGGGCGCACCACTTTGTAACTAGCCCTACGCTCTTTCGATCCGGCCTGAAAATGCTGGGGCAGGGGCTCAATTAGCCTAAGGACCTTCGTCTATTCTTTTAAGATCAATGAGCGCTATCGCCTGTTAGCGTCAGTTATTTGCCATTCTCAAAATCTCGTCCTCAGGTCTGGGCTCCGGTGTCTAAACTGTAGGGGAACCATCGGATGTCACAGCACGGCAAACCCGAAGCGTGGCGGCTATCAACTGCATACTTCTTAGCTGTTGGCTGCCTGTTTTTGTCAGCTGCTTTCGTGTCGGAACAACGGCATGACATCGCTCGACCTCGGCTGGTTGCGCCTCAAAGCGATACGATTGGCATAGGGAATGTGCTGTCGAATTCCCGCTCAGGGAAGCTGGCTGACATAGGACTCGCACTCCTGATCTTTCTCGGACCAGTGGGGTGGATTTTCAGAGGCTGGCTGCTGCTGGCGGCAGGTGGGATGCTGCTTCTTACGGCTGTTTTGTTATCGCTTCGGTTGCGCCTGGGAGCATTGGTGGGCGTCGCATGGGCCTTAGGCGTCGTCGCGTTGCTGGTGCTCGCGATGGCACGAATTAGCATCTCGTATTCGTTGGCAGCTCGGCTGCTCATGTTCGGTCCAGCCTCTGCATTGAATATTGGACTGCTGATTGAGCTCAGTTCCCTCCTTCTACGGTTCAGCAACACGTAACCGTTGAACATCTCCATTACGCCCATTGAAGGTCAATGAGTGTAAACGGCTGATTGCATCAGCCGTACATTAACTTCCGGTCTGCCTGTCCTACATCCCTAGCGCTCGGACTCACGCATGCTAGTTCTTCACCTTCTCTTTCTGCGCTGCATTCACCACCGGGCTTGTCTCCAGCGGCTTTCCGCGGTCGACCAGGGCCATGTAATCCGCCGAATTGAATGGATAGTTGCGGGCGGACTCTTGTCCGGTGGTGCTCAGCTTGATATCCACGCGGCGATTGTTGGCCAGAACTATAGTCTGGATCTTCGCCGTGACCTTCTGCCGCTCCTCCGCCGTCAAATTCGGATTCTGCTCGAGCAGTTCTTTAACCTCGGCCTCTGTCAGGTTTTGTTCTTTGCCGTAGGCGTGAGTCTCGAGGTTGGCCTCCGGAACACCTTGCTCGACCAGAAAACGCCTTGCCAGCTCGGCTCGTCTCTCGGAAAGCGCCTGATTGTAACTGTCTGGGCCGCGGCGGTCGGCGTGGCCGCCGAGCACAAGATGAGCATTGGGCTCCGCGGTGAGATACGTCCTGAACGCATCTGCGAGTGATTTCAGAGAGTCGCGCTCGCTGGGCAGCAAGGCTGCGTCTGTTTTCAGGTTGCGCGGCCGGTTGGTGGGGAAATATACACTGCGCGACAAAGCCATCTCCGGCTGTTCGATTGCACCCACAATGTGGAGCGCGGCCGTGCGCGTTTCCGTGCCGCCGCATCCGTTCGTCGCCGTGAGCGTGTAGGTGACAGTTTCGTCAATGGCACCCGGAGTGGTCTTCTTGGGAGTTATTTGCAAGGGGTGGTTGCCGTTGGCATCCACCGTTCCAAACGGATCAACGGACACAGTCGAAGCGTTAGACGCCGACCAACTCAAAGTAGAGCTGTCGTCCTGCACGACTTTATCGCCAATACGGCGGTAATGGACTTCCGCGGGCGAGAGCTGAAGATTCGCCTGAATGGCGGGGTTGATGTTGACAGTAGCGGTGGAGGTTGCTGAACCGCCCGGACCGGTGGCGGTCAGATCGTACGTCGTGTTTTGCTTGGGTTGGATGCTCTGGTCGCCGCTGGCTGCAACCGGTCCCACGTTACTGATCTGGACGCTGGGCGCGTCCGTGGAGGTCCACTTCAGCTGTGAGGAATCTCCGCAATTCACTTGTGCCACGGTGGTGGAAAGTTGCGCCGTGGGCTTGACTACGGCGACGGTGGCGCTGGCTGCACCCACCGTGAATCGAGGGACGGAGGTCAGTTTTGATCCGCGCGGCCAGTCTACTGACTTGCGCACGCCCTTCGGAATATCAATCACCACACGCTTGTTCGCGGCAACTTCCACCGGCCCCGACCAGACTTCTTTGTCTCCTCTCTGAACCGTGACTTGATAGGTCCCTGGAGGAACAACGAGCTCCTGCTTCCACAGCCAGTCGTGATCGAACTCGTCCCCGTGACCAACGAAGAAGCCGGGAGTTTTTCCGTTCAACAGGATTGCGTCGCGGTTTGCGCCCTCAATCGTCATGGCGCCGAATGGCCCGGAAACCGTTCCAGAAACAGGTTGCAGGGTCACATCGAGATCGGTGGTTTTTCCGGTGGTGATCGTGATGTTGCGGGTCTCTGGCGCGTACCCGTAATTTGCCAGTTCGATCTTGTGGTCGCCGGCACTCAAGCTCAACGTGTGATGCTTGCTGGCTTCGCTGATAGCGCGTCCATCTACCCAAACGTAGGCCTGCTTCGGAGTGACGTGGAGGGCGACTTTGCCGTCGCCGCTTTGTGCCACGCCCTGCGCTACCATACTCAATGCAAGAGCGGAAACTGCTAATGGAACCAAAGGAAGATGTAATCTCATAAAGAACTCCTTTGAGAAAGCCTCGCAGAGCAGACTGCACACAGGCTTTCGCGTAGTCTTTGCCGAGAGAATTGTACGCCTATGCCCAGGCCAATACACCCAGTCCTGATTGCCGGCTACCCGGAAACTATTGTCAGTTGGTTTCTTAAATCGCGATTCCACTCTTTGTCGGGAGCGGCTAACTCGCTCTGCCAAAAAAGACCTGCAGGGTTGCGGGGCGACATTTTCAGGCATGGTTTTTCGCGGATGAACTGTTGAAAGCCGGACACCGTTTCCATCTCGTGCGGGCACTCTTGCCGTCTGAGGAGTCCCGCTAGAACGCTCCCCCACCCCCGCCGCCAAACCCGCCACCGGAAAACCCTCCCCCCCGCCAAACCCGCCACCACCGCCAAATCCCGATCCGGTCGAACTCGCCCGCGGCGCAGAAACAAAAACCTGATGCATGTCGGTTGCCATGCCATTCATCGAACTCGAAAACAGAAGAGGATTAAACATCATTCCGTATCCATATCCCGGCCCCACATACCACGACGGCGGGTCTTTCACTATTCCGGCAAATGCCTGTGCCCAGTGATGCTCCACGCCCAGCGCCATCGCGTAAGGAAGAAATTTTTCAAATGTGCTCGAGGGCATGGTCTTCAAACGCTCGCCATCCACGCGATTCATGAACTCCTGAAATCCCAACACAGCGATGTGTGTGCGCGCGCCCTTCAGCGTCTTGGCGGTCATGACTCGTGCAAAAAGAAACCAGATCACCGCCGAGATTAAAACGCACACTACAGCGATGGGAACGGAACTAAGAAAATCGGCCCATCCCATGAACTGAAAAACCGCAAATATGATCAGGATGCCGATAGCCGCAGCGATGCTGTATCCATTCGCCGATTCGGGATCGAGCGTGTAAATCCCTTTCAGCTTCAGCGCGGCCATAATATCTTCCCGAATCACCGGCACAGCCGTGTAGAAGCGGTTCTTCAGGCTCGACAGCCGAATGTCGCTGCCCCCGGCAAAGATATTTTCAAGCATCACGTGCTCATGCGGCGCGAGGCTGTTGTCGATCGGCTTGATCAAATGAAAGATGTAATCCTTGTGGTGAAAGACGAGGCCCTTGTCGTCCGTCTCCTCAATCTTGAGATAGCCGCGCACCGCGAGATCGACAATAGTCGATGTAATGTCGCGCGGATGAATGCGGTCGTCGAGCAGAGTGCCGGCTTCGGCAGGAGTGACTCCCGGCGGCGGCTCGTACATTGGCGCAACCGACATACCAGGATCAGGGTCGCGCCCCGCAGACCACCACAGAGTAAACATCACGATCAGCGTCACGAGCGGCAAAAACACCGCCGGATTGCCGCCGACGAACCAAAAGAATCTCGTGATCGCGCTCGGCTGCTTGAGAATGCCTTTGGGTATATAAACGTCAATCGTCATGCCTCCGCGCATCGGCAGAGGATTCGTTGTGGCAAAATCTACCGTCGATCCCTCCACATTCGCCGTCGCGTCACGCCCAGTCGAGCCGTAGACGCCGGTAAACGCCTGCGCGCGCAACGATCCACTGGCAGCGGCAGGAAATTGCACCGTGGCCGTAGCGTGATCGATCGGCACCGGCCAATCGTTGCCGGTCACATTCCAATAGAACTCGTCGTACTGGTCGAAAAATCGAGTGCCATTGCGCACACGGTAAGCGATCTCAACAGTTCGCGTGGTATCGACGGCGTCAGGAATGTAGATCTTCAGGTCGCGGTAGGCCCCCGAAGCCGACGAGTCATATTTCAGCTTGTGCCCATTTTCGTCCGTGACGCTCGTGACGTTTACGAACAGTTCATAGTTCGTTCCGTTCGGCCCCGGATACTCGATCGGAATGGTCCGGTGAATGCCATGCCACTCTCCGACAAAAACCAGAGTGATGGTTTCATTCACCAAAGCGCTGCCGTCGTCATTCACGGTGATGTTGTCTTGGAAGTTCGAGATCCGCCAGGATTTGGCAAAGGCCGGAAGGGCTAGCAGGCAAAGAAGGGCAATCACCGCCGCGCGCGTGGCTTCTCGCACAACGTTAGCTGGCTTTGATCGCATTCCGATCAGAACTTGACCGCAACCGGCTCGCGGTCGGCGGCATCAGTTTCGAAAAACTGCCGCGCCTGGAAGCCGAACATGCCGGCAAGAATGTTGGTGGGAAAGGACTGAATTTTTGTATTAAGATCGCGCACCACCGCATTGTAGTAGCGCCGCGAATTTTGAATCGAATCTTCCGTCTGGCTCAGCGAACCTTGTAGTTGAGTGAACTCTTCGGAAGCCTTCAACTCGGGATAATTCTCGGCTACGGCAAACAAGCTCTTCAGCGCGCCGGTCAGCTGATTTTCGGCTGCCGCTTTATCTGCCGGGCCCGTCGCCTGCATCGCTTGTGATCGAAACTTCGCAATGTTTTCGAAAGTTCCTTTTTCGTGGGTCGCATATCCTTTCACGGTCTCGACTAGGTTCGGAATCAAATCGTGCCGTCTCTTGAGCTGCACATCAATATCGGACCACGCCGAATCGGTCCGCACCCTCAATTGCACCAGGCCGTTGTACATCCCGATGAGGACAACGGCAATCACCACCAGGATTACGAGAAAGATAATGCCCGCCATGAGCGTCTCCTCTTTCGCAAAGTGCTGCTTCCGGAATTAATGGGACGTTAGCACAGTGACGGCGCACGCGCAAACAATCCGAGGTGGAGATCGCGCGCAAACTCCAAGGCAGCGACACGTCGTTGACAAACTGCTAACCGCAAAATGACTCACCTTTGACTGAGCGGTGACAACCACACTGTACTGGCGCTATAGGCTCGTCTCATCTCGATCGAATCCCCTGCGAATTGAAAAACGAACCGAACGCTTTTGAGCGTTTGAGCTGCGGCACTGCCTCGTTCAGGACGGTTGCCGGATTGAGCCCAGGTCAGCGATTCGGCGATCGGTTCGACAAAACCAATAAAAGGAGATCACCCATGACGAACATTTTTACCTACGCCGCGATCGTTCTTGGCTTGAGCGCAACAGCAACAGTCGCGTTCAGTAATCGCAATATGCAACTGTCTCCCACAGCCGAAGCGCACTACGCCACCGACGGAGCTTTCCGCGACGGCCTTTATCTCGGCAAGCTTGCCGCTGAAAGCGGTCACGTTCAGCTTCCCGCGATCGGCCGCTGGTCGACTGAACAGGATCGCGCCATGTTCATCGTCGGCTATGAACGCGGCTACGACCAGATACTTCCGGGCGAAACCGGCAACCATGCGCAATCACAATAACAGGCGCGTTGAAATTCAAAATTTCGAAACGCACCAGAATCCGATTTCCATGAGGTGAAGTTGTCATGCATTCCAAGAAGTTGCTATTGCTGTTCACTCTGGCCCTGGGCGTCTGGGTCGCCAGTCCCGATCCGGTCAATGCCGGCGGACCTTCGTCAAACTCAGCCACAAACGCTCTGTCGGGCGTGAAAGGCGTCGTCAAGTTTGGAGGAACCGCCCCCAAGCCGAAGCGAGTCGATATGTCCGCCGATCCAACTTGCGCGCGGCAATACCCTGGTCCCATTCTTGCGCAGGAGGTCATGACCGATTCAAAGGGTGACTTGCAGAACGTCATTGTCTACGTTGGCGAGGGTCTGGGTGATCGCACCTTCGACGCGCCGACCGAGCCGGTCACAGTCGAGCAAAAAGGCTGTATGTACCAGCCGCATGTGCTGGCAGTGCGGGCCAACCAGCCGCTGCACGTGGTCAATGATGATCCTACGTCCCACAACATTCACCCCACGCCGGCGAACAATCGCGAGTGGAATAAAGCCGAGCCGCCCGGATCGAGCGTCGATGAAGCCTTCGCTCGCGAAGAGATCGCCATCCCAGTGAAATGTAATTTACATCCCTGGATGCACGGCTACATTGCTGTCTTCAAGCATCCATATTTCGCCGTGACCGGCAAAGACGGCAGTTTTGACCTGCGCAGTCTGCCACCGGGAACTTACACGATCAAAGCGTGGCACGAGAAGCTCGGTACAGCCACGCAGACGGTCACGGTGGGAGCACACGAAACCAAAGAGATCAGCTTCGTCTTCAAGGCAATGTAAGCCTCAGGGTTTCGGCGGCCCAAAACCCTTTCGCCGTTGTTCGCTGTAGCGGTGCAGTGCGTCGACGATAATAGGATGTGCTTCCTTGGCGGGACGTATTTCGTCAACCTCGACCGCTTTGCCTTCGAGTTGCTTGTAATCCTGAAAAAACCGCCGCAACATCAGCGACCGATGCGGAGGCATTTCGGCAGCTTCATGGTACGAATTAAACTCGGGATCCTTGGTGGCCACGGCAATGATCTTATGATCTTTCTTCCCGCCGTCGATCATCGTCATCAAACCGATAGTCCGGGAGTGAATTATAGTGAGCGGCACCACCGCTTCCTGGCAGAGCACCAGCACGTCGAGCGGATCGTCGTCTTCGGCGAGCGTTTGCGGAATGAAGCCATAGTTCGCCGGATAATAGACCGCGGAGTATAGAACGCGATCGAGTTTAATAAGCCCGCTCGCCTTATCGAGTTCGTATTTCACGCTCGATCCAAAGGGAATTTCGATTACGCAGTCGAATTCGTGGGGAAGCTTGTCGCCGGGAGTGACGTCGTGCCAGGGATGAATCATAAACTTGGGGAGCCGTCTACCATTCTATCGGATGCGGCTTAGCTTCCGAATTCAGCTTTGGCCCTAAGCAGCTCGAATCGGGAGCAAACGGTGGTATGATGCGCTCATAAGGGGGTTCGTATGATACTTACCCGCCTGCTCCTTCTTGGGATTCTGTCATCGCTCTGTAGCGCTGCAGCTTTTTCGCAATCGCAGCCGAACAAAGTATCCGACCTTGTTGTATTCCTGGGTGCCGCGTCCGTGAGTCCTTCCGACGCTCTGGAGTCAAATCAGGCCCTCCAAAGCCCTAAGCCGCTGGTCGCGTCGCATTTGCAGGAGGCTTCGGGCAGCGATTCCGTGGCTCGGGCCAGCGAGGGTAATAAACGTTCCTCTGAGACTCGTTCGCTCGAGTCTTTGCTGGATGCAGGGGCGGATCGGACCTGCTTGTTCATCCGCGATTATCGCGTGGTGCGCGACAGCCCACATTCGGATTCCACGCATCGCGATGGTTATACGACGTGCGTCCCCGCAGCGCGCTTTCAAATATCTATCACAACCGAGCGAGTGCGCTGAAAACTGTCCCAGAGCGGGTGGCCGTTCGGGATCGATGACCGTCAGGCCGCTGCGCCCGTCCTTTGGAACCTTGATTCCCAGCCGTGGTGAGGGTAAAGTCATCAAAGAACTGTGGGGTCGTCTCTATGTCTACGCAGAGCAAAACCTATCTTAAGTTTGGGGCGGCCACGGTCGTGATTCTGCTGCTGCTCGGCTATTTGGCCTATACCGGCGTCCAGGACAGCAAAAGCTATTACGTCACCATCAGTGAATTGCACAAAATGGGCGACGGCGCGTACTCCAAGCGGCTGCGCGTCGCGGGCAATGTGCAGCCAGGGTCGATCAAGCGAGTAGGAACCCACGTTCAGTTCGTACTCGTTGAACAGAGCCAGTTGCTCTCGGTCGACTACACCGGAACCGAAGCTCCTCCTGATACTTTTAAAGACGATTCTCAAGCCTTAGCCGATGGCAGCTTCGGCCGCGACGGCGTTTTCCACGCCAAGGCCCTGCAGGCAAAGTGTGCCTCGAAGTACGCGCCTCAACAGCCCGGCAATCAGATGCAGGCCGCCCCAACTAAAACTGTCACGCAAGCGCAACCGAGCGCGGCGCCGGCTGTCGCCTCAAACTAAGTTCGCTTTATCTCTTAACAAGCGGCAGCGGTGCGTAGCTAATCAGGATTTACCCTTTTGAACCTGTTTGCCCACTGTGGTTAAGTTCTTGATTCTCGAACACGTCCTGTAGGCATCCATCCGCGATCTCCGGTACACTCATCGCCGAAGCGAAGGGCGAACTCTGACTGTGCCCCAAACGATCATCGGTGTCAGCAACGTGGTTAAGCAATTCGGCCGCTTCGCCGCCCTGCGCGGCGTCACCGCCGAATTCAGCATTGGAAAATTCCACGTCATCCTTGGCGATAACGGAGCAGGGAAGACAACTCTGCTGCGCGCTCTGGCCGGATTGGCACATCCGACCCGTGGCACGGTTTCCGTCCTGGGCAGGAGTCCGCATGAAGCCTGCCGCGAAATCGGCTATATGGCCCATCCGTCGCTGCTCTACGACGAGATGAGCGGGATGGAAAACCTTCGCTACTTCGCCCGCCTGTACGAAATAGCCGGCGACGGCCACTGCGAGAATGCGATTCGCTCCGTGAACCTCGACCCGGCACTGCCGCGTCCAGTAGGCCAATATTCACAAGGCATGCGGCAACGCATGTCTCTCGCCCGGGCGATTCTGCACGATCCACAAGTCTTGTTTCTGGACGAACCGTTTTCCAATGTCGACATTCACTCAGCCCAGGAAATGGTCGGCCTGCTGAAGAAGATGCGCGATGCGGGCAAAACCATTTTCGTGGTCACGCATCAGCCGTCGTTACTCGAAGGCGTCGCCGACGAATTCATCTGGATGCAAGCCGGACAGATCGTCGACCGCACTAACAATTTCAAGCAAAACGCCACACGAGCCAACCAACCATGAAGCTCTGGCCGGTCACTCTCGCCACACTCGCAAAAGATATCCGCCTGGAGTGGCGTTCCAAAGACGCACTCAACTCCATGCTGTTTTTCTCACTGCTTGTCGTTGTCATTTTCAGTTTCTCGTTCGATCCCACAGCCGAAGAATCCCGCCAAATCGCCGGAGGGTTGGTGTGGGTCGCATTCCTTTTTTCAGCCATCGTCGCTCTGAATCAAACTTGGGCGCGCGAACTGCGCAACCAGGTACTCGACGCCTACCGCGTCTCACCCGCTCCGGCCAATGCGTTGTTCTTAGCGAAGGCGCTCGGAAACTTTATCCTGGTCAGCTTGCTCGAGGCTGTCATGGCGCCGCTGTTCATGGTCTTCTACAACCTGCGCGTTCTTGGCACGGGGTGGCAATTGATTCCCGTCTGTGTGCTTGGAACATGGGCCCTGGTCGCCAGCGGCACTTTCTTTGCCGCCATGTCGATCCGCACCCGCATGCGCGAGGTCATGCTGCCGCTGATTCTTTTTCCGCTTTCGATTCCGGCAATTCAAGGCATGGTCGAAGCCACGCGCATCATTCTCAGCGGTGACGGCAGCCCCCGCTTCTGGATCGTATTGCTTCTCACCTACGATGTGGTGTTTACTACTGCTTGTCTGGCCTTGTTCGAGACGGTCCTGCAGGCAGAATGAAAAAGGCCTTCCCCATCCTCGCAGTTCTCACCGCGCTGTTGTTGGCCTATGCCTTCTACGAAGCGATCTGGGTCGCTCCCACCGAGCGAACCATGGGTGACGTGCAGCGCATCTTCTACTACCACGTTCCCTCAGCGTGGACCGCCTTTGTTCTATTCTTTGTGAATTTCGTCGCCTCGGTGACATATCTCGCGCGGCGAAATCCCAAAGCCGACGCCGTCGCGCTGGTCTGCGCCGAAGTCGGAGTAGTTTTCTGCACGGTCGTACTGGTTACCGGGCCGATCTGGGCGCGTCCGGTGTGGGGCATCTGGTGGACCTGGGATCTGCGGCTAACCTTAACTTTAGTGCTGTGGCTTATCTATGTCAGCTATCTCATTCTGCGCCGCTTCTCCGACAGCGCGCAAACTCCAAAGCTGGCCGCCGTCCTCGCCATCTTCGGCGCGCTTGATGTGCCCCTGGTTTATTTCTCCATCTGGTTCTTCCGCACGCAGCATCCGCAACCGGTCATTGGCGGAGGCGGCTCGATCGATCCCGTCATGTTGCATATTCTGCTCATCAATTGGCTGGCATTCTCCTGCTTCGCGCTTCTGGTCTGTTGGGCGCGCTATCGCCTTGAAATGCTGCAGCGCGATGTGGAAGAAGCCGAAGCGCTCGAATCGCTGCTGGAGGTTGGACCATCAGGTTCGAAAGCGAAGCTTCCCTTCCGCGCGGGGCCGCGATGAATTCCATCAAATACCTTTACGCCGCATATATCGCCACTTGGCTGATTCACGGCCTCTATGTCGGCAGCCTGATTCGGCGCTATCAACGCCTGCGCCGGCGACTGGCGCAGGTCGGCAAATGATAGTCAGACCCGCCCAGGCCCGCCCGTGTAAGTACGGTCTTCTCGACGGCCAAATTCTGGTCGACGGAGAGCGCTCCGCTGGAGCGTGGTGGCTGGGAAGGTTTTGTGAACGTCGCGGCTTCATGACTCCGCTGCATCTTCATCCCCAAACCGACGAATACTTCTACGTGCTCGACGGCGTGCTCTCGGTTTTTCTGGATGGACAATGGCACGATCTGGAGGCGGGCAGCGTTGCCCAGATTCCCCGCGGCACGCCTCACGCGCAGGGAATTACTTCTTCGCCATCGACCAACTTTTTGGGTTGGGGAACTCCCGCCGGATTCGACGAGGCATTTCGAGAGCTGAATGAGCTCGCTTCACGAATGTCCCACACGGATCGGCAGTGGGGCGCCGAAGTTTCCAGGATCATTACGCGTCACGACACGAAGGTGCTCGGTCCGCCTCCGCCAAGAGCCTAGCGGCGATTCTCGCTCTTAATTCGCCGTCCTCCACTCCCGCTGCAACGCATTTAGGAACTCACTGCCGCCGTTCGAGCGCAGAAACTCGTAGTTTTCGATCATGGCAGCCGTCCCAACACGCGAAGAGGGAAGCGGCGATTCGACCCGGATGACGCGCGCGCTAAAGCGGACCCGAACCGCATCGGTCAGGGTAATGTGCGGCGGGAACGTCAACGTTACTTCGCAGGCAGTTCCCGCGGCAACCGGCCGGTCCAGGTAAAAGAAAACTCCGCGCGCACTTACGTTCTGGGTTTCGGTGTGGAATTCGTCCTGCTGATCAAGGCGAACCACCGCCGGCAGGCGCATATCGAAGCGCCGCATGGTCCGTCGTTCCTGAAAGTCCGGCTGCATCCGTTGTGGAGTTTCCCAAAGCATTTTCCAAACGAAGACAATATCAGGGCTGTACGGATCGACTTTCGGCTGGGAGTGTCAACGCTTCCCGCCCTTCGGAAAGCCATTGAATAGTTCACACTGTATAGGTTTTCAACAGCTTTGCAAGAGCAAAAAGACTCCCGGCATTCGTCCGGTTAACCGAGGAATTAATCCCTTCGCGACCGCTTCAGTCCAAAATCTCGAACCGCACCCTGCGGTTGCAAATTAGTTCGCCCACTTTCGTGCCATGCTCCGGCATCTCTATTCGGCAGCCAACGCATCTGACCAAACCGGGGACGGCGCTCCAATTTACGGGGACGGTTTTTACCTGAAACTTGGCCGGTGCGCGGAGCGGTCGCTTGACTTCGCTATCCGACAGATGTTTAAGTAGTTGTTTATTTTCCGCCAGTTCCTAATGACACGTCAGCAGCGGGCGGTTTCGCCGGCGCGCGGCAGGCACTGACTTGCGCGCCGTCTCTACTCTCTCCAAACGATTGATTGTGAGCCGGAGGAAAAGTGCAATGGGAAGTGGCCGTGGGTTTGCCAGTAGCTTGGGAGCCAGAAATTCGGAGGGAAGTGTGATCGATGGTTCGGGTCGCCGCTGGCTTGGCGCCAGCGTAATTTGGGCAATCTTCATCCTCCTCATAGCAGGTTTCGCTCTCATTGGCCTGAGTTCCCGCCCCGCTTCTCGACGTGCTTTAGCTCAAGCTCCGCTTCCTCCCGTCCCGGCTTTTTCTAAGACTTTGCTTTCATCCTCGGTGAGCCAACCGAAAGCAGATGCGCGGGGCGTTCTCGGACAGTTGCCTTTGATCTTCGAACCGAATCAAGGCCAGGCCGAATCCGGCGTGAAATTCATGGCGCGCGGCCATGGATATGGACTCTTCCTCGATGCTAATGGAGCCGTGCTGGCCCTGCGCTCTGCGTCCGAATCGGGACCAGGGCTAGGAGAAGAATTCGTCAGAATGCGGCTCGTCGGCGCCGATTCTGACGCCGAAATTTCCGGAGCCGATCCCTTACCCGGCAAGAGCAACTACATCGTCGGCAACGATCCCCATCAATGGCATAGCGGCATTCCGCAATTCGCCGGAGTGCGCTACCGGAACGTCTATCCCGGTGTCGACCTCGTCTTCTACGGAAACCAGGGACGACTCGAATATGACTTCCGCGTCGCGCCCGGCGCCGATCCTTCGCAAGCGCAATTGCGATTCGACCGCGCGAGCACGCTCAGATTGAGTAAGGGCGATCTGTTAGTCACACTCGGAAGGCGAAATAGAAATAATAGAAATAGAAATAATAAAGAGAAAAACGTTCAAAACGCCGTACTGCGCCTGCGAGCCCCACAGATTTACCAGCAGGATGGAGGCCGCCGCACGCCTGTCGCTGGACGATTTATCCTGCATGCCGGCAATCGCGTCGGCTTTGAAATTGCTGGCTTTGATCATGCGCGCGAATTGGTAATCGATCCGGTTCTCGATTTCTCCACCTACTTCGGTGGATCGGGTTCGGAAGCATCGACCCTCGGGCCTTCGGTGGCAGTTAACGGCGATGGCTTCATTTATCTCTCCGGAACCACAACGTCGTCGCCTGCTTCTTTTCCATTGAACGGGGCGACTCCAACTACGCTAGGCACCGCTTCCAACGTTTTCGTCGCTAAGATCAATCCATCGTCGCCGCCAATCGTCGTGTATGCCACTTTCCTCGGTGGCAGCGGCACCGACACCAGCACAGGGATAGCCGCCGATGCCGGCGGCAACACATACCTGGTAGGCAATACGACTTCGACGAATTTCCCCACTACCAGCCTGGCCTACCAGACGTCTCCCATGGCGAAGGGTTCACAGTGCAGCGGCAAGACCTGCACATCGATTTTCATCAGCGTGCTCGAAGCTAGCGGCGCGACTCAGACTTATGCCTCATATCTTTCGGGCAACGGCAACGATACATCCACCGGGATGACGATCGATACCCAGCAGGATGTCTTCGTCACGGGGACCACGACATCGAACAACGCCGCCAGCAACACGGTAGCCTTCCCTGCCACCCAGTTGCCCGTACCCTTCCAAAGCACATCGCTCTCGAGTATTCAGCTTTTCGCTACCAAGGTGAACACCAGAGTTCCTGGCGTCGGGGGCATCGCGTACTCCACCTATTTCGGCGGCAACACTCCCGGTGGCGCAGTCGCAACCGGTGGTGGAATTGCCGTAGATACGACCGGCAACATGTATTTCAGCGGCACCACCAACTTTTACAACAGCGGCTCCGGACTCTACGGCAACAGCGGAACCTCTGGCGACTTCCCCATCCTCAACGCCTACCAGCCTTGTCTGGATACCGTTCCGCCCGCCAGCCAGCCCATTACAACCAATCCGTGTACGCCTCCGACCACCACACCCTATCCCACGGATGCCTTCCTCACCAAGATCGATCCACTGGCGCAAGCCGGCGCGCAACTCCTTTTCTCGAGCTATTTCGGTGGGACTTTGACTGATTCGAGTCCGGCGATCACCGTCGATGCCGGAGCGGCGAACGTTTACATCACGGGAACCACCAACTCTCCTGATTTCCTCTTACCCACGGGAAGCGTGCAGGGTTTTCAAACCTGCTTGAATAACCCAGGAGTGGTAGAGACCGTAACATCGGCCTGTCCTGCAACGACTGCGAACACCGACGCGTTTGTAGCACGCTTCACTAACCCTGCGGCCAGCACCAGCGGAACGCCGAATTTTCTCTTGCTGACTTATTTCTCATACCTCGGCGGCGGCGGAAATGAGTCAGGATTAGCCGTTGCGGTCGACACCGCAAGCGACGCCTTGCTCACCGGCTCCACGAATTCAGGGACGGCCAATCCCCCAAGCTTTCCCGCCACCGCAAATTCGATTCAGACTACACTCAACGGTACGCAGAACGCCTTTTTCGCCCACCTCAACACCGCTGCTACCGCTGGTTCTCAGATCGGTAATTATGCGACCTATTTCGGTGGCAATGGGGTAGATCGCGGCACCAGCATTGCCGTCGATCCCAGCCTGAACACATATTTTGTGGGAGACACTACTTCCACCAATCTACAGGTCGACGATCCGCTTCCCGGTGCAGGCGGAACCACGCTGAACGGAACCACCGACGATTTCGTTGTCAAATTGGGCACCGCCGCTCAGTTGTGCATCACTTGTGTGGCCCCGGTCGTCTCACCCACCGGATCGGTGGGCGCCGGAAGTCCCGTGACGATCACGTTCTCGGTGGTGAACAACGGCCCGGACGTGGCTACGGGGATCACGGTTACCGGTCAGGTCCCCAATGGTGTAGCCATCGCCAGCGGCAGCGTGCAATCCGGTTCGGGCACTTGCAGCTCCCCAAGCGGCACCAACGGAGTCGACATCATTTGCCAGATTCCCACACTGCAAGCCGGCTCCATAGCCAACGTCGTTTTTAGTGTGAGTGCAACCAGTCCAGGCACCTATGAGATGACCGCGATCGTCTCCAGCCCCAATAATACGAACACCAACAGCACGACCACGGCCTCATTCACTGCCACAGGTTTCACGGTTTCGATTGCGCCATCGGCCCAAACCGTGGCCGCCGGCCAAGCCGCTCAATATAGCGTCGTAGTGGCTCCCACGCAGGGAGTCTTTGGAGCGAATGTCTCTCTCAGTTGCAGTTCACTCCCCGTTGGTGCGTCCTGCAATTTCACCAGCAGCACGATCACTTTGAGCAACGGTCAAGGCAGCGGTTCAACGATTTTGAACTTGACGACGACGGCTCAACCAGTCAACACAGCATCCACTCGATGGCGCGGGCCGCTGTTGGCGATCTGGCTAACCGTTCCAGGAATGGCTTTCTTAAGCTTGGGAGCGGGCAGAAAGCGACGTCGAAATTGGCTGTTGAGCCTTTTCACGCTCGCGGCGTTCTTTGCGTTGACTCTGCTGCTGCCGGCCTGCAGCAGCAATAAGACTCAGCCCACGGTGAGCGGCACTCCATCGGGAACGTATACGATGACCGTCACCGCAACCTCAGGCACCTACACCAAGACTGCACCCTTCAGCGTGACGGTAACGCCGTAAAGCCGCGGGACGCGTGACAAAGTCCGCAGCGTAATTTGTAGATCGAATGAATGAAAGCCCGGCAGCGCCGTTAGGCGCCCGCAGAGAGCTTGTGGTGGCTCTTGGCTTCGGCGATTCCGTATTGCCGAATCTTATACAGCAAAGCTTTGTAGCTGATCTGCAGAAGGGCTGCAGCCTGTTTGCGATTCCAGTTCGTCTGCTCCAGCGCCTGCCGTATCGCTTCGCCTTCAGCCTCGTCTTTCGCGGAGCGCGCCAGCGATTTCAAGCCGCCCCCAGCTTCTCCGCTCTTCGCCGAGTCCGCATGGGCAGCGCCGCCGTTCCCATCGATGCGTGGTTGCAGTTCGGCCGCGGCTAAGTGTTCGTCGCCCAAAATCAAATAACGCTTCAGGAAATTATTCAACTCGCGAAGGTTGCCCGGCCAGTTATAAGCCTGGCACGCTTCCAGCAGTTGCGGCGAGAGCGGAAGCGGCGGCCGCGCGTAACGCTCCGCCATGCGCGTCATGAATTGCTTCAGCAGGATCGGAATCTCTTCTTTCCGTTCGCGCAGCGGCGGAAGCTGCAGAGTGAAAGCATTGAGCCGGTAGTAAAGATCTTCGCGCAGTCTTTTCGTGGCGATGGCCTGCGGGATATCGATATTGGTAGCCGCAAGAATGCGAACGTCAACCTTCACAACGCTGCGGCTTCCGAGCCGCGAAAAGCTGTTGTCCTGCAAAACATGCAGCAGCTTGGCTTGCAAACTAGGAGGCATCTCGCCGATTTCGTCGAGCAGAATCGTCCCTCTGTTGCATAGCTCAAATTTTCCCGGCTTGGCGTGTGTCGCTCCGGTGAACGCTCCTGGCTCATAACCGAAAAGCTCGCTTTCCAGCAGATCCGCGGGAACCGCCGCACAATTCACCTTCAAAAATGTTCGGTGCGCGCGCGGAGAGAGCTTGTGAATGAGCTTCCCTAAAACCTCTTTGCCCGTCCCGCTCTCGCCCAGCAATAAAACCGGAATATCGACATTCGCCACCAGTGCGGCCTGTGAGCGAATCTTCCGCATCGCCGGGCTGGCAGCGATGAAGAATATGTCGTCTCCTACTTCCTCGACCTCGCCCCCGACCGGCGCTTTGCCCTGGCCAAGACACTGATCGATCACCGCATCCAGTTCGGCTTTTTGAAACGGCTTAGTCAGGTAGTCGTGCGCGCCCAGTCTCATAGCCTGCACGACTTTCTTCGTGTCATTCACACACGACAGCATCACCACTTTTGCTCCCGGCCGCTTCAGGCGCAATTGCTCCAGCGTCTCCAGCCCATCGATACCCGGCATGAGCACGTCAAGCAATACCAGATCCGGCTCCATGCCCTTATCGATGCGCTGCAGCGCTTCTTCGCCGGTCGATGCGGTCTCCACTTTATAGTCGTCGACCTCCAGCAGCGTCTTGATATACCGCAGCATCGCCGGTTCGTCATCGACCAAAAGAATCTTGGCACTCTCGCTCATCGATTCTTTCCTTTTCCGCCGGAAGTTGCAGGCGGCTTGAACGGGATGAGGAACGAAAATTTGCATCCCGCTCCCGGATCGCTTTCCACCCAGACTTTCCCGCCCATCCCCTGCACCAGTCGGCGCACAATCGCCAGGCCCAGACCCACGCCTTCCTGATTCCCACTTCCGGGTAAACGGAAAAAGTCGTCGAACACTTCCTGATGAAATTCCGCCGGAATTCCCGGCCCGGTGTCCGACACACTGACTTTCACGGAATTGGGTTGTGAGGTTTCCTGCCGCCTCCGCTCACCTGATGAAGCTGGCTGCGCCGCCGCGCGGCGTTCCCACATGTACGGTTCGGCATGCAACCAGACGGTTCCACCCTGCGGAACGAACTTAAAAGAATTCTCCAGCAGATTCGAAATCACGCGCTCTAGCTTGGCGGAATCGAAGGAAAAAACCGGCAGCTTCTCGTTCGGCAAAAAATAAAGAGCCAGGCCTTTTTCCTGAAACCGCATCGACCACAAGCGACATACACCGGAGAGGCAATCGTTAAGATCGCCATCCTCAAACGTCATCGTCAGCCCGCCGGTTTCCAGCGCGCTGTATGTTAAAAAATCCTGAATAAACTGCTGCAGCCGCTTTCCGCTCGCCTGCATGTCGCTCAGAACTTCGTGCTGCCGCGAATTGAGCGGCCCCAGTTTCTCGCTGTGCAAAAGGTCCACATATCCGTTCAGAATGGCCAGCGGAGTTTTCAGGTCATGGGCCGCGGAGCTCAGCGCATTCGTCGTGCGTTGAAAACGCTCCTGCAGTTCGGAATAAGCTTGCGGAAGATCGACCGTGCTTGGGATTCCTTCGGTCGATGCCGGATAAGCCGACACGCTCGCCTTTGCTCCAGAATCTGGAACGCGCACATTCTTTTGCACCGAGGCCATAATGGAAGACGTTGGTCTAATCGGGGGGACGCACTCGACTTTTAAGGAAGAATGCTGTGTTTTCATCGTATGATGCGCTACTTTTCGATGTCAACGAAAAATGCAACTCGATTACCCAAGTGTCGCAAAAGCTTGCACTCCTTCCGTAACCAAATACCTGCGTGGGCCCGTCAGGCAATAAGAACTCACAAAATCTAAAACTCACGAAATAACCGTGCTTCAAAGGTCTTAAGACTGCCAATTGCCGAAGTTGACGGCATCATGCCGCGTCTCTTCCGGTTTTACCGGCATTAACCCTGCGATCTGGGGTTTTGGCCCGTGGGATGCTGTCTATTTTGGATTAATGACGCCGGAAGGGGTGTGGGTGAAAGGTCGAACCGCAGTGGCGGAACGTAGGCGCTGGCCGCGTTTGCCCTTAGCCATCCCGGTTTTTGTAAGAAGCCGGGAGGACGGCGATAAAGAGTTCTTGGAGTTTGCCACCGCCCTCAATGTCTCCGCAGGTGGCATGCTCCTGGCCGTCCGGCGTTCGATCGCGCCATCTTCGCAGCTTTCCCTTGAGATACCGAGCGCGCCCCTGGCAGCTTTGTCGTCGCTTCCCAAAGTTGCTCGGAACCTTCGTGCCAGAGTCCTGCGCACGCTCCATGGCGAAGGCTATAACCTGGTTGCGCTGCGATTCTCGCGGCCGCTGACCAACTCTCATCTTCCCTCGAAGCCTCGTCGTCGGAAGCTCAGTTCATCCGTGTGAAAATCTTTTCCCTTGCTTTTCCGGGCTTCGCCGAGCCTTCCAAGTTCCCCGAATTACCCGCCGTGACCTCGCGCGATCTTTAGTAAGTTGCTTCGCCTCAAGAAGATAGAATAGGCTTTCGCGTAGGTGTTTTCCGGCGCCGGGTTTGGTTCTTCAGATGCAAACCATAGACCAGCCAATGCGGAAAAGCTTATGAGTACTTCGAATCCAGTCAGTGCATTGATTCAACCCTTGGGTGAGATGCCGCCCGACGCTGTCGTTTTCGGCGCGACTGATGCCATGCGGTCGTTGCGCGAACGCCTCGCCAAGATCGCTGGCGCCAATGTTCCGGTGCTCATTCACGGCGAAAGTGGAACAGGCAAAGACATCATTGCGCGCATGATTCATGCCGGCTCACCCTGGAAGTCAGGTCCATGGGTGAAAGTAAATTGCCCGGCCATTCCCGGCACGCTGCTCGAAAGCGAACTCTTCGGCTACGAAAAAGGAGCCTTCACCGGCGCCTACGGCACCAAGCCCGGCCGCGTCGAGATGGCGCATCGCGGCACGCTTTTTCTCGATGAAATTTCCGAACTCGACATGGCGCTGCAATCGAAACTTCTGCAGTTGTTGCAGGACGGCCAGTTCTGCCGCATCGGCGCGCAGGAAGATAAGAAGGTCGAAGTCCGCGTAGTCTGCGCAACCAACCGCAAGCTCGAAGAAGAAATCATCAATGGCACATTCCGCGCCGATTTGTTCTACCGCATCAACGTCGTGAATGTATACGTTCCCGCGCTGCGCGAACGCTCCACCGACATTCCGCAACTGGTCGAATATTTTCTCGAATACTACAACCGCAAGTTCAACGCGCGAGCCGCGTCACCTTCAGGAGAGTTGATGAAGTCGCTGAAAAAGTATCACTGGCCGGGAAACATTCGCGAGCTGGAAAATCTGATGAAGCGGTACGTGATTCTCGGCACTGAAGATTCGATCTCCGGCGATCTGCGACCGCGCGAGCCCGATTATTTTACGGCAGACATTCCGGTCGATGGACCGATCTCACTGAAGAAGATCACGCGCCAGGCGGTGCACGAACTGGAACGCAAAATTATTTTGAAAGTTCTACAACACCACCACTGGAACCGCAAACAGGCAGCGAAGGCGCTGAACATCAGCTATCGCGCGCTGCTTTATAAGATTCGCGATGCGGGACTGCCCTCCAACCGCACCCCGAAGCATGCTCCCAAAGATGAAGTGAAGGAAACCGCGGCGGCCGATTGAAGCAGCACTAAACTGATCCGCCCTACCCTCTCAACTCCGACAGCGCCTTCTTAGCATCGCCATTATTAGGATTAATTTTGAGCACGCGTTCCAACTGCTGCCGGGCCTGCGAAACCTGATTCAATTTCTGATAAGCCAGCGCAAGGTGGTAGTGAACCGTGGCGTCGTCGGCTCCGCCTTTCTTTTCGTTCAGCCTCAGCGACTCCTGGAACATATCGATCGCCGACTGATAGACCCCCTTCTCGTAGTACGCCCATCCCAGCGTGTCGGCCGCATTCGGAGAGTCCGGCATGCCGCGCCGCGCCGTCTGCGCCATGGCGAGAGCCACATCGACGTTGCCGCCCTGCTGCAGCATCACATAAGCCAGATTGTTTGAGGCCAGCGGATTGTCGTGCTGAATGTTCAGCGCCTGCTGGTACATGTTTTTTGCCTGCTCCCAATTGCGCTGCGATTCATACAACATTCCCGCGAGAATGTAGAACGAAATTTCCTTCGGATGATCCTTGATCGACTGCTGATAAGTGGCAAGCGCCTGGTCGCTTTTACCTTCCGCGGCCTGCGTCTGAGCCAGCTTCACCAGTGCGTCGGAATTGTTCTTGTCGAGCTCAATTGACTTGTGCAGCGCGGCATCGGCCCCCCCCAAATCTTTCTTCTGGAACAGCGCCGTGCCCAGAAGATCGTAAAAGCCGCTGCTGCTCGGCGTCTTGGCAATCTGCGCCTTTGCCGCCGCAATGGCTGGATCGACCTGCTTTTGCGCCAGGTAAGTGTTCATCATCCCCTGCAGCGCATCGGTCGACGCCGGATCATGCTCCAGCGCCTGCTGATAAAACTTGATCGCCACCGCATATTGCTTCTGCAATGCGTGCAGGTTGCCCATCTGCACATACGGAGCGGGGCTCGCCGGCGCCAGCTCCGCCGCCTTGTGCAGATCCTGATCAGCCGCAGAATATTTCTGCCGGCTCATATCGGCCTGAGCCCGTATCAGATAGCCGTCGGGAGCATTCGGTGCCACGCGAATAATCTGCTCCGCAGTCTGCGCCAGGCCATCAAAATCCTTCTGCTGCATCTGCAGGCCGGCTAAAGCGCGCTGCGCATCGGTAATATCCGGACGCAGCGCCACCGCCTGCCTCAGTTCCGATTCCGCCTGCGCACTATTGTTCTGCGCTTCGAGCGCCAGCCCAAGCTGGTAGTGCGCCACGCCATTATTGGGATCGTTCTTGATCGCCTGCTGCAACGAATCCACGGAACCGTTGGCGTCCCCGTTGTGCAGCTGTATTTCACCGCGAAACACCAGCGCATCCGCCTCATGCGGATTCACTTTCAAAATCTCGTCATTTAGCTTCGTCGCTTCGTCGAGGCGATTCTTCAGGATCAGCAACTGAATGTAGTTCTTCTTCACCTGCAGGTCTTTCGGATGATCGTGGTAGAGAGCGCCATATTCCGCAGTAGCTTTATCAAGTTCGTTGTCGGCGAAATAAAAATCCCCCAGCATGCGGTAGCCTTCGGAGTTATCCGGAAAGTCGTTCTTGGTCTGCTTCAAAAAACTCTCGGCGTCCGCTTTTTTCCCCTCGGTCATCAGCAATCGAACATAAGCCGCGTAAGGAGCCGGATCCTTGGGATCGACGTCAATCGCATGCTTGAACTGAGCTTCCGCCTCCGGAAAGCGGTTGCGCCCCTGGTAAAAGCCTCCCAGAGCCAGTTGCACATTCATCTGCTTCGGACCAAGCTCTGCTGCCTTCTTCAAACTGCCTTCGGCCTGATCGAACTGGTTCGTGCGCAGTTGCAGAATCGCCAGATTCAAGTACGAATCAGGATGGCCCGGGTCGGCGGCCACGCCCTTCTGCGTCTCCTCTAGAGCTGTTTGTAGATCGCCTTGAGCGGCATACATATTCGCCCAAGCCAGATGAGTATCAGCGCTGTCCGGCTGCTTCTCACGCAGCACATCGAGATGCGGCTGCGCCTGCTTCAAATCGCGGGCAGAAATCAGCAGGTTCGCTAGATCGGCCTGCGCGCTGTAATTGTCAGGAGCAAGATCAGTCGTCCGCGAAAGCTCTGCGTAAGCGCGGTTATAATCCTTCAGCTTGAGAGAAGTCTCGGCCAGCTGATAATGCGCCTCGGCAAACCGCGGATCGATCTGCAGCGCGTTTGCATATTGAATTTCCGCCTCGCGCAGCTTGCCCTGTTTGGCGTAACGGTTGCCGCTCTCCAGAAATTTCTGCTTGCGCGCATTAGGATCGCGAGTGCAACCCGTGAACAGGGCAGAGATGACGAACACCACAGCCAGCAAGCGGAGCGAAACCGAACGGCTCATTGTTTCTCCAAATTTATCTTCCCCAAATTTACCCCGGATGATGTTTCTCCAAGTCTCTCAGGGAAAGGTGAGAGCGCACAGACACGGCGTACCAATGGTCAACACACCAAGGTACTGCAAGAAGGGGATGCAAATAAAGTTACTGCCGTCATACTCGAGGCTCTGGAACAGCCTTGCGATTACTCCACTTCCAGTAAACATACCCCGGCACGCCAACCAGCACGATAGCCGTGCCCCAGAACGCTTCGGTCGGCCGCGTAATGATCGTGTTCAAAGTCCACGTCGCACCAACTAGCACGTAAATCGCCGGCAGCCACGGATATCCCGTGCAGCGATAAGGACGTGGAATCTCCGGCCGCCGCCAGCGCAGCAGAAACATTCCAACCACGGTCAGCGTGTAGGAAAGCACCATTCCATAAATCACGTAAGTGTAAAGCTGATCGTAGCGCCCGCTCACGGTGAGCAGCGCCGCCCAGACGCCTTGTCCAATCAAGCTGAAGGCCGGCGTCCGCCATTTGGGGTGAATCACCGCCATGCGCTTGAAGAAAACTCCATCCTGCGCCATGGCAAGATAGACGCGCGCGCCAGACAGCGTGCACGTAGCCGCCGCGCTGAAACATGAAACCGCAATCATCAGCGACAGCCATACCGCCGCACGCGGAGAGAACAATGCAGCTGCCGCGGCATGAGCAATGGTTTCATGCTGCGCGATTTCATTCAACGGCAGCGCGTACAGGTAAGTGAAATTCATCGCCACGTAAATCGCGCCCACCACCAGCACGCCGAAAACCATGCCCAGCGGCACATTCCGGCGAGGCTCTTTCACCTCGCCCGCAACCCAGGTGATGTAAACCCATCCGTCATAAGCCCAGAAGACCGCGATCAGCGCCACGCCCATCGCCGAAATCAACTGCGCCGGATGAAGCCCCAGCGTGAGGCTCGCCCCATGAGAATTGAAATGCGACCAGTCACCCTTGCCGATGGCAAATCCCAGTACCACAAACGCAGCCATTGCCGCGAACTTCGTCCAGGTAGAAACATTCTGCAGCAGCGTGCCCCAGCGCAGGCCGACCACATTCACATAAGTCAGCACAGCGATCAGGAACAAGCCGAACAGATGCGCCCGAGTAATCGCGATTCCGGCAATCGACAGAACAGGATGATCCTGAGAGACGACCGGAAAAACCTGTCCCGTGTAAGCTGCAGCCGCAACCGCTAGAGCCGCGATCGATCCGCCGTTGGCGACGGAGAACAGCATCCATCCATAAAGAAAAGCAACCAGATCGCCGTAAGCCTCGCGCAAATAAACATACTGCCCGCCGGACTCCGGGAACATCGATCCCAACTCAGCAAAAGCCACGCAGCCGAAAAGCGAAATCACTCCGCCAATAACCCAAACGCCCAGGAACAGCATCGGTTGCGGCAGCGGCCCGGCAATATCTTTCGCCGTAAGAAAAATCGAAGAGCCGATAATGCCGCTTACCAGCAGCAGCACGGAATCGAGCAGGCCAAGGCCGCGAACAAGCGTGGGCTGCGAATGCGCTGAAGTTTTCTCGCTTCTCGCTGGAGCCAGAGTGGAATCCATCATCCGATTCCCAAGTCGTCGGGAGATTCGAGCGGGGTGCCGCAAGTCCGGCAGATCACGGCCGAGCAGTCGCCGCAGGTCAATGGGTCATTCACTTCTCGGGCACAGTTGGGGCAGTAGAGCGTTCCAGGGCTGGGCTTGGGCAGAGAGCCTTGAGGATCTGTTGCCATGCGGAAGAAAACTGTAACATAAACTGTGATGAGCTGACGCGCATCACACTAACTGAAGATCTATGCCAGAAAAATCCCTCACTCCCGACGAAAAACTGCAGCAGGAATTCAACCGCTGGGCTGCGGCCGGTGAAGGCCCCAAGATGGAGCAACACCATTTCGACATCACGTCGAAAACGATCCGCCACATGAACCTGCGCCCAGGCGAGCGTGTGCTCGATCTGGGTTGCGGCTCCGGATGGGCAACTCGCTTGCTTGCCCGGCTGGTCGGCGAAGGCCCGGACGGTTTCGGGCAGGTCGTCGGCATCGACGTCTCCGATGAAATGATTCGCGAAGCCCGCGCCGCGTCGAAGGATTTCGATAACCTGATCTATGTCTGGGGCTCCGCGCAACAAATTCCCTGGGAAGAAAACTTCTTCGATAAAGTGTTGTCGGTCGAGTCGTTCTACTATTACGCTGATCAGGATCGCGCTCTGATGGAACTCTTTCGCGTAATGGCGCCGCGCGGAAGGTTATCTATCCTCATCAATCTCTATAAAGACAACCTATACTCGCTGCAGTGGGTCGATAAACTGAAAGTGCCCGTCCATATCCGCTCGGCCGAAGAGTACATCGAGCTCTTGAGGAAACACGCCTTCGAAAACGTCGAGGCAATCCGCGTTCCCGACGACACGCCCACGCCGGATGACTACAAGACCAAGTCGTTCAATAGCCTCGAAGACTTGCGGGCTTTCAAGCGCGAGGGCGCATTGCTGCTCATGGCATCGAAACCCGACCTGCGCACGCCCGCTCCGGGATACACGATCTATTAGGTCTTGACACCGCCCTGATTTTGCTTCCCCGCTTCAGTGAGCAGATAAACTCCCAGAATCGTGATCACCGGCTCAATCGGATGCCGGTATCGCTGCCCCGGAAAAACGACATAATAAATCGCTGGATATAACAGGATCAGCCAGAACAACAGCCACGCCCCAGGCCTGCTCTGACGCAAAGCGCGTCCCAGTCCCCAGAACATCAATATCGACGACGCCAGAAACAGCGAATTCTTCACTTGCGCCAGCCACCAGACCTGCGCCAGACGCGGCGGCCCTGCCCAAAAATAAATGAAGCGCTTCAGGCAAAGCACAGCAAAGCGCGGATAATCCGCTTCGATATAATCGAGCGCCTGCTGCTTGCGCATATCGATATAGGCCAGTTCACCCATCTCGGTGTACTGCCGCATCGCGTAAAGATCCTGAGTGGGATGCAGATACTGCATCCACGTTCCATCCGCGCCGCGGCCGTTGCCCAGGCGCAGTTCCGCCCCAAAGTTATCGCGAATGAAAATAAATTTGCCGAAGGTTTGATAATTGCGCGCTGTCCACGGGGCGACGCAGGCGATGAAGACCAGCGCTGAGATTCCAATTCCACTCATCGACTGCTTCCCACGCTTGGCACGCTGATACCACGCCCACAAACCCGACGCCGGCAGAAACGCGATCAGTACCGTGCTATTGAGGGCTGCAACGCCCCACAGAAATCCGAACGCAATCCACGGCTTCAGCCCGTTACGTTCTGCCATCGTCAAGGTCAACCAAAGGATCGCCGCCAACAGCAGCGCCGAAAGACTCGTCTCCCAAACCCAGCGGGTGCACCAATACATCACGTAGGGCAAAAGCACCCAGGTCCACGCCGAACCAACAGCAACTTTCTCCGAAAAGATTCTCCGCGCGAGCAGAAAAATCGGAATGCAGGTGAGGGCAGAAAAAACGCTATTGACAGAAAGCAGCACAAAAGCCGAGGCGCGGGAATAAATTCCGAAGAAATGAAAAACGCTCGCGGTCAAATAAGGATAAAGCGGTGGCTCCCAAGCGGTCGGTCCGGTCGCTGCTCCGAACGGATCGCTAAACCCCCGACCCGAGGCGATGGCCGCGCCGATTCTCCCCATCTCCCAGCCGAAGCCAAAATTATTCTCTGCCGCCTTGAACTTGTAAGTGTGTCCCACGATGATCCAGCCCACACGCAGAAAAAGTGCGATCGCGACCATCCAAAATTGAGACGTTCGAATCTGTGCCCAAATACGAATGATCCGGGTAGAAAGGCTTACGCGGTCCGTGGCCGCGGCGGTTGTCGAATCCATGGATAACTCTATTTGTAAACGACCGTACAATCCCGAGCAACCGCGACGACATTTGCGCTCAATCGGCAAAGCCGCGCGCGGCTGTTTCACCGTGTTCTTTCCCGCCGCTGGCTGGCCTTGAGCGTTATAATGGCCGTCGAGGTCACTCATGGGCTGGCTGCAAAATAAGTTCGAAAAGAATTTCATGATCAGCACGGTCGATTACGTTTTCAACTGGGCGCGCAAGTCCGCAGTCTGGCCGATGACCTTCGGCCTCGCCTGCTGTGCAATCGAGATGATCGCATCGTCGACCTCGCGCTTCGATATCGCCCGCTTCGGCTCGGAAGTGTTCCGCCCCAGCCCCCGTCAAAGCGATCTTATGATTGTTGCCGGCACGGTCACGCTAAAAATGGCGCCTGTGGTGAAGCGCATCTACGATCAGATGCCCGACCCCAAGTGGGTGATCTCTATGGGAGCGTGCTCGTCCGTCGGCGGCCCGTTCAACACTTACGCTGTATTGCAGGGCGTCGACAAAATCGTGCCCACGGACGTTTACGTAACCGGCTGCCCGCCGCGCCCCGAAAATCTTTTCTACGCGCTCCTCAAGCTGCAGGACAAAATCGATACCATGACGCTGGCCAAGAAGCCCACCGAAGTTCGCCTCGATCCGAACATGATGGAAAACTTCAAGCGCCAGGTAATGATCGCGCAGACGATGCAGCCGAAATAGACTCGTGTGGGGACGGGCACTCTCGCCCGTCTGCCGAGCGAAGAGAGGCAATTTTTCGCAGAGGATTCAGAAGAAGATTCAAGGACTAATGCCGAACTTCACGAAGCTCACGAAAGAATCCGAACTCCCGCCCACCGACGAAGCCAAAGAATTCCCGTGCGGCAACAAAACCATCTGCGTAGCCAACGTAAACGGCGCCTACAGTGCGATGGACAACATCTGCCCGCATCGCGGCGGCCCGTTAGGGCAGGGAATGGTCGAAGGCAACAAAGTCGTCTGCCCGTGGCACGGCTGGGCATGGGATGCGAAAACCGGCGCCGCCGAGCAGGATGCAAACTCAAAAGTAGCTGTATACGCGTTGAAGATCGAAAATGGCGATGTGCTGATCGAGATGTAGCTTTTTGCGTCGTTTACCCTAACAAGCGTAGAAACTTCCCTGGCCGATTCTCATACCCCGGAAACACTTCCCCCAAATTCTTATTCCCCGTGTGCCGCGCAACCGCCTCCCCAAGCACCTGCCGAAAATCCGTAGTCAACGCCAGATCACGCCCCTCATAAAGCTGTGACTGATCAAGTCCCGGCCAGCGTCCATAAACCTTGCCGCCTTTCACTGGCCCGCCAAGAACGAACATCACATTCGCATGCCCATGATCAGTCCCGCGATTGCCATTCTCCCGCGCCGTGCGCCCGAATTCCGACATCGTCACAACCACGGTGTCTTCTCCGAGATCGCCCAGATCAGTCCAGAATGCTGCCAGCGATTGGGAGAATTCGCGCAGCACATTGGCAAGCTGTCCCTCCGCCGCGCCTTCGTTCACGTGATGATCCCAGCCGCCAATGTCGGCAAACGCCACCTGCACTCCCAGATTCGCCTTAATGAGCTGCGCAAGCTGCCGCAGGCTATCGCCGAAACGTCCCTTGGGATAATCCGCGCCCGGCGCAGGCTTGTATTTCGACGGATCGGCCGCCTTCAACATCTTCACCGCATCGAACGTCTCCTCACCAGTGCCGTGAAGCACCGCATCGACCGAGTGGTCATACATCGCCTCGAAGGCGGTTGCCACCGGCGAAGGTTTCGCATTCCGCCCGTCAACGGAAAAATCGTTGATGTTATTCATCGCAATCGCCGGCTCAACTCCGCTCAGAATGCGCGGAATCGATGGCCCCATCGCAATCGCCTCGAACGGAGATTTCTGCGGCGGATGCGGCAACGAGCGCAGCGATCGGTTGAGCCATCCATCATCGGTCGACTTTATGCCGGGAGTGCCCGACTCCATGAAATCCTGCGCATCAAAATGCGAGCGGTTCGGGTCGGGCGATCCGGCCGCATGCACAATCGCCAGATGCCGTTGCTGCCATAGCGGCTGAAACGAAGCGAGCGCCGGATGCAATCCGAAAAACCCGTCGAGCTCAATTACCGATTGGCGGGGAACATTAATGCTGGGCCGCATCGCATAGTATTGCGGTTCAGCATGCGGCACCACAATGTTCAGTCCGTCCGCCGCGCCGCGCTGGAAGATCACGACCAGTCGCTTGTCGCGCGTACCATTATCAACCGCACCCCACGCCGCACGCGCCAGAAAACTCGGCACCGCCGCCGTCCCCACGATGGCCAGCCCGCTGTTGCGAAGAAAGACGCGACGAGTAATCGGCATATAAGCTAGGCTCCTGGCTGCTATCTCCTCTGGAATTCCGGTGACCCCAAAAGCAAACCGGCGATCGTGCTTACATCCGGCGCGGCAGTCCCCGGAACCTTCGGCGCTCCTGGCTTTCCGTTTTGCTGGCCAGGCTTCTTGCCAGATTCGACTTGCGCGACAATCGAATCGTGAGTCTGCTGCGAAACGCCACCGGCAATCAGATTCCCCTCCAGCGTGGAAACGATCGCCGACGAATCCGCCGCCTCGTCTCCCGTTAGTTGCGCCGTATCGACTTTCACTCCCCTGATTTTTTCGCTCGTCAGCGCTAAAGCAAAATTCATCCGGTTGAGCAACGCCGAAGAACTCACCCACGCTTCAGCCTTCATCGAATAACCCGTGGGCGGCTGCGCGCCGTAAAGCGGCATCCCCATTTTGTTCAGTTGTCCGGTGAGCGGCATGGCATCTTGCACGTCTGCGCCAGTCGCGCGAATTGTCGACGCCACAAACTCGAAAGGCGTTTTTACCTTGGCACGATAAGCCGAGTCATCCCAAAACTCAGGCGAATGAAACAACTCGCTCAGCACATCGCGGATGTCGCCCTTCTTCTTCAGGAATATTTTCGCCATGCGGTCAACCAGCGCAGGCGGCGGATCGTCCGACACAAAACGCTCCGCCAGCTTCAGCGAAATAAAATGCGCCGTCTGCGGGCTTGTCGCCAGCAAATGAAGCACTTCCAGACCTTCACCCTCGCCCTTGGGCTTAATGCGATGGCCGAGCACAACCTTCGGCCCAGGCTCGTGCATGCGCGCCTCGAATTTGAACTCACCACCTTGCGCCGGTTTGTCGATGGTCCATCCGGTAAAGACCTTGGCAACTTCCGTCACATCACGTTGCGAGTAGCCGCCGTTCACGCTGAGCGTGTGCAGTTCGAGCAACTCGCGGCCGTAATTTTCATTCAACCCGTTAGGTCGCTTGCCCTGATTCGGTCGCGGTGGAAATCGCCGTCCATAGGGTCCATAAGGATGCGCGGGAATGCCCAGCGCCTGCGGTGAGGCCGGTCCAACGCTCAACCAATTGTCCAGATAGAACAGCATCGCCGGACTCTTCGCCGTGGCCACCAGCAAGTCTTCAAACTTCCCGAGCGCATGCGGACGGATCACATCCCGCTCGTAACTCGTCACCATGAGCCTGTCGAGCCCCTTGTTGACGAAAACATTGAAGTGATTGAACCAGAAATCGGTCATCACTTCTTCGAGCTGCCGCTGGCTGTAGATCGCCCGCAAAAGCTTGGCCTGCGCCAGTTCGTTGTCGACGACAGCCGGCGGGTTGTTCAAGGCGAGGACGGTTTCTTTCTGCTGCGGTGTCAAACCTTGAATAAAATCCTGACCTTTGCCGCCGCGCAGCGAGTCGGCAAACCCGATCAGTTGATCGAGCGGCAGAGCCAGGATTTTTTTGTAGCGTTGATCCGGCGGCAGGCTCGGTAGTTGCTGAATCTCGAGATCGGCAAATAGCTGGTCCTCGCGAATCCGCGCCTGCTCTTCGTCCCCAGCGCTCGGCTTTGCTGGTGGATCAGCAGGTGCCATCAGTTCACTGGCAGCAACCGCAGCATCGCTCGTCGCGCCGGTTGGCGCGGCAGCTTCATTTGGTACGCCGTTCCCGGCGGTGGATTCCATCGCTTCGGAGGTTCCGGTTGCTGCCATACTCGGTCCCGCCGAGGCGCCGCCAGTTTTTGATTCGCGGTTTTGAGCGCTTCCGTCTGCTTCTTGCTTGCGCTCTTTACGCGCTTCGAGTCGCGTGAGTTGCACCTGGTAGATCGCGTGCCGCGCTGGGTCCGACGGCATCGCCCTCTTGCCGTTCAGCACTTGATTGATCTCTTGCGGATCAGGAAAGTTCTCAGCGAGTTCTCTCGAACTCATGCGCAGCGTGCGCAAGGGCTCCAGGCGAGAATTGAGAACACCATCGTCAATCTTTTCAGGATGAAGCTGCAGGTCGATCCAGCGATCGACGCCCATCGCCATCACCAGTTGCACGTCTCCCGGACGCGGCCCAAACGTAAGCCGGTTCAGCGCGTGCAGAGCTCGTTTCGGCTGCTCCGGCCCCTGCGGCTCCTCACTTTTCTTCTTGGCCAGGAGGCGCGGCGCGGCACACGCCAAACTCACAAAAAGCAGAGATATGGCGATCTTCGTGCGGCCCAGATGCATGAGAACTCCCCAATGAGGAAAGGCAGACTTCTTCGTATTATCAACCCTAACCATCGAAAAAAGTTGTTGATATGGTTACCAAAGAGCGCTGAAGCAATTGGCTCAGAGTAGTGCGAGAGGAAAGAAATACGCTGGGAGGATAAACCTTGCAAGGCGCCGGGAAGATGGGAACTTAGAATTCACAGCTCATGGCTTACAGCAGGCTATGTCAAATACATCTTCCCATTCGAAACTTTGTGCTGCAAAGTCGCTGCCAGCTGATCGACGTCCGTCGGAGCGATGTTCACCGTCATGTGTTCCGCCAGCAGCGGAACTCGACTGCTGCCAACGGCCTCGCGGCGCACCTGAATCAGCAAGGCTTGCACCGCATCGGCGTCGTATTTCTGCGGAGTCATGCGGACCAGATCACTCAGCGCGTTTCCCAAAGAAAGCGACTCTCGATACGGGCGCGTACTGGTCATCGCATCGAAAGTGTCAGCCAAGCCCATAATGCGTACCGGCATCGGCAAATCGGCGCCGGCCAGCGCGTCCGGATAACCTGAGCCATCGCCGCGCTCATGATGCCAGCGCACAGCTTCATGGATCTTCGGCCACGGGAACTGCACACTGCTGACGATCTGATGGCCCACCACCGTATGATCCGCCATCTCGCGAAATTCTTCCGGATTCAGCGCCGCCGCTTTGCTGAACAACCGCCGGTCGACTGCAACCTTGCCGATGTCGTGCAAATATCCTGCGCTGCGCAGCGCCGCGACTTCGCCGGCATCCGCACCCATAGCCTCTCCAATTGCAGCAGCATAGCGGCCCACACGCAAAGAATGTCCATGAATGTTGACGTGCTTTACATCGATCGCGGTCGCAAACGCCTCCAGCGCCGTATCGTAAAAGCCGTGCAGTGAAGCCATCAGCCGCAAATTCTCGGTGACGCGCTGCGCCAGAGTTTGGGTTAGCGCATGGTTTTGCACCGCGAGGCCGATATAGCTGCAAAGCAGATCCATCGCATCCAGTTCGGCGCGATCGTAAAGCGCATCGCCCGGACGCCGCCCCAGAGCGACCACTCCGGCCAGCTTTCCCGCCGCTTTCAGCGGCGCCAGACACTTGAAAAGTTCCGGCGCAACATTTCCATTCGAACTGAAGAAGACGGAATAAGTGGAGGCATTCAGCACGATCGGCCCACGGGCCGCCGCGAGCGCATGCGCGTGTTTGGGTAACAGAGGAATAAACGCCGGCTCCGGCAGCATGGCGAAGCCACTTGCCATTACCGACGTGAGCATCGTCGGCTTCTCATTGAAAACGAAGAGCGCGCCTTCGATCGCGCCAGCCGCTTCCATTACGGCGGTGAGCATGCGCCGTGCAGTATCGGAGAATTCGCGTTCAGCCGTGAGTTCGGGCCCCAGTTCGGAGAGAGCCTCCACTGTGCGCAGAAGACGGCGGAAATTGTTGGTCTCAACGGTCACGATGAGCGGCGCTCCGGCACTGACCAAAATGAGCGTACCATGCAGCCAAGGCCGCCGCGAGAGTGGCTTGTTGGTTAGTTTGGTGCAGTGCTGGCGCGGGTAAAAGCGAGGTTGGAGGTTTTCGCAGTTCTAATAATTGCGGTCAGAAATGCTCCTGCAGCTCAGCAAATCCGCCCACGATGAGCAACCGCTGCCCGGATGGTGCTGCGTTCAACTCTTCATGCTCGAGAATCCACGTGTCGCCGTGCGGCACGAAAACTCCGTTCAATCCCGCAGCCAGGGCGGGATTTATGTCAGACTTCGGGCTGTTGCCGATCATCCAGGTGTTTTTCCGCACAAGCTCGTATTTTTCGACCAGTGATTCGTAAGTCGCGAAATTTTTTTCCGCCACGATCTCGGCGGCGGCGAAATATTGCTTCAACCCCGAGCGCTCGATTTTTCCGGATTGTTCCGCAAGCGCTCCTTTAGTGACCAAGAGCAGCCGATGTTTCTGGGCAAGATGTTGCAGCGTCTCAGCGACCTGAGGCAACAGCTCGATATCATGATCGGCGATCGCGTGGGTGAAACTGCGAATCTGATCATGCAACTCAGGTGTAACAAGATTCACGCTGAGCCGCTCGAACGTATCCACCAGCGCGTGCGAAAAGCTGTGCAGTCCGTAGCCATGCTTCACAATGCACTCGCGCTCTACATCGTTGAGCACCTCGCGCACCTGCTCGGCAGAAAATTCGTGATGGTTGAGAAACGAAATAAACTTGGCGATCGCCCGCTCGAAATAGACGTTGTTTTCCCACAGCGTGTCATCGGCGTCAATTAGAAGGGTTTGTGCAGGCAATCTTTTAGCTCCAGCGGCTAGCAGGCTGCGGAAAAAGTCGGGAATGCGGGTAGCTCTTTGTAGAAGAGCGGCGCTTCAACGCCGCGTAAACGCTCCAGAATCGGCCTTGCCTTCAGCCCTGCTGGTTGCCTTTTTGTCCCTTACAACTTCCCGCAGATCGATAGCCATTCGGGTGTTTCAGGTATTTTTCTCAATAGAAGCTAACAGCCAAAAGCTGTCTCAGACCCACTCTACGCTGGCCTTAGGCCCAATAATCCCCGCCGTGTGTCCCATCTCGAGCAATCGCGCGACCGCCTCGCGTCCCTCCGGACCATAATCGAGCGTACGCTCGTTCACATACATGCCGACAAACCGGTCAGCAGTTTGCGTATCAAGGTCCCTGGCGAACTGCATCGCATAGGACAAAGCCTCTTCGCGATGATCGAGTGCGTATTGAATACTATGTTTCAACGCGCCAGTCACGGCAGACATAAGCTCCGGTCCCAAAGCGCGCCGAATCGCGTTGCCGCCCAAAGGTAGCGGCAGGCCCGTCATCTTCTGCCACCACCGGCCAAGATCGACAATTCGGTGCAACCCGGCCTTGTCGTAGGTTAACTGGCCTTCATGAATGATCAGCCCGGCTTCATACTTCCCCTCGAGCACCTGCGGAATGATCTGGTCGAACGGCACAACTTCCGTCTGCACTCCGGGAGCAAATAACTGCAGCGCCAGATAAGCGGTCGTGAGCGTGCCCGGAACCGCGATGCGCTTCTCCTTGATTTCACTCTGCGTAAACGGGCGCGGCGACACCACCATCGGTCCATAACCTTCACCCACGCTGCCTCCGCACGACATGAGCGCGTACAAATCCTGAATATATGGGTACGCATGAAACGAAATCGCCGTCACATCGTAAACGCCTTCCCGCGCCTTTTGGTTCAAAGTTTCGATGTCGCACAGAGTGTGCGTGAAACGCAGCCCCGGAACGCGCACCTTACTAGTCGCGAGCCCGTAAAACATGAAGGCATCGTCGGAATCCGGGCTGTGAGCGATCGTGATCTCGCGCGTTTCCTGAGGAGCGGTGCTGACGGAACGTTTGGCTTCTTGTTCTGAAACTACGGTCATTATCTACTCCAAATTTTGCTTCCACCCCGCCGCTATACAGCCTTGTGGGCACGCCACCGCGCCGCAACGGCCGCCGCCATCATCACCTTGATTACTTCCGCAAAAACAAACCAGTAAAGCCCCCACCGAAACGCCTGCGCGACCGAGTGAGTCAGAAATGCAAGCCAGCCCAGACCGGCGGCGAAAAGCACCACTTCACCAAGTAATCCGCCGGACGCGGCACGAGCAAAGCTCTTGCGCCCATGCTCCATCACGTAGCCGGCGAGCCACGCAACGATCGGGTAAGCAAGTAGAAATCCACCAGTCGCACCCATCAACTGCGCAATCCCACCCGGCCCGGTTGGGTTGAAAACTGGCAGTCCCATCGCGCCTTCAGCCAGGTAGAGAGCGAGCGCTGCAAACCCGCGCCGGCTACCCAGCAGCAGTCCCACCAGCAGCACACCGAAATTCTGCACCGTCAGCGGTACCGGAGTGAACGGCAACGGAATCGTGATGTGAGCGCACAGAGCAACGAATAAGCTCGCCGCAATCACGATCGCGACTTGCCGCGCCGCTTCCGGTGCCAGCGCTCGCTGCCGAAACATCTCCTGCGGGTGAATTATGGATTTTTCCATGCAGATTTCTCCGAACCTGAGCGAAGCCTCAATCTTCAGCTAACCATCAATATTGTCCGCTTTACCCTCGAATTTCAATTCGCTGGAAGCGGTATCTGGAGCCGCGTGCGCCGCTCTCAGGTGCCGCCGCAGACGCATGAACAAGGCGATAGCCACACACACCACCACCAGCGTACTGACACCCAGGATAAAGAACCACCAGATCATCCGCACGACGGAGTAGGATAACAGATCAACCGCCACGCGAATCCGGCAAATCGCGCCGCCACCAGGTCGATTTTTCTAATTACCTTTGGGAGCCATCTTTTCCCGCATCGTTTCCACGCGCTTCAGCATGAATTTGAAGCGCTCGCGTCCGTACTTCGAACTGTTAATCACTTTCTCGATCGTGCCGAACATCTGCGGGTCGCCGGCCTTTTCTCGCAATTCTTTAAGAAATGGATAAACCTTGGCAAACACGATAAACATTTCTCCGCTCACCGCCGGCTGCAGAAACAACTCTGCATTCAACGCTCCCTGCAGCACGAACGATGCCGCCATGCTCCAGTAGCCGCTCACCTGGCGCAGCCAGTTATTTTCCGGAGATCCGGGAGCAAACGCGATCTTCATGAAATCGTCGGCGCTGCGCGGCCAGAAGCCGACAAACCACCAGTTGCGCGCCTTGCGCATCTCCGGCTCCCGGCGCAAGTCGTAGAGTTGCATAATCAGTTGAGCATCCGCAGCAGTCGCTTTCTTCGCCATCAGAGCACCTCAGTAAGAATTGACCAGCCTGGAATCGACGAATCGAAATTAGGTAATTCTGAAATTGAATAGTTTGGAACTTCAAACCCTCGCCGCCCAGCCAATGCTGCCCTGGGTTTCAAGATTCCCCATCCACCAAATTTCCGAATAACTCAATTGGCTCAGGCGCCCGTTGTAGCGGCTTCCACCGAAGGCGCAGCCCGCTCATAGTCGCATTCCTTGTTCGGGCACGCGATCACCGGCCCAGCCTTCAGGTTCTTTTCGACTAAATACTCGCTGCCGCAACTCGGGCACTTCTCCGCGATCGGCTTATGCGCCGACGTGAACTTGCACTTCGGATAGTTTCCGCACCCGTAAAACGTATTGCCCTTGCGCGCGCGCTTCTCGACCAGTTCTCCGTCTTTGCACTCGGGGCACTTCACGCCAATAAAGTTCTGTTTCACATACTTGCACTCTGGATACCCGCTGCAAGCCGTGAACTCGCCGAAGCGGCCGTGGCGAATCATCATGTTTCTTCCACACTTCGGGCAAGCTTCATCGAGCGGAATGTCGGGAACTTTCTTGCCCTGATCGAGCCGCCGCGTAGTCTTGCAATCAGGATAGCCCGTGCAAGCCATGAACTGTCCGAAGCGTCCACGCTTCAGCACCATGACCCGCCCGCAGTTCTCGCAATATTCTTCCTGCGTAGTCTCCTGCACATCGGCCGAATCAAGATCGGGCAGGTTGATCGGATTTTCTTTCGTGAACGTGCAAGTGTTCGGATCTTCCTTATCGTAGGTGCTGCACGCATAGAACGATCCGTGCTTGCCCCATTTGATCACCAGCGGCGCCCCACAGCGTTCGCACTTCTCGTCTGTGGGTTTTTCCATCCGCTTGATATTCTCCATATGCTTTTCGGCATATTTGAGATCCTTCTGAAATTTCTTGTAGAACTCGCCCAGAGCGTCGGTCCACTTCTCCTTGCCCTCTTCGATTTCGTCGAGTTCCTCCTCCAGCCGGGCAGTGTAAGCCACATCGAAAATATCGCGGAAATTCTCGACAAGCAGATCAGTCACCACCAAACCGATTTCGGTCGGCGTAAACTTCCCGCCAAGCTTCTGCACGTACTGTCGCTCCTGAATGGTCGTGAGAATCGCAGCGTAGGTCGAAGGCCGTCCAATGCCCCGCTCTTCGAGCTCTTTCACCAGAGAAGCTTCGTTGTAGCGCGGAGGCGGCTCGGTGAAATGCTGCTCCGGCTTCAACTCCTTCAGCGTCAGTTTCTGACCCGCTTCCAGCGCCGGCAACTTGTGCTTGAGTTCTTCGTCTTCCTCGTCCTTGCCTTCCTTCGACTCTTCGTAGACTCGCAGGAATCCATCGAACTTCAGCACCGACCCGGTCACGCGGAACCAGAAAACGTCACCATTCTTCGCCTTGGCGTCGATGTCGACCGTGGTCTGGTCGAATACCGCCGGCATAATCTGTGATGCCACAAAGCGTTGCCAGATCAGCTTGTAAACTTTGAATTCATCCTCTTTCAAGTATTGCTTGATCTGATCCGGATGCCGCATTGCCGAAGTCGGCCGAATTGCCTCGTGCGCCGCCTGCGCTTCCTTTTTCTCTTTATACGTATTTGGGGTTTCCGGCAAATAATTTGCGCCGTACTCCTTGCCCACATACTCGCGCACTTCCTGAATGGCCTCAGGAGCGATACGGGTCGAATCGGTACGCATATAAGTAATGAGACCGGTCAGTCCTTCTTCACCCAGCTCCACGCCTTCATATAAACGTTGCGCAATCATCATCGTGCGCTTCACGCTAAAGCGCAGCTTGCGCGAGGCATCCTGCTGAAGTTTACTGGTGGTAAAAGGAGGTGCGGCATTGCGCCGGCGTTCTTTCTTATCGACCGAGCGAACGATCCAGTCCGCTGGTTCGAGCGCTAGACGAATCTTTTCTGCGTCTTCGCCGTTGGTAACTTCAATCTTCTCTTCGCCCTTGCCCAGAAACCGCGCATCGAACGCTGGCGGCTTGCTGGCTGCCAGGTGAGCGTCGATCGTCCAATATTCCTTTTTCTCGAACGCCTTGATTTCGCGTTCCCGCTCAACAATCAATCGCAGGGCAACGGTCTGAACACGTCCCGCCGAAAGTCCTCGCCGAACTTTATCCCACAGCAACGGCGAGACCTGATATCCCACCAGCCGGTCAAGCACGCGCCGTGCCTGCTGCGCATCCACCAGATTCTGATCGATCGCCCGTGGATGCTCAAATGCCGCTTGCACCGCTCGCTTGGTAATTTCGTTGAACGTGACCCGCTGAATGCGAGGCGGCGCCTCCAGATCATCTTTTTTCTTCTTTTTTTTCTTTTTTGCGTGAGCGCCGTTACCGTCGAACTCGCCCGCGAGGTGCGCCGCAATCGCCTCGCCTTCGCGGTCCGGGTCAGGAGCGAGGTAGATCGCATCCATCCCGGCCGCCATCTTCTTCAGCTTCGCCAGGACTTTTTCTTTGCCGGGGATGACGATGTATTCGGTCGCGAACTCATCGTCGGTATCGACACCAAGAGTGCTCTTTGGCAGATCTTTCACATGGCCGAGCGAAGCCTCGACGGAGAATCCCTTACCCAGATATTTCTGGATGGTCTTCGCCTTTGCCGGCGATTCGACAATCACTAAACTTTTCAGCAACTCTCCCTCGATTCCCAAGAATTGTCTCGAAACTAGCACGAATGGCACAAAAGCAACAAGTTACCGTGAAAACAGCTATGAGCAATACGCGAAGGACGGTGAGCTGATCTCGTTTCAAACAGAGGACTGGCTTGCAGCCACTGCTGGTTCGAAGCCTATCGGCTCCTCTCGCTGAATCAATCCAGTCCGCATTCCCTGTTGTTCGTCGGCCAGGTCACTACTAAAAGCTTTTTACAAAATTCTTCCCCGGCATCTGCCTCACCTTTCCGCTCAACTCCAGCTCGAACAGCGCCGCGAAAATTTCCGAAGACGACATTTCCGTCTCCAATCGCTCCACCAACTCATCAATGTGCGTGGGTTCGTCCGCTTTCAGCAGGCTGAGGATTTGCTTTTCGTGAGGAGGAAGCGCTTCGTCCGGAAATAGAGATGCCGATGAACCGCCCGCGGATTCACCTGACCGATTCGGCGTCAACGCCAGTTTCACTTGCGGTGGCAGATCTTCCCATACGTCCTCCCATGTCGCGACCAGCTTAGCGCCCTGTTTAATCAACGTGTTCGGCCCCCAGGAATTCTTGTTGGTAACGTTCCCCGGCACCGCGAAAACGTCGCGATTCTGCTCCAGCGCACAGCGTGCCGTAATACGCGTTCCGGAATACTCCGCGGCCTCCAGTACGAGGACACCGACCGACATCCCGCTGATAATCCGATTGCGAATTGGGAAATTTTGCGGAAAAGAAGCGCTGCCGAGAGAGAACTCCGATATGAGCGCACCACCCAGGGCCAGGATCTGCTCCGACAAGCGCGAATTCTCCTTCGGATAAATCACGTCCACCCCCGCGCCAAACACCGCGATCGTCTTGCCCTTTGCCGTAATCGCTCCCCGATGGCTCGCCGTATCGACGCCGCGAGCCATGCCACTGATAATCACTAGTCCTTGCCCCGCGAGATCGCAGGCCAGTCGCTCCGCCATTCCCAACCCGTATGCGGTAGGCTCACGCGTGCCCACCATCGCAATCCCCGGCTGTGTCAGCACTTCGGCGCTGCCGCGCACATACAGCACGAGCGGCGGATCATAGATTTCCTTCAGCCGCGGCGGGTAGCAGGCATCTTCCGACGAAATCACAATCACTCCCGAAGCCGCCGCCTTCGCCAGTTCTTCCCGGGCCAACTCCGCCGACTTTCCAGTAGCAATCGATTGGGCGGAAATGGCCTGAATTCCAGCGCCTTCTAGCTCCGTAAGTGAAGCGCGAAATACCGCTTCCGGCCCGCCAAAGCGCTCCGCCAGTTTCCGCGCCTTCGTTGGTCCCAGCCCCGGCGTCAGAGAAATCGCAAGCCATTCGAGAATATGTGTTGCGGGCGCAGCTACGGCATTCGCCACTTTGTACTCCTCATCGTCAGAGTTTTGACGGATTGGCGGACTGTAATCACTCGCAGAAAGCGGTGTCAAGGAAACTGGTCACCGAAGCCCGTCGAATCCGCTCTGCTAGAATCAAAACAGGAATGAGACGGCTGCGCATCTCGGCGATTTCGTACCTCAACACCGCGCCCCTCATGTGGGATTTTGAGCACGGCGAAGCCAGCGCAGCCAGCGAGAAACAACAGTTCGAAATCACCTACACTCTGCCCTCATCCTGCGCCAGAGAGCTCCAGGCCGGAACCGCCGATATTGGAATCATTCCTGCCGCCGCGTACACGCAAATCCCAGGCCTCGACATCCTCCCCGATGTCGCCATCGCCTCGAACCGTGCGGTCCGCTCCATCCTCTTAGTAAGCCGGATGCCCATCGAAGAAGTTCGCACCGTCGCACTCGACACTTCGTCGATGACCTCAGTCGCGCTGACCAAGGTTATCTTCGAAAAATGGCTCGGCGGCGGACGAACGTTTGCTCCCATGCCGCCCGAGATCGACAAAATGCTAGCCGCCCACGATGCCGGTCTCCTCATCGGAGATCCCGCGCTCCAAATCGACCGCTCCCGTTACTACACGCTCGACCTTGCCGAGGAGTGGATCAGCCACACCGGCAAGCCTTTCGTCTTCGCTTTCTGGGCGGTGCGTCAAGATGCCTGGCGCGAAGACGCGCAATCCGAGGACCTAGTGGCAATATTCCAGCGCTCCCGCGACCACGGTCTCGAATCCGGCAGTCTCGACCACATCAGCCGCGAGTGGGCGCCACGCCTCAACCTAAAAGAGGCAGATGTCCGTTCCTATCTCACCCGCAATATCTACTATTATTTAAACCAGCCCTGCCTGGAGGGTCTGCAGTTGTTCTATCGTTATGCGGCCGAAATCGGCGCTCTGCCTCAACCGCCCGCTATTCGATTCGTAGACGCCGAGACTCCTGTCCGCATCTAACCGACTCTCTCAACATGAATCTCGAGTCCGACATGCGCGAAGTTCGCCAAACCTGAATGCCGCTCGCCCACTATCTTCTGCTTGCCGTCCCCATCTGGCACAGGCTGCGCAGCATGGGTGGCCCCGGCCTAGTCATCCTCGGCGTCGCCGATAACTCGGTCATCCCCCTTACCGGCAGCATGGACGTGCTCACCATCTGGCTCGCCGCCCGCCATCACGAACCCTGGCCCTACTACGCGGCAATGGCCACCCTGGGCGCGATGGTCGGCGGCTACATTACCTATGCGCTCGCCCGCAAAGGCGGCCAGGAGGCCATGGAGCGCAGGCTTTCAAAGAAGCGCGCAAAACAAGTTTCGAGAGCGTTCGAGCGTTGGGGATTTCTCGCGGTAGCGCTTCCCGCCCTGCTGCCCCCGCCGTTTCCCTTCGTGCCGTTTCTGGTGGCCGCAGGCGCCGGGCAATACTCGCCAAAAAAATTCCTGGGATCGCTAGCCCTCGGCCGCGGCGCCCGTTACACCGTAGAGGCTTACCTCGGCTTCCATTACGGCCGCCACATCCTGCGCTTCTTCGGCCAATACTACGCGCCAGCCCTCGCGATCCTGATCGGCTTGGCAGTCCTCGGCTCACTGCTCACCCTGATCCAGTATTTCCGCTACCGCAAACAGCATTCGTCACCGGCCCGGGCGCGTGCTGGTTAAGACTAAAAGTCTTTTCTTTTCCAATCCTATGTTGCTACAATTGTTATAACGGAGGGGGAATGTTCGAGCTCAAGGTCCGCAAAATCGGAAATTCTCTGGGCGTAGTGCTGCCAAAAGAGGCCATCAGCCGCCTTCAGACTCAGGAGGGAGATCGCCTTTTCCTCGTGGACGGGCCAGACGGCGCCTACCGGCTCACGCCCTACGATCCGGCGTTCGAAAAGAAAATGAAAAAGGCCGAAGACATCATGCGGCGCTACCGCAATACGCTGCACGCGCTCTCTAAGTGAGTTGCTACGAAATCATCCGTTTGTAGCGTGTTCAAAATGAAAGAACCGCTGTGGATTGACGTGCGCGACGCCTTATCGCTCCACGATCGCCTGCTTGCGCTCGACGGAGGTGCTCCGGGAGTACGCAGCCAGGCTCTTCTCGAATCCGCGCTTGCCCGGCCCCAACAGCTTTACGCCTACGGCAATTCCCCGAATGTCGTCGATCTCGCAGTTGCCTACATCGTCGGCATCGTTCGCAATCACCCCTTCGTCGATGGAAACAAGCGCACAGGTTTCGTCATCGGCGTTCTGTTTCTTGAATTGAACGGCCATCGATTTACCGCCAACGAGGAGGACGCGGCTGAGGCTGTTATGCAGCTTGCAGCGGGAAAAATGTCCGAGGCAGCGTTTGCCATTTGGATGCACAAGAACTCATGCCGGCAGCGGACGTGAGATGCGATGCTTTCTAAACCGACATTATTCCGAATCGCCGCGATCCGGCGGTGAGGAACCTGCTCCCTTTCGATGACGGACTTCGTTGCCACTTGATAAGGCCATCCCTATTCTTGATGCCAATGTAATTCCCGCAACCTTTTTCCTGATTGCCGATAAGAGGCCGACGCACGAGAACCACGCCAACGAATGGTGGAAGATTAACTGGTGCGCTGAAGATATAGCGAGGCTGAAGGCCGCGATCGAGAAGGGGCACGAGATTGGCAGCCATAGCGCCTCCCATGACGGCAACAAGATGCGCCACGAACAAGATAACGAGACGCGTGAATCAAAGCGTCTGATTTGGCAAAGCGCCGCGATTCAAATGAGCTAGAGATTCTTTCTTTTGGCAAGGCTGGGCAGCGCCTGCGTGACGGACATGACCATCAGCAGCTAGAATCGAAGTAAGCGTATGTCCCTAACCAAATCCCAAGCCCTCGACCTCTTCCACTCCGACGACCTCATCGGTATCGGCATGGAAGCCGACGCCGTCCGTCGCAAACTTCATCCCGAGGGCACCGTAACCTACATCATCGACCGCAACATTAATTACACGAACTTCTGCACCGAGTACTGCACCTTCTGCGCCTTCTACCGCCCGCTGAAAGGCCCAGCCGCCAAAGAAGGCTACATTCTAGATTTCGACACCATCTACGAAAAAATCCGCGAGACCGTCGAACTCGGAGGCACCGGTGTGCTGATGCAAGGCGGCCTGCATCCTGACCTCAAAATCGACTGGCACGAGAAAATGCTCCGCGGCATTAAAAACCGTTTCCCGCGAATTCATCTGCACTGCTACTCCGCCTCCGAAATCATTGCCATCGCCGAATACAGTAACCTGAGCATTCGCGACACGATTCTCCGTCTGCGCGATGCCGGACTCGATTCCATTCCCGGCGGCGGCGCAGAAATTCTCGACGACGAAGTCCGCTACAAAATCGCCCGCTTGAAATGCCTCACCAACGACTGGATCAACGTCCACCGCACCGCCCACCAGATCGGCATGCGCACCACCGCGACCATGATGTTCGGTGTCGGCGAGAATTACGAGCACCGCATCAACCACTTCCAGGAGCTATACAACCTGCAGGAAGAAACTGGAGGCTTCACCGCCTTCATCCCCTGGAGCTTCCAGCCCCACAACACCGCCCTCGGCGGCCGCCACTGGGACGAAGCCACCGCCGTCGAATACCTCAAAGTCCTGGCCATCTCGCGCCTCTATCTCTCCAACTTCCTGAACGTGCAATCCAGCTGGGTAACGCAAGGCCTGAAAGTCTGCCAGATGGGCCTGCGCTTCGGCGGTAACGATGTCGGCTCGGTGATGCTGGAAGAAAATGTAGTGAAAGCCGCCGGCGTGAACAACTGCACCACAGAAGAAGAACTGCGCCGCATCATCCGCGACGCCGGCTTCAGACCTGCACAGAGAGATACGCTGTATCGGCAGTATTTCCTGAATGAGACCATTGAACGGAATTCGCTCTACAAGCGAGACAGCGCAGCACTGGCCTGCCCTGACGCCGGGTGCCCCATTTCTCGCGTTCTTTGCGAGAAGTGGGTTGCCGCCGAAAGCCCCTCAACTTCGCCCGCTGAAAATGCAAACGGCCCCGGAAATCCCGAGGCCGTTGCGACAGCCAATAACTCGTTCCCTGCCAAGGTAACTTTATTATTATCGAGACAATCCGATTATTATCGAGACAATCCGGCTTGAAATCAAGTTACTTTAAGGAGGGTCGGGCCTTGCCTTACGAACCCCCCCCCTGCCCTGAGAGACATCCTCCATCAAAGAGGAAGACCACAGGCCCACGCCAAGTGCTTATGCCTCGTCGATCTCGAACGGAGGCTAGGCCGCGAAATTTGAGCGCGCCCAGTTTCGTTTCGGGATAAGCTCAACGCTCACTGCTCGCGCTAAAATAACGACAATGCCATGCCCTACCCGATCAAAACCTGCGTGGCCTGCGGCGAAGAATTTGAATTAAAGCCGGGCAAGCCTGGCTTCGCCAACCGCTGCCCGTCATGCAGCCAAGAAGATTCCGCCGATCCGAAATCAAAGTCCACAACGGACGCCGACCAACGCAAAGTCGATAGGCAAGCCAACGAAGCTCGCCGCCAGGCCATGCGCAACCTGCTCTATCGAAAAGATAGCTAGCAAGATTGTTGCAGCATCTCGCGCCCACGCTCGAGATCTCGCTCTTTGATAAAAACGAATTCCTCAGAATGTCAGAATGAAAGATGAATGCGCTCGTCCTTTGCTGCGAAGCTACCCAACCGCAAGAATGCTTCAAGCAAGTGCTTGAATGCAGGATTTTAGATTTAAATTCTTTGTACTCAAGATTTTAGCTGGGCGAGCTGGATCCACGAACTTGCAACTCCTTCGCTGCCATGAATTTAGCGGCTTTGATCTACGAATTTTTTGATCTGGATCTGGGCTGCAAGGTCTCACTCAGCGAAATTCTTACACGTCCCGGCGGCGCAAAGTCGCCTCAGTCACGTTCTGGAAGGAAGAGAGCGAAAGCTAGCAACCTGAAAACACTGCCCTTCAGTTATTCACAGAGAAAACGTCCGGGCTGGCATGGCAATTGCTCCTCTCATCGCGACCACGAAATAAGGAGGTATTCCATGTCCCCAGCTGCCGAGACAGAATTCCTTCGTCTGCTCAAGAAAGACATCAACTGTTTTGAGCGAATCGTCGAATCCTTCGAGGAGTTAGTTCCGCATTTGAGCGCCCCAATCCAGGATCAGTGGAGGCTGCAAGCTCAATCACGCCGCACCTTCACCATGGAGTTGATGATCCTGCTGGAAAAGGCGGAACGCTATTCAGGATCGCCTGCGACCGTGCGTGGATCGTTCAATTTGTCATCCTGAGCGAGGATTTCGCATGGCGAATGCCAGCTAAATCGCCATCGCCGGAACACTATAGCCAAAATGCAACCGCCCGCTTATCGTCGGTGGCGGCGAAGTGCAGTAGAAATTACGATCAGTCTCCCGCGAAAACACCCGCACCACCGAATCCAGTAGAATAAAGGTTTCGGCCTCAACGCTTGCTTTGTTCTGACGCCAACCTGTTCGTTTCCGCCCTCGCGCTATGGGCCAGCCCCAAAGGCATCGGTCCATATCTCCGCCAGCACCTGCTCGATAAGACTTTTCAGGGCCTCTACCACACCGACGCCTTCGACCGCGCGCTGCTGATTCCGTATTTCATCGTGCTTGTCTTGCTAGCCGGATACGGCATTCACCGTTATATTCTGGTCTACCTTTATTACAAGCATAAAGACAAGCGCACCACTGAACCGTCCGCGCTATTCGAAAACCTGCCCCGCTTGACCGTGCAGCTTCCAATCTTCAACGAGCAATTCGTAGTCGAGCGCCTGCTCGAATCCATCTGCAGGCTGCAGTACCCGCGCGAAAAGCTCGACATTCAGGTGCTCGACGATTCGACCGACGAGACCATTGAAGTGGCAAGAAACTTGGTAGAGCGCTACGCTGCACTAGGAAATCCCATTACCTATCATCATCGTACAAACCGCGAAGGCTTCAAAGCGGGAGCACTAGCCGAAGGCCTGAAAACAGCCAAGGGCGAGTTCGTGGCCATCTTCGACGCCGACTTCACTCCACCCGAAGATTTCCTGCTGCGCACCATCCACCACTTCACCGACCCCCAAATCGGCATGGTGCAAACCCGCTGGACCCACATCAACCGCAATTACTCGTTCCTCACCCAAGTCGAGGCAATGCTCCTCGACGGACACTTCGTCCTCGAGCACTCCGGCCGCGCCCGCAGCGGCGTCTTCTTCAACTTCAATGGCACCGCCGGAGTCTGGCGTCGCGCCGCCATCGACGAAGCCGGAGGCTGGCAGCACGACACTCTCACCGAAGACACCGACCTCTCCTACCGCGCCCAGCTCAAAGGATGGAAGTTTATCTATCTGCAGGATGTCGAATGTCCAGCCGAACTTCCTGTTGAGATGACCGCCTTCAAAACCCAGCAGGCGCGCTGGGCCAAGGGATTAATTCAGACCGGGAAGAAAATTCTGCCGCGAGTTCTGCGCAGCGACGCGCCTTTTCACACCAAAATCGAAGCCTGGTATCACCTGACGGCGAACCTCAGCTACCCGCTGATGATCGTGCTCTCCGTGCTGATGCTGCCGGCCATGATCATCCGCTTCTACCAGGGATGGTTTCAGATGCTCTTCATCGATCTGCCGCTCTTTTTGGCATCGACATTTTCGATTTCAAGTTTCTACCTTGTCTCCCAGCGCGAACTATTCCCCAAAAGCTGGGGCCGCGCATTCCTCTATCTGCCCTTGCTGATGGCGCTGGGCATCGGCCTCACCATCACCAATACCAAAGCCGTAATCGAAGCCCTAATCGGCAAGGAAAGCGCCTTCGCCCGCACGCCGAAATACCGAGTCGAATCGAAAAAAGACAAAGTCACCGCCACTAAATACCGCAGGCGCCTGGGCTGGATCCCGTGGGTCGAACTACTTATCGGCACGTATTTCGCTCTCACCGTGCTCTATGCCTTCGAAAACGAAAACTACGTGACCATCCCATTCCTGTTGCTCTTTGTCTTCGGCTATTGGGTCACAGGACTGATGTCTCTGCTGCAAGGCCGCTTCACCGGAGTTGCGCTCAGCGGTGAAGCCCATACAAAGCCGTTTCCAGTCGGCGTATGATTTCGCGTTCCCTCGGCTTTTCTTCAAGCCCCCGCTCGATTAGAATCCCGTCTCCAAAGGAAACTACATGCAAAGATCGAAACTCCGGATGCGAATCACAATTCTCGCGCTCTTCACGATCTTGTTCGCGGCAACTTCCACGCCCGCGCTCGACCGTCAGCCAAGTTCCGACTACCATGTTCGCCGCGAAGCCCTCGCCAGGAAAGTGCAGGGCGTCGTAGTTCTCTTTGCCGCCACGGAAAATGATGGCCCCAACGATCTCTACGGTTTTCGCCAGGACGATAACTTTTACTATCTCTCCGGATTGAGCACGCCCGCCGCAGCATTACTAATCGCCTCGGCCGCCGAAGCAAAGGAAAGCACGCCAGCCCGCGCCTACACCGAAATTCTCTTTTTGCCTCCACGCAATCCGACCCAGGAAAAATGGACCGGCCCCAAACTCGGCCCCGAAAACCCTGAAGCCCCTCAAATTACCGGCTTCGATCGCGTCGAAGACATGGGACAGTTACCCAACGAAGTCGCCCACTTCACCACCGGCGCACGTCCCGCTCTCTACACCGACCTGGCTTCGGGCGATGAACCCTCGCCTTCGACAAAGCCAATCGCTTTCCTGAGGCGGCTCAACGCGTATCTCGCTTTTCAGGATGTGAAACCAATGCTCTCTTCCCTGCGCACCACGAAAGATGCAGGAGAGATTGCACTGATCCGCCAGGCGGTCGATGCCTCAGTAGCCGCCCACTTCGCCGCATTCAAAGCCGTCAAACCGAACCTGAACGAGCGCGAAATCTCCGCACTCATGCAATACGAGTGGGACAGGCGCGGATGCGAGCGCGTAGCCTACGCACCCATCGTCGGCTCAGGCTTCTATTCAACCGTTCTTCATTATTCAGACGATGACAAGGTGATGAAATCCGGCGACGTAGTCGTCATCGATGCCGCCGGCGAATACTCGATGTATGCCGCCGACATCACTCGCACACTGCCCATCAGCGGCCACTTTACTGCCCGCCAGCGCGAAATCTACGATATCGTCCTCGGAGCTCAGCAGGCGGCGATGGCGGCATTCCAATCCGGCAAATCCACGTTGCGCAAAGGCGGCCCTGATTCTCTCTATCAAGTCGCCTATGACTACATCAACGCTCACGGCAAAGATCTCCACGGCCAGCCGCTCGGCCAATATTTCATTCACGGCCTCGGCCACTACATCGGCCTCAACGTTCACGATCCCGGCGACTACACAGTTCCGCTTGGCCCGGGCATGGCATTCACCATCGAGCCTGGAATCTACATTCCGGAAGAAAATCTGGGTGTTCGCATCGAAGACGACTTCCTGGTCAGCCAGGATGGCAAGCTAATCAAGCTAAGCGAAGCGCTCCCATCGAAGCCCGACGATGTGGAAAAGCAGATGGAACAGAAGAGCAATTAAATATGAAAGAGGAAGTGAGAAATCGCCGCATGACCGAAATCGGAATCCCGCGCTCTGATTACTCCAGCGCGACCACAAGCCAATAAACGCCGGTTGGATAACTCGCCGTCCGCGCATAACAAGCGCCTACAGCGAAACTATGCAGACTGGCAGCGCGCACAACCTGCCCAGCATTTGCCGGCAGCACTTCCGGATGCAAGCTCGTGTAAGTCAGCACCGTATACCTCTGACTAAGTTGTGAAATGGGGGAGGAGCCAAGCTTGTCTGCGCTCGCCATGGAGCAGGCTGCGTCATCCATCTCCGGCAAATCGCGGCGACTGAGGTCCGCTTGCTTCGCCTGACGCCGTGCCTGCGCCAGAGTTCCCGCAATCCGTTCTTTGATCTGTGCAACCGAATATGTGGGGAGGGCGTGTCCGAAATCCTGAACAATGTAAAGCCGGCCGTCACCCCGAATCACCGCCAGTCCAATTACGTTGTATCCGGCGTTCAACAGATTCGCGCGGTGTGGGGCCGACAGCATCAGATGCTTGTGCCCGTTCTCGGCGTCAAAGTCATAGGCAACGTTCTCGCCTTCCTGATCGAGCTGCGTGCTCGTCGCCGCGGCCAGCCGTTGCGGCAGGGAGCGCTCGCCTTCAAACTGATGTGAGAGTTGATGCGCCGCCAGCATCGCCTCGGCATGGTCTCGCGCAGCCCGGCAAAGTCCGGCGTCGAGTTTCAACGCCGGCGCGCCAGCCTGCGCCCTGGCCTGGTTCGCCAGCCCTAGCAGAATTTGTTCCGATTGCGAATCGCGTTCTTCAAAGGGAATATCGGCAGCCTTCGCGGCAACCGGACTGAGCATCGCCTCTTGTTTAGGTTTTCCGGCGGAGTCGGATTGCCCTTCCGACGCCATCAGGCGCGTCGAGGGCCGGATCAACGTCGCTCCCATCAAGACAAAAAGAGTGACCGACAGCCTCGCAGGGACGAGTTGTTTCGCGGCAAGCGGTCGGGCCCTGCCGGCGACCTCTCCGGCAAAGGCGCCCGCGACCAGTTTTTCTTCGACTCGGTGGCTTCGTGGCATCGCTTGCGCCCACCATCTCGACCCTGGGAAAGGATCCAAACTCAGGCTCAAACTTGCCGCTGGTGCTACGCTAGAAGCTGCAATCCACAGAGAGAAGTTACCTTCGCTATGGGACCAGGTGTCGTGGGGTTCATCGGCCTGTTGTTTGGAAGCCTGATTGCATGGCTCGCGTTACGCTCGCGCAGCGCCTCGTTAAGCGCCCGTTTGTCTGTGACAGAAAAGGAATTAGCCGCCGAAAAGGCCACTCTGGCGCGGCTTCAGCAGGCTCAGAGCGAGTTGATCGCGGCCAAAGCCCGCCTCGAATCCACCCTCGAAAGTGAACGAAAGACCAGCAACGAAAAGATCGACTTGGTCACCCGCGCTGGGGAAGAATTGCAGAATGCCTTCAAAGCCATGGCCTCCGATGCGCTAAAAAGCAATAACCTCTCTTTTCTGACCCTGGCCAAAGAAAGCCTGCAGCGCTTTCAGAGCGAAGCCCGCGGAGAGCTCGAAGCCCGCCACAAAGCCGTTGCCGAACTAGTCGCCCCGGTGCGCGATTCGCTAAACAAAGTGGACGCGCAAATCCAGCAGATGGAAGTCGCCCGCGGCGATGCATACGGCGAACTCCGCGCGCAGGTGCAATCGCTCATCTCAACCCAGAAAGAATTGCAGTCGCAAACCGGCAATTTAGTTCGCGCCCTGCGCACTCCCAACGTCCGCGGCCGCTGGGGAGAAATTCAGCTCCGCCGCGTTGTGGAAATCGCCGGCATGCTTTCCTATTGCGATTTCACCGAGCAGGAAACTGTCCACACGGAAAGCGGCAGGCTGCGTCCCGACCTGGTCGTGAAATTACCGGGAGGAAAAAACGTTGTAGTCGACGCCAAGACCCCGCTGCAAGCCTTCCTCGAAGCCTTCGAAACCACTGACGAAGATGCCCGCCGCGTCTGCCTCGCCAACCATGCCCGCCAGGTTCGCGACCACATGAACACACTCAGCGGCAAAAAATACTGGGAGCAGTTCGAGTCCACGCCCGAATTCGTCGTGATGTTCCTTCCCGGAGAAACATTCTTCAGCGCAGCCCTCGAACAGGATTCCGGATTGATCGAACACGGCGTCCTCAGCCGCGTAATCCCCGCCTCGCCAACCACACTGATCGCGCTGCTCAAGGCTATCAACTACGGATGGAATCAGGAAAAGCTCGCCCGCAACGCGCAGCATATCAGCGCGCTCGGCAAAGAACTGCACGACCGTCTGCGCCTCCTCGCCCAGCACATCACTTCGATCGGCACCGGACTCGACCGCGCCGTCGAATCCTACAACAAAGCCGTTGGCTCGCTCGAAAGCCGGGTTCTCGTTTCAGCCCGCAAGTTCGCCGAACTCGGAGCATCCGTCGCCGATGACATTCCCGAACTTGAGCCCATCGAGACTACCGCCCGAGCGCTTTCTTTTGAATGGGACGAAGAGGAACTCCCTCCGGAAACAACAGAGAATGAGCGCAAAGCCGGCTAAGACTCCGAGCTAGCTAAGACCTCGACGCGGTCTACAACCGCAATCCCGAGCTGGTAACCCGTAACCTAACAAAATCTAATCAGAACACTCTCATCCTGCAAGGCAGTTTCAGGGCCGTCGCAGCCAGAACTACGCCCCGAGTGCAATCGGAAGTTCGTTGCTCTGACCCGCACTCTCGCTCCTGTTTCCACCGTCTCTCAACCTAAAGCTGGACCCCCGTCCGCCGATAAATTAATGGACGAGGCTCCTTTGCGTAGCGCTGCAGACCCTCGTTCGAAATCTCCTCTTTAACATTGCATGAGAGCGTCTGCCGATCCCGTCCTGCTCAGGAGGCTGAGTGTCTTCGCCTCCGCGGCCAGCGTGTTTGCGGTAGTCGTGGGCCTGTCGGGCCTGGCAGGCTGGTTCTTTCACCTCCCGGTTCTGACTACTTGGGGTATCGCTTCCGTCAAAATGGTTGCGAACACAGCCACCTGCTTCGTTCTGCTTGGAGCCTCGCTTTGGCTGCTGAGAAAGAACCACATCGACCCCTGCACGTGGACCACGAGGTTTGCAGCCAACGCTGCGGCAGCGACGGCCGGGTTGGTGGGCTGGCTCAGCCTGTCGGAACACCTTTTCGGGCGAGACCTCCACATTGATCAAGTGCTCTTTATAGTCTCCGCCTCCGACCACGCTGCCGGCGTAAGGCCAGGGCTGATGTCTTCAATCACGGCCTCCGATTTCCTCATTCTCAGCTCTGCCCTACTCCTGCTCGATTGGAGAACCCGGCGTCAAGATTGGCCGGCTCAATTTCTCGCTCTCGGCGCAGTGCTTGGCACCATGTTTGGTTTCTTCGCCTTGATTCTGTCGCGCAACACCTACCCAACTACCATGGCTTGGCCGACCACCGTCACTTTCTTCGTTTTAACCTCCGGATTGATCTCTTCGCGCGCATCTTGGGTCTGGGGAGGGCTGCTCGTCAGCCAGAGCATTGCAGCAAAGCTGCTGCGGAAAACGGTTCCTGCGTCGCTGCTGGTCCTCAGCATCATTGGTTATTCAATCTCCAAGCCTTTGGTCGCGGATTCTCACTTGACCTGGGTGGAAGTCAGCCTGCTCGCCTTGTTCTCCAGCGTGATCCTCGCAGGCTTCGTCGTCTGGATGGTTTCCATGGTCGAGCGCAGCGACTCGCAGCGACGGAAGATGGAACAGACCATGAACCTCGGCAAGGAGGAGATGGACCGGCTCTTGAACCGGCTCGAGGAGCCGCAAGACGAGGTGACGCTGCGCCGGCAGGTCGAGGCCGGATTCATTGTCGCACTCTTCCTGACAGCTTTTCTGGGAGCGCTTTCCTGGCATATGTCAAATCAGGCGGGGGAAGATGCCTCGTGGGTCTCGCACACGCAGGAAGTAGGGTCTAAGCTCGAAGCCACGCTCCGTCATTTGGTCGATGTGGAGAGTGGAGGCCTCGGCTTTGCTCTGACTGGAAACGAACCCTTCCTCGAGCCTTATGAGACAGGGGAGATCGCCATCGGCAACGATCTTCAGTCGCTGCGTTCTCTGCTCGCAGATAATCTCCATCAGCAACAACAACTCGATCTGCTGCAAAAGCAGGCGAAGGCCAAAATCGCCGCCTCCTGGGACCTCGTAGCCATACGAGAACGCGAACGAAGACCTCCCACCGAGGTCGAACTCAAACCCGGCAAACGGATCATGGATGGAGCCCGCGCCACCATCGCGCTCATGGAGTCTGAGGAAAAACGTCTGCTGGAGCAGCGTGTCGAGCAGGCGCGCGCCGCCCGTCGTTCTACCCTCACCGTGATCGCGCTGGGTTCAATTTTGGGCGCCGCCTTCCTCTCCGTCGCCGGAGTCACCGTCACCCGGGAGGTTGGCATCAGCGCCCGCGCCCGCGCCCAGGTCAACGCCCTCAACGCCGACCTGGAGCGGCGTGTCGCGCAGCGCACCGCGGCCTTGGGCGAAAGCGAAGGCCGCCTTGCTGGCGTCATTCAGTCGGCCATGGACGCAATCCTGACGGTGGATGAACAACAGAACATTGTGCTGTTCAACGCAGCCGCGGAAAAAATGTTTGGCTGCCCCGGCGCGGAAGCGCTGGGCCAGCCCATAAAGCGCTTCATTCCGCAGCGCTTCCATGCTGCCCATGAAAACGACATCCGCAGCTTCGGCGATGCGGGCGTCACCAGCCGGGCCATGGGCGCGAAGAACGTTCTCTGGGCAGCCCGCGCCGACGGCAGGGAATTTCAGATCGAGGCCTCCATTTCGCAAACCGTGACCGCCGGGAAAAAACTCTCCACCGTTATCCTTCGCGACGTGACCGAACGTATGCAGGCCGAGGAGGTGCGCGAACGTCTGGCAGCGGTGGTTAACTCTTCCGAGGACGCGATCATCAGCAAGGACCTGAACGGGATCATCAATGCCTGGAATCGGGGCGCCGAGAAAATCTTCGGCTACTCCGCGTCGGAGGCTGTGGGCAAGCCGATGCTGATGCTGTTTCCGCCCGAGAGCGTGAAAGAAGAGTTCGACATTCTGGCGCGGATCCGGCAGGGCGAGAGCGTGGAGCATTTCGAGACCGTCCGGGTGCGAAAGGACGGCAGGCGTATGGACGCCTCGGTGACTATTTCGCCGATTCGGGATCCCGGCGGCGCGATTGTCGGCGCTTCACAAATTGCGCGCGATATCACCGAGCACAAGCAAGCCGAGACACGGCTCGCCGGACAAGCCGAGGAACTCTCGCGGCAAACCGAAGAATTGCTGCGCTCTCAACAGGCTCTCGAGACCCAGACGCTCATGCTGCAATCGGTGTTGGACAGCATCAGCGAGGGACTGGTCGCCGCCGATGAGACGGGAAAATTCATCCTCTGGAATCCAGCTGCGACAAGGATCGTCGGCATGGGCGCGGCCAACGTTCCACCCGAGCAATGGTCTGATCACTACGGAACCTTCCTGGCCGATACATTGACGCCGTTCCCGCCCGAGCAGAATCCCTTGCTGCTCGCCATTCAGGGCGAGTCCAGCACCGTCGAGATGTATGTCCGCAATCCGGAACTCGAGACCGGGGTCTGGATCGAATCGAGCGGCAATCCGCTGACAGGCAAGGACGGCGAGGCTCTGGGCGGCGTCGTCGCCTTCCGCGACATCACGCAACGAAAAATCGACGAGCGCGAAATTCGCAAACTCAACGAGGGACTCGAAGAGCGGGTGGTGCAGCGAACCGCACAACTGGAAGCCGCCAATCAGGAATTAGAGGCGTTCACCTACTCGGTCTCCCACGATCTGCGCGCGCCCCTGCGCCATATCGGCGGATTCTCCAAAATTCTCGTCGAAGACTTTGGTCCCTCGCTGCCGCCGGAAGCCCGGCAACATTTGACCCGCATTGAAGACGGCGTCCGCCGCATGGGCCAGTTGGTGGATGAACTGCTGAACCTGGCCCGGGTGGGGCGCCACGCCATCCAGCTTCGACCCGCCCCGCTGAATTCGATCATCGAAGAAGTGGTTTCGCTCCTGCAGCCAGAAACTACGGGCCGGGTCGTCATTTGGAAAATCGCGGAATTGCCGCCGGTGATGTGCGATCCGGTTCTGATCAAACAGGTGTTTCAGAACCTGCTCGCCAACGCTCTCAAGTTTACCCGCCCACGGGAGCGCGCTGTCATCGAAATCAGCCATCAGCAGGAGAACGAACGTCTCATCATCACAGTTCGCGACAACGGTGTCGGATTCAACATGAAATACAAAGATAAGTTGTTCGGAGTCTTTCAACGCTTGCATCGCGCCGAAGATTTCGAAGGCACCGGGATCGGCCTGGCCACGGTAGCGCGCATCATTCAGAAACACGGAGGCAGAGTCTGGGCTGAGGCGGAACTGGACCAGGGCGCAACCTTCTGCTTCACTCTCGTGGTCGAATCCACAGCATCCAGGTCCCAGTTCAAGCTGCTGCCCCAGGCCGCAGCCACTCCCGTATTCAATGCCAATAAAGCCGTAGCATCAGGAGGCCGGATATGAACTCCAGCGAAGTCGATATTCTTCTGGTCGATGACAGCCCCGAAGATGTCGAACTCACACTGCACGGCCTGCGCTCCGAGAATTTCGCCAACCGGGTTTTCATCGCCCGCGACGGCGAAGAAGCCTTGGACTTCCTCTTCTGTTCCGGCGCGCATGTCGCGCGATCTTTCGAACACCCGCCGAAGCTGGTCTTGCTCGATCTGAAGTTGCCCAAAGTTGACGGACTGGAGGTTCTCAAGCAGATCAAGAGCGATCCGCGAACTCGAAGCATATGTGTCGTTCTCATGACTTCGTCCCGCGAAGAGCGCGATATGGTGAGCGGCTATCACCTGGGCGCCAACAGTTATCTTCAGAAGCCGGTGGACTTCGACGAGTTCCGGAAGATGGTCAAGCTTGTCGGTCTCTACTGGCTGGTGGTCAACCGTCCTCCCGTTAACGGCGGCATGCTTCCGTTGGCTGGGCAGGTGAAATGAGCGGGGGTGGAACTCAGATCGCGAAGCAATCTTCGGTCCCCAACAATGCGACCGAGAACAAGACCAAGCTGCGTGTCCTGCTGTTGGAGGATAGCTCGCTCGATGCCGAACTGGTCCTGCGCCAGTTGCGCAAAGATAACTTCGAGGTCAGCGCCGTGGTCGTTCAGGACGAAATCAGATTTGCCGAGGCCTTGCGCAACCATTGTCCGGAAATTGTTCTCGCGGATTACAACCTGCCCGGCTGGAGAGGAATGGAAGCACTGAAGGTATTGCGAGCCCAGGGGTTGGATATCCCGATGATTCTGGTTTCAGGCGCTCTCGGCGATGTGGTCGCCGTCGAGTGCATCAAGCAAGGCGCCACAGATTATGTCTTGAAAGACACCCTCGCCCGCCTGCCCATAGTTGTCCGGCGCGCCTTGCAGGAAAAACATGAGCGCAAATTGCGCCAGCAGGCCGAAAAAGATTTGGCTGCGAAGATGGAGGAACTGGCCCGCTCCAACGCCGATCTCGAACAATTCGCCTACGTCGCTTCGCACGATCTGCAGGAACCGTTGCGCATGGTGGCCTCTTACACCCAACTGCTTTCAGAACGTTACTCCGGCAAGCTCGATGAAGACGCCGACAAGTTCATTGGTTATGCGCGCGAAGGCGCTTTGCGCATGCAGGTGCTCATTCAGGACCTGCTTGCCTTCTCCCGCGTCGGCCGGAAAGAGGATGTATCCACCTCGGTCGACGGCAACTCGGTGATCGAAGACGTCCGGCACGCGCTGGCCTCGGCAATTCAGGAAAGCGGCGCTGTAATCACCTCTGCAAGTCTGCCCACGGTTCGGGCGGATCGCACTCAGCTGGTGCAACTCTTCCAAAACCTGATCGGCAACGCCATCAAGTTCCGCGGAAGCAATCCGCCCCAGATTTCCGTGCGAACCGAAAAGCAGGATGACCGCTGGCTTTTCAGCGTCTCCGATAACGGAATCGGAATTGCCCCGGAAGACGCGCAAAATATCTTCGTCATCTTCCAGCGTCTGCACGGACGCGCCGAATATCCCGGCAACGGCATCGGGCTGGCCATCTGCAAGAAAATCGTCGAGCGCTGCGGCGGAAAAATCTGGGTGGAGTCGCAGGCCGCCGGCTCCTGCTTTCGGTTCACCTGGCCCATCGCGGTTCCGGAGAAAGCTGAGGCTGCTCACGCATGAAATCAACCTTCGAAGTTCTCATCGTCGACGACAATCCTGCGGATGTTGCATTAACCCGGGAAGGCCTGACCATGGCGGCGTACAAGGGCAAGATCGAAAGCGTCAACGATGGCGCCGAGGCTCTCGCATTCCTCAACCGCAAAGGCAACTTCGCCAGTGCTCCCAAGCCGGACCTCGTCATCCTCGATCTCAATCTCCCTAAACGAGATGGCCTGGCGGTGCTGGCGGCGATGCGTGCAGGGCCCGATCTGCGCAGCATTCCGGTCGTGGTTTTCAGCACTTCGCAACTCAGCAAAGACATTTCCCGCAGCTACGAACTTGGTGCCAACTGCTACATCAGCAAACCCGGAAACCTGGGCGATTTTTTCTCAATCATGAAGGCGATTGAACAATTCTGGTTTGGCTCGGTGAGCCTGCCACCCCGAGGAGAATAAAAAAGCATGACCAACCACACTACGAATGTGCTGTTAATCGAAGACAACCCCGGCGATGCCGACCTGGTCCGCCTGCGCCTGGTCGAAGGCCAGTCTCCGGTCAAGGTCAATTGCGTAACCCGCCTGTCGGAAGGGCTCGCCTCTCTCAGCGCAGAAACTCCTTCCGTAGTCTTGCTCGACCTGAATCTGCCCGATAGCCGCGGCGCAGAAACCTTCCGCCGTGTCATGGAGCACTCCCCTCACGTTCCCGTCGTCGTGCTCTCCGGCCAGGATGACGAAGCCCTCGCCATGAAGGCAGTACACCTCGGCGTTCAGGACTACCTGGTGAAAGGCAACCTCTCCAGCAAGCATTTGGAACGGGCCATCCGCTACGCCGTCGAACGCCAGGCTCTCCTGCGCGCCCTCGAAATCAGCCAAAAGCAAAAAATCGAGTTCAAGAACCAGTTCCTCTCTCACGTCTCGCACGAACTCCGCACGCCACTCACTTGCATCCATCAGTACGTCACTTTGCTCCTCGACGGCCTGGCTGGCCCCATCGCGCCCGATCAGGGTGATCATCTGAAAACTGTTCTGAAGAGCGTGAACCAGTTGCACGCCATGATTCGCGACATGCTCGAAGCCGCGCGAGCCGAAAGCGGCAAGATGCGCATCGAGGCGCGCTGCATCTCCCTCTCGGAACTAGTTCATCAGGTCGTCGCCATGCTTCGCCCCTCCGCCGACGAAAAACGCATTGGCCTCGAAGTCGGACTGGACCAGCGCCTTCCCCTGATCCTCGCCGATCCCGATCGCGTTCTTGAAGTGTTGATCAATCTGGTAGACAACGCCATCAAGTTCACCCCATCGGAAGGCGCAGTCATGCTGCAAGCGAATATGGTCGAAGCCGATCCCGGCTCGGTTTACATCGCGGTCAGCGATACCGGACGGGGCATTAGCCCGGAAGCAAAGAATCTGATCTTCGAGCGCCTCTACCAGGATCCCGACGCCGTCGACAACAATCGTTCCGGCCTCGGCCTCGGCCTTTTTATCTGCAGAGAGATTGTTCGCCTGCATGACGGTCGAATCTGGGTCTCCAGCGAACCCGGACAAGGCAGCACCTTTACCTTCACTCTGCCCGTGTATTCCCTGGCGAAAATGCTGGCTCCGGTCATCGCCTACCAGGAACATTTGCGGCCCTCGTTTGTGCTGGTGCGCGTGGAGCTTACTCCGCTCTCCAATCCTCCTCGCGGCAACTGGAAGGAAACCTGGCAGCAATGCCTCGAGATTGTGCGTCGCTGTGTCTACCTTGACAAAGACCTCGTCCTGCCACCCATGGGTACCTCGGGGGCTGCGGAGACATTCTTCATCGTGGCATCGACTGACCTGCAGCGTTCCGGCATCATGACCACCCGCATTCGTGAGCAACTCGATCTTGTGGAGAATCTTAGAGAAAAATGTACCTTCGCCATCGCTACCATGCCGATTGAACTTCCGCCCGCAGATGCCGATAGATCTCAGGTATCGCTCGAGCAGCAGATTCAGACTGTTGCCGATTGCGTAACCCAAATGATTTTGAGAAGTCTGGAACGGAAGCAACTGTCAGTCATGAGAAAAACAGAAGCATCCAACTAATGAACTGAAAACACTTAGGAGAGAATTGCCATGCCAAAACCGAAGATTCTGGTGGTTGACGACGATCCCGATCTAGTGCGCGCCATGCGCCTGCGCCTGCGCGCCAATAACTTCGACGTCGCCACCGCCACCGATGGATATTCCGCCATTGCATGCGCCCAAAAAGAGCGTCCCAACCTGATTGTTCTCGATCTGGGTTTGCCCGTCGGCGACGGCTTCGTCGTTCTCGATCGATTACAGAGCAGTGACGCGCTCGCCGGTATTCCAGTGATCGTTCTCAGCGCGCGAGACCCCCAAAGCAACGAGGAACGCGCCTTGAAGGCCGGCGCCGCCGCGTTTTTCCAAAAGCCCGCCGATAATGATGAACTCATGAACGTCATTCGGGTCAGCCTGGGCCAGGCAAAATCTCAGCCCGCCCCGTGGCCTTCCTAGGGATTCGCGACTCTGTCAAGACGCAGTCTGAATGTCTTTGGATCCGCAGCCCGGCTTGTTGTAAATCGGTTCGGCAGATCTTAACAGCTGCCGAACCGATGCTCGTTTCTTCCTGATGCCGAGTGCCTGAGGTCACGTTCCCAGTTTCTTGTATCTCGCTAACGCGTTATCATCGAATCTGATACAAAATCCCACAGCAACCTCCAATAATCCGTACATTCTTCCCCAGAACCCGTTTATACTGTTGCAAGTGCTTTAAATCCTGCATTTCGCATAGCAGGCTCGGTAATCTCCCATGGCAGCGAAGTTGCTCATTACCCCCGCGCCGGACGCTGAACGCGCACAGGCACATTCCCGTCCGGTCGGTGCGGTCCTCTTTTCGCCGCCCAAATCCATGAATCGCGATAGCCAGGTCCGCTTCGTAGCCGTGCTGTTGTTCCTTCTGACGGTGGCAGCGGTTGTCTTCGCCGGCTTCAATCTGAATGCCGAATGGAAATTCCTCGTCCCCGACGATGGGGTCTGGTGGGTCGAGCACGGAGGGCGCCTCACTGCCGATCGTGTCGAAAAGAGCGGGCCGGGCGCCAAAAGCGGCATAAAGCCGGGCGATCAACTCATTTCCGTCAACGGGCAGGAAGTTCGCAGCATGTCCGGCCTCGAGCGCCAGCTCTATCGCACCGGTGTCTGGTCAAAAGCAGCCTACTCGCTGTCGCGGCAATCTGTTCCTCTCGATTCCACCGTCATCCTCGTTCCCGCCGAGCGCTCTCTCAATAACTGGCTTCGGCTGATCGCTCTCATCTATCTGGGCATCGGCCTCTACGTCCTGCTCCGCCGCTGGACCGCTCCCGGATCGACGCATTTTTACATCTTTTGCCTGGTATCTTTTGTCGCCTATTCTTTTAAGTACACCGGCAAGTTCAACGATTTTGACTGGACCATCTACTGGGGCAACATCGCCGCTGGGATCTTGCAGCCGGCGCTGTTTCTGCACTTCGTTCTGACCTTTCCTGAGAAACGTCAGATCGTGCGCAAGCACCCGTGGCTGCTGGCTCTGGTGTATCTGCCTTCGGCCGTACTGCTGGCTGCTCACGTAGTCGCCATGCGCTGGCTGCAGGCCAGCGAGCGGCTGCGCTGGAACCTCGACCGCGTAGAAATGTTCTACGGATCGTTATTCTTTCTCTCGGCGGCGATCGTTCTTTGGTACAGCTACCGCCGGGCCAGTACCACCATTCTCCGGCAACAGTTGAAGTGGGTTACTCGCGGCACCATCCTCGCCATTGTTCCTTACACGCTGTTCTACGTCGTCCCCTATCTGATGGGCGCGGTGCCGGGCGCGACCATGAAAGTCTCGGCGCTGTCCCTCGCCTTGCTGCCGCTGACTTTCGGCTACGCGATCTTCCGCTACCGCTTGATGGATGTCGATCTTATTTTCAAGCGCGGCGTCGTTTATACTCTCGCGGCCGCGATCGTCGTTGGCCTCTATTTCGGCCTGGTCGCAGCCGTTGCCCTCTTAGTCCACAACTGGCAGCCGAGCTCCGGCCCCGTGGGATTAGTCCTCGCCGTTGTAGTCACCGCCTTGCTCTTTGATCCGGTTCGCAAGTTGATCCAAGATCGCATCGATCAGTTCTTCTATCGCACGCGCTACGACTATCGCCGCACCCTGCTCGAGTTCGGCAGGGAACTGGGTTCAGAGACGAATCTCAACACTCTGCTCTCATCTCTAATCGACCGGCTGTCTCACACTCTTGCCGTCGACCGCATGGCGATTTTCCTGGCAGGCGACGAACCCGGCAAATTTGCTTTGGAAAAGTCTTTCGGCCTTTCAATCTCCGGCTCCATCGATCTCGCATTCCTGAATGTGCAGCGGCCCGAACAGGCTGGCCATCTTTTCTTCGAGAACACGCACCAGGTGCCCCGCGAGTCGCCCAGCGCGCAGCACGCCATCGCGCGTCTCGATCTGAATTACTACATCTCCTGCCACGCGCAGCAGAAAACCATCGCCGTACTCGGCCTCGGAAAAACCACTAAGGGAGATTTCCTGTCCAGCGAAGATATGGAGCTGCTCGAGACTCTGGGCGGATATCTCGGTATCGCCATCCAGAACTCGCAGCTTTACGCCTCTTTGCAAAAGAAGGCAGCCGAATATGAGCGCCTGAAAGATTTCAACGAAAACATCGTCGAATCCATCAACGTCGGGGTGATGGCGCTCGATATGGAAGACCGCATCGAGAGCTGGAACGCGCAGATGGAAGTCATGTATGCGCTTCCCCGCTGGCAGGCTCTGACCCAGCCTTTGAAGACGGTCTTTCCGCCGGAGTTCGTGGAAGAGTTCGCTCGCATGCGCCGCGAACCCGGCATTCGCAACCTCTACAAATTCCATCTCAAGACGCCCGCTGGCGAAGTCCGCACCGTCAACGTCGCTCTCGCTCCGCTCGTCACTCGCAAGTTCGAAGTCATCGGCCGCCTCATCATCATGGACGACATCACCGAGCGCATCGAACTCGAGGCCCAGCTTTCGCAATCCGACAAACTCTCATCCATCGGATTGCTCGCCGCCGGCGTCGCCCACGAAGTCAACACGCCGCTGGCCGTCATCTCGTCCTACACGCAGATGCTGTCCAAGCAACTGCAGGGCGATCCCCAGAAATCAGGATTGCTTGAGAAGATCACGCGCCAAACCTTCCGCGCCTCCGAGATCGTGAACAACCTCCTGAATTTCTCCCGCACCAGCGGCAGCGAAATCGGCGACGTCGATGTGAACAAAGTTATTGCCGATACGATGGCACTCCTCGAACACCAGTTCAAAGTTGGGAAGATCGAGGTGCAGAATACTCTTGCCCCCGCGCTTCCCCCGATTCAAGGCAATTCCGGAAGGTTGCAGCAAGTCTTCTTGAACCTGTTTCTCAACGCCAAAGATGCCATGCCTGGCGGCGGCACGCTGCGCGTGGCTACGCTCAACGGCGACCGGGTCAGCGTCTCGGTTTCCGACACTGGATCGGGCATTGCGCCCGAGCATATTCAGCGCATCTACGATCCCTTCTTTACGACCAAGAATTCGCCGCATGAAGGTCAGCCCAGGGGTACCGGACTTGGTCTCTCAGTCACTTATGGCATCATCCAGGAGCACGCCGGCAAAATCCGTGTCGAAAGTCATCCCGGTGCCGGTACAACCTTCACGCTGGATTTCCCTCTAAGTAGGAAGGCGGCACATTCAAAGGCGGAGTATGTCTGATTCGGCGGTGGTCTCGCACAACTTGCTCAACGGCAGCCACGGCCTCGCCGGCGCCGTGCTCATCATCGACGATGAGGCCGAGATTCGCGAATCCCTGCAAACCTTACTGGAGATGGAAGGTTTTGCCGTCGAAACCGCATCTACCGGTGAAGCCGGCCTGCAGAGAATCGGCGAGCACCCCTTTGATCTTGTCCTGCTCGATCTCGCTCTGCCCGGCCGCAATGGCATGGAAATCCTGTCCGACATTCGCTCCCACGAGAGCCGTCTGCCCGTCATCATGATCACCGCCTACGGCACGGTCGAGAATGCCGTGCGCGCCATGCAATCAGGCGCGGTCAACTTCGTTCAAAAGCCCTGGGACAACGAAAAGCTTCTAGCCGACGTTCGCGCCGCCGTAGGGTGGCGCCGCGCAGAAGAAGAGAACGTTCAACTCAAGCGTGCCCTCAAGCAGCGTTACAACTTCGAAAACATCGTCGGCAAAAGCGAGCCGATGCTGAAGATTTTCGACCTCGTCGCTCAGGTCGCCAACAGCCGTTCCACGGTTCTATTACAGGGTGAAAGTGGAACCGGCAAGGAAGTCATCGCCAAAGCCCTCCATTTGAATTCTCCCCGCCACGACCGCCCCTTCGTTCCCGTCAACACCGGCTCCATGCCCACCGATCTGCTCGAATCGACTTTGTTCGGCCATGTGAAAGGGGCCTTCACCAGCGCCATCGCTTCGAAAAAGGGTCTGTTCGAGATGGCCGACAAGGGCACGCTGTTTCTCGACGAGATCGCTTCCATGGGCCTCGACACGCAGGCGAAAATACTCCGCGTCCTGCAGGATCGGAAGTTCATGCATCTCGGCGGAGTGCAGGAAGTGCAGGTGGACGTGCGCATCATCGCCGCCACCAACGTCGACTTGCGCCAGGCAGTGCGCGACGGCCGCTTCCGCGAGGATCTCTTCTACCGTCTGAACGTGATCACCATTGAACTCCCGCCCCTGCGCCAGCGCAGAGAAGATATTCCTCTGCTGGTCGATTTCTTCTTAAAGAAATATGCCGAAGAAAACGATCGCCCGGTGCGCCGAATCATTCCCGAAGCCCTCCGTCCGCTGCTCTCGCACTCCTGGCCTGGCAATGTTCGCGAACTGGAGAATGTAATTGAACGTGCGGTCGTGCTTTCCTCGGGCAACGACATCACTGTCGACTTGCTGCCCGACAATTTGCTTGGCAGGGGTTCATCCTTTGCGCTTCAAGACCCCCCCGCGGACGCTTCGCTGTTTGAAATCGTAGAAGATGTCGAGCGGCGCATCATCATCGACATGCTCGAAAAGTGCAACTGGAATCAAACCGAGGCTTCGGAGCACTTTAAGGTTCCGCTCTCCACACTCAATCAAAAAATCCGCCGGCTCAATATAGAAATCAAAAAGAAGCCCCGCGGGTAATAATTTCCTCACAGTCTGTCGAAAATCTATGGGCATTCTTCCCTAAGGTGTACTTAGGGAATGGAATCACTATCGATTCGTGTTTTCTCCGGGCCTTTTGCGGAATCCACAGCACCAGCCCCTTTCTCAATGCGGCATCCAACTGCCGTGCCCATAAAAGACGCAGACCGAAACAAAGATGTCAAGCCTCTTGCCGCCATTGATTCCGGCCAGGACGAATCTTTTCTCGCCAATCGAACTTCTCAGCCACGCGAAAAAGCTCCCACCGCTGAGGGGTGGATCGCATTATGTGCGCAGGCCGCCGTAGAGCAAGACCCAAGAAAATTGCTTGAGTTGGTGAGTGAAATCAACCGTCTTCTGGACGCCCGGCGCAAGCGCCTGGCGAATGAGACCAACCTTGCCAACGGCTCCATCGATCAGGCCCCGGAAACAAAATCGGCCAAGTGATGAAACCGCAGTTTTTCCGCCATTCATGAGCGCCACAAGGTTAAATATCCCGGCTGATCGAAGCTAATATCCCGATTATCACTGATGTCGCGAGATTCACTTCTGCTTGCTGCTTAGCAACCCCTGCGACCTTAGCGTTTAGGCGATTTCCGGGGCTGGCTGCAATACGAACCCTGTGAGACGGCCAAGCATTCTCTGCTATAGTTCGGAAGTGCGGCGCGCCAGGCCCGCATTCTACCCAACCGCATGGAACTGACCTCGCCCAGCGATTTTGCAAAAGAAACAGTCCTCACGGTTCAGGAATACGTTCTGTTCTGCGCGCAAGCAGTCGCCAACATATTTCGCAAGCCTTTTTACTTTGGCGACATGGTCACGCAAGCCGATTCCATCGGCGTGGGCTCTCTCCCCATCGTAGTGCTCACCGGCTTTTTCACCGGTGCGGTTCTGGCCTTGCAGGCCGCCAACACACTCGAACGCTTCGGCTCCATCACGCTTGTAGGCCAACTCGTCTCCATCTCCATGGTGCGCGAGCTAGGCCCGGTGCTCACCAGCCTGATGGTCACCGGCCGCAACTCCTCCGGTATGGCGAGCGAGCTGGGGTCAATGGTCGTGACCGAGCAGATCGATGCCATGCGCGCTCTGGGCACCGATCCCATGAAGAAGCTCGTGACCCCGCGCGTGGTCGCCACCGTCTTCATGCTGTTTTTCTTAACCATCATCTCCGATCTGGTCGGCCTCACCGGCGGCTTGTTCATTGCAAAACTTCTGCTCCGCCTCGACGCCCGCCAATATTGGTACAACGCCTGGCAAACCCTCGTATTTCAGGATGTCTTCATGGGATTGCTCAAGCCAGTCCTCTTCGGCTTCATTATCGCCACTGTCGGTTGCTTCTACGGCATGACCGCTCGGGGAGGAACCCAGGGCGTCGGCCGTGCGACAACACAGGCCGTCGTTGCGGCTTCCGTCCTTATTCTCGCCGTCGACCTTTTCCTTACCCGCCTGCTCATGGCCACACTCTCCTTCAATTAGGATATTGCCGTGCCGACTCTGCCCCTCGACTCCGCCGCCGCGGTAACCAGTCAACAGTCCTCGCCTGCCATCGTATTCGAAAATGTTTTTATGTCGTTCGGCGATAACGATGTTCTTCGCGGAGTCTCTTTCCACCTCGAGCGGGGCGACACTAAGGCGCTATTCGGAGTCGCCGGCTCCGGAAAAAGCCTGATTCTGAAGCTCGCCATCGGACTGATAAAGCCTGACTCCGGACGCATCATCGTCTTGGGCGAGGACGTCACTCAGATGCGTGAGGAGCAACTCTATGACTTGCGCGGAAAAATCGGCATGGTCTTCCAGGAGAGCGCCCTCTTCGATTCTCTTACTGTCCGCGAAAACGTTGCCTACCGCCTCCTCGGAGAGCACGGCATCTACGACGATGAGATTGACAAGAAAGTTCGCGAGGCACTTCGTTTCGTTGAACTCGAACATACGCTCGATCTCTTTCCGTCCGAGCTTTCCGGCGGCATGCGGCGCCGCGTCGCCATCGCCCGCGCCGTAATCACGCAACCCGAACTGCTGCTCTATGATTCGCCCACCGGCGGTCTCGACCCAGTCACATCGAATACCATCATCGAATTAATCGTGAAACAGCGCGACGTCTACCGCACCAGCGCTTTGCTCGTCACCCACCGCCTGCAGGATGCTTTCACCATGGCTACCCATCGCTTCGATAAACAAACCAACCGCATGGTGCTGGTGCCCCAAGGCGAGCGTAGCGGCGATCTCATGAGCTTCCTGATCCTTCGCGACGGGCACGTCATCTTCGACGGCGATCTCGCCGCCCTGGCTAGCACCGAGGATCCTTACATCCGCGATTACATTTCTTAGCAGGCTCTCCGGTATATAACCCGGTTTTGAGTGTGCTACGCTGGGCCCTCCGCCTGCGGTTTTATGGAACCCTCTTCTCAGCTCCGCATTGGAACGGCTGGCTGGTCCTACAAAGACTGGGAAGGCATCTTCTACCCTCCCGGCATGTCGCGCCGCAAAATCCATCCCCTCGAATATCTGGCTCGCTTCTTCGACACCACCGAGATCAATACATCCTTCTACGGACCGGTAAAGCCCGAACTCGCCAAACTCTGGTGCCGCAAAGTCGCCGCCGTGAACCCGAACTTCCTTTTCACCGCCAAGCTCTATCGCGCCTTCACGCACTCTCCGATAGCAGTGATGGAGCCCACCTCCGCCGCAACCATCCGTCCTACGGACGAAGACGAAAAGCTCACTCGCGAGGGCCTCGACGCCATCGCCAACGAAGAGAAACTCGGTGCGCTGCTAATCCAGTTTCCGGTGTCGTTTAAAAACACCGCTCTCAATCGTGACTACATCGAAAAGCTATTGCGGCAGTTCATCGAATATCCCCGCGTCGTCGAAGTACGCCACTCCAGTTGGAATGACCCGGCAACACTCGCATCCTTCGCGCAAAAGAACGTCGGCTTCTGCAACATCGACCAGCCTCTGCTCGGCCGCTCCCTCGCCCCCACCGAGCACGTGACCGGAGCCATCGGCTACATCCGCCTTCATGGACGCAACTATGAGCAGTGGTTCGAATCCGACAATCGCAACGACCGCTACAACTACCTCTACAACGAACGCGAACTCGCCGGATGGAAAGACCGCATTATGAACGTCGCGGAAAAAGCCCAGGCGACCTACGTCATCACCAACAACCATTTCGAAAGCAAAGCCGGGGTGAACGCGCTGGAGTTGAAGGCTATGATCAGCGGCAAGCGAGTGCTGGCGCCGCCCACGTTGATCGAGAAATATCCCGAGCTAAGGAAGATTGCAGATTCCGCGGAGGATTCCCGTCAGATTTCAAACCCAAGACTGCCGCTGGGAGCCTGAGAGGTGGTCGCGGCTAAGCTCCCGCCGTAGCATGATCCGACATGCGCCGCTTGTTGTACCGCAAAGCCACATTCATAAACACATTTCCCATCGCCGTTTCAAAGCACATCATCAGCGCCTCAACATCTTCGCTGGTCTTGTCGCCTTCGTCGGCGGTAACCAGGACCGGAGGATGTACGCGGAAATGAAAGCCTTGGTCATTCAGCGCGCAAACAGCATTGCCAACAACCTGGTTGGCCAACTCGAAGATAGTTTCTTTCACCAGCCCATCGGACTCCGGCAGCTCCGTCCCGGCGTAGTGGCTGGCCACGCGCACCGCGGTGTGCGGCTCGAGATCGAGCACGATCCGTCCCTCAATGTCGCCGGTAAGCGCCACCATCCCCGCCACGCCCTTGCGGCGATAAGCGGCCTCTTCCATCGACAGATTGCCGACTTTGGTAGTGCCCTGGAGCCCTTGCGACAGCACGGCGTCAGCCGCGTTGATGAAAGGCTGAATCAGTTCCATCTTCATGAGATTAGGCTCCCGCGCCCGCCGCACCGGCGACGGCGCCATCTTCTCCCAGAACGTATTTAATGACTTCGTACAGCACTTCCGGCTTCACGGGCTTCTGCACGAAATGGCGCGCGCCGCGCTGCAGCGCCGCCACAATGTTTTCCTGGTAGCCCACCGAAGAGACCATGACGACGCGCGCTTCCGGATGCGCCTGCACGATCTTCTCGGCCGCCTCGATGCCTTCCATCTGCGGCATGGTGATATCCATGAGCACGATGTCAGGATGCGTGCGCTCGAATTCGCTGATGGCAGTCAGACCGTCACCGGCCTCAGCCGCCAGTTGCCCGCCAAAGCTCTCGATCATGCGGGCAAGATTTTTGCGCGCGAAGACCGAATCGTCCACAATCAAATAACGGACCGGCTGGCCGTCTTTACTGCGTTTTACCGGTGCGAACTGCTCCATAACAACCTCCTATAGCAAATTCCAACACGGCGGTCGACCGCCGCACAGATAACTCCAGTCATGGCACTCTCTGGCTATACCCCGGCACGTACAGCTTTTCCCATGCCCGGTTTACCTTCGTCGCGGCTGCAAACCGCCTGCAAAGTCGCCGCCAGCCCATCCAGCGCGACCACTCGCGTGGCATAACCACGCTCAATCGCGGCTTTTGGCATCCCAAAAACTACGCACGATTCTTCGTTCTGGGCGATCGTCAATCCTCCGGCCTTCTTAACCGCGCCCAACCCTTCGGCCCCGTCGTCGCCCATGCCAGTCATCAACACCGCGACCGCGTGCGATCCGAATTCTTCCGCTGCGCTCTTAAACAGCACGTCGACGCTCGGCCGGTGCCCATTCACCCGCGGCTCATCGCTCAGCACGGCAACATCGCCCATCGTCAGCCTCTTTACTCGCATATGCCGGCTTCCTGGACACACCAGCACTCGCCCCGCCTGCAGAGCATCTCCCGACTGCGCCTCTTTCACCCGCAGCGAACAAATTTCGTCCAGCCGCCGCGCAAACATATCGGTGAACCCCTCCGGCATATGCTGCACAATCGCGATGGATCCCGGAAAATCCGGCGGCAATTGCGCCAACAGAAATTCCAGCGCCTGCGGTCCGCCAGTAGAAACTCCAATTACCACCAGTTTCGTCGGACGCGGAGCAGATCTCCCGACCGAAATCTTCTCCGGACGCGCCGGCACTCCCAGCATTCGTCCCGGACGAACCACTTTGCAATCGGCCGCCGCCTTAATTTTCGAAATTAACTCCGCCGCGCTTTCTTCCATGTGCGAAGAATCCTGCGGCTTGGTGACAAAATCGAACGCTCCTAGTCCCAATGCTTTAAAGGTCACTGAAGCGCCATCCGTGCTGTGCGAGCTGACCACAATCACCGGCAACGGATTCCGCCGCATGATCTCCTTCAACGTGTCGATACCGTTCATGCCCGGCATCTGCAAATCGAGCGTTACCACGTCAGGTTGCAATTCTTCGATTTTTTTCAGGCAGAAGGTGCCATCCATCGCGGTTCCAACTACCTCGATCGAGGGACTCGTTTCTAGCATCTGCGGAATCAGCTTCCGCATCAGAGCGGAGTCGTCCACTACCAGAACGTGCACCTTCTTCACTTCCTGCGTCATGCCCGGCCCCCCACGGCATTCATCGCCAGTCGAGCGCGATCCTCATGATTCAGTAACAATCCAAAAGTTGTGGCGCCCCGTTGTGGACGCGTCCGCGCCACGTGTTCCACCACCGCTGGCAGATTCAGGATCAGTACTACTTTCCCGTCTCCCAGGATGGAAGCTCCATTCACCAGATCGGTCGAGAAAGTCTGATCGTCCAGAGCCTTGATTACCAGCTCTTCTTCGCCTTCCAGGGAATCGACGATCAATCCATATTTTTTCTCTCCTACCGTAATCACCAGCACGAACAACTTGATCGCTTGGCGATCCGCGTCGGCGGCGCAAGACCGTCCCAGTCGCAGCAACGGAAGCACCTGGTTCCGCAATTGCAGCACTTCGTAGTTATCGACCAGATGCACTTCCGACTCCCGCGCGCGCGCAATCTGGTTCACCGCATTCAGCGGAATCGCATACAGCCGCTCTTCCACCCAGAACATCAAGGCCTTGATGATCGCCAGCGTCAACGGGAGCTTCAGTCGAAATGTCGTTCCCTGGCCCAGACGCGTATCCACGTGGATGGTAGCCTTCAGGCGTTGAATCACGCTCTGCACCACATCCATGCCCACCCCGCGCCCGGAGATTTGCGTAACCTGCTCGGCCGTGCTGAATCCCGGGCGAAAGATGAATTCCAGCGTTTGCGCCTCCGTCAAGCGCGCGGCTTCTTCCACCGTCGTCATGCCCAGTTCGAGCGCTTTGTTGCGTATCTTCTGCGCATCAATTCCGCGGCCATCATCGCTGACTTCCACTACCACCTGGTTGCCCTGGTGGTAGGCATGCAGCCGTATCTTTCCCCGTGGCGACTTTCCTTTCGACCGCCGTTCTTCCCCGGATTCGATGCCGTGACTCACCGCGTTCCGCACCAGATGCGTCAAGGGTTCGGCAATGGCGTCAAGAATTCCTTTGTCGAGATCAGTCTCTTGCCCGCTGAGTTCCAAATCCACTTCGCGGCCCAACTGCCGCGCCACGTCGCGCACCATGCGCGGAAAGCGCCGGAACAACTGGTCCACCGGCACCATCCGAATCTTCATTACCGACCGCTGCAGATCGTTCAGCACACGGGACTGGAACGCCATGGCATCCGCAAACTTGCCGCGCAGTAATTCCTTTGGATAGCGCTTGCCAAACTCATTGAGCGCCTGCTGCAGCATCGATTTGCCGATGATGAGTTCGCCGACTAGGTTGAGCACGTTGTCGATTCTTCCGGCCTCAACCCGCAGAATGTTTTCCATTGCTGCTTGGGGGACAACGGCTTCGTGGGCTGGAACCTGCGCCGCGTTCTGCGCTTCGATGACCTTTGCCGGCGCCGCAACCGGCGCTTCCGTTGCCAATTTCGAACCGGACTCTTCAGGCTGCAGATTTTGTGCCGGAGGCGAGGCAACCGGCTGCTCACCCCTCTTGCCCGCCTGAGGTTCCTGAATCACCGCCACGTTGACTTCTCCGGCAATCGTCGGAATCTGGCACTTGGCCCCAATCTGCTCTTTCGATTGCATGCTGGCCAGCACCATTTGCAGTTGTTTGGAGGCAGCCGCCGAATTCGCATCCGGACGCAGCACCACCGTCTGCCCAATGGTGCCCACCGCATTCAGAATCAGTTGCCGCGCCGCAATCGGCATGGCGCAGTGCGGATCGATTTTCACCAGCACGTCATAGAGTCCCAGACCGCCGGCTTGCGCCCGTGCGACAGCCAGCTTCTCGGCAGCGCTCCAGTCTTTGCGTGTGTTCACGCCCTCAGCCGCTTTTTTCTTCCGCCGCGATTTCTTAGCCGCCGGGGCTGCGGTAAGCTCCTCGATCCTCTTTTGCAGAGCTTCGGTCTCGGGCATCGAACCGCCCCGGTGGTAGGCGGCGATCATCCCCGCAAAAACATCGGCGGCCGCAAAAGCGATCTCTGCCACCGCTCCGTGCGTGGCCGCGCCTTCGAGAGAAAGAGCGTCTTCAAACTGATGTGCCAGGTCGCTCAGCTCGCGCAACCCGCATGCCGCCGAGTCACCCTTCAACGTGTGCACGGTTCGCCGGATCGAACGCACAATCTCCTCATCGCCGGGGGTCTTCTCCAGCTTGAGTGATTCCTCGTTCAGCGCTTGCAGCAACTCCTGCGAGGTCTCAAAAAACAGCTCCCGCAGCTCCGCTCCGCGCTCGTCGGGCATATCCGTCACTCTTTCACCTCAATCCTCTGATAAGCGGTTCCACTGTCGCGGTGTACCATCTGAAATTTTTCGGTGAGCCCAAGCAGGCTCTCCGCGTGGCCCACAAACAGGTACCCGCCGGGATTCAAACAGCGGTAAAACTTCTCTACCAGCCGCTTCTGCTCTGCTTCATCGAAATACATCATTACGTTGCGGCAGAAGATCACGTCATTGCGCTGCGGCAGATACTCGGTCTTCAGGTTATGAAAGTCGAAGTGCACCATCTCTTTCAGCGCCTTCTTGATTGCATACTTGTCGCCGACCTTATCGAAATAGCGCAGCCGGAAGCTGTAATCGACCGTCGACATCTGGTGGTCGTTGTACATCGCTTCCTGGCCCGTGCGCAGCACCGAGTAACTGATGTCGCTGGCCAGAATCTCCACCCGCCACGGCGCTGGAACCAGCGGCTTGGGCAATGAAATTTCCACCGGCAGCGGATTGCGCAGGTAGTAATACGACAGCGCATCGGCCGAGAGCATTGCCAGCGTATATGCTTCCTGCCCGGTGGAGCATCCCGCGCTCCATACCCGCACCGAATATTCGCGGTGCGCCTGTTTGCGCTTCAGCATGTCTTCCAGCACATGTTTTTGGAATAAATCGAGCTGAGCTTTGTGGCGGAAGAAACTGGTCTCGTTCACCGTCAGGTTCTCAACCAGTTGCGCCAGCTCTTTTTTGCCTTCCTGGCTTATGAGCAAGCGGTAGTACGCGTAAAAAGAATCCGCGCGGGTCTCCTTCAACCGGCGCAGCAGGCGATCCTGCAGAAAGTGCGTGCGCCGCTCGTCAAAGTGCATACCGCACTCCTGATAAACCAGCGCCTGCAGCAGCCGCAGTTCCGCGTCCGTTAAAATTGGAGCAGGTGCTGCTCCCGATGTGCCCATTCTTCCTCTCGTTCGCTAAGCCCGAGTCTTAAGTTCCTATCGTTCCCATCGCCGCCGAAAAACCTGGCGCCTCTTGCACTGATGCTCACCGTGCCACTGCAGCCCGGGTCTCTGCCTTCGAATTCTTTGCTTCCCCGCTCCCATTCGCCTGCAGCAAGCTTGCCGGGGCCAGAAGCCTGGTCATATCGAGCAGCACGATCAAGCGCCCTCCAACTTTTCCAAGTCCAGTGACGCAGTTCAGCCCGCCCTCCTGAAAAATCGCGGGAGCCGCTTCCACATCTTCGTCCGCAATCTTTAATACCTCTGACGCCGAATCCACAATCAGTCCCGCCAGCTTTCCCCCATGCTCCACCACCAGAATCCGATTGTTTTTCTTCAGCTTGGCGTGCTTGTCGCCGAAGCGCTTGCGCAGATCCATGACCGAAACGATCTTTCCGCGCAGATTGATCACGCCCTCCAGATAATCAGGGGCATCAGGAACCGCCGTAATCTCCGGCACTCGCACAATTTCATGCAGCGATGTGATGGGCACGCCATAGGTCTCTCGTCCCACCTGAAAGCCCACGATATGGAGTTCGCGGTTCATCGGTGAACCTAGGCGCGCGCCGCCGCTGCCCTGCGGCCGCCGTGAGAGTGTTCTTCCGCAGCTTTTGCCGCTTCATCCAACGTGAAGCGGTCCATAAAGTCGAGCAGTCCGCGCGACATCTTCGACATCTGCTCGGCTGAAGCCGCCAGCTCGGTCGAACCCGAAGTTGATTGCTGCACCAGTTCGCGCATCCGTTCCATCGCCTTCACCACGGCCTGCGCCCCCGAGGCCTGCTCTTCCACCGCCGAATTAATCTCATGCGTAATTTCATTCAACCGCGTAGTGGCCCGCGCAATCTGCGACGAGCCATGCGACTGCTCGTTCGTGGCTGCGCCAATCTCCTGCGCAAACTTATAGACTTCGGTCACCACATTCGAAATCTTGCGCAGCGCCGAGTTCAGCTCGCCGCCCAGATCCAGTCCCTCGTTCACGATGCCGGTCGAGCGGTCCATGTTCTCCACCGCCTTCCGCGCTTCCTTCTGAATGCTCTGAATCAACTCGGAAATTTCTTTGGTCGATTGCGCCGACTTTTCCGCCAGCTTGCGAACTTCATCGGCGACGACGGCGAAACCCAATCCGTGCTCGCCCGCGCGAGCCGCCTCAATCGCCGCATTCAACGCCAGCAAGTTCGTCTGCTCCGCCAGGTCGTCGATGACCTCTATGATCTTTCCAATATCGTCGGCACGCTGCCCCAAAGCCCCAATGATTTCCCCGGACGATGTGATCGTCGCGTTGATCCGGTTCAGGCCGTCCGTAGCCTTCTCCATCGTGGTAATGCCGCTGTGCACTTCTTCCCGCGACCGGTTCGAAATGTCGAGCAGCACCTTCGCCGTGTCCGCGACGCGCTGAATCGATGCCACCATCTGGTCGATCGATGCCGAAGTCTCGCTCACGCTGGAAGCCTGCACCTGCGTGCTCTTCACCATGTTCTGCACGTTCACGCTCATCTCATGCATCGTGCTGGTGACTTCATCGATTGCCGAAGAAGCTTGCAGGCCAACCTTGGCCGAATCATCCGATGCATTTGCCACTTGACCGCTGGCGCTCGCCACCTGCGCCGAAGCATCGCGCACGCTGCGCACCAGCCGGCCCAGGCCGTCCACCATCTTGGCAAACGCATTGCCCAGCGTGTCATGCGTCGATCTCGGTTTAACCTCAACCGTGAGATCTCCCCCCGCAATCGATTCCGACACGCCCGCCATTTCCTTCAGGTATGTCACCATCTTTGCGAAGGTCCGTGCCAGTTCCCCTATCTCATCCTGCCGGTTCACATCGATCGAGTGCTCGAGGTCGCCCGTATCGCCGATCTGCCGCGATACCTTCATAAGATTGGTCAGCGGGTCGGTGATCTCCTTGGCCGTTCTGAAAGCCACGATAATGCCCAGGCCCAGTGCGACTAAAGTGCTTATAATCGCCGCCAGAATCGTCAACGTGCTCGCCGTTTCATCCGACTTACGCCCCGCCTCCACCAGTTTGCGGTTTTCTCCATCCGCCACATCCAGCGCTTCGGTCGAATTCTTCACCCACGACGAAGCATCCTTCTGCAAGTAATAGATCTGCAGCTCGGCCACGGTCGCGTTGCCGGAATCCACGTCTTTCCGCTTATCGATCAACGGCTGCGCAAATTCCTTCGACCAGGCCTGCTCCAATTGGTCCACTTTGCCCAGCGCTGTCCGTTCCTGTTCCGAGCTCGCAAGGTTCTTGCCTTCCTGCAGCTTTTCGCCCAGCACGCGCATGCCGTCATTCATGCGCTCCACTTCACGCGTGTCGCCGCTGAGCAGGTAATTGCTCAGATAGAGACGGTTCTGCATCATCTGGAAGCGCACCTCGTTGGTGGCGTCGGCGAGTTCGAGAGAAACCTTCGCCGCGTCCTTTGCCGCATGCTCGCGGTGCACCGCCAGCATGTTCACAATGAACAGCACCACCACCATGCTGAGGATGATCGAGAAATTCTTATAAAGCTTCTTGCCAATCGTCATGCCGTTCCTCCGGCGAACCGCTTCCCGCTAGTGAGCTTCAAACTTGAAATCCACAACTCCCGAGGTCTCAATCGATGCCGGCTCAAATCGCCACTTCCTCACCGCATCCAACGCTGCCGTCGCTAGCACCGGATGCCCACCCACCACCTTCGCGTCCTTAACTGTCCCATTCGCCGCCACCACCACGGCCACCTTCACCGTCCCGGTCAAATTCATTTTTCGCGCCAGGTCGGGATAAGCTGGCTGCACCTTGCTCTTCGCCCGGCGAACGATGTCGCCCTGCACATCCTGGCCTTTCACCCTGCCTACGCCCGTTCCCACCGCCATTGCCGTCAAGGCCAACAGCAGTCCTGTCTTTCTCAAAGACACAATTCCTCCTGGCACAATGCACAATCGTGGTATCCACAAAGGAGCAACGCCGTGGCCATGCACCTACTTTTGGAAAAACCAAGGTAATGTCAAAGAACTCCCTGAAAACGCACTACTTACTCCAATCGGCCAATGCTTGAACGCACTCCAACTCGAAATTAGTGCCGTCTCATTGTTTCGCCTGATGTATATCTGTTCTCATGTTGAGATCATTTGGCCCCCTTTTTTCTCGGGATTTCACACCTTGGCACCCCTCCCCCATTTTCCTTGACTCAAAATGAGATGGCAGCGTACTTTTCCAATAGATTCAAGCACTTATGGGATTTATTGGTATCCGTCGCTGGGAAGCGGTGAGACCCTGAAAGATTTCGCAAGCAATACGAAGTTGGCGTCGCAAGGCCGCGTCCCACACAGCCCCGACGAAGCCTTCCAAAAACTCCTTTTGCGAATCGCTGGGAAGGCCGCTGAACGTGCCGACACCGCCTCGCTGATCCAGCTCTTCTGCCACGCCTCTCGCGAATTCTTCCAGGTAAGCGGAGTTTATTTCTGGCGCCGTCATGCCGGCGACGAGCTAATTGGCGAACAGTCCGATGGCAAGATGGCTGAGCGTTTCATCGGCCTTCGGCTTTTGCCCCAGCAAAGCGCGATCACGGCGGACGCAGTACGCACGCGCCGCACTTTGTTTATCAATGGCTGGAAGGCTGACCCGTCATTTCCCGCCGCCCACCAGTTTGAGGCCCGTTCCATCATGGCCGCTCCGCTCGTCGTTTTCGGCGAAGTCATCGGAGCCGCTACCTTCCTCCACGACTCCGACGAGCATTTTTTCAACGACGATCTCGCCGCCAAAGCCACCATCCTCGCCGGACAATTGGGCGGGTTGCTCGAGGCCACCCGTCTCGGCGAAGCTTCGCGCGAAGAGCATCGCCGCGCCGCGATTCTGGCTGAGGTCGCTACCAGTCTGCACGGTACTCCCGACGTCTCTGCCGTAATCGAGGCATTGGCCGAGCGTCTTCGAGTTCTGCTGCGCACCCGTTTGGTTTCAGTTCTCCTGCGCCAGGATGGCCCCTTCGAGTTGCGTGCGGTTTCAGCCGAGACTCCGCAACTTGCGCTGATGTTCCGCGCCGGCCACGACCGCCAGATGATCCGCTTCGCCGCTGACCTGGCGCAGCGCGCCGTCTCTGCCGGAGAAGCCGTCACCATTTCCATCAGCAGCGATCAACACTCTCTGGGCGCCATGATCTCTCCCGGAATGCTGATCGCAGCGCCTTTTCGCACTTCGCGCACCCAGGGCGCGATTCTTGTCTACCCGCGCCAGGACGCCATCTTCACTGCGGAAGAAAAGTCTCTGGTCACCGCGATCGCCGGTTTTGGAGCCGTCGCCGTTGCCCACGCCGAACTCTCTGCCACGGCGCAAGGCCAGGCCCGCGAGCTTCATCAGTTGCTCGAGATTTCCTCCGAACTCAGTGCCAGCCGCGATCTCGAACATTCTCTCCAGGCCTTCGTCGTGCGCGCCGCCGATTTCCTCGGCTTCGGCCGTTGCTTTGTCGGCCTGCACCAAAACGGAGAATTCCACATACGCTACGCCTCAGTTCACGGACAAGCCCAGCGCCTGGACACTATCTTCCCCGAAGGCATCGTTACCCGCTCTCTTCGGGCGAAAGAGGTCTTCTGGTCCGACGATCTTACCCAGTTGGCTGGCGCAAATCTGCAAGTGATCTCTCAATACCAGGCTCGACAGTTGCTCGCCGTCCCTCTGCTCGGCGCAGAGGGCGTTTTGCTCGGCATGTTCGGAGTGCTCGATCGTCTCGATCAGGGCGGAATCTCTCAGCAGGATATTCGTCGGGCCAGCGCTCTCGCCTCCCAGGTTTCTGTCGTTCTTGAAGTCGCGCGCAATCTCCATCAATCTGAACAGCACCGCAGCCGCGCCGAAGCTCTCACCGAACTCGCGCGGGAAATTGATGGAGTCCTGCACCTGCCGGAGTTCACCCGCAGGTTTGTCGACCGCGCAGTCAAATTGATGAACGCTCGCTCCGGCGCCGTCGCTCTGTTCCAGGAAGGAAGATTTCATAGTGTCGCGCTCCACCGGCTTCAAGAACCCGCGGCTCATCCTGCCTTCTTGAGTGAGCATGCCGAAAGTTCCGCTCACGTCCATCCCACTGCTGCTCCTGCAGAAGATCGTGGCTTGCAGCAACAGTTGTCGCAGGCTCTTTCTGACCTGATTGCAAAAAGGACCGAAACCATTATCTCCGGCTCCGCCGCCGAACTCCTGAATCGGGAGCTGGCATCCACCTTGGCGTGGGACGACTGCGTAATCGTGCGCATCACCCGTTCGAACGGCGAGCTCGCCGGAGTGCTCGCTCTTTCTGGCCGCACGCGTCCACTCCAGGAGCAAGATCGTGACTTGCTCTACGCCATCGCCGGGCACGCGGCCATGGTTCTCGAAAACGCCCGCCTCTTCACCCGCATGGAACAGGCCACGCGTCATTGGTCGGAAATCTTTGACGCCATCACCGACTACATCGTTGTTCACGACGAAACCGACAAAGTCCTGCGCGTGAATCGTTCTCTGGCAAACATGATCGGCGTGGCGCCTCACGAACTGATCGGCGTAAACATGCGCGCCCTGCTCGCCCTTACCCGCGAGTCCACGCTTTACGCGTGCCCGTTCTGCCGCTCGATGGGCGACGACGAAGACGAATTCGTCCATCCCGCCCTCGATCGCACTTATCTGGTTTCCACTTCGCGCGTCCACGGAGCTTCCGGCGAGAATCTGCAAACCATCCACGTTCTCAAAGACATCACCGACCGCCGCGAAGCCGAGCGCCGCTATCGCGAATTATTCGACAACATTCAGGAGGGCTTGTTCTTTAGCACTCCCGAAGGCCGCTTCGTCGAGGTCAACGATGCCCTGGTCGCCATGCTTGGCTATTCCAGCCGCGAAGAACTCCTGCAGGTCGATATTCCGACCCAGGTTTATTTTTCTCCCGAACAGCGTTTAATTCACGCCGAGGCCATGGAAAAAGATGGCCACATGCGCAACTTCGAGGCCACACTGCGCCGTAAGAACGGTTCTCCAATCTACGTTCTGATCAACGCTTTCGGCATGTACGACGCTTCCGGCAAGCTGCTGCAGATTCGCGGCCTCATGCTCGACGTCACCGGGCTTCACACGTATCAATCGGAACTGCAGCGCGAGCGCGACTTCTCCGGCAAAATTCTCAGTAACACCCAAAGCCTGATCGTCGTCTCCGACACCGCCGGTCTCATCAGCTACGCCAACCGCCGCTGGTACGAAGCCGGATTCGAGCAGCGCGAGCTTCTCGGCCGTCCTCTTCTCGAGCTTGCAGCTCCCGGCTACGTTCGAGCTTTGTCAGATGCACTTCAGGCCACTCTTCGCGGCGGACAGGTCGACAATCTTGAACTGCAAATCGTACGCGCCAACGGAAACGCCGGACAATTCTCCGTGAACCTCAGCCCCATGCGTGATGAGCAGAACAACATCAACAGCATCGTGGTAGTCATGACCGATATCACCGACTCCGCCGAACTCCGCGGTAAGCTGGTCCACGCCGAAAAAATGGCCGCCGTCGGACAACTTGTCTCCGGCGTCGCCCACGAGGTCAACAATCCCCTCACCGCTATTCTAGGTTTCGCCGATCTGCTTCTCGAAAATCCCGAACTGCCCGATACTGCCCGCAAAGACATTCGCGTCATTCTGCAAGAAGCGCAACGCACCAAACAGATCGTCCAGAACCTGCTCAGCTTCGCGCGGCAAATGCCGCCGCAGCGCAATCCCGTACAGCTCAATCTCATTCTTCGCCGCACCATCCAGTTACGTTCCTACGATTTCGCCAGCCATGGCGTTGATATCGTCGAGCACCTCGACGAAAATCTTCCCGAAGTCATCGGCGACGCCCACCAGTTGCAACAGGTTTTTCTGAACATCCTCAACAACGCCTACGACGCAGTTCACGAAATCGGCCGCCCCGCACGCATCGAGATCATGACCACCAAGGCCGGAGATGCCGTCGAAGTTTCCTTCTGCGACAACGGCAACGGCATCTCCCATCCCGACCGCATTTTCGATCCTTTCTTCACCACCAAAGAGGTCGGCAAAGGAACCGGCCTCGGCCTCAGCATCTGCTACGGCATCGTGAAAGAACACGGAGGCGAGATTCTCTGCCACAACAATCCCAACGGAATTGGAGCCACCTTCATCGTCCGCTTTCCCGCCGCGCCGCACTCCGCTTCTCTGGGTGTGGCCGCAGGAGTCAATCAGCCATGAGTCACGCAGTCACAACAACCCCTGCCTTTCAGCCGACTCTTTTGCCCGTCCTTCTCATCGAAGACGAGCCTTCCATCATGTCGCTGGTCAGCGCCACGCTTGAGCGCAACGGCTACTCCGTCGTCTGCATTGAATCCGGCGCCGAAGCCCTGCGCCTGCTCGAAAACGGACGCTTCCTCGGCGTCATCTCCGACATGCGCACTCCCGGCGGCGTCGACGGCGCGCAGGTCCACACCTGGATTTCGCAACATCGTCCCGACCTCGCAGATAAAGTTGTCATCATCACCGGCGACTACGCCAACGAAGAGACCGTAACTACGCTACGCAAGATCGGCGCTCTCTATTTAGAGAAACCTTTTCGCGTCCAGGACCTGATCGCCGCCATCGAAAAAACTATGGGGAAACCTCGGTGACTGCCGCACTCAACAAGCCCGCTACAGCGGTTTTGAATCGGGAAGACCTGCGCGTCCGCCTGCTGATTGTCGACGACGAACAGACCATCCGCAAACTCTGCATCACCGTCGGCGAAGCCCTGGGATTCATCTGCCTCGAAGCCGATAGCGGCGAGTCCGCGCTAGCGCTGCTCGAAGAGCAACCGGTTCACATGATCCTCAGCGACATGGTAATGCCCCAGATGTCTGGTCTCGAATTTCTAGAGCGCGCAAAAAAACTTCTTCCTCGCACCGAAGTCGCCCTCATGACCGGACACGGCTCCATCGAAACCGCCGTGCAAGCCATGAAGCTCGGCGCCTACGACTACATCACCAAACCCTTTTCCCCGCTCGAAGAACTTCGCCTGTTCCTTCGCCGCATGGCCGAGAAAGTTCGCCTCGTCGAAGAAAACGAATTCCTGCGCCAGCGTACCGACTCCGAAACCGCCGTCCACGGTATCATCGGATCTTCCGCCAAAATTCAGGAAGTCCTGCGCGTCTCTTCGCGCCTGAAAGACACGCGCACCGCCGTCTTAATCTCCGGCGAAAGCGGCACCGGCAAAGAGCTGATCGCCCGCGCCATCCACTTCCGCGGAGCCTTCGCCAACCGCCCCTTCGTCGCCGTCGACTGCGGCTCGCTGGTCCCCACGCTGATTGAAAGCGAACTCTTCGGTTACGAAAAAGGAGCCTTCACCGGCGCCCTGAAATCCAAGCAGGGGCTCTTCCAATCCGCCGACACTGGCACAATCTTTCTGGATGAAATCGGCGAACTCCCGCTGGAACTGCAAGCGAAGTTACTTCGCGTACTGCAGGAAAAAGAAGTGCGCCCGGTAGGCAGCAACCAGCGCGTCAAAGTAGACGTCCGCATCATCGCCGCCACCAACCGCGATCTTGAAGCCGCCTATAAAAACGGTACCTTCCGCAAAGATCTTTATTTCCGCCTTAACGTTGTTACCGTTCACGTTCCCGCGCTGCGCGAGCGCCGCAGCGACATCCCTCTTCTGGTGAACTGGTTCTGCGAGCGCTACGCTCCCGGCTCCGACCTGCGCGCCTCCAACGCCGCCATGAAAGCCCTCATGAACTATGACTGGCCCGGCAACGTGCGCGAGCTGGAAAATTGTGTCGAGCGCGCCGTGGCCCTGGGCAACGGAACGCTGATCGACCTAAGCGACCTTCCGCCAACCATCGCTGCAATGAATTCGCGCATGCGCGGAACAGCAACCTCCCCGCCAGAACTGGTTGCCGATCTCGCAATCGCCGATGCCAACGCGAGCGAGGCCGGCTCAGCCGAGTCCAACTCCAGCGAAGTCACCGGCCGCACTCCACTCTCCACCACCGACCTCGAAGATATCGAACGCGCCACCATCCAGCGAGTCTTCGAACAAGTCCACGGCGACAAAGCTCTCGCCGGACGCATGCTCGGCATCAGCCGCGCCACCCTCTACCGCAAACTAAAACGCTACAACATCAGCGGCGCCCAAGGTCCAGAATCCTCCCGCCAGACGTTGCAATAAGACAAACCGAGTACATGCCGCTGTGGAGCGGACCTTTTCTTCGCTGCTCTTGACTCTAAGGTCGATTCTCCGCATACAAACAAGAGAACGATCGCGGACTTTGACGTTGCGCGACTGCTTCCTCATGCCTACTTTCGTGTACTCCACTTTCGTAGACTTGTTCCATGTCCCGCCGGCATGCCAGAGTGGAATAGCATCCAAGAAAAGCGCGCGGCCAGCAATGGCCGCGTTTTTTATTGGGGCAGTTTCGGACTGGAGGAAAGTCGTGAAGAAAATTCGGTTGTCAGCGGAGATGATGAGAAACGGCAAGAAGCGCGGCGAATGGGCGGAACTGGTCTTTGCCTATCGCGCAATGGAACGCGGCTTCCGGTTGTGGCGTCCCTGGGGCGAATCCTGCGGCTATGACTGGGTCATCGAGCAGGAGAGCAGAAACTTCGCGCGAGTGCAGGTAAAGTCAACCACATTTTCCGAGGGCGACGGATACTCCTGCTCGCTCAAAGACAGCAAAGGCGTCTACAAGAAAAACACCTTCGACTTCGTGGCCGCGTATGTGATCCCAGTCGATGTCTGGTACATACTTCCAGAAAAATTGGTAAGAGGAATGTGGAGCGTAGGCCTGCATCCCGAATTGGCAAAGTCAAAGTACGGCGGCTACCAGGAGGCCTGGCATTTATTGCGCCGCGAAAATGCATACGCGCACAAGAAAACGACTGGAGTGCCGCATAAGGAGCGCACAAAAAGCAAAATCGGGACGGACACGAGTTCCACTCGTGCCGCACCAGCCATGCCCTTGTAGAGTGGGCGCCCTCGCCCGCTGCCTTTGATCTTGACTTGATTTTGCGCGGCAAGCGTAGGGACGGCGGTAATACCGTCGAAGACTGGCGTTTCAGCGCCGCGATCCCAAATTCGTATCAGGTTGGTATAAAGGCACGACCTCCGCTGGGGCAGTTTTGGGGAGATGTTCTGTGCCACCCGGCCCTCTCCGGGAAGCGCAAGCCGTCCGGAGAGCCTGCGTGAGTGCAGTCGAAGGGACGCCTGATAGTAGTCCGGCGTTTCAACGACGGGTAAGCTGGAGTCTTACAATTCTGTCCCGGTAGGGGCAGTGGAAACTTCCCCTGGAGATTTTCGTGACGCTCACCCACGTCTCCGAACGAATCAAGTCGCGACGACCTATGTGCCCGTTCCCGAAACGGGCACGTATTGCGGGCTCGTGCTGTTTGGCTGGAGCTCGATGTAGATCCAGCCGGTGCGCGAACCCGTCTTCTCCGGTGCGAAAACCACGCTGATGGTGCAGCTCGCGCCGCTCGCGATCTGGTCCCCGCAATTGTTCGTCTCGGAGAAGTCCTTGGGATCAGGCCCGTTGGTGCCGACCGACGAGATGGTCACCGGCAGGGTCGAGATGTTCATAACCGTAAGCTTCTTCGGCTGGCTCTTTGTGCCAACTTTCTGGCTTCCGAAGCTCAAGCTGGCGGGCGTGGTGCTCACTGGGGTTGCATTGCCCTCCACTTCGATGTACTGCGGCTTGGACGATGCACTGTCCACGATCCGGACGAGCCCGCTCTGATACCCCGCGGCGGCTGGCGTGAACGAAACCGAGACCTGGCAGCTTGCGCCGCCCGCCAAACTGCCCTGGCACGTGCTTTCCGGGCTGACCTCAAACTGCGCCGACGCTTCCAGTGAGGATACCGACATCGCCTGCTCTCCCAGGTTTGTGAGCGTCATCGCCTGCGGCTTGCTTTGGGAGCCAATCGCTTGGACCGGAAACACGAGCGGCGAGCTGGGATCGAAGCGCAACTCACCGGTGTTGAGCATGGTCGCCACAACATAGTAGGGATGTTCGCCCACGGAAACCAAATCGAGTTTGCCCTCGCCGTTAAAGTCTCCGATCGCCCCCCAAGGTCCCCACCAGGAGCCAGTCAAATACTTCATGGGATCCCCGAAAGTTCCATCGCCGTTGCCGAGTATTTCGACGAGCGCGCCAGCCCCCCCCGTGGTGGCGCCCGCAATCAGATCGATGTTGCCATTGTCGCGAAAATCGCCCGCCAGCACTGTGCCTCCCATTCCCGGGTATGCTCGCTCGCTGATGAAACCGCCGCTGCCGTTGCCCAAAAGGACCACAACCTCAAGGCCGCGGCCGGCGACCGCCACGTCGAGATTTCCGTCCCGGTTAAAGTCGCCCGTGGCGATCGTATACGGGAAATTATCCACTGGATAATTCAACGAGTTCTGCAAGGTTCCGTCGCCATTTCCCAGCAGGATGCCCACTGTGCCACTGGCGCCAAAAGACCCAGCGGCCACGAGATCGAGCTCGTGATCATTATTGAAATCGCCAGCCACGATGGACTCCGCGCCGACGAACGATCTATTGTCGATGGGCGCCTGGAAGCTACCGTCTCCGTTGCCGAGCAGGATGCTGATGTAAGGATTATCGATCACCGCCACGTCAAGCTTGCCGTCTCCATTGAAATCCCCCACGGCGACAAAGGAAGACGCTTCGGTTGTAGGCGTGTTAATCGGAGACTGAAAGCTACCGTCGCCGTTGCCAAGATACACGCTTACTCCCTGACTGTCGTTGGCAATTACAAGGTCCAGCTTACCGTCGTTGGTAAAGTCTCCCGTCGCAATCCAGTTACCGACCCCTGGGTAGTTAACCGGACTATGAAATGTCCCGTCGCCGTTCCCGAGCAAAACCGAAACGTAATCTCCCACTACAGCGATATCTAGTTCGCCATCGCGGTTGAAGTCGCCAACCACTGGATTAATGGTCTCGTTCGGCAGCCTGACCTCGGCCCTCGCCTCAAACTGAGCGAAGACCAGGGACGAAGGGCAGAGTAAGGCGGCAATCAGCGATAAAATGCGACGAGTATAAATCCCCCCCGGCTTAGTCGAGTTGAGCCGATTCACTCTCATAGGAATAGTCCCGAATATTCGTGCGGGTATCTTAGGCATTGACCCTGACTATCTCCCGAGTAAGGTGCTCGCACTTCCCTCAAATACGCTGTTCAGGAGAGATCATGCTTCAAAAACAGCCCTTCGTTCAACACATTTCCGGGGCCGTTACCCGCTCCCTGCCTCCAGCCCTGCTAAGGAGTAGAGCATGGATTTGCGGAATAGGCAGAAAACCTGTGACGGGCAAACCCGATGTCGCTATCAGGCCATCACACTCATCGCCCCGCGCCCAGATTATTGCGCGAACAAAAACAAAACGGGGCGGCTTGCGCCGCCCCGTTTCAAGTCAAGAGCCGTGGGCGAGGGCGCCCGCGCTGCACAAACTATGTTCCCTCGCTCCACCCAGCCAAATACTCTTCCTGCTCCGGAGTCAGCCGGTCGATCTTAATCCCCATCGACTCCAGCTTCAGTTTAGCCACGCGCTTATCGAGCTCATCAGGAACTTTGTAGACACGCTTTTCCAGCGTCTTAAAATTCTTCACCATGTGCTCGACGGAAAGCGCCTGGTCGGCAAAGCTCATATCCATCACCGACGCGGGATGCCCTTCCGCCGCCGCCAGATTAATCAGCCGGCCTTCGCCCAGCAGATTGATCTTGCGCCCGTCCTTCATCGAATACTCGTCGACAAAGTTGCGCGTAGTCCGCTTTGACGAAGCCATTTTTTCAAGCGCGGGAATGTCGATCTCCACATTGAAGTGCCCGGAGTTCGAGATGATCGCGCCGTCTTTCATCAGGTCGAAGTGCTCTTTGGTCAGCACGCTCTTGTTGCCGGTAACGGTGCAGAAGACGTCGCCAATCTTCGCTGCCTCCTGCATCGACATCACGCGGAAGCCATCCATCACCGCCTCCAGCGCCTTCGTCGGATCGATTTCCGTCACAATCACTTCCGCCCCAGCCCCACGCGCCCGGCTAGCCAGCCCGCGTCCGCACCAGCCATAGCCGGCAACAACAAACTTCGAGCCGGCAAGCAGGAAATTCGTAGCCCGGATAATGCCGTCAATCGTTGACTGCCCGGTTCCATAACGGTTGTCAAAAAGATGTTTGGTGTCGGCGTCGTTCACGGCGATAATCGGAAACTTCAACACGCCTTCCTTCGCCATTGCGCGCAGCCGGATCACGCCCGTCGTAGTCTCTTCCGTTCCGCCGATCACGCCTTCGAGAGCGTCGGTGCGCTTGGTGTGCAGAATCGTCACCAGGTCGGCGCCATCGTCCATCGTGATGTGCGGCTTGTGATCGATCGCCGCCATGATGTGCTGGTAATAGGTATCGTTGTCCTCGCCCTTGATGGCGAAAACGCCAATCCCCTGGTCGCGCACCAGGCTGGCCGAAACATCGTCCTGCGTCGAGAGCGGATTCGACGCGCACAACACCACATCCGCGCCGCCGTCGCGCAGGCAAATCGCCAGATTTGCCGTCTCCGCCGTAACATGCAGGCAGGCCGAAATCCGAATGCCCTTCAACGGCTGATTCTTAATAAACTCCTTCCGAATAATCTGGAGCACTTTCATCGACTGGTTTGCCCACTCGATGCGCTTCTTGCCCAGTTCGGCCAGTTCCATATTCTTTACATCGCAATTGACTGCTGCTGTCGACATACGCCTCCTCCGGCGCCCTTCAAGCTTAGAATTTTCTGTTGTTTGCGAAGATTAGTTGGATACAAGTGCCCTGTTAGAATACACGATTCCGGTCGGAGATCGAACCCCCAAAAATACTCTTAGGGGAGTGGGACTTTCGGCTCGTTGCCGCGGGTTTTGCAGCAGGCGCGGTGGCCCACTCAAGCCGTCTTTTGGCTGAGTGGGGATTTTAGCACTCGAGACTCAGATTCCGTCCCCGTTCCGAGCAGCTCATCACCCGAACGCCGGCTCCAGCCCACAATGAGCCTTCTGCCTCTGTGCAGAATCTTTCGTCTTGTCTTCTTCGCGCAAAGAGCGCAAGAATCCGAGCATTCGCCACTTGTCGCGACACGTATCGAATTTCGAGATGGGAGAGCGTCATGTTGACTTCCGCAATCAGATCACTCGTCGCATTTTGCGCCTCAGTCGCCGGTTTATGTCTCCTGTTTCCATCTCCCGCTGTTGCCGGGACTGAAAAAACGCTTTACAGCTTCGGGTCTACATCGACCGACGGCTCTGCTCCGAATGGCGATCTAGTGGTCGACCAGCACGGCAACCTATACGGGACGACGGCAGGCGGAGGGTTGTATACGTACGGGACGGTATTCAAACTGTCACCGAACGGGCATGGAGAATGGAGCGAAACGATTCTCTACAACTTCGCCGGCACGCCCGACGGCGCTTATCCCTCGGGCGGGGTGATCTTCGACGCGGAAGGCAATCTTTACGGCGTAACCAGCGACGGCGGAGAGAACGTAAATTTCTTCACCAGCGGGGGTGTCGTGTACAAGCTCTCGCCGCCGCTGCCAGGAGGCTCCCAATGGTCGGAAACTATTGTTTTCGATTTCACCGCCGAAGACTACGCCGTTGGGGGGAATCCCGAGGGCAAGCTGGTACGTGACTCGGCCGGGAATTTTTACGGCGTCGCGGCAACCGGCGGTAATGGCGATGCCGACTTTTGCGGCGACACAGGCTGCGGAATCGTCTTCCAACTTAAGCCCCAGGCAGGCGGCCCGTGGACATTCAACGACCTTCACGACTTTCTGATCATTCCCCATTCGGATGGTTATGGGCCCCAACAGGTGTTGATGTCACCCGACGGCTTTCTCTACGGCTACAGCAATTACGGTGCCGAGTGGATCAAGAAGCTGAGCTTCTATTTCACATTGGAAGGAGCCTCTTTTCGCTTCAGTCCTCCGAGCGCCGGAGGACAATGGCCCGAGCAGCTTCTGTTTTTGCCGCCATTTGATGGGGCGGATGGTACGACACCCGCAGGATTGAATTTTGGGCAGGACGGGACTTTGATCCTGACCATGCACGGCGGAGGCACGTTTGACGATGGCGCGGTTATCGAGTTGAGTCCCGCGGCTTCGGGCAAGCCCTGGAATGTTAATGTGCTTTACAGCTTCACTGGCGGAGCCGATGGAGAGGACGCGACTACAACACCCTTTCTGGATGGCGTCGGAAACATTTACGTGTCGACCGGAGGAGGAGGTACGAACGAGTGTACGGCAAAAACTTTGGGCTGCGGCACGATGATCAAGCTCAGCCCAAATGGAGACGGCACTTATAGCGAAAGCACCATCTACCAATTCACTGAGGCTTCGGGAGTGAGTCCTGCCGGAGGACTGTTGCTACTCGATGGATTTCTCGTGGGCGCAGCCAGGGCTGGGGGATCCGGAGCTGGCTCCGGCGGGGGAACGATTTTCGAGATCCGGCCTTAACGCGGGGATCCTTGCGTTCTGTGCCAGGGCGGCATTCCGCGTGGAGGGTGGCCCATCCTAGCCGCGCTTGTCGGGGGCTGGCCCAGCCTTTCCAAAGTCATCTTCGGGGCTCCCCCGTCCCTGTCGCGTTGTATGCGACCAGGGCGAGGAATTTGGCTTCCTGTAATCCGGGGGCCCGCCCATTCATAGATTTCATTTCGCCCGCGCCGTTCCAAGCCTAGGCTGCCCCAGCTCGTCGCGGTGTTCGACGAGCTGGGTACCACACAGACTTCTAGCCCTCGTCTTATTCGGCGTTGCTCATACCAAAGGGAAATTAAGGCTGGCTCACTGCCTTCTCCCAAAGTCATCTATCGCGGCTACGGTGCGGGATTTTGACTTCCCCGTGAAACTCTGTGCCCTCTGTGGTTAAGCTTTTCTCTTACGAGACGGGATGCTGACCTATCTGCTTGATATTCTGCATAGGTGGCTGACCACAACTGAGGCTGGGGGCTGGCCCATCTCTGATTTTTGCATATGCCACCACAAATGAGGCTGGGGGCTGGCCCATCTTGTGATTTTTGCATATGGGGGCTGGCCCATCTTTGATTTTTGCATATGCCACCACAAATGAGGCTGCCCCAGCTTTCGTGATTTTCGAAAGCTGGGCACCACACAGCTTAAGGCGTCGGTTTGTCCAGCCGTCACATACAAGATTTTACGTCCTGTGCTAACTGTCCTTCGTGCCCAACAAGCTCCATCGCTACTACGGCGCGGGATATCTCCATTTCATTACCACCAGTTGTTATCAGAGGCTGCCTTTGCTCGCACCAGCACAGAATCGCGACCTGCTGCTTCATATCCTGGAGAGCGTACGCCGGCGATACCATTTCGTGGTAGTTGGTTACGTGGTCATGCCCGAGCACATCCACCTGCTGCTCGGCGAACCGCAGCGGGGCAATCCATCCAAAGTCGTGCAAGCCATCAAGCAGGGCTTCGCTCGCCGGCTTCTGCACAAACTGCGAGCGGCAACCGACGTGCGTCAGAATCGGCTCTGGGAGACAGCTCTCGACGATGGCCACATCTGGCAGGCGCGATTTTATGATTTCGTCGTGTTCACAGAAAAGAAGAAAGTGGAGAAGCTGGGCTACATGCACGCCAATCCGGTGAAGCGAGGACTCGTGCTCGAGCCGCAACAGTGGGAGGGAGCAGTTCCCGCCATTATGTTCTCGCTGAGCCTGGGATTGTTCTCATAGAGGACAAGCAAAAGGCGGAGATGAAGGTTCGACAGATAGCCGGATGCACAGTGTCGGGGCCGGTGGTGCCCAGCTTTCGAAAGTCACGAAAGCTGGGGCAGCCTCAGTTGTAAGATATCGGCGTGCAAAGAATCAAAGCTGGGCCAGCCCCCGCAAGTGTTGCTATTGAGCATCACTAAATATGTAGGCAGCGCCGCTCGCGTTGCCGCCTCCGCTCGGCCATTGAATCGCGCCCACCGCAATGACGCCGCCGCCAAAATCGACAGAATAGCCGAAATTGTTGTCGGCGGCACCATCGGCCGCGGTGATCTCCTCGGCGCTCGCTCCGTTTTGCCAACCTCCAGCCGGCTCGGTGAATGCATAAACAAAACCTTGGTTGGAATGCTCAAAGGGGGCACCGGCTACGAGTTCCTTACCGCTAAGCGCTACAGAATATCCAAATTCGCTTCCGGCTTTTCCCGCCGTGAGTTCGGCGGTCTCAGTCATCGTTTTCGGCCATCCCGATAATGGTCGGGTGAATAAATACACAGCACCCTCATTCTGGCTGGAGCCTACTGCTTCGTCAGGCGCGCCAACTGCCACCGTATCGCCACTCACAGAGACGGCACCCCCAAACTCTGCCTTCCTGGTTCCATTAGAGGCTTCGAACTCGGTGGTTGGTGCCCAAATTCCACTCCATCCCGCCGTCGGTTCCACAAAAAGATATGCCGCTCCCTGCTCCACGCCTCCGATTGTGACCTCGGTCGCTCCGACTACAACATCGCGGCCGCTTACAGCAACGCGGACTCCAAAAAGCCTGTCGAAATCCTTAGAGACTAGCTCAGCTGTCTGACTCATATTAGCCCACCCTGTAGAAGGCTCGACATAGACAAACGCTGCGCCTTCTTCGTATGACACCGCCAAGGCGACCGGCGTGCCAACAACTACCACCGATCCGTCAATCGCGACTGCGTAGATGCCCCCGCTCCCAGACGAACTGGAAACAGTCAACTCTGCCGTCTGGGTAGAGTTGCCCGACGGATTGACATAAAGATATGCCTCAAGGAGCCCTGCAACCACGATTGTGTCTCCGCTGATCGCGACGGCACCCCCGAAACCGCCCGGTGCCGATTCTCCTCCCGATTGGGTTAGGGTGGCCACCTGCACAAGGTTCGTCCAGTCCCCGTTCACAGCCCTATATACGTAAGCAGCTCCGCACTCAGAGCATCCGCCGGGTGCGGTCGCGAGCGGCGCCCCCACAACCAGAGTGCTTCCGCTCACCGCGACGGAATACCCAAAATCACCGCCAGCTTGCGTGCCGGTGAGTTCGGCGAGCTGGTCGAACGTGTCGCCCGTCAGGCTGCTTAGTCGGCTCTGAGCCGATGCACTTAGAGCGGCCAGTGCAAGGGTCAACCCAAGGATGATTTTCACGGTACCTCCAGAGAATAATGGGGGCTGGCCCAGCTTTGCTGGCGGGGGCTGGCCCATCTTTGATTTTTGCATATGCCACCACAAATGAGGCTGCCCCAGGGGGCTGGCCCAGCTTTGCTGGCGCCATCCTATACTGAGGCTGCCCCAGCTTTCGCGGTGTTCGAAAGCTGGGCACCACGAACCCGGACACCCTGGTGGTTAGGCGACTTTCGTTACTCTAAGCTCCGCTCTCCGCTGTTCATTCACCAGCACCACTCCTGGTTCCCCATGGGGCATTCTGATTTCCTCGGACACTCTACTTCCTCGCTCCCACTGTCTCGCGCACACCCGCTTCACTGGCCAGCTTCGCAGCCTTATCGGTAGCTTCCCAAGTGAAGTCCGGATCGTTGCGCCCAAAGTGCCCGTACGCCGCGGTCTTTCGATAAATCGGTCGTCGCAAATTCAGAGAATCAATAATCCCCCGCGGAGTCAGCTTGAAGTTCGCCCGAATCAAATCCGGAATGATGGTGGGGTCAACTTTCTCCGTCCCAAACGTATCCACGCGCACGCTCACCGGATCAGCCACGCCAATGGCATAAGCCAACTGCACTTCGCAGCGCTCCGCCAGCTTGGCTGCCACAATATTCTTGGCAATATACCGAGCCATATAAGCCGCCGAGCGATCGACCTTCGTCGGATCCTTGCCGCTAAAGGCTCCGCCGCCGTGCCGCCCCATACCGCCGTAGGTGTCGACAATAATCTTGCGCCCGGTAAGTCCTGTATCGCCCATAGGCCCGCCAATCACAAACCGTCCCGTAGGATTAATGTGATAATGCGTATCCTCATCCAGCAAATGTGCCGGAATGACAGCCTGAATCACATGCTTCAAAATCCCCGCCCGCAGCTCCTCATTGCTGACAGTCTCGGCATGCTGTGTCGAAATCACCACAGCATCCACCCGCAGCACCTTGCCGTTGGCATCATATTCAACCGTAACCTGAGATTTTCCATCGGGACGGAGGTAGGGAAGCGTTCCGTTCTTACGCACCTGCGAAAGCCGCATCGTCAGCTTGTGCGCCAGCGAAATCGGAGTCGGCATCAACTCCTCATTCTCATCACAAGCATACCCAAACATCATTCCCTGGTCGCCGGCGCCGCCGGTGTCCACGCCCATGGCGATGTCGCCGGACTGCTTGTTGATGCTCGAGATCACTGCGCAGGTGTTGCAGTCGAAGCCGTGGAGGGCGTTGTCGTAGCCGATCGATTGAACCGTGCCGCGGACTACGTTCTGAAAATCGACGTAGGCTTTGGTGGTGATTTCTCCGGCGATGACCACCAACCCGGTGGCGGTGAGGGTTTCGCAGGCTACGCGGCTGTGAGGGTCTTCGGCGAGGCAGGCGTCGAGGATGGCGTCGGAAATCTGGTCGGCGATCTTATCGGGATGGCCTTCGGTGACGGATTCGGAGGTGAATAGAATACGGTTTTTTGCTGCCAAGATGTGCTCTCCTTAGGAAGCGCTTTGGACTTTTATCTTTATCTGCGGCGAACGGTGGGGACATGCGACGCGGTCGCGGTGATCGCTTGAAACTGCAAACTAAAATCATACTATGCGGTTTTGGAGCAATCAAGCAGATTTACCGGGAAACAAAGTCCTGGCAGAGGCTAGCAGAGGGGTCGCGGCGCGGCAATCACTTTTGGCTTAAGTGCTGAGGGGAGAATTGGATGGCGGTATTGGGGTAGTGGATGGGCTCCGTCTACGGCAGTGGGAATGCCCGTCCTTCGTAAAGCGCACGGAAAGCGGAGCACCCACTGTCTTCGTTGTCAGCGAGATTAAAAAGCCTGGTCCACCCGCCAATAGCTTCACGTGGCGAGAGATAAAAGAAAAGCTCCCGGACACTGGTTATGTCGCGGGAGCTTTCCTTTTTGAGTTGGTTAGAAGGTGAAGATTGGGCCGAACTCCTGGCGCCAATCGTGCGCCTGGGTAACCTTCATGCCTTCGAAGAGTTTGCTGTCGGCGGTGGCGGCGCGGGTCACGATGTAGCTGGTTTCGTTGACGAACGACACCCACGAATTCAACTTATAAGTGATCGATGCAGTATCGAGGTCGGTGCGAGCCAGGCCGTTGTTGCCTTCGGCGCGGGCCTCAGCGGCGATGGCGCGGTCGGTACCGTATTGAATGTGGAATACCCATCCCGCGTTCTTGCCTTCGGGATTGGCGTGGAAGATGCGGGAGAGCGGGAAACTTAGCTCGGCGAATCCGCCAACGCTGCCGACGGGTTGAAGGTAGGAGGATTGAACGGGATTGCCGTTGCAGTTGACGGTGTCAGGGGCGACGGTTACGCCCCCAAGGCAGCCGAACGCGATTGAGCGGCCGCTTTCGGAGACCCCGGTACCGACGGGGGCTCGGCCTTGCAGGTTGGAAAAGACATCGTTGAGCTGGCCACCGAAGAAGAATCTCAGGTCATCGCCTTTATAGAACTTGCCGACGAATGTGACCCAAGGCGTGGGCAATTGCAGTTCGGTGGTCCATAAATTTTGTGGGTTGTTTACCTGCGTTCCGGTTTTGAAGATGTCTTCCAAAGTGCAGGAGGCCGCAGCGCAGTTGCTGGCGCCTAAGATGGTGGTGTTCGTAGTGAAGCCGAGGTTTGGAGTCGTTGCACTGGTGAAGACAGGTCCGATTGTACACGGCAACGCCGTACAGGTCACCGAGCTGGGCAGCTGTGCGGCATGGGGAATGATCTCATTCATCTCAGCATGATGGCCGCTGAAGATGATCTGAGCCGGCTCGACGCGCCGCCAGTTGTGGGAGAGCGGGAACTGGAAGACGATTCTGGATTCAACGCCGGGCTGGTTCGAGTCGGAGCCTGCCCGGTCACCAAAGCGCTGCCTCTGATCGGTGGTGAGAGCGGCCGAAGCCGCCACCGGAAGGACGATCGCGAACTCCGGCTGAATCTTCAGATCGCCGTAGTGAAACTGCACGCCGGTTTTAAACTGCGGGATGCGCTCATAGAGCGTGCCCATCGCGACTCCCAGGCCGGTGGTTTCGAAGAGGCTGGGAAGCGAAGTAGACATCAAGCTCCAGTCCTGACCGAACTCCGCAAACCAGGGCAAGCCGCCAATTTTGTGATCGAGCCGCATGTAGGCCATACGGAGATCGAACTGGCTGGAACGCACGCTGCTGATGTTGCGATTGCTGACGTCGGTGTAATCGCCTTCAAAATCGGCTTCTACCTTGGCGGTGATGACAAAGTCCGAATTCTTCGGAACCCATTCGAACTGGGCGCCGGCACGCGTGCTGCGAGCTTTCAGGTGGAAATTCGGGTCCGAGGTGGGGCCGGTGTCACCACCGATCAACAGGGGCAGCGGCCAGTCCTGGTCACCGAAAGTTGGGCCGCCGCTGGAAGCGGTATCTTCGATGGCGCTGGCTTTGAAGAAACCATAGAGCTTCAGGTTGGCGCCGCTTCCGAGATGGATATCGGGAATCAGACCACCTTGTTTTGGAATCGCGATTGGCAGCACGCGCACTGGCGCCACCGCCGCGATGATCGGCGGGCCGCTGGGCTCCGGAGGCGCGCCGGTTGGAAGCCGCGGATTTTGACTGCCGCTGGAGCTTTGCATGACCGCATTCGAAAGATGTGCCGGCGCGGACGCGACTGTGGTGGAAGCGACCGGAGTAACAGCTGGAGCTGACGAAGGGGCCGCAACGGGCGTGACTGTGGCGGTGTATTCCTGATTGCTGATCAGGCCTTTCGACACCAGGAGTTTGGCGAGCCGGGCATTTGCCTCCTCGGCGGACGGCGCCTGATCGATGGAGGCCAGCTCGGAAGGTGTGAGGATTCCTTTTGATTCGAGGAGCTGGGCGAGCGCGTTGTTGGAGTTAAGGGTAGGGTGAGTTTCCGGCTGCTGGGCCACGGTAGAGATGGCGAGGAGAAGCACGGAAGTCAGCAAAATGAAACGCGAGATAGCGTCGTTCATTTGGGACAGCCTCCGGGGGCAAATTTTGAATAGAGACAAAAGTACCTACAGACTCTTAGCTGATCTAGATACTGTTTATAGACAATTAATGTCAAGGAATATCAGCTGGAAGCTATTGATAAGAAAGGTGGTGTCGAGGCCATTCTGGAAGACCTTGGGTGGGTCGGGGTCGGAGGAATTAGCTAGTTGTTTGTGAGGCTGGAAGGTTGTGCGGGGAATATTCTCTGAGGCCCGTGCTATCAAACGTGTAAGTGCGAACCTCCCCTTCTTTCCCTTGGGCGGGAATTTCTTTCGCGTTCAACAGGAAGCTGATGCCGGCAGCGTTGCCGGTCCGAACCACAATCCGGTCGCTGGCACGGATTGAGGTTTCTGCGGGAGCAATCAAGGTTTCCTGGGCGACCGGTTGACCGTCGGCGATGACGGAGATCCATGAAGTTTCCTGGGCGCGGATTCGCAGAGTAAACGCGGCAGGCGTTTTCACGGCTGGCCGCGCATGCGCGGCGGGCGCTGATCCAGGTGACAGGGCAGAAGAGGGTTGGGCCGAGGCCGAGTTCTGGACGGAAACACGGGAGACCGTGCCCGCCGCGAGCTTGGTGGATACCGGCGAAGTTTGGCTTGACGATGTTCTTCCCGCCAGCGTGTTGGTTTTCTCCGCCTCTGTGCTGGTCGATTGCCGCAAAGGCGTTTGCAATTCCGATGCGGGCACCGCCGCTTGCACCGAGGAGCGAGATCCCGGCCTAGTCTGGCGGTGGCGATGGAGATTCCAAAAGGCGATC
>CAWBKQ010000006.1:0-14216 GCA_963789415.1 uncultured Acidobacteriaceae bacterium
ATGCGTAAGGGCTGCACTGCGGTTCACGCCCGGCATTGATGCTCAATCGGTTATGACAGCCGAACGGGAAGCGGTTCAGCATCAGCAATCTACAGTCATCATTCCGCGGCAGTGACGCGCGATCTGTTGCTCTTCCTGTGCGGGGACAATCTGAATCTTATCGGCGGTAAGCCCAAGTATCTCCAGACCCTCGGTAGCCGCGGATCGAGTATGCTCACTGTGCTCCCCAATCCCGCCGGTAAAGACAAGCAAGTCCACCCCGCCCAGCAGAGCAGCTAGGCGCCGATCGCCTTTCGCACGGAAACAGCAAATACATCCAACGCGAGACCGGCCCTCGGATCCTCGAGCGGGCGCGTTCCTCCAGTCTTTTCACATCACTTTCGCCCGAGGACAGACCAAGCAAACCACTCTGATGATTGAGCAGGTCTTCGGCTTCCCGGCGTCGAGCTTTTCATTACGCAGCAGGTAAAGAATGACGCCGGGGTCGAGATCGCCGGAGCGGGTTCCCATCGGAATGCCACCCGTGGGAGTCAGGCCCATCGTGGTATCGATCGAGACTCCGTTCCGGAGCGCGCACAGACTTGCTCCGTTGCCAAGGTGCGCAAATATGGCACGGTCTGGCAGCTTTGCGCCGAAGTGATGCACCAGCGATTCGTAAGAAATACCGTGAAAGCCGTAGCGGCGAATTCCTGCATCGAAATAGCGCTGCGGAAGAGGGAAGTGCGATGCCACGGGCGGAATGGTTCGATGAAAAGCGTCGTCGAAGCAGGCGAATTGCGTAGCCGCGGGAAAGATCGATCGTGACGCAGCAATCAGCGATAGCTCCTGAGGTATGTGCAACGGGGCGAAGTGCGTTGCGGCGCGTAGTTGATCGACGACTTCCGGGGTGATCCTCTGGTGTTCGACGAGCCCGGGTCCGCCGTGCACCACGCGATGTCCGATCGCAACCGGAATAATGTCCGCGTGCTCCCGGATTGCCTCCGCAAGCGCCCCGAGCGCGTCGCTCTGCGATTCGTGGAGACGGTTTCGCTGCAAAAGTACTTTTCCATCAGCCGCTCGAATACTCAAGGCGCCGTTGCCTCGCCCAATTCCTTCGGCGCTCCCAGTCAGCAGCGGCACTTCATCAGAAGCACCAAGTTCCGTGCTTCCCGGCCGGTAGATACCAAACTTCAGCGAAGACGAACCGCTGTTCAACACAAGGATCGGCCCGTCTTTTGTAGCCGCTTCTTTCGCCATCGTTATCCCGGCCACTTCCAGTTTCGAATTTCTTCTTTGTCGATGCCCTCAGCATGAGCATATTCAATGCTCTCGATAATCTGGCCCTTCAGCCATTCCTTGACGTGAGCGCCGACCGAGCGCAGACGCGGAACGCGATCGATGACATCGATGGCTAAATCGAAGCGGTCGATCTGGTTGATGATTGCGAGTTCGAGCGGAGTATTTATGTTTCCTTTTTCCTTGTATCCACGGACATGAATGTTGTCGTGATTCGCCCGCCGGTAACTGAGTTTGTGAATGAGGGACGCATAGGAATGGAAGTTGAAGATGACAGGCTTGTCCGTAGTGAAGAGCGAATCGAAATCGCGATCGGAAAGTCCGTGAGGGTGCTCGGTTGCCGGCATGAGACGAAAGAGGTCGACCACGTTCACGAAACGAATCTTCAGGTCTTTGAAGGATTCTTTCAGAATTGCAACTGCCGCGAGAGACTCCATGGTCGGGATATCGCCGGCGCACGCCATCACCACATCGGGCTCCGCGCCATCGTCCGTGGATGCCCAGTCCCAAATGCCGATTCCCTTAGTGCAATGCGTGACGGCATCTTCCATGCTGAGGTACTGAAGGTGGTCTTGCTTGTCGGCCACAATCACGTTAACGTAGTCGCGCGAGCGCAGGCAATGATCGGTGACGCTGAGCAGACAGTTCGCGTCAGGCGGCAAATAAATTCGCACTACGTCGGGACTCTTATTGGTGACCACATCGAGAAACCCAGGATCCTGATGGGTAAAGCCGTTATGATCCTGACGCCACACCAAAGACGTTATGAGAAAGTTGATCGACGGAATTGGCGCACGCCAGTCAAGTTCCTTCTTCGATTTCTCCAGCCATTTCGCGTGCTGGTTGAACATAGAATCAACAATGTGTATGAAGGCTTCGTAACTTGAGAAAAAGCCGTGGCGTCCGGTGAGAACATAGCCCTCGAACCAGCCTTCGAGCGTGTGCTCGCTGAGCATTTCCATAACTCTTCCGGCAACATCGAGTTCGCCGCCGTCGGCATCGTCCGGTTTGAATTCGGCGAGCCAGGTTTTCTTCGAAGCAGCGTAGATCGCGGTGAGCCTGTTGGAGGCGGTCTCGTCTGGTCCGAAGACCCGGAACGAACTCATGTTACGGCGCATTACCTCGGCGAGAAAATGGGCGAGCACGTCCGTCGGCGGAGCATAGGTCGCTCCCGGCGCCTTCACTTCTACCGCAAAGTCACGAAGGTCTGGCAGTTCGAGTTCTTTGCGCAGCACTCCACCATTTGCGTGAGGATTGGCGGAGATGCGGCGCGGACCGGAAGGCGGAAGTTCCTGTAGCTCTGTAATGAGCGTTCCATTGACGTCGAACAGTTCCTCGGGCTTGTAGCTGCGCATCCAGTCTTCGACGATTTTCAGATCCTTCTTGTTTGTAGCCGGATCGGCCACAGGAACCTGGTGCGCCCGCCACGTTCCTTCCACCTTGTGGCCGTTTACCTCTTTCGGACCCGTCCAGCCCTTCGGAGAGCGAAGTACGATCATAGGCCAGCGGGGGCGCGTGACGTCGCCGGTTGAACGCGCATGGTGCTGAATTGAGCGAATGTCGAGGACGCACCGCTCTAAAGTCTCGGCCATTTTCCGATGCATCGCAGGCGGATCGTCGCCTTCGACCCAGTACGGTTTATGGCCGTATCCGATCAAGAGCGCTTCCAACTCTTCGTGCGGAATGCGCGCGAGAATCGTAGGATTTGCGATCTTGTAGCCGTTAAGGTGCAGCACGGGCAGGACGGCCCCGTCGCGAACCGGATTCAGGAATTTATTCGAATGCCATGAGGTCGCCAGCGGTCCGGTCTCAGCCTCGCCATCGCCAACCGCAACTGCGACGATCAGATCTGGATTATCGAACGCAGCTCCATAAGCATGTGAAATGGAATAACCTAGCTCGCCGCCTTCGTGAATTGAGCCGGGCGTCTCTGGAGTGCAGTGCGAGCCGATTCCTCCGGGAAATGAGAACTGCTTGAAGAATTTAAGCAGTCCCGCTTCGTCGCGGCTTTTGTCGGGGTAAATTTCGGAGTAGTAGCCTTCGAGATAGCAGTTGGCGAGCGTCGCTGGCGCTCCGTGGCCGGGGCCGGCGATGTACATTACATCCAGATCGTATTTCTTAATGAGACGGTTGAGGTGCACCCAAATCAGAGATTGTCCCGGATCGGAGCCCCAGTGGCCAAGCAGCCGGTTCTTGATGTGCTCCGGCTTCAATGGTTCTCGCAGCAGAGGGTTCGCGCGAAGGTAAATCATGCCCGCCGATAAGTAATTACACGCTCGCCAGTAGGCATCTATTTTGCGCACTTCTTCGGGGGTAAGCGGTGCCGAGACTTCGCTAGTGCCTGCCATTGACATCGATATGCTCCGATAATTGCATTCTAAATTCGGCCAAAGTCGAGGGATGCTTCTGTCTGCAACCTAAAATCATGTGATGCTCAGGATTTTCAACCGGACTTAAGAATCTCGGACAAAAATGGCGTTTGGGAAACCAACTTTCCTACTCTGCATCTTTATCCTGCATCTTGCTGTGGATTACGGCATCTCAATTACGACGCCAGACTGTAGAATGAAACGCGTTGACCTGCGATGATCTCATCCGTCCAACCCCGTAGATGCCGGCGATGTCAGGAGTTCCAGCAGTGAAGGCGCAGTGTCTGCCGTTCAGCCAAATCCCGCACACTTCGCGGCTCTTCCTCGATTTTCTCTCGTATACCCCGGATGTTCGCCCGTTCTACCCGAATTCGCCGCGCTTCTCCGAATGGATGAAAGAACAACCCCGAACGTTGCAATACGACTCCGCGCGTCGCGAAAAGGTGGCCGCTATCCTGGAGCGGCAGAACCGATCGTGGGATGCTGGACCGCGAACGCTGGCCGCCATCCAACGCCTGCGCCACGGCGCGAGTGCGATCGTCACCGGCCAGCAAGTTGCACTCTTCGGCGGCCCCATGTTCTCCATTTACAAAGCGCTAAGCGCCGTCAAGCTGGCCGAAGAGGCCACGGCTGCGGGAATTGATGCGGTTCCTATTTTTTGGCTGGCCACTTACGACCACGACCTTGCAGAAGTGAATCACGTGTCATTGCCCGAACGAGATGGCACTCTACGCAAGCTGATGACTTCGAGCCACGACGCGCCCGGAGCGCCGGTCAGCGAAGTCCGGTTGGGCGAAGAGATTCTGCCGGTGATCGAGAATGCGGCCAATCTGTTGGGAGACACCGACGTAACGCGGCTTTTGAGAGAGTCTTATGCACCCGGCAAATCGCTGGGAACCGCCTTCGCCAGCTTCTTTGCGCGGCTATTCGCCCCCTGGGGCGTGGTAGTTCTAGATGCGTCCGATCCCGAGTTACATCGTATCGCGGACCCACTTTATCGGTCGGCAGTCGAACGCGCCGACGAACTGGATGCCGCGCTGCTCGCTCGCGGCCAAGCGCTGGGAAAGGCAGGTTATTACCAGCAGGTAAAAGTGACGCCATCGTCGGTTCTGCTTTTTACGATGCGCGATGGAGCGCGAGTGCCAATTCGGCGTAAGGCAAACGGATCGACTCATTCCGACGACTTCGTGGTTGGCGCCGATGACCATGTGGAGAGGCTTTCGAAGGCCGAGTTGCTCAATCGCATCCAGACGAAGCCTGAGAACTTCAGTCCGAACGTGCTCTTGCGGCCGGTGGTGCAGGATTATCTTTTACCCACGGTGGCGTACGCCGGAGGTGCCGCGGAAGCCGCGTATTTCGCCCAAGTGGGCGCGGTTTATGAAACATTGAAGGGCCGCGTGACCCCGATTGTTCCCAGGTTCTCCGCGACGATAGTGGAACCCAAAGTTCAGCGTTGGCTGCGGCAATATGGCATCACGGCCTCTGACGTCTTCGAAGATCCCGCCGCTCTTCGTCAGAAACTTGGTTTGCGCACTTTGCCGGAAGGCCTGCATGCTGCGTTTGAAAATGCTCAGCGCACGGTGGAGGCTTCGCTCGCGCAGCTTCGGAAGTCGCTGGAGCAGCTAGACTCTACACTAGTAGGTGCAAGCGAGACCATGAGTTCGAAAATGAACTACCAACTGGATCGCCTTCGCCAACTCGCGTCGGCTGCAGAACTGCGGCGCAACGAAGTCATTGCCAGACATGCGCAAGCGCTTAGCCAGGCCCTCTATCCCAACGGAGCCTTGCAGGAGCGGGAAGTCGCCGGCGCCTATTTCCTTGCCCGCCACGGAACCGAACTGCTGCAATCCATTTACGACACGATGCATACTGACTGCCACGACCATCAGATTTTGGAGTTGTAGGCGCAAGCTGCGCCTTAGTGAGTCTCGCTCACTGCCAGATACGTCCCTAAGCCGATCATGATTGTGCCGGTAATGGTTCGCTGGCGTCGCCTAAAGACTGGAGACGAGCGGATGAGCTTGCCCAATGGACCAGCGAGCAGAATAACGATGAGATCCGCCGAAGTGTTGAGCGCAACTGAGAAAGTTCCCAACAGCACGAATTGAAAAAAGACATGCCCTGCCGGGCGGCTCACAAACTGCGGAATGAACGAAAGAAAGAAGAGCGCAGTTTTCGGATTTAACACTTCAGTGGCGATGCCTTGCCAGAGCGGGTTCCTGCCGAAAGTTAAAGCGGCGCCCGCATCTTCTAGCGTGAGCGTCGTTTCCTTCCGTGCGTCGACAATCATTCTCACGCCCAAAAAACAGAGATAGGCTGCGCCCGCGTATTTCACGGTGGCAAAGGCAATAGCCGACCGCGTGAGAATAATCGAAACTCCCAGCGCGGCGGCGAGCACATGTACCATGCCTCCGAGAAATGTGCCGAGCGCCGAGAGCACACCTTCGCGTTTTCCTCCGGCTAAGCTTCTCGCGAGCACGTAAAGCATGCCCGGGCCCGGCGCGACGGCAAGCAGTACCGCCGCCGTGAGGAACAACACCATTCGCGCCGAATCGAACATGATGAAAAGATTGTACGACACGGAATCACTGTTGGAGCCAGCCCTCGAGTTGTGTGAGCGATTCCACGCGCGGTACCCCGCGATCGCGATAGGCGCCGGCGACATCGAATAAAACCGCATCTATTCCAGCGTTGCGGGCTCCCTGGTAATCGACTGAATACACGTCGCCGACGTAAACGCTTTCTTCGGGGCGCGCATTCATTACGCGCAACGCGGCTTCAAAAATTTCGCGACGAGGTTTTTCTACCCCAACGATTCCGGAATCGGTGATGCTCTCGAAACAGTCGGCGATGCCGCAACGAGAGAGAACCTGCTGGATTCGGCCATCGGCGTTCGAGATCACGGCAATGCGAAAATCCTTGCCGATGCGGCGCAACGCATCGCGGGTGCCGGGCAGGATCTGATCCCAATTAGCGGAGTTCTGCGTGTTTTCGACCAGCAAGTCCCGAATCGCTGCGCCTTCCCCAAGTTGCTGCAGCAGATAAGTGTGAAAGGTCCACCAGAAGCCGTGATCGATACGGCCGGTTTGCATGCTTTGGTCGAATTCCGTTTTGGTTCTGCGTTCCAGTGCCTGCCACTGCTCCAGAGTCGGATGACGCTCTCTGGCAATTGGGGCCAGCATCCTGGTCCGGTTTGGGAACAAAAGAGTATTGCCGACATCGAAGAAAACCGCGGGTCGTTCTGACATTCATTTATCTTACAAAGGAAATGCTTGAAGCGAGTGAACGGGTCGCGAAGCGACCGCGCAAGCTCCCCCGGTGTCAACAGAAGCTCCACCGATTTCTGACTCCGTGACCCAGTTGTCCAAAAACGGTAATATGCACCTAACTGGGGCGAAAATAAGCTATTTCCTGAGCGCTGGAGAAGGGCATGTTCGACCATCACTAATGAATTGGCCAGCAACATCGATCATTACGCGCGCCATGCAAGCTGCGATCTCGTCACAGAACGGATTTCGCGTGCTGGCGGCAGCGTTTGTGCTTTTGCAGCGCGTCTCCAGCCGGCGCAACGATGTCTACAACTTGCTCTGGGCGGTCGTCTTCGGCTTCGCGACCTTGAATATCTTGAGTCTGGCGGCCCGGCGCTTCGAACCCAACCGCCGCGGATTGACCTTCGGAGAAATGATGGCAGTCCTTGTGGTATTGCTCTCGGTTTTTCTACTGGGTTGGGAATTGTTGAGCGTATTTCACATCTTTCCCATCAAACTGCAGCGCTGAGGTTTGCCCACCCGAAGGGCATTTTGCGGTATGATTCGCAAAGTGGCCAAGACTTCCACCACCCTCGAAGTTACCTGCCCGTGCTGCAGCGCACTGCTGAAGGTCGACACGGCGACCTCCGCTGTGATCGCGCATACTGCTGCCGTGAAGCCGAGAATGTTCAACGACATGGACGATGCCGCCCGCGCCATGAAGGAACAGGATAGCCGCCGCGAGTCGATTTTCCGGCAATCGGTCGAGGCGCAGAAGCATGCCTCCGAACTTCTGGAGAAAAAATTTCAGGAGGCCGTGAAAAAAGCCAAGGAAACTCCTGACACTGGAAAACCGATCCGCGATTTCGATCTGGATTAGAACAGTGGTCAGTGATCAGGCGTCAGGAAAAGTTCACGGATTACCAGCCACTGATCTCTGACCACTGACCCATGCCAACACCTCCTCTGCTTCTCGGCCACCGCGGCGCGCGCGCTGAAAAATCAATTCCCGAAAATTCTTTGGAGTCGTTCGAACTCGCGCTCGCACAAGGCTGCGTCGGTTTCGAATTTGATGTTCGGCTCTCGGCGGACGGCCAAGCCGTGATTTGCCACGACGAGCAAATTCGCGGGCGAACTGTCGCGCGGAGTTCGGCGGAGAAGCTGCGACTTCCAAGGCTGGATGAGGTGCTTTCCCGCTATCATCGTAGTGCCTTTCTGGATATCGAGTTGAAAGTCGCAGGTCTCGAGAAACTCACCGCCGATCTGCTAAGCAGTTTTCCTCCGCCGCGCGGTTACGTCGTGTGCTCGTTTCTTCCCGGCGTGCTCGAATCGCTGCACTCGATCGACGGAAGAATTCCGCTGGGTCTGATTTGCGAAACCCGGCAGCAGTTCAACCGCTGGCCCCAGCTTCCAATCGAGTACGTGATCGTGCACCGTAGGTTGGTTGAGAAGAAGCTCGCCGGCGACCTGAAAGCCGCCGGCAAGAAGATATTCGTATGGACAGTGAATCTTCCCGCCGAGATGAAACGCTTTGCGAAATGGGGCGTGGATGGAATCATCTCCGATCACCCCAAGCTGCTGGCACGCACGCTGTCAATGCATTCGATAAAGGGGTCGTGAAAAAGACACCCCTTTCTTATTCCCAATTCACAGCACCGGGAACTAAGATTGCGCTTCTTACAATCTTAATCTCCGTTTCCACTGAGGCCGACCTGCTGGGGGCTGCTGACGGCGTTGTCCGTGATCGTGAGCGTCCCGGTCAGCTGGCCGGTCTGGGTGGGGCTGAAAACCACGTTGATCGTGCACGAAGAGTTGACCGCCACACTGGAACCGCAGTTGTTGGTCTGCGAAAAATTTCCGCTGGCCGTGATGCTACTGATGGTCAGCGTCGCTGCTCCTACATTCGTTAGCGTTACGCTTTCCGAAGCACTCGAAGTTCCCACCGGCTGAGTGGGAAAACTGAGGCTGGTCGGCGTCAATGACACCACCGGTTCGGCGACGCCCGTCCCGTTCAAATTTTCGCTGATGGGGCTTGTGGCAGGATCAGAATCGAAAATCAATAACGATCCTTTCCGGCTTCCCGGCGCAGCCGGCGAAAAGGTAACCGTGAATTTGCAGCTTTTTCCTACGGCGAGGCTCGATCCGCAGGTGTTGGTTTGAGAGTAGTCAGGATAGTTGTGGTACGCTCCATCCTGCACGAGCACCTCTGTGATCCCCAGGGCCGCGGTGCCTTTGTTTGTGAGTGTGATGGTCTGCGGAGAACTGGTCGCCCCCATATCGATTGATCCGAAACTCAGATTGCCAGGTGCGATAACCCAGCTCTTGCCGATTCCGCTTACATTCAAGACCTGAGGAGATGACCCGTCGCTGTCATTGATAGTGACAGCGCCGTACCGAACGCCGGTGGATGTAGGTGAGAACGAAACGGTAATCGCACAACTGGACCCCGGGCCGACGCTGCTCCCGCAGGTGTTGGTCTGCGTATAGTCGCCGCTCGCCACGATGCTCGATATGTTCAGTGCATTAGAGCTTGCATTCGTCAGCATGGAAGTCAGGGTTGTCGCCGATCCACCTGCACCCACCAGCGTCGCAGAAAATTGCAGAAGAGCCGGAGACAGCGTTACTTGGCTCCCCGTCCCGTTAAGGTCGATCACTTGCGGGCTTCCTGGCCCTGTGTCGGTCACGGTGAGCGTTCCAGTTTGAGGTCCGGTGGCAGTTGGTGTGAACGTGACGCTAACCGTGCAACCAGCCTTGTCCGTGCCGATCTTCGCCGGGCAGCTATTGGTCTGGCTAAATGGTCCGCTGGTGGCAACGCTGGAGACGGTCATCGCGCTCGAGCCCCAGTTGCTGATTTGCACATCGTAGGGAGTGCTGGTGGTGCCAACCTTTTGCGCGGGGAATGTCAACTGCGTGGGCGAAACTACCGGACACGTCCGTTGTGTCAAAATCAGCGGCGAAATCGGTGTCTGCGCGAAGTTGAAGCTATCGGTCAGATCGTTGGCGTCCGCGTCGCGATCGGTTAGCGGAGGAAGCCCAAAGTCCTCTTCTACTGTTTTCAGAAATGACGAGAACTCGTAAGTAGTGTGCGAAATGTATCCCGCCCTGGCGTAGGGCGAGATGATGATCATGGGAACGCGCGCCCCCAATCCAAAAATATCAAGCACCGGCGGAGACACATGATCGTAGAACCCTCCGTAGTCGTCCCAGGTCAAGACAATCGCCGTCGAGTTCCAGTCCGGCCCCTGCATGATCGCGTTGATCATGTTGACCGTCCAATTCTCGCCGTAGCAGGTGCTCCTTCCGTTCGGATGTTCGCTCTCGATCGCGGGAGGCGTCAACCAGCTCACGGCGGGAAGATTTCCGGTAGTTGCGTCGTTGATGAACTGGTTATTCGATACCACGTTGTTCCACAGGGAACTGTTGTAAATGCTGTTGATCGTGCTCAGAATGGACCATTCGGCGCCGGCTTGTCCCGCTTGCACGGTGTAGTACTTCCAACTCAATCCTGCATTCGTCAAGCTGTTCGCCAGAGTTGAAAAATCAAAGCAGGGATACACGGGGACCGTGTAGCCCTGGCTGTTCAGCATCGTTACCGTGATTCCCGGCGCCGAGTTGCATCCTACGGCAGCATTGGAGTTCGGATTGGAAATCACTCCCCCCGATTGTGCTGCAACCGTGTAGAGATGGTTTGGCATGCTGTCGCTGTGGATGGAACTAAAAGCGTTGTCGGCCAGTACAAACGAAGTTGCGTAGGTCCAGTAATTGGGAATGTCCTGCTGCGTCAGTTGCGACAGGCTCAGGTAATCGCCGTTTACGTTGGCTCCCGGCGGCAGATCGAACTTGTCCATCCGCCCATAGTCGATGCTCTGGTTGGCGTTCGACCAGCTATGCGGCAGGTCGCGCGGCATGTAATCCGGGGCGTGGCTGAGCGGCAGAACTTGTCCGGTCGAAATCGTGGCGCTGGTGGCGCCGTTGGCGCCGGGAAACGTGCCGAAATAGGTGTCGAAAGTGCGATTTTCCTTGATGATGAAAACCCAATGCTGAATCTGGCTCAGGTTCTGGGCATGTGCGTTCTCTATGCCCGATATCAAGGGCAAACTGAAACACATGGCGATCAACAATAGAAAGCGCTTGCTCACTCTGACACGCTCCTTAGTTCTTCCTCTGGCGGAGGAGTGGGACTTATTAACAACGAACCGACTGGGGGAGACGACAGACCACAAAGGGGGAACTGGCGGGAAATATTAGCACGACCTTTGCGGCGCGTGCATCGAAAAATTAACCAGGTGGAATCGTCTAGCTCGATTTTGGAAGAGAAGAGTTGCAAGATTCTGCAACTTGACGATCGTTGTTGCATGGAGAAGAATGTTGCTCTCGTCAGGAGGACTTCGATGACGAAGTTAAGGGCCTGTATCATCCTGCTCTCTTGCACCGCGAACGCGATTGTTTCACAGGCGCAAATCACCTTCACGACTCTGGCAAGTTTCGACATGACGGATGGCGATCGCCCCTATTCGTCTCTCGTCCAAGGCTTCGACGGCAACTTTTACGGGACGACCATGTTTGGCGGGGCCAACGATACAGGAACAGTTTTTAGAATTTCGGCGGACGGTCAGCTGACCGAGTTGCACAGCTTCCAGAAGTCTGAGGGCTACTATTCCTACGGAGGGCTGGTTCAGGCCGATGACGGCAGCTTCTACGGAACGACGTCGGATGGCGGCGTCAACAATTACGGAACGGTCTTCCGGGTCGCCCCGGGGGGCAAGCTGAAGCCGCTCTACAGCTTTTGCTCCCAGCCCAGCTGCGCGGATGGTTCCGTCAGCTACGCGGGGCTGATGCAAGCCACTGACGGAAACTTTTATGGGACAACTTACGAGGGCGGAGCCAATAACTACGGCACAGTCTTTAAAATTACGAAGGGTGGAGACCTGAGTACGATTTACAACTTTTGCTCCGCGCCGGGCTGCGCGGATGGTTCCGGCCCCGCCGCAGGGTTGGTGCAGGCCACCGATGGGAACCTCTACGGAACAACCCAGGGCGGTGGCACTGGGGGGAACGGTGGGACCGTTTTCAGGATCAGTTTTGGGGGCGAGTTGACCACGCTTTATAGCTTTTGCTCCCAACCGAACTGCGCTGACGGCGAGGACCCCGCGGCCGCATTGATGCAGGCGAACAACGGGAATTTCTATGGGACGACGTACTCCGGCGGTGCCAGCAATGAAAATCGCGGGACGGTCTTCGAAATCACTAGGGCGGGAAATCTAACTACGCTCTACAGCTTTTGCACTCGACCTTCCTGCGATGACGGAGCGTCTCCCCTCGCGCCTCTGACACAGGCCACCAATGGGGATCTATTTGGTACGACACAAGAAGGGGGTGTCGACGGAAGTGGAACCATTTTTAAAGTCAACGCAAAGGGAATGGTGACCACGCAATACAGCTTTTGCTCTCAGCCTAGCTGCTCAGACGGCGGAGTGCCCTACGCGGGACTCATCCAAGCCACGGATGGAAACATATACGGGGCCGCCTACACTGGCGGTGCCTACAGCGACGGAACAATTTTCGGCGTGTCCGTGGGCCTGGGTCCGTTCGTCGAGACACAGGCTGACTCCGGAAATGTCGGGGCGCACGTCATTATCCTTGGAAACAATCTGACGGGCTCGAGCGCCGTCGGATTCAACGGCACCCCCGCGACACTCACTGTTGTTTCTGAAACCGAAATTACAACGGTTGTGCCAGCCGGCGCGACCACCGGATTCCTTACAGTAACCACACCAGGCGGCATTCTCACCAGCAACAAGGTGTTCCGAATAGTTCCGTAGACCCTGCTAATCCGCCGCAGCTTCAAACGCCGCAGCGCTGCGTCCCACCGGCCGGAGAAACGCAGACCGCTCCGTCTCAAACGATTCCAGATTCGCGCCCATCGTCTGCTCGTTCCATCCGAGAACGGCGCTGATGCGCAGCGCGGCTTCGCGGCTGCAAGACTCCGACCAGCACGGCCCAAGCGCCACCGGCACGCGGCGGAGCAGCACGTCTCCCAGAGTTACGGCGCATTCCCGGCGATAGGCCTCGACCACTTCGGCGATCACGTGAGAAGTGTGCGGACAGATCGGCGCGCGCAGCTCCGCACTTACCAGGGCCATGCGGGCGATATCGGCGGCGCGCTTGCCGTGCCACTCCAACATGCCGCGAGCGGTCTCTTCGCTGACGGCTCCGATGCGGGCAATTTCGAGCACAGCTTCATCGAGCAGAGGATCGAGCGCGGGGCCCGGACCGACCGCAACTGAACTGGGCTCCCTGGCGTTCAATCCAATCTTGTGAGCACATTCTCGCGCCAGCGCCGATGCGGTGGTGAGCTTGCCGCCGATCACGGAAATCATGTGCGCCGCGCCATCGTCGGAGTGATCGTGAAGAATATGTTTGCGAGTTATCGCCGAGGGCTTGCTATTTGGCGAGTAAGGAAGCGGCCGCACTCCCGCGAACGCATGTTTCACATTCTGTGCGCTGATCTTCGCCTTGGGAAATAATTCGGCGACCGCGCGCATGAGGTAGCTGATCTCTTCGGCCGAAGGCGCCGTCTTGCTGGGATCGCCTGTATCGCCAACTTCGGTGGTGCCGACCAATATCTGATCGTTCCACGGAATCACAAAAATCGGACGCCCATCGGCGGCTTCGGCATAAACAGCAGTGTTCGGAGAGCCGGAAAATCTCGGCAACACAATGTGCGATCCGCGTACTCCGCCCAGCAAAGGTTTCGAGGTGCGAATCGATGACCGCTGGCACACGCGATCAGCCCACGGTCCAGTGCAGTTAATGACCCATCCGGCATCGATGCGCTCGTCGCGTCCAGAGACTTGATCGCGCACCAGCACGCCGCGCACGCGGCCGTGCGCCACGTCAACCGCAAGCACCTCCGCGTGGTTCCGCACAACAGCGCCTGCCGCGAGTGCCTCCGTGAGCCACTCGGCAACCAGTCGCTCTGGGAACTCGCACTGCGCATCTTCGTAATTGAAGATCGACCAGCGACGCCCGGCATCGAGCGCACGCTCGACTTGCTTCAGTTCCATTTCACTCGCGTCGGTGGTCGGCTTCTTTCCTGCCATACGCTGGTAGAGCCACAATCCGGTGCGAACTTTCAGCGCGCTGCGCTGGCTGGTCTCGTTCATCAGAAGAAGGAAGCGAGCGGGATGCACTAGGTGAGACCGCTCGCGCAAAAGCTTCTCTCGCTCGCGCAGCGATTCCCGCACCAGCCCTATTTCGCCGTGCTCTAGGTAACGCAATCCGCCGTGAATGATTCGAGTCGAACGGCTAGTGACTCCGGAGG
>CAWBKQ010000007.1:0-680102 GCA_963789415.1 uncultured Acidobacteriaceae bacterium
GGAAGCTATTGATAAGAAAGGTGCGTCGAGGCCATTCTGGAAGACCTTGGGTGGGTCGGGGTCGGAGGAATTAGCTAGTTGTTTGTGAGGCTGGAAGGTTGTGCGGGAGATTCTCTGAGGCCCGTGCTATCAAACGTGTAAGTGCGAACCTCCCCTTCTTTCCCTTGGGCGGGAATTTCTTTCGCGTTCAACAGGAAGCTGATGCCGGCAGCGTTGCCGGTCCGAACCACAATCCGGTCGCTGGCACGGATTGAGGTTTCCGCGGGAGCAATCAAGGTTTCCTGGGCGACCGGTTGACCGTCGGCGATGACGGAGATCCATGAAGTTTCCTGGGCGCGGATTCGCAGAGTAAACGCGGCAGGCGTTTTCACGGCTGGCCGCGCATGCGCGGCGGGCGCTGATCCAGGTGACAGGGCAGAAGAGGGTTGGGCCGAGGCCGAGTTCTGGACGGAAACACGGGAGACCGTGCCCGCCGCGAGCTTGGTGGATACCGGCGAAGTTTGGCTTGACGATGTTCTTCCCGCCAGCGTGTTGGTTTTCTCCGCCTCTGTGCTGGTCGATTGCCGCAAAGGCGTTTGCAATTCCGATGCGGGCACCGCCGCTTGCACTGAGGAGCGAGATCCCGGCCTAGTCTGGCGGTGGCGATGGAGATTCCAAAAGGCGATCACCACGAAAATCACGACCAGGAGCGCGGCAACCCTGCCCCACGGGATGCCGTTCGAACCGTCGCCGGACTCGCCAAAAGTTCCGGTGCTGAAGAGCGGGGTTGACGATTGCCTGCGATCGTTATCGGTTTGGTCGCGAGGCGCCTCGCTGAGAAGATCGGAGGCGCGACGACCCTCGAGCAGCGGGGCTGCTTCGCTGAAGCGCTGGCCTGATTGGCTTTCGGCTCTCCGGCCCGGTTGACGGTTTTGGTTTGCCCGGCGCTGTTCGGCTCTACGATCTTCATTACGGCGGTCCTCGTTGCGGCGCTTCTCTTTATGAGGGTCTTGTTGATGAAGACTGGTTGTAGTGACTGCCGCGATTTGTTCGGGAGCGCTGGAACTTGTGGGTAGATTTTTACGGCCCAATGCGGAGCCCTGCAGTCCGCCGGTTGCAGGCCTGGTATCGCGTCGCCCATCTTCGACCGCCTGGGAGGGACGATCGGCGGGATGCGGCTGAGAGATCGCAGCGGGTTTGCTGCCGCGAAGATTCGGGAGAATTTGTTGCGACTGAATCTGGCTTTCACTCAGTGCGACGAGATAGTCGGCAATGGCTTCTTCTTCGTCGAGGCCGATCTGGCGGGCGTATGCCCGGACGAAGCCCTTGTTGAACACTCCTCCGGGCAACTGCTCGAAGTTTTCCTCTTCGAGCGCGCGCAGCATGCGCGTGCTGATCTTCGTGGAATTTGAAATGGCCTCAAGCGCGATGCCACGCTGCTCGCGCTGCCTACGAAGTTTTTCCCCGAACACTCCCAAAGCTTGGTTCACTCCCGCGGATTATTAACTTCCATTCCGCACTGGTAATGCAATGAAAGTAATGATAGGCGAAGCCGGAGGTTCATGCCATAAGGAGGGCGCAATCTGTGGTTCAGCAACCTCGGGGACGAGATTGATGAGAAGAATTTCGGAGCGGGCACGAAACAGTGCGCTAGGTTTGGCTTCTTCGAGCGCGACGGTGAATTGCGCTTTGCAGGTGGCCGAGGTGTCGTCGAAAGCCGAGCCGCTGCGATTGTCTTTTGAGGCCTGGAAGAATAATCCCTGCTTGGTTTTGGAGGGCAGTCCGGTGAAGCGGGCTTTGCCGTCGGTGTTGGTACCGACTTCAAGATCGAGCTTGTGCGCGCCAAAGACGCCATAGGCGATGTGAACTTTGATCTTGGCGTCGTAGATCGGTTTGGCGGCGTTGTCAGTGATGGTAAAGTCGGCGCTGCATGGGCCGATGTCGCCATCGACGACGGGGACGGAGTGAGGGTCGGGCGACTGCGCCCCGAGGGATGAGAACGAAAGCAGGGGGAGAAGCAATGTGGCGAATGGGAATCGCAATCGTGCGGGTTGCATGCGTACCAGAATAAATGAGTGGACCGAAATTTGGATCACGGAAGGTCAGCGATCGGCTAAGATGCGCATCCCATTGGCTTTAAGGGTACTGGTTACCAACGTTTATTGCCCTCGTGAAGTTGCGACCATATAATTTTTGGAACCGTCATTGGTGCGAATCGCCACTCCATCCAGCGGGCACGAGATCAAGGATTAAGTCAGGGAAAAGGGGCATGTCCGAGGCTACAGGGACTCAACTAACCCGCCAGGGCCAGGAATTAACCATCTTTCACGATGTGGCGAAGGCGCTCACGTCGTCGCTGGACCTTGATTCCATTCTGCAGACGATCATGGAAAAGATGGCGGAATATTTCCGTCCAGATACGTGGTCGCTACTGATGGTGGATGAGCAGCGCGACGAACTTTATTTTGCGATTGCGGTGGGTGAGGCGGCGGAAGCGCTGAAGAATGTGCGGTTGAAGGTGGGCGAAGGAATTGCCGGCTGGGTGGCGAAGCACGGCGAGCAGGTAGTTTCCACCGATGTTCAGAGCGACGCGCGATTTGCCAAGCACGTCGACGACATTACCCAGTGGCAGACGCACTCGGTCATTTGCATGCCGCTACGCTCGAGGCTGCGCGTGCTGGGAGTAATCCAGCTGGTGAACGTCGATATGGCGCAGTTCAACGAGGCAGAAGTTTTCTTTCTGCAGTCGCTTTGCGATTACGCCGCCATCGCAATCGAGAACGCGAAGTGGGTGGAGAAGATTCAGGAACTGACCATCACCGACGATTGCACCGGGCTCTACAACGCGCGGCACTTATACAAAACGCTGGATACCGAGGTCTACCGCTCCTCGCGCTTTGGATATGAATTCAGCGTGCTGTTCATCGACCTAGATCACTTCAAGGCGGTCAACGATACCTACGGGCATTTGATCGGAAGCAAGTTGCTGGCGGAGATTGGATATCTGGTAAAGGCACAACTGAGGCTGATCGATTTTGCGTTTCGTTATGGCGGAGATGAATTTGTGGTACTGCTGCCGCAGACGGGAAAAGATCAGGCACTGGTGGTGGCGAAACGCTTGCGCGATGCGATGCGGGCGAGCAAGTTCTGCCATGACGCGGGATTGAATTTGAATGTGCGGGCGTCGATTGGGCTGGCAACTTATCCGCATGACGCGCGTGACGCGCACGACGTCATTCGCCAGGCCGACGAGATGATGTATCTGGTCAAGAACACCACGCGCGACAATATCGGGATTGCGCAGCGCGGGGTGATGAAGTGAGAAATAATTGAGCAAATTGTGTAATCGAGTAATTTAAAGTCCTGCTCATCCTTTGCAGGTGCAAGAGGACTCGCCCCGCCGATCGTCCTTCTCCAGCGTACAGAGCTATTTGAAGGGATTCACAATCTGCAAGCCGTCAATCTCGCGGGCATGTTGCATATCTTCAGAAAGAAGCACGCTGCAGCCGGACTGTTTCGCGGAACGGACGACCAGCGCGTCCCAGAAGGAAAGATTATGTAGTCGGTGCAGGTCGATGGCGGCGAGAATATCGGAAACATCGGGAGCTGCGACATCAAACTCGGCAAGCAGTTCAACCTTTCGCCGTGCGATGGACGATTCAACATTCAGCTTGCGCGTCACGGTGACGAAATACTCCTGTAACACCTGAAACGAGACCACGCCGGTGCGGGTGCGACGATGCTCGGTCACGAGTTGGAGAGCGCGGCTCTGCTTCGCGGGGGCGGCCTTGTCGTCGGCGTAGATCAGGACACTGGTGTCGAAGAAGCTGCGAGCGGGACTCGTCCTCATCATCCCCTTGTCGGGCGTTGCCGGGAATGAATCTCGTGGCGATCAAAACGCCAGCCGCGGGAGTGGCCGCGTCCGGAAAGGCGCTTGAATTCCGCGATGCTGCGCTCCGGGTCGTCTCCGCCGGCAACGGTTTGCAGGTAGTCGCGAACCAGCTGATTCAGGCTTTTCCCGAGAGCCTCCGCTTTCTTTCGCGCCCGCGCGACGAGTTGATCGTCGATTGAGAGAGTGACGTTCATTGACACAGTATATGTGTACACTTATTATGTGTCAATCCGAAGCTGGGCGCATGCACACACGGCATAATGTGAGCGGCCAGCAAGAGGTCCTAATCCAAATGACGAACTTAAAACGACTACTCATCATTGGTCTCCTCCTGATTGCAACCATCTCGGCATCTGCCCAGCAACGCCGCAAAGTAATCATCAACCAGGATTGTTCCGGGCCGGGCGGCAGCAATATGCAGACGCTGCTGACCCTGATTCAATCTCCGGCTGTCGAAGTCCTCGGAATCACCGTGGTGAGCGGCAACCAGTGGCGCGATGAAGAGGTAGCACATACTCTCCGTCTGCTCGAACTCATCGGCCGCGCCGATATTCCGGTTGTTCCCGGAGCTGTGTTTCCTCTGGTGCATCGCCGCAAGCAAGCTCAGTTGTGGCAGGCGACGTACGGAAAGGTCGCATTCGCCGGCGCTTGGGACGATCGCTGGTGGCACGAGCATGAGGTGATTCCCAAACTGCTGGAAGGCGAGCCGAAAACGAAGGCCTCGGACGAAGACGCGGCTCACTTCCTGATTCGCATGGTGCACAAGTATCCGCACGAGGTCACCATCTATGAGGGCGGTCCCATGACGAATCTGGCGCTGGCCACTGCAATCGATCCGCATTTCGCCGAACTGGCAGCCGGTCTGGTTTTCATGGGCGGCAGCCTGAATCCGCAAAACGACGATCCTGAGTTCAAAAGCGACCCGCGCCACGAATTCAATTTCTGGTTCGATCCGGAGGCGGCAAGGAGCGTGCTGGCGGCTCCGTGGAAGAAGATGGTTTGCACGCCGGTCGATATCTCGATCAAAACCAAGATTACTGATGCGATGGTTGCAGAGATCAGCAAGAGCAACAGTGCGGCCGCGCAGTATGTGGTGAAGTACTTCATGAAGGATCAGGGCGGCTCCTACATGTGGGACGAACTAGCCGCAGCCGCCTGGCTCGATCCCACGCTGATCACAAAAAAGGAAAACCTCTACATGAGCGTGAACATTGACCAGGGCGCAGCCTACGGAGACACGCTGACGTGGACAGACAAAGACGCCCCCGGCCTCGGGGAACGGGTGGTCGAGATCCAGCTGGATCTGGATCTAGCAAGGTTCAACCAGATGTTCGTGGACTTGATGAAGGCGCCAACCCCACAGGCACATTGAGGATTGTGGCTAAAAGGGTTTGGCGCTCCATCACTTCGACACGTCGGCAGGTTTTGTTTCCGGCTTCGCGGCGTCTTTCACTTCTGGCTTGTAAGGGTTGGCGTTGGCGGGGGCTTTAGGGTCGATATTGAAGTCCCAGACGTAGAGATTCATGCCTTCGCTGCCTTTGGTCTCAATGACGGCGTATTCGCCGGGCGCGAGATCGGCTATCGGAGTTAGTTTCAGCCAGCCGCCTTGGATGCGATCGGTGGTGGTCTTCACTACGGTTTGGTCCTGGGTCACTTTGCCGGCTACGTTGCGCTTCATATCTCCGACGATGCGCTTGCCGTTTTTTGTTTTGAGCTGCACGATGCGGAAGCGGTCGAAGGGCACGACGGCCTGCTGGGGTTGCTGTGGCTGCTCGGCGCGGGGAGCGTCGAGGCTGGGCTTCTGCATTTTGGCGGAGGCAGTTTCGCCGGGCGGCGGCGCGGGAGTTTCGTCTGCGACGTTGAGATAGATCGACGGCACGGCTACGTGGGCGTGGATGGCGGCGTGTTCGCCATCGAGTTCGATGGTTTGCTTGGCAGTCGCGGCGGGGCCGAGCGCCTGGCGAAGAATGTTGGCGCGGGCGTTCTGATTGACGTCGCCTTCGGTCTGCTGCAGTTCAACGACTTGCGGCTGGCCCTGAAAATTATCGAGCAGGTAGACACCGGAGTCGTCGGGAAGGCGCAGACCGGGAGCGACTTCGGGAAGGTGTTCGATTTCGGTTTCCCGCTCGGCCTCGGCTTCTTTGTCGATGGCGGCCGCTTCGGGGATGGCGGAGGTGGAGCGGTCTTTCTCGAATTTTTCGGTGGCCGGCCAGTCCACCAGAGCCGACGGGATCTCTTCCCACTCGTCGCGCTCGGCGCTCATGAAGCGGACTCGGTCGCCGTGGACTTCGTATTTCGTGACCAGCTGGTAAGAGCCGTCTTTCAGGATCAGGCGCTTGGAGAGATCCTGCGCCGGAGAAGTAGGGATGAGGATTAGCGAGATGGCTGGCAGCAGGAGTCGCAGCAGGAGACGGCTCGGAAATAGGTTTGGACCGGACATACTGAAATTGGTTGTGTCGGGATTATCGTTCTCCTGATTATCGTACTGCGGAGGTGGAATCGCCAGCCTCAATAAACCTTTTCAACCATTAAGGGCACGAAGAGATCGTCAGGAAAAATCTGCGAATGAAACGTTTGTCCGGTTCGGATCACTATTCGAGGAAAGGAGATTCCCCATGGCACGTTCCTCGAAGACCGTATCGATTCGCCATCTGCACGCCGCGGTGAAGACTGCGCTGGAGGCAGCGAAGAAGAAACATCCGGCGGTGCGGATTGAGTCGTTTGACGATTCCGGCGGCGTGGTCACTTTGCCGATTTATTTCCGCTACCCGTGGATCTGCGGATTGCCGCCGTTTCCGTGGCCTGATCCTGAATACCGAAACCTGACGGAGTTCAACCAGACTTTCGTCAACAGCCTGGCGAGTGACCGGCAGATTGCCGCGCTGGGAGTGGATGGAAAGTTTGAGCCCGCGATTCAGGTTGCCGGCGGCAAGGTCGCCGTGGGGTTCGTGCCTGGCGATGCTTTGATCACAGAATGATGAAGTTGGTACCTTGCAGTTTCGAGCTGTGTGGTTCGGGATGCGACTGTTCGAAGGGGAGAAGGGAAATGCTGAAGACAGCCGCTAAAGGCACGCGCGAGGAGTTGCTCTGTCCGAGCTCACAACCGGAGGTGGAGGGCGCGCGCGTGCTTGGAGTGGTTCAGCAAACCGAAAACGGGGCCGCGGTCAGCTACCTTGAGCAGTTGATTCCGGCGACAGCGGAGGTGATGCGGTGGGCGGCTCCGTTTCCTCCAACTGAGGTTTTTCGGCTGGCGGCACCGTGCCAGACGAATCGCTGCCCGCACTTCGATGGCACGAACTGCGGGCTGGCGGCGCGCATTGTGCGGATATTGCCGGCGGTAACGGAGCAGCTTCCGCCTTGCCAGATTCGCGGAGAGTGCAGGTGGTTCCGGCAGGAAGGTGGAGCGGCTTGCCGAAGGTGTCCGGAGATTTCTACGGTGAACTACGATGCTTCGGAGACGATGCGAAGCGTGATACAGCTGGCGCCGGGCGGGAAGCAGTTCGGCGGCGATCCCGGAGCGGCGCTCGCGTCGGCGCGAGGGTGAGTCTGAATCCCTTTGTGTGGAGTTTGCGAAACCGGCTTAGATTCGCGCCTCCGCTTGTAGTATCCTGCGTTTGTCGATATTCTTTGTTTCTTGCAAACTAACAAGCCACTTCTCGCTCTTGAAATGAAATCCAAACTCATCTTATTTTCTGGTCTGGCAGTGATGACGTTGTGGGCGGCGATGGTGTCCGGTCAGGGCACAACACAATATTCAGCGCAGGGGACCACGGTAGCGTCAGCGGCGGCGCCTCCGCAGGGGGCGGTCTCTTACGCGTCGGTGACGCAGTTGAATGGATTACTCGGCCAGTTGGAAACCACGTCGAAGGCGACGCAGGCTGATCTGGCGAAGCTGCGGATCGAGCACTGGAAGACCGACGGCTCGACTAAGAAGCAGTCGCTGGCGGATGTAGATTCGATTGAGCGTAATCTGCAGAGTGCGCTTCCGGAGATGATTCAGAACTTGCGCAGCGCGCCGGAAGATTTGCCGGCGACGTTCAAGCTATACCGGAATCTGGATGCGCTTTATTCGGTGATGGGCGGCGTAGTGGAGTCAGCGGGAGCGTTTGGTTCGAAGGACGATTTTCAGACGGTGTCGAACGATCTGAGCGGCTTTGAGAGCGCGCGGAAGCAGTTGGCGGAGCGCCTGGAAAACCTGGCCAGCTCGAAGGAGCAGGAGATTGTGCGGCTGCGCACGGATCTGAAGACGGCGCAGGCGGCGATTCCGGCGGCGCCTCCGAAGAAAATTGTTGTGGATGACACGCAGCCCGAAAAGAAGCCCGTCGCAAAGAAGAAGGCTCCCGCTAAGAAGCCGGCTACTACCGCTACTCCGAGCACGACGCAGACTCCTCCGGCACAGCCGAAGCCGCAGTAGGGCGGCGGCCTCCGGTACCCGGCCTCCGGACCTTCTCTCAGCGCCTTGCAGATCGCCTTGGGCCTTGACGCTGAGCAGTGGTTTGCGTGGGCCGGAAGCCGGATGAACGGACTCTGCTTTCCGAATCTGTTACCCTTCCTTCCGCATCCATGCAAGCTAACAAACCGGCATGAGTTCTCACGACAGTATTCCGGCAATTATTTCGGGCTGCGTCATTATTGGCGTGGTGCTGCTGGATGCGTTTGAGACGGTGGTGCTGCCGCGGCGGGTGACCCGGCACTTCAGGCTGACGGCATGGTTTTACCGGCGGACGTGGGTTCCGTGGAAGAGAATCGCCGCACACATCAGAACACCATCGCGGCAACAAAGCTTTCTGGGATACTTTGGGCCCCTGTCGCTGATCCTGCTGCTGGGTTTCTGGGCGGCGGGGCTGATCTTTGGTTTTGCGCTGCTGCAGTACGGGATCGGCGGCCACGAACAATTAGGGAATGAGCCGCTCACCTTTGGGAGACTTCTCTACCATAGCGGCGAAACTTTTTTCACGTTGGGCTACGGCGACATTGTGCCGACTTCGGCTGGGGCGCGGGTGCTATCGGTTTTTGAGGCGGGGATGGGTTTCGCCTTTCTGGGCGTGGTCATTGGTTATTTGCCGGTGGTATACGGATCGTTTTCGCGGCGGGAGATTCAGATATCGATGCTGGATGCGCGTGCGGGCTCGCCTCCGACAGCGACAGAACTGCTGGTGCGGCTGGCGGGGGAGACGGAGACTCCGGGCGTGGAACAGACTGTGCTCGATGAGGTGCTGCGCGACTGGGAGCGCTGGGCGGCGGAGTTGCTGGAGAGCCAGCTTTCGTATCCGGTGCTGAGTTTCTTCCGCTCGCAACACAGCAACCAGTCGTGGGAAGGCGCGTTGATGACGATGCTGGACGTCACATCGCTGGTGATCGTGGGGATTGAGGGGATTCATCCGGGGCAGGCGCGGTTGACCTTCGCGATGGCGCGGCATGCGGCCGTGGACCTGGCGCAGGTGGTGAATGCGCGCTACGATCCTCTCTGGCCGGATCGTTTGCCGGATGAGGATTTTAACGTGTTGCGCCAAACCTTGGCGCAAGCGGGATTGCTGTTGCGAGATACCGAGGAAGCGCGCCAAAAGCTGACCCGGCTGCGGTCAATGTATGAACCTTACTTGCATGCGACGGCGGTGCAGTTGATGGTGTCATTGCCTCCGTGGAGAAATCTGGTGAAGACGCGAGATAACTGGCAGGCGGGGCCTTGGGACCGGATGATCCAGGCGAAGGGGTTGGCGGTTCTGGGGCAGAAGCCGGGGCAGGCTGCGATTCGCGTGGAAGATCATTTCTGATTGAGACCGTGCGGCTTCCGGATGTTATGGAGTTGAGGTGCTGCCATGGCACTCTGCGGGATTGCCAGGATCGACGACTTGATGGCAGGAGCCGCTTCGGCGACGAGCATTGGCGCAGGAGATCCTGACAAAGAATCGGTGCAGGTGATTCAAAGCCTGCTTACCGGCCAGGGCGAGAAAAATTTACCGAACCTGCTTGGCACTGAGTATGGTGAGTTTGGGAGCCTAACAGCTGCGGCTGTGAACAGTTTTCGGACTCGCCAACGATTGCCGGCGGGAAGTCAGGTCGATGGCCAGACGCTGCAAAGGATGGTGAAAGCACCCGCACCGGCCGCGATTCTCTCACGCGGCTATCTCACGCTGGCGCTCGACTTCGAATATAGCGGGCTGGCGAAAATTTTAAGTGTCGTTGCTCAGATGGAGGGGGCGGGGAAGTTCGGAGCTTTGAATTTGAATACGGATAAGGCTGGATTGTCATTCGGGCTGATTCAGTGGGCGCAGAAGCCGGGGCGGCTCGCGGAAATTGTGAATGCTTTTTTCGCCGCGAGTGCGGCCGATTTTGTCCGAATTTTTGGCGGCGGCGATGCGAATCTTGCTGCGGGGCTCGTCGCGCATACGAAGCAAGTCGACGGCGGGGCGGATCACGCTACCGGTGTTACCACGGATTCGAATTTTGATCTGGTGAATGAGCCGTGGGTGGGGCGCTTTCGGGCGGCTGCGATGTGGGTTCCGTTTCAGCGAGTGCAGGTACAGACGGCGTTGAGCGACTTTCAATCTTCGCTGGCGATGATTCAGCAGTATGCGCCGCAGTTGAACTCGGAGCGAGCCGTCGGTTTCATGCTGGATCTGGCGAATCAGTGCGGGAACTCTGGGGCGCGGGGGATTTATCGGTCGGTTTGGAAGGATGGGACGTCTGCCAGCGATTTGCTGCGCGGCATGGCTGCGGAATCGGTGCAGCGCGTTTCGGACTCGTGGAAGGCAGGAACGCAGGCCCGGCGGGAGCACTTTCTTACTACTAGTTTTCTTTCGGATGATCTCTTTACAGGTACCGCGAGCTAGGATTCAACCTCAGGGGCACAGGGTACGGCCTGCGCCTACTGCAATTTGCTGAGTAATATCGTGACGCGCTGGAAATCGGAATCGTGGCCTGACCACGGGAGAAGGACATCTGGTATCACTCCGTTTACTTCATTCATGCCGCCGGCGCGGAAGCGGACGCAATCCGGCATCTTTATTGGTGCGGCAGAATTCTTCAGCTGGGCGGGAATGCCGCCATTGGTGTAGCCGCAGCCTGCGCCACCAGTGACTTCACCGATGACGGTGGCGGCATGATTATCCTGCAGCATAGCAGCGAAGTACTCGGCTGCTGACCAGGTATTGCGATCGACTACGACAACGAGGGGCAGCGCTTTCGGATTCTCGGAGTAGGAATACTGGCTGGGTTGGAATAAATCTGTTTTGGATGCGAGCGAGGCGAGGCTGCCAGGCTTCGCGTACGGTACGATTCCTGACGTGAATAACAGATCTTTGACGAGCAAAGAGCAGGTGAGCTTGCCCGTGGTCCAAACCGCGGAGCGGTCGCAGGATTGGCGGCTGGCTTCAATTGCTTTTTCGAGCGTAGCGACGGCTGCGTTGAGCGGGATTGGAGAGTTGGCGTGGTTCTTGATATCGGTTTGCACGTCATGCAGGCGGTCTTGAAGTTGGGTGGTCCAGTGGGGGTGCTTGATGAAGGCCATCTTCGAATCCTGCAGAGGAACCGCGCAAAGGGCTCTGGGGACGGCTTCTACCCAGTCGGAGCCGCCGCCATTGTGCGTGATATCAATCAGAAGTTTTGTCGCACCGGCCGAGCGAAGCGCATCCGCGCGTTTCACGAGCGCGGCGGTCAGCAGGTTGGCGGTGGCGGTTTCGAGTTGGTCGCCGCATTTGTCGTCACACTGGGCGTTGTCGGCGATATGTAAATCCCGGGCCGCCTGTCGGCAGATCTGGGGATAAGCGTGCTCGCTGAAGAGAGCGATGCGGAGGATGCCAAGGACGGCGTGATTTTGCAGGCGCAGCAGGCCGCCGGGAAAGAGGCTGCTTTCGGGCGTGTCGAGGGTCGAGAATCCGGGTACTTGAGCGAAGTCTAATCCTGGATGGAGCGGGCTGTTGTATCCCATGCGAGTGCAGAGGCTTTGCGGTGCGGCGGCCGCATCAGCGGGCGATGCGTTGTTTTTCGGCCAGCGGAGTTCCAGGTGACCGTCGCCGAAGCTGGCGAGAAACTTCTCGAAAACGCGGCGGGCGTCAGCTTCGCTGGCAGCGGCGCGAAGATTTGCTTCGGTATCGAGCCGCAGGCGCGGCAGGTCCATTTTGCGATTCTCGACATCCCACTCCAGATTGGCGTAGTGCGCGGACATCTCGTTGAGAAGTTGGTGAAAATCGTCGAGCCAGGGCTGGGGGTTAAAAATTGCAGCCTGCGTTTGGATCGGGCTCTGTGCGCATGCGGGCAAGGCGAAGAAGCACAGAAGTAGTACTCGCTTCATTGCACCTTCCGGATGAGGCTGGCTCGCATTTCGGGTTGCTCCGCCCATGCTAACATCCTGTGTTCCGAACTTTTATCGAATGAAAAATATTGGCGAGAGCGTGGTGCGTATTGAAGCGGAGGCTTTACGGGCGCTGGCCGACCGCATTGCCGGTCCGATGGGCGCGGCATTTTTGCGAGCGATAGAGTTGATGTTTGGCTGCGCGGGGCGCGTAGTGGTTACGGGAATGGGCAAGAGCGGGCTGATCGCACGCAAGATTGCCGCGACGCTGAGTTCTACGGGGACGCCGGCTTTGTATTTGCATCCGGTGGAGGCGCTGCATGGCGATTTGGGGATGATTGTGCGTGGGGATGTGCTGCTGGCGCTTTCGGCTTCGGGAGAGACGGAAGAGATTCTGGCATTGCTAGCAACGATCAAGCGGCTGCGGGTGCCTTTGATTGCGATGACGGGAGATGAGACTTATGAGTCCCACTTCTCGCGCCAAGGGCGTGCGAGAAAGAGGGCACCCGGCGGTTTGTCTGCAAAAGCGGCGGGGGGATCGCTCGCCTCCACACGAGCATCACAACTTTCTACGTTGGCGGCGGCGGCGGATGTGGCGCTTGATTGTTCAGTGGATAAGGAAGCTTGCTCGCTCGGATTGGCGCCGACTGCTTCCACTACTACGATGCTGGCCCTGGGCGATGCTTTGGCGGTCACGCTTAGCGAGAAGCGCGGGTTCAAAGAAGAGGATTTCGCTAATTTGCACCCGGGTGGGAAGTTGGGAAAGCGGTTGGCGCGGGTGGAATCGCTGATGCACACCGGCGACGCACTGCCTTGTGTGGTTCCGGGGACGACGATGCCGGATGTGATTTATGAAATGTCGCGCAAGAAGCTGGGAGTGACCGCCGTCGTGAAGGGCAAGAGACTCGCCGGGGTGATCAGCGATGGAGATTTGCGGAGGTTGCTCGAAAAGCGCGGGAAAGATGTGATGGATTTAACCGCGGAAGAGGCGATGACGCGAAATCCGAAGACAATCGCTCCGGGAGAGTTTGCGGCGGCGGCTCTGGCTTTGATGGAAGAGAAGAAAATTACTTCGCTGATGGTGGTCGAAGCATCCGGCAAGCTCGTGGGGATCGTGCATCTGCACGATTTGTGGGGAACGGAACTGATGTAGACATTGAGTGATCGGGCGATCTGGTGATCGAGCGATAGAGAATCGATGGGACCGATTGACCAATCCTGCTCGTCGCCAGGAAACGGTCTCATCGCTTTTTGACCGGTGGTGTTTGCGCCAGCATTGATCTGCGGACTGGCACGATCGCTCCTTTGGCGGGGTCGGCGGCTGCGTGGGCGCGGGTTAGTACTTCTTCCTGGATGTATTGCACGAATTCCTGAATCTGTCGCTGCATCTCTTCCATGCGCTCGCGCATTTGCAGGATGATTGCCATGCCGCTGATGTTCACTCCGAGGTCGCGGGCCAGGGAGAGAATGAACTCCAGGCGCTGCAGGTCTTCATCGGTATAGAGGCGCGTGTTGCCTTCGGTGCGGGAGGGCTTGAGCAGGCCTTCACGCTCGTACAGGCGCAGCGTTTGTGGGTGAATCCCATACATTTCGGCGACGGAAGAAATCATGTAGGCGCCCTTCGATTTGCGTTTGGTCACGGGTTTCCTCGCGTCGATTTTAGAGCAGGACCGGTTTTCTTCCTAGTTGCGTGGCGGAATTCCCGCCAAACCCCCACCCGCAGATGGCATCCAACGCGTGGAGGTAATTTATGAATGAAAATAATGCCATTCGTATCATTGAAGACCTTATTGAGACGTGCAAAGACGGGCAGAAGGGCTATCAGGATGCCGCTGCTCACGTTAAGCGGAGCGACCTGAAGACTTTCTTTAACGAGCAGAGCCTGGAGCGCGCTAGGTTTGCCGGGGAACTGCAGGAAGAACGAATCCGGTTGGGCAAGTCGGACAAAAAGGATTCGGGCTCGGTTTCGGCGGCGCTGCATCGCGCCTGGATCGACACCAAGGTCAGCATGGGCGCGGGTGACAAGGCGATTCTGGAATCGGTGGAGGCGGGCGAGGATCGCGCGAAAGAGGCCTACCAGAAGGCGATGACCTCCGATTTGCCGGAGAGTATTGCGCTGATTGTGCGCCGGCAGGCTGCCAGCGTGCAGGCGGCACATGACAGGGTAAAGACCTTGCGCGATGCGGCGAAGGCGGCTGCGTAGTTCAAACCTCAAGCGCTAAAGAGGGCCGGAAAACCCGGCCCTCTTTTTTTGTTCTTGTTTTCTCGTAGAGCGTCGGCTGCGCGAGATCGTTAAGAGACTGGCTGTGCTCTTTCTTCGCGCACGGTCCATCCCGCCGGCTTCAGCAGATGGTTAACAGCATAGGCCACAACTCCTGCGGCGATCAGGATCATGCCGAACTCAAACGAACTCATTCCCAGCACTGACTCGTGCTCGCTACGAATTACGGAAAAGCCGAGCAGCAGCATGGGAGGGATGCCGATGGCGATCGCGCCGAATAGACCTCCGGGGACGCGGAATGGCCGGGGCAGATCTGGCTCGCGGATGCGGAGCACGGCGAGAGCCACGAATTCCAGCAGCAGGCTGCAACCATAAAGCAGGATGTCGAGCGTCACCAGCCGAGCGAAGCCCAGGCCGAGGCACATGGCCCAGCCGATCGCGAGAGCGATGATCGCGACCCAGGGCGCGCGAGATTTCTTCTGCAGCTTGCCGAAGACAGAGGGAAGCATGCCATCCTGTGCCATGGCGAGAGGCAGGCGCGAGTAGCTCATCACCAGCGCGTTGAACATGCCGAAGGCGCTGATGATTCCGCCGAGCACCACCCCGACGCGCAGCAGAGGTCCGCCCAGCAGCCCGGCGATATCGGCCCAGGAGCCGGTCTCCCAAGCGGTGGCTTTGAGGCCGGTCATCCACATGGCGGCGAAGGGCAGGACGTAGCTTACAGCTACGATGGCCACTGCGACCAGCATGGCACGCGGATAGGTCCGTTGTGGCTTCTCAACTTCTGTGGCGATAGTGGAAGCGTTGTCCCAGCCCATGTAGTTCCACATGCAGATGAGCAGGCCGCCAAGAATGTCCACGGATGAGGTGGTTGGCTTGGTGACGGCATTGGCCAGCGCGCCCAGTTTGAACGGCGCTAATACCACAATCGCCACAAACGGCGCCGACAGCGCAAAGAACAGCCACAGCGACGTCATCGAAACCACTTTTACGCCCGCAATATTCAGCAATGCACAGGCGATCACAACCGCGAGCGCGACCCACCATCCCCGGTTGTTTACCTGAAACCAGGGGAACATGCGCGTCAGATACGCCACAAACAGAGTCGGGTAAATCGCCATATCGAAAATGGACGCGACCAGCGAAAGCCAGGCTTCCTGAAATCCCCAAAAGTTGCCCATGGCGCGGCGAACCCAAGCGTAGTAGCCGCCTTCGAAAGGCAGCGCGCTCGAAAGCTCGCCGATCATGAAGGCGGTCGGCAGGCTCCAGAGCAGCGGGGTGAGCAGCAAAATCAGAATCGCGCGTCCGTAGCCGGCTCCGTGAACGATGTCTTCTGTGCCGTAGGTTCCGCCGGACACCATAAAGAAGGTGGCGGCGACCAGAGGCCACAGGGTGAGCCTGACGAATCTTTTCCGGTTGGGGGCTTTGTTCGGAACGGCAGCGAGAGGTTGGGGGTTCTCGGTTTGTTGACGCGGGGCGCTAGCGGTTGCCAATTTCGATGTATTCCTCCTCAAGCGACTCACTCTCAGCTACTCCGCAGCGTGCTGGACTTTCTTACGAAAGCGTTGCTCGAGCTTTCTGGTTTGGTTAGATTCCAGAAATTCCGCTGGAGTTAGTTCGCATTTGTGAGATTACGGCAATTTGCGCAGGATGCAAGAAAAATGTGATTTTTTCAGGGAAATTTTTTGGCGAGGAGGTCAGGGACCGAGGTAATGCGCTTTCGGAAGGCGGCACAGCCCAATCGAACACCACGGGGAACACGGGGCCACACAGGATGAAATTCACTTCTCCCAGCTGTCGCCGTCGACCATGCGCTTGATTCCTTCGCGCAGGCTTCGCACATTGAAATTGATCAGCAAACCAACGCCAATTCCGCTCAATCGCATGTACGATAGAAGCTGAGCTTGATGCACCGGATGGATCGCCTCCACGCTCTTCACCTCGACGATGACCATGTTTTCGACGATTGCGTCAATTCGGTAGCCAAGCTCGATCCGTTCCCCGTCAAAGACCACTGGCAATCCGACCTGTGTGGCAACGCTGAATCCACGCTTTCGAAGCTCATGGGCGAGGCACGCCTGATAGGCACTTTCCAGCAGGCCGGGCCCCAACCCAGCGTGAACATGCATCGCCGAGGAGACAACAGCGCCGGAGATCTGATTTACTCGCACCGGCCTGAGGAGGGAGTCTCGTGCAGCCATTCCTGTGCATACCACAAAATCCGGGCTCTACCCTGTGATACTCCGTGGCCTCCGTGGTGAATATTTTAGGCGGTTCCAAATGCGAACCCTGGCAGCTATAGATTCAACTTCCAGGTTTCTGCGACCAACCCCTTGCGGCCCCAACTGTCGTGCCTTTTTTCGCCGGCTCTTTTGAATCCGGTTTGCTCGTAGAGATGGCGGGCAGCGTGGAGTTCACTTTGCGTCCAGAGGACGATTTTCTTGTAGCCGGCTCGATGTGCAAAGCGTATGCATTCCTCGATCAACCGTTTGCCGATGCCCAGGCCACGCGCCGATGGTTCGACTAACAGCAGCCGCAGCTTGGCAACCGTTTTCGATTTCTTGACCAGGAAAATTGAACCTGCGATCTCGCCGTCTTTTTCAGCGATCCAGCAGGCGTCGCGTTTGGGATCGAAGTGCTGGATAAAGTGGGCGACGATTTCGGCTACCAAGGCTTCAAAGCGCTCGTCGTAGCCATACTCTTTGGAATACAGAACTCCGTGGCGGTGCACGACCCAGCCCATATCTCCGGGGCGATGTGGCCGGAGAACGTACGATGGTTTTGTTTTGGCCTTTGTTCCTAGCAGATCCTCAATCGTTTCCATAGCTTCGAGCACACGCTTTTGTTCTCCGGGAGCGAGCTTGCGCAGGATCTCAGCCACTTGTGCGCCTGATCGCGCCTCAAAGGGAGCGAACGTCCTTCGGCCGAGCGCGGTCAGCGAGAGCAGGCTCTGCCGGGCGTCGGCTTCGGATTTCGCCCTCGCGACCAGTCCTTCTTTCTCGAAACGCTGGATCATCCGGCTCAAGTATCCGGGATCGAGGCCGAGATCTTTGCATAATTCGCCCGCTGTGGTTCCGTCGCGATGAGCCAATTCGTAGAGCACGCGCATTTCGGTTAACGAGAACTTGCTTTCGAGCAGATGCTCGTTCAGAACTCCGATCTGGCGGGTATAGAAACGGTTGAAGCCCCGGACGGCGGCGACGGCATGATCGGAAACGGCTGCGGAATTGATCCCGCTCGGCATAACAGAAATATGCCCTAATTAGTTGACTCAGTCAACTAATTACGAATGCTTGGGGTTCCAGAGGTCCAGTGCGGGCTGGCGATACAAAGCGTTTCGCTTGCGGTTGTGCCAATACTTGGCCTATCATCCCGCCGAAGACTGGAGGCTTACGATGAAAACACCGTTTCTCGCAGTGCTGTTCGTTCTCGCCGTGATTGTATTGATGCCGCAACCTTGCCATGCCCAAAACGTCTTTACGCCCGATCAAATCAAGTGGGGTCCGGCGCCGCCGTTCATTCCGGCGGGAGCTCAGCTTGCCGTGCTTGAGGGAAATCCGATGGCCGCGAGCGGGGACTACACGATCCGTCTGAAAATGCCCGATGGCTACCGCATCGCTCCGCACACGCATCCTCTGCGGGAAAACGTAAGCGTGATCTCGGGCACGCTGAAAGTTGGGATGGGCGACAAGTACGACGACAGCAAAATGATGAGCTTTGGCGCCGGCAGCTTTGCCTATCTCGATCCCAGCATGCACCACTATGCAGGGGCTTCCGGCGAGACCGTTATTCAGATTCACGGGCAATCGCCGGTGAAGTTCAACTACATCAATGCGGCGGATGATCCTAGCGGGAAGAAGTGAACTTAACTTTAAGCATTCCTGGAACTCAGCGTAGAGGCTTAAACGCAGGGACACCAAGGAACTGGGCCAGGCCAGGGCGATTACACTTTTGCCCAAAGTTCCGCTCGGGGATCTTCGGGATTTAGCTTGGCCAGTTCGCGCAGCAATTCTTTGGTGCGCTCGTCGCGCGGCATGGGTACATTCACGGTGATTTCGACAATCTCATCGCCGCGTGCGCCTTCTTTGGTGGCCGACGCTACGCCTTTTTCGCGCAGGCGTAACTTTTGCCCGGGCTGCGTGCCGGGCGGAATTTTCAACAGGGCGCGGCCATCGATCGTAGGGACTTCGATCTTTGCTCCCAGCGCGGCCTCGGGTGCCGTCACCGGAACGGTCAAGTAGATGTCGTCGCCCTCGCGCCGGAAGAGCGGGTGAGGATCGATGCGGATGATGACGTAAAGATCGCCGGACGGACCTCCGTGATCGCCGGCGTTGCCTTTGCCGGCGAGTCGAATGCGTTGCCCATCTCGGGTTCCGGGCTTGATGCGAACTTCGATTGGCTCGGTGCGGCTGACCGTGCCCTCTCCGTGGCACCCAGGACAAGTAGAAATATTCTTGCCGCTTCCGTGGCAGCGTGGACACTGCACATTGAACTTCATCCGGCCGCCGGTTTGGGTGACTTGCCCGGTGCCGTTGCACTCGGGACATTTTCCCGGGGCTTCAATGTAACCCTGCCCGTGGCAATTGGCGCAGACGTCCTGGCGGGTAATGTTGAGGCGCATCACCCCGCCGCGGATCGCCGTCCAGAAGGGAACGTTGACCTGATATTCGAGGTCCGTGCCGGGCATCGGCCCGGTCTCGGCGGGGGCGGCAGCGCCGCGTCCGCCGCCAAACATGCCGGAAAAAATGTCGCGGAAGCTGCCGCCTGTGCCTCCGCCGCCGCTGGTGCGGCCGGAGCGGGCATTGGCGTTATCCATCAGGTCGGAGAAATCGAAGCCGCCGAAATCGAAATGAACGCCTTCGCCGCCTGCTTGCTGCGGGCCGCCCTGAAAGCCGCCACCGGGGTAGCCTCCGAAGCCTCCGGCGCCGGTGGCCCCGCCGCGGGCGTAGGCCTCGGCGGCTGCGGGATCGATGTTGTCGGAATAGTAGCCGACCTGATCGTAGATCTTTCGCTTTTTGGGATCGCTGAGAACTTCGTTGGCCTCGGAGAGCGCTTTGAACTTCTCTTCGGCAGACTTATCTCCGGGGTTTACATCAGGATGGTACTTGCGGGCCAGCTTGCGGAATGCCTTGCGGATTTCCTCGGCGGATGCCGATTTCTTCACGCCGAGGATTTCGTAGTAATCTTTCTTGGTTGCGGTTGCCATTTGGGTTCTGTCGGCAGATGTAGATTAAGATTTTTTCATTCTGAGTGGAGTTTTCGTTCGTGAGGCGAAGAAGGTCAGAGAGTTCGCTAAATAAATCAGTTCGGCATCCTCCGACGGTCGTCGTTTAAAACAACCAGGGATTCTGACTCTGGCGCGTCTACATAGATCGGAATCGGCCGCATGCCCTGGGGAGTAGAGACGAAGAACAGCCATCGCCGTTCGTCCTCGGCCAGCCCCAAGAAATAGGTTTGCTCGCGCACCTGAAAGTCCATATCGATCCCCCTGTGTTCCGTCCTTTGCAAGAAGCGCAAGCGCGTAGAAACACCGTTAAAGGTCCCTACCTCCATCCCGATGACTGCATCAGTAAAGACAGTAAGAATCCTTCGACTCCGCAGGTGCTTCGCAACGCGAAGCACCTGCAAAGCTCAGAATGACAAGCTTTATTTTTTGTCTTCTACGTCCACGTACTCGGCGTCGATCACACCTTCATCTTTCTTTTGACCGCTGCCGTTCGTGCCCGGCGCCGCGCCAGCTCCATCCGTCGGACCGCCACCCGGCGGCGGCGTACTCTTCGCCTGCGCTGCCTTGTACATCTCTTCGGCCAGCTTGTGCGAAGCCTTGGTCAGGGCTTCGCGCGCCTTATCCATCTGCGCCTTGTCGTTGGACTCCAGCGCTTTCCTGGCGTCGGCTACGGCGTTCTCGACGTCTCCACGCTCCGAGCCAGAGATCTTATCTCCGTTCTCGCGCAGCATCTTCTCGACGTTGTACAGCATGCTGTCGAGCTGGTTCTTGGCGTCGATGGCTTCGCGCTGCGCTTTGTCTTCGGTTGCGTGCGCGTCGGCTTCTTTGGCCATGCGCTCGACTTCTTCCTTCGACAAACCGGAAGACGACGTGATCGTGATCTTCTGGTCCTTGCCGGTGGCCGTATCTTTCGCGGTCACGTTCAGGATGCCGTTGGCGTCGATGTCGAATGTTACCTCGATCTGGGGCACACCGCGCGGAGCGGTTGGAATTCCGGTCAAGTGGAACTTGCCTAGAGTCCGGTTCTGCGCCGCCATGGGACGTTCCCCTTGCAACACGTGCACCTCAACCGAGGTCTGATTATCCGCCGCGGTCGAGAACGGTTCCGACTTCTTAGTAGGAATCGTCGTATTGCGTGGGATCATCGGTGTCGCCACGCCGCCATAGGTTTCAATCCCCAACGTCAGCGGAGTCACGTCCAGCAGCAGCAGGTCTTTCACTTCGCCGCCAAGCACGCCGCCCTGAATCGCCGCACCGATCGCCACGACTTCGTCAGGATTCACTCCCTTGTGGCCTTCCTTGCCGAACAGTTCTTTCACCAGCGCCTGAATGCGGGGCATGCGCGTCTGTCCGCCGACCAGCACCACTTCATTGATCTTGCTGGCATCGAGGCCGGCATCTTTCAAACACTGCTTGCACGGTCCCACCGACTTCTGGATGATGTCTTCCACCATTCCTTCCAGCTTGGCCCGCGTCAGCTTCTTCACCAGATGCTTCGGCCCACTGGCATCCGCCGTGATGAACGGCAGATTGATTTCGGTCTCCATGGTGGTGGAGAGTTCGATCTTCGCCCGTTCGGCCGCGTCGCGCAGACGCTGCAGGGCCATTTCGTTGCCCTTGCCGCGCAGGTCGAGGCCTTCGTCCTTCTTGAACTCATCGATCAGCCAGTCAACAATGCGCTGGTCGAGATTGTCTCCGCCGAGGTGCGTGTCGCCGTTGGTGGCTTTGACTTCAATCACGCCCTCGCCGACTTCCAGCACGGAAATGTCAAAAGTTCCGCCGCCGAAGTCGTACACGGCGATCATCTCGTCTTTCGTTTTGTCGAGGCCGTAGGCGAGGGCCGCTGCCGTGGGCTCGTTGATGATGCGTTTTACATCGAGTCCGGCGATCTGCCCGGCATCTTTGGTGGCCTGCCGCTGTGCGTCGTTAAAGTAGGCAGGAACGGTGATCACCGCTTCGGTCACTTTTTCGCCGAGGTAGTCTTCCGCCGCTTTCTTCAGCTTCTGCAGAATCAGCGCGGAGATCTGCGGAGGGGTGTACTCCTTGCCCTGCGCCAGAACGGCGACATGGTCGCCTGATTTCACGACCTTGTATGGGACCATCTTGATTTCTTCCTGCACCTCGTCATAGCGGCGTCCCATGAACCGCTTGATCGAGAACACAGTGTTTTCCGGATTGGTGATGGCCTGGCGCTTTGCCACCTGACCCACCAACCGCTCTCCAGTCTTGGTAAAACCAACCACGGAAGGCGTGGTGCGCCCTCCTTCTTCGTTGGGGATCACTTTGGGCTCGCCGCCCTCCATCACCGCCACACAGGAATTGGTGGTTCCAAGGTCAATTCCAATAATCTTGGCCATAAATTGTTCTCCTCTACCTTACTTCAAATCAAATAAGTGCTTTATAATCAATGTGCTCATGATTGCCAACAGGCCCATGCTAAGACCTGAGTGGAACGTTGTCAAGGTTTAGATGCGGGAAAGACGGGTGCGGATGCAGCCGTTTGGAGGACCTGCGGCTGGCGGAACCCTACAGAATGCCTTCGAAGCGCAAGAAAATAGAGAGAGGCACGGATGGCAATCCAAGGACGCCACACGCAGAGTTCATCGATATCTTCCGTGGGGTATCCTTCGTCTCCTGGGTCACGACTCGACCGTCCTTTCCTTCGGACCGAAGGCGGCTTGCGACGGCAAGGACGTATGGATCAGCTTCCTCCTCACCCGAATCCTTGTCCGGATCGAGAACGTCAGGCACAATCGAGAGAATGCTCTTGACCGCTTCGAAGGGTGGCGATTGTGCTTTTGCCATTTCCTCGTGTCCTTTCGTCCATAAATACTGCGCATCGGGCGAGTTTGGATCGGCAAACCTTTCTAGCTCCTTCACGACCTCAATTGGAAAAACAAGTCTGCCAGCGGTCACGAGCGAACTCATCGAGTTGAAGACGCCCTGCTTTTTCGTGTTTTCAATCGAACGCCGAATCTCTATGACCGATGATGTGTCGAGGACCCAAATGACATGCTGGGCCATATTTACCCACCCTGGCCCGCATCGGGTGCCGCGAGCGCGTCGAATGTAACCTCAGGAATGTCTAGGAGCTCTACTGCTTGAGATCGGTCGAGAATTTCGCGATTAACCGCCTGGACGAAGAGGAAACTTGCGCGGTCTCCAAGTTGGTCTTCCCGAATTTCGACTCTGCTGCGGCCTTTGCCGCCACCGCCTGCGGGTTTGGCGTCAGAAACCGCCGGGATCTGGTCATACAAAGCCCAAGTCGCGGCGCCGATTTCGATCATTCTTATGACCGAGGCTCTGAGGCTTACCTTGTAGAGGCTAGCCAGTCGCTTCGCCAAAGAAAGATCGGTAACCTGTACTCCTGAATGCCATCCGTGCTGGCGGAGAGTGGCCTGTACGTCTTTAGTTGGCAATAGCACTGAGGCGGCAAACTGTTCACACCAGCGCTCCAAAGGGTCGGTTCGGGAACTTGTTCGTGTCGGCTCAAGGCATGCGGAACTGGTTCTCGTAACAAGATGGCCCAATTCGTGAAACATCGTAAATATTCTCGCGGACTCATTCCACGCGGTGTTGACGGCGACCAAGGGCGCAAATTCATCCCACAAAGAAAATCCTTGGATAGAGCCCCTACCGAGCGAAAGCAGAAAAACCAGATGGCCGGAACGCTCCAGCGATTCGCGCCACCGGTCGAAGGCTGTCGCGGGGTTTTCCCACTCTTCTCTCTGCTGAGACGGCGTGACTTTGAGAACTTCTCGAACTACAGTCGCGACCGCGGCCGGATCATCTCTCACCGAGGCCAACGGCGTCTGCGCCGGCTCAAGTTCTAGTCCCCGGGAGATTCACGACATAATCTCTTGCAGCCGAGAAGCTCTTCTGAGATAGCGGCGCTAATCGGCGTTTAAGTCGCGCCGCTAACCCAGAGGGTGCCGAAACTCAACTGCAACAGGATGGTTTTCGGGGGGCACGGGAAGAAGGAGGGCCGCCAATGGTCGGTGCAATTTTCCAGCGAGTCTGCGCGCATGACTAAGTGTGGGCCTACTTCCGCCAGATATCCACGACCTCAGCAATGAGGATTCGACGCCAATAGCGCGAGCAATGTCTTCGGGAGGCATAACCCGACTCGTCGATTGCCCACCCAAGCACCGACGGGGTTATCGGTATTTCTATTGCGCGACCCATTGCGCCTTTATTTTAGGCCTAAGTTCGACTCTGCGGCAGTGACTGGCGAGTGGCGGAGACCCCGTTTCTCCCGTCCCGCTCCACGAAAAAAGAGTGCCCCATGATTCGCACGCGTGGCCTCCGCTTGACACGTACGGTATGACCGTACATCCTAAATGCTTACAGTTGAGGCTGAAATGCCCATGAAAAACCCGCCCCGCCCCGGCCTGAAAGCCATGCGTAGATGAGTCTCGCGCCTTGAGGAATAGCCCCAAAAACAAAACGCCCCAGACTCTTCCGAGTCATGGGACGTATGTCGATCAGCTCTCCCTCAAGTGCTGCTCAATCAGAAGACTAATCTGAAGCCGCACACCGGTAAATGGCCAATTACCAGCCCGAAGGTAACCAGCGCGCCCTTACTTCACCGGAATCAAGTCAAACTTGCCGGACGATTCCTCATAGAACAGCGCACCTTCTTTCTTGTCGCCGCCGCTCCAATGTTTGTGGCCACCGGGGACGCGCAAGAAGTCGCCCTCGCCGACGCGCTTTTCGCCGGCATCGTCCTTGTACAGATATGCGCCCTTCAACACGACGATCCAGGTGTCGTTGGTGTGCGAGTGCATGCCGTTATCCTGTCCCGGATCAAACTTGGTAAAAGTTCCATGCGCGCCCTTGTCCGGGTCGCCCCAGATTTTGGCGGTGGATACACCCTTGACCTGTGACGTGTAATTCGCGTGATCGGCGGAGGCAAAGACGACTTTCTTCATTTCGTTCTGCCCGTGTACCCGGCCCACGGACCATGCGGCGATGAGCGCCGCCACCACTCCAGCGATCAAAAGTGACCGTTTCATTCAATTCTCCTTTTTCCGTATGCAGTTTCTGATTGAACCCCAAGGCACACGCATCTTACACCCGGTCTGGGTGACCACTTCTCGAAGTCTTGTGCTGTGACTCTTTTTCTGCGCCGTCACTACGGCGTGGATTCATCTGTGTCGCAATGGACCAGGTCACTCAGCGGCTAGAGCGGTCTAGCGTCTACCTTAGCGCTTGAAGCGCAGCGCTGGACGCGCTTCGCACCCAAGCTTTCGTCCGGTTACTCGACGCGCTGATACTTCTGATTGCCCAAATGTTTCCAGCGAATGCCGTCGGCGTCGCGGAAAAATGCCCAGCGGCTCGTCTTCCTCCGGGTCGGAGCCGATTGCGGAGGACATTACCGTCCAGGTCTTCGACCTGCATCTCGAGGGCCCACTCAAAATTGTTGGGCGGGTTACGGATTCTTGCGCCGGAGACTTCGTATTGATTGTGCAGGGCGCGGACGTCTCGCACGCCGATCCATATCCACATGCGGGGCTGGCTTTGATTATCAGTGGTCAGGAAGATCGAGCATTGGTCGCGGCCAACGCAGGCGAATTCGTCGCTGGCACGCCAGCGCAGTTGGAAACCGAGGGCGTTTACGTAATACGCGATGCTGGCATCGACGTTGTTGACGCGGAAGACCGGCGTCGGGGAAGCGAAGGGGTTGCTGGTTGGTTCCGGCACAGGGCCTCCAAGCAGGTAGGATACATGGCGAATCAAGGCTTGGACGAGCAAGGTTGCCCGCGTCATCATGAATGTGTGGGGCGCCGAGAGGTAAGCCGTGGAAGAAATTCCTTGCGAGGCCGAGCTGCTCTGTGAGAACGAGGGATAGGACTGATCTTCGCGCTTGGAGCGCGAAGATCAATCCTCAGCACGAGAGTATAGGACGATTACTGAATTTTTTCTGTCTTGCTGTCGTAGTGAACATAACCGTTGTTCTGATTGAGCTGCTCCACATCCTGATTCGTGAAGCTGTGCTGGGTGGTTTTTCCGCCTTTGGCTGCGGCCTCGAGCGAGCTGGTGGTTTGTTGCGCGGAAGCGAAGTAGATCCATGACTGCGGCTTGGCTTCGGGCTGGCGCTGCGATTGCTCCATGCTTTCCCTGTATTGGTGCCGCATGGCGTTGAATTTCATTCCGCCGACAAGCGAATTCGTGGCGGGAGATACCAGCGGCATTCCTCCGCCGGAGTTCCAAACAGGAATGCTGTAGAGCGAGTCGGTGTTGCCGCTAACTTCGGAGAGCGTGGAATTGGTTGCTCCCGCAACGAGGCCTCCGGTGGCATTGGTCGCACCGACAGGATTGGGCGATATGTTTGTGAACGATAAACTCGGGGTAGTGATCATGGGGACATACGGACCGCATCCGTAGGGACAATAATAAGTTGCTCCGGGATCACGGCTCTGACCGAGGCTCAGAGCGGACAGCAGACAAACTAAAGAGAGAATGGTGAGAATACGCATACGGCCTCCTGGAAGACCTTACCTTACCTGGATCTGGCTACACAGCTAGTAGGATGCCGGATAGCGGGCCGTTGGTTTCAGTTGGCAAGCGCGATTCCACAAAATGTTTGCAGAGCGCCGGCGGTCCGTAGTGAAAGACTGGTGCGCAATATCTTGCGCAAGAGATGAATCTGCTGTTGGAGTACTACAGTTTGGGAAGAGGGCAGGGATGCTTCGACTCCGCACGAAAATCCAGGTGCGACTTCCCGCTTAAGGGCTACCGTGGCTTTTCTACGCGGAAATGCCAGGCGCGGGCTTGACGCGCCCTACTCGACTTCCCCCCTCCATAGCGGCTCTCCGCCGAGCGAATGATAGAAGCCCCATGCGGCCAGACACAGAATGCTGAGCAGAGCAAGTACTGATGCGGGCATGTACCACGCCGAGAGGTCCGCTGAGAAGGGGACATTTGCCAGCATATCGACGGTGAATATGGCGCAAGCCAGCGGTACGAGCCCGAAGCGAAAAACGAGCAGTACGGCGACGGAATAGATCAGAATTTCGCTGGGCAATTCCACTGCGACGTAAGAGGAACTCAATCCGATCGGTAAAGCGTACACCGCAACGAATGCGATCGCAGCCAGCCAGTCCTTGCGCAGGAGTACTTTCAGGCCGAGGAGCAGGAAAAAGAACAGCAACGTGAACACAATAGACTGCGGGATTTGCAATAACCACGCGCCGAGTGCCTCGCGGCCGCCCATTAAATATTCCAGAGACTGAAGCGGTGGTGCTGCCCCCCGGTGCGTCATTTGGATGGAGCGGAATTGAAAGATGAGAATCCATACCACTCCGAGCATTACGCCGAAGAGAATGTCACGCCCGACGAGGGGATCGCGGAATTGTCCGGAGAGCGCGCGGCTCCACGAAATGATCGCCTGGGGCCAGCGCTTGCGGACCCAGGGTTCAAGGGCCAGATACAACACCCATGTACTCCCAGATATGAACAAAGCCGTACTGATTTGGAGGATGAGCAATCCAATCGTGCTGAAGGCGATAACGAAATGTGCGCGGCACAACCACAAGAGCATTTCCAGCGCGAACATGACCGCTGCCAGCCGCAGCGCGCCTTCGCGGTCACCGCGCCCCTGGCGGTAGTTTCGCCGCGCCAGAGAAATTGCTCCAAAGAATAACGAAAGAAGCAACAAGATGGAAACTACCTGGCTTACTTTTTTTCCAAGAGAAGTTTCGGGACTCTTCATGCGGTCGGGCTTGGTCCAGTCTCCGATAAGGGAAAAGAAAACAGGTTTGCCGCGATAGGCGGCAGCCTCCACGCGCAGCGGGCGAGTCGTGCCCGGCCAGGTTCCAGTCCACGCCATGCGCGCGTCTGAAGAAGCCAGAGAATTCCAAGCCGGTTCTGTTTTTTGAAATTTGGTGGGATCGAGTTGCGCGGCGCTGAACAATACATTCCAGTCAAAGGGCGGGGTCTGCGCAGCAGCATCGTCTTTTTGTTGCGGGATCGCTTGAAAATAAACAAGTCTTCCCTGGGGATCAAGTTCGAGATTGATCATTCCCGAAAGCGTGGTCGGGGGATCATCTCTGGCGACGATTCCGGGATTGAGGGACTGGTCGCGAAACTGGTCTGCAAACAAAGTGTCGGGACTCTGCCGGTACCAGAAGCGGAGCAGCGATGGCCGGCTGAGGAGCAGGGTTGGCCAATCGGGTCGCGGCTTCTCCTTAGTTTCAAAATAATCCTGCAGGTCGCCGTCGTATTGCAGATCGGCTGCGCTGTCGAGGGCGCGTTCCGGATAGCCCAGGCGCGCGGCGATCTCGCGCGCTTTTTGCGTCAGTACTTCCGGCGTTAGTTCCAGATGCATCTTGTCGATGCCGCTATAGCGGAGATCGAGGTAGACGACCAGAGCCAACGCCAGCATCAGAGCCACAAAACAGGCGACCGCAGTTCGCGCCCTGAGTCCTGCGGTTTCTCCGGATGCTGCGACCAATTGTGGAGATGGAGTTTCACCCGCGGCTAAGGCCGCGGCTAGCGGGTCCCCGCCCGGCAGGGCTGCTGCTACGCTGAGAACCGTGGCAGGGCGCGCGGAGGGTTCGGTTTCAAGGCAGCGCAAGATGACGCGCTCGATCACCGGATTCAGATCTTTGACCAAGGTGGAAGGGCGGCTGATGGCGCGGTCATTCGGAATTCGGGGTTTTTCCTTATTGCCCTCTGCGAAGGCGCGCTTGCCAGTGAAGACTTCGTAGAGCACCAAGCCGAGCGAGTAAATGTCGCTGCGGGTGCTCACTTCTTTACCCGCGAGTTGTTCCGGGGCCATGTATGCGGGAGTTCCGCTGCGCACATCGGTGCCCGGAATCTGATCGGCGACTCCAGCGAGGCCGAAATCGGTGATCACGACCTGGCCGCGGCCATCGAGCATGATGTTGGCGGGCTTCAGGTCGCGGTGGAGAACGCCTTTCGTATGGGCGGCGGCAAGTCCGGCGCACAACTGGCGGGCGATATCGAGGGCCTTGTCTTCGGGCAGGCGTCCGATACGCCGTAGCAGCGATGCGAGGTCCTCACCATCGACGTATTCCATGGTGAAGAACGTGTGGCCTTCGACATCCCCGACGTCGTAGACGCGGCAGACATTGGGATGCGAAACCCGCCGCGCAATGCGAACCTCGTTCTTGAAGCGCTCCAACAGGCCCTGATCGCGGGCGGCTTCGTCGGGCAGGAACTTCAGCGCGACGGGCTGGCCTAGCGTGAGATCGTCGGCCCGGTAGACCTCGCCCATGCCTCCTTTGCCGAGTAAGGCGATGATTCGATAACGGCTGGCCAGCAATCGGCCGGGAAGAAAGCGGCCTTCGCTTTGATAAGAGGCTGAACTGGAAGTCGCTGACGAAGAGGAAGCGGGACGCGGCGGCAGAGGCGAGGTTGCGGTGGGAAGATCGATGGTCGCAACGTTGTCGCTAGTGCCGGATGGCGCTCCGCAGGAGGAGCAGAAGCGTCCGTTCACCGGTAAGTCGGTACCGCAAGAGGGGCAAGGAGGCATGAAGAATTCTTAATACACTCTACCGTGCAGAACTGCAAGCACCGCAAGCATGCAGGTTCTCACTTTGCAGGCGAATCGTTACCGACGAATCAGGTCGTGGACGCCCAGAGGTAGGCTCATGACTTTTGATCGAATGCCGATTGATCCTGTTGAGCGCCTACCGCTCCGTGAGGATCGTCTTATGCGATTTCGCACCTTCGTCTTAGGTCTGACTGCGCTCCTGCTGTCTGCTTGTAATTCGACTCCAAAGGCAGTGGTGACCGCGCCCGTTTCGCGGGTTTATCACGGCACGGCGTCGGTCGGAGATTTCATGACGATCACGATCAACTCGGGCGTGCAAACGATCGTCTATACGGATGTTTCTAACGGCAGCAGCGGCACTGTTCCTTACACCGTGAACTCGGATGGAACCTATACCTTGAATGACCCAACTGGGAATTTACAGGCGGCGTACGAAGTTCCTAATTATGCGTTGCTGATTCAGGCAGCAAAAACCGGACCCAATGCCAACGTGCCGGCGCTCATCACGGCAGTGGAGAGCGGGCAGATTTCGCTGGCGACCTTCGAAGGGCAGGCCTACAACTACATGCAATTCCGCACCGCGGCAGGCGGATTGAATATAGGTTCCGTCAACGTCGGCATCCAGGGAACGGGATCGACCTCAACTTTCTCGCCTTACCAATCGTACAACCAGGGCGGCGGCAATCCATTCAACTCCGGCACGCTCGATATTGCGGACGCACAACTTGATCCTTCGGGAACATTTCTGAAAGTTGCGGATCCGGACGGCAACGGCACTTTCGATTACGTGTTCGGTACGGCGAACGGAGTTTTCGCTGTTGACTTGCAGACTGGTGCGATTCTCGGATTGCAGAAGGCGGCGAGCAAGAATTTCGATACCACTACCGCGGGCAGCTACAAAGCCATTTACTACCAGAAGACGAATGCCACCACTGGCGCGGGCAATGTGGAGACCGGCACTCCAGCGATGGGCAGTGCCAAGTTGGTGGTCACGGCCGGCGGCCAGCTTACCATCACCGACTCGAGTGGAAATCAGATGGCTCAGGCGACGCTGACGCCGGTGGCCGACGTTTCTTATCTTTATGGCAGTTCGGGCGAACTTTCCGATCCGTGCTACGGATTGTTTACCTTTCGTCTGACCTCGGCGAGCGCGCAGCAGGATGTCTTCGTGACTTTCATGGGACAGGCGATGCTCTTCAGTTCGTTCACCGCGAATCTGCCATGGAATTCGGGAGGGACGTACAACTATTTTTATGGGGTGGGGCTGAAGTAAGCCAATCTCAAGCGCGGAAGCTCAATCCGAGAGGCCGAACCTTGCGCTTGTATTACCATCCAGACGATGAGTTCGCGCGTGCGTCGATGGTTGAGTGATCCAATCGTTCTGCTGTGTCTGACGGCGGGGCTGCTTGCATTTGTGGTGCAGTCCGGCGAGTTGGGGACCGCCGATACGATGCACCGGCTGCAGACCACGCACTGGCTGTGGACTTCCGAGCCGCAGGTTTTTCCTAATGAGTATCCGGAGTTCGGCCTGCATGGGCGCAATGGCCAGCTTTATAGCTGGTATGGAATTGGGCAATCTCTGCTCATGCTGCCGGCAGATCTGGTCGCCACCTGGATTGCGCGTTGGAAGGTATTCTCCGGATACGGCGACGATCCGGCGGTGCGCAGCATTGTGGTCAGTTACAGCACCAACATCCTGGTGAATGTACTGACTGCGCTGATTGGGTTGCGGCTGCTGCGGCAGCTGCACTTCAATGTGCGCGAGTCCGTGCTGGGGGTGTTAGCGCTGCTGTTCTGCACGACTCACCTGCATTACACGCAGAACATGATGGAAAACAATTACATCATGCTGCTGACGCTGGTGGGATTTTCTTTTCAATACGAGTGGCTGCGAACTGGAAGCAGACGGGCGCTATGGATCGGCTCGGCCGCGCTTGGTTTGAATCTCTTGACGCGGCTTACCACGGGCCTCGATCTCGTCGTGGCGGGTGTCTTTCTTCTGCTGGTGCTTTGGTTTGATCGAGCGAGCGGGCGCGAAGTCTGGCAAAAGTTTACGGCTTACTGCAAGGTCGCGTCTCCGGTGTATGCGTTTTTCTTGGTGATTGACCGGCTGTATCAGTTCTATCGCTTTGGATCCTTTACCAACACTTACGTTTCGTTGTTCGCCAAAGAGCAGCGATTGGCCGATCCCACGCTTCCCACGAATTTTCCGTGGAGCACTCCGTTTTGGGAGGGAGTTCTCGGTCCCCTGTTCAAGCCGGAGAAATCGATTTTTCTTTTTGACCCTTTGCTGGTGCTGGCGATTATTTTGCTGGTTGTTCTTTGGAAGAAGTTGTCGACGGACGTTCGCGCTTACAGCGTCGCGTCGGTCTGCTGCTGTTGCTTGCTTACATTTGTTTTTATGCGCGATACACGTACTGGGCGGGAGACTTTGCCTGGGGCGACCGCTATGTTTCAACATCGGTCGAGATGGCCGCGCTGCTGGCAGTGCCGTTACTTTTGCGATATCGCGCGACGTTGAATCCCTTGGTCCAGCGGGGAGCGATTGCTCTGATTGCTGTCAGTTTCGTTATTCAAATTGCTTCGCTTGCCTTTTGGCTACCGCTGGAAATTTATCAGATGGAGACGCTGGGCCATCCTACGTTTGTGATTGCGCTGCGCTTCAAAAATATTGCGGCATTTGCGTTGGGCAAGATGGACGCGTGGGGATTGAACAACGAATCGATGACGCAGGATCCTTGGGATTACGTTCATATCACGACATGGAATTTTCTGCCGTTCTTGCTGCGCCGGGTGGGAGCGGCGCCGAAGTGGGTGGTGGATGCGGCGTTTGTGGTTTGGGGGGCGGGGATCGCGGTGCTGGCGCTGGTTCTCAAGAAACTACTCGGTTATGATAGAATGGTAGAACAACAAGGGTAGAAGGTAGAAATGAGCTTAAATATCAAGAACGAGAAGACGCATAAGCAGGTTCGCGAATTAGCGCGGCTGACCGGCGAGAGCATGACGGCGGCGGTTGACAAGGCCGTCCGGGAGCGATTGAAGCGGGTGCGTGATACCAAGAAGGGCGGGCTGGCGGAGCGGCTGCTGAAGATTGGGCGGGAGTGCGCTCCTTTGTGGAAGGAGCCCTATCGCTCGATGGAGCACGGCGATTTGTTATACGACGAAAAGGGTCTCCCCAAGTGATCGTGGACACGTCGGTGATAATCGCGATCCTGAAAGACGAGCCAGACGCCGCCGTGATCGCGGAACTCCTGGGGCGATCGCAGGATCGCCGCATGTCGGCGGTCAGCTATGTCGAGGCTGGCGTTGTGGTGGACAGCAACCGAAATCCGGTTCTGAGCCGGCGGCTCGATGACTTAATGCGCGATGTCGAGATCACGGTCGAAGCGGTAACGTTGAACCAGGCGCGCCTTGCGCGCGAAGCCTATCGCGATTTTGGCAGGGGCCGGCATCGTGCGGGGCTGAATCTTGGCGACTGCTTCGCCTATGCGCTAGCGAAGGATCTGGGCGAGCCCCTGCTGTTCAAGGGGGATGACTTTTGCCACACCGATGTTGAGATCGCTGTTCCTTGAATTTTGAAGAAGGCCGTTATTCCACCGTGACCGACTTGGCCAGATTCCTCGGTTGATCCACATCGCAACCCCGGCGAACGGCAATGTGATAGGCCAGCAGTTGCAGCGGGACGATTTCCAGGATTGGGGAAAGTTCTTCGGGAGCGGCGGGAACGTATAAAACGTGGTCGGCGGCTTCTTTAATCTCTTCGTCGCCTTCGGTGGCCAGCGCGATTACGACGCCGGAACGCGCCTTTACTTCTTTCAAGTTTGACATCGTCTTTTCGTAGCGGATCATTGATCCGGTATTGTTGGAATCTCGTGTCGCGATGATCACGACGGGAAGATTTTCATCAATCAAAGCGTTGGGGCCGTGCTTCATCTCTCCGGCGGGGTAGCCTTCGGCGTGGATGTAGGAGATTTCTTTCAACTTCAGAGCGCCCTCGAGTGCGATGGGATAGTGAATGCCGCGGCCCAGGAAGAGGAAATCCTGGGCGCGCTGGAAGCGCTTGGCCAGGTCTTCGCAGGTCTCGTCGTGAGTGAGGATGCTCTCTAGTTTCGCGGGAATCAAGGCCAGCTCTTGTGCGGCTGCGCGGGTTTGGGCTGGGGTCATGGTTCCGCGGACCTGCGCGAGGTATAGGGCAAAAAGATACAGAGCTGTTAGCTGGCTCGTGAAGGCTTTGGTGGAGGCCACGCCGATTTCGGGCCCGGCGTGGGTGTAGATGGTGCCGGCGGCTTCGCGGGTGATCATCGATCCGACTACATTGCAGATTGCAAGTGTCTTCGATCCTTTTGTTTTGGCCTCACGCTGGGCTGCTATGGTGTCGGCGGTTTCGCCGGATTGCGAAATGACCAGCGTGATCTCGTCCGGGCTGACGATGGGATTGCGATAGCGCCACTCGCTGCCGTAGTCGACTTCCACCGGAATGCGCGCCATGCCTTCGATCATGAACTTGCCGGCGAGACCGGCGTGCCAGCTCGTGCCGCAGGCGACGATGTTGATTTTTTTTGCGGCGGCGAATTCGGCCTCGCTGATTTGCATCTCTTCGAGGAACACCCGGCCGGTATCGCGCGAGACTCGTCCCAGAGTGGTTTCCTGCACGGCGCGGGGCTGCTCGTAGATTTCCTTGAGCATGAAGTGCTTGAAGCCGCCCTTCTCGGCCATGATGGGGTCCCAAGTGACGTGCTGCACAGGGCGATTGACCGGCTTGCCGTCGAAATCGGTAAGTTGCACGCCATCCGGGGTGACGACTGCGAGATCGCCATCCGCCAGGAAGAAAATGTCGCGCGTGTGATAGAGGATGGCGGGAACGTCCGAGGCGACGAAGTATTCGTCGTTGCCTAATCCCACGACAAGCGGAGGACCATTGCGCGCTGCGATGATTTTGTTTGGCTCGTCCACAGAAATAGCGGCCAGCGCGAAGACGCCTGTGAGTTCCTTCACGGCTCGCCGCACTGCATCTTCGAGAGATGGGTGGTGGCCGTTATCTTTCTTGAAGAAATATTTCTCGACGAGGTGCGCGATGACTTCCGTATCGGTTTCGGTAGTGAACTTGTGGCCTTCTTCGATCAGTTTTTTCTTGAGGCTGAGATAGTTCTCGACGATGCCATTGTGCACGACCACGATTTTGCCGGTGCAATCGCGATGGGGATGAGCGTTTTCTTCAGTGGGGCGCCCGTGAGTTGCCCAGCGGGTATGGCCGATGCCGTAGCTCCCGTGAAGCGGGTGAGCGCGGATGACTTCTTCGAGATTGCGAAGCTTGCCCTCGGCACGGCGGACTTGCAGTTGGTCTCCATTGCCGGCGACGGCGATTCCAGCGGAGTCGTAGCCTCGATATTCGAGGCGTCTCAGGCCATCAATGATGACGGGAACGACTTCCTTCTTGCCGACATAGCCAACGATGCCACACATGGGCGAAACTCCGGACTCAGTCTGCGAGGGAGCAGCGATACTCTTCAATCACGGGGTTGGTGAGCACCTCGCGGGCAATGCGTTCGACTTCCGATTGCGCAGCTTCGCGGCTCAGGCCACCATCGAGGGTAATCTCGAAATACTTCCCCTGGCGCACCTCTTCCAGACCTTTGTAGCCCATTTTGTTCAGCGCACCGTAGATGGTCTTGCCCTGAGGATCGAGCACGCTCTTCTTCAGCGAGACGTAGACGTAAGCTTTCATGGGGAATAATGGAATTATACGGCAGGAACTCGCGGCTCAGGCAGTCGTCACGGGTACCGAGGTCACGCTAAATGCTTGATCTCCTCTTCAAGCACGGCGAGAGCTTGTTCGAGGGTCTTGCGATAATTCTCATTCCGGGCAGATTGGAGTTGCTGCAGAATGCGGTTGCGGGAGAGTTTGAGTCCTTCTTTGCGGGACTCGGCGGCTCTTTGGGCGGGCGTCAAATGGCGCTTGGGTTCTTTGGCGGATTGCGCTTCGTCCTGTTGCTGCTCGATCGACTTGCTTTCCCACCCGCGTGCCACTGTAGAATTATACGAGCCTCATAGGAGTCAGATAAACAGCGATTAGCTTTCATCCTTGATTTCCCGGCGGGATGATCGAAATGTTAGGAAAAACGAACTTCGCATACCGAAGTACCATCTGACGGGTAAGTGCGAGTATAATTCAGGCCGTCAGAAAAGCAGGGCACTGGGGTTCTTCAAGAGGGGGGAGAACCACTGGAGTTTCGTAAGTGCACCCCCTTTATATTGCAGCTACCGATCTAGATCTGCAGCAGTGTAATGCTCTCTTATCGGCAGCCGACCTTGTACGCCAGCATTATCGGCCGGACGAGCTGTTCGGCGAACTAATTCCTAATTTGCAATCCGTTGTTCCCTTCGATCTTTTGACCTTCGCAGTTCTCAGTGGCCCCGAAAAAGTGAAACTGGAGTATTGGGAGGGATTCCGCAGGTCCGTTACTCCTGTCGAGGTTGCCTTAGATGACTCCGTTGTCGGGGCCGTCTGGCGGAGCCAGACTGTGAGAACGATCGATGACGTCGCTTCCGAAACCCGATTTGCCTCGGAACTTCGCTGGCTGGGCGAACGCGATATAAAATCTTATTGCGTAGTTCCTCTCACAAACCTCAACCAAAAGCTCGGTGCGCTCGGCTTCGGTCGCAAGCAGGCGCGTGCGTTTCCAGCCCGGGATATCACTTTTCTGCAAGTGTTATCGCAGTTTATAGCCCCGGGGACGGATAAAGCCGTGCTGGACGAGACGGTTGCAGACGAAATCGGGCGATTTCGGCTTTTGATCGAGATCGTTCGTTGCAAGGCCGCAGGCACTAGCTTTCAGGAATGCGTTACGTCCATCATTCAATCTCTGCAGAAATGGGCCGGTGAGGATCTTATTGGCATTTATCTGTATGACCAGGGTTCGCAGTCTCTACGATTGCAGATGCCTGAGAACGAACTCGCCGCAAAAATGGCGCCTCAGGGAGGGCTGACTCCGATCGAAGGCACGTTGGCCGGACAAGCTTTTCGCAGCGGAAGGACTTTGATTCTGGATTACCCCAGTCTGGTGGGGCTGAACTTGGATTCAGTGAAACGCGGTCTTCAACTCGGGGTCAGGACTTTAAATCTGACCCCCCTGCGTTCTTCGAACAATATCTTCGGTGTGCTGAAAGTTGCGCGGCGTCGCGATGTCGCATTTTCTTCCAGAGATGTCGAGTTTCTGGAGGAAGTCGCAGCGAGAATCGCGTCGGCTCTGCGGTGGGAACGGAGTGGGAGAGCGCTTGCGACGGAAAGGGAGAAAGCCGGAGCTCTGAAAAGCGGTGATTCCGTGAGCGCGACTCCAGGAAACCCGTCTCATACTCCTATTGGGCTGGCGCCGGTCGGCTTTGCGGCGGCCGACCGGCCGGATGCATTGTGGGCGGCTGAGGCTCTGATCAAATCCGACGAATTCCGGAACGCCTATTTGAAGGCGTCCAACGTGGGATTTTGTGTTTTGGATTCTGATTTCCACTACCTTGCGGTAAACGAAACTCTTGCCAGGATGAATGGGTTACCGGTTGCGGCACACTTGGGAAAGACCGTCCGCGATGTGCTCGGGGACTTCGCCGAAGTGATCGAGCCGCAGTTCCGCAAAGTAGTGGCTACCGGGCAGCCGATCGTCGATCTTGAGATCAGCTTTGTGCTGCCCACGCGTTCCGAGCCGGGCCACTGGATTGAACACTACCTGCCGATTAAGGACCCTGCCGGCAAGGTTGCCCAGATCGGCATTATTGCGATGGAGGTTACGGAACAGAAAAGACTGGAAGAGTCGCTGCGCAGTGTTTCGGAGAATTTACGGCGTGAGAAGAAACGGCAGGAGGTGCTGATGGAGGCGACCCATCTGCTGGCCACAAATTGGGATGTGGGAAAGGTATTTCCGCAAGTCTCCGCCTACCTTCGACGAGTACTGCGCCATGAATACGCGGCTTTTTCTCTGCGCGAGGAAGGCAGCGGAAGTTTGATTCCACAGGCGCTGGACTTCCCGATGGGAAAGAGCCCGGATGTGGGGGGAGAAATTGGCACCGCCAAGAGCGTCGGGGGCAAGGCTCTGCAAGAAGGTTCGTCTGTGATTCTTACGCGAGACGAACTGCAGCAGTTAGATCCGGGAATCGCGGCCAATCTCCATTCCGAGGGGCTTAAGTCCCTATGTTGTGTTCCGCTGTTTCGACCGAAGGGGCCTTTGGGGATGCTGGTGCTTGGCAGCACGCGCGCAGAGGCATTCCGCAGCGACGATCTTACTCTGTTGAACCAGGTGGCCGCACTCCTGGCAATTGCTCTAGAAAATTCACGAGCGGCGCGTGAGGTGGAGCGGCTTAAGCAGCGGTTGAAACAGGAAAAACGATACCTCGCGGGCGCAGCTCGCAGTTCTCACCAATTTGACGAGATCATTGGAGAGAGTCCGGCTCTACGTCAAGTGCTCGATCAGATTGCCGTGATTTCGTCGAGCGATGCAACCGTTGTGATCCTGGGAGAAACGGGAACTGGCAAGGGGTTGGTGGCGCGCGCCATCCACCGGATGGGAAAGCGCAAAGGCCGGGGTTTCGTGGTTTTGAATTGCGCCGCAATTCCCACCGGCTTGCTGGAAAGTGAATTATTCGGACATGAGAAAGGCGCTTTTACGGGTGCGGTCAACCAGAAGATGGGCCGGTTGGAATTGGCCGATCAGGGCACGCTCTTTCTCGACGAAATCGGCGAAATCCCTCTCGAGTTGCAGCCCAAGCTGCTGCGCGTACTGCAGGATCATGAGTTCGAGCGGCTGGGCGGGACCAAAACCATTAAAGTGGATCTTCGCGTGATCGCCGCCACAAACCGCGATTTAGCGAAGAGTGTCGCCCAGAAGCAGTTTCGCAGCGATTTATTTTACCGCTTGAACGTCTTTCCCATTCGCATTCCGTCGCTTCGCGAGAGGCGGGAAGATATTGCGCTGCTGGTCCGATACTTTGTCCACAAGTTTTCTAAAGAGATGGGCCGCAAGATTGAAACGATTCCGCGAGAGACGATGGAGGCGCTCGCGCAGTGGCACTGGCCGGGAAACGTCCGCGAATTGGAAAACTTTATTGAGCGGTCGGTCATTCTTACGGAGGGGAGCGCACTGCGCGCTCCTTTGGAAGAATTTAGGGCCGAGATTGCGCAAGCCCCCGAAGGGTCGCTCCGGGAAACAGAACGGGAACATATTATTCGCGTTCTAGGAGAAACCGGAGGAATGATTTCGGGACCGACGGGAGCGGCCGCCCGGCTCGGCTTGAGGCGGACCACGCTGCAGTCGAAGATGCAGCGTCTGGGAATAACGCGCAAAGACTATTCCGGGAAAAAACAGGAATAAAAAAAACGGGAATAGCGGAGAAGATCTAAGGCGCGGTGAACTGCCGATTGAGTCTTTGGCTGCCGAATGATCGGCAGATGCGTGCCGTGGGGCATTCGAATGTTCGTATAAATTCTGCGAAGATTGTGGGATTTCGGGCGCTATGACCCGTTCTGAGAAATTGAACCATTCTGGAATTGCAATTGCTCTTGCTTGTTGCATCCGGAACTTTATTGGGGCAGGTTTCCTGAACTCGGATGGGCGAGTAGTCGAGACTCGTCGGATCTGGCCGCATCCCGGAGCAGGGGTGAACCGTGTTGGGGGCTCAACCTTTCCAGCCGAATGGTCTAGTGCGTTTAATGCCGGAACGCGTGCGAATGCCCGGCGCAGCCCAGGCGATTTCAAAGGCGGAAGCAATTCGTTCGGGTCGTGACCAAAGTTGGCCTCCGATGTTATCGGACTTTGGGACGGTGGCTCGTCCGAATGAGGCGGGTGAAGTTGGCAAACAGGCCGATCCGGAGTTGGATACTCTGCTTTATTTTTTTGCCTGCAAAGTGGAGTGGGAGAAACGTTCCGAGACAGGGGCAGCGTGGGAAATGATTTCTGCGGCTCGCGGCGCAGAAGAAGGCGTCCGGGCCCACGCCTTGGCGCTGCTTGAACACTCCGAGCGGATGGATCGCGAACCTTCCAAGGGTAACTCCAGCACACAACAATATCGGCGGAATTCTGGATCGGAGGTGGGCATGAGAACTCCCTATGGCCTCGAGATCATCGAGAGCTGCATGGGCTGCAAGGCAAGCCGCGAAGGTTTCTTTTGCCAGTTCTCGACTCCCGTGCTACGGGCGACGGATCTGGTGAGCCATCACACCGTCATGCCTGCAGGGGCCGTCCTCTTTATCGAGGGGCAGACACCGCGAGGCGCATTTGTCTTGTGCTCAGGAAAAGTGAAGCTTTCGACAACTTCGAAAGAAGGTAAGGTGCTCATCCTGAAGCAGGCGGAAGCGGGAGACGTGTTGGGTTTAAGCGCTGCTATTTCTGGGACGAACTATGAAATGACCGCCGAGACCGCGATGCCTTGCCAGTTGAATTTTATTGGACGGTCCGATCTCATGAAACTCCTGCAGAGCGAGAGTGAAGTGGGAATGCACGCTGCGGTGTGGCTCAGTCGGGAGTTTCAAGGGGCGTACCGCGATATTCACGATCTCGTACTCGCCCGCTCTTCGTCCGGAAAACTGGCCAGGCTGCTGTTGTCTTGTGCTCATCCGGCGATCAAGGAGTCGGAGGAGCAGCGACTGCGTTCTGCGATGACCCATGAAGAGATGGCGCAAAGGATCGGTTCGTCACGCGAAACCGTAACGCGGTTGTTAAGCGATCTGAAGAAAAAGAGGCTGATCCGGCTGGAAGGAGCAACCTTAATCATTCGCGACCGGCCCGGTTTGGAAGCCTTGGCCGTGTGATTTTTCCCCCCACCCCGGAGGGCAGCGCGAAGTTTAGCTGCCCTCCATTTTTATTGACTTGGATGGTGCCGCAAAGAATGTCGCAGAATTGACATCATCTGGTTTGTATACCGGCACGCCGATAACTACGGACGACAGCAGAAGAAAAGAGACTCACAGACCAAAGAGTTCGCGCAGCCGTTTTGTCTGGGAACGGCTGACAGGCACCTCGCTCTGCTTTTTATCGTCCATACGTAACTGGTAGGAGCTCTTGAACCAGGGCACGACTTCGCGGATGCGGTTGATGTTCACGAGGTAGGAGCGGTGCGCACGCCAGAACATGCCGGGATCGAGGCTTTCGAGCAGTTCTTCCAAAGTCCGGCAGTTTGAATGGCCCTCCATCCCCGAGGCTCCCGCGGTAACAACCGTGATCACCCCGTCTTCAATCGAGGCGTAGCAAATATCTTTCTGATCCACCAGGAACATTCGCCCGACAGCCTTGAGCAGAATTTTAGAACTTTGGGTTTTCGGCGCCTGCAGCATCCGCACCAGGCTGTCGATCTTCTCGGCCGGCAAGGCGTCGGCCTCCTGCTGGGTGCGCGCTTTATGCACCGCCTGCGCCACGCGTTTCTTGTCGAAGGGCTTTAAAAGATAGTCGACTGCGTTTACCTCGAATGCCTTGACCGCATACTGGTCGAATGCCGTGGCAAAAACAATTTTGGGCAGAGGGATTTTTTTATCGAGCAGCCGTTTGATTACACCGAAGCCATCGAGTCCGGGCATCTGAACGTCGAGGAAAACAAGATCAGGGTGTTGTTCTTTGATTAGATTGATGGCTTCCAGACCGTTCTTGCCTTGCGCCAGAACGTTGACGTCGCCGGCATTCTTCAACAGGAAGGCCAGTTCATCGCGGGCAAGCTGCTCATCGTCGACGATTACCGCAGAAAGTGGCATGGAGGCTCCTACAGGAGTATACCGCTCCAGAGCTTTTAGAAGCCTCACAGCCTACTTCAATTCACGAGGCATGATTCGCGATGGCATGATTCACGAGGCATGATTCGCAAATGATGATTCGCAAATGATGATTGCCCAAATCGTTGATGAGGGAGTCGTGGGAGATCGTCGATTCGGAGATCAGTGTTGCGGCATCTGCATGCCACCGGGTAATTGCATTTTGGTGAAACCTGCGGGAACCTCGAAAAGGCTCGCCGACTGTGCGCCTTCCTGGATGTTCCGAAGTTCTCCACTGCTGTTCTTGCCGTCCCATTTCACGGGAAAGCGCAATTTGGGGTCAAGCCAGAAATGGCTGACGTCACCGTTCTGGTTGGTGGTTTCGAACTTTATGGCGCTGCGTCCGTTAACGGTATCGCCGCCAATTTTTCGGCAAGTATTGCCTTGGTTGTGGCCGGTTTTCTGCCAATCGGTGCAGGCGTTCTCAATGTCGCCGGTCTGAAAAAAAGAGTAGCCCAGGCGCTGCGTCTGGCTCTGCGCAGGCATCTCCATGTACATGTGTTGCTGCGTCATGAGTACGATGGAAGTTTGGGTGGCGAAGTTCACGATGACCGCTCCTCCGCCGTGTGCGCCGGCGCCTTGGGGCTCAACCCGCATTTTATCTTTTGTGAAATAGACTTTGGCCTGGGCGGGAGCTCCGGATTTCTGGAGATCGATGATGTCGGCGGAGAATTCCGCCTGCGCCGCCAGCAAGGCAGCTGCCAGCACCAGAACACAGAAACATGAAAGACGGGCGATTGATTTCAGCATCTGTAAGGCTCCTCAATTGTGGTGTGGGGAGGCAAATGGTCGCGGGTTGCGCACTCTGAGGGAGAGCGATGGAAGCATAGCAGAAGTCCGCGGCCGGCGAAAATGGCGGGCGGGTCTCATCGGGGATTTTGCAATGACTGGCTTGTCCAGTCTTTCAGCCGCCAGTCGCGGCCGCGGACACATATCGCGCCAACATAGCCGGCGCCCGCGGGAATGTCGCGAATCGACCACAGCGTTGCCGCGGAAGCATCGGGGCGGGTTGCAATCAGTGCGTCGGTGTCGCCGACCGCAATCGACACGTCGAACTGATCCAACGGGAGCGATAAGCCTTCGCCAGTGGCCTTGATGTAAGCCTCTTTGCGGGTCCAGCAACGGAAGAAAGCGTCGAATTGCTCTTCCTTTCGCAGGGCCGCAAGTTGCTGCTGTTCGTGAAGGGAAAAGAAACGGCGGGCGATGGAATCGATTTCGATATTACGGTGCAGTTGCTCGACATCGACACCGATTTCTCGTCTGCGCGCGAAAGCCAGCAGCGCAACTTCGCCGGAATGAGAGATGTTGAAGCTGATGCCGCTTTCGGAATGCGGCGGCGCGAGGTAGGGCTTCTCCTTCTTAGAATAGGAAAAGCTCAGGCGATCCGGATCAGTTTGCAGATAGCTTCCCAGGAGCAGTCTGAGAAGGGCTCGCGAGGCGGCAAAGCGGTTGCGATCGAGCGGAGAATGGAATCGCGCCGCCCGCGCCGCTTCGTCGGATGAGAGCAATTTCTGCCAGCGAGATTCGTCCGTAGGGAGCGCTTCCAGGTCGACGCGCCAGAGATGAACTTCATCTTCGGGGAGGGTGAGACCCGGAGCGATCTGAAAGTCGCCGCGGCTTATATGCATCGGTGCAATCTTAAAGGCGGCCGGGGCATTACGCACCTGGAGTCGAGGATGTGCTCACGCGCGCCTGACCGGGCGATGGATTTGAGGATAAGGGGGAAGTCTCGGCAGGGTTTTTTGTGGTTCGTCGCGGCAGCGCAGGTTCGGTGATGCAGTACTTAATCAAACACCACAGCGCCCGAAAGCCGTCCCGCCACTGAATCTTTTTGCCCTCTTCGTAGGTGCGTCCCCAATAGGCGATACCGACCTCGTAAATTCGCAACTTTCGCTTTGCGATCTTTACGGTGATCTCCGGTTCGAAGCCGAAGCGTTTTTCCTCGAGAGGAATCGCTTGCAGAACGTCGCGGCGGAAGGCCTTGTAACAGGTCTCCATGTCCGTGAGATTGATATTGGTCAGCGCGTTCGAGAGCATCGTAAGCCCCCAGTTACCGACCGAATGCCAGAAATACAGCACGCGATGGGGACGCCCGGAAAGAAAACGGGACCCATAGACGACATCGGCGCTGCCCTCGATGAGCGGCTCGAGCAGGACCTTGTATTCGGCAGGATTATATTCGAGGTCAGCGTCCTGAATAATTATGAAGTCTCCAGTGGCTTCGCGGATACCGCGCTGCAAAGCCGCACCTTTACCGATATTCCTGGGTTGATAAAAGACGCGAATTTCAGCTCGTTCGGCTTGCAGTTCTGAGAGGATCTCGCGCGACCCATCGGTCGAGTAGTCATCGACGCAGATCAATTCAATCTCGAGGGGAACGGCGAGAACCCTATCCACCACCTGCCGCAGCGTGGCACGCTCGTTATACACCGGCATGACGACCGAAAGCTTCATGGATTCAGAGTTAGTTTATCGGAAGAGTGTAGCTCAAAACCAAGCACAATCATGCTTATTCGGCGTGAGTGCCGGCATCGAGATGTTTCCGCAGAACAGCTACGATCCTCGCTGCAGCCTTGCCCTCCCAAAGTGGAGGACGACCAGAAGGGCGAGCGGGTTTCTTCAGAGCGGATCGTGCGGCGGCGATGATGCGTTCGGGATCCGATCCTACGATCTGATTGGTGCCGTACTCCACCGTTGCCGGGCGCTCCGTATTCTCGCGCAGAGTCAGACAGGGAACGCCGAGTGCTGTGGTCTCTTCTTGCACGCCGCCGGAGTCTGTGAGCACAAGATTTGCGTGATCGTTGAGCGAAAGGAAATCGAGGTAACCGAGAGGATCGAGCGGCACGATGCCGTGAGCAGCGCCGGACTTCGATAGCAAATGCTGCAATCCGAAACTCTCGATATTCTTTCGAGTGCGTGGATGGACCGGAAAGAAAACCGGGAACTCGGAGGCCACAGTCCTGACCGCCTCGAGGAGGTTTCGCAGCCTTTGAGAATCGTCCACGTTGGACGGCCGATGCAGAGTCAGAACGGCATAGGGTGAACAAGCTGCTCGATTGCGGCGCAGACCCAGTTGGCCGAGTATTGGCGATTTTGAAGCCAGTTTGCGATGCCGGAGCAGGCAATCAATCATCACGTTGCCGACAAAGTGGATTTTCGCTTCTTCAATGCCCTCGCGTTTCAAATTATCAATGCCGCTTTGTTCGGTGACGAAGAGCAGAGTAGAGATTGCGTCCGTGAGTTTGCGGTTGATCTCTTCCGGCATGGTCATGTCGAAACTGCGCAGGCCCGCTTCGACATGAGCCACGGGGATTCCTAATTTCACAGCCGTGAGTGCCGCCGCCAGCGTGGAATTGACATCGCCAACCACTAGAACCATCTCCGGTTGATAGTTGAGCAAGACAGGTTCGAGCCGCTTCATGACCTCGGCGGTCTGAGCGGCGTGGCTTCCGGAGCCGCATTTCAGGTTTACGTCGGGGGTGGGCAGGCCAAGTTGAGAGAAAAAATTCCCCGAGAGCAGTTCGTCATAATGCTGGCCGGAGTGCACCAGCCGATGCTCAACATCATTTGATTTGCGAATCTCGTCGACGATCGGGGCGATCTTCATGAAATTCGGACGCGCTCCAACCAGGCTGAGAAGTCGGTTCACTTTGAGGAATCCTCTGCGACGCCCGGATTTAATTCAAATGAATGGCGAAAAATGTGGCCGTTGAAGTGCTCCATGTTAAGGCAATATTACGGTGTATCAGGCGGATCATGTAAATTGTTCAACTTCAGTCTACCGATGTAGCAAATTTCACATAGGGTATTTACCTGAGGCTCAGTGGGCGAAAGGATTCCGGCTGCGACGTGGCCGGAAGAATTCATCGCCGGTGTAGTTGTTGCCGCAGGCGAAGGTCCGAGTCCTGAGAGGGCGAGTCCTGACAAGAATCAATGCGTAATGCGTTGCGGTTCATTCTGAGCCGAATTTACGCACCTTTCCGAACCCACCGCGACCTGATAGCGCTTGAAAACGGCCGTCATTCCGCAACTCCGAAGACCCCTTCGGGTTGTTTCTCGAAGCCGGCCCCGCGCCCGCACCTGTGGAAATGGCTGTTCTTAAATCACAGCCAATTTTTGCCAACAATGGCATGGTGGATGCTAAGTAGTTTGGCAATTACCCAGTGTGCGCAGTTCGGAGCTACCAAAAATGCAAAATGAGGAGGCAAGAATGACGGACCCGTCTGTTCGGCTAGGACCACGCGAGCAGCAAATCGTCGAACTACTCTTGCAAGGCTGCGACAATGCCGAAATTGCCAGCCAGCTCAAGATGGCGCGCAGAACCGTGAAAGCTCATTTCAACCGGCTGTTTCTCCGTTTCGGAATAACCGGCGGAATCAAGCGAGTAAAACTCGCAACCTTGCTCTATAGGAGGCAATCGTGTTTACAAACGACCGTTATGGACCCCGCACTCCCAGCCAGCGCGAGCACCGAGTCATCGAGCTTGTCGCCCAGGGCCTGAAGAACCGCGACGTAGCCGACGCCATCGGCACCACGGAACACGTGGTGAAGAATTATCTGCGCGTGATCTACGACAAGCTTGGTCTGTGGAATCGGGTGGAGCTTGCCTTGTGGTATGAATCGCGCAGGCAGACGCCGGAACTTTCCAACTAGCCGCTTCCTTCGGCGGCGGGTGCCAAGGAATTCTCGAACCCGCCGCTATCTGCACCCGAACGCTTGCATATTGCGGAGCCGTTCAGCCGCACCTTTAATCCCTTTTTTCGCGGCCACATCGAGCAGAAGGTGTGCCTGATCGCAGTTTTGCGCGATACCGTCCCCGTGCAAGTAGAGATCCGACAGCATGAGAGCGGCAGGGCCGTTGCCCTTTGCGACTGCCTTCCAAAGCCATTGGGCAGCCTCGCCGGCATTGCGGCTCGTTCCGTAACTTCCGCTCATATATTTTTGAGCTTCAGCTAATTCTTCGGCGCCAGTTTGGCTGGCGCTTGCGGTCTGCGCCGTCATACTGGCTGCAACCGCCGGCGGTTGCGGTCTTGACCGGTGGGCAAGCGAAGTGCTTGCCACCTTCTTTGGCTGCAGCGCTTCTTGTGGTTTCGTCTCCGCAGGAGACGGCTGAGTTGGGGTTTCAGATTTCTCGATTTTCTCTATGGGGCGCGGGCTCGAGGGTGTCGCTGCCTCTGGCGGAACGGCCGCTGGTTGGGCTGGAATCGCTTTTGCGGCGGGAGATTGCTGAGAACCTGAGAATACGTCTCCGCGACGGGCCATGTAGATGAGTGCACCGAGAACGACGACGATCGCCAGGCCAAGGTAAATCCTATAACGAAAGGGCACCGGTTCGGCCTGCCTGGCGAATTGCGGCAGGTCGTCTTGCGTCAATGGCGGCGCATTGAAAGAATCCTCGCGCGATGGCTCTGTTAGCGGCGGCGGGAAAACCGAATCATAACGTTCAGAAGAGCGGTCAAAGTTGCCTCCCGGCGCGATCTCCTGCTCGATAAATTGGTTATTCACGAATTGACCTTCGCGGCCGGAAAATTCTGATTCGTGGCTGAACGATTCTGGCTCGGGCGGCAACACGAAATCTGCGGGCAAGGGAGCGACCGGCAGCGCTTCTATCAAGTGGGCACCGCCGGAAGGCTGCAAGAGAGCGCCGCACATTCCGCAAAACCTATAACTTTCGGGATTCGTATGGCCACACTTGCCACAAACGGCACGACGTTCGTCAAGTGATTCCGGGGCGACTTTTACTGGAGATCGCGGCGGTATGGCGGGCACATTTGTTGTACGGGCTTCTTCATTACTAGTTCTGCCGGTTTCATTTCTTCCGCCGACATCGATGTTGGTTTTGACGCCGGCGGCAGACGTTGCGGTTTTTCCGGCTGACTCAAGCTCCAATTGCTGAACCAGTTCGGCCACTGCTTGTGCGCGCCGCTCCGGTGGGCTGGTGAAATAGACTTCCGCCCATCGGCCCATATTGTTGGCCAGAAGCGGATTGAGAAGTGGGTTCAGCTCAGGCTCGGGTAAGGCGCCGTTATCAAGCTTCTCGGATTTGTCAATGAATTGAGACACAGATACTTCCCGATCTGTCTAAGATTGCACTACCAGCGCAGAAGGTTGTCAATGTCGGCGAAGGAGCCGGGAGTTCCTTTTAAGTTTTCAGTCACACGCCTTTCGATAGGCGGGTTCGAATTGATCCAATTGCGCCTCGCGCTGGCTGGAAAGCTTACCCTTGGTGGTCTTCTCGTAGAGATCAGAGCCGGGACAGTAGTACTGAGCGGTGTTCAAGTCGACCCACACCTGAATATCAGGATTTCCCTTGTACTCTGGCGCCGTCTCGGGAGCTTCGGCCAATCCAACTGCAATCAGAAATTTATCGAACATCGTAAGATCCGCGTCCGGCGACGGACGCCGCGCTTTGTTCGCGCTTCGGGGAATTGTGGCGCCACTCGAGGCGCTCCCCGAATGACTCGACCAGACGCCCCATCCAATCACAAACAAGACGAGGATGACGGCAATCGCGAGATAGAAATCCCCGCGGCGGGAACGCCAGAAGCGCACCCATGCATTTGGGTCGCGACCGATTGCCAGCGATTCCAGGAAATCTTTCGCCTTCGCAGCTGAGCTCCAAACGACGTCCTGCCGCGCCGCCACAGCCGGCTTAGGCGGAAGTGTCTGCATTTCCGTGTCGTCGACCGGAAGCAATGCCAAAGAGTTTGCCAGGGCGTCCGCTTCACTCTCTGTGAACAATGAGGATGGAGGGGCAGCCGGGATCATCGACGCTGTTTCTTCGATGTCGCGCGTTTGCGGCGCACCGCATTTGCCGCAGTACTGATCGCCAGCCAATAAAACGTTGCCGCATTTCCAGCACGATGACTTGCTTACCTCGCCCGACGGTGCACTCTGGCCGAATATAACTTCGGGTTCATTTGCCAAGGCTGCCAGATTGGGCTGGAGCTTCTCGATGGCGGCGAGCATGGTGGAGCGCTCTTCGTCCATCGACTTCTTCAGTGTCGCTCCGGTTTCGCGGCCCATGGCTTCCGTAACCAGTCCCGCCATCAGCTGGCAGGTGTGAATGTCTTGCTCGGCGTAGCCTTCGACTCTGTCGAAGTAAAGTTCCAGCCCTCCCACGATGTTGCCGTCGTAATGGATGGGCACAGCAACCAGGGAACGGATACCACGCTGGCGTACCGGCTCGGGATCGAACAAAAACTCTGTATCGACGTCCTTGGTTCGGATCACCTGGCCGGTGCGGATGTTTGCCTGACAAACCGCGGTTTTCATCGGTATTTCGGTTCCAACCGGCAACGCCGATTTTCCCGCAGCGGCGCGGTAGCGCACGGTCGCGCCGTCGAGAATTCCGATTCCTGCGCCGCTCGCCCGCGCAATCCTCACGATTCTCTCGGCGACAACCCCCATCGCTTCATCGAGGCCTAGGTGACGCGTTTGGATCTGGTGCTGCGCCTCCACGATCTCGGCGAGGGTGAGAGTGTAATCGATGTTGGGACGGGTGGACGCTTCCGGTTCCGGCTTGAGCTTCTGCAGCAGAGATTGCTGCAACAACTCCTGCTGGCGCAGTTGCTCGCTCTGCGACTCCAGGCTTTTCTCCCGTTGCCGCATTCTAGTGTTGTGTTCTTGCAGGACGTAGGCGGCTTCCAGCAGCTTCTCAAAGGTCTGCTGGTCGAGAACTGGTTTGGTTTGTTCTTCGGTTGACATCACGCCTGTGCGATCCGTCCTGCCCGCTGGACAGAGAACTGTTGACCCTGAGCCCATAGCTATTCTAGAGCAATTCCTACGCCAAGGAACCTAACTTGTGAAGCCGGCGGGGCTCCAGCGCACGCTCTGTTTAAGCAGGGAACTACACGCGATTCAGCGTCTTACAAGCGAATTCAAAAGACCAACCGCAGCCCACGGAGCGCCGCTCGTGAGATTTCGCCAGGAGGTTACTTCGGTGAGCCGCAAGTTTCTGCACACTTCTTCGACGAAACTCTCCGCCGCGTGCACCGCTATTTCTCTGAATTTTCCGGCAGGTCGGCGGGATAGGATTTTGGAGGCAGGAGCAGTTGGATACCAAAATAACCGAGGAAGTAAGACTGGTTGCTGCGAGCCGGTTCGAGGCTGCGTCCCGCCATGAACAGCAGGATCACGGGCTTGTGAATTTTGTAGCGGCCGCCGACATCGATCGTCGGCTGATTCTCCGAAGGATGAAAAATCCCCTGATTGTAAAACTCTATGTCGCCTTCCAGCCTGGAAGTGAAATCGTGCCCAACGACCACACCGGTCAGCCAACCGTTCGGTCCCTTATGCGCGAACTCGTAACCAATTTCGTAGTCGACGTCGACGGGGCCAAGTTTCTTGGTGAATTCCATCGGAAGAAGAAAAACCTCGCTCGCTGGGGTGATTCCTCGCTTCACGGCATCGTTGGGATTGTTGAGAAACAGTTGCGGGAAAGTCGAGATCGCGAGGTGTCCCTCGCCGCCATCATAAAAGCGCCACTTCACGCCGGGATTCGATTGCCCCAAGCCATATTTCACGGGCGAAAACGGATTCTGCACTCTGAGCCACGCATTCTCGTAAGTGAGCTGAATGCGCGAGCCGACGCCGAAGTTGATGTCAACGTCGGGCGTGTGAGAAACCGACTGGCCGGTGTAAAAGAACGGCATATATCCAAGGTTGATTTCCCAGTTGTGATTGCCCGGAGTGCCGGGATCGTTGGTGTAGTAAGGGGGGCCGCCCTGGGCGAATGCTGCGGAGCAGAAATAGGCGAACATCAGCGGTGCCAGGATCGCGGGAGCACGCCACCGCCCAAAGCTCAAAGATAAGTATTTCTTAGCTGCTCTCATCCGTTTTCGGCGCCGTCAGGTCGTTTGCGGTTTCAAGGGAAGGCTGATCTTTGTCGAGACGCTGGCCGGCCTGGCTGGAGCGATCTGCGAGAGACGGATCCATCCTGTGGCCGATTGGGCGCAGGAGTTGCTTTGGGCATGTAGCTGCCATCGCGGTGTTATCTGTGCAAAACGCAGAAAAGCGGGGAGCGTCATTTCTCGTGAGATTCAATCTGGGACAGACATTGCTTTCATTGTACGAAAACGAGACGTAGCGGATGAGGAAGCCTTCCTCATCTTGGAATTGAAACTCCAGTGATTGTCGAACAAACTGCAAGTGAAGAGATTCATTCGGCCGAATTGCAGATTTTCCCCACCAACTGCACTCGTTAGAGAAGGCCGAACGGCGTGCCCTTCGAACACAAATGAACCTTAGATCACGCCGGATGCGTCCCGATGTGGGACAACAACAGACTACCACGAGTCTCGTGAATTTCTTATGACGCGATGGCCGTTATCCCTAAGTGCCAGCAGATGAACACCATTCGAGCCGGATCAATGTCAGGAGAAAGTTTGGCGAAAGATGTGCTTAAAGGAGAGCGTACCGCAGCCGGAAATAAGAGGCCAAAAAGGAGGCTGTCATGATTGATCTCGAAAAAATTAAGGTCACAGCCCGCGATCAGCAAGTCTTGGATCTGCTGGTGCAGGGTTGCAGCAACAAGGAAATCGCGGGGCATTTGAGCATCAGCCCGCGAACGGTGAAACAACATCTGCGCACGCTATTTCTGCGTGCCGGAATTCGGGAGGGACGAAAGCGCGTCCGGCTGGCGACCGCGGCATTCCAGAAATCGGAGGCGCAATCGTGACCCCGCGCGAAAAGTTGACCGCTCGAGAAATTCAGGTCGCCACCATGGTATGGCAAGGGTTGACGAACCGGGAAATCGGCAACCTCATGGGCACAACCGAGCAGGTGGTGAAGAACCATCTGCGCAACACTTTCGACAAGTTGGGGGTCTGGAGCCGTCTGGAACTGGCCATGTATGTCGCCGGCCACGGAGGCAAGGCCTGGGCCGAAGGTTCAGTGCGTGCCGGCACGGGCCAGCCGGATGTCAGCTGGCGCTGAAACAGGTGCCTTCTCCTGGTATGGCGGGGGTTGTGGGGTTTGGGTGCAAAAGCTTTGCATGTGCGAGCCGGTTTTACGCAGGAATGGCTGGTTAACCCGATGATAATGTTTGACTTGGGATCATCGCCTGTGGGCCTTCGATTGCAGTTCCAAAACAGCGGAAGCGAGCAGCCGGCGGCCAGGACCGCGCCGGGCCACGAATTTCCTGGGTGAGCTGGAATGAGTTACAAAGAAACGTTCTGGATGGCTTGTGATTCTACGGAGCAGTTGCGGGCCGAGTATGGGCCGTTTCACACGCGTACCGAAGCCGAGTGCGAAGCGCGCAGGCTGGGATTCGACTACCTTCTGCGGTATGAGCACCTGCTCGACGAATACGAAGAAATTCAGGAAGTTCGCTGCATCTTTATCGAGTTGCCCAAGCCCGGGGGGGCGGAAATCCCTTCCGCCAGCCTGCATACCCGCTGCGCCACTTGTGGCGAGTCTGCCAGTCATGACACACCGTGGAAGGCAGAAGTCTGGGCCGACATCCATGAGTTTGAACATTCCCGGCATCTGGTTCGCCTCTTCGAACACTCCCGCGGAAAAGGTCTCAAGGAAATTGCCGGCTGGCGCGGATAGCGCTCAGCACTCCTCCTACAGCCTAAGCAGCGGAGGATAACTCGCTGGCTGCAGCACGGTCGACGAACCAAATCAACTTCCCCCGTTCAGGCTGGACCAGCTTGGAGGGATATTTCTCGCCGGGGCCATCGCCTTCGAGGACTTGGTGAAGCGCCGGAGCCTTATCGGCTCCACTCACCAGAAAAGCGACACAGCGGGCCGCATTGAGGACAGGAAGCGTGAGAGTGATGCGACTGGTCTTCAGCTTCTCCACCCAGTTGGCGACGACCAGCCGCGATCTCTCCTCGAGTGCCGCCGTTTCCGGAAACAAAGATGCGGTGTGTCCGTCCGGCCCCATGCCGAGCAGGATCAAATCGAACGACGGAAATTCACCGGGCTTCGCGCTGAAAAAATTTCGCAGCGTCTGTTCGTAGGCCGCCGCCACGGCGTCGGCGTCCGGATTCTCCGTGGGCATGCGGAAAACATTGCCTTGCGGAATGGGAGCTTTCGAAAAAAGGGACTCGTTTGCCATGCGGTAGTTGCTGTCGGGATGATCGGGCGGAACGTGGCGCTCGTCGCCGAAAAAGAAAAACATCTGGCTCCACGGCAGGCTGGAACTCGCATTGGCGGCGAGCAGAGCGTACAAGCTCTTGGGGGTTGAGCCGCCGGCGAGCGCCACGGCAAAGCGTCCGCGCTTTTCGACTGCCTCGCTGGCCGCGCGGATGAACTCTTCCGCCGCCGCGTGAAAAAGATCTTGCGGCGTCGTGAGCTTCCTGATTTCGCGAGTAGTCATTTTTGCACGGACGATCCGTTTCTGCGTGTCGCAGCGGCGCACCGGGCCGCGCCCAGCAGGCCCGCCTTGTCATTGGTGATCACTTGCACGGAGATGCCCTCTAGAAGCCGGCGAAGCCTGCCTTTTTCCAGAAAGGCGCGCATGAAAGCGGGGCCGGTGAGTTTAGGGAGGATCTTCGGCGAAATTCCGCCACCTAGAAATATCCCTCCCACTGCCATTGTCTTAAGAGCAAGATTGCCGGCCTCTGCGCCGTAAATCGAAATCCAGAGATCGAGCGCTCTCTCTGCCAGCGGATTGCTCCCCTCTAGTGCGGCTTTTGAAATGGCGGCAGCAGCGTCTGGTAGTTTCAGACGTTCCGCAAATCCGCCGGGCTCGTCCACATGCCCCTCGGCGCGGAGAAACTCGTAAACGTTAACCAGCCCGGGCCCGGAGATAATGCGCTCGTAGCTGACGTGACCGTAGCGCTCCGTGAGAAACCGCAGCAGTTCGATTTGCAGTTCGCCTTGGGGCGCAAAATCAGTGTGGCCGCCCTCGCAGGCGAAGACTTCATGTTCGTTGCCGTTCCAGTACAGGCCGGCTTCTCCGAGACCGGTTCCCGGCGCGATGACGGCCTGATTGCCGTTGCTGGGCACCACGGTGTTGAGCGCAACAAAATCTTTACCGCTCAGAGCGCCGATTCCCCAGGCGCTGGCTTCGAGATCGTTGATCAGCAGCGTGGCGGGAAGCTTGATCTGCTTTGCCAGGCGGGATTGTTCGATGACCCAGGGAAGATTGGAAGTTTCCACGCGGCCATGGTGTACGGGACCCGCGATTCCAAAACATGCGACTTCGGGACGTTCCCGCGCGTCCTCGAGAAATCGCGAGACGATGTCGCCGAATTCGCTGTACTCGCCGCTGGGAAAAATCCGTTCGGAGACCAGTTGGAGATGGCCGTTGCCGGGCTGAAAATAGGCGAGTCGAGCGTTCGTTCCCCCAATATCGCCGGCCAGAATCATTTCTCGAAATTCCTCCAGCGACGCCCGTCGCGCTCTAACAATTCATCCGCTTCTTTCGGTCCCCAGGTCCCGGAAGGATAGTTGGGAAAATTCCGCGGCGGCAGCGCTTTCCAGAGATCGAGCACCGGATTCACCACGCTCCATCCTGCTTCCACCATATCGGCCCGTTGAAACAGAGTCTGGTCGCCAATCATGCAATCGTGCAGCAATCGCTCGTAGCCGGTGCTGGGCTGCTTGCCAAAGTATTGCTGATATTCGAAGTTCATGTCGACTGTGCCCAGGCGCATGACCGGCCCGGGAACCTTCGCGGCGAATTGCAGCGAGATTCCTTCTTCCGGCTGAATGTGCAGAACCAGTTGATTCGGCATGAGGTGCTCGACCGAGGTATCGCGGAAAAGCACAAACGGGGCGCGGCGGAACTGGATCACGATGTGCGTGTTGCGCGCGGGCATGCGCTTGCCGGTGCGCAGATAGAAAGGGACGTCAGCCCATCGCCAATTATCGATCAGTAACTTCATGGCGACGAAAGTCTCGGTGCGCGAATCGGGCGCAACGTCAGGCTCGGCGCGGTATGCGGGAACGCGCTCGCCGCCCAATTCGCCCTCGCCGTATTGCCCGCGCACGCTTCGGGTGAGAACTTCTTCGTCGCTCATGGGCTGGATCGCATGCAGAATCTTGGCCTGCTCGTCCCGCACGGCATTTGCCTCGAACGAAATCGGAGGTTCCATCGAGGTGAGGCTGATGAGCTGCATCAGGTGGTTGGGCACCATGTCGCGCAGTGATCCGGCATGATCGAAGTAGCTGCCGCGGCCCTCGACGCCAACGGTCTCAGCGACCGAGATCTGCACGTGATCGATGTAGCGGCGATTCCAGATGGGCTCGAAAATTCCGTTGGCGAAGCGAAATGCCAAAATATTCTGGACGGTTTCCTTGCCGAGGTAATGATCAATGCGGTAGATCTGTTTTTCGTTGGCGACTTTGAGCAGTTGCTGGTTTAACGCCTTCGCCGATTCCAGATCGTGGCCGAATGGCTTTTCAATGATGACCCGACGCCAGTGATCTGGCCCTTGCTCCATGAGCCCGGTGGCTGCCAGCTTTTCGACAATGGGGCCGAAGAAGCTGGGAGCGGTTGCCAGATAGTAAAAGAAATTCTGACCGGTCGAATGATCACGATCGATGCGCTCCAGCCGTTCTTTGACCTGCGAATATAAGTTATTGTCGTCGAAATTACCCGCGAAGTAATAAAAGCGGCGCGCGAAGTTGTCCCACGTCGATTCGTCGATGCAATCGCCGCAGTACTGCTTTACGTCTTCGGCGACACGCTTGCGAAAATCCTCGTCCGACAGGTGGGAGCGGGCTACCCCGAGAATGGCGAACTCCTTCGAGAGCAGGTCGGCGCGAAACAGATTGTAGAGTGCGGGGATCAACATGCGTGCCGTCAGGTCTCCGGCCGCGCCGAAGATCACCATCACGCAGGGGTCGCCTTGCTTGCCGACGCGCGGTACGGCGGTTGCGGGTTTTTCAGCCAACTGTGCCATGACTTATCCTCAAATGCTTCGGCGATGTGTTACGCCGTTTTTTTCTTTGCCGCGCCGCCTTCGATGTGGCCGCCGAATTTCTGCCGCATCGCAGAAAGAATCTTTTCGGCGAAGGTGTGTTGCTGGCGCGAACGGAAGCGCACAAATAGAGCCGCGCTCAAAACATCGACGGGCACAGCTTCGTCAATTGCTGCTTGAATGGTCCAGCGGCCTTCGCCGGAATCCTGCACATAGCCCTCGTACTCCGACAGCGTGGGATTCTCCGCCAGCGCCATTGCGGTCAGATCGAGCAGCCACGAGCTGATGACGCTGCCGCGCCGCCAGACCTCGGCGATGTCGGGCAAGTTCAGATCATAACGAATGTCTTCGGGCAATTCTTTGCTGGTGGCATTCTTGAAGATGTCGAATCCTTCGGCATAGGCCTGCATCATTCCGTACTCGATGCCGTTATGCACCATCTTCACAAAGTGGCCTGCGCCGGAGGGGCCGCAATGAATGTAGCCGTCTTCGGCGGTGCCTCCGAGTTTTTCACGGCCGGGGGTGCGCGGAATATCGCCTCGGCCCGGAGCCAGCGTTTTGAAAATCGGATCAAGCCGCTGCACTGCTTCTTTCGGGCCGCCGATCATCATGCAGTAACCGCGATCGATGCCCCACACGCCCCCGCTGGTCCCGACGTCGATGTAATGAATGCCTTGGCCTTTGAGTTGGCCGGCGCGGCGCACGTCGTCTTTGAAATATGAATTGCCGCCGTCGATGATGGCGTCACCAGATTGCAGCTGCTGGGCGAGTGTCTGAACCGTTTGTTCGGTAGGGCCACCCGCTGGAACCATGATCCAGATGGCGCGCGGAGGTTTCAGCTTTCCAACCAGATCCTGCAGCGATGACGAGCCAGCCGCGCCTTCGCCGGCGAGTTCCTTCACCGCGTCTGCACTCAGATCAGAAACCACCAACTGATGCCCGCCATGCATTAGGCGCCGCGTCATATTCGCGCCCATGCGCCCCAGACCTACCATTCCCAACTGCATAGGTGCTCCTTAATACCCCAATGAAACCAACAAGTGCAACCGAAACGATTGCGATTGCAACACGCCGCGTGTAGCGAATTCGAAGCTATTCGAGCGCTTCCTGAATCGCCGCGCTCAACTGTTTCAATCCTGTGGCAACATCTTTTTGCAGATGCAGGCGGAGCGCTCGCCGTCCGCGATCTGCCAGCACTTGAAAATCTCCGCGCGCCTGAGCCGCCTTCACGACGCCGAAGGTGTATTTCTGATCGGGAACCGGCAGATCGACCGCATCGTCGCATGTGATCTGCAGAAAAACTCCAGAATTTGGCCCGCCTTTGTATGCCTGGCCGGTCGAATGCAGAAAACGCGGCCCAAAGCCCAGGCAGGTTGCCACACGTTTTTTGTTGCGCACGGCATGCCGCACGCCTTCGAGGACAGCCTTGTTTCCCGCATTCATCTGGATGTAGGCGAGCACGGCAAAATAATCTCCGGCGGCAATGCGGTTGAGATGCGCTTTCAAATATCCGGCTAAGGTTGTTTCTCCGCTGCGCGCCAGCTCGGCAGCATTCTTGTCGTCGGTAAACAGCTTGATGCCGTCGGCTTCCAGCACAGGTTTTTCCGCCGGCAGCGAACCGGTTTTTTCGTACTCAGATGTGAGTTTGCGGGTTTCGACTTTGCTGGCTTCGACGTCCGGCTGATTGAATGCGTTGATGCCGATGATTGAGCCAGCGACCGCGGTCGCAATCTCCCACCGGAAGAACTCTGCACCCAGATCATAGATGTCGGCCATCGAGATTCGTACGACGGGATGCCCGGCTTTTTCGAGGGCTGAAACCTTCGCATCGACTGCGACGTCAGTGCCATGCTCGGTGTGAACATAAGCAAAGACACGGTCATTGCCGTAAACTTCCGGCGGTCCCAACTCTTCACCATCCACCGGGATGATGCCTTTCCCGGCTTTGCCCGTCGACTCGGCGAGCAACTGCTCGAGCCATGCGCCGAGATCAGAAATATCGTGCGAAGTGATGATGGTGACTTTATCGCGCCCGGAATTCGCCGCCGTGCCGAGGATGATTCCAAGGATGGCTCCGGGATTTTCTTCGACCGAGTGGGAGGCGCCGCAGGCCCGCACCATCTCTTGCGCCCGGTCGAGAAACTTCTTGGTGTCGATACCGATCGCGGCGGCGGGCGCCATGCCGAAATTCGATAGCGCGGAATAGCGGCCACCAATGGAAGGCCGACCGAAGAAAATATGCCGGAAGCGATCGCCTTCGGCGACTTTCTGCAGGTGCGAACCGGGATCGGTGATTGCCATGAAGTGGCTGCCCGCTTTGTCCGCGCCAACGGCCTGCTTGGTGCGCTCGAAAAAATATTGCTTGAAAATATTGGGCTCGAGCGTGCTGCCCGATTTGCTGGATACGATGAAGAGCGATCGCGCAATATCGATCTTTTCTTCGAACGCTTTGACCTGCGCAGGATCGGTGGAATCGAGCACGTGCAGGTTGGGATAGCCGGCGATTTTGCCGAAGGTCATGCGAAGAACTTCAGGGCAGAGGCTCGATCCGCCCATGCCGAGCAAAAGAATATCTCTGAAACCTGCGCTCCAAACTTCTTTGCCGAGATTTCGCAACTCGATGGGGTGCGCGATTTGGGATTCGACGATATCGAGCCATCCCAGCCATTTGGCCTCGTCGTCGCCCGTCCAAAGCGTGGCATCGCCCTGCCAAAGACGCTGCATCTTGGCGCCGGATTGCCAGTCGGCAATATTGGCTTTCACGGCAGCCGCCAGGCTTTCAGGCAACGACGATCTCAAACGGCTCACGCGTGCTTTCCTTCGTGCTGGCTGCGGGGCTGGCCTTTCTGCTGCGTGCTTTTCTCAACCGCGGCCAGCAATTTGTTGAACGCGTCAGCAAACAGTTTCACGCCATCGTTGGTGAGTTTGGTGGTCACTTCCTCGATCGAGATGCCAGCCTTCGCGAGATTATCCATCACCTTCTGCGCTCCGGCGACGTTCTCGATAAGGCTGTTCCGCACCTTGCCATGGTCGCGAAAGGCATCGATCGTGGCGGGAGGCATTGTGTCGACGGTATCGGGCCCAATCAGTTCTTCGACGTACATCACATCGCGATACTCTGGGTTCTTGGTGCTGGTGCTGGCCCACAGCACGCGCTGCGTTTGCGCGCCTTTGCTCGCCAATGCTTCCCAACGCGGCCCGCTGAAGATGCGTTGATATTTCTGATAGGTCAGTTTGCCATTGGCGATGGCAACTTTACCTTTCAAACTCTTTAACAAAGTTTGTTGCGAGGCGTCGCTCGTATTCTTCAACTTTTCGTCGAGCATCGAATCGACCAACGTATCGATGCGGCTGATGAAGAAGCTGGCGACTCCCGCCATCTTTTTCAGATTGCCGCCGCGCTTGGCCAGGTCTTCTATTCCGGCGATGTAGGCCTCCGCAACTTTTTCGTAAACTTCCTGTGCGAAAAGCAAAGTCACATTGATGTTGATGCCTTCACCGATCAGTTGCTGAATCGCGGGAATGCCTTCGGCGGTGCCGGGAACTTTGATCATGACGTTCTCGCGATTGACGGCCTTCCACAGGCGGCGCGCTTCTTCGATCGTCTCCTTCGTCTTCAGCGCGAGCAGAGGCGAGACTTCCAGGCTTACGTAGCCATCGCGGCATTGCGATTCCTGATAAACCGGGCGAAGAATATCGGCCGCACCTTGAATGTCACGGATCGCGATCTGTTCGTAGCGGCTGGTCGCATTTAGATCAGTGCGCGACGCAAGCGACTTCAACATATCGTCGTAGAGCGAACTGTCGGCGATCGCCTTCTCGAAGATCGATGGGTTCGAGGTCATGCCGCGCAGGCCATCTTCTTCAATCATGGTTTTCAGCTTGCCGCCGGTAATCAGGTCGCGGCGGATGTAGTCGAGCCACATCGACTGCCCATAGTTCAACAGTTCCTTCAGCGGGTTGGCGGTTTTTGTTTTTTCGAGTACTCCCGTGGGCTGCATGATGATTTCTCCTGATGACTGGCGGGCGCCGTTGCCAACAATAATTTGTTACTGATCCGCAATTGCTTTGTGTGCTTCCGCGACAACAGCGTCGAGGGTGAAGCCGAAAAACTTCAGCAAATCTTTCAGCGGAGCGGACGCGCCGAAGCGGTGCATGCCAACTTTGCGTCCCTTGAGTCCGACATATCGTTCCCATCCAAACGTGGACGCCATCTCAACTGAGACTCTCGCGGTGACCGAAGAGGGCAGAACGCTCTCTTTGTAGCCTGCGTCCTGGCGATCGAAAATCTCCCATGAAGGCATGCTCACAACCCGCGCCTGAATACCTTCGGCTTTTAACTTTTCGTACGCATCCACGCAGAGCGAAACTTCGCTTCCCGTGCCCATCAAGATGACATCAGGCTTGCCGCCCGGCGCGTCGGCCAGAATGTAAGCGCCTTTCGCTGTTCCTGATGCCGCTGCATATTTCGTTCGATCCAATGTGGGAAGCGGTTGCCGCGTGAGGACGAGCGCCACCGGCTGGTGCTGCAGTTGCGCGATGATCTTCCAGGCTTCCACGACTTCATTCGCATCTCCCGGCCTCATAACGATCAAATTAGGCATGGCGCGCAAAGAAGCCAGTTGCTCGATCGGTTGATGCGTCGGCCCGTCTTCGCCTACGCCGATGGAATCATGGGTAAAGATGAAAATCGACGGAGCTTCCATCAGCGCGGCTAATCGAATGCTTGCCCGCATGTAATCGCTGAAATTGAAGAAGGTCGCGCCGAAGGCTCGAATGTTGGAAACGACGAGCCCGTTTACGCTCGCGCCCATCACGTGCTCGCGCACACCGAAGTGGAGATTTCGCCCGGCGTAATTGTTCGCCTGGAAATCCCCGGCGCCCTCAAACTTCAGCGTGGTCTTGTTCGAAGTCGCCAAATCGGCCGAGCCGCCGATCAGCCAGGGAATCTTTTGCGCGACAGCGTTCAGCACTTTGCCCGAACTCTCGCGAGTGGCGATGCCCTTGGCATCCGCCGGAAATGTCGGCAAGTTTTTGTCCCAACCGTCCGGCAACTCGCGGCGCTGCATCAGGCCGAGCTGCTCTCGCAGTTCCGGATATTGTTCGGAGTACTCGGCGAACATCTTCGACCACTTTGCGCGCTGATCGCGCCCGCGCTTTCCAATTCCATCCTGAAAGTGCTCGCGAACGCCCTCGGGCACGAGGAATTTGGCATCTTCCGGCCAGCCATAGAATTTCTTGACCAGCCGCACTTCTTCTTCGCCCAGCGGCTCGCCGTGGGCGGCGCTGGTGTCCTGTTTATGCGGAGAGCCGTAGCCGATGTGGCTGTCGACGATGATCAGCGTTGGCCGGTCGGTAGTCTTCTTGAAAACTTCGAAAGCCCGGGCCAGCATCTCGAGATCGTTGGCATCGGCGACGCGGGTTACATTCCAGCCGTAACCAAAGAAGCGAGTGGCGACGTCTTCACTGAAAGACCAATCGGCAGGGCCGTCCAGCGTGATGTTGTTGTGGTCATAGATCCAGCAAAGATTCGAAAGCTTCAGATGGCCGGCGAGCGAGGCCGCTTCGCCCCCGATCCCTTCCATCAGGTCGCCATCGGAGCACATCGCGTAGATGTCATAATCGAAAACTTCAAATCCCGGACGGTTGAAGTTCGCGGCCAGCCACTTGCTGCCGATCGCCATTCCCAAACTATTTCCCACGCCCTGACCGAGAGGTCCGGTCGTGGTCTCAACGCCAGTGGTCACGTGCGATTCGGGATGTCCGGGAGTACGACTTCCGAGCTGGCGGAAGCGCTTGATCTCCTCCATCGGAACCGCGAGTTCTTTCAGTACTTCACCTTTTTCCGAAACTTCGCGGACGCCAGCAAGGTGAAGCATGGCATAAAGCAGCATGGAGGCGTGACCGTTCGAGAGCACAAAACGATCGCGGTTGAGCCATTTGGGATCTTCAGGGTCGTAGCGCAGAAATTCCTGCCAGAGAACATAGGCAACCGGCGCCAGCCCCATAGGCGCGCCAGGATGCCCGCTGTTGGCTTGTTGAACTGCATCGATGGCCAGGGTGCGAATGGTGTTGATGCTAAGCGTGTCTAATTGTTTCGCGGTCACGACAGCTTGCTCGCTGGCTACCATGCAGATGCGTCCTCCAACAGGGAAATCGGTTCAGTGAGTCGCCTCTGGCGACCGTTGATTGCGACGCTTAATTCGCTACCGTAACGACAATCACAAGTAGTTAGAGTCCCCAGGACGGCAAAGGGTTTCAGATTCAAATGGATTTCAATACGCACCGAGTGTATCAAGTTCTCGCGTACCGATGTTGTGGGATGTGTGAAAATGCGGAAAGTTGCGGCAGGCAATCGTGAAGACTGAGGAAAAAGTTTAAGGAGGTCTACTTCAGCAATTGCAGATAGCTGATCTCGCTGCTCGATGCCCTGGTGGTGTCCTGGATGTATTTCAGAAACTGGCGCAAGTTCTCTTTCTCAACCGCTTCCATTCCGGCGAAGCGGACGCGCACACCCCCTGCAGTTGGTGCACTGCGGCTCACAATGCCATTCAGCGCCAGGCCCTTGACCCAGATCTTGCCGCTGGCGACCCACAGGCCGATTTCTACTTTTGCACCGCCGCTGATCGGAGCGGAGGTCTCGACGCGGCAGCCTCCCAAACTCGTGTTGGAGAGATTGCCCCAAATGGGGGCATCGGCCCCATTCACGTGCAATTCGACCGCAACAAAACACTTCATTCGAGGATGGCGGCGGCGATCATCGCCCCAATTCGAGCTGAAAATATCGGGCTCAAACGGCGGAGGGTTGGTTACATGAGCGGGCGAGGATATTGGCAAAGGCTTGGCCTCAGCAACCGGTGACGGCGCAGGCGGCTGTTTTTCCGCTGCTTCTCGTTTGATCGCTCGCATGGCATCCAGAAGGGCTTGTTCCCGGTGCTCCGGCGAGGCATCACGATAAATCTGCAGCAGTTTTGCCAGATTGCGCCCGAGGTCAGGATCGGCCAGCATCTTTGTCCAATCCCGGCCCGCGTTTGTCGATTTGCCATCACTCATGGATAAGCTGCTCTGTGCGATTGCGATATGCCAGTCTTAGCTTCAATCATTGGTAACCTGGCAACAAGATGACGGAAGTCACGCAGGCACCCTCGCAGCCGATCGAACCAAGAGTGAGCGCTAGTCGACTGACTCTGCTTTCAGTCCTGACAGGTAGCTCTTCAGTGTTTGCCGTTGCCCGTTCGTCAGCGATAAGAACTCAAAGCCGTAATGGTATCCACGGCGATAGCGGGCGACTGCCCGCAATTCCCAGACATCGCTCGATCCCGGAAGCGAAAAATTCAACCCGGCCACCTCACCGATATTCATATCTGTCGGCAACAGCATGCCGATCCCCGCTTCCGAGAGGTCGCTGCAATGTCCCTCTATTTTGCGATACTGGCTGCCTTCCAGATAGGTCGCCATCGCGCGAAAATCCACGCGATATCGTGGATGCCGCCTGCGCCGGCGATCGACTTGGGTCGAAGCAGCTTTTGGAGTTGAAGAGGCCATCGGGCGAAGGAACTGTACGGAACTCCCTAGCTCTATTGATTACTGGTGCCGGGGACCGAAGGTTAGTTCTACAGTCCCCGTAGTTTCTGCGGTTGCAGGCTCAAATTTCCACTTCAGTACAGCGTTAATGGCGGATTGAATCAGTACCGGGTTTCCTCCCACGGTTCTGGTTGACTTCACGGTGCCGTTTGCGCGAACCACAATTTCCAGCTTTACCGCTCCCGCGATGCCCAACCGCCTCGCCATCTCGGGATACACCGGCGCGATTCGGCTGATACTTCTCCGTTCGACCGGAACCGGGGTCTGGCCAGGGCAAAATCCCGTAAATAGCCCGACCGACACTGCGGTCGCAACGATCCAATGCTTCACCCGAATCATCTGAGGGAGCATTCTTCCTGTTACTCTATCGGGCGAAGCCGGGAGCGGGAAAGTTTCTAAAGTAATGAGAAAAGCGAATTTGTCCTGTCACATATTTTCGCGAAGTACCAATCCATGACTCACGGGAGCGCATCCAAGGTCCAACCGGAGATACCGGTTTCTGCATCGTTGGATGTCTCGTTAGAATCAATAGTTAGACGATATGCTATGAGAGAGAAAGGTCGTCCCGAAGACTTTCATCACGACGGGACTTTTTCGAAATTGGGAATGGCCCGCTTTTTACCGCTTCCAAGTCGCCGACTTTTTGCTGCGACGCTGATGTTGCTATCGGCCATGAGCCTCATGGCCCAGACTTCAGCCCCGAGTCCTTCGATCTCCTTGCCCGGCTCGCAGAGTCCTTATACGGGCAGCGAACCCGAAGGCAAGAACACGGCCGAGGTTCTGCAGATTGGATTTCAGGAAGCCATCGATCGTGGCCTGCGTAATAATCTTGGCCTGCTGCTCTCGGCCGATCAGACACTCAATGCGCGGGGCGAGAGATGGAAAGAGCTCAGCAACCTGCTTCCCAACCTCGGAGCGCGGATCCAGGAAGATGCTCAAACCGAAAGCCTTTCGGCGCTCGGGTTCAAAGGCAATCTGTTTCCCTTCCCCCTTCCACGCCTGATTGGCCCATTCAACTACTTCGACGCGCGACTCAATCTTTCGCAGTCTATTTTTAACTTCAAGCAGATCGAGCAAGCGCGGGCCGCGTCAGAGAGTTTGAAGTCGGCGCAACTCGGCGTTAAAGATGCGCGGGAATTGGTGGTGCTGGCGGTGGGAAACGCCTACCTGGTGGCGATTGCCAGCGCCGCGCGAATTGAAACCTCCAATGCGCAGGTCACAAATGCGCAAGCGCTCTACGACAAAGCAGTTGATCAGGAGAAGGCTGGCCTGAATCCGACGATCGACACTTTGCGCGCTCAAGTGGAACTGCAGACGCGCCAGCAGCAACTCATTGCCGCGCGCAATGATTATGCCAAGCAGAAGCTCTCATTGGCGCGCGTGATTGGACTGGCTCCGGGCCAGCAGTTTGAGTTAACCGAGAAAGCTCCATATCAAGCGCTGACGCCGTTCCCCATCGATGTTTACCTGCAACGTGCCTATGCCTCGCGCGCGGATTATCAATCGGCAGAGGCTCAGGTTCACGCCGCCGAGCTGTTACGTCGCGGGGCTACTGCGGGCCATTATCCGACGGTCGATCTGAGCGCAAATTTTGGCGACATCGGCGTGACCCCGGCAGAATCAAATGGAACCTGGCAGGTGAATGGCGGCATCAATATTCCTATCTTTGCCGGGAATAAAGTGCACAGTGACGTTCTTGAAGCGGAGGCTCAGCTCAAACAGGCGCGCCAGCAGCTCGGCGATTTGCGGGGTCGCATCGACTACGAAGTACGCGCGTCATTGCTCGACTTGACCTCCGCTGCCCAGCAGGTTGAGGTGGCGCGCAGTTCCGTTGACCTCGCCGAGCAAGCGCTTGCCCAGTCGAAGGATCGATTCAGCGCCGGCGTCACCGATAATCTAGAGGTAGTGCAGGCCCAGGAAGCCGTAGCCAGCGCCCATGAGAGTTATATCGACAGCTTGTACGCCCACAATTTGGCGAAAGTGGAATTGGCGCGTGCCATCGGCGACGCCGAAACAGGCGTGAAAAGATATCTGCAAGGCCAGCAGCATTAATAAACTTATGGAAGAGACGACACAAAGTTCGACCACTGCTACGCCCGATCAGCCGGAGAGCCGTTCCAATCCACCGGATCCTTCTGGAAGTCGGCCAAAACCGCTGCCCTCGACCGAGCGGGACTTCCGCACTCGCCCGTCACGCACCGCCAGTCCGGGATTTCGCATTGCTCTGATTATTGCGGCAGTGGTTTTGCTGGTAGCGGCGTTCTTTGTCTACCGTTATGTTTCCAGCTACGAATCCACTGACGATGCTGAAGTCGATGGGCATATCAATTCGGTCAGCGCGCGAATTTCAGGGCACGTGATAAAGCTGAATATTCGGGATAACCAGTATGTCGAGGCCGGGCAGGTTCTGGTGGAAATCGATCCTTCTGATTATCAGGTTGCCTACGATCGAGCGCGCGCCGATTTTGAAAATGCACAGGCATCAGCGGCCGCCGCCGGAGTGACTGTGCCCATCACGTCAGTCAGCACCAGCACGCAGGTTTCTTCGTCGGAAGCCGATGTGACCAATGCGCGCGCCGGAATTACCGCGGCCAAACAACAGCTCGCAGCCGCGCAGGCGCAGCAGGCGCAAGCCGAAGCCAACAACGTAAAAGCGCAACATGACCTGGAGCGCTACCGGCAACTAGTGGAGAAACACGAGATTTCGGAGCAGCAGTACGATGATGCGACCGCTGCCGCCAAAGCCAATGCCGCCGCGGTCGATGCCGCCCATGCTAACGTCAACGCGGCGCAGGCGGAGGTCACTACGGCGCAGGGGAAGCTGGTGCAGGCGGAGGCCAGTTTCCACAACGCGCAGACTGCTCCCAAACAGATGCAGGTGATTCGCTCCCGAGCAGCCGAAGCTGAGGCGCAGGCATTGCAGAAAAAAGCTGACCTCGACCAGGCAGCCCTGAATCTGCAGTACACAAAAATCACTGCTCCGCTTGCCGGCGTGGTCAGCGACCGCACTGTGGAAGTCGGACAAAACGTCTCGCCCGGCCAGGAGCTGATGAAAGTCATTCCTCTGAGCGATGTCTGGATTACCGCGAACTTCAAAGAAACCCAGCTGCGCGAGATGAAGGTCGGCCAGCCGGCCACGATTGAAGTAGATGCCAACGGGAGAAGTTACAAAGGCAAAGTCGATAGCTTTGCCGGGGCGAGCGGCGCGCGCTTCAGCCTGTTACCTCCGGAAAACGCCACCGGAAATTATGTGAAAGTCGTGCAGCGAATTCCGGTGAAGATCGTTCTCGATCCCGGAGAAAATAAAGATCAGTTGCTGCGCCCTGGAATGTCGGTCGAGCCGAAGGTGTGGATTCGTCAATGAGTGCTGGCGCTGCCACTCTTGACGCTGATGTCTGGCGTCCGGCGATCAACCCGTGGATCATTGCCATAACGGTGACTTTGGCAACGTTCATGGAGGTGCTCGATACCTCGATCGCCAACGTTGCTCTGCCGCACATCGCCGGAAGTCTTTCCGCCGGCCAGGACGAAAGCACCTGGGTTCTCACCTCTTATCTGGTATCAAATGCCATTGTGCTGCCGCTGAGCGGCTGGCTATCTTCCATCATGGGCCGCCGCAACTTCTATATGAGTTGCGTGGCTCTGTTCACTGTGAGTTCTTTTCTCTGCGGTTTGGCTCCCAATCTTGCCACGCTCATCTTTTTTCGCGTTCTGCAAGGCGCCGGCGGAGGTGGCTTGCAGCCCAGCGAGCAGGCCATACTGGCCGACACTTTTCCTCCGGCCAAACGCGGCATGGCATTTGCGGTTTACGGCATCGCGGTGGTGACCGCGCCGGCCATCGGTCCGACCCTCGGCGGATGGATCACGGACAACTTCACCTGGCGCTGGATTTTCTTCATCAACATCCCAGTCGGAATCATTTCACTTCTTCTGACTTCCCGCCTCATCGAAGATCCGCCATATTTCAAGCGACGCAAGCTCAGCGAAACCCACATCGATTACATTGGCCTCGGCCTGGTGGCGCTTGGCCTGGGAACATTGCAGGTCGTTCTCGATAAAGGGCAGCGCGACGACTGGTTTGAATCGCACTTCATCCTGATCCTCGCCATCATCAGTGCGCTATCGCTGCTCTTTGCGATTTATTGGGAGTGGACCCACGACGATCCCGTGGTCGACCTTCATTTATTTCGCGACCGCACCTTCGGCATTTCCAACCTTCTGATGTTCATGCTGGGATTCGCTTTGCTGGGCAGCACGCTGCTGCTGCCTCTTTTCATGCAAACGCTTCTCGGATATACAGCAGCGCGATCGGGATTCGCGCTGATGCCGGGTGGATTCACGATCATGCTTTTGCTGCCGCTGGTGGGCTTTCTGCTCTCGCGCTATAGCCCGCGGTGGATGCTGATGTTTGGCTTGAGCATGCTCTCCTTTTCGCTGTTTCACATGACGACCTTCGACCTGCAGATCGACTTCCATACGGTGGCGATGGCGCGCGTACTGCAGGCTGCCGGCATGGCTTTCCTGTTCGTTCCGATCAATACCGCTGCCTATGCGTTTTTGCCGCGGGACAAGAACAATGCAGCCTCAGGACTAATGAACCTGGCGCGTAATATCGGCGGCAGCGTGGGAATTTCTTTTGTCACCACGATGCTCGACCGGCGGACGCAAGTTCACCTGAATGATCTGTCGCGCCATCTCAGCGCGTCGAATCCGGCATTCCAGTCGATGCTGCAGGGAGCTACGCAGGCGATGCGCGCGCACGGCGCGAGTGCCGCATTTGCCAGCCGCCAGGCTTATGCGTTGATTGAAGGCACCGTGCAAAGGCAGGCTACGATGCTGGCTTACATTGACGATTTCCGGATCCTTGGCTTCGCTATTCTTGCTATGATTCCCCTGGTCTTTTTAGTGAAAAAGGGCAAACCTGGCGGAATGGCCGTACACTAGTAGCGGCAGGGTTTAAACCCCATGTTTCGCGTGATCACCATCGAACGGGAATATGGCTGCGGCGGCGGCGCTATCGCCGCCCAATTGGCCCAGCATCTGGGATGGAATCTCTGGGACAAGCGCCTCACAGAGGAAATCGCCCGTCTGGCGAATGTGGATCCATCAGCCGTAAAGCGCTGCGATGAGCGCATGGATAGCCGCCTTTACCGTCTGGCAAAGACGTTCTGGCGCGGCAGTCACGAGCGCAGCTCCCAGGCCGCCGGACAGGTTTTCGATACGGATCGCATGATGTCGATGATGGAGCAGATTACGGCGCGCATTGCGCAGGAGGGAAATGCGGTCGTGGTCGGCCGGGGCGCGCCCTTCTTTTTAAGAGAACATCCCGATGCCTTCCACGTTTTTCTCTATGCCCCGCGCGCAGAAAAGGTCCGGCGCCTGATCAAGGATGGATCGACCGCGCAGGAGGCCGAAGAGCTGGTCGACATCGTCGATCGGGAACGGATTGCCTACGTGAAGCACTACTTCAATGCCGATTGGCCTACGCGGTCGCTCTATCATGTGATGATAAACACCGCTATCGGCGATAAGTGCGTCATCGATACGATCCTGCACAGCATGAGCCTGGTCGAGTGCCGTCCCAAAGCAACCGACTACGAGCTTCCCAAGGTCAGTACGAGCTAACCGGGGAAGGGTGGGTCGGACGCTGCGGCGCCGGGCAACAATCTTCCGCACACGCATCGGGCCGGACACCAAGCGATCCAAGAGCACTCCGTTCTTTGGACGGATCCATCCGCTCCTGAAGCAATTCGCGAATCATGGCGACGAACTTGGGATGCACGCCTACCGTTTTTGCCCTGGTCATCGGCAATCCCAGCGAATCGCATAGCTCTCGCGCTTGCACGTCAAGGTCGTACAAGACTTCCATGTGGTCAGAGATGAAGCTGATCGGCGCCAACACCACGGCCGAAGCCAGGTTCTTCGCCTTCACCTCGCGCAGGTAGTCGAGAATATCCGGCTCGAGCCACGGCTGTCCGGGGGCGCCGCTGCGGCTCTGGTAGACGAGAACGTCGTTCTTGTGCCCAAGTTCCTCCGAAACCAGCCGCCGCACTTCTTCCAGCTGCTTCACATAATTACTTGTATTTGCCATGGAAAGCGGGATGCTGTGCGCCAGATAGACGATCTGCACGTTGCCTCTCGCGTCTTTTGGAACTTCTCGTAGCGCGTCTCGTACGCGCTCGACGGTCGCTTCGATGAATCCCGGATGATTGAAGAATGCGCGCAGTTTGTCGACTTCGGGCGCACCCGCTCCGACCTCGCTTTGCGCGCGCGCAATATCTTCGCGATACTGCCTGCATCCCGAGTAGGAACTGTAAGCGGAGGTCACAAAAGCAATCGCGTGCCGGATTCCATCCTGCTTCATCTGCCGCAAAGTCTCAGGCAATAACGGGTGCCAGTTCCGGTTTCCCCAATAAACCGGCAGCTTCAGGCCACAGCGCTTTAATTCCGCCTTCAGCGCGGCAATCAACTCGCGGGTTTGGTCGTTGATCGGACTCTTGCCTTCGAAGTGGTAGTAGTGGTCGGCGACCACCAGCATGCGCTCCCGGGGAATATTCTTTCCACGCAGAACGTTCTCAAGAAAGGGGATCACATCTTCGTTGGACTCAGGCCCACCAAAAGACACAACCAGAATAGCGTCGTATTGCATATCATTGAGCATAACCCCGCGGAGAATAACCCGCCCGCGCAGAGAATAAAATTGCTCGATCGCGTCGTTAATTGTGTCCGGGCGTCTGTTTGGCTGCCGGTTCCGGAGTGAGGTTCACCGACAACGGCCGATCCAGTGAGATGTTCATCTCTGTGAATCTGGGTAGGACCACGTCTCTGCCGTGTCGGGTTGCCATATAGATCCCCGAAGCGCAGGCAGAAATAATACGGGCAGTGCCGGCCGTCGATGCATCGGTTGCAGTGGAGACGATCGCTTCGAAGATAATCTGGAAAGTGTCGTCGGCCTCTTTGGCTACTCCTGCCGTCACCCCGAGGTTGATCGCCATCCATGCTTTCCCGGGGTGTTCGCCGTGAAGCACGCCTTCCGGATCGATCTTTGTATGAGATCGCTGGTCCAATTCCGCGCCGGCCAGAGTCGCGGCCATAGGAACGCGGTTTCCGCCGGGCAATGTCAACCCGGTGAACGTCAGGTACAGAGCGCCCGCCCGGCTTAGAATACGCGGCGGAGTCTTTCTGACCACCTTGCCTTCGACTAGAGTGCCGGCGGGCAAGGCTACCTGAGAATTCAAGAGCACAGGTTCGAGCAACCGGCCCTGAACGCGGTCGCCAGGGTTGCTCTTTGAGGCGCTGACATCACCCAAGAGAAGAATTTTGCAACGCGTTCCCGCGGGAAGGGTCTCGGCGTTTGACGAAAGCCCAGACGGCATCGCCGGCTCTCCGTTGGCTGGATTCGATTTCTCGCCCGCGGTCGTAAAAGCCTCCAAGACCATGATTGGAAGTATTTGTTTTTTCGCCGGTGCGGCCTGCTTGGTGGGACTTACTTCGACGGCGCCAGCCTCCCCTGCCGCGCTCTGACTTGCCGATTTCTTCCTCGTCTGCGCCGTAACCTCGCGCTGCCGGTTGACAGAGATCAGAGAAACTCGCAGGGCGCTTTCACCGCCGGCCCCCGAGATGGTCGCATCCTTGAAGACGGGAAATTTCTCGTGCCGTGGGGTGAAGAGCTTGATCACTCCGGGCCAATGGTCGTTGGGAATCCTGCGCCGCTTGGTCATGCTATCAACGACGAGCCGTACCCGGCTGCCTGCCGGAAACAGTTCGCGGTCGTTGGAATAAACATCCCGCGCCAGCGTGCCCTCTACCACATCACCCGCCTTCAACTTGGAAAACTTCACCGGAGCATTGAGCTGCACTTTGACATAGAGTCCGGAACTCGCCGTCAGCGCATCTGGCGAATTCGCCGTCTCAGCCGCAGCGCAAAGGCCAGCGGCCGCCAGCAACCAGGCAAGCGACAGAGCCGCAAGCGGCCGTCGGCAAGTTTGAACCAGCTTCATGTGTGCTCCTTGCGAACGATGGGGGCTTCTGAAAATAGCAGGCCGAAGGCGACTACTACCAGCCTGCTCGTAGGAGGTGTTCGGCGCGGAAGTCTCTAGCCTTTCAGTGGACGAACCATTCCGTAATCTGGTGGGTCAGCAGGAGGGCCTCACTGTAGTGCAGGAATACATAAACAGTGACCGCCAACGCGGGGGCGAAGAGGTAGAACTCACGGTGCCGCAAATCCCGCCGCCCGCTCCCATTCCAGTTGAGCAAAGCCTCGACCCGGGACTTAACCAACATGGTGTCACTTACCAAGCCGGTGGCGAGTGCGGGCGCACTTTGCAGAGGCGCCGACTGGGCCAGTTTGAGCAACGCGGCAGCCAGATCGATGGCTTCACCACGGTTTGAGACGGCATCGCAGTCTGCCGCCAGTTCCGTAGCCTCTTGCCACGCATTCTCCAGGTTAGACATTCCCGGAAAAGGAACACAATGGAAGAGCAATTTCTTGAGATTGTCGCACGATCTCATGTGCACCATCTCATGCTGCAGAGCCAGGCGCAGTTCGTCGTGGGTGAGAAGTGCAACGGCGGTTTCGGAAACTACGACCTGCGGCACCGCAATGCCAACCAGAAGTAGCGGCGGAGCGCCGCTCTTTACGCCCACCGCGGGGGTGATCGCACCCACATCCAGGGGGTGGGCGCCTTTTATCCATTCCGCAACCACGCGTGAAGTGTCGAGATGCGCTTTTGCCGCCCGGTAAGCCCCGGCAGCCAAAATCACGAGTGCAACTATGCAAAAGACGATCGTACCCAAGTCCTCATCGATGGAGTTCGACTCCAGCCGCAGAAATGCCGGAATCGCTAGAGTTATGGTGATGAATGCCGAGGCGGCGAGGGGAAGAACTCGCAACGTAAACAGCGTGCCCGCCGGCATCGAAGAGCGATTCGAACGCAGCCGTCGAGAATACCGCCATGCGCAAGCCAGCAGCAGCGACAAGAGGCAGTAGAGCACTCCGAAAAATCCCAATGCAACCAGTAAAACCCGGAGGACAAAGATCATGATTGCCTCCCGTTTTTCAGCTCGCGGCGCTTGCTCTCGACCAAGGCTCGCAGTTCATCCAGCAAGCGTGCGTCCTGCGCTCCGACCGCCTCCACGAAACAGGAGAGGTGCAGCGAGGAAACATTAGCGGTCGCGATCCAGCGCTGCATGTTTGTCACCGCGGCTAACTGGGGCACCTCTTCGGGAGCGCAGCGGCAAGAGTACCGGAATGCTTTGCCTTCCGCGACGCGATTGAGCAATCCTTTCTTATAGAGCCGATCCAGCGTGGTCATCACGGTGGTATAGGCCAACCTGATTTTGCCGTCTGCCATCAATTCCCGAACGGTCACGCTTTGACGTGACCACACTTCCTCGAGAAGTTTCTGCTCAAGTGGACCCAATCGGGCTCGAAAGCTAATTGCCATAAAGAAGGTTCGCCCCTAGGGGAGGGGTTCCAGCCCTATTTGCTGCAAATCACGATATCAGTCTTGCTTATCCACTACCAGAGATAAGTGGTCGCGGGTGGCCTGATGCCATGACAAAGCCGCCCGCTTCGCGTCTAAGCGAAAGGCAGGATCCGAAGGGTGTAACAGTCTTGGGAAAACACTCTCTCACGAACCCTTCGACTTCGATTGATGCCGGAGACTTTAGGTCGTGAGCGCATGCGGCAGGCTATGTCCACCTCGAGAGATCAATCCATTGCCGTCGCATGGTACGCTTCTGCTGGGGCTATGGAAGCCAGAGTGATCCGGCGCGTCTTTAAGGCATTTCAATATCGCGACTTCCGATTGATGTGGTTTGGCGCTTGTACATCCAGCATCGGCACCTGGATGCAGATTGTGGCGCAAGGATGGCTCATTTACCGCCTCAGCCATTCTGCCTTTCTGCTCGCCCTCGACCAGTTTCTCGCCGGCATTCCTATCTTTCTTTTTTCACTGATCGGGGGCGTGATCGCTGACCGCGTCGAACGTCGCAAAATCCTGCTGGGCTCTCAATACGTGCAGATGGCCAGCGCCGGAATACTGACCGTCCTGGTGAGCCTGGGAGTGGTGCATGTCTGGCATATCTTGTGCCTGTCGTTCATTTCGGGCTTTGCCCAGGCCTTCGGGGGTCCGGCGTACCAGGCGCTGATTCCTACGCTGGTCGAAAGAGATGACATGCCGAATGCCATCGCGTTGAACTCCATTCAGTTCAATGTCGCGGTGATGGTTGGACCCGCGCTCGGCGGTCAAACCCTGGCGAAGCTGGGGGAAAAATGGTGCTTCGGTTTGAACGCACTGTCTTTCCTCGCCCCGGTGATTTCGCTATCGATCATCACCACGCGCTTTCTCCCTGCCAAAACCACGGAATCGATGCTCAAAAGCCTGAAGCAGGGTATCCAATACGCCCGCAAACAGGTTTCCATGGAAGCGCTGATCGTGCTGGCGTTCTGCATGACCGCATTGGCTATGCCCATGCGCACTTACTTTCCAGTTTTCGTGAAGGACATTTTCCATCGCGGCCCGGAAACTTACGGAAACTTGCTCGCACTCATGGGCCTGGGCTCGATCATCGGCTCCCTCGCAATTGCCTGGGCCGGGAATATGGAAAACAAAGGGAAGATTGCGCTTGGAGCATTAATTTGTCTCGGCGCCGGAATCATGGGATTCTCCCTTTCGAAGTCGTTGCTGTTCAGCGGAAGCATTCTGGTGCTGACGGGCGCGGCGATGATGGCGGTTTTCGCCACCGTCAATTCTCTGGTGCAGTTGATCACGACCAACGAAATGCGCGGCCGCGTGATGAGCGTCTACAACTTCGCCTTCCGCGGCGGTATGCCGATGGGGAATCTATTGTCGGGCTGGCTGGTTCCGGTGTTCACCGCGCCGGTAGTGTTGGCAGCAAACGGGCTGCTTTTGATTCTGCTGGCGCTGTATTTTCTGTTTATCCAACGCAAGCTCGCTACGCTGTAAAAGAGAGAGAAATCTGGTGCGCCCGGAGAGAGCGAGTTGTCCAGCAGCGCGGGCGTCGGTCGCTGGCGACGCATCTCCGCCGGTCCGCGCAACCTGCACTTTTTATTTTATTTTTTTGCAAGGCGGATCGTTCACTGATCCGCAATGAGTGTAATCGCCTGTTAACAACAGATTCGGCCTACTTCTCAACCTCGCGCCGCCAAAGCGCAAGGGCATTACTGCCGAGAGCGAGAGCACCGAGGCCGGAGAATTGAACTGGGTTCGGCGGCTCAGGTTGGGCTGATGCTTCATCGCCGCTGGTCTGTCCGGCGTTGATGGGAGTATCGGGCGCGGTTTGGTAGGCGTATCCAGTAATCTGCGCACGCCAGGATGGTTCTTGCGCCCCCTTAACGAATTCGACGCTTAAACGCGCCCACCCGAAATGAGATCCGTCGCTAAGATGAAACCTCAGGCCCAAGTAGCGGTCTCGTACATTGGACCACCTGCCCGAATAGAAGACGTTTCCTCTCGATGTGAACCTGCCTGCCATGGGCGCGCCATACGGGTGGAAATACCGAGGACCCTCGCCGATTCGGGCGCCGACAACCAGCGCGGCGGCATAGGTAACGGTGAAGGCACAACTCGGGCCACCTCCGCCGGAGCACTCAATCTTGTTACCTTGAGCGGCGATTATGTTTAGCTCTTGATAAGTGCCGAAGCCACGATCGCCGACCCGTTCGAAGATCGTGAAATCGATTTTTCCGTCGTTGTTGAGATCAAGTCCATAAGAACCGCGGCGACCGATCGTGACGTGCGCCGGGGTGTAGACGATCTGAGCTTCGCAGGGCTCGGTGAGGGCGAGCAAGCTGACGCCGGCGGCGCTGGCGGAGAGAGCGTACGCGGTAAGGCGGTGGCTTGTTGTCGCATGAAGATTCGAGAGCTTGCGGGAGCGAGACATCGGTGGCACCTGCCTGCGGACGGCCAGCATTCTGACACCGCTAGAATCGACTGTCAATCCAATTGGCGTAACATCGCGATAACCTAGAAGGCCGGTGCGCATCATCGCCCTAAGGCTAAAGGTTTTGAGCGCCTGGGTGGGCACAATTCTGGGCACAGGTCAGAAATCCCAAAGATGCCGCCGAAATCTGAAGGCGCGGAAGTGGTTGAAGGAGAAGAAATCTGGTGCGCCCGGAGAGATTCGAACTCCCGACCTATTGCTCCGGAGGCAATCGCTCTATCCATCTGAGCTACGGGCGCACGCCGGAGTCTTCAGTTTACATGCCGCGGCTTGGACGTATCAACGTGCGCGCTGGATAGCGCCTCGTCGCGAATCAAGAAAGACGGAGCCCTGGCGCCGAGCGAAAAAAAGATCGTCTGAAGAAGCAACCCTGAGAAGCCTTACCAGCGGCCGCGTCCGCCGCCACCACCACCGCGTCCACCGCGATCGCCGCCGCGTCCTCCACGGTCGCCGCGATCGCGTCCCCCGCCGCCTGCGTGCTCGGCTTTGGGGCGCGCTTCATTCACATTGAGTGTGCGCCCACCGACTTGCGAACCGTTCAGTGAGGTGATCGCCTTCTCACCGTCTTCATTATTAGTCATCTCCACGAAGCCGAAGCCGCGGGAGCGCCCGGTATCGCGGTCGGTCATGATGCTGACGCGGTCGACTGGACCGAACGCTTCAAACATCTGCCTTAGCTCGTCTTCTGACGTGTTAAAACTCAGGTTGCCCACGAAAATATTCTTCACGCGTCTTTCCCCTGCATTGAGCTGTCGAAGTGCAAGCTCGACGCGTGAGACTGGCAGGTCGGTGTGGCCTTCCTGAAAATCGGAGCGGAGCTGGCGAACAGTCAAATGCGGCGAGAAGTATAGCAGGTTTGTAAGAAAGCGCAGTCAAAATCAAACGTAAGGCCTGTCCTAAACAGGACAGCGCCTAGGGCTGGCTGGAAAACTCGATACTGGCGGGTCAGAATATCCGTCAATTCAGGTTGAGGGCGTCAATAGTCGTACGCAAGATGGCGGCGGACTGGCGCAGCTTCGAGCTTTCTTCTTCATTTAATTCGAGGCGCAGAACCCGCTGAATTCCTCCACGATCGATCACGGTGGGCAGGCTGAAACAGACGTCGCTGATTCCGTAATAATTCTCGATCAGGCTGGAGACGGAGAGCACCGTATTCTGATGCCTCAGGATCGACTGCGTGATGCGCAGCAATCCCGCGGCAACAGCATAGTAGGTGGCTCCTTTGCGCTCGATAATGTGATAAGCAGCGTCGCGCGTGGATTCGAAGATCTTTTCCATGGTCTGTGGTTCATAAGGCAGACCATTCGCGTGGCAATAGTCAGGAAGGCGCATGCCCGCAATATTTGCCAGCGACCACGCCGGAACCTCGCTGTCGCCGTGCTCGCCGATGATGAAGGCATGCACGCTGCGCGCGTCGACGCCAAAATGCCGGCTCAACAGAAATCGAAATCGCGCGGTGTCGAGGATTGTCCCCGAACCCAGCACTCGCGCCGCAGGCAAGCCCGAAAGCCTCCACGCGGTGTAGGTGAGAACGTCAACCGGGTTCGTGGCCACCAGCAGAATGCCGCTCGAATTATGGCTCGAAATCTGCGGCACAATTTCACGCCAGACGCTGGCATTGGCCTGCAGACATTCGAGCCGCGTTTGTCCCGGTTTTTGCGGAACGCCCGCGGCCAGCACGGTTACGGCAGCTCCCGCGCAATCGGCATAGTCCCCAGCCCAAATCCGTGTGGGATGAGTGAACGGAACTGCATGGTTCAGGTCCATGGCTTCGCCTTCCGCTTTGGACCGGTTGACGTCGATCAGCACGATCTCGGAAGCGAGCCCGCTCAGCAGCAGAGCGTAAGCGAAGGTCGACCCCACCGCTCCCGTTCCCACTACGGCGACTCGCACCGGACCCGACTGATCTTTTGTATTTGAAGTGGCTTCCGGCATCGCTATCTCGTCACGGCGGGTTTGTTGCCGGCTAGCATTCGTCGACCTGCCAGTACCCCTCGCGCTGATATCCCACGCGCAGCAGCCGGTTCCTGGGATCGTGGCGCTTGCCGCATTTCGGGCACATCAGATAACGGCTCCAGGCGGAGCCGTGCCGGTCGTAGTTTTCCGCAGCGGCGAAAGCGGTCCCACAGCTGCAGGGCACAAAAAACATCCGTATCGGATTCTGAGCAGGTATCGTCGATTTACTTCCGGGCTTCACTTTCCTCTACCATTTCTTTCGCGTTCTTCTTGCGCTTGTTCGATTGCAGAGTTTTTTTCCGCAGACGCAGCGATTTTGGAGTGATTTCAACGTACTCATCGTCGGCGATGAATTCGATGGCCTGCTCAAGATTCAACTGCCGGAAGGGAACCAGGCGAATCGCCTCGTCGGCCGTGGATGCGCGCATGTTGGTAAGTTTCTTTTCGCGCACGGCATTGACGTCCAGATCGTCTTCCTTCGCGTTCTCGCCGATGATCATCCCTTCATAGAGCTCGACGCCGGGCCCCACAAAAAGTTCGCCGCGCTCCTGCAGGCCCCACAGCGCATATGCCGTCGAGGTGCCTGGTCGGTCGGCGATCAGTGCTCCGGTCAGGCGGTGCGGAATTTCCCCCTGCCACTCCATGTAGCCATCGAAAAGTGAATTCATCACGATGGTGCCGCGAGTGTCCGTGAGCAACTGGCTGCGCAAGCCGATCAGTCCTCGGCTGGGCACGCGGAACTCGATGCGCACGCGCCCGTAGCCGTGATTATGCATGTTCACAACTTCAGCCTTGCGCGATCCCAGCTGCTCCATGACTACGCCCACAAAGTCCTCGGGTACATCGATGGTAAGGTGCTCGACTGGCTCCATCAGCTTTCCATCCACCCGCTTGGTGACGATCTCAGGCTTGCCCACCATCAGTTCGTAGCCCTCGCGCCGCATCATCTCAATAGTGATGGAAAGCTGCAGTTCGCCGCGGCCAAGGACTTTGAACGAATCCGTCGTGCCCATTTCCTCCACGCGCAGCGATACGTTGGTAAGCAACTCTTTTTCGAGCCGCTCACGCAAATTGCGCGAGGTAACATAGGTGCCTTCCCGCCCGGCGAATGGCGATGTGTTCACCGTGAAGGTGATCGCGATGGTCGGTTCGTCGATCACAATCGGCGGCAGCGGCGCTGGATTTTCCACGTCGGTGATGGTTTCGCCGATCGTGATTCCTTCCACGCCGGCGACGGCGACAATATCGCCCAGCACGGTTTCCGTGATATCGGTGCGCTTCAGTCCCGAAAACGAAAACAGCTTCGTAATCTTCGTCTTCTGCATCGAACCATCGCGCTTGGCGATAACGACATCTTCGCCGGTGTGCATCGCTCCGTTGAAGACGCGCGCGATTGCCAGCCGCCCCAGGTAGTCGCTGTAATCGAGATTCGCGACCAGAATCTGCAAAGGGCCGGATGCGTCCCCGCTTGGAACAGGAATCGTATTCAGAATCGCGTCAAACAATGGCCGCAGGTCTTCGCCGGGAACGTTCATGTCGGTTGACGCCGTACCCGCCTTCGCATTCGTGTATAGAACGGGGAAGTCGAGCTGGTCCTCTTTGGCGTCGAGGTCGATAAACAGATCGTAGATTTCGTTCAACACTTCCTGCGCCCGCGCATCCGGACGGTCGATCTTGTTGATGACGACAATCGGGGGCAGCTTCGCCTCCAGCGCTTTGCTCAACACGTATCGCGTCTGCGGCAGCGGGCCTTCGCTGGCATCCACCAGCAGCATGACTCCATCCACCATCTTGAGCGCGCGCTCCACCTCGCCGCCAAAGTCGCTGTGGCCCGGCGTGTCGACGATATTGATCTTCACGTCGTGGTAAAAAATCGCGGTGTTCTTGGCGAGAATCGTGATACCGCGCTCGCGCTCCAGTTCGTTCGAATCCATCACGCGCTCGACGTGGTGCTCGTTGGAGCGGAAGGTGCCGCTTTGTTGCAGCATGGCGTCAACCAGCGTGGTCTTGCCGTGGTCGACGTGCGCGATGATGGCGATATTGCGAATGCTCAAACTCAAAGTATGGGTTGTCCTTTATTGAACCGCTTGAATTGTTATGCGCACGCGTCCGTTCCTCGCATGCTTGCCCTATTCATAACTTTACTATGTGTGGGCGTTTCTCAGGAGATTACATCGCACTTACGTGCGAGGGGTGGGGAATAACGATAAGAAACGAAACGACAATCAGCCAGCCATAGCTTTCTGCTTCGGCGCCGGCCTTCCCGCCAGCCGCGCCTCCACCTGCTTCACGGCGCGCTGCGCCGCTTGAATGCCGGAGTTGGTGGTCGATTCCGGACCCTCGGAATCGGTGTTAGCGAAAAACACACGATCCATGGGACGCCGCGCCAGCGGCTGAATCTCCGTAAATAGCCCCGGCGTCGACATGTACATCGGATGTCCCCGCCGGTAGATATGAACTTCGATCGGGTCGACGTTCGTCTCCGGCATCAGTTTCTGAAAATCGCTCAACACGCTTGCCGCGATTTTGCGCGCCCCAATTTCAGTCAATAAGTAGCCGCGGTCCTCTTCCTTCATCGGCGTGTAGCAGGTCAGGATGTTGAACTTCTGTTTGTAACCCGGCTGCTTTTGAATCACCCAATCGGCGACGATAAAGTCGGTAAACGAATTTCCCGGGCACCATGTGTCGTAGCCGTGATTGAAAACCGGCTGGTCGAAAATCAGATTGACAACCGGATACGGAATGTAATGAATCTGATGCATGGCATCGCTTTGTTTTTCGGGCAGTCCTTCAACCAGACGCCGCGTGATGAACTTGGGCGCAGCCATGATTACCGCCTTCGCCGCAACCGTTCTCAACTCGCCGCCGAACATATAAGTAATCTGCACTTCTTCTTTTTCGGAAACGACGGCCACCGTGGTTGCGCCGGTGAACATGCGGTCTTTATGGTTCGCTTCCAGAATGCCTGCGAGCTTTTTCGTGATTGCCCCCAACCCGCCCGGCCAGGTGTAGCGGTCGTCTCCTCGACTTTCGTCCGCCATCTCTTGCAACGTCAGAATCGCTAGTCCTGCGGCCGTCTGCTCGCTGGCCGCTCCCCAGTTCGACGGACCAAAGTTATCCCACCATTGCTTGAGTTCTGCAGGATACGGTTTCAGAAAATCAGAAAACGGCTTGGAGAAAAGTTCTTTGCCCCGCTTCTGCACATCAATCGCAACCATTTCAGTTTTGAATTTCTTAAAACTCTCGCGAACTGAGGCAGCATAAGGCAGCTTGTTCAGTCCCTCGCCCCAAGTATCCAGAACCAATTCGCCGCGAAGTATGCTTCCGTCCGGACTGTTAATCGGCAGCGGCGTCAAACCAATCTCTTTGGCGAAAGCATAGGCGTGTTCGTCCTTGGCCAGGAACGCCGATCCCGTGGCATACACGCTGCCGTCGTACTCCATCGCGTACGCATTGCCGCCCCAGTGCGGTTCTTTTTCCAGCAAAAGAAAATCGCGGTGCTGCAATTGATACGCCGCCGCCAACCCGCTCACGCCGCCGCCGACTATCACGACATCGTGCCGCGCAGAAGCCGGTGGCCGCGTGAATACTTTGCCATCGCGCACTTGATGGCAGATGCGGTTGTCTTCGCCATCCACTTCAGGCGAAGGGTTCTTATCCGCGGCTTCAGCCTTCTCAATCAGCGACAGATCAATCGGACATCCCGCGGTTACCGCTCCCGCAACCACAAATTTGATGAAGTCCCTGCGATTGGCGCTCATATGGTCGCTCCTTCCGTAGCCGCTGCAATTTCCGCGCCTACATCTGCCGATCCTTCGGCACGCACGCGTAGCCGGTACCAGAGCACAATGGCCAGCAGCGAAAATACAAAAATGATGGTTGAAACCGCGTTAATCTCCGGGGTGATGCCGCGCCGCAACCGGCCCCAGATTTCCAGCGGCAAGGTGTTATCGCGGCCGATCAGAAAAAAGCTGACGGCAATCTCGTCCATCGAAAGCGTAAAGATCAGCAGCGCCGCGCCGATGATCGGCAGTTTCAGATTCGGCACCGTGATCCGCCAGAAGGTTTGCCAGTAATTCGCGCCCAGGTCGAGCGATGCTTCTTCTTGCGCACGATCGAGCTTTTGTAAGCCGGCAAATACTTCGGTGGTTGCCACTGAAATTAATGCGGTTCCGTGCCCCAGAATAATCGTTATCAGGCTCAGTTTGGTTCCGCTCAGGTTGAAGAGCATGAGCAAAGAAAGTCCGGTGATTATTCCAGGCAAAATCAACGGCAGCAGCACCAAACGCCGGAACAGCGCCTTTCCAGGGAATTGCGAACGCTCCAGCGCCAGTGCCGCGGGAATTCCAAAGGTAAGGGAGATCGCCATTGCCGCAATCGCGACCTCAAGGCTGTTGAGCACCGAATCCCAGATCGGCCCATCGGCAAAAAGTGTGCGATACCAATCGAGCGTCAAATGATGCGGCGGAAATCCGCCCACGCCCTCGCCATTGAACGAATAAAGAATGAGCACCGCAATGGGCAGATAAAGAAATGCGAACACCGCGGCCGTGTGGGCGAGCAACCATCCTGGACGGGATTCCAGTTTCGCCGCTCTCACGAGAAGCTCCATTTCTTTTCCAGCCGCTCCGAGAAAAACAGGAGGCTAACCACCAGCAGCAGCATGCAGAACGAAATGGCTGCGCCCAGCGGCCAGTTATAAGCTGCACCGAACAAGCTGACGACGATGTTCGAGATCATGATTCCGCTCGGACCGCCCAGCAGCAGCGGAGCCAGAAAATCGCCCAGACTCAGAACGAATGCAAACGTCGCTCCGGCAACCACTCCCGGAATCGACAGCGGCAGAATCACCTTCCAGAAAGTCTGCCCTGGAGTCGCGCCTAAATCGTTCGACGCTTCCACTAGATTGCGCGGAATATGCTCGAGCGCTGCATAGATCGGCAAGAATGCAAACGGCGTATAGATATGAGTGAGCGTCAGCACTACGGCAAACGGGCTGTAGAGCAGGAATTCCAGCGGATGCTGCGTCAGGTGTACATACTGCAGCAAAGTATTGAGTACGCCGTCCGAGCCAAGGATCGTCTTCCACGCATAAGCCCGCACCAGATAACTGACCCAGAGCGGAATGATGACCAGTTGATAAAGCAAATCTTTCTTCTTCCCGCCGTAGAACGAAAGAAAATACGCCAGTGGATACCCGAGCAGCAGCGAGAAAATCGTTACTCGCGCCGCGATCCACATGGAGCGCAGAAGCGTCTGCCAGTAGACTTCAACGTGCAGCAGTTCGTCGTAATTGGCGAGGCTCCACGAATGCACTATGTTCTGCGAGGGCGAGACCGACCAGAAGCTGTAGCAGAACATCAGCGTATACGGCGTCAACAAAAAAATCGCTACCCACACCAACGGGGGCAATGTGACAGCCGCTTTGTAAGCGCGAGAAAACATCAGATTCTTTCGGGAGACTCTCTCACCGGAACCGCGTCCGCAGTGCGAAAACTCCAGTTCGACTTCGTTCAGCGCAGCGCCAGCCGCAGCGCGAACCACCAGCACTAATCCGTCTGCGCATCGCACGCGAATCAACTCCGTGGCTCCGTGGAAAGCCTGCGTGAGGACTGTGCCGCGAATGCGAATGGCGCCGGGAGCCGGAGTCGATTGCGTCGCCAGCCGAATGTTTTCCGGACGTAAAGAAAAAAGCGCCGGCCCATCGGAAAGCTCGGTCGGCCAGCTCAGGTGACCGCAGCGCGCCACGCTGGATCGCACCTCGCTCTTCAGCAGATTCGTGTGTCCAATGAACTGCGCCGCGTAAGCGGTTGCCGGACGGCTATAGATTTCTCTGGGTGTTGCCACCTGTTCCAGTTCGCCCGAGCGCAGCAGCGCAATCCGGTCCGACATCACCATGGCTTCTTCTTGATCGTGCGTAACAAAAACGAACGAGATGCCGACCTCGCGCTGCAGAGATTTCAGCTCTACCTGCATCTGCCGCCGCAAATTCGCATCGAGCGCAGATAGCGGCTCGTCGAGCAAGAGCAATCGAGGTCGATTCACCAGCGCCCGCGCCAGCGCGACCCGCTGTTGCTGTCCGCCGCTGATTTTCGATGGCTTCGACTCTGCAAACGCCGTCATGCGAACTTTTTCCAGCGCTTCGGCCACTCGCAACGCAATCTCTGGCGCAGGCCGCTTGGCCACGCGCAGCCCGTAGCCGACGTTTTGCTCGACGGTCAAATGCGGAAACAGCGCGTAATGCTGAAACACGGTATTCACGCGGCGACGGTAGGGCGGAAGTCTGTCCAGTCGCTCATCGCCCATCCAAACTTCGCCGGCGCTCGCGCTTTCAAAGCCGGCGATGATTCGCAGCAACGTCGTTTTACCCGAGCCGCTTTCGCCGAGGATGGTAAGAAACTCTCCCTCTGCGACGTCCAGCGAAATGTCGCGAAGAACCGTGTTTTTCCCGAAGCGCTTGGCAATTTTGCGAATGCTGAGCAGAGTTGGGCTCTTTGCCCTATTCGCAGCACTCGCCATCGCAATCTCAGAAGTGGTCATTGGATTTAGGGAACTTCTCCCCGGCTTGCCAATTGAAGGCAGAAGCCTTACGCCTGAAACCGCCTACTGTGCCGCTTTCACTTCATTCCAGATCTCGTTGTATTTGGCGCGCCGCGGCACGTTCTGCCAGAAGTAAAGCCGTTTCTGATAAGTATCCACATCGTCAAGGTGCAGGTTCTTCACTTCCTGCGGGGTCATATACTGCGCCGCCTGCGGATTCGCCGGAGTGTATCCCGTCACATCCGTCACCTTCTTCTGCGTCTGCGCCTCAATCATGTACTCGAGAAACTCATAAGCCAGATCCTTATTCTCGCTGCCCGCGGTAATCATGAGGTGGTCAATCCAGCCGGTGGTATTTTCTTTCGGAATCGTTTCTCCGATGGGAAAATTAACCTTGCGCAGCTGATTGGTCATGAGCGGCCAGCCCATGGCGGCAACCACTTCATGATTCTGGAAAAGATTCGTCAACTCCCCGCCGGTCGACCACATCTTGCGAATGTTCGGCTTTAGTTCCAGCAACTTTTTCTTCACGGCCTCAAGCTGCTCATCGGTCAGGTTGTAAAGCTGCGATGGATCAGGCTTGTCGAACCCAAGCACCTGCGCCGCCATATACACGGTCGAAAGATCGTCCCACACCGAGATCTTCCCGCGATATTTCGGATCCCACAACGCATTCCAACTCTCCGGAGCCTGCGCAAAAACACTAGTGTCATAGAGCAGGGGATCAGGCCCCCACATGAACGGAACTCCGTACACATTACCTTTCATGCGTACCAGGGGCAGGGAAGTGAGCTGCGGAGACAGTTGCCCATAGCTGGGAAGCTTCGATAAATCCAGCGGGGCGGCCAATCCTGCCGATGCGATCGATGTCGCTACATCGCTGGAAGGCGAGATCACGTCGTAGTTCCCGGCGCTGCCTCCACGCAACTTGGCGACGAGTTCGTCGCTCGATCCCATGTACGAGGCAGAAACCTTGCAGTGATGCTGGTCCTCAAACGCCTTGACGAACGCCGGATCGGCATATCCCTCCCACACCAGCAGATTCAGCGTGGGAGTTTTCTTGGCGCACGAGCCGGTGAAAACCAGCAAACTCAGCAGAGCGAACAAAACCAATCTTCGCGCCTTCATTTCGCCTCCAGGTCGCGCCCCTTAGAACGTCGGCGGCGTATTTACCCACAGCACCCAAGTTTCGGTTCGTCCGGGATTTTTCCAGTGATGCGGCGTTGCACTCTCAAAGTAAAAACTGTCGCCGGCTTTCAACCGGTACTCTTCCTCGTCCACCGTGATCGTCAGAGCTCCGCGAAGTACATATAGAAATTCTTCGCCTTCGTGCGCGTAAGAATCTCCGCTGCCCGACTGCGGCGACACGCGGAATAAATGCGGCTCCATTACCGTGTTTCCCCAAGCCAGCAATTCCATGCGCACGCCTGGGCCGGCTTCCAGCACTTTTCTTTGCGCCGGCTGTACGCGGCGGCTGCTCGCTCCATTCGCGTCAAAGAAATCCAGAATGTTGGTTTTGTAGAATCGCGCCAGCTTGCGCAGCGTTCCCACCGAACCGGTCATCTGCGAACGCTCCATCGCGCTGAGAAATCCAACCGAGATTCCTACCTCGCGAGCCACTTCCGCCAGCGAAAGGTGACGCTTCTCGCGCAGCTGCCGCAAATGTGAGCCGATTGCACTGGCATTGGCATCCTTTGCCGGATGCGCCCGCCCCTCGCGTCGCAGCAGTTCGACGATGGCCGCGGCATTCAGGCCGCGTACCTTGCGCAAAAAGCGGGCGCGCTTCAATATTTTCACGTCCTCAGCGGTGTAGAGACGGTACTTGCTTTGGCTGCGCTGCGGGCGTGTGAGGCCAAGGTTCTCCCAGGTGCGGATGACCGAAGGAGAGACTCCCACCTGCCGCGCCACATCTCCGATCTTTAAGTAAGCGTTTGCGCTGGACGGGCTCACAATTCACCGCGGAGATTAAAGTTTTCTATCCGAGAGAACTCTTTTTTTCTTCTTGACAGTTCCCTCGTTCGTTCTCTAACCTTGCGGGATTATAGCAAGGTTGTGGCTGCACACAAGCGGTAGCTTTCAAAGAAAAAATCTATCTGCCCAAAGATGCCTGGAGGTTCCATGCCGTCACTTCGCGCCCGCTGGACCCTGATGTGTCTCGAAAGCATTTGCCTTGCCGCCATTTCTGTTTTCGTTCCCACGTTGCTTTCCGCTCAGGGCGCCAACGGGCGCATTGTCGGGCGCGTCGCCGATCCCACGGGCGCCGTACTCGCGCACGCCAAGGTCACGCTGACCAACGATGCAACCGCCATCAGCCGCGACACCCTGACCAACGACAGCGGCGATTATTCTTTCGTCGAAGTTGTTCCCGGTGCCTACACCGTCCAGTTTGAACTGACCGGCTTCAAGAAGAACGTTCAGAAGAACGTAACTGTAGACGTCAATCAGGTGGTCACGCTGAACTCAGCTCTGCAGATCGGCACTTCGCAGGAGACTGTAGAAGTCACTTCGGAAGCCCCTCAGGTCGATACCACCAGCACGCAGCTAGGTGCGGTTATCAACGATCGCTCAGTGAATGAATTGCCGTTAAACTCTCGCGACACATACCAGTTCCTGCAGCTCCAACCCGGGGTGCAGGCACAATTAGGAAACGGCAACGGCAGCTTGTTCTTTGGCTCCCAGGATACCGGCGCGGTCTCGGTTAACGGCGGCCGCACGCGCGCCAACAATTTCAGCGTCAATGGCGGCGATGCCAACGATCAGTTTGTGAATCTCCCCACCGTGCAGCCCACTCCCGACAGTGTTGAAGAGTTCCGCGTCATTACCAACACGTTTGACGCGGAGTACGGCCGCAACTCAGGTTCCGTAGTGAACGTCATCACGAAATCCGGCAGCAACAGCCTGCACGGTGACATATACGAATACTTCCGCAACACAGTTCTTGACGCGAAAAACTACTTCGATACCGCTGGACGTCCGCAATGGAACCAGAACCAGTTCGGCGGAACGCTTGGCGGCCCGATCAAGAAAGATCGAAGCTTCTTTTTTGTTTCCTACGAAGGACGCCGAGTTCGCGAAGGCCTCACCGGCGAACAGGTAAATGTACCCACCAGCGCCGAGCGAGCCGGTAATTTCGTGGGGGCAGGCGGTTTTCCGGCACCTTCATCGGCGGCGGGAAGCGCCGGCGCCGGCGGTATCGATGACAGTTCCGGGGTGCCCTTTGTGGCACAAGTGCTCGACGGTCGTCCGGGTTGCGACAGCGCGCTGGGTGTATCTTCGATTGCCGGCCTTCCAGTTCAGGTCAATCCGGCGACTGGAACGAACTTTATCCCCTGGTCCGAAGTATTTCCAACGGGTATCATCCCGGCTGCCTGCCAGGATCCAATCGCGTCCAATCTGCTGCAGCAATTTGTTCCCACATCCGCAGTCACCGTTCCCGTAAGCACTGACAACGAGGATCAATTTACCGTCCGTATCGATCACAAGATCAACGACCGTCAGAACTTCTCTGCTTATTACTACTTCAACGATCTGCGGCAACTGCAGCCCTTCGACGAGTTCGAGCAGGCAGGCGCCAATGTTCCCGGCTTCGGCAATTACAACAACAATCGCTTCCAGCAGTGGAACCTGTCACACACCTGGACCATCTCGAACGCTCTGGTCAACGAGGCTCACTTCACCTACATGCGGGAAGGCCAGCTTGGCTTCTTGCAGCCGCAAAGCACTCTGCCGGTTACTTCTTCCTGTACCGCGAATGTGAAATATTGTTTTACGGGGCTTTCGAATTCCGCGCCCATCAACGATCTTCTCGCATCGTCTGGCATTGCGCCGGGTAAAGGCGGCATCACCCCTGGATTGCCTTCCAGCCTCACCGGCGTGCCCTTCATCAACATCGGCGGCGGCGCAATCTTCGGCAACAATTTCGAAGGCTTCCTTCCGCAGGTGGGAAACAGCTTTCAATGGTCAGACAATCTGACCTGGGTGAAAGGCACGCACACCTTCAAGTTCGGTCTCGATGTGCGCCGGCAACGCTTCGATCAGTATTATTATTTCGATGTCAATGGTGAATTCTCATTCGACAACTCCGGTCCCAACGCAATCGTTCCCACGGACGGGGACAATTACGCGGAGTATCTCCTCGGCTTAGTCGATACTTACACCCAGGGTTCCGGCCAGCGAGAGGATGTCCGGGGAACGTCTCTGTACCCGTTCGCTGAAGATAGCTGGAAAATCAAGCCGAACCTGACCTTGAATTACGGTCTTCGTTGGGAGCTTGACACGCCGCCGACTGATATCAGCGGCCACGTCGAAACTTTTCGGCCAGGGCAAAACTCCAGCGTTTATCCCTGTGCCCTCTCAGCCGCAGGCCAGACCGAACTCGGCGCTACCGGCACAAGTTGCGCCGCCGCGGGCGTTCAGCCAACCGGGTTAGTCGTACCCGGTGATCCGGGTGTGCCGCCAGCTCTGACGAGCACTTATTACCACGCTTTCGCGCCAAGAATTGGACTCGCCTGGAGCCCCGGCAAATCGGGCAAAACCAGCATTCGCAGCGGCTGGGGCATTTTCTACAATCCCATCGAAGAACTTGTCATGGCGCAATTCGGCGCTGAGCCTCCGTTTGGCGGAAGCTCCTCTCTGTTCGACACTTTCTTGAGCACCCCATTTGTGAATCAGGGCGACTTCGTAAGTCCCAATCCATTCAACGGAGTTCTTACGCCCACCAAAGGCCAGTCGGTCGACTACTCGCTCTTCCGCCCCATTCTTCTCTATGGAGAGTTCCAGCCGCATCTGCGAACGCAATATACAACGCAATATAACCTTACTGTTCAGCATCAGCTCACCAACAGCACGATGCTCCAGGTCGGCTACGTAGGCTCCGAAGGCCACCGGTTGCTGGCGTCGCACGACATCAATCCCTCGATCCCACAGACCTGCGTCGATATTTCCACGATCGCCGGCCTCAATTCCGCGAATGTTACTTCCTATGGACTTCCCGCCAGTTGCGGCCCCTTTCTCGAGGACAGCCAGTGGAGCGTGACCGTTCCGCCCGGTTTCAAGTTCCACATGCCCAGCGGCCAGGTCGTGAACGGGACCGGCCAGACTTTGCAATTTGTGGGTCTGCGTCCGTATTCCTCCCCAAGCTGCAACGCTTTCACCGGCGCCGGTTGCCCGCTCGACGGAGTTCCGGTCTTCAGCGACATCTTCGCCGAAGACACCATCGCGAATTCCAGCTACAACGCCCTGCAGGCGATGGTCGAAAAGCGCTTCTCGCGCGGCCTGCAATTCCAGGCTGCTTATACCCTCAGCAAATCGCTCGATGATGGTTCAACTTTCGAGGAAACACTTGATCCGTTCAATTACCGCGCCAGCCGCGCGCTTTCGCTGTTCAACTCCAAGCAGCGTTTTGTGATCAGCTACGACTGGGAAATCCCAGCGCGGCGATATTCGGGATTCAAGGGAAAGCTGGTGGATGACTGGTCGATCTCCGGGATCACCCAATTCCAGAGTGGTTTCCCCATCCGCCTCGATACGGAAGATGACACGGAACTGATTGCCAGCATCTTCTTTCTAGGCACCGAAGCGCCAAGCCTTGTCGCGCCGTTCCAGAAACTGAATCCAAAAAGGAATAGCGGCTTCTTATTTAACCCGAATGATTTTGCCGATCCGCCGAACGGTCAGTTCAACAACGGAACCCAGCGTTCCATCTGCTGCGGCCCCGGCCTTGAGGATTGGGATTTTTCTGTCCACAAAAAAATCCCGCTTAGCGAACAGAAGTATTTCCAGTTCAGAGCCGAGTTTTTCAACATTTTTAATCACACGAACTTATACAACCCGGACGGTCACTTCTCCGACGGTCCGACTGAGTTCGGAAAAATCACCCAGGCCCAGGATCCGCGCCTGGTGCAGTTCGCGCTAAAGTTTTATTTTTAGAGGGAGAGTAAAGTAAGAAGAGCCCCAAACGGGCGGCTTGCCGCCCGTATTCTAATGGCCCCGGCTTGAAACCTGCGGCCTGAGTTTTCTCGGAGCACTCTGATGTACCCCGATCTGCAGAAAGAAATCTCGACGTTCGAGCGCCGCACGCCCAAATCCGCCGAAGCGTACAAGAAAAATCTCAAGCGCATTCCGCTCGGCGTGGCCAGCAATTATCGCCATTACGAACCCTGGCCCATCTTCGTGAAAGACGCCGCTGGCAGCAAATTCCGCGATCTCGATGGCAATGAATACATCGATCACAACCTCACTTTTGGAGCGCTGATGGCCGGTCATTGCCATCCCGCGGTTATGAAGGCCGTTGAAAAACGTCTTTCCACCGGCACCATGTTCGGTATGCCGCATGACATGGAATGGGAACTCGCCGAAGAAATCTGCAAGCGCTTTCCGGTCGAGATGGTCCGTTTCGGCAACAGCGGAACTGAAGCCACCATGCACGCCATACGGCTCGCTCGCGCCGCCACCGGCCGCGACAGGATCATCAAATTCGAAGGCGCCTACCACGGCCTGCATGATTCCGCTCTGGTCAGCGTGAAGCCTCACGCCCCGGAGTATGGCGACATCGAGAATCCGACGCCAGTTACCGGCGGATTGGGAGTACCGAAGTCGGCCATCGACAACGTCAAGATCGCTACTTTCAATAATCTCGGAAGTGTTGAGCGCCGCTTTAAAGAACATCCCGGGGAAATCGCCGCGATCATTCTTGAACCGATCCTGATGAACGTCGGCCTCTGCCTGCCGGAACCCGGCTTCCTGAAGGGGCTGCGCGATCTCGCCAATAAATATGGCGCACTGCTGATCTTCGACGAGGTGAAAACCGGCGCGAAACTCGGGTGGGGCGGCGCCAGCGAATTCTTCAGCGTTCAGCCCGACATGATTTGCCTCGCTAAATCGATCGGCGGAGGCTTTCCGCTGGCCGCCTTCGGCGCCAGCAGGTCCGTCATGGATCTGATTTCGCAGCACAAGGTCTTCCACGGCGGAACTTACAATACGAATCCGGTATCAATGGCCGCTGGTCTCGCGACGTTCAGAGAAGTGCTCACCCGCGACAACTACGCTCACGTTGACAAGCTCGGCAAAAAACTCGCTGACGGATATCGCAAGACTATCGCGAAAGTTGGCCTGCAAGCCTACATCGCGCAAGCCGGAGCCAACGGCGCGCTCATGCTGTATCCGAAGGAAATTCGCAACTACCGCGACTGGGAGGCAATCGACATCGACCTCTGGCGTCACTATTGGTTCGCCATGGTCAACCGCGGCGTCATGCCGCAACCCTACTGGTGGGATGAGCAATGGACGATCTCTGTTCAGCACACCCAGGTAGACATCGACAAGCACCTCGCGGCATTCGATGACATCGCCGAGTCGCTAGCCAAAGCCCAACAGGAGCGGGCGGGCCAGCCAGTATTGGCCGCGCACTGACGTGTAGACCAGAAATGCTTAGGTGGGGATAGCCGCTCTCGGCGGTCCCTGCCGAAAGCTGATTTGATTTTTGTCATTTCCAACCGGACCCCAGGTCCGGTGAGGAACCTGCAGTTTTGCAGCCGGCGAAGAGACCTTGTCCACCACTACCCAACCCGCCCAGCCTCACCTCATCCGAGCCCTGGGGCGCCGGGATCTCGTTCTCCTCTTTGTAGTCGCAGTATTCAATCTGAACGTCGTTCCATCCATTGCGGCCAACGGCGGCGTCACCATCTGGCTCTGGATCATCTCCCTCGTTTTATTCTTCTGGCCACAGGGCATCGCGGTCATCGAACTCGCGCATCGTTATCCCGGCGAAGGCGGTGTCTATCTCTGGGCGAAAGAAGTCTTTGGCGATTTTCACGGATTCCTCTCCGGCTGGTGTTACTGGACCAACAACATGCTCTACGTGCCCACTGTCATGCTGTACTTTGTCGGCGTGTCAGTGTTCGCGGTCGGCCCGGGCCACAGCGCTCTCGCCGACAATAAGACTTTCGCGCTCGTCACTTCACTCGCGCTTATGGGATTGTTGACGGTTCTCAACATCGTTGGTCTTGGGGTCGGTAAGTGGGTCAATAACATTGGCGCGATCGGGACTTTCATCGCCGCCGCCGTTCTGATCGGCCTTGGCGTTGTCGTCTGGATGCGTTTCGGCACTTCCATCACAAGCGCCGACTTTCGGATCCCAAGCAATCCGCGTTTTGTCATGAATTCCTTCGGGGTAATTTGCTTCGGTTTGGTGGGCCTCGAACTGGCTTCCGTCATGGGCGACGAAATCAAAGATCCTAGCCACACTCTTCCCGGTGCGGTTGCCTGGGGCGGAGTCCTCTCCGGGGCACTCTACGTCGGCGCCACGATCACCATCCTCATCGCGATCGGCAGGAATGTGAACGTGCTTCAGGGAATCGTTCAGGCCGTCAGCCAAATGGCTGGCCGTGTCGGCCTTTCGTGGATTACGGTTCCATTCGCTCTGATGCTGAGCCTCTCGATCGCAGGCATCGGTTCCGCGTGGATGGGGGGCTGCGCGCGAATTCCCTTCGTCGCGGGTCTCGATTCCTACATGCCATCGTGGCTGGGAAAAGTTCACCCGCGCTACACCACGCCATACGCGGCGCTGATCGTGCAGGCGGTTGTTTCGGCGCTGCTCGTCATCATGAATTTCGCCGGGGCGGGCGTTCAGGAAACGTTTCAGAAATTGCTCTCGCTCGCCGTGGTCCTGCAGCTTGTGCCGTTCGTCTATATGTTCGCGGCGCTAGTCAGATTTGCCGCCCGTGAAAGCGCGCCTCGCGGACACTACAGTCGCGTCACGCTCCTGCTCGCTGGCAGCAGCGGCCTGCTCACCACGACGCTGGGCATCGCGCTGGTGTTTTTCCCGGCCCAGCAGATCACGTCGCTGTGGTCCTACGAACTATGGATGTTCGGCGGCACGGCCTTCTTTGTCGGCCTGGCGGCATTTTTCTTTTTCGTCTACGGCCGAAGAAAGGCCTTGAAAGCGGATTCGTATCACGGCGCGGCTTTAGCCGCACCGATAACACGCGATTAAAGATCGGGGCTTTTAGCCCTCCATGGAGGTGGCACGATGCCCGCCGGAGTCACTAGCGACGTGAAAACTTACAAGGTATTCATCAACGGCGAATGGACCGACAGCACCTCGAGCAAAACCTTCCCCGTCTACGATCCCTCCACCGAAGAAGTCATCGCCCAGGTTCCCGACTGCGGCCCGGAAGATGTCAACCGAGCAGTAGCCGCAGCCAAAGCCGCTTTCGAGGAAGGCCCATGGGCCAGCACAACTGCCCAGGAGCGCGGCCGCATTCTCTTCCGCCTCACCGAGAAAATTCGTGCGAACCTTCCCGCCCTCGCCGAGCTTGAATGCCGTAACACCGGTAAACCCATCGTCGAAGCCGAATTCGATATCAACGATGCGGCCACCTGCTTCGAATACTACGGCGGCCTTGCCACTAAAGTAGTCGGCTATGTAAATCCGGTTCCGGACAATGCCATGTCCCTTTCGCTCAAGGAACCAGTCGGCGTCGCCGGCCAAATCATTCCGTGGAATTATCCCCTGCTGATGGCGGCGTGGAAACTGGCTCCGGCCATCGCCGCAGGCTGTACCTGCGTTCTCAAGCCCGCTGAGCAGACTCCGCTGACCGCTCTTGAGTTCGCGAAATATTTCGCCGATTGTGGTCTGCCGCCGGGCGCCGTCAATATCGTGACCGGATTCGGAGAAACCTGTGGCGCTCCGCTCGTGCAGCATCCTGACGTAAACAAGATCGCCTTCACCGGCAGCGCCGCCGTTGGCAAGATCATCGTCAAGCAGGCTGCCGACACCGTGAAGCGCGTCACTCTGGAACTCGGTGGCAAATCTCCAAATATTTTCTTTGCCGACGCCGACTTCGAAGCCGCCATCGACGGCGCGCTCTTCGGAGTCTTCATCAATCAGGGTGAAGTCTGCTCCGCCGGAAGCCGCATCCTGGTGCAGAAATCGATTTACAAGAAGTTCGTTGAGGCCATGACCGAAAAGGCCAAGAAGATCAAACTCGGCCCGCCACTTGAGCGTGAAACCAAGATGGGCCCGCTCGTCAGCAAAGAACAATATGACCGTGTCAATTCGTATCTCGAAATCGGCAAGAAAGAAGCGAAACTCGCTTCCGGCGGCGGGCGCGCCGAAAAATTCGCCAAAGGCTACTACGTTCAGCCGACAATCTTCTACGATGTGAATAATTCGGCCCGCATCGCGCGCGAAGAAATCTTCGGTCCCGTCGCCGCCGTGATTCCGTTCGAAGACGAAAAAGACGCCCTCAAGATCGCCAACGATTCACCCTACGGCCTCGCCGCCGCCGTCTGGACGCGCGATATCTTCAAAGCCATGCGAGCCGTGAAAGCCTTGCGCGCGGGCATCGTTTGGGTGAATCACATGCAACCAACGTATGTCGAAGCGCCCTGGGGAGGCTACAAGCAATCCGGCTTCGGCCGCGAACTCGGCCCCTGGGGCATCGAAGAATATCTGGAAACCAAGCAAGTCTTCATCAACCTGAATGAGCAACCAATCGGCTGGTACTGACCAGATGTGCTGAATCATGAGCGAAATTCTCAAATATCGTGATCTTGAGCGAGGAGTGATTTTCGCACCCAAGCGCGAAGATCAACCGCAGTCGAAGAATCCACCGTGCGCAAGACGATGCCGGCCACCTTTCAAGGAGGATCTCGCGAGAAACTGAAATGAGCACGATACGAATAAACACGCCCATCCCCGGACCGAAATCGCAGCGCCCTGTCCGCCCGCCGCGACGAAAGCGGTGCCCGCGCGGCTTTCCACGGCACGCCCATCTTCGTCGCCAAAGCCGAAGATGCCAGATTAGAAGATGTCGATGGCAACCGCTTCATCGACTTCGCCGGCGGCATCGGTTGCGCCAACTGCCGGCCACCGCCAGCCTCCAGTCTTGAAGCCATCCAAAGCCAGCTCGAAAAATTTCTTCACACCTGCGTGCAAGTGCACGCCCTACGAAGGTTACGTCGAACTAGCCGAGCGCATGAACACAGATCACGCCCGGAAAATTCCCCAAGAAAACTATCTTTGCTAAACACAGGCGCCGAAGCCGTCGAAAACGCAGATCAAGATCGCCCGCGCCTATACCAAGCGCCCGGCGATCCTTGCCTTCGAAGATGCATTTCCACGGACGTACGATGATGACGCTGGCACTCACCAGCAAAACCCATCCGTATAAAGCGGGCTTCGCCCCTTTCCCCGGCGAGGTCTACCGCGTTCCGTTCGCGTACTGCTACCGCTGCTCGTATAACTTGAACTATCCCTCGTGCGATCTCTATTGCGCGCGCCACTCGAAGACACGTTCAAGCGCGTCGTCGCTAACGAAGAGGTCGCCGCGTTAATCGCTGAGCCGGTGCTCGGCGAAGGTGGCTTCGTCGCTCCGCCGCCGGACTATTTCAAAGTGCTGATCGACCTCTGCCACAAGCACAACATCCTCTTCATCGCCGACGAAGTGCAATCCGGCTTTGGACGCACCGGCGCACTTTTCGCCAGCGAACGCTACGGCATCGAGCCCGATATTATCGTGACAGCAAAATCGCTGGGTGGTGGGCTGCCTCTCGCCGCAATCACGGGCCGCGCTGAAATCATGGACGCTCCCGGTCCCGGCGGCCTCGGCGGCACTTTCGCCGGCAACCCGCTTTCTTGCGCCGCCGCGCTCGCCGTACTCGATTTATTCGAGAAAGAAAATCTATTAGCCCGTGCCAATGAACTGGGGGACCGTTTTCAGCGTCGCGCTCACGAATGGCAGCGCCGCTGGTCCATCATCGGCGACGTTCGCGGCCTCGGCGGCATGCAGGCCATCGAACTGGTGAAGTCGCAGGAGGCGAAAATCCCGGCCTCCGACGAAACTAAACAGATTACGCAATATTGCTACGAACACGGCCTGATCACGATCACTGCAGGTTCGTACTCGAACGTGATCCGTGTGCTTGTGCCGCTGGTCGCAACCAACGCGCAAATGGATGAAGGATTAGACGTGCTCGAATCCGCATTGGCGACTGTTTCTGGAATGTGTGGGGACGGGCGCCTCGCCCGTCCAGTCGAGCGCAGCGAGGCGTTGCGCTAGTCAGAAATTAAGTTTTGTCATCCTGAGCAACCGCAGTCGGAGGATTTATAAGCGTATATCATTGGTTGATGCTCCAGGAATTCTCCGGATGCACTGGGCTGCATTAAAGCGCCAACACTCTTCGCGATAGCGAAAGGTAGTTACGGACATGACCACGATCGCCGCACCCCCAATCACCCGACTCACGAACTACATCAACGGCCAATGGACCGACTCCACGCTAAAGAATGGCGCGACGTAGTCAATCCCGCGACAGGAGAAACGCTAGCCCAAGTCCCGCTTGCCGACGGCAGCGAAGTCGATCAAGCCGTAGAAGCCGCAGCCGCCGCTTTCCCGGACTGGCGCCGCACTCCGCCCGAAGACCGCATCCAGCCGCTCTTCAAACTGAAGATGCTGCTCGAAGACCACATCGACGACATCGCCCGCATCATCACGCAGGAAAACGGCAAGACCTTCGCCGAAGCCAAAGCCGAAATGCGCCGCGCGATCGAAAACGTCGAAGTAGCTTGCGGCATTCCCATGATGATGCAAGGCTACAACCTCGAAGACGTCGCCCGCGGCATCGACGAAATGATGATTCGCCAGCCTCTAGGCGTAGTAGCGGCGATCACGCCGTTCAATTTTCCCGGCATGATTCCGTTCTGGTATCTGCCCTACGCCATCGCTACCGGCAATACCTTCATCCTGAAGCCCTCGGAGCGCGTCCCGCTCACCATGCGCTACGTATACGAGCTTCTCGAAAAGACGGGCCTGCCCAAAGGCGTAGTGAATCTGGTTAACGGCGGTAAAGCCGCAGTCGACGCGCTGCTCGATCATCCGAAGATTCGTGCCATCAGCTTCGTCGGCTCGACTCCCGGTCGCGAAATACGTCTACTCGCGTGCCGCCGCCAACGGCAAGCGCGCGCAGTGCCAGGGCGGAGCCAAAAATCATGTCATCGTCCTTCCCGATGCCGACATGCCGATGGCCACGCAAATCATCAGCGACAGCGCCTTCGGATGCGCCGGCCAGCGCTGCCTCGCAGTCTCTGTCGCAGTCACGATTGGCGAAGCGCAGAAGACTTTCCGCGACTCTATCGCCGACGCCGCTTCAAAACTAAAAGTCGGCAACGGCCTCGACAAAGACGTGCAGATGGGCCCGGTGATCACCCCGCAAAGCAAAGAGCGCGTCGAATCGCTTATCGCGCTCGGTGAGAAGCAAGGCGCAAAGGTTCTGCTCGATGGACGCAACTCGAGGATTCCCAAATACGAATCCGGCAACTTCGTGAATCCCACGATTCTCGACAACGTTCCCGCAACCAGCGATCTCGCCGATACAGAAATCTTCGGCCCGGTCCTCAGCCTTGTTCACGCCAACGACATGGACGACGCGCTCGCCTTCCTCGAGCGCAGCGCCTACGGCAACCAGGCGTCGCTGTTCACCTCAAGCGGATCGGCCGCGCGCCGCTTCCGCTACGAAGCGCCCGCGGGCAACATCGGCATCAATATCGGAGTCGCCGCCCCCATGGCCTACTTCCCCTTCAGCGGATGGAAGAACAGCTTCTTCGGCGATCTTCACGGCCAGGGCCGCGATGCCATCGAGTTCTACACCGACAAAAAAGTCGTAGTCGAACGCTGGGCCAAAGAACACAGCCGGAAGTTCTGAGACCATTTAGTAATCGGTAATTGAGTAAGCTGGTAATTTTGAAATCGGCGCCGGCGCGGATGGGTTTCAATTTACTCAATCACAAAATTACCCAATCACAAAATCATCTGCGATGCTCTCGCATGCAACACTGAGGATTCCATGACCACAACTCTTACCACACCCACCATGTCCGGCAAAGAAATCGTCGACCTCTCGCGCAAGCACACGCTCTACGAATGGTCCGCGCAGTCGAAGGTCGATCCCATTCCCGTTGCCGCGCCAAGGGAATTTATTTCTACACGCCGGAAGGCAAGCGCTTCATCGACTTCAACAGCCAGCTCATGTCCGTCAATATCGGACATGGCGACGAGCGCGTCATTCATGCCATCACCGAACAGGCCGCGACGCTCGCCTATGCAAATCCTTTCATGGCGACTGAAGTTCGCGCACGCCTCGGCCAAAAGCTAACCGAAATTACTCCCGGCGACATCGACACCTTCTTCTTCACCAACGGGGGCGCCGAAGCTAACGAGAACGCCATCAAGCTCGCGCGCTTCTTCACCGGACGCCACAAGATCATCGCCCGTTACCGTTCGTATCACGGTGCCACTGCGGGAGCGATCAGCCTCACCGGCGACCCGCGCAGATGGGCTGCAGAGCCTGGCATTCCGGGCGTCGTGCATGTGCTCGATCCCTATCATGGTATCGAGCGCGGATGGGAATCCGCCCCGTCGTCGCTCGCCATGCTCGAAGAGACCATTCAACTCGAAGGTCCGCAAACCGTCGCCGCCTTCATCTTAGAGCCGGTGACTGGCACCAACGGCATTCTCATTCCTCCGGATGGGTATCTCGAAGGCGTGCGCAAGCTGTGTGACAAGTACGGCATCGTGATGATCGCCGACGAAGTCATGTCCGGCTTCGGCCGCACCGGCGCGTGGTTTGCCTGTGATCACTGGAAAGTTGTTCCGGACCTTCTTTGCATGGCGAAGGGGCTGACTTCGAGCTATCTTCCGCTCGGCGCGGTCGGCATGCGCCATCACATCGCGCAGCATTTTCAGGACAAAGTCTTCTACGGCGGACTGACCTACAACAGCCATCCCATGGGCTGTGCCGCCGCGCTCGCCACCATCCACGTGTATGAAGAAGATCGCTTGATCGACAATGCAAAAAAAATGGGCGAGCTCCTCACGCAACTTGGAAGTGATCTGCAGGCCAAGCATCCGTCGATCGGAGCGGTGCGTTCCATCGGTCTCTTCGGAATCATCGAACTGATTCGCAGCCGCAAAACGAAGCAGCCCATGGCCCCATTCAACGGCACCTCCGACGAGATGGCGGCCCTCGGCCGTTTCTTCCGCGAACAAGGCCTCTACACATTCGTGCGCTGGAACACGTTCTTCACCAATCCTCCGCTCTGCATCAACGAGCAGCAGATGCGCGAGGCCTTTGCCATCATCGATCGTGGACTCGAGATCACCGACAAAGCAGTGAAAGATTAATTCTCAGCAGCGCTTTGAATCCGCGATTTCTGGCTAGTGATTGCGCACGCATTGGGCGGCGATAGATTGGGTTCCGTTGCTGTAGCCCGCCATGTCGTCGCTGACGGCATCGAGTCCGGTGATCGTGCCCGCAAAAACCGCAGCCTGGTAGCCTGGAACGTTGCCCTCCTCGACGCCCTCCGCGTGTTGGCAGTTATCGACCGCGTACACCGCATAATTCGGCGAGGGCAAGTTTTTTGGCCCGAAGTTGGCGTAAAAGATCTGCCCCTGCGTGCTGGAGTTGTTCGGGCAATATTGGCCGTTGGCGTTGTTATTCGCGGCGCAATCGTATCCGATGGTGTTGGCGACGCTGCGGCAGAGCCACCCTGACATCGAAGTGTGCGGATAGTTGTAGTTGGGTACTGCTCCCGCGCCCGTGGCTCCCGTGGACTGATCGACGATGCTTTCCGCCAGCCAGGTTGCGTTCATGGCAGAGGTAGAAGTCGTCCCTGCACAAGCTGGATTCGTGGCGTTCGTCCAGGTCGAGACAGAATTTTCTGCTCCCTGAATGTAGGTGGGATTCAACGTCCACGTCGAACCGCCGCCGAGTTGGCAGCCGCACTGTGCTCCGCTGCAGTTGGTTTGCCCGCACACTGTCACCGGGCTGGCGTTGGGATATTCGCAGCCCTGCTCCAGGTCGCTGAGCACCGGGCCGGAAACCAGTTCGACATTGTCGAGCCAATTAGATGCGCCATAATAAACAAGAGAGTAGGCGATCGCCGCCGAGCCCGCGCTCAATCCCTGCGCGCACATCGCGGCTTTTGAGTTCGCGGTTTGAACGGCTGGGAAGTAAGCGCTGTTGGTGTAAATGTAATTCAGAAAAGTCGCGGGACGGCAGGCGGCGTTCTGTATATTCGCAATGTCGCCTTGTGCGAAATCAAAATAGGTCTGCTCCCAATCCTGATTCGCCGCCCAGGCGGCCTGCACTACCTCGTATCCGGCGTTGAAGTAGTTATCGGCATAGTTGAAGTTGCCAGGCAGCGGGCCGCCGCCGCCACCGTTGAACAGAACGATGACGCCTTTTGCCGCCGTCACGTTTGCGATGATCCCTGTGGGATTCAGCCAGCCAAAGGTCAGGCCGATGTCTTCGGTGTTCGGGCAACTGATGGTGGCGTTGAGGCAAGTCATCGGGGTGGCGCCGTTGTTGTAGGAATACCACCCGGCCGGGCAGGTGTAAGTCGCGTTGCCTGTGGTTGAGACCGTGCCCAGCGGCAGCGGCATTGGAGCAGGCGGCTGCGTAGGCGGCGTTGGCGGTGGGGTTGGCTGCGACGACGAGGCCGGTGGCGTGGGCGACGAGCTGCAGCCGATAGTGGCCGCCAGCGCGCCAACGAGCAACAAAGCCGCCGCTAATCTCATTGCGGATTGCAGGCCCTGTGGGCGCTGGAAAGCAAGGAAGCCGGGAAACGACATGAACGCCTTCTGAAAGGAGAACCTCTGTGAGAGTAGGACGAAGCCACTCCGCGCGTCAATGGCCCAAGGGGACGGGCATTCGCACCGGTGTGGTTCCCCGCAAGAAAAGATTTATCTCTGCAAAACTACCCCGCATCTTTAAACGCGAATCTTTGAAAAGGCCGGGACCTTCGAACCTCGAACGTCCCGGCATGCGCTCCATAATTACAATGACATCACGTCACAAACAAACAACGCCGCGGCCAATCGCTGCTTACTGCCCGGCCGGCTTCTCCGCGGGTTTTGCCGCTGGCTTCTTGGGTTCCATCGACATCTTCGGCTTCCAGAATTCCGGATCGGCTTTGATCCACTCTTCTGGGGGGTAGCTCATGCGCGGATTGAACATGAACAGGTTGGTCTCGCTCGAATCGATTGCCGCCGCGGTTAGTTCGCTGAGCTTCTTCATGCCATCTTCTCCCAGCGCCTCACCGAAGGCTTTCATCTGCATAAACGCGTGGTCGATTTCCGCAGCCGACTTCATTGGATTGAACAGAATGTAGGTGCCATCTTCCAATCCATAGGCCGCCTGAAACATGTCCCAGTGAATCTCTGGCAGATTCTCCACCCCCTTTTGGTAGAGCTTGACCAGCGCTTCGAAGTCCTGCTCGTGTCCGGGCCGCACGTGGTAGCGCGAGATTTCGAAATAGCGCATGTGCGCTATGTCCTGAGTCATGCGCTCACTTAGCTCCGGACGCAGCATCAACGCGGCCTGGTCGGTTCCAGAGAGCAGCTCGCCATCGGCCATGTTCGCTTTGTCGAGCGCAGCGGAGAGCGCTGCGTTCTTCTGTGTGGCCTGCGCATCCTTCTCCATCGCCGCAAATGATTCGTAGCCGGTGAGGAAGAGAGCGCGCGGTTTGCCGGTGAGCGACTCTACCGCCAGATAGTGAGTCGGCCATTTGGCGCGCGCCATCGCCTGCACAAACGCGCTTTCGGTTTTTTCGTGTGGAGTTCCGTTATGCCCTGGTTTTGTCCACTCGCGAGTTACGGACAGCACCTTCGGCGGACCCATCGACGCATCTTGCGCGGCTGCGATCGCGCAGCCGGCTAACAAACAAGTTCCCAACATCAGCCCCAAAGTCTTCATTGGGAATCTCCTTTCGGCTTTAGAAAGCCGGGGCCATTCTACGCGCATTTGGGATTTTGGCAATGTGGGGCTGCGTAATGCCCGTCGCAAGGGGTGTCCCATCCCAATGTCGCGTTCGTTGCCACGTTAGTGTGGAGATTTTGATTTTGCCCAGGCGCCGCCCCCACTTCCCGCAACGGCGGCGAGAAGTGATCTAGGTCAAGAAAGTTCGAGATTAAATTGCGAAATCTTCAATGATGATGCAAAACACCACAGTGGTGGTGGAAGTAGCCACGAACGAAGGATGGCAAAAAGCAGAAGAAGGATATTGCCCATTCCGTTCACAGCTGATCCACACAACTGCTGTGACATCCAACCTTTCGCCTCGCTCAAATTCGTTTCATCATTGCTCAGCACCGGAAGCAGAGTCACTTCAAATATTCCGAACGAAAGTGAGCCCGTAACTGCTTAACTCAAAGATTTTGGTATCTAAGTTCTTTGTCATGATCTCTTGCAGACCAAAACTCGCTAGCGTGATGATTCCAGACATTATGCGGTAATGGGGGGAGGGGGGTGGTCACCCCGATTTCCGAGTCTCCCAGACTCAACCGCCACTTCACGCAAGGCATCGCCGTAAACCTTATTTCAGCAAGAAATCCACAACGGAGAAAAGTCAGGTGCGCCAGATGCGCTGTTGGGAGTCGAGCGAAGAGATGGTTACGGGCTCGTGGTGGACTTTGGTGGCGTGCTGGTTGATGGCGGTGGCGGCCTGGGTGCGGAGATTGCCGTCACGGATGTCAAAGTCAAGGGTGCTGACGTGGTGGGCGCAATGGGAGCAGGTGAACTTCATGCCTCCTTTGACGCGGGCGATGCTGTAGGCGCGCTTCACAGTTCTGAGTGTAGTCCCTTGGCGGGGAAGTGATAGGCACGAGGGTGGGGCGGCGAAGGTAATGATGGGAGTGTTCTAAGGTGGAATGTCTCTCGGGTTCTTTGGCCTGGATGGGAAGTCAAAATCTGCTGGCAGCCGTGCTGGTGATAGGGATCCTTCGACTCCCGAACTGCTTCGCGTTCGCGAAGCGGCTCCTCCGCTCAGGATGAGAATACACGCTCAGATGACAATCTCGTTGGGACCCCTATTGATTCAGGCGGTTGTATTTCTTCAGGACTTCGCGGAGCTTGTCGTGAGGGAGCGCGATGGCTTCGTGGTTGTCGATGCCTTTCATGGTTTCGGCGGCAACCATGGCGTTGATTACGGCTTCTTCGGTGGCTTGGACCGTCGCGAGAAAGATGGGATCGAGCGAGTCGTTGGGGAGCATGGTTAGCTGGTGCGTGTTGTTGGGTTGATCGCTCTTGGGGCTGACGGTTCCGGAGTTTGCGGTGGAGAAGGCTAAGAAGATGTCTCCGGAGCCGTCGCCGGAGTAACTGCCGTCGCGGCCCAGGCCGAGCGCGACGCGACGGGCGACACGTTTCAATTGCGTGGGGATAAGCGGAGCGTCGGTTGCGACGATCACGATGATCGAGCCAGTGTCGCTGTGGCTGCGCCGGTCATTACTGGCTTCATACGCAGGATGCTCGGGAATTTCTTTGCCCACGGGAACTCCGGCGATGCGGAGTTGGTCGCGGCGTCCATAGTTGCATTGCACGAGCACTCCGATGGTGTAGCCGCCGGCTTTGGGGTCGAGCACGCGGGATGAGGTGCCGATGCCGCCTTTGAATTCGTTGCAGATCATCCCTGTGCCTCCGCCGATGTTGCCCTCTTCGACCGCGCCGGAATGGGCGGTATCGAGCGCGTGCCAGGCATCTTCGGGGTGGACGTGGAATCCGTTGATGTCGTTGAGCCAGCCGTCCCAGGTTTCGGCGACGACGGGAAGCGACCAGAAATAGCCCTCCATGTCGGCCGAGCCGTGCTTGACCTTCCAGGCGATAACGGCGTCGCGGACCACGCCGACGCTGTGCGTGTTGGTGATCATCACGGGGCCGTCGAGGAAGCCGGAGTCTTCGACCCAGGTGGTGCCAGTCATCTCACCATTGCCGTTGAGGGTGAACCAGGCGGCGAAGACGGCGTCGTTGTTGCCTTTGCCGCGGGGAAGAATCGCGGTCACCCCGGTGCGGACGGGGCCTTTGCCGACGACGAGCTTGCCTTCGCCGGAGATTAGCGTGGTGTGGCCGACTTCGACTCCGTGGACGTCGGTGATGGCGTTGTTGGGGCCGGGAGCGCCATCGAAGGGGATGCCGAGATCGCGGGCTCGAGGCTTTTGGGCTTGGGCCAGCGTGACAGCCAGGAGAATTGCGGCTAGCGCGAGCGGCTTCCGGATGCCGGTTTCCCGCTTTCGGCTTTTCGAATTAGACGCACTATTGGCGGACAGAATGTTTGTTTGGGACATTTGGGCTCCGGGTGAACGAAGAAGTATATATCCTGCGCCGATGGCCACGTGCTCCGCGCGAGATCCCTCGGCCCGCTGGGGAAAACGCGAGCCTTCGGGATGACGCCTTCGTGAAGGGCGGCGCGCATTCGAAGGAGGGTTTTGATCCGTTCAGTCGCGACAACAGTGCGGGCTGATCCGGCATCGGATTGACAGGTGATCAATAAATAGCGGGGAGTACAATCGCAATGAGAAGCGTGTTTCGCAGGAGAAAAATGGACGCGTGGAAAAAGGCAGTGGTGGCGGGATCGATTGGGGCCGCGACGGTTTTATTTATGAAGAAGAGATATGCGGCCGGCGTCTTGTCGACGGGAATCGGATTGGCGGTGCTGGCGGCGGAGTATCCGGAAAAGTTTGAGAAGGTGCGCCGCTCGCTGCCCGATTATTTTGACCGTGGCATGCGGGTGATGGAATTTGCCGAGCGCGCGGGACGGCGCATCGCCGAGCGTGGACCGCTGGACTGGGGCGAACTGGGGGTATAACAGCGGCTTCGGTTTCTGGCGCTTTTACTCGATTCCGAGTTGCTTGCGGGCGTCGGGGCTTAGGCGTTCGGGTGTCCAGGCGGGAGTCCAGACAATATTCACCTTGGCGTTGCGGATGCCGGGCAACGTCTCCAGGCGCGACTTGACTTGCGCGCTGATGTTGACGTGCTCGGGGCAGCCTTGCGCGGTGAGCGTCATGTCGATGGTGACGTCCTGTTTGTCTTTATTATCATTATTATCGCCATCAATTATCAGCGAAAAATTTACCCCGTAGATCAGGCCCAGATCGACGATGTTGACCGGGATCTCGGGATCGTAGCAGCTTCGCAACGCGCTCATTACATCTTGTTCGGTGACGGGCATTCGGTTTCCTTCATTTAAGTGTATCGTAGGGCGGCCTGCGCCGCTGGCGCGGATTTCTTAAACCACAGAGGTTCACAGGGTAAACCATCATTCCTATGATGAGTGAACAGGGTAAGAAGAGGATTCAACTCGCTTTGGCGCTGGCGCTGATCGTCGCGGCGGGACGCGCCGGATACATTCTTTATCAGCGGCATGAGGATTATCTTGCGGCGCAGAAGCAACTCCAGGCCAAAAATGCCGGCTACTCGAATGCGGATTATTACGTCACGCCGAAGAAGCTTTATCCCTTTGATCTGAAGTCGGCGCAGCAGTTGACGCAGCAGCCGGTTTGGGTGAAAGAAGGATACCGGTATACGTACTACCGCTATGTCCCAGTGGTGAAGACAGTTGATTTTAAGAATGAGGCTGGCTTGCTGGGCCCGATCGAGCGGCTTGAGATAAAAGATGTGATTGCGGTCGCCGCGCCTGGCGGGCGGAAGCAGGTGGTGGCTCTTTTCGATAAAGACGGCCATAGCTTTGCGGTGCCGGTCGGGTTCGAGAGCGATGGGCAGTACAAGATTTATTCGGATGAGATGTTCTATGTGGAGGATCCGCACGAGCTTTACAAGCATTGGCCGGCGGATGTTTGGCAGGCGATCGCGCAGCATGAGGTGAAGCCGGGGATGAACGAACTGCAGGCCGTCTTTGCTGTGGGGATGGGAGTTCCGGATGCGGGGGACTCGTCGGCTGATAAGACGGTGCGCTATCCGAACGGGGGGAAGCCAGTAGTGGTGATTTACAGTGGAGGGAGGGCGACAGAGATCAAGCCGGGCGCGTAGGAGATGCGTGCGACACCGCGCTTGAGCGGTTTAGAGGGATCCTTCGACTGCGGCTAATTCCTGCGCTTTAGCGCGCAGGATGTTTGCTCAGGATGGCAAACTTTATTGCAGATTGCTGCGACGGGATTCCAGGGTGAAGTAGAAGGTTGCGCCTTTTTCTACTTGGGCTTCGGCCCAGACGTCGCCGCCGTGGCGTTGGACGATGCGGCGGACGGTGGCGAGGCCGATGCCATTGCCGGGAAATTCTGCAGACGAGTGCAGACGCTGGAAGGGCTGGAACAGTCGCTCGGATGCGCGCGGATCGAAGCCGCTGCCGTCATCTTTGACGAAATAGACGACACGCCCATTCTTCTCCTGCTGGCCGAACTCAATGCGCGCGCGCTCGTGGTGCGAGGTGTATTTCCACGAGTTGCGCAGCAGATTATCCATCACGATTCGGATCAGGCGCGAATCGGCAAAGGCTTCGGCGCTGACTGGCGCAATGAATTCTACTTGCCTCTCTGGCGCGGCGCGGCATAGCTCTTCCATGATGGAGCGCGCGAAGGCGCTCAGATCAATTTTTTCGCGGTGCATGGTGCTGGTGCTCACGCGAGAAAGGTTCAGCAAGTCGTCGATTAATTCCGACATCCGGCGTGCCGAGGCCCGGATGCTCTTTAGCGATTCCTGACCGTTAGCATCGAGACGGTTGGCATGGCCGGAGAGGAGCACGTAGCTGAAGCCGATGATGGCGTCGAGCGGACCGCGGAGATCGTGCGAGACGGAGTAAGAGAAAGCTTCGAGTTCCTGGTTGGCGGAGACTAGATCGCGGGTGCGGTCGGAGACGCGCTGCTCGAGCAGGTCGTGAGCTTTTTGCAGAGCTTTATCGCGCTGCTGAATCTCGCGCAACATTTCGTTGAAGGAATCGATCAGCACCGCCACTTCGTCGCGCTGGCCAGTGGAGGGGACTCGGATTGAGTAATCGCGGTCGCGGGTGACGCTGCGCGCGGTTTCGGCGAGGGCGACGATGGGCTGGGCTACGGAGCGCCGGAATGCGGCTGAAACCAGCGCGGCGAACAACAATGAAACCATGAGCACCGCGGCAGAAATCAGTAAGTAGCGCCAGAAGCGATGATCAATTTCGCGCAAGTCGGCGCGGATATAGACGAAACCCACGAGTTTTCCATCAGAGGCAATCTTGCGCACCAGAGTCGCGTGATTGCTGCGGAACCAGTAGGACTCGGTTTGAACATTGGCGAGAGAGGGTATCGTTAAAGTTTGATCCTGGGGAGAACGATAATAACCGGCGAAAGCGTGACCGTCGGCGGTGAGAATTCCGGCGGAGGCGATGCTGGGAGAGTTCTTGAGGGCGGAAAGCGTGTTGGTAGCTGATTGAGGGTCATTGAAGAGCAGCGCTGAAACGCTGTTGGAGCCGATGATCTGTGCTTGCGCCGAAAGAGTGTGCACCAGGTTTTGGCGGAAGGTGACCTGGTCGTAGATAAAAAAGCCGGCGCACGCCAGCAACAGGGCGGCACCGCTCACCAGTATATTCATCATGGTGAGCTTGGTGGAGATCGATCGTGTGCGGATCGAGGTCATGGCTGATTTTGGCGCGGCGTCTCCTCGATCACTTTGCTGGCTACCTTTAATAATTGCGAACTGAGAACCAGGCCGCAATGTTCGGCGGCGGCGCGGTTCACTTCGAAACGAATCTTGTCCTGCAAGTTAACGAATTCGATGATGCCGCCGAGTTCCGCGAAATGCGGGATATCGCTGACGGTAAGCGCTCCAGTATGCTGAGCGGCGGCGAGAATGGGGCGCAGGCGATGTTCTTCGGACAGACTGATAAATAAAATGCGGCATTGCGGGGCTTCCTGCATGGTGGCGATTCTTCTTACCGCAATTTTTTTGCCGTCGATGCTCTCGCCGGCGACGGTGGAGTCGAGAACTGTTCCGAAAGGATCTTTACCGAGAACGCAGATCTGAAGGGATTCGGAACCGGTGGCCTGATCACGCTGCCATTGAACGAACTTTCCAAAATTGAAGAGGTAGGCGGCTTTGACTTGTGATTCTGTGGGACGCTCTTGTGCGGCAACCGGAAGCGAAATGCACGGGAGAAGCAGCGTGAGGATGGCCAGCGCCGCCAACCTGCGCGGCCGATTCAAGCATGCCGGCAGTGTGCACCGCTTTGGCCCGATCCGAGCGAACGGCAAAGGGCGCCGACGAAAATCAGAGATGGATCGACTCGCGCTCACCGTGTCCACGTAATCTGCCCGTACGCGCTCCTTTTGATTCCGATATCCGGCCCGGGATCCACGCCGCTGTACTCAATATGGTGGGGCTGTAACAGGTTGGTTCCTACTACCGAGAGTTTGAATTCCTTGCGAACCTGCCAATCGAATCGAGCATCTGCGGTGGAATAGGATTCCACTTTGAGTGCCGGGAGAATGCTCACGTAGCGGTAGGTCAGGTCAAAGCTCAGTACTTTCGCGAAGTCGAGGCCCGATTGCAATGAGGCTTCGTGCTTAGGGCTGGAGCCCTCGACGAACGGAGCGGTACCTACGTCGAGCGAACCGGTGGATTTCTTGATATTCATTTGCAGGTATGAATAGGAGCCGCGGATGCGCCAATAGGGGACGGGCCTCCATTCGGGGGCAAATTCCACTCCCTTGGTGGTGCCCACCAGTCCGTTTCCGAACTCGGCGGGAATGAGGATGTGGGCAGGAGCGGGAGCGTCTTCGAGAAAAGGGCCGCCGGTGACATCTTCACTGAAGAGATTGCCGTAGTGGTTGTAGAAACCGGCGACATCGAAGTAGAGAGTTTTGCGCAACATAAGGCGATAGCCGAGTTCATATCCGTTCAATTCTTCTGAGTGAAAACGGGGATTCGGATTGAAGCGGGCAAAGACAGGCAAGCCATCGAGGAAACTTCCGGTGAAACCTAATAATGTGAAATTGTCTTCGGCGTCGGATGGAGTGCGGACGGCGTGGGTGAAGGCAGTCCAAAAGCTCTGCTTCGCGGTGGGCGTCCATAACAGGCGGCCGGTGGGTTGCAATTGCCAGCCAGTGTAGTTGGTGCGCAGGAATTTGGTGCCGAAAGTGAAGAGGAGCTGTTTATTGATGAGGGTGATGTCATCCTGCAGGAAAGCAGTGAGCAGGCGATCAGTTCGGCTGTTGGGTGTGAAGGTGAGGCCAGAAACTACGACCGGGTTGTAGCCGTGGCTGAAGCGTGCTCCCAGACCCCAGGAAATCTGCTCGCGAAACGGCATGCGAAAGTGATCGAGAAAATCGATGTCGTAAGTATCGCGGAGATCGATGAAATTGGGCTGGTGACGATTGGTGCGATCGTAGAAGACCTGGAGCTGAAGATCTTCTCCTTCGCCGTAGATTCTTTTCCACCGCCCGAGAATATTGCCGCCGGAAAGGCGGTCGGTGCCATAGACCGTCTGCGAATAAGGCGGGGCATAGGTTGTGGCGGTGACATCGGCTCCGGCGCCTTCGTCGTAAATATCTCCCTGAAAGGTGAAACTGTCGCGTACGCTCTCTTCCCAATCAGTGCGGAAGCCGGCCTGGATTGCGCGCCAGCGGTCGAAGTTGATGCCGTCGGGATGGTATTCGGGTCCGCGGTTGAAGCCCAATTCGTAGACGCGATAATCGAGGTTGCCCGAATTACCGCCGTAGCGGGCGTTGAGAAATCCCTGCTCGTAATCGCCCCCGCCAGCGTTGGCTAAGACGCCGTGGGTGTCTTTCGCGGGCTTGGTGATGATATTGATCACGCCGTTGACGGCGTTGGGTCCCCAAACGGTAGCGCCGGGGCCACGAATCACCTCGATGCGGTCAATATCCTCCATGACAAGGTTTTGCACTTCCCAATAGGTGCCAGCGAGCAGCGTGGTGTAAACAGTACGGCCGTCGATGAGTACGAGCACGTTGCGGGTGAGGTTACTGCCGAAGCCGCGAATGCCGACGGACCAGTCGTGGCTGTCGATTTGAGCAACTTCGACACCGGGCGCCAGGCGGAGGGCGTCGGGGATAGTTTTTGCGCCGGAGCGCTCAATGTCCTCCTGGGTGATGACGTAAATAGCGGCGGTGGTGTTCATCACGCGCTCGGGTTGCCGGGAGGCGGTGGTTACCTCGATATTGCCTAGTTCGGAGAGGCTTAGATGCTTTACGGGGTTTTCGCTTTCGGCGGTGTCAGGGGAAGCGGCGAGGACGAATGCGCTGAGAAAAATTGAAATCGCGATTGTGCAGAGAATGGCGCGGAACGTCTGGCACAGAAGTCTGGTGTTTCGCATATTCGGTCGATAGTTGCAGCTATCTACGTGCCACTGTGAAAACCAATCAGCCTTCTGACAGCATTGACAATTTCTTCTGGTTCGACCTGGGCCTTGCGAAGCCATGCATCCACGACTGCGCCTTCGCCCGGCAGGGAAGAATAACCAGACAACATGACGATGGGGGTTTTGGGATGCAGCTTCTTCATTTCCTCGGCGATGGCAGTGCCGTTGGTGCCGGATAACCAATAATCCATGACGACCGCATCGATGTGTTCTGACCGGAACAGTTCGAGCGCAGCACTAGCAGAACGTGCCTGGAGCACCTTGAAGCCCGCTGACTCAAACAGAAGAGTGCGGAGTTGCAACTGCAATTGCTCGTCATCGACACAAAGGATGGTGCCTGCCGAGGGCCGGTGCTCTCTGCCGGCAGAGTGGTGAGTTCGGGCCAGGAGTTCGGAGATGGTGGATAAGAGGAACTCCGGATTTTGGCCTTTGCGCACGTGTCCGTCGACATTCCGCAGGAATGGCGGGGGCAATTGCTCGACGGCGGAGACAGCAATGAGCGGCAGTTCGGGATAACCCTGACGTAGCTTCTGGGCCAGTTCTTCGCCGTTCATGGCTCCCGCTCCCATGGAAAAATCCAGTAGTACGAGGTTGACACCGGTCTCTTTGGCCAGCAGATCAAGTGCCTCCTGGCCGGAAGACGCCGTCAGGACGGTATATCCGGCGGCTTCGAGAAGCAGCCGGCGAGCCTTTAGCGTGCCCGGATCGTCGTCCACGCACAATATTCCTTGCCTGTACGTCTCCACCGGCCTTCCTAAAAGAGATTGTTCGGCACTGCTCCAGGAAAAAGACAAGAGAGGGATCATTTCAATTTTGACGTAGCGGGGATATACAGGCTATTGCTGATAACCAAAAAGTTAACGGTTTAAATGCAGCAGGGCCGCGCTGATGAGGGGTTGTTAGCAAAGCTGGTGTGGCAGAGATTTCGGCTACAGGCGCCCGACTGCAGCCTGGAGTGCTACGACGTTGGTGATCTGCTTTCAAGGTTAGAGGCCTCTTATTATTTGGGGCAGTTGGAAAGATCTCCCGCCGTCCCCGTCCCGGCAGAAATTTCCGCGCTTGTTGCAGCGAGCAACGGGCAAATCATTCAGAGGAGAACATACGATGGCTGCAGGTGCTGCTCCCGCCCCCGAAAAGGCGCTGGAAACCAAGAACGAAACCGCCGGAACGCCGCAAACACAGCCCGCGACCTTGAAGGAGCGAATTATTCATCGGCTCCACGAGATATTTAAGGGGCGCGACGAATATCTAGGCTGGCGTCAGTAAAGTCTCAGGAGGAACTTGCGCAGCTCCGGCTTTGCAGGTTCAAGACGGCGGCGGCAATTTGCTCCAGCGGCATGACTGCATCGACAGCGCCGCGGGCAATCGCCTCTTTGGGCATGCCGAAGACCACGCAGCTGGCTTCGTCCTGGGCAATGGTGATTGCTCCCGCTTCCTTCATCTCGCCGAGTCCTTCGGCTCCGTCGTCGCCCATGCCGGTCATGATTACGCCCACAGCTTTAGCTCCGACCGAAATTGCGACCGAACGAAACAGCACGTCGACGCTGGGGCGGTGGCGTGACACCAAGGGGCCATCCAGAATCTGAATCACGAAATCATCTCCGCTGCGATTGACTAACATGTGGCGATTCCCTGGGGCGATGAGGGCCAGTCCATTGCGAAGTTGATCGCCATTTTTGGCTTCGGCGACGTCGATGGCACACTCCTTATTCAAGCGTTCCGCAAAGGCCCGGGTAAAGACCTCGGGCATGTGCTGCACGATTACTACGGGCGGGCAATCGGTTGGAAGCGCACCGAGGAAAACACGCAACGCTTCGGTCCCTCCTGTTGATGCGCCGACAGCGATCACATTTCTTGGGGCTGCCGACGTCGCGGCGTTGTTCTTGCGAGGCAGGACGGCGTCAGCCGTGAGGCGAGGTGCGGCCATCATACGTGGCCGCAGCTGAGCCTGGGATGCGCTCCATACGGCGTCGAGAAGCGTGACCGCGGATTCGTGCAGGAACTCGCGCACGGCCACTTTCGGCTTTGTAATGACCTCAACTGCGCCTTCTTCCAGGGCGCGAAGACCGAGCTCTGTGCCGCGGGCGGCAAGGCCGGAGCAGACCACCACCGGAAGCGGCATCTCGGCCATGATTTTGCGAATGAAGGTCAGGCCGTCCATGCGCGGCATTTCGAGATCGGTGATGACGACGTCGGGACGCTCTTTCTGCATCTTGCCCCAGGCGATGATTGGGTCGGCGGCAGTCTTGACTACGATCCGCCGATCGGTCGACAGGATGGCCTGCATCACCTGGCGGACCATGGCGGAATCGTCCACGACCAGGAGTTGCAGCGCATTTGCGTTTACAGGCGGCACGGGCGTGATTCGTCCTCCAGCAGAGTGCGAGCTGCAGAAGCAAGGCTTGAGCAACAGATGAATATATTCAACGGTTTTCTCTGCTTGCTGTCTTGAGATAAATCGTCGGCTCGAGACTGCGTAACACATTCGAGATACTACTTAGATTTTCCGCGTGGCCTACGAACAGCAGGCCGTTGGGCATGAGATGACGCAGCAGATTCGTGACCACGGTCTGCTTGGATGCCGCATCGAAATAGATAAGAACGTTGCGGCAGAAGATTGCATCGAACGGACCTTCGTGCAAAGTGCTTTCATCGATCAAGTTAAATCTGCGGAAGTCGATCATTTCTTGGACTTGAACTTTCACCTTCATTTCGCCTTCGCGATCGCCGGTGCCGCGAAGCATGAAGCTGTGCAGGAGATCGGCCGGCACCTCAGTTGCCCGGGTCATGGGATAGATTGCTTTGCGCGCCTTTTCGAGGGCGCGATTGGAAATGTCGGTTGCAAGAATTTGTATGTCCCAGCCATTTTCGCTGGGCAAGTGAGCGGCTAGCAGCATGGCTAGGGTGTAGGGTTCTTCGCCAGAGGAGCAGCCTGCACTCCAAACGCGCAAGCGTCGGGGACGACGCCCCTGGTCGGCTTCAGTCTGCCAGCGCGGGAAAACTTTTTGCACGAGGAATTCGAACTGCCGGGGCTCACGAAAGAAACGGGTTTCATTGGTGGTGATGGCATCGATCATGCGCGCTCGTTCTTCGTGCTGGTCCGGTTGAGAGACGCACTCGTAATAGGTTTTCAGCGAGGTGATGCCGAGTTCGCGCAGGCGCCGAAATAAACGCCCGCAGAGCAACGCGGTTTTTGCATCGCTGAGCCAGATGCCCGTCTCAGAGTAGATCAGCTTTTGAAATTTGTGGAAGAGGACGGGGCTGACGGAAAGATGCGGCGGTTGCTCAAGGCAGAGATCACGATCGGGCAAGGGCATTGAGTCTTTGCCTGGCGCTGTGCCCGCGGACACGGCTATGCTCCGGCTTCGAAGTGCGAATCTTTGCCGGAGCCGGTTTTCCCACCCGGAGAGACGGCACCCCCTGGATCGTCCTCCCCGGAAACAGACTCAGTGACGGCCAGTATTTCCTCGGCAGAGAGGACTTTGTCGATGTCGAGAATCAGGCAAAATTTCTTGCCGAGCGCCCCCATGCCCAACAAGTATTCAGTTTTCACGCGAGTGCCGAAGGGAGGAGTCTTTTCAATATCGTCGGCGGAAAGATCGATGACCTGGCTTACGGAATCAGCGAGGATTCCCATGGTGAGGCTCTCGCCCTGAAACATGACATCGGTGATGATGACGCAGGAAAATTTGCCAATGCGGCTTGGAGGCAATCCGAATTTCACGGCAAGATCGACGACGGGAGTGACTTTGCCGCGCAGATTGGTGACCCCGCTGATCCACGGCGGCGTGTTGGGTACAGTGGTGACGGTATCGTACTCGATGATCTCGCGCACCTTGACGATGCTGATCGCATACTCTTCACCGGCGGTGAAGAACGTCAGATATTGCGTTTTGTTGGCAGGGAGTTGTGTCTTCCCCGGATTCGTGGCTCCCATAATTTCAATCCTCAAAAGTTTCGAACTGTGGTGCTGTTCTCGGTCATGTTGCGCGAAAACCGCAGATTAGAAAGGAGAGAAGTTCGCCTCTTCCTCGCGTTTTCCGCCCGCCGGTTTCGAGCTGCGTGATGCAAAGTTGGTTTTGAATGCCGGGGTTAGCGGCATGAGGACGCGTTTTTCGCCGTTATTGCCGCGTGCGTATTGTTCTCCGGCAACCCGGAAGAAGGTCATCAATTGCTGCAGCTGCTCGGACTGAGCGGCCAGCTCTTCCGCGGTGCTGGAAAGTTCCTCGGCGGAGGAAGCGTTGCGTTGGGTTACGGTATCGACCTGCGCCATGGCTCGGTTGATCTGGGTGACGCCGCCCGATTGTTCGGTGGAGGCAGCGGCGACATCCTGCACTAACTCGGCGGTTTGTTTAATGGACGGTACGAGGTCGGTGAGCAATTGGCCGGAGCGCTCAGCGACTTTGACGCTGTTGGCCGCGAGCCCGCCAATCTCTTGCGCGGCGAGCTGGCTGCGCTCGGCTAATTTGCGAACTTCGACGGCAACCACGGCAAAGCCCCTGCCCTGATCGCCGGCGCGTGCGGCTTCGATGGCGGCGTTGAGCGCGAGCAGGTTGGTCTGGTAGGCGATTTCTTCGATCACAGAAGTTTTTGCTGCGATCTGCTTCATGGCTTCTACGGTTTCCTTGACCGCACTGCCGCTCTCCTCCGCCGCTGCCGCACCCTTGGCGGCGGTCTGTTCGACCTGCCGGCTGTTGTCGGCATTCTGGGTGATCGAGGCGTTCATCTGCTCGAGGCTGGAGCTCATCTCCTCCACGGAAGCGGCCTGCTCGCTGGTGCCCTGCGAAAGGCTCTGCGAGGATGCCGAGACTTGTTGCGCGGCGGAGGCAACGGCGGTCGAGCCTTCTCGGACGTCGCGGATGATGCCGGAAAGTTTGCTGCTCATATCGTGCATGGCCTGCAATAGTTGGCCGGTTTCAGAGCGGTTGGTGACGGCAATTTCCTTGGTCAGGTCGCCGGCTGCGATGCGCTCCGCGTGTTCGACCGCCTGGCGGATGGGGCCGGTGATGCTGCGGGTGATGCTGTAGGCTACCAGCGGCGAGATCATCAAAACAAGAACCAGGAACATCCAAGAGATCTTGCGGCCCATGGCGAAAGCGTCCTGGTTTTCTTTCATACTTTGCTGCATAGCAGCGGTCTGAAGGTCGATGAATTTCTGCCACATAGCGCGGTAGGAATCGAGGGCGGGAATAACTTCGTCGGCGAGCGCGTTCATGGCCTGGTCGTGCTTTTTGTCGGCAAGCAATTTCTTGGCTTTTTCGCGGGCTGAAATATAGGCCTGACGATGCTGAGTGACCACCTCGAACACCTCGCGTTCCTGCGAGGAGCTGAGGTTCTTTTCAATCTCCGCGACTTGGACGCTGATGTGGTGGCTGATGCCTTCGTTCTCATCATTCAGCTTCTTTTCCTTGTCGGGATCGGTGTTCTCGAATAATTGCAGAGTGATGCGCGAGTTGGTGATTGAGTTTTCGATGGTCTGATGCGTCAACTCAACGACGTTGTAGCGCTTCTGCAGAGTAGCGGACATGTTGGAATTGAGACGGTCGAGCCAACTGAGGCCGACTCCCCCAACCGCGATCACGAACAGCAGAATGGCACCGAAGACAATACCGAGCCGGGTGCCGATTTTTTGATCTTGCCAATTTGTCATTGCTTTCCCCTCAACATTTCCTTATGTCTAAGCTTGTGCCGGCAAAGATGACTGCATGACGCCACGCAGAAGGCTGGGAACGTCGATGATCAAGCCCACGCGTCCGTCTCCGAGAACGGTAGAACCGGCGACGCCGTGCACGGCTCGAAACGCTTTGCCCAGCGGCTTTACTACGGTCTGCATGCCGCCCAATAATTCGTCGACTGCGATTCCAGCGTGAAAGTCATTGATTTTGACGACCACGATGTTTTCCTTCTGAGGCAGTTCTCCAGTTACGCTGAAGGCGCGGCGCAATCGAACGTAAGGAAGCGGCTCTCCGCGAAGGCTGAGAACTCCGCTGGCGTCGGTGTTGCGCTGCGCGGCGGGCAGTTCTGTACATTCGGTGACGTGTTCGAGCGGCACGATGAAAACTTCGCGGCCCACTCTGACAGAAAAACCTTCGATGATAGCGAGCGTCAAAGGCAGACGAATGGTGATGACGCTGCCCTTGCCGGCGGTGCTGGCGATGTCAACGGTTCCGCGGAGCGTATCGATATTGCGGCGGACGACGTCGAGGCCAACGCCGCGGCCGGAAAGATCGGTGACCGATTCGGCGGTGGAAAATCCGGCGCGGAATACGAGGTTGTAAATCTCCGGATCTCGCAATTCTTCTTTGGCGGAGATCAGGCCGGCTTGCCGGGCTTTTTCGAGAATTCGCGTCTTATCAAAACCTGCTCCGTCATCCTGGAGGGTGACGACGATGTTGCCGGCGCTGTGTGCAGCCGAGAGTTTGATCAGGCCGCAGGAGTTCTTGCCTTGGCTCTCGCGGGCTTCGGGCTTTTCCAATCCGTGATCGACCGCATTGCGGAGAAGGTGGAGCAGCGGATCTTTTAACTGCTCGAGCACGGTGGTGTCGACCTCAACGTCTCCGCCGGCGACCTCGAGCCGGGCGAGTTTTCCGTGACTGCGAGCCAGGTCCCGCACCGAGCGAACGAACTGACGAAATAGCGGGCCGACCGGGACCATACGAATGCTCATAACTTCGCTTTGCAGGTCCATGTAGAGGCGTTCGGCCTCGCGGTGCATCTCGAGAATGGCGCGGCCTTGTTCGCCGCCGAGTTTTTCAATCATCTGGCGGAGGCGGCCCTGAGCGATGACAATTTCGCCGGTCAGGTTGAGCATGTGATCGAGTTTGTCGACATCGGCTCGCAGCGTGCGGTGGTTTGCGTTGGGCAGTGTGTCGGCTTTCATGCCTGAAGCGGATTCTTCACGGGAGCCATTGGCGGTGACGACTCGCTTCGAGCGTTTTTCGACTTCGCGCGCGATTTCTTTTCTGAGGCTGTGTTGTTTGGAGGTCAGCTCAACCGGGCCGGTTTGCGCCGCCGACACCATAGCGCGAAGCTCATCCACAGCTTTGAGCAGCAGTGAAATCAAATCTGCGGTGGGCAGGAGTTGTTGCTCGCGGAAGACATCCAGGAGGTCTTCGACTACGTGAGCGAAGCCGGCAAGTTCCGTCAGCTGGAGCGAGGTGGCGTTACCCTTGATGCTGTGGGCTACGCGGAAAATCGTATGCAGAAGCTCGGGATCGGAGGGGTTGGACTCCATCTGCACGAGCGCCTGTTCCATAACATCGAGGCCCTCCTCCGATTCGGCGAGGAACGATGCGAGGATGGCATCACGATCGAAGTCGGAGAGTTCCATCGTTCCTCCTTCCGTTTTCGCGATGATGGTGCAGCCGCTCCATGTTTATTGGACCTGTTCGAAACTCTTGATGGTCGTAATTCCGTCTGCCAGCTGAAAGACCAACCTGCGGCCGTGCTTGCCTGAAACATCCCTCTCCACGATTGGAATACCGGAGGTGCGGAGGAAATGTTCGGCAAGGTCGACATTTCTGGTTCCCAGGGAGTGCGATAAATCGACGGAAAATGCGCTCGAGCCGCCGAAAATCTTTGCCTGCAGATTTTTCACTTCGCATCCCAGAGCCAACACTTGCTTCAGGAGTTCGGCATTGGCGACGCTGCCGTAACGCAGGCGGTTGGGGCCGTCACCCGGGCCCTCGGGCAGAAGATAATGATTCATTCCTCCGGCACGCTTGTGGCGGTCCCAAAGGCAAATCGCGGCACAGGAGCCAAGTATGGTGGAGATGGTGATAGGGTCACGGCTTGCGAAAACCTGCCCTGGATAAAGAAAGTGGCGGTTCTCGCTGGAATCTGCCGAGGTAAAACTCTTCATGAACTCGTTGGGCAGGACTGCAGGATTGAATTTGGGGGAATTCTCGCTCATGGTTTCATTTCTGGCTGCGCCGGGGTTGATCCTGAATGAAAATCGAAGCCGAACAGGGGCTTGGCCGCTTCTTCGGAGAGAAGTTTGAAGAGTTCCATGTCGTGCGCGTCGAAGGTGATCTTCTGAGGGAGCAGACGCAGGATTGCGAGTATCCCGATGGTTTGGTTCGCAACGCGAATAGGAACGAATGCCTGGGCTTTGGCCATGCCAGTGGAACGATCGCGATCGGCCAGTTCGATGTGGCAGTTGCCCTGCATTACGCGCTGTCGACCGGTGGCGCCGAGAGCATGCGACAAATCGTAGTTGTCGAGGTCCGCTCCGAAGGACCAGCACACCGAAAAGCTGTTGCTGCGAGGGTCGACTTTGAAGAGTCCGATTTCTTCGCAGCCGAGCAGGTTGCCCACGATCTCCCGCAGGCCTTCGATCGCGTCTTGTTCGTCGCGGCTTTCGGCGAGCCTTTTTCGCGCAGCCGACAGACGCAGATCGTTCATGGGATCGGCCGCGGGAGCCCGCTTCGCCGCGGAGGCGTGATTTTCGTTAGGGTTCATGAAGATTAAAGAGCTTTACCCGTGACTTCTTAACTGTGGCGGATCAGGCCCACTTCTGTTTCGTGCTACTCGCCCAAATAGCTCTGTAACAAGGCGACCAATTCGGAACCGTTCACCGGTTTGGTGATGTAGTCATTACATCCGCTCTGGAAGCCAGCTTCCATATAGGATTCTTCGCCGCGTGTGGTGACTAAAACGATGGGGATTTCGCGGGTATTCGTTCCCTGGCGGATCTTTTTGCAAGCCTCAAAGCCGTTCATCCGCGGCATGACCACATCCATAAGGATGAGGTCAGGGCGCTCCTGCTGCGCCTTTTCGACGGCTTCCTGCCCGTCGCTCGCGGTGACGCACTGATAAGGCGTGCGGGTTTCCAGAATCTGGCGCTCCATCATCAGAGCGGTTCTGGAGTCGTCGACCACAAGAATTTTCTTGGACATCGTTCTCCTCAGTGCAGGGTCGCCAAGTCTCACGAAATCAACGACAGGAACGACCTTGCGTCAGCACGCTGTCATTAAGAATCTTTAACATAGCCAGTTACTGCCCGGTAGTTACGCTGGTAATTGACTGCGACGAATATCCTCAGGCGCTTGAGTAAGAGGTAGTTGTATCGAGATCATCAAAGGGGGAAACGTTACCAACGTTTTCCGGATGTGACCGCCATCACAAGTGGCCGTGCTTGATATCATGGCCCGCGCTGACCTGCAGGACGACAATCATGATGAAGAGGTGGGGCCATGATCATCACCTACAGGTTCGTCCGCCTAATTGAGGACCACTCCGACGCCCTGGCCGCCAGTCTCCTGCATAAAGTCCAAAAATCGAGCCGAACTGAGAACTACAGCAGAGTTCCGGATGAGGATCTGAAGCAGAGGGTGTCTGAAATCTATCGGCACCTGGGGGAATGGCTCCTTCACAAGAACGAAGCCGACGTGGAGCAACGCTATACGGAAATTGGTGTTCGGCGCGCGCAGCAGGGGGTTCCGCTCAGCGAATTGATCTGGGCGATCATGCTCACAAAGCACAACTTATGGGAGTTCATTCTGGACGAGGCGTATCCGGATCGTCCGGTTGAAATCCTTGGCAGGCAGGAGTTGTTGCAACTACTTGATCGATTTTTTGACCACGCGATTCACTCTGCGGCTGTGGGGTATGAGTGGGTGACAGAGGAAAAGAGCAGAACAGAAAAGGAACAAGAAGCGGGATAGTGGGGATATCCAAATGTCATGGGAGATTGATTACAAGAGCAGGCTTCAAACGGCAGAGCGGGCGTTGGAACGCGTGCGATCGGGGATGCGTGTCTACATACAGCCGGGCTGCGCTGAACCGGAGACGCTGGTCGAAGCGCTGATGCGGCGCGGGCCGTATGTGAACGACGTGGAGATCGTTCACATGATGACGATGGGGTGCGCTCCCTATACGTCGCCAGAGATGGCAGGACACTTTCGGCACAACGCGATGTTTATCGGGCCCAATGTGCGCGAAGCCATCAACGACGGGCGCGCCGATTATACACCGATCAATCTGAGCGAGATTGAAGAGCTGTTTGAAAGCGGAGCCATGCCGATTGACGTGGCGTTGCTGGAACTCTCTCCTCCGGATGCGCATGGATTTTGCAGCTTTGGTGTGGGCGTGGATACGTCGCTGACCGCGGCTAAATGTGCGCGTCATGTCATCGCACAGATTAACGATCAGATGCCGCGAACCTATGGCGACAGTTTCATTCACGTAAGCGACATCGATACGATCGTTGAATCGTCGCGCCCGCTGTGCGAGTTGAAGCCTGCCAAGATCGGCGAGACGCAGATTGCTATCGCCAGAAATGTGGCAAGTTTAATCGAGGACGGAGCGGTGTTGCAGTTGGGGGTCGGCGGCATTCCGGATGCGGTTTTGCCGTTCTTGATGGATCGCAAAGATCTTGGGGTGCACAGTGAAATGGTGTCGGAGGGGGTCATCGGATTGATCGAAGCCGGTGTGCTCACCGGTGCACGTAAGAATTTCAACCCGCGGAAGATCATCGTGGGCTTTGCACTGGGCACGGAAGAATTGTTCGCGTTTGTCGACAACAATCCGATTTTCGAGTTTCATCCGACGGCCTACACGAACCATCCGGTTTGCATCGGGCGGAACAACAACGTAGTGGCGATCAATTCCGCGCTGCAGGTCGATCTCACCGGACAGGTTTGCTCGGATTCGATCGGCAACCAGTTCTACAGCGGAATTGGCGGGCAGGTGGACTTCCTGCGCGGAGCTTCCTACTCCAAGGGCGGCAAGCCGATCATCGCGCTTTCCGCAACGGCGAAGGATGGACAGATTTCGCGAATTGTTCCGATGCTGAACCCGGGCGCGGGAGTAGTCACGTCCCGCGGGCTGGTGCGATATGTGGTGACAGAGTTCGGAGTGGCATTTCTCCATGGGAAGTCGATTCGGGAGCGAGCCAAGGCGTTGATCGAGATCGCGCATCCGAAGTTCCGCGGGGAGCTGTACGAGTACTGCGAAAAAACCAAGTGGCTGCAGCGGCCGCTCGGAGTTGAATTTGCGGCATCGAGGTGAAGGATGGCAGCGCGAGGCAAAGTCACAATCAGCATTGACGAGTGCAAGGGGTGCGGGCTCTGTGTGGAATCGTGCCCTCGGAAGTGCCTGGAACTCGCCGGGGAATTGAGTACGTATGGCGTGCACCCGGCGCGTTATACAGGAAGCGACTGCACCGGCTGCGGGATTTGTTTTTATTGCTGTCCGGAGCCGGGGGCGATCGCGGTGTACCGGCTGGTGACGCCATCGAAAGTGGAGGCGCCGGGGTTTCAGCCCGCGGTGGTGTGAAAGTGATCAGGCTGAAAGTGACCGCGGGCACGCAGCGCTGTGATGAATGGCATTTGAAGAATGTCGCGGGTGAGCGACGATGAAGACAAGCAAATCCCTCTAACGCAGGGAGGCGAAAAGGGGTGAGCGGCCATGAAAGGCACAATCGAAATACGCGAGCCAGAAGTTCAGAGTGCCCCGCCGCGGCGGGTACCGGCATTGTCGATGGAGCTTGCGATGGCAGCTCCGGCACAGTTCCGGCCATTATTTTCAGATAGCTTATTGCAATACAGCGGTCAAAAGAAACGGCAGACATTCGCAACGGTTTTATCGTTCTTATTGCAGTGCTTCATGCTAGGCATCTTGTTGTTGTTGCCGCTGTATTTTACGGAGCAGCTTCCGAAGTCACAATTGCTAACCTTCCTGGTGGCGCCCCCGCCACCGCCCCCACCACCGCCGGCAGCGGAGCAGCAGGTGGCGAGAATCATGAAGCAGATCCAAAGCGATCTGCTTTCCAGTGGAGCACTTCGGACGCCGACGCGGATTCCGCAAAAAGTGCAGATGATCAAGGAAGAAGAGGCGCCGCCTCCACTGCCCTCGACCGGTGGTGTGGTAGGAGGTGTACCCGGCGGGATTCCTGGCGGACAGCTCGGCGGAGTGATTGGGGGCATCGTGAACTCTACCGCGAATTTGTCTTATATGCCGAAGCTGCAGACAGTAGTGCCGCAACGCGTGCGGATTTCACAAGGCGTTACAAGCGGAATGCTCGTTCATAGAGTTGAGCCACCCTACCCGGCGCTGGCGCGATCGGCGCGAATTTCCGGAAATGTGGTGTTGAAGGCCATCATCAGCAAAGAAGGCAACATTGAGGATCTGACTTTGGTGAGTGGGCACCCGATGCTGGTGCCTTCAGCCATTGACGCGGTTCGGCAATGGAGGTATCGACCGTACCTGTTGAACGGGCAGCCGGTGGAAGTGGAGACGACGATCACGGTAATTTTCACGTTAGCAGGCTAAGAGCTGGGGAAGACGCGCAAGTCGGGTCTTGAGCGGGAGGCAGGTCAGGGAAAGGGTGAACGTTATGCGGCAGCTTTGCAAGGGCAATGTTGCAGTGATGAAGGGCGCGATACTGGGCGGCTGCAGCGCTTACTACGGGTATCCGATCACGCCGGCGAGCGAAATTGCCGAAGCTGCGGCGCGCTTTCTGCCGCAGGTGGGTGGAACTTTTGTGCAAGCTGAGAGTGAAGTCGCGGCCATCAACATGGTGTATGGTGCGGCGGCCACCGGCGAACGCGTGATGACCGCTTCTTCAGGTCCCGGCCTCAGCCTGATGCAGGAGGGTATTTCCTATCTCGCGGGAGCGGAGCTGCCTTGCGTGATTGTTGACGTAATGCGCGGTGGGCCTGGCTTGGGGAACATTGCTCCCGAGCAGAGTGATTATTTCGCGACCGTCAAGGGCGGGGGTCACGGCAACTACCGCAACATCGTGCTCGCGCCTGCGTCAGTGCAGGAGATGGCGAGCTTAACGATGCTGGCTTTCGACCTTGCCGACAAGTATCGCAACCCTGCGATCGTTCTGGCCGACGGATTTGTTGGCCAAATGATGGAGGTACTCGAACTCGATTACGTGGAAACGAAACTTCCCGCCAAACCCTGGGCAGTGAAGGGGACGCCGGAAACGCGAGCAAATCTGGTCAGCTCGATTTATCTGGAAACTGACGAATTAGAAGAGCACAACCGGCAAATGGAGGCAAAGTATATCCGCGCGCAAAACAGCGAGCCGCGCTGCGAGCAGTATTGCACCGAGGGAGCGGAAATTCTGGTTGTGGGTTACGGCATTGTTTCGCGGGTGCTGCGCTCGATGGTAGAAAAAGCGCGCGCGGAAGGATTGCCGGTTGGCTTGTTCCGGCCGATTACTTTGTGGCCTTTTCCTTCGAAGGCGCTAGCCAAGGCTGCGGCCCGCGCGACAAATATTTTGGTCGTCGAGTTGAGCAACGGCCAGATGTTCGAAGATGTGCGGCTGACGCTGAATGGAAGGAAGCGCATCGATTTTTACGGGCGAATGGGCGGCAATGTACCGACTGTTGAGGAGTTGCGCGAGCAGGTGGAAGCGCGCATTTCTTCACGGACGGAAGTGTTTGCAGGTCACGTCGAATAGAACCATTGGCGGAGGCAGAGAAATGGCGATTGACGTCAAAGAAGAAATCAATGGCTCCGAAACCTACGCAACGGTTCACGAAAAGCCCTCCGTTTTCTATGATCTATTCGAACGCAAATCTGATCTGAAGCAGCAGACCCATTACTGTCCGGGATGCGGACACGGAATTGTGCACAAGCTGATCGCCGAAGCGCTGCAGGATCTGGGGCTGCAGGACCGTACGATATTTGTGAGTCCGGTGGGGTGCTCGGTTTTTGCTTACTACTACCTTGACGTGGGAAACGTGCAGGTGGCGCATGGGCGCGCTCCCGCGGCAGCTACGGGAATCAAGCGCGCTTGTCCGGAGAAGATCGTCATTTCCTATCAGGGTGACGGGGATCTTGCGGCGATTGGGACCGCGGAAATTGTTCACGCCGCGAATCGCGGCGAAAGAATTACGGTCTTCTTTATTAATAACGGAATTTATGGCATGACGGGCGGGCAGATGGCGCCGACGACGCTGGTTGGAGAGAAGAGCACGACTTCGCCATTTGGCAGGCGGCCCTCGAATGAAGGCTTCCCGATTCACATGGCGGAACTGCTGGCCACATTGCAGGCCCCGGTGTACATCGAACGGGTTGCGCTCTGTGACAACAAAAACATCATGCGGGCGCGGCGAGCAGTGCGCCGGGCCTTGGAAGCGCAGCGTGATGGCGCGGGGTTCTCGTTTGTTGAGATTCTCTCGCCGTGCCCAACCATTTGGGGCAAGGATCCGGTTGTGGCGCGCAAGTGGGTGTTGGAGAAAATGGTTCCGGAGTTTCCACTGGCAGTGTTTCGCGATCGCAAAGAGCCATTGCCGATGAATGGCGCGCCCCCGCAGCGACCGGTTGCAGAAGTTCTGGGAATCGCTGGGGGGGTTAATACGGGTGCGGGGGAGTTCAAGAACACAAGGCCATTTAAAGGATTGACGATCAACATTGCCGGCTTTGGAGGACAAGGCGTGCTGTTGCTCGGCCAACTGCTGGCAGAAATGGGCACCGAGCAAGGGTTGGAAGTTAGCTGGCTGCCCTCTTACGGTCCGGAGATGCGCTCTGGAAGCGCGCACTGCTGGGTAACGCTATCGCGGAATCGCATCGGCTCGCCACTGACCGCGAAACCGGATGTGCTGATTGCGATGAATGAATTATCGCTGCGGAAGTTTGCCCCGCAGGTGCCATCGGGCGGACTCATTCTGTACAACGGCCATTGCGTTCCTGATGACGTAGTGGCTGAGGCTCAGGTCTGCTGCGTTCCGGCATCTGAGATGGCGGACAAACTGGGCTCGGCAAAGGCCGCGAATATCGTAATGGTGGGCGCTATGCTTGAAGAGACCGGGTGTTTCGAAGCGTCCACGGCGGCGCGATTTCTGCAGGCGAAGGTAAAGAACCCGGCGCTACTGGAAATCGATCTGAAGGCGATCAACGCTGGATGCGATGCAGTGGATCATCAGCCGAACCTCGGGCCGGTGAGCCAGCCCGATGGATTTGCCTAAAACTATTTCCCTTCCTCCTGGGGATTACGCACACTAGCAACTTCGGTTAAGAGTGCCTGTTGCTTGCTTATCCTGCAGCTAAGCGCGTCTGCCCGTGTCACATCCGCCCTGTGATGTTGATCCGAAGCTCTTGATGTGACGCCGATCACAAGCTGGAGTGACAGCTGGTGTCGCCGAAAGCTGAGCGAAGTGTAATGCTTAATTCAGGCGCGGAGGTGTTCTATGACGGTCGTGGAGTCGAAGCAATACGCACCCGAAGCCAACAAAGTATCGGCCGCAATTTCGCAAAGGGCTGAGATTTCGGTAAGAAATGTGTTGTACGCCACCGATTTTTCGCCTACATCGGAATCGGCGCTACCTTACGCAATGGCGATCGCGCGAAAGTTTGGCAGCACGCTGCACGTTGCGCATGTCGTCTCCGACACGAGCCTGCTGCTGATGACAGGCGGAGTCGATTATGTGAGCTTTGGCACGCTTTACGAAGATGCCCACTGTCTGGCGAAGGAGAAAGTTGAGCGTGTCGCCTCTCGGCTAGGTGGAATTCCAACCCGCAGCTATATTCGGCACGGCAAAGTCTGGCCGAACCTGAGCGGCATTGTCACGGAAAACGGTATTGACTTGATTGTGGTTGGAACTCACGGCCGTACGGGAATGGGCAAAATGCTGCTTGGCTCCGTGGCTGAGGACATTCTCCGTCACGCGCCATGTCCGGTTCTAACGGTTGGACCGAGAGTTTGCGGGCGGGCCAAGCTGCCGGAGTTCGACAGCCGGGGCAAGACGCTGGCGCCGGTCGAACTGGAATTGCAGCGGATTCTTTTCGCGGCGAAGTTTACTCCTGAGTCGCTGCAGGTTGCGCCGGTGGCAATTGGTCTGGCGGAGCAGTTCGAGGCACGGCTTATGCTTGTTCACATTCTGGAAAACTACTCCAATCTGGATTCACGTCCGGGGCCGATTGAGGATGCAGTGCGGCGGCTGCAGGCCCTCGTCCCGAAAGATACGGCGCTGGCGTATGCGCCGGAGATTGTGATGGAGTTTGGGACCGCGTGGCAGGCGATCGTGAACAAGGCTGAGGAGTTCGACGCCGATCTGATCGTGCTGGGAGCGCGTCCCAAGGATGGGACGACGCATGTGCCGTGGTCGACGGTTCACCAGGTGGTGGCACATGCAAAGTGCCCGGTGCTGACGGTGCGGAATTAGCCGCGGCTGATTGCGATTGTTGATTGTTGGAGGAGTGGAAGCGCCGCGGCGACAGCTGCGTTTGGTGGCATGTACTGCGCTCTCCCTGCGAATCTCACTCTTCTCCTCACATCTGCTTGTGATCTTGATCACTGCCTGCCCCAATCGCCTCCGTCGACAATCAGTCAGCGAAATTTCTGAAGCGGAGAGACAGTGTTCAAGATCATTCACGCACAATCCATCGCCCCTGGCATTAAACGATTCATCCTCGAAGCGCCACGCATCGCCCGCAAACAGAAACCTGGACAATTTGTAATTCTTCGAGTTTACGAGGAAGGCGAGCGGATTCCGATTACGATCGAGAATTCCGATCCGGAGCGCGGCACCATCAGCATCGTGGTGCAGTCAGCCGGGAAAACGACGCAACTGCTGAATTCGCTGAATACGGGCGATTCGATTCTCGACGTTGTCGGACCGCTGGGAAAGCCCTCGGAAATCGAAAAGGTCGGCACGGTCGTGGTGATTGGTGGGGGTGTCGGCACCGCAATGGCATATCCGTCTGCGGCGGCATTCAAGCGTGCTGGAAATCGCGTGATCACGATTGTGGGAGCGCGCACGAAAGAGTTGGTCATTCTCGAGCAGGAGCTGCGCGGGGTGAGCGATGCTCTGATGATCACGACCGACGATGGCAGCTACTCGGATAAGGGCTTCGTCACAGACAAATTGAGGCAGTTGATCGAAAATGGCACGCGCATTGATCTTGTGCTGGCGATCGGGCCGATCGTGATGATGAAAGCCGTGGCGGAGATGACGCGCAGAGAAAATATTCACACCGTGGTGAGCCTCAATCCGATCATGATTGATGGTACGGGAATGTGCGGGGGCTGCCGGGTGTTGATCGATAACAAGAGCGAATTTGCTTGCGTCGATGGACCGGAATTTGACGCGCACAAGGTGAATTTTGAAGTGCTGGTGCAGCGCAACGGGATGTATCGCGATGCGGAGCAGCAGTCGCTGGGAGAATTCCTGCGGGCAACAGCGGAGTCAAAAGCGGCTCCTGGTCAGCCTGATGAGTCGTGCGCGATTGCGCAAGGAGGCAAGAGGTGAGCCCGACCGCGAAGAAGTCGCTCAATCCGCTTTCGCCCAAGGAGCGCATCAAGGTTCCACGGCAACTGATGCCGGAGCAGCCTGCCAATGAGCGGAACAAGAATTTCGACGAAGTGAATCTGGGTTACAGCCCGGAACTGGCGCGGCAAGAGGCGCTGCGCTGCCTGGAGTGCGCGAAGCCGACGTGCACCGACAATTGTCCCGTTGGTGTGAATGTGAAGGAGTTCGTCGAGTTGATTGTGGCCGGAGATTTTCTCGGGGCAGCGGCGAAGATTCGCGAAGATAACGTACTGCCTGCAGTGACCGGGCGAGTTTGTCCGCAGGAAGATCACTGCGAAGGAAAGTGTCTGCTGTCAAAAAAAGTGAAGCCGCTAGGCATTGGCTACCTGGAGCGATTCGTTGCCGACTACGAGCAGCGCATGGGCACTCATATTTTGCCCAATGTGACGCCGACGGGAAAGAAAGTGGCGGTAGTTGGCAGCGGGCCTTCGGGATTGACGGTTGCTGGAGATCTAATTCAGAAAGGCCACAAGGTAAGGGTGTTTGAAGCCTTGCACGAATTGGGAGGAGTGCTGGTGTATGGCATTCCTGAGTTCCGCCTGCCGAAGCAGATTATTCGTGAGCAACTGGATTACATGCGCGAGATGGGCGTGGAGTTCGAGACTGACGTCGTCGTGGGACGCACGGTCACGATCGATGAACTGATGCAGGAAGATGGATTCGATGCGGTCTACATTGGCACCGGCGCCGGCCTGCCGCAGTTCATGGGGGTTCCGGGCGAACATCTGAATGGCGTCTATTCGGCGAATGAATTTCTCACGCGGATCAATTTGATGAAGGCTTACAAATTCCCCACATACGACGAGCCGATGCTTGATCTTCACGGAAGAGATGTGGCGGTGATCGGCGGCGGGAATACAGCGCTGGATGCGATCCGGTCGGCGCTGCGGTTGGGAGCGCGTAAAGCTTACGTGATTTACCGCCGAAGTGAAGCAGAGATGCCGGCGCGCGCTGAAGAAGTTCATCATGCACGGCAGGAGGGGATTGATTTCCAGATGTTGACCGCGCCGGTGGAGTTTCTATCGGACGGGAAAGGCTGGCTGACAGCGGCGCGGTGCGTGCGCATGGAACTGGGCGAGCCGGATTTATCTGGACGGCGCCGGCCTGTGCCGATCAAAGGATCGGAGATAGATTTGCCGCTGTCGGTAGCGATCATGGCGATTGGAACTACGGCTAACCCTATCGTGCAAAGTACGACGCCTGGGTTGGGCACAGATAAGTGCGGGTACATTCAAGCAGACTCCAGTACGCAGCGCACGACTCGCAAAGGTGTTTTCGCCGGCGGTGACATCGTGACCGGAGCGGCGACCGTTATTCTCGCAATGGGCGCGGGACGCCGCGCGGCATCGTCGATTCATGACTATCTGACGACCGGGGAATGGTGAGGCGCAAGTTCTTTGCTCGCTCGGTTCGTGATGTGAATCACGGGGCCAGTTGATCTTTATCACTGCCGGGACGGGGCTGGGGGAATGTAATGAGAACAGGTGCGAACTCGTCCGACAATTGAAATCCTTCCAGGGGGCGGCAATGGTAAACGATGATTTGGTGAAATGTCCGCTGTGCGGCGGTTTTACGCATGTAGAGAAACCTGAACTGGTGGCGGCGCTGAACGATCCGAAGATCAGGCAGCAAATTGAAGATTTCGTGGCGGAGTTGTTTGGCTCCGGAGGCAGTGAACTGGCCGCGGTGGGCGTCACGAAAGAGCAGAGCAAAGACTTCGATAAAGACGTTCACAAGTGGAATCCGAATGTTCCGGTGTGGCGAAGAAGCCCAAAAGAATAAGCAAGGGGCAGCCGTAGGGGAGTTCCTTGTGTCTGCGGGCGCGTGCAGCAGTGTGGTCTGAACAAATCAGGGAGGACGCAATGATTATCACGAAAGAGCAAGCTTTGAATTACCACAGCAGCCCGAAGCCCGGGAAGATCGAGATCACTCCGACCAAGCCGTGCCGCAGCCAGCGCGATCTCAGCCTGGCATACACGCCGGGCGTGGCTCAGCCCTGTCTGGCGATTGAGAAGAATCCGCTCGACGCTTTCAAATATACCGGGCGCGGGAATTTAGTTGCGGTGGTGACGAATGGGACGGCTGTGCTTGGCCTGGGTGACATCGGTGCGCTGGCCGGAAAGCCCGTGATGGAAGGCAAGGCTGTGTTGTTCAAGCGCTTCGCGGACGTGAACGTGTTCGACATCGAAATCAACACGCACGATCCGGATGAAATCATCAAAGTCTGCCAACTTCTCGAGCTTACGTTCGGCGGAATCAACCTCGAAGACATCAAAGCGCCAGATTGTTTTTACATTGAGGAAACTCTGCGCAAAACGATGAAGATTCCGGTTTTCCATGACGACCAGCATGGGACAGCGATCATCACGGGAGCAGCGCTGTTAAATGCGTTAGAGATTGTTGGCAAAGATATCGCCAAGATTCGGGTGGTCTTCAACGGCGCGGGTGCTGCTGGGATTGCCACGGCGGAACATTATGAACGGTTGGGGGTGAAGCACGAGAACATTCTCTTCTGCGACACGAAAGGTGTCGTTTACAAAGGCCGCACCGACGGCATGAACAAGTACAAGGACCGGTTCGCCCAGAATACCGACCGGCGCACGCTGGCCGATGCCATGCAGGGCGCGGACGTGTTTGTGGGATTGTCGGTGAAGGGTGCAGTTACGGCTGACATGGTACGGTCGATGGCGGGTGATCCGATTGTGTTTGCCATGGCGAATCCCGATCCCGAGATCACCTATGAAGAGGCCAAAGCCTGCCGCAGCGACATTATTATGGCGACGGGCCGCTCCGATTATCCGAATCAGGTCAACAACGTTCTTGGATTTCCATTTATTTTCCGCGGCGCGCTCGACGTGCGGGCCACTGCGATTAATGAAGAAATGAAATTGGCAGCGACGCGAGCGCTGGCTGCGCTGGCGAAGGAAGACGTGCCTGACTCCGTGTGCCGCGCCTATGGCGTGGAACGTTTGAGCTTTGGGCGCGAGTACCTGATTCCAACTTTATTCGACCCCCGCGTGCTGGTGTGGGAGGCTTCGGCCGTGGCGGAGGCCGCGATGCGTACCGGGGTGGCGCGGGAGCCAGTCGATCTCGGAGCTTACCGCGATCAACTGGAGCGCAGGTTGGGCAAGGCGCATGAAGTTACGCGGACGATGATTCACAAGGCGCAGGCGAAGCCGAAGCAGGTTGTGTTTCCTGAGGGCGATAACGAAAAAATCATTCGCGCCGCACATACCCTCGTGGAGGAGAAAATTGCCAAGCCGATTCTTCTGGGAAATTCAGTGGTCATTGAGGCGACTGCGGAGGAATTGGGGTTGAAGCTCGAGGGTATAAAGATTGTCGATCCGGGAACTTCGGAATTGCGCGGTGCATACATTCAGGAACTGTTCCGGCTGCGGCAGCGACGGGGCGTCACGCTGAGCGAAGCGAGACGGCAAATTGACGACAGCAACGTATTCGGTTCCATGATGGTGCATATGGCGGACGCGGATGCGCTGGTTTCGGGAGTTACGCAACATTTTGCCGATACCATACGGCCGGCGTTGCAGATCGTACGCATGCGCGAAGGCCTGCACCGTGTCTCGGGCTGTTATGCGCTAATCACGCGTAAAGGTGAGGTTTATTTCCTTGCCGACACCAGCGTGAACATCGAGCCTACTGCCGAGGATCTGGTAGAGATCGCTCTTTGTACCGCGCAGATGGCGCGGCGGTTCGATATTACGCCGCGGGTTGCCATGCTGTCGTTCTCGACTTTCGGCAGCGTTGATCACCCGATCAGCCGCAAGGTGCGCAAGGCGGTCGAGTTACTGCACTATGCGGATCCGACTCTGATGGTCGATGGAGAAATCATGGCGGACGATGCGCTGTCGCCGGAGGTGATCGAGAAATCGTATCCCTTCAGCACGCTGAAAGGCGGAGCCAACGTGTTGATCTTCCCTGACCTGGCTTCGGCCAACACGGCTTGCAAACTAATCGCGAAAATTGCCGAGGCGGAGACGATCGGCCCGATTCTCATGGGAATGAGCCGGCCGGTGCACATTCTTCAACGGACCGCGCAGGTGGAAGATATTGTCAGCGTGGCTGCGATTGCGGTGGTCGACGCGCAGGAGAACGACTTATTCGCTCAGCCCCGGCCCGCGGAAGCGGTAACCGTGTAACGCTGAAAATCCCGGGAAGGAGGCACTCATGTCAACCGCATGGCATTCGCGGTATGCGTTGCGTACGCTTCGAGCCAAAGGCTCAACCATCCGGGAGCTTCTTAAAATTACACAGCGGCCGGAAGTGATTTCGTTTGCCGGCGGGCTTCCAGCGCCGGAAGTGTTTCCGGTGAAGCGATTCCAGGAGGCCTGCCGCACTGTGCTTGAGCAGCACGGGCCGCAGGCTTTGCAGTATGGTCCCACAGAAGGCTACGAGCCGCTGCGCGAGATGATCGCGCAGAACATAGCCCGCTATGGCATTCTGGCGAAAGCCGAGAATGTGTTGATCACCTCGGGCTCGCAGCAGGCGCTCGATCTTATTGGCAAGCTGCTCATCAACTCCGGCGATCGCGTGCTGGTCGAGGCTCCTACCTATTTAGGAGCGATACAGGCCTTCAATGTTTACGGCGCTCAATTCATCTCTGTGCCGCTCGACGGTAACGGAATGCGCACCGATCAATTAGAAAGCTCATTGCGCATAAGCCCAAAATTTATGTACATCCTGCCGAATTTTCAGAATCCGGCTGGGGTGACGCTTTCCGAAGAGCGGCGGCATGAGTTAATTCTGCTCGCCGATAAGTATGGCATTCCTATTATTGAAGACGATCCTTACGGGCAGTTGCGCTACGAAGGCGAGCACATCGCTCCGCTGGTGGTGCTCGATCGCGAGAACCTGCGACGCGACAACGGGTTCACGCTGGGTAACGTCATTTATCTCAGCACGTTTTCAAAGACGCTGGCGCCGGGAATTCGACTGGCCTGGATTGTCGCTCCCGACGACGTGATCAGCCGACTTGTCCTGCTGAAGCAGGCTGCTGACTTACAAACGTCCAGTTTCATCCAGATGGTGGCGTATGAGGTCGCGAAAGACGGCTTTCTCGATCAGCATGTGAAGCTGATCCGCCAGGTGTATCGTGAACGGCGCGACGCCATGCTGAATGCGCTCGAGGAATTTTTTCCGGCAGAAGTGAAGTGGACTCATCCGAAGGGGGGATTGTTCCTGTGGGTCACGGTGCCGAAGCATGTCGATTGCCGTCTGCTGTTTCGTGCAGCCCTAGCTGAGGATGTTGCGTTCGTGCCTGGCGATTGCTTCTATGCCAATGACGCGCTGGAAGGCTGCCGGCATATGCGATTGAATTTTTCTTTTTCGGAGCCGGAGCAAATTCGGGAAGGGGTTCGGCGGCTCTCAGTTGCGGTTAAGATGCAGCTCCGGCGGTCGGCGCAGCCGGCGCTGGAAGTTATGTGACGTTAAAAGAGGAAAGCTACGGGTAATGATTTCCGCCTCTACCGCGGCGGAGCATCACCCGCAGCTCTGTTTGGGCTTATCAGTCCGGTGTGCAGCCCAAGAATTTCTCGTGACCCTCGAAGATTTTCCGCCACAAGCTTTTCTCCGGCGCAGCGTCTTTTTCAACGAGTGTTGCAATAGGCTGGCCGATCGCCGTGGCCTTTGGAATCTCCGGTGGCACTTCCTCAACTACGACTGGTCTTTCCAGTAATTCTGCTGGCATATGATTACCTCCCACGCCTCCCATTATTTGCAGCGGGAAGCCGTGATACAGTGCGCAATGACACTCGCGAATGTGACGTGCAGCACATCACGGTTAAATACCCATCTCGCGCGCGAATCACGAGACGTGCGCCAGGTCCTTTTCCTCCTCTTTTTCAACCTCTTTTTCAACCTTCTTCTGGGCCTTCGTTGCGAAGGCAGTAACTGGGGCAGCCGCCGAAGCTTCCCTGGCAATTCTGCTTCTGACCAGTGGCTTCAGAATGAACAAAGAGAAAAGCGCTGCGATGCCGCACAGAACTGCGGAAACATAGAACGGGACAGCAAATGATCCGCCGAGATAGGCTGCGAGAGCGGCAGCCCCGAAGCCCGCGAAAACCGACGCGAGTCCCTTGGATGTGTACACCATGCCGTAGTTGGCTGATGCATACTTCGGTCCGAAGACGTCGCCGGTTGTCGCCGAGAACAAGGAGAAGACCTCGCCCCAGAACAGGAACACCAACGAGAACAACACCACGAACGCGATGGGATGCCCCCCGATCTTCGTCACCAGGTAGACCAGGATCGCTTCGATACCAAAAGTCAGGAACATGGTATTTTCGCGCCCCAGCCGGTCGGAGACCGATCCCCATAGAATTCTGGAACCGGCGTTGCAGAGTGAGGTCAACGTCACGGCCAGAGGAACAAGTGCCAGGCCAAGGATCCTGGCGTCGCTGACATGGAATGACTTGGCGATTTGCGAAAGGTTCGCAGTCGCGATGAGGCCGCCGGCACAGGCAAAGAAGAACATCGTGTAGAGAAAATAAAATTCAGGCCGTGCAAGGGTCTGTGTCCAGGTTAGGTTCACTTTCGACTGCGCCACGTTCTTGCGGACCTGCTTGACGCTTTGGTCCCAACCCGCAGGGGCCCAGCCGGAAGGCGGATGGCGAAGAATCATCGCCGCGCCGAGAGCAATAATACCTTGCGCGAGTCCCCACACCGCCATGGCCTTGGCCCAGCCCATGCTGTGAATCGTGCTGGCGATTGGTATCACAGTGAGAGCTGCGCCGCCGCCGAAGCCTGCGGCGGTTAAGCCGACTGCCAGACCACGGCGATCCGGGAACCATTTCACCGCGTTGGCGACGGACGAAATATAAATGATGCCTGCGCCCGTGCCTGCGATTACGCCGTAGTAGATGTAGAGATCGAATGGGCTTCTGGCAACGGTGCCGCCCAGCACCCATCCGAGAGCAATGAAGATTGCTCCGATAGTCATGAGTTTGCGTATGCCAAATTTGTCGACGAAGTAACCGGCCACGGGCATCGGCCAGGTCTCAAACAAAATAAATGCCGAGAACACGGCCGCAATCTTGTGGTAGGGAACTCCCGCGAATGTTTGCTTCATGCCGGGGCTGAAAAGTGTGAAGGCATACTGATAGTTGGAAATGAGGATCATCGCGATAATGCCGGAAATGAGCTGGACCCAGCGGTTTCCAGCAATTGGGCCGAACATCTCTTTCGCGAGATCGCGTGGCGGCTCGGTAGAAATTGCTGTAGACATGCCTCGTAACCTCCCTCGTAGTTCATCTGCGCGGATTGACGCGACTACGGAGGCAATTGCTGGCCCGCGCTCGCCAGCGAGTCGCCCCACAGATGGAGACAACCACTTCGAGGGCCAACGATTGACGGTCCCGATTGATCAGGCCGTCAAAAGGAGGTCATATTCACGCTCGCTCAGGAGGACGAGGCAGTTTGCCATTCCGTCCTCCCAAACGAGGCAGAGCAAGAACCGCCCCTCATTAATGAGCCGGCGGAACGTCAGCGTCGAGTTCCTTCTGTAGAGGAATTACTCCCGGCACCAACCACTTGTTCCACATCTCATCGACCTTGCTCTGGAAGTACGCGATATCGTCTTCGACGAAGTGAGCGAACCTTCCCTGCTTGAGCAAGTAATCGCGGACCGGCAAGCGTTTGAATCTGCCGTTGGCGATCTGTTCAGTCTTGCCGTACAGTTTGATCCGGCTGTTTTCGATCTCGTACAGAGGCCAAATGCCGGTATTCACGGCCAGTTCGCCGAGTTCAAAAGAAAGCACGGGGTCGAAATCCCAGCCCTTCGGACATGGATTCAGGCAATGAATGAACGTCGGGCCGCCGATCGAAAGAGCCTTGCGGATGTTGTTCATCGCCTGCAGCGGATACGAAGTGGAAATCGTTCCGACATATTTGCAGGTGGGATGGCCAACCATCATCAGCGGAGCGACATTCTTTTTCCAGCGGTGATGCATGATGCGTTTCACTTTTCCCGGCGTACTGAACGAGGTGTTTGCGCCGTACGGAGAGGTTCCGGAAATCTGAATGTCCGTGTTGGCATAAGACTCGTTGTCGTACATGAGGATTAGCAGGTTGTAATCCGGATGGGTCATGGTCGCGGAGATTGCACCCAGGCCCATGTCCGCGCCACCGCCATCACCGCAGAATGCGATGACGTTGATGGGTTCATCTTTCATGACGCCCTTGCGCATCTGGACGCGCAGCGCGGCTGCGACGCCAAGAGCGCCGGAGCCGGAGCTGCCCAGTTGCGTGTGCATCCAAGGAACGCCCCACGGGGTTGCATAGTAAGAGGTGTTCGCCACATACATGCAGCCGGTGCTGCCCAGAATAATCGTTCTGGGGCCTGCGGCCTTCGCCATCAACTTCATGATTTGCGCAGACTCGCAGCCCTGGCAGGTGCGGTGGCCGGACGTGTAGAACTCCTCGTGCGGAACCTTCTTGACTCCCTTGAAGGCTTCCAGGTCTTGCGTTGGTTTCTCATCTACGAATGTTGTGCTCATTGATTGATATCCTTTCCGGCTATGAATAGGGCCAAGCGTCGAAACGCTTATCCCCGCAGCCCGATCCATTGAGTCAGGGGTTGCGCAATTCCTTTCGAAGCGTCGAAGACCGACTCAGCGACCTTCTCCACGTCTGGCACGGTGATCTCGCGGCCGCCCAGTCCGCCGATGAAACCCAGTACCGGTGGCCTGGTGCTGGCAGTGGCGTACATGGCCGACCGAACTTCAGTGGCGACGACGCCGCTGAGGTTGGGCGATCCGAACGAAACATCACGATCGATCACGCCGACTGCCTTGAAGCGCTCGAGACACTTGGCGATCTCGGGACCGGCAAACGGCCGGAACCAGCGCAGGCGCACGAAGCCGACCTTCTTGCCTTCATCGCGCATCTTGCGGATCGCCACTCGAACCGGCGTTGAGATCGTTCCCATGCCGAGCAGAACGACGTCCGCATCCTTCGTCATGTACTCCTCGAAGAACGGGTTGCCGTACTTGCGTCCGAAGATGTGCTCGAACTCGGAGTAGACTTCGCGGATCACGTCGCAAGCGCGCTCGGTGACTGCGTAGTTCTGACGCCGAATTTCGGTTACCCAGTCTTCGTTGGCTTGTGGAGCCACTGAAATCACGTTATCGGGGTGGAGCAATAGTTCGCCGCGATCGTAACGAGGCAGGAACTTCTTGACTTGCTCGGCCGTGGGTATATTGACCAGAGATTGCGAGTGAGTCAGGAATGCTCCATCGCAGCTCAGGGCCAAGGGCACAAACATGCGGCGATCTTCGGCCACACGATACGCGATGAGGGCAGTGTCCAGCGCTTCCTGCGCACTGTCAACCCAGGTCAACATCCAACCCAGATCACGCACCGCGAGGGCATCGTTATGTTCCACGCCGAAGGCGCCGGGATCATCGAGAGCCCGGTTGCCGACCATGGCCACCATCGGAATGCGCAGAGCTGGAGTGACGGTCAGCGCTTCCATGGCATACATCCAGCCCACGCCGCTCGAACCGCAGAATACGCGCGCGCCGCAAGCGGATGCATGCTTAACGATCTCAAATTGTGAATGCTCACCTTCCGCCACAATGTATTCGCAATCCATTTCGCCATCTGCAACCAGCTGGCTGATGTATTGCATGACCGTGTCGTAAGGCCGGATAGGATACGCCGTGACTACGTCGACGTTGGCCAGCTTGCAGGCGATCGCAATGGCTTCCGCTCCGGTAATCAGGGCTTCCTGCTCGATACTCTTCTTTTTTTCTTCAACCGGCATTGTTAATGTCGCCATCTGATTCTCCTTATCTTTACGTTGCTGCTCGGCGGATTAGCCTTTGCGAGCGACTTCCAGGGCCTCAGGCGCCTGTTCTTGATATTGACCGCGATAACGGAAGCCGTGAGATCTTTTCTCTTCAGGCTCAGCCGACTCGATGGTCTTCTCTAACCACTTCAGATAGGCATCCTTATCTTTTCTGAATGCCGCGAATTGGCTGTCGTTACCTTTGAATTGCGATTCGTTGACCATGGTGATGCAGTCTTCGACCGGGCAAACGGCTTCACAAACGCCGCATCCGCAGCACGCCTCGAGATTGGCATCGTAGGTGTTTTCGGGTGTGACGTCGAAGGAAGCATCGGGGCAATTCAGCCAGCACAACGTGCACTTGGTGCAGGTCGAGAAGTTCACCACCGGACGCTGGGTGCGCGATGAGTATTTCTTGAACAACTCGTTGCGCGCCGGCCGGAAGCCGCCGACTTTTCCGCTTTCCGGATCAGCGTATGGCCCGCCTTGCGGCTGGCCTTTAATGGAAACGCCTTCCCGCATGTCTTCCCACTTGGGCAATTCAAATTTGAAAAGCTCTTCGGAGCTGCCTTCGCCGACTTTCACGTCGATCGCTTTGAAGCGGTCATAGGCGGTTTTCGCCGACGTGACCTTCAACGGATTCTTTAGCTTTTCGGTGATGAACTGCTCGACGGCTTTCAGACTGACGACTTCCGGGACCGCCTTGGCAATGGCGCCAAGCACCCGAACATCGGTGTGGTCATCTTTAAAGACCCACATGCCGGAAAAGCTGGTCACGCCCTTCAGCACGGCCAGTTTGTAGGGCTGGTCGTTGCGGTGAATGGTCTTGAGCAGGGTAGGAGCATTCTGCAGAGAGATGACGATCAGAGTATGGCCGGGTTTCAGCGCGTGGTGAACCGGCTGCAATCCGTACCATGCCCAGGATTCCGCGCCCTTGCAGAGCGTGTCATCAAGAACCACCGTCACGTCGACCTGCTTCGGCTCGTACTGTGCCATTCCTGCCTCAAGCGTTAGCTCATCGTTGGCGACAATGGCGAAGCTTTTGGCGGGGATGCCATTACGTTCCGGAGCGTCTCCATAACGGCCGAAAGAAATACCCAGTTTGCCTTCGTTATGCGCGGCGAGAACGATGTCGCGCGTTATGTTCTTTGCGAGGGTCTTTTGAAAAACCCCACGGTAGATAACTTCAACGGCAAATAGTTGGCCCATTTGGCAACCTCCATCCTTTTTGGAGCTGATTCAAAACGATGTCCTCGATTTCTGAGATGTGCGTGAGCATGGCGTCGCCGGCTGCTTCAGCATCATGCTGCTCGAGGGCGGCAAGAATGCGGCGGTGACCGGCGAGGGATTTTTCCGCGCGACCATCGATCTGCAACGAACGTTCGCGGGTTTCGCGGAGTAAATCCATCAGCACATCGACCAGCTTGAGGACGACACTGTTGTCTGCTGCGGCTGCGATGGCGTAATGAAATGAAGAGTCTTCCTCGATAGTAGGCTTCTGCCGCTGCAGCTTTTCTTCCTGGCGCCGGAGAATTTCTTTCATCGCCGCGACTTGTTCTGGAGTGATGTGGCGCGCAGCGATTCGCGCCACGGGTGGTTCGATCATTTTGCGAACGTCCACGAGTTCGCGGATATGGTGGTGTTTTTGCAGAAGGACATCGGCGACCGGGCCGACGGGAGAATCCGCTGATTGATCTCTCACCACGGTTCCGACGCCCTGCCGCACTTCCAGCAAACCGACGAGTTCCAGGCTGTGTACGGCCTCGCGCACCGTGCTGCGGCTCACCCCGAGCATTTGCACCAGCTCGCGCTCTGAAGGAACCGTATCACCGGGTTTCAGGTCGGTCTGAATTCGCTCCTGAAGCTGTTGGGCTACGGCTTTGTACACCCGGCTGCGAGGAATAGTTTCGAGCTCGATCTTCAAGGTGGTGCTCATAGCGATCAGCCGGCGGATTTACTGGTCTGACGACTGCGGATCGGACCAGCTCATTACAGACCCTCGGCATAAACCGCGCAGTGAGCCTTGATTGCCGTGTGCGTGAGGAGTGCCACAGACGGATGTGACAAATGTTGCCTTGCGAAGAAGAGCGCGATAAGAGCGCGGCGTCTGACTTTGGCTACCGTCCAGAATCAAAATGCGACGCTAGCAATACCCGACTTCCGGTCATAGGCAACGTGAGCAATCTCAATTGGTTGCGGATACGAGGTCACGATCAAGCGTGATTGCAATCACTGCGGGGTTCCGAGCGAATGTTGAAACTTGCAACCAGGCAGCTTAACGACTGCTGAGTTCTCTTACATGTAGTTTCTATTTCGGCTTTACCAGCGGGCGTTTTCGCAACAAATGCCGAACCGCGAGAAAAGGCCGCTGCTTTCGTGTGGTTGCAAAACATTATTAAGGAGAGAAAACGAAATCATGAAGATCAATAAGCTGGTATTGCTGATCGTGACGCTCGCGGTCGCATTGTTCGTTCTAATTCCCAACCTGTCGTGGGCCGAAGACGGAGCGGCCATCTACAAAACCAAATGCGCTGCCTGCCACGGAGCGGATGCGGGCGGCAAACCAGCGGCCAAGATTCCGAGCCTGGTTTCCGATGATGCCAAGAAGCTGTCCGATGCCGATCTGACCAAGGCAATCACGGAAACAGCGAAACATCCGGCTGGAGTAAAGAGTCTGCCGGCTGATGATGTGAAAACAGTCGTGACTTACATCCGCAGCTTGCAGAAGTAAGGCATTGGCGGTTCCATCTGCGCACCGGCGCTGCTGAAACGGTCGAGCAGCCGCCGATGAGAGCGTGAGGTGTGTGATGAAGGGCCCCGGTGAAGGTCAGCGCGAGCGGAATATCCGCCGATCGGACGCTGGCCGGGATACTCTCTCCCCACGGACGCCGCCAGATGGAACAGGCCGCTCGAGCCCGAGGCGGAACTCCCTTGGGCTCGAGCCAGTTTTATTAGTCAGTTCCCCACGCACAGTTCTCGTTAGCGCTCCACCGCGGAAGACGAATTCCTCTCTTTTCATCCACATTCCATCAGAAAGAAAGTTCCGCTCTGGAGCAGCCAGGAGCCACTTCAATGAGTAAGGCATTGTTGTATGACGCAACCATGTGTATCGGCTGCAAGCAATGTGAGCAAGCCTGCGCCAAGCAAAACAATCTGCGTTACGACGACACGGTTGCAGCCGAATCGGTACAGTCCGAGCATAAGTTCACAGTTGTTCTCACTAAAGACGACAAATTTATGCGCCGGCTGTGCATGCACTGCGAAAAGCCTGCTTGTGCTTCCGTTTGTCCAGTGGGCGCTTTGCACAAGACGAAAGAGGGCCCGGTTGTCTACGACGTTTGGAAGTGCATTGGGTGCCGCTATTGCATGGTGGCTTGCGCATTCGGCCAGCCGAAGTACGAATGGCAGTCGCTGAATCCGCGAGTGCGCAAGTGCATTATGTGCCCGGAGCGCGTGAAGGCCGGGCAGCAGACGGCTTGCGCCGAGATCTGTCCCACCGGCGCCACCAAGTTCGGCGACCGCGCCGATCTCGTTAAAGAGGCTCAGGAGCGTATCCGGCAGAATCCTTCGACTTATGTTCCCCGCATTTATGGATTGCACGAAGTCGGCGGCACCTGCGTGCTGATTCTCTCCAGCGAGAACGTGGAGGAGTACGGATACCCGGCCACAGCGAAGATTGGAGAGACGCCTATGCCGGAGTACACCGGGCGCGTGATGGAGAGGGTTCCGGATTTTATCCCCGTGTGGTCGCTGGTATTGGGCGGGATTTATTGGATCTCGCATCGCCGCGATGAAGTGGCTGCTGCTGAAGCCGAAGAGCGAAAAGAAAAGAATGGGAGTCGGCGATGAAGATCAAGCTTACTTTTTGGAGAGGCGTGTTTGCCGTAATGATGATTTTGGGGCTGTATTCGACATACGTGCGCTATTTCCGTGGCCTCGGTGCAGTTTCAAATATGACAGACCAGTTTCCCTGGGGATTCTGGATCGGCTTCGACTGCCTGTGCGGGGTGATGCTGGCGGCCGGCGGCTTCTGCATTGTCGGCGCAGTGTATCTGTTTAACGTGGAGAGCCTGCACAGCATTGTGCGGCCGGCAGTGCTGACAGCGTTCCTGGGCTATGTGCTGTTTATTGTTGGCCTTCTCTTTGATCTCGGCCGGCCCTGGTATATCTGGCACCAGCTCATTTACATGAATCCGCACTCGGTGATGTTTGAGGTGGGCATGTGCGTGATGACCTACACCACCGTGCTCTTCTTCGAATTCCTGCCGAACGTGTTCGAGCGTTTCAATCTAAAAACTCCCATCAAGTGGATCAAGAGAATTTATCCCGCGCTGATCGTTCTGGGAATTCTGCTTTCTACGCTGCACCAGAGTTCGCTGGGATCGCTTTACCTGATCATGCCGATGAAGCTGCATCCCTTCTGGTACTCGCCCGCACTGCCATTCTTCTTCTTCGGCTCGGCGGTTGCGGTTGGACTTGCGATGACGATCTTCGAATCAACGCAGAGTTCGAAAGCGCTTGGCCGGCAGCTTGAATTGCCTGTGCTGGTTCAGCTCGGCGGGGCTCTACTGGTTGCGCTTTGGGTAAATGCACTGTTGCGCTTCGAGGATTACTGGCATCGCGGCCTGCTCGGTCAAATCAGCAAGCCAAGCTATGAAGCTTATTTTCTATGGGCCGAGCTGCTGATGGCGTTCGTGATTCCGATCACGCTGCTCAGCTTCAAGAAAATCAGGTTATCGCCGAATGGGCTGTATTGGGCGTCGGTCATCAGTCTTCTTGGATTCATTACTAACCGGCTCAATGTCAGCCTGATCGGCTTCGAGACCTACGTTGGACATCATTACGTGCCGAAGTGGACGGAGTTTTCGGTGACGCTGATGATCATCGCCATGGGCTTCTTCCTGTTCGCAGTGGCAGTGAAGTACCTGCCGATCTTCCCAAAGGAGGAACTCGCAGTTGAGCCGCGTCTGAAAGTGGAGATGGTTCGCGTGGATGCGATTCCTGCGTTAGCCGAGAATGCTGGTGATTGAGTCAACCCGGGCTCGCTGGACACGCCTAACCCACAGCATCAGCGCCAAACTCGTTCTGTTACTCGTCATCTCCATGAGCGCGGTGTTCGGTCTGTTGGGATATCTGATCGTTCGCCTGCACCAACAGCATCTCGAACAGAGCACTCTCGCGAGCGCCGAGCGGATCAGCGATGTCATCCGGCGCAGCACCAGCTACTACATGTTACGGAACGACCGCGAAGGGCTCTACCACGCGATCCAGACCATGGCGGATGAGCCAGGCATTCTGAAGGTTCGCATTCTCGATCCAGAAGGCCGGATCAACTATTCGACGGCTTCAGGTGAAGTCGGGCATGTCGTGGATAAAGACGCGGAAGCCTGCTATGCGTGCCATAGTCACTCCCAGCCGATAGCGCACCTCGATCGGCCCGATCGTTTTCGTATTTACCGGGAAAGCGGGGGGCCGCGAGCGCTGGGAATTATTACTCCCATTGAGAATCAGCCAGCTTGTTCCAATGCTGCCTGTCACGCGCATCCCGCGAGCCAGCGAATTCTCGGCGTGCTCGACGCGAATCTTTCTTTGGCGAAGGCCGATATTCAGCTTGCGCAGAGCACGCGCCGCATGGTCGCGTATTTGTTCTTTGCGCTGCTTTCGATCGGCATGATGAGCTGGCTTTTCGTATGGCAGGTCGTGGGCAAGCCAATCAAGACGCTCAAACATGGCACCGAGCGGCTTTCGCAAGGCGGCCTGGGATACCAGATTGATATTGGCGGCCAAGACGAACTGGGCGATCTGAAGCGGTCCTTCAATGGCATGAGTTCGCAATTGCGGGCAGCGAACCAAGAGATCGTTGCCTGGAATAAAACGCTTACGGACCGTGTCCAGCAGAAAACCGGCGAACTGAGGCGCGCCAGCGAGCACTTGATCCATGTGGAAAAGATGGCTTCGCTGGGCAAAATGGCAGCAGTAGTGGCGCACGAAGTGAACAATCCTCTGTCGGGAATTCTTACGTACGCAAAGCTGCTGCGGAAGTGGGTGACGACCGGGCAGGCCGGAAATGAAAAGCGCGATGAAGCTGTGCAATGCCTGGAGTTGATTGCGGCTGAAAGCCGGCGCTGCGGCGAACTGGTCAAGAATCTGCTGAGCCTGTCGCACACGGCGCCGATGAACCTGGAGATTATTCCTCTTCAAGCAGTGATCGATCGCAGCCTGCTGCTGGTGCGTCATCCGCTGGAGATGGCGGGAGTGCACTTGCAAGTGCAGCTCGCGGAAGACTTGCCGCCGCTGCAGTGCGACCCTGCGCAAATCGAACAAGTGCTGCTGGCTTTAATCTCGAACGCCATGGATGCGATGCCCCAAGGCGGAAACATCTGGCTGCAGGCGCATTCTAACGAACCAGAAGCAGCGGTTCAGATTGAAGTGCGCGACGACGGGCCGGGTATTGCTCCTGATCTGTTGACCAAGATCTTCGAACCATTCTTTACGACCAAAGCCAGCGGGCGCGGGGTTGGGTTGGGATTGGCCATCAGCCGAGGGATTGTGGAGCGTCATCGAGGCCGCCTCGAAGTGCAATCGGAACTCGGAAAAGGCACGAACTTCAGCATTACGCTGCCGGCATCGGGCAGCGACGCGGCCTTGGCAGGCATCGCGGCAGAAAACGAGTTTGCTGCAATCAATACGAGGTGATCGACGTGAGTACACATGGAAGGTTGCTGATCGTCGACGATGAACTAAGCGTGCGCGATTCGCTGAGCAAATGGTTTCTCGAAGAAGGTTACGAGATTGGCGCGGCGGAAAATGCCAATGAAGCTCTTACGCGCATGGCTGAACGGAAGTGGGATGCCGCATTTGTCGACATCAAAATGCACGGCACCGACGGCATTGAACTGCAGCGGAAGATGCACGAGATCGATCCGAATTTGATTGTCATTATCATGACCGGCTACGCGTCGGTGGAAACCGCAGTTACGGCATTGAAAAACGGTGCTTACGATTACGTTACCAAGCCGCTCGATCCCGATGACATCTCGCACCTGCTGGAGAAGGCTCTCGCGCACAAACGGGCTGAGCAAGAGAATCTTCGCTTGCGCGAGACCGTAGCGGAAATCGCGCGACCGGAAGAAATGGTTGGACAAAGTGCTGCGATGAGGAAAGTGTTTGACGCGATTGAAACTGTGGCGTCGACCGACGCCACGGTGCTGATTACCGGCGAAAGCGGTACGGGCAAGGAACTCGTTGTCCGCGCAATTCATGCCGCCAGCCCGAGACGCTTCCATCCGCTGGTGGTGATTCACTGCGGCGCATTGACCGAGACACTTCTGGAAAGCGAACTGTTCGGCCACGAGAAGGGCGCGTTCACGGGAGCGCAGTATCGCAAGAAAGGGAAGTTCGAGATCGCGGAAGGTGGCACCGCATTCCTGGATGAGATCGGCGACATCAGTCTGAAGACCCAGAGCGATTTGCTGCGGGTGCTTCAGGAGCGCGAGATTACCCGCGTCGGCGGGAATCAAATTATTAAAGTCGACTTCCGTTGTGTCGCGGCGACGAACAAGGATCTGGAGCAGCTGATCGACGAAGGCAAGTTCCGGCCAGATCTCTTTTACCGGCTGAACGTGTTCCGTATTGAAATGCCGCCGTTGCGCGAGAGGCCCGAAGATATTCCCCTTCTCGTCGATCATTTCGTTCGCAAATTCTCTCTGGCAATGAACAAACGTATCACCCGAGTTTCTCCCGCCGCGATGGAGCAACTGCAGCTGCAGCCCTGGTCGGGAAATGTTCGAGAGTTGGAGAACGCGGTCGAACGTGCCATGGTCGTAGGGCAAGAGCCGGAGCTTCGGGAGCAGGATTTCATCCTCAAGCAAAATGGTGTGCCTAACGGACACGGCAAGTCGCTCGAAGACGTTGAGCGTGCGCACATCTTGCGCGTGCTTGCGGATTGCCGAGGCAATCAGAGCCACGCCGCTGAAGTACTGGATATCGATCGCGTCACGCTTTATCACAAGCTGAAGAAATACGGTTGGACTCGTCCTTCGTTCAAGCCGGATGAAGTTGCTCGATGAGGGCGCGCGATGAAACAGCTGCAACTCTTGCCCATCGGGAACATTGAAGATCAATTGTTACGCGACTTGCGCCCGGCACTCGAGAAGACGTTCCATGTGCCGTGCAGAATTCTCGACATGTGCCTCGATCCCGAGTTCGCGCTGCATGGCGAACGTCAGCAATATCACTCTTCACAAATCCTTCACCGCATGCAGAGTTTGCTCTCGGGGGAAAGCTGGCGGATGCTTGGCATCGCAGCTGTGGATCTGTACATTCCAATTCTTACTTTCGTTTTCGGGGAAGCGCAGATGGGTGGCCCCACGGCTGTGATGTCGGCGCACCGGTTGCGTCAGGAATTCTACGGACTTGCGGGTGATCGCGATCTTGTGTTGCAGCGCGTAGTGAAAGAGGCTGTGCATGAACTGGGGCACACGCTCAACCTTACGCACTGCGACGACTACAGCTGCGCCATGGCTCCCTCGCATGCGGTGGAGTGGATCGACCTAAAAAATAGAACTCTCTGCAAGGGCTGCCGCTCGGCAGCTGAAGTGCGGAACGGAATCGCGGTTGGCAACGTGAGCCGATAGCAGGTTTATTGCCTTCTTCCAGTAGAGGCGGCTTCGATTCATTAATCAAAAAAACTTTGGCGCCCGGTGTTCCGGCTTTTTAAGCCTGGAATCCGGGTGCCGTTCGTAACGTGGTGCTTGGCCAGGTGTTGGCTAGCGGTCCGCGAGTTGGATTATGACAGGAAGAACTCTTTCGCCAGCGGCATCCAAGCAGCATCCGGGATGTGCTTGGTCAAGTCGTCCATCGCGACGCCGCCATCCTGCGCCAGTGCTCCAATTGCCATGGGAATGCGCCGTTGCAGGCGATTCGCCGCCTCTTCCATCCAGGAGCGGGCGAGCGCGCCGCCGAGCAGATTGCGGAAGTTGGTCTTCGTGTCAGGCGCCTGTACCGTCACGAGCCAGCCGTCGCCGTACGGATCACCGATTGCGAGCTTCGGGTTCGCCGCTACTGCCTCGTTAATGTCGGAGATTGTTCCTTCGATGGGCGATACCATATCGACCGACGTGCCATCGCGATGAATCGTGCACATCTTCTGGCCTTGGCGGATCCACTGTCCGCGTTGCGGCAGCGTGAAGCTTTCCACGGTGCCGGTGAGCTTGGTTGCGAAATCATCCATGCCGGCGCGGACTAGATTCGGGCTCTCTTGCAGCGCCCAGGTGTGGCCGGGATGGTAGCGCAAATTTTCCGGCACCTGAAAACCGGCGACGAATGCGGGCTGAAGACGGGGCCGAGTCTCAGCTTCAGCTGTCGTGCTCAATGTCGGTCGAACCACTGCATTGCGGGTGCGAAAATAATCGATCAGTAAGAATGCTGCGAATGTGAAGAGAACCAGTAGGACTGTCATAAGTCACCTCGTTCAAGGGCCGTCTTGCGATCCACTCGACACTTTTCTAAGGCAATCACAATGCCAATCTCGGATGATGCGCGGAAGGCGCATGAACGTTGAGGATTATGCCTGTATATGAAAGACTTAGAGCTCTAACTAACTTTGTTCAACAGTAGTCGCGCTGAATTTCTCAACGCAGTTGTGTTGCAGGTCGCAACCGTGCAGAAGGTAGAATTCCTCTCGTCACAACGTTTGCGTTCAGATTTCCATTGGAATCATGCGCTTAAATCACTCCTGCAGTACTGTTGCAGCTCACAACAGCATAAGTTGAGGAATGCAACACGATCACTTCACGTATTTAGGCCCCGCAGGCTTGTTCCAGGGATCGTAATGGAGAGAAAACTGAATTCTCTCTTTGATCGTTGGATGGTCATACGACCAGAAAACGAGAAATCGATTCGGGGCCGGATAGTCGTAGCTTTTCTCGCCGAGCTTTTGAAACGCGGAAGCCGCGATCTCTTCGTTATTGGGGAACATGCCGTGGGTGACTTCCAATCCATAAATGTCGGCTTGATGTTCAAGGTGCCGGCTGAAGGCACTGGTGATCGGCTGGGAAACCAAAGAGAGTAGCGCGAGAGTCAGCAAGAAAACCGGAAGAGCGGCAAGATCGTTGATGCCACGAAGCTGCCAACCCTCGCCCCACTGCGCTAGCACCGCTAATACGATCTTTCGTCCCAGCCAAAAGCCAATTAGGGCAAGCGCGGCAAAGAATGCCAAGCCTTTGTAGATGTGATTCAAAACGTAGTGACCCATCTCATGCCCGAATACGAAGAGTGTTTCGGGAATGGTCATGTCACGCGCAGTGTTGTCCCAGACGACCACGCGCTTGGTGGCGCCGATTCCGGTGACATACGCGTTGTACGTCGTAACTTTTTCGCTCGCCTTCATTTCGAACATGCGGTCTGCGGGAATTCGAAGTCCGGCGCGCTCAGTGACTTGTTGTATCGCTGTAACGAGTTGGGGCTGCGTCGTTTCGAGTGGGACGAATGTGTTGAACATGGGATCGAGAACGACCGGTGCGATGAAGATGATCAGCACAATAAAGGGCAATGTGAGCAGCCAGAAGTAGAACCACCATCGCCGGGGACTCTTGCGGATGACCGAGAAAAGCCCAAAGACCGCGAGAATAGTGACGACGAGCGAAACCGCCTGACCCTTGAGCCAGTCGCCCATCCATGAGCCCCAGCCTTGCACGGAAAGCCCGTATTCGCGCGAGATGTGGTGCGTATAAATATCAATCGGCAACAGCATGATGGCGATCAGCAGCATCAGCAATGGCACGAAGATCAGTGTTTGGATAAATCCATGCTTGCTCGCTCGCTCCGCGATATCGCGGAAGAACGGTGCTACGCGAAGTTGAAGCAGCGCCCACAGCACGACAATGCCGAAAACTACACCGAACAGATACAGCACGGTGCTGGTCTCGTAGAGAGCCTTGGCCTTGACTAGTTTGTCGGGAGAAAGCGCGTAATCGGTGACCTTGAGTTGCTGCGTCTGGTTTTGGGTTTGCGGGGGTCGCCGGTCGCCGGGCGCGGTTTGTGCGTGCGAGGTCGCGAGTGACGATACGATAGTCGCCCCAAGAAACAACCATGTTAAACCCGCTTTCACCCCGGCATCTCCTTTTGCGTTCTGCAGTTGATGATAAGTTGTCGGGGACTGATAATCCAACCAGGGTGAACGTAAATCTTGCGCCCGGAGCCGGTATAGTATGAACATTTCGTTTCGAATCGGAGTTGCCGTGCTTGTGCTTACATCTTCGATGAGCGCGCGGGATCGTTCGAGCGCGCGCTCCATGGTCATTACGCCTTACGGAATTGTGGCAACGAGCCATGTGCAGGCGTCGGTTGCCGGAGCGCAGATTCTCGCGCGAGGGGGTTCGGCGGCAGATGCCGCGATCGCCGCGAATGCCGTTCTCGGCGTCACCGAGCCCATGATGAACGGCATGGGTGGCGATCTTTTCGCGATTTACTGGGATGCCAAGAGCGGCAAGCTGTATGGTTTGAATGCCAGCGGATGGGCGCCGCAGGCATTGACGATCGAACATTTGAAAGCGAAGAAGGACACCGAGGTGCCGCTGGAAGGCATTGACTCAGTGACGGTCCCGGGGGCAGTGGCGGGATGGAATGCGCTGCACGAACGCTTTGGTCGGCTGGGCTGGAAGGATCTTTTTCAATCTGCAATTTTTTATGCTGATGAGGGTTATCCGGTTCCGGAGGTGATTGCGTCTTATTGGAAGGATTCCGCCGATTGGCTGAAAGAAGACGTTGAGGCGCAACGAGTTTACTTGCCCGGCGGCAGATCGCCACAGGTGGGCCAGATTTTTCAGAATCACGATCTCGCGAAGGCTTTGCGCCTGGTTGCAGAGCAGGGGGCGGGAGGGTTTTACAAAGGCGAGATTGCGAGGGCAATCGTGACTACATCGCAGAGCCTCGGCGGAACGATGGCTTTGAGTGATCTCAGCGATTTCTCTCCGGAGTGGGTCGAGCCGATTTCAACTACCTATCGAGATTGGACCATTTACGAGCTACCGCCGAATGGGCAAGGCATGGCCGCTCTGGAAATGCTGAACATCATGGAGACTTCGCCGCCGTCGCCGGAAGGTCCGCTCAGCGTTACTGAACTACATAAAAAGATCGAAGCGATGAAGCTTGCCTATGCGGATTTGAGTCGCTACAACGCCGATCCGCGATTTGCGCAGGTTCCAGTGAAGGGAATTTTGTCGAAGGAGTATGCGCGCGGGCGTGCAAAGTTGATCGATCCCGGCAAAGCGAATTGCGAAGTTGCCGCGGGCACTCCGCCTTTCAGCGACACGACCTACCTTTCAGTGGTCGATCGCGACGGCAATATCGTCTCGTTGATTCAGAGCAATTACGAAGCGTTTGGTGCGGGCATCGTCGTGCGAGGCATGGGATTTGCGCTGCAGGATCGCGGGGCGCTGTTCTCGCTCGATCCGGGGTCGCCGAATGCGCTTGCGCCCCGCAAACGGCCGTTTCACACGATTATTCCCGCGTTCATGGAGCGCGGCGATGAGCACATTGGTTTTGGAATTATGGGTGGCGCGAACCAGCCACTGGCGCACGCTCAGTTTGTGTCCAACATTTCCGATTATGGAATGAACATTCAGGAGGCGATGGAGACGGCGCGGTTCACGGTGAGTCCGCAGCGGGGATGCAACATCGTGATTGAATCGCGAGTGCCGCCGGAAGTTCGGCAGAAACTTTCAGCGATGGGGCACCAACTTGATGTGCGCAGGGAATATACGACGGCGATGGGCCGCGGCCAGGCCGTTTTGCACAACACGAAGACCAAAGTGAATTACGGAGCTTCTGATGCGCGGGCGGATGGGGCCGCCGTGCCGGAAAAGTGATCATCTGAGGCTTGATCCTGCGCTCATCACAGTTGTTGAACCCGACCTCTAACTACTCATCGCTGCATCTTGAACTGAGCGAATAACCGCTCGGCATTCTTGTGATAAATCTTTTCCAGAACGGAATCCGGAAGAGCCAACCCTGAAATTTTCCAGCGCCCCTGCCCGGGATATCCCCAGTAATCGAAGTATTCATCTGAAGTCTCGAGCCAGCGGAAGTGATTGCGGTACATGGCTTCATCCATGCCGTTGTCGGTGCCGAACATGATGCGATCCTGATATTTGATAAAGAATTCGCGGGTGCGGCGCGGCTGGCGGCCAAGTTCGGCCTCGCGGGCGCCGAATTCGACCATCACATTCGGTAGCGTATCCAGCAGGTGCGAAACGTAATCTAGATTCTCAGGCCAGTTTGCCATGTGCAGAGCAACGAAGGTTGTATGCGGATGTTTGGCGAACATGCGGTCTCGCGCCGCCAGAACCTCTTCCTTCGTCGGAAATTGTGGGCCGTAAAAACTCCAGTCGGGGTGCTCGATCAGCTCTTCGTAGCGCTCGTTAGTGTTGTCGATAGGATGGAAGAACGCTTCCGGGTCGGTGGAGTGAATCGAGACTGGAATGCCGAGGCGACCACATTCCTCCCAGATAGGATCGAGCCGCGGATCGTCGATGGCCACAAGTTTGCCTGATTTATCGCGAATGCTCAGACCGAGATCTTTCAGTTGTTTCAGGCCGCGAGCGCCGCGGGCGACTGAATCGTCGAGCTGAGCGACCATTTCCTGGCTGAAATTCGGATCGTCGATCTTGCTGAAGTCGATCTGTTCGAAGACGATGAACCGTCCCGGATAAGGCTTGACCATTTCATCGATAACTTTCTGCAACTTCTCGCCCCACATTCCCGTCAGGATGACGACCGTTCTCACGTTGGTGTGGTCCATTATTTCGATAACACGCTGCGGCGGCATGTGGTCGTCGATTCCCATGGCGTCGTTCGTGTGATTGTGAACGTCGATGACGTAGAACTTGGCGCGATCGACATTATGCTCCGGAGCATGGAGCATGGCTTGGGGATGGAAGTCTTTCAGCAGAAGAGTCTTCTTCTGGTCGGCATCGGCGGCGGATTTGTAGCCGATCTTTTCCTGAGATTGATCGGGAGTTGCAGGCGCACTCTGCCCGAAAGCTGGAGTTACGACAATGAGGCCGAAAACGAGGAGTGATAACGTATTTTGTTTTGTGATCATAGTTTTCTTGACCCGCATGAGGGCATGAGTTGCTTGATTAGGCTCTGAGTAAGTTACGTGCGATAAACAAGACGTTTGCCGGACGTTCGCCCAGACGGCGCATGAAATAGGGATACCACTCGGTCCCAAACGGAATATAGATGCGAAGGCGCCAGCCACTTCGTACCAGACTTTGCTGTAAGTCGCGACGGATGCCATAAAGCATCTGGAACTCGAAAGAGTCAGGGGAAATCTTTTCCTGCTTGGCGAAACTTTCGATTTGACGGATTAGTTTCTCATCGTGCGTGGCCAATCCATGATAGAGGCCGCTCTTGAGAAGAATCTTGGTGAGTTTGAGGTAATTCTCGTCTACGTCCGACTTGGCGGCGAAGGCGATCTCGGCCGGTTCTTTGTACGCGCCCTTGCAAAGGCGTATGCGGATGCCTTCAGCGAGCAGCTTTTCGACGTCGCTCTGCGAGCGCTTCAGATACGCTTGAATTACGGTGCCGACCGAATTTGCGTATCCGGGAGTTCGATGAAGTTCGTAAACGAAATCCAGAGTGCGCTGCGTGTAGGGCGAGCCTTCCATATCCACGCGCACAAAACCTTGCGGGTTCATAGAGGCAGCCTTCGCTACCAGGGCGCCGACCAGTTCGCGAGCCAGATTCTCATCGACATCGAGACCCATGTGAGTGAGTTTGAGGCTGATATTGGCATTGAGCTGGTTGGCCACAATGGCATCGAGAATCTGATGATAGAGCTGCGCGCTGTGGCGCGCTTCCTCGGGATTGGTGACATTTTCGCCGAGATTGTCGATGCTGACGCTCATGCCGGCCCGGTTTACAGACTGGGTAGCTCGGACAGCATCTGCGATTTCAGTGCCAGCCACGAAACGGCCGGAGACGCGGTGTCCGATGGAAGATTGTTCCGCAAAAGTTCGCAAGGATTTGTTTTCAGAAAGACGAACGAAGAAGGCTCTCAGCATTTCCCACCCGAAAGATTATCGGTCCTGGCCGCTCGATGAATAAGTGATACAGAACACAGAACGTTGTATCACAAAGAAAGCGTTCGCATCTGATGTGCGACATCGAGGAAAGGATGAGATTGACTGCGGTCTAAAGTAAGGACGGGGGAACTAGGGAGTGAATTTTAGTTCCACGGTCTCATGAGTTTCGTGGGATGCCGGCTCCCATTTCCACACGCGGAGCGCGGTCTCCGCCGATTGAACCAGCACCGGGTGCCCACCTTTCACTTCGATCGATTTCACTTTGCCGCTAGGCTCAACCAATACATCCACGCGCACGCTTCCTTGGATTTTCATGGCGCGAGCGAGAGCCGGGTATTGCGGGATGACCTTGTTCACAACTTTTCGGTTTGCCTCTGTGACGTCCTGGGCCGAGGAGCAGGTGTGAAAGCACAGGACAACCAGCAGTGGAGCGAGTAGAGCGACCGCGAGCCAGTTTTTCATGGGAGCGTCTGTCTTTGGCAGGATAAGAGAGATCTATGCCGGCCCGAAGGTCACCAGAGTAATACGCCGAAGGTAACCCTGCGACAAAAGGAAGATCTCTTACTGGGCGAGCGCATCGTGACTGCTTATTAACTTCACCGGCCGTGCTCTTCCAGAAATTTCTCGACCTCGATGGCAGCCATGCAGCCGCTGCCGGCTGCAGTAATCGCCTGGCGGTAGCGGCGATCCTGCACATCGCCGCAGGCGTAAACGCCGGGTACGCGGGTCATTACATAGTTGTGCGTTTTGAGATAGCCGTCGGCATCGGTATCGAGATGCCCGGCAAACATTTTTGCATTGGGCTCATGGCCGATTCCGAGAAAAAGAGCGCTGGCCGGGAAATCCCAAACTTTGCCGGTTTTAACGTTCCGCAGCTTCAATCCGGTGACTTCTTTTTTCGCGGGATCGTAAACATCTTCGACTACCGTATCGGTAAGAAATTGGATCTTGTCGTTTTTTTGCGCACGTTCCAGCATGATTTTGGAAGCGCGGAAATGGTCGCGGCGGTGAATAAGCGTAACTTTTGTGGCGAAACGGGTGAGGAAGATAGCCTCCTCCATGGCTGAGTCTCCGCCGCCGATTACCACGATTTCCTTACCGGAGAAAAAGAATCCGTCGCAGGTAGCGCAGGAAGAAACACCGTGGCCGATGAGTTTCTGTTCGTTGGGCAATCCGAGCCAGCGTGCTGAAGCGCCGCTGGCGATGATTAGTGCCTGCGTGTGCACCTGATGCTTGCCGAGATGGAGCAGGAATGGGCGCTGGCTGAAATCGACGCTGGTGAGATGTGCCATACGGTATTCCGCGCCAAAGCGTTCGGCCTGCTTCCGCATGTTTTCGATGAGTTGCGGCCCCATGATGCCTTCGGGAAAGCCGGGAAAGTTCTCGACCAGGGTCGTGAGAGACAGTTGGCCGCCGGGCTCGTGGCCTTCGACGACAAGAGGTTGCAGGTTGGCGCGCGCGGCGTAGAGCGCGGCAGTGTGTCCGGCGCAGCCGGATCCGATGATGACGACGTTGCGCGTTTCGCTCATGACTTTTTGGTGTTAGCCGTTAGATTGCTTGGTTCGATTTTCGATGCAAGCTGACATTTCAGTGCGTACGAGTAAGGACCGCGGAACCTGTGCTGCCGAGAGCGTCTGGATCACTTCGTTTCCTGTTTAGATTTCGGCGTTGCTGCCTTTTGCCCGCCGTTCGGGATCTGCGCCAGCTCCGCCGGAACGGTGCGTCGCACCTCCAGGAGCTTACGATAGTTGGCCAGCACTTCTGACGCGCTGCGGAACAGGGGTTCGTAGGCACTCTGGTCGGGAGCGGGGCCGTTCTCCGCCGCTGAGCACCGGGCCAAGGCGATCGACGATTTTCCGAAGCGCTCGAGGCGGATGCGGTTTGCCGGAGTATTCGCCGAGACCATGCTTTCCGCGCTGCCGATCGCCGAGGCGCTGTCTTCCATGGAAACCTGAATCAGATCCTTCGGATCGCGGACGTGCAGCACCAGCGTCTCCACCATGTTCTGCCCGTCGTTGCTGAAGGAGTATTGCACGCTGGAAAACATGGCCTGCACAGCGAACTCACGCCGAATGCGTACGTAGTTCGCAACCGAGGAGGCGTCGGACATCTTCGCGTTCTGCGCCGGCTGAAGAAAATTGGGTGGCGTGTCCAGGGTAGAGCGTCCATGGGAGATCTCGAAGTCGTCGGCAAACAGGGGTTGCCGCGGAACCCGCGCCAAGGCGGCGGCGATTTCTTTTTGTTCTTCCGCAGAGGGCGTGCACACGTTCAGCAAGTTCACCTTCACTTGGGGTTGAGCCGGGGAAGCCTCAGACGGCTGCTGGCACAGGGCGGGTAGTGCCAGCAGAACTCCGGTCAGGAACATCATTAGTTTTAGGGGCACGGCTGAATTCTAAATGATGAATGCGAAATCGCTAAAATCGGCCGGAACTCAAACATTTCCGCTGGTGGCCGGAAGGCGATTAGAATTCCTTTATGGCGAACTTAACGCTGGTCTACGGTATGCGGCTGTTGCCTTCTGAGGATGTGGCCGAAGTGGGCGAGGCCCCGGTGAAGCTGACGAACGGTCATGAGGCACACGTTACCATGCATGTGCTCGAAGGCAGTAAGGAAGAGATCGAGAAGCAATTGCGGACGAGTCTGGAAGCGTTCTTCGATCTTTATCCGGAGATTTAGCGGGATTGGGGTTGAGAGCTTTGCGGCGACCACGAGTGGATCGCCGGCTCTGCGGACGTGCGTAACGGGGCGAATCCAAATTCATGCAGCAGTCCTATTACAAGTTGCGGGACCGGCTATTGGTGCAGGGTTTGTGGCCGCAGGGTTGGATCGCGCGGGGCGCATGTTATTCGCTTGGTCTCGCGATCGTACTCTGGCTGCTTGCAGTTGCTGCTAAATCTTTTCTCTTCGGACTGGGGCGCCAGCCTTGGCGGCTGGATCAAATTTCTTCTCTTCGATGCGGCGCTGCTGTTTTCCATTGTTGCCTTTCAGGGACTCAAACGAAAAGTGCTTTGGCGGCTGCGCAACCGGCTGATCGTCACCTATATGTTCATCGGCGTGATTCCAGTGGTTTTGCTGGTAGCGATGGCGGTGATCACGACTTATCTTTTTGCCGGGCAGTTTGCCAGTTTCGTAGTGACGTCGGAGATTAACTCGCAACTGCGCAGCATGCAAGCGGTGAATGCCGCTTTTGGAAACGAACTTGCGGCGAGGCTGGAGAAAAGCCAAACGCCAACTGCCGATTCGCTGGCAGGATTGCGAAAGCGCGACCACCTCTGGAGCAGACGCAAGGTATGTGCGTGGTACGACACGAAGCCGTTGCCGATCAGCGGAGCGCAGATCGAACCCGTGACCTTTCCTGATTTTCTCAGCAAAGGAAATGGCCCTTACGCGAAAGCGGTTCGCGAAGGGCAGCCGTTCAGGGAGATTGTGCGCGATGGTGACGGGCTGTATATCCGTGCTGCCGCCATGTTCGAGCTAGGGAACGGCAAGCTGCTGGTGGTTACCAGCGAACCGCTTGATCGAACGCTGATTGAAAAGATCGCGGCCAACCTGGGCGAGATCACACTCAATGCGGCGGGAATCCCCCTCGCCAACTCGCAACAGAAAGATCGGACCGGCAAGCCCGCAAAATCAGGAGGCTTTCAAACCCGCCTTTTTGATGAACCTGGCAAGCCCAAGGGCGGGATCACTAACGAAGGAAAGCCCGGCTCCACGACGGAGGACGCGCAGGTTTTCCACCCAAGCTTTACCGTCGGCACTTTGGGCGCGCCCGCCGACATGATGGATCGTGAGATCGTGTTTGCGACTCCACTCCCAGTTGTGGATTGGGCGACCGGCGAGTTGGCGCGAGCCGGCGCCCTGGTGCAGGTTCGGACCCGGCCTTCGGTTCTTTACAGCCATCTGTTCGCGGCGCTTGGCGACATCGCCAAGGGCGTGGAGTACCTGCTGCTGGCGATTCTGATCTTTTTCGGGGTGATTGAATTCGTTGCCCTGATCATCGGAACGCGAATGACGCGGACGGTGACTGGCGCGGTGGCCCAGCTTTACGATGCAACACGCAATGTGGATCGCGGGGACTTCAGCCATCGCATTCTGGTTAAGTCGGCCGACCAGTTGGCGCAGCTTTCGCTTTCGTTCAACTCGATGACCGAGTCGATCGAGAAGCTGATCGAGGAGCAGAAAGAAAAGCAGCGCCTGGAAGGTGAACTTGCCATCGCGCAGGAAGTGCAGGCGCAGCTATTTCCGCGGCAGGTTTCAGAACTAGAGTCGCTGGAAGTGCACGGCTTCTGCCGTCCGGCGCGAACGGTGAGCGGAGACTACTACGATTTCCTGACGGCCAGTTCGCACAAACTGATTCTGGCTGTCGGAGACATCAGCGGCAAAGGGATTTCGGCGGCGCTGCTGATGGCGACGATTCACTCGGCAGTGCGGGCCTATAGCGTGGAAAGCCTCCCGCAAATGCGAGAACCGATGGCCGTCGGCGCGGTTTCTGGTGCCGGGCGAATTATGGCGACCTGGCCGGAAGGAATCGAAGTTTCTCCCGGTGCGCTGCTCGGTTTATTGAATCATCAACTCTACGAGAGCACTCCGCCGGAAAAATATGCAACCCTGTTTTTGGGAATTTATGATGGGCGCTCGCACAGGTTGACTTACAGCAACGGTGGCCACTTGCCGCCGATTCTGATTGGCGTAGACGGCGGAGTGCGAAAGCTGGAAGCTGGCGGCACGGTGGTCGGACTCTTCGACAATATGACGTATGACGAAGGATCGGTAGAAATGCATCCCGGAGAGATATTCCTTGCCTATAGCGACGGGGTCACCGAACCGGAAAATGAATTTGGAGAATTCGGCGAAGAACGTCTGATCGATCTGGTGAGTGAAAACCGGCACTTACCACTGATTCAAATCAGCCAAACGGTGACTGCGGCGGTCGACGACTGGATTGGCGACCACGAACAGCCTGATGACATCACGCTGGTCCTGGCCAGAGCGCGCTAAAGATTGAGTAATTGGGAAATTTGGTATTTTGGGTAATTTAGAAATCCCCGCCGTGTGGGATGCTGGCACCGGCTATTTTCCAAAGGTTCCTTCTTTTCTTGGCAGGAGCGCCACGCGGTTGGTGCCAGCCATATCCTGCGCCAGGCCTCCCATCACGACAGGTCCATAGGGGGTGATCAAAACTCCGCGCGCATCTGCTCGCGGATCGTAGGTGTTGTCGCTCAGCTTATTCCACTTCTGGCCACGGACATCGAATTCGAAAGTGAATGTGGAGACTTTCGCCGGCTTGCCGTCGTACGAGACCCCCTTATAGTCGTGAGGGGTTGACGTGCCGCCCGAAAAATAAATTCTTTTATAGCGATCGGAGCCGCCGCTGGCGATTCCGAAGCGCGCCGGACCTGGATGCGGCGGAAGTTTGCTCCATTCAATTTTGCTGGGATTCTTTTTGTCGATTTTGCCGAGCCAGCATTCGTCGGACGCTACGTAACGCGGACTGCCGGCCGGTCCGGTTTTCGCGCCATCGATCACGACGATGTCGTCCTCCGCGACTCCGCCGGCCTGCCCGAATGCGGGAGTTCCCGGGAAAGGAGTCGCCTGAGTCCATGTGTCTTTTACGGCGTCGTAAACCTGCACATTATTGACGGGGCCGCTGGTCGAACGGCCTCCGATCAAGTAGATAAAGCGATCGTGCATCACTCCGGTAACGGCGCTATCGACCGGAACCGGCAGGTCTTTGCCGCGCGACCACTCGCGAATACCGGCCTCGTATACGTTCACGTCGGCGACGGGACGCTCGGTACCGTCGCTATCGATCATGAAGCCACCCATGAGTACGATCTCGCGGCTTTTCGCAGCGGCCGCGGCGGCATTCACGCGGCCAACCACTCCTGGCACGGGGTGTCCTTCGAACCATTTGCCGCTGTTCAAATGCAAGACATAAACCTTGCTGGTGACGTCGTTCCAGGTTTTATGCGGGCCGACCCCCATCATTGAAAACAAATCCAAGCCTTCGTGAAGGCTGGCCACGGCATTGCCTGAAACCGGCGCGGGCATGGGGGCGAGCGTTCTCTCTTCTGACGATGAGCCAAGCAGGCCAGCGGCGCTAAGAATCGTTACGGCAAGAAGCGGAAGGTTTCTCATTGGTGAGATATTAACGTAGTCCGGGGATGTTCTGAGGCTGCAAGAATGAGGTGGTTGAACCCGCCGCTCAGAACCAGGTTCTGCGACGATACTCGCGATAGCCTTCGCCAAAGGCCTCTTCGAGGACTTGCGCTTCGCGGTGAGCGCGCACAACCTGCATCACGATAATCGCGACAACCAGCAGCCACAGGCGAGGACGGTGCAAGATCAGCACCACTCCTGAAATCAAAAATGTGCCGAATACGTAGATTGGATTGCGTATCTTCGAGTAAAGGCCGTGGGTCACGAGTTGCCGCGCCTCGGGCTTGATAGAGAATGACCTGCCCAATTGATAGCGGGCGAGTGCGATCCCCGCCATGCCGGTTAAGGTTAACGCCGCGCCGGCATAGCGCTGCCAATCCCATTCGGCGGCTCGAAAGAAAACGATCCACCCGAGCACGGCGGCGGCGAAGATCTGTGCTACGGTCACCGCGTAGAATGCGTGTCTCTCCACGAGATTCTATCGCTCCCTTGATTGAGCTGAGGATATGATTGAACTGTCGAGTTAATTCTATTCGATCAAGCCCCGGCGCGCGGCATGGATGAAGTCGGTGTACGCAGGTTGAACGCCCTCCGCCCGCATCTGGCTGGCAATCTGCCCGCGATGGTACGCGGAGTGCAAAAGCACATGCGTCAGAATATCCTCCACGGTGCTCGTCCAAGGCTCGCCTTTGCTGTTTTTGTATGTGACTTGCGCTGCGAGCTTCACAGCCGGAAGCCGATCGAGATATTCCTTCCACTGAAAAGCCATCTCATCGATTTGTGAGTTGCATTGCGCGAGCGTGAAATCCGGCCATACTGGCAGGCTTTGCGATTGCTGCTTTATCCGCTCCAGCCAGAGCCGCTCGGCAGCAATAATGTGCCCCAGCAACTGTTGCGAGCGGGGGCTTAGATTCGGGAGCGCGCTGATGGCAATCGACACTTCGCTATTCGCCCATGAGTTGTAAGCAAACTGGCGGCGCAGATGTTCAAGCAGTTCCATGTGCGGACGAGCTACAACCTCACTGTAATCGGCATCTCTGCGATCCGCAACGGCGTGTTAATGTTCCGTTCACATTTCTTTTGTAAACTCATCCAGGTAGCTGGACTGAGATATTCTGGACTGAGCCCCCGACGGGGCCATGGCTGATATGCCTCGCAAAGCTGCGACATCGCGAATCGCTCCGGAAGAGCAGGTTCCCACCCACACTGCAGAGACGATCCCGATTCCGAAGCGAGAGATTGCGAAAAAATCTGCACGCAAATCAACCCAATCTCTGGACGACTTGGCGCGCACCGCTCTGAAAGCTTTCCTCATCGCGCGCGATGCGGTTTTCAACGTGCGAGATCTGCTCACTCATTCGTCGCGCATGGCCTTCCTCGCCATTAAAGAATGCGAGCAGGAATTGGATATTATCGAGCGCTACATCGACGATCGCCTGCCCGCGGCGATCACGCGAGTGAACGAAGCCCGGGCTCGACAGCTCTTGACCAGTCTAAAGTGCACGACCGATCTGGAACGCATTGGCGATTTAATGATGAGTGTGGCGATGCGCGTGCAATCGCGAACCGAGAAGATGTCTGCCTTCGACGTGCGCCAATTAGTCGAGATGTCGGCAATTCTACGCGAGATGCTCGATCTGGTTTACCACGGATTTCTTGAACTCGATCTGGAGGCGGCCCGCAAAGTCCTGCAAATGGATAAGGATATTGATCATGTCTGTCATGGGCTTTTCCAGAAGCACCTTGCCGAGCATACATCTCAAAACTTTGACGTGTTACTGATGGCGCAGGCAATCGAGCGTGCCGGCGACCACACCACCAATCTCGCCGAGGATCTTTACAGCTTGATCGAGGGCCGCAGCCTGCGGCATCCACCAAAAAAACGAGCGGCCACTTAGAAGTTCTCTCCTTAGACGATTCCAGCGCTTGTGCCAGAATTACGCACAGCCAGGCTCGGCTAACTTTGTGAAGTCTTGTGCGTCTTAATGTGTTGACCTCGCGGGCAGAGGTGTGCGTGCCCGCTTTCCAGACGAAATCTAACCGCTTCTATGGATACTATCAAGAACATCGTTCAGATCACCTCGAGGAAAAGAGCCAAATGCATATCTCTCGAATCATTCCGATTTTTCTATTGCTCGCTTTATCTTTAGCTGCGTTCGGGCAGACTTCCAGTACCAATTCAACAGCAACTGCGGCATCTGAATCTGCGGAACAGGGAACAACAACGCCGAAGCTCGAACATTTCGACGCCAATCTGGTGGATAAAGCGCTGAATCCTTGCGACGACTTCTACAAATATTCCTGCAGCAAGTGGATCGCCGCTAATCCGATTCCAGCCGATCAGGTCTATTGGAGTACCGGCAGCAATCTCGAACTCTGGAACGAAGCGGTCGAGCGCGAGACTATGGAAGCATCTAGCAAAGACGACCCTAAGCGCAGCGCGGCGAATCAGAAGATCGGTGACTATTGGGTTGCGTGCATGGACGTAAACGGCATCGAGGCAGCGGGCGTGAGGCCGCTGCAAGCGCAACTGGATCACATCGCGGCGTTGAAATCGAAGAAGGATCTCGCTCTCGAAATTGCGTATCTTCACCGCTCGTTTCCCGGCGCGTGGGAGCAATCGGATAACCAGACGAATGCCCCATTTTTTGGATTCACCGGGCAGCAGGATTATGACAATGCTTCCAAGGTGGTGGCGCAGATCGATCAGGGCGGTTTAAGCCTTCCGAGCCGGGATTACTACATCAAGACTGATGAGCAATCGCTAGAGACGCTGGATAAATATCGCGCCCACGTGCAAAGGATGTTTTCGCTGGTGGGAGAGGCTGAGGGAAAGGCCGCGAGCGACGCGGAGATTGTAGTTAAACTGGAAACGGAATTGGCGAAGGCGCAAATGGATAACGTCAAGCGCCGCGATCCCAAGAACGTTAACAATAAAATGAGCCTGGCGCAGGTTCGTGAACTCGTGCCAGCCATCGATTGGGATGCTTACCTGAAGGCGGTGAATGCGCCCGCCAGCGACCATTACATCGTCACATCGCTTGAGTTCTTTCGCGCGGAAAATAAATTGCTCGAGGCACATTCGCTCGATCAATGGAAGACATACATACGATGGCAGGTGATACATCGGGCAGCGCCACTGATGACGGCGGCAATAGTTGACGAAGATTTCAACTTTTTTACCCGAACTCTCGCGGGACAGGAAGAGATTGAGCCGCGTTGGCGCCGTTGTGTGCACAATGCCGACCGCGATCTGGGTGAGGCCCTGGGCCAGGCTTATGTTGATCGTGCTTTTCCGCCCGCGAGCAAGGCGCGCACTCTCGAAATGGTGCGCGACATCGAGCACGCCATGCAGAACGACATCGAGAGTGTTAGCTGGATGACTCCTGCGACCAAAGAACAGGCTATCGTCAAGCTGAAGGGAATCGAGGACAAGATCGGGTATCCATCGCATTGGCGCGATTACTCCAGCGTGAAGATCACGCGCGACGATTATTTCGCCAATGTCGAAAATGCTTCCACCTTCGAATTCGAGCGCTGGGTGGATAAAATCGGGAAACCGGTTGACCGCGGCGAGTGGACCATGACTCCGCCGACGATCAACGCGTATTACGACCCGCAGCTCAATACGATCAACTTTCCGGCAGGAATTCTGCAGCCTCCATTTTTCGAGAAGGACATGGATGACGCCGTAAATTTCGGCGCCATCGGGATGGTGATTGGCCACGAGCTTACTCATGGTTTTGACGATCAGGGCCGCAAGTTTGACGCTCATGGCAACCTGCGAGACTGGTGGACGGCGGAAGATGCCAAGGAGTACGACCAGCGCGGCAAGTGCATTGCCGACGAGTACACCCAGGATGTGCCCGAAGCCGGGGCGGCCGTGAAGCAAAACGGTTTGCTCACGCAAGGCGAAGATACGGCCGACAATGGCGGCCTGCACTTGGCATTAAGTGCGCTCGAAGAGCAGCTGAAAAAAGAAGGGAAGTCGCTGGACGATAAAACTTCCGACGGCTGGACTTACCGCCAACAATTCTTCCTTTCTTACGCTTTTTCGTGGTGCTCGAATATTCGACCCGAGGTTGCGCGTCTGATTGTCACCACCAACCCTCATTCGCTGCCGATTTTCCGTATCGACAATGTCGTTTCTAACATGTCCGAATTCGCGCAGGCATTCGGCTGCAAGGCGGGACAGAGGATGGTGCGGGCGAACGCTTGCCGGGTTTGGTGAGCCGAGGGAAAAGCGTCATCCCTCGCACAGTTTAGGCCAGCTGCGCTGCGGGATGACGCCATCGTAATTGCTACCGGTTAATGTCGTCTTTGGACTGCAACCGCTTCACATAATTCTGCAGGTTCGCCTTGTTGGAATCCGGCGCGGTTGTAAGCGCGGTCTGAATTTCCTTGACTGCCTTATCGAAGTCTCCCTGACCGCTATAGACGCGGGCCATACCGACATGCGAAGTCCAGTAATCGGGAAACTTCTTGGCATTCGAGCGGAAAACCGCGAACGCCTCTTCCTGTTTCTTTTCTCCCTGCAACTGACGGGCATAGAAATAGAGTTGCAGCGCGCTGCCTTTTTCCAGCGCCGCATTCTTCACTGTTGCTGCTTCATCTTTGCGGCCCATCGCATCAAGAATTTTCGATTTATTCAGTATGTTGTCAAAGCGCTCTTCCGCCTGGATCGATTGATCCTCATCTTTCAACGCCTCATCCAAATTGATTTTGTTGGCAAGGAAATATCCGGCGGCATCGTCCCAGCCTTCCCAGTAATACTGGTTCAGCCCGTGAATCTGCCGGCGAATGCTGGCGGTCACAATGTCGTTCACATTCACGGCGACTTTGAACGGCACGGCAACCTTGTCCCAGCTCATCGTCACGACGGTTGAGTCGGGCTTGACATCATCAAAATCGTAGGCCAGTGCATTGTGCGCATCCGCAGTTTGCGGTTTTACGGTAACGCGCAGCGCATCGTCTTCCTTTTTGTAGCTGAAGCTGCCCCAATCTTTGCAGTCCTTCGAGAAGATCACAGTCCACTGATTTTCGCCGGGAATCATGTGCAGCCCGTAGGTGCCCTTGTCGAGGGGTTGGCCTTCAATCGTTACCGGATCGGTGAAGGTGATGGTGGTATTTTCATTGGCGCCGGCACGCCAGACTTCGCCATAAGGAACAACTTTGCCCCAAATCTGCCGGCCATTAGCCAGCGGCCGATGATAATTGATGGTGATATCGGTGACGCCGATTCGCTGCACGACGACGGCGTGCTGGCTCGCGCGCGGCAGGTCGAGCATCAGGGTTTCACCCGTGGCGGTTTGGGCAAAGCTAACGGCGGCCATCGAAAGCACGGCGCACAACAAGACAAACAGACGAACTCTGTGCATAGACGACTCCTCTTCTTATGGGATCAACAGCGTTCAGCCGCAGGCATTCATTGCAAATCTGGGACAAGTTTTGGATGGAGCACCGGTGCCTGACGGCTGTGCTGGAAAGGTTAGACGGAGAACAAAGGTTCTGGTAAGCGCGGGTCAGGAGATTCGTGAAACAGCCCGGCTTCCCTTTCACGAGCGTTGCTTTGGGCAAGTACGACGCGAGGCAATTCACAGAGTGGCCCGGTAAACTTCCCACTGCTGTTTCATCCTTTCCATGAACGAAATGAATCCCGGATCCTTCCTCAAATTGTCCAGGTTGCTGTCAACTTCAAACAGAGGATAATTAGGGAAACCCTCGTCTGCCGTCACTTCCAGCCATTTGAGGGCTGGTTCTGGCTGTTTCATCAGAGCATAAGCGGAGGCGATGTTGTAAGAGGTGTGATGAAAGTGAATGAATCCGCGCCCGATTTCTATAGACTGCTGAATGGCGGCTTCTGCCTCCAGGTGCTTTCCCGCCTGGGCCAGCATCATGGCTTTTACACTTGTGACCAGACCGCCCTCGTCTTTGGCATAGTCTTTGAGCAGTTGCTGAATTAGTGTCTTTGCTTCTTCGTTTCGTCCTAGCCGGTACAAAGCGTTCGCTTTGTAAGCGCCTACAGTAGGGTTCTTCGCTATGGGCGTGGTGTTGAAGATCTGATAGGCTTCTGCGTACTTAGCCCGGCACATCTCGATTTGGCCCAAGCGAAACCTCGCCAGCGTGTTACCGGGGTTGATGGCTAACGCCTTCTCAAGCTCCTGCCATCCTTTGTCGAGCAAGCCGATGTGAAGATAGATATACCCGAGCTGATGATGCGCCTCATCGAATTTCGGGTTCAGTTCAATTGCACGCTGGTAGGCGTGAATCGCCTGCTCATGAGGAAACCGCTTGTAAGGCGTCCACAAAATAAGGCCCTGAGCAAAGTGCGCTTCTGCGAGGTTAGGGTCGATCGCCAGCGCCTTGTCCACCTCTACTTCGGCATCCTCATTCAGTTTGGCCTTCTCAGCCGCGGGCGCGAAAAGACGCGCTCGGATGGCATAAGCGCGAGCCAGTTCGGCATATGCCGCAGCGAAGTTTGGATCGGCCGTTATGGCCTGCTGGAAGAGTTTGATGGCAGCGTTATTATTCTCTGAATTCTCGCTGCTGACATTCACCTTTCCGCGCAGATAAGCATCGTAGGCCGTGGAATTCGCGGAAACGGCAGGAGACGAAGATGTCTCGATTGGCGCTCGATGCGAACGCAAATAGACGGTTGCCGCGACGATCAATGCCATTGCTCCAAAGAGCAGCCCGACGCTTGACGCGCTGAACCTGTGCGGCTTCTCTTCTTTGAGGCTGATTCCCAGCGGTTTGGATGGAGCCCCAGCGATCTTTTGCGTTGCTCCGCTCTCAGACCCCTTGCGGATATAGCGCAGATCCGCGATCACGTCGCTCATGGTCTGATAGCGCAAGGAGGCTTTCTTTTCGAGGCATTTGCAGACCAGTTGCTCCGTGCCTTCGGCGTCAGAGATGAGACCGTAGCTGCTGATCGGCGGCGGATTGATTGTGAGGATCGCCGAGATCACCTCCGCACTACTTTTTGCTTCGAAAGGTTTGTGCCCGCTTAGCACTTCATATAACACGGTGCCGAAGCTGAAGATATCACTGCGGCAGTCGAGTTCTTCGCCGCGTACCTGCTCCGGAGACATGTAGGGCAGGGTACCCACCACTGCTCCCGGCATGCTCAGCAAGCTTTCAGTATCAGCATCAATGAATTGGGAATCGCGCACCATCTTGGCCAATCCAAAGTCGAGCACTTTGACCTGTGCGCCGGTTGTGAGCATGATATTTTCCGGCTTGATGTCACGATGAACGATTCCGCGGGCGTGCGCTTGCTTCAAGGCATCGGCAACCTGTTCGGCGATCCCAAGCGCTTCTCGCAAGTCGTGCCTATGGTGCCTGAGCCTCGCCGCCAGGGTTTCGCCTTCGATGTATTGCAGGACGATAAAAGTACAATCGCCGTCTTGGCCGACCTCGTAGATCGCGCATATGTTCGGGTGATCGAGTGTGGCCGCAGTCTTAGCCTCTCGCAGCAGGCGCTGTTTCGCACGCTCGTCGCTGGCAATCTCCGGCGATAGAAACTTAATCGCGACTTTCCGGCCGAGCTGCTGATCTTGAGCAAGATATACCTCGCCCATACCGCCGCGTCCAAGCCTTTCAATGATTTGATAGTGCGAGATGGTCCGGCCCAGCATACTTGCGGCCCATGTTAGGTCCGACGGAAGGGCAAGTCAATGAAAACGGCAGGAGCCAGTTGCGCCAAAAAACCGCACTTCCTCGCACGACGAAACTTGACAAGCGCAACCTCGAAAGCGCAGGATTATTTAGGCGAATAAAAAGCGAATACGCCTCCGGTCTCCGTTCCGGCGTTCCCTGAAATTTCGAGGATTTTATGTCTTCCGCAGTGATTTCCACTTCAGCGGCCCAGGGCCGCTTTTTCGTTTTTGATGCTGAAGCAGGCTTGGTAGCCTGGCCGCATGAAGCCTGTCCGGAGGGGGAAGCGATCCAGACGCGTCCTTCACCCAGCGCGCTCACCCGACAGGCTTCCGGGGCTGCGGCCAGCGTAGATCCCTCGCGGCGCATAGATCGCTGGTCGCGCTGGCTGGGGATGACGACACCCGCCTCGCACCTGGCAGTGCGTCCTTCGCCGGAGATGGTCTCCAGCGGCATTGCGGAAATCGATGCACTCACCGGAGGCTTGCCGCGCGGTTGCCTGACTGAAATTGTCGGCGCCGCATCGTCTGGGAGTACCAGCATGCTGTTGGCCGCGCTGTCTGCGGCTACCCGGCGTGGAGAAGTTTGCGCGGTAGTGGATGCCAGCGACGCTCTTGATCCGCATTCTGTCAGTGCTGCCAAAGTTCAACTGGACCGCCTGTTGTGGGTGCGCTGCGGAGAGAATGCACAAAAAACTAAGGCCACGAATTCTCAACCAGCTTTCAAGTTTGGGCAGGCCGGCTCACGTCAGGACGAGCATCGCCTCGAACAGGTTTTGCGGGTCACCGATTGGCTGATCGAAAGCGGAGGCTTCGGCCTGATCGCGCTCGATCTTTGCGATCTTCCGTTATCGACCGTACGGCGTATTCCGCTGACCACCTGGTTCCGTTTCCGGCGCGCCGTGGAACATACGCCCACAATTCTGCTTGCCCTGGAGCGACGATCGATTGCGGGAAGTTGCTCATCGTTGCTAATAAAACTGGGGTTAATAAAACTGGGCACGGCAGGAAATCGAATAAAAGAACTGGAGGCTTCTCAAGTTCCAGAGCCTGCTCATGCGCGCTTGCTCACCAGATTGGAAATCACCGCGGAAGTGATGCGATCACGAGTGGAACGGAAACCGGCTGGCTCCATTTCGGTTACCTTTGCCAGAAAAACCGCCTGGGCAGGATGAAGAAATTGAGCGATTGAGCAATTGGGCCATTGACTTAATGGAATTAATCGACTCAATGACTCAATCGCTAAATGACTGAATGTCATCATGCCTTTCGCCTGCATCTTCGTGCCGAATTTTTCTGTGGCCGCAACTTTTCGCCCTGAGACGGAGTTGCGAGCGCAAGCGGTAGCCATTTTCGAAGGCAAGCCGCCTCTGGAAAAAATTGTCGCCGTGAACCAGAGCGCAAAAAGATTGGGCATCGCGCCCGGCATGACAAAAGCTCAGGCTGAACTCTGCCCGGAGCTGTCACTTCGTTTGCGCTCTCCACTGCAGGAAGCGGCAGCTCACGCCGCACTCCTCGATTGTGCTCAATCTTTTTCGCCTTGTGTGGAAGATGCCGCTACCGATACAGCAATTCTCGATTTAACTGGCATGGAATCTCTTTTTGGCCCTCTGCCTGGGATTGCTCGTGCCATTTTCCAGCGCGCTGCAGTTCTCGGCCTTGATGCGAACGTTGCCGTAGCTTCGAATGCCGATGCCGCCGTGCTTGCGGCCCGCGGTTTTTCCGGCGTAACTGTGATTTCTGCCGGTAAAGAAACCGAGCAGCTTGGCTCATTGCCAATTGAAGTTTTATTCGCTGAACCCAGTGAAAACAAAAATAAAGAGGAAGATAAAAAAGCGGCAGGCTTGCTTGAAACTCTCAACCGCTGGGGAGTGCGCTATCTGGACGCTCTGGCTGCGTTGCCCGAAGTTGAATTGAGCGAGCGGCTTGGGCAGAGAGGTGTGCGGTTGCAGCAACTGGCACGGGGTGCGGCTTTGCGTACGCTGGTTCCGGCGGAAGCGCCGCCGGTGTTCGAAGAGGCAGTCGAATTGGAATATCCCGTGGTGCTGCTGGAGCCGCTGGCTTTTCTGCTGAATCGCTTGCTCGAACAGATTTGTGCGCGCCTGGCAACGCGCGCCCTGGCTACACAGGAAGTGCAGCTTACGTTGGAGCTCGAACATTTTTCCTCTGTCAATCGTGAAACGAAATCCAAGAATCCACAATTTCAGCGCACGCTTCGGCTGCCGCTTCCCATGCTCGATGCCAAACTTTTTCTCAAGCTATTGCAACTGGATTTAAACGCACATCCGCCGGGTGCGCCGATTAAGAAGATTCATCTGGTGGCCGAACCGGTGCGGCCGCGACCCGCACAGGGGGGATTGTTTCTGCCTCCCTCGCCGGAACCGGAAAAGCTGGAGCTCACTCTGGCCCGGATTGCCGCTCTGGTCGGTGAATCCCGCGTAGGCTCGCTGGAATTGCTCGACACTCATCGTGCGGAAAGCTTTCGTATGAAACGTTTTGTGCCCAGTGCAGCTACGGTAAAAAACAATAAGAAAAAGTTGGAAAAAGAAAAATCCGCGGTCGCCGCTCTGCGCATCTTGCGCCCGCCGCTGCGGGCGGCCGTAACTTTGGAAAATGGCGAACCGGCGCATGTGGCCTGCACAAAGAAAAAAGAAGTGCACGGAACTGTGCTCTGGAAAGCCGGCCCTTGGCGCAGTTCCGGTGACTGGTGGGAGCGCGAAGCCTGGTCGCGCGACGAGTGGGATATCGCTCTGCAAAATTCAGGCGACGTAGTTCTCTACCGCCTGGTGCACGATTGGTTGAATGGTATCTGGTTCATAGAGGGCACTTATGACTGATCGCAAGTGGCCGGTGGCTAATGATCCGTGGTCAGCTTAGTTTGTTTTTGACCACTGCCGCGAATCACTGACCTCTGACTACTGATGTATATCGAGCTTCACTCTCGCTCCGCTTTCAGCTTCCTCGAAGGTTCTTCCTTGCCCGAGGATATGGCAGCGATGTGCGCAAAGTTCAAGATGCCTGCCATGGCATTGCTCGATACCGATGGCGTCTATGGCGCGCCGCGCTTTCATCTGGCGGCCACCAAAATCGGCATCAAAGCCCACATCGGCGCGGCAGTTATGTGTGAACCATTCGTATGTGACCCCTATACCCGGCAATCTGGTGAGGGATTAGAGATTCCTCGCTTCGCGAGGAATGACAAAGTGGAGAATGAAAAACCCTTTCGTCTACCCCTCCTGGTTTCCTCTCGCGTCGGGTATCAAAACCTCTGCCGCTTGATCACCAAAATGAAGCTGCGCGCGAAAAAAGGAGAAGGAGCGGTTCAGAAAGGCGAACTGGAAGAGCACGCTCTGGGCCTGATTTGCCTGACGGGTGGAGCAGACGGGCTGTTGGCCGCCGCTTTGCGGCATGGAGGGATTGAAGCCGCGCGCAGACAAGTCGAGCAACTTTCTGGAATCTTTGGCCGCAAGAATGTTTACATCGAGCTGCAGCGCCACTTCCATCGCGAAGAAGAATCCCGCAACCGTGCCGCCATCGATATTGCACGCGCACTGAATCTTCCACTGCTCGCCACCAACGGTGTCTGCTATGCCACCGCAAAAGATCGCGAGCTGTGCGATGCCTTGACTGCCATCCGCCATCACCGCACTTTGTCGACTGCTGGACGCCTGCTCTCCCGCAACGCCGAGCGCCACTTGAAATCTCCGGAGGAGATGCAGCAACTCTTCGCCGACCTGCCTGAGGCGATTCACAACACACTCGAACTGTCGTCACGCCTCGAATTCACGCTGAACGACCTCGGCTACGAATTTCCGCGCTATCCCGTGCCCGAAGGCGAGACTATGAACTCGTTCCTGCGTGACCGATCATGGGAAGGTTTTCGCGAACGCTACGGACGAAAATCGCCAGACATGCAAAAGCGCGCCCGCCGCCAGATCGAAAAAGAGTTGGCGCTCATCGAAAAACTCAAGCTTGCCGGATACTTTCTTATCGTCTGGGATCTGATACGTTTCTGCCGCGAGCAAAACATTCTCGTGCAAGGCCGCGGATCGGCTGCCAATAGCGCCGTTTGCTATTCGCTCGGCATCACTGCCGTCGACGCCGTTGGCATGGAGCTTCTCTTCGAGCGTTTTCTTTCCGAAGAGCGCGGCGAGTGGCCGGATATCGATCTCGACTTGCCCAGCGGCGACGAGCGCGAAAAAGTAATCCAGTATCTTTACCAAAAATATGGCGAGCGCGGGGCAGCCATGACCGCCAACGTCATCACTTACCGCAACCGCATGGCCGCCCGCGAAATGGGCAAGGCTCTAGGGTTCGATTCTGAAACGCTGGCCAAAATTTCCGCCGCCGTCGCTACCTGGGAATTCCGCGACGAAAACGACGCCCTCGACCGCCGCTTCCGCGATGCCGGGCTCGATCTCAATCATCCCCGCCTGCGCAAGTATTATGAGCTCTGCCTCGCCGTGCAGGATATGCCCCGCCATCTCGGCCAGCACTCCGGCGGTATGGTGATCTGCCAGGGACAGCTCGATTCGGTCGTGCCCCTCGAACCCGCCTCCATGCCCGGCCGCATCGTCGTGCAATGGGACAAAGAAGATTGCGCCGACATGGGCATCATCAAAGTTGATCTGCTCGGCCTTGGCATGATGGCTGTGCTCAAAGATTCCATTGAACTGATTCACGGGCATTATCACGAAGAGGTGGATCTGGCGCAGCTTCCGCAGGATGATCCCGCGGTTTATTCCACTTTGCAGAAAGCCGATACGATCGGCATGTTCCAGGTGGAAAGCCGGGCGCAGATGGCATGCCTGCCGCGCCTGCAGCCAAAGCGTTTCTATGATGTCGTGGTGCAGGTCGCGATCATCCGTCCCGGGCCCATCGTCGGGCAGATGGTCAATCCATTTTTACAACGACGCCAGGGACGCGAAGAGGTTACCTATCCGCATCCGTCGCTTGAGCCGGTGCTTTCACGCACGCTCGGCGTGCCGCTGTTTCAGGAGCAACTGTTGCGCATCGCCATGATCGCCGCCAACTTTACCGGTGGCGAAGCCGAAGACCTGCGGCGCGCCATGGGGTTCAAGCGGTCGCAGGCGCGCATGAAGGAAATTGAAGCCAGGCTGCGCGCCGGCATGACGCAGAACGGAATCTCTCCAAAGGCGCAGGAAGAAATTATTCTTTCCATCACGTCGTTTGCGCTTTACGGGTTTCCCGAGTCGCACGCCGCCAGCTTCGCACTCATCGCTTACGCCAGCGCTTATTTGAAGTGCCATTACCTGGCTGCGTTTACTGCCGCGCTGCTTAACAACCAGCCGATGGGATTTTATTCTCCCGCAACCATCACCAAAGACGCGCAACGCCACGGATTGAAAATTCTGCCGGTAGATGTGATGAGATCGGAGTGGATGTGCGCGCCGGAAAACTTTTCACCACAGAGGCACAGAGGCACAGAGAAGAACCTCGGTAAAAATGAGGTTGTGATCGCACTTCGCCTTGGCCTGCGCTACGTGCGCGGTTTGCGCGAAGAGGCGGCGCAGGCTCTGGTTCGTGAGCGCACTCGAGCGCGGTTCACTTCTATTCACGATCTCACTCACCGCGTTCCTGAATTGCGCCAAGAGGAACTCGCAACGCTTGCCGAAATCGGGGCGTTGAACTCAATCGGAAATTCATCACAAAAACTTCACCGCCGCGACGCGCTCTGGCAGATGGAACGCGCCGTGCGCGCTTCCGGACCGCTGCTGGAAAATTTTCCTGAGCCCGATTTGCCTTCGCCGCTTCAGCCAATGAATCATGAAGAGCGCCTGGTTGCCGACTTTCGCGGCACCGGCCTCACTGTAGGCCCGCATCCCATGGCCTATCGGCGCGAGTGGCTCAAGGCTATGGGCATTCGCCGCGCGAGCGAACTGCGCGATATTCCCAGCGGACGGCGGCTTCGCATTGGAGGCTGCGTCATCGTCCGCCAGCGCCCCGGAACCGCGAAAGGATTTGTATTTCTCAGTCTGGAAGATGAAACCGGAGTGGCCAATGCCATCGTCACGCCTGATCTCTTTCACCAGAACCGGTTGCTGCTGACCTCCGAACGATTTCTGGCGATCGAAGGCATTCTGCAGAATCAGGACAACGTGATCTCGGTGAAAGCGGAGCGCGTGCTGCCCTTGTTCGTCACGAAAGCGGAAACGGTCTCGCACGATTTCCACTAGGATGCGCGATTGACGCCCAGGCCCAGCCTTTCAACGCAGAGTAACCCTCACTCGGTGATCGAACTGCCCTCCCCTCCCCCCTTATATTCCAAATTGTCTGGAATCACGAGTTTGGCGGGATTTGGTCTGTAACTGTGCGTTGCAAAGAACTTAAATCTGAAGTTCTTTTGAATCAGTGAGCTGGCGGCGGGGGACTTTCAATCCCTGACGTTACGGCCTCGACCATCATCGCGGAGTGAAGCTGTGGATGGCAAGGTTGGATGTCACAAGATGAGCCACTTAGAGGCTGGTTCCCTCCGCAGCATGGCCAGATAGAAGGAACGTCTTGGGATATTTCCCTTCTCCGCAGAGTTTGAAGGAGCCGAAATCCTTGAACCAAGGACCTTCGGGGACGTTGGGCTTGGATTCGATCCAAAGGCGGAGACGGTTAAGGTCGTCTAGGCTGATCTTACGATCATGCATGCGATCGACGAGATGGTCGCGTAGCGAGGCCGGGAGCCGTGACCACGTTTCGATCTGAGGCACTATTCACCAAAAACGAAGCGACCTAACTCGTTGCCCATGCGCTTGACCTGTTCGGGGTCGTCAGTAGCGCGGAATTTTTCGGCAAGTTGGAAGAATTCCCTCTCTTTCCTCTTGCGGGCTTCAATCCCTTCTTCGATCAGCTCGACGAGGACGCGGTTGTCGCTCAGGCGACGGCCTTTGGCCATGCGGTCGACCTGGCGGGCGACCTGGGCCGGCAGAGTGATGCTGCGGCGGACTTGCTTCGTGGGCATTGCATCAATATACACCAGAGTGGTGCATGGTGTCTGGTAGGTCAAAAGCCCCCCAAGCGGAGCTTGGATGGGGCACCCCCAGGATTCATCTTAGCGGAATGGGGCCTTGCCTGGGCCAGCCCCCTATGTTCCGGTACCGAGCAACTCAATCACCTGCGGCTTGGTTGACGTATTGTCAATGATGCTGATCATGCCTTGCACCGCACCCTTTTTGGTCGGAGAGAACGTCGCGCTGATCGCGCATTGCGCGCCGGGTGCAACTCGCGAGTTACACGTCGACGTCATCGAGAACTCGGTGCTGGCCTTCATTGACTGGATTTTAAGTTCTGTTGTGCCGTTGTTGATGAGCGTGACGGTTTGCGCCACGCTTGTGGTGCCGACGGACTGCTTCTGAAAATTCAACGGCGTCGTCGGCGAGAAGCTGACTGCACCAGTGTTAAGCAATGTAGTGATCAGGCCATGTATCTCATCCACGACTACGAGGTCGGGCTTACCGTCGCCGTTGAAATCCCCGGCGGCTACAAACTGGCCTCCCACATCCGTCCCAGCTTGATAGAGCACACCCGGCTTAAAGGTTCCGTCCCCGTTGCCTCCGTAAACTGACACACCCGACGGGGCAAGTGTGTCGCCGTCTTCAGCCACGGCCAGGTCAACCTTGCCGTCGCCATCGAGGTCTTGCGCTATCACCCAGACAGGAACGGCGTTTGTGCCGTTGTATTCAACAGCTCGTCGAAAGGTTCCATCGCCGTTGCCAAGCAACACGCCTAGGCTCGGCACTGTCGCCAAGTCGAGTTTCTTGTTGCTGCCTGTGAAATATCCGGCAGCGATCGAGGCGGGAGCACCGAAAATTAGATAGCGCCCATCCGCGTCGAACGTGCCGTTGCCGTTCCCGAGCAAAACAGCGACATCGTAGTTCGGGAATGATTCCCCCGCAGCGGCCACGTCGAGCTTGCCGTCCCCGTTGAAGTCGCCAGCTACTATCACATAGGCTGTCAGACCGTAGGGCAACGGCGTGGTGATAGGAGCACCAAAAGTCCCGTCGCCGTTACCGGGAAGGACCTCGACGCAACTGCAGTCAGCCCCCTCAGAGTTGACCGACTCCGAGGCTATGATGTCGAGATTTCCACCCGTTATGAAATCCCCGAGCGCCGCCATATAGGATTTCGCCGTGGTCGCATAGGCGACCGCTGGCTGGAAAGTGCCGTCGCCATTGCCGAGCATTACCCAAACATTGTCGCTTGATCCGTCGTTCAACACTAAGTCGAGGGTGCCATTCTTTCTAAGGCTCGCCACCGATGCGTAGGTGGGGCCAACCCCAACCGCATAGGAAGCTCCTTGCCGGAAAGTGCCATCTCCATTGCCCAACAGGACCTCCACGCTGCCGGAAGGATCAAAGCTTACCTCCGCCAGATCGGGTATACCATCGCGGTTGAAATCGCCGACAACGACCGAATACGGCAAGAACACTTTTATAGGAAAGTTAGCTCGCGTCTCGAACTGGGCGAACGAACAAGGGTGTGGGGCCGCCGCGCAGATTAAGGCCGCTGCAAGCAAAACTCGACAGGACAACGGGACCTCCGAGGGGGGATTCTACCGCGAAGCTTATCATTAATCGGCTCACTGGGGGCTGGCCCACACGCGCATTTCCAGCTCCCGGATCACAACACGTTGAGGCTGCGCCCCTCGTCGCGGGGTTCGACGAGTGGGCACCACGAACGCGGACACTTCGGACGCAGTTCCGTCACGCGATCTGGCGCAAGCGTTCCGGCGCCAGCACCAGACCGCGCGCCACCGGATTGCGTGAGGAGCGCACAAGGGATTGAGGTCCGGAGCACCCACTCGTCGAAATCGCGACGGGTGGGGCAGCCGGCTTGGCCAGAAATGCTTCGCATCGGCAATTAAACGTCGCGATAACACTCCGTGTGTGATTTATGAACGTTCTCGCTCACGCCAAAACCGGGCTTGAGTGGCCATCGGCCGCTGTAGAGGATTTGGACATTGGTCAGGCAGATCGAAAAGAGGGGCACAGCCGTCAGAGGACTGGAGAATCCTACTCCGGCGGACGATTTTCCTGAGGCGCGAGCGGGAGCCTTGAGGCGCCGCGCATGATGTCGCGCTCCTCGGGAGAGAACATGCCCTTGAAGCGTGGAGAGTCGATGATGCGCTCGCGCTGATCCGGGGGCATGGCGCTCAAGTCACGCACGGCGGTCCTGACCATGCGCTGCCGTTCTGGCGGAAGTTGCCGCATGCGGCCGAATAAGTCGCGGGCTTCGGCTTTCTGGCTGGGAGTGAGGTGCTCCCAGGTCTCCATCCGGTTCAGCATGCGCTGTTGTTGCTGCGGAGGTAAGCTCGAGAAATGTTCCAGCCGCTGGCGCAACATCTGCTGGCGCTCCGGAGGCAAGCGGCGAAAGCCGGGATCATTCTGCAGTGCGCGTTCACGTTCGGCGGGAGACATTCCCTGATAGCGGCGCAGCCAATCGCCGGCATGCCCCTGATGAGGCTTCTGCATCTGACGCTGAGCCACTTGCCTTTGCAGGGGACGGTAGTTGTTACGCTGGGCCAGACAGGGGGATAGGCAAGCCACAACCGTCGCCAGCCACAACACGACCGTTGACTTCCTCGCCATCATAAATTTTTCCAGCTGCATCCCCCTCGCCCTTTACCGCACCTGCACTTCGGCCCGTACTCATCTACTACGACTCCTGCTACGGATTCGCGGTTACATCCTGCTGCACCTGCAGGTCATCGAGCAACTCGAAGTCGGAATACAGATCGTGATTTTTTTCCAGCGATTGCAAATCGCTCACCGCGGTGCCCGGCTCTGCCTGCACGGCAGTGTCGTTATCGGCGACGATGTTGTCGGAGGGACGGTAGTGTCCGCCCCCATTCAAGAACAGACCAATGCCAATCGCCATCAGCACGGTTAGCGCGGCAGCGAGCACGGGACGCCGGAACCACGCCATCCAGCCCGCTTGCGGCTTGGCCATCTCTTCCCGCAGCCTCGCCTGCAAGCGCACATCGAAATAGGGCGAAGGCTCCGGAGCCTGCCACTCGTCGAGCAACGCCATTGTGTGGCGGAACTCTTCCAGCTTGCCGTTACACGCCGGGCAACCTTCCAGATGCCCGTTCATCTCCGGCGACGCTTCCATAAGCCCGGTCGCCAGATCCGGCATCAACTCTCGAATCTCTTCACACTTCATAACTGTTCCCCTGAATTTCTTCGCCTCTGCCCTCTGCCACTTCGCCTTCAAAATGTCGGTCGCTAAGAGTTCAATCGCTAAATAAATTCTTTTAACTGTTCCCGCAAACTCTCATAAGCGCGAAACAACAACGATTTTGTCGCCGACTCGCTGAGCTTCAACACATCGGCGATTTGCTTGTAATCCATCTGCTGGTACTTGTGCATGATTACCGCCAGCTTCTGCCGCTCCGGCAGCGCCTCGACTTTGCCTCGGATCGCCGCCATCCGCTCCTGGCGGACCATGGCTTCTTCGGCCGTCATTGAGGCATCGCGCACGTCCATCGTGGTGCCGGTCTCATCATCCGGTTCGTCGAGGCTGACCGTGATCTCGGGTCGCTCTTTGCGCGTATCGCGCGCGTGGTTGACCGCCAGATTGGTCGCGATACGATAAAGCCAGGTAGTGAACTTGGCGCTGGCTTCATAAGTCTGCCGCGAGCGGTAAACGCGCAGAAAAACCTCCTGCGCCAGATCCTCGGCAGCTGCGGAATTGTGCGCCATGCGGTACATAAAGCTCACCAGCGGGCGGCGATACTTCTGCACCAGAAAATCGAACGCTGACTCGTCGCCGGCCTTCACGCGAAGCATCACTTCGGCGTCGGTATAACCTTCGGCGCCGGCCATCGCAGGCTGCAATGTGCCGGGACGAGGTCCCAGAGAGGCCATCAGCACGCTTCCATCGATGGCGGCGGTGCTCACACTAGATTGAACCCGGCCAGGGGCAGAAAGTTGCTCGTCTTGCGGTCGCGGAGAACCCGCAGAAGCCCCGGACGCTGAGGGAGATACAACGCTTCGCCGCGGCCTGGTTTCGTTCGGCATTGAGGTTACTTCGGGCATGCAGGCGTCGGCGACCCGAACTCGCCTCAGCCCCTGCAGCGGATAGGCTAACATGGCGGGTTTTCAAGTCCAAGCGGCCGCTGATCCAAGCCCAGTCTTGCTTCGGATCGCAGCGGCTATCTCATTAAGGGAATACGAGTTAGGCAGGACTTCGGCAGAGAAAGGCGTCCCCGGACGTTTACCGATGCTCGACGGCGAAACTAACACTGCTTTACACGGCGATTTCAGAATATGAATTTGAGGCCCAGCTGGACCTGACGTGGAGCGAAGGCGGCGTTCGGCTTTAGAAAATTTTGCGTGGGCTGTTGGTAATAGGCAGGATATGCGGTATTGAGCACGTAGGTGGTGTATTGGGTGAAGGTAGTGGCTTCGGCGGTGAGGCCGTCGGAGGTGATGGTGACGCGCTGGTTGAGGCGGTTGAACAGATTGAATGAATCGATGGTGAATTCGGCGCGGTTACCCTGCCCGAAGTGAATCTTACGAACCAGTCGCATGTCGGTGGAGGAGTAGTCGGGCCCGGTGAAGGCATTACGGCTGTAGCCGGGCAGGCGGTCGTTGTCGTAGTTGCCGTCTTGATTGGGATCGCCGTAGACGCTGGCGTTAACGGGGCGTCCGCTGCCTGCGGTGACGATGCTGGAGAGCTTCCAGTCGTTGAAGAGGTGGCCGAGGAATTCGTGCTCGCGATGAAACGGGCGAGGCTCGAAGGAGAATGCGGCGACGAAGCGATTGCGCTGGTCGGTGACACTGGGACCGCGCTCGGCTCCAGGATTGTAGGAATTTTGAACGGTGGCGGGTTCACCGGCGACGAGAGCGTCCTGCCCGTCATCGATCGCGTGAGCGTAGGTGTAGGAAAGCCGCAGATATGTGCCGCGCGACATGCGGCGGTTGATGGAGAGGGTTCCGCCATTGTAGTAGCTGGAGGCGGCGCTCTGGAATTCGTCGATTGAGCCGAGTTGCGCGATGGGGCGGCCGAGAGGATTGATGCAGGGCGGGAAGGCGCAGGTAGAAGAGATCGTGAACTGCCAGGTGGCGAAGGAATCGACGGTGTAATAGCCGTTTTGAAAGATGGAGCCGGTGGAATCGAAGAGCGGGTAGTTGAGCGCGACCGGCTGGGGAAGATTTACGTCGAGCGCGCGAATCAGATGTTCGCCGTGGACATAAAGATATGAGAGCGCGATGGTGGTATGGCTGGCGATTTCGCGTTCGATTGTCAGGCTGCCCTGCTGCACGCGTGGAGTGACGAAGTTCGGTGCGAACGCGGAGACATCGTTGGTGACTCCCTGAGTGAATCCAGTCGGAAGGTTGCAGGAGGAACCAGTTAGCGAGCAGGGGACGAGCGGATTGGGATAAGTGGGGAAGACCTGGTGGTCGTAATAGTTCGCAGTGTCGAGAAAAACCTGAGCGTCAGTGATGCCGTTTTGCGTGGCGATGGCGGAGTTGTAGATCTGCGGAATGCGGACGTAGAAGATTCCGTATCCGCCACGCAGGACCAGGGGATGAAGTCTGCCGAGGGAGTAGGCGAAGCCCGCGCGCGGAGCGAAGTTCCGGGGATTCAAGGGAACTTTGCCCGAAGGGGGGAACAGAGGGTTGGAGATTAATCCAATGGTGGTGAAGGTTTGCAGGTCCCAACGGACGCCGAGATTCAATGCGAGATGATCGGTGAGGCGAATGGTGTCCTGGGCGAAGGCGGCGTAGTCGTTGCTGTTGGGGTTGGAGGCGGCTGGTCCGAAATTTTGCAGGTAGTATCTTGGGACTGCGTGGGCGTAAGCGCGGAGCGGCGTGAGTGGAAGTCCGGCCTCCATGGGTTCGAAGGTAAAGGGATTGACTTTGATGGGATCGAAAATGTACTCGCCGCTTTGCTGGCTGGGGAAGAAGTCGTAGATCCAGGTGAGAAGAGTGTCGCCTCCGAACTTGAAGGAATGACGGTTGGTATCGAGACTCAAAGTTTCGGCAAGCTGGGCGCGATGTTCGCGAGTGGCGCGGGGAAGCTGGTCGGAGCGGCCGATGCCATCCATGATGTCGGTGATTTTGACCAGCGTATTGGTGGTGTTGGTGTAGGACTGGCGGAGATCACGCGAGAATTGGGCGCGCAGGTGACTGATGAGGCGCGGCGTGAGGCCTGAAGTAAGGGTTGCGGCGCCGGTGTCGGTGGAGACGGTTTCTTCTCCGTTATCGGAAATGGAATCGTAAGTCAGCGGGCTGGCGGGATCGAGGAAAACGTTGTTCGATCCCCAATAGCGCGAGGAGTTGACGCGGAGGGCGAGCTGGTTGCGCGGGCTGAGATTGATATCGAGCTTGGCGTAGGAGGCGTTGCCGATTTGCGCGGCGGGAAAAGAACCAGCATAGGCATCGAGTTGGTTGGCTGCAGCGAAGACTAAAGCCTGATCGCTGGCTTCGTAGTCGCCGGGGCTGTAGGGTCCGGTGGTGGGTTGGGGAACGATTTGCATGGTGTTGTTAAGAAATTCGACTACGTCGGGAACGTGGAAGTAGTGAGCGTCGAATCCGGCGAAGACGAAAATTTTGTTTTTCTTGAGCGGGCCGCCGAGCGTGCCTCCGCCTTGCTGCTGGCGGCTGTGGGGCTTGAATGTGAGGAAGGCATCGGCCGCGCTGAAGCTGCTGTCGCGGATGTAATAGAGCCCGGTGCCGTGCCAGTGATTGGAGCCCGATTTCGTGACCACGTTGATGACAGCGCCGCCGGCGCGGCCGTTTTCGGCTCCATAGGAATTCGAGGAGACGCGGAACTCCTGCACGACTTCGGTTGAAAATTGGTAAGGAGCGCGATAGAGGCCGCGTGCCTGGGCGAAGAAGGCGTTGTTGAAGTCGCCACCATCGACGAGGAAGCTGTTTTGAAATCCGCGAATGCCACCGAAAGAGAGATCGCCGTTGGTGGCGGAAGTGAGGCTGCGCGGGTCTTGCGTGACGCCGGGTGAGAGCAGCATTAAATCGGAGAAGCGGCGGCCATTGAGCGGAAGATCGGCAATGCCGCGCTCGTCGACCAGAGTTGAAACCGGGGCGGGCTGAGTTTCGACCAACTGCGGCGCGCCGGATATGGTGACGTTCTCCTGTGCTCCGGCGATGATGAGATGGAAATCGAGTTCGGAGGCCGCGCCCACGTCAACGTGCAATGTCGGTGTGATCTGTGGCGCCATTTTATTAGCGACGGCGCGGCCGATGTAATCGCCGGGCGGAAGCAGATCGAGCGAGTAGCGGCCTTCAGAGTCGGATGTTGTTGAAAATCGCGCTCCGGTCGCGGAGCTGACGGCCACAATGGAGGCTTGCGCGATGCGTCCGCCAGAGGGGTCGAGCACAGAGCCGCGAATGGCGCCGGTAGCGGCATCCTGAGCGGCGAACGGCTGGCACATGAATAAGAAGATCAGAGCTGCGAGAAGCGGCGCACGCATAGAAGTCCCACCTGGTTGGGATGAGGCTCGGAGAGTTATTCGTGCCGGTGCGGCTGACGGGTGGGAAGCCCGATTCTTTGTAGCATGAGAAAGGCGGCTTTGGTTGTGACGTGCGAACTTCTTTCGGAGCGGAGTACCGGAGTGGGAAATCGTAGCTGCGAGGTGGGCATGGGGAGTTGTCGTCCAGAGCGGAGAAGACCGCGAAGCGAATCGGTTTCGGAGTCGAAGGATCGCTATAGCTGCAACGGTTCCTGGAGGCTGAGGTGCTTGGTGACGATGGGGATCCTTCGACTGCGGATTTGCTTTGCTATTGCAAAGCAAATTTCTCGCTCAGGATGACAAACTCCCCAATCACATCATCTGGCACGGGCGGTCAATAAAAAAAACCGGCAGGACTGGTTCATCCTGCCGGGGGTCACCGCCTCTGTGGACGCGTCCGCCGCTTAGTTGATCGTGACGGTCACAGGAGTGCTATGGCTGAGGTTGCCCGATGTTCCGGTCACCATCAGCGTGGCTTGGGATGAGGCGGGTGTGGACTGATGACTTGAACTTCCCCCGCACCCAAGCGTGAAGAGCATCGCGACCAGCAACAATCCCAGGATGCTGGAGAGGAAAACATGTTTGCCGGCCTTACCGAGCGGTTTGCGCCGGCGAATGATCAGCGCTCCGAAGAGGCCAAGTCCGGGAAGAAAACCGGTCATTCCCATGCCGGTCAGGCTCGCTCGATATCCCATGGGCGGTGGAGTGGACGCGGCGCTGATGGTTAGGGTGGACGGGGTTGAAGAGCCGGGAGCAATGGTTGCTGGGGAAAACGCACACGTCAAACCCGATACGGTCGAGCAGGAGAGCGTGATCTGGCTGTTGAATCCGCCGACTGCGCTCGCGCTGATCGTGAGATTCGAAGAACTGCCTTGCGCGACGGTGACGCTTTGCGACGACAGCGCCAGGGAGAAGTCCGCGCTGGTGGCGGCTGAGGCCGGCACGAGGGTGGCGAAAAGGCCGCTGGTCTGGCTCGCGCCGCCCGCCGTGAAGTACAGCGTGTTGGGATCGCCGGTGCCGCCAGCGCCGTAAACCATGTCCCACAAGCCGGCGTTGGTGATGACGTGGCTCGACGAGTCAGTGACCTGGCCGAGAAACTTGCCAGTCGTATCGAACGCGTTGATTGTGCCATCCCCGAAGTTGCCGACGAGAATGTCGTTTGAAAACGTTCCGAACGAAGGCGAGGCCGCGACCACGCCCCACGGCGCGTTGAGCGTGCCGCCGGAAGCGAAGGTACTGACGAAATTGCCGCTGGTGTCGAAGATGTCGACCACTCCCAATCCCGCGCCGACGTTGGGATCGTGCTTGGCGGAATCCTGCTGGGCGTAGGCGACATAGATCTGATTGTTGATGATGTGAATGCCGTGCGGAGCGTATCCCGCAGGCAAGTTGGGATCGGTGAACGACCCGCTCAGAGAGGTTGGGTTGAAGTTGTGATCGAAGACGTCGACGTGGCCGCTGTTGAAGTTGGCGGCAAGAAGAAAGGTGCCGTTGCTATTGGTGAGCAGGGCGAGACCTTTATACACAGCGCCCGCGGCGGAGTTATCGACGGCGACGACGGCGTTAGCCTGGCCAGTCCAGTTGGCGATGATGCCGTCTTCGGTGTCGAAGAGGAACGCTCCGCCGCTGAAATAACTCGCATTGCTGTTGGCGACGGTGCCGGTTGGGCATCCGGGCGAGCATGGATTCACCGACGCGCTCGGAATGCCGACAACGAGGGACTGCTTGTTGCCTTCTGCGTCGTAGAGCGTGGATGTACCGCCGTTGTTATTGGCGATCCAGAAGGGTTGACCGGGGATGAACGAAATTCCCCAGGGATTGGAGAGTTGCGAATCGGTGTTTTTTGCCACACCGGAAGTATTGGCGACCAGGTTGGTCTGTGAGTAGCCGCTCTGAGCCAGCAGGAGCGAGGGAGCGCTTAGGATCAGGAGCAGCCCGGCTAAGATTGTGTTTTTCATGGTGACCTCCGAAATTCGCGAATCGTCCGAAATCGGCTCGGGTGCCGGGCCGCTCTGGGTTGCGACGCGCGTTACATTTCGGAGATTAACCAGGCTGGAAAAAGCAGGTGTCACAGTGCTGTCGTGACTTTGTAAAAAGTTATACACGGAAGGTAAGTGTTTGCGGGTGTGCGGTTAGCGGGAGATGTCAAGCAGACAGCGCAGCGACGTAGATAATTGCGCCTCCGGCTTTAGGAAGTGGAAGATCCCTCGCCCGCTGGTAAAAACGCGGGCCTTCGGGATGACGTTGCAAGACGGCAATGTGCGAGCTGAGGTTCAATGTGAAGGAATTTGCCTCCTGTTATATTCGTCCGAGGGCGTGTTATGTTCGGTTTCTTTTCAATTGCGTCGGATGGCTGTCCGGAGGCGGCAGGAAATAAGCCATGATTCGATCGTTTAAAGGAATGCGGCCGGTGATTCCGGCATCGTGTTACGTGGATGAATCGGCGCAGATTATTGGCGACGTAGTGCTGGGCGAGCACGCTTCGGTTTGGATGAATGCGGTGATTCGCGGCGACGTGTTTGCAATCCGCATCGGGGCGCACTCGAATGTGCAGGATTGCAGCGTACTGCACGGTATGAAAAATACATTCGGCGTCACCGTGGGCGAGTACGTGACGGTGGGACATTCGGTGACGCTGCATGGCTGCGTGGTGGAAGACAAGTGCCTGATCGGGATGGGATCGACGATTCTGAATGGCGCGAAGATCGGGACAGGTTCGATTATTGCCGCAGGAACGTTGATACCAGAGCGGACGGTGGTTGAGCCGGGATCGCTGTGGATGGGGTCTCCAGGGAAGTTTCGCCGGAAGCTGGAACGGAAAGGATCAGGAAGTGATCATGAGATATGCGCGCAATTATCTGGGATATGTGGAGGAGTATTTGAGGGAAGGATAAGAATTAGGAAGCAACAGGAGCCCATGCAGGTCACAGATATCGCATTGCAGACTAACGAGGGACTTTTCCGAATCGACTCCGACATATGGAATACGGTCCCCAAAGGTCGATTCAAGCTGGCCGATGATCTATGGGTAGGCAAGCTCTCGGCGGAACTCGGAACGAAGGTGATCGAAAGCTGTGAGCCTCCGGGGCTTTGGACCTTTCCCCCTGTCAGGCAGTACGCGCAGCTATACGCCTTCGGGCGCGATCTTGGTGAGACGCAGGACCTCAATTGGGACCACGATCATAGGCTCTACACCTGCATCTCGCTCTCGAGAATAGTCCACCCAACCACGATTTCTCTCGCCTATGCAGCAAGGCTGATGGAACGCAGTGACGGCTTGGAGATCATACCAGGGCCTGTACGGGGGCATGCGTCCTCAGCGTTCGCCGCGCGCGAAGGGGACCGCGACTGGCTAACGGAGGAGGACCTTACCGAGCTCAGATTCCTCCTAGCAAAGCTTGAATGGGTTTCCCTGCCAGAACGAGTAAAGCTCGCCATTCTTGGAAACGACTATGCCGCCGGGGAACAATGGCTTCAGTTTCGCTGGACGACTATGACGACGGCTCTAGAAGGGCTCATGCACACAGACCGGCAAAGGTCAACGTCACAGTTCGTCTCGCGAGCCAAGCAGCTTGCCGCCGAACTCGGCATCGACGCGGGCGCCGAAGACCTACGGACGATCTACGACCTGCGCTCGGGGTTGGTGCACGGCGGTAATTTCGCCGATGTACGCGGCGAGTCCCTGCGGCTCTACGAACTGTTGAGTTTGATCCTGAGGTCTGCCGTGAAGAGGGCGATTGCCGACGAAGGCTTCCGCGCAATTTTCTCGAATGAGAGTACCGTTCGATCGCATTTTGCGACCACAAGCGCGAAGGCGATACCCGAGTACCGCGCGCGTGCCGTTCGAGGAACACGGGATTTACTGCCGCCGGAGACGGCGGTCTGGAATTTTGTGGAAGAGAAGGCGCGCGAGGTGTTTCGCGCCTACAACTTCCAGGAGATTCGTACACCTATTTTCGAGTCCACGGAGTTGTTCGCACGAAGCGTGGGCGAGGAAACCGATATTGTTTCGAAGGAGATGTACACCTGGGAAGATCGCGGGCGGGCTGAGAGTGACAAAGGCCAGTCGCTTACCCTCCGGCCGGAAGCCACGGCGGGCATTGTGCGCGCCTACATCGAGCACAAACTGGGCGACCGCGGCTTAAACAAGCTGTACTGCATCGGGCCCATGTTTCGGCGCGAGCGTCCGCAGAAGGGGCGATATCGGCAGTTCTATCAGATCGATGCGGAAGTGATCGGCCCGCCGAGTTCGGGCAGCGAATCGCCGGCGCGGGATGCGGAAGTACTTGAGATGATCGCGACTTTGCTCGACCGGCTTGGAGTCAAGGGATGGACGCTGGAGTTGAACTCCGTTGGGTGTAAAGAAGATCGGGCTAAGTTTAACGAAGCGCTGCGCAAGGCTTTGGAGCCCGTCGTCGGGCAGATGTGCGCGGATTGCCAGCGGCGGGCGGTGACGAATCCGCTGCGCGTATTTGATTGCAAAGTGGCGGCGGATCAGCCGATTATCGAGAAGCTCCCGCGCATCAGCCAGTTCCTGGATGAGGGCTGCCGGAAGCATTTTGACGAAGTGCAGGAGATTCTGACGAAGGTTGGAGTTCCGTTTTCCTTGAACGACCGCCTGGTGCGGGGCCTCGATTACTACACGCGCACGGCGTTCGAATTTACGCATGGGGCGCTGGGCGCGCAGAATGCGATTCTCGGTGGCGGACGCTACGACGGATTGAGCGAATCGCTCGGCGGGCCGGCGGCTCCAGGCATTGGATTTGCGATCGGCGAAGACCGGCTGGTGCTGTCGCTGCAGGAATCGCTCGGCGATATTAGCAAGAAGCCGGATGTGTATGTGGCCGCGCTCGGCGGTGGGATGAACGAGGAAGCGGCGCGGCTGGCGCGGGAGTTGCGCCGGGAGAATGTGATTGTCGATCTGGGAGATGAAAATTTCCGGCTAAAGAAGTCGTTTGAAGCGGCGGCGAAGGCGGGCGCAAAATATATTTTGATCGTCGGGGAGAATGAAGTGAAGATGGACGCGTTCGCGCTGAAGAATCTTGAAACAGGAGAACAGGTGTCCGTGGCGCGGGGGGATTTGGCGGCGCGAATTCGGGGATGATCACAGGGATCCTTCGACCGTGAGTTTGCTTTGCTCAGCAAAGCAAAATTCCTCGCTCAGAATGACGGACAGATGGAGTAGACATGGGCAAGGTTCTGGCCGAGATCGACGAAGCGGCGCGGAAGTTTATTGGGGCGCAGCATTTGTTCTTCGTCGCCTCGGCGCCGCTGGGTGCTGGCGGGCACGTGAATGTGTCGCCGAAGGGGCTCGATACCCTTCGAATTCTCGGTCCGAGCACGGTTGCGTACTTGGATTTCAACGGCAGCGGGGTGGAGACGATCGCGCACCTGAAAGAGAACGGGCGGATCGTTCTAATGTTTTGCGCGTTCCAGGGGCCTCCCAATATTTATCGTCTGTATGGGCATGGACGCGTCGTTGAAGCCCACGAGCCGGAGTTCGCGGAGCTGGCCGCGAGATTCGAGAAATTCGAGCACGCGCGATCGATTGTTGTGGTGGCGATTACACGGGTTCAGGATTCTTGCGGCTACGGGGTTCCGCTCTTCAAGTATGAGGGCGAGCGGACACAGTTGCGGGCTTGGGCGGGAAAGCGCGGCGCGGAAGGTTTGAAGGAGTATCGGGCAGTGAAGAACCGAAAAAGCATAGACGGGCTCGCAGGGGTGGAGGGATGAGGACGACGATGAAAAAAAGATTAGGCCGCACTCTGGTTATCGCAGCCGACAAATTGTTTGGAGCGCGCGTTCGAGCAGCTGCGGCCGTCGATGGGCTGATCGGGATCCCCTCGACAAGCTCGGGGCAAGCTCTTCGACCGCGCAAGCCGGGTCGCTGCGCTTACCGGCTTGCTCCGGTCAGAATGACCAGCCTAATGCTTGTCATGCTGTTTGGATTGGCGGGCAGCGGTTGGATCCATGCGCAGAGTGGGACTCCGAAGGAGGTTGCTGCGATTGAGCAGAGTTTGATCGCGACCGAGACGAGCTTGATTGAGGCGAAGAAGAAAGACGATGGCGCATTCTTCAAACGTACGGTTTCTGACGATTTCTCCCTGGTCGGGGTGGACGGGCAACTGTCGCAAGGGCAGGAGGCAATCGATAATCTCGGCAATTCCGATTTGGTGGAGTTGACGCCCTACAACATGAAGGTCGTTCCGGCTGGAGACGGCGGCGCTATCGTCACTTACGATGCGATTGTGCGCGAAGCGCCGCAGGAAGACCAAGGGCCTCCGCCGCGGTATCAGCATTTCAGTTCGCTGTGGGTGAAGCATGGAGGCGCCTGGAAACTGAAGTTTCAGCAGGCGACTGCGGCGCATTGGGGCGATTGGTAGGGTAGCCGATTTCCATTGACTATTGAAAAGTGACTACTGAAAAGTGACTACTGGAAGTTGATTATCGTTCTAAACCCAGCTTATTGACTCGCAACAGCACCGGGCCTAGAATCCGCGTGCTGCGTGACGATTTGGCATCCCGAGCGTCAGTTTAAAGACGAACGGGAGATTAATGCGGGGAGAATATGGAAAAGGCACGGATGATCGTGGTGAGCGTGGTGTTGAGCGCGGCTGCGGCAATGGCGCAAACGGAGCCTCCGAAGCCCGCACCGGAGCTGAAGAAGCTCGACGTCTTCGCGGGTTCGTGGACGCTCGAGGGAACCATGAAACCGGGAGCGATGGGCCCGGGCGGTTCGATGACGGAGAATGAGAAGTGCGAGTGGATGGAGGGCAATTTCTTTCTTGTGTGCCACTCGGATTACAAAAGCTCGATGGGCAACGGCGTGGGATTGTCGGTGATGGGCTACTCCACCGACGACAAAATGTTTACCTACCGTGAGTTCAACAGCTTCGGCGAATTTGACGACTCCAAGGGATCGCTCGATGGCGATACCTGGACCTGGACAAGTGACGAAAAAATGGGCGGCATGACCCTGAAGGGCCGCTTCATCATGAAAATGACTTCGGCGAGTGCATACACATTCACATTCGATATGTCGCAGGATGCAACCAAGTGGAGTACCGTGATGGAGGGGAAGGCGACGAAGAAGTAATGCGGCCCGTCTGGTCCTGAGAGAGTAATTTGCTTCGCGAAGTGAAGCAAATCGGCAGTCGAAGGATCGCTACTATTGTTGCGGCTGCAGCGAATAGCTTGTCTCCGCTCTCGTCACTGCGAACCGCAATACGCCACCAATGTGTTCTCCATCACAATAGCTCGCGCTGCCCACCAGCTATAATTTCCCATTCGGCTTCCAGTAACTCTCATTATAAGGATTACCACTTGCTAGATTTCTTAGGCGATCTTCGACGAACGCATATGTGCGGAGCCCTGCGCGCTTCAGACGCTGGCAAAACGGCCGTGCTGATGGGATGGGTGAACCGGAGGCGGGACCACGGCAATTTGCTGTTTATCGACCTGCGCGACAGAACCGGCGTCACGCAGGCGGTGTTTAATCCCGAGCGCGATGCGGCTGTTCATGAAAAAGCAGGCCTGCTGCGCAACGAGTATGTGATTGCAGTGACTGGAACAGTGAAGCTGCGCGACGCGAATACGATCAATCCCAATATGCCGACTGGCGAAGTGGAGCTTGTCGCCGAAGAACTGCGAATCTTGAACGAGTCGAAGCTGCCGCCATTCTTGCCTTCCGACACCGCGCTGACAAATGAAGAAACGCGGCTGAAGTACAGGTATATCGATCTGCGGCGCGATGTGATGCAATTCAACATCGAGATGCGGCACAAAGTCGCGAAAGCGATTCGCGATTATCTGTCTGATCATGGATTCTTTGAGATCGAGACGCCGTTCATGACGCGCTCGACACCCGAGGGCGCGCGCGATTATCTGGTGCCCAGCCGGGTGCAGCCGGGAACGTTTTATGCCTTGCCGCAGTCGCCGCAGATGTTCAAGCAGATCTTGATGATCTCCGGCTTCGACAAATATTTTCAGATTGTGCGCTGTTTCCGCGACGAGGATTTGCGCGCCGACCGCCAGCCGGAGTTTACGCAGATTGATTTGGAGATGACGTATCCGCAGCCGGAGCGGGTGTGGGAAGTGGTCGAGGGATTTCTGACGGCGGCATTTCGCGCGGCGGGGAATGAGATCAAGGCGCCGTTTCCGCGCATGGATTATGACGAGGCGATCCGGCTTTTTGGAATTGACAAGCCGGATTTGCGGCTGCCTCCGTTTGTGGATGTGAAGGAATGTTTTTCGAAGGAGAATTTGCAGGAACTGGCGATCAATCCAAGTCTGCCGGCGATTGCGATCCGTATTCCGAGGGTCGGCGAGTTGTCGCGCAAAGAGCGCGACGACATCAAGCCGATGTTCCACTCCAAGGGCGGCGCGCGGGTATTTGAAGATTTCAAGCGCATTGGCAATAGGCACCCGGAAGTGGCGGCGGCGATCGCCAAAAAGGTTGGGATGGAAGAGGGCGATCTGATTGTGCTGGTGGTGGGGTCGGCCCAAGCTCCTTCTGGCGACGCGCAGGTCTCGGCGCACAGAAAAGTTACTCCGCAGGAGCTGGCGATCTATACGTCGGCTGGATTACTGCGGCTGGCGCTGGCGCAGAAGTATGCCGAGCGGCATGGAATTTTCAAGAAGAGCGGCGATGCGGCGAAAGATTTTCGTTTTCTGTGGGTGACGAATTTTCCCATGTTCGAGTGGGATGAGAGCGAACGGCAGTGGATGGCGGCGCATCATCCGTTTACCTCGCCGCACGAGCAGGATATGAAATTGCTCGAAGAGGGAGTCGAGGCATTGCACGATCCGCTGTCTCCGCTGAGCGCGGTACGTGCCCTGGCTTATGACGTGGTGCTCAATGGAACGGAGTTGGGGTCGGGATCGATTCGTATTCACCGCCAGGATGTGCAGAGCCGGATTTTTCGCGCTTTGGGAATGACGGAAGAAGAAGCGAAGGCTCGCTTTGGATTTTTCCTGGAGGCGCTGGAGTATGGCACGCCTCCGCATGGAGGCATCGCCCTGGGCCTCGACCGTATTGTGATGATTCTGGCCGGGGCGGAGAGTTTGCGGGAAGTAATTCCGTTCCCGAAGACGGCGCGGGCGGTGGATTTGATGGTGGACGCGCCGACGCCGGTGAGCGAGGCGCAGTTAAGGGAGTTGGGGATTGCGGTGCGGAAGAGTCCCGCGCAGTGAGTGCCGGCCGGTTGCAGAGCAATAGGGATCCTTCGACTGCGCCTTTGCTTTGCTTCGCAAAGCAAAATGCTCGCTCAGGATGACAAACTTCCGGAGTTCATTTCAATTCCGTCTTCTGGCGCGCCAATTCCTCTGCCTGCGCCAGCACTTCATCTTCATTCAACTTCGTCGAATCAATGACAACAGCATCCTGCGCCGCGACCAGCGGCGAAGCCGCGCGGGTGCGGTCGCGGTGGTCGCGGTCGCGCAAGTCGGCGGCGAGGTTGGCGGGGACTTCGCCTTTGATCTTGAGCTGTTCCATGCGGCGCTGCTCGCGCACGACTGGGTCGGCGTCGAGAAAAATCTTGAGATCGGCGCCGGGAAAAACTTTCGTGCCGATGTCGCGGCCTTCCATCACAATGCCGCCATTCACGCCCAGTTCGCGCTGGTGGGCGACCATCCAGGCGCGGACTCCGGGATGCACCGAGACGCGCGAGGCGGCTTCCGTCACGTCGGTCTCGCGGATGCGCGAGGAGACGTCGCGACCGTCGAGCAAGGTGCGGTTGCCGCCGAGCGTGGGCTCGAGCTGGATGCGGGAAGCCTCGGCCAGTTTGACCAGAGATGGTTCGTCGTCGAACGAAATATCTTGGTCGATGGCCTTCAGGGCCAGCGCGCGGTACATGGCGCCGCTTTCGAGATTGATGTAGCCGAGTTTGCGGGCGAGACGGGAAGCGATGGTGCTCTTGCCCGCGCCGGCCGGGCCGTCGATGGCGATAATGAGCTTGCGGGGAGAGCGGGCGTTCCCGGAGTGATCAGGGTTCTCGGTCATTTCGCAAACGACGATTGTACACGGTGGCGACGCGGGAACGGTTTCTGTCACGGCTGCTGCAAAGTTCTTCGCGACAGAGCACACCGAGGGCGCAGGGACTCCCAGAGTCGATTATTTTGCCGCGCGATGCGGCCGGGCGGAGGGTACTGCAGGTTCTTTCGCCGGCGTGATCTGCAGCATGGATTTTCCGCCGATCGAGACAAAGCTCAGTTCACGGGCGGCCAGCAGGGCATTCACGGCTTCTTTTACGCGCGAGCGCGCGACGAAGTTTCCGAGGAAATTCTCAATCTCGGATGGCTCGGCGGCGACCACACAGTCGAGATACTTCGAGACCAGCGCCGAGAGCGCCTGCGGCACGGAAATGTTAACGGCCTCGCGGACGGCGTCGGGAGACCAGCGGTAAAGTACATCCCAGTAAGAGCCGCCTTCGTGGGTCTTGTAATCGACGCGCGTGATGCGTAATTTGGCCAGCAACTCGCCGAGAGCTTTGTCCAGCGCGGGGAGAGAAACGCTTTTGCCGAGGGACGCCTGCAATTTTTCCTTGGAAATCGGACCGTTGCGGAGGATGAGTTCGAAGGCGTCACAAGCCAGGGGTGAATAGGGGGAACGTGGTCCTTCCTTGGGAGCGAGTTTGGGATTGCGCTCACCGACCAGCGCATAGAAAAAAGGAAACGCCGAGGCGGCGACGAGGAAGGCGTTGTTTTCGTCGAAAACGTTGGCTTCATAGGCAGAGCGCTCGCGCAGAAGTCGAACCATCTGGCTGGTCGCATCAATGGCGCGGGGATCGGAAAAGGCGTGCTTCCAGGTGGGCAAATGATCGTCGGATCCGGCGAAAGCGCCGATGAATGTGGGCACTGGCATGGGCGGACGCGTGGGATACATCAGGCAGAATCCGACGGACTCAATAAAAGCGCGCGCTTCTTCGATGGTGCGGATGGGCTTGCCATCAAGGCGCCATTTTTCGCGGCGGAGTTGGTGAATGTCGGATTCGGTCATAAAACCAGCCGTCCACTCTGAGCTTTCAGCGAGCCGTAGCAATGGGCACGAGCGGTACGACGCACGCCAGATCCCTCGCCCCCGCTAGTGAAAGCGCGAGCTCTCGGGACATCCTCGTGCGTTCTCGCTGAGAGCTGACGGCGGAGAGCTGAAAGCTCAGATCCTCTTGAACGCTTTCTGAATGTCCTTTACAGAATACCGCAGAACGACCGGGCGGCCGTGAGGGCAGGACATAGGATGGTCGGTTTTGGCAAGCTCGGCGAGAAGCCAGTCCATTTTGTTTTGTTCCAGCGGCATGTTGACTTTGATGGCGGCGTGGCAGGCAATGGAAGCGGCGATGCGGCTGCGAATTTTTTCGAGATTGAGTGACTGCTCTTCGCGGGAGATTTGATCGAGCAGTTCGTGCAACATATGCTCGACTTGCGCGGCATCAACGCCTGCGGGCGCGACTTTGACGGCAACGCTGCGCGCGCCAAAGGGTTCGGCTTCGAAGCCGTTGTGCGCCAGTTCGCCGGCAATCTCGGCGAAGATGGCCTGCTGCGCCGGCGAAAGTTCGAGCACGATGGGCATGAGCAGCCGCTGGCTTTCGACTTTTTGTGCGGCGCGCTGTTTGAGAATGCGTTCGAAGAGCACGCGCTCGTGCGCGACGTGCTGGTCGATGATCCAGAGACCATCTTCGTTGGTGGCGAGGATAAACGAGTTGCGGATCTGGCCGAGTGGGTGGAGCGTGGAGAGAGCGGCCAGGGTTGATTCTTCCTCCCGCGTTTCGAGTTCGGGAGCGCAGCCGTTGTCAGGGACCGATTCCTGATGGTGTCTGAACGAGTGTTCGAGAATGCCGCGGGCAACGGGGAACGCCGCATTGGCTTCAACCGCTATTCCGCCTTCGAACTGAAAGTGAGCTGAAATTGGCGGCGGTTGCGGGGCCTGCAGAGAAAATCTGCCCCGGCTTTCCTCAGGAGTTTGATTGGATCCGGCTGATGTTGCGGCCAAATCGGAAGGTGGTTCCAAGTCTCGTGCGCCCGGAGTCAATCCGGGACTGGCGGTGGCGTGGGCCCGAATTTCCGTGGTGAACTGCGGAACGGGACGAGCCTTCATCAGCGCCGCGCGCACGGTGTCGCGGACGAAATCGTGCATGACCGTGGATTGACGGAAGCGGACCTCAGTCTTCGAAGGATGCACGTTGACGTCGACTTCGCCCGCAGGCATTTCGAGAAAGAGCAGAACCACCGGATAAACCGTCGGCGGAATGATGTTCCGATAGGCCTCAGTCAGCGCGTGCTGGATGAGGCGGTCGCGGATGAGACGTCCGTTGACGAAAACGAAAATTGAGTTTCGGTTCAGTTTCTGGATTTCCGGTTTGGAGACGAAGCCGTGCAGGCGCATCTCGCCGGGATCGGCGAGCTCGACGAATTCTTCGTTTTCAGGTTCGAGTTGTTGACGTCGCCACGGTGGCGGCTGCGGCAGGCCGATGCGTTCGAGTTTTTGCGCGGCCGCGACTGCAATCAGTTGATCGAGTGTTTCCTTGCCGAAAACCTGATAAACGCGCTCGCTGTAGCCGGCGACGGGAGGCGCGACCAGCATCGCATTGGTGGCGGAGTGGAGTTCGAAATGTTTATCAGGATGCGCGAGGGCGTAGTGAGTGACGAGCGATGCAATATGCGAAAGCTCGGTCGATTCGGCTTTTAGGAATTTCTTTCGTGCCGGGGTATTAAAAAAGAGATCGCGGACGGTGACCGAGGTTCCTTCGGGAAGACCGGTTTCTTCGACACGGGCGATCCTGCCACCGTTGATTTCGATGACCGTGCCTGACGGAGATTCAGCGGCGCGTGTTTCGAGGTGCAGGCGCGAGACCGAAGCGATCGAGGGCAGAGCCTCGCCACGAAAACCGAGCGTGCTCACTTTTAGTAAATCGTCGGCGTCCTTCAGTTTGGAAGTTGCGTGGCGCTCGAAGGCGAGCATGGCGTCGTCGCGGACCATGCCGCATCCGTTGTCGGTGATCTGGATGAGTTTTTTTCCGCCCGCTTCGATGTTGATCTTGATGCGGGTTGCCGCGGCGTCGAGGGAGTTTTCGAGGAGCTCTTTCACAACCGAGGCTGGGCGTTCGACAACTTCTCCGGCGGCGATTTTGTTGGCGACGGATTCGGACAGGATGTGGATTTTGCCCATGAAAGCACTTCTCGGCCCCAGTTTTCAGCCGACATCGAACCGCAGCCAGTTTCGCAGATGAAACGGAGTTAGGCAAAGATTGGGAACGAACCAAAGGGCGATGCGCTCCTCTGGAGGAAACCACTTCAAGCGAAAGGGCCGCAGCCTGCAGGGATCCTTCGACTTCGCAAGTGCATCGCATTTGCCAAGCGCTTGCTGCGCTCAGGATGACATCTTGAATGAGTCGGTGCGACGCAAGCTCAGTTCTCCGTCGGTTCCACTTTCGATTTGGGCGCCGGCAGGTTACGGCCGGGCTTGGGTGGAACTGCCGGGGCTGGCGAAACCGGTGGTGCGGCGCCAGCTTTGGCTGAGTTCCGGCGAATCTCGATACCGTCGTGCTCGTTGTTGATCACGATGTGTGATGCGCCACTGCCGACGGTGCCGCTGGCTTTGGATTCGTGGTCATTGCTGTCGACTTTGATGTCGGAGAAGTCGGATTGGATTTCGCCGTCGCGGGTGTGAGCGTCGAGGTGGAATCCGGCTTTGTCGGGCACGCTGAGCTGCACGTCGCCATTACGATTATCGATCTGCACATTGCCCAGAGAGCGCATGGAGATTTCGATCCCGCCGTTCGCGTCTTCTACGCGGACATCTCCTGACACCTCTTCCAGATTGATTTGCTTCGAGCGCGTCACCAGATGGACCGGGCCGGTGAGTTGCTCGGCGTGAAGATCGTCGGAGTCGAGATCGAGTTCGCCATCGATGCGGGAGAATTCGAGGTCGGTGCGCGACGATTTGAAGACAACATTCTTGCTGATGCGGGCGAGTTTGACACTCTCGCCAAATTCGCCGTCGAGTTGCACCGAGCCCTTGATGTCGGTGACTGAGACCTCGTTCAGACGGCCGTCGACGTGCACATCGCCCGTCACCTGCTCGACTTTTGCCGAACTTTTTTCAAGGTTCAGCTGAACGCTTCCGTTGATTTCTTCGACGGAAACGTCGCCGTGCTGGCTATTGGCTTCAACGTTTGCATCGCGGCCGTTCACAGATACTTCGCCGCGCCGCGAAGTGATCTGCACCTGCAGCTTGCGCGGGACGGCGATGTCGAGATCATTTTCGACAGAGTGATTGCCGGCTTGGGTCTTGGCGTCGAGCACTATGGCGTTTCCGGTCGCGGTGATGGTCGGCTTGGTTTGAGCGTTGTACTTGTCGGCGTCGCTCTGGTTATCGGCCCCGATTTTTTTGCGCACGGTGACGGTGATCTTATTGTCATCGGAGGCACTGATTCGGACGGTCCCGTGTTCATCGTTCACGCGGAGACTTGTAACGCTGGGCGGGATCTCCTGTTCGAGATGATCGTCGAAGTTGAAAGTCTCCCCGAACATGTTGTCCAAATCGTTGTCGTCGATTTGCAGGTTGTCGCGGAGTTCGTCCCAGTGGAAGCGGGCGGCGTGAGTTGAGATGAGGCCGCAGACGACGATCATGAAGATCAGAAAAACCCCGCCGGCGCCGATGCCGCGCGCGGGAACGCCATCACGCTGGGCCTGCTGATATTCGACGATCTTGATGATCCCCCAAAGGATCAACAGCAGCGGCCAGTAGTGGGCGAAAAGCATTCCCAGGCGTCCCCAGGAAATCATGTGCAGGTTGCCGAGCAGAAATACGAGGCCCAGAATGATCAGCACAAATGGTCCGGCGAACGAGCGGCGATGACGGTAGGGCGGAGGCGGCTGAACCGGCTGCACTGGTTGAACTGGACTAGACATTGCGCACCTCCCCTCCTGAGGATGACGCAGGCGGAGTGACGGCAGAATCAGCGGGTGGAACCGGCGGCGGAGGTGGCGTGACTACAGAGCGTCCCGGCGGGATCAGGCCACTGTGCCCGGCTGAAGAAGCATTGCTCTGCAAAAGTTTCACGATGCCAATTACCAGTAAAATCGCAGGCCAGGTGCGGTCGAAGTCGACTACGTCGAGGCTCTGCAGCAGAAACAGGATGCCGATCGTCATCAACACAGCGGGTCCCATGAGCCTTCGCATACGGCAGCGGTCACATTGGCAGCCGCGGCAGGTGCCGATAATTCCCCATTGCTTGGCGAACATCCATCCAGCGAAGAAGATCAGGAGCAGCGGCCAAAAGCGGTCGAGGCCGAACTCGAAGATGTTCATGGTGTGCAGGAAGAAGAGCACACCCAGGCCGATGAGGACGATCGCGACCGCCGGGACATTTCTCGGCTCGGTGCGATCACCGAGACTGAAGGTTTGCCCTAAGCCATAGGGATCGGGCACCGGCTGCCCGGCCTGAATTGCGTGAGCCGTGCGAACTGCGTCGATAATCTGGTAGACGTAGAAAAATGCGATGCCCAGGCCGAAGACCCAATCCCAGCGTCCGGCATGGTCGGAGGCGAAGACCAGCATCGCGAAGATGATCAGGTGAGCGAGTCCCTTGGCGTATTGCGAGCAATAAACTGCGCCGACGCCGAAGGGGAAGAATCCAGCTAGAATTCCTGCGACCGCGGGGTTCGGTCCTCCTGACGTGCGCATAGGAGCCACCGGAGTTCCCACGGGCGGGTATGCATTTTGCACCGGCGGAACGAAACCCGCTGCCGGCGGGACATAGCTTTGCGTTGGAGGCGCAGCACCGGGCGCGGGCGGAGCTGTAGCGTCGAGACGCGCGGCGAGACAGGGTTCGCAATAGACGACTCCGCGAACATCGCGGGTGCAGTTGCCGCAGAGCGGCTTGCCGCAAGTGCGGCAGAATGCCACCGCGGCGGTATCGGGATGCGTGGCGCAGTTCATACGAACCTCCTGTACGTGGTCACCGACACTACAGACAGGTCGTTGATTGACGGACCGTTTACAGATGGACCGAGCGGAGCAGTCGAGTAACGTCGAGCGCCGGCCAGAATAACATTCGTGTCACGCTGGCTGTAATTGCGCTCCTGCTTCTGCTCAGGCTGTTGTGTTGTGTCGTTCTTGTGCTCCTTCTTGTCGGGCGCTGATTCATTCGGGGCAGGCTCGGCGGGCGTGACGTTGCGCTTGAGTTCGCGCACCGCGGCCTGCACCTCATAAACCAGTTTGATGTTGTCATAGTACCGAACCACGCGGGCTTGCGTGTTGTAGTACGTGTGGCGAATCGCGGTTGGCCGCAGGCTGACGTGAGCCAGGTCGGCAGGCTTCACGCCGAGCACGCTGAGTGCGACCGAGATCGAGAAGAACGCCATGCCAAACGACATGGCAAATCTCGGCTGACGCACAGTAGCCCAGATGGGCTGCAATGCATCTGACGCCCAGGCTTGTGCGCGCTCCCACCACGATTTGCTGAAAGATGAAGTGCCCAGCGCACCTCGCGCCGGCGCTCCCGCGTTCACCCGCAGGCGTTGGGTGTCAACGCCCGTTGTGGATGCCAGAACATTATTGATCAGGCCGGCTGGAGGCTCCACCTCCGTGAGATCCTTCAGCCAGTTGCGGCCCGCCTCGACTTCGGCGAGCAGCGGCCCGCACGCGGAGCAACTCCGCGCATGGGCGTGGAAGCGGTCGAGCTGCAAGCCGCTCACGATGCCGTCGAGGGCGTCCGAGAGGAGGCTGTCAAACTCCTGACACTGCATTCCGTTGCTGGTTCGGTCGTTTTTGGTGTGATCTGGCATCACATCACCTGCCTATAGGTACGTTGTAGAAGGCGCGCAAGTTCCGCGCGGCCTCGATTTATTCGACTTTTCACAGTCCCCTCCGGAACCTTCAAAACGGTTGCGATTTCGCGGTAATCAAAATCCTGTAAGTCTCGTAGAATCACCGCCTCGCGCAGTTCTGGCGAAAGCTTGCCCAGCGCGGCGTGAACGGCTTCTGAGGCCTCGCGGCTGCGCACGCGCGAGTCGGGTGGCGCAGATTGGTCATGAATTTGCTCGCTGAGCGGCTGCGCGTCTTCATGGGCAGAGACCGGAGCGTCGAGCGAGTCGGTCAGCCGGTCCTGCTTGGTCTTGCGGAAATGGTCGACCAGCAAGTTGCGGGTAATAGTTGTGACCCAGGTGACGAACGCCCCCTTCGAGCTGTCATAGCTCGCCAGCGTCCGGTACATCTTGATGAAAACTTCCTGGGTAAGGTCTTCGGCGTCGTTGGCCGATCCGGCGAAGCGGTAGCAGATGTTATAGATACGGCGGTTGTAAGTCTGAACGATCTCTTCCCAGGCAGCAGCGTCTCCGGCGACACAGCGCCGGACCAGCATCGCGGTTACCTGGACGTCTTCCAATCGTTGCTCCCCAGGGAAAAAGCAGCTACCACTCAAGACTTGTCATTTCGAACCGCACCAAAGGCGCGGTGAGGAACCTGCTGTTTTGGACGACTCTGCTCGATGCGAACAGCACGCCCTACAAGACAGTACGCGGATGTAGAGCCGCCAGTTCGCGGTTCTCGCACACGCGTGCATAACTCTATGTGAGACAGGGCATTGTAGCAGCGGGGAGAATTGCGACTGCAGGAGCACGGGATCAGAAAGTTATCGCGGCCACTGTTCCTGAGGGGAGCGCATTTGCGCATCGTGGGCCGTAATCGAGTTTCGGATCGCGTGAAAAGGAGCTTCGAGGCTACTGGTTCTGGCCGAACACGTAAGCCGCGCCGTAGCCCGGACTGACGTCTAGCGATTCAACCGCACCGGCGGCAATGACACCGCCCCCGATTGCAACGGAGTACCCAAAATAGTCGTTGGAAGAGTCGTCGGAGGCGGCGAGCTGCTCGGCCTGCGCGCTGTTCTGCCACCCACCGGAAGGCTCGGAGAATACGTAGACAAACCCCTGACCCGTATGCTCAAAAGGAGCACCGGCGACCAGAGTCATCCCGCTTAGGACGAGGGACCAGCCAAGTTCGCTCCCGGCTTTGGCACCGCTAAGAGAGAGTTCGGCGGTCTCGGTCATTGTTTTCGGCCATCCTGTCGACGGTCGTGTGAACACATATACGGCCCCCTCGTCCTGGCTGGACCCCACTGTCTCATCCGGTGCCCCGACCGCGACCGTCTCACCGCTGACGGATGTGGAGTACCCAAATTCTGCCTTTCTGGTTCCATTGGACGCCTCAAACTCAGTAGTTGGGCCACGGATGCCGCTCCAGCCCGCCGCTGGCTCCAAAAAGAGATACGCGGCTCCCTGCTCGACCCCTCCGACCGTTACCTCGGTTGCCCCAACCACAATCGCGCGGCCACTAATCGCAGCGGACCAGCCGAAGAAAGTGTTCTCATCCTTCGACAGCAGCTCAGCCGTTTGAGTCATGCTAGCCCATCCAGTGGAAGGCTCGACGTAGACGAATGCCGCCCCCTCTCCATGCGGTACTCCTAGGGCAAAGGGCATGCCAAGCACTATCGTACCGCCCTCAATTCCAATGCCGGTGATAGAACCTCCACTCACAACGGAAGTGCTCAACTCGGCGGTCGGCGTTGCATTACCTGCCGGATTCACGAAAACGTAGGCGGCGGCCTGGGTCGGACCGCTGTCACCTACGACGATCGTATCGCCGCTGATCGCCACCGGATATCCAAACCCGCTCTGCCCTGCAGGCGGGGTCAAGGTTGCCGCCAGCGTGAGATTCGTCCAATCGCCGTTGGTCGCTATATATACGTAGGCTGCCCCAACGTTAGACGCCAATGGAGCCCCCACGACTAGCGTGTTTCCGCTGACTGCGACGGAAGCCCCGAAATCATCCCCCACTCCTGTGCCGGTGACCTCGGCGAGCTGAGTGAAATTCCGGCTGAACGCGGGCGAGGCAAGCAGCAGAGCAATACCGCCGATCAAAAGAAGGCGTGTTGAAAGCCTCATAGATTCCTCCAGCCGCGCGCGGCGGGCTGAGTTCGGGCAATCGCAAAGTCTGTTCCACGGTGCGCTCCGCGTCAAGAGCCTTTTGGCTCACGCCAGGCCTAACCAGGCTCCATCTGCAAGGCCAGTGTCGGGGCAGTATAAAATGGCCACATGGATACGCCGAGCATGATCACAGTGGAAGTGCCTGAGAAGTTGCTGGAAGGCGCAACGAGCGACCGGAGCAGGCGTGACCGAAACCGTCTGCGCAGGCTTCCAACTGGTCATTGCGGGGAAACATGCAGCGAAACATGCAGCGAAAACATACAAGCGCCTGCGGCAATTTCGAGTCAAGGTAAAGTTCTCGCGCACTGCGGTTGAGCTGAAAACTGACGGCTGACACTCGATTCGAATCGCTTAAGCGATGCGATCCGCGATCTGCAGCGAGCTGAGGCAGATCAGGGCAGGCAGACTAGGATAGTCTTTCTGCCAGCCAGAGCTTGATGAGCGACTGCCGCGTCACGCCCAGGCGGCGCGCTTCGCGATCGAGGGAGTGGACCATCCATTCGGGAAAATCGACGTTGACCCGCTTCGGCTGGGTTCCTGCGCGCTTCGCCTTTGCGAGGTCGAGTTGATCCGTGATGTCCTCACCGTTGTCAAACTTCCGATCAAATACTTTCGCTTTCATAAATCTCCACCTCTTCCTCGCGCGATGGCCGCACTGAAATGATCCGGATGTTTTCGCCGCGCCGTGTGATCACCGCCGACCAGTGCCGTTCTCCGATCTTTCCAATTAGCACCCATCTTGGCTCGTCGGCCGTATCCACCGGAATTTCCATTATTGCGGGGTCGTCCCAGAGCGTTTGCGCTTCTTCGAAGTCGATGCCATGCTTTCGTCGGTTGGAAGCGCTCTTTGCGGCATCGTACTCGAAGGCCATAGAAGTTTTCGATCATAGAATTAGTATATTAATGGTATAGATATTATACCAAAAATGCCCAATGCGAGCTCCTACCTTCTCGATCCTTTCTTTTTAAGGGGGGTGCCCACCCATTTTTTTCAACAATTCGTTCCCGAAGTCATCACAAAATGGGCTGCCCCACTCGTCGCGGTTTTCGACGAGTAGGCACCACGGACCTCTCATCTCGAAGTCGCTTTGAAGTTTCCGAACGTGCAAAAGCGATCCACAATCCAAATGTGACATCCAACCTTGTCCCCCGCTCCCGATTCGTTCCATGATGATTCCAAACCATGACGCACTGTTTCATCACCTCTACACAGCTAAGTGCTTCCAAAACAATATTTTGTGTGCAAATTATTTCTTTCCATAGATTTAGCCGGATTAACCTGGACCGGGGACTCCCAAGTAATTGAGCGGAGAGATTTTAGCGTTTTGATCCGTAATTTTTTTTAATCTAGATCTCCAAAGAAAAGAGCGCCAGCGCCTAACTAATTTCTTCCGCCTCCAATGTGGGCCGTGGAATTTGGTTTCGCGCGAGATCCCTCGCTCCGCCTGAAAAGCGGCTGCGCTCGGGATGACGCCGACATTTCAGCATCGTCGGCCAACTTCACTCGCTGGTGAAGTAATCCACCGTCACCGGGTTTTCAAACAGCGAATAGTCGCGCGTGACGACAGTGATGCCGCTGTCGGTGACGAAGTAGCGGGAGCGGTCAGCTTCGGTGTCGTAGCCGATCGTGGTGCCTTCGGGCAGGTGCACGTTGCGGTCGATAATGCAGCGGCGGACGCGGCAGTGGCGTCCGACGGAGACGTGCGAGAAGAGAATGGATGCGTCAACTTCGGAGTAAGAGTTCACGCGCACATCGGGCGAGAGAATGGAATTCTTGACCATGCCGCCGGAGACGATGCATCCGTTGGAGACGATGGAATCGAGCGCGGTGCCCATGCGGTCTTTTTCGGCGAAGACAAATTTCGCCGGCGGGTACTGGCGCTGGTGGGTGCGGATTGGCCAATCGTGGTCGTAGAGATTGAAGATCGGCGAGACGGAGACGATATCCATGTTGGCTTCGTAGTAGGCTTCGAGCGTGCCCACATCGCGCCAGTAGAGCGCCTCTTTTTTGTTTTCGTCGATGAAGTCGTAGGCGAAGACGCGGTAGTCATCGACCATCCTGGGCAGAATGTCTTTGCCGAAATCGTGGCTGGAGGTTGGGTCTTCGGCGTCTTTGAGCAGGACGGGAATTAACACGTCGGCATTGAACAGATAGACGCCCATCGATCCGGCAACCTTCTGCGGATTCCAGGGCGAGCGCAGCTTGGTTTCCTTGGGCTTCTCTTCGAAGCCGTTGATGCGGCCGTCTTTGTCGACATCGACTACGCCGAAGCGGATGGTCTCCTCGAGATCGATTTGAATCGTGGCCAGCGTGATGTCGGCAGCCGAGTCCTGGTGCTGCTTGAGCATCTTGCCGTAATCCATTTTGTAAATGTGATCGCCGGAAAGAATAAGCACATGCTTGGGCTGCTCGGAACCGATGGAATAAATGTTCTGGTAAACCGCATCGGCCGTGCCCTGATACCACTGGTCGCTCACCCGCTTCATGGGCGGAAGCACTTCGATAAACTCTCCCACTTCGCGGCCAAGAATGTTCCATCCCTCGCGGATGTGGCGATTCAGTGATAGCGCTTTATATTGCGTCAGGATGTAGACGCGGCGCAGGTCGGAGTTGAGGCAGTTGCTGAGAGTGATATCGATGATGCGATACATGCCGCCGAAGGTGACGGCGGGCTTGGCGCGGTCGCGGGTGAGAGGATAAAGGCGCTCACCGGCGCCACCTGCGAGAAGGACTCCGAGAGTGTCTTTCATGCTGAACCTGAAAAACAGTAGATGGTAGCACAGGCGGGAATGTTGCCGTGGATTGCCGTGAGGCTAAGAAATCAGTTCGGTTTCTTGAATGCAGCTACTTTTCTTTTTCTTCCTCGATCTTGATGCGGAGTGACTTTAGAAATTTCAAGTCCTGATCGCTGACCTTGAATTCAGGATTGGTAGAAAGCGTGGTTACCAGGGAAGTCTTGTCGGTGCTCTTGTCGCCCTGTTTGCTGACGCCGATGGTGGCTTCGAGGACGAGGAAAATATCGTACCCGCCTTCTTTAATGCGGGAGACGACTTCGGCGATCTGTTCGGAATCGGAGAGCGATTCGTTGATGGCTTCGCCGAGCTCTTTCATGAGTTGTTTGAGTTGCTGGTCCACGTGGTCCCCCGATCCGTCTGCTGTGGCTGGAATGCCACCCTCATTGGATGCCCGCGCCGCCAGAACGGTTTTTGCCCCCGCGGCAGGTTTGCGTCATTGTACTGCCAGAGACTGTTAAAATCGAGCCGTGAGTAAGGTATCTACCGCACAAAAGTTAGGGGTAGTGGCGCGGGTTACTGGCCAGCAGGTGAAGCGCAGCCGGACGGTGCGCGCCATGTCGGGCGCGGTGGCGACCACGGCGCGGGCTTTCGGGAAGGTGCTCCATCAGTTATGGCTGGAGGTTACCGGGCTGGTCTTCTTGGTCATGGCGGCCAGCGGCGGGGCGGCAGTGGTCCACGAATACTCGAAATATCAGGCAGGGAAGACGGGGTTTGGGCGCGTGGCGGTTGCAATTTGCTTCACAATGACATTCGCATGGTTTGGAGTGAGCTCGTTTGTCAAGGTTCGGCGAAAAGGGAAAGATGAAGCGCGGTAGTCACGGCTGGGTACTCGGCGCTTTATCCGACAGCAGATTCCTCTGCGCTTCGCGCTTCGGAATGACAAAGTTTGGTGCCCGAGGAAGGCGCTGATCATGTCTGACACAAAAGTTGCAGGTCATCGGCCCGACGTCGAAACATCTTCTCACATCCCGGTAAACCCGCTTTATACCCCTGCAGATCTCAAATCTTCGGATTATGAGAGCGAGATCGGGTATCCGGGCGAGTATCCATTTACTCGCGGGGTGCAAGCGACGATGTATCGCGGCCGCCTGTGGACCATGCGCCAGTATGCGGGCATGGGTGACGCTGAAGAGTCGAACAAACGCTACAAGTATCTTTTGGGGAATGGGACGACTGGGCTCTCGGTTGCCTTTGACTTGCCGACACAAATTGGAATGGATTCCGATCATGCGCTTGCCGCTGGAGAAGTGGGCAAAGTCGGGGTGGCGATCGACTCCATCGAAGATATGGAGCGGCTGTTTGACGGCATCGATCTTACAAAGATTTCTACGTCGATGACGATCAATGCGACCGCAGCAATACTTTTGGCGCTTTATGTGGGGGTCGCGAAGCGGAAAGGCGCGGATATCCGCAAGCTTTCGGGAACGGTACAGAACGATGTGCTGAAAGAGTACATCGCCCGTGGCACGTATATTTACCCGCCGCAGCAGGCGATGCGAGTGATCACGGACATGTTTGCGTGGGCGAAGGAGAACGTGCCGGAGTGGAACACGATCTCGATCTCCGGATATCACATGCGGGAGGCGGGATCGACTGCAGTGCAGGAAGTGGCGTTCACCTTGGGAAACGGCATGGCGTATGTCCAAGCAGCGATTAAAGCCGGCCTCGACGTGGATCAGTTTGCGCCTCGCCTTTCGTTCTTCTTTAACGCGCACAATAATTTTCTGGAAGAGGTGGCGAAGTTTCGCGCCGCGCGGAGGATGTGGGCGCGCATCATGCGCGAGCATTTCAAAGCGAAGAGTCCGCGCTCGTGGATGTTGCGATTTCACACTCAGACGGCGGGGTCGACGCTGACCGCCCAGCAGCCGGAAAATAATATTGTTCGTACCGCGATTCAGGCACTCGCGGCGGTGATGGGCGGTACGCAGTCGTTGCACACAAATTCATATGACGAGGCTTTGGCGCTGCCGACCGAGCAGGCTGCGCGCATTGCGCTGCGTACGCAACAAGTTATTGCTTACGAATCGGGAGCGCCGCAGACGGTCGATCCGCTGGCGGGGTCGTATTATGTCGAGTCTTTGACCAATGAGATAGAGAAGCGCGCGGCAGAATATCTGGGAAAAATTGAAGTGATGGGCGGTATGTTAAAGGCGATCGAGCGCGGCTTTGTGCAACAGGAAATTCAGAATGCCGCCTATGAGTACCAGCAGGCCGTGGATCATCAGCAAGCGATTGTGGTGGGAGTAAACCGCTTTGAAGTGGAGGCGGAAGGGCCGATTCCGATTCAGCGAATCGATCCGGCACTGGAACCGAAGCAGATCGAGCGGGTGAGAGCGCTGCGAGCAAAACGGGATGGAGGGGCGTGGAAGGCGGCACTGGCACAAGTCGAGGGTGCGGCGTGGTCGGGCGAGAATTTAATGCCGAAGATCCTCGGCGCGGTTGAGGCTTACGCGACAGTCGGCGAGATTTCAGACGCCATGCGGCGCGTCTTCGGGGAATATAGAGAGGCTGTAGTCATTTGAGAGCGGGGCGAGATGATGCCCGGCTCAGTCTGAGGTTTTGTAGTCGCAGGCGTTGCGGCAGGGTTCGCAGTACATGAGGCCGTCAGCGCAGACGCGGATGTCGAGCTGCGATTGGCAAAGACAGCAGAACCGTTCGCACTCGCACTGGTCTTCAGTCATTTCGCATTGGCCGCAGCGGTATTTGGCGTGCCCGGTTCCAGTGGTCATAACAACAATATAGGTCCGTTGGAGCGAACCGGAAATGTGCCATAAGTAACGACTGGCGCGGGAATCTGGCCATGTCCGCGTTCGGCAGTGCGCTGGCTCCCATATAATTCCTCGTAATGACCTTCCAACAAGTGCTGGATGGAGCGGAAGTTCTCGCGCAGAGCGGGGATCCGGGCGTGAGTGGTGTGGAATACGACTCGCGGCGGGTGAAGCCGGGGTGTGTGTTTGTGGCGATGCGCGGCGAAACCAGCGACGGGAACCGCTTTATTGATCAGGCGATTCAGGCGGGAGCGGTGGCGGTAGTGACGGATTCCGCGAAGGAGAAGCCGCGCCCAAATGTTGGTTGGGCTTTGGTGCAGCACGGGCGACGGGCGCTGGCGCGGGTGAGCGCCAATTTTTATAAGAAGCCGGCCGAGCGGATTGCGATCACCGGAATCACCGGCACGAACGGCAAGAGCACCACTGCGTTTCTAATCGAATCGATTCTGAACGCCGCACAGCGCAAGAGCGCGCTGATTGGAACAATCGAGTATCACGTTGCAGGCAAAGTCTTGCCTGCGCCACACACCACGCCCGAGGCGCTGGATCTGAATCGCATTTTCAGCGAAGCACTGGGGAATGGGGCGACCGAGGCCGTAATGGAGGTTTCCTCGCACGCTTTGGCGCAGGAGCGCGTGTATGGTGTGCCCTTTGATGTAGCCGTGTTTACCAATCTGACGCGCGATCACCTCGATTATCACAAGACGATGGAAGAATATTTCGAGGCGAAGCGCGTCCTGTTTGAGGGTTGTGGAACGGACGCGCCGCGAGCCGTTGTGACGAATATAGATGATGAAGCCGGAGCGAAGCTCGCCGGATTCAGCCGGAAACGCAGTTCGCTGGTGCTGAAGTATGGGTGGGATCGTGGCGATCTGCGCGCGGAGAAGGTGGAGATCAGCTCGCGTGGTACGCGATTCGATTTAATTACGCCGGAGGAGAAAATTGCGGTGTTCTCGCCGCTGATTGGCCGGGTGAATGTGTACAACATCCTGGCGGCGGCAGGGGCCGCATGCGCGCGCAGCTGCAAGGCTGAGGCAATTGCTGCCGGCATCGACAAGCTGGCTTGCGTACCGGGAAGGTTCGAACGAGTGGATTGCGGCCAGCCCTTTACGGTCGTGGTCGATTACGCGCACACCGACGATGCCCTGCGGAATTTGACTGGGCTGGCGCGCGAGTTCGTTTCGAGCGGAGTAAACAAGGCCCGGGTGTTGACGGTGTTTGGCTGTGGAGGTGATCGGGATCGAAAAAAACGTCCGCTGATGGGCGAAGCTGCGGGACGAGGTAGCGATTTTGTCGTGCTGACGTCGGACAATCCGCGCAGCGAAGACCCGCTCGCCATCATTAATGATGCAGTGGTCGGCCTGCAGAAAACCGGAGTGAAGTACAGCGTTGAGCCTGACCGGCGCAAGGCAATCGCCTTGGCCATCAGCGAGGCACGGCCGGGAGATATTGTGCTGCTGGCGGGCAAAGGGCATGAGAAGGCGCAGGTTACGCGGGAAGGATCAACTCCGTTTGATGATGTGGAGGTCGCGCACGAAGCCCTGCGGATGGCAGGCTTCGAATGCGAAGCGGCTCGGGCGGGAGCAGCCCGATGAAGCTGGCGCTGGGCAAGATCGCCGAATATGTTTCTGCGGCGGGCGAGTTTTCGCCGGAAGCGGTGGCACTCGGGTATTCGATCGATTCGCGGACGGTCGGGAAAGACGAGCTTTTCTTTGCCGTGAAGGGCGAACGATTCGATGGGCATGATTTTGTGGAACAGGCGCTCGACCGAGGAGCGGTTGCTGCCGTCGTTCGCAAAGAGCAATCAGGAAGTTATTCGCGTAAGGCGCCGTTGCTCGCCGTGGAAGACACGCTCGTCGCGCTGCAAGCTCTGGCGACGGCGGTTCGCAAGTTATGGGGTAAGCCGCTGATCGCAGTGACCGGATCGGCGGGGAAGACAACGACGAAAGAGGCGATTGCGCATGTTTTGAGCGCTCGTTTTCGTGTGCTCAAGTCCGAAGGTAACTTCAATAATCATTTCGGATTGCCGCTGATGCTCTTGAAGCTCGAAGCGGAACACGATGCCGCCGTGATCGAGATGGGGATGTCGCATGCCGGGGAAATTCGTGTGCTCGCCGGCATCGCGCAGCCGGAGATCGGAGTGGTAACCAATGTCGCTCCCGTGCATCTGGAGTTTTTTGACTCACTGGCAGGAATTGCCCGCGCGAAATATGAACTGGTGGAATCGTTGCCGGCAAAGGGAACGGCGATTCTGAATGCGGATGACGATTACGTATCACAGTTCGGGCGTGGCTTCAAAGGCAAAGTCGTGCTCTATGGCACGAAGGCAATTGCGGATGTCCGGGCGGAGAATGTCTCTTCAAAAGGGCCGGAAGGCTCAGAGTTTGACGTGGTAATCGGAAGCGTGCGAGAGCGCGTCAATCTACCGCTGGTGGGCGGACACAATGTGCTGAATGCGCTGGCGGCAATTGCGGTGGGCCTGGAGCGCGGTCTAAGCCCCTCAGAAACGGCGAAGGCGCTGGCCACGCTGACTCCCGCGGATAAACGCGGCGAGGTTCTCCGATTGGGCAACATCACGGTGATCAACGATTGCTACAATTCGAATCCAAAGGCGCTGCAGGCGATGGTGGACGCGCTGGCGGGAATGGCGGCAAAACGACGCATTGTTGTCGCAGGCGAGATGCTTGAGTTAGGACCGGCGGGCGAGAATATGCATCGTGAGGCCGGCCGGCATATTGCGGAGAGAAAGATCGATGTGCTGCTCGGAGTGCGTGGACTGGCGCAAGGGACGGTCGAGGCCGCGCGACACGCTGGCGCGCAGGCGGAGTTTTTCGCTTCGCCGGAGGAAGCCGGGGAATGGCTGGCTCGTGAAACGCGAGATGGAGACGCAGTCCTGTTGAAGGCTTCGCGGGGTGTGAAACTGGAGAAGGCGCTCGAGACCTGGAAAGCCCGGCGCAACGGTAATTGAGATTCTTGCGGGACGGAGGCTGATTGCTCTACTGGTTGTTGTACCTGAAGTTGCAGCATTTCGTTCCGCCATTCCGCATCTTCCGTTATCTGACCTTTCGCACGGCATTTGCCAGCCTGACGGCGCTGTTTACCGCCCTCATTGTCGGGCCGCTGGTGATCAACCGCCTGCGCGAATTCCAAATTGGACAATACATTCGCGAAGAAGGTCCGAAGGCTCACCAGAAAAAGGCTGGAACGCCGACCATGGGCGGACTGCTGATCGCAATAGCCATCGTGGTTCCGACTTTACTGTGGGCAGATCTGAGCAACCGCTTTGTGTGGATTGCCGTGTTCGCCACCTGTGCCTTCGCGGCGATAGGTTTTACCGACGACTATACGAAGGTAGCGCATCGCCGGAATCTAGGACTTACGGGGCGGGCGAAGCTGGGGCTGCAGATTGCGACCAGCATTGTGATCGCGGTGATGTTGATTGCGATGCAAACCTATGGCATGTATTCCACCAAGCTGATTGTGCCGTTCTTCAAGCAATTCCATCCCGATCTTGTGGTGGGAAATCTCGAGCGGCTCCCGCATCTTTGGCCGTTGGCGTTTCTGCCATTTATTGCGTTTGTGGCGCTGGTGATTGTGGGATCGAGTAATGCAGTGAATCTCACCGATGGGCTCGACGGGCTGGCGATTGGCTGCACGGTGATTGCAGCGGGCGCGCTGACGGTGCTCACCTATGTAAGCGGGCACGCGACCTTTGCGACTTACCTGGAAATTCCAAAAATGCCGCAGGTCGGCGAGCTGACGATTTTTTGCGGGGCGATGGTGGGATCGTCAATTGGATTTTTGTGGTACAACGCGCATCCGGCGGAAGTGTTCATGGGTGATGTGGGATCACTGGCGTTGGGCGGCGCGATCGGCACGGTGGCCGTGATCATCAAGCAGGAGTTGTTGCTGCCGTTCATCGGTGGAGTGTTTGTGATCGAGGCAGTATCGGTGATCTTGCAGGTAGGATCCTACAAGCTGCGCAAGAAGCGGATTTTCAAGATGGCTCCGATTCATCATCACTTCGAGTTGATGGGCTGGTCGGAGTCGAAGATCATTGTGCGCTTCTGGATTGCTTCGCTGGTGTTTGCGTTGTTTGCGCTGACGACTCTGAAGTTGCGATAGGAAAACCATTCCTAAGCAATGTCACTGGGCTGAGCTAATATTTCGGTGAAGGAGAGCACCAAAGTTCTTGACTCCAGGCTCATCCTCATCGAGTACCATCCTGCGCCGGTGTGAGCGAGAGTCGGAACGTGTGTTTTGGATGGCAGGGGTGGTACGTGACATCGTGGTGAAGCAGCCCGAATGGAACTCAAAGACAAACGCGTGCTGGTTGTCGGCCTCGGCAAATCTGGAGTGGCCTCGGCTCTATTCTTGAAGGCGCATGGGGCTCGGGTTACCGTCTCCGATACCAAAAGCGGGGATGAATTGCGCAACGAGATCCCGGCGCTGCTCGATCATGGAATCACCGTGGAGACTGGCGGCCACGGCGAACGAACATTCCGTGAGCAGGATTTGATTGTGGTGAGTCCTGGAGTTCCAGTAGATGCGCCGCTGCTGCAGCGGGCGCGGTCGCTGGGGGAAGTAGTGATCGGCGAAATTGAACTGGCGTTTCAATTCCTCGCGGGACCGATTATTGCGATCACGGGGTCGAACGGCAAGACGACCACCACGACGCTGACTGGAGAAATTCTGGCAGCGGGCGGGTTGGCTACCCTCGTCGGGGGCAACATCGGGACGCCGGCGATTTCGCTGGCGCAGCAAGCACAATCGGAGACTGCGATCGTGCTCGAAGTTTCGAGTTTTCAATTGGAGACGATTCAGACATTCCGTCCGAAAATTGCCCTTGTCTTGAACGTGACGCCCGATCATCTCGATCGCCATGGCACACTCGACGCCTATGTAAACGCGAAGGCTCGTATTTTTGAGAACCAGCGGAGCAGCGATTTCGCGGTGCTGAATGCGGATGACGCGATTTGCGCAGGCTTGGCCTCGAGGACTCAGGCGCAGGTTTTCTGGTTCAGCCGGCAGAAAGAAGTGGAGTGGGGTGCGTGGGTACGCGACGGCAACATCTTGTTTCGTGACAAGACCGGGCAGCACGAGATCATGCAGGTCGCGGAGATTCCGCTCAAAGGCGGGCATAACCTCGAGAATATACTGGCAGCGGTTTGCGCGGGCGCGCTGATGGGATGTGCGCCGGGAAAAATTAGACAGGCGGTGCGCGATTTCAAGGCGGTCGAGCACCGGCTGGAGTTTGTGGCAACGATCCGCGGAGTGGACTACTACAACGACTCGAAGGCCACCAATGTAGACGCAACCATCAAGGCGCTGGAATCGTTTGCCGGGAACATTCACCTGATTCTTGGCGGAAAAGATAAAGGAAGCGATTACAGCGTACTGAACGAACTGCTGCGGCAACGCGTGAAGCGGGTTTACACGATTGGCGCGGCTGCGGAAAAAATCGAGTCGGAGATTAAGGCGGAAGTTGTACACGCCGAAACCCTGGAGAATGCAATCCGCAAGGCGAGCGCCCTGGCGCAGCCGGGAGATGTTGTGCTGCTGGCTCCGGCATGCGCGAGCTTCGATCAGTTCAAAAGCTACGAACATCGAGGCAAGACGTTCAAGGATATCGTGCTAAGACTGATTGAGGAAAAGGTCTAGCGTCTGCTGCGGCCTTTCGGATCGTGGGTTGTTAATCTTATCGAGATCCTTCGACTGCGGCTTCGCTTCGCATTTGCGAAGCAAGATCCTTGCTCAAGGATGACAACCTGTGTGCGTGTTCCTCGTCTCTCTCCACGGGTGCGAATCAAGACAATCAATAGTTAACAGCCAGCGTCGAAAATTCCTTCTCCGTGACTCGGTGTCGCCGTGGTGAAATGAACTTCCCATGGCAAAGCGGGTGAGCGTCGATCGCTGGCTGTTTACGGTGACGATGCTGTTAGTGTTTGTTGGGCTGGTGATGGTATTTTCGGCGTCGGCGGTGATGGCGCGGGAGCGCTTTGGGTCAGCCTATTCGTTTCTGTCGAAGCAATTGATCTGGGCTGGAGCAGGACTGCTGGCGATGGTGGTGGCGATGCGCGTGGATTACCGCCGCTACAAGCATCCTGGGTTGGTATTTTCGTTTCTAGGCATTACCACCCTGCTGCTGATTTCGGTTTTCTTCCTCGACCGCTCGCACAACACCCATCGCTGGATTCATGCTGGAGGGTTTTCCTTTCAGCCGTCGGAGCTGGCGAAGCCGGTGCTCATTCTGTTTCTAGCGTATTTCCTCGAAGGCCGCGTGCGGAGCATGGACGACTGGCGCAACACGCTGATGCCGGCGGCGGCTCCGGTGGTGATGCTGCTTGGGTTGATCGTGCTGCAGCCCGACTTGGGTACGGCGATTGCTTGCGCAGGAATCGCGGGCTGCATTTTTTATGTGGCCGGCATGCGTATGAGGTACTTCGGATATGCCTTTGGCGCTGCGCTTCTGCCACTCTATTTTCTAATCTTTCATGTGAGCTGGCGGCGCGATCGGTTGCTGGCATTTATGAATCCGTATGCTGACCGGCAGAAGGCCGGCTTCCACATTATCCAGTCGCTGATCGCGGTGGGTACGGGGGGCGTGACCGGCACTGGCCTGATGGAAGGGAAGCAGAAGTTGTTTTATCTTCCCGAACCGCATACTGATTTTATTTTCGCCGTGACTGCCGAGGAATTGGGCTTGCTGGGCGGGATGTTCGTGGTGGCGCTTTTCGCAATCTTCTTATGGCGGGGCATGCGGGCCTCGTGGCGAACAGAGGATATGTTCGGGCGATACCTCGCGGTAGGAGTTACCAGCATGGTGGTGCTACAGGCGTTTATCAACATTAGCGTCGTACTGGGGATGATGCCGACGAAAGGCATTCCACTGCCCTTGGTTTCCTATGGAGGATCGTCGCTTTTTGTCACGCTGGCGTGCGTTGGCGTGCTGCTGAATATTACCAAGCAAGCCGAGTGAAGACATTGAGTCTCTTGAGTGACCTGGCCATTGGGTGTCGAAGCCCTCCGCTCAATCGTTCACTGACCCGATCACTCAATCGCGAATCGTTTATAGTCACCACATGCGGGCCATTCTGGCGGGCGGTGGGACGGGCGGGCACGTAATTCCAGCGCTCGCCATCGCCAACGAACTCAGGAAGAATTATGGGGCGGAGGTGCTCTTTATCGGCACTGCGCGCGGCATTGAGAACCGGCTGGTTCCAGCGGCCGGGTACGCGCTGCGTTTGGTGCGGGTTGGCGCGCTGAAGAATGTGAGTTTGGGGACGCGGGCGAAGACGGCTTTCGATTTGCCGCGAGCAGTATGGGATGCCGGCCGAATGCTGAATCAATTCGCGCCCGATGTGGTGATCGGAGTTGGCGGGTACGCGTCGGGTCCCGCGATGCTGGCGGCGGTGGTAAAGCACATTCCGACTTTGGCCTTCGAGCCGAACGTCGTACCGGGATTTGCCAACCGCATGGTGGCGCGATTTGTATCTGCTGCCGCGGTGCACTTTGAAGAGACAGCAAAATATTTTCGCCATGCGGAAGTGACAGGAGTTCCGGTGCGGCAGGCGTTTTTTGAAATCACACCGAAACGGGGCGGAACGCCCACCTTGCTGGTGTTTGGCGGAAGCCAGGGCGCGCACGCGATCAACGAGGCTATGATTCGCTGCTTGCCGGCATTGAAGCGGCAAGCCCCGGGGATTCACATTATTCATCAGACCGGGGAGCGTGACTATAATGACGGCCTGGCGGCGTACCGCTTATTCACGGCGAACGTGGACGAATCGGCAGAAGTTTTCAAGTTCATCGAAGACATGCCGGGGGCGTTTGCCCGGGCGGATTTGGTTGTGTGCCGCTCAGGTGCCAGTACTGTGGCGGAGATCACCGCGGCGGGAAAGCCGGCGATTTTTGTGCCGTTTCCCCGGGCGGCAGACGATCATCAGCGGGTGAACGCGGAAGCGCTGGCGCAGGCGGGAGCCGCCGTCGTTGTAGAAGAGTCAAGGCTCGAAGGCGTTTGGCTGGCGGAGACGATTGCCGCGCTGCTGGGCGACGCTGCACGGCTGGCTCGAATGAGTGATGCGGCGCGGGCCCTTGCGCATCCCAATGCGGCGCGGGATATTGCGGCGATGGCGATGAGAGTGGCGGGGATTGAAGAACGGTCGGCTACCGATTAAGACTGGATTTCTCGGATGGGCAATTGGAATAAGTATTTTCTCCGCTTGCTGATCGTTTTATTGATCGGGTTCGCGTTTCTCTATGCAGGCGATTGGCTGGTTTTCCGCGTTCGCCTTGCGCAGGGGAGCGCCTACAGTTCCGTCGAAGTCGATCAGTTTCTGGCTACGCCGCTCAAAGGCAGCAAGACGGAATATGACATGGTGGGGAGTTTTCAGCAGAGTTGCACGCGGTCGATATTTCCGCATCAGGGGAAGGCGGCGTGCTGGTGGGTGCGTAGGCATAGTTCCGTGTGGGAGTGAGGGCCGCTTCTGAACGCTAAGGTCGGTTATGGCGATAGGGATCCTTCGACTGTGGATTTGCTTTGCTATCCGCAAAGCAAATTCCTCGATCGGGATGACAAACCGCCAGGATGTCTAGAGAGGTACGAAAGAACGCAATGTTCGCCAAGATACAGCAGGTTCATTTCGTAGGAATTGGCGGCATCGGCATGAGCGGGATTGCCGAGGTGCTGCTGAATCTTGGCTACAAAGTTTCGGGATCGGACCTGAAGAATTCCGCAGTTACGCAGCGGCTGGCGGGACTGGGCGCGGTCGTGTTTGAAGGACATCGCGCGGAGAACATTGCCGGAGCGGAAGTGGTAGTGACCAGTTCGGCGATTGCACCGGAAAATCCCGAAGTTACTGAGGCGCACCGGGTGCATGTTCCGGTAATTCAGCGGGGGGAGATGCTGGCCGAGTTGATGCGGCTAAAGTATGGCATCGCCGTCGCCGGCATGCATGGCAAAACGACGACGACCTCGATGGTGGCGGCGGTGCTGGCCGGAGGCGGCCTCGATCCGACCGTGGTGGTGGGCGGGCGCGTGGATGCGATGGGGTCGAATGCGCGGCTGGGCAAGTCGCACTATCTCGTGGCCGAAGCGGATGAGAGCGACCGGTCGTTTCTGAAGTTGTCGCCGATTCTGTCGGTGGTAACCAACATTGACCGCGAGCACATGGATTGCTACCGCAACATGCGCGACGTGAAAAAGACTTTCCTGGAATTCATGGATCGCGTGCCATTTTATGGGATGGTAGTGGCGTGCAATGACGATCCGTTGCTGCGAAGACTGCTGCCCGAGGTGCAGCGGCGCACGGTGACCTACGGGACTAAGCGTGGGTCGGATTTTTGGATCAAGCCGGATACTAATTGCGCCAGTGCCAGGGGTGAAGGCCAGCCGCTCAGCCGCTTTCACGTGAATTACCGCAAGAAAGATTTGGGCGAGTTTACCTTGCATGTGCCGGGTCTCCATAACGTATTGAATGCGACGGCAGCGATTGCCGTGGGAGTAGGACTGGACATTGAAACCGAGTCGATTCGCACGGCGCTCGATCAGTTTCGCGGAGTCGACCGGCGCTTTCAGTTACGGGGGCGCGCGGCGGGAGTGAGTGTGATCGACGATTACGGGCACCATCCGACGGAGATCAGAGCGACGCTGGCGGCCGCGCGGCAATGCGGCTTTCAGAGAATTCATGTGATCTTTCAGCCGCATCGCTATACTCGCACGCGTGATTTGATGGAAGAGTTCACAACAGCGTTTGACGACGCCGATTCTTTGTTTGTGCTTGATATTTATGCGGCGAGTGAGAAGCCGATTGACGGCGTCAGCGGGGAGGCGCTGGCATCGGCTATCCGCGAGAAGGGTGGGCGCGAAGCGCGGTATGCGAGTTCGTTCGCAGAAGCGGTGATCGCGGTTTCAGCAAAGGCTCAGGATGGGGACATGATCCTCACGCTCGGCGCCGGCAGCGTTTCGCAGTTGGGGCCGATGGTTCTCGAGAAGTTGAGCGAAGTGGGAGCGGGCGTGGGAAAGTAAGGCTGGTTCGTGCTGTGTAGATTCTTCGCCTCCCCGGAGCGGGGTTCGCTTCGCTGACCATGCTCCGCTCAGAATGACACCGGTTTGAACCCGGATGCGGCGCACATGTAAAATTGAATATGAGCATGTGTATGCTCATACACAGAAGAGGCACAGATGAAAACGGCGCGAGTTCAGGTTTTGACAACTCCCGCGTTCCGGGACTGGCTTCGCAAAGAAGCGAAGAACGCTGGCGTCAGCATGGCGGAATTGGTACGGACTCGGTGCGAGAGCAGGCCGAGCGGGGAGGAAGAGGCTGTTGCCAGGCTGGCGGCCGATCTGCGCAAAGAGGTCCGGAAGGCGCAAACTTCCTTGCGCAGTGGGCTGGCCGAAGTGGAAGCGGTGCTGGCCGAGCTGAAGACTAATCGCAAGCGGCGCGCCGAGCCACGGGTATGAGCATTTTGAGCCAGGCAGTCGAGTCGATCAAAGAAGCTCTGAAGCTTGCGGACGACGTCCGTCGCGCGGGAGAGACCCTCAAGGACATTGCGCAGGAGGTTCGCGACCACGACCGCCGCATTACCAGACTTGAAGCTCAATGGGAGACGGCCGCCATGTTTTCGCGCAAGAGACTAGAGTAGGCGTCGCGCAAATCGAAATTCTGAACTTTTCATCGCAACATGCCACATTTTTTCTATTGCTAACCAAACAAAACGCCCTTCGTCTATTGAGCCATAAGGGGTTAAAGCGATGAAATCGACAAACGCATGGGGATGGCTGGCGGCTGGGGTACTAGCGCTGGGTTTGAATGGCATTTATCACGATGGCGGCGCTGCCTGGGCGCACCGTGCGGTCGAGCGGGTCATCGCACGAGTTGCGGAGCGGACTGGACCGGTGCTTGCTCTGGCATCGGGGCGCGCTGAATGGTTCCTGGCGAAAGCCAATTCGGCGGCGGCTCGGGAACAGACTACGGCGTGCCGCATGAGTTCTGCTGCGGCCCGAGTTCAAGGCAAGATGGCAAAAGCGCAGGGCGGGTTCGTTCGCGTTGAGGCGATGTCTGCCAGGCAAGAAGCCGGGATGGCTCGAGTCGAAGCACAAATGGCTCGCGTGGAAGTCAACCGCGCGCGGATCGAGGCGGTACGGTTGCGGAGGACCTCCGTGAGATTCGATACTGCATCGTTCCCTTTTAACGCTTCTCCGATTACGTTTGATTCCGTGAAGATCGCTTGCCCTCGAGTTCGAATCCACGTCCCGCGTGTCAGTATTCCGGAGTTGCCTGTGGTGAATGTGACTGTGCCGGACGTGCAGGTTGATGTCTCGGGCCTTGGACCGGTTTAATCCCGCAACGAAGGCCAAACTTGAATTCCTCCGACGTGGGTCACTTCGCTTATCGGACTTCTTCGACCGAACTTCGAACTTCGGTCTTTTACGATGATGCCCAATCCGATTCCCGCTGTGTAAAACTCCAACATTTTTCTGTCGCTGGTTTCGAAATAAAGTTATAGTTTGAAGGCTCAGCGATTCAAAAGCGACAACTGACCTGAACTGATGGCGCGGAAATCGGGGCCGTCCATCTTGCAGGAGGAGTTGTACCCATCCGGCGCTGAACGCGCGCGCGAGGATGTACCTGACTTGCGCATGCATGATTCGCGCGTGAACGATTCGCGCATGGATGACTCGCACCTGGACGACGCACGCCTGGTCGATCTGGACGTGGACGAAGAATCTCCTTTTCTGCGCGCGCAGAAGCGGGTCTCTGCACGTAGAAGTTCACTTCCGAAAAAAACCGCGAACCGGCTGCTGTGGTCTTTGGCGGCGGCGGCGCTGGTGTGCGCGTTGGGATTGGGCGCGGCCTGGCTATATCACTACGGCGAGCATTCGTGGCGCTTCCGCGTGGAATCGAGTGACAACATCGAAGTCGCCGGCATGCAGAACGTCACCAAGGCGCAAATCATGGAAGTGATGGGCGCCGATATTGGGCGCAATATCTTTTTCATTCCGCTGGCCCAGCAGAAGGCTCAACTCGAGCAGATTCCGTGGGTGGAGTCGGCCAGCGTCATGCGGTTTGTTCCCAACCGCTTGGCGGTGGTGATCCACGAGCGAACGCCGGTTGCCTTTGCGCGCGTAGGGCCGCGGATGTTCCTGATCGACGCCGGCGGCACGCTGATGGAACTGACATCAAAGCATAAATATTCGTTTCCCGTGATTCTGGGAATGAATCCGGGTGAGCCGCTTTCGACGCGAGCGCCGCGAATGAAATCTTACATGCAGATGGTGCGAGAGCTGGATTCGGGCGGAGCGCGCTACTCGCAGGAGTTGAGCGAAGTGGATCTCTCCGATCTCGAAGATGTGAAGGTGCGGGTGAATGATCCGGCGGGCGATGTGCTGGTGCACTTGGGATCGTCGGATTATTTGCAGCGTTACAGGATTTATGTGACGCATGCGCAGGGATGGCGGCAACAGTTTCAGAAGCTGGAGTCTGTGGATTTGCGCTATGACAACCAGATCATTGTGAATCCGGATATGGAGCGGCCATCGGCGGCATTAGCGAAGAAGCCGCTGCTGAACCCAGCGTCGGCGAAGGTCGCGGTGGCGGCAGGCGTGAAGACTTCGGCTCTGCTGACGCGAATCGGGCCAAGCGAACGCTCGGTGCCGAGGCCCGCCTTCGAATTGACCGAGAAGAATCTCGACTCGCGAACAAGTAAGACGGTCACCAAGAAGGTCGCGGTCACGAAACGGAAAAAAGCTAGCCCGAAAAATGGCAGAACGGCGGGGGGCACGAAGAAGCCGACCCCAGCTGCGAATAATCGGCCTGGTTCGGGGCCTGCGCAATCAGCATCTCCGAAAAAACCGAGTGGAGGCCAGAAGCCGAGTGCAGCGATTGCGAAAGGTCAGGCGAACCCGGCACCGTCGGACTGAATTGCAAACGGACCGGTTTCCGGATTTATTTGTGGCGGACAGATTTTGAAATCTTGCGACAGAACTTTTAATTGGAATTCATAAGGGACTGAATAAAGGATGGCGAACCAGCAGGGAAGTTTTTTGACGGCGATTGACGTGGGCAGTGCCAAGACCTGCGCGCTGATGGTGGAGGTGACGGATGGTGGCCTGCGCTATCGCGGGCACGGCGTAGCCGAGTCGCGCGGCTCGCGCAAGGGCGTGATTGTCGATCTGGACAAAGCCGTTGCCGCAGTTCAGAGAGCCGCGGAGTCGGCCGAGGATAGAGCTGGCGCGGCGGTCGAGCATGCGATTGTGGGCATCGGCGGAGCGCACGTGCGCGGGGTGAATAGCCACGGCGGAATCAGCCTGGGCAACCGTCCGCGGGAGATTGGGCGGGACGAGATCAAGCAGGCGGTCGAGCGGGCGCGGGCGATCCCGCTTCCCGCCGATCGCGAAGTGCTTCATCTTCTGCCGCAGGAATTTATTTTGGACGACCAGTCGGGGGTCCATGATCCGTTGGGAATGATGGCGGCGCGGCTGGAAGTGCGGGTTCATCTGGTGACGGCGGCAGCGAGCGCGGCGCAGAACGTGATTACCGCGGTGAATCGCGCGGGCGTTCATGTGGACGACACGGTGTTCGAGCCGCTGGCTGCGGCGGATTCAGTGCTGCGGGCCGATGAACGCGAACTCGGGGTTTGTCTCGCCGACATCGGCGCGGGATCGACCGAACTGGTTGTGTTTCTGCAAGGGTCGGTGATTTACACCGGAGTGATTCCCGTGGGCGGTGACCACTTTACCAGTGACTTGTCGCTTGGCATGTGCACGCCGCTGACGGAAGCGGAAAAGATCAAGAAAGTCTATGGCAATGCGATCGTGACTTTGATTCCGGAAGGAAACGAAGTGGAGGTTCCGTCGGTTGGCGACCGGCCATCGCGGTTGTTGCCGCAGCGGCTAGTAGCGGAAATTCTCGAGCCGCGTGCCCGGGAGCTGTTCGAAATGATTCGCGAGAATTTGCGGCAAGGCGGCATGTTCGACGCTTGCCTGGCGGGGATTGTCCTGTGCGGGGGCGGATCGAGACTGCCAGGAATTTTCGATGTGGCGGAGTCGGTACTGAGGCGCCCGGTGCGGTTGTCCTGGCCCACGCCGCTAGCGAAGATGCCGGCAACATTGGCTGAGCCGGAGTTTGCGACCGTGCTCGGCATGGTGGCTTATGGTCAGCGGGCGCGCATGGCTCGCGGCTTTCAGGGAGATCGTTGGGGATCGAGACTAAAAGCGCTGCTTGTCGGTTGATTGAGATCAGATGGAGAACGAGGTGATCAGTGGCCGCTGATTACTCTGCGCGAGAAAGAGAATCCAAACTACGGTGAAGAACATGAAAAACGATTCCGGAAAAACCGATTCGAAGATTCGCATCAGCTTCAACGAGGAGCCGCTCAACGACGCCAAGATCAAAGTCATCGGCGTTGGCGGAGGCGGCGGCAACGCGGTCAACCGCATGATCGATGCCGGGGTCGAGGGCATCGAGTTCATCGTGGCCAACACCGACTTGCAGGCACTGCGTTTGTCGCGCGCGCCGGTCAAGTTGCAGCTCGGCGTGAAGCTGACGAACGGGCTGGGTGCGGGCGCAAATCCGGAAGTGGGGCGCAAGGCTGCACTCGAGGACTCCGACAAGATCATCGAGGCCCTGGAAGGCGCAGACATGGTTTTCGTGACCACCGGCCTTGGCGGCGGCACAGGCACCGGCGCGGCGCCGATCATTGCGTCGCTGGCGAGCGAGATGGGCGCGCTGACCGTCGCAGTGGTAACCAAGCCGTTTTCATTTGAAGGCAAGCGCCGGATGAAGCAGGCGGAAAAAGGGATTGCGGATCTGATGGAATCGGTCGACACGACGATTGTGATTCCCAACGAAAAGCTGCTGGCGGTCGCCGAGAATGCGGGATTCTTCGAATCGTTCCGCATTGCAGACGATATTTTGCGTCAAGGCGTGCAGGGAATTTCCGACATCATCACCATTCCCGGCATCATCAACCGCGACTTCGCCGACGTTAAGACGATCATGGCTCACATGGGTTACGCGGTCATGGGCACGGCTACTGCGAGTGGGCAGAACCGCACGGCGGAAGCGGCGGCGCGGGCGATTTCCTCTCCCTTGCTGGAGGCGGGGGCAATTGATGGAGCGCGCGGAATCCTGATCAACATCACGGGATCGGCCTCGCTGAAACTCGCCGAAGTGCAGCAGGCTTGCACCATCATTCAGAGCGCCGCGCACGAAGACGCCAATATTATTTTCGGCGCGGTGATGGACGAAAAAATGAAAGATGCGGTGAAGATCACGGTAATCGCAACCGGATTCGGAGAACTCAACCGGGCACGGCAGATGCACACCGAATCGCGCAGTTCGCTTGCCGCGTCGCACGATGACGCGATGGATTTTCCTGAGCCGGTTGGTCCAATGCCGGCGTCTTCCTTCGAGCAACCGATGCAAGAAAGAATGGACGAGCCGAGATTGACCGAATCGATTCCGGTTGTAATCAACCAATCGGCGGCGGAAGCAATCTCGCTCGATACCATGCGCAGCGCCATGGTGGCGAACTTTGAGCAGGCGGACCTGGATGTTCCCGCGTTTCTGCGCAAGCGGAACGAGATGATGTAAGGGAAATTAGAAACGCTAAATGAGGGCAAGCGCGCTGGCGTGTGCGGGAAGGCGCAGTCGCACGCGGGAGAGGCTTGCCTCGGGTGAAAAGCTTTGCAACCTGTCAGCACCTTTTCAGTAACGGGGTAACATTAGTTACTGTGGCTGCGGAACCGAAGTAATTTCGGTCTAAGCAGTTGTCCCAGAATGGGTTAGATAGGAAATTCGTTTTTGGATCAGCAAAACTTTATTCTTGCGGCTGAAAGCTAAGTCTCGTACTATCGCGAAGTTGGCAAGTTACCGGCTGGGTAGGCGGCTGGCCATCTTCGTGCACTATCTCTGACATACGCAAGCACAATCGGGGAATCAGGGGAACGGGTTAAAGATGTCTAACGGGGAAATGCGCACGCTTCGTCTTGTGATCGTCATGATGGCTCTTTGTTTCGCCCCTGCAGTATGGGCGGCGCACATCAACACGCACACGCTGAATAATGGAAAATCGAAATCGAGAAAAGTAAGCGAGACGCAGCACACGCGGCGCCGCATGCGGCATCTGGCGCGCGCCCGCAGCACAACGGTGCATGCCAACGTGAGCCATGGCGCGGTGCGTAGCGGTACGTTGACGCGGGTTTCGACTACCGCCCGCCGGCATAGCTACCACGAGCGCTTTTTTATGAGTTCGTTCGCCGAAGGGATCGCTGCCGGCGACGTGACCGATGGCGAAGATCCGGTTGTCCGCCAGGCGGCGATTGACGCTTTGGGAAACATGAACGGCACAGTCGTCGCGATCGAACCGACGAGCGGACGCGTTCTGGCGATGGTGAACCAGAAACTAGCTCTCTCGAGCGGCGCGCAGCCGTGCTCGACGATCAAACTTTCTGTGGCGCTCGCCGCATTGAGCGAAGGATTGATTTCGCGCGAGACCGAGGTTTCACTTGGCGGCCGCAGCCGCATGAATCTTACTGAGGCTCTGGCACACTCGAACAACGCTTATTTCGAAGCGCTGGGCCGCAAGCTTGGATTTGAGAAAATTGCCTATTACGCTCATCAATATGGTCTCGGTGAACTTGCAGGGTACGACATTCCTGGCGAACAGTCGGGAACCTATCCCGAGGAAGTAATTCCGGCGAAATTGGGCGGCGTTGGAAAGATGTGCTCCTTCGGCGAAGGCATCTCGATGACGCCTCTGCAACTGGGCGCCATGGTTTCGGCGATTGCCAACGGCGGCACGCTCTACTATCTGCAGCACCCGACGACGCCGGCCGAGGTTGCCGATTTCCAGCCGCGTATCAAGCGGCAACTCGATATCGCGCCGCTGATTCCGGAGATTTCTCTGGGCATGGCAGGAGCGGTGCAATATGGCACCGCGCGCCGCCTGGGTCTTAACTTTAACGAAGAAGAGATTCTGGGCAAAACTGGCACCTGCTCGCACGCCGGCACGCGCTTCGGATGGTTCGCATCCTACGCCAATACCAGCCGGGGCCGAATCGTTGTTGTGATCTTTCTCGAGGGGGGGCGTCCCACGTTCGGTCCCAAAGCAGCCGAGATTGCCGGTCTGATGTATCGGAATCTCTACGATCACAATTTCTTTATTGCCGGTGAACCTGGGGCTGCGGATAGCGTTGCTTCGCGGCCATAAAGCATTTCTTCCCGAGAAATTCATTCCTGAAAGCCTCTCGATCGAGAGGCTTTTTCATCATGCAGATAGTTTCCCGTTTTTCCGCGATTCGGAAGTTTGTGGTTAATTCTTGGGCTTTTCTCATGGCAAAGTTTCAACTTTGCCGATATGCATTCAGAGTCGCAGGCTCGGCCCGGAAGCTGCAGCGCCGCTTTCAAAAGTTAAGTCTGTCCGGCAGTGAACCCAATGATGTCTGTTACGCCAATGCAAGGCAATTACGATTTCAAGCTGGTTGTTCTGTCGGTCGCGTTGGGTATCTGCGCGTCGTACGCTGCGCTGGATCTCGCGGGGCTTATCACCTCTGCAAAAGGAAGGATGCGGATCGCTTGGCTGAGTGCTGGCGCCATCGTTATGGGGGTGGGTGTCTGGTCGATGCACTATGTGGGCATGCAAGCTCTGAACATGGGTATGCCAGTTTATTATCACGTGCCCACGGTGGTTGTTTCTCTGCTTGCCGCCGTCTTCGCTTCAGGCGTCGCCTTAGCAGTCGTCAGCCGTCCGGAACTGGATCCCTGGCACCAGGTTTTGGGCAGCTTCTTCATGGGGAGCGGAATCGCAGGGATGCACTACATCGGGATGGGAGCGATGCGATGCGCCGCGGTGGTCGTCTATGACTGGAAAATTGTCGCGTGCTCGCTTGTACTGGCAGTTGGAATTTCGGAATTTGCGCTGCGGCTCACGTTTCGCATGCGCCACGAAAGCCATGTGACCTTGCGCAAGATCGCCAGCGTGCTGCTGATGGGTTGTGCGATTTCATCGATGCACTACGCGGGTATGTGGGCTGCCAGCTTCAGCCCGTCGACCGTTCAACCCGATCTGAACGACGCGATAAGCATTTCTGCAATCAGCGTGCTCTCAATTAGTCTGACCAGCTTCTTTCTTCTGGGAGCCGCGGTCGCCACTTCGATGTTCGACCGTTTCATCGTTGAACAGAAACTGCGCTTGAATATCGCCCGCGAGCGTGAGCTTTACTTTCAGAGGATGGCCGAGGCCCTTCCGGAAATAATCTGGACCGCCAACCCGCAGGGTGAGGACGACTATTTCAATCAAAAACTCTTCGATTACACGGGCATGGTATTCGAGCAGTTGTGCGGATCGCGTTGGACGATGCTTGTGCATCCGGATGATTTGGATTCCTGCGCCAGCCAATGGCGAAATGCGCTGAACACTGGGGAACCTTATGAGGTTCAATATCGGCTTCGGAGCAAAGATGGAGCCTATCGCTGGTTCCTGGGTAGAGCCAGTCCTATTCGCGATGACACGGGAACGATCGTGAAATGGTTTGGCACCTGTACGGACATCGAGAGCCAGAAAGCGAACGAGCAGATTTTGGAAGAGCAGATTCTAGAACGCACTCTGCAACTGGCGGATGCGAATACGCGCCTGCAGCAGGAAATGGCTGAAAAGGATCTGGCCCGCAGGCAGCTCGACGAGGAGCACGACAAAATGATGGGCGATCTCGAACAGCGCTCGGAGCGGGCGACCATGCTGGCGAAAATGGGAGAACTCTTGCAGAGTGCGATAACCCGAGAGGAAGTGATTTCGATCTCTTTAGGCTTCGCGCCGAAGATTTTTCCGCCAAAGCGGGGTTCGATTATCTTGTTGAATTCTTCGCGAAACCTGGCAGAAGTGGCAGGTTCCTGGGATGAATGCCAGCTTCCCGGCACGGAATTCGAAGCGACTGAGTGCTGGGCGTTGCGCACCGGACACCCCCATCTGGTGGAATTTGACGATGCCACGGCGCGATGCCTGCATGCCGCGGGTGTTCAGTGCTCCTACTTGTGTATTCCGATCCTGGCACAGGGGGAGACCCTGGGCGTTCTGCACATGCAAGCAAAAGGGGACCGAAAACGCTTAGATCCGGCTGAATTGTCGTTCAGGACCACGTTCGCCGGGCAAGTGGGATTATCCATCGCAAATATTAACTTGCGCGACGCCTTGAGAACGCAGTCGGTAAGGGATGCGCTGACCGGCCTGTATAACCGCCGCTATCTGGAAGAGACCCTCGATCGCGAAATCCGGCGTGCGTCGAGATCGAAGCAAAATCTGGGAGTAATTATGATCGACCTGGATCATTTCAAGAAGTTCAACGACGCGTTTGGTCACGACGCGGGCGATGCGGTTTTGCGGGAAACCGGGCTCTTACTGACTAAAGGTATTCGCGCAGAAGACTTTGTCTGCCGGTTCGGGGGAGAAGAATTTGTGGTGATCCTGCCGACGGCTAATCTGGAGGCGGCGCAGGCGAGGGCAGAAAATCTACGGCTGAACATCAGAGAACTGACTATTCTTTACCAGGGGAAATCAATGGGCATGATTACGATTTCAGCTGGCGTGGCCGTGTTTCCCGATCATGGCGCGACGCCGAAAGATATCGTTGCTGCAGCGGACGCGGCACTCTACGACGCCAAGCGAAATGGCCGCGATCAGGTTGCGGTGGCGGCCCCGCACTCGAGCGCCGAAATTGAACTCTCGAGTACCGCCCAAGCGGGCGTTTAGTAAGTCTGAGGAGACTTTACTTTACTTTTTACGCTCATCCCGCTCGACGACTCCGTCCTTGATGAAAATGACGCGGTGAGCATATTCGGCGATGTCGTGCTCGTGGGTGACCAGCACGATAGTATTTCCCTCGCGGTGCAGGCGATCGAACAAGGCCATAATTTCGTTGCCAGTTTGAGAATCGAGGTTCCCGGTCGGCTCGTCGGCAAGAATGATGGAAGGGCGATTGACCAAGGCGCGGGCGACGGCAACGCGCTGGCGCTGTCCGCCGGAAAGCTCGTTCGGTTTGTGGGTCATGCGCGCTTCCATGCCGACTGCAGCCAGCACGGCTTTGGCACGTTCCATTCGTTCGTCGGTTGGAACGCCCGCATAGATCAACGGCAGTTCGACGTTATGCAGCGCCGTGGCTCGGGCCAGAAGATTGAACGTCTGGAAAACGAAACCGATCTCCTTGTTGCGAATGCGCGCCAGTTCGTCGTCGTCAAGCTCGCTGACCAGCTGTCCGTTGAGCCAGTACTCACCCTTTGTAGGGGTGTCGAGGCAGCCGATCAGGTTCATGAGCGTCGACTTGCCTGAACCGGAGGGCCCCATAATGGCAACGTACTCGCCGCGCTCAATGCGAAGGTTGACTCCGCGCAAAGCGTGCACCTGCTGCTCAGAGCCCATATCGTAGGTCTTCCACAGATCCTCGGCTGCAATCATGCAGGATTGCGGCGGTGGTACTGCGGCCACATTGTTCGGCATACTGATGACTTCGGCGGTTGCCATTTTTTTCTCCTGCTCCGCTGCCACTGGGCTCTCCGAAATTAGATTCGACTTAGAGGGACCCGATTCCCTCGTCGTGCTAACACCCGAATCCTTAGACCTCTGTTGCTCCAAACCCAGACTGGCTCGTCCGTTGGACGGACCAAGCCCGCGAAGGTTATGTTTCGTCTTCCTTCTTGGGCGCGGAATTGTCGATTTTCACTCCTGTGCCAGAACGAATCGTGCGCAGAGTCTTGTAGCTTCCGGTGATGATTTCGTCGCCTTCCTTCAGGCCACTGGTCACTTCGATATCGCTGGTTCCGGCGATGCCAGTAGTCACGGGAACGAATTCCGCTTTCTTGTTGCGAATGACGAATACCCCCTGCACGTCCAGATCCTTGTCCTTGGATGCGGTTTCATTCTGCGGCGCAGCCGCATGAACCGAGCCGGGAGTTGCTTTTTCCGCCTCGATCTGGGTTTTGGTTCGCACAGAGATAGCCTGAATCGGAATTGAAATCACGTGACTGCGGGCCGCTGTTGTGATCTTGGCTGTTGTGGAGAGTCCGGGGCGCAAATCCTGCGGAGGATCGGTCATGGTCACTACGACTTTGAAGTCTTTGGCTTCTTCCGTGGTGCTGGCTTGCTGCGAAGTGGCCACGCCCGTCGAACGCACGATGGCGTTATCACCGATTTCGGTAACTTTGCCGTGGAAGACCTTTTTGGGAATGGCATCAATGGTTACATCGGCGGATTGGCCCAGGTGCACGTTCACGATGTCAGTCTCATCGACTTTGACCTCGGCGGTAATGACCGACATATCGGCCAGGGTCATCAGAGTGCTGCCGGGGGCATTCTGGATTCCCATTACGACGGTCTCGCCTTCGCGCACCGGCAGATTGGTGATGATGCCATCGTAAGGCGCAGTGTAGGTAGCCTTCTGCAATACGTCGGCGAAGCGAGTCAGCGTCGCGCGGTTCTGAGCGATATGCTTATCAGCAGAATCTTTCTGTGCTTTCGCCTGGTTAAGCCGAGCCTGGGCCTGTGCTAGTCCAGCGTCTGCGGCGGCCCACGCGTTCCTGCGGCTGTCGAAATCTGACTTCGAGATCAAACCATCCTTGAAAAGGCTTTGGGCGCGGTCCCAATCGAGTTTGTTGCGATCGTAGTCCGCCTGCGCGCGCAAAAGATCGGCTTGGGCGGTCTTCGACGCAGCGTCCGCAGCGAGGGCGTCAGTTTCGGCGGCCTGAAGCGAAGCCTGATTGGCGCTCACGTCGGCCGACGACTGCACGTTCTCTAGTTGAGCCAGCAATTGTCCTTTCCTGACGTGATCGCCCTCTTTGACGAGCAGATGGGTAATCTTGCCCATGGCGTTGGCGCCGATGTTGACGTAGGTCTTCGGCCTGATCTCGCCGGAACCGCTGACCACCGCAGTCAAGTCTTTTCTTTCCACCTTGGCCGTCTGGACCGTGACTACGTTCTTGCGGCTCTGGTGGACCGTGATACCGACGATCAATGCCAACAGCAACAGGGCCCCGGCACCGATCGCAATTTTCTTCCAAAGCTTCATCGTTCCGTCACCCTCGGGAAAGGGCTGGCAAGCAGTTCGGACAAGCGGAGATTTAACTCTTAAGTTTCTCTTATCCGCTTAGGTTCTCTTATTCCGCCATTCCGCAGAGTGACGAGCACATCCCTGGATACGATCCCGCGGGCGGGAAAGTTCCAGAACGGAAGGTAATTTTAGGACCTTTGAGAATACCGAAGAGTGACCGCCCCGAACCCCGTAATTATAGCAACCGGAGATTGTTTTCGGGGAAGTGGCTAAGGCGGCGACCTTATGCGAGCAGAATGGAGTCGTACGCGATTTTCGGGGAAAACGCTACGTCCCGGTGCCGAGGACTTCGATCACCTCCGGTTTCGAGGAGGCGCTGTCGATAATAGTGATGGTCCCTTCTTCGTAGCCTTCTTTCGTCGGGGAAAATGTGACACTGATCGTGCAATTTGCGCTCGGAGCGAATCTTTCAGCACAAGCAGAGGTCACCGCGAATTCAGCTGGAACGTGCCGTCGCCATTGCCCAACAGAACGTAGATGTCGTCTTTTCCAACGTCGGAGACTATCAGGTCGAGCACGCCGTTTCGTCTGAGGCCGGCTGTGGCGCCGTAAAACGGTTCGAATCCGAAGGAATACACGGGCCCCGCCCGGAAGCCTTCCGTCGCCGTTGCCCAAAAGGATCTGGGCCTTTCCGACCTCAACCACGCTACCGATAGTGGCCGCGTCGAGAATGCCGTCTCCATTGAAATCGCCGACCAATACGGTCCTTGGCCCAGATTCGAGGATGTGAATATTCGCGCGAGTCCCCAACCGCGCGGCTGAGCGCCAGCTGAGGGTCGCGATCAGCAGGCTCAAGAGGGCTGCTTTCGTAGTCAGGCGCAAGGTAGGCCTCCTCTTGCCTGGCGGTCGGCTGATAAGCTTCGCATTAAAGCCTGGCAGGAGCCCCGAAATATAGCGAGGCCGCTGGGCAACGCGGGTCGCAGGCCGCCGCGTCCAACCAAACGGATCGTAGTAGCCCTCAATCTCTTCATTTTAATGTGACTTATCTTGCTTTCACCCTGTTGAGGGCCTAAAATAGCTGAACTAAGCAGAATGGTTGCAGGAGTCCCTCGCATGTCCCGGGTTGGTTCAGGCTGTCTTTTTTCGACTTTTTTAATAGCCGCCGTCGCTCTGACGGGCGTGGCTTACGCCCAGAGCGATAAGCAGGCGGCTGCAAGTAATCCGCAAACGACTCCTGCGGCTACTCCCGCGCCAGCCCAGCCCTCAGATCAGGGCGATCCGCTGAAGCGTCCTCCGAACGAAAAGCAGAAGAAGCAGCAGAAGCGAAACCTGAACGTCGAGTTGAGCAAAACCTACAAGAAGTGGCTGAACGAAGACGTGGTCTGGATTATCACGGACGAGGAGAGAGCCGCATTCAAACAGCTTTCGAACGATGAAGAGCGGGACAACTTTATCGAAGCCTTCTGGCAGCGGCGAGACCCCACGCCGGACACCGAAGAGAACGAGTACAAGGAAGAGCATTACCGGCGTATCGCCTACGCCAATGAGCATTTCGCCGCCGGTATACCGGGATGGAAGAGCGACCGCGGCCGTATTTACATCATGTATGGTCCGCCGGATGAGATCGATTCGCATCCTTCGGGTGGCACGTATGAGCGACCCATGGAAGAAGGTGGCGGCGAGACTTCAACCTTTCCGTTCGAAGATTGGCGGTATCGCTACCTGGAGGGTATTGGCCAGGAGATCATCGTCGAATTCGTCGACACCTGCATGTGCGGCGATTACCACATGACGATCGACCGGTCAGAGAAAGATGCGCTGAAATACACACCCAACGCCGGTTTAACACTGTATGAGCAAATGGGACTGTCAAGCAAAGCGCAGCGCTTCTCAACCGGCGGCTTGGAGCAACTGGGGGGCGGGCCGGACGCCGCCAGCCAGGCCAGTAAAGAGTTTGACCGCCTGGAAACATTTGCCAAGCTGCAGGCGCCTCCGCCGGTGAAGTTCAAGGATCTGGAAGAGATCGTTAACACCAAGATTGTGACCAACCTGATGCCCTTCGATGTACGCACCGATTTCGTGAAAGTTACGGGGGATACGGTGCTGGTGCCGATCACGATCCAGATGAAGTATCGCGACATCACTTTCGCGAATAAAGAAGGCGTGCAGCGGGGGACGGTCAACATCTTCGGGCGGGTCACCACTCTGACCGGGAAGGTTGTGCAGACTTTCGAAGACACGGCGCAGGTAGATGTGCCGGCGGAGCTGTTGCCAAAGACGGCCGAAAATTCTTCGGTGTACTGGAAGGCGCTGCCGCTGCGTCCCGGCCGCTATAAAGTTGAAGTTGCGGTGAAGGATGTCAACGGCGACCGCAAGGGACTTTGGAGTCGCGGAATTATGGTGCCGGAGTATTCCGACGATAAGCTTTCGACCTCTTCGTTGATCGTTGCTGATCTGATGGAGCCGGTGCCCACAAAGGACGTGAGCCGAGGGAATTTCGTGATCGGGCTGAATAAGGTTCGGCCACGGGTTGCTCCAGCCGATGGCAAGCCGGCCCTGTTCCGACGAACGCGGGACCAGAAAGTGAATTTCTGGATGCAGGTTTATAATCTTGGCGTTGACGAGAAAACTCACAAGCCGTCGGCTACATTCGAGTTTGATATCGTTAATCTCGCGACCAACAAGCAGGTGGTGCAGAAGACCGAATCCACCGACTCGATGGGCAATGTCGGCGAGCAAGTGACGCTGCAGAAATCGATTGCATCCGCCAATCTGCAGCCGGGAGTATACAAGATCGAAATTAAGGTGAACGACAACATCTCCAAGCAGACCGTTGATCCTTCAGCGACGTTCGCGGTGGAGTAGCGGACTGCTTGATTTCCCGGGGGTTGGATTGAAGCTTCGCCAGCTTGGATATTCGGTGCTGATGGTGGCGCTGGTCTTGTCGTTTCCGGCTTGGGCTGCCGATCGTCCCGCCGCAATCTCGGGATATGTTCGCGATGTCTCCGGTGTGCCCCAGATGGGCGCAGTGGTGCAGATCGCGGGCATGGCCGTGCGGAATCTGACCGTGTTCACCGACGGCGCGGGCTTCTATTCCGCCACTGGACTGCTCCCCGGACTTTATACCGTCAAAGTTTCCGCTCCCTCGTTTCTACCTGCACTTCGCGAGAAAATTGGGTTGCACCCTGGCAGCAGTATGCATCTGAACGTCACGCTCAATACCCTGCTGGACGCGGTGCGCGTTGGACCTATGCGCGGAACTGGAGACGACGACGATTGGAAATGGACGCTGCGCTCGGTGGCGAACCGTCCGGTGCTGCGGGTGTTTGATGATCCTTCCATGGGTGGGGAGCAAGAGAATCATGATCTGAAGGCCAGTCTTTCGTTTCTGGCGGGTTCGGCGGCGGGCGGTTACGGCAGCGGTTCGGATATGAGCACTGGTTTTTCGGTGGAGCGCTCCATCTTCTCCGCCGACCGGATTGGGCTGACCGGCAACGTGGGATACGGAGATGGGCTGCCTTCCGCGGTTTTGCGTGCTCTGTATTCCCACAAGATGCCGGATGGCGCAGGGCCATTGATGTCGCTCAGCGTGCGCCGCTTCGCTCCTTCCGATCCAAACCTGCACAATGCGGCGTTGCAGGCGGTTGCGCTGAACGCCGCGGACTCCATGACTATTGGCGATGTGTTCGAATTGAAGTTCGGCAGTGAGATGCAGACAATTCAATTTCTGGGGCGTGTGAGCGCATTTCGCCCCTATGGCTCTGCCAGCTTCCGCGCTTCCCCGAACACCGTTCTGCAATACGATTACACAACATCCTTGCCGGGCGACCGGGATGAGTTAGGTTCCGACTCGCAGCAATCTGAGTTGACTGAAGCCGAGCCGCGAGTGAGCGTTGAGAACTTCGCCACCAAGCTCGAGAGCGCCCATCACCACGAATTGAATATTTCGCACCGCAGCGGCAAAACCAACATGCAGGTCGCGGTCTTCAACGATCATGTGCAGAACACGGCGTTAATTGGCACGGGAGAAATTACGGCTGCAGGGGGCTTCGTGCTCCCGGATGTGTACTCGGGGACCTTCACCTACACCGGCGATACTTTAGATACAAGCGGTGTGCGCGTGGTGCTGGAGCGTAGCCTTTGTTCCGATCTTTCGGCGACGCTAGACTATGCGTCCGGTGGCGTGCTCGATCTCACCAAGCCCGATGTCGAGCTTCAAAGCGCGCAGCAGTGGATCAGCACCGAGCGGCGTCATGCGGTTGCAGCCAAATTAAGCGGCACGGTCTCCCGTACGCATACCCACTGGATCGCTTCGTATCGCTGGGTCAACGGGCGAGCGTTGACTCCGGTCGATATGTTTAACGCCTCACCGGGGCAGAGCGGCGCATTCCTCAATCTGCTCATTCGCCAACCGATTCCAACCCTCGGCTTCCTGCCCTCTCACATGGAAGGAATTATTGACGTGCGCAACCTGCTGGCGCAGGGCTATGTTCCGGTCATGGGACAGGACGGCCAGACGGTTTACCTGGTGCAAGCAGCACGCTCCGTGCGCGGCGGTCTGGCGATCACCTTCTAGATCAACTTCGGCGATCAAGAGCAAAACGACCCCACCGATCTGCCCGGCGGAACCAACTTGGTTAACAGTTTTGCCTTTCGGCGGCGTTACCGATGGATGTTCCCATTCGCAAAATTTATTGCGCGCATCGGAAACTCAATGGTTGACTCTTAAGATGAGGGTTCGATAATGTTTGCTGTGCGGTAGGGGCGCTGCAAATTTGTATTCGAAGAAGAGTTGCGTCTCTCCCCGATGAGGGCTTGCGCAAGCCTGCCGCTTCGAAATTTCACTCCCTCAAATTGATTCGCCAAAATTATTCGTTGCAAGGAGACTTTATGAGAGCGCGTATCGTGCTGGTGTCTGTGCTTTTGGCTGCAGTCAGCCTTTCGGCACAAAGCTTCCGCGGCACAATTCTGGGAACCGTCAGTGATCCCTCGGGTGCAGTCGTCGCCGGGGCGCATGTGACCGTGAAGAACACAGGCACGGGATTGGAGCGGAGCACCGAAACCAGCGCCGATGGCAGCTATGCGCTGCCCGAACTGCAAATTGGCACCTACACGGTCACCATCACACTGGCTGGTTTTCAGACCTTTATCACCACCGGCGTAACCGTGGACGTGGCTGGCGAGCGGCGCGTCGACGCAGCTCTTAAGGCCGGGCAAGTATCCACCAAAGTCGAAGTCTCCGGCGACCTCTTGCCCCAAGTTGAAACGACCTCAGCTGAACTTGGCGGCACCCTGACCGCGGAGACAATTGAATCCCTCCCAGTTAACGGGCGCGACTACCAGAAGCTGATCTACCTGAATCCCGGAATCGCCGGTTCTCCCGATCAGATCACGGATTCTCCCGGCTCTTACGGAGTTTTCTCGATGAACGGCTCGCGTGGCCGGTCGAATAACTTCCTGCTTGACGGAACCGATATGAACGATGGCTTCCGTAACGATCCCGCCATCAACGAGGCTGGTGTGTTCGGCGACCCGGCCACTATTTTGCCGCTCGACGCGGTGGCGGAACTAAAAGTGATTTCCAACTATGAGGCGGAATACGGACGCAACAGCGGCGCCGTGATCGACATCGTGACCAAAAGCGGCACGAACAATCTGCACGGCTCGCTGCTGGAGTACTTCCGGAGCGGCAAGCTGGGGGCGCGCAACTACTTCAACTTCGATCCCAATCCCAAGGGCCCTTTCAATAACAATCAATTTGGAGGCTCTCTGGGCGGGCCGATCGTAAAGGACAAGACTTTCTTCTACCTGGATTATGAAGGCCAGCGCGAAAACGGCGCGCAGGCTGGAACCACCTGCGTGCCTGACCCGACGGTGATCGCGGCGACCGAGGCAAGCATTAAAGCGGGAGGTGGGACCGTGGATCCGGTGATTACCGCTCTGCTGGCCCGCAACCCGTACCCGACTCCTAATATTGCCGGCGCGTACAGCGACGTCAATGGTTGCACCAATCCCGCCACAGGGACTCTTACCAACAATGTTTCCACGTCCACCAGCTTTTACAACCGCGTGGATAGCGCAATCGCCAAGATCGACCACAATTTCAATCCGAACAACATGGTCGCCGGCCGCTACTACATCGGCGACAGCTCGCAAGCCTTCCCCTTTGCGCAGCTCGCAGGCGGCCTGCTTCCGGGATTCGACACTGTAACTCCGACACGCGTGCAACTGATCTCGCTTTCCTATGTGAAGGTGGTCAACGCCAACCAAGTGAACGAAGCCCGTCTCGGATGGAACCGGTTCGCTGAAGGATTTTTCGCTCAGGACCAAAGTTTCATCCCAAACTCCATTGGGATGGATACGGGCATTACCAGCACCTATAACGGCGGGCTGCCTTCGACTAATGTCGGCAGCTTCTCACAGATCGGCGCCACTGACTCCCTGGCGAAAAATCGGGTTGACGCCAACTGGCACGCGGTAGACAACTATTCGTGGAAGACGGGAAAGCACGACGTGAAGTTCGGCTACGAATTCCGGCGCACGACCATCGCGCAGGTGTTCGATCACGATTTTCGTGGAACGCTCTCGTTTTCCAGCCTGACGACTTTTCTGGAGGGAACTCCCGACGGCGGGGGAAGCCAGATAAATGGCGATACCGAAAGGCACACCTACCAGAACAGCCATGGCTTGTTTCTTCAAGACAGCTTCCGCGCGACTCCGCGTTTGACCCTGAACTACGGAATGCGCTGGGACTACTTCGGAGTGGCGGGAGGAAAGAGTGGGGAGTTCTACACGGTTGATTTCTCGAACGGCGGGAACAACGTCCCCACCAGCCAGTTGTACGGCAAGGACCTGAACAACTTCGCTCCACGCGTCGCCGCAGCCTATGACGTGACGGGCAAGGGAAAGACAGTAGTTCGGGCGGGATGGGGCTTGTTCTACGATGCGTTTGCCCAGGACATGTTTCTGGGCCATCTGCCCTGGAATTGCATCTTCTGTCCGGGACCGGCCTATCCTGGTCTTGGACCGAATGCGCTGGGCGAAGGCAGCGCGACCGGTGGCGTGATTACGCCGGGAGTTCCGGTCTATTCGGGATTCGCTCCCGAGGGAAACTTTTTCTTCGCCGATCCACACCTGCGGACGCCGTACATCCAGAACTTCAATCTGAACCTGCAACAGCAGTTGGGCAGCAAGACCGTATTGCAGGTTGGCTATGTCGGGTCGGTCGGCATCAAGCTGTTCCAGTTCCTGGATATCAACCAGCCAAGCCAAGCAGCCATAACAGCTGCCGACGTGGGTTGCGATTGCATCAACTCTTACGGCGTACCGCGCGCGGTGGCGCCGAATTTCTTCTACCTCAATCGAGAGCAATCTTCCGCGAACTCAAGCTACCATTCGCTGCAAGCCAGTTTGCGAACCAGCGGCTGGCACGGGTTGACTTCTCAGGCCAACTTTGTCTGGTCGCATGCCATCGACGATGCCAGCGATTCTGAGGATTTTGAACCCAACGAATCGCAGCCGACGAACAGCACGAACCCGGCCGGAGACAAAGGCAATTCGAGCTATGACATTCGCCGCCGCTTCACCTGGAACTTCGTTTACCAATTCCCCAAGACGGGGGGATCGATGCAGAGGTTGAAGAACGGCTGGGGCTTGGACGGCATCCTCAACCTGCAGGATGGTCAACCCTGGCATCTCAACTACGAGTTTGAAGGAGACTACTCAGGGTCGGGCGAAGGCTTTGACCGGCCTGACGTGATTTCTACCCCGCAATACAACACCAGCAACCCGGCTCAGTACATAAACCTGTCAGCATTCGCCGCTCCGTGCACCTTTGGAAACCCCAATAATGACGGTAGCCCTGACGAAACCAACTGCATCCCCGGCACACGCCACTTCGGCAGCGAGGGACGCAACTCTCTGCATGGTCCCAGTTTCAAGGAGTTCAACTTCTCCGTATTCAAGGATACTTCGCTGGCCGAGCATGTCACTATGTCGCTCCGGGCGGAGTTCTTTAACCTGCTGAACCACCCCAACTTCGTCAATCCGTTTCTGCCTAACTTCATTGCCGATATTGGAGCGCCAAATGCCGGCAATGGCTATGCGCCCGGTTCGTACTATCCCATTACTGCGACCGGCGACGTAGGCATCGGCAACCCATTCCTAGGTGGGGGAGGGCCACGCGGAGTGCAGTTCGCCGCGATCTTGAAATTCTAGCGCGCCGTTCACAAAGCCCTTGCCTTCGCGGCAGGGGCTTTGTGTTTCCATCGTAGCGTGGCCATCTCCGCCCGTCGTACGTCTTCCGTCACCTAGGTGTGTGGTTACCCGGATGTTACGCTGCTGTCGTCATCCTCCCTCCAAAAAAGCCTGATTGTGGAGACCTCGATGCGTCGTCTTACATGCGCTTTTGTTCTCGTTCTGGCGGTGTCCCTCGCTACGCCCGCGTTTGCCCATCACCTCAAGCAGAGTGCCAGCGCTTCGATGCCGGTGACCACCTCGTCACCGCAGGCTCGCACGCTCTACGAAAAGGGCATGCAGGATTATGAGAACCTCTATCTCGATCGCTGCAATGAGGACTGGCGCGCCGCGGTGAAGGCCGATCCCAGCCTGGCAGTGGCGTGGGCGTGGATTGCCTTTAACAGCAGCGATCCCAAGGAAGTGAGCGTGGCGCGGGAAAAAGCCAAGTGGCTTGCGCCCAAGGCGACTCCCGGGGAACAGTTGATGGTGGCCTGGATCGTGAAGGTGCAGGAGGGCGACACAATTGGCGGAATTTCGGCGATGAACGACATGCTGGAGATGTTCCCCAAAGACAAGCATCTGCTTTATCTGGCGGGCAACTGGCTGATGGGCGAAGAGGGCGCGGATCAGGCGCAGACAATGATGGAGAAGGCGCTCGCGATCGACAGAAATTATCCTGCGGCACTGAACGACCTGGCTTATTCCTATGCGCGCAACCGCGAGTTTGCCAAAGCGTTCGCCGCGATGGACCGCTATGTCGCAATGCTGCCGACGGAACCGAACCCGCAGGATTCTTATGGCGAGCTGAAGCGCATGGCTGGAGACTTTGAAGGCTCGCTGAAACACTACCACGCTGCGCTGAAGATCGATCCGGATTTTGTGACTTCGCAAGTTGGGCTGGGCGATACTTACGCCCTGATGGGCAACCAAGAGCAAGCGCGGATTGAGTATGACAAGGCAATTCGCTTCGCGCACAACGAGGCCGACCGGCTCACCTACCAGATGCAAAAGGCGATGACGTACGTGCGCGACGGAAACTTCGCCGAAGCGGACAAGCGATTCCAGGAAATTGCTCAGACCGCGCACGCCAAGGAGCAGAATCTACAGGAAGCTCAGGCCTACCAACAAATGGCGGAGTATCAGGTAGACGACAAAGCGGCATTAACATGTCTGCAGCAGGCTGAGGATTCGCTGGCGCAGAGCCACACCATCTCGAAGAACGATAAGGACGAAGAAGTTTCCCGGATTCTGCGGGTTCGGACTGTGCGGGCGGGGCGAGTGGGTGATGCTGCATTGGCAGATGCCTCGCTGAAGCAACTGGAGATCATGGCTTCGATCAGCCGCAACAAAGTCATACAAAGCTCCTACAACGGCGCTTTTGGCGTTCGGCTGATGGATCAGAAAAAATACGCAGAAGCGATCGCTTACCTGGAAGAAGACCAGAACAATCCGTTGAGTCTGGAACTTCTGGTCCAGGCTTACTACCAGACTAATCAGACCGAAAAGTTGCACAAGACCGAAGCCATACTGCGAGGGACGAATATTCCCACCATGGAGCAGGCCATCGTGGTTCCGGCGGCGCGTCGGCGTCAGCCACAAAGCTGAGAGTTCGCAGGCAGTCTAGCTCCGGGCGCCTGGCAATCAATCACCACCTTTGCGAGGGCTGTTTGAACCAGTGGTAGCCAACGCTGAGTTGCACGCCGTTGAATTCGAAATTATCCACACCAAGATTGGCATTTGATATGTGCGACCAGCGCAGACCGATATCGAAAGCTTGTCTTCTGCGCGTCTGCAGATAAATCCCCCCTCCGCCCTTCGCCATAAAGTTAAAGCTCGAAGTATTTCCCGGAGGCAGATTCGTCGGTGTACTCACGGCGCCTCCGGCTAACTCGATGTAAGGCGAAATGCGCTGCGTGTGGAGGGCCGAGTTCCAGCGCAGGATCACGGGATCGAATCCCAAGCCGTGGGTGCGCTGGTTTCCGTATGTTTCGAAAACCGGAACGATGTCGAAGGCATATTCGAGTCGGCCGCGGCGCCAACCTTTGCCAATCTCATCAGTAACCGCTCGGCCGGCGAATGCGCCTGCGGTCCAGATCTTCGATTCCGTAAACGAGTTTGTGAGTTCTTCGCCTGTCTCTGCCGCGAGCCAGACGCTGAAATCCCATTTCGCATTGTGAATGTTGGCGCCCACGTCTTGACAAGAGGCGGCGCACGCAAGGAAGGCGTAACCAATGAGAACCAACCAAAACCTGATTCTTGAATGGCTCATCGAGTCAATGCCGCGACGAGTAGTTCCAATGGCCGGTGTCGCGAAATCGAAACCATGGCGGGTTACCGTGCAGGATGTTGGCGCCGGCGCGAATCGGATTAAACGTGGTGCGAACCGTGTCAATCAGGAAACGGTTGCTGGTCGCGTCTTCAACCCTGCGCGAAATGTTTTTGTCCAACCAGTCCTCGCCGACCATCCAGCCAAAGCCGCCGATCGGAGTCATCACGATATCGATTTGCCCTACGCCGGTGTAACAGTTCTTCGTAGTGCAAGGCCACGATCCGTTCTGATTCCACGGAGGCCGGACCTTGGCGCCATATTTCTCGACGGTGACTTCGCTGATCGGCCCCAGGTTCCACTGCGTGCTGTAGACCGCATTCCATATGGTCGCTTTCAGACGGCTCTTCCAATATGCTTTGCTGTTTGAAAACTCAATTCCGCGGCTCTTGGGATCGTTCTGAATCTCGATGAAACTGGAGAGCGCGCCTTGAATGGGATGGCCGAGATATCCATACATATTTGGGTCGCCGTCGCTCCAACCGGAATGCGTCCAGGCAGAGAGCGATTGCATGTAGTCGCGCCAATAGTGATTGAAAGGAATGCCGTTTTCGACCACCACCCAGCGGAAATCCGTGTGAACGACGTAGGCTTGTTCGATGGCAAGGAAGGTAAGCGATTCTTCCAACGCGCGGCCCCAGTGAAAACCCTCGTGTGCGGTGGAAGCTACTGGAAAATCCGAAGCCTGGGTCGGCTCCGCTGGCAGGAAAGATTGTGGGGGTAAGGAAACGGAAGCGATAGAGGCGATTGAGATCGTTGCTGCGGCCGTGCTCGCGTTTTCATCGCCAGCAGCGGTACAAGGCAGGGAACTGCCGGCGAATGGGTCGCAAGTGCGGAGCACAGACTGGCCAAACGCGCTGGCGCTGGAAAGCCACAAGACCAGAGTTACCAGAAATACGATACGCATGCCGGTAAGAGAGCAATCATATCAGGGCGAGGTGGTTGAAATCGTCCTACGGAAGGGCAAAAACAAAGAAACACTCTTTCGTTTACCACCGCGAGAGGTGCTCGCACGCGACCTTCGCGAGGCAGTCGCTTGACAATAATCCGCATGCTACAGTTTCAACGTATGGTGGCTGGATTTCGACAACAGTTTGAGCAGAGGCCTGGCAGAAATCAACGGCGAGTGCGGGGCCGACTCCTTCTCGCAGTCGCTTTCTCGCTGCTGCTGCTAGGCACCGCGTCGGGGCAAAGCCTTTCGTCGAGCAATATCTTTGCCGGCTATTCGTTTCTCGGCGCGAATCTCTACACCGGCCAACATGCAAATATGAATGGCTGGACTCTCTCGGCCGAAAAAAAGTATCTACCTTTTTTCGGGGTAGTGGCGGACTTTAGCGGGCATTACGGCTCGGCCGCCGTTCCAGGCTCCTGCGCCGTGGGCGCGGTGCAAGCAGGACCGTGCATAGTCAACGCCAGCGTCAGCGAACACTACTTCCAGGGTGGTATTCGCGGCTCCTACGCAGCAAAGCGAGTCAGGCCATTTGCAGAGTTCCTCGTGGGCGCAGTCCGCATTTCTGAGAGGGGAGCGGCGGTGGAAAACAGCAAGAACACGTTCTGCGAAACGCTGGCCGCGGGTGTCGATTTTCGCATAGCCCCGCGGCTAGGATGGCGGACTGACGCGGACTTTGTGAAAAGTGGTTCGTTTTATTCGCAGCAAAATAGCGTTCGTGCGTCGACGGGATTGGTGTTTCTTTTCTGAGTAGGTTGCGTATCCAAGCGCCCGCAGCGGATACTTCTCGGGAACATGTCAAAGACTGAGGCGACGAAGTCCGAACAACGGGGGGAAAAAAGACTGCTCACGCACACGCCCGTGACGGTACGGGACGCCGCTACTCGTGCGGAGTCTCCGGCCCACGCTCGCGACGTGAGCACGAGCGGCATTTTCCTCTATACGCAGTCGCGGATGGTCGAAGGTTCCGACGTCGAACTGGTATTGATTCTTCCGCCGGAGTTAATGGGCGGGAAGAAATCTTGGGTCTGTTGCCATGCGCGCGTGGTCCGTGTGGAACCGGGCGCCGGCAACGACTTTGGGGTCGCAGCCGAGATTCGGAGGATGGAAGTGCTGCCGGAGCTTGGTGTGTGAATAGCTCGCCGGGGAGGAGTACTCTGGGCGGAGCGGCGGAATTGAGGCTGGGGGTGGAGGGGGAAAGGCCTTAAATTTGAAATTTCTTAAGAAAAGGGCTTTTTTTCCACGGCCCTTAGTGCAATAATTGCGGCCCTAGACGTGCTCTGGCCAAACTCAGTGCTTTTAGGTGGAAGAATTATGTGGATCGAGAAAATTTCTGAGGGTGTGGTCCAGGTGCAGACCCCGATCGGGCCTCGTTATCTGATGCCATCTTTCCTGCAGCGTGTGTATTTTCTTTGGATGTTCCGGCATTTTCCAATCCTGCCTGTGGCCGTGCTGAGCGCAGGGCAACAACGGCTAATCGATCGCTTGTGCTCCGAACAGCGATTCGTCTCCATGGCATACGCTACCGGCATGGAGGATGCGCCGGTGATCGGCACGATCGAGAGGCGTTCGCACCCGGGGCCGGAGTCGCTTCCTCCTCGCCGTCCGGCTGTCAGCGAAACTCGTACTGGTTTGGCTGCGGAAGCGCGGCAGCGCTCATAGGGTCGCTGTCCGCTTGCCCCGTACATTCGCCGTTGGCCACGAGTGTTCGATTTTCCAGTGCGCTTCCCTGTCCGCAGCGATTGCCGCTTCTCGCTAACCCGTTCGGACCGAGTCGCGTGCGCACAACGGCTGTGTTTTTGTGGGACTCAGACGATGTTTTCTGTGACAAGAGGCCCAGTAGTGAGCAACCCTCGGTTGGCGAGTGCGGCGTCCACAGACCGATCACTCGATGAGTGTTACAATCCACAATTGCCCTTAAGATCATTTTCCCATCATGGGCGCGTAGCTCAATTGGCAGAGCAACTGACTCTTAATCAGTAGGTTGAAGGTTCGATTCCTTCCGCGCTCACCACTCTTAACTCAAAGAAATTGTGTCAGGTCGCGACATGTTTCCGTGTACCATCACAGCGCCATGGGAGATGTTCCACCAGGCCGCCAGAGCAATCATCGAGCGATGCTCAGATGGTCTCCTTGCGGCTATGAGTAGAAAGACCCGGACCGGAATAATAAAGCTCAGAAACATCGGTGCGCACTCGTTCTTCTGCTCTAGAAGCCAGTTGGAGCGGATTGGACTTGGTAAGTCTCCGCGAGCAGCGCTTCATGCACGGGTACCTTGTGTGTGCGGCACGTCGGTCTGCCGTGGCAGATGCTCCCATAACGCGCGCGCCGAGAGGATGACGGAGAAGAGCGCGGTCACGGCGAGCGCGAGGAGTGTCCAGATAAAAAAGAAGGCTCCGCTGGACTTGGCGATCGCTCCGCCGACTCCCGCCCCCTTCATGTGGACGACGGGGACGACCAATAAAGGAGCGACCCGAGGAGGATGATGACATACCCAGATCGCCTTTCCGGCCAGCACCAGCGTTCCATACAGCTGGAAGACAAGAATGGGCACCATAATCAGGTCTAAAAGAGTTCCTGGCTCCATCCCGCGGACGATGTCGTCCGTCAGGTGGAACGTCATGAAGAGGATCGAGAGCAAAGACGCGATGACTAACAGGATGTTGTGTTTCATTGGATATTCTCCTTGTTAGATTGGAGTGCCGTGGTCTTGTATTGCGCGTCCCGGGTTCCCGATGACGCGCTCCGAACTAACTGCTGGCTTCTACCCCTGACCAAGTCCACGCCTGCCAGACGATGACCGAGGTGCATACAGTTTCGATCGTCGCGAAGAACAAGTAATCAAGGAAGAGCGGGCGTCCGGCCACCGAAAAAAGGCGGAACGTAGGTCAGGAAACCGTTTACAAGGGTCAAAATGGTACCCGCGATGATATTCGCCAGCCGGTTCGCTCTAAACGGAAGTAGTCGAGACGCCACAATCATGGCGATGGGTATTTCCATGAAGACCGATGAAGCCAGCAGAACCCATGGCGGGAAATGCGGCGCGTCGGATAGATTTGGCGAGCCAACAATAGCAAACAGCGCAGTACAGTCCGCATACAGGTAGTTCAATAACGCGAAGAGCCAGAATAGAGACAACCGCTCCTTTGTGTCATGCATGTCCGCCTCCTATGGAAGAGCAATGCAGGATCTGAGTTGCGCTCCTGCGCTTTGTGCTGTGCATTTGAGCACTTCATTTGAGCACTCTGGGAATACGGGCGAGACCATCAAAAGGATGCAAGGTGCGAGGGAATATCCGAAAATTTCTGTGATTGAGATGAACTCATGCGAGGTTCGGGCAACCAACTGTTGTCAGGCGATTGCCCAAGTAGGGGCGCTTTTGGTTCGCGTTTGGGCGGCGGGATGATGGTTGATAAGCGTTAATTCTGATGTTTCGCCAATTATCGTTGTCTTCCCACATCTTTCAGTAGACTGTTCTCATACTTAGCAACACCAATCTAGCAACTGCATCTCTTTGCGTCTTTTTTGGGCACTCATCCGTATTACGAGTATGTTGGGGGCGACCGCACTATCGCTGGAGGGGCTTGTGGCAGTGGATGCGGATGTGGTCCGGCTTCGCCGAGGCGACCTGAACGCTCTCTCGGAACTGATTACCCGGTACCAGAATCGGCTGTATCGGTACCTGCTGCGCATGGTGAGGCAGCCCGCCGAGGCGGAAGACCTATTCCAGCAGACATGGTTGAGAGTCGTCGAGAAGATTCGTTCCTTTGATGCCAGCCGCAATTTCGACGCCTGGCTGTTCACGCTGGCGCGCAACCTGGCGATCGATCATTTGCGCCGGATTCGCCCGCAGAGCCTGGACGAGCCGCTCGCAAACAGCTGGCATAGCGAAACCGTGGCGGACCGGATTCCGTGTAAAGACCACACGCCGCTCGATCACGCGCTCGCGGCCGAGCGCCGAACGGAGATCAGCGAAGCGATGGCAGGGCTGCCGATGATGTATCGCGAAGTCCTCACACTGCGGTTTGAGGATGAGATGAAGATTGAGGAAATCGCGCAGGTTACAGCGGTTCCAGTATCAACGGCGAAGTCGCGGCTGCGGCGTTCGCTGGAACAATTGCGTTACGCGCTCGAAGCGCGGTATCCAGGAGGTACATGGCAATGAGCGAGCACGACAAGATTCGAGAACTGCTGGCGCTGGCCGCAGCCGGCGCGCTGACCAGTGCGGAAGAAAAGCAGGTTGCGGAGCATGTGCGGTCTTGCATTGCCTGCTCGAACGAATTGGAGGCTTGGCGGCCGATTGCTAGCGAACTCCGCCGATTGCCGACGCCGCAGCCTTCTTCGTGGCTGGTGCAGGCCACGCTGGCGCGTGCGGAGGCGAAGCTCACCGAACAGGCCGAGCGCGATTGGAACCGCCGCGTAATGATTGCTGTCGTGGCTTTTGCGTGGCTGCTGACGATAGCGAGCTGGCCGGTGTTTCACTTTGTGAGCGGACGTTTCGGGAGCTTGCTCGAGCCGCAGTTCAGCCATTCGCAGTTCAGCTATACGCTGTTCAGCCATACATGGATCAGTTTTGCCGCGTTCACCGCGCTGGAGTGGTTCGCAGGTGGGGTGGCCGCAGTGATGCTGGCGGTCCGGCAGCGCGGCGAAAGGAGGCTGGCATGAGCCGCTTCACGGAGGAGTTGCGCGTCATTCCCAAGGCAGCGTGGATCATTGCAGGGCTCGTCAATTTGTGCTGCACCCTGCCGATGTTCCTCATGGTGGCACCAACGGATCCGGTAGTAGGCAAATGGCCGCGCTGGGGACAAGCGCTGTGCGTGTGCGGGATGTTCCTTTTCATGGTGGTTTGGGTGGCGCTGATCGGATACATCTACGGCGACGCGAAGCGGCGACAGATGCGGTACGTCATGTGGACGCTGCTGGCGATCTTCGTTCCGAATGCGATTGGGATGATCTTGTACTTCATTCTCCGCGACCCTCTGCCGAAGCCGTGCCCCGGCTGCGGGCATATCGAAAAGGCAGGATTCCCATTCTGTCCGCGCTGCGGCACTTTGCTGCAGCCAACCTGCCCGAAATGTGATAAGCCTGTTGAGCCCACTTGGGCGAATTGCGCGTATTGCGGACAGCAACTGCCCGAGCCGGCGACGCGAGCTACACAAAATCCCTCGGTGGCGACTTGACGCGTGCGCCTCCCCGCGGTTTTCGATCCGAGATTGACTGGTTTCGCTTCCTCCGTTTGTTCGACGCTGGTGGATTGATACTTAACGAAGACCGCGTTTACGCTCATCGATCCTGCGGTTCGTGGTCGGCGAGGTGGCCTCCAAAGGCATGGATCGTTTGGGTACATTTTTGAGCAATCCCGTAGTTAAGAAGAAGTGATCCCAGCTTCCGGTTGGCGGACGATCCGCTCCGAACTAACTGCGGCTTTAACGCCTGACCAAGTCCAGGCCTGCCAGATGATGATCGAGGTGCATACAGTTTCGATCGTCGCGAAGAACAAGTACTCAGGAAGAGCGGGCGTCCGGTAACCGAAAAAAGGTGGAATGTAGGTCAGGAAACCGTTGACAAGGGTCAAAATTACACCCGCGATAGGGAACCGAGCACAGACCTCAGGACGAGATTTTGACGATCGGCCCTGCAAGAAGAGAGGTGAACTAGACAGTCCTCTCTCCTTCAGATCGGCAACCCAACCCTGCGCACCAATTCTTGATATCTTGGATCACGGCGCAAAGGTTCGAATCTACGCCCGACTTTGATGTAAGTGAGTTCCGGGTCTCGCTCGGCGTAGGCTTTTTGTAACCAGGCGAAGGCCTCATCGGAGTCACCTAACGCTCCGTAGAGAATCCCAATCGAACCCGATGCTGCCAGCCCCCTCTGATGTAGCCCTTTTAGCTCCGCGAGAATCTTGCGCGCATCGTCTTGTTTGCCGTTCACGGCACAAGCGAAGCCAACGTCCAGCATTAAGTCCGAATCATTCGTCCCAGACAGCTGCAAAGCATTACGGAACTCTCGAATTGCGCTATCCCGCTTGCCGCCGTTCAGATAGAGCCAGCCAAGCGTCTGGTGTGCCTGCGGGAAATGGGAATCGAGCTCCAAAGTTTTCTGGATTTGCTGCAAGGCCTCATCATAACGGCCAGCCGCAAGGAACCTGCCGGACAGAGCATTGTTGATTGGCAGAGACAATGGATCAAGCTCGCGGGCGCGCATCTCCTCCGCTATGCCTTCATCAATTCTTCCTACGTACGTCAGATAACCGGCGTACCAGTGATGGGCCCGTGCATCGTCAGGGTTAAGTTCAAGCGCGCGTTTATACTCCCGCTCCGCCCCTGCCCAATCCCATTCGTGAGTCTCCGCAACAAACGCAAGCGACACATGCGGATCGGCGAGGCTATCATCAAGCTCAATGGCTTTTAGCGCGTCGGTTTTCGCTCGCGCAAGCATATCTTTTGACCGCAGGCGTCCGCGAAAACCCAGCAGCGCGTACGTGTCCGCCAAGCCGCTATACGCCAAAGCGTAACTCGGATCTTTGCCAAGTGCCTGCTGGAAATATTCAATACTCTTATTCAATGCATTTACTGTCCGCTGGTTAAGGTAATACCGACCCTTGAGATAATCCTCGTAAGCCTCAGGATCCACCGTGCGCGGCTGTGCCGATCCTGTGCGCTCCATAGGTGCCAGACCAGCCAGAATCCGGCCCGCAATATTTCCAGCAACTTCCTCCTGCAGTGCCAGCAGACTTCGGTATTCCCGTTCGTACTCTCCCGCCCAAATATGCTGGTCGGTCGAGGCGCGAATCAATTGCGCATGTACACGAATCCGATTCCCCTCTCGAATGACTGAGCCTTCAACGATGGCATCGACCTGAAGCGCTTTGGCAATCTCAGGAAGAGAAAGCTGGGTGTCTTTGAAGTTCATCGATGAAGTGCGGGAGATCACGCGTAGCCCCGGAACCACGGCTAATCGACCAATCAGATCTTCGGTCAGACCGTCAGCAAGGTATTCCTGCGTCGGGTCTTCAGAAAGGTTCTTCAGGGGCAATACCGCGATAGACTTAATTGGCGGTTGAATTGCCGCCATGTTGTTGGGACGTCGCAGCAACCAAACCACGGCAATCAAAGCGATCGTCGCCACTGTTCCCAGCAAAACGGTCAGCCTGCGGGCGCTGATTCTTGTCTTTAGGGGGGTAGCTGAGGCCTCTGACCTGGGGATTTCCGTACTCGCCCGAACCATCGTCGCCGCCTGCAGACCGCTGTCAGCGTTTTTCGGGATCACTGGTGCTGCGAATCGATATCCCTTGCCGACGATAGTTTCTACAAAACGAGGCTTCTCTGGATCATCCCGCAGTACTACCCGGATCTTCCGAACCGCAACGTTAATACCGTGATCGGCGTCAACAAAAACGTCCTTGCCCCAAAGCCGCTCGGCGATCTCCCCCCTGGTAACAAGTTCTCCCTGCCGCTCGACCAGCAAGAAGAGTAACTCCATGGGGATCTTTTCCAGACGCAAGAAGCGCGAACCCCGTTGCAGTCGATAGCGGGACTGATCGAGTGTGAAATCGCCGAAATGGAACTGTGGCGCCGTAAATCTCCCCGACATCTGCGAATGCAGATTGCTGAAATGATGCTCCTCGATCGAAAAACAAGCAACTGCTGCAACAAGTTAGCAATTTAGACGAAATTTACCTCTTCTTTACAGAAGCTGAATTGCAATCCCAATCGGGACGGAGGATAACTGCAAGCGATAAATCAGACTTGGAGGTCTGTATGAAGAATAAAGCTTTCGATTTGATGACACGTGCCATCCTTGTTCTGGTGCTGACAGGAAGCATCGGTGCATTGGCGCAAAGCCCGAAACCGCAGAGCTTCATGGGATTGATTAATGACTACAGTCCCGAAACCACAGTCAATCCCACTGGTCCATGGGAGGTGCGGGGCACATGGGAGCTCACGGTCGACGTAGCGTCCAGCACGGCCAATTTCTCGGCCGAGCTCAACATGGAGCTGTCCGATTATACGCTGGTGTGCTGCGGCATAGATCCCGATTCACCAGCCGAACGTCTGCCCCATACACACCTCATTAAACTCGTCGGCGGCCAAGTCACCCAACTCACCGGGGGCGGTTTCGAGGTAAGCGGCGGTTCGCTTGAGATATTGAAAAACGGAAGTCCCGCGCTGACATCTTCAACCTTGACGATAGACCTCACGGGGGGGACGACTGCCGCTTATTCGAATATCACACTAACCTTCGGAGGCGATGCCGGTGGGCATTTCGGCACGCAGCCGGTGAATGGCTTCGTTGAGAAGTTACCATAACCGGCCTTCGTTTGTGACTATTGGCGCTATTTGGCGCCTAACTTGAAAAAGCCACAAAAAGGCTCACGGAGAACGCGGGGAGGAGCATGATTGCTAATCGGAATTCTCGGGACGGCCCATCTAAAGGAGACGGGACGGCGGCGTCCTTCGCTCGGCCCGAAGCACTCAGAGAAGCGTTGAACAAGTCGCAGCCCAAGGCAGCGGAACGGAGCGCAAAGCGGGCGAGAACCAGCGTAAAAGCAAACGGCGGAGCCCAACCATGCGCAATCAGCATGGGGTCGACGCACCGCCAAAAAAGCGGTGACGCTATGAACCGTAATTTCATCAGCATCCTCGCATTGATTTTGATTTGCCTGGATTTCGGGTTTCTGACGGGTTGCAGCAGTTCGAGTACGACGCCTCCGTCTCCGTCTGCGTCTCCCACTCTCGCGATCACGGCGACGAGCGGATCTGGACAAACTGCAAATGTCGGTGACGCCCTTACCAACAAGCTGGTAGCCACCGTAACCTCCAACGGAACGGCGGCGAGCGGGGTAACGGTCACGTTCACGCCTGTCGCGGGGTCAGCCGGTCAGAGCTGCACCCCCTTTGCCACCACTGTTACCACGGCCTCCGATGGCACCGCATCGATCACATGCACGGCGAACTCGATACCCGGCACCTACTCAGTAACGGCCGCGGTGAAGGGAGTCGCCACCGCCAGCTTCACCGAAAGCAACACAGCTCCCAGGGTGTTCGTGTTCTATGTGAACGGGCTGGAAAACAGCGCCGCCTACGGACCCGGGCCGGTTTACTACGCCGTCGCAGGCGCGGTGGGATTTGACTTAAATGGCAACGTCCTCGGCGGCGAACAGGACTATAACGACGCGAGTGGCCTAACCTCACCCGGCGAACCGACAACCCCCGACGTAATCAACCCCACCGGGAGTTCGATGACGGTGGATGTGACCACCGGCACCGGGACGCTAGTCCTTGATGTTTCGGCCAGCAATCCTAATGTTGGCGTGGGGGGCATCGAAAAATTCGCCGTACAGTTTATCAACGCTAGTCATGCGCTGATCACGCAGTTTGATAATTCGGCAACTTCCAGCGGAAGCTTCGACCTGCAGACGGCACGGAGTGGCGCCAGCGGCAATTTTGCCTTTACTCTCTCCGGGCTGGACACCAATCCCATACTCACGGTTGCGTACGGAGGCGTGTTCTCGAACACGAGCGGCACCATCCACGGCACGTACGACGAAAATGATTTCGGGAAGGTTCTCGTGGGGAATACTCTCACAGCGACGGACAACGGCGTCGGAGCGGACGTGTACGGGCGGGGCAGCATCACTGGCTTCACGGATCCAAACAACGGCAACGCACCCATCTCGCTCGCCTACTACATCGTTGGTCCGGAAGTATTACGCATCATCGATGTTGACGACAACGATGCTTTGGTGGGTTCAGCCTACGGCCAGGGGAGCGCCACCTCCTTCGACACTACGGCGCTGTCTACGGACGTATTTGGCATCCTGGATAACACGGAGGACGCCAAGTTTGCCGCAGCAGGGCAACTCGTTGCCGCCAATACCGCCGTTGGAAAGTTTAGCGCCACATTCACGGGTGAAGGCGATGATGACGAAGGGGGCACCGTGATGGCCAGCGGTACCCCGGGCGGAGTCGCAGGCAACTACTCCTTTTCGACCAGCGTGCTCGGTTATGGCAGCATGACCCGCATCACAGGGTTGGGATCCATTCACACGCTCGGGCTCTATGCGACGGATCCAAAACTCAACCTTCTGGATCCCAACAACACCACGGCGGCCAACCTGGGAGCCGCCCTTGTCCTCGATCTGGATGATTTCGCCCAGGGCACGGGAATCGTGGTTCCGCAAGGGACCATAGCGTCTGACGGATCTGACCTTAACAACAGCTACGGCTTCGGGGCGCAGGCCTACATCGGCAACGGCAGCTGGCCCACCCCGAACGTGGGCTGGGAGTTTGACCTCGTCGGGCAGGGAACGTTTGCGTCCCTTGCTTTCACGACCGGGACCGGCGGGGCCCCCACTCCGGTAGATATAAGTGATCCGTTCGCGTCCTTCGTACCGGGCACGCCCTATGATTACAAAGCCGTTCCGATCGCCGGGACTGCGACCGGACCTGACGCGGCGGGGCGATACGCCTTCCCGTCGGCTACACCATTTGCCATCGGTCCCATCGGGGGCGCTGAAGGGCCAACCGTCGACTTCACCGTGGTCATGTACGAAGCTGGTCCGGGGCTGGTGTTCTCGATCGACGAGGACGGCCTCAGCGAGTGGCTGGGCACTTTCCAGGAGAAGAGTGCCAGCTCGCCGAAGGCAATGCACGTGAAGAGAGGACCGCTAGTCGAGAGCCAAGCGAAACTGAAACGCTAACCAGTAAACCAAAGGAGAAGTCCCTGGTGGGAAAAAGGGAAATTCCGGGCTAGGTAGAGGAACGCCAGCAAAAAAACAGGGGAAGAGGAGGGCCCGTGATTTTCCAAAATGTGTCGCATCGCTTCAATGATTGTTCTTGCAAGCTTTGCGCTCGGTTTCGCTGCCGGGGCGACGACTTGTTCAAACGAAATGGAAGTCCCGCGCTGACATCTTCAACCTTGACGATAGACCCCACCGGGGGAACGACTGCCGCTTATTCGAATATCACCCTAACCTTCGGAGGCGATGCCGGTGGGCATTTCGGCACGCAGCCGGTGAATGGCTTCGTTGAGAAGTTATAATAATCGGCCTTCGTTTGTAACTATTGGCGCTATTTGGCGACTAACCTGAAAAAGTCCCATTTAGGAGCGGAAGTTGGCCCGACAAATATTCAAGATAACGAGGAAGTGGCAGTTGTCCCGAAGTCAGCTTCGAGGAGATCGCGGTTTGATGTCCTGCAAATCCGTTTCTGACCAGCTGAAAAGTGGTTGATAGATGCGACGCGGATTTTTGCGAGCGGTCGTGTCTGCAGAGGAAGGCAGTTTAGCAATAATTCGTATATAGAGCTTCCGCGAGACAAGATTTGAGCCTGCCGAATCTTTTCAATTTGGTATAGCATCCAGTGGACGAGGTTCCCCATGACCACGAGCGCAACCTCACCGCAAAGTGATGCGACCTCAATGATCCGCCACCCCCAGGCAGCAAACGGTTTAGCAATCGTGCGAGCGACGATCGGCGCGATGTTGGTGTGGGTCTTCTTCGAGAATCTGGGGAAAGGCCTCTATACACCGGCAGGTTACGCAGGCCTCATCAATTACTACATCAAGAACAGTCATTCACCGGCCATATGGAAGTCTGTCATGGCACTGGCGGCAAGTCACGCGGCGATGGCTGCTCCGATGCAGGCCATGACCGAAATCTCTCTCGGTATACTGCTCGTCATTGGCCTGCTCACCCGACCGGCCGCATTTGTGGCTTTTCTGTATCTCGGTAGCCTTTGGATATCGGAATGGGGCACCGCATGGATCTGGGAACTACTGGTTCCGGTGCTCGCATCCCTCGGGCTCGCAATTGGCAGCGCCGGCCGAAGATGGGGCGTTGACGCGTGGTTGTCGCGACGGTGGCCATCTTCTCCGTGGTGGTAATGGCCGACTTCACGTGCGACTCTCCGTTATCATCCCTACCCATAATGAAGCGGACGCGATTGAGCGTGTCTTAGCAGATCTCCCGTCTGACCTGACGACGGAGGTCATTGTTGTCGACAGCAACTCGACGGATGGGACTCCGGAGATTGCCGCTAGAATGGGAGCCCGAGTGGTGCAAGAACCACTTCGCGGCTATGGGCGGGCGTGCCTCACGGGGCTGGCCGCAGCGAATTCCCCTGACGTGGTTGTGTTCCTCGATGGCGATTACAGCGATCGCCCCTCTGAACTGCCGATTCTATTAGGCCCAATCATTGAGGGGCGTGCCGACATCACCCTCGGTTCCCGCCTGCAGAAGCAACGTTCTGCGCGGGCATTGCCTTGGCATCAGGCATTTGGGAATCGCCTCGCCGCCGGCTTGATCACGCTTCTCTATGGAGTAAAGATCAGTGATCTCGGCCCGTTTCGCGCAGGCCGCGCCGATGTCCTGCGCGCCCTCGCCTTGGAAGAAACCACCTATGGCTGGGCGGTTGAAATGATCCTCAAAGGCGCACTCGCTGGCTTCCGCGTGGTTGAAGTCCCGGTGAGCTACTACCCGCGCATCGGAAAATCGAAGATCAGCGGTACGCTAAAGGGCACAGTCGGCGCCGGTTGGTTCATTCTCACGTTGATAGTGCGCTATTATTTCCGTCGTCAAAGCGCCGAGGGATCGAGGCCAGCGTAGGTCTGCGTAAGAATTGCTTTATGAAATCCGCGAGCGAAACCGTCGTGCCTTCGTCAGGCAGCGATCGTGTGCTGGTCATAATGGCGAAAGCACCGAGGCCAGGCGCGGTCAAGACTCGCCTGGCCGCGAGTCTTTCGCCCGAGGCTGTCACCGCTTTCTATTGCTGTCTTTTCCAGGATACTCTGACGCTGGCGCGGTCATTGAGCGATGTGGAAGTTGCCATCATGTGCCCGGACTCAGACGTAAACGAGTTGGCGCGGCTAGCCACCAAAGAAGCGAGTGTAGTGGCACAGAAAGGTGAGGGTCTGGCTGCAGGACTCACTTCGGTATTCGCGCATTTCGCAGAGGGTCACCGACGACAGACCATTGCTTTTAACAGCGACAGCCCACACTTGCCGCGTTCTGTTCTCGAAGACGCATTCAAAACGCTGGTCGCACACGACGTAGTCGTTGGACCGACATACGACGGCGGCTACTACCTCGTCGGAGCAAAGGCGTCTCATCCCACACTCTTCGCGGGCGACGGAATGGGCACCAACAGCGCCTTGGAAAGACTTCTGTCGCGCGCACGAGTTCTTCGGCTTTCCGTGGGCTTCGTGGCTCCTTTTTACGATATCGATGTCTTTGACGACCTGAATCGGTTGGCGGAGGACTTGAGTCTGGCTCCGGCGAGAGCACCACGCACGGCGCGATGGCTTAAGGAGAGGAAGTTTCTGGCATCTCAATCACGAACGGGCACTGGGAGATTGTGAAGATCGCTCCAGCGTCGAGAGTGTACATACTCGGCGCCATGTTGTGTGTGGCGCTAACGGTATGCTCACGCAACTTCGGCGACAGGGGTGGGCCGTACTTCCTGGCATCTTTGACATTTGCGGGAATCGTGTACCTCTTCGCGATCCGGGAATTTTTCGCTAAGCCAAAATTTGAACCAAGATTTTCCCGACGCATTGTCGTCATTGGGCTCATTCTTGCCGCTGCGTGGCATATTGAATTTCTTCGGCTCCCAGCGGGCCCCGATGATGACGTTCATCGATATGTGTGGGATGGCCGCCTGCAGAGACTCGGCTACAATCCCTATCTTGTCGTTCCCAGCGATCCTGCCGCCAAAGCGCTCCATTCCCCGGAAACCAGGAACTTAAACAACCCGGATCTACCGAGCCCATATCCAGCAGCGGCACAGCTTTTTTTCCGCGCGGTCACCGCGATTCGGGAATCCACCTTTGCCCTGAAAGTAGCATTTGTCATTTGCGATTTCGCAATAGTTGTCGTGTTGTTCGATGTTTTGCGTTGTACCCGGCAGGGAACGCACCTGGTTCTAGCGTATGCTTGGAACCCATTGTTGGCCGTTGAGGTTGCGGGGAGCGGTCACATCGATATCGTTGGCGCATTACTGTTGCTGGTGTCCGCCGCTGCGCTAGTGCGTCGATGGCGGACGACCGCGGCCGTCGCACTTGGGTTAGCTATAGCAGTGAAATTTCTGCCGGTCGTACTCTTGCCCCTCTACTGGAAACGGGTTCGCCTTCGTGATGCAGCGCTGGCGGCAGCAGTGGTGGCGCTCCTGTACGTGCCATTTCTTAACCACGGCCGCATTCTGACAGGCTCGCTCGGCACGTATATTCATAGTTTCTGGTTTAATGATCCCGTGTTCGCAGCACTCGAGCATGTAGCGGCTCCCGAGCTTATAGCGGGAGTGACGGTCCTAGTTGGCATTCTTGCCGCGATCTGGCTTAGACGAGGGTCCGAGACCGCGTTGTCCGACGCATTTGCGTGGCCGATGGCCGTGTCGCTTTTATTTGCGCCGGTCGTATATCCGTGGTATTTGCTCTGGATGCTGCCATTCCTGCTATCGGCCTCGACTCTGCCAATCATCGTCTGGACTGTGAGCATTGTTCCTACCTACTACGCTTGGCATCTGCGTGAGCTTGGGCGACCGTTTGTCGTCCCCGGCTGGATCATGCTGCTGGAGTATGGATTCGTGGCGATCGCGGCTGCGATTATCGGGCTTCGTCGACTCAAACAGCCGCCGGCAATCCCACGCCCGAAGGACTAGATGCATTCTCTGTATCCGAAATCTTGCGTTCGACATCCAAAGGCAATCGGTTCAATTCACTGAGGAGCGAACTCCATGACAAATACGAGCCGTGCGATGATGGTCCGACTTCTGGGTTTCGCTGTGTTGGTGCTTGCTGCGACTTCCTGGGCGCAGACGCGCGCGCCCATTCTCGAACAGATTGCCAAGACCTATGGCATTGATTCCTTCGGACAAGTTGAGGCGATCCGCTACACCTGGAATGGGGAAATCACCGGACTTTTCAAAGCTTCGCGGAAGTGGGAGTGGGAGCCCAAGACCGGCAAGGTTTCTTTCGAGGGGAAAGACAAAGACGGCAAGCCGGTCAAGGTCACCTACATGCGCTCCGAGATCAACGACGACACGAAGAAGCAAACTGATGCCGGTTTCACCAACGACAATTATTGGCTGCTGTTTCCTCTGCACGCTTATTGGGACACCAGCGCCGCGGTGACCGATGAAGGCATGAAGAAACTGCCGGCGGGGCCGGGATCAGCCACGCTAGTCTCAGTGAAATATGGAGCGGCACTCGGCGGCTACACACCCGGCGACACCTGGGACCTTTACGTCGGCAAAGACAACCGCGTCGAGTACCTCGTGTTCCATCACGGCGGGGATAAAAAGCCAAGCCTTGTCAAGGCGACCTGGACGGACTACAAAAGGGCAGGTCCGCTGCTGATCTCAACCGAGCACCGCGGCACCGCCGACGGAAAGCCCCTGCACATCTTCATGTCTGACGTGGCAGTTAAGCTGACGGGATCGGATGTGTGGGTGGCCGCGAAATAAAATCGCAGGGGTGGCGCGCACCTGATGTGGTTCGTTAGGGTGGATCAGCCGTTCTTTGCGAACCGACTATCTGGCAATTACTACGGTAGTGCAGGAACTTCTCAGCTTGGGAAGGTCGCGATTAGCGGCCATGCGGATCTCGAGTCGCGGGCGCTTGCCCCGAATGATCGGACAATAATGATCGGGTTGCAGGAGTGCGCCCTGCAAACGTCGCCGTCCAGCACAGCCGCCATGGCACGGCTCCCGGAACTCGCAAGCTTCGCACGCTTCGGGAAGAGTGCGAGCTTGCTCGAAGGGCGCGGAGTCTAGAATGTCAATCCCGGTCGAGATTAAGTTCGACAGCAACTCTCCTGGTCCTGGCCAATAGACGCAGGGTTGTGTCGTACCCCTTGGTGTTACGCGTACGGTTCCCACGCCACAACCGCCTGGGAGCGGTGCCATCCCCGCCATTGCGCGAACCAGCGGCTCGCCAATAGCGATCACGTCGGACCCCTCAAAGAGTCGCCGAAACCCCTCCCAGTATTCTTCATAGCTGAGCGCATAAACGTCGGATCGCACGGATTGATAAACATTGACTCGCAAAGGAGCGTCGAACTGTTTCGCTACTCGGGCCACCTCTACTAAACGCAGGTAGTTCGACTTCATCATGACCGCAACGATGGTTACAGGAATACGCAACCTCAGACACCGTTCTGCCTGCTGGTGAATGAGCGCCCAATTGCCGTGCCCGCGTTGAGCATCCTGTTCGACTTGCGTGGCGTAATCGAGAGAGAACTCGACGTCATGGAAGGCACAGAGGTCGTTGTCATCCAAAACAGCGACACTATGACCGTTTGAGGTGATGGTAATCTTGACCGATCTTGTTCGCAGGTAGGCCAGTATCGCCTTGAAGTCAGGATGCATTCCGTTCTCGCCGGTCCCCAGATTCACCGACCTTACGGGCAAGCGTTCCATGACTGCTTTCACTTGATCCAGGGACAGACGATCCATGCGAGTTGGATCGCGGTAACAGAAGGCGCAGGCAAGATTGCATTCGTTGGTGAGCCCGAGCCCGAGTGCAATACCGTCATCAGGTGTCATGCGAGCGACCGGGACTTGGGCTACGGCGTCGTTCATGCACCGTCCTTCACGATTGGGCTCGCGCGATGCGCTAGCCAATGCGCGTAGCGGGCGATCGCGGAGAACTCGGTTCGCCTGCCCAGCTTGCGCTCTAGCTCCAGAATCTGCGCGTACTCGTCACCTCGGGAAACCTTCGGGGGCAAGTAGTCTGACATAACCCGTACGCCGCGCTCGGCGATTACTGCAAGTGAAGATTCGCGCAGCATGGCTCGCAAGCTATCCGCCGTAAACAGCCGAACTCTGCCTCCATACAAGGACTCATGTCCCCACTCAGCGCTGAGAGCGTGCTCGCTGGCGGTCAGATCGCCCTCTTGTATTGCCGCCTTTAACACCTCACCGGCCTGGTTACGCACCAATACGGAGATTATGCTAGACGAATCTCGCAATGTGCGAACTGCCCCGCTCAACACACTACCCGGGTCGTCGATATATTCCAGGATATTGTGGCAAAGAACTAGATCGAACGATTCGGGGGCAATCAAGCTTGCCAATTGAGTGGCATCGCCGTGTTTGAGCGCAATCCTCTCCGCAACTCCTGCTTTCCGCGCTGCAAGCTTGGCGAAATCCAGCATCGCTAAGGACGCATCCAGCAACGTGACCTGAAGGCCAAGCCGCGCCAGTCGCACCGCGATCGCGCCGGTACCACCGCCAAGATCCAGGGCGTGCAAAGACCGTGTAGCCTGTGGCAAAAAGTCCTGCAAGTTGGCGAAGGCGAGATCGAGGCGCAGCCGGCCCTCGGGCCGATCGAGGTAGGCTGCGTATTTCGCTGCGCCGGCCTGGAACCGTTCGAAGTCGTCACTGGCGGTAAGTTCCTTCATGCGCCACTCAGGCGAATCCACCCCGATGCGAGTCGATGAAAACCAGAGCGTATACCGAAAGGATCAGAAACGACAAGTCGGCTTCGAGGGAGTCGAGATTGATCTCCTCCAAGCCCGTAGAAACGGCGGCGCTTCACAGTGGTGACGCATCACGAGCGGTCGAGGCGCTAGCAGAAGCTGAGCCTTACGAGTTGGGAGAGACGAACTATTCCCTCACTTTCGGGCTGTACCCAGTCTACTTGCGAGGTGAAGCCTATCTGGCGGCGAGGCAGGGCACACCGCTCAGGGCGGCATGGATGTCTCGGATATAATCACGCTCGGCGCTCGATCCTTCCACTTCTTCCGAGAAATGTTTCTTCAGACAACACGCCTTTGGGCAGGAAGTCTTCTGGTTCGTCCTTCATGCACTCGATTGCCTTCCGCCTTCACTCGAGGAACCTTTCATGCATGAATATCGCCACTCAAAGGAACAAGCACTAGGTAAAACCCCTCACAAGACTTTGCGACTGATGAAGAGGTGTTTGCTGTTGGGACTCATGGCCGCGATCTCGCTCGATGCACAACAGGGTGGACCATCAGTAACGAGTTGGACCGGTGTCGTTCGCACGGCCGCCGGACAAGCTGTCCCAGGTGCGAAAGTGACAGTATCCAGAATGGGGAAAAAGCAGACGGCGATCACAGGATCTGATGGGAAGTTTTCGATCGAGGGCGTCGCACAGGAGCCGCACACGGTGTCGGTGCAGCTGACCGGACACGGTCCAACCGCACCGCTGGCGGTAAATATCAGCAGCGCTTCCGTTGCCCTGACGGTATCCGATCAAAACGTGCTTTCTATCGCAGTCAATCCGCAAGCTGCTTCTAAAGTCTCGAATGTGGCTGGCGAAACGACTGATGAAAAACTCTCCAGCCAAAAGGTCAACGAGCTGCCGTTGAACGGACGTGACTTCAGCACCCTGCTGCTGCTGGCAGCCGGGACGATGACGGACGTGAATGGGCAGACAAATTTCACCCAGCAATTTGCCATCAATGGGCAGCGTGGCGTTGAGGCTGTCTTCGCGATGGACGGTGCTGACATTAGTGATCCTGAGATGGGCGGGAGTACGTTCACGAATTTCGACGTGGACGCAATTCAGGAGTTGCAATCAGGTTCGGGCTGGATGCCGGCAGACATCGGGCGAGGCGCGGCAGGATTTACCAATATCGTGACACGATCCGGGAGGAGCGGATTTCACGGTTCCTTCTTCGAGTTTGTAAGGAACTCTGCCCTCGATGCGCGAAATTATTTTGATCACCCGTCGATTGCAGACCCTGGCCGAATCCCTCCTTTCCGCAGGAATGAGTTCGGTTTTACCAACGGCGGACCGATTGTTTTGCCGAATGTATATGACGGTCGAGACCGGAGCTTTTACTTTGTACAGTATCAGGGGTTCAGGCAGGTGCTTGGAACAACACAGGTACTGGCTGTGCCTACACCGGCAGAGCGAGCGGGCCAGGATGTGGTGACTTATCCGGACGGCAGCACGGACACGCTGCAGATAGCGGGGAGTTCGAATAGCCCGGGAGTAAATCCGGCGATTGCTTCCATACTGGCACGCTATCCACTTCCTAACAACCCAACCGGCGCGTATGGTGCGCGAACCTATGCCGCTCCTTCAAACGTGAACACGGATGCGGACCAGTTTTCTATCCGCATCGATCAGAAAGTTGGCGCAAAAGGACAATTGTTGGCCCGGTTCAATTACGACAATCTTACGGGACCGACAACAAATCCAGATCAAACACTGCTTGACCCGAGCTTCGGTGTGCAGTATGTAGACCGGCAGCGGAACGGGGTCATCACCTACACGCACGCTGTGTCGCCTCGATTTCTCTGGTCGTCATCGCTGAGTTTCACGCGGACGACGCCTTCGTTTGTGACGCCCAACCACACCGATCCGGCATTGAAGTTCATCGATGGCCTTTACGAGGCGTACAACAGCGCGGCGGGGTCGGTGATGTCAGCGTTCGGGAATTTGTTCCAGGGGCAATTGAATCTTACCTGGACGACTGTGCGCCACGCGGTGAAGTGGGGTGCGGAGGTGCGGCTTAATCGTGACACGACGTATTTCGGAATCAGTCCCAATGGCGAATATGATTTTGGCGGCGGAACGGTTTACTCGCCAGTGTTCATTCCCTCCGCCAGCGGGCAGCACAACGTGCAAGTCGGCGATCCTCTACCCGACACGCTAAGCAGTCTGCTGATCGGCTATCCGTACGGGTACACGATCGCGGTGGCGCCGCCTTATTCGTCGGATGGCGCACATATTGGGCCGGCGGCGATCAACCGGAATGACGTGAACGCATACATCGAGGACATATGGAAGATCAATCCGAAATGGACGCTCGATTACGGACTGCGATATGAGGTCTACACGCCGATTTCGGAGCGAGCGTACCGAACATCGAGTTTTCTGAATTCGTTCCCACCCGCGGGCGTTGGCCAGGAATACTTGATCAATCCGCAGCCCACCTATCAAACGGATTGGAACGGTTGGGGGCCGCGCGTGCAAGTGGAGTGGAATGCGCCGCAGGCGGTGCATGTGCACATAGGCGGGAGCGATCACAGTGATTCCGCCGAATATCTGGCAAGACAATCTTCTTACGGGTTCAACTCCCTACGTTGTTTATCCACGTGTCAACGCGGCGCAGAATGGGGAGATTTCGTACGGATTCCAAATCGCACCGAACGAATTGCCGCAGGTTTATAACACTGCCGGCGTGAACGTGCTGGCCAGCGGCAATCCGAAAAACGTGCCGCCGAACACGGTGATGGACGTAAATCGATACCAGCAGGATTTGGCAGCGCTGGCGCCGAGTCATCAGCTCTCATTGCTGAGTCTCTCCGGGATCGACCGCCGCTTCGGCAATGGTTACCTGCAAACCTGGACGCTGGGGTTGGAGCGGGCTTTTGGCGGCCTCACGGCCGACGTCGCATATGTTGGAACATCGGCGTTTCGACTTCCCAGAATGTCCTATCCAAACGCGTATCCCGGAGCAGACTCGGAATTTGCCCGGTTCACAAACTTCGACGGCAGCGGAGCGGTGACGGGAGGTTTCGGATTCGAGTCTGTGCTGACGGGGACGGCGCACTCGTCGTACAACGCGCTCCAGACTTCATTGTTGGGGAATGTCGGGCACGGCGGTCCGTCATTGCAGGCAGGTTACACCTGGGGTAAATCACTGGATGATGTCAGCGGCATCCTGGGAGGAACAGGATCCACCGGCGCCGTGACGCTGTTCAGCCCGCAAGACCCTTTCGATACGCAAGCCGAGAGAGGGCCGTCGAGCTTTGACGTGACCCACGCCTTCACGTTGAGCGGAGCCCAGGATTTGCATTTTGAGCATTTGGGACTTCAGTCGGATCGAACCCAGTTGTTGACGAAGGGATGGGAGTTTCTAAGCATCTCAACGATTACGAGTGGTTCGCCGTTTACGGTGTACTCGGGAATCCAGCAGACGGGGGCGGGGACAATCGGTGCGGACCGCCCGGACCAGATCGGAATGCCGGACCTCTCGAGCGCCGGCAGCTCAACCCGATCACGCGACGATTATTTTGGGCGGGGCGCAAGCAACACAAGTTTCTTTTTCGTTCCTATCGGGATCCAGGGCGGGACCGGACCAAACTCCGGGCGCTTTGGAACGCTCGGCCGTAATACATTTCGCGGCCCGGCATATTATGACTTCGATTTTGCGCTCATTAAGACGACTCCGATTGGCCACCGGGAAAGTGGCTTGGAGCGAGCAGACCTGCAATTCCGCGGGGAGTTCTTTAATCTGTTCAATATCGTCAACATGGGGCTACCTGCCAATATCATCGAGGGCACAGGATTTGGCATGATCAGCAAGACGGCGGGAACTTCCCGGCAAGTTCAGTTTTCGCTAAAACTGATCTACTGACGCGTGTCAAGCGGCGACTCATTTTTGGGGACGACGACAGCTTACTCAAAAGTGACGCCTCTCCGCTAGCTAAGCCGAATAGAGCGTGAGAAACAGCTACAGGCTTTGGCAAGAATATTTTTCTCGCAGCCCGTACGTTAGAAAAACTACAGTTTGTTCTCTGGTCACGAGCGCATTTATCGGGTGAAATCCACCACTGCCTGGCCGAAATCAACCGGTGTAAGTCAATCAAGAGAACGGAACTCTCTCGCATTCCCGGTGTTCAAGCTAGTAACAGAAATTCTGGGGGACATTATGAAAACCAAATTATCTAAAACGCTTCTTACCGCGGTGTTGACGAGCGCAATAGCGCTCGGGACTAGCACTTCCTTGGGAGCGCAGGACCAGTCGATGGGCAAGCCCTCAGCGGGTGGGAGTGCTCAGATGAATCAGGGACCCCCGCCAGAGCAGACCGCGCCGCAGTATAACGCGCCGGAATACAACGCGCCCGACCAGAGCGCGCCTCAGGATGTCGCGCCTCCACCGCCGCGAGATCAAGATGCATACCAAGATCGTGCATATCAAGATCAGGCGCCGGCGCCTCCAACGGGGCCGGATCAACGGCAGTACACAACGTTGCCGCCGGAGCAGTTGAATAAGCTGGTAGCTCCGATTGCGTTGTATCCCGACGCGCTTGTGGCGCAGATACTGGCAGCGTCAGCATACCCAACGCAGATTGTTGAGGCAGACCGGATGGCGCGGGAGAACCCGAGGCTGAAGGGACGTGATCTGGCCCAGGAAGTAGACCGGCAGGATTGGGATCCGAGCGTGAAGTCCCTCGTGGAGTTTCCCACAGTGCTAGCCAACCTGGACAGGGATTTGTCGTGGACCTCTGAACTGGGCGAAGCCTATCAGAACCAGCCGGATGACGTGATGCGGGCGGTGCAGTACATGCGTCACAAGGCGTACGACGCGGGCAATCTGCGAAGCACGCCTCAAGAGCGCGTGTACGAGCAGGGACCGAATGTAGACATCCAGCCGGCTGATCCGGATGTGGTGTATGTGCCCACTTACAACCCGGCGTATGTCTATGGATATCCTGTCGGCCTGTGGCCTGGGTTCTATCCGTGGTGGGGAGTTGGATTTGGCGGCCCGTACATTTCCTTCGGCTTTGGCTTTCCGATCTCGCCGTTCTTCGGCTTCGGCTGGGGATGGCGTGGATGGGGCATTGGCTGGGGCTTCCACGGTGGAATCTTCTTCGGCGGCCATCCTTATGCCTTCCGGGGCGGAGCGTTTTATAACCACGCCGCGTTTGTGCACGGAAATTATCGAGGATTCTCTTCGGCGCGCGGCGGATTCGGAGCGCACGGGTTTGCAAATCGCGGTGGGCACGGGTTTGGCTCAGCCGCAGGTCACGGATATGCGGGCGCATCTCGAGGCTACGCGGGAGCGTCCCACGGCTTCGCCGGCAGCAATCACGGGGCAGCCGTTAACCGGGGTGCTGCAGGGAACCGAGCCTACGCAGGCAACCGGGGATTCTCCGGCGGCAATCGAGCTTTCGCTGGTCGCGGATCAAGCGCACCACGGGCTGGTGGTTTCAGCGGCAGCCGTGGCGGTGCATCGCGCGGATCCTCTTCGCAAGCAGGCCGCGGCGGTTCGCAGGGCGGGGGACACTCTAGCGGCGGACATGCCGGCGGTGGACACAGCGGCGGTGGAGGTCACAGCGGCGGCGGACACGGCGGCAAGCGCTAACTATCCCGTGTAGTCGTCATTGCTCCAGCCCAAATCGAAGGCCCCGCTCTCACGAGCGGGGCCTTCTTTCTCGGACAATCTGGGTTGCCGCCGCTAATAATCGCTGAAACGCGAACCACGGCAGAGAGCTCTAGACCGAGTCGAACCGGGAGACGACCCCCCCCGATATTTTGCCGTTTGACGACGAATCGAAATCACGAGACTCAATCAAGATTGCAACGCTGAGCGCGTCGGAAGAGCGACATGGCTACTATCGGGTAGATCATCCTCTCTCAAACTTTTTCTGTGGATCGACCGACTTACATGCAGGCAGTGGGCAAAATAACGTAGGCCGAGAGCAAATGTAATCAGCTCCCGACCTGGTCTTCCATGGCTGGTTCGAGGTTGCTTTGGATGATGCCGAGTTCGACATAAATCGGGCGCATGATCTTTCGAATTGAGTTCAGTTGAGTGGTGAACCAAATCGATCCCGCGACGCAAAATGTTCCTGTGATCATAACCGCGTGAGGTGCTCCAAACTTGTGGGCCAGGGCGCCGGCTAACAAGCTGCCGAACGGCGCCATGCCTACGAAAGCCATCGTGTAATAACTCATCACCCGGCCGCGCTTATCTTCCGGAATGAGTGTCTGAATCACGGTATTGCTGGCGGCCATCCCTTGCATCATGCCAAAGCCCACCACCAACATGAGAAGCATCGAAAGCCACAGCGTACGAGATAGGCCAAAACATATCAGTCCGAAACCGAAGAGCGCAGCTGAGATTTGAATCATCAGGGTGAGCCCGCGGACGTTTTTCCGCACAGCGAGAGAGACTGCCGAGATCAACGCTCCGATGCCTGACGCGCCGAGTAGAAAACCGAGAGTATGCGGGCCGCCATGGAGCACGCTCGACGCAAAGATCGGCATGAGTACGGTGAACGGCATTCCCATGAGGCTTAGCAATGCGAAGAGCGTGAGAATCGTGCGGACGGGACGAAAGCCTGAAACATAAATCCAGCCCTCTTTGAGTTGGTGCCAGATCGAACTTGGATCCCGTCGAGAGGGCACGATTTTGATGCGCATCATCAGCAGCGAGGCAATCACCGCAAGGTAGCTCACGCCATCGATGGTGAAACAGTATCCTTCGCCCGCAGCCCCGATGATCAGACCTGCGAGCGCGGGCCCAATGAGCCGTGCCATGTTGACCATGGAAGAATTGATGGCGATCGCGTTGCCGAGATCGAGTTTGTCCTCGACCATCTGCATCAGGAATGCCTGCCGGCCGGGCATATCGAAAGCATTGATCAATCCCTGGAGAATGCTGAGGGCGAGGATTTCGTGAATGTTGATCCAGTGGGCCAGAGTCAAGACCGCCAGAGCGAAGGATTGCAGGCAGGCCAGGGTTTGGGTCCAGACGAGGATCTTGCGGCGATCCAGCCGGTCGACTAAAACTCCTGCGAAGGATGCGAATAGGAAGGTTGGGATCTGCCCGGCGAATCCGACAATTCCCAGCAGCAACGCTGACCCAGTGAGGCGATACACGAGCCAGCTGGTTGCCACGCGCGTCATCCAGGTGCCGATGAGAGAGATGCTCTGACCCGTAACGAACAGGCGAAAATTGCGATGTCGAAGCGCCCGCCATGCATGCGATACGCTGCTGAAGCGATCTTGCGTGGACAGGTCGGCGGTGTGGCTCGGCTGGGGCTGCTTCATCTTAACTATTATTCTGGCTCAAAGTTTGTGTGAAATGGCGCAGAATCCGGAACGAAATGCAGACTGAAGGATTCAGACCGCTGGAAGACTAGCGAAAGCGGAAACCCCATTGGCTCATTGTAATAGCCAGAGGTCGCTCACTTTTGGAGCGATTGATTGCTAATACGCGAAAATTGAGATTCCCAGGGCCGGGCAACGCGAGATTCATAGCATGCAACTAATTAATTAGTTGACGTTTTGAAAGCTCCTACGTCCAACCGTTAATGCAGGTTGAGGAGAGCAAATTGGCCAGGAACAGGTCTGCAACGCTGACTGAAGCTGAGTTGCGCATTATGAATGTGCTCTGGCAGAGGGGATCGGCGACCGTGCACGAAGTGCTCGAATCGATGTCGGAAAAGCCGCCTTTGGCGTACAACTCCGTCCTGACGATGGTTCGCATCCTGGAAAGGAAGGGATACGTGAAACATGTCAAAGACAGACGCGCTCACGTCTACACGCCGCAGGTTCAGCGGGAGGATGCGACCCGGTCAGAGGTGAGGCGGTTGGTAAGCCGATTTTTTGGCAACTCCCACGAATTGTTGGTCATGAACATTCTGGAAGACACGAGCATCGACGCAGAAGAACTCGATCGTCTGCGCCGTCTGCTGGACGGGAGCAAGTGAGAGAGCGATGACGGAAGCGTTTGGGATGCGAGCGATTGCTGAGATTTCCGCCACGCGCATTGTGGACTGCCTGGTCGCGGGCACGCTGATCGCGGTTGTGGCCGGGCTGATGACGCAGTTCTCACGACGGCAAAATTCGGCCGCCAGATTTGCAGTATGGTTTTCGGCGTTGATGGCGATCGCTCTTTCTCCTTTATTCAGCGGCGCGAGAAGGTCGTATGGAGCAATTCTAGCGACAGCCAGGCCGGCGACGCTTACCGTTCCCAGTTCGTGGGCCTTCTACTTGTTCGGATTGTGGGCAGTCATAGCCGGCTGCTTGCTCTTGAGGATTGGTGTCGGCCTGTGGCGGCTGCGTTCGCTTCGCAAAACCTTGGTTCGACTGGATGTGACACAACTCGATCCCGCAGTGCGAGAGACGCTTACGCGTCACAAGGGCAGCAGAGAAGTATCGCTTTGTACATCAGAACAGGTGCGAGTTCCTGCGGCGATTGGGTTGATCGAGCCGATGGTGGTCGTTCCGCTCTGGGTGGTCAACGAACTCTCTTCCGAAGAATTGAAACAGGTGCTGCTGCATGAGTTGGCTCATTTGCGGCGCCGGGACGACTGGACCAATCTCGTGCAGCAGATCGTGAAGGCAGTTTTCTTCTTTCATCCGGCCGTGTGGTGGATTGAGAAGAAGATTTCTCTGGAGCGGGAGATGGCATGTGACGATGCCGTGCTCGCGGAAACGGAAAAGCCCAAAGCCTATGCGGAGTGCCTGAGGCACATCGCCGAGAAGAGCGTGGTCCGGAGCAGCCTGGCACTGGCACAAGCCGCGCTTGGGCGCGTGCGGCAGACTTCGATGCGGGTGGCACAGATCCTCGATGCCAACCGGCCTAAATCGGTCCGCACGGGATGGAAGTCTACGGTGATGTTAGCCGGATTTGTGATCGTCAGCGGTATGCTGGTTTCGCGGGAGACGCAGCTTGTCGCCTTTCAGGACGCTCATCCGGTTGCGGCGAGTCCGACGCCGAGGACTTCTCGAAGTACGCTGCTGAGCCCGATGCTTCACAACGTCGCATTCAACACTCAAGGGCAGTCTTCCGCATTACCAAAAGCAGTGCCACTTGTTTTGCATGTGAATAAGCCGCTCAATGTTCAACCGACTGGCATGGCGGCGACAAACTTGAAGAATGCACACCTTCGCGAGCGAGCGCCAGAACCGACTTCGGTTCGCTTCGCGAGTTCCAAGATTGCGCCGGTCATGCCGACAGAGGCCCTGTTCGTCATCGTTGAGCATAGTAGCTCCAACGCATCGGCGCAGGCCGTGTATGAAATCCAGGTGTGGCGCTTCGTAATTCGGCCTCAGGCGGTCTCAGGCGCTAGTCAGATTCCCCGCAAGGAAATTTAGAAAGGGAACGCATATACAACGCGAATCCGTGTGTCGGCAAAAACTAAGGAATTAGTTGATGACAAATAGTTTGCATAAAATCATTCAGAAAAGGATAAAGAGCATGAATGTAAGAACGTGGTTCAGCCAACATTTTTCGAAGCGATGGGCGCTCCGGCTGGCAGCACCGGTGCTGGCAGTGGCACTTGCCGCTTCGTTCACCACTTATGAATTTGCCAAGCCTGCAGCGGCCAGTGCCGCGGTATCGGCTCCTGCGGCGCCGCCGCTTGACGCCGACAGCGTGAGTGCGCTGCTTGCGCTCGACCACGCGATGGAGAATCTTGCAGCGCACGTGACTCCGGCGGTGGTCAACGTAACCGTCACCTCAAAAGCCAAGCCCGATATGGCTGGCCAGCAGATGCCGCAGGACATGCAGCGGTTCTTTGGCCAGGGAAGCCCATTCGGTGGAGGCTTCGGCCAGTTCTTTGGACCGCACATGCGTGAGCAGCAGCCGCAGATCGAACATGGACTCGGCAGCGGAGTTGTGATCTCTCCCGATGGATACATCGTGACGAACAATCACGTCGTCGATGGAGCGACTGACATTCGCGTGACCACCAGCAATCGCCGCGTTTTGAAGGCGAAGCTGATCGGCACCGATCCGCTGACGGATTTAGCGGTAATCAAGGTCGACGCGAACAACTTGGCTAGCGTGCCATGGGGAGACTCAAAGGAAGTTCGTCCCGGTCAGACGGTGCTGGCTTTCGGCAACCCCTATGGATTTCGTTTCACGGTAACTCGCGGAATTGTGAGTGCGGTCAATCGCCAGAATCCCGATTCGACCGATCCGCGGAAGCCCGGTGAGTTTATTCAGACGGATGCCGCCATCAATCCGGGCAACTCCGGCGGCCCGCTGGTTGATGCTCGCGGGGAAGTCGTCGGCATCAACACGTTCTTGATTTCGCCTTCGGGATCGTTCTCGGGCATGGGATTTGCGATTCCGGCGCAGATTGCGAAGCCGACGGTGGACGCGCTGATTCGTTACGGCAAAGTGAGTCACGGAAAGATCGGGATTGGCGTTGCCGACGTTACTCCGGAGAACGCGAAGTTCTTCGACGAATCGAATGCAATCGGAGCCGTGGTTACGCAAGTCGAACCCGATTCGCCGGGAGCCAAAGCGGGATTGGAGATTGGCGATGTTATCACCGCAATCGACGGCCAGAAAGTGAATGACGCCGGCGAATTGCAGGTGACGGTTGGGCAGAAGCAGCCGGGAACGAAGATCACGGTGGATCTGCTTCGCAACGGCAAGAGCATGAGCTTGCCGATTACTTTAACCGGGCTGGACAAAGGCCCGAACGAAGGGGGAAATACTACTGAAGGCCAAGGCAAGATGCGCTGGGGCATTGGAATCGCCGATCTCACTCCAGAGGTGCGTGGGCAGATTCAGGCGCCAAGCAATCTTCAGGGCGCGGTGATCGAACAGGTTCAGCCCGGAAGCGCGGCCGATAATGCCGGATTGCAGCAGGGAGACATCATCCTTGAGGTGAACCGGCACAAGGTGCAGAACGCTGCTGAAGTAAAAGAAGCGCTCTCAAACGTGCCCAAGGGCCAAGACGCTTTGCTGCTGGTGTGGTCGAACGGCGGAAATACTTTCCGGGTGCTGCATTCGACGGAAGGATCGTAAATAACAATAAACTCCCCTCGCCAAGCGCGAGGGGAGTTCTATTTCAAGATTTACAGGTCAACCTTTACCGTTCGCGACTTCTAAGGATTTGCTTTTCCCGCTGCACTCATACGACGATATGAGAGATGATTGTTAACTTCGCCGAGCGGGCACATAACCACAACTGGGAACTCGACCCGGTCACTCGCTCTCTGCTCGATACCGATTTTTACAAGCTGCTGATGCTGCAGTTTATCTGGAAACATTTTCCCAAGACGCAGGTTTCGTTTTCCGTATCGAGCCGGACCGGCGGCGCCATCGATACATTCAAGCATGAAGAGCTGCTCGCGCAACTCGATCACGCCCGCAATCTTCGCTTTCGAAAGTCTGAGCTGGTGTGGCTGGCCGGCAATACGTTTTATGGCACCCGCGGAATTTTTCAGCCGGCGTTTCTTGAATGGCTGGAGCGCGATTTCCGTTTATCGGATTATGAGCTGTCCGAGCCGGGCAAGCCCTTTCATCTGTCGTTTGACGGTCTGTGGACGGAGACCACGATGTGGGAGCTTTATTCGCTCTCGATTATCAACGAATTGCGTACCCGGGCGAATCTCAAACGGTTGAGCGAATTCGGTCTCGATATTCTTTATGCCAAGGCGAAGACGCGGCTGTGGAGCAAGATCGAACGCTTGCGCGGAGTGCCTCGGCTGAGCGTTGCCGACTTTGGAACGCGCCGGCGTCATAGTTTTCTGTGGCAGGAATACGTGGTGGAGGCAATGGCTTCGAACTTGGCCAGCGGTTTCATCGGAACCTCAAATGCCTTTCTCGCGCATAAGCACGATCTGGAGGCGATTGGCACCAACGCGCACGAGATTCCCATGGTGATGGCGGCGCTTGCGCCGGAGGACGAGGCATTGAAAGCTTCGCAGTATAAAGTTCTTCAGATGTGGCAGGAAACTTATGCGGGAGCGTTGCGCATCATGCTTCCCGATACGTTCGGGACGACGCAGTTCCTGGAGGGAGCTCCGGACTGGGCGGCTGATTGGACCGGCCAGCGCATCGACAGCAAAGATCCATACATTGCCGGCGATGAATATATTGAATGGCTGAAGGAGCGCGGGCGCGATCCACATGGGAAACTGATCATCGCTTCTGATGCGCTGGATGTTCACGACATCCTCGGCTTGCATGCTTATTTCGGCGGAACCCTGGCACGCGGAATTACGGCGCACGATTTTCACAGCGCCGGGGATTTTGCCGATCCACGCCTGTGGACTCTGGGCCCGCGCATTCGCTTCAGCGCCGGTTGGGGGACTCTGTTGACGAACGATTTCCGCGATTGCGATCCGAGCGGAAACAACGGTTTCGAACCGATCAGTTTAATCAGCAAGGTGTCGACGGTTGAGGGCAAGCCGGCGGTGAAGCTTTCTGATAATTCAGCGAAAGCGCTGGGACCTCCTCGCGGAAATCGAGCGTTATCGCCGAGTTTTCGGCACGGTGGGCGTCCATACCGTTCCGGTAATTGCGTAAGTCATGTATTTACTTGTAGTTAGATGTATTCCACCTTCGTGCCATACGGTGGCACGCACGGGCCATTCACGAGTTTCCAATGGTGACGTAGTCTTGTTTTCGAGCAGCACTTGGGGGAGGGCTGATCAACATACGTCCCAAGACTCAAATCGAGTCTGGGGCGTTTTGTTTTGCGCGTAATTTCTGATTTCTTCGACTCTCGCGACCGCGCGTCCACGCCAGGTAAATCATCCGCTCCGCTCGAACGTTATAATCGCTGTTCCTATGCGAGTTTTGTTGCTGCGCTGGATCGTTTGCCTCTGGGTGGGATTTTGGCCGACCTCAATACTATTCTCCCAGGTTCATCCTAAGTCTTCTCACCAGGCCTCTACGTCACAGAAAACGACAGAGGCCGCGGGTCGAGCGGCAATCCCGCGGTTTGAAGACATCGCGCCAGAAGCCGGTCTCACGGTGCCGCATATTTCTTCTCCCGACAAGAAATACATTGTGGAATCGATGAGCGGAGGCGTAGGGCTAATCGACTGCGATAACGACGGCAAGCTCGACATCATCACGGTGAACGGATCCACGGTAGAGCGATACCGGCACGGCGGCGACCCGATGATTACGCTGTATCACCAGGACTCTGATTCGACCACCGACAGCATCAAGTTCACTGACATCACCAAATCCGCCGGCCTGACGCACAAGGGGTGGAGTATGGGCATCGCCGTGGCCGATTACGACAACGACGGTCTACAGGATATTTACGTCACCGGCTTCGGCGGCAATGCGCTCTATCACAATTTAGGCAATTGCAAATTTGAAGACGTGACCGAAAAGGCCGGTGTCGGCGTGGGCGGATTCAGCACGGGAGCAGCGTGGGCTGATTATGACCGGGATGGGCGCGTCGATCTCTTCGTGTCGCGCTACGTTCACGTGGATATCGACAACCTTCCGGAATTCGGCAACGATCCTCGATTCTGCCGCTTTAAGGGCGTGCTGGTGCAGTGTGGACCTTGGGGCATGCCAGGCGAATCGGATTTGCTTTTTCATAATAAGGGCGATGGCACGTTCGAGGAAGTTTCAAAGAAAGCCGGCGTCGACGATCCGCATCATTACTACGGCCTGGGCGCAACATGGGGCGATTATGACAACGATGGCTGGCCTGATTTGTATGTTGCTAACGATGCCGGGCCAAATTTTCTGTATCACAACAAGCATGATGGAACGTTTGAGGATGTCGGCTTGCTTTCCGGGGTCGCGCTAAGCGGCGATGGCCTGGAGCAGGGGTCGATGGGCGTCGACTGGGGCGACTATCTGCACGAAGGCCGGTTGTCGGTGGTGGTGACGAACTTTGTTGAGCAGGGGACAACGCTGTATCACAATCTCGACAAAGAGAATTTTTCCGACGTCAGCGTGCGCGTCGAAGCTGATGAAGCCGACGTATCCTTACGTGAGTTGGGGAACAGCGTTTTTCGATATGGATAACGATGGCTGGGGGGATTTATTTGTCGCCAATGGCCATGTTTATCCGCAGGTGGATACGATTCCCGGCGGTACGCCTTATCGCCAGCCTATGCTGCTTTTTCGCAATCATCGCGATGGGACTTTCGATAACGTTTCGGAGGCACTGGCCAGCATGCCCCCGCAGTCGAGGCGGGGTGCGGCTTTCGGAGATATCAACAATGACGGGAATGTAGACATCGTCGTGCTCAACGTGGGCGAGCCGCCGTCTTTATTGATCAATCGCACCCAGAGCGGCAATCATCGTGTGCTGTTCAAGCTGGTTGGAACGAAGAGCAATAAGGCGGCGATCGGTGCGCGCGTGACGGTTAAGTCAGGTTCGCTGGTGCAGATCGACGAAGTTCGCGGAGGAGCGAGCTATCTTTCGCAGAACGATTTTCGGCTGCATTTTGGATTGGCGGCGAACGACAAGATGACGGAAGTGGATATTCGCTGGCCCAACGGCGAAACCGAAGTTCTGCGCGACGTGCCTGCGGACTTTATTTATAAGATCGTCGAAGGCACAGGGATTCAGCAGAAGGTTGCGCTACCACCGTTGCTGCTGCCTTGAAAACTCTCAGGATCGAGTGAAACCGATATCGCCTGCAGGTGAGTAAAAACCCTCCGTTCGAACGTGAGCAATGTACAGCCCCTTCATCTCACTCATGCAATCCCCAACTGCTTCTGTATCTGCTCCAGCGAGACTCCCTTCGTTTCCGGAACCATCGTCTTCACCCAAATCAGTTGAAGAACCATCATGCCGGTGAAGAACGAAAAAACGTAGCCAGGTGGGAATGCGGTGACCATCTGGGGGAAAAAAGTTGTGAGCAGGGCGGCGAAGATCCAGTGAGTGAAGCTGCCGAGGGCCTGGCCTTCGGCGCGATGGCGATTGGGAAATATCTCGGAGATGAAAACCCAGATTACGGCTCCCTGGCCGATCGCGTGGGCGGCGATGAATCCGAAGATGCATACTGGAACGATTGAAAAATGACTGGTAAAAAACGCCCAGGCTGCCAAGCCGAGCGAGGTGATGTAGCCGAATGAACCGATATATAGAAGCGTGCGCCGCCCTAGCCGGTCAATCAGCCATAGGCCGATAAACGTAAAAATCAGATTCGTGACGCCAATGCCGATCGATTGCAACAGGGCGGCCTTTGCGGCGAGGCCGGTCAGTTCAAAGATACGTGGAGCGAAGTACAAGATTGCATTGATGCCGGACATCTGATTGAAGAAGGCAATCAGGATTGCGAGCAGGATCGGTTTCCGGAGACGTATCGTCCAGAAATGTCCGGAGGAGGATTTCTGTTCCGATGCCGCTGCGGCCGTAATCTCATCGGCCTCGGCCGCGATCTGTGCCTTCGGAGCTTCGGGCTCGATGCGTTGTAGTACGTTCAGAGCCGCCTCGCGGTCTCCCTCCCTGCTTAGCAGCCAGCGTGGGCTTTCGGGCAGACCTAAGCACAGAAAAGTGTAAAGCAGCGAAGGGAACGCGGCCACGCCCAGCATCCAGCGCCAGGCGTTTTCGCCGATGCCGGCGAGCAGAGCGTTCGAGACGAAAGCCATCAGAATGCCGAAAACAATATTGAACTGGAACATTCCCGCCAGCCGTCCGCGATGCCGGGGCGGTGCAATCTCCGAGATGTACATGGGAGCGACGACTGTCGAGATGCCGATGCCCAATCCTCCTATTACGCGGGCAGTTATGAATACGCCGACATTGGTCGCCAGAGCGGAACCGACTGCGCCGACGAAGTAAAGAATGCCGATCCAGAGCAGCGTGGCTTTGCGTCCGAAGCGGTCCGCCGGCCAGCCCCCGATCAGTGAACCAACCACGGTGCCGTAAAGGGCCGACGCCATAGCAATGCCGTGCAGGCCAGGGCTTAATCCCCACAGCGTTTGTATGGTTTTTTCGGCGCCAGAAATGACGACTGTGTCGAAGCCGAAGAGGAATCCAGCTAGGGCCGACGTTAGTGACCAGAAGAAGATGCGACGGTTCATGGCGGTAAGAGGCGGAGCTTACCATATAAGGTCGCCCGGGAGCCAAAGCCCGCTTTTATTGTTGAGCTTTACGCGGCGGTGAAGCGCGGCACTTCCACCTTTGCCCCTTGCGTGGATACGCGTACGCTCTCGCATTCATTACCTGGACCCGATATGGAAAGACTTGCGCTTTATCTTTGAGTCAGCGGATATCCCTTTTCGCGCCAGTCCCGGATGCCGCCGTCCATCGAGGTCACGTTCTTGTAGCCCATCTTCTGGAGATTATCGGCGGCGAGAGCTGAGCGGAACCCTCCGCCGCAGTAGAGCACGATCTCGGTATTGAGATCGGGGACCCGCGCCTCAATATCGCGCTCGATGATGCCCTTGCCCAAGTGGATTGCGCCCGGCAGGTGATCCTTAGCGAATTCGCTCTCTTCGCGCACGTCGACCAGTACGAATTTGTCCCCGCGATCGATTTTCTTCTTCACTTCTTCGACATTGTTCTCGCGGACGCGGGTCTTCGCATCGTCTACGATCTTCAGAAAACGCGGGGGATGTTGGTGGGCCATGTTTGTTTTCTTCCTCTCCGGATCAATCGCGATAAACATCGTACCAAGTGCCGCTCCATTGTGCATTGTGACGGATTGCCGGCTTTAGCTTCGCGGCTCTGGCAGAATGAATCAGGTAGCATGATCCCGTGCCGCAGAAAATAAACCGCAAAATTGGCCTGTCCCGCGCCTTGTCGAAGCTTGGTTACTGCTCGCGATCGCATGCGGCGGAGTTGATTCGTGCCGGCCGAGTCAGCGTAGGCGGAAAGATCAGCCGCAATCCAGAGACTCCTCTTCATGGTCGAGTTCAGATTGAGGTCGATGGTAAGGCAGTTGGGGCGAGCCGGAAACTCTACATCATGCTGAACAAGCCTCGCGGCGTGGTGACGACGGCGTCGGATGAAAAGGGCCGCGAAACGGTGTATACGATTCTGGATAAGCATTCCGCTGTGGAAGGGAACTTGCGCAAACAGGCGCGACCCTGGCTTGCTCCGGTTGGCCGGCTCGATAAAGCAAGCGAAGGCCTGCTGCTGCTGACGAACGACTCTGAGTGGGGCGCACGCGTGGCTGCTCCGGAGACGCATTTGAATAAGTCCTATCACGTACAAATAGGAACCCTGCCCGATGAAGAGTTCGTGCAGGCTTTGCTTCGAGGGGTGAAGGCAAAAGATGGAGTGGCGCTACGATCCAAGCATGTAAAGCTTCTGCGGGCTGGCGAGAAGTACTGCTGGCTTGAGATCGTTCTGGACGAGGGCAAGAATCGCCAGATTCGCCGAATGATGGAAGCAATGGGAGTAGAGGTATTGCGCCTGGTGCGCGTCGCCATTGGACCCCTGAAATTGGGCGATCTTGCGAAGGGAGAACACAGGCATCTCTCAGAAGAAGAGAGGCGAATGCTGGATCGGGCAATGCAGGGAAGAATGCATGAACGAGATTAACTTTCTTTCGGCGTGGGCTATGGCGGCGCAAATCCGAGCGAGGAAAATTTCTCCCGTCGAAGTCGTGAACGCACATCTAGCGCAGATTGAAAGACTGAATCAAAAACTCAACGCCTTCGTAGAGGTTGACTCAGAAGGAGCACAAAAAGCTGCTCGTGAAGCCGAGGTTGCCATCATGCGCAACCTAGAGATTGGCCAGCTACACGGCGTCCCCGTCAGCATAAAAAGTTCGATCGGCGTGGCGGGGATGCGTTGTGAGGCTGGAACGCTTTTGAGAGCAGGATTTGTCGCGGAGGAAAATGCTCCGCTCGTGACGCGACTGAAGAATGCCGGTGCAATTGTTCTGGGCACAACGAATACACCGGAGCTCTTGATGGCGTGGGAGACCGACAATCTTCTTTATCGCCGCACCAATAACCCGTGGGATCTCGATCGTACGCCGGGAGGGTCGAGCGGCGGAGAAGCATCGGCGATAGCCGCCGGAATGTCAGCGGGCGGGGTGGGGAGCGATGGCGGTGGTTCGATTCGCGTGCCCGCTCACTTCTGCGGAATCTGCGGGCTAAAACCAACTCCCGGGCGAATCCCGTCGACGGGACACTTTCCCGTCTCCGCTGGACCGTTTGCTTTGATCGGAGTCGTCGGACCGATGGCTCGCACCGTCGCCGATCTGAGGCTTCTCTTCCAGGTAATGCAAGGGCCGGACTTCGGAGACACGTGTGCGGCGCCGGTTCCGGTACGCTGGCCGCCCGAGCATGAAATCAAGAAACTGAAGGTCGGATATTTCGAAGATGATGGCCGCACGCCGGTCACGCCAGACACCCGCGCCGCCGTGCGTGCCGCTGCGCAAGCCTTACGCGATGCGAGATTCGAAGTCGAATGCTTTCGGCCAGAGGGACTCGAGGAAGCGCGGGAACTGTGGCGCAAGTATTTCGTAGTCGCAGGAGGAATGCTCTTGCGGCCGATGTTCAAAGGCCGGGAGTCTGAGATGAGTTCAATCCTGCGAGCATTTCTGCAATGCTCCGCCGCTGAACCTGCGTTGGAATGTGACGCATTGCTGGATGCCTGGGTACGACGGGATCTGTTGCGGGCACGATTCTTTGCTGAGATGCAGCGATATTCGATTCTCTTGTGCCCTGTGGCGGCGATTCCGGCCTTTCGACATAGGGAACGCAATTGGGAGATCGAAGGCAAAACCGTCGAATATCTTGATGCCTGGAGCTACACGGAATTCTTTAACCTGTTAGGCAATCCCGCTGCGGTTGTTCCTTTTGGCCACTCCCGCGATGGCTTGCCAATTGGTGTGCAGATCGTCGGCCTCCCGTGGCAAGATGAGCAGGTGCTTTCAGTCGCCGCCTTTGTCGAGCAGCAATCTGGGACTTGGAAAAAGCCGCCAATCGCCTGAACACTATCGCTGCACCGATAGTTGTTTTGGGTTATTCCCCGATGGAGTGTCAATGAGTAACTTAGGTCGCACGCGATTTCAGCCATTGTGGGGCTTAAGCAGACGGCAGCACTTAAATCATTCCTGATGCGCCAAGACTCAACAGCGGAAGGTTTGGCCAGCCGAATATTATTCTGGCTGATTGTGTTCCTGTCTGTCTCTGCGGGGTACCTCTACGCGTTTCCGCAGCCGACGATTGTTTACGCGGGGGTAGTGCTCCTGCATGCATTCGCTGGAGTCATTGTAACGATTCTGCTCGTACCGGCCCTTGCGCGCTTCGTTCGACATGGCACGTTCTTGCAGCGGGCTGGCTGGGTGCTGATTGCGACGGGGGCGGCTCTCGGAATCATCTTGATCAAGACCGGCACGGCGCGCTCGGAGTGGAAGTGGTTTTACCTGCATATCGCCATTTCGCTTTTGGGTGTTGGTTTTCTGCTGGCTGAGAGATTAGGGACAGGTCGATCGCGAACTTCGAGCTACGCAAAAGCTGCGCTGCGAACTGCTATCTGTTTGCTTGCCATTGCAGCTCTCGGTTATGGTGCGTACCGTGTGCGCGAAAGTTGGCAGGCCCGAGGGCGCATCCAGAATCCGAGCATCCCTCCCGAGAACATGAACGGTGAAGGTGACGGCCCTCAAGGTTCTTTCTTTCCCAGTTCGGCGCAGGTTTACGGCAACCAGAAAATTCCCAGCAAGTTTTTCATGGAGTCGGATTCGTGCAAGCGCTGTCATGAAGATATCTACAACCAGTGGTTCAGTTCGGCGCACCATTTCTCTTCGTTCAATAATCAGTGGTACCGCAAGTCCATCGAGTACATGCAGGATACGGTCGGCACCAAGCCCTCGAAATGGTGTGGGGGGTGCCACGATCCAGCTTTGCTCTACAGTGGCTTGATGGATACGCCCATCAAGCAGATTGTGCATCGACCTGAGTCACAAGCTGGACTTGGGTGCATGATGTGCCACTCGATTGCCGCGGTGAAAAGCACGATGGGTCAAGCCGATTTCTATCTGGAGTATCCGAAGCTGCATGAGTTGGCCGCTAGTCAAAATCCGGTTGAGCGCGCGCTGCACGATTTTGTGATCCGGCTGAACCCGGAGCCTCATCGCCGCGTCTTTCTCAAGCCGTTCATGCGCACGCAGACGGCCGAGTTTTGCTCGAGCTGCCATAAGGTGCATCTCGATGTTCCAGTCAACAGTTACCGCTGGTTCCGCGGTTTCAACGAATATGACAACTGGCAGGCCAGCGGGGTTTCCGGCCAGGGCGCGCGCTCTTTTTACTATCCGCCAAAGCCGCAGCAGTGCGCCGATTGCCATATGCCGGCCGAAGCGTCGAAAGATGCAGGTAATGTGGACGGATTCGTGCACTCGCATCGCTTCCCTGGTGCGAACACTGCCGTGCCAACGGCGAACGAAGACGATGCGCAGTTGAAGTTGACCGAAAGATTCTTGAAGAGTGGAGCGTTGACGGTCGACATCTTTGCGGTATCTCCCGCGCAAGAGCAGCTGAAATCGGATGCGGGCAATCAATCGGAGTTGAATACGACGTTTGCTGTCGGCGAAGAAGCGGAGACCAAGATTGCTCCGGAGAGCAGTGGGGAAGTTGCGCCCCTCACGGCTCCGTTGAATCGGGTGCAGCCTGCTTTACGCCGTGGTGACACCGTGCGCGTGGACGTGGTGGTTCGCACGAAAAAAGTTGGCCACTTTTTCCCCGGTGGCACCGTCGACGCCTACGACACATGGCTGGAACTAAAGGCAACCGATGATAAAGGCCAGACCATCTTCTGGAGCGGAATGGTCGAGGACAACGGCAAAGGTCCGGTCGAAAAGGGCGCACACTTTTACCGGTCTTTGCAGATCGATGCCCACGGAAATCCGATCAACAAGCGGAATGCATGGGCCGCTCGCGCCGTTGTGTATGTGCGGCTAATCCCTCCGGGCGCCGCGGATACGGTGCACTATCGCATGAATATTCCGGAAAATGCAGGCGACAAGATTAAGCTGCACGCGCGCCTCTGCTATCGGAAGTTCGCCTGGTACGGCACGCAGGAGGCTTTCGCGGGCGAGCCGGATCCAACTAAACTAAACGCCGTGGCTCCAGACTATGACGACCGGCCGACAATATTTACGGCGTCGCTCAGCGGAGTCTCCGCGAAGCAAGAAAGAATTCCCAACCTGCCGATCGTCACCGTAGCCGAGAACGAACTGAGCCTTCCGGTGGTTGCGCACAATGCGCCGGCTACGCCGCCGAAAACCATTGTTCTCAAAGAAGAATGGCAGCGCTGGAACGATTACGGAATTGGGTTGTTCCTGCAAGGTGATCTAAAGGGGGCGGCCGCCGCCTTCCAGAAAGTGACGGAGGCGGACCCGAACAATCCCGACGGCTGGGTGAACATTGGCCGTTGCGCTGTGCAGGAAGGCGACATGGAGCTTGCGCGCACCGTACTCGGGAAGGCTCTTCAGTTGTCTCCAACGCTGGCGCGGGCCAATTACTTTTACGCGCGCGTTCTTCGGGCAGACGGCAATTATGATGGTGCTGCGGCGCGTCTGCGTATGGTGCTGGCGCAGTATCCTCGGGATCGCGTTGCTCTCAATGATCTCGGCAGAGTTTTATTTTTGCAGCGCAAATATGCCGATGCAGTGAAGACGCTGCAATCTGTGCTGGCGATTGATCCCGAAGACCTGCAGGCACATTACAACTTAATGCTTTGTTACAACGGTCTTGGAGACGAGAAGCTCGCAAAAGCGCACCAGGTACGATACCTGCGGTTCAAAGCCGACGAGTCTTCTCAAGCGATCACGGGCCCGTATCGACAATCGCATCCCGAGGATAACAATGAGAGGCAGGCGATTCACGAGCATGTCTCTGTGCCGTTGGCGGCGATCAGATCTAACCCGGTAACAAAATCTGTGGCGCTTGCCGGAGCCTCCAAATAATGCGGGGAAATCTGATCAGCACGGGGTCACAAAGTCATAGAGAAAGTTCTCGCTGTCGGTGTCCCATTTTTCTCTGTGCCTCTGTGTCTCTGTGGTGGATCTTGCTGTCGGGGACTGCTTCCGCGCAGCAAGTTCATTTTCTAGATATAACAGCGCAAGCCGGAATTCACTTCAGTCACAATAACGGTGCTTTCGGGAAAAAATGGCTGCCCGAAACCATGGGCCCCGGCTGCGCCTTCATCGACTATGACAATGACGGATATCCAGACATTCTTCTGGTGAATGGCGACGATTTTCCGGGGCACCCACACGGAGGAGCGACGACCCCCAAGCTCTATCACAACAATCGCAATGGAACCTTTACCGACGTTACGCGCCAAGCTGGACTGGCTGTGCCGATGTACGGATTCGGGGTTGCGGTCGGCGACTACGATAATGATGGTTTCGACGATCTCTTCATCAGCGCGCTCGGACAGAGCCATCTGTTCCACAATAATGGCAACGGCACTTTTACTGATGTGACTAAGACGGCGGGGATGTCAGGACCGAGTGAGTTTTCGACCAGCGCGGCCTGGGTCGATTACGACCGCGATGGCAGGCTCGATCTCGTCGTCGCAAACTACGTCAAGTGGACGGAGCAGACGGATTTGTATTGCACTCTGGACGGCTCGCACAAATCTTATTGCACTCCAGAATCGTACAAAGGAACCTCTGTCCGACTCTGGCACAATCTGGGCAATGGCAAGTTTGAGGACGTAACACAAAAAGCTGGCCTCGGGGATCCGACTTCAAAAAGTTTGGGTATCGCAATTCTCGATTACAACGGCGACGGCTGGCCCGACATTCTGATTGCGAACGACACTCAGCCCAATAAGCTTTACTTAAATAAGAAGGATGGGACCTTCGAAGAGCGCGGCGTTCCTTCTGGAATTGCCTTTAGTGAAGACGGCGTGGCGCGCGCTGGCATGGGCGTCGACGCGGCTGACTATGATCGCAGCGGGCGCCCCAGCGTGATCATCAGTAACTTCGCCAATCAGATGATGTCGTTGTATCACAACGAAGGCAATGGTTTGTTCGTGGACGAAGCTCCGCAATCAGAGGTTGGACGCGCCACCTTAGTGACGCTTGGATTCGGATGTTTCTTCTTTGACTACGACAACGACGGTTGGCCCGACATTTTTTTGGCCGATGGACACATCGAGGATCAGATTGAGCGCGTGCAAAAGCGCGTCAGCTATGCCGAGCCTCCGCACCTGTTCCGCAATTTGAGTGGAGGCACGTTTCAAGAAGTGACGGCGGAGATGGGGAAAGCGTTTGCGGCCCCGAGAGTGGCTCGGGGCGCTGCTTATGCCGACATCGATAACGATGGATTTCTAGATTTGCTAATCACAACGAATGCCGGTCCGGCGTCTCTATTTCACAATGAAGGCGGGACAAATCACAGCTTGCGATTAAAGCTCATCGGGACAAGGTCGAACCGGGACGGGATTGGAGCGGTTGTACGCGTTACTTCTGGAAGGGATAAACAATCGAAAATGCTGCGTTCGGGATCGAGCTATCTTTCGCAAAGCGAACTGGTCCTGACATTCGGGCTGGGTGCCCAGACGAAAGCTGACAGCATTGAAATTCAATGGCCGAGCGGACAACTGGATACACTTCTCAACGTGCGCAGTGGCCAAACCATCATAGTTGAAGAAGGCAAAGGCACAGTGGATGCGCGCGCATACAAACCTTCATTGATGCGCGGAAACTGAAGATTCGCACCGAACTGCGCACCCTCGGGCGGGAAATCCTGTGTGTTCGCCACAATCTCTGTGGTTAAATCGTTGATCAGATGAATCCCCGAATTTCACTTGCTCTCGTTGGCGTCGTTCTCGCCGCATTCGGTCTTTTTGCAAGCGCCCCTGAAGTTCAGCCAAAACTCGACCCGCCACAGGCCGCACGCCTCAATAATCTCGGTGCCGCCTACATGAACCAGCAGCTTTTTGAGAAAGCTCTCAAGTGCTTTCAGGAGGCGGCGGCCCTCGATCCGAAGTTGAAGATTGTGTGGCTGAATGAAGGCATTGCTTATCTCAACTTGCAAAAAATTGACAAGGCAAAGTTTGCGCTTGAGGAAGCAGCAAAACAGGATCCCAACAGTCCTTACGCATGGTACAACCTCGGGTTGCTTGCCAAGAATATCGGCGACGCGCAAGCGGCGATCAATGCGTTTAAGCGAGTCGCCGAAATCGAACCGGGCGATGCTGATACCTGGTATTTCCTGGGCGCATCTTATGTGCAGGCCAGGCAGTTTCCGCCGGCGATTGATGCCTTTCAGCATGCGCTGAAAATCAATCCGCTGCACGCCTCTGCCGAGTTTGGATTGTCACGCGCTTACCAGCAATCGGGTGATATCGATCACGCTCGCGAGAATCTGAAGAAGTTCCAATACATCACGCAGAACAAACTCGGCACGCCGATAAGCCTGGCTTACGGCGAGCAGGGGCAGTTTTCGCGTGCCGTTGAGTCGCCGCAGGCGGTGCTGAAACCGCCGCCCCAGATCAAGGTGCGGTTTGTGGATGTGACGGCTGAATCGGGGCTAACTTCTATGGTTGGTCCGGCCGAAGGTTTTGTGGATGCTGCGGGGCCAGGCGCTTGTTTTCTCGATTATGACGACGACGGCAAGATCGATCTTTTTCTTGCCGACAACGGCGCGCACGGCGGAATGTCGCTCTACCACAATTTGGGGAATGGCAAGTTCGAGGACGTAACGAAGAAGGCGGGAATCCCTTCGAATATTCACGCCACCGGTTGCACGGCCGGCGATTACGACAATGACGGCTGGCCCGATCTGGCGGTGAGCCGCAATGACGATGTTTTGTTGTTTCACAACGAGAAGAACGGCACCTTCCGAGAGGTGCATAATGAGGCGAATCTCTTCACTAATTCGGCGAACCTCGGCGTGACATTCATCGATTACGATCACGACGGCGATCTCGATCTTGTCGTGACCCGGCACTACGACGCAGCGGGCGCAATGGATATGTTTCGCAACAACGGGGATGAAACATTTACCAACGTCAGTGAAGCGGTGGGACTGCCGGATGCTCACTCCACTGGTGGCATCAGCGTGGTGGGGAGCGACTACAACAACGACCGCGCGGTCGACATTGTCGTTCCCGACGCACCTAGCATTCTTGAGAACCCGCGAGAAGGCAAATTTATCCTACGAAAGCCCTGGGAGACTCCTGGCCCCCCGGGCGTGCGGGGTGTCGCTGTTCTGGACTTCGATCATGATGGTTGGATGGATCTCGCTTTTACTCCTATCGACTGGCAGGGCATGAGTCTCTGGCACAACAATCAGGGCAAGCATTTTGATCGTATTGCTATCCCCACACCAAATTGGATTCGTGGTGGCTACGGTCTTGCCGCATTCGACTATGACAACGACGGCTGGGTCGATCTGGTCGCGGTCGGCGAAACGAAAGATGGCCAGGGCGAGGTTAAACTTTTTCGCAATCTTGGTCCCGATGGTTTCAAAGACGTCACCGCTGACGTTGGGCTCGACAGGATTCAATTGAAACATCCTCGGGCCATTGTTACCGGTGACTACGATAATGACGGCGCGACCGATCTGTTGATCACCCAAAATCACGGTCCGGCTGTGCTTTTGCGAAATGAAGGTGGCAATCAGAATCACTGGTTGCGGCTTGCTCTGAAGGGGCTGGCCGATAACAAGTCGGCGATCGGAACGAAAGTGGAGGTGTTTGCCGGCGGCAACCGGCAGAAGTTTGAGATTTACGGATCGAATGGCTATCTCGGCCAGAATTCTCCTTACCTAACTGTGGGACTGGGCGATTCAAAAGAGGCTGACATTGTGCGCATGCTATGGCCCACCGGAGTGCTGCAGGATGAGATCAATGTCGGCGGTGACAGGCAGCAGAATTTTACTGAGATTGATCGCCGCGGGAGTTCCTGCCCGACTTTGTTTGTATGGAATGGCGAGCGCTACCAGTTTGTCGCAGACATGCTTGGAGCCGGGGTAGTCGGGCATTGGGTTGGGCCGGGACAGCGTGATGTTCCGCGTCCGGTGGAATACATAAAGCTCGACGGCAAGGCGGTTCGCGAAAAGAATGGCAAGCTCAGCTTTCGCTTTATGGAACCACTCGAAGAAGCCGTTTATCTGGATCAGGTGCGATTGCTCGCCGTTGATCATCCTTCCGACGTCGATGTTTATCCCAATGAATATTTTGCATCGAATCCTCCGTACCCGGAGTTCAGGGTTGTTGTAAGCCGCGATGCCAAGCCGCCAGCGGGAGCCTGGGACGATCATGGCCGCGGTGTACTACCCGATTTGCTGGCGCATCGCTACTTTGGTGATTTTGAGTTGACGCAGTTTCAGGGCTTTGCGAAAACCCATAGCCTCGTTCTCGATCTGGGTGATGCTTACACCGGTGGGCCCTTGTGGCTGCTTATGGACGGGGAAGTCGAATATTTTTCGGCGAACAGCATGTATGCCGCTTCGCAGGCCGGAGTGCAGGCGATCTCTCCCTATGTCGAGGCGCTCGATGCGACGGGAAATTGGAAGCGAGTGATCGATGATATCGGCTTCCCAGCTGGTGGCCGTCGAACGATGACTGCCGACCTGAGCGGCAGGCTGCCCAGAGGTACGCGAAAGATCCGCATCACTACCAATCTGCAGATATATTGGGACAGCATTTTGGTTGATCGGACCGAACAGCCGGAAGTGGGGGAGATTCCTCACCCCGCTGGAAAAAACGCGGGGCTTCCGAATGAAGCAATCTCCGAACATAGCCGAAATGCTAGTGAGAGTTTCCGTCTTAGTGCGGTCCCGTTGGTGCAGGCAGATCTGGAGTTTCACGGATTTCCGTTGAAGTTTGAAGGCGCTCCTCCGGGGAACGTACGTTATGTTTACGAAAAATCGAGTGCGACTGGGCCATACACGCGTCCCGCAGGAACTTACACCCGCTACGGCGACGTGTTGCCGCTTCTGACGGCGCTGGATGATCAGTCGGTTGTGTTTGGTTCAGGTGATGAAGTACGGCTTGACTTCGATCCAGTGCATCTGCCCGCTCTGCCACGCGGGTGGGTTCGTGATTACTTCTTTGCCGCGAACGGGTACGAGAAGGATATGGACTTCTACGCGGCGGAAGGCAACTTCGTGGCACCGCTGCCATTTCTCAGCATGGGGGACTATCCGTATACGCCGAAGAGGTCGTTCCCGCTCGATGACGGTCATGTGAACTATCTTCTGGAATACAATACGCGGCACATGTCGGGGAACGAGCAGCGCGGTTATTCATTCGACTACAGCGAGAAGTAGAAGTGTTTACGGAATCGTTTTAATATTGACATTCTGATCTCCGCATAATCCAATAAGCGGACTCATGGAAACCCCGTCAGTTGTTACCCCTTCCGCTCCGCGCTTGCGGCGCACTCTTACCCTATGGGATTTGATTCTCTACGGAGTGATCGTTATTCAGCCGGTTGCTCCCATGTCAGTATTTGGCGTGCTCAGCGACCGAGGCCGTGGGCATGTCGTAACCACGATTCTGATCGCCATGGTCGCGATGCTGTTTACCGCCTTCAGCTACGGCAAGATGGCGCGTGCTTATCCGAGCGCAGGTTCAGCGTTCACCTACGTCGGCCAGGAGATCAATCCCGCGCTGGGCTATGTCACGGGTTGGAGCATGGTGATGGATTATATGTTGAATCCGATGATCTGCATCATCTGGTGCAGCCAGATCTCGCGCGATTTTGCCCATGGGACGCCGATTCTGCAGAGCATCCCTTATTGGGGATGGGCGATTTTCTTTGCGGCTTTTTTTACCTTGCTCAACATTCAGGGAGTGAAAACGTCAGCCCGTGTGAATACCGGATTGGCGGCAGGAATGGGAGCGGTCATCGTTTTATTTTTTTTAGCAGCGGCGCACTATATTTTTGGGCATCCTCACAATGACCCTGGCTTTTTCAGCCGGCCGTTTTACGATCCCTTGCTCTGGAATACTAAAGCCGTGTTGGGAGGCACGTCGATTGCAGTACTCACCTATATCGGCTTCGACGGAATCTCAACGCTCTCTGAAGAGGCGGAGGATCCGCGGCGAAATATCTTGCGCGCGACGGTACTGACTTGCCTGGTAATAGGAATTCTTTCTGCCTTTGAGGTTTACGCCGCGCAACTTATCTGGCCAGCCACGCAAGCTTTTCCAAACGTAGATACTGCTTTCACGTTTGTGGGCGGACGGGCATGGGCACCCCTTTTCGGCATCCTCGGATTTACGCTGCTGGTTGCGAACTTCGGCTCAGGCATGGGCGCGCAACTCGGAGCCGCGCGATTGCTCTACGGCATGGGACGCAGCAAAGCTCTGCCTCAAAGCTTTTTTGGAGTCGTCGACCCCAAGAAACATGTGCCCCGGAACAACGTGATTTTTGTTGGAGTGATCGCACTCATTGGAGCGTTCATTGTCAGCTATGGCCTAGGTGCGGAGATGTTGAACTTCGGAGCCCTGATCGCGTTTATGGGAGTAAACCTGGCAGCGTTTATGCGTTATTTTGTGCGCGATCCGAAAAAGACCGCCGGTAATTTCGTTTCTCCACTGGCGGGATTTCTTATTTGCCTGTTGCTTTGGCTGAACCTCAGCCGTCCCGCGAAGATCGTTGGCGCGATCTGGATGGGTGTGGGAATCGCATTTGGTGCAATTAAAACGCGGGGCTTCCGCGGTAACCTGATCGATTTTGAGTTACCGCCGGAAGAGTAGTGAGCGATCTTGGCTAGGATTGCGGCAATCTATTCCACGTTCCAGCCGGTCACCTCAACCGCGGCTTTTGCGTTTCCCAGTTCACTGCTGCGATAAGTGGCTGATATTTCGCGCTTCTCTGCAGGTAAAAGAGAGATGTAATTGTCCTCCCAAATCACGGGAAGAATCTCCTCGCCATGGGAGCCTCGATTGACTCTCAATCTCACGAAGAACGCGACAGTGTTGTCCGGATTTTCGATGGTGACATGAGTGATGGAATCTTCACCCTTGCGCTCGGTGTGCTCACTCACTTTGAGTTTTACTCTTGGAAGTTGAGAGAGCGCGGTGTAATCAGCGAATGATTCAGTCGGAGTCATCCACCATGTAGATTTTGCCCAATCGATCGTCTCTGGCTTGGCGGAAAGCCAATAGAAATTCGAGCCGACCAGTTTTCCGGCAGAGTCGGTCAGACGTAAAGCAACGAAGTAGACGCTGCTCAGTCCTTCGATTTCCGGCAGAGTAAATACTTTGGTCGTGCTATCGGCGGGCGTGTCGATGGAATCATCATGTGACAGCTTTTCGGTCATGTCGAGGTTGTAAATTCTTGTCGATAGTTTCAAGCCCTTGGCGTCTTGATACTGGCTGCTGACAACCCAGATGGAATGGTCGTCGTATCCGTAGATCGGATGAAGAAATTCCATGGCGCGCTTCGCCCCGAAATAGCCGCCGCCCGGGCGCAGATAATAATCATAGAGATGCCAGATCATCGAGGGCCAGGCGTTGTTGAGCATCCATTGAATGACGCCCGTCGATTCGTATTTGTTGCGGCTGTAAGCTTCATACATGGCCCGCACGCCTTCATAGGTTTGCATCTGAGATTTAGTGGCATAGTCTTCGATGCTGTCCGACTTGCCGTAGCGTTTGGCGAGCGCATCGCTGAAGACCCGCAGAGTTTTGAACTCTCCGCCACCGGCATGGTAATTCCAGACCTGGTCAATCGGCCACTGATGGTCTTTGCCGACCATGGCGCGAATGCTCTCGATCGGCGGAACGGCCGGTCCCATGCTGGTTTCGGTGTTGAAGCCGTAGGCTCCTCCACAGCCGCCGGGATTGCACTGTTTGCGGTCTGGCTGACCTTGCGGTGTATCGTCCTCCCAGTATCCCGGTGCCACATATTCATAGGGACCGGTCATCTTGACGCCGCTTTCGCCGGTTACAGAAGTCCATTTACCAGTGGCTGACGAAACGACGGGATTGGGCCAGAGAAGCTGCTTTTCCACGTCGAGATACATTTGCTCGACATCGGGTGGCGGAGGATTGTCGCTGCCATTCAACCACATCACGAGGCTGGGATGGCTACGCAGGCGGTAAATCTGGTCACGGAGCGATTGTTTCGCGATTTCGTAATCCTGCGGTTTCCAGCGTGGCCATCGCTCCCAGAAATCGCAGCAACACCAGCCCGCCATGACGAGAATTCCCTCGTGGTCGGCGATATCGAAGAATTCCTGTGTCTCCAACTTGCCCTCGAGACGGACCGTGTTCAGGCCCATGTCGCGCACGTAGCGGAATTCGTCCTGCAAGCGTTGCGAGTTCTCACGAAGCATCATGTCGGGAGTCCAGCCGCCGCCACGAATCAGAATGTTCTTGCCGTTGATGTGAAACGCGCGTCCGCCGACCGAGTTAAGGTCGGAGGTGATTTCGCGAATCCCGAACTCAGAGTGCGATTGGTCGCTGACCGCGCCATCTACCTCGAAGGTCATGCCAAGCCGGTAGAGATCTGGCTTGCCCATCTGCGCCGGCCACCAGAGCCGTGGATTCGCGAACACTAGCTGCGGAAACTGAGCAGGCGTGAAAGTGATGTCCCGAGATTCATTGGCCGCCAGTTCGACGTTTTGCTCGAAGCTGATTTTTTCGATCTGGCCTTTGAGTTTTCCTTTCACTGAATGATCGGTTCCATTTTTCAGTTGAGCCGTGACGGTGAGTTGCGCTGAATTCGTGGCGGGCAGGTTCAACTTCGACACGACCGTCGGATAGCGCAGCGCGACGGCCCCGCTGGCCGTCAGATAGACTTCGCGCCACAGTCCCATGTTCTTGTCGGGCGGCGCGGGGTTCCAATCGACGAAGGTAATGGCAAGATCGTTCTCCGTAGGAGCGAAAACCTGGACGGCCAGCACGTTTTCGTCGCCAGGCTTTACCGCATTCGTAACATTTAACTCATAAGTGCGCCACGCCCCGGCGATCTGATCGGAGTTGGCAATCAGTTTTCCGTTGAGCCATACGTTGGCGCGGTAATTGATCCCTTTGAAATTGAGCCAGACTGTTCTTCCAGCGTACGACGCGGGCGCGGTGAACTGTTTGCGATACCACCACGAAACCGCAAACGGACTGTCGGGCTGCATGGCGACGTTGGAAAAGTTTCCGCCAATCGGATAGCTCACGCCGGGGAAGTCGCGCAGGTTCATGGCAAAGAAGGGGTCAGGTAAAGTCCTATCCTTTACCAACGCTGCGACCACAGTAGTTGGTACGGTGGCGTTGTGCCAGCCCTTGGGCCTGAAGCCGAGCGCTGAGATTGACGCTCCGTTGCCATCAACTTTCGTAGAGGATTGCAGACTCCATGAGTCGCCAAGGACGAGTTTGTCTGCTTCGGAACTTTGCGGGTCCGGGGAGGCGCCGTTTGCCGCGAACAGCAAGTGCAATCCAAAAAACAGGAAAGCGAATAAATGCACGAACCGAGACCTGAGAAAGTACAACGGCGTTTTAGAAATCATTGTCCTCCGACCCAACAACCAAGCAGGGGATTCGACCGATAAAACCGATTGGCTCACGGGCACTAGATGGATAACACGTCTATTAATACGTTTCAATAGCCGATTTTCTCACGCGACTTCGAAGCCCGCAGATTCAGCCTCTGCGCCCTCATCCTCCCCAATCCGTTCGTTTATAATGGGTAATTCGACCGTATATTCCCTGGAGTGACAAGCGGATGATTCGATTTCTGCAGACCGAAGGACCCGTTAAGAAAGTTGTCCTTAGCGGCTTACTGCTGCTGATTTGCGCCGCCATGGTGATCGCATTCGTTCCCGGCGGTCTGGGTGGTGACTTGACCGGCACGCCCGGAAAAGGCGTGGTGGCCAAGGTGAGTGGCGAGGATGTGACCGTGCAGCAGGTTCGCGACGCCGCGCGCCAAATGCTGCAACAGCAGGGTGCGCAACTCGGTGCGAACGCATCGATATTGCTGCCTTTCTTCGCGCAACGGGCGGCCGACCAATTGATTGACCGGCAAGCTCTACTTTCCCAGGCGCAACATCTTGGATTTAAAGCTACGCCCCAGGAAGTTCGGGACGAACTGCAGCACGGCCGCTATGCCGAGTACTTTTTCCCGGGGGGGAATTTCATCGGTCAGACCGAATACGAGAACATGCTACAGCGTGCCAATCTCACTCCCGCGATGTTTGAGGACAATGTCGCGAAAGAGATCATGATCAGCAAGTTGCAGGCGCTGATCACCGGCAGTGCCTCTGTCAGCGATTCGGACATCCGGAAGGAATTTGACAAGCAGAATACAAAGGTCAAGTTTGAATATGCCGTCTTGAAGCAGGATGACATAAAAAAAGGCCTGCATCCCACCACGGAAGAGCTAAAGGCCTTTTACGACAGTCACCAGAAACAATACGCGAACTCCGTCCCCGAAAAGCGCAAGGTGAAATATGCGGTCATCGACACGGCGAAGGTTGCCGGCGGCGTTCCGGTCACGCATGACGATTTGCAGGCGTATTATGACCAGCATCGCGATCAGTATCGATCTCCAGAACAGGTGAAGGTCAGTCACATTCTGATCAAAACCCCGCTTCCCGGCCCTGACGGCAAAGTGGATGAAAAGGGCGTGGCCGAGGCTCAGCGCCGCGCCGAGGATTTGCTTAAACAGTTGAAGCAAGGAGCCAACTTCGAGGACCTAGCGAAAAAGTATTCCGAAGATCCAGGTAGTGCCAAAGAGGGCGGATCGCTCGGTTGGATTGGACGCGGACGGACGGTTCCGGAGTTCGAGAAAGCCGCATTCTCGCTGCCGAAAGGCCAGATCAGCGATCTGGTGAAGAGCAGTTATGGTTTTCACATCATTCGCGTCGATGACAAGCAGGACGCGCACATGAAGACGCTGGACGAAGTTAAAGCTGAAATCGAGCCGATCCTCAAGCAGCAAAAAGCCCAGCAGATAGCCCAGACGCAAGCTGAGGATCTTTTACAACAGGCTCAAAAACAGGGCTTGGAGGCGGCGGCAGCGGCGAAAAACCTACCGATCGTGACTTCGGACTTCTTCGGCCGCAAGGATGTGGTGCCTGGACTAGGTCCTGCGCCGCAATTCATGGATGCGGTGTTTACAGCCGCGGAAAAGTCGGCGCCGGAAATGGCTTCCACTTCGCAAGGATTCGCCGTATTCCAGTTGCAGGCGGTAAAGCCGCAATCGACACCAACGTTCGACGAAATTCGCACCAAAGTGGAAGAGCAGTTTAAGAACGAGCGTTCCAGCCTCTTGCTGTCGCAAAAGACGCAAGAGCTATCGGATCGTGCTAAAGCGGAACATGATTTGAAGAAAGCGGCAAAGGAGCTTGGCGCCGAGATTAGGACAAGCGACTTTGTTTCCCCGGATGGCCAGGTTCCCGATATTGGTTCGATGAGCGGACAGGCTGCTTCTGCTTTCAGCATGAAGCCGGGCGACATCAGCGGGCCGATCAACAGCGGCAGTAATGGCGTGGTGATCTCGATGCTCGAAGTGCAGGCTCCTACGGATTCTGATTTCGCCGCCAAGCGTGATCAGATTCGGGATACGCTTTTGCAGGGCAAGGAACAAGAGCTGTTCGGATTATTCATGACGGGCCTGCGCGATCAAATGGAGAAAGCGGGCAAGATCAAAATCAATCAGGAAGAATTGAAAACGCTGACCCATCCCGAAAGTGAGCCAGGAATGTAGGCAGCTTAAGCGAGTCGGCACATAAAGCAGCATTTCCTACAACAATAAACAGCCAACAAGCATTCAAGGTGCTTCCCGAGTTGAATGGCGTTTCCCCGTGCCGCAGGCATTCTGTTACATCCCACGTCGTTGCCATCGCGCGGCGGCGTCGGTGATTTGGGGGCTGAGGCTTATTCATTTGTCGACTCTCTGGCTTCTGCGCGCCTCGGACTTTGGCAGGTTCTACCGCTAGGTCCGCTGGGCTACGGCAACTCCCCTTACTCTTCAATTTCGGCGTTCGCCGGGAATCCGCTGCTCATCAGTTTGGAGCGTCTGAGTCACTTCGGCTGGATCGATGCGGGAAGGATTTCCAAGCTCCCCTCAGAGTGCGACGCGGTCGAATACGACAAAGTTTTCGCCCTGAAACTGCCGCTGCTGTTTGAGGCGGGTCGGGTGTTTGTCAATTCTTGTTCGGGCGCGGCCCGGGAGCGGTTCGATCGTTTCTGCAGAGAGAACGCGTGGTGGCTCGACGATTTTGTTTTATTTGATGCGTTGCGCGCTCAGCATAAGCTGGCGAGTTGGAACACCTGGCCGGAAGCGCTGGCCCGCCGGGAAGCAAGCGCAATCGAGAAGGCCCGCAAGGATCTGGCCGTCGATCTCAAGATACGCAGTGCCTTACAGTTCGCGTTCTACGAGCAGTGGAACGCGTTGCGCAGATATTGCTCCGAGCGCGCGATTCGGGTCGTGGGAGATATCGCAATCTTTGTTAATTACGATAGCGCCGACGTCTGGACCCATCCTGAGCTGTTTCGCCTCAATGACAAACTCGAACCGGAAGTGGTCTCCGGCGTTCCTCCAGATTTTTTCAGCAAGACCGGGCAGCGCTGGGGAAATCCGCTTTATCGCTGGGACGTAATGAAAAACTGCGGCTATGAATGGTGGATTCAGCGGCTGCGCTGGGCGACTCAAAACTGCGACTACATACGGCTCGATCACTTTCGGGGGTTCGATCAATTCTGGGAGATTCCTGCCAGCGATCCGACAGCGATGAATGGCCATTGGGTCGATGGGCCGCGCGAAGAACTATTTCAGAAGCTCGCCGAGGCCCTGGGTGGATTGCCTTTTTTCGCGGAAGATTTGGGCTACATCACTCCGGAAGTTCATGCCTTGCGTGAGAGATTGAAAATTCCGGGGATGGCTGTGATGCAATTCGGCTTTAACGACGAAGGCGCGCACATGTATTTGCCTCACCGAGCCGCGGGAAAAGTTATCTACACGGGGACGCACGACAACGATACGACCGTAGGCTGGTATCGTTCAGGCGCGAGTGAGCAGGAACGGCGCAATGCCGAGGCCTATCTCGGCCGCTGCGACGATGGTATTCATTGGGCGTTCATTCGTGCGGCCTTGGGTTCAGTCGCCGAATTTGCTCTGATTCCGTTGCAGGACGTGCTAGGCCTCAGCAGCGAGGCGCGCATGAACACTCCCAGTCAGGATAAGGGCAATTGGCAATGGCGAATCTTGCCTGGACAGTTCAACTGCGAACTCACCGCCAAACTCGCACAGCTTGCCGAAGTAACCGACCGCCTGCCGAAGCAGTTTCCCCCTCTTGCAAGTGAAAACTTTGCTGCCTGAAAACAATTGCCAGCGAATTGTGAAAATACTGTAAACGGAACTGACCCTTTGCTCCTTTCTGAGAATCGTGTATAGAGGTTACGGGGACTTTTGTGGCAAGCGAACCTATCATCGAAGCCCGGTCGATTGAGAAGTCTTATCCTCAGCCGGACGGCACGCGGGTACCGGTTGTCGGGTTGATGGATTTTTCCATCGAACCGGGGAAGATCATCGCTCTGCTGGGCGCCTCCGGTTGCGGAAAGTCGACACTGCTGCGGATCTTGAGCGGTTTAGCCAAGCCTTCGTCAGGAGCGCTGTTCTGGCACGGCAAGCCCCTGAACGGGCAAATGCCGAACGTTGCGATCGTATTTCAGAGTTTTGCTCTGTTTCCGTGGCTCACGGTACTCGAAAATGTTGAAGCTCCATTGCAAGCGCGAGGGGTGGAGGCGGTGGAACGACGCAAGCGCGCCCTGCGCACGCTGGACACAGTGGGTCTCGACGGCTTCGAAACGGCTTATCCCAAGGAACTCTCCGGCGGCATGAAGCAGCGGGTCGGCTTTGCCCGCGCACTGGTCGTCGAACCGGAAGTTCTCTTCATGGACGAACCATTCTCTGCTCTTGACGTGCTCACGGCGGAGAATCTGCGAGGCGAGTTGCTGGAACTCTGGTTGAACAAGAAAATGACCACCGGCGCCATCTTCATTGTGACGCACAATATCGAAGAGGCAGTGATGCTTGCCGATCGCATCGTGGTTCTGAGCCGGAATCCTGCTCACGTCCGCTCGGATCTCAACGTCCGTCTGCAGCATCCGCGAGATCGCAAATCCCCACGCTTTGTTGAACTGGTCGATTACATCTACAAGGTGATGACTGAACCGGACGTTGAGCATGCCATGCCCGATCCGGAAAGCACCGGGGAAATCGTGCTGTCGCCGGGTGGCTTGAAGAAAGGGCAGCGGCCGATGCGGGCCAGCAAATACCAGATGCTGCCACACGCGCGTGTGGGAGGGATTGCCGGCCTTCTCGAACTGCTGCACGATCGCGGAGGCAGGGAAGACTTGTTCAAACTGAGCGAAGACCTGGTGATGGATGTTGAGGATTTGTTGCCCATCCTGGAAGCTTGCCAGTTGCTGGGTTTTGCTTGGCTAAAGGAAGGTGATGTACAACTTTCCGCTGAGGGCACGCATTTTGCGGACGCTGATATTCAAAGACGCAAGGAGCTGTTTCGGCAGGCCACGCTCGATCACGTCACAATCCTGAAGCAGATTGATTCTATTCTGAAGCGAAAGTCCGATCATTCCATCAACGATGAATTTTTTCGTGACATCCTCGACGAGCACTTTCCCGAGGAAGAAGTGCAACGCCAGTTCGATACCGCTACGAATTGGGGACGCTACGCGGAAATCTTCGACTACGATCGCGATAGCGGCCGCTTGACACAAACCGAAACGTTACAATTGGAGCTTCTTCCCGCTCAAACGCCGCCAGGGGAACAGCCCGTCGAGAACCGAAATCCAACTGCCACGCCGAAATCCTGATTGAAAGTTCTTAACCGAGAAGAATATAAGCGTGAAGAAAACGATCAACTTGAGGGGGTTCTCGGCCTACCGGCTGTGGTCGCAATTGCCGAGCATCGAAGTCTCACACCTACCCGATGTAATCATGTTCGCGGCGGGGATCGCGCTGTTTTATGGTGTGGTCAGGGTCGGGCATTCCTGGCTAGGGCCCTTCACTCCAAGCGTAGAAATCTCGCGGAGTTTGTGGGCGCTGCCGGCATACGCCGGTTATTCGTTGTTGCGTATCACAATCGCATACGTTCTGAGTCTCCTGTTTACGCTGGTTTACGGCTACATAGCTGCGTATAACCGGCGCGCCGAGCGCTTTATGATTCCTTTGCTCGACGTACTGCAGTCGATCCCTGTCCTCAGTTTCCTTCCTGGCGTGATGCTGGCGATGGTAGCGCTTTTTCCGGGGAGGCAACTGGGCCTCGAATTGGGCGCCATCCTTCTGATTTTTACGGGTCAGGTGTGGAACATGGCGTTCAGTTTCTACGCATCGTTAAAGAGTATTCCAAATGAGATGAGGGAAGCCGCGACGATTTACCGGTTTAGTTGGTGGCAGCGTTTCATGCAGATGGAGCTGCCTTTTTCGGCGATCGGGCTGGTTTGGAACTCGATGATGTCAGTTGCCGGCGGATGGTTTGCATTGATGGTATGCGAAATGTTTGTGCTGGGAGCGCGCGATTTTCGATTGCCGGGCCTGGGATCGTATCTGCAAACCGCCGCCAGCGCCGGCGACACGACCTCAATTCTCTGGGGCATCGCAACCATGATTCTGGTGATTGTGTTGCTTGATCAATTCATATGGCGGCCAGTAATTGCGTGGGCTGAAAAATTCAAAGTTGAGCAGGTGGAGAGTACAAATGCACCCGAATCGTGGGTATTAAACTTAGTGCGCCATTCCAGGGGTCTTGCAAAGATTCGACAGAATACGCTACATCCCCTCGGCGAACGGCTGATTATGCAATTTGCCAGCAAGCATGAACGACACGATACTGAGCAAACTCCGGTCGCGTGGAAAGAATGGCTGCTTCGCGCGCTGGTGGTGCTGTTGCTGGCCGCCATCGGTTACGGAGTAGTTCGCGTCGCGATCATTCTCGCGGGTTTACAGAGTGCGGAGCTGCATGAGGCCGCTCTCGGCCTGGGCGCGACTTTTCTCCGAGTGAATCTGGCTTTGCTGATTGGTGCTCTGTGGACAATTCCTGCCGGAGTCATGATCGGCACAAATCCGCGCCTGGCGCAAATTGCGCAGCCCTTGGCGCAGATTGCCGCTTCCGTGCCGGCGACTGCGCTGCTGCCGGTAATTCTGCTCTTGCTGATTCAGGTGGGAGGCGGGCTGGGATTGGCCTCTATAGTCGTACTGCTTCTTGGCACCCAGTGGTACATTTTGTTCAATGTGATCGCCGGAGCGATGGCGATTCCGACTGATCTAAAGGAGTGCTGCTCGGTTTTCAGCATCCGGGGGCTCGCCCGCTGGAAGAAATTAATCTTGCCCGCAATTTTTCCCTATCTAGTGACCGGCCTCGTTACCGCCTCCGGAGGAGCATGGAATGCCAGCATCGTGGCCGAATATTTTCATTTCAAAGGCCACATCTACACGACCACCGGGCTGGGCGCCACCATCAGCAAGGCCACTGACAGCGGGAACTTCGATCTGCTCTTGGCCGCGACCATGATGATGGCCGCGACAGTGGTCACTATCAATCGTCTGGTTTGGCGCAAGCTATACGCTTTGGCAGAAACTCGCTTCCGATTGGAAACCTAGTTTTTGACGCAAATCTTGCTTGGAATGGAACCGCGGGGAGGAAAATGCCTACTGACTGGCCTTTAACTTCGTCGCTTCGTTGGGTAGCGCACACGGTTGCGTAGAGCCCTTAAGAGCATCTTCCAATCTGATTCCTAGATCTGTCAGTCCTTCCGGAGTGATTAGCCGCTGAAGACTTTCAAACAGTTGGCGCTCTTCTTTGCGAATGTGAGCAGACAACTGTTGAGCGAATTCAACTAATCCTTCAGACGACATGCTTCGCGATTTTGCCTCAGAAAATAGTCGTCTTAACGAAACGTGCTCTGCGAGCAACTCTTCGACGAGAGAACTCAATTCTGGAAATTTGCGCGCGGCAGGGAACAGCACAGCCTCTTCAGCCCCAAAGTGGAATTGGATTTCATGTTCGAAGCGCAGCTCGATTTCAGCCTGCCACGCCGGCAGATCGGGACTGGGAATCCGTTGCGCTCGGTCAATCCGCACGCACAGCGCCAGCGCACGCTGATGCTGGTGAGAAAGCGGGATCAGGCTTTTATCGCGAAGCATATGTCGAGCTTACTTCACGCCGAATGAAAACCCTACGGTCACGCTATGCCGACCGGTTCTGAAGGCTCCGCAAGCGCTGGGCGTAGCGTCAGCCAATCAGTGCGAACCCGCTCCCACTCCTGAATAAGCATGCCATTCGTCTCGAAAAACGCGCGGATGCGGGCGCGCTCCCATCCCGCAATCTCTTCGAGAATCGGCGCCAGAACTGCCATGGCGCTGCTGCTCAGGACGGTTCGCTTGGCAATCTGCGAAATGTGCGGCGATTCAGAGACTGCAATGGTGAGTCCGTCGCGCGCATTGACCTGCAACATGACGTGGATATCGGAACTGCCGTCACCAGAATAAATAACATGATCCGGCCCGGTCACGTGCTTGGCCAATAGCTGATTCAGAACGGCCACTTTGCCGTAGCCTGCCGTGGCTCGAACGATGCTCTCAATCTCGCCGGAGCTCCGATATCGGAATTCGGTGCCGAAAATATGATCCTGGGGAACGATTCCTTCCAGAGCCGAGTAGATAACCTCGACGGGGGCTGCCGACAGCACATAGAAATCGAAGATATGGCCATCCACGCCGTTCGCGAGAATCTGATAAAGCAGCTGGATATCGCCTTTCAGGCGTATGCGTTTGCCGACTTCGTGCAGATGCTTCTTGCGGACCTTGGCCTGAAACTCCGGATCGTGGAGCAAGAGATAAGCGAGTTCCGCTCCTTGCTGAACCAGGTTGATCTCGGCCATGCCCTTGGCCTTGCGTTCAAACTCTTCCACGGGAATGCCGACCAGTTCCGAGAGGACGTAGCCTGAATCGTTAAAAGTAAGCGTCTTATCGAAGTCGCTCGCGAAGATGTAGCGCTTCAAGAGTTTGTCTGCCATATGAATTCGATTCGCGCCGCGCCGGAACGACCCAATTTGTGCAGATTATAGACCCCCGCCGCTACGGTATGGTTAACCAAGACTCCGGGTACTGCGAGGGCCACGAAATCGAGAACGCTCTGCCCCGTGAACGCATTTCCTCAGGAGCCAGCTTTACTAAATTCACTGACGCGTCCAGAATAGAAAGTTCGGCTTGCGACTACTAACAATCCGGTGCTCGCACCGGCCCGTGGCAGTCTTCATAAGTTGCAAACCCATACAGGAGCGTTCATGCCAGCATCTGGTGAATTAATCCGTTCGATGAATTATGTGGAAGACATTACGAACACCTTGCGGCGGATCTGTATTTCGATTCCTGCTATGCCCGCAGACGAGCGCAAGCGCCTCGCGGAATCTCTGCGCACTGCCGGCGGCGCAATTAATGCCGCCATCGCCGATCTTGAAAAGGCAGGCTAGTAGTCGTGCGGATTGACACCATCGCGGTCATCGGAGCCGGCATCATGGGGCGAGGGATTGCTCACGCCGCGGCGCTGGGTGGCTATCGCACTATTCTGGAAGATTTACTTCCAACCGCGTTACGTCGCGCCGAGAGCGAGATTCGCGCCAATCTTGACAAGGCCGTAGAATTGCAAAAAGTCACTGCAGCTGATGCCGACGCAGCCTTTCGACGCCTCGAATATGCGGAATCGGTGGAAGAGGCGGCACGCGAGGCCGATCTGATGATTGAAGCCGTCCCCGAGGAGATGGAATCGAAGGTTGAGATCTTTACGCTGCTCGATAAGATCTGCCGGCCTACGACGATTCTTGCCTCGAATACTTCTTCGCTCAGCGTCACGGAAATTGCCAGTGTCACCTATCGTGCGAAGAAATGCGTCGGCATGCACTTCTTCAATCCTGTGCACAAAATGAAGCTCCTCGAAGTGGTCCGGGCTTTGGAAACTGATGAAGACACAATTGCCACATCGGTCGAAGTCGGAAAGCGCATGGGGAAAGAAGTGGTGGTGGTGAAGGAAGCGCCCGGATTCATTACCAGCCGCATCAATGCCATGATCGGCAACGAGGCTTTTTACATGCTGCAGGAAGGGATTGCTTCAGCTTCGGATATCGATAAGGCGCTCAAGTTGGGATTGAATCATCCGATGGGACCGTTTGAGCTGGTCGACCTGGTGGGGCTCGACACGCGTCTGAACATTCTCGAGTACCTTCACAAATCGTTGGGAGAGAAATTCCGCCCTGCCCCGCTCCTGGTGCAGTATGTGAAGGCGGGCAGGCTGGGAAGAAAGTCGGGGCGGGGAGTGTATGAGTATCCTGAAGTTGTCGCGCAAACTGGTCCAACCCGATGAACCGTTTCGGCCGTGTGTAATCGGGACGATGGAATTTTCGTCTTTCATCCCAGTGGCTCCGAGCCCAGCTTTATCGTGTTCTCCGCCCGAAGCTAAGGCCGGATAAGGACTTCATTGTTTCTTTTGTGATCCCTTTACAGCCGATCAATACTTGAAAGCTCTCTCCCATGCCTGCAGGCGTGACGAGGTGTTTGAGCTGCAATGCGACCTTGGCTCGCTCCTGGGGCAACTGGCAGCCTTCAAATGCATCGGCAAACTGATTGTCCTCGCCGATTCCCATTAAGAATTGTGACTGTGTCAGCAGTGTGTGCGTCCGCATTCCATGGTTCTCGGCTGCCACGGCGAGTGCGGTGAAGTTTACGTCAGCAGTGATGTCTTGCTCACCGGGGGCTTCATAAGGATTGGCGCTGATCGAATGCTGGCGAATCGCTTTCACCGTGCCCCGGTGGCGTCCGCCAAGTTGCTCTTCGCGCGTGTAGCCATAATCTATAACGATTAGAAAGCCATTGTTGAGGCTGGAAGCAATTTGCTCCATAAATTGCTGCGCTTGCAGCGGCGCTTCGACACGTTCTCCAACCCCGGGATGGATTGCGTAGCGATCGAGGAACTCCAGTTCCTGGGTCGAGGCCGGAGCCCACGTTTCGATAAAGCCGCCCTGCTGACTGTCAATACGAAGCGAACCGCGTGGGCTGATAATTTCGACGGGAAGAGCATCGAAGAATTCGTTGGCGAAAACGATGGTAGGCGCGGGCAGTATCGTGGGTTCGGTGCATATTTCGACCTTGCCAGTTCCCAGACACCGGCTCAGCGTAGTCTCGATTCGCTTGCGCAATGCCGCCGAGCGTTCGACCAGCATGAAACGCAGCGCATTAAAAAAATCGGGGAACTTCTTTTCCGACCAATGCAGAACATCTTGGGCAAACAATCCGCTACCCGACCCTAGCTCGACGAGGTCGATTCGCCCGGGCGAGCCGATGGCGCGCCACATTTCCTCGAACTGGCGGGCCAGCAACCGCCCGAAGACGGCATGTACATCGCTTGAAGTGTAAAAATCACCCGCTTTGCCGAATTGCTCGGCGTTTCGGGAATAGTATCCGAAATCAGGATCGTACAAGCACACTTCCATGTAGCGCGAGAAGGGAATCGGGCCGCGCTCGCGGATTTCTGCTTCGATCTTTTCGCGCAGTCGACTCACTTTTCCCTAAGGCGGCGGTCGGCTCGGTCCTGTGGCGTGCGAATGAACATTTCGACGAAGTAATCGTGCAGTGCGTCATAGAGCTGGCGCTGAAAGCTCCATTCGAACTGAGGATGATCGAGATCGCGGGGATGGAGATCGAAGTAATAGGTGTGGACCGGGATGGTCCGGTCTTTGAACTCGATGATTACTTCCACCCCTTCGCGCTTGGCTTGGGCCGAGAAGTTTAGCAGCGGATGCTCGTAAAGGCTTAGCTGAGCGCGGACGCGATCAAGGCGCGTGGTTGCAGTTTCGGGCACAGTGGAATTGTAAAGCAGTTCTGGCGGAGGCTAGCGGCATCGGGGATGCCGAGCGGAAAATCCTTGCGAATCTGCCGGCGGGAAGTAAGTCCGCTACTCGTAGCGCAGGGCCTCTATAGGGTCGAGCCGCGCAGCCTTGATCGCCGGCAATATGCCGCTGACGATGCCGACGAAGCTCAGAATCGCGGTCGACCAGATCAGTGTACCTGAGTCGATATAAAGATGAATGTCGCCCGCGCTTGCGTCTTCGATAAACGCGCTCCAGAGAGTCAGTGAGCCAACTGACCACGAGACCAGATAAGCCAGAACGACGCCTAACATGCCGCCCATCGCCGTAATCACCAGAGCTTCGGCTAGAAACTGGAACAGAATGTGCCAGCGATGAGCGCCCAGCGCTTTCTCGACCCCAATTTCCCGCGTCCGCTGCGTCACCGAGACAAGCATAATATTCATCAGCCCGACTCCGCCGATACCAAGCGTGAGTAATCCGATAAAGCCGAGCAGAATCTTGATGCCCACCGAGATTATGTTGAGATCGGCAAGGTCTTTGACCGCGTCGAAGACGAAAATTGCGCGATCATCTTTTGGATTAAAGCTGTGATGAAAAGCCATTGAATTCCGCACGGCGGCCACGCACTTAGTGTGATCGCCTTCGTAATCCATGAAGATACCGTCGAGATAATAGGTGTTCTTTAGATCGCTCATGGCGCTATACGGGACGTAAACCAGAGAATTCATGTCTTCGTCGCCACTCGAGATCGTATGCTGCAATACGGCAATCACTTTGTAGGAGATGCCATCGATGCGGATACTTTCGCCAATAGCATTCTGACCTGAGAAAAGCTTCTTCTTTATGGTTGAGCCAATCACCGCCACGCGAGTGTGAGTGAAATCCTCCTGCTCACCGAAAAAAGATCCTTCGCCAATATCGAGAGCGCGAATCTTTTGATAAGTCGAATAGATTCCATGAATGTTGTAGCTGCCACTGCGCGTGCCGTAAGAAACAAGGCTTTGCTTGTCGACTTCGGGAGACATGCGGGTGAGCATCGGCACTTCAGCCCGCAAGTAGTCGAGGTCGTCGCGTGTCAGCCGAATCTGTGTGCCGGCTTTGGTGCCTCCGGCTTGAAGGGAAGTATGTCCCGGAAAAATGCCGATAAGGTTCCCACCAAAGGTGCGAAACGCGATCATGAGAGCATTTTCAAAGCCGGTTCCATACGCCAACAACAAGACCACCGTGGCGATACCCCACGCCATCCCAAGCATGGTCAGCAGAGAGCGGCGGCGGTTGTGCTTCAGAGCGCCGTAAGCTTGTTTGCCGAGATCACCAAACATAATCAGTCCCTTTCGCTACTCCTGCCGCAATGCTTCCACCGGGGGAAGCAAGGCAGCTTTGCGCGCCGGATAGAGGCCCGCGGCCACACCCGCCAATGAGAGAGAGAATCGCAACGATTGCCGATGCGGGCACGATTCGCGGAGTATCAAAACCTTCCGGCGCTGGCAATTGCGCGAGCAGAGTCACGAATGCAGTACAGATCACCAGCCCGATGCCGCCGCTGAACGCCGTCAAAAACGCGCCTTCAACGAAGAATTGCGTCATGATATTGCGGTGGGTCGCGCCGAGCGCCTTACGAAGGCCGATTTCGCGCGTGCGCTCAGTGACCGAAACCAGCATGATATTAATGACGCCGATGGCTCCAAGTCCGAGTGTGACCACGCCCACGACGCCTAGAAACCAGTCCATCGCGTCGAATATCTTCGCCACGCGGATTGCGCCGTCAATGGTATCCCAGTCATTGAAGGCGTCCTCAATCGACGGGTCGAACCCGTGCCTGCGCGCGATAATGGCGTGAACTTCATTCTTGGCCTCAACGTGCAATTCCTTTCTTATCGGCCGGTAGTTCAAGAACGAGATTGCGTTCTCAGAATTTTGCGCCTTCATCGGAAAGAGATCGCGCATCGTGTCAAACGGCACGAAGATTCGGTGGTTGGTGCCGTTCTCGCCGTCCTTGCCGATCTTGGGAATGACCCCGATGATTCTGAAGTCCATGTCATTGAGCATAATCATGCTGCCAACCGCCGGGACTCCGGGGAACATATTTTTGAGCAGTTCCCAACCGACTACGGCTACCCGCCGTCGCTGCCGATTATCTTCGTCATTAAACCAGCGGCCGGGAGAAATGGGAGTGTTGCGAATCTGGCTGTATTCCGGAGCCACGCCGAACACCTGGCCGCTGGTCGAGCTGTAATCGCTGACGGCTCGAATATCATCCCGCTCGAGCACCGGAGACACTGCACGCAGGAATTTTGACTGATCGCGGATGGCAAAATAGTCACCGTACGTCAGGTAATAAGGCTGCCCAGACTGGTAACTTCCGGTCACGGCTGGAATGCGGCCAGGAAAGACGAACATAATGTCCTGGCCCAGCTCGGCAAGGTTCTTGTCCTGCCCGCTGCGGAAGCCCTCTCCAAGACCGACAAGCAGCAAGAGAGAGCCTACCCCCCAGGCGATTCCGAACATGGTAAGGAACGAGCGCAGCTTGTGGGCCCAAAGCGTGGCCAGGGACTGCCGAACAATGTCGACGAGCATTCGCATAAAGTGTGCCCCCGCGCCTCGGGAGGGTCAGCGGGGGCTCGGGTAACGATTGGGCGAGGGGTCTCAATCCCGCCCGACCGCTTTACATCCATGCATCTGATCAGTAATACGTTGCCGGGCCATGCGAAGTTCCCGCCCGTACTGATTAGACCTGGGGAAAGGGAAAAAGGTTATCCGCAAGCCAGGTTTCGGCGCGAGTATCCCATTTCAGCGTCCGACCGAGGCCCGCTGCGGACGAAAAAAGGGTTTTCCGGGAGAAGCTGCCAAACCTTGGGTGGGATTCGATTGGTCGCCGATCAGCCTATCTGGTCTAGTGAATCAGAATTCGAAGTAGCCTGCACGTTGCGTCGTGGTGCCGCTATCATCGGTTCCCGTCGCTGCCAGCAAGCCCAGGACTCCAGAGAGACTTTCCCAGGCTGCGCGGTTCAGCGCCGGATCGCCAGCCACCAGATCGCGAATCATATCCCATGCGGCTACATTCAGGGCGCCTTCCGGCGGCGGCCCCATGGCGAGCGATACCGAGCATTGTGGGCAGAAAGATATGCGGTGCGCCGTCGACTTCTGCCGCGGCTTGACGCCCACCGTCTGAGCAAACATGTAGAGCGCGACCGATTTCTGTCCAGGCTCGATTGCACGATTACAGCGAAGACAATGAACGCTTTCCAAGGTCTCTCCACGCGTTGTGTGCCGAACTTGTTTGCCGAAATATGAATATGTCTCGTGGCAGTGTCCGCGGCAAGTATGTAGAGGGATTCCGGAGCGCAGGCTGACACGCAGTGCCATCACGAACCAATCTGTGCTCTAGGCCGACGCTACGAACCTGATGCAAGCTAGAGCGATGAGTGAAGCGAGAAATGCGAGCATGGCCAGCCCCCGCCACGAGAGGCGCGACAATCGGCAGACGAACCTTATGCGGCTTTCTGATCTCCGCGAACTGCGGGACTGCGAACAGGTGGCCGCGGTGTGCTACCGGATGCGCAGGCAAGCGATCGAATTTTTGCTGGTGCGTACGCGCGGCGGCCGGCGATGGACCTTTCCCAAAGGCAGCGCTGAACCGGGGCTGACGCACGCTCAAGCGGCAGCCTTGGAAGCATTCGAGGAAGCGGGTGTTCGGGGAAGAATCGAAGAAGCATCGTTTGCAAGCTATTACTGCGAGAAGCGAAGCCGGCGCGGCAAAAACCTCAGCGTCAACGCTCATCTCTGCGAGGTCTTTCGGCTAGTATCGCCAAAAGAATTGGATCGCGACCGAACCTGGTGCACGCCAGAGGAAGCGGACCTGCGACTGCGAAGAAATCGCAGTATTGCCGAGGCGGAGGAATTCTGCCACATCCTCGAGTTGGCAGTAGCGCGCATCGAACAGATCGTGCGGAGGTGTAGTCGATCACGGCGTAATCGGGGCGCTCTGGTTCAAGAGAAATATTGGGAGAGAGACTCGCTGCACACTGTGAGATTCGAGGCCGCGCCTCGAATTCGCCAGCACTGGAGCGAGTTCGTCCCGAAGACGCGGCTCGCGACGGCGCCATTGCCCGCCGAGTTTCCGGCCAATGAGGCACGTAAACTTCTGCCAGCGGACATTCTGCAGTTCAATGCCAAGCCCTCCGCAGATTCGGTTGTGAGATCACAGGCGGCAAGAAAAGGGATGGCGAAGGCCCAAGGTCCGCGAGTCACCTAGAACCAAACTACTGCTGCTCTTTATTCTTCGGCCGTTCGTAAGCCTTCTGGAGATATTTGCGGGCTTCTTCGAGAGCGCCAAACGTATCGTCATTGGTCTGGACGGCTTGCCGGTATTCGTTAATCGCGCGCTCGCGCTGACCGGTAATGTCGAAAATCTTGCCCAGCTGAACATGGCTCCAGACTTCGGTCCAGCGGGGCTCCCCGTCTCCATTGATAGCCGAACGATAGGAGTTAGCCGAAGCCTGGTAGTTCCTTTGCAGAAAGAAGATCTCCGCAATGCGGTAATGGGCGAGTGAGCTATTCTTGTTCAGATCCAGAGCTTTGTTGAACTGTTCGAGCGCGCCTGGCAGGTCGCCCTGTTGTTGCATCGCCTGGCCACGCAGGATCGAAGCCCGTAGCTCCACGTCGGACGAGTTCGTGAGCACGTGGTGATCGGGATCGACCATGATACGCCGCGGCCTTCCGAAAGTCTCCACGCTGAACGCCGAATTGGTGCCCACTACTTCGATCTTCTTGTCTTCTGTCTTACCGTCGGTATCAATACGGAGGTCTACGGGCATACGAAAGAGATCAAGATCCTGAGCAATCTCGCCATTAACATGGAAGCCTTTATTGTTGCCGAGGCGATAGACGGTGTACTTGACTTTGAATTCTGGTGCGCCGGTGGAATCGAGCCACTGGGAAAAGAACCAGGTGAGCTGATCTCCGTAATTTTTTTCCGCGATCGCTCGGAAATCATCCATGGTTGCTGATTTGCCTTGGTAGGTTTCGGCAAACTCCCGCATGGTTTTGAGGTATTTATCCTCGCCCAGGACCCAGCGCAGCATGTGCAGGATCATGGCGCCTTTATCGGTCACCAGCGATTGAAACTCCGTCGAGAAAGGATCGAGCTTGCTGACGCTTGAGAGCGGAACGGTGTCATACGCGAGTGCGCCCACAGACATATCTTTGACGGCTTCCTCCAGTCCAGCGGGACCGGCGGCATTCTCCACGTACATGGCTTCGGAGTAGCGCGAGAACCCATCCACCAGCCACCAATCGTCTTTCGTGGCCGGGCTCACTGAAACGCCCCACCATTGGTGAGCAATGGCATTCGCCAGCAAGCGGTAGTTCGTTTTTTCTGTGATCGAAGGACCGGCGAGGCCGGCAATCTCCGGCGCCCACACGTAAGGAACTGTGTCCCCCGGTAGTTCCACCACATTGAGCCTCTGCGAAAGGGTAGTGCCGTACAGCGTCACGTAATAGGTGAACTCCTGCACCGCGGTCGTCGTGTATGCCGGAGCCATTGGCTGATGCGTGGGCTTGAAGAAAACATGCAGGTCCATGCCGGCTTCATCGCTTTTATATTCCTGGAAAGTTCCGGCCACGATGGTGCCGGGAAAACTGGATTTTGAATAAGCGAAAGTGAATGTCTTCGTGGGAAGGCCGTTGGTATTCGGCTTGTTCGAGGGGGGATTATCCGTGACCGTCGCTTTCCCACTGCCGATTACCACCATGTGGGCGGGAAGGGTGACGCTAATAGTGGAGGTGAACCGGTTCATTCCATAACCGCTGACGGGAAACCACCGTCCAGCGTAAAGCAGATAGCTGGTATCGTCACCAACATATGCGAGCTTAAGGCCGGGCACTGGGCTGTCGTCGGCGGTTTCGAGCGTACCTTCGTATTCAAAAGTTAGCGTCGTCGAGGCGTCTTTGGCTAATCCGGCGGGCAAGGGCACGCGCACCGTCGAATCCTGCGTAACCCGTTCGGCTGATAATGGCTGGCCTTTCTCGTCTAGCACTCGCGTTACTCGCAGAGCGTTATGCAATTCGAACACGGCCGTATTCAGGTCCTGGAGAGCAGTGAACTTGACCTTGGCACGTGCGGAAATCTGATGCAGGTGCGGAGTCAACTCGGCATCGATCTGGTAATCGTCAACCCGTAAGTGAGCCTTCTCGGCGGCACGGGATGGCGCTGCGGGGAGAACCAGCAGCATTAAGACAAAAGAACTGCGAAGAACGCTATAGGAGCGCCGGCGGCGAATCTGCATTAAGGAGAGTCTCCGGGAAACGGGGCTAACCTTTCCCTATGATGAAGATTCTTCCCTAAAAGATGCTGAGAGCACAAGGATTAGCGGTTTGAGGCTTCGTCATCTGCCCGGGCAGAACCCACTGGAGCTTTCAACTTGGGCTTGAGAGAGATCGAGTCGAGAATAATCTGGGTGGCCCGTTCCGCGGGCTGTAAATGGTCGAAGGCTGTGCCGTTTTCCTGGCCGCGAAGCTTGGCTCTTACGCGTGCCAGCCTCCCTAACATGTATTCCCGCGCGTCACCGTCGGGAAGAATCTTCTGTACCTCAGCAACGACGTTTTCGGCGGTGAAGTCGTGCTGCACGAGTTCAGGAACGACTCGCTCTCCGGCGATCAGGTTGACCATCGCAAAATATGGGACCTTAACGCGCGGTTTGCCCAAGAAATAGGTGAGAGACGAAACACAATAGACCATCACAAACGGAGTGCCCATCATCGCCGCTTCCACGGTCGCGGTGCCGCTGGCGATGATTCCGGCTCGCGAATGCCACAGCGCAGGGAGCGAATCAGGAACGAGAGTGATCCTCGCTCGGCCCAGCGCTTCCGGTTCGGCTAAGCCAGCCCTACGATGAATCAACGCATCGATGAACCCACGATCAAGGGTGGGTGCGACCGGCAGAATGAATTCCCCCTGTTCACCCAGCTGACCGGCAGCTTCTAGGATCGTCGGCAGATTCATGCGCACTTCCTTCATTCGACTGCCAGGCATGATCGTGACCCATTGCTTGGCTGCGTCCAGCCGGAATTGCGATGCATACTCGCTCCGAGTGACGGTGGGACTCGGCAATTCCGCCAGAGGATGGCCGACGAAGGTCGCATCGATGCCGTGATCGCGATAGAACTTTTCTTCGAATGGAAAAATCACCAGAGCCTTATCGACATAGTCGCGCAACAGCCGCACACGCCCCTGCCGCCATGCCCAGAACTGTGGCGCAACGTAATAGACAACCGGGACGCCGCGTCTCTTCATCTCTCGCGCAACCCGCCAGTTGAACGCGGGTGAATCGATGACGATGGCCAGATCAGGCTTGCGTTGGTCCGCTTCGGCAATTAGATGCTTAAAGAGACCGTAGATCTTTGGCAAATGGCTGAGGATTTCCGTGATGCCGACGACCGACAGATCCTTCGCGTCGACGACGGTGTTACAGCCGGCGGCGCGCATTCGCGCCCCACCAACCCCAAAAAATTCGAGAGATTCATCGCGATGGCGCAAAGCCTCAATAAGCTGTGCGCCGTACATTTCACCGGAAGCTTCGCCTGCTGAGATCAGGATTCGCAAGAGAGCATTGTAAGCCGATCCCGTATTATTGCTTTTCTGCGTCCATCGGGTGTTCGGTCGTTTGCGGAAGCGGGCAGTGGCGAGAAATGCGGTGTCGATTTCGATTGAACCATTTGTAGCCGCGCCAGAGCCCCCAATTGAAACCTGGCACTCTGAAGATGGCGTAAAAGGGCCACGCCCACCAAATCCGCCGAGTCACATAAAGATATGCATCAGCCCCGGATTTCAACGTCCCGCTGCGGGTCAACACCCGTATGTCATCGAGCAAATTTTCCTGCGAGACCTGCAGGATGCCACTTGCGGCAGCGGATTGCAGGTCCCTGATCGCAAAACCTCTCGCCTCAACTGCGTTTTTCCAGAAATGCACCCATCGAGAGCAAAATGCGCATTGTCCGTCATACAGTATCCAGCCCACGCGCGGAAGATGGGAGTCGTCGCCCTCACTCGATTTCATAGGATCTCATTGCCCTTCAATACCGTTACCGAGGATCCGTCAGCTATGAAGGCGGAGTTCGGCAGTCGTTGTAGAGCGGCGGCGAGTTCCGTGCCGTAGAAAGCGCTGGCGTCACCCTCGAAACCTGCTGTGGTAGCAGCCCAGACTTTCCAGGGCACATGCGACACACGATATTCTAAAGAGCGACCGGATCGTTGAGCCGAATATCCCCAGTAATGTTCCGTGATGAATTGCTCCAAAGTTCCTGCTTCCGGATGTAATGGCCGGCCTTCGGCCCGGGCCCAAAGCCGGCACCATTGCTCTTGGACTCGCCATTGAAATTCGACCTTTTTGCCGTCGCCGAACGCTTCGATACCGTGCCTCATCGGAGCCTGTTTATAGTTCTCGCCGTATACCAGACGTGCGATCAGTGAAATTGCACGCCTCGGGACGACCTCGGCTATGAACACCACTCCTCTTCGCATCTCGCTATCGTGCCGCCTCCGAACATAGAAGCGCAGATTTACTTCATCAAAGTTGCTATGAAAGGGAATTGAAAAGTATCCAAGCAGTTTCGTATGGCAAAATCGAAAGCCGACCAGGCTGACATAGGTTTTTCCTTCGAACGAATCGAGCGAGGTGCCGGACGGAACATAACGTCCCAAAAGAACAGGATCAACCTCGTAGTTGAGCAGGATGAGATCTCGCCACTCCGCAGAAAGAAAGACTCGTTCTGAATGCAGCTCATCCGGCCCATCGTTTCCGACGGAATTAGTCATCCGCGCTGACCGTCGATTGCGGCCTTTCGGAACCTGCCAGTGCAATCTCCTGATCCTTGTACTGAAGCTGGTAGAGCTTGAAATAAATCCCCCGCTGGGCAAGCAACTGCTGGTGCGTGCCCATTTCGCGGAGCTGGCCCTTGTGCATGACGATGATCTTGTCGGCGCGCTGCACGGTCGAGAGGCGGTGCGCGATGATGAGCGAGGTGCGTCCTTCGACCATGCGGTTGAGTGCATCGCGAACGCGGAATTCGGTTTCGGTGTCCACACTCGAAGTGGCTTCATCCAGTATTAAAATTCTGGGCGCGTGCGCCAGAGCGCGAGCGAACGAGATAAGCTGTTTCTGCCCGGTCGAAAGCGTCGAACCGCGCTCGCGGACCTCTTCATTGAAGCCACGGGGCAAAGTACGAACGAAGTCGGCAAGATTCACATCTTCGGCGGCCTGTTCGACATCTTCATCGCGAATGCGCTCCGTTCCCAGCCGGATGTTTCCGCCAATCGTCCCACTGAACAGGAACGGATCCTGAAGCACCACGCCGAAGCGACTTCGCAAGTCGGCGAGATCCAAATCTTTCACATCGACGCCGTCGACTCTGACCGCGCCTTTTTGCACATCATAGAACCTCAGTAGAAGCGAAATGAGCGTAGTCTTTCCGGCGCCGGTGTGGCCGACGATCGCCACAGTTTCGCCCGGTTCAATGGTGAAAGTTACATCTCTTAGCACCCAATCCGGTTCAGTTTGAATCTGTCCGGCTCGTACGGGCGAGTGGGCCGCCGCAAGATCGGTTTTGCGGCGTCCGCCGGAGTGTCACGGTAGGCAAACCATACATGATCGAATTCGATTCGCCCCGAGCCTTCCGCGCTCTTGATCACGGCCGGAGAAACAACCTGCGGAGACGTATCGAGCAACTTGAAGATGCGCTCGCTCGCTGCCATCGCCGATTGCAGGATGTTGTACTTCTCGCTGAAATCCATGATCGGGCGGAAGAATCGCAGCGCGTACTGAATAAAGGCGACGAGCACACCGAGCGTCGCAAGATCCCGAACCAGACGGAACGCTATCAAGGTTTTCGGATTGAAGTCTATGGCAACGCTGGTCACATGAATATTGCGCATCACATCGCCGCCGCCGAACCAGATCACGCAGGCAATCGCAATGGAAGAGAGCACTTCGACCACGGGATAGTAAACCGAGTAGGCCAGAATTGCGTCTTTGTAGGCGTCCATGTGGACGCGGTTGATGTCGGAAAAGCGGCTGTAGGCCTTGCGCTCGCGATTGAAGAGCTGCAGCACAACCATGCCGCTAACGTGCTCCTGCAGGTAGGCGTTGATGCGTGCGATGGCCACTCGAATGCGCCGGTAGGAATCGCGCACACGATCGCGGAAAATCTTCGTCGCGACCACGATAAATGGAAGTACAGCGAAGGTGATCAGCGCCAGCTTCCAGTTCATGCACAGCATGATCCCCAGAATGCCGAACAGAACGAACAGGTCTTCGAAAATGGAAACCACGCCCGAGGTGAACATTTCATTCAAGGCGTCGACATCGGTTGTGACGCGGGTTACCAGCCGGCCCACCGGATTCTTGTCGAAGAAGGCAACATGCAACCGCTGCAGGTGACGGAAGATCTGGCGGCGCAGATCGAACATCACTTTCTGCCCGGTCCACTGCATAAAGTAGGTCTGCAGGAACTCGAGCACAAATGTCATCACCAGCAGGTCCCACATAAATAGCCGCGATCTGCGCAATGCCAACGACAGGACGTGGGCTGAGCCAACTCCAGGCGCTGACGATGAAGACACACCTTTGACAGGCGCCAGATATCGATCAATGGCGACTTTGGTGAGGTAGGGGCCGAGAACATCGGCGAAAGACTTCAGAAAAATGGCTGCCAGCGCAATCGCTACCTGCCATCGGTAGGGGCGCAGATATTTCAGTAGCCGCGCCATCAGGCGGCTGTCATAAGCTTTTCCTAATACTTCCTCTTCTTGGGACATCGGTATCTGATGCGGCCGTGAAACCGCGCCACATGCACCTTCAACAGGGTAACTCAAGTTGGATGCCGGAGATTCATCCGAGGACGGAAAAGCTTTCGGGGGCGGCAATCAACAACCAGCACAGGTGGGATAATGGTGGAGGCATGCCCCTCGGCATCTACATTTCCGTTCCGTTCTGTCGCAGCAAATGTAGTTTCTGCAACTTTGCTTCGAACGTTTTTTCGAAAGCGCTTTTCGATCGCTACGTCGACCGCATCTGTGATGACATGGATAACGTTGCCCAGGTTGCCGCCGACATGGGCGGTAAACTTGAGCGCGAAGTCGATTCGATTTACTTGGGGGGTGGAACTCCGACCGTGCTCGAAGCGGAGCAACTGGAGCGCATTTTCTTCGGCCTGCGGAAGCAGTTCGACGTGGTTCGCCAGGCCGAAATCACGGTCGAATGCGCTCCCGGGACGCTCGACGAGAGCATGATCAACGTTTTTGTGCGTTGTGGCGTGAATCGCGTAAGCCTCGGCGTGCAGTCGTTTGTCGACCAGGAAGCGGCGGCCGTTGGGCGCCAGCATGACCGCACAACCGTCCTGCAGGATATTGCGCGCCTTCGCTGTGCCGGGATTTCGAACATCAACATCGATTTAATCGCGGGATTGCCTCATCAGACCGCTGAAAGTTGGAGTTTTTCTCTGGCCGAGGCGATTGCGACTGATGCTTCCCACGTAAGCGTGTACATGCTCGAAGTAGACGAAGAGTCCAGACTCGGCCGCGAATTGCTGGCGGGCGGCACGCGCTATCACGCACACTTCGTTCCCGATGAAGACGCCGCCGCCGATTTTTATCTTGAGGCGTGCGAGCGGCTGCCGGCTGCCGGAATATCGCAGTACGAAATCTCGAACTTCGCTTGCGTGGGTTTCGAATCGCGGCACAACTTGAAGTATTGGAGCCGGCGACCCTATCTCGGCTTTGGCGTCGACGCGCACTCGATGCTTCTTTCTGCGTTTCCCGACTTCGACGCGGTCCGATTCTCCTCGGCTGAATCGCTAGAACGATACACAAGCGATAAGAATTTGCAGCGTACCGTCGTCTCCCACCAGGCTGCTTTGGAAGAAAGTTTTTTCCTCGGTCTCCGGCTAAGCCAGGGAGTCAATTTGGATGATCTCGCCGCTAACTTTGGCCATGAAGCTGTCGAGAACGCCAAGGCATCCATCACAGAATTTGTTGACGACGGGCTAATGGAGCGGCAGGAAGGTTCTGTTCGCCTGACCCCTCGCGGCCGATTGCTATCGAATGAGGTGTTCGAACGATTTATCAGCTTGGGGGAAGTGGTCCGCTAAACTTCGCATGTGTTACTCCTGCATTCTGATTCTGCCGAAGGCTTTGCTATCGCCTGGGGTGCAAAACCATACGGTCGGTTGGACGTAACCGTGACGGATTAGCCAAAGGGCCTAAATACAAGGCCTCCACGCACTCACGGCTTCTACTTCCAGTCGTAACTTTTCCGCTTCTCCTCGCTATGCTCTAATCGAATCTGAAACGTCTGCTGGAGGAATCTTGGATTTTCAACTGAATGACGAGCAGCAGCAATTACGAAAGAGCGTACGCGAGTTCTCTGAGCGCGAGATCTTGCCCAATGTCATGAAGTGGGACGAGGCCGGCGAGTTCCCGTTGGTGACGATCAAAGAACTGGGCAAGCTCGGATTGCTGGGAACCGTGTTTCCTACCGAATACGGCGGCGCGGGTATGGGTTACGTTGAATACGTGATTGCCATCGAAGAACTATCCCGCGTTGATGGATCGGTCGGCATCATCGTAGCGGCGCATACCTCGCTCTGTTCCAATCACATTTTTCTTGCCGGCACCGAAGCGCAAAAGAAGAAATATGTCAGCAAGCTGGCCACTGGTGAGTTTATCGGCGCCTGGGGATTGACCGAGCCCTCTTCAGGTTCGGACGCGGGCAGCGCCCGCATGACCGCCAAACGCCGCGGTAACAGCTGGGTCCTGAACGGCACAAAAACTTTCTGCACCAACGGACACTATGCAGATGCGCTTGTGGTAATCGCCGTCACCGACCGCGCCGCGAATACTCATGGGCTCTCGGCTTTCATCGTCGACAAGGATACGAAGGGCTTTCGTCCCGGGAAAAAAGAAAATAAGCTCGGGTTACGCGCCAGTGACACTGCCGAATTGATTTTTGAAGATTGCGTCATTCCTGCGGAGAACCTGCTGGGCAAAGAGGGCGACGGTTTCATCGATGCCATGCGCGTGCTCGATGGCGGCCGCATCTCAATTGCGGCTCTCTCGCTGGGCATGGCGCAGGGCGCTTACGAGGCCGCGCTGAAATATTCGAAAGAGCGCCGGCAGTTCGGCAAAGCGATTGGCGAATTCCAGGCGATTCAATGGAAGCTGGCCGACATGGCAACTGAGATCGATGCGGCACGGCTGCTCACTATGCGCGCCGCCTCAATGAAGGACGCAGGGCTGAAGACGACGCTTGAGTCTTCGATGGCCAAACTCTACTCTAGCGAAGTTGCCGTAAGGTGCGCCAATGAGGGCGTGCAGATTCACGGCGGCTACGGCTTCATCAAAGACTATCCCGCGGAGAAGTTTTACCGTGACGTGAAACTGTGTACGATCGGCGAAGGCACCAGCGAAATCCAACGGCTCGTCATCGCCAGGCAGCTGCTGAAAGACTAGTTCGCACTTCAATTTCTTCTCTCGGACCCTCCTGTTTTACACTGATCAGTTGAATCAGAATAACCATCCACTAATCGATCAGCTTCGCTCGGGCGACGTGCGAGCCTTGGCGCGCGCTATTTCGGCGGTGGAAAATCGCTCGCCGGGATATTCGCAATTGCTCAAGGCATCGTTCCTACACAGCGGAAGGGCCCGCGTGCTGGGGCTGACGGGTCCCCCAGGCGCCGGGAAGAGCACGCTGGTCGATCAGCTCGCCCGCTACTATCGCAAGCAGAACCGCAATGTAGGCATCATCGCTGTAGACCCGACCAGCCCCTATACCGGCGGAGCGATCCTCGGCGACCGCATCCGTATGCAGGAGCATTTCTCCGACCCCGGCATTTACATTCGCAGCATGGCGACCCGCGGCTCACTTGGCGGTCTGGCTCGCACCACTGCCGACGTGACTACTGTTATGGATGCTTCGGGACGCGATCTGATCATGATCGAAACGGTTGGCGTGGGCCAGGACGAAGTGGATATCGTGCGCCTGGCAGATGTCACAATTCTGATCCTGGTTCCGGGCATGGGTGACGACGTTCAGACCATTAAGGCGGGCATTATGGAGATCGCCGACATTTTCGTCATCAACAAAAGCGACCGCGATGGTGCCGAGCACGTGGAGCGCGAAATTCGGACGTTACAATCGATGGCCACGCGCCACGATGGATGGACACCGCCAATTGTCAAAACGGTTGCTAGCCAGGGAACTGGCATCGAGGAACTCGCGGCAGCGATTGGGGATTACGAGGCTTATCTCAGGAAACAGAACCTCGCCTTCCGTAAGAATGTCGAGAATTGGCAAGAGCGTCTGGTTGAGATGCTCCGCGATACGCTGCTTGAAAAAGCGCGAGCGCAGATGAGCGACGGCCGCGTGGCTCAGTACGCTGCAGATGTCGCCGAACACAGGCGCGATCCCTACACGCTGATTGAAGAGATCGCCGCCAGCATAGGAAAAAGCTGATGCTTCGAATCGATCATCTCGGGATCGCAGTCAAGTCGCTCGCAGCGGCGAAGTCGATTTACGAAAAGCTGGGTTTGAGTGTTTCTCCCGAAGAAACTGTCGAGCAAGAGCAGGTGCGGCTGGTGATGGTTCCGGTGGGCGAGAGCCGTTTGGAACTGCTGGAAGCGACTTCGGGAAATTCCACTATTGCGAAATTTATCGCCAAGCGCGGCGAAGGCTTGCACCACGTCTGCCTGCGCGTTCCGGATTTGCCTGCGGCGGTCGATCGTCTCAAGAAAGACGGCGTTCGGCTCGTCTCGGATGAAATTAAGACCGGAGCGGGTGGGCATCGATACGTCTTCGTGCATCCTTCCAGCACCGGAGGTGTGCTGCTGGAGTTAGTGCAGGAATAAGAATCGCCTTGTTCGCCGGTCGCACTTACGCTCCCAACAAGAGAGACCCGCAATGCTTCTTCTCGCCATCGATACATCGGGCAAGCAGGGCAGCATCGCACTGGCGCGAGCTGGCGAGCCGTGTACCGCCAGTCGGGACGTCGAGGTGATGGAAGTCGCGCAGCTCCTGGGCGGAACCTTTTCCGCACAGCTTGTTCCGCAGATTGCAGCATTGCTATCCGCTCACGGAAAAACTAAGCACGATCTCGATGGCTTCGCGGTGGTCTCCGGGCCTGGATCATTTACCGGGATCAGGATCGGCCTGGCGGCGGTAAAGGCCTTGTCCGAGGTGCTGAGTAAACCCATAGCAAGAGTTTCGATGTTGGAAGTGATGGCATATGCCTGCGGCGAGCGTGGCAAAATAGTCACGGCTCTGGATGCGGGGCGTGGGGACGTCTACGTGGGCGAACACAACGCACCAGCCAACGGCGGAGATGCTGGGGAGAAGATTCTAACTCGCGCTGAATTCCTCGCGTTCGCGGATGGAAAAACGACTGTTACCACGGACGCTGCGATTGCCGATGCCGCCCGCTCAACCGGGCTGGCAGTCGAGGTTCTGGCCCAGATCTCTGCGGCGGAGGTCGCGCGTTTAGGCTGGCAGAAGATCAGGTCCGGCGACGTGGTCACTCCGGAGCAACTGGAAGCGAATTACGTCCGTCGCACGGACGCCGAAATTCTCGAGAGGCATAGGTTTTAGCTTGCGAGTGCGACGTGCCAATCTAGCCGATATCGACGCGATCATTGAGCTTGAGCGCCTCGCTCCGTTAACTGCGCATTGGTCCCGGCAACAATACGAAAAACTGTTCCCGACCACCGAAACTCAGCTACGCTCAGGCTGGTTCGTGTGGGTGGCGGAGGATCACTTTGAAGTCGAAGCCGAGCGAACCAAAACTCAAATTTCCACATTCGTCGCTTTCCTTGTGGCGCACCGGGTCGACGAGGAGTGGGAATTAGAGAACGTCGTAGTAAAAGCCGCGATGCGGCGACAAGGCGTGGGCAAGATGCTAATGGATGAGCTAATCGCCTTTGCCCACTCGCACCATGGCACGAGCATTTTTCTGGAAGTAAGAGAATCGAATGAAGTGGCTCGCGCGCTCTATCGGAAATTCGGCTTTGTTGAAACCGGAGTTCGCAGAAATTATTATGCGGGCCCGCCGGACGCTGCCGTCCTCTATCGCCTTAACCTATGTTAAATGAGCAGCTTAGTTAAATTATTCTCATGGCCGAACTGCACCAGATTTCGGCATTGAACCATTTTTGGGGCTGTGATAGCTTGAGCTTATAAATCCCGGTTGGAGGTCTGCTGGATGGTGACTTCGAATGACGCTCTCCTGACCAATCACGAAGAATTCCGCAAGCTGGCTCAGGAACATCTGCAGTATTCCACTCGTCTTGATTCTCTCACCCAAAAACGTTATCTCAGCGAAGACGAAAAGCTGGAAGAGGTTCGTCTGAAGAAGCTCAAACTGCGGCTCAAAGATCAGATGCAGTCAATCGAGCGGCAATATCGGCAACAGTTCGGCGCGCACGTAGCATAATTTCTGGCCATTCGAGCGGCGGCGGTCGCCGCGACAGCGAACCTGTATCCGCACGCTGGCGCTTCAAAAGCGCCTTTCTTTTTTTGTACTTACGATTTGCAGTTACATATTTCGCCTCCCAACGTGAGTCAGCACGGCTCAACTCTGCTCTATAATTGGTCAACCTGCTCCTATGGTTCGCGACGGCTACTATTACGCGCTGGTTCTGATTGCGGCTGCCTTTGCCGTGGGATGGCTGGCGCGCCCTGCATGGGCGGCCATTCCGGTGTTGCTGGCTTTATTTTTCCTGTGGTTCTTTCGCGATCCCGAGCGCATCATTCCATATGCTCCCGGTGCGGTAGTTTCTCCCGGGGACGGAAAAATAACGGACGTTTCACTCGTCAGGGAGCGCGGCGAAGAACGGGCCCGCGTCAGCATCTTCCTGAGCGTCTTCGATGTTCATGTGAACCGTTCGCCGATCGCGGGAATCGTGCGCGACGTACGCTACCAGCGCGGGAAATTTCTGAATGCGATGAACCAAGCCTCCGCGGAGCAGAATGAACAGAACATCGTCCGCGTCGAAGGCGATGACCAGAGCGTGGTATTCAAGCAAATCGCCGGACTTCTGGCGCGGCGAATTGTCTTTCTGCCGAAAATTGGCGATCACCTTGAGCGCGGCCAGCGCGTCGGCCTGATCAAGTTCGGTTCCCGCGTGGATGTGCTCTTCGACCCAGGTGCTTCCGTTGCGGTGAAGGTGGGCGACCGCGTTCGCGGCGGTGCAAGTGTGCTGGCTTATCTGCAATCCAAAGGCGAATTGGCGAACGCGGGAAGCCGTTCCGCGCAAGAAGGGACGCAGTGATGGACGAGACCAAGCCAACTGCCGGGCAGCGTTCGCATCCTCCTCGCCGCATGCGTAAGGGCATGTATATCCTGCCGTCTTTGTTTACGTCGGGCAATATGGCCGCCGGCTTTTACGCGATTCTGGAGGTGCTCCACGCGACCGCCGTGACCTCGTGGCATTTAGATAATGCGGCCAAAGCCATTGGATTTGCCGTACTCTTCGACGGGCTCGATGGGCGCGTGGCCCGCATGACGGGCACGAGCAGCGATTTTGGCAGGGAACTGGATTCCCTGGCGGATGTGATTACCTTCGGAGTTGCTCCTGCAATACTGGCCTGGACCTGGGGATTTCACCTCATGCCTCCAGTCGCGCTTACCGACTGGAATATCAAACTTACGCAGTTGGGAGCGATCGCCGCTTTTCTGTTTTTGATGGCCGGAGCAAGCCGGCTCGCGCGCTTCAACATCACGACCAACGCGCAACCTTCGAACCCGGGCCGACCCGGCAAGAAATATTTTGTTGGTATGCCGATTCCCGCAGGTGCAGGCGTGATTGCAGCGGTCGTTCATTTTCAATCTGGCGTTCCATTGGGTTCGTGGTATACCGCGATGACTTGGCTCGCCATGGTCGCAGCAGTCGGCTATTTGATGGTCAGCACCTGGCGCTTTTACAGCTTCAAAGATATCGACTTCGGCTCCCGCCGGCCTTTCCGTCTGATCATTCTAATCGCTGCTTTAATAGCGGGCGTGTGGTTCTTTTCGAAGCCAGTGCTCTTCGCGGTTGCGCTTCTCTACACATTTTCGGGAGTATTCTGGCGGTTGCAGTGGATGTTGCGCCGCCGCAAACAGCCTCCTCCGCCGCCGGTCTACCGGGAAATTTCACAGACTTCATGAGTGCGCCGCCCAAAATCGTCGGACTGACTGCGTCTTCGGGGTCACGCGGCCAGCTCTATCGCGTCGCCATTGTGGGGGCTGCCAGCCTTCGCGGAAAAGAAGTTGCGGAGGTGTTGAATGAGCGCAACTTTCCCGCAATCGATGTTCGCCTGCTCGACGACGACGAATCTATCGGCCAGCTCGAAGCGACTGGAGACGAAATAAATTTCATTCAGAGCGTACGCTTGGAGCAGTTTACCAACGTCGATTTCACCTTCTTCGCTTCCGATGCGGAGTGTGCGCGCAGGAATTGGCGGCGCGCTCGCGATGCGGGTAGCGCGATTATCGACCTGTCAGGTGCGCTGGAGAGTGAGCCGGGCGCGCAGCTCCGATCTATCTGGCTGGAGCGCGAGCGGGGAGAGCTGGGCCATCCCGACCTGCAACCTGCTCCGGCTGTGGTCGTCCATCCCGCAGCCGTAGAGCTGGCACTGCTGTTGCATCGCGCTGCCAAAGCCGGAGCTATTCGAAGGGTCGTAGCGACGCTGTTCGAGCCCGCGTCGGAGCAGGGGCAAAAGGCAATGGACGAGTTGCACCAGCAGACCGTCAACTTGTTGTCATTCCAAACGTTGCCGAAGGAAATCTTCGACGTGCAGGTTGCTTTCAACATGGTGGCCCGTTACGGGCAACAATCCCGGCTCTCGCTGGATTCGCTGGAGGGCCACATCCGCCGCCAATATAAAAGGATCGCCGGAGCGCAGGCGCCCGAACCAGCGCTTCTTGCCCTGCAGCCTCCGGTTTTTCATGGAAACGCTCTGGCCATCTATCTTGAGATGGAGCAGCCCGTCGATCCCAAGAAATTGTCGCAGGTGCTGGCCGGAGATCACGTGAAGGTGGTCGCGGCGGAAGAAGATTCCCAGCCAAATAACGTCAACACCGCGGGCCAGTCTGACATTCTGGTTTCGCTCAAGCCAGAGACCGCGCATCCCAATGGAATCTGGCTGTGGGCCGCCGCTGACAACCTTCGCGTTGCTGCGATTGCCGCAGTGGAGTGCGCCGAGAGCTTGATCCCCACCCGCCCCTTGGGAAAAGTGCAATGAACATTCGGCAAGTCGTATGGCTGCCGCTGCTCCTGGCCGCAGCGGGTTGCGGATATCACGCTGCCGGCCGCGCTGCTCAACTTCCCGAAAACGTGAAGACGATCGCCGTGCCTGCTTTCGTCAATCAAACTCGAACCTACCGAATCGAACAGCTCCTGACTTCCTCCGTGGTTCGTGAGTTCACATCACGCACGCACTACCACGTCCTCAACGATCCGAGCGAAGCCGCGGATGCGACGCTTCACGGGGTGGTTCTTTCGGCCTCTTCTTCGCCCCTCACCTACAATTCCGCCACTGGACAAGCTGCCAGCGTTCTTGTGGTCGTCAGCATGAGCGTGTCGCTTACCGATCGCCAGGGCAAGGTGCTCTACCAGAATCCCACTTACCTTTTTCGCGAGCAGTACGAAGTCTCACAGGACGTTACCAGCTTCTTCCAAGAAGACTCGCCCGCCTTCCGGCGTCTCTCGCAGGATTTCGCGCGAACCCTCGTTTCCAACATTCTGGAGGGCTTTTAGATGCTAAAGTTTCTGCGAAGGGATTTCCGCTGATAGGGATCGTCTGATGCGCGCGTTTGCCCAAGCCGACCGGTTTATGAGCGATCTGGCATCGCGCAAGCTGCGTCCTGTATATGTGTTCGTCGGCGACGAAGCGTTCTTCCGCAAACGCTTTCGCGACGCGATAATTGAACACCTGGTTCCAGCTGATCTACGCGAGTTCAGCCTGTTCGAGTTCGATCTTGCCGAAACCGATCTGGCCGAGATTCTGGACCGTGCCCGTACGCCGTCGTTGATGGCGCCGTTTCAAGTATTTTTCGTGCGCGGCGTGAAGAATATATTTGGCCGTGGCTCGAACGAAGAGAAACTTTCGGCGATCGAACAGTACTGCAAAGACCCGAATCCGGACGCGATGATCGTCTTTGTCGCCGACCACATCAGCATTCCCGCTGACGTTCGCCGCATGGAGATGCAGGATAAAGAACGCTACCAACGCATCCGCGAAACCATGGGCCAATACTGCGGAATCGTCGAACTGGCGCGCGTCGAGGAAGGGGAAGCGGTGCGCTGGATCTCCGATTATTGTTCCGGCCGCAGCGTCAAAATCGAGCCTGACGGCGCTCGCGAGCTGGTAGATGCGCTCGGCGGCGACATGATGATGATCTCCAACGAACTGGAGAAACTCATGCTCTACGTCGGCGCGAAAAATCGAATAACGCTGGGCGACGTGGAAACCATGGTGCTAGCCGCGAAGCAGCGCTCGCTCTACGAACTGACCGATGCGATTTCAGCCAGGGCGCGCGTGCGCGCTTTGGAAGTGCTGGATGCGATTCTGTCTGCAGGCGACGGCGAAGAAGCGGCCATCGGCCATATTTACATGCTTGCCAAAACTTTCCGCCAGATGCTCGTAATCCTCGAACGCAACGTTCGCGATCAGCGGATGTTGTGGGCCGCGCTCTGGCAGGGCTTCCGCGTGCCTCCATTTGCCGCCGATGACATTATCAAACAGGCGCGCCGCTACAGATCCCGCCGCGATCTTACGCGCGCCATCCGCCTGGTGGCGAAGGCCGATCTCGCTCTGAGATCCAGTCCGGTAAGCAAACGCATGGTGCTCGAGCGCCTGGTGATCGAACTAACGACCGAACCGAAACTGCAGGACCCCCAGTGGTTGCAGGAACAACTGCCAGTCTGATTACGTTCTTAAGGTAGCGAGACATTTCCTCGGGGAGAAACCATGAGCTGGCGCTATCTCATCGAAGGCCCGTGGATAATATTCATCGCCTACTGGCTGATTGGTGCTCTGAAGACGCTCCGGACAGAGAAGAAAGAACCATTCGCATGGCGTTACGGGATCATGGCGCTAGAGGTACTTGGTTTTTTCGTCGTGTTCAACGATGACGCGGATATTGGAGTCCTCGGTCATCGGTTCATGCACCGCAATTTCCCCGTGGCCGTCGCCGGAGTGGTGATGATCTGGCTGGGAATCGCCCTAGCTCTGTGGGCGCGCTGGCATCTTGGCCAGTACTGGAGCGGCCGCATTACCATCAAGGAAGGTCACAAGTTGATCCGCACCGGTCCTTACGCGCGCCTGCGGCACCCTATCTATTCCGGGCTCGATCTGGCGGTGATCGGTTCGGCGATTGCTCTGGATCGTTGGCGGTGCGTGCTCGGCGTTTGCGTGATAATCCTGGGTTTCTGGATTAAAGCCAAGCGGGAAGAGGCCATGCTCAACGCCCAATTCGGCGAAGAGTTCAAAGAGCACCGTTTCCAGACGGGATTCTTGCTGCCAAGACTTCAGCGAAGGCAAGCCTCGCCGCTAATTCCTACTTCATCGCGTTGACGCGCACGCCCAGCCGCGATTTGTAGCGCGAGGCGGTGTTTCCGTGCAGCGTACCCTTCTGAACAGCCTTGTCCAGCGCGGAGACGGTCTGGCGGTAGGTTTGCTCGGCGGCTTTCTTGTCGCCCTTCTCAATGGTCTCGCGCAGAGTTCTTAGCGCAGTCCGAAGGCGGGACGTATTGGCTCGATTGGTGGCAGTGCGTCGCTCTGTCTGCCGGGCGCGCTTTAGCGCTGAAAAATGATTTGCCATGTGTGGTTAGATACCTTTGTACAGGAGGAATATTCGGCTGAGTCCAAACAACCATTCTACGGGAGCAAGTTAATCCCGGTCAACCACTACGCACTCCATTTCGGACCGCTAAGGGAAGTCCACGACGCGAAAATGGATGATGCTGCTAGACTCGAAAGTTTGGAGGTGGTGAGTTTGCAGGCCGTATATATTCTCTCCGCAGTACGAACGCCGATCGGCAAGTTTGGCGGGTCGCTGGCTTCTCTTACGGCAGCCGATATGGGCGCGGTAGCCGCGAGAGCAGCGATCGAGCGCGCCGGAATCCAGCCGGAGCAGGTAGAAGAAACCATCTTCGGCAACGCGCGCCAGGCGGGCGGCGGCCCGAATCCGGCGCGGCAAATCTCGATTCGGAGCGCTGTGCCGCAGGAAATTCCGGCATTTACTGTGAACAAGGCTTGTGCGTCAGGGATGAAGGCGATTGCGCTCGGCTATCAGGCGATTCTGCTTGGCGAATCGAGCTGCATTCTCGCCGGAGGCGCGGAGTCGATGTCGCGACTTCCATACTACCTCGAAGCCCGCTGGGGGTTCCGTCTCGGAAATCAGGAACTAGTCGACGGCATGTATCGCGATGGATTTTTCTGTCCCATGGCGAAAATGGTGATGGGCGAAACCGCCGAAGTGCTGGCCGAGCAGTACAAGATCTCCCGCGAAGAGCAGGATGAGTTTTCCTTGCAATCGCAGACCCGGGCCGCGCGCGCCATTGCGGCGGGACGATTCAACGACGAAATCGTTTCTGTGACGATCGAGGGCAAGAAAGGCACGACCACGCTAAGCCGCGACGAGCATCCGTTTCCGGATACCAGTATGGAAAAGCTCGGCAAGCTGGCGCCTGTGTTTTCTAAAACCGGAACGATTACCGCGGGAAACTCTTCCGGAATTACCGATGGCGCGGCGGCCATGGTCCTGGCAAGTGAGCACTTCGTGAAGAAGAACAATCTGAAGCCGCTGGCGCGAATTTCGGCAGTAACTTCCGCCGGTGTGGACCCTCGCACCATGGGAATCGGGCCGGTCCCGGCATTGCGTAAGCTCGATGAGAAATACAATCTCAGATTGCACGACTTCGGCTTAATCGAACTAAACGAAGCTTTCGCCGCCCAGGTCCTGGCCTGCGACCGCGAACTGAATTTCAACCGCGACCGCCTGAATGTAAACGGCGGAGCGATTGCGATCGGCCATCCCATCGGCTGCACCGGTACTCGAATCGTGGTTACTCTGCTCCACGAAATGCTAAAACGCAACACCAAACGCGGCGTGGCTACGCTCTGCGTGAGCGGCGGCATGGGTATGGCTCTGGCACTCGAAAACGCCGTGTAGCAGGCTTTACGCCGGGGTTGCTCTCTTCTTTTTCAATTCCAACAGTAGTTGCTCGATATGATCTTCCTTCTCAAGCGCACTTAGCCGGTCTTCGATATTGTCTCCTGCAATTTCCGATTTAGCCTGGCTGACCGCTTCGGAATGCGCGACCTTGCGCTTCATCCGGTCGAAGGCTGCGGCTTTCGAGCCATCGCCGATCGCAATACGCGCCTCGCTGGCCTTTCCAATGGCGCGTGCTCGGCGATGCTGGGCAATCAGCAGGTCCGCTTTGGCCTGTGCTTCGGTCAATTTCTGCTCCAGCTTGCGCAGCGCCGATTTCAAATTCTCCACTTGCGCCTTCTGATCGGTGACTTGCTGAGCGAAACCTTCACTCAGTTCGCGATAGCTCTCCACTCGCTGGAGGGAAGCGCGCGCCAGGTCGTCTTGTTTCTTGTCGACGGCCAATTCTGCCTTGCGCATCCATTCAGCGACCTTTTCTTCATTCTCTTTTGCTTCTTCTCGAGCAGGTGCTGGTCGGCGATGGCGATCGCAACCTGTGTCTTCACTTGCAGCAGTTGATTCCGCATATCGAGAATCACCTGCTTGATCATCTTTTCCGGCTCTTCGGCTTTGTCGATCAAGTCGTTAAGATTTGCGCGGACTAGTGTCGAAACTCGCTCCAGTAATGCCATAACGGACTCCCTTCAATTCGATAGTCGTTGTAATTTCGTTTCTTCCTCGTGGCGTTGATGCAATCGATGCATGGCCGCACACTCAGCACATGGCGCTTCCGAACGGCGAAGCGTCGCGCCCAACACCATGCCGATTGCGATTCCGAGACCTAACCAGATGGCAATGTGCCCAACCAGAACGCCGGCCAGCGCGCCAAGAGCAGCTCCCAGTGCGATACCTAAGCCTGTCGTGCTTCGATGTTCTTGCCATAACCGACTCCTGAAAAGTGAAGCCGACAAAAATGAAAGAGGAACAAGCCGGAACCCGTTCCCCCCACTTTCATTTCGTCGCGTCAACCACTGGCGGTTTTGGCGAGTGATCGCCGATCTGCCGCACCTTGCCCAACAGTTCGGCCAGGGGCATGCCGGAGAGTGTCTCGAACAACGCCGGCACCTGCGCCGCCATTTTGGCGATGTCACCGGTGATTTTGTTCATGCCCGATGCGTCGCCATTGCCTGTCGAAACAATGGTGATCTTATCGACGTTCGCCAGCGGACTGGCCAGCGCCCTCACGACTTCGGGCATGCTGGTGAACAAGCGGTCGATCACCGCGGCCTGGTTGTACTCCTGGTAGGCCTCAGCTTTCACGTTCATGGCTTTCGCTTCGGATTCGCCTTTCTTGAAAATAATCTCAGCCTCGGCTTCGCCTTGCGCGCGTATCGACGAAGCATGTCCCTCTGCTTCGGCGATTAGACGCTGCTTTTCAGCGGCAGCCAGAGTTTCGATTCGCTGGCGCTCGATCTCCGCCTGCTTCAGCACGGTTGCGATCAGTTCTTTTTCGCGGCGGTTGATTTCCGCTTCCTGCACTTTCACCTGCTGTTCCTTTTCAACCTGCTGCACCTTCACCTGCTCGGCGACAACCTGCTGCTGCATGATGTTGGTCTGAATGTCGTAGGCCTTGTCAGCTTGAGCCTGCTGGCGTTTTGTGACCTCGAGAAATTGTGCCTTCTTCACTTCGAGGTCGCGTTGCGATTCTGCCTGCTTGGCGAGAGACAACGTTTCCGCGAGCACGCGCTCCTGATCGGCCTGCGCTTTGGCGATAGCAGCCTCTCGTTGCGCCAGCGCGCGTTTGATCGCAGTATCGCGATCGGCTTCAGCCGTGGCTACGTCGGCGTCACGCTTGATTCGCGCCACGTCGGGCTTGCCCATGTTGGTGATGTATTCGTTTTTATCGCGAACTTCCTTGATGGTGAACGAAATGACTTCGAGCCCCATCTTGTTCATGTCTTCGGCACACGTTGACCTCATGCGGTCCGACACCATTTCCGGCTGCTTCACGATTTCTTCCACCGTTAACTGTCCGATGATGCCGCGCAAGTGGCCTTCCATCACCAGGCGAATCAGGCCTTCGCGCTCCTGGTCGGTCTTGGTGAGAAACTGTTCGGCCGCTGTCAGCACGGACTCGCGGTCGGATTTCACCTTGATCTGCGCCACAGCCTCGACCGTCACGGCGACGCCTTGCTTCGTGTACAAATCTTGCTGCGGCGCCACGTCGAACGACATCAACTCGAGCGACAGGTCGCGGCACACTTGCACCATGGGAAGTATCAGCGTGCCGTGGCCCTGCACCACGCGCGTCCCGCCCAGGCCATACACGATGAGCGCCTCGTGCGGACCTGCTTTACGATAGAGCCTGGCCATTCCGCTCATCAGGAACAGGATGACCATCACTCCCAGCCCGACAAAAATCCAAATTTCCATCATGCGTGACATCTCGAACATAACGCCTCCTTCTACGAGTGCAGATTCAAAAAATCAACGCGGCAACTTGCTGTTCACGTGTTGATGATCATGCGGCAACAAACTTGTGACTGCTGATTGCTGCACAAGGCTCCGATCAACAACCCATCGATTAACGAAGTAAACCAGGCCAATTACGAGATAAAAGACGGCAACTAACGTCCAGTGCGGCACGCTTGACGTGCGAACCCGGCTTATCGCGAACGCCGCAATTGTGAACACGGTAAGTAAGAACAACTGCATGCCAAGCGCGAGCGTACGAGCGGCTTGCCGTGTGGTCCAGCCGTTCGGGCGCCACTTGGCATCGAAGTGCACGGCAACGCGCGGAGGCAAGCGCTCCCAGGCTCTGGAATAATTCCTCGCGGTCAAAGGAATTACCAGCCAGGGGATCACCACTGCAGCCAAAAGAAGTTTCCGTTCCATGAGGGTTCCCGCCTATTCGAATGTGCAGAACAAAAACCCGCACCCTATTTGCTATTCCTCACTCCACAATTGCACGTATGCAATTCCCTTTTCATAGCGCGTAACCACGACTTCGGTGCCTTTGGTCACGGCACTGCCGTTCTCGCTGCGCGCGCCGCATACGCGGCGCGTTCCCATCTGCGTGTAGATAATTTCGCCAGTTCCTTGTTCTCGAATTGAACTGGAGACACGTCCCAACACTCCGACCATTTCGTAATCAGCAGGATCCATGTTTTCGTCATTCCTGATCAGCACCTTGCTGAGGAATAAAAAGACAATGCCGCCTCCAATCAATCCGCTGATGATGGACGCCAGCAGACCGAAACCGACCCACAACCCGGAGTAACGCGTCAGCAGATATCCCGTGCCACCAAACCACGCCAGAAAAGCCATCAGGGTAGCGAAGTTGAACGGGGAAACGCCGCCTGCACTTTCGTGCACTTGTGTGCTAGTTGCTCCGGCGCGACCGCTTCCTGCTACGCGGCCGCTACCCAGGGCCATGGGCGCCAGCTGTGGGCGGATGACCGGCAGCCTGACCATGAACATGCGGCAGATGCAGGCGGCCAGTACGCGCTCCTCCGAACACGAAGGAAAAGAAGCTGAAGCAAAATCCCACCGCGAAACAGACCAGGTAGAAGTCCGCCCATGTCGTGGTATGTGTCATTCGATTCTCCTCCCCTCTGTACCCACAGTATGGCCGCGCTTTCCCCGATGATGGTGTCCGCCCGCCGCTGCCTCGGGGCGCAAGGCGTCGAGCAAACGCTCGGCCAATCCCGGTGTGTCGAGAATCGCCCCCAACAACAACAGGCAGCGGCGCGTATCTTTTTCTCGCGCCGCCTTGATCAGCACCTCGCTCACTTCCGGATCGCTGATAAAGCGCTCCGAGCCCTGCAGCAACCACACGTCGAGCTGACCTTCGGTTGTACGCAGATCCGAGGTCAATTCCGTGTGATACCCCTCGGGATCATCCACCAAAAAGCCAGGATGAACCTTGAAAAACTTCGCCAGCAGCGCTCGCGACGATTGCGTCATGTGCGGGCGGGCGCCGTTCTCGATCTGCGACAGATACGACTGGCTGATGCTCTTCCGCAACTCATGCCGGATCGCCTTGACCAGTTCCTGCTGCGTCATCGGACGGCCCAGGCCGCGCAACGAGCCTTCGACCTCTCGCAGGTAACGAATTTTTTCGCCCAGAGTCATATATAGCAAATCGACATATTTATATTGCAATTTGCAATTCATGTCAAGAAATGTATATTGTGCCGTATTTTCAGAGCTTTACACCGCGGGACGATAAGGGGAGCACCCGATTCTTCCTAAATTCGGAAACACTGGCCCAGTTCCGCCTTTCCGCGATATGCTGTGCCACGAGCTCCCAATTCGTAGGAACCTCCCCGCAAGAGCACAGGTTGTCGAATTCATGGAACGTATCTTCAGGCCTGCTTCACTATGGTAAAATCGCGTTGCTGGCTCTGGTATTGCTGTACAGCCTGCTCGCGGGATTACGCACCGTCACGGATCCCGACACAGGCTGGCAACTGGCCAGCGGCCGATATATCTTGCAGCATCACCAAATCCCCTCGACTGACGTTCTGTCATACACGGCGCGGGGCCGAGAGTGGATTTATCCGCCGCTCGCAGAAATCGTGCTTTACGGCCTGTATGCTCTGGGAGGGTTTGCTGCTCTTTCGTGGCTGAGCAGCCTTGGTTGTGCCGCGACAGTGAGTTGTGCTTTCTACGCAGAGAGCAGTCTGGCTGCGATTGCTTTGCGACTCTTGCTGTGCCGCGAATTGCCTATCGCACGGCGCCGCGCGCCGACCTGTTCAGCACGGTATTATTCGCGGCGTTGCTGGCGCTGCTATGGCGGCACTTCCGCGGCCGGCATGCCCCGCTATGGCTGGTTCCGGTGATCATGCTGATCTGGGTTAACGCTCATCCCGGCTTCATCGCCGGGTTGGCGCTGCTGGCTTTATACCTCGCGTTGGAATTGCTGGAACTTCCCTTCGCCGAGCCGCAGCGCTGCGGCGGCCGAACGCTTACGCGGGGCCGCACCGTGGCTGCTGGTTGCGATTCCAGTCACACTACTTAACCGCTGGGGATGGAAAATCTATGCTGGAGTTTTTCAGCAGGAGCAGGCGCTGGGTGTTCATGAAAACGTAATCGCGGAGTGGAGACGCACGCCGATCTCGCTCGATACAGTTTCGCAAGCCCTCGACTGGCGCAATCCGAATAGCGGGTTTTGGTGGTTGTTAGCTGCCGCGGTCATTGCTGCGATCGTCGCACTCAAGCGCAGGCAATTCGGATCCGCCGCTCTGCTGCTGGGATGCTCTTACCTGGCGCTGCACAATCTCCGCTTCCAGGGATTGTTTGGGGTCGTTGCAATCGTGGTTGCCGCTCCTTACTTTTCCGGCTGGTTCGACCTTCCTGCCGCCGTGAAGCTGCGAGCCAGGCGGGATCGTCGCGAACGCATATCCGAAAAGTCTCGGTTCAATCCATCAAGGGCCACGGCCTTCATACTCTTGGGCTGCACATTCCTGGTGGGAATTCGAGCCTACGATCTGATTTCCGAGCGAGCTTACATTGCTGCCGGCGAGCCCGCGCTGTTTGGAACAGGATTATCGTCATGGTATCCGGAACGCGCGGCTGAATTTGTTATGCGCGAGCGACTGCCTGGCAACATTTTTCACGAATACAACATGGGGGGATATTTTGCTTTCAGCCTGGGCCCGCAATATCCCGATTACGTGGATGGACGCGCAATTCCATTCGAGGATGTGATGTTCGAACAGCGGAAGATCATGAGGCAGTCGCCGGATTCGGCCGATTGGCAACAGGAAGCCGACCAGCGCGGCATAAATACTCTAGTCTTTTCCCTGGTACGCTACTGGGGATTAGGCAGCACACACGTGCAACAATTCTGCGCGAGCCGTGGCTGGAAGCCGGTTTATCTGGATGAGGAGGCGGCGGTGTTTGTGCGCAACGTTCCGGAAAATGCGGTGTTGCTAAATCGCCTTCAGATCGACTGCCGCACGATGAAATTCGATCCGTCTCCTGCATTGGCGGCCGATACGTCGCTTCGAGGACGCGCCGAGCTATTCAATTTCTATGCCAACTCAGGTTCGATTCTGTACAACCTTGGCCGAAACGCAGAAGCCGCGGCGAAACTCGACCATGCGCTGCAGATGTTTCCGGAAGAACCGTATCTGCACCACACGCGCGGTCAACTGTACGAAGCGAGCCGGCAATTTCAGGATGCGGAGCGCGAATATCTTCTCTCCGCACATCTCGAGCCCACCGAGGCCAATTGGTACTCACTGGGGATGTTGTATTCCTCACAGCGGCGTTACGCGGAAGCTGTGAAGGCGGTGCGGCACGCGGCGGATATTTCGGTCCGGCCGAGCGAGTACTACACGCTTCTCGCACGGCTCTATCTTGCCAGCAACCAATCCCAGGATGCACTGGAAGCTCTCGATCTGGCCATCGAACAATCGGATCATGAACCTCCAGACATCAAGCCGGCGATTGAAGAGCAAGTTGCGGAAGAACGTGCGCAGGTATGGTCGAAGATGGGTGACTTGCAGCGAGCTGTGGGATTCCAGCAGCAAGCCTTAACTTACAAACCGTCGAACCCCCAACTGTGGACAACCCTCGCCGATCTGTACGCAGCCTCAGGACAGGGACAATTAGAGCAACAGGCGCGGCAGCGCGCGCAGGAACTCAGCCAGCCAGGGCGCTAAGTAGGCGCATTAAGAAACCTGATTATGCCGGCTAGGAGCAGTTCGGCTACAAACCTGCTTCAATGCGCGAGCGAGGATCAAGATAGTCGCGCAAAGCGTCGCCGATAAAGTTGAAAGACAGCACCGCCAGCATCACCGCGAGGGCAGGGAACAGAACAAGATGTGGGGCGTCGAATAGGTGTGCGCGGCCATCGTTGAGCATTGTGCCCCAACTCGCCGTCGGTGGCGGAACGCCCAGACCGAGAAAGCTCATGGTGGCCTCTGCAAGAATTGCTCCCGCCATCCCAATTGCCGCTTGCACGATGACAGGTTGAATGATGTTGGGCAGGATGTGGTGCACGATAATCCGCAGGTCGTTGGCTCCAATGGCGCGGGCGGCTTCTACAAATTCGCGCTCGCGAGCGGCTAACACCTGTCCGCGGACCAGCCGCGCATAACCAACCCATCCGCCCAGGGAAAGTGCAAGCACAAGATTGAAAACGCCGGGGCCGCGAAACGCGACAAAAGCAATTGCCAGCAAAATCCCAGGGAACGAAAGAAAGGCATTCATCAACACCACATTAACGAAGCGGTCGATCGCTCCTCCGTAATAACCGGCAATCGCGCCGATGATAAGACCAGCGGCAAGCGAGGCCAGCACCACACAGCTCCCTACCAGCATTGAAATGCGAGCGCCGTAGATGATGCGCGATAAAATGTCGCGCCCTAGTTCGTCCGTGCCGAACCAGTGCGCATGGGATGGAGCACTGAGGCGGGCGGGAAGATTGATCGAGGCGGGATCCTGCGGGGCGATCCAGGGGGCGAACAGAGCAAAGATCACGAAGATAATTACCAATACCACGCCAGTGGCGGCCAGTGGATTGTGGCGGGCATTTTCCCCGATCTGGCGGCGGAACGAGATGGCGGCGGTGGACATTACGGAATTCTAAATGGCTATGACAACTTGAGCGTGCCGGCGAATTGTGTTCTCATTAGAGTGTCGGGCGATCGTGCCCCGCACATGCGCCGCAACCTCCACTTCCAGCTTACATTTCCTAGGAGGAAAATCATGAGCAAGGTTTCGTATATTCCCAAAGACTACAACTCCGTTACACCGTACCTCGTTATTAAGGGTGCGGCTCAGGCTATCGAGTATTACAAGAAAGTCTTCGGAGCGACTGAAACGGTCCGCATGAACGGCCCGGAGGGCAAGATCGGCCACGCCGAGTTAAAGATTGGAGACTCGCACATTATGCTCGCCGATGAAAATCCCAGCATGGGTCAGGGTCACGCCAGCGCGACCACGATCGGAGCCAGCCCGGTAAGCCTGTATGTATATCTTCCCGACGTGGATCGTGTGGTGGAGCGTGCGGTAGCCGAAGGCGCGAAAATCCTCAAGCCAGTGCAGGATCAGTTCTACGGCGACCGCAACGGCTTCATTCAAGATCCGTTCGGTCATCTTTGGGGCATTGCCACTCACGTGGAAGATGTGTCGCCGGAGCAAATGAAGGAACGGATGAAGAAGATGATGCAGGCTGCATAGCTTGGTTCGGCAGGAGGCGGGGCAGCCGATCCCGCCTCGTCCTTTTCGATCCACGTGCCGTTCGCCTCCGCTGCTTCGAATCTTTCTCCTAAGAGCGAGTTTGATTGAGAATCGCCGCTAGCTCACTGCCGAATCCTCGGGTTCGCCACCGAATACAGCACATCCGTCAGGAGGTTGACCGCGACATAAGTCAGCCCAATCGCCAGGATGCAGCCCTGTACCAAGTAGTAATCGCGATTGGAGATTGCCTGAATCGTCAAGCGGCCGATGCCCGGCCAGGAGAAGATTGTTTCGGTGACGATTGCGCCAGCCAGCAGCGCCCCGAATTGCAGCCCCAGTACGGTGAGGATTGGAATCATGGCATTCCGCAGAGCATGGCGATAAACGACAGTACGCTCACGCAGTCCTTTGGCACGTGCAGTCCGGATGTAGTCCTGGCTAAGCTCTTCCAGCATCGAGGTGCGGACCATCCGCGTCAGAATTGCCGCGAGGGCTCCGCCCATCGTGATGGCGGGGAGCACGAGATTTGGTACTGAACCCGCTCCCGAGACAGGCAGCCATCCCAGCTTGATGGCAAACAGCAGAATCAGAATCGGTCCTAGCGCGAAGTTGGGGAACGATAAGCCGAACAAGCTGACGACCGAAAGCAACCGGTCATCCCAGCGGTTGCGGCGTTGCGCCGAGCGTACACCGGCAGGGATTGACAGAACAATTGCCACAAAAAGCGATGCGAGCGTTAACTGCAGCGTGTAGGGATAACGATTTGCAAGCAGCCGCGTTACGCTTTGGTTGTAACGAAACGATGGACCGAGGTCGCCGTGCACCACGCCTTTCCAGTAGCGAATGTATTGCTCGCCGAGCGGCGCGTCGAGCCCGTAGGCGTGGCGTGTGGCGGCGATGTCGGCCGGCGGCGCGCCTTCGCCGAGCATCTGTTGAATCGGGTCTCCTGGAACCAGGTGAATCAGAAGGAAGACCAGCGAAACCACCAGCCAGATCACGGGCAGGGTATAGACGACGCGTTGGAGAAAGGCTCGCAGCATTCGGGCTTCAGCTTACAATGTCTAATTAATCTCCGGCTTGCCTGGCGCCTTCCGGCTTGTTTTCGACACTTTCGATTTTTTCTATTTTGACGCGTGCAATCCGGTGCCCTTCCATATCTTCCACCGTGTAGCGATGGCCGTCGTATTCGAAGGATTCCCCGAGATAAGGAATACGCTGCAGGCGCGCCAACACAAATCCCGCAAGGGTCTCAAAGCCGGCATCGCGAGGCAATAGCAGTCCGTGCTGAGTTTCGAGATCGCGGATATTCTCCGAGCCTTCCAGCATCAGCACCGATTCGTCGGCCAGTTCAGGCTCTGGCGGCGCTATGTCGAATTCATCTTCGATATCGCCGACCAATTGTTCCAAAATGTCCTCCACCGTGATCACTCCGGCGGTCGAACCAAATTCATCGACCACAACCGCCAGGTGACGACGGCGTTCTTTAAACTCCGCCAACAGTTCCGATAACGGCTTAGTCTCGGGAACCACCAGCACGTCGTGCATGATCTGTCCGATCTGAGTGCGTGCGATGCGCGAAGCCACCGGCTGGCCGAGATTCATCAATCTCAACCGTACCCAGCGCACAAGTTCCTTGTAATAAAGAACTCCTACGATGTGTTCAGGGCCGCGTTGCGGATCGTAGACAGGAATGCGCGAATGCTGGCCTTCGACCACGCGATTCAGGGCGTCATCGAGGGTAAGGTCGGAGGGCAGAGAAAAAATATCGGGCCGGGGTACCATCACTTCACGGACAGTGATGCTATCCAATTCGATGGCATTGTGAATCATTTCCTCCTGCGACTCTGGGATGGCGCCCAACTGGCGGCTTGCCGTGACGATGAGCTTCAGTTCGTCGGGAGAATGAACTGCTCCGCCCCGTCTGGTTTCGCGGGCTCCGAAAAGGCGCAGCACCAGGCTGCCTGATCCACGCATAAAATAGAGAACGGGGCGGGTCAGGGTGAGAAATCCTTCCATCGGCGCCGCGACCGCCAGAGCAATCTGCTCGGCCCGCTGCAGCGCCAAAGTCTTGGGAACGAGCTCCCCGAGCAACACGTGCAGGTAGGTGATCAGGCTAAACGCGATGGCGATGGCAATGCCGTGAGCGTACACAGCCGCATGCGGAACTCTCTGAAGAAACTGAAGGTTTCCCACCAGGCTGGCAACCATGGGCTCGCCGATCCAGCCGAGAGTGAGGCTGACCATCGTGATGCCAAGCTGCACTCCGTTCACGACTTCGTCCAGGTGCTGATGAAGCCGCTGAACGATACGAGCGCCGGTGCGGCCGGATGCAATAAGCTGTTGAATGCGGGTATCGCGAATACTGACCAGCGAGAACTCAGCCGCGGCGAAAAACGCATTCGCTGCCACCAGGAGAAGAATCAACAGCACCCGGAGCAGCACAAAGGCGATCATGGATGTGTAATTCTAGCATTCCAAAGGGAGTTAACTCGAACCAGTTGCCACTAGCGGCGCGAGGGAGACCAAGCTGGCAACTCTAGAGTCGGAGATTATGAAACCGGCACTTCGCTTGAGAAAAATCTCGCCAACGGCTAACCATTCATATTGGCGCGCGGTCTAAGTACATGTCGCCATTGGCTCAACTGGCCCACGATCAGTTGCAGACCAAAACTGGCCGATTCGAACTCAGGATCGAAATCTTTGGAACAAAGGCAGCTTCGGCTTCGTAAAAGAAACAAGACAGCACAATGGCAAATGCACCTGCGTACAGGAGGCGGTAGTGAACGGAAACGGAAATAGCAAGAAGAAGCGTCGTAGACTGGTAATTTGGATCGTCGTCGCAGCCGTAGCCATCCTGGTGATCGCCGGCGGTGTTTTTGCGGCCACGCGGGGTGGCACCAAGATCGATCCTTCCAAGCTGGCGAAGGTAGAGAAGGGTGACCTCGCCAAGAGCGTCGTGGCGACCGGAAAAGTAACCCCAATCATCAAAGTCGAGGTGAAATCCAAAGCCAGCGGAATCGTCAAGAAGCTTCTGGTCGACTACGGTGACCGGGTGAAGAAAGGTCAGCTGCTGGCGCAACTCGATAAGATAGAAATCGAAGCCCAAGTCGACCAATCACGCGCGGCACAAGAAGCCGCAGAAGCCAGTTTGAAGGGCACGCAGGCCGATTACGAGCGAGCTAAAGTCGACGCCGAAGGCCCTGACGTGCCGCTGCTGAAACGAGCCTACGACCGCGCCACGGGAATGGCGAAAGATGGCGTGGTTTCGGCCTCCGCTCTCGACGATGCCGAAAAGAACTACGAAATGGCGCTCAACAAGCAGAATGTTGCGAAGGCACAAGTGACTGTTCTGAAGGCGAAGATCGCACAATCGCAGGCCCAGGTTTCGCAGGATGCGGCCAATCTTAAACAACTCGAAGAGCAACTCAGCTACACCGACATCGTTTCTCCGATTGACGGCATTGTGCTCTCGCGCGACGTCGAAATGGGTGACGCGGTAAGCTCCATTCTCGTGCTGGGATCTTCGGCGACTCTGGTCATGACCCTGGGTGATACCAGCGAAGTTTATGTGAAGGGCAAGGTCGATGAAAGCGACATCGGCAAGGTATATCTTGGACAGCCGGCTCGTATCAAGGTGGAGTCGTTCAAGGACAAAACCTTTAACGGGAAGGTCACGAAGATATCCCCAATGGGAGTAGAAAAAGATAACGTGACCACGTTTGAAGTTCGGGTTTCCATTCAGAATCCGGGCGGCGAACTGAAAGCCGAGATGACTGCCAACGCCGAGATCATCCTCGAAGAGCACCATAATGTATTGCAGATCCCTGAAGGCGCGATTATCTACGACAAAGATAAGAAAGCTTCGGTTGAGGTTCCTGACCCCAAGGGTAAAGACGGCAAAGACAAAGTTGCGGTAAACATTGGAATCTCGAACGGAGCAAAGACCGAAGTGCTGAGCGGACTGAAGGAAGGCCAAGAGGTAGTGCTGCAGTAAATGGGGCAGGGTTCGGCAATCAGCTAACGCCGTGAAATCAATAAACGAACGGAGCGGATCGATATGCATAAGCAAAACGCTTTGCGAACTGCCGCGCGGAATGTGGTCGCAATCGCTGTGGCCACGTTGTTCGGTTGCGCGATTGCTTTTGGGTCCACGCCGCAAGGAAGCTTCGAGAAGACCTTCTCGGTCAGCGGCGCGGTTAGCTTAGAAGTGCAGACGCACTCGGGTGACATTATTGTCCGCAGCGGACCTGCGGGATCGGTGGCCGTTCGCGGAAAGATTTACGTTGGCGATCACTGGCTATTCGGCAACCGGCACGTCGATGTCAGCGACATCGAGCAGCATCCTCCCATACGCCAGGATGGCAACAGCATTCGCATTGACTACGTCAACATGCGCGACATCTCCGTGGACTACGAGATTACAGTCCCTGCCGACGCAACCATCCGTACTCATACCGGTTCCGGAGATCAAACCATCGAGGGTACTCGCGGCAATGCCGACCTGCAGAGCGGCTCGGGAGATTTGAGACTGAGCCAAATCACCGGCGAAATTCATTTACAAACGGGTTCGGGCAACGTGCGAGGGAGGGACATTTCGGGCGCAATCCGCGGTGGCGCAGGCAGCGGCGACATCGAAATCGAGGAGGCCGGCTCCGGTGACGTCGATCTGCACACCGGGTCGGGCAACATCACAGTTCGACGTATTCAGGGGGGGCTTCATTTGGAAGCTGGAAGTGGCGATATTACTGCCGAAGGCAAGCAAACCGGTGCCTGGGAAGTACGCACAGGATCGGGCAATGTGCACGTGAAATTGCCTGCCGACGCCGCCTTCGATGCTAATATTTCCACGAGTTCCGGCTCTCTGGACGTTGGTTCGCCGATTACCATGACCGTGCAGGGAAGGGTTAACGATGCCCATAAGACGATTCGAGGCCAGGTTCGCGGCGGAGGCCAGATGCTCACCATTCACACGGGATCCGGAGACATTCATATCGAATAAAACAGTATTGGAACTCCCGAGGGTATCTCGCGAGTTTGGAATCATTGTCCCTTCACGGCTCGCTTACGGCTCCCCCGCTCAACTTGAATCCAATTACCTCCGTGCCTTGACTCTCCGGTAGCGAGCAATTAACTTCGAGCTTTTGGGATTCGTGTATCTATCCGTGGGGGCAATTTGAGCAATCGTCCGATTATTACTCTTACCACTGACTTCGGCACTAATGACCATTTCGTCGGCGCGATGAAGGGCGTTATTCTCGACATCGTGCCGGACGCGCAAATCATCGATATCTGCCATAGCGTACAGGCGTTCGATGTGCTGGATGGCGCCCTGACGATCTCGCAGGCTTACTCATACTTTCCCAACCGCACGGTACACTTGGTTGTGGTCGATCCTGGCGTGGGAACGGGGCGCAGGCCGATTCTGGCCTCGTGCGACAAATACCATTTCGTCGCTCCCGACAATGGAGTGCTGTCGCTGGTTTACGCCCGCGAAGAGCGTATGCACGTGCGCCACATCACTTCGGAGCATTATTTTCTGCAGCCGGTCAGCAATACATTCCATGCGCGCGACATTTTTTCTCCGGTCGCGGCCTATCTCGCCAAGGAAGTCGATTCCCTGAAATTTGGCGATGAGGTGGAAGACTACGTACGCTTCAACGCGCCCAAACCAAAAGCAGTAGACCAGAACAAACTGCGCGGAGTAATACTCAAGGTCGATCGTTTCGGAAATCTGATCACCAACATCACTCCGCAGGACGCTCCTATGCTCTTCGGCGACACCGCCAAGAAATTCAAGATTCTCGTCGGCAGCCGGGAAATTACAGAGATGCACGATGCTTACGCCGAAGGCGCTCCGGGCGAGGTGTTCTGCGTTCTCGGCAGTATGGGGTTCCTTGAGATTGCCGCCAATCGTGGCGCGGCCGCCCAATTGACCGGAGCTGGCAAGGGAACCGACGTGAACATTATCCTCGGGGACGCCGCCGCGGCTGGTAAAGGCGCGTAGCACAGTCTGCTACGAGTTTTTCGGCTTGGGGTGGGCGTAACGATCCATCTCACCCGTCCACTTCAGAAAGCGCCAAAGGCTTGCACGCTCCCGCCACAGGAACTCCCAGAATTCCAGAAAGCCGATCTGCGTCATCTTGACGCCGCAGTAGGTCTCAATTCGCCACAGCAGGTATGGACTCCGCCATGGCGCCAGGCGATGCCCCTTAGTGGCGTTCCAGAGAAACCGAAACGAGTGGCGCATGGCATGATCATATCCTCCCGGCAAGGCCCCGTGAATAACGTTCCGCACAATTGAGGGTGGCCAGTCCCCAGAAGAACAATCGGGCACATGTTAGAATCCTGTCTCCGCCAGGAAATTTCCACCTATGTCCGACGCAAATGCCCGTCAGCAAGCCGAGGACCTCTACTATGCTGCGCTGGACTTGATGGCAGATGGAAAGCTGGAAGAGTCGGTCAAGGCCTACAGGGAATCTCTAGCCGCGGATCCCGGTTTCACCGAAGCTATGCACGGCCTGGCTCGCGCCCTGCAAGATCTGCAGCGCTACGATGAAGCTATCGCCACCGCACAGAAGATTGCGGAACTGGATCCAGATGACGTTCTTGCTCATACCAGCTTGTCGGTGCTCTATCAGAAAAAGGGAATGATTCCTGAGGCTGAGGCTGAGGCGGCGAAAGCAAGAGTCCTGGGATGGAAGCAACAGTTGCGGAAGAGTTGATTACTTAGTCGAAAGCTAAAGCTCGTATTTCTTCATTAAGTGCCGGAATGAGCGGTAAGAGATTCGAAGCAGGTCGGCCGCCTTAGTCTGTACGCCGTTAGAACGATCCAGCGCATTCTGCAATAGTCCTCGCTCGATACTGGCAACGTAACTTTCCATTCCGATACCTTCCGGAAGCGCCGCAGCTCCGGGCACATCGTAGGATGTTCCGGAAGCTCCCGCTCCTGCTGCGGCAGCCCGAGCTTTTGGTTTCTCGGCCGGCAGTTCGACATGCAACTCGTCGCTCATCTCCAGCGCAACCGCGCGCTCAACTGTGTTCTCGAGCTGGCGGACATTGCCTGGCCACTCGTATCCACAGACAGCCTGCAATGACTCTTTGTTCACTCGCAGAATGCTTCGGCTGGCAGCTGTGGCATACTTCTTCAGAAAGTGATTTGCAAGTAAAGGAATGTCCTCCCGGCGCTCGCGCAGGTTGGGTACCCGAATTGGAATCACGCTGAGGCGGTAATAAAGATCCTCTCGGAAGAGATTCTCCGCAACGGCTTTGTCGAGGTCGCGGTTGGTGGCCGCGATGACACGCACATCCACGGGAATTTCGCTGGTCCCGCCCACCGGACGCACCGTCCGCTCCTGCAAAACCCTCAACAATTTTACCTGCATCGCCAGAGTCATCTCGCTGATCTCATCGAGAAAAAGGGTGCCTCCGCTGGCAACTTCAAAAAGTCCGCGCTTGTTCTGATTCGCCCCGGTAAAGGAGCCCTTCAGGTAGCCGAACAATTCGCTCTCCAATAGAGTCTCGGGAAAGGCTCCGCAGTTCACTGATACAAACGCCTCGGTAGCGCGGGGTGAGCAAATATGTACGGCGCGGGCGACCAACTCTTTGCCCGTTCCGCTCTCACCGTGTATCAGCACGGTGCTGGCGGTTGAGGCCACGGTACGAACCGTATGCTTGAGCTTCTCCATGGCCGCACTCGAGCCCACAATATTGTCGAGCGAGTTATGCGATGCGGCATCGCGCCTCAGAGCGAAATTCTGCTTGCTCAGAATGGCTTTTTCAAGAACGCGGTTGATTGCCAGTTTGATTTCATCCACCAGGCCCGGGCTCTTGCGAATGTAATCGGAAGCGCCTCCCGCCTTCACGGCTTCAACCGCCGCCTCGTAATCATCCACCGCAGTGATCAGGATTACAGGAGAGTCTGGAGAGACGCGATGAGCGTGGCGCAACACTTCAATGCCGTCGATATTCGGCATCTTGATATCGGTGATAATCAGATCGTAAAGAGCGCCATCGATCTTATTTTTAGCGGCCTGCCCCGATTGCACCGTCTCAACTCGGTGTCCTTCGCGGCGCAACGCAATGTCAAGCATCTCGCAGATGGAGCGTTCGTCATCGCAAACCAGGATGTTAGCCATGCCGCCTCCCCTCTGCTGCGGCTCTGGCCAGCGGCGAAGGAGTGTGTCGAGGCGCAGCGGTTTCTGACTTTTCGGTGTGGTCAGGATTATCGAGCGGTTCTGAGTCGGACCGTTCCGAGTCAAGGCAGCGCAATCTCAACACAAACGTAGTCCCTTTGCCTGGTTTCGAGCGGGCCCATACTTTTCCTTCATGTGCCTGCACGATCTGGTAAACGACGGCCAACCCCAATCCGGTACCACCCTCAAAGCTCGACTGAAAAGGCTCGAATATTTTTTCTGTCTGTTGCGGCGTCATTCCCGTTCCTGTATCGGCGAAGCTGATCTGCCAGTCTTCCCCCAGGTGTTCGATGGCAACTTTCAAAATACCGCCGTCCTTCATTGCCCGCACGGCGTTTTCGCAGAAGTTCCAGAAAACCTGTTTGATTTTGTCGCCGTCAGCGAGTGCCCATGCTTCTGAAACCCCAACCTGGCTCTCAATAGTGATTCCCGTATTCTCCGCGACCATACGGTGCCTCATGAGCGTGAGCGTGTCTGCCAGCAGCGGCACCAGATCCACTTTGTCGAAGTGATACTGTTTGCCGCGCGAGTAGGCCAGAAAGTCGGTGATGATGCCGTTCAGCCGCTGAGATTCCCGGGTAACGATTTCGAGCAAGTGGCGATGCTCTTCGCTCATTTCGGGTATTCCAGAGAGCATGCTTACCGATCCGGCAATCGAAGTCAGTGGGTTGCGGATTTCGTGAGCGATCGCCGCGGCCAGCCGACCTACCGCGGCCAAGCGATCCTGCATGCGAACTTCCCTCTCCAGTCGACGAATTTCCGTGAGATCGTCCATCGCATAAACGTAGCCGGAATCGTCGCGCTCGGGCATGTTTAGATGGGCTACGCGGATTCGGACTGTCCTGCGAAATGTTCGGGGCGTGTCGAAACGAACCTCGGCATGATTTTGCGATTCCGCATTGGGCAGCGGATCGATGAATAAGCCGCTCACCGGTTTGCCAAGCAACTCGTTGGGCGGGCGCTCCAGAAGTTTCTGGGCGGCGCTGTTCACCAGCGTAATGCGGCCGTCAACGCCGGTAGTAATCAATCCACTACTGATTGACTGCACGATATTCTGGTGCAGGATCTGCAGATCCTCGAGTGCGCCGCTGGCATATTTGAGTTGCACGCGCACTAGCCGCAGCTTGGCAACCAGTAGTCCGGCAAGGTAAGCGACGGCCAGGAAGGCAAGCAGATGCACAACAATAAGTCCCTGCAGCGCCTTCAATTCCGGATGTGTGGTGGCATACGATCGCACCGCTCCGTAGTAAGCAAGTTCGAGAACGGTGCCATAAAGAATGAAAGCCAGCGCCGCGAACAAGTGCGCCCAGACTCGCGGCAGCAGGATTCCCGCCACGATAATCACGAGTGGATAAAGAACGTTGAGGGAACTGTCCCAGCCTCCGGTCTCATGCACGATCAGGCTGACCATGACAAGATCGGTTAGCACTTGCAGAGAAGCCTGCAGCCGGTACTCCCGCCAGAAGGAGAGCAGCAGAACGTAAAACAGAGAAATCGTAAACCAGAACAGAATGCTGCTGAGGAAAAGCCGTACAGGAAGGCGGGTTACCGTTAAGCGTGCGATCGCCAATTCAATTCCGAGCAGGAATGTGAGGATCAGGATTCTGACCTTGACCAGCCAAGCCAGCCAGTTCCGCTCGTCGAATGTCGGTTGCATTGAATTTAGCTAGTTAGAAACTGACTGCCGCAGCGCCATGGAGATGGGCAGCCACAAGGCGAGAAGGCGACACAAATTGGCGGCGCCTCTCCCATCCCAAATTTAGCCCGCCAACTTGGCGATCATGGCGAACAGCGGCATGTAAAGCGAGATGACGATGCCTCCAATGGTTAAGCCCAGCATGCCAATGATCACCGGTTCCAGCATGGCGAGCATGTCGCGCGTCGCCGCATCCACCTCTTCTTCGTAGAAGTCGGCGATCTTCTGCAGCATGCTATCCATGGCGCCAGTGGCTTCGCCCACTCCGATCATCTGCGTCACCATGTTAGGAAATACTCCGCACTCTTTCAGAGGATCGATAATGGTCCGGCCTTCTTCAATAGCTTTACGAACCTTCATCAGCGCTTCCTCCAGTACGGCATTACCGGAGGTTTTGGCGGTGATCGCCAGGCCTTCGAGAATAGGAACACCGGAAGTGATCAACGTACCGAGAGTACGAGTAAACCGCCCGACTGCGATCTTGCGCAACAGCGAGCCAATAACCGGAATGTAGAGCAAAGACTTGTCGAAGTAATAGCGGCCTTTCGGAGTTTTGCGGATCTGTTTCAGTCCGAAGACCAAGCCAATCATGGCGGCGATAATGACCCACCAGAAACTCCCGATGAACCCGCTCAGCCCGATCACGATACGGGTGGGAAGAGGCAAGGCAACTCCCAGGCCGGCAAATAAGTTGGCGAAGATCGGAACCACCCATTTAAGCAAGGCGGCAACGATCAGCCCAGCAATGCCGACCACCGCGACTGGATAGATCAATGCCGACTTCACAGCAGACTTCAGCCGAACCGCCTTTTCGACGTACGTCGCAAGGCGCTGGAGAATAATGTCCAAAATTCCGCCGGTTTCGCCGGCTTCGATCATGTTGGTGGTGAGGTCGTCGAATACGGTTGGGTATTGCCGCATGGCGTTGGCCAGGGTTGCGCCGCCTTCGACCGTCGTGCGGACTCCCGTCAAGGTCTTCTGGAAAGACTGGCTTTCCTGATTTGCCGCAAGAATTTCGAGACACTGAACCAGCGGCAGTCCGGCATCGATCATGACAGAGAACTGCCGGAAGAAAATGGCAATGTCTTTGACCTTCACTTTGGTCGAACCGAAGGTCGGCAGAGCAAATTCTTTGCCTTTTTCGCGGATTGCCCCAGGGGTAATCCGTTCGCGCCGCAATTGCTGACTCAGCGATTGCTTGTTCGGCGCTGACCGCTCGCCGCTGACTTTTTGCCCGGAAGCATCCTTGCCGGAAAATGTGAAAACTGGCATGGTCTTGGCCTCTCTCCTCGTCGTCTAACGCCTAAAGATTCAGTGAATCGACTTTCTATGCCGCCAACCGTATGCTGCTGTTTGCTTAGCGCTTGGCCGGTGCGGCAGCTTTTGCCATTCCCCCAGCCCCGGCCGCTGGCCGGTTCAGCAAGCTGGCTCCGCGGTTAATCATTTCCTGCAGTTCATCCTGATTGCTGGAGCGCTGCAGCGCAGTTTCCAGGGAAATCTGCTTCTGGAAATACGAGGTAGCCAGCGCCTGGTTAAAGGTCTGCATGCCGAACTTGTCTTGTCCGGATTGCATCGCCGAGTAGACCTGGTGAATTTTGTCTTCACGGATCAGGTTGCGCACGGCGGGATTCGGAATCAGGATTTCCATAATCATCGACCGGCCTTTGCCGCTGATCGTAGGCAACAAGCTTTGGCACATGATGCCTTCCAGCACCAGCGAAAGCTGAGCACGAATCTGCGGCTGCTGGTGTGCTGGAAAGACGTCGATGATGCGGTTGATGGTGGAAGTTGCTGAATTCGTGTGCAGCGTGCCAAAGGTTAAGTGGCCGGTTTCGGCAATACGCAATGCCGATTCGATAGTTTCCAGGTCGCGCATTTCGCCGATCAGCACGACATCCGGATCTTCCCGAAGGGCGGCGCGCAGCGCATCCGAAAAGCTCTTTGTATCCGCGTGCAGTTCGCGCTGGTTGACCACGCAGTTCTTGTTCATGTGGACGAATTCGATCGGATCTTCAATTGTGAGGATGTGGTCGTGGCGTTCACTGTTGATCTTGTCGATCATGGCCGCGAGCGTCGTCGACTTGCCAGACCCTGTCGGTCCCGTCACCAGCACAAGGCCGCGGGGTTTATCGCAAAGCTTACTAACCACTGCGGGGAGCCCGAGTTGGTTGAAAGATTTGATCTCGAAAGGAATCAGACGAAAAACCGCCGCTGTCGCGCCGCGCTGGTTGAAGACGTTGGCACGAAAGCGGGCGAGGCCTTTCAATCCGAATGAGAAGTCGAGTTCAAGGCTTTCTTCGAAGCGGTGCTTCTGGGAATCCGTCATAACGCTGTAGGCCAGTTGTTTGGTCTCTGCCGGCGTCATCTGCGGAAGATCCAGCGGTACCAGGTGTCCGTGAACGCGAATCTGTGGCGGAGAATTGGTGGTGATGTGGAGATCGCTGCCATTCATCTCCAGCATTCGCTTTAGCAAATCGCTTAACGACAGGCCCATAATCGTGGTTCCTTTTCCTCTCGAATCAACTAGTGAATGGTTTCGCGAGCAACTTCTTCCAAGGTGGTCATCCCCGCCGCTACTTTGATCAAACCGCTGCGCCGCAGTGTGATCATTCCCCGCTCGATGGCCTTTTTCTTCAATTCGACAGCCGACGCGCCAACGAGCACGAGTTCTCTGATTTCGTCATCGACTTCCATGACTTCATACAAACCGCACCGTCCCTTGTACCCGGTGTTGTTGCACACGCCGCAGCCCTTGCCTTTTTGAATCTTCACCGTTTTCGCTTCCTCGGGTGTGAAACCTTCTTCGATCAAGGCTTGCACCGGAACGTCAACAATCTCGGCGCAATCTTTGCAAACGCGGCGAACCAGGCGCTGGGCGCAGATCAAATGCACAGAAGTTGCGACCAGGAATGGCTCAATGCCCATATTCATCAAACGAGTAATGGTTTCAGGCGCGCCGTTTGTGTGCAGGGTGGACAGAACCAAGTGACCGGTAAGAGCGGCCTTGATGGCAATTTCTGCGGTCTCGAAGTCGCGGATTTCGCCGACCAGAATTATGTTCGGGTCCTGACGCAGGAACGAACGCAGCGCTGCGGCAAAGTTCAACCCGATCTGTTCCTTCATCTGCACCTGGTTGACGCCGCCCAGCTGAAATTCGACCGGATCTTCGGCCGTCATAATGTTGGTGTCAGGCTGGTTAAGGCGAGAGATGGACGAATACAGCGTGTTGGTTTTTCCTGATCCGGTAGGACCCGTGACCAGCACCATGCCGTAGGGCTTAAGAATAGCCTTTTCGAACTTGACCAGCGACTCCGGCTCGAAACCCAATTTGGTCATATCGAGGCGCAGGTTTTCTTTATCGAGCAAGCGGAGCACGATTTTCTCGCCCCATAGCGTGGGCAATGTGCTGACGCGGAAATCGAGCTGCTTCTTGCGTCCGCCAATATTCATCTTCAGCATGATGCGGCCATCTTGCGGCAGCCGCTTCTCGCTGATGTCGAGCTTCGCCATGATTTTCAGCCGCGAAGTGATGGCGTCCTTCAGCTTCATCGGTGGCGACATGATCGACTGCAGTACACCGTCAATACGGAAGCGCACGCGAAATTCCTTTTCGTAAGGTTCGATGTGAATGTCGCTGGCCCCGCGCTTTACCGCATCCGTCAGGATCAGGTTCACGAGCTTGACCACTGGAGCTTCGTCTGCCGCCTTCTCCAGCTGCGACAGTTCCATCTCCGTCTCTTCAGCTTGCAACTCGATGTCGCTTTCGCTCATCTCCGACATCGACTGCATCACGGTTTCAAGATCTTCTTCCTTGCCGCCGGTTCCGTAGGCCTTGTCGATTCCCTCGATGATCGAACTCTCGGAAGCAACTACCGGCTCGATGTTGAAGCCAGTCATGAACTTGATATCGTCCATCGCGAAGACGTTGGTGGGGTCAACCATGGCGATCGTCAGCGATGCGCCGACACGGCTCAGCGGAAGAATCTGGTAGCGCTTGGCGGTTTCGTAGGGAATCAGTTTTACTACTGCAGGATCGATTTCAAAGTAAGAAAGGTTGATCGCCGGGACACCGTACTGCCGGGAAAGAAAATTCGTGACGTCCTCATCCGTGAGGAAGCCGAGCTTCACCAGCGCAGAGCCCAGGCGGACGTTCTGCTCTTTCTGAGCTTTGGTCGCTTGTTCCAACTGCTCCGGGGTAATGATCTTCTCTTTGACGAGAAGGTCACCCAGCCGTTGAGACATACGTCGATCTCCTATCCACCGAGTGGAACACTGCCGGGACGTCTCTCCGGCATTTACGCGAAGCGCTGCTTCCTGCTGTGGGACAAGAGCAGCGTCTGTGCGTTGACACAAATTGTCACCGTAAGTCGATTACCGTACCAGTTACCGGAGTACTTGGACTAACCGGCAGCCTGCGCGTCTTCGCCGATGTCCTCCAAAAGCCGCGCCAGTTGACTATTTCGCGTCATACGTTTCAGTTCTTTTGGCCGAGGTACATGCACTTCAGTAAGAGACGGCAGAGATCAACCGGTTCTGAATTGCCGCCAGCGTAAACTCAAAATGAGGAGTTGCTAATTTTGCGAGCGGATCCAAAGGAAGAGATTCGGAACTATTTCAACACTTTATTTCAGGCCTGGGGTGCGCAGCACTGGTGGCCCGCGCGGTCACCCTTTGAAGTTATTGTGGGCGCCTATCTGACCCAAAATACCTCTTGGAGAAATGTGGAAAAGGCTATGGCGAATCTCCGCAAAGCGCGGCTGCTTAGCCTGAAAGGAATCCGGGATGTGCCGCGGAGCGAACTCGAGCGCTTGATTCGCCCCGCGGGATACTTCCGCCAGAAGGCCGCACGCTTGAAGACTTTCGTTGCCTTCCTTGACCGGAGGTACGGAGGGTCGTTGACGAAACTGTTCGCACGCCCAACAGAAACGCTTCGCAAGGAACTTCTCGATTTGAACGGCGTGGGGCCCGAGACCGCCGATTCAATTTTGCTGTATGCCGGCAATCATCCGGTTTTCGTGGTCGACGCTTATACTCGCCGAATTCTGGCGAGGCACGAGATTATGCCGGAACAGGCAACCTATGAGCAGGTTCGGACTCTTTTCCAGAAAGGGCTCTCTCCGGTTGCCGGCTCAGTCGCTTTTTCGGGCGCAATGAAGTTGCACTTGGATGCAGGATTGTCCGGCATCTCACATCCTCCGTCGCGGATGAGCAGGGCGAAACGAACCGCTCTCACCCAGGTCTATAACGAGATGCACGGCCTGATCGTGGGAGTCGGCAAGCACTATTGCAGAAAGTCACAGGCCCGTTGTGACGAATGCCCTTTACGTCAATTCCTGCCTCCATCTAAGTAGAGAGGAACTACGGGCTGGACAAAGGACCTCCCTTGAAATATTTTCGGGCGTTTGGCGCCGTGGCTATGGCATCTCTCTGCTGTGCCCAGTCGCTGCGTCAGGCTGCTGATAGCGCCGGTGTGTTGATCGGCACAGCGGTGCGCCCGTCGAAACTCTCCGAGATCGCATACGCCTCGACCCTCGCTCGCGAGTTCAATATGGTGGAACCCGAAGATGCCATGAAGTGGCGCGTGCTACGCCCGGACATAGCCACCTTCGATTTTGGCACGGGCGACGAGATCGTACGCTTCGCACAGGCCCATGGCATGAAAGTACGCGGACACTGTCTGGTGTGGGGCCGCGACAATCCCGAGTGGTTGCTGCAAGGGCATTTCCCCGCGTCGCGTCTTTCTGAGTTGTTGCGCCAGCACATTATGAGGGTGATGAACCATTATGCGGGCAGCATCTTTGCCTGGGATGTGATCAATGAGGCGCTCGACGAGCAGGGCAGAGCGCGCGATTCCATCTGGTACAACCAGCCCGGCATTGGATTCTCCGGGCAAGGAACAGCCTACATCGAGCAGGTTTTTCGCTGGGCTCATGAGGCCGACCCGCAGGCGCTCCTTTTCTATAACGAAGCTGAAGGCGAGGCAATAAACCACAAGTCTGACGCAATCTATGCCATGCTCAAGGATTTCAAGCAACGAAGAGTGCCCATCGATGGCGTGGGATTGCAATTGCACATCCCGACGCTCGATGTGGATATCGGTGCTGTTTCGGCGGCGATCTCTGCTAACATTACTCGCCTCACTGTGCTCGGTCTCCAGGTCCACATCACCGAGTTAGACATCTCCCTACCTGTAGATTCAAGTGGCTCGGCTCGGCCCGAAGATTTGTCCCGCCAGTCCGATTTCTATCGCGCCGTCGTTCGGGCGTGTTTGAATCATCCGGGCTGCACCGCAATTCAGACATGGGGATTTACCGACAAATACTCCTGGATCGGATCCCACTCACATGGCTCTCGAGGGCAAGCCTTGCTTTTCGACCGCCAATATAATGCCAAGCCGGCCTATGCGGCAGTGCTCGAAGAGCTATCAGCAGGCCGTCCACATCAACCTTGAGGTCGCCGAAGCCGGATCATCAAAACCCATCCCGCGCAAACTGCATCTATAATCAACAAGTAACTGATAACCTGCTTTTTGTTGCACGCCCCGCTGAACTATGAGGCGGCGTCTGACTACCTTGGCACAGACGGTCACAACCCGAGCTCCCGGCACTTCCAACCGCGGGCGGGTAATTATCTTGCTCGCGGCTTGTGTCTTCGTTTTGCTGGCGATTCTCGTCTCTCAGACGGCCTTCGATCTTACTTTCTTGCGTCCAGGAAATAATCAGCAGATCGTCGTCTTCGCTGCGCTTTCGGCTCTGATTTTTCTTCTGTTCGTGGCCCTGACCTTCGTCCTCTTTCGCAATCTGCTGAAGTTATTTGCCGAACGGCGTCTTGGGGTGCTCGGCTCCAAGTTCCGCACGCGCATGGTAGCCGGTGCGCTGCTGCTTTCCTTTGTTCCTGTCATGGTGATGTACTGGTTTGCTTACGGCTTGATGAACCGTTCAATCGATAAGTGGTTTTCAACGCCGGTCGAAGAGGTACGCGCCGATACTCACGCCATGGCCTCGCTGTTGGCCGAGTATGCCGCCCAGAATGCGAGGGCAGAGGCATCTGCAATTGCTATTTCTCCCGAAGCCCAGCGAAGCTTTTCCGGCCATGGATTTTCATCTTTGACCGGGAAATTTCAAAACCATGCTCTTACGTTGCAGGGCGGATTCGCGCTGGCAGTGCAGAATGGCAACGCGGAGTCCACCTTCAACGCTCCGGCACCTTGGGGACAACTCAAGGCTCGCATGCCTCTGGCTGAGGCCGTTCTCGGACATCCCGCAAGTTTTACGTGGGGACAAACTGAATATGCGTTAGGCAGCGCGCCGGTAGGTGACGCTGGTTTGATCCTGGTCGCCATTCCCCTTCCGAAGGAATTTTCCCAGACGGTCGCAGAGGTCGAGCGCAGTCAGCAGCGTTATTTCGAGCTGGCTCATGAGCGCAGGCTTGTGCGTCGAACTTACATGGGATTGCTGCTGTTGCTCACCATGATGGTTCTATTCGTCACCACCTGGCTGGCTCTGTTCCTCTCGAAGCTGGTGACCCGGCCGTTGGCCGCATTGGCAGAGGGAACCCAGGAGATTTCCCGCGGACGTCTCGACTATCGCATCGACGTCACTGCCGCCGACGAAATCGGCGACTTGGTTCGTTCGTTTAACAAAATGGCCTCCGATCTCGAAATCAGCCGCAGGCAGATTGAAGCGTCCACTCGCCATGCGCGTGCCGCCAATGCGGAACTCGATCAGCGACGGCGGCAGATGGAGACGATACTGGAGAGCATCCCTACAGGAGTTCTCTCGGTCGATGCCGCACACACGGTAACTCACGTCAATCAAGCCTTGCTGCGCATGTTCCATCCCGATGGCCAGCCGGAGACGGAAACAATTCAGCGCGGAGTGCGTTTGTCGGAAATGTTTCCGAAAGAAGTCCTGCAAGACCTCGAACCGATGCTGCGCCGCGCCGATCGCATGGGGATGACCACCAGCCAGATGGAAATGCCATTGCAGCACGGATCTCTGAATGCAGCGGTTACAGTCGCGGCGTTGCGTAACCAGGATGAGAGGTCCGGGTACGTCATTGTTTTCGAAGATCTCTCCGATCTTCTGAAGGGTCAGAAACAAGCTGCCTGGCGCGAAGTGGCCCGCCGCGTGGCGCACGAAATCAAGAACCCGCTGACCCCCATTGCACTTTCCGCAGAGCGCATTCAGCGCCACTTAGAGCGAAGCACGGCAGCCGATAAGTCATCACTCGATGTGGTCCGCGCCTGTGCCGTTACCATCGCCGGGGCGGTTGAAACCGTTCGTCGGCTGGTGGACGAGTTCTCGACTCTGGCGCGTTTTCCCACGTCAAAGCCCACGTCTACCGATATCAATAGGATCGTCGAGGACGTGATTGCTATGTTCGACGGCAGATTGGATCGCATAGGGATACACAAATCCCTCGCTTCAGATTTGCCCAGGGTCATGGCGGATGCGGAGGCGATTAAGCGTGCGATTGCCAATCTGATGGATAATGCCGCCGAGGCGATGCGGGATTCGCTGGTTCGCGAGATTGAGATCTCCACCTCGCTGGTGGGTAGCCGTGATGCAGTGGAAATCACCGTCGCGGATACAGGCCACGGTGTAAGCCGTGAATTAAAAGAGAAGCTTTTTCTTCCTTACTTCTCGACCAGAAACCGTGGAACTGGACTGGGGCTGGCCATTGTAAGCCGAGTGATTGAAGAGCACCATGGATCTATCCGTGTGGAAGAAAATCGGCCCGTGGGAGCCAGATTCATTCTCGAGTTGCCGATTGTTACTGAGCCCGCGTTAGCAGCTTCCACCGTTCAGCATGCATAAGATTCTGATTGTTGACGATGAAGCCGGCATTCGCGAGTCGCTCTCGGGAGTGCTCGAGGACGAAGGCTATGCAACCGCCCCTGCCGAAAGCGGCGAAGAATGTCTGAAAGTACTGAGAAAACCGCACACGTTTGATGTGGTTCTGCTCGATGTCTGGCTGCCCGGCATCGACGGCCTGGAAACCCTCGAGCGAATTCGGGATCTCGATAACCCTCCCGAAGTGATCATGATTTCTGGGCACGGCAACATTGAAACGGCGGTACGCGCCACCAAGTTAGGCGCTTATGACTTCCTGGAAAAGCCGCTCTCGATCGACAAGTCTCTGATCGCCGTTAAGAACGCGATCGAATCGAAAAAACTCAAGTACGAAAACCTGGATCTCAAGAAGCAGCTTCACGCTAAGGCTGTGATCGTGGGTGACAGCATTCCGATGAAGGCGTTGCGCCAGCAGATTGCTCTCATGGCCCCTACCAACGGCCGTGTTCTGATCTACGGAGAATCGGGGACCGGGAAAGAACTCGTCGCGCATGCAATCCACGCCCAGAGCTTGCGCAAGGATGAAACTTTCGTCGAGGTCAACTGCGCCGCCATCCCTGAAGATCTGATCGAAAGCGAGCTCTTCGGCCACTACAAAGGGTCGTTCCCCGGTGCAGTTGCCGATAAGGAAGGCAAGTTTCAAAAGGCGAATGGCGGAACGCTGTTTCTCGATGAGGTGGGCGATATGAGCCTGAAGACCCAGGCAAAAGTATTACGCACCTTGGAAGAGCAACGTCTGGCGCCTCTGGGCAGCGACGAAACTATAATGGTCGACGCCCGTGTGATCGCTTCGACCAACAAGGATCTGGAAGCGGAAATATCAGCGGGAAATTTTCGCGAAGACCTGTTTTACCGGCTCAACGTAATACCTTTTTTTGTGCCACCCTTAAGAGATCGAAAAGAGGACATCCCGCTCTTTGCGCGGCATTTCCTGAAAGATCTGGCAGCAATCTACGGCCGCAGGACACGCGAAATCACCGATGATGCCATCGAGGTCTTAATGCGCTACTCCTGGCCAGGCAACGTTCGCGAATTGCGCAATGTAATCGAGCGCATCGTGATCATGAATCCCATGACCACGCGGTTTGAACGCAAGCATCTGCCGCCGTTGGTCCATCGCGACGGTCACCGCCGGGAAGCACGAACCGAATTCTCTACTCTTCATCAGGCGCGCGATGCTTACGAGCGGGATTTCATTCTCAAGAAATTGGACGAAAATCATGGAAATGTAACCCGCGCCGCCGAAGTGTTGGGCCTTGAACGCAGCCATCTTTATCGAAAGATGAAGGCACTGGGAATTGCCGCGAAGGATTGAGGAAATAGAAGTCTGGAGGATTGATCCGACAGCGGCTAGCGCTTAACCATGTGGATCTCGGTTCCGTTTTTCCTGAATTCCACTTTGTCCATGAGCTGGTTAATGAGAAAAATTCCGCGTCCGTGATTGGAGTAAAGATTTTCTCCCACCGTGCAGCCGGGGATGGCCTCGGGAGTAAAGCCCGTACCCGGGTCGCGCACGACTATCAAAATGCCGCGCTCTTCATCGATGCTCACCAGGCATTCAACGGTTTTCTTGGGGTCTTCTTTCGCGCCGTGAATCACGGCATTCGCCAGCGCTTCCTGCAGAGATAACTCGATGGCATCTTCTTTGCCATCGACTCCCTTCATCTCTCGAACCACGGCCATCACTTCCTGAACCACCGGATCCACGGCGGTACGATCTGCTGAAAGCGTTACGCGCAAAAGTAAATGCAGTTGGTCTGGATCGAAGTCTTTCTCGGGTAGAGGTTGCTCAGGAAAATCCGCCGGTGGCATGTTTTGGGTTCGTCGACGTCTGATACCTTTCGTGGCTTGATTCTAACCGCGAAAGCTCCAATGCGACAACGTTGTCCTTACTTACTGGTCCCTGTTAGATCCTCTAGCTGCCTTCGCCAGTCGAGTTCTTCCACAAAATTGCGGGATTGCCGCCAGTTCGGCCGCACTTTGACATAAAGCTCTAAAAACACCTTCGTGCCCAACATTTTTTCGATCTGCAGACGTGCCGATGTGCCGATCCTCTTCAGCATCTGTCCCTTCTTCCCGATCAGAATCCCCTTTTGCCCTTCCCGCTCGCAGTAGATGATGGCGGCAATGCGCGTTAACCTGGCCCCTTCCTCGAAGCTGTCAACGATAACAGTGGTCGCGTAGGGAATCTCTTCTTCAGTCTCGACTAAAACCCGTTCACGAATAATTTCGGCCGCCATGAAACGCGCCGGCTGATCGGTGATTTGATCTTCCTTGAAGTAAGGAGGGCCAGCCGGCAAAGCCGCCGTTACCTGCTTCAGCAGAACGTCGAGCCCGTCGCGTTTCAATGCGGAAATCGGGATGACATCATAAAAATCATGCAGTTTTCTGTACCGTTCAATCAACGGCAGCAATTGACTCTTGTCCCCCTTCAGCAAGTCCACCTTATTAAGAACCAGACAGACTTTTGCCCTGGAATGTGCCAGCATCTGTATCGCGAACTCGTCGCGCTGATCGAGCTTGCGGGTCGCGTCGAGGATGAGCAAAACAACGTCACACCCCTCCATCGCTTCACGCACCTCGACCATCATCTTTCGACCCAGTGAACTGTCGGGCTTGTGTACGCCGGGAGTGTCGATGAGAACGATCTGAGCCGCATCACTGCCTTTACCTTTCGGCAAATTGACGATACCTAGAATACGGTTCCGCGTAGTTTGCGGCTTGGGCGAGATGATCGCCAGTTTTTCACCGACAAGCGCGTTCAGCAGCGTCGATTTACCCGCGTTCGGGCGGCCTAAAATGCAGACGAAACCGGAGCGAGATGGCATTGTCAGATCAGCTTTAATTGCCGAGGTTGAACCGCGCTGATTCGGACGCGCTCCACTCTGCGGTCGGTGGACTCGAGAACCTCAAACCGCAGGCCCTCGTCATTTACGATTTCGCCGCGGCGCGGAATGTGGCCCGCCAGTTCACTCATCAACCCGGCAACCGTCGCCGATTCCTTTCCTTCCGGTTTGCTGCCAAATAGTTCGGCGAGGCGGTCCACGTCCATTCCACCGGGAACAATGTACGATTGATCATTTTCCCGGATGATTTCCGGTTTCTCGTGCTCGTCCCGGATTTCTCCCACGATTTCTTCCACCAGATCCTCAATCGTCACCAGTCCGGCGACTCCGCCGTACTCATCCACAACAATCGCCATGCGGATATTGTTCTTTTGCATCTCGCGCAACAGATCGCTCCCAAGTTTACTTTCGGGAACGAAATACACATCCCGGCGCATCAGAGTTTCGAGCGTCCGGGTCGATGCCTCGCTATCCTTAACCTGCAAAACATCCTGTGCATAAACGATCCCTTTGATGTTGTGAATCGTTTCCGAGAAAACGGGAACCCGCGAATAGTGCTTGGTACGTAGCATTTCGATGAAGCGTTCAACTGTCGTAGTCATCGGCACAGCAAACATCTCCGGACGCGGTTTCATCGCTTCGCGAACAGTTTTTCCGCTGAACTCCACCGCCGACTGGATCAGATCGCGATTGCCTTCCGGAATAATGCCTTCTTCCTGCCCCGCTTCAATCAGCGCATCGACCGCTTCAGCAGCGCTCTCCGGTTCCTCACGCGTGTTCTGCCGGGTCAGCGATGCTACCGATTGCAAAAAACCCAGGACAATCGTTATGGGAAGGACTAGGTAGATCAGCACTCGAAGCAGCCATATCCAGCGGCTGAGCCAGGCACCGTTGGTACGCGAGAAAAAAACGTAAGGCAAGAATTGATTGAAGACGATAATGATTAGAATCAGGCTGATCGCCGCCTGCAGTATCTCGTAAACGGTCCAGCGCTGGTCGGCAAAGACCAGATATCCCACCAGCAATCCGATCGTCGCCGTCGTCAACTGCTTGAGCACCGACATCGAAAGCGACGCCCGCGGACGGCTTACGTTCAGAATCGGCTCGATCTTCTGCTCGAAGATATCGATATTGTCCTGGAAGTCGCGGGACAGAAACTTGCCGATCTCCTGATAGACACGATCGACATACGAGGCCAGCGCCAGCAAGCCCAGCAGGGGAATCAGCGCAATGGCGACCGGCCAGTTCATGCGCTTCTCCGGCCGGGCCGCGGATGTGTCTCGGTTTTGCCGCGAACAGAACGCGTCGACCCGATCGTCCGGGTTCGCTCAATCAGGCCCGTTTCGAGCCCCAGCCGCCGCCTCAATTGGTGCTCTTTCTTAGCCATTTCGCCGCCGTCATTCTCGTGATCGAAGCCGGCAAGATGAAGGATTCCATGCAGCGTCAGAATCTTCACTTCGTCCGCCAGGGGATGACCCAGTAATTTTGCGTTTTCCCGCGCAATGTCCGCCGAAATTATCACGTCGCCAGCGACTGGATTCACCTGGCCGCGCCCCATCGGCAGGGATGCAAACGATAAAACATCCGTGGGCTTGTCCACACCTCGAAATCGCCGGTTCAACGAACGCAACTCCGCGCTGCCCGCCACCAACACATTTACCCTTTCACGCAAACCCGCTAATCGCCTCACCTGCACGACAAAGCGCTCGAGCGATGAAACACTTAAGGCGGTGATCGTTTTTCGGAAAATAACCAATTCTTTCGCAGGCCTGTCAATTTGGCTTCGCGTCTTTATATGCAGCACCGGCTTCAATCACGGCCTCAAATGTTTTATTGCCACAAATAAATTAGAGGGCACAATTCCGCCCTCTTGCGAAGAAAACTCTATTGTTCCAGCGCAGATGTTCGATCCACAGCTTGCGAATTTCTTCCGTTCACCATCTTGGCTTCGGCGCCACCCGGCTCGGCGGTTTTGCTGTCCTTCAGCAACAACATCTGCTCGGCTACCTGTGTCTTATGCTCGTCATAGGCGCGAATGATGCGTTGCACTAGATGGTGGCGCACCACATCGGATTCATCAAAGTAGACGAACGTCAATCCATCGACCCGTTGCAAAATGTCAATGGCTTCAAGTAGGCCGCTCCGGCGCGCATTTGGCAAGTCAATTTGGGTAACGTCGCCAGTGATCACCGCTTTGGAGTTGAATCCCAGCCGGGTTACGAACATCTTCATCTGTTCCGAAGTTGTGTTCTGCGCCTCGTCAAGAATCACGAAGGAATCGTTCAAGGTGCGGCCACGCATAAAGGCAATTGGTGCTATCTCGATAACGTTCTTCTCCAGATAGCGGTCGACTTTTTCGGGATCGAGCATGTCGTAGAGCGCGTCATACAATGGGCGCAGGTAGGGGTCAATCTTGTCCTGCAAGGTGCCGGGAAGAAATCCCAGGCGTTCGCCGGCTTCCACCGCGGGGCGCGCCAAAATAATTCGGTTCACGCGTTTCGCCAGCAGTGCCGAAATTGCCATCGCTACCGCGAGATAAGTTTTGCCCGTGCCCGCCGGTCCAACCCCGAAAACCATGTCGTGCTTCTCGATCGCCTCGACGTAGCGGCGTTGGTTAACGCTCTTGGGTTGCACCGTCCGCCGCCCCAGCGAACGCTGGCGCCCGGCGTCGGCGAGTCCGCGCAAAGTGGCGTTCGAGTCCGCAGTCAGTACCCGCAGCATGCTATTGAGATCTCCGTTGTTAAACGCGTACCCGGATTTCTGCAGGCTTTCGTAGTCGGCAAACACCTGCTCGGCGCGGGCCACGTCTCGCGGTGCCCCTTCCAGTTCGATGGCATTGGATCGCAAGTCGATGGTGATATTCAGACCGTCTTCTAAAAGGCGAACATTCTCGTCGCGCGTTCCGAACAGAGTTTCGATATTGGGACTTATCCCGATACTTTTCTTCATGCAGTCTCTTCGATGAACCTGGTTGCGAACGGGTGCGACGGCGGCAGGGACAAAACAGGATTATGCACGGAGACGGGACCAGCCGGTATATTCATGCCCAGGAGGCAAGTCACTACCATTGCTTAAAGCGTACCCCGCGCAGGTGTGGGAGTCAATGCCTGTACTTGCATGAGGTCAGCCGGGTGGCTGAAAGGCTTATGCGGGTAAATTCCAGGACTTCTTAATCCCCAGCAGGATTGGGTCGAAATCCAATGCCGTTGAGTCGCGGAGTTCCGCGGTACCAGCCTTGCCATTCCCGCTAACCTACGGCATAATGAATGTTTGTCTTGACCCCGCCGGACTCTTCCGGAACAAGGATATTCATCTGTGTTAATGATTCGACTGGCGCGCATGGGTGCGCGCAAACAACCGCATTACCGCATCGTGGTCATCGAGAAAGCCCGTGCGCGCAATGGTCGCCCGGTGGAAGTTGTCGGGACGTACAATCCCCGCACCAACCCCGCTACCGTAGATTTCAAACGCGACCGTGTCGACTATTGGGTCTCGAAGGGCGCACAAATGTCGGAGCGTGTCGGGAAACTTTACTCCAAGCCCGCGCCGCTTCCCGCGGCTTCCGTAGCCTAAGTCTATGGCCGAAGCTACCGCAGACGTTCGCGTCCTGATCGAGAAGATTGCGAAGTGGATGGTCGACGCTCCCGATCAGGTTTTCGTGGAGCAATTCGATGACGACGTCATCGAGTTGGAAGTGGCGGAAGGCGATGTCGGCAAGATCATCGGCCGCCAGGGACGCAACGTGCGGGCCTTACGCACGCTGTTGAATGCAGCCGGCACGCACGCGCGGAAACGATATACCCTGGAAGTCATCGACTGACGGATTGTTTTGCAAGGGCGCAGCTTCCAGCGGCGCCGCTTTTGGGCAGGGAACCGGACATTCACGATCCTGAAACGAGCGACGAGTTCATCACGCTGGCTCGCGTGCTGAAAGCGCAGGGCAGACGCGGTGAAGTCGCGAGTCAGATTTTGAGCGATGTGCCTGATAGATTTGCGCCAGGCATGAAGCTGTTAGCGCTGTCCTCATCGAAAGACGGCAGGCGGGAACTTGAAGTGGAAGAACTCTGGCCGCATAAAGGACTTTTGGTGCTGAAGTTCGCCGGAGTAGATTGCATTTCCGCAGCCGAAACGTTGGTCGGCTGCGAGTTGCAGATTCCACGCGCCGAGCGCTCCAGGCTGGAAGCAGGCTGGAACTACGTCAGCGATCTTGTTGGTTCCGTCGTATTCGACGGCGGACGCGAAGTCGGTCGCGTCGAGGATGTTCAGTTCGGAGCCGGAGAAGCTCCGTTGTTGATTGTCCGGGACGCAGCTGCAAAGTTGCTTGATATTCCGTTCGCCGAGGCGTATCTCGACGGCATTGATGTACAACATGGGCAGGTTCGCATGAAGTTGCCGGAGGGCCTGCTGCAACTGAACGCTCCACTCACCGAAGAGGAAAAGCGCGAGCAGACGCCGTCTGGAAAAAGAAAGATTGAGATTTCAGATAAGCGCAGACGTTAAACCGTAGCGAAGATTCTTCGGTTTAACCCTGTGTCCTCTGTCAGTAAAGGCGTTGATCTGCTGTAGGTTGAAGGTTTAGATCTGCGATGAAGGCCGACATAGTCACCATCTTTCCGGACTTCTTTCGCGGACCGCTGGATTACGGCATCATCCGCCGTGCCCAGCAAATGCGCTTGGCCGAGATTGAGGTTCACGATCTGCGGACGTTTACGCGAGATCGTCACCGCACCGTAGACGACCGGCCCTTTGGTGGCGGCGAAGGCATGGTGCTTAAGCCCGAGCCGCTGTTTGAATGTTTGGATTCGCTCGATGTGGGGCCTCGAGAAGAGCGCATCGCTGGGCGCGTGCGGCAATCGGTAATTCTGCTTTCGGCCCAGGGGCTGCGCTTCACGCAGAAAGTGGCTGCGGAGCTGGCTTTGCTCGACCGCATGGTTTTCATATGCGGACGATACGAAGGCGTGGATGAGCGCGTGGCAGAATTTCTCGCTGATCGGGAACTCTCTATCGGCGATTATGTTCTAAGCGGGGGAGAAATTGGCGCCACGGTGATTTTGGAAGCGGTAATGCGCTTGTTGCCTGGTGCCGTCGGAAACGAGGCGTCAACCCAGCAGGAATCGTTTACCATCGACAGTACGGCGAAGATTGCGGAAGGGGCGGATTCAACCTGCAGGTCCAACGGACTGCTGGATTATCCACACTATACGCGTCCCGCTCAGTTTCGAGGCATGGCGGTTCCCGCAGCGCTGATGACCGGCAACCACGAAGAAATACGGCGATGGCGCCGCCAGCGGGCTTTGGAAAAAACCTGGCGTAATCGCCCCGATTTGCTCGAATGGGCGCCGTTGACCGAGGAAGATACAAAATTTTTGGCTGGTCTCAAGAAGAACCAACTGGATCAGGCGAAATCGATCCCGCAATAAGTTCAAGAATCAGAAATCAAGAAGGGCTACTGTCATGTCGAACTTAATCATCGAAAAACTGCTGGCGAAAACCCAACGCACCGATGTTCCCGAGTTTCACCCAGGCGACACGGTTCGCGTCCACGTCAAAATCAAAGAAGGCGACAAGGAGCGCGTGCAGGCGTTCGAAGGCGTTGTGATCAAGCGGGACCGTGGTCCGCAAGCCAGTTTCACCGTCCGCAAGATCAGCTTCGGCCAGGGTGTGGAGCGCATTTTCCCTCTATATTCCAAAGTGATCGACAAAGTTGACATCGTGCGCTCGTCCAAGGTCCGTCGCGCCAGGCTCTTTTACCTGCGCGGACTGAGAGGCAAGGCGGCGCGCCTGCGTGACGTGGAATAATTCCGGGAACGCGGGCGAACTTGCTGCCCGCGTCAGTGCCCTTATTGTCGTCGGAAAGAACTCTACTGCGCGGCGCTAATCTCAGTAATGACTTCCAGATCCGCGAAATCATCCCTGCGAGGCTTCCTCAACTTCTCGAGCACGTAGTCGAAGAGCGGACGGTCGCCTTGCCGAATCTCCTGAAACTCCACTCCCATCGCCTGGCTTTCCGATGTGTATCTCACGTTGCCGCGGAGGGCAACGCTCACGTCACATACGTTGAGGGTCAGCCGTAATCCGCTTTTCGGCGCGAGAATCCCGCCTGCACGAATCAGGCAGCCGTACTCAGAGATTTGTTCCAACAAGCCTTCCATCCGGGAGCCTCCCCCAATCTCCATCACATCGGCCCCTCCGCTTACTCTGTAGCGCGGTCTGCGGCGCCGGTTCTGCTCGCCAGCGCGGGAAACCCCCACTCCATTCTTGTTGGCCTTGCCGGCAATCAGCGGCAAAAACTGTTCTTCCATTTTCCGCAGCTCATCTTCCCACGGAGTCCTGCTTCCAGTTACGCACTCCACCGTGAATTGTCCCTTCAATACGGAATCCGGATCGGCCGCCCAGATCACGCGGCACATCGATTTCATTCGCCCCCGCTCTATCGTGATCAGGTCGCCCACTTTCATGTCCCGAATGCTGCGGAGGCGCGCCCCTCGCGGATGAATATCGTAGGTGCACGTCAATTCCATCTCACCGCGCTCGCCACCCTGCAGATGCAGGAGACGAACCGGCAGCGCAAGGTGGATCAACTTCTCGATCGTCGGATTATCTTGCGGCAGATTATTCCTGCGAGTTTCAAGTTGTGCGCTGGTCACATGCTGCCCCGAGTCAGAAAAGGTCCTCCAGAACATAGCAGTACATGTACCGAGGGACAATGTACGCTCGTAATCCAAGTAATGGTTACCGCGCGGCGATGACCTTTGACCCTCGCACTTCATTGAACACCCCTTTGCTCATTCGCGTGGGCAAAGGGGTCGCTTTTTCCTCAATCCTCGCTTGCAGAAATTTACCGTCGCGAGTGAAGATGTGGACAGGTCTACTCTCTATGCTGTCAGCTGCCAAAGATCGCCCCGAGTCGGAGATTTCCGCCTCGGCGGCGAAGCTCCGACTATTAAAGAAGCTGCGCTGCACATTGCGGTACGAGAAGAAAGCTTGGGCGGCTGGCGCCACGCTGATCGCCGGAGTCGATGAAGTGGGGCGGGGATCATTGTTCGGACCGGTAGTAGCCGCAGCGGTAATTCTCGATCCCAGCTATCGCATTCGCGGCCTGCGCGATTCGAAGTTGCTGCCGCCTGAGCGCCGCGAACTGCTGGCGCCCCGCATTCGCGAACATGCCATCGCCTGGACGGTAGCTGCAGTGGACGCCGCCCGCATCGACCAGATCAACATTTACCACGCCTCACGCCTCGCCATGCTCCACGCGGTGCTGCAGTTGCAGCCCGCGGCTGATTATCTGCTCATCGACGCACTGCGCCTGGATTGCGAACTGCCGCAACGGGCCATAATCCATGGAGACGCACTCTCGGCCTCGATTGCGGCCGCTTCAATTCTCGCCAAAGTTGAGCGCGACCGCATCATGTGCCGCTGGGATGCGGTATTTCCGGAGTTCGGCCTGGCTTCGCATAAGGGATACAGCACGCCGCAACACTTGGCCGCCTTGCAACAGCACGGCCCGACGCCGCTGCACCGGCAATCATTTGCTCCGGTCTGGAATAGTCCGGTCCACCAGGAAGTTTTAGAATTCGACTAGGCAAGGGACGAGAACTTACACATTTCCCAATCCCCCATTTCGATTTACAATGCAACCTGCCCGGTAATCCCCCGCACCTTAAATTAGTAGCGGGGAAACACTCCCGATCATCTAAGGAAGCGGATGGCTACGACAAAAACCGACCCCAAGCTGTCGGTACCAGGAACCGGCAAAAAGTCTCGCAACTATGATGGCATCACGCGCGAACAACTGATCGAAGCCTACCGTGTCATGTACACGTCCCGGCGTATCGACGACCGGGAAATTCTCCTCAAGCGCCAACAAAAGATTTTTTTCCAGATGTCCGGGGCGGGGCATGAGGCCATCGGCGCGGCCGCCGGGCTCATACTTAGGTCCGGCTACGACTGGTTCTATCCCTATTACCGCGACCGCTCGCTCTGTCTCGCATTGGGGGCGAAGCCTGTGGAGATGCTTCTGCAAGCTGTGGGCGCGGCAGACGACCCCAGTTCCGGCGGACGCCAGATGCCTTCGCACTGGGGATACAAGCGGTTAAACATCGTGACCCAATCGTCGCCGACAGGATCGCAGATTCTACAGGCCGTGGGATGTGCGGAGGCCGGACGATACTTCGCGCAGCATCCCAGGGCGGCCGATATTCCCGCCAGTAGCGACCTTCCGGATTACCGTTCCTTCAAAGACGTGACTTTCCATGGTGACGAAGTGGTTTATGTCTCGCTCGGCGACGGTACCACCAGCGAAGGCGAGTTCTGGGAGGCGCTGAATGCCGCCGCCCTCACGAAGTTGCCGGTGATTTTCTGCGTGCAGGATAACGGCTATGCGATTTCTGTGCCCGTGGAAGTGCAAACAGCAGGCGGGAGTATTTCGCGGCTGGTTTCCGGCTTCCCGAATTTTCATTTCGAAGAAGTCGACGGCACCGATCCCGTAGCAAGTTGCGCCGCATTTCAGCGCGCTGCTCAATACTGCCGTGGAGGCCACGGACCGGCATTTGTTCATGCCCACGTAATTCGTCCGTATTCGCATTCGCTGTCGGATGACGAGCGCTTGTACCGTCCAGACTCGGAGCGCGAGCGCGATGCGGCCCGCGACCCAGTTTCGCGCACCCAGATGTTTTTGCTGCGGGAGGCAATTCTCGACGAGAAAGGCATCAACGAACTGGAAAAGAAAGTTGATGAAGAATTGCAGGTGGCAGTCGATCAGGCCTTGGCAGCGTTGCCGCCAGCTCCGGAGAGCATTACCCAGTTCGTATATTCTCCCGATCTCGATCCAACTTCTGCCGCCTTCGATACCCATGCGCTGGCCGCGCCCGATGCCAGTGAAGGCAAGAAACCCGCCGCCAAGACCATGGCCGATCTGATCAACGTCACCCTGCGTGACGAAATGAAGCGCGACGAGCGCATCGTGATCTTCGGCGAAGATGTCGCCGATTGCAGCCGTGAAGAATATCTGAAGCAGAAGCTGGTGAAAGGCAAAGGCGGAGTTTTTAAACTGACCTTTGGCCTGCAGTGTGAGTTCGGTCCCGACCGGGTTTTCAATTCACCACTTGCAGAGGCCGCCATCGTTGGCCGTGCCACCGGCATGGCTACGCGAGGTTTGAAGCCGGTAGTCGAGATTCAGTTCTTCGATTACATCTGGCCGGCGATGATGCAGATTCGAGATGAACTCTCCGTAATTCGCTGGCGCTCGAACAACGCATTCTCTTGTCCTGTGGTGATTCGAGTTGCAATCGGCGGATATCTCACCGGCGGCGCCATCTATCACTCGCAGTGCGGTGAAAGCGTATTCACCCACATCCCCGGTCTGCGTGTAATTTTTCCTTCCAATGCCCTCGATGCCGCTGGATTGCTGCGTACCGCCATCCGTTCCGACGACCCCGTGTTGTTCCTGGAGCATAAGCGCTTGTACCGCGAAACCTACGGCCGCGCCGCTTATCCGGGTCCTGATTTCATGCTCCCGTTTGGAAAGGCGAAAATCGTGCAGCCTGGAACTGACCTCACCGTGATTACTTACGGCGCGGTCGTTCCTCGCGCCCTGCAGGCCGCTCAGAAACTGGAGCGCGAGCACGGTGTGCATGTCGAATTGATCGACCTGCGCAGCCTGAATCCGTTTGATTGGGAAACGATTGCGGCGTCGGTCGGAAAAACCAACCGCGCGCTCGTCGCCTATGAAGACAGTCTGAGCTGGGGATACGGCGCGGAGATCGCCGCGCTCATTGCCGACCAACTATTTGACCAGCTCGATGCTCCCGTCCGCCGCGTTGCCGCGGCCGACACTTTCGTCGCCTACCAGCCCATCCTCGAAGATGCCATTCTGCCTCAAGCCAACGACCTGTTCCTTGCCATGAAGGAACTGACAGAATATTGAGAGCGTCGCGTCCAGGCGCTCCGCCCCGATTCTTGGCGGTTACGAGCGCTTTGCCCGCCCACACGGGCTGATTGATCGTTCTCGCCTCCGGGTGCTAGGCTGCGAATAGTGGCATCCTTTAATCGCAATTCCATCCCGCCATCATCGCGCCCTCCCATGGCGTGGCTGCAATCCGCCTCCGCCGAAGTCTGGCTGAAATTTCTGCTCGCGCTGGTGGGCTTGGGGGTCGCATTCGGAGCAGCAGTGCTGTCGACGGCGGCGGGCGAGGCCGGCAATCTGTGGGCCTCAGTTATTCTCGCGTCGCTCGCCCTGCTGATGGCCGTCTTCGTGGGCCTCGTGACCGTGCCTTATCTCGCGCGTCGCGTCGCTCTCGAGCGTTTGCGTGAATCGTTTCACTACGAAGTGACCAAGGCCGGTGTAGTTTACGTGCTCGCCACCGTTGTCATCGGCATCGCCGCGCTCAATACCGGTAACAATCTGCTCTACATCATCGTGGCGGCCATGCTGGCGGCGATACTCGTCTCAGGGATTGCATCTGCCATGGTGCTGCGAGGTCTGCAGCTTGATATTCGTCTGCCTGAGCAGGTTTTTGCGGGACGTCCCCTCATGGGCAACATCGTTCTCAATAACCCACGCCAATTTCTGCCGGCATTTTCGATTCGCGTAGTAACGGGCAGAGATAAGGACAAGCGAAGGCTCTCTAAACGATGGCGTTGGGAGCGCACGACATTTGCTTTTCCCCCGAACCGGTCTCCGGAAAATCAATGGGTGCGGATGCGCGACTGGAAAGTGCGGCGCCTGGAAGTTCGTCCGCCTGCGCCCGGAATATTCGAAGGCATGATTTATTTCCCCTACCTGCCGCCTATGACCGCGCTGCACGCCGATCTGCAACTGCAGTTCTCACGCCGCGGACGGTACTGCGAATCGAAGCTTGCCCTGGCCACCCAATTTCCTTTCGCTTTCCTGACCAAGATACGCGATATCGCGCTGGCCCGGGAGGTTCTGGTCTACCCCGCGGTTCAGCCCGCGGATGAGCTTTCGCAAGTGCTGCCACTACTGCGCGGCGAATGGGAAAGCTTTTTGCGCGGCCGCGGTTCCGATCTATATAGCATTCGCGAGTACATGCCGGAAGATTCGGCGCGTCACGTTGATTGGAAAGCGACCGCGAAATCCGGCTCTTTGAAGGTTCGCGAATTCAGCCGCGAGGATGAGCGGAAGCTGCGCATTGTTTTCGACAATCCAATTGCCGGTTTGATTTCCGAGGCCGCCTATGAACATGCTGTGAGTGTGGCCGCGTCCTTCGCCTGGCATTTCTCTTTGCAGGATGCTCGACTTTCGTTTGTCGTATCCGGCCAAGAGCCGGTCTCCGATCTTCATGAGTTCCTCGCTCGGCTGGCAGTCGTTGAACCGGGAGAACAATTTGAAGACGGTTTGCAGAAAACAGACTCCGGCAGCCAGGAAGAATACAGCATCATCATTACCGCCAGGTCGAGAGAGAGCCTTGCTACGGCGTCGTCGAACTCCTCCTACTTTTTGTTCGTTCATGATTAGCCTGTCTTAATTCTTGCCAACGGTTCGTACTCGAAATTGCAGCTTTTCTTGTATGTCCTCCGCTCTTTCCCAGAATGAAGTTGGCTCACCGATTATTTCTGGCTCCAGCCTTTTAGCTCTTTTCACGCACTTGGTTTCGGAATATACTCGCGCCCCTGTAGATAGTTCGGAAGATAGTTCGGATTTTGAGGCACCAAAAGCCTGGGAGAATTTAAATGCGCATCTGCGACTTAATCAAGACTCAAGACACCTACCAGGCAGAAATGGGACAAACCGTGCTCGAGACGGTCCGTGCCATGGTGGAGCGAAATATCGGGGCTGTCCCCGTCCTGCATAAAGGCATGTTAGTTGGAATTTTTTCGGAGCGCGATTTGATGAAACGTGTTGTAGCCGAAGGATGCGATCCGCGCAGTACCTGCCTGGCTGAAGTGATGACTCAGGAGCCGTGCACGATCGGCATGTACGAAGAACTGGAAAAATGCCTGGCGATCATGCGGTTGCACAGCTTCCGGCACCTGCCGGTGTGCCATGAAGGCCAGCTCGTCGGCATGGTCTCGCTGCGCGACATTCTGCTGCAAGACTTGAGTGAAAAAGACGATCAGGTGCGCATGATGCGGGCCTATATCCACTCGGTTCCCGACGCGTAGATAGCCGACGCCGATGATCCCACGGAACGGCTCGCCCTATCCCGATGTGTACCATAACGCTTATTGCTCCGATTTCCCCATATGGCCCGAAAGTAACGTTACTTTCGGTTACTTGGGTACATTGAACACTTGGGCGAAAAGGTTTAACTTCCTCTAAATTAGCGTTTAGTAGTCAAGAGTCCGGAACGTTCATAGGCCCTGATACCAGACGGTGTCAGAGCCGGCGAATAAATCTGATGCCCCACAAACTTCACACCTTGTACTACGTGCTCTGGTTCGCGCATCCCGTCCTTCAGACGGCGATCGCTATCCTTATGTTGCATCGGGGGGAGCACCGCAAGTTTAAATATTTTTTTGCATACATCGTCACACAGATCGTGACCTTCGCCGTTGTTTTTCCGACGTCCCGGTATAACTACGCCGCTTGCTTTTACGTTTCCTGGCTGAGCACGGCGATCAGCGTCGCTCTCGGTTTTCAGGTGATACACGAGGCCTTCCTCGATGTCTTTCGCCCGTTTCACACCTTGCGTGACCTGGGCACGGTTTTGTTCAAGTGGGCAGGTCTGGTCATGCTTCTGGTCGCTGGAGTGGTATCGGTTTCGACTGGTTCGTCCGACACCGCCCCGTGGATTCAAGCGATTATGACCACGCAACGTTGCGTTCGAATCATCCAGGTGGGCATGGTTCTGTTCCTGCTCTTCTTCGCTCGCTATCTTGGGGTCAGCAAGCGCCAGCACAGCTTCGGCATCGCCCTGGGCTTCGGAACCTTTGCTTTCGTCGAGTTGGCTCTGATCGCCTCATGGGCGGGCAATCACCTGAGCAATGGATCAATGAACCTGGTCAACATGGTGGCCTACAACGTGGCCCTGTTCATTTGGGGAGGCTACTTATGGGCGAAAAGCCCGGCTCGCGACGCCGGATCGATCCTGCTGCGGCCTCAGCGCTGGGAGCAAGGCATATCAGACATTCAGCATCCGGCTGCCGCTAATTCCCTCATTCCCATGTTTGAAGGAATGGTCGACCGCGCACTTTCGCGAACCCAGCCATCTTCACTTTCATCGGAGCCTGACCCAATGACTGCTCGATCCGCGTCAGCTTCGATGAGCAGTCTCGGAATTCCGGGACTTTCAACCGGAGTGGGTTCCAAGCCAGCCGTTTAGTGCTTCCAGTTCGCGTTTCGTTTTCCGATCAACGAAAATTCCGGATTTCGTAAATTCCTTCTGCCGTCGCCGGTTGCTCTCCGCCGAGCCCAACTTCGGGGTCGCGAAAGTAAGCTAACTAATTTATTATCTTGGTGTTACTTGGCGTCTTGCCAGGCGGCAAAACAGCGGAGATTCTACACCGCTACGAGCTGGAAAGTTCCCATCGCAGAAACCACTTGACTCGTGCTTTATAATGCGGCTCCGCGCTGAGGAACCCTTTTTTGGGAATCCCAGTCTGCGGTAGGAGAACAAACCCATGAAGCAAGCAGTCAGGATTGCTGTCCTGATGTGTGGACTTGTGGGCACGTACGTAGCAGCCGCTGTTCCGCAGGTCCCCACCCCGGACGGAGGCCCAATTCTAACGTGCCCACCTCAACAGACGCTGAACGCAAAATGCGATACCGGCATGCCGCCGATGTAGATAGTTTTAAGCGCATGCACTTGGCGGCCGCAAGGTCACCAAAGTAACCTCGAGTAACCTGGGCCGAACCCTTGGGCTCGCAATATTTGGGCTGACGGACTTCATACATAAACCGTCAGCCCCGTTTTTTTTGGCTTTTTGTCGGGAGCAAGGTTTACAGCGTTTGTCTGAGAGCGCGCGCCAGGGCTTCGCGTAATTCAGCCGGATCCGTGATGGGTGGCTGGCAAGTCGTGCCTGAACAGACGACTGCAAACGAGCCGTCTGCGTTCAATGCTGGAAGATGCGGAATCGTGGCCGCGAGTGCCGGGGGGAGGTTTTCGGCGACCGCCTGGCTTCGCGGCAGCCGCAGCACGCTCTTGTTGAATGCAAAATCAGCCATAGCGATCGCGGCAAGCTCCTGGGCCTTATCACCTGACCGTTCCCCGTCAATCACCACGACCTGCAAGGAACTCTCCAAAAAATAAGCAGTTGCGATTCCGTAGGTCGCCGCGAAGATTCCAAGCTGCCCCGCTACCCCGGCGAAGGCTTCCAGCGTCTGTTCGGCTTTTTCGCGATACGCCTCATTGTCGGTATATCGATGCAACCGCAGCAGCGCAATCGCGGCCATTGAATTCCCCGCGGGGGTAGGCGAATCCTGCAACGGCTTACGCCGCGTCGCAAGCACGCCGAGGCTCGTGCCTTCCGGCGAAGGCTCCGCGTCGAAGAACCCTCCAGAAACCGGATCGAAAAATCGAGCGATCATCGCATCGCCAATTGCCTGAGCAAATTTGAAGTAGCTCAAGTCAGCAGTCGCCTCATAAGCGTCGAGACACGCCAGCGTAGTCGCGGCGTAGTCGTCCAGTAAACCCGGAACTTCGCGATGCTCCGCCTTGGGATCCGAATAAGCCACCACGTGCAACAATCTCCCAGTTCGTGGAGAAGCGGGCGACTCGCCCGCTCGGCTCTTACCGTTCAGCTGCGGTTTCCACGCCTCCGCCAGAATTCGATCCAGCGACCGCAAAGCGAAATGCCGTGCCTTCTCGATACCGGGCTCCTTCGCAGCTTCCAGGTACGCCGATATACACATGCTGTTCCACGACACATAGACCGTCTTGTCGACGTAGGGGGTAGGCCGCTGCAGCCGCGCGGCATACATTTTCTTCTTGGCCGATTCAAGCAGCTCGTTTACACGTTGGTCGCTGAGGCTCATCCGCCGAGCAATCTCTTCGATCGAAGCCCGCACATAGAGCACGTTCTTGGCCGGATTGTGATGCATCTCGCCGATCTCATTGATGTCATAACGCAGCTCCGCAACCTGCGCTTCTTCCTCGGTCAGCACCGTCCGAGATTCCTCTAAAGTCCACGTGAAGTAGTCGCCATCATCGTCCATATTGATGTCGGCGTCCTGTGACGCATAAAATCCACCGCGCTCTCGATCGCTCAACCATTCGTCCATCCAGCGAATAATGTCGCGCGCCACATCGGCAAAAAACTTTGATCCCGTAACCTGATATGCGTGCACATAATTCTTGAGCAGTTCGGAGTTGTCGTAGCACATCTTCTCGAAGTGCGGCACCACCCATCGCTCGTCCACCGAATACCGATGAAACCCTCCTGCCAGTTGGTCGTAAACCCCGCCGTTCGCCATGTGCTCGAGGGTGCTGACGATCACGTTGCGGAGCTGCTCGTCTTTTGTTCGCGAATACCTTTCAATTAACAAATCCAGGATGGAGGGATGCGGAAACTTGGGGGCGTTCCCGAACCCTCCGTTCCTCGCGTCGAACATATTCATCGCCGAGTTGACGATGGAATCGATAATGCTCGCAGAAATCTTCCCATCACGTCCGGCAAACGATTCCGCCTGCGCAATCGCGCTCTCCACCATCTTCGCTTGCTCAACGACATCGCCATTTTTTTCTTTATAAGCGGCAGCGATGCTCAGCAGCACGCGTTTAAAGCTCGGCCGCCCATACCCTTCATTCGGAGGGAAATACGTTCCGCCATAAAACGGCTTGCCATCGGGAGTAAGAAACGCAGTCAGCGGCCATCCTCCTTGCCCGCTCACCGCGCTCACTGCCGCCTGATACCGGCTGTCAATATCGGGACGCTCATCTCGATCCACTTTCACCGCAATGAAGTGGTCATTCACAATCGCCGCCACTTCCGGATCGTCATACGATTCGCGATCCATCACATGGCACCAGTGGCACCACACCGCGCCAATATCGAGCAGCATCGGCTTGTTCTCGCCGCGCGCGGCGGCAAACGCCTCCTCGCCCCACTCATGCCAGCGAATCGGCTGATGCATCGCAGATCGCAGGTAGGCGGACGACGCGCGGGCGAGGGAGTTGAGGGTCGTGGTGGTCATGCTTCAAGTTTATACCCCGTGAAGCGGCCAGTTCACGGCGGCCTCACGACGTGCCCGCCCTGTGGGTCTTTAGCACTGAGGCCTTCGAACCGATTTGTTTGAGGAGTCGAAATGCGAGTGCTAGGAAATTGAGATCAGCGGATCCGACTCGCAACTCGTCACTCTGTATGGAACGCCGAAGGACCTTGGGATTGTAACTTCTCCTCTCCTGAAATTGCAGCGTCCGTTAGCCGGCGACGAATCGATCGGCTCATCGCGCTAAAGGAAAAAGAAACAGATGCAGAAGATTTTGGAATCGAACCAGGCCGGCGCGTTGGCATCACCAGAGCTGACTTTTGGCGCCTCGCTAATTCGAGCGAAGATGTTGGCTATCGGTCACATATTCACACAAGCGCCCCAAGCTAGACTCTTAATAATTTCCCTGCTCAGCGCGAGGAAAGTAGCGGCTCATTTCCAACCTCAAAGAGAGAAGATTTCGAGATTTCGTCAATAAGTCGAACGAATGGAAGATTCTGAGTCTAAATTCTTCAGAAAGAATATTTAGGCAGATCTCAGAGATAGCGAAGTCTGCAAGTTATTGCTTCCAGAGATTTTATGGAATCGATCTGTAATTTTTTTCAATCCGGATTTCACGTAGAGGAGTACATCGCATACTGTTGTGTGCCGCCAATTTTCTTCAATACCGCGCTCTGGCTCAGCACATGCTCCAGCAACGGATTGTGATACAGCAAAAAAAACTTCCGCGGATGCGACCGCAAACTTTGCTCGAGGCTGGCGATGACAAGCCGCAGCCCGGCTTCAGGAAGCGGATTGAAGAGATACAAAACAACAGGCCCATCCGGGAAGCGGAACTCAACAGCATCCGCGCAGATCGACTCTAGTGCAAAGCATTTCTGCGATTCGCTTTTGTACTTGCCGATATTCTCCTGCGCGGCGCCATGCAACTCCGGCAAAAGCTCCACACCCAGGATGCGCCGAAACGGATAATCCGACGCCATCAGCAGGGTGCGACCTTTGCCTGACCCGAGATCGATGAAAACAAAGTCGCGAAAATCGCAGTGAGCCTGCCCACGCAACGCGTCGAGCATTTCATGAAACAGCGCGGCCTCAGTCGGCTGGTATGGGGAATGAAAGATTCCCATCAGTCGGGCATGCCAGCCAACGGTTCCGCTCGTGGTATCAACGCGATGATCCCAATCGAATTCGGCATCCCCGTAGCGCTGCCGCCGCCGTTCTGGAGTTGAGTCGCGCACAAATCCCCAAAACGCAGCCAGCAATCGCCGGGTAGCTCGGATCCGGCCTTCGCGTTCTTCAATGTCACGCCACCATCGCCATGCGGAGTCCAACAGCGCGGTTTTCGGCAAACGGATGGGTTCCTTCATTGCTGCCCATCATAAGGGATCTGATTTAGAACGAGACTACGACGCGGGACGGAACTTTGGCTCATAACCGGGTGGTAAGCCCCTTGTCGCAAAAGGGAAGTCATCGGGTACGCGAACTTCGATTCGGCCTTCGGGAGTGAGTTTATATGGATGGCCGTCGGGGTCCAGAGGAATTCCGGGCAGATGTTCGGCGGTGGCAAGCTCCGCTAGGTTCGTGGGTAGGCGTCCGGTGTGTTCGCCGAAGCGGGTCACCGCTTCCTGCAAGTGCTGCACGTCTTCGTCGACGCGCAGGGCTCGCAAGTGTTCGACCGCATTCTCTTTAATCTGCTGGTCCTGCGCAGTCTGGTAAGTGGCCGACCACAACATTCTGGCGGTATCGTATTCACCGGCATGTTGTGCCATCTGGGCGGCAAGAACCTTCAGGAAAGGATGGGCGTTGGGAATCTTCGATCCGTGCTCAAAGGTTTCAGCGGCTTTCTTGTAGTCCCCCAAATCGATGTAGTAGACGAAGCCAAGATCGTAATAGAGACGCCAGTTCTCCGGATTGTGCTCGATGCCATACTGAATTAACTTGACGGCCTCTTCAGGTTCGCCAGCGCCGTGCGGAGGCCGAGGTGCGAGAAAACCGGTGCCGAATTCGTAGGCCACCAGAAGATGCGGATCCAGATGGGTAGTGATTTCCAGAAGCGGCGCCAGCAGATTGTAGCTTGTGGCGAAGTAGTGATGCCGGTAGCCAAAATATTGCACCGCCCGGGTCCAGTAAATGCAGGCGGCCAGGCCGTCATAGCCGAGGCTGGCCCGCTTGATCACCGTGGGAGAACTCAGAAACAGCACCTCATCGAGCGAGGCCTGTGGATGAAGCTGGTCGGCGATATGCAGCATGAACGCACTTGCACACAGGCATGCGACCAGCAAAGCGCTTGCGACGACGGTGACTGTGCGACGGTGGGTCATTTCAAATCGCGGTATTCAAAGATCAGCACCGCTCCGCTCAGCGCCATGGTGGCATAGAACATGGCGTAGATCGTGTTTTGAAGAACCAGTTGACCAGCGACAGGTTGCTCGTGAGCAATGGAGGTGATGACATTGAACGCCGAAAAGTTTGGAACAAGGTACGCGGCCGCCGCAGCCATCCAGCCCGAGATACCGTGGGCCATCGCTGCAAAATTACGCAGATCGTCGGCGAAGCTGCCAATCATAAACAGTGAGAACGCGAAGACCGCCGAAAGCAGAGGCGATGAAAACGACGAGAACAGCAGCGATAGCGAACAGATAATCAAGAACTGCAGAATGATGAAATACAGAGCGACAAAAATCAGTGCGTCCGCCTTTACGAATTTGTGAGAAACGTAAAACAGCGCCGCAAACACGCCGATTGCCATAAAGAACGTATTCACGACCAGCGTCCCAGCCAGGCCGAAAAACTTGCCGACGATGAACTGCCAGCGGCGCACCGGGCGCGACAGAACGGTATAAAGGGTCCGCTTCTCAATTTCTTTCGAGACCAGGCCAATTCCGATAAAAATTGCGATGACAATGCCGAACAGGGAAACGGCGGTAAGCCCAAGATTGATTACGACAAGCCTTTCGATCTCAATCGAAATCTGGCCCACAAGAATAGCCGCTCCCGAAAGAAGCAGCGCAAAGGCGATCAGGTTATAGAGCACGCGATCGCGCACCGCTTCCCGGAAGGTATTCGACGCAATGTGGACGATGTTCGTTCTCATACTCTGTTCCTCATGCGGTCGTTCCCGCTGTGGTCTCGGCGTGGCGCAGCTTCTCCACAAAGTACGCCTCGAGTGACGTGCGCACCGGCGTCACTGCGATCAGGCGAAGGCGTTCGCGGCGAAGCGCATCGATGGCGGCATCCTGCTGATTTTCGTTGATGATGGCGCGAACCTTATCCGCCGTCACATGGAATTCAGCACTCATCGCCTTGATCGAAGCCGGAATATGAGTCCCCTGCCAGAGCACTTCCACCTTGCCCTGAACGCTGGAAGTCAGATCGTCGACGGCGCCCACGCGGAGCAACTCCCCTTTGTGAATGATGGCCACCCGATCGCAAAGCGCTTCGGCGTCAGACAAGATGTGGGTGGAAAAGAAAACAGTTTTGCCTTCGTGCTTGAGTTGCTCCATCAGGTCGCGCACCTCGCGGCGGCCCATGGGATCAAGCCCTGACATCGGCTCGTCGAAAAACACCAGCTTGGGATCGTGCAAGATCGCCTGCGCGATACCCACCCGCTGCAACATGCCTTTGGAAAACTTGCGCAGCTGCACGCCGCGCGCGTCGCGCAATCCAACCCGCTCGAGAGTCCGCTCCACCAGCAGGCGGCGGTGTTTGGCGGACACGCCGGAAAGTTGCCCGTAGTAATCGAGCAACTCGTGAGCCGTGAGGTAATCGTAGAAGTAGGGCTGCTCGGGAAGGAATCCGATTTGCGCCTTCACCGCTGGATCGGTCCATTCCTTGCCCAAAATGCGTGCCGAGCCGGCACTGGGAAACACCAATCCCATCAGTAACTTCAGCGTAGTCGTCTTGCCGGCGCCGTTGGGGCCAAGGAAGCCGAAAATTTCACCATCTTCCACCTGCAGATGCAGTGGCCGAAGGGCATGCTTCCTGCGCTTGCCCCAGAAGCCAACGTTATAGATTTTTTCGAGTCCCAGAATCTCTATGGCCGGCATGGCAGGATAAGGCTCTTGCGGAAAAAGCAATCCTCACAAAAATTATATGCGAACGGAAACCGGAGTAAAGCATCCCTGCGGGCGTGGGATATTACGAAAGTAAAGTTACGCACAGGACCACAACTTGCAGTGCTCGTCGCAGACTGACGACGGTAGTCTCCGTTAGTTCGTCATCGAGCCCAGAGCCTGGCACGCCGCATACGATGCGATCAGAGTGACATTGCCAGCGGGTTGCAGCCGAACTACCATATCGTCGGTTGAGCAGTAGGCGCGGGTTCCGGTCAGGTTACTGAGCGGTGTGGCCGTGGTATAGAACTGGTTGTTGTTTGGACTGCCCGCACTCGGAGAACCCGTAGCCGCAAACGAGTAACCGCTCTTTCCGTTTCCACCACCATTGGTGGCCAGGTTGTTATCGATTAGGCAGGCCGAGGTTGACGTTGGGGTACAAGGGTCAGCTCCGCCCAGCGGAGTCAAGGTCGCAGGAAAACCAATGGTAGCCTGATAAGTGCCGAAATAACCAACTTCGGCGACATCGATCGCGTGGATCGAACCGGCAGCCGAAGAATCGTTGGCCGCCATCCGTGCTCGCATCAGATTTGGAATCGCGATGGCGGCGATGACCAAAATGATGGCAATCACGATCAGCAACTCGATCAGTGAAAACCCCTTTTGTTTTCTCATAAAGTTGATCTCCGCCCATTTCTCGAGGCCTGATTCAGCAACCGTGACCCGGCTATCGAGCGATACGGATAATTGTTCGCACTTAGTCGGCCAAACTGCCGGGTGGGTGGGAGTCTGTGGTAACAAGTTACCTTACTCGGTCGCTTGGCGGGCACCATAGAAAAACGGCGGATTCGCATCCGCCGTTCGAGCTTGCCCAAGTTGAAAGCGAATCAGTTCTGTAGTGGAGTCAGAGCCTGGCACGCGCCGTAGCTGGCCACGAGTGTGATAACGCCATTAGGCTGGGTGCGGATCACGCCGTCGTCAACTGCGCAATAGGCCTTGGTGCCGGTGACGTTCGATAACGGAGTTGCCGTTGTGTAGTAGTTGAAGCCGGTGGTCGCCGATCCGCCGGTCGTCACCGCAAAGCTGTAACCGCTCTTGCCGTTGCCGCCACCATTGGTGGCCAGGTTGTTATCGATCAGGCAACCGTTCGCAGTGCCCGGAATACAAGGACTTGCAGAGCCTCCCAATTGCGCCAGTGTGGCATAGCCCTGGCTGGGATAGGCGCCGTAATAGCCGATTTCTCCCACGATAATCGTGTGGACGGAACCGGCGGCCGAGGAATCGTTGGCGGCCATGCGGGCACGCATCAAGTTTGGAATAGCAATCGCTGCGATGATCAGGATGATGGCAACCACGATCAGCAATTCAATTAACGAAAAACCCTTTTGTCGACGCTCCATTGCAATGCTCTCCATCTACCGCATTTATTCTACACACTGTCGTGATCGCCTGACATAGCACGTATGTGCGCCAGGCTGTCCTCGGTTCCTTTCGGAGCCCCGCTTTTTTCAAGGGCCAAAATAGGAAGGCTCAAAGTTGGCGCCGAGTTCGCGTCGGAGTGACAAAAATTGTCACTGTCTGGACGGATTCTGGCAGAGCTCTGCGCCGCCACGGAAGCGGAAAGTCCAAGAAAACAAAAGAGCAGCGGAGATATCCGCTGCTCAGATCCAGAGCTAGCCCGCCTAGTTCTGCAGGGGGCTCAGAGCCTGGCAAGCACCATAGCTGGCTACCTTGGTGATTACGCCGTTTGCCTGTGTTCGCACTACGCCGTCATCCACGGCGCAGAACGCTTTGGTACCGGTCACGTTCGACAGCGGAGTCGCGGTGGTGTAGTAGTTGAAACCAGTCGTCGCTGATCCACCGGTAGTCACGGCAAAACTATAACCGCTCTTGCCGTTGCCAGCTCCGTTGGTAGCCAGGTTGTTATCGATCAAGCAGCCGTTCGCCGTTCCCGGAACGCAGGGGCTGGCAGATCCGCCCAATTGAGCCAGCGTGCCATAGCCCTGGCTCGGATAAGAACCGTAATAACCGATTTCACCGACAATGATCGTGTGCTCAGAGCCGGCTGCCGAAGAATCGTTGGCTGCCATGCGCGCACGCATCAGGTTTGGAATCGCGATCGCCGCGATGATCAGAATGATAGCAACTACAATCAGCAGTTCAATAAGCGAGAAACCTTTTGGTCGATGCCGCATTTTTCGATTGTTCTCCATTAACGGTAGTGGCTTTCCACAACGCCAAGCTGACTGAGGTATCGCACATGAACGGCCATTCATCCTAATTACCGGAGTGCCATTGAACGACGCAGAACCGCTTTCTTTTGAGGAGGAAGCCCAACGCTCACGAAGCCGATCGGTTGCGAGTCGGGCAGAATACGTCACACATGCTGACAATTTCTGTCGGTCTGAGTTTGGACGGGGACAGAGTGCGGCTCGATTAGGAGTGGTCAAGAAAACGAAAGAGCAGCGGATGTGCATCCGCTGCTCTTAACTTTCTAACAGACTCGCGTCTGCCGCTGAATTAGTTCTGCAGCGGGTTCAGAGCCTGGCAAGCACCGTAGCTGGCGACGAGAGTGATCACGCCGTTGGCCTGGGTGCGCACCACACCGTCATCAACCGCGCAGTACGCCTTGGTACCGGTCACGTTCGACAGCGGAGTTGCAGTGGTGTAGTAGTTGAAGCCAGTCGTCGCCGATCCACCGGTCGTAACGGCAAAGCTGTAGCCGCTCTTACCGTTGCCGGCGCCGTTGGTGGCCAGGTTGTTATCGATCAAGCAGCCGTTCGCCGTTCCCGGAACGCAGGGGCTGGCAGATCCACCGAGCTGAGCCAGCGTGCCGTAGCCCTGGCTGGGATAAGCGCCGTAGTAACCGATTTCGCCGACGATGATGGTGTGCTCAGAACCGGCAGCCGAAGAATCGTTGGCGGCCATACGCGCACGCATCAAGTTTGGAATAGCAATCGCTGCGATGATCAGGATGATGGCAACCACGATCAGCAGCTCAATCAGTGAGAAACCCTTCTGTTGTTTCCGCATCTCTATTTTTCCCTCGTCTCGGACTTTTTAGGTTCTTGCTGGTCATGGAATGACGCAGTCGGGCTAGATATTCGCACTTCCCAGGCCAAACCAGCCAGTTACTTTGGTTCCCACCTGAACCTTTGCAATCTCAATCTTTTCAATGTCGTAACAAACCTTGGATTTAGGACGCCGCCGTCCAGTTCCGGATTTGCTGCCAAATTCTGTCATTCCGATGACCGTTCCCGGCAACCTTCGCGGAACAGCAGATGACGTTAGAACGCGCCAAAATAAGGATCTTGCAGCCATCGTCACAAAAGTAACCGGCATTGGTAAGGCGTTGCTACTCCTTGCAATTTGAGGTGCATATAATCGTTCTAAAGAATCACACGAGGGAAAACGGAGTTCATTTGTCTACAAGCGCAGTTGTGTCCGCGAAAGAACTCAAGCGAATCTCTCGTCCGCCAGACTTGTCGGCGACCTCCCGCGAGAAACGCAGCACGATTTTGTGCCTTCTTCTGGTATTGGTGACGCTCGCCTTCTACAACCCAGTGGTTCATAACGGATTCACGAACCTCGACGACGATCTTTACGTGGTGAACAATCCTCACGTGCGCGCGGGGTTGACCTGGGACACGGTGAAATGGGCTTTCGCCAGCCGGGAGGCCGCCAACTGGCATCCGCTAACCTGGCTCTCGCATGCGCTGGATTGCCAGCTTTTCAAGTTGAACCCCGTCGGGCCGCATTATGTAAATGTTCTACTGCACGCCGTGAACGCGGTTTTGCTGTTTCTTTTGTTAGAGAGTGCCACCGGATTTACCTGGCCAAGCTTGATGGTGGCGGCTTTGTTCGCCCTCCATCCCATGAACGTGGAGTCGGTGGCGTGGGCATCGGAGCGCAAGAACGTTCTTAGCATGCTTTTTCTTTTGCTCACCATGCAGGCTTACCAGCGTTATGTGCGGCAGATCAGCATCAAGAAATACCTGGCGGTTTTCGTACTCTTTGCGCTTGGATTAATGGCCAAGCCGGAAATCATCACTCTGCCATTCGTCTTGCTGCTGTGGGATTACTGGCCTCTGCGGCGGATGGGGCAAGAAAGTCTCGCTGGAAAAGCTTCTGGAATCTCTTCTACCGCCGTTTCGGTCGAACCAAAATCATTTTCTTTCCTCGTGCTAGAGAAAGTGCCGCTGCTGCTGCTTTCGGCGGGCAGCGCGGTAATCACTTTGATCGCGCAAAGCGGGGGTCATGCAGTAAGAACGGCTTCCACTCGGGTGCGCTTCGGGAACGCCGCTGTGGCTTATGTGCGATATCTGGGAAAAGCATTTTGGCCATCGCGCTTGGCCGCGCTTTATCCGCATCTTGGCCGTTTGCTGCCGACGTGGGAAATTGTGGCAGCGACAGCAGTTTTGATCCTGTTCACTGGTCTTATTTTGCGCTCGCACCGGCGCTATCTGGTTGTCGGTTGGTTCTGGTTTCTCGGCACGCTGGTTCCGGTCATCGGGCTAGTGCAGGTGGGCGTGCAAGCAATGGCCGATCGATACGCCTACCTGTCTTTCATTGGCTTGTTTCTGGGCGTGGTTTGGGGGATTTCTGAGATCGCGGAGCGGCGGAAAATCTCTGCCGCGTGGCTGGCAGTTCCAGCGATGTTAGTTCTAGCAGCTTTCGGTATGGTCACCCGCCATCAGATTATCTACTGGCACGACAGTGAAACACTCTGGCGGCATACGCTCAGCGTTACGGAGCGAAACTACACGGCGCACGATGCGCTAGCCCGAGCTCTTGCTGAAGAAGGCCGAATTGACGAGGCCATCGTGCAGCACAACGCGGCCGAGGAGCTGCATGCTTATTCTTCTTCTGAAATGGTCTCAATCGCTCTTTATGAGCAATCACAAGGACGCGTGCAGGAAGCGATTCAGCAGCTCTCGCGAGCCGTAGACGCGGCAACGGATGCGAGCTCAAGAGCAATGGCCTTGAGCTGCCTGGGTTCGGCTTTCATGCAGGCGAAGGATTTGGGGCGCGCCCGAATGAGTTATGCGGCGGCGCTGCAGCAGAATCCTGACAACGGAGTCGCTCTAGTCGGCATGGGGTTGCTGGCTGAGCGGGACGGCGATTTTGCTTCTGCAACAGAGCAGATTGCCCATGCAATGAAGGTCGAGTCCACTGACGTTGGATATTTGCTGCTCGCGAAAGCGCTCGAGCGAGCCGGTCGTGCGGCGGAGGCCGAACAAGCCACGGCGAAAGCGCGGCAAATTTCTCCGAATATCAGTCAAGCACAGCAAGCGGCGGCGCAGATTCTCGCAAGTGCGGGAATTGAGAACAATTGAAAGTGGCAGCCGGCGGCTTGAATTGATTGCCTAATTCCTACCCGCATCGATAAATCGCAGATACAATACTGGCGGTTTGCTTATGTCAGACCTTTTCGCAAAGCTGCACGTCGACGGCAATGTGGCGCGCGCCTGGACGCTGCCCTCGAATTTTTATACCGATCCGGAGGTTTTTGCGGCCGAGAAAGAGAATATTTTCGGCCGGAGCTGGCAGGTGGTCGGGCACTATGATCAGGTGAAGGCCGTGGGCGATTACTTCACAACCGAACTACTCGGCGAGCCGCTGCTCATCGTTAGAGGCGCAGATGCGCAGCTTCGGGGTTTTTACAACGTGTGCCGCCATCGGGCCGGGCCGGCCGCCGAAGGCTGCGGTTCGCGGAAGTTATTCCGCTGCGGCTACCACGGTTGGACTTATAACCTCGACGGATCACTGATCAGTGCTACCGAGGTGGAGGGCGTCGAGGGATTCCGGCCGGAGGATTTTTCGCTGGTGCGGGTGCGGGTCGAGGAGTGGTTTAATTTCGTTTTCGTAAATCTGGATTCTACTGCGCGGCCCTTCAGTGAGAGTCTGGGCGACTTGCATGCGCAAGCGGAGAGGTTTCCTTTTGCCGGCATGAAACTGTTCGAGCGACGCACTTACGACATGAAGTGCAACTGGAAAACGTATGTCGATAATTACCTCGAAGGCTATCACCTGCCGAGTGTGCACCCGGGATTGAACCGCGAACTGGATTACAACGCGTACATAGTTGAACCACACCGAAATTATGTGCGACAGTTCAGCCCAATCCGGGGAGCGCAGCCGGGTGATGAAATCCCGCGTCGCTACCAGCAGGTACAGGAGGATCTGACGACCGACTATTTCTGGATTTTCCCCAACTGGATGCTGAACTGTTATCCGGACAATATTTCACTGAACATCGTGCTGCCGATATCGCCGGAGCAATCGCTGGCATTTTTTGAGTGGTATTTGCCGGAGAAGGAACACGACACTGCGGCCGCAAAAGCGTCGGTGGACTTCAGCCATCAAATACAGACCGAGGACGTCGCGATCTGCGAAACCGTGCAGAGAAACCTGCATTCGCGCAGCTATTCCCGGGGCCGCTTTAGCGTGAAGCAGGAGAAGGGTGTGCACGCATTCCATCGCATGTATGCGGAGGCGATGAAAGATGAATGACCGGATCGCCGGAGTGTAGCTTTACTCGGCTTTGATCAGAAGGCAGGTTACATCGTCATGCTGCGGCGTCGAGCCGACGAAGAGGTCGAGGCTCGCCATTAACCTTTCCAGCATTTCCTTGGGGGTAGCGGATGCGTTTGCGCCCAGCAGGCTGATCAACCGTGGCTCGTCGTATTCTTCCTGTCGGGCATTCTCTGCCTCTACCAAGCCGTCCGTGAAGATGATTAGCCAATCGCCGAGAGCGAGCGTGACGCTTGCCTCTTCGTATTTCGCCTCGGCCTGAATGCCGAGAGGTAGTCCACCAACGTCGAGGCGCTCGATCAGGCCTGAACTTCGGCGCAGGATCGGATTATTGTGGCCGGCATTGATGTAGGTGAATGTACGCCGGGCAGCGTCATACTCGGCAAGAAACGCTGTAGTAAATCGCAATCCACCCTGGCTGTTGGAACAAGCGTACTTGTTCATATTGGCGACCAGTTCCGGTAGAGCGACCTGGGCCGTGGAAAGCGTCTTGAGGCTCGCCTGAAAAGTGGCCATGAGCATGGCGGCGGGGATACTCTTGCCTGCCACGTCGGCGACGGCGAAGACGACACGGTTTTCGTCGTTGGTTTTGCCGGGACGCGGAAACACATCGTAGTAGTCGCCGGCGACCGTGTTGGCGGGCCGCGTCGCGTACGCGATCGAGAGCCCGGGAATCTGCGGCGGAGCACCCGGCAGCAGCCAGGTTTGGATTTCGCGAGCGATCTGCAGATCGCGTTTCATCACTACGCGGTCGGCAATCTCCAACATCAAAAGCAGGAACAAAAGCAGTCCGCCCCAGAAGTGAAAATCGAGTTCGATGATGTGCAGATCGTTGCCGGAATCGCGATAGCTGAAGCCGCTGCTCGGAAAGACGAGCATGACCAGAGCCGCCAGCAAGAGCACCCGGCGGGCTGGCGAAAGTTTTTCCAGAACGGCCCAAAAGAATTCCTTTACGACATGCAAACGGCGGCCACGGCGCGTCAGTCCGTCCGGAGTCTTGGCGGCTACGTCTCGTGAATACAAGCGATAGCTGGCACGAGCTTCGCTCTCAAACTGGGACCATAGTTGTGTCAGCTCAAGGCCCTCCGTCACCCGGCGCCAGAAAAGCCTCAGGCGCACGCGGAAAGGCAGACGCCCGGCAGTAACTTCGCGAGGTGGGACGGTGGTGGCCATCAGAGTAGTGATTATAGAAGAATGCCGGAGCCGGTCCTTTGATATTTCAGATTGCTAATTCCGAATGCAGAACAATTGAGTGAAAGGAATTAAGAGGTCTGTCAATCCGGGCAATTCTCAGAACAGCGCCAGCTGGTCGGATACCAGCGTCTTCCATTTATTGGCAAAATCTGCGTCGCGACGCTCGGCTCGCTTCATCCCGTATTTTTGACGGAAACTTGTGATGAGCTGGGCAATACGTTTGCCATACGAGTCCGGCAGAAAAGATCGGTCCTGATAGCGTTGTCGATAGTTCTCGACCAGATGTGGGAAGTTTTGCTCGAGAAAAGGAAGGAAAACGGCTGCCGAGCAAGGTTTGAGAAACAACGGTCCCGCGAAAACGTGGGTCGCGCCGGCGGCAGCTGCCGCGGCAACAACGGCCTCAAGATTCGCAGGGGAATCTGTGATGCCGGGCAAAACCGGAGAGCAACTGACGCCTACAGTTATCCCCGCCTGGCTGAGCTGGCGAACGGCGTCGACACGCAAATCTGGACGCGGAGCTCGCGGCTCAAGAATTCGCGCCAATTCGGTGTCGAGGGTAGTTACGGTGATATGAACTGATATTGAATTGCTGCGCGATACCGCTCGCAGAAGCTCGACGTCCCTGACGATTAAATTCGATTTTGTGACGATCCCTAGTTCGAAGCCACGATGTCGCGCGAATTCCTCGAGAATGCCGCGCGTGACCTCGTAACGTCGCTCGGCGGGCTGATAAGGATCGGTTGCCGTGCCGAGCGCAATCGACTCTCCCGCCTTGACTCGTTTAAGGTCGCGGCGCAGCAATTTACCGGCCTGCTGCTTTACGTAGATCTTCTGCTCGAACTCCATCCCATCACGCAATTCCATGAATTCGTGGGTATACCGGGCATAACAGTAGCGGCAGCCGAATTCGCAACCTCGATACGGATTGATCGTCCAGGTGAAGGGCATATTGCGATTGCTAGCGGAGCGATTGAGCAAGGAGCGCGAGGGCAGAGTGAAATACTCCACCTGGTGCCCCTCGCGCAGCGATTCGCCCTCTGACGCGAGCCGGGCAATGCCCACAAGAGCGGGCTTCTGCGGAAGCGGAAACAGGGGCAGTGAGGACATAGAAATTCGCCTTTTGTTCGCCTATGATAGTCCCAGCTGATTCCCCCTGTCAACGGCCGAATCCCCATCGCTGGTTCCTTAATATCTCGAGATCTGATTACCTTAAGCGGTAGTCGGATTACTAACGGAGGGTTACGAGCAGGCAGCCGGAAAGTCGATGTCGTCTACCTCAGTATGCAAACCGTTTCATCCAGATGGTTTTATTAGACGCGAAGTAGCACATTTCAGTGTCAACGTCTTTGGCGACCGAGCTGCAATCTTCAGAGCAGCATTTGAACGCGCCGGTTCCAAAATCAACGCGGCAGCTTCACTAGGGCAAAAGTTTCAGCCCCGGCGGAGTTACCTGCGATGGGAAAGTAACCGCCTTCAGATGAGCAGTTCATTGATTGATTCGCCGGGAGGTTTTGGCTAAATGCGTAGACTTCGTCTTGCAATATTTTCGCTCACAATTCTGGCTGCCTTTTCCCTGTGCTCGGGAACAGCTCGTGCCGATTCGACCGTTACGCTTCAATTTATCAATACCGGCAGCAACTACGCTGGCGGGGCGACCACGTATCCCTACAATTTCTCGGTCAACGGCTCCGCACCCGTGGCGCTGATTTGCGACAGCTATGACAATGAAGTCACAATCGGCGAATCCTGGAAGGCCAACGTGACAAGCCTGGTAAACGGCAGCGGACTCTTTGGCAATCAGCTCATGGACTACAAAGCGGCGGGCTTAATCTTTAAGAGCATTCTCAGTGGAGCTTTGAACGCCAATGTGGGCAACTTTGCCATATGGGGATTGTTCTCGACGAACGCTCAGGCGAATTCGTTCTTTGGTACCAGTGGTGCTGGAGCCATCGAAACCGAGTATCTGGCCTTGGCCGCGAACGCTCCCAACAGCGCGTTTCAGGGCCTGGTGCTCTATACGCCGATCCCGGGGACTCAGAACTGGGGCGGCACCGCGCAGGAATATATTGGATATTCTCCGGTCCCTGAGCCCACGACTCTGACTCTGTTCGGAACGGGATTGATTTCTCTTGGTGGAATGGTACGGCGCAAGCTTCGCAAGGCGTAAAAGCCAAGCTTCGATCCAGCGAATCGTAGGTCGCCGCGGCAGGGGTGAGTTCATCTCTATCGCGGCTATTTTAATTTGCGGCAGAAACGTCAGGGCTGATCTGCGGCTTTATCGGCAGGCTTTTGGAATATCTTTAGATCGATCGCGGGATTGACTTCAAGTTCTGTGTATTCGGCCGTACTCGAATTTTCGCCGTTTTGCTTGTTGACGCGCCGGGTGGGAAGCGTCAGCCCTCCGAGAGGCTTCCAGTTTTCCATGTCGGTTTCACCTTGCACCGGGCCGTGCTGACTGAGAGCTCGATAAGTCTCCTTCAGGATGTGGCCGCTCTGTGGATCGACGAACCAGCGTATGGCGGCGCCTTCGGCATTTACATCGACGATGCGAGCTTCCGTATCACCAACTTTCTCCATCCCCGCTGCAAGGAAAAACATGTTTGGATCTTTCCAGTGCGAGGCAATGAAGATGGGATCGCGCTTGATCTGCTCCAGAGTCTCCTCCTTCTGAGAAGTGGGAAGATCGCGCATGCCTTGTCCCAGGACCGACATAAAGGCGCTGTCCGGTGTTACTACGACATCCATGGTCATGCCCGAAGGATGCATTTCCGCGCGTAAGCGGTCGGGAAAGACGATCACGGTTTCCATCGCCATCGGCATATCGCCTTCCGCCGTTTTCTGGGTGATCGTGAGTTTCGCTTTCAATGATTTGACTGCAGAAAGCTTAGCTTCCCCTCCCATCGCGGCCACGACTTTGGCCGCCAATGCTTTGCCGTCCACGTTTGAGGCGGTAGGTTTTGCGCTCTCGTCCTCTTTTTTCCCCGGCGGCGGTGGAATGCTGATGTCGATCTCCTTTACCGGGCCCAGAGACGAGAGCGGCTTGTCGAACTCTTTCGTATTCCCCACTACCAGGACGGCCATCTCGTCACGGTGTACATACTTGGACGCCACGCGGTTGACATCGGCTGCTGTGACCTTCTGGATTTCGGCCGGCAATTTGTCGAGCCAATCTGCTGGGTATCCGTAAAACTCGTAGGTCATGCGCTCGGCAAGAACCTTGTCCGGCGAATCGAGGCGAAAAATGAAGGCGTTCAAAATCGCGTCTTTGGCGTGTGTGATTTCTTCATCGGTAATCGGCTGCTTGCGAAGATTGTCAATATCTTCATCGAGCGCCTGAATGGACTCGATCGTGCTTTGGCTTTTAGTGCCCGCGACGAATTGCTCGATCCCGGGATGGCCAAAGTTAGTGCCAATGCCTCCGCCCACGTTGTAAGCAAGGCCACGTTTGGTTCGAATGTCGTTGAAGAGGCGCGAAGAGAATCCCCCGCCGAAGGCTTCATTGAAGACGGCGATCGCGTAGTAATCGGGATTGTTGCGCGTCGTGCCCAGAGCAACCAGGTGCACGCTGCTTTGGTTCACATCTTCTTTCGAAACCTGGTAGTATCCGGGCTTCGCCGGGTCGTACGTTACGTCATCTTTGGGCAATTCGCTGCCTTTCGGCCAAGACTCGAACGCTGCACGCAGTTTGGCTTCCATCGCTGCAGAGTCGAAGTCGCCGCTAATGCCGAGAATAATGCGATTGGGATGGACGTATGTGTTGTGCCAGTCGATCAGGTCCTGGCGGGTGATGGCGGCGATCGTCGCGTACTCCGGCTCACGCGCGTAAGGATTATTTACTCCGTAGGCGAGCTTAGCGGTTTCACGGGCCGCAATCTGCCCGATCTCATCGTTGCGCCGCGAAATGGCATCGTAGGCCTGCTTTTGCGCGATGTCGAGTTTGTCGGAGCGGAATTCGGGGTTCTGCAACAGATCGGCGAAAACTTTGAAGACATCGTCGAAATCGGCTTTCAGGCACGACAAACTGATTGTGGTGGAATCCGGTCCGCCTCCGGTTTCTACCTTAGCTGCGCGCACTTCGAGAAAATCGTCGAGTTGATCTCCAGTTTGTGTCTTGGTGCCGCCGGTTCGCCAGACTTCTCCAAACAAATCCACCAGCCCGACCTTGCTCGCCGATTCATTATGCGCCCCGCCCCGGATGCGGGCCGTGCCGTCGATCAGCGGCAATTCATGATCCTCCTGAAGGAAAATCACCATGCCGTTCGAAAGTTCGATGCGCTTCGGCTGGGGCGGATGGAACGCCGGAAGCGGAGGCGTAGGGACTTGCTGCCAGCTTTTCGCCTGTGCCACACCACGAGAAGTGAACGACATGATGATTATGGCGAGGGAAAGTGAAGATGCAAGTTGTCTCACTCTCATTGTCCACCTCCCTGATTGGAGGAAGGTTGTTGCGGCGGAGCCTGTTCCCCTCCGCCCTGATCGTCGTTTGCCTTGCCGGCAACGGTTTCAATTACACCTACTGTCCGATTCGTGTCATTGAAGGTTTCGTTGGCTACGCGGCGAATATCGGCTTTTGTCACTTTTTCGATGCGATCGACGGATCGGAACAACTCACGCCAGTCTCCGTAGCGAGTCTGATATGTGGCAAGCTGGGTCGCCAATCCCTCGTTGTCGGCGAGTCCGCGCAGCAAGTTGGCTTTGGCGCGGGTTTTGATCATCTTCAGTTCGTCGTCGGTGATGTCTTCCTTTTTGAGGCGGTCGATTTCTGCGTGAATTGCGTCTGCAACCTCCTGCGTGCTGTGTCCGGGCAGGGGGAAGGCATAGAAAGCAAAAAGATGCGGGTACTTGATTCCCGGCAAGCCGCTGAATCCGGCCGAAAACGATGCGATCTTTTTATCGCGCACCAGCGCACGATAAAGACGTGAGGTGCGGCCCTCCGACATGAGATCTGTGATCGCGTCGTATACAGCGTCATCTTTCGCCATGTAGTCGGGACGATGGTAGCCCTCGAGGTAGAGCGGCTGTGCTTGCTCTTTCAGTTCGACGCGGCGTTCAGAGTTCTGGGGAGGCTCGACCGTTGTAGTCTCATCCGGCTTGCGGCTGGCGGGGAGACGGCCGAAATATTTTTCGAGGATCGGCATCGCCTCCGTCGCCTTGATGTCGCCAGCGACGGCGACCACCATGTTCGCGGGCAGGTAATATTCGTTGAAGAAGTTTTTCGCATCGGTGGCTGAGAAGGAATTCAGATCCGACATCCAACCGACGGTCGGACGGTGATAAGGGATGCGCTTCAAATGCCGACGCATTGAATTGCTCGAGGAGCCGGCCGATGGGATTGCTGTCCGTCCGCATGCGGCGCTCTTCGATCACCACGTTTCGTTCTTTGTAGAACTCGCGCAGTACCGGATGCAGAAAACGGTCCGACTCAAGATACGCCCAGAGTTCTAGCCGGTTCACAGGCAGGGAGTAGTGATAGGCGGTCTCGTCGTAATCAGTGAAGGCATTGAGGTCCTGCCCACCGCTCTGTTCGATAATTTTGCCGAACTGGTTCGGCACCACATATTTGTCGGCCGCGGCGATGGCATCTTTCCAGTCTTTTTCGAGCTCTTTTAATTTTGCTTCGTCGCGCCCCACGCGCTTATCGCGCTCGACAATGTAGGCGGCATAGGCGGTTTCGACTTTCTGTAGCGCTACCTTCTCGGCGGGATAATTTGTCGTCCCGATTGTCTCGGTCCCCTTGAACGCCATATGCTCGAACATATGCGCCAGCCCGGTCTCGTTCATGGGATCCTGCGCAGAGCCCGCATCCACCAGGGTAAAGAACGAAAATACCGGTGCTTCGGGCCGCTCGCAGATGATGATGGTCAAGCCGTTCGCGAGCTTTTTCACGGTGACGCGCTTCTCGAATGATGAAACGTCCTGGGCGGTGCCGAGCGCAACGAGGAACAAGACGGCTGCAAGCGATCGCAGAAAACAACGCTGATTCATTAGACCTCCAACCAGTTGACAGACATCTAAGGCACTTCTTAGACGATTTTGCGGGGCGGAAGTCTGAAATTACGTGCCGGATAGGGGCCTTGTCAAACCGGGCAGGCGTCCATATCAGCGCTTAGGGCGAGCGTGGTATTTTGCGATAAGGATGATTTCAGGCACAATGCCTGCTGGAGCGTGCAAAAGAATGGATTCGACAATCGAGATTCAAGGAAAAGTACTCAAGCTGTCGAATCTCGAAAAAGTTCTTTATCCCGCAGCTGGGTTTACCAAGCAACAGATCATTGACTATTACGTGCGAATCGCGCCTGCGATGCTGCCGCACTTGAAAGACCGTCCGCTCACGCGCAAACGCTATCCCAATGGCGTGGAGGCGGAATTTTTTTATGAGAAGAATGCACCGCAGCACCGTCCTGATTGGGTGAAAACCGTTCCCATATGGAGCGAGGGCAATCGCCGCATGGTGCATTACATTCTGGCGAATGACTTGCCGACTCTGGTTTGGCTCGCGAATCTCGCGGCCATCGAACTCCATCCATCGCTTGCGTTGGCGAAAGACGCGACCTGTCCCACGATGATGGTCTTCGATCTCGATCCCGGGCCTCCGGCGAACATCGTGCAATGCTGCCAAGTGGGAATGTGGCTGCGCGAAATATTCGAGCACTTCACCTTGCAAAGCTTTCCGAAGACCTCCGGATCAAAAGGGCTCCAGCTTTACGTTCCCTTGAACACTCCAACCAATTACAACGAAACCAAGACATTCGCGCGTGCGCTGGCGCAACTGCTCGAACACGATCATCGCGACATGGTTGTATCTGACATGAGCAAGAAGCTCCGCACGGGAAAGGTTTTTGTCGACTGGAGCCAGAATGACGAACATAAAACCACGATCGCGGTCTACTCGTTGCGGGCCCGGGAACGTCCAACGGTCTCGACTCCGGTAACTTGGGACGAAGTTGAGCATGCCCTCAAGAAGAAAGAACCTGGGATGCTCGTCTTTGAAGCGATGCAAACGGTGAAGCGGGTTGAAAAGTTCGGGGATCTATTTGCGCCATTGCTGACCTTGAAACAGAGGCTTCCCGATCTCAAGAAGCTTTCGCAAGCGTCTGCAGCAGAGGAGCACGAGACGATCTCGATCGCCGCTCAGACGGATAAAGCGCCTCAAACACGCCGCAAGCGCTCATCCAGTAAACCGGCGGCGAAGGTCGCAAAGCCGCGCGCCCGCAAATTCAGACGCAAGGTATAATCGCTTCGCAAAACTGTTCTGCTTCACGAACCTTGCCATGCCACAACTGTTTGCCGGAACTTCTGGATGGGCCTATCCAAGCTGGAAGCCGAATTTCTATCCAGCCAAACTCGCACAGAAGAAATTTCTCAGCCATTACGTGACCCAACTCAATACTGTCGAGGTGAACTTTACCTTTCGGCAATTGGTGAAGGAAACCACCATTCAGAACTGGATCCAGGAAGCGCCGCAGAACTTTCGCTTTGGCGTAAAGGCGCATCAGGTAATCACGCACATCAAGCGGTTGAAGGGGACCGAGGATTTTCTTCAGCGTTTTCTTGCGACGATCGAACCGCTGGCCAGCGCGGGGAAACTGGGGCCGGTCCTCTTTCAGTTGCCGCCGAATCTGAAAGCAGATACCACACTGTTTAAAGATTTTCTTGCAATTCTGCCGCGGACCGTTCCGGCGGCATTTGAATTCCGCCACGAATCCTGGTTCAGCGACCCGACGTGGGAAGCGTTGAAATCCTTCGGGGTTTCGCTATGCGTGGCGGAGACCGAGGAGAGAACGACACCCGATGTGACTACCGGGCCGTTTGCTTATTACCGCTTTCGAAAACCGACATACACAACCGATGAGCGTCGAGCCATGGTTAAACGCATCGCAGAGCACCTCGCGGCAGGACGTGACGTGTTTGCCTATTTCAAGCACGAAGAAACGCCGGAGGGCGCGATGTATGCGGCGGATTTACTACGAGAGTGCAGTAAGCGCTGAAAGCTCCGGGTCAATCGAGCACCGGTTTTATTACTTTTCTGCAGGTTCGATAACGCGCATACTCAAATCCTCTACAATGCGTTCGTCCACCAATTCGGAAGTGCTCTCCAGCTTTCTCGACTACTTGAGAATCGAGAAGGGATTGGCGCCGCTCTCGATCAGCGCTTACACCACTGACATCTGCCAGTTCGGCGAATTTTTGGAAAAGCGCAAACGGTTGCTCCTTACGGCGCGTCACGCCGACATGAGGGAATTTCTACAGCAGCTTTTTTCGCATCAGGTTGACGGGCGAAGCGTAGGGCGCAAACTTTCCGCGCTTCGCCACCTTTATCGCTATCTTCTGCTCGATAAAAAGCTTGAACATGATCCGACTCTGAACATTGCCTCGCCGAAGCAATGGAAAGTCTTGCCTAAGGCGCTTGCACGCGATGAGATGGAGATGATGCTGGCTGCGCCGCTTGTGCGCTTTAACAGTTCTTCGCAGGGCAGCAAGCAGCAGTCGGAGGCGATCGCGATGCGTGACCAGGCTATGCTCGAGGTTTTTTACGCAGGGGCGTTGCGCGTTTCAGAGATGGTGAACGCCAAGCTCGTAGACCTGAAACTGGATGCGGGATACATGCTGGTGCGCGGCAAGGGAGACAAAGAACGCGTGGTTCCGCTAGGACAATCGGCTCAGGGCGCGTTAACGAAATATCTCGCGAAGGCGCGTCCGGCGCTTGCGGCAGGGAAACGGATCCAAGGGTTGGAAAGCGAGGTTTTCCGAATGTCGGCATTGCTTTTTGTTGCACGCGGCGGCCGCAGGTTATCCCGGCAACGAGTTTGGCAAATGGTCAGGGCCGCATCATCCGGCTCAGGGCGTGCAGCTTCCCCCCATATGTTGCGGCACTCCTGCGCTACCCACATGGTTGAGAATGGCGCCGATCTGCGGACCGTGCAGACGGTCCTCGGCCACGCAGATATTTCCACTACGCAGGTGTACACGCACCTTGCACTTGATCGGCTGCGCTCGGTCTATCAGAAACATCACCCGAGAGCGAAAGCGAAATGAAACCCACCATCGTCGGCAAAGCAGTGAATGATTTTCTGTGCCATCTGCGCGAGCGCAACGCGTCCCTTCACACGATCAAAGCTTACAAGGGCGACCTGGCATTGTTTGCCGTCTATGCGGGGTCGCGCGACTGGAAGCATATTGATCACATCGTGGTGCGCGGATTCCTATCGCAGCTTTATGAGAAGGGATTGAGCAAGACCTCCGTGGCACGGTCCCTGGCCGCTATCCGATCGTTGTATCGCTGGCTAGCGCAGGAAGGCGTCGTCGAACAGAGCCCCGCGAAGCTTGTGGCCACGCCCAAGCTCCCAAAGAGACTGCCGCGTGTCCCAACGATCGAAGAAATGAACCTCGTGATCGAAGGCGCCCTGCCTGAGGTTGCGGCTTTTCCCGAGCGCGATAAGCTCATGTTCGAACTGCTTTACGGTTGCGGCATTCGAAACTCAGAGCTTACCGGAATTAATCTCGACGATATTCGCGCCAGCGCCGAGGCTATATTGATTCGCGGCAAAGGGAAGAAGGAACGTTACGTGCCGTTTGGCGAAATGGTGCACACCGCGCTCAAGGCGTACCTCCCGCAGCGCCAAAAGCTCCTCGATGAATCCCGACGAAATTCCGGCGCCTTGCTCATCAACCAGCGGGGCGGCCGGCTCACGACGCGAAGTGTTGGTCGCATCATCAAGAAGATTGCAGTCGCTAAAGGTCTCTCACCGGACGTTCATCCGCACACCCTGCGCCACGCATTTGGCACACACATGCTGGAGGAAGGCGCCGATCTGCGTGCCATTCAAGAGTTGCTCGGTCACGAACGGCTCGCAACCACTCAACGCTACACTCAGCTGTCAATGAAGCACGTGCTCCAGGTCTATGATCAGACGCATCCACGAGCGAAGTAGATCAGTCTGGCCGATGACGTTTCCGTTGGAGTCCTTTCCACATTTCTACGACCTTTGTTTTTAATTCCGTGGTCAAGTTTTCGTAAGCTTCTTCTGATGCGTCACTTTCCGGCGGCGGAAAGATCGGATGACCAATCTTGATCTGCAGTGGAGTGAATCCCTGAAAAGATCGATTTCGCGGCCACGCTTCGTAGAATCCGTCAATAGCTATTGGAACGATCGGGACCTGCAGATGAATCGATAGAATCGCCGCACCCTTCTTGAATCTCTTTGGAGTGCCGTCGATCGAGCGCTCGCCTTCGGGATAGAGAATCAGCGGCCGTCCCTGTCGCAGGCCGTATGCTCCGGCCCGCATTGCAGGAATGAGGTTTGCGTCCGGGTCGACGACTACAACACGCAGCGAGCGCGCCAGTCGCCGCATGAAACCTTCACCGAAGATTTCGCTCGTCCCTACGGCGAAAACTTCGTCGAACCTCAGCGGCGGCAAAACACTTGCCAGGATGGGAGCATCGAGATAGCTCTGATGATTGGACGAAAGAATATATGCTCCGCTTTTCGGCAAATTCTCAATCCCGCCTACCCACAGATCGAAGCGGTCGAGCGCGATCACTTGAATCAACCGGGAAACCAAGTACCAAAATATGCCGCTCACAGGTTGTGGCGCGAGGGCAACTACGTCTGCGGCATCAGGCTCCTCTGTGAAAATCGTCTTCCAGCCACTGAAAGCCTTGGTGGAGGTTGAACCTTTTACACCGGCGGCCACGCTTTGTAGGACGGCATCAATCAAGTCACGTACTGTATAAAGCTGGGCGAGTTGCGATTCCTGAACGTCGCCTCCGAGTTGCTGCTCGATCTGGCTGAGCAACTCGATACGCTGCATGGAATCAAGGCCGAGATCGAGTTCGAGATTGTGTGTTGGACGCAGGTTTGCGGGGGCATTGTGGGCAGTCTGGCGCATGATCGCCAACGCTTTTTCCACATCCGGCTGCTTGAGCCAATCGATCTCTTCAGCGGTTAGCGGGCGGTCCATCGGCAAGTCAGCGTCATTTTCTGGCTTCCGCGCCGCGTGCGTCTTCACGCGTTTCTCCACTTCGAAGCGCTTGATCTTGCGGGTAGTGGTTCGGGGCAAATCCTCCTGCCAGATTTCAAAACTACCGATACGCTTGGTGGAAGCGATCTGTTGCGAAAGGCTTTCGATGTCGAAGCGAATCACCTCTTTGGCGTTCACAATTTGCCTCTGGCGCAGGACATCGAAGTTGGGCACGATGACGGCGTGCAGGCGATCCCCACCTTCGCCGGACTTGCCTTCTATTCCGATGACAGCCAGTTCTTTGATGTATGGAGATTTCAAGTAATGCGCTTCGACCTCCTCGGGATGAATATTTTTCCCACTGCTTAGAACAATGACTTCCTTCTTGCGCCCCGTCAGAAACAAATTGCCGTCGGCATCGAAATACCCGAGGTCGCCGGTGTAAAGCCATCCTTCACGCAGCACAGCGGCGGTCGAGTCCGGACGGTTCCAGTAGCCTTTCATCACAACTCCGCCACGCAAAGCAATTTCGCCAGTGGCGGGGCCGCCCTCGCCTTGCGATTGTGCATCAACGATTTTTGCCTCTAGCCCTTTCATTGCCTTGCCAACCGAACCGATTACATTGCTGGTGGGTGAATTTGCAAAAACCGCGGCCGTCGTTTCCGTTAAGCCGTAGGCCTGCAGAACATCGATACCCATCGAGTAAAAATCATTTGCAACTGACGGATCGAAACGCGATCCTCCGGTTACGAGATAGCGCATTTTCTCCCCGAAGATTTCGTGGACCTTACCGAAGAGAAAAGGTCCAGCGTTCCATCCAATCCTCCTCAGCGCGCGACTTACCTTCAGGAGCAGGCGCATCGCCTGCTGCGCAACCAGGCCGCGCTTTGCGACTCTGTGAAAGATGCGTTCATGAATCAAGTAGAAAAATTGTGGAACCACGGCAAAGGCTGTGATCCCGCGCTCCTGCAATGCACGAAGCAGTTGTGTGGTATTTAGGCTCTCCAGATAGCAAACGCGTGAGCCCTTGACCAGCGGCAACATCAGGTTGGCCATCAATGCCAGTACGTGAAACATGGGCAGCACGCCCAGCAGCGCATCCTCCGGCCCAATATTGACCCAGTTGAATACAGCTTCCACTTCGGCCAGAAGATTGCCATGGGTCAGCATCACGCCCTTGGGATCTGCGGTCGTGCCGGACGTGTAGAGCAGAGACGCCAGATCGTCAGCACTGGGCGAAATCCGCTGGAATCGTGCTGGCCCAGTTTCGAAAACTCCTGGCAGAGTTTCCGGCTTGTTCTGTGAATCGTGCGCGCCGGCCATCCGCTCCGGATCCATCAGCAGAAGCCGAATCTCGCTACCCGCGACAGCCTGACGAGAAATTTCGGCGTGGCGCGCGTCGCAAAAAAGAACCAAGGTGCCACTGTCGTTTAAAAGCTTTGTTACTTGGTCGTTATACAGAGCCGTATCGAGGGGAACGACCACGCAGCCCGCGGCAATGATTCCAAGATAGACTGCGACCCAGCGCGGATGATTGTCGGCAATGATGGCCAGCCGCGATCCGGGCGCATAGCCGTTTTCCTGGATCCAGCCGCCCACAGATTCCGCCATCCTGCGCAGTTCGGCGTAGCTGTAGCTCTCGACGCGATCTTGCAATTGAAGTTCGACGGCCGTGTTCTTGGGCCAGCGCTCGGCGCATTCCACAAAGCGATCGTAAAATGTGGGCATCGGTCGTCGGGAATATACACGAAAAGCGGTTCCCCCTGCTGCACGTCGATCTATGCTCGTCCTGCATCTAAATATGCTAGGCTAAAAAACGGATACTCTGGGGCGAAACCCTCCCTTTGAAGGATTTCATCTTTGATTAACTCTCTTATCGGAAAGGTCTTTGGGACCAAGAATGAGCGTCTGGTAAAGAGCCTGATGCCCCAGGTTGTGGCTATCAATGCGCTCGAAGCCAAGATGCAGAACCTTACCGACGCCGAACTGCGCGGCAAAACCGACGAGTTCCGGGAGCGCATCCAGGAAAGAATAAGCCGGGTTAGTGGCGCCCCGTCGACCGCGAGCGAGGACGAGGCAGAAACCGATCCGGATCGCACGAAGCAGATTGAGAAAGAACAATACCAAGCCCTGCAGGAAGTATTGGGCGAAATTCTTGTGGAAGCTTTCGCGGTAGTGCGCGAAGCCGGGCGCCGCGTGCTCAACATGCGGCATTTCGATGTTCAGCTGATCGGCGGCATGGTGCAGCACAAGGGCATGATCTCAGAGATGAAGACCGGCGAAGGCAAAACGCTGGTCGCCACTCTGCCCGTATATCTTAATGCGCTGAGCGGACGCGGTGTGCACGTCGTAACGGTCAACGACTATCTTGCGAAACGCGATTCCGAATGGATGGGCAAGCTCTACCGTTTCCTCGGCCTCACCGTAGGCGTCATCGTGCACGATCTCGATGACGACCAGCGCCGCGCCGCCTACGCCGCTGACGTGACCTACGGCACCAACAACGAATTCGGCTTCGACTACCTGCGCGACAACATGAAGTTCGATCTGAAAGATTGTGTGCAGCGTGGACACAATTTCGCGATTGTCGATGAAGTGGATTCGATCCTGATTGACGAAGCCCGCACGCCGCTCATCATTTCTGGCGCAAGCGAAGAATCAACCGACAAGTATTACCGCGTGAACCGGATTATTCCAAAGCTCGAAAAGGGCGAGGAGCTTGAGGTGGCGCCAGGCGAGGCCGCGCAACTCACCGGTGACTACGTAGTCGACGAAAAGCACCGCAACATCACTGTCACCGATGAAGGCTGGGAGAAGGTCGAGCAACTGCTCGGCATCGGCAACATCGCCGATCCCGAGAACTGGCCGCTCAAACATCACGTCGAAACTGCGGTCAAGGCACACGCGCTCTATCGCAAAGACGTGGAATACGTGATCAAAGATGGGGAAGTCATCATCGTCGACGAATTCACCGGCCGAATGATGCCAGGACGCCGCTGGTCTGACGGTTTGCACCAGGCGATTGAAGCGAAAGAAGGCGTCAAGATCGAGCGCGAAAACCAGACGCTCGCCACCATCACCTTCCAGAATTATTTCCGCATGTTCAAAAAGCTCTCGGGCATGACCGGTACGGCGGAAACTGAAGCGACCGAATTCGACAACATCTACAGACTGGAAGTGGTCGTGATCCCGACGAACAAGAAAATGTTGCGGCTGGAAAATCCTGACGTCATCTTTCGCACCGAAAAAGAAAAGTATTTTGCCGTCGCCGACGAGATTCAGAAGCTGAACCAAACCAACCAGCCGGTGCTGGTGGGAACTACTTCGATTGAAAAATCGGAGCGCATCGACCAGTTGCTGAAAAAGAAGGGCATCAAGAATCACGTCGTGCTTAATGCCAAGTTCCACGAGCGCGAGGCGGAGATCGTCGCGCAAGCCGGACGCACCGGCGCGATCACCATCGCAACCAACATGGCAGGCCGCGGTACTGATATTTTGCTCGGCGGCAATCCCGAATTCATGGCCAAGCAGGAACTGGTCAAGAAGGGCATCGCGCAGCAACTCCGCGTGGCGCAAGGCAAGATCGAGGGCCCGCAGGAAGATGGCATCACCTCGATTTTCTATTACAACGGCAACGAGTACACGGTGCCGACGGATAAGTGGGCCGAGGCGCTCACGCGTTACAAGGCGCAAACCGATCTAGAGCATGATGAAGTCGTAGCGGCGGGCGGCCTGCATATTCTCGGAACTGAGCGCCATGAATCACGCCGCATCGACAACCAGCTTCGTGGACGCGCCGGGCGCCAGGGCGATCCTGGGTCCTCGCGTTTTTATCTTTCGCTCGAAGATGACCTGATGCGCATCTTCATGCCGAAGGAGTGGATCTCAAAGCTGCTGCTGCGGCTCGGCATGGAAGAAGGTGTGCCGATCGAATCGAAGATGATGACCCGCCGCGTCGAAACCGCGCAGAAGACGGTGGAAGGCCAGCATTTCGAATCCCGCAAGCACCTGCTCGAGTACGACGATGTAATGAACAAGCAGCGCGAGGCGGTCTACGGTTTGCGGCGCCGGCTGCTCGAGGGCATGGATCAGAAAGATCTGATCCTCGAAGATTATGTCTCTGCGATCCTCGGCGATCTGATGGAAGAATATTGTCCGCCCAAAGCTCATGCGGACGATTGGAATATCAAAGCATTGAAAGATGCGGTCTTCACCCGCTTCGGTGTTGATTTCCTTGCCGAGGGCGTGAAGCCGGAGGTGTTGAACCGGCAGGAACTCGGCGATGCGATTTTCGAGAAGCTGAAAGAGCGCTATGACGCCAAAGAAAAGCTGATCGGCCCCGAGGCCATGCGCCATCACGAGCGCATGATCATGCTGAGCGTGCTCGACTCGCAGTGGAAAGACCACCTGCTGAGCATGGATCACCTGAAAGAAGGCATTGGGCTGCGCGGCTACGGCCAGCACGATCCGTTGGTGGAATACAAGAAAGAGTCGTTTGAGATCTTCGAAGCGATGATGCAGCGCTTCCAGGAAGATACGGTTAAATATTTGTATCTGATGCAAATCCTGGAGCGGCCTCCGGATTCCGGCGTCGGAGGCCAGCCCCCGTCAAGCCCGGCAGGCCAGGGCGAGGAATCGGGAGTTCCGGCGCATCGTGATGGCGATGGCAACGGGCGAAGGCCGCGAATGGTTGCCACTTCTGCCGACGATATCGAAGAGGCTTTCATCCGCCGCAAGCGCCGCGAGCTGGAGCAGGCTCGCATGGCCGGCGGTGGCGACGTCGCGCCGGTGCAGCAAGTGGTGCGCGCGCAAGAAAAAGTAGGCCGCAACGATCCCTGCCCATGCGGCTCAGGGAAGAAGTTCAAAAAGTGCCACGGCGCGTAATCGGGGAGTCGGACCGGTCAGCTGTGACTATGGCTTGTCGTTATTTAGCGTTCTGAAAGTCATCTCTTCTGCCCGGCTATTGTGCTGCTGCCTCCAGTCACTGAAGAGCGTAGCGTAATTCTTCATAATGTACTGCTCGCGGCTCACTCCTAATCTCCTTGCCGTCGCATCAATCCATCGCGGCGACCCCTCGATCTCGGCAAAATTCCCGATCGGAGTCTCATCGACAACTACTTGCCCTCGGCCATCTGTCCATTCTGTCCGAAATTTCTCGTAGCGAAAAGAGGGCTGGTATCCGAGGGCGCGCAGGATCGCTTCCACTTGTTTCCCGTCCGCAACTTCGGTTTCCAATTCTTCGCGGCTGCTGTGTCGCTTGGTCTGCTTTCCTGACTTATGAGTCAGTGTCCACTGGCTCCCGTACTGACGCAGTCGAAGCAGTTGTTTTCGCTTTCGAAGCTGCTCTCCGGGAAGATCATAGAGAGTATTCATCTCATGAGTTCGGGCCGTTTCAATGCGAAATCCGGCCTTGCGCAGCTTGTGGGCAAGCCCGCGAAGGTCGTTAACCCGAAACTTCACCTCAATTTCCCGATTACATCCCATAATTTCAGTATAGTTTTTGCTCGCAGATGCATCCAAACGACAGTAAAGAAGTATTAAACAGCAGGAGGATTTATGTGTCGTTCAAAAAGGCTGCAAGTTTGGCTGGCGACGGTTGCACTGATGGGGGCATTCTCTATTTTGCCTGCTTTGGCTGCGGGCACACAGACCCTTACCGGCAAGGTGAGCGATGCCATGTGCGGCGCCAAACATAGCGAGGGAGTCGATCCCGCAACCTGCGTTCGCGCCTGCGTAAAAAAAGGCGCCAAGTATGCTCTGGTCGTGGGTGACAAGGTCTACACTCTCGACACATCCAGCCAGGCTGAGCTCGACACGCTGAACCAGCTTGCATGGGAGCAGGCGAAGGTTACTGGTACCGTCAACGGCGACACGATCGCGGTGAAGTCGGTATCGGCTGCTAAATAAAAGACTGTCCCACGCTTCACTGAAACGTCGGCAGCTTTACAAGATCGTTTGCCGGAACGACCTCGATGGGTTCGCCGGCCTTGCGCCAAGCTGTCAGGCCGCCGACGATGACGAATGTGTTGAACCCTTTTTCCCGCAGCAGATGCGCCACCCGGGCGCTGGTCGCTTCGCGCGCTCAAGTGCAGTATAGATAAATATCTTTGTCTTTCGGCAGGTTCTTGATTTCCTCTTCCAAATTGTTGGGCTCGATTCGAATTGAGTTCTTGATGCGCGCCGCGCCGGAATCGTAATAGCCGTGACTGCGGACATCGACGATCTGAACGCGGCTGGCATCTTGCGACGCCAAGCGTGCAGCCAGTTCCTGCACCTGCACGCGCGGCACGATGCGGTACACCTTGTGCTTGCTGTACTGCACCACGCGATAGATCGCATAGGCAGCAATCGCAACGATCAACACGCCTTCCATGGCGCGGCCCGCAGCGTGAAAGCCGCTCAGAATCGCAGCGAGAAAATCTCGTGACAGATATCCGACGGCTAGATAACTAAATGCGTAGACGCCAGCCCCCAGGCTGTCGAGCCGCAGGAATTGCCAGAAGCGCATCTTCATGCTGCCGGCCAGCGGCGCCGCCATCGTATTCACTCCTGGGATGAATTTCGCAATGATGAGCGTTAATTTCCCGCGTTTGTAAAACGATTCCGCTGAGCGCAAGATGCAAGTCTCGGGGTTGATCGATACCCGGCAGAGGAATCCGAGTAAGGCCCAACCCATGGCACGCCCAAGCCAAAACTGAATCGTATCTCCGATCAGAAGAGCTGAAATCGAAGCTAGCAGGACATAGGGCCCCCACAGGGCGTGACTTGCAACCGCAGCTCCGGCCGCGACCAGCGCAAGCGCTGCGGGGAAGGGAAGACCCACCGCTTCAGCCAGCAGCAGGCCGAACGTCCAGGCATAGCCATGGCGCGCCATCAGCGTGATCAGATTCATAAGCTGTCTTGGATAGGAATAATCCGAAAAGGGTTCAGTATAAACAAAGCCGGATGTCTGCCTGAAAGGCAACGTCCGGCTCCGTTACGGGGAGTCTGCTTTCAGGAGGACTCTCCCCGTGCAGGGTGAGCAAACTGGCAGCAGCTTTCACTCGGAGTCTCTCGGCCCTGTTCGGGGCCAGCGCCTCCACGGAACATGGCGCTCTTCCATAAAGCTTCGACTGACGCCGCTGCCTCAGGTTGGCAGGATGTCCGCTGCGGACCGGTGTCCTGGCGACTCTGTACTTGCGGGTGCCGGGAGGAGAACGGGTGGATCGCGCTGTCGCGATTCCACCGCATCTTATGTGCGTCTCGTTGGCCTTCCGCTTGTGGCACTCCGCCAACGGTTAGATTATCCATCTGGGGTTAAAAAAAAATCTGTGGCGTACATCACGACCTTGAGTGATAGGAATCATGAGCACAGATTTCGCATCTACATCGTCATCAACATAGTGCGCGGAATTATGCGCCGAGCCTTCAGGAGGCCTCATGGATACACGCCGCATTGTCAACTTACCGAACCGAGCGGCCAATCTGCCGTTCAGCGACGCTGTTCTCGCAGGCAATACGCTTTACATTGCCGGCCGCATCGGTATAGATCCATCCACCGGCTTAGTGCCAGACGATATTGAGAGCGAATTGAGGATTCTGTTTTCGCAGTTTTCGGCGGTTTTGGAAGAAGCCGGAATGACCTGGGACGACCTCGTCTGGGTCCAAATCTTCTCGCCTGACCTGGCGCTGTGGGATCGTTTCAACGCAGAATACGTAAAGCATTTTCAAGCGGAATTTCCGGCGCGCGCGTTTCTCGGCTCGGCTCCGCTGCTGCGGAATGGAAGGTTTGAGATGATGGGAACCGCCGTCAAGAAAGCGTGAGGCTCTGATGCCGGACAAGGCCGAAACCGGCGGCTATTTTTCCCGCGAAATCACAAACTCCGGCGCCCAGAGCAGCGCACGCTTGATTTCTGAGTCCGGGAAAATGTTAAGGGCCTTTTGGGCCGACTCAGCATGGCCGGCGGCATGCGCAGTCGCCGCATCGAGAGATCCGTAACGCTGCAAGATTTCCAGAATCTGCGGGTGGGTGACGCCGTTGAAGGCCCGGTCGCGGAGGATGGTCTCGATCTTGCGACGCTCTTCCGGCGTGCAGCGTTCCAGCGAATGAATCACAGCCATGGTCGCTTTGCCTTCGCGAAGGTCGCTGGCTACGGGCTTACCCAAAACGTCTTCCGTCGCGGTCAGATCCAGTACATCGTCCACGATTTGAAACGCCATGCCCAGGTCGTGCCCATATTGCGCAAGAGCTTCTTCCTGAGCCGTTGTTGCCTCACCCAAAATCGCGCCCAGCCGCATGCAAACGGAAAATAGGCATGCCGTCTTGCGATAAATCAGATCGAAATATTCGTCCAGTGCGATCGACTTGCCCAGTTTTTCCATCTGTAGCAGTTCGCCTTCGACCATCTGCTGGGTCAATTCGATCAGTGAATCGAGAATCCGGAAATTGCGCTGTTGCACGGCTACCTTAAAAGCCTGCATGTAAAGCCAGTCGCCCGCGAGAACGCATTTGGAATTGCCCCACTGCGTGTTGGCGGCCGGACGGCCGCGGCGGGTCATGGCTTCATCGATGATGTCGTCGTGCACGAGGGTAGCGGTGTGAATGATTTCGACCACCGCACCCAAACGAACTGCGCCCTGGCCCTGATAGTTGAACAGTTTCGAAGATAGAAAAAGCAGCGCCGGACGAATCCGCTTCCCGCCTCCAGCGCGCAGATATTCGCCGATCTCCGTGATTGCCTGTACTCCGGAGATCGTATCGTCGCCAAACTCGTGCTCCAGAGCTGCAAGATCATCATGCAGCAGGTCGAAGACTTCTTTTCCGTTAATGATTGGCGGCGCGCTCAAAACTAGTTTGTCCTGTAATTAACTAATTTGTCCGATAATTAATGAACTGCATGTCGATCCCGAAATCGTGCTGGCGCAGCAAGGCGATGACCTCCTGCAGCGTGTCCCGATCCTTACCGCTAACCCGCACCAGATCACCCTGGATCGATGCCTGCGCCTTCTTTTTCGAATCCTTGATCAATTTCACAATTTCCCGTGCTTTTTCGATGGCGATGCCCTGCTGCATGGTGACGCGGCGCTTCGCGGTACCGCCGGCCGCGGGTTCAACCGCACCGTACGTCAGCCCCTTCAAAGACACACCCCGCTTCACCAGCTTCTGCTGCAGAATGTCGTTCACGGCTTTCAGCTTGTATTCATCCGTCGAATGCAGAACGATGGCATCTTTCTCCAACTCGATGTTGGACTTCGAGTCTTTCAGATCGAAACGCGTGTGAACCTCTTTCAGCGCCTGCTGAATGGCGTTCGACACCTCTTGCATGTCGATTTTGCTCACGATGTCAAAGCTGTTGTCCGGCACGAGATTTCAATTCTTTCTGAAATAATGGAATATAACAGTTTGAGATTACCAGAAGAGAGCCTTTCGCAGCAGTTCAAAGCGCAGGAACTTTGCTTTCAACGATTTCAGCCAGTTTGAAAAAATTGTAGAAATTGCGGCTGGTTTGCGCGCCAGTTTCTTCGACCGACAAACCGCGCAGCCCCGCAAGTTTTCTCGCAGTATCCACCACAAACGCCGGTTCATTGCGCTTGCCACGGTGCGGGACCGGAGCGAGATAAGGGCAGTCCGTTTCAATCAACATCCGATCCAGCGGCACTTCTAGCGCCGCATCGCGAATCTGCTGCGCTTTTGGAAACGTCAGATTACCGGCGAATGAAATCATGAATCCCATGTCGAGTGCTCGTTTGGCTTGCGGCCAGGTTCCGGTGAAGCAGTGCAGAACGCCTGCCAGGCCATTCGGCGCCCACCGTTCTTGGATCAGCTTCAAGCAATCTTCCCAGGCATTGTCGCTGCCTTCCGAGGGACGGCAGTGAATCACGATCGGCAGCTTTGCGATAGCAGCCAACTCCATTTGCCTCACGAATACTTCCTTTTGTATGTCGCGCGGAGAGTAATCGTAGTGATAATCGAGGCCGATTTCTCCCCATGCGATCACTTTGGGATGCAGCGCCAGCTTTTCCATTCTGTGGTATGCAGATTCGTCGGCCAGCCGCGCTTCATGCGGATGGATGCCGAGGGTGGCATAAATGAAATTGTATTTGTCTGCTAATCGAATTCCACAATCGCCCCGTTCCGGACCATCGCCGTTGCCGATGGCGACAATGGTTTGAACGCCTGCGGCGCGAGCCCTGGCAATGACCTGGTCGCGGTCAGCGTCGAACTGGTCGCCATCGAGATGTGCGTGCGAATCTACGAACATGAGTCTAAGCTCTGGACCTTGGACTATATGACGCGCCTTCTTCTACTTCAGCTTTGCGCCAACGGGCACATCCTCCAAAAAACCCGCCAGCACAGGCTTTCCGCCATCTAGCGAAGCCGCGACGATCATGCCATTCGATTCCAGACCGCGCATTTTGCGCGGCGCGAGGTTTGCAACGATGACAACTTTGCGTCCGACGAGAGTTTCCGGAGCGTAGGCCTCGGCGATCCCCGCTAGCACTTGTCGAGTTTCAGTTCCTATATCAATCTCCAATCGCAAGAGTTTGTCTGATTTGGGCACTCTCTCTGCAGCTTTCACCAGGCCGACGCGCAGTTCAACTTTCAAAAAATCGTCGATCGAAATCTTGTCGGCTGCGGTCGTAGCTGTGCCTGCAATCGCCGCAGCCTGATGCGAGTTCAATGCATTTGTCCCGGCTATTGCCTTTGCTGTCGCGGGCTCGCTGACGGCAGCCGGCCTTTGTTCTTCTTCCATTTTCTGCATCCTTTCGATCGCACTCTTATCGGCGCGGGGAAATACTGGCTGCACGGTCCCCAGCTTCGTTCCGAGCTGCAATTGTCCCCAGGCGAGGTTGTTCAGTTCCAGCTTCTTGATGTCTCCCAATCCCATTTGTGCCCAGATCTTCGCGGTAGCCTCTGGAATGACCGGATGGGCCAGCGCGGTCACGATCCGCAATGCTTCCGCAGACGTGTATAAGACAGTGGCCAGGCGGGCGCGGCTGCCCTCATCTGGCCTCTCGCCCAAAGCCCAAGGCTCATTCTGGACGATGTATTTATCTACAGTCGCGATCAATCCCCACGCTACCTCCAGCGCACGCGAGAATTGAAAGTCGGTGAACAGGATGCCGAACTCCTGGATAGCGAGACGCGCGGCTTGAGAAACTTCATCGTCCTGCACAGTCCTCGCTACCGTAGGCAATGGATACGGCACCTCGCCTTTGAAGTAACGATTAATCATGGTAAGCGTGCGGCTTGCCAGATTGCCTAATCCATTGGCCAGATCCGAGTTATAGCGCTGTACCAGTGCATCGAACGAAAACGATCCGTCCTGTCCAAATACAACCTCGCGGAGCAAGAAATAACGCAGCGCATCGGCGCCGAGTACGTCAAGGATCGTCTCAGTGCGCACGATGTTGCCTCGCGACTTCGACATTTTGCTTTCTTCAAACAGCAGCCAGCCGTGGGCCACAATCGCTTTAGGCACGGGCAAACCCGCCGCCATCAGAAATGCGGGCCAATAAACACAATGGAATCGAACGATTTCTTTGCCAATCATCTGTACGTCGGCTGGCCAGAACTTCTTGAACGCTTCCTGAGCCCCGGTATGCGATGACCCGTATCCGATCGCGGTGATGTAGTTGGCCAAAGCGTCAAGCCAAACGTAGATCACGTGCTTGGGATCGTCGGGAACAGGTATGCCCCAGGTGAACGTTGAGCGGCTGATTGACAAATCGCGCAGGCCCGAACGCACGAAGGAGATGACTTCATTGCGCCGCGTTTCCGGACGAATGAATTCCGGATTCGCATACAGCGCCAGCAGCTTGTCTTGAAAACTTGAGAGCTTGAAGAAATAATTCTCTTCGGTCACAGTCTCAGTGATGCGCCCGCAGGTAGGGCAGGGATCGCCGGGCTGCGCGCCGTCCACATAAAGCTCGTCTGACACGCAGTATTGACCGGTGTACGTACCCTTGTAGATGAAACCATTGTCGCGAATCTTGCGAAAAAGCTCCTGCGTTCGCTTCTGGTGCCGTTCTTCGGTGGTGCGGATGAAGTCGTCGTTGGAGATTCCCATCCGCTTCCACAGTTGCCTGAACTCGCCCGAAATCTCGTCGGCATACTGTAGCGGAGTTTTTCCTGCCGCCTGTGCGGCGCGCTCGATTTTCTGACCGTGCTCGTCGGTGCCCGTAAGGAAAAACGTTTCTGCACCGAGCATGCGCTGGCGGCGCGCGATCGTATCGCAGGCAATGGTCGTATACGCGTGTCCAATGTGCGGACGGGCGTTCACGTAGTAAATTGGGGTGGTGATATAGAACTTCTTGCTCATAGATTGTCTGGCCGAGAGAAGCGCAACGCCGAAGATGTTGCTCACCCGCTTTATTTTCGCTACCTAACTCTGTTTGATGTCGCCGAGATAAGCTCGATTCGCTTCTTGCATCACCTGTTTCAGAGGCACATGATGCTGGGCCGCGACGCGCCGGCAGTCTTCATATTCCGGGGCATAGTTCGTTATCGTCCCGTTCATGCTGGCAATTTTTATTCGAATCTCTCCCCATGGTGTGGATACATTTTCCCAGCGACGTGCCAGCGCCTGTCGCCTTTCCTCTCGCCGGCGAACGCCCAAGGTCGTGGTTTCGGTGAAAATGATCCGCGTCAACTTATCTGCTTCCTCTGGCTTGCACAGAACCGACAGCAGCATCCCCGGGCGGTTCTTCTTCATCTGCACCGGCACACCGAAGGCATCGAGCGCGCCTTCTTCGAAAAGTTTGTCCATCACGTAGCCGAACACCTGCGGGTTCAGATCGTCTACGTTAGCTTCCAGCACGCTGATGGTTTCGGTTTCAGGCTTGCCGGTCAAAAATCCAGATGTGGTTTCCCCGATGGTTAGTCGCACCACGTTGGGGTGCCCGGCAAGATCTCGCGATCCCGCACCATAACCAGATTTGCAGACTTTGATCGCCGGAAATTCCGCAAAGCGCGAAGCCAAAGTTTTCACAATCGCGGCGCCGGTTGGTGTAACCAATTCCGCCTGCACACTCGAAGAATAAACAGGCGCGCCCGCCAGCAATTCAAGTGTCGCAGGAGCGGGAACCGGAAAAATCCCGTGCGCGCACGTTACTGATCCGCCACCGACATTCAGCGGGGAGCAAACAATCTCGTTGACCTCCAAAGCCTCCGCACCCACGGCGGCACAGACGATATCAACCATCGCGTCAAGGGCGCCCACTTCATGGAAGTGCACTTTGTCGACGGAAGTGTTGTGAATCTTTGCCTCCGCATTACCGAGAGCTTCGAAGATGGCGATCGCCGTTTTTTTCGCACCCTCCGAAATCGCCGCGGCGCAAATAATTTTGCGAATCTCTGCTATCCCGCGTCCGTGGTCGAGGGAATGAGAATGCCCGCGTGCATGTAGATGGTCGTGACCTTTGTCGTCGCCATGCTCGTGGTTGTGCTCAGGCTCGTGACGATGCGCAGAGGCAGATCCGGAAATTGCGCTTCGCCTTTCCCAGTATTCTTCCCGCGGCAAATCCTTCTCACCATGAACCCAGACATCGACTTTCGTGGCGGAAATCCCGCTGCGCACCACGCGGGATATTTCAAGCCGTGCCCCTACGTTGAGAGCAGCAACCGCATTTTGCAGCAGGCTGGGGGGCACGCCGGCATCGACGAGCGCGCCCATGAACATGTCGCCACTGATACCGGAAAAACACTCTAAGTAGGCAATGCGCATAGCACCAACCGAGTTTTCATCATAGGAAACCGCACTCGCCGCGTCAAACGGAGCGCCCGTCGCGCTCTGCTAGAATCACTATCTTCACAAAAATTCAGAGGGTAGCTTTGTATCGTTATCTCGAACAGCGTGTTACCGAACGGTTGGTGGAATTCTTGCGCCAACGGTACCCGGACGCGGCTTTGCCGAACGTGGTCATTGAACAGCCTCCAAAAGTGGAACTTGGAGACTTTGCGATTCCTCTTTTTCCATTTGCTAAACCTTTGAGGATGGCGCCGCTGAAAATTGCTGAAGCGATTCGGTCAGAGATCGGTCCAATCGATGGTATCGCCGAAATGCAGGTCGCGCCTCCGGGATACCTAAACGTCAAGATCGACCGCGGATGGATGGCCACGGCTTTAATAGCGGATCGGGAGCCGGCCGGCCGCATTCCCACGGGCAAAGTTCTTGTCGAGCATACCAGCATCAATCCCAACAAGGCCGCTCACATCGGCCATCTGCGGAATGCCGCTCTCGGCGACACGTTCGTTCGCTTGTTGCGCTTTGCCGGCCGGGAAGTCGATGTGCAGAACTACATTGATAATACGGGAGTACAGGTTGCCGATGTGGTGGTCGGGTTCACGCATCTCGATCGAAAATCGCTCGCGGAAATTGAAAAACTCACTTGCCGGCCGCGCTTCGATTACTACTGCTGGGATCTCTATGCGCGGGTTTCGCAGTGGTATGCGCAGGATAAGCAGAACCTGCAAGTGCGAGCTCAGACGCTGCACGCTGTTGAAGACAGTACAAGTCAGACGGCAGCCATCGCCGACCTGATTTCGACCGCCGTTTTGCGCCGCCATCTCGAAACAATGGACCGCCTAGACATCGAATACGATTTTCTTCCGCGCGAAAGCGAAATTCTGCACCTGCATTTTTGGGATGCGGCTTTTGCGAAGTTGAAGGCGGCAAGTGTGTTGACTTACGAGAATGAAGGCAAGAATAAAGGCTGCTGGGTAATGCGCCGTGCGGGAACTGAAAAATCTTCGACCACAGAGGGCACAGGGGACACAGAGGAAGGACAGAAGATTTCGGAGGAAGATCAGAAAGTCATCGTCCGATCGAACGGCACCGTCGGCTACGTGGGTAAAGACATCGCCTATCACATGTGGAAGTTCGGCCTCCTGGGACGCGATTTCGGCTATCGCAGGTTCTACCATTATCCGAATCAGCACGACTGTTGGATCTCCGCAGTGCAGGGAGAGAAGGATCATCCCCATTTTGGCGACGTGGCCGAAATCTACAACGTGATCGACACCCGCCAGTCCGAGGCGCAAAACACCGTGATCGAAGCGCTTCGCGGACTTGGCCACAATGAAGCCGCCGATCACTACACCCATTTCTCCTACGAGATGGTCGCGCTTACCCCGCGGTGCGCCGCCGAACTCGGCTACACGCTGAGTGATGAAGATAAGGCGCGTTCCTACGTCGAAGTCAGCGGACGGAAAGGTTTCGGAGTCAAGGCCGACGATCTGCTCGATCAACTCATCATTTCTGCGAAGAGCGAAGTCGACTCGCGCCATCCCCAGCTGACCGATCCTGAGCGCCTTTCCATTGCGACGCAAATTGCTACTGGAGCGCTGCGCTACTTCATGCTGAAGTACACCAAACAGTCGGTCATCGCCTTCGATTTCAAGGAAGCGCTCAGCTTTGAGGGAGAGACGGGCCCTTATGCGCAGTACGCGGTGGTGCGCGCGACCAGCATTTTCAAGAAAGCTGGAATCGATCCTGATACTTACTTCGCAGCGATTGCGAGCAAGATTTCGCCGGACGACTTCCAAGAATTTCTGCGAGGCGACAGTGGATTGGAGTTGTGGGAACTTTGGCTGAGTGCCGCAAAGACTTCTTACGTGGTGACCCAGTGCATTTCGACCACTGAACCCGCATACGCGGCCAAGCACGCTTTCCAGCAGGCTCAACTGTTTAACGCGTTCTATCACCGGCATCCTATCTTGAGCGAGGCGGACGGGAGGCGAAAGCAGTTCTTGTTGGCCACCGTCGCGGTGGTTCGGCGCGAAATGATTCGTACCTTGAAAGTAATGGGAATCAGCGTTCCCCCGGTCATGTGAGTGTCGAGAATTACCGCTGGGGCGAACGTCGCCCAGCGCGCTTTGAATCGAATGTCGCCAACTAGCAACTCCTCAAGAAGCAACCGATTGCTTCGCTACTTCGCGGTAGGGCTGCTCCTGCTGCTTTTCCTGCTTGCGATTGCCGGGGCGGCTTACCAGCAAATCTCCACCGTCCGCGATCGCGATGCTTTCCCTATGCCCGGCCAACTGGTCGATGTCGGTGGCTATAAGATGCACATCCACTGCAGTGGCTCCGGCGGTCCAACGGTTATTCTCGACTCCGGCCTAGGTGACAGCTTCATCGTCTGGCGTAAGTTGCAGCCTCAAATCGCGCAATTCACCCGCGTTTGCTCTTACGACCGCGCCGGAATCGGCTATAGCGATGCGAGCCCGCGGGCCCGGAGCAGCAAGGTCTTTGCCGAGGAATTGCAATCGCTTCTGCACAATGCGGGAATCGCGCCGCCGTACGTGCTGGCCGGGCATTCCATGGGTGGATATGATGTGCGCATTTACACCAACCTGTATCGCAGCGAAGTTGCGGGGATGGTCCTGGTGGACTCGTCGCATCCGGAGCAAAGAAAACGTCTGCCGGCAGCGCTGAACGATCTCGATGCGGGTTGGGTGCGCGAGGAGGAGTTCTTCGAATTCACCATGCCATTCGGGCTGCCGCGCTTATTTGGGTTTTGCGGAAATGATCGCGAGGCGCGAGCGGCCGATTGCAATTTTCATAGTCTGCGGGAAAGCGTTGCCGAGCTGAAATCCATTTCGGAAAGTGCAGCGCAAACCACGGAAACCGGTCCGCTGGGAAACATGCCGCTGGTCGTGCTTTCGCAAGATCCCAATACGCCTCAGTATGATCTGCCGGAAGATCTGGTGGGGCCCACGAATGAAGCATGGCAGAAAATGCAGGCCGAACTGGCGCTCCTCTCTACCTGCGGCAAGCAGGTTATCGCGAAGAACAGCGGGCATTACATTCAGCTTGATCGGCCGGATCTTGTGCTCGACGCGGTTCGCGAGGTCGTAAATGAAGTAAAGAACCAGCAAGCGGGCCTGCAGGGCAATTTAGAGGATCGTCGATAACTGCTTTGCCCGAGATCGATGCGCATGCGAAAATATCAGCAACATCGAGCAATGCCTCACCTCAGCTAAGGGAGCATTCCATGTGCAGAAACATCAAAACCCTGTTTAACTTCAATCCGCCGGTGAACAGCGAAGAGGTTCGAGCCGCGTCTCTGCAATTTGTCAGGAAGATTACCGGGTTCAACAAGCCCTCGAAGGCTAATGAAGCCGCGTTCGCGGCCGCAGTGGACGAAATTTCCGCAGTCTCGGCCCGGCTTCTTCGTTCGTTGGAAACTACAGCTCCGCCTAAGAACCGGGAGGAAGAGGCTGCGAAAGCTAGAGCCCGTGCCACAGAGCGATTCGGCACCTGAATTGGCGTCCGGCCCGATCAAAGCTTCAGAAACTAAATCATTCCAGGTGCCGGGGAGTACTAGGTCGCGTATCCCTTTACAAACTCGACTAGGCTGCGCAACGCGATTCCCGACGGCCCTTTCGCGATCCACGGCTTTTGCTCTTCCACCCACGCGGTCCCGGCGATGTCGAGATGAATCCATGGAGTCTCTTCGGCAAACTCTTGTAGGAACATTGCCGCGTTGATCGCTCCGCCCCAGCGTCCGCCAGTATTCATAATGTCTGCGATGGACGAGCGAATCTGATCCTTGTATTCGTCATCGAGGGGCAGCCGCCACATCTTTTCTCCCGCCTCCTCATTGGCCTTGTGAAAGCGTTCGTAGATGGCGTCGTCGTTGGCGAATACACCTGCATTCGCGTGGCCCAATGCAACCACGACCGCCCCGGTGAGCGTCGCCGCATCCACCAGATGAGTGCAGCCAAGCTGGCGCGCATAATAAAGGCCATCGGCGAGCACCAGGCGGCCTTCGGCGTCGGTATTGATTATTTCGATCGACTTGCCCGACATGGCGATCTGCACGTCGCCCGGTTTCTGGGCGTGTCCAGATGGCATATTCTCAGTGGCGCAAACAATTCCAATCACCTTCACTTTCGGCTTCAGCAGAGCGATCGCCCGCATAGCGCCGATCATGGTCGCTCCCCCGGCCATATCGTATTTCATTTTTTCCATACCATCGGCGGGCTTGATTGAGATACCGCCGGTGTCAAATGTGATTCCTTTGCCCACCAGTCCCAATACCGGTGTCGTGGGCGCTCCGGAAGGTTCATAGGTCATAACGATCAGCGCGGGCGGTTCGTCGGAGCCTTGCGCGACGCTCCAGAACGCTCCCATTTTCATTTCTTTGATTTTGTCGGCACCGTAAATCTCGCATTTCAATCCCACTTCCTGAGACATTTTGTTCGCGCGCTCGGCGAGAATCGTCGGAGTCATACGATTCGAGGGCTCGTTCACCAGATCGCGCGTGAAGTTCTGCGACTCGCCAACGATATGCGCTTCGTCCGCAGCTTTCTGCAAAGGGGCTTGATTCTCCTTACCGCCGGCGAGGATGGTGATCGCGTCAATCTTTTGATCTTTGCGGTCGCTGCGATAGTAATCGGGATCGAAGTTCCCGACGAGTGCGCCTTCGACAATCGCTCGGGTTGCATCCTCCACGGGAACGCTCGGCGGCGCGATGATTGCAAAGCTGCGAAGCCCGCGCGACTTCAAAGATCGTGCGGCGGCGCCGGCGATACGCCGCAGCTCGTAGCTGGTGAACTTTTTAGCCGCCCCGCCACTGATAAGGAGCAGGCGCTTGGCTTTCAGGCCGGCAGGTTTGTGCAGCAGGTTAATCTCGAATGGTTTGGGCGTGACTTCTCCGCTCGAAAGCAAGTCGGCGGCAACGGACTGCACGGCCTGGTCACCGGTGGCCACTTTGAGTTTGGGCTTCGCGTCCTTATTTTTTTCGGTCGGAGATGAATCGGCTTCATCCAGAACAACTGCGACAAGAGATTCAGTTTCGAGTTGAGACGGGTCGGAAAAAGCAATAGTGGTTTTCATAATGTCGATTGAGCGCTAAGGCCAATATCCCAGTATCGTCGGGCGGGAAGGAGTTACGCAAGCGCACTCAGCACCGATTGGATGTGAATCCACGTCAAGATGTGAGCGCGCTGGGGAAACGGGTTTGGAAATCAAGAACCCCCACCCACTCGGGAATTACCGCAATCCGCACTTGCGACGAAATCCGTGTGCGAAGCAAAGCAAGCCATTCCTCTGCCTGCTTCGCATCGAAATAGCGCTCGGCCGCGGCGGCGTACTCGGCCGTAATTCCGTCAACGTGTTCGAGACGAGCTGTGCCGCGAATGAGCAGAACCTTCTGAGGAAAATCATTTTCGTCGATGGTGAGAGAGACCTTGGGATTCATCGTTAGCGCCTTCAGCTTTGGTGCCTTAGGTGGAGTCGCCATCACAACCTCGCGTCCATTCCAATGGAACCAGATCGGGACTACCCGTGGTGTCCCATCAGTCCATACGTAAGCCAGCCTTGCAGGAATTTTCGAACGCAAAAGCTCCTGCGCGGCTGGATGCTGAAGCAGTTCGAGACTTCCTTGTTCCACTGCTTTCATAATCCAATCCCTCTTGCTGCTTATTATGCGCGTTCACTTCTTCTCTTCGCATGAGACTCAGTGAGCCAATTCCGAGATTAGCGATTTGCATTCGTTGCAGCTGGCCGCATAGCGTATGATTCTATCTGCCCAGAAGACGGGGGGTTCTTGATGAAATTGGAATGGTTGGTTGTGTTTGTCCCGTTATTTTCTGTCATCGCGATCACGCTTGCCGTTCGCGAACATGCGGCTAAGGCCGTTCGGCAACCGACGGCAGCTGCGGCCGCTCAGGCTGTCAGATAGCCGGGCGCTCCCCACTGCGCCTTCGTCGTGACGCCTCGTTGCGCGGATTACACTCGCCGCGCATTATGCGCTTTTCGAGCTGAGCAGATTCTCGATCTTCGACAATAATGCGTTGCTGGCCTCGCCTGCCTCATCGGTCGAAAACTTTTCGCCCAGTTCGATCACCGGGAGGTTGGCGCATGCGGACTGGAACGATTGCCGGGTCGCTGGAGATGCGCCAACGTCCGGTCCGGTGACGAGAAAATCAAACCGCGTGATGCGCATCAGGGTCAGGGCATCGCGCAGGTGGTTGGTGGTGTGAACGTCATATCCGGCGCGGCGCAGCAATTCCCGCAAGTAAGCGAGCACGTCGATATTGCAATCCACGCACAGGACGCTCGGGCCAGTCGCGATAGGCCCCTCGGAGCGGCTTTGCGGCTGGTAGAAGGCAGCGACCGCGTTCTCCTCCGATTCGTGGGTGTCAAACAACTTCGTCAAATGCGAGAGTTCTAGAACTTTGCGGATCTGTGCGGGCACGTTGCACAGCTTCAGGTCACCGCGGGCTTGGCGGGTGCTGGTGAGGCTGCGGACGATGGTGCCGATGCCGCTGCTGTCGATGAATCCGACTTCGCCCAGGTGGAGCACGATGGCGCGACGGTCGCGCAGCAACCAGGTTACATGCGCACGCAGCGACTCACTCTCGTTGCCGGCAACAATCCGCCCGCTGCAATGGACGATGGTGACGCGTCCAACGTCTCGAGTGTCGAGCGATAAGTTCATGCGGCCTCCCCTGCGGCGCGATGAAGCCTCGAAGTCGCAACATTATATGTCAGGGGAGCAAGTCTACCGGGAAATAACGAAAGGCCCTCAAAGCACAACAATCGTGATTCCCCTATTGCCGCGCCCGAGATCGGGGTCGCTCTTGAGCTCTGAGTGAGATTGAAGAAGTTTCCAGGCCATCTCGCCGGCCTTCGACCAGTTCTCGCCGAAGATGCAGCCGCGAATCTGGCCGTTCTGAGTCATTTCCAGCAGGCGCTTTTGCACGGCGAGTCGAATGTCGCCTCCCGCGCCGGTCGACCCGTAGCCGTGAACGAGTTTCAGAAATACCGCATGCTCTTGCCGGGCCATCGCGAGTTCGTGATCCAGCCGCTGCAAAGCTTCGCGGACGGGCGGCATTTCGGACTTGAGGCTTACGGTTTTCACGGCGTGGATTGCGAGCAGGCAATAAGTTTGGCGCGGTTGCGGTTAGCGATGAATGGTTCGCTTTTGCGCTGAAAAACGGGTTTGACCCCCCTCCCCCCTATAGACCAAAGTATCTGGAGCCAACACGTTAGCGGGAAATTCCTCGCAAGTGTGAGTGTCAAAGAACTTAGATACCAAAGTCTTTGAAACAAAGGTCTTCGGGCGCAAGAGATTGGACTTGCCAACTGTCACGGCCTCGACCATGATCGCGCAGATGACGGAGTACGGACAAGGTTGGATGTCACGTACACTCCGTAGAATTCTTTGCTTCGGCTTTTGAGTCGGACGCCTTCGGATCGGCACGACCTCAGGTCGCTACGCTAGTTGCTCCAAATCGTCCTCGTTAGAGCTTTGCTAGAATTCTGTACCGTGAGACTATCCGCTGCGTCGAAGCTGACCGCATCGGCCAAAGCGGATGCGGCGCGACTGGAAGTCACGCTCTTTCAAATCCACAGCAAGAGGCGCGTTGCTTAGGTCTTTCGGCTGCGACCGATGGCCTCTCTGGCTTCCTTGTCGGCTGTCCTTCTCCGTTCGGTCTCGCGTTTATCCCAAAGCTGCTTGCCTTTAGCCAGCGCAAGCTCAACTTTCACACGGGCATTCTTGAAATACATACGCGTGGGGATGAGCGTCAGTCCCTTCTGCTGCGTTTTTCCGATCAGCTTGCGGATTTCTTCCGCGTGCATGAGGAGCTTACGGGTGCGCAAGGGCGCGTGGTTATGAATGTTGCCGTGGTCGTACGGACCGATATGGGCATTCAGCAGCCACAGCTCCCCATCCTTGATTAGGCCATAAGAATCTTTGAGGTTGGCGAGGCCGGCGCGAACCGACTTGGCTTCCGTTCCGGTTAAAACAACCCCACACTCAAATTTTTCGAGCAAGAAATAGTTATGTGAAGCGATCCTATTGACGGCGGCGTCACGTCCGCCGGAGGGAACAGGATCGCGCCTCGGAGATTTCTCCGAGCTCGGCTTGGTCTGGTGTGCGGGCTGGCGGGGCATGGTTGGGCTTCGATATCGACTTTGGACTCTATCTTAAATCTTAGCAGCGCGAGGCGACTCCCGGTATCCCAGTTCCTGGTGCTGGCGGCTAAAGGCCAACTCACTCACTGGGGCTAAGACTAAAGAGTGTAAATCCCGCAGGTGCAATCAGATGGGTGTCCCGGAAGTGCGATGCTATAATCGCGTCAAAGAAATTATCTTGAGTCAAAGGGCGTTCCCCCAGAACGCGGGGCGGAGGGGGGAATATCTGCCTGTCTGACGAGGATTCTTTAAAGAGGACTGACGAATGAGACGTCTCAGGCCCGCGGCGGTGGTGCTCCTGATAGTGGTATTCATGCTGCCTGCTCTTGCCGACAAGGCGAAGAATATCTACGAAAAAGGGCAGGATGCGGAGGCACGCCAGAATTTCGAGGCCGCCTACGATTTTTATAAGCAGGCTTACGATCTGAAGCCAAAGGATTTGCGGTATCGCTCGTCCTTTGAGCGGATGCGCTTCAAGGCTGCCGCCGTGATCGTGCACAAGGGTCAGAAGCTGCGCGACGATGGCAAACTGCAGGAAGCACTGGCCGAATTCCAGAGAGCCGCCCAGATCGATCCGTCACTCTTTATCGCGCAGCAGGAGATCAAGCGCACGTTGCAGATGATGAACGATGCGACCAATCCTCCGCCGCAGGCGGCAGGCCCCCCGAACAGTCTCGAGCGAAAAATCAGCGAGGCTGCCGGCCCCGTCGAACTTGCGCCCATCTCGAACGTTCCCATTACCGTTAAGCTCACCGAAGATTCCAAAGTCATTTATCAAACCATCGGCCAGCTGGCCGGGGTCAACGTTTTGTTTGATCCCGATTACACTTCGCGCCGCATCAAAGTTGAACTGAACGGAGTTACGCTGCAGGAGGCGCTGGAGATTACGGCGCTGGAATCGAAAACCTTTTGGCGTCCGGTGACGAGCAACACGATCTTTGTCGCCCAGGACAACCCCGCGAAGCGCAAAGAATTGGAACAGAGCGTCCTCAAGACTTTTTATCTGTCGAATCTGTCGCAGCCCACCGAACTTCAGGATGTTGTGAACGCAATTCGCGCCGTGCTCGACGTGCAGCGCGTTCAGCAATTGCTCTCGCAGAACGCGTTAGTTGTCCGCGGAACTCCCGATCAGATCGCGCTGGCGCAGAAGTTGGTGGAAGATCTCGATAAGGTTCGCCCAGAAGTTGTCGTCGATATCGCGGTAATGCAGGTGAGCAAAGACAAGTCACGCACCTTAGGCTTGAGCCCGCCGACCAGCGCAACCGTAGCGCTGCAGAGCAATATCAACACTACGACGCCGACGACAACCACGAACGGAGTATCGACGACCCCTACCAGCACCGGTTCAACCGGGCTTGAGTTGAATACTCTGGGCAATCTGAACGCAACCGATTTCCAGGTCACGATTCCTTCCGCCAATTTGTCGGCGGTGATGGGCGACACCGATACCAAGATGTTGCAGAACCCGCAGGTTCGGGCTCTCGATAATCAGAAGGCAACGTTGAAGATCGGCGAGCGCGTGCCGGTTGCGACCGGATCGTTTCAGCCCGGAATCGGCGGCGTGGGAATCAACCCCCTGGTTAACACGCAGTTTCAATACCTCGATGTCGGCGTGAACATTGATGTCACACCTCACGTGCATGCCGATCGCGAGGTCACATTGAAAATCGTCATGGAAATTTCTTCGGTGGTTGGCCAGTCGAGCATCGGCGGAATCAGCCAGCCGATCATTGGCCAGAAAAAGATTGAGCACGAAATCCGGTTGGCGGATGGTGAATCCAGCTTGATCGGTGGAATCTTCGATGACTCCCAGACCAAGTCGCTCAGCGGCATACCCGGTCTGGCGCAGATCCCGATTTTGCGATATCTGTTCGGACAGGTGTCGCAGGACCATTCGCAGGATGAAACCGTTTTTGCCATTACGCCGCACGTAATCCGCGGAACGACGGTCAGCGCGTTGAATCAGCGCGCCATCGACATCGGAACTGCCAACTCGATCCAATTGCGCGAAGTGAGCCATCCGGTTAGCACGGCTCCGGTGCCGAAGTCGGCTGCGGGCGGTCCAACGCCACCTTCGGCAAACCAGAATCCTGCAATGGCTCCACAAACGACCATGACGCCCAATCCGGGCGTAACTTCAGCAGCAAACTTTATATTCGAGCCGGCAGAGATCAACGCGGTGAAGGGCAATACATTTGCGGTGAACTTGCAGATATCCGGAGCGCAGAATGTTTATTCCGTGCCCGTGCAGATCAATTACGACCCGAACAAGCTGCAATTGGTGAATGTTTCGAACGGCGGCTTCCTGTCGCAAGACGGCCAAGCCGTCGCTTTGGTTCATCGCGAAGACGACACCACGGGGACTTTGCAGATCACAGCCACGCGGCCGCCGGGATCGGGCGGAGTCTCCGGGCAGGGCACCGTGGTCACTTTGACGTTCCAGGCGAAAGCCAGCGGACAGACTCCGCTCACAATCACACGAGGCGGGGCCAGAGATCCTGGCTTGCAAGCCATCGCGGTGAATGGAGCGCAAGCTTCCATAACCGTACAATAGAGTTAGCAAGAGTCGAGATTTTGAAATAATGTTACGTCGAACACAGAGTGGAAGGGGTGCCAGACCCGAGCACGGCTTTACCCTCATCGAACTGATCATTGCTTCAGCCATCGTGGTGGTTCTCTCGACGATGGCGGTGCCGCTGGCGCGGTTGACGATCCAGCGGCAAAAGGAGCGTGAGTTGCGGACCGCTCTTTGGGATCTGCGCGACGCGATTGATCGCTACAAAGATGCGGCCGATCGCGGTGGATTCCAGACCAAGGTGGACAGCCAGAACTATCCACCGGATCTTGACACCCTGGTCAAGGGCGTCGATGTTCAGGGCAAAAAACTGAAGTTTATCCGCAAGATTCCGATCGATCCCATGACCGGCAATACGGATTGGGGCCTGCGATCTATGCAGGACGATCCGGATTCCGACTCCTGGGGCGGGCAAAACATCTTCGACGTTTACACCAAGTCGACCGGCGAAGGCTTGGACGGCACGAAGTACAAGGATTGGTGAGATCAGGACTGGGTGAGATGGTGATTGCGCGCAAAACGGGGCGGAGCGCGGCCGGATTCACATTGCTTGAGATGATGATTGTTATTGTCATCATGGGCATTCTGATGTCCATCGCCTTGCCTATCTACAACCAGTCGCTGGTACGTTCCCGCGAGGCAGTGTTGCGGCAGGATCTGTTCACGCTTCGTTCTCTGATCTCGCAATACACGCTCGACAAGCAAAAAGCTCCGCAGTCCCTCGATGATTTGGTTCAGGGCGGTTACATCAAGATCATTCCAAAGGATCCGATGACCAATGAAGCGAACTGGGAAGTGGTGCAGGAAGACACGCTGTTGAGCGTTGACCAGCAGGATCCCGGTATCAGCGACGTGCATTCGGCTTCCAATGCCATGGCGACTGACGGCACTGCGTATTCCTCGTGGTGACTGCGCCGAACTGCATACACACCCGCAATCGACGATCTATCCCCGCAATGCGGGATTCTCCGGCTAGTTGATTCGAGCTATTTACTCCCTTCGGCATAGCGTTTAAAAACCTCGCACTCGTCTGATACGCGGGGTATCAACGAAATTCTGAAAAGGCCAAGCCTTAACAGCTTAGGCTGGGCATGAGGATAAGTGATCTCCAAGAAGCTGTGGCTATCGGTGTGCGCAGTGCTGGCAATCTCGGGTTCCATGCCAATTTTGGCGCAGGACAGTTCCGATGGATTTTTTGCAAAATGGGAGGATCGCGTACGTAGTACGCTAGCGCAACAACCATCATGGCCGATCCCGCTCGTCACGGCATCGTCTGGCCTGTTGCAGGTGGCGCGTACGGACTTCGTTCGGCAAATCGCGCCCGCCGGCACCGGCACCTGGATCTATGACAACAGCAAGGGAATTAATGTGGTGCCGTGGTACAACGTCGAACTCGATGTGCTAGCTCCGCCTTACATCCAGCACAATTCCAAGGCAGAAGATGGTCTGGGAGATTTCTCGATGCTCTTGAAGTACCGCATCGCTGCGGGAAACCAAGAAAACGGGAACTATGCTTTGAGTTTCTCGGTTGCCGGTACGCTTCCCACCGGAACTTACGAGAACGGCAGCCTGGCCGCGACCATTTCACCTACATTGTGCGCTGGCAAGGGATTCGGCAAACGGTTTGATGCGCAAACGACGGTCGGCGCCAGCCTGCCGGCTGGAGATACTGCGAAATTGGGCCGAGTCGTGCTTTGGAATACGGCAGCGCAATATCACATTGGCAAATATTTCTGGCCGGAGGTCGAAGACAACGCCACCTTTTACCACGGCGGAGCTAACGATGGCCGCGTGCAGAATTTTGTTACTCCGGGCCTTATGCTCAGCAGGTTCAGGCTGGTGCACGATTCGCGCAATCCGCTGGCTTTGGTTTTTGGCGGAGGCATGCAGATCGCTACTTCGGAATTCCATACCTATAACCACGGGTTGGTGCTCACCGCCCGGATGCTCTTCTGAACCACGGCTCTTCGAGCTGTAGCGCGCGGCGTTTGCGCGCGTTGCGCCGTCCGCCCTCAGGTACTAACATCTAGGCATGCCGGTTGAAACAGAAATTCAGACCCAGCGATCCGTTCGCGCGCCACGTGGCAACTCCATCACCTGCAAAGGCTGGCAGCAGGAAGCTGCCATGCGCATGTTGATGAACAATCTCGACGAGGAAGTGGCTGAGCGCCCCCAGGATCTCGTGGTTTACGGCGGAACCGGACGTGCGGCAAGAAATTGGCAAGCCTACGAAGCCATCGTCGCTTCGTTGAAAAAGCTCGAAAACGATGAGACCCTGCTGGTGCAGTCAGGCAAACCGGTCGGCGTATTCAAAACCCACGATCATGCGCCGCGGGTGCTCATTGCAAACTCGAATCTGGTTGGCCACTGGTCGAACTGGGAGACATTCAACGAACTCGAGCGTGCCGGATTGATGATGTATGGGCAGATGACGGCCGGTTCGTGGATCTACATCGGCTCCCAGGGAATCGTGCAGGGCACGTTCGAAACCTTCTCGGCAGCGGGTGAAAAGCACTTTGGTGGAGAGCTCGCAGGAAAGCTGATCGTCTCAGGCGGCATGGGCGGCATGGGCGGAGCTCAGCCGCTGGCGGCAACTATGACCGGCGCGGCGTTCCTCGGCATTGACGTCGATCCCGAACGTATCAAGAAACGGTTGAAGACGGGCTATTGCGACTTCATGGTGACCACCCTCGATGAAGCGCTACGCATTTTGAAAAACGCCGTGCGGAAAAAAGAGAACGTCTCGGTCGGCCTTGTCGGGAACTGTGCCGATATCATTCCGGAATTGGCCGCTCGTGGCGTGGTCCCTGACATTCTCACCGATCAGACTTCCGCGCACGATCCGCTGAATGGTTATGTGCCGAATGGCATGACGCTCGCCGAGGCCATCGAGCTTCGAAAAAATGATCCCAAGTCGTATCAGGAGAAATCACTTGATACGATCGCGCGGCACGTCGAAGGCATGTTGCGGCTGCAGAAGATGGGCTCGGTGACGTTCGACTACGGCAACAACATCCGGACGTTTGCTTTTCAGCGCGGGGTGAAGAGTGCTTACGATTTTCCCGGTTTTGTGCCTGCTTACATTCGGCCGCTATTTTGCGAAGGCCGGGGACCGTTCCGGTGGGTAGCGCTTTCGGGCGAAGCCTCCGATATTCATGTCACCGACGATCTGGTGCTCGAATTATTCCCCGAGAATCGCATTCTCCGCCGCTGGGTTGATCTCGCGCGCAAACGCATCAAGTTTCAGGGGCTGCCCGCGCGCATCTGCTGGTTGGGATACGGCGAGCGAGCGCAATTCGGCCTAGCCATGAATGATCTGGTGAAAAAAGGAAAGATTAAAGCTCCCATCGTAATTGGAAGAGACCATCTTGACTGTGGCTCGGTCGCCTCTCCGTACCGCGAGACCGAGAATATGAAAGACGGCAGTGACGCGGTTGCGGACTGGCCGCTGCTGAATGCTCTGTTGAACACGGCCGCCGGCGCATCGTGGGTGTCGATTCACAATGGCGGGGGCGTAGGCATTGGCTACTCGCTGCATGCGGGGCAGGTCACGGTGGCTGACGGAACCGAGATGATGGCGAAGCGCATCGAGCGTGTGCTCACGACCGATCCAGGCATGGGCGTGATTCGACACGTGGATGCTGGCTATGACGAGGCTAAAGCGTTTGCGAAGAAGACAGATGTTAAAGTGCCAATGCAATAGCTACGCTCGGTCTGCGCTCGTTAAGGTCCCGATTTCGCCTGTTAAACTGGTTAACACTTGAAACCACCAAGGCACTCTCAATCACGCGGGGCTCTGCTACTTTTCAATATTTGCCAGCTTGTCACGTTGCGCAATCCCGCTGGCCCTTCAGGGCCGCGCCGCGGATCAGATCTCAAACAACTCGGAATCGTTGACGACGGCGCAATACTTTGCAGCGGCGGCAAAATAGTTTCTGTCGGAAAGACCAAAGACGCTCTCCGCGACCCCTGGCTGAAGAAGAATCGCAAGAAAGTCACCGAGATCGACTGCTCAGACAAAGTGGTCCTGCCTGGTTTTGTCGATTCCCACACGCATCCGGTTTTTGTTAGCCCGCGGCTAGTCGATTTCGAAAAGCGCATTGAAGGCGCTTCATACCAGGAAATTTCCGCGGCCGGTGGAGGAATTCGTTCCAGCGTGGAAGAGGTCCGCGTGGCAGGGAAGCGGCTTCTGGCCGACAAAGTTCTCGCAGCACTTCATCACATGGCGGCGCACGGCACAACCACAGTCGAGGCTAAATCCGGCTACGGCCTGACCGTCGACTCCGAAATGAAATCGCTCGAGGCGATTCGCGAGGCCGCTTCAAAATGGCCGGGAACCGTGGTCCGTACGCTTCTTGGCGCGCACGTCGTCCCCAAAGAGTTCAACAACCGCTCACAGGAGTATGTTGAGACCGTCTGTAAAGAGATGATTCCTCAGGCCGCGAGGCGAAAGCTCGCCCAATTCGTAGATGTCTTCTGCGATCGAGGAGCATTCACGGCGGAAGAAACTGCCCAAATTTTTGAAGCCGCTCAACAGCGCGGCCTTAGCGCGCGCGCACACATGTGCCAGCTTACCGAGACGCTCCTGAAGCCCTTTCTGCGCTTTAATCCGGCATCTTTCGATCACATGGATCACGCGAACGAAGACGACATTGCGGCATTGGCCAAGCACGATACCGTTGCCACGCTCGTGCCGGGGGCCAACTATTTTCTTGGTACAATAAAGTATCCGCCGGCGCGCAAGCTAATTGATGCTGGTGTGCCAGTCGCGCTGGCTACGGACTACAACCCCGGCACCTCGCCAACTCTGAGCATGCCGATGGCAATGTCGCTGGCATGCACGCACATGAAGATGTCTCCGGCTGAAGCAATTGGAGCCGCGACCATTAACGGCGCCTGGGCGCTGCGCATGGCCGATCGAAAAGGTTCAATCGAACCCGGCAAGGACGCTGATTTAGCCGTTTTCGCCGTCGAAGATTATCGCGAAATCCCTTACTGGTTTGGGGATAACCGGTGCGAGACGACGATCATGAACGGGAACATTGCGAGGCCAGCCGGAAGTTCCTGCGTAACGCTTCGTACAGATGCTTAACACTGCCTTCGGTTTTTTCATCGAACAAATTGATAGGATCACGCGTTTGCGCGTCAGATCGGTCTTTCGAGGAATCTTATGAATAAAATTATTCTATTTGCCACTTTCGTTTTGTTCACGCTTCCCTTCGCTGCAGCGCAACGGCTGCCGGAAGTTGCGGTGCCGGAGAACTACAAACTCACTTTCACTCCGGATCTAGAGAAAGCTACATTCGAGGGCAGTGAGACCATCACGGTCCGTGTCTTGAAAACCACGTCAGCGATTACGCTGAACGCCGTCGACATCGACTTTCATGACGTAACGATCAGCAGCGGTGGAGTTACGCAAAAAGCGACAGTCACTCCGGAAAAAGACAAGGAAATGGTGGTGTTGGCAGTTGGCAAGCCCCTGGCCGCAGGCGTGGCCACGATCCGCATCACCTACAGTGGCATTCTCAACGACGAGATGCGCGGTTTTTATATCGGCAAAGATGATCAAGGCCGCAAATATGCTGCTACTCAATTTGAAGCGACCGATGCCCGCCGTGCGTTTCCATCATTCGATGAACCTGCGTACAAGGCGACCTTCGACATTACCGCCATTGCCGATAAAGGGCAGGTTGCAATTTCCAACTCGAAGGTTAGTTCCGACACGCCGGGACCGGGCGAAAAGCATACTGTGAAGTTCACACCTACTCCGAAGATGTCTTCGTACCTCGCAGCGCTGGTTGTCGGAAACTTCGAATACATCGAAGGCCAGGCCGATGGCATCCCCATTCGCGTTTACAGCACTCCCGGAAAAAAGGAACTTGGCCAGTTCGCTCTGGAGTCGGCCGAGCACGTACTCAGCTACTACGACAAGTATTTTGCCGTGAAATATCCCTACGGCAAACTCGATCTGATTGGACTTCCGGATTTCTCCGCGGGTGCAATGGAAAATACTGCATGCATCACTTTCCGCGAAGTGCTTCTGCAAATCGATGCAAAGAGTGGTTCAGTCTCGTTGAAGAAAGAAATCGCTTCCGTGATTGCCCACGAGATGGCACACCAGTGGTTCGGTGATCTGGTGACCATGGAGTGGTGGAACGATATTTGGCTCAACGAAGGCTTCGCCACCTGGATGTCGAGCAAGCCGCTCAAGCAGTGGAAACCCGAATGGCAATTCGATCTGGATGACGTTAGCGATGCTAATCGCACAATGGAGATCGATTCGCTCGCAAGCACCCGCCCAATCGAGCAGGCCGCCGATACGCCGGCGCAGATTCAGGAGCTCTTTGATGGCATTGCCTACGACAAAGCGGCCGCCGTGCTGCGCATGATCGAAGCTTATTTGGGCGAGCAAACGTTCCGCGATGGAGTGAATGCCTACATCAAGCAGCATGAGTATGCGAACGCGAACGCGGCTGATTTTTGGAATGCTCAAACCCAAACATCGAGGAAGCCTGTCGATGAAATCATGTCGACGTTTGTGAAGCAGCCCGGCGTTCCGATCATTGATGTGAAGTCGCAGTGCTCTGGTTCCGTTGCATCCGTAACCATGGACCAGCACCGGTACTACTTTGACCGCGAGAAGTTTGAAGCGCCGAACGATGAGATCTGGCAAGTTCCGCTGTGCATGGAGTCGCCGGAGAACGCTCAGAAATGCGAACTGCTCAGCAAGCGACAGGGAACGGCCGCGCTTCCGGGATGTTCGAGATGGGTCCTGGGAAATGCCGGTGCCAAAGGGTATTACCGCGTCGGCTACCAACCTGACACGGTAAAAGCACTCGCCTCTGTTGCCGAAACCAAGTTGTCTGCCGCAGAGCGGATTGAATTGGAGAGTGACGTCTGGGCCTCGGTACGGGTCGGCCGCGAGCCGGTTGGTGACTTTCTAGCGCTTGCTCAGGGCCTACAGAATGACCGCAATCGCGCTGTTATGCACGATCTTTTGTCGCGATTGAACTACATTGGCCGGTATCTGGTGACGGACACCGATCGCGACTCCTACCGGGCATGGCTTCGCCAGTATTTGACTCCGATAATGGAAGCTGTGGGCTGGGAGCCAAATCCGGGAGAGAGCGACGAGTATAAGGCGTTGCGATCCGATCTGCTTACGGCGCTGGGGTATGATGCGCGCGATCCCAAGGCCACGGCCGAGGCCCGCAAAATTGCGAACGAAGCATTACAGAATCCCGCTTCGGTCGATCGCGATCTGGCCTTCAGCGCTCTTTCTGTAGCGGCCGGGAATGGCGATCAGGCTTTCTACGATAAGGTGGTGGGCGCGTTGAAGAATGCGAAGTCCCCGGAAGAGCACTACATGTACTTGCGCACCCTGTCGCAGTTCACCGATTCCAATCTTCTCGAACAGACTTTGAATTATGCAGTCTCGCCAGAGGTTCGCTCGCAGAACGCAGTGCGTGTGGTTGCGCAGGTGATGAGTAATCCCGCTGGCGAAAAACTCGCGTGGGATTTCGTTCAGTCTCGTTGGAACGAGGTGCAGAAAGCGGGCGGTCCATTTGCCAGCGCAGAAATTATTAGCGCCACCCATTCCTTCTGTTCCGCACACATGCGCGATGAGGTGAAGAGCTTTTATGTCGCGCACAAAATCGATGCAGCGGAGCGCACGTACCGGCAGTCGATTGAACGCATCAACGGCTGTGCGGAGTTAAAAGCGCAACAAGAACCGCAGCTCGCATCGTGGTTGGGAGAGCACGGTTCCTCAGCGGGCGGCCAGTAACTGAGAACATTGCACCGTTGCTGAGGGCTGGCTGATGGATCCCTCAAGGTTACTTTTTCGCATGTGAGAATTTCTCTTCGCGTCCACTTGATCGGCGATAATGTCGATCTTCTCCGGCGTGGATGCGAATGGAAATATTGAGCGAACTGGCGGGCATTGCTATAATCATCAGGTTCTGCACACGTTCCAGGCTGTTTCATCGGTTGGCACTCCCGCAACACTCGACGTGAAGCGAACAATCCCCAAAGCTCGCGGCTCCTGAAGGGCTTTGAAAAGTGGCCAGGTAGCTCAGGTGGTAGAGCGCAGCCCTGAAAAGGCTGGCGTCGGCGGTTCAACTCCGTCCCTGGCCACCACATTCTGAAGGACTTCGCCCCTGTCCGGTGTTTGGCCCTAGCGCGGTTTTTCAATTCACCAACTCCGGTCTGACACCCATCGCATCGAGCATTGTTCCCTGAGCCGCTAGCCGATCTGCGCTTACTACTTCAACCGCAAGAATTCTCATACGGTGGATCCGCTCGATAGCGCAGCGGTTTCGTCCCATTGTGGCATTTGAGGAATTCGCTCTTCGGCGCACCCCAATCGCCACGGCAGTATCTCGCAGCGATTGTGCTCGACTCCTCATATATGTCGTTCCACCTGAGTCCCGCCAATTCGCTTATCCGAAGGGCAGTGTGAATTGCCACGTAGACCATGGTGGCACGTGCTCTTTGCGAAGAGTGGCATGCCTGCTTCAAGCCGATTGCAGAAGCGGAGTGGTCTATCACTATCCAAATGCAGTCTTGACATTTCTTTACCCAGGAGTATTGTTTATGCCGCCCGGCAGTGCGGTCCAATCGGTGCAACGCTGATTGGGGGCATGGCTCCTTTACTGGGGGCCTTTCGATTTCCAGATTTTCGTTTCGAACCTTTGACGGGATTCCCCGAGAGGGGAATGCGGCTGATCGCAGATTCTCGTCTCGGGATGGGCCCGGAGGAGTTTCCTATGGAAACACCTTTCGACGTCAGCCGTGCGCTTTTGATGAAGCGGATCGACTGCAATCGTCACTATGTTTTGAGGTCTGCAATGCGCTGTATGGAGGACACCATGAAGATCCGAAAGTCCGTGCTATGTCGCGTCGCTCATCTTGCTTTGTCCGTGGCATTGGGGGCGATGGGGTCCGCCGCCAATCTCCAGGCGGCAGAAGTGGGGGGCACGGACCAATGCTCGGCGCCCACCGTGGGAGTGGGAACCGGGGCCGTAGGGTCAGCCAACGGCTCGGCCACGTGCGGCATCCTGATAACCGTCACTGGACCCGGGCAGGCTACGATCAGCGCAGCGCTGGGGAATGGAAACCCGTATGACGGCAGTGAGGACACGCTGGTGGGAATCCAGAACAATTCTGGCGGGTACTTAACTTCCGTCACTCTCACATCGTCCACCACCGACATTTTCGGTTTCGATGGCGACGGCCCCTGCGACACGCAGTACCACAGTCCGGCGTATTCGTGGTGCCCCGTGCCTTATCCAGCGGAGCCTAATGATCCTAACCCTCTTGGTTATGCGGGTCCGGACAACACTTTTACCAACATCAGCGGCAACCTGAGGACCGGCACGGTCAATTTCACGACTCCAATTCCGAATGGGGGAAGCACATGGTTTGCTTTGGAAGGTGCGCCTTCGAGCATCTCGGGGATCGGGGTCTCTTCAGACACGTTGAGTTTGACCGAGACGGGAATGGGCGCTGGAACTGTGACCGACAACAGCTCTCCAACAATGTTGATCGACTGCACCGAGGCTGGCGGCGGGGTGCCGCAAACAGGCTCTTGTTCGGCGAGCTATGCTCCTGGGGCAACCGTCACTTTGACGGCGACTCCCAACCCGTCGGCTCCTAATGGAGGACCGTCGACCTTCGGAGGTTGGGGCGGCGCGTGCGCAAGCTCTGGAATGAACGCGACGTGCACCTTAACGATGAACTCGTCGCAAAATGTTACCGCGAGTTTCGCCGCACCTCCCGCTACCAACCCTGTGATTCCGAGCACGTGTTCGGGCACAAATGTGACCGGGACGATCAACTATTGTCCCAACAATCCGAACCCCATCACTCCGCAGAATCCGTGCACGGACCCGAATGGGGTCCAGTTCAGTGTGTCGATCCCGGTGGTTTCGCCCCCCACACAGGGCGAGGAGTGCCTAGCCCTGAGCGTCACCGCGACTGAAGTATCGGGTAACGGCCTTTGCGCGGCTGGTGGAACTGGACAGAGCGGGACCGGACCGGGAAGCGCCTTCGATTGCCGCTTTGTGGATTTCTATAACTATGGGACCGACCCCGCGACAGGTAACACCGTAACCCCGCTTTGCTACCCCTATTCAAACGGAAACTGCATCTTCTACACCCTGGCTCTGACTGGCGGCGGAGTTCCTAACCCGGAGTTGTATAGCGGCGGGGTTTTCTGGCAGGTCGCATTTAACAGTGTCTATGCGCCACCGGTGGGATCGTATTGGTACGGCAGTTCACCAAGCATGCTCGACGACCCTGGTGAGGACGAGATTCCCCCATTGCCTTGGGGGACCGACTGCAGTACACCTATGACCGACGATCCCGGTGGACCGTCCGGTACGTACTACTGCCAGTTCGACAACAACATCACGACGTTCTACGAACCAGGTGGAGGCAGCTTCGACCCGATCGGCGGAAAGACCAAACAGAGCAACGACGTGGTGGTTGCGTTTCTGCCGAGTACTACGGGGAGCGGCTCTACCCAGACGCCACCTGCGACCGCTGCGCCGGCGATCTCCGGCAATTGCGTCAACGGATGCGCACCCCTGGGCAGCGCATCGAACGGCAGCACTATTACGTTTAACGAGGGGACCGGAGGAACACTCCAGGTGCAGGTGACAGCCGGTTACCCCGCTCCCACTCTCACAGGAGCGACTTCCGGAACGACAACAACCGCTACCGAGTCTGGCAACACGGTCACGCTCTTGACCTCAACTGGCAGTTATGGATCCGGAGCCGTAGCTGGAAATACGGTCCTTGTGGCTGGTTGCGTCCCGACTGCTTACAACGGAACCTTCCCCATAGCGACGGCTTCGGCTGGAACGACGCTGACCTACATGGATAGCACGGCGGGCTTAGCTCCCGGAGCGGGTTGCCAGGCCCTGGTGCTGCCAAACGGGCTCACCTTCAATGCGACGACAGGCCTTGTTGGTGGAACGCCGGCAGATGGCACCGAGGGCAATTACGCCGCCACCTTTACAGCCAGCAACGCAGTGCCCCCATCTGCCACTTTGAGCTACACCCTGACGGTAAATGCCGCCGGGACGCTGACCATCACCGCGAGCAACGGCACAATGACCTACGGGGGAAGTGTGCCCGCGATCACGCCCAGCTACATGGGATTTGTTAATGGCGACACGCCCGCGAGCTTGACCGCCCAGCCAACCTGCACAACCACGGCGACCAGTTCGAGTCCGGTGGGCAGCTCGCCCACCACCTCGTGTTCAGGAGCAGTGGATGCAAACTACAGTGCGATCAAGTATGTGAACGGCGCGGTCACTGTGACGCAAGCTCCGCTGACCATCACCGCCAGCAATGGCACAATGACGTACGGAGGAACGCCCCCTACGATCACTCCGACCTTCATGGGACTTGTGAATGGTGACAATGCCACAACTCTGGGTGTCACCTGTGTGAGCAACGCGACCAGCACGAGTCCGGTAGGCAACGGTTACACCAGTTCCTGCACGGCATCGGCTGGCGCGAACTACCAAATCATCTATGTGCCAGGTACGGTATCGGTGACGCAGGCGCCTCTGACCATCACCGCCAGCAGTGCAACGATGAACTACGGCGGAACCGTGCCGACTATCACCCCGAGCTACGGCGGGTTTGTGAATGGCCAGGGCGCTTCTAGCCTGACCACCCAGCCAACCTGCTCGACGACAGCGACCAGCGCGAGTGCCCCCGGCAGCTATCCCAGCTCTTGCGCGGGAGCGGTTGATCCGAATTACACGATCGGCTATGTCAACGGCACGGTGACGGTGAGCGCTTTGCAAATCTCGCCGGCGAGCGTGAACTTCGGCAATCTGTACCTGTGGCAGCTGAGCATTCAGTTCGTCACTTTAACCAACAAGGGGACCACGCCGATCACAATCTCCAGCATCAATACTGGCGCCCCTGGCAACGCCGTCAGTGAGTATGGCGACATCAGCTTCTGCCCTCCACTCATACGGTCCATGCCCGGCACGTTGCCTGCCGGGAAGAGCTGCGTGATTGGTGTTGGCATCCTGCCCTATCTGGATATTTTCAGCCCAACAGCCTCAACCGCCACTCTCACCGTTACTGACAGCGCGGCAGGGAGCCCGCACTCGGCTCCGATGACGGCCATGGTGACCGACCCGCAGGTTTCGCTCTCGTCGAGTAATTTGAGCTTCGGGAACCAGAAGACGGGCACTACAAGTGCGCCGCAGAAGGTCACGCTGACCAACTCAGGATTGACGTCGCTGCAACTTACAGGCCTGACGATCAAGCCTACGGCGAACTTCGCCTTGGCAACCGGAACGACGTGCACGAACAGCACAATGCTCTCACCGGGAGGGACGTGCCTGATCTATGTGACCTTCGCGCCAACCACGAAGGGTTCGAGATACTCTGGCAGCGTAACCATCACAGATCTCGCACTGATCGGGACGCAAACCATCTCGCTGTCGGGCACTGGAAACTGACGGCGGTGGGGTGGTTGAGCACCGCGGCTAAAATTATGAGCTTCTCGTTTGAGGAGCTCATGGATTCGAGCGGGAACGTTCGAGAGAATTAACTGGCGGGGTGAGCGTAGATTGGACTGAGATCGCTTCGCTTCACGATGCTGTCCGTCTTCGCTTCGTTCTTGATATCGTCCAGAATCTTGCGGGATTGGGCGTAGTGTTCGGGAGCGTCACCCGCTTTACCAGAGAGTTCCAGATCGCGCGCCAGCAGGTAATGGCTTTGGGCAAGCAAAGCCCTCAAGCCAAGCTTCTCGCTTCTGCTGAGAGTGGCCTCCAGCTCTTTTCTCGCCGGCTCGTAGCTCTTCTGGTCCATGAGAGCTTCGGCTTGGTAAATCGAACATTGAACCGATAGATACTTCGATCCCATATTGTCCGCGTCTTCTGAGAGCTTGGCGAGTGAGCTGGCGGCCGATTGAAAGCGACCCTGCCTGACAGCGTCTTTTGCGACATTGAACTTCGCGGCGAGAGTCAGATCCAAATTGCTGGTGTGCGATGCTGTCTTGAGCGCCTGATCGTAAAGGCCAGCAGAGGCCTGATAATCTCCGCGATAGAAGGCGTTGTCGCCCTGGTAGCCCTCAATTTCCGCCTCTATGGCTTGATTCTTCAGCTCGCGGGCTACGTTCATTGCTTCCTGGAGATTCTTCTGCGCGTCCTCGTTTCGACCCACCTGCGCAAGGGCGTTGCCGTAGTAGCCAAGAATTTCCGCCAGCCAGTAGCCGCGCTCCTGCAACTCCCGGAAGGTTTTGAGCGCGTCTTCTTCCGCGCTCACTGCCGCTCCATAGCGGCCCTGATAACCGAACAAAATTCCCATGCTCGACGACTCGAGGGCGGCGCCACGTTTATCTCCAGTGCTGCGCCGCAAGTCCAGCGCGCGCAAATATTGCTGCAGCGCCTGGTCATACTGGCCCATCTTGCTCGAAGTGTCGCCCAGATTATGGAGAGCGTCGGCTATATTCCCCGGAACTTTTAGCTTTTCGCGAATTTGCAGGGCTTGCTGGAAATAGGTGAGCGCGTTCTGGTAGTCGGCCTTGAAAAAGTATGCGTTGCCGATGTTGTTCAGCACTAGTCCCTGGTTATTTTGGTTCCCAACGTCAATTTCGGCCTGAAGCGATTGCTTAAACAACTTCAAGCCCTCATCGTACTGGCCATGGTCGACATAAAACTGACCCAGGTCGTTCAGGATGTCTCCCGTTCCCGCCTTATCGCCCACTTGCTGCCACAAAGCGAGCGCCGCTTTGTAGTCCTTGAGGGCCTGGTCGGACTTGCCCAGAACATCTTCAGACGATGCTATGGCGTCCAGGCTCATAGCCATGCCCTTCTTCAGCCCCAGCTTGCTCTTGATTTCGAGGGACTCGCGGAGGTTGCGCAGCGCGTCGTCATGCTTGTTGAGAGCGGCATAAGCCACTCCCGTCGTCTGAAGAATCTGGGCCTTTTCTTCGTTGTTACCAAACTCGATTGCCAGCGCTTGTGCGCGCGTCAAGTATTCCAGGCCTTTCTGCGGGTTGCCGCTGTCGACTTCGACCCGTCCTATCCCGAGTAATGCATCCACGCGCTTGGGATCGAGCGTCAGCACCTTCGTATATTCCTCTCGGGCCTTGTCGTACTCACTCGATTTCTCATGGAGGCCGGCCAGTTCAAAGAGTACGTCGGTATTCTCGGGGGCGGCCTTTGCGAGATTGTCGTAGGCCTCGATAGCTTTGGGATAATCCCTCTGGATCTGGTCGTGGCTCGCCTGAATCAGATACTTTTCCGCCGGCGGAAGCTGGTCGCTCAACTCAATTGCTTTCCGGGATGTGCTCTCCGCATCGTCGTCCTGGCCGAGGCTGGCATAGGTTTTCGCCAGCTCGGAGTAAGCCAGCGCGAATTGGGAATCCTCTTTTGTGGCGGCCTCGAATCGCTTGGTCGCATCCAGGAAATTTCCCGCACGCGCCTGTTGCAATCCGTCGTCATAGTCGTGCATCGCCGCAAGCGAGTTGGTCGAAGGTTTGAAGGACTGCCCCTGGAGTTCCTTTATCGTGCTGCGTGAGAGGGCCAGGTTCGAACGGATGTCAGCGGCGAGCAGGTCGATTGCGTTGAGGATGTTGTTTTCGGTCGCCGACTCCGCCAGGGTGGTGTCATGACCATGCTTCATGTCCTGAATCGTCGCGTCAATGCGAATCTGATCTCCGAACCGGGTGTATCGCCCCCACACGATATTGTCGGCGTTGCTGAACTCAGCCAGCCGCTGTACCGTGGCGGAATCAAGGGCAGCGTCAGGAGATATGCGCAAATCGCGCAGGACTTGGCCCACTCGTTCCGGAGAAACAATACGGAGGTGGGAAGACTGCCCGATGTCCGTACTCAATGTTTCCGCCAGGCTCGATCCCAGCCAGTTGAGACTTTGGTCAGCCGAAGCATTGCGGAAAGGCAGGATTGCCAGGGAAACGGCTGGACCTGATGCGCTCTTCGTCGCCGAAGGTGAGAACAGCGGCCCACGAAATATGTAGCCGGCAATCAGCAAAAGAAGAATTGCTCCGATGCCCGTGAGCAGAGGCCAGTGAATCGTGCGTCCCCAGGGTTCTACTGCCGCTTGAAAACCTAACGTCGCCGCCGCGCTCTTGCCCTGCCAGGCATCGAGATCTCGCAATAATTCCGCAGCGCTCTGATAACGCAGGGCGGGATCGCGCTCCAGGCACTTGCTTACGATATTGCTGAGCGCGCGCGGAATCCTTCCGTCATGGTCGGAGACTGGAACAGCTCGCTCCGAATTGCGCTTGATCAAGCTCGCGACCGCGCTTTCGGCATGAAACGGCGTTACCCCGGTCAGCATTTCGTAGAGAATCAATCCCAGAGTAAAAAGATCGGACCGTTGATCCAGATCCTTGGCCAAAGCCTGCTCCGGCGACATGTATTCCATCGTTCCGACCAATGTTCCGGTCTGTGTCATGCCGTCGCTTCCTACGCTGCGTGCCAGGCCGAAGTCCATCACCACGACCCGGCCGTTCTGTTCCCGCATGATGTTTTGCGGCTTTAAATCCCGGTGGATCACGCCTGCACTATGAGCCGCTTCCAGCGCGCGGCAAACCTGCTGAATGATCTCCACTGCCTCTTCGGGCGAGACCTTCTTTCGTTCCTTAATCAGAGCGCGCAAATCCTCGCCGTCAATGAACTCCATGGTGATGAACTTCACGCCATCGGCGTCGCCCAGATCGAAGATACGGATCACATTTCTGTGTGTGACTTGACGGGCCAGCAGGAGTTCTTGCTTAAATCGCGCCAATATCGAGGCATTCGCTGCTAATTCCGGCCGGATTACCTTGAGCGCAACCGGGCGGTTCAATTCCCGGTCCATCGCCTTGTATACCGCTCCCATTCCGCCTTCACCCAGCAGTTTTAATATTTCGTAACGATCAGCCAACACGTCAAAAGGCTGAAACATAACCCCGGGTTGAAAACGAGAATTTACGCGTTGTGCCGAACCAACGGGAGGAGTCACATCGACCTGCGTCGCGAGGGCATCCACGAGGGTAGCTTGGGGGTCGGGGGCGCTCGGGAACGGGATTAACGTCGCCTCAGGATCGACCGGCGGATGGGAGCCGGAACTTTCGCCTTTGACAGGAACGCTCACTCCCGCCTCATGGGCCGAGTTCGGCCGATCCTGGGGATCGGGCCGTGGATTCCTGTTGTGCATGGTCCGCTCTAGGTAGGGCCAGACGAAGAAGCCCCAAACGCGCCGCACTAGACTGTGCAAAAGTATATACCCGCTCTAGCCACCGCAACGCAGAATTTAGGCGCGTCCCAGCTCCCGTGCATTCTTCCTGTACGAACGCAGCTGGCGAGCCGCCGCCATAGATTTGTCCGGGGTGCAAATGCGACCACACTGCAAGCCTTCACGCTGGATCAGAACGGCAAAGTCATTCCCTTTGAAAGCGGCACCTATAGTTGAGCGCTCTGGTAGTTGAGCGCTCTGGAGGCGTTATAACAGCTGAATCAGTGGAAGTCGATCGATAGGCCTGCGAGGTACTCACCAGAGATCAAACAAAAGGGAGGGCTCCGTTCTTTGACCGCAAGGGGAACTTGAGGTTAGCGCCTGCGGTGCTAGGTCGATTTCAAATTCGTTGGAAGACCACATTTGTTTTATCTGGTTTCACCGGGCTGATAGCCGGTTGCAGCGGTTGCCAACGGAATGCACTTCACCGGCTTCTCCAGGAAATGCTTAGCGATTGGGATCACCCTCTCCTGTTCCGAGAACAGGGCGAAGTGGCTGGCGGACGGGATCACGGCGAGCTCGGCCTTGGGGATGAGCTTGACGGTCTCAACCGCGTGCTCCAGGCTGACAAGATCGTGATCTCCGAGAAGAATGAGCATCGGCGTTTGGATGGAAGCCAACTCTTGGTTCGAAAATCCTTCCCACTGAATTTTCGGACCATATTAGAAAGCGCCAAAATTCGCCAACGGGCGGCGGTCGAGATGCATCTCAGGTTTTGAAAGGTAAGGTGCCTATCTTGTCCGAGGAAACCAGCGGAAAGAGGAGGCGGTGCCGTTGTATTGCAGGTAACGACAATTGCGCTGGCCGGTGGCGCTATGGTCGGGTCGCGGCTGTAGGGAACGATACGACGACATGGATCGCTTTACCGACACTTTGGTCAGTCCGCCGAGCGCTATCGGGAGCCTCATTGGAGGAAGCCCACTCGTATCTTTTGTGGGTGGCAATGCAAGGAGGCCAATTAAGTGACGCGCAGCCTTTCGCAGTGATTTTGCGCAACATGCGTATTTATCAGGGTAAGACTGGGATTTGGACAGAGTTTAAAGAGCAGTGAATTGGTCGGGGAATTGTCGGCTGTATTTCTGATCACTCGATGGCATGGTAGTTACGTCCGTTTACGGAGGAAAGATAATTGCGGCTTCAACAAAGAGTAGCGATCGTGACTGGTGCCGCTACGGGAATTGGGCAGGCGATTGTAATGGCCTTCGCGAAGGAGGGGGCCGCGGTCGTCGTGGACTACGTGGGCGATCTTGTGCCGGCCGCGCGAACGGCAGAAAAAATCCAAGCTGCGGGGGGTCATGCGCATTGCGTCAAGGCCGACGTCTCCGATCCGGTCCAGGTACGATCTCTGGTGGAGCAGACTGTCGCGAAGTTTGGAAGACTCGACATCCTCGTCAACAACGCGGGGATTGAATTCAAACGCCCATTTCTCGAGTTTCCGATCGATATGTGGCACAAGGTAATGGAGGTTGATCTCACGGGGCCCTGGCTGTGCGCACAGGCAGCCGCTCGGCAGATGGTGAAACAGGGTGGGGGTGGACGCATTATCAACATCTCTTCGGTGCACGAGGATCTGCCAATGCCAACCAATGCTCCGTATTGTGCGGCTAAAGGAGGACTACGGATGCTCATGCGGACCATCGCGGTCGAGTTGGCTCCCCATCAGATCACGGTGAACAACATTGGACCTGGTGCGATCTATACACCCATCGACAAAGAGATCGAAAACGATCCTAGTATCGAGAAGCAACTACTAGGAGAAATTCCACTTGGCCGCTGGGGTCGGCCGGAAGAGGTCGCTGAACTGGCGGTATACCTCGCGTCGGATGCGGCTGCCTACATTACGGGGAGCACGCATTTCATCGATGGTGGCATGCTGCGGCGCGCCGGAACTCTGTGAAACCGCCACTCGGGGGAGAACGTCGCGCTGGTGCTCTTTAGTCGACGTCTGCGCCACAGTCCAGGCCTGCAACAGGCTGAGGAGTGCTGCGGCTCAGATTCAGGGCCGTGTTCACCAAACCGACGTGAGAGAACGCCTGGGGAAAATTGCCTAACAATCGCTTCTGGACTGGATCGTATTCTTCGGAAAGCAATCCAACGTCGTTGCGAATATTTAACAGGCGATCGAACATCCTCAGTGCATCTTGCCGACGATTCTGCAAACAGTAATTGTCCGCAAGCCAGAAGGAGCACGCCAAGAACATTGCTTCACCATGGGGCATTCCGTCGACCGCAGGATCCTGCGTGTAGCGCGCGACGAAACCATTTCCCATGAGATGTGTTTCGATTGCTTTCACCGTACCGACTACACGAGCATCGTTGGCGGAAAGAAAACCCACGAGAGGCATCATAAGAATGCTGGCATCGAGATGTTTGGAGCCGTAGTACTGCACGAATGAATTTAGGCCGGTGTCGAAGCCTTGCTCACATACCTGATTGTGTATCGTGGCTCGAAGGCGCTTCCAGCGGTCAATGTCTCCCGCGAACCAGCCTTGCTCCTCAGACCTTATCGCGCGATCGACCGCAACCCAGGCCATGATTTTCGAATGAACAAAATGACGGCGCGGGCCGCGCATTTCCCAGATGCCCTCATCCGGGCGATCCCATCCGCTCTCAAGGAATTCAAGCAGGGCTTCAGCAACGTCCTCGCCCGAATCTTCCGCAGACCCTAATCCCGATTGTCGACACTGAAAAAGCGTGTTGGCCACCTCTCCAAAAATGTCCAATTGAAATTGCTTGTAAGCGGCGTTGCCAGTTCGCACCGGTGCGGATTTTTCGTAACCTGGCAGCCACGGCAACTCTAGTTCCGTAAGCCTCCGCTCGCCCCGCAGGCCGTACACGATGTTTAGTTCAGAAGGACTACCTGCAACGGCTCGCAAAAGCCACTCGCGCCACTCTCGCGCTTCGTCTTGGTATCCAGCATCCAGGAGAGAGTGGAGCGTTAATGTCGCATCCCGCACCCAGCAAAAGCGATAATCCCAGTTTCTGACGCCGCCGAGTAATTCGGGTATAGATGTTGTGGGCGCTGCCACAATTCCCCCTGTCGGGAGAAATGTGAGGGCCTTCAAGGTAATCAACGAACGCATCACCGGGTCACGCCACTCTCCCTGATATGAACAACGATTAGACCAATCCCGCCACCAATCATTTGTGTCTTGAAGTGTTGCGTTAACGTCGAGTGGCCGAGGTTCGTTCTGGTGAGATGGGTACCAGGCGAGGTCAAAAGAGATATTCTGTCCTTCATTTACCGTAAAAGCCGCTACAGTTTTGAAGTTTTCGCCACGAAGCGGCACTTCTGTCCGCAAGCTGAGCATATCCGGTCCTGCTATGGCAGAAATCCCAGAGTCGGTGCGCCGAACCCAAGGCACTACCGAGCCATAGTCAAAACGGATGACAAGTTCCAAGTTCAGTTGAACCTGTCCTCGAGTGCCCACTATTAGCCGCACCAGTTCCGGCATTTCTTTCCGAGGCGTCATGAAGTCGGTGAGTGTCACCGATCCCCTATCTGTTTCGAATTCCGTATCAAGAATTAGTGTGCCTTCGCGGTAACGTCGCCGTACGGAGCGAACCGGGTCGGTCGGCGTAATCGACCAATGGCCGTTTTCACTACTTCCAAGAAGCGCGGCGAAACAGGCGGGCGAATCAAAGTGAGGCAGGCAGAGCCAGTCGATTGATCCCTGCTTCGACACCAGAGCCGCGGTGTGGCAGTCCCCAATCATCGCGTAGTCTTCAATGGGTAATGACAACGGCGCTTCCTCCCGCAAGTTGAATTCGTTTTAGTTAGAGTCCATCGCAGGCTTATGTGTTGTTCAACCTTTGCACGCGGGGACGCGTCCGGCGATGTTTGCCACAACAGAAGAGGGAACAGTCTAAAGGTTCGACGCTCGTAGTCGTCAAATACCGCGCCGAAGTGGACGGCCAACAGTCGCTCCTCTTTTCGGATCCGATCAAAAGCGACACGGATGCAAAGAGCAGTATGGGTAGGCAAGAATACAGGAAAACACGAGGGCAATCCCGGCTGGCGCCAATAGCCGCCTGAGGCAAAGGGGATGACGAATATGGCTATAGATACCCTTCTGCATCATCTCTGCTCTGCGACGGATCCCATTTCCGTGCTTGCCATTTTCAAAGAACTCAAGATGGGCCGGCGGCCTTCCACAGGCGTCACTTTGGCCTGTGATTCGGCTCACAGCCCACCGTCGCAACTTGCTGCACCCTGATCTTAGGGGGGCTTGACGCCGATGTTCATCTTCGGCAGGACCATGAGCCTGGCAGATCGCCGTGATTACAGATTCGCCGAAGTGTTCTCACAGTAATGCTTACAATGCAGAATCAGCGCGCGAGTGTTGTGGGGGAATCGTCGGCCACGAGCGGTGGTGCACAGCCGTGAACTGCAGAGTCCGCTATGCTCACCAGAGCGTGTCGCGGCCTGAAACCTGTACTGTAGACGACGACATTCGGTTGCAGGGCTTGGGAGGCGGGTGGCTTCCAACGGCTGAATTGCGGTAATACGACGATTATTTTTCCAGGGCCTGCACCGCCTCTTCCAACGGCAATGCCATCTCGCTCGGCGGACTATCCTGGTGACTGAACTTTTGCAATACGGAGGCTGCAATATGTGTTTGGCGATTCCTGGTAAGGTTTTGAGCAATTACGAGCAAGGCAGCATGCGCATGGCGAAGGTACAGTTTGGCGGCATCGTGCGCGAAGCTTGCCTTGAATATGTTCCTGAAACCAAGATTGGGGATTACGTTCTCGTCCATGTAGGCTTCGCAATCAGCCGGGTCGATGAAGAGGAAGCGCAACGCACGTATCGACTCCTGGAGGAAATGGATCAACTTACCGAACTCGAAGCCCCGGTGGTTCGCGAGGTCGGTGACCGTGATGCTGAGGGAAAAGTTTGATGAAATACCTGGACGAATATCGCGACGGAGGAGTGGCGCAAAAACTGGTGGACGAACTGCACCGCATCCAGACTCGTCCTTGGGTGATTATGGAAGTCTGCGGCGGACAAACCCATTCGATTGTGAAGCACGGAATTGATTACCTTTTGCCCAAGGGCGTGGAACTAGTCCATGGGCCGGGCTGCCCGGTCTGTGTTACGCCTTTAAACATGATTGACAAGGCGCATGCCATCGCCCAGCGTTCGGACGTAATCTTCTGCTCCTTCGGAGACATGTTGCGCGTTCCCGGTTCTGACGGCGACCTGTTCACCATCAAGTCGCGAGGCGGAGACGTGCGCGTAGTCTATTCGCCGCTGGATTGTCTGAAAATTGCACGCGCTAATCCGGATAAGCAAGTAGTATTTTTTGCGATTGGATTTGAGACCACAGCCCCGGCCAATGCCATGCTGGTCTGGCAGGCTCGAGAATCGCAACTGAAGAATGCTTCCATTCTCGTGTCACATGTGTTGGTTCCTCCGGCGCTCGAGGCGATCTTGCAGTCTCCGGAGAACCGGGTGCAGGGATTTCTCGGTCCCGGACACGTGTGCGCCGTGATGGGATACGGCGAGTATGAGCCGATCAGCGCTAAATACGGAGTTCCCATCGTTGTTTCGGGCTTCGAGCCGCTCGATATTCTTCAGGGAACTCTGATGACGATTCGCCAACTCGAAAGCGGCCGGGGGGAAGTTGAGAACCAATATTCCCGCGTTCTGAATCGTGAGGGAAATCAGGCTGCTCAGAAGCTCGTATCCAATGTCTTTGAAGTTAGCGACCGCAACTGGCGGGGAGTGGGAACGATCCCGAAGAGCGGCTATCGTCTGCGTTCCGAGTTCGCCGCCTACGACGCAGAGAAACTCTTCGATGTGCAGGGGATCGATACACGCGAGCCGGCGATCTGCATCAGCGGTGAAATTCTGCGAGGGATCAAGAAGCCGCATGACTGTTTGGCGTTCGGCACCGAGTGTGATCCGCAGCATCCGCTGGGCGCGACCATGGTTTCGGCGGAGGGCGCCTGCGCGGCCTATTACACTTATGGCCGTCACCTGAGGCAGGAGGATGGCCGCCTGGTTTCAATCTCGTCCAGCGGGGCGGCATGAAATTTGTTCGAGATACGTTCGAGCGATCCTGCAAAACATCGCTCCCAAAGGTTCTACCGCCATGAGTGAAAAACCGTGCATTGGATTCGGTTCCTGCCCGCTGCCAATCTTTGAGCACAAGCAAATCGTGCTCGGCCATGGCAGCGGCGGCAAACTCACGGCCGAACTTATCGAAAAGATATTCCTTCCGGCCTTCAGCAATCCGGTTCTCGACAAGCTTGACGACCAGGCGGTTTTGCAAGTGAATGGTTCGCGTCTAGCGTTTACAACTGATTCTTTTGTGGTCACGCCGATCTTTTTTCCGGGTGGAGACATCGGTACGCTGGCGATCAATGGAACAGTCAATGACCTTGCGATGTGCGGGGCTAAGCCGCTCTATCTGGCAGCCGCATTCATCCTCGAGGAGGGACTGCCCGCCGACGATCTACTCCGGGTGGTCGATTCCATGCGCGGTGCCGCTCACGCCGCTGGAGTTCAGTTGGTCGCCGGAGACACGAAGGTTGTGAATCGCGGCAAAGGGGATAAGGTGTTCATCACGACAACAGGCATCGGACTGGTCGGTGAATCGATAAATATTTCCGCTGATCGGGCTCAACCCGGAGACAAGATTCTCGTAAGCGGGTACGTCGGTGATCACGGCATGGCCATTATGTCGCATCGCGAAAACCTGGAGTTTGAAGGCGCGATTGAAAGCGATTGTGCCCCCTTGAACGGACTCGTCTCGGCGATGTTGGAAGCTGGAGGTAGCAACATTCATTGTTTACGCGACCCGACTCGCGGTGGCATTGCGACCACTCTCAATGAATTAGCAGTGCGATCAAAAGTGGGCATGAGTTTGATGGAACAATCCGTCCCCGTCCGCGACAGCGTTCGTGGCGCCTGCGAAATTCTCGGCCTCGATCCGCTTTACGTTGCGAATGAAGGCAAGTTGTTGGCGGTGGTCGCCGCGGATGCGGCGGATGCGGTACTGGAGCGCATGCGCCAGCATCCACTCGGCGCAGCGGCAGCCGCAATTGGCCAGATCGTGTTCGACCATCCCGGCATGGTGCTAATGAGAACTGCGATCGGCGGCACGCGCGTGCTCGACGTGATGTTCGGTGAACAGCTGCCGAGGATTTGTTAGTAGGAGTGGGCAGCGACGATTTTTTGGCCGGTTCCTTCTCGTACTTTGCAAGAACCACTCGCCTACAGTGACCCTCTGTCTCCCTTACTTTATCGCTGCATTGAACGGAATCGCTCATTCGGAGCCATTCGGCGCGGTATAGAGCGAACTTGTATTCATGGGTCGGGCTCCGAGTTGGCTGCCAGAGATCACGTCTGAGTTACAATCGGAGAAGTTAGTCTATTCCGAGCGATGGGGTATCCGGCGACATGTATCCAGAAATTGTGGTGGTTCCGATGCGTGAAGAACTTACGCGGCTGGGAATTCAAGAACTGCGAACCGCCGAAGAGGTGGACCGCGAGCTGAAGAATTCCGGCACGGCGATGGTGATCGTAAACTCGATTTGCGGGTGCGCGGCCGGGCGCATGCGTCCAGCGGTGCGCTTGGCGCTGCAAAACGCCACACATCCCGAACGATCGTTCTCGGTTTTTGCCGGGCAAGATAGGGAAGCCACGGAACGCGCTCGCGGCTATTTCACGGGACAGCCGCCCTCATCGCCCTCGATTGCGATTTTGCGCGACAGGGAACTCGTCTACATGATGCACCGCCGTGACATTGAATCCCGCGAAGCTCCTGCGATTGCGGCGGAATTGAAAGCTGCTCTCGATAAATTCTGCGCGAAAGGCGTGCCAACGCCTTAGCACGTGAAGCGGTCGATATCGTCAGTGGCAGAACGAGGAATTTACTTCTCCGTCGCGACCGCCGCTGGGTTCGTGACTCGAAAGGCCTTTACGACGATTCCATTCGGCTGAACTCCCACCGGTATCAGAGTCAAAAGAGAATACTCGGTCGGTTCGAGTTTCCGCGGCGTGCGTCTCTGGATTACAGTCACATCGCCAGCTTCGGCATCGAGCACTAAAAGATAGTTCTCGTTCTGCGAGAGCGCCAGGCCCTCCGGATGACTGCCGACGGGCAGTGTTGCGATTCTTCGCCCCATGTCAATGTCATAGACGGCAACGCTATCGGACCCGAAGTTGCTCACGTATAGCCTGGAGCTATCACGGGTGACGATGCCGCGCGCCGGATGCTGACCGACGAGCGCAGTGCTGCCAACCTCATTGTTTCCGGTCTCAATGATCGAAATGCTGTCCGAGTCAAAATCGCAGACCATTAGCTCGCCGCCGTCGGGCTTGAGCGAAAGGCTTACGGGCGTACGGCCAACATCGAGTAGCGCGAGAAGACGATCGCTCGCTCCCTCGCCCTGCTTTAAAGAAATCGCAGCCACCTGCGACGATCCGGTACACGCCACAAATGCTTTGCTCGAATCTGGCAGGATCGCAATGTCTTCCGGTTGAGAGCAAACCGGCAAGGTGTCGCGCACCCGCAGCAGTTTTGTGTCGATGAGCGAAACCGTATTATTGCCCCGATTGGAAACAACTGCGATCGACCCATCGGGCGAAACACGCGCCAGGCCAGGCTCAGAACCAACTCGCACGGTCCCTATGACCGCGTGTTTTTCCAGGTCGAGCACCGAGACGTTTGCAGAACCAGAATTCGCCACATAGGCCCGTTTACCATCCTCTGAAATGTCAATGTAATAAGGACGACTGTGAACGCCGATGGTGGCAATCACCGAATTCTTCTCGGCGTCGATGATGCTGACACTATTCGAACCGGAGTTTACGACATAGATCTCGTTTTTCAAATGATTGGCGGCAATTCCCGTCGGAGCCGTACCCACTGAAATTGTTTTCGCCGGTTCAAACGTACGCAGATCGATGACGCTGACAGTGTTGCTCTTGCCGTTGGTCACGTAGGCGTATTCGCGATAGGAGGGACCGTATTCCGGAAGCGACTGTTCGCGGAAATACCACCACCCGAGCGCTGCTAGCAGCGGGACTAGAAAAGTAATGACGAGGAGTTTTCTCAAGATGATGAACGATTGCCTCGGGAAGATAAGATTACCAAAGAGGGTGAGCGGCTTATTGAGTAGCTGATTGAGCCGTGGATGGTTGTTCTTTCCCTTCGCCGGCCTTTAACTGCGTTAATAACAAAGCCATCTTCTCGGGGGAGACTTTGATTCCGTACTCCAAGACGATGCTTAACCGGTTTGCGCCCGTTCCCTGAAAGCGCGCATGCTGCAGCCTCACGCTACCCTCTGCGGCCGGAGGCAGCACTGCGTTATAGTCGGAACCCTGCCTTATCGCCGAAAGCACGGAGTCGGCAATGTCGTCGCGCGCAGTCTCGCCAAGAGGTCCGGAGCGTAACAACTCACCAACCAATCCTTCCGCGTCTACGCTTCCAATCGTCGGCGCGAGCGCAAGAATTCCGCTGTCGGAGACGGAGGGTGCCAGTTTCACTTCAATCGTTCCGTTCCCTTCAACCATTTCATTGGCACTGCCGCGCCCGACGCAGGCCCAGCGCTCATAGTGCAACTGCAAGCGGACCAGGCTCGCCGGAGATAAGGGTTCAAGATCAGCGCTTTGAACTGTAATCTGCTCTCCGCAGGCGTCAGACTTGTTTAGTCTGGCACGAAGAATGTCCGTCAGTTGCTGTTGCAAGTCCGACATATCGGAAGTAAGCACAAGGTGGAGTGGATTGTCATCACCCGGCATTTCCGTCTTTGAAAATACCGCATTGGTATTAAAAGAAACGGACTGATCTTCTATTTTGACGGATTTCTTCACAAGCGGCGCAGAGAAAATGGCGTCCTGTGCACGGGTGCGGGTGCCGATGCTCATTTCGTTTCCCAGAGCAAGCTGCTCGCTGTGGAAGGCTACGAGAGCATGGTCCAAAGCTTCGGCGGAAGCGGCGATTTGCTGTGATTCAGTCTTGCCTGCCGAAATCTGGCTATCCAGCACCCTGAGCTGTTGGGCCACGTCGGAGTCCGCTTTGCTCAGCCTTTTTAAATTCTCTCGTAGACCCGACTTCTGCCGATCCGAAAGGTGGTCCACGAAGTTTGCGTTCGCCGTGCGCGCTGCTGCAGTCTTCTGAGTTGGGCTGTTCTTGCGATTCTGAAGTTCGGGGGGATTACTACTCTTCAATTGTTCCACGAGAGCTAGCAGTCCCTCAGAGGCGGATTCCGTGGTCTTCAGCATCAGGGTGAATTCGGCGCCCTGCTGGCTAGTCGCCTGCAATGCAAGAACTTCATGGAAGTCTTTGAGATCATCTTTCGTATCGACACCGCTAGCTATGCCCGACCTGCCGCTCAGCCCTCCTCCGCTCGCTGCTCCTCCGCCCATGCCCGCCGCGCCACGTTGGCCGAGCGCGGTATGGGGAAGAACAAAGAATGCTGCGAAGAGGGCGAGCAGAATCGACTTCATGGGAAAAATGATTCTAATTCTGGCAAACATGGCATTACTTCTCCTGCCGAAACGGCGAACTGCGTGCGGGGAATCATCATACAGCTTGGCCTAAGGCTAAGAAAAAGGCCACCGCCTTTTACAGTTCTTTGCAACAAATCGCCGGCAAATATAGGTCGGCGTATTGGGAAACTGAGAAGGATTAGGAGTTAATGACTGCGAACGAGCGGCTCACGCCAATGTCGGGCACGGTTCTTCCCACCACTCCAGCGATCTGACGGACCTGTACCATGAGTTCGTCAAACTGCTCCGGAAACAGCGACTGTGGGCCATCTGACATGGCCTCATCCGGCTTGTTGTGAACTTCTACCATCAACCCGTCGGCGCCGACGGCCACCGCCGCCCGCGAGAGTGGCGTGACTTTGTTCCGCTTGCCGGTACCATGACTGGGGTCGACCAGAATCGGAAGATGGCTCAAGCGCTGTACCGCCGGGATCAGGCTCAAGTCGAGGGTATTCCGCGTGTGATCGGCAAAAGTGCGAACTCCTCGCTCGCACAATGCGACGCTGTAATTGCCTTCGCTTAGAATGTACTCCGCCGCCATTAGAAATTCTTCCAGTGTGGCCGACATGCCGCGCTTCAGCAGCACTGGTTTTTTTGCACGTCCGGCGCGCTTCAACAGCGAAAAATTCTGCATGTTGCGAGCGCCGATCTGAATCATGTCGGCGTACTCTTCAACCAAATCCAGAGATTCGTTGTCGATGGCTTCAGTAATGATCTTCATTCCATACTGCTGGCGAATTTCGGCCATAAGCCGCAGGCCTTCCTCGCCTAGGCCTTGAAAAGAATAAGGCGAGGTTCTCGGCTTGTAGGCGCCGCCCCGAAAAAACTGCGCCCCGGCGCGGCAGACGCGTTCCGCTACGGCAAAGGCCTGTTCGCGACTCTCGATGGCGCAGGGGCCGGCGACAATCGCGAGGCTTTGACCTCCAATGGTGGCCTCGGTACCTTCGAAGCGAATGACCGTATTGTCTTCTTTGAGATCACGGCTGACCAGCTTGTAGGGTTTCGAAACCTTGATGACTTCCTGCACGCCTGGCATTTCTTCCAGGGTGCCTTGTTCGACTTCACCTTTGTTTCCAGTGATTCCGATGGCGGTGCGCTGAGCGCCCGGCATGGGATGCGGCCGGTAACCCAGCTTTTCAATTTTCTCGCAGACGCCACGCACCTCTTCTTCGGTGGCATGCGCCTTCATGACGACGAGCATATATTCCTCTTAGCGCGGTATGCGGCAAAGCTTGGCTGGTCCGCAGACTGGCAAGCCTTTTAAGTCTACCTTTGACCGCTGTCCTGCCGCAATGAGTGCGGCTTTCTGCGCTTGGGTTTCGAGGAATGTCCGGAAAGCATCAGGCAGCGTTCACACATCCGCCGGGAGGGCGTCCTCGCAGCTATAATTTTCTAATGCCTCGCCCTATGGCGCGCGAACAAGATATCCTGAATGGGCCTGCCCCGAAGCGCCCGCCCCGCCTCACTGCCCGCCGCGTCGGCATTCACACTTCGACCGCGGGAGGTTTGCACAATGCCGCCGAGCGCGCCTACCGTATCGGATGCAACACGCTTCAGATTTTTTCTTCGAGTCCCCGGCAGTGGGCGCCTTACGAACTGAGTTATCCGCTATGCGGGCAGATGCTGCACTTGCGCGCCAAGTACGATCTCAAGCCGCTCGTGATTCACACGAATTATTTGGTGAATCTTGCCAGTGTAAATCAGCTTTTTTTACAGAAATCCATCGAAGCGTTTCGTGGAGAGATCGAGCGCGCGCTGGCGGTCTGCGCCGATTATCTGGTGCTGCATCCTGGTTCATTCCGCGGAGCGGATCGCGAAGCGGGCCTGCTGCAGACTGCGGCGGCAATTTCGGCCGCCACGCAAGGGCTCGATCTGGCGCAAGGCGGATTGACCATCCTGATCGAAAACACAGCCGGGGCGGAGTTTTCTCTTGGCGGCAGCTTCGAGCAGGTTGCAGAGGTTATTAACCGGCTGAAGGGCATCGTGCCGATTGCCGCATGCATCGATACATGCCACACGCACGTGGCCGGCTATGACATCGTTAGTCCGGAAGGAATCTACCAGACCCTTACCGAGCTCGACGCAACTGTCGGATTGAACAACGTAAAAGTCATTCATTGCAACGACGCGAAGGCCGCGCGCGGCTCAAAGTTAGACCGCCACCAGCAGATAGGAAAGGGAGCCATCGGCAAAGAGCCGTTTCGCATTCTGCTCAACGATCTGCGGCTTGCGCACGCCGCGTTCATTGCTGAAACTCCGATTGAAAAACCCGGCGACGATCGCCGCAATGTTGAAGCTTTGAAAAAACTGGTAGCGTAGACACTCCCTCGAAGTTTTGCATCTTAATTCCATGAATAAGACTCGAACTCCGCTGCCCTTCATCGTGTTGCTTTTGCTTGCCTGCGTCTCCTTGCCGAAGCTCGGCCAAGCGCAGTCTAAGACGCCATCCGAGTCTCGTGATGTTCACATCGCGATGAAGAACATTATGTATCACTACAGTAGCCCGGTCGCAGTGCACATTCTTCAGCTGCAAGGCGAACTGCTTCCGGCTAAGGCGGGAAACATTGTGGTCTTCGACGACAAAAATTCATTTACGCTGTCGTTGGCGTCGGCTGAAATTGCTATCGGCTGCGGCGATCTAGCTCGGGTGCTGAATGAAAAGGTGTTTTCCGCCGCCGCCGCTCCGATCAAGGCAGTGACTATCGAGAGCAAGAACAACCAGCTGATTGTTCGAGGCAAGTTCCACCAGAAAGGGGACGTGCCATTCGAAACCGTTGGCACCCTTTCCGCAAATGGCGACGGCCGGATTCGCCTGCATTCGCAACACGTCAAAGCGGCGCACCTTCCCGTGAAAGGAATTATGGATTTGATGGGGATCGACCTCGCGCGGTTGATCAATACCGACAAGATTCAGGGCATTGCTGTCGATAAAGATGACTTGATCATCGATCCGCAGCAAGTACTGCCGGCGCCGCGGATTCAAGGGAAAGTCACCGCGGTTCGAATTCAGGGCAATGACATCGTGCAGGTTTTTGGCTCCGAACAAACTCCGAACGCGGTGTCGAAACAGTCGGGCAATTTCATCGCTTTGCACGATGGAGAAGTGCGTTTCGGCAAGCTGACGATGCGCGATTCCGATATTGTGATGGTAGATCTTGACGAACGAGACCCCTTCGACTTTTACATCGATCACTACCAGCAACAGTTGGTCGCGGGATACACCAAAACCACTCCCGAGCTTGGCCTGCGGGTTTACATGCGTGACTTTGGCAAATTAAACTCTCGTACACCTCGAATGGCTGCGAGATAGATAAGTGGACGCAACAAAAGCTCCTGCGGTATCCGAATCGCACCCACCATTGTAAAATCTAATCTCTGGCAGTAACGATGGCCTACCTATGCCGCAGAACGACAAATTGGAAGCCGCAACCATGAACCGGCCGGATCGGGACAGCGACGAGCGCTACGATGCGCAGCGCGTCGAGATGAAATGGGCCGAGCGCTGGCAGAGAGATCCACAGATCTACGCAGCCGATCGCGACTCGAGCAAAAAGAAATTTTATGTGCTGGAGATGCTGCCGTATCCCTCCGGCGCGTTGCACATGGGGCACGTGCGCAACTATTCCATTGGCGACGCTCTGGCGCGCTACATGTGGATGAACGGATACAACGTGCTTCATCCTATGGGCTGGGATTCGTTTGGTTTACCGGCAGAGAACGCGGCGATTCAGAACAACACTCCGCCGCGCCAGTGGACGCTTGGCAACATTGCGAAGATGAAGACGCAGATGAATCGCCTTGGTTTTGCCTACGACTGGTCGCGCGAAGTCACCACCTGCCTGCCGAACTATTACCGCTGGAATCAGTGGTTCTTTCTCAAGTTTTACGAGAAAGGATTGGCTTATAGGAAAAAGAGCAAAGTTAACTGGTGCCCGAAATGCGCGACCGTGCTCGCCAACGAGCAGGTGTTGCCAAATGGCTGCTGCTGGCGCCACGAAGATACCCTCGTTGAACAGCGCGAGCTTGAACAGTGGTTTTTGCGGATCACGAAGTATGCCGATGAACTATCGCGCGATCTCGATGAGCTCCCGGGCTGGCCGGAAAAAGTGCGCACCATGCAGCGTAATTGGATTGGCCGCAGCGAGGGCGCGCTAATCGAGTTCAAGCTCGACGGGCCATCTGGCGCCGCCGGTTCGACCATCAGCGTGTTCACCACGCGCGTGGATACAATCTATGGTGCCACGTCGGTGCAGCTGGCGCCGCAGCACCCGCTGGTTGTGGATCTGGCTGCTGCGAATGCCGATTTGCACAGCAAAGTCGCTCAACTTATCGCTGAGCAGCGCAAAGCGAAAGAAGCTGGAGACATTGGCGAAATTGAGAAGCACGGGGTGTTCACCGGCCGCTACGCGATTAATCCTTTTAATCATGAAAGGATTCCGGTCTGGATTGCCAACTACATCCTCATGGATTACGGCACCGGCGCGATCATGAGCGTGCCCGCGCATGATGAGCGCGATTACGAGTTCGCGAAGAAGTACAAGCTGGAAATCCGCCTTGTCATTCTGCCGATCTCCGATGATCCGGAAGAAACCATGACCGAGCCGCCCCTTCCGTTTACTGCTCACGACGGCATGCTGATCAACTCCGGCCCATACAGCGGCATGGACTGTGCCGCCGCCATCAAAACGATGTCGGCCTTCGCCGAACAGAACGGCTTTGGCAAAGCTACCGTTACCTATCGCTTGAAGGATTGGGGGATCTCGCGCCAACGATATTGGGGCACCCCGATCCCGATGCTTTATTGCGAGAAGTGCGGCATCGTTCCGGTGCCAGAAAAAGATTTGCCGGTGATCTTGCCGGAGAATATCGAGATCACGCTTGCCGGCGGATCGCCGCTCGGGCGCGTGCCTGAGTTTGTCAATGCAACCTGCCCCAAGTGCGGCGGTCGAGCGCGACGGGAAACCGATACCATGGACACGTTCGTCGATTCATCCTGGTATTTCTACCGTTATACCGATGCGCACAACGACCGTGCTCCCTTCGATTCGAAGACTGCTCAGTACTGGTTTCCCATCGATCAATACATCGGCGGCGTCGAGCACGCCATCTTGCACCTGATCTACTCGCGTTTCTGGACCAAATTCATGCGCGATCTTAGCCTCATCTCGAATGATGAGCCTGTCGAGCGCCTGTTTACGCAAGGCATGGTCATCAAAGATGGCGCGAAGATGTCGAAGAGTCTGGGCAATGTTGTCAGCCCCGACGAGATGGTGACGCGGTACGGCGCGGATGCGGCGCGGCTTTACAGTTTGTTCGCCGCACCTCCCGATCGCGATCTCGACTGGCAGGATTCCGGGATTGAAGGGATTCAGAGGTTCTTGGGGCGCGTTTATCGTTTTGTTGAGCATAACGCCAAACCGCAGGATCCTGGGTGGCGTGTGCCCCTGCCGCAATCTTTAGGCGATTCCGCGCGCCGCCTTCGGCGCAAGCTTCATCAGACGATCAAACGAGTTACGGACGACTTCCAAGGCCGATGGCATTTTAATACTTGCATCGCCGCGATCATGGAGTTGCTTAATGAGGCGAACCGCAGGTTGCTCGGAATGCAGCCGGGTCATACGCCGATGGGAGCGCCGGTAGATGTCGACGACGTCCCGATCGCCTTGATGGCCGAGGTGCAGCGCGGTCTCGTTTTGTTGCTTGCGCCTTTTGCTCCTTATCTCGCGCACGAACTTTGGGAGATGCTCGGCGAGAAGGGCGATTTGCTCAAGGCTCCATGGCCCAAATACGATGCATTGCTTGCGAAGGAAGAAGAGTTGGAAATCCCCGTGCAGATTAACGGGAAGCTCCGCAGCCGCGTCACGGTGCCTGCCGATGCCTCCGAAGCCTTAGTTATCGAGAGCGCGCTCGCTGATGAGAAACTGAAGTCGGCAATCGCCGACAAGCAGATGGTGAAAACCATCTATGTTTCAGGGAAGCTGTTAAACCTTGTGGTGAAATAGGGTTTTGAAAGGTTGTGAAATACAAGAAAATGGGCCCGTGAAGGCCCATTTTTTATCTCCAAGTTGCGGAGAGTTATTCGCCACCCAGAATTAGGGCTTCATTGCGATTGTTGAAGTCAATTTCGTTCAATGCTTTCGCATTGTTGGCCGCCGGCTTCACCAGTACTGCATCATAGGGTGATGGCCGCTGCAAGTCTTTGATCTTGCCTTCGGCGGTGGCCACCGTTTTGCCGTTGTGCACGATTTCAATCTTCAATGCGTCCGCCGGTCCGCTCCACTCCGCCTTATAGTGTCCCGGTGCGAGCTGCGTAGAGCCGACCTGTGCGAAATCGTCGAGCGTGAAGTTTCCTGAATGCGCATCTTTCGCGAAAGCCGGGAACGAGACAGCGAATGCCATAATTCCTAATAATCCCATGTATTGAACATACTTCATTTTCTGTATCTCCTTAACTTCAAAAGATTGGCTTCGCCGCGCGAAGTACAGTTTTCGCTCGGTCGAGGCTCAAAGGTATTTCTGCGGTCCTTACTAAGACAGATGCTCGTGCCCGGGGGCCGGTTGCAGTTATTGCCTCGCGATCCTGTAAAGTTATTTAGAGATTCGAATTACCGAAATCACGCCTTAGGCGGCCTGCGGTATGCTAGGGCCGAGTCGAAGATGCCCGAGCGATCCCCTACCCTCGAAGGATTCCGCGCCGCATTTCGCCGGCCATCCGTCACATTTGCCGAAATCGCGTGGCGATGGGCGGTGGGGGCGCTAGCGGCGGTCTCGCTAGTTTTTGCGATCACTGAATATCTCGATTCTTTGCCTGCGAGTAGGCTCGACGCCGTTTTTCTGAGGACAAAGCAGCCCTTGCTGGTGGGACGGGCGCTCGCCCACATTTTTCGCGGCACATTGAATCGCGCCGCCCTCGCCATGATCCCCGCAGCATTGGCTCTATCGGTTTTGTGGATGGTTGCGGGTTCGGTGGGACGCTTGGCAACAGTGCGCGCGCTGTTGAACTATTTTCATACAAATGTTGCTGCCGGCAATTCCTTAGAGAACGACCACGAGGCTACGCCACTACGGGCGCTGATCGGGCTAAACTTCTTTCGCGTTGTTGTAACGGTGGCGGTTGCTTTTGCCCTTTTGGCCTCGGCAATAATTGCCAGAATTGCTTCGCTGGATGCTAATCCCGACCCGGCTTTGTTTCTTTTCATCTTCATGCCGTTAGCGGGATTGATCTGTGTTCTGTGGGCGGAACTGAACTGGCTTCTCTCTGTGTCTGGGATATTCGCGGTTCGCGATGGCGAGGACGCATTGGCAGCGATTTCGGCAGCGGCCACACTGCTTCAGACGCAGCCCGGGGCCGTCTTCGCGGTAAGTGCGTGCAATGCCATCATGCACCTTACCGCCTTCGCGGTCGCGTCGTCATTCGTTTTTGGGTGGTTTCTTTTGGTACACACTGTTTCAGGCCGACTGATTATTGCCGGCGATCTCCTTGTGACGCTCCTATATTTCGCAGTAATCGATTGGCTCTACATTGCACGGCTGGGCGGATATATCTTCATCGGACTGCTCCCGGCTCCTTCGGCTTCTTTGACGAATGACGCGGTTTCTCATCTTCCGCCTGACAGTGACAGAACAGCGTTGAACGCTCAAAGTGGTGCAGTTGACCGCGACGAGCCAATTCTGAGCGACCTGCCGGGCCTCATCCCTGAGTGTTAGGCTGGCTGGCCACTTGCCTGACGCGATCCTTTACAGCGGGCGCGCGATCTGAGAAACTCATCCGTGGAATCTCAATCCAAGAACAATCCAGCCTCGTCCATCCAATCGATCGTTATCCTTGACTTCGGCGCGCAATACACACAACTCATCGCAAGGCGCATCCGCGAACAAAATGTCTTCTCAGTAGTGCTACCTTGCACGGCTTCGCTCAAGGAGATAAAAGCTTGCGGGCCGGTGGGCATTGTGCTGTCGGGCGCACCGTGGTCGGTGTATGACAAGGATGCACCGCCCGCCGATCCGCATCTATTTGATCTCGGTTTGCCCGTGCTTGGAATTTGTTACGGGCTGCAATTCATGGTGCATACGCTGGGCGGCAAGGTTCGTCCGGCTGAGAAGCGTGAGTATGGCCATGCCGAGATCGATATTGTCGCGGAGTCCGTACTGTTTCGGGGATTGGCAAAGCGCCAGCCGGTTTGGATGTCGCACGGAGATGAAGCTCTTGAGCTGCCATCCGGATTTGAATTAATCGCCAAAACGTCGCACGCCGTCGCCGCAATTCAAAATGTTACGAAGAAGTGGTATGCGGTGCAGTTCCATCCGGAGGTTCACCACACGCGGCACGGCACAGAGGTTCTGGGCAACTTCGTTTTCAATATCTGCGGCGCGAAACCAACCTGGACGCCGCAGCACTTTATCGAGTCGACTATTGGACAGGTAAAGCGCGAAGTAGGGAGGGGACAGGTTATTTGTGCGCTTTCGGGCGGCGTGGACTCGTCCGTTGCGGCGGTGCTCGTCGATCGTGCGCTTCGGGATGGTAGAGGGCGATCGCGGCTCACGTGCATTTTTGTGAACAACGGCGTGTTGCGCAAGAACGAATTCGAAAAAGTGCAGAAGAGCCTGAGGGACAAGCTGGGCCTGCGCCTCGATGCGGTCGATGCAACCGAGCGTTTTCTCGGCAAGCTCAAGGGCGTCAGCGATCCCGAGAAGAAACGCAAGATCATCGGCAACGAATTCATCAAGGTCTTTGAACGCGAAGCGCGGCGCATCGAAAAAAACGAAGGCAAGGTCAAGTGGCTGGTACAGGGAACCCTTTATCCCGACGTGATCGAATCGCGGTCGGTGCGCGGACCGTCGCAGGTTATCAAATCGCATCACAACGTCGGCGGACTTCCGGAAAAAATGAAGTTGAAACTCATTGAACCGCTGAAAGATCTGTTCAAGGATGAAGTGCGCAAGATCGGCCGCGATTTAGGTGTGCCGGAAGAAATACTGCAGCGGCAGCCATTTCCAGGGCCGGGCCTTGCAGTGCGTGTGCTGGGAGAAGTGACGCCGGCGCGGCTGGCGCTGTTACGCGAGTGCGATGACATCGTGGTTGGAGAAATCAAGAATGCAGGGCTCTATACCAAGATCTGGCAGTCGTTTGCGGTGCTGCTTCCGGTAATGTCAGTCGGCGTAATGGGAGATATGCGGACCTACGCTTACACGTGTGCGATCCGCGCAGTCAGTTCGGAAGACGGCATGACGGCCGACTGGGTAGCGTTGCCGAACGAAGTGTTGAAAAGAATCTCCACTCGAATCGTGAATGAAGTAAAGGGCGTGAACCGTGTGGTATACGACATCACCTCGAAACCTCCGGGGACGATTGAGTGGGAGTAGACCTCGGTACCACGCTCTAATCGTCCCTGTGTACAGTTTCAATGGAGAACGCGGGCGCGCAAACAGCGATATACTCCGCGCCGCCCTCATGTGGAGTCGAGTAGCGAATCCACTCGCCGGCATGCGCAATTACCGCCTGTCCCGCTGAGACTTCAAGCGAGCCGGATTTGTCGTCGACCCGCAAAGTACCCTTTAGAACGATCGTGAACTCGTCGAACTCGGGCGTTTGCCCCGGTTCGACCCAACCCGCAGGGCTTCGCATGTGGGCAACGCTCACGGAACCTGTTTGTGAGTTGATGCGCCCGATGTATTCGTCGATGAGCTTGGGCTTGTTTCCGGCAGATTGAATGCGGGTTGGTTGCGGGATCAATGTCGGCATATCGACGAGTTTAGCTGAATGGCGCAAGCGCGATGTCGACTTCCCCTTCCCAGGCGATTTCCGAGCGGCATGTCAGGAGCGAGGGCATCATTTACAATCCTCGGTTATGTTCTACCGCTCGGATAATCGCGCTCCCGATCAATTGCGTCCAGTTTCGATTGTGCCTGACTTTATTCCCACGGCCGAGGGATCGGTCCTGATTGAGGTTGGGAACACGCGCGTGATTTGCACAGCGTCGATCGAAGAGGCAGTGCCGGCGTTTATGCGCAATTCCGGCAAGGGATGGATCTCGAGCGAGTACGCGATGATTCCGCGCGCAACGCTGACACGTACACCGCGCGAAGTTGCGAAGGGACGGCCCAGCGGACGCACCCATGAAATCCAGCGGCTGATCGGCCGCTCGCTGCGTGCCGTAACCGATTTGGTCCGGCTCGGCGAGCGCACGATCTGGATCGATTGCGACGTGATTCAGGCGGATGGTGGAACAAGGACAGCTTCGATTACCGGCGCATTTGTCGCGCTCGGGCTCGCCTTGGAAAAACTGGTACAGGCGGGCACGTTGACATCGGTTCCGTTACGCGATTTTGTTGCCGCTGTAAGTGTTGGCATTGTGGATGGAGAAGTTCTTCTCGATCTTTGCTATGAGGAAGACTATCGCGCCGACGTAGATATGAATTTCGTGATGACCGCAGGCCGCAAGATGGTCGAAGTGCAAGCGACCGCGGAGCGGCAGGCATTCGATGACGCGCAGTTTGCGAAGATGATGGCTTTCGCCCGGCAAGGAGTGCAGGCGCTGGTAGCCAAGCAGCAATCCGTGCTTAGCGGGATCACGCTGAGGCAGTAATCGAGGACCTACGCGATCGAAACTGTCTTGATATTCATGAACTCGCGAATTCCGTTGGCCGAAAGTTCGCGGCCATGGCCGGAGTGCTTGACCCCGCCGAACGGAATGCGTGGATCCGACGCGACCATCTTGTTGATGAAGACCATGCCAGATTCCAGTTCATTGATAAAACGTTCGCGCTCGCTCTGATCTTTGGTCCAGGCGCTGGCGCCGAGGCCGAAGCGGCTATCATTTGCCAGTTGGATGGCTTCATCAATTCCTTTCACACGAAATAACAATGCGACCGGACCGAAGAATTCTTCGCGATAGGCGGGAGATTCTTTTGGAATATTGGTGAGGACCGTTGGCGCATAGTAATTGCCGGGCAGTTTCAGAGCATGGCCGCCGGTTAACAGCTTGGCTCCGGCTTGAACGGATTTCTGCACATCTGCGTCGAGAGATTTCACTGCGTCGCCCGTGGCGAGCGGTCCGAGTTCGGTCTTCTCGTCAAAGGGGTCGCCGACCCGCAGATTCTCCATGCGCGCGACAAACTTCCTCTCGAACTCTGCGGCGATTGATTCGGCAACAATAAACCGTTTGGCGGCGATGCAGGATTGGCCGTTGTTGATCACACGCGCCTCAACCGCCGTCGCAACGGCGGCGTCGAGATCGGCGCTGGGCATCACGATGAAGGGATCGCTTCCCCCAAGTTCGAGCACAACTTTCTTGATCCGCTTGGCTGCAGACACTCCGACCTGGATACCTGCCTGTTCGCTCCCCGTGAGCGTTGCCGCCATCACTCGTGGATCGTTCAGGATCGCATCGACCTGATCCGCTCCGACGAGTAAAGTCTGGAATGCGCCGCGCGGGAATCCGGCTTCAAGAAAGACTTGTTCGATGGCGAGCGCACACTGCGGGACGTTCGATGCGTGCTTAAGCAGTCCGACATTTCCAGCCATGAGCGCCGGGGCGGCGAAGCGAACCACCTGCCAGAAGGGAAAGTTCCAAGGCATCACGGCTAGAATGGGTCCAATCGGACGATATCGAATAAAACTTTTCTGCGCGCCGGTATCGATCGTTTCGTCGGCGAGGAAGCGCTCCGCATTCTGAGCGTAATAGCGGCAGCCCGAGGCGCACTTTTGCGCCTCGGCAACGGCCGCTTTGTAGGGCTTGCCCATCTCCAGAGTCATCAAATGAGCGAACTTTTCTTTGTCGCGTTCGAGAATCTCGGCTGCGCAATTCATCCGGCGAGTTCGCTCGCCAAAAGAGGTGCGAAGCTCGGCTTGGTAGGTCTTTACCGCCAAGGCAATCTTATTTTCGATCTCCGACTTGGATAATGGTTGAAAGGATTGGATCAATTCGCCGGTTGCGGGATTTATGGTTGCAATTGCCATGACTGATTATTTCCCTCGAGATGACTGGAAGAGCGCATCTGCTCTACCCCAAAGATAAAACAGCAACAGAGCGAAAGTGGTCATACCACTGTACCACCCCGCTCGAGGTAAATCTAAGAGTCTGTGCGATAGCGCAGCAATGCTAGATTCGCTGAAGCGTGGGCAGATCATGACCCGAGTCGCCGCGTCCAGAGGTGCAATACCAATGCGCTTCCCCCGCCTGCCTCTGGTTTACAATTGAGTGTTTCGAGCACTCATCTTGCGCACTGCTTGGAGGGTTCCATGAAGCTTACACCAGGAAAATTAGCCGGTCTGAGAAAGGTTTCGAACGAACGCGGCGTGATCGCTGCCGCTGCTATGGATCAGCGAGGGTCGTTGCAGAAATCCCTGAGCAAAGAAAAGGGTGGGGAAGTCAGCAGCGCAATGATGGAGGAGTTCAAGACGCTGGTCACCGAAGTTCTGACCCCGCACGCCAGCGCTATCCTGCTCGATCCGGAGTGGGGACTGCCCGCCTCGAAGCGGCGGGCCAAGAATGCCGGCCTGCTATTGGCTTACGAGAAGACCGGATATGACAAAACTGGGCCGGGGCGTTTGGGCGATCTGCTCGATCACTGGTCGGCGCGGCGCTTAAAAGAAGCGGGTGCGGACTGCGTGAAGATTCTGCTTTATTACACACCATACGATCCCAAGGAAACCAACGATAAGAAACATGCCTGGGTGGAGCGAATCGGCGACGAATGCCGCGCGAACGACATTCCGTATTTCCTCGAATTCGTCGGTTATGAAGAGGGAGCCGACGAAAAAGGACTGGAATATGCCAAGAAGAAACCGCAAATTGTTACCGAAAGCATGCGCGAGTTCAGTAAGGACCGCTATGGGGTCGACGTGCTAAAGGTAGAAGTCCCGGTGAACATGAAGTTCGTCGAGGGCGCAAAGTCGTTTGGCGGACAGAAGGCGTACACGAAAAAGGAAGCGATCGATTACTTCCACAGCGCAGCGAACGTGGCAACCAAGCCCTTTATCTATCTTTCGGCAGGCGTCAGCAATGCGGAATTCAGCGAGACGCTTGAGTTGGCCGGAGAATCGGGTGTGAAGTTCAACGGTGTGCTCTGTGGCCGGGCGACCTGGAAAGATGGCATTCCAATCTATGCCAGGCAGGGCGCTGCGGCGTTCCGCAAGTGGCTCGAAACAGAAGGCGTCAAGAACATAAACAATGTGAATGAAAAGTTGAAGGCCGCGACTTCGTGGTATTCGATATACGGAGTAGAACCGGTGCTGGCTGGCGTATAGGTTTCTGGCTTAGAAAAGCGCGGGCGATTTCGCCCGCGCTTTTTTCTGCGCTACTGGATCGATTGCAATTGCGACGTGAGTTGATTCACTGCCGAGACGTCGAAAAAGCCGGAGAGATCGGCGTGGCCGGCGAGAGTATCGCGCGGTTTGCCTTCCACCAGAATTTTCACCCGCGAAATTCCTGGGATATTTGCCGCCAGAGTTTGAATTAAAGACGCCAAGGTGAGGTCTTCTTCCAACACGCCAGATCGATGGCCGTCCGCGAATGCGGCATTGACATCGATCACAGCCAATCCGGGATCGACAAGGTAGACGCTTCGAACGTCAGACCCAACCGGCAAGGGATGGGGCGATGATTTGCTGAGATACAGAGCGATAAGAGCGTGAAGCAACTCTTCTGCGCGCTCCTGGCGGACGCTGGGCAAGGGGATGGGCGCAGCCTGCGCCCGGAGTATGCCGAGATCGTCATAAGCCACAAATAAAGTTACCGGCTCGGTTGGTCCGGAAACGGGCGCAATGATTGGCTGAGTATCTGTTGCAGCGGCGGGCGTAGCTACGGCGCGGGCGCGCATATGCCAGGCATAGATGCTCATACCGAGCACGGCAGCGAGCATTACAGAGGCTGCAATGTAGAAGTGCCGTGGAATCATGGCGCCGCTCCGAGTTGTGAGCGGATGGCGAGGATTCCATTTGCCACCGCACCGGCAATTAGTTGCTGATAATCAGGCGCGGTCAGTGGGGAAACGTCGGACGCCGGGGGAGCAACCTCGACTCCAATCGCCGCGGTTAGAACGTTATTTAAAGGGCGAAGTGGTGCGGTAAGGGTGCGCACCGAAACCTGAACTTTCTTAAGCTCGTTGGCCACGCTCCCTGCTGTGGCTTGACTAAGCGGGATCGATGGCAATTGAGCGGTGGTCCAGTCGCGGAAGGGCCCGTGATCGTCTCCAGAAGCGGAGGACAACAATGCCGTGTACAGGCGAACGCCATGTCCGTTCGATGCCGCGTGAAGAACGATGTACACCGCGGCGTGGGTGCTGTTGGCGAAGAAGGCTCGATCGTCGAGTGATAGGTTGGCGTCTGAATCACGAAGCACGAGTGTGGAAATTCCCCGACTTTCAAGTTCCTGGCGGAGTTGCCGGGCAAACTCAACCGTGACGTCCTTTTCTGCCAGCGTGGGGCTCAGCGCCTCGCCACGATCCAGTCCGCCGTGACTCGCATCCACAATGGCGAAGTAGCGCCGGATAACAGGAGGCGCGGAGTTCGGAATGGCTGGAGGCTTTGGAGGCGGATTATTCGGCGGAGCAGGATTTGCAGGCACCGCCGCAGTTAAGGCATTGGTCGTAACCTGTGATTTGGACGGAGACAATGTGATAGTTCGCCCGTCCGGGCTGAAACTGGCGATCAGCGGGATGCTTGTAGTAATGGCGATTTCGGCGGCACCGTCGTGCTCGGAATAATCAGCCGATGAAATGGTTTTGCTGTTGAACGTAAGCCTGGGCGAGGCCGGAGCGGTAATTGGTTCGCGCCGAAAAGTTAAGCGCACCTTCCCAGGCTCAGTGGCGACCACGGGATTTACAGGCGCAGTGAAGTGAAACACCAAGCGGGAAGAGTCATCGAGCGGAACCGCTGCGGTGAAATGGGTGGCGAGGTTGCCGATGAAGAGACGGCCGGATTCCTCGTGAAGCGTCGCCGGTCCTCCCAGGAATCGTGGCAGTAGTGAATTGAGGCAGTCGACAGGGACGAGGCCGCGTCCGTTGTCCAGCAGAAACCTTCCTGTTAGATCGGCGCCGCGTCCCTGGATGCGGGCTTGGCTTTTACCCACGGTAAATTCGCCGAGAACACCGTTGTAGTGGATTCGCCAACGGGGAGCGTCGGCCTTGACGCTCACAGTTCCCAGCGGATCTAGCAGTTCCAACAGTCCCACGTAATCGCGATATTCATGCTGGATGACAGGAACTGAGTAGTTCGCCGCTGTTGAATAAACCGTTAAATGCTTCTCTGGAGCAGCAGCCAAGAGAGCGAAGACACACAGGAGCCACAAGAGCGCAAGCAGCCACCTTCGGACTGACATTCTTCGAAGTGGCGATCTGAGGAATGATGATTCGCGGCGTCCTGCATAGAGCCCCATCAGGAATTTCCTCTAGTCGAGCGCATAGATCGTCAATCCGCTGAGCAGTTTGGGATAAAAGTCGGTGGATTTTTGAGGCATCACCTCGCCGGCGAACGCAATGTCGCGCACCTGGTTGACACGGCAAGGATTCATGAGGAATGCGATGTTCGCGTGGCCTTCGCGCACTCTTGACAGAGCTTCTGAAGCATCACGGACGTAAGAGATGTTCTTCTGATTGCGGATAGATTCTTCCGACAGGTTCAACACATTCTCTAACAGGCATTTGTGCAATTGAACCACATCCAGCGATTGCTGGCGGATCGAAACGCCAGCGAATATCTGCGCCGCCGCGTTGAGATTGCAATGGTGGATCAGGAAAGCACGGCTGGATGTTACAGCCAGGATCGAGGAGCCGGCCCGGCCCGCCTCGCGGAGAATGGCGAGAGCGCTATCAGCAGTGATAACCGAGTCGATTTCATCCACATCGAACAGCGCTCGGGCGGAATCGCGGAACTTCCCGTCCGAGAAGGAATCGAGACTATGCACAACTCGGTGCGTCGGAAGGATGCGCAGGCCGTGGCTGTTCATGTTAACGAAGGTCATCATGACGAATTCGGAAGAGGGCACTTCCTGATTCCCGGTTTGAGCGGCGTTCTTCGCGCGGCACTCGTTGCGGTAATTCAACGCGGTCTCGTAACGATGATGGCCGTCGGCAATGATGAATTTCCTGTCTTTCATGGCGGCTTGAAGCGACTGGATCACTTTGGGGTGGGTGACTTGCCAAAGGCTGTGCTCCACTCCATATTCATCGCGGAGTTCGACGTCTGGATCGCCACTCACATTAAGCAGGGACTCCGCCTCTCCAGTATCCTCATACAACATAAAGATTTGGCCGAAATGAGCGCGCGTGGCGCGAAGCAGGTCTAAGCGGTCAGCCTTGGGCTTGGCCAAAGTTTGCTCGTGCCGAAAGACGATGCCTGCAGAATAGTCCTCAATGCGGCCCAGCGCGATAAAGCCCAAACGTTCGGTCTCGCTGGTCGCCCCAGGGGCAGCGAAACGCTGAGAGTAGACGTAAATCGAGGGTTCGTCGTCCCGCCGGAGAATACCCAAGCTTCTCCACTCCCCGAAATACTGAGCGGCACGAGAGTATACGTTCTTATGTGCGTCATCGGACTCTTCCCGGCGCCCCAGGATCACACGAACCAGATTCTGCGGGCTCGCTGCATAGTAACGATCCTGCATGGCAGGGGTAATCTTGTCGTACGGCTGGGTTACGACCTGGGGGAGCGACACCTTTTCGGGATCGTAACGGAATGCGCGAAACGGTTGCACGTGGGCCATCGAACCATTGATTGTAGAACAGATAGCAGCATGATTCGGCGGGCTCGTACCATGCGCAACAATGCGAGGTCCTAGCCGGGTCCGTTTCCGGATTTGTATCCAACATTTGACAAGGAAAAAGCATCCAGTTAGACCAAGCTGTGATATTATCGCGGCCAATAGAGGTGCTTATATGCCCCTCCTGATTGGGCGATTCTGCCCTCGCCCTAAGGCCCAAGTTCGGAAGCCTCCCCTGGTTCGACCCCGGAAACCAAACACGCAGTCGCGTAACGCTGAACCCGTCGTCTGGGTCTGTCTGCTTGCGCTACTGACTGCCTGTGCCAGCACGTTTCCGTTGTCGGCGCAAACAGCTGTGAACGATGTCCATGTTGTTCCACGCGAAATCGAAAAGGACAAGACGGCGGACGCGAGTCAGCCAAGCCCCATTTCATCGGCATTAAATCCACACGTGCGGCCGCTGAAGGTCGATGTCGACCTTGTGCTGGTGCCCGTGACGATTACAGATCCGATGAACCGTCTGGTCACCGGCCTCGACCGAGAGAACTTCGAGCTCTTCGAGGGTAGCGCGAAAGAAGAAATTAAGACCTTTTCCAGCGAGGATGCCCCGGTTTCGCTCGGCGTAATTTTCGATTCCAGCGGAAGTATGAGCACGAAGATGGAGCGGGCTAAAGATGCCGTCATGGAGTTCTTCAAAACCGCAAACCCGCAAGATGAATTCTTTATGATCACCTTCTCCGATGAACCTGAGATGGTGAGCGACTTCACCAGTTCGGTCGATGACATTCAGGGCAAACTCGTATATACCGTCCCTCAGAAACGAACGGCGCTCCTGGATGCAATTTATATGGGCGTAAGTAAGATGCGGCAGGCCAAATATCCAAAAAAAGCCCTGCTGATTATTTCCGACGGAGGCGACAATCACAGCCGTTACACCGAAGGCGAAATTAAAGCTTTGGTGAAAGAAGCAGACGTGATGGTTTACGCCATCGGCATTTACGACAGATATTTCGCGACCGAAGAGGAGCGTTTGGGACCGGCTCTGCTGGGCGAGATCACGGAACTGACCGGAGGGCGGGCGTTTACGGTCGATAACCCGAATGATTTGGCTGACGTAGCCACCAAGATCGGCATAGAACTGCGAAATCAGTACGTCCTCGGATATCGCCCCAGCAAAGTGGTTCGCGATGGCAAATGGCGTAAGATAAAAGTAAAGCTACTTCCGCCGAAAGGACTGCCTCCTCTCCGAATCTATGCCAGGACGGGTTACTACGCGCCTGAAGAATAAATTTGCCTCAACTCTGAAGTTCCTCGTGATCTTTGCAGTCCTGGGCTGCATACCCCAGAATCTACGATCGGAAGCGCTTCGTTCTCGGGCGGAATCAAAATCGACGCTCGTCTTTGCGCAGCAGGCTGAATCTGGCTTCCAGGCTGCCCCTGTCTCTAATCCCAACCAAGCGAAACTTCCCAATCAGAATGATACTTACGTGATACGTAAGGACGTGGATGAAGTGTTGCTGCATGCCAGCGTGGTGGATGACAAGCAGCACATTGTTACCAACCTCAACAAGAACGATTTCAGTGTCTTCGAGGACGGCAAGCCGCAGACGATTATTTCCTTTCATCATGAGGACATACCGGTTGCCATGGGGATCGTGATCGACAATTCCGGCTCGATGCGGGAGAAGCGTGCCAAGGTGAACCAGGCTGCACTCAACTTGGTGCGATCAAGCAATCCGCAGGATGAAGTATTCGTAGTGAACTTTAACGACGAATACTATCTCGACCAAGACTTCACCAGCGATCTCTTGAAGTTGAAAGAGGCGCTGGAAAAGATCGATGCCAAGGGCGGGACGGCGCTTTACGAAGCGGTAGTCGCCTCGGCTGAACACCTCAAGCGAAACGCGAGGTTGGAGCGCAAGGTGCTCTTTGTGGTTACGGATGGAGAAGACAACGCCAGCCGTGAGTCTCTGGAGCAGGCAGTGAAGCAGTTGCAGGAGGAAAATGGACCTTCGGTATATGCGATCGGGATCCTGGGGGATGAAGAGCATCCCCGGCGAGCCAAGCGCGCGCTAGAGACAATCGCGCAGCGCACCGGTGGATTGGCGTTTTTCCCAAGAACTCTGGATGAGGTCGACGAGATCAGCCGGGAGGTAGCGCGCGAAATTCGCAACCAGTATACGATTGGCTACAAACCGACGAACCCGCGATCGAGCGGAGGATTCCGGCAGATACGAGTCGAGGCCAAAATGAAAGGGCACGGCAAGATGACCGTTCGGACCAAGAGCGGCTACTACGCAGGAACGCAAGCCTCGGCGAGCGCAGCGAAGTAAGGGACACCCAACGCATTTCAGACCGACGATGGCGATCACGTAACCACCGGCAAAGAGCGCCGGGATGCGTCCCTTGCGATCGTTTGACGACTTTAAACTTACCCCTTTACCCTGTAACGTGCAGAAAATTACCGATGTTTCTTCCCTTGGCGTCGCCGACGACATAACCGACCTGGTCGGCGGAACTCCGATGCTTCACCTCAGAAGGCTGGTGCCCGCAGGATCGGCCGAGATCTTCGCTAAGCTCGAATACCTGAATCCGGGCGGGAGCGTGAAAGATCGCGCCGCCATCGGGATTATTCAAAGAGCCGAACAGGAAGGGAAACTCGCTCCCGGCGGAACGATCGTTGAAGCCACTGCCGGCAATACCGGAATCGGGCTGGCGCTTATCGGCGTCAATCGCGGCTACAAAGTGAAGCTGTTTGTTCCGGAAAATTTCTCGCAGGAAAAAGTCATCATCATGCGCGCTCTTGGAGCGGAAGTTGAACGAACTCCGGACGGCGAAGGAATGTCGGGAGCCATCCGTCGCGCGAAAGAGCTTGTGGCCGGAGACAAGAATGCATTCATGGCAGGACAGTTTGAGAACATGGCGAATCCCGACTATCACTATGAAACCACCGCCGTTGAGATGTTCGAGCAGATGGAGGGAAAGATCGACGCGGTGGTTCTGGGTTGCGGTACTTGCGGAACCTTCACCGGGGTGGCTCGATATATGAAAAAGCATCTGCCGGGAGTACTGGCGGTTGCGGTGGAAACGCAGGGATCGATCCTGGCCGGCGGGGAGCCCGGGCCCCACAAGGTAGAAGGAATTGGCGTGAGTTTTATCCCCAAGACATTCGATGCTTCGGTTTGCGACGAAATAATCATGATCAGTGACCACGACGCATTCGGGACGGTCAAACAGTTGGCCGCGAAAGAGGGGGTGCTCGCGGGCTCAAGCGGCGGAGCCGCTGTTTATGCGGCATTGCAGATCGCCCGAAAATTGGGCGCGGGCAAAAGAGTTGCGACCATCATCCCGGATTCAGCCGAACGGTATTTATCCAAAAAGATTTTCGAAGGCGGCGTTTGAAGCTGACAACTTAACTGACCCCATGAAGAAAAACAAACAACAAGCCGGTTTTGCCACGCGCGCCATTCATGCGGGACAGGAGCCCGATCCTCTGACCGGAGCGGTGAATGTTCCGATTTATTTGAGCTCGACCTACGTGCAACAGGGAATCGGCGAGCACAAAGGTTACGAATATTCTCGAGTATCTAATCCTACTCGAACTCGGCTGGAAGAAAACCTGGCGTCTTTGGAAAATGGTGTAGCGGCGAAAGTTTTCGCGAGCGGCATGGCCGCGATCAACGCAGTCGCGTCTTTGCTGAAGTCAGGCGACCACGTTGTTTGCGGCAATGATTTGTACGGTGGGACGCCGCGGCTGTTTAACCAGGTGTTGAGCCAATATGGACTCGAATTCACCTACATCGACACAACCAATACGGAAAATGTTGGGCGGGCAATCCGCAAAAATACGCGGATGGTTTATGTCGAGACGCCGACCAATCCTCTGATGCGCTTGAGCGATCTGGAAGCCATCAGCAAGACTTGCCGCAGAAAGAAAGTCGAACTTGTCGTTGACAACACATTCATGTCGCCTTACTTCCAGCAACCGCTGGCGTTAGGCGCGGACATGGTGATTCACTCGACTACAAAATTTCTGAACGGACACAGTGATGGGCTAGGCGGCGTGGTTGTTTGCAGCCGGCCCGAGCGGGCGGCGCAACTGGCTTTTCTTCAAAAGGCAGCGGGCGCAATTCTGTCTCCATTTGAGTGCTGGTTGCTGCTAAGGGGTGTGAAGACACTCGCGGCACGCATGGAAATTCACGACCGCAACGGACGCGTAGTGGCAGACTTTCTCGCCCAGCACCGCAAGGTGAAGAAGGTCTTCTACCCAGGGCTTTCAGAGCATCCGCAGCATGAACTGGCGAAGCGCCAAATGAGCGGATTCGGTTCGATGATCACGTTTGAAACGGGATCTTTCAAGAACGCCAATAAAATGCTGAAGAAGCTGCGAGTCTGCTCGCTGGCAGAGTCGTTGGGCGGTGCTGAAACGCTAATCTCGCATCCCGCTACTATGACGCACGCGGCTTTGGGTGAGAAGGGACGGAAGGCGATCGGCATCACCGACGGGATGGTGCGCATTTCGGTGGGAATCGAGAACGTCGAAGACATTCTCGAGGACCTGGGAGACGGTTTGGCGGCGATTTAACCCCTTGCGACCGGTGCGGCACAATCGAGTTTCGCATGGCGCCCAAACTACTTTCCGGGAGTTACGGAATCGGAAATCCATTGCATATAGGTACTTGATCCTTCTTCGACATTAACGCAGATACATTCAGGAAGTTCGTACGAATGCTGTTCTTTAATGGCCTGGCATACGCTGGGGAAGGCCTTCTCGGTTGTTTTCACCATCAATAGCCACTCATCTGCTTCCTCGAGTTTGCCCTGCCATCGATAAACGGAAATCACTCGCGAAACAATGTTCACGCACGCCGCAAGGCGATGTTCAACCAGATGCTTCGCAATCTTGCGGGCTTCCTCTTCTGAACCCGTGGTAGTCAGGACGATTCGTTTGTCAGTCATATAAAATCAGCCTTCACTCCCAGTCATCAACGCGCAGCAACCAAGCGCGCTTTTGAGAGCACCCAATGCAATTCATTAACTGAGAGGCACTTTTCCATGCTAACGCAAATCAAGTTTGGCACGTCCGGCTGGCGCGCCGTAATGGCCGAGGAGTTTACCTTCGCGAATGTGCGCCGCGCAGTGCGCGCGATCGCACGGTACGTATCCGTTAAGAGGCCAACCGGTGGAAGGGTGATCGTTGGCCGCGACCCGCGATTCTTGGGAGAAACGTTTTGCGCTATGGCGGCCGACATTCTCGCCGAACATGGGATCACGCCTCTTCTGGTCGCGGAACCTGCGCCGACTCCGGCGCTTGCGTACGCCGTGGTACAGGCAAAGGCTGATGGAGTGATTAACTTTACGGCATCGCACAATCCGCCGGAATACAACGGCATCAAGTTTTCTACCTCTGATGGCTGCCCGGCGTTGCCAGAGGTGACGAAGAAAATCGAAGCAGAGATTGAAGCGAGCGATAGTGCGGGTGAGTCGGCGAAAACTTCGACTGGCGGTAAATCGCCAGCCTCGAAAGAATCGCTCGAAGTGAAGAATCAATACCTGAGTCGCCTCGGCGAGATCGTGGATTTGAATACGATTCGGAAGGCGAATCTGAAAGTATGTTTCGATCCCATGTGGGGAGCTGCGCGAGGTTATTCCGACGGGCTTCTGCGCGAAGCAGGAGTAAACGTTGAAACGGTTCACGATTATCGCGACGTCTTGTTTGGTGGGCATGCTCCGGAGCCCGACGATCATCTGTTGGAAGAACTGCGGCAAAAGATGCGAAGCATCGGTGCCGAGATTGGCATCGCAACCGATGGTGATGCTGACCGCTTCGGCATTGTCGACACAGATGGAACATTCATGCAACCCAACTACGTCATTGCCCTGCTCTTCGATTATCTGGTGGAGACCCGTGGATGGAAAAACGGAGTAGCAAAATCAGTTGCCACGACAAATCTGATCAATGCTATTGCCAAAGCGCGTGGAGTCGAACTGTATGAAACGGCTGTGGGATTTAAATTCATTGGCGAATTGATTATGCAAGATAAGATCGCCATCGGGGGAGAAGAAAGCGCCGGACTCTCCATCCGCCATCATGTTCCCGAAAAAGACGGAGTGCTGGCTGGCTTGCTGTGCTGCGAAATGGTCGCGAAGCGGGGTAAGTCGCTCAGCGAGCAATTGAAGGTGTTGTGTAACCAAGTTGGTTCCTTTTACCCGCAACGGCAAAACTTCCGCTTGACGCCCGAGGTCAAAGCCAAGTTGACTGAAAAGTTGCGGTCTGACCCGCGGGAGTTTTGCGGCCATGACGTCAGCCAAGTGGTTCGCACTGATGGGCTGAAGCTGCTTTTCGGAGATGGATCCTGGGTCTGTTATCGATTGTCAGGTACCGAACCTGTGGTGCGGGTTTATTCCGAGGCTCGCAGCGAACGAGGACTGGAAAAGTTGAGCACGGCGGCCGAGCAATGGATCTTCGAATAATTCGTCCGAATAAGGTACGCCGCTTTCCGAGCCCGGAAGAAGGGCTTCGCGCGATTGCGCTGCGGGTTCCACAAGCCGAGGCCACGGCCGAATCCTGGCTGGTGAATCTGCGCCCTCTGATGACGCAGGTTTATCTGTTGCGTCGGCGTGTCGCGACCATAACAGTCATGGTCCTCGCGGTGTCGTTATTGGTACACGTTATGTTTGGAGCCAACGGCATGGTCGTCTACAAACAAAAGAGATCGGAGTATGAATCGCTGCAAAAGCGAATTGGACAGGAACAAAAGGAAAACGAACTCTACACCGAGCGGATTCAGGGGCTGAAGACCGACGAAAAAGCTATCGAGAAAGAAGCTCGAGAGCAGTTGCGATATGTGCGGCCCGGGGAGTACGTCTATGTTCCTCCCCCTGCGGCGACCACTCCTTCATCTACCCATTCGGCAAAGAACTAAGGCGACCCAATTTTCCTGACACCTTCCGAACCTGTACGGGTAGTGGCTGAATTTGCCTTGCGCTGGCATGGAGGTTGGAGGGAAAATTGCGTATGATCAAGGAAGACGTTTTACAAAAAGTTCGGGATATTGCAAAGAGTTTTCCCATTGGCACCCGTTTTACCGAAGAACAACTGATGGGCATATACGGATTTAACGATCTGACCGAACTGAAGGAGGCACTCAAGCAAGCACAAAAGGAAGGACTGTTCTTACTGGCTCCGCTGAACTACGTTATTCAAGAGCCACGGAAATAGAAAAAGCCCGGATGCCAGTCCGGGCCGTGGTGCTGCTCATGCCCACATTAGGGCAGGAGCATGGATTGTGTCAACTACGACTGCTTCTTTATCTGCTCATCAAGTTTCGCCATCAAGCTATCTCTCATCTTCTGAGTTGAACTCATGGCTGCGTCAAGCTCTGCTTGGCTTAGAACGCCTTTCGAGATCAATACCTTCGCCAACGCGCTCGACTGCGCGATTGCTTGGGTCGCAAACTTCATGGTATCTGCCAAGACAGGAATCAGAATTTCCAGTTCTCGGCTTACTGGTCGTTGCATTGGATCATCGGGCATGTATGGCTCCCATTACGCTAAGAGTTGAGTCAAAGGCCAAATCGTATCGGCTATTCCTGCTCCTGCCGCCATTGCAGGAGTTACGCGCAAGCTCGAATGAACGCGCACGAAATTATAGTGTGCAAAGTGCAAAGCGCAAGCCGCTTTCAGGTTCTCCAGTTTCTTCGAGAAAGCGTTCGTGAGCCGCGTAAATCTGCGCATCGCCATCCTCATCGTCAAGTTCTGCCGCTCTACGTGCGACGTGCAGATGCGATCTTCATCAGGTCGTCCTTCCATCACTCTGGATATGACCTCCGCGATTCCTGGTGGGGAGTACCTCGCTTCGGGAGTGTCCATCGAATAGTTGCCGAACATCTTGATTAGCTTCGCGTAGTCAACGCGGCCAGCGAAGATGCCCTGTATGGCGTTATAGAATACGTACCCATCCGTCGTGATCTGGAAGTGGTCATCATTCAGCCGCCATTGCAGTCCGTACAGAAATTCCTCTGTGGTTTCCTTTGTGCGCTTTCCGACCGTATAGATCGGGACGAGTTTGGTTTCTTCGTCCATCGCCACAAATACCCATTGACTGCCCATCTCAGGAGAATCCTCATCCTTGCGAACGTGGCGATCTTTCTTGCCCACGTATGTCCAGATTTCGTCACACTGGACGAAAGAACACTTCAGGTTTCGCATGTTGGCATCCATGATCTGCTGGCAGCGTTCGCCGCTTCGCAGCAAAAGGGAGTTGATTGTGTTGCGATCTACGCCAGTCATGCGCGAGGTGGAACGGATGGAATTACCTTCGACTAAAGCGGAGATTACGGCGAGTTTCTTCTCAAGCAGGAGTACCTTCATTTTGTCCTTGCCTTTCGGGTGAAGGCAAGCCAAAATGAAGTTGAGAGACTGGCATTCTGGCTTGCCGGATTGTCGGTTTTAAGAGCCTTTAGAGATTCGCGTCTCTAGAGGCTCTCAGTGTTTGCGCTTCGTTTTGGTGGAGGGCGCATTGTTCTCCTCTCTCAGAGAGATAAATTTCTCTCTGCCTCGTTTTTCTATCTCGAACGTTTCCTTGTGCGTATTGATGGCCGACTCAATCGCTTGCCGATTGCTAGTCAAGCCGATCCACTCTAGAAAGTGAGCGATGTTTCCCACCTGAGCCTCACGTACGTAACGCAAGTAGACTTCGATAAGCTCCCAGAGTTTGTAACCGCCCTTTTCTCTTTCATCCAAGTCCATCTTGTGAGGCGAGGCAAGCACAGCACGTAGCTTGTCAATCAAGTCCTGATCGCGCTCCATCTGCCGATTGACCTCCAAGAAGCGTTCATACTTGGGTGCCAGTTCGATCAGTTCGTCATTCAGCGCATAAACACGTTTGGTTTTCTCCTCCAGTGCTTTCTGCATCCGCTGAAGAACGTGATCTAGTTGCGGGACGGCCACGCAACAACGATACTGTATCGAGGCAATGACTGTCAAGAGCTTTGTTGCCTTATCCAGAAAGTATTTGGCGGGGAGATAAAATGCCAAGTTCCTGCCATGAGCGCAGTGGCATTTTCGGAAGTAGCTGGGACTGGTACGAGGGCGCTTGCTCATAGCGCACCCCCATCTCGTTTTCCACAGGCTGAATTTCCCCTAGATTCAAATTCAGCCACTACCACCTGTACGGCCGATGACAATATCGATGGTCCTCTATGGTATAGTTTCGGGCAATCGACCGTTGGGGCGACCACACAGATGCTTCCGGTCGGCCGATTGAATTCCTGCTATACCCAGGCTTTGGGAGCCGCTGAAGAAATCAAAAGGAGAAGACCGGCCATGAGAAAAATTCTAGCACTCTGTCTCGCGATGTTTTTTGTTTTGGCTTTGACCGCTTTGGCGTTTGACGACATGGGCAAGAGCGCCACGGTTAAAGGATGGGTGAGTGATGACAAATGCGGCGCCAAGGGCGCGAATGACAAGGCTGAGGCGTGCACCAAGAAATGCCTGGCCCAAGGGGCGAAGATGGTAATCGTGACGGACGGAGATCAAAAGGTTCTGATGGTCGATAACCCGGATGCTCTGAAAGGCCACGAGGGACACCACGTCGCCGTGAGCGGCACAGTGAGCGGCGATTCTATCCACGTGCAAAGCGCGAAAATGATATGAAAAATTTGCGTCAGAAAGGGGCGGCGGAGGCCGCCCTTTTAGTTTTCCAACGGTTATTCTGAGACGACTTCGAAATCGTTACCGTATTACGCCCTCGAGCGGCGAACTGGCGGTCGCATACAACTTCTTTGCCATGCGTCCCGCAAGATAGGCTTGCCTTCCGGCCAGAACCCCGTGCTGCATCGCTTCCGCCATCAGCACCGGATCCTGGGCGTTGGCAATTCCCGTATTCATCAGAACGGCATCTGCTCCAAGTTCCATGGCAATCGCCGCATCGGAAGCTGTGCCTACCCCCGCATCCACAATCAAAGGCACGCCGGTAATCATTTCGCGCAAGATGCGGATGTGAGCCTGGTTCTGAATGCCCATGCCGCTGCCGATGGGGGCGCCCAGCGGCATCACGGCCGCGGCTCCTGCGTCGATCAGGCGTTTGGCAAAGACGACGTCATCGGAAGTGTATGGCAAAACCGTGAACCCTTCGCTCACGAGAACCCGCGTAGCCTCCAGCGTTGCCTGCACATCAGGATAAAGCGTAGCCTGGTCGCCGATGACTTCGAGCTTCACCCAGTCAGATAATCCAACCTCGCGGCCGAGGCGCGCGGCGCGAATGGCTTCGTCAGCGGTGTAGCACCCGGCAGTATTCGGCAGCAGAAAATATTTCTTGGGATCGAGGTAATCGAGCAGCGATTCCTTGCTGCGATCGAGATTCACGCGGCGCACGGCCACGGTGACCATGTCGGCGCCGCTAGCCTCGAGCGCGCGCGCCGTTTCCTGGAAGGATTTGTATTTTCCCGTGCCAACAATCAGGCGGGATCGAAACGAGCGGCCAGCAATAAGTAGGGGGTCTCTCATAACGTTTTTATTGTAAACGTTTCGTTGGGGGCTGGTGGATAATTTGCCCCTGTGATCGACCGACGAATTGTGTGTCGTCGTCACCGAACCTTATGCGCTCGATCACCAAAGTTAGGTATTGGCCGTCAGTTCGGCCTGCGCATACAGGTCGTCGATCTGCCGCCGATAGCGCTCCTCGACGACTCGGCGCCGCAGCTTCATGGTTGGAGTGAGAGCCCCGTTTTCAGCTGTGAATTCCTCGGGCACAACAATCACGCGCTTCAGCTTTTCGAAGCGCGCCAGCTTTTCGTTCGCGCCGCCGACAAGCTCCTCGTAAAGGCCTTGAACTTTGCCGCTCGCAACCAGATCGGCACGCGAAGAAAACGAAATGCCGTGGCTTCGCGCCCACTCCTCGAGCACGGCAAAATTAGGAGAGATCAGCACGCAAGCGAATTTGCGCCGGTCTCCGACCACCACTGCAGTTCCAACCAGAGGGCTCAACTTCAAAGAATTCTCAATCGGCTGCGGCGCGATAAACTTTCCGCCAGAAGTCTTGATCAGTTCTTTCTTGCGATCCGTGACCGAAAGAAATCCGGCGGCATCGATGTGGCCGATGTCGCCAGTCTTGAACCATCCCTCATGGAACGCTTTTTCAGTTTCTTCCGGGCGATTCCAATATCCCTCGAAGACCGATGGGCCGCGAACCAGAATTTCGCCATCTTCGGCGATGCGAACTTCGAGGTTCGGCAGAATCTTGCCGACCGTGCCGATGCGGTGATTTGCCGGCGTGTTGACGGCAATCACCGGGGAAGTTTCTGTGAGCCCATAGCCTTCATGGATGCGAATTCCGACGGTTGCAAACCATTCGGCAAGTTCGCGGCCAAGCGGCGCGCCTCCGGAGATGAAGGTTTCGACTTGCCCGCCCATTCCCTCGCGAATCTTTGAAAAAACCAATTTGCTGGCCAGCTTCCATGTGAACGATCCTGGAATTTCTCCGGCCAGAATCTTTTCTCGGTTGGAGCGGCCCACCGTGAGTGCCCAATCGTAGATATTCCGTTTGGGAAAGCCTCGCGCCGTCAGCTCAGTCTTGGCATGGATCTTCTCGTAGACTCGGGGCACCGAAACGCAAACGGTAGGACGCACCTCCAGAAAAGTGGCGGGAAGATTTTCGATGAAGGGGCAGTAGGCGAGAGTGACTCCGTGATAGAGCAATGCGAAATCTACGTGGCGCGCCGTAACGTGCGAGAGCGGAAGAAAGGAGATGCTGGTTTGTCCAGCGTGCATATCGAAGCCCAGCAGCGAGCAGGAAATATTGGACGCCATATTGCCGTGCGTCAGCATCACTCCTTTGGAGAGTCCCGTCGTGCCGGAGGTATAGATGATGGTGGCGAGATTGTCCGGTCCGATTGACTTGGCGATTCGTTCAATTGGCGCATCGAGACCATCTGAACTTCTTGCGGTGCACTGATCCATGAGAGCGCAGGTTGCGGCTAGTTCGTGGGGAATTTGGACGTGATCCATAACCACGATTTTCTGGATCTGAGTTTCTCCAACGATCGCCTGAACCTTGCGCAGTTGATGTTCGGTAGAGACGAAAATTAGCATCGCTCCCGAGTCTCGCAGCGTGTAAGCGGTTTGTTCTGGAGTTAAAGTCGCGTAAATTGGAACGCTAACCGCTCCGAGCAGGAGAATGGCAAAGTCGGCGATCGACCATTCCGGGCGATTCTCGCTGAGAATTGCGACGCGATCGCCTTTGCGAATTCCCCAATTCTGTAGAGTTCGCGCCACGCCCGCGACTTTGCCGCGAAGATCCGCGGAAGAGATTGGCAACCACTTGCCATTGTCACGATAGAGCAGGGCGCGCTCGAGGTTGCGCTCAACTGTTCTGAAAAAAATATCGTTCAGCGTAGCGGGGTTCGTCAGCATGGCTCGCGGTTGAGATTGACTTTACCGGGTAATCGACCCTACAGGCAATGCGAAAACCAGCTGCGGAGTTAGCGATTCGGCATCCCGCGTTGCCTGCAAAGATGTCCAGGTATAAGCTTGGCAGAGTTTCACAGGAGAAAAAATTATGCATAACAAACGCTCGGTCGCACTCGCGGCCGCGCTGCTTCTGGGTACGCTGGCTTCCGCAAGTGCGAATTCTGCTCTCGCCCAGAGCAAGTCGCAGGGCCAGTCCGAGTCGATGCCCAAGGTGGGCCAGGTCGCGCCGGATTTCACCATGAATTATTTTGACGGCAGCGATCTTAAAGCCGTTTCTCTGAATCAATACCACGGTAAGAAAAATGTCGTGCTGGCATTTTTCATTTTTGCCTTCACCGGTGGTTGAACCAAGCAGATGCAGGCGCTCCAGCAGGATTTGAAACGGCTGGACGCGACCGATACCCAGGTCCTGGGTGTGAGCATGGATAGCGCCTTCGCGAACAAAGCCTTTGCCGATCAAATTGGAGTCACATTCCCGCTGTTAAGCGATTGGGGCGGCGACGTGACCCGAAAATACGGCCTCTATGTAGAAAAATATAAAGCTGCTCGGCGTGTGAACTTCCTGATCGGCAAGGATGGGACGATTCTCGAAGAGCAGGTGGATAAGGATGCCATCGATCCGACGAAGATCGTGGATACTTGTGAGCGGCCAAAACTGAAGCAATGAACCGAGATTTCTGTGGAAGCCAGAGTCCTTGAGAAGACCGGCGACAGGAACAGATCTAAGGTGTGTCGAGACGTAGAGATCCTTCGACAGCGCATGATTGTCATTGGGAGAATCATTGCTCGCTCAGGATGACCACGCTGACTTACTTCATGGTTTTAGACAGGGTGGTCAAGCCGCGGGCAGTTCGAAGGAAAATACGGAACCTCGGCCAAGTTGGCTGGTGACGCTAAGCACGCCATTGTGGGCCTCGACAATGGCCTTGGCTATGGCTAATCCCATACCTGTGCCTTGAACTTTGTAACGCTGATCGCGGCCACGGTAAAACTTATCGAAGACGAGCGATTGTTCGAAATCGTCGATGCCACTTCCGTGGTCGGTCACGCTGGTAACGATGCGGTTGTTCTTGCGCTCGGCGGTAATCGTAATTGGGGCAGCCGGTGGAGAGTATTTAGCCGCATTTTCCAACAATTGCTTGAGCACCTCGGCGATCCGCTCGGAGTCAACTCGAACCTTGGGCAGCGATGGCGGCACAATAGTGTTGATGGGATGCTGCGCAAGAATCGTCCTCGATTCTTCCACGGCGGACTCGATCACGGTTGCGATGTCAACGGGGGCCATGTGTAGCTCCACCTTGTGCGCATCCAGTTGCGCCATCTCGGTGGCTTCTCCCACGAGGCGATCGAGGCGGTCGGTTTCTTCATTGATGACGGTTAGCAGTTCTTTGCGCTGCGTCTCGTCGAGGTTGTAGTCGGAAAGCAAACCCGTGACCGCTGCCTTAATCCCAGTGAGGGGCGTGCGCAGCTCGTGAGTCACGGAATCGAGCAGCACGGCGCGCAGATTCTCGCTCTGGCGCGCCGCTTCGGTTTGAGAAAGCTTCTCCATCGCTCCCGCGCGCTCGATGGCAATGCCAATCATGCTGCCCAGAGCTTCCAAGGTGGCGCGAGACAAGACTACGCCGGCAATCCCAACCGCCCCTGTGGTGCGCGTTCCCAGATGCAGTGGCGTCAGCGAAACTCCCCGGTCACGGTCGATCACCGGCTCGCCCCGAGAACTCACCATTTGCAGATCATGAACTGGAAACCATGTCTCCATGGGATCCGTGCGGTAGGCTTGTTGCGAACTCAGCAAGTAGACCGCGGCTGCTTCGGCTCCGAACCCTTCCCGCAAATATGCCGGGATCGCGTTCAATAACTCAGCCACATTGTCAGTGGCAAGAAGCCTCTGGCTGAAGGCATAAAGGCGTTCAACGTCACGCCGCCGCTGATGTGCATCGACGGTCTGTCGGCGGGCGCGGTCGGCGAGTTGGCTCGCGATTCCAGCCGTCACCAAGAAAGCGAACAACGCGACCCAGTTCTGCGGATCGGCGACCGTAAAGGTTCCGATCGGGGGGAGAAAATAGTAATTAAACGCCAGCATGCTTAGAACGGCCAGGAAAACAGAAAAACGAAATCCCCAATATGCGGCGACCCATAGCACCATCAACAGAAAAGTTAGCGCGACGGTCGTGGGATTAACGTGGATGATGCGGCGGTAAGTCTGCGACACTGCTTCCGCGGCGACTACGCACGCCCCGTAACGAAACAGATGTTGTTGCCAAACGGCTTTCACGGGCACGATTGTAACCGGAATTGCGAATGATTCGACAATTCTCTCCGCAGCGTGGAAAATAGCGGCGATGCCTAAGAGTCCCGAAGAGTGGCTTGCGGAAGTGGATGCTGGCAAGCGGCCGGCAGTGTTCAAGTTGTTTCTGGGCTATGCCCCGGGTGTGGGAAAGACCTATGCCATGCTGAGCGAAGGTGTGCGCCGGGCCAGCCGCGGAGAAGAAGTTGTGATCGGCGTCGTAGAAAACCATGGCCGCAAACCGATTATTGACCTCTCGTCCCGGCTCGAGACCGTTCCCCGCAAGAAACTAGAGTACAAGTCGACGGTTTTTGAAGAAATGGATGTCGATGCCATTCTTGCGCGCAAGCCGCACGTGGTGTTGATCGATGAACTGGCGCACACGAATATCGAAGGCAGCAAACACTCCAAGCGTTACGAAGACGTGTTCGAGCTGTTGGACGCCGGTATTGATGTTCTTTCCACGCTCAACGTGCAGCACATCGAGAGCCTCTCGCCCACGATCCGAGAGTTGACCGGTGTTCAGGTGCGTGAGACCGTGCCTGATTGGGTGATCCGCCGGGCCGGTGAAATCGTCATGGCGGACTTAACGCCGCAAGCGCTGCAAACCCGCATGCGGCGCGGAGACGTTTATCCGCTTGAGCGTGTCGAACGTGCGCTGGCTAATTTCTTTCGCTCTACCAATCTGGTCGCCCTTCGCGAACTGGCTTTGCGGCAGGTCACGCAGGCAGTTGATCGGACGCTCTCCGAATTAAAGACGGAAGATGGCCAGCCGCTGCAAGTGCGCGAGCGCATTGCAGTGTGCATCAGTTCCAATCCTGCCGCGCAGTATTTGATCGCGCGTGGGGCACGCATGGCACAGGCCATCGACGCCGACCTCTTCGTTCTTTATATCGACACCGGTGCCGATGAGAGCGACGAAAACCAGCGCACACTTGCCGAGAATGTCCGCTTCGCCGAGAGCGTCGGAGCTAAAGTTGTAAAAGTAGAAGGCAAGATTGTCGCGGAGAAGGTTGCGGAGTTTGTCCGCGAGAATCACATCACCCAAGTAGTCTTTGGCCGGTCCGCCACGAAAGGGTGGAAGAGGTATTTCTACCTTTCCGCCATTCATAAATTCCTTCGCGACACGCCAGCCGTGGACGTACACATTGTGACCCAGGAAATGCGGTAAGTGGAGATGACAAGCGAACACCAGCGAATTCTCGTTGTAGATGACGAGCAACAGATTACTCGCGTATTGCGGACCACATTGTCGTCCCAAGGCTATGACATTCGCGTCGCCAATGATGGAGAGATGGCGCTGGAGTTGATGAAGAATTGGACGCCGCACGTTGTAATCACGGACTTGGCGATGCCTAACCTTGACGGCGTCGCTCTTTGCCGCCAAATCCGTCAAACTTCACAAATTCCGATTATCGTGCTTTCGGTGCGAGGACAGGATCGTTCGAAAGTTGAGGCGCTCGATGCCGGTGCCGATGATTATGTAACCAAACCGTTCAGCATGAATGAACTCCTGGCACGGATTCGGGCGCAGTTGCGGCGATCTCCTCCAGCGGAAGGGCAGCCCAGTGTAATCACCACAGGAGAGTTTTCCATCAATCTCGACGCGCGTTCTGTGAGGGTCAGCGGACATGAAGTTCATCTCACGCCGAAAGAATTCGATCTTCTCGTGTATCTCGCGCGTCGTCCGGGAAAGGTGGTCACGCATCGAACACTGCTTGCTGCCGTCTGGGGGCCGAACAGCACCGAACAGCCCGAATACCTGCGGGTTTTTGTCGGGCAACTGCGAAAGAAAATTGAGAGCGATCCCTCCTCACCTAAATATCTGCTTACAGAGCCTTGGGTTGGATATCGCTTCGAACCCGGCTCATAATCAGCCAGAAGTAACCTCCGTCGATTCAGCAGCCCCTCTCTTTACAAACATTTTATGGACCCTTTATTCGGGATTTGTGCGCTTCCGTATCCAATGATCCTGAAGCCAAGAAACCGGCTTCATCAAGGAAGGTCGGGGAGACAAAGGTTATGTGGATCAACGGAGTTGCACCGGAAAGGTTGGCTGAGCTTTTCCATCACTATCAACAGGCGCTTACGCCAGAGACAGTAGGCGAGGAAAGTGAAAGCGGCGCTGCCTGGAAGGAAGTTCCGCAGCCGGAGAAGAGTCGACTCGTCGCAGCGGCGCGCCTTGCGCTGCTCGAACTCGAATCATTGACTAACGATCGCTCGCCAGCGAGGAAGTACTTCGCGCAGCCGGGCGAAGCTGAGTGGGGTTGCTGAGGCAGCCGCTAGAACATCCGCGAGCAGAAAACTGACGAACACTACGCTCCAATCGTGAGCGTTCTGCCTCGGCGTTGATCAAACAAGTTCTGCGGGGTGAATCATGTCGAATCGGAAGAATGCCGCGTGTATTGGCGTGGTCCTCGCGAGCTTGGCCATTGCGATCGCGATGCAACGGACAGGGATGGCACAAAAAGCATTGGCTCCCAAACCGCAAGACAAGCTGGCGCTCGGAGACGAACAAGCCAGGCAACTGCTGCTTCTGATAGATACCGACAAGAAAGGCAAGATCTCCAAACAAGAATGGATGAGGTTCATGGAGGCGGAATTCGACAGACTAGATAAGGCGAAGAATGGAGAGCTGAATGTTAACGAACTGACGCAGTCAAGGTTGCGTGTAAGCCACTTTACCAGCGTGGGGAAGTAACAAAGTTCCGCACAGGGTGACGTGGCTATTCCTGCCGTTCTCAAGGTAGGAACTGGATGTGTGCCTTTACGACTTCCTTAGAAATCCCTTACTCGGCCCTTATACCCGAGGTGTTTTACTAAAACGTTTGTGCGGCGGCCTGCGCAAACGTGTTGGAGGCAGGAATATGTGGACAGCCTGCGTAGTTTCAGGCATAGCTTTCGGGGCGGTTGGGTTCATGCTGATGTTTATGATGGCTTTGTTGCGCGAGAGTTTGTCGCCCGTTCGCTCCTCGGTTCTGCCACTGGTGAGGAAACCGCTGCAGCCGGTTCTCCTGAGCTCCAACCATTTCGAAGACGAATGCCGCGCGACAGAATGTAAGCGCGGCGAATCCTACCTGGAATTATTGGAGAACGAAGGTCATGTTAAAGAGGAATACCCCTCGGGTCTTATTACTCTCAATATTCGTAGCGCTTCTGCCGGCTGGCGCTCAATCCATACCAGACTCCACGTCCTCCGCGGTTACCAGTTCTAGTGCAATCGACCAGCAAGAAATGAGAGCTGAATTACGAGCACTGCGAGCGGAAGTGGAGCGCTTGCGTGCGGAGGTCGAACAGCAGAAGGGCGCGACGCTTGCCGATACTTATAGCGAGGTGAATCCCGAACCAACGCTCAAACCAGCAAAGACTGCTCCAGGGCCCAACGTACCCTCCGTGACGACGGGTAATTCCGCCAGGCCAGTCATTGCAACCGGCGGCGCGCCGACAACTGGCGGGCTGACCGGGTGGCTGGCACAGTCCCCGAGTCTGTCTTCTTTGAGTCAATCCGCTTCAAGTCAATCTCCCGAAAGCGCGCCGGCAAAGAAGGAAAAGATCGTGCCGTTCTCCGACTGGGATTGGACGTGGCTGAATGGCAATCCGCGCACCAAGGAAGCAGCTTTCGATTCAAAATTCTTCACTCCGGAAATCCGGGCGGATGTTTCTTACACCTACGACTTCAACAGACCTGTCGACAACTCCATGGGTGGATCAAGCGAAATATTTCGCTCGAACGAGATTCAGTTGGAGCAGCTTGGTGTCGGGGGTGATTTCCATTATGACAATGTCCGCGCTCGACTGATGACCCAGTTCGGGATGTATTCCGAAACGACGCCGCGCAACGATCCCAGCCCGGCAAAGGGCCAGTGGGATCTCGACACGGCCTATCGATATTTGGCAGAAGCGTACGGTGGTTATCACATTGACGTGTTGAACGGAATCAACGTCGACGCGGGAATCTTCATGTCGTACATTGGGCTGTTCAGCTACTACAACTTCGACAACTGGGCCTACCAACCCTCCTATGTTTCTTCGAACACGCCCTGGTTCTTCAATGGCCTAAGAGTTCAAATTTTCCCCAACCCCCATTTGAAAATTGAGCCGTGGTTCATCAACGGATGGCAATCGTACGGCTCCGCCAACTCGAGGAAGGGTGTAGGCGGGCAGATTAAGTGGACTCCGAGACCGTGGGTGAACATCATTTCTAACAACTACGGACTTGGCCACGACGATCTTTACATACCGAACCGCGGCCGCATCCATACCGACGACAGCATCGAGATCAAGTATTTCGACCATCCGGGAAAAACTCTCGACAAGATGGCGTTTACTTTTACTGGCGATATGGGTTGCGAGTTTGGCCCCAGCACAATCACGTCGACAGGAACATATTTACAAGGCGTGGGCTGCCACGGTAACACCAGGGATCCAAAATCGACTGGTGGTGATTATTTCACTGCAGGAATCAACCCCAAGCAGAGCTTTATCGGTTACATGCTTTACAACCGCATGTGGTTCAAAAAAGACCGGTACGCGTTAACCCTTGGTGGGGGCCAGATCAACAATCCCGGACGCTACCTGGTTCTGGCCCCTCCCATCAACGGAGAGACGGCCCCGTCGGCGGCGATCAGTGCGCCCTACTTTACCGGAAATCCCTCCGATCCGTTCAAGGCCTGGGATTCGTCGGTCACGTTCGACTATATGCCCAGCCAGTATGTCACGTTTCGCTGGGAATACGACTATCGCCATGCCAGCGTGCCTTACTGGTCGGGGCCGGGAGGGATTACGCCACCGGGTTCGCTCGGAGTGCCGTATACAAACAATGGATATCCGCAGTTTTTTGCTTGCAACGATGGAAATTCATCCATGCAGGCGACCCTCAGCGGCGCGCAAGCAGCTTGCGGAGCTCAAGCTAGCAGTGTGTGGTTCCCCGATCTGCGGAGGGACGAGCAGTTCTTCGACATCGATATCATGGTCAAATTTTAGCGCCATGAGAGGAGCCGAGGGTACCGTGGTGTAATCGGAGGGGTTGGGAGTATAAGCGACTTCCAGAAGGTGCCCTCCATGAAATGGTCGATTACGTTGCTGACGATCGTGTGCGTGTGCTCGCTGCGTGCAGAGGCTCAAGAAACCATTGATCCTTCAAGACAGGAACTCAACCGCCGAATCGAGAAACTCGAATTCGAGGTGAATCAGCTGAAACAGATCGTGAAGCAGTTACAAGCAAGATCGGAGGCGGATGCGGCGGCCGTTTCGCAGTCGATGGCAGCAGCAGTTCCACTTCGTGCTGCGCCGTCGCCGGGCGCATCCCAGCCGGTCGCGAGCGCAGGAGGGATCATTCCAGAAGACCGTACGACTATGGACTACTTGCGCGGCACGACCATCAACCTTGGACTGGATACTTATTACGACTACAACTTCAGCAATCCCACAGGGCGTGTAAACCTGTTGCGCGCCTACGACGTGCTCAGCAATGAGTTCAGCTTGAATCAGGCCAGCGTCATCCTCGAGCACGCACCCAATGTTGCCGAAGGGCAGCGTTGGGGCGGCCGCTTGGATTTGCAGTTCGGTCAAGCTACGGATACGCTGCAAGGCAATCCTTTGAACGAACCACGCCCTGAGATTTATCGCAATATCTTCCAGGCTTTCGGCACCTACGTCGTGCCTCTCGGGAAAGGGCTGAATGTCGATTTTGGGAAATGGAGCAGTTCGCTGGGATTCGAGGGCAACTACACCAAAGATCAGATGAACTACTCGCGTGCGTTCTGGTTCAATTTTCTTCCCTTCTATCACATGGGAGCGCGAGTCAGTTATCCGGTGAACTCCAATTTCACCTTGAATTATTGGATCGTGAACGGCACCAACCAAGTCGAAGCCACGAATGGTTTCAAAGATGAACTCTTTGGTTTCACGGCGAAACCAGCGAAGACCGTGACGTGGACGATGAATTACTACTTGGGGCAGGACCATCCAGATCGCACCCCAGTCTCGACTTGCGGGCCAATCCCAGTGCAGCCGGGGCTATGTTTTGCCGCCATTACACCGGCTCCGAACGGCCTAACCCATATTTTTGACAGCTATGCGACCTGGCAGGCTGATCCGAAACTGACCCTTGCAATCGAGGGAGATTATTTCATCTCGCGGCTCTGGAGAAACGCTGCCCCGGGCGAGTCTTCGGCACCTTCGCACGTCGCCGGAGGCGCTGCCTACATTCAATATCAACTTGCGCCGAAGTTTGCGATTGCTACGCGCGCAGAATACATGTCCGATCGCGAAGGCCTTTTTAGCGGCATCACCCAGGCGCTGAAAGAAAATACCGTCACCTTCGACTACAAACTGAACGACGGATTCCTTATGCGCTACGAGTGGCGTCGCGATTTTTCAAACCAGCCGACGTTCCTGTCGGATGTACAAGGGATTTTGCGCAAAGATTAAAGCACCGCGACCCTGGGGCTGGTTTGGTGGTGGGGACGCAAGCAGGGCACATGGTAGTTGCAGAAATTTAGCTTCGGAGATCGTTTATGGAAGACATTCTTTGGATAGCCGTTACGATCGCATTCTTCGCCGTCTCCATTGCATACGTGCGGTTTTGCGATCGCGTGAAGTGAGGGCGCGAACTTGCGACTCGAAACTGAGGATTCAATATGAGCTGGGAATCGATCATCATGCTGGTTATCAGCGCGCTGACCATGGTCTACCTGATCTACGCGCTGCTGCGTCCGGAGAAGTTCTGATATGACGATCAACGGTTGGTTACAAATCCTGTTTTTCCTCGCGCTGGTGTTCGTGGTGACCAAGCCGGCAGGCATTTACATGGCGCGCGTGTTCAACCGCGAAAAGACATTCATGGACTTGGTGCTGCGCCCGATCGAGCGTGCGCTTTATCGCATTACCGCTGTTGATGAAAGTCACGAGATGCGCTGGACGGAATATGCGATCTCGATGCTGCTGTTCAGCGCAGTGTCGATGATCGTGCTTTACTTGATTCTGCGCCTGCAAGCACTCTTGCCTTTCAATCCTCAGAAATTCGCCGGCGTCGCGCCCACTCATCTGGCCTTCAATACAGCGGCTTCATTCACCACCAATACGAACTGGCAGGCTTACTCGGGTGAGTCGACCATGAGTTATTTCACCCAGATGGCTGGCCTGGCGTTTCACAACTTCATTTCTGCGGCAACCGGCATTGCGCTCGCCATTGCGTTCATTCGCGGTATTGCGCGCCGCCAGATGCAGACCATCGGGAACTTCTGGGTCGATATGGTTCGCAGTTGCCTCTGGATTCTCTTGCCGGTTTCCATTGTCGGCGCGTTGGTTTTGGTTTCGCAGGGCACGATCCAGAGCCTTCGGCCGTATGACAAAGCTGCGCTGATTGAGCCCATGCAGGTGCAGAAAGTCGGACCCGACGGAAAGTCCGTGGTTGGACCGGACGGAAAACCTGTGATGGATACGATCACCGAACAGACCATCGCGCAGGGGCCGGTCGCGTCTCAGGAAATTATTAAGGAATTCGGAACGAATGGCGGCGGCTTTTTCAACGCCAACAGCGCTCATCCGTTCGAGAATCCCACGCCGCTGACGAACCTCATCGAGATGGTCGCCATCTTCACCATTGGGGCCGGACTTACTTACACCCTGGGTCGTATGACAGGATCGCAAGCCCACGGCTGGGCCGTCTGGGCGGCGATGGCGATTTTGTTCATGGCGGGGTGCACGGTTGCCTATTGGGCGGAGGCTCGCGGCAATCCGTTGCTGGCAGGTGCCGATCAGAAATCGACCTCTCTGCAACCCGGTGGAAATATGGAAGGCAAGGAAGTCCGCTTCGGAATGGCGAACAGCGCACTCTTTGCTACTGTAACCACCGATGCGAGTTGCGGGGCTATCAACGGCTGGCACGATTCCTACACGCCCCTCGGCGGCATGGTTCCACTTGCCAACATCATGATGAGCGAAGTGATTTTCGGCGGCGTCGGTTCTGGATTGTATGGAATGTTGGTCGACGTTGTGCTCGCCGTCTTCATTGCGGGTTTGATGGTGGGGCGCACTCCCGAGTATCTCGGGAAAAAGATCGAGGCTTATGACGTAAAGATGGCCATGTTGTTCGTGCTTGTATTTCCGCTCGTGATTCTGGCATTCGCCGCGGTTTCGGTCGTCCATCCGTTCGGCACCGCGGGCATTTCAAATCCGGGGCCACACGGCTTCAGCCAAATCCTTTACGCATTCGTTTCGGGCGCGGGCAACAACGGCTCTGCATTTGCGGGATTAACGGTCAATACGCTCTGGTACGACACCGCTATCGGATTCGACATGCTGCTCGGCCGATTTTTCATGATTATTCCGATGCTGGCGATTGCCGGCAATCTCGCACAGAAGAAATATGTTCCACCTTCTTCGGGCACGTTTCCCGTAACCACGCCGCTCTTCACCGTATTGCTGATTGGCGTGATTTTGATTGTCGGAGCGTTGACGTTCTTCCCTGCATTGAGCCTGGGCCCGGTTCTTGAGCATTTGCTCATGGCTGCAGGGAAGACCTTCTGAAGGATTTCTATGGCAATGATCCCAACACCCGTTTCGGAAGTGCAATCCGTTCACCAGGCACGCTCGCCGCGCAAGCCGAAAAAGAAGGCGGTCTGGGAATGGAAGATCGTCAGTCGTGCGATTCTGGACGCTTTTCTTAAGCTGAATCCGCGCAAGATGATGGGCAATCCCGTCATGTTCGTCGTCGAGATCGGGAGCGTCATCACGACCGTGCTTCTGTTACCCGGCGGCGCCGATTTCAAATTCAATCTGCAGATCACGCTCTGGCTGTGGTTCACCGTGTTGTTTGCGAACTTCGCTGAGGCAATGGCCGAAGGCCGAGGGAAGGCGCAAGCCGACGCCTTGCGGCGCGCTAAAGCGGAAACCATGGCAAACCGTCTACTTCCAGATGGAAAAACTGAAACCGTGCCAGGCTCCAAGCTGCGTGCTGGAGACATGGTACTGGCCGAGGCTGGAGAATTCATTCCCGGTGACGGTGAAATTGTCGAAGGTGTTGCATCGGTGGACGAATCCGCTATTACCGGCGAGTCTGCGCCGGTGATTCGCGAAGCTGGGGGCGATCGATCGGCAGTCACCGGTGGAACGCGTGTGCTCTCGGACTGGATTAAAGTCAGGATCACCTCAAACCCTGGCGAAACCTTCCTCGATCGCATGATTGCCCTGGTTGAAGGCGCCGAACGCCAGAAGACTCCGAACGAGATTGCGCTGAACATTCTGCTGGCGGGATTGACGATTATCTTCTTGCTGGCCGTCGTAACACTTCAACCGTTTGCAATTTACGCGGGCTCGCCGCAAACCGTCTTCGTGCTGGTATCGCTGCTCGTGTGCCTGATTCCTACGACGATCGGCGGGCTCTTATCAGCAATCGGCATCGCAGGGATGGATCGCCTGGTTCAGCACAATGTGCTTGCTATGTCGGGCCGCGCCGTCGAAGCCGCCGGCGACGTGAATACTTTGCTTCTCGATAAGACCGGCACCATCACGCTGGGCAACCGGCAAGCCACCGAATTTTTCACCTCGCCGGGGGTGACTGAGGCCATGTTGGCCGATGCGGCTCAACTTTCCTCTCTCGCCGATGAAACGCCGGAAGGCCGCTCCATCGTCGTTCTCGCGAAAGAGAAGTATGGTTTGCGCGGCAGGGAAGTGGGAACGCACGATGCCGAGTTCATTCCCTTCAGCGCCATGACTCGCATGTCCGGCGTGAACTTGGATGGCCGGTCCATCCGCAAGGGCGCCGCCGACGCAATCGCGAAGTATCTGGAAGAACGCGGCAGCTCGCTTCCCAAAGAAGTGCGCGAGAGCGTCGATGGCATTTCACGGTCTGGCGGAACACCGCTAGTCGTTGCGGAGAATGACCGCGCGCTGGGCGTGATTCAGTTGAAGGACATCGTTAAAGGCGGCATGAAGCAGCGCTTCGATCAGTTGCGCGCAATGGGCATTAAGACCGTGATGATCACCGGCGACAACCCACTCACGGCAGCGGCAATCGCGCGCGAGGCGGGCGTGGACGATTTTCTCGCGCAGGCTACGCCCAAAGACAAGATGGACCTGATCCGGAAGGAACAGGCTGAAGGCAAACTGGTCGCGATGACCGGCGATGGCACCAACGACGCGCCGGCATTGGCTCAGGCGGATGTTGGTGTGGCGATGAATACCGGTACGCAGGCGGCGAAAGAAGCTGGAAATATGGTCGATCTCGATTCGAATCCGACCAAGCTGATTGAAATCGTGGAAATCGGCAAGCAGTTGCTGATGACTCGAGGTGCGCTTACCACGTTCTCCATCGCCAACGACGTCGCAAAATATTTCGCTATCATCCCGGCAATGTTTGCGGGCACGTTTCCAGTGCTCAATGCGCTGAACATTATGCACTTGAAGACGCCACAGTCGGCCGTGCTTTCGGCGGTCATTTTCAACGCCGTCATCATTATTGCGCTGATCCCGCTGGCGCTCCGTGGTGTGAAATATCGCGCCATGGGCGCGGCTGCGTTGTTACGCAACAATCTGTGGATTTACGGGTTTGGCGGAATCATCATTCCCTTCGTCGGCATCAAGCTCATCGACATGCTGATCACTCGGGCCGGGCTGGCATAGAAATTTTATGAAAAGAAATCTGCTCACTGCTTTCTTAATGACGATCGCGACAACGATGCTGCTGGGCGTCATCTATCCGCTCGTAGTGACCGGATTGGCGCAAGTGCTATTTCCAAAGAAGGCCAATGGAGAGTTGATCGAAGTCAATGGCAAACTCGTTGGTTCGCGTCTGCTCGCGCAGAGTTTCACCGGCGCCCGCTATTTTCATCCGCGGCCGTCTGCAGTGAACTACGATCCCACGAACTCGAACGGCTCGCAGTTGGGACCCACCAATCATCAGCTCATCGACCGGGTTAAAGGTGACGTGGCAGCGTTGCAAGCTGAGAATCCAGGAACTCCGGTTCCAATTGATCTGGTCACAACCTCGGCTTCTGGTCTCGACCCTGAGATCACTCCAGCCGCTGCTGAGTTCCAGCTCCCACGCGTGGCAAAAGCGCGTGGTCTGAGTGAGGATTCTGTCCGTGAAGCGGTCCGCCAGCACACTGAGCAGCGTCAATTCGGGTTCTTGGGTGAGCCGCGCGTGAACGTACTCGACTTGAACCTAGCGTTGGACAAGATTCAACAGAGCAGGGCCTCTCGCTGAGGGCGGTCCGTATGCCATTGATTCTTAAGCTGTTCCGCCTCAGATGAAACCTCCGATCCGCCGAAACACGGTTCTGGAACCGCTAAACTAAAGTGACCTTACAGACCACTGCCTCGATGGATAGCATTGCCGCGGGGCAGCATTCTCTGTCCATTGAGGAAAGTCATCATGGAGACAAAGAAGCGGTGGTTTGCGTTAGCGTTTAAGCTAATACTATTGTCGTTAATATTGCGGCCGCTCACAACAGTCAAAGCGCAAAGCGTGCAGGCGCCGAATCTGCAACCGGCCCAAGCCTCGCAGGCTGACCAGGATTCACAATCTTCAAACGATCAAGACCCTCCCGGCCGCATCGCCCGACTCAACTTCATCGACGGCGCCGTGTCGTTTCAGCCCGGCGGCGAAAACGACTGGCTCGATGCTTCTCCGAATCGTCCTCTGGTATCAGGCGACAATCTCTGGGCCGATAAGGATTCTCGCGCCGAAGTTCACATCGGGTCGACGGCCCTGAGGCTCGCTCCGATGACGGGGATCACTCTGCTCGAAGTAAGCGATCACGTGACGCAGATCCGCCTTGTCCAGGGATCTCTGATTGTTCGTCCGCATCGCGTCGACAACGAAAATTCTTACGAGATCGATACTCCGAACGCGGCGTTCGTAATCACGCAGCCCGGCGATTACCGTGTCGATGTCGACCCGGACGGCGCTCACACCGGCGTTACGGCCTTTCGCGGACGTGGCGAAGTCACCGGCGGCGGATCCTCTTATACCGTCCTCGCCAGTCAGCACGCCACTTTCATCGGGACGGATCAGTTGAGTTACGCGGTTCACGAAATTCTTCCCGATGATGGATTCGACACTTGGGCGTTGCAGCGCGATCGGAGTGAAGATGATTCGGATTCCGCTAGCAACGTTTCGCCCGACATGACCGGATACGAAGATCTCGCTCAGTACGGCGATTGGACGTATGTGGCTGGCTACGGCCCGACTTGGAGTCCTAGATTGGTAGAAGCAGGCTGGGCGCCCTATCGCTTCGGTCATTGGACGTGGGTTGGTCCCTGGGGTTGGACCTGGGTGTCAGACGAGCCTTGGGGCTTCGCTCCCTTTCATTACGGTCGATGGGCGATGGTCGGCGCGAATTGGGTCTGGGTTCCAGGATCGGCTGCCACTCGTCCCATCTACGCTCCTGCACAGGTCGCGTGGCTGGGGTGCGGACCGGGGGCACGCTTCTCATTTGGGGCAGGTGTCGGCTGGGTTCCGCTCGCACCCGGAGAGGTTTTTATTCCTTACTATCACGTAAGCCGGACGTATGTGAACGCGGTGAATCTCACCAACACGCACGTGGAGATGACAAGGATCAGCAATGTCTACAATACGGTTGTTGTGGGCCGGACGACCACTGTAAATGACATTTCTTATGCGAATCGCGGCGTGAACGGCGGAGTAACGGTCGTTTCGAAGGAAACGTTTGTGAACTCGCAACCCGTAGGCCGAAACCTTGCCCCAGTTTCAGAAAAAGAGTTGGCATCTGTTCCGGTATCGCGCGAAGCTGCCGTCGAGCCGGTGCGCGCCAGCGTGGTCGGTGCGGATAAGCCGGTAGTGAGCAAGCCGCCCGCAGCCGTAATGAGCCGCCAGGTGGTGGCGCTTCGAACACCAGCTCCAATGCCTCGATCTTTCGAGCGCGAAACATCGGCGGGAACACAGTCCAGCCAGGTTCAGTTGGTGCGCCAACAACCGCCCGGCAGGCCCGTTCCAGCCACCATTCTGCCCGTGCACCAAACTCAAGCACACGAGGAGTCCCACTCAGTCACGCCAGTTTCCGATGGAAGTACTCACGCCAAAGCATCGCACGTCTGGGAAGAGCAAGGTACACCCGAGCCTCAGAAAAGCAACGACTCTCAGACAAGCGCTGAGACTTACGTTCACCATGGTCAGCCTTCTTTGAGTGCGCACTCGACTCAGCAGCACAAGCAGCAGCCTGTGCAGTCGTCGCATTCGCTTCCCAAACCCGCAGCCCCACCGCAGCAAAGGCGTGAGCAGGAGCAAGAGCCAAAGTACAGCTCCTGGCACCAACAGAAATCCTGGTCTTCCTCTTCATCGCAGCATCCGGCATCGAGTTCCACATCGAAGCAAACAACTTCGTCGACATCCACCCACAAATAACGTTGACGCAAAGCGGACCGCTGCGCTCTCATAGGTTCGCATGCGTTATTATTTGCACGCAAACGAAACTGATATCGAATGAGCGGCGGAGTCGCCGGGAAGCTGGGCAACGAGCCGGTTCCCGGCGTAATTTTCCCGCCAAATTTGCGCATGGCTGAACCCGTCACCAACGAACGGAAGCGTCCGGCGCTGAACTGGATGGATGTGCTCTGGCTGATCTTCTTGGCCGGACTGGCCTTGCTTCCACCGGTAGCAGAGATTCACAAGCAGCTCACGCTTTTGGCGATCGGAATCGTGCAGGTGAGTGAAGGCTGGCTGGTCGCTCGTTTTCCACGGCGTGGTGCAGTCTATGCTGTCCTGCTCAAGATTGCTCTGGCTACATTGCTGATCGATCACACGGGCGAACCCGGTATCAACAGCAGCTACTATCCAATTTTCTATGTTCCGATCGTCACGGCTGCCGAATATTTCGGCCCTTGGGCGACGCTGCTCTGGACGACGCTGGCCTCGGCTGCCTACTGCTCTTATCTTTATCCGGCTCTGCAGGAGTATGAGATAACCACCGAAGCGTATGGCCTGCTGGCGATCCGCATTCTGTTCTTTTTTCTCGCCGCAATGGTTGTGAACCGATTCGTAGTTGAAAATCGGCGCCAGATCAAACGCTATCAGGAGCTGGCCGAAACGCTCGCCGAGACTAATCGCCGATTGGAGCAGGCGCAGGAGGAAGCTCGGCGATCAGAACGTTTGGCGGCGTTAGGGCAAATGTCGGCGGGGCTGGCACATGAGATACGCAACCCGCTGGGCGTCATCAAGGGATCGGCGGAGATGCTTCACCAGAAGCTGGAGGGATCGAATCCGCTCGCGGTCGAACTGGCGGGATACATTTCGACCGAGACCAACCGCTTAAGCGCGTTGGTGACGCGCTTTCTCGATTTTGCCCGTCCCCTGCACGCCGATCTGGTGCCGCAGCAGATCACGGCCGTGCTCGATCACGCTCTCCAATTCGTTTCACTGGCGGAACAGAGCGACGACAGCCTCGTGCATGTAGAGAAAGAATATCAGCCCAATCTACCTTTGGTTCCTATCGACGAAGGCCTTTGCGAGCAGGCGTTCGTGAATCTGATTCAGAATGCTTACGATGCCATGGGCAACAACGGGGGAACTTTGCGGTTGGTTGCGAAGACGGCGAGATCGGCGAATCGCGATGGCGTTGAAGTGCGAATTGAAGATAGCGGGCCGGGAATTCCAGACAAGCTGCGGGAACAGATTTTCAATCCTTTTGTCACCACGAAGAAAAGCGGTGTGGGACTCGGTTTATCGATCGTCTCCCGAATCATTGACGGGCATCACGGAAGTATCCGTGTCGAGAATGGAAACGGCTCGAGTGATCTCAAGGGCGCACGTTTTCTAATGTTTTTTCCAAATAGTGAAGTTGAAGCGGCAGATCAAGCATCTTAGGAGTAATGCTTCAAGAGCACGAGCAATCACGTATTTATGCCAACGATCCTGATTGTCGAAGACGAAGCCAAAATGCGTCGCCTGCTGGAACTGAACCTCGGCGAGGACGGCTTCACTACGCTGACTGCGGAAGATGCAGAGTCAGGCGTGAAGCTTCTTCGCGAGAACTCTGTGGACCTCGTCGTTACAGATCTCAAGCTACCGGGAATGAACGGGCTTGAATTCTTGCAGGCAGTAAAGCGTATCAATTCGGCACTCCCGGTGGTCGTAATGACTGCCTTTGGCTCCGTGGAAACCGCCGTTGAAGCCATGAAGGCGGGAGCCAGCGACTATGTGCTCAAGCCTTTTTCGCTCACTGAAATGCGAATAGTTGTCCGTAAGGAGCTGGATGTCCGCAAGCTGCGCGATGAGAACCGATCGCTTCGCGAAGCTCTTGGCAAGCGATATTCTCATCCCAATGTTGTGGCTCGCAGCGCGAAGATGCAGGAGGTGCTTGCGACAGTAGATCGTGTCGCTCCGACCAATTCAACCGTTTTGCTTGGAGGCGAGAGCGGTGTCGGCAAAGACCTGATCGCGCACGCAATTCACGAAAAATCGCGCCGCACTTCTGGACCCTTCATCAAGATTAACAGCACGGCCATTCCCGAAAATCTTCTCGAGAGCGAATTATTCGGATACGAAAAAGGAGCTTTCACGGGCGCGAACCAGAGCAAACCCGGGAAGTTTGAGCTGGCGGACAAGGGTACGCTGTTTCTCGATGAAATTGGCGATGTTCCTCCCGCGACTCAAGTGAAGCTTCTGCGAGTGCTGCAGGAGCGTGAGTTCGAGCGCCTGGGCGGCACAAAAACCGTAAAGGTCGATGTGCGGCTGATCGCGGCCACAAACCGCGACCTGCGCGAAGCGCTCGAGCAGGGAACTTTTCGCGAAGATCTCTACTATCGTCTAAATGTGGTGCCCGTCGACATCGCGCCGCTGCGCCAGCGCAAAGAGGATATTCCGGATCTGGTGAATCTTTTCATTTCGAATTTCTCCGGAGATTCCGGAAAACCCGTCGAAAGCATCACGCCTGAGGCGATGCAGGTTTTATTGAATTACCACTGGCCGGGCAATGTGCGCGAGTTGCAAAATATCATCGAACGGGCCTGTGCGCTGGCGAACGGCGCGGTGCTCAGCGTGGCTGATATTCATATCGATCAGCGTCCGTTCAAAGTAACAAATGGCGCCAGCGGATTCCTGCCCGAAGGTATGACCCTCGAAAAATGGGAAGACGAAATGATTCAGGAGGCGCTGCGCCGTGCCAACGGAAACAAGAGTCAGGCGGCGCGCTTGCTCGGATTATCGCGCAACGCGCTGAGATACCGGCTGTCGAAGATCGGAATTGCGGACGAGGGAGAGAAAGAATCGTAACCGGCTTATCGGCTTAAAACCACCACCTTGGCTGAATGCAGCCACCGCGTTCATGAGTTAGCTCTGCCGTTCTCTGGAAAAGATAAAAAATCCTGCTGAAAATACAGCATTTAGGTCCCTTTAGTTTGTTTTGCGTTTTGGCAGGGAAGTTGCTTTTATTGTTCTGAATCAATTCCAGAAAATCCGGGTTCAAGTACATAAGCAGAGATAGAAGGTCATTTTGAAGAACGCCCTTATGAAAAACAAATTCAAATCAACCCTTGCAATTCTAGCCTTGGCAATCGGCGTCGGGTTGATGACGAGTGTTTGGGCGCAGACGACTGAGGAGGGCCCGGCACCTTCCGATCAGCCCAGCGCTCCAATGGAAATGGGACAGCCTCGGGCCGGTCAGCCCGCGCAGGCGCCCCCGCCGCAGGCAGGACAACCGCCGCAGAACATGCCCGAGGCGCAACCTGGAGGGCCTTCTGGCGAGGGTCCTGCTGAGGTTAAGCAGGGGGTAGGCCGAATCAGCTTTATGCGGGGCGATGTTTCAACGCAGCGTGGAGATTCCGGCGACTGGTCGGCAGCCACGCTGAATCAGCCGGTCATGAACGGAGACAAGGTTTCGACCGGAGTCGGTGCTCGCGGTGAAGTGCAGCTCGACTACGCCAACATTTTGCGGCTGGGGCCGAACTCGCAGGCCAATATCGCGAATTTCACTCATAACTACATCCAAGTTCAGCTAAGCCAGGGAATGGCTGACTACGTGGTTTTCAATGAGAGCGAAGCCGAGCCGGAGATCGATACGTCGAACGTTTCAATTCATCCTGCGCACCAGGACGTCGTTGTCCGTGTGGAAGTGCGACCCGATGGCGACACGGTTGTGACCGTGCGCAAAGGCGAGGCACAGATTTCCACGCCTAAAGGTATCGCCGACGTGAAGGAAGGCCAGATGGCCATTGTCCGCGGCTCAACCGAAGACGCGCAGTACAAAATTTCTTCCGCTCCCGATCGAGATGATTGGGATCTCTGGAACAGCGAACGCGATCACATGATTCACAGCGCGCGAGCATGGCAGCATACCAATCGCTACTACACAGGTTCAGAAGATCTCGATGCGAATGGCCGTTGGGAAAACGTTCCCGACTACGGCCAAATATGGGTGCCGAACGAGCCAGATGGCTGGGCTCCGTACCGCGACGGGAACTGGGTTTGGGAGCCTTACTACGGCTGGACTTGGGTTGGCAACGAGCCTTGGGGTTGGGCGCCTTATCACTATGGACGTTGGATGTCGTACGGCGGCGCCTGGGGATGGTGGCCGGGACCGGTTTGGGGCCCGGGCTTCTATCGCCCATTCTGGTCGCCAGCTTATGTATCGTTCTTTGGATTCGGAGGCGGTTTTGGTTTCGGAGTGGGCTTTGGCTGGGGTGGTTGGGGCGGCTTTGGCTGGTTGCCACTCGGACCCGGTGACTGGTTTCATCCGTGGTGGGGCGGGTACGGCGGTCGCTTCGGTTGGGTCGGCTACGGTCGTTTCGGTGAATTCGGCCGGTTCGGCGGATTTGCGCCGCTGCATGCGGGCGTTCGTTTCTCGAACGTGGCTCATATCAACGATGCCCACATCGGCGGAGCGCTTTCGACCGTCCATGCGGGCCAGTTCGGAGCAGGCCGAGTAAGCGCAGTGGCCGCCAGTCATGAGCAAATCGGTTCCGCTCGCATGATGACCGGCAACTTGCCGGTGGTGCCGAGCCGGTCCAGTTTATCGGCCAGTGGACGCGCTGCGGCCCCATCGACAATTCACAATACGGCATCGCACTTCGCGGGTACGCAGAGCGCAGCGCGGCCGGCATCGTTCCAGGAGCAGACAGCGCATCTGCAGCAGTCGATGCAGCAGAGTCATGTGTCTTCTGTTATTGCGGGAGCGCGAGGATCTGAAGTTGGGGCAGTGGGGTCCCGTAACTCGATGTCCTCGGGAGCAGCAAAGCCCAGCGCAGGCACGCCCGCTATGGGCAGGGAAAGGAATACCACCGCTGGCAGAACTGGCAGCTCAGCTGGAAACTCAAATCGCAGTTCCGCAGGTGCAGGTGCTCCCACTAATCGTGGTGGATGGAGCTCGTTTTCGCAGCCATCTCACAGCTCGGGAGGGTCAACCTCTGGCCGCAGCGAAAGCGGCAGCTACTGGAATCGAACATCCCCAAGCTCGAGCTATTCGCGTGGCTCGAGTTCAAACGGGAGCAGCTCCTCGCGTCCACAGCTCAGCATGAGGCAGCCGATCGCTCAGCCGCGCTCAGATGGCGGTTACGGCAGCAGCTACCATGGTTATGGAGGCTTCAGCAACGGCTCTCGCAATGATGGCAGTTACGGGGGCAGTCGAGGCAGCTACAGCTCGCCAGGTTACGGCGGTTCTCACAGCGCACCCAGCGGCGGTCATTCGTCGAGCGGTCATTCCTCCGGCGGAGGAGGCCATTCCAGCGGCGGGCACCGGTAATCAAAGTTGGTGACGTAAGACGAAGTGAAGGTCAGAGGCAAGAAAGGCGTGCTAAACGGCACGCCTTTCTTATCTTCATTGGGTTATTCTAGGCCGACGCCTATGGTCGCGCGTATGCCGGGCTATCCGGATCCGGCCGGTCGTAATCGCGCCCGTATTTGTTTTTGTGTGCGACCTCAAGATCCGATTCCGCCAGGCTGAAATTTCCCAGGAAACTATCGCCCTGATTGACGGTAATCTCACGTTCCACCGCCTTCAAAGCATCCGTTGGAACCGAAGGATGAAATATGTGCATTTGATACCGGCCCGGAGCCACATCAGGGATGATGACGTCGCCGCGCCAGGTGGAGATCGCATAATAGGGCGTATTCAGCGCAATCACCACCGCGTTCATCTGCGCATGAATGTTGCAGAAGATGTACGAGATTCCTGGTTTATCGAACTGCACGAATTGCGTCGTGCCGCTTTCGTAGAGTCCCAGATCAAAGCGTTTTCCGTCGAACAGCGAGAATACGTTATGAAAGAATGGATCGTGATTCGGGAATTCCACCTTGCCCCCAGCCGGTATCACCACCAGCGACGGATGGAAAGCTTTGTCCTTCTGTACGATCTGCGGAATGTCCGAAGGCTGCTGCTTCGGCATATCGGGATCCGGCGTGCTCCCCAAAGGCGTGAGCCACACGACAACTTTGGTTGCATCGCCAATCCGCCGTCCATTCCTCGTGAGTTGCACCTTCCCTTTGAGATCTACATTCTGCGCTACGACGAGCGTGCATAGCGCAACGCCGCACAGCGGGAGTAGAGTGCCCCTGCGAAACAGCCCGACACGAGAGTGGAGTAAGCCGCGCATCTTCAGAACAATATCCCCATCGCGAGGTTAACCTGGTTCGTCGTACTGGCGGAGCTATAGATCGGAAAGGTGTGCAGACGCCGGAACTCGGCCGAAAGCAACAAATCCGAACGCGGCCTGTAGACGATGTTTCCGAGCTGTCCTCGGTTGCGCCCAAGGATCGGGCTGAAGTTGTTCGCATCCGTAGCAAACCCGCGAATATCGCCGGCAAAGGCGTCGTCCTCGCCGAAGACTCCGTTCAATTCGATCTTGGAAGTGAGTTGGAATTTCAACTGGCTCCATCCACCTGCAGAATCGAGCCCGCGGATGGGTGTAGTCGGGGCGTATGGGCCTCCGAACAAAACCGCGCGACCGATGCCTGCCCCCAAACCGCCGATGCCACGCCCGCGATAAAATTCGCCCGACAATCCCAGCCGCCGCACGATCGGAATTCTCCAATCCGCCATACCGCCCCAGCCATCCACGTAGCGGTCCCACGACCAATCCTGCCTGCCGAAGTAGCCTGCTGCCCCGAAGGTCAAGGGTTGATCATGCACCTGGCGCGACCAGGCGGTGCGCAGCGCGTAAGCCGGCTGTCCGGAAGCTTCGCCTGACTGAGGCGATCGATAATAAGAATCACTTGGAGGCTCCCAGTCCAAATTATCCAGAATTCCTCCTTGCACCGTCAGAGTCTGTTGATCCGCAAGCTCGAAGCGGTGCTCAACACGGATTTGAGGTGTCCAACCCCAAAGGTTCCCCGCATAGGCAAACGCCGGAATCGCCAGCGAGGCGAAAGACGTGGGAGACAACGGCGAAACGAACAATGAATCCTGACCCGCAATCACTGAGGTGTGCTGCCAATCCAACCGCACACTACCGGTTTGCAGGCGTGCGATGCCGAAGTTCACGCCATTGGGCGTGCTAGGAAATCCCCCGGCAAAGTCCAATACCACATTGGCTGAACTCTTTGCTGCCATCACCGTCGGCCCGAAGATTTCAAGCCCGATTTCGCTTTGCCGCAACGTGGCCCCAAAACTCGCGGCCGAGTTACCGGGTGCTACTGGTTGAGAATAGTCGGGAAAATCCAGATTGTCGGAAGCGCCGACATTGTGAAACGCATTCATGAGCACGATTCCAGAAAGCCGCGCGCGGTATTTGGCGGCGGTTTCAACCTTGGTCTGATACTGCTCGTTAACCTTCGAACCTAGCAGTTGAGTGGACTCCTCCAGTTTCTGAATGCGGCTCGCCAAATCCGCCTGTGAGGATGTGTCGGAGGTATTCTGAGCGGCAGTTAGCGTCGCGGGCGCCGGCTGTTGATTCTCACCTCCTGGCTGCGCCGCAGGAACAGGGCCGCCTCCTGCATTCGCCGCTACGGCCAGCGGAGCCAGCAGCTTGCGAGTGTCTTGCAATTCCTGGCGAATTTCTTGCATGGCGGCGCGCGACTCCGCGTTCTCTGCACGCATCTGCTCGATCGTCGCCCGTAACTCTCGCACCTCCGCGCCAAGCTCGCGTATAGACGCGTCGGTTCCCTGGGGGGCATTCGAAGCCTTTTCCTGCGCGAAGCAGCATCCGATCACCGATGCAAATACAGCCACCGTCAGCGCAATCGTACGAAGCGCAAGAATTCCTGGGATTTTCACACTTCCTCCTGCGCGACACCGAGGCTCAATGCGAATCATTACAGATCTACAACCTGGGTCACGCCTCCGAGTGTCGAATGGATTTCAAGTCGTGCGACTTTTCGTCTGCGGGGGAAACCGGATGTTCGTCTGCTCCGTCGTTTCCCGCCTCTGGCAACCCTTGCTGCGAACGGCCCGGAATCGTGAGCCGGAAAACCGTCCGGGCGTCCGCCGTGCGCTCCATGGTGACCTGGCCGCCATGGTCCTGCACAATTTTCTGCACCACCGTCAGCCCCAGCCCTGTACCATTCTCTTTGCCGAAGCTCACGAAAGGATGAAACAACCTGTCCCGAATCTCCTCCGCGATGCCCGGTCCGTTATCCGAGACAGCAATGGCGATCTTGGATTCACTGTTTTCGATGTTTACCTGAACCTTGCCTTCGCTGCTGGGCGCGGCCTCACAGGCATTCAACAGTAAGTTGTACAAAGCTCTCTCCAGCTTGCGGGAATCAAACCAAGCCAGATTCCGACCGTTACTGACGATCTCAATGCGTGTTCCTTGATGCCGGGGATGCAAGCGCACAGCCTGGGCGGCACGCTGCACAGTTTCAACAACGCTGCCGTAAGACGGGCTCAGCGACTCTCGATTTCGAGCAAACTCAAGCAAAGAGTCGATCAGGTCCGTCATCTGGTTCACGCCGGTTCGAACTTCCTGGTAAAGTTCCTCGCGTTGCGTCGAACTCAGTCGCCCGTCACAAAGGAATTCAGAATTTGCCACAACGGCGGCCAATGCGTGACGAAGATCATGTGAAATTGAACTAGCCATCCGTCCGATCGTTGCTAACTGCTCGGACTCCAGTAGCGCCTTTTGCGTAGTGAGCAGGCTGGCACGCATCCGGTCGAAAGCCGAGGTTAGTTCGGCGACTTCGTCGCTGCCTCGCGGGTCGAGCGGATGATAAAAATCTCCGTGCTCCAGCGCGCGGACGCCATCCACCAGACTCGCCAGCGGGCGCATGAAGGTGTAGGAGATGATATACACCAGGACGCTTCCGATCAGAACCGCCGTTAGTCCAAGCAGGAGCAGCAAACGATTTAGATTGTCCAAGAACTTTGCCGCCTGGTCGTAGGATCCCAATACCGTCAGGCGCACCGGGGTTTGCTGCTGGCCGGATAAATCGAGGGAAGTTGCCACAAAGTTTTCTTTGCCGACTTCAACGTCACGGGTTTCGCTGGGAATCGATGCGGCGGCCAGCGCGCGCACTTCCGGATCCTCAGCCTGTGACGCAGTCAAAGTCGTCGCGACGACTTCATCCCCGTAAGAGAAAGCTATCTGGCTGGCCGAAACCTTGCTGATTTCTCGAGCTAGGCGGTTATCAATTTCATAGCCGATGACCAGGAAGCCAAGCAGCGAGCCCTCTGTCTTGGAACCGAAGTAAATCGGTTGAACAAAAGTTTGATAGAGATGGTGAGCGCCAAACCACCAATGGCTCGAATCTTCCTCCGTCAGCGATCGCTCGAAGTATTGCTGTGCGGCCTCGCGGGTGAAGCCCGGCGATTTTGTGTGCAGAGCGACCACCTTGCCACTGCGATCAGCCAGCGCCAGAAGATCGCTACCCGTCAGTGGCCAAAGATCTTTCGATACATCTTGGATTGTAGCGGGATCATGCGGGGTCATGATGGCTCGCGTGATCGGCAAGTACGCGACTAGCTCTGCGGCATGGGTCAACATTACTTCGCGGTCGCGCTGAAAGTTCTGGAACGTTGTCACTGAGTTCCGCAGATCCGTTCCGATTCCCTCGCGCACGTGATTTTGCACGCTGTGGCGAACCACCAGCAGGCTCAACGCCGTGAGGCCAAAGGTGATCAGAACCATCGATAGCAGGAAGCGCGTACGCAGCCGCGTCCGCGGCACCAGTGTGGCCCCGGCGTATCTAGGAAAGGGTTTCGAGACGGATTCTGATGGAGAAGGCAAGGGATCTCAACGGACGAACTTATACCCCATTCCGTGCACCGTGCGGAAGTGTACCGGACTGGCCGGGTCGTGCTCCAGTTTTTGCCGCAGCTTCAAGATGTGATTGTCGACCGTACGCGTGGAGGGATAATTCTGGTAACCCCAAACTTCGTTCAGCAGTTCGTCACGGCTGATGACGCGGTCGGCATTCTGCACCAGGAACTGCAGAGTTTTGAACTCCTGTGCCGTCAATACTACGACCTTTCCGTCACGGAGAACTTCCATCTTCTTGAAATCGATGGAAATGCCATCGAAGCTTACCTGGCTGACGTTCGCAGTTCTCGCTGTGTGCCGCAAAGCAGCGCGCACGCGAGCCAGCAATTCTCTGGGGCTGAACGGTTTGGTGACGTAGTCGTCCGCGCCTAACTCAAGCAACAGAACCTTGTCGGAAACGTCGCTGGTCGCACTCAGAACCAGAATGGGTAGGGTCGGCAACACTGCTTTGACTTCTTTGCAGAGATCGCTGCCTGAGAGCTTTGGCAGGCGAAGATCCAGAATAATCACGGCCGGCGGGGCCGAGCGAAAGCTTTCGAGCGCGGATTGGCCGTTCCCCTGCACCTCAACGACGAAGCCCTCGGTTTCAAACAATCGCTTCAAAGCCTTCTGCACGGAGGGATCGTCTTCGACAACCAGAATTCTCCCGAGCGGCCGTGGCGTATTCATTGGATCCGACAATCTGACGGTGCTGATTGGTATTGCGGTTTGACCCATAACGCTTTCCTCACTGGTTTCGAACCCTTGGCGAATGTCTACGAATTGCCTCTAGCCACTTGCAGTCCTATGCTGCAAACGAAGCTTATCAACGTTTTCGCTGGTTTTCAGCGTGCAGGCCGACGTTTGACAATTTTTTTACAATTACGTGACCGAGTAAAAAGCCTCTACGGAACGAGGCTTGCTACATCAAACGCTCCTCATTTTGACGTTTTGAGGCGAGTCGCGTAAGCTCCCTCGAAAGATAGGAATCAATTGCGAACGCAAGCGCCTACCGTAAAATAGATCGGCTTGTCTTCTTCTTCTGAACTCGATCGATTGCGGGTGGTGCTTGTAGATGTGCGCAACCCTCTCAACATTGGCGCTGCCGCACGAGCGATGAGTAATTTCGGAGTTCGCCATTTGCGAGTCGTAAATCCCTACGAAGTTGCCTTTGAAGGAGCGCGCTCAGCCGTAGGCGCCGATGAGGTGTTGAAGAGAGCTGAAAAGTTCGCCACCGTCGCTGAGGCAGTTAGCGACTGCACGCTTGTCGTCGGCACCACCGCAATCGGACATCGAGATCTGCAACACTCGCTGCAGCGACTGGAAGGTGGAGCGCCGCTGATTCGCGGCCATTTGACGACCGGTCCGTGTGCTCTGCTCTTTGGATCGGAAAAATTCGGGCTCTCCAATAGAGACATGAGCCATTGCCATTGGCTTATCCACATTCCCACGCGCGAAGAACATCTTTCGATGAATCTGGGGCAGGCGGTCGCAATTTGCCTTTACGAGTTAGTCCGCCGATCCGGTGTTTTGATCGAACCGCAGGTACAAACACCTGCCTCCTCTGCTGAAATGGTTCGTATATACGAGACTCTTCTGTCTGCGTTGCAGGCGAGCGACTATCCGAAACTGAACTCCTCCGACACATTTCAGTCGGCGGTGCGCCGCATGATCTACCGGCTTGGCTTGCACTCTGGTGACGCGGAATTCCTGCTGGGGATGTTGCGACAGATTGTTTGGAAGCTCGCGCAAAAAGAGAAGACGCCAAAATAAATGCTAGGGCTTTAGCTCTGTCGCCTTGACCTCTGTGGTAGTCCGTGCAAACTGAAAAAGCAACCGCCAATCGCTGGCGACTGGCTGTCCGTTGGTTTGAGGGGCTTCAAACTTCCACTGCCGCGCCGCCTCGAGCGCACGGGCTGAAAAATACCGGCTTGGTCCCGAAGAGGACAATCTTGCGTTGGACACGCTTCCGCTGCTATCGACAGCGACTTCGACGGCGACTTTAATTCGGCCTGTGATCGTGTGAAGCGCACTTTTCGAAACATCGGGCATTACCTGGTGCAAGACTCTCCCTCGCGTTGCCGCTTCTTGCGAAAACGGGATACTCGAGGAAGAGGATGGCGGAGTCGTCGCAGCCGGGACGTTCGGGTGCGAACTCTCCGGACGAGCATCGGCCGAAGATTTGTGCCCCATCAACTTTGTCCCCACCCATCCCAAGAGAAATAACGCTACTAGAGCAACGGGGATCAACATCCATCCCTTCGAACGCTCCGGTGGTACGTCTGCCGTTGAGACATTCTTACCGACCGCGGGCTCGTTCTGCGAGACCTGCGGGGAAAGTCGCCGTTGAATCTCTCTTGCGGAGCTGCGCTTTTCCGGGTCGGTTAAGACACATCGCTGGACAATTCCGCGGAGCGGTTGCGGAATGGTCTCTGGCACCGCAACTTCCTGGTAATCCTTGCCTTTGAGTTTTGGTTCGCTCTGCGACAGAACAGCGAGCAATGTCATTCCAAGCGACCATACGTCGGATGCTGGTGCCGAAGTGCCACCCGAGACTTCGGGTGCGTCATATCCATCGAGCGCGCGGCTGTAGCCGCGCGCGTTCGCTCTGCGTACGCCGTCGACCGAGAGCTTCAACTGATTGTTGATCGCCAAGATGTTCGACGGTTTGACATGGCCGTGAACCCAGCCGGACTGGTGAAGATATGCCAGCCCGTCGCTGGCCGGTCGAAGCATTTCAATTGTCTCTTCGGCCGAGAGCCGCCGCACGGGAAGCACCTCCGAAAGATTTTCGTCAGCGTACTCCATCACAACGTAGAAAACTGGTATGCCCTCGATCTGAGCGCGTCCGTGGGAAAAGAGTCGAATCAGATTCGGATGCGAAAGCTTGGCCGCCTCGGCCCAGCGCGAAAGCTGCGCATCGATGTCGAGGCCGTGCCGACGGGATTAGTTTGATCGTTGCTTTCTGCGATCCGGCTTGGCGACTTTCAGTAACAAAAACCGCGCTGTGGTCCGATCCGCCGATCCACTGACGCAGTGGGAACTTGCCGTCAACCAACTTGCCTTCCCACGTTTTCCACGTTTCGATTGGAGCGCTCATAGGGTGACGTGGCGAAGCGCTATTCTATTCCACCTGCTCAGTGGATTGCTGTGGAATCCGTTATATTTACTGGGCGAGGGAGGGCCAACCCAGCCGATTGGCGCCCGCTCATCGGGCAAATGTGCCCACAAACGCGCTGCGTTTGCCGTGCAGAGTCCAGTTTTCGCCCAGGCCCGGACCGCTGTAAGCGTTAGTGAGTGCGACCGCAGGGATGGAATGAGCTAGTTCGGTTAGCGGCGGATAATACGCTTCTTCATTTCCGCAAAGATGATCCTGGTTGCCGATCGACCGCGTTTGCACAGTCGCGATCTGGCCGGCGCGAAGCATTGCGATTCCGTGGTGTTGCAGGTTTACGATGAACTCGGTCTGTACCAGAATGACCTGCTCAAGATTCTTCAACAACTCTCCGCCCATCTGTTGGGCAAAGCCGACCAGTGCGGCACTCTGCTCGGCGTTCGCATGATCATCCACTAGCAGAACAGCTCTCGCAGGATAAGGATTTTCGTACGGATCACCTAGCGTGCCATTCGCACGCACAACTGCTGTCACACTGAGTCCCTGCAGCGCAACACCATCCCAGCTTCCCTTGCGAACATGCCACGCCAGAATTGCCTCGTTGCCAACCAGGTTTACTTCGCCGTTGGCGAAACACTGACCGGTATACACATCGGCGCTGCGGGTTTCAAGATAATCGCCTTGGATTTGCTGCGCAAACACACAGAGCGAGAATGAGACCAGCAAACCCAGCGTGAGCCAAACGCGATTTTGCAGATTTCGCATGGAAGACAAACCCCATTTAAAATATGATATCGCCTTTCCCGAGTGCGCGAGCAATCGTCGGGCTGCGCGAAGCGTTTGCGTCGCACGCCACCTAGCTACATTTTCCAGTTCCATGGCAGGAGCGGCTCTTCGAACTGCAGTTGCCCGGTTCGGCCAACTCGCCGTCAGGACCGATGCAAGTCTGGCTATGAAGACACCAGAACAGCCCGTCGTTGCAGGCCGGCACTGTGAAGTCGGGCTCAGCAGAAATGAACTGGCCTTTCCAACGAAGCGCAGGGCAAAGATTCGGATGACCGATGTTGAAGCGATCCGATTCGCGGATCATAATGACTCTCCGGATGCGGATTTCAATATCGCTCGCTTCACCGCAACCCGCGCAAGCTGCACTTTGTAGGCGTTGCCGCCCAACGGCCGTGCTCGTCTTACAGCAGCTTCCGCCGCTTCCTGTGCTATGCCTTCGTCGATCAGTCGGTCAGTAAGCACACGCTCCGCTTCCAAGCATCGCCAGGGAAGTGGAGCAACGCTTCCCATTACAATCCGCACCGACTCAATTTTGCCCTTGCTCATAGTCAGCGCGACTGCAGCCACGGCGAGAGGCCAATCGAAAGCTTCTTTCTGCCTAACTTCGTAATGCGCGGCCTGAATGTTTTCGGCCGCGGGAAGCAATACTTCGGTGACCATCTCGTTCGGCAGCAGATCGTGTTCGCGTTCCCCCTCAGTTTTCGGGGTTATGAAGAATCTTTCCAGCGGCAGTTCACGCGTACCCTTAGGACCGTGCAACCTAATTGCCGCTCCATACGCAATGAGAATAGGAGCGATTGTGGACGGGCTCACAAACTTTGCCGGCCCGTCATTGCCGAGAATGGCGTGGTAACGGTTTTCGCCCACCGTTACCAGTTCCTTGCCGCTCTCATCCTTCGGTAGCAGGCCAAAACCGTTGCGAAAGTACCAGCAGCGTGGTCGCTGGCATAAATTCCCGCCAATGGTTGCCTGATTACGAATTTGCGGGCTGGCAACTTCAATCAGAGCCTCGGCAAGCGCGGGATAATTCTCCCGAATTATCTCGTCGTTCGCCAGATCATCGAGCGTCGAAAGCGCGCCGATACGGATCCCTCGGCCGTTGGCCGAGACGCCTCTCAGATCTTTGATCTCTTTTATATTGACCAGGCGCCGAGGCGAGACGATGTCATCTTTCATCAGCGCCAGCAAGTCGGTCCCGCCCGCCAGGATTTCCGTCTTTCCCCAGCTCGCTGCCAGCAGGCTCACCGCCTGCGCTTTGTCGTTCGGGCTCACGTATTCGAAAGGTCGCATCACGAACCTGCCTTCTGACTCAACGCAGTCAACACGCGGTCGGGAGTGAGTGGAAGGAATGGCACGCGGACCCCAATCGCATTCGCTACGGCATTGGAGATCGCTGCGCCGGGAGAAATTACCGGAGGCTCGCCCAAGCCGATGACGCCGCGTTCGTCGTAACCTTTGCCCGTCATCATATGGACAACCAATTCCGGAATGTCGCTCAATCCAGCCAGGCGGTAGAACTCCATATTTGCGTTGAGCATGCGCCCTGTGGTCGCGTCCATGACTTTTTCTTCGAAGAGCGAATAACTGATGCCCATGATCAAAGCCCCATACACCTGGCTTTCCGCGGTCTTCAGATCGATGATCAGGCCGCAATCCTGAACCGCGACCATCTTTGTAACTTTTACAATGCCGGTCTCGATATCCACTTCCACCTCAGCCATCTGCACGCCGCCGACGCCGCTGTTAGTCAGGTCGGGCGGCTTGCTTTTGTCGGGATTCCGGCCACGTATAGTGAGCGGCATCGCTCCGAGTTTGGAACAAGCTTCTTTCCAGTTCAGCGATCGCGCAGAATCGCTTCTTACTGTTACTGTTCCGCCAACACATTCCAACTCCTCTGGCCGTACGTTTAACGCAGGCGCAACTATGGCAAAAAGCGCATCGCGCGCATCGACGGCAGCCCGCCGCGTGGAAGCGCTCACCCCGCCGATCGTAGTCGATCCACCCGAGCCGCCGGATGGCGGAAATGTCGTGTCGCCGATCTGCAGGTGAATCGCATCCATCGGAATGCCAAGAGTCTCGGCAGCAACGATGAGAATGCAGGTGCGCGTCCCGGTGCCCAGATCCTGAGAACCCATTTTTAGATCGACCGAGCCGTCGGGTTGAATGGTCAGATCGCAGTCGCTGTTATGGCCCCGTCCGCCCCACGTATGAATGGAAAGCCCAACTCCGCGAGCCGTCTCGCCCGGCCTGCTTTGCCGCCGCGGATGCCATTTCTGCTTCCAATTCATTAGCTCCGCAGCGATCGGGAGTTCTTCGCGATAGATATTCTGCCGGGGCTTGGTAAGCTCAAGATTTCTTGTGAAGAATTCCACCGGATCAAGCTCAAGTTTCGCTGCGAGATCATCAAGCGCACACATCGTCAACACAGCCGCTTGGGGATGATTTGGCGCCCTCCAAGCACGTGCCGGCCCGATATTATTTCGAATCGCGGTGTGCTCTTTTCGCTGGTTGGGTACGTTGAAGACATACGGGATAGGCGGCATCCCTCCTCCGCCAGGGCCGCCAGTGCCCCACGATTCCGATTGCCACGCCAGAAGCATTCCGTCTTTCTTGGCGCCCACTTTTACTCGCGCATAGGCAGACGGCCGCGCCCCGGCAACTTTCAGTTCCGCGTCGCGCTCCAGCATGATACGAACCGGTTTACCGCCCGCTTTCTTCGAAATCTGTGCTGTGAAGATTCCCCAGCGGTCGGGAGCGAACTTGCTGCCAAACCCTCCGCCAATGTTCTCCTGATGAACGCGAATATTGGTCGCCGGAATCTGCAGCGGTTCCGCCATTTGCGCGGGGATGCCTGAGACATTCTGCGTGGAGATATGTGTAAGCAGATGTTTCTCATCCCTCCACTCGGAAATGGAACCGTGGCTTTCCATGCAGCAATGGGTGATCACCGGCGCTCCGTAAAGCCCCTCTGAAATCACGTCCGCATGGGCGAAAGCATTATCCGGTTCGCCGATTGTCTGCGCCGCGGCCTTTTGATAATTCGATTTGGGGCGTTGCACTGCCTCGGGATGAACGGTAGCGCCGCGAATAGCGTCGAGAACCGCGTCGGTTGCACCATCGGCCTTCAACCCTTGTAACGTTTCTTCGTCAGGTTTTTGGGTAATTCCATACTGCTCGATCTGACTTGCCATCTGCGCGCTGGGTACCTGGTTGTCCAGCATGTCGTCGATGTCATCCATGCTCAGCGGCCCCTGGCCCTCTGCTACGTTTTTCGGCGGTTCAGCGTCGCTCACCAGATGAGGAAGTTCTTGATACTTCACTTTGACGGAGCGTATCGCATCTTCCGCTGTCGGTTCGTCGATCGCGGCTACGGCAACAATCTCGTCGCCCTCCCAATGAATGGTAGAACCCGGCCCCTGCACAACGTAAACGGCTTTCACGCCTGGCATCTTTTCGGCTGCGGCGGTGTCGACGCTCACAACCTTTGCGTGAGCATATGGGCACCGCAACACCGTGCCATAAAGCATTCCCGGACGATTGGTGTCGTACGTGTAACTGGCTTGTCCCGATACTTTCGCAGGAGCATCAACGCGCGTGATGCGTCTCCCAATCAGCTTCCTTTGATCTGCGTCAGGCCAGGAATAATCCGGCACGTCTACGCTCCCTTCTGCGCGACCTGCGCAATGGCTTTGCGGATTCCTTCATAGGTTCCGCAACGGCAGAGATTCCCGCTAAGCCCGCGGCGGATGTCTTCTGCCGTGGGCTTCGGAGTGCGATCGAGAAGCGCTTTGCAAGCCAGCACAAATCCGGGAGTGCAAAAGCCGCACTGTGACGCATCATTCTCGACGAAGGCTTGCTGAACCGGATGCAACTTGCCCCCCTGCATCAGCGATTCAACGGTCACAATGGGTTTCAGCTGAGCGTCGATCGCCAGCACGGAACAGGCATACACCAGCTTGTTGCTCATCAGGACGGTGCAGGCTCCGCATTCACCCCGATCGCAAACTCTTTTCGCGCCCGTGATTGCGAAATGATCGCGCAGAGCGTCCAACAATGTGACGCGCGGCGCAAGGGTCGCGTGATAAGGCCTACCATTGATGGTAAATTCCATCGCGACCTTGCCAGGTCCATGCACCGGAGTCTGCACCCCGGCGGCAAGAACTGTTTTTGGACCAGTGACCAGCGGGATGGCCGCCGAGATTCCCGAGAGTCTAAGAAACTCTCGTCGCGAAACTCCGGAATCGTCAGCAGTATTTTCGGGATTCTTCTGTTTTGGATCACTCACGTGGGACTCCAGAATCGAGAAGCTTGTGGCCGTGTAATTCAGGATTCTGCCTCGTATTCAAGCGTTCCGAAGCCATGATAGGAGCGAGTTACGCTTGCGTCGCTTTGGCGCGAACTGCAAATTTAAAGGCTCAAATGTTAAGCACGCGCGAGAGAAATTATACGCCGCTCAGACCCCATTAATATTCTGAGATCGTTGCAGGCATCGTGCTCATGCCGTCAAATCCGGGAGGGGCTGTATAAGGTGTAAACCGCATTCTGTTTTAGCAAAGCCTGCCCATCGTCCCGCTCGCGCATCTTCTCCTGGAGCGACTGCTCGAGTGCAATGGGTGCAACCGATGCTCGGATAGGAACGATCATGAAGCGGGTTGTAAGGCACGTTGTGGGAGTGGATGTAGCTCCACACCTGCGCGGAAGTCCACTCCACAAGCGGATTGATTTTTACCAGGCCAAACTTGCCGTCCCACTCGATTTTGTTGGCGGCAGCCCGCGCCTCGGTCTGATCGCGACGAATACTCGCGATCCACGCATCCAAATCCTGAAGTTTGCGCCTCAATGGTTCTATCTTGCGAAGATCGCAGCACGCATCTGGATCGCGCTGCCAAAGCGCGGGGCCATGAGTGCGCTCCTGTTCAGCGGGCGAGAGCAACGCCTGCGCCCGTTCAATCGTCACCCCATACTTGTGTTCGACATGATGCATGAGATTGTACGTTTCAGGGAACAGGAAACCAGTGTCCAGTGTAAAGAGACGAAAATTGGGCCGCAATTTTGAAGCAATGTCGATCAGCACCATGCCTTCGGCGCCGAAGGCGGAAGAAAACGCCACACGATCTCCGAAAGTATCAAATGCCCATTCCAGAACCCGGTCCGGACCCCATGATTCTGCAATGAACTGTAACTCTGCGATTTTTTCTTTCATGATTGAGATTCCGTGTTTTGCAGCATCCGTTCACCGGGCGCGAGCGCGCTGTTTAGAAACGCTGAATGAAGGTTCAGATTGAGTGGTTCTAGCTCACCTGCGTCCATAGTTCGGTCATGTGCCGCCGAGACGACATCTCCGACAATGAGCAAGGTGGGCGCCGCGAGGCGTGGAGCGTGAGCAAGTTCTGAAACCTTCACGCAGTGAATTTTCTGCGCGGGGGTCGTGGCACGCGAAATGAGAACGCATTTCGCTTCTCGAGAAACGCCGGCGGATATTAACTTCTCCGCGATGGTTGCATAGTTATCCCCCGGCATGTACAGAACAAGGGTTGCTCCCGAAGCTACCAAGCGGCTCCAATCTGCTTTGGGGTCGTCAGCCCGATGCTCAGCAACGAGCACGAGGGCAGAAGACTTATGGCGCTGCGTCAGGGGAATACCGGCGGCAGCCGCGGCCCCCAGGGCTGAGGTAATACCCGGCACAACTTCGTGCCGGATGCCTGATCGCCGCAGTGCTTCGATTTCTTCTCCGGCTCGGCCGAAGATAAGCGGATCTCCACCTTTCAGACGCACAACCTGCAACCCAGACGCTGCAAGAGTAATCATCAGGAAATTGATCTCTTCTTGACGAACCCTTTTCTGACCGCAGCGTTTGCCCACGTTGTAGATACGGGCAGCCGGCGACGCCAGTTTTATGATCTCGGGCGCAACCAGATCATCGTGTAGCACAGCATCGGCCGTCCGCAGCAGGCGCAAAGCCTTCATCGTGAGCAATTCGGGATCTCCCGGGCCGGCGCCAACTAGATACACTTTTCCTGTCATACGTGTTCCTTTTCTTCGACGGTTGGTAGGTTCTTCAGGCCTAAGTTCTGTATTTCTGAGTCTTTCACTGGTGAGTCCTGGATTTGTTGTGCGTGCTGCGCCAGCGCCGCTTCAAAGGCATCTCGGCTGGCGAGGGAAAGCAGCAGTTCCCGTTTACGCCTCGGATCAAGATTGCTGGCGAGCACCACGCGCCGTGTCTCTCCTAACTCCTCGACCCATTCGGCGTACCCAGGCCCGAATTGCCCTTCGAGCTGCTCCTTTAGCCGCTGAGCCAGAGACGGGCTCCGTCCCGAAGTAGACACAGCGATCTGCAAGGGTCCCCGCCGCACGATAGCGGGATAAAAGAAATCGCAATTCGGCGGATCGTCAACCACATTGCACAACACGCCAAGCCGATGAGCTTCGCGATAAATTGAAGTGTTAAGAGCGCGTAACGGAGTGGCGACTACAACCAAAAAAATGCCGTCTAGATCCCCGCGATTGAAAGCGCGCAGAGAGAGCCGAATTTCCCCTCTCTTCGCTAATTCCTGCACGGATTCGCAGGCGTCAATAGCGATTACGTGAATGTCCGCATCAGTATCGAGAAGGCTGCGAATTTTCTGATCGCCGACCTTCCCCGCACCGACAACGAGGCAGCGCCTGCCCCCGAGGCTCAAGAACATGGGAAATAAACTAGTCACCGGTCGCACCCGCAGCTTGAATTAAGCGTTCATCTGCCGTCGGCAGGTCGCGCGGCACGGCGTCCACATGGGAGCCCGCCAGAAACGCGCGCAGTTCGGCATCGCTGTGCCGGCCAAAAAAGTGGCGCAGGTTCTCGGGACTGTCTCGCTTGGCGAGATAGGCACGCAGCAGCCGCTCAATCGCTTCTGGAACTTCGCTAGCGGCGCAGCGATAGCCCACCATCCGCGCCGTAGCCTGATTCAGTCCGAGCGCTCCGCCTAAACAGAAATAGTAAGCGTCGACCAACTCGCCCTGAACTTTCAGCTTTTTTCCCTCAATGCCGATGTCCGCAATCCAGTGCTGTCCGCAACTGTTGGGGCATCCAGTGACGTGCAGCTTCAGTTGTTGATCGAAGCCGGGAAGCCGGTCGTCGAGTTCCTCTACCAGCCATCGCGAAAAACCTTTCGTCTCAGTGATCGCCAGCTTGCAAAATTCGGTGCCACTGCAGGCGATGGTGCCGCGGTAGAAAGGCGAACCACCGACCCGCAATCCGATGGCGTTCAATTCCTTTGCCAAGGGCTCAGCCTGCAGATGGGGAACATTAACAATCAGAAGATTCTGCATGTTAGTGGTGCGGAGTTCACCACCTGCGAAACGCTCAGCCAGATCGGCGGCCGCGCGCATTTGTTCGGGAGTGATCCGCCCGCGCAACACTGCCGCACCTACATAGCTGTATCCGGGTTGTCGTTGCGGATGGATGCCGACGTGATCACGGTAGACATCGGACGGCGGCTCCTCAGGGACGGCAGGATCGAATTGAAATCCAATCCTGCGTTCCACTTCTTTCTGAAAATCCTCCGCCGTCCATCCTTCTCGAAGGAACAAAAACTTCAACCGCGCCCGCTCGCGGTGTTCGCGCAGTTCAGACGAGTCTCGAAATAGCTCCGCGATTCCGTGCAATGTCGGCAGCACCTGGTTCCAGCGAACGAAGGCGTTGAGCCTTACACCAAGATGCGGATCAGTTGAAAGTCCGCCGGCGACACGAAGAGAAAATCCGATTTCTTCTTTTCCGTTTTGCAGCCGCTTAATGGCGGTGAGCCCGATATCATTAATCTCCGGGTAGGGGCACCACACCCGGCAGCCGCCGATGGAAATCTTGAACTTGCGCGGCAAATTGTAGAACTCAGCATTCCCCGCAAACAGCCGGTCCGCTTCCAACGCAAGTGCCGATGCATCGCAAATCTCATCCGCGTCAACGCCAGCCACGGGGCAGCCAGTAATATTTCTCGTGACGTCTCCGCAGGCTCCCGTTGTGTTCAGACCCACGCGCCACAATTCTTCAAGCACTTCAGGAAGGCTCTCGATGGTGATCCAGTGCAACTGAATGTTCTGCCGGACTGTAAGATCGGCAATACTGCGGGCATAGCGCTCGGTTAGATCTGCGATGGCGCGGAGCTGCTGAGAACGCAGCAGGCCGTTCGGAATACGAATCCGCAGCATAAATCGCTGCAACGCTTTGCCTTCACCGCCCTTACCGCCGAGCACGCCGGCTCCATCGCCCTGCGTGTAAACTCCCCACCAGCGGAAATACGTTCCGATCCACTCAGGAGGAATCGAGCCGAATCCCTCACGCGCAAAGCGGCGAATCTCTTCAAGCCCTTCCCACGGATTAAGCGCACGCTTCAGGCGCTCGACTCTTTGGGCTTTTGTTTCCTTGACTGCGTTTGTCATGTTTTCCCCCAAAAAAGAACCACCGCCAGAGGCCTTCTGGCGGTGGTGGATGAGTGCCGAAATTACAAGATCGCTAGGTCAGCAGCCCCCCTGTGCCAGAAGACACAAATGCGCGACAACAACAACACACGCAGGCGCTGATCTGGCAAAGACTGCTATTACCCCACATAGTTTTCGTATTCTAGTATGAACTGCAAAAGCGGTCAACGCAAAATGGTGATCTCGTCAACTCATAATTTGGATGGCGCTACTGTGCAAAAAGCTTCACCTAATATTTCCTCTGACCGCGAGCTCCATCGGCGAAGCCATGTCAAAACTGGTTTGCAGCCGCCCGATTTCGGCTGCGCCGGAGTTGAGCATATCTCGGCCATCGCTGGCGTTTTGCTAGGCGCAAGAAGATAATCGATGCTCGACCACAGCTCCGTTGCGTCTTGATGCCGGGCTGACGCATCGAAAAATTGAGTGCCGAGAACATTTTTCAAAGCTTTGCGTGGAGTGGAAGCAGTCGCTCATTTACCTTTCGGCGCGCTAGAGCGAGTCAATTCGAGGTTGATCGACCATGAAAATTGCAAATGATGTGACAGAACTGATCGGCAAGACCCCGCTGGTGCGGTTAAATAAAGTAACCAAAGGCTGTGTCGCGGAAGTTGTGGCAAAACTTGAGAGCCAGAATCCCTGCGCCAGCGTCAAAGACAGAATTGGCATCAGCATGATCGGCGAAGCTGAACGCTCCGGGAAGATTCATCCCGGCAAGACCGTGCTGATCGAACCGACCAGCGGCAATACCGGAATCGCGTTAGCTTTTGTTGCCGCCGTCAAAGGCTACAAGCTCGTCTTGACAATGCCGGAGACCATGAGTCTTGAGCGACGCGTTCTGCTGCTCGCTTTCGGTGCAGATATCGTGCTTACGCCCGGTCCGAAGGGAATGACTGGCGCCGTCGCGAAAGCGGAAGAGATCTTGCGCAACACTCCGAATGGCTTCATACTTCAGCAATTCGATAACCCCGCCAATCCAAGAATTCACTTCGAAACGACCGGGCCAGAGATCTGGAATGACACCGACGGCAAAGTGGATTTTCTGATTTCTGGCATCGGCACTGGAGGAACCCTCACTGGCGTTTGTGAGTACATTAAGCCAAAAAAACCTTCATTCAAAGCCGTTGCTGTCGAACCGGCGGACAGTCCCGTGCTCTCAGGCGGTAAGCCGTCGCCTCACAAGATTCAAGGGATCGGCGCCGGCTTCATACCGAAAATCTTGCGCACCGACTACATCGACGAGATCATAGCCGTCACTAATGACGAGGCCGTTAATATGGCGCGGCAACTCGCGAAAGAAGAAGGACTTTTGGTAGGCATCTCGTCCGGAGCAGCCGTCGTCGCAGCGTTGAAAATTGCAGGCCGCAAAGAAAACGCCGGCAAACTAGCGGTTGTAGTGCTGCCCGATTTCGGCGAGCGCTACCTGACCAGCGTGCTATTCCAATCGCTGCGGGATCAGGCATTGCAGATACCAACGGCGACACTTCCTGAACCATCTGTCACCGCGGCGCGTTAATGGAAGTGTCGTAGCACAAGGAGTTGATCACGAAACTGAACCGCGATACGAAAATCGGCCGTCGCGCCCCAATACTGTTACCTGCTTTCCTTGTGGTACATTCAAAAGAAAGTGGGCGCGTAGCTCAGTTGGTAGAGCAATGCCCTTTTAAGGCATGGGTCGCAGGTTCGAGTCCTGCCGCGCTCACCACTCACCGCACCTGCGGAGCTCCGATTTTCTTACTTCTGTGGTCCACTCTCATTCACGCGCAGTAATATTCCGCTGCCGCTGCGTATATTCATTTTCCCCGTTTTCAAAACCAATACAATTTCACCGATCGGCTCGGAGCGGCCGGCATGTACCAGAGTGAGATTCGGATAGCCGTAAATTCCGCATGCAGTCGAGGAAAACACCCACAATGCCTGCATCTGGCCAGCTCCACCAAGACTGCCGCGGCAACCCGGGCTGGAGGAAACCTTAGCCAGCGTACCCTGCGGAGGCACTGATCTGCCGACCGCCGTTAAGCCGTTAGCAACTATCGTTCCGTGATAGTTGACCTCACCACCGATCTGAGCCGTGTTCCAGTCAAACTCCGACGTTCCTCGATCAGGCCCCGTCGCCGGCACCTGCGCTTCCTCGACCTCTGTCATGCTGGCCAGCGCACGCACGTTCGTGACGATGGGGATTTTGCGGCCATTGGCCACGAGAGTGTCGAAACGAAGTATGACCCGCGCTCCGTCTCGATCATTCGGTTGCGCGAACACGATGTGCCCGATCACCTTAGCGCCTGCATGTGTTGCGGAGCCATCGGGCAACGGTACATCTTGCATAACGCGAGCAGTTATTTCTTCTCCCCGTCTAGCCTTGTCCAACCGGATGGACGAGGTTAATTGCACTGGAAGAATCGTTCCTGGCGGAATCCCTTCTTGTCCCACCAATGAGCCGGAGACAATCAGCAAACCAATCGCAAGTAGCTTTTTCATATGACACCTCTGCCGGTTGCGGCATCACCCGGCACGTTTCCAAACCTCGGCCGCGGGAGTGGGAAACTGTTGCGATAGATTCCCATGCCCTTGCTGCTCGATCTCTTCCTGGCATTGCAGGCAAAACTGCGTCCATGGTAGTGCCTGCAGCCGGCGGGCTGGAATGTCGTTGCCGCAGTTCACGCACACTCCGAATGATCCGTCATCGATTCTGCGAAGCGCCGCTTCGATGCGGCGCAGAATTGTTCTTCGTTGACTGCTCTGCTGAAATAAGGCCTCTTTTGACATGCTGGTAACGCATTGATCAGCGGCATCTTGAGTGCTCTCGATTTCCAACGACCGTGTTTCTTGTTCAAGTTGTCTCAGCGACCCCAGGATTTCCCGGCGTTGAATTTCAAGGTCGTGACTGAACTGTTCGATTTTTGTCTTTTCCATTTTGTCTCTCGTTTTGTTTTATGTTTCTTTCTGTTCTCTGTGTGTCGGTCGCAATTCGAAATCGCATTGCCGAACTAGCGTCGGCTATGTGTCCAACGTCGGCTCAGGTTTCTCTGGATTGCGCAGATACGAATCGAAGAACCTAATTAAAAAAGGAGTCTGGTTCCCGACTCCGGCGAACAACAGGACTGGAATTTCGGGTTTGATGCTTTTCATTTCAGCTCGCACCGTAGCTCCGGTCGCGTCTGGAAGGTCGTACTCCAGAAGAACTCCTTCGATCGGCTGGTTCTTCAGCATCGAAACGCCCTGTCTCCCGCTCGAGGCTGCAATCACTTCGTATCCAGCCCGTTCCAGCATGAATTTCAGCCTTTGCAAATGGTTGGCATGGTTTTCAACGCAGAGCACCTTGGCGGTGTGCATCGTCTCCTCCTTCAATGGTGAGGCCGCTTAGCCGCTGTTCTGTGGAGGTAACAGCAATGAATGTTGTGTTTTGATCGCTGTTACGCGGCGTACAGGAGGTTCTTAGGCGCCGGGAGGCGGGCGATTGTAGTGCGCGCCCTTATCGTGGAAGGAAACCAGCAGAGCGGTCGCAAGGCTCAGGTGAGCATGCGTCTCCGTGGGAGGTGAAAGCACAAATGCTGCCCTTGGCGGGCAACAGCGAAAAGAGTTGTTATCGAAACGCGGACGCTGGTCATGCTGCGAACTTGCCCTTACCGCGTGGACCGAAGAGGTCTCAGGAAAACTAGAGGCTGTGTTCCGTGCCAGTAGGAGCGCCGATCCGGCGGTGAGCAGAACGAGAACGCGAATCCAAGTGATCCCATGACCGACCCGAAAGTCTCCAGTTCCAGACATCTTCCGCTCGCGCCTTATACTAATGATGATCGTATCCCGACTTTGGTTACCTGAAAATACTTTAAAGCGTTTTGCTGATTCTTCCCCATAATACTTCCCCATTACATTTTGGGATAACTTTTTCGAAGCGCGTCCGCAAGCCTCGGCATGGCCCGCCAGATCTTTCGTGGAGTTTTACTTCGCATTCCCAGCAAAATCGGCGACGCCCACCTTCACCACCGTGCCTGGTTTTGGTTTCGGCTCCTCAGCCTTCTTTTCCGAGTCCGACTCCTTCTTGCTCGCAGGCTCGGCAGTTTCTGCTTTGCTCGCTGGCGGGGCAGCCGCCGGCTTCTCCATCCAAACTCCGTAGACGCGGCCCCCGGATGCGGCTATTCCGGTGTAATCGCCGAAGAAAACTCCATTGGCGTCAAACATTTCCGTCGTCCAGGCATAGTTTTGAAAGGTGCGCCCCTCGTCATTTGATCGGGCCAGCGTAACCGACTGCATCTTGTTGAGGGGGTCTCGCCGGCGGTCGTAAAAAAGAACGTACGGAGTGCCATCCTTGGGGTCGACTGCCAGCCACTGGAAGAACTGCTCTGCGCCGTCATGCACTGGATCGGTATTCACGCGCACCGGCGGGCTCCAGTGTTTGCCGTGGTCGGTGGACGTCGAGCAAAAGACATCCAGATCGCCGTTGCGGTAGTCGCTCCACGTCACAAAAAGGCGCTGGCTTCGCGGGTCGATCGCGATCTGTGGAAAGCCGTTCGCTCTCTCCAATGTTTGCACCGCAAACATGATTGGGGCGGTGTGGATAATGGACTGGGCGCGGGCAAATCTTTTGCCGCCATCGCGAGAGATGGTAAGAAAGATATCGTCATCCTGACTCCAGATCGCGTAGAGTCGGCCGTCTGGACCGGTCGCTCCCGCGAATCCTTCCGCGGCTCCGTTATCGTCGCGCGGCAGTCCCGGATGGCTGTCGATCTCTATGGGCGGAGACCATGTCAGCCCATCATCCGTCGAACGCGAAAACAGTATTTGCGAATTTGTCAGCGTCCATCGGGTCCAACCAACATAGAGGTTTCCCGAGTAGCGACTCGCGCTCGTATCGGACACGATGTACGGCTTGTCTTCAAATGGGATTCCGGGTTGAGTCGATTGTTCCGCGATGGGAACGTGATTCGTCTCCCATGTCACTCCACCGTCGACCGATCGCCGCACAAAAACCCCATTTTTCGAAGCATTGTGCCCCCAATAATTGAATGTTCCCAGTTTGTCGAAGGCGATGTAGCAAATAAATGCATGGCCTTGCGTGTCGAACGCAACCGAAACATCTCCCGAAACCTTGTAATTTGCCGGTGCGACGCCCTCCGCAGATTTCCATGTGTGACCGCCATCGCGAGAATACGATGCGTGCGCATTGTCCTGAAAGACGGCGACAACATGCTGGCCGTTGCCCGGATCAATCGCGATAGCCGGCTCAGTAAATGGTCCCGGCTGCGGAGTGAGCGTGAATACTTCAGCGCCTGGAGCCGTGGGCAGGGATTGGCTGTGTAGCAATGTGGTAGCGGCCACTATTGCAAGCGAACCGTAAATTAATGTACTGATTAGCCCTGAAGTTGAGAAATCGGACATTCCATGGCGCATATGCATTGTTGTGGAGAGAATCGCAGATCCATTGTGCCATGCGCGGTGGTCTGGTTGGCGACAGGCACACGCGGCTTAAGATTTTGATTTGGTCCGCATATTGTCCTTAAAGAAATCTTTTGGCAACCAATCCGCATTGCGCTTAGTCTTTAACTTTAGGACTTCCTGGAAAAGCAAGAGGAGGAAAGTCGTGGAACGATTTCTACAAATCCGCAAGCCGGCTGCAGTCGCCGTTGGCGTCATCATTTTGATTGTCGGAGGTGTTCTCGGAATCGCGGCCAGTGCCTGGGCCGGACACAGCGTTGTTGGATCGCGCGAGGTTCCGATCTACATCAGCCAAAGTGCTGCCGCCGCCAGCGGACCCAAGTCCAACGACCTAGGCTTTGCGCCGCTCTTGAAGCCCGCACTTCCCGCGGTCGTCAGCATCACTTCATCCCGCGTGGTGAAAGTTCCGCAGTCGCCTTTCTTCAACGATCCTTTCTTTCAGCAGTTTTTCGGAGGGCAGGGAGCGCGCCAGCCGCAGGAACAACGCGAGCGCGGGCTGGGATCCGGCGTGATCATCAGCCCTGACGGTTATATCCTGACGAATAACCACGTCGTCGACAAGGCGACTGATATCAAGGTGTTATTGCCCGATAAGCGGCAGTTTACCGGCAAGGTGATCGGCACAGATCCGAAGACCGATGTCGCAGTGGTGAAAATCGAAGCTAGCGGGCTACCGACAATTCCTCTGGGAGATTCTTCCAAACTGGAAGTCGGAGATTACGCTTTCGCGATCGGCAATCCTTTCGGCGTGGGTGAAACTGCGACCATGGGCATCGTCAGCGCAACCGGGCGCAACGGTCTCTCCATCGAAGACTATGAAGATTTCATTCAAACCGACGCTGCCATCAATCCCGGAAACTCCGGCGGCGCGCTGCTGAATGCGCGCGGCGAACTGATCGGTGTCAACACCGCGATTCTTTCCGGTGGCGGTGGAAATCAAGGCATTGGCTTCGCCATCCCCATCAACATGGCGAAATATGTGATGGATGAAATCCTCAAACACGGGAAAGTTGTTCGAGGTTACATCGGCGTGGGCATTCAGGAAGTCACGCCGGAACTCGCCCGTGTATTCCATGTGACCGCTGAAAAAGGCGCTTTGGTCAGTAGCGTGGATCCCGGCAGTCCCGGAGGAAAAGCGGGACTGCAACGAGGCGACGTGGTTACGGAATTGAACGGAACGCCGATCAATGGACCTAACGACTTGCGCCTAAAGGTATCTACCATGGCGCCTGGGACCACCGTACATCTCAAGGTGAACCGCAATGGTGAAACACGCGATGTCAGTCTTACGCTGGGAGAGGCTCCTACGGGCAAAGGTGACGTCAACGCTCCAGGCGGATCAGGCGAGAATAGCCCGATGCGCGGCGTGCAGGTGCAGGACTTGACCGACGACATTCGCCAGCAACTGGGCCTAAAACCCGACCTGAAGGGCGTGGTTGTCAGCAACGTTCCGGACGCTTCTCCAGCCGCCGAGGCCGGGCTGCAGCGGGGCGACGTCATTGAACAAATTGACCGCCAGCCCGTGAACTCCGTGACCGATTACCAGCGCCTGATCAGCCAGGCTGGCAAGAAGACGCTTGTTCTGCTGGTCGAGCGCGGCGGCAATACCACGTTCCTGGTGGTACAAGGTGAGTAAATCGCCGGGAGCGGCAATGGTTGCCGCCCCTGGGATTTGTATGTTAGAAACGAAGTATGGGCAACTCCTCCGAATGCCACAGCTAGAAAGTCAAAACCAGAGTCGTACACGTAAATTCTGGTGTCTCTTGACCGTCGCATTGGCGGTGTGCTCACTCACCGTCAGCGTGGCTACCCGTTATTGCTGGTCGGACGCGGCGTCCGTTTCAATTGAGAAAAGTGTTCACAAGCACTCTTCGCCGGAGACGAGTCGACAGCGCCTTACCAAGGTTGCTGCCTCGTGGTTGCGTCCGGTTATTGTTTCTGCACTTTTGCACGGGCCAACATCGTACCCTCGAATCGCGCCAGCTGGTCCCCCGGGTCCCGGGATCTTTTTCGAGACAAGCCTTTATAACCGGCCTCCGCCGGTCCATTTCCTCGCATAAATACGCTTCAACTCAGTGCATAGTTAGCTCAAGGTTAGCCCAGTTCGGTCGAACTAACGTTTGTGGCCTCGGCCAGCGTTAGGAAGGACAAACGGGCCATCCGAATGACGGATCGATGGAGAATTGTCATAGTTGGGCGCTCGTCAGGAGTTTGTGAGCAGCACTTTGAAGTGATCTTCACAGTTCTGGGCAGCCTACATGCAGATGCTGGCAGGCTGACTCGATGGACCGAAGGAGCATCTAAATCTGGCATCTTGATGAGTTTCTGAAAGGAAAGCTAGATGTCGCCTGCACCTGTTTTGGCCAAGGAAGAACTTGACGCTCTTCGCCAGTTTGATACTTGTATGGTGGCGAATGCCGTGGAGAGATTTAACCTCAGATTGCGGAATACGGGATTTACCAATGGCAGCATCCACTGCATGTTTCCGGAGATGCCTCAGATAGTGGGATACGCAGTCACTGCGCGTCTTCGCACTGGCGAACCGCCGATAAGGGGCGGTGCCTTTCATGACCGCAGCGAATTGTGGAACAACATCCTGAAGGTTCCGTCCCCGCGCATTCTGGTGCTGCAGGATATTGACAACCCACCGGGGGTCGGCGCTTTTCTGGGAGATATGCACGCTGCCATCTTAAGATCTCTGGGCTGCATCGCATATCTGACAAATGGGAGCGTGCGCGACCTGCCGGCTGTCGGTGCCATGGGATTTCAACTATTCGCAGGAGGTGTCGTTGCCTCACATGCTTATTCCCATGTTTTCGATATCGGCTCATCAATTGGGATTGGCGGCTTGGAGGTTCATCCCGGAACTCTCTTGCATGGCGGCCGCCACGGAGTCTTAAGCGTACCTGCGGAAGTTGCCGCTCAAATTCCGTCCGTAGCTGCTAGGTTGCAACAACAGGAACTGGATGTAATTGAGTTCTGCAGCTCCGAAGGGTTCTCGATCGGGAAACTGAGTGAAATCATGAAGCAATGGGGATAGCGAACGCAGCACAATTGGGGCATCCGCTCACCGGCAGGGAAGGGCCCGTCAGTAACACTTGAAAAATATAGTTGCACGCGGATAACAACATGCAAAACCATCGGCACACGAGAATAATTTCTTCGGCTGCAGCGTTCTTCGTCCTTCTCGCAGCGATCAGCCTCTCTTCCTGTTCGGGAAGCGATGAGAAACGGGTCGAGGCCAGCGGACCGGCTGTCACGGTTGGCGTAACCAAGGTCGTGAAAAAATCCCTCGGCCGCGAAATCACTTTGTCCTCCGAGCTGGTTCCTTTCCAGGAGATCGATGTTTACGCGAAGGAGTCCGGTTACGTGAAGAAGCTCGATGTTGATTATGGTTCGCACGTCCAAGCCGGACAGGTGATGGCAGTCCTCGAAATTCCAGAACTCGAAGCCCAACTTCAGGAGGATCAGGCCGAAATCAAGAATGCCAATAATCAGGTGGTTCGGGCTCAACACGAGCTGGCACGATATCAGGCGCAGTATAAAGCGCTTCACCTGGAGTTCACCCGGTTGAACGGAGTCTTTCAGAGTCAGCCCGGCCTGGTCGCGCAACAGGAAGTCGATGACGCTCAGGGCAAGGACATGGCGGCGGCATCGCAGGTGGATGCAGGTCAGGCGGCGTTAGAAGCGGCTCAAAGTCAGATGGCTGCGGCCCAGGCGAAGCTGATCCACGACCAAAGCCTGTTCGATTACTCGAAGATAACGGCGCCTTTTCCCGGCGTGGTGACGCAACGTTACGCGAATCTTGGAACACTGGTTCAAGGGGGCACAAATTCGAGTACCCAAGCCATGCCGATTGTGCGTCTCTCTGAGGACGACCTGTTCCGGCTTGTCATTCCCGTGCCCGAGTCTTACGTGCAATTCATTCACGTGAACGATGCGGTCGCCGTGACTGTTCCTTCTTTGAACCGGACTTTTCCCGGCAAAGTGGCGCGATTCTCGGTTGACGTTCGCGAAGATACCCGCACCATGCACACCGAAGTGGATGTTCCTAATCCAAAGCACCTGCTCGTTCCGGGGCTATATGCCGACGCCCGGCTTTCGCTCGACAACAGACAGGGGGTGCCCTCAGTACCGGTACAGGCGCTGAATCGTGAGGGTGCTCGGTCGACTGTTTTTCTGGTGAATCAGAACGGCGAACTGGAGCAGCGAAGCGTCCAGCTGGGATTGCAGACCGCCACTGACGTGGAGGTCACTTCCGGATTGAATGCCGGGGATCTGGTGGTTGTCAGCGATCGCAGCGGCCTGAAGGCGGGCGAGAAAGTGAATGCGAAAGAAGTGCCGGTGATGGAGTATCACGGCGATACTCCAGAGTAGCGTTGCACTGAAACACCCAAGGCAGTAAAGCAAGTGGACAAACGTTATGCCAGGATTTTCAATTCGTAATCCGTATTTCATCATTGTGATCTGCCTGACGCTTCTGGTCATTGGCGTGACCAGTATGGCTCGCATGCCGGTCGATCTTTTCCCGCCGATTAACTTGCCCCAAGCTGTGGTCGCGACCTTCTACTCGGGAATGCCGCCTGAGGATATTGAAACCGATATTACAGATCCTCTGGAGCGTTTTTTTACTTTGGGATCTGGCATCGATCACATGGAGTCTCGCTCGCTTTTGGGAGTGAGCATCATCAAGGTCTACTTTCAGCCCGGAACCAATGCCGATGCAGATGTGAGCGAGCTCTCCAACTTAGCTCTCGCCGATTTAAAGCGCTTGCCGCCGGGGACGCTGCCTCCTGTAGTTTTGAAATTCGACGCGTCAAGTTTGCCCGTTGCTCTGGTCACGGTTAAAGGCGAGGGACTGACCGAAACTCAGCTTCATGACTATGCACAATTCGCAATTCGCAACCAGATTGCGGTGGTGCCAGGCGCCGAAATTCCAATTCCCTTCGGCGGCAAATACCGCCAGATCATGGTCTACGTGGATCCCTACAAGCTGGAATCTCGGCAACTCAGCTTGATGGACGTGGTCCACGCCGTGAATGGCGCGAACCTGATTCTGCCCGCCGGCGACGTGAAGATGGGGCCCTACGATTACTTCGTTTATTCAAACAGCCTCGTCGACAACATGGATGAACTGGGCAAGGTTCCGCTCAAGGTCAAAGGAAATTCCTGGGTGACGGTGAATGATGTCGGGAAGGCCGAAGATGCGAACCAGATCCAATACAACATCGTGCGCATTGATGGCCAGAAGTCTGTATACATACCGATCATGAAACAGGGCGGCGATACCAACACCATCGCCGTCGTCGACGGTGTGCGGCAACTCATCAAGCATCTTTACGATATTCCGCCGCAAATGAAGACCAGCCTCGTTTTCGATCAATCGGTATTTGTGAAAGAGGCAATCCGCACCGTATTGCACGAAGGCGCTTTGGGGTTAATTCTCACCAGCCTGATGATCCTTATCTTTCTGGGAAGCTTCCGTGCCACGTCGGCCGTGCTGCTCTCCATCCCGATCTCGGCACTGGCCGCATTTGTGGTATTGGCCCTGATGGGCGGAACGATCAACACCATGATCCTGGGGGGAATGGCGCTGGCATTCTCGCGGGTCATCGACAATTCGGTCATTTCTCTCGAGAACATTTACCGCCATCTTGAACTGGGCGCCGCTCCCATGATCGCCGCCGAGGTCGGCGGCGCGGAAGTGAACCTCGCAGTGCTGGCTGCAACGCTGGTCGACGTGGTCGATTTCTTTCCAGTTGTTTTCCTGTACGGTGTCGCTAAGTTTCTGTTCTCCGCTTTGGCGCTGGCATTCTGCTTGTCGCTGCTGGCGTCATTTGTCGTGGCAATGACGGTGATACCGTTGTTTTGCTCCCGGTTCTTGAAGGCTGTTCCGCACGGCGCCGAGACTGAGCACAAAGAATATGAGATTGAACCGACAGCATCGGCGAATCGTTCTTGGATGGAGAGGTTCAACGCTCGCTTCAACCGGATGTTCAATAAGCTGCTCGATTACTACGAGTACTGGGTGAGGCGATGCCTGCAGCGCCCCGGACTCACGGTTCTGGCGCTGACCGGTGTTTTCCTGGCCAGTCTCGCGATCTATCCACTGTTGGGATTAGCATTCTTTCCTAAGACCGATGCGGGCCAGTTCACCATCAATGTCAAAGTGCCTACCGGTACTCGCATTGAGGTCGCGAATGATTACGTGGCAAAAGTGGAAGAACTGATCCGCCATCAGGTGGAACCCAAAGACCTCAAGCGAATTGTCTCCAATATCGGCGTTGTTCCGGATTTCTCCGCGCTTTACACAACAAACTCGGGTCCTTATACCGCAACCGTGCAAGTTGCGCTAAACGAGCCGCACGACGTCAGCAGCTTTGCTTATATGGACCGGGTGCAGGAGGCAATGGCGAAACAGTTCCCTGATATTCGAACATTTTTCTCCAGCGGATCCATGGTTGACGCCATTCTGAACAGCGGAATGCCGGCGCCTATCGACGTCCAGGTGAGCAGTCCCAATTTGCCGCAGATTTACAACATCGCCCAAACCCTGTCTGCACGCATTCGCGAGATAAAAGGCGTTGGTCAAATCTACATTCCGCAAGACATGGACTATCCGGCTCTTCGCCTCGATGTAGATCGCGTTCACGCCGGCGAGATGGGGCTGACTCAGAAAGATGTTGTGGATAACGTCATCACCGCGCTGAACTCCAACTACATGATCGCCCCCAATTATTGGGTCGATCGCAAGAGCGGCAACGACTATTACCTCACCGTGCAATATTTCGAACACGGCCAGCCGGCGATTCACGACATGACAGACATGGGCCAAATACCACTGCGCGATCCCAACAACGGAACCAACATAGGGTGCGGGCCCGCCGGTCCCCCGCCCCCGAACCCCGGAATGTCGGGATCATCCTGGGCGTGCGCCGCCGGACAAGGCAAGCCCACCACCGTGCTGAAAAATGTCGTCGACGTGAAACAGATCATGACGCCGACTGAAGTGGACCACTATCAGATTCAGCGGGTGATCGACATCTACGTGACTCCGAAGGGGGAAGACCTCGGACGGGTGACAGACGCAATCCGCAAGATTCTGGCGAAAGAAACGATCCCCTCCAACGTGCGCGTGAATCTTCGCGGCATGGTGCAGGGCATGGAGGCCTCGTTCAAGAGCTTTGCTTTGGGATTCTTGATTTCATTCATTCTGCTCTTCCTGATTCTCACCGCGCAGTTCAAATCGTTTGTCGATCCGTTCCTGATCATGCTGGCAATTCCAATGGGATTCGTCGGTGTGCTGATCATATTGCCGCTCACTCACAGCACGCTGAATGTGATGTCGCTGATGGGTGTGCTCATGCTGGTTGGCATTGCCGACTCCAACAGCATCCTGATCGTCGATTTCGCTCACAACCTGGAACACCAGGGATTATCGCCCGCGGATGCGGTTATCACCGCGTGCCGAGTTCGCCTGCGCCCCATCTTAATGACTTCGCTTGCCACGATCATCGGCATGATCCCCATGGCTCTGAAGCTGGGAACTGGGGCCGAGCAATATACCCCGATGGCCCGCGCCATCATTGGAGGGTTAACTTCTTCGGTGTTGTTGACCATCTTCATCGTGCCTGCCGCGTATCTGCTGGTTTATGGCAAGCGTCAACCGCAGGTCGCAAGCGCTCAGCCTACGGAGTCGGAACAATGACACCGCAGGCTGCAAAAACTCTTAAGCGCGGCGCGCTGTTACTGATTGCATGGGTTGCCGTGTGCCAACTCGGATTGGCACAGGCCGCCGCCAAATCCTCTGCTGCGGAGCCGTTGCCCTCGGCTCCGCAGCCGCAATCTACCGAGGGCTCCACTACGATCTTGCCGCAGGAAGAAAAAGGCTTGGCGCTCAGCGCGGCCTTTCCGGTGGAGCGGCAGGTGTCCCAAAGCGACCCTCAAACGGTCCCTATAAAGCCACTGGGTGGCGGAGTGATGCAGCTAACCCGCACGCAAGCGGAGCAGCTCGCCATCAAGAACAATCCTCAAATCAGTGTAGGACGCCTATTGGCGCTGGCTCAGCACCAGGTCTATCGCGAAACTCGGTCCGCTGAGCTTCCCAACTTCAATGGGGCGATTACCGCGGTCGATGCCAACGAGGGTAGCCGCATCGGGGCCGGCTCGCTAACTGCCTCCCGCGTGCTAGAACACGCCGGCGCTGGGGTCACTCTTAGCCAGCTCATCACAGACTTCGGTCGCACCTTCAATCTGGTCGCGTCGGCGAAGCTGCAGGAGAAGGCACAAAATGCCAACTCTCTCGCCACAACCGAAGACATAGTTCTTGCCACAGACCAGGCCTTCTATAACGCGCTGCAGGCACAGGCCCTGCTCAAAGTTGCCCAGGCGACGGTTACCACGCGACAGTCTGTGCAGCATCAAGTCGACGAATTGACAAAGGGCAAACTGAGATCCGCTCTGGATCTGTCCTTTGCCGAAGTAAATTTGTCGCAAGCGAAGCTGCTGCAACTCGATGCGGAGAACAACGTCAACTCCACCATCGCCGCGCTGACCGCGGTCCTTGGATTCGATAAAAATATTCAGTACGAGTTGACCGAAGACAACACGCAGGCGCCGCCTCCGCCTCCGCCCGATGTCGATGTCCTGATCAACACCGCCTTGCAGCAACGTCCCGACTTGCAGGCGCTGACCTACAATCAACAGGCGGCGGAGAAATTCCGCGTGGCTCAGCGCGATCAACTCTTTCCCACCATCAGCGCTCTCGGCATCATGGGAGTCTCTCCCGTGCGCCCCGACTGCTTCGGCGGTGCATGCTTCCCCAACTATTTCATTTCGCCATGGTATGGAGCCGTCGGAGTAAATATGAACGTGCCGATCTTCAACGGTCTTCTATTCAGCTCGGAGGCCTCAGAAGCAAAGTTCAGGGCAAAGGCCGCCAGCGAAAACACTCGCAATCTACGCGATCAGGTGGTGCGCGACGTACGCACCGCCTGGCTCTCAGCCAATACAGCATTTCAGCGTGTCAGCGTCGCCGAGGAACTCGCCAAAGAAGCCAATTTGGCCTTGGACCTTGCAAATGGCCGGTATAAGCTTGGTCTGGCTTCGATCGTAGAACTCAGCCAGGCGCAGTTGCAGCAAACCGACGCCGCCATCGGGTTCGTGAACGCTCAATATCAATACCGGCTGGCACTCTCAACCCTGAATTTCGAGATTGGAAACCAGCCATAGCGATCGTTTCGGAATACTCGGTAGAATGATCTCCGAGCGATTGCGAGGATACTTGGTGTTGCCCTTTGTTCTTTATTTCATCGCCGCGTTGGTGATCGGTTTCCATCTTTACGGATTACTCTCGCTCGTAGCGTACGGCATTCCGATTAATCCGCTGGAGTTGATCGCGTTTTTGGCGTCATTCTGTTTGTTGATTGCAGCGTATATCAGCCTTTACCGGCCGCGAGCTGCTGCCAAAGTGGCGCTCATTGCCGCACTCGCCATCTGGAGCTTTTACGCTCCGGGCATCATGAATCTGGTGCGGGCCAAGTGATACTGCCTTATCTTGCGATCGCGCTTCTCGTCGTCACGACCGCTTATTCTGCCCTCGTCAGCTTTCGAGAACGACCGAAAGACGCTCCTCCTACATGGATTTTTCCCGGCCCGAGTCGGCGCCCAGCGCGAACTGGGGCGGGAGTGGCTTCTCTTTTGATTTTTGGCGTAATCGCAGTATGGGTGATCCGTGGTCCTCAGGCGTCCCACGAGCGCACAATGCGCTTTCTGATTCCGGAAAACTACACCGGATGGGTACGAGTTGATTTTGAAGTCGCGGGCGCGTCGCCTTTGGCAATCGAGGATGGTCACACTGTGCTTAGGATTCCGCCGTCGGGCAAGTTGACTACTTCTTCCCCAGAGCAATTTGGCATAGAGAAAGATCGCTACTTTTTTTACTCCGGCGATACTTTGAAGCCGATCCCCAAATCCGGTGCCGCTAGGCTCATATGGGGAAGGCTCAATGGAGAAGAACAGGGCGCTTCCGGCAAACGAACCTATGAAGAATTTTTTGTAGGAACCGAACAACAGTACATGGATCAGGCAAGAGCGCGCAGTGCTCCGAATTCGCCTTAGGCCAGATTTAGATTCGCGCGACTCGGTGTTTGGTCGATTGAACTCCACCAGATCTGAGGGTCGATTTTGTTTTCTCTGGGGGTATATTTCACGCCGACCCGGTCCAGTTCGCGAAATATTTCCCCAAAAGCATGCGGCACCGCAGCGTGAACACTCACGCTCAAGCGGCATCCCGGGCCATAACTTTCGCCAACAACGCCGATCAGAAGCAATTCTCCCGGTGACATTCCGTATAGATCGGCGCTCAACATAGTCTCGAGTAACGCCGGCGAATGCGTGTCTATACGCACGTCGGGACAGTGACGGATAATATCTTCTTTGCGATAAAGCTGAACTGTGCCCGGAGCCAGCTCGCAATCGACGGAGTCGATCAGCACGACTGCATCCTTTCCGGAAAGCTGGTCAAGCAGATCAAGCGCAGGGGTTCCCAGATCGACGATTTCGACGCCATCTTCGAAATCGTAATATGCAGTCAGAAGCCGGGCGACATACGGGCCTACTCCGTCATCGCCGAGCAAAACGTTCCCGATTCCCCCAATCAATACGTTTTTCATAGCACCTTCACTTTGGCGATCGGCTTCCCCGATGGATCGAAAGCGTGGCAGGCGCAAGCCATGCAAGGGTCGAACGAGTGCACCGTGCGCAGAACCTCCAACGGCTCTTCGGGCCTGGCCAGAGGCGTGCGCAGCAGCGACGCTTCGTACGGGCCATGCGCGCCCTTGCGGTCGCGCGGGCTTGCATTCCAGGTGGAGGGCACAACCGCCTGGTAGTTCTTGATTTTCGCGTCTTTAATGACGATCCAATGCGAGAGCGTGCCGCGTGGCGCCTCATGCGTTCCCACACCCTCCACTTCGTGGCTAGGAAAGACGGGCTGGTTGTGAACGGTGTAATCGCCCTTCGCGATGTTGTCCGTCAAAAGCTGCAGATGCTTCTGCGCGAGTTCCGCCAGCATGCAGGCGCGAATGGCGCGTGCGGCGTGGCGTCCCAGCGTCGAGTGCAGCATGTCGGGCGTGACCCGCACTCCGCCCACGGCCTGAACGTCGTTGATCGCCTGCGTCGCATATTTCACGGTTAGCGAATGCCCTTGCGCAAAGCCAACCAGCACCTGCGCTAACGGGCCAACCTGCGCCGGTTCGCCGTTGTAGCGCGGCGCTTTGACCCATGAATATTTCTGTTCGCCATCCCATCCCGTAAAGGCTGGCTCGGTTTCTCCCTTCCACGGGTGCAACGGACCTTTTCCGTCCTGATAGTAAGCATGCATCACATCCTCGCTGACAGCCTCGCGAAACTCCCTGTCAGAGGCGGTTTTGAAGCCATGCACTCCACCGAGGTTTCCGTTCGCGATGTAGCCACCGGGCAGATCATAAGATGAACCTGCGCTGTCGAGAGGAAGATCGGGAACCGCCAGGTAGTTGCGCACGCCGCTGCCGATCCTGAACCATTCGGGATACATCGCCGCAACTGCGCAGACATCGATAAAGTAGACTTGGTTGATAAACTGCACAACTTCATCCAGCAGAATGCGAATCGTTTCCAGTCGATCCATGTTCAATGCGTTGGCGCTGTCCAAGTCGATGGCATTCGCTACGCCACCAACCGTCAGATTCTGGATATGCGGAGTCTTCGATCCAAGGATTCCGACAACTTGCAGCGCCTTTCGCTGATATTCGAGTGCTTGGATGTAGTGGCTGAAAGCCAATAGGTTCACATCCGGCGAAAGCCGCATCGCGGGATGGCCCCAATATCCGTTTTGAAAAATTCCCAACTGCCCGCTGGCAGCCACAGCCTTCACGCGATCCTGCGCGGCCTTGAGTTCGTTGCGCGAATTGCGTGTCCACGGAGACAAGCTCTCGGCGAGCTTCGATGTAGCCCCAGGGTCGGCCTTCGGAATCTCAAGAATATCGACCCAATCCAGCGCCGACAGTTGATAGAAGTGGACGATGTGGTCGTGCAACGCGTGTGCGATCAGAATAAGGTTGCGGATATATTGCGCGTTCAGCGGTACCTCGAGCTTCAGCGCATCTTCGACCGCGCGCACGCTAGCCATGGCGTGTACGGTCGTGCACACACCGCAGAAGCGTTGCGTAAACAACCATGCATCACGGGGGTCGCGGCCCTTGAGAATATTCTCAATGCCACGCCACATGGTGCATGATGCCCATGCATTGCTAACCGTGTTATTCTCCACTTCGACGTCGATGCGAAGGTGGCCTTCTATTCTGGTAATGGGGTCGATCGTGATTCGTTTTGCCATAAAACCTGCTATTTAGTGAGAGTTGGTAGCTTCCGCTTTTTCGTCTTCGCCGAAATGTCCGTACTTGAAATATCCCGTCCACCGGATGTATGGCCGACGGTGCTTGAAGTACTCAGCCATGTCATGCCACTCTTGCAGAGGAGCGGGAAGAATGGCGAACCGTTTGACAATCAGAAGAAATCCCGCGATGCCCATGCAAACGAAACCGAAAGATACGAGGATTTCGATTGCCGTAGGGAAATAAAGCGACTCGGGATTTGGCCGGAAAGCCAGCGTGGTTGGGCTGAAACGGTAAATCACACCGCCAAATGAGCTGATCACATAACCAAGGAACATGTTCCTGGTGTTGTGGGTATGTCGCGATGTATGCAGCATCCAGCCGCCGGCGAGGACTAGTACCATCTCCAGCCAGAACACACCCGCAAAACGGTCGATGCGGAAAGCTACGCCTAGAGCTCCGCGGAAAATGATGTCGCCGATCCGCAATGCCGACCAGCCTATGATCAGCCATTCCGTGATCCGCGCCGCTTCGTCGAGCACCTCCATGTCCATCGCGCGCTTCCATGCCACGCAACACAGCATGGTGGTTCCTGCCACGCAACCGAATGACATGAAACAAGCCGCGCCTAGATACAGAAACGGCAGCCAGGGCGACTGCCACAAGGGACTCACTCGTTCCCCTGCCAGCAACATCAGGGCGCCCAACGAGGACTGATGCATGCCGGGAAGCAAATACGCCGCCGCGATGATCCACGGGAAAAAGTAGTGCAGTCTGCGCTCGAATTTCTCCACGCCGGGCCGTAGGCGGGAATCGAAGTACCACAACCGCTCCAGCAGCGGCGGGATATTCTCCACAGCCAGCGGGATCATGGCGTAAATCGACATGCAAATCGCGACCTCAGCCAGCGGCGAATGCATGTTCCATTTCCAGGGAAAAACGATCCAGTAAAAGTTCCAGGGACGACCGGCATCGATGCCGAGCAGAAGAAGGCCGCAGGCGTACGCGAGAAAGCTGGTCAGCAGGGCCATCCGCATCAGCGAATGAAGTCTCTTGCGGCGAAATACCCACGCTGCAATTCCAACTGCGAAGGCACCGGAACCCAGGGCCGTCAGCACCATCACATTGAAAGTTTTCCAGATGCCCCATCCATACGCGTCATTCATGCCGCTGACAGGGCCGAGACCTGCCAGTTCGCGATAAGCGGTCAAGACGAACGCGATGAGAGTCATGACTAGCAACGCGATGAAAAAACGGTTCACCACTGGAAAGCCATACACTGGCACGTCGCGCTCCCATCGGGCGGTACTTGATGGCACGTTGCGACGAAACGCGCTCGTGGGTTCACGATCTGCAGTTACGCTGCTCATAGTTGGGCTCTCAAACCAGTTTCTCGTTCACGGCCCGCGGCTTCTTCTTCGTGGCCCTTAAGGCTCTTGCGAATTACTTGCACCAACCCGGCATACAACACGGCTGGGAGGGCGAAGTATTGATACAACCGCCGCTGCCACCGTAGGGTGCGGGCCGGCACAGACTCCGGACCCAGTTCCGGCAACCCAAGTTTTTCGAAAGCCACGCGTGACAGGTACAACGATTGGGTTCCGCCATTGTCGGTTTCTCCGTAGACGCGGTCTTGGTAGTAGCGTCCTGGCTCTTTTTTGATGCGTTGCTTCGCTTCGTCCAGCAACACCGTGCGTGGTCCATAGATCACCGCGCCTGTCGGACAAACCGTGGTACATCCGGGCTTCAGACCTTGTTCCAGCCGCTGATAGCACAACTCACACTTCGTTACTCGTGGATTGAATCCCATCCATTGAAAGCGCGGAACGTGGTAAGGGCAGGTGATGGTGCAATAGCGGCAGCCAATGCACTTGCCGGAATCCCATTTCACGATGCCGCTCTCCTTGTCCTTGTAGAGCGCCTGGAAAGGACAGCCGGCGGCGCATGCGGGATCGAGGCAGTGCATGCATTGGCGTTTTACATACGAGTAAGCCGACCCGTCTTCCGCCTTGTAAAGCTTGATGACATTGCGGGTGAGATCGTTCAAATCGGTAGGCGCCTGATGCAGTTGATCGCGACGGGTATCCGGCGGGGTGTCGTTCGCCTCCGCGCAGGCTGCCACGCAGGCTTTGCAACCGATACAGATGCTGGCGTCGTAAAGCAATCCCACGGCCGCAGTTGGAGTAGGAATCGTCTCGGCTTGCAGCATTTGAGTGCCGGCGGAGACGGCCACAGCGGCCGGCACTCCGGCCTTGGCGATGTTGACGAGAAGTTCTCGCCGGGTGATGGCCACATTATTCCTCTTTCTTCTCGAGTCTTTCGGCGGTCTCTCTCAACCGTTCCGCGTGCAGGCGATCGGCCTCGAGCCTTTCGAGACCGGCCTCGTGGCTCGTCATAAAACGCTGGGAGGCAACCCAGGTGGCTCCGCCTACTGCGCCGGCGATTGCGCCCACTAAAGCCGCCGCGCTGGCTCTGATCTTCCCGGCTGCGCTGTAAATGGGCGGATACGTATCTGGCGGGGTCGCGAGATGGATCGGAACTGTCTCAACCGTGCTCATATTCCACACTACGCCTTTTTCAGTGCAACCGACGCACGGGATTCCCATCCCGATCGGCCATACCCCGGGGAGTTCATTGAAGTGGCGGGTTGAGCAGGAAGCGTGAGTGATCGGTCCCTTGCAGCCGAGTTTGTAGAGACACCAGCCCTGGCGATGTCCTTCGTCGCCGAAAGCTGTGGCGAAGCGGCCGGCATCGAAGTGCGCCCGGCGGGGGCAATTCTCGTGAATCACGCGGTCGTAAGCGAACCGCGGCCGGTTGTACTGATCGAGTTCCGGCAATCGGCCCATCGTGACGTACTCAAGAACCACGGCCAGCAGGTTGTAAGGATTTGGCGGGCAGCCCGGCAAGTTGATAATCGGCTTGCCCGAAATGACAGAACTGGCGCCCATAGCCCCGGTCGGGTTCGGATCTGCGGATGGGACTCCGCCCCACGATGCGCATGAGCCGATCGCAATCACCGCCGCTGATTGGGCTGCGACTTCTTTCAATACCTGCACTCCCGGCCTGCCCCCCATCTCGTAATAAATGCCGTCGTCTCGGGTCGGAATTGCACCCTCGACGACCAGCACAAACTTTCCGGCGTTGTTGGCAATCGCCCCCCGCAATGCGGATTCCGCTTGCTCACCGGAAGCAGCCATCAAGGTTTCGTGGTAGTCGAGAGAAATAACATCAAGAATGAGGTGAGCGACATCAGGGGCGGAAGTGCGCAGCAGAGTTTCGGTGCATCCTGTGCAATCCTGGAAGTGCAACCAGATCACCGAAGGACGCTTGGTTTTGCCGATTGCATCCGCAATCTGTAATACCGTCTTCTTTCCGGTAAGCGCCAGCCCCACCGGCGCTGTAGCCATTAACACACTACACAGCTGCAGAAAACTTCTGCGGGATACGCCGGAGGCTTTGAGATGCTCGGCGATCGTGAGTTGCTTCGACATGTGAGCCTTCCTGTCTTAGGGACCGCACCCGAACGGAAATGCACTCACAAACAGGTTGCTGCAGGAACTTCTCTGAGTGCGCAAGGCGGGCCCCGTTCCTCTATAAGCTTGCGACCTTCTCTTTTTTCCGGAAACGTCCAAACGCACGTGGACGAGAATGGTTATCGCCGGGATGGGGCACTCTAATCAGTGCCCGCCATCACCTCCCTTTGTGCGCGCTGCCACGGATGCATTCTTCGCAATCTTTTGGCGATGTGACTTCGGTCACACCTACTTATGACCGTGTCCACGGACTCAAATTACCGAGAGTGTTGTAATCAATCTTGGAGAATTGAATCGGCCCGGATGGGAAGGGCACTATGAGTTTGCGCCGCTGGTCAAGATCGGAAGTAGAGTATGGTCGGAGCATTCTGAGTTCCGGACTGCAGGGAGTTCGTGACGGCCGTGAAGAGTTCCTCGTCGGGAGACCACTTGGCGGATTTCTCGGCCAGTCAATTAGAAAGGCCGCTCCCCCGGCGGCCATCGGGCTGTGCATCGGCATGCTCGGCAGTTGTCCCCGCGACCGGCGTAGTTCGTTCGGGAAATTGCTGTTGTTTGGTTTGATCGGCGGCGCGATCGGCTTTGGCGCGAGCGTCGCCTGGGAAAGCCGCCGCCTGACGGCAAGGGCCGCGCAGGGTGCCTCGAGAAATATCAGTCGAGTACGCGCCGAGCGCTGGATGGAGAAGCATTCCATCGCCTACGCATAATAAAAACAAATTGCGGCAAGTGCGCTTCTGTCAGAATTCGTAACCCTCCAGCGACATTGACACGCGCGGTGAGCCCGTTGAAGGCGCGTTTTCGCTGCAACATTTCTACCTCGCATCTCCCCGGCTTCCGCATGCATGTTAAACTTTCGCCTCAATCGATCTTCCGGGGGTTTCATGTTCCGACGAGTGGCGGGCTGCTTGCTGTGGCTTGTGTTAAACCTGTGTGCCTTGAGCGGGTTTTCAAAAGCCCAGACCACGGATACTCCTGAAGCAGGATCATCCGAAGCGATCGCAGCCGCGACCACCGATCCGCACTACATTTCTCAATGGGTTTCGTACATTCCACAATCGAGCACGGTTCCATCCCCTGAAAGATTCTTCGGCCGGATCATGGGTGCGCCCGGAGAGCTCGTGGGTACAGAAAAGGCGTATGCCTATGCTCGTGCCCTTGCCGCCGCCAGCTCTCGGGTCCGCGTCTTTACGATCGGCCACAGTGAAGAAGGCCGCGACATTATTATGCTCGCGATAGCCGACGAAGCTGGCATTCGCGATCTCGATCGGCTGAAGGCCGCCACGGCAGCTTTAGCCGACCCGCGCGTTACCGACCAACAAGCAGCCGAGAAGCTGATCCAGAATTCGCGTCCGGTTTATTACTTCAACGCAGCCCTGCACTCCGACGAGACTGGCTCAACCGAAGCGATGCTCGAACTCGCCTACCGGCTCGCGGTTTCGGAGCAGCCGATGATCCGAAGAATTCGAGAGCAACTCGTCGTGCTGATCAATCCCATCTCCAATCCGGACGGGCGCGACAAGATGGTCGACTGGTTCTATCGCTATCTGAAGGGCAAAACCGATCGCGCTACTCTTCCACGCCAGTCGCCGCCTTACTGGTCGAAATATACTTTCGTCGACATTAACCGCGACACTCACCAGCAGACGCACGAGACCACCAAAGCCGTTCACCGCATGTTTCACGAGTGGCACCCGACCGTGGTTCACGATCTCCACGAAGGCTCGCCTCTCATGATGACCTGGAACGGCACGGGGCCTTACAACCCCAACATCGATCCCATTACCTACACCGAGTTTCTCGAACTCAGCTTTCACGAAGTTGAAGCCATGACGGCGATGAGCATGCCCGGCGTTTCGACATGGAATTTCGGAGAGGCGTTTGCACATCTCTATCTCGATTCGGTAGCCATGAATCACAACAGCATCGGGCGTGGCTATGAAACCTTCGGCAACGGCAGCGCGGAAACCGAGTTGCGATCGATTTCGCCATCGGCCACGACCATGGAATGGTACCGGCCCATGCCCGCTCCGAGCGAGGTGAAATGGTCGGCGCGCGACAACTTGAACTATCAGGAAACCGGCGCGCTCGCCGCACTCGATGAGAGCGCAAGCCATTCCAAAGAGATGCTGCGCAACTTTTACAAAAAAGGATGGGATTCCTGGCAGAAAGGCTTGACTCAGCCCCCCTACGCATTCCTGATCCCCGAAGATCAAGGCGACCCTGAAAGTGTGGCGCAAATGGTGGGACGCCTTATGGGACAACGCATCGAAGTCGCCCGCGCTCAAACGACAATTGAGTTGAAAGAGGGAAGTTTTCCTGCGGGCACCTACGTCGTCCGACTCGATCAACCGTATCGCAACTACGCCGTCGATCTACTCACGCCGCAGCATTATCCGAAGGATGGCGAGCCCCCCTACGACGACGTCTCCTGGGAGCTTCCTGCCAACTATCACTTGCAGGCGATACCTACGGCTGATGCATCCATCCAAAAAGCGGCAATAACACAATTGCTGGAGCCTCCCCACGTTGTTGGACATGTCAGTGGTGCTGGTCGAGTTTATCTGTTGAAGGACACTGGTCAGGAATCGTTTTTAGCTGCGCGCTATCGCTTAGCCAGTTTCGACATTCAAATCGCAGAACATGGATTCGAAGCAGGCGGCGCGAAATTCCCTGCGGGTTCGTGGATTATTCAGAGTCAACGCGGATTGCCCGATGCCATTCAGTCGGTGGCAGCGGAACTGGGCCTCAACTTCACGGAAGTGGATACGGCACCAGAAGTCCCGTGCCACCACGCTCAAGCTCCGCGCATCGGCGTCTGGGTTCCATGGGCTGACACTGACTCGATCGGATGGATCCGCTACTCGCTCGATCAGCGGAAAGTGCCTTACACCTATCTGCGCGATGAAGACATTCGCGCCGGCAATTTAAAATCACGCGTCGAGGTTCTGCTCTACGGTCATGTCGATCTCGAACTCGCCGAGCAGATAGAAGGGCTTCCGAAAACCTGGTCGCCGATGCCCTTCAAGAAGACTCCGCAGACGCCGAGTTTCGGCGCGCCCGCCGAATCGGACGACATCACTGGTGGCATTGGTTACGAGGGACTCGCTGAGATTCAGAAGTTCATCGATGATGGCGGGCTGATGGTTACGCTGGGCAGCGGCACCATGCTGGCGCTCGAGGGCGGTCTGGTACGCTTTGTGCGCCGGTCGTCTGGCGGCGTTCCGCGCAGCGCCGCGGGCGGAGGCGGCCCTTCTTCCGCTGCGTCGCAGCAGGCCGCAACACGCACTCCAGGAGCACACGTGCGCGTCACGTTTGACCGCCCCGACCATCCCATCGCGTACGGTTATCCGGCGCACACCTGGGTCTTCCGCCAAAATTTTCCGCTTTATAACATTCCGCGCCACTGGCTGCGAATGGCCTACTGCACCACCTGTCTCGACGGTCCGGAAGATCGCAGCGGCATTGTGATGGAGTGGGGTGACAACGATGGCAAGCCCTTCGTCGTGAGCGGCCAGGCGTGGGGAGAAGAAAATCTGATTGGGCGTCCCGCAATTCTCGATATGCCCGTCGGCAAAGGCCACGTTGTCTCTTTCAACTTCAATCCCATGCATCGCGACATGAACCGTGGTGATCAGCGTCTGCTCTGGAACGCCATTCTGAATTGGCAGACGATTGTCTCTGCGCCCCCAAAACCCGACAACAGTCAACATCCTCCCGAGGAGCCCGAGGAATGACGGCCGGATGAAAGTTCGCGTTAAGTTCCTCGTCTCCGAGTTTATTGGTTGGGAGTCGCGCCGCTCCTCCATCTCGATTTCCAGATCTTCCAAATCTGCTGTCGCTCGCTGGCTGCATCTTGGCGGAGGGACATAAAAACCCCATGAACTTTCATCTTAGTTGCACTAGAGCCTGCGTTTTCGACGCTTACGGCACGCTCTTCGATGTCAACAGCGCTGTTCGTTGTGCCGAAGGTATGCTTGGTGATCGCTGCCAACAACTGGCGGAGCTGTGGCGAACCAAGCAATTGCAATACACCTGGCTGCGGGGTCTCGCCGGCCATTATGCGGATTTCTGGCAAGTGACCGGAGACGCGCTCGACTTTGCTCTGTCGACTATGCAGCTTGAAAGCTCCGCATTGCGCGAACAACTGTTGAATTCCTATCTCATACTGAATGCCTATCCCGAAGTGACTGAGGTCTTGAAGCGGCTGAAATCGTCGGGAATCAAACTCGCCATACTTTCCAACGGCACTCCGACGATGCTGGCGAAAGCAGCGGCCCATGCCGGAATTGACCACTTATTCGACGCCGTTTTGTCGGTCGAAGAAGTGAAGGTATACAAGCCGCATCGGTTGGTTTATAGGCTCGCGTGCGATCGTCTCAGTCTCGCGCCCGGCCAAATCTGTTTTATTTCCTCCAACGGATGGGACGCCTACTCCGCCAAGGCTTTCGGCTACCGCGTCCTATGGTGCAATCGGTCGGGCCAAGCATCCGAGCATATCCCGGAGACTCCTGATGCGGAAATCGCGACCCTGGCCGAGTTGCCGGAGATCGTTTTAGGGTGATTAAAAGTGGGTTTAGGCATAGCAACCGGACCAGGAGGATCTCGAAAATCAAACGATCAAACCAGGCAGGCCGGTTTTTGAAATTTTCTTCAATCGCCGATGGACCCAGTGGTACGATAGCGGGCTGTTCAGGATTCCCGAATAAGCTGGTGTTTGCTGATGACAAGAGCTGCACGTTCCGTCGCCTCGCCCCGGGTGGTTTGTATCGAGGACTTTCGTCCGATCGCGCGTGAAAGAATCCCAAAGCCGGTTTTTGATTACCTCGATGGAGGCGCCGAAGGCGAAGTCACGCTGCGGGAGAACTGCAGAGTCTTTGATGACGTCACTTTTAGGCCGCGACACGCGGTTGCGCTTTCCGAGTGCAGTTTGTGCACCAGTGTTCTGGCCTTCAATCTGTCTCTTCCATTCATGCTTGCGCCCGTCGGATACAGCCGGCTGATGCATCCCGGTGGCGAGGTCGCCGCCGCACGAGCAGCGGGCGCAGCCGGTACCGCATACATCCTCTCGACCATCTCCGGACATAGGCTCGAGGACGTCCGTGCCGCTTCGACAGGTCCGGTTTTCTATCAACTGTATCTAATGGGCGGCCGCGGCGCAGCCGAAGCCGCGATTGAACGCGCTCGGGTTGCCGGTTTCAATGCGCTCGTGGTCACCATCGACACGCCAGTTTCCGGAATTCGTGAACGCGACTATCGCAATGGAATGAAGGAACTGATCAGCGGCGGTCCGTTCGATAAAATTCCGTTCGTCGGCCAGATTCTTTCGCGGCCCGGCTGGCTCTTCGAATATCTTCGCGACGGCGGCCTGCCCGGCCTGCCGAACGTCATCGTTCCGGGCAAGGGGCCGCTCCCGCTGATCGATGTAGCGACTGCGCTGGCCGAATCCGCGGTGACCTGGGCTGACTTGAGCTGGATTCGAGAATCGTGGAAGGGTCCAATTGTCATAAAAGGGGTGTTGACGGCGGACGATGCGCTGCGCTCGATCGACGAAGGCGCCGCGGCAATTTCGGTTTCCAATCACGGTGGCCGCCAACTGGATGGAGTGCCAGCTTCGCTGCGTGTCCTACCTGAAGTCATAAAAGCCGTACAAGGCCGCATTGAAGTGTGGATGGATGGAGGCATTCGCCGCGGCACCGATATCGCCAAAGCAATTTGCATGGGGGCGTGCGCCGTGTTATGCGGCCGCGCTTACGCCTACGGTTTGGCCGCTGCCGGCGAAGCCGGTGTTAATCGCGCCGTTGATATCCTGCGCAGCGATCTCGACCGGACGTTGCGCCTGCTCGGGTGCCCTTCGGTGGCCGATCTCGACCGCTCGTACGTGAACGTTCCGAAAAGCTGGGAAGCGAACTGAGAGAGTTGTAGCGCGAAATGCCGTCGCTTTGATTTGCATCGCCTTGGTGCCGTGAAGTGCAATGAACTTTATGGTGCAGTGAACTTTTTGCCCGGAGGTTACGATGCAGTGGAATCAGATCTACGACCCGCTCGGTCATTGGTGGCTTTCCACGCTGGTTGCGGCCCTTCCCATCATTGTTCTTTTCACCCTGCTCGCTGGGCTCAAGGTTAAGCCGCATTGGTGCGCCATCGCTGGCGCTGGGACCGCCGTATTGGTCGCGATCACTGTGTTCAAAATGCCTCCGGCTCTGGCGGGGCTTAGTTTCTTCTACGGAGTTGCCTTTGGCGTTTTGAAAATTGCCTGGATCGTTTTGGCGGCGGTCTATCTCTACGACATTTCCGTCGAGACCGGCCAATTCGAAATCATGAAAGAGTCGATCGCCGGCATCACCGCGGACCGGCGACTGCAGGTCCTTCTGGTTGCGTTTTGTTTTGGAGCATTCATCGAAGGCGCGGCCGGGTTCGGCGCTCCCGTCGCTATCGCGGGAGCCTTCATGATCGGCCTCGGTTTTCGTCCCTTTCACGCTGCCGCTTTGAACCTCATCGCGAATACTGCTCCGGTTGCGTGGGGCGCAATTGGAACTCCCGTTCATACTTTAGCTGCCGTCACTGCGCTGCCCGAATCCGATCTCAACGCCATGATTGGCCGCATTCTTCCTTTCACCGCTGTGATCGTTCCTTTCTGGCTGGTGAAAACCATGGTCAGCTGGCGCGATACTTTCGAAGTCTTTCCCGCGATTGCGGTCGTGGGTGTTTCCTTCGCCTTGACACAATTCTTCTGGTCCAACTATGTCGACAGCAATCTCGTCGACATTATGGGCGGCGTCGTATCGTTGGTTGCGGCGCTGGCATTTCTGCGCTTCTGGAAGCCGAAGCGTATCTGGCGATTTGATTACGACGACAAGCCGACCCCGCTGCCGCCTCCCACAGCCAACATTTCCGACCAGTTTGGCGGGAAGTGGACTCCTCAGGAATTTGACGGCATGGTGAAAGTCCATCACTACACCGCCGGACAGGTTTTGAAGGCCTGGATGCCGTTCGCTATTCTCTCGTTATTCGTGCTCCTGTGGGGCTTGCCGAAAATCAAGCTGGCGATGAATCAGGCGACTACGCCTGCGTTTAAAGTGATTCTGCCGAATGGCAAAGTTCGACCTGGACCTCCGGGGTGGGATGTGCCTTATCTGCATAACGCCGTATACCGATCTCAGCCTGTGGTGACCAAACCAACACCCGAAGCGGCGCGCTACGACTTTAACTGGCTTTCGGCCACTGGGACAGGATGCTTCTTCGCGGCGATCGTCTCGGGATTTCTGCTCGGCCTTGGCCCGGTGCAATTAATGCGAGTTTTCTGGAAAACTCTGGTGCGCATGCGGCTGGCGATGATCGCTATCTCGTTCATGCTCGGACTTGGATACGTCACGCGCTACTCCGGGCTCGATGCCGTGCTGGGCCTGGCATTCACCCGCACCGGATGGTTCTATCCATTCTTCGGAACATTCCTCGGATGGCTTGGCGTGGCGCTTACCGGCAGCGACACTTCGTCCAACGCTTTGTTCGGCAGCCTGCAGCGAATCACTTCGCAGCAACTTGGAATCGATCCGGTGCTGATGTGCGCAGCCAACAGTTGTGGCGGCGTCATGGGCAAGATGGTCGATGCACAGTCGATTACGATTGCTACCGCAGCAACCGAGCAAGTGGGGAACGAAGGCGTCATCTTCCGTTATGTCGCGTGGCACTCGGTCGCGCTGGGCGCAATCGTGGGAGTTATCGTGATGCTTTACGCCTACGTTTTCCGGTGGGCTGTGCCGCATGGGCTGACGTTTGTGAAGTAAGCGTCTCGCATCTAGCTTCTAGCCAAAGCGAGGTCGACCAGCTTCCTCGCGGATGCGACTTCTCCTTTTTGAGCTCGCCTTTTAACCACCCCCTCCCCCCGGGGGGGGTATTTGTCGCTAAAATGTCAGGAATCATCATGTTGCAAAATGCGGTCCCCGCAAGATACGTCGTCCAAAGGACTTAGGCTAAGATATCTGGAATCAGCGAATTGCGTGATCTTTCTCGCGTAGGTTGTTTGGAATCATTAAGGCGGATTCTGCGGTCCCTCGCAAGGTCCAGATGTCAAAGAGCTCTGAGCGAAAATCGTGAGACCGAGGAGTCAGGCCGGACGACTTCTGGCGACTGTAGTGTCTTCGATCATAATTGCGGAGCGCGGCTGTGGAAGGCAAGGTTGGATGTTACAGAGTCTCTAGTATTTTTGTAGCATTGCGCCGGTCCTGTCGGCGTCGCTAACGTATCGCCACTCTTGATTTCGCCTTTGCCTGGTAGTCTGTGGGTTGCCGGCGTCGGTCTGAGAGGCGAAATTCATACTCATGGGGATCATTGGGCTTAGCGCGAGTCCGAAGGCGGGATTGCGCCGCGAACTTGGCTTGACTTCGACGACTGCCACGGTCATTGGTGGAATCATTGCGGTTGGAATCTTCCTCACTCCTGCCGGCATGGCCAAAGCCTTAGGCTCTCCTTTTTGGCTGTTGATGGTTTGGCTGGTTGTCGGCGCGATGACGCTGAGTGGTGCGCTTTGTTATGGAGAGTTTGCTGGCCGCTTTCCACGCGCTGGCGGCGCTTATGTTTACCTGCACGAAAGCTTCGGCCCCCGCATCGCATTCCTGTATGGATGGATGTGCCTGCTGGTAATGGATCCCGCAGTGGCCGCGTCATTCGCCACGGGCGTGGGAAGCTACCTCGCCTATGTGGTTCACCTTTCTCCGGGGTCGATCAAAATCGTGGCCGTGGGATTAATTTGGTCCATTTGCCTGCTGAATATTTTCAGCGTGCGGGTGAGCGCCGGGCTTCTGCGCTGGATTACCTGGCTGAAACTGGGATCGCTCGCGTTTCTTACATTGTGGGCTTTAGCCTTTCGGCTCGGTTCGTGGTCGAACTTCACTCCATTCGTCGCGCAGCGTTCCGGTTCTTTGCCGTTGATTTCTGCGCTGGGCATCGGAGCGATCGGTGCTTTTTTCTCTTTCGCCGGGTGGTGGGAGGTCACCAATATCGCGGGGGAAGTTCGTGACCCGGCCCGCACTGTGCCACGCGCTCTGGCCATTGGCGTTCCGGCCGTAACCCTGGTCTACATCGCTGTCAGCGCGGTCTTCTTCTATTTAGTCCCGCTGGAAAAAGTAACATCCGATCAAGCTTTTGTTGCTCAAGTCGGAGAAGTGCTATTCGGCCGCGCGGGCAGTGCGATCTTTGCGGCCATTGTGATTGTCTGCCTGCTGGGCAGTTTGGCGGCGCTGATTATTTCCGCTCCGCGGGTTTATTACGCGATGGCGCAGGATGGGCTGTTTCTCAAAACGGTGGCACAAATCCACCCACGATTTGGCACGCCGGCCAACGCAATTGCTATTCAAGGTTTCGTCGCATCTTTATTGGTGCTGGTGGGCAGCTTTGAGCAAATCATTTCGTATACCTTGTTTATCGTGATCCTGTTTCTGGGAATTACGGCGGCTGGTCTGTTTGTGGTGCGCGCACGCCAGCGAGCCGAACAATCGGTGATCCTGACTCCACTTTATCCGTTTACGCCGATCGTATTTTTGCTTCTGGTGATGCTCATGCTGTTTCTGGTGGGGAGCAGCACGCCACGTGGCGCAGGCTTGGGAGTATTGGTGGTGCTCGCTGGATTGCCCGTCTATGAGATTTTTCGCGGCAGGACAGCGCGGCTGGCAAAGGTTTGAACAGGTTGACTGAGTATGGACTTGACTGGCCTTGGAGAAGCGAGGAGATGAATTCCTTGGAGAATGACGGTAGCCGGAAAGCAGAGAAGGTAGTTCTCGACGGAGCACACAGACCGAAGCCGGCAACCAAGATCCGCATTATCGAGGACGCCGAAGCTACAGGCGAAACCGCTGCAGCCTACGACTTCTGGCGCTCGGGTTCGGGTAGACAGCAGGTGCCGGGCATCCTCAAATGCTTCGGGGCACGGCCTGACTTTCTACGGCAGGTGATCGAGTTCGGCAACACCGTACATTTCTCCGACGGCCACCTTCTGCGGCGTCACAAAGAAATGATTGCGAGCTACGTCTCGTACCTGAACCGCTGCCCGTATTGACTGGATAGCCATGCCTACTTCCTGCGTGTTCAGGGAGCTCCTGATCAATGCGTACGAGCCATCGTTGAAGGCAAGCTCGACGAGGCGGGCCTGACTGCGGCGGAACGGACGCTGCTGGAATATGTGAAGCTGATCACAGAGGCGGCCTATCGTACGACGGCCGCCGATGTTGAAAAGCTGCGCCTGGCGGGATGGAGAGAAGAACAGATTGCCGAGGCGGTTTACATCACCGCGTTATTCGCTTTTTTCAACCGTGTTGCCGATGCCTTCGGCGTTCCGTCGCAAAATTATCTTGAGAGCGGAAAGCTGACTCCTTGATTCTACGGTGTGCTCCCTCGCCTCTAATCCTTTTACAGGATTGCGGCGGGCTTATCGATTGGTTAACTTGACTCAACCGTTCTTGATTGCCGGGCAGTTGATGCAGGCATAGAGCATCTCCCCAAACCTGCCCGGCCTGTTCTACTCCTCCTTCTTTTCCGGTTCTTTCGGCACTCCCTTTTCGATTGGCTTGCGCGGGAGCATCTGGTCGCGCTGCGCGGCTTCATAGACGAAGCTGGCTACGATGACCGCCGCTTGCTTTAGATCGTCGGGCTGCAGGCGATCGTAGACGTCCATGTTCGAGTGATGGGTGCGGGTTTCGTATTCGATGGGATCCTGGATGAACTGGAATCCGGGGATGCCGACGGCGTCGAAAGAGAGATGGTCAGTGCCTCCGGTGTTGCGCATGGTGAGCGTGTTCATGCCGAGGTCTTTGAAGGGCTCCATCCAGGCTTTGAAGATGGGAGCGACGGCTTCGTTTTCCTGCAGGTAGATGCCGCGAATTTTTCCGGTGCCGTTATCGACGTTGAAGTAGGCGGAAACTTTGGCTTGCTCGGGCTTGAGGGTGACGTCTCCAGCTTCGCGGCGGATGAGTGTGGGCGTGCCTCTCATGGCGGGCTCGTCCATAGGAGGGCGCGATCCGAAATGATGTTCGACGTAGAATTGCGAGCCCAGCAGGCCTTGCTCTTCGCCGCTCCAGAGGCCGATGCGGATGGTGCGGCGCGGGTGAATGTCGAGCGCTCTGAGAATGCGGACGGCTTCCATCATGACGATGGTTCCGGCGCCGTTGTCGGTAGCTCCGGTGCCGGCATGCCAGGAATCGAGATGAGCGCCGAGCATGACGACTTCCTCTTTCTTGTCTTTATCCGTGCCCGGAATTTCGGCGATGGTGTCGTACTGCATGGGATCGTCATCGTAGAAAGTGTTTTGCACGTTGAGTTCAAGCGAGACGTCTTTTTTCTGCTGCAACAGGCGGGCGATGCGTGTCCAGTGCTCGAGAGCCATGGTGAGCTGAGGGACAGAGGTGGTTTCGCCGGTTCGGTATGGACCACCGGACTGAACGAACACCGTGCCTCCGCCTGAGGTCTGGCGGCTGTGATCGATGACGGCGAGAACTTTTTCGTCGGCGAAAAATCGATTTTGATCCTGGATGAACTGCATGCGTTTCAGGAAGTCGGCAAAGGTGAAGTTGTGTTCGGTGGCAACGTTGTATTCGGAGAGCCTGGCGAGGTCGTCGTCGGTATCGCGGCGGAATTGCGGATCGGCGATTGGTTTGACGTCCAGGTCAGCGCCGAGAATGACAATCATGCCGGCGAGCTTGCCGCGATATTTGTCGAAATCTTTTTTGTCGCTGAGGACGACGCGAACGCACTTGGCTTGAACTACGCCATTGGTGCCGGGCGTCCAGGCTTTCGGATAGGCGAGCAGCGTGACAATGTCGGGCGAAGTCATGCGAACGTTCACATACTGATTGGACCAGCCGCGGCCGAATGGTCCCCAGGGCTCGAGATGTGCGTTGGAAAGTCCCATGGCAGCGAGTTGATCGCGAGTCCATTCGTTGGCGCGCTTCATGTTGGGCGAGCCAGTGAGGCGCTCTCCGATTGAATCCATCAAGCCGGAAGCGAGGTCCATGACTTTGGAATCGTGAAAGCCTTCGTAGCGGATGCGGGAGATGGTTGCGAGATCGACTTGTTCTTGAGACCAGACTAGCGTGGTAGAAGTTACTGCCAAGAAGATGCAGAACCGCCGGGCAAGATTCTTCATCGATGAATGCTCCTGTGGGAAAAGGTGAAGAAAAGCTGAACGGGGATTATACAGCGGGTATTTGGTTATTGAGGCCGCTTAAGCTCTTAACCACAGAGAAGACAAAGGCTGAGCGAAGATGTATCGGCGGGCGAACTCCTCCCCACGATTTATTCCTTTTTGCCAGAGTCTTCGGCTGGCTTAGCGCCTTCTGATTTGTCGGTCTCGTCCTTCTTCTCTTGAACGCCCGCGGCTGATTTCTCGCCTTCGGGTGAGACTTCCCTGGTTTCGTCTTCGTCGGCCTTTTTCTCGATGTACTGCACGATGATTGAGATCCGGCGGTTGGCGGGATCGAGGGCATCTTTTGGGTTGCGCAAGCGCTGATCGGCGAATCCGCGAACCTGAGTGATCTGCGCTGGCCCGATTCCGTTGGCCTGCACCAGTCGCCGGGCGGCGTTGGCGCGGTCGGTCGACAGCTCCCAGTTGCTGTAGTTCGCGGTTCCAGCATATGGTTTCGAATCGGTGTGGCCTTCGATGGATAACTTGTTCGGCAGTTTGCCGAGTTCCTGGGCCAGCGTGACCAGCAATTCGCGACCGTCCGCGTTGAGCTTTGCGCTGCCGCTATCGAAAAAAGTTCCGGCGGCCGATTCCGTTAACTCTATTCGCAGGCCCTCGGAGGTGACCGTCATTTCGACGTGGCTTTTGAGTTTGTCGAAATCGCTCATCTCGCGGATCTTTTGCTCGAGCTGATCTTTCAGCTTGGGCATGTTGTCCTTGGTGAGAACGAAGTTTTCGCCGACGCCGGATAGGGTAGTTCCCAGCTTGGAAGCGGTTCCGCTTGGGTCTTTGAAGTAGCCCGCAACTGCTTCTCGCACTGGTTTGCTGCTGCTGAGCAGCCAAAGCACGATAAATAACGACATCATGGCGGTGACGAAGTCCGCGTAAGCGACCTTCCATGCGCCACCGTGATGGCCGCCGTGTCCGGTTTTTTTCTTGAGAATGATGATGGGGCGAGTTTTGTCCATGGGATTGATCCGCGAATATTAGGAGGATGCCGCTGCTGCGGCTGCTTCAGGGGCAGCCTCGCCCTCTCCGCCAGCACGGTTACGGCAGGCGGATTCCAATTCTTTGAACGATGGACGAACGTGTCCTGGCACCGCGCGCCGCGCAACCTCTACTGCCATGATGGGAGCCGTTCCTTTCAAAAACGAAACCATCAGAACCCGCAGAACGTAAAGATAGGCGTGCTCTTCGTCGGCAGCTTTGGTCATGTTGGAGGCAATAGGACCGACGAGTCCGTAACAAAGCAATATGCCCAGAAATGTTCCCACGAGCGCAGCTGCGACTTTCTTGCCAATCTCCTCAGGAGGGCCGCCGAGTGCGCCCATGGTGATGACAATGCCCAGCACGGCAGCCACAATTCCGAGGCCGGGCAGCGAGTCCGCCATCGTATTCAGTGCGGCCGGCGGCACGCCGGCATCGTGGTGGTGGACCTCCATGTCGAGATCGATCATTTGGTCGAGATCGAAGGCATCGATACCGGTGATCGCCATGCGTAGCGAATCGCAAACGAAGTCGCGGACGTGATGGTTCTTGAACACCGCCGGTCCTTTGGAGAAAACCGGGCTCTTCTCGGGTTCCTCAACGTCGTTTTCGAGAGACATCAATCCATCCTTGCGAGCCTTGTTCAGCAGTTCGTACATCATCTTCAGGGAATCGAGATAGGCCTGCTTGGTGTATTTCGAACCGCCGAAGACACCGCCGATTCCTCCTGCAACTTTCTTGAGAATGTAGAGTGGGTTGGCGATCAAAACTGTGCCTATGGCCGCGCCTAAGATGGTCACCAATTCAGCCGGTTGGATGAGCACCTTCAAATTTCCGTGCTCCATCAGATAGCCGGCTGCGACGCAGCCGAACACCACGACAATGCCTATGATTGCGAACATGAGTCAGATCGTGTGAATCACGCTGTCGAAGTTCCCGCAGCGCTCTTGGCTTTCGCCTGTATTTGATTTCCTTCGAGGTGCTGTTGGGCGCGGGCGGTAAGCGCTTCCACGGTGTCGCCTTCGATCGCGTCGGCGTATCCGATCGACACTTTCAGGGCCAGTTCCTCGCCCCACCAGACAATACTTGCGTTCGACATGATTCGGTGCATGCGGCCGACCACGGCCTGCAGCGCGTCTTCTCCACAGCCGCCTAGGATGACAAGAAACTGGTTCTCGCTCCAGCGGCCGACAAAATCGGTGGGCCAAACGCTGTTTCTCAAGGTGCGGGCGAGGACTTTTAGCATCGACGTGGCCGCTTCCTGCCCGTAGCGCGCACGGAAGCCGCTCAGTTCGTGGAACTCGACAACAACGACCGCGAAGGGAATGTGCAGGTCCCGGAAGGTTCCCAGGGTCTCGCGCAGGTGCGACTGCATGAGGGCGTGGTTGGGCAACCCGGTTAACAGATCCAGCCATCCCTGTTCCTTCATCCGCTGATCGTTGGGGTGCGGGCCATTAAGTGCAACCTCGCCTTCGAAGGTAAGAATCACGCCAATTATCGAACCGTGCTTATCGCGCAATGGAATAGCCCAAACGTGCACGGGCGTGCGATGTCCGGATTTGTGATGGATGAAGCTGATCGTTTCCAGCGGCTTGCCACCGTGCAAGGCGGATGATATGGGGCACTTCTCGGAGCACATCTCACAGCATTCCTGATTGCAGTGCTGCAGAACGCTATCGGTACAGAGGTGGCCGAGCACGTCGATGCGTTCATAGCCGGTGATCGCGGCTGCTCCGTCGCTCCAGAAAACAACTATTTTCTGCAAATCGAGCACGCTCACGCCGATCTGCAAACTATCCAGAATGTCGCGATACGTGTCGGGATCTTTGAAAGCTGGCATAACAGTGCGCCCTGAGCCCTTATCTTTAATCTTTCCATCGGCAAGAATTGCTTGAACTTAAGAAAAGAGATGAACACAGGCGGGCGGGGCAATTGGCCCAGGGAGCACGAAAACGGCGACTTTGGGAGGGATTTTGGGACATAGCACTTTGGAGCCGTGGGAATGGCACGGAGGTGCTATTTGCAAAATCCTGCGCAGGAGTTATTTTCCGGATTGAGCAGTTCTGGGGGAGGGCTGCCCGGGCGCCCCGATCTCGAAAGAGATGCGGGGCGCTCGTTATTTTGGGTCAATTTTGCCGAGTTTTTTTGACCACTACGCCGCTTCGTCGCGGCACTCTATAATTCTCACCTTTAAGACCAATCTTAAGGCGAAACTTTCCAGCCGCCCGGTGAATCCCATCGTTGGGGTTGCGTCCTTTTTGCGTGGGGAGCGCGATCGATTCCAATTCATAAAGAGTTGGTGAATGAAGAACTACAATCGGAAGATGGACGAAAAGAAATTCCGCCAGGTCAGCCGCCGCGAGTTGCTGAAACTCACCCCGGTGCTGGCCCTGGGCGCCTTTGTCATCCCGCCATTGCAGCAAGGCCTACTGAAGAAAGGATTACATTTCAGCGACTGGAGCGCCGCGCGGCTTTTTCGTAAGGGGCATTTCGCTCCCACTTTCGACGATTCCGATGTCGCACCCTTTGCGACGTTTCCAATCAATGGCTATGACATTGACGATCCTGGAGTGGACTTCGATACCTGGACGCTGACCGTGAGCGGCGCTGTGCAGAAACCGGGGGAATACAAGCTGGCGCAGATTCAGGTGCTGCCCCGCATCCGCCAGAATACGCGCCATATTTGCGTGGAAGGTTGGGATGTAATCGGGCGTTTCGGCGGAGCGCGCCTTTCCGATTTCTTGAATGTGGTGGGTGCCGATCCGACCGCCCGATTTGTGACCGTGAACTGTGCCGACGATTATTACGAGTCACTAGACATAGCCACGGCGCGGCATCCGCAGACGCTGCTCTGCTATGAGATGTACGATCAGCCGCTCTCTCGCGAGCACGGAGCGCCGCTGCGGCTGCAGATTCCGACGAAGATTGGCTACAAGCAGGCAAAATACCTGACCGAACTGAAAGTCTCCCATGTCCTCGATAAAGTTGGCTATTGGGAAGATCAGGGCTATTCGTGGTTCTACGGGCTGTGATAGCCGTGCCCTATTTCATTGAGCGCGTTCGACATTCGAACCCGCTTTATCGGCGCGAGTCTCAGGAGGTTCGAGGGTGAGCGATTCAGTCATCGAGATTATTCAGACCAAACAGAAGGACGAGGATGAAGTGGTGGTGGTTGCTCGCGCCGTTTACGAACATCCTTTCATCGTGCGGCTATGCCACTGGGTCAATACAGTTGCGCTGTTTGTGATGGTGGGGAGCGGCCTGCAGATCTTTCGAGCATTTCCCAGCTTCGGAGCCAAAATTCCGCAAAAAGATTTGATTCATTGGCCGAAGGCTTTCGCCATTGGCGGCTGGCTCGGCGGCGCATTGCAGTGGCACCTCACGTTCATGTGGATCTATATGGCGACCGGAGTTCTTTACATTGGGTATCAGATTTTCAGCGGCAATTATCGCCAAGTGCTGTTTACAGGACGTGATGTCCCCGGCGTTTGGCCGATGGTCAAGCATTATTTTTTCTTTGGAGAAAAGCCGCCGGCCCGCGAAGCCTACAATCCGCTGCAAAAACAGGCCTACACGATGACGATCATGTTGGGGGTTCTGTCGGTAGTCACTGGCTTGGCCGTATGGAAGCCGGTGCAGTTCTCGTGGCTTGCGTGGCTCATGGGAGGGTTCCATTACGCCCGCATCTGGCACTTCGCGGTCATGTGGGCGATTTTGTTGTTCGTGTTTGGCCATCTGGTGATGGTGATCCTGCACGGCTGGAACAACTTCGTTTCCATGCTGACGGGTTGGAAGAAAGATCCGGAGTACTTTGCTCCGAACCATGATGCGCCCGGCGGCCAGGTTGGAGAGTAGGACGCGAGGATTGTGAGCAAGGATGTCCGAACCAGGAATGGTGTTGAACAATCCGGCGGAGATTACGCGCGAGCAGCAGCTGATTTCGAACGTTCAGCGCGGTCAGCGCGAATTGTTTTACGAGCTTGTCCGCCCCTATGAACGGCGAGTGTATGCGGCGGCATTTGCGATTTTGCGGAACGAGCACGACGCCGAAGATGCCGCCCAGGAAGCGATGCTCAAGGCATTCGCAAACATTCAGAAATTCCGTGCCGAGGCGCGCTTCAGCACGTGGCTAATTCAGATAACCGTCAACGAGGCTCTAATGCGGCGCAGAAGGGAGCGAACCGTGGTGATGGAAGGCATCGACGATCGCCGCCCGGGCCAGGGCGACTCCGATAGTGACTACGCGCCGCGCGACTTCGCCGACTGGCGCGAGATTCCCTCGGAAGCTCTCGAACGTAAGGAAGTCCGCCAGCGTCTGGCGGAGGCCTTGGCTACTCTCGATCGCAAGTATCGCGAAGTGTTTGTGCTGCGGGACATGGAGCATTTGAATATTCAGGAGACGGCGGAGGCGCTGGGAATTTCGGTGGCTTCGGTGAAGACGCGGCTCTTGCGCGCGCGGCTGATGCTGCGCGATCTGCTGGCCGCCGGATGGCAGCGGGGGTGGTTCAGCCGCCTTCCATTCGAGAAGGGAAACAAGCCATGGTGAACCAAGAAGTGAACTGCGAACAAGTGTGGCGCGAGATTTCGAATTACGTCGACCAGGGCGTGGATGGGGCGCTGCGGACGGCGATGGACGAGCATTTCCGCTCTTGCAAGCGCTGCTCCTCGGTGTTGGCGGGGACGCGGAACGTGGTTCAGCTTTACGGCGATGAGCGGATGCTGGAAGTTCCGGCGGGCTTCAGCCGAAGGCTGGAACAGCGGCTGGGAAAAGATGCTTCGGTGGCGGGAAGAAGCCGGTGGAATTGGTCGGCGTGGTTGATTCCGGTGGCGGCTTTGGCTTTGATCGCGGGCGGAGTGAAGCTGGTCAGCACATTCACTTTCCGGCCGCCTGCAAGATCGATTCTGGCAGTTCCGGCCCACGATATTCCTCCAAACCTTCAAGTTGTGGTTTCCGACGGATCGAAGTTGTTTCACGTGCCGGGCTGCAAGTACATTCATGACAAGGCTTCCGAACGAACGCTGACCGCGAAAGAAGCAATGCAGCAAGGATATGCGCCGTGCCCCAGGTGCTTGCGGCAGTACTTGAAGACTGGATTGATCAGGGAGCAGGGTGGGGACGACGCGACCGCCGAGGCGCAGGAGGAGCAGGAAGACGTGCTCAGTAACTGGACGCGCTAGGCCTTCAGCAGGCGAGCTGGTCGCGGGAAATCTTCAGTCCATTGAGATTGCCGAGAGCGGTGACGGCTACGGCTTCGGTTTTGAAGAATTCCTGCGCCAGGTTCTGCAGGTCTTCGGCAGTAACTGCTTCGATTCTTTCGATCAGTTCGTCCAGGTCCTGGAAGTGATCGAAATACATCTCCTGCCGCGCCAGGTTCGACATCCGTGCTGTGCTCGATTCGAGGGACAGCATGAGGCTGCCTTTGAGTTGATCCTTCGAACGGCGCAATTCCTCTTCCGGCACAGGCTGGTTCTTTAGGTTCCGGAATTCGTCGACGACGCAACGCACCACTTTTGCAGATGAGGCAAGAGACGTGCCGGCGTAGACCGCCATGCATCCCGTGTCGCGGTAAGGATTCAGATCGCTGTAAATCGAGTAGGCCAAACCTTGACGCTCGCGAATGTTCTGAAAGAGCCGTGAGCTCATTCCGCCGCCGAGCAAGGTATTCAGAACATAGCTGGAATGGCGTTTCTCGTGAGCAATTGGGTACGCGGGCACACCGATGCAGAGCTGAACCTGTTCGAGCGCCTTCTTGTTGCGCAGGACGATGCGCGGAACGATCTTGGGCTCAGCCGAGTGAAATCCATTCTGCGCGGGCTTGAGATGCTCGAAGTGCTTTACTACGAGATCGACGAACTGATCGTGATCCAGATGCCCGGCAGCAGCAACTATGATGTTGCCGGGAGCGAACCTGTGAGCATAAGTATCGAGGACGGCCTGCCGCTCGAATTTTTTTACCGTTTCTTTTGTCCCCAGGATCGGCTTGCCGAGCGGATGGTCTTTCCAGAAATTCTGGGTGAAGATCTCATGGACGAGATAATCCGGGTTGTCTTCGTCCATCTTGATTTCTTCCAGAATTACTCCACGTTCGCGGGCGATATCTTCGGCATCGAAGGTAGGGTGCAGCACGAGGTCGGTGAGGATTTCAAGAGCGACAGGAACGTTTTCGTCGAGCACTTTGACGTTGAAGCAGATACATTCCTTGGAGGTGAAGGCATCCATGTTGCCGCCGATGGAGTCGACCTGGCGGGCGATTTCCTCCGCAGTGCGATGCTTGGTGCCTTTGAAGACCATGTGCTCGATAAAATGGGAGATGCCGTTCGATTGCGGGGTTTCGTCGCGGGAACCGGTTTCGAGCCAGATTCCTATCGATGCCGACCGGATGTGCTCCATTTGTTCGGTAATAACGGTGAGGCCGTGAGGCAGAACCTGACGGCGAATATTGCGTACTTCTTTTGCCATGATGGATTCTTACGGGATCCTTCGTCGTATATTTGATGCAGGAGTGGTCCTGATCTATTCTTACACATCTGGCGGAGGCCGAGCCTGAGGTCGAGTAACTTATTTATACTGTTTAAAATAAATGAGTTACATCATGTTCTGAATGTTGCGATTGAATGAATAAATTGATGCCATGTTCGCTGCTGGGCATGGACCAGGCGGAAATTACGGCGTTGGTCATTGCAGCCGGGGAGCCCGGATACCGTGCCAAACAGATTGTGCAGGGGATTTACCGCCAGCGAGTGGAGAGTCTGGACGAGATTTCGACTCTGCCCTCCGCACTTCGCGAGGGGATGACCGAGAATGGAGTGACCGTTGGCGCCTTAGGTGTCGAGAAAAAATTCCTGTCGCAGGACGGTACCGTTCGATATTTGATTGCGTGTGCCGATGGGCAAACGGTAGAGACCGTTTGGATGCCCGAAGGAGATGGGGGCGAAGCTGGTGACGGAAGCAAAGCCGGCGATGCGGCAGAATCGGGCAACGGACGAACTGTGGGTCGCTCGACGATATGCATCTCCAGTCAGGTAGGATGTGCGGTCGATTGCCAGTTTTGCTTGACGGCCCTGCTGGGTGTGAAGCGGAACCTGACGGCGGGCGAAATTGTGGGCCAGGTGTGCGCCGTGCTCAGCGAGCAGAAGGTTTCGCCCCCTGAACACCGCATCAATCTGGTTTTCATGGGCATGGGCGAGCCGTTTCTGAATTACGACAACTTCATCAAGGCGTCGCGCCTGTTGGTGGAGAATGTTGGAATTGCTGAAAGAAGGATGACGGTCTCGACTGCGGGGATCGTTCCGCGCATCCATGACTTTGGCCGGGAACCCGTCCGGCCGAAGCTGGCAATTTCATTGAATGCCTCGAACGATTCTCTGCGCGCCCGGCTGATGCCCCTCAACAAGAAGTGGAACCTGGAAACGCTGATCGCCGCCGCTCGCGACTTTCCGCTGCGCACTCGCGAATACGTCACGTTCGAATATGTCCTGCTCGGGGAAGTGAATGACGAACCCGAAAACGCCAGGGAAGTCGCCGAGTTGCTGCGCGGGCTGCGCTGCAAGGTGAATCTGATTGCGCTGAATCCCGGGCCGGGAATCGATTTCGCAACCCCCGGCGCGGAGCGGGTGCTTGCGTTCCAGAATATATTGAGGGCGGCTGGGATTCGCGCGTTTATCAGGAGGCCGCGAGGGCGCGATATCTACGCTGCCTGTGGGCAGCTTAAGCGGACGGTTGAGGCTCCCACGCCACCGTTTGGGCAGTTCCAGTCGACTTCTCCGCCGCCGTAATGAGCGGAATCTCGATACGAATGCTGACGCCGGAGTCTGGATCTCGTTGGCAGAGCACGCGTCCATGATGCTCACGGAGGATTACCTGGCAGGCGCTCATGCCCAAATTAGATAGCATCTCCGTCGAGCCAGCCTCTTTTTCTGCTGCTTGATCGACAGGGTTCGCATTCGAGATAAGAATGATTGCTTGTTCGCCCTGCCTTCGCGCGGAAACTCTCAAACCATCGCCTGTGCCATGGTGGAGAAGTTGCATTGCGTCGCTGATCAGTTGGACGCATACCTGTAGCAGTTGGTTCGAATCTCCGCGCACCAGAAGAAGTTCAGGCGCAAGTTCGATTTGTACCTCGGTCTGGCCTGCCTTCCAATGAGATTGCGAGAGCTTTGCGGCAGTTCGCAGCAACGTTTTCAAATCCACCGGGGCCATGGTTGATGGGCGTGGCCGGGCAAAGCTGAGCAAACTCGATACTAACGACTTCGTGCGCCGCGCATGTTGTCCGATTTTGCTCGCTAATAGGCTCTGCTCGGCGGTGAGGGGCTGGGTGAGCAATAGAAGGTCGGAATAGCCGAGCATGGCGGTAATCGGGTTATTGAGTTCGTGGGCCGCACCGCCCACCAGTTGGCCGATGGAAGCCAGCTTTTCAGATTCCGTAATCTGCGCTTGCAGACGTTTCAGGTTCTTGAAAGATTCCTGTGAATAAGTAAGCAAGCGCAACAACTCCCGGTCGAGCAGTCGCTGCCGCACGAAGACCATGATGCCCATCAAAATTGCCGCCGACAACGTGAGCACCATGCGGAACGATCGTATGGCGGGAGGAAGGCTCCAATCGATCAGCGCCCAGGTGCCGAACACCGGAAGGCTGAAAGCGGCAATCATTCCAAGTCGTGCCAGCCAGACTCCGTGGGAGGTGGAAGTGGAGCGGGCGGCAGCCTGTGGCTCGCGCTCGGGAGTCCACAAACCGACTAGCGTAATCCACGCCATTGAGATCGCGAGCGGAATATCATAGAGACTTCCGCTGTAATAAACACCCCGCCCGATGGCCCAATTCGCGATGTGGGAGCTGGCTGCATAGGTGAAACAGGCTCCAAACAGACTCGCGTAAAACGTTTTCCAGCCCTTTTTGCTGCCAAACCAGGCGACCACCAAACTGGCAAGGAAAACGATCTTCTCAATCAAATATAGGAAATTCAGATTATCGTTGTAGGGCCCGACATTGGGCACGACGTACTGCCATGGAATTACGATGAAAACGTAAAGGTAGATCCACCACAGCATCAGCATGGCGAAATCGAGATGCCGCAAGCGGGCGGCGTATTCGTCCTGAGGCGCGTGCGGCCGCAAGGCCAGAGCAGCCATCAAGGGTACGATGTGCAGGAAGAGAATCATGTCGCCGGCACATAAGTCGGGAACATCTGCACGCAGCCAGACTTCGTAGTAAACCCATAACAGCCCGTAGCAAAACCACAGCCCAATGCCCGCGGTTATGAGCGCCCAGAACAGCCGCAACCGGCCGCGGGTTCTGGTGACGTGATGGATCAGAGACATCGTCCCCGAGAACAACAGGAGGCATTGGATCACATCGCTCAGAGCGGTGAGGGTAAACGACTTCGGCAGGAAGACGGCAGCAAGAATCAGGGTCGCCAGACAGGCTGCGACCGTTGCCGTCCAGACCTTATAATGTCGGCGCAAGAAAAGCTAACCTCGCTGGCATTTTAGAATGAATTCGGGGCCTAATCTCGATTACCGAAGTAACCTTGGCACAGTCACAGCGCGCACAACGGATCCGCCGCAAGCCGCGTTCTCGTTGAGCACCTAAATTTTCCCTTGCTAATAGGCATTTGTCATCAATAATATGCAGGCATTCCACTAGTGCGTGCTCTTCCCTCAAGAGGGTGAACAAAACCTGTTGCAAGTGAAACATAACTACGCTTTTTTGAACGGACCTGGGTCTGCGGCTGACCCCAGTGAAGTTCGGCGCATTGAGCGTTGGCTGGCGACGGCCCGGGTGTTTCTGGCGGTGTCTGCGTTGGTGGCGATCCGAATGGACCCGACGGAATTGGGAAATTCTCCAGCCGCTTACGGGCTGCTCGGGTTCTACATGGGCAATAGCATCCTGGTGCTGATGCTGTTGCGGAGAAGAAAGACATCGACGGCATCATTTCGCATCCTGGTGCATGCGGCAGACATTGTTTGGCCCGCTTTTATTTCCGTCTTCGGGGATGGCCCGAGAAGCCCGTTCATTTTGTTCTTTGTATTTGTGCTGACTGCGGCGGCGTACCGGTGGGGGCTGTGGGAGACACTCAGCACTGCGGCGGCGGAAGTGGTGTTGCTCTGGACCGAAAGCTTTGTTCTGTTCCATGCGTGGTCGCGGAGCGGCGCAAGCCTGCCTTGGCATGCTTTCGCCGGACTGCGAATGAACACGACTGAGTTTGAACCAAAACGTTTGTTCATGCTGTCGGTATATCTGCTAGTGATGGGCTTGCTGCTCGGCTATCTTTCGCAACAGCAAAAGCGCCTGCGCGCCGAAAAGGCCGTAGTGACCGGGATGTTGGCGAAGGTGCGCGTCGAGGCCGGACTAACAGGGACGCTGCAGCAAATATTCCAGGAGATTGTCATCATCTACAAAGCCGGGCAATTGATGGTGGCTTCGCAAGAGGTTCACAGCCATCGCAGTTTTCTGGGGGAATTGCGCCAAGACCAGGGTGCGGCATCTGACTTCGTCTGGATGGAGTCGGGTCTCCGCGAAGCGAAGAATTATCTCGAGGATGATTTTCCCGGCGATGTTTGTTACGCTGCCAGGCAGGGAACTCGCTGGTCGCTGGTGGCGCTCGATGGCGACGGCAACGCTATCACCGCTCCGCCCATCGAGCCGGTGATTCGCCTCGCGGAGCGCCGATCTTTTCAATCCGTCATTGTCATTTCGTTTGTTTTTGGTGCTGAGTGGCGGGGACGAGTCTTCGTCTTCGATCCAGTATGGCACGGCGATACGCAAGAACAGTTACGATTCCTGCTCGATCTGCGGCGGCAGGTCGGGCCGGCAATTTATAACGTATATTTGCTGCACCGGCTGAGGCGCCGGGCGGGCGCGGCGGAACGGGCGCGCTTTGCCAGAGAATTGCACGATGGGGCGGTGCAATCGCTGATCGCGGTCGAAATGCAAGTCGACGTCCTACGCCGGCAGGCGGAAACCACCCCGCAAGTGGTTGGGGACGAACTGAAACGGATTCAGGGATTGCTCCGGGAAGAAGTTCTGAAGCTGCGCGAACTGATGCAGCAAATGAAGTCGATCGACGTCGATTCCCGAAGGTTCCTCATTGTTGTTGCCGATACAGTCGAGCGATTTCAACGCGAAACCGGAATCACAGCACGCTTTGTAACCGATATCGAAAAGCCGCAGATGCCGGGCAGGGTTTGCCGCGAACTGGTGCGGATCGTACAGGAGGGCCTCGTCAACGTGCGCAAACACAGCCAGGCTCGCCACGCGCTGGTGCGTCTGAGTGAAAGTCCGAATCAGTGGAGCTTGACCATGGAAGACGATGGCCGGGGTTTCCCGTTTTCAGGCCGTCTCAGTCAGGAGCAGCTTGATCAACTCGGCAAAGGACCGATGATCATCAGGGAACGCGTCAGTTTGATTGACGGCGCGCTCACGGTAGAATCAAATCCCGGCGTGGGGGCACGCCTGGAAGTTAAGGTTCCAAGGGGTGGAGAAGTTTCCCATGAACTTTAAGAAATCGCAGCCTGTGCGGATCGTGATCGCCGACGATCATCCAATCTTCCGGGACGGCCTGCGCCGTCTACTGGAAACCGAGCCGGATTTGAAAGTAATCGGCGAAGCCTCCGATGGAGCCGAAGCGGTCAAACTCGCTCGCCAGTTGAAGCCCGACATTCTCTTGCTTGACCTCGCGATGCCCAAACACCCAGGGTTGGAAGCTTTGCGAGATCTCAGCGCGGGAAACAGTTCAACTCCGGTTCGTGTGATCCTCCTGACGGCGGCTGCCGAGAAGAGCCAGATTGTTGAGGCTCTTCAGCTCGGTGCTCGCGGCGTGGTTCTCAAGGACTCGGCGACGCAACTCCTTCTGAAAGCCATCCACACTGTCATGTCGGGAGAATACTGGGTAGGGCGCGAGAGCGTTTCGAACCTGGTGCAATACCTGCGAACCCTGGTTCAATCATCCAGCGACGAGGCTCGGCAGCGAAAATTCGGCTTAACTCCGCGTGAGTTGGAGATCGTCGCCGCGGTGGTCGCCGGATATTCAAATAAGGAAATTGCCGAATACTTCAAAATCAGCGAAGACACAGTAAAGCATCATCTCAGCAATATCTTCGATAAGTTGGGTGTGTCTACGCGGCTGGAACTGGCGCTTTTCGCGGTAAACCAGTCTCTTCCGCTAAAAAGCATTGCGTAACACATTGCGTGACCATAGGTTACTGATAATCCCAAGGTAATGTGGAATGGCACTTGTGGGCCATTGGCGGCATCTCTGCCGGCAAATAAGATATTCCGAGAACCTCAGAAACAAACAACTGATTTGGCCGCGGGCGGTCGAGGTGCTTTTGTACTCGTAGGATTTGGGCCATTCAGCTGATATGGAACTTTGAGGGAATGGAGCCCTAGTGTCGCGAACTTTAAGAAACCTTTGGAAGGATGAGAGCGGCCAAGACATCGCCGAGTATGCGGTGATGCTGGCCGTGATTCTGGTGATTGTGGTCGGAACGATCCGTCTCATAGGCTCGAACGCCAACAACGTCTTCTCCAACGTTGGCAGTTCCATCCAGTAGTTTGAACCGGGATGCTAAACCGCTCGCCAGAGCGGTTGATTCTTTCTGCTGGAATTATTATTTTTAAGCTACAGGCGTCAGCATCTGACGATCTTCGCATCGTTCATGCCCTTGGTAGAGTTGCGCGTGTCAACCACCAACTGGGCTTCGCGGACGATCTTTTTGTAGTCATAGTCGGAGTGATCGGTCACGATCACGATGCAGTCGTATTGCTCCAGCTTCTCGAGCTCTGAGCGCTTCATCTGAAGATCGTATTTCCGCCCTTTGCCGATGAAAGGGAAATAGGGGTCGTGATAGCTGACCTCGGCTCCTTCTTTTTGCAAGAGTTCGATAATAGTAAGGGCTGGCGATTCACGCAGGTCGTCAATGTCTTTCTTATAGGCCACGCCAAGAATCAAAATCTTTGCTCCATTCACTGACTTCTTGTGGCGGTTCAGGGCGCCACCCACCGACGCCAGCACGTGATAAGGCATGTTAGTGTTGATCTCACCTGCCAGCTCGATGAAACGAGTGCGGAAATCCCACTCCTTCGCTTTCCACGATAGATAGAAAGGATCGACAGGAATGCAATGACCGCCCAACCCCGGCCCGGGATAAAACGGATGAAAACCAAAAGGTTTGGTCGAGGCTGCGTCAATTACCTCCCAGATATCGATTCCCATGCGCAAGCACAAGAGCTTTAGCTCATTAACTAAGGCAATGTTGACGCAGCGATAGATATTTTCCAGCAGCTTAGTCATCTCCGCCGTTGCCGGCGAAGAAACCGGTACGGTGCGAGTGAAGATGGAACCGTAGAGAGCGCCGGCCAGTTCCGACGCCTCAGGGTTAACTCCTCCAACAACCTTTGGGATATCGCGGCGCGCGACGCTGGTGTTGCCGGGATCTTCGCGCTCCGGGGAAAAAGCCACATAGAATTCTTTTCGTCCTCCAGATGGGCCACGGGCGACCTTCAGGCCATTCTTATTCTCTTTTTCGAGTATTGGCACCATCACTTCCTCGGTCGTTCCGGGGTAGGTTGTACTCTCTAGTACGACTAAGTGGCCAGGTTGTAAATGGGGAGCGATGGCGTGGGTCGTATCGGTGATGGAGCTGAGGTCCGGCTCATGATATTGGTTGAGGGGCGTAGGGACGCAGATGATCACCGCGTCCATGTCAACCAGGCGGGCATAATCTGACGTGGCGGAAAAGCCTTGCGCAGTGGCCGCTTGAATCTCTTCCACGCTGATGCGATAGATGTAAGAGCCGCCCTTGTTGAGCGTATCCACTTTACGCTGATCGATGTCGAAGCCAGTGACTGCGAATTTCTGGTCGCTGAACAGCAAAGCAAGCGGCAATCCGACGTAGCCTAGGCCGATAATTCCGACTCGAGCCGCACGCTGGTGGATTTTCACTTTAAGCTGTTCAGGAGAACGATTTGGCGCAGAGTGATTCGTCATGATATGGGCGATTATGCTGGGGTGGTTTTCGTTCCGATTTTAGCATGTGCTCTTTTACATGCCTGCGAAGCATCTGCGCAGCTGCGTGACCAACTAGACTCTCGCTCCGCGAATTCGATATACAGAAGAACGATGAAGCGTCTCCTCTTTGTCTTATTGCTGACGTTCTTGGTCGTCTTGCTGGCGACAGAAGCGGGCCGCTTTCTGGTCGTTGATTCCCCGCAACGCTCCGACGTGATTCTGGTCTTGGCGGGAGAAACCAATCATCGTCCGGAACGAGCGCTACAACTTCTGGCAAACGGATACGGCCGCCGCATAGTACTCGATGTCCCCACGCACTCAACTACCTACGAATTCACACAAATTCAGTTGGCGCAGAAATACATACAGGATCTGTCGCAGGGTTCGTCGATAAGCATCTGCCCAATCGACGGGCTCTCAACCAAAGCTGAATCGAAGGATGCGGCCAAATGCCTGGCGAGCGAAGGCGCGAGAAGCGTCCTAATAGTCACCTCCGACTTCCACACCCGCCGTGCGCTAAGCATCTTCAGGCGCGAGCTTCCTGCGAACATTTATTCGGCTGCCGCTTCCCGCGATGATGAACAATTCGGCGTGCGTTGGTGGACCCGTCGCCAGTGGGCTAAGACCTTTGTAGATGAATGGCTGCGCTTACTGTGGTGGAAGTGTGTCGATCAATGGCAGTAAATCCTAATTCAGAAGTTGGTGGCTGGCTGTTCGATGGGTGCGGGATTGTCCACGATTTCTTCGGCAGGTCTGGTCGGAACAATGTGGCGTTTGCGCACCGGCTGTACGAACGGCTCCGAAGCAGCCATCGTGCACAGCACATAGAACAAAGAGGCATTTCCGGGAATCTGCAAATTAAAATCCACAGCGCTATGTACCAGGATCCCGATCAACCCCACCAGGCAAGCCAGCGTAACTGCGCCATTGATCTCAACACTCCAGTTCCCGATCTTTTTTATGGCGCTGCGGTAGAGCGTTACCAGGAACCAGATCATTGTTGCGAAGCCTACCAATCCCATCTCCACCAGGAGCTGCAAATAGTCATTGTGTGCCTGGTTGACGAAGAAATTGGTGTAGAAGCTGCGGAATTGGGGATAGACGGTGGGAAAGGTTCCCAGGCCCCACCCTAAAATTGGCTTTTTTAAAAACATTCGCCAACCATCGCGGTTGATGTACATGCGAATGTCGGTGGAAAGCTCGGGGCGTGACGGTCCTACGGTGGCAATGCGCTGGCTAAGATCGCTCCCGCCAACCCAGACCAGTAACCCAGCCACAATGGCCAAAAACAGGCCCAGCCCCATTGCATTGCGCAATCCGCGTTTCTGTTTGACAAATAAAAAAGACAGAATCACAAGCTCTACCACGATCGCGAACATCCCTCCGCGCGAGCCTGAGAGAAAAATCGTACCTACCATTACTGCGGCGGCGGCTGCCGCGAGATTTCGAACTCTCGCCGACGCCAGCTGCGTCAGCGACAGTACCAAAGGAATCGGGACCAACAACTCCATCAAGCCCGCATAGTGGTTGTGGTTGACGTAGGGGCCGTAAATCCAGCCTCCGAGGCGAGGCTGGCGGAGCCAGTACAATTTGCCGTTCGATGAGATGCCTTGTATCAAAGCAAAGCAGGCGACGACAGCTCCGTAGATCGAAAAGATGCCTGCAAGGTGGCGCGCCTGCGATCCGCGCAACACGGTTTGCGAAGCAAGAAAGCACACCATGCCGTACGATGCGTAGAGAAGAGCTAGCGACATTGTCGCGCGAGGATAAGCGCTGACGCGAAAGCCGAGCTGCAACCCGATGAGCACGCCAAAAAGTCCCATCGGGTAAAACAACGAATTTCGTCTGATTCTTATTTTGGTTTCGAGGGCCTGCTTTCCCAGCCACAATATAAACAGCAAAGCGGAAGCGGCCTCGATCACGAATATCGACCACGGTTCCACAGCGCCAAAAGAAAGTGGCCCGAAAAGCAGCAAACCAAAGATTCCGTACAGCAATATACTCTCGGCCCGCGCCGCCAGTTCGCTGTGATGCCTTACGCTGCTGTTGGTCGGTTTCATCCAATCGTCACTGCTATTTGGCGGAAAGTCGAAAATCGTCAACCCAAAGCTTGCCGCGGATTGGGCTGCCTTCCGGAACACGCCGGATATGCAGAAGCAGAAGCCTGCAATCGTTCGGAGTCGTAAATTCAGCGCTCGCCGATTTCCAGAATCCAGCTTCCGTCAGGTCGTCACTGTCATAGAGAATCGTTTGCTTATAAGCGTCTTCAATGGTGAAGTGAGGCCCGCCTGCGCCTTCGATCTCTCCGTTTTTGTAGTAGGCCGAGAAGTCGTAAGTTGTGTTGGGTTCGACGGCGACGAACTGACGAATGCCCGCGTCAGTTACGCCGGGGCCGTCGAAAGTTATCAACAGGGAGCGATGTCCGCCATGAAAGTCGCTAGGATCGAGCACGAGCGTGACACTCTGCTGTTTTTCGTACTGCCAGTCGAAGCCACCGTTCAAAACATCGAGATGGAAGTCTCCGTTTACGATCAGGTTGTTTCTAGTCGGAAGGTAAGAAGATAGGCCGAAGCGAGGAGCCGCCTGCTGCCATACCAAGCGAGCCTCATTTACGTCCTGGTGATTGATGAGAAAGTGAAAGTAGTCGTAAACCTCGCGTAATTCGAAGGGCTCTGCCGTTGAAATCATCGCCGCCCACACCTTCTCGCTTGCCTTCGTCTCTTGCTTAGAAGTGAGCAGATCGAGAAATGCGATGTAGGCCGCGGCCTTCGGGGGAACAACTTTCGCAAGCAGCGCATCGACATCGGGTTGAATGCGCCAGCAGTATTGAATCGCCGCCGCGGCCAGCGAAGGTTCATCCTCCAGCACGACTCGAAATTCGCGCAAGGCTTTCTCGTCCGCGCCTTGCACCAGATAGAAGTTGGCCGCTTCCCAGGCAACGTCTGGCGTGGTCGGCTCTGCCAGGATGGCATGTTCTAATGCGGAGGATTGCTGGCCGACGTTTCCCAGCACCTGATAAGCCGAAGCCAGATCGAACCAGTAGCGCGCGGAGTGCGCATTCAATGCCACCGCGGCGCGATAGTGTTCAATCGCATCGCCTGGATCTCTTGCTACCAGGGCGTAGTACCGGCCCAAGCGATCGCGATAATCGGCATTGCCCGGGTCGAGGCGAACGGCCCGCCGCAAGCTGACCACGTCTGCTTTCTCAGCCAGTACGGAAGCGATGAACAGCCTCGCGGCGAAAGCCAGAAAAAGCAGGCAAAACACTGCGGCGGCGCCAATTCCGAGATTCTTTCCAAGACCTGCATTACGCGGCATTTCCATTTTTCTGAAATTCAATAGCCATCCCGACGAGGTCGCCGCTCAGGGGCGCTCTCCTACGCACTGCTTGGAGTTGCATCCGCGTTTTCTGCGTCGTTCTCTTCGTGCGGCGCTTCGCTCTCCTGATAGTAGCGGGAGTATTTTCCCTGATATTCGTAATAGTAATAATAATCAGGCGAACTCAGATCAACCGCATTCAGCAGTACGCCGGCGACTTTAGCGTTCACTTGCATAAGAACCTCTCGCGAGCGCCGGAGCGCTTGTTTCGTCGTCTGCGCGGAACGGATGACCAGCACCACGGCATCGGCGCGAGGCGAGAGCACCACCGCGTCAGTAACCGAAAGAGTGGGTGGCGTGTCGATCACAATGTGATCGTACTGGCCGCGCAATTGGTTTAGCACGTCGCGCATGTTGGTCGAGGCCAGCAGTTCGGCTGGGTTGGGTGGAGGGGTTCCCGCCGCTAATACCGACAAGTTAGGCAACACGGATGAGCGGGTGATGGCATCTTCCAGCGTCGCGCTTCCCGTCAGAACGTTGCTCAAGCCGCTGCGGGGGGCCATTCCCAGAGTTTTGTGAATGCTGGGACGCCTCAGGTCGGCATCGATGAGCAGCACTCGAACCCCTTTCTGAGCCAGCACCACCGCACAATTGATGCTGGTCGTGGTCTTGCCTTCCTGGGGCAGCGCGCTGGTGATCATGATTACTTTCGGCGGCGCTCCCAGATTTGAGAGCAGCAGCGAAGTGCGCAGGGCCCGGTAAGACTCAGCCATCTGAGACTGCGGCCTGACCTGCGTGACCAGTTCGACAGCTTCCTTGGAGCTGGCGATTACCAGCCGTTTCGTCTTTGCTCCTTCACGGGACGTTCTCGAGCCCAGCGGAATCATGCCCAGCGGGGCCAACCCGGAGATCATTTGCGCTTGTTCCGTCGTGCGAACCGTGTTGTCCAATCCTTCCAGGAGAAACGCAAGCCCCACGCCCGAACTCAAGCCAAGCACGAAACCAAAGGCCAGATTGCGCGGAATGTTAGGTTCTACCGGCGCAGTCGGAACGCGCGCGACATCGACGATTCGGAAGTTATTCGATTTCAGCCCGGCGGAAACTCCGGCCTCTTTCATCTTTTCCATCAAGCCTTCGTAAAGCTGGCGGTAGCTCTCGACATCACGCTTCAAAATGCTGTACTGGATCGCGCTCTCGTTGAGCTTGTTGGCTTCCTGCTTCTGCTTTTCCAGTGCATCGTGCAGCATATTTTCACGCTGCAACGCAGCCATGTACTGGCCGCGAATCTTGCCCGCAACCTTCCTTGTCTCGCCCAGAATTTGTGCCTCGATTTCCTTCAACTGGCTGGTCAACTGCGCAACTTTTGGATAGGAAGGCCCAAACTGTGTACTTAGTTCCGCAATCTGGATTTTTACGTCGACTTCTTTGCCCCGGAGATTTTCCAGAAGCGAAGAAGGAGACTGGCTCCCGCTGCCGGGCGAATCCAGTGCGTTCGCGGCCGAGGCGATCGTGTCGGCGTCTCCGGCCTGAATCAGCCGGTACACCGATTCTTTATCCATGCGTTCGGATTCCGCGGCGGTCAGCGCTTTATTCAGCTCATCCAGTTTTGCGGTGGTGATGTTCTGCTTCTCGTCGATGCCCAGAATTTCGTGCTCTTTCTGGTAGCGCACCAGTTTTTCCTGGGAGGTCTCCACTTTCATCTGCAGATTCACCAGCTGTTTCGACAGCCAGTCGGAGGCCTGCATGGTCGAATCGAAGCGAGACTTGAAGTTATTTTCCGTGTAGGTGTTCATCAAAGTGTTGACGACGGTCGCGGTCAAGTCTTTGTTGGGGCTGCGGTAGGTCACTTTGATGATGTGCGTGTTGGGAGAAAGTGTGACCTTCAGATTGCCTCGAAAATTTGAAACCAGGGCTGAGGTTTGCAGCGAATCCGTCTGCAGCGGAGAAGGCGCGAGATCGAGGGAAGAGGGAACCGACGGTGTTTTTCCGCCAAACTCAGGACGCCGATCAAGAGCCAGTTCCTTCACGACCTGCAAAGCGAGGAGGTCGCTCTGCAGAATCATCACTTCGGTTTCGAGTTCGGTAGGATCGTAATAGTCGACGTTGAAAGTTGGAGAATTGCTGAAATTGACGAGCCCGGAATCTGGCTTGTTGATTTCGATACTGCCGGTGGCCTCATAGACCGGCGTCATCTTCAGGCTGGCGAGAGCGACTACGGAGAAAATTGTGAAAAGGCAGGCCAGAACCGTCCACTTGCGCTTGAGCAACACCCTGAGATACTCACCTAGCGCCGATTCCTGAGACAGAAGTTCCGGATAGGCCTGCGGAGTGTTGGCTCGTCCAAAATCCAGGATAGCTGGCTGGATCTCGCGAACCATCGAATTGTGTGCCTGCACCAGGGGGCCGGAATCCATTCGTTCTCAACTGCCTCCACAAAGCGCGTCGTCTCTTCCATTACTCATGTCCATTCACTTCACGCTTCCGATATGTGTCACTGACCACTTTGCCGGATTCTACATTCCTTATGACAAACCTTTCTCGCGAAACTGGGGAGTGACTCTTTATATGCAACGCTCGATCGATAAGCTGTGTACGAAAAAAATTCCGCTATACTACGTTGCAATTCACCAGCCGGAAAGTGAGTTGAACTTTGTTCTTTCGTTCGTCGCCGAAACGAAAAGTCATGGTAATCGGCCTGGATTGTGCCGATCCCGAGCTAGCCTTTGAGCGCTGGATCGACGATCTCCCGAACATCAAACGTGTGCGCGACGCGGGGCTTCACGGAAAATTGCGTAGCGTGACCCCTCCCATCACGGTTCCCGCCTGGATGTGCATGATGACCAGCCGCGACCCCGGAGAACTCGGAGTTTACGGTTTCCGCAACCGCAGCGAGTACGGCTACGACAAACTTTCAGTGGCGAACTCGGCGAGCATCAAGGAAGAAACAGTTTGGGATATTCTGAGTCGCGAGGGCAAAGATTCTATCGTCATCGGGGTTCCTCCTACTTATCCGGTAAAGCCGCTGCGCGGCAGCTTGATCAGTTGCTTTCTCACGCCAGGATCGCAAAGCCAGTACACCTATCCCCACGAACTACGCCCAGAGGTGCAACGGCTGGTGGGCGACTACATGGTTGACGTCAAGGGCTTCCGCACCGAAAAAAAGCAGTGGCTGCTGAACCAGATTTACGAGATGACCACCAAGCGGTTCACTCTGGCCAAGCATCTCTTGAAGACCCGCCCATGGGACTTCTTCATGATGGTCGAGATGGGCACCGATCGCATTCATCACGGCTTTTGGCAGTTTATGGATGTAAAACACGTTCTCTATGCCGGGGATAACAATCCATTTCGTGACGCGATCTACAAATATTACCGGTACGTCGATTCTTTGCTGGGCGAACTTCTGGAGTTCGCCGACGCCAATACCCGGCTCCTGATCGTTTCTGACCACGGCGCCAAACGCATGGATGGCGCGATCGCCTTGAATGAATGGCTGCTGCAGAAAGGCTATCTGACTCTGAAGTGCTATCCGTCCGCGCCCACTCGATTCGATGATCTCGAAGTTGATTGGCCGAAGACACAAGCTTGGGGCGAGGGCGGCTACTACGGGCGTATTTCTCTGAACATTGAGGGGCGCGAACCGCAGGGTTCGGTGCCGCGGCATCAATACGACTCGTTACGCAGAAAACTGAAAGAGGAGCTTGAATCGCTGGGCGATGCCGAAGGCCGCTCGATTGGGACGCGGGTAGTTTTCTCGGACGAAGCATATAAGACAACGCGAAATATCGCGCCTGATCTCAGCGTCTTCTTTGGCGATTTGTACTGGCGGTCGAGCGGTATGGTGGGCAGCGGCAAAATTCATGGCAGAGAAAATGACACCGGTCCCGACGGGGCGAACCACAACTGGGATGGAATTTTTCTGATGGCTGAAGGACGAGACTTGGCTCGAAGCAAAAGAAGCGCGGTGCCAGTGCTGGGTCTGCGCCTCTACGATATTGCTCCAACCATTCTCGAAGCGTTCAAGATTTCAGCGCCTTTGCAGATGCAGGGCAGGGCGGTGCAGTGTGCGTTGGCGCAGGCGGTTTGAAAATCGTGGGCTGTGCAGATTGCAGATCGGTTAATAACTGATGACCGAGGCACGACACATGGATTGGTCGGATCAGGTCGTTCTGGTGACGGGCGGCACGGGTTCGTTCGGAAAAAAATTCGTGGAAATCATGCTGCGGGAGTATCGTCCGAAACGGTTGGTGATCTTTAGCCGGGACGAACTCAAGCAGCACGATATGCGCACTTCGGGATTCGATGATCCCGCTCTGCGCTATTTCATCGGCGATGTACGCGACGCGACTCGATTGCAACGCGCTCTAGCCGGAGTGACGGTGGTAGTGCACGCCGCTGCGTTGAAGCAGGTTCCTGCCTGCGAGTACAACCCGTTCGAGGCAATTCAGACAAATATCATGGGCGGGCGCAACGTGATCGACGCCGCCATCGATCAAAAAGTGCAGCGCATTCTAGCTCTGAGTACCGATAAGGCTGTCAATCCGATCAATTTGTACGGTGCCACAAAACTGTGCGCCGAAAAAATGTTCGTTCAGGCCAACGCTTATGCAGGCTCTCAGGAGACTCGTTTCAGTTGCGCTCGCTATGGAAACGTAGTCGGCAGCCGGGGAAGCGTGGTGCCGGTTTTTCTTGAACAACGCAAGCGCGGCTGCATCACCATAACCGATCCCAGGATGACGCGTTTCTGGCTCACTCTCGAACACGGCGTGCGCTTTGTGATTGCTGCAATCGAGCAGATGCACGGTGGCGAAATCTTTGTGCCCAAAATTCCCAGCATGCGGCTGATCGATCTGGCTGAAGCGGTCGCTCCGGGATGTCTGGTGGAGTACATCGGAATCCGTCCCGGCGAAAAGCTGCATGAAGTTCTGCTTTCTGAAGATGAGGCGCGCACCGCTGTTGAGCTTGATGAGATGTTCGTTATCAAGCCGTCGCATCCGTGGTGGAAGAACGGAAACTGGGTGCATGCCCGCGAGTTGCCGCCGAATTTTCGTTACGCCAGCGACAGCAATGAACAATGGTTAAGCCAGGAGCAGCTTCAGGACCTGCTCGAGCCGGAGGTTGTGGTGAAGGTTCGCGTGCCGGCATAAGGCGCAACGTCATCCGCAGACTTGTCAAATGCGAGAAGCAATTCTAAGCCGCGAAGTTCTTGCTGTTGATGGGGGCGTTCCCATTCGGCATTCCTTGCTGCCATACGGACGCCAGTCGATTGATGAAGACGACATTCAGGCGGTAGTTACTGTCCTGCGTTCCGACTGGCTGACGACGGGACCGCGCGTAGAAGAATTTGAAGAAGCGTTTGCGGCTTACGCCGGCGCGAGGTATGCCGTGAGCTTCAGTTCCGGCACGGCGGCGTTGCACGGCGCAGCGTTTGCCGCCGGTTTGAAAGCCGGCGACGAAGCCGTTACCTCCCCGCTGACCTTCGCGGCTACTGCCAATTGCGTCTTGTACCAGGGTGCCACGCCGATTTTTGCTGACGTATGTGCGGACACTTTGAACTTGGATCCGGAGAAGGTTTGCGAGCGAATTACGCCGCGCACCCGCGCAATCCTGCCAGTCGATTACGCCGGGCATCCGGCGGATATGGGTGCAATTCTCGAACTTGCTGAGCGCCATGATTTGGTCGTGATCGAAGATGCCTGTCACGCTCTGGGGTCGACGTATCGCCGGCGGCGAACCGGCAGCAATGCCCACATGACCATCTTCAGTTTTCACCCGGTAAAACCCATTACGACGGGCGAGGGCGGCATGGTCACCACGGACGATGCTGATTATGCCGAGATTCTTCGTCGCTTTCGCAATCACGGCATTTCCAGCGATGCGCGGCGGCGCCACTCCGAAGGGGGATGGCACTATGAAATGGTGCTCCTCGGCTTCAACTATCGCCTTACTGACATCGCTTGTGCTCTGGGGATTTCACAATTGAAGAAGGTGGACGAAAATCTTTCACGCCGGCGCGAGATCGCCAATTGCTATGGCGCGTCATTTCGCGATCTGCCTGGCATCGCGCTGCCGGTAGTACGGGATGATGTGAAACCTGCATGGCATCTGTATCCGATCCGGCTCAATTTGGAAAAGTTAGCGGCAGATCGCAGTGAGATCTTCCGAGCCCTGCGCGCCGAAAATATCGGAGTCAACGTTCACTACATTCCCGTGCATCTGCACCCCTACTATCGCGAGCGTTTTGGATACTGTGGAGGCGAGTATCCAGTAGCAGAACGTGCCTACGAGCGGCTGATCAGTCTTCCGATGTTTCATGGCATGAGCCATCGTGACGTGGAAGATGTAATCGCGGCCGTAAAGAAAGTTCTGCTGGCATTCGGCATATGAGCAGTGTGTCACTTCCGTTTGCACAATACTCAGTTCTGGTGGCAGGCGCAGGTTCGATCGGACGGCGTCACATGGCCAATCTCCGAGAGCTCGGCATCCAGAAGCTGGCGGCTGCCGATCCGGATGAGAGGCGCGTTCAAGAAGCGATCGAAAAGCTGGGGGTTGAAGCTTTTTCTGATCTCGAAACCGGGCTGCACCTTTTCAAGCCCGACGTGGTCTTTATCTGCACACCTCCGGTGTGTCACATGCAGCAGGCGTTGCTTGCGGTACGAAGCGGCGCCGATATTTTTGTTGAAAAACCGCTCAGCCACACTCTCGATTGCGTGCAAACTCTGAAAGCCGAGGCTAGGTCGCGTCAACGCGTGGTCCAGGTCGGATACAATCTGCGCTTCAACCCCGGCATTCAAATCTTGAGGCGACTTGTCGACGAAGGTGTTGCCGGAAAGATTCTATGGGCGCGCGCCGAAGTTGCACAGTTTCTGCCCGAGTGGCGCCCGTGGCAGGACTATCGGCAGAGCTACACGGCTCGCAGCGAACTGGGTGGCGGGATCATCCTCGATGCATCCCACGAAATCGACTACCTGCTCTCGCTTCTTGGACCGCCCTCGGAGCTCACATGCATGGCCGGTCAAGTCAGTGATTTGGACGTGAACGTCGAAGACTGCGCAACCATACTGATACGTTTTCGTTCCGGAGCCCAAGCGGATGTGCACATGGACTTTGTTCAGAGGACAACATCACGATCCTGCGTGTTAGCCGGCGATCGCGGCCGGTTGGAATGGGATTATGCGGGGAACGAAGTGCGCATCCTCCACCCTGATCAAACACCTGAGGTTACGAACTACGCCTTCGAGGCGAATCAGATGTATCTCGATGAGCTGAAGAACTTTTTCTTCTGCGTGCACAACCGTATGACGGAATGCTCCAACCTGGCGGAAGCGGAACTGACTCTGAAAGTCGCGCTCGCCGCGAAGCTGGCAGCCTCCGAGCGCACTTGGGTGAGCTTTGAAAACTAATTCGATCGCAATCATTCCCGCCCGCGGGGGATCGAAACGTGTGCCGGGCAAGAACATACGCCTGTTTTTCGGACATCCCATGCTCGCCTATTCGGTCTCGGCAGCTTTGAATAGCGGCCTGTTCGATGAAGTAGTGGTCTCTTCCGATGACCCCGAGACCGGCCGCATCGCAGAAGGCTACGGCGCTCATTTCGTGCTCCGCCCCACCGAACTCGCCAGTGATGACGCCGGGCTTGTGGGCACGGCAAGGCACGTTCTGGAAGTACTGCGCATCCGAGGAAAGGAGCCGCAATACATTTGCCAGTGCATGCCAAACTGTCCGCTCGTGCGCAGCGCCGACATCCAGCAGCACTGGCGGATATTCAATGATGAACACCGGCCCTTTCAGATCTCTGTAGTTCCTTATCGTGGCGTGTATCCCCACTGGGCGATTGTATCTGATGGGCAGTATCGCGGAAGGTGGTTGCTGGGAGAGCGGTACCAGTCCCGGAGCCAGGAACTCCCGCAGGCATTTTGTCCAACAGGCGCAATCTGGTGGGCGCGCACCAGGGATTTTCTCGAGCAGAACGCATTCTATGGCTCACCATTTCATATCGCTCCAATGGATGCGAACCGCGGCATGGATATCGACGACGAAGAAGATCTGAAGCTTGCCGAACTGCTAGTCCATGGACTGACCGTGCGAGACGGTTCGTCTCCGCTGGAAGTGCCAGTCGATATTGCGCTGGCGCGGGAGAGTTTGAGTGCCTGAACGAATGCTGTGTGCGATTCCGGCGCGGGGAGGCAGCAAGCGTCTCCTAAGGAAGAATCTGCGCATGCTTGCCGGGAAACCGCTGATTGCGCACACCATCGAGGTTGCACGCCAAAGCGGCCTCTTCGGCGACGTCTACGTCTGTACGGAAGATCAAGAAATAGCCGATGTGTCGCGTTCGTGGGGTGCGAGAGTCCCAATTCTCATGCCGGCAGAATTGTGTGGCGATCTTATCGCATCGCACGTGCCGTGCCAGCACGTCGCTGCCCACCTCGCGGGCGAAAATCGCAATGCTCCCGACATACTGGTCTGCCTTCAGCCCTCATCTCCGCTGCGTAATTCCGAAGATTTGAAAGCCGCCATCGACCGGTTTGAGAAGAACGACTTTGATTTTCTGGTCAGCGTCACCAAATTGGACCCGCATGATTTCCACTGGGCCGTCGTCCCTAACGGCGGCGATTACTGGCGTATGTACTTCGGCGGCGAATACATGAAGGAGCGCCCACTCTTGCCCTCGGTATTTCGCCCCAATGGTTCGATCAAAATCGCCCGGTTATCGGCTTTGACGAAAATCGGCCACTTTTTCGGGGAGCGGATGGGAGTGATCGAGATGCCGCAGGAGAGATCGGTGCACGTTGCCCTTGAGTTTGATCTCAAGTTCTGCGAATTCATTCTATCCAGGCAGCCGGCATGAAAGGACTGAAGAGTCGCATCGCGCTGGTCACCGGCGCCACGGGACTGTTGGGCGCTGCCATCGCGAAACGCCTGGCATCGGAAGGGGCTGTTGTTGCGGTTGCTTCTCGAACGCTTTCGAAAGCGCAACGGTGGGCCGAGCAGAACCAGGCAGACGACGAAAGGTATATTCCGGTGCAGCTTGATTTAAGCAATGAGCAAAGCATTCGCAATTGCCTAGGGCAGATGGTGAAGGAGGCCGGACCACCGAGCATCGTTGTAGCGAATGCATCCTTCCGCCATGGTTTGGATACGCCCTTTGAAAGTTTGAAAATCGATGGATTCACCAATTTGTTCAACATCGACATAGCGGGGCATATCTTATTGCTACGTGAAAGCGTCGCTCTACTCAAAGGGCAGCCCGCTAGCATGGTTTTTATGTCGTCGATTTATGGGCAATCGGGCGTGGATCATAGAATCTATCCCGCGGGAACGGCTGCGGCGCCCGTGCAATATGCGGCGGTGAAAGCGGCGGTGCACGGTGCGGTGCGACATTTGGCGGCACTTTGGGGAGAGCACAGTATTCGCGTCAACGCGCTGGTCGCGGGCGGTATCATGTCCGCGCAACGGCAGTCGTCCGACTTTGCTGAAAATTATTCCGCGAAAACCATGCTTCGCCGGATGGCCGATGCGAATGAGGTTGCAAGCGCTGCCGCATTCCTGGCTTCCGAAGAGGCTTCCTATGTCACCGGGCAGAGCCTGGTGGTAGACGGCGGATTTACCGCGTGGTGAGCGCATGAAGATTCTTCTAATCGACCCGCTGGACACTGCCGACGAAGGCGCCTGGGCTGGGGAATGCTGGGACCGCATGGTCGATCTGGGATTGGGCGGAGCTAACACCTACGCTCGATGGAGTGGGAGGTTTAGTTGTCCGGTGGAGAGTCTCAGCTCTTTGCGTTGCGGCCTTGATGATTCCCGGTATGCGCGCTCTTTGCTGGAGATCGGTTTCGGCCGTCTGCTCGACGAGTATGGTCTCGATTGGTGGGAGATTCTTTCGATTCTCTTTACGGAACAACTGGAAGCACTCATATTGCTGCGGCGCTTCGCCGAGGCCTTGAGCCCTGATGATGAAGTCCATGTTTCGCGTCCCTCTCTTTATGCAAGCCTCTTGGAACATTTATCAGGAAGGAAGATCCCTGTTTTTGTCTCGGGCCGCCAAGAGCAAAGAAAGGGAATCGGGCACTATCTCCGCGTTTATCGACGGCTGTCAGCGACGCAAATCATCGATGTTTTCTGGGACAAGTATGATCCCGGTTATCAATTACGCGGGCATTTGCCCCGACATCCAAAATCCTCGAAAACTCCAGTGGTGCTGCTGCCCACGGCGTACATAAACGTATCGCGCACCGGACTCGCATATGCTCATACTGTTCCTCAGCACAATTTTCTTCTGCTGGCAACTCGAAAAAGTGGTTGGATTGAACCGTTGCCGAGCAATGTCTCTGCCGCCTGGCTGTCTTCTTACGCTTCGCGGCTCGACAGAAATAGCGAACTCGAAGAGATAAGTGCCCAATGGCGGTCTTTGCTGGCGGAGTTGCTTGATCGTGACGAGTTTCGAATCCTGAACGACCTGGGCTATTTTAACGACTTCCGGCAAAAGTTACGCCATGGACTTGAGGTTCGTGACGCCTGGAGAAATGTTCTTGATACCGAACCCGTGCAAGCGGTGCTCTGCGCAGATGACAGTAACCCTTACACCCGGCTGTCCCTGCTTCTTGCGCGCGAGCGTGGGCTGACAAACATAGCCTGCCACCATGGCGCACTCGATAGTCGCTACCTATTCAAACGCAGCCACGCCGACGTCATTCTGGCAAAGGGCAGGATGGAGCGAGACTATCTCGTGGGCTGCGGTGTACCGGTTGAGAAAATAACGATCGGCGCCCCGGCCATGCCAAGCAAAACAATCACGCGTAGGCCTTCGATCGATCACGGGCTTCGTCCGCATATCCTTTTCGTTTCCGAAGCGTATGAGGTCGGCAACGGACGAGGTGAAGAGTTCTATCGGGATGTTCTGCCTTCACTGGCCGACTTAGCGAGCCATACTGGCCGCGAATTGATCGTGAAATTACATCCAGCGGAAAGCGGGAGCGAACGCGAACGTATACTGGCTCGCGTGCTTTCCGCCCAGCAGAAGAATGTGACTCGTATTGTTCACGGCTCCCATGAGTGAAGAACTGCTTGCGGGTGCGTGGTTCGGAATCACTGTGCTTTCGTCCGTAGCCACGGAATGCGCGATGCGGCGGATTCCGTGTTTCCTGTGCAAGTGGCTCGAGTTCTGGCCGGGAGAGTATGTTGACCAATATGTTCGTTTCGGAGTTGGTATAGAGCTGAAAGATCCTGGTGAAATAAAAAACATTCCTAAATGCCTTGAATCCTACGCAGCCGACCCGAATGTGATGGAAAATTGTTGGCAGCCGGCCAGCGTTGAGTGCTTGGACCAGCTGTTTTCTTTTTCGAGTAGTGTCTCCACTAACTTTGCACTGAACTGCGAGCCTGTGCCACAAACTTGAAATGGCGGACCAACCCAGATTGCTGATTCGCGCCGACGCCAACGCCGGCATGGGAAGCGGTCACGTAATGCGATGTCTCGCCCTGGCCCAAGCGTGGCAGAATTCAGGGGGGCGAGCGGTATTTGCGACCGCGCCCCCTGTTTTGCTGCGAGAGAGGCTGCGGAAAGAATCGTTTCAGATTTGCGAAATCGATGCGGCGCCGGGCTCGACAGAGGACGCGCTGCAGACTCTCACTCTAGCCCGTGAGCACGGTGCCCGTTCGATTGCCGTCGACGGCTATCACTTTGGTGCGAATTTTCAACGCACTTTGAAGGCCGACGGCTTTAAAGTGCTCTTTCTGGACGATTATGGCCATTCGTCTCCCTACTCGGCCGATTGGGTGCTGAATCAGAATGCCTCCGCCCAGGGCAGTGCGTACGACAAGCGCCAGTCTTACACGCAACTTTTGCTTGGTCCGAGATATTGCCTGCTGCGCCGCGAGTTTATGGCTTGGCAGGAATGGAGCCGCGACATTGCGCCAGTCGGCCATCGTGTGCTGGTGACGATGGGAGGCAGCGATCCGGAGAACTTCACGCGAATTGCAATACAAGCTGTCAGCTACCTCCAAGATGACAACCTGGAAGTTGACGTGGTCGTAGGGGGCGCTAATCAGCACTCTTATCTCGCCGAAAGCGTCGCCCCTGAAGGAGCCAAGAAAATCCGTCTGCATCGAGACGTCAAGCATATGCCAGAACTCATGGCAGCCGTCGACGTCGCGATTTCTGCAGCGGGAACAACCGCCTGGGAACTATGCTTCCTGGGATTGCCTTCGATTCTGGTCTCGCTTGCGCCAAACCAGATTCCTATAGCGCAGGAATTGTCGCGACAGCAGTGTGCCATTCATTTGGGAGATGCGCACGATGTCTCGGCCCAAGAACTCGCGGAACAGTTGCAGGCTCTTCTGAAATCGAAAGATCAGCGGCGGGCGATCTCATTGCGCGGCCGCGAGCTTGTGGATGGAAGCGGCGCGAAACGTGTGGTCGCGGTGCTACGCGGCCTAAGCCTGCAACTGCGGCCTGTCAAGGAAAGCGACGTGCGATTGTTGTGGGAATGGGTAAACGATTCGCAGGTTCGCGCCGCATCATTCTCGTCCGAACCCATCCCCTGGGAAAAGCACGAGGCTTGGTTCACGAGCAAATTGAACGACCCTGACGGTCGTATCCTAATTGCAGAAGACGAGCAAGGCAGAGCGATTGGGCAGTTCCGCCTGGATTGGCGCTCCCACGATGACGCCGACATCGACGTCAGCGTGTGCAGGGAGTGTCGCGGGCGTGGTTACGGACGAGTGTTGATCGATATGGGAGTCAGCCACGCTCATGCGGAAAGAGGTGCTGTGCGACTTCATGCCTATGTGAAGCCGGAGAATGAGGCATCGCGTCGATCGTTTGAGCTGGCGCGCTTTGAGAATTTAGGTCAGGAGCGCGTGAATGGGCACTACGCGGTCCACTACGTCCGTACTCACGAACCGGATCACGAATAGGAGCGAACCATGTCCCGGGCAACTCAAGCGGAACTCCTGGAGCAGCGCATCGCCGAGAACCGCGCATCGCAGGAAGTGGATCTCGTGCACTGGATCTTCGAGCGAGTTCCGCTAAGAGAATCCGATCAGGTGCTGGAACTGTGCTGCGGAACCGGCGGGCAGACTCTGCGGATGTTGAGCGCTCTCGGCAAACGAGGCCGGGTCTATGCCCTGGACGTTTCGCGGGACGCTCTGAACACATTGGTGGCGCGAGCCGGAGCCAATCAGTCCAAATTGGTTGACGTCGAGGCCGCCCTTGATAATTTCTCGGGCAGGTTGCAAAACACTGGTGTTGAGCGCCCAGCCTTCGATCTGATTTTCTGTGCGTACGGTCTTTACTATAGCAGCGACACCGGGAAGACTCTCGACGAAGCATTCTCATGGCTGAAAGGCGACGGCCGTCTTGTCGTCGTTGGACCATTCGGGCCCAACAATATGCAGCTCTTCGATCTCGTGCGAGCAAGCGGAGCCACGATCTCCGATTCGGTTGTTTCGTCGAGTGAGCGCTTTATGGCCGAGGTCGTAGTCCCTTGGTCGGCGGTGAGGTTTCGCACCATCCGAATCAGCACCATGGTCAACCCGGTTCGCTGGTCGACGCCCGAGCACGTAGTGAACTATTGGCAAAATACAACCTTCTACAGCGCCGATCACCGCCACGAGTTCGAGAGACGGTTGGCGAAGCATTTTGCGCTGCAGGGTGAGTTCGTGAATGAAAAATGGGTGATGATGGTGGAGATGACCGATGTCCGGTCATAGCTCGATTCTGGTCGTCGCCGCGCACCCAGACGACGAGATCCTTGGCTGTGGCGGCACGATGACGCGTCTGGCCCGCGAAGGTCACGAAGTGCGAATTGCCATTCTTGGCGAAGGTATTTCCTCGCGCTATGCGCGCCGCGAAGAAGCCGACGAACGGCAACTCGCGCATCTGCACGCTCAGGCTCAGCTTGCTGCCGATGCGGTTGGCGCAGAAGAACTGGTGCTCTGCAAGTTGCCGGACAACCGCATGGATGCCGTGCCGTTACTGGATGTAGTGAAAATTGTGGAGGAGCTGGTAACGCGATTTCGGCCACAGGTCATCTACACCCATCATCCGGGGGATCTCAATGTTGATCACGGAATAGTACACCGGGCGGTGCTGACTGCGACACGCCCGGTGGCTGGGCAATGTGTCAGCGAGATTTATGCTTTCGAGGTTCCGTCCTCTACCGAATGGGCATTCCAGCGGTTGGAGCCGTTGTTTCGCCCCAGCGTGTTCGTGGACATCACCGAGACGTTGGAGACGAAGGTCAGGGCGCTTGCTTGTTACGACACAGAGATTAGGGAATCCCCGCACCCACGTTCGGCAGAGGCGCTGCGCGCCATCGCAACGCGATGGGGGAGCGTGGTGGGCCTGCCGGCAGCAGAGGCGTTTGAGTTGATCCGCTCGGTTCGGCCACACGGAAATCATCGATGACAACGTGCTTGGAGATCGGGAAGCGGCGGGTTGGCCCTGGAAATCCGATCTACTGTGTCGCGGAAATATCAGCCAATCACCATCAAGATTTCACGCAGGCGGTCCAAATCATCCATGCCGCGAAGGGGGCGGGCGCTGATGCGGTGAAGCTGCAAACCTACACGCCTGATACGATCACCATCGCCAGTGATCGCGAAGAGTTTCGCGTTCGCGGCGGCACGCTTTGGGATGGGCGCAAGCTACACGATCTGTACGGCGAAGCCTACACACCATGGGAGTGGCAGCCCAAGCTCCAGCAAATAGCGGAAGACCTGGGAGTGGATTGTTTTTCAAGCGCTTTTGATTCCACCGCTGTTGACTTCCTCGAAAAGATGAATATGCCCGCTCATAAAGTCGCGTCGTTCGAATTGATTGACATTCCGCTCATTCAAAAGATGGCGCGTACCGGGAAACCCCTGATAATGTCCACGGGTATGGCGACGCTGGAAGAGATTGATGAAGCGGTGCAGAGCGCTCGAGCAGCAGGAGCAACGCAGATTGCATTGTTGAAATGCACGAGCGCCTATCCCGCTCCGGCGGAAGAAATGAACTTGCGGAACATTCCAGAAATGGCGCGCCGCTTCGATGTCCCGGTGGGGCTGTCAGATCACACCATGGGAATTGCCGTGCCCGTCGCTGCCGTTGCACTCGGCGCCTGCATCATAGAGAAACATTTCACTCTGTCTCGCTCCGTTCCCGGACCAGACAGCGCCTTCTCGCTGGAGCCAGGAGAATTCAAAGCTATGGTCGATGCGGTGCGGACGGCAGAGAAGTGTCTTGGAACAATTCATTTCGGACCAAGCGCCAGTGAAGTATCTGGAAAAACCTTTCGCCGCTCTTTGTTTGTTGTGCAAGACATAAGCGCTGGCGCGGTCTTTACACCCGACAACGTTCGCTCGATCCGGCCCGGCTACGGCCTTCACCCAAGGCATCTGGATGAAGTGTTGGGCAAGCGCGCTGCCAAGGAGATCAAAAGAGGCACTCCCTTGAATTGGGAATTTGTGGTGCGATCATAACGTGCGCTTGGTGACCCCTATTCTGAAGCACGTTCTTTATCCGTGCCTGGCCAATTCCGGATACCTGCGCCGGCGTGACTGTGGCGACGGCTTCTGTGCAATTACCTACCACGGGATTTTGCCGGAAGGATATGAGGTGTCCGATCCCCATCTGGACGGCAGCCTGATCACCGCTGAAAATTTCCACCGACAGCTTCGTCTTCTCAAAAGTCAATATAACGTGATTTCACCCGAGCGGGTGCGCGATTGGCTCGTCGACGGTAAAGAGCTTCCCGAAAGAGCAATACTTCTAACCTGCGATGACGGCCTGCGGAACGCTCTCACCGGCATGGTTCCGATTCTCCGGGAAGAAAATTTGTCGTGTCTTTTCTTTGTCCTCGCGCTCTCTGCTCGTGAAGAAGCGCAAACATTATGGTACGAAAATCTGTACCTGCTGTTGCGGGCAGCACAAGCAGGAAGCTACTCGTTTCCCACTCTGCAGGTGAATTTCGAGCTGGCAGACACTCAGCGAGAACCTCAGCAACGACGCGGTGCTTGGTGGGTTTTGGTGAACAAGCTTTCCGAACACGATCACTCCGCAAGAGAAGAGTTCATCGATGCGGCGGGGATTCAATTCAGATTAAGCGCTCGATCGCATATTGAGTCTTCAGGCACCAAACTCTGGCGCAACCGGTTTTCTCTTCTGAACGTGGAAGAGGCTCGACAGTTAGCGGACCTCGGTATGAGCATTGGAGCTCATACGCTCAGCCATCCCGTTCTGTCGCGACAATCGTCAGAAATGGCATGGCGTGAAATTTCAGAAAGCCGCAGCCTCTTGCAGGATGCGCTCGGACAGCCGGTTTGGGCTCTCGCCTACCCGTTCGGCGATCCAGTTTCTGTGACACACAGAGAGATGCAGATCGCCGAGCAGGCGGGCTTCCAATGCGCTTTCATGAACACTGGTGGAGGCTTTGGGGCGCAGTTTTCAAGATTCGCAATTCCCAGGGTTCATGTCACCCGTGATATGACGCTTTCGGAATTTGAAGCTCACGTGTCCGGCTTTCATCGCGACTTCCGCTCGCGAGTTTTAGGAAGTACGGCTTAGTTGAGGATCAAACATCGAACCAGATTGTCCATGCTCGATACCAGACTTGAGACCGAAGATCCTAATATCTGCACCTACAACTCGCCCGAAGTTGCGAGTTACTACGCAGCTCTCGACACACTGACGCCCTGTGAGCAAACGCTATTTGAGGAATTTCTCCAGCCCGGCGCGTCAATTTTGGACTTGGGCGTGGGTGGAGGACGCACTACGCCGTACCTTTCGTCAATCGCGTCGCGCTACGTTGGCATCGATTACGCGAGCGAGATGATCGTTCGTTGCCGCCGAAAATTTCCGGAACTCGAGTTTGCCGTGGGACATGCTGCCGATTTGTCCCAGTTCCGATCGTCGAGCTTCGACGCGGCTGTCATGGCTTTCAATGGCATGGACTACGTAATTCCGGACGAGGCCCGCCTTCGCGCCCTACGCGAAATCCGCCGCGTGCTAAAGGCATCGGGACTTCTGATTTTCTCTTCCCACAATCCCCGCGCGATTGCTGTTCGACCCTCGTGGAATCCAAAACGCGTCCGATCTCTGGCGGCGAAGATCGCAAGGAGCGACTCAATGCTTTTCCGGCCAATCCTGTTCTCACTGAACACAATGCGTGTGGCGCTTGCGTGGGCTCAGGCAGCGTTTCATTCTGCGGTTCGGGTTGGAAAGCGGCTGCCCATGCTCGCATTCTGGCAAGGAGAAGGCTATTGGGTAGATTCCGCACACGGGGGTCTGAAAACTCACGGATCGGTTCCAGGGAAAGTAGTGAGCGAACTCGGCGCTTGCGGCTTTCGGTTGTTGCGTACGCTCGGTCATGACCATCCACGTGCAAGCAGTCTCTATGTCACTGGCTGGTATTACTACGTCTTCTCTAAATCTGATGGCGCGGGGGCGAATTGACTTTGAGGATTGTTTGCCACAGTACGATTCCCGAGAATCCACGGCTGCGCCGCCAGTGGAACGACTTGGTGCTGCGGATGGAGCGGCCCGAAGTCTTTTATACCTGCGAGTGGGCTCTAGCGATGCAAGCTGCTTATCAGGCCTCGTTAAGGCCGTTGCTATTCCTGGGATATGAAGGAGAAGAATTGGTTGGAGTGGCATCGTTCGCTACGGACCCAGCCGGGCAACACGTAACTTTTCTCGGGGCCACCACCGCAGATTATTGCGATTTTATCAGCCGTCAGCAAGATCGACAGGAGTTCGTGAATGCAGTTGTCGCGGAGATCCGAAACCTCAAAGCTGCATCGGCCGCGCTAGCTAATCTTCCCAATAACTCTACAACCATTAAGGCCCTCGAGGAAGCTTGCAGAGATCACGTTCTGCACCTTCACATGCGACCGGCCTATTGTTGTACTCAGGTAGATCTAGGGACAGCAAAACAACGTGAGGAACTAAGATCGGCCTTGCTAAGAAAGAAAAAGCTCCGCCGTTATCTCCGGGAGTTGGAGCGTGAAGGCCCGATCACGGTGTCGCACTTGCAGTCCGCCGATCAGATTCGGAGAGCATTGCCCAGCTTTGCGGATGCTCATGTGGCGCGCTTCCGCGCGACAAATCGCACCAGCAGCCTAGCCACACCGGAACGGCGTGTTTTTCTCGATGAACTCGCAAAAAGGTTTGCTGATACGCCAGTCGTGACATTGAGTATCTTGATGGTCGGCGAGCGTCCGCTGGCATGGAACTATGGGTTCCGGTTTCAGGGAAGCTGGTTTTGGTATATGCCGACTTTTGATAGCCGGCAGCAGCAAAATTCTCCAGGCCATTGTCTCCTCTCCCGAATTGTCGTCGATGCTTGCGAAGACGAAGAAATTAGGTTCGTCGATTTGGGACTTGGAGCCGAGGGTTATAAAGAGCGCTTTGGAAACAGCGTTCGAAATACTGCATATGTGACCCTCACGCAATCTTCGGTGCGTCATCTGCGCGAAGTCATACGATACCGTGCGGTCACCGTTCTGCGGGAGTCCCCGAGAATCGAGAGCGCGGTGCGGCGCATGCTACATAGAACCAGCCAGGAAAAACCAGGAGATGTCCTTGCGAACTGAGACGCAGAGCTGCGAATCGTGGGATCACGAGGTACGCGACCGCGAAAAGCAGCTGCAGCCGTGCCTGGCCGCCAATTTTTCTATTCAGCCGCATGCGTCGTTTTCGGAAGCGGCAACACAGAGCTTCAAATCTGAGATTGCAACCATCTCCCGCCAATCCGGAGTCGTCTTTGCGGGCACAATTTTCACGGCAGTTCTTGGATACGTTTTCAAAGTCTATCTGGCGCGCGTTCTGGGAGCCGAGAATCTGGGGCTTTACGCTCTCGGCATGACCATGGTCAGTTTCATCGGGATGATCAATACGTTCGGCCTGCCCGACTCGGCCGTCCGTTTCGTGGCGCTCTACAGCGTCTTCAAAAAGGTTGCAGCATTGCAAGCGTTTCTCTGGAATGGCGCCTGGGTTCTTCTAGCTGCAAATCTGATCTTTGCAGCGTTGCTGGTTAAAGGTGGTCCCTGGTTCGTGACCGGCTTTTATCACGCCCCACAGCTTACGCGTTATCTTCCGCTATTTGCGGTAATTATGATTGCTGGAGCATTCAATTCCTTTTTAGGAAAAGTCCTAGCCGGTTATAAAGAAGTCGGCCGCCGCACACTGATTACCAGGTTCCTTGCGAGCCCGCTGACGATGGTGTTCGCAATTCTGTTGATCTCCCTCGGAGCAGGCCTAAGGGGATATCTTCTTGCTCAGGTTGCAGGCGCCATGATTGTGATGGCGCTTCTCATCTCTCTGGTGCGGCGTCTAACTCCGGTCGCGGCCAGGAAGCCTGACCTAACCAATCTTTGGATCGAGTCTGAAGTCTGGTTGTTTTCTGCGGCCACATTCGGAATTGGATTAATGGAATTTTTTATGGGGCAGTCGGACCGCGTCGCTCTAGGCTATTACCGTGGAGTGCATCAAGTTGGCGTCTACGCGGTGGCTGCGGCGCTGGTAGCCTATGAATCGATCGCGCTGCAGTCGGTGAATCAGATATTCGCGCCGGTCATCGCCGATATCCATGCGCGGGGCGAGCTGGTTCTACTCGGGCGTTTGTTTCAGACACTGACCAAGTGGATGCTGGCGCTTACTCTTCCGCTCGCAATAGTGATGGTTGTGTACGCACATCCCATCATGCGCATTTTCGGCCACGAGTTCGAGTCTGGGTGGCCCATCCTAATCATTGGCACCTGCGGCCAGTTGGTGAACTGCGGTGTAGGTTCGGTGGGATGCTTGTTGTTTATGTCCGGCAATCAGCGCCGGTTGATGAGCGTCCAGGCGGTGATGGCGGTTCTTATGGTTGTGCTTTGCATCGCACTCGTTCCCATTTGGGGTATGGTCGGCGCTGCGGTGGCTGCGGCCCTCACTAATGCCGGAACGAACGCGTGGAATCTGTTCGAAGTCCGCGCGGCTTTGAATGTTTCGCCGTACAACCGCAGCTACTTGAAGTTATTGCCTCCAGCGGCCTGTGCTCTTTTCGTCATATTGTGGCTGCAAAGACCGTTGGTCTTCATCCACGCGGATTGGGTCATGATTCTTTCTGCTCTCGTACTTTCTTACGCGGTCTTTTCGGCAGCGACTTTCGCAATGGGACTAGATGCGGATGATCGCTTGATCACACATGCGGCTTGGGCGAGGATTCGGGCAGCATTCGTGGAATGAGGAGCAGCACAACATGAGCGAGTTGCGTGAGATCCTGCTTCCCCTCGACCTGTGCGCCGCTATAGAAAAAAAGTTTGGCAAAACCTTTGGTAGCGTCGAGGAACTAGTGCTGTTTCTGTTGCAGGAGCTCGTCAAGCGGGACACCGCAGACTTAGATCGGGCTGATCAAGCCGTGGTTGAGGAGAGATTGCGAGAGTTGGGATACATCTAGGCGCTGAGTAAACATGCATCTGGAATTTCATTCCTTCGACGAACTTTCACCACTCTTACTGGGGGAGATTAGCGCGTTTCTTGATAGCCAGAATACAAGCCATGTATTTCAGTTTCCGCAGTGGAACAGGTCGAGCGCAAAGTATGCTCTGCTACAGGAAGGCGGAAGTATCCGTTGGTTTACCGCTTTCGGAGTCCATTCTCCGCTGGGCAGGGCTTGGCCTTGGATGCGCGCTATCGTCTCCAATCGTGGACCAGTGTGTGACGATAAAAATCTGTGGCATGCCGCAACCGAAGAATTTGGCGCTTATGTGGCTCGTGATAATTACACCTACCTCGATGTGGGGCCCGATTGGGTGCAAACTCCCGGAAGGATTATCGAGAACGATTTCGCCGATTTAGTCTGGAAGCGGATCAGGGGAGAACGTTTCTCGTTGCGCGTCGATCTCACGGACAGCGAGGACGTAATCTTCTCGCGTTTTCGAAAGAATTCGCGATACGAAGTGAGGCACGCCGAGCGCCTTCGGGTTTCAGTGTCTCCTGCCCTGAGTGAGTCGGAAGTCGAAGAATTCTTGAACCTACATTCCCGTCTGGCGACCCGGAAGGGCTTCCTGGCCGAATCGCCTGAGCACGTAAGAGCAGCCGTCCGTTGGTTGATCGATGATCGAAGCCGCGGCACCCTTTTGCTTGCCCGTGCGGAAGATGTCGTTCGCGGCGGTGCGGTCATTGCACGCTCAGGGAAACGAAGTTGGTATGTTTGGGGAGCGACTGACAACAACGATCGCTTTAACGTTGGCCATATCTTGCAATGGAAAGCCTTGCTATGGGCGAAGGCGCACGGCTGCGACGAATATGACTTCGGTGGCTATACTCTGGCGGCGAAGAGCGGCCCCGCCTGGTTCAAGGCGGGCTTTGGAGGGACGGTTGTGCGACTCGTGCCGTCCTGTCGCAGAGTTCTTCGGCCGGGATCCTATCGCATCTTTCACTTTCTCTCGCGCTTGCGGGATTATAAAGTGCAAACGCTGCTCGAGTCCAAAATCGGGGGATCTGCATTATCCAAAGGTAGGACCATCACTATTCATCCAGCCTTGCTTCCATCGGCAAAGGCGCACGAAAGCGAACAGCCATGCTGAATACCTGGCGCTCAGTTTGGCGGCGCGGGCGCTCTCTCATTCCGATTGAAGGTTATGCATTTGACCGTCCCGTAGTCGTGCTGCAAAGCGACGATTGGGGAAGAGTTGGCGTGCGCGATCGGGAATGTTGGGACGAACTGTGCGCCGCCGGCATACCGCTGGGCGAGCGTCCTTATGACTTTTATAGTTTCGAAACCGCGGAGGATATCGCCGCGGTCGTATCGCTTTTGCAACATCATCGCGATTCGGATGGACGCCCCGCGTGTCTCGGAATGAACTTTATCGTGGCCAATGTTGATTTCGCAAAGGTGATTGCGGACAATTTTCGCCAGATACACCTTCGGCCACTGAGCGATAGTCTTCCCGAATCATGGAAGCGTCCCGGGCTTCTCGAAGCCGTGCGGGAAGGCATTTCCGCTGGTGTATTATCGCCGGCTCTTCATGGAGTAACACACTTCTGCCGCCGTGCCGTCGAACGGTATTTGTGCGATCAAGGAGACCGGGGAGTTCTCCTGCGGCGTTTGTGGAGTGCGGGCGTTCCGTACATTCATTGGCGAATGCCCTGGGTCGGCTTCGAGTATTGGGATTCAGATCGAAGCCGAGGTGGATCTTTCCTTGTGCCGGATCAACAAGAAGAGCTGATCCATGGTGGAGTGGAGCATTTCAAAAAGCTCTTTTCGCAGCCTCCGCGTTCGGCGTGTGCTCCCGGCTATCGCGCCAATGATGCGACTCACGGAATATGGGCCTCGCAGGGCATACGTGTGGCGCAGAACGGGCCGAGTCACGCAATACCGCCTCACTTTGACCGGAATGGAATGTTGCACGTACACCGTTCCATGGATTTTGAGCCCGGGATAAATAAGCAGTTTTCTCTAAAAGAGTGTTTGCGGCTCAGCGAAGACAACTTCAGTCGCGGACTCCCAGCAATCATTTCGGTGCACTCCATCAATTTCCACTCGACCCTCAAGGATTTTCGCAGTACCACGCTGGCACAGCTTGACGAGTTTTTGTGCGCCTTGAAGTTAAAGCACCCGGATCTGCTCTATGTTCGCGATCAGGAACTCTACGACCTGGTGGACACTGGCACTCTGGAAAGCGCTCAATCGGTCGTTCGAATTCGAGCAATGAGACGCAAATTCAGCTCAGGCATGTTGGCCGCTAATGGGAGGGCCTGAATGGCCGCTCAGAAATCCGTTCTGCTGGTGACGGTGGACTGCTTGCGCGCCGACCATTGCGGATTCATGGGCTACCCGCGCCCGACTACTCCGTTTCTCGATGATCTTGCCAATGAAAGCTTAGTCTTTCCGCTGGCCGTCGCAGCCGGCGTTCCAACCTATTACTCGTTCCCGGCGATCGCGGCGTCCCGCTATCCGCTGGCGTTTGGGCGAGAGCTGGTTGGACTCGCGGAAGAAGAGAAAACTCTGGCTTCGGCTTTCAAAGAGAATGGATATTCGACCGGTTTTTTTGGTGCAGGCAATCCGTATCTTTCCCGACGGTTCGGCTACGATTTTGGTTTCGACACATTCCGCGATTTTATCGATGACGTGGCTCCCTCGCTCAATCTCGATCGCGAAGCAGCAGACGCGGGAGATTGGATCACCTTCGTGAATCGCATGCTTGCTGGCGTCAGCCGTAAAGTTCCCGGTTTGGCGACCATTTACGAAGAACTCTACTTTCACTACTGCCAGGGCAGAGCATCACCGGTCCGTTCGCTTGACGCCCTGCGCCGCTTTCCCGCCGCTGATGTGATGGTCGACCAGGTGCGTACGTGGCTGGCCTCGCTGGCAGACGCTCCTTTTTTCTTGTGGCTTCATCTCATGGACCCCCACGCCCCGTATTACCCGACCGATAAGGGAGCGGAACTTTTCGATACGACTGCGCCCTCGGCTAAACACGCACGATACTTAAATTCTCAATGGAGCCGGTCTGAGCTTCGTGGCAAACGGCTCGGCCGCTATCGTGATGAAATTGTCGATCTCTATGACTCCGGGGTCCGATGGGTGGACGCTCAACTATCTCGACTGGTTGGAGTGATGCGTGAACTTGAGCTGTGGGAGAACTGCGTGTTCACCTTCACTGCCGATCATGGAGAAGCTTTTCTGGAGCATGACAACCGTTATCACGCGCCGTCATTGGACGAGGAATTGATTCACGTTCCGCTGCTTCTTCGTGTACCGGGAGTTCAAAAAAAGGCGGTTTCCGTTGTGCCTTTCAGTCTGCTGCATCTTGCGCCAACTTTGCTGGAGGCCGCAGGCATTTCGATTCCAGCGGAATTTCAAGGAGACAGCCATTGGGAACACCTGCAGGAAGGAATTCTGTGGAGCGGCACTGCGATCTCTGAGTGCATTGCGGGATGCACCAATCCATACGCGGTTGAGCAGCGACGCGGGGCGCGGCTTCTTTCGATTCGCGAAGCACGGTACAAACTGCGGTTGAATTTCGATACCGGGGCAGAACACCTCTTCGATCTTAGAAGCGATCCTGCCGAGCAGTCGGCTCTACCCAGTTCGGCCGCAAAAGGTGAACGCCGCCGCTTGCTCCAGTCCGCCCTCGCTCATCTCCACAGAGCGACTTGCCGTCAACCTTCAAAAAGCTACATGCGTGCGCTAGTGCGCGAAATCGCGTCCGATTGTTTCAACGCATCCCAGCCTAGAGCCTCAGGTGTCGTTGCCTAGGCGACTCCAACACGTGGCACGAGAGAAGATCGATCCGCACATTGTCAATGTTCTGGTCGACTCTTTCGCCGACGAAGGCTTAACCAACGCGCAAATGATCAATGCGCGCGAGATCGTGAGCCGCCTGGATCCCGAGCGTTTTTCTGTGACCATGTTCACTTATGGCGCACCCGCGCCAGAAATCGTCCGCCGGCCGAACACACGCGTCATCCAACTCCCTCGTCATCTACAAACTGTTCGACTGCTGACGCAATTTTTCTTCGGCAAGCAAGACCTACTGTTTTACTTAAAGCCTTCTCCAGCAAGCCGGTGCTTTCTTAACTTAAGATCGATCGTGGGAAATCATTGTTTGGTCGCCGCAAGCGTCGAATCCCAGACGGACTGGCGGGATGAAACCATGAAGCCGCAAACGATCCGGCTTATCGAGCAGACGGTTCTCCGCGCAGACCACTTGTTCAGCAATTCCGCTTTTGTCCAGCGCAGTCTGAAAGCTAACTACGGCCTCGAAAGTGAAGTAGTGCCCACAGGTGTCGACACGGGTTTCTTCACTCCCAATTGGCCAAGACCTGCGAACGCGAGACCGCGTGTGCTTTTCGTAGGTTCCCTCCGCGTCTTCAAAGGACCGCAAGTGGTTTTGGAGGCAGCGCAGGTTTTCCCCCAGGCGGATTTTGTAATTGTTGGCGATGGCGTAATGGGCGACGAGGTTCGCGTGCGCGCACAGACGTTGCAGAATGTCATCATGAAGGGCCAGCTTGGACGCGCCTCGGTGCGCGACGAGTACCGAAACGCCGATATCTTCCTGTTCCCTTCCTGCTGGGAGGGATCGCCGCGAGTCTTGCTGGAGGCAGCAGCGAGTGGCCTGCCGGTGGTTGCGCGAAGGGACTATGAACCAGAATCCGTAATTGACGGTGTAACCGGACTCTTGGCAGCATCGGACCAAGAGATCATTACTCGATTGGGTGAAATCTTGGCAAAGCCAGAATTATGCAGGGCTTTCGGGCAGTCGGCCCGTTCACATGTCGCTCGCTTCAGTTGGGATAAGATCACTCGCCAATGGGAAACAATCTTCGCGCGCCTGACAGCACTTCGCCGGAAGGATCGACAATCTTGAACCGACTCTTGGAGGATTGTAGATTGTCTTTCTCGGCCTTGGGCGCCGAGGGCACAACGAGTGAAGTTGCGTCCGATGCTGGTTGCGGAAGGTCCAAGCTGGTGATCATCACTGAGATCATCGCCCCTTACCGCATTCCGGTTTTCAACGCTTTGGCAAGAAGATCCGAACTGGACCTGCATGTAATTTTCCTGGCCGAGAATGATCCGAGCGTGCGGCAGTGGCAGGTATACAAAGAGGAGATCGAGTTCAGTTATCAGGTGCTTCCATCCTGGCGATGGCGGCTGGGGAAGCACAATCTGCTGTTTAATCGGGGTCTCCGATCTGCCCTGACCCGAGCCAAACCCGATGCGCTTCTATGTGGCGGATACAACTATCTTGCGTGCTGGGAGGCGGCATACTGGGCCAAGGCTCATCAGGTACCGCTCCTGCTTTGGTCCGAGAGTACCGCTGCGGATATAAGGAAAAAATACGCGCCAATCGAACTGCTGAAGTCTCGCTTCTTGAGATCGTGCGCAGGGTTTGTTGTCCCAGGGATTGCGTCAGCCAAATACCTGAAGGACCTAGGTATTCCCGAGCACCGCATTTTCACCGCCCCCAACGCCGTGGACACAGACCGATTCTTCAGATTAGCGGACGAGTCGCGCTCGAACCAACGCCCATTGCCGCTCGAACTCGCTTTGCCTCCGCGATATTTCCTGTACGTTGGCCGGCTAATCAAGGCTAAGGGAGTATTCGACCTGCTGGATGCATACGCGCAGATCGACGAGAAGATCCGCGCCAAAGTAGGTCTAGTTTTTGTAGGAGATGGCCACGACGCATCCGAACTTATGCAGCGAGCCTCACGAATCAACTCCGGCAACATTCATTTCGTCGGATTTGTCCACCGTGACGGATTGGCGCAGTTCTATACTCGGGGGCAGGCGTTGATTCTTCCCACGCACAGCGATACTTGGGGATTGGTGGTAAATGAGGCGATGTCGTGTGGATTACCCATATTGACAACGGATGTTGCGGGCTGCGTGCCGGACCTGGTGCAGAACAATTGGAATGGTTTTGTTGTGAGGCCCCGAGATGCTGGCGCACTTGCGCGAACTATGACGCGCTTGGCAGTCGACGAGTGTTTGCGTCAGGAAATGAGCATTAGAAGTCGGGAGCGAATAAAGGCTTATTCTCCGGCGGCATGGGCGGCGGGGATTGTGGAGGCCTTCACCGCAACCTGTCAGAGGCATGGATGAAGTTCCCCAGGCGCTTGCTTTTGCTGGCTCTCGCACCTGTAGCCTTGATTTTGCTGTTTGCATTTGTCGAGCGCCGACCGAGTCTGTTCGCGGACGTCGGCTTGCTGGGCGGGATTCTGGTGTTGCAGGTCGCCTTTCTCGCGCTCAGAAATTTTGAGGAGCTCTTCTTACCTTTATTGGTCGGGACATTTTTTTGGGCAGGACTACTTCTTCCTTATAGCGCTGTTGCCATGTCGCTGCGATGGGTGTTTCTGGGATTGGGCGCTCTTGCCGGCTTTATTGTTTGGATCAGAAGTCCTAGAGCGCAATATTTTGGAGCGTTTCACCTGGTTGCATTGTTTTGCGTCACCTTCGCTCTCATATCTGCCGCTGTTTCTGAAGCTCCGAACACCGCCCTACTGAAAGCGTCAAGTCTCTTCTTGTTGTTTCTGTATGGGTCGGCGGGAGCCCGGCTGGCGCTCGCCGGACGGGAAAAGCAATTTATGACCCGACTGATTGGGGCTTCAGAAGTGCTGATCTACTTTTCTGCCTTGTGTTATTTCGTTCTGGATATTGGTGTCTTTGGTAATCCAAACTCCCTCGGTGCCATCGTCGCGATTGTTGCGCTTCCGCTTCTGCTTTGGGGAGCATCCATTGCGGAAACACGCGTTGTGCGGCATCGCCGGATAGCGGCTCTTTTGTTGTGCGGCGGCCTGCTATGTTTCTCAAGTTCGCGGGCCTCAATTCTGAGTGCTGCAGTCGTAGTCTTTGCATTTTCCGTCGCCCTTCGGCGCCACCGGATGTTGTTGCGGTGCGCATTCGTTGCGATATTGTTTCTTACTCTGATGGCGGTAGTGAATCCGTCTCACGCTGACGAGATGTTTTCTTCCGCTGTCGAAAAGGTTCTTTATAAAGAGCCGCGCGCGGCTAATAGCATTTTTGAGTCCCGGATATCGCCATGGGCAGGAACACTTTCTGCCGTGAGACATCACCCCTGGTTCGGTAGCGGATTTGGAACGAGTGAGATGGGCGAGCTTCGCACAGATTCGCCATCTTCTTCGATCTATACGATCGAGGGGACAAATCGCGAACACGGCAGCAGCTACCTCGCCCTGGCGGAGTACTTGGGGGTCCTGGGGTCGGCGCCGTTCCTGCTTTTGCTGTTAATTCTCCTACTGACGGTTTACAGGGTCTGCAGGTCGATGCGGCGGACTGCCAGTGCGTATCACTACTCCATTCCGCTCGCGTTGATTGTGATCGCCGGCCTTGTCCATGCCGGCTTCGAAGACTGGCTATTTGCGGTCGGCTCGTATCTCTGCGTCTTTTTCTGGGTCGCGGCGTTTATGTTGGTCGACGTCACTCCTCCTAGAATGGAGCGTTCAACGACGGTTTTTCGTTCGACATCGCGAGTGCCGATACCGCGTACTCCACTGGCGCATTCGCTACGATGAAATCGAACCAGTTCCTGGGTGTTTCTATTGAAGGCCTTGGCATACAGTTCGGAGGAATGCGTAATCAGGCGGCGGAATGCGCTGATGATTCCGAGAACGGATGTCACTGCGAAATTGCACGTTCTGACCCTCACTCCTTTTTATCCCTCCGACCATAACGAAACGAATGGCTGCTTCATAGCCGAGCCTCTCAAAGAACTCCAGCTGCGGGGAGTGTTGTCCTCCGTAATCGCCGTGGATTCTATTTATCAGAGCAAGCGACGAGAAAACCAGACTTTTCCCGCCGATCGAGTTCGTTATCTGCGGCCGCCTGGCAATTTCGGCTTGTCGAGCGGAGGCCGGTTGCTGGCCGTCAGCCTTCGAAGAAAAGTCCGCGAGATTCATCGACAGTGTCCAATTCACGTAATCCACGCTCATGCCGCTCTGCCCTGTGGATTTGCAGCAAAGATCCTTTCGCGGGAGTTGGACATACCGTTTGTCGTCACCATTCATGGCCTTGACGTTTTTCATAGCTGCTATGAGTCCGGAGCCGCCGCAAGATGGCGCAAGCAAGCTTCTATCAGCGTCTATGAGAGCGCACGCAAGGTGATCTGCATTAGTGACAAAGTTCGACTGGCGGTAAACGAGATGGGCCGATCAGTCATCACCGCGGTGGTTTACAACGGAAGCGACACCAAGCTTTTCGCCGCAGATCTCAGGAAAGAGTCGGCAAAAGAAGAGACTCTGAGCATTCTGGTGGTTGGAAATCTGTTGGCCGCAAAAGGGCAGGAACTCGTCTTGAGATCCATCGCCCGGTTGAAAGATTCTCATCCGACGTTGCGCTGCAATTTGATCGGTGAAGGTGCCGACCGCGATCGCCTACTGGGATTATCGAAGGAGCTCGGGCTGGGGGATCAAGTGTGCTTTCTAGGACGCCGCAACCGTGGCGAAGTGGCAAAGGCGATGTGCAATTGCACAGTGTTCGTTCTTCCCAGCCGAAACGAAGGGTTGGGATGCGTTTATCTCGAAGCTATGGCCTGCGCTAAACCGGTCGTCGCGTGTCGCGGCCAGGGAATTGAAGAGATCATTCAGCACGGCAGCAATGGCTGGTTGATTCCGGCAGATGGAATTGAAGAACTTGTACAGGGATTACATGCCTTGCTTGAGAGCGCTGAATTGCGTGCGAGAATCGGCGAATCTGCACGACGGACAATCGCCGATCGCCTGACGATTTCCCACCAGGCGGAAGCTCTGCACAAGATTTACATGGAAGCGGGACAATGACCCTTCCACAATCGATATTCACGGGAACGCAAATTTTTCAGCAAGGCGGCACTGACTCCCGTTTCCTCCAATTTGAGGCCATCGATACCGAGCTTCAGACAGCAGTCTGAGACCGCTAATGATGCGGGCCAACGCATGATCCACCTTTTCATCAACGCTCTCGCAGCCAGTGCCGGCGGAGGACTCACCTACATTCGTAATGTTCTGCCCAGGCTGGCGCTTCGCGAAGACGTCCGCGCCACTGTGCTGCTGGCGACTTCGCTGCGCGATGAGTTTACCTCCTCTGCTCGGCTCAATATCATTGCAACCGACGTTGCCGGTTCGGCGAGGCGCTTTTGGTATGAGCAGAGCGCGCTGCCCACTATCATTCGCAATTCTCAGGCGGAGATTTTGCTTTCGGCCGGCAACTTCGCGCTGTTTCGTTCGCCCATCCCCCAAATCCTGCTCAGCGGCAACGCCCTTTACACGTCGCGTGATTTCGAGCGCGATCTGCGCGATCGAGGCGAACATGCTCTTTGGATCGACAATGCCATCAAGGGAACGTTCGCTCGCTGGTCCTTGAGCATTGCCGAGTGTACCATCGCCCCCAGTGAAGCATTCGCCGCTGATCTGCGGAGATGGACCGCAAGGAATGTCCTGGCTATCCACCACGGCTTCGACCGGGAAATATTCCGTGGAAGCTCGGAGCCTTTGGCGAAAGACGTTCAGGCAAAACTCGATACAGCGGACGGCTCTCTCAAACTTCTGTTCGTCAGCCACTACAATTACTATCGCAATTTTGAAACCCTGCTCCGGGCGATTGCGATTCTGAAGAAGGAGTTATATCCGCGCTCCGTTCGACTGTTTTTAACCTGCAAACTGAACTCCGCCGAAAATCCCGGCAGTTATCGCGCGGAATCAGCAGCCGCATTGCTGCGTCATCTACAGCTGTCTAATGAAGTGATCGAGTTGGGTGCTATTCCTTACGGACTACTGCATCATGTTTACCGGGCGTGCGATCTTTATGTGACTCCGGCCTACGTTGAAACATTTGCCCATCCATTGGTGGAAGCGATGGCCAGCGGCGTTCCGGTGATCGCGTCCGATCTACCAGTGCACCGGGAGATCTGCGGTAAAGCTGCTCTGTACTTTCCAAGCTTTTCTGCGGAAGACCTTGCTGCAACCGTGGTTGGAATGGCTGACTCGGCCGAGGACACAATGCGCAAAAACGGGCTGTTGCGTTCCCAGGATTTCAGTTGGGATCGCCATATTGAAGCAGTGCTGCTCGTGGCACGTCGACTAGCCAAGAACAACGTTCATTAGGCGGACCCTCGCTTCCAGAGAAAACTTCGCCTTGGGAATCACTAGCAGCACTGTGCACCGGCTACGAATGTCCGAATAATAGGGAAAGTGGCTGGCCCCGACCGGCGGAATCAACATGCAAACGATCGAACGAATGAGAGTAGTCGAACCGACGCCTGAAGCAGGACCGATGACCGGGGTACTTCCCGTAAGCGTGATCGTTCCCGTGCGTAATGAAGCCAGAAACCTACCTCGTTGCCTGCAGGCCCTAAAAAATATTGCTGAGGTTTACGTCATCGATTCGCAAAGCACTGACGATACCGTCGAGATTGCTCGCGCCAGGGGCGCAAAGGTCGTGCAATTTTACTATCAGGGTGGATGGCCGAAGAAGCGGCAGTGGGCCATGGATAGACTTCCGTTCGCTAACGACTGGATTCTTCTACTCGATGCCGATGAAGTGCTCACTTCCGAGCTTGCAGAAGAAATTCGCTCGGCAATTCACAATTCAGCAGCAGATGGCTATTACCTCCGCTTGAGCACCCGATTTCTCGGCAGGACTTTGCGGTACGGTGACGTCGGACTGTGGAAGTTGTCATTATTCCGTCGCGGCAAGGGTCGATTTGAATGCCGCCTCGCAGACCAGGATGCCTCCATGGCCGACATGGAGGTGCACGAACACATCGTGGTCGAAGGCGCTACTGCGAACCTCCGCAGCCCGCTCGTCCACGAAAACTCGGCATCCCTTTCGCGCTACATCCAGAAGCACGATGAATATTCGAACTGGGAGTGCCGGGTTTTATCGCGACGCGGCAGCGCCGAGATCAATACGAGCGAACTGCCGCCATCACTCTTCGGCACTCAGGCCCAACGACATCGGTGGTTGAAACTCAAATTGTTTGGGGTGCCGGGTTCTCCGCTGCTGCTCTTTCTCTATCGCTACTTCTTTCATTTGGGATTTCTCGACGGAATCCCGGGCCTCATTTACTGCGGCTTCCAGGCCATTCAAATGTTTCAGACCAAAGCCAAGCTTTACGAACTGAGACTAAATGATCGCAATCGCAGTTCGGTGACGAAGGATAACCAGGCCTGACATGTGTGGAATCGCCGGCCTTGCGAACTGGGGAAATAGGGGAATATTGGGACGCATGACGCGCGTGCAGGCGCATCGCGGCCCAGATGATTCCGGCTTGTGGGAGCGAAAATTTCCGGACGGCTCTTACCTTGCCCTCGGCAGCCGCCGGTTAGCCATTCTCGATCTCTCTACCAGCGGCCATATGCCGATGTGCAACGCCGACGGCACAGTCTGGATCACTTACAACGGCGAAATCTACAACTTCGCCGAACTGCGCCGCGAGTTGCAAAGCAAAGGGCATCGCTTTGCCTCGAATACAGACACGGAAGTGGTACTCCACCTTTACGAGCAAGAGGGAACCGGTTGCGTTCATCGCCTCAATGGCATGTTCGCTTTTGCGATCTGCGATCTCCGTTCAAGCCGGCCAGAGTTATTTATCGCGCGCGACCACTTCGGAGTTAAACCTCTTTACTACGTTCAACGCGGAACCAAGCTGGCATTCGCCTCTGAGGTAAAAGCTTTGCTTCAGCTTCCCGAGATCCGCGCGGAAATCGATCTCGAATCGCTTCATCAGTACCTGACTTTTCTCTGGGTTCCCGAGCCCAGGACCATGTTCCAGGGAATTCACAAGCTCTCTGCGGGACACTGCGCTACTTTCCGCGATGGCGAGCTGAAAATCAGGCAGTATTGGGACCTCACTTTCCCCCAAGCGGATGCGGCCTACGCGCGAACGGAAGATGATCTCGCCGACGAGGTCCGCGAGCGTTTTCGCCATTCGGTGGAGCGGCAAATGGTGAGCGATGTTCCGGTGGGAGCATTTCTCAGCGCCGGATTGGATTCCTCCAGCATCGTGGCGATGATGTGCCGCGCCACGAATCGAAGTGTAAAAACCTACACCGTTACTTTTCCGGAGAAATATCGGATCGGTGAAACCACGCTTGATGATCCCAACGTGCCAAACCGCTTGGCAGGGAAGTTGGGCTGCCAGAACGAACAGATCGTTCTCGAACCCGACGTCGCGGACTTGCTGCCCCGTTTGGCGTGGCACATGGATGATCCCACTGCAGACCCGGCAATTATCGCCGCTTATCTGGTATGTCGAGAGGCGCGCAAGCAGTCCACAGTATTGCTTTCCGGCGTTGGCGGGGACGAACTGTTTGCCGGCTATCGGAAGCATGCTGCCCATCGTTGGTTGTCCACGTATCAGCGGCTGCCTCGCCCGTTGCGGACCCAGATCGAATCGGCTATCACCGCACTTCCGAACCTGCGCGGTTCGGCAATGAAGGGCACAGTGCGTCTGGCCAAGAAAATGTCGCGCAGCGCGTCGCTCGCACCGGAAGAAAGTTTCATTTGTAACTGCACATATCTCGACGCAGGGCAGAAAACAGCACTGTATACCGATGCACTTCGGCATGAGCTTTGCGGCTTCGACCCCGCGTTCAGCCACCGCACCGGCTTCGAAGCCGTGCGCGACGCTGACTTCCTGAACCAGATGCTTTACCTGGACACAAAAATTTTCATGGTAAGTTTGAACCTGAACTACAACGACAAAATGAGCATGGCGTCGTCGGTGGAAGTGCGGGTTCCATTCCTTGATCGCGAGTTCGCCGAATTCGCAGCATGGAGCGTTCCGCCGAGTCTCAAGCTGAGAGGTTCCATCAGCCCCACTACCAAACACATTTTTCGTCAGGCGATGCGGGAAGTTTTACCTCCCGAAGTGCTCAGGCAGCCAAAGGCAGGATTCGCAGCCCCCGTCGATTACTGGCTGGCGCACGATCTGCGCGAGATGGTGGACGATTTGCTTTCCGAAACTAACATTGGAAAGCGTGGATTGTTCCGTCCGGAGGCAGTTCGCCGCTTCGTCAACGAACACCGCAGCGGAGTCCACGACTGGTCGATGCAGATTTGGCAGTTCCTAACTCTGGAGCAGTGGATGCGAGTCTTCATGGATTCCGGCGCTCAGCAGAACACCGAAAGTGTTAGTCCTTTCACCGAGGCGGCTACAGCGTGAATTCTCACCATCATGCAGCGCGCGATCCTCAACCGTGGAGTAATCGTATCGCGGCGACTTCAAAGCCCGTCGCCGCTGCGAGCAATCCGGCGAGACTTTCGTGGATGAGGAAACTTTTCGCCGAAGCCGCAGGTCTGCTGCACGCACCAGAACGCGCGTTTCCGTTGGCCGGGGCCGTCCTCTCCCACGGAATCCGAAGCAGTGCAGAGCGGCGGCACCTTTATTCCTACGCGACTACGAAGGCGGACTCCACGAGGGTTCTGGAGCTAGTCGTCCGCTGGGTACTGACTGCGCAACGCGCGGATGGCGGAGTCCCGGCCTATTACAGCCTGTTGACCGGATATTCAAAATCCTATCCCGAAGTCACCGGCTATCTCGTTCCCACTCTCTACGATTTTGCGAAATTCCGTGCGGACAGCGGTGCCGCAACAGCGGCCGAGCGGGCGACGCGGTGGCTGCTCTCACTGCAAATGCCAGACGGCGCGTTTCCGGGAGGATTACAAGGCGGCGAAGGGCAGGCCTCGATCTTCAACACCGGTCAAATCCTGCACGGACTGACTCGTGCTCACAAAGAAATTCATGACCCGGCGATTGGCCGCGCAGCAATCGCTGCAGCTGATTGGCTCGTGCAGATGCAGTGCACCGATGGTTCGTGGTCTGGCCCCGGATCTTATCAGGGTGGATCTCACACTTACTACATCATGGTGTCGTGGGCGCTCGCCGAACTCTCGAAAGAAATCGGCGATCCGAAATACGGAGAGGTTGCGGAGAGAAACCTAAATTGGACACTCTCGTACTTCCGTCCGACTGGTTGGATCGACGGCATAAATCTTGAGGGCTATCCGGAGTATTCGCATTTCATCGCTTACGTGCTTCAGGGTGCGCTCGAATGTGCGGTACTGCGCGACCGCAACGACGCAATCGAAGCAGCGGCAAAATCAGCATGGCTTCTCTTGCGAAAGTTCGAGACCAATAAATGCCTATACGGCGCCTACGAGCGCGATTTTAAGAACGGTAAACGTTTTGCCTGTCTCACAGGGAATGCGCAAATGTCCTGTGTTTGGCTGCGCTTGTTTGAAGTCACTGGCGACCTGCGCTATTTCAATGCGGCGCTGAAGATGAACGAAATGCTCAAACGCTTGATTCCTGCACGCGGCGGGCCGGGAATTGCCGGCGGAATCAGCGGTTCGTATCCGATTTGGGGAGACTACCAGCCGCTGCGTTACATCAGTTGGGGATGTAAGTTTTTCGCAGACGCTCTTCTGCACGAGCAGCGACTAAAAAAATCTTTGGTGGCATCCCCGTGCGAGGTGCTGGAATGCGCATCGTAGTGCTGACCTCCAGCCTGTATAGCGAAAGCGCTTGTGCAACGGCTGCGCACTTGGCCCAGCGGGGGTATGTTCCCGCAGGTCTCTTGTCTCTTCGCACGCTGGATCCCAGCATTTTGCGTCGTAAGCTGGCACAGTGGGGTACTGACCAATTCGTGCACTACGCACGCTCAAAACTTGCTCGCCAGCAGCGCAACGAAGTTCCGCAGATTCACAATCCGTATCTCGAACCGTATCTCCGGCACGATGGCGCAATCTTTCGTACTTTGAAGCATGTGGCAAAAGTTTACGGATTCCCGACGGTGACCTGTGCCGAACAGAATTCCTCCGCTTCACTGGTGCAATTAAAGCAGTGGGCGCCCGATCTGATCGTGTTCGCTGGCGGCAACATATTGCGAAAGGAAATCCTGCAACTGCCGCGCCTCGGAGTCATCAACGTGCACCTCGGTTTATTGCCTGAGACTCGAGGTATGAGCAGCCCGGAGTGGTCGCTGCTGAAGGGAGTTCCCACCGGCATCACCATTCATTACATCGATACCGGAATCGATACCGGACCGGTCCTAAGAAGATCTGAATTTCGAGATGCCGTGCACTGCAGCAGCCTGGCGGACCTGCGCCATAGGCTCATCGCCTTTGGAATCCAGAAGCTTGGAGAAATCGTTGTAGCCCTCGATCGCGGAACAATCACCGCGGCCCGGCAAGTCGATCTCGGTGAAGACCGTCAATTCTTCGTCATGCACGACTGGCTGCAGGGGCGCGCCGGGGAACGCCTTATTAGAAGCCTAAGTGCGGCGCCGGAGCACAGCCTGAATGGATAGGCTCGACACCATAGTGCAGGTTGGCCGAGTTTTCGGCGTGCGCGATGGTGTGTTGCGCCTGCGCTACGAGCTTGAGCGTGGTAGTGGTTTATTGTCCCATAAAATGCGCTCGTTTGAGGGATGGGATTCCTGGCACCTGAGCCGAACTGCTCCCGGCTTCTCACAGGAAGAATTATTGGCGGCACGGCGCGACGGCACACCCAGTTTTCTCTTCGCCGACGCGCACGCGCTGCGATCAAAGATTAAAGATGTCCTTGCGGTCGATGGTGAGAGATTTGTTCTTGACGAAGCAGAGCGCGTTCTAGCGGGGAATATCCCCTATTTTGGGGCACTGTCGTATGACTGCGAATTCCCTCCCCGGTGGTTCCGGAATCCCGCAACGGGGCAGAGCGTGGCTCCGCAGCAGCTGTGGACCAGCATACGTTTTGCATCAGTCGCGCACGGCGACTTGAAATTTATTCTGGAGCCATCCCGGTTCCTGTTTATCTACCCACTTGTTCGGGCGTACGCGCTCAGCGGCGACGAGCGCTTTCCGCAGGCCTTCTGGGCCGCAGTTGAGGATTGGGCTTCGCAAAGCCCTCCCATGTCTGGTCCGCTCTGGATATGTGGACAAGAATGCTCTCTTCGCATCATCGGCTGGTCGTTCGCGCTGCATGGTTTCATCCATTCGCTGTCCACGACGAGCGAGCGAGTTGCCTTGCTTATTTCCATGATCGCGGCGCACGCGTGGCGCACGCGCCAGACCCTCGGCTATGCTCGCTCGCAGCGCAGCAATCACTTCGTTGCTGAGGCTGCGGGTCTGTGGACGGCGGGCACGCTATATCCCGAACTGGCTGAAGCGGAAGCGTGGCAGAATCTTGGCGGACAGCTTCTGCACGAGGCTGTGCTCGATCAGATCACGCCTGAGGGTGCGCCGCAGCAGTACTCCTTTAACTATCAGCGGATGATTCTGCATCTACTGTTGTGGACGCTCCGTCTCGCCGAAGTTCATAAGGCGCCGCTGCATGAAGACATTCGCGAGCGGGCGCAGGCGGCGTTGGAGTTCCTGCGTTCCTGCGTAGATCCAGTCAGTGGACTCGCTCCGAGCTACGGCTCGGATGACGGCAGCCTTGTATTTCCACTTGCGTCCGGATCGTATCGGGATTATCGTCCCCTCTTGCAGTTGGGCGCAGCCGTTCTTGATCGACCTTCGTTGCCGCCCGGACCATGGGACGAGCCTCCGCTATGGTTCGGCGTAGGCTCAAACCCCGCGAAGCAAGCGGCCGAAAATGCCGTTCCTTCCGTCGAAACCGGATACTTCCGTATCGGGGGCCCCACTTCATGGGCGCTGGTTCGCGCGGGAAAATACACGCGCCGCCCTTTTCACGCCGATCAATTGCATGTGGATCTATGGTGGCAAGGCATCAATCTCGCTCGCGATCCCGGGACATATCTCTACAATGGCCCCGCACCTTGGAATAACGCGCTCGCCGGCACCGCTTTACATAGCACAATTACTGTCGACAACTCCGATCAGATGCGTCGAGCCGGCCGCTTTCTTTGGCTCGATTGGGCGCAAGCCTCGGGGACAGCGCATCGCTCCGATGGCGCCGTGTACGCGGACCGCTTCGAGGGCGAGCATGATGGCTATCGGCGCTTCGGCTTAAAACATCGTCGCGCAGTTCAGTTCATCGCCGACGCTTGCTGGCTCATTGTGGATGACCTTAACGGACCGGGCGAGCATGACCTGCGCCTGCACTGGCTTACGCCAGACTTGCCTTTCGAGGTTCGGGATTCGCTCTTTCAGGTTGTTTTTAATTCTGGGGAGTCGCAGATTCAATGGAGCATGTTCGCCAGCACTCGAGCGAACCGGGGAATCGTGCGCGCCGGGAATCGGATCAACGAAGACCAATTGCCGCTGCTCTCCGGCGAAACGGAGCAATTGCTCGGCTGGGAAGCCGCGACCTACGGCGATCTCCGGCCAGCGATTTCGCTCGTCTGCGAAGCTCGATCGCATCTGCCTGTTCGCTTCGTGACCGTGATCCTCACGGACGAACGATGGAGCGTTAAATTGAGAAATGAAAGTCTTTCGATTTTCAATCGCAGCCCAATCAGCGGATCACAAAATCAATCTCAGATATTTCGAATCGGTCTTTCTCCGGAGGCTCCAAATATGGTAAGCACGCAAGCGTTGCCGGAGAACTTGCCACTCACATGAAGCAGGTCTTCCAGGACGCGCGCAATTCGGAAATTACCATTACAGAAGTACCGGCGCCTAAATTGCTGGAAGGCTGCGTTCTGGTTCGCACTGCCGTCTCTGTCGTATCGGCGGGGACTGAGCGAGCCGCCGCAGAATTCGCCTCCAGAAGCCTGTTTCAGAAAGCGAGGATGCGTCCGGATCTCGTCCGCGAAGTGCTGAGCAAGATCAGCCGTGAGGGGCTTCTGCCGACAATCTCTGCTGTGCGCAGCCGGCTTGATCAACCCAGCGCCCTGGGATACAGCAGCGCCGGAACGGTCATTGCCGTCGGCCAAGGAGTTAGCGGCCTCATCCCCGGCGATCGGGTTGCTTGTGCGGGAGCGGGTCACGCGGTGCACGCTGAGTTTGCTTGCGTGCCGCGCTTGCTGGTTGCGCGGATTCCCAATGCTATACCATTTGACGAGGCTGCCTTCACCACGCTCGGAGCCGTTGCTCTTCACGGTGTCCGCAACACAGATGCCAAACTTGGCGACATCGTAGCCGTAATCGGTCTGGGTTTGCTCGGCCAGTTGACAGTGCAGATTTTGAAAGCGGCCGGCTGCTCAGTTCTAGGGATGGATATCTCGCGTGACCGTGCCGACCTGGCTTCGCGTTCAGGCGCCGATGCTGTCAGCACATCCTCTTCCGAATTTCACGATCTATGCCTGCAAATGTCATCAGGCCATGGCGTTGACGCGGTTCTGATCGCCGCGCAAACCTCCAGCAACGAGCCAGTCAACTTAGCTGCCGCGGTCGCCCGCAATCGAGCGGCCGTCGTCGCCGTGGGATCGGTTGCAATGGACATTCCGCGGAGATCTTTTTACGAGAAAGAACTGGATTTTCGCGTGTCGCGATCCTACGGCCCCGGACGTTACGATTTGGCTTACGAGCAGAGGGGAGTCGACTATCCCATCGGCTACGTGCGCTGGACCGAGACGCGTAACATGGACGCTTTTTTGAAGCTTCTCGCGGAGCACAAACTCAACTTCCAGACCCTGGTCACGCATCGTTTTCCGATTGAGCGTGCGGATTCCGCCTACGAGCTCATCGCTGGCAAAAGGCGTGAATCATCTCTCGCCGTGTTAATCGAATATCCGACGGAAGCGAACGAGACCCGCTACGTCAAGCTGCACGCGCGCCGATCTTTCGCGCGCGACAATTCCATTCGTCTTGGCCTGCTCGGGGCCGGCAGCTTCGCCCTGAGCACGCTCCTGCCGGCGATCAAGCATGTGGGTGGAACTGAGATGGTCTCCGTGAGCGCAGCGAATGGCTCGCACGCTCACCACGCCGGCACGAAGTTCGAATTCGCTTCCTGCACCACCGACGAGGAGCAGATTCTTTCTAACCAGAAAATCAATACAGTTGTCATCGCCACCCGTCACCATCTTCATGCAAGCCAGGTAGTTCGGGCCCTTAATCATGGCAAACATGTCTTTTGCGAGAAGCCACTTTGCCTGAATGAAGCCGAGCTAACCGCGATCGCTTCCGCGCACGAGAATGCTACGCAGCTTTTAATGGTCGGATTCAATCGTCGTTTCGCGCCGCTCGCCATTCGCATGAAGAGTTTCTTGAACAAGGTTCAAGAACCGCTCGCGCTTCATTATCGCGTCAATGCGGGCTTCCTTCCCTCCGACCATTGGCTCAACGATCCCGAGCAGGGCGGTGGACGCATCATCGGCGAGCTCTGCCACTTCGTCGATTTTCTCTCGTACATTGCTAATTCTCCGCCGGTAGAAGTTGAGACTCGCGCACTCGCTAATTCAAGCCGGTACTCCAATGACAATGTTGTGTGTTCGATAAGGTTTGCGAACGGCTCTCTGGGCACGATTACCTATTTCGCCAATGGCGACAAATCTTGTGGCAAAGAAAGAATCGAGGTTTTCGGTGGGGGCAACGCAGCCTTGCTCGAAGACTTTCGGCGACTGGAACTCGTACGTTCGGGGAAAAAGCAGATCTTCCGCTCGCACTTTCGAGCCGATAAAGGGCATCGCAGTGAGTGGCAATCTTTCATCCGGGCAATTAAAGCTGGCAAAGAATCGCCCATTCCGTTTAGCGAGACCGTGACCACGATGCTAGCGACGTTTGCGCTCGAAGAATCGCGATGCATGGACCAAAGAGTAACGGTGAAGCAGCTTCGCGAAAAAGAGCGCGTCGACGCCTTCGGCGGATTCGATCGGGCGTGCTGATTCGCGATCTAAAGCTCCTATCGCGCCATGAAAATTATCTATGTATCGCAGTACTTTCCACCGGAGATGGGTGCTCCCTCTGCCCGGGCAGCAGAGTTGTCACACCATTGGGCTGCCGCTGGCCACGAAGTGACAGTGCTGACCGGCTTTCCAAACCATCCTACCGGAGTTATCACTCCCGATTACAGCAAGAAACTGCGCCGCCTGGTTTTTCGCGAGCGGCTTGGCGGCATCAATGTCGTCCGATCCTGGCTCTTGCCTTTTCCCAATCGCAGAGCCTACGAGCGCATGTTGAATTACAGCTCATTTTTCGTCTCAGCCGCCATCACAGGCTTGAGGCTCTCTCGCCCTGATGTTGTCATCGCGACTTCGCCGCAATTGTTCGTCGGACTTGCCGGATGGTGGATTGCCCAATGCAAACAGGTTCCGTTTGTATTCGAAGTACGAGACCTGTGGCCGGAATCGCTGGCTGCCGTAGGCATGGGAGAATCCAATTCTCTCTTGTACCGCGCTCTCACGAAAGTTGCCCGTTTTCTCTATCGCCACGCCGATCGCATCGTCGTGGTGACACCGGCGTTTGAGGAATACCTCGTCGAAAACTGGCGAGTGCGGCCGGAAAAAATTTCAGTCATCGAAAACGGAGTGGAGGCGCAACAGTTCCGTCCTAGTGACGGGACCGGTCTCCGAACCGAGCTAGGCATCGAAGGCAAGTTCGTCGCTTCCTACATCGGTACCATGGGGATGGCGCACGGACTGAACACAATCATCGAAGCAGCCGTTAACCTGCGCGAAACCAATCCCGAAGTTCTTTTTCTGATGATCGGTGAGGGTGCGGAAAAAGAGCGCATCGCTGCCATGGCTAACGGCCTTCGCCTGCCGAATCTTAAGTTCATCGATCAGATGCCTCGAGAAAAAATTCCCGCCTACATCTGCGCCTCTGATGTTTGCCTGGTTCCACTTAAGAAAAGCGAGCTGTTTAAGACTGTGATCCCATCCAAAATGCTCGAGTTCATGTCCTGCGCACGTCCCGTGATTCTCGGTGTGGAGGGGCAAGCGCGCGCAATTCTTGACGAAGCTGGTTGCGGAATAGCGATCGAACCGGAGAATGCCGAGGCCCTCGCCTATGCAATTCGTTATCTCGCATCCAATCGTGAGAGCGCTTACGAGATGGGAAACAATGGCCGGGAATTTGTAATCCGCAAATACTCCAGGGCTGAGACCGCTGATAAATATCTTCGATTGCTCGAGGAAGTATTGCAGTTACCAGTCGCGAGCAGAAGTGAGATTGCCGCTTGAGTGGGGCCCGCTGCTGGAAATCAAGGGTGCGCCGCAATCACCGCAATACCGGAAGCCGCCGAAACTGCTGCTTGAATCCCTTGCCCTGCCGCCACTCGAGCGCCACTGACCGGCACGAAAAGAATGTCATCGGCTTGCAGAGTCACATCGGGCGCCTTGGCCTCGAGCATCTTTTTGAGCGGAACCTTGGTTTCGACCATTCCGGAAGGACCCTTGCGGATGATTCGAGCGGCACCCATCTTCGCCGTGCGATTGGTTCCACCCGCCAAGGCAAGTGCCTGCAGCACGGTCAGGCTGCCGTTATCCACAAGCAGGCCGGCAGGTCGTCCAACATCTCCCACAACGTAGATAATCGGCGCGCGCGGCACTGTAATCGTATCCCCTGGCAAGATCGCAACATTATCCTTCAAGTTGTCCGCTAGATTTCTGGGCAACTCCACCGTGATTGCTGAAGTCTGATCCTGCTGCCGTATGATGCTCACTCTTCGTCCCGCGGCCGGAGTGAATCCTCCCGCGGCCGAGATCAGGTCGTACAACTTCCGGTCACCAACTGCCGGATAAATTCCGGGTTTCGTGACTTCTCCGATGATCGTTACACCTTGCGTGGACTCCGCTACCACGACAGTGACGTGAGCATTGCGGACGAAGCCTCCGTCCTCGAGGCGTTTTTCTATGATTGCCTGCGCCTCGTCCGCCGTCAAATCGCCCACGTGCACATAATCGATCAGCGGAAGATAAATATCCCCGGAATTTCCCACTCTCGCTTTTGTCGAGAGCTCCGGCACGTTATAGACGCTGATATCGATCAGATCGCCGGAGCGCAGTCTTATGCTCGAAGCACTTCTAAGTTTGGTTCCTCCCGAATCTTCAGAGTTGGGAGAATCCGGGGCACTCTTTGCCGATTGAGTGCTTGCACCCAAAGCAGACAGCGCAGCCTGGGAGGGCGTTTTCGGCGCAGGCAGTGGCTTGCCAGGTTTTGAAGGCGAAGAGTCGTCCGCGTTCTGTGCCAGAAGATTGAATTTCGGAAGAGTGCAAATCAAAACCAGAGAAAACGCAAACAGGCTGCCGATGCGGGCAAAACGGAATCTGCCGAGCTGCATTAAGAGCCTCTGATGGACTTGGGGATCAACGAAAGTTTAGCACAGCAATTTTGGCTCGCATCATCCGATTCGGTTATAGCCATGAAGAGGAACCCACAAACGCACTCCCGGCAGGCAGGGCGCTGCTGCAATAATTTTGCAGTTGTTCGCGGTATCGCCGTCGGTGATACATGGGTGTAGGGGGCCGGTTGACGCTAGCGTTTTTTGGGATCTTTTTTATCTCGCTGCTGTCGTCATTCGTTTTTACCCGCTATGTGCGTGATTTCGCTTCGCGGCGCGGATGGGTGGCGACTCCTTTCCAGGAGCGGCATCTGCACTCCACGCCATTGCCCCGGCTGGGAGGCGTGGCAATTTTTATTTCTTTTTCCCTGAGCCTGCTCGTCGCCGCGGCTTTGGCTCTCTATATTCCGCATCTTCATTCTGCATTTTCCTTCAGGATGTTTCTAACCATTCTGGCTCCAGCCAGCGTGGTGTTTATGCTCGGCGTTTATGACGATCTGTTCACTGCCGGACCTTACCTGAAATTTGCAGTTCAGGCTGTCGCTGCTGCCATGCTGTTCGCAGGTGGGCTTCGCATTCTGAACCTTCCCGTATTGTTTGGCGAGCATCAACTTCCTTGGTTCATCGCCCTGCCGCTTACCATTCTGTGGGTGTTGGCCATCACAAATGCTTTTAATCTGATCGACGGCCTCGACGGTCTGGCTGCCGGATCTGCGCTGTTTTCGACCCTGGTCGCATTCGTGGTTGCGTTGTTGAATGGCCAGTCGCTGATCATCGTCATGACGATTGCCCTAGCCGGAGCGATTCTCGGTTTCCTGCGCTATAACTTCAATCCCGCCACAATTTTCTTGGGCGATTCAGGAAGCCTCTTCATCGGCTTTTTGTTGAGTGCGCTCGCACTCGCGGGAGCGCAGAAGGCGCCGACCATCGTTGCCGTGGCGATTCCCGTGGTCTCTTTCGGGCTGCCGATTCTGGAGACTTCGCTATCGATTCTTCGCCGCCTGATCAGCGGCCGCCCAGTATTCACTGCCGATCGCGAACACATTCATCACAAGCTTTTGCAGCATGGCCTCACTCACCGCCAGGTTGTGATTGTGCTTTACGCGGTGTCGGCGGTATTCGCGCTATTGAGCCTGTTTCTGCTATGGCCCACCGGTAGCTCTCTGGGATTAGTGCTCGCCGTTCTCGGCATCGGCATCTGGATCGGCGTGCAGCGTCTCGGTTACCTCGAACTGGGCGAACTCGGCCGTGTCGCCCAGCGAACGCTCGAGCAACGCCAGATTGTGATCAACAATCTGGCCATTCGCCGGGCAACGGAGGAACTCAAGTCCGTTCGCGACTACGACCAAATTCGTCGCGTCTTAGAGGCCGCTTTCAGTTCGAACGATTTTGATGGATTCGATTGCCGCTTCAACTTGTTTCCCGGCGAGAGCAGTCCTGTTAGAGAATTCGAAAGCGCACCGGCGCGTCGCGGCGAAATAGCTTTTCAATGGCGCAAAACAATTGCAACAAGATCGGTCGAGGGCTTGGCTGTCTGGAGCTTATCGCTCGATCTTGTGAGTTCGGCCAGTCGCCGCCGCGGCGTCTTGTTAGTCCGTCGCGCGTATTCGCAACGTCATCTGCAGCTCGACATTAACCTGCTCACCACGGGATTTCCCATCGCAATCGCGGATGCTCTGGACCGCATTCTTCAGCATACGGTTCAGGAGATTCCCCACGAAATCGGCGAGGATCAGGCTTTTCTCACCGCGCAAGCTGGCTAGTCAAAGAGATACGACGAGGCAATGTGACTAGCTCGCCGCAGTCCGCGGGCATACGCCGAATCGGGTGTGTCTCGGAGCTAAAAGTGAGGAAGGATAGGGAGGGCCGACGGCTACAGTTTCGCGCTGACGTAAGAGTTGATTTCGCAATTCAGGCAAACTTCTTCAAAAGCGGGTGCTGTCCACTGCATAATCATTTCACCTCAAAGGTTCAAAACTTTACTGCTTCGAACGTTCGATGATTCTATCCCGTCAAGCGTTGCAAATCAAGATCGAATCGCACCGATATTTTAGCTGAAGGTCTTTAAGAGTTGACAGAATTTTGTACCTTGCAACTTCTTGCATACTTGCATTTCAGCGCAGTTTTCCACATCTAGGAACCATCACGGCCACTGCCCAACTTCATCCTCGCTGTTTACCCTAATCTCCTCTTCTAGATAGCGAGGATAGATCGGTTATGTTTGGGAAGACCATTTATGGCGACACTTTCAAACACGTCAATTTTGTGCCCCTTCAAGGCGCCACTTTTTGCGTGCAGTGCGAGCTCATCAGCACAAATAACCACCCCCATTGCATTGCCTGCGGCAGTCGATCTTTATTAAGCCTCTCGCGCGTACTGGGGGGATCTCTGCTTCAGCAGCAGACCGCCCATCTTATTACTGATTCTGAACTCGACAGTCTGGTGCGCGATCTGCTGCGCACCGTTCCCGATCCTCAGGTGTTGGATTTTCCCGATCACCAGACGCGCGTGCCCTCGACTGCGCTCCGCAGCCAGCTTCGCGTCGCCAACGCCGCTCATCCGATTTCAGGATTTCGCGCAGTGCATGCCGGAGAAGAAGTCGAATTCCAGACTTCAGAGCTCGATCTCGAACCTGCCATCAGCGCCATCACTGAGCGCGCACAGCATCTCACGGGCGCAACCGGCGCTGCCATAGCTTTGAGGAAGGGCGATGAAATCGTTTGCCGCGCCCGCGCCGGCCGCACCGCGCCAGACCTTGGAGTGCGCCTGCAGACCGACGCCGGCATCTCCGCCGAAGCGGTCCGTACTGGAGAAATCATGCTATGCCACGATGCTGAACGCAATCCTCGTGTCGATCTCGCAAGTTGCCGCCGTCTGGGTGTGCGCTCGATTCTCGTTTCGCCTTTGCGCTCTTATCGCCGCACCCTGGGCGTATTTGAAGTGCTGTCCTCAACGCCAAGCGCCTTCGACGAGCGCGATGTTGCAACCATGCAACTGCTTTCCAGCATGATGGTCGCGGCTATCTCCCGCATTTCCAGCCTGCACCTTGCGCGACTGTCTCGTTTAGCCGGGTAGTGCTTGGTTCTTTTTTAGAGAGGTTCGATTAGTAGGCCCAATAAGGGGTCGCGCCGCCGGGCGCGGTTGTTCCCGCAATTGATGTATACACATTGCGGCCATAGAAGAAGGGAAGTCCCCAGTCAAAATTGCCGCTCGCGCTTCCGCCCAAGTCGGAGTAGGCGGAATCATTCGGATCGTCTGTAAAAAGGGTTTGCGCATTCGCGATGCCGAAATTCACCGTTCCACTGCCGGCCGTAAACCCCTGATTAGTGGCGGAAAGATTCACCGTGCTTGTCGGGCAATAAAATCCGCTGGCACCGCTGGTACTCGAACAAACCGGAATGCCGGAGTCCGGAAAGAAGTATCCATTCGAGCCGCTGTCGATAAAGGCCTCGTCGTCGTAATCGGTGCCGTTGAAGGTGGTGCTAAAGTTGCCAGTGTTCGGATCTGCGGTGTAAACGGTGGCGCTGCCGAGTCCGTTATTCGACTCGGTTCCGATCCCGAAGACCAGCGATCCGTTGACGGTCTCTGCAAGCCCTCCAGACGCCGCCGGCAGCTCCACGATCACGCCGTTGTTATCCTTCGGAAATAGCGCGACCGGATTCTGCACCTGCAGTGTCAGGCTCTCGAAAATTGCAGTGCAGCCGGAGGAAGGACACGAGTAGTATGCATCCGGAGGGCTGCTAGAACCCCCTTGCACGCACGCTTCCCCGCAATCCTGCGGAAACTCACCCACGCCAAGAATTCCATTGGCTCCCAGCGCCGGCAGCGTGTCGGCCGACGCTAATCCAGAGTTCGGATTGCACGCGCTGCTCGTCGGCGCCGTGAATGCAGTATCGCTCAGCACCTGGATCGGCAACGCACTCGCCGTCTCGCCCCCAAGCTGCACATCTGCCGTCTCCACCGGCCCCCAGGTGTAAGAGTCAATAAACTGCACGCATTCAGCTACGGGGTTGCCCCCTGAATCTTTCTGCTGCGGGAGCGCCACCGTCGTCAGGGCCGAAGAGATAATTCTCAACCCGTACGAACCCGTATCCACCAACAAGCCATCAATCGTTTGACACGTCGAGGTGCCCGGAACGCAAACCGTTGCGCTGGCAAAGGCGCCGTTCGCATAAGCGATGCCGAGGCTGACCGCTGGTCCGCTATATACTTGAATCGGCAGAATATTAGTTCCGGTCGTTGTAATCGTGTTCTGACTCGAACCGCTGCTACTGCTGCCTCCGCCGCAGGCAGTCGAAAAGCACGATGCGGCGCAGGCCGTGCCAACCAGAAATATTCTTGAGGCCTTCATTGGATATCCTCGGTCTGCATCCCTTGCGGCAGCTTTTCCGGAACGTACGCTTTGCCCACCAGCGCTCGCGTATGTCCGCCGAGCTGCACGGTCAACCCCGGCTCTCGGATCGTGACCGGACCTCGCCCCCGGCGAGTGCTGCTCCGCTCGCGCATCGCCTGCGCATATTGGTCGAAATAGCTGCCCAGCACCTGCCGCATGTCCGGCCGAAACTGTCCGTGCCACGTCACCGCAAAGACGTTGCCGTCGGCAGATTGGTATTCCCGCAACACCGTTCCGTTTGCAGCTTGAATTTCGTGGAGCGTGTACGAGTTCGTAGCCGTTGTTCGCCGTATACCCTGCATTGCTGACTGGTCGGCCAGAATCGACACCGTATCCCCTCCCAAGGCCCCCCACGCCGGACAGGTTGTTAGCAGGACTCCCATAACTGACCCTGCCAGGATCGCGCCCCCTCGCAAGGCTCCTGACTTGAATGTACTTCCGCCTGCTTTCAGCATTGACGCACCTTTGGTAAGCCTGATTGGAATCTTGTTGAAAGTTAGAATGGCCCCCCACTCCACGGGGTTGTACTAATCATTTATTCACCTTCGCATAGTTGGTGATTACTTTTTCGGCGACTCGGGTTAATATGTGGGGCAACACTTGGGTACTCCATGTCGGCCACTCTGCAATCGCCCCGTCCATCTACCCTGAACCGCCGCCGCCGCGTTCGCCAGAGAGTTCATGCACCGGCTTATGCCACCTTCGGCGGAGCCTCCAAGAGCCAGATGCTGCAACTTTACGAAGTCCTAGACATAAGCGAAATCGGTGTTGCCGTGCAGTGTCCCGCGGCCATGGAGGAGAACCAGCAGGTCGATCTCTGCCTCGATCTCGCGGAAGCGACCGGCCAGATTCGAACCACCGCCCGAGTAGTTTGGTCCAATTCCTCGGGACGCGTCGGTTTGGGCTTCCCGCCGCTACAGAATGCGGATCTGCGGCGCTTGCAGCAATGGCTTTTCCTCAATGCCATGGCGGGAGCCGCCAACGCGGCCTCCTCGTCAACAACCCAGGCGCTCGCGAAAAGTTCCGCACTCCATCCCAACTACACCGACACACTGAGCGCCGCCTCCGCCATTCAGCGGGAGGCCGAATCGTTCGGTCTGGATCTCAAAGCCGTTCTCTCGCTCATCGTCGTTCGCTCCAATTCTCTGTTTCGCGGGTGCGGAGCGGCCATTGCTTTGGTAGAAAAGGATTCCGGGACAATGACCTGTCGCGCCAGCGCCGGTGCCAGCGCGCCTCCCATCGGCGCAACTTTGCGCGCCGGTTCCGGTTTCTCCGGAGACTGCGTGCGCACCGGGAGCACCCAGCGCTGCGACGACACTGATACTGACCCCCGCGTCGACCCAGAAACTTGCCGGGCTCTTGGCATCCGCTCAGTTCTGGCCTCGCCCATTCGCTCGGGAGAAAAGATCATTGGATTAATCGAAGTCTTTGGAGCCGAGCCTAAAGCTTTTGTCGAACAGGATGGCGTAGTTTTACAGCGTTTCGCCGAAACCATTTCCGCAGCGATTGATCGCGCGCATCCGCAGGAAAATATTCCTGCCCCGCTCTCGTCCGAAAAGCCGTTTACGCCCAGCCCCGGGAGTGTTCTTTTCGCTCACCTTCCGAAGGAAAGGTCACCGAGCGAAGCTCGAAGTAACACCAACCGAAAAAATCGCAGGCTGGAAAATACCGATCAGAGCGAATCCTCTTCCGAACCGGATCAGGCAGGGGGAATTCATTTTCCCCGAACACACCTTTACCTGCTTGTTTTTGCCGCCGCAACGGTCGCGCTCGCGCTCGGTTACGTCCTCGCACCGTGGATTCAAGAGACGCTGCACTCACGCGTTCATAACACACAATCGACCGTGCTGGCTTCCTCGCGAGTGGCCGCCGCAGTCACGGCCAGTTTACCGAGCCTGTCCGTTGAAACTGCCAACATCGATCAGCTTCTACAATTAGCGCGCCAGGGCGATCCGGTTGCTGAGAATGCACTGGGCCTGCTGTACGCTCAGGGCGACGATAAACAGCGTGTCAAGCAGGATGAAGCCGAGGCCGCAAACTGGTTCACCAAAGCCGCCGAGCATGGCAGCGTGCCGGCTCAATACAAGTTGGGTCTGATGTATTGGGGTGGTCATGGGCTCCCTAAAGACGCCAACAAAGCCTATTTCTGGACGGTGCTAGCCCGCGCTGGAGGCCAAGAAGGCAGCAAAGACCTGGCCAAAGTTCTCGCCAACGGCATGACCCGCACCCAGGCTGCCGCTATCGAACAACAAGCCGAAATCTGGTACCAGCAACACGAATCGCAAGCAAAACCCCAACCTGGCCACTGAAGTTACCATCACTCTTGTCATCCTAAGCGGAGCGCGTGCTTCGCGAGTGCGAAGCACACGCACTCGAAGGATCGCACAGCCTTACGGTACTATGACCGCCGTACCTTCGCTGGCACCGAGACTCCGATGCTCGCTCCGTGATTCGCGGAGTAAAATAGACTCAAGATGTCCCCCACCCTGCGCAGCATCCTCGACGAGTATGTCCATGAAGCCGACCTTCATCTCTACGAAAAGCTCGAAAACAATCGCCTGCGCTGCTTTGCGTGCGGCCACTGCTGTCCCATCCCCGAAGGCCAAGCTGGAGTCTGCAAAGTCCGGTACAACCGCGCCGGTGCCCTCTACGTTCCCTGGGGATACACCGCCGGCACCCAATGCGATCCGGTCGAGAAAAAACCCTTCTTTCACGCGCATCCCGGCGCTTTAGCCTACAGCTTCGGCATGATGGGGTGCGACCTTCACTGCTCCTATTGCCAGAACTGGGTCACGTCGCAAGCGTTGCGCGATCCTAATGCTATCTCCCCGCCACACCAAGCTTCGCCGGTTGCGCTGGCGCAGGATGCCCTGGCCCAGGGCGCAAAGATTCTGGTCAGCACCTACAACGAGCCGCTCATCACCAGCGAGTGGGCCGTTGCGGTTTTCAAAGAAGCTAAATCCGCGGGACTTATAACCGGATTCGTCTCCAACGGCAACGCCACGCCGCAGGTTCTCGAATATCTGTGCCCGTGGCTCGATCTCTACAAAGTAGATCTCAAGAGCTTCAACGATCGCCACTACCACGAGCTCGGCGGGCGCATCGGCCCGATCCTCGACACTATCCGCCGTGTTCACTCGATGGGCCTCTGGCTGGAAATCGTCACGCTCTTGATCCCCGGCTTCAACGACGCTCCCGATGAACTCCGCCGCCTGACCGAATTCCTCGCCGGGATCTCGCCCGACATTCCGTGGCACGTAACCGCCTTCCACGGCGATTACAAGATGACCGACCCTCGCGACACGACGGTCGAAGACCTTCTGCAGGCAGCTGAAATCGGCCGCCAGTCTGGTCTCCGGTATATCTACGCAGGAAACCTTCCCGGCGCCGTCGCCGAATGGGAAGACACGCGCTGTCCACAGTGCAACGTGACGATAATCGAGCGCTACGGCTACTTCATCAAAGATTACCGCCTTACTCCCGAAGGCCGCTGCCCCGAATGCAGCGCCGCAATCCCCGGCCGCTGGTCGGCGCGCTTCGAAGGTCAGATCACATCCCGGCCTTTCTCTCCGCGTGGGCGGACATCTTTGTTTACAATCCAAAGTCAGTGATTGAGTGCGGGAGTTAACCTGCCATGGCTATAATTGGCGTCACCCTAAGCGTGACCGTTTTTCAGGCGGAGCGAAGGATCTCGCACGGATCGAGCCCGCCCAAGGTGCGAACTGCTCTTAGCGGAAACATCTGGGCTCATTCCTTGACGCCAAAGCCGATTATGGTTGCGCTGTCTGTTGTTTCCTTGCTCGTGCTGTCATCCTGCTCACCCCGCGACTTCCTAACTCGCCGTCTTGCAGCCGACCTGATCTCAACCTCCAACACCTTCCGTGCGCCGCGACAATTCCAATTTCACACCGGCGTGCTCTCCAACAAAGACTATCTCGCCCCGGACTATCTAGCCCTGCAGCATCACGGCTGGATCTCCTCGACACAATCCCATTGTCCTTCAGACGTAACTCCGCCACCCTGCTGGGACGTTGCGCTCACCCCATCCGGGGTGGAAGCTTTCCAAAATCTCATCTCGCCCAGCGACGCCGAAAAGCAATCCTTCACCATTTCCGCCGCCGGGCGCGAACTGATCGCCGTTACCGGAATCGCCAAGCACGGCCGTGCAGCCGATGTCGAATTCGCCTGGCACTGGATTCCATTAAATGAAGTCGGCGCGGCGATCAACACCGGCGATCTCCGCTACAGTTCGACCGTCAGCTTCCGCCGTTACGACGACGGCTGGCGTGTTATAGAAAACACGTTTCATTCAGGACGGCCGCTCGATGAAGCGCTCAAGAATGCCGAACCGGCAGAGTGAAAATCAGCGATTGTCTCTGTGCCCCGTGGTCGACTCCGTTCTAAGAAGTTGAATAACCAGAACCCGCCGTTGTATAAACCTACTTCCACCTGGCCTTATGAAAATCGCAACAAAAATCTCGCTGTTGGTCTCCGGAATTCTACTTTACACGTCGTTGGCATTTGCTCAATCCAAACCCAAACTCACGCTCGACGAATTCTTCAACTCAGTCAGCTATCCCACAGCCGCCATTTCCCCCGACGGCGGCTCGGTTGTAATCGCCACCGAGCGCGCCGATTGGGACCAGCAGATCTTTCGCAACGATCTGTGGCTGTATCGTGCCGACGGCAAAAGTAACGATAGCAAAGGCTCGCTCATCCAACTAACGCAATCCGGTCACGACACCGAACCCAAATGGTCTCCTGACGGCCGCTGGATCGCCTTCCTCTCTGAGCGCAAACCGGCTCGCGGGAAGGATTCGGATGGCGACGACGATAAAGACGACAAAGGCGATGTTAGCCAGTTGTATGTAATCTCGCCTGCCGGCGGCGAAGCCATTCAACTCACTCAGGGCCAGACGAACGTTCACGCATTCTCGTGGTCGGCTGACTCCCGCACTCTTTACTTCGCCATCCGCCAGCCCTGGACCAAAGAACAGAAAGACGCCTACAAAGAGCAGTGGAAGGACGTGGTGCAATATCGAACCGCCGAGCGTGGCGATGCGATATTCGCCCTCAACCTCGAAACCGCGCTTGCCCACAATGTGGCGGTAGCCAAGAAAGAATCGACGAAAGACGAATCAGAAGCCGAAAGCGAATCCGATCTGACCCCCAACGCCCGCGTAATCGCAACGTCCCCATTGCGCGTCGAAGACTTGATCACCTCGCCCGACGGCACCAAGCTTGCTTTCGTCAGCAACTCGATCAACCAGCGCCAGGAAAAATACGAAGACGTGGAAATCTACGAGGTCCGTGTGGCCGGGGGCGACTCGTCCGCGAATGCCGGTGGTGAAAACAAGCCCATGCAATTAACCCACAACCAGGCAGTAGAAAACCACATCCACTGGGCCAACGACAGCCGCCACATTTTCTTCACAGTAGAAATCGGAGACGTCGCCGGCCCCTACCGCGATCTCCAGCCGCACCTGTACTGGGTTGACGGGGAAAAGCTCGACTCCGTCGAACAGTGGGCCAAAGACTTTACCGGAGAAGTCACCAGCTACGGCATTTACGGCAACGGAGTAGTTCTCACCGCTCGCGTCGGTACCGAAGTGCGAATGTACACCGCAGCCAATCCGTCTGACGCCCTCCAAGAGTTCGACGGCCAGGCTGGAAGTTACGAGCGCCTTTCAACGCCGCTCCGCTCTCTGCGAACTGCATTCGTTTACTCCAGCCTGCAAAAGCCCGAAGAGGTCTACCTCGCCGAGGGTCCCAACTTACTGACCTCTGCGCGACCCATCACATCTTTCAACGAAAATCTGGCCGGAAAAGATCTCCCTCAAGGCAAGCCCTACCGCTGGCAAGCCGACGACGGCACCACAGTCGAAGGCATGCTGATCTACCCTCCTGGCAAATTCGAACAGAAGAATCTCCCCATGTTCACCTTCATCCACGGAGGTCCCGCCGACGCCGACGGCGACCACTTTGAAGCCGACTGGTACCAATGGGCCGCGCTTGCCGCCACGAACGGATGGTTAGTCTTCGAGCCCAACTACCGCGGTAGCACCGGATACGGCGACAAATTCCTTATGCAGATCGTCCCCCAAATTGTCTCGCGTCCCGGCAAAGACATTCTCGAAGGCGTCGACGCCCTGGTCAAAGACGGCGTCGCCGATCCCGACCACTTAACCGTCGGCGGCTACAGCTACGGCGGATACATGACCAACTGGCTCATCACCCAAACCACGCGTTGGAAAGCCGCAGTAACCGGCGCTGGCGCGGTTGAGCACGTCGGCAACTGGGGCAACGACGACACTACCTTCGACGACGCCTACTTCCTCGGCGGACGCCCCTGGGAAGCCCAGCAGCGCTACCACGACGAAGCCGCCATCTTCCAAATCGATAAAGTGCGTACGCCCACGCACATCGTAGCCGGAGCTGACGACATCCGCGTAGCCGTGCTGGAAGACTACCTGCTTGAGCACGCCCTCTACTCACTCGGCATTCCGAACGCACTGCTCATTTTCCCCGGTGAAGGACACTCGCTCGACAAAAATCCATGGCACGGAAAGATCAAAGTCCGCGAAGAATTAAAGTGGCTGCAGAAATACGGGGGCGTGCCCGAAAAGGCTGATTAGTTGAACCACGAACGGTGTTGTGCAGAGCGGAGTCGGGAAGGCCGAAAGGCCTCCCGTCGCAGTCGAAGCATCCCTACTCTCGTTTTCCAATCTCGCCAACGGACCTTGATACTACTTCGGACGTGACATGCTCAGCGCGAACTTGCTTGCCAGAAGCTGGCCTTCGTCATTGTCAAGCGGCAGCAGCTCAACATGCCCGTTACCGTGATCGCGCAGCCAGACATTTTTTACGCGGAAGAAATACGCCTGTCCTGCCTCGGCGGTGAAATGGGCGGCGGCGCTCGTTTCCTTCATGCCAAATCCAACGAACGACTGCCAACTTGCGCATAGGTGATGCTCTCCCGGATCGACCGCGAAATAAAAGTAAGAGTCTCCGTGATTCGCTCCTACCCACGCTCCATCTACACCGACGCGGGTCGTCGGCTTGGGGAAGGATTCGAAAGAGTTGTCGTCCTCCACAAAATAAACAATCGCCTTGCCGCTTTCCGGCTGAACCATCGGATGCTGCGATTTTTCAGCCTTCACATCGAACTTGACGTTCGCACTACCACATCCTGGACCAACCGCCGGACTGCTCGCAACGCTCTGCGCCAATGCTGTGGCGCAGAGTACCAGAACCGCAAAGAGTGTCTTCATGTTATTCCTCCCAACTGGTTCATTACCCTAATGGTAAACCCCTCTGTCCAATTCTTGTTGCGCCACTTTTGAGGACCCATTTCTAACGCATTCTTCGCGCATTAACGCAGCGAGTTCTCTAAAGAAATTGCAGCGTGATGGTTACGGTGCAGGAGGTGCTCCGTCCATAAGAGTGCAGCAACCCCCTTCGAGTGGGGGGAGTGGCTGCGCGTTGTTGCGGGCCGGTGGTTACACTGCTGTACGATCGACAACTCGATAATTCGAGTCCGACATCCTAGATCGCGAGGTGATCCGGAAATGACCCAGGCGATGGAACTGACCACTGGCAAACTTTCTTTAGCCCTGCTTGCTGCTTTGGTCTTAGTGGCAGGTGCCGTACTGCGTCCGTCCGCTTCTCCTGCGGCTGCGAGTGACCAGGATACGGACCCGGCATACACGAGCGACGCTCAGCTCAAGTTTCCTGAGAGCTATCGCAAATGGGTGTACCTGACCACTGGCTTCGATATGAGCTATAACCCGGCGATGCGAACTGGCCATCATATGTTCGACAACGTTTTTGTGAACCCCGAGGCCTACAAATCGTTTCTGGAGAGCGGAACCTGGCCGGATAAGACCATGCTCGTGCTCGAGGGACGCATTGGCGAAGATAAGGGATCGATTAACAAGCAGGGCAGCTATCAGGGCAGTGAGGTGATGGGAGTGGAAGTCCACGTAAAAGACGAGGCGCGCTTTCCAGGCAAGTGGGCGTTCTTCATTTTTGACAACGATAAGACGGCGAAAATGGTGCCGACGGATATGTCCTGCTACAGTTGCCACGCCGAACACGCCGCAGTCGATACCACGTTTATACAGTTCTACCCAACACTGCTGCCGATTGCCAAAAGCAAAGGCACGCTGAGCGCGACATACGACAAGGATATAGCGGCTCAGAAGTAGACATCGGAATCGATGAATCAGCGGCGAGAGGACAATCGCACCGATCCCGATTAGATTTGTCGTCCTGAGCGGAGGGTCATGTTCGCGCCAGGGAAGGTGAAGCGCAGTCGAAGGATCCCTAAGTTCTCGACCGCTCCCGCCGCTACCTCGCGGCACTCGCCAGCTTCACGGCTCGTGAGTTGGCCGCGTACCGCGCGATGCCTTTGTAGAGCGCTTCGGCGATCTGCTCGCGGTATCCGTCACTGCGCAGCTTTTGCTCGTCGGTGGGACTGCTGACGAAAGAAACCTCAGCAAGAATTCCGGGCATCGCCGTTTCGGTGAGCACGACGTAGGAAGCTTCTTTTACTCCACGATCGCGCAGTCCCGAATTCTGCGTGGACAACGCCCCGTAAAGCGAGCGCTGCACGCTTGCTGCAAGCCGCCGCGATTGCTCGATTTTGTCGTGCAGTTCCGTGGCAGTAAGCGTTGCCGTGGCCGCAGATTTGCCGGAAATCGAACGAGTCTCCAGATCCTTGGCATTCGGAGAAGAGAAAAAGTTGGTGTAATAAGTTTCAACGCCGCGCGCCGACGGCAGGTCACTGTAGTTGGCGTGGACGGAGATAAACAAATCTGCCTGCGCCTGGTTTGCCATGCTGGCGCGTTCGTCGAGGGGAATGTAGTTATCGTCGTCGCGGGTGAGAATGACGCTCGCCCCGAGGCGGCTTTCGAGCAGCTTGCCGAGCCGTTGGGCGATTTCCAGTACGAGATCTTTTTCAAGCAGACCGCGGCGGCCGACGGTGCCGAGGTCCCACCCGCCGTGTCCGGCATCAACCACGATGCGCAGCTTAGGCACGTGCGCCCGCAACTGCAAATCCTCTTTCGTTGGCGGAGGCACGATAATGGCCAACTTTTTTTGTGCGGAGTCTTCCGTTCCGGGGAAGAGATTGATCTGAGCTTTGGGCGTAGCTCCGATCTTTGTCACTTCGACTACGAGCCGGTATGGATTCGGCTCCAAGCTCACGGAGTAATTCGAATTGCCTTTCGTCTCCAGCACGAGCCGCGTCAGACCTGAGACCGGCTGCGCCACGCGAGCCCGTGCCAACAGCGCGTCGCCAATCTCGATAGACTTTCCCTCGAGTTCCGGCGCGAGTGAGGTATCGTGCAGGTCGAAGTAAATGCGATCGGGATTGGAGAGACGATGAGCTTCGTACTGCACCTGATCGTCGAGGTCGAGCACAACCGTGCTGGAGTCGGCGGATGACCAATGCCGGATACCTGTAATACGCGCTGTTTTCCCGGATTCTTCGGTAGCGGCGTTATCGTCTGCGCCGGCCGCAGACGTGCTTCTATCCAGCGAGCCGCCGTCCACTGCAGTTGGTTTTCCGGATCCTGTATTCGAAGAAGTGGAAGGTACCCCTAGAGACGGCGTTATGGAGGACGATGAATTGGAAGACGTTGCGCTTTGAGGAATGGACTTGGTCGTTGTCGTTGATGCGACTAGCTTGTCATATTCTGGGGCAGTCCTGAGTTTCCACCACAATCCTCCACCAAGAATTCCCGCTGCCAGAATTAATACTAAAACTAGAATCAGTCCGGGATGGTGAGAGGATGACGGCGCCTTCGCCGAGGTAAGGAAAGGAGGAACTGCGGGTTGGGGCACCCTAGCCTGTTCGGTTAGAGACGGGGCCAGTTCGTCAATCTTTTCGTCGACGACGCTGACGATGCCCGCATTCGAATTCGTTAACCGGGTCTTCTTTGGCTCCGGCGTGACTTCCGCGGCGATTACGCTCGAAGCAGAGACATTTTCAGCGGAAGTCGCGGGTAGAGATGCGATGGACGGCAAAAGCAATTTTTCTTCCGCGACCTGCGCCGCTTCGGCAAAGCGATCCTCGTCCTCCGGTTTCAGAGCGGCAACGACCAGCTCGGCAAGCAGTTCCAGGCTGGCAACATCGCTGTCGTTGAATCCGAAGGGCTCGGCCGAGAAGGCTTCCAGTAATCCGATCACGCGCTTGCGGCCGCATAGCGGCACGGCGACCATCGAGCGCGCGCCAAGTTGCCGGCAGGCGTAGAGGTTCACTCGATCATCGGTTTCGGTGTCGTCGCAGCGAATGATCTGCGCAGCGCGGAAGCAGGCCCCGGAAAAAGCAGAGTCGCGCTGAATGCGAGCGCCTACGTCGGGTTTGACCGTTCCCGCGGATGCGCGTAAAACGATTTCGCTATTTTCGGCGAGGGCGATTCCTAATCCGTCGGCCCCGGTGATGGCGACGGCGCGATCGGCCACCAGTTGCAGCACTTCATCGAGAACAAACTGTTCCTGCGCTTCGAATTCAGTCGTTGGCGAAACGATCTCAAAACCCTTATGGCGGGACGCCAGCGCCGTCCGCCTGCGCACTTGCTGATGCATTGCAGAGAAGGCAAGAAGAGCCTGTAGAGCGTCGCCACCTGAGGGGCGCAGCTCGCGTTGCAGGGGGCTGCGCTCGCGCGCGCCAGCCGAGGCCAGCGCGGTTTGCTCCAAAGGCCGCACAGACGTCCGCAGGTGCGCGAAGGCGGAAGAATCCTCCATGGGCTTTGTGGGGGTGGTTACCATTTCATCACTCCCCAGCAATCTCCTGTGTTGCGAGTCTGGCTATGCCAAGCCGCCCCTGTCAATTGACTATTTTGCGTAGTCCGTTGAGTTTCGGGCAGTATAGCGTGGATTCGACCGCTTCCCGGTTTTCGCTGGGTTTAACAGTAAGTTAGCCCGGTTTTATGCGAGTGGCAACGACGGCGGTACATTCCTTCGGCCATGATCTTTGGTAAGCCCTTGCGCGTCAGGCTTTTCCGCCTTTCGCCTCCGCAGCTAAGTTACTGCCGTGCTGACCGAAAATCGGCGTAGAATCTTGGCGCTCACGAATTCATCCTTCAATGGCCGCTGCCGCAAACTGGAGAACTCATGCCTGCACCCCAATCCCACGGACTTCCCAGCCCTACGATCTGCGCCGCGATCCTGGTCGCGATGTTGGCGATGCTGGTGATTCCGGCGGCAATCACCCTCCACACGGTCAGTTCGCCGGTGCCGCTCATGCCGGTGGACCAGAATTCGACTCCGTACGGCTACACCGTCAGCCTTCTGTTGTTCATCGTTCCGATCATCGTCATCGCAGGATGGTTCCTACCGAGCGAAGGCCTGCAGATTCCGAAGAGCGCGTTCTGGTGGGCGCTCATCATTTTAGTTCCGCTCTTCTTCTCGCTCGACCTGTTTTTCGCGCAGTGGTTCTTCGATTATCCCAACCTAGGGGCGACCCTGGGCATTCGTGCCTTCGCCTTTGGCAAGCCGGTCCCGGTCGAAGAATACGTTTTCTACCTGACTGGGTTCATCGCCGACCTTCTTCTGTACGTCTGGCTGGGCGAATTCTGGCTGGCGGCATACAACGTGATCGACTATCCCGGCGAAGCGAAAAAGATGCGCCGCCTCATTCAGTTTCATCCCACATCTTTGATTCTTGCCGTTGTCTTGATCGGGGCTGCGTGGTTCTACAAAAAACACTTCGCTATGCCTCAGGATCGAGCTGGTTTTCCCGGCTACTTCACATTTCTAGTGATTGGTGGATTGTTGCCGGCCGTCAGCTTTTTTCCAACAGCCCGGCGGTTCATTAATTGGCGAGCTTTGAGTCTTACCGTCTTCTTCATGATGCTGGTGAGTCTGTTCTGGGAGGTCACACTGGCGCTGCCATATGGATGGTGGGGTTTTCAGCACCGCCAGATGACCGGGATGTTTGTAGGCGCGTGGTCGGGGTTGCCGATTGAAGAGGTTGGCGTCTGGATCGCGGTGACCTATGCGACGGTCATCGTCTTCGAAATGGTCAAGGTGCTGCAAGCGTCAGACAAGCCAGTGTGGGAGACGCTCGCCGGGAGCAAGGAAGATTAAAAAGCCTCGGGCGGCTTGCCGGCTTCCGGACCCCGGCAAATGACGCAGCTAAATCGAGCCGGGCTCAGTTGGCAAAATACTGCTGCGCCAGCCACAGACGCAAGGTGTTTTTCATCGGCAGCGCCATCTTCACGAAGCGAATTCCGACGTTGCCTTGATTGTCAGACCATGCCACTTTCACGTTGGCGTTGATTGCCGTGCTTGTTCCGGGCAATTCGAAAACAATCTGCGAAGCCTCCGCCGGATCAAATCCATCCTCAACTTTGACTTGAAGCCCGCCCTGACTGAGATTAATGAGTTGTCCCGCAGCCTTCTTTTGGCGTCCACGTAGGGTTACAGGCAATTCCAACCCGGCGCGGTGATAGCGTAGGCGCCCATCCAGAATCATATTGCGCGCGGCAGACAGCGTGTGAACCGCCTGCTCTACCGAAATCGGCTTGTCGAAGACGAACATCGCACCGCTCTCTTCGAGATCGCGGCGGCCTCCGGGATTGCCCATGATCACCAGAGGCACGGTGCTTGCCCGCGAAGTTTCGCGTTGCAGTTCTCGAAAGAACTGGCCGCTGCCGTTTAAATCACAGTCAACAATGAGTGCATCTACTTTTGATTTTGTGAGCCGCGAAAGAGCCCGCTGCGGTTCGCTTTCGACGGCAACATCCATGTGCAGACCGCCGAGAATGCATTCCAGAACACTGATTTCCTGCCAGTCCCGCGAAACCACCATCGACGAAAGTGTCATGTGGTTCACTTTAGGGGTTTCGGTAATTCTGCCGTAGATAACCAACGTAATGAGCGGACTTCAACGCTCCAGACCTCGTAGGGCTTCGAGCGGCAGGCCATCGGGCAATTCTCTGGCGGTGGCTTTCGGGCCACGAGGATTAGCCGGCTTGGGTCGGTCGTGGAGTTTAACGCGGGTGCATGAGTGAAATCGCGATCTTTCACCAATTGAGTAGCAAGCGCCCCCGCGACAGCTGCCGTCTCGTCTTCCGAATTACACGGCCAAGAACCCAGGCTTCGCGAGTGGTGATTTTCCGTGCTTCTTGGTCGCGGGTCATCGCCAAAAGATCACAACCATGACAGCTACAAAGATCACGCTCCAGAGAATACCCATAACCGCGAGTTCAAGCCTCTCCCACTTTCGCGGACGGCGTGTCGTCAAGACGACATTGCTCCTGTCCCACCACATAAAAGGTCCGAGTTCTCCACCGTGAACAAGAACAACTAGCCCCGCTCGGAACAAAGCTGATGATTGCAGGCATTTGAGTGCATAAGATTTTTGCCGGAGCTATTCCTCATCAATCGTCACGTGAACCTCTTTCATCTCCTTAATTTCCGCGATGACAATCGCGTGCGTCCCTTTGCGCTCAAACGCGACTCCGTCGACTCGCACATATTTGCCCACGAAGGGCATCAGCTTTTTCATCTGACTGTAATCGGGCATTTTGTCAGAAATAGGCTGATAGAGGTCGCCGTCCCTGGTCAGAATGGCGATTGGCGAACCGGCCCTCACGCATGCCCGTGCGCACTTGAGACTCAAGCTGGTCGCGTTGCCATCGAGGTTCTGAATCGGGCATGCCATATCTCGCACCAAGCCCTCAATCGTGACTTTCGATCGGTTGGCCCGAGAACCTTCCATTGACGTTTTCTGTGGAGGTTGAGACGCCGCCAGGAAGATCTCGCAGCATGCAAGCAAGCAAATACTGAAGGGTCGTATCATCGGTCTCTTTTCCTTTTCGCAGGCAATTGATTGTTTCTGCAATTCCCGCTTCGATGCAGCGCCAAATTATCCCAAATAGGGATGTGGCAGGGCAGGGACAATTTCTGTAATCGAGCGGTTACACTCATAACCTGACTAACAGAGCGTAGACCTAGAGGCCTTCAGCGTCCGGCCGGGCAGCCGGCATCTGCTCTCGATACCACTTCACTGTGCGCAGCAGACCCTCTTCGAAATCTACCTCTGGTTTATAGCCGAGATGTTTTTCCGCCAGCGAAATATCAGCGAGCGAATGCTTGATGTCTCCGCTGCGCTCGACGCCGTGAATGGCCGGCCCCGAGTAACAAGTGAGTTCCTGCAGCAGTTTGAACGTCCGGTTCAGCGTGACGCGGCGTCCGCTGGCCACATTGAATACTTTGCCGGCGGCCTGCGCAGCAGGAGCCTGGCAAGCGAGCAAATTCGCTTGCACAGCGTTATCGATGTAAGTGAAGTCGCGGCTTTGCTCACCATCGCCGAAGATCGTGGGCTGCTGGCCGGATAGCATCTGCGTGATGAATTTAGCTAGCACTCCGGAATAAGGCGACGACGGATCCTGCCGCGGTCCAAAAATATTGAAGTAGCGTAGCGAAACGGTCTCCAACCCGTAGCAACGGTAAAACGAAGTCATGTAGTGCTCGCTGGCCAGCTTGGCGACCGCATACGGTGAGATGGGATCTGGCGTCATGTTTTCGCGCTTAGGCAATGTGGGCGTGTCACCATAGGCCGAAGACGAAGCGGCGTAGACGACTCGCTTCACCTTAGCGTCGCGCGCCGCGATCAGAACGTTAACCGTGCCGTCGACATTCGCCCGGTTGCTGCCGACCGGATCCAGAACGGATTTTGGTACCGAGGGGATTGCGGCCTGATGCAAAACATAATCAACTCCGGAGCAGGCAAGCCGCATGGCATCAAGATCAAGAATATCTGCTTCCCCGAAGTCGATGTCGCCGAGAATCTGGCTGAGATTCTCCCGCTTGCCAGTCGAAAAATTGTCCACGCCGCGAACCCGCTGGCTGCGCCTGAGGAGTTCTCGAGCCAGTGACGATCCAATGAAACCTGCAATCCCCGTGATCAGATAAAGAGCCATCGCCGTTTATCATAAACAATTTAAGAAATTCTTACGGGCTCGCAGGGAATTACAAGTGGAACAAGGGTAACCGCGTAATAACGGAACGAGCTGAATTGGAGACCTCGAGCGTTAGCGCGTGCTCCGCGAGATTCTGAGAAACTCGTCGCGGCCCATCGTGTGGCGGCTCTCGAAAAACTTCGAGAGAGCGCGCAAGGTTTCTGCCGCATTGGTAGTTAAAGGGACATCGGAATGAGCAGTGGGCATGGGCTGATCGGAGATGTTCGACGTTGCCTTTGGTCCGAGGATCGCCGATCGCGGCGAGATCGATGCCAACAATTGGCGTACGCGGTCGCGGTCCGAGTCTGACATGGTTATGAACGAAATTCCCATGCCGACGCCAGGGTAGGCGACTCGCACCTCGCCGCGAGCCTCCACGTGCACACCGCCAGCGTCAAGTTTAAGGTCAAGAAGAGTACCTGCGCTGAAGGGAGCAGAGGTTTCGACGTAGCAGCCATGCATGCTGATGTCGGTGAACGTTGCCCAAGTCGCACTTGGACCACCGATTTCCTGCAGCCGGGCGCTCCCGCTACATCGATAACGCGGACTTTTTCTCTTCTCGGAAGCGGTTGCGGTGGCTTGGCGGGGCATGCTCACAGCATGATCGTCATCGGAAGATGCGATTTCTTTGGCTTGCGCAGGTGCAGGGGCTGAACCTACCGGTTGCCGTAAGGAAGCCAGATAAGATGCGCCGGACTCGTTCTTGTCATCCATGATTCGAACATTGCAGGGGCAAGAGCGCAATTCAACCTCGTGCGTCTGCTTCTTTCTTAATTTACGAAGGATCCGAGCTGATAACGGCGAGATAACGTGGTGGCGTGACCCCCGAGGTATTTGCGATGTTTCCAATTGGGAGCGGTTCAGGATTGGAACGCAGCAGCAGGATACTCGGCGACCGCTTGGCGAATCTTGTTCCACACTTCGTCGCGTCCCACTCCGGTTTTGGCGGAGAAGGGAATAACGGTGGCTCCGGGATATACCTCAGACAAGCTCCTTACTGCATTGCGCAAGTGGTTGTTCGACAACCGATCACTTTTGGTAGCGATCAGGATAAAATCGCGGCCTGCACTGTTAAGAAAATCTAACAGCTGGCGGTCGCTCTCCTGGGGGGGAACATTTACATCCACCAGGGCAAGACACAGGGCGAGCGTAGAGCGCTGGTGCAAATAGGGTTCGATGAAACTCGGCCACTCCTGCGAAATCTCGCGCGAAAGTTTCGCATAACCGTAGCCAGGCAGGTCAGCGAAGATGACTTCGGGACGTGGTTTGCCGGCCCAACGTATCTCAAAGAAATTAATGCTGCGAGTACGGCCCGGAGTGGAGCTTGTCCGCGCGAGTTTGGTGCCGACGAGCGAGTTGATCACGCTGGACTTGCCGACGTTCGACCGGCCAAGAAACGCCACTTCAGGCAGAGTAGGAGCGGGAAAGTGTGCGAGATCTGTAGCCGCAGCCATAAATCGCGCCATAACCCTCATGCTTCAGTGTGCAATGAGGATCAGTCGATTTGCAAGCGAATGTGAGTAGCTCGTGCTAGCTCATCGCCCAGGAGAAAGTCCACTCGCGTGCGTCGGAGAATTTGAACTTGGTCCCTACTGGTGAGCGGTTGGACTGTCGCTGCCGCTGGATGTGAGCGGAGGAGCAATGGTCGGGGTCGTGACATCCTCGTTAAGAGCTGTTAAGGGTGATTCGAGCGCGATCTGCAGCACCTGATCCATGGTATCGACGAAGTGCATCTTCATGGCATTGCGCAGGTTTTCGGGAACCTCGGCGAGATCTTTTTCGTTGTCCTGCGGCAGGATCACTTCGAAGAGCCCTGCACGATGTGCAGCCAGCAGTTTCTCTTTCAGACCGCCGATGGGGAGGACTTTCCCGCGCAGGGTGATTTCACCGGTCATGGCGAGATCGCGGCGAACCGGAATTTTGCTGAGAGCGCTGGCGATGGCAGTGGCGATGGTGATGCCGGCGGATGGCCCGTCCTTTGGAATCGCGCCTTCGGGCACATGCACGTGCAGATCGAGGTTACGGTAGAAATCGCGGTTCAAGCCGAGACGATTCGCGCGAGATCGGACATAAGAGAGCGCGGCTTGCGCCGACTCCTGCATCACGTCGCCGAGTTTGCCGGTGAGCGTGAGCTTGCCTTTGCCATCGACAACCGTGGCTTCGGTACTGAGGATCGAGCCGCCAACCTCGGTCCAGGCGAGGCCCGTGACTAATCCGACTTCGCTCTTCTCGTGAGCGAGCGTGTCGCGGAACTTGATGACGCCGAGGAATTCCTTGACGTTATCGCCGGTTACGTCGACTGTGTAATTTGCGCCTTCTTTTACAACTTTGCGGGCGATCTTGCGGCATACGTTGCCGATTTCCCGTTCGAGATTGCGCACCCCAGCTTCTCGCGTGTAGGCGCGGATGAGCGTGGTAATGGCATCATCGGAGAACTTCACGTTCTTCTCCGACAAGCCGGCCTGCAGCATCTGCTTCTTCACTAGAAACTGCTTGGCGATCTCGACCTTTTCCTGCTCGGTGTAGCCATGCAAACGCAGCACTTCCATGCGGTCTTGCAGCGCCGGAGGAATCGTGTGCATCACGTTCGCAGTTGCCACAAAGAAGACTTGCGAGAGATCGTATTCGACGTCGAGGTAGTGATCAACGAACATGAAATTCTGTTCGGGATCGAGCACTTCGAGCAGGGCGGCAGACGGATCGCCGCGGAAGTCCATCGACATTTTGTCGACTTCGTCGAGCATGAAGACCGGGTTCTTGGTGCCAGCCTTCTTCATCATCTGGATAATCTGGCCGGGCAGCGCGCCGATGTAGGTGCGACGGTGGCCGCGGATTTCGGCTTCGTCGCGAACTCCGCCCAGCGACATGCGGACGAATTTGCGGCCGGTCGCTTTGGCGATCGACATGCCGAGCGAAGTCTTGCCGACACCGGGAGGTCCAACGAAGCAGAGAATCGACCCTTTAGGATTTTTCACCAGCTGGCGCACCGCGAGAAATTCCAAAATGCGCTCTTTGATCTTTTCAAGCCCGTAGTGATCTTCGTTCAGGACCTTCTCGGCGCGGGAAATATTACGAATTTCCTTTGACCGCTTCTTCCACGGCACAGCCAGCAGCCAGTCGAGATAATTTCGTGAAACTGTCGATTCAGCCGACATCGGCGGCATGGCTTCTAGCTTCTTCAGTTCCTGCAGTGCCTTGTCCTTCACTTCTTTCGGCATGCCGGCGGCTTCGACTTTTTTCTTTAGTTCGTCAAACTCGCTCTTTTCGCCCCGGCCCAATTCCTTCTGAATTGCCTTGATCTTCTCGTTGAGGTAATACTCTTTTTGCGCCTTTTCCATCTGGCGCTTGACGCGCGACTGGATGGTGCGGTCGACGTTGAGCTTTTCGATCTCGACGTCGAGCACGTCGGCAATCCGATTCAAGCGCTCAGAGGGATCAAAAATTTCCAGCAGTTCTTGTTTTTCCTCGATTGAAAGCTGCAGATTGGCGGCGATGATGTCGGTGAGCTTGGCCGGATCTTCCATGCGGACGGCCGAGATCATGGTCTCGTAATTCAGTGCCTGGCAAAGCTTCACATACTGCTCGAAGAGAGTGGTTACGCGCTGCATGCTGGCTTCGATTTGCGGGTTCATCTCCGTGGGATAACGGGCCACTCGAACGGAGGCTTGCATGTACCCATCGGCGTCGGTTGCCTGCAGCAAGCGGCCACGCTCGATGCCTTCTACTAAGACCTTAATGTTGCCATCGGGCAGCTTGAGGCTCTGCACGATATTGACGACGGTTCCGACCTGATAGATTTCGTTGGCTTTGGGTTCGTCGATCGACGCGTCATGCTGCGTGGCCAAGAAAATCTTCTTGTCGGCCGCCAGCGCCTCTTCCAGGGCGCGCACGCTCGACTCGCGGCCCACGACGAACGGAGTCATCATGAAAGGGAAGATGACCACGTCACGGATGGGCATCATGGGCAGCTTTTTGGTTTCGAATTTTTCCTTAGATGAGGTCACTCGATCTCCCTGGTCTGGTGCGGAATAGCAATCGTGGCGCGGAGTTCCACAGCCTGCCTCCAGCTACAGTCTACTATGTTACTACCCGGCCTTCTCCAATGTGGCCACAGAAGCACTGCGTTTTTCTACCATCTCCCGAGTGACTTCGAACTCCTTTAATTTCTTCTGGCTGGGCAGGTGGAACATTAAGTCGAGCATTAACTCTTCAAGAATCATGCGCAGGCCGCGGGCGCCTACTTTGCGGGCCATAGCCTGTCGCGCGACCGCGCGTAAAGCGTCGTCGCTGAATTTTAAGCGCACATTTTCGAACTCAAACAAGCGCTGGTACTGCTTGACGATAGCATTCTTGGGACGAGTGAGGATCTCGATGAGAGCGTTTTCATCAAGATCTTCCAACATGCCAACCACCGGCAGGCGGCCAACGAATTCAGGAATCAGCCCGAACTTGATCAAGTCCTCAGGCTGGATTTCGCTGAGCAACTCGAAGTTGCGCTTACGCGAGACCACGATATCTTCTTTTTCCGCTTCTTCACCACCGCGGAAGCCTAGCGACTTCTTGCCGACGCGGCGACCGATAATCTTTTCCAGGCCGACAAATGCTCCGCCGCAGATAAAGAGAATGTTGGTGGTATCGACAGGAGTGAACTCCTGGTGAGGATGCTTGCGTCCGCCCTGCGGAGGAACATTGGCGATGGTGCCTTCTAGAATCTTGAGCAGCGCCTGCTGCACGCCTTCGCCGGAAACGTCACGAGTGATCGACGGATTCTCGTCCTTGCGTCCGATCTTGTCGATTTCATCGATGTAGATGATGCCAGTCTGAGCGCGGCTTACGTCACCTTCGGCAGCCTGCAGCAGCTTGAGGATGATGTTTTCAACGTCTTCGCCGACATACCCTGCCTCGGTGAGTGTCGTCGCGTCAACAATGGCGAAAGGAACGTCCAGCATGCGGGCTAGGGTTTGAGCCAGCAGCGTCTTGCCGGTGCCGGTTGGGCCGATCAGCATGATGTTCGACTTGCTCAGTTCGATGCCGTCGGTGCCCTTCTGCCGGTTCATGAAGATGCGCTTGTAGTGGTTGTAAACCGCTACCGCCAGTTTCTTCTTCGTCTGTTCCTGCCCGATGACATATTCGTCGAGGAAGGTCTTAACTTCCTGCGGCTTGGGGAGTTGGTTGGGCGGAGCGGTCTGCGGCGTGGCCGTGCGATCATCTTCAAGAATCGAATTACAGACGGCAACGCACTCGTCGCAAATGTAAGCGCGAGGATAGTCGCTGGGGGACGAGATTAGTTTGGCTACCGCATCCTGCGATTTATGGCAGAAGGAACAGCGCAGAATCTCGTCGGAAGACTTGGTTTTCACTCGGCTTTACTCCTTTGCATGCGGCAAAACGCGCCTGGTACATCCCGCCGCCTCTACTGATTTCTTTCTAATGCTGTTCCCGATTTAAGCGCGAAGGCAGATCATACCGCTTTTACGGTCTTATAGATGATATCGTCTATGATTCCGTACTCCTTCGCCTGCTGCGCGTTCATGATGAAATCGCGCTCCACATCCTTTTCTACCTTATCCAGCTTCTGGCCGCTATGTTTCGAGAGTAACTGGTTGGTGATTTCCCGCATGCGAAGGATTTCCCGGGCATGGATGTCGATGTCGGTTGCCTGACCAGACAATCCGCCCATCGAAGGCTGGTGGATCAGGATGCGCGAATTGGGTAGCGCCAGCCGTTTCTTGGCCTCACCCGCCGACAACAGCAACGCCGCCATCGACGCCGCTTGGCCCACGCAGAGCGTCATTACGTCATTCTTGACGTATTGCATGGTGTCGTAAATCGCCATGCCTGCGGTAATCGAACCGCCGGGAGAATTGATGTAAAGCTGGATGTCTTTTTCCGGATCTTCCTGAGCCAGAAAGAGCATCTGCGCGATCACCAGATTTGCGATGTTGTCGTCAATCGGCGTACCTATAAAGATAATGTTATCTCTGAGTAGCCGGGAGTAAATATCGTAGGCGCGTTCGCCCCGCCCAGTCTGCTCGATGACCATCGGTACTAACATCATGTGCGGATCATTATTGCCATTTTTGTTATTCACGTTCACCTGCCACACTCCGCCCCGAAACCACGACTTGCTGCTCGGGGAGGGTCGAAAGTGGTCCGCGTCGTTTTGAATTACGCGGACTGGTGATAAAGAAAATTGAGGGTCTTTTCGCTGCGGATTCTCATCCGGATTCTATCGAGGCCCCCATCCTGTGTCAAACGAGCTCGAACCGCTTCTGAGGTTTGTTTGGATTGTTTGGCGAGCGATTCGACCTCTTGATTCAGTTCTTCGTCGCTGACCTCGATTTTTTCGAGATCGGCGATTCGTTCCAGCAACAAGGACGACTTTACATCGTGGACCGCCTGATCGCGCTGGCCGGCACGAAGCCGCGGCAGGTCCATCTTTTTCATGTCTTCCATCTTCATGCCCTGCGCGGCGAGGGCTCGCAGGCCGCGTTCGAGGCGAAGATCGATCTGACGGTCGACTAGAGATTCTGGGACTTCGAAATCGTTGCGCTTGACCAGTTCGGCGACCAGCCTGTCTTTTGCCTCGTGCTCGACCGTGTGGCGCTTTTCGGCTTCCATGTTCTCGCGGATTTGCTTCCGAACTTGATCGAGGCTGGTGAACTCGCCGAGTTCTTTGGCGAAGTCGTCATTTAACTCCGGCATGCTCTTTTGCTTGATGCCGTTCACCTTCACGGTGTACACAAAGGTCTTTCCCGCAAGCCGCTTATCAGGCGCGTCTTCGGGATACACTACGTCGAATGTGCGTTCTTCTCCCGTCGAAGCGCCAGTGAGATTGTTCGTGAACTCGCGGACGGTATTCTTCCCACCGATTTCGATGAGCACGTCATCCATGTGAACCGGCTTGATATTCGGGTCGCCATCATCCTTTGGTTTGCCGTCCATTGACGCTTGGGCGAAGTCGCCTTCGGTCAGACTCCGGCCTTCGACGGTCGTGTAAGTGGCATGTTGCTCACGGACGCCGGTGAGAGACTGCTCGACTTCTTCGTCGGTGACAGCAATTTCCGGCTTGTCGGCGCGCAGTTCTTTGTAGCCTTCGACCTGAATCTCCGGCAGCACTTCAAAGCTGGCCTTGAAGCGCAGCGGCTCGCCGTCATGAATGTGGAGATCGCTGACACGCGGCTGCGAAACCGGAATCAGACCCTGCTTCTCCGCCGCTTTACGGAAATATTTCGGGATCAGAGCCTCGGCTACGTCGCTCTTCAGGCCTTCGCCAAAGCGCTGGCGGATGATAGAGGCCGGAACGTGTCCGGCGCGAAAACCCGGCAGGCGCGCACTCTTTTGATAGCGCTGAATCTGCAGCTCGGTCTCACGGGCAACTTCCGCAGCCGGGATCTCGACGGAAATCTCGCGCTTGGTATCTTTATTGGCGGCTTCGGTTTTCGCGGTGTCGGTCTCTGTGGGGCTCACCTGCTAAGTGTAAAGAGAGTAGGAGAGAAGCGTCAAACGGGCGGTGGGTATATTCGGATACCGCTAAGGCTAAGTTCAGAAGAACTGACAAGTAGTGGCCATTTGAATCATGGAAACCATCGCGCCATCTGGTTCCGGTCGTAGTCAGACTCACATGCGCCGTGACCGAGCCCACCTGACCAGAGCAACCAAAGCACAAAGCCCACCAAATGGTTCCGGCCAGGTTCTTGAAATGCCTTCGGTTACTAAACCCCGGCTTCATTGACTTGCCGCCTCCACCAACGTAAGATTCGCCAACGACAGGATTGTTCAACCGCAGCGTACTTCCGCACGAAACCGCTGCTCAGTATGGGTGGATGCCGAGTTTCAAGTCTTCTACAGTTGCAAATAAGGAGGGGTGATGCAGCTTCGTCTGGAAAGCCGTCCCGTTGGCGAAGTCATGGTGGTTCAGGCTTTCGGCCGGATCGTCGCTGGCAATGAGGTCTTTACCCTGCATGCCCAGGTCGGAGATGCGATCGAAAAGTATGGAGACGTCGTGCTGCAGTTCGACCAAGTTGAATTCCTCGACAGTAGTGGACTTGGCGCGCTGATGCGCCTGGTGCAAGCCGCTCGCGCGAAGGGCGGAGATCTTAAACTCAGCGGACTGTCGCCAAAGGTCCGCAAAGTATTGGAGCTGACCAACCTGCTCGCACAATTTGAAACTTACGAGACGTTAGAAGAAGCCATCACCGCCGCCTATCTCGGCTCGCGCTATTCGCGGGGCAAAACCGGCGACGCCAGGCCACGCATGCTCTGCGTTTACCCCTCGAATGATGTGAGCGCCTTTCTGCGCGAGGTGCTCTGCGGAGCCGGATACAACGCTCTGACGACTACCACACCCGACGACGCGCAGATCCTGCTCAAGGCGACGAAAGCCAAACTGGTCGTAGTGTCCTCTCGCATTCAAATTGTTCGCGGCAAACCCATCGTCAAGGCATTGCAGGAAATCGATCCGACAGTTTCTCTTCTCACGTTGGACGAGAACTTTTCCACTCAGGATCCCGGCGAGGCGGCAGAGAAACTCTTGAGCGACGTTGGCCGCATGTTGACTGTTCCCGGCTAACGACGCACAGAATGCGCCGCTCAGTAATACGCGCGATCGACCTGCCGAATCGATCTTCTTGTGAAAAACACTTCCCCGCATTGGCTCACAGTTCTCAACCGCGAAGTAATAGCCTGCACCCGCTGCCCGCGGCTGGTGGAATATCGGGAAGAGGTGGCGCGAGTGAAGCGGCGCGCTTACCTCGATTGGAAGTATTGGGGCAAGCCGGTGCCGGGCTTCGGCGATCCGGACGCGCGGGTGTTGATCATGGGACTGGCTCCCGGCGCGCATGGCTCCAACCGCACTGGGCGGCCGTTTACTGGAGATGCTTCGGGCAAGTTCATGTATCCGGTGCTGTACGAAACTGGATTCGCCAACCAGCCGAACGCTACCGATCGCGACGACGGACTCGAACTGAAAGAGCTTTATATTACCGCCGCCGTCCGCTGCGCCCCTCCCGCGAATAAACCCACTCCGCAGGAACTCGCCGAATGTTCGCATTTTCTTGACCGTGAAATTGCCGGCTTAAAGAAGATAAAGGTGGTAGTGGCACTTGGCAAAATCGGGTTCGATGCGTATTTGAACTATCTGAAACGCCGCGGCCTTCTGCCGAGCCGGCAGCCTTACCTTTTCAAACATGGTGCCAGTTACCGGTTACCCGATGGTAAGGTATTACTCGCCTCTTACCATCCGTCAAACCAGAACACGCAGACGGGAAAATTGACGCGCAAAATGTTTTTGGAAATATTTAAGCAGGCGGCAAAACTTGCCGATGAGTGAACTAAGGCGCCGCCGGGCGGTCGTTGTACCTTGCCCCACCCGATGGGGGTAAATCAAGAGAGATCGGGGTCACGAACCGGGGCGGCGCCGAATTAAACTTCGAGTTGTGAGTGATGAGCTAACGCTACCTCCAAATACCCCATTGGAGCTCGCGGACTTAAGGATCCCTCAAACCTCAATGCTCATGCCTCAAAGCTCAGAATCCCACCATCACCGGTTCGGGCTCCAGACGCACGCCCCATATTTCTTCCACCCGCTGCTGGATCTGCTCTTTCAGCGCAAGGACCTCACTGGCAGTTGCCCCCCCACGATTCACGATTGCCAGGGCATGTTTGGACGAGATGCCGACTCGCCCGAAGCCGAATCCTTTGGTGAAACCGGAGTGCTCCAGCAACCATGCTGCCGAGACTTTCCTGCGGCTTTCGAGTGCAGGATAGTTTGGCACCGTCAGCCGTCGCGCGGCTGCACGCTTCTTCAAATCTTGGTGTTGCCCTTCAGAAAGAACAGGATTCTTGAAGAACGAGCCGGCGCTTTGGCAATCGGCTTCCCCCAAAACGATCAACATGCCTTTGAGGGCACGGATGTGGCGCACCGCTTCGCGCACTTCAGCAAGGTTTGGCGTAGTTGACCATCCTTCGAAGTGCCGCTTAAGATCGGCGTAAGCTATTCGCGGATTGCCTTCGGGCGTGAGCGCGTAAGTGACGCGAAGAACGATGAATCGGCCGGGCTGACTCGTGTTAAAGATGCTGGAGCGGTAACTGAACTCGCAAGCCTCGGACCGCAGGTTTCGGACCTGACCATCATTCAAGTCGTGAACCTGCACGGATGCAATGGTCTCCGAAACTTCTTGTCCATAAGCGCCGACGTTCTGCACCGGAGTTCCGCCAACGCTGCCAGGAATTCCGCTGAGGCACTCGACTCCTGCGCAGTGCGCCCTGACTGCATCCGAGACGAACTTATCCCAGCATTCTCCGGCTCCGACCTCAAAAAGAACTTTGCCGTTCTTATTCTCATTGCGCCGGTCAACCCCCGCAATCGCGACCTTCAGTACCAAACCGGGCCAACCCGCATCGGCGATCAACAGATTGCTGCCGCCCCCCAGAATAAAGATCGGCTGATCGTGCGAGCGCGCCCACGCGACCGCCTCCTGCACTTCGCTTGTATCTGTGGCCGAAACGAAATATCGCGCCAAGCCGCCGATCTTGAACGTCGTGAGCGGAGCGAGCGGAATGTTTTCCTGCAGGAGCACGAATGATTTCAAATATACACACGGCGGCTCGTGCACGCAGTTACGCCGTGGGTTACATGGGTTCATGCCCTAACTTGAGCTGGTGCGGACTAAAGTTAATCGAGGTCATCCCTTTCCGGCTCCTGCAGTCCTGGCCCGATTCTTGGCCATCTTCGGCAATTCAAACTTAAGAACTCCAGTTTGGAATTCGACGATCGCCCCTGCAGGATCGATCTCCGAAGGAAGCTCCATCAGCTTCAACATCCACTCGGGAGTGAAATCGCCGGATGCAGATTTGGGCCCCTCGGGCGCGAGCGGCGCCTTTTTCGTGCCCACGATGGCAATCCGCTTTGGCTCGATGCCGATTTGCACTTCCTCCGCGGAAAAACCCAAGACATTTGCCCGGATGCTTAAGCAATCTGGCGTTTCAGCGATGGCCACAGAAATGGGCCGGAGCAACTCCGATTCCGCCCGGAACCAATCTTCCCAGTCGTGCCCGTGTTCCCGATTGCGATTTTCAAAAATCTCATAGGCTCTGCGGGTGATTGCAAGTTGAATTCGTTGAATCTCCCACCGCAATTGTTCAGGACCGCGAGGCTTCAGGAGCGTGGCCGTCTGCCGGGCAATCGCTTCCGCCGTAGTTGTAGATTTCATAAGCCCCCTTTCGTTCTTCATGAATATGAAAGAGTTCTCCCTTGACTTCGCGGGATGTGTAGAAAGGCCGCCAAAGTGGATAATGCGGTCCGACTACTGTCTCTATTCGCCGCTAGATACCTCCTAGCCGCGCACCGTGAGCACTGGACAAGTCGCTTGGGACACAACGTGCTGCGCGGTAGTGTGCGTCAGGTGTGTGACTGTGCTCATAGCAGAGTGAGTAGGCCGCACGCCAAGGACGATCAAGTCAGCGGCGCGGTCCCGGGCAACGTCGACGATGCGCTCGGCTGCTCGAGCGAACTGATGACCAAACTCGACTATGCACACCGGGCTGCACCAAGATTCGGCTTCGCGTGGAATCAATTGCTGGAGGCGCAGAGAAATCGACGATTTAACTTCGTCAACGTCAGGTACGCCTGCGGCCGGCTGCTCGACGACGTGAAGCAGAGCGAGTTCGGCCTGTTCCTCCTCGGCGAGCGAGAGTGCATAAGGCAACGCCGATAACGATTCTTTTCCGAAGTTTGTGGCGAATAGAATTCTGCGGAACTTAATCTGGTTGTCCTGTTTTGTGGGGACATTCGGTCCCACGCTCAAGACCGGGCAAAGAGCTTGCCGAAAGATTTTTTCTGCTACCGATCCGACCAGTAATTTTCGAGTGCCGGTGCGGCCATGCGTGCCCACCACCAGCAAATCGATGTTGTTTTCGCCGACTAGGCGCGAGAGAACGGTCCATACTTCGCCGACTCCGAACAGCGGCTTATGAGGTATTTCTCCGAATTGACCATCAATGCGCTTGGTCACCTCCTGCTGCAGTTGATGTTCTTGCTGCATCTGGGCCGGCCACAAATCCGGCGCGGTAAACAGATAGTCTTCCGAACTAACCACATGGGCCCCGTAAAGTTTTGCGCCGTAATGGCGCGCGATCGCTGCGGCATAGGGCAAGGCTATTTCTGAATTGTCGGAGAAATCGGTGGCAAACAATATGTTGTGGAGCGCGATTCGCTGTCCAGCTTCAAGTGTTTTCATATTTCACCTCCTGGAATTGGCTGCACTTCATGGACTTGCGCAACAGCGGTGAGCTGAGTCGAGATTTAGGCGGTCCGATAAGGGGCCGCCGTCGCTAGGGCAACCGCAATATGCAAGTTGTGGAAATTTTCGGAGCCGCATCACCGGCCGTAGGAATGAATGCGATAATTTGCGAGCCGCGCATCGCTACCTCCTGCGACAAGCCCAGAATTCTTCTGCCTGCAGCAAGTGTGATCTTGTCACGCTGATCGCGCGGTGACGATTGTCACGGGATGATGTGAGGATTCGGGCGGAGAAAAGTCTTACCAACTAAACTTGTCGTCAGACGCTAAAGGACGGCCCTCGCAAAAGTCGGATCGTTGTACATCTCCCAGAACAGGTTTTCCGAGATCAGGTGTACGTGACGGGGAGGCCGCGATCCAGCACCGACGACGCCGGTAACCATAGATTTGGCATTTCTCGCGAATCGCGGCGGCGGCTCAGCATAATCATAGGCGGATTCGTGGGCGCTCAGTAGTTCTTTGAGCGAGACAGACACTCCGCACAGAACGAAGCTTATCGGAACCCGCTTTTCGGCAATTGCAAGGACGAAGTTCGCGAACCGCGAGCGCTGCGTTTCATCTGTAATCTGATCGAATTCCTCGACCGCGAGCGTGCCGTCTTCAGGCTGCCGCTTTCCAAACATCGCGGAATGGTGCACGACCACTGTCAAGATAGCCTCCGGATCTCCCCTAGAGCCGGGCGATAGCCGGTCAGGCGGGCACTCTGTGGCGATCAGGTCTGCGAGTGATGTCTTGTTTTCGTGGCTCTCGCCGAAGATAAAGATGGTTCTCCCCGGCGTCTCTAGCGCTGCCTCGATTTCCTGCACTTCTGTCCCGCGATCACCCGGATTCTGCGTATGCGTTGCTGTGCTTGAGGTAAGATGCGCGTGCAGTACCTGGGCGAATTCGTGCAGCTCCAGTGTCGCGGTCATAGGTATCACCGACACAATTCTAAGATTTGTCGAAGTGGTCGGCAGTGACCGCCATCACCTTGAAACGGCCTGCCGGTCGAATGATTCGATGTGGCGCACATCTGACAGCCAAATTTCCCCGGAACTCATTCCGAGGGCCCATTGGGTCTTCCGCAGATCTGGACGCGGCCGGACCGTGAGTAGTGATGATGGTGCGGACAGAAGCAGACTGGCTGGTTCAGACGTGATCGAGAGCCGCAGTTCTTGTGCGCTTTCCTTCACGGATTTCTTGTACGGTGAACTCTCCTCCACAAACGCTGCAACGCCAGCCGGAAGACGTGGCCCTGCTGATTCCGGAGACTGGTTGCGAATCGGTGCGCCGGGCTCGCACCAGTTCGCTACCACACTGCGGACACGGTCTTTGAATCATAGGCTCTCATTCGGAGAAGGTTTGGTCATGCTCTTCAAGAGTCACCTGACGGGGTGGATCGTACGGGCCTCCTCAACCGTGAGGCGAGAGAGGTCGCAATAGCCATAACCTTTCACACAAGCCGCGTAGTTCCGTTTGTGCTCGGCATCGGCCAGGTTCTTGGATTCGAGGACCGTCAGTTTTGAGTAGTCGCAGGTTTCCTGACCGTCTTTGCAAAGGGCGAGATTGCGCTGATCCTGAGCATAGGCGGTTTGCCCAGCTTCCGATGAAGTAAGTTTGGAGGGGTCACAATTGTCCCATCCGTTTTTGCAATTCTGCGCGTTGCGTTTACGTTCCGCGTTGGTTGTATCTCTGGTCTGCACCGCTGTTAACTGAGCGTGATCGCACTGCCCAGAGCCGCTCTCACAGTCGGATGCGTTGATCTGACGCCTGGCATTGTTCACTTCGCCGATTTCAAGCACGGTCAGCTTGGAGCGATCGCATGCGCCGTTTCCATCTCGGCAATCGGCAAGATTGCGCTGGCGCTCGGCGATAGCCATCTCGCGGGCTTCAAGGGGCGTGAGTTTGGAGCGATCGCAGGACAACATGCCATCGTCGCAGTCGGTGACATTGCGCTGGTGATCGGCCACAGCCAATGCGATGGTTTCTGGCTCTGTGAGTTTTGAGCGGTCACAAGAGTCGTAGCCATCCCTGCAGTTCACCACGTTGCGTGCGTGACGATCGAGAGCCAGGTCAGCCAACTGCGCGGGATTCAACTTGGACTGATCGCACGCTTCCCTCCCGGCCTTGCACGCCGCTAGGTTTTGCGCGGGGTCAGAGGATTGGGCAAATGCCAAAACAGGCAAGAGACAGAGACTAAGACAGGCCACTTGCGCCCAATGATATTTTCGCAGACAGATTTTCATGTTTTCCGCCTAATCCAAGATCCGGAATCCTTCGGCAAGATGAGCCCCGGACAGTTGGGTTGCGCGGACCGGAACTGCTTTGCGCAGTTCCGGCCGGCTGTAAATCCTGCCCGCTGGCACCTTTCTGTTGGTGCTGCGAATTACTTACCGTCTTCTCTGGCTTCCGCGACGTGAGCCTGGTGTCCTGCCTCGGATACAGCCTTCACAAACGCGTCTGCGCTTGCGGGAGTCGAAGCCTTGCCCGAAAGAATGTTGCGGAACATCATGTGATGGCCATAAATGGCGCGAGTGGAATCGTTGTCCTGTTCGATTACCGCACCCTCCAGTGTTAGGCCGGCAAAAATACCTTTCGAGCGCGAGTAGGTCAGGACCTCAGTGTTCATCAGTATGTCGGTGCCGGCGGAAGTGTGCCGTCCTACGGGGCCGGCTGCCACTGATCCTTCGCCGGTGAGTTCGAACTTGCTCGACAACAGATGTTGTAAGCCACGATCGTTCATGACGAGCATGACCAGATCGACGCCTTCAACACCGATCTGCAACCCCCAGCTTCCGCCGCCGATTGAAACGAATGCGGGAGCGCTCCAGCCATCCGCCGTGCGGCAGGAAGCTACGCCGCGTCCATGCTTGCCGCCGAAGATGAAGCCGCCCTTGAGCAGGTTTGGCACCACGACGATGCACTTTGCACCGCTCAACACTTCTTCTGGGATGCCTTTGTCTGGGGTTGACATAATGGACTGCAGCACCTCCACGGATTTTTGCATGCGGTCGACCGTGTCTTCGCGGTCTGAGCCGGCGAACGCGTAGGTTCCAGCCATGCCCACCAGGCTCATCAATAAAAGCGAAATTGTTTTTTTCATGAATTATTCCTTTCGGAGCTGCGGAACTAAGAAGAAACGACTTCAGATGCGCTGACTTAGTTCAGGAGACCTGAAAGAGCGAGAAGAAGTGCTCGTCTCTTCGATCATGATCGCTCAGGCCCAAAACAATAGCTGATCTGAATTGCTCACTTCAGTTTGGCGGGCAAGAAGCGTCGTCGCCACGTTTAGAAATCCAACTTGAAGTTCTGACGGATTGTGAGCAATCCTGCTCAGAATTTTCCGCCTGAGCCTGTAATAGTTTCCGATGAGTTGTGATGCGCGAGATCTTCGATTACTTCGTACACTCAGCTCGGACCGAGTTGCTGCTAACTCTGTTCACGAAGGACAAGAGAGAAGAAGGTGAGCCAGTGCAACCCGTCCTTCCGCTTCGCTATCGGCTTCGCAGAATGTTGGCTGCCATCCCCGATTCGTTGGGGAAGTGGCTGGCGACAGCCCGCCCGCAGGTCCAGGAAGTCCGAGCGCAACGGATGTGCCCGTTCTGTGGGTTGATCACCCCGCGGGCCAAGCGGTCTTGTTTGGAGTGCGGGAAGGCGCTCGGAGCTATTCCAATTGAGCAGAAGATGTAAAACAAAAATAAGGAGATCACTATGCTTTGGACGATTTTCGTCGTACTTTTGATTCTTTGGCTTCTGGGTTTCAGCCTTCACGTGGCCGGTGGTCTGATTCACTTGCTGCTGGTGGTGGCGTTGGTGGTTCTGGTGATTAACCTGCTGAGCGGTCGCCGCGCTCTATGACTTCGTCTGGGACTCCATCCAGGAGGGCAGCACAGCCGGCATTTTGATTCCTTCCAGCCGATTCTACTTGTGATGGAAGAGGGAGTGGAAACTCAGGCTGGTAATTTCCCTTGCGAGTCGCACAGCCGCCCGGCTAAGACTTTCCGGGGGAGGAGCTTTGGCGGCAGCGAGCGTGCGGGCGAGATGTGTCTTGATGCACGGATGTCCGGTGGTCAGAGTGCACTGTTCTTTCGGTTTAGCCTGGCACATCGGGCAGCGGACGGACAATATATGTCGCAACGTGAGTTTCTTGGTCTCCACGTCGCCATTGTTCAACACTTCCAGCTTAAGAGATGGTCAATTGTGCTCGTTTACTGGTTCTATGCGGCTATACGACTGAAACGGGAATTGACTTGTTGCCCCGGGGATATCAGCAATTGAGGATTTCGGCTTTTAGTTCACCGTTTAGGAATGGGCAGTTCCCATCCGAATACTGTCCAATCTGCTTCTGAAAAAGTGCCAATTTCTATCCTCATTGGACCTCGGTTCGTGAAATGGCGCACTTGCCACGCGCTCGTCATTAGTCGGCGAATGCGGACGAATCAATCTGTGAGCATTCTGCGCTCTGAGCAAATCGAACTCGAGGCGATTTAGGGAGAGGAACTGTGGCCCGGATGTTGGTTCCGCGCCCATCCGATTTTATTTCGAGCGTGCCATTCAGTTCGTTTAGCCGCTCGCGCATTCCGGCCAGGCCGACGCCCGTTTCCGCGCTTCCTTGACGGAGCCGGGCCAACCGCTCGGTCGATATGCCGCGCCCCGAATCCGTTATTTCAAGTATTACGGTTTCGCACCGGCGTTGAAAACGTACCTTAACCTCCGAAGCCTCCGCGTGGCGATGTGTGTTCGTCAAGCTCTCCTGCAACACGCGGAAAAGAGCAATCTCCATCCTCATGGGTAATCGCTGCCGCTCGGTCGCCAGGTCCAGGGTTACTTTGATCCCGCTTCGCTTGGCGAAGCCCTCAATAAACCACTCAGCGGCGCAGGTGAACCCTACCTCATCCAACAATGGTGGATGCAGCAGGTAAGATGTGGTGCGAATTTCATCAATCGCCTGATCCGCCAAGGCCGCAACCTGGGATGCCAGGCCGAACATAGGGGAATTCTGTTTGCAGTTGTCCTGAAGGAACGAAATGCTTATCTTCAACGCGGCCAGAGTTTGGCCGGTGCTGTCGTGCAAGTCGCGCGCCAGCTTGCGTCTTTCCTCATCCTGCACCTTGAGAAGCCGCTGCGAGAGAATCTGAAGTTCCGCAGTGCGTTCCAAGACTACCGATTCAAGTTGGGCATGAGAAAGTGCAAGTTGCCTTGACTGCTTTGAAAGAATCCACATTAGGGTCCTCCTGGAGCGGTACCGGAGACACTCTAGTATCAGAGTTTCAGGATTATCCCATTTTGATTTCTAGTTCGCTGGTCAAAATTGCACACACGACCGCGCGCGGATGTTTATCAGCCCGATGGATCTAAGGGCGAAGTTGATATTCGTGCATCTTAGAGAAGAAAATGGTTGCAGTACGCAGCTCATCTGAGCAATCAGGCGCAGCTCGAGTGAGCAATATTGATCAGACAAAGTTCATCTCTTCCCGAATAATTGAGGCTGGCGAATTCTCTCTCAGCACTCATAGACCTCGCTGGTAACAACCCAATGATCTCCCTGAAGAAAAGACCGGGCTTCAACCCGCACACCTTCCTTTCAAGTATTGGAAGGGGCAGGCAACTAATGTCTTTTCAAAAGAAGAGCACGATATTCGCTCAGGGCGATTCCACCGATGGACTGTTTTTCATACAAAAGGGAAAGGTTCAGCTCAGCGTGGTGTCGGAGGTCGGCAAAGAAGCAACCCTCGGAATTCTGAGTGAAGGCGATTTCTTTGGCGAAGGCGGCCTTGCCGGCCAGCCTCTGCGAATGTCGTGCGCGACCGCTATGACAGAATGCATTCTCCTGCACGTCGAGAAGAAGGCGATGATGCGTGCTCTGGAACTGGAGCCCAAATTGTCGGCGCTGTTTCTAAGATATCTGCTGAAGCGAAACATCCGATATCAGGACGACCTGGTGGATCAGCTTTTCAATTCCAGCGAAAAACGGCTGGCGCGAGTTCTTCTGCTGATGGCGCAGTTCGGAAAAGAAGGAGTATCACAGATGTCGGTCCCGCGATTAGGCCAGGAGACTCTGGCGGAAATGGTGGGGACGACACGTTCGCGAGTCAGCTTCTTCATGAACCGCTTCCGCAAGCTTGGGTTTATCGATTACGATGCTGGCGATTACTTACGCGTCAACAGCTCTCTGCTGAATGTCGTTCTTCATGACGACGACGGGACAAACCCGGCCTCAATGGGAAATAAGCCAGATGCGCGCGCCGGTAGAACTGCCGACCCACCGTCTGCACGCGGTGCAGCGCCCGATAGAGAACGGGCTAAACGGCCGCCCCTCTCCAGTCGAACAACGCCGAAAATGAATATACCGCGAAGAAATATCTCGATTCCTCTCTGAATTCTTATGAGCCGCTCTGTTGGACTGGGCACAACCACGCCTCGGACCCGGCAGGATAAAACGATAATCCCAAGCTGTTGCTTGACGGAAAATAAGTTCGTCCTTGGGTTCGCCTCGGGGAGTTCCGATTGAGAAAAAGGCTAGTCGTGGAGAACTACATTAAGGAGAGAGCTGTGAACTTGCAGAGCGCCTTCGGAGCCGCCGGCGTAGTGAATAAAGCCCAGCTTGCGGAAGCGGTTCATGAAGAAACTGACTCGCGAACGGGTGGTCCCCACCATTTCGGCCAGAGTTTCCTGGCTGATTTTCGGGACGACAGTTTCAGGAATTCCTTCCTTGCCAAAGTGAGCGAGCAATAAAAGGACGCGAGCCAGGCGTTTCTCGCTGGAGTTGAACAGTTGGTCGACCAGATCTTCCTCGTAGCGGATATTCCTCCCCAGCAAATAGGCCACGAACATCTCAGAAAGAGCGGGTTCGCGATGAAGTGCTTCCATCATCGTCTTCTTTTCCACCCGCAGAATCTCGCACTCCGTCATGGCAGCAGCTGATCCCATACGCAAAAGCTGACCAGCCAATGAACCCTCACCGAAGAAATTCCCCTCGCTTACGATTGCGATCGTCGCTTCTTTGCCGATCTTGGATACGACGGAAAGCCGAACCTTGCCCTTCTGGACATAGAAAACGGCATCCGCCTCGTCCCCTTGCGCGAATACCAATTGCTTCTTGGCGACGTTGAGGATCTTCCTGCCATCGCCAATGGTCGCAAGGAAAGTGTTGGGATCGAATCCACCGTTCTTCTTGGCCGCTACCGTGGGACCCATGATCTACAAGTATAGTCTTCGGACTGTGGCAATTCGCATAATTCGCGAAGGCTTCGGTCACCCCAAATTGCGTTGATATTGCAGCCCGCTCAAAAGTGGTCACTTTTGAGCAGTTTCTCTTTCTCTGCCCTCTCACAATAGAAGCGCCAACAAACGACCGGCGGCGGCACCACAAGTCAGGGAAACTATGTCAGCAACCTTACAAGTCGGCGCGATTTTGATGAAAGAATGGCCGAGGATGACACAACTTCTAAACCTGGAGACTGAGCCCTGCTCTGGAGAGTGGAGGCTGCTCAAGGTTCTGAACGGCTACGCTGTCGATCGCAAGATCCATGCGGCAGGATGGAACTTTTTTTTCATGGCGGCGGAAGTCAAGGTGATGTTCTTTGGTTCTGTGGGAGCGGCAAAAGTTCAGAATGCGTTGAAGCGGATATTAGAAAAGGCAAAGCCACAACACTTCAACAGCCTGGAGATCACTGGGATCGTTGCCAGGCGTTTTCTCGGCGTGCCCTACGTGACGGTTTCTGCACACTCCCGGCATATGCAACAGAGCTGTTACCTCGACAGCAGTGTTGCGCGGCAGACGTCGCAAGGCGATGCGCAATAGACCAGAGGTTGAGCGGAACTTTCGGAATGAGATCGACTTATGAAACTTGACGAAAGTCGAAGTCTCGATCGAATGCTTGAATCGGCAATTATTGTGTCCTGGGCAGACTTGATCCATGGCGCCCAAACAGGCTTGATTCATATTGAATACGGCTTTGCCGCAGACGGAACCTTAGACTATCTGAAGGTGTGGTCATCCCTCACCCGGGGACGTTGGCTTCTTGCTTGTGAGTATTGGATGTCACCGAATACTTTTCACAGCGCTGGCGTTCGCTTTAGCAATGGATACGAATCGGCAGGTCTGACTCGAATTGTGGATTTTGCGATGCGGCACCAAAACTCGTTTGCGCTTTCCCCCAACCTCGGCCGGCAAGGATTGCTCCAGATTTCGACGCCCACACTAGAAGAGAGCGCAGCCGCCGCTGCCCTAATTGACGCAGCCTTTGACCGTCACACTTCGCCGCTTGCGGTTGCCTGAAGGTCGACGGAACCTCACTTTTCCGATGCTGGTAATCGACGGTCTCGATGAGGTTCCGTGCGGGGCAAACCCGTGCTGAGTTCGCATTTTTCTCCCGGCTTAGCGCCGCATGTGGGGCAACGAATTGCCAGCGCTCGTATCTTTTTAGCTTTCATCGCTACACAATGCGCTGTTCTTCAACCGCAAAATGGTCAATAGTGACCAGCGCACCGTGCCACCGGCGTTATCTCTGCTGGAAAGAGTGCAGGACGGAGCTGAGGCTATCTTTGACAATAGGTACGCAGAAGCCTATTCTAGTAGTTGAGGAAGTTGTCTCCTCTTATTTCTTTCAGGTCTTCCGAAATAAGTCAGCCCATCTGAAGTTTTCTTCTTTTAGATTTCCCCAAGCCAAGGCTGCCTGGAGGTACGAGATAGATTAAGAGAACGCAACGGCTTGTTGGTTTCGCATGTTTGTTTCTCATCCGAGTGAACTGGAGAAATCATGACAAATGTCAAATTTGTTGTAAAAGTGAACTATGGCGGTACTCGCGCTCCTTCCTACGTGCTCCGGATCGATCGCACTCCCGTTCAGATGACAACTCAGCGCAAGCTGGCGCTGATCATGGGGAGATTCACAGCCGAAGATGCGGTCAAGTCCATCCAAACCTCCCGTTGCAGCCCGGAATTGGTTCCTGTACAAGTTAGTGCCTAGCAGGTTGTAAGAAGACCTAGGTTTCCCCTTCTTCCGCTCCGCTCGAACTGCGACTGGTCAATTTTGATCAGTCCGCAACTCCATTCCCGTTGAATACTCGCAAGAGACCAGTCCGCCGACGGACAAAAACAGAAAACATAAGAGTCGAGAGGGGTCCAGATCGGCTGGCTCGGCACAACGCTCGGCCAGTTGGCCAGACGGTTGGGGAGCGGTCTCTCAGACGGGTTCTCACTAAGGAATTAATGTCGCTACTAAAGACCGTGTTGCGTGAAACGACCCTGGAAGTGGTTGCCCGGCGCTCTGCATTGCGAGACGGCTCCGCACCACTACGCGCAGGGTTGCAGTCCGAGCGATCGCTTCCGACTCGAATCGCGGTAATCGGCAATTATCTTCCGCGGCAGTGTGGCATCGCCACATTTACCACTGACCTGTGCGCCGCCATTTCCGCCGAGTACGGAGCTGCTCGACTGTTAGCGCTGCCGGTCAACGACACCGAAGAAGGATATGACTATCCCACACGGGTGAGATGGTCGCTCGCCCAGGACGACGAAGCCTCGTACCGGGAAGCCGCTGAATTCCTGAACTTCAATAATATCGATATGGTGTGCCTGCAGCACGAGTATGGAATCTTCGGCGGCCCAGCGGGAAGCCATATTTTGCACCTGCTGCGCGGACTAAAGATGCCCGTGGTGACAACCCTGCACACAGTTCTTCGCGAACCAGATCTCAGCCAACTGATGGTCATGGAAGAGATCGCAGAACTGTCCGACCGCCTCATTGTCATGAGCCAGCTGTCGTCCCAGTTCTTGCAGGAAATCTTCAAGGTGCCGGGTCGCAAGATCGACATGGTTCCGCACGGCGTTCCGGATTTGCCATTCTTGGATCCCAATTTCTATAAAGACCGCTTTGGCGTGGAAGGGAAAGCGGTTCTGCTCACTTTCGGCCTGCTCTCGCCGAATAAGGGAATCGAAAACGTCATTCAAGCGCTCCCGCAGATTTTGTCCAAACATGAGAACGTTGCCTACATCGTCGCAGGCGCGACCCATCCGCACATTCTCCGTCGCGAGGGGGATAAATATCGCGCATCCCTTCAAGACCTGGCGAAGGAGAAGGGAGTGGAATCGCAAGTGATCTTCCACAACCGCTTCGTTAGTCCCGAGGAAATGGTCGAATTCATTGGCGCGGCCGACATCTACATCACGCCCTATCGTCACGAGGCGCAGGTGGTTTCCGGAACGCTCGCCTATGCACTAGGGGCGGGTAAAGCAATCATCTCAACACCTTATTGGCATGCGATTGAGTTGCTGGACGATCGTCGAGGTGCATTGGTGCCTTTTCAAAGTCCCGGCGCGATCGCGCAAAAGACAATCGAGCTTCTGGACACTCCTGCGATTCGCCACGCCATGCGGAAACGTGCTTACCTGTTCGCGCGCGAGATGGTCTGGAAACGAGTGGCGCAAGGGTACATGGAAAGTTTTGCTAGGGTGCGCAGCGACCGCATGGAGAATCCCATAGTGCAGTTCACGGCCCGCATGACCGCCAAGTCGCTGGATCAATTGCCGGAGTTGAACCTTGATCACTTGCATCGGCTGACCGACGACACCGGAATGTTGCAGCACGCCATCTTCACGCTCCCGAATCGCCGAGAGGGATACACAACCGACGACAATGCCCGCGCCCTCATACTTGCTGTTCTGCTGGAGCGGTTGCACAAAGATCCACTGGAATCTGCGAATTCAGCTGGCCTGTATCTGTCATTCCTGGAGCATGCCTTCAATCCGGCAAAGGGCAGGTTCAAGAATTTTCTGCGCTACGATCGACGGTGGAACGAGCCTATGGGCTCCGAAGATTGTCACGGGCGGGCACTGTGGGCCCTTGGAAGTTTATTGGGTCGATCCGAAGATCGGGGATTAAGAGGTGCCGCCGGTCGCTTGTTCGAGTCGTCACTTCCTGCGGCCTTGCAGTTCAGCAGTCCGCGTGCCTGGGCTTACACCCTGCTGGGAGTTCAGGAATATCTCACTTCGTATCGAGGAGATCGCGATGCGCAGAAAGTGAGATCCATCCTCAGTCGGCGAATGCTCGACATGTATGAGTCAGTCCGAGGGCCGGAGTGGAAGTGGTTCGAGAATATTTTGGCTTACGGGAACGCGAGACTACCCCAGGCGATGCTGCTGGTGGGTGCAGCTTGCTTGGATAATCGTATGATTTCCGCTGGCCTCGAATCGCTAGATTGGCTGCTGGGAACGCAGCGGTGCGAAATCAATGGCCACTTTGTCCCCATAGGTTCGCAAGGCTTTTATCGCGAGGGGGGTGAGAAAGCCCGCTTCGATCAGCAGCCGCTCGAAGCCGCCGGGGCGGTTTCTGCCTGTCTGCAAGCCTACCGGGTCACTGGCGACAGCCGCTGGCGCAAGGAAGCTTGGTCGGCTTTCAACTGGTTCCTCGGCGACAATGACCTGCAACTGTCTCTTTACGATTCCACAACTGGCGGCTGCCGGGATGGCTTGCATCCCGATCGCGCCAATGAAAACCAGGGCGCGGAATCAACGCTATCTTACCTGATGGCACTCCTCGAAATGAGATCTCTGCAAGAGCCGCAACCAACGGAAATCAAGTCATGACAATGCCCGCCGAAAAATCTATCAGTCTGCTGAGCGCTCGCTTCGAGCCTCTACTCCATCGCCATCCCTCAAACCCGCTCCTGACGAGTAAGGACTGGCCATATCCCATCAACAGCGTGTTCAATGCAGGGGCAACTCTACTCGCAGACGGCACGACCCTGTTGCTTTGCCGCGTCGAAGACCGGCGTGGCCTATCGCATCTTTGCGCTGCGCGCTCTCGAAACGGCGTCGATGGATGGCAAATCGACCAAGAACCTACCTTGATGCCCAACCCGCAGGATTTTCCAGAGGAGATCTGGGGTATTGAAGATCCTCGCATCACGTTCGTTCCAGAACTGCAGCAATACGTCGTCACCTACACCTCTTATTCGCGCGGCGGCCCCGGCGTCTCGCTGGCTCTGACCAAAGACTTCCGCAGCTTCGAACGATACGGCGTCATTATGCCGCCCGATGATAAAGATTCCGCACTTCTGCCTAGGAAAATCGACGGACACTGGGCGCTCATTCATCGGCCTGCCACCAATCTCGGAGCGCACATGTGGATTTCTTATTCCCCCGATCTGCGCCATTGGGGCAGACATCGGCTTATCTTAGAAGCTCGCCGCGGTGCCTGGTGGGACGCCAACAAGATCGGTTTGTCGCCCCCGCCCGTCGAGACTTCCCGGGGCTGGCTGGTCATTTATCACGGCGTTCGCCATACGCCTTCGGGCTGCCTTTATCGCCTAGGCTTGGCCTTGTTCGAGCTTGAGAATCCCGCAAAGTGTCTACTGCGGGGGGATTCGTGGATCTTTGGTCCGGAGGCGGACTACGAGTGCCACGGCGACGTGGACGATGTTGTTTTCCCCTGCGGATACACCATGGATGCCGACGGCGACACGCTTAACATCTACTACGGAGCGGCGGATTGTGCGATTGCCCTGGCTCGGGCCAGCGTGCGATCTCTGCTCGATTGGCTGGACGCCAATGGAAGCTGCGAACGCCGCCAGCGCGCGCAGGATTTATGAATCCGCTGCTTTGGGTTTTCCGGTTCACCTTTGGCCACTGCCATCACAGCCACCTGAGCCGCATTTTTACGATCAAACACCGCACCTACAAGGTCTGCTTCGACTGTGGCCGGGAATTCGATTTGCCTGACGCACATAAGCGAGCCCGATCCGATGCTTCTTCGGGCTCCCGCCTGGGGGCCTAATCCTCAGCCTGCACGCTGATTTTCTCACTTCTTCTTGTGCCTGCATCTCCGTTTGATTCTCACAAGTGAGCTATCTTGCTCAGACGCACAAGACTGCACCTGTCACTATTTACTCTGCTGAGTGTGTCGAGGGAGCAGCGGATGCTGATTCGTCGCTCTCATTCCTAGGTCGCCTGCGGGGACGAGTCGTGATCAATTCCTCCGAAGTGACCACATCCAGCCAATCGGCATTTTTTATCGGCGTGTCTCCCGCGAGCCTGCGGGTAGCACGATTCGACCCTAAAAGCTAAACATCGAGAGTCGCGTAACACCTCGGCCGGACAAGAGGCGTTCGCATGCACAAAACGAAAGGTCAAAGATCATGACTTTAATTCAACTTCTGGAAGTTCTCATCGTGGTGGGTGTTCTTCTGTGGCTGGTGAATCGCTTTATCCCCATGCAGTCATCCATCAAGTCGATCTTGAACGGCGTTGTGGTGATTGCCGTAGTTCTATGGCTGTTGAATGTTTTTGGATTGTTTCATTCGCTATCCCGGGTCCGCATTGGCGGCTAGCGAAAAACAAATCACTCGACTCAATCACGTCAAGACGAGATCGATCAGTGCAATACGGCAGATCCCTGCCGCAAGGAGATAATGTGAAAAAACTTTTGCTCGCCGCAACAATCGTCCTGAGTTTTCCCGCGCTAGCTCAATCCAATTCTCAAACAACCTTATCCGTCCAGCCGATGAGCCCGATGCCCACCTTTCGCGTGACGGTAGTCAGTCGCAGCGTGCGGGCAGTCAACTATGAACATCGCAGCGGATCTTCGAAACTCGATTTTGCGGGCACGGTCTTGATGCCCTCCGCCAACGGCGTGGCCGAAGTAAACAGCAAGCGCGGATCCATTGAGGTCGATGCAGAATTCGGCGATCTGCAGAAGCCCACGACTTTTGGCAACGAATATTTGACCTATGTTCTATGGGCCATTTCGCCCGAGGGCCGCGCTGTGAATCTGGGTGAAATATTACTCGGTGGCAACCATCGCAGCAAAGTGCGAGTCACCACCGACCTTCAGGCATTCGCTCTAATCGTGACTGCGGAACCTTACTATGCCGTTCGCCAGCCCAGCAATGTGGTGGTGCTTGAGAATGTGATTCGCGAAGACACCAAGGGAACCAGCGAGGCGGTGGACGCAAAATATGAACTGATGGAGCGAGGCGGCTACATTCCAACTGGTTACAAGTTCGATCCGGTGGTCCTGAATGCCAAGTTGCCGCTCGAATTCTTTGAAGCCAGGAACGCTGTGCGCATCGCTCAATCCGAGGGGGCCGAGCAATACGCTCCCGACAGCTACCGGCACGCAGTTCAATTGATGGACACCGCCGACCGTGATGCTACCGACAAACACATCGACAAAAAACCGCTGATCGCAGTTTCCCGCGAAACTGTGCAGACCGCCGAAGATGCTCGCGCGATCGCAGTCAAGAAAATGGACGATGTCCGGCTGGCGGATGAACGCCAGGATTCAGCCGACGCCCAGGCGAGAACGCAACAGCAGGCGGATGATGCGACCCGGCAGAAGCTGCAGGCTGAGTCTGAGACAGAGCGAGCGCAGGCAGGCAAGGCTCAGGCAGAATCGGATGCTGCAAATGCGCAAGCAGCCAAAGCTCAAGCACAATCCGACGCAGCCAAGGCGCAGAACGATGCTGCGGATGCACAAGCTGCCACCGCGAAGGCTCAATCCGAAATGGCCGCCAATCAGGCTTCATCGGCAAGCGCCCTTTCCGCAGCGCAGGCGGATGCGGAACAATCCCGCCTGGCAGCACAGCAGGCGAATTTGAACGCGCAACAGGCGGAGACCGATAAAGCAACTATGCGCGCGAAATTGTCCGAACAACTGAATTCCATTCTTCAGACTCGCGACAGCGCGCGCGGGCTTATTGTCAGCATGTCCGATGTTTTATTTGATACCGGTAAATTTTCGTTGAAGCCAGGTGCGCGGGAGAAGCTCGCAAAAGTCGCCGGCATTCTGCTCGCCTATCCGGGACTCAATATCGAAGTCGGTGGATACACCGATAACGTCGGCGGCGACGCCATGAATCAAACTCTGTCTGAAAATCGCGCCGATTCAGTGCGTGATTATCTCGTGCAGGAAGGCGTTGCGACTGGTTCAGTCAGCGCCAAGGGCTTCGGCAACACTTCGCCGGTAGCATCCAACGACAACTCCGCCGGACGGCAACAAAACCGCAGAGTGGAACTCCTCGTGTCGGGCGACGCCATTGGGAGCCCGGTCAACGCGACAACAGGAAGCTTGCAGTAGAACAACCTGGACGCGGGCGGTTTTTGCCCGTGTCCACACACTCAGCTATGGAGGCGATATCGTGAAACTCGTTCGAGCGATCAGCACAGCAGTTCTCTCCTTGACCCTCGGAGTTGGCATTTCAGCATACGCACAGGAGCAACACGAGCAGGAAGAAAACAAAGACAAGCCTGCCCAGGAAAAAGAGAAGAAGGCGCAACCGGAGAACTCGGCCAAGCCAGAAGAGAAGAATGCGCGTCAGGAAGACAAGAACGCCAAGCCGGAAGAGAAGAATGCCCAGCAGCACACACAGCAGTCTAGGTCCGAACAGCAGGCACTGAATACCCGCGGGAACGGCGGACGCATCCCCGATGATCGTTACAAGGCTAACTTCGGACGGGAACACAGTTTTCGCGTGAGCGAAGGCGATTACCGCAATCACCGCTTTCAATATGGAGGCTATTGGTTTGGATTTGTTGACCCGTGGCCAAGCAACTGGCTTTACACGCAAAACGTATTTGTGATCGACATCAATGGTGTGTATTACCTCTGCAATCCGGCGTATCCGGGCGTTAACGTTGCACTCAGCGTTACGCTATAGGGGCTGGGGAGCACGGAGGTTTGATCGTTTGCGGCGTGAGCCCATTTTCCGGACTCACGCCTTTTTGCTTCAGGGACATTCTCAAAACGGGGTCGAGTTGCATGGTAATGGCAATGCACCCGTGAAAGCCCCAAGGTAAGGGCGAACCTCGCGATTAGCGATTGACTGAACCTGACGCATCGCCTCCATCTGTTCGCGTCGTGATGAAAGTCCACGATCCAACTTCGCAGTGTCACCGGTAGCGAGGTTGTGCCCAGAGTCGATTGCACACATCGCGAATACCTCTTGCAAAGGGCGGGAGAGCGACGACGGCAGACAGTAAGCACGCCGCATCGCGCAATCTGCAGGAGTAATTTTACATGTCGTTGAAAATAAGCATATAAATCATGGTGGAGGCGGCGGGAGTCGAACTAATCAGCGTGTTGACAACACGTAAGTTATTGATTCCAGGAAGTGCCACAAGGGCTAAAAAGGCCCCATTGCCCGATCCATTGTACGTTTATTGTACGAAAATGCTTTTCGCTTTTGAGTCCCGGCCATCAGATAGCGAGCACAGTATCCCATAGATTCAGAGAATGGATAGGGAAAAATCCGGGGCCCGATCATGGACTAAGACAATCTAGCTTCACTTTAGGTACATCTGGTAGGCCTCAATCACGTGACTGTTCCGAACAGCCACCCGACGCCCGCGGTCAGCGCCATGGCGAGAGCACCCCAGAAGGTGACGCGCATTGCGCCTATCGTCACTCCTGCGCCACCCGCGCGTGCGGCCAACCCGCCGAGAAGCGCGAGGAACACCAGTGAACTTCCAGAGACAAGAGGGATCAAACCGGCCGGCGGGGCGAGGGCAGTGACCAATAGAGGTAAGGCTGCTCCAACGGCAAAGCTGCCAGCAGACGCGAGCGCGGCCTGAATCGGACGCGCCCGGAAATTCTCGGAGATGCCGAGTTCGTCGCGGGCGTGCGCTCCGATCGCGTCATGCGCCATGAGCTGTTCTGCCACTTGTTTTGCAAGCGATGGATCGAGCCCGCGAGCAACGTAGATGGCCATCAGTTCCTTGTGTTCGCCCTGATCGTCTGCTTTGAGTTCCGCGCGTTCCAGCGCGAGATCGGCGCGTTCGGTGTCTGCCTGGGAGTGGACGGAAACGTACTCCCCGGCAGCCATCGACATAGCTCCGGCAACCAAGCCGGCAACTCCAGCCACCAACACGTTACTGTGAGTTGCACGCGCCGCTGCAACGCCAAGCACCAGACTCGCCGTTGAAAGGATGCCGTCGTTCGCGCCCAGTACCGCCGCACGTAGCCAGCCTATGCGTCCTGTGCGATGTCGTTCCCGTTTGCCGACGGGCATTCTTGAGGCCTCCTTGATCTAAGAACCGCTATACTTTTGCGTCCGGAGCCTAGGACGCAGCGGTGGGTGTGGACGTTGTATTTGCACCGCGAACGTTAGAGGAAACACAGGGTTGACGGGTCGAATCCGCAGCCAGCGTTAAAACGTGGTGGTGGGTTTGCGATGCCCCCAGCCGCGACAATAGCGCTGCCAGACAGCGAAGGTAACTGGACGCTAGATCTTTCCAATCCCGCTTAACTCCCCGACCGAAAAGGCGGTGCGGCTCAGAGATCTCTTGCGGAACCTGCTCCTATCGTTGCGAACTGCTGATCAACCTCCGAGCGAAGGTTCTTCGTTTGAGCTGGTGTGAAGTCGAGGACCACGCGTGACGGCACATCGCCGTGTTCAAGGCGGTCGAAGATCTGGTTGATCGCAGATAGGGGTTGCAGCTCGATATCGGCTTTGACTTTGCCTCCGACAGCGAAGGCCAGGGCCTCTGCCATATCCTGGCGCGTGCCGACGAACGAACCGCGGATGGTTATGCAGTTGGCCACGACATCGAAGAGCGGAACCGGGAATTCGCCAGGCGGCAGTCCGACCAGGACACAAGTGCCGCGCTTCCGGGTCATGCCAACGCCTTGCTTGAATGCGATGAGCGACGGCGCCGTAATCAGAACGCCATGAGCTCCCTCGCCAGTCGCCTTCTTTACAGCGGCTGCGGGATCTCCCGTCTTGGCATTGATAACAAAATCGGCGCCAAGGCGGGTGGCATGGGCCAGTTTGCCATCGTCGATGTCGATTGCGCAGACGAGTAGTCCCATGGCCTTGGCATATTGAATGGCCAAGTGACCGAGGCCGCCAGCGCCCGAGATAGCGATCCATTCGCCGGGCCGTGCCTCCGTCTGCTTAATCCCTTTGTAGGTCGTAACTCCAGCGCAGATCAACGGCGCGGCATCCGCAGCGCTAAGACCCGCGGGCACATGGGCAACATAATTCGGGTCGGCGATAACGTAATCGGCAAAACCGCCGTTCTTGGTGTACCCGCCGAACTGCGCCTGAGCGCACACCGTTTCCCAGCCAGTTAAGCAGTACTCGCAGTGACCACACGCCGAGTAGAGCCAGGGCACCCCGACTCGATCGCCCTCCTTCACAATTGTCACTCCCGATCCAACGGCGGCGACCAGACCGATTGCCTCATGGCCAGGAATGAACGGAAGTGTGGGCTTCACCGGCCAGTCGCCATGGGCCGCATGGAGATCGGTGTGGCATACGCCGCAGGCCTCGGTTTTCACTAGGATTTGGCCTGCTCCGGGAGAGGGAACGTCCCATTCCAGGAGCGCCAATGGTTCTCCGAATTGCTCGACAACTGCGGCGTGCATCTTGCGTGCCATGGGTAACTCCTCTTTTCAAACCTGGGACGGGCAGATAGCGAGAAGTGTTACAGCGATCACAATGCCGTGACTGTTCAATAGTGATCACTGTGGCATGGGTCTCGAATTCAACTTGACCCGTATCCATATTTCTGCAATTATCGAAATATGCCAGTCGCTTCAACCAGGAAGAGTACCGAGCAGGTTGCAAAATTCGCCGACATGCTTTCCGCGATGGGCACCGAACCGCGCCTTCGAATTATGCAATTGCTGCTATCCGCGCATCCGGAGGGGTTGGTCGTAGGCGATATCCAGTCCGAGCTTGATATTCCGAATTCCACGCTTTCGCACCACCTGGACAAATTAAAGAATGAAGAACTCGTGAATGTACGTCGCGAAAGCACTTTTTTGCGGTACACGGCCAATACGGAAGCACTCCAGGAACTTCTGCAATTCCTCTACGCCGAATGCTGCACTCGAAATAAGGCAGTTAAACCCCAAGATATCGTCCAGCTTTGTAAATAGGAGATGCCATCATGTGCGCCACCGACATCAAGGAAGTAGTCAAAGAAAAGTATGGCCAGGCAGCCTTGCGCGTGAAATCTGGCGGCAGTAGTTGCTGCGGAGCGACCGCGGCAAGCGGTTTGGGCTGTGACCCAATCACGTCCAATCTGTATGACTCTTCCCAATCGGGACAAATCCCTGAAGAGGCCATGCTCGCCTCGTTAGGGTGTGGAAACCCGACGGCGCTGGCAAAGTTGAATCTGGGAGAGGTCGTTCTCGATCTCGGCTCGGGCGGTGGCATAGATGTTCTGCTTTCGGCAAAGCGGGTTGGGCCCACTGGCAAGGCCTACGGTCTCGACATGACGGACGAGATGCTCGCCCTCGCCAATGAAAACAAGCGAAAGGCTGGAGCCGAGAATGTCGAGTTCCTCAAGGGCGAGATCGAGCGCATTCCTCTTCCGGACAACTCGATCGACGTGATCATCTCGAATTGTGTGATCAACCTTTCGGCGGACAAGGATCGCGTGCTGCGAGAGGCCTTTCGGGTGCTGAAGCCGGGTGGCCGCATTGCGGTATCCGATGTCGTTACCCGAGGCGAAATCGCGCCAGAAATTCGCCAAAGCGTGCTTCTGTGGGTCGGGTGTGTGGCAGGGGCGCTCGGAGATGACGAATATCGCAGCAAACTCTCCGCAGCAGGGTTTGAGCAAATTGACATCGAGCCGACGCGGATTTATCGCGCAGAAGATGCGCGCGAGTTTCTTTCGGCGGCTGGCGTCGATGTCGACGCGATTGCACCGCAGGTAGATGGCAAATTCCTGAGTGCCTTCGTTCGGGCCGTTAAACCGGCAAACACCGGAACGAAAGCTTGTTGTGGACCGACCTGCTGCAACTAGGAGAGAACGTATGCAAGGACATTACAACGCACTATTCCTGTGCACCGGCAATTCGGCGCGCTCCATCATGGCTGAGGCAATTCTCAACTCCAAAGGGCGCCCGAATTTCACGGCCTACAGCGCCGGAAGCCATCCCTCAGGAAAGGTTCGACCGGAAGCATTGAGACAGCTCGAAATGGCGCACTTACCAACCGATGGTCTGCGCAGCAAAGCGTGGGATGAATTTTCTCTGCCCGGCTCTCCCAATCTCGACTTTGTTTTTACGGTTTGTGACAACGCGGCGAAAGAAGTTTGCCCAATCTGGCCCGGACAGCCGATGACCGCCCATTGGGGCGTTCCCGACCCAGCGGCGGTTCACGGAAGCGAAGCGGAAGTGGAACGGGCGTTTCGCGAGGCGTTTTTTATTTTGGAGCGCAGAATCAGTCTGTTGCTCTGCCTTCCACTGAAGACTCTCGACAGCCTTGCACTCAAGAGGGAACTCGACAACATCGGCCAGACGATGGCCCCTGTCACCCACGAATAGGAATGGGTTTCGACAACGAGGCCACCTTCGTGGCCTGCCGCATTACAGGGATCACAGATGAAGGCAACGAATCGTCTCAGTTTTCTCGACCGCTATCTGACGGCGTGGATCTTCGCGGCCATGTTCGGCGGCGTTGTGTTGGGTTGGCTTGTGCCCGGAGTCGTGCCGTTTCTGAATCGCTTCAACATCGGTACGACTTCAATTCCGATTGCAGCGGGATTAATTGTGATGATGTATCCACCCTTCACGAAGGTGCGATATGAGAACCTGCACGAGGTCTTTCGAAACAAGAAGGTGCTCGGCCTTTCGCTCGTTCAGAACTGGGTTGTAGGGCCGATTCTGATGTTTGTTCTGGCCATCATCTTCCTACGCGGATATCCGGAATACATGGCTGGACTCATCATGATCGGTCTCGCCCGCTGCATCGCGATGGTCATCGTGTGGAACGAACTGGCGCGAGGCGATACGGAATATGCGGCTGGCCTGGTGGCCTTCAATTCTCTTTTTCAGGTCTTTTTCTACTCCCTCTACGCTTGGGTTTTTATTACCGTCCTTCCCGCCAAGCTCGGTCTTCACAGTGCCGTCGTCAATGTGTCCATCGCAGAAATTGCGAAGAGTGTCTTTATTTATCTGGGAATTCCGTTTCTCGCGGGATTCTTGACTCGTGCTGCCCTGATTCGCGCCAAAGGGCAGGAGTGGTACAACCGGAGCTTCGTTCCGCGCGTTAGCCCACTGACGTTGATTGCTCTGCTGTTCACGATTGTGGTGATGTTCTCCCTGAAGGGCGGGTATATAGTCCGTCTGCCCTTGGACGTCCTGCGCATCGCCGTGCCGCTCTTGATCTACTTCGTGTTGATGTTTTTGGTGTCCTTTTATATGGGCAAGAAAGTGGGCGCGGACTATTCCAAGACTACGACCCTGGCATTTACGGCCGCCTCCAACAATTTTGAACTGGCCATCGCGGTGGCAGTCTCGGTATTTGGCATCAACTCAGGAGCGGCATTCGCGGCGGTCATTGGCCCTCTGGTGGAAGTGCCGGTGATGATCGCTCTGGTCAACGTGGCCTTCTATTTTCAACGCCATTTTTTCTCCGAGGCGCGAGCGGCAACTACCGAGCCGGTCTTGACAAGTCTTGATCGGGGATAGTCAGAAATCTGTGCTCTTGTCCGCTTCTCTCATCAGCAACATCGTGAATCACGCGGTTTTCGCCTTCCTCAAGGCGTCTGTGTACTAGACGTACTCGATGTTGAAGGAAGCGAAGGCGTCAATACTACGCCGGGTGAATCGGGAATAAGTACCCGCTTCACCGATTCCGGAATTTCATTAGCGTGCGCGAGCAGTTGGCTAACCTGCCATAGCTGGGTGTCGGATAGCTTGGTCTTGAAGGAGGGCATCCCCGAAAGACGGATTCCGTTTGCTGCCTTCCAGTAGGTCTCCGATGCCGGATCGTCGGTCACACCCTTACCACGGAACAATTGTGGCGGCTTCGGAAACATCGTTGTCGCATAGTCAATGGGTGGCTGCCCTGGAAGTCCGTGACACAAGGCACAGTGCTGTTTGTATACGCTCGCACCGGCAAGAAAACTAGGTTCGTCCGCAGGCACAGGAGATGGAGGAATGTGTTGCTTCTCAATATGCGCGTCCAGAGCCATATTCGCGAACTTCTTCTCAAACGGCATAGGCGGATCAGCCGTCGCCACTGGCGCCATGCCAGCAGAAAAATAGAGGAAAACACAACCCACTGAAATCGCAATGGCGAGGATAAAACCGATCACGATGCCCTTTATCACTTGTGCTCTCCAGTCCTCGATCAGAAATTAAAGCGATAACCCAGAATCATCTTGGCAATCAGGTGGTCGGTCGAGCCCGTAAGGCCCACTCCAAGTCCGAAATTGATCTCCCACTGCGGTGCGATATTCAAATCAATCGCGGGGAAAATCTGGTGCTGTTGCTGCGACACCGCATCGAATCCCGTCACCGGGCCGACTGAACCGTAATATTCCAGACCTCCCGCAACTTTCGGAGTGAAATCGTAGCTGAACTTGAAGTTTGGCGAAAAGACAACGCCCTGGTTCACGCTCTCGCCGTGGAAACGAACGGTCGAGCGTGGGATTCAAGGACCAATACCATCGGCCAACTTTTTGGTCCACGATGGGGCGGATCTCCCACGTCCAGGTGTCCACGGAATATTGCCGCCTCTGGTAGCCAATTTCGTTTGAGATGCTCACACCTACAGGCCAGTGCCATTTCTTAGGAACGGCAACGCGCGGCCGGATGTGATCACCCACCCACTGCCAGCTCTGGCCCTCGGTTATCGAAGTGAAGATGTAAAAGCCGCACTCGAACCAGTCATTGAAGCCGTGTGTGATCTCCACGGTTTCGTGCTCGGCATGATTGGTGGGGTAAACGCCATCCACGATTGTCTTTGAGCCGTCAATCGTGAAGTTGCTATGGAGTTCCACCATGGTGTGTCGGGGATCGACCAGGTCAGACCCGTATACCTGGATTTCGTAATTGTCTTGAGCACGGCTGAGCGATGCAGCAGAGATGAGGATTAGAAATACGATCGCGAGTTGTCGGTAACGCACCGTGCGATCACATTCACGAGATCCCATGAGGAAGATTATCAGCTACAGGATGAATTCATCGTGGCGAACAAATGACAAGTTGTTCATGTTGCCTCGCGAGGCGCTCTAACGTGCATCAACCTTAGTAGCATGAGGAGGTTGCCGTCATCTTCGTTTGTTCCTATGGTCTGGCGAGTACTGGTTTCCGCTAACTTGCTGATGGGAGGAGTTGTGGCGATTGGACAGGAACCGTCTGAGCTCCCAGATGCGCCAAGCGCGAGTCAGACTCAATCGAGTCCACCCAGCGTTACGCAGAGCGTGCCGCAGCATGAACCGAGCAAGAATCACATCTTCTGGATAATCCCCAACTATCGTTCGGACGAAAACGCCGCGGAGATCAAACCGTTGACGCCTGCCGAGAAGATGAAAGTTGCATTGGACGACTCTTTTGATCCCTCAGCGTTTCTGGTGGCTGGTATTTTTGCCGGACTATCCATGGCCCAGAAGCAGTACAGCTCATTCGGAACAGGAGCGCAGGGATTTGGCAAATACTACGGAGGAGCATTCGCAGATCAAGCAATTGGCAACATCATGAGTGAAGGGCTATTTCCAGTCGCTCTGGACCAGGATCCTCGATATTTCGTGAAAGGCACCGGGGGATTTTGGAAGCGAACTGGATATGCGATGAGCCGGGAAGTTATCACTCACGGCGACGATGGCCGCAACCACTTCAACACATCAGAACTGGCCGGAAATGCAGTGGCCGCAGGCATCTCCAACCTCTACTATCCGGCCGTGAATCGATCATTTGGAAATACCGCGAACAAGTGGGGACAACAAATAGCCCTGGATACCTTCTTCAATGTGGCAAAAGAGTTCTGGCCCGACGTGCGCAACAAAATGTTTAGGCATTGAGCGCGCGTGACGCTGACACCTGGTTAAGGCTGAGGGGCAATGGAGAGCCGAGAGGACAAAGCTGACCATGCCACGAAGACCTCCGATCTCTACTGAGACATCGCAAGCATACGCAACGCGCATCGAGTTTTGCAGAGTGTTCGCAGAAAACATGGATAAGTTGCATTTGCTTTCGTTCTTGCTCACAGCCGATCTGGCCAAGGCCGAGGAGTGTTTTGTTTCCGGCTTGGAAGACTGCGTCGAAGGAACTTACGTGTTTCGAGACTGGGCGCAATCCTGGGCTCGGCGGACGATTATCCAGAATGCAATTCGCATGTTGGCGCCCTGCAAGAACCACTCGACCGTCGCAGACGCACCGAGTGATGCGGTCACTTGCAGTTTGGGACGGACGAAGGATACCGATTATGCAATCGCCCGCATTCTCCGGCTTGAACACTTCGAACGTTTTGTCTTCGTGATGTCCGTCCTTGAAAAATACTCGGATCAGGATTGTTCCGTTCTGCTTGGCTGCTCGCGGCAGGATGTTGGGGAGACAAGAATGCGAGCGTTGCTGAATGTCGCGGAGTCAACCAGGTTACGCACGGTGGCACCGACCGGGTGCGGCTCCAGCGATCCTGAAGAGGCACAAACGCCAGAAGTGCAGTTGGAGCCGCAGTTTTGACAACTGTGAACCGAGGACAGCTTTATAAGGTTACCAAAAGCCGTCCTGAAGCATGCTCTACGAAAAACAAGATCAATAGATCGGCATCGCTCGTGACGGTCCCGTGCGGTGAATCCTAGACGATTCAAGTAAGGAACTGTCATGAGAATTCTGCTCTACAACCCCGACAACGGCGTGACTCGCAACTTCATGCCTCACCTCTGGATGTTTCTGCTCAAATCTCTGACTCCTCCCGGACATGAAGTGCTGCTGATCGACGGCAACGCTCAGCCGATGGACGAGCTTCAGATAGCACAGTACGTTCGAGACGAGAACATCGGACTGGTCGGCATTGGCGCCATGACCCGAATGATCGCCAAAGCGTATCGCGTCGCCGATGCCATTCGCGCCACCGGAGTTCCGGTCGTCATGGGTGGTCCCCACGTCACCGAACTGGCCGAGGAGGCCCTCGGTCGCGATGGCGGACCATGCCACGCCGACGCGGTGGCCCTAGGCGAAGCCGATGAAACCTGGCCGCAGATTGTGAGTGACGCTGCCCGCGGCGAACTCAAACCCATCTACGCGCCCGTGGATGCAGCGGGGAAAGACAAGAAGCCGTCGCTAAACAAGTACCCGCTCATTCCTTGGCAATCGATCGATCTTGCTCAATTCAATCTCGTGCCAAAGGTCGTCGCGCCGCTACTCAACCGTGTCGGCACGGGCTGGGGCTCTTTCCGCATTATTCCAGTTGAATCGGGACGTGGCTGTCCCTACGGCTGCGAGTTTTGCACCGTGACCGGATTCTTTGGTGACTCAATCCGCTTCCGCACCAATGAGAGCGTGGTAAATGAATTGCTACTCTTGAAGGCGCGCGCCCGTAGCGAAAGAGGCCAGATTGCCGTCTTCTTCATCGACGACAATTTCGCTATCAATGTGAAGCGCACCAAATCGTTGCTCCGCGACATCATCGCTGCTAAAGCACAGGTGCATTGGGTCGCACAGATCAGCGCTAATTTGTTGCGCGACGAAGAACTCGTCGACTTAATTGCGGCTTCCGGCGGCAAGTGGATTTTCATCGGAATGGAATCCATTGACCCGAACAATCTCAAGGACGTGAACAAGGGATTCAATAAGCCGGGTGAATATGCGGCTGTGCTCGAACGGCTTGCGCGACGCAACATCTATGCGATCACATCATTTATCTTCGGTATGGACAACGACACTACCGGCGTGGCCGAGCGCACACTGACGCAAGTCCGAACTTGGCCTCCGGGTCTGCCCATTTTCGGCCTGCTGACGCCCTTGCCCGCAACCCCGCTCTACAAGCGCCTTGAAACCTCGGGCCGGCTCACGCGCCCTAAGCATTGGCAGGAATTCATCCCGTTTGCGATGGCTCACACTCCGCTAAAGATGACCATTGAAGAAGCTCATGCCGAGGTGAAATATGGTTGGGAGCAAGCGTACAGCCCGGAAGCACTGGCTCAAGCGGTCGACGCGCTCGACTGACGAGCCTCTTGGTTATCGCATCAACATCTTCCTCGCGCGTCTATGTTTCCGCGGGATATATTTCCCCATGATGGGAAAAATGGCATGGCTAAAGGTTGTCGCCCAAAATCGCCGAACCATTCTTAAACTGGCGAGAGAAGCCTTCTTTGGCCGCCGAACGCGACCAACGAATCCGGCCGCAAAGATGCTTATGAGCGTGTCGCGGTGCCGGATGTCCAGCGGCGAAGTGAGTGCATAAATTCCCCATACCTTTCGCACTGGTTTTAACCAAACCCTCTGTTGCTCCATTGTCGTCAGCTTCGCAGCGATCGATGCCATTTCGAATCCGCAAGGATTTTCGAACTTTTCAAATTTAGCCTGTGGTGGGACTTACACTGCCTGGAGCACGCTAACCGGCAGCGACAAAGTTATAACAGCGCCGCCTCCCGCACGATCCGAGACCCGCGTCACCGCCGCCATGCGCGTGGGCAACTGCATCCACGAAGGCTAGTCCGAGACCGTGACCGGGAGAATGTTTTCCCTTCACGAATCGTTTGAAAAGCTGGCTGCCGATATCAGGCGAGGAATCCCGGACCATTGTCTTCAATCACCAGTACTGCTGACCCTTGATGCGAAAATAGCCGGATCTTCACTTGGCATCCCGCTGGCAAATGAGTCAATTCGTTTTCAAGCAAATTACTTACTACACGATTCAGCAGGGTCACGTCCGCATCCACGACCACATGCTCTTCCAGGTCAGTGGTCACTTCGTGATGATGCTCAGCCATCGCCGGCTGGTAAATATCAACCAGTTGTCTCACGACATCGGAGAAGTCAACTGGGTCGGCGATCGATGTGAAGCGCACCCGCTTCCGCTTCGGCAAGGTCCAGCGTGGTGTTCAGCAACTGCAAGAGCCTATCCAGGTCTTCGATTGCTTCTCCAACCGAGTCTCGCCATTTGTCATTTCCTTCATTGCATAATGCCGATTCCAGCGTTCCACGAATCAAAGTAACAGGGCTTTTCAGGTCGTGCGCGATACTGCCAGTAACGGTGCGAAGCTGATTCACCGAAGCCTGGAGCCGGTCCAGCATGTGATTAAAAGTCTTCGCCAATCGCGAAATCTCATCCGAATTTACAGGTTCAGGGAATCGTTCCTTTAAGTCTTCGGTTCCAATTCGAGCCACGGTTTCTGTAATTCTCTTCAACACGGTGCAGGGTACGGCGTGCACTCCAGTAGGAGATGACGAAGCCAAGCAGGAACATGCCGCCCCAAAGCATGAGAAAACGACGAGCCAATGTGTGCAGCAGATATTTGGCACCACGATCCGAGAGTCCGAGATAAACAGTTCTTCCGTTTTGCGACTTCACAACTACTCGAAACGTTTGTCGATATCCTTCCACGGTTATGGACTTCGGTGGCCCCGGAACCAAATTCGTCCGCTGAATCGCTGCTACAAAAGCATCCTTGGAGCTTGGGCCTACCCACAATGGGCCTTCACTGCTATTGGGACCTGTTGCCAAGAAGAAGACGGAATTCAGCCTTTCGCCGCGGGCATTGCGCTCATCCGGTACTTCCTGAGTAGCAAGCTCGGCAACCTCTCGAACGACTCGCTTGTATAGACGATCGCTCGGGGTATCGGCCGAGACCTGAGCAAGAACCTCTGCTTCGCCGCTAAGCCAAGTGTCACTGCGCTCTCGAATGCCCTGAGCGACAAGGAAATAAACTATGGAGAAAGCCACAGCAGTTCCGAGCGCGAACGCCAGAGTTGTCCAAATCGAAATCCGCCAAGCGGCGGTAGAGCGCAAATTTCTAGGCATGTTTGAGAACGTAGCCAACACCACGAATTGTGTGGATCAGCGGTCGCGGGGTGTCATGATCCACTTTGCTGCGCAGACGATAAATGTGAACATCGACGACATTGGTTGCGGGATCAATCCTCATCTTCCAGACATGGTCCAGAATCATGGTCCGGGTCACTACTCGACCTTCGTTGCGGCAAAGATATTCCAGCAAAGAAAACTCCTGTGGGGTCAATTGCAGCAAGTCTTCGCCCCGGCGGGCTTCGCGACGAACCAGATCAAGCTGCAAGTCGGCAGCTTGCAGACGCACCGATTCATTCTGTGGAACCACCGACCTGCGTAGGAGATTTCTCAGTCTTGCCAGCAATTCCGGCAGCGCAAATGGCTTCGTGAGGTAGTCGTCTCCGCCCTGCTCCAGTCCCCGGACACGCTCGTCGACAGAACGGCGGGCGGACAAAATTAAAACCGGCGCTGCATTACCGTGGGCTCGGCAACGCGCAATCAAGTCCAATCCATCCAGGTCTGGAAGTCCAAGATCGATGATGAAGGCATCGTGGATGCCCTCCAAGGCCATCGTTTCGCCGGCCTTGTGCTGTACTGGCCGTATCCACTTGATATCCGGCCTCCACCAGCGCTCGCTTGAGGAACTGCTGGATCGGTATGTCGTCTTCTACCACCAACAATCGCATGGGAGATACCCGCCCGTCCAAAGACTTTACACCCTGAGGGTGGGATGCAGGAAACTCGTCAACCGTTAGGATAATGGGCTAGTTTGATTTCTTTCTAGCGGATGCGGTTTTCTTCGGCGAATCCTTGTTCCAGTGAACAAGGTGTTCTCCGCACGTACAATAGAATGAATACTCCTCTTCCCGAAGCCCTAAGTTTCCGCGCCATATCTGCCATTGCTTGCCGCACTTGCAGGGCACAATCTTGATCATCAGCTTATTCGTAATTTCCACACTGGCCCCCTGTGCCGCTCTTTTCGGCCCCGCCGTTCGTAGTCCTACCTGAGGGCAACCAAGTCCTGTAGGCTCCACAGCCGATTTGCCCACTACCCAGAACGGTATATTTTGCACAATTCCCTTCGCAGGGATGTCGTTGTTGGAAGCACGTTTCCGAGTGCTACCTTGCGGTAGTTCTATTGCGAACGCCAGATCATATCCACACGCACTGGAATTTCGTTCTTGACCGGCATCGTCAACAGCGACGGTGGGTCGATTTTGAAATCCGTCAGCGTAGCCGGAATCGTCCCCGTAATGTGAGTCTCACCGCCTTGCGTTTCCACTTTAAAAGGAACTTTTTTGTACTGGGCCGTCTGGCCGGCGAATTGAATCTCCAGATCAGCATTGATGGTTGCCGATGAGGCAGCCGATTCGGGCAGTCGCGTACGTACGGTGACGATAGGAAACTCCGCGCCGCGCGTAACCTGCACCATATGAAGGTCGCGATTACTGTCTCCCGAATCAAACGACTTCACGGCTACCGCGATCAAGAAATCGCACTGTCCGTCGTGGCAAACGCCCTTGCCGCGCGCCTCGTGGCTCACACCTTCGGACTCATGCAGTTTGTGCGACACATGATAGGTGAGCGTGCTTTGTTTGAGGACCCATTGGCTGTCCGCAGCAAACGTGGGGAGGGCCACGAGCAAGAACGCGATCAATATTTTCCTATTCATAGACTGTGCTCAGAACTTTACTGATACTGACAAAAGAGCTGCCCCAAACGCCCCCGCCGTAACAATGGCCACCGGGCCATGCGCCTGCGCGATCCCATGGACTTTTTCGCCGTTGTTCTTCTGACTGAAGGCCATTGCGCCAAGAATGGGAGTGAGGATCATGCCAGGGCCGTGAATCCAAGCCATCGCCTCGTGAAATTTTATCGGACCGCGCTTTTTGGTTCCGGGGATTCTGGGAGCGCGAATGGCGTAATAAGCGGTGATCCCGTACAGGTCGCCGGTGAGCGCACCCAGAGCAACGTGTAAATCGCGAGTAGCCGTGCCTTCACTTTTGCCGCCAGCGCCAGGGCCGAGGATCACCGTCGCAATGAGCGGTATCGTCGTGATCAAACCCATCCGTTGATGGATCTTCAGCATGTGTGTCCGTTTATCCAGCAGCGCTTGCTCACGGGCGTTTCCCTGAGTCTGTTCGGGAGTAAGGCCCAAATCCGAAAGCGAAGGCGCCGTACTGCTGGATGGGGCGTTCGGCAAATTATCCTGTTGCTCTAGCCCTGGTTTGATGGTGGCTGGCGCGCTGACCTGCAGCTTCTCGTCCACAACTGATGGCTTAGTTCCATCGACAGTCGCGGACGGAATCTCCAAAGTCTGGAAACCGGCGGCCTCAAGCTTCATCCGATAACTCCCCAGCGGGAGATCGTCGAATCTATAAGATCCATCCGTCCCCGTCGTGGCGCTTCGTGCCCGGCCGTCGTCCACGCTCGTCACTGTCACGGTGGCGTTCGCAACCGGATTACCGGACGAATCCACGATCCTACCCGTCAGCACACCCATTCCGGCCGTCTGAGCGATCAGTGAAGGTACAAGTTGAAGGAGCAACCAAATAGCTAGGCCACAAGGGACAGCACCACGCCGATTGCCAAACCTATTCCTCAACATCAGTCACCTCGCGCTTTCTAGAAATAGAGACTGTGTTTCCCGGAACTATTTCGCACTGCATGCCGCACTGAGACCAACCTTGCAATGAGCATGGAAGATGTGGCGTCCGATCAAGTACCCAAGTGTGCTTCCCACTACAACATCGGAGGGGAAGTGTTGCAGACTAGTGAATCGCGTCACCGAAACGGCCCCTGCGGTTCCGTAAGCCAGCCACTCTACCCAAGGCTTTGGGTATTCGTGCGCAATTGTGCTGGCCGCGGTCCACGTGATGATCGTATGGCCGGAGGGAAAGGAATTATCCAAGCCGCTGGTCTGGAAAAAATGTCCTTGACCCGTTCCTTGTAAAGGACGTTCACGCTCCGCAATCAGCTGCAGCACGGCATACAGGACGCCGCTGTTTGCCATCGCCTCCGCTCCAAGCACGCCGGTTTCGAAGGCATGAGAATCTCCTTGGGCCTTTCCGTCGATGAGAAGAGCTCCCACCGCACCAGCGGTTGCGAACAGTCCAACGTCGGAGATGTCAGCACTCGCGCTCGAAGGGTTTCTCGGAAGCGCGCCCGAAGCATGCTTGTCAATCGCGATCAGGCCTGCCGTGACAACGGGAAGTCCGATCACCCATTTCATTTCAGAACGATGGAGAGGAGCTGTATAAATATCGGCCTGATCACGAAGCCCACGTTTGACCCATCGAGTAAGAAATTTGCCGCGACTCGAATCGGGAGATGCCGCTGCGGACGATTGGGGTAGATCGGCGGAAGTAGCCAAGTCTCTAGCTGCGTAAAAGCTCGTACGCATGATCGCTGATGGAGCGTCCGGCAACTCCTGCGAGGCGGCCAATGTCGATCGCAAAATACTCGCCAATAGCAAGGTCAACAGGCGGCCCCAACCCTTATCGAATACGCAAAAGGACATGTTAAAGCCGAGCTCAGAGTGACGCTGGCGTGGCACACCACGACCGGCAGCCCACTCTTACAATACGACCGAAACATTACCGCTCCCTTTCTAGAAGATGACAGTTTGTTCATCCTGGAGCATTTTCCCCTTTCCACTCCCGTCTACGCTTACGATCTCCTCGATACCGGCGTCGGAGTTGCAACCATCTCCGTCTTTGGAGCTTCATAGCAGACACGGTTCTTTGGCTTCTCTGGGCATCTGGTATCCCAATGGTCGACCTGCGTTTCACGCGGCATTCGAAGGACTGTCTCCTTCCAGCGCACAACAATCGGAGTTATTACGAATGAGACGACTTGTATTCGAGCTGATAGTGCTGACGGCTGGGTTGTATAGTGCCGTGAGTGTCGCGCAGACGTTGAAGCAGCGGCCTCCGGCGGCAACACACCAGCAGAACGAGGATATGCCTGCCTCGCAGAAGGTGTCAGAAAGCGTGGGCGCTGAACCGATGGCGATACCGATGAGCGTTGGGGTTGGCACTCCTATCAAGGTGGCAATTGACTCAGACGTACGAGTGCGGAAAGTAGGTCAGGCGATCCAATGCAGGACAACGGAGCCAGTGTATGCGTTTGACAAGCTGCTGATTCCGGTCGGAACGGTGGTAAACGGGAAAGTTTCGGCGATCGATTCGGTACCGAAGATGGTACGAACGATGCAGGCGGCGAATGGGAACTTTTCTCCAGCGCGGAAGGTGCATGTGCAGTTCGATGAACTGGTCATGGGTGATGGGCGGCGTCTGCCCCTGCAAACGGTGGCTTCTCCTGCTCCGGACGGAGTGCTGCGGTTTGTGTCGGCGAAGGAGAAGCCAGAACAGAAAAACAAGGTGCAGGATGCAGCTTCCAAACAGGTGAGTGCAACGCGCCAGGCGATTCACCAGAAGTGGAACGATTTACAGAATCAGATCCACACACCGGGAAAGATGCACAAGGTAAAGAGAATCGTGCTGGCGCAGTTGCCGGTACATCCGCAATATATTGATGCGGGGACGAGCTTCAATGCGGATTTGTTGCAACCTCTGGATTTTGGGACCGAGGTGGTGAAACCGGCGAGGCTTACGGACATTGGATCGGCGCCCCCTGACGGGAGCGTGGTGCATGCGCGGCTGGTGACAGCTCTGAGTTCGTCGACCGCAAAACAGGGAGACCTAGTGGAGGCGCTTATCACCGAGCCTCTAGTCATCTCGGATCACTTGATTCTTCCTGAAGGAAGCGTGATTAAGGGCTCGGTGCTACAGGCGCAGCCAGCGCGGCGAATGGGACGCAACGGGCAGTTACGAATTCTGTTTCACGAGGTTGCGCCACCGAATGGAATCGAGCAGAAAGTTGAGACCACTCTGGAGGGCGTGGCGGTCGCCAAAGGGGAACACTTAAAGCTCGACGATGAGGGTGGGGCGCAAGTGACCACTCCGCGAACGAGATATCTGACCACAGGAATTCAAGTTATGCTGGCGGCTTCGCAAGCTTCTCCGGATCGCGATGCAGGACAGGGGGGCCAGAGCGTGGGCGAAGCAGGAGGCGGTGCGGTAAGTGGTGCATCGGGATTTAAGTTGGTAGGGATGGTTGTGGGAATTGCTGCACATTCCCGGGTTGTGTCGGCCGGGTTTGGATCGTATGGAGCGGCATTGTCTATCTATTATCATTTTCTGGCGCGAGGACGCGATGTCGTATATCCGAAAGACATGCCGATGTTGATAGGGCTAGGGACTCGCGACGGCAAAACAGCGAATGCCGCAGAACCGTCGACGAAGTTAGTTCGATGATCGGGCCGCGTCCGCAGAACGCTATTGTACGAAATTAAAATGTGTCTGTAAGTAATTGATAATAAAAGAGATATTGGTGGAGGCGACGGGAGTCGAACTAATCACTATATTGATAACACGTAACTTATTGATTCTAGGAACTGCCACAACGGCCAAAAAGGCCCCATTGCCCGATCCATTGTACGTTTATTGTACGAAAATGATTTTCGTCACCGTGTGCGACTAATCTATACCACGAGCCTCAGTATCCCACAGATTCGTCAGATTCGTTGAGAAAGATGTGCTGGCCTGCCGCTCTGTTTCCCTCGACACGCCTGCCTTTTTTGCGGGGGAGTTCTTCTTCACTGCGGCCTAGAATCTCAAAGGGAGGTGTGACAATGAGTGAGTCTTCCGCATCAATCACGGATGTTGCGAACTATTTGAAACAAGGACGGGGGGAATCACTCGAAACAGCCGAACGACAAGCCCTCATCGAACTCACAACCGAACTAGACGGGCATCTTTCGCTCACAGAGAAAGCTTTCAACTTGATTGGTGCGGTGGTGAGCATTCTGCCGGAGGTTTTAGCCAAAGACCTGTCTCAGTCCAGAAAAGTTGCCGCAGCCTTGCTGATCCGGCTTTCCAACGACCTCAGATCGGCGGCCTTGATTGCGTCAAGAGGCTACGCTCTCCAGGCGGCAACACTCGTTGGTTCAATGTACGAAACCGCATACACCATTGCTGCCATTGGGTCGGATAATGGCCTAGCCGAAGAATGGATTAATCATGATGATCCAACGCGAACATTCAAACAGGTTCGGGACTTAACACGCCAAGGACTCGCAAAACTAGGTGTCCCGGACGTGGATGCGCAAGTTGCGACTGAATACCGAGTCTACCGGCAGCTCTGTCTGGCGAAGCACGTGAATCCACTGCTACAGATCCAGCACGGTCATCGAATTGATGGGCACAATGTCGTGGCAATGAACGGCCCTGATTTCTCCGAGCCAGCGGTTAGAGTTGCATGGTTCGCGCTGGAGCACGCGGCAGGTTTGGCGTTCATCGCCCTGGCCAGCTTCATCTCGAACCACATACCTCGCGAGAAGATGGCTGATCTTATGAAAGAAACTGAAGCCGTTGGTGCCGGCCGGAAAGCACTTGAGGCATCAGCCAAGGCACGATGGGGCACGGAAGATCCTTTCCCTGGGAAGTGGTGAGTATATTGATGTCAATTGCACAAGCTCCAGTAAGCGACAAAGTTGACAACCGAATCACCCTCATTTTCCTGAGCCATTCCGGCCAGGAATAGCTGCGTCCCGAACATTCATTGGACAGGCTCGTTGAGCGAGGTTAGCTTTGCGCCAAAAGCAGGCCATTTTGTGCGGCTGCTGGAGGTGCGTATGCCACGTTGGTTCCAGTTCCATCTGATCCCCCGAATCGAGACCATTCTTCTGTCCCAACGGGCGCGTTTAGCCGCGGCTTTTTTCACTTTTCTTCTTCTGATGCCAATGGCCGCGCTGGCACAGGGCTCACCGTTCGACACCGGCTTTAACGCCATCCAAGGTCTTTTCACCGGCACGATCGCCAAGGTTGCAAGTCTGGTTGCTATCGTGATCGGCGGCTACGGCTTTGCACACGGCGAACCCGGCGCGAAGAAGGCACTCGCCGGCGTCGCCGCCGGAACGGGCATTGCCGTTATGGCGGTGAATGTCTTGAGTTGGCTATGGGGCGTATAGCGCTCGACGTGCCACTCCTTTAGACGAGGGACTCATGCCAGACAAAGCGCAGAAGAAGCATCGCACAAATCGAGTCTTCAAGAGCCTGCACAAGCCGCTCACCTATTTGGGCGTTGAGCGGACGCTCTTCTACTTCGTCTGTGTGGGCGCCGTGGGCGCCTTCAACCTCTTCAATTCCATCCTCGCTGGAATCGCCGTTTTCATTGGCGGCTTTGCTTTCGGCCATTGGGTAACGAACAGCGATCCGGCATTCCTCCGCATCCTCGCAAAGTCCGAGCGCTACAAGCTGCGTTATGACGCCGCGAAGCAACAAGTTCCCCGCGTGGAGGTAGTGTGATGCTGCGTCTCGACAAGGTGATCAAGCCCTGGAAACAGAGCGCAGCTCTCAACGACCACATCAACCTCTACGGCTTCTGGAATGAGACGGCCTTCCTTACCAAAAGCGGCGATCTAGGCATGGTTCTCAGTGTTCCCGGTGTGGACTACGAAAGTCTGGACGCTCCCAACAGGAGTATGCGGTGAAGAGGCTGGAGGCGGCGCTAAAAGCCTTTGGCCCAGGCTTCCACATTTACCAATACCTCTTCAAATCGAACCGCCCCGACATACCGTTCGCAACCTATGATGACCCCATTGTCGAAGCCGCTATCGACCAGCGAAGGAAGTTCTTTGAAGCGAAGCGGGACGATCTCTATCAAGTTGAAATCTTCTACTGCATCCTGCTCGAAGGCTCCCGGTCGAAGACCGGCGTCGGCACGGCGCTAGCTCGACTCTTACACGATCCGGAGGGCGCGATTGCCGAACTCAAATCGCAGTTCACCAACGACAGCATGAAGAAGTTGTTGCGGACGCATATCGAGCGCGATCTTCAACGGCTCGACCAGCACGTGCAGGCATTCGCTCGGCAGCTCGCAGATTTCATGCAAATCGAGGTCTTGAATCGCCAAGGCCAGTTCAGGTTCTTCCGCCGCCTGCTGAATTATGACGACTGGCGTGTTGCCGGAAGGCCTCAATCCACACAGTTTCTCGACTATCAGGTAGTCAATTCCGACATCGAAGCGGAACGCGATCATCTGCGGGTACCGCAGCGCTCCGAACGTCTACAAAAACAGCGCTCTTGGGAGCTACCTCAAGCAGCAGGTTTACGGCGGAGTAAGCATCGTTGATCTGTTCCAGTGGCCGCTTATCTTCGGAGCAATCGCGTTGCTCGGGCAACTTCCGTTGTCCATCCCCAAGGACATTCGCCGTCGCAAGCAGATGAAGTACGGGCGGCGACTGAAGGGGCCGATTCTCGTCACGCCTAGGCAATTTAACAAAGCCTTCGAAGGGACGGGCATCGGCCTCAAAGTGGATCGATGCCGCAAGATGTTGCGTCTTCCGCAGCGCGCCGAGGATCAACATTTCGAGATCATCGGCGATACCGGCAGCGGCAAAACGACCATCATCCTGCAGATACTGCGCCAGATTCAGCAGCGTGGACACTCCGCCATTGTCCATGACCCAGCCTGCGAATTTATCCAGCGTTTTTACGACGAAAGCCGCGGCGATATTGTGCTCAATCCGTTGGACCGCCGGTGCCCCTATTGGGGACCGTCGGAGGAGCTTGTCCGGCGCGCTGAAGCTCGAACGATTGCTGCCTCTCTCTTTCAACGAACCACGGACAGGACGGACGAATTCTTCATCGACAGCCCGCAAAAGATATTCGCTCACCTGCTTCTCGAACTGCCCACGCCCCAGCAGTTGGTGCAGTGGATGTCCCACCCCGAGGAAATCGACCGCCGCGTCAAAGGAACGGAGCTGGCCTTGCTGATCGAGCCATCCGCTCCCCACCAACGGATGGGCGTACTCGGCTCGTTGAGCCTCGTCGCCGACAGTTTCCGTCTATTGCCCACAAAGGCCGAAGCCAATACCGAATGGACAGCCCGCGAGTGGACCAAGAATCGCCAGGGATGGATCTTTATTACTTCGCAGCCCGCCGAGCGCGAAGCTCTCCGTCCGCTGCACAGTCTTTGGATCGACATGCTCGTTCTCCGCCTGCTGAATGCGCCCACGCCCGATCAGCGTCCAGTCTGGTTTGTCATCGACGAATTGGCCAGCTTGCAGAAGCTGCCCCAGTTGCACACCGCGATCACCGAGAATCGGAAATCCCGCAACCCACTCGTTCTCGGCTTCCAGGGCAAGGCCCAGTTGGAAGTAATTTATGGGCACTTGGCCGAGGTCATGCTCTCGCAGCCCGCCACCAAGATCTTCCTCAGAACGACGGAACCGAATGCCGCCGAGTGGGTGAGCCGCGCGATCGGCAAAGTGGAGATCGAGCGGATGAAGGAAACCCACTTTGACGGCCATCGGAGTGGCCGAAACTTCGCGCTTGATCGGCAGACTGAGCCACTGGTACTCGACTCCGAAATCAGCGGATTGGCGGACCTCCACGCGTATCTCAAGTATCGAAACTACGTCGCGCAGTTTTCCTTCCCCTCGCTGGACATTCCCCCGTCGAAGCCGAAGTTCATCGAGCGACTGGAAGACGACTACATCGTGCGCGAACCGCAGAAGGGTCAACCACAAGCTGCAAAGACCGAAGATCGTATAGAGTCCTCTCGACCCGCCGAATCGAAGCCCACAGAAGATAGGCAGAACAACCAAAATCCCGTGACGAAGCTCCCCGATAAGGAGCAAGCAGGGCACCAGAGTGAACTCAGCTATGGTCCGAGGATTTAATCCATGCTGACGCTTTCCAAACCACTTTCCGCTGGCCAGGCACAGACCTACCACGAGAAAGAATTCACTGCAAAGGAGCAGAACTACTGGTCGCAACGCGGCGTCATCGCGGGCGAATGGCAAGGCCGACTGGCTGGAGCGTTCGGCCTTGCTGGGGTGGTCTCTGCCGAGGATTTCGCTAAACTCAGCCAGGGCCAGCATCCGCAGACCGGCGAGCAGCTTGTCCGGCAGCGAGCGTCGTATGAATATCAGGACGCGGATGGAAAGACCATCAAGGCGATGGAGCACCGAGCCGGCTGGGATGCGACCTTTTCTGCCCCCAAATCGGTCTCGCTCACTGCGCTGGTCGGCGGCGATGACCGCGTCCGAGAAGCACACCGGGAGAGCGTCCGTGTGGCCCTGGATCAACTTGAACAGTACACGCAAGCCCGGATCGGCGGTAATCATCCGCCCGAGACTACAGGCAGGTTTATCGCCGCCAAGTTTGAGCACGATACCGCCCGCCCGGTGGATGGCTATGTCGCGCCACAACTGCATACCCACGTCGTCGTTTTTAACGTTACGCAGCGCGACAACGGCCAGCCTCGTGCCATCCAGCCGCAGAGCCTATTCGCCTCGCAGCAGTTCGCTACGGCCATCTATCAATCCGAGTTGACGTACCGACTGCGCCAACTCGGCTACGAAATTACGACCGGGCGGAGCGGCGCCCCGGAGATCAAGGGCTATACCCAGGAATACCTCGACGCTTCCAGTCCCCGCAGCCAGCAGATTCGTGAGTACCTGGAACGCACGGGCCGTTCCGGGAAGGAAGCTGCCGAGATCGCCGCCCACTCGACGCGTGACCGTAAGGGAATTCATTCGCCGCGCGAAGTGATGGCCGCGCACCGGAAGCTGGCGGCAGACTTTGGGCATCAAGCCGACGCTGTTGTACTCGCAGCCCGTGAACGGTCTCAACATCAGGAGAAGCCAGTCAACTCCTTGGACCGGGTTCGAGAATCTCTCACCTTTTCCCGAGACAAAAACTTCGAGCGCGAGGCTGTTGTGGATGAACGTGCTCTGATCCGCGATGGGCTCCGTCGAGGGATGGGCGAGATTACCCATGCCCAGGTCCGCGCTCATCTTGACAGCCGCTTGGCTTCCGGGGAATTCCAAATCGTCGACCGACCACAGGGCATTCCAGGACGCTATTTCACCACGGCCAAAACCATCGAGGCGGAACAGGAAATTCTCCGCAGAGTCCGTGAGGGACAAAACGATATCGAACCCGTTCTTCCGCGTCCGCAGGCCATCTCCGTTGCCGACCGACACCAGCATCTCAACCGCACACAAAAGAGTGTCGTCGAAGATGTACTCAGCGCGCCGGACCGGATTCAAGGAATCCAGGGCCTCGCCGGGTCAGGCAAGACGACCACGCTCACAGCCATCCGCTATGCGGTGGAAAGACAGGGCTATCAGGTTGAGGGCTTCGCCCCGACCTCCCGCGCGGCACGCCAACTGAATGAGGCTGGCATCGACGCAGGAACGCTCCAAGGCTTTCTCGCCCGCACCGCGGACCCAGACCTACGAGAGCGAAAGCACTTCTACCTTGTCGATGAATCGAGCCTCGCCAGCACCAACCAGATGCGCGAGTTTCTCTCGCGGAGTGGTCCCAATGACCGCGTGCTTCTGATCGGCGATACCCGCCAGCATCAGGGCGTCGAAGCCGGCCGGCCTTTCGAGCAACTGCAAGAAGCTGGAATGCGCACAGCCAGACTTGACGAGATTGTTCGCCAGAAGGATCCGACCCTGAAATCTGCTGTCGAACTACTGGCGACAGGCCAGGTTTCTGCGGCACTCGACGCCCTCCAACAACAGGGCCGTGTGAACGAAATTCCCAACGCAGAAGAGCGCATCCGCGCCATCGCCAAGAGCTACGTTGAATCCCCCGAGAACACTCTGATCGTTTCACCGGACAATGCATCCCGCCGGGAACTGAACGTCGCTGTTCGCCACGAGTTGAAGACCAACGGAAGCCTTGGTCAGCGACGGCCGCTTATCCTCGGCATCGGCTCTGGCTGGTTCGAGAAGGACTATGCCGAGTACGGCTACGAGTTCGGCACCGCAGGCGGCCGGCGGAACGACCTGGCCGAGGCACTGCCGCGGATCGAGTCGCGGCTGTACAAGCTGAACCCGCCGCCCACGCGCAAGATCCCGGTGCTCATCGGCGGCGGTGGCGAGAAGAAGACGCTGCGGCTCGTCGCCAAGCACGCCGACATCTGGCACAGCTTCGGCGACCCCGAAGCCGTCGAGCGCAAGGTCGGCATCCTGCGGCAGCACAGCACCGATGTCGGCCGCGACCCGGCTGAGATCGAGACCTCCGTGGGCGTGAACGGCAGCCCGGACGAGCTCGGCCCGACGCTACGTTCCCTCGGCGTCTCGCTGTTCACGGTCGGCGTCGGCGGCCCCGACTACGATCTGTCCAGGCTCCGCGACTGGATCGCCTGGCGCAACGCCCAGAACTCCTGAGTCACGGCGCGCGGTCCGTCACGGCGCGCTCCGGTGTCGAACACACGGGACTTTCCCATGGCCGCCAACAGCTGAGCACCTGGAAAAGGAGAGCCGGGAACTTGGTGTGCCGCTGACGATCAGTCCCTGCTGCTCTCCCCGGCTGGGGAAAGCAGCGGGACTGCCATGCGGTCTTGCCGCGTTCCGGCACGGGCGGCACGCAGGGGCGAATTGCGGACAGCGTTCCGTCGGGTGGGGCGGTGTGCGGAACTTGTCGGCTTTGCACTAAAGCGAGTCCCCCAGCCGAGGCGCGTCGTCCCGTTGAGGATTTGGAAGCTGTAACTTTCGCGGCCGGTTCCCCTGGTTCCGTGCGCGCGGATCGAGATGGTTACTAGAGCGCCGGTCAAGTAGTGGGGTCGGGTTTCGTCGTGTGACCGGTTGACAGTCGTCGAGTGTGCTATTCCCTGTTCGTAGCGGGTGGTGAAGGATCGGCTACGAGCAGGGAGGAAGGTGGTGCGTCCTGTTGTGTGGCGGCCGCCGGTGGAACCCTCGCCGGCGGAGCAGGCGGTGATCAAGGCGGTGCGGCGGGCGAGGCTGTTCGTGTTCTTGCGCAGCATCGCCACGAGCTGTTTGACGAGGAGTTCCAGTCCGAGCTGGCGGAAACTTACGCGGACAGCCCGAAGGGGCAGCCGCCGGTGCCGCCGGCCCGGCTGGCGCTGGCGACGATCCTGCAGGCCTATACCGGGGTCAGCGATGATGAGGTGATCGAGGCGACGGTGATGGACCGGCGGTGGCAGCTGGTGCTGGACTGCGTGGGTGCGGAAGAGCCGCCGTTCTCCAAGGGAACCCTGGTGGGATTCCGCAGGCGGCTGATCGAGAAGGACCTGGACCGGCGGCTGGTCGAGCGCACGGTGGAGCTGGCCGCGGCCACGAAGGGGTTCGGGGCGCGGGCGCTGCGGGCGGCGCTGGACTCGTCCCCGCTGTGGGGGGCGGGCCGGGTGGAGGACACCTTTAACTTGATGGGACACGCCCTGCGCAAGGCCCTGGGCGTGATCGCGGCCGTGCAGGGGCGGGGGCAGGCCGCAGGAACCGCTGTCGTTGCCGCGCAGGCTGGGGTGCCGGAACTGGCCGCCTCCAGCCTGAAGGCGGCCCTGGACCGGGACTGGGATGACCCGGGCGCCCGGGACGGGGCGCTGGCCGAGGTGCTGGGACTGCTGGAGAGGGTGGAAGCCTTCGTCGCCGGCCAGGCCGGAGACGAGGCAGCGGCCACTGCGGTGGCGGTCGCCCGCCAGGTCCGCGACCAGGACACCGACCTGACCGGGCCGGCGCCGGCGCTGCGCCGCGGGGTCGCCAGGGACCGGCGGATCAGCATCGAGGACGGCGAGATGCGGCACGGCCGCAAGTCCCGCTCGGTCCTGTTCGACGGCTACAAGCGGCACGTGCTGCGCGACCTGGACACCGGCCTGATCCCGGCCGTCGGCATCACCCCGGCCAACGCGCCGGAGGCCAGCGTCACCGGCGACATCACCGCCGACCTGCAGGCAGCCGGGCGGCGGCTGGCCGAGCTGCACATCGACCGGGCCTACCTGTCCTCGGACCTGGTCCGCGACCGCGGGCCGGACCTGGCGGTCTTCTGCAAGGCCTGGCGGGTGCGCAACGCCTCGCGGCCGGTTCGCCAAGGACCAGTTCAGCATCGACTTCGATGCCGGGCAGCTGACCTGCCCGGCCGGGGTGAGCATGCCGTTCGAGCCTGGCAGGACCGTGCGGTTCCCCAAGGCCACCTGCGCGGCCTGCCCGCTGCGGCAGCGGTGCACCGCCAGCAGCACCGGGCGAAGCGTCGCCATCCATCCCGACGAGGCACTGCTCACCGAGCTGCGCCAGCGCCAGCAAACCCCGCACGGGCGCGAGGAACTGCGCGAACGCGTCCAAGTCGAGCACGCGCTTGCCCACATCGGGCACTGGCAGGGCCGCCGCGCCCGCTACCTCGGCACCCGCAAGAACCTGTTCGACCTGCGACGCGTCGCCGTAGTCCACAACCTCCACATCATCGCCCGCCAGACCATCACCGATAGTTACCAGCTAACCGCCTGACGGCTACATGACCGGCGCTCTAGCTCACCGGCCTCAGTCCGTCCGAGGTGCCGGGGACGCCGACGCAAGCGAGCCGACGCAAGCGATACGTGGCGGCAGGGACGACCGTCAGGCCGACGATGACTGGTACCAGACGTACTGATTGCGCTATTCCTGGTAAGCCTTTGCTTCGTCGATCCAGCTCTGCGCCTCGTGCTCGGACAGGCCCACGACCGATCCATGGCGCTCTTCGATCATCTCCTTCAAGTGCGCCGGGTTGCGGTGCCGCAGCTCCTTGATCGAATCGACGCCAATGCTCTTCAGCATCTCCTTGTACTTAGGGCCGATTCCCTTGAGCTTGTCGAGGTCGTTCACAACGTGCTCAGACATCTCGCCATCCTCCCCTGTACCGGCGGTCAGCAGCGCACCGACGGCTTCTTGAATCCCCTGCGACTCAGGCTAGGGTGCCGTGGATGTTCCTACAAGCCCGTGCGCTGGGCCGCTCAAGCCCGTGCGCTGCGCCGCTCAAGCCCCGTGCGCTGCGCCGCTCAAGCCCGGTGCGCTGCGCCGCTCAAGCCCGTGCGCTGCGCCGCTCTTCCCTCCGGTCGACCGCTAACTCGCGGCCCAGGGCCCCGACTCCGCGTTCAAATCGTGCTTCTGACCACGTGGAGCTAGGGGACTGGAACCCCTGACCCCCTGCTTGCAAATCCGTTCGGGGTGTCCCGCGCCGTCCACGGGCCTGGGCTGGCCGCTTCTGCTGGTCTGCCGAGGACGGGTGCCGTCCTGCCTCGTGGTTGTGCTGGTGGAAGTTCTGCAGGCTGGCCTGTTTCTTCCGGACTGAGTGCGGTAACCCAATCCTTTGTGGAAACAGGCCACATTTCATGTTGGCACGCCGCTGTTCGTCATGTTTGTTATCAGCCGGACGTTCCCCCATGAATGCCCCCCTTAAGCAGGCCGCATTTCATGTTGGCACGCCGCTGTTCGCCATATTTTGTTATCAGCTGGACATTCCCTGATAATAGCCCCCCTCCCTTTACCTTTATATGGCCGGGTAGTTAAGCTCATGCGCGCAACTCAAGAGAGCTTCAGGAAGAAAGGAATGGCATGAGGAAGATATTCGCCTCTGCGGCTATCCCAATCGCGGCCGCGGCCCTCGTTGGCGGCATGGCCGCCACAGCGTCAGCGGCCACCGGGGCGGCGAGTCACTACGTGACCGCTAGCGTCCGCGCCCAGCTCGCCTCTCCCGTCCCTCGCGGCCATCCCGTCCTACCTGTCCTCCCAGCCCCTCCCAACCCTCCCGGCCCGCCCCACGGTCCCATTCCTCCCGGCCCGCCACATTTCCCCTTCCCTCCTCGCCCGCCGCACTTCCCTCCCTACCCTCCCCGCCCGCCGCACTTCCCTCCCTACCCTCCCCGCCCGCCGCACTTCCCTCCCTACCCTCCCGCCCGCCGCACTTCCCTCCCTACCCTCCCCGCCCGCCGCACTTCCCTCCCTACCCTCCCCGCCCGCCGCACCTCCCTCCCTACCCTCCCCGCCCGCCGCACGGCCCCTCCCCTCACGGCCCTCACGGCCCTCACAGCTAGGGCGGCCAGCGTGGCCTGGCTCCCCCGGCGTAGCGGTGGTGACGGTGTTCAAAGCGCGGCATCGCCTACGGGCATGGATGAATAGCTAGTCACAGCCACCAGAAGATTGGGACCAGACCAGGGAAACGGACCGTTCGAAATAGCGGGCACCGTTTCCCTGGTCAGGTCTTAGCCGTCAGGGTCCAGGTGATGCCTGGTCATCGTGGCTGCGCCGCGAAGCCGGATGTTCTCAGGATGGAGGTGCATTTTGATCCATGGCTCAGCCCGACCTTGGGTCCACCGAGCCCGACCTTGTGTCTACCGAGCCCGACCTTATGTCAACGGACCCGACCTTGTGTCGACCGGGAAGGATGCGGATTCGAGCACTCAAAACTTGCTCGATTTCCTCGCTAGATTAGGCCTGACCTCGCAATTCAGTACTTCGTGCTTGCTCAGACAGCGGCGGCGGTGACTCCCCTCCTTCGCGCTCCGTCGCAGCGCTTGGGGAGGGAGCGAGATCCCTGGGGCAGGGCTCCGGCGTGTTCCGTGAATGTCCGCTTCTGTCCTAACTGATGCCGTGGAGGTGCAGGGCTTCAGCGGGAGTGGCGTGGTCGTACTGCCCTTCGGGTCCTACGTCCAGCAGACCCGTTGCCACCAATTAGTCGAGCGGATCAAAGCTGAAGGCCGCCACGCTCTGGAACCCGGTTAGAACCGGTGCGGTGGCGCTATCACCCGGTTAGGGCCTGCAGAGGATTAGCCCGTAGGCCTGTGCGCAGTCGGCGCTGACCAGAGAGTTCAGAGCCTGCGGCTTATTCCCCTGCGGGACCTTGGTACCGGTCCGATGGCGCCATTTCCCAAGTACGAGTGAACTGGCACCCGCAGGATGGTAATCGTGTGCCTAATGAACGTAACGTGGCGGGCTCGCGCTGGCCGGGGGACTGTTGGCCGGGACCCGGTGGCCGGGACCGGAGGCAGGACGGCGGGAGGTCTCCAACGGTGGGTAGGGTGCCCGCCGATGTCCCCCCGCGCCCGGTCCCAGGCCCGCCGCGCACCCCCCGTCATTCCCGCAGCTGGTGACACGCTCGCTGGGCTGGTGCTGCGGTGCCGTCCGGCATCCGGGCCAGCAGGGGTAGTCCAGACCACAAATTCCGGACAACGTGTAGCTACAGGCTGCGGAACCCGAGATATATGTGCGGCCTGTTTCTTCTGGACTGAGTGTGGTAACCCAACCCTTTGGGAAACAGGCCGCATCTCATGCGGGGACGCCGCTGTTCGTAATGTTTTGATATCAGCCGGATGTTTCCCCATGAATAACCCTCAAGCAGGCCGCGTTTTGTGTAAGTACACCGCTGTTCGCATGTTTTGTTACCAGCAGGACATTCCCCCATAATAACCTTTCTCCCTTTACCTTTATATGGCTGGGTAGTTAAGCTCATGCGCGCGGCTCAAAAGAGCCACGAAGAAAGGAATGGTATGAGGAAGATATTCGCCTCTGCGGCTGTCCCAATCGCAGCCGCGGCCATCGTTGGCGGCATGACCGCCACAGCGTCAGCGGACCGGGGCGTTGGCGGGTCACAGTGTGACCGCTGGCGTCGGCGCCCTGCAACTGCCCGCCCCGCCGCCCGGCATGGGGGCCCCGCCGCCCGGCATGGGGGGCCGACCGCCCGGCTTCGGGGGCCGACCGCCCGGCTTCGGGGGCCGACCGCCCGGCTTCGGGGGCCGACCGCCCGGCTTCGGGTACCCGCCGCCCGGCTACGGGTACCCGCCACCCGGCTACGGGTACCCGCCACCCCATTCGGCTGTCGCCCGTATCCCCCCTATTTCTTCCATCACCACCATTACCGTTACTGCCCTCCCTATTATCCCTATTATCACGGCGAACACGGCTAGGGCGGTCGGCGTGGCCTGGCTTCTCCCGCGTAGCGATGGTGACGGTGTCGTAACGCTGCATCGCCCATGGGGATGAAGGAATAGTTAGTCACGGCCACCAGAAGGTTGGGACCAGACCAGGGAACGGACCGCTCAAATAGCGGGCACCGTTCCCTGGTCAGGTCGTCGCCGTCAGGGCCCAGGTGCCTGGTCACCGTGGCTGCGCCGTGAAGCCGGATGCTCTCGGGATCGAGGTGCATTTAATCCATGGCTCAGCCCGACCTTGTGTCGACCGAGAAGGATGCGGTTTCGAGCACTGAAAGCTCGCTCGATTTCCTCGAGAGATTCAGCCTGACCTTGCCGGAGTCCTTGAGTACCACGCTTGCTTTACGCGGCGGCGGCGGTGACTCCCCTTCTTCGCGCTCCGTCACAACGCTCGGAGCGAGGTCCCCTGGGCAGGGCTCCGGCGTGTAGCGGTGTGATGGCGCCATTACCCAGGCTAGGACCGGTGTGATGGCGCCGTTACCCAGGTAACAGCGGACGGCACCCGCCGATCGCAATCGTGTGCACAAAATGAACGGAACATGGCTGGCTCGCGCTGGTCAGGCCCCGGTGGCCGGGACCCGGAGGCGGGGCGGCGGGAGGCCTCCTACGATGGTAGTGTGCCCGCCGATGTCAGCCCCGTACCCGGTCGAGGCCCGCTGCGCGCTCCTCGTCATTCCCGCAGCGGGTGACCCGGCTCGCCGGGCTGGTGCTGCGGCCGACGCCGGAGTCGATGCGGGGCCTGGCGCTGGCCGCGGTGATCGCCAACGCGGTCATCATGTCGACCGGCGAGGCGGTGCGGCTCAGCAAGTCGGGGCTCGGTGCCGGACTGGCCCGACTGCACCACACGCAGCCTGGTCGCGGCCGGTACG